>NZ_CP187512.1:0-3007500 GCF_049821175.1 Algoriphagus yeomjeoni
ATGAGTTCAGAAGCTAGCGCCGTTTGGAATGAATGTTTACGTGTTATCGAGCAACACGTCAATGAGCAGAGCTTTTCAACTTGGTTTAAACCTATCAATCCCGTAAAACTTGAAGGCACTTCGTTGACGATTCAAGTTCCTAGTCAATTTTTCTACGAATGGCTGGAGGATAATTATGTGCAAGAGCTGAAAATCGCTATTAAAACAACCCTGGGGCAAAGTGGGAGATTGGAATACGCAGTGGTTGTAGATCGAGGTAACTCTTCGAATCAACCTTATGTAGTTTCATTTCCCCAAGGGAATTCAGCAAGTAATAAGAAAGCGCAAGTTCAGACTGAGCCTGACAAGACTCCTTTTGAGATGAAATCGCTAAATGCAGAAGCATTGACGAATAGTAATCTAAATCCTACTTACACTTTTACCACCTATATAGAAGGGGATTGTAACCGGCTTGCACGATCTGCAGGATTTGCTGTTGCCACAAAGCCAGGAATCACTTCCTTTAATCCCCTGATGGTTTATGGTGGAGTAGGTTTGGGAAAAACGCACTTAGTACAGGCGATTGGGAATGAGATCAAAAACGGTCCGGATAATAAATTCGTGCTGTACGTTTCCTCTGAGAAATTTGTAAATCAATTCATGGACTCCATCAAGGATGGAAATGTGAAAAGTTTCACCAATTTCTACATGCAAGTGGACGTGTTGATCATTGATGATATTCAGTTTTTGGCTGGAAAAGATAGAACCCAAGAAATGTTCTTTCATATTTTCAATCATTTGCATCAAAGTAAGAAGCAAATTATCATGACTTCAGATTGTCCGCCTAGGGATTTGAAAGGATTGGAGGAACGATTACTTTCCAGATTCAAATGGGGTTTGACGGCAGATCTACAAATGCCTGATTTCGAAACGAGGGTTGCGATTATTAGAAGGAAGATGCAGTCTGAAGGAATTATTATTCCTGATGATGTAGTAGAATACCTGGCTTACACAGTAGATACCAATGTGAGAGAGCTCGAAGGGATTCTTATTTCATTGATTGCACATGCTTCACTGAACCGTGTTGAAATCAGTCTTGAACTCGGTAAAACCGTGATGAAAAACATCATCAAGGACATTGAAACTGAGGTGGGAGTGGATTTTATTCAGAAGACAGTTTCTGAATATTATGGAATTGCGCTGGATGACTTGAAAGCAAAAACAAGAAAAAAGGAAATTGTGACTGCTCGGCAAGTTGCGATGTATTTTTGCAAGGAATTCACCAATCATTCTTTGAAATCAATTGGCTATCACTTTGGAGGAAGAGATCATTCTACGGTCATCCATGCGGTGCAAACAGTGAATGATATCATGGAAACTGATACTTCTTTCCGAAATGCAGTGCTAGAGCTGAAGAAGAAATTCAAGATGCGGTCATATTAATCTGGACGTTTTTAGCTTTTAACTATTCGTTAAGCACTTTACCCATCGTATCTTCAAATCGCTGTAAAAGCCTAATGTAACGTTTCTGAATATTATCTATGAATTTCTCTTGCGTATCAATGTCATACACTGGGCTGTATTGAATTCTATCAATCACGATATCCAACCATGCTTTCCCATCATCGATTAATTCAGCGTGAAAAGCTTCCACTGTCAAATCCCTAGATCCGGAAAAAGGCCCTTTTCCTATTTGCTTGAAATAATGGGTAATCACATTCAGCGCCAACTCGTGCGTTGCTTCAAAATGACTTAGGAGATCTCTAGCTTGGGACTCGGTGAGTTTACCATTTTTTGCTCTCTTCCCGTAGTCGGTTAGGTCCACTAGTTCCGTACTAAATTCCTCTAAAAGAACTGCGCAGGATTTTGAGTTAGTTTTCATAATATGGGGCTATATTCTAATACTCTTAAAATAATAAAATATGATGAATATTATATATTATTTAGTGAATGTTATTTAAATGTTAAAGAAGAAAAGCAGGTTTTGTATTTTTGGCACGGAAGAAAAAAAATATTTTTTTATTAAAAACTGCAAAAGTAGGGGTGGCAATGAAAAGTCTGCTTTTTTGAATTTGAGCTTCAATTAGTGAAGAAAATTTAAATTTTATCAGCTAAAAAATTTGTTTGAGGGTCATAATCCATAGAAAAGTAATCTAAGAAAAGGCATTTTGCCAAATACTGGTAGTTCCTACAGTCTGATGAAATTTGTACGGTTTCCGAAATTACATATATTTGTTCTGTACGATTATGAAACATTAACGTTTCAACTAAATATTAATCAACCAAATTAAACAAAACCTTTATGAAGAAAATTTTACTATTTTCTTTCTTGATGGTCCTTACAGGTATTGCCTGGGCCCAGACCCGTACTATTGAAGGTACGGTGACGTCATCGACGGATGGAACCACATTACCCGGAGTAAGTGTCCTCGTGAAAGGAACTCAAAACGGAACGATTACCGATATCGACGGTAAGTACCAGCTCACTGTACCAAGTACAGGAGGAGTGTTGGTATTCTCTTTTGTAGGCATGACCTCAACAGAGATTGCGATTGGAAACCAATCAACCATTGACGCGCAGTTGGCAGATGATGTGACTCAACTAAACGAAGTGGTAGTAACCGCCTTGAACGTAGAGCGTGAGAAAAAGACCTTGGGTTATGCAACTCAGGAAGTAACTTCTGACAACTTACGTGTAGCTAGAGAGACAAACTTGAACGAAGCACTGGCAGGTAAAGTGTCAGGTGTACAAGTAATTTCTGGTTCAGGTGCTAAATTTGGTGAGGCAGCTGTCCGTATTCGTGGTGTAAGAGGATTTGGATCAAACTCTCCGCTATATGTAGTGGATGGTATTCCTACAGCAGATCCTGCTACTATCAACATGGACAACGTGCAGTCTATCAACGTATTGAAAGGTGCGAATGCATCCGCTCTTTACGGTTCTAGAGCTCGTGATGGTGTGATTTTGATCACCATGAAAAAAGCTAAGGCAGGTAGAATGAACATTGACTTCAACAACACTACTACGTTTGAGAATGTCTCTGTAATGCCTAAGTATCAGAACCAGTATGGTGGAGGTTACTCTCAGGAGTTTCAGACTTTTACCTTCAATCCGGCTACTGATGACCCAGCTTTGGCAGGTCTAAATGGAGCTTTGATTCCTGAATTTTATGCTGATGAGAGCTGGGGACCTAGAATGGACGGTCGTCAGGTAGCTCAGTGGGATGCTTTCACGCCAGGTACAGACACATATGGTCAGACTAGACCATGGTCTCCTAATCCTGACAATGTGAAAAACTTCTTTAACACGGGTGTAGCTCTTAACAACAGTTTGTCAGTAAGTAAAGCAGGTGAAGGTTATAACATCACAGCTACTCTTTCTAACGTAAACCGTACTGGTGTACTTCCTAACACTAAGCAAGAGAAAACTTTCTTGAACTTAAATGCAACTGTAGATCTTGCCAAAAACTTGACTTTGACTACACTTGCTAACTACAACAGAACTAATGTATTTGGTAGCCTTACTGAAGGTTATCAAGGAGGTAGTATTGGACAAAACTTCAACCAGTGGTTCCAGAGACAATTGGACATGGATTTGTTGAAGAAGTATTACAGAATGCCTGATGGAAGATACACTAGCTGGAACATCAACTCAGCAAGAAATTCTAGACCATTATACTGGAATAGCCCATACACTGAGCAGTATGCCAACTTCTCTGAAAACACTAAAGATACGTATAGCGGTAAGTTCGGATTGACTTATGAGTTGATTGATGGACTTTCTGTATCTGCTAATCTAAGTCGTTATTTTACTTCATATTTCTCTGACGGACGTACTGCTTCAGGAACATTAGATCTTGATTCTTATGGCCAAAGTAAATATCAACAAAAAGAGGATAATTATGAGTTTTTAGCTCAGTACAGTAAAGTGACTGAAAACTTCTCTGTATCAGCTTTGATTGGTGGAAACATTAGAATGGAAGAGTACAGTTCAAATAGTATTTCTACAGCTGGTGGACTTTCTGTTCCTAACTTGTATAATATCAGTGCATCTGTTGATAGACCTAATGCTTCTAACTACTTCAGTCAGCGTCAGGTAAATTCAATCTTTGCTCAAGCTAGCTTTGGTTGGAAGGAAATTGTTTTTGTGGATGGATCTATTCGTCGTGATTACGATTCTGTTCTACCTACGACAAGTAATGCATTTACTTATCCAGCGGTTTCTGCTTCATTCATTTTCTCTGAATTATTGCCAAACACCAACATCTTATCATTTGGTAAACTACGTGCTGGTTATGCTGAAGTAGGAGGAGAGCTTAGTCCATATCAATTGGATCCGGCGTTCTCATTAGGAACTCCTTATAATGGGAATCCAACGATGACTTATCCAAATTCTTTGATTGATCCTAATCTTCGTGCTTCCACTACAGGTGCACTTGAAGGTGGTATCGAATTAGCTTTCTTGCAAGGTAGAATTAGAACTGATTTCTCTTACTACTACTATGATAACTCTAATGAGATCTTAAGCACAGAGGTTCCTAGTACAACAGGTATTTCTTCTTACACAATCAACGCAGGTAAAACCTTTACTAAAGGATGGGATGCGACAATCGGAGGTACTCCAGTGCAAACTGCCAACTTCAATTGGGATGTTAACTTCAACATTGCAAGAAGTAGAAACGTAATCGAAGAAATTTATCCAGGTATCGATGCGATCCAACTTGTTAACGGTTTCCTTGGAAACCGTGTAGCTGGTGGTTGGGGATCAATTTCAGCCAGAGCTAAAGTAGGCGAAGAATGGGGAACTATCATCGGTGAAAAATTCCAAAGAGACGAAGCTGGAAACATCCTAATCGATGAAGATGGCTATCCAATGACTGAGCAAAACCAAGTTTTGGGTACAGTACTTCCTGATTATACCGGTGGTATTTTCAATAGAGTGACTTACAAAGGTTTTGAATTGAGTTTCACTATTGATTGGCAAATGGGTGGTAAAATCAACTCTATCACCAACATGTTTAACGCATACTCAGGTCTAGGTGAAATGACTGTAGGTAATAACGACAGAGGTACTCCAATGCGTGATCCAGTAGCAGATGGTGGTGGGTTGAGATTCGACGGTGTTTTTGCTGACGGTACTGAAAACAACATCTATCTAGAAGCATCTGAATACTTTAAATCTCAATTTGCACTTCATGAGGCTTGGGTTTATGACGCAAGTTATGTGAAGCTTCGTGAAATCAGATTGGGTTACAGCCTTCCACAGTCGCTTCTTCAGCGCACAAATTTTGTAAGAACTGCTTCCTTTGCAGTAGTTGCAAACAACCCTTGGTTGATTAAGACTAATGTACCTGGTTTGGATCCTTCTCAAGTGAGTGGTGATACTAGAAACTCCAGAAACAATGGTGCATGGGTAGATTCAGGTCAATTGCCTGCTACTCGTTCTATCGGTTTTGACATTCGTCTAGGATTCTAAATTAAAGAAACATGAAAAATTCAATTTCAAAATATATACTTGTAGGGATGATTGCCGTAGGGGTGACATCTTGTGATCTGGGAGATTTTGGTGATACCAACGTCAACCCAAATCAAACTACGACAGCTATCCCTTCTTCCCTTTTGACCAACTCAATCAACGGGCTGAAGGGTACTATAGATGATCCTACTGGATCTCTATATTCCCAATATCTGGCAAACTCTCAATACACCAGTGCTGATAACTATCAGACGATTATTTTCAATTACGGTGGGTATTATAGTGGAGTGTTGATGGATTTGGAGCAAATCATCATCATGAATAGTAATGAGGAAACTAAATCTGAAGCTTCCCTTTATGGTTCAAATGCGAATCAGATCGCTGTTGCTCAAATTCTTCAGTCTTACTATTTCAATTTCATTACTGACAGATGGGGTGATATTCCTTATTCTGAGGCTTTGAATATTGATGAGGGAATTCGTCAGCCTTCTTTTGATCCTCAATCAGAAGTTTATGCTGGGGTTTTGGCTACTTTGAAAACAGCTCAGGCTAATATTTCTTCTACTGCTCCTGTACAAGGTGATATCCTTTTTGATGGGGATATGGACATGTGGAGAAAGTTTGCTAATACCATCAGAATGAAAATGGCGTTGAGAATGTCTGAGGTGGATCCTACCACAGCAGCTGCCGAATTTGCTTCTGCTATCAATGATGGTGTGATTGCATTAGACAATAGCGAGAACATTTTCTATGCAAACTTGCCTGAAGCAGCTTTCCAGAATGCTTGGTATGCACGTTTCCTTACTCGTCGTGATTATGCTGTTGCCAATACTTTGGTGGACAGAATGCAGACTACTGCAAACGGTGGAGTACTTAACGTATCAATGGATCCTAGACTTCCTGAATATGCAGATCCTACTGACATTGGTGGTAAGTATGTTGGTATGCCTTACGGACTTAGTGAAGCTAGAGCTGGTGCTATTTCTAACTCAGATGTTTCTTTCTTGAATGCTGATTTAAGAGCACAAGCTGCCCCAAACTACATCTTTACATCTGCTCAGGTATTGTTTTCAATGGCTGAAGCTGTACAAAGAGGCTGGATTTCAGGTGATGCTGAAGCGCTTTACTACCAAGGTATTGAAGCTTCTCTTGAGCAATATGGTGTAGCAGATGGATATGCTGCTTACATTGCTAATACGTACGTGCAGTTTGATGCATCTAAAGCTGTCGAGCAAATTGTCACTCAGAAATGGATTGCTAACTACCTAAATGGTTACGAATCATGGGCTGAATGGAGAAGAACAGGTTATCCTGATTTGCAGCCAGGTGAGGATGCTTTGAATGATAGTAAGCAAATCCCAGTACGTCAAGCTTATCCTTTATTTGAGCTGAACCTTAATTCAACCAACTACGACGCTGTAGTTGCACGTCAAGGTGCTGATGGATTGGATACACCAGTATGGTGGGATAAATAATACTAACTAAATATCATAAAATGCCATCTACAATTTGTGGATGGCATTTTTATGCTTCATATTCTATATGAAAGAAAAACTACTTCCACTACTTGTATTTTTAGTACTTTTTAATACAACTTTTCTCTTGGGTCAATCAGTCGAAAAAACTATTGTCTTTGATAAAAATTATGTAGAAACACCACTTCCAGAAGTTTTGGAAGACCTTGAAAACCAATCCGAAATTCGTTTTTTCTATAAAGAAGAATGGGGGATAGATGCTTTCTTAGTCAATGGAATTAAGGGGCAAGATGCAGTTGAAACCATCAATAGCTTGCTGAGCACGTATGGTTTTAGTATAGTTGCCTATAAGGATCTCTTAGTCTTGGTAAACCAAGAAGGCCTTGATGCCTACCGATATGAGCAATGGGATGAAGATGATCTTAATCTTAAAGAATACCAATTAATAGGTACTGGCAAACCGGAGAATTCCAATTTGCCTGTGACCCTCACCGGTCAAATCACAGACGCAGGTGAAAATGAAGCATTAATAGGAGCTAGTATTCAAGTAGTAGATAGTTCCGAAGGAGTAGTGACGGATTTGGATGGTAACTATGAATTAACCATCATCCCGGGTAAATATAAATTACTTGTGCAATATGCTGGATATGAGCCAAAGTCTATTGATGTTCAGGTAATTAACTCCGGTGAATTAAATGTGGCACTTTTTAATGAAACATTGAAGCTGGAAGAATTCACGATCACTGCAAGGAGTCAGGATATTTCAGTTTCTGAGAAAATTGCTGGCAGGGAGATATTGGACATTGCAGTGATAAAGAGCTTACCTACGTTTATGGGAGAAGTAGATCCTATCAAAAGCCTGATTTCTCTACCAGGTGTCAGTTCTGTGGGTGAAGGCTCTTCGGGATTTAATGTGCGAGGTGGTGATCCTGGCCAAAATCTAGTGATGATGGACGGCGCAATAGTTTACAATAGCTCACATTTATTTGGCTTTTTTGGGGCTTTTAACTCTGATCTGATTAGAGATGTGGAAATTTACAAGGGTGGCGGTCCTGCCAATTATGGGGGAAGAGTTTCTTCTGTGCTTAATGTAAATCTCCGAAATGGGAATTCTCAGGGAATCGATGTACAAGGTGGTATAGGATTGATTTCATCCAGGCTCTTGGTAGAAGGTCCATTAAATAAGGATAAAACAACTTTTCTCCTCTCAGGAAGAACAGCATATCCTAACTGGATGCTGAAGCAAATGAAGGATCCTGATCTCTATCAAAGTGCAGCTGGATTTTATGATGTGAATTTCAAAATAAACCACACCATCGATGAAAATAATGTCCTCACTTTTTCCAGTTACCTAAGCGATGACAATTTCGAATTTGCTTCCGATACAGCATATGTATGGAAAACCAAGCTTGGAATTCTAAAATGGGCACATCGATTCAGCAACAAGTTCCTGATGCAAACGCAGGTGGTAGTAAGTGATTTTCAAAGCAATATTAGAAATACTCAAGAAAGCTACGACTTCGACTACACTTCGGGTATTGTAAATTATCAGGGGAAAGTCGATTTCTCATATGAATTGGGCACTGCTCATAAATTGGATTTTGGCATAAGTTCACTTTACTATTCCTTTAACAATGGGGATTTTAATCCGGGTTCAGAGAATACTACCTCTGATGAAATCCACATACCTGAAGAGTATGCTTTGGAAAGTGCTATCTATCTAAATGATGAATTTGTTATATCACCTAAGGCTTCGCTTGTCTATGGTATTCGTGTATCTAATTACCTGGCCCTCGGTGGAAGCTATTATGATTTTGATCCAAACCAGCCTAAGTCCTCTGCGACGATTACAGATACCTTGAGTTTCGGTCAAAATGAGGTAGCCAAAACCTACATTGGTTTCGAGCCTAGAGCATCTTTTCGCTGGCTCGTTACACCTTCCAGTTCTTTGAAGCTAAGCTACTACCGAACTAATCAGTACATTCATTTGATATCCAATACGGCTGCTATTTCTCCGGTGAATTATTGGAAATCCTCTGGCTACAATCTTTCGCCTTCAATTGCTGATCAATATACTATTGGCCTCTTTAAAAATTGGAAGGATAACCTTTTCGAAATATCAGTAGAGGGATATTATAAGAATATTCAGCAGGTAGTAGATTATAAAAATGCAGCTTCTATTTTGTTGAATGAGAACCTTGATGCTGACCTCATTCAGGGTGAAGGCCGTGCGTATGGTGCAGAGTTCTTATTACGGAAAAATCGCGGAAAGCTAACAGGATGGCTGGGATACACCTATTCGCGAAGCTTGAGGAAGTTTGATGAGTCCGCATTTGAAGAGGAAAAGATTAATGGAGGTGATTTCTTTGCTGCCAACTATGACAAGCCCCATGACATTTCCTTGGTAATGAATTACAAAGTAAGTAGAAGGTTTGCGATGAACTTAAACTTCGCCTATTCTACGGGAAGGCCGATCACAGTTCCAGTTTCTAAATTTCAATACGAAGACATTCTTTCTGTCTTGAATTTCTCAGACAGAAATCAATATCGTGTACCGGATTACCATAGACTAGACTTGTCTTTTACCCTGAAAAGTGGTCTGAAAAAGGAGAAAGCAATTGACGGTGAGTGGGTATTCTCTGTGTATAACGTCTATGGCCGGAAAAACCCGTTCTCAGTGTACTTCACGCAGCGAGGAAATGCATTTCAGCTTTCGGTTCTGGGTAGTGCATTCCCATCTATCTCTTACAATTTTAAATTATAAAGATGCGACAGAGTTATATTATTGCGCTTCTATTGATTCTGACGGCATGTATAGAGCCGATTTCTTTTGAAACAGGCAGTGAGCCCAGACGTCTGGTGGTGGATGGATTTATTTCTAATATTTCATTTGCCGATCAATCCCAAAAACCTGCTCCGCCGCGCCGTTTTTATGTGGCAGTAAGATGGAGTAGTGAGGTAAATAACGTGTTGGATGAGGTGATTTCGGATGCCACAGTGACTTTGATTTCATCTGATGGAGATAGTTTTGGATACTTCTGGGATGAAGCAGAACAGCGATATCTCATCAGAGACGTGGATTTTTCTGCAAAAGAAAATGTGGATTACAAGGTTCGTATTCAAACCTCTGAAGGAAAAGTGTATGAATCGGATACCGATAGGTTGCATCCCGCTCCAGCGATTCAGGAGATTAATATGGAGTACAAATCAATCTTGAAAAGTATATCAGTAGGGAATCAAACAGAGATTGTAGAACAGCGGGGTATCCAAGTTTCGGTTCCTTTGGAGGAACATGGTGGAGCGGAATACTATTACCGCTGGAAAATAGTCCCAAGTTGGATATTTGAAACATCTAGGCTTCCCGAAGAAAATATTAATAAGCGTTGCTATGTTACCAACCTCTATGAATATCAGTCAATTAGTGTTTGGGAAGATAAAACTGGCGGCCATAATCGTGATCTGTTTTTCTTGGAAACTGATGACAATGAACAGGTTCAATATGGTTATTCTAACTTGATAACTCAATACAGTCTTTCTCCTGAAGGCTATGAGTTTTGGGATCAACTGGCTACTCAGCAGCAGAGTGGAGGAGGGATTTTTGATCCTCCGCCATTTTCTTTGGTTACCAATATTCAGAATGTGGATAATCCAGAAGAAGCCGTGTCGGGGTTTTTCTATGTTGCTCATGAATCTTCCTACAGATGGAAGCTTACCCCGGAAGACCTACCTTATACACTTACTTTCATAGATCCGTGTGAGCCTGTTCCAGGTGTACCATTTATTCCTCCAGCGGGATGTACCAATTGCCTAGAATACAGGGGTTCATATACAGAAAATACCAACCAACAACCGATATGGTGGGATTAATAAAGAAAATATTACCGTTAGCATTGTGTTTTGCAATGTTAATTACAATCGCAGCTTTGGGACAATCAGCCTCATTTCAGGTGAGAATGCTGGTCTCTTCGTCTGTGTATGTGAGTGGGGATTTAGTTGCATTGCAATTACAGACGCTTGATTCCGAGGGAAGGCCAATTTTGGAAGGTAGCCTGATTAATTTGTACCTAGTTGACCATTCTGGAAGTACTGTTGCTATAGAACGCTTCAATTCGGCTAAGCAGGATGCTGATCAAGCTTTTTTGTTGCCTGAAGAATTGATTACGGGTAATTACAAATTAATAGCGCAGATCCAAGGCTCCAAGTTTCAGACAGAAGCTCTGATCCATGTCTATAGCCCAACGATTTTTTCCTCCACAGCTTTACCGGAAAATGCAAATCCAGAGCTAGGGGCTGAAGTAGTAAATGCAGCAACTGTGGATGAAAATATACAGTGGAAAGTAAATGAAGATAGTTTTAGTATTTCTTCTGAAACCTTAGATTTCGGGGTGTTGACAGTAAAGGTTTTTGACCCATTATTAGAGGGATACCCTGTTTCAGGCGTTGTTAAAAAGTTAGAATTAGCGGAGGCAAAAAAAGAGTCTTTTCAATTGATTCCACCTTCTAAAGATCCAAATTCCAGAATCTCAGTGTTTTTTCTGGATCAAGGAATGGTAGAAGAATATAATATGCGGGATAGTGCATCTATCGAAGAAAAATTAATGCAGCATCAAGGCTCTTCTGCTGTTTGGGCTTATCAGTTTGATAATTTGGGGGAACCAATAGGTGAAGTGACTGTGAATATTTCTGATTGGAAAAACAAGAAATTCAGCTCGTTTGATAATACAGTGCCCTTTGATGATGTGGTTGTGAATATCTTGGATCATAAAAGAAAGCGGAAATATATAGACCAGATCTATAGGACTGATTTTGATAATTATGAGCCATTCTGGCAAAAATCAGATCAAGTAGCTCCAGATCAGGTGTATTTGTCTGATGATTACCAAGGAATCGCAACCTTGAGAGAAGCATTTTCCGGGATTGTTTCCAAGGCATCAGTCAAGCGAAATAAAGACAGCTACGAACTCATTCTTTCACCGGCAAATTCTGGTTTTCGATATGAGAAAGGCCCATTGATTTTATTCAATGGATCGCCGATTTTTCAATTTGGCGATTTGATAGAAACACCTTGGCACCAGGTTTATTCGATTTCAGTATACAATTCATTTCAGTCACAAAATCGCTTTGGAATACTTGGAAGGTTTGGGGTTGTAAGTATAGAGATGAAGCCTGAATTCGACGATCCATTTGGCGCTAATAAGGCAGCCTACCCATTCTATTTGGGGATAAATGATTTGGTGCAAATCAACTCAGAGGAAACTGATCCCACAACTCCAGATCTGAGACCAGTGCTACTTTGGATCTCTGGCCAGTCTATCACATCTGAGAATTCCCAGACTTTTGAATGTGAAGCCTCAGATGTACAGACTAAGCATGTGATTTGGGCAGATCTACTACGTAAGGATGGGAAATCTATACAATGGACACAAACTCTTAAGGATCAATCCTCCAAGGAGTAAATTACCTTACGCTGTAACTTTGCATAAATGGCTGACCATTGGAGGCTACTCCCTCGAGTAATAATCTTCCACTGAATTTCTCCAAATATGCCCCGACTTTAGTAGGGTCCTTTGCTGGCTCATTGTTAATTTGAGTGATGACAAATCCCTCTCTCAGCCCAAGCTCTCGGAGATAGCCTCTGGTCAAACCAGAGATTTTGATACCGTATTCCACACCAAATTTATCTTTTTCTATCGTGTTGACAGCTTCCAGTCTTGCTCCAAGAATCCCTGAGCTATAAAACTCACGTTTGATCACTCCGTTGCCGCCTTCTAAATTTTGAAGTTTTAGATTGGCGGATTTCGGACTGCCATTTCTCAAATAGGTTACTGGAAGTTGCTCACCTGGATAATAATAAGAAAGTGTTTCTTCAAAGCTGCCTTTTCCTGTTATCGGTTGAGACCCAAGTTTGGTAATCACGTCATTTCGTTGAAGACCTGCTCTTTCTGCTGCGCCGTCTTTGATCACGTGAGTGACTATTACACCATCCAGCGTTTTGATATTCATTTCTTCCGCCAATTCTGGCGTGATTTCAACTGCTTCAATTCCAGGAATTGCTTTTTGGACTTCTCCGTATTGAATCAGGTCATTAGATACTTTCATTGCGATGTCCACTGGTACAGCAAAGCCATAACCAGTATATGAACCCGTTCTGGAAAGAATTGCAGTATTTATCCCGACTAGTTCTCCATTCACATTTACCAAAGCTCCACCGGAATTTCCAGGGTTAATCGGAGCATCAGTTTGAATGAAACTCTCTAAAGGAAAATCACCACCTAAAATATTGATTTGCCGCTCTTTGGCAGAAACTATTCCCGCAGTGACGGTGGAAGTTAGATTAAATGGATTACCGACAGCTAGCACCCATTCTCCGATTTTCAAGTCGCGACTACTCCCTCGTTTAATTGATGGGAGGTTTTCGCCTTCAATTTTCAGAACAGCTATATCTGTGTTTTTATCGGTACCGACTAGTGTAGCTTTATAAGTTCTTTTTTTATGCACCACCTCGATCGTCTCAGCTCTGTCGATTACGTGATTATTTGTTACGATATAGCCATCTCCAGAGATAATTACTCCCGAACCAGTACTGACTTGCTGCGAAGGGGCGCTGCCACCTCCGAAGAAGTAGTCAAACATGCTATATCTTCTTGGATCCGTTCCGGAAAAGTTCTTGATAAAGACGACTGACTCCGTGCTGTTTTCAGAAGCGTCCACAAAGGAGATTGGAGCATCAGCTGTAGAGCGGGAGGAAATAGGCTGATATTGAGAAGCGAAACTTACTTCTGTTTGATTAGTGTTTGGGAAATCAGAGAATTCCTCTGTTTCATTGAAATTGATAGTTGTCCAAACTGCAGCTCCGGCCAAGCCTGCCAGAAAGGAAACTCCGGTTGTTTTGAATAGACTGTTCATAAGGTGAATCTTTTATCAATTTGACGTCTGCGAAAATATTCCGTTGAATAAATTCACATTTTTTAAGTTCCTAAACAGGATAAACGCTGCATTTTATCCTTTAATATTATGCCATTCAGCAAAAACTGACGATTTGTACGAGGAAAAATGGGAGCATCTTGTAATTTTGTCAGCTATTGAGAAAACCCTTTTTACTTGACAGGGTTTTATTTCCTCAACAATTTCAAACTGAATGACAGAACCCAAACGCGTAGCCATCCTGGGCAGCACCGGAAGTATTGGTACTCAAACTCTCGAGGTAATTCGACAGCATCCTGCAGACTTTATCGTTGAGGTTCTTACAGCCCAGAACAACGCAGATTTACTAATTGCCCAAGCTTTGGAGTTTTCTCCAAACGTCGTAGTAATCGGGAATGAAAGCCTGTATGAAAAAGTTCGCGATGTCTTGCAACCAAAGGATATCAAGGTGTACGCTGGCAGCAAAGCAATCGCTCAGGTGGTGGAGATGGATACGATCGATGTAGTGTTGACTGCATTAGTGGGTTATTCAGGCCTGATTCCAACCGTAAATGCGATTAAAACAGGAAAGCAAATCGCCTTAGCCAATAAGGAGACTCTCGTAGTAGCCGGAGAAATTATCACTGCTCTCGCAAAAGAAAATCGGGTGAATATTTATCCTGTGGATTCAGAACATTCGGCAATTTTTCAATGTCTGATTGGCGAATTCCACAACCCAATTGAAAAGATCATTCTAACTGCTTCTGGAGGTCCTTTTAGAGGAAAAGATAGAAAATTCCTAGAGACAGTGACGCGTGAACAAGCTCTCAAGCACCCCAATTGGGATATGGGAGCAAAGATTACCATTGATTCAGCTTCTTTGATGAACAAAGGTCTAGAAGTGATTGAAGCAAAATGGCTTTTTGGGTTGAAAACCGAACAGATAGATGTAGTCGTACATCCACAGAGTATCATTCATTCTATGGTCCAATTTGAGGATGGTTCTATCAAAGCGCAACTCGGATTGCCGGATATGCGTATTCCAATTCAGTTTGCCTTAAGCTTCCCTGATCGATTGAAAAGTGATTTTGAGCGTTTTGACTTTATGAATTACCCTCAATTGACTTTCGAGCAGCCCGATCTAAAGACTTTTCAAAACCTTCAATTGGCTTATGACGCCCTTGCAAAAGGGGGAAATGCACCATGCGTGCTGAATGCTGCCAATGAAATTGCGGTAGCAGCCTTCTTGAATAAAGAAGTCGGTTTTCTGGAAATGTCTGATTTGATTGGCGAAACTCTCGAAAAAGCTGAGTTTATTGCACATCCAAATTTGGAAGATTATGTAGCGACGGATAGGCGGGCTAGAGAAATTACACAAGAACTAATAACGAATAAAGTATAATGGATACCTTAATTATGGTGGGCCAATTACTCCTGGGATTATCAATCCTTGTGGGGTTACATGAGTTGGGCCACTTGCTTACCGCCAAGATGTTTGGCATGAGAGTAGAGAAATTTTCTATAGGTTTTCCTCCGAAAATCGCTGGTTTCCAGTGGGGAGAAACTGAATATTCTATCGGTGCAATTCCGCTGGGAGGATTTGTAAAAATCTCCGGAATGGTGGATGAGTCCATGGATGCTGACCAAATGGCTGGTGAGCCTCAGCCTTGGGAATTTCGCTCCAAACCAGCATGGCAACGTCTTATCGTCATGCTGGGCGGGATCATAGTCAATGTCGTTACCGGTATCATCATTTTTGTGATCCTGGTTTACAATAATGGGGAAACTTACTTTTCCCGAGATCAAGTAGTTGAAAACGGTATCGAAGCATTGGAAATCGGTGAGTCTATTGGCTTGAAAACAGGGGATAAGATTTTGGATATTAATGGTGAACCTTACCAATCCATTAACGATTTGACTGCTGGTTCGGCTTTGCTTAGCGAAAATGGGTATTACACAGTTGACCGTGATGGAGAAATCATCAAAGTAGAAATACCTCGAGGTTTTATCAATTCCTTCAACAGTCAGGAAGCAATCAATAGCTTTGTTGAAATCCGTTACCCTTTCGAACTGAAGGTAATAGATGAAGGAGGAGCTGCTGATAAAGCTGGAATCACCACAGACGATAAGATCTTGTCAGTAAATGGTCAGCCTATCACTTACTTCGATGAACTGAAATCTGTTTTGGCAGATGCCAAAAGCCAAGAAGTAGATATTGAAATATTGACTAGTGCGAATGATACTGTACACAAGATGGTGGCAGTGACAGATCGAGGCACCATAGATATTGCTGTGACTCCTTTGATCGATATGGTTCAACGCAAATACGGTTTCGCCGAAGCGTTGAAAAAAGGAACTACTAAAGCATTTACTGTGGTAATAGTGAATGCAAAGGCGATGGGTAAGATGTTTACAGGTGAAGTTTCTACCAAAAATGTAAGCGGACCTATCGGAATGGCAAAAATCTACGGTGACACTTGGAACTGGACTAAATTCTGGACAATTACAGGGTTGATCTCCATGATTCTTGCTTTCATGAACTTACTTCCTATTCCAGCTTTGGATGGTGGGCATGTAATATTCTTACTATATGAAATGATTTCTGGCCGGGCACCATCCGATAGATTCTTGGAGAATGCGCAGAAAGTCGGAATGGTTATACTCCTCGCTTTGATGGTATTTGCGATCGGAAACGACGTGCTGAAGCTATTTACTGGAGAGGGATAAAATCTTAACCTGCCATTCTGACCACTTCGGTCTCTTGGCATGCACCTTGACCTTTTAGGAAGAACCTTCGTATTTTGAGGGTTCTTCTTTTATTTTAGCATAAAACCGACAGCTTAGCTGTCATTCTGTCTATATGAGCCAATTCGAAAATTCTGTGTTTCAAAACTTAATGGTCGGTGAATATGCCGGTGAGGGAGATCTGATCCAGCTGATAACCGACGAAGAGGATGATTCACAAGGAAAGGAAGTCCTTGAGGAAGAGATTCCAATACTTACGGTAAGAAACACAGTCCTTTTTCCTGGAGTAGTAATTCCCATAACAGTAGGAAGACAGCGGTCTATCCGCCTGGTGAAGAAAGCGCAAAAGGGAAATAAATTGATAGGAGTGTGCGCTCAGATCAATCCAAATATCGATGATCCGGGATGGGAAGATATCTACCAAGTAGGTACGCTTGCCAAAATCATCAAAATGATCGTGCTTCCTGATGGTAATACTACGATCATCATACAAGGTAAAAAGCGTTTCAAAGTCAGTGAGCAAATCACGGATGATCCGTATTTTATTGCGAAAGCAGAATACCTGGAGGAGAATTTCCCGAAAAGCTCCAAGAAAATTCAGGCACTTGAAGAATCTTTGAAGGAGTCTGCTACCCGAATACTTCACTTGAATCCAGAAATTCCCCGTGAGGCACAAGTAGCTTTAGATAATATCGATAATACCCCTTTCCTTACACATTTTCTTTCCTCCAATATCAATGCTCCGGTGGAAGCCAAGCAGCGATTATTAGAAATCAATGATGGCGTGGAGCGTGCAACGCTTTTGCTAGAATTTATGATGAAGGATATTCAGATGCTGGAATTGAAATCTGAAATTCAGAAGAAAGTACATACAGACATCGATCAGCAGCAACGGGATTATTTCTTACGTCAGCAGATGAAGGTGCTTCAAACCGAACTTGGGGATGAAGGTCCAGAAAAGGAAGTGGAAGATTTGCGTCTTCGAGGTGCCAAGAAAAACTGGCCTGCTGAAGTGAAAAAACACTTTGAAAAGGAACTTGATAAAATTCTTAGAATTAATCCTTCGGCAGCGGAATACCCAATCGCATTGAATTATGCTGAAACCATGGTGGAATTACCATGGAATGAGTTTACGCAGGATAATTTTGACCTGAACCATGCTAAGAAAGTCTTGGATGGAGATCACTTTGGACTGGAAAAAGTCAAAGAAAGAATCATAGAATACCTTGCTGTATTGAAGTTGAAGAATGACCTAAAGGGTCCAATTCTTTGTCTTTACGGCCCTCCAGGCGTGGGTAAAACTTCCCTAGGCAAATCAATCGCTGCGGCACTTGGCAGAAAATACATCAGAATGTCTCTTGGAGGCATGCATGACGAAGCTGAGATTCGCGGTCACCGTAAAACCTACGTGGGCGCTATGCCGGGTAAGATCATTCAGAACATGAAAAAGGTCAAAATCTCAAATCCGGTTTATGTGCTGGATGAGATTGATAAGCTTTCTTCAGATTTTCGTGGCGATCCCTCTTCAGCATTTTTGGAAGTGCTGGATCCAGAGCAAAACAATGCTTTCCTGGATAATTACCTTGAAGTAGAATATGACTTGAGTAAGGTCCTTTTCATAGCCACTGCCAATTCACTGGATACCATTCAACCTGCTTTGAGGGATAGAATGGAAATCATTGAAGTGACTGGCTATACGCAAGAGGAGAAGGTAGAAATAGCGAAGCGTCACTTAGTGCCAAAGCAGCGTAAAGAGCATGGGCTAAAAGCCAAGCAAATTTCATTTGATAAGGGCTCTTTAGTGAAATTGATTGAGGATTATACCCGAGAATCAGGTGTGAGAAGCTTGGAAAGAGCAATTGGAAAAGTGGTGAGAAATATTGCCAAATCAATTGCTATGGAAGAAGAGTACAATCCTAAAATCACAGCAGCGACAGTTAGAAAAATCTTGGGTTCTGAGATTTTTGACAAAGAGTCCTATACTGATAATAGCATTGCAGGAGTGGTGACAGGCTTGGCTTGGACCAGTGTGGGCGGTGAGATTTTATTCATCGAGACTAGCTTAAGTAGAGGTAAAGGGAAGCTTACCCTTTCGGGACAGTTGGGTGATGTGATGAAGGAATCCGCCATTACAGCTCTATCTTATTTGAAGTCTAAAGCTGATAAACTCGGCATTGACCATCGTGTTTTTGACCAGTATGATCTTCATATTCACGTGCCCGCCGGAGCTGTTCCTAAAGATGGACCATCTGCAGGTATCACCATGCTTACAGCGATGGCTTCTGTTTTCACCCAGAGAAAAGTAAAGGCTAAAGTAGCTATGACTGGCGAGATCAGCCTAATAGGTAAAGTTATGCCAGTGGGAGGAATCAAAGAAAAGATCTTAGCTGCTAAAAGAGCTGGAATCAAGGAGATTATCTTGTGCAGCAAAAACAAGCGTGATATCGAGGAAATCGATGAGCAATATGTGAAAGGAGTTGATTTTCACTTTGTAAATAGAGTTGAGGAAGTATTGGATATTGCTTTGCTTAAAACCAAAGTCGATCACCCACTTCATTTCAATTTGCAATCCGAAAGCGGAAAAGAAAACTAGTCTGGATGCGAATACTATCATTGATCGAGTATTCGCATTCTTTAAAGCAAACCTACAATAGGCTCAGATTAATACTTTAACCACTACGATCTGAGTACATTTTAAGCTAACAACATGGGAAAAATACTTTCACTTACTCCTAGACAAATAGTCGCAGAGTTGGATAAATATATCATTGGTCAGAAAGACGCCAAGCGTAATGTAGCAATTGCACTAAGAAACCGAATCCGTCGCTTGATGGTGAAGTCGGAAATCCAAAAGGATATTGTGCCAAATAACATCCTGATGATTGGTTCTACCGGTGTGGGTAAAACTGAGATTGCCAGAAGATTGGCAAAAGTCGCAAATGCACCATTTACCAAAGTGGAGGCTTCTAAGTTCACTGAGGTGGGCTATGTAGGTCGTGATGTGGAGAGCATGGTAAGAGACTTGGTGGAGCAATCTGTTGCTTTGGTCCGTGAGCAGAAAAATGAAGCTGTAAAAGCAAAAGCTGCGGATGCTGTAGAAGAAATTATCCTCGATATCCTGATACCTCCAGTGAAAAGTGCTGGTTTTACCCGGGCTATTCCAGTGGATGCAGAGGAGAATGCAGAGCCAAACAATGATGCCGAGTTGAACGAACGAACTCGGGAGCGATTCCGAGAGAAGCTTCGCGAGGGCGAATTGGATGAACGAAAAATCGAGATCAGTGTAAAAGCTGGTTCTCCGATGGGCGTAGGAATGATTGGAAATGGAATGATGGACGATGCCAGTATGGCAGGACTTCAGGATATGATTTCTAATATGATGCCTAAAAAAGTCAAAAAACGTAAGGTGAGTATTTCTGAAGCTCGCAAGATTTTGCTGGAAGAAGAAATGTCCAAGTTGGTTGACTTTGAAGAAGTGAAAGAGGAGGCAATCAAACTTGCAGAAAACAATGGGATTATCTTCATCGATGAGATTGATAAAATTGCTTCTAAGTCAGGCAAAAATGGAGGAGGACCAGACGTAAGCCGCGAAGGTGTGCAGCGTGATTTGCTGCCAATTGTGGAGGGATCGGCTGTAAATACCAAGTATGGAGTGATCAATACAGACCACGTGTTATTTATTGCAGCTGGTGCTTTTCACGTGGCTAAGCCATCTGATTTGATTCCAGAATTGCAGGGTAGATTCCCGATTCGAGTAGAATTGCAGAGTTTGACTCAAGAGGATTTCTCAAGAATTTTGCGCGAGCCCAAAAATGCACTCACAAAACAGTACCAAGCTCTATTTGAATCCGAGGAAGTTTATCTTGAGTTCAATGATGAATCAATCGAGGAGATTGCTAGATTGGCATTTCTAATTAATCAGGAAGTGGAAAATATTGGAGCCAGAAGACTGCACACAGTGATGAGTCATTTACTAAACGATTTCTTATTCGAAGTGCCGGATACCATTACCGCAAATTCTAAAATCATGGTAACCAAAGAAATGGTACAGGATAGATTGAGTTCTTTGGTACAGAATAGAGACTTGTCGCAGTATATCCTTTAATCCTGAAATAAAATAATCTCTTTATAATGAAGAAATCCCTGCTGATACTTACAGGTCATAGCAAAGGTCTAGGACGAGCTATTTTAGAAACTTACTTAAGTAAGGACAATTTTGAAGTGATAGCTATTTCTAGAACAAAACTGGGATTAAGTAATCCTAATCTATCCGAAATCAGCATAGATTTCGGGGATTTGGATGTGTTGGAAAATGAACTTTCCAATTTATTTCCATCCGATGAATTCGAAGAAATAATATTGATCAATAATGCAGGTTGGATAGGGGAGATCAAGCCTGTTGGTAGCCTGCAGGTGAAAAACCTGAGAAATAGTGTCAACATCAATCTGCTGGCGCCTATGTATCTCACGAATGCATTTGTCACCGCTTATAAAGATTCTCCTGCAAAAAAGATCATTTGTAATATCAGTTCTGGAGCAGCCTCCAAGCCTATGGAAAGTTGGGGAGAATACTGTAGCACCAAAGCTGCTATTGCCATGTTTACTATGGTTGCTGCAAAAGAAAACAGAAATTCTCATTTTAGATTTTTTAGCGTAGCTCCCGGTATCGTGGATACTCAGATGCAAGAAGAAATCAGGCAAGCAGATGAGTTGGATTTTCCACAGATTGACCGATTCAAAAGCTATAAGGAAAATGGGGATTTGTCCTCTCCAGAATTGGTCGCTTCCAAGATCACTTATCTATTGGCGAATGAAAATGAATTCCAGGATGTCATTCAGGATGTCAGGAATTTTGACTTGCCTTGATATCATTTCTTTGGATAATCAATAAACCATGTTTTGGTGTTTTCAGCGCGAACCTGAATCCAATGATCGGTATCAACTAGCCAGCCATATAATCCAGAAGTGGGCAGGTTATCAAAGTTTCCGCTGAAATAGTCTATAAAGTCATTCATTCCAGGATTGTGGCCTACCACAAAGATCAAATCATATTCATCATCTTGCCTCTGGATACATTTTAAAATCATAGCTGCAGACGCATGATATAGGTTCTTTTCGTAAACTATCTTCGAAGTGGAAATATCAAGTACTTCAGCAAGAATTTCAGCAGTTTGGGAAGCTCGGATCGCTGTTGAGCTGAGTATCAAATCGGGGAGTATCCCTTTTTCTTTAAGTCGTAGTCCCATTTCAGGCACATCATTTAATCCACGATCAGCTAAGGGTCTATCGTGATCGCTCAGTTTAGGGTTATCCCAAGCTGACTTTCCGTGTCTCACCAAAATTATTTTCTTCATTTCCTGAAAATAAGAATGATTATTTTGTTTTTTTTAATTGAATATTTACTTTTAACGCTCTTTCAATTCCAATTTATCACAAATTATTATGTTTACCGGAACAGTAAAATTTTACAATGAAGCCAAAGGGTTCGGATTTATCGTTGACGATGAGTCTCAAAGCGAAGTATTCGTACACGCTACTGGCCTTTTGGATCAAGTCGCACAGAATGACAAAGTAACTTATGACATCAAAGATGGCAAAAAGGGACCTAACGCTGTCAATGTCAAAAGAGCTTAATTATTATCTTTTTTGCTAGCGAAAAAACTATCCCCTGGAGTTTAATCTTCAGGGGATTTTTTGTTTTCATTAGCATCAGTTGAATCTTCTTTCGGCTCTATTTTGATGGAAGCTGGGCTGATGTCTTCTCCTGGTTTTGATATTTTTTCCTGCCAGTTTGAAGGAACAGATTTTAAATAAAGGTCTCTTTTTGGGAATGGGATTTCAATGCCATGCTCTGCGAATTTCTCAAAAATGGCACTCATTACTTCGCCTCGTACGTCGATCCAGATATCCATACTTTCTACCCAGAAAAGTACCCGGAAGTCTACAGAACTATCGTTAAAGGTCTGCATATATACCCGGGGAGTGGGTGCTTTCAGGATGCGATCTCCTTTCATTACCTCTTCTAGTACTGATTTTACTAGCTTCATATCTGATCCATAGCCCACTCCAATGATTAATTCTACTCTGCGTTTTTTGTCAGAAAGTGTCCAATTGATCAAACTTTGGGAGAGAAGGTCACCGTTTGGTACTACGATCTCGGAACCGTCATAAGCCTGAATTTTGCTAGCTCGGATACCTACATCTTTTACCGTCCCGGCATTCAAACCCACTTGGATTTCATCGCCGATCTGTATAGGGCGCTCGAAGGCTAAGATTATTCCAGATACCAGATTGTTGATAATCGTCTGCAAACCAAAGCCTATGCCTACCGATAAAGCACCTAGGACGATGGCTATTTTGTCAAAAGGAATTTTGGCAGCAGTCATGCCTATCAAAAAACCTATTGTCAAGACAGCTAGCCGAATCAGCAGTACAGAACTACCGAGTCGCTGTTTTCTTGATGCGCCTGTTTTTTGATCTTTGACGGACGCGAAATAGGCAATGTTATTTGCGAGGAAGGTAGAAACATACAGAACTACAGCGAATAGAAGAATGCTTCCATATTGAAATACAGTATCGCCTAGGGTTCTGTCTTTCAATAAGAATTCTGAAACGCTAGTATATGCCTCATCAAAAAAGCCCAAATGCCAAATTAATCCATATAGCCAAATAGCCGTAGCGCCAACGTAAAGAATTCCTTTCATTCGCCTTTGCAAATCTTGGAAATCAAAATACGAGGTGAATACGTCGCTCTCTTTTTTGCTATGCTCTATGAATAAATAGATAGCTTCCAGAAAAACATTTACAAATAGGAATAAGCCTATGCCACGATAAAATAATATTACGCCGGTGACAGAATAAGTTTTTGAAAGACTGAATCGTCCTAAAAGATTGCTGAAAAAGGCGAAAGTTTCGATAACGATAAGAAATATGGCGAGGTATTTTAAAAATGTATATCGCTTTTCGTTATTGGATAAGACTTGTTTCAAAACCAAAACTCCCATACCAACCAATACTAAAGATGAAAGCAAAATATACCATCGCTCCTGATAAACTACTATCCAGTTTAAATTGCTAATAGCCAATATTATATAGGGTAAGAGGAAGGTGAGCCATATTTTATTGATTCCTTGGCCAAACTGCTCTTTGATTAGAAAACTGGAGGCAATGACTAAAGACAAGGATAATATGGAGATGAAAACCAAAGGAGGCTTACTGAATATTATCAAAAAGATGGGTATAAGAATTATTAAAGTAGAAAAGAAGGTGTGTTTATTGAAATACTTTACCCGATCTAAAATGAGCGATGCAAAGTCTTTCTGACTGCTTATTTCTTGGATTGTTGATTTGATCTTCCAATACAGAAGACCAAAAAGTACAGCACAGATTAAAAAAGTATATACATTCCTCTCAATATAGGCTTTCATTAGATCAATATTGAGATCAAAGGATCTTAAAGCCATTGCATATAAATCTTTCGATATCGGATAGTTTATGGGTTCCCAAGCGTAGTTGATCTCTTTGGTCCAATATTGCCGGTCAAGATTTTTCTTGGTCTGATCTAGATATTGCTTCAGTGCTAAGAAAACCATTGCGTTTTCAGAAACTCTAGCCTGAAATCTCGCCACCAGAATTTCTTGTTCTAAGTAAACACTGTCTATAGTTTTCATTGCTTTTTTGAGCATGTTCAGCTCGGTATTGATAGCAGGAACTAAAGTGGTATCGCGGAGCGTCATAGCAAAGAGTGAGTCCGACTTCATGGAATTGAGTTTATCCCCAACGGTGGATAGTAAGTCTACTCTTTCTTGGATTTTCTTCTGAATTGCCTTGTTTTCATCAACTACAGTGGAAACCAGGTTCTCCATGCCAATCAAATATCGGTGGTTTAGATACCCGGAGTCTGATTCAGTTTTGGTTTTGACTCTCTTAGCTACAATATTGATAATAGCTAGCCTTTCAGACATATCTGTGGTGTCCATGGCCTCTGCCAGTTCTATATTGAGCTCGCTCAGATCGTAAGCATATCGCTGGGCCTTGTTGATCACCCGAGTTAAAATTGCCCCACTGGTTTTTGTTTGAGTGAGATTTACAGAATCAGAGAAAATAAAGAGGCTGTCAATCAGCTCTTTACCTGTACCTTCTTCTGATGAAATACTTTCCGTAGTGGAACCTTGAGCAGATACTAATTGAATCATCTGCATGTATAAAAGAAGTGTTATTAGTATTTTGTACATAGGGCTGAGTTTGAAAATTTAAGATAGAGAATAAAGAAGTAGCTACGCAGACCTAAAACAACATGAAGCTTGATTGAGTTAGTACACTACAAGTTATGAGATTAGAAATTCAAATCATGAAGAACCATGAGCACTGAATACACGTGTAATTTGATGTCAAAATTTCGGTATTCAGATTAATCTTTTCTGGGTTTTTCAGAATAGTCAAGCAAATAGTATGATAAAGTAGAATATTAATTAATATCTGTAAAAATTGGTTAATTCCTGTTAATTTGAATGTCCGGGCACTTTTTCAGGTGTAATATTTGGTTCTTACCGTGCATCACTCGAATAACATTTAATACTAAATTAAAACTTAATAAATATGAGCAAAAGACAATTCTTTCTGGGAATGCTTCTTGCCTCTTTGATCGGAGGCATAATTGCCTTAGCAGGCGTAAGCTTTCTAGTACAACCACCAAATGCGACAAGCTTCGACGATAAGCAGCCGGCAAGTTTTGTAAATCTACTTTCCGGAGAAAATTTTACAGTTCCTGATGGGATTAATTTTGTCGCATCCGCAGAAGCTGTCGTGCCTGCTGTCGTGCATGTTAAAAGTCAAGTTACAGTTGGAACCAGAGGCAGAAGCCAAAGGGATCCAATTCAAGAGTATTTTGGAATACCTCCAAGAGATGATCCGAGAAGAGGTGGCCCAGAAGGCCGGACAGTTATGAGTTCTGGTTCAGGAGTTATTATTTCCCCTGATGGCTATATCGTAACGAACAACCACGTAGTAGAAAATGCGGATAGGTTGGAGATTTCACTTGACAACAATAAGCGTTTTATCGCTAAAGTGATTGGAACAGACCCTACCACAGATTTGGCTCTTTTGAAAATAGATGCCGAAGGGCTGCCTTTCGTGAGATTTGGTGATTCGGACAAGACTAAAATTGGAGAATGGGTTCTTGCCGTTGGTAATCCTTTTGATTTGAACTCTACAGTTACCGCCGGTATTATCTCCGCAAAAGCCAGAAATATAGGTATCCTGAGTAATGTAGAAGATAACCTTTCAGTAGAAGCTTTCTTACAAACTGATGCTGTCGTAAATCCAGGAAATTCTGGAGGAGCATTAGTCAATCTTGCTGGTGAGTTGATCGGTATTAATACTGCGATTGCGAGTAGCACAGGTACATTTAGCGGTTATTCATTTGCTGTGCCAAGTACATTGGTGAAAAAAGTAATGGATGACTTGATGCAATATGGTACTGCTCAGCGCGCTTTACTTGGTGTTGGGATCTTAGACGTGAGTCAAGATTTAGCAGAAGGTCTTGGAGTTGATTTTCCTGTAGAGCAAGGTGTTTATATCAGAAGCGTAAACGAAAATAGTGGCGGTGAAGAAGCTGGACTTAAAACTGGAGATATCATTATAGGAGTAGATGGAAGACCTACAAATAACGTGGCTAATTTGCAGGAAATGGTTGCTAGAAAAAGACCAGGAGATAAAGTAGAAGTAGAATATATCCGTGATGGTGAAACGTATAAGACTAAAGCTACACTGAAGAATTTTGCTGGTACAACAGATATTGTTGAAAAAGTAATCCCTAAAACCTACGAGTTTCAAGGGGTGATGTTTGAAGAAGTATCGGATAAAGTCAAAAGTTCTTTAGAACTATCTGGCGGAGCATTGATTTCCAGAGTTAGCGGAGAGAAATGGAGAGACGCTGGAGCTAGACCTGGATTTATCATTACTTCTATTATCACAGAAAGTGGAAGAGTGAAAATATCCAGTGTAGATAATCTGTTAGAAATATTGAATGATACGGAAGGTGATCCTATAGTAGTCTTGGGTATGTTCCAAGATGGTACTGAGTATTATTTTGAAGTTGATTAAATGATTTTAAAATCATAAAATTAAACAGGCTGGTGATTATTCATCAGCCTGTTTTTTTGCTAGCTATGTGGTCGGGATAGTATATTGGTATAGATTTCCTATTTTACTTTTCAATCAAACCCACACAACCAATGAAAAAGTACCTCGGCATGCTTGCTAGTATGTTTTTTCTAGTAGTATTGAGCGTCACTGCGCTTGCTCAAAGTCCATCAACGATTCTTGCCCCAGTAGGGAAACAACCGCTCCAAGGTTTTTCGGCTTCTAGATTGGATAGAATTGACCAAATGCTGGATCAAACCATAGCTGATAATCAGGTCCCTGGCTTGGTGGCCTTGATTGTGAAGGATGGCAAGATTGTTTATCACGAAGCCAAAGGGTTGGCGGATGTTCCTTCTGGGACGAAGATGGCGAAAGATCAGATTTTTAGGATTGCTTCTCAGTCTAAAGCTATTACCTCGACGGCAGTTATGATGCTATGGGAAGAGGGAAAATTTAGGTTAGATGATCCCATTTCAAAGTACATTCCGGAGTTTGCTAATCCGAAAATCTTAGCTGGATTTCGCTATGCAGATTCTTCTTATTCTACCAAGCCTTCTCCCCGTGAGATCACAATCAGACATCTCATTACCCATACTTCAGGTTTAGGATACGGTGTGATTGATGGGAATGAGCAAATGAAAATGATCTACCAAAAAGCAGGAATAGTGGATTTGTTCACGACTGAGCCAGTGAAAATTGGAGATAATATAAAAAAGCTTGCGAAGTTGCCACTTCACCATGAGCCGGGTACAAAATATACCTATAGCGAAGGGCTAGATGTGTTGGGTTACTTTATTGAAGTTGTATCAGGAATGCCATTTGACCAGTTTTTGAAAACACGGATTTTTGATCCCATGGGAATGAATAATACGGGGTTTTATTTGACCGATGCACAAGGAGAGAAGCTGGTTACAATTCACAGAAAAGTAAACAACGAGTGGGAATCGTTTCCGGTGACTTTTTATGACCCTGATTATCCAAAAACTGGGGCAAAAACATTTTTCTCCGGTGGAGCAGGTCTCTCTTCTACAGCTGAAGATTACGCCAAATTCCTTCAGATGTACTTAAATGGAGGAGCTTATAACGGGACTAGATTCCTGAGTCCAACGACCATAAAAACCATTATGAGTAATCAAGTTGGGGATTTACTTGGAAATAGTGGCAAAGATTATGGCCTTGCTTTTGGATTGGTTGATGAAAACGGGGTTGCTCAGGGCGGAATCGGAAGTCTAGGAACCTTTGACTGGGGTGGATATTTCAATACCCAATATTTTGCCGATCCAGTCACAAATACCATCGGAATCTTAATGAAGCAAACTCAAGGTGGAACTGGAGATGAATCTGCCTGGAAATTCAGACAGATGGTTTTTTCTGCAGTTGAATAACAAGCTGGTAAGAAAATTAAGAACTAGTGTTAATAATCTAATCTTCCATTCGTGTGACATGAACGGAGGCACAGGAAGCAAAAAGGGAAGTCGCTAGACTTCCCTTTTTCTGTAACCGGAATGGTGTTGGGAAAGTCAATTTAGGCAGAACCCTTTGTGCTTTCTTTGTGTCTTTAGCGGCTAAAATTAAACCTTATCTACCGCCAATTTATACGTAGGGTCTTCGATTACATTGATATCGATCAGCTCATCTGCATTCGCAAGCAGCCTTCTGCAATCCGGGCTTAGATGCTTCAAGTGTACTTTTTTACCAACTTTTTGGTAGCGCTCGGTCAACTTGTTCAAAGCTTCAATCGCAGACATATCTACCACACGACTTTCTTGGAAATCAATAATCACTTCCTCGGGATCGTTTAGCACATCAAATTTCTCATTAAATGCTGCAATAGACCCAAAGAATAACGGTCCAAACATTTCGTAATGCTTAACTCCGTTTGCATCCACCTTCTTTCTAGCACGGATTCTTTTCGCATTATCCCAAGAAAAGAACAAGGCTGCTAGGATCACTCCAATCAATACGGCCAATGCCAAATTGTGAAGGAATGCTGTAATTAGCGTCACCAAAACCATCAAGAACACATCTGATTTTGGCATTTTAGTAAAGGTGCGAAGACTTGCCCATTCGAAGGTTCCGATAGAAACCATGATCATCAGTCCAGTCAATGCAGCCATTGGCACTTGCTCAATTAGGCTAGAACCGAACATGATGAATACTAAAAGCATCACTGCTGCTACAATTCCAGAAAGTCTTGCTCTTGCACCAGATGAAATATTGATCAAACTTTGACCGATCATTGCACAGCCACCCATTCCTGAGAAAACACCGGAAAGCATATTTGCGACCCCTTGAGCAACTGCTTCTTTATTACCTCTTCCTCTGGTTTCGGTGATTTCGTCAATGATATTTAGCGTCAGCAAACTTTCAATCAAACCTACACCTGCCACAATAGCTGCATAAGGGAAAATGATCTGTAAGGTTTCCCATGTCAATGGAACAGCAGGAAGATGAAAAGGAGGAAAGCCACCTTGAATGCTGGCAATATCTCCCACAGTTTTTGTGTCAAGGTTCAAAAGACTAACTACTCCAAATACTACTAAAATAGCTGTCAAGGAGGATGGTACCGCTTTGGTCAGCTTTGGTAAACCCCAGATGATCAACATCGTCAAAAGCACTAATCCTACTAGAATATACATGGTGTTGCCGGTAAGCCAGTTACCGTCTACATCTTTGAACTGATCTAATTGAGACATGAAAATGATGATAGCCAGACCATTTACAAATCCAAAAATCACTGGATGTGGAACAAGACGCATCAATTTCCCCAATCTCAAAGCTCCTGCAGAGACTTGTAAGATCCCTGCTAAAACTACCGCTGCAAATACATATTCTACGCCATGCGTGGCAGCTAAGGATACAATTACCACAGCAACTGCCCCAGTAGCCCCAGAGATCATGCCTGGCCTACCACCAAGAATAGACGTTACGAGCCCCATCATAAATGCCGCGTAAAGACCTGTAAGTGGGGAAAGTCCAGCGATAAAAGCAAAAGCTACTGCTTCTGGAATAAGTGCCATAGCAACGGTAAGTCCAGAAAGAACTTCCGTTTTATAATCTACTTTTTGGCTGAAATCGAAAAGGTTGAAGTATTGTTTCAAGGTGTGAATAGGTTTGGCGACTGAGGTCGTGTGTGTTGAAAACAAGCTGCAAAGATAGACAAAAACAGCAATTCGAAATATTATTTGGCGCGCCGCTTATTTAATAACTTCCTTAAGCCGATTAAAAAACAAAAAAGGATAGCCAATCTCGGCTATCCTTTTCACTTTGGTTTGATTAGACTTAATTGTTTCCTCTTGTTCTTGAAGTACTTCTAGAGGTAGAGCTACTCGAGGTCCTACTTGAACTCTTAGCAGGAGAAGAAGATCTTGCTGGAGCACTTTTTACCTGAGGAGATCTACTTGGTGCAGACTGTGTTCTTGATTGCGTAGATCTAGTTGGCGTAGTTGATTTTACCACAGGTCTGGAAGAGCTGCTAGGCTGTGTCCTAGATTGAGTCGAACGCTGAGTCGGAGCAGATTGAGTTCTTGGCTGACTTGAGCGCTGTGTTGGAGCTGGCTGAGTTCTAGATTCATTGGTCCTTTGAGTAGGAGCAGGGCTCTGCGTTCTCGTAGGAGCTGTTCTAGTCTGAGGCTGTCTACTAGTCGGAGCAGAAGTTCTTGTTTCACTGCTTCTAGAATTGCTAGGTGTTCCTGCACTTTGTCTAGATGGCGCAGAAGTTCTAGTTTGGCTTCCAGAATATGGCTCAGTTTTGAATTTCCCACCTCTTGAAGAAGGCGTGGTTGTTCTCACCCGAGTAGTCTCAGAGCTTCTAGTAGGACTTGTTCTTTCCGTAGCTCTGGATGATCCAGCAGAACTATTTGCCGATCTTCCAGATACAGTTTCAGTTCTACTATTTCCTCTAGATGGTGCCGTTGCAGGTTGAATTCTGCTTTGTCCATTAGAAAGTACTCTGGAAGGTCTTGCGGCTGTGGTCGTAGTTCTACCGTTATTCAGGTCTGGTCTGTATGCACTCACCGTATTTCTATCTACAGATACTCTTCCCGCAGAGCGAGCTGATTCCACTCTATGCACTGGATAATTTGTTCTGGTTACTCGCTGAATTTCTCTTCTTGAAGGTCCAGCGTAGTATCTATTGTTATTATAGACCACAGTATTATTGATGATCGTAGTGTTATTGTAGATTTTCACCCTTCTACCGTATGGTACATAGTAGTTGTACACATTGCGATATGCAAATCTATGCTGAGGTACAAACAACCAGTAAGATGCAGGGATGCCGATTCTGACATTTATGGAGAAACCAGGCCCCATGGGTGCCCAACCGTAATAGCCGCCACCAGATCTCCAGTCCACCCACGCTGGTCCCCAAGTGTAATCAGGGATCCATGCCCAGCTTTGGTAGTTGTTGTCGAAATACCATCTGCCGTAGTGAAATGTCGCCCAACCCCAATCGTAATCAGAGACCCAAGTGTTTCCATATTCCGTCATTACCCAGTGTCCATTGGACCCATAAGGGTGGAAATCATTTTGAACTGCGGGTAACCAAACGTAGCCATAGCGACCGTCTTTAACCCAATCACCATAAGGCATCAGTTCATCATAGAAGACTTGAAATGAGACACCGTTCATGTCATCTGCTGAGGCTTGAGATGGGCTAAGCCAAAGTAAAGCGACGAAGCCCATCATCAAGTTTCTCATCCATTGTGGTACTTGTAGCGTTTTCATAATGCGTGGTTTAAGTGATTAAATAATTGGTTAGGTACTTCTTTCAGGTAGTTGGTTTTTCAATGCTTCCTATTAGGTAGATGCAATTTTCCAATAAAAGGATGCATGCATACTAAAACCAAAATCAGGCCAACTTTTCAAGACTTATATCAAAAGAACTAGTACTTGGCTTGGTTTTACGTAAAAAAATGAGTGAATGGTTGCGTAAAATCTTAATTATATCTTAATATTAATGAAAAAAATTACTACTTAAATAAAATATTTGCTTAACCCTTTTTGAGCTTTTAAATATTTTTTTGGATAGATATAAGCTTTTGCCAGAAAAACCCGGGATTGTAGAATAGGTGCACTATGAAAACAAAAAGTATTTTTTCTTGAAATAGTATAGTCGGAAGTGAAATAGTTGTGATTTGGGAAAAAGTTGTTCACCTCAGAAGGTTGCTTTCTTCATTCTTAGAATAAAAAGTTATCCTCGGAAGGCGATTACCTATGTTCCGAGGATAAATGTTTCTCTTTTAAAGATGAGTAACTGACTGTGCTACACCCATCACGGTTGATAAAGCTTACCAGCAACCAACTTATCTCCTGAAAGGTCAATTTCAAATAAATGAGGGATTCGGATGGTTCGGCCATTTTCGCTCCTATGACTGTGAACGGACATCAGCATCTTTCCTTCCAACGTCTTAAATAACATGCCGTGACCGAAATTAGGCGGAGTAATAGGGTCCTTCTCCTGAATCCAAGGGCCATCTAGGGTGCCACTTTCCGAATAAGCTACTCCTTGGGTATAATCGCTGTAAACCCAACTGGTCCAAATCATTCCTAAGCGTCCGGTTTCTGTTTCAAACAAATAGGGACCATCGGTTACTTTGTTCGGTTTGTCGTTTCCGTTTTTATCTTTTTCCCGGCTCCAAGGCGAATCACTGGCACGGAACAGGATTTCGCCGGTACCAATCGAACCGCTTAAATCCGGTTTCAATTCCAGTTTTTCCATCGTCCCGTTTCCATTTTGTAGCCATTCATGGCAAAAAATCATGTAGGGCTTCCCGTCTTTGTCAACCCAAAAAGTCCCATCCAGCGTAGGCATGCTTGCTGGCAGGTAAGTAGGATCTTGCATGGGCACGTAGGGCCCATCCGGCTTGTCACTCACCAAAATATGGCTGGCACGACGTTCGATTATATTCTCACCTACTGTATCGATCTTTACCGCCCGGTTCGTAAAGGTGCCAAAATAGTAGAACTTGTCTTTGTAGGCATGAAGTTCTGCTGCCCAAATCATGGGATTGGGCCCCATCCATGAGTTTGGATCGGTTTCGGCGACTTTATAAGGACCATCCCAACTTTTCAAATCTTTGCTTTTCCAAAGCATTCCCCCAGTTCCGGTCATATAGTACATCTGCGTGCTGGAATCCGCCAGAATAGCTGGATCACTCAAAATAATAGAATCCAAGGGAACATTTTTTCTTACCTCACGAGTCCGCGGTTGTTGCGCCAGAGTTGCCAAAGGAAGGAACAGAATGATTACTAAAGCCAAGCAATGATTTTTCATGGGGTTACTAGGGTTATAAAAGGTTTGGGAAAAAGAAATTTCTACTTCAGGCAAAGTATAATTTTAAGATAGCAGGATTTCAGGAATTGCTGGGAAAGAATGTCAGAAAGCTGAAAAGTTGAGAAGGTAAAATTTTAGCTCAGATGGCTTACTTAAGTTTGTTCAGAGAAGTACTGCTTAGTAAAGATTTCATTTGAGTAATCGCCAGTTTGTTCAATTGTATCAATCGCTCATTTTGGGATAACCCTTGTTCTATGAATATGGCATTGATGCTTTCCATATTGCTTAAAATTACCAATTGCTCTATAGTTGCTAAGTCTCTGATATTTCTCTTTGCCTTTGGATTTTCGTCTCTCCACTGCTTTGCCGTTTTGCCGAAAAGTGCCATGTTTAGCATATCAGCTTCATTGGCGTAAACAAAGCCAGTTTGTGATTTAGTCAATTCCTTGGGAAGGAGATTGGCTTTGATAGCATCTGTATGAATCACATAATTAACTTTAGCCAAGGTTCGCTGCAAATTCCAATCGAGTTTTAATCTATCGTTTTCATCTGCTTTGAGGCGTTGGAATTCTTTGATTAGGTAAATTTTGAATTGCGGGCTAATCCACATTCCAAACTCAAAAGCTATGTCGGGATGGGCGTAAGTTCCGCCATATCTACCAGCTGTAGCTTTCAATCCGATTGCATTGGTTTTCTCAACCCATTCTTTCACACTCAGTTTGTAGCTATTCAGCCCGGCCTGACTTTTAATTATGGCGAATTCGCCATAATTAAAATCGGGATTGTACACTGACTCCCATATTCCGAGATATTCTACGGTATTCCTATTACGTAGCCAATCAGAAATAAAAAAGTCACCGTCTTTGGCTTTAAGCATATCGGTCAGGGAAATAAATTCCTTTTCACCATCAATAAGTATAGATATTTCCTTGCCTTCAACCTGTATCTTCTTATTCTTTGCCATATTCATTGTAAGATACAAAATCATGAAAAGAATTTAGTGATTGCTTTTCTGAGTAAACTCGTCTGATAGATAGTTAGAAACATACATAGACCAATTTCAAACTGATAAGGATAGAAAGGTGTAATTACAAATTACACCTAGAGCAACGCCTAGTAAACGCTCAGTGTGGGAAGGAGAATAAGAACTACAAAAGCCAGATAAAGGGTTTTAATGGGTTTACTAGGGTTATAATAGGTTTGGAAAAAAGAAATTTCTACTTAAAGGCAGAGTATAATTTTAAGATAGCAGGATTTTAGGAATTGCTGGGAAAGATTCTTGAAAAAGGCAGAAGTACTGAATAGGTGGGGTTACTGCTTTAAGCTTATATTAATTCAATTTCAAATTCATAAGGATAGAAAGATAGGATCGAGCGTTTAATCTTTACCGAAGATATAGGTCACACAAGGTGTCCTTGATTTAAAAACACCTTTCTCAAATGCTTCCTGATGTCGTTTATTTAATTTTCTGAATCTTTTATATCGTTTCCTATTAACTGTCTTCATTGTCATGAAGTCATAGGAACTTGCCAACATCATAATAATCTCCAGGTTGTCGCAGTTGTCTAGAACCTGAACCGTTGTCAACTCGAAACCTATAAAGCTGAATAGCAATTGTTCTGTCCCAATGGGGAGTTCTATTTTAAAATTCCCGTTCATGTCAGTTGTCCCAAGTTGTACGCTGTCGCGATTCTGAATTCTCACCTGTGGAATGGTCGTCAGTTCGAATTCGTCAATGACTTTTCCAGTAATTGTTCGTGTCTGTCCAGTTGAAATAAATGGAATTAAATAGATTGTCAGAAGTATTAAAAGCCTCATTCCTAGTCTTGGGTAAATTGTACACCGCCTTGCGCCCAACGGTTTGTAGCTATAATGGCTGGGTGAAGTTTGTGACTCACTCTTTAATAAAAATCAATTTCAAATTTGATTAAGATATTAAGGTGTAATTACAAATTACACCTAGTGACCTCAGCGCCTAGACTACGCTCAGAGGGGTGGGGGGGACTTCAACGCTTAGTCTACGCTCAGTGAGGGATAAATTGAATACAGCAAGTTCGTCAAAGTCCACCCAATAGTAATTGAGAAAAACCCAAGTGTCTGATTGATATTTTTAATCTTGTCTGTCGTCATAGCATTGGGCATAACGGTTTGCAGCTAAGAAACGTGGTGCTTTTCGGAGCGATTCCCTGTCCGCCCGTTACTAAGATAGCCACGAAGAACAAACCTTGCTGAAACCACCGACCGCCCCATGTTTTCTTAGGTGCTGTGTGTGCCTTGAATGGTGAATATAGACCAAAAAGATGGTCGTTCCAACGGGTGAAAGTCCCTTAAGCGCGGGAGTCGTTACCCGAAGCTAAGCAAGTGGCAAGGTGGTTTATTGCGAGGTATGCACTGAAGTAAGCCAGACTGCGGTGTCTGTACTGACGAACAGGAACTCTATACTGAGGCTATGAGGCTGGATGAGGTAGCACATCATGCCGAAGTCCCAAGCTCTGGAAACAGAGATAAGTCAAAATAGTAGATAGAGCAGCGATAGGCACAAGGATATTCATCTTACCGAGGGAGGTCTCTGGGTGTCTGGAACGTCTAAGAGAAGTCAGCCGAAGTCATAGTAGTTACGAGGAACGAGCCATAAGAACTATGGAGGTCTCACAGAAGTAACGAAGGACTGAACGTATTGTGAAGCGAAAATTCGTATAGGAATACAATGTATAGCCTATACTTAAAAGTAGCGGAAAGGTATCATCGGTGTAAAGAGCGATGATACTATGCTTTACGAACCGCCGTATACGAGACCCGTACGTACGGTGGTGTGAGAGGCGCACCGTGAGCCTATGGCTCACGGCCGTCTACTCGATTAGCCACCGTTTTTATTTTAATTCTTTTACAAATCCATAAGTTGGAACAGGTGTTTTTCCGTCTGGCATTTCACTAAATGCTTTGTAGAAAATGTAGTCCTTGTCTTTTTCAATCCCGTTAAAAGTATTGGTAATCTCCGAATGAATTTTCTCATATTCAGCTTTAGTCTGAACTGTGTCTTTTAAGTCCAAGTTGGTTAAATACTCAATCATTGGAAAATAACCATCGGCGGTTCCTTGTGGATAAATAGTAAGTATTTTGGGTTTAGAGTCAATTTCTTCAAGGGTCATTGGAAACTTGTACTTAGAGTTGATTTCTGTCATTACCTTGTCGTAAAACTCTTTCATTTCATCTTCTTTTTGGTATTGCCAAAATTTATTGGCGGGATTTGCGACCCTTGAACTTAGAAACAGACTGTTCGCGGCATCCATTAAGTACCCATTTTCATATTCTGATTTGGCTTCAGAATACAATTCTGGTGCTGTTTGTCCATTGACCTTGTATTGTCCGAATTGAAGAATATTCAGTTTCCAACCTTCTGGATATTTGCCGTAAATGTTGGTTAAAATAAATTCGTCAAGTCCACTTTTGGGAATTAAAAGTGAAATGAACATTGCTTCGTTCAAGGCCTGATAGTGAATGAGATAGTCATTGAGTCCACTAACTCCTGATATAATTGTATTTCCAATCCCTGTTGTTGAATTCTTTGCTTGAAATTGGTTTAGAACTTTATAGTCAGTAGTTGTAATTACACTACTCGCTTGCTCGATCAATTGGTCAATGTTGTCTCCGCTTTTTTCTAATAGTTTGTCGGACATTATTGATTTCAGGAGGTCAGTATTTTTGGTTGTAATTGCTTCCATTACTTTTTTATCCAACGTCCCAATTTCATTTTTTAAGCTCTGCTCAATATTCTCATCTTTCCAAGTCCCTGTCGTTCCAACATTGCAGCTTTGTAGTCCAAAAGCTGCTAGGATTGCCAAAAGGATTAAGTTTTTCATTTTCGTCATTCTGTTTTTAATGGTGGCTAACGGTTTGCATATGGCTTGTGGCGGTTTTCGAAGATAAATCATTCATCCATGGATAATCTTGATCCGAAGATCATTTTTCGAATGTAGGAGAATCCAGCCATAAGTTATATGCTCTGTTGTGCTCAGGTTTCTTTTATTTTCTTCTTGTCACCGATAATCAGGTAAGTCATTCCATTTGTCAAGCATTGTTGCATAGAAGGATGCTGCTCGGGTTGTTTCGTAACCAATTCCTAGCGCTCCTACTTCTAAATCCCCAAACATGCTGACAATTGTTTCAATATCATCAGTGTCCAAGTCAACTAGGTAAAAATCTGTTTCTTGAGTCACTTGATCGTTATGTGATAACGGTTTATCAATTTTATTGTCCGTTATTATTCTCTCAATTTCAGCAACAAGTCGTTTGTTTCCGGTTTTATCAAGCTGCTCTTTCGTCACCTTGAGAGTTCCGAAGTCAAGAACATTGTCTTCTTTGATGATCCTTTTATATTCTTCTGCTTTCATTTTTAACTAGAGCACAACGTTTGTATATCCCCAATTGGTGATATCTACCCTATTTGGGCAGGTATCCACAGGTAGTTGGTGATATTTCTCATTTATTTGTGTTTAGTAAACTTAGTTAAATATTCAAGTTGTGCTAAGATTTCTATCCTTCAAAAACTGTCTATTAGACTCTTCAAAATACACCCTCTTTCTTCCTCCCACAACCCTTAGTTAAAAAAACAGAAACAATTACTCAAAATCCTCTCATCCCTTCCTCAACAAATCCATCACCGCTTTTCCATGTCCATCAGGCGTAGTGAAGAATGGGCGCTGCTCGATCTCGTAGTTTGTCTCTGGAGCTATGCCTAAGGCATGATAAACAGTCTGGTGGACACCATCGATTTTGATTGGGTTTTCAATGCTTTTGCAGGGACGTTCGTCAGCGGTTTTGCCATAGATGTGACCCTTTTTGATACCCCCGCCAAACATCAGCATGGAGCAACCATCGGTGAAATGTCGGTGCATTCCATAGTTTTTCATGTCTTCTATGATATCTGGTACTTCCACCTGGTCCTTTACTTTAAGGTCTGGTCTGCCCTCAGTCAGCATATCCCGGCTAAACTCAGAGGCTACGATGACTAGGGTTCTGTCCAGTTTACCACTTTCATCCAGATCAGAGATGAGTTGAGCGATAGGTGCATCGATCATTTTCTTCATTTCTTTCAAGCGGGTATGACCATTGTCATGCGTATCCCAGCCTTTGAATGGCTCATACTCGGAGGTAACCGTGATGTATCGCGCTCCCTGATCTACCAGTCTTTTTGCTAGAAGACAGCCCAAACCAAACTTGCCATTATTGTACTTATCATAGCTTTCCTTAGGTTCCAGACTCAGATCAAAGGCTTTCGCTTCCGGAGAATTCAGCAGAATATAGGCTTGCTCCATGGATCGCTTCAGGGATTCCTTTTGATAGTCGGAACCGTATTCTCCCATCGTTCCCGCAGAAATCAGGTCTTGGTACAGTTGGTTTCTGGATTCAAAACGCTGCGTTGACATCCCGATAGGAGGTCGCACGCTTTCCAAGCCTGCACTCGGATCAGGAATCAAAAATGGCCCATGCTCGGAACCCAAAAATCCTGCACTGTGAAAAGCCTTCAGTTCCTCGCCTTCTCCTACAGAAAATCGCTGACCTATATTGATAAAAGAAGGAATCACTGGATTCAACGGGCCGAGTTCCTTGGAAATCCAAGCACCCAAATGCGGAACGACCACGGATTGTGGAGGCTCGTAACAGGTGTGGAAATGGTATTGATGACGGGTATGGAGAATATGTCCAAGATCTGCGGCCACATAGGAGCGGATCAACGTTCCTTTGTCCATGATTTTTGCCATGGATTCCAAGCCTTCGGAAAAGTTGATTCCGTCCAAGCTGGTAGGTATGGAAGGGAAAGTGCTGAGCACTTCTTTGGATTCCATTCCTTTTCGAAATGGAGTATATTTCTTTGGATCGAAGGTTTCGGTGTGCGCCATTCCCCCAGCCATAAAAAGTAAGATTACCGAATCAGCCGTTGCCGGGATTTTGTCCGTTCCGCAGGAAGAAAGTAACCCCGCCAATGGTGCCCCCATACCCATGGTTGCCATCGCCGCTGCAGAGGTTTTTTTGATAAAGTCACGACGGTTAAGTGGTGTTTTCATGGTTTGGTTAACTATCATTTTCCCGCAGATTATCGCTGAAAAGAACCGCAGATAAACGCAGGTTGACTATACTAAATTTATTTACTACAACACAAGATCAGCGAAAATCAGCGATAGTTGTCTGCGCTGATCTGCGGGGAATTTTTGGTGCTTCATCGGTCATCCAACACCCGACATCCCTCAATTCACCATCTGAAACTCCGGCAACAGAATCACTGCCCAGAATAAATCCTGGATTTGAGCTACATCTGGTTTTGCTCCCAAAGCGGCCTTAGCAATAGCCAGTTCTTTCTCGTTTGGCTTTCGGTTTAGAGCTTTTAGGTATAATTCCTCCGTGATCTGTGTAGGATCGCCGAGTTCAGTCTTCCATTTTTCTGCACCTTTCTGCAAAGCTGTATTCAATCGCTCTCCGTTTGTAAGTTCGAGTGCCTGTAGCAAACTTCCCTGTGCATCTCTGCTCGTGGATACAATCTCGCGATTTGGTCTGCCCAAGGCTGTGAGGAATGGATTGTTTGCTACTAAGGATGCTCGCGCAAAAGAGGGTTTGCTCAGCTCTGGCTTCTGGAGTTCAAAAGGATTGTATTTAATAGCCTCATCTGGGAAAAGTGGATAAACAATCTCACTGACTGCATCCGAGAACTGCTCGGCAGTCATCCGCCTACGCACCATTCCGTTGAATTTGTAATCATCCGCCATCAACTCATCGTAAGATTTATAGGCGATGGATTGGGATTGATAGATTTTCGAACTTGCGATCTGGTAAATCAGGGCCTTTAAGTCATAGCCATTTTCCACAAAATCTGACGCCAGCCAATCCAGCAAATCCTGACTCCAGGGTTCATTGTCCATCTCGTCAACAGGCTCCACCATTCCTCTTCCCATCATTTGCTTCCAAACGCGATTTACGATCGTGCGGTACATTCTTCCATTTGCCGGCTGAACCAGTCGATCTGCGAGCTGTCTCAGCTTCTCGGCTCTATTCGCAGCACTATCTATGTCGCCCAATTCCTCCCAGAGGATTTTGGTCTTAGCCATTTTGCCAGTTGGTACTTCACAGCGACTGACCTCGAGCGTAGAGTCTGCGAAAATGTTTGCGAAAGCATACGATTCTTCCAGTTTCCAATCCGAGATAAAACTGTCATGGCAGGAAGCGCACTTGAGGTTCAATCCTAAAATCACCTGCCCCACATTTTGCGCAGCCTGCATTTCGGTACGCTGACTGGCATTGACGGTTCCGCGCCATTTGATTCCCTCGATAAATCCCTTTGACTTTTCGGTAGGATTGAGGAGTTCCTTGACAAATTGATCGTAGGGTTTATTATCTCTGAGCGAAGTATACAACCAGTCCGTGATATTATATCGCCCATTGGTGATGTAGCCAGTTCCGGTGTAGTCATTTCGAAGTGCATCGTTCCAAAATGTTAGCCAGTGAGTGGCATATTCATCCGATTGGTTCAATAGATTCTGAAGCCAGATGCTTCGTTTGTCAGGTCTAGTGTCATTTCTGAATTCGTCCAATTCTTGAGGACTAGGGATCATACCCGTCACATCCAAATAGATTCTTCTCAGGTAGGTTTTATCGTCTACTACGTCTTTCCATTCCAGTTTATTTTCTGAAAAATATTGGTCTACCCACAGATCAATAGGATTGTCCAAGCCAGTTTTGTAGGTGGGCAAAGTTGGGTTTCTGGGAGCTAATTCGGCCACTCGATACACGGATTGTTGGGCTGCTCCATCCGGCCAAGGAGCGCCTTTTTCTATCCAAAGTGCAATCAATTCCTTTTCTTGGTTGCTAAGCAACTTGCCTTTGGAAGGCATGACATCATCGTGGTTTTTGCGCAGGTTAATTCTTCGGATGATCTCACTTTCTCCTGGATTTCCAGGAATTAAGATTTGGCCATTTTCACCGCCAGCGAAGACAAACTCTTTTTCATCTAATCTTAATTCCCCTTCAATTTTTGCTCCGCTATGGCATTTGTAGCAATTATGAGCTAAGACCATCCGAACTTCCCCGATCAGCTTCATTTCTGTTTCCGGTGTAAGTTCGGTCTGGTAAGCGACAAGGTTTATCGGGGTTTTTTCAATTTCTTGTTCATCAGATTCATAAGGCAAAACTTCGCTAAGGAAATCCTCTCCATGAGTAAGTGAGCCTCCAAAATGACCCGTGACGGAAACACAGATGGCAGTTAGAAATAAGGAAGACCTGAATACTTTTATCTGAGATCGAGATGGCCTGCGTGGGATTTTTGAGAGAAAATATAAGGTGATTATACTCAAAACGGCAGTTCCAATTCCTATCCATTGATGCAAATCCAGAAGTTCGCCAGTGGTCCCTTCATTCGTTGCTAGCAACCAGCCCATCGGAGCGGCGATGATTGCACTTGTGGCTCCGATTAGGGTTAAAATCATTGTCCCAGGCCTTAGTTTGAAGTTGTACCTCCGTCTTGTAAATAGCTCCATCAATGCCGCAATCACAAGGAGGGCGATGGGGAAATGGACGATTAGCGGATGAAGTCTACCAATAAAATTCCACAGCCAAAAAGTAGTTTCTTCAGATGCTTCTGCTTGCCCAAAAGCTGAGAAATTAATAAAGAGTATACTGCCTATAAATAGGCAGAATAAGGGAGGGGAAGAAGATTTTTGATGGTTATTTTTCAATGCTTTCCTATGAATGGGAATTTAGTAATAAGTACTCAGGATGAGTAGCTTACTTTTCTGTCAATTGAAAAATAATAGTTTTGTTGGGTAAACCTATCCTGTTTGCCTATTGATTTGATAAATGGACAAGTGTTTGGTAAATGGACTTAAGGTAAAAAAAGAGGAAGCCCTGTTTCATACCGAAACAAGGCTTCCAAAATATTTATTTTCTAAGAGAGAAAAGTAGCGCTCAACGTCCTAAATAATTGTCGTTCTAAAGGATAGATTTGACCAGTCCTCCTTCCACTCTAATGGAAGCACCGTTAGTCGCAGAAGCCAGCGGACTTGAATAATACACCACAGTGTCAGCCACTTCTTCCACTGAAGCAAATCGCTGAATCAGTGAAGTAGGACGCATGTCTTGGAAGAATTCCTTTTCTACTTTGTCTTTGGATTTTCCACTCGATTCTGACAAGTCTTCAATGAACTTACCGACTCCTCTCGATTTGGTTGGACCCGGTAAGATGGTGTTCACGGTCACATTCGAGCCCTTGGTGAGCTCTGCCAAACCTCTTGATATAGCCAATTGGGCAGTTTTGGTCATGCCGTAATGAATCATTTCATCTGGAATGAAAACGCCTGATTCGCTGGAGATAAAGATAATTCTACCCCAATTTTTTGCGAGCATTTTTGGAAAATACTGTCTGGAAAGACGGATTCCGCTCAGGACGTTCATTTCAAAGAATCTAAACCAATCTTCGTCAGGAATATCAGCAAATGCTTTTGGCTCAAAAATCCCTGCGTTGTTGATTAAAATATCAACCTCAGGAAGTGCTTTAAGCAACTTATCTACCTCCTCGACTTTAGTGAAATCAGCTGGTATTCCACTTACTTTGTCAGAACCTGTGGCTGATTTGAGCTCAGCAGTTGCCTTGTCAATACTTTCTTGGGTTCTGCCATTTATAATCACAGTAGCTCCTTCTGTCAAGAACCTTTTTGCGATAGCAAAACCAATTCCTGCTGTGGATCCCGAGATGAATGCTTTTTTATCTTCTAATTTTAAGTCCATTGTTTGTGTGAGTTTAAATAGGTTGGTAAAATGTAGCAAAATGCTATATGACACAGTTAACTGAATAGAAGATGAGATAATTCGGATGAGGTGAAAAATATACACCGCCCTACTTTCAGAGCTTAGAGTATTCATGCCTCTAGAATAGCTCTGTCTTATCGAGCTGGGCTATGAGTTATTGGGCTTTAAGCCCTTTTGTGGTCTAATTCTAGTATGGCCTCTGCCTGTCATTTGCGTACTCAGCGGTTTTTTAAAAAAAAACTTACACTTTCACCTTCACCAATTGACCCATCACCCAATTAGCTCTGGCACCACTAATTCCAGTACTTTGGCAAGTATTAGTCCCAAGAAGATCTCCCACGATAGTTTTGATTAGCGGTTGCTGAATATGTTTGGGTAATTCAAAGGAGAATTTTTCAACTCCCTTCTCATCAGTTTCTAAGATGAATTCTCCTTTACCAAATGTCTCAAAACTGACTTTCCCTTTACTGCCGTAAATTATTGTTTGATCTATTTCTGCATTTTCGGAAGTTGTGAAGCACCAGTTGCCAGTTCCAAGTACTCCGCTTTCAAATACAAAACTTCCAACGACAATGTCTTCAGCGTCATAAGTTCCGGCTTGATTGGAGCAAAAACCTGAAGCATGGGTAATCTTCCCGAAGAAAAAATCCATTAAGTCCAACTGGTGTGAGGCCAAGTCAAAGAAATAGCCTCCTCCGGCCAAATCAGGATCAACTCGCCAATTTGTTTCCACCTTAGTGATTAAGCTCGCGTCTAGCTTTTGCTTGAGATTGATATGAACCGTGCGAATTTCTCCAAGAGTTCCATCAGTTATTAATTCCTTTATTTTACGGAAATGAGGTAACTCTCTACGGTAATAGGCTACGAACAAAGGCACATTTGCTTTTTCACAAACGGCAATCATATCCAAGCATTCCTGGTGAGTCCTCGCCATCGGCTTTTCCACATACACAGGTTTTCCTTCGGCTGCGGCAAGTGAGGCCAGCTCAAGATGTGCATTTGGAGGAGTGGCTATGTAGATCGCGTTTACTTCAGGGTCGTTGATCAGATCAGTTGCAGAAGTGTACCACTTTGGGACTCCATGCCTTTTAGCGTAATCTTTCACTTTCTCTTCGGACCGGCGCATCACTGCGACTATTTTGCTATTAGTGATGAGATTCATGGCGGGTGCGGATTTGACTTCGCATACATTTCCTACGCCTAGAATCCCCCACCTTACTTCGGTATGTTGGATTTTGCTCATATTTTAAAAATAGGGGATAAGCATTAAACAATAGCCATTAAACCTGAGATTGTTATTGCTTAAGCTAGATTTTGCTTTAACGGCCACTGATAGTTGGATTTGAGAGTTTGAGCTTGAAAAAATAGATTAAGTTTACTATTATTTCTTTATCCACAGAAGGTAAAGGAGCCCCCTTTTATTAAAAGCAAGGGCGGTTGATAAAGCGAAAACTTCATAAAAAAACCAGGCTCAGAGTTACCCGAGCCTGGTTTTTTTTGTTTTGAACTAATTTTAATGCCTTATAGAAATGGAATTTAGCTTCTACTGTGCTGGTGGAGGGCTCCTTCTTTTCATCACCAAACTATCAGCTGGATAAGTGGCCTTCAAATATGCCATTTGATCCTTGGCCCAATCGACGATAAGCTGTCGATCCTCATCGGAAAGATTCGCTTCTGGATGTAGCCCAAAGTAAGTGTATGACTCCAACGGCATTTCTTTTTCTTCTACCATCTCAATGGTTTCTTCAAACTTATGGTTCTGATAGGCAAGTGGGCGATTGGTGAACTCATCAAAATTAAGATGTCTTTTACCATCCTCTATATGGTGATTTAGCCAATAACCAACAGGTTCTATACTCGCATACCAAGGGTATTCAGATTTATTTGTATGGCAATTGTTACAAGCATTCACCAGTAACTTATCGACATTGTCCGGAACATTGTAACTCCCAGAGAGAGGTGCCGCAGCTGGAGTACCCTCATTTTTTTCATAGGGGATAAACTGGATGGCTACTAGAACAACTAAGAGAACTATTCCGATTTTTTTTAACATGGCTGAAAGATTTTCTTGTTAGACCTGTGGTAGTAGGCAAAGTTTAAATTATCATTAAAAACTGTTAATTTTTGGATAAACGAAACCCATGCTAGTCCACTACTTTTTGTGCCAGGATTTCCCCTTGTTTTTAGAATAAAAACTTCCTTTAGGACCTTCTGCTAACAATTCCTTGCCCCCGTCAGCTAGTTCTGAAAATTCTCCCGGGCTTGCAGGATTTCCCATGTATCGTAAACTCCAAGTTTCACCTTCATCTACAGAGAATTCAAGTTTAAGCGTATTGGTGGGGCAGATACGAATTAGCTCTTTCCCCTTTTTAATCATTTGTGCCATTTATTAATTATTTAAATCTTGCCAATCTAAGAATGCTTGTCGTTTAAAAAAAAACTAAGCAAAGTATTTATGGATAAAATCCAATTTTTTTAATACCTATTTATAGAATATTTCTTGATTTTGATTCTCAAAATATTCCATTTCTCGCTCAGCACCTAGTTAAGATTCACCTTTTGAAATAAAATCTAGAGTCCTGAATGAGGTAAATTCTTGAATTGGATGTGTTAGTGTATTTATATAAAATATCGAAACCCGTTCAATGTCAACTTGAACGGGTTTCGAATGATTCAATTTTAGGGAAAAATTACATTTCCCAACCTTCTCTGTATGTTCTTCCAACAAACTGATTGGCGTCTTCAAAGTTGGTAATCAGGAGTTTATCTCCGTCCCAAAGTAATTTCTTTCTTCCATAGAATTCCATCTGACCTCTGGCATTTTCACGACGAAGCATATAGCTGCGGATGGCAAGGTTGCCCATTAACACTGTTTCGGTCATAGGTCCTGCATAATCAAATGAGGAAGTTAATCCTTTATGCTCTGAGCTTCCGAATCCAGCTTTACAAGCATCAACCCATTTTCTCTGATGTCCGTATTCCGGCTCAATGTTTTCTTCAGTTTGAGGACCAAACTCCTGAGTGCCGTCATTCAAATATAGTTTTGGCATCAGTGGAGAACTGTCATTAATGTTAGTAGCGATTATTCCTTTTTCACCGATGATCAAGACGCCATTTGCTCCTCCGCCGATTTCCTGATCAGCAGGAATAATATCCGGATGAGCAGGTTTGATACCGCCATCCATCCAAGTCATATTGATTGGAGATTTGCTTTTGGCAGTTGCTGCAAAATTCAAAGAAATAAATGAAGATGCTGGGCAGCCGTCAGGATGATAATCTGGTGTCCACATTCCGCTATAAACGGACCCTACACTACACTCAGCATCAGTAGGGTAATGTAAGCCTAAGGTTCTAAATGGAATATCGATTAGGTGGCATCCTACATCGCCGAGAGCACCAGTGCCATAATTCCACCAGCCTCTCCAGCTGAACGGATGAAGTTCTGGTGTATAAGGGATTTCAGGAGATGGGCCTAGCCACAAGTCCCAGTTCAATGCATCTGGTTTTGCACTTGGGTTTGGCTTAGGGAAAGCACCGCCTTGAGGCCATACGGGTCTGTTCGTCCAAACTTCTACTTTGGAGATCTTACCTATTTTATCATCATCCACCCATTTCTGGACTAGTTTCAATAATTCGTTTGATCCGCCTTGGTTACCCATCTGAGTTACCACCTTTTGGCTTCTTGCCATCTCAGTCAGCATTCTTGCCTCCTTGATGTTATGCGTCATTGGCTTCTGCACATACACGTGCTTGCCACGCTCCATAGCATATTTAGCTGCCGGACCATGGACATGATCAGGGGTGGAAATCGTGACTGCATCGATGTCTTTTTCGGTATCGAGCATTTTGCGGAAATCCGCATAAAGTTTTGCATCAGGGAATCTCTCTACCGAAGCTTTGGCAGAACCTGAAAAATCAACATCACAAAGTGCAGTTACTCGTTCTCGACCATTGACAGAGGCATTTCTAATATCACTGGCTCCTTTTCCGCCAGCTCCGATAGCAGCTAGATTCAATTGGTCACTTGGAGAAATAAATCCCACACCGCCCAACACGTGGCGGGGAACAATCATAAAGGAAGATGCAATTGCTGCATTTTTGATAAAATCCCTTCGGGTTTGTCCCTCGGAATTTTTCTTGGGTTTGCGCATGAGGTTATTAGTTTAAAGTCAAATAAGTAGTCTAAAATAGGAATTTATTTTTTTGCAGGAATCCTGTTAGTTGTTAAACAATGATTATCAAATGATCAGTGGTGATTCCTGAATTTCCCTGAAATTTCACTTTTTCGATTGTGAGGGCTTTAACTTGTTACTTTTTTCAAAAAAATTAATTTATGCTTAGAAATCCGGTTTAAAATTAGTGTGCAATCGATGGCTCAACTGTTTGTTTACCAGTTTTTTGGTTAAAGTTTTATTTTATGTTTTTTCTTTTTGTCGAAAGAAAATATCAAGAAATAGTAAAAAAACAGGATAAAGCAGGTAGTGCATGCCAGAATTTCCTACTTTATTTGAAGCATTGAAATGAAATAGCATTGAAATAAACAAACTCAACTAGCCTAAAATGAAAATAGGAGTTTTAAAAGAGACGAAGGAGGGTGAGAATAGGGTGTCACTTAGTCCGGATGTCATCAAGCAATTGATCAAAAAGGAATTTTCGGTCATTGTAGAGTCTGGTGCTGGTATTGGATCCAATTTTTCTGATGAAGATTATAAGCAGTCCGGCGCTACAGTAGGAAATGCCGCAGATATATATGCCGCAAATATTTTGCTTAAGGTCAACATCTTTACCAAAGAGGAAGTAGCTCAAATGAAGAATGGTGGTGCTTGCATGTCCATTATGTACGCCTACAATCATCCGGAAATACTTGCCGAATTGAACAAGAAATCCATTACGTCTTTCTCGATGGATGCGGTACCAAGGATTTCCAGAGCCCAAAAGATGGATTGTTTGAGTTCTCAGGCCAATCTAGCAGGTTATAAATCGGTGATTTTGGGAGCAAATTACCTGGAGAAAATTTTTCCTTTGATGATGACTGCTTCGGGTACGATTACGCCTGCCAAGGTTTTAATCTTCGGTGCTGGGGTAGCTGGATTACAAGCTATCGCAACCGCCAAGAGACTTGGCGCAGTCGTGGAAGTATCTGATGTGCGTCCCGAAACCAAAGAGCAAGTGGAATCGCTTGGAGGTAGATTTTTGACCGTAGAAGGAGCAGAAGAAGTGAAGGTGGAAGGTGGCTACGCGTCTGAGGTTTCTGCGGAGTTTTTGCAAAAGCAAAAGGAACTCATCCAAAGCAAAATCAAAGATTCGGATCTGGTGATCACTACGGCACTGGTAATGGGTAAAAAGTCGCCGATTCTTGTAACTGAAGAAATGGTGAAAACCATGAAAAAAGGTGCTGTGATTGTGGATATGGCTGTAGAATCTGGCGGAAACTGTGAGATCTCCGAAAAGGATAAAATCGTGCAAAAGCATGGGGTGACAATTATTGGTGAATCCAATTTGCCTTCGCTTCTTTCTACCAATGCCAGTCAGCTCTATGCAACAAATATCAGTACGCTATTAATGCATCTAGCAACTAAAGATGGATTCAATCTTGACCGGGAGGAGGAAATCACCAAAGGTGTTTTGATCACATTTGAAGGTCAAGTAGTTCATGAATTCACTAATAAAATTTTAAATAAGTAAGAATTAACCTTTTCAAATTATGAGCTCAGAAGCACTGATTATTCTGATTTATATACTTGTTCTGGCAAGTTTTCTGGGGTTTGAGCTAATTGCAAAAGTTCCCCCAACCTTGCATACGCCATTGATGTCTGGTTCGAATGCTATTTCCGGGATTACCATCGTGGGAGCGCTTTTGGCTTGCAACGAAATGGGCTACACCACTATCAGCAAATGGCTGGGCATGGTAGCCTTAGTTCTTGCCACCATCAACGTAGTCGGCGGCTACACTGTCACAGATCGTATGCTTAAAATGTTCAAGAAAAAATGAGTATAGCCATAGAATTAGCGTATTTGATTGCCTCAGTCTTGTTTGTGCTGGGGATGAAAATGATGAACAAGACCAAGTCGGCCCGACAAGGTAACCGACTTTCGGCGCTTGGGATGTTTATAGCCATTGTGGCTACTTTGGTACAGATTGATGCGATTTCCCTAGTGGAGATTTTAGGCTGTATAGTTTTAGGTTCAGCGATTGGCTTGTATTATGCCAATAAAGTTGAGATGACCAAAATGCCGGAAATGGTGGCGATTTTCAATGGTTTTGGTGGCTTGGCTTCCTTCTCTGTTGCGCTTTCCGATTACTTCCTTCGCACTGAAGTCAATATGGAATCTATCGAGTTGGTGACGGTAATTAGTATCATCGTTTCAGTATTTATTGGTGGTTTGACCTTTACAGGTTCATTGATTGCTTACCTGAAGCTGAATGGAAATATTTCAGGTTCACCGATCACCTTCAAAGGGCAGCATGCAATCAATCTGGTTTTGTTCTTAGGGTTTTTGGCGGCAGCTGTCTTTACGGTAATGGATCAAACTGATCCTATGCTGATCATTATACTGATAGTGATTGCTTTACTACTAGGAGTTTTGACGGTGATTCCTATCGGAGGAGCAGATATGCCAGTAGTGATTTCTCTGCTGAATTCTTATTCAGGAATGGCAGCTTGTGCTACGGGTTTTATCCTAAATAATAATGTGCTGATTGTCGCTGGTTCGCTGGTCGGAGCATCAGGAATTATCCTTACTCAGATCATGTGTAAAGCCATGAACCGATCCTTGATCAATGTGTTGCTGGGAGGATTTGGACAGACCGTGAATGAAGCGCAAGGTGATGGCCCATCTATCACTGTGAAAGAAATAGGAGTGGAAGAAACGGCCATGTTGTTTGATGGGGTTTCTTCAGTGATCGTAGTTCCTGGATACGGAATGGCTGTGGCGCAAGCCCAGCACGTGATCCGTGAACTCATGGAGCAATGCGAGAAGCGTAAGATAGACTTCAAGTTTGCTATCCACCCAGTTGCGGGTAGAATGCCGGGCCACATGAATGTGTTGCTGGCAGAGGCAAATATTTCCTATGACAAGCTAATCGAGATGGATGATATAAACGATGAATTCCCGAATACAGATTTGGTGCTTATCGTAGGAGCAAATGACGTAGTAAATCCAGCTGCTAGGAACAATGCTCAAAGCCCGATTTATGGCATGCCGATCTTGAATGCTGATAAAGCAAGAACGGTAATTGTCTCAAAGCGAAGTATGGGTAAAGGCTATGCGGGAGTAGAAAATGAGTTGTTTGGCTATCCAAATTGTCTAATGCTTTTTGGAGATGCGAAGCAAACCATTACCAAAGTGGTCTCAGAAATGAAAGAAATGTAATTACCTATTTATCTCAAACCTATAGACCAAAGGGCTATCTGGATTTTCAGATAGCCTTTTTATGTTTAGATCGATTTTGAAACAGCCTCTTTTACTGCTACATATTTTTCCTTTAAATCTGCTATTTCAGTTTCATTGAAGGCACTTAGTGGCATTGCTAAAACTCCTTGGCATAGGCCTTCAAAAGACAGGGAAGCCTTCAACCCTTTCAAATAATTTGATTTGTACGAGCCATGGCTGTATAGATTCTTACTAAGAAATTGGACAGTTTCATTCAGGACTTTTATTCTTTCCTTGTCCTGATATTCTGTAGCTTCAAAAAGTTTGACATAAAGAGATGGAAAGAGATTTGCTCCGCCAGATACACCTCCATGTCCACCCATGTTCATTGTTTCTACCAAAATCTCCTCTGGGCCTACCAAAACCGTGAATTCTGGGTATTCCCTGAAGGTGTCACAAAGACTTTCAAAGTATTTCTGATCTCCGGAACTGTCTTTTATTCCAATAATATTCGGGTGTTCTACAAGTGCCTTTACTGTTTCTAGGTCAATATTTATCCCAGTGTGAGAAGGCATGTTGTAGAGATAAAGAGAGAGTTCCACTTCATCAGCCAACTTGGAAAAATAGAAAACCAATTCTTCCTGCCCAATATTCATATAAAATGGATTTGTCGCAACCAGAATGTCCGCTCCAGCTTCTTTGGCAGATGCAGCTAAATTTAAACTTTCCAGAAATGAACAGTCACTTATTCCCACTAACACAGGAATTCTTTGATCTACTTTTTTGCAGGTCAACTCAATCAGGCGTTTCTTGACGCTTGAACTCAAGCTGGCAAACTCACCTGTTGTACCTAAAATAAAAAGTCCATGAACTCCACCGGAAATCATGTGCTCAATCAAGAGTTCTAGACTTTTTTCATCCAAAGAAAAATCCGGGTTTAACGGCGTAATCATAGGAGGAATAATACCTCGAAAAGGTTGCGGAAAAGACATAAAATACGTTTGAAAAGGTTATTCTACAGATAGTGAGACATACTTTATTTTCTCTCTATTATAAGTGTAAGTTAGATGAACTATGCCGTCCTCTGCCTGAATGATTGCGGGATAGCTGAACTCACCTTTGGGCTGATCTTCCAAGACATAAATCTCATCCCAATTCACTCCATCAATAGACATCATAAGAGAAAGCTTATTTCTTCCATCCTTGATTGGATTGCAAAGCAAAAGTTGCGTTCCATTTTGCAAAGTCACCGCATCAATTCCAGAGTTATTGTGAATCAACCCTGTTGATTCTACTTTAGACCAGGTTTTGCCTCCATCCATTGACCAAGTTGAGCCTATCACATCTTCCTGAGTTCGGGCTAACATTTGAAGCTTGTTGTTTGGATATTTCAAAATAGTGGGTTGGATCGCGTGAAATTCACCATTGTCGATTTCTGTTTTTTTCCAGTTCTGACCTTCTGCAGTAGTAGTTTCCACATGCATGCTCCAGACACCGTTGGTTTCGAAGCTAGATGGGTGGAGAAGAGTACCATCTCCTAAAAGCACAGCTTTGTTTTTTACTGGTCCAAGCATTCCTGGTGGTATTTGAATTGCTTTTGACCAGGTTTTTCCCTCGTCATCAGAAGTTTTATAGAGCCCCCACCATTCTCTTGGGTTAGGTCCTTCTTTGTAGAAAAGGAAGATTTTTCCAGCAGGACTTTTATATAAAACCGGATTCCAAGTCGGATTTCTGAAGACTTCGTTTTCCACCCCATCAGCTACCATTTCCGGAGTTGACCAAGTCCCATTTGTTAAAAGGGAAGTGTAAATGCTCACATCTGGATGTCTTTCATAGGTTCCTCCAAACCAAGCCGCCAATATCCCTTGTTCAGTCTCAATTAAAGTTGATGCATGACAGGAAGGGAAAGGTGCTGTTTCGTAGATAAATTCTGATTTTAGGATTTTAACTGTTGGTTTTTCAACCTCATTGTTTAAAAAGCCTAGAATCAATGCGATAAAAATAGTAGAGACTTGAAACATATTAGTTTTGAATTGTATAGGTGTAATTCAGGTTTAAATTAACAAAAAGGAGGTAATAGTTGGATTGACTGTCTTGTACTCACCTGAATGATTATTTATTCTGAAAGTTGAGTTCTGCAAAATCCATGAAATGGCGCCAGTCTTCCACGGTTAACCCGTGCTTTCCATCTCTAATATGATATCCGGCAAAGCTTTGAATAATGGGCCCCTCTAATTCTTCAAAAGCTGAGGGGAACTCTACAGGTTTTTTATAAATATCCCTGTAAATTCTACTTCCCAATTGCATGGACAAATATTCACCTTTAGGGTCTGCCCACAAATCTTCTCGGGCACTAGAATAATAAATGGCTCTTGGCGCCACCATCATAGCTAGCATATGTTGATCAATCGGTAAGTAGTTTTCCTGATCATTGTATTTTTTGAAATTGTCATTGAACCAGTGTGGGAAGGACGTATTTATAATTTTCACTGTTTCACCAAACTTTCGCCTGGAAAGTGCTGCTCCACCGCAACCTGATTCATTAGGGATCACTACTGCCCAGCGATTATCATTTACGCCAGTCCAAAGTGCTGTTTTCCCGGCTCTGGAGTGCCCTACTAAAACTGATTTTGTGGCGTCGATCATCGGTTGCTGCTCGAAATAATCCATAGCTCTCATGGCAGCCCACCCCCAAGCTCCGAATGTTCGCATGCCATTGGCTTTACTTAGTTCCTCAGGATATAAAGTAGAAAGTATGCCTTCGGAGAATTTTTCTGCATCATCAGGAGCTACCGTTTCTCCATGAAAAGAGGCAGTTGCAAAGCCTCTATTAACAAGTTCCTCAACTGGCCAATAACCTTCTTCAGCGATTCTGCCATCACTAAATTTTGGTCTATGATTGATCAATAAAATTATTGGAACTTCCCGTTCACTAGATTTTGGAAGGAATACATTTAATCTCATGGTATGAGATTTTCCATTTCTATCAACTGTAATATCTACCTCCTTGAAAATCGCCAGATCTGGATAAGGGTTGGTGCTTTCTGAGACTTCTTTGAAAGAAATCTCATCGAAATCTGTTCTAATTGGACCGTAAACCTCCTCTGTGAATAAATTCAATAACTCTGGCCTACGGATATTTTCCCAATCTGAAATACTTTGAATCAATTGCCCAGTTTTGCTGACAAAGGGATCTGGAAGAAATAAAGGTGGAACTTGAGCTTCATCATAATTTGCTGCCCGCTGAGCCATAACAAAAGAGTTAATTAAAACGAATATAGACGCTATAAATAGGATTAATTTTTTCATAATTAATTGGAACTGACAGCTTCTAAATGCTCAGGAACGAATTCGTCGAATGGATAGGACCTAGGCAATACTTCCACGCCACTTGTCACTTTCATAGGCGCTTGTCCCGCAAAAGTCACCTCCATAAAATATCCTCTATAGCCGCTCTCTGGCTCTGTCATTTTGAATTCATAATTTCCATCTGCTGCTGATTCTAGCTCAGTTGCTTTCCAATTTGGTCCAAAAACATCAACCCTAAAATCTCTTGCCTTATCATTATAGGCGCTCCATACTTTAACTGAAATAGGTTTATCGGCAGGATCTGCTTGAAATGAAATGAGATCTACTTCAATTTTCCATTCGTATTTAGGTCTAGGGTTTTGGTTTAAAACAGCGGAATAAAAAGAGATCATATTGGGTAATGCATCAGAATCTCCTATGTCATGGCCGAAATTCGGCACATATTGAATATGCTTTTCCCCAGGCAAATCATTCCAATAAAATTCCCAGCTATCTGGCTGAAAGAATTGGTCTCCTGCTGCGTTAATCAAAAGCTTGGGCAATTCCATTTCAGTTGCAAAAGTGTAGGGTTCTGTGATTGCCAAAAGCCGGTCAAATTCTGGAGTTCCCATCCATTCCATTACTCCTTCATTTACATAATTATCTACGGCTGGAGCCCAGAATCCATAGTTTTTCCAGTGATGCTTAAATGAAGGTTCTAAGTTTAGCATGTCTATGACGATTGGAATAATCGCAACAACCCTATCATCCACAGCGGCAGTAGTCCAGGTGGTCCAACCACGTTTCGATGCTCCAGCCACGACGTAGTTGTTGAGGTTTTTGTCATAAAGGCTTTTTACTACCTCAGAGGTTGCATCCATTGCGAGTTTTACCGCTTTGGTCATTGGCAGGCGAGCCAACCATATGGCATCTTCGTCTTTGGCTCCTCCTTCCAGAAACTTTCTCCAACCATAAGCAATAATGGCATCTTCATATCTCTCTCCTTCGGGATCATTGGCAAAGGTTAAGGGCTGAAATGGAATATTATGAACCTGAGCAACAATGGAATTTGTCTGCAAAGCAGCAGTTAGGATCAATTCATCAGGATTTTCCGGCAAGTTGGTATTGGTGCTCCCTCCGCCAATCCACATCATGCCGGTTTCAAAAGGAGTATCTCTCGGTACCACTATGGACACCCAATGCCACCATTCTGTCTTATCTACCAAATCAGAGGTTAGCCAATTCTGAGAGGTCATCTTCAGAACGTGATAGTCATAATCAGTTCCAGTGGCCGTAAGGACAATCTCAAATTTGAATGCAGAATCAGGAGCCATTACATAATCTTTCAATAGGTTTTCTGACGGGATTTCTTCAGCTAGTATTTTTTCTTCTGGTTTTTGGCAGGAGGAGAAAACAAGGCAGATAGAAAAATAAACACAGGTAAAAACCAGTGTGGGACGTGGAAAAAGTAGTTGCATTTGGAATTGGGTTTTTGTTAGTAGCTAAAAGCTAATTAATTAATAGCTATTCGGCAACTTGAATTTGATAGCGAAGGAATTCTCGGGATAATCATCATTCCTTCCTCAAGTTGGAAGAGTTTATTTTCTGAGTAATTCGGGAAAGAATCAGACTGTTTATTTTGTTATATGTTTCATTTGTTTTACTAAAATATTATAATTTTTCTAATTTGAAAATATGATTCTTAGTAATAGAAATATCGTGTATATAATATTGAATTAATATAAACAAGGTTGTCGGGTAAAAAGAGAATAATTTTTTAACATAAAAATAATTTAATAAATTTTATTTTTTATTAGAACATTTAATTTTCTCCTCCTTGAGGCTCAGGAAGACGTTTTAGTCCGCTTTTTTCAATCGTTTCTCTCCTTTCTGATTTCCCCAAACTCTATAAGAGGAAATGATTACTGATTAACCTACGTATCTGAAAATTGTGTATATATATTTAATGTAGGCCTAAAATTCCCTTAACAGGACTGTGTTTTTTATATAATACTTTTGTGGTTAAATATTGGCTAAGCTAATTCAATTGGTTTAGTTGTTCCATTCGAATTGTTCTCTTTATATACACAATAAATTTTATGAATACAAAATTACAATTATCTAAAATTATTTATGGGTCCGCATTTGTGTTGATGTGGACAACTTTCGACAGTTCTTCGCAAGTATTCGCGAATGGGTTGGAGTCTGACCGAAGACTTTCTACCACTGGTTTGATTTCGGCTGAGCAGTCAGTGACAGGAACAATCACAGATGAAACCGGTCAACCACTACCAGGCGCAACGGTTCAGATCAAGGGAACTGTGAATGGAACCGTAACAGATCTAGATGGTAAATTTACTATAGAGGTGGGTGAAGATGCCATCCTTCAGATTTCATATGTAGGGTATATCCTTCAAGAAATCTCTGTAAATGGAAAGTCTATCATTGATGTACAGTTGCAACCTGATGCTACTCAACTGGATGAATTAGTTGTAATAGGCTACGGTACCCAAAAAAGATCGGATGTTACTGGAGCGATAAGCTCTGTTAAAAGTGAAGATTTCAATAGAGGTGTGATTACAAATCCTGTTGATCTGTTGCAAGGCAAAATGGCTGGAGTAAATATTACTTCTACCAGTGGTGAGCCTGGAGCAAACCAAAATGTGATTATCCGGGGAATCGGAAGTTTGCGCTCTGGTACGCAGCCACTTTATGTCTTGGACGGGTTTTTATTGGATAACTCTGGAACTGGAGTAGCTTCTAACCCACTCAACTTTCTAAATCCCAATGACATCGCCAGCATCGATGTCCTGAAGGACGCTAGTGCAACTGCGCTCTACGGTTCTCGTGCCTCAAATGGGGTTGTGGTAATCACCACCAAAAAAGGCAAAATGGGGAGTTCTCAAGTAAACTTCTCTGCCGGAGCGTCCTGGTCTAAAATGGCAAAGCAAATCGATGTTTTTGGAGCGGATGAGTTTAGAGAGCAAGTAATTGCAGTAGGTGGTAATCTGGAAGATTTTGGAGGAAATACCAATTGGCAAGAGGAATTGACTCAGGTAGGGTTTTCTCAGGATTACAGTTTATCTATGAGCGGAGCCAATACCGAACGGTTTTCCTACTTCGCATCTCTTGGTTACCAAGAGCAGGAAGGTATTTTGAAGAACAGTGATTTGAAGCGCTATTCAGGTAAACTAAACGTAAATCAGAAGGCTTTTGATGGCAGGATGAATATTGACTACAATCTTACTGCTGCCTATACAGAAAACCTTCGACCAGTAATTACAGGTACGATTAGCGATATGTTGGGCCTTAACCCAACTATTCCAGCTTTTACCGATGGTGAACCCACTCTTTTGAATACCAATGCACTTAATCCGATCAAGAGATATGATTTGTACAGTGATGATGCGGCAAACAACCGGATTTTAGGGACTATTTCTCCATCCTTTGAGATTTTTGATGGCCTAACCTATAAGTTGAATTTAGGTGTGGATTATTCCACTACAAACCGATACGTACAGTACAAGCCTTTTACTGAGGTAATCAATGAATCCAATGTATCCGACGGTACGTTGGACGAACTTATTTCCTCGAATACCAATAGCTTGGTAGAAAACACACTGACGTACAACTGGAACAATTACAAACACAATTTTACGGTATTGGCAGGACACTCTTACCAGACTTTTCTTGACGAATTCAGAGGTACGTCTTACCGCGGATTTGCAGCAAACAATATAGAGCCAAGATATCAGGATCATAACAGTACGAGCGAGTTTCCTACTACGGTCAATGCCTCTGCGACCCGAAATGAATTACAGTCATTCTTCGGTAGATTGAATTATGTGTATGCAGATAAATATTTGTTCACGGCCACTTTCCGGGCAGACGGTTCTTCCAAATTTGGAGATAACAACAAATACGGATACTTCCCGTCTTTTGCTTTGGGTTGGAATTTGAGCAAAGAAGCTTTCATGGCGAATTCCGTTTTCAATAACCTAAAAGTACGCGCGAGCTGGGGACAAACAGGAAATCAGGAAATTCCATCCAGAATCACTAAAGCCAGCTATTCTGAAGATCGATTGGCAACTGGTTCAGGCAGTTTGAACACATATCCTATAGATACAGACGGAACCACCTTAGATAGCTATCCATACGGCATTGTATTCACGAGATTGGCAAATCCGAATTTGCAATGGGAAGTCTCTACTCAAATTGATTTCGGGATTGATTTTGCCTTGATGGATTACAGATTGACAGGTACCTTGGATTATTTCAACAAAGTATCTTCAAATATCCTCCTTGAGGTAGTTCCGGCCGATCCGGTGCAACCAACCTCAACTTTTTGGGACAATATCGACAATATGGAAATCCACAACAGTGGAGTTGAGCTTACCTTGAATTACGCTAGCAAAGAAACAAAGTCATTTTCATATGAAATTGGCGGTAACATCACATTTATTCAAAACGAAGTAAGAGACTCTCCTTATGCTGTCTTGACTACTGGAGCAGCTCAGGGTGCCGGACAAACTGGCGCAACTATCAACGGATATATCAACAACCAGCCAATTGGAGCTTTCTATATGCTTGAGTTTGATGGAATCGGAGAGGATGGCCTCAATAGATTCGTAGACATCAACAATGATGGACAAATCCTGGACAATGACAGAAGTGTAGTGGGAAGCGCTATTCCAAAGGTTATCTACGGATTCAATACAAATTTTCGATTTGATAATTTCGACTTAGGACTAAACTTTAATGGGGCTGCTGGAAACAAGATTTACAATCACACCACCATGTCTTTGTTTACCAAAGCCCAACTTTCCAGGTCAAATAATACCACAGATTTTGCCGTACAATTTCCAGAAGAATCTTTCAACAACTCCAACACTGTGTCAACAAGATTCTTGGAGAGCGGCTCTTTCTTTAGACTGAACAATGCCACTTTGGGCTACAATGTGAATCCAAATAGCTTTGGAATGGGTAATACTTTCCAAAATATCCGCCTCTCAGTCACTGGTCAGAATCTCTTTGTAATCACGGATTACTCCGGATTTGATCCTGAGGTAAATACAGGCTCTACTTCTGCCGGTATACAGACTTTCGGAATCGACAGATTCACCTACCCAAGAGCCAGGACATTCACCATTAACTTAAATGTAACTTTTTAAACACGAACAGATCATTAGTTAATCTTTCAGAAAATCTTAAAGAAATGAAAAATATCAAGTTTAAAATAATTCTTCCAATTGCTGCATTTTTGCTGGCTTTTATCAGCTGTACTACTCTCGACGAAGAAATCCTCGATGAGTCGCTTACAGGCACAGGTGAAGCGGAAATCGTCAGCGGTTCCATTGCTCCGGTGTATGGCATGCTTCGTCAGGTATGGCTTCATACCGTGAATTTCGGACTTCAGGAAGTAGCGTCAGATGAGGGGATTCTTCCGTACCGTGGTGGTACGGATTGGTTTGATGGAGGTAAGTTTATCGCTATTCACCAGCATTTGATGACTCCTGGCAACAGCTTAGTTGGAGACGCTTGGACTTACATTACCTTGACGCTGTCCAGAGCTGTAGCAGCTGAGGAGCAATTGACACTCGAGGTGGAAAATGGCAATACCAACGCGCAAAATCCTTTGTATGAAATGGTAGCCATGAAGGCGTACTTGAATATGCTAGCGTTGGACAACTGGGGTCTGGTTTTTAGAAAAGACGCTTCTGACGAACAGTCTATCATTTTACGGGGTGAGGAAGCACTAGAATACATTGAAAATGAGCTACTCTCCGTAGTCAATGTGATCAGTAGTAGCAATGGTCCTGGACGTATGAATAAATCCGCCGTTGAGGGACTTCTGGCTCGCTTGTATTTGAATGCTGCTGTATACCGTGACCCATATGGTACGCCTGATTTCAGGACTGAAGATATGGATAAGGTGATCCAATACACAAGTAATATCATCAACGGACCTTACACTTTATCCCCTGAATATTTCGATTTGTTTAATGACGACAACAATACCAATAGGGAAATTATCTTCTCTCTCGACCAGCGTGGTGTCTTGCAGACTGAGCATAGCAGATGGCAATACTGGTCAATTTCGGGTGATCAGGTTCCAAGACCTGAGTACCCTAGCACTAGAGGAACTGATGCGGTCGCTGCAACACCGGATTTCGTGCAAACCTGGTATGACGCATATGGTAATGTGGATCCTGCGGATGCAGATGCACGTTTCTTCATGCGCAATACGATGGTTCCTGAAAATCTTCAAGACTTAACAGGGGTTAATCCTACAAATGATGAAGATCACTATTACACAGTAGAAGATACCGAGTTTGAAATGGATAGAGGGATTCTTCGAAATATTATCTGGGGACCGCGAAAAGATGAAACCGGAGCGATTATTCGGGATACTGATGGGAAAGTGAAAATCTATCCAGTGATTAACAGAAGAAGTAGTGGAGCAAATATCCGTTACGTGGATCACACCTTCCAGGTGGATTTTACCAGCGAGGGTAGCTTGCACAATACTGGAAATCGATTCTCTAAATATCAGTTTAGCCGAACCGCACCGAATTGCTGTTCAAATAGCAGTGTAGATATCGTTTTGCTGAGATTAGGTGAGGTTTATTTGATGCGTGCTGAGGCCAAGTTGAGAAAAGGTGATAATGCAGGGGCACTTGCAGATGTCAATACCCTCAGAACTTCGAGAACAGCTCGTCCTGCGCAAACACCTGCTCCTTTGGCTTCGATTGATTTGGATATACTATTCCGTGAATCTGGCTTTGAGCTTTATTGGGAAGGTTTGAGAAGAACCTATCAAATCAGATTTGGTAAATATGAAGATAGTTGGACAGAAAAGACCGATAGTGATCCCAACAAAAGACTATTCCCGATTCCGCAACGAGCGATCGATGGAGCTTCCAACATTGAAGGTTTCTTGGCTCAAAATCCAAGTTACTAAAGTCTAGTAAACCTTTAGAAATATAAAAGCCGGTGAGATTTCTCATCGGCTTTTGCTGTTTTTTTAGGTTTTTGTGTTACTGATCATGCCTTTGGCACTCATAAATTCAATAATGATTTTTCTACCCCGAATTTCGCTGCGCTGTATTCGGGGCTGGTATTGTGAATGCCCTTGGCATTCTTCATATAGAATGTCTGTTGGCCAATTGAATAATTAAAAGGTTTTTAAGTACTTACGTCAGTTGAATTTATTGGGCCTGCTATTATAACCTAGAAATAGGCTCATTATCCCGTTTTTATAATCTCGGCAGGATTTCCCTTGCCAACGGCAAGGCCAGTAAAAGCCCAGAATGCAATTCTGGGTTACTAGCGGATTTATGACATAGGAGAGTGCCAACGGCACGACCAATATGATTGACTTTGCTTCAATCCTGAATTTTCTTTATCGTATTGTTTTTCAGGTCAATGGAAAAATGGTCTGAAGGATTCGACTGATAGAGCTTCTCGAAAATCGCAAAAAACTGAATCAATTCACGGTTCAGGTTTTGAACCGAAGAGGAGAAGGTTTTTTTGCTGAGGGAAGTAATCAATTCCTCATAAAAGCTAAGTCTATCTTCAGGAATGAGGTTTTTTCCCAGTTCATCGCCATTTTTCAACAAGTAAAAATCATCGATAATAGAATGTTTGGGATTCATACCTCGTGAATTGATTTGTAGTGTTCTCAATTTCTCTTGTAGAAATCTATCACTTTTGATTTCGTCCATTTTACTCCATAGGATAAGCTCTTTAGGACTGAGATTTTCAAGCAGAATAGCCAGATTTTCTGGCCAATCGGATGGGATAAACCTGGATTTTGTTAATTCCCGAAGGTGATTTCTGGTGTATTCGAGATAGTCTTTGGAAGCCAGAATGGTGGTGTCCCAGATCCCTGGATCTTGGTTTTCAAGTAACCACCTATGCTCCATTCGATAGAGATCAAAGAATTCATTCATATGATCTACTTCTGTCAAAGGGATAGTCTCAATTTCAAAATTTTCTTGCGAAGTGATTGTGGCAGTCTTATAGGCAGGCGGAAAGGCCGCCAGGGAAGGAACTTGGATGTTATACATGGTATAGGTGGTTGATTGGTCTTGATAAATTCCGGTATCATTGATGTGCATGTGTCCCGCGAAATGGATGTTGATTCCTGCGGCAGCGTATAGTTCGCTGGTCTCCGAAGTAGGAACGCGTTCGAGTTGAAATTTACTAGGTCCAAAAATTGACTTCATCTCGGTAGATGCTCCGTCATGAAAATCAACCAAGGGATAATGGCTAAAGGAGATAAGCGCTTTACCTCTTTTCTCAGCTTCAGCAGTCACTTTTCTGATCCAGTCGAGTTGGTGATTTTTGTGATTCACAGCCTGATTGAACCCAACAGAGGAGCCGCTCCAATTACCCTCCTCAGAATGTGTGTATACATTTCCATCAAGCGCAAGTAGCCAAATTCCATCTACAGGTTCCACGAGATAGCTGGCATCAGGCAGGAAAAGCCCCGAATCTCCAGCTGGATAAACTCTGTTTTCAAGGTTGGAGGAAGCTTCGGCCTGATCAAAGCTGTAAGAATCATAATCCAGCTCTTCGAAAGGATGCGCCCAGAAAACATCCTGTGTGCTCGGGAAAAAGCCATAAGCAGCTAATGCTTGGGTGATCTCTGGATAACCCCAGTAATTGATCTGATCTGAGATTGCTGCGTCCGTATTTTTATATAAATCAACTGTCCCTGCGATTGCTTGCTCGGAACCATCCACCCCCAAAAAATCTCTTTTCCCGGCAATTCCCCCAAATGGTTTGACTGGATCATGATTTCCAGTAGTCACATAAAATCGCATTCCGAAATTTCTTGCGTAATGGTCAAGGATTTTCTTCAATACCAATACATTCATCGGCTGACCGTCATCGGTAAAGTCGCCCGGAAGTATCACGAGTTGAATTTCTTTCTTCTTCAGGTCTTCCAATGCACTGATGAAGGCAAAATAGTTTTCATTAAAAAGCCGGGTAGAATTTATTTGGCTTTTCATGGTCCGAATAGTCGCGTATTTGCCAGTTTTTGGATTTAACACTCCGGGGAAATCAGGTGACTGCAAATCTGCATAGACATCTTGCAGGTGGATGTCTGACAGAAACGCGATTTTTACCTCAGCAGATGATTGAGCAAAAAGCTGTGGTTTTGGGCTGATTAGGTGTATTGCTGCGCCAAGGATGCTAGGAATAATATATTTTTTGTTCAAAATATTAAGGAGAGTCTATTTGTTGACCAACACTGGATTAGGTCTTTGGTACAGGTTCCCTTCGAAACTAACTTTGTAAGCTGATTTAAAGAAAGTAGAAGGGGAATAATAATCAGTGGAAATTACCTGAGCTCCAGATGCTTTAGCTTTTTCGAAAGTAGAATAATCATTCGTTCTGGCCTGCTTAGTATCTGAATCAGCCCGCGTTCGGATCATGTACCCTTTATTGACCAGATCTCTAATGTAGGCTTCATCTCTCTCCGCATTATTTATAATCCTAAATCCAGCGGTAGAATTTCCTTCTTTTTTGTTGACAAAGAGTACTGCATTCTTTAACTCAGGCTTGGCAGTAAGGTATCGATCGATTTTCTCCTCACTTTCATCCAAAACAAAAAGGAATTTACCTTTTGCATCTTCCAGAGTTGGCCAGTTTCCGGCCAGCACTGCTGATTCCAAATCAGTAAAATCTCCTTTTACCATATCCGGAGTGATTAGCTTATTCATGCCTAAATGCGTTCTAATTTCCAAATCAATGCTGTCCAAAGCCGTGGCTGTGAAAGGCAGAACAGGGCGAGTGCCAGGGATATTTCCAGCTTTTGCATTGATCAAAATAAAGATGGGGTAGTGCTCAGGGTTATTATCGCTCCATTTTTTGAGTGCCGTCAAAGCATCTGCAAAAAGTAGGTAGTGAGATTGAAAATCTAAGTCCTGCACATGAAAAAGCTTCAGTCCCGACTTGGAAAGGGCATTGCCAGGGTCGTAATCAGGAATGGCTCCACCGCTGGTTTTGATGATTTCCAATCCTTTTGGGTTTGAATACCTTCCTCCTTCCGGATCGTGAAATACATCAAGTTCCAGGTTTCTTAAACCTAATTCCAATTGAGCTTCTAAAGGGATATGTGCATATTCCAAACTCTGGGCAGCAGGCGGGTTCACTTTAGCCAAATAAACCAGTAGTTCTGGTGCCATTTGACTCTTGTAGCTATTGTGACTACCGATTACCTGAATCTGGTTGATTTTGAGATTCTGAGCAGAAATGGATGAATAAAAAAACAGGCAAAAAGCGAGTAGAAGTAAGCTGGTGTTGGTTTTCATGAAGTTTAATTTAATTGGTAAGTTCCTAAAAATCCGAGGAGATTCATCGAATGTTGCTTCATGTTTTTGTTATGATTTAAGATGTGAAAAAAAACATGAGTTTATATGTAACTAGTTAATTTACAATAGGATATGGCGAGACTCAGAGTATTAGTGTTTTACCCAGGTGTCTCATAATTTATGAATATGTTAAGCCTTGACTTTTGGGGTTGAAATGTGTCACTTATTCTGGCGAATCACCTAATTTTAAGAATGAATAAATTCTTTTCAACTCAGCTTTTACTTCTGCTATTCCTTTCTTTTAGCCTCTCTGCGCAGAATCAATCGTCTTTTCAAATCCATTCTCACAACGATTACCTGCAAACCGTACCCTTTTGGACTGCTTATAGTGCGGGGGCAGCTTCTATTGAGGTGGATGTGATTCTGAAAGATGGTGCCCTCCTGGCTGCTCACGAAGTGGAAAGTATTGATCCACGACGAACCATTGAAAGCTTGTATTTGGATCCTATTAAAGAAGGATTGAAAAACGATGTTATTTCTACCATCAGTTTTCATTTGTTGGTAGACCTAAAGACGGAAGCCTATTCCACCTTGGAGGTATTAGAGAAAAGTATGCTGAATTATCAGGATGTGCTTTACTCGGAAAGTAATCCAGGGGGATTGAAATTGATCATTTCCGGAAATAGACCAAATCCTGACGATTATAAAAAATATCCGGATTGGATGTTTTTTGATTATCAAAGTAAGGAATTAAGCAAGGGTTTGCCATGGGAGAAAATAGGAATGGTGAGTATGAGTTTTCGACAGTTTTCTATTTGGAACGGTAAAGGAAGAATGGTGGAAGAGCAACGAAAAGCTGTCCAGGATTTTATTGATCTAGTCCACAGTTTTGATAAGCCTGTTCGCTTTTGGGGTTCGCCAGATAGCAAGTCTGCATGGAAGGCATTCTATGAAATGGGAGAGGATTTCATCAATACCGATCACCCAATTGCTGCGGCGGATTATTTAAGTAAGTTGGATCAAAATGTCTATCAGAACCCAAATCTTCACGAGGTTTACCATCCCAATTTTGATTCGGATGGAGCCGCAATTCCTGTGAAAAATGTGATTCTGATGATAGGAGATGGGAATGGATTGGCGCAGATTTCGGCTGCTCTCTTTGCAAATGAGAATCAACTGAACTTGACTGAGTTGAAGAATATGGGTTTAGTGAAAACCCAAGCTGCGGATGATTTTACCACAGATTCTGCGGCAGGTGCGACAGCCTACGCCACTGGTGAGAAAACCAATAATCGAGCAATTGGAGTGGATCCAGAAGGAAAAAGGTTAGAGAGTCTCCCTGATCTGCTCACAGAATATGGATTCTCCAGCGGGATCATCACCACAGATCAACTAACGGGAGCTACTCCTGCATCCTTCTTTGCGCATTATCCGGAGCGCGATGATTCGGATCACATTGCTGCCTATTTGGCTAAAAGTAAGCTTGATCTTTTCATAGGTGGAGGTAAATCCAGATTTGAAAAGGAGATGGTAAACCTCAGAAATTCAGAATTTACTTTGGTGGAAAGTCTGGAGAACTTAGGAGGAAATCGGGTGGGGTACTTTGCATCTGAAAACTCATTAAAAAAAGTTTTGGACGGGCGAGGGGATTATTTATTGAAAAGCACAAATGCTGCGTTGAAGTTTTTTGAGCAGAAAAAGCGCCCCTTTTTCCTCATGGTAGAGGCTGCGAATATAGACTCGGGAGGGCATTCTAATAGCACTTCTATGATCGTTTCCGAGATGCTTGATTTTGATCAGGTGATAGGGGAGGTGATTCGTTTCGCAGATTCACATCCGGGAACTTTGGTTTTGATCACAGCAGATCATGAGACGGGAGGAGTATCCATTCCGCAGGGAGATATTGCTTCAAATACGGTAGAATTGGCTTATCATTCCGATGATCACACAGGGATTATGGTTCCTATTTTTGCTTATGGAGCACATTCCGGTGATTTCAGAGGGGTGTATGAGAATACAGAGGTATTTCATAAAATCATGAAGCTGGTGAAGGAATATCACCAAAAGTAATTTGCTTGCTATCGCTTACCAACAAGTGTGAAGGGAAGCATAAAGATATTTCTGACTAGGTCAAAAGAGAGATCCACAGCAAATCCCAGTAACCTAAATGGTAAAAGCAAAAGCCACACAATAGGGTAGAGAAACAGTGCAATAATCGCTAGTGGCCAACATAGGATAAAAAGGATGCACCAAAGAAGAAAGCTAAGCATAGGGAGTTTTTAGGCTAATATCTTCAATACTTGTTCCAATTTAAAAAATGTCTTGTTGTAGCCGGGACGATCAGTTCATATGAAATTTGTGTAACGAAATCGAACATGATTAGCTAGGTTTCGGAAAATTTGACTAGTACAATTTAATTTTAACCGAAATGCGCGAGGATTACCAGTGGCTTGTGAAAGCAAATTTTTAGATAGGTGAAAATTTATATTCTTGTTGAATTTGGATAAATAGGGTTCATGATTCCGTTGAGATTGATATTTTTGTGTTGAATTGGAATTGAAGGCTTTTTAATAGACTATTTGTGCTAATATTATTGTTAAAAATGAAATAATAGGTTACTTATTTTGACTATTATAGTTTCTAAAATTTTTTTAGAATAGACCTAACAATTAAAATTTTTTTCTAAATTAGATCTGAGGGTATTTGGAAGGAGGGCCTCGGTAAATGGATTTATTTACATTTAAAGAAGGTTTTGTTCAATTAATTTAAAAGATGTTTAAGAAACATATTGAATTAATAATATTCCTTGAATTTTTCTTAATAAGAATGAGCTAAAAGATGAGTCTTAAATTAGATGTCAGATTCATTTTTTATTATATGAATAGCTAAAAGAAGTGTTTTTATAAAAATAGTGTGAGAGGATTGATTTCAATTGAGATTTTTCAAATAATTGAATTTCAAATAATTAACTCCTGCTTGATTTTGATTTCATTTTTGTGATGGGTGAAAGTGTTCAGGTTATTCCAGCTTGATCTGATTAATGTACTAGGTATCAACTAATTTTTACATAATTTTTATTTTAAAAAAAAACAGATTGCCAATGAACTGATCAAAGAGACCTTTGGAAGGAGCAGTCGAAATTTAAGAAGATCCCTCGCTGCGCAATATTCGATCCTCTGTGTTATAAATTATAATTACAGAAATATTTTTAGTAACCATTAAAATAAACCTCTTATACTATGAAATCAAAATTACATAGACGGCTTTTATGGGTGTCTAAAAGAATTCTATATGGATTCTTAATCCAACTTATGTTTAGCACTATTATAATGGCAAGTGCAAACGTAGCTCCCCTTATAAAAAATATACTGAAAGATGTAACTGTAACTGGGAAAGTTCTGGATGAAACTGGATTGCCTCTTCCCGGTGCAACGGTGTCTGTAGCAGGTACTACCTCTGGTACCATTACCGACATAGATGGGATGTACACGATTACTGTTTCTGACAATGCTGAGATAATATTTTCCTATATAGGATATGAGCCACAGCGAATTACAGTGGGTTCGCAAAGTGTAATTAACATAACACTAAGACCTGATGCCACAGCTCTTGACGAGGTAGTGGTGATTGGTTATGGAACTACCAAAAGAAGTGATTTAACAGGTTCTGTAGGCTCAGTTGGTGCAGAAGCACTGCGAGAGCGTCCGGCAGCATCTTTAAATCAAGCTTTGGCAGGAAGAGTGTCTGGAGTTCAAGTAAATAACAACTCAGGACGTCCAGGAGGAAGAACCACTGTTAGGATCAGAGGATTCAGCTCCATCAACTCATCCAATAACCCACTATATGTAATAGATGGTGTTCAGATGCCAATGGGTACTTTGGATCAACAAAGTAGTGCAATAGATTATATCAACCCGAACGATATCGTATCTGTGGAGGTGTTGAAAGACGCATCGTCTACTGCGATTTATGGTTCTAGAGGTGCGAATGGCGTTATTCTAATCACCACCAAAAAAGGTAAATCAGGCGAAGGTAGCGTAACATACAATGTGGATTTAAGTGTTCCTATCATAGGACCAAATAGACCTGAGGTGTTAAATGCCCAGCAATATTTAGATGTTGAGGATTTAGCTTGGGCTAATATGGCTAAATACGATCCAGAAGGATGGAATGCTGGCAAGTGGGCCTACCTAAACCCAGCCCTTAGAAGAACCGATCCCCGTATTTTTGACAGCCAGGGTAATCCTCTTTATGATACTGATTGGCTACAAGAAACCACTCAAAACAAGCTTTCCCAAAACCATCAGTTAGGCTTTACTGGAGGTAATGAGCGTACTTCTTACTCTCTTTCTTTGGGATATAGGGATGATCAAGGACTTGTAAAAACATCCTATTTGAAAAGATATTCTACTCGTTTCACTATAGAAGATAAAGTGAAATCATGGTTGACTGTAGGTGGTAGCCTTAGCTATAACAATCAGTCAGAAAATCTAGTCGATGTGTCTGATGCTGTTGCCAGACAGATGGTAGAAGATTTCCCATTCCTTCCTGTGAAATATGAGGATGGAACCTTTGCTAATAACAGAGATTATCCTTTTGCGGAAGGTACAATGAGTTCTATGCACAGGTTGTCTGGAAGAAGGTATATCCTTAATACTCAAACTACCTTGGGAAGTGCTTACACTAACATCAAGTTTTCTGATGCACTCCAAATGAGAACCGCATTGGGTGTAAATATCCTGACGCAGGAAAATGACAGGTCTGAGACCAGAACATTAGCTATTGGGCAGAGTGGAACTGCGTCCAAAAGTTTGAACAAAAATACATTTTGGTCTCTGGAGAATTACTTGACTTATAATAAAGTATTTGCTGAAAGACATGCTGTAGAAGGACTACTTGGTATTTCATGGCAGGAAAGTAATTCCTCATCTATGAGTGCAAGTATCCAAAATTTCTCTACGGATTACTTCCTGTACAATAATCTCGGTGCTGGTAGCCAGCTGCCAAGAGTAGGTTCGGGAGCTGACCGTGAAGCATTGAATTCTTACTTTGCCAGAATCAATTATATCCTAGATGATAAGTATTTGTTTACCGCTACAGGTCGTGCCGATGGTTCGTCAAAATTCGGTGATAATAACAAATATGCCTTTTTCCCTTCTGCAGCACTGGCTTGGAGGGTTTCTGAAGAAGGATTTTTGAAAGGCAATTCAACTATATCAAACCTAAAGTTGAGAACGAGTTACGGTTTGACAGGTAACTCAGAAATACCACCTTACTCGTCACTTTCATTATTAAGCTCTAATTATTCGGCTATTTATAATGAGAACCAAGTAGGCGGAACCGGTATCAATAGACTGGCAAATCCAGATTTGAGATGGGAGAAAACAGCTCAGACTGATTTTGGAGTTGAATTGGGATTGTTCAATAATCGCCTGAATTTGGAAGTTGACCTTTATTACAGAAAAACTACAGACATGCTATTGGATTCGCCTGTACCAAGAACAAGTGGATATGCGACCATCCGAAGCAATGTTGGTTCTATGGAAAATAAGGGAGTTGAATTCACGCTTAATTCTGTGAATTTTGATTCGGAGAATTTCAGTTGGAACACCTCTTTTAACCTCTCACTAAACAGAAATAAGGTGTTGTCACTAGCAACTCCGGCAGATATTTTCGGAGTAGGTGGTCCTAATTTCACCAACCAGACCAACATCATCAGAGTTGGTGAACCGGTAGGTTCTTTCTGGGGATTGGTACGATTGGGTACTTGGAGTGAAGCAGAAAGAGCAGAAGCAGCTGAATTTGTGAGTTATAGAAATGGACTTACAATTCTTCCAGGTGATATCAAATACTTGGATGTCAATGGAGATAAAGCAATCAACGATTCGGATAGAATGATCATTGGTAATGGTAGCCCTGATTTCTGGGGAGCAATTTCCAACAGTTTCAGAATGTACAATTTTGATCTTACTGTTGAGCTTCAATATAGTGTTGGAAATGATGTGCTGGACATGACCTTGCACCCAAGTGAAGACCGTCAAGCTTTGGCAAATAGCTATACCTCAGTGCTGAATGCATGGACACCTCAGAACCAAAACACAATGATTGCAGAGATCCGAGATACTCGGGCAGGATATGTGACTAATGTGGATTCTCACTGGGTTAAAGACGGTTCTTTCCTTCGTGGTAGAAACCTATTACTGGGATATAGTTTTCCAACCAATGTGACTAGCGCCATCAAACTAAGCAGATTGAGAGCATATGCCTCAGCTCAGAATTTCCTCCTATTGACAGGAAAAGATATCAATGGTGATCCAGAAACAACACCTATTCGTGGTGGTACCGGAAGTAATGTTTTCTCACAAGGTATGAACTGGCACAGTTATCCGAGACCGACAATTTTCATGTTCGGTCTGCAGGTGACTCTTTAATCCACTTTTTACTTAAAGCGATGTAATGCATGAAATCGAGCAAGACAAAGGCTGGACAAAGAAGTCTGGTTTTATCTCCATGCGAGATTACATGTGACCTTTAAAAAAAATATATACATATGAAAAATAACATATATAACAAAGCAGGCAGGTTGCTCCTTTTTGGAGCGTTGGTAGCAGGATTTGTAGGTTGTTCAAGTTTCCTGGAAGAAAAAGACCCTTCCAATTTGACACCTGAAAGTTTCTATACTATTCCTGACCATGCCGAAGCAGCACTCGCTTCAGTGTATGCCGATACACGATTTATTGGGGGAGATGGGGGAATCTTTTCTTCAACTTGGCAATTACTAGAAGCTCCAACGGGAACATCTACTACCGAGACAGCCCAAAATTCCGATTTGAATAACCTGTACGGGCTCATTTATGATGGAAGAACTCAGCATGTGATCAATTGGTGGAATGGATTGTATAAAGTAATAGCACAAGCAAATCTAGTACTGGATAAGGTACCAGCTATTACACCAATGGATGCGGCACAAAAGACGAAAATTCTTGGTGAAGCAAGGTTCCTAAGAGCTTGGGCATATTTCTATGCTGTGAGGCTATGGGGTGATGTTCCATTGATTACCATACCACAGACGGCTAGTTCTGAAAATTTCAGACCTGCGCCTGCTTCGCAAGACGCAGTTTATGCTTTAATCTTGGAGGATTTGAAAGCAGCTGAAGCAGCAGGATTGCCTTGGATGGACAATAGCGGTAGAGCATCCTTGGCGGCTACCAAATCAATGTTGGCGAAGGTCTATTTGACTATGGCGGGATTTCCTTTGAGTAAGGGAGCGTCTCATTATCAATTGGCTGCTGACAAGTCGAAGGAAGTGATTGACTATGCTAATAGTAATCCGCTTTCAATCAACTTGTTTCCAACCTACAAGGCAATTCATAACGAGAACAATGACAATAGACTAGAGCATATCTTTATGCTACAGTATAATGTGATTGTGGCTGGAAATCCAATGAACAATATGTTTCCGAACTTTAAGCCTGTGACCTTTGCGGGTCCATCAGGAACTGGAAGTACTGTTCCAACGGAAGATTTCTACAATTCCTATGAGCCTGGAGATAAGCGAGCAGTTAATCAGGAAGGATTCTTTTACACTACTTACTACACAAATGGTAGCGGTGCGGAATTTGACCTGGGTGCACCTTATATTTTCAAGCATTTTAACCAGCAAGCACTAGGCACTAAAGACCAACCAGGCACTAGGGCAAACAACCTGAATGTTCCTTTAATCAGATTTGCAGAGGTATTGCTGATCTATGCTGAGGCACAGAACGAAGTTGGTGGGCCAAACGCTTTAGCTGTTGAAAGTTTGAAAAGAATACGTGACAGAGCTGGGTTAACCACTCCAAGCATGGGCGGATTTACCTCAGATACGTTTAGAGATGCAGTTTTGAGAGAGAGGTGGCATGAGCTCTGCTATGAGCAGCTTACCTGGTTTGATATGCTTCGCTTACGCAAAGTCTACAATGAAGCCAACAATGGATTTGATAATTTTGAAGGACATACTAATCCAAGCTCTAATCAGACCTTACAAGCCAAGCATTACTTAATGCCTTACCCGCTTCCAGAAATGCAGAATAATCCGAATCTAATGCCTCAGAATCCAGGGTATTAAGCATGTGTTTTAGAATTTGATCAATGAAAAAGGACTCCAATTTTGGAGTCCTTTTTTAGGGTCAAGAAAGATTACTTGTCTGTTTTAAGCAGCAAGCTGTTCATCCGTCAAAACGATGGAGAAAGTGGTGCCTGGGTTCGATTGGATAGATAGATTCCCATTAATCTGTCTGGTGAGTGTTCTTACTAGCCTTAGGCCCAAAGAGGAAGTTATCACTATATCCAGATCCTTGTCCATTCCTATACCAGAATCGTTGATTACCAATTTGAAATGTACCGAGTTGATGCGGATGAGATTTACTTCAGTTTCCCAGTCAGAGTAACTTTATAGTCATAAGTGAGAATATTCCGGATTTATTAGACTACAACTTTTTCACAAAAAAAATCCCCGAACTTTTTATAATTCGGGGATTGGTAATAAAAAAACATGTGGAGTTAATGAATTGGATCTCCTCTTTAATAGCTAGTAACCAGGGTTTTGGACAAGCTGCTTATTTCGATCAATCTCACTTTGTGGTACTGGATACCAGTAGTTTTTGTCCTCCCAGTCAGCTCTAGTATATACCACTGACCTTTGGTGAAATTCTGGTGATGATATTTCATTTCCTTGGTCAATATCCATTCCGTGAAATGCCCCTCCTTGATGATATTCCGGTTGGTCAGCTACTTTCCATCTGCGAACATCCCAATACCTGTGACCTTCAAACATTAATTCAACCTGTCTTTCAATATGAATGACCTCCCGCATAGTATCCTGTCCCATATCTCCTTCATAATCAGGAAGACCAGACCGATTTCTGAGCTCATTTAGATAAAAGAAAATATCCTGGTGACCTGGAGAATATTCGTTCAATGCTTCAATGTAATTCAAGTATATCTCTCCTAGTCTAATGTTCATAGCAGGCCTACTGAAGCTTCTTCCATCTCTATAATCATTATTAGGGTGGATATTTTTTCTGGCGGTGTAGCCTGTAGAAGGATAATCCCTAGTTGCACCCTGCTTTCCTGAGTTACCTGTATAGAAAAACTCCACTACATTACTCCATCCAGGATTTGGAACTACAGGACAATAAGATCCATTAAAGGTAATATTGACATAAAATCTAGGCTCACGGTCTACATACATCTTGAATGTACCTGGAGAATAGTAGGTGTTTCCCTCTTCCACAAACCCCTCCTCAGAATATCCACTATTAGTGTCATTTATGGTTAATCCATTTGACATCCTAAAAGCATCAACCATCTCTTGAGGAACTGCAATACCACTCCAAGCATTACCATTTGAATTACGTGGTGAAGCGTGTCTCTCCCAGTTTCCGTACATATTTGAGTTAGCTCGAAGCCAGATTCCTTCAGTTCTCCAGCCTTCAAACATGAGATTTCTGTAGGATAAAAATCCTGCACGGAATGGATCATCATCTTCTACTTTAAACAGAGAATAGTAGCCTAAGTCTATTACTTCTTTGGCAGCGTCTGCTGCGCGCTTCCATTTATTTTCATCATAGGTTTGGTTAATTAGTACTGTACCATCTGGATTAACCAATCCTGATAAATCGCTATTTCCATTGACTAATGGACTGGCATGAAATAAGAGTATTTGTGACTTAATTGCTTTAATGATAGGCTTACTGATTCTGCCAGTTTGCGCTTGATCTAGTTCCTGTGGATTGTTAGGATTTAGATGCTTTTCTGGCACATCTGCCATGGCAAGGTTCATCTCTGAGAGCACAAATTCTATTCCGTCATCCCAAGTACTTCTAGGTATTTGAAAGTCAGCATCTGGCGGTAAAGAATTTTCACCCATCAGAACAACTGGACCATACTGTCTCATTAGCAACCAGTAATAATATGCCCGAAGGAATCTTGCTTCACCTTTGTACTGTTGAATTAACCTATCCCCATTTGGTTCTGCAGGTATCTCTTGATTCATGTCTACATTTTCTAAAAATATTGCAGCGTATCGAATCGCCTGATAATAGCTAGACCAAACATTGTGATTTGTATTATCTGGCGTCATTGCGCCGGAGTTCATCAGTGGAAAAACCCATGCGTAATCCGCTTCATCACTTTGTCCTGCCCATTGTTGATTATAGGGCTGATCCCACATGTCTGGTAAGGGATTATATATTCTTGCCAGCCATTGCTCGGTCATGCCTTTATTGGTGAATACATCTTCCAGAGCAGTTATGTTATCTGGTACAGTATCCAGAAAATCTTGAGAACAAGAGAGGGTCAAACCGATGCATAGAACAGTGAGATATTTTCCTATTTTATTAATAATGCTATTCATGATTTTGTTTGAGTTTTATTGAAAACTAGCTCTTAGACCGATATTGTATGTAGTCGTGTTCGGGTAACTTGTACCTCTTCCATCTCCTAGTTCAGGATCCCATATTTTCCAAGGACTAAAGGTTAGGAGGTTTGTTCCGTTCAAATACACACGTAGGTTTTTCATCCCAAACTTCTTCAGTTTAGTCATATCGAAATTATAAGCTATTTCAGCATTTTTTAGGCGTAGATAGTCAGCTCGGTACAGCCACCAGGTACTTCCGTAATAATTTGTGGTAATGTCCTCTCTAGTGGACATTCTAGGATAGAAAACATCCTGAGATGGATTTTCAGGTGTCCATCTATCCAATGCCATGTCATATAAGTTGCCTCGTGTAGGGCCATCAAAGAATGGATTTGTTGCTTCACCTCCAGAGTACATCATATCAACTAATCCGGCACCTTGGAAAAATAAAACTATTTCGAACTTTTTAATACCTGCTCCTAGATTTAATCCATACATGATTTGAGGAATAGATCCATACCCGATGGCTCGTTGGTCATAGGTATTTATTATTCCATCTTCATTAAGATCTTGGTATTTGATATCCCCTGGACGCACATCACCCGCTTGCACTGGAGAGTCAGCAATTTCTTCTTCACTCTCAAATAGACCTGTTGCTATATAACCAAAACGTTGATCTATTCTTCGGCCTATGCGGTTTAACCATGGGTATTGCCATTCTGGCAACCCGTCGTATACATTTTTATTTTTGTTGTAAGTGAATGTTCCTCTGAAGGTTAAGAAGTTGACTAGTGAATTGCCGCCGAAATGTTTGTTGTAGTTCAATGTTAAGTCAAGCCCTCTATTTTCTGTAATACCAATATTTCCGTATGGAGTATTAGCCCCATAGCCAGAAGCAGCAGGGATATCATTTAACTTCATAAGGATCCCACTTCTGCGTTCCTGAAAAAACTCGACAATAAAAGAAAGATCATCATTGAAGAAATTCACTTCTAATCCTAGATTGTGTCTTTTTCCAGTTTCCCAAGTTACATTGGAACCGACCTGCCCTTCCTGCATACCTCCATATCCTCTAGTATTGCCAGGAACTCCAAAGGTATAGCCATTACCGCCATCAATTCTTGTTTGAAAGAGGAATCGATCACTAGTATTACTGTTCCCCGTTAATCCAAAAGTATATCGCAATTTCAGAAGAGAGATCACGTCCTTCATAGGTTCAAAAAAAGATTCATTCGATATTACCCAGCCTGTACCAAATGAAGGGAAAAAGCCATATCGACTGTCTGGAGAGAAGTTTTCAGAACCAGAATAACCAAAATTTGCTTCAACAAAATACTTGGACTTATATCCATAGGTACCCCTTCCTGAAAAACCTCTAAGCCTAAAAGGAATTGAAGAAACCAAGTCACCGGCATCAGCATTGATATAATCTGATTGGTAATAGAGCAGCATTCCGGATACATCATGATTCTCACCGAAAGTTCTGTTATAGTTAAGTGCAGATTCTGTATAGAATTTCCTGTTTCCTCCTCTTGATTGAGCAAAGCCCAATACGTCTGACCCTTGATCAACGAGTTCAGTAATAAGATTTCCTTCTTCATCCCGACCAGTAGCGTAATAGGTTTGCACATTTCTCGTTCTATTCAAATTGTTCCAGTTATAGGCATCGAAAGAGAACATCGTGGTGAATTTCAATCCTTGCGTGATCGAATTCAAATCCTGCTTCAATCGGATATTTGACCTTATGGTATTTCTATATTCAGTTGCATAGCCAGATTGAGTAAGCCTTTCATAAGGGTTATTGTAACCTCCGGGTACCCTTGGGAATTGTCCGTTTGAATATTGCGGAGGTGCAATGTGAGGAGGACTCTGCGTAGCCATATTAAATAAAGTTCCAGTTCCAACTCCGGGATAATTTGAATTTATAATGAACCCGTTGATACCAAGTTCTATATTCGTAGACTTAGTTAGATTCACATCTACATTGGTCAAAAATGTAAATCGGTCGAGAGAAAGACGGTTATTATAGCTTTCTACACCACCTGTTTTAAACATTCCTGTTTCTGAATAGTAACCAGCCGATATGTAATATTTCGCGTATTCCGAACCGCCTCGAATGTTGAGGTCAGCACTTCGGTTTTGAGCATACTTATTGAATATTTCATCATACCAATTTACGTTAGGGTAGAGGTCAGGGTCTTCTCCAGATTCTACCATTCGTATTTGCTCTTCTGAGTATTGAGGTGTTCTACCTCTCATCACCAGGCCTTCATTGTATAGCTTCATGAAATCCGGCCCATCTACAAAACTAGGCAACTGCGTAAATGAAGTGACCGCTTGTCTTACTTCAACATTAATTATTGGTTTTCCAACTAGTCCTGATTTGGTATTGATAATAATTACACCATTTGCTCCTCTCGCACCATAAACTGCTGTAGCGGAGGCATCCTTTAGGATAGTAAAGCTTTCTACATCTTCTGGGTTGATGTTGTCAATTGGTCGATCTGGCACGCCATCTACTATCAATAGAGGTCCGCGAGGTGAAGAACCAAAAGTGGCAATCCCTCTTATAAAAATCTGAGCTCCATCGTAGCCTGGCTCACCACTTCTCTGTACTGAAACTAATCCCGCTAGACGGCCGCCGAGAGCATTGGTAAGATCTCTAACGGGCAGCTTCAGCTCTGAAGGTTTAATGGTAGATTGGGAGCCTACAAGGCTTATTTTCTTCTGCTCTCCAAACCCTACTACTACAACCTCATCAAGTGATGCTTGGTCTTCCAATAGTATTATTTCGTAGGTCTCACTAGGGCCGATAGTTACAGTCTGACTTTCAAAACCAATGTATGATACCACAATTTTAGGTTCTGCAGTGATCAAGTTAATACTGAATTCCCCGTCATTACCGGTCACCATACCATTGGTGGTTCCGACTTCCATAATGTTTGCTCCCGGCAAAGTGAACCCATCAACGGATTTTACAACTCCTGAAATTTTCCTTTCTTTTGATTCTACACGCATTGGAGAGAGATCTTTTCGGATTTGTTTTACGTGAATTACACCATTGATTTCTTTGAACTCGAGTTCAAATTCTTTAGAAAGGGTATCTAAAATACTTTTAAGGGATTGCTTTCCCTTTTTTATTTTAACATAATCCACGCCCTTTAATTTGTCCTTATCGTAAGCAAAATTGAAGTCGGTTTTACGTTCAATCTCCAAGAATATTTCAAAAATAGAGCCTTCTGATGTTTCTATATTTACGACGACATCAGACTGAATATTAACCAAAGTATTACTAGACGAACTAGCTTGTACTATAGAAATAAGTAAAAATAGGATCAGAAATGTCAGGCTAGACCTCCATAGTCTTCCTGCAATAGGTATTTTTTTTACCATAATTTTTCGGGTTATTATTAGTTGAGGTTTATTTTTTTTAAAACATTTTCTCTAGGGTTTCCACTTAATTATTTATTGAGACACATAGACTAAATCTGATTTAATCTGAAATTTTAAATCAGATGCATAGCCTAAGCCTTGTAATACATCATCGAGTTTTTGATCGCGATAGGTGGCGCTGTAAAGACCTTGTAAATCAAGATTTTCATCATAAATAAATTCCACACCGTACCAATTCGATATTCTCTCAAAGACTACTTTGTAAGACTCGTCTTTAAACTTCAGGATGTTCTTTCGCCAGCCTAAAATCTGATCTTCATCAAAGCCCCCTTTGCTTAATTGCTTGTTTTCATAGTTTATATAAGCGGCTTCGTGTGGTAGTAGGCTTATTTCTTCTTCATCCTTCATAGTCACATTTACTTTGCCTGTGACTAATGCAACGTGTCCATTTCCCCTGCTACTATCGGTATTCATATCGAATGAAGTACCTAACACTTTCACATCAAACTCTTCAGAAAAAATCTCGAACGGTTCTCCATTTTGCTTTTTCACTTCAAAAAATGCCCTTCCTCTCAGGTTAACTTTACGTCCCTGTTCAAAATCTGTCAAATATTCTAGGGTTGAATACGAATCAAGGATGACTGATGAACCATCTGGAAGCATCACATTTCTTCTTTCTCCTCTATCAGTAGATACAGTTATACAGTTTGCGCCTTCTTGATTTCCCGTCTTCAGGTAAGTCCAACTTAGCCCACCCAAAACAAGAAAAAGGATTACTGATGCTGCTGCAACCCACTTATATTTCTGCCAGTTGAAAGAAGACTTTTTATTTCCGTATTGAGCGATATTCCTTAGCTGTCTTTCATTTGCCTGCACTAACTTTTTACGGATACTATTCAGTCTTAAATCATCAATTTTTTCATCCCCTGAATATTGAAATGAATTAACAATGGCTTTTGCCTTGTGGAAAAATTCAGCTTTGTCAGGATTTTCCCTCACCCAACTATGCCACATTTCAGTGTCCTGCTCCTTTTGGTGATTTACCCACAATACGAAATCCTCATTTTTCAAAAAATCATACTCACTTTTAGGGTTGAATTTCATATGTACAGATTAGAAGTAGATATACTTGCTTTTACCCATAGAGAGAGAAAGTCTATAAGTGACATCAACAAAAATCCAACTTCAGGTATTTATTTTTTAAACAAGGCTTATTTTGGATACCACAAGCCATTTGGATTGAAATCCATTCCATGTAAATCTTATCGAGGAGATTTACCTGATCTACTTAATCATTTGCAGGTGGTACCTGGAAAAATGGTAAATGTTCCGAGATGCTTTGCTAGGACATTTGATTTCCTATCTCAACTTTTTTAATAATCAGTAGTTTGAAATATTTTTTTTGGTAGAGAATATAAAAAGTACGGCAGAATTTAGTTTCTTGAGTGCTGAGTTCACCAAATAATAAATTAATCTAGAGGCCATTTTCGGATTTTTAATTATGTTTTTAGCTTTTGTATGTATGTTATACTTTGTGTAAAGTGGTTTTTTAAAAAATTTAAACAAAGAGTTTTCATCTAGCAGTAAACGCCATGAATGAGAGAGATTTTAAGCCATTAGGCCATTTCGATCAGAGTTTAGAAAGTGATACCGGAGAGAGCGAAGGTATTAGTGATAATGAATTGTGGATTGGTATTATCTCAAATGAAAATAAAAGCATGGAGATGTTGTATAATCGCTATGCCTCAATTCTTTGTAAATATGGATTCCAGATTACCCAAGATGAATCGATAGTTTATGATTCTTTGCAGGATACTTTCCTTTATCTGATTCAGAAATCAGGAAATCTCAGCTCTACGGTAAATGTTAAGGCATATTTATTTGCGAGTTATAGGAGGAAAGTACTTTCATTTCTAAAAGATAGTAGGAGTGAAAAAGACAAACATGAGGAGATATTGATGCATGAGGAGTTTTTTGACAATGGAGATTCCATTCTTTTACATGTCAATGAGGATTATAGGCCAGAGATAAAAAAATTGATACTTGCCTCTGCCAGTCAATTGTCAGCTAGGCAACAAGAAATTATTTTCCTGCATTTTTATGAAGGCCTGTCGTACAAGGATATTGCAGATACTATGCAATTTAAAAACGTGCGTTCAGCCAGGAACCTTTTGTACAAGGCTATAGATATCCTATCGGTAAGTTTAAGAAAGTATAAAAGTGATATTTGGCCTATAATATTGTCTTCAGCATTGACTAGCCTAGCCTGATAGCAGCCTTATATTAAAACTTTTCACTAATCTAAATCTTCAAAATATCGCTTCAACGTGTACTCTGGCTGCCAGCGATCTGGTTTTCTAGTAAGCCTGCTTGGATCATAATCCAATGGTTTGATCACTTTAGTAGTCAAAGCTGCAGTGTCGCCAGAGCTTTTTTGCCATTCTTTTAGTGAATTCATCAATTCATCTTTGGTGGAGGAGAATTCCTTGTTTTCCGCTAGATTATTCAATTCCAAGGGATCATTTTTCAAGTTGAAAAGCTGAGTATAATCTCGCTCAGGATATCTAATGAGCTTCCATTCAGGAGTTCTGACTGCCCGAACGGTATATCGGTAAGCGGTAAACAAACTGCCTCTTACTTCAGTGTCTTTCCCGAAAAGAATAGGAGCCAAGCTCTTTCCATCTACCTGATTTGGCTTAGGTAATCCAGCTAATTCTGAAAGGGTAGGGTAAAGGTCGTAGAGATAAACCATAGCATCGAAGGTCTCATTCTTAGGAACTCCTGGACCTTTGATGATCATCGGCACCTTGGTGCTATGTTCATAGAGACTTTGCTTACCTAGCAATCCATGACTTCCCGCTGCCAAACCATTATCAGCAGTATAAACGATGATGGTATTATCGTATAGATTATTGTCCTTAAGAGTCTGAATGATTTTTCCAATTTGGCTATCCAAATGAGTTACCAAAGCATAATAGTCAGATAAAATCATCTGTATGACTTCAGGCTTTCTTGGCCAACCCGTAAGCAACTCATCACGAACCATCAAGTCATCAAACTGAAAAGGATGATTTGGTTTGTAATTACCAGGTAGCGGCAAAGACCCATCTGGGTAATGATTGATGTAGCCAGCTTCTGGGGAATAAGGATCGTGCGGCGCGGTGAAAGCTACATAAGCAAAGAATGGCTTATCCGAACCTGACTTCACATGAGAGTTGATGAAATCAATAGCGCCTTGGGCAAAGACTTCTGTAGAATAACCTTTGCCAGTTGGCTCACCTAGCTTTCCATTTTCATCGTAATCCCGCATCGCTACGCTATAGTGGTCTGCCATTCCTCCTAGATAGACATTCTTGCCCTGTTGAAAACTAGCTTCGAAAACTTCTTTTTCATTGTGCCATTTGCCAGTGCCAAAGGTAGAATAGCCCGCTTCAGCAAAATCCATTGGCATGGTTCGTTCGCCTTTCAGTTTATCATAAACATGGAATAGGCTCCTGCCACTGAGCAACATTGCACGACTTGCCGCGCAAACTGCACCATGATTTCCACCCATTACATAGGCATTTTCGAAGCGACTGCCTTCACTTGCCAACTGATCAATATTTGGGGTTTGTATATAAGGATTCCCGGCAGCTCCTATTGCATCTGCACGTTGATCATCGGCAAAGAGAAAAAGTACGTTAGGTTTTGAGGATTTTTGCTGCGCAAAGCTTGGTTGAAATGCGGCAAGGAAAAGCAGGAGGATTCCAAATCCAAATGAGCTGATTTTAGACTTCATTATTGGGGTTTATTGAATGTACCCGTATTGGGCTACTGTTTTTTCTAGTTCTGTTTTTCCTTTTTCGGTTAGATAAGGCCGGATTACTGCCCAAATACTTTTAACCATAGATCCTTTTTCCGTGTATTTTTCAGTAGCCAATACTTCTCGTTGAGATAGCCAGAAAGTGATGATTATGCGGAGGATGTGCTGAATGTTTTCATAGACCTCAGTTTCAATATTGCACATGAACTCATCGTCTATAAACTCCTGAAAAAGAACATTCATCTGTTGCTTTCTATATTCCGATGTCTTCTTTAAAAGATCTGAAATTCTAGGATAAGCTCTTGATATTTCCAACACATCCAAGTTCATAAATCTATACCGGTATTGAAACTCCTCCAATTGTATTAGCAATAGATGGACATGTTCAACCGAAGAAGAATTTTCTTTTCGGGAGATAAAATAATCTGACATCTCAGATCTCATTTTATCATAAATAGCCAAGATAATGTCTTCTTTGGTTTTGTAGTGGTAGTCAAGATTACCATGGCTAATACCTATTTCGTTGGCAATATGTCGGCTGGTAATACTTTGTACCCCAACTTCATTGTATTTCTCGATGGCTGATAATAGAATTTTATCCTTTGTTTTAATCTTTTTAGTGTTTCCCTTCATGAATATTAATAGTTTGAAAAGTAAATACGTTGAACGGTAGGTAGAATGATTAATGCGGTGATTTATAACCCTTCATTTTTACGTTTGATATCCTACCTGCGTTTACCTTTTAATACATTTTCATTATGCTAATTCAAATCAAGACTCTTCGCCTACAAAAATTTAATTTTGGATAACTCTAAGGCTTGAGGTACTTGAGCATCTATTTTTTGTATGGTTATGAGTGGTTAATTTAAAGATAAACAATCCAAAAAGTCTGATGAATTAAAAAAAATTAGTGTGTTTGCACTAAAAAAACTGGCTGATTGGAAGTAGTATTAAGTGCTTAAAGCAATCGGGATTATCATATTAAGAGAGCTTTGTTTGCTTACTTTAAACCCTGCAGGGATAGTGTGGACTTACCCAGTTTTTTTCATTTCGGCTCCCTATAAGTTATACCCAAATCATTTTTCCTAACCTCTGCTAGTTTTGCTGCAAGTCGATTTTGCATCTCCAGGATTACGGCTTTGTAGGCCGGATTCAAAGCCAGATTGGTGAACTGCTCTGGATCTTTTTTCATATCGTATAGCTCCATGCCTGACGATGCATCTTCATCGTACTGAATGAAAGCGTACTCATCGGTGCGAATTAGAAATGACTTTCCTCCTTGAGTTACCGAGAATGCAAAATCACGAAGCTCCTGAGTTGGATCATCCAAAATAGGCACCAAACTTTTACCCTGAATAGCGTTGGGATAGGCTAAACCAGCTAACTCAGCAAGGGTGGGATAGAGGTCGAGCAACTCTGTAAATGAGGTAGTGACCGCAGGCTTTTTGCCAGGCACCTTGATCATCATTGGTACCAGTACGGATTCTTCATGCAGACTGACTTTCATCCAAAACTCATGCTCATCCAAATGAAATCCATGATCTGAGGTGAAAATAACAATCGTATTATCTTCCAAGCCTTCGTCTTTTAGCGTTTTTAAAACCTTCGCTACCTGAGCATCCATATAGGAAACCGAGGCATAATAGGCTGCAATTGCTTTCTGCTTTTGCACAGCATTCATATCAGCATTTACACTTGTGACGTAATTGATTCCTCGTTCAGGAATATCATCCCAGTCATTTTCCACTTGCTTTGGAAGCTTAATGCCTTCATATGGAAAAGGCTGAAAATAATTTGCAGGAGCTACAAAAGGCACATGCGGACGCACAAATCCAACGGCCAAAAAGAAAGGTTTGTCCTTATGTTGACGAATTAATTCAGAAGCTTTTTCGGCAGTTTTTCCATCGGAGTGAGCCAAATCTCCGCCAGATGCTTTGACGATAGTCATCACATTTCCGCCTTTTCGCTCTATGCTTCCATCCGGATTATTTTGTACCAATTCAGCTTCTCCCTCTGCTTTCCATTCTGGGCCTTGGGAATTATATTTCTCAGTCCAAGAGGCTGGATCATCGGTGCCATCGGAGCCATTTTCTATATCGATGGGAACTCCCATATGATAGATTTTACTCACCCGTGCAGTGAAGTAGCCATTCTGTTTAAAAAGCTCTGCCATCGAAGGTCTGTCAGGCCCGACGTTCTCTCGCCCACTTACATAGCCATACGTTTGTGTTGCATTTGGATAATACCCAAACATAAAAGAGGCTCGGGAAGGCCCACAAACTGGATACTGAGTATAGGCGCGGGTGAAAACTGTACTCTCCTTTGCTAATTGATCAATTGCTGGGGTGTGAGCATTTTCATTGCCATAAGCACCTAGAGCCGTCGTGGTCAAATCATCAGATATGATGAAAAGTACATTTGGCTTTTTTTGCTGTGAAAAGGCATTTACTGAAAACAGAAATGTGACTAAGATTACTATTCTTTTCATCGGTATTCGGGGAGAATTATCAAATCTACTCATCCAAAAGGAATCTCTACTATTGAAGAAAACTATAAATAGTAGGCCGTTTGTCCTAATGTTTATTATCATTAATTAATTTAGAATTAAATTGAAGTCATTAGATGCCACTTGTGTTCAAGTATATTTTTGAATCAATGTTCTTTAGACCATTTTCTTTTAATTTCCATTTTCAATAAACTACCAACATATGTCTTGGACCAAAATCAATCTCCTGTTCATAGTAGCTGCTATGGCAGTTGGCTGCAGTGCTAAAGAAGAAGAAAAGCCAGATGCAAGGCCCAATATTATCTTTATTATGGCAGATGATCATGCCTATCAGGCGATTTCTGCATACGGTTCTGGTCTAAATGAAACGCCGAATATTGATAGAATCGCCAAAGAAGGCGCCATATTCACCAGAGCTACAGTGACCAACTCTATCTGCGCTCCAAGCCGTGCTGTGCTACTAACTGGTAAGCACAGTTTCATGAATGGAAAGGTCGATAACATCCAGGCATTTGATTGGGATCAGGATAATTTCCCGAAACTGATGCAGGCAAATGGATACACGACAGCTTTGATTGGTAAAATTCACCTAGACGGGCAGCCTCAGGGTTTTGACTATTCTATGGTGCTACCTGGGCAGGGAAATTACTACAATCCAGACTTTTTAATCAATGGCGAAAAGAAGAGAATCGAAGGCTATGTTACGGATATTACCACCGACTTGGCTCTGGACTGGTTGGAAAATGGAAGAGATAAGGAAAAGCCTTTTGTGTTGCTTTATCACCAAAAGGCACCACATAGAAACTGGAAACCAGCACCTGAATATTTGACGCTTTATGATGACAAGGAATTTACGCCACCGGCAAATTTCTTTGACCATGAAACAAACTACCAAGGAAGAGGAACTGCTGCTAAGGAGCAGGAAATGGAGATCGATGAGATCATGCGCTGGGGTAGAGACTTGATGATGGAAGTGAATCCTTACGGAGATAGCACTGGATTGGCTGGAGAGTTAAGGCGATTCAATCCTGAGCAATTGAAAGCTTGGAGAGAAGCATTTGATCCAAAGAATGCTGCTTTCCTGAAAGCTTACGGACAATTGGATGAGAAGACCTTGACATTGGAAAAGAAGCGGGAAATCGCTACCTGGAAATACAATCGATACATCAAAAATTACCTTCGTACGATAAAGTCTGTGGATGATGGAGTAGGGGAGGTTTTGGATTATTTGGAGGCAAATGGTCTGGCTGAAAATACCATTGTAGTTTATACTTCTGATCAAGGGTTTTACTTGGGAGAGCATGGTTGGTTTGATAAGAGATTTATGTACGAGGAGTCCTTCCGTACGCCACTTTTAGTGAAATTCCCGAAAGAGATCAAGCCGGGTACTACCATCAAAAACTTGGTTCAGAATCTTGATTTTGCTCCTACATTCCTGGACTATGCAGGAATCAAAGCTCCAGCAGAAATGCAAGGGGAGTCTTTCAGAAAGCTGGTCAGCGGAGAAAGTGACAAATGGAGAGATGCCGTTTACTACACCTATTACGAATATCCTGCGGAACACAGCGTAAAGCGGCATAATGGGGTTGCGACCGATCGATATAAGCTGATTCACTTCTATTATGATATTGACGAATGGGAGCTTTACGATCTGGAAACAGATCCGCATGAAATGAATAATGTGTACGATGATCCTGCCTATGCTGAAGTGAGGGAAATGATGCATAAGAAGTTTGTCGAGGTTCGCGAAAAGTATGGTGATAGTGACGCCAACGACAAGCGCTTCCTGGACGAGTACATGGAGGTTTATAATAAGAGAAATGGTAATTAGGTAGTTGCAAGACTAAACTTCAATCATCTTTTCAAGTTGCTATGGAGGAAAGGAATCAAAGTCTGAGGCCATCTGTTACTTTAAAAAAAATTGAAACAAAATGAGCAATACTAAAAAAGCATACATCGCAGGCGGTTGTTTTTGGGGGATGGAAGATCTCTTCAGAACACGTCCTGGAATAGTAGATACAGAAGTTGGATATCAAGGAGGGCAAAACGAAAACCCTACTTACAGAAACCATCCAGGTCATGCCGAAGGCATAGAACTTACCTATGACCCAAGCCAAACATCTTTCAAAGAGATTCTGGATTTTTTCTTCAGAATGCACAATCCAACTACGGTAGATCAACAAGGAAATGACATGGGGTCGAGCTATAGATCTGCGATTTTCTATCAAAATGAGGAGGAAAAAGCCGAGGCTGAAGAAATGATTGCTTTGGTCAACGAATCTGGAAAATGGCAGGATAAGGTGGTGACTACTTTAGAGCCTTTTGCTCCTTTTTGGGTGGCTGAGGATTACCATCAGGATTATTTGGTGAAAAACCCGAATGGGTATACTTGTCATTTCTTGAGGTTTGAAGAGAGTTTTATTGAGGGGTGAGGAGGCTTAATGTCAGGTGACCGATGACCGATGACCGAAGACGGGAGACGGGAGACGGAAGTAGCCTAAAATCTAGAGTTTAGCATATCTTATGATGCTTTTGTCTCTTTGCCTTTCTGCCAGCATGAAAATAAAAGCCAGTAAAAAGAGGATAGAGCTATCGTTGAAGCTACTTCGGACATCCGTCATCCGACATCCAGCAAACCAAAGAAACTACGGCAACTGGCCTCATTGCTAACAAACATTTATACCCAAAAAACCACCCCAAAAATGAAGCACATTTTAAAATCCATTTTATTAGGCTCCTTGGCAATTCATGCTTTTGCATGTAAAACCGAGGAGGCTGAAAAACCTGCGGACAGGCCAAACATCATCTTTATCATGTCGGATGATCATGCCTATCAAGCAATTTCGGCCTACGATAACACGCTGATCGAAACTCCAAATATCGATCGCATAGCAAAGATGGGTATGCTTTTCACCAATGCCTCTGTGACTAATTCCATTTGTGCACCTTCGAGAGCGACAATTTTGACAGGGAAGCATTCTCATATCAACGGCAAGGTGGACAACCACTTTCCTTTTGATACCACCAATGTGACTTTCCCCCAGATTCTTCATGACGCGGGATATCAGACAGCCATGTTTGGTAAGCTTCACTTCGGAAACAACCCAAAAGGATTTGATCAATTCAAAATATTACCGGGTCAGGGAGCCTATTACAATCCTGATTTTATCACCAAAAAAGAAGGCAATATCAAGGTGGAAGGCTATGTGACGGATATCATCACTGACATGACCTTGGATTGGTTGCAAAATGAGCGTAAGGCAGACCAGCCGTTTATGTTGATGTACTTGCATAAAGCTCCTCACCGAGAGTGGCTTCCAGCTGAGCGCCATGTGGAGGAATTTACCAACAGAACTTTCAAAGAGCCAGCTACGCTTTTTGACGATTACTCAGGTAGAGGAAGAGCTGCGCATGAGGCGGAAATGAATTTACTGACTGATATGCACTGGGGAGGAGATTCTAAAGTGTATCCCGAGGTGATGGATGAGTTAGGTATTTCTGAAAATTCCAGTTGGGATAAGGCGGCACTAATGGGAGAATTGAACAGAATGAATGAATCTCAGCGCGCGAACTGGGATAAGGCCTACATGAAAGTCAATGAGGATTTCAAGAAAGCATATCCTTCCATGACTGAAGAGGATAAAATGAAGTGGAGATATCAGCGCTACATGCAGGATTATCTTGGAACGATTAGGGCTGTGGATGAGAATGTAGGTCGGGTGTTGGATTATTTGGAAGCAAATAACCTGATGGAAAATACGATCATCGTCTACACTTCTGATCAGGGATTTTACCTGGGAGAGCATGGTTGGTTTGACAAGCGCTTTGTGTACAATGAGTCATTCAAGACTCCACTTTTGATGGCTTGGCCAAGCAAAGTGAAGGCCGGAAGCAAATCTGACGAGATGGTTCAGAACCTTGATTTTGCACAGACTTTCCTAGCTGCAGCTGGAATAGAAGCTCCTTCGGATATGCAAGGTGAGAGCTTACTTCCTTTGCTTACCGGAGAAACGGATAAGTGGACCCGTGATGCGGTTTATTACCACTACTACGAATATCCGTCGGTCCATATGGTGAAGCGACACTATGCGATCATCACACAGGATTACAAATTGGTACATTACTATTTTGACAATGATGAGTGGGAATTGATCGACAGAAAGAAAGATCCAAATGAGATGACAAACGTCTATGATGATCCTGCTTATGCTGAAATCAGAGCAGATCTGCACAAGCAGCTGGATGGATTGCGGGAAAAATATGGTGATAGTTCAGAGCTTAGTCAGGAATACATTGATAAGTATTTAGATTATCTCCAAGAAAATAATTCCTATGCCGGTGGAAAAAACACGGAGTTGATCGATAAGATTTTTGATAATAGAGAGAAGAAATAACTGAATGAAGTCTATATGAAGCCCTGATGAGAATTGGGGCTTTTTTTTAACCGCAAAGGTCGCGGAAGTTAACGCAGAGAACGCAGTTTAAGTCAGGCTGAGCGAAGTCGTTGTCAGGCTGAGCGAAGTCGTTGTCAGGCTGAGCGAAGTCGAAGCCCCATTTTTCAACCTAGGAATTCTCTTCATTAGTTTTGGAAATCAGTAAATTCTCCTTGAAATTTTTATGAGAAGTCTCATTCTTGCATTCCGCTAATTCTTTCAATTTATCCCACTCGCCATTAATCATTGCGAGTTTTTTCTTCCTACTCCATCCTTTGATTTGTTTTTCAAAAGAGATAGCCTCTTTGATTTCTTGAAATTCCTGCACAAACACTAACTCCAAAGGCCTTCTTTTTGCAGTATAGCAAAAAGGATCTAAGCCTTCAGAATGTTCAGTCAATCTCCTTTCCAAATTATTTGTAACTCCTGTATAGAAAGAATTATCGGAGCATTTCAGTATGTAAACGAGATAGATTTTCATACATATTCAATAAAAGGAGTCTTACAATTATAAGGTGTTAATTACCAGCACATAATGTAGATGTCAAAGGTGAGTTTAACTAAAATTAGTGTGACTTTTGAAAAAAATATTTATTGTCCTCGACTTCGCTCGGACTGACACAAATTTCCGCTCGGACTGACACAAATTTCCGCTCGGACTGACAAGAGTTTTCCTTCGGACTGATAAAGTATGAGGATAATCACTTTAAAAGCTAAAAGCAAAAGAGGAAATGTTAAAGCCAAGAATTGAGGCTACTTCAGTCATCCGTCCTGCTGAGCAAAGAAATTTAGGCTACTGGCATCATTCCAGATAATCGTATTAATTTGAGTATAAATAACCCGACCCATGAATAACCTAGCCCATCACTATCCAATTTCTCCTGAGGCAAAAGCTTTTTACCAAGAGAATAACTTCATCAAACTCAAGCAGGTGCTCAGTCCAGCCGAAGTCGCGCATTTCAATGAAGTGATTTCTGCAGAAGTTCAGCGGAAAAACACACAGGAAAAACCGATCGAGGAGCGGGATACCTACAGCAAGGCATTTTTGCAGATTTTCAATTTGTGGACTGAAAGTGAAGAAGTCAAAAAACTGGTGCTGAGCAAGCGCTTGGCACAGATTGCATCGGATTTGATGGGCTGTGAAAGAGTGAGGATTTACCATGATCAGGCGCTTTTTAAAGAAGCGGGTGGAGGAATTACTCCTTGGCATGCGGATCAATATTACTGGCCGATAGATACTGATAATACAATTACCGCTTGGATTCCTCTTCAGGCAACTCCGCTGGAGATGGGGCCACTGGAGTTTTCGGCCGGAAGTCAGCAGATTGTATTCGGAAGGGACTTAGAGATAGGGGATGATTCTGAGGTGCAAATCAAGCAGAATCTTCGTATCAACAACTTTGATCATGTGATCGAAGCATTCGACTTGGGAGAGGTGAGCTTCCACTCAGGATGGGTTTTCCATAGAGCAGGAGCTAATCAAACGGATCAGATGCGAAAAGTAATGACGGTGATTTATATGGATGCAACCGCCAAACTGAAAAATCCCGAGAATGATAATCAGATCAACGATTGGAATACCTGGTGCCCTGGAGCGAAGATCGGCGAGGTAATCGATACGGAGCTGAATCCTGTGGCGGGGGATTTTGTATAAAGTTGAGTAGATCTATTCTCCCTGTTTTACACTAAATCCATGAGTACTCAATTCCCGGCTCTTCACTAACCGCGTATCTAATGTTTAAGGTTAATCCTTTTTGATGAGCTGAAAGGTCTTCTAATATCAGTGGAATGGTTAGCCCGCTTTCATTGATACTGATTTTATCTTCACCGAACACCTGAATCTCCGTAAGGACTGCCAACTGGTTGAATTCCTTTAAGTCTTCCATTTTTAGATTAATCGACTTTTGTGGGAACAGTAATTTCCCATTCTCCAGATGACTGCTCAGCTCATACTCTTTTATTTTCTCTCGGCTTAGTTCAAAAAAAGCACCCAACCGAATGCAATACTCCTCTTCTGTGTTTTTCTCTCTTGCATGAAGTTTTGTAAAGTTCATTAGGCAAACATCAAGTGTGATCTTTTCAGGAATTAAAATTACTTCTTTCTTCACTTGACGCATTATATTCAACACTATTGGAACTTGTTGTTCTCGTTTCAATCCCTGCTGCATCGTCTCGCTTACTACAATGTCAATATGATGGTCAGAATTGACTACATATTTTGTTGCGTCTTCGTTTGTCGAAGCTTTAATGTAACCGCCAAATCCTAATTTATTGATTACTTGATTGACAGTGTCAAAACTTACCTTATTCACTTCCAATAGTGTGAACTGTACTTCCGCTTCCGAATAGGTAGCCATTACCGGCAATATCAACGTAGCAAAGGGGCCAGTTCCTGCATAAAGAACATTTACAGAACCCTGTTTTGTTTTTTTAACCTGTTCTATAGCATTAAAAAGCCCTTTTATAAAAATTTTTGTGCGAATCAGATCTCTTATGCATAGAGCTGCCCAAGTGGTGCCCAATGCTTTTCCGGTATCAAAATGAATGTCCTCTCTGTTTGATTCATTTTCGATTTCAATAGTTGATAACGCGAAAACCAAACTTTCATAGTCTTGGATTGCTTGAGCCAACTCCAAATAATCTGTCTGGTCTTTTCGCAAAACGAAGGCTATTTTCTCAAGTGTTTTCATTTTATAAATTAAGCATAACAACGCTGCATACCCAACCAAGGACGTATACTTCCTGCCTTTCTTTTATATCATTCTCCTCCAAACTTTAATTTTTGCACCTTGAAGAGTTAGTCTTTCCAGAAAGTGAGTTTTAGGATCGACTTCTCGCCCTGTAGATGATGTTTTATTCTAATTTGGTTTTTCATTCCTACCAGCCAAATAGTATGCTAATCAAATCAATGATTAGAATACCTGGTTCCCGAAAGCAAAGATCGGCGAGGTGATTGAAACGGAATTGAATCCTGTGGCGGGATAAGATAACTATTTTATGATGGCTTGTAAGTAAAGGATTACTTAACTGTCTTGTATTATTTTTTCGAATTCTTTCTCTAATTCTTCTTTCTTAGGGAGATACAGTTGGTATTTACTAGCGAGAATATTAGTGTTATGTTTAGGAAGGGCATATTCTACCATGGTACTGTTCTTATCTGCGCAGAGTATAATACCGATAGTAGGGTTTTCATCTGCCTGCTTTTCAGTTCGATCGTAGTAATTGACGTACATCTGCAGTTGTCCTAAATCTTGATGTGTCAGCTTGTGTGTTTTTATTTCTATCAATACAAAACACCGAAGTAGCCGATTGTAAAAAACCAAGTCTATGAAATAGGCATCATCTTCCAGTTGAATTCTTTTCTGTCTGGCTACAAATGAAAAGCCATTACCTAGCTCCAATAAAAAGGACTGCATATTGGTGATTAGCGCATTTTCCAGATCTTTTTCGTAGTACGAAGCTTGTGGTTTTAATCCTAAAAACTCCAACACCATAGGGTCTTTAATTATTTCTCTGGGACTTTCAGGTTGAGCTTCTTTTTTTGCTATGGCAAGTACTTTTTCTTTTTCATTACTGAGCAAAAGACGCTCGTATAGCTGACTGTTAATTTGCCTTTCCAGTTGTCTTGCACTCCAGTTGTTGCTGCAAGTTTCTTCTATGTAATAAGTTCTTTTGTCTGAATCATCAATGCGGACAAGAAGTTTGTACTGAGTCCAGTTTAATTGCGAACGCAGTGCGTTCGTATTTGGAAAGGAGTTGAAAAATTGTCGACAAAGTTCTAATTGCCTCACTGAGAAACCACTTCCAAAGTCCTTCTCCAATACTTCAGCTAGGTTTTTTAGGAGAAAAGTCCCGTAATCTGCGCGCTCCTTTCCGTTTTGCTCTTCTTCTACGATATGCCGACCGATTTCCCAATACATTAATACCCGCTCCTGATTTATCGCACGAACAGCATTTGCTTGCGCCTGAGAAATGATTTGCCGTATATTTTCTACAAACGATTTAGAGATTTGCTTCATAGTGTCTTGATAGCGAATGATATACTAATATAAATGCTAATCTGTATTTGTGAGTCTAAGCTTTGGCCTATTTAAGAAAGAGTAGTCAAATAGATAGAGTCATATAGGTTGAGTACAGGATTGCTGAAATCCCAAAAAGCCCTATTTTATGGTTTCATTTTTCCCAAACCCTAACCTGATCCCATGAAGCCTATCTATACTTACAACCAAACTTATCTTTGGCTGATTAGCCTCACTGCAGCGTTGGGAGGGTTTTTGTTTGGGTACGATTGGGTGGTGATAGGAGGGGCCAAGCCATTTTACGAGCCTTTTTTCAATATTACTTCGGTGGGCGATCAGGGTTGGGGAACAAGCTCAGCATTGATTGGCTGCATGATCGGAGCGGGGATCTGTATCTTGATTTCGGATAAGTTAGGAAGGAAAAGATTACTGATCGCTTCTGGTTTATTGTTTTCCATATCGGCTATAGGAACTGCCTTGGCTGGTACTTTCTGGGAATTCAATTTCTATAGAATCATCGGCGGTGTAGCGATGGGAGTAGCGCTAAACCTCTCACCGCTTTACATCGCCGAACTTTCGCCTCCAGAGAAGCGGGGCAAAATGGTCACGATCAATCAGCTCCTGATCATGATCGGAGTTTTACTGGCTCAGTTGATCAACTGGCAGATTTCGCTTGCAGATACCCAATTGGCTGATGATGCTAGCTTCGAGATGATCGCAGCGAGTTGGTCTGGGCAAAACGGCTGGAGATGGATGTTTGCTGCTGAAGCAATCCCAGCACTTTTGTTTTTTGTGTTGATGTTCTTCGTACCCGAGTCCGTGCCTTGGTTGATCAAGAATAAGGAAGAAGATCGGGCGCGTACCATCCTCCAGAGAATCGGAGGAAATGCCTATGCCGAAGACTCTATAGCCGAGGTGAAGACAACTTTAAAAGAAGGGGATTTTGGGCAGGTGAATCTGAAGGAATTGTTCCAGAAGCGGATAATGAAGCTTCTGGGAATCGGTATTTTTCTGGCTTTTCTCCAACAATGGTCTGGGATCAATGTGGTGATCTATTACGCTGCAGATATCTTCCAGGCGGCTGGTTATAATCTCAAGCAGATGATGTTAAATATCGTGGTGATTGGTGGTGTGATGGTGCTATCGGTGTTCATCACCGTTTTCACTGTGGATAGATTTGGGAGAAAGAAACTTCTGCTAATCGGTACTTCCGCGATGACGATTTTGTATGGTCTGATTGGCTACTTTTTCTACAGCGATCTTGGCGGAAATGCAGTTGTATTTGCTGTTTTGACCAATGTCATGTTTTATTCCTTCACTTTGGCGCCCTTGCTTTGGGTGGTGCTTTCGGAGATTTTCCCAACAAGAATTCGTGGTGCAGCCATTTCCATCGGAGCACTTGCGCACTGGGTTGGGAATTTTACCTTGACCTATTTCTTTCCAGCGATCCGTGAGAATTTAGGCTGGGCAAATAACTTCTGGCTGTACGGAGGAATCTGTGCCTTCGGGTTCCTGGTGATTTACTTTGTGCTACCTGAGACCAAGGGCAAGTCTTTGGAGGAAATAGAGAGGGAATTGATGGGGTGATTTTATCCGATAAAAAGCATGACTAAAGCAATCAACAATTGTCTACTTTCATTCCAGATTCTTTTGGCTGAAATCCTGAAAATGCAACCAGTCCTCCCAGGTTAAATTATGCTTTCCTTCCCGAATATGATAGCCTAATCTTTCTGATATTTCCCTGACTTCCGAGAAAACTGCCAACCTATCTTTTTTAAATCTAAAAGAATTAGAAAACACCAGATTTAGGAGTTAGTGGTCTGGTTTTTATGAATCAAGGAAATGGCCGAAGAGATTTCAAGGAGGAAAAAATTTGAATGTATAGACTTATAAAATGGAATTGAAAAAGCTTGACTTTGGTTAGGTTGAAAATAATCCCGTCAAGCCATGGAAATAGGAATAGATAGTTTTGCAGCAGCAGCGCCTGCAGGAACAGATAGTCAAACTGAAAACCGTAGAAAATCATTAACTGAACTCATAGGCAGGATCGTCTATGCAGATGAAATGGGCTTGGATGTTTTTGGAATAGGTGAGCATCACCGCAAGGAGTTTTTGGACTCTGCTACTGCGATTATTTTGGCCGCCGCGGCAGCTCGAACTTCCAGAATCAAACTTACCTCAGCGGTTACGGTGTTGAGTGCTGCTGACCCAGTTAGGGTTTTTCAGGAGTTTGCGACCATAGATTTGATCTCCAATGGACGTGCAGAAATCATCGCAGGAAGAGGCTCTTTTACGGAGGCTTTCCCACTTTTTGGCTTGAGATTGAATGATTATGATGCGCTTTTCTCCGAAAAACTGGAATTACTTCTGAAGATCCGAGATGAGGAGATCGTGACTTGGAAAGGTCAGTTTCGCCCTGCATTAAATCAGCAGGCAATCTATCCCCGACCAGTTCAGGAATCGCTTCCTATTTGGCAAGGTGTGGGCGGAACCCCGGCTTCTTTTGCAAGAGCAGGTACGCTGGGTTTGCCTCTGATGGTGGCAGTGATAGGCGGGGAGACGCATAGATTCCGTCCGCTGGTGGATCTGTATAGAGAAGCTGGGGCCAAAGCTGGGCACGCACCGGAAAAATTGAAAGTTGGATTGCATTCTTTGGGCTATGTGGCAGAGTCTACTGAGCAGGCCGTGGAAGCGTACTATCCAGGATATGCCGAGACATTTACCCGAATCGGAAGGGAGCGAGGTTGGCCGCCAGTAACCAGAAATCACTTCAATGCACAGACTGGACCTTTCGGGGCGTTGGTAGTGGGTGGAGTTGAGGATGTGGCTGATAAAATATTACGCCATAGCGAATCTCTTGGAGGGATCGACAGGTTCACTTTTCAGATGGATAATGCTAATCTGAGTCATGAACAATTGAAAAATGCAATCGAATTAATAGGAAAAGAAGTGATTCCGAGGGTGAAAGCTGGAGAATAGGAGGAGGCTAGCCAATTGGAGAAGCTAGATGTTTAGTGTTGAATACGCTTGAAAACTTAGTCGCCCGAAAAGGTTTATAAGAGAAGTATGGTGATCAAACCGAATACCTTGAACTCATTGCCAGGACAAAAGGAAGCATGCAAATTACGCCTAAGATTAGCGGTTGAAGATTAAAAATCACCAATAGGAAAAGAATAAAGAAGGATAGGTAGCCTGAAGATAAGGACTTGCTGAGTGCATTTCTACCTTTGATCAGTCCATAGATTCCCATATTTAACGTCTGGAATAAAAGGAGTAAAAACAACAGATTTACAAGGTTTTCTACACTCCCAAATTTGTAAACCAACAACATGAATTCAGGTAAAAGTATCAGCATGATCGTGATGCTATGCTGTTTGAATTTCCAGCCAAATCGAAGTGGCATTGCGTGAAAATAGCTGAGTTGCTCAGACTCAAAAGCATGCTTATCCAGCCAAATGGGGAAATGGGCAAAGCTTGCGCAAAGCAGTCCAAACTCAAGCCATCTCAAGTCGTAACTTCCTTTAGAAAAAGCATAGAAAAATCCGTTCAGTAGAGTGATGCTGACAAGCTTTACTCCAAGAATTAATAGGGTTCTCTTTTCTCTTAAATGCATCAGAAACCAGAATTGAAATTTCAGCTTTTTGGTGATTCTCGATCGAACTCGGATGTAATCAGGGTACGGCTTTTTGAGTCTGAGATAGGTTAAGGTGAGATCCGCTAGAAAAATCCCAGCGATAAATATCCAAAGCAGGATAAGCTTTCCACCAGTATTGATCCCAATTGCTACAAAGCTCAGAAGTGCTCCATAAAGCAGAATAAGCAGATGATTTGCAACCCATATAGGAAGGAAATTACATGCGAGTTGGCGCCAAGTCAGGAAACCTAAGTGATGAAAAATTCTATAGCGCTTGTCATTCATAAGCCGTAGCTGAAACCGCTGTTGGGCCATGGCAAATGCAAGAAAAAAAAGAAGGATAGCATAAAATCCTAGGGTATTTTGGAGCAATCGTTCAGCAATCATCAGGTGTTGCTTCAGCTCCATAAAAACTCCGAATATGAGGATAATCAAGATGAAAAAACCCAGAAAAGCCTTGTAAAATGGAATTACAAAACTTTTAAATAACAGCTCATTCATGGTTTTGGAGAAGGCTGCCATTGTAGATACTCAAGACTGAATTATAATCGAAAAACCCTTCGAAATCTGCGATATGCGAGGTAAGTAGAAAACTGACTCCTTTGTACAATTCGCGATTGATCAGCTCAGTTAGTCTTTTCTGAGTTCCCACATCAATCGTAGTATAAGGTTCGTCCAGAATGATCATGCTGGGCTTCCCTAGAAAAGCTAAGATCAATCCAGTCTTTTTCAACATTCCCGAGGAATAGGTAGCAATGGCATTCTTGGAAAAGTCTCCGATTGCCAAAATCTCTTTGAGAGATGTGATCTGAGTTTTATCCGCACCTTTGGTTTTAGCTACAAAGGCTATCAACTCATCCAGACTTAGGAAGTCAGGAAATAGAGGTTCTGCTTCGGAGTAGTTGACCAGCTTTCGAAAGGGGATAGGATCTTTTTTCAGCGAAATGTCATCTAAAAAAATCTCTCCCTCGAAGCCATGAATTCCGGCAATGGCCTTAAGTAAAGTTGACTTTCCATAGCCATTTTCACCTTTGATCAGGTGTATGCCCTTAGTCAATTGAAGAGAGTCAATCTCCATTTGAAAACCCGTAGGATATGATTTTTTGAAGTGCTGGATTTCTAACATAGGATTTTAACCACAGGAGTACACAAAGGTCGCGCAAAGGTCGCAGTTGTCCTGCTTCTCCAGAAGCTGGACATGAGTTATTAATTCTAATCCATTTTGGGGATTTTTATACATAATCGTTTTTCAAAAAGTACTGGGTTCAATATCTGAATTTCTGGGAATTAGTGAGGGAGGGGTTTAGGAATTTTAACGAACCTGGATCTGGATTTTCTGCTGTACAGAAATATTTAATGGTGATATGCTTTATTTCTCTTGAGCTAAAAGTTGCCTGTATGTAATAGAGGGTAAATAAATCAGCCGCTCTTGTTTCCAAAAGCGGCTGATTCATTGAAGTGAAATGCTGGAATTCTATCCTCTTACTGGATAGTCTCTCCATGCTGGGAAATATCCAATCCTACTTCTTCGTATTCCTCGCGTACACGAAGGGTGACAAACTTATTTAGGATAAAGAAAATGGCATAAGACATAGCAAAGGAAAAAATGCACACGCCTATCAAAACCAGCATGTGAGATCCGAATACGCCAATTCCTCCATGAAGTAAGCTTGAGCCTTCTTTTCCTGCAAAAATAGCTGTCAAAATCATCCCCATGATTCCTCCAATGCCATGACAGGCAAAGACATCTAACGTGTCATCTATTTTCTTTAGGAACTTTGCGTTCATAGCCAAATTGGAAACAATGGCGCCAACTGCACCGAAGAAGAAACTCTCTGGAACCGTGATGTAACCAGCGGCTGGTGTGATCACTACCAAGCCTACTACGGCTCCTATACAAGCCTGAAGAGCGGAGATTTTTCTTCCCTGAATTCTATCAAAAAGCACCCAGGTCATCATCGCTGTGGCAGAACTGATGGTCGTGGTAGCGAAGGCTAAAGCTGCCGTTGCATTTGCTCCAAAGGACGAACCTGCATTGAATCCAAACCAGCCAAACCATAGCATACCGGTTCCTAGAAGCACATAAGTGATGTTCGAAGGTTCGTGGTGAGGTTTGTTTCTTTTTCCCAAAAACAAAGCTCCAGCCAAGGCAGCCATACCTGCGCTGATATGTACAACTGTACCTCCAGCGAAATCAAGAACTCCAAAATAAGATCCGATAAGTCCATTTGGATGCCATACCATGTGGCAAAGTGGGGCATAGACGAAAATTGAGAAGATCCCGATGAAGAAAAGGTACCCGATGAATCTCACGCGCTCTGCAAAGGATCCTGTTATGATCGCAGGAGTGATCACAGCGAATTTCATTTGGAAGAGGGCGAAAAGAATAAAAGGAATAGAAGTCCCCAAGGTTTTATGCGGCAGTTCGGCCACCTGATTGAAGAATAGGTATTGGAAAGGATTACCAATAATTCCGTATTTCACCCCGTCAATAGTGATTCCGATAGGATCTCCGAAAGACAGGCTAAAACCTACCACCACCCAAAGCATGGTGATCACACCAAGGGAAATAAAGCTTTGAAGCATGGTGGAAATCAGGTTTTTCTTGTTGACCATCCCTCCATAAAACAGGGAAAGCCCTGGAGTCATCAATAAAACCAGACAGGAAGCTGTGAGTAGCCAGGCGATATCCGCAAAGACCAAATCTTCCTCAGTACCAAAATTCTCAATGAGAGGTTGGCTTTGTTGCCAAAATAACCCCAGTATCGGAGCAGCAATAGTAATTAGAAAAGCAACTTTCCACTTGAATTTCATTCCACTTTTTTCCATGGTTCAAAAGTAAAAAAATTAATCTTTTATTCTGTGTTATTTGACTATTGCAGAATTAAAAATTATATGAGATGCTAAAGTTGTTATAAAGTAGGGGAGTAGGGGTTATTTATTTATTGCGTCTAATTCAATATAAACCAGACTTTTACCCACTATTTTTTAGAATATTCGATTGAGGGATTTTTCGTTTGAGATTTTTTTAATCAAATGCTGACATGAGGATTACACTGAAATCAAAACAGTATAAGCACAAGTAAATAAATCCACTATAAGGAATTTGTGATAGCCTGGAAAAATTTAATTAGAATAATTCTAATCAAGAATTGTTTAGAATTATTCTAGATAGTACGTTTGTGTTGTTATTTTAAACCAGTCTAAATAAACACCCAATGAAAATACGAATACTTTATTCCGCTCTTTTCATCTATTTATTTTCTTTAAGTATTGCAATCGCCCAACGTAATATGATTCAGGGCAAAATAGTAGATGAAGCCAAAAACCCAGTGGCGGGCGTCTCTGTTTCTTTAGAAGGAACAGTAAGAGGAGTACAATCTGACCAAAATGGGAATTACCAGTTAAAAGATATTCCGGCAGGAAAGTATGATTTGAAAGCCAATATGATTGGATTTAAAACGCAAAGTTTATCTTTTTCGATTGGCAATGACGAGAAGAAAAACCTTGATTTTTTATTGTTGGATGATGATATCTGGATGGAATCATTTGAACTGATGGCAAGCCGGGGAATGAATGGGCAGGGTAGACTACCTGAAGTGGAAGATTTCCGAATCAATGCTGGTAGAAAAAATGAAGTTATTCGCTTAGCTGAGATTGACGCCAATCTAGCCATGAATAATAGCCGACAGATTTTTGGGCGAACGCCTGGTATTTCCATCTGGGAAAATGACGGTTCAGGAATTCAACTTGGCGTTGCATCCAGAGGATTGAGTCCAAACAGATCCTGGGAATTTAACGTCCGAATGAATGGCTATGACATCACTCCGGATCCAATGGGCTACCCAGAAGCCTATTTCACTCCTCCAATGGAAGTGGTAGAAAATATTGAAATCATTCGTGGCGCTTCCTCTTTGCAGTATGGGCCTCAGTTTGGGGGACTGTTGAATTTTGTGTTGCGCAAACCAGACGCATCTACACGATTCACGGCTGAGACCATCAACACGGTTGGGAGTAATGGGCTTTTTAGTACATTCAATTACATCGGAGGAACAGAGGGGAAATGGGATTATACCGCCTATTACCAAAAAAGAAGAGGAAATGGCTGGAGAGAAAATGGGTTTTTCAACACAGATCACGCACACTTTGAAGTGAATTATGCAGTAAATAACCGTCTGAAAATAGGGACGCAAATGACTTATATGACTACTAAAAGTCAACAACCCGGAGGTTTGACAGATGCACAGTTTGCAGAAGACCCAAGTCAAAGTACCCGATCTAGAAACTGGTTTAACACGCCTTGGTTCATTCCTTCGCTCAATGCAGATTATATCGTCAGCCCGAAGACTAAGTTAAATCTGAAAGCTTTTGGAAGTATAGCTCAGCGAAATAGTGTGGGTTTTATGAAGCCAATTACCGAGGAGGATGACCTAGGAAACCGTCAGGTAGACCGAGATAAGTATCATACTTTCGGTACTGAACTGAGATTGAGTACTGCTTACCTACTTTTTGGTAAAGAGCATAATCTAGTATTTGGGTACCGATTCTACAAAGGAAATATAGATAGAAACCAAAGAGGCGTAGGGGATGCGGGAACTGATATGAATTTTGATCTGGTAGAAGCAAGCTATCCCCGAGACTTGGATTTTGTGAATACGAATCACGCGGTTTTTGTTGAGAACATGTTCAATGTCACGGATAAGCTATTACTTACTGCAGGACTTCGATTGGAGAATATTTCTTCCAATATGAGCGGAATCCTGAATACTGTAAATGGAGTCCCACAGCAACTGACTCCTGAAGAACGTAGCAGAACCTTTGCTTTGCTGGGTTTTGGAGGAGAATATCACTTGACAAAGACGACTGAGTTTTATACGAATTTTTCACAGGCGTATCGGCCGGTTTTGATTTCTGACTTGACTCCACCTGCGACTACAGACGTTATTGATCCGAATCTTCAAGATGCCAGAGGATATAATTTTGATTTAGGATATAGGGGGAATTTCGGTTCATTTTTGAACTTCGATGCGAGTTTTTTCTACCTGAATTATGCAGACCGTATTGGTACCCTCACGCAGACAGCTGCTGATGGAACTCGTTTTCAGTATCGTACCAATTTGGGAACTTCAGTGAGCCAAGGAGTAGAAGCGTTTGTAGAGTTTGATCCAATCACGGCTTTCGTAGGCAATTCTAATTTTGGTTATATACATCTCTTTGCATCGCTCGCTTATGTCAATGCTGAGTATCAGGATTTTGAGCGGACCAGCGTCAGCAATGGTGAAATCGTAGTGAGTAATCTAGCGGGAAACCGAGTAGAAAATGCTCCTCGAAAAATCAACCGATATGGAGCTACTTATCGCTTCAAAGATTTCTCAATGACTTGGCAGTTGAGCGATATCGGGGAGACTTTTTCGGATGCTACAAATTCCATCGAGCCAAATGAAGCTGCTACTTCCGGTTTGATTCCAGCTTACTCTGTTCAGGACCTTTCGGCGGGTTATACCCTCAAGAAAAAATACAGCTTAAAGACTGGTGTAAATAACCTGACGGATGCCGCTTACTTTACTAGAAGAGCTGGTGGTTACCCAGGCCCAGGAATTATGCCTGCCGATGGTCGGACTTTCTATGTGACTCTCGGAGTGAAATTCTAAGGATAAAAACCAATAAACAAATAGCCACTTCCAGTATGGAAGTGGCTATTTGTTTTTATGATATATAAGAAACTGTAGGTAAACTACCACCGCCCAAATTTATAGGCTAGGCAGTGGTTATTGATGTCAATGCCTTCGTTTTCGCAGATAGAAATTCCTTAGTTTTCTCTGCATATACTAAGAATGAGAAACCATTAGCTGCTCAAGCGCATCATTGATTTTATCCTCGCCTGCTATCATTTCAAAATAGGTATCGGGTGCTGTGTCAGATTCTAGCACAGCGATCAAAGTCTTGGCTACGTCTTCTCGAGAGATTTTACCCCGCTTGCTTAGACTTTCTGCCGCTTCGATTTTCCCTGTACCGGCATCATCTGTAAGTCCTCCTGGACGCACGATGGAAAAGTTTAAACCACTTTTAATTAAATGCTCATCTGCCTTTTTCTTTGCTACAAGGTAGTGGTGCATTGGAGAATCTTTCATTTGATCTGGGTTTTCAGCACCCATTGAACTTAGCATTACAAATTTCCCCACTTCATGCTTTTTGGCTAGATCAATGCTTTTCATAGCACCTTCTTGATCTACTGCTTTTGTTTTTTCTGGACCAGTTGAACCTCCAGATCCTGCTGCGAAAATCACTTTGTGTATTCCTTTGTATGCGGATTCAAAATCTTTTTCTAAATCTCCCAAAACGGTTTCTATACCAACCTGATTAAATTCATTCGCTTGAGAATTTTCCCTGATCATCGCGATAGGTTGGTACTTGGATGAATTTCGTAGAAGATTGCAAATAATTTTTCCGGTGCTTCCATTAGCACCGATAACTAGTACTTTATATTTTTCGGTATTCATGATTTTTTTATAATTACTAGTCCAATAAGCTAGCCAGACACCGTTTTGTATCGCTTCTATGACGGTCAGTTTGGATATGAATTAGTGAAAAACTGTCAAGAAGAGAAACTTACTAATCTTGAAATAAGTATGCTCTGGAATAGTCAAATTGCCTATTTAATGTATTTCAGCTTCCCTATTAATTTGAATTATAAATAGGTTTAAAAAACTGATTAACAAGTATTTAATTTGTTAATAGTCTAATTGATTCGAATCAGAGGTTTATTTTTGAATAGCAATTCTTTCAATAGATAAGAAGAGATTTACTCATAATTATTTTCGTGATTTAAGGGCCTCAATTGAACCCTTCCATTTTTCTCAACAGCAACTCTCAGTGGCTCAATACTTGAAATCGGGATGCAAGTCAAACGGCAAGGATATCCCCATATCGTATAGGTTTTTCCAGTATGGCTCTATCAGTTTTTGGAAATCATTTTTAACTTGATAGAAACTAACCGTATTAGCAGATGAGATTTTTTGAATTTGTTCAAGTTGGAAGAAAGGTGTCTTTGGTTTTAATCATTTGTGCTTTATGCGCATGCGCAAAAGAAGAATCAGATTCCAGCACACAGAAAGATCCTTTTGCAGCGGCTGATTGGATTGATTTATCCTACGCTTTTGATTCCACCACTTTGTATTGGCCGAATAATCCGGATGGATTTCAGCATAGAGTGGATGCAGAAGGAGTGACGGATTTGGGATATTATTATTCTTCCTACACCATTTTGACTCCCGAACATGGAGGTACCCACTTGGATGCTCCGATTCATTTTTATGAAAAAGGAGAAACGGTAGATGAGCTTCCGCTTTCCAAGTTGACCGGAGCAGCAGTGATGATTGATGTCAGTGCACTGGCTTTAGCGGACAGGGATTACCTTATTGATTCAGCAGCAATCATGAATTGGGAAGCAGAGCATGGGGAAATTCCAGAGCAGGCGATGGTTCTGTTTCGCACTGGATTTGGCAAGTTTTATCCTGATCGAGAAGCATATTTTGGAACAGCCAAAACAGGTGCTGATGCTATTCCAGAACTTCATTTTCCAGGAATTCAGCCCGAAACAGCTCTTTGGCTGGCAAAGTCCAGAAATGTAAAAGCAGTAGGGTTGGATACGCCAAGTTTAGATTATGGACAATCCAAAGACTTTGCTGCACATCAGGCCTTAATGGAAAATCAAATTCCGGGTTTTGAAAATGTAGCTAATTTGGATCTGTTGCCAGCAACGGGCATTTATGTCATTGCCCTTCCAATGAAAATCAAGGGAGGCAGTGGTGGTCCGCTACGGATTATCGCTACGGTAATAGAATAGTTTAGAGAGCGTACTTTTTTAAGAAGTAACCCTGCTATGCAGTTCCTTATTCATCAACTGAGTTTATCCTTCGATAATTAGGTTATAATAGCTAGTCTTTGATTTTTATTTACTTGTATTCAAAAATCTCTTCAATAGATTTTTCAAATAATCTTGACATCTTAAAAGCTGTGGGTAAACTCGGATCAAATTTTTCTTTCTCGATGGCATTTATAGTTTGCCTTGAGACACCAATGATTTCTGCTAAATCTTCCTGAGTCATTCCCTTTGCTGTACGAAAATCTCTGACACGATTTTTCATTTGAAGCGTCTAGTATTTATAAGCATTGACACCAAGTAGGTAATTCCTATAAACATGACAAGAAAGGCTATATCAGCATCGAATGAGATTAAATTCAGTTGGTCAAGAAGAGAAAATGTAAGTCCGACCACTACTGCAAGGCCAAGGGAAATAGCCATACTTTCCAGGTGAATTTTCTTTTCTAATTCATCGAAATGATTAAAAAGGTTTCTGTTGGCCAAGATCATCAATATGCCATTTGCTAAATTAACTATGATTGCGAAGTAGGTGAGGAAGGCATTTTCATCCCAAATAAACATAGGTCCAAATGTCGCTATTGCCAAAGTCGCTACCCAGGTCCAGGTCCAAAGTGCCAGTTTCTTTAATCTTTTGTTGCGTTCCAATTTCATTGTTTCCATTCTGTTTTTGTAAAGTTGACTTTACAAATGTAAACAAGACTTTACAAAAGTCAAGTGTTATTTACATTTTTTTATTCTGGAGATGAATTTTGAGGTTTTTAGGGTTTTTTACTTACCAGTAAGTCGAGAGACAATAATCCCTGATTGGGATTTGTTTCCAGCTAGATAATCGCTCAACGGCTTTTCGGAAATTTCCACTTTCATGTTTTTAGAACTTGCATGAAGCAAATGAATTCTACCATTTTTCTCAAATGCAAAACCTGTGTGCACAATGTCCAGATTGGGCATAGAAGTGGTGATGGCGATCAAATCCCCTGATTGAATATTTTTTTCAAGTGTTGCAATTTCACCTTTTGGAATATAGAAATAGCCGCGCTTTTCAATTTTTGATTCGGTCTCTTTTATTGCGTCCAGATTCTCGGATTCACTCAGCTGTCTGTAAAACTGAGGGTTTTCAGACATAAAAGAAGGAGCATTTGCGTAAGGAGACCCGCCAACTTCCTTGGTCACATCTTTCAAAATTCCCTTTTGCTCATTTTCAAAAATCCAATCCGAAAAGTAATGTAGTCTTGAAGGGTAGCCTTCATTATTTCCTTCACGGTATCTGAGCTTTTCCAATTCTCTTTCGAAATCCTCAAAAGTGAATTCACCTGCTTCTGCAAGTCTGCTCATTGTCACTACTGTCTCCAAAAAAGTGGTGCAGTCTACTCCAGTGAGATTGATGACCAACTTCTCGGAACCTGGCAATTCCAGTGTTTTTTCCACATAAGGAGTTGCGAGAAACCACTGCCCGATCTCAATATTCAGCTCATTTGGAGATTTGCCAGAATAGTCACTTTCCTTTAGTTTGGCTAAAAAGCCTTCCAGTTTTTCACGGCTTTCCAGCGTGCAGACAGTTTGGGCTTGGGTGAAAAGAGGGCAAAAAATAAATATGAGTAAGATGAAGCGTTTCAAATGAACAGAGTTAATTATTGGATACTTGAAATTTACGTTTTTCTTAAAACTTAGATTCGACACTATTTTTCCCACTGCATCCACTTAAAGACAATTTCCTTGTAATCATCTCGCTCGAAGAGGATTCCTAAGGTTTGGGAATTTAGCAAAACCAAATCACTGTAAGCCGTCCAGGTTTTTCCTTTGGGAACGTCTTTTCGGTCAATCAAGATGGATTCTGGCCAAGTCTTGCCTAAGTCTTTACTGATTTTTAGTGTTAGGTTATTTCTATTTTCAGTATCGGCATTATTGGAATGCGCGAGAATGGTTTTCCCGCTTTCATCTTCGAAAGACAGAATTGAGGCTTGACATACAGGATCCGGTAGGCTTTCCTCAAAGTATTGCTCAGACCAAGTTGCTCCTCCATCCTCAGAATAAGCAAGAATTCTGCTGCGAATATCTCCTCGTTGATTTCTCGTACTCATGATCATTCGGCCATCCGGAAGTTCTGCCGCAATGGACTCGTTTGAACCTGGGAATTTGATTGACTCGGAGATTTTGAAGGTTTTGCCATGGTCATCCGTATAGAATCCATGTGCTTGATAATCTTTGAACCCATCCTGTGCGTCACCTTTTGAGTGATTTGCGGCCACATAGATTCTTCCTTGGTATTCTCCATTCTGAAATTGAAATGCATGACCAGGAGTATTTGCATAGTGCCTCCAATCTTCTGGATTGGTGTATGCGGCATTGAAAGCTGGGTTATTTGGCTTGTGAACTTGGCTGGTGATGTTTACCGGTTCTTCCCAAGAATGGCCCAAATTAAGTGACCGAATCATCCAAACTTCCCGAACTCCCTTATTCATTCGGATATCATACTCATGATTGTTTCCGGTGTTGTAGAATAAATAGACCACGCCTTTCGGATGTGCCGGGTCAAAAAGATCGATTACCGGAGCTGGATTTCCAGCTTGCAAGTCGTCGTAATCCACAATCGTCTGGAGTGCAGACCAGGTTTTTCCCTTATCATCACTTCTCTTTAGGACCAGATTAATATCACCATAGTCATTGGATCCATTTACTCTGCCTTCGGCAAAAGCCAAAAGTTCTCCGCTTGGTAAGTTGATGATTGCAGGAATTCTGTAAGTCGCATGACCTTCTTGGCCGCCCTGGTAAACGATCGTTTCCTGTGCAAAGAGGGTGGTGAATTGGAAAAGAATGAAAAAGGCTAAGAGAACTTTCATGGTTTTGGGTTTTGACTTTTTAAAAATGATTAATTAATCACTAACTCATCTACAAAGAGAAATCCTCGCTGAACGTTAAGAGCGACCACTTTTACGTATCGAGCTTCTTTTCCTTCCAAGGATCCTTTGAAGTCCTTAACCACTTTTTCCTTTTCAGTGACTGGAACATTATTATCTATTCGGAGGGCGGTTTCGAAATTCTCACCATCATCGGATATTGAAACCTCTACGTACTCTGGCATAAATACACCAGGTCCTGCAGCCTGCATAAAGCTTGCCGAGAAGGAGTTTAGCCTAGTTTTCTTGCCCATATCCACAGTCACTTCAAAGTCATTCGTGAACCCTTGCCAAATGCCATCATTGTAGGATTCTCCTCCGCGGTAGCCATCCGTCATGCTTCCTGCATCACCAGCAGGGTAGGACTTGTTCCAAGGTTTGTGGTATTCTACTGATTTCCCAATAGCCTGGTGATAATCCACTTGCTTGTGAAGAATTGGTTCGGTGATTTTTCCGTCCTGAAAAATTGCCGCGGCAATAGAGGCACTTCCTTTTACAAAGAACTCACCTTCATACAGGTTAGAATCAGTGGTTGGCTGAGATCCGTCAGTTGTATAATATATAGTTGGCTCACTGATCTCGCTTTCCAGAGTAATCCCAATTTGTTGTAGATCTGTGTCAACGTTCATGAAAGGGACAAGCTTGGTTGTCGGGTTGTATTTATACTTCACGCCCAAAAGATCCAGACGAGGAAGTTGATTTACTAGGCGGCTTTTAAATGAATCCCAGTCTTGCGATTCTTCTGAGGACCAAGCTCTTTCGGCCAAAGCCAGAACATTAGGGAAAAGCATAGCGTCTCCTAAGGCTTCAGAAGGAATAGTTTCCGTCCAAAGACAAGCTTGTATGCCTTTGATTTTATGTGAAAGCTCTTTAGGGAATTTCGATCCTAACAAAGGCTTATTGTAAATGTCGAATAGCTTGGAATTAGGAGTGGAAAAGTAAAAAGGATCTCCCGGGGCTAAAATTACCTCATTTCCATTCTGAACGGCTTTATCGGGGACTCCAGCAACCCAGTTTCTCCAGTACATTACCTTCAGTTGAGGATCAATTCCACCAGCCATCGCATCATCCCATACTACTACTTCTTTGCCATTTTCCTGAAGGAAGGTAGAAACTCTATTTACAAAATAAGACTGCAATTCATTGACGTTTTGCATGCCATTTTCTTTCATAAATTGTTGGGCAACAGCAGATTCCTCCCAAGTCTTTTTCTCTACTTCATCGGCTCCGATATGGATGTATTTTGAAGGGAAAATGTCCATTACTTCTGTCAGTACATTTTCTACAAACGTATAAACCTCTTCATTGACAGGACAAAGTGGGGTAGAAAACAAGTCTCCCCATGCGGCTTCGCCATTACATGCAAGTTCGGGAAATATCGCTATTGCAGCCATCATATGGCCCGGCATGTCAATTTCAGGGATAATTTCTACGTGCTTTGTCTTTGCATAGCTCACAAATTCTTTGAGCTCCTCCTGAGTATAATACCCTCCATAATATGGAGTTCCATTCCTCATCTCTATGTGCTTTGGCTCCAAGGCAAAGCGAGGATCTTCTTTGGATTTTTCTATGCAAATGGAATCCTGATCGTTGAAAGTTCTCCAAGCACCTTGCTCAGTGAGTTCGGGGTATTTTTTGATTTCTATTCTCCAGCCTTGATCGTCCGTCAGATGTAGATGAAGTTTGTTGAGCTTATAAAAAGACAATAGATCTACGTATCGGCGCAAATAGTCCATGGAGAAAAAGTGTCTGGATACATCTAGATGCATCGCCCGCCAGTCATAGATTGGTTGATCATGAATCTCCAACTCAGGCAAAATGATCGTTTCTGAAACTTCGCCAGCTTCCATTCCTATTGGAAGCAATTGGCGTAAAGTCATCAATCCATAAAACATCCCTTCGGCAGCTCCAGCTTCCAATGTCATTTTGTTAGCTGTAATTTTCAGATGGTAAGCCTCTGGATTTTCAGAGCTTTCGGTTTTTCTGATTTCAATGATGTTTTCGCCTGATTTATCTGAGAGCTTTTGGCCTATGGCCTGCTGCATCATGGATTGGAAAAAGGCAATTTCTTCCGAAAAATCCCCCTGATCGTCGATAATGAGCTGGGTGCTTGAACTTAGGTTGAAGCGATCAGGTCCAGTTTCCAATGAACTTGGATAAGGAACAAGTGAGATTTCAATTGGTTCTGGCGTGTTGCAAGATGCAAGTCCTAAGAAGGCTGCGGCAAAAAAAGCAAGATACTTCAAGGCGAATGATTCTAGGTGAATATCAAAGGTAGAGCTGATTTCCAATTAGATGAAATGGAATCTTCTATAAAAATGCTACTTCATTAACTTAGTTAATCTTAAGAACAGAACCTACCTGAGCATCTTTTACCAATTCATCATTCAGTAAAAACTCATAATCAAATCGGTAGCTATAGGTTCCTGTTGGACTGTCTTTGCTATTAAAACTTCCATCCCACGGTGTGTTTCCTACATAAATCAACTGTCCCCATCGGTTGAAAATAGAAAGCGTGAATTGTAGCTCTCCGCAATTAGAAATTGGTCCAAATTCCCCCTGTTCCGAATTAAAACCAGTTGGAAAGCGGAATTTTGGAGCTACTTCCAGAAGCCTGATGCTTCCAACCGCAACACAGCCTTGAGCATCTTTTACTCTGACCTCATATTCCCCACTTGGTAGCCCCTCGTTCAATTGATTCGTGCTGCCATCACTCCATTCATAGCTATATGGGCCGCTTCCACCAGGGAGTTCTGCTAGAATTGATCCATTGGAATTGCCGAGGCAAGGATTGCTGACTACAGTTAACTCAACCTCCAATGGGTCGGGATCAGTTAAGGCAATCGAAATTTCTACTTCACAATTTTCGGCATCTATTATCTGAAATAAATAGTTTCCGCCCTCCAAATTATCCAAAGTCAGTAGATTTTGATTGACCGTATATTCAGGGTTGAAAGACCGATAGGGAGGTGTTCCTCCTTGAATTTCAAAAGAGATACTTCCATCAGTATTTCCGAAGCAAGATGGATTAGTCTGTTCAACAGTTGTTATTTCCAAAGCTTCGGGCTCTGAAATTTCCAGATTTTCGAGAAGGATTTTACAGCCTTGGCTATCCTGAATTGTGGCAGTATATGTTCCTGGAGGCAGATCAGAAGCTATAGCGGAGTTAAGGTTTTGGTCGTGAGACCAGGAATAAGTGTAAGGCGCAATTCCTCCTTCTATTTCTAGGATTATTTCCCCGTCTTCCGCTCCAAAACAGCTCACATTCGATTGTGTACTGACATTAGCCTGAAATCCAGTATTGAGGGCTACGATTAATTCAGGTGAGATGCCCTCGCAAAACTCATCCAAGATGCTAAACTCACGATAAAAAAGAATCCCCTCGCTTTCTGTTTCATCCCATCTTACATCTACCTGCGGCCCCATGTTTCCACCAGTAAAAACTCCTCCAATTATCTCCCACTCGTAGCTTCTCAAGGAGTTGATCTCTGGCACAGTGTACGTGTAATCCATTACCAAGTCACAAATGAAGACCGGTCCCAAAGGTAATTCCGGCTCTAGTTCCTGTTTGATTACCACGTTTAATTCAATTGGAATTCCCACGCAGCCATTAGTGCCTACGGGAGTTGCCTGAAGTATGGCATTGGGATTAGTGGCTCCCCAACGGACTACAACTTCCTCGTTGGTTTGGGAAATGATTTCTCCACCAGTGGCCTGCCATAATACTTCTGAAATCTCACCTTCTCCTTCAAATAAATAAGTTAGCTCCTCTACATTTGGACAGGCAGTGGTTGGTCCGGTAAGTTCTCCGTCAATTTCGACTACTTCCACTTCAAATTCATGGAGTTCGGTTTCCTCACATCCAGAGTCATCCAAAGATGCAAACACCTTCACAAGGTAAATTCCTGGTTCTGTGTAAGTATGAGTCACTTCTTGTCCTGGTTTTTTAGGAGATTCATCTCCAAAGTCCCAAAGGAAATAGGAGTAGGAGGGATCTGAAACGTCGACACTCCAGGTTCCTTCCTGATCTATGCAGGCAATCCGTGGTGATCCTGTGGTGAGATCATCAAAACTCGAAAGGATTTCGTAATCATTATTTTCAAAATCTATCCCAAAATCAACAGCATAAGACTGGGAAGGCCCTACTGCGTAGAAATAGCCCGAAAAACCAGCTGGATTGCTTAGTGTGTGAACTCCCGCCAAGAGAGGAATCCGAGCAAAAGAGTAGTCAGGGTTATTGGCAACAGGACTGAATTGATTTGCCACAGAAACTCCATCTACTTGCATTTGTCCTACATCACTGCTTCGCGTGACCAGTTGTGCAAAATGGGTTAAAGTGCCATATACTTTTTGGAAATTAACAGTGAGTTGAGTTTTGGGAACGTCAAATGGGGCATAGTTAACCATTTGCGGGTTTCCATAATTTGCTACATTGGCAGGAGCCAGAACAGAGTTTTCATCAAGGATCTCACAGGAATAGGATTTACCAAAGCCGAAAACTCCAATTGGTTTTGTAGAGGTGAAGTGTAGCGCAAGGTTATTCTGAACGTCCAAAGTGTAAAACTCCCCGGCATCGATGGTTGCTATTAGATCGGTTCCATTGAAAATTTCTGTATTATCAAATGCAGCGATGAATTTGACCAATTCGCCTAATTCTCTATCCTTCAGTGGAACGTGGAAAAACTCAGTTCCCCATGAGGATACGGGTTCATTTTGATTAAAAATATGAGAGGTGGAAAAGGGGCCACAGACAGGATCGCCAATGTCAGCATACTTATTACCTGAGAAAACCGCAATTAGGGAACATTGCTCAGTAGAGTTAATGACTGAAATTTCGGTGCCTGTCAAATCCCCTTTTGATTTGAATTGATAGGTCTCGCCAGCATTTAAGGTTACCGTAAATGGATCAATGGAGTTGTTAATAGGTGATGTGGGGACTACTTGGATTTGGGTGTTATCTTTGGTGCCCACAACCAGAACTTGACTTTCGTTATTGAATTGCCTTTGTGAAAGTCCAATGCCCTCGGTTTGATTTTCATAGTGGGAAGCTATAAAATAGTTTGAGCCCAATTGATCCAAGGGAAGAACTAGGCTGCCATCAAAAGTACCTGGCTTAAGTCCCAGGGCATAAACTGATACTTCTCCTTCTGAGTAGATATGGATACCCTTATCTTCGATAACCCGATTGGTTTGCACCACGAGATTGTTATTCGCTTCAAACTCAAAAATTTCACCCAATCCCAGTGTAAAGGGCACAGAGTTTCCTCTAAATTCAATTACCCCTTCTACATCCTCCTCCAATGCTGTAATTACCAAGGTAGGCTCTAGTGGATCACCTACTTGTAAATTGTCCATAAACCCTACAAAATAGTGATTTACTTCCTTGGTACTCGGCAGATTCTGGCTATGAGCAAAGGGCGACGTTATAAACGCAAGGAGGGTGAATTGGATAAGTACAACGAATGCTTGCTTGAGCATTTAGTAAGAAGATTTTAAAAACCAGTTAATAGGTTGTGATTAAAGAAGATACGTAAGCTTATATCTTTTGATATGAGAACTCCTTAATTTTTAAATTTGGATAGAGATGCTGTGAAATGCAATAAAAAATTAGATTACCGGTCTGTTCCTTATAAATTATTTAACTGGTTCAGGGTTCTTTTTGTATTTCAGACTTTCTACCATGATAAGTCGCTTCATGGGCTAGCTTGAACTCGTTTTTTAAATTCCTTCGCATTTTTTTACGCTGGAAAGGACAATCATAGTCTAAGGGCGATACTCTGAAGTATAAGTTGATGAGGTGCTTTCGTAACGTTCCAAAAGTCGTTTTTTGGGGTTTTCACTATACCCAATATGGAATTTATCATGGTAGACTGAGTGTAGTATGTATATAAAAAGTCCATGCCGAAATTAAACAAAAAAGCCTCAAATCTTACGAAATGAGGCTTTGGGAGCTCCTCCTCAAGGACTTGAACCTTGGACCCTCTGATTAACAGTTCTAAATTTGTAGTTTTTCTATTTATTGTTTATTTTTAAATAGTTGTATTACAGTCCTTTACATGTTTTAATAGCTTAGTCTATTTACGTGTTTTAGTGCTTATTAGGGTAGTTTTTTTGCAAATTTTTTGCAAATTTTATAGCTGTATATGATAGATAATAAGAGAGTTAAGTCAGAAAAGCGAGCGATTTTATCGTTAATTTTAGATGTAAGAAGAAAAAAATCGGATGGATTATATCCTTTAAAAATTCGAGTTTATGATACATCTGTTCAAAAAAACCGGTATTATGGAACAGGGTATGACATGGATTTATCTACTTATAAAAAGGTATTTGAATCACCGAAACCTAAAAGAAATGAACGGGAAATCAGGGAGGAAATAGAGGAGCTTTTGTATGAATATAAAATCGTTGCTCAATCAATTGAGAATTTTACCCATGATATTTTTGAGGAGAAACTTTTTAAGCCTAAGGGAGAGCCCCAAGATGCTTTTTACCAGTATAACATTAAGATTGAGGATTTAAAATCTCAACACAAATTGGGAAGTATATCATGTTATAAGTCTAGTTTTAATTCCTTGAAATCGTTTTTATCTGAGACAAGATCCCGAGTTCCAAAGCAATTACATTTTTCAGAAATAACCCCCAAATTCCTTCAACGCTATGAGAAATGGATGCTTGACAAAGGAAAGTCAAGGTCGACGGTAGGGATTTATTTGAGACCTTTAAGACACCTTTTTAATGTTGCTAAACCCTCTAACTATCCTTTTGGGAAAGATGGTTATGTCATCCCGAAAGGGAGAAACAAAAAAAAGGCAATTAATAAGGAAGGACTCAAACTTTTGTTTGAAACACAACCTGAAAATGAATTTCAACAGAAAGCCAAAGATTTTTGGTTCTTTTCATACCTCTGCAAAGGGATGAATATGAAAGACATTCTCTATTTGAAATGGGAACAGGTTAAACCGAACCATCTTGAATTTGTAAGGGAAAAAACAAAGACCACAACAGATGAGGTTATCGTTATCCGTGTACCGCTTACAGATTTTTCCAAAGGGGTAATTGAAAAATACTCCAGTAATCAAAGGGCTAAGAATGACTATATATTTCCTGTCCTTAACCATTCAATGAACGAGGAAGAAAAATTCAAAGCCAAGCAAAATTTCACAAGGTTAGTTAATCAGCACATGAAACGCTTTGCCAAACATGCTGGATTTACAGAAGATATTAGTACTTATTGGGCTAGACATAGCTTCGCAACTATGGCAATCAGGAAAAATGCATCAATTGAATATGTAGGAGAATCCCTTGGTCATGCAGATATTCGAACAACTAAATCCTATATCGATAGCATCATGGATGAAGAAAGTGAGCAGAAACTGATAGAGGGGATGATGGATTTTAATTAAAACTACGGAACTAAATTAATTTACTTTTTCCAGTAATAAGGTGCCTATGAATATTTGAGAACGAGTGCTAAGGAAGAAAATATTATTGAGTTCGACATTTTTGGAAAGAGTAACTTTTCAGGCTGAAAAGTTCAAACTCTCTAAGTCAATAAATTTTTTAATCATAAATACCTGATTAATATAGAGTTGTATAGTAAAAATAAATGCAAAAACCCTTCAAATATGGATTTGTCTCGTCAGGAGGAGCTGGCGATTCAGAAGTCGAACTCTTTTGAGGAGGATTTAGAGCTTTTGGGTAGGTTGTTCAGATTTATAATAAATGTTTAGGGTGAACGTTGTCTTTTAAGTCAGTTTCAAGTCATTTTTGACTTCCAAAGCAATTTCTATCTCTTTTGTCAATTCTTCCAGCACCTTAATGTTTTTGAGATTGCCTGAAGGAAATGAAAACAGTCCATTTTCATTTTTCACCGCTAGGTAAAGTTGCTTGTTCTGAAATGACAAGTAGATGGAGTTATCATATTTTTCTTTTAACTCCAAAATTCTCTCCATCAATGAAGTGGATAAAACATACCTTGCTTCTACTTGATCTGTCCCATAAACAATAAAGTTTTCTGTAAACCTAGGGTCTTCCAGATAGATTTCCTGCTCCTCTCTGAATTTGAAGCTGGACCAGCGATCTAATTTAATTCCTTGATTTCTTGATAATACCACCGTATGTCCATCTAGCTTTTTTTGGAATTTAAGCCAACAGAACATCCCACGAAATGAATAGGGGAGATTTTCTTTAGGCTTGTTTGAAACTAGATTTTTGAATACATAGCGATACATCACCACTGCCTGGTTCAGAAGCGGAATCTGCATTACCGCATCAGTTGCTTTGTTAGACAGGTCATTTTCAATGATTCCGATGTCGGCAAGGTTGAATTCCACCTCCCTTGATCTGCTTCGAAGTTGACCGAAATTATACACAGGATCCTCGCTTTTGAGCCAAGCAAAAAGTTTACTGCTCAGGATTTCCTTTTTAGGAGGGCTGGCTCCTTGTGTAAATTCCAAACCAGGGAATAGTTTCTGAACCATGCCGGCTATGGTTTTCATTTCTTGGGTTTTGAATTTTTGAAATGCCTGGATGAAAAAGGAAGTCGAGAAATAGATCAATACCATCAATCCGGCTATTGGCAAGACCTGAGCATACGGATTACTGGCCGAGGGCTGAGCTTTTGAAAGGATATCTCCTAAAGGGAATTCTGTGCCTGGTAGATAAAGTGAAGACATCATCAATAGCATTCCTAGCAGATATATACCTGTGATTCCCCAAGTGATTTTCTGATAAAAATGCGTCTTCTTTCGCTTTGTCTGGATATCCTTCAATGATTCTTGGACTTCGCTAAATGTTTCCAGGAGTAGGTGCTGATCCATTTAATTAGGCCAGTTAATGGTATTCCAGGGACTGGCTTTATCATTCAATACTTGCTTATAGATATGACAGACCTCCTGATAATAGTTGTCATATTTCCCTTTCATGTCCAAGGCAAAACCTAAGGCAAAGCTCTTTCCGAAATCTTCCCATGAACTAAACTTGTCCAATGCCAATTGGGTGGCAAAATCGATGACTTTCCAGGCCTCTTCTTCAGAGATGATATTTCCTGTGAAAGCTATTCTGGCCTGTCCCACCAACATCGCAGCATCATATCCTGCCAGACTTAGTTCCATGTCAGAATCGAAGGTAAAAACGCCTTTTTGCTTTAAATCATTTAGGACTTCACCGGAGCTCAATCCATCAAAATATTTCTGCGCCCGCTCATTGGTTCCGAATTTTTGATCCATCAACTCATCCCAGTTTTCCTTCGGCTCAGATTGAATCATTTGAAAGATATAGTCAAAATACCAGCGTCTGCCATCTTTCATGAAATACTCCGTCAAATCCCAGTATCCGCTTGGGGAATCAATATCCCAGCCCTCCAAATAAGGTTGAATGGTTTTTGCGTCCCTGAATATCAAGGTGTTGGTGTAAGCTCCCCACCATTCAGAAATCGGGGTAAAAAGGGCTAATGAGAAAAGCCGGTCCAAACCAAGATTCGCGGCTGAAGATTTTTTGAATTTTGCCTTTTCTAAATCAGGTTTGTCGTATTCCTTTTTTCCGATATTAAAATACTTGTAAGCATAGGAGGTGATGGCCAAAGCGAGGATAACATATCCGTACCAAGGCAAATTGTCGAACATTTGCATAGTTTATGAATTTAAAAGTTGATTGAGATTTACTTCTTTTTGATCTGATTTTGGGATTTCCAAAAGCAGCTCTTTTTCATCCTTGCGGAGACTGGCGATTAGGTTGGAAGGAAATAGCTGAATTTGATTGTTGTATCGAGTGACCGAGGCATTATAGGCTCTTCGGGCTGCAGAGATTTGATCCTCCATTTCACTGACCTCATATTGAAGATGAAGGAATTGCTTGTCCGCTTTAAGCTCCGGATAATTTTCAATCGCGATATTCAGCCCGCCTAAAACCTTTGTCATTTGGTTTGACGCTTCAATTTTCTCCTTTTCGTCAGAGGCGCTTTCTACCTGGGATCTGAGTTCGGTGACTTTCAACAGAATCTCTTTCTCATGTTCCATGTATTTTTTGACCATGGCGGCCAAGTTGGGAAGTAGATCAAATCTCTTTTTCAGATAGATCTCAATACTCCCATAGGCTTGGGCAACCTGATTTTTTTTGACAATGATTTTGTTGTTGATGATAACAACAATTATTGCCATCAAAGCTGATAGGACTAATAAAACTATAATGCTTGTATTCATATCTTAATTAGGTTAATGGTCAAATGTGTAGATTCTGAAATAGCCATTGAAAGGGCTCTTTTAATGATTTGATGGATTGTAATTGCAGCAATTCAAATTTTATGATTTGCTTGTCAGATGTTTGTTCGTTGGATTCCTCGTCGCTTTCAGTGCTGATGATGGTCATAGTACCCTTTTGAAAATCGACTTGACGGGATGTTTCATCCCCGGATATTCTTTGGGTAGTACTTTTCCCATAGCTGACCAATTCGAATGCTTTGTTTTGGTATTTAAACCGATATTCATGGGAGGACCATGATGTACATTCCCTGCATTCCCAGATGTAAAAGTTTAATTGGAGTAAACCATTTGAAAGTATTTGAAGCCCTTTAAAAGGTTCATCCATTGTAGGCGTGCTCCGATTGATGATGAAGGAATTGGATTGCAGTACTTTATTAAGTTTTCCATTCCTTTTTCCAAAGTATATCCCTAATACCCTGGGATTAGTGTGCACGGTGTCACTCTCATAGCCGTCATGGTACTCAATTGTCTCTTGTATTGGGCTTTGAATTGCAAAGACTACATCTTCAAGTCCATCCCCATTCAGATCTCCTCTGGCTTCGGATAATAGTTGCCAACCCATTGGAATTACTGCTTCTATACTTCCCCCTTTTTCAGACAAGTCAGGATAGTTGAATTCGCTTTGTGCATAGAGTCCATGGGCTAGGAGAAACATCCCTAAAATGTGCGTCTTTAGATAAGTCATGGGGTATTTGTCTTTAAAATAAATTGATCGCCTTGATAAACGTAGATGGCATTGGTGACCTGGGTACTGGATTCCTCACCGGGTTTCAAAGTCAATTGGTCAGATTTTAGGGAGAAAACAAGGTTGTTTCCTGTCTCTTGGATATCTACCAAATCAGTCAGAAATTTTCCTTCCTCATTCCCTTCTATAGCTAGGGTTCCAATGTGTTTTATGCTGCTTTCTTCAAGGATAAAAACTTCCCCACCGAAAGGATATTCAAAGGCTTTTTGGCATATGATAATGATTTTATCGGAGGTTTTGGCTTGATAAAAATGGGTATCAAAGAGATACAAATCCCCAAAGCCAAGTGACTGAAAGACTACGTCATTTTCCGAATCCAGGATAAGTAACCTATCGCCCCAATCAAATTGGGATTCAGTACTTGATGTATAGTGGCTTCCCTTTTCGGGTTTGTAATTTCCTGTTATGATTTTTTGCCCATTTAATTCATAGGCTTGATCTACCTCGAACTGGTCGATTTGGAAGTTTGTCAGCTTCCTGGGATGGATTTGTGAATAAGATTTTGTTTCAAGGCTCTCTTCCACCTCGCTGTAGGTTGTACCATCAAACTTCAGAATTGAGTTTTTGATGTGATAGGAATTTTCTGTTTGGCACTCCTCATCCTCATTTTTGTAATCCTTCGATTCCGTGATTTTTTTGTTGACCAAAAAGTCAAAGTAGCCCTTGGTTTTATGGGTTCCTGGAAATACTATTTTTTCCTCGTTGACAAATTCCCCCTCACAATCACCATCCCATTCTCCTCCGAAATCTTTGATGGAGTAATTGGAAAGAGCTTTTTCAAGTTTATCACCTGATTTAATGAACAGGGACCATGTTTGTTTGGAATAGGGGTTTACTCTGGACATTCCTAGAAAATCGACCTTTATTCCATAAGCCTTCGTCACCTCAGAAAGGGGATACTGCGCCGTATCGATGGTGATTTCCCGCAATTCAATAGCATCGGAGACCCATTGGTTGGTTTGATGACTTTCGAAGAAATCATGGGTTATTTTTCCTGTGGGCTTATCGGCAATTAATATATGGCTGTTGAGCTCGAAAAACTGTTCACCTTCATCGACTACTTCCGGGATGATCAGGAAGATTTCATTCGGATTATCAGGGAATACCTTTGTCTTGATTATAGTGGTTTTTAATTGTACCCAATCCAATTCAAGGCTGGTTAAAACATCATCGATCAGACTAAAATCTGTAAAGAAATCGTTCAGGCTTAGGGTATTTACTTTTTCGATGGTGCCATCCCATCGGATTTCATATTCGATTTGCTCGACTTCTTTGGTATTGCCCCAAAATATTCTGTTGACCGTAAGCCTGTTTTCACTGATCCGGGAGACTACTTGTGACATGCTTTCGGCGATTTCATCATAGGAAACCAGTTCATGGTCAATGATATCCCCCTCAGTAGTGTAGTTGATGAGAATGCTTTCCATTTCATGCTCATTTTTTAAAACTGTGACCACCACTGAATGATGGTCATCCCGAATCGGGAGGGTGTACATGTCGATGGCCCTGAAATTGGGTTCTTCAAAATTTCTTTCCGGATAAACCTGATATAATTTCAAAGCCTTGAAATCTATCTGGGCATACTCGCTTTCATCGCCGAAACTGTCAAAGTTGGTTCGCTCTAGTTGAGGTAGCTTTTTGGTTTTGGAGGAATTAATCGTTTTAAGAAAACCGGTTGTTACACCTGAGGAAATAGTCTCTTTGGCCCCGTCAATTAGCTCTATGGCTCCTGTAGTGCTTTCTTCCTTTTGGGTGCCGGAACCGCAGGAAAAGATGATTAAAAACAAGGCGAAGTAGGATATTTTCATAAGGAGTATGCCGCTTTATTTAAGGTCATTATTGGCATCATGATCAGGATTCAGGTCTATTTCATGTTCAGTTAAATCTGTTTTTTTGGAATCGACTAGCATGATATGATCTTTACCATATTCAAACCGGTCGGTCTGTGACCATGCCCAGGATTTTGATTCCCGCATGTTAATTCCGGTAATTTTAGATTGGACAGTTATTGTATTATTGGATTCATCCTTTTGAATTAGAATCTCATCAAAAGTGCTTTGGATGGTTGCCGAATTAGGAATAGTAGGGCAGCTTTTTAGTTTATCAAATGCCACGGTGTCTTTGGAAAACCAGGTCCTTAAAAAGGCTAGTTGGGTATCCGAACACTGATAATCCAAATTCAGGGCAGTTACAATTTGGCAGAAGAGAGCTCGGTTTCCTTCTGAATCATAGCCCCATTCACATTCATTTCCGATATCAAAGGCGATGTAGCCCAAAGCCGCTCTTTCTGGTGGGCTGATGTTATGAAGGTAGGATTGGTTGATGACCATTTTACTGACAATGGCCTTGACCGATTCATCATAGCGATCCTCTCGGGTTAAGAATTGAATAGGTAGGTTTCCGGAACTTATCTTTTTTGCATCCAGCACCCGTTCCACCACATTCACAACTTCCTCGTCTCCGGCCATGCGGATGCTGTCCATTTTCCATTCAATAAGGATCAGATCTCCCGGTCTGAAATTGTATTCCTGATTTTCCGTCCAGTCCCAATGGTAAACGAATGATAGATTTTTCCCGTTTTTTTGCCCAATTAAATTCCGATAATCAAAGTCATCGTTGTAGTCTATAAATTCAATGGTGTCGGTCTGGATTTTGGTAAAAGGTGTGGGATCGTAGGGAAGGATTGTGCTGTCAAGTTGATTTTGACCTTGTTGGGTTTCTAAAGAATTGCGTTTTTCTTCTTTCGTTTGCCTTTCAAGGATTTCAGGTTCATCTGCGGTTTTCAAATCACCTTTGTGTTGACAGGCGGAAAGAATAAGTAAAAATAGGATCAGCTGGTATTTCATTATTCTTCTGTTAGATGACATCGATTACTTTTTCGAGGATATAATGAACTATTGCAACTACTACAGTAATCGCCAATAAGGTGAGCAGCTGTATGGTTGTTTTTTTGGGGTTGTTTTTCAGTTTTTTCCGGATAATAAAGACATCCAAAAGGATAAAACAGGAGGCGATAGCCACGCCTATCCAAACCCCAACATGGAACAATCCCATGTCATAAAACAAATGCAAAAGATACCACATGCCTTCTTCGGAGACATCATTGGGCCCCAAAACGAGCCTCATGTATCCAATGCCCAAAAGCAGGGATAGGATCGTCCAAATGAAGTAGGTCAATATGAGTTTCAAGAAGCGCATCCTTATTGCCTTAATTTATTTTTTCTTTGGTACAAAGGGTTTCTCTTTCCTTTTCCTCTGGCAACCCTTTGAGCTGTTCAATAAAATGACTTTCCTTTAGGCTTAGCCCTTGCTTTACATCACATACATAGATAAAAGCATTTTTTTGATTACTACTTTGGGTTCTGTAAACTGTATGGGTCAAAACCCAACTATTGTCTTCAAAGCTTATGTGATGATAGGCTTCCAGAATTCCTTGATCAGGAAATGCTGTTTTAATTACAAAACCGCCTTGCTCTGGTTGGATATCAACAATTTGATTGCCTCCATCCTCTGAGAAATTGATGGTTTTAAGGGCAAACTCATATGCTTCTCTATTTTTTAAAAAGAGATAAAGTTCATCACCTTGATAAGGATCTGCACTCACTATTTTATCCAAAATGTTGTCTTGATTAAAATCGATGTCCCTGATGAAGTAATGTTCCCTATTCTCAAAATCAGCTAACTCATAGCTTTTGGGTTCTTCGTAGTCTATAGGGCCTGGATTTTCATTGTCATCATACCATGCGGATTCGAAGAGCTCTTCCAGTATTTCTTTTTTTGAAGGACTGAGATGGGAGGAAAAATCAGCGTCAAACTGGGGATGAGGTCCATCGAAGAGGAAAAAAAGAACTGATTTGGCCTTCTTGGATGGTAATTCATCAATGAGATGATAGCTATTATTGCGCTTGATGTATTCTATTGCAGAATTCTGAAAGTAATTCACCCCATCTTCTTGCCAGACCCCATTCGCTGCTATGCCCATTAATTTTGATTCAAATTTCTGGTGTTTGTCCTGAGACAGTAAATCAAAGAAGTACACGATGTATTCATAGCTTACTTCGTATAGTGGGTTGGGTTGGTTACTATCAGAATCCCATCCGAAATAGGTCATGAATTGCTGGAAGTCTGCCGGAAATTGTTCTAGAAACTGAGTTTCGTTTTTTGTTTTATAGGCTTCTTTTAGCTTTTCAATAGCCAAAGTCTGATTTGAAATGGTATAATAGATCGTTCCGGTTTTATGAGTTTTTTTTGGTGAATCCGAAAGGTTCTGGGTATCTAAGTGGATGGAATAAAGATCTTCCAGCCTATCTACCTTGACATGTTCTCCCTCTCTGAAAAAGTTGATTTCACCACAGACTAAGGAGTTGTCCCGGGAACAGGGTTCATAGTAAAATTCGGCCAGGCGATAGTCTTGGTACATGCCCAATTCTTCACTTACAAAACCGCCTAAATCCTGTTCATGATCTATAAAATAACCGGTTCCGGCCTCACCTAAAAAGCCAAAGCTCATTCCCCCCAACTCATAAAAGTAGATTGCTTTTTCTCCGGTATAAGAGAGTGGTTTCCCCGTCTTATATTCAGACTTCAGGTGTTCTTTAATTTTTTCTTTGATGACGTCTTCCACTACAGAATAATCCTTGTCAGGGTATTTAACCAGGTACAGATTGGGGTAAACCTCTGACTGGATAAACCGCATGTTTTTAAAAAAGAAGTGATGGATGCCTATTCCTATTCCACTAGCTACCAAAATGATTAGTAATCCCTGAATTCTCCTTTGACTTTTTAAGGTCCATTTGAATAACCTAATGCCCAGTAAAAGCAGAAGAATTAATAGAATAATCAGGATGACTATAATCAGTATGAACACAAGTTTGGTCTTCTTATTTTTTAATTGATCCCTGTTTCCTATTGATCCACAGAGGTTTTATCTATATGAATTGTGTACAGCGGTTTTTCAGCATAATCTGAATCCTCATGAAGGATCCTGATGAGATAAGACCCTTGATTTAGTTTATTCCGGTATTGGTCATAGAAACCTGCATTATTTTTCAGGTATTCGTTGATAGTAAGAAATTCTTGGTTTTTAAGCACTGAAAATTTATAATCTTTTCCCGGAGTATGCGATTTGATTTGAATCGACACATTCATGTCTGATTCTAAATCCAACAGGAAAAATGAGGCATTGGCGTAGAAAGCATCTGTAATGGAAGAATGGGATACCGCATCAGTATCCATGGCGTTGGCGTAATAAATGGGTTCTACAAAATTGTAAATCCTGAATTCACCAGAGTTACTCTGGCCCTGAATACTATACAGGCCCCCCTGAAACCTGAAGCCTAAGTCCTCTCTTTTTTTCAGAAAACTTCTTTCAAATAGGATTTGGGTAGGGTTGGGACTGGAGTACCAATTTTCGCCTGCCCCCAAAGGATTGTCCTCGTAGAGTTCCTGGTACAATTTCTTTCTGCCGATTTCAATAGGATAAACACCTGCAATCACCTCAAAATCAGTTCTGTTTTTTTTCTCCGAATCCTGCTGCAGTTCTTGTTGGGAAGCCCCTTCATAGAGGTAGAATTGATTGGTAAATGCTCCGTTTTTTCTAAAAACCAGGTTTTGAATGCCCTGACTACTCCCCAGACCAAAGTGGATGAACTTTCCTTTATGAACTCTATAGATCGGTTTAAGATCACTGGAGTGATCAGTACATCCGATGCATTCCGATTGAAGCAAGCGCTCAGGAGCTCCCAGGGAGTATTTCCAATTCTTGAGAATCAAGATTTCATCCTCCTTCAAAAAATCGGAAATGGAAAAGTTTCGGTTTTCATTTTTGAATTCAGTAAAAGGATACTCGATCTGGTTGAGGTAGTTGAATATTTTGGATTCTTCCTCAGTTGCTTTAACCGAAATACAAGAGCTGGATAAAACCAGAAAACTAAGCAATAGGATAGGGGCCTTAGGTCTCATGTTGTTTGCTGAATTTTGACATGTTCGCTCCAAAATCACCCACGAACCTATTGTCCAGTTCATCCGCTTTTTTAGCCAATTGGGCCAGATTTTTAATCACCTGACCCTCGTAGTTGGAATACAGATCGCTGATATGAACGCGATAGGAAAGGAAAACCTGATTGTCAGAGATGGACAAACGGTGTTCTCCGGTATCCGTTCGCATGATGTATTCGTAAATCTCTGCCAGGTTTTTCCTTGGGAGCTCATTCAAAGGAGAGGTGGCAAACAGGTAATTGTTGTCATAGACGAACATTCTTATTTCAGCACTTCCTAAGTGGAATTTCCAGTATTCGCTGCCTGTCCTGGCCAAAACCGGATCAATCCCCAGAGTTTGAATCGCTTTTTCAACTTTCACACTGAAATCGGAGGGAAGGCTTTCTTGGAACAGACTCTCTTCAATATCATTCCCACAGTTGGGACAATAGGATGTTTTTTCCTGAATCAAGGAATTACATGAAGGACAGCCGATGGTGAGCTCGTCTAAAAGTTGGTCAATGATATCAAACTCTTCGCGGATTGTTTCTATTGGAATCGCAAAGCCCATATTGTCAGCATCAGAAAATTTAGCTGTGACGATTCCAAGCAATTCCCCTTTTTCATTGATCACTGGCCCGCCGCTATTTCCGGGGTTGATGGCTGCATCTGTCTGAATGTAATCACTACTGCCGATGGCTTGTTTGGGATTGGAAACAGTCCCTTCAGTCACTGTAAAGGGCATGCCATAGGGGAATCCCAATACCAAGAGTTTGTCCCTTGTAGAAACTGTAGTGGCATGATTGGTAGTGACTGTTTGTATAGGGATGGGGAGACTTTCTACTTTCAAAAAAGCGATGTCCTTACCGGGGTTTGCATAAATGACTTTTGCTAAATACCTGTTTTTTAACCCATCTTCAATGCTTACAGTTAAACTTCCTGAAACCACATGGAAATTGGTGATAATCACGTTGTCTTTAGCGCTGTAAAAACCAGTTCCTGAGCCAAAGGCGGTATTTATTTTATATACTGAATTTTCTAAATTTTGTATGGTGTTCATTTTCAATAAGTCTTAAAGTTTGCCATCATCTGTTGAATTGCTGCCATGGATTCCTGCATTTGATCCCCCATGATTTTTGATAGGTCCATGCCGAATTCTTCTCCGAAAAGTGAATCTTCCATGATGGATTCCATCCCGTTCATCAAGATTGGAGCTGCCAGGTTCCATTCCATTTGACTTGCTTGTGCCAAAGCATCCGTGATGGGTTTACTGGTGGATTCATTTACCAGATTGTAATAGAATAGACTGTAAAAACAGGACTGCATGAGGTTGCAGGCATCTTCAAACTGGCGGTTGGAGATTTGCTCCTTTGCCTCATAGTAACTGTCCTCCCAATTTTCTCTGATATTCTCTTTTTTGCCGCTGTATTTGTGAGGGACGAACGTTTCTACTTGATAGAGATCGGAAATAAACTTTTCCCTGGGATGGTTTATTAACACTTCAAGACTTGATTTGCCCTTCTGTAGCCTGGTTTGAAACTGCATTCTTCGATCCTGGATTCCATCCACCGCTTTTTCGATAAGAGTTCTGAAATAGCCCTGAGGTTCGGAGTAAAACTCCAGCTTTTTAAAAGTGATGCTAAGCGTGTACCAAGCATTGTTTGCCTGTCGCTTTTCCATGTAATAGTTAAATCGCTCTAGGCCTTCTGAAAGAATTGCCTGACAATTGCCATAAGCCTGTTCTTTCAAATTATCCGGGAAAGGAGAGACGGTTGGTTCCTGAAGGTGGGCTGCACCGTATTTTTCAATTAATTCATCATCAAAGCTGTCGGCGTACAAACAGATTTCGCGTAAAACGCCATAAATTTTATATGGCTCACTTAGCTGGATAGGACAAGAAAAAGTGAAAAAGACCCGATCTCCCTCCAGTGTCAAGTTGGCCAAATTGAGGGGGTACATCCGCAACTCTGCCAAACGCCTCATCAATGGCACTTTCTTGGAATCTTCTATACTTAAAAAGGGGCATTTGATGATCAGTTCTGTCTCCGTTTGGGAAATGAATAGCACCACAGATCCATGCGCTATTTCATAGGTGTTTCCCTTTTTCTTCGTTCTTAGATTGCTGTCGATGTAGTCCAAAAGTGTTGGGAGGACTAATTCATATTGTCTATTGTTAAATAAGGCTATTGATTCATCCCACTTTTCATCCTGTTTTGTTGAGGCCTTTTTGGGATTGATGGGAGGGAAGTAGCTTAGATTTTTATTCATGGTATTTGTTTTGGCTGGGTTTGCAGTGACCTCTGGCTTTTTGAAAAATAGGGTCACCAATCCAGCGATGATTATTGGAAAGGTTTCCTGATTTAGAATGCTATGATTCTGGATTAATAATCCATAGAAATGAAATTGCCGCTTAGATCATAGCTATAGGTGAAGGTGGTTCCTCCGTTTTCCGGCTGAAGGAGGACTAGGTATTCAATCTTTGACCGCACTCCATCTTTGGGGATTTTCACTAGTGCCATATGAAAAGAAGGGCTAGTGATCTCCTTTTCTTCCGCTAACTTCTCTTTGGATTTTTCTACCAGGCCACCCAGTTTGCCCAGGTCGATCGGATCACCCAATTGGAACATGAAGTCCGAAGCATCCATGTTTTCTGGTACTTCCAAAGTGATGTCGGAGGTTTGGGACCAACTGTCATTGGATTGTGTCCATTGTCCCATTTTTAGAGAAGATGGATCATCGGTGACCGTCACTGAGATGATGTTTCCAATTGATTTATTATGTGTGATTGTTAAATCGGTAAAGTATGCATCGGCTCCAAATTGGTCTTTCAGAGCTTCTTCTATGGCCAGGAAACCATCTTCATTTGCTTCTTGATTGCTCGCGCCACTACCGCAGGAAATCAGGAATGTCAGTAAAAGGAATAGACAGGGGATTTGAAGGCTTTTCATTTCTTGGTGGTTATAGATTAGTTTTCAATTTCTTCAGTATCCCTGCCGTAGATGTAGAACAGTGCCCCACCAATGACAATCAGCAGAATCCGAATGATCCAGCCCATTCCATTTCCCCAGATATCAATCCAGGCCAATAGCCTGATGTTGTAATTGAAAATTGAGAGAAGCATTGAAATGATTCCCATAGCAGCTAACAATAGTCCGCCTTGGCCAAGTTTTGATTTGATGTCTTCCATTTGTATTGATCTTTTATTTTTATAAAAAGTGATCTAGGGTTTGTTACTCCTTAAATCCTTGAAATCTTAAGATCAATCTTGGCAATTTTTTTTTGTAGTGAAATAGGCAGTCTATATCCGTATTACCTAACTGTATATTTGTAAAAAGTTGACAGGTTTTCGTTTGGCTGAAAATTGGGGACAAGGAAGTTTTTGCAAATAAGAAGAAATTCTAATGCCTGTTAAATTCTAGAAAAGTGGTCAAAAAAGCATCTTTTTTTCGGAAGGAAACGGGGATTTGCTTCCCGTTTTTTAAATAAATGGTTCCTGATTTGTCGTATTTGTCAATGAACTTCAGGTTCACCATAAAAGATTGATGGGGTCTCGTGAAATTGACTTTTTCAAGTTGTTTCTCATAGTTTTTGATGGGTTTGGAAGCCATGTATTTTTTTCCATTTGATAAATGAAAAGTGGTATAACCTTTATCCGACTCGCAATACAATAATTCGGAAAGGTCAATTACCTGAAAGCTGTCGCTTAAAGAAAGTACAAGCGTAGAATCATCTTGATACCACACTTTTTTTGTTTGGTTGATCTGCTCTTTTTGTTGAAGCGAACTTTTGCTCTGCACTTTTTTCAAAGCGATCTGAAGCTCCTCCGGGTCCACTGGCTTCATCAGGTAATCTACAGCTCCGATTTTCAGGGCTTGAAGCGCGAATTCTTCATACGCTGTAATAAAGATGACCTTGAAGCACAGATGTTCGGTTTGGTCCAAAAAATCGAAGCCTGTCCCATCGGATAAATTGATGTCCAAAAATACCAGCTCAGGCTTGCAGGCATTGGCGACGATCACTGCCTCTTTGACAGATTCACATTCACCGATGATGTTGATTTCAGCGCTGACGGAGTTGAGTAAATTAATCAGGCCTTTTCTGATGTAAGCCTTGTCTTCTATAACAAGTGCATTCATGATTCTTGGCTTAGTTTATAGGGGATTGTCAAAGTCACTAGGGTTCCTTTTTCATTGAATTTGCTTCTATCGGCTATGCTTATTTCTCCTTTCATTTTAAGATCCTTGGATAGTATTTTTAGCCGCTCCGAAGTGATTGTGGTTGCCAAAGATTTTTTAGTGTTTGATCGACTTCCTGTATGGGAACCTATTCCTATTCCGTTGTCGGAGATGGTACAGATAAGTTGTCCATGGTCCAGCCTAATAGAAATTTCAATTTTGTTTTCTCCGGATTGCCCATGGAATGCATGTTCTATTGCATTTTCCACAAATGGCTGAATTAACATAGGAGGGATTTTTATTGCTGTTGGATCAATTTGATCGGCCACATGAATTGAAAAGCGGAATTGATTGTCTTCCAGATTATGGAGAGAAAGATAATTCTCCATTGCAGTAATTTCCTTGGAGAGTAAAACCAGTTTATCCCTGGAATTTTCCAATATGATTCGCAGGAGTTTGGAAAATTTGGAGAGATAGTTCACTGATTTACTTTCCTCTTTATTGAGAATCATCCCTTGGAGTACGGAGAGAGAGTTGAAAATAAAATGTGGGGTCATCTGAGAGCGAAGCAGCTTTTGCTCCACGATGACATTTTGGGTTTTGGATTTTTCGTTTTTAAGCTTTTCTATAAAAATCACTGTTCCCAAGGCGATGGAGATCAAGAGAATGCCGATGATGGCCCAGAGGTAATTTTGCCTGGTTTTTGCCAAGTCCTGAGAGGTGTCCAAAATGGTTTTTGTTAACTTCAATTCTCTGATATTTGCAGAATCCAGTTCCAACTTGTATTTATATTCGTATTCCAGTTGAGCTATTTTTTCTATGTTTTCCTTATTAAAAAGACTGTCATCCAATATTTTGTATTGCTTATGGTTTTTGAGCGCTTCTTTATAATTTCCCGTTGCTTCATAAATTAAGGCAAGTATTTCGGAGGCTTCTTTTTGATAGTTTAGGAGCCCTGCTGTTGTTGAAATTTCATAGGCTTTCTGCACCTTGGACAAAGCCGGGCCATACGCTTTTTGTTTTGCGAGAATTCTGGACTGTCCGATATATGCTCCTGATAATGTCTCTGCGTTTTCAATTTCTAAACTGACTTTTTCTGATTCAGAGAGGTAAAAACTTGCTTTCTCAAGGTCATTAAATTTCAGATAAGTCCCCCCGATATTATTTAGAATAAAAGGGATTTCACTGTTTGAATTTATTTGTTTACTTATTTCTAAAGCCTCAAAATAGTTTTGCAGAGCTTTATCGAACTCTTTCTTTTCCTCATAGATGGTTCCTATTCCGTTCAGGGTATTGGCTACCCCTTGTTTACTGTTGATCCGTTCATAGATTCCCAATGAGCTTTCAAAGCTTTCCATAGCTCTATCAAAGTTTTTCTGAATCTTGTAGATCGCTGCTATATTCCCGAGGTTATGAGCCATACTGATACTGTCCCCCAGTATCTCATTCATATATAATGATTTTTTGAAATGTTCTTGGGCCAGGGGATAATTACCTAACTTCCTATAGACGTTGCCCAAATTGTTCAAACTGTAGGAAATCCGTTGTTCGTTTTGATTTGCCTCAGCTATAGAGAGCGCTCTATTCAAATTAGAAATGGCTTCATCAAATTCACCCAATCCTTCGTAAGCAGCTCCTAAATTCAAGAGGCTTGCTGAAAGATTATCGCTTCCGATTTCTTCCTCGATTTCAATTGCTTTTTTAAAATTTTCAATGGCATCCCTGAGTTCGCCTTTATTTCTAAAAGTGATACCCATGGCATTGTGACTGTTTGCTATTCCCTTTTTGAAATTGATGCTTTCATATAGTTTTTGTGCCTGATCATAATAATCTAAAGCCTGATCATAATTGGATTGAATAGCTTCTGTTATTCCTTTAATGTATATACTTCTTGCCTTTCCTTTTTTAAATCCGATAGCATTGGCCAACTCCTCGGATTCACTCAAATATTCCAGTGATTTCGGGATGTCCCTGCTGAAAAAGGAGAATGCAAGGGCATTGAGAAGGTTGACCCGAATACTGTCCTGATGTGTGTGTAGTTCTAACTCTGATTGTAAGCTATCAAGGACTGGGGTTTGCCCAAATGCACTTGTCCAAACTAGGTTGGCGAGCAAAAAACCAAGAATAATCCTAAAAGTAATGCGCATGATCTTATGACAAATCTGATTAGAGGTAATTCAAAAAATGAGGATGAACATAGACCTTATCCCTATTCACATTAGACTCTTTTTTGATTTTTTGCGTTTTTAATGAGTTTCTAATCTCGACCAAAATAATTGATTTAATCTCTTTTCGGTAGAATTGGACCAGATTTCTGGATAGGATCTATCATCAAAAAGAAATCCGTAAGACTTGAATCAATATTCGTAGTTGTTATTGGATGTTTTAGTCATAAAAATGAATGTGATGAAAAGGGGGTAAGGGATCTTTAGTTAAAAGCAGATTCGAACTTTCCAATTGGCTAATTTCATTTGATTTTTTAAAGTCATATGGAATGCCCGCGTCTAGTTATGGGTTTGAATCCCACCTGATATCGCTGAAAATTGACTCCTTAAATATCATGGAAGCGAGCATGCCGAAGATTGTCACACACTTCGATGATTATAATATATGCGAGATTCCTCCCGAGCTATCGGGCTGGTTATTCAAATAAAAATTATAAACATCGTGAAAAGAATCTTTTTAAGCTATTTGACTGTTGTGTGCCTTTTACTCTCCTGCACCGATCATGCAGAATATTCTATGATTTTTCCTTCCCAAGATCAAATAGAAGTCGAGGCAGAAGGTGGGGTTCAGCAGGTTGAATTTACTACTCAGGAATGGCAAATAGAAAAAATAAAAATGTTCAAGGCGACACCAGGATTTTTGGTGATATTTTTAACCTTCAAGATGAAAAAACTGGCGAGAATGTACTGTTGCAATTGGAAAATGAAGGAAGGTTAGAAGCCATATGGCCTAACAAAGGTTTTGTAGTAGTTCGGGATACCGGCAATACACTACAAATCCAGCTCGAAGAGAACAGCTCAGGCGAGCCATTTGAATTCAAGCTCTTTCTGAACTCACCAAAAGCCACAAGAACAATCCGTGTTTCTCAAAAGGTATCCCAAGGGAACTCCTTCAAACAACTTAAGTACTACGTGGGAGAAGGAGATGATGACTCGCTTTATTGGGAAAAGGGCAGTACAATCAAAATGGATTTGCCGTATAGGCAGGAGATTGAATTTACACCTATTGGAGGAATTGACCCAACCAGTAGCTATTTATTCAGCAGTGATACTCCAGATGCGTTTGTTTGGTTAAAATCTGATAGTATAGCCGTCAGACTTCCTACCCATATACAGGATCAGGAGGTTTTACTCGGTGAGGAAGAAGGGATTTATACCGAATATACCCTGTCAGAATTATCAGACTGTACTGCCCTAAAGGAGAAGATCACCGTGCCCGCCGGAACCTCGCAATTACGGAGTGAATATGAAATGAGACACAGGATTTTGAGCTATAGCTTGCTGCTGACCAACAACCACACTGGTGATCGAAAAAGCAATTGAAGGTAAGCTTATACAGATAGCACCCACTGGTGATTATAAGATTATTTCTGAGTAAAGATTCTTTTTTTGACTGTGTTCAGCAAAAGTTTGAGTTGCGTCTTTTCATGCATCCCTTGTAACATCTGATGAAACCCTAAAATTGAGGGGTTTTAGAGGTAGAGTATTTTCCGGATTTCGCTTTTACCTAAAATGGATATTTTCAATAGAGCAGATTATGCTTTTATTCGTGAGAGAGGAGGGTTTTACCTGTATTTAGGAGAAGCTTTTTAACTTGATAAAGTACTTGCCCCATTCTGATCTCAGTGTGACCATTCCAACACACACTCCCCCACTTTTGAGCTTCACCAAAGACGATAAGCGTTATGAATCTCGAAGCTCAGAATCTCAACTTTTCCAGAAATGTTCCGCCTAGACTGGAACAGGTACAAGCTTACTTTAACTCCCTCCAAGTTCCATCTTCCGAAGCGGAGGTATTCTATTTCTATTACCAAGGAATGGACTGGTGTAATGAATCAGGGTCCGCCATACGTGATTGGGTGATGGCTGCAGATGACTGGGTCTGGAACTTGGAAAACTGAGGCTTTTACCAAGAATGATAATTTCCTGCTTGATCAACACGACCTTCCACTAAGGGCAGGTTTGGCATTGCGTGTTGGCAATGAGCAAGATGTAGGATTGTCTGACGCCAATCCGCTCTTGCCCACCGCTGCCGGAGTTGCGGTTGGGGTAAAATCCTCCGAAGTCGGATTTTATTATCCAGAGAACGATGAAAAAGAGAGCCGTAAACTATCCGATAAGAAAGACAATCCGATTCACTCCAACTGAAGTAGAGAAACTGGAAAGCTTACTATCGAGAAGTGCCTACTGTCAGACGATAAGTGAGCTTGTTAGAGAGATGCTTTTCAAAAGAAAGCTAACCCTCAACACGCGAAACGAATCCTTGGAGACCACTTTGGTAGAGTTAGGACTGCTCAGAAATGAACTGAATAAAATAGGGGTGAATATCAACCAGATTACGCATTATTTCCATATGCAGGCTGATCCAAAAGAGCGGCTGTTTTTTGTGAAGGAAATGATCCCTCACTTTGAGTGGACTAAAGCAAAATTAGAGGCGCTCCATCACTTGATTGAAGGGTTGAAAATACTAATCTAATTGGTTGCTAAAATTAGTACCGGAAAGACTATCGGAGGAGTGATCCGATACAATGAACAGAAGGTGAAAAATGGACAGGCAAAACTGGTACAGATGGGAGGATTTGCAGTTAAAAATCTTACTGTGAATGATAAGATCCAATCATTTGTAAAGGTGCAGAAGTTGAATACCAGGACGAAAACAAACACTGTCCATATTTCGCTCAATTTCTCTCCAAAGGATAAAGTAGATGAGTATATGCTTCAAAAGATTGTAGCTGATTATTTGAAAGGGATTGGATTTGGAAATCAACCTTACTTGCTCTATCAGCACTTTGATGCTGCCCATCCACATATTCATCTGGTTACAACCAATATTTCAAGTTCAGGAAAACGGATTGAAACGCATAACCTGGGCAAGGTGCTGTCAGAAAAGACCCGAAAGGAAATTGAGCAGCGATACCATCTTGTAAAAGCCGAAGAGCAGCGGAAGCAAAAAGTCAATTTGCTTCAGCCGTTGGAGAAAGCTTTGTATGGAAAAAGGGAAACGAAATCTTCCATATCCAATATAGTTCAAGAGGTTACACGTTCGTATCAATTTGCTTCCCTGCCTGAGCTGAATGCAGTGTTGGGGCAGTTCAATGTATGTGCCTACCGGGGTGAAAAGGAAAGTGAAATGTTTAAAAATAAAGGGCTGGTGTACTCGATTTTGGATACGGCAGGGAACAGGGTGGGGGTTCCTGTGAAGGCCAGTTCAATTTATTGCAAGCCCACTTTGGTTAAACTGGAAAGGCTGTTCTTACGGAACAAAGAAGCAAGAAAGCAACACAGGGAAACGCTCCGGGGCCTTATTCTAGATATGTTGAAAAGTAGCAGTTCCATGGAAGAATTTACTTCCAGACTCAGGCCTAAGGGAATCAAGCCCCTAGTCAGGTTCAATGAAGAAGGACGGCTATACGGGGTGACCTATATAGATAACGTAAACAGATGCGTATTTAACGGTTCAGCATTGGCTAAGGAATTATCCGCTAATGCGCTTTCTGTTAGATTTTCGAAGGACCATGTGCTTCCCGATCCACCGGAAATAAAGCAGGAGGTAAGAATAAGTGGGCAGGAGACTGAGCAAGGCATCAAAGTTCCCAGCTTGGAGATTTCCTTAAATTCTTACCACCCAGAAGATCCGACTCCTTATGAACTAAGGCAGAAGAAAAAGAAAAAGCGCAAAAAACGAATTCAATAAACGGAGTCTATGCAAACCGGAGAAAACACCGAGGGGTTAAGAAAGATCATCGATCTGACCAGAAAGGCAAGTATTGGAATGCTGTGTCTGCATTGCTATTACTATTGTTATCATTCATTCAATCAATGGGGACTTACTCATCCTATTTCTGAAAGACTTCTGGTCAATATTAGGGATACGGGCCTGTTTAATGAATTCTATATATCCAAAGTTTTTGCATTGGGGCTTTTGTTTATATCCTTGATCGGAGCGAAAGGCAAGAAGGATGATAAACTCAGAATGGCCCAGATATGCTGGCCACTGATCAGTGGATTGTTAATCTATGCGGGCAGTTTTTATGTCTTTTACCTTTCTTTTAATGAGGATACACTAAGCATTACCTACATAACAGTCACCAGTCTCGGGTTCATTCTAATTTTGAGGGGAGGAGCCCTGCTGAGTCGCTTGCTGAAAAACCGGTTTGATCAGGGGGTATTTAATCATTTGAACGAGACATTTCCTCAGGAGGAGCGCTACCTGGGAAATGAATACTCGGTTAATCTTCCTGCACAATACCGACTGAAGGATAAGGTCAGAAAATCATGGATCAATATCATCAATCCCTTCCGAGCATTATTGGTGGCAGGTACGCCAGGTTCTGGAAAAAGTTACTTTGTGATCCGACATGTGATTACCCAACACATCAGTAAAGGGTTTTCCATGTTTGTCTATGACTTCAAATACGATGACCTCTCCCGAATAGCCTACAATACGCTTCAAAAGAATTTATCTGCCTACCGTATAAAGCCTAAATTCTATACTATCAATTTTGACCGCCTGTCACATACCCATCGGTGTAATCCCTTAGAGCCGGATACCATGTTGGACATTACAGATGCCTCCGAAGCAGCCCGTACTATTATGCTTGGACTGAATAGGGAGTGGATCAAAAAGCAGGGAGACTTCTTCGTAGAAAGTCCGATTAATTTTCTTACAGCTATTGTCTGGTTTCTCAAAAAGCACAGGCAAGGAAAATACTGTACGCTACCCCATGTCATCGAACTGATGCAGACCGAATATGAGAAGCTGTTTACTGTGCTCCGAACCGAACCGGAAATTGAAGTTCTGATGAATCCTTTTGTCTCTGCTTTGGTTAAAAAGGCATTTGATCAGTTGGAAGGTCAGGTGGCAAGTGCCAAGATTACCATGGCACGGCTATCTTCCCCCCAACTGTATTATGTGCTTTCAGAGAGTGAATTTACACTTGACCTGAATAAACCTGATGAACCTAAAATCATCTGCATGGGAAACAATCCCCAAAAGCAGCAGGTCTATGGGGCGGTCTTATCGCTATATATTTCCAGGGTTGTCAAGCTGGTCAACCAGAAGGGCAAGCTGAAATCCAGTCTGGTGTTCGATGAGTTTCCTACGATCTATTTCAATGGAATTGATAGCCTGATTGCCACAGCACGATCCAACAAGGTAGCTACCTGCTTGGGAGTACAGGATTATAGCCAGCTTCGGAAAGATTATGGGAGGGAGCAGGCCGATGTGATTATGAATACGGTAGGGAACTTCATCAGCGGTCAGGTTTTAGGCGACACGGCAAAACAACTTTCAGAGCGTTTTGGTAGGATTATTCAAAACCGAGAGAGTATCTCGATCAACAGTTCAGAGACATCGGTAAGTAAATCCACGCAACTTGATCAGGCGGTTCCGTCATCAAGGATATCGTCACTCTCTTCTGGTGAATTTGTGGGAATGGTAGCGGATACTCCAGATCAGAAGATTGAACTGAAAGCTTTCCATGCTGAAATAATTAATGACCATGCTGCGTTGAAACAGGAGGAAGAAAGTTATCAGCCGATCCCTAAAGTGCGGGATATTACCCAAGACGAGGTAGAGGAAAACTATCGGAGTATCAAACGTGATGTGGAGGATATTATCCGATTGGAAATGGAACGGGTGTTCGATACACCGGAGTTGGGGCATTTGATTATTAGGGGTTAAGACTAAAAAACTGATGCCTTTGTGACACCAATCTATAAATAGATTGTAAATTTAGTTAAAGATTTTTGTCACAATTATTGTCAATATTTGTGACAAAAAATTATTGTGGTTTTGAGAGTAAATATTTGGAAATCAATTAGAAAAATTAGAAAAAGAGTACATGGTTTTTACTTTAGTTCAACTAGATAATCCCACTGGCTCGAAATATTCTTAGATAGTTAAAAACATATTATTTTTTCTATTCCTTCTTCAGCCAATTTAGCCTGATCCGGTCACACGAGGCAAGAGACTTCGGTATAAAGCCAGAGCTCTTGCCTATGCTGGTTTATTCCGTTTCCTCTTGCAGGTAGTGACGGTCTCAGGCTGGTGCAGCTTCATAAGTATTTGTAAAAACCTAAACACAATAGACTATGAAGACTGAATTAAAAACATCAACAAACTGGTCTTTAAAAAGAAGAAGCCTCTCTCGCAAACTACGATATGGAAAATAGGTAGTTACTTTTATGACAATAAAAGTAAGGAGCGCAATCGGAAGATAATGGCCACAACACATCCGGGGATAAGGTAGCAAAGCCGACCCCGAAATCATTGGAGATCCTGCGACAAGCTTCCTGCCCCAAAATTTAAGCGTTTCGGGAAAATTGAAGAGGTTTTTATGGGAATTGATTTTCTGTCGATTACTCGTTTCACACGAACAGGTAGTACTTAGTTAATTGTTTTTGTTTCACAGACGTAATCGAATAATTTGTCCGATCACGGACGAAATTGTCCGAGCCGTAGATTTTTTTGTTTCTAAATATGCTTTTCGAATTGTTCTGAGGCTCTTTTTAGTGGCACAAAAGTGGAAATACTTTTTTAGACTCAAGAAGTAAGACATCAGTATTCATTATCAGGGGATAAGAATTGAGACATAAGAAATAAGAACCAAAAAATTAAGTAATAACCTAGGTGGGGGAACAATCTTCCAACTTTACCACCTATAAACCTTTCAACCGCAATGATCAAAAACTATATCAAAATAGCTTGGAGAAACATTCAAAGAAGTAAAGGATTTACTTTGATTAATGTCGCTGGACTTGGAATCGGGATGGCGGCGTCGATCTTGATCCTTATCTGGGTTCAATTTGAACTATCTGTAGACCGCTTTCATGAGAATTCGGATCGGGTCTATGCAAACTGGAGAAATACTGAAATGCAGGGTGATATGTTTACCTGGGATTATACACCTGCGACCTATGCACCTACAATAAAAGAACAGTTTCCCGAAGTGGAAGTGGTGGCAAGAATCACCGAGTGGGATCAATCACTTTTGACAGTAGGGGAGAGAAATTTTTACGAGGAAACTACCTTTACTGATCCCGGATTTTTCGAGATGTTTAGCTTCGAAGTATTGGAGGGGGATCCGGTAGCAGCCTTGACAGAACCGGGGAATATTGTCTTGACAGCCTCTGTGGCTAAAAAGCTGTTTGGAGAGGCCTCAGCTCTGGGTAAAACCGTCTCGGTGGAAAAGCAATGGGACTTTGAGGTAAAAGCGGTGATTGAGGATTTGCCTGAGAATACAGACTTTCCTTTTACCGTCTTTTTGCCTTTCAAAAAACTGGAGGCAATGGGATGGGTGGATGATTATTGGGGAAATAATTCGTTTCGAACCTTTACCATGCTAAGTGAAGGAACTGACATTACTTCTTTTAATGAGAAGTTTAAGGATTTCACGGCCAAAAACTCAGAAATGGCTGAGGTCTCTGATTTCCTCTTTCCGATCAGGGATCTTCATTTGTATTCGAAGTTTGAAAATGGTAAGTCCGTAGGGGGCAAAATTGAAATGATCCGATTGTTTGGGGTAGTTTCCATTATCGTCTTGCTCATAGCCGCCATCAACTTTGTCAACCTGAGCACTGCTCAGAGTGACAAGCGATCAAAAGAAGTAGGGATTAGAAAAATCTCAGGAGCCGGGAGAGGAATGTTGATTGGTCAGTTTCTGGCGGAATCGATTTTAATAGCTATTACTGGCTATTTGGTAGCAATTGTTATGGTTAACTTAACTTTTCCATGGTTCAAGGATTTGGTGGGACAGGAACTGGAAAATCCATTTAACCAACCTTATTTCTGGTGGATTTCTATTGGGTATGTTTTTGTCACAGGAATTTTGGCCGGAAGTTACCCTGCATTTTTGATGAGTTCGTTTCAACCTGCGATTGCAATGAAATCAAAGATGAATTCCAATCGAAGTTTTGGAATCAAGCCGCGGGAAGTTTTGGTGGTTTTTCAATTTGTGATAGTGGTAATTTTGATCTCTAGTGTTTGGATTGTGCGAGATCAGCTCAGTTACGTGCAAAATAGAGACTTGGGAATTGACAAAGACAACTTGATTTTTCACCAGGTCACAGAAAGTATTCGAAATAATAAAGCAGCTCTTCGAAACGAATTATTGGCTCTGCCAGAAGTAGCTGAAGTGAGCTATACTTTTTCTCCCCTGACAAATATACATAGTGATACAGACGGCATGGAATGGCAGGGGAAAGATCCCGAGTACAGCCCAATGATTAGCAGAATGGGAACTGACGCTAACTTGGTGAAAACTGCTGGAATGGAGCTTATAGCAGGTAGGGATATTGATATTTACACATATGCAGGCGATAGTCTCTCGGCAATTGTCAATGAAAAAACGGTGGAGGTAATGGGATTGGATGATCCGATTGGGCAGGTGATTAAGGATGATTCCTTTGAGTTTACTATTGTGGGCGTGGTAAAGGATTTTATTATGGAATCACCATTCGATGATGTCATACCGATCATGGTAATGGGACCTAAGCGTAACTTAAATTTCATCCATATCCGATTTGCCGAGGGAGGTAATTATGTGAATGCTTTGACAAATGTGGAGGCTGTTTTCGATAAGTTCAACCCAGACTCTCCCTTCGATTATAAGTTCGTGGATCAGGAACATGCCCGCAAATTCAGTTCTCAGGAACGCACCGCCAAGCTTGCTGCTCTATTCACTGGATTGGCTATTTTGATTTCCTGTATGGGGCTATTAGGATTGTCGGCATTTGTGGCAGAGCAGAGAAGTAAGGAGATTTCCGTGCGGAAGGTTTTTGGAGCTTCTGTGGCAGGTTTGATTCGATTGATTTCTTCCGATTTCACCAAGCTTGTTTTGGTTTCAGTTGTGCTGGCAATCCCCGTGACCTGGTACCTGATGGATTCCTGGCTGGATACATTTGCGTATAGAATACCAATTGATTGGAAAGTATTTCTATGGACAGGAATTGTCGCAATGGTTCTTGCATTTATTACAGTGAGCTCTCAGGCGATCAAAGCGGCACTGGTAAACCCAGTTGATAGTTTGAAGAATGAGTGAGGCACGCAAAAGTGAAGAGGAGTATGAGCATTAAAGGTTGGCAGCTAATAGTGGGAAACGCTGGGGCTGATCTATTAAATTTTAAAGGCTAGTATCATGTTTTACCATTATCTCAAAATCGCACATAGGAATCTTTGGCGGAACAAAGTGTTTTCGCTGATAAATATTATGGGATTGGCAGTCGGCATGGCTGCCTGCCTACTGATTTTTAGGTACGTGGATTTTGAACTGAGCTACGATGACTTCCGAAAGCCCACGATTTATCGTGTCTCGAGTAATGCATATATGAACGGGGAACTAGTGGGGAAACGGGCCCAGACTGTTCCTGCGCTGGCACCTGCCTTTCAAAGGGATATTTCAGAGGTGATTCATGGAGCCCGTATCGTGCACACTGCTCCATTGATGTCAGATCCCGTTTTTCAAGTAGGTGATCGGAGTTTTCATGAAGAAAAAATCTATTATGCGGATTCTTCATTCCTCTCCATGTTTTCTTATAAGATGTTGCGGGGGGATATCCAGACGGCACTTACCCAACCTGGTAGTGTGGTTTTATCTGAATCGGTGTCAAAAAAATATTTTCCCGACGGAGATGCAGTAGGAGAGTCTCTAAATTTTTATATGGGAGATAGAGGTCAGACACAGTTGCTTATCAGCGGGGTTTTTGAAGATATTCCTAATAATTCCCACCTGCAAACAGATTTTCTTATCTCCTTCATTTCCTTGCCTTGGAATCTTAATGAAGATTGGGATTGGGGGAACTTCTACAATTACATCGAGATTTTGCCAGGTAGCGATGTGGCGATAGTAAAGCAAAAAATTCATGGGGTACTGGAAAAATACAGAGGGGAGACACTAGCTGAATGGCGTAAAGATGGTTATTACGAGGAGTTTGAATTGCAACCCATCCAAGGAATCCATTTGGACTCAAATCTGGAAGCGGAGGCGGAAGTAAATGGCAGCCGGCGTACCGTAACTTTTCTTACACTTATTGCTTTTTTTATCCTCGTTATTGCCTGGATCAATTACCTAAACCTGACCACTGCGAAAGCTATTGAGCGGGCAAAAGAAATTGGAATACGGAAAGTAGTGGGATCAAATAGGGGACAGTTGATCGTCCAGTTTTTGACGGAATCATGTTTGATTAACTTGGTTGCCGCACTGATGGCCCTGCTAATTTCAAATCTGCTGATGACCCCCTTTCATGACCTCACACAGGGGCATTTTGCAAAGGGGTTTGATTTAGAAATGGGGCTTGGCATCATGGGCTTGTTTTTATTCGGAATCCTTATTTCGGGATTGTACCCTGCGATAGCACTGTCATTTCAGCCGGTGCAGTTGATCAAGGGCAATTTAAAAAAAACCAAGGGTGTACAGCTCAGGAAAGCACTTGTTGTGTTCCAGTTTGCTGCATCGATTGCCCTGATTGCCGGAACATTTGGTGTACGTAAGCAGCTTGACTTTATGCAACATCAGGACATGGGTTTGGATTTGGGGCAAACGCTTATCCTTAAAGGACCTGGGATTAAAGATTCTACCTATCAGAGCCAGCTTACATTTTTCAAAAATGAAGTGCAAATGCTACCTGAGGTTGAATCTGTAAGTGTCTCTTCCAATATTCCGGGACAACAACTTAGCTGGGGAAGGTCTTTTTATCCACCCGCAAACCCAGAATTCAGGAAGGGAGTGAAAATAGTCGCTGTTGATGAAGATTTTTTCGAATTATATGGCAGTACATTTCTTGCTGGACGTAACTTTTCCCCAGAAATCACCTCTGATAGAGGAGCGGTGATTTTCAACGAAACAGCCATCCGCCAACTAGGATTCAACAGTCCAGAAGATGCAGTCGGTCAAACAATCATTTGGGATGAATCTGATAATGATCAACATGAAAAGGAAATCTTGGGTGTGATCAGCGATTTTAACCAGCAATCTCTGCATAATGAAGTAGGTCCTATGGTTTTTGCACTGAAAGAATACCTGAACGCTCCTTGGGCAGGGGAATATTATTCATTGAAAATCACTTCAGCTGACTACCCCTTTGCATTAGAACAAATCCAAGCTAATTGGAGTGAAGCTTTTCGGGGAAGTCCCTTTGATTACTTTTTTCTTGATACCTATTTTGATAACCAGTATAAATCTGACAAGCAATTCGCAAAAGTGTTTAGCCTGTTTGCTGGTTTGGCTATCCTGATCGCGTGCCTGGGCTTATTTGGGCTATCTTCTTACATGACATTGCAGCGCACAAAAGAAATAGGGATAAGGAAAGTTTTGGGAGCCTCAGTGTTTACCATCATGTCTCTGCTTTCCCGGGAATTTATCGGGCTAATAGGTATAGCCAGTATAGTCATACTCCCGGTAGTATGGTTTTTTATGAAAAAATGGCTTGAAAATTTTGCTTATCAGATGGAGTTCCATTGGTGGCTTCTAGCGTTACCCGTGGTTCTAGTCTGGTTTATGGCTCTTATTACGATCAGTTTCCAATCCATCAAAGCAGCACTGATGAATCCGGTGAACAGTTTGAAGAGTGAGTAGCAATGGAAATAGGAATGATGAGGATTAAAAGTTCAAAAAAGAACTTGTCCCTTAAGTGCGAGTGGGATGTGCGAATGGGTGCTTGGTGAATACCTCCATACTTTTTGAAACAACTTATTGATCCGTTCCTAGTTGGGTTTGGTTTTGGACTTAAATACGTTGACGCACTTAGCGTGATTTTTTTGAAAACCTGTATGAATGCTTTTAGGTAAGCAAAACCCACATCATATTTGAGTTGGTTGACCCGTGTCATTGCGATTTCCAAGATCTTTTTTGCTGCTTCAATCTCCCACTAATTCGGACCCGCGTTATTTTTCCAGCCTTTGAGTCAAAGAAAATTAGGCCTTTAATATGATCGCTTCTTTAATTCAAAATGTTTTATTTTTTCTATTCCTTCTTCCGCCAATTTAGCCTGATCCCGTCACACGAGGCAAGAGACTTCGGCATAAAGCCCATGCTCTTGCCTTTGCTGGTTTATTCCGATTCCTCTTGCACTTAGTGCCGGTCTCAGGCTGGTGCAGCTTCATAAGTATTTGTTAAACCAAAACACAAAAGATTATGAAGACACTAGCAAAATCATCAGCAAAGCCTGCGGTTAAGAGAAAAGAAGGAAATGACTTTGGAATAAACAAGGGATGCGGTACACAACCCGCAAAAGGGTCACCGGATACCTATCAGAAGTTTACTGATCTGATCATCGAGAAACTGGAGCAGGGAGTGATACCCTGGAAACAGCCCTGGCATGAGATGGGAATGCCTTCCAATTACCTGACCAAGAAACCCTACAAGGGAATTAATCTGTGGCTATTACTATCCTGTGGCCATCAGTATCCCTACTACCTGACGTTTAAGCAGGCGAACTCACTTGGAGGCAAAATACAAAAAGGAGCGAAGGCACTTCCGATCTGCTACTGGAACTTTGCCTTTCGGGACAAGAAAACGGGAAAAGTGATTCCAGAAGATAGAATAGGAGAATATGATCTGAAACTGGTGAGTAAATCCGGTTTTCTAAAGGAGTTTAAAGTGTTTCCCATAGAACAGATTGAGGGAATAGACTGGGAGTTTCCAGAAATCAGCAAAGAAGAGCCAGTGCCTGATAATGAACAATGCAGGAAGATCTATGAGGAAATGCTGCGGGCACCTGAGTTGATACATTCCGGTTCCTCAGCCTACTACCGGGCAGACTTGGATCAGATTACCATGCCGGAGAAAAAACTCTTTGCATCCGCTGAGCAATATTTTGCGGTATTGTACCATGAGCTCGTCCACAGCACAGGGCACCCTTCCAGATTAAACAGGATAGGAGTTTCAGAACCTCAGCAATTTGCGTCAGAATTTTACAGTCGCGAGGAGTTGATCGCCGAGATGGGAGCGGGGTACCTGAACAACCTCACCGGGATATTGGATGAGAATCTGCTGGAGAACTCTGCAGCTTACATTCAAAACTGGCTAAACGAACTTCGCAACGACAAGCACTTACTGATAGAGGCTGCGAGCAAAGCACAAAAAGCGGTGGATTACATCCTGATGGAACCTCCGTTTTAGAACTAGGGGAGAGATCCCCTTTTTTGGTTATGGCTGAATGCTAAACAGGTTTTGGTCTGTCTAAACTCAGCATTTAAAAATGAAGAAATTGAACATTTGATGTACCTGCTGAAGTGTGTACTATGGAAGCCTTTAGGACGTAAAATTCAATTCTGTAAATTATTTTTTAATAGAAAATATTTATCTTTTTCGATTTTCAGAGCACTTGTAATGGAAAATATTTGCGAAAAATGACTTCCACTATCATAGAAAATATTTGTAGAAATATCATTCAAAATAGAAATTATTTGTCATATTGATCTTGAATCTGCTTTATAATGGAAAAAAATATACCAATCCACTTACAGGAAATTATATATAGTTCCTCTGACCCAACTATCTCCAGGTATGTTTCAAAACTGGAAAAAGAAGGAGCAATTCGAAAGATAGCGCCTAGACTATATTCGGCTAATTTCGACGATAGTCCGGCAGCTATCATAAGAAGAAACCTGTTTTCTGTTCTTGGAAAATTATATCCAGGAGCGGTGTTAAGCCATCGTTCTGCGCTGGAATTTAAACCTACGAAAGCCGATCAGATATTCCTGACATATAAATACACCAGAAAAATTGAACTTCCGGGCATAATGATCCACTTTTTGAAAGGCAATGGGCCAATAGAAGGAGATAACCCATTATCTGGGGAGTTATATGCTTCCCAACGCGAACGGGCATTTTTGGAGAACCTGCAAGTCTCAAGAAAGCCGGGTCCAGATTCAAAAACGCTAACATTTCCTGAAATCGAAGATCGTCTGGAACAAATTATAAGAGTAAACGGAGAACAGGAGCTGAATAAAGTAAGAGACCGGGCTAGTATCATAGCCAAGGAATTAAATATGGAACCCGAGTTTGATAAACTGAACAAGATAATCAGTGCACTACTCACCACGCATCCATCTACTATATTAAAATCTCCAATAGCTGCCGCACGGGCATTTGGTAATCCTTATGATCCTGCCAGGATTAGTTTATTCGAAATGCTGTTTCAGGAATTGACTCAACAGGAATTCAAATTCAGGGAAGAGCAAAACGTAAGTAACAAGTCTTACCGGAGTTTTGCATTTTTTGAAAGTTATTTTTCTAATTACATCGAGGGTACCGTGTTTGAAGTGGCGGAGGCAAAGCAGATTATCCAGACCCAACAACCACTGGTAAAGAGAAATGAAGATTCGCATGACGTTTTGGGCACCTATAAGATTGTCTCAAATAAGAGTGAAATGAGTACAACCCCCAACTCTCCGGAAGAATTGCTTACCATATTGAGTTACAGACACCAGCTATTGTTGTCAGCTAGGGTAGATAAGAATCCCGGAAATTTTAAACATATAAATAATTATGCAGGTCAAACTGAATTTGTTGATGCTTCACTTGTGAGGGGAACACTTATTAAAAGTTTTGAATTTTACCAAGCACTCAAGCACCCATTTGCGAAAGCAGCCTATATTATGTTCGTTGTAAGCGAGATTCATCCGTTTTTGGATGGAAACGGCCGTGTGGCCAGGGTAATGATGAATGCTGAGCTGACAAAAGCGATGCAATCCAAAATAATAGTACCTACTGTGTATAGGGAGGATTATTTGGGATCCTTAAGAAAATTAACCAGGCAAAGTGATCCTAAACCATACATTAGAATGCTTACCCGTACCCATGAATTCAGCGCCACAATAGTAAGCGAGGACATGGACAAAATGCAGGCATTGTTGGAACAAAGCAATGCCTTTTTGGAACATACGGAGGGTAAATTGAGGATTATTGGCTAAGTGTAAAGTAGCTATAGTAACTAAATCCAATTGATGTTAAAGTGTATCCATTCGGACATCACTTGCGGCACTAGGCTTCTTCCGTTTTCTGTCTTCCCTGCGGTTCAGCAAGAAAATACGGCTATTGGCATTATTTAGGATAATCAGATTAAAGAATTTCCTCTGAATTAATTTCTGGCAGGTCTTCCAACAGGTTATGGAGGTATCCGTCTCCCTGGGCGATCAATACCGGGGGTTGATTTTCTTCTTGCCTGATCCGCACCGGGATTTCATTGTTGTTGGCCAAAATAAACAGCTCCCACTGCCCGGACCGGATTCCTTCTATGGCTTCTTTGGTGCTGATCGCCCATCGCTGACCGGTATTGTTTACTCCCCCGATCTTCAGGATCTTGATAGCTTCCTTGCTTTTTTTGTCCTTTTCTATAAAATGGACGGTTAATTTTCTCATGCGTCTCTACTTCTCTGCTGCAAATATGTAAAATACTCCCCAAGTTGTCCTCCCCAGTTTACCTTAAACCATATTTCTCTGAGGCGGAAAACACCCATCAAACTTGTATTAAGCACTATTCCCTCACAGATTTCAGCTTGACTCCTTTTTCTAACAGTATTCTCAGGATCATCTCAGCATCTTTATCCAAATCCTGTTCCATCAGAAGACAAATGGATTTTAATAGGCGATGATCTCCTTTCCCTAACTTTTATGAAAAAGAACCAGCTTTTGTAGGCAGCCTACTTAAATCACACCATCAGGAATTGGTAAATCCTGATTTTTTTATTGTTGATGTAAGGATAACAATGGCGGTAACGCTGCGGTCTATAAGGCCCTTTTTCCTATATTGTAAAGGATTTGCACATCACTTGAGCCACTAATAATGACTATATGGTTATAGTTGTGACTTTATTCCAATGGCCCTATCAATTCAATAAAGATACCATCTGGATCCTGTACCAAAACAAAATGTAAATTTTCATTTAATGGCGTTGGTGTACTTCCCAATAATTTCACCCCTTTTTCTTTTAATCGTTTGATCACGGGGTTTAGCGCTTTTACATTGATGGTGATGTACTGAACGCCCGTTCCATCTTGGATATATTCCGGTTTAGTTTCAGTTTGTTCATTGCCAAAGCTCATTAGCTTCCATTCATTTGCATTTGGGCTATTCTCTAATTTCAGGACACTTACCTCGACGGCCACACCATTTGAAAGGCCCGAACGTTTGGAAAACTCTTCGTTGATGGTGAAGTTATATGCCTTGACCATACCGATTCCATCCATGTAGAAATCTAAGGAACGATCTAGGTCAGATACCACCACACCCGAGCCTATTAAATTACTGCTGAAATTAGACTGGGAGTGGGCAGTATAAGTAATCATCATTCCAGCGACAATACCAAAAATTTTTAATAGGGGATTTTTCATAAATTTTTAATGCAATAGGTTGAGCAATTGTTATTTCGTCCAATTTAGCAAAAAAAGAGTTTTGAAGATTGAGTCTACTTAGTCTACGAAGGAGATATAGATAGAGTTAAGCAGCTTAAAATCCCGAAAGAGATTGAGTTTAAATAAAAAAGACACTAAATAAATTGAGCTTTATATTAGGTGTGAAATTGAAGGAGTAGGGCCAAGAAAGGAAATTTGGGAGATTCCCGAAACGGCTCTGAAAGAAGCTATCCTTAATGCAATCTCACACCGAGACTATTACGACAAGGAGGCGAAAATAACCGTTGAGCTTTTTAAAGACCGTGTGGAGGTCAGTGATCCGGGTGGATTGAGCAGTGCTATTTCTTTAGTTGGTTTTGGTACCAAAAGCCACAGCAGAAATCCCTTGATTTTTGGTTTGTTTCTCCGTATTCATATGGTGGAACAGGTGGGCTCCGGGATTGACCGGATTAGGGATTTGATGAAAAAAGCCAATCTTCCTGAACCTGTATTTAAGACTTAAGGGATGTTTTCAGTAGTTCTCCATAGGACTGTGGAAGAAACTGTGGAGATAATACTGAATGCTATGAAATCAAACCCTAAGATAACATCTATAGAGTTACAAGAAAGGAAAGGACTGATAATGAGAGGCGTTGAATATCAGATAAGCAAACTGAAAAAGGAGAAGAAAATAATGCGTGTTGGATCTACAAAAGATGGAGAATGGAAAGTTTTGAATTAAAAGTATAATTCGGCTTTGGGTTAAAATAGTAGTTTTCATTTGTTCCTTTAATTTATTTCTCTTTAATTACTGATGTAAAGTAATTTAGGTTTTTATTGTTCTGTTGGGTTTTTTATTGGTATTGAATTTCACTGCATTCTAATCTCAATAGGCGCATTTCAAACCACTTCTTTCAGTTTATATTTTTAAAGCTAATACCGATGAGCACATATCTAGAGATTATTCAGTTTGTATTGATTTGCTTGATAGTTTTTCTTCTAGTTTATTTTCTGTATCATAAACAAAGGAAAACCCATCTTAAGATGAAGGGTGATCATCTATACTCTGCAATGGCAAACCTTTTAAAACTCTATCCGCTTTCCCACGAAATGTATAAAATACCGGATCTCGACTTTGGTAATGAAGGCAAGGATGATATTTCCGATGAGGGGAAGCTTTTGGTAATTCAGCATACGCTTAAGCGCCAACAACTGGTCAGTACAATGCTTGATTTGAGAAACAGTATAAGGACTGACTTGGAGGATTCCGGAGAAAGGGAATTTCGGGAAGCATACAATGATTTAGAGAATGTGTATTCCGACCTTGATTCTGTCTATGGTAAGTTTCTAAAATACTTACAGACAGACTACAATCCCAGCAAATTAAAGAAGATGTACCAAATCATACCTAAAGGTTTTGCAGATGAAAATAATTTGATCACTGATGGTGTAAACGATATTTTCTTTGGAATGATAGAAAAACTACGTCAGTCAGGTTTTGACCTTCAACTAAAGATTGTTGACAAGTAGATGGATTGGTAACTAAAAAAAAGATTAATGAAACCTGTATGGGAAACTCTAAACCCGAAATTGTTCAAGCCTTATGATGAGGTATGGAGCGTAGAAGATCATCAAAGATATCAGCTGATTCTTGATTATCCCGTGGGAAAAATAATTAAGCTGCTACACAGCTCCTATAATAGACTGTTTAATTCTGAAGGTTTGTTTAATCCATATCTGGGCAAAGATAAAATTGAGAATATTAAAGACAGGTGGACGGTTGATTTACCTATTGATCCGCCACTTCTTTTTTGGGATTATTCTACAAAAAGCACTATGATTGAAAATGGGATCCATCGGATAGATTATGCCATAGAATTACGCACTACCCACCTCCCTATTTTAATCCCAAGAATCGATTATGCAATATTCTGTTTGATGGAGTAATTGAAAAATATCAACAAAAGAATTGTCAGATAAGAATTCCTTATAACTGCGAGAAATTTCGCTATATACACTGATGGGATCCTATTACGGATTAAAAATGGGTGTTTGGGAGCAATGTCAACTCTCAACAACTGAGTTGAGTGATAATTCTTTATAACAAATCCAATATCTAACAAATGGAGGATATTCCAGCGCATTGCCTCTCCCGAATATCGGGATTGACCACTCTGACGATAGCTTTGGTTGTTAGCCTCTATTTTCTTTAGCTTATAAGCTAATTCTGCTGGCAGACTAGAAAACACCGCATTTCCTTCACATTTTCCCGCATTTGAAATTTCAACCTTTATTGGATTGGAAGCCGTAGGAGGGTGCTGGAATTCTTTAGCGATGACTCTGGGTAATTATACCAGACAATTGCTGTTTAGCAGTTACCAAAGGCAGGAAATATTCGCCTGTTCTGAGCGAGAGCTATGATACTTTAGCCGGGCATTACAACACTACAATTTTTCCTGTAAGACCAGGTCACCCTAGAGAAAAATTCACCTATTAACAGGAGTCATTTGTTACTTTTTTACCTGAAATATTTTCACAGCAACTAAGCTTAATAACAATATTTAACAAATTAGTTTCTTGCCATTATTTAAATTATCACTAAACTAGCAGTAGTAAAATAATAGAAACTAGAATACTAATTAAGTATTTGCTGATTTTTTATTACATGGCACTACTTGATTGAAGGAATTTTTGATTTGTTTAAAAAGATAACTATTCGAAGGATAGCGAAGTGAAGGGGATATATACAAGTAAAATTTGAGGCTCAATAGTACTATTTAAGAAGGTCGTTAAAGCGTGCATACAGTAAAAGTCACTCTTCTTCAACTTTTTTAGCTGGATTGAAAAGCAATTCAATTATTGCTGAGCCTATCATCTCATACTACCAATTCAACATATGAAGATGAATTGGTAGGGATTAATGGGATAGTTTTTAGTCATGGAAATGATTGTTAAAAATATAAAACTGAAAAAAATGAAATTCCTCATTTCATGCCTTCTCCTGGCTGCCATCACTTTTGCCTCCCATGCCCAATCCAAACTTACTATTCGGGGTGTGGTGAAAGACACCACTGATACTCCGCTAGATTACACCTCAGTGTTACTTCTTAGCCCAAAAGACTCGGCTTTGGTGGCATATACGCTGACTAATAAAGAAGGAGAGTACCAATTTAAAAACGTAGATAGGCAACCGCTGCTCGTCAAAGCCACCTATATGGGCTACCTTCCTGTCCAAAAAGAACTTGTTCTGCCCGAAACAGGGGACTTGGAAGTGGAAGAGATTCAGTTGATGCCCATCTTACAGGAACTTTACGAGGTGGTGGTGAAGGCTGCCAAAGCACCTTTGATTATGCGGGGAGACACAATAGAGTACGATGCTAGTAAATTCAAAGTACCGCCTGGAGCAACCCTGGAAGAATTGCTCCGCAAGCTACCGGGGATAGAGATTGACAAGGATGGAAATATAGTTGCTCAAGGGCAACAAGTGCAAAAGGTAACAATAGATGGAAGGCGTTTTTTTGGAGGAAACACCAAAATGGCCACGCAAAACTTGAATGCAGAGTCAATTAGCAAGCTTCAGCTATATGATGACAAGTCTGAACAATCCAAGCTCACAGGTGTGGAAGATGGAGTAAAGGAAAAAACTTTAAACGTTGAGTTGAAGGAGGAAGCAAAAAAGGGAGGTTTCGGTAAACTTTCAGCTGCAGGGGGTACAGACGGAAGATGGACTACAAATGCTTCTTTCAATAAATTTGACAAAGTAAACCAGTTTTCTATCATCGGCTATGGCAATAATGTCAACCAATCAGGTCTGAGCTGGGATGATTTGCAGGAGTTTAGAGGGAGCAATGCTTTTCAATTTGGCGACACTGGGGACTTTGGTTTTAATGGAAGCGGTGGAATGAATATTATTTCGATTTCAGGTGGGGACAATGGAGAATCCTTCGAAATCCCCTTCAACAACCTCAACTCCGGCTACTCCAACAACCAAGCCATTGGCATCAATTATAATTACCTGAAGGACAAAAAGGATTTCAGTAGCAACTACTTCTATAGCCGCAGTGATCAAACGTTAGAGAGCTTTAACAGCAGGACAAACTTTCTACAAGACAATACATCCTTCACTTCCACTGACCAAAGCTTACAAAATAACATGGCAGGTCATCATCGGGTAAACCTTCGTTTTCAAAACGAATTAGACAGTGCCAACACCATCACCATTAACGCAAAGGGAAGGCTAAGTTCACTCACTACATCATTGTTTAGCCATCAGGAGTTGATTCGCAGTAGCACCGAGCAAAGCCAAATGGATAGGGACAACCAATCGGATAGATGGTCAGGTGCCTTTCAGGGAACAGCACTCTATAGGCATAAATTCAAAAAGAACGGACGAAACTTTGCTGCTAGCATCAGTGACACATGGAGCAAGGCAGACCAGGAGGGCACACAAAAATCCGTCGTAGATCTGATGAACTCAACAGACCCAAATACCTATTTCCGAAACTTGGATCAATTAAACCAGGCACTGAATGGCTCCAACCTGATCAAATCGAGCCTACTCTTTGTCGAGCCCATCAAAAAAATATTTTTCTGGGAGACTTTTTACAATTTCAGCCAGTCAAAAAGCGAAACAAACCGACAAGTATTCGATGTGGAATCAAGTGACACCCAAGAACTAAATCCAGACCTCAGTCGCTTTTTTGACAACACAATTACTTACAACAGGTTTGGCTCCAGCATCCGATATGCTAACAAAGGCTCTAATTTAAGTGTGGGTTTAGCCGCCTCCAATTACCGATTGAATGGAGAGTTTTCTGTAGTAGAAGATAGTGATATATTAGGCCGAGTGGATAAGAGTTATCTCAATCTCACTCCTAATGTGTCTTACTTTAAAACAATGAAAGGCAACAAGCGTATCAACGCAAGCTATGCAATGGCCGTCACTCCCCCAAATATCGCGGATTTGCAGCCATTCAAGGACATATCAAATCCATTGTATATACGTGAAGGAAATCCTGATCTGGAGCCCCAGGTATCCCATTCTTTCAATACAGGATATAGTATGTATGATCCTGCCACATTTATAAGTTTGCAGTTTTCATTCAATTCAACATTCTATCAGAATCAAGTCGTTCAAAATCAAACCATAGACCCCGAAACCTTTGTCACTACCTACAAGGCAGGCAATGTTTCAGGCGGACAGCGTTATTACCCCTATCTAAGTTTTGGTTTTCCCATCGTAAAAACCAAGGCTACCGCGTTCTTATCGGCAAATCCATCCTATTCAAAAAGCCTTTCCCTCATCAACTCCATAGAGACAGAGACCGAGACTTTAAGCCATAACTTTGGGCTAAACTTAAACTTGACCCCTTTAGAATGGCTCAGCCTATATACAGGGTCATCGTTTCGTCTGAGCAAAACCAAATACGAACAAAACCCCTCCCAAAATCAGGACATTATAAATTGGAGTGCTTACAGTAATATGAACATAAAATTCCCCAAAGATTTTTACTTAGACGTGAAATTCAACTACAACCGATACGAAAACGAAAGTTTTGGATTTGATCAGAAAGTCCCTATCCTCAATGCATTCGTATATAAACTACTCGGCAAGGCTAAAAAATGGGAAGTCAGACTATCCGCTTACGACATCTTTAAGCAAAATCAAACCATCAGCCAGTATGCAGGCCAAAACTACGTTTCCACTGGAAGGATTGAAACGCTATCAAGATATTTCCTACTTGGAGTGACCTACAATATGCGGGGAGTAGAAGTGAAAAATAGAAGATAGTTTAAACTAGCAGACAACCTTAACAACCATGAAATTAAAATATCTTATAATCCTTGCGCTAATTCTGATTTCCACAGGACTTAGAGCCCAAAATATAGTTGGTGAGGTAGAATACAGATACCGCATTTTCTATGATAAAATCTATTCCAACCTACCCCACATTACTCAACAGGAAAAGGATAGAATTCTACTAACTTGGAGTAACCCTGAAGGTTATAGTACCCGGATGAAACTCCAGTTTTGTCCAGAAAAAAGTATCTACACTTTCGGGGAACCTTATGAGGTAAGCAGTTACTCTTGGCAAGTGCAAGACTATTTTATTGAAAATAATTTAGAAGATCAGACCTATCTTAAATACATGGATCAAATGGGTAAAACTTACATCGTTCGTGACAGCCTAAATAGTCCAAAATGGAGGGTTATGAACGAAATACGAGATATTCTCGGACACATGTGTATGAAAGCCGTGGCTGAAGACAGCATTAAAGGCCAAAAGATCACTGCTTGGTTCGCCTCTGATATTCCAGTTTCAGTCGGTCCTGAAGAGCAATTCGGGCTTCCGGGTTTGATTTTGGCCTATGACATCAACGACGGCATGCTTATCGTGGAGGCCGAGAAAATCACTTTTGGGGAACCGGAGGAAATCATTACTCTGCCAAAAAAAATGAAAGGGAAGGAGGTTTCGGGTATTAAATATCAAGAACTAGTCAGTGAGTTTATCCAGACTTCTATGGAAAGGAAGCAAGCTTGGATGTGGGGCATTCGCTATTGAGAAGGTTGAAAAAGTACAAAGGCGAAAAGTAGGAAATTGGATGGTGGAATTCTGATCTTTGCCACAATATGACCTGAGTAAAGGAACTCACGCTGATCCATAATAAACTAATTTAGCCAAATCCAAAGACCAATGGCAGTGATGCGCCCTAGACGCAATCGGATAAGTAGGAATTCGGGAAGAGGGTTGAGGTGAGGAAGGGGACCAAATTTAAATTGGTTAGGATTGGAGGGTAGGACATGGCGTTAATTAGTCTTCCTCTGGAAGACTTTAGACTTGAGCCAGGGAGCAGGATCAGCAAATCCCACCCAGTCAAAATGACGATTTGACCACAGCCAGGCGTGGCTCGAGATAGACGGGGTACATTATTTTCTGAAGATTCAGTATTCGGGAAAGTGGTATTTATAATTGTGGTTCTACCACGAAGTTGATGGAAGTCCGGTAAGAAAATCTACCTCCTTGCTGAATAACGCTTAAAGGAGCCTAATATTCAGTCTTAAAATGCTCTTGGCCTTTTCTCCATTGATATATAAGGCTAACAAGAACCATGTTTTCCACTAACTTAAGGGTAGTGCCCCAAAATATATATTACCATTTTTCTCTGTTACCATGGATGGTATATGTTCATAGCAAAAGGCTGCGTCCATTTTCCAAGCAATCGGTTAGGATTCCTTGCTGGTGGCATAAGGCACAATTTCATCATTCATGGTTTTGCCATTGATCCAATTTTTGTCTTAAGAAATACCAAATGATTCTCGGACAGTTGCCACATTGCTCCGCCATAATTCTTTGCCAGAATGAATATCAAGTGCAGTTGGATAGCGGTCTGGACCAACAATGGATACAATACCGTTGTCTGTCACTGGAATGTACATGACCGTGGAGTAGATTCGGTTTGGGGAACCGTTATTCCAAGCCCATTTCAATAGCCCTGTATTCTGATCAAGCGCATAGAGGTTTTTGTCCCAAGCCCCAAAAATTACGAATCCCTCTGATAGCAGAGGCTTGCTTACTACCACTCGCTGAAGTCCTTCAAATTCCCAATTGACTTCACCAATCGATGCAGATAAAGCTCTGAATTTGCCATCGCTTCCTCCTATATGTACTGAATCACCTTCAATGATAGGTGATCCCAGTACGGCAGCTCCAGTTGTTACTTTCCATTCTAAATCTCCATTTTCAGTGTTTAAAGCATAAATATTACCATGTCCATATCTGAAAATGACTAAGCCATCCATTGCAGTAGTAGAGTAAAAGATACCTGCAGAAGTTTGGTAAGGCCAGTTTACTTGGCTAGTTCCTGCATCCAATGCTTCGAATTTCCTTATACTTTTCCAAAAAAAGACGTGATCGTCTTTCACTAATGGAGTTGAAATTACATTGGCGGAAGAATGATAACTCCATCCAAATACTTTTCTGCTGCTGCCAAGAAGAAAAATATATCCTGTCAATTGCTTCTAATGTATATGGATCTGCTGTAAAAGTAACCCTCCGCCACCCAAGCCCTTTCTACAAGCTATCAGGCATTTGATATGCTATTAAGCCATTTGGGTCAATTTTGTGCCAATCAGAATCTTAAAAATTTGGGTGGCCCACTCCAAATTATATCCAAGTTGATAGTGCCAAGCTTCTTTGGATTTTAACTCCAGTAACCCTTTCTAAAATTGGCTGTTATCCAAATTTGGATTTTGGCCATAGGAATCTAACGTCTCAGAAAAGAAGAATAGGAAGGCGGATAAACAGCTGAAAAAACATCTAGAAATTTTGAACTTAAGTGGCGTTTGGAGGCTAACCCGCATCTTCCAAACATAATTGTATTTGTCGAGATAGTCAGTTTCTCACGGCTTTTTAGCATTCGATAATTATAAACTAGTGGTAAAGTGAAGTTTTATAGTGAACCATTTTTCTGCCAATCCTTCCTCCGAAAAGTATTCCCTTGCATTGGGACATGTTTTGGTACAGTTTGTCCAAAGCTTGGGACTTTGAAACATTGGTTTTACTACTTTATCCAATATAAAACTAAGCCAGGAAGTCATGAAAAAAGTAGGTGTCATCGGGGGTTCAGGCTTTATTGGAAGCTACAACACCCAAAAGTTCTTAAATGAAGGATACCAGGTAAAAGTATCTACCACAGACCTTTCCAAAAAGGAAAAGTATGAACATTTGCTCAGCCTCAAAAATGCTGGGAATCTGGAAATCGCTCAATTGGATGTGGAAAACAAAGAGGAGCTTTTGGATTTTCTGAAAGACTGTAACATAGTGATCCACGGAGGAACACCATTTCAATTGGATGTGAAAGACCTCCAGAAAGAGCTGTTTGACCCGACCATCAAGGGAATGGAAAACTTTCTAGAAGCAGTTCTTAAGACTCCCGGGATTGAGAAAGTCGTGTTCATTGCTTCCGTAGCTGCTTTTAACACCAACTTTCCATTTTTACCTGCTGGAAAAGCAGAAGGTGAGCAAATCACTGAAAATGATGCGCCATTTATGAGCGAAGAAGGCATTCCCTATGCCCAAGCTAAGTTTATAGCCAATCAGGCGGTTAATAAATTCATCGCCGACAACTCTGATTTAAGTTTTGAAATCACATCCGTTTCACCGGTGGGAGTGATGGGCAAATCTTTATCAAACAGACAGGATTCCACTTCTACGGGAATACAATTTCTGTTTAAAAATAAAATTGCTCCCAACCCCTTCATACAAATGATCTATGACGTGGATGTTTTATGGGCATTGGTAGATGTAGAAGATGTTGCCGAAGCGATTTACAAAGCGACTACAACCAAAAACATCCATGGAAAAAACTATCTCTTGTCAGGGGAAAGTTACAGGGTATCGGATGTGACATTGATGCTCAACAATCAACCTCCTGCAGGTACCCCTGAAATCGTCTATAGTTCTGTTTTGGCAATAAAGGATTTGGGAATAGCATTTAAGCCTGTCAGCAATCCTTTGAATAACTATTCCTCCTAAGAAAATGAAAAATAACAACCCTTCTACCCGCAGAGATTTTATGAAATCTTCCATGGTCCTGAGTTCAGGTACATTAGGCCTGTCAATGATTCCAAACGCAATCCTTGCAACTGCCTTTAAGTCCGATGAACGTGTCAATGTCATCGGTCCGCGCGATGGATTTGCTCCCCAAGTCGGTACACTCTTATCTATGATGACTTGGATGCGGGGAGTAATATTAATGCCTGTCATGGGCCTGACTGTGGATCAGCTGGATTATATCCATGATGAAAACTCCAATTCCATCGGGGCTATGCTGCTTCACTTAGCTGCTACAGAGCGTTTTTATCAAGTCCATACTTTCGATGGGAAGGAATGGGGAGATTTTAGTAAGCAAGATTTAGATCGGTTTGATGTGGCGATGAATCTTGGAGAGGAAGCCAGAAAAACAATCAAGGGCAATAATCTTGAATACTATCTGGATATTATGAAGGAAGTGAGAGAAAACACCATAAAGGAATTTAAGAAAAGAGACGACGAATGGCTGATGTCAGTCGATGAAGAATGGCCATGGGGACCTACCAATAACTATTGCAAATGGTTCCATGTCTGCGAACATGAGTCCAACCACAACGGGCAGTTCAAATACATTAAAAGCAGGCTGCCGGGACTTAAATAGCAGGAATTAATTGTCAGGTAAATTGAAAGTAAGAAAATGGAAACTTCGAAAATCAACATGCGCAAAAATTAAAAATCAGTGAATAGAACCTTATTCCCACATATCGAAAAATGGTTATTCTTATTGATACCTTTAATATTCTTTGGCTTTTACCCAAGTTATTGGAGTAAGTTGACAGATAATAAAACAACTGTACAGCATATTCATGCCTTTTTTATGTGCTTATGGGTAATCATGAGTATTGTGCAGCCGTATTTGATTATAAAAAAGAAGATCCACGCACATAAAATGATAGGCAAAATAAGTTATGTGTTGATAGTTCTAATAGTAATTTCCGGATATACACTAATTCAGGCACGATATGACAGAGTGCTTCTACGTGTACAGGACAGAGTGGAAACCGGTGAACTTCAGCTTTCTCCTCAGGAGGTGCTTGAAAGAGTAGCAAGTTTACAAAGCATCGGAATCCTGTTTTTGCTTTTACTCATCATCTGTTACGTCCTTGCCATTGTCCATCGCAAAAAAATCCTTCCTCATGCCACCTACATGATAGGGGCTATTTTTACCTCCATTGACCCCGCTTTAGACCGACTGATTGGGTTTTGGTCCAATTCCTTTGAACTCGAGCCCAACTTCTTCCTTACTTATGCTTCCCAATTATTTGCCATGATCTTGTTAGTTGCCTTAGCAATTTTTCAACGGTCCAAGCAACTCTCGCTCAAACCTGTATTGGTGGTGATTGGTCTTTATACCATTGTTTTCCTGATCAACAACAACGCAAGTGAAACTGCTCGCTGGCGATGGTTTGCAGAAACAATATTATTTCGATAAAAAACAGGAAAGCCGAAAACTATCTAGAGTAGGCAATATTAAATAAGGGAAATAATGAAAATATCTCATGTTATATGTGTTGTGATAATGTTGGTATCATCCAGCTCTCTGTTTGGACAGACGAAGAGTGATTCTTTATTAATCAAAGAAACCGCTCTAAACTATATTGAAGGTCTATGGACAAATAATTATGAGAGAATGGAAAAAGCAATACATCCAGAATTGGCAAAAAGGGTAATTAGAAAAGATGACAAAGGGAATTATCGATTAAGTAATATGGGGTATTCAGAATTACTGTTTTACACAAAAACTTTAACGCCCAATGATGAAAAACCAGAAGAACCTTTTAAAGCGGATGTTATAATCTTTGATATTGCATCAGATATCGCAACTATAAAAATAACCCAAAATAAATATAGTTTCTTTGACTATGTTCAGGTAGGAAAGATAAGTGGGGAATGGAAAATGATAAATTGGCTATGGGCGAATACAAAATAAACTCATAGTAAAAAGAGATAACCGAAAACCTATCAAAGTAGGCAAAACACAATTTAATACAATGATGAAAAAATCTAAAATCCATTTTTTCTATTTGATTATTGTCTTTACCGGCTACAATCAAATCTGTCTGAGTCAAATCAAACAGAAGGCGGAAAATACAAGCGATTCTTTAAAAGTCACTAGACCTACTGATAATCAAATTATAGCCTACAATAATTATTTTGACCAGAATTATGAAAGGCATATTGATGAATTGATAGCTTTAATTTCATACCCCTCTTTATCTATGCAAGCTGATCATCAAAATGATTTGATAGAAGCAGCAGAATTCCTTAAAAATAAACTAATCAATATTGGCTTAGAAAAAAGCCAAATAAATTTCTCCAATGGCTTGCCGGTAGTCACTTCGGATTACAATCAGCATATAGATCAGCCTACTGTCCTTTTTTATGGACATTTTGATGTGCAACCTGTCAATAGCGAGCAATGGCAGAATGATCCCTTCAAAGCGGAAATCAGAGATGGTCGATTGTATGGTAGAGGAGCCACTGATGACAAAGGCCCTATCATAGCCTTAATAAGCACTCTTGAAGCCTTAATGACTATAGATGGGAAGCTTCCAGTAAATATTAAAATCCTTTTGGATGGAGGAGAAGAAATCGGGAGCCCGCATTTACCAGGCTGGTTAGCCGATCACAAAGATTGGTTAAAAGATATAGATTTCGGCATCAATGTAGATGCCGCCATGTATAGTGATGAGCAGGGTTTGATATGGAAAGGCCTTCGTGGTGCTTCGGATATAGAAGTCACTTTAACCTCCGCCAATACTGATTTACATTCAGGCATCTATGGAGGAGTTGCACCCAATGCTGCAGTTGCTTCCTCCAGAGTAATTGCTTCTATGTATAATGATGATGGGTCAGTCGCCATTGAAGGATTTTATGATGATTTAAAAATATTCTCTGAGGGGGAAAAAATAGAAATCGCTGCTTCTGTAGACAAAAACCAAGAAGCAGATGAATTGAAGAAATTTGAAATTGATCAATGGATAGGAGAAGCCGACTACACCTATACTGAACGAACATGGATTCGTGGATCCATGGATATCACTGGTTTCAAATCAGGTTATACTGACGGAAAAGCCTCTATCATACCGCATTCAGCCTGGTTCAGGATCATGACACGATTGGGGCCAGGTCAGAACCCGGAAAAAATTAACAGCTTGATTAAAAGCCATATCGAAAGAAATATCCCCTGGGGAATCCAAGCAGAATTTAAAGCAAGTGGAATGGCAGCCGCTACTGTCTTAAATGAAGATGATATGGGGTATAAGATTGGAAAAAAAGTGCTAACTGACTTCTTCGGAATTTCCCCAAAAATTCTCTACATAGGTGGAACTGTCCCAGCCCTATCTTTTATCCCTGATGCAGGTGGGCCTGATTTGGTCTCGATTGGCTTTCAGCGAAGTGATGAGAATTTTCATGCCGATAATGAATTTATGAGAATTGCTAGCTTTAAAAAAGGTCAACTCATTTATGCGCAATTATTACATGCATTTGTCGATCAAAATCGCACTGATACCAAGTAAATCTATAATTAGAAAAGCCGAAAACCGGTTAGAGTAGGCATTGGATATAAAAATAGCACAATGGAAAAATCATCAGACTTATTGAACCGAATACTTGTAATTCTAATATTGTTGTTCAATCTCAATCCGGGTAATCTTTTATTTGCACAACAAATAGCCGGATATGAGGTATTTAAGGACATACCTTATGGTGAAGACATGGAACAGAAGATGGACATCTATCTTGCTGAAAAGGAAAAAGCCAATGGAAATAAAGGCTTTACTATTGTATTCCTTCATGGAGGAGCCTATTATTTAAGTGACAAAAGCCAAGAAGAAAGATATATTGAGCCATACCTCAAAAAAGGCTTCCATGTAGTCAACCTCAATTATAGATTAAAAAGAGGAATACCACTAGCGACAAGTGACCTTACCAATGCACTCAACTTTCTCAAATCTAATAATGGTGAATACAATTTAAATCTCTCTCAAATTATTGTAACAGGCTTTTCTGCGGGAGCACAAATTGCCACGAATGTAGGATTAGCTCAAAACAACCCTATGTTTCCTGATAAGCTGGAAGATGAGGTTGAGATTATTGGAGTTATAAACGTCTCTGGCCCTGTAGATGACTTAGATGTTATAGAAAAAATATTTATAGATTACGAATACGAGCTATTTAGTAAAGCCGGTAATGCGCTCTTTCCCTCAGATGGCTACGCTAGCAGAGAGGTGTTATCGGTTTACGAACCTGTAACCTATTTTGATGATAATGACCCCCCGGTTTTTCTTTGGCATGGAGGCCTGGATGACCAAATTCCACCTGCGACTTTCGAGCAGTTTGTTTCCCTGATGAGGAAGGGGAAAGATACCAGGATGTTTATCCCTAACGGAAAGCATAGTCCTACAAAGGAAGAACTAGCCAATGCCTATGTGGAAATATTCAATTTTTTAGAAGGCTTATAAAGAAAATCCAATACCTGTCGGATTGCACAAATTCCCTTGATAATTCATGAAATATCGGACAAAATACGAACCCCAGAATTGGATAAAGAACGACAACAAAAGCCAGTCATTTTATTATTAAATAGTCAACCATAACTATGAAAAATTTATCAGCACCTGTTTTAATTACTTTTGCGCTCATCATGGGCTGTACAAATAATCAAAAGGAGACGGCCGGTTTTACTGAATCGCATAATAACCATCAAAAAACAGGAATAGCGATTGGTGGGATAAATCAATCTCCGGTATTTACTCCTTCCGAACTTCCCTATCCTTTCTCCAGTGCAGTACAGGTAGGGGATATCCTTTTTCTTTCAGGTGAGATCGGAGATGCTGGAGATGGAACTGGCCCCGTGCCGGGAGGCATAGAACCTGAAACACACCGCATGTTCGAGCGCATTAAGGCAACACTTGCCAGCCACGGCCTGGGTCTGGAGGATGTCTTCAAATGCACAGTAATGCTGGCTGACATGTCCGAGTGGCAGGCCTTCAATAAAATATATGCAGGTTATTTCGAGCTGGGCCGATATCCTACACGCTCAGCAATGGGAGTAAATGGCCTTGCCCTGGGTGCTAGGGTAGAAATGGAATGCTGGGCCTATAATCCTCAAAAGAAATAGTAACGTTCATTACTGAATTTAGTCAACCTCTATTATATCTGCCATAAGCCCCTTATTAAAATAAATTATGAAAAAACTTCTTCTCTTCCTCACATTACTACTGGAAATCTTTATCGTCCAGGCGCAAACGAAAATAATAGACATGCATGTTCACTCTTATTCACCAAGTGATTTCGGAGATAGACAACCAGCCACAGATCATTATGGAATCAAAGGTTCAACAAATGCAGAAGAACATCGCCTAGTGACTTTTAAGTATTTTGAGCAATTCAATATTGTGAAAGCGATGGTCAGCGGAAATCCTGAAAGCGTAGTAACATGGGCAGATAAGGATAATTCCGATCGGGTGATTAAAGGGATATTACAGTTTGCTCCGGATAGTTACGACATGGATACCATCCGCTTTGAGCAAATGATAAAGGACGGGGAAATTGAAATTTTCGGGGAATTGGGACCTTACTATAGTGGCACCACACTTAGTGATCCTGAATGGCAACCTTACCTGAGGATTTGCGAAAGATATGATATTCCTGTAGCCGTACATACTGGTGGAGGTGAACCATTAGGCACCCAAACATGGGCTCCCAAAGCAAGACTTCAATTAGGTGATCCCTACCTGATTGAAGATGTGCTGGTCAACTACCCGAAACTCAGAATTTATATGATGCATGCAGGTGGTGAAGACTGGCCCGAGCATGCCATCAGATTGATGGCCTATTATCCACAGCTCTACACTGACCTAGGTGTCATGCTGTGGGTGGAACCCAATACGCAACGCTATATCACAGAATTTCTGAAAAACATTAAGCATGCAGGCTACTTGGATCGAGTTATGTTTGGTTCTGATCAGATGATCTGGCCTTACGCAATCGAGAAGTCTATTGATTTTTTGAATAGTCTTGACTTCCTGACAGAGGAGGATAAAGAAGGGATATTTTATGGAAATGCAGCGAGATTTTTGAAGATGGAAGAGTAACCTCATCCCAATTAAAATGACCCTATGAATAGAAAAATAATCCTTCTGACTTATTTGTGCCTGCTTGGATGTTCTGAGAAACATGAAAAATTTAACTCACCTGTTAAAGCTTTTGGATTCGATGAAATTCCTGATTCAAGCTTTGTGATACAGTCACAGATACGATTTGACACATCTGATTATATTATTGAGCCTAAGCATTTAAAGAAATATTATGACCATCCTGGTGAACTTGGTTATATAGCTCAGGGTGAAGATTATGATTTTAAATCCCTTTCAGTAATAATGGCAATGGCAATGCCAAATGGAGGGCCACCATTGCATTCACACGGCATGGAAGAATTACATATAGTGTATGATGGCACTGTGGAGTACATGATCAATGAAAAGCAATTTACGGCAGTTGGACCCTACATTGTGAAAATTCCAGCAGGCGCTCCCCATGCATTTATGAATCGAGGGGAAACTCCAATAAATATTGTGGGCATATTACCCGAAAACAACACTAGCTATCAAGAAATTGGTCCAAATCCGCTATTGGAGAAATAAGTTTACAACTTATTGAGTGGTGGATTACAAATCAAAAGCATAATAAATACCGACTGACAGAAAATAAATCTAGATGAAATACATACTATTTGTAACCTTATTCATGAGTTATTCACTGGTTTTCGGCCAAAAAGCTGAAGATAAATATGCCAAAGATATTCAATCCATCGATGCCATTATCAATGCATATTATGATGTAGTCTCAGGTTCGAGTTAGGAACCTTGGCAATTTGAAAGAGACCGCTACATTCATTCCCCAAATGCTGTGATAACAAGAATTGATGAAAACGGGCAAGCAGAATCCCATGCCCTAGAAGCTGAATACATTCCGCTTGCACTAGCTCCAAAAGAAGATTTTTATGAAAAAGAACTGAAAAGAAAAGTCAGCCAATTTGGTAATATGGCGCAGGTGTGGAGTGCTTTTGAAATAAGAACTGAGCCCGAAAAGGAATCAACCCTACGCGGACTGAATAGCATTCAGCTCCATTATGAGAATGGGAGATGGTGGATTGATAGTTGGACTTGTGAAATGGAAACTGAAAATAGTGCTGTCTTCACTGAATTTATGGCTGACCAATGAAGCTTACCCATAACCATGATCTGATGGCCAAAAGATTTATCAATTAAACGAAAAAAGAAGAGCTAAACATTTTAAAATGAAACATATAATCCGATTATTCTCAACTTTTATAATACTGCTTATTTGTTCGCCATCCTACGCCCAAAAACCACGAGCGAGAGATTTGGGAGTTCCCTTTAATGGCACAACTGGTCAATTCAATGCCATCACCGATGTAAAAGGTGTGGAAGTCGGATACAGCACAATCATTTCTGGAAGTGGTGAAAACATTGTAGGAAAAGGTCCGGTAAGAACAGGGGTCACTGCCATTTTTCCACGGGGCAAAACTCAAAAATTTAGTCCTGTATTTGCCAATTGGTATAGCCTGAATGGAAATGGGGAAATGACCGGGACCACATGGGTCACGGAATCCGGCTTTTTGGAAACACCAATTATGATTACCAATACCAACAGTGTTGGAGTGGTTCGAGATGCTGTTTTGAAGTGGTATGTAGATACTGACTGGTATAATGGCGAAGAGTGGTGGTACACCTATCCGGTAGTGGCAGAAACTTTCGATGGGTTTTTGAATGACATCTATGGATTTCATGTCAAAGAAGAGCATGTGCTAGAAGCAATTACCAATGCAGCATCGGGTAAAATAGCTGAAGGAAATGTGGGCGGAGGCACCGGAATGATGGCTTTGGGTTTCAAAGGTGGAACCGGGACATCCTCAAGAATGATGAAGATTATGGATTCCACTTACACAGTCGGTGTTTTAGTTCAGGCTAATTTTGGCAGGAAACCTTCCCTCACGATTGCAGGAGTCCCTGTAGGAAAAGAACTAATGGATACCTTAAATAATGAATTGAAATTGCCTCCTCAATCATACAGGAGAGAAGGAGACGGATCCATCATCGTGGTGGTCGCGACCGACGCGCCTTTGCTGCCTCATCAGTTGAAACGGATTGCCAATCGTGTTCCGATCGGAATTGGATTGACAGGTGGAATAGGTACAAATGGCTCGGGTGATATTTTTGTAGCATTCTCCACCGCAAATCCAAATGCTTTTCAGCGCTATGATTTCTCAGATGTTGACATGCTGCCAAATGATTTGATCGATCCGCTATTGGAAGCGACGGTGCAGTCTGTCGAAGAAGCCATTATCAATGCCATGATCGCAGCAGAAACTATGGAAGGAATCAATGGAAATAAGTCTTATGCATTACCTCATGGATTGCTTGTGGACTTGCTGAGGAAATACAATAAGGTTGAATGAATAATTGTGAAAAATGTCGTTAAGATGCTTATCCAAAAGCAGTTTGTTAATCCAAACCGGAGTCCGGTTTCTGGAGAAGTAGGACTGCTCCTTCCGCCCCGAATTTCCCGACCTCGAAGGGGTTGAATTTGAAAATATTCTTGATAAAACCACCAATCCCACTTTGCCTGAAGAATAATCTGGTCTGTTGGGGAATAAATCAAGGCAGTTCGTCCTAAGTGGAGGCATAGTGGCTTTTGATTTTTTTATCTTTTCCAGCATCTCCTAAATCAAATTTTAATGAAAAATCCTTGAGATAAATTTTTTAAAAAACCTATGAAAACCACCCAAGAAGGATTAAAACGTGAAGTCGGCGTATGGGGGCTCTCAGCCAACATTGTCAATATCATGGTAGGGGCCGGCATCTTTGTTTTGCCTGCCATCATCGCCGAAACCATGGGGGCTTCAGGGGTCTTGGCTTACCTTTTTTGCGGATTGCTGATCGGTTTGGTGATGCTATGCTTTGCAGAGGCGGGTAGTAAAGTCACCCATTCAGGAGGGGCCTATGCCTATGTGGAGACCGCATTTGGACCATTTTCCGGATTTTTGGTTTCGGCGTTTTATCTGACAGGATCCATTTTTGCGGATGCGGCAGTTTCCAATGCCCTCGTGGAAATTTTAGCTTTGATTTTCCCTGTTTTCAAAAATCCGACAGTCAGAGTGCTTTCCTTATTTTTCCTTTTTTCTGGATTGGCCATTCTCAATGTCATTGGTGTCAAACAGGGGATCGGTTTGGTCAAAATCACCACTATTGCCAAATTGATTCCGATTGTTTTATTGATCACTATTGGTTGGAAGGATTTGCAATGGGTCAATCTTGCTTGGGAATCAGAACCGACTATCCAAAAGGTGGGAGAAACATCCCTGATTTTGTTTTTTGCTTTTATGGGTGGGGATGCAGGATTGGCCATTGGAGGGGAAATCAGAAATCCCCAAAAGACTGTTCCACGTGCGATATTTATCGGTATTTCTGGTGTCTTATTGCTTTATGTCCTGATCCAATTGGTTTCTCAGGGAGTCATGGGAAGTGAACTGCCAAATTTCAAGGAAGCTCCTTTGGCAGAAACAGCTCAACTTGTTTTCGGCCCAATAGGCTATACCCTGCTTTTTGTGGGCACAGGCATATCCATGTTTGGAATGATCAGTGGACAAACCCTGAACAATCCAAGAGTGATATTTAGATTGTCCCGGGATGGCGTGATCCCTTTCAGCAAGTTGGCTTCTATTCACCATAGGTTCAAAACCCCATATTTAGCGATTTTGATTTATGCTGGGCTGGGCTTCACGCTCGCGGCAATAGGTGAATTTAGGCAGCTTGCAGTGATTGCTGCTTCAAGCGTACTATTGGTTTATTTTGGGGTATCGCTCTCGGTCATCGGTCTTCGGAAAGGGAAGGATTTGGAAAAAGGGGGTTTCAAAATCCCTTTTGGTTACACTGTTCCTCTGCTTTCTGCAGGAATCATTCTTTTTTTTCTGTCCAATTTGACAGGACCTGAGATAAAGGGAATGTTGCTCTTGATAGGGATTCTGACTGCGGTCTATTTCTTGGGAAAGGTTTATAGAAAATGGAGGAAAAGCTAAAATATCTAGCTAAGGTCAAGGGTATCAGATTCCAATTCTTTATCCTATTTGGTTGGACGGAAGATGGAACACCGGAGACGGAAGATAATTTGACCTTACCTGATTTTGGTTTAAATTTTCAACCGGATTAAAGTATTGAAATCATTGGCAAATAATGGAAGAAAATCAAGCCCCCGAAACTGAAAAAGATCTCTCCAACAATGAGGTAATTAAATCTTTGAAAAAGACGAACTGGAAATCCTATTTCAAGGAATTTTTTATGCTTTTTCTGGCGGTCTTTTGCGGATTTCTGGCAGAGAATTATCGGGAATCTCTCAGTGCCCAAAAAATTGAAAAAGAGTATATCGTCTCTTTGGTAGAGGACTTAAAAACGGATACGACCAATCTTAGCGGGTATATCTCCTTCCGGAAAGAAAAAAGCGTACTCATGGATTCATTGGCAGGAATGATCCTATCAGAAGAGTGGAGTTTGTTGGGGAATCAGATTTACTTTTTAGCCAGACAAGTCTTCAATGATCAACCGTTTTTCTATTCCAACGGCACCATTCAGCAGCTTAAAAATGCCGGGAACCTTCGGCTACTTCGCAAAAGAAATGTCGTCAATGAATTGCTTAAATATGAGAAAAAGGTAAAGGTGTTGGAGGAATGGGATGAAAATGACAACAGAACCAAATCCACTTTTCGCGAAATGGGAGGAAGGGTTTTCCATTCCTCGGATTTGAATGCCACGATGGATTCAAATATGAAATTCGTGATGCCAACGACCAATCCTCAATTGATTACAGACGATTTTGGGATCATCAATGAGATTGCTTTTCAGATCCACTACCTATCCAAAATGACCAAAGGCAATAGCCTCCGAGCGGAATCCTTAAAGTCTGACGCAGTTCGCTTACTGGAATTGATTCATTCAGAATATAAACTCGACTGAACATGGAAAAGCAATCCATAAATCAAGGTCAGAGGATCGAAGAGCACAATCCAAAGAAGCCGATTGTCTAGAAAAAGAGAAACTGGACCTCCTATTTCAAGGAGTTCTATATACTGTTTTTTGGCTATTTCCCTTGGATTTTACAGCAGGGACTGTGGTGGAAATAAAGCTGTTATATGCTGCTGTGGTTAAAAGTTGCGCAAGTTCTCTTAGACTCGCACACAACCATCCGAGTGGGAATATGCTGCCTTCAGAACAGGATAAGAGATTGACCCTGCGAATCAAAAAAGCAGGTGAAATCCTGGATATCCCGGTACTGGATCATTTGATTATGACCGCTGAAGGATATTATTCCTTTGCAGATGAAGGGGAGCTTTAGGGCTCTCTTTTCTTTTTTTAGTTTCCATGAACTTTCCCTTTCAGAAAATTCATGGAAACTATTCATAGGCATTCATTTTTTTAAAATTGTGATAAATGACAGATTGCTATAAAGGCGTATTTCAATATTGAGGATTCCTGATTCTGTAGCTATCTGTATGTTTTTTAGCTGTTGCAAATGGGATTTATAAGCTTTGATCAATCAGACTGCCGGTTAGGAATTTCTGGTAGGACTACAATAGGACTTATTATTTTTTCCATTCCTTTTTCCGCCAATTTAGCCTGACCCCGTCACACGAGGCAAGAGCTTACGGCATAAAGCCCTCACGCTTGCCTTTGCTGGTTTATTCCGTTTCCTCTTGCACTTAGTGCCGGTCTCAGGCTGGTGCAGCTTCATAAGTATTTGTCAAACCAAAACACAAAAGACTATGAAGACGCAAACAAAAAAATCAGCAAAAACATCCACTAAGAGAAAAGGGGGAAATGACTTAGCAAGAAACAAGTGGCGCAGTACACAAAGCCCAAAAGGCTCACCGGATATCTATCAGAAGTTTACTGATCTGATCATCGAGAAACTGGAGCAGGGGGTGATTCCCTGGAAGCAGCCTTGGCATCAGATGGGGATGCCCTCCAACTACCTGACAAGGAAGCCTTACAAAGGGATCAATCTATGGCTTTTATTATCCTGTGGACATCAGTATCCCTACTATTTAACTTTTAAGCAGGCGAACTCACTTGGAGGCAAAATCAAGAAGGGAGCGAAGGCACTTCCGATCTGCTACTGGAACTTTGCCTTTCGGGACAAAAAGACGGGCAAGGTGATTCCAGAAGATAGGATAGGAGAATATGATCTGAAACTGGTGAGTAAATCCGGTTTTCTCAAGGAGTTTAAGGTGTTTCCCATAGAACAGATTGAGGGAATAGAATGGGAGTTTCCAGAAATCAGCAAAGAAGAACCACTGCCTGATAATGAACAATGCCGTAAGATCTAGGAGGAAATGCTCCGGGCTCCTGAGTTGATTCATTCTGGTTCCTCAGCCTACTACAGGGCAGACCTGGATCAGATTACCATGCCGGAGAAAAAACTGTTTGACTCCGCTGAACAATATTTCGGGGTATTGTACCATGAAATTTGCCATTCTACAGGGCACCCATCCAGATTAAACAGGGTAGGAGTTTCAGAACCTCAGCAATTTGCGTCAGAATTTTACAGTCGTGAGGAGTTGATCGCCGAGATGGGAGCAGGGTACCTGAACAACCTTACAGGGATATTGGATCAGAGCCTGCTGGAGAACTCGGCAGCTTACATTCAAAACTGGCTAAGCGAACTTCGCAACGACAAGCACTTACTGATAGAGGCTGCCAGCAAAGCCCAGAAGGCGGTGGATTACATATTGATGGAGCCCCCGTTTTAGAATTAGGGGAGCAATCCCCTTTTTTTGGTCATGGCGATCTAGCTAAAGATAGGCTGATTGTTTATTTTCAGGAAAGCAACCAATCAACTTCAATCTGATGAAACTTACCAAAGAGACAGCAAGTGATCTAGACCTTTTAATTAAAGAGTTGGTTGCGGATAATTCAAAAGTTGCTTCAATAGAAGATATGAAGTCAGTTCTTTTTCCTGATAAACCTGAAGCGTATTTGATGGCTTTATTTCATTACTTGAGAGCTCATAGTCCTAGTTTGTTCTTTCCAGAACCAGAACCAAGTCCTGAATTGTTTTTGGCAAGTGATTATTTGCCAGCTTTTTATTACGAGGGAGCATTTACAGCGATTTTCGAAAGTCAAGAAAAAGAAAGGTTTGAGACGGAGGAGAAGAAAAAGCTGGAACTGGAAAAATTGAAATTTGATGTCAAGAATACCAAGAGGATTTATAAGACCTATTGGTGGACATTCGGATTTGCCCTGATTGGTTTTGTATATGTTCTGATCCGCCTGGGTACTTGGCTTTTGGAAGAGCGGATTATAGAATAGAAGGGAAAATTCAGGTATTTTGAAACTCCTTTCCTAGTTTTGGGCTGTAATTGAATTATCCCCCATTATAAACTTTTGAATATTGGACCTGAAACACGCATTTTATCTGAAGTCTAAAAATGAACAGGTGTGGATTCAGGTAAGAATAGGTTTTTTCGCAGTACTGATCCTGCTGATAGTTTTTCTGATTTGCTGGAACACTGGCTTTTTTCTTCCCCTGATTTTAGGCCTTCCCATCACCCTGTCACTAGTAGCTCCCTTTTTTGATGTGCCTGCCCTGAAAAAGAGCGGGGATTTGGTTTATTATTCCCCTTTATTTCTTGCTGAAAAGCCAAAGAATGGGAAAATAATCGTTCATGGTGGGACTTTGTTTGATTATGTCTTTGTGATAGATCCGAGCCTCAAAGGCCGAGAAAGAAGCAAGTTGATTATGGAGCAGTACCTCGAAGGCTTGGTAAACCTGATTGATCATGTGCAAAAAGAAAATTCGAAGAACCTTACTATCCGGGGGACTAGCTATATCCTGAATACGAGAACAGCTCGAAAAATTGGCTTTCAGGTAGTTCAGACTGATTTTTTGCAACGATGTATTTTGATATATAATTACTTCAACCTATTGTGCGCCAATTCCTTAGCAAAAGGCAAACTGACTTTTCCAAAACTTGACGAAATCCAAACCTTTGAGGCAAAACTTGATAAGCTGATGGAAAGAAGGAATTTTATCAACAGTTTGAATAAGAAATTGAAGCAAAGCCAAATAGTTTGAGCTTCCGGCAAATCAGATTTCATTTGATTTGGGTAGCGTTAAAATAAAAAGAGAAAATTGGTGAGGAAAGTTTTGCTAGGCGATGGCAACACTCGGTAAATCTTTGATTAAGGCACTAAAATCACTCCCTTGAAGCGCCCTTAATTCTCCGAAGGAGTACTGGATCAATAAAGGGACAGGACAGGAATTACTCTGGAGTTCTATACCCTTTGCTATAAGGTAGATGCAGTGTGTCTACGATGCTCCTTCGATGCTTCTACGATGCATGTCCGATCTGGTATCGAAGAAGCATCGCCGATTGACTGGGATTAAAAGGTAGAAGCAAGGGACTTCTTGTAACTATAATTAAGCTCCGGAAAAGGAGCTATGGCAATATTCCAGCCAGTTACAGTAGCGTAGCCTGCTAAGGTATATTCCTATCTTTCAATTTACTTGCGAAGTAGACCAATGGTTCTATACCTTCGACACTGCATCGAAAATAGATTGACGATGGTTCTATATTTCATCTCTAGGTTGGCGAAGAAAAGTGGACTGACAGCCGGGCTAGACCGAATGATGATGAAGGTTTTCTATTCCATTTATCATCTTCGTGGAGAATTTTGAAAGGTGTCATATGCCTGACAATTGTATGCTGAGGAAACCCGGAGCATGTAGCAACATTCCCTTTATGTACTTCTACAAAAAAATCGAAACGCACGGTTTATTCCTCTTTCTGGCTTGGTTCTGCATCGGAATAGACTATCAAGACGAGGCTTTGGTGGTTCCTATCATCTAACTGGATGCGAATCAAGTGGTATATCCTGCTATTTTTCAATTATTTACAATACAGTTAGGAAGAATTAGCGAACAGGTTCAATTTGTCTCAAAATTTCAATTCAATTGAATTGAATCGAATTTGAATCTTCGAACTGTATGAGGTGTGTGAGGGATATGAAATGTACGAATTGAACGCCCCTTATTTTACTTTAAGAATATGTTTCTTAGTTGATTTATTCTGGGCTATTATTCTGCTAAAAATCTTTGTCCAGAGTAATGTTCACAATTTTATTTAGGCACATTTTTTCCTGCTGTCCATTCAGCTCAAATGGTTGCATTTGATTTTTCACATGGGTACTTCCTATGATTCCTGACAAAACCCAGTATGTCCAAATTTTATTTATAATTAATCTAGATAATATTTGAATTTAGATTTTTGGATTTTACATTTGTGCTAACTTATAATTAATCTAAATAAAATCAATACTAAATCCAATGAATCTAAAACAAGCTTCCTTAATAGTCTGTTCAGGAATTTTGGCTTTTTCGTGTATCGAAGATGATATTCCTCAGAATGAAGTAATCAATGCACCTGCTACTTATGTTTTCGAAAGAGATGGAGCATCTACTGTCAATTATCAAGGCCAAACAGACCGCTTGAATATGCTTTCTGAAGTGAAAAGCTATCTGGTGACCGGAGACCAGGGTCAAGCACTTTCCCTTCAGAAATTGTTGGACATGTACTCTAATACCAATTCCCCTTTTTCCAGCCAAGAATTGAATCAGGCTACAACCAAGCAGCTTGAAAACAAAACCAATGCAGCCCAGATTGATTTTTTCAAGGGGTTAATGGCAAATGCAGCTGAAGTCAGCGAGGACGTAGCCGCAAATAGTACTGCTGCCGGTGAGGGAATTGCAGGAAGGATCGAAAGGGGTAATACCGGAAATTTTGTCAACGTAAACGAGAAGGGTTGGGAATTTACCCAGCTAATAGAAAAAGGATTGATGGGAGCTGTTTTTTACGATCAGATCTTTAATTCTTATCTCACCGATGCAAAAATCGGCGATGCTGTGGACAACGATAATCTTGTCGAAGGGAAAAATTACACGACGATGGAGCATCATTGGGATGAAGCTTTCGGCTATTGGGGAGTACCTACTGATTTTCCAAAAGGTGACCCCGTTTTAACGCCTGAATACAAAAGATTTTGGGCTAACTATACCAACGGCAGAGATGGGTTACTTAATGTAAACCAACCGCTGATGGATGCCTATATTTTAGGAAGGGCTGCAATTGTAGCAAATGACCATACTGTCAAAAAAGAACAAGTCGAGGTAATCATCGATCTCCATGAATTGGTATCTGCCGCAACAGCAGTTCACTACATTAATGATGCTATGGACTATCTATCATCAGGCGATCAGGGTAACCTTTTTCACTCCCTGTCTGAAGCTTATACTTTTGTAAGTGCTCTCCAGTTTAGCCCACGCAAAAAAATCACTCAAAGTGATATTACAGAGATTCTCACAAGCGATTTCGGAACCGATGGGGATTTTTGGAAAATAAGCAATGAAAGTTTGCAAAATGCCAAGAATAAATTGACGACCGCTTATCCTGAACTAAACGATCACGCCGATGTGTTGTAAGCATATTTCTTCATTTGGATCTATGTTGATGGTAACATGCCTTTTGGGCATGTTACTTTCTTGTGTTGACAATGCCGAGGAAAAAATAGAACAGACTACCGCTAGACGACCTGTTTTGGAGAATCTGGCAAGTACTGTGATCATTCCAGGCTATGAAAACCTGCATTCTTTGCTTTCTAAGTTAGATCAGTCAGTGAAAAATTTCACCGCCGGACCGAATGCCGAAAACTTGACATCACTTAGGGGGGATTTTATGGATGCTTACGCAGCATGGCAAAAAGTTTCTTTTTTGGAATTCGGCCCTGCCTTTTCCCAAACCTTAAGAGCCGAGCTCAATACTTTCCCAACGGATAATTTTTCTATTGATAATGCTGTTCAATCCGGGGAATTTTCCTTCACTGGATTCAGCACTCAAAACCGAAGAGGTTTGCCAGCCATGGATTATCTGCTATACGGAGTTGCAGATTCTGATGAAGGAATCCTTGAGAAATACTCCACTGATTCCAACGCTGAAAATAGAAAGCAATACCTTTTGACAGTGAGTCAGCTTATGTTGACTAAAGTGGATTTGGTCTATAATCAATGGCTTCCTACCGGCGGTAATTATCAGGAAGAATTTATCCAAAGCGATGGTACTGATGTGGGATCATCCTTTGGTGAAATGGTCAATTCGATGTCACAATATCTGGAACGATTCACCAGAGATGCACGGATAGGCATTCCATTGGGCAAACGCTCTCAGGGAGTGATTATCCCTAGGAATGTGGAGGCATATTACAGCAGTCAGTCAATTCCTCTTTTCCAGGAACATGTCTCGGGAATGAAGGACTATTATCATGGTAAAGGCGGGAGTCAGGATAGTAAGGGTTTTTATGAATTTCTTCAGGAAATCAAAGCAGGAGAAGATGAACGGTTGGCTCAGCGGATTTCGGATCAATTCGATTTGATCCTCAGTAGATTGGATCAGGTACCTTCACCGCTCGCTGAAACTATCCGAACCAATCCGGCTCCTGCAGAGGCTGCCCACGTGGAATTACAAAAACTGGTCATCCTATTCAAAACAGAATTTTCCTCTGCTTTAGGTGTACTGATTACTTATCAAGACAATGATGGGGATTAATTAGGTTAAAGTGAAGCCATCGATAAACAGTTGTATAAACAAGCCGATTTCAATAGCACCCTTGATTCATTTCAGGGTGCTTTTTGGCTTGATTATGTTTATCAGCGTTATCAGGTTTGTCTTAAATGGCTGGATAAAAACCCAATACATTGATCCCGAATTCCATTTCAGCTACTATGGGTTTTTCTGGATCAGCAACCCTGGTGAAGCAGGGATTTATCTGCTTTTTACCATCATGGCATTGACATCATTGGGCGTTACCCTAGGCTTGTTTTACAGGATATCGGCAGTGCTTTTTTTTATTTCCTTTACCTATGTGGAATTGATTGATGTGACCAATTACCTCAATCATTATTACTTCGTAAGCCTAGTTGCATTTTTGATGATATGGATGCCTGCACATTTAGGATTTTCTTTTGATTCAAGGAGAAAAGGTTTCTCAATTACTCAGATCCCTTATGGGTATGTATTGATTATTCAGTTGCTTTTGAGCATGGTTTATTTTTATGCAGGACTTGCCAAATTGAATCCAGAATGGATGTTGGAAGCGCTTCCATTGAGAATTTGGCTCCCCATGTATAGCCATTTACCGCTTGTTGGCGGACTGATGAATGAGCTTTGGATGGCTTATGCCTTCAGTTGGTTTGGTGCAATCTACGATCTAAGCATTCCTTTTTTACTTTTTTACAGTAGGACGAGGCCGTATGCATTCATTGCAGTTGTGGTCTTTCATATTTCCACTTGGTTGCTATTTCCGATCGGCATGTTTCCCTTTATCATGATTCTTGCCACAACTATTTTCTTTTCCCCCAAGAGTCACAAAAAAGTCTTGTCCCATTTGAAAAGTATTTTTTCGCAGAAAGGATTTTTGAATCCCATTTCCAGACGTACCCTATATAAAACAAACTATCAGAAACTAATCTGGAGCATTTTTACTGTTTTTCTAATCGTACAGATGGCCTTGCCGCTAAGAGCTTTTTTATATCCGGGCAAGCTTTTTTGGACAGAGCAGGGATATCGCTTTTCCTGGAGGGTCATGTTGATGGAAAAGGCCGGATATGCCATCTTCCATATCAAGGACAAAAAGACAGGCAGAGAATGGGAAGATTATGCAAGCGATCATCTGAGTGCGATGCAGGCAAAACAAATGTCAACACAGCCGGATCTGATTCTTCAGTTTGTTCATTACTTAAAGCAAAGATGGGCTGACCAAGGGTATGAAGATGTAGAAATACGCGCTGAAGTTTATGTCAGCTTAAATGGCGGAGTGAATCGCTTGTTGGTTGATTCCAATATAGACCTAACCCAGATCAAAGACAGTTTTGGTCATAAAACCTGGATTTTACCTTACTAAATAATTTATGAAATTCTTTTTGCCTATCCTTCTTTTCATTTTGATCAATCTGCCTTTGCATGCGCAGGTTCTGGTAAAAGGTTCGGTGGAAAGTTTGGGTGAATCTCTCCCCGGAGCCAATGTTTACCTGAAGGGAACAGCCTTCCAGACGGTAAGTGATCAGAAAGGAGCATTTACGCTTTCCTCAATTCCTCAAGGGGAATATACCCTTGTCGTGTTTTTCTTGGGAAATAAAACATTCTCCCGAGTTCTAACTATTGGGCCTAAAGACAAGGTCATTGAGCTAAAAATTGAAATGGAGGAGATCAGCGGTGAATTGAATCAGGTAACTGTCGAGGGTAACAATTCGGATTCCTATGGTATCATAAGGCTAAACTCAGTAGAAGGCACGGCCATCTATGAAGCTAAAAAAAATGAGGTCATTCAGCTGGATAATATCACTGCAAATTTGGCTACAAACAACAGCCGGCAGATCTATGCTAAAGTGCCGGGACTGAATATCTATGAAAGTGATGGTGCTGGATTGCAGTTGGGGATAGGGGCAAGAGGTTTGGATCCTAATAGGACTTCCCATTTCAACGTTCGCCAAAACGGTTATGATATCAGTGCTGATGCTTTGGGATACCCCGAAAGTTACTATACTCCAGCTACCGAGGGAGTGGCGCGCATTGAAGTGGTGCGAGGTGCGGCATCTTTACAATACGGAACTCAGTTTGGGGGATTATTGAATTTTGTAATGAAGGATGGTCCGGAGGACAAAAAGGCTAAAGTAGTACTTAGGAATACGGTTGGCTCTTATGGGTTTTTGAATACATTCAGCAGCGTTGGTGGCACTTTGGGTAAATGGAATTACTACTCATTTTTCCAATATAAAAGAGGAGATGGTTGGAGGGAAAACAGTGGGTTTGATTCCAAGATGGCCTACACTTCACTTTCTTTTAAACCAAATGAAAGATTTAAGGTGAAGTTGGAGTACACGGTGATGGATTATCTTGCCAGGCAGGCGGGCGGCCTTACTGATGCACTGTTTGCGCAAAATCCCAGACAGTCCATCCGGTCTAGGAATTGGTTCAAGGTGAACTGGAATCTTTTTGCTAGCCAATTGGATTTTAAAATCAACAATCAGCTTAAACTCAACCTCAGGAATTTTGGGCTAATCGGAGGTCGGGATGCACTAGGAAATCTAGGTAGAATTGACAGGGTCGATGATGGTCTGGAGCGAAATCTCTTTGTGGATGATTTCCGAAACTTCGGTTCGGAGCTCAGGCTGATTTATAACTATCGTCTTGGAAAGCAGGAAAATGCATTTTTGATAGGAAGTCGCTATTACAATGGATTTACAGACAGAAAACAAGGATTGGGCTCAGCAGGGAATAATGCTGATTTCAGTTTTCTCAATCCCCAAAATCTTGAGGATGCAGATTATGATTTTCCTGGAAGGAATATTTCTGTATTCGCCGAAAATGTGTTTAATCTGAGTGATAAAATCAGCCTGACACCAGGTATCCGAGTGGAATATATCCGAACAGCTGCCAACGGTTATTATGCTGGGAATACCTTGGTGCCTGATCCAGATACGGGTTTTGCGAGAGATTCCACTTTTAAAGTGTTTGAAAAGCTGGATAGGAAAAGAAGTTTTGTTTTTGGCGGTTTGGGCTTCAGTTATAAGCCAAAAGAAAACCATGAATTTTATGCCAACTTTTCACAAAACTATCGCTCAATCAATTTCAATGATATCCGGGTTAACAATCCCAATTTGGTGGTTGATGAAAATATTCAGGATGAAAGAGGGTATAATTTTGATTTGGGCATCAGGGGAAGTCAAAACAAGAAATTCAATTATGATGTCAGCTTTTTCTATTTGAAATATCGGGATCGGATCGGTGCTATTTTACGAACCGACCCTGAGAGTTTTAGGATATTCCGATACAGAACCAACGTTGCGGATGCCTACAGTTTAGGATTGGAGGCTTTTGGAGAATTTGATTTGCTTCGAGTCTTGGAATGGGATGAAAAATATAAGCTTAATTTCTTTACTAATATTTCTTTGATTGATGCTCGTTACCAAAGCTCGGAGGAACAAGTACTGGAAGGAAACAGGGTGGAACTGGTGCCTCCATTCAGTATCCGATCGGGTGCAACATTTGGAGTGGGGGCATTTAATATGACTTATCAGTTTTCATTTGTCGAGGAACATTTTACAGATGCCTCGAATGCAGTCAGGACGCCATCTGCTGTAGAAGGAATTATACCTTCTTATCAGGTCATGGATCTTTCGATGAGATATTGTTACAAGTTTATTAAGCTGGAAGCCAGTGTCAATAATCTGACTGACAACCTGTATTTCACGCGGAGGGCAGCAGGATATCCGGGGCCGGGAATAATCCCTTCAGACGGTAGGACATTCTTTCTAACGCTGGAATTCAATTTTTAGAAATGAATTCCTGTAAAATAAGGATACTAATTGGTGCCTTCAGGGTTCAGAATTCGCAAAATCTAAAGTAGAACAACAAAAAGGGGATAAAAAGAGGGACCGATAGCAGGGTAAAATCAAAACAGTTGGAAGAATCTTTAAGCTACACACATAAGGGAACAGGAAGGGAATTACTTGGGAGTTCAATTTCCTTTGCTATAATGGCAATACAGTGTATCTACGATGCACTTACGATGCTTTTACGATTTGGTATCGAAGAAGTATTGGAGATTGATTGGGATTTGAAGGTAGTAGTAACGGACTTCTTGTAACTATAATTAAGCTACGGAAAAGGAGCTATGGCAAAATTCCAGCCAGTGGCTAGAGGTAAGCGAGCCAGATCATTTGCCTATCTCACTATAACATACATGCTAAGGATTTATAACCAAAGGTTCTAGTCCTTAGGCTCTGCTTCGACTTTGCACCGACCTTGGTTCTACTTTTCATCACTGCGCTGGCGAAGAAAAGTGGACTGACAGCCGGGCTAGACTGAAAGATGATGAAGGTTGTTTATTCATTATCATCCTAAAGGCGGAGAGGATTATGGGGAGGGAGCAAGTGAGAATCTTAGTGTTAAATTACTTGAGAAGTACGGTAAAGCGGTTGCTTAACCCGTCTGTCAGAGCCAGATTTCAAATGGAAACCTATAATCCCGGCAATCCTCTGGATAAAATCCCGCTTGGGAATTTCATTTTTCAGCAGTGGGAGAATACGTGGGACAGGTGAATTATGAATAAAATTTGCATAAAAAACGTAAATTTATACTCTAAAATCACATAAATATATTTTTTTCACGTAGAATTGTATTCAAATCGTAAAGCCATGATCGTTCATTTTTCAGTTCAGAATTTCCGGTCTATCAAGGATCGGGTTGATATCAGTTTTGAGAAGACGGGATTAAAAGGGTTGCCTTCAAACTATTTTGCAGCACCTGCTAAAACCCAGCTGTTAAAGACTGCAGTACTTTACGGACCAAATGCATCAGGGAAAAGTACCGTACTCCAGGCATTCAAAGCCTTGGAATATTTGGTGGTTCATTCAGCAGGGTTTAAACCGGACCAATCCATACCACCCTATGAACCGCATCTATTAGACAAAGGTTTCCGTGAGGAGGCCGTGGAGCTACACGTGGTTTTTTATGGACAGGACAGCATCAAGTATGAATTTAATCTAGCCTTTCTTGAAAAAAAGGTGATTAAGGAAGAAATGTATTTTTACCCTAATGGTGTTCAGTCTGTCCTGTATCAGCGTAGTTTCGGTAAAGAGATCAAGTTTGGGGAAGGTTATAAAGGTGCTAAAAAAGCAATCGAAAAACTCTTGTTGCCCAATCAGCTGTTTATTTCGAAAGCATCGGAAAACAATGTTGAATCCTTATTGACTCCCTATCATTTTTTTGATCAGGGTATGATGGTCTTCCCATTTTTGAGCGAGGATCATGAATCTAATCTAAAAAGACTCTATGCAAGGCGCCTGGCAGAACAGCAGGATTCAGGATTTACCAGAAAGCTGAATGCATTGATCTGTGCCTTGGACACTGGGATTTTGTCAGTTTCTTCCAAGGAAGTGGATTCACATAGTTTTAAATTTCCTGATAATGTTCCCGACGAGATCAAGCGAAAAATACAAGAGGACTATAAATACGATATCAAGACTTCCCATCCCTTGTACGATGGAGGGAAGCTGGTAGGGCAGGAGCTTTTTGATGTAGAAGAGGAATCTACGGGGACTAAAAGCTTGTTGGTGATCGGAGGGATTATTTTGGATTCATTGGAAACAGGAAGAGTGTTGGTTGTGGATGAGTTTGAGAAAAACCTGCACCCTTCCATTACCAGTTACTTGATCAGCCTTTTCCATAATCCCCTGACCAATCCAAAAAATGCGCAATTGATCTTTGCGACACATGACATTACCCAACTTGCAAATGGGGCGTTTAGAAGAGATCAGATTTGGTTTACAGAGAAGAATGAATTTGGAGCCACAGAATTATACGCCTGTTCTGATATCAAGGGGATTCGGACTGAAAATCCCTTGGATAAATGGTATGCTTCAGGGAAATTGGGCGCGACACCTATCATCAATGACGTGGATTTTTTGATTAAAATGCAGGAAGATGTCCTTGAGGAGACCGAATAAGCGGATTTTGATTTTATGTGAGGGGGTGACTGAGAAACTGTATGCTACCTCACTTCGGGCAGAGTTGGGTAGAAACCTACAGAGGAGTATAGCTGTGGAGGTAACGCAGGGAGATCAACAGAATCCCTTGGACCTGGTGAGGGAGGCTATCGCAAAAAAGAAAAAAGCCAGAAAGGAAAAGAACCCATACGATGACATCTGGATATTTTTTGACCATGACAACTGGCCGCAGTTGAGAGATGCGTTCCGGTTGATAGAGACGGAGGGGTTCAGATTTTCTTTTACCGCGCTTTGCTTAGAGCATTGGTTTATCCTTCATTTTGAAGAGTGCGGAAGGGCGTTTCAGCGGGGGGAAGATGCGCTTAGTCATCTTAGAAGGTTATGGCCTCAATACCATAAAACCAAACTGAACCACTTTGTTGAGTTGAAGGAAAAGCTGCCGTTGGCCATGGAGCGTGCCACTAGGATGAATAGCAGGCAAGAGGAAAATACCGTCACAGAGAGGAACCCTTATTGTACCATACCTGATTTGATTTCCTTTTTTCAATCACTAGAGGCCGGATGATTGGGCGGAATTGCCACTGATCTAACTTACATAAATCCTATCGGGAAAGTGATACGAGGAAAAAGCAATTCGGGATCCACTACCTAATTCTTGTCCATAAGCTTCATTAAAAGGCGGATCAATTACCCTGTCACTTCAGGAGAGAGCCTATCCCGATGTTTAAATCCCGATAACCAAGTGATCCGGGAAGCAAAGCAATATCGGTAGCAGTGGAAGGGTTAAAACAACCAATAAAGTGGTATGGCAAGGCTAGGAGGAGGTTAAGAAAACCAATAGCAGATTGCCAAGATTAACAGGGTAGAGTAGAACCTAAAGATGTCTTTTAAGGAAAAACTTTTCTTGAGGCTGATGTTACCCGCCACAATTCCCAACCCTGAGAATTGTGCACACAGCGTGTGCACAATTGAAAGCTTGAATCACCTGTCCTGGCGTATTTCTTTAATAGAAATCTTTTAAATATCCTATTGAGCTTAAAAAGTGACAAATTGCCTTTTCTTAGGGACGAACTTTTATATCTTTAATACTTAATCAATTTCGGAATTTTTTAAATCTATCGTAAGCTTAGTTTTTTGGCTTGCCAGAAATTCCGATGCTAAAGTAGGATCCTAACTAATACCCATGCCCCCAATGGCTAAGAAAACAGCCCAAAAGAATCAAAAGTCCATGGAAGAAACCCTCTGGGATTCAGCCAATAAATTAAGAGGAACGGTAGAGAGTTCCGAATACAAACACGTAGTACTGGGCCTGATATTTCTGAAGTTTGCTTCGGATAAGTTTGAAGAACGAAAAGCCGAACTGATCGCCGAGGGCAAGGAGAAATACCTGGAGATGAAGGAATTCTACAATATGAAGAATGTCTTCTTTCTCGCTCCCGAAAGCCGTTGGAACCATGTCATAGCCAATTCCAAGCAGGATGATATCGCGCTGATCGTGGATACTGCGCTACATACCATAGAGAAAAACAACCCTTCGCTGAAAGGCGCTTTGCCGGATAATTACTTCTCAAGACTCAATCTGGATCCCAGCAAACTCGCTGCCCTGCTCGACACCATCAATAACATCGACACCGTAGGAGACGAAGAAGAAGATGTGGTGGGCAGGATTTATGAGTATTTCCTCGGTCGCTTTGCGGCAGCAGAAGGAAAAGGCGGGGGAGAATTCTATACGCCAAAGTGTATCGTAAATCTGATCGCAGAAATGCTGGAACCTTACAAGGGAAAGATCTATGATCCCGCTTGCGGTTCGGGTGGGATGTTTGTGCAGTCGGTGCAATTCGTCAAAAGCCATCAGGGCAATACCAAGGATATCTCCATCTACGGACAGGAATTTACCGCAGTCACTTACAAACTGGCCAAAATGAACTTGGCCATCCGTGGAATCTCAGCCAATCTGGGCGATGTGCCAGCCAATACCTTCTTCAAAGACCAGCATCCCGATCTCAAAGCCGATTACATTATGGCTAATCCTCCCTTCAACCAAAGTCAGTGGCGGGAGAAAAGCGAACTCGAGGATGATTCTCGCTGGGCGGGATTCACCACGCCACCGGCAGGAAATGCCAACTATGCCTGGATTCTGCATATGCTGAGCAAGCTTTCCGAAAACGGAACGGCTGGCTTTGTCCTTGCCAATGGCTCCATGAGTACCAACACTTCGGGTGAAGGAGATATACGGCGCGAATTGATCGAAAAGGATATGGTGGACTGTATGATCGCCTTGCCGGGTCAGTTATTCTATACCACTCAGATTCCGGTCTGTCTCTGGTTTGTGACAAAAAATAAGTCGAGAAGACCCCACCCGGAAGATCCGGAAAAGGAATTCCGCGATAGAAGAGGAGAAACCCTATTTATCGATGCCCGCCAACTCGGCAGCATGATAGACCGCACCCAAAAAGAACTCACCAAAGAGGATATTGCTACGATTGCAAATACTTATCACAACTGGCGTAATTCCAGTGATGTCAGGCTGAACGAAGTCGAAGCCTCAAACTCCAGTAAGGTGATAGGTAGCGAAGCGAAGCAATCTCAGGATGTCAGCCTGAGCGGAGTCGAAGGCTACCAAGACATCCCCGGCTACTGCAAATCTGCCACCCTCTCCGAAATCGGAGCAAACGACTACGTCCTGACTCCCGGTCGCTATGTAGGTGTAGCCGATGAAAAAGATGACGGCATCCACTTCGAAGATAAGATGACTGAACTCACTGCCACGCTGAAAGGACAACTGGAACAAGCCAAATCACTGGATCAGGCTATTTTGGAGAATTTAAAGGGATTGGGGTATGAGTGATTGGAAGGAATATTCTTTTTCAGAATTATTGTCTGAACCAGTAAGAAATGGAATTTATAAGACTAAAGAATTTCATGGAAGAGGGCAGAAAATTGTGAATATGGGTGAGTTATTCGCAAATCCGAGATTGTTTGATATTGAAATGAAAAGAGTAGAGCTCAATGAAAATGATTTTAAAAAAGCTCTCTTAAAAGAAGGAGACTTAATTTTCGCTAGAAGATCATTAACAGCAGAAGGTGCTGGAAAATGTTCAATTGTTAAAAGGATTAATGAGGATACTTCTTTTGAATCATCTTTAATAAGGGCAAGACCAAATAAAAGTCTATGCAACTCTGATTTTTTATACTACTATTTTTCATCCTACCAAGGTAAGAATGCTATGTATGGCATAATGAGGCAGGTTGCTGTTGCAGGAATCACAGGGTCAGATTTAATGAAACTTAGACTTGAGATACCCTCTCTCCCTGAACAAAAATCCATAGCCCATATTTTAGGGAAGCTGGATGATAAAATCGAGCTAAACCGACAGATGAACCAAACGCTGGAAGCCATGGCGCAAGCCTTGTTTAAAAGCTGGTTTGTGGACTTCGATCCGGTGATGGATAATGCACTGGCATCAAATCAAGAAATCCCCGATGAATTGCAGGCGATGGCTGAGAAGCGCCAGCTTATTGCGAACCGTACCGTCATTGCGAGTGACGAAGGAGCGCGGCAATCTCATCAAGCAAACTCAAAACGCCTCATCGACACCAATCCCGAACTCGCCGCTAAATTCCCTTCTTCTTTTGTCTTTAATGAGACGCTGGGGAAATGGATTCCTGAGGGGTGGAAGGTGAAAGCTGTTGAAGACGCAATCCATGTAAATCCATTCGTATCTATTAAAATGGGAGAGGTCAGGAAATATGTTGATATGAAAGCACTTCCTACCTCTGGGTATTCAATTGATGGATTTATTGAGAAGGAATATAGTGGAGGGGCTAAATTTAAACAAGGAGATGTGCTACTGGCTAGGATTACACCATGTCTAGAAAACGGAAAGACAGCAATAGTTGATTTTCTAGAAAATGATGAAGCTGCTTTTGGATCAACTGAATTCATTATCCTTCGTGGAAAAAATCAAATTAAAACACCATTTATTGCATGTTTAGCAAGATTTGAAGCCTTTGTAAACCATTGCATTCAAAATATGGTAGGGTCATCTGGAAGACAAAGAGTTCAGAACTCATGTTTTAATTCATATTTTTTAGCACTACCTGAAAATGAGCTTTTAAAGAAGTTTGACCTTCTAACAAATCCTTACTTCAAAAAGATAACTGATAACTCAAGTGAAACAAAAACCCTTACTGAACTTCGAGATAATTTATTGCCGGAGCTGATAAGTGGGAGGGTGAGGGTGAAGGAGCTCGATGAATGGACAGAACAAAAATTGGCAATGGTTGCGGAGAAGAGACCTATTTATAATTCAAAATCTTAAAACTAACCAATATGGAAAAATCTGACTTCAAGATTAAAACAGATAGAGGTTCATCAAATTTTGGTAATCATCTGAAACAAGAGGATAATCATAGAATCATCTTTTCTGCTCCTTTTGGTACTGGAAAAACAACTTTTCTTAAAGATTATTTTGTTAGGCATAAATCAGAATATCAGGTATTTCACCTTTTTCCTATTAATTACTCAGTTGCTTCGAATGAAGATATTTTTGAATTAATTAAGTATGATATCCTTTTTAATTTTTTAAGCCTAGGGTTAGAATTTGAAAAGGTCACTATTCCGAAGAGCATATCTTTTGGTTTTTTTCTTCAAAACAACCCTGAAAACATAATAATGCCATTTGTTAGGCAAATTCCTCTTATAGGTAAACAAGTAGCTAAAGTAGCAGGAGAGATAATTAAACTCTATAAGCAATTTGAATTAGATCATAAGAATAATCAAAGCGATCAGGAAAAAACTTTAATCAAATTCCTTGAAGAAATAAATCAAACAAAAGGATCTGCCAAAGAAGAAGATTTTTACACTCAATTAATTTGTCAACTTGCTTCTCAGGCAAAGGCTAAGGATGGTGTTAAAAAAACAATTCTAATTATTGATGATCTTGATAGAATTGATCCAGATCATATTTTTAGAATTTTGAATGTGTTTTCAGCTCATTTTGATCATAATTCAAATGAAAATAAATTTGACTTTGATAAAATAATTCTTGTTTGTGATATCAATAATATTAGAAAAATTTACTCGAATAGATATGGGCAGGATGTTGATTTTTCGGGATATATAGATAAGTTTTATTCAAAAGATATTTTTTCATTTGAATTACTTTATGAAATAGAGGAGAAATTACATGAGTTGTTTCGCTCTATTAAATTAAAGGCTACGAGAGAAATATATGATTTGTATGATCTAAAGAGTAATGAAGATGTGAGGTTTATAATGTATTTAATTTTTGCTTTAAATAAATCAGGTGGTTTACCAGTTAGAAAACTTCTAAAGTACTTAAATAAAGAAATTAGAGTAAATGATAATAGATCAGGTCCAAGAATTAATGGCAGGTATTTTTCTGTTTATGACTTTCGTTTGTTGATTGTACATCAAGCAATTAGGCAAATTGTGCCTGACTATGATTCTTTTCTGAATTCGCTAGATTCTATTTCTGAAAACATTCAAAACAATCCGTATTCAGATTATAGATCTGAATATTTGAAAATGTTAATTCCATTTCTTTCTTTCCCAAGTCATCATTGGAAATTGGAGCTGAATGAGTCTTTAACTGGAAGTTATGTGTATGACGATTATAAATTAGATTGGGATATTAAACCAATAGAAAATAATGCTTCGGGAAATACAACTATAAAATTTGATGTTACTTGTAAAACATTTAATAATGGGAATGAAATTTCTTTAGATAGTCTTCACTTATTTAAACTAACAAAGAAAACATTTGATATAGTTGAAAAATATGATTTGAACTGGATAAAGTAGAAGAAGCTCCAGCAAAATATTTTTATGAATAAATGAAAATCCGCGAATCCAAACTTGACCAAATGACCGAGCGCCAAAATATAGAATGGAAGCAAAGCTGGCATGACGATTACCTAAAATGGGTATGCGGTTTTGCCAATGCCATCGGTGGTGTCATCTATATTGGGAAGGATGATGATGGCCAGGTGGTTGGGCTTTCAGGTTATCAGAAGCTCCTAGAAGATATCCCCAATAAGATCCGTAACTCCATGGGGATCATCTGTGACATCAACCTATTGGAAGAGAATTCCCTGAAATACATAGAAATCAAAGTCAATCCCTATTCGGTACCGGTTTCCCTTAGAGGTAGGTATTATTATCGAAGTGGTACCACGAAGATGGAACTGACGGGAGTAGAACTGAATGAGTTCCTACTCAAAAAAGCTGGGAAGACTTGGGATGATGTAATTGAAGAAGGAGCTAGTATCGATGATATTGACGAGAGAAGCCTTGATGTATATATTTCAGATAGCAAGGATAAGGGGCGTTTACCTGATACTACAGGCCTAATAACTTTTCAGATTTTGGAAAAACTACGCCTTACTGAACATGGGAAACTGAAACGAGCTGCTTTAATTTTGTTTGGCAAGGATCCTGGTCGCTTCTTTCCCAATGTGCTAGTGAAAATCGGACGCTTTGGTAAAGACAGTACAGACTTGAGGTTTCATGAAGTAATCGAAGGTAATTTGATTCACCTACTTAATGAAGTTCAGGTTCAGCTGAATTATAAGTTTTTGACCCGCCCAGTGGAGTTTGTCGGGATGCATCGCCTGGAAAAGGATGAATATCCACTTCCTGCCCTGCGGGAGATGCTTCTCAACGCACTCGTGCATCGAACCTATATGGGAGCTCCGATCCAGATTCGTGTATATGATGATAAGTTATCCATATGGAATGAAGGTCTTCTTCCTCATGGATTGGACATACCTAGCCTTAAGGTGGAGCATAACTCCAGACCGAGAAATCCCAAAATCGCAGATGCCTGCTTTAAATCCGGCTATATTGATGCCTGGGGAAGAGGTACGTTGAAGATTATCGAGGCTTGTAAAGAAGCTGGACTTCCCGAACCTGAACTTATTGAAAAAGATGGAGGCGTGGAGGTGACTTTGTTTAAGCGTGAGGGTGGTACATTAGGTGGTACAATAGGTGGTACAATAGGTGGTACAATCGTCCAACTTACCGACAGACAATTAGAAGTTTTGGAGATGATAAATGTCAACAATAAAATCAGTATACGGGAGATTGCTAAAAAACTACATATCAATGTCTCTGCAACGCAAGCTCATTTAGATGCGCTTAAACAAAAAGGAATTCTATCAAGAGAAGGTGGAACGAGGGGAAGTTGGAAGATTGTAATCGGATACTAAATGAAATTCACTGAATCCCAACTTGAACAGGCCTTTATCTCTCTTTTAGAAGCGCAGGGTTATCCCCATGTGAAGGGTGAGGATATCCTAAGAGGGAAGGAAGAGGTGTTGATCAAAGCCGATTTGCAGGCTTTTCTTCAGAAGAAGTATGCAGATCAGAAGATTACTCCAGTGGAGATTTTTGGGATTATTCGGGAGTTAGAGAAGTTACCTGCTTCGGATCTCTACGAGACGAATAAGACGATTATGAATTGGGTGCGAGATGGCTTTCTGCTGAAGCGGGAAGACCATAAACAGAAAGATATTTTTATCTCCCTGATCGACTACGAGCATCTTGGGAACAATATTTTTAAGATCGTAAATCAGTTGGAGATTCAGGGATTTGAGAAGCGGATCCCAGATGGAATACTTTATGTAAATGGTTTGCCACTGGTGGTTTTTGAGTTTAAGTCATCCATACGGGAGGAAGCAAGTTTGCATTCTGCCTATGTGCAGTTGACCACCCGATATAAGCGTGATATCCCTGATCTATTTAAGTACAATGCCTTTTGCGTGATCGGGGATGGGGTGAATACCAAGGCGGGAAGCTTTTTTGCTCCGTTTGAGTTCTTCTATGCCTGGAGGAAGATTGCAGGTTTGGATCAGGAGATCGATCCCAAGACTGGCCTCTCCACCAAGGTGCATGGCATAGACTCCATGTACACGCTGATCCAGGGAATGCTGGACAAGCATAGACTTTGTGACATTATCCATAATTTCATTTACCTGCCAGATAGCTCCAAGAAGGATGAGAAGATTGTTTGCCGCTATCCACAGTACTATGCGGCAACCAAGCTTTTTGAGAATATCAAGCTGCATCAGCTTCCCCATGGAGATGGAAAGGGAGGAACTTACTTTGGTGCGACGGGTTGCGGGAAGAGTTTTACCATGCTGTATCTCACCCGCCTGCTGATGAAGAGCGTGGACTTTGCCAGTCCTACGATTGTGTTGATTACCGATCGCACCGATCTGGATGATCAGTTGAGCGGGCAGTTTACCAATGCCAAGGGTTTTATCGGTGATAATGTGATCAAGTCAGTGAGCAGTAGGGTAGAGCTGCGGGAAGAACTGAAGGGAAGAAACAGCGGGGGAGTGTTCCTGACCACGATTCATAAGTTTAATGAAGATACCGAATTGCTGACCGAGCGAAGCAATGTGATCTGTATTTCGGATGAGGCACACCGCAGCCAAACCAATCTGGATCAGAAGGTTCGGGTGACAGAAAAGGGCGTGAAGAAGAGTTTTGGCTTTGCGAAGCATCTCCATGATTCCCTGCCGAATGCCACCTATGTGGGCTTTACCGGTACGCCAATCGATGCGACGATGGATGTGTTTGGGGAGATTGTGGATACGTATACCATGACCGAGTCGGTGATGGATGAGATCACGGTGCGTATTGTTTATGAAGGGAGAGCAGCGAAGGTGTTGCTGGAAAATCAAAAGCTTCAGGATATAGAGAAGTACTATTCCATGGTGGCTGAGTCCGGTGCCAATGAATACCAGATCGATGAAAGCAAGCGACAGATCACCCAGATGCGGACTATTCTGGGCGATCCTGGAAGGATAGAAGCTATCGCAAAAGACTTTGTGAAGCACTACGAAACTCGGATAGAAGAGGGAAGTACCCTTTTGGGTAAAGCGATGTTTGTTTGTAGCACCCGGGAGATTGCTTATCAGCTCTATCAGGAAATCATTGGTTTGCGACCTGCTTGGGCGGAAGTATTGGCAGCAGAGCAAGGAGTGGAGCTAACTGAAAAAGACCGGAAAGAACTTAAGCCCATGGCTCGGGTGAATATGGTGATGACCCGGACCAAAGATGACGACAAGGATCTTTGGGATCTTTTGGGAACTCAGGATTACCGGAAGGAACTTGATCGTCAGTTTAAGAATGCCAAAAGTAATTTTAAGATTGCCATTGTGGTGGATATGTGGCTCACAGGTTTTGATGTGCCATTTTTGGATACCATGTACATCGATAAACCCCTACAGGAACATAGTCTGATCCAGACGATTTCCCGGGTAAACCGGAAATTTGAAGGAAAGTCAAAAGGCTTGGTGGTGGATTATATTGGCATCAAAAAACAGATGAATCTGGCACTGAAGCAGTATTCCACGATTGACAGCCAGAACTTTGAGGATATTGAGCAGTCCATCATTGTGGTCAAGGATCATGTGGATCTGCTGGATGCCGTCTTTCATTCCTTTGATTACAAGCAATACTTTACGGGTTCACCCCTAGAGCAGCTGAATACCCTGAACAAAGCAGCCGAGTATGTTCAGCTAACCCAGAAACTGGAGAAACGCTTTATGAATCTGGTCAAGAGGATGAAGGCTGCTTATGATATCTGCTCCGGTTCGGCGGCATTTACCAATGCTGAAAAGGACAAAATCCATTTCTTTATCGCAGTGCGATCCATTGTCTTCAAACTCACCAAGGGAGAAGCGCCGGATACAGATCAGATGAATGCCAAAGTGCGGGAAATGATTCAGGAAGCAATACAGAGCGAAGGAGTAGAAGAGATTTTTAAGTTGGGAGAAGACGACCAGAAAGAGGTGGATATTTTCGAGGCAGACTATCTGGCCAAGATCGATAAGATCAAGTTGCCACATACCAAGATCAAGTTGCTACAAAAGTTGTTGGCCAAAGCTATCGATGATTTCAAGCGGATCAATAAGGTAAAGGGAGTGGATTTCTCCAAAAAGATGCAGCATTTGGTAGAGAAGTATAATGAGCGAAAGGAAGCAGATGTCCTTCAGAGTGAAGTATTGGAAGACTTCACCAATGAGATTATTGACTTGTACTATGCCATGAAAAAGGAGAAGGAATCCTTTGCTGAACTGGGGATTGATTTCGAGGAAAAGGCTTTTTATGATATACTGAAGGAACTAGCCAGAAAGTATGATTTTGTCTATCCGGAAGATAAGTTGGTTCACCTGGCTCAGTTGGTCAAAGATGTGGTAGACGACAAAGCCAAGTACACCGACTGGAGCAAGCGGGATGATATCAAAGCAGAGCTGAAGGTGGATTTGATTATTCTATTGGCAGAAAACGATTATCCTCCTGTAGATCGGGATGAAGTGTATAAGGAGATCTTTGAGCAGGCAGAGAATTTTAAGAAGTATCAGAGATGATAGAAAGAGCAAATGCATTTAATACAGGAATTGCCAGTGAATACTTGGTTCTCCATAAATTATATCGACTAGGATTAGAGGCGTACATAAGTCAAGGAAATAAAAAATCAATTGATATCAGAGTAGTCCTTAACGATCAAAAAACTTTATCTATCGATGTTAAATCGGTTAGAGGATACTCATCATTAATAGTCAACAATGTAATAGCGCGAGACAATCACTTTATAGTGTTTGTTGTTTATAACAATAAGTTTGATGAGGTTGGAGTAATACCAGAAATATTTATTGTTCCAAGCCAAGATGTAGTAACACTATTGACAGACTTCAGTGGGCAAAAACGAATAATGAAGGGTAAAATTCTTGATTATAAGGATAAATGGGAAATTTTACGAGGGTGAGTTTGATCCTGAGAATCCAGATAGAGGACATTCTGGTATGTATAAGCTGTATGGAATTTTTGGGGTTGAGTTGGAAGATTTATAAGGAATTCAAGTGATGAAGCAGAGAAAAAATATTAACTTATTCTCGTACGCTTTTCGAATTAAGCTTTATTGGTTACCAAACACCGGGCTGGTTTAGACCAGCCCGGTGTTTGGTAACCAATAGGAACATCTTTATACCGACGCTTGCGTCGGTATAAAGATGTTCCTGAGGAAAAAGTTCCAAAAATGATTTTTATTTTTAGATGTAATGTTAAAATGTCCAGTTTTTTAATTAAAAAACTGGACATTTTTGTATTTTTGATGGTGAGTAAAACTTATGAAAATCACTGATTACATAGCAGATAGCATTGATAGACTCCCTAAGGGGTATGTGTTCACCTATGCTGATTTTATGGGTGAGGTGAAAGGCAAGGAGGCTGTCATCAAAGCATTGAATCGGATGGTATCTGCAGGTAGAATTAGCAAGTTATCGAAAGGGAAATACTTCAAACCAGAAAAAACAACCTTTGGAGAATTGCCTCCTCCTCAATATCAGATTGTCAAAGATTTGTTGGAGGAAGACGGAAAGGTCACCGGGTATCTGACAGGGTATAGTATTTATGCGAAACTTGGATTGTCCACCCAGATAGGGAACCTGATCCAGATCGGGAAAAATGAGGTGAGACCTGAATTCAAAAGAGGGAGATATAAAATTTCCTTCGTTCGTCAGCGAAATACCATTACAAAGGAGAACATTCCTCTTTTACAGATTTTGGATGCAATACGTTATATTAAGAAAATCCCCGATTCCACCATCTCTGAATCCTGTTTCAGATTTATTGAATTGATTTCGCAATTGAATGAATCGGAAGTGAAAACACTGGTTCGCCTGTCTCAAAAATATCCTCCCTCTTGCCGGGCGCTATTGGGGGCCATTTTGGAACAGCTCAAACGTATTGAATATTTGAATATGCTAAAGAAATCGCTCAACCCGATTACTCAATATCAGCTTCCTGGTGCAGGAAATGTTTTGTCTACTTCTCAAAATTGGAATATTATATGAATCTTCATGAAAACCCGTCATTATTCCGAGAGGCTGTTCGGTTTACCGCAGAACAAATGGGGATATTGGATATCTATGTGGAAAAAGACTACTGGGTGACTAAAGCACTTAGCCTTATTTTTTCTGACCCCATTGGAGCAGAGGTGGTTTTTAAAGGAGGTACGGCGCTTTCGAAATGCTATGGATTGATAGATCGGTTCTCTGAGGATATAGATTTGGTGGTGCTTTCTAGAAAAGGGGAGTCGGGCAGTAAGTTGAAGGGCAAATTGAAAGCTATTTATAATGTTGTGGAGAGGGTGATGCCTGAAGTTGAGATTGTGGGAGTAACCAATAAGTTGGGAATGATCAGAAAGACCGCCCATGAATATCCGATGATTTTTTCAGGAAAATTTGGGCAGGTCAGAGACAAAGTGATTTTGGAGTCTTCTACCCTAGGGCACTATGAGCCATTTCACGAGCAGACAATAAACTCCTTTATCTATGATATGATGAGGAGTACTAATCAAAATGAATTGATTACTCAGTATCGTCTAGAACCATTTACTGTTCAAGTACTGGATGTGAAAAGAACCGTGTGTGAAAAAATATTGAGTTTAGTCCGCTTTAGCCATTCTGAAAACCCCATAGCTGATCTGAAAATGAAGATTCGTCATCTTTATGATTTACATAGAATATTGGGTGAGGAAAATATCAGGGCTTTTATACTATCCTCGGACTTTGAAGTGATGATCAACAGGGTAGGACAGGACGATGTGGTAGGATATAGAAGTAACAATTCTTGGCTGAATCTTCACCCTAAAGAGGCTTTGATTTTTGCGGATCTTGACGCAGTCTGGAAAGAATTGGAGACTACTTATACAATGGACTTTAGAGGCTTGGTCTATGGGAGCTTTCCTTCCTCGGAGCAAGTCCTCTCGACACTGAAGTTTTTGGCAGAAAGAATGACAGGTATTGTCTGGGAGGTAAGGGTGGAGTTATGATGGATTCTGTACTAATTAAGGGATGTTTTTAAGCAGTGAAGAGGTTTTAGGAATCTTAGTTTAGTTGGCAGATTTTCTCTTTTTTCTATCGGCTTTCAGTTTCATCTTCTCAATACGCTCATTGGATTTTATTTCTTCAAGCTTGGTGTCATTATTCTTCCAGGTTTCATAGAATGGATATAGAAGTTTTATGAAAAGGAGAATGAGTGATAGGACTAACGGTGCTTCAACCCCTCCTATAAGGTAGCTTAAAATTCCTAAAATGATTCTCTTTTCCATTTCTCCTAAATTTGCCTGAAACATAAATCAAATTGCTGAGTAAGGATAGGACACATTGTTTTCAAGTCAGAGGACATTGAAAAACATTGATTCTAGCTAATCAGGACTGTTTTTGATTATGTTTCAAAGAACGGATTTCTGTTGGTTCCAGAAAGGACAAAATCGAGGGATAGGAATTTTGAGCAAAATCCTATTTTTTGAATCAGGTTCAAAAGGTGCTTCTTGATTCAAATTTGGACCTAGGAAATCCGAAGAATCAGGGGAAGAGAAGACCAAGTGGATTTGGGAAACGCCTTGTTTTAAACCGATCCTAAGTATTTCATCGGTATCTGACAATTTGCGTCAAATTTGAATTTACGACTAGATATTCCTGGTTGTAAGGGGTAGATTTAGAGTATATAACTTTAAAAAAACTACCATGTCCACCAGAAACGGAATCAAACCAGGTCCAAAAAGAATTGCCAAAACTACTGGTCAGCCTGATAGGCGACAAAGGGATAACAAAAATATCCCAGGAAATACGCCATCATTGAAGCCTCATAAGCATAAGCCTGGGAAATAGTGGATTACAGAAAATATTACAAAGGGGAATTTTGGCCAAAAGACCAAAAGGAAAAGAAGCTCTTTGGATTGTTAAAATTTGTGGACGGCGTAGCGTACATTGACTTGTATGGCTCATTTATTTCCGAAAGCAAGAAGTCCGTTGAGATTGGTTTTGTATATGGGCTTTTGGAGAATAATCAGTTTTGTATTTTTCATAATTGTACTCATCCACGACAGAACCTTTTTCGAAGTTCAAATTTTTTAAATTTTGATTTTTTTATTCATGCACCGAAGCACCTGTTCAAGCCATCAAAGGGTGATAACCTAGAATTTACTACGGTGAAATTTCGATTTGATTTCCTTAGTGATTGGACTGGGATCAACGTATATGAGGTGTTCATTGATGATGAAGGAAATTCTGGAATAAATATTATTCATCCAGATCTAAAGGATTTTATCCTTTTCAATGATAAGGATTTCTTACTTCGAATAGCTCATCAATATTCCTATCCTTTGAGTAATTCATTTTCTAAATATGAGTTGTCGCAGGAGTCTTGGTTGATAGCAGAAATTAATGGTGAGTTAGACTTTAATGGGGTTTTTTCTTTCCTAGAAAATATTGAGGAAATTTTTACTCTATTAAATGGAAAGGAAATTCAATTGACAACACCATTTGTACTGTTTACTAAGTTAGGCAGTGAATTTATTTGTTTTAAAAACAGGATAAAGGCCAGGTTTGAGCCAATTGTATTAAGTGAATCAAATAGAATAATTCATGTTCCAATTTTTAATTTAAATCAAATCCAAGATCTTGTATTGGTTAGAGCTTTTTTTGAAAGCTGGCCAACCGTTAGGTTTAAGTATAAGGATTCAATAAAATCGATAGTTAATTGTTTTAAGCATCGAAATTTAAATCCGGAAAGCACTTTTTTGAACTTGGCTTTCGCTCTTGAAAAAATCATAGAAGTTGATAAAGGAAAAATTGGTGATATAAATGAAATGTCACCTGATGAGCAAAAGCATCTTTCTATTCTTGTTGAGAAAAGTGTGCCCCAAAATACATTGAATTTTATTTCTGCTCGCTTGAAGAAAAAATCTGGAAAAAGGCTTAAGGAGAAGGTTGCTCAATATTTTCTTCAATTGAATTGTCCTTTGGATCAATTAATAGGAAAGGATCAAGAATTGTTTGTGAACAAGTTGGTTGATAGTCGAAACCATTTGGCCCATTTATGTGATTCGTGTAAGGATCAAATGCGGGGAGAAGAATATCCTATTTTCAACAAAAAATTATTGAAAGTCTTGTACTTAATCATTTTTTTGAAAATGGGGCTTCCAAAAGAAGGCATTATTAAGAACTTAAGGACAAATCCAAATATTGCTCTTGAGTTTTAAGCATATTAGTCTTTATTTTCTTAAATACCTGATCTTGTCAACTCTTCAAATTCGAAACCAACAAAGTCCTCACATCGACCTTTAAATAATCAGCGATTTTAAAAAGTGTCTCGATAGAAGGTTGGGCATCATTTGTAGCCCACCTGGAGACTGTAGAATTTGCTATTCCTAGATGTTCTGCTAACTCTTTATTCTTTTCACCTTTTTCTGCTAAGACTGCTTTGAGTCTATTATAGATTGTTTTTGCCATTAGAAAACTGCCAAGTTTCCCAAATATATACATTACAAAAATGATCATAGGAGCATTTAAATAGTGTTTTAAATAAAATAAATTATTTTTTAACTAAAAAAAATAGCGTTTTAGATCAATTATTTTTAATATTAGGAAGTGATTGAATAGGATTAATTCAAATGCATTTGCACTTTATAGTCTCGTCTAAGAAAACTGCCAACTTTCAAAATAGACAGTAGAAGTGAAGTGAAAATGCTCACGCTACGGCGTGAGCTCACTTTTGCTGGATTTTGTTGAAGCCTTTTCTTTTGCGGATGATTGAGATATTTCCTTTATGGTATGTCTCAAAATGACTTAGTAATAACCCAAGTATCATGGAACAGATCGTGATTTTTTCTGGATTAAGTTGCTTCCCGGGAGTCGTATTCTGGAAGAAAGATCTGTCTGCGCTTTATTGCGTTGGGTCACTTTGCTTTACCTATTATAACCTACCAGAGGAACTCGGCATCACCGCGGTAGATCGCTTGTATCCTCTAAAACCCAAGAATCCGATCTGAGGATTCATTTTTAAGACCGTGAAAGGGGAGGTGCACATACCTGAGCAGATCGGTTACCACACACTCAAGTCAGCAAGCTCAGAATAGCTGGTAGAGCTGACATCTTTCTTAGTATTTATTTATTGCTGGTTGGTCGGATAGACTGAGGTGGGATTACTCTATGTCTGGTTTGGAGTAGCTAGTAGCAGGTATCAAGTAGCAAGAGGGGAGAGGTAAGAGTCTAGAGACAAGAAGCTAGAGCCAAGAATCAAGAGGTTAGAGATTTCTCCTCCTCGTTCCTCGTCGTCGAAATGACCCGAAATGCGACTGAGATTGCTTCTCCCGATTCTCGGGATCGCAATGACGGTAACATTGACGACTGCTAACTGCGACTGCCTACTGACCACTTTCTTAGGTCTCCCGTCTTCGGTCTTCCAGCATTAAACAAACATCAAAAGCATGAAAAAATTAATACAATTATGCTTCCTGGCATCGCTATGCCTATACGGAAGCACACTAAAAGCACAAAGTAAAGTTGCGGATTCACCCCCAGACAAGGATTTGGTTTATCAGTCTGGATTCCCAGGGCAGGAGAGCTTTCGCTCTTCTGCCTCTTTGGGGGAGGCTACCCCGGTGGTGGTCTATGTGGAAACCAAGAGAATCGAGTCTGTTGATTCCATGCTATTCCAGCTCTGGGATCCCTACCTCAATGAGAATGATCTACCGCTACCTGAGGTAGCCCAACTTAACCTTAGCCAAGGCACCATGTACGATGGTTCCAGGGCTACGATGCGGGGACAATGGGAATCCAAACCCATCAGTGGCTATGGCAGACTCAGTCTCAGGTTCAATAAGTTTACCTATTTGGATAGATTCCTGGTCGAGCCGGGTGACAGCGTTCGTATCAGATTGGATTTTGTTAATGCCCGTATGCTTTTCTCCGGTCCTGCTGCGAAGAAATTTAGGGTTCAATACGAACTCGCCAATGCCTATGAAAATTACCGCTACGATCAGAATCCTACCATGTTTACAGGGGATTCAGATTACTGGGGCTATAGCACGGAAGATTCCCTTTCTATTCTCAATATAAAAAATCAGCAGTCTTCCATTCGTAGGAAAATGGAGTTTGTCAGTCCCGGGCCGGTTGGCTTAAGCCATTTGGAAAATATATTCTCCATGGACATCAGTTCCCATCCGGGATTTGATATCCTGGATTTCTATCAGGGAAAAGTAGGGGAAGATTTCCTTGAAATCCTCCGGGCTGACCTGATAGGCAGACTGCATTTTGACCAGGTTTTCAAATTCAGCACCTATTACATGGAAGACAGTTCCCATCGGGAATTCTTTCAGGAAAAGATCCTGGGCAAAAATATTCCTATACCTGCAGCAGCAAAGTACTCTGCTTATTTTCCTGAGTATATCTACCAGAAACTTGCCATTGAGTCGGCACTGTCCAAAGAGCCCTTCCGGCATCTTTTGGGTCACCTGCCCCAGGAAGTCCTTGACCAGGTCTATGCCATCTACATCATTAAAAATTACCGTCTATTTAAGAATAGCAACCGACAATTTGAACTGGCATTGGATCAGATTCAAACGCCTTGGGTTAAGGAAGAGATCAACAGGCTTTATTCGGCCCAAGGCATAGGTCAGACGATTTCTGAGATCCCGCTGGTTGATCGACAAGGCAATGAAATCTCGCTCAACTCACTTCAGGGTAAAACGCTACTTATTAGCTTCTGGCTTCCCGGTTGTCAGTTTTCCTCCAATGCATATCAATCGCTCATTAAGCCAACCGAACAGTACTTTACCGAAGATGAAGACATTGAATTTGTGTACATATCTCACGATAGACTTCCGGAAAGATGGAACAACAACATTGAATCAGGCAACTATTCCACTGAAGAAAGTCTTAACCTAAATGCCCCTGGGCCTCCTCATCCTTTTATGGAGTATTACAACATCCGCTACTTCCCAACCTTCATGGTGGTGGACAAGGATGGAACTGTCCAAAATATCGGGAATATCCCCGATTCAAGTGAGGAGCTAATCCACTACCTGGAGTCCATCAATGCAGAATCAAAACCCAACCAATCCAAATAAACAGGATGCAGCGCAGTCTGCCCTTGGTGGGCTGCGTTGGATTTTAAAAGCTAAAATATGATGAAAACAACATACCTCACCATTCTATTGACCTTTTTGCTGGGAGCCGTCTGGGCTCAGCAAAACCAGGTTGACATTGTCGCCCAAGTGTTCTCTTTAGAAGGGAATACCCCGCTTGCCGGAGCAGTAATCAAAGAGAAAGAAGGGACAAAGACTGCCATTTCAGATCAAAATGGCCGCTTTGAATTGTCTGGACTAGTTCCCAATTCCGTGCTGGTCGTGTCTTTTATAGGTTTTGAAACAGTGGAGTTGACAGCATCCGAACTCCAGGCAATGGAAGACGGGATACTGTATCTCCAAAACGCTATAACCGACATGGATCAGGTCACTGTCTTGTCCACCGGGTATCAACAGATCCCCAAGGAGCGGGCAACAGGTTCCTATGTTTCTGTGGATAAGGAGCTGATTAACCGGAAAGTCAGCACCAATCTACTTGACAGATTAGAGGATGTTACTCCCAGTCTCATTTTCAATAGGGGAAATAGATCCAGTAATGATGCGATAAGTATCCGGGGAAGAAGCACCCTGTTCGCTGAGACTCAACCCCTCATCGTCATAGACAATTTTCCTTACGATGGACCCCTGGAAAACATCAATCCCAACGATGTGGAAAGCATCACTGTGCTCCGTGATGCGGCTTCAGCCTCTATTTGGGGAGCTAGGTCCGGCAACGGTGTCATTGTGATCAAAACAAAGTCAGGGGCCTTCAACAGTCCTATGAATATTAGCCTCAATGCCAATATCAACATAACAGAGAAGCCAGACCTTTTTGCAAGACCGCAGATGGCTATTGGTGATTTTATTGCTGTTGAGCAACAACTCTTTGACAATGGCTCATACAACAGCAGAATTAACCAGTCAGCACGACCGCCTCTATCTCCGGGAGTAGAGGCTATGTTGGCATTTAGGGAAGGCCAGATTACCGAACAGGAGAAAAACAATTTCCTGGCAGCTTACAATACATATGACAGTAGGGAACAGCTATTAAGCCATTTCTATAGACCCTCCCAAAATCAACAGTATAGTCTCAATATCAATGGGGGATCAGCAAAACATCGCTACAATATTTCTTTGGGTACCGATTTCAACCTGCACGAAATCCCGGGAAACCAAGACCGAAGGTTTACCCTGAATTCCCAAAATGACTGGAAACTTCTAAAGGATAAATTGGAAATAGGAAGTTCCGTTTCGCTGGTACAATCCAGCCGCCAAATTGGCAATACCCTACCGGACATGGGGCCTTATGAAAGACTCGTCGATGAATCGGGAAATCCTTTGCCGGTAATCCGGGATTTCAATACGCGTTATGTTTCTGCTCTTCCGGAACAAGGCTTCTTGGACGGCAGCTTTGTTCCCCTCAATGAAATCGGGTTAATCTCGGATAGGGGAGACCAACTTGACCTTCGGTTGAATACTACGTTGGCATACCGGATTACCCCTTGGATCAAGGCGAGTTTACTGCATCAATATTGGAACAATACAGGAGAAACCCGGCTGGTGAAACCAAGTGATAGTTATGATGTGCGTTGGTTGATCAATCGATTCACACAATTTGATGATGCGGGATCCCCATCTTACCCAGTGCCCTTAGGAGGAACTTTAAATCAACGGTTAACAAAGTCAACCGGAAATTATTTAAGAGGGCAATTAACCTTCAATCCAAGTTGGAATGGAGTGCACGAACTCAATGGTATCGTAGGCGGTGAAATGAAGGATGTTTCAACCCTGTCCACCGGGTCTCTTTTTTATGGTTACGATGATGATTTTGGGTTAAGCCTACCGGTTGATTACCAAACCAGATTTCAGATTAATCCCAATTCCTCCTCAACCATTCCAAGAGGGGACAGCCATTCTGGTGCCATTGACCGGTTTATTTCCTTATTCGCCAATGCCTCTTATAGTTATCAAAAAAAGTATATCGTATCGGCAAGTGCCAGAAGGGATGCCTCAAACCTCTTTGGAGTAAATACCAATATGAGGGCTGTGCCGCTCTGGTCAGCAGGTTTGGGATGGGTGCTATCGGAAGAGAATTTCTTTCAATCAGGGTTCCTTCCTTACCTGAAGCTTAGGTCTACTTTCGGATACAATGGAAACGTGGACAGGTCCACCTCGGCATTTACTACGGCTAATTATTTCATCACCGCCTCTTTTTCCCAAAACCCGGGTGAACGGGCAGCGGTTATCCAGAATCCACCCAACCCTGACCTGAGATGGGAGCGCGTGAAGATGTGGAATACAGCGCTGGATTTTAGCCTCAAAAATGATCTAGTGGATGGGTCTATCGAATTCTACATCAAAGATGGGATTGATCTCATTGGTGATATCCCGGTGGCGCCTTCCTTGGGTGAGAGTATCTTCAGAGGGAATTTTGCCAGTACCCGAACCAAAGGCTTTGACATTGCCCTTAATGCACGGCCCCTTCAAACAGTAATCCAATGGGATGTCAATTTCTTTATTAGCCACCTCAAGGAAGAAGTAACTGACTATGAAATCCAACCCCAAGTCGATCAAATGGTCTCGGGTCTATTTACTGTTCCGGTCACTGGCAATCCGCTTTTTGGATTATACAGCTTTCCATGGGGGGGGCTGGATCCCGATACCGGGCAACCCAGAGGAATTCTTGACGACGAACCCAGTACAGATTATCGTGGAATCAGAAGGGGAACTAGTCCCGAAGACTTAATTTTTCATGGGTCTACAAGACCAACTTCTTTTGGTGCCCTTCGGAATACGCTTTCCTACAAAGGCATTAGCCTTTCGGTGAATGTTTCCTATCGATTGGGGTACTACTTCCGACGAAACTCGGTTGACTATTCCGCTTTGCTCAGCGGTAGAATCACACATGCTGACTTCAATAATAAATGGGAGAATGCTGGTGATGAAGTATCCACTTCCATTCCCGGTTTACCGGCAGACCTGAGAGTCAATGCCAACAGACAATTCATTTATAACAACGCCGAAGTCTTAGCCGAAAGAGGTGATCATATCCGCCTTCAGGATATCCGTCTGGCTTATAGACTTGATAGAGGTACACACCCATGGTTACCTTTTTCCAACGCTGAACTTTACAGTTATGTCAATAACCTTGGGATAATCTGGAAGAAAACCGAACACGATATCGACCCGGACTTTCAGAATATTCCCCCTTCCAGGAGTATCGCTTTTGGACTTAGAGTCAATTTTTAATTACTGATATGAAGATTGCTAACCGACACAGCTTCAGATCAAACTATCTAAATACTACAAACATGAGAACGTATAAACTTAACATACTACTAGTGATAATCTTTGGGTTTTCCTTTGCATCTTGTTCGGGATTTCTGGATGAAAAACCTTCCAAAACTATTGTGGTTCCTAAATCTGTTGAAGACTTGCAAAGTATTCTAAATGCAGTAGATGGGGTGAATATCTCAGATAGCTTCGGGTTGATACTATCCGACGATATCTTCATTACGGATGATGGCTTGTTGGCTTTACCGGATAATATTAGGGATGGATACCTGTGGAAAAGGCAGCTGAGTGATGCTCAGGGATCAATGCCAACCTGGTCTTTTGCTTATGGGAATATCTTCAAGTTTAATGTGGTGCTGGAAGAAGCTGAAAAAATAACTCCTGCCGATGAAGCTGAAAAATCCCAACTGGATAGAATAAAAGGAGCTGCGCTTTATCTCAGGTCCCAAAATTATTTTGAGCTGCTTCAGATCTTCACCCATCCGGTGATTTCTCAGGCAGATCTTGGGAAAGATGGAGTTCCCCTGATGCTTACGCCTGATTTTTCAGCACCAAAAGGCAAATCAACAGTCGGGGAAGTATATGATCAAATCATCGAAGATTTGATTAAGGCGCTGGATTTACTGCCGGAAGTTCCTGTGGATGCCCTACGCCCATCCAAGGTGGCCAGTTATGGCTTGTTGGCAAGGATTTACCTTCAGCTCGGTGGATACGATCAAGCGCTCAATTTTGCCAATCAAGCGCTTTCGATCAAATCTGATCTCATGAATTTGAATTCAAATTCGTATTTGTCGAATCTTCCTATTACACTCTATACTTATCCCATACCGAGATTTAATGAAGAAGTCGTACTTCATATCTTAGCTGGTTCCCAAAGCTACATGTATTCGAATTTAACATTTGTAAATCAGGTGGTTTATGATTCCTATGACGAAAATGATATCCGTAAATACCTCTATTTTACAGCTCCTGATCAACTGGGAAGAGTGAATTTTGCGGGTAATTTCTCAGGGGAATATCTGGTGTTTGCGGGGATCACCACCGGGGAACTTTATCTCATAAAAGCTGAGGCACTTGCACGTAAGGAAAGGGAAGAAGAGGCACTTCAAACGCTTAATATCCTTCTTGAATCAAGGTTTTATGAGGATACGTTTATCCCTTACACGGCTGAAAATGTGGGGTCTGTTTTAAAAATAGTATTAGAGGAAAGAAGAAAAGAAATGATCTACCGTGGAATCCTGAGATGGACCGATATGCGAAGGTTCTTGAAAGATCAAAATTGGTCCGGGGTTTCTCCTCGGGTAGTTGAGGGAGTTACCTATGATCTCGGGACTTCACCAGAAAATTATTTCCTGGAAATTCCATTGAATGAGCAAGAAAGAAATAAAGCCCTGTAAAAGAATGAAACAGCCATTGGAAACAATCCAATGGCTGTTTATTGAATTAATCCTCAATTGGAGTCAGTCCACTGCCTGGAACAAACTGACCTTCACTGCTAGGAATAGGAGTGATCAAATCAGAATCCTCATAGAGGCAATCGCTTTGCGAAAGATTGCATTGGTACTGCAGCGCTCCTGGCCCCATAGTTCGGGTGGTTACATCATAAACCTCACCATTTGCCGATCCGAATTTTGGATCATTGGTATTGGAGGGATCTGCGAAATTCATGGCCATAGCCAGAGTTGCCCCGAACACTAATCCCAGTGCAGGGAGCATTTTTGTTATTGATTTCATAATCGTGTTGGTTAAGGGAGTTGCCTCCCGGTTGAACATGGTTGTATTCAGTTCCACTGATCAGGAGTTCCTTCCGAGGGCATCATCCTCCATGAGGAAGCCACCCAAGAACTCCGGTTCAGTCTGTGAACCGTCCGGGTAGTCCCGGTTTTGGGAATCGGTTCGGATCCCTGTACTGCCGAGTGTTTGCAGGTCTTCCAGCTCCCTGCGTTAGGAAGAAGCAGTACGGTACTAATGATTTAATTTCCAGTGACTTGTGGTACTAGGTTTTGTCTTTTTGGTATTTTTTGCAGCCCGTGCTTTAGAATTTGTGGGCTGTGGGCGGCGGGTTCAGCACCGTCGCCCTTTATTGTTCTAATTTTCTTGTGGTTATGTATAGATTATTAGAATTTTAGTTTAAATTTGTTGCGCAGAAATTAATGTTTCTGCACTAGTTAAAGCTTAACAACTTGTTAAAGGCCTGGGGCAACTGCCTCGGGCTTTTTGTTTTGGGACTGCTTGAGTCCGACTACTGCCAATGCGATGAATAGTAAGTTTAGAATCAAGTGCTCTAACCAGCCCAGACTTTCTAGAATCCCTGCGCAGTTGCAGGGGACTCTGGGAAAAGCCCCTACCCAGATCAGTCCCACATAGGTAGTGAAGACAGTGAGGAGGAGGATACTTGCGAGGTGTCCCCACCATCTAGTAACTGAAAAGAGTAGGAGTAAGGCAATCAGCAACTCAGTGATTGGTACTGCATAGGCCAATACATCTGCCAGCTCTACAGGAAAGGTCTGATTGTGAAAAGCGTTTTTACTTACCTCCCAACGCAATACTTTGTCCAGCCCGGTATAGATCCAGAGTAGAATGAGGAGTGCCGAAGGTAATTTTGAGAGTAAGTCCATTTTGTTGGGTATAATCCGTGATGGCTGATTTGAATACTAGGTTTTTATACGTTTGTATTCTGATTTAATAATCTGTAAATCAATAAGTAAACCTGCTTGTCTATTCTCTTTTGTACTATGATAAATGTCGGGAGAATCAGATTTCAAAAGCAAGAATTTGGCGAACATGGTAGAGTTATCGGTGAAACTTGCAGGCAATTGGCCATCTTTCTTCCTATTTGAACTGTTTTTTAGGGTAATTCATGGCTTGGGAGATAAGTCCGGTTTTCGGGGGTGCACTCGTAATTGTTTCACGGTTAGTGGATTAGTTCTTTGTAAAAAGTCAGGAATTGGGGAGGTAGTATTGCATGCTAAGTTATAATGATTAACTTAGTTACTCTAAAGCACATATACATTTTTGCACTAGTCATTTCATAGAAGCGTGATTCTTCCAGTTAATGATCAGGTGGTTATGTTTGCAGTAGGTTGATATGTCTGCCGGAATCAAGCTGTATTGGTGGATGAAGCTGCAAAACAATAAACTCAAATGCTTTTGGATTTTTCCATTTGCTGTCTAAAAGTATATGGGGATTTTTAGCAAGGCAACAGCTGGGCTAAAGGTCGTGTAAAAAAAGAACCTGCCTTGAGGCAGGTCTTTGAGGGCCGGATTATTTTTTGGATAGTGGTTTACCTTCAAAATTTCCGGTACAGCTGGCGACTTCAGTTGAAGTCTTTCTTAATCAATCCAGTTAGGATGTAGTAATTATACACGAGTAATGGTGGTACGGCATTCCCTGAAGAAGCTACCGGTCACGCGGCCTTGGGCATTGTTGTTACTTTCCTGATAACTGATTTTGCGGATGGAGAGCAGTGCTTTTTGACATTCCTCCATTGTTTGTTTGTTGATCATAAGATGTAATTTTTTGTACGATGGAAACTAGTAAATCCCAGCTGAACCCTGGGCGTTTAGGTGAAAAGAGCAGGGTTTTGGGTGTAATTGACCTAATTTTCAAGCCTGGCAAACAGCCACTCTATTTACTTTTTCTAATTTTTCTTAGTTACGCGCTGCTTGATTTGCTATCAACCTTTATAGAATTTGGTGAGGTTGACGGTTGGTTAATGGCTCAGTACCATTTTATAGCGGGATATCTGATCTGCGCAGTTTATTTTAAACTCGTCCTTCCCGAGTACTTTATCCTGAAAAGGCGAATTAGGGCGATAATATACTTTCTGTTGTTGCTTATCCTATTGGTAGGGATAAAGCTTTTGGTGCATAATGTGTTTTTGGGGACCCTCCCCTTAACCAAAGGTTTTCTCGTAGGTGAATTTAACCGGCTATTTAATTTCTTGATTTTAACTTCCGTGGTCTGGGCGTTTTATAACATCCTTAAACTGGGTAAGAGTAAATATGAAATAGAAATAAAGCACGAACAATTGAAGGTTATGCACAGATCCATGCAGCTGAGTTCCCATTTTGTATTGAATTCATTAAGTATTTATCTGTCAAAAATCATCAAACTTTCTCCTTCCCTGGCCGCTGAATTTTCCAAGCTCACATCTTTGCTCAGGTACAGTTTCAAGGAATTTGAAGAGCCTAATTTTCTCAATGAAGAAATAAAAGCAGTGGAAGAATACCTTCAGATTCAACGCATGCGGTTCCCTCAGCTTTCACTAGATGCAGCTATTGAGGTTCCTCCTATCTCAGAGGAGTTACCCATGCCCAAGTTATGCCTGCTAACTTTGGTTGAAAATGTATTTTTTCACGCGGACTATACCGATAAAGAGCATCCTTGTTTGATTAAGTTTAAGCTTGTCCGGGAAAAAGCTACCCGAAATTGGCTGTTTACAGTTTGCATCACCAATAAGGTTCAAAACAGTAGGGAAGAACCCCGTACAGGCTTTGGAGCTTCTTCTGTTTTTCGTGTGCTGAGACATGAATTCGGCGATGGATTTTATAACAAAGTAGTATCGGATGAATCAAATTATTCCCTTTTACTGACTATAAACTATGGAACAACAGTATAAAATTGGTCTGATTGACGATGAGGAGCATGTCCTGGAACTCTTGGCAGTAGAAATCTCCATGCTTCCGGGTTTTGAGGTAGGGTTTGCTACCGTTGATCCCCTCGTGGGGCTGGAATATGCCCGGGATGGAATGGCGGACATCCTGATAACAGATATCCTGATGCCTGAACTGGGTGGATTGGAATTATCCAGAAAGCTGATAGATTCCGGGATTCCGGTGATTATCTGTTCGGGACATTCCAAATATGCTTTGTCTGGGTATAAGGTGGATGCATTAGGTTTTTTGACCAAACCACCTGAATCTGTTGAGCTAGCAGAAGTGCTGGAAAAGGCTAAAAAGAAATTGGATTCCCTGTATTGGGTCAGAAAGGAGATGGAGGACAACTATAATGTAGTGGGGGATAAGTTGGGTTATAGGCAACAGGTATACAAGCCGTCGGAAATCCTGTATATGGAGCAGCTAAACAAAAAGTCCACAGTTAAACTGGAAGATGGAAGTGAATTCGTGCTGACTTCCCCATTTTTGGAAAGTCTCAAAAAGCTACGTAACAGGTATATGGTTAGAGTACACCAATCTTATGCAGTCAATATTCTAAAAGTTAAAAACCTTTATCCGGAGGAATGTGAGCTTGTTTCGGGGGATAGGATAGCCATGAGCAGGAGTTATAAGGAAGATGTGAGACGGATTTTTGAAAACAGAAGAATTAACTGAGAGGCTTCACTATTAACCTGAATCTATTCTGCCTGTACACCTTGTTCATGGGCATAAATTTCTCTTCCAATTTCCCTGTAAAGCCTATATTTTATTCTACGTTCAAAATTCAGTGTTTCCAGAGGAAAAAACCGATTGACCATCATGTGCAGGTGGTTGAAAACCAAGGATAGGGATGAATCTTCTTCGGCATGAAAATGTTCATGGCCGGTAATTATCTCAAGGTATTTAAATGAATTAAACTCCGAAGTTTTCATCGTTTTATACGGGTTAAAGGATGATTTATACTCCTTTACTGATTCAAAAGGCATGCGTTTTACATCCGATTTAAGCGATTCAAATATGCTGGAGAGATAAGGGGATTGTGAAAATATGTTTCTCCATAACTGGACAAGCAGATCTTCCCTGTACTTTGCCGGATAGTTTAGATAAAGCATTCCGCTGGATTTATCGGATAGAAATAGGGATTCCAAGTGAAAAAGTTGGTGCGAAGTTTCCAATCCCTTAACGCCGTATTTAGCTGTTTCAGGAAAATAAGGAGCTGTTTTCCAATTCAGTTCATTTTGGAAAAAGAACTCGGAAAAAAGGAGGAGTAGGACCTTTCTATCTTCTTCATTTATATCCAGCACCCGTAGGCGGATTTCGGTGGCTCCGTTTTTCCCATAGAGTAAATAGAACCACAGGGGGGATCGGGAATGGACCTGAGGTTCACCCATGAAGTAGACTAGTCGCTCTAAGGCTTCAGGGAGTTCAGTAGGGTTTACTGTGCTTGTAAAGCAAATGCAATTTTTCCGGGTATGGGTTATAGGATTAAATGAGCTTAAAGGTTGGTGCGAAGGCTGGGGTCTGGAAAGCTGGAACACAAACTGTGGAAAGGCAGCGGTACCGTCATCGGAATGGAAAAGGCCTGAGGGGTACCATGCCGGATCATTCAGGGTAAGCATTTTATCCCGTTGAAGCTCCTGCCAGAGTATTTTTAGATCTTCGGGGATGTAACGGTTTAGCAAAAGTTCCCTGTCTGTATGGCCAGCCAGTACTTGAGGTGGTATTTGTAGTTGATCCAGTCGTTGCCCGAGTGCTGAAAGACTGGGAACATTGGACTTTTTCAGTTTCCATTTTCTGCTTTGAAGACAAATTTTCCCCCAATTCAGTTGTGGGCAATACGGGAGTTGGGAAAGGGTACTACTCTGGTAGGGTAGGAATCTGAATCTACACTGATGGGCTGTCTCCCAAAGTAGCCTGAGGATAGGGTGGGTGATTTGTTCACCGTTGAGCGGGTGCAAAATAACAGGGACTACCTGCCTGCCAGTGTGCTTATGGATAAGTTGGATACGGGTATCCCGAATCCCAATGTAGAGTTCATTAAACGCCAGTTGGCTTGGCTCCTTTGCTTCAAAGGGGGTGATCTCATAGGCAAAGATGTTGTCGACATTGCAGATATGCTGGATCGGTGCTGATTCGAGAAGCTGGACATGGGCATACATTACCTCAGGATCTATAAATATTCTGTTTTTGATCCTTTGGGTTTGTGTTTTGATTTCAGGGTTTCTGTTAAACCTCCCGGTATAGACGAAGGGGCGGTTACAGACTATATTTTCTATAATAGGATTGCCCATAGTATCTAAACGGAAAAGGAGCTGTACATCGTGGATGTCGGTATCAAGGTCCTTAGCTGGAAAGAACTGCTGTAGGTCAATGGAAGCCTGTGTATGCTTTGACAAAATGGCTGAAATGATATCGTCTTCTTTACCAACTGTATCGTCTTGCAAAAATTGGCCCGACAGAAAGCCATTATGGGTCATTAGCTCATTTAAAAGGATATGTCTGTCATCAAATTGAGTGGTAAAGAATTTCTTGAAATCCCTGATGTAACGAGTTTCTTCCTTTGAAAATAGACTTCCTACTGAAGAAGTAAAACGCTGCAGCTGTTCCCTTAGGGTTTCGGGTAAGTTGAGTCGGTTTTTTACCACCGTATCCACACCGGAAGTAGGATCTTTGATTGGATTTTCTGGAAAAAGGAAACCTGAAGACAGGACTTGATTCCATAGGAGCTTTGCCTCTTCGCCCGATATACCAGACTGCTTGGGAGAAATCAATTGTTGGAATTTAGTGAAGTTTATAGAATCCGTGGACATTGTTTTGAGCAGGGCATCAAATAGGGGGTTGACAGGAAGCTTGCATCCTTTCCAGCTACGGCTTTTATGGTCAAAAATAAGGGCATGATAATGCTTTTGTTTAATTTGAATTCCAGGAATCAGCTTATAATTGGAATGCAAAGGATCTGCAGGAAATTCGGATGGTTTACTATTTTCATCTGCGTGGCCCTGAGTAATTTCAGAAGCCTGAACCGGGAAATCTAAGGTTATTTCTTTGGCCCAGCTGCCTAGTCCCACGCCTGCAAACCTACCGAACGGGGTAGGACGATAGCGACCTCTGAGCAGGTATTTTCGAAGTTTAACCCGTTGTTTATGGGTCAGCTCTGATACTGTTTTTCCTTCCAATTCCCTGTGAAAAACAATTGAGGAAAGTTTAATGGCACTGAGAATGAAATTCCATTGCTGATCTAAAACAGCATCTTGTTCATGATCAAAATGGAATAGGGGGAGTCGGTATAGAAATGACATAGTGGATTGATAATTTTCTTCAATCCTAGCTGAATTGGCAATCGGCCTGACATTTCCGGTGAAGACGGTGGGGTTTTCGGTGAAATTAACAGAGGAAAAGGGAGCTGTAGGATATTTAAGTTTCTATTTTTGGGATAAAAGCTGACAGATTATTCCTAAATAAGTGGTTTTAAAAATGGATCTGTTTTTTAGTTGGAGGAGTCAATTTTATTAGATGGATTTATTAATTCTATCCAAGGCAATTTATATTATGTCCTAGAGTTTTTGGCTGAGTCTTCAGGCAGCTGTTGACACCAGATTGTGGTTCCCAGGAACAGTATTTACAATAGGATTGTGAAATCCTTTGAAATTCTAGTTAGAATTGAGTCTGGGATTCCAAGCTCCTTGGCTTTGCTTTCCCAAAATGGAATCAATGCTTGTGTTTCCAGGATGATCTTCTTATAGTTTTTGATCGTGAATTTTTCTGAAACCGTTTGAACATCCTTAAATTGAATGTCTGATTTTTTACCGTTGACTGACAGGGATCGATAGGTCTTTTTATAGTTGATTTGAGGGTTGAGCGAATAAGTGAGGTCATAGGCTGGTGCCAGCCTCCAGTCATCGCTTTCTTCATTATAGATTAAACTCTGGTTTTTCAAATGATCGTCCTTGTTGCAGAAGATAATATTGAATACCATTCTCATGAATAACTGTACCGAGTCTACATGAGGTAAATTTAAATAGTGTAATAAGTTGAAAATATTCTCGTAAGTAGACTGATCTGAATTGATTTGGGTAAAGTCCCATCCGGTTAGACCTGATATGGTTAAGACATGTTTCTTTGTTCCATTGACCCTGTCGAAACGTTGGGTTGCGAAATGCTTTCCTTCAATCATTTTGGAATCCATCATTTCAATTCCGCATTTTCTTGCTGTTAAGTAATAACAGTATTCGATGAGTTCTCGGTTATAAGGAACCTCATCTAAATTGAGTTTGACCAGATAGTGGTAGTATTGATCCGAATAATTAAGGTCACCAGGGATGATTGATCCATCTTCTTTGTTTTCAGAAATCAGGATTTTTGGTCTGGCTCCACCTGCTGAGGATCCGATTTTAAATAAGGTCAATAGTGATTCATGGTTCAGGATAACTGCTGAAGTTCTTTCCTTGGTGTCCAAAACTTTTATAAGTACTTCAACAATTTCGTCAATGTCAATTGTAATATCCTTTGGTATATCTTTTCCTGGCCTGAACTCCAGGGCTCCCATGCCACGATTGGATACATATGCCAATTGTTCCAATACAGTGATTTTGGAAAAGTTTTTTTTTGTGTTTTCCAGCCATTCCTTAAAAATGATATTCCCAAACATATCTGGAAGCGAATCAGCAATCATGGGAGGGAGACCACGGAATGTATCATTGCTATAGTTTTTAAATACCTGAGTTGGGACTATTCTTTTGATAATTCCCAGTTTTTCAGGGAATAGATTGATCATTTTACCTGATTCGAGGTAAGCTGGATTGTATTGGAAAAAAGAAATGTTTTTGGTTTCATCGAAACCAACTTTACCTATTTCCTGCCCAAAGCAATAAAGCGAGATGAGATTGTTTTTTGGCATTAATACAATGAGTCTGGTTTGTTGTATTCAGATGATTTTTCTTTTAGGAAGGAATAGAAGCTCTCCAATTGGTTGAAATGTTGAAAAATGAGTAGCAGGGTGTCAAAGTTGAAATTCTTACCGGATTCCACTTTTTGGATAGTGAGCCGGGAGAGATTCAGATTTTCTGCAAGGCCTTCTTGGGTTAAAGAATTTGCTTTTCGCATTTTCTTGATAAGACTGCCTAGCTCCTTTTTCAGGTCTTCTATTTTTATGAAATTGAAAGTAAGCATTGGGGTTTGTTTTTTATCAATATGTTAATTTTTGTAAGCAAAAATACGATTTATTGTATTAAAAGTTTATTTTAATTTACTTTTTTATTTAGATTAGGTTGATCCCTGTAAATTTTATTTATGTCTATTAATATATACATTTATTATTTTTTTACAGTAAAAGTATATTTTAATATACAAATTAGTGATTTTCTCTGTTTTCTTTCTTCTTCTGAGAAAAATGATTTTACAGTTCATAAGAAAACAGGAGTTAGGTAATTCTTTGATATGAGATTTGTATCAGGGTATTTATCGTTTAATCCATTCTTTAAATTGGGTGGATCGGTTTTGACTCACTGTCACTTCTCCTGCATAGGGGGGCTCTAGGTTTAAAATTAATTTACCATGACCGTTAGATTTGAAATTCAGGCATGCCCTGTAATGGATAATCATTTTTCGGTTTACTCTGAAAAAATCCCTATGAGGCAGGTTCCTCTCCAGTTCATCCAGCGTCTCATTGAGATAAAATTTTGATTCTTCGCAAGTGACTAGGTAGTTCATGCGATTCTGATGATAAATGAACCTGATATCTGTAAGAAAGATGGGGATCGTTTTTGTTCCCTGTTGGACCAACAGTATTTCATTGGATGAAGGTGTTTGTTCTTTATCCTGCTTATTTCTTAAAATGTGATAGTAGAAAAGATAATAGACATTGAATAGAAAGACAGGTAATGCCATTACTGGAAAGGAGCTTTGTGCACTGGGATCTTTATACATCGTATTTATTCCAAAATACCACTGATAGATAGATAGAAAGAATAAATCGATGATCCCAGGAAGCAACATCCCCAGAGCAAACTGAAGTAGCAACCTGACAAGAGGTTTTTCCTTCCAATCATAGCTCTTATCCAATTGTACCGTTACCCTGTGGACAAATTCAATAAAGAACCCAGCTATCAAAAAAGCTGCTAACAACTTAATGAAAAAGGAGGTGTTGGAAAGTGAATCCAGGTAACGTGCGCCTGTCCCATACATCGCCACAAGAAATGCGGCGATTATGCATAGCAGAGTCCGGATTACCTGATCATTATATCTAACGGGAATGTTTTTTTTAGCCAAAATCAACAGCGTTGCGGCCCCTGGCAGACCGGAATAAACAATAGTGAGCCTCCCAAGATGAGGAAGTACTAGTTTATAAGTTAATAAACTCTTTGGTTTTTTTGGGATATGGCCGTCTGGAAGCCATTATTTATTCTTTAGGAGTCGGGTTTCTAAAGCTTGTTGTTTGGGATGTGTGGAGGTTTTATAGTTAATTAACTATGCTAGTTTAGTTTTCATCCTGATGTGATACCATTTCATCCAGCTAATCACCTGATTCATGTTCTCTGTATAGGGTTTTTTTGAGTTTATTTTGTGCAGAAGTTATGTTTGTACAGTACCTGAATGGGTACTCAGGCCTACTGATTTTCAGACCCGCGGGCAGTTTTAACCAGGGATTAGTTCCCATAAAATTGTCAGAACATGATAGCTAATGAACATTTTAACCTGCTTTATCTAAGGATGAAGGAGGAGGTAGGGGCTATAGGGTCATCTACCAGTAACCCACTTCGTGCGGCAGAACAATCCTACCTGATTGTCAGTAACTACTGCGACCAGGTAAAAGCTGAAGAAACCTTTAATTCTCCTGAATCAGAGGTAGCGTTTTTCAAGAAGATCAGACCGGGCTTTGAAGCCGAGCTCCTATATTTTGGTGAGCTCTATTACATTCTTTCCACTCTGCCAAAAAGAAGGAAGGACAGAATCAGGCATTTTGCTAAGCAGTATGCTCCGATTCGGTTGTTTTTCCGAAGATATCAGTTGCTATATGAATACTGGAGTCTTGGAAGATCGGATTTTGATATTCAGTTTTTTACCCGGGATAAAGTGGATGCTCCGCTGCTGATCGTGACTCCGCTACCGCTTGGGGATAGCCATTGTACCCCTGCTGGAAAAGTCTTTGCGAGATTCCGTGCATATAGTGAGCTACACGGATTTCTGGAAAAGGAAATTAGCCGACTGGAAAACAAGACAGAGAAGGAGAGCCAAACACTTAAATGGACAGCTACCAAGGCAGCCTTGGTCGAACTTGCCTATGCGCTGAAAGCTACCGGGGCTGTTAACAACGGCAATGCTTCCATCCGGGATATTGCTACACACCTGGAGCGGGTATTCGGTCAGGATCTTTCCCAGTTCTACCGTACGTTTCAGGAAATCCGTATCCGAAAAAACAGCAGGACTACATTTTTGGACCGCATGAAGGATAAACTGGAACGTTGGATGGACAATACAGATCTGAACAGCAGGGGGGAAGACTGATTTTTTATCTTTTTTTTCTCCCCCTTCGGAATTCGGTGTGAACATTTTTTCTGATTCCGGCGCAGGTTTGTAACCACAAAATCAAACGGTTATGCTGGAAAATGTTTCATGGGGAGTCTTTCTTAAACTGCTTGGAATAATCCTGACTTGCTACTATGGGGTTGTAGTTTTCCGCTACTTCCGGTCAGATATTTCCGGTTTTCTGCTAAAGGGAAAAAGAATGGGACTGCTGGGTAACCAGGGTAAGAATAGGGCTAAAAGTAAGCGCTCTTCCATCGATAAGCTGTATGCGATGTTGGATGAAATAGATCCTGAATTGATAGCCAATGCGGAGACAAAAGCTGAATTGATTCAACTCCTTCGTCAAAAAGTAAGGCACTATGGATTGCCTGATTCCAACACGGCACGCAAAATACTGCTGAACCACCTGCTGTTGGTGGCCAAGACCGCACAGGTAGATCTTGGAGAAGAGGAGCTCCTGGTCCTGTTCAATACCTAACCAAACTGATTATTCAAACCAACTAAACTCACATTCGATGAAAAGGATTACTAAATGGATTAGTGTTATGTACTTCTTACTACTCGCAGGAATGGTGAAAGCCCAGGACGGAAATGCGGGCATCAACGAGGCCACCCAACAGGTACGTGGATATTTTCAGTCGGGTACAGGATTGATGTATGCCATAGGTGCCATAGTTGGACTCATTGGCGCAGTCAAGGTTTTCAACAAATGGAATAACGGGGAACCGGATACCGGAAAAGTCGCTGCCGCATGGTTTGGTTCCTGTGTGTTTCTGGTCGTGGTAGCCACAGTACTTCAGAGTTTCTTTGGTGTCTGAAACTATGCTGGATATGGATCTGCTCAAACAGCGAAAAATGGGGATACTTCCGGAAATTGACATTGCAGGACACCTATATACGGTGGATTTGCGGCTCAATGAACTCCGAAATGTGGAGTTGCCCAACAAAAAGCTTTCACTCGATGAAATGGTGACGGCTCCAAATGGAAGACATTACCTGTTCTTCTATGATATTGAAAGCCGGTCCATTCTGCATGCTTCTTCGGACATGGTAACCTTGCCGACGAATGCTGTCTTGGTGGAAATTCCGGATGAACTTGGGCTGGATCCGGTAGGGATGGCCAGAAAGTACGGACTGAGTGACGAGTACTTCCTCAAGATGCATCCTTATGAAAAAGCGGGTAAGGCTACACTTACCTCACTGGATAAATCGGGACTGCCTGAGTTTGTTGTGGCTAATCAAAAACTACTTCAACAAGACCTCCAAGATCCGCAGAAAATAACCTGCCGCAAATCCCCATAGCTGCCTGTTGAGCACTGGCGTTCCGCTTGAGCACATAGCGATTACCAACTCTATCTTATTCTGAACCTTAGTTAAGAAGCTATAGCATGATCAAGTACCCTGTCAATAGAGGCATCAACAAGCCCATGGAGTTTAAGGGACTCAAAGCACAGTACATCGGATACCTGGCAGCAGGACTGGGACTTACACTGATTGCTTTTGCAATCGGGTATGTTCTAGGGATGTCCATGTATCTGTGCCTGACATTTGCTGTAGTGCTGGCAACAGCGGATTTTGTACTGGTGTTCCACCTGAGTGCTACCTATGGGGAACATGGTCTGATGAAGAAAATGGCCCAAAATCAGGTGCCAGCCAGTGTGGTCATCAGAAGCAGAAAAATCTTTTATAACCTGATCAAGCGCTAAGCATGGATTTAGAAAATTTATTTCCAATCTACAAAGTGGAGCATGAGCTGATCCTTTCCCGCGTGGGGGACATGACAGCAGGCTTTGAAGTTGGCCTGCCTGAATTGTTTTCATTGAGTGCTGCAGGATTCGAAGGAGTGCATCATGCCTGGAATAAGGCTGTCGGGGTACTGCCCGGCAATACCGTGCTGCACAAGCAGGATTGGTTTACAGATGGCGCATATCAGGGAAAGTTTGAAGGCGTAAACCATTCATTTCATTCCATTTCCAGTGAGCGCTTCTTTGCGGAACGGCCGCATCTTAACCACCGCTGTTTACTGTATATCACCAAAAGACCCAGGGGAAATAAGCTAGGGAATTCGGCTGTTTCCAATTTGTTGAGAAAAACCCTTATTCCGATAGAACTGCTGGAAGGCCATGCACAGGAGGAGTTTCAGAATGTACTTGGCCAGCTTGTCCAGATTCTTGGGGATGCAGGAATTGGGCTGAAGCGGTTGAAAGGCGAACAACTTGCAGGAACCCCGTTAAAGCCAGGCGTTTTGGAAGAATACCTGAATTTGGGTGAGGTGGATATGCTTCAGGATATTCAGTTAAAACCGGAGTGGAAAATAGGAAGCAAGTATGTACAGCTCTATAGTTTGGGAGAGGTGGATAATCTGCCTTCCACGGTCAGTCCCCATAGAACTTATGAACCCTATGGAACCGATCAAACGGATTTTCCAATCGGTTTTTCCACGCCTGTCTGTGCCTTGCTACCCTGTAACCATATCTATAACCAGTTTCTGTTTGTTGAAGATCACCAAAAGAAATTGAAAGACCTGGAATCCAAGCGGCAACGACTGGAATCTCTGGCCAACTATTCCAGAGAGAATGCCATTGCACGGGATGCTACAGCGGAGTTTTTAAATGAGGCTATTGCCACAGGAAGAAAGGCAGTAAAGGCACATTTTAATGTGATGTGCTGGACGGATAGTGCTGAATCTGTAGGGATGCTTCGAAATCTGGCAGCCGGAGCACTGGCCAAAATGGATGTGGTACCCAAACAGGAAACTGTTGGTGCTCCACAGATTTTCTGGGCAGGTCTTCCGGGTAATGAGGCTGCTTTTCCGGTGAATGAAACCTTCGATACATTTATTGCACAGGCTACCTGCTTTTTCAATCTGGAAACCCACTACCGTTCTTCCCGAAGTCCGGTCGGAATTCGGCTGGGAGACCGGATTACAGGGTATCCTGTCCATGTGGATATTTCCGATGAGCCGATGAAGCAAGGGCTGATCACCAACCGGAACAAATTTGTTTTGGGGCCTTCAGGATCGGGAAAATCCTTTCTCACCAATCACCTGATGCGCTCTTACTATGAACAGGGTACACATGTGGTATTGGTGGATGTGGGGCATTCTTACCATGGACTCTGTGAGCTGATCGGGGGATATTACTTTACCTACGAGCAGGACAATCCCATCCGCTTTAACCCGTTTCATGTGGAAGGAAGAAAGCGGCCGGAAACCGAAAAGAAGGAAAGTCTCAAAACCCTGCTTATTGCGTTGTGGAAAAAAGAGGATGAGGTATTCAAGCGCTCAGAATATGTGGCAATTTCCAATGCGGTGTCCGGGTATTTTGAGCTGTTGGAAAATGACTTGGAGGTCTTTCCCTGCTTCGATACTTTTTATGACTACCTGAGTAAGGAATTCAGGGAGGTTTTAAAGCGGGATGGGGTCAGGGAGCATGACTTCGATGTGGACAATTTTATGTACGTGTTGCGCCCATATTACAGGGGTGGTGAATTTGATTACCTGCTGAATGCACGGGAAAATCTTGATTTGCTGCAGCAGCGCTTTATCGTCTTTGAACTGGATAACATCAAGGATCATCCCATCCTCTTTCCGGTGGTGACCCTGATGATCATGGAAATCTTTATTTCCAAAATGCGCAAGCTCAAGGGGGTCAGAAAGATCATCCTGATTGAGGAGGCTTGGAAGGCCATCGCGAAGGAAGGGATGGCAGAGTACATCAAGTACCTCTTTAAGACGGTACGGAAATTCTTTGGGGAAGCCATTGTGGTGACCCAGGAAGTGGAAGACATCATCTCCAGCCCGATCATCAAACATGCGATCATCAATAATGCGGATGTCAAGATCCTGCTGGATCAGAGCAAGTACCAAAACAAGTTTAAGGACATCCAGGAGTTGTTGGGTTTGACTGATCAGGAGAAGGCAATTATTCTATCGATGAATAAAGCCAAAGAGCCAGGCAGGAATTACAAGGAAGTATATATCAGTATTTATAAAAAGGTGTACAGGGTGGAAGTGAGCCCGGAAGAATACCTCACTTATACGACCGAGGAGCGGGAGAAAATGAGGGTTGAGGAATTGACCAAGAAATACGGTAGCCGAAAAAGGGCGATTGAGGTACTCTCGAAAGAACTTGAAATCAACTAGCTATGAAAATCAGAAAACGAATTGTGATGGTAGTCCTGCCGCTGGTCATCAGTCTGACTGCATTGCCCATGCAGCAAGCAGCTGCCGTTCCCATCGCTGTGATTTTGGAAGTAATAAAGGCTGGGGTGAAAAAGGTCATCCAGGCAATTGACTTGAAGGTTCAACGCCTGCAGAACCAGACCATCTGGCTCCAGAATGCCCAGAAGGTATTGGAGAATAAGCTGAGTGAGCTGAGGCTTTCGGAGATTTCAGAGTGGAATGAAAATCAGCGAAAGCAGTACGATGAACTCTTTGAGGAACTCTGGAAAGTCAAGCGGATCATCGCACAGTTTCAGCGGGTGCGGGATATTGCCGCTATGCAAAAACAGTTGGTCAGGGAATATCAAACTACCTGGGGAATGATCAACAATTCTCCTGCTTTGGCATGGGAAGAAAAAAAGTTGATCTCTGGGGTTTATCAACAAATCCTGGAGGAGTCAATACAGAATCTCAGCCACCTGAGCGGGGTGATGACTTCATTTACCGCCCAGATGAATGATGCTGACCGGCTGGCTTCCCTTCATCTGGCAGAGGACAGAATCCGCAAAAATCTCGTGGATTTAAGGTCGCATAATTCAAGGAATATGCGCCTGATCCGTTCCCGTGAATTACTGCCACTCAACAACCTAAAAAAGAACTATGATTTGGATGGAAAATAACTATTCCTGGAGAGTAAGCAGGGTGATTCTCCTGCTGGTAATGATGTGTTCTGGAACTGGTGTAAAGTCCCAAACCCTGGAGGAGTGGACTAAGCAGAAAAAGCTGCAGACCAGCTACAAAATCAATCAGATAGCTGCACTGTCTGCCTATCTGGAGGTGGCAAAAAAGGGATATGAAATAGCCAAGGCAGGATGGAGTTTGGTCGGGGACATTCAGGCCGGTGAATACTCACTGCACACCGACTACTTCGGGAATTTGGTTGCAGTTCATCCGCTAGTCCGGGATTACCCGATTGCGCTGGAAATACTGAAAGTATATAAGCAGATCAACAGGGAGGTGGATTGGATGGATAGATTTCTGGCTGATCAAAGCATGCTGGAAGAGGGGGAGATAATGGCTGTCAATAGATTCAATAGGGGAAGTAAAGCGCAGGCGGATGTCCTCATGGATGAGCTCCATGAGTTACTGTCTTCGGATTCTTATGCTATGGATGATGGGGAAAGGCTGGCTGCGATAGATGGATTGTACGCGGGAATTCAACAGCTTTTTCAAGGCTTGAATGTCTACAACGGGAGAATCCGGTCACTGGATTTGCATAGGAAGCGAAAAGAAACCCAACACCAACAACTAAACAGTTTCTATGATGTCAGGTAAAATCAAACAGGTCATTGGGCTGGGGATGCTGCTGCTTGGGTTGCTGCATCCCTCTCCAGGGAACAGCCAGACCCATGAGGCTACACAGCTTATGCTGAATTATGAAAAGCTGATGCAGCTAAAGGAAATCCTGGACCAAATGCATAAAGGGTATGTTGTTCTGGAGCAGGGATATACTAGGGTAAAGAGTATAGCCGAAGGTAATTTCAAGCTCCACGAGGCATTTTTGAATGAGCTCCTTAAAGTCAGCCCTGAAGTCAGAAAGTACTACCGTGTAGCTGAAATCATCCAATACCAGCAGCGGATTTTGGGCGAATATAAATCCACCTATACGAAGGTTAGCATGGGAGATTTTTTTTCTGCTGCTGAGCTCGCACATCTGGCAGAAATGTATGAAGGGCTGTTTAAGGCTTCCCTGCGTAACCTCGATGAGCTGGTACTGATTCTTACCGCAGGGGAGCTGCGCATGTCGGACTTCGAACGGTTGGAAGCCATTGATCGCCTGCATGTGGAAATGTCAGGTCTGTTGGTCTCTCTGCGGGATATAAACACAGAGATTAATTCACTTGGAATTCAACGGAACAGGGTTAGAAATGAACGAAAGTCAATCTTGGAATTAAACGGAATAAAACCATGAGGAAACAAGCCATTTTACTGGTGGGAATGGTATTCCTACTCACCGGATCTGTCCAGGCACAGGCTATTTCCGGAAGTGTCGAAGGCCTGCATGAGGTATTGGATCAACTCTACGATGAAATGATTCCGCTGGCCAATGGGCTGATTACCGTTTCAAGGGCGTTGGCAGGATTTGCAGCCATCTGGTATATCAGCATGCGGGTCTGGGGTCATATTGCCCGCTCGGAACCTATTGATATGTATCCCTTACTTCGCCCTTTTGCCATAGGGTTGGCTATTATGCTCTTTCCGCAGGTATTGGCGGTGATTAATGGAACCATGAGCCCAATCATCAGGGCTACAGCTGAAATGGTGGAAGGAACCAATGTAGCCATAGCCAATCACATCTATGAAATGGAGTCTGAACAGCTTGAGCCTTATATCAACCACTTGCTCGATAGTGGTGAGCAAAAATACCCTGAAAACCTGAAAGACATGGGCTTTTTTGAGCGCTTGGCAAACGAGGTTTTTGTTTTTAATCTAAGAGCCATTGTCAGCAAACTGATATCAGAGTTTTTGCAGGTGCTGTTTTTCGCCGCTGCCTTATGTATTAACACCATCCGCACCTTTCAGCTGATCGTACTGTCCATTCTTGGTCCGCTCGTCTTTGGTCTTTCTGTCTTTGACGGGTTCCAGCATACCCTGGCAGCTTGGTTTGCGCGCTACATCAATTTGTCCCTGTGGCTCCCGGTAGCCAATATCTTTGGTGCAATCATCGCCAAAATCCAACTCAATATGATGGTACTGGATGGGGATTTTACTTCTTCGTTAGGCTACTTGGTCTTCATGGTCATCGCTATTATCGGTTATATGACGGTTCCCAATGTGGCTGGATTTATCGTGCAGCCGGGTGGTAGGGATAGTTTGCTTAATTCTGCCACAGGGGCAGCCAAATCCAGTGCGTTGGGTGGAACCCAGGTTATTCATCAAGTCATCAAATAAGGTACTATGTTTCAAAATCTCAAAAATCTGGATACTGCTTTCCGCCATGTCAAATACCTATCCTATGCAGTTACCCTGGGTTCACTCTGCCTGTCAGGCTACTTGGGGATGAGGGCAATTCAGGCAACCCAGGCAGCACAGGAACGGATTTATATCCTGGCAGAAGGAAAAGCATTGGAGGCTTTCTCGGCTACGAAAAAAGAAAACATACCAGTAGAGGCAAGGGATCACGTGAGGATGTTCCATCATTATTTCTTTACGCTGAGTCCTGATGAAAATTTCATCATGGAGCAGGTGTCCAGGAGCCTTTACCTGGCGGATGGTTCTGCCAAAAGCGTCTATGACAACCTGCGCGAAAGGGGCTATTACACCCAAATCGTATCAGCTAATATGAATCAGACCGTAGAGACGGACAGTGTGAGCATCTCGATGGATTCCTATCCTTTTGATTTCAGGTTTTATGGAAAGCAAAAGATCATCCGGCCTACTTCGGTGGTGACCAGAAGTCTGATCACCCAAGGAAGGCTGCGGCACATTGACCGCACGGATCAGAATCCCCATGGATTTCTGATTGAAAACTGGGAAACCCTTTCCAACGAAACGATAACGGTGAAAAAGCGATGAGAATACTGGGGATACCTGTTTCTTCCGCAATTCAGGAAAGTGCCTTTCTTGAAAAATATGCTGCTCTGTTTTCTAAAAAGGTCAATCGAATCCCGGAGCCCGCTAAAAAGCGATTGATACTAGTGTTTATACTGCTTTGTATAGCGGTGCTAGGGGGTAGTTTGATACTGGAAATGTCCATAGAAACTACCACTTCCCTGCGTATTCCCGCATGGGAACCTCCGCTGATTTACTTCGACTCCCTTGACTATGAACCAAAAACTTCAAACCAATAACTAAACCATACTATGCAACAGCTAACTGAAAAACAGAAAAAAGAACGCAAATTTTTGCTTGTACTTCCCATCCTTACCCTACCATTCCTTTGCCTAGCCTTCTGGGCTATGGGAGGAGGTACCGGTGAACCAAGTATAGGAGAACAGCAGAAAGGACTGAACATGACGCTGCCGGAAGCCCAAGTAGAATCGATTGTGCTGAATAAACTGGAATCCTATGAACATGCGGAAAAAAGGGCTTTGCAGGTACGGGAACAAAGGAGGATGGATCCCTTTGCTGATAGTGCAATAGAGAAGGAGGATACTTTATATCGTTCTACTGCATACACAGGACAGAAAAGTACACTTCAGGAAACCGAAAACGAGGTGCAGGAAAAATTGGTTGTCCTGGAAAAACTACTCAACCAACCGGATATGCAGCAGGAACCCGTCGGTCAGGAGGTTGTCTCAGCTGAATCACCGGAGCAGGGTAGCGCTTCTGCCGATCCTGATCTACAAAAGCTGGAAGCTCTGATGGCATCTGTTACAGCCCCTGAAATGGAAGACCCTGAGATGGAGCGGATTGATGCCATGCTGGATAAATTACTTGATGTGCAGCATCCGCAACGGGTTCATGATCGCATGTCACAGATACATGAACGGGAGGGGGAGACTGTTTTTTCTGTCAGTCTGGTTGAGCATAGTACGCAAGTGGACTCTCCTAAGGAATCTGTCTATAGTGGGGGAGAACGAAATGGGTTTTATTCTCTGGATACTGATCAGCAGCAATCCTTTGCTACCATTCGGCCTGCTGTTTCTGCCCAAGTGACCAAAGATCAGGAAGTGGTATCGGGTGCTTCCATCGAAATGGAACTGACCCAGTCCCTATTCATAGATGGGGTGGAGTTTTCAGCGGGAACGCCTATAACCGGAGTCTGCACATTGAACGGAGAACGGCTGAATATAGCAGTACGGAGTATCCGTTCCGGGAACTTGATCATTCCGGTTGATTTGGAAGTGGTGGATCTGGATGCACTTCCGGGAATAAAGATTCCCAATGCCATCACCCGTGATGCAGTCAAGCAGGGAGCAGGTGATGGAATACAGTCCATGAATAGGATGGGGATGACAACCTCCTGGGAGGCGCAGGCCTCCATGGCTGGGATGGAAACAGTGAAAGGTATCCTGTCCAAAAAAGCAAAACTGGTCAAGGTAATGGTCAAGGCAGGCCACCCACTGCTATTGGCTGATCAGGCTGTTAATTAATCTGTTCACTTTAAAAGCATTTTCTATGAGAATTATTATGGTATTGATAGCGTTTGCGCTATCCCCGATTTGTTGTGCCCAATTCGTTCAGGAGGCACAGATGGAAACCTATCCGATTCAGATCGGATGGGACAAAACTACGGTGCTGGTTTTTCCTTATGAGGTAGTCAGTGCGGATTTTGGAAGTCCGGCCGTGCTTTCTGAAAAGGATAAGGCCGCTCCCAACGTGCTGAAGCTGAAAGCTGGAATAAGGTATTTTAGTTCTACCAGCATGTATGTGATAACCAGCGAAGGAAAGCTGTATCCTTTTACAGTGGACTTCACAGACTATCCGGATGCCAGACCTATAGATATCGGGAAGCAGCAAGAGGTCGAATATGCCAATGCATTGTTGGAAGGGTCGGCTATGAATGCTGCTGATATTTCTGCTGTGATCAATGACTTGTCTCAGCGGATTCCCGATAGATTATTCTGGGGAAAAAAGAGGGGGATGGTCCGGCTGGGATTGGGAGAACTAATTGAAAAAGACGGGTTACTGTTTTTTCAACTGGCAGTTGAAAATGAAAGTTGGGTGGACTACCTGGCAAAAAAATGGAGGTTTACTGTTCAGGACAAAAAGCAGACAAAACGCACGGCAATCAGAGAAGTATCCATCGAGCCAATTTCATTCAGTCCTTTTCATGGCGTTGCCGGTAAATCTGCAGGTGTGGCTGTTTTTGCATTTCCCCGGTTTACCATAGCTGATGCAAAGGAACTTTCCATTCAGGTTTTTGAAACCAACGGTGACCGCAACCCGGTAGTGACGCTCTCAGGGAAGAAACTACTTCAGGTTCAACCCATATTAATTTCAACCAATAAATAACATAATCATGACGATCAAGGAAAACATACAGGAACTACAGGATCGACTAAAATATTCAGGATTCGGAGAGACGCTGAATAAGGAACTGGAAAAACAGATCAAGGCCAAGAAAAGTGATTTTGAACTGAATATGAGCAAGGAGGTCGGGGATAAAAAAATCGAGTACGGCTTACATTTTAGAAAGTCGGATGAGGGAAGATATTATTACAATGGTTTTGAGGCCAAATTAAGTACGCCTGAAGGGAAAGAGCAGTCCCAGCGATTTTACCACAATCAGGGGGTTTCAGCCAAAGAAGCCTTCAATCTATTGGAAGGAAGAGCAGTTTTTAAGAGTCTGTTCAACAAAGAAGGGGAACGATACAATGCCTGGCTTCAGTTGGATTTGGGGAGTAAGGATGAGAAGGGACAGCATCCGGTCACCCAATACCACCAGAATTATGGGTTTAAACTTGAGGATGCGGTACAGAAGCTTCCTTTAAATAACATGGGGTCACCAGACCAGCTTAGCCTGTTACTTTACAGCCTGAAGAAAGGAAACCGCCACGAGGTTGATATTATAGGCAGTGATTCGAGGTTTTTGCTGGAGGCCAATCCTAAGTACAAAACAATGAATGTTTATGATGGGGAGGGAAAGCGAATGAAAAACAGTGATTTGAAAGAAGTCCAAAACCAGGCTAAAGCTGTGGCTGAAAAGATCCCCGAGGCCCAGAGGAAATCGAAGGGAGTGAAGGTGTAGGGTTGTTAGCCTTAATTTAAGTGTTGGTGAAGTTTTACTTTAAAGCCCGGTTATAACCGGGTTTTTTGTGTTTTGGATTTTTAAGATATCAGGCATTCCTGAGGTTAAGAGGAGGGAGGTTCCGGTTCTTATTATTTCGGTACAAAGCTAGGCGTCCCGGTCGGGGCGGTCAGCAGACTACGGCATAAAGCCGCTTGCTGCGCTGCGCTATTTATTCCGTTTCCTGCTTCCTTGCTCCCGGTACACCTGTGTATGGCATCCTAAATAATTTCTAACTTAAACGTAGTTATCATGGAAGCTGTAAATCAAATTATCAATCTCAATGAAGTAGCAGAAATTACACTGGGCTATAAGCCAACTATTAAATCATCCCAACGTCCGAAAGTGGAATGTTCCAGACAGGTGTATGAAGTGCTATATAGCTTTTGGGATAAGGATGCCCTCGAACTTACTGAACATTTTCAGGTCATGTTGTTAAATAGAGCCAACAGGGTGTTGGGAATCTGTACCATATCAAAAGGAGGAACTGCGGGCACAGTTGTGGATGCCAAACTGGTTTTTGGTGCGGCATTGAAAGGATGTGCCCAGTCGATTATTGTAAGCCATAACCATCCTTCCGGAAACCTGTTGCCCTCTGATCAGGATAAAAGAATGACCAGAAGATTGGTGGAAATAGGTAAGGCTTTGGATTTACCGGTTCTAGATCATGTCATTGTTACAGTCGAAGGCTATTATTCCTTTGCAGATGAAGGGGAGCTTTAGGGCTCTTCTTTTATTGAATTAATAGGCACTTCTATTCATGCTTTTCAGCCTTAAAAGTGAATGAGTAGCTATTGCAATTTTACTTTTGCTAAGGAGAGGGTTCTGTTTTTTAAATGTGCGGTCATTTTAGCTATTCTTTGAATGGTTTCATTTTCAATTTGAGCTCAAAGCTTCTACTTCTTTTTTTTTAGAATGGGAATAGTTAAAACACCCTATTGATGTTTGTCAATAAACTCGTCTCGAAGTAGATTCTTTTGATGAAAATAGGATTTGGATAGAAAAATATTTTTGATGAAAAAAATAGGTAAAAATTTTTCTTCTGATTTTCAATAAGTTATGAAATGATTTGATTTGTAGGTGTTTTATAAAAAACACCCTTTTTTGTAAGATATATACAGTAATTATTATTATATATTTCAATTTAAAATTTAGTGACATATGCAATACCCTGTATAGGGTATTTTTTATTTAGGAATTATTCTTCCATTATGCAAAGGATTTGGAATGCTTAGCTTAAGCCAGTTTTCATAACAAAACCTATTTAGTTTTTTCATTGCTTTTTTGTTTCACATTAATAAATGTTCTCTCATTGGATAAAACTCTTTTTATATCTATTTAAACTATAAAAATTGGTTCTACCACGAATTTAATGGAATAGTTATCTTAGAGGAAAAAAATGTTTACCGAGAATTTTTTCACCACCCTGCTTAATCTTGAGGATGGTTGGGAAGTCCAATCTATCGAAACAGACCTTGGAAACGCGGAGATTTACATCAGTATCAGCTGCCGTTTGCAGGAATTGGCAGATGACCAAACCGGAGAGTTATGCAAAGTATATGACCATGCGCCCGAGCGTAAATGGAGACATCTTGACACGATGCAATATAAGACCTACATCAAGTGTAAGCTTCCCAGAATTATCGCCTCGAATGGCAAAGTGAAGACTGTTCAGCCCAATTGGGCATCGGGCTATGAGCGCCATACTTATCTATTTGAGCATGCTGTAATTGATCTGTTGAAGGCAACCAAGAACCAGACTAAAACCGCGCTGCTCATGCGTAGTGGTTTTAACATAGTGAATAGAATTCTACATGTAAGCACCCTAAGGGGCATGGGCAGAAGGAACTATTCGCAGGTAGTTTTTGACCAATTGAGTATAGATGAGAAGTCCTTTAGGAAGGGCCATCATTACATTACAGTCCTGAGCCATCCTAACTCCGGCTGTGTGCTGGATGTAGGCGAAGACCGTACCAAAGAAGCTGTCAAATCACTGTTAAACAAATCACTGACTCCTACACAACTTCAGCAGGTCAATGCAATCAGCATGGATATGTGGAAGGCGTTTATCACTACTGCTCAGGAAATGCTCCCCAATGCATCCATTGTCCATGACCGTTTTCATCTGGTCAAGTACCTCAATGATGCAATCGACAAGGTGCGACGAAGAGAGGTAAAGCAACATGAGGAACTAAAGAACAGCCGCTACGCGCTGCTTAAGAATCCGGAAAACCTCACAGAGAAACAACGTATTCATTTTGATGCGATTGCCGGTGCCAATTATGAGGTCAGCAAGGCATGGCAAGTACGGGAAAACTTCAAGGATTTATTCAGCTCCCAAAAGCTGTACGCCTGGAAATTGTACCTCAAATGGACTGTTGATTCGCAGAAGAGAAAAATCAAGGAAATCGATAAAGTAGTAGATATGTTCAACAACCATATCAAGGGAGTAGTAAATGCCTTATTGATGAACTTGAACAACGCCATGGCAGAACGGCTCAATGGTAAAATCCAAGAGCTTAAAACTGTTGGTAAAGGATATAGAACCTTTGCCAACTTTAGAAGCGCCATTCTGTTTTTCCATGGTGGATTAAACTTATATCCCCACTAACTTAAGGGTAGAACCTAAAAATTTTATGATTCGAGAAAATACTCGACAGTCTGATTTTCTAGCAACTGTCATACTAAATTTCAAAAGGAGGAAATTGACTTTTTTATTGATTGCATTTTTCTTAAGTGTAGTCGATTGCTTACCGCAGCAAACTCAAAAGGTTGAAAACCGAGCAAATTCTGAAAAGAATGACCTGGACAAATCCCTTGATCTCTTGCTTGAAAGCAACCTTGAAAATCGTTTCGATGAGTTAAATTCTATTCATTCAAAACAACCAGAAAAATCCTCTTCAAAAGGTGCCATGATGATGTCAAATCCATTGCCTTCTCAGGCCGAATATGATGCCTTGATGGATTTGTATCAGTCAACAGGTGGGGCAAATTGGAATTATAACTCCGGATGGAGTACAGCAAACCCAAATGTTGTCCAATATGTAGGCAATTGGCATGGTGTCATAACTGACGCGAATGGTCACGTTACTTACTTACTTTTAAGTGATAACAATCTGGTAGGAACAGTCCCTTCAAGTATAGAAAATCTATCTAATTTATATTGGCTTGACTTCAGGTCTAATTCTCTATCAGGTGATTTGGAGGATTGGCTTGGTGTTTTTCCTTATTTAACTGTTTTACATTTAGCAAATAACAGCTTTACAGGTCCGATCCCTCTGGACCTAGGATTAAATACAAATTTAACGGATGTGTATTTTAACCGGAATCAACTTAGTGGTAGTATTCCAACAAACATTGGGAATTTATCCAGTTTAGTTTGGTTAGTCCTTTATGACAATGATCTTACTGGCAGTATTCCATCACAAATAGGGAATCTTGTAAACCTTCAGTATTTATATCTCTACAGAAATAATCTTTCCGGACCAATTCCTTCCACAATAGGAAATATGCAAGCCTTGAAATTTTTAGGCCTTCATACCAACTCTTTCAGTGGTCAGTTACCCTCTACAATCGGAAGTCTGAGCAATCTTACGACAATGCTCCTTCAGTACAATCAGTTTTCAGGCCCACTCCCAAGTCAAATGGGTAACATGTCGAGTCTTCAGGAAATACGGCTATATAACAATAGTTTTTCAGGGTCGATTCCGGGAACTATTGGAAGTTTGACAAATGTCCACAGCTTTTATGCCCATGAAAACCAATTAACCGGATTTATTCCCTATCAATTGGGTAGTATGAGCAGTTTGATGAATTTCAGATTGAATTTAAATAAGTTGACTGGGTCTATTCCCTCAGAATTGGGGAATCTCTCGAATTTGCAGGATCTGAGATTGGCAAACAACCAATTGACAGGTCCCATCCCGTCTTCCCTTGGAAATTTGGTCAATGTTTCAAGTCTTACTCTAAATAACAATGAACTCACAGGAAGTATACCTAGTAGTTTATGTTCTCTCCCAAATATCAGCCAATTGGAATTACAGAGTAATCTATTGAAAGGAGTTATCCCAAATTGCCTTTATGATAAAAATATTAGCATGTTCTTGCTAAGCTACAACAATTTTAATTTTGAGAATTTAGCTTATGCAAAGACTAAAGTGCTTGATAATTTCCAGTATTCCCCACAGAAATTGGACTTTGTTGACACAGTTTATGTACAGCCAAATGCCTCATTGAATCTAACAGTTGATGATGGGAATTACCAGGGGGCACAATCCAGTTACCGATGGAAGAAGAATGGTACTTGGTTACATTCAGCCTCTCCCGGTAACAAAACAATAAGTGTCAACTGCAGTACTTCCTCCTGTGAGGGACTTTACTATCTGGAAATAACCAATCCTGATTATCCAGGTTCACTTTTGTTTGGAGATCTCTATTATGTGAAAATTGGAGAGGATTTACTTCAGACGATTTGTATGGTAGAGGAGGAAGAACCAATCAGCGGGTCTAATTATGAATGGGAGGGGTTGGCTCATTATGACTGGCCAAGGTTACCATATAAAATTCAATACCAATGAAAATAGCCCTTATATAAAAGAATGAGAATCAGTAAGAATGGAAGCATAGGCATTGGAACTGTTCCAACTTCGGAAACCTATCGATTAATGGAAAAATAAAAGCCCATGAAATCAATGTGACCACCACCGGCTGGGCGGACTATGTGTTTAAACCTGAATATTCATTTATACCTATATCAGAACAAGACACTTTGATTGAGAAGAACGGGCGTCTGCGTAATGTCCCTAAAGAAGCTGATGTTTTGGATAATGGCGTTAATCTTTTGAAAATGAATGTAAACCTGCTGGAGAAAATTGAGGGACTGACCTTGTATATTTTCTATCAGTCCAAAGAAATTGAAACTATAAAATCAAAGTTGGATTTATGACTAAAATCTTTAAATATGCCTTTTTGATTTGGCTGGTATCTGCGCCTATCGCGCTTCAAGCTCAGATTAAAGAACCTGGATTTCCATCGGCAAATGCTGCTTCATTGGGAAAATACGGGGATTATCCCGTGAGTCATCATACTGGAGTACCGGATATCTCTATCCCGATTTACACAGTTCAGGAAGGTGATATAAGCCTTCCGATCTCTATGAATTATCATGCTTCTGGAATTAAAGTAGATGAGGTAGCAAGCTGGGTCGGTTTGGGTTGGAGTCTTAATGCGGGAGGGGTAATCACAAGGAGTGTCGTAGGTGCTCCTGATGAAGGCGGGTATCCCCTCAATGGCAACGTGAGGTCTGATCGTGGGGGTTGGGGCTGGTACAAGGATGGAGGTTATCCCTCTGAAATGTTTGATTGTGGCAGTGATAATCCTGCTTGTAATTCTACGCAAGTGGGTTCAGAATGTGATTGTTTAAATTATTATCAAGATGCTGCCAATGGATATTTGGATACAGAACCAGACATATTTACGTTCAATGTAATGGGCCATTCCGGGAAATTTTATTTTGATAAAGATAAAATCCCACAATTTATACCTAAGAAAGACTATGTGATAAAACCGGTGGATGCTCAATTTTCGGCTTGGACTTTAACTGCTCCTGACGGTATGGTCTTCTATTTTGGGGGGTCTGGCGCTACAGAAAACAGCTATTCAGGATTGACAACATTGGCCATGCCTAAAGTTTCAACCAGTTGGTACCTTACCAGAATTGAATCGCCCAATAAACGACATAACGTCTATTTGACCTATGTCGCTGAAAATTATAGTTACGGCACAAGGGGTGGGCATTCCATGACATACCAAGAAGGTAATAGTTGTCCTTTGACAGGCTCCTTTAATGCCGAAACACTGCCAACAATAAATAATATCAATGGTATAAGGTTAAACAAAATAACCACCAGCTCCCTTTATACAGAAATCAATTTTATTGCCTCAGATAGCATTCGAACAGATTTATCCTCATATGATTACATTTTAGGGGACAACACTCAGGCAAAATCCCTGGAAACTATTGAAATTAAGAACGGCTTATTTTGTAAAAACTTCACATTAAGTCATTCTTACTTTCAAAGCCTGACTTCCAGCTCCTATCCGGTTTATGGAAGTACATATGATACAAGAAGATTGAAATTGTTGTCAGTCCAGGAATCTTCCTGTTCGGGATCTATTATTTTCCCTGCACATCAATTTTCCTATATCGAGGGAACGTCCTATACCATGGCAAGAAGATATTCCCTGGGTAAAGATGCTTGGGGCTACTATAATGGGGCGGATTCGAATCAGGGCCTGCTTCCTACCATGACTGTTTTTGTAAATCCCTGCGGCAACATTAATTTTAATGGTGGTGCAAACAGGACCTCAAATGAAAACAAGATGAAATCCTGGACACTTAATGAAATTACTTTCCCTACCGGTGGTTCTACATTATTTGAATATGAAGCCCATAAGTTTATAGACGGAAATAGCGTAACTAATATAGTAGGAGGATTGAGGATAAAAAAAATAACCAGCAATGATGGAAAGGGGGGGACAATAATTAAAAACTATACCTATGATAGCGGAATTTTGTATGCGGGCTTACCTAAATATGATCAATATCCCAAGAGTCAAAGTTATAAGTCAAACTTATACTATAGTGGGTATAATATTGGTACTATTATTAGCTCATCTCCGAATCCTCCCTTAAAAACCACATTGGGATACCATATTGGCTATACAAATGTCACAGAAACGAGATCAGATAACAGTCAGTTTGTTTTTTCTTATGTAAATGGACATCCCACAAATTTCAACCTGAAGTATCCTGCAGCTCCCCCATTATATGACTTCGGGTCCGGGGAGCAAAAAAGCAGTACCTATAAAGATGATTTGGGTATAAATAAATATTTTTCTGACAATTTAAGATCCCAAAAAGGTAGCCTTAATTCAACTTATACCATTAAAGTGGCATTGCTTCCATGTTATAATAATCCGAATGGAGATTGTTCCGAATTACTTCCTTTTTATACAGAATACTATCTGAAAAGTGCCTATTATCTCCTAGACAAAACAATCGAAATAAAGGATGGTGTAACCAAGGAAATCAACTATTCTTATACCACTGATTTAAAGCATTCCAATCCGAAAACAATTTCCGAAACCAACAGTAACGGGGAAGTGGTAAGAAAGGAATTCGTCTATCCCTCGGATGCCGGGTCCGGTGCCCCGACTGTCATGTGGGATAATACTCTTCAAGGATACAGGCATATGACCTCCCCGGTAATCAGGGAAAGCACCTTTGTAAATAACGTTCTGAAAAATCTTAAGGCGAACAATTATCAGTTATTATTTACCAATAAAATTCTACTGACCTCAGTCGATGATTACCCCACTGGAACGGGTGAGTTTATCAAAACAAACTATATATATGATTTATATGGCAACTTGACTGAAAGAAAAAGGGGGGCCAGCACTTCATCTTCATTCCTTTGGGGCTATAAAAATATGTATCCCATAGCAAAAGTGGATAATGCCTCAAAGAACGAATTTTTCTTCACGAGTTTTGAAGAAGAGACAACTGGGGTAACAACCACGGGGGCAAGATCAGGAACTAAAAGCAAAACAGGAGGTTATTCAAAGTCCTTGACTGGTTTGACCACCAATAAAATTTACATTTTAAGTTATTGGCAAAAGCAATCATCCAACTGGGTTTATCTTACCAATGAAGTGACATTGACAAGTCCCATTACCACATACAATATTTCATTATCTGGCCAGGTTGATGATGTCAGATTTTACCCCAAAGAGGCATTGATGACCACATATACCTACAGACCCCAGTTGGGAATTGAGAGCGCGACTGACCCTAGAAACTTTTCTATAAAATACGAATACGACGTTATGGGCAGGCTGAAAACCATCAAGGATGAAGACGGCTATATATTGGAGCATTACGAATACAATTATGCTAACTGAAACTAATTTTTTGACTATGAGACACTATTTCAGCATTGCTCTTTTTATGTTTTTGGTTAGCGTATCAACATCCTTTGGTCAGACTACGGAGAACTTTGTCAAGACCTACAAAGCCAGAATAGCCACAACTTCTACGACCACTGTTACAGGCGGTACATCGAGCCAGTCGTATAAAAGTTTTACTTACCTGGATGGCCTGGGCTGGCCGATGCAGACGGTAGGCAAAGCTTCAACCATCAGCGGCAAGGACCTGATTACCCCTATTGAGTATGACGATTTTGGACGTCAGGAAAAAGAGTACCTGCCTTATTATGAAACGGGGGGTACCCAGGACGGGAGGTTTAGAAGTACAGCAGTTTCTACTCATACCAGCAGGACCTCTGCGATATATGGGGACAGTTATGGCTATTCCCAGACTCTTTTTGAACCTTCCCCGCTGAACCGTGTGGACAAACAGGCGGCCCCTGGTTTGGCTTGGCATCTTAATTCAGGCAAAGAAGTCAAGTTTGAAAGAAGGCCTAATACTTTAGCCGATGATGTAAGAATCTGGACCCTTGACTCCAACGGGCTCCCGGTAACCTCTTCATCCTACACTGCCAATACCTTATGGGTGGAGATCAGCGCTGATGAGGATGATATCCAGACAGTCCAATTTACCGATAAACTGGGGCGAGTAATCCTGAAAAAAACCGAAGGCTGCGTTACGCCAGTCACTGATGGCCACTCAGGTTGGCTGAGTACCTATTATGTTTACAATGATCTGGGTCAGTTACGGGTAGTTCTTCCTCCGGTGGCCATAGATCTGTTTGAGGTAAATGATGTCTGGTCCATGTCTGCGGATTCTGACTTGGCTTTTGAACAATACTTTCGCTATACCTATGACAGCAGAGGCAGAATGAGCAAAAAGAAGGTTCCCGGCAAGGATGATGAATATATTCTCTACGATGCTCAGGACCGTCCGGTGGGTATGCAGGATGGGGTATTGCGTAAAAGTAGTAAATGGCTGTATACCAGATACGATGCTTTGGGAAGGGTGCTGTCTACGGGACTGGTCACTAAAAGCGACCAGGACTTTGGAACCCTCCAGGGAAGCCTGAGCACCGCGGGATCTAACAATGCTGCGATGGTAAACGGAACAGTCACAAATGGCTGGCCAAATGAGGAAGGGGAGTTGTTGACTGTGAATTATTACGATTCCTATGCAGCCCTTACAGGCTACAGCTATCAGGTAAATACAGGTTTTGATGCACAGGCAAGCACGCGAGTCCATGGGCTTCAGACTGGCATGAAAGTTAAAAATCTGGAAACAGGCGCGTTCTATACTACTGTTTTATATTATGACAACAAGGGACAGGTAATCCAGACCATTTCCGAACATCAACTGGGAGGGGAAATCCGTACATCCACCAAGTACAATTTTGAAGGTCAACCTACCCTCAGCCTGACTTCGAGTACCAATACGGGAGTAGCTGCTATCTTAAGATCTTATAACTATAATGTAATTGGCCAGCTGGCCTACATTGATCATACGATAGATGGGACGACCAGAAGAATCGTCCAGAATACCTACAATGACCTAGGACAATTGACAGTAAAATCTTTCCCTGAAATAACTTCCGGCAACCAGACATATACCTACAACATTCGAGGCTGGCTGAAAACTCTCGGCAGTTCATTGACCGATGGCTATACCCAGACGAATTATTACCAGGAAAGTGGAGCCACAGCACCACGCTACAACGGGAATATCTCCCGGATCGACTGGGGAGGGAAGGAAGGTTCCGGGGGAGCATTTAAAACAAGGACTTACAATTACAATTATGACCATGCCAATAGGCTGAAAACCGCGAATTTCACGGCCAGTGGTGAAGCCAATAGATTTAATGTTACGGGAATCACCTATGATGCCAATGGGAATATCTATTCCATGGAAAGGAAGAACCAGCGGACATCCTCGACATATGAAACTGTGGATGATCTTGAATATTCTTACTTTAGATTCAGCAATAGACTATCCCAGGTAAAGGATAACAATCTGAGTACAAATTATACTGCAAAAGATTTCAAGGACTGGGGAACAGCAGCGTATGGCTACGATGAGAATGGGAATATGACGGCCAATGTGGACAAGGAAATTACCCTGATCACCTATAACCATCTCAATCTGCCCCAGGAGATCACCTTTGAGAGTGGGGCGCAACTTCGTTTTGCTTACGATGCTGCAGGAAATAAACTGACCCAGAAGGTGTACAACAGCAGTGGAACCTTGACCAAAACACAGGATTACATCGGGGAGATTGTTTTGTTGGATGGAGCCCTTGATTACCTGATCCATGAAGAAGGGAGACTAGTGGCAGAAGTAGATGGTCTCTGGGGAGAATACTACCTTAAGGATCATCTGGGTAATATCAGACAGGTATTGCGCGCACCAACAAGCCAGAGTTTTATGGCAACCATGGAAACCCAGAATGCAGAAGCAGAAGAGATGGCATTTTCGATGGTATCGGAATCCAGACAGACCGAACCGGAACATAATGTAACCGTAGGCGGGAACCAAGTTGCCTGGCTGAATGCCAACAGGGGCAGAATGGTAGGTCCTGGACGTACACAGGAAATCTATGCAGGTGACAGTCTGAAACTGCAGGTTCATGGCAAGTACCTGGAAGACAAAAAGCAGAAGGCGAATGCTGCAAGCTTCATGGCATCAGGAGGCAAGGAAAGACTGGTGGCCGACCTGAACGAACTGGCGCTAAGCAACCAGCGTGCAGGCGGTGCAAATCCTATAGCTTTACTTAACCTGGCAGATATTCTGGCCAAGGATCTGCAATCCCGATTCCTATCGGGAGGAGCTCCTGAGGCCTATCTGATCTATGCACTATACGATGAGGACAGCAATCGATACGAAGTCGGAAAGAAAGTCCTGACCAAAAATGCGGCAAACCAGCATGAAGTTCTGGAAGAGGAGATGTATATTTCCAAGGACGGATATATGGAAACCTTTGTGGTGAACGAAACTTCAGAGGATGTCTGGTTTGACAATATGATGGTAATGAGCACCACCCCGGTGATCGTTCAGGAGAACCATTATGATCCTTGGGGCTTGGAACTGACAGGACTGGGGTATCAATATGGAGGGATCAAAGCGAATAAGTATCTCTACAACGGGAAGGAACTGATCGAGGACGAAGGTCTTCAGTACTATGACTATGGGGCAAGGATGTATGATGCCACGATTGGAAGATGGGGAAGTGTGGATCCGATGGCTGAAATCTATCATGCGTTCAGTCCATACAATTATACGTTGAATAACCCTGTAAAACTGATTGATGCAAACGGGATGTGGGTAGAGAGTGGGTCAGGATATTCAACAGATAATCAGGATGAGATTCAAGCTTTCTTTAACCAACATACACAAGATGATAAAAAGGGAAAAACCTATGATGGTGGAACTCTGGATGAGGTAACAGTTTCAGCACCAAGAGCATTTGACGGGGTATTGGGAAGAGCAGCGGACAAATGGAGGGATAATAATTTAGGTTATTCAACCTTTGGGTCAATAAATTTTAACAATACTCAGTCGAGAACATCGAATATATCAGTATTTAATGCAGGTGGGTTTTACTTGAATGGAATTACCCCTGCTGGAGGTGCGAGCTTTTCTTTAGAATGGATTAAAGCTTATGATGAGGATAATAAACTAACTAATAACCTTTATTTAAATATGTCATATGCTAGAGGATTGGATATAGGTATTGGTGCAAAGGGTTCACGATATAATTCAAATGGAAGCCTATATCATAGAGATTTGTCAGGTTTATCTATGCAATACGGTCTTGGAAATTATTCGATAAGTCATTCAATGACTCTTAATGATTTTATTGGAAATTTTAACAATGTAACAGGATATTCTTTATCTGCAGGGTATAGCCCATCATTTCCAATAAAAACTAGTTTTAGTGTTGGAGTTGGATATAATTTTAATTTATCTCAAATGTTTGATTAATATGAAAATTAGAATTATTACTAGTTTGGCTATTATGTTTTTTTTTAGTTCATGTGATAACTGCGAGTTTCGAAATAATAGAAATATGAAAGAATATTCTGGTTTAGTACTTGAGAAGAATTATTATAAATGGGATAGAGGTGTGAAAAAAATTATTATCAAAAGTGGCAAAGACGAATTAAAGTTTTATTTCCCCACGAGTCCTTTATATGATGACTTTTGGGATGAAATACATGTTGGAGATTCAATTAACAAGCCAAATAACGATTTTAATTTCACTATTTATAGGGATGGGAAGTTTATAAAAAGTATGGAATTGAAATTTAATTGTAATTAACAGGAAAATTAAATTTTATTCTATATAGTAATTAAGTAGTTAAATGTCAGACTAAACATAGATCAAGACAATAGTCCGGAGAAACTGCGATTTTACACCGACGAGAATTTAAAATCTTGAATATGTTAAAGCAGTAATTATTATTCACCTGTAAAAGAAATAACCGTAGTAGAATCCAAAAATATGGTTTCCATATGTCAATATTCATTATGCTAACTGGGTGTCAGTTGATATTGGGGTAAGATTTGCCCCTCTGGGTGTAGATAAAACATGTTTTTGACTAGGTATAGATTGTATCTACACCTTTCTATAATATAATTTGTAATTCAAAAAGGAAAAAGGCTATAAAAAATTAGATAAATAACTTTTAAATGAAAGGAATAAATGTATTTGGTTTGACAAATAAGCTATGAGAAACGAATTCATTTTTATTATTTTGTTAATGCTCTCACCCAATTTTTTGAAAGCTCAAAGCTTGCCAAGTGGCATGAATTCTAAGCTTCCCAAACTTTCGATTTCAAATTCTATTTCTGCTCTACCCACGAAATCTGAAATTCCTTACTTGGAAGAACTCAAGCATATCCAGTCACTTAAGAAATCTTATGATTCGCTGCAGAAAGAACTCAAAGACCTCAGGGAGATAAACAATGACAGCATTCAGAGAGACAGCCTGTTTACGCTGGCCAAGGAAAGGAGCAGGGAAGTGCTGGAACAGGAAAGCAAAACACTGGAAAGCCTGATCCAAAGCGAGGAGATCCCAGGGGAGGAAATCAAAAATGCCGCAAAAAACACCCTGTATCGGGTGAATGATTCCAAAGCCAGGTTGGCAGATGTCAAGCAAGTGAGTGAGTTGGAATCGTTGATAGATCAGAATAATGAAAACCTCAAGGCGCTGACCAATGAATGGCTTATGCCCAAGTTGGAAGAGCAAATCTCAGGAGTAGTGAAAGAGGGTTTTGATCCAGGAAGCGCCGAACTCCCAGACTTCTATGGAAAGGATGCGCTGGCAGAACTGACCAAAAATGGATTGCCCTCTGAAATCCCTTTTGATCAAGCCAAGGAACTTGCAACCGAGAAAGCGGGACATATCAGCGAAGAATACATTCAAAAGGCAGGTAAGGATTTTTCCAAACTGAAAATTGATTCAATGGGGAATATCAAGACTATTCCATCTGACCTGAATAAGAAAAAGGCAGACTTCTTTGAGAAAAATCAATTGGTAGGACAGCCTTTTTTTCATCGCGTTGGTATGATGGGTTGGTATGATCCGCTGACCTCCTTCGGGGATGGGCTGCTTCTGGATTACGGACTGTCGTATTCCTTTACCCAGCAGTTTTCCCTGCTGGGCGGGGTGACATGGAAAAAGCAGTTTGATGCAGATGAACAACTCAGAAGAGAAGGATTCGGTGTATTTACCGGCTTACGATTCAGTAAGGGGAATTGGTTCGCTCAGGGAACTGTAAACCGCAATCAGGTGACCATCACCAATCCTGCGGGATATGAGTCAAGGAATTTCGATGGAAAGGCCTGGGCATCCAACTTAGCTGTCGGTAGAACCATCCCCATGGGTAAAGTAATCCGCTCAGTGGTGATGGGCTCTGTTGATCCATTTTTTAATGAAAAGTCAAGTCTGTACAAAAGCAGGGTTCAGCTCAAGATCGGTTTTGAAATCGGTTCCTTTAAGAAAATCAAACAGGAAGTCAAAGAGATGATTCCGATGGATGAATTGAAGGAAAAAGGGAATGAGCAGGTGGAGTATTATTTGAGGGATGCTGGGGAGTTGTGATAAAAAGGCTTAAAAGTTACTCATTGATCTGTTAAGTACTGTCAATTTTAAGTACAATCCACGCGGTTGGTTAACTCATATTAATGACGCAAACCTTTCTCAGTCTGGAGATACTTTTGGGATGCAGATTTTTTACGATTATGGATATGGTACCAGTAATTTAAACGGGAATATTTCTGGGGTTCAGTGGAAAAGTAATAGGGATAATGTAAAGAGAAGTTTTGGGTATTCTTATGATGTTTCAAACAGATTGTTACAGGGTTATTTTGCTGCGTTTGGAACTTCATGGGACCAGGAATTGGATAGGTACTCACTTGCCTCAACATCTTATGATAAAAACGGTAATATTAAAACATTAACTAGGAAAGGGAAAACTTCTTCCCCTAGTTCTTACAGTACAATTGACCAATTGACTTATACTTATTCTGGAAATAGGTTGACGAAAATTGAAGATGCCATAAGTAGTACTTTGGGGTATTCTGATTTTAAGAATGGAGCCTCTATAACTACAGAGTATACGTATAATAATGCGGGCTCTACCATTTCTGACGCGAATAAGGGAATAACCAGTCTCACTTACAATTTCAATGAGTTGCCAAGAGTGATTCAATTTGGAGGCGCTTCCAATCAGATTACAAACGTTTATGATGCAGAGGGAGTGAAACTTTATTCTACGACTGTCACAAATGGTGTTTCCAAAAGGATTGACTATCTGGAAGGCTTTATTTATGTAGATAATGTAATCCAGTCGTTTGCTCACGAAGAGGGTAGATCTACATGGGATTCAGATAATTCAGTATTTTACGATGAGTATTTCTACAAAGATCATTTAGGTAACGTCCGTCAAGTTATCAGAGCCCCGGTCACATCAGGGCTCAGAGCAACATTGGAGACTGAAAGTGCTGCAGAAGAAGAAAAGGAGTTTGGACAAATTTCTGAAACCCGAATTTTGGATCATAGGCACAACAATACTTCAGGGGGGAACCAAGTAGCTTGGTTGAACGCTGACCGTGGACGGGTATTGGGACCTTCAAGAGTGCAAGAAGTTCAATCAGGCGATAGTTTGACGCTAGAAGTGGACGTTATATTTGATAGAAAAAGAAAGGGATTTGTTAGTCCAGTAAGTTCAATTAAAAGCGGCTCTAACCTATTGTTTCAAGATCATATGCTAGAATCAGTTAATAATTTTAAATTGGCGCCTCAGATAAATCCATTTTTAATTTACTCAATCACAAAATTGGTGTTGGCAGACATTAACGACAGGAAGACTCCGGAGAGCTACTTAATGTACGCTTTGTACGATCAGGATAGTGTATTGTATGAGCAGGGAAAGGTATTAGTAAGTAATGCTGCAGCAAATAATCATGAGCTCTTATATAAGACCCTAACGGTCGAGAAAAATGGTTTTATAGAAACCTTTGTAGTAAATGAAACATCTGAAAATGTTTATTTCGATAATCTACGGGTTCAGTCAACTACACCAATTGTAGTTCAGGAAAATCATTATTATCCATTTGGGATGACAATAGCTGGTTTAGATTATAGCTACAATAATCATTCGAATAAGTTCCTCTACAACGGAAAGGAACTGATCGAGGACAACGGGCTCCAGTATTATGACTACGGGGCTAGGATGTATGATCCGGCTATAGGGAGATGGGGTGTTGTGGATCCGATGGCGGATTCTTATCAGGCATTCAGCCCCTACAATTACACGCTTAACAACCCAATTGCATTTACTGATCCCAATGGGATGTGGGTTGAGGGACAGAATGGAGGTATGTTTACCGATGATCCGGATGATATATCAAAGTTTTTCCAAGCAGTAGGTGATTTTTTCCATAATCTATTAATCCCATCTCCAACTCAAGAGGGAAATGAAAAGCAGCAAGGTACTTGGGGAAAAGTAGGAAGGGTGAGCAAGTATGTAAATGATCTTCATGATTTACAAAAAGAGGTAGTTGAAATGTTGCCTGGTGGGGTTTTATTAACAGGTCTAATGGATGCTCAGACTGGCACTTTTTCTGGTGAAGAATTTGGTGAAGGTTTAGCATATGAAGCGGGAGTCGGTTTTATTCCTGGAGGAAAACTTATTGGAAAAGTTGCTAAGACGAGTATTCAAGCTGCAAATGGACTAAAAATTAATGGATTTATAGGACATGGTGTCAATAGAGCAATCGGGAGTATGGGTAGAGCTGGAGTAAAACCAAGTGCTATTCTCGATGCGCTAAAAAACCCTTTGAAAATAAATAATGTAGTTACTGATCAATTGGGTAGACAAAGCCAAAGGTTTATTGGTCAGTTTGGTGAAGTAGTGGTTAATCCACAAACGGGCAGGATAATATCCGTCAATCCGACATCTTCAAGTAAAGCTGCCAAACTCTTAAAACAATTAGGACAATGATAGTCAAGCTAAACAGAAATCAGTATGACTATTTGGATTATAGTCTTTCTGAACAGCAACCAGATTTAAAATTAAAACTTCAAAATAGAAAAGAAGATAAGTTTGTTTTTGTTGAAGTTGATGAAGATGTAGCAGATGAAATCCGTGATTGGGCAGGTGAAGAATTACAGAAAAAAGGGTTTGATCTAGATTATGAATTAACGTCTGAAGGCAAAATCTTGGAAGAGTTAATAGATGCCTTTTATGTAGAATAAATGATAAAATGGTTGACCATAGTAAGCCTGATGTTGTTTTTTGTAGCGGGTAATGCTGCTGCGAACAGTGATTTTTTGTGCATAAGAAAAAAAGTGAAAAGAGTATTTATAAACTACAAGATAAATAACTTTCAAATTGACATTTAAATGAAGGGTGTAAATGTATTTGGTTTTACAAATCAGCTATGAGAAAACAATTCACTTTTATTATTTGTTTGTTGCTATCACCCTATTTTTTGAAAGCTCAAAACTTGCCGGGTAGCTTGAATTCAAAGCTTACTAATCCTTCGATTTCAAAATCTATTGCTACTTTACCTTCCAAACCTGAAATCCCTTACATGGAAGAGCCCAAGCAGATCCAGTCATTGAAGAAATCTTATGATTCGCTAAGGAGAGAAATCAAAGAGCTGAAAGAGATCACTACTGACAGCACCCACCGTGACAGCCTCTTTACCTTGGCCAAGGAAAGGAGCAGGGAAGTGCTGGAACAGGAAAGTAAAACCCTGGAAAGCTTGATTGAATCTGAAGATATTCCCGGATCTGAAATTAAGAATGCTGCGAAAAACACGCTGGAGCGCGTGAATGAATCCAAAGCAAAGTTGGCCGAAGTCAAGCAAGTGGGTGAGTTGGAATCGTTGGTGGATCAGAATAACGAAAACCTCAAGGCGCTGACCAATGAATGGATCATGCCCAAGTTGGAAGAGCAAATCTCAGGAGTAGTGAAAGATACTTTTGACGCTAGAGATGCCAAACTTCCTGACTTCTACGGTAAAGAGGCCTTGGCAGAACTGACCAAAAAAGGCTTGCCTTCAGAAGTACCTTTTGATCAAGCCAAAGAACTTGCAACCGAGAAGGCAAGGCATATCAGCGAAGAATACATTCAAAAGGCAGGTAAGGATTTTTCCAAGCTGAAAATCGATTCACTCGGGAATTTAAAGTCGATTCCCTCCGAGCTGAATAACAAAAAGAATGAATTTTTTGAGCCAAACCGGCTAAAAGAGGCACCGGCTGTCCACAGGATAGGGATGATGCTTTGGTATGATCCATTGACTTCCTTTGGCGAAGGGATACTGTTGGATTATGGGCTTTCCTATTCTTTTTCTCAACAGTTATCCTTTATGGGCGGTGTTTCATGGAAAGAACAGTTTGATAAAGATGAACAACTCAGAAGAGAAGGGTTCGGTGTATTTACCGGCCTACGATTCAACAAAGGAAATTGGTTTGCTCAGGGCACGGTAAACCGCAATCAGGTGACCATCACCAATCCTGCGGGGTATGAATCAAGGAATTTCGATGGAAAAGCTTGGGCATCCAGCTTCGCGGTTGGTAGAGCCATCCCTATAGGTAAGGTAATCCGCTCTGTGGTGATGGGATCCGTTGATCCATTTTTTGACGAAAAGTCAAGTTTGTACAAAAGCAGGGTTCAGCTCAAGATCGGCTTTGAGATCGGTTCCTTCAGGGAGATCAAAAAGGAAGTGAAGGAGTTGGTTCAGATGGATGGGTTGAAAGAAAAAGGAAATGAGAAGGTGGAGTATTATTTTAAAGACTTGGATGGTTTGGGTCATTAAATGCATTGGCTGGCACTACTGGTTTTTTGCGGTAACCAGACCTATAGTTACAATATCAGAGGCTGGTTAAAGACCCTAGGAAGTTCATTGACCGATGGCTATACCCAGACGAATTATTACCAGGAAAGTGGAGCCACAGCACCACGCTACAACGGGAATATCTCCCGGATCGACTGGGGAGGGAAGGAAGGTTCCGGGGGAGCCTTTAAAACAAGGACTTACAATTACATTTATGACCATGCCAACAGGCTGAAAACCGCGAATTTCACGGCCAGTGGTGAAGCCAATAGATTTAATGTTACGGGAATCACCTATGATGCCAATGGGAATATCTATTCCATGGAAAGGAGGAATCAAAGAGCTACCTCAGACTATAATGTTGTTGATGATTTAGAGTATTCTTACAATAGATTCAGTAATAGACTATCCCAGGTAAAGGATAACAATCTGAGTACAAATTATACTGCAAAAGATTTCAAGGACTGGGGAACAGCAGCGTATGGCTACGATGAGAATGGGAATATGACGGCCAACGTGGACAAGGAAATTACCCTGATCACCTATAACCATCTCAATCTGCCCCAGGAGATCACCTTTGAGAGTGGGGCGCAACTCCGTTTTGCCTATAATGCCACGGGCAATAAAATGACCCAGAAGGTGTACAACAGTAGCGGGACTTTGACTAAAACCCAGGATTACATCGGGGAGATCGTGTTACTGGATGGAGCCCTTGATTACCTGATCCATGAAGAGGGAAGGCTTGTTGCTGAGGTGGATGGTCTCTGGGGAGAATACTACCTTAAGGATCATCTGGGAAATATCAGACAAGTTTTGCGTGCAGCGACAAGCCAGACATTTATGGCAACCATGGAATCCGGCAGCGCAGCAACAGAGGAGATGGCCTTTTCGATGATATCCGAATCCAGACAGACAGAGCCTGAGCATAACGTTACAGTAGGTGGAAACCAGGTGGCCTGGCTGAATGCCAATAGGGGCAGAATGGTAGGTCCGGGACGCACCCAGGAAATTTATGCGGGTGACAGTCTGAAACTGCAGGTGCATGGCAAATACCTGGAAGACAAGAACCAGAAAGCGAATGCGGCCAGCTTTATGGCAGCCGGAGGCAAGGAAAGAATGATCGCCGATCTGAATGAACTGGCGCTAAGTAACCAACGGGCGGGCGGAGCAAACCCAATCGCCTTACTTAACTTGGCAGACATCCTGGCGAAGGATCTTCAGAAGAAGGAAGCTCCGGAGGCCTACCTGATGTATGCATTGTATGATCAGGACAGCAACAGATATGAGGTAGGCAAGAAAGTCCTTTCCAAAAATGCGGCAAACCAGCATGAAGTTCTGGAAGAGGAGATGTATATTTCCAAAGACGGCTATATGGAAACCTTTGTGGTGAACGAAACGGCAGAGGATGTCTGGTTTGACAATATGATGGTGATGAGTGTGAGTTCGGCGATTGTGCAGGAAACACATTACGATCCTTGGGGACTAGAACTGACAGGGTTGGGGTATCAGTATGGAGGAATAAAAGTTAACAATTGGAAATTTCAGAGTCAGGAATCAATAGATGATTTCGGGCTGAATTGGAGTTCATTCAAGTGGAGAAATCATCAGCCAGACATAGGTCGATTCTTCAACATAGATCCTCTGTCAGATAAGTATGTTCATAATAGTCCATATGCTTTCAGTGAAAATAAGGTTGTAGCGCATGTTGAACTTGAAGGATTAGAGTCTGTCTCAATCCAAACTGAAGGTCGTGGAATAGTACCTGTTGCTGGAAATTTAAGTATTACAGCTGGTGGAGCATACGGAATAGCTATTGGGACTAGGAGAGATCAGGAAGGAATTCATGCAGTACAATATATTAATGGATCAATGGGGCCAGCGTCAGGTATTGGAATAGCTGGAGGTATTGGAACATATTTAAATAGTGGAAGCTTAGAGGATTTGTCAGGACTTGGATTTGGAATAGGAGGTTTTTTAGGAGGTGCTCCAACTGGGTTACCTGATGGTTCTTTTGAATTTAATACAACAGCTGATGGTTCTCAATTAGGGGGATTGATTCCTTTTGTTTCACCTGGAAAAGCTTTTGGAGGTGGAGTTTGGGCCGAAGCTTCCTATACCCAATTCCTTGGAGAACCAGTTAACATTTCCAATATGACTGAAGGCGATATAGGGAATTTTGCCGAAAAGCTTGGCTTTTCTATTGAACAATTTTCTAATATCTTAAATGATGTAACAAAATATGTTAATAGTCAGAATAATCGATATACATCAACAGAAGGTCTTAAAAATGAATTGAAAGAAAGTAGTTTAACGAAATCTGACGCAACTAGAGTTGAAGTTAATAGAAGAGTAAAGAAAGACTAAAATTAATTTTGAATGTATTTTAAATATTTCCTTTATTTAATGGGTTTGCACATGGTTTTATCTATTGTTTATAGATTTAATATATATATATATTAAATAAAAAATTTAATATAATATTTAGAAAAAGATCAGTGTTTTTTTCATTAATTCGCGAAGAGATAATCGAAAGAATTCATGACGAGTGTAACGATTTACCTGTTTTAAAAAGATTAAAGATTTTATTGTTTCTCCATAATTTTTTATCAATTTCTGGTAAAATCATATTAGTCATTTTATTGATTTTAATATTCGTATTTTTTATTAAAATATAACATATTGAAATTTTATCAGAATCTGAATGAGTTTTATTTCACCCAACTGTTCGTATGTGTTTTCTTAAATTCTTTGATGTGAATCAAAAGCATGTTGTATAGAATAGGTTAGTAGTTATACCGCAATCGATGATTAAGCGGAGGGTGCAAACCACCTCTTGGTGCTGTTTTGGTAACGAAATGGTATTGAACGGAAATAGGAAAAGGTTCGCTAGACGAATCAGAAATAAATAAGAGAGACAAATTCACCCAGTACATAGAAATTAATTGACTATGCAAAGACTGATTGAAAATAATATACAAATTGATATTTTAAAAGTAGGGTTAGCTATATTGATTAGACAAAATAATTATGCGTATAGAAATCATTTTTATTATTTGTTTGCTGCTATCATCCTTTTTTTTGAAAGCCCAAAACTTGCCAAGTAGCTTGAATTCAAAGCTTTCTACGCCTTTGCTTTCAAATTCTATTTCTGCTCTTCCCACCAAACCAGAGATCCCCTACCTGGAAGAACTCAAGCAGATCCAGTCACTGAAGAAATCTTATGATTCGCTAAGGAGAGAAATCAAAGAGCTTAAAGAGATCACCGCTGACAGTACCCAACGTGACAGCCTCTTTACCCTGGCAAAAGAAAGAAGCAAATCCCTGTTGGAACAGGAAAGCAAAACCCTGGAAAGCCTGATTGAATCGGAAGATATCCTTGGAGAAGAAATCAAGAATGCTGCAAAAAATACACTGGATAGAGTAAGTGATTCCAAAGCAAGGTTAGATAATATCAGTCAAGTTGATGAGCTTGAATCGCTGGTGGATCAGAACAATGAAAATCTCAAGGCACTGACCAACGAATGGATTATGCCAAAACTAGAAGAGAAAATCTCAGGAGTAGTGAAAGATGGGTTTGACCCAAGAAGCACCGAACTCCCAGACTTCTATGGTAAAGATGCACTGGCAGAACTGACCAAAAATGGATTGCCTTCAGAAGTGCCTTTTGATCAAGCCAAAGCACTTGCAACCGAGAAAGCGGGACATATCAGCGAAGAATACATTCAAAAGGCTGGTAAGGATTTTTCTAAACTGAAAATTGATTCACTTGGGAATATCAATACAATTTCATCAGACCTGAAAAAGAAAAAGGCAGAATTCTTCGAAGCAAATAAATTGGCTGGTCAGCCTGTTTTTCAGCGTGTCGGCACATTACTCTGGTATGATCCTCTGACTTCCTTTGGTGAAGGGGTATTGTTGGATTATGGACTTTCCTATTCCTTTTCCCAGCAGTTAGCCTTTATGGGAGGAGTTTCATGGAAAAAGCAGTTTGATAATGATGAACAGCTCAGACGAGAAGGGTTCGGTGTATTTTCTGGCCTACGTTTCAGCAAAGGAAATTGGTTTGCTCAGGGAACAGTAAACCGTAACCAGGTAACCATCACCAATCCTGCGGGGTATGAAACAAGGGATTTCGAGGGAAAGGCTTGGGCATCCAACTTAGCCATTGGAAGAACCATCCCTATGGGTAAGGTAATCCGCTCAGTGGTGATAGGTTCCATAGACCCATTTTTCAATGAAAAGTCAAGTCTGTACAAAAGCAGGGTTCAGCTCAAGATCGGCTTTGAGATCGGTTCCTTCAAGAAAATCAGACAGGAAGTTAAGGAGATGATTCCGATGGATGATTTGAAAGAAAAAGGGAATGAGCAAATGGAGTATTATTTGAAGGATGTAGGGGAGTTGTGATCAAAAAGTCTTAAAAGTTACTCATTGATCAGTTAATAGGTGTTGATTACGATATCGCAATTAGAATGAGTTAAATTACATTTTTTCCACCATGTGCATTTCATATTCTTTCTCCAAGCTATTCTCTTATATGTTGTATGACTCACGGAAAATATTGGGTTAACAAAATTTGGTATGACGTTAAATGGTCCCCTCTATTATATTTTGAGTGATTGAGTAGCTATTGCAATATTACCTTTGCTAAGGTGAGGGTTTTGTTTTTTATATGTGCAGTCATTTTGCCTATTTTATGAAAGGTTTCATTTCCATTTAGAATTCAAGGATACCTTTTATTTTTTTAGAATGGGATTGGTTAAAACGCCCTATTGATGTTTACCAATAAACTCGTCTCGAAGAAGACTCTTTCGATGAAAATAGGATTTGGAAAGAAAAATATTTTAAGAGAAAAAAAGATAAAAAAAATATCGCTGATTTTCAATAAGTTATGAAATGATTTGATTTGTAGGTGGTTTTTAAAAACCACCTTTTTTTGTAAGATATATACAGTAATTATTATTATATATTTCAATGTAAAAATTAGTGATATATGCAATACCCTGTATAGGGTATTTTTTTAATCTTTAGTTTTAACATATAATTACCTCATAGAAACGAATATAACTTCTTGGTTATTGTTGTAGAGGCCTAGTCTTATTTGCTTCTGATGAAGCAGCATGGTTCCTGGTGGTTTTTGGTATTTCTAATTATTGATATACACATAAATTCTGGTGGTGATATTGTTTATCAGTTTTTTAAAGTGTTGGGTTTTCGCAATAACTCTTTTGTTTTTAATAGTTGTTTTATGATTAAAAATTTGGTTTTGCTTACGGTTTTGTGCTTAATAATCAGCTGTTTTTCATTTTGGTCAAAAGGTGAGACATCATACTCTGGCTTGTTTCAAAGTATTGATCAAACACTAGGTAGTAGTGGACAAGACGGGGAAATTGATAAAAACAAAGCTTACTTGGACAGTTTGGTTTGGGAACAAATGATGCTCCAAGCTGAGCTGATTTCTCCACAAGTTGCTAAAATGAATTATTCCAAAGGGAAAGACAAGAATACTTCTCAGGGAAATGGCCAAAAGGCAGGCAGCAATCAGACCAACAGCACAGAATCCTTTTCGGTAAGTAGCATGTCTGTTCTCCCAAATCAAGCAGAGTACGATGCGCTTATGGATTTTTACCAGGCGATGGGTGGGCCGAATTGGTTTAATAAGTCAGGATGGAGTTCTGCCAATCCTAATGTAGTTCAAAGTGTGAGTAATTTTCATGGGGTAACACTGGATGCAAACGGTCACGTCATATTTCTTGTTTTATATCAAAATAACCTAAATGGCACCATACCGGAAAGTTTTGGTGATCTGACTTATTTGGAGCATATCCAGTTGGTTAAAAATCCATTTATAGGTCAACTTCCACAAAGTATTGGGAATCTGAATAAGGTGAAAGAACTGCTGCTTTATTCCAATAATATGACAGGTACTATTCCTACGACCATTGGGAATATGACTGCTTTAGAAAATATTCACCTGTATGTAAATGAGCTAACAGGCAGTATTCCATCCACCATAACATCTTTACCTAATCTTAAATTTTTTAGTGTATATGATAATAATTTGACTGGTGTGGTGCCTAGTAATCTAGGTAGCCTGAATCAGATGACTCACTTCTACATTAATGGGAATGCGATCACTGGGGGTATTCCTACCTCAATAGGTAATATGACGGTGATGAAGGAAATCTATTTATATTCTAATCAGCTTTCCGGGGCTATACCTACCTCTATTGGTAACCTATCTTACCTAACTCATTTGTTTGTAAACGGAAACCAACTGTCAGGGACTTTGCCTACTTCACTTGGAAACCTGAGTAACCTGCAATTTTTTTGGGCACAGGATAATAATGTGACAGGTCAGATACCCTGGGAAATAGGAGGGCTTCAAGCTTTGGATCAATTTTTTGTGTACAGGAATAATCTGACTGGTACTCTTCCTTCAAGCTTTGGAAATATGCCTGCTTTGAGGCAGCTGAAATTGGAAGAAAACCAAATTGGAGGGACTATACCTCCTTCCTATGGGAATTTGGTAAATATCAATGCCCTAACCCTCAATGATAACAAGCTGACCGGCTCCATACCTAGCACTTTTTGTTCATTCGTAAATATTAGCCATTTGGGTTTGCATAATAATTACCTGGAAGGAACTATACCGAACTGCCTCTATGACAAAAATATGTGGCAATTCACGGTGAGGTATAATCATTATAATTTTGAAGAGCTAACCTATGCCAAATCAAAAGTGGGGGATTATTACCTGTACGCACCCCAATATCTAAAATTTGTGGATACTGTTTATGTGCAACCCAATACTTCGATGAATCTTACAGTTGATGATGGGAATTATCAGGGTTCTCCCTCAATTTACAGATGGAAGAAAAATGGTGTTTGGATGCATGATGCCTCTGCGAATAATAAAGTGATCAGCATCAATTGTAATTCACCTGCCTGTGAGGGAATGTATTTTCTTGAAATAACCAATCCTGATTTTGTAGGGCCTCATTTGACAGGGAATCTATATTATGTAAAGATTGGAACGGATTTAACCCAGACGATTTGTTTGGTAGAGGAGGAAAGTTATTCTCCATATAATTAAAATTTTATTTCCCGCACAATAATATAGAAAATCAAAAAGCAAGTATACTGAATAACAGTTAAAAGATTAATTGGTATATGGTATTTTTTAGTTTAAAATCTCAATTTATGAAAATGATATTTAAAATAATCAATATTAGAATTAGTTGTTTCACAGAGCCTAATATTTTAAGCGCAATCTTTTTATACCTATTATTTGTGAATTATTGTTTTTCACAAGATTCGATTCCAAAGCAAAAAATTCAAACATTTGAAATGCAGCAAAGTATGGAGGGAGAAATGTCGTTACCAAAGCTTCCCGACATTATCTCTCCGACTCCGACAGTTGCCGAACTTGGCAAATACGGAACCTATCCTGTTTCGATGAACACCGGCATTCCCAATATTAGTTTTCCACTTTTTATTGTTGAGGCCGCAGAAATCTCCATACCTTTTAGTCTTTCCTATCACGCCGGCGGGATTAAAGTAAATCAGGAGTCTACGGAAGTAGGCTTGGGTTGGAGCATTAGCGGACCGATGGTTATCCATAGGAATGTGCTTGGAACTCCCGATGAAACCACGGAGGGAAACTTCAACATGGTACCTATGGACTTGAGTGGCTTTTTCGCCAAACAAACTGGTACTGGGCAAACGAAATCCCAAAACTACTATTATTTGAAGGCTATTGCCGACGGTGCAGGAAGGGATACTCGGCCAGATATTTTCAACTACAACATTTCGGGGAAGTCAGGCCAGTTCATCTACGCCCCTGACCGAACTTTCTTTACCTTTCCTTACGAGCCGATCAAGATTTCCTTAGGCAACCCCACAGGGAACTTCTTTTTAAATTTGGTCGACGAGAAGGGGACCACCTACGTGTTTTCCGAATACAACAAGATATTGATCAATGATGAGCCCAACCCCAGATCTAACTACATCACGGACCTTTACGTCAAGGAAATTATATCATACAGCAAGCAGGATACAGTAAGATTCGAGTACGAGACCAAGGTTTATTCCAAAAATCAGACCTCCTTAAGCCATTTGATAGGGGGAGAGTTCGCTGTTAATTCTTCTGGTAGTGGATCTGAAGTAGTAGCAAACCGAGGCTCCTTTATGGAGGAAACTTCAACCTCAACAATACACCAGCAGGAAAAATTCGTAAAGAGAATAACTTACAGAAATGGCCAGGTTGTATTCAATTACAACACCACCCGGATTGATCGAAACGTCTTGGATGCAAAGAGCTTGGACGAAATACTGGTGTATGACGGTGAGGGCGTGTTGGTTAAGAAATTTGTTTTTAACCACGACTATTTTACGGCTACATTTGATGGCACGGGACTACAAAACTACTACATTAAGAGGTTGAAGCTCACTAGTTTTTCTGAGGTTGCGGTAGATCAGCCCAGTAACCTGAAGACCTACTCCTTTGACTATAATACTAGTATTCCCATTCCAAAAATCGGCTCTTTTGCCCAAGATTATTGGGGAATGTTCAATGGGCGAAATAATAGCACCCTAATACCGACTACCTCCATAATTGGTGGAAGTATTACATCCGTAGCAAATTTGGTGAAGGACCAGATTTATTCACCTCAGAGCGTGCCAGATAATTCCTATGTTTGGAATGTGGGGTCGGCCAATAGGTCTTCGGACACGACTAAAATGCAGATGGCAATCCTAAAGAGGATCACCTACCCGACCAAAGGCTTCACCACCTTTGAGTACGAGCCCCACGCGTACACCAGTTCTTCGGGTTCCACAGTTTTTGGAGGAGGATTAAGAATCAAAAAGATCGCCAGTTACGACAAGTTGAATACGTTGTCCGGATTGGAGGAATACAAATACGGTGTGGGTCAAAATGGCCTGGCAACCAAGTTTTTTGACGAGTCGCTGTTCTTTAAAAACTACGACGACTATACCATAGAAACATTTCGGGTATCCGGTTTGGCTTCCTTTGGATGGATATCTGCTTGGCAGCGGAGGTATTTGGGGGTTGACGTTTATTCGGCGGTCAACTACAACGGTCTGCCTTGGGTGTATACAGAGGTGAACAAGTACACAGGCACGAACTCCAGCCAACTTTTCAAATCTAAATATGTCTATAACAGCATTACCGATGATTTGGGCACGGGGAATTCTCTTTTCATCAACAGCTCCAACTATGGGCAGATGGTTCCAGTATCTGGCATCTCCAATTTGGTCGAGGAAACCCATTTTCGAAAGAATGGATCGGTGTATGAAGTAGTAAATAAAGTGGAGTATGTCTATTCGCAAAAGTATACCAATACCATCAATGCCCTGATGGTAAAAGAAGTCCAAAGGTTTGTGGATATGGGGTTATCGGTTATGTACTTACCTGGAGAAGGTGGAGACGAGCCCCAATTTATCCGTCCCGGACAGTACCAGTATAAGAGCAAGGCTTATCGGCTGATCCAGAAGAAGGAGAGTAACATCTCGTATCCTTCAGGGGTCGCTATGTCATTGCAGACTACAACAGACTATTTCTACGAAAACCCCTTTCACCTGCTGGTTACCAGGTCGGAGACGACTGGGAGCGATGGCAAGGTGAATAAGGTGAAAACATTCTATCCGGACGACGTGACCGGAAGCAGTTTTCTGTCGGGCGGGAGCTTGAGCGGGCCGGAATACACTGCTTTGGAGAAGCTGAAGAAGAACAACAATCACCGGATTTCTGAGCCGATACAGGTCGAGAATTGGGTGGATGCCACCAAAACTTCTACTCAAAGGACGACTTACAAAGAATGGGGTGGGTATCTGGTCTTGCCTGAAAAGATCAAAGCTTCTGATCTTTCCAATAACCTTGAAAACAGGGTAGCCTACCATGCCTATGCAAATACAGGTAAACCAGTGTTAATGTCAATGGAAGGAGGAACGATGATTAGCTACCTTTGGGCTTATAAAAGTGGCTTGCCTGTAGCGAAGGCAGAAAATGCTCTGAATACCGAGATTGCTTATAGTTCATTTGAAACTTCTGAAAAAGGTGGATGGACATACAATGGTACCCCAAATTCCACCTATTACCGGACTGGAAAAAAATCTTACAACCTCAGCACCGGATCGATCAGCAAAACGGGGATCACGGCCTCTGCCGCAGATCCCTTTAAAGTCACTTTCTGGACCCGAACCACGAGTGGTTCGGGATCAGTAACTGTAGCTGGGCAGAGCTTTGCTGTTTCAACTACCTGGACTTTGGTAGAGAAGACAATTACATCAAATAGCTTTTCAATATCTGGAGTCAATATCATTGTGGATGAGTTAAGATTGCATCCTTCGGATGCATTGATGACCACATATACCTACAGACCCCAGTTGGGAATTGAGAGCGCGACTGACCCTAGAAACTTTTCTATAAAATACGAATACGACGTTATGGGCAGGCTGAAAACCATCAAGGATGAAGACGGCTATATATTGGAGCATTACGAATACAATTATGCTAACTGAAACTAATTTTTTGACTATGAGACACTATTTCAGCATTGCTCTTTTTATGTTTTTGGTTAGCGTATCAACATCCTTTGGTCAGACTACGGAGAACTTTGTCAAGACCTACAAAGCCAGAATAGCCACAACTTCTACGACCACTGTTACAGGCGGTACATCGAGCCAGTCGTATAAAAGTTTTACTTACCTGGATGGCCTGGGCTGGCCGATGCAGACGGTAGGCAAAGCTTCAACCATCAGCGGCAAGGACCTGATTACCCCTATTGAGTATGACGATTTTGGACGTCAGGAAAAAGAGTACCTGCCTTATTATGAAACGGGGGGTACCCAGGACGGGAGGTTTAGAAGTACAGCAGTTTCTACTCATACCAGCAGGACCTCTGCGATATATGGGGACAGTTATGGCTATTCCCAGACTCTTTTTGAACCTTCCCCGCTGAACCGTGTGGACAAACAGGCGGCCCCTGGTTTGGCTTGGCATCTTAATTCAGGCAAAGAAGTCAAGTTTGAAAGAAGGCCTAATACTTTAGCCGATGATGTAAGAATCTGGACCCTTGACTCCAACGGGCTCCCGGTAACCTCTTCATCCTACACTGCCAATACCTTATGGGTGGAGATCAGCGCTGATGAGGATGATATCCAGACAGTCCAATTTACCGATAAACTGGGGCGAGTAATCCTGAAAAAAACCGAAGGCTGCGTTACGCCAGTCACTGATGGCCACTCAGGTTGGCTGAGTACCTATTATGTTTACAATGATCTGGGTCAGTTACGGGTAGTTCTTCCTCCGGTGGCCATAGATCTGTTTGAGGTAAATGATGTCTGGTCCATGTCTGCGGATTCTGACTTGGCTTTTGAACAATACTTTCGCTATACCTATGACAGCAGAGGCAGAATGAGCAAAAAGAAGGTTCCCGGCAAGGATGATGAATATATTCTCTACGATGCTCAGGACCGTCCGGTGGGTATGCAGGATGGGGTATTGCGTAAAAGTAGTAAATGGCTGTATACCAGATACGATGCTTTGGGAAGGGTGCTGTCTACGGGACTGGTCACTAAAAGCGACCAGGACTTTGGAACCCTCCAGGGAAGCCTGAGCACCGCGGGATCTAACAATGCTGCGATGGTAAACGGAACAGTCACAAATGGCTGGCCAAATGAGGAAGGGGAGTTGTTGACTGTGAATTATTACGATTCCTATGCAGCCCTTACAGGCTACAGCTATCAGACAAATACAGGTTTTGATGCACAGGCGAGCACCCGTACCCACGGTCTTCAGACTGGGATGAAAGTTAAAAATCTGGAAACTGGGGCGTTTTATACTACTGTTTTATATTACGACAACAAAGGGCAGGTAATCCAGACCATTTCCGAACACCAACTGGGCGGGGAAATCCGCACTTCAAGCAAGTATAATTTTGAAGGCCAGCCTACCCTCACCTTGACTTCAAGTACGAATACTGGAGTGGAAGATATCAAACGGAACTATATATATAATGTGATCGGGCAGTTGGCCTACATTGATCATACGATAGATGGGACGACCAGAAGAATTGTCCAGAATACCTACAATGATCTGGGACAGCTGAAAACAAAGGCATTTCCTGAAATAACTTCCGGCAACCAGACCTATACATATAACATCCGTGGTTGGCTGAAGACGCTGGGAAGTTCATTGACAGATGGCTATACCCAGACGAATTACTACCAAGAGAGTGGAGCGACTACCCCTCGATGGAATGGAAATATCTCCAGAATAAACTGGGGAGGGAAGGCCGGAACATCGGGAACCTTTAAAACAAGGACGTATAACTATATTTATGATAATGCTAATAGGCTGAAGTCGGCAACATATACGGCCACTAGTGAATCCAATTGGTTTACAGTTAACGGGATTACTTACGATGCCAATGGGAACATTTATTCCATGATTAGGAGGAATCAAAGAGCTACTTCTGACTATAATGTGGTGGATGATCTGGAGTACGAGTATGATCGGTTCAGCAACCGCCTTTCGCAGGTAAAAGACAACAATCTAAGTACAGGTTATACTGCAAAGGACTTTGTAGAGTCAGGTTCAGAAGAATACGGCTACGATGAGAACGGGAATATGACGGCCAACGTGGACAAGGAAATTACCCTGATCACCTATAACCATCTCAATCTGCCCCAGGAGATCACCTTTGAGAGTGGGGCACAACTTCGTTTTGCCTATGATGCCACGGGCAATAAAATGACCCAGAAGGTGTACAACAGTAGCGGGACTTTGACTAAAACCCAGGATTACATCGGGGAGATCGTGTTACTGGATGGAGCCCTTGATTACCTGATCCATGAAGAGGGAAGGCTTGTTGCTGAGGTGGATGGTCTCTGGGGAGAATACTACCTTAAGGATCATCTGGGAAATATCAGACAAGTTTTGCGTGCAGCGACAAGCCAGACATTTATGGCAACCATGGAATCCGGCAGCGCAGCAACAGAGGAGATGGCCTTTTCGATGATATCCGAATCCAGACAGACAGAGCCTGAGCATAACGTTACAGTAGGTGGAAACCAGGTGGCCTGGCTGAATGCCAATAGGGGCAGAATGGTAGGTCCGGGACGCACCCAGGAAATTTATGCGGGTGACAGTCTGAAACTACAGGTACATGGTAAATACCTGGAAGACAAAAACCAGAAAGCCAATGCAGCCAGCTTTATGGCAGCAGGAGGCAAGGAAAGACTCATCTCCGATCTGAATGAACTGGCATTAAGCAACCAGCGTGCAGGCGGAGCCAACCCGATAGCCTTACTGAATCTCGCAGATATCCTGGCGAAGGATCTTCAGAAGAAAGAAGCTCCGGAGGCTTACCTGATGTATGCATTGTATGATCAGGATAGTAACAGGTATGAGGTCGGTAAGAAAGTCCTTTCCAAAAATGCCGCAAACCAGCATGAAGTTCTGGAAGAGGAGATGTATATTTCCAAAGACGGATATATGGAAACCTTTGTGGTGAACGAAACGGCAGAGGATGTCTGGTTTGACAATATGATGGTGATGAGTGTGAGTTCGGCCATAGTCCAGGAAACACATTACGATCCCTGGGGGTTGGAACTGACAGGATTGGGATATCAGTATGGAGGGATCAAGGTGAACAAATATCTCTATAATGGTAAAGAGCTGATCGAAGATGAAGGATTGGAATACTACGACTACGGAGCCAGAATGTATGATGCTTCGATTGGGAGATGGTCGGTTGTTGACCCTGTTGCTGATGCTTATTTTAGATCAAGCCCGTATTCCTATACATTAAATAACCCAATCATATTTATTGATCCTGATGGCATGATGGTTAGTGATCCAAAGGACGTTATCACTAAAGTCACTAACACAAATCGCTCAAACCCGAATTATACTATTAGAGAAGCATCAATTCGAATGACTTTAAAAATAGTAAACTCTAATGGTGCGGATTTATCTAATACAATGGTTGCTGATGGGAAAGGAACAGCTGATTTGACCAGTACTTTTGGGGGGCGAGCGCTTCAAGGTAGAGTTGAAGGAATAACACCTGACACAGATACTAGAATTAAATCTTTTACAGTTGATTTTGAGGTTGTAAATAGCATAGATGACGTCGGTGAAAATGACCATGTTATGGTAATTGCAGGCGATATCCCTAAATTGAAAGATGGCACTGATCCAGTAGGATTGGCAGAAATTGGAGGAAGGGCATCTGCCGTTGAAGTTGGAACCCTAAAAAATGGTTCTTTTGATGAAGTTGTTACACATGAGCTTGGGCATAATTTAGGGTTGAGTCATACTAATGATGGAAAAGGTTTAATGGGAGCGAAAATAAATGGTCAAACCAATGTTTCCATAAGGGAAAGGGCAACGACATTAGGAGTATCTCCAGTGCAAGGAGATGGAACCTACAAGGCATCTTCAAGTTACACCAAAAATTCAAAGATAGTAACACAACAGTTTTTAAAAGAGAATAAAATCAAATAGGATGAAAAGGATTTTGTTTATAGTGATTCTTGGAATTATCATAGCGTGTTCTTCCTCAAATCAAAAAAAGGAAGAAAACTTTGATGGTTTTTCTATTTGTATCCCGGATAATTGGTTAAAAGTTTCAAGTAACGGAATTGACTCAAAAGTCACAGTCCTTGTAACTAATGAGAATGATACGGTCTTCATTAATTATGGTAAGTCAGTAAGAGGATTTACGGAGACAGTAATAGTGAATTCTTTACAGTCAAAAATTCATTTTGATTCCCTTGACTGGCCATACAGGAGTGAGATGATCTTTTCAAAAGATGCAACCGTGGAAGAACGGCAGGGAATCTTTTTGAGAGAATATTATCGTTATGATACGATTGATGGAAAAAGAGCCAAAATAATGGTACCTAAGTTGTTTGGGAAAGGCTCTACGGGAATTCATTTTGACTCTCTAAATAGAAGAGGAGAAAAGCTCACAATTGTTGGAAACAATCTAAATCAGATAACTCAAGATCAGCTTTATAAATCGTTTTACACCATTAGCTTTGATGAAGCCAATGATTGATTTAAAATCTCAGATAGTCCTATGTATATAAAATATTCAAGCTGGCGCTATTTTCTTTAAACTAATGCCCGCCCTTATGAGAGCAGAAAAATGTTTGGGGATATGTGAAATTTCATCACCAACTATCTTATCTTTTTCTAAAATTCTTTTCAAAAGGTTTTGCAAACGTTAGATTCTATCCACCATCCAATATTAGAATTAAAGTTAGAACAAGGAATATGAGTTTGTAATTAAACCTTTTGGTTCTACCCTTAAGTTAGTGGGGATATAAGTTTAATCCACCATGGAAAAACAGAATGGCGCTTCTAAAGTTGGCAAAGGTTCTATATCCTTTACCAACAGTTTTAAGCTCTTGGATTTTACCATTGAGCCGTTCTGCCATGGCGTTGTTCAAGTTCATCAATAAGGCATTTACTACTCCCTTGATATGGTTGTTGAACATATCTACTACTTTATCGATTTCCTTGATTTTTCTCTTCTGCGAATCAACAGTCCATTTGAGGTACAATTTCCAGGCGTACAGCTTTTGGGAGCTGAATAAATCCTTGAAGTTTTCCCGTACTTGCCATGCCTTGCTGACCTCATAATTGGCACCGGCAATCGCATCAAAATGAATACGTTGTTTCTCTGTGAGGTTTTCCGGATTCTTAAGCAGCGCGTAGCGGCTGTTCTTTAGTTCCTCATGTTGCTTTACCTCTCTTCGTCGCACCTTGTCGATTGCATCATTGAGGTACTTGACCAGATGAAAACGGTCATGGACAATGGATGCATTGGGGAGCATTTCCTGAGCAGTAGTGATAAACGCCTTCCACATATCCATGCTGATTGCATTGACCTGCTGAAGTTGTGTAGGAGTCAGTGATTTGTTTAACAGTGATTTGACAGCTTCTTTGGTACGGTCTTCGCCTACATCCAGCACACAGCCGGAGTTAGGATGGCTCAGGACTGTAATGTAATGATGGCCCTTCCTAAAGGACTTCTCATCTATACTCAATTGGTCAAAAACTACCTGCGAATAGTTCCTTCTGCCCATGCCCCTTAGGGTGCTTACATGTAGAATTCTATTCACTATGTTAAAACCACTACGCATGAGCAGCGCGGTTTTAGTCTGGTTCTTGGTTGCCTTCAACAGATCAATTACAGCATGCTCAAATAGATAAGTATGGCGCTCATAGCCCGATGCCCAATTGGGCTGAACAGTCTTCACTTTGCCATTCGAGGCGATAATTCTGGGAAGCTTACACTTGATGTAGGTCTTATATTGCATCGTGTCAAGATGTCTCCATTTACGCTCGGGCGCATGGTCATATACTTTGCATAACTCTCCGGTTTGGTCATCTGCCAATTCCTGCAAACGGCAGCTGATACTGATGTAAATCTCCGCGTTTCCAAGGTCTGTTTCGATAGATTGGACTTCCCAACCATCCTCAAGATTAAGCAGGGTGGTGAAAAAATTCTCGGTAAACATTTTTTTCCTCTAAGATAACTATTCCATTAAATTCGTGGTAGAACCAACCTTTTTATAAAAAAAAATTTTTGTTTCAAATTTATAAAGTGAAATGAATATTTAAAAATTATCAGATAAACAATATTCAAATCAAGGAAATAATTTTAGAGAGGTTGAAAAATAGTTATGGGTAAAAAATTTATTTTTATACTTAGTTTAATGCTTTCATCCTATTTTTTGAAAGCCCAAAACTTGCCAAGTGGAATGAATTCAAAGCTTCCCAAGCCTTCGATTTCAAATTCTATTTCTGCTCTACCCTCCAAACCTGAAATCCCTTACCTGGAAGAACTCAAGCAAATCCAATCATTGAAGAAATCTTATGATTCGCTGAGAAAGGAACTCAAAGAGCTGAAAGAGATCACTACTGACAGCACCCAGCGTGACAGCCTATTTACCCTTGCAAAAGAAAGAAGCAAAGCCCTACTGGAACAAGAAAGCAAAACTCTGGAAAGCCTGATTGAGTCTGAGGATATCCCAGGAGAGGAACTCAAGAATGCTGCGAAAAACACGCTGGAGCGCGTGAATGAATCCAAAGTAAGGTTGGCCGATATCAGGCAAGTGGATGAGCTGGAATCCCTGGTGGATCAGAACAATGAAAACCTCAAGGCACTGACCAATGAATGGATCATGCCCAAAGTAGAAGAACAGCTTACAGGTGTGGTGAAAGAAGGTTTTGATCCCAGAAGTGCCCAACTCCCGGACTTCTACGGTAAAGATGCCTTGGCAGAACTGACCAAGAAAGGATTGCCTTCAGAAGTGCCTTTTGATCAAGCCAAAGCACTTGCAACCGAGAAGGCTAGGCATATCAGCGAAGAATACATTCAAAAAGCAGGAAAGGATTTTTCTAAACTGAAAATTGATTCACTTGGGGATATCAAGACTATTTCATCTGACCTGAATAAGGAAAAGGCTGAGTTTCTCGAGATAAATAAATTGGCAGGAGAGCCTGTATTTCACCGAATCGGTATGGTTCTCTGGTATGATCCTCTGAATTCCTTTGGTGAAGGGGTATTGTTGGATTATGGACTCTCCTACTCCTTTTCCCAACAGTTTTCTTTGTTAGGAGGTGTAACTTGGAAAAAACAGTTTGATGCCGATGAACAACTCAGAAGAGAAGGGGGCGGTGTATTTACCGGCTTACGATTCAGTAAAGGAAATTGGTTTGCTCAGGGAACAGTAAACCGCAATCAGGTGACCATTACCAATCCTGCAGGCTATGAATCAAGGAATTTCGATGGAAAGGCTTGGGCTTTCAACTTAGCTATTGGAAGAACCATCCCTATCGGTGGTGCCATCCGATCTGTGGTTTTTGGATCCATTGATCCATTTTTTAATGAAAAGTCAAGTCTCTACAAAAGCAGGGTTCAGCTCAAGATCGGCTTTGAGATCGGTTCCTTCAGGAAGATCAAAAAGGAAGTGAAGGAGTTGGTTCAGATGGATGGGTTGAAAGAAAAAGGAAATGAGAAGGTGGAGTATTATTTGAAGGATGTTGGGGAGTTTTAATATTTTTAGCATACGCATTTTTCCTGCTTTATCCTAAAGAGATGTAGTTTCTCGATCAAGGATAGTCTATTTACAAGGCCAAGAAAAATTGATTTTTTCTACTCTTATTGATCCTTCCAAACTTTGAATACATCTAGTATTTTAGCCAACTCTGTTTAAATATCTTCTTACTTTTATCCTTTAATGAAGTGGGCAATTGATGTTGCAGGTTTGGAAGGGTTGATCAATTGGGGAAGTAAATCAGACTCTATAAAAAACTACTGTCATACTTTTTTGCAGAGTTTATTGGCAGTTCTTAGCAAGTAACATGTGCAGCAGAACGTAAAGCCTTTCAATTAGAAGCATTGGAGAGGAGGGCGGGGAATCATCTTGGCACGGCTTTCAATGGAGAGTTGGATTTGCCTCTTAGAACACATACAAATCACCTGAGATCTTCTCAGGCAGTAATTAGAGTCGTTGAGCGTAATTCCTACCAGTTTGCTGGTTTCTTTGTGCCTTAACTGACGAAATCGGCAATTAATTTTTTTCATAGTAAAGAACGAATTGCCTTTGAAAATGTATAGTTGTTCACTCTTCAAACAGGCTAAAAATCCTTCAATTACATTCCAGAAAAAATAACTTTAGGTAGGGGCAATTTGCATCACCACCAAGAGGACAAATTCATTATTTTTTGCATTGATACTACTGTAAGCTAAAAGAAAAAGTAACCAATAATTGCTTAAGCATCTAACGTCTTTTTTGAAGTTTTAAGGTGGTATGGACCACTTATCTTTTATTACAAAAAGCTATTGCCTCATACTTCTGGTTCCAATGTGATAAACCTTGGGAACCAAAAGCTAAATTCAAATAGAAATAATTACATCTCTTTTTTCCATCACAACAACCTAACCTACATATGGAATTAAAATTTGAGGATTTACCTCATGCTATCGCTCAATTAATTGATCAAAATAGCTTGATCTTAACAAGAATTCAAGAAGCTGTTGCTTCTGATTTGGGAAATGAAGAAATATTGACGCTTGGAAGAATTTGTGAATTATTGGAACTAAAAAGACAGACTATTTACAGCTATGTTTCTAAGGGAAAGATTCCTTTTCATAAAAGGGCTGGAAAACTTTACTTTTTTAGACAGGAAATTAAGGAATGGCTCAAAGGTGAAACCAAAGACTCATTAGTGGAAGGAATTAGTTTCAACCCAAAAAGAAAATTTCGTGGTAGAGGATTCAAGAAATGAATACCATACACTTCCCCATTTTGTCCACTCACTCTGAGATTGTGTTTTTTACCAAAGCATTCATTGGTTCTGAAACGTCTTTATCTTATGGAACTTCTCTGTTTCAACAATGTGGGTTACTCTATTTTTTTTCTTTTCGAAGATTTTTACCAACTCTGATCAAATAACTTGACCTGGTTCCAGATTTTTGTAAGCCAAACTTTCTACCAACTGAAAAAAACATGCTAGAATGGTGGGAAAATAAATTGATTTTCTTTGTGCAAATCATGTGCAAATGAAAAATAAACTAACGAAACATTTCTCACAAGTACCTGATTACCAATTTTTCAACTCGGAATGGAGCAAGTACCTACTTATTTTTATAAAAGTGATAAGGAAATAGCCAAAGTCCTTAATGATATTGTTTGAAAGGGAGCTTCAGGCTATTTTATCCTTGGTTATTCCTTAGTCAGCTGATTTTAAAATTGTGCAAAGGTGAAATATGTATTTACAACATTTTGCAAATTTTTTGCAAATAAAAAAGCCACTTACAATTTCACATCGTAAGTGGCTGATTATCAGCTCCTCCTCAAGGACTTGAACCTTGGACCCTCTGATTAACAGTCAGATGCTCTAACCAACTGAGCTAAGGAGGAATTTAGTGTTTTTCCGCTCTAACCTCCCGATAGCTATCGGGATGACAAAGGAGGAATTTTGTGTTTCTTTCGGAGCTTGTTCCGAATTGGTGATGCAAATGTAGGAGGCTAATCCAATTATTCCAAACCACCCTCAGTAAAAATATATGATATTATTCAGTCTTGGTTGTTTTTGCTTCACTTTCAGAGACTTAATTTTTATTGTTTTATCAAATAATAAAGAGGCTTTCTCATGGTGTTATCTCTCTTGTTCTTAAACTAGAATTAATATGGGATTTTAAAAAATAGAACTTAGGTACTAGTCATAATAGCAAATCCATTCTTTTTCATGCCTTAAAGAAAAAAATAGATACCTTATACAGGTAAAAATTTAAGATATATGGCTAGTTATAAATTAAACATCAATGGTGAGACAAAGGAAGTAGAGGCAGTTGAGGACATGCCACTACTCTGGGTGATCCGAGATTTGCTGGATATGAAAGGCACCAAGTTTGGTTGCGGTCAAGCGCTGTGCGGAGCATGTACGGTTCACTTGGATGGCGTGGCTGTTAGATCCTGCTCCTTACAAATTTCTAGTGTGGGAGAGGGTAAAGTCACTACAATTGAAGGACTTTCTGAAAATGGAGATCATCCAATTCAAAAAGCTTGGGTGGAGCATATTGTCCCGCAATGTGGCTATTGCCAATCAGGTCAGATTATGAATGCTGCAGCGTTATTAGGTTCAAATGCTAACCCAAGTGAAGAGGAGATCGAAACAGCAATGGCTGGGAACCTCTGCAGATGCGGTACTTATAATCGTATCAAAGAAGCTATAATGACTGCTTCAAAATCTCTTTAATCTCTTCCACTTAATTGTAATCTCATGCTTCCAAATATTCCATTTTTAAAAAACAAAAAAAGAGAAGATCAGAGTAAGGTCTTTTCTCCTTCGCGAAGAGACTTTTTGAAATTCGGATCTCTTGCCACTGGCGGTCTATTCTTAGGAGTTAGCTTTCAGTGCTCAGGTCCAAAAGGAGAAACGGTCACTTTTGCCCCAAATGTCTACATCAGCATCAATTCAGATAATGAAGTCACGCTAGTGGCCCACAGATCTGAGATGGGCACAGGCATTCGTACCTCTTTGCCGCAAATCATGGCAGATGAATTAGGCGCAGACTGGTCAAAAATCAAGATCGTTCAAGCTGAAGGCGATGAGGAAAAATACGGCAACCAAAATACCGATGGCTCTTTCTCTGTTCGTATGTTTTACGAGCCAATGAGAAAAGCTGGCGCTACTGCCAGACACATGCTAATTGCTGCAGCTGCTTCTGAATGGAGTGTGGATGCTTCCGAGTGTGATACTGAAAATGGGATGGTGATCCATTCTGGAAATGGAAAGAAATTAAGCTTCGGTGATTTGGTAGGCAAACTTGTAGATGCTCCCTTACCAGCTCCGGAGAGTGTAAAATTGAAAGACTTTTCGAAGTTAAAGTTGATAGGTACTGATGTTCCTATTTATGATCTAAAGGATATAGTTACTGGCAAATCAGTTTTTGGAGCGGACGTGAATCTACCAAATATGAAAATTGCGGTGGTTATGAGGACGCCGGTAATTGGTGCCACTTTGACTTCCTACAATGATGAAAAAGCTTTGGCAGTACCTGGCGTGGAGCAAGTAGTGAAGATAGAAGGTTCTGGATTTCCTCCAGGTCTTGATAAGGCATTGGAAGGGGTAGCGGTGATAGCTACGAATACATGGTCAGCGATCAAGGGCAGAGAAGCATTGGAAGTTGTTTGGGATTTGGGAGAAAATCAAAATTATAATTCCGATCAGCAGCTGGCGGAAATGCTTGAAAGTACAAAAGGAAGCGGGAAGGTAAGAAGGGAAAGAGGGGATTTCGATGCGGCTGGCAAAGCTGCTTCGAAAACACTGGAAAGTACTTATGAAGCACCATTTTATGCCCATGCTACCATTGAACCACCTGCAGCAATTGCAGATGTAAAGGAAGACGGTTCATGTGAAGTTTGGTCCCCAAGCCAACATCCCCAGTGGGCTAGAGGAGCAGTTGCTGCTGCTTTAGGTGTAGATGTAGCCAATGTAAAAGTCAATGTAACCTTGCTAGGAGGAGGTTTTGGACGAAAATCCAAGCCCGATTTCGTAGTGGAAGCAGCATTACTATCTAAAGCTGCAAAAGCTCCAGTTCGTGTACAATGGACAAGAGAAGATGATCTTCATTTTGACTTTTTCCACTCCCATAGTGCCCAGAGGATCAAGGCAACTTTGGATTCCTCAGGCAATTTAACAGGTTGGAATCATCACACAGTTTTTCCGGCGATAGGTTCCACTGGGAGCAAAGAGGAATTACATCCTTCAGACGGTGAATTAGGACTTGGTTGTACAGATTTCCCATTTGATGTTCCAAATATTCGAATTGAGTCCCATGAGTCTACGGGTAATACTAGAGTAGGATGGTTACGCTCAGTAAGTAATATTCACCATGCTTTTGCCATACACTCCATGATGGACGAAATAGCTGAGGCAAGAGGTAAGGATCCAATAGAAAATGCCATTGAACTATTGGGAGAAGATAGGGATATCACTTTCCAATCGGAGATGGTGGATAGCAACTATGAAAACTATGGAGAAAAAATAGAAGATTTTCCTTGGAACACAGGGAGGATGAAAAACGTAATTCGCACCGTTGCTGAAAAATCAAATTGGAACTCAAATAAAGCTGCAGGTAAAATAATGGGCTTTGCTGCACATAAAAGTTTTCTGACTTATGTAGGATGTGTAGTGATTTTGGAAAAAGATACAGCTGGAAAAACTGTCATCTCGGATGTTTTCTACGCAGTTGATTGTGGTGTAGCCGTGAATACGGATAGAATTCGCTCCCAGTTTGAAGGCGGTTCTCAGTTTGCTACTAGCTTAGCGACTACTTCAGCTATTACGTTTGACAAAGGGCAAGTGCAGCAAAATAACTTCGATACCTATAAGATTATTCGAATGCCAGCTTCCCCGAAAAATATTCACGTACATATCATAGAAAGCCAGATCAAACCGACGGGCGTAGGAGAGCCTCCGGTACCTCCATTTATTCCTGCTTTGGCAAATGCCATGTACCAAATGAATGGTCAGCGAATTTATAAACTGCCTTTTACCATTTAATTTATAGATCAGTAAGTAGATCAATTGTTGAGTCAATTGGTATGCTTACTGATATTATTTTACTTCTGGTTTTTAACACTGAACTTTCTTGACATCACTTTTATGAATTTGGTTTTTCGGAAGCGTAAGGCAGACCAGTCTTCATTGATAGCGATCTGGCGAACTCCCTCGTAATCAAATTCGCCTAAATATTTCCATCCAGAATCACGATTGATTTTAGCTTTGTAGCGTTTGGAGGTACCTTTTGGGTAGGCAAGCCAAATCTGTTCATCATCTGGAGCAAGAGCCTGCATTTCAAAAAAGTATTTCTCTACATCGGCTTCAGTTTGGACAAAAGCCAGCATAAAATCAGGTTTGAAAGCTGGTTGAATCAAGCCATCTTTTTTCCAATTAGTAATTAATTCCTCAAGTTCCTGCGGGCTGTTCCAAACTTGTATGTTCATTCCCTCTTTCCAGGTCATTTTTTTAAGAATAGGATCCATTTTCTAGCTGTTTATTTTACTTGTTATGTGAAATTAATATTTCTGAGCTGGTTTAGATTGCAAGGCTACTGCTCATTTTTTTTACTTTTAGCTTGTTATTAAATCTACCCCATGAAAATATCATTAGGAATAATCATTATGTTTTTATCTTTTTCCTGTGTAAGTGCTCAGGATGAAGTAATTATGAGCTTTGGGGAAGGTGTTCCTGTCGCCACACTTAAAAATGATGAGTTGGATGAAATTTCAGGCTTGGCAATAAGTAGGGTTTCCCCCGGAGTTATCTATGTTCATAATGACAGTGGCGGTGAAGCGGTAGTGTATTTATTGGATTCTTTGGGAAAAAATCTGGGGAAGATTGTATTTCTAGAGACCGAAAATAGAGACTGGGAAGACCTAGCAATAGGCCCAGGATCAGATGGAAAAAACTACATCTACGTTGGTGAAATTGGTGATAATAATGCTGTGCATGATGAAATTGTCATTTACAGGGTTCCCGAGCCAACTCAGGTAACTTCTATCTCTCAGGTTTTACCCGAAAAAAGAGTCATTAATTATCCGGGAGGAGCAAGGGATGCAGAGTCCTTGATGGTTGATCCAATTTCTGGCGATATCTTTATTATTTCCAAGCGCGATAGCGTTAATACGCTTTATCGTCTTGCTGCAGATAAATTTAATGGTGGTCAAGATGAATTGGAAGAGTTAATTAAGCTTCCATTCACCAGTTCGACTGCCGCTGATATCTCGTCTGATGGAAGCCAGATTTTGGTAAAAAATTACCTGGCTATCTACTATTGGAAAAGGAATACGGGAGAATCTGTAGCGGAGGCTATGGGCAGAAAACCAACAGAGCTCCCTTATTCGCCTGAGCCGCAAGGAGAGGCGATTGGATTTAGACCTGATGGAAAAGTCTTCTACACGCTCAGTGAAAAACGATTCGATTTGGATCCCGTTCTTTATAAGTACACAGCAAAAAAACCTTAATGCAAATTACTTCTACTATACTGATGGTTCGTCCAGCAAACTTTGGGTTCAATCCAGAAACTGCGGGAAATAACTTTTACCAAAAGTCAGATGGAAGATCGCCTGAAATTATAAATTCACTGGCGCAGAAAGAATTTGATGCCTTTGTGGCTATGCTCAGGGATCAGGGAGTCAATGTGATTGTGGAAGAAGATTCTTCTATGCCCGCAAAGCCGGATGCCGTATTTCCCAATAATTGGTTTAGTACGCATCCCGATGGTAAGTTGATTTTGTATCCTATGTACTCGCCAATTAGACGGCAAGAGCGCAGAATAGATCTCATAGAAAATTTGATAAAACGTAAGTTTGTAGTAAATGACGTTATAGATTTAAGCTTTTTTGAGGATGATCAGCAATATTTAGAAGGAACTGGAAGTATGGTTTTGGATCATCATTCCAAAACTATTTTTGCTTGCTTTTCAGAGCGAACACACAGAATTCCTCTTGATTATTTAGGCAAACTGTTGGGTTATAACATTGTAGGCTTTCATGCCAAGCAAGAAAACCAAGGTGTGCTCAGCGCCATTTACCACACCAATGTGATGATGCATGTTGGGACTGATTTGGCTATTGTCTGCTTGGATAGTATTCCTAAAGCATCAGAGAAACAGGCAGTACAAAAATCTTTGACACAGGCAGGGAAAAAAGTAGTCCCTATTACTACAAAACAAAAATTTCACTTCGCAGGAAATATGCTGGAAGTGGGAAATGATGGAGGAGAAAAATTCACCGTCATGTCCGAAACTGCGCTGGATTCTTTGAATATTGGCCAGATCCAATTGATAGAAAAATACTCAACCATCATAAGTCCTTCCATTCCAACCATAGAAAAGCTTGGTGGAGGAAGTGCGCGCTGTATGATGGCTGAGATCTTTTTGCCTAAGGCAACTAATTGATTGAAGTAAATCCTAAATTTTACTCAATTCCTGGATCTACTTTCTTTTTTCTTACTAGTTCAGTTTTGCCCAATTCTGTGAGGTTTTTAACTGAATCAGTAGCTGCATTTGTCACTTCATCTTTCGATGTAGTGGTTGTTTTTTTTTTAGTTTTCATAGCATTAAGAGTTATAGAGTTTATATTCTAAAAAGCAGATGATTGTATTTGAACTGCTATTTATACTATTTGTTTGAAGTAATTTACGGATAATTTATTGGAAAAGTACAAACGAAAAGGCTAATGTGTAATTCAGTCTGCAAATATTGAATAAAACAGAACTAACGTGACGGGTAAAAATCCTACTTATTTTTTCGGTAGATTTTAGCAATTAAAATGTATTTCTCACACGTTACTTTCTATTGGAATTAATTACTAGTTAATTTATGATTAGCGATTATTTTCCTAGTTAAATTTTGAGCGTATTTTTTTAGAAGATGAGTCCATAAAAGTAGGTTTTAGATAGACCAAAATAATCCCTATTTCATCCTCTATATCATACTTGGCGAGAAACTCTTTGTCTTTTTTGACTCTAATGCTATCGATTAAATTAGTATCAACTTTCGAGAAAAAGTCTTTTGATTCTTGATTTGCTGGAAGGAATAGAGTTTTGTCCTCACAAAAAATAAGCATAGATACTGGAGGTACATCCCGTGATTTGCATATTAAAGTAAGGGTGAGAGGTTCTCTTATTGTGGTGTCAAGACTGGTTTTTTGTCCTAATACCATAGTACTTATACTACAGAAACTCAAAAGTAATAAAAGAGATAAATGGATTTTCATTAAAATAGTCTTTAGTTATAAACTAATAACGAAAAAATCATTTTTAGGTTTAATAGATGTATTTTAGACAGGGGAAAAATTAAAGCTGAGACTAAACAGTATCAGCTTTAAAGGTTTGATTCGTTGTAGATTTCAATCTTAAATTATATTCCTGTATAATTAAATGGAGAAATCACACTCAGCTCCGCCTTCAACTCATCAGAGATTGGAAGATTAGCAATAAACTCAGCAATTGATTTTTCGGTGATTTTTGTATTTGTTCTGGTAAGATCTTTCAGCGCTTCATACGGTTTTGGGAATCCTTCCCTTCTCAGTACAGTTTGGATCGCTTCCGCTACTACCGCCCAGTTTTCTTCCAAATCTGCCTGAATTGCAGCTTCATTTAATTCTAGCTTACCTAGTCCCTTCAACAAGGACTCAAAGGAAATCAACATATGACCTAGAGGCACACCGATGATTCTCAGTACAGTGCTATCTGTCAAATCTCGCTGAAGTCTAGAAACAGGAAGTTTCGCCGCCAAGTGCTCCAATAGGGCATTGGCGATGCCCAAATTTCCCTCCGCATTTTCGAAATCAATAGGATTGACTTTGTGCGGCATAGCTGAAGAGCCTATCTCCCCAGCTTTGATTTTTTGCTTGAAGTAATTCATGGCAACGTACTGCCACACGTCCTTGGATAAATCCAACAGGATGGTATTTATTCTTTTCAGTCCATCAAAAATGGCAGCAAGATTATCGTAGTGCTCGATTTGGGTAGTAGGGTAGCTTCTTTCCAATCCTAAATATTCTCCTACAAATTGGAAAGCAAACTCATTCCACTTGAAAGATGGGTAAGCTACATGATGCGCATTCATATTGCCGGTGGCTCCGCCAAACTTTGCTGAATACGGAATGTGGTGAAGCAATTCAAGTTGTTTTTTCAATCTGACAACAAACACCTCGATTTCCTTTCCTAAACGTGTAGGCGAAGCTGGCTGGCCATGAGTTTTAGCTAGCATTGGAATATCCTTCCAGTTATCTGCCAGCACTTGTAGTCTATCTAAAACTGCATCTAACTGAGGTAAAATCACGTCATTTAGACCCTCTTTCAGCATCAGCGGAGTTGCTGTATTATTGATGTCCTGAGAAGTCAATCCAAAGTGAATGAATTCCTTATGTGCTTCTAAACCAAGTGCATCAAATTTCTCTTTCAGAAAATATTCGACTGCTTTGACATCATGATTTGTGATCTTTTCAGTGGCTTTGATCGTGTCGGCATCATTCATGGAGAAATCAGTTACGATCGATCTGAGGTTTGAGAACAAGCTTTTATCAAAACCTTTAAGTTGAGGCAATGGAAGTTCGCAAAGGGCAATGAAATACTCTACTTCAACGTGAACTCGGTATTTGATTAGGGCAAATTCAGAAAAATAGGCTCTCAGAGGAGCAGTTTTGCCAGCATAGCGTCCATCTACAGAAGTCACTGCGGTCAATGCATTTAATTCCATCTCTTTTTAATCAATTTGGTTTTAGGAAGCTGCAAAGTTAATTTTTTGAAGCCAAAAGTCCGGTTTTAAGATGTCTAATTCGGGAAATATCCTTCAAATAATTCGAACCACTCTAGCATTATCTGAGTTATCATGAGCAAATAATCAATCCCAAGCCTTAATATTTGGCTTTCAGGGTTAATTTTGCAACCGTAAAACAAATAAAAGCTCAGATCAGGAATGTTCAATTTATTTAAGAAAAAGAAGGAAGAGGTAAAAGCTCCACAGTTTTTACCACTGAAAGTGAGAGAGGTAGTAAGAGAGACAGAAGATACAGTTACCTTGTATTTTGAGCAGCCAGAGCCATTTTTGGATTATAAGCCAGGTCAGTTTCTGACTCTTGTGATGGATTTTGAAGGCAAAGAGCAGCGCAGATCATATAGCCTGTGCACCTCGCCATTTGTGGATCCCTTCCCCGGGATTTCTGTGAAGCGAGTACCAAAGGGCAAATTTTCTAACTTTTTAAATGAGCGTGTCTTCCCGGGAAAAACGATTAACGTACTAAAGCCACTAGGGAATTTCACCACTGACTTTCATTCCAAAAATAAGAAACATTTCTTCCTGGTAGCGGCAGGAAGTGGGATCACACCAATCATGGGTATTTTAAAATCCGTACTTGTAAATGAGCCAAATTCCAAGGTTTCCCTGCTTTACTGTAGCCGAAATGAGGAGCAAATTATCTTCAAAAAAGAGCTTGCGTCTTTAGTCGAGAACAACCCAGATAGACTGGAAGTCATTCATAATTTGAGTCAGCCTTCTGATTCTTGGAAGGGGATGAAAGGTCGCTTGACAAAAGAAAGTATTCTTGATTTTGCGAAAAAAGCCGAATTGGATCCTGAATTTGACAAGGAATATTTCGCATGCGGTCCCGAAGGAATCATGGATAATGTAGTTGCGGTTTTGGATGAATTAGGTGTGTTAAGGGATAAAGTTCATCGCGAGAGCTTCTATTCCTCCGCCGCAGATAAGGCTCATGAAGATGCTGCCCATGGGATTACTGGAGGTTTGTTAACTAGAGATGTTACCGTGATTTTGGATGGTGAAGAGAATGCAGTCACTGTGTCTCCTGATAAAACCATTCTTGAAGCTGGACTTTCGCAGAACTTGAATATGCCATACAGCTGCCAAAGTGGGTTGTGTACCGCATGCAGAGGTAAATTGCAAAGTGGGAAAGTGAAAATGGATGAGGATGCAGGTTTGAGTCCAAATGAAATCGAAGCTGGCTATGTGCTGTGTTGCGTTTCACATCCTTTGACAGACGATGTCAAGATCAACATTGAATAGCCCAGAGAGTCATAATGAAACTCCCATTCTGGAAAATCAAGAATTCAGGAGGATTTATAAGAACCTGGATCAACTTATTTTGATCCTCTTAATCTTGGTTTTGCCACTTTTTGGGATGATCTATTTGTATCAATCCAGTGGAGAAGTAAAGTGGGATTTACCTGAGTTGCCAACGGTTTTTGGGCAAATTTTGTCTGGTGCAGGAATCGGACTTTTGTTAGCCCAGTACTTACTTTTTCGAAAGAAAATTAAGGCGGTTTTCCATACTGACGAGTTGCTGATGAAATTAAAGATATATGCAAGCGCTACGAGAGAGCGGTATTTGATGCTTTTTGTGATCGCTTTACTATGCTCAGCTGGATTGCTCTTTTTTGGGTCGGCTATTTACAACGTGATATTTGCTGTGGCGCTTTTCTTCTTTTCCGTAGCCAAGCCAACTCCGGAGCGAATAAAAAAAGTGTTAAAACTGAACAAGGAGGATGCTGAAATTATCAGGTTGGCGTCGAGACCGGAATGAGATTTTAGACTTTAGATATAAGACTTTAGACATAAGATTTTAGAATCAAGAAATCAGAACCAAGAGTTTAGAAACAATAGTCTGACTGTAGATGGAAGAATGGTTAAGAGGCTTAGATCATAATCTTATTTGAGGGCTGAAAGCCCTAGATATTTCAGCCTAGCTCGGTAGGGCTGGGTAATTAGATTTGCTGGATATTCCTAGAGCTCTGAAAGAGCGAAATCACTTATTTCCAGTGCTCTCTGTGTACTCCTCCTTGCCCCTGTGGTTTAAAAAAAACACAAAAAAAAGCCAACCCATGTGGATTGGCCTTTTCGGATCATTATAGCTAATTAATTTTCTATTGAGATATTTCCTGAGGAGATGGATCCTTTTACCCAGTCAGAGGCATCATTGTCGATTTCTAGATTTTTACCAGTATTGATTCCACCTACTCTAAGATTTCCAGAGGAAGCTCGTAATGAGAAATTGTATTTTTTCAAATCAGAAGATGTTTGGATTTTGAAATTTCCGGAGGTTCCACTGAGATTGGTTCTTCCACTCAAACCTGCATTTGTAGCACGGATATTTCCAGAGGTGAATTTCATTGAGCCTAAAGAACCTATGTTGCTCAATTTTGCATTTCCTGAGGTAAGGGCAACACTTAACTGACCTTTTACTCGATCTGCAGTCAAAGAACCACTGGTTGATTGGTAGTCAACACTGCCGCCTACATTGTTAATATCTGCATTTCCCGAAGTTACACCTGCTTCAATATCTCCCGATACTTTGTCTATATAGAGAGAGCCAGAACTAGCTTTTATGGCGAGATCTCCAGAGATATTTGTCGCTGTGATTTTCCCTGAAGATACTCTTAGGTTTGTTTTATCTCCAACCACCTTGTCCACCGTGATGGTTCCTGAGGAGTTTCTCATATCCAGGTCTATATTCATTGGACCAGTGATTTTGATGTAGCCTTTGTTTCGGTTGTTGCTCCAAGATGAATTGTTTGAGCTTTGCTCATAAGAGATCTTTAATACATCGCCCACTGTGACAAAAATGATGTCCTGATTTTCGTTTGAAGATTCCAGAAATGCTTCCACATTCACATCTGAATTTGATCCTCCAACGAAAGAGACGTCCAGCCAGCCACCACTGACTTCTATAGCCTTGATGTTGGAGTAATTCTTATTGGCGTCTACCAATATTTTTTGTGCAAAGCTGACCACTGAGATCAGTATCATGGCTAAGGCCAAGCTCGAAAATTTGAATAGTCTGTTCATAGTTCTGGTTGTTTATCTGATAGTGACTCCGAAGCTGATTGCCTGCACTTCAGGGCCTAAGTTTTCTTGGAAAAGGTTATTTAAATCGTAGTTAAAGAATAATGTGACATCACTGACTCCGATCTCAGCACGAGCGCCATAGCGGAAGTTCTCTACGTACATGTTCGACTTTTCAAACTGCTTTTGCTTTTTGCCATTTTCATCATCATAGACAAATTTGCCTCGTCCACCGATTCTCACGCCTGCATAGCCGCCCAGACCAAGTCGAAGTTTTTGGTTATTGGTGAGAATAGTAGGGACCAAAGTGAAATTCAGGTAGGAAGCTGAGATTTTGGATTTTGTGCCTGTACCTGGTCCTGCAAATTCTTCCCAAACTATTCCCTCTGGGTTTTTCACAGCAATCAGATTTCTGTCCTCTAGTTTGAAATTATACCAGTTAACGCCAAGTGAAGTGTTGATATGAAAGTTTTTAGAAACTTTAGTTATTCCCATTAAATTGATCGCATAATACCAAGATCCCCATGGTTTCACAGTTGGCATTTGGTCAGTAGGAGCTACTTGATTGATCCCAAGTTCTGTGTCTATACCAACACTGAATTTTCTCATTTTTTGAAGTTCTGAAATCTTCACTTCATCGTTTTCTTGAACATCCAGAATCCATTTACCGTCTTCTTTTTGCTTGTATGACCAAGTGTTTCCAAATACTTTGATCACCTTAGTCTTGGTGTAGATCACCGTGTCTGCTTTGCCCTGAGCAAAAGCCTGGCTTAAGGAGAGAACCAGAAATAATAGTGGTAGTAGTGTAGTTTTCATAATGAAGTAGGTTTGAAAAACTCTTTTATAAAGTGTCAGACTGAGTACAGTCTAGGCCCATTTCAACTGCGCTGACAATGGTAGATTTTTTGAAGGACTCGGAAAACGGGTCTGTCTGAGCGGAGTCGAAGACCTTTCGACTTCGAGACTCTCGTCTCTCAAGTGCTCAAGGTGACTACGTTTATGGTTCCAGAATAAACTTCTGTCATCCCCCTTTTTGTTTGTTCGTAGAATATTTAAGACTCAAAGAGACTCAAAATACTATTCCAAATGTGATAGGGTTGAGAGCCGGTCCTTTGTCATCCTGGAACAACTCATTTAGATCGTAAGTGGTGAAGAATTTAACTCTTCCGATTCCAAGTTCTCCACGGATACCATATCTGAAATTTTGAAGATATAGCCCGGTATCCTGCTTGTCTTTTTTGCGACCGGATCCACCTAACTCATTGTATACATATTTGGATTGGCCTCCTAGCCTGTAGCCAACATAAGGTCCTGCGGCAATTCTTACTCCACGGCGACCATTGTCATTCATCTTGCCAAAATCCAGCTCGAGCATCGTCATGGCAGTGATGTAAGAAGCAGAGATCTTACTTTTGAATCCATCCACGTCAGTACGTTTGATAAAGTCTATGGATTCATCTCCGCGTATCGCTTGGAAATCCCTGTTTTCAAACTTGAAGTTGTAGAACTGAAACCCTAAGCCAAAGTCCCAATAGAATCCTTTGGAGATACGTTGCGCAGCCATCCAGTTGAGTCCAACATTCCAAGATCCCCAGCCTTTTACAGCGTATGGCTTATCTGAAGTAGGGAATTTGCCATCTTCCAGGTAGTTGTTTACTCCTAGATCAAGGTTGAAATAGGTTCTAAATGGAGGATCACTTTTTCTTTTTAGACCTGGTTCAAAGCGAACTTTGGTGTTTTCTCCTGTTTCATCCACGAGAAGACGCATATTTCCAATATATACTTCTGTCTCCGCTCCATCTTCGGTCACCTTTACGACCTGCTTGGATGTACCATCTTTTTTCTTGATTTCAACGATGGTTGTTTCCCCAGTATCTAAATTTTCTTCCAGGTCAAGCTCACGGATGATCTGATTGATGTTCATCAGTTTTAGCTTTTCAAAATCCTCTTTGCTATTCACGGTAATTACTATTCTACCGGATTTTCCGAATTCTACCACCACGCTGTCACTCAGGACACTGTGGTCTACCGATGGCATGGTTCCGGCAAAGCCTAGTTGCACGATGGCCATCAAACAAAATAATAGAAGGTATTTTTTCATTGGTATCTAGAGTTTTCTATCAAATGGCATCCTGCATTTCGGGCAAAAGGTCTCCGATTGATGCATGGATCATGTCCAATTTAATGTTGAGTTTCGAATTATGTGAGTTGGTAAAGTTTACCTTTCTGCTTTTGATTTTCGGGTTGTGATGGAAGCGAAGAGATTGTTTTTTGCATCCTGCAGGTCTGCAAACCCCTGATCTACTTTGCCCAACAAGTCCTCTACTTCGTTGACAGTTTTGCCTATTTCGGCGATTAGGTTTTTATCTTTTGGTTCTTCAGTCAGTCCACTGGAGTAGATTTTAACCCGATAAGTTGGTTCTTCCACGGCAGCCTCATTTGCGTCTGCCACAGTTTTTTCCAGTTTCAATGCAGGAAGTTCAGCTTCTGTGAAATTTGGGGTCTCTACTTCTAATTTAGGAGCTTTTACATTCTCTACTATTTCTTGCTTTGGTTCCTCTTTTACCTCGTTCATCGCGACTAGATTTTGAGGAATTGTATTCTGAGGTTTTTGTGTGTTTGAAGAAGCATCAGCAGGCTTGGAGTTCGATTTTGTGGTAGTAGTTGGTTTAGTATTCAATTCCTCAGCAGCCTGCTGATTTTCAATTTCGTTTTGCGTTTTCTCTGATTCTTCAGGTGTTATGACTTCTATTTGAGTTGGAGTATCAATTACTTCTTCTGTGGTGTTGTCAGCAAGCATTGACTTTTCTATAGACACATCACCTTCTCGTAACACCAAGTAACCAACAGTGAATAGGAGCGTAAGTGAAGCTGCGGCTGCCCACCAGATCCCCTTATAGGACTTGGACTTCTGAGGCAACTGAGATTCTAATCTTTCCCAGGCTAGTTTGCTTGGTCTTTCTGTATGATTTTCCAGTTTTTCTTTGAAAAACTGATCCAGATTATTTTTTTCCTTAGCCATTGATTCTCCTTTCTTTTGGTGTTTGACTGGCAATTTTTTCTTTCAAAGTATTTCTTGCCCTATTGAGCTGAGACTTTGAAGTGCTTTCTGTGATTCCCAAAAGATCTCCTATCTCCTGGTGCGAGAAACCTTCGATTGCGTAGAGGTTGAAAACTGTCCGATATCCTACCGGGAGGCTTTCTACCATTCTCATCAAATCTTCAGTTTCCATGTGATTGAGCTCGTAATTGTGATCCTGATATTCAGTCTCATTTTCCATATTGACCTCCATCATAAGATGACGATGACTTCTCAACGTCATGAGAGCTTGAGTGACGATGATCCTTTTCATCCAACCTTCGAAGCTCCCCTTTGACTGAAATTGAGGTAGTTTTTCAAAGATTTTCATAAAGCCTTCGATCATCACATCTTCGGCATGTTCCCGGTCTTTTAGATATCGGATGCAGATGGCCAAGAATTTTCCCGAGTACAGATCATACAGGTGGCGCTGCGCCATTCTGTCTCCTTTGAGACATCCTTGTAATAAATCTGATTCGTTTGAAAAATTGACTCTGCTGAACATTTGAATTAGCTTTCAATTAGGTAGATGCCCGTATTGAAAAAATGGTTGCGTGGGTTGGTGAAAAAAAGTTAATATTTTTTGCTTACTGAGTTTTATATTGTTCCCTTTTATTTGTAATCTCCTTAAAATAAGTTGCTTATGTATTTTTAAAACGATACGTTTTTCTTTGATTTTTATTTTATCGAATGTAAGGATTTAAAAGAAAAGGACTTGCCTTGCTGTTTTATTTTAGCAAGACAAGTCCTTATTTGGATAATCCGTCAGGTTCAACCCTTTCAGGGTTTTGACCTGAGTTTTGTTCTTAATTCCAAGGGGTGCACCCATGGTTATTTATGGTTTGATCCCTTCAGGATCATTAAATTATATGATTATCTGCATGATGCCTGTCGCCATATTTTCCTTGCTTTATTGGCTGGAATACCGATGCCGAATGACTCCCGTCAAGTCGGGACAGGCTGAAACGGCCTCATTCCTACAGTTTAGCCAAATAATAAAAGTTTCGAGGTGCTATTTTACGTGCTGTGGACTGTCGACTATGGACTGTCGACGATTATCCCCCGTTCAATGGCTTCATTTTAACCTACGGAACAAAGTCGCGGATTATAATATTAATTAATAAGCTGCCTTATAATTCACCACGATATCAAGTAGCGTCCATTCGTTTTCTTTCACTGTGACTGGCTGAATATTTCCATCTCCATCAAAAATGCTGGCGAAAAGGCCTTCCTCTTCTACAGTAAGAATGGAGTATCTGCCTGGGCTTAGGTTGATAGAATACCTGCCGTTTTCGTCGGTTTCGAATTCGGTTATTGGCTTGGCTGCAACCGACTGGAACAAGCCATTTTCCAAGGTTACATCAGAGATTTTAATTAATGGATAAACCCGTACTGTTCTTTTTACAGGGTTTCCTGTATTGGTATCCTTCGCTTTCTTTTCTTCCTCCAGCACCATAGGCATTTGATTGCCTTCAAGCCAAGTTACCTGACCTACCACGCCCTGACCTTCGGGTTGATAGGGTGCACATTGGAAAAAGATAGATGTAAATGCAAAAGCGATCAGAATTCTAAGTAGTTGGTTCATGAGTAGATGGAATTATAAATTCAAGCGGAGTAAATCTCCTATGTTTTATATTTCCTCAAACAGCATAAATGATTCCAAATAATTTGGGATGATGGTATTCCAGCCTAGTTCATCTTTAAGTTTATGCGCTAACACACCTGCGCTACTCTCTTCACCATGAACGATAAATGCAAGTTTTGGCTTTTCACCGAATCCCTCAGCCCATTCCATCAACTCATTTTGATCTGCATGTGCAGAAAGTCCTTCCACGCTATAGATTTTAGCTTTAACAGGGACCTCTTGTCCATATATTCTTACCTCTGGCTCACCATCGACCAAACGTCTTCCGCGAGTTCCTTCTGCCTGATAGCCTACGAAAACAACTCCATTCTTTTCATTTGGAAGGTGGTGGAATAAGTGGTGAAGTACTCGGCCACCTGTTGCCATACCGCTTGCGGAGATGATGATTGCCTTTCCTTTGAGCTCATTGAGTGTACGGGATTGCTCCTGCTTTCTAAAATAGTGCAACTGCGAATGTTGGAATGGATGCTGATCATTATCATCTAACACCCCAATCAATTGGTGATCTTGGTGAAAATCTTTGTAAAGCGTGGATACATTGATGGCCATGGGTGAATCAAGGTAAATAGGCACATTAGGTATTTTTCCCTTTTTCACCAACTGATACAAAAAGTACATCACCAGCTGCGTCCTTCCTACCGCAAATGCTGGGATAATCACCAGACCATCTCGGTCGAAAACGTCATTAATTGCTCTGGCGAGTTCTTCTTCTGGCTTTATAGGAGTAGAAATGCGGTCACCATAAGTGGATTCTATCCAAACTACATCTGCTTCAGGGATCAGTGTAGGAGGGTAAAGAATGGGATCGTGATACCTTCCCAAATCTCCTGAGAATACCAATTTTTTGGTTTGCTTATCTCCTTTGATCACAATCTTTACAATAGCAGCTCCCAAAATATGCCCTGCATGGTAATAGGTCACTTCCACAGATGGGTGTATGGAAAAAGGCTTTTTGAAATCTTTTGGAACGAGCAGTGGAAAAACGGCTTCTGCATCTTCTACTGTATAAAGTGGCTCCGGGTTTTCATGACTTGAATAACCCTTCTTTTTGGCGTATTCTGCTTCTTCTTCCTGAAGTTTCCCAGAATCTAGCAGTAGGATCTTCGCTAGCTCAGCCGTCGCAGTGGTGCAATAAATTGGTCCTCTAAAACCATCTTTCACCAATTTTGGCAAGCAACCGATGTGATCCATGTGTGCATGAGTAAGCACAATAGCTTCCATGTCTTTTGGTGGCATGGGAAATTTGTCCCAGTTTCTGCGCCGAAGTTCTTTTCTGCCTTGAAAGAGTCCACAATCAACTAGGAATTCAAAATCTCCCAGATCCAACAAATACCTGGAGCCAGTGACTGTGCCTGCTCCGCCTAAAAATTTTACGCTTACATCCATGATCTTTTGTGTTTAAACCAAAAGATACAAAAATAAAAGGCACCCAAGTGGATGCCTTTTTAATTAGTCAATTACTGATGAGCTGTCTACTGGAGCCTTAGACTGATTAAATTTTGCTCTACTGATACTATCCAGCTCAGCACGGTTAAATTCTCCCGTATCAGGTTCTTCTACTTCAAAGTTTACTCCTTCAGATTCTTCATTATCGTCCAGTTCTTTCTCCTTTTTGCAAGTCAGGCAAACCAAGCCCTGCTCGTTAAATGCCCAGATGGTATTTTGAGAAAGATCATTATTTCTATACCCATTTCTATTGATAGTATTACTTAGGATTTCGAGAAGAGAACGATCCATGATAAATGGTTTGTCATAAGGTACTTCTAAGTAAAGATTCAATTGTTGATCTCTGAACTTATCCAAGTTGGAAATGTCATAGCCTTCATTGAAGGTGACAATAGAGTCAAGCACCGTATAGTTGTAGGTGATCATTTTGGCATTGTCCATAGCCTCTGCTTTTGTCTTGCCTCTGGCAAAGAAATCCTCTCGAAGAGTAACAGTACTATCAGCAGTCCCTTCGATTTTCAGATTTACATTGTTGAAAGTAGATTCTTCGCCGATAGGGTTAAGTCGCAGAATCATGATTCCTTCAGTTACGGGCACTGTATTTTCGATTTTATGCCAGTTTTCTTCTTTGAATTGTGCTACGATCAATGGGATTTGGAAGGCACAAATTCCTACACATAGCAACCATAATCCAAGTGCTACAAATCCAAATCTTGAGCCTATCAGGTTCTTTTGCATCAAAACACTTAAGCCTAGAAGGATGATGATGATGCCTGGAATGATCATCAGGAACGATGCTCCGATCACAAGCCAAATTGGAATCAGATTGGAGAAAAGCTCGATTGGGAAATTATCCATCAGCACGCGGTAGTCATCATTGGTGAATATTCCCAAGTAAACTGCAACCGTAAAGATCGGAGTGATAGTCAAGCCTAACCCTAAGAAGAAAACAAAGAGACCGAAGATCACTCGGATCACATTCAGGAAGAATCTTCCCAATGGCCCCAAGGCTGATCCAATTGCTTCTATGATTTGACCTATTATCCTGAATGGAGTAAGCAGGATTTGTCTAGTTCTTGACTCTGGTGCTTTCGGAATAGGGTTTATATTTTCCTTCAAGGTCGAATCAATATTATCCAAGGTGATTTCCCCACCTTTCATTCGGATACGCTCTGTGATTGAACTGGCCACTGGGGTGATAATCCATAGAATAAGATAGATTAAGAATCCAGATCCGCCGGCCAAGATCAAAAAGGCCAATGCCAATCGGGTATACACCACTTCTATCCCGAAGTATGCCGCCAATCCACTTGCTACACCACCGATTACCTTATCATCGGGATTTCTGTAGAGTTTCTTGATGTTTTTATCCTCTTCTATTTCATAGGAAACAGGAAGAATAATCCAAAGAACGATGTATGCGATGGCTGCAAAGATCCCAAAGCTAAGGTTCAACCTGAAGTCATCAAATGGCCAGATATCCAAGAAGCCAAAATTGAAACGCAGGTTGCCAGAGAAAAGCAACAGGATAGAGATCAGCCTCGTCCAAAGTGGATCAATAGTAAAATAATGAGCCACTCCGGCACATACACCACCAAGGATTTTTCTGTTTTCCAAGCGCATTAATTTTTTATACCCTTTTCTCTCAGAATCCGGAGGTGTGACAAACTTGTAGAAATCCTGGTCCTTAGCGGTGCTTTCTTTTTCGTGGTCATAGTCAACTTTTTCCTCTTCTACAGAGGCAAAATCAGCTATGGTACCCATCTTCTCGATAAGTTTATCTACGTTTTCGGCAGAGATTACCTGCTTATTGTTTTTCAGATTGCTAAGAAAAATTTCTGCAATTCTATTTTCAATATCAGAGATAATCTCGTGGTTGTCTTTATAGGAAGAAAAGTGCTGGTTGATCGCATCCAGGTACTTTCGGAGCGTGTCGTAGCCGTCTTCCTCGATGTGGAAAAGAATCCCACTGATGTTTATACTTATAGTCTTTTTCATCTGTTTATAATTTTCTTTCATTGGTCATCCCGATAGCTATCGGGAGGAATCTCGCATTACGGATGATCTTTCCTAATTGTGTGTCTTGGGAAATGCTCGGTTTCATGATCAATTCTTTGAGGTGATAAGAAGGGTGGAATTGACTAGTGAATCCCAGGTGTTGGAGAGTGTGCCCAGAAAGGCTTTTCCTTCTTCTGTGATGGAGTAGTATTTCCGAGGAGGTCCAGATTCGGACTCAACCCAGCGATATTCTACCAAGGAGGCAGACTTCAGTCTATTGAGTAGTGGGTATAGTGTGCCTTCTACTACAATCATTTGAGCTTGGGTCAGCTCTTCGATCAGATCTGAAGTATAAACCTCGCCTCGAGAGATGATATGCAACACGCAAAACTCTAAGAGTCCTTTGCGCATTTGAATCTGTGTGTTGGCGACATTCATTGTTAAGGTGATTAAGTGTCAATGATGCGGGAAATACATATTCCCGTCTCTTCTTGTTAAAGAAAAATTATACCAATCTTTTCCAAGCTACCTTGTATAACCTAATTCCTTGCCATAAACAGGTAGTAGGTATAAGGAAATAGCTAAAAAAGTGCTCTTAATTCGCTGAGATCGATGTTTGTGATTTTTTGATCCTGCAGTAGAAAAAGTTTTTTAAAAAATTATAGTCTTTTCAACTTTAATAAAATGTTAAATTTCTGAACATGTTTATGTACGCGGGCGGACAGGTGAACAGGAATCAGGGAGAAATAAATTGATTACAGATCGTGTCTTTGACCCAGAATTTTATTCTGGATAAAGAAGTCAATTAAGATTCCCCAGAGTGCCAAGGGCACGATCGGTATAATTCTGACTTAATTATATGGTTAATCCTAGCATTGAGGCTGCTTCGGTCTTCCAGCTAAATAAGAAAAGAATGTAAGCTTGTTGGCATCACTGGAGATAATTATAGTGGCATTATTTCATTATTTTTTACCTGAGTTACCATTGGACTGATTATTTGGTTTATTTTGAAAGGTGAATTTTAGCAAAGCAACTTCAGTTTTTTATTCCTTTCTCTTATTCCTCCTAGTGGCGGGGAATACACGTGTTTTTTCGCAAGATTTGACGCCCAAGTATTCCAATGAATTTCTTAGCATAGGAGTGGGGGCAAGAGCACTTGGAATGGGCGGTGCCCAAGTTTCAGCAGTCCGAGATGTGACGGCAGCTTATTGGAATCCGGCTGCTCTGATGGGAGTTCAGCACAAATACGAATTCAGCTTAATGCACTCAGAATACTTTGCTGGAGTGGCTCAATATGATTACCTGAGTTTTACCACACCAATAAAGGATAAAAGCCAAGTTGCTGTTTCTCTTATCCGCTTCGGAGTGGATGATATTCCCGATACCAGATTTCTGTACGATGCCAATGGGGCTTTGAATTACAATAACATTCAGTTTTTCAATGCGGCAGATTATGCCATGCTACTGAGCTATGCCCGAGACCTATCGGATAAATTCAAAGTTGGTATGAATGCCAAAATCATTCACAGGAATGTTGGCAAATTCGCTCAGGCTTGGGGTTTTGGTGTGGATGTGGGTGGAATCTATGTAAAAGACAAGCTAACGCTAGGCTTAATGGTACGTGATATTGCGACGACTTTCAATGCCTGGTCGCACAATGCAGAATTAGTGCGCGAAATCTACGCCCAGACTGATAATGAAATACCTGTGAATTCTGTGGAGCTGACCTTGCCAAGGGCAATCTCCTCTGTAGCTTACACATTTGAATTTGGGAGCAAATTCAATTTACTGACGACACTGGACTTGGATATGACATTTGATGGGGAGAGAAATACGATGATCAGCACTCCTTTGCTAAGCATAGACCCCAGGTTTGGATTAGAAGCAGGTTTTCAAAACATCGCTTTCTTGCGCGCAGGTGTTGGCAACTTTCAATACATCAAGGATTTCCAAGGAAATGAAAGCCTGAATATGCAGCCAAGTATGGGGATTGGGATTTTTATTAGTGAGCGATTTCAGATCGATTATGCCCTTTCAGATATTGGAAATGTATCGGAGACACCTTATTCCCATGTATTTAGTGTGAAAGTAAGTTTGGAGAAATTGGATCCTGATTTCAGGAAATTTAAAAGCTGGACAGACAAATGATAAAGAAACTCACTTTCGTTTTTCTGGCAGTTCTAATGCTTTCCAACCTAGCTATAGCTCAGGAGCCGGTTTGGTACAATTACGATCAAACGTACTATAAAATTCCAACTGGCTCGGATGGCATTCACCGGATCTCTGCTTCCTCCTTAAATAGTTCGGGGATCAATCTCACCGGTTTAGACCCAAGAAATATCCGTCTTTATCATAGGGGACAAGAAGTTGCGATTCATATAGAAGGAGAAAATGACGGGAGGTTTGACGGGGACGATTACATAGATTTCTTTGGGCAACGAAACGATGGTACCCTTGATAAATTGCTGTACACAGACTTTGAAAAGATCCCAAATCCATACTTCAATACGAATTCTGACTCCACTGCTTTTTTCCTAACTGTTACCACCGGACAAAATGGAAAGCGGATGGTTCTACGATCTGCACCTGAGGTTGCTTTGCCGGCAGCCACAAGCTATTCCTCAGAGAAATTGCTGGCGATAGGTGAGCAGTACTCGCTGGGAGTGGGATATGCACTGGGTTTTAGGTTATCAAAGTTCGATCAAGGACAGGGATGGATGTCTGGCATTATCACAAAAGGGAGCACCCGACAACTCACACTAAATGAGCTGGGAGTGATGGGCGCTGGAACCGCCAAGCTTGAAATCGGTTTGGTAGGAAGGTCTTTCAATCCTCACACCACTAGAATTTTGGCTGGACCTACCCCGACAAATCAACGACTGGTTGGTACAATTTCCAGTGTTCAGTTCGAGTCTCCGCAGGTTACGCTTGACCTAGCCATGACTGACTTCAATTCCGACGGGAGTATAGTCATTGGCGTGAATTCGGCAGGACCGGAATCTGCCGATAATATTTCTGTGGCTTATGCCAAAATCACTTATAGAAATAATGTTAGTTCCGGTGATTTTGCTTCGAAGCTGTTCATTTCCCCATCCGGAAATCAGAGAATCCAGCTCTCGGGAATTTCCGGTAATTATTCAGCTATAGATATCGCGGATCCAATTAATCCTCAAAAAGTACAGCTCAGCAAAACTGGGCAGACCTTGTCTTTCAGGTCTTCTATTCCAAGTGATTCCAGCAAAGTTTGGGTTCAAAATGAGGAAAATATCATCCCCATTGCTAGGCTGGAGCCGGTCAAATTCAGGAATTACTTAGCGCAAGCGGCCAATTACATTTTGGTTGGTCATACCGCCTTGGAGCAGCCGAGCACGCAGTTTGACAATCCACTCAAAGCCTATGCAGATCACAGAGCTTCTCCTGCGGGAGGAGGTTTTGATACGCTCATTGTGAAAATGGAGGATTTGTACAATCAGTTTTCCTATGGAGAATATACTCCCGTTGCGATCTATGAGTTTTTGAGATCCTATTATCCAGTGCATAAGCCTACGCACATGCTTCTTGCAGGAAGAGCCTTAGCGGTTTATTCTACTGCAAGAGCAGGTGGAGTAACTTATTTCTACCGAAACAATCCCTCGGCTTTTAGCTTTCGTGATCTAGTTCCTGCAGGAGGGTTTCCTTTTTCGGATAATGTGTACACCGTTGGACTTGACCCAGACAAACCTTTGGCTCCCGCTCTTGCAGTGGGTAGAATTCCGGCTAGAAATTCACAGCACTTGGCGGATTACCTGAGCAAAGCGATTGAAAAAGATGAAGTTGGTATTTCGGATTCTTGGCAAAAGGAGTTGATTCACCTGTCGGGCGGAGTGTCAGAGTTTGAGCTGGAGCGCTTTTTTAATTTCATGAATGGCTTCAAAACTATTGCCGAAGGGCTTTATTTGGGAGGTAATGTTACCACCTATCGCAAGCGGTCCAATTCTACCATTGAGGTAATTGATATTACAGGAGATCTGAATGAAGGCCGATCCATGTTGACGTTTTTCGGCCATGGATCACCGACTGTTATCGATATTGAAATAGGTTTTGCCTCAGATCCCACGCTGAATTATCAGAATAAAGGCAAATATCCGATCATGCTTTTTAATGGTTGCGACTATGGAAGCGCCAATGGAAATAGCTACACCCAAGGGGAGGATTGGGTGATTACGCCGGAGAAGGGAGGGATCTCAGTTATGGCCAATTCCTCTATCGGGGTGGATGTCTACCTGCGTCGATATACCGATATGTTTTACAAAAAGGCCTTTTCGGACAGCACACTTATCTATCGCACGCTGGGTGAAGTGAAAATGGAGGCTGAAACTGCCTATCTTGATGAGTACGGAACAGATCCTCTTTCTTATTCCCATATGGAGCAGATGATCAATTATGGTGATCCAGGAGTGCGGATTTTTCCTGCGGACAAAGCTGATTATGCGGTCAAACTGGAGGAAGTTTCTCTTGATAGTTTTGACGAGGTGCCGATTTCCGTGCTCTCAGACAGTTTGAACTTGAGTTTTGTCCTGAGAAATATCGGTAGAGTCGATACAGATTCCATAGAATATAAAGTGAGTAGAAGATTGCCCGATGGAACTATCGAGAACTTTGACCCGATAAAAATCCCCTACATCGCCAGAATTGATTCGCTCAATTTTACTATTCCGAATATCGGCAGGAATTCAGCTGGTGAAAATACCTTTACTATTGAGGTAAATTCGAAAATGGAAGTGGAGGAAATGACCTTCGCCAATAATTCGGTCAGCTACACCAAGTTTATTCCACTCAGTGGCACGCTCAATCTCTATCCTCTAGAGTATGGTATTGTGAGTGGAACTGAGACGAGGCTAGTCGCGCAGGCGCCAGGCAAAATCATTGATGACCGGACCATCATCATTCAGTTGGATACTGCAGCAGCATTCAATTCCGCGTACCGCAAAGAAGTTCGGGTGACCACTAGAGGTCTGGCAGAAATGCCTTTGCCGTTGACTGCTTTCTCGGACAGCACGACTTTCTATTGGCGATCAAAATTTCAGGAAGCCAAACCTGGGGAGACGGATGCCTGGACTAATTCCAGTTTCTCTTTTATCCCATCCGGCCCTGAAGGCTGGACTCAGCGCACGACTTTCCAGCTTGATGAGGATCAGTTGACCAATTTGGAGCTCAAAGAATCCGATCGAAGCTGGAAATACTTGGATCAGCAAGCTGATATTGGGGTCTTTACGGTCGGGTCGGCAGTGGATACGCTATCATTCCGAAACACCCAATTCTACTTAAATCAGATTCCGCAGATCATCGATAATGTGAACAATGCCAATAGCCGTCTCTGTCCGAATGGCTCCTTGGGCTTGGTGGCTTTTGAGCAAAAAAGTCTAATGCCATACTTGGCGATTCCAGTTCCGGGATTTGATATACTGGATTCCAGAGCTTGTGGTAGAGTACCTCAGATGATTCAGAGTATTCAAAACTCATGGATTACTACGCCTGGGCAAACGATGCTAGTTGACTATGTGAATAATGTAAAAGAAGGAGATTATGTGGTGATCTTCTCTGTCGGCAATGTCACTTTTGAAGCTTGGCCAGATATTGCGTTTGAAAAGTTGAAGGAATTTGGAGCAAGCGAGGCTACGCTGAGGGCTTTGAAAACTGGCGAGCCTTATATTCTTTACGGTAGAAAAGGGATGCGTCCTGGAGAAGCGATTGAGATCGTAGGGAACAAAAACATGGAAGTTCCGGCTTCCCAGCAGACACTTTCTTTTGATACCGAGCTTTCGGGTTACCTGACTTCAGGGATGATTTTGACACCGAGAGTTGGTCCTGCGTCATCTTGGGAGCGTTTCTTCCAAAATGTGAATTCCAGAAACTGGATCAATGAAGAAGAGAAAACTTTCTTTGATATCATTGGAGTGAAGGAAAACGGAGAAGAAGATCTCTTGATAGGGAATACCTACGACCGGGAAATGGATCTGTCATTTATCAGTACGGATGTTTATCCATATCTGAAACTGCGCTACAGTATGAATGACCCTGAGTCTACAGCTCCAGCTCAGCTAGACAAATGGCAGGTGAACTATACCGGAGTTCCAGAGGGAGTTTTGGTTCTCAAATCAGCAAAGGAGCAAGTGAATCTTCGCGAGGGAGAAACGGGCTTGCTGGAACTGCAATTCAAGAATATTTCCAAGTACAACTTCCTGGATTCTATTCAGGTGGATTGGAAAATGACCAACTTGACAAGCAAGAAATTGGAGGAGTTTTCCAAGAAATTCCCAGCACTGAAAGCAGGGGAGGCATTTGACTTTACCATAGAATTCAATTCCATAGGAAAGGCAGGCGAGAATGAGCTGGAAATTTTTGCTAATCCTAGAATACAGCGAGAGCAGACTTTCCGTAACAATCAGGTGGATCTAGGTTCCTACTTCATCGTGGAGGGAGATAATTCCACTGCACTGCTGGATGTGAACTTTGACGGAATCTACATCATGGATGGGGATATAGTCTCACCAAATGTGCTGATCACAGCTTTGCTGAAAAATGACCAAACTCTGATTTATAAGAAAGACACCGTCGGACTGGAACTGTTCCTGAAGCAAAACTGTGAATCCTGTGACTTCAAGCGGGTGAACTTCTCAAATCCAAACCTGACTTGGACGCCAGCTTCCGAAGACGAGGACTTCAAGGTTTCTTTGATTCCAGGCCCGCTGGAAGATGGAATCTATACGCTGAGAATCACGAATGAGGACTCCTCTGAACCGTATGAGACCACCTTTGAAGTGATTAACGAATCCCAGATCACTAATTTCTATCCTTATCCAAATCCTTTCAGTACCTCGGTTCGCTTTGTCTTTACGGTGACGGGGATGGAAGTGCCAGACGAGATCAAGATCCAGATCATGACTGTGACTGGAAAAGTTGTACGAGAGATTTTACAGAATGAACTTGGGCCAATCCGAATCGGGAATAACCTGACCGAATACGCATGGGATGGCAAGGATGAGTTTGGTGATCAGCTTGCAAACGGGGTCTATATCTATCGAGTCCTAGTCCGCAAAAACGGCCAGTTTATGGAACACAGACCTACCGCCGGAGACAAGGCATTTAGGAAGGGCTATGGGAAGATGTATTTGTTGAGGTGATATTCTCAAAAATTATAGGAGTGAGAAAGTAATGAACCTTATTTTATGAATAGAAAAACAGGGGATTTGCTTAATTATACCTGTATTCTTTTTTGCCCATTTTAAAGGTATGAGTTTGTAACTACATCCAAATTTCCTTGTTTAAGCCCATACTAGGGATGGAGTTCATTTGGAGCATTCCTCCTTGACAGGACATATTATAGTTCAGAAAACGACTGTCCACAGGTGGGAAGTTGTTTTACTTAGCCTACTACTAAATTAATAATGCCATGAAATCAAGCATGCCGAACGCGTCACACACTTTTGGATGATTATAAGCCTTGCGAGATTCCATATGGCCTGTAAAAGACAAATTATAAACATATGAAAAAGAAGATTTTTATTGTTGTAAACAGAATTAGGGAGCAGTTATGGTTTAGACCTTTTGTCTTTTCTTTAATCTCAGTTGCAGTCGCTTTGGCAGCTCATATGGCAGACGGGACAAACCTCAATGACATAGTTCCAATCATCAAAATTGAATCAATCAAAGGCCTATTGGATATTTTATCAGCCAGTATGTTGGTGATATCCATATTTGCCGTTGCGTCGATGGTTTCAGCTTTCTCGGCGGCAAGTAGCACAGCAACTCCAAGGTCATTTAAAGTTGTAGTCAGAGATGATGTGTCACAATATGCACTTTCTACTTTTATCGGAGCATTCATATTTAGCATTGTAGCCACAGTGGCTATCGACAATGGGTATTTTGAAGAGGCAGGAATTTTTATTCTTTTCCTCATCACCTTAGTACTATTTACCCTAGTCATTTTGACATTCTTACGATGGGTGGACAGAATTTCTAGGTTAGGCAGATTGGAAAATACCATTGTGCAGATAGAGGATATTGCTATGAAATCCTTTTCCTGCTACATTAAAAACCCATTACTCAATGCACTGCCCACAACCGGTAAATTTCCAAGCGGGAAACCTGTGTGTTCTGAAGCTGTAGGTTATATTCAACACATAGACGTAGAAACTTTGCAGGATTTGGCCCTAGAGCTAGATCTTAAAATCCAACTTAATTGCCTTCCAGGAAAGTTTGTTCATAAAAATTTCGTAACTGCTTTTATTCATTCGAGTCAGGAGGTAGATATGGATATGGTTACTCAAAAGGTACATGCCTCTATTCATATAGGTCAGACTCGGTTATACGATGAGGATCCCCGGTTTGGATTAATTGCCTTGACAGAGATTGCAAGTAGGGCATTGTCCCCTGGAATAAATGATCCGGGAACTGCTATCCAAATACTCGGGAGTCATGAAAGACTTTTTTTTCTATGGCAGGACGAGCTTGAGAATAAAACTGAAAATGAGCTATTATATAATCGTGTGGAAGTGCTACAGATTAGAATGCAGGATTTTTTCGAAGATGCATTTAGGCCAATTTCCAGAGATGGAGCAGATAATTTAGAAGTTATGTTACGTCTGCAAAAAACACTAAGCGCGCTAGCAACCATAAATCACCCTGAAATTAAAGCAGCTGCAATTGAATTTTCAAAAGATGCCTTTGATCGAGCTTCGCTAGCTATGGATTATAAAAAAGACCTAATTACCTTAGAAAGGGAGTGCTTGTTTAACAAATAGAAAGAATCATACAGTGACCAAAGGGTGTCTTGGGATGGCATAGGAGTTTTTGAAAAGGATGATTAGGACTTTTACTCGTAGCTACATTTATTGCATTGGATCAGGCGCATTTTTGACTTTTTCTCCACAGGTCTAATTTATTCATCCCAAAACATTTCCCCACTGAGAGTAATCTAGGCATTACGGTCACTAGGTCTGGATTGTGTCTACGCCTTTCTTTCCTTATCAATTTGAACTTGATCTTGATTTTTGGGTGAAGTTGCAAACTTCACCCAGTCATAATCACGAACTTGAATACCCGCTTAGAGTAGACTAAGTTTTGCAGCCGCAAGGTGTAATTCCTCCCGTCTTAGCGTGGTCTTGGCGATGCTGTCACTAGCTGTAGATTTCCTGCCCTACAGGTAGGCCTCACGCTAAAATGCCTTACCAAAGCATTTTTATAAGTTCGATTCTACCTTCCTATCCTTATCAATTTCTTAAGGTATGCGAATTACTTCTACAAGGACATTTCTTTACCTACCTCATACCTATTTCTGACGAAAGGTATCTGATACAAATGATAACACTTCAGGAAGGGATTCTCTCCAATAAGTCCAATTATGTGCGCCATCCCTTATTCTGAACTCATGGGGAATTTCTTTTTTCTTCATTGCGATATGTACCATGCTATTTCCTTCATAAAGGAAGTCATCATCCCCACAATCAAAATACCATTTGACAGATTTCATTGCTTCCAATTCATTCAATTCGATTTGCCTTAGTGCGGAATGTCGGTCATAATAGCCTTGGAGGTCATTAGTATTCTTTACTTCGGTTTTACTGTTTTGAAGACCTTGATTGAATTCTTCAAAAGTGCTACTCCTCAATGCTGCACTCAAAGGGCAGGCGGAAGAAAACAAGTCAGGGCGGTGCATGGCATAGAAAAATGTGCCACCGCCTCCCATGGACAATCCAGCTATTGCCCTATACCTTTTCTCAGATTTGATTCGGTACTTTTTTTCTACCTCAGGCATCAGTTCCTCAAAAAAGAAATCTTCATATCTCCATTCGTTGTTGACATCATTGAAGTAGCCCCGCTTTCCGGTATTGGCATCAGGCATGACAATGATCATGGCGGTGGATTTTCCTTCTAGGATGGCTTTGTCAGCGATATATTGGACCTCCCCAAATTGTACCCAACCTGTCTGATCATCTCCGGCTCCGTGGAGGAGGTACAAGACAGGGTAGGAGCGCTGCGAAGTCTCGTATCCGGGTGGTAGATAGATCGCATACTTGCGCTCCATATTGAGTATTTTACTCTGCAATGTCATTTGGTCAAAAACCTTACTGTCTTGTGCAAAAGCAACAATTGAAAACAGTAAACATAAGGCTAAAGCAAGTGTGTATTTTTTCATATCGGTTTGGGAATTTGGGTTTGAGTTGAGTAGCTGTTTGATTTTTTGGACAAAGAATCTATCAATGCATTAATCTACCATAAAGATGGATTTATAAAAATCCTTACTTTTTTTGCGGTCGTGCAGATTTTCCAATGGTCAATTCCCCATAAAGTGTAGTCTAAACGCAGAAAACCCAACTGAACGTTATCAAGGGTTTTGGCTAGATGTAATTTTCCCACTCTGCTTCTATCCAATCTAATTTTCATTAAGCCATCTTTTGCCTAGAACTCAACTTTTTTGCCATGGGCTAAAACCGTAATTTAACTTTTTCAATACTCACGATAACCCACTCTGCAATGAGATTTAAAAATGTGCCTAGCCTAGTTGCCCTTATCGTCACTCTTTTTAGTGCAGCCACTTTTGCGCAAAGAACCGATTCCATTCCGGTCAGGCATGACGTCACTTTACCACAAGCACACAAGGGAACGTTGGAAATTGACAGTTTGCTTCTCGATAGTTATGTGAGATTACCTGAGAATAGTAGAAAGTTTTATTTGGAAGCTAGGTCGGTATTTGAGGAAAATGAAGTTGATTTTACAGATGAGAGAATTTTATCAACTGCTGTCAAAAATGGCATTCCTTTGATTTCAGGACCGATGTTGGGTGATTTGAAAGAGAATAGCGTAACCATCTGGTTCAGACCTGCTAGTAAAGATCTGATTGAAATTGAAATAGCTGATTTAGCTGGTACAGAAACAAAGCTGTATTTTTTTAATCCCAGCGTGGCCGGACAAGTTGAGCGAATCGTCCTAGGAAATCTGTCATCAGCAACGAAGTATTCCTATTTTATGAAAATACAAGGTGCAGAGGTTGCTAACGGTACTTTCCAAACCGCCTCAAAAATCGAAGAAACAAGCGAGATACGGCTAGCTTTTGCTTCAGATTTTCACAAGATAGGGCTACATAATCCTAATTTGATGAATGCTATTTTAGCCCGAGAACCTATGGCTATGCTGTTGCTGGGCGATTTGGCTGTGGATGATAGGGATATAAATTTAAGTATGCACCGCTCGGATTATTTGCTTCGGGATGTTTCACAGGCCTGGAAAAAGCTAGCCGCAAATGTTCCGTTATATGCTACTTGGGATGATCATGACTATTTGAATAATGACTTGAGTGGATTACCAAAAGGTGTTACCAAAGAAGATAGGGAGGCACTGCGAGAGCTTTGGTCTGAGAACTGGAATAATCCTGAGAATACAGCGCCAGGTATTTACTTCAATTCGAGGATTGGAGATATAGAAGTGATCATGCTGGATACTCGATCTTTCAGGGAAAATGAGCGAAGAGGAGCGTATACTGCCTATTTGGGGGAGAAACAGCTGAGTTGGCTGAAGGATGTGCTGACCAGTTCTACAGCAACTTTCAAAGTAATTTCCAGCGGAACCATGTGGAGCGACTATATCTCTGACGGCAAAGATTCCTGGGGCACTTGGGATACGCTGGCTCGTGAAGAGATTTACAAGTTAATCGAGAGAGAAAATATTCCGGGAGTACTCTTACTGAGTGGAGATAGGCATGGAGCGCGAGGGTTCACTATCCCGAGAAAATCCGGGTTTGAGTTTTATGAATTTGGACCGGCATCTCTGGGAGGAGTGCCTGGGCCGGAAGCAATCGCCAAGGATTCGAGTAAGCAGTTGTTCGGGTATCTTGGGCAGGGTTTGAAGGCTTTTGGGGAGTTTACTTTTACTATGGAAGAGGAGGATGCTGCGGTTACCTTTCGGTTGATTGATGAATATGGGAATGTCATGGAGGAGCATAAAATCTCTTATAATCAGTTGATTCCAAATCAATGACCCATCAATTAATTGCCTTATGGCTGAATAATATCAATCACAATCAAGCCAGTTTAGATATTTAACTTTTGATTAAAATGCTCCACTAACAATCTATGAAACATCCCTAGAAAGCTTTAAAGAGTACAGACAATCTTAGACTTTTAGTAATAAAGAAGATATGGACTAGTTTTTACGGTTTTCTATGATAGAATTAATTCATAAAAAATTCTTTCCGGATATTGACTATCCAAAGCATCAAAGTTATAATCTATCAGATGAGGATTTCCTCTCATTTTTAAAAAGGTAAGACACCTATTTATTGCTAAATAGAATCTTTGCAGATATTATTTTAGATATCATTTGTTTAGAACAGACAGATGGGGATATTGATAAAGCAATTGAGACTATAAATTCTGACTCGGATGCTGAATAGCTTGTAAAGTGGTATTGCCCATACTGAGAATATATAAAAGCTGGAATAACAGAGATTTTTTTCTTACCCTCTATTTTAACATTTAGCATCGGTACTTAGTTGGTTTGATCTAATCATTTCTGCCTTTGGCAAACAGCTTATTTTCAGTATCTTGAATAAATCAAATTCTTCCTATGGCAGCTTATAAACTTGAAATAAACAATCAAACACATGATGTAAATGTGGAGAAAGGTACCTCTCTACTTTGGGTAATTAGAGAGCATTTGGGGCTAACAGGCACTAAATACGGCTGTGGAATAGCCCAATGTGGCGCTTGTACCATTCATATCGATGGCAATCCAATGAAAGCCTGTGTTCTGTCGGTTGATGACTTTTCAGATGGACAGAAAATCACCACTATTGAAGGTTTATCTAAAGATGGAAATCATCCTGTACAACAAGCCTGGATCGAAAAACAGGCTCCACAATGCGGTTATTGCCATTCTGGCCAAATCATGCAAGCCGTTGCTTTATTAGAAGAAAACCCGACCCCTTCACGAGATGAAATTAAAGCATTCATGAACGGTAATTTATGCAGATGTGGAACCTACCTACGCATCATTGAAGCCATCGAAATGGCAGGTAAAACTATTGCTGCAAAATAAGCTTATCATGAAAAAAGATTCAAAAAACTCCATGTCTCTTAATCGAAGAGAATTTTTAAAATCCGGTAGTGGAATAGCCCTTTTCATCGGAGCCTCAGGATTATTTCCAGTCTTGGTTTCTTGTAGCGAAAACAAAAAGATCAATGAGCAATTAGAAAAGCATCAAGTATCAGCTTGGGTGAAAATATCTGAAGATGGAGAGATAATCATTTACAATCCTGCTTCAGAAATGGGCCAAGGTTCAATGACCTCACTCCCTTTGATTTTTGCAGAGGAAATGGATGCAGATTGGTCCAAAGTCCGCGTTGAATTCTCTCCTCAAGAAAGCGATATCTATGGCTCTCCGGGCTGGTCTCCTGGTACCAAAATGATGTTTACAGTGGGTAGTAGAACAACAAACAGCTATTTCTCAACTATGAGGCAAGCTGGTGCACAGGCCCGATTTATATTGCTCAATTCCGCTGCTAAACATTGGAATGTACCGTTAGAAGAACTCACTTGCTCAGCAAGTGTCATCACCCATGAAAAAACAGGTAAAGAAATCAGTTATGGTGAATTAGTTCCCTTGCTTGTTTTGCCGGATGCAATTCCAGATTTTTCGGAGGAGCAACTCAAACAAGTCAAAGATTTTCGGCTAATCGGAAAAACAATTCCTCGAACAGAAATCCCAGCGAAAGTGGATGGAACAGCACAGTTTGCCATTGACCTTAGACTTCCAAACATGGTCTATGGAGTCTTAGAACGCGGGAATTTGCATGGTTCTAAACCAAGCTTATTAAATGAATCCGAGATTTTGGGACTGGAAGGCGTTATTAAAATTGTGCCTTTTGACTATGCCATTGGAATCATTGCGAATAATCTGGAGCAGGCTTTAAAAGCTAAAAGTCTTCTAAAAATAGACTGGAGCACATCACAAGCAACAGGTTTTAATTCGGAGGAGATTTATGATGACTATGAAAAAATAGCTAACCGAACTGAGAAAGGTTCTATTGTTTCTGAAAAAGGAGACTTTAGCAAATCTCTGAAATCTGCTTCCAAAATCCACACCGCTGACTTCAAAAATGATTATGTATATCATGCTCAACTGGAACCCTTGAATTCTGTAATTCAAGTTTCCGAAGATCTGCAAAATGCGGAAGTATGGGTTGGTAGCCAACAGGGTTTCGATACAAAATTAGGTGTCCCCAGAGTATTGGGCATTCCTCCTGAAAATGTCAAAGTTCACCTACAGTTTCTAGGGGGAGGCTTTGGAAGAAGAAGTATGAGTGATTTTGTGGAAGAATGTGCTGTATTAGCGAAAGAAGTCGCACCCAAACCAGTGAAATTAGTTTGGACAAGGGAGGATGATTTGAGATATGGAACCTATAGACCTCAGTCCTTGCAAAGAATTACTGCTGCTATAGATGCTGATGGAACTATCGATGGTTTCTCGCACGTCGTGGTTGGAGATGGAGGGAATTTGGTCGCAAGTGGAGTTGACAATAGTCATTACGATATACCAAATCAGCTGGCAGAATGGCGTGAAACTTCGCACGGTATTCGATTAAAGCATTGGCGATCTGTTGGGCATGGCCCAAATAAATTTGCCATCGAGAGTATGATCGATGAAATAGCTTTTGATCAGAAAATCGATCCTGTTGTACTTAGAAGGAACTTAATGAAAGAGGCTCCAAAAGCATTGGCTACTTTAGAAAAGGTGGTTGAAATGTCAAAATGGAATACGCCTCTGAAGGAAGGACGTGCCAAAGGGATTTCTTTTGTGGAGCATGGTTCACTAGGAACTGGTGTATGTGAAATATCGGTGGACCGGAATACCGGAAAAATCAATGTCCATCATTTTTGGGTTGCTTTGGATGCAGGGATAATCGTCCAACCTGACAATGTCAAAGCACAGATGGAAGGTGGTATCATGATGGGAATTAGCAGTGTATTAAGCGAAAGAATCTCTATTGTCAATGGTCAAATTCAGCAATCTAATTTCAATGATTATTCTTTATTGAGAATGGAAGATATCCCTGATAGTATTGAAATTTCACTGCTGGAGTCTACAAATCATCCTGAAGGTGTAGGTGAAACAGCCACTCCTATGGTTGGAGGAGCGATTGCAAATGCATTTTTGAAATTAACAGGAAAACACCTTAGGCATATGCCTTTTACCCCGGAGCGTGTCTTGGAAGCTTTGCGTAGCTAAGAGCTTACCAAAGCTTTGAAGGATTGCTGTTCTAATGAAAAAAGAAAAGTCTTAGAAATGAAATCATGAACCAAGAACGATTAGGCGATTTGCCTATAGTCAAGTTGTAATTTTAAAAAAGCCAAAATATGGGTGGAGGATTTAATGATAGAACATTGACAGGTATCAATTTTAGTATTGTTGGCTATTTCATCCTCCTTTGGCTGGCCAATTACTTTCAGTTAGAATTTTTTGTTATTGGATTTTTTGTCGAGCTTTTGACCATTCCATTTTTGCTCGCCCAGCTTGTTTTTTTATTCATTGGTATACAATTCATCTTGAAAAACGAAAGATCCGCCTTGTTAATGGTAAGTCTTTTGGCACTTGCATTATGCACAATAATTACCATCGGCAGTTTCATTTGGTAGGAGCAGATTCATTTCCAATCTGAGTGATTCTATTTAAGAAAATCTGCATTCCTCAAAACATTTCTGACAACTGCTTGCTTTAAATCTTGTAAAGAGTAAAAGCGAATTTTCTCGAAAAATGAGTTTTACAATATGAATTCTACCAATGACTGAGCGAGAGACAGATAGAATAATAGAAATGGCCTGGGAAGATAGGACGCCATTTGAAGCCATAGAGACACAATTTGGAGTGAATGAATCCGATGTGATAAAGTTGATGCGAAGGGAGCTCAAGGAAAGTTCTTTCAAGATGTGGCGAAAGCGCGTGAATAGCGGTGTTAGTCAGAAACATCTTAAGAAGAGAAATCCTGATATCGAGCGATTCAAGTGTTCCCGACAACGAAGTATTTCCTTGAATAAAATTAGCTAGTGAATCATTTTCCCACGGATTTACCCTCAATAGAAAGCAGGATTCAAGCGATCGATCCCGTAAGATATGCCTCCTCGCGTAATTATAAAGATGGAGCAGTCACGAGGTTGAGCCCCTATATTTCGCGCGGTGTGATTTCCACCAAGCAAGTATTTGAGCATATCAAGACGCTGGACCTAAAGTGGTACCAAGCTGAAAAACTCATTCAGGAATTAGCTTGGAGAGACTACTGGCAGCAGGTTTGGATAGCAAAAGGGGAGGGGATTAACCAAGATCTCAAGCAGGCGCAAGCTCCCATTTCCAATCATCAAATCCCATCTGCCATTTTCAATGCAGAGACGGGAATCAATGCAGTTGATCTTGCAATCAAGGAGCTATACAAAACTGGTTATATGCATAATCACATGCGAATGTACGTCGCATCGATCTGCTGCAATATCGCTAAGTCACATTGGTTGCAGCCTGCACAATGGTTGTATAGCCACCTGTTGGATGGGGATTTAGCGAGCAACCAACTGAGCTGGCAGTGGGTGGCAGGCGCTTTTTCAAGTAAGAAATACGTTGCCAATCAGTGGAATATTAACACCTATTTTGACGACAACCAGAAAAGCACTTTCCTGGATGTGGAATATGAGGAATTTGAGCATATGCAGATTCCAAGTCAATTGCTTGATACCATCCCTTTCCACCTGGAAACTATCCTGCCATCTTGTGATGATCTAAAAGTTGAAAAGAATAAGACCACACTTATTTACAATTATTACAACATCGACCCCTATTGGCACCAAGATGAAGACGTACAGCGATTTTTTTTGCTAGAGCCTTCATTTTTCAAAAAGAATCCAGTGAGTCAAAAGTGTCTGGATTTCGCACTTGATCTCACAAGAAACATTCAAGGAATTCAACTATTCGTAGGCGAGTTTTCAGAGTTGATAGAGTTGATAAACTCAGAGCAAGTTATTTACAAAGAGCATCCCACCAACAGACATTATCAAGGAAACGAGGAATCCAGAGAGTGGATGAGTGGAGTGACCGGATATTTTCCTTCTTTCTTCGCTTTTTGGAAAAAGTGTAAAAAGGAAATTAGATACGAAGCCGACGCGGAAAAGTAGGTTCAATAATTACCACTATGCAACTACAAAAAGAAGAGATAGAGCGCTTGGAGCGTACATATAGACTGAACTTGATCAACTCGATCAGCGGTATCAAACCCGCAAATCTGATTGGAACAAAGTCACCAACTAACAAGGAAAATGTAGCCATATTCTCCTCTGTGGTTCATTTGGGATCCAGTCCTGCTCAGCTGGCTTTTATCATGAGGCCGCAGACTGATATTCCTCGGGATACCTATCCCAATATTATGGAAACTGGGTTTTATACGATTAATCATGTCTCAGAAGCTTTTATTCAGAAAGCCCATTACACTTCGGCGAAATTGGAAAAAGGAGAGTCCGAATTTGAACGAATGCAGCTTGAAGCAGAATATATTGGAGACTTCCATGCGCCTTTTGTAAAGGAAAGTTCAGTTAAAATCGGAATGAAGCATGTGGAAAGTATTCCTTTGCCCAACGGATGCATTTTCGTGATTGGTTCGGTGGAGATGATTATCTGTCCAGATGATACTATCAATGACTTGGGGCAACTGGATTTAGAAGGCTATTCGGGAGTTGGGATTTCTGGTTTGAATACCTACTATGGGTTAAAAAAACTGGACTCTTTTCCATACGTAAGAGAAAATGAAATTCCTGAATTCAAATGAAAAAATCTGATTTGCCTACCAAGATTTGCCTAGTTTGCAAAAGACCTTTTGCCTGGCGAAAAAAGTGGGAAAAGAAATGGGAAGAGGTGAAGTACTGCAGCGAACGATGTAGAAGAAATAAAGCAGAAAGACTCTGATGAAATTATTAAGCAAATACGAGAATCTAGAATTGGTGCCTAACCTTGGTCATTGAATATTGAGTATTGCACATTGTTCATTTTTTCTTTTTCCTCAGGTAATTATAAATCCCCGCCACACCGATTACCAAAAGTGCAAGTCCAATGCCCCACTGCAAAGGACTATTCATAGATTCTTTGGCAGCTAAATAAGAACTGGCAATGACGCCTGCGGCGAAAGCAAGAACTGTCCGGGTCAGCATCCCAGGAATGCCATATACCAATACTTTCCAAATCTTGATGTTCATTGAGGCAAAGAGGAAATTTGAAACGGCAAAAGGGACAATCGGAGAGATCCGAACGAAGAAGACCAAAGAGCCTTCTTTTTCTTTTCTGGATTCTATTTCTTTCCTGAATTTTGGGTTTTTCTTAAAAAGTAATTCTGTGAATCCCATGTTGGTGATTTTACCTAAAACATACCCCAAAACGGAAGCTAGTGAGTAGCCCAAAATCAAAAAGGGTAAGGATATCCAACCAAAATAGAATCCGGAAGCCAGCGCGATTAGAGTAGTAGGCAGCAGCGCCAAACCCATCAACAGCGCCCCAATAGCCGTATATATGAAAAAATCTAACCCACTTTCAAGTTGATATGCATCTAACAGGTTATACTTTGTAGCAAAAATCACACTTCCTATAAAAGGCATGGCAGTGACCCAAAGCCAAGCAAAAATTCCGGCAGGGTGACTGCCGAAGTACCTTCGGATAGTTTTGAATATCCTGCCCTTTTTTGTCATATTTGAACTCTCACCTATTGGATTTACTGGGAATGTCTGCAAGTTTAACACGCACTTCTTAAAATTACCTTGAAAATCGTAACTGATTTTCATTTTCTAGAGATCCCAAACAACCTAAACCAATTACCAATGAAATTTGGAACAAAAGCGATTCATGCCGGAATAGAGCCAGATTCTTCGACAGGAGCGATAATGACACCGATATATCAGACTTCCACTTATGTGCAAAAGTCACCTGGTGATCATAAAGGCTATGAGTATTCGCGCACGCATAATCCTACCCGTACAGCTTTGCAAAACAATCTGGCAGCGCTGGAAAATGGAAAGCATGGAATTTGTTTTTCCTCTGGATTGGGAGCTATCGACGCAGTAATCAAACTATTTAATCCAGGTGATGAAATCATCAGTACAAATGATCTCTATGGAGGGACATATAGGCTTTTCACTAAGGTATATGAGCGATATGGGATCAAATTCAAGTTTGTGCCTATGTCAGATGCAGCTTCTATTGCTGATCATCTCACTGATAAAACTCGTATGATTTGGGTGGAAACGCCTACTAACCCAATGATGAATATCATCGATATTGCTGCGGTAGCAAAGTTGGGAAAAGGCAATAAAATCATTGTAGCAGTAGATAATACCTTTGCTTCACCTTACCTGCAAACTCCGCTGGATCTTGGTGCAGATATCGTGATGCACTCAGTGACGAAATATCTCGGTGGGCATTCCGATGTGGTAATGGGAGCATTGGTGGTAAATGATGATGAGCTAGCAAAAAAGCTGGTTTTCATTCAGAATGCTTCAGGTGCTATACCTGGACCACAAGACTGCTTCTTGGTAATCAGAGGAATCAAAACCTTACACCTAAGAATGGAGCGCCACTCCCAAAATGGAAAAACCATTGCGGCATACCTGAAGAATCATCCAAAGGTGGAAAAGGTCTACTGGCCGGGTTTTGAAGATCATCCCAATCATGAAATAGCCAGAAAGCAGATGCGTGATTACGGAGGAATGATTTCCTTTACACTAGTTGGAAACAAAGAATCTGATGCTAGAAAGGTGATGGAGAGCTTTCATATATTTGCCTTGGCAGAATCCCTTGGAGGAGTAGAATCACTTTGCGGACATCCAGCTACCATGACTCATGCAAGTATCCCAAAAGAAGACAGAGAGAAAATAGGATTGGTAGATTCTCTTATCCGGCTGAGTGTGGGAGTGGAGGATGCCGAGGATTTAAAGAATGATCTGGCAAAAGCTCTTTCAAAAATTTAAGTTTTCTACGTTAGAATACTTTAGCCGTTCGCGAAAAGCGAGTGGCTTTTTTTATACAATTTCACCCTGAGGGTGAAGAGTCCCGATGACGGGTTTGACGTAAGATTCAATTCATTTTATTACCTATCGTGCCGTTGGCACTCTATATTATCGACCTGACCACTTACCCCGAATTTAGCTTCGCTGTATTCGGGGCTGTTATGGGTTGTGCCGTTGGCACAAATATGGGACGCCAAGACTGTGTAATATTCATTTAGGTCATATTGAATAGTATCGATGTTAAATTCTTAGATCGGCATAAATTGATATGGAAGCATATTCCCCTTGCTAACGGCAAAGCCAGTAAGAGCCCAGAATGCAATTCTGGGTTTTCGTTGGTATTAATACATTTAATGAGTGCCAAAGGCACGAATGGTAATATAGATCTCAACGCTATTCTGTATTTCCGATTTTGCCAAACTCCGCAAGATTCGGGTTTTGCAATTTCCCTAATCGGGGTACTTTTGGATAACTTAGCATCTAGAATATGAGCGAGAGCCAATCCATCAATTACCAACGCATCGCAGAAGCGATTGAATATCTACAAGCGAACTTCAAAAGCCAACCTTCTTTGGATGAGATAGCGGAGCAGGTTAACCTGAGTCCCCACCATTTTCAGCGCATCTTTAGTGATTGGGCAGGTGTGAGCCCCAAGAAATTTATGCAGTACCTCAGCGTGGAATATGCCAAGCAGCTTCTGCAGAGTAGGGAAGTAACGCTTTTTGAAGTAGCGGAAGAAACTGGACTTTCGGGTACTGGCAGGCTTCATGATTTGTTTGTGAAAATTGAAGGAATGACTCCCGGCGAATTCAAAAATGGTGGAGAGAACCTAATACTCAATTACAGCTTTGCTGAAACTCCCTTTGGGGAAATCATCGTTGCCTCAACTCCAAAAGGTATTTGTCACCTTGCATTTTACGAAGATCAAAACGAAGGAGAAGCAACGATGAAAGCCTGCTTTCCAAATGCAGGGTATCATGAACTTCTAGATGAAATTCAGCAGGAAGCCTTGTTTATTTTTCAACACGATTGGAACAAACTCAATCAGATCAAGTTGCATTTGCATGGTACTCCATTTCAATTGAAAGTGTGGGATGCGCTTTTGAAGATTCCCTTGGGGAAATTGAAAACCTATGGAAGTATCGCGACTGAAATAGAGAAACCAAAAGCTTCCCGTGCCATTGGAACTGCCATAGGGAGCAATCCTGTTGCTTTTTTGATTCCCTGCCACCGGGTAATTCAGGCTAGCGGCAAGCTCGGTGGCTACATGTGGGGTAACACAAGGAAATCAGCGATTATCGGATGGGAAGCTGCCCAGATCAACATATGAATTTATAGTGAACTTGGATTTATTCAATCAGGAATCGGAGGAGAATTTAAATCTGCTTCCAAAGGATGGTACGGTGAATTACTATGGAAAAATCATGCCTACAACTCAGGCGTTAACCTATTTCGAAAACTTATTGAATGAGATTCAATGGAAGAATGATGTGGCGATAATTTTTGGGAAGAGAATAGAAACCAAGAGGAAAGTAGCTTGGTATGCTGAAGAGCCTTTTGAATACACCTATTCCAATACTACAAAAACTGCCTTGCCTTGGACAAAGGAATTGCTGGAGTTAAAGGAATTAGTAGAAAAGAAGTCTGGAGAAACTTTCAATTCTTGCTTGCTGAATTTGTATCACAACGGATCGGAGGGAATGGCCTGGCATAGCGATGGTGAAAAAGACTTGCAAAAAAACGGAGCAATTGCTTCGGTGAGCTTCGGGGCTGAGCGGAAATTTTCTTTCAAGCACAAAGTAACCAAGGAGACAGTCACGCAAGTCCTGGAGAATGGGAGTTTACTGGTGATGAAAGGAACGACGCAGACACATTGGGTGCATAGATTACCTCCAACCAAGGTGATTTCAAAGCCTAGAGTGAATTTGACTTTTCGGACGATTGTGAGGTGATCTTTTGCTGAAAACTGGTTCAAGGTCCCTTGGTCTTTCCGACAATTGGACAGGCTTGAAACTGAAAAAATGTAGTTGCTAGACTGCTAATGTTCTGAGCAAAAATCCAAAATGGAATAAGAGTTCAGAATATTTAAATCAGTTTTCTCCCCTGCGGTATTCACCATTTTCGAATATCAAAACCTCAGTTTCCAGCTTTTTATTAATGTTTTTCTCTTCGCCATTTATTAACTGGTAGTTGGTTACAGAATCCTTTACCATCAAATCGAAATAACCATTAGTAAGAACTGAACTTGGTTCAATCGCTTTATTGTGTACCTCAAACAGTCCATTAGTCATTCCATCTGTGTCTCCATTTAACTTTAGAAGTTCAAAGTTCTCGAGTAGAAGATTTATCTCTTCGCCTTTCCTTTCATACAAACTCAGCTCCTCAATTCCACTTGGAAATACACTACTGCTTCCTTCGTACTCAATAATGATTCCAAGGGTTTCAGAAGTAGAATTTAGCTTGTATGGTTGGTACCTGATTTCAAGACTATTAATTTTTAGAGCGTCCGTTAACCAAGCTTTCTCTTTATAAAAGCAAGATTTGATAGCTCCATTAGCACTGTTTACGACAAGGATGTGACTGTTGAGCACAACATAGCCTTCACCCGATTCTTCTATCTCAGGTATCACCAGAACTGTTTCCTCATTTGAGATCTCTAGGCAACTGACTAAAGGCATAAAGCATTTGTCTTCTTCAACATCCAGCTGAGCGAGCACATGCTCAAATAAAGCAGGGCTGAGACATTGACTAAATGAATTCTGAGATAAGCAAAAAAGAATTACGAGTAAGAATGGCTTGAACATCTGCGCTAACATACTAAGATTTATTTTGAGCCGTAAAAAAGCATATTATCGGAAATAGTTTGTCAGATTTAATACTATAGATTTTGGAGTTAGTAGGGTCAAATATTTATGAATCCCGTGTAGTCAAAAGGGATTTTTCAATTTGCACCCTGAATTTTTACCGAGTCTGTATTTTTATTTTTCTTAATCCAAGGATAACAGTACTTTGAGAGAAGTATTAAACCCAAGGTAATTTTAGTAAAATAAACCATACACGTTAAAAAAGGATTCATTGAAATCGAACATGACACTATGCCCCACATAGAATAATGAATATTCGTTTTAAGAGATTCCAAAGCCTACCCCGATTAATTGGGGTAACCAATCAAAATCAATAAAATAACACAAGAAACCGAGCCTATCTGAGTTAGCCAGGCATGTCGAAGGCGAGACACACTGGGATGTTCATAGGTGATGCGAGATTCCTCCCGATAGTACTGGGATAACCACAATAAATCAAATTACAAATAGATGAAAAGAAGAGATTTTATCCACCTTTCCGGAATGGGGCTTGGCGCTCTAGCTACCTCCGGATTAGTCATGATGGGAAATCCCGTCTCGGCTGAGCAGTTGCTTATACCAGGAATGGATCCAGCTGCCAAAAAAGTACTTGCAGACATTGCTTTGAATGCTGCTAAGTCCAAAGGAGCTACGTATACAGATGTTCGGATCGGAAGATATCTGCGCCAAAACGTAAGCACACGAGAGAAAAATGTTCAGAATATCTCAAACTCTGAGACGTTTGGCGTTGGTATTCGAGTGATAGCAAATGGCACTTGGGGATTTTCTGCCACTTCAGATGTGACCCCAGATGGAATTAAGAGCTGCGCAGAAACTGCCGTAGCTATCGCAAAAGCTAATTCCAAATTGCAAAAAGAACCGGTAGTGCTCGCACCAGTAAGCGGCCATGGGGAAGTGACCTGGAATACCCCGATTCAGAAGAATGCGATGGAAATCCCCGTAAAGGATAAAATCGATCTTTTGTTAAACGTCAACAACTCTGCGATGGACAACGGCGCTGCTTTTGTCAATTCCGCCTTGTTTATAATCAATGAGCAGAAGTATTTCGCTTCTACAGACGGATCTTATATTGATCAGGATATTCATAGAATCTGGCCTACATTTTCAGTCACAGCTGTGAACAAAGGTGCAGGCGGATTCCGTAGCAGACAAGCACTAAGCGCGCCTATGGGCATGGGCTATGAATATATGGATGGCTTAGCCAAGGATAAAATGATGAATCCTGCAGGCTTTAACAGCTACAAGAATTCTTATGATATGGTGGAAGATGCAGTTAATGCTGCGAAACATGCCACCGAGAAAATCACCGCGAAATCAGTGATCCCAGGAAAATATGATTTGGTACTCGACCCTGATCACTTGGGACTGACGATTCACGAATCTGTAGGACACCCGCTTGAGTTGGACCGTGTACTTGGCTATGAAGCAAATTATGCCGGAACTAGCTTTGCTACGCTGGACAAATGGAAATCAGGTGACTTCAAATACGGCTCCGATAAGGTGAATATTGTTGCAGATAAGATTCAGCCTTATTCCCTTGGAAATACAGGATATGACGATGAAGGAGTGAAATGTAAGGAGTGGGATTTGATCAAAGATGGCATTCTGGTGAACTATCAGGCTATTCGTGATCAGGTGCAAATCCTGGGTGAGAACGAATCCAACGGATGTGCTTTTGCAGACAACTGGAGTTCGGTGCAGTTCCAGCGTATGCCAAATGTTTCTTTGCGCCCTGGAAAGGAAAAGTTGAGTCCTGCAGATATGATTAAGGATGTTGAAAAGGGGATTTACATCCTCGGAAGAGGCTCTTATTCCATTGATCAGCAGCGTTACAACTTCCAATTTGGAGGTCAATTATTCTACGAAATCAAAGATGGCGAAATCACCGGAATGCTGGAAGATGTAGCCTACCAGTCCAACACGCAGGAGTTTTGGAATTCTTGCTCCCAGATATGCGACGAAGATGATTACAGGTTCTTTGGGTCATTCAATGATGGCAAAGGCCAACCTTCACAATCATCAGCAGTTTCTCATGGCAGTTCAACTACCCGTTTTGACGGCGTGAACGTGATCAATACGGGAAGAAATATTTAACCTCAACGCGGAAATTATGGCCATATTAACTAGAGAACAAGCAAAGCAAATTATAGATAAAGTACTTTCCTATTCCAAGGCGGACGAGATGGAAGTTTCCATTTTCGGGGGAAGAACAGGCAATATTAGATACGCCAGAAACACGGTCAACACCAGTGGTGAAACCAACGAAATTCGACTAAGTGTCAATTCGGTGTTTGGCAAAAAAGTGGGGTCATCATCCACCAGTGAATTAGATGATGAATCGCTCAAAAAAGTCGTAGCACGAGCGGAGGAAATCGCAAAGTTAGCTCCGGAAAATCCGGAGTACATGCCGATGCTTGGACCCCAAACTTATCCTGCAGCAGCGACATTCAGTGCAGCTACCGATAAAATTGATCCAGAATTCCGTGCTAAGTTAGCTGGAGATAGTATCGAAGTGAGCAGTGTAGGAGATCTTACAGCTGCAGGTTATTTGGAAGACTTCTCAGGGTTCGTAGCAACTGGAAATAGTAAAGGGTTATTCGGTTATAATACGAGCACCTCGGTGGATTTTTCTATCACAGTGAGAACTACCGACGGGACAGGATCTGGATATGCTACACGTGATTTCAATGATGTCAATCTTTTGAACTCGAAAGATGTGACCAGCATCGCGATGCAAAAGGCGCAAGCTTCTGCAAATGCACAGGCTATCGAGCCAGGTAAATACACAGTGATTTTGGAGCCTACAGCAGCCGGAGATTTGCTAGGCTTGCTCACAAGAGGCTTTGATGCCAGAAGTGCCGATGAAGGACGAAGCTTTATGAGCAAAAAAGGCGGTGGAACCCGACTTGGAGAGAAGTTATTTGACGAGCGTGTGACCATCACGTCTGATCCTACCAATACAGAAATCCCTTCGTCTCCTTGGGATGGCGATGGCCTGCCGAGGCAAAAGACTACCTGGGTAGAAAATGGTGTAGTGAAAAATCTCGCTTATTCCCGCTATTGGGCAGAGAAGCAAGGTGTACCGCCGCTCTCAAGTCCCGGAAGAGGTGGTTATATCTTCGCTGGTGGAAATGAATCCATTGCAGATATGATTAAAAGCACCGAAAGAGGTGTGCTTGTCACTAGGTTCTGGTACATCAGAGCTGTGGATCCTCAGACCTTGCTGTTTACAGGTTTGACCCGTGACGGTACTTTCTACATCGAAAACGGTCAGATCAAATTCCCTGTGAAAAATTTCCGATTCAACGAGAGTCCGATTATCATGTTGAACAATATTGAATCAATGGGCAAACCTCAGCGAGTAGGAGGTGATCTGATTCCTGCGATGAAGATTCGGGACTTTACGTTCACTAGTTTGTCGGACGCGGTTTAAATCAGTTTACAGTTACAGTGGTCAGTTTGCAGTCTCAATTCGGCTGCTTACTGATCACTGATTATTTCTTGAAACTTGTTTTCTGAAAACTGAATACAGCGACTGGCTAATAGCACTGCGCGCTGCGACTGATCACGGAGACTGAATACTAATCACTGAAATGCAACCTTTCTTTTTCACCAGAATAAAATACAATTCCGGAAATTGGGATACAGATCAGCGCATGCCGATCAACTTGCTCAATTCCCTGGTAGAATATACGACCATTCCTGTAGATGAGAAGGAGAAAATAGTTGAGCTGAGTAGTAAGGAGATTTTCAAAAGTCCTTTCTGCTATATCAGTGGACATAAGTTGGTGGAGTTCTCTGCTGAAGAACGGAAGAACTTTAAGACTTATGTAGAAAACGGAGGCTTTGTCTTTGCCGATGATTGCAATCATGACATCGATGGGCTTTTCGCAAAGTCCTTTGAGGCCGAGATGGCCAAGACTTTTGGAGAGGATGCCCTCCAAAAAATCCCCAATAACCACCCAATTTATTCCTCCTTCTTTGAATTCGAAGATGGCCCGCCGGCTACCTCATTCGAGCTTAACGGCTGGGGAGATGACCTCATTCATGATTACTTGAAAGCTATTGTTGTAAATGGCAGAATAGGAGTTCTTTATAGCAATAAGGATTACGGCTGTGAATGGGATTATGACTTCAGAAACAAGCGATTCTTAAAGGTTGACAATACCAAGTTTGGAGTCAACATAGTGGTTTATGCATTAACACAATGATTTTGGAAAACACACATATAACAGCATATCAAGAGCTAGTGGGCAAAATACCTCAGCTTAAAAAAGAAATTGCAAAAGTAATCGTCGGTCAGGAATCTGTGATCGAGGAGATTATCATTACACTTTTTGCAGGTGGTCATTGCCTGTTGGAAGGTGTTCCTGGATTAGCCAAGACATTGATGGTAAACTCTCTTTCACAGGGAATGGAGTTGAATTTCAAAAGAATTCAATTCACCCCAGATCTTATGCCGGGAGATATTTTGGGTACGGAGATTTTGGAGGAAGATCACGAGACAGGGAAGAAGTTTTTCAAGTTCAATCGTGGGCCTATTTTCGCCAATATGGTATTGGCAGATGAGATCAATAGAACTCCTCCCAAAACCCAAGCTGCCTTGCTGGAAGCGATGCAGGAGAAGGTAGTAACCTATGGGGGACAGCAGCATCCGCTTCCGGTTCCTTTTTTGATTATCGCTACGCAAAATCCGATTGAGCAATCCGGCACCTATCCGCTACCCGAAGCACAGCTCGATCGCTTCCTTTTATACATCAAGCTAGGCTATCCTTCCGAGCAGGAGGAATTGGATGTATTGGAAAAAACGACGGGAACTTACAAGGGTAAGCCTGAAGTAGTTTTTACAGGTTCAGATATTCAACACTTGCAAAAGCTTACAAGAGAAGTTCATATTGATTCTCAGTTGCTCGTTTACATCAATAAGTTAATTCGAGCTACTCGCCCTGATACTTCAGAAATACAGTCAGTTATAGACTATGTGGAATGGGGGGCAGGCACGCGGGCTGGGCAGGCATTGATTCTTTGTGCCAAAGCCAGAGCACTGGTGAAAGGACGCTATTCTGTCATTCCAGAAGATATCAAGGTATTGGCTTTTCCTGTTTTGAGGCATAGACTTTCCTTGCATTTCCGTGCAGAGGCGGAGAATATCCAAGCAGATGAGGTCATTTCTAAAATCCTAGAAGCGCTTCCAATCCATGCAGGCAAGTAATCTTGAAATCATCAAACTGAACAACTTGAAGCTAGCCGCTAAGATCATTAGTGAGCAGCTTAAAAACGGTTTACACTTTGGAAAGCGGGTTGGTGTTGGTTCTGAGTTTGAGCAATACCGGTATTATGAACCCGGTGATGACCCTAAGCGGATAGACTGGAAGTACTTTTCCCGATCAGGGAAATACATGATCAAAGAATCCCAGACAGAAAGCCATTTGAGCATCCGTATGATGCTAGATCTTTCTGGATCGATGAATTATACCGAAAATGGGATCAAACGGCTTGACTACGCTAAAAACCTACTTGCTTCGCTTTCTTACCTCGCGCACCTGCAGGGCGACTCGTTGAACTACTTTACGCTGAAGGATGGTAGGGTAGAGCAGAAGGTAGCTGCATCGCCAAAAGCATTTCAGCGTATCCTCTATATTTTGGAAGAGGAGACAGCTGCGGGAGCATGGCCTGTGTCTCGTCAGGACTTTCCGATTTTGAAAAGCAAGCAAAAGGAATTGATAATTCTTGTTTCTGATTTTTTGCAAAAGGGAAATGAGTGGCTTGACATCGTGGAGCAAATGAGACATCCAAAAAAGGAGATTGTGCTGTTTCAGATTTTAGGAAAGCAGGAGGAAAAGTTTGAACTCAAGGGGAATTTCAACTTCCATGATTTGGAGTCAAATCGCTCGGTTATTTTGGATAACAAGGCAATAGATAAAATCTATAATGAATCTATAAGAACTTATTTATCAGACTTTAAGAATTCACTACTTCTACCTAAAGTTCACCTGTTTCAAGTGCGATTGACAGATTCTATTTCAGGCATTCTTAGTAAATTTCTTACCGAAAGATCCCTATCCTGATGCAGTTTCTTCAGCCCATATTGCTTTGGGGTTTGCTGGGAATCAGCATCCCAATCCTCATCCACCTGTGGCAAGGAAAGAAAGGTCAGGTGATTCATTGGGCGGCAATGCACTGGCTCTCCGAACAGGAAAGTTCAGTTGCCAAAGGCTTTCGATTGGAGAATTTCTTGGTTCTTTTGCTGAGGATACTCTTGCTAGTTTTATTGGTTTTGCTGCTGAGCCAGCTTTATTTTTCCACCACAGATACCATCGCTGAGCCTAGAATCATTCATCTATTTCAGCCCGATAAGCAACTGGCAGAAGAGTATAAATTTGAACTTCAGCAAGCTTTGGAAAGTGAAGAAGAAGTCTATTGGGCAGATGAAAACCTGACGCCAATTGAAAGCTTGGAGGATTTAGAAGAGGGTGGACAGGTGTTCGATTTACAAGCTTCTCTAGACAAGATTCCTGGTGATGGAACTTCTTTAAATCTCTACCTGAGTAATTCTATGAATGCCCTGAAATCTGATTTTTACCTAAGTTCTCTTAAGCCAATCCTCTTTCTGGGTAGTGCTGAACTTCTCAAATCAGCAAATCAAGTGATTACAATTGATGGTGTGAAAGCTCTTGAAATACGTGAAAATGGATTGCTGGATTCTATTTCTGATTCCGCAAATCAGCTTCCTACTATAGCTTTTAATAAAGCGCATTTTGCGTACTTTTTAGATGGTATCTCCGATTCTGAGCGAGTATTTGTTCAAGCGTCACTTGATGCGATTACCGAGGTTTATGGGTTAGATTTTGTGGAGGAGGAAAGTATGGAGTATGCTACTATGATTTTTACTGCAAATCCTCCGAAAGTGGATACTCCAGAAAAACTCTACTTTGTCTCTAATAATTTCTCCTTCTCTGAGCATGCCAACTTGATTTCTTTTTCGGATCAATTGGCCTTTGAGCACTCAGAATTAGTGCGAACAGGCAAACTGCCTGAAGCGATTCTCGAGAGGTTTTTAGACTTTTCTGATGTTGAAAAAAAAGACGTGCGCTTAAGTCGTGGGCAACTAGAGAATAGATTTTTGGTGGAAAGTGAGGGTGATCAGGGAAGGAGGGGCAACCTCAATTTGCTATTACTAAGCTTTTTCGTGCTGTGCTTTGCCGCCGAGAGATTTTTTGCTAACCGACACGGGATATGAGCAAGATCGAGCACTATATAGCATTGATTGAAACGCAGTTGAGAGTACAAGCTGGCTTGAAAGTTTTTCTTGCAGGGTTATCCGTAGCGGTATTTTCGATGATTTTTACGACTTCTACTTTGGCTATTGGTTTAGTGCTTTTAGCTGGATTTGGTGTAGCAGCTCATTTTCTGGGATTGTTCCAAAGTAAGCGATTTCAGGCAGTTCGGGTGATGCACGAGCAGTTTTCGGATTTGGAATTCAGTTTGGAACTCCTTGATAAAGCTGATAAAAATACAGCTGAAAAGCTTCAATTGGAGCGGGTGAATGATCAATTCCGAGGTGGCGATATTAGTCTTTGGTTCAAGAATACAGGGCCATTTTTGGTTGCGTTGGCGATTGCATCAAGTGTTTTTGGACTATTTCAATTGAGTACTCATAATACAAATTCACCCAAAATCTTCAACAAACTTGAGAATAAATCACCTGTAATTGAAGCAGTTGATATATCGGTTGAACTTGCATCTGTTGAGGTTAACATCGTTCCTCCGGGATATACTCGGTTACCAAAAGTGACTCAATCAGAACTTGAGATAGAAGCCATCAAGAACTCTGATATAGAATGGGTTATTTCGCTTTCAAACTCTCAGGAATTAAAGCTTGAACTGATTAACTCAAATGGAGATGGGCTTGAGTTTGCCAAAAATGAAGATCGGTTTACTCTCCGTGACCGCGTGGTAAATTCAGGAATTTATGCTCTTCGTGCCAGCAAAGATGGGCAGGTCGTTTTTGAGACTGGTTTCTTTCCTTTGCAGGCTATAGACGATTTGGCTCCAATGATTCAGACAACCGAAAAAGAACTCTACAAATACCACTTCACCAAGGATCCAAAAACCATTTCAGTTGCTGCAAAAGTCTCAGATGATTTTGTGGTTAAAGAGGTGTTTTTGGTTGCCACGCTGGCAAGAGGCTCGGGTGAAAATGTGAGATTTAGGGAAAGTCGAATCCCCATTCCTCAGCAGAATTTTAAATCCCGAGACCTCACAGTAACCCTTGATTTGAATTCCTTTGATTTCAATCCAGGTGATGAATTGTACTACTATTGGGCTGCTATGGATAATAGATTGCCTGAACCCAACTTTTCGCGAAGCGATACCTATTTTATCAATTATGTGGACTCTACAGGCGTAGATGAGCAGGAATTAATTGGAATGGCAATTCATGTGATGCCGGAGTATTTTCGCAGTCAGCGACAGATTATTATAGACACGGAGAATCTAATTGCAAGTAAAAAAATAAAGTCTGAGAAAGAATTTAATTCTACTTCCAATGAAATCGGTAGCGATCAGAAGCTTCTACGGATGCGCTATGGGCAGTATTTGGGTGAGGAAAACTCAGATACAAATGCAGGATCCGAGGCAGTTGATTTCCTTGCAGGACACGATCATGATCACAGTCATGAGGGGATAGTTCCAAATCTCTCTCCTATCAAGGAAACTCAACCAACTGACAGCAGTGACAAGGCGGTACCACAAATCACCGGGGAAGATGGGCTTGGAGGGCTTATGAGTGCATTTCTGAACAATACCCAAACTACAACCAAAGCTGAAGTTGATCAAACATCATCTTTGTATTTGCTGAAACTTGCCATAGAGGAAATGTGGGAATCTGAGTTGCACCTTCGCTTATTCGAACCTGAGAAAGCATTGCCTTTTCAGATAAAAGCGCTGGAGTACCTTAAGACTGTACAGCAAAAATCTCGGGCCTATGTGAAAAGATCAGGTTTTGACCCGCCACCGCTTAAAGAAGAGGAAAAGAGACTGACTGGTGATTTGGATGATCTAAAAACTCAACTTGAAAAGGAGCAAAGAGAATTGGATAATCGCCTTATTCCTTTGGTCTCACAGGTTTTGGGATTACTTCCAAAGCAGGAACTTTCGGTAATTGATAAAACTGTGGTGCAGAAATTCGGTGAGCTTTGGACTGAGCGAATGAATTATACCGGAATGCAGGATTGGTCGGTTTTATTGGAGCTTCAGGAGCTGAATTCAGGTAAAATCGATGAAGTGGGCAAGGAGCTACTGTTCCAGAAACTCTATCCTCTGATCTCTCAAAGTGAAGGTGTAAATGCATCTTTTCTCAAAAATCAAAAATTGGAAAAAGCCTTTTGGAGCCAGCTGCAATGATTCATTTCGAACCTATACTATCATGGAATTGGGCTTGGCTGTTTGCTGTAGCAATTTTGGCCATTTTGGTAGCTCAGCTCTTTTGGATTCAAAAGTCAAATTTGAAACCTTCTAGAAAAGGGATAAGAATCGGACTGAATGCACTCCTACCACTACTAGTGATTGGATATATTTTTCAGCCTACATGGAAGTCTACCAGTTCTGAGCAAGCCGTTTTGGTTTACTCAGCTTCTACCAAAAAGAGTCTCATCAACAAATTTCGGGATAGTCTGGATCTGAAAAAATCCTTCGAAATAGCCAAGTATAGGGGAGAAGGAAACCCAGTTTATTTGCTAGGTTCAGACTTTTCCATGGTAGAGCTTTTGAGGTTGGACACTAAAGATATTCGTTGGATTTCAGAATATGAATCTAGTTCAATTTCATTTTTAGAGTGGAAAGGAATTCTCCGAAAAGGTGAATTGCAGACTGTCAATGGGAGAATTGAGACCCAAGATTCCTTGAAAATCTCACTCTCTCAACAAGGAGAACTGCTCAAGGAAACTTGGTTAGGACCTAGTTCAGGTATCTTTTCAATTCAATTTCCAGCCAGTGTTCTAGGAAGAAATGAGCTGGATTTGATGGTTAATGATAGTCTGTATGGTAGTATTAACTTTTATACGAGTGCTGTAACCCCTATTCACTATAGGTTACAATTCGCATTTCCAGATTCCGAAATTCGATTTTTGAGCCAGTATCTTATAGCATCCGGTGAAACGGTAAGTGAGCAAATTGATATCTCTAAAAACTCCAAAATCACATCAGGAGATTCGAAAACGGATTCCCTTCAGATTTATATTGTTGATCCTGCCCAGCTGAACAAGAAATCTATTCAGGAAGCAATAGAGATTGGAGCATCGGTTTTGATGATGAACCTAATTGATCCTGCAACTGATATACCTACTATAAATAAGGCTTTGGATTCCAACTTTAAAGTTCAAAGAACCACAAGTGAGGAGTTTCGAGTAATAGATTCGGATTTGGAATCAGCACCATTTGAATTTGAAAAAGTAATTGCCCAGAAGATGCTTTTTGAAGATGGGTTCGCAGTCCAGCAAGTTGGAAATGGGAAAGTCGGGGTGAGTTTACTAGGAAGGACATTTCCTCTCAAATTGGCTGGTGATAGTCTGAGGTATCAGGAGATTTGGCAAAAAATCCTTAGTGCAATGCTCCCTCAGCAATCAGGAGGCATTCAACTTACTCAACCAGTTTTTATAGGAATGGATGCTGAATTGATGGTAAATCAGCAAGAGTTTGAGGATGATTTTATAAGAATTGAATCTGATTCAGTTTTTCTTCAACAGTCCCTTGTCAATCCATTTTCTAAGTCTGGCAGCTTTGTAAGCTTGGATTCTGGTTGGATTTCAATTGGAGATACGTTGGAGATGTATAGCTATAGTGCTTCTGAGTGGCCAAGTCTCAAAGCAGCCAAGCAGAGAGCTGATTTTTTATCTGATCATAGTGGGAACACTTCTAGGACCCAAGTTTCCGAAGTGGAAAAGAAGATTTCCGACTGGCTGTGGTATGGGATGTTGTTATTAGTTTTAACCATGATTTGGCTGGAGCCAAAGGTTCTCAATTAAGAACTTGCAGCGTACTTTGTGGAAGGTGAGAATAGTGATTAAACCTTTTTTGCACCATTTGATATGCCCAGTATCTAGCTTATTTTCTTTTCACCTTCTGAAAATCTTGAAGTGGCTAGGTCGATAATTGACTATGTCAAAGGCTTTGAATCAAGCCCAGATTGACATAGTCAAGATCGATTTTCTTAAAAGATAAACTTACATCCTCAAATTCTTCATTTCCAAAAGCTTTGGTTGGAATGGCTGCTCATACAATCTCTTTCCAGTAGCTTTATACAATGAATTGCCCAAAGCCGCAAAAACAGGAGGGAAGAGCGGCTCACCCAGACCAGTAGGTGCTTCGTTGTTTTGTACAAAGTGAACTTCGATTTTCTTTGGAGCTTCCTTGTGTCGGATCATTCTATAAGTATCAAAATTCCTTTTGGTCGGAACGCCATCTTCAAAGGCCATTTCACCATAGAAAGCATTTCCTATTCCATCAACTATAGCTCCTTCTCCCATATTAGCTGCGGCATCAGGGTTCACTACTATTCCACAGTCAACAGCGGCATAGACATTTTCAACCACAGGTTGATTGTCCTTTATGGTAATATCGACTACTTCAGCCACATAGGAATTGTGACAGAAATAGGCCGAAACACCTCTTGAAATTCCTGCAGGTACATTTGACCAGTTGGATTTCTCTCTTACCAATTCCAAAACCCCGGCATAGCGTTTAGGATCATAATCATTGTTTTCTCCCACCGGGTTTGTTTCTGCACGCTTGAGTAGCTCCAGTCTAAACTCGATTGGGTCTTTACCCACCTCTTCTGCCAGTTCATCCAAGAAACTTTGCTCTGCTCCGGCGATAAAATTGGAACGGGGAGCTCTGAATGCGCCAATGGTAATGTTTGATTCGATCAGCCATCCTTCCGCCAAGTAATTATCTATTGCCCCAGCGGGGAATCGATTGGCATGAATCGGAGATTCCGGAATTCCACCAGCTTTGACATGAAGGCCCAATAGGTTGTTGTTTTCATCCAAAGCAGCTCGGTAAGTAGCAGAGTAAGTTGGTCGGTAAACCCCGGCGCTCATATCATCTTCCCGGGTATAGACCATTTTCACAGGAGCCTGGATTTTCTGGGAAATCAAAGCTGCTTCTGTCATATGATGGCTATAGGCTCTTCTTCCAAATCCTCCACCCATTCGGGCTAGATTGATCTGGATATTTTCAATAGGAAGTCCGAGACTGCTTGCAATAGTTTGACGGATCAGTTCAGGGGCTTGTGTAGGGCCATAAATTACTGCTTTGTCACCCTTTACATCGGCAAAGCAGTTCATCGGTTCCATGGTATTATGTGCCAAAAATGGTGCTGTGTAGGTTCGCTCCATCACTTTTGCGGCATTTTTAAATGCTCCCTCCGGATCTCCGTCTTTTCGGAGTATATTTCCCGGCTTCTCGATGAATGCTGCCATCTGTGTCTTATGGCTTTCGGTATTCTCTAAGCCTTCAGGCACTTTTGTGATGATCATATTTCCTCTAGCAGCCATTGGAAAAGTACTGGCTGGTGCTTTTTCCCATTCTACGGTAAGCTTCTTTTTGGCTTGAAAAACTTCCCAGGTAGAATTACCAACTATGGCAATGATTGTGGGGAAAGTAGTGGTGTCAAAAAAGTTTCTTCCGTAATCATCCTTGAAAATTTTGATCTCAAAAGCATCTTGAATTCCAGGCATGGATGTCACTGAGCTTTTATCAAATGATTTCAGTTGCATCCCAAAAGCAGGAGGTTGCACGATGGCAGCGTACTTCATTCCTTCCACTTTATGATCTAAAGCAAACATAGGTTTGCCCGTGACAATCTTCGTTCCGTCCACATTCTTTTTAGAATTTCCAATGATTTTAAAATCAGAAATTTCCTTCAGTTTAACTGTCTCAGGATCTGGAGCTTCTAAGGTGCCTGCCAAAGATGCCACTTCACCATAACTAGTTTTATTGCCAGAAGCTTTATGCTCAATCATTCCAGCACCTGTTGTGATTTCACCGGCTGATACATTCCAGGTTTGGGCCGCTGCATTGACAAGTAATTGTCTGGCTGTGGCTCCGGCTGTGCGTAGCGGGATCCAAGCTTGTCTAACTCCCTGACTTCCGCCAGTGAACTGTCTGTCAAATCGCTCTGGATAAAAATCCGCTTGTTCAACAAACACATTTTTCCAATCGATATCCAATTCATCCGCAAGGATCATAGGAAGGGAAGTCTTCACGTTTGACCCGAATTCAGGATTTGGATTGAATAAAGTAACCGCTCCGTTTTCACCGATCTTGATGTAGCTGTTTAACTCAAACCATTCTTTCGGCATGGTTAATACTTCTTCCGGGGTAGGCTTGCAACCCGCCAGCCAGCTAAAGCTGAGCATCATTCCTCCGCCTGCCAGTGTTGACACTTTCAGGAAAGATCTTCTATTTAATTTTTTATCTATTAATGTCATGATCTCTGGGTTTAGGCTGTTTTTGCAGCAGTTTTGATGGCAGCTTTGATTCTGGTGTAGGTTCCGCAGCGACAGATATTTCCGTTCATTGCATTGTCAATATCAGTATCACTTGGAGTAGGATTATCTTTAAGCAAAGCTACTGCTGACATAATCTGTCCTGCCTGGCAATAGCCGCATTGAGGCACATCATGTTCTAACCAAGCTTTTTGAACTGGGTGATCTCCATTTTCGGAGATGCCTTCAATGGTTGTGAGTTCAGCACCTTCTGCAGCTGAAACCGGAAGCTGGCAGGAACGTATAGCCGCTCCGTCCAAATGAATGGTACAAGCACCGCATTGGGCAATACCGCAACCGAATTTGGTTCCAACCATATCAAGATGGTCTCTCAGTACCCAAAGCATAGGGGTATTTGGATCTACCTCTACACTCAGGGATTTACCGTTTATTTTTAAATTATATTTTGCCATGGTATTTGTATTTGTTTCTAAGTTAAGGGATTACGAAAGTTGATCACTTACGAAAATCAAACGAAGATTCTTTTTAGAGAGCTGATTCGATGATTTTCAGGTTTCAATTTTTATGGGTTTAGCTGTTCAATTGATTGATAAAAGGCTGATCATAAAACCTGGTGCCAGTAGCTTTATAGAGCGCATTCGCCAAAGCAGCAAAAACAGGAGGGTAGGCAGGTTCACCGAGTCCTGAAGGATCTAGCCCATTTTCTACAAAATAGGTTTCTATAGATTTTGGTGCTTCTTTCATACGGATCTGACGGTACTGATCAAAATTGGATTTGCTGACTACTCCATCCTGGAAAGTCAACTCTCCAAACATTGCCGTACCAATGCCATCGACAACAGCTCCTTCACAAAGGTTTTTAGCGGCATCTGGATTGACTACCAATCCACAATCTATTGCATTGGTCACTTTATCTATTTGTACTTCTCCGTTTACGATTTTTAAATCTAAAACCTGCGCGGCATAGCTATTATGACAGAAATAGGCAGAAACTCCTCTCGAAACTCCAGCTGCCGGACTTCCCCAGTTAGCCTTTTCTTTGACTAATTCAAGGACTTTTGCATAGCGATCGGCATCGTAATCGTTTCGTTCACCCACTGGATTTGTATTTGCTTTCTGCAATAATTCTAATCGAAAGTCAATAGGGTCTTTACCTGCTGCTTCTGCCACTTCATCCAAAAATGACTGCTCCACGCTAGCCATGAAATTAGATCGTGGTGCCCGAAAAGAACCTGTCGTGATATTGGATGGTACTTCCCAACCTTCTGCTAGGTAATTATCTACTGCTCCGGCAGGAAATCGGTCGGCGTAAAGTGGATTTTCCGGAAGTCCACCGGCATTGACATGAAATGCAATCAACTTATTGTTTTCATCCAATGCTGCTCTATAGGTGGCTTGATAACGAGAGCGATAAACTCCTGCAGTCATATCATCTTCCCTTGTGTAGATCAGCTTGATCGGAGCATTCATTTTTTGGGAAATAACTGCTGCCTCAATCAACCAATGTGCGTAAGACCTTCTACCGTATCCGCCTCCCAATCGAGTCATCGCTATTTCTATATTTTCAACTGGAATTCCCAACCTGTTAGAAAGTGCCAGCTCGGTCAATTCTGGTTTTTGCAAAGGACCTGCGCATTCTACTTTATCTCCTTGCACATGCGCGAAGAAGTTCATCGGCTCCATGCAGTTATGCACCAAAAATGGACCCGTGTAACTCCTTTCTATGACTTTGGCCGCTTTGCGAAAAGCTTCTTCTGGATTTCCGTCTTTTCGTTGAGTTTGCGGGTTATTTGCTGCCAATTTCATCGCTTGCTCCTGAGAATCTGTGCTTTCCAGCCCTTTTGGAACTACTCTGATTCCATCTCTTCCAAACGTATCTCGCTTTTCATCATAGCCATCCTGGATTTCCCATTCAGCTTCAATGACTTTTTTAGCCTGAAGCACTTGCCAGGTACTTTCACCCACAATAGCAATCAAATCGGTAAATTGAACCGTATCAAAAAATGTTCTTATATAGTCGTCCTGAAGGGATTTGATTTGGAATACATCTCGAATGCCTGGCATGGCTCGGGCTGCTGATTCATCAAATGACTTCAGCTTCATGCCAAAGGTCGGAGAGTGAATAATCATGGCATAGAGCATCCCTTCTTTTTTGTAGTCAATGCCAAAAAGCGGTTTTCCTGTTATGATTTTTGGAACGTCTACATTCTTTTTTGAGGTTCCAATGATCTTAAAATCTTTAACTTCTTTTAAAGGAACTTCTTCCGGTACAGGAAGTGTGGCAGCTAAGGTAGCTAGTTCACCAAAATGAGCTTTTTTATTACTTGCTGAGTGAATGACAAATCCAGGTTCAGTTCTGATTTCAGAAGCTGGAACATTCCAAGTTTGGGAGGCAGCATTGATCAATAGTTGTCTGGCTGTAGCACCTGCTGTTCTTAAAGCAGTCCAGCCAGTACGGATTGCCTGACTTCCTCCGATAAATTGCCTGGTAAAATTATCAGTATCCAAAGGAGCTTGCTCCACGATTACCTTGTTCCAGTCTGCATCTAATTCCTCAGCCACGATCATAGGCATGGAAGTTTTGACATTTTGCCCACCCTCAGGATTTGGAGACATGAGTGTGATCAAGCCATTTTCCCCGATTCGGATATAGCCATTCATTCTAAACCACTCTTTTGGCAAGCCTAAAGCTTCTTCCATTTTAGGCTTACATCCAGCAAGCCAACTAAAACTCAGAACCATTCCTCCTCCGGCGAGAGCGGAGACTTTTAGAAATGATCTCCTTTTGATTTTAGTAGATTGGATTGTCATGGATTTTGATTTTTATGACCTCTCAAATTGAAAAAGTCAAGGATTGATTTTTCAGACTTATAATTTAATGATTTTTAATTAGTTGAATCTTACACCATTCAAATCCCTTGAGTTGAATTATTCCAAGGATTTTACCCGAGTCTATTTCGACAGGATTCCCACCAGTCCAATTTTGAGTTTGACCGATGCAACTCAGGTATTGAAAAGGAAAAAGAAAAGAATGAAATACTTCATGATTTTTAAAATTATCTCTTAAAGTGCTGTTCGAGATTGGTAATCTAGAACTAGCTATTTTAAATCCCGATGAGTCTCGCCAAAGTGAGTGTCCTCACTCACTTGACTTATTTTCATGAATTCCGGTTAGGGAAGACACTAACCGGGGCGGGGGAGATATCCGATGCCATGATTAGTATCCTCACTCACTTCAAATTACCGATCTCCCGGTCCCATCAGTTTTGTGAAAGAAAGGGAACCCAATTTCCAGCCATCTGCTTTTTTGATATAAACCTCAGTGACTTCAAAGGGATTGGTAACCTGATTACCACCAACTTCAGCTATTAATGTGATTCGGTTGAGTAAAATGGCTGTGTTATCTATGATCTCCACTGATACCTCATGGATGTCAGCCTGCTTATACCAAATGCCACCTCCGCGGATAATATTGATTTCCCGCTCTTTGCCCCAGGCACCGCCCATGTGTACGAAAACCGCTTTGTCATCAAATAGCTCCGCAAGTTTATCAGCATCCTTATCTGCCATCCATTGCCACTTGGTCTTGGAGAGTTCGATGATTTCTTGTTTCGTCGCTTCGTCTTGTGCAAAGGAGAATTGTACCACGGAGTACAATAAGAAGAACACTAGAATTGTCTTTTTCATGATTTTTTAAGTTGTGGTTTGTCGCCTATGTGAGTGTCCTCAGTCACTTAACTTTTATTTCAGGTTAGTGAAGAAACTAACCTGGGCCCTAGTTTTAATGGGAAATCTCGTGGGTGTCTCTTACACTACTAAATGTCAATGCGAGCATCTTCCAGTCTTCACCTCGCTTTTGGTAAGCTTCCGTCACCGTAAATTCGGTCACTACATCTGTTCCCCGGACAAATGCTGTCAATGTGATGCGATTCCAAACGATTGCCGTATTTCCTGATATCTCTACTGCTGTATCGTGCACATCCGCTTTTTTGTACCAAATACTTCCCGATTCGATAATTTCCAGTTCACGGTCTTTTTTCCAGCTTCCACTCATATGGACAAATTTCGCTTTGTCATCAAAGAGTCTTTCCAGTTTGGCAACATCCTTATCAGCCATCCATTGCCACTTGTCCATGGAAAGCTGTTTGATTTCCTGTTCGGTAGTTGATTGCGCCAAAAGCAAGGAGGAACTCATGAGAGTTAATAAGAGTGCTATTAATACCTTTTTCATAATTGTATGTTTATAACTTAATTTTTTGATAATCAGCTGGAAATAGTTTAGTAAGTCTACTTATCCAATACTAATAGACGAAAAAAAATCAAGTGATTTTTCTGAAATCAATAGACAACAAGGTTCTCTCACCGAGACAAGGGATTTGATCTACGAATGAAAATCTTTGGTTGAATAGACTTCAAATTTTCTCGATGTTTTCCACTTGTGCGACAAAAAAAGCCTTCTGTAGAGTGCAGCCGTCAGTTGGATGATCTTTCAGATTTAGTGTTATTAAAACTCCTAAATTCACACAATGCAAACTAATGTCCTTTCGCGGCCAATATTTTACGCATTGCATTTCCTGTTTTGGTTATGCTATGGCGCGATTCTTTATGCCTCATTGAGTAATTGGGTAGAGTCACCTGCAGAGCTATGTAGGATTGTCATTTCTGATGTGTTGGCATCCTCTGCCATTGCTTATCTGAATTACTATTGGCTACTGCCAAAGTTTTATGGAAAAGGGAATTATGGTTTGTATGTGATATTATCTGTTCTATTGATTGCAACAATTGTTATAATTCGGGTGAGTCTCATTGGCCTAAGTCACCGATCTATGACCTATACCTATTTTATCAGATCGGTACCGGCGATTGGCTTTTACCTGATCACTACGGTCGTTTGGTTCTTTGCCAATTTGATCAAAGCTCAGCGAAATGAAATAGAACTTAGAAACAGTCAATTAGCTACCGAACTTAAGTTTCTGAAGCTTCAGCTCAGTCCACATTTCCTGTTCAATACGCTGAATAATATTTATTCCATGGCATATTTCAGCGACAGCAATACAGCACCGGCAATAATGAAACTGTCCGAGATGATGCGCCATATGCTATATGAGGATCAAGGAAGGTTTGTTTCGCTTGCCAAAGAAATCTCTTTTATGGAGAATTTCATTGAACTCTGGAGACTAAAGCTCGATGAGAAGCCGAAGATTATTTTTACACACCAAGGGATTAAAGATAGGCATCAAATTGCTCATTTGATATTTCTCGTCTTTCTGGAAAATGCCTTTAAGCATGGGAATACGATTGATGGTACTATTGAAATTAACCTGAATATCAACGCTGGTGATAGGTTGTTTTTTTATATTAGAAATGATGTGATAGCCGGAAGAAAGACTGCTGAAGAAGAAAGTGGAGTAGGACTTACGAATGTGAAAAAGAGGTTAAACTTAATTTATCCTACCAAACATGAACTGGAGCTTGACCAGAATGCTACCTCCTTTGAAGTGAAATTAACCATAAACCTGCAATGAACTACCGGATCCTAATCGTTGACGATGAGCCCCCAGCTAGGAAATTACTTTCGGACTATGTGTCCAAAGTTGAAAATCTTGCATTGGCCGGCGTTTGCAGCAATGGGGAGGCGGCATTGCGCTTTTTAAAGCAAAATCCAGTTGACATTCTCTTGTTGGACATCCGTATGCCACTGATGACTGGAGTGGATTTGCTGAACGAGCTTCCTGATAAACCCTTAACAATTTTTGTAACAGCTTATGAGGAATATGCTGTAAAAGGATATGAACTGGATGTAATCGATTATTTGATGAAGCCGGTTTCTTTCGAGCGATTCACCAAAGCCATTGAAAAAGCTACGGAATACCTTTCAGTACAAGTTCGAGCTGATGAAAAAACAGAGAAACCTGAATACTTTTTTATCAAAACGGATACTAGAATTGTGAAATTTCTGTTTTCTGAGGTGCAGGCAATCGAGGCACAACGGGAATACATTAAGATCATCACTCCGACTAGGAAAGTGCTTTCACTGGTCTCCCTGACCAACATTGCTAATGCTTTGCCAAGTGAGTTTGTCCGCATTCATCGTTCATTTATTATCAACATGCGGCACATCGATGAGGTACAATCCAATGAGGTTTTGATTGGGAATGAGCTATATCCCATTAGCAGAAATTATAGAGATGCTTTTCTGGCAAAGCTTGAGGATAGGAAGTTGATATAAGGATTTAAAAGGTCACACCTTAAATTCTGATAAGAGTTAACTGATCTAAACCTTCTTTTCGGAGCTTCTATAAGCTAATTTCTCCTAGCTTTTTTATGGCCTTTATTCTATTTCAGAAAAAAAACTGTTTGATATTCGCTTGTCAGGAATTGTCCTAGTGGAAAAAGCCAAAGTAGAATTTTGTTCCCCGATCCTGTCGGCAACTATACAGGAATTGGGAACTCCTTGGATTTGCTTGCAGTTGACCCTAATTGTCGTCTGTAAAAAACGAAAATGAAATATGTTTTCCGTGGAAAACAATTCATTAAATAGTTAATCCAAACCCATGAAAAAAGGAAACATTAAGTTGTATGACAGATGCTTCTTTCTTAAAGAAATTTATCCATGAAATCTTCTCTATATGTTCTTCCGATCGGCAATATGCTGCCATTTACCAAGTAAACTTGGTTTCCGCTGATCTTATTGACCCTGTGTATATTGACCAAATAGGATTTGTGAATTCTGTGGAAAATTGCCTCATCCAGAAGCTCTAGCCACTTTTTCATAGGTTCGGAGGATAGATACTTTTTGTCTTCCAAAAACACCTCACAATAGTCCCCATCTGCTGCCAAGTAGATTATATTTTCAAAGGCTATCCTTACGTGCTCATACCCAATTTTGATAAAGTGCTCTTTTTTAGATTGAGTTTCCGGTTTGACAGTAGGTTGCGCCTCTCGTTTTACTTTTGCAACGGCTTTTACAAATCGTTCGAATGAAAAAGGCTTTAAGAGATAATCCACTACGTCCAGCTCGTATCCGTCTAGGGCATACTCAGAAAAGGCCGTTGTGAATATGACCTGCGGTTTGTTGGATAGACTTTTTAGGAAGGAAATACCGGAAAGTTTGGGAAGATTGATATCGAGAAACATCAGATCCACAGTTTCTTTTTGTAGAAAATCCATCGCTTGTATAGCATCTCCAAATGTCCCGACTAGATTCAGTGAGCCAATATCCTGAATATATTTTTTCAGGATCCGCTGTGCCGGTGGCTGATCTTCTATGATAATGCAGTTCATGCCTTACTCAACTGGATTTTCAAGCTTACAAAAAATTCTGTATCGGTAGGTTTTATTTTCAATTCGTGGGTATTAGGATAGAGTAGATTGAGTCTTTTCTTGACGTTTTCGAGCCCTATGCCTTTTTCCTTAGTCTGAGTAGCGTATTCAGGAAGGAAATTGTTTTTACAGGTGAAGGTTAACATGCCTTTCCTATCCACGGATACGGAAACTGTTAAGTTGATTTTTTCTGTTTGGCTGGCTTGACTATGCTTAAAGGCATTTTCCACAAATACACTCAGGATCAATGGAGAGATCCGGTAGCTTTCTTCTATGTTATCCGTGTAGAAATCAACCGTTCCCCTTCCCTCGATTTGCAATTCGTAGAGTTGGATAAAATTGAGCAAATGATCAATTTCCTTGGTCAAGGGCACCGTTTCTTCCCGGCATTCGTAGAGCATGTAGCGTAAAACACCACTAAGTCCCAGGATGATTTCAGGTGTTTTTGGGGATTTCTCCACTGCATAGGAGTAGAGATTGTTGAGATTATTGAAGAGAAAGTGAGGATTGATCTGAGAATTTAGAAATGACAATTCACTTTCTTTGGCCATTACCCTTAATTCATCCATTTCCCGCTGCCTATGGATAGCATCCCAGGCGATTTTCATCCCTACCAATGCAACCAAAACGGAGAGAATTTCTCCCATGCTCAGCAGCACACCATTGAAATCCGCACCTCTGGTGAAAGGGAAAAATATTTTTTCCAAAACAAACTCTTCGATCAAAATCACCGCCATTACGCAGCAGAAGGTTAGAATGCCAAACTCAAGGTATTTTTTTCTGTATAAAAACCTCGGCAACAGGACATAGCTGATGATCAGATTTGTACTAAGGTAATTCAGGAAAAATGCCAGTTGGTACCAGTATAATTCGTAGATCATCTGACCTTCTTTGTGATCCATAATCACAAAATGGAATACCAGCAGATGAAGAATTATCTGGAAAATCCACTCTCCTTTGGAAGTGTTCGGCTGAAGTTTGATTGAGTTCATCATTACAAAGTAAATCTCTCAAAGCAGAATAAAATACTGCTGCCGACAAACGGCAGTTTTTACCTGTCAAACGACCTGAAAGCTCTGGGTATGTTGTTTGGCTGGAAAGTCAGGTCGTTCATCGGTAATATTTTTAGGTGTGCTTTATTAATATCAGTTTTGACTTGAATCTAATCGACTCCGTCATGAAAAACATTCTTAGCTGCTTCTTATTTTTTATCCTTGCTATAGCCACAGCTTTTGCACAAGGTATAGAAATAACAGGAAAAGTGGTGGATGCTAAAAGTCAGAAAGCGATTGAATTTGCAACGATCAAGATCCTTGCTAAGGATTCAGATCGCATGCTGGCAGGTACTACTACACAGTCCAATGGTACACTTTTACTCGCTACAGAGAGCAAGGACTTCACTGTGGAAGTGAGTTTTATCGGGTTTGTTACAAAGCAACTTACTGATTTTGAAGTAGTCAACAATCGAGTGGATCTGGGTACTATCTCACTGGAGGAGGATGTGCAGCAAATGAACGAAGTAATAGTTCAAGGACAGCGATCTACGACTGAGTTTCAGCTGGATAAGCGGGTGTTCAACGTGGGTCAGGATCTGAGCAGCACCGGAGCCAGTGCTTTGGATGTGTTGAATAATGTGCCTTCGGTGACTGTAAATATTGAAGGTCAAATTCTATTGAGAGGTACGGGTGGTGTTCAAGTGCTGATCAACGGCAAGCCTTCAGTGCTCACCGGAGATGGAGGGAATGCCTTAGGAACGCTGACAGCTGATATGATAGAAAAGGTGGAGGTGATCACTAATCCATCTGCCAAGTATAATGCGGAGGGGACTTCGGGCATTATCAATATTGTGCTGAAAAAGGAGGAGAAAAAGGGAGTGAATGGCTCCATGAGTTTAAATACAGGTGTTCCGAATAACCATAGTTTGGGTTTTAGTATTAATAAGCGTACAGAGAAATTCAATCTTTTCAGCCAAATCGGAATAGGCAAGCGCACGATGCCAGAAGACTTTGAAACAATCAATCGAAATTCCAGCACATTGAATGAGGTGCAAAGTGTCGGAAATGTAGAGAAGAATGAAAATTTTGTCAATCTGATACTCGGGACAGATTACTATTTCAATGACAGAAATGTCATCACCGTTTCCGGTAATTATGCCTTTGAAGCAGAGGCAGAATACTCCAGAGGGGAATTCAGCACCTTTGATGGGAACATGACTCCCATGTCTGGATGGCTACGTGAAGAAACTACTGAGGCAACCAATCCCAAATGGCAATATGAGATGCAATACAAAAGTGATTTCTCAGATGAAGAAGAACACTTTCTCCTGCTTTCTGCTATAGGAAGTTCGTTTTCGAAGGACCAGTCATCCGATTTTACCAACAGCCCAACTTTTGGTGAAGGTGCAAGGTCAGATGCACAATTGAGTGACAATGATTTCAGCCAAGCAGAATATACATTTCAAGCAGATTACACCCGTCCATTTGGGGAGAAGTTCACCTTGGAGACGGGTGGTCAGTATTTCATTACAGATGTAAAAAATGATTATGCTATTTCTGAGTCAAATGATGGTGTATGGGTAGTCATTCCTGAACTTTCCAATAACTTCTTTTATAAGCAAAAAGTACTTGGACTCTACGGGACAGGAGCTTATGAGAATGATAAGTTTGGGTTGAAACTAGGGCTAAGGCTGGAAAACACAAGTATTGAGACACTCCTCGAAGAAACCAACGAAGAGAATAATCAGGACTTCGCCAATTTGTTCCCTACGCTTCATGCCTCATACAAAGTGGCTAAAAATTTCTCTGTCCAAGGTGGCTATTCCAGACGGATCTCCAGACCTAGATTCTTTGACCTGAATCCCTTTGTGAATATCCGAAATACCTTCAGTGTGTCTACTGGGAATCCAAATCTATTGCCAGAATACACAGATAGCTATGAGGTCACAGGTATCTTTGATCATCCACTTTTCTCGCTTAGTTCATCAATTTACCACCGCTATTTCACCCAGACTATAGAGGATGTCACCACTTTTGAGAACAATATCAATATTACCAAGCCTATGAATATTGGCACCAATAATGTCACAGGCCTGGAAGTAAACGGCAAAATGACTCCATCAAACTGGTGGTCAATGAGTGCTGATTTTAATTATAATTATTTCGATAGATCAGGGACCTATGAGGCTGTGCCTTTTGGCTTCAAGTCAAATCAGTGGACAGCCAGGCTGACCAACAAGTTTGAGTTGCCAGCTGATTTTTCCTTGGAAATAGTTGGAGACTATCGTTCTTCTTATCAGACTTTTCAGCGGGACATCTCAGGTTTTGCTACGGCAGATATAGGACTTCGAAAGAAAATTGTGAAAGGAAAGGTGATCGTCAATTTAAGTGTTAGAGATGTATTTGCTTCGAGAATCTCGGAGAGCGAAACATTGAATCCTGACTTCTACCAATATAATTATAGAAGGAGAGGACGCTTCGTGACCTTAGGGGTGAGCTACGGCTTCGGCAAAGGTGAAGCCATGGAATATAGTGGCGGAAGAAGAAGATTTTAAGTGAAAAATTAAGTACTGCATAAGGGTTTTATTATTAGAAATTCCAAGCTCATTTGAGCTTGGATTTTTCTTTGAAACGTGAGTTAGTTCGGTAAAACAACTACTCAATCTTCATAAACTCCTTAAAATATTTCAATAATTCTTTGTATTCCTCTGAGTCAATTTTGCCTTTTGAGATTGCAGTGGCCACTACTTCGTAGATTTCATTAAATGGATAGGTTTCGCTCAATTGATTATTTTCATCCATCCATTTTTTGAGCATTTCTATCTCATACTTATTGATGTCTCCATCCGCCATGATACCGTAACAGACGCCTTGGAGAAAGTGAAGATCAGCTTTTGTTTTATCCTTTTCTTCGAAGTTTAACGCATGTTTTTCCAGAATTTCTTTGAGTTCATATATCTCCTCTGAGCCTACATTCCCAGTTTTTACTTTGGTAGATATTTCCTCAAAAAAAGAGTTGAAAGGTTCCTGAGAGCAAAGTCCCTCATGCGTGTGGCACCAGGCTTTGAGTGCCTCATATTCGTTTCTGGTGATTCGGCCATCCATGGCAATACCATTTACTAAGCCATTTAAATTGTGAAAAGCTACTTGGGTTTGTGTTAAAAAGTTTGTTTCCATAGTTTTTGCAGTTTTGTATAAGATACAAAGTCTTGATAAACAATGAAATGAAGTTGGTGTGGTATTTTTCGAAGGTGATGAAAAGTTTAACCACATAGTCACATAGAAAAACCTAGCAAAGCAATCACACCATTGATTGTAATTAAATATAATAAAGTAGGGCAGTTTGAAAATGAGAGCACAATTAGTCTAAGTTAGCCTAGTGTCGGACAGGTTAGAAGAATTGAAACAGCTCCATCAGCTACTTCAATTCTATGGGCGCTATGATTCTATGTGGTGAAAAAGGAATAAACCACATAGTCACATAGAAAAACCTAGCAAAGCGATCACTCTATAGGTTGTTATTAATTTTAAAAAGTTATCAATCTGAAGAATGGGATATGTTAGACCTAAGCCCGCCTGATTTTGTACAGGTCTTAGACTCCATAAGAGTAATTCCAATTTGTGGCCTCTGTGTTCCCCTCCGTGGGCTCTGCGGCTAAAAATATTTTTCTACAAAAATCAAAAACCTTTGAGGTTTTGAAAACCTCAAAGGTTACCTGAAATTCATCGTAAATACAGTCCGCTTATTCGGGATAGAAGTCACTTCCAAACTTCCTTTGTGCAGGTTCATAATTTGCCTTGAAATGGCCAATCCAATGCCACTCCCTGTTTTTTTGGTGGTGTAGAAGGGAACAAAAATTCGCTCCAAAGCCTCAGGAATAATTCCAGGTCCGGAGTCTTCCACCTGTATCATCAACCCTAGATCTCCCTGTCCAATAGAAGAAAGCCAAATCGTACGGTTTGCTTGATTCTGAAGGGATTCAGATGCGTTTTTTAGTAAATTAATCAAGATCATGGTAATCTGATCGGGATCACAATGAATCTCTAGATCATCCGGGTGGATTTTTGTTTCTATTTTCACGTGAGCAGATTTTAGCTCTTCCCGCATCAGATTCAGCACATTTTCAAATAATTCGCTCACGGGCATGGTTACTTTTTTCGGCGCAGGGATGTTGGTGTAATCACGGTAGGCATTTACAAAATTCACCAGACCCCGACTACGATTTGCAATCGTGTCTAAGCCTTCCTGCATGTCCATAAAGCCATCTCTTTTGATCAAAAAACCTTCCTGCTGCACATAGCTGTCCTCATCCAAAATGGTACGAAGTGACTCTACCAAACTGGATATCGGCGTAATGGAATTCATGATTTCATGACGAAGTACTTTGGTCAGGTTTTGCCAAGCTTCGAGTTCGTTGGATTGTAGTTCTGCATTGATATTTTGTAGGGAAAGCAAAGTCCAGCTTTGGCCTCCCATTTTCAGGGAAGTTGATTGAATAATAAGATGGAGGGAAAGATTCACTTTCTTTGAAATACGCTGACCTGGCTTCATTGCCATTACATCTTCCAGAAGTTTTGGAGAGAGTTTACCTAAGTCTGTGATGTCACGAAACTGCGGGATTTGTAGTAAATGCTTCGCGGCGTTATTGATCACGCCGATTTTTCCTGCAGAATTGAAAGAAATTATCCCGGTATTGATGTGCTGAATGATGACTTGCAGGAAGAGCATCTGTTCTTCCTTTTCGGCACGGGTTTGCTTGAAAACCTCCATCACTTCATTGAATGAAGTATTTACCTCCCTGAAGGAGTTGCCCATTTTGCTGTCAGATGTGAAGGAACTTGAGAAATCAGCATATCGGATGGAATCGAGAAATCTTGCCAATTTATGGTTGATTGCGTTGACATAATAAATCATTTCCCCAATCTGAATCACTGAAATAAGGCCCAAAATAGCTGGTGCCAGCCATAAATCCTGACTGTAATAAAGCCAAAGAGCAAGGTAGATATTCAGGATGATTCCGATTATCCGAAGTCCAACGCCGAAGGAAAACCGCTTATAAACCATACTTCTCAAGTCTGCGATATAGTGAGGATCGAGTCAGGCCAAGTTCTTCCGCTGCCCGAGTAATGTGTCCATTGTGCTTTTGAAGCGCCTTTCTGATTAGAATACGCTCCACATCCTCAATATTCAAATGCTCCAAACTGACCGATTCATCCTGACGCTCAGGCTGTGCCATTTTCTGCAAAAACAGATCTTCAGGTTGAAGCACATGGTGATTTGACATAATCACAGCACGCTCGATGCTGTGCTGCAGCTCACGGATATTGCCAGGCCAGTGATACTTGGTCATGCGCTTCACCAGCGGTTCTGAGGCTTTGCGGATGTCTTTGTTGTATTTTTTGGAGTAAAAAGCAATGAAGTGATCAGCCAAAAGTGAGATGTCTTCAACTCTTTCCCGAAGAGGAGGAAGCTGAATTTCTATGGTATTGATGCGATAAAGTAAATCCTGACGGAAGCCATTTTCATACACCATGCTATGTATAGGCATATTCGTCGCTGAGATCAGGCGGATGTTCACATCCACGGGACGGTTTGCACCCACGCGTGTTACTTGACGGTTTTGAAGTGCTGCTAAAAGTTTTGACTGAAGGGCAAGAGGTAGATTTCCTATTTCATCCAGGAAAAGTGTTCCCTTGTGTGCCTGCTCAAATCTACCTGCTCGGTCTTCCTTAGCATCGGTAAACGATCCTTTTTTGTGTCCAAATAGCTCCGATTCAAAAAGTGTTTGGGTAATTGAACCTAAGTCCACACCCACAAAAGCCTCGCGATTTCTACGGGAATGCCTGTGAATTGCACGTGCAATCAATTCCTTACCCGTACCATTTTCACCCAAAATCAACACATTAGCATCGGTCACAGCCACGCGCTCAATCGTCTCAAAAACTTTCTGCATGGCAGGGCTTTGACCAATGATATCCTTGAACTTATTATCCATGTCTTTCTCCATGGTCTGCTTCTGATCTCTCAGCAGATCTACTTCCATCTTCTTTTTGCGCAGCTGCAAAGCAGAATTCAATGTAGCCAGCAAGCGCTCGTTTTCCCATGGTTTCAGTACAAAGTCAGTTGCACCTTCCTTAATAGCTTTTACAGCAAGGTTTACATCGCCATAAGCCGTAATCAAAACTACAACCGCAGAAGGGTCAAGCTCAAGAATTCTATCCAGCCAATAAAACCCTTCCTGGCCCGAGCTCACATCTTTGGTGAAGTTCATGTCTAGAAGGATGACGTCATAAGATTCATTATGTGTGAGGATGGGAAGTAGGTCAGGATTGGTCTCCGTATCGACCTGAGAAAAATGCCGCTTTAAAAAAATCTTCGCTGCCTTTAATAAGTCCTCGTTGTCATCTACAATTAGAATTTTGCCTGTACGTTGCTCGCTCATAAGTAAAAGAATTTGTTCATACGCGGAAAATTATCCGTCGTGTTATGCCCACTTGTTCCAAAAGCATACCGAAAAAACTGAGCATATAAATTTGGTGCAAAACGTTTGATTTCGGACAATCTGAGCATGTTTTGGTGAAACTGGGTAGGATTTTAAGTTAGGCAAAAATTATTCGACTTTGAATTATTTTGTTCGCCTGCGGACGAAAATGTTCGCGAGTCTAGCTATCATTTTTTGAGAAATCAACGAAACAAGCTCTTAGAAGGTATTTTTTGCATGGCATACCATTTGGCATAATGGGGATAGCCCGAAAATGGCATTTACACACAATGGATAGAAAATTAGCTAAGAAAACCTGGACCCCTAGAAGAATCGCCTGGATAGTAGGCGGAGTAGTTTTAGTTGTAGGAATTATTTACCAAATCGGATTTGCAGATCATCGCTCTACTATGAATGTGGAGAAGGATCGCTTGAGTATCGCTACGGTTTCGAAAGGGGAGTTTACCGATTATATATTAGTATCAGGACAGATAGAACCTGCACAGACTTTTTTCCTCGATGCAGTCGAAGGAGGTATGGTAGCAGAGATTGTACGTGAGTCAGGGGCTGTAGTGGAAGTTGGGGATACGATTTTGATTATGGCCAATTCTAATTTGCAGTTGGATGTCATGCAGCGTGAAACCATGCTCTACGAGCAGATCAACAATTTGCGTCAGACACGTCTTTTCCTGGATCAGAATGATTTGAGTCAGCAGGGACAGTTGGCAGAGATCGATTACCAGATCAGCTTGCTGGAGCCGCAGTACAAAAGATTCAAGGAACTTCATGAGAAAAAATTGGTCTCTGATCGTGAATTTGAAGAAGTAGCTGAGCAATACCAGTACAACCTAAAACGAAAGGAATTAACCTATAAATCCTACAAGAGTGATTCTATCGCAAGAGCGTATCAATTGGCACAACTTCGTCAATCGGAGAACAGAATGAATGCCTCTCTGAATGGAGTAGGGCAGATCCTGAATAACCTAGTGATCAAAGCACCAATCGCAGGTCAATTAGCCATGGAGCAAATCGAGGTGGGTCAGGCCATCAACTCCGGTGAGCGATATGGACAGATCGATGTGCAGGACGAATTCAAAGTGCGCGTGCCAATCGACGAATTGTATCTCCCGAGAATCGGTCGTGGGCTGCGAGGTAAATTTACATTAAGTGGAGTAGACCATGAGTTGGAGATTATGAAGATCTATCCTACGATTACCAATGGACGATTTGAAGTGGATATGAAGTTTACCGGAGAAAGTCCACAAGGAATCCGACGAGGGCAGAGTGTAAGGATTCGTTTGCAGCTCAGCGATAGCGAGCAGAGCTTATTATTGCCTACAGGTGGGTTCTTCAAGGATACCGGAGGAAACTGGGTATTTGTGATCAATTCAGCTGGAAACGCAGAAAAGCGAAATATCAGACTTGGTAATAAAAATCCTGAATATTACGAAGTGCTGGAAGGATTGGTAGAGGGTGAAAAAGTAATTATTTCTGGCTACGAGAACTTCGGGAAGAATGAGATTTTGGACCTTAAGTAGCTGGAAGACCGAAGACGGGAGAGTTCGTCATCCGATAGCTATCGGATGCGAGTGAGGAACGAGCGAAGCAATCTCTCTTCACCTAGCAGATTGCTTCGGGGGCGGAAAGACAAAATTGATTTGGTGATAAAACACCCCCTCGCAATGACGGTAAAGACAAAGTATGTGATAATCGAATATTAAAAAAAATTATAAAAAATGATGGAGGTTCCCTCAACATAGGTCACCCGACATCGGACATCAAACTTAAAAACCATGAACGTAATCAAAACCGTCAATCTCCGCAAAATGTACGCTACCGAGGAGGTAGAAACAACCGCATTGGATAGCATCCAGATCGAAATCAAAAAAGGCGAATTCGTCGCCATCATGGGTCCATCAGGCTGTGGTAAATCCACCCTTCTGAATATCATCGGACTTCTGGATAATCCGGATGAGGGAGAGTATTACTTTCTGGACAATGAGGTAGCTAAGTTCTCTGAGAGACAACGTTCTTCACTCAGAAAAGGAAACATTGGCTTTGTATTCCAGAGCTTTAATCTCATTGACGAACTTACTGTATTCGAAAATGTGGAGCTACCGCTTCTTTACCTCAAGGTTCCTGCAGACGAGCGAAAGAAAAAAGTGGAAGAAGTGCTTACCCGCATGAATATCATGCATAGAAGAAACCACTTTCCTCAGCAGCTTTCCGGTGGTCAGCAGCAGCGTGTGGCTATTGCCAGAGCGATTGTCGCTAAGCCTTCCGTGATCCTTGCCGATGAACCTACAGGTAACTTGGATTCTACCAATGGTGAAGAAGTAATGCGTCTTTTGGAAGAACTCAATAACGAAGGAACAACCATCGTAATGGTAACTCACTCTCCTCATGATGCAAACTATGCGCACCGGATTATCAATCTATTCGATGGTAAAGTGGTGACTGAGAATATCAGGGAGCAGTTTCATGTGTAAAGTCGGGAAGTAGGAGGTTAGGGAGTAGGAAGTCGGAAGTTTGGTGATCACAGTTAATGTGGTTAGTGAGATTTGTTGTCGATTGATATATCATTTAAAACGAATTATTGATGGATTTTAAATTTGAAAAACTTCGAATCTAGCAAACCTCTATGTCTTTTGGAGAGGAACTCTTTATACTGTCAAAGGCCTTCCCAAAAGAAGAATTGTATAGCCTGACTTCTCAACTTCGTAGAGCAGTTGACTCTATTGCATTGAATATTGCAGAAGGAGCGACTGGTAATTCTCAAGCTGAATTCAGGAAATTTGTTGGCTATTACTTAAGCTCACTAGCTGAGGTAGTGACCTGCCTTCACAAAGCAAAACTTCGCGGATACATTGAAGAAGAATCCTTTCAAAATAGTTATAAACAAGCTTTTGACTTGATGAATAGCATCGCCGCTTTTAGGAATACCTTAAAATCAAACGATAAATAACCTCCAACCCCCAAACTTCCAACCCCCAAACTCCCAACTCCCAAACTTCCAACCTCCCACTCTCCATGCTCCGTCACCAGATCCTCCTCGCCTTTCGAAGTTTCATGAAGTCCAAGCATATATTTGCCATTAATCTTTTTGGGTTAATGATAGGACTCACTACCGTGATCCTGATCATGCTGTGGGTGAAGGACGAGATGAGCATCAATCGCTACCATACTCAGGTAAATCAGATTTATCAGGTAATGACCAACCATGATAATTCTACAGGTATAGTCACGATTCCTTATACTCCAGCAGAAATGGCGGAAGCAATGGGTGCTGAGCTTACGCAGGTGGAAGCGACAACTGCCATTTCACCTTTCATTGAAGGAGTTTCTTTTGAGCAGGGAGATACCAAAATGAATGGAGATGGATTTTTCGTAGATCAGGAATACTTCCAGATTTTCGATGTGGAATTTGTAGCGGGAAATCGGGATAAGGCACTCAATGATATCAATGCAATCACCATTTCAGAAACTCTTGCCAACAAACTTTTTGGTAGTCCGCAGTTGGCTTTGGGCAAATCTTTGAAATGGCAGGTTTTTGATTTTAAAAATGAAGTAGAAATAGAAGGCGTTTATAAGGATTTCGGGAATCTCGATGTGGTGAAACCTGATTTCCTGCTTGCATTTCCTTATTTCAAGCAGATGCTGGGTGAAGGTGCGCACTGGGATAATTTCAATGCTACGGCTGTCGTGTTACTCAAAGAAGGAACTGATGTCTCCGCTTTTAATGCCCAAAATTCTGATTTTATAAAGAATAGGGAAGCTGAATCAAATGTCTCGGTATTCGTTCAGCCTTTTGGAGATACATATTTATATGGAACCTATGAAGACGGAAAAGTAGCAGGCGGAAGAATCAGTTATGTGAAAATATTTTCCGCTATTGCTGCCTTTATCCTGATTATCGCCTGCATCAATTTCATGAATTTGACCACAGCCAAATCCATGAGCAGACTCAAGGAAATTGGCGTAAAGAAAACCATGGGAGCAAGTCGTGGTGGGCTTTTCACGCAGTTTATTACCGAATCTCTTGTGTTGACTTTTTTTGCCATGGTTCTGGCAATCTTGGTTTCGTACCTACTTCAATCCTTTTTTAATCAGGTCACATCCAAAACTCTGGCGCTTGATTTCCAGCCGGATGTATTACTTATACTGGGCGGAATCTGGCTCATTACAGGTTTACTAGCTGGGATTTACCCCGCGATTTACCTGTCCAAATTTAAGCCGGTAGAGGTCATGAAATCCAATCTTAAGGGAAGTTTTGGTGAGCTTCTGGCGAGAAAAGGCTTGGTAGTTTTCCAATTTTCGATCTCCTTATTATTGATTATAGGTATTTCGGTTTTGAGCAAGCAGATGAACTATATCCAAGGCCAGAATCTGGGTTACAATCAATCTCATTTACTGGAATTGAATGCATCAGGAATAGCTCCAAACCAATTAACTACCTACCTGGAAGAAACGAAAAAGATACCTGGAGTGAGTAACGCATCCAGTTTGTCACATCCTTTAGTAGGATTGGCCAGCTCCACTATTGGTCTGACTTGGGATGGCAAAAATGAAGAAGAGCAGGTGAAGTTTGAGAATATCAGCATCAACATGGGCTTGATCGAAACCATGGGTTTTGAGATGGCAGCAGGAAGAGCTTTTTCACCCGCTTTTGGATCAGAAGAAACTAAGATAATCTTAAATCAAGCAGCCGTAAAAACCATAGGTTTCCAAGATCCAGTGGGCCAAATCGTAAATCTCTGGGGTGAGGACAAAGAGGTAATTGGAGTTGTGAAAGATTTTCATTTTGAATCTTTGAAAGAGAAAGTAAAGCCTGCATTTCTAAAATATGACCCTGATTTCGCTCAGAAAGTCATGGTGAGAATTGAATCCAATGACCAACTGGCAAGTATCGCTGGGATCTCTGAAGTTTATGAAAAGTTTACCGGTCAGCCGCTGAGCTACTCTTTCATGGATGAGGATTATCAATCGCTTTATGCTTCCGAGCAAAGAGCCTCAAATTTGGCTAAGTATTTCGGAGCGACGGCGATCTTTCTTTCCTGTTTAGGACTATTTGGTTTGGCAGCATTTACAGCTGAAAAGCGCAAGAAAGAGATTGGAGTTCGCAAGGTGATGGGAGCATCTTTGATCAGTATTCTGACTTTGGTTTCCAAAGATTTTATCGCTTTGATCTTTGTAGCGATTTTGATCGCGGTTCCCGTGGCTTGGTATTTCGCAAATAACTGGCTGCAAAGTTATGCTTACCAAACAGATTTGAGTTGGTGGATCTTTGCAGGCTCGGGAGTACTGTTGATCGTGATTGCCTTGATCACAGTGGGTTATCAGGCATTCAAAGCTGCCTCTGCGAATCCTGTGAATTCATTGAAAAGCGAATAAGGGGATTTCGGGTTTCGGGTTTGGGATTTCGTCATTGGGAGCGCCTAAGAAGCGCGGCAATCTCAAGACAGATTGCTTCGTTCGTTCCTCACTCGCAATGACGTCTTCAATTCCACTTAAACTAGGGTAATGCTAAAAGAAAATTAGGGTTGAGGTTCTATTTAATCTTGTAAATCATACTTCGTAAATCGTAAATGAAACTATGCTAAAGAACTATTTCAAAATCGCCCTCAGGAACTTGAAGAAGCATAAGTTCTACACCTTCATCAATATCCTCGGTTTATCAGTAGGCGTAGCGTTGTGCATGATTATTTCACTTTTTGTCATCAATGAGCTTTCCTACGACAAGCATTTCAAGGATCCTGATCAGGTCTACAGAATTCATGCAGATATAATTTTCGGAGGCAATCACTGGAACATGATCCAAGCTCCAGCTCCAATGGCTGAGGCTCTGCCTGAGGAATTTCCCGAGGTGGAATATGCGGTGAATTTTAGGACGCGCGGCTCGTATCTGGTTAAAAAGGTAGATCAGAATATCAAGGAAAATGCTGTGGTATGGGCTAGTAAGGACTTTTTTAATGTTTTTGGTACGCCACTTTTGGAAGGGAATCAGGATGGGGTTCTAGCAGAACCAAATACCATGGCAATAAGTCAAAGTATTGCTGAGAAATATTTTCCAGGGGAAAGTGCCATAGGCAAATCCTTGATTTTGGATAATGAGTATGATTTCCGAATCACGGGAGTGTATGAAGATATCCCTGAGAATAGCCATTTCCATTTTGATTTTTTACTGGCAATGGAAGGCTTGGAGGAAGCCAAAACCACTTCCTGGTTGAGTAATAATTTCCAGACCTATCTGAAAGTAAGAGAAGGAGCAAATCCAGAGGGTTTAAATGAAAAATTGCAGTCACTTGTCGAAAAGAATGTAACGCCTGAATTGGGGCAGTTATTCGGTGAAGGAGCTTCGTTGGAAGCAATGTTTGCCGATGGCGGAAAAATGGAATATAGAGTTCAACCGCTCTTGGATATCCACTTGAAGAGTGATTTGATGGGGGAGTTTGAGCCAAACTTCAACGTGACCTACGTGTACCTTTTTGTGGCAGTGGCGCTCTTTATTCTAGTCATCGCCTGTATCAATTTCATGAATTTGTCCACTGCCAGATCTTCTTCCCGTGCCAAAGAAGTGGGCATCCGGAAAGTGATGGGTTCATTCCGCACGCATTTGATCCGTCAGTTTTTGATGGAGTCGATCCTGCTGAGTTTTATCTCATTTTTGATCGCAGTGCCGCTGGTTTCCATTTTACTTCCTTTTTTCAATGACTTGGCAGCACGCGAACTAGCCATGCCATTTAGCTTCGGCTCATTTTATCTGATTTTGATCTTAGCCGCCATTGGTACAGGTATATTGGCAGGGATTTATCCCGCATTTTTCCTATCCGGCTTCAAACCGATTAGCATTCTGAAAGGCAAAGTTTCTATGGGAATGAAAAGTGGGATGATCCGCAGTTCCTTGGTGGTGTTTCAATTTGCGATTTCCATCATCTTGGTTATCGCTACGATTGCTGTTTTCAACCAGCTGAATTACATACAGAATAAGAAGATTGGATTCAATAAGGAGCAGATCATCACCGTGGATGATGTCTATGCGTTGGGCGATCAGGCAGAGACCTTCAAGCGGGAGATCCTGGCAAACAGTATAATGGAGTCCGGTACGATTACGGGTTATTTGCCTGTTTCGGGCACATGGAGATCTGATACGCCATGGTGGGCGGAAGGGAAAGACCCCAAGCAAACCGAAAATATGGTCAGCTTGCAAAACTGGCAGGTGGACTACGATTATGTAAAAACCATGGGAATGGAAATAGCTGTTGGAAGGGATTTCTCCATGGATTTCCCTTCTGATTCTTCTGCCGTGATTTTGAACGAAACCGCTGCAAAGCAATTCAACTTTGTAGGAGATCCGATTGGACAAAAGATTTATACCATGGCTGGGACTAACGAGACGGCCAACATGGATAATCTCGAAAGTAAGACCGTGGTGGGAGTGGTGAAAAACTTCAACTTTGAATCCCTTAAGGAAAATATAGGCTCAGTAATGATCTTTCTTAGCGATAGTCCAAGGGGGATTGCTTCCTTCAAGTTCAACTCAAACGATACGGATGAGGTGGTCAATTTCATTGAGGCCAAATGGGAAGCAATGGCTCCAGGACAACCTTTCACTTATTCATTTTTGGATGATAGATTCGGGCAAATGTATGCTTCAGAAACCCGTCTAGGCAAAGTCTTCAGCATCTTCGCAGGTTTTGCAATTGTCATTGCCTGCTTAGGTTTATTCGCTTTGACAGCATTTACTGCAGAGCAAAGAACCAAGGAAATCGGAATCAGAAAAGTGCTGGGATCGAGCATTGGAAGCATCGTGGTATTACTCTCAAAAGAATTTGCGAAGCTTGTGGTTATCGCATTTCTGATCGCTTCGCCTATCGCTTGGTTTGCGATGCAAAAGTGGCTGGAAGACTACCAATTCAAGCAGGAGCTAAGCTGGCAGATATTCCTAGGAGCAGGAATGTTCGCTATCCTTATCGCCATGCTGACCACCAGCTATCAATCGATTAAAGCGGCGACTGCTAATCCGGTGAATTCGTTGAAAAGTGAATAGGAAGTAGTTAGTGACGGGAGAACAGTATCAAGTAGCTAGAGCCAAGAATAAAGTCTGAAGGCTAAAGGCTGAAAAAGCATTTGACGATGCCGCTGTCTGTGCTTGCCTTGTCGGTAGGCAGGGCGTCACATACCAAGACGGTGGCGAACTACCCTCCAATCATCACGGTAAATTCTCCCGCTACTATTGATCCGCCGTGGGCAGTTTGATCACCAACGCGTGCGGCTGGCATTCCGCCAATCATCACAGTGGATGATCCTTTTACGATAGAATCTGGCGGTCCTACACAGACTAGCATATCACCCACACGTGCTGCAGGCAAACCGCCAATTAAAACTGTTGGTTGTCCAGGTCCGACAATTGGTCCGCCAACATGTGGTATTGGAGGTATGCCAGGTGTTTGCATAGGACATTCATGAAAATCGGTTATTCGTGCTGCTGGAGGCATATTTTCTTTCTTTAAGTTAATTAATCATCACCATTGCTCCTTGGATTGTGGTTTGCGCTCCACCTTTTAAGGATGCTGTTGCATTTCCTTCTGCCGAATATTTTATTTCAGCACTTTCGGTTATGTTCATTCCTTTAATTTCGACATCACCCCCAGAAGATTCAATCGCAACTCCTTGATTACCTTTAAGTGTTAGTTTCTGCCCAGATTCTATTATAATGTCTTTATCATTGCTGAGTGTGATGCCAATTTCCGACATAGTAATCCTGTTATTATTCTGATCAATGATGGTAATTTCCTTGTCTTGATCACTAAAAATAGCCCTGTTATTATTTGGGGTTTCTAGCGTAAGTATCTTATTTTCATCATCAAATGTTATAGAAATCCCTGATTTAGTAGCGATAGATTTAATTGCGTTTTTTTCATCTGGACGCAAACCTTCTACCGGTTTATTATTTTCAGCACTGTACATACTTCCTAAAATAATCGGATAGCGAGGGTCTTCATTTAAGAATCCAACTACCACTTCGTCACCAACTTCGGGCATAAAAAATACGCCAGCGCCAGAAGATGCGTAGAAATTTGTCAAGCGCGCCCATATGCCTTCGCCTTTCGGATCAAATAAAGGAAGGTCAATTAATACTCTATACTGACTATCAGGATCTTCAAAAATCTTTTTCACTGTAGCATTGAACAATCCTTGTACGCCTGGTAACAATCCGGATGCTGTTGGTGCTGTCACACTAGGTTCTTGAGTGGACCAACTTGGTGACATGCCAATCGAAGCTTCCGTAATCCAGTTTCCATCTGCGATGGTATGATGTACAAATGAGGTGAAGTGATCTCCATTGAATCGATCGCCAACTCCAGCCAACGTGATGTATTTCGCTGGTTCGACTAGGCTACTTCCTTGAAATTTCACAATTCCCTGAATTTTCGAATAAGCACTTTTAGTCAAAGTAGCTTTAGACCAATTTTCTAAATCAGCTTTTTGGATAGGAGCGGTACTTTGCAATTCAAAATTAGCAAGCCCCACCACTTCCGATAGTTTTTGGGATGATAAATTCCCAGGTCCAGGGTAAGTACTTGTTGCTACTCCCGTCCTGGTTTTTTGAGAAGGAATGTCCCAGGAACTTGCTTGGGCAGAACCTAACTGGGTGACCGCATCCAGTGTAGCATCAAATGCAAACAAGTTGTCTCCATAAGTAATTTGTAAAATAGAAGATGTTTGCTCAGTAGGGTCTAGTACAGATACAATTCCGTTTAGCACGTTTACAATCATTCCGTTTGCTTCTGCTCTTGCAAGTGAAAAATCCCAATCTGTCGCATAGTATTGTACTTGACCTGGCCATACAGTAGTAGTGGCTTTCACTGCTGCACTCAGTCCAGAATAAGAGCTAATAATACCACTTATGATATCACTATCCTTCTTATTGCAATAGGTTCTACTTTTCCGACCTACCATCATTTTAACAGCTTCATCACGACATTCTACTTCTAGGACTGGACCCATAGTATTGTCGAATCGAATGCGCTGTTTGGTAATGATTCCTTTAAAAATGACTTGATTCCGAGAATCGTAACCCGCTTCAATTTCAATGCTGGCGCCAGGAATAAAAGTAGAGGAAGAACTTACATCAAAAGATTCCTCTGCCGCTGATCCGTCGAGAACAGTGACTTTTGCAATTGGAATTCGGTTAACGCCTTTTTCAACTTCAATGGAAAATACTTGGATTGCATCGTCAATATTTTTTCCATTGGTTTTAATAGTAAAAGTGCTTAACCCATCGCTGGGATTTGTTGCTGATTGACTCATTTAGGTTGGATTTATAAAGGTTGGAAAAAAAATAAGGTTTGTCTACTTCTTCCTGAGCGGATCTTAGTTGACCCAATATACCTAGAGCGAGCAACAGTTCAAAATTGATTTCCTTCATCACTTCCTTACGATACGAGGGGCGAATTGAAGGAATCCTTGATAAATAGTATGTTTTAAGAAATAAGTACCAGTAAGGGATAATCAAGATAACAGAGCCAAGTCTGAAGGCTAAAATCTAAAGTCTGAAAAAGCGTTTGGTTTAACGGTTGAGGTTTTCAAAACTGCAACTGGTCTTTTGTTTTTGACTTCCTCTTTTTCTTAACCTTCTCGAAATAAATAACTGAGCCATCAGGAAGGATGATCATCTTACTCCCCCTCTTTTTGAAGATAAGGGGTAGGGGGCTTGGATTTGATTGATTAAGAACTTGCTGAAAATTACCCTGGGTGGTGAGGATGGAATGGGACCCGTTAGAATTTACAATGATCTTGGTGTTTCCATTTCCTACAATCGGAGAGTGCGTTCCATCTGGATTGACTATGATTTGACTGGTGCCTGAACCGACGACAACTGAGTGGGTTCCATTAGGATTGACAATTACTTTGTGAACGCCATGATCAATAATCACTGAATGAGTTCCATCAGGATTTACGATTACCGACTGAGCAAACACTCCAGAACTCAACATTACGAAAAATAGTGCTACTAGAACCTTCATTATAGTTTTTACTTGGAGTGGAGATAAAAGGTTCAAAAAAATATGGTGAGGTTATTTGACCCATTACCTTCCGAGAATAGTTTGAAGGCTTGGAATAGGAGGGCAGCCTAAAGGACGATCTGGCTATGCTCAGGCGGGGTAATGTGATCTGGAGCTAACCGGGATAAAAACCCAGGTTGAACTAATTAATTTGCTCCTATCAGTTTAAGAGTTTCTATTTTTGTACCCCATTCTATTTTTAGAATAGATAGTCCTTTTGGGATTGAACCGAACACAGCGTTTAAGTCAATGACACCCGAATCATCCAGAATTAGATCTTTTGCTTCTAAGAGTTGGTATGAATTTAACAATTCAAGACGAACATTGCTGGGATTTTCGTTTTCAATAGTTGTTAGGATTATTTTGCATTCTGAGCAGGGGTTTGGATATACCTGCCATGAGTTTTGGCTTTCTAAAAAATCTTGTTTCTCAACCATTTTTACTGGGCTGTAACTGACTCCTAAAGATGATGTTTTGGCGATTCTATAGTAAAACCTATTCTCATAGAAAGGATAAGATTGATCAATAAATAAATAGTTAGTGAGAGTTGATTTTGCCCCATTACCTCTTACGGTACCTATTGTGGAAAATGCCTTTGCATTGCCATTACTTCGTTCAATTTCATAGACAGAATTCTCTGTTTCACTCGTTACTTCCCAATTAATCAGGATTTTTGATTTTTCGGCAAGAACTTGAAATTTTGCCAGATTAAAACCGAGGATGCTCGCTATATCAAGTGTGTATTCTTCTGTTTGTTGACAGCCATTTGAATCTGTAACAAGTAGATTATAAGTCCCATCACTCAAGTTAAATATGTCTTTTGAAGTGCTATTGTATCCATCGGGCCCTGTCCATGAATAAGTATACGGTTCTGTGCCTCCGCCTACGGTGGTGTAAATCATCCCAGATGATTCATCTTTTTTGGTAGGGAAAATATCCACCGTTATTCCAAAATTGGGGTCTATAAAGATGTCCTTTTGTATGGTAGTTGTTGAAACCCCATCATTGGCAGTCATGCCAATAGTATAAACTCCAGATCCAGGGAAGTTAAAAACTGGGTTTGCTCCAGTTGCTGTGCCTAAGCCACCAAAATCCCATTGATAGGTATAATTATAAGGTGGCGATCCTCCGATGGTCTCACTAGTAAATTGAATGGTTGTATTACAAATTCCATTATCAGCAAAATCAAACTTAGGGAACAAAGGAACTGCTGCAGTGAATCCAGTTGGACTGGAGTAGCACTGTGAGGTTTTCTTTACCGCAGCAAAGTCACAGGTAGTTCCTGATTTTACAGTACCCGTAGTCCAGTCTATAAAAATATTTTTGACCTCGATGACGTCCCCCCAATTCCAACTAATAGGTCTGACTCTGACCCAGGTGTTTGCTAATATTTCGGTTGCTTCAAAGAGGCAATCCTGCTGATCCGTTGCTGAGATATTGTTATTGCGATAGAGGTCATAAAACATTCGCAAATTATACCCGCCGCCAGTATTGTTTGTCAAAGTCACCCACAATTCTCCTGTCACTGGGTCTCCCAATTCATAATCATCGGTTACACTAAAAGGCTGACCGGATGAGTTTCTTAGTTGATAGTTGGTTGCAACTATGTTGTTTTGGGTACATGAATTTTGAGCATAAAGCATATAGGAATTTGTAATTGCTATTGTAATAAATGCAATTACTATTATTATTTTATGCTTTAGTGTTGTTTTCATTTATTTTAAAATTCATTAAATGAATATTGAAAAACAATTTTATATACTCGTAATTATTTTAATACTAATACTGCTTTTTAAATAGAATAAGGTGGTGATAAAGCTAATGAAATTATATTCTTAAATAAATCAAATTTTACATTTTATTGTACAATATGTAAGGCGCAAGTAAGTGATATTTTTGGAAATATCTTAGAGGACTAAATATTTTTTGTTTTTAAATAAATCTGCTAGGTGTATTTTCAGACAATAGACCTATTTAATTACAATCCTATTCATAAAAAATAAACGTAATTGAAGTTTAAGTAAAAGTGAGGTTTAAAGGTTTTCATCTGTTTATAGAACAAACTCTGAAATCTGGAAAATTAGGAATGGCAAAAGATGGAATTGGAGCATTTTATTGATTTTGAACAACTTATATGATGGTTTTGTCTTATACTGGCAGAAAGGGTTCAGACAGAATGAGCTCAAAACAGCTATAAAAAGTTGGTTGACTATATAAATATATTGCGTAGGCTTATTTCTAGATAGATCTTGGACAAGTGGTGTTGCAATCTTAGGAAGAACTTTTGGGGATAAGCAAAATGGTTCGCTTACTATTAGGGCTCAAATCAAGAGATTTTGATAAGTTCTATTTTGCCTCTTTCAGCTTTTTCTACCCATAGACTCGGACCATGTTTCACAGTCCACGACAATAGTCGATATTCACCCAAACCCATGCAACTTTGCATCTCTAACCTCTGTTTACTTTGCATGCATACCCTTGAGCCATATTTTAATTGGAGAAATCTATACACAGCTGCGGAGGATCCACGTTCGCCTTTCTTTGAATACGAGAACAGCGAGGTTTATTTCACGGATACTATCTACAATTTCCTAATTCACCCACAGTGGGATAGCATGGAATCTGAGACGCTGTTTCTGAAAGTAATCTATGCAGATTATAACCTGGGTTTTGCAGTGATCGAATTGATGGGAGAGTGGAATGACCTGTTGAACAATGATATTATGACTTTGAAGCGAAATATCATAGAATTGATGACCGGAGAGGGGATCAATAAATACATTCTGATCTGCGAGAATGTGCTCAACTTCCACGGCGATTTGGAAGCTGATGATTACTACGAAGAATGGCAGGATGAATTGGAAGAGGGCTGGATAGTCACGCTAAACTTGCGGGATCATGTCTTGTCTGAAATGAGCAAATTCGGGATCGACCGATACTTGGTGATGGGAGGAAGGTTGGATGATGTAAGTTGGCGGACTCGTCATCCGAGTCAGCTTTTTGAAGTAATAGAGGCGGTGGTGGTAAAGAGGTTGGGGATTTAAATAAAACTCTTTTTCCCTGGTCTGTGCCTCATTGACTGAAATGTTAGTGGTCTGTGAAAACACAGACCACGGTTGGGGAAAAAGGAAATGAATATTTAAACTCTATTTTTGAAATAACGATTAGATTGCTTGGTTCCTCGCAATGAGGTATTTTTAGAAATCCTCAAACAAACATTATCAGTACATATGAAATCCATTTCACTTTTTGCACTCAGCATACTCCTTTGCTTTTGTACCACCAAACTTCCGGCGGAGCAACCGGAGAAAGCTCGTGAAGAAATCAAAACCGGAGCCGATCAAACCGAGCTTTACCTTCCTCTTTTGAAAGGTAAGCGTGTTGCAGTCCTTGCCAATCAGACCTCCATCATTGCCAAAACTCATCTAGTGGACAGCTTACAGACTTTGGGGATCAACATCGTGAAAGTCTTTGGGCCAGAGCATGGGTTCAGAGGAAATGCAAGCGCTGGCGCAAAGGTGAGTGATGAGAAAGACGAGCGTACCGGGATTCCGATCATTTCCCTGTATGGCCGAAAGAGCAAGCCTAGTAAAGAAGATTTAGCAGATGTGGATATTTTGATCTATGACTTGCAGGATGTTGGCGTAAGGTTTTATACCAATATCAATGCCTTGGCTCGGCTGATGGAAGCCTGCGAGGAGAATGGCAAGCCCCTGATAATATTAGACAGGCCAAATCCTAATGGTTACCTGATCGATGGTCCGGTGCTGGATATGAATTACAAATCTGGGATTGGTATGTTTCCACTACCGATGGCTCATGGGTTGACTGTAGGGGAATTTGCTATGATGGCAAATGGAGAAGGCTGGTTATCTGGAAAGGTAAAGGCTGACATCCAGGTGATCCCTGTTGCAAATTACACGCATGATATGCCTTATGTTTTGCCAGTTAGCCCTTCACCTAATCTGAATACGCCGCAGTCGGTGTTGCTTTACCCTAGTCTTTGCATGTTTGAGGGTACCTATATCAATTTGGGTCGAGGTACTTATTTTCCTTTTACCGTATTGGGAAGCCCAGCATATAAAGGAATTTATGAGTTCACTTTCACTCCTAAAGGCATCAAAGGAATGGCGGAAACGCCACTTTTCATGGATCAGGTTTGCTATGGAATTGATCTGCGAGAGTATGATACGGAGCTTTTGAGAAAGAGCGGGCAAATCAATTTTGAGTGGATTAAAGAGCTCTACGAAGCTAGTCCTGAGAAGGAGAAGTTTTTTGATTCCAAGCTCAGCAACCAGATGAATACCATCGAAATGCAAATTGGTAGAGGGGATTTTAGACAGCAAATCATTGAAGGTGTTCCTATGGAAACGATTCGAGCAGGTTGGGAGCCAGAGCTTTCGGCATACAAGGAAATGAGGTTGAAGTATTTGCTGTATAAGTAAGGATAATCGACTGCGAGCTTTAGTCTCGGTCTTTGTCTAATAGACCAATCTTGGAGCGATGTCTAGGACGGTTGCCAAGAGATATTTATTAACGTGATTACTTGCAATGAGGGCAGTCCCTACAATTCTTTGCCTAATCTAGTTGCAGGAATGATGAAGGTAGGTCCTTCCGGCCAACATGGAAGCGGTATTGCAATTTTATCTGACCATGCCAAGGGTTGCTTTCGGTGTCTTACAGGATCAATAGCTGGTATATGGTGCCTAATTTACTCGCTCCAAAACCAATAAGCGAACCTCTATAAATTCAGGACCCGTTATTTCCAATGCCTTCATGGTAATGTGCTGATGTCCTTTGTCCAATTGAATAGTTCCAATTTCCATCGGCTTATAATCCTTCTCATAAGACTCATCCCTTGGAGAACGATCATATTCTACAGCTAAGAAGTCTGTGTCATGTGCTTCTTTTATTTTAGTGCTGATTTCATTTTTTCCTTGTTTCAATTGTAGCATAGATCCTACGGCAGAAGCCTTAGCAGTGTAATAAAGCGTCGCTTTGTACTTGCCGGAAGTAAGAATGTCTGTATCCCAAGTCAGGCTGTCGGTGGTGGAAGTCCAATTGGTGAAAAAGGATGAGTTGGGATGAATACTGGATCGCTCAATACCACCATGTGGAATACCATCTCTAGCCGGCAAGAGCGTAAATTTGCTGTCTTTATATCCCACTGGGAATATTTCCTGTCTGTTCCGGTCAAGTTCTGATAATACTGAATTGATCCATTCTTCTTTGGCTTTAGCTATAGGCGCTAAAATGGCCTCAGAAGGCTGCTCGATGGGATGAAACTGTCCGGGATCGGCATTCAGATCAAAGAGTTGGTTGTCCTTATCCAGCATGTATTGCTGATTTCGGATGCTGACGTTTCCACTCCAGTGACTGTAGACGTATCGATCTTTCCATTCTTCCTGCGAACCCATTAGTAAGGGCTTTAAGCTTATTCCATCAAGTGGTTTTTCAAAAGGATTTGTGATGCCTGCTAAGTCTAATAAGGAAGGTAAAATATCAATGGTGCTGGCAAGCTGGGAGATAATTTGAGGTTTCAAAGTTTCCTTCCAGAACATAATGAAAGGAGAACGAACCCCACCTTCATCTGTGCTTCCTTTGATGCCTTTCAGTCCATCATTCCATCTCCAGCCATTTGGTCCATTGTCAGACATGTAGATGACTATCGTGTTTTCCAGGAGCTTCAGGCTATCCAGTTTGTCAACGACTCTACCTACATTCCAGTCTAGATTTTCGCATAAAGCATAGGCTGCCCTCGTCTTATCTAGCTTTTCTTTCTCTCCATTTCTATGAGTAGAATCGATTGCTGCATCCTTGTATTTGTCCCACCAGACATCAGGAACCTGCATAGGACTATGCGGAGTATTATAAGCTAGGTAAATAAAAAATGGATCATTGGAATTTTCCTCGATGTAATCCATCGCATGATCTGTGAGATCATCAATAATAAATCCATTGCCTTGGGTTACTTCTCCATTATGCTCAAGCATAGGGCTGAAGTAATTGCCCCAATGTCCAGAAGCAAAGCCATAATACTCTTCGAATCCTCTGTTATTGGGATGGTAAGGAGGTTGCGAACCGTTATGCCACTTCCCAAAAGCTGCAGTTTTATATCCACCTGCCTGAAAGGTCTCTGCAACTGTTTTTTCGTCCAAATCTAATCGCTCACCACCTCGTGAAGTAGAATAAACTCCGCCACGTGGATGATATCTTCCAGTGAGAATCTCTGCCCGGGTAGGGGAGCATACCGGATTTACATAAAATCTGCTGAATTGAACACCATTGAGAGCGAGTTTATCAATGTTTGGGGTTTGCACTAGAGGATTCCCATTGATTCCCAAATCTCCCCATCCTTGGTCGTCAGAGACGATGAGGACAATATTGGGTTTGCGTATTTCTTTCGTATCAGTTTTGCAGGATTGGAAGAGTAGAAGTCCAGTAATTATGTAAAAAATGTAAGTTGAACTTTTAGTCATGGCTCGATAAGGTTAACTGGGCAGTCCATATAATTTATGGAAATGCTCTTTACAACTTAAGTAGAATTGTGTAAATCAAAAAAAGCCCGAACTAATTTCGGGCTTAAGTACTTTGAACCAGGGATTCTGCATTAGAATACTCCTTTGAATTGCTCTAGCTTTTGATCCACTTGAGTATCTACTTCAAACCATAGCATTACATCTGCCCACATAAAGCTTACTGTAGCTACTTTATTATCCTCAGCTGAAATGAAGTAAGCAAGTCTCTCGAAAGTCTCAGGGGCTGCAACCGGGGAAACTTTGATCGCAACAGCATCGTCTTTAGCCATTGCTTCTTCGTCGATCTTACCATCCTTCATATAAGCAAAAACTGCATTTGCTTTACCATTCAAATGGACCGTCCAATCTCCTGAGGCATGTGGAGTGATGAATAATGAGTATTTTCCTGCAGCCAGATTTTTTCCAGCAATGCTTACTGGAGTGCTGAATTCGATGATCGTTGGTCCATTTGCGCCAGCTCTCCAGGTGACACCATATTTTTCCAATTCACCGAAGACTTTTCTGCCTTTGACAGCTGGGGAAGAATAGTCAATGCTGATTTTGGTGAAGCCTACATTCTGAGACACATAAGCTGCGGGGCTAGGAGCAGGAGCTTGTAGCTGCGCAAAAGTAGTCGTGGAAACGGAGAAGAAAAGAAGTAGCGCAAATGCCGATAAAAAGAGTTTGTTGTTTTTCATATGAAGGATAAATGATATTAGATTAATTAAGGAAAACTAGGTGAAATTTTTCAAAGTGAGTCTATAAATAGTCAACATCACCTCATTTCAGTGATTTTATTTTTAATTGTTTTCATTAGGTTGGTTGGATACGTTCTGTTACCGATATAAATATCTGTCATGAAGTTGATGGCATAGTCCCCATATTTTCTTAAGAGCATGTTCCGGATGATTCTATAGCTATAGAACCATTTGGCTGCAGTCTGGGAGGTCTTAATTTCTGGAAGAAGATCCTTTTCCAGCTTTTGCTGATATATTGCTCCAGCTTTTTCTGGGTTCAGCTTAGACTCTATAATTGCTTCAGCAGCTAATTCTCCACTCCAAAGCGCATTGGAAATTCCCTCTGCTGTCACTGGATCTGCAAAACCTGCGGCATCTCCAATCAGTAATACATTTTTCCTGTAAAAACCATCAGTACGTGGTGTAATAGGGATTTGAAAACCATGGGCTTTTTCGCTCAGTACTTCCTTGATCTCCAGCTTTTCAAGGTATCTTTTGTAGTAAGCTTTTAGGTCTATTCTCTTTCTGCGCGTAGAAGCGATACCTAGTGATAGGTGATTTTCCTTTGGAAAACTCCAAGCGTATCCATGGGGAACGCTATCCATATCAAAGCGCACTTCTTTGGAAAGCCGCTCAAAATCTGCAGGATTTACTTCGACTTCATATTCTAGCGCAGGAATGAGTTTGCGGGTTTCTTCCCAGCCTGCAAGTTTGGCAGTAGGGCTGAGGGCCCCGTCTGCTGCTATGATTAGCCTTACTTGAATGTCACCTTGGCTTGTGTGGAGAATAGGTTTTTCATCAAAAGTGATGGAAGTTAGCTTATGTTCTTGCTTGAGAATTGCTCCTGCTTCTTTGGCTTTTTCGATCAGAAAATTATCAAACTTATCGCGCATGACCATGCTGATGACTGGAACGTCTCGAACTGTAGAGAGAACTTTTGACTCACCTTCCATATAGACCTTCATTCGGTCAAACTCGCGCTCCACTACTGATGAAATATCAAAGGGTAATTTGCGTCTTCCTCTGAAGACCAATCCACCGCCGCAGGTTTTATACCTTGGCAAGGTTTCTTTTTCAATGATAACTGTAGAAATCCCTTTTTTAGCTAAATAATAGGCTGCCATAGCTCCCGAAGGCCCACTGCCTATGACCGCAACATCATAATAATTCATGCGTGCAATTGAAATCAATGTAAATATTCAGCGTAAAGAAAATGCAAAATTGAAACATTGCTCCAAGTTTGAAGAAAATATCTCACATAGACTTGCACTTGAGGAGATGCGAATGAATATGATTTCCTTAGTTTTTCTCGAGTACTCTCTTGATGAATTCTACACTTATTGGGATTTGGGTGACTGATCTGGAGCTTTCATCTTCTATGGTTAAGTATTCTGTTCCTTGCTTTTTGGCTTCCTTGATGATTCCGGCAATGTCTATATCACCAGTTCCTAGAATTACATTCGATTCTACATCACCTTGTCCATTTTTGGAGCCTGGAGTTCCTTTTCTACGGTCTTTAAGATGGAGGATGGGGAATTTCCCTGGGTATTTTTTCATAATCTTCAGAGGGTCACCACCTCCCATTTTTACCCAAAATACATCCATATTGAAGGCAAAGTTTTTAGCATTTTCGAGCATGTAATTGAATCTCACTTTGTTTCTATCCTTAGCAAACTCGTACCCATGTGGGTGATACAAAAAAGTAATTCCTTCTTTTTTCAAATCTGCTCCTACAGCATTGAAAAGTGCGGTAGCTATTTTAAGTTCTTCCATAGATATAGGCCCTTCAGCATGCGGAATCCAGTAGCAGATCGCATATTTTGCGCCATATTTTTTTGCTTGATCTATGATGGGCTGTATGTCTTTGGTGAGTTGAAGGTATTCTGCACCTACGCCAATGATCCTAAGATCATTATCGGCCAGTAGTTTTGAATATTCAGCATCAGTCATTCCATAAGTGCTGCCACCTTCGAGCGCAGAGATGCCCCATTCAGAAATAAGCTCATGGTATTTCACCGGGTCTATTTTCATTTCATTCCGCAGGGAATAGAGCTGAAGGGCAATTTCCTGTGCTTGAATTTGTACTAGTGGGAATAATGCAATTAGAAAGAGAATTAGCTGCTTGTAATATATTTTCATCTTCTTTTTAGTTAGGGTTTGACCTAAACTATAGAATATTATTCAATTTTCGTAAGTAATTGTTAAATTCCAGTCATAACCCTTACTTATGAATTCCGATCGAAGAAAGTTTATCCAAAATACCTCCCTGATGGGACTAGCTATGACTATTTCACCTTCTTTATCCTTTGCCCGTAGACCAGATCAAGTAATTGGCCATGGTGATTTTAAATATCAAGTTGATGCCAAATGGGGCCTTTTGGACCCAGCCAAAGTTCCAGTGAATAATTGCCATGAGATGGTAATGGATCGTAAAGGTAGGATGATCATGGTCACTGATGAGCCTAAAAATAATGTAATCATATACGATCAATCAGGTAAATTTCTCAGAGAATGGACACTTGGGATGGACCGCGCCCATGGACTGACCTTAGTGGATGAAGGAGATGCAGAGTATTTATGGATTTCCGATAATGCCGGCAGAGTGGTAAAGACTACACTTGAAGGCACTTTGGTTTCAGAGATTACAGCCCCGGTTAAAGAAGGGGTTTATACTGAGAAAATGTCTTTTGTACCAACTGAGACCACTGTAGGGCCAAATGGTGACTTGTATGTTGCGGATGGATACGGGTCTCAATATTTTCTTCAGTACGATAAAAATGGAAAGTTTATCCGAAAATTCGGAGGAAGCGGATCAGGTGATGATCAGTTTAGTACAGCTCATGGAATCACAGTAGATCAGCGTGGAGGCAAAGCGCCTACTTTGCTTTGTACTTCTCGGGGACATAATTCCTTCAAGCGATTTACTATGGATGGGGAGTATATGGAAACGATTTTCCTACCAGGTGCTTTCGTATGTCGTCCGGTGATTCATGGGGACAACCTTTATGCTGGAGTATGTTGGTCTAGGCTTCGATATCTAGAGCAAACTCCTGACTCTGGTTTTGTGACGATATTAGATAAAGAAAATAAGGTCGTTTCTAATCCAGGCGGCACGGCCCCTGAGTATAGAAATGGTGAATTACAATTGATGGTTCAATCTGAGGCCATCTTTAAGCATTGTCATGATGTGTGTATCGATCAAGATGAAAATATTTATGTGTGTCAGTGGAATGCAGGTAAAACTTACCCGATTAAATTGACCCGCGTGTAGCTAGATTGACGTTTTTTGAGTTAGTTAACCTTTTAAATTCTCTATTATGAAAAATGTAACTGTAGGCTGGTTTGAAATACCGGTTAATGATATGGATAGAGCAATTTCTTTCTACCAAAAGGTCTTTAATTGTACCCTTCAAAAGATGGATATGGGTGACTTTAAAATGGCAATGTTTCCAGGCGAAGCAGAAGGAAGCGGCGCCGGCGGTAGCTTAGTTTCACATAAAGATTTTTACAAATCAAGTGAACTAGCTGGTCCGCTTATTTATTTTTCATGTGAAGATGTAGCTGATGTGCTGGAGATAGTAGAAAAAGCTGGAGGTAAGGTTCAAATCGAAAAAAGAATGATTTCTCCTGAATATGGTTATATGGGTGTTTTTCTGGACTCAGAAGGTAATCGCATTGCTCTTCATTCACCTAGTTAGAATTAAATTTTTGAATGTGATTTTTAACTTTTAAGTACAGTTTAAGAATGCCCAGGTTTTGTAAGGGGCTAAAGTTTATTATTTTCGAATCTATTTTGTTTACACCCACTTTTATGCTGATCACAAAAGGTTTAATGCTCTCGGAGGAGAATGTCACTGATCTAGGATATATCCAAAGACAGATTGCTAAAATATTTTCACTGTTGACTTTCTTCTTGTTATTGATCTTAGGTTTTTCTGATTTTATGCTTGGGATGTCCCCAGTAATTTATTTATCTAAAATCGCGCTTTCTTTTACATTCATTCTTTCCTATTACTTAGTTTCAAAATATGGGAAGTCGCAGCTGATAGTTAATATACTTTTGATAGTGGCTCACGTAATTATTTGCATCAATTTTAAATACAATGATGGAAATGACGGACCCACGATTTATGCTTTTTTTTTAATGCTTGTGGTGTCTTCCTTGCTTATTCAGGGATGGCTCAAATTGGCTTGGTATTTAGGGTCAATATCCATGTTTTTCATTCTTTTTTATGGTGAAGTGAAGGGGTATATAATTGTTGAGAATTTTTATAGTGGAGTAGAGAACCAGTTTGTTGATCATACGCTTGCAATTTTGTGGATAAGCGCTTTTATTTTTACAGTATTACACTTTTTTATTAAAAGTTATCGAAACCAAAGTCAACTGCTTCACACGATCAAGGAAAGGCAGGATCGCTCACTCGAGGAAGTGAAGATGCTTAATGATCAGAAAAACAAGCTTATTGCATTGCTTTCGCATGACTTGAAAAACCCAATAGGGATGCTTCACACTACGCTAGGTCTAGTAGAGAAAGATGCTTTTGAACCAGGAGAAATGGAGCAAATCCTTTTTAATTTGAAAGGGCAAAGTTACCATCTGAATAAGGTGCTCAACAACACATTAAGTTGGGTGATGACTGAATTAGAAGATACGCCTATACAACTTCATGAGATTAGTTTGAGTGAATTGACTAAGGAGATGAAGGATATGATGGCAATGCAGGCAGAGGAGAAAAATCAAACGATAGATTTTTCAATAGAAGGGGACGATAAAAATATTTCGTTAGAGATCAACGAGATTAAAATCATCCTAAAAAATTTGATGGATAATGCTATCAAATTTGCACCGGTTGATTCAACTATTCACCTCAAACTTAAGATCAATGAGGATAAATTAAGTTGGTTAGTATGTAATCAAGGGGCTACCATCTCTGCTACTGATCAAAAGAATTTATTTGATTTCAGGGCTAGAACTTCATATGGTACGAGGAAAGAAAAAGGAACCGGAGTTGGTTTGCCCCTTTGCAAAAGAATTGCGGATAAGATCAATTTTCAATTGAAATATTCCAGCAGCAAGGACTATAAGAATTGCTTCACTTTATCTAGAAAGCTTGCTTAGAGTATCACCACTCGGAGGCTCATGGCACCATGAGCACCAACAACTAGAGACTGTTCTATATCAGCCGTTTTCGATGGCCCAGCTATGAATATTCCAAACCCTGACTTTGCTAGCCCTATGCGATCATACGCTTGGTGCATATTCCCGAGGATATTTTCTTTTCTGATCACAATCACTAAATGAGCTGTGATAAAGGGTAGGGCCCTGAGGGCTAAATTGCTCTCGTCCAACCAAATAGCAGCATTCTCAGCAGATGCAAATTGTCCTTCTATAATCGCAAGGTCTAAGTCAGCAAAATCAGCTGGATGCTCAGGTACTTGGCAGTTGCTATACTGTTCAAATTCAGGCGAAGCACTGTAAATTTTCAGAAATTCAGTTTCTGATATCAATTTTTCAATTTCTTCTTTGCTCGCGACGGTTCCCTTATTGGCATTGAGAGAAAGACTAAATGCATCAACTAAGTCTGAGGCAATTTCAAAATCCGGGATATCTGGCAGAGGTTTTTCCTCCAATTTCAGTCCTTTTATTGCTGCTAATATGGATTCTTTGCTGCTCATGGTCTATTCTTTTTGTACCAAGCTTTAAATGGTTCTTCGGGTAAATCGGGTAGATCTCTGCCTTTTCCCCAGGTGTTCAATGGGTTGTAAATAATGCTATCAGGCAAGTTCTTCAAAGATGCCCGCATCATTTTGCCAGAGATTCTGTAGGCCAGCGGACTCTTGAAAATTCCATTTGCCATTTTCATCGACAGACCCTTTAGGGATGATCCGTCTGTCTTGGTTATTTCTTGACGCCATTCATAGAGTTGCTCGTGGATGTTGATTTTCACGGGACAGACGTCAGAACAACTACCGCAAAGTGTGGAGGCAAAAGGTAAAGTGCTGTATTTTTTTAGATCTATTCCTGGTGAAAGTATGGAGCCAATAGGGCCAGGAACTGTACTTCCATAGCTAAATCCACCGCTTCTGCGGTAAATCGGGCAGGTATTCATACATGCCCCACATCGGATACATTTGAGGGAATTTCTGAATTTTTCTCTTCCAAGTTGCTTTGTTCGGCCATTGTTTACCAAGATCAAATGAAGCTCCTTACCCGGAGACGGACTTCTGAAATGCGAGTTGTAGTTCGTGATCGATTGGCCAGTGGCGGATCTAGCTAATAACCTCAGGAAAACACCAAGGTCTTTTCTTCTGGGAATAAGTTTTTCTATTCCCATGCAAGCGATATGTGTATCAGCCAAATGCACCCCCATATCTGCATTGCCTTCGTTGGTGCAGACAACAAATTCACCAGTTTCTGCTACCGCGAAATTAACGCCTGTGATAGCCACTTTGGCTTGGAGGAATTTCTCGCGTAAATGGAGTCGAGCAGCATGGGTCAAATATACTGGATCCACGTTTCCTTTTTCTGTGTTTAGCTTTTCGTGGAAAATATCCGAGATATCAGACTTTTTCAAATGGATAGCAGGCATCACGATATGACTCGGTGGTTGCTTTAGAAATTGTATTATTCGCTCACCTAAGTCAGTATCCACCACTTCTATGCCTCGTTCTTCCAAATAAGGATTCAAATGACATTCCTCGGTGAGGATAGATTTACTTTTTACAATTGCCTTGCAATTTTTCTCCTCTAATATTTCCGCAACGATCTGATTATGTTCTTCAGCATTTTCAGCCCAGTGAACTTTTATCCCGTTTGCGGTGGCATTATTCTCCAGTTCTTCTAGATAAAAATCAAGCTTGGAAAGTGTGTGATCTTTTATTTGAGATGCTAATTCCCGAAGCTTCTCCCACTCTGGGATTTGATGGATAGTTGCATCGCGTTTTTCACGTACTATCCAAAGTGTCTCATCATGCCATTTTGCACGTGCTTTATCTTTCAGAAATACTGTGGCGTTCTCTGGATGACTCATGAGATGGCTTGGTTTAGGATTTCTGCAAAATGCATTAGCTGAATAGGTTCGTTTTCCCGGGCTGCAATTCCCTGCATATGCATGATACAGGACATGTCTCCACCTACGATGATTTCTACGCCTTTATCAATGTGATCGGCTAGTCTGTCCTTTCCCATTTGTACTGAGATAGCTTCTTCACTTACTGCGAAAGTCCCTCCAAATCCACAGCATTCATCCTTTCTAGTGAGTTCGACTACTTCCATCCCTTTTAGATCGCGCATCAATTGGAGTGTTTTATTAAAAGCGGGCTCATTTCTCTCTGAGTCACTCGCTAGTCTCAAACCCCGAAGTCCATGGCAGGAAGCATGAAAACCAATCTTATGCGGAAAACTCCCTTGAATGGAGTCAACTTTCAGTATATCAGTAATAAACTCGCTGAGTTCGTAGATATTCGATTGTACGTGTTCTTGATTCTTTTGAAGGTTTTTGACCGTAGGCGAATGGTCTTTGACATGCAAAACACAGCTTCCTGAGGGAGCAACTATGTAGTCAAATCTGGCGAAATCACGGATAAATTTGGAAGTAGTTCCCTCGGTATCAGCTTCAAACCCTGCATTGGACATGGGCTGCCCACAGCAAGTTTGACCTGAAGGATAGGTGACTTTGCAGCCTAGTTTTTCCAGCAATTCTAAGGTTGCTATTGCGACATTGGGGTAAAACTGATCAATGTAGCAAGGGATAAACAGGCCAATATGAGGGGATTCTATTTTCATCTACTGAGTAATTTGATTTTCGCAGGACATCTCGATGTAATTTTGGATTAGCATACTTTCGTGAACCGCTCGAGTATAGCTCGATTTCAATTGTAATGTAAATTAAACCATCTATTCCATTGATACCAGCATGGCTGCTCCTAATGCTGATCCATTTGGGAAGTCACTTGGAATGATCTTTAATTCAGGTAATTTTTTCCGAAGCATCTCTACAAAAATATCATTTGCATTGAAGCCTCCATCAATAAATAGCCTATCAACAGGAGCATTTTTCGTTACTAGTTTGATAGCTGCAGTTTGCAAATCTGTCAGCTCATGAATAAACGTGTAGTAGGCTTCATTGAATTCAGCGAAACTTGACCAATCATTTTCCTTCGCTTGATCTAAGCCATAATCCTCAGGCTTTAAGTATTGAAAATGGACTCGTTTGGACTTATTGTCTCTTACTTTTTCAAATAGAGTAGAGTTGAATTTTAGTTTCTTGTAGGTTCCTAAAGGCATTTGGAAGTACTCATACAGCTTCTCTACCTGATACTTATGCTCTTCACCGATGAAAAGTCGTGAGATTTTGATCGGGTCACCCTTAATACTTAGGAATTGTAAGCAGTCACGCTTAAGCTCTTTTTTGGTGAGTGTAGTTTTGTTGAATGGGTTGATGCAAATAGCCCAAGTACCTGTGGAAAGTAGAGCAAATGGTTCTGTTTCTTGCTTGATATACGGAAGTAAAGCTGCAGATGAATCATGTACACCTATCCCACATGGGATATTTCCGAGCTCAGGTTTAGTCTTCAAAAGTGTATTTCCTGGAACAATTGGAGGTAATAATCTTCTGATTTCTTCCCGATCTACCCAGGCATGGTAATCGTTTGTTTCATAATCCCAAAGCCCAGTATGGCAACCGATACTGGTATAATCAGACACCATTTCTCCGGTAAACAAGAAGCTCAAGTATTGAGGGAAATGAAATGAGTGTTTGATTCTCTTGAAGAAATCTGGTTTTTCGTACTTGATGAAATAAAGCTGTAAACCTGAATTTAGCATCGCCAGAGGTGGGGAGGATGTAGCCCTGCAAAAGGTCATCTTTCCACCATTTTCTTCATAAAACCTGCTAAGAAGTTCATCTGGGAATGGCTTTAGGTAGTCATAAAGAGGAGTTGCTGGAATTCCGTTTTCATCTGTGTGCACAAATGAAGCTCCGTGACAAGAGAAATTCAGACGCTTGATCAGATATTCTTCTGATTTTAACGCCTTTTTAAAAGTCTTAAGCATCCATTCTTCAAGCGGTGCTAAGGGCTCACTAGGAAAATTGTCTTCATCTGGAATTGCGTCTAGACGAATATAGGAACTGTAGACTTCGGTTAAATTTTCATCAAAAAGAAAGAACTTTTTATTGGTCTTGCCGATATCAAAAACAGCCGTTACTGGAATTTTACTCATAGCTACGCTATCAAAGCGATTTTCGAATGATCATTTTGAATGGACTTTTCAGAGGGATTTTATCCTCTGCACCTAGGATCTGGTTTGCGATGGTAGTCCCCATTTGCATAAAGTCAGTAGAAATAGTCGTAATTCCCTCTGCCAATATCTCTTTGAGAGGAGTCTCATTGTAGGAAATAATCCCTATGTCGCTACCAAGTTGTAACTGCTGTTCCCGGGATTTTTTTACGATGTTGGCAAGGTCAGTTTCTGCTAAGACAATAAATGAATCTCCTTTGTAAAGAGGTTCGTCATCGATTCCATCTAGGATGAGATTGTTGAAGTTATGGAAATAACAGAAACGTTTGAAACCGTCAATAATCTCTACTGGGTACATGTCTCCCTTAGGAAACACCAGGATTAATCTGGAATATTTTCGCAAGTGAATGATACCGGACTCCAGTGCTTCGAATATATCTCTGGCAAAATCCTGATAAACTCCCGGGAATTCATTTTCATGATTTTTAACATCACGGTCCATGATCAGAAGCTTATCTTTTGGGATTTGCTGAATCAAGTCATAGCAGGTTTCTGGATGATTGTTTTCATCAAAGAAATGCGGTGCTAAAACATAATAGTTGTAGTTTCCCAAGTTTCTTTCTAATAAGTTTTCGAGAATGGTGCGGTTATAATGGTGGATTTGAAGATCGACAGTCGCTTGGTTTCCCAAAGTTTCTATTATAGAGTAGTAGATGATTTTCTTATAAGAACTCAGTTTGTTGAAAATCAACAACACCTTCAATTTATTAGCCATGTTAGTCGAATTAACGTAGAAACCCTTGCCTCTTACGGAGGTGATTATTCCACGGTCCCGGAGTTCATTGTAGGCTTTTTCTACGGTATCCCTAGAGAGCAAGAAGTCGAAACTGGTTTCATTGATAGAAGGTATTCTATCACCGATTTTCAGTTTACCACTATCGAGGTCGTCTAGAATTAGATTGACCACTTGCATGTACTTAGGGGTTCGAGAATCCGTTAGGATCTTTTCTGATTTATCGACTAACATGGCATTTTGGGTTGTTTTGGAGGAATTAAAGGTAATCGAGGTTTATTAATTCATAATCTATCTTGGGAATGCTGCGGCTAATCCACCATCTACATTCAGCATATTTCCTGTTGTTTTGCCAAGCTGACCGCTGACGAAAACGAATGCAGCGTTTGCGATATCGCTTGTCTTTACACTTTCTTTTAATAAGGTACGATTAGCATAGAACTGAGGCAAATCTTTCACGTCAATTCCATAGGCTTTTGCGCGATTTTCGCCCCAGCCACCTTCCCAGATGTTGGAGTTTTCGATCACAGCGTCTGGATTTACCACGTTGACTTTGATTTTGTCTTCAGCTAATTCTGCAGCCATCAATCTTGACATGTGTAATTGTGCTGCTTTGGCAGTACCATAAGCCACATTTTTTGCACCTGCGACCAAGCCATTTTTACTTGCAATGTTTACAATATCACCGCCATGACCTTGAAGCTTCATGATTTTTACTCCAGCTTTTGAGATATGGTATTGACCCATTACCAAGATGTCGTTCAGCCTATCCCAATCTTGATTCGTGTGATCTTCGAATGATTTGCTTATAGAAATACCGGCATTATTCACCATGATGTCCACTCCGCCAAACTGAAGACAAGTAGCTTCAATCGCAGCTTCCAAGCTTTCACCATTAGTTACATCTAGCTTCACAGTTAGAAATGCGTCTTTTCCGTATTTTTTCAAAAGTGCATCTCCAGTGGTTTGTAATCTATCGCCATCAATATCTGTGACCACGACGCAAGCCCCTTCCTGTATGAATTTTTCGGCAATTGCCAAACCAATTCCTCCTGCACTGCCCGTCACCAAGGCCACTTTTCTAGAGAGTGGTTGCTCTTTAGGCATTCTTTGAAGTTTTGCTTCTTCGAGTAACCAATATTCAATATTGAAGGCTTCTTGTAGCGGTAAAGAAACATATTGAGAAACTGCCTCAGCACCACGCATTACATTGATTGCATTGATATAGAACTCACTAGCAACGCGACTTGTCTGCTTGTTTTTTGCGTAGCTAAACATCCCTACGCCAGGCCAGATGATGATTACTGGGTTTGGGTCCCGCATCGCTGGGCTATTGGAATGCTTATGATTTTCGTAGTAGTCAGCATACATTTCTCTGTATGACTGAAACGCGAAGCTGATTTGTTCTTTCAACGCCGATAGGTCCGACAGATCCTTGTCAGCTGGAATATCAAGAACCAAAGGGGAAATCTTTGTTCTCAAGAAGTGATCTGGGCAACTTGTACCCATCGGAGCTAGTTTGCTAAGATCGTTGCTATTGATAAACTGAAGTACTTCTGGAGCATCAGTGAATGTACCCACCATTAGATTTTCTGAAGATGCAAGGCCTCTCAGCAGGGGTGCAAGCTTAGCAGCTTGACTTTTTCTCTGGTCTGGAGCAAGAGATTTTACTTTTTCTCCTCCGAAGACTGGACGGGTTTTGCCATAATTCTGTGCTAAGTATTCCGAAGCAGTTTCGATTACTTCCAAACTATTGATATAACATTCGAAAGCAGTATCCGCCCACGTGAAAAGTCCGTGTCCGCCAAGCATAATTCCTCGGATCCCAGGGTTTTCATCAAGTGCTTGTTTTAATTGTAAGCCCAAATCAAAGCCTGGTTTTTGCCAAGGTACCCAAGCGATTTGACCATCCCAAAGATCTTTAGTGATCTGCTCTCCATCTTTGGCAGCTGCAATTGCAATTGCAGCATCAGGATGAAGGTGATCTATATGCTTGAATGGAAGGAATGCATGCAGCGGAGTATCAATGGAAGGAGCTTTGGATTTGAGATCATAGATACAATGGTTGAATAGTTCGACCATCTCGTCTTCAAATTCCAGCCCTCTATATATACCTTTCAAAGCACGCAGCTTGTCTACATAAAGTCCAGCCAAACCAGCTTTAGTTAAAGTCCCGATATCGCCACCTGAGCCTTTGACCCACATTACCTCTACCTTTTCGTTGGTAAGCGGATCTGCTTCGTAAGTTTTACAGCTGGTATTTCCACCTCCGTAATTGGTGATTCTCAGATCAGCTCCAAGGATATTTGATCGATAAATTAGAAGGTCAACTTCATTTCCCTCAAGTTTAGATGCTACGGCATCATCCCAGAGGTAACTTACATGCTTAAAGTTTTTTGTTGTTATGCTCATTGCGTTTAGCAGATTGTTCTGAAAGTGAATATGGGTGAAAAGTTTGCCTCAGGTATCCTGTGCTGTCTTGAATACCTAAAGCTTAATACTATTTTTTTTGAGTTTTATTGCTACTATATTGTGCAAAACATCATTCTGTTAGATATTTATTCTTTAGACTACTAAAAGTCAGAATTAAATTTTGATTGAAAGAATCTGACTAGGTCTGTAGTATTTGATTTTCTATTTGTACTATTTAATTCTAAAGTTTTGCTACTACCTACAGTTATATTTTTATGACTGTAATCTAAAAAGTATAATCCAAAATCCATAAAGATCACGGGGCCGGGTTTCAGGTAAAAGTTTGACTCAATTCTTTTTCAACTTCTAGACTTTTGTGATTTAATGCTTATTTCATTAGTGAGAAATTGTTTCCATTAACCTTTTTTATGGCGACCAATTTGACCAGTGAATATAACAATCGTCAATGCTTTCATTGATTAGGAATGGATTTTAATGATTTTTCTCCAAATAAATCTGATGTGAGAATGCTCAATTAATAAGATCTTAATTTCTCTGAAAAGCTGATTTCTGCTGATTTAGGATGATTTACTTAATGAAAGAGTAGTAAAAAAGGAAATGAGAATCAGCTTTTTACCAGTTTTCAGAGAAAAATTGAATTCTAAATCACATCATTTCTCAATCCAATTCGGAAGGTTTTTGAAGCATCTATTTGCCTGATTTTTGGCCTGTTTTTGAACAAACTGAGTAAAAAAGTTACAGTACCGCCTATTCTATGAAATTAACTGAGGATCAACTAGCATCATTTTCTACCAATAATTTTCATTACAGATCACTAGATCTGTTAAGAGTTAGACTCTCAAATCAGCGATTGGATTTTGATGACATCCTACGTAAGATTCAAGCGTTTCAGATCGCCATTCCAAGTGCTGCATTGGGAAATGGTAGGGCAGGTGCAAAAATGCATAGAACAGGAGGAGAGCCAAGAAACCTAAATGAAAAACTAGAGGATGTAGGTCTTTTACAACAATTGACAAGAAAGACAAATTCTATTTCTGTTTATATCCCTTGGGATATGCCAGAGGATTACAAGGAGACTAAAGAGTTAGCTGCTGATCTGGATCTGGTATTTGATTCAATGAATAGCACAAGTTCTCAAGATGAAAACAAGCGGAAGTATGCCAATTTAGGATCCTTAGGAAATCCTGATAAAGCAATCCGGCAAGAAGCTATCGCTCATAATGAGGAGGTGATTAGCATAGGTAAAAAACTTGGAAGTAAAGGATTAACTGTCTGGATGGCTGATGGAAGTAATTTTCCAGGTCAGTCAAATTTCAGAAATACCCTAGGCTGGACAGAGGAGTCACTTCGTGAAATATATGAATTCATGCCTTTGGATTGGGATTTGATGCTTGAGTACAAACCCTATGAGCCTAATTGCTACCATACGGTGGTTCCTGACTGGGGCACTTCCTGTATGCTTGCAAAACGGTTAGGGTCAAGAGCCAAAGCGCTTGTAGACCTAGGATATCACCTGCCTAAGACAAACATAGAACAGATAGTAGCTACGCTTATGTATCAAAACCTCCTAGGAGGCTTTCATTTCAACGATAGTAAGTACGGGGAAGATGATTTGAACCCAAGTAGTATCAAGCCATATCAACTTTTTCTGATTTTTACCGAGCTTATCGGAGGAGACCAAGATGGTGCGCAGGCTTGGGAAAGTATTTCCTGGATGATCGATGCCAGCTACAATACTCAGGATCCTTTGGTCGATTTGATTCAAGCCTTGGAAGCTATTACTAAAGCATATGCTAAAGCATTGCTGGTGGACCGGGAAAAGCTCAATGAGCGCCAGCAGAATGGACAAAGCTCTGAAGCTCAAGAAATTTTGCAAATGGCGTATCTGACTGATGTGAGACCTTTGGTATGCGAAGCGAGGCTTCGCTCGGGTGGAGTTGCCGAGCCTTTAGAGGCATATAGAATCTTGATGATTCGTAATAAACTGGTACAGGAACGAGGAGCAAAATCATACAGCTACTTATTTTAGTCAGAACCATTTCTTATTATCTTGGGGCATGATAAAAACCCAGAATCTCCCTTTAACCTCCCTGTTGCTTTCTGTTTTCATTGCTTTTTGCAGCTGCAGTACCAGTCCAAATCAGGCGAAAGTAATAGAAGAAGAGAAAAAGAATAATATCATTTTTATTCTCGCGGATGACTTAGGGTATGGAGATCTTGGGTTTTTGGGACAGCAATACATAGAAACTCCCAACATTGATCGTCTGGCGAAGGAAGGGATGTTTTTCACCAATCATTATTCTGGAGCCACGGTCTGTGCACCTTCTAGGTCATCGTTTTTGACAGGGTTGCATACCGGTCACACGCCCATTCGAGGCAATCGAGAAGTTCAACCAGAAGGCCAGTATCCAATGCCAGATTCTATTCCCTCAATAGCCAAAGTGATGCAAAGTGCTGGTTATATAACTGGCACTTTTGGAAAATGGGGTCTAGGTTTCATTGGTACCACAGGTGATCCGAGCCATCAGGGATTTGATCAATTTTATGGCTACAACTGCCAGCGTTATGCCCATCGTTACTATCCAGCTCATGTGTGGCACAATGACGAAAAAGTGATTCTCGAAGGAAATGGATGGGAAGAGAAAGCGGTCTATGCGCCAGATCTGATCCAAAAGGAGACTATTTCTTTCATAGAAAAGAATAAGGATAATCCCTTTTTCCTATACATTCCTATCGTAATGCCGCATGCAGAATTAGCGGCTCCTGATGATGCAGTATTTCAAAAGTATAGAGAAAAATTCGATGAGGAAAAGGCTTTCCCAGTACGGAAAGGTTCAGAATATGGTCCTGATGTAACTATCTCTGCCTACCAATCACAACCTTACCCCCATGCGACCTTTGCAGCCATGGTGGAGCGAATAGATATTTACGTTGGAGAAGTACTAGCTAAACTTGATGAATTGGGGTTGAAAGAAAATACCTTGATAATTTTTGCTTCTGACAATGGTGCACATCAGGAAGGTGGTGCGGATCCTGACTTTTTTGATAGTAATGGGCCATTTCGAGGATATAAAAGAGATTTGTACGAAGGTGGAGTGAGAACGCCAATGATCGCTTGGTGGCCAGGTAAAATCAAAGCAGGAACTAAGAGTGATCACATTTCAGCATTTTGGGATTTGCTACCAACTTTTGCAGATGTAGCAGGAGCTATGATCCCTCAGGATATTGACGGAATTTCGTTTTTGCCGGCACTTTTTGGAGAAAATGAACAGAAAGAGCATGAGCATTTGTACTGGGAATTTCATGAGCAAGGGGGTAAACAGGCTGTAAGGCAAGGAAGGTGGAAGGCTATAAAACTCCATGTTTTTGGTGGGGGTGAGCCTACCATTGAGCTTTATGATTTAAGCACTGATATTGGAGAGGAAAACAATATTGCTGCTGAAAATCCAGAAAAGGTCAAGGAATTGGAAGGTTTGATGAACTCATCGCATACAGAAAACCCTATTTTCGGTTTATTGCCTTCAGAACGGAAGTTTGGAAATTAATTTGTTTTGAAAGAGAAATGGCCAAGATTCACCTTCACTTTCACCTTCTTTGCCCAATCTTTATAGCGATAAAACTCTTAAGACCGGATTTTTGATGAAGAATTGGCCTGATGATTTTTCAAAGCCCTTTTGATGTATTTTCCTTTTAGTATAACCCTATTATAATCTATACTTCGATACAAATGAAAAATTCAAATTTCCTATTGCTCCTTATCCTAATCTCGGGATGTTCTAATCCCAAAACTTCAACCACTAATGAAGCGGATGACTTCAATTATCAAACTGTTGGCTCCATTGAAAGATTGGACACGGATCTAAATGAATTCCTATCTGAAGATGCCAAGATCGAAGTAATCGCCTCTGGTTTTGAATGGTCTGAGGGGCCACTCTGGCTGGAAGATCAAAAGGCATTAATCTTCTCAGATGTGCCAACCAATAAAATATGGAAGTGGACTGAGCAAGATAGTTTAAGCTTATTCTTGGAGCCTTCTGGATATTTGGGAACTGAGACCAATAAAAAAGAACCAGGATCCAATGGCTTAGCATTGAATGCAAATGGAGAGCTAATACTTTGCCAGCATGGAGAGCGACAAATCGCAAAGATGAATGCCTCCCTTTCTAGCCCAAAAGCTGATTTTATTTCTTTGGTTTCCGATTACGAAGGGAAAATGCTCAATAGCCCAAATGATTTAGTATTTAATAAATCAGGACAGCTGTTCTTCAATGATCCTCCTTATGGTTTGGACCCATGGAATACTAAAGAATTGGATTTTCAGGGGGTGTATAGACTAGATCCAGATGGGAGTTTAAATTTGCTTGTGGATTCACTGAGTCGGCCAAACGGAATAGGGTTGAGTCCTGATGAGAAAACCTTGTATATCGCACAATCTGATTTTGAAAAAGCGAGATATTATGCTTTTGATTTGGATGAAAATGGTGATGTAATAGGAGGGAAGGTTTTATTGGATGCCACATCAAGTATAGGTAGAGAAAACCCTGGGTTACCAGATGGCTTGACAGTTCATAGTTCAGGAACATTGTTCGCTTCGGGTCCAGGTGGGATTTGGGTGATCAGTGCAGAGGGAAAACATTTGGGTACTATTAAGACCGGGCAAGGCACAGCTAATTGCGCTTTTGACAGTGCGGAGAAATATTTATACATGACTGCCGATGCGTTTCTAATGCGAATCAGGTTGAAATAAGGAGAAGCTATTGGGAGAATTAAGCAGTATCTCGTAAAAATGTGATTAAAAAGTTGATAACCATCTAATTAAGGTTGATAAGTCTGTTTGTTTAGAATATTATTTGGTGGAAAGATGGTGGGGAACTAAGTGTCCGAAATTTTGCTATTCGGCTAATTTAAGGAGATATTTATTAAACCAAGTAAGAGATAAAAAGACCGAGAATACGATCTCGGATAAAGATTGAAAGCTCACAATTAACATGAAAGGTCAGCGTCCTTAGGGATTTTGTCTGAGATGGTTTACCACAAAAGTGTTTATTGAAATCTTCAAAACCGAAAGGTGAAGAAGACGGAGTTAGTAGATCGGTATTAAAAATCCGGGTAACTGGAGAAAAAGTCTTTTAACAGTAGCTTGGCTCTTAAGGCTAACTAAGGTTAGTTATAAGAGAAAGGGAAGCGTTCGCAAGAGGGTTTCCCTTTTTGTTTTATTGGTTTATTCCTTTTTCAGGATTTTCTTTCTTAAGTATATTGGATGATTTGGGATGTTTTAAGCATTGCAACAGCATCGAAAATCACTTTTCACCTTACTCAGCTAGGCTTCCATAGTTTTTAGTATTTTAAGTTTAATAAAATTCTCTGTTTTATGTAGTTTTGGACAAACCCTTGAAATATTATGAAGTTTAACAAAATCTATTTTGGCATCTGGATTTTCATTTTCGCGCTTTTTGCTTTTTGGCAGTTCAACGACCCCGATCCTGAAATTTGGGTGAGTATTTATGGTGTAGCAATTATATTCTGCCTGTTGGGTGTTCGCGGTATTTTCCCCAAAATTCCATTGACAATTCTTGCAATAGCTTGTGTCCTTGGTGCTATATATTACTGGCAAGGAGATGTGGGAGGTTGGATTTCCGAAGAAGTGAAGCAGCATAATTTAAGCATGAAAACTCAGTCCATGGAAGAATCAAGAGAGACTTTTGGTTTATTAATTATCCTAGTTGCGTTGTTTCCGGCAATCTGGAAGGCATGGGAGAAATAGACTTTAACTTCTACCATTGCTAAATAATCAAAGGAATTACCCGGAAAACATGTCTTTTATATTGCCCTAAAAACCCACTACTCATGCAAAAAATTATCTTCAGTATGATTGCAATGCTTTTTGCCTTCGCAGGCTATGCTCAAAAGTTGAGTGATACTTCGACTTATTTCGAAATAAGAAAGTATTATGCCAATGAAGGAAAGCTTCCAGATCTGATCAAGCGTTTTCAAGATCATACGCTTTCGCTTTTCGAGAAAAGTGGGATGGAAAATATCGCCTATTTTCTACCTGTCAATAATGAAGATAATTCACTGACTTATATACTTGGCTATCCAGATGAGAAGTCAAGAGATGTGATGTGGGGGAAATTTTTGAACGACCCTGAATGGAAAAAGGCCTATGAAGAATCCAGGGTAAATGGAGCTTTGGTGAAAAGCATAGATCAAACTTTTATGAAACTTGCTCCAGGGTTGAATGAGACACCAATTCCACAGGCCAGCGGGATTTTTCAAATGAGAATCTACACTTGCTTAGATGGGAGACTTGATAATTTGGTAACTAGATTCAAAGACCACACGCAGGAATTGTTTTCGAAGCAGGGCTTAAAAAACTATCCTTATTGGATTACAGTCGAAAAGGATGGAAGCCAACCTAAATTGGTTTATCTATTAGGTGACAGAAATCAAGCTTCTTTTGAAGCTAATTTTCAAAATTTTGCAAAAGATCCAGCTTGGATAAAAGCAAAGGAAATGTCTGAAGCTGATGGGAAGATCGTTGAAAATGTAGAAGCAATCTTTTTCAAAACCTTGCCTTTTTCACCGATGAAATGAACCGAAAGGTAGCGTTCGGTTTATTCGTTTCGTCATGGGTTTAACTTCTTTTTTCACTAAACCTACTTGTATGAAAAAGTTAATTAACCCGATTTTCTTATGTTGCCTGTTAATTAGCGTGTCCTGCACGGAAAACGAAGATCCTGCCATGGCTTGTGGGGTTTCGGATCCTATTGAAAACTTGCCATGGCTAAAACAAATGGCTGAGAATGCATCTAGTGGAGGGCTTTCAGAGTTTGCTTATATCGCGAAAGCAAAATATAAAGGAAAGCGAGTTTTTTACTTGGGGTCTTGCTGCCCCAATTGCAGTTGGGCACTGATACTATATGATTGTGAGCGAAATACTTTAACCGATGAAATCGGCTTCGATGATCTTGAAGATACTAAGGTGATTTGGCAAACGTCCGACAACCAGTGTGCTTTCTCAGGTTAAGATTGCGTGAGTAGCATATGTTTTCTCCAAGCTAAATCTTAGTAAAAAAGCCATTCCTGAGAATAGGAATGGCTTTTTTCATGCATTAAGATTGGTATTATTTTGCGTTGAAAGTGAAAGATCGAATTACAAACCTTCCTTCATCGCCAGAGTTTTTTGGTTTAGAAACCAAATACACCTTGTGCATTTTTCCATCTGCGCTTCCAGTGAACGGAATAGTCAGCGATCCTTGAGTTGGCGCTCTGCCTGTGGAGGCTGTTGGACTGAAAGTTCCTTCTCCAACTAAATCTCCAGATGGACTGTCTAGCCTTAGTTCAAAATCATAAGTGCCTGTTAACGGTCCCATTGTAAATGTGTTCAGGGTGACCGAACCAACATCAGTCAAATCTACTGTGCTGATAAGAGCTGAGCCATCTTCTTTAGGAACAGTAAGGAAGTTTGCTCCTTCATAACTGCTGACAGCATATCCACCCATTAGTTCTTCTGCTTTACCCAAATCAATAGTATTGCTCTTCAGAAATAGGGTAGAAGAACCTGAAAGAGGTTTAATGTTTTCTCCTCCTTGATCAGTATAAGATGCACTAAGCATCAATACGCCTGTTGCTGTTGGCTCTTTGCCTGCGGTAGGGTCCACCGTTCCAGAAGCAGGAAGAGATGGTGTCGTCACTTGGTCTAAGGAAAGAATGTAGGCTACCAAAGCATTCAAGTCAGAGTCTTTCATATCCGGATTTGCAGGCATAGCTACTTCACCCCAGACTCCTGCGCCTCCATTTTTGATTTTATTCTTTAGGTAATCGGCATCTCGTTGATTGTATTTTTTAGCCACATCGATGTATGCCGGACCCACAGATGCCTCAGCTTCTTTGTGACAGGTCTTGCATGTCAAGGTGGTAAAGAGTGATTTACCCATCATCGCTTCAGTCATGACTTTGTGACCCATGTCAGATTCTGCCTGATCTAATCCTTCTATATAATCTGCAGATACATACAGCGTACTCATGTCTGTATCTGCCTCTGGATTATCAGCATCTTTCACGGTTACGCTATAGCCTACCTTCTTTCCAGGGAAATAGAAAGACTGGTTACCTTCTAGTGTGATGGATACTTCTGGAGCAATATTTCCTGAGTAAATGCTTTCGATTCCACTGTTACCCGCCAATCCAGCAGGATCTTTTGCAGTCACTCGAACTTCGTATTCTCCGATGGCATTGAAAGTATGTGTAAGGGTAGGTTCATCTGTTGAGATAGACTCTCCATTACCCAAATCCCAGACATAGTTCAACGGATCATTTTCAGGATCAGAAGCTTCGGTGGTGAAAGTGACAGTAAGAGGATTCGTTCCTGAAGTTTTGTCAGCGGAAATTTGAGTTACAATTGGAGCTCTATTTCCTCCATTGAAGTCAATTCTTGAAAGTCCTGAATCCGGATTTTTAGCGAACCAGCCATTTCCATATTCTAGGATATATATCCTTCCGTCAGGCCCCATTTCCATATCGATGATGGAGTTGAATTTGGTGCTAGGCATGAAAGCTTCCATTTTATCATAATCTCCATTTTCCTTCAGGGTTACTGCTTTGATCCATCCTCTGATCCAATCGTAAATAAATACCTTGGAATCATAGTACTCTGGAAGCTTAGTGTCCGCACTGTACATATCAGCGTAATAAACCGGTCCGGCCATTGCATTTCGTCCTCCTGTTCCTAACTGTGGAAACTCTTCAGATTCCCCATATGGATACCATATAAAAGCGGGAGCCAACGCTGGTAAATTCTTTCTGCCTGTATTATTTACAGATCTATTAATAGGTTCCTTGGGATCAAAAGCAGCTCCTGATTCCCCAGTTACGTAGTCAAACTCCCGGTAAGGATAATTATTTCCTACAAAGTAAGGCCAGCCGAAATTACCTGCCTCTCTGGCTTGGTTTACTTCATCATACCCTCTAGGACCACGTGTTTCGAACATGTCTTCATTGGCATCTGGGCCAACTTCCCCCCAGTATAAGTAGCCGTTTTTCTGATCTATGGAGATTCTGTAAGGGTTTCTGTTTCCTTGAACATATATTTCAGGTCTGGTTCCTTCTGTTCCTACAGGATATAAGTTTCCTTCAGGAATGTTATAAGAACCATCTTCATTTACTTTAATCCGAAGGATCTTACCTCTCAAGTCATTGGCATCGCCAGAAGATCTTCTCGCATCGTATTGCTCATAGCCAGGCCGCTGATCTAAAGGTGCAAAACCATTGTTTCTGAACTCAGAGTCTGGCTGATTGAAAGGAGTGGAGTTGTCTCCTAAAGAAAGGTATAAGTTCCCTTCCTTATCAAAAGCTATAGAACCTCCAGTATGGCAACAGATATCTCGATCTGAGTGAATATCCATTATTACCACCTCAGAGCTCATGTCCCAGGTATTATTTTTGAAAGTAAATCGGGAAAGTCTATTGATTTCTTCGTCTCCTGAAGGGGAATAGTAAACAAACACATACCCATTTTCAGCATAATTGGGGTCTTTTTGAATTCCCATTAAGCCTTCTTCAGCATTAACTCCCCTTACATCAGTTTTCCAGTAAACGTCAAATTTTGCCACTTCAGTAAGCTCTTCTGTCTCATGGTTAAAAAACAAAATCTCTCCTCTTCTTTGCGCTACAAGAATATCCAAATTTGGAAGAATGGTCATTTCAGTAGGCTCTGTGAATTCTGCACCTACCAGCGAAGTTTTGGTAAACCTGTTTTCCTCTGGTACTCTTTTACTTTTAGCCTTCGAGTAATCCAATTCGGAATTATTGCCAATAGCATACTCAATGCCTGCCAGTACATGCTTCAGGTAAAGTTCTTCTGAATAAGATTCATCTGTATGGCCGCCTCCAGTGTACCAGGCTCTTCCTCCATCATAATCGTGATACCAGGCGATAGGATGCTCACCCATATCCATGCCGCCTTTATAAGAGGCTTCATCCAGTGTCAAAAGTACATTGACCTCAGGATTCATGTTTTTATAGCTGTACCATTCGTCAGTTCTTGGCCAAGGGCTTGGCAGAAACGAAGTAGAAGAATGACTTTCGTCCACCACGGTGATTTCGCCAGGTTGAACGTTTGGATTTGGATCATTGATACCAGGATGGTCAGCGAAGCTTCCTCCAACTAAACGAGCATACCAGCCCCAATCGTATTCTGTATCCGCAGCTGCATGGATACCCACGAAACCTCCTCCTGCCTGAATGTATCGTTCGAAATCGGCTTCTTGGTAGTTATTCAATACATCTCCGGTCGTGCTTAAAAAGATAACAGCTGAATATTGCGCTAAATTTTCTTCAGTGAACATCTCTGACTGAGTAGTGGTATCTACCTCAAATTCATTTTCAGTTCCAAGCTTTTGGATAGCTGCGACTCCTTGGGGAATAGAGGCATGATAGTAACCTGCAGTTTTGCTAAAGACGAGCACTTTTGGTTTGCCAGAGCGAGAACTACAGCTCCAGAAACCTACGCTCGCTATCATTCCAAGTAGCAGTAAGCTTCTTAGGTTTTTTGGGAAATTCATAGGTTTAATGTTATTAGGATAATAGGCAATTATACTCAATTGAGAGTTACGGCTACAAATTGGTGATTTTTTTGGAAAAACTTTCAGGAAATACCTTCTAAAGACAATAGAAACTGTAAGCGGTAAATTAGCCCAGAATTCTAGCTCCTTCGGAAAGTGCAACTGAAATGAAATCCGCCTCAATACCGAATTTTTCTTGGTATGCTGTACGCATTTCAGTTTGGAAACTTTCTAAATTCTCGTTGGAAATCAGGTTGATAGTGCAGCCACCAAAACCGCCACCCATCATTCTAGATCCTAGGACTTCTGCTGACTTCCACGACTGTACCGCCAAGAAATCCAGCTCGGCACAGCTGACTTCAAAGTCTTTGCTCAGACTCTTGTGAGAATCTTTTAGTAAGTCCCCAAAGGCAGTTAAATCACCTTCATGAAGAGCTTTTGAAGCTAGGTTAACTCGCTCTATTTCGGTGATCACATGCTTTGCTTTGGGAAAAAGCGCGGCCGGTAAGATATCTTTGACTTTCTCCAAATCTTTAGCCGGAATATCTCTTAGTGTGGTTGCGTCTGGGTAAACTGACTGCAGTATTTTCACACTTTCCTCACATGATTCTCTACGTTTGTTGTAGGCTGAATCGGCTAGGTTATGCTTCACTTTAGAATTGACTAGTAGAAGGGAATGTGGGCCGAAATTCACAGCAACTTCTTTGTGCTGATTGGTACGGCAATCCAAAATTAGTGCATGATTTTCTTTGCCGAAGGCGGATGCATAAGGATCCATGATCCCGCATTTCACACCTGCAAATAGATGCTCTGACTTTTGAGCGTAAAGTACAATTGACTTTTTGGAAATCTCCAAACCAAATAATGCAGAGAGTGCAGTTCCTACAGCGACTGAAAGGGCTGCAGAAGAGGACAGTCCTGAAGCTGGAATATTTCCTCCAAAAACCAAGTCAAAGCCTTCCAGTTTATAGCCGGCTTGCTGAAATTGGGAGACCATTCCCATGGTGTAATTGGCCCAGTGCCCTTTTTTAGGTGAAAATGAGTTGATGTCAAAAACAAACTCTTCACGGAAATCCTCCGAGAAAATTCTGGATGTGGTAAGATCGTTTTTTTGTATAGCTACCCAGATGCCCTGCGCTACAGCAGCTGGAAAAACAAGACCATCTTGATAGTCTGTATGTTCGCCGATTAAGTTGATTCTTCCAGGTGCAAAGGCCAGAATAGGTTTCTTTCCAAAGAGATTCTCAAAGGATTGGGCAATTTTATCTTTCATTAATTTAAAGTGCTTTTGTCGATTGACGGGGTAGCAGGGTGGTTTCTAAAACAATGGAAATAGGATCATCTGAGGCTTGACCCTCTAATTGATCAAGCAAATGACTGACTGCCAATTTCCCCATTTCATAGCCAGGCTGAGCCACGGTGGTGAGGGGAGGTTCTATTACTGCTGAAGCGGGGTTGTTGGTAAATCCAGCCAGGGCCATGTCGTCGGGGATTTTAATTCCCATAGGCTTCCATACGAACATAAAATCCAAAGCGATAGGATCTATCATGCAGAATACGCCGTCAGGTCGCTGATCCATGGCGGCGATTTCTCCGGCAATTTTCATGTTGCCTTCGGAAGTAAGGTCTGAGATTTTTACTAGTTCGGGTTCAGGGGATATTCCAAACTCGGCTAGCGCATGTAAATAACCTTCTTTTCTTTTCTTGCTAATGTATAAGTCCTCTGGACCGGATACATACATCACACGTTTGCATCCACTCTCCAGCAGATGCTTAGTTACCTGATAGGCTCCCCCTTCGTCATTGAACGTCACTCTGGAGACTGGAATATCCTCATTTACCCGGTCGAAAAGTAAAAAAGGGATTTCCCGGTTGTAAAGATCTAAAAGGTGATCGTATTTATTAGTTTCTCTACTCAGTGAGATCAGCAAGCCATCCACCTGTGAACTAACCAAGGTTCTGATATTTGCTTTTTCCAGCTCTAACGTCTCATTTGATTGACAAATCATCACATTATAACCACGCTTGTTGGCATAATCCTGAATGCCTGAAATACAAGAGGCGAAGAAGTGGGAAGTGATCTCAGGGACGATTACACCCAGTGTATTGGTGCGACTGATACGAAGGCTTTGTGCTAGGAGATTTGGCTGATAGTTCATCTCCTTCGCCATTTCCACAATTCGCTTTTTAGTGTCGGGGTGAAGCTCTGGAGAATCTTTCAGCGCTCTGGAAATAGTCGATACAGAAACGCCTAATTTCTTGGCGATTTCTTTCATCGTAACCTGATGACCTTTCTTCATGGGGCAAAATCATTTAACTATCACTTCAAATCTTCCAAATTGGACGATTCTAAGATGGAAAGATAAGCTTTTACTCTTGGTATACGGTAAATAAAACAGTTTCTCCTACGGCTTGCAAAGTTCTGCGGTCAATGATTTCCATTGTATCACTGTGCTTATGGTGATACTGCGCAAAGCCAAAATCTGGGGAAAACTCGATTATATCGATCATTGGGATTTTAGCAAATTCATTTACAAAAGCATGGTCATCCAAAATCTCAGGAGCGTCTTTATAGATAAAAAAGTCTCCTTGGCCTATCTGGTGGGCGTTATCCCATACTTTTTTCAAAATCCCTGAGGCATATTGGCGTGAATAACCTTCTCTGTAGAAACGCGCGCCTTTGGCACCTACCATGTCCACTAAGATTCCGTAATAGGCTGAGTAATTCGGTTTATGCTTGTTTTTGGACCAGTGCTGAGAGCCCAAGCACCACCAGAAATCTTGCTCGTTGTTTCTCATTTCTGTTCCTTCAGGCTCCCCGTCATCTTCCCCATCAAAAAGGATGATATCAACTCCGACATCCGGCTTGAGTTCCTGAGAAGCAATCACACGGGCGATTTCAAGTAAAACTCCCACACCGCTAGCACCGTCGTTGGCTCCATCTATGGGTTCATCAAGTCGCTCGGTGTCTTTGTCCGCGATTCTACGGGTGTCCCAATGCGCGGCAAGAAGTATTCGTTTGGTGGCTCCTGGATTATGTGAAGCAATAATATTGCTCAGGTCCCAAGTCAGGCCATCGTAGGTTTTTGCTTGGAAATCCTGTGTTTCTACTGCAAATCCGTAACTCTCAAATTTACCCAAAAGCCAATTTTTGGTTGCTTCGTGAGGAGCGGTTTCAGGAACACGTGGTCCGAAATCCACCTGCTTCTGCACAAATGCATAGGCAGAATCTGGGTTAAAAGTAGGGTAGGGCTTTGCCGGAGCTTGCTCAACTGTCTCAGTTTTTTTCTCTGGACTACTACATGCCCAAGCAAGGGCAAGCAAGCCGACCAACCAAAATCTATTCTTCATAAGCCCAGTCAATTTTATCTTTCATGTCTTTCACTACAAACCCTAGAGCTTTTAATCCTGCTCTGATTTCGTCCACTTTACTATAATCACGGGCGGTTTTAGCCTCAGAATAGAGTTGTAGCAGTAAATTCAGCATTTCATTTTGGCTGTCTGATTTCTCTTCGATCAATCCTAAAATATCTGAAATGAATATGGTGTATGTTTCAATCAGTTTATTGAAAACCTCCTCGCCAAAGACCGCTGGTTTCAATTGACCTGTGTACATGGAGTTGATTTTCTTCAGCAAATTGAACAAATGTCCAATCGCCTGCGCCGTATTGAAATCATCGTCCATCGCTCGGTAGGCATTGGTGATGATTTGTCCCACTTGCTTGATTTGCTCTTCATCTTTTTCGTCCTCGCTCACTTCATATTTCAAAAGCTTGGCGATTCGGAGTCCATTTATAAGTTTTTTATAGCCTTTTTGCGCAGCTTGCAGTGCTTCATTGGAAAAATCCAAAGTAGAGCGATAATGTGCCGTCAGGATAAAATAACGGATGGTCATCGGGCTGTAAGCCTGATCTAGAAGTTTGTGGTTTCCTGTGAAAAGCTCCTGCAAGTTGATGAAATTACCCAAGGACTTGCCCATCTTCTGTCCGTTGATGGTGATCATGTTATTGTGCATCCAATACTTAGCTGGATCTTGATGATTGCATGCGTTTCCCTGAGCGATCTCACATTCGTGGTGAGGGAAAAGTAAATCCATTCCACCTCCATGAATATCGAACTGCTTGCCAAGGTATTTGGAACTCATAGCAGTACATTCTAGGTGCCAACCCGGAAAACCAATTCCCCAAGGAGAATCCCACTTCATTAGATGCTCAGGGGAGGCATTTTTCCAAAGTGCAAAATCAACGGCATTACGCTTTTCGTCTTGGCCATCCAGCGTTCGGCTTCCGCTCAAGAGATTTTCCAAGTCCCGTCCGGAAAGCTTGCCATAGTTGCTCGTTTCGTTGTATTTCAATACATCGAAATACACGGAACCATTGATTTCGTAAGCTAAACCTTCTTTCAAAATGGCTTCTACCAAAGCAATCTGCTCAGGTATATGACCAGTCGCTCGAGGCTCAATGCTAGGCTTCCAGGTATTTAGAAGCGACATGTCTCTGTGGTAGCTGTCTGTATATTGCTGGGCAACCTCCATTGGTTCGAGTTGCTCCAACTTTGCTTTTTTGGCGATTTTATCCTCGCCCTCATCTGCATCTCCCTGTAAGTGACCTACATCAGTGATGTTTCTTACGTAACGAACTCTAAAGCCTAGGTGAGTCAGGTAGCGGTTAACCGTGTCAAAAGTGATAGCAGGACGACCGTGGCCTAGGTGAGCGTCTCCATAAACAGTTGGTCCGCAGACATACATGCCCACGAAAGGCGGATTGATGGGTTGGAACTCTTCTTTCTGGCGGGAAAGTGTATTGTATAATTTAAGATTATGCGATTTCATGTTGAGAATCAAGATTCTAGTATCAAGAACCAAGAACAGGGAAAGCCCATAATTGATTCAGCCTGCAAAATAGGGGATTCGCGTGGGGAAATGAAAGGGAATGAAAATAACCTTTCGGTAAGGATACCTATGTTTTTTCAATCAATATGAATTTGCTCTGAGGCCATAGTGGACCAGCTGATCTCAGCAGCTCAATCAATTTCGTTTTGAGGTTATTATAGAAATTTAAACTGAGGCTAATTTTATATACAATTTAAAAAGTGTCTGCCACTTTCTGTTTTCACTTTAGCATAAAAACAGAGTAATTTTAAGCAAGCATCAATTTCCCTTAGGGACAGGGATGGATCTTTCTAAAGATTTTGCTGTTTCAATCCATTCCGCAATGACGATTTCAACATTGGATAATGCCTCTGAGTATGACTCTCCATCGGCCAAGCAACCAGCTAATTCTGGCACTTCTGCAATGAATGTTTGATCTTCTTCACTCCAGTAAATGATTATCTCGTAGCGAGGGTTAGTTTTCATCTGTTTCATGTTTGATTTTCAAAGATCATATGATGTAGGTAAGGATAAAATCATTGTTCTAAATGAGATTTAGAGAAAATATGGTGACTGCCCTTAATTCTTTCCTCAAACCCAAAAATGAGTATTATGACTATCCTAAATCTTACCAGTATGGTAATGTATTCAGTGTAAAACTTAGTAAAACGCAAGTTTTTTCTCTAATCATGAAACTGAAGTTACACGTGGCGCCGAAGGTGCCAAACCATTCATAACCCTGCACGCAAGTGCAGGGAGGTTGATAAAGTAGTAAACCGTAGCCCTGAAAGGGCGAAACTTCAAAGTTTCGCCCTTTCAGGGCTACAAAGGATATTAGTTTTATACCCCCGGCTTTGCCGAGGGTTATGAATGGTTTCAATCCTTCGGATCTTTTTAGAACTGTGAATTAAATTCGTGATAAATAGAAAGGTTATAAATTTGGCAACTGGTGAAAAAGCGGATATACATAATGAGTAATAACATTTTAAGATCTTCAAAATCAATGTTTTGATCTGATGTTCCTCTAAGGATTTTCAACAGGATCTTCTCATACTTTTTCATGAATAAATAGAAACTTCTGACTTCCAACGCCTTTCACAGTCCGAAAATCTTTCCTGAATAAAAAAAGACCTTCGAAATGTTTACTTCCGAAGGTCTTGAATCTTGATTCTAAAATCTAGTATCTAGAAATTAATGCTTAAAATGTCTCACGCCCGTCATCACCATAGCGATGCCGTTTGCGTCACAGTAGTCAATGCTCAACTGATCCTTGATAGATCCACCTGGCTGAACTACTGCGGTGATGCCAGCTTTACCAGCGATCTCTACACAGTCTGGGAACGGGAAGAAAGCATCAGATGCCATTACAGCTCCATTCAAATCAAAGCCAAATGCCTTAGCTTTCTCAATAGCCTGAAGCAATGCATCCACACGGGAAGTTTGCCCAACGCCGCTGGAGAATAATTGATTGTCGTTAGAAAGAATAATGGTGTTTGATTTGGTGTGCTTACAGATTTTTGCTGCGAAAACTAATGCGTCTTGCTCAGATTCTGTCGGGGCTTTTTTGGTAGCTACCGTGAAATCAGCCTTTGATTCCGTAGCCAAATCCTTGTCCTGCTCGATCACGCCATTTAGCAATGTCTTGAGCATTTTGGTACCCGGAAGATCCATTTTTTGCTTCAGCAAAATCCTGTTTTTCTTGCCCATCAAAACTTCCAAAGCTTCTTCTGTGAAATCAGGAGCAATCAACACTTCGAAAAATAAGGAATGCATTTCCTCAGCAGCGTCCTTATCCACGGTCTGATTGGTGATCAGCACACCTCCGAATGCAGAAGTAGTATCCGCGTCAAATGCTTTTTGGTATGCCTCTTTTACCGTAGGTGCCAAAGCCACACCGCAAGCATTGGTATGCTTCAAGATAGCGAAGGCTGTTTCTCCTTTGAATTCTGCAATCAAATTCACAGCCGCATCTACATCGACTAGATTGTTGTACGAAAGCTCTTTTCCATTCAACTGGTCAAAAAGTGCTTCCATGTCTCCATAGAAATGCGCGTTTTGATGTGGATTTTCTCCGTAGCGAAGGGCTTTTGCTTTGGTCTCAGATACTTTTAGAGCAGGGATGCTTTCCTCCGCATTGAAGTAGTTGAAGATATGTGTGTCGTAGTTGGAAGAAACCTGGAAAGCCTGCGCCGCGAAATAACGGCGATCAGCCAATGTAGTAGCACCATCTTGTGCGGTAAGTCTTCCTTCCAATTCGGTGTATTGATCCTTGGAAGCAATGATGGTGACGTCCTTGAAGTTTTTAGCTGCAGCACGGATCAGAGATATTCCTCCAATGTCGATTTTCTCGATAATATCAGCTTCAGGAGCACCTGAAGCTACAGTTTCCTCAAAAGGATACAAATCCACAATCACCAAATCGATGGCGGGGATATCGTATTCTCCAGCTTGAGAAAGGTCGCCTTCATTATCTCTTCTATAAAGAATACCTCCAAACACCTTTGGGTGAAGGGTTTTTACTCTACCTCCGAAAATAGAAGGATAGCTGGTCAACTCTTCCACTGGGATAACTTCCGCGCCTTGGTCCTCGATAAACTTCTGAGTACCACCGGTAGAATAAATGGTGACATCATGTTTTTTCAATAGGGCGATAATTGGTTCAAGGTTGTCTTTATAAAAGACAGAAATAAGTGCGGATTTTATTTTTTTTGTTGCCATTTGGAAATGGGTTGATTAGAAAACTTAGCAAGCTGCAAAGGTAAGAAAATTGCTTGGAAGGGAGGTAGAAGAAATTTGAATTACGAAATACGAATTTCGATTTACTCCAAAAGGTAAGGATATGTTAAATGCCTTTTAGTTTGCAGCCTTATAAATGGCATCAAGCAAACTACCTTCTTCCTTAGTGTCGTTTCCTAATTCCCAGAACATGATTCCGCCTAGACCTTTTTCCATTGTGTACTTGGTTTTTAAAGCCACAGAAACTGTGTCATCGTAGGATACAAACAGGCTATCAGCAGCATTATACATGTAAGGCGCTTCTGCTTTTTCATCCCAGAATCGCTCGAAGTTGCTGTCTTTTTCATACTTCTCTCGAATCTGGTGATAGGCCATCCAGCCAATGTGTAGCCCACCACTTAATTGATGTAAACCCTTGTTCACTGGTGGTACACCAGCCCAGACACGGCCATAGAATGCTGCACCAATCACAATCTGTTTTGGATCCACTCCTTCTTCAATAAGGAAATCAACGATTTTCTGTGCAGATCTTGGATCTGGATCTTGATTGTTTCCATTTGCGAACAAACTATCGAGATGTGCCTGAAAGGGAGTTCCTACTATGTCTGCACGTTTCACATCTCCAAGAGGCGTGTGGTGACCTGTATAAATGGACACGCCAGAAACTTGGTCATAAGTCATCACATTGGTGTAATCTGCGTATTTCATCACTTCATCCATATCCACAAAATCGTAGTAGCGCTTCCAACCTGCTGAAGCGAAAGTCAGTACTTTTGGGGAGTCAAACTCATCCAGCATTTCTCTCAAGCCCTTCATCAAAGCGGTGAAATTCGCGGTGTCTTCAGTGCGAGCCATCGTGCCAGCACCGGATATTCCAGGGTATTCCCAGTCCATATCCATGCCGTCAAGTTGATATTTGCTGATGAATTCAGAAGCACTTTTGATAAATTTTGCTCTGCTTTCCTCCGTCAAAGCCATATCTGAGAAACCGTCTGCTCCCCAACCACCACAGGCGATCATTACTTTTAGATCAGGATTTCGTTCCTTTTGAGCTACTAGCGCTTCAAGCTTAGGTCCAGCGACTTCTTCATTTCGGAATTTCATTTCTCCGCCAATCACATTCGTAAAGGAGTAGATGATATGAGTGAGTTTTTCTACCGGAATTTTTTCTGGCTGATAATCACGCTCCGCTACATAATAGGCCATGATTACTGGATCAGGGGTCAAAAAGGTTTCTTGGGGTTCTTTAGTCTGATTGTCAGCGGGCGCAGAGCAACTGAGGATACTAAAAAAGAGAAGTAAGTAGGAGAAGTTAGGGTTTTTCAAAGGAGTAGTGGTTTATGATACTTATTAAATAATTTCGAATAAGTTGAAATTACTTAATTTAAAATATTCGCCACTAATTCACAGGTTAAAAGAATAGAAGTTGGTAATAAATTTCATTCAAATTGGAATGATCACATCTATCTACCCTGCATTTCTTAAAATTCCAATCTAAAAGTTGTGCTTTTTCCTAGCTCGCTACTTACAGAAATAGTTGCACCGATGCTATCCGCAAAATCTTTGGATAGCATTAGTCCTATTCCAGTACCTTGTTCTCCATTGGTTCCTGAGGTGGAATATTGCTTGTTGTTAAATAGACTGTCTTGCTGTGACTGATTCATACCTACACCGCTGTCTCGAATCATGATAGTGGATGGATGGTTAGAGTCAATTTCCACACAAATGTCTCCTCCCTGAGGAGTGAATTTGATCGCATTGGATAGAATGTTTCGTAAAATAAAATTCAGTCTATCCCGATCTGTAGTGATGCTGAAGTCTGAAGGGATCTTGTTGTTCAGCTTTAGGTTTTTCTGTTCAAGTTGCTTAGCAAATAAGTTTTTATTTTCTGTGATTAAGTCAGCAAGAGCAATCCCTGAATTTTTCACTTTATCTGAACTCATCTGTGAACGTGTCCAGGTAAGTAGATTTGAAAGGAGATTAGAAGCTGCATTTGCATCTAAGGCAATAGATGAAAGAACAAAGTCCATATCCTTCTTACTGAGGTCGCCTGAATCCCAGAGTTCGAGAGAGGTGCTGAGAGATGAAAATGGCGCACGTAAATCATGTGAAATAATTGAGAATAACTTATCCCGGAAACTATTAGCTTGTTTCAGCTCAAGATTAGTACTGGTTAATTGATCAGATTGCTGCTGTATCCGCTGATTTTGAGCTTGTACTTTTGAGTTTATTTCTTTGAGCTCTCTATGGGCTGCCTTTAGTTTTTGATTGGTTTTCAACTGGTACCAAGCAAGTCCTATTAAAAGAATAGCTACGATGATAAAGGTGAACAGTAGCTCATTTTTCCTTGTGATGGCTAATTCGGATAGTTCCTGATCTTTTATTAGCCTTTGATTCTCGAGTTCTTTTTTCTCGCTTTCATATTGAATTTCCAGTTCAGTCCGGATTTTCTGTCTCGAATCATTGAATATGGAATCATTGCTAGCTTCCTTGACCCGTTGAAATTCGTAGGCTTTTTCGAAATCCTTATTCAAGGCAGAGAGGTGAGCCATCTTGCTCGCGGCTATACTTATCTGGTAATTTGATTTGGTTTGTTGTGCCAGTTCATAGGCCTGAGCGGCGTAATCTAGTGCTTGAGCCAAGGATTTATTGTCTCTATGGTAATCTGAAAGTGTTCCCAGGGCTGATAATCTCCCTTCTGTATTATTCAATTCTTCGGCAATGTCAAGTGCCTGTGTCAGTAGGCGGATTCCTCTCTGCTTTTCCCCTGATTCATAGTAGAGTTCTCCCAGCTGAAGTAGGGTATTGGTAAGACTGCGTTTATCGTTTAGTTTTTCCTTGATAGCCTTTGATTTCTCCAGATATTCCTTGGTCTTATTGAAGTCTTCGGCTTCTTTGAATGACAGCCACCTATCCAGGTAAAAGCTACCAATGTTATTGTAAAGCAAGCTCATAGCCCGCTCATGATTGATCAATTGAGCCAGTGTTAGGGATTTTTGGTATTGGACAACTGCTTTCTCGGGTTCATGAAGACGGTAATAAATATTTCCAAGATTCATGGTGGATTCGATGATCCCAGTAGTGTCCTGTAATGTTTCCCGTATACCAAGTGCTTCCAAATGAGTACTTAAGGAGCTTTCATAATCTGATTGAATCAAATACGATACCCCTACAATATTCATAGCATTGGCTTCTATTATTTTTAAACCTCTTTCTTTTGCTATTGCGATGGCTTCTTTTCCATAAAGTATCGCTGTGTCCTGATCATAGGTGTAATAGAGTTTACTTAAGTTATAAAGACTCGAAGCTTTTAGAGAATCATTATCAGTCGTTTCTACAATCTTTTTTAGACTATCTGTCTGTGATTGTTGAACTGGCAAAACGAAAGGTAAAATCCAAACCAGTAAGTAAGGAATCATAGGTAGGTTTTTGAAAGTAATCTATCCAACAAGGATAAAAGGATGATTAGGTAAAGATGCACCTGCTCGCCTGAAAATCAAATGCCTAAAATTAAATTACCAACAACATTTTAATTAGTTGAGGGGAGATAGCTGTTTTTCCTATGTTTTTTGATTACAATTTTGAGGATGAAATATAGATTTTGTTGTCCGCATTCGAACAAAACATCGCTTACTCGGACAGATTGTAATTTGTAAGTGCTGTTCAAACGTGCTTAAAGGCATTGTTTTCCCTTGGCACAATGTCTGAAAAGTAAGTACAGGAAATAAAACCAAATCCATTATGAACTTCTCAAAAATCACTTCGCTAGTCCTCTTTTTATTTTTCTTAGGTTTCTCCGCTCAGGCTCAAACCGAAACCCGAACCCCAGGGAAATTTACAGGAGTAAGTTCCGAAGGCTCATGGGATGTAATAATCACTATTGGTGATATAGATCAAGTCAAGCTAGTTTCCAAGGGATTTGACTTGAGTGAGGTCATCACAGAAGTGGATAATGGAAATCTTGAGATCGAACTCAAAGACGATGACGATGACAATAGAGACTTTACAGTTTATGTAACCATCAAGAAACTAGAAACTTTAGGATTGGCTGGCTCAGGGAATATCATGGTTCGATCTGATGTCTATGCCGGTGAGTTCAGCATAGGTCAGGCAGGATCAGGAAATGTCGAATTGGAAATGTTACAGACAAAGAGTTTGAATGTTGGGATGAGTGGAACTGGAGATGTCGTTATTTCCAAAGGAAAAGCTAGTGATGTTAATATTGGTCAAGTAGGCTCTGGCGATTTTAAGGGAATTGACCTGCTTTGCGGAGATATCAAAATAGGTAAAGCTGGCTCCGGAGATATTCATGTTGGCGTAGAAGGAGAGCTAACTGTAGGCTCAGTTGGATCTGGAAACGTGTATTACAGTGGAACCCCGACAGATATTACTAAAGGCAACTTAGGCTCTACTAAGGTGATTAAGAAATAAGTAGCAAGTATCATGACATAAGACTTTAGAACCACTTGTCAAGAGAATGTATGACACCAAAGAGATCAATTGTAAGGTATTTAGTCCTTGAGAAAGCGGATAATCAAACTTTACCACCTTGCGACTTTTCAACCTTCATGACATAATTTTCCAATCTTTCAATTTTCCAATCCCACAAAATCATGCTCAAAAACTACCTAAAAATCCTACTTAGAAATACTAGAAAAAGTCCACTCTACATGTTTATCAACGTGTTTGGGTTGGCAGTAGGAATGGCAGTCAGTATTCTGATATTCTTGTTTGTACAGCATGAGTTGAGCTACGACAGATTTCACGAAAATGCAGATCGTATCGTGCGGGTTTCTCGGGCTTGGTTTAATCCAGACGGAGAAGTTAGCCTTCATCTTGGACATACGGCACCTCCATTTGCGCCTTTGATCGCTGCCGACTATCCAGACGAGGTGGCTTTTGCAGGAAGAATGCTAGAAGGAAATCCGCTGGTGACAGTAGGTGAGAATAAATTTATTGAAGATCATTTTACTTTTGCTGATCCTGAAGTCTTTGATATTTTCAGCATTGACATTCTTGCGGGAGATCCTAAAGCTGGGCTCAAGGAAAATGACGGCTTGATCATCTCCGAAGCCACTTCCAAGAAGTATTTTGGATCAGAATCTGCCTTGGGAAAGGAAATGTTGATCAACCTACAAGGGCAGGAATTCACTTATCAGGTTAGGGGTGTATTTCGGGATTTTCCGGATAATTCTCATTTTCATCCGACTTTTTTCGCTTCCATTTTTCCTGTTGTAATGTTTTATGGTGGGCAGGAAGCTTTCATGAGCAACTTTGGAGGGAATAATTTCTCCTCCTACCTCTTGCTCAACGAAGGGGTAGACCGAGAGAATTTCGAGGCCAAACTTCCCAACTTGATCGACAAATATATGGGTGAAACTCAAGCAGGAACCCCTATGTCGACAGGCACGAAGTTAATCCTGTGGCCAATCACAGATATTCACCTTTATTCTAATTTGGACACAGAGATCGAGGCCAATGGTGACATTGCTTACGTCTACATCTACCTTGCCGTAGCGCTTTTTATTTTGCTGATCGCTTGTATCAATTTCATGAATCTATCTACTGCAAGATCTTCTCTTAGGTCTATGGAAGTAGGGCTTCGCAAAGTGATGGGGGCAGACAAGGGGCGCCTTATCAGACAATTTATGGGTGAATCCTTTATGCTAACTTCCATTTCTATGATTTTGGCTGTGATTTTAGTCTATTTGTTTTTACCCACTTTTTCAAATTTTACCGGGAAAGCATTGAGTATGAACTTCGTGGATAATCCGGAATTTCTTCTTGGACTCGTGGGGCTGGTGGTTTTTGTAGGAATCATTTCAGGTAGTTATCCAGCGCTTTTCCTTTCGGGATTTCAGCCTGCATCAGTCCTAAAAGGAGCCTTTAAGGCAGGGAAAAGTCATGAGCAATTCAGGTCATTTTTGGTGATAGGACAATTTGCTATTTCAGTGGTTTTGATTGTGGCTGTGTTGGTTGTGGTCAATCAGCTCAATTTCATGCAGAGCAAGGACTTGGGTTTTAAGAAAGAAGATATTGTTCTACTTCCTACTAGTCCATCAATTGAGGAAAACTATCAAATCGTAAAGGATCGGCTAGAGAAGTATAGCGGAGTCCAGGCAGTTTCCATGTCGAGTAGAGCTCCATCGGGAAGATTGTTGGACTCACAAGGCGGGACTGCCGAAATTAACGGTGAGATGACTCAACTACAGATTCGAATAGCCGATATACATGTTACTCACAACTTTGTGGATACTTATGGGATACCGATTGTTGCGGGGAGAAATTTTGATCAAAACCTTGCCAGTGACTCTACAGAGGCATTTATTCTCAATGAAACAGCCATTCGGGAGATTGGTTGGGCTAATCCTGAGGAAGCAATTGGAAAGCAATTTTTGTATGGAGGCAGAAGAGGTTTTGTGACTGGAGTGATGTCGGATTTCCACTTCGAAAGCCTGCATCAGCCGATTGTTCCTATTGTATTCATGGTTAGTTTAGATCGGAATAATTTGGTGAGCCTGAAGATAGACGCTGACAATCGTGAAGAAACCTTGGCCTATTTGAAAGAAGAGTGGGCAGCACTTAGACCTAATTTTCCTTTTGAGCCAAGATTTGTTGACCAAGGATTTAACGAACAGTATGCCGCAGAGCAGCGGGTGAAAACGATTTTCACCTTCTTTTCGGGATTGGCGGTTCTGATTTCCATCTTGGGATTATTGGGCTTGGTCACCTTTGCGACAGCTCAGCGAACACGAGAAATCGGGATCCGAAAAGTGATGGGAGCAGAGACAACAAACATCTTGATACTCTTAGGAAGAGACTTTCTAAAGCTTGTTTTAATAGGGTTTTTGATTGCTATCCCGATTTCTTGGTTTGGAATGTCCAGTTGGCTGGAGGATTTTGCCTACAAGGCCGGTATCAGTTGGACCGTGTTTCTCTGGGCAGGGTTAATAGCCGGAGCAATAGCAGCAATCACCGTAATGTCGCAATCACTAAAAGCAGCTTGGGCTGATCCGGTGAAGAGTATAAAGAGCGAGTAGGGAGTATTAAGTGCAGAGTATCGAGTACAAAGTATCTAGAGTCAGGTATTAAGAATCTAGAGCCAAGAATATAGACTGTATATGCAACCATTTGAATAGTTGTTACATCTACTAAATGGGGCTTGGATTTTAGTACGTTTTCTACTTTCCAACTTTACCATCTTTCAACTTTACTACTTCATAATTTTACAATATTTCAATTTTCCAATCTTACAATAAATTTACCATGAAAATCTATTCAAAAATCTTCGCATTTGCATTGACCGCTTTGGTGATGGCATCCTGCGTGCAGGCACAATCTACAGAAACGAGAACTCCGGGACATTTTACCAAAGTTCACTCTGGCGGAAGCTGGGAGGTGATCTTAACTGAAGGTGATGAAGAAGAGGTAAGAATCGAAGCTAAAGGAGTAGATCTAAGCAAAGTAAAAACAGAGATTGACGGTGATGTCCTCAGTGTGGGCTTGGTAAAAGGAAATTACAACAATGTCAAATTGAAATTTTTCATCACGTATAAGGAACTTGAAGGAGTAAAATGCTCTGGATCAGGATCTTTGGAAGTTACTTCACCTTTGATGACGGATTCGTTCTACGCGGCACTTTCTGGCTCTGGAGATATTACTTTGGGAAAACTGGAAGCAAAGAAGTTATCCGTAGGTATTTCGGGTTCGGCAGATTTAGCCATCAAAACCGGGTCAGTGGATCAAGCTGAAATTAAGCAATCCGGTTCAGGTGATTTTAATGGAGAGCGCCTCGCTATAGGTGATCTGGCTGTAGGCAAATCTGGCTCCGGAGACACCCATGTAGGTGACTTGGGTAAATTATCTGTGAGTTCTTCTGGATCTGGAGATGTGACTTATACAGGTTCACCACAGTTGGGGAATATTAGAACATCAGGCTCAAGTAGCATTACAAAAAGATAAAAAGAGCTTAGCCTTATTATGGTCCCTCAAGCGAAAGTTTGAGGGATTTTTTTTATTCGTTTTTTAAGCGAAGGGTACGCCGAAATTCTTGAAGAGTGCGTTATATCTTCCCACTTTTTCACCTTCCACTTTCCAACCTCTCAACTTTCTTACATCAAAAACCCATTTTCTGACTGATATGGACCTGGGATATTTTCCTCATCCAGCATTTCGAGCAGATCAATTTCTATTGCTCGAGAAATGGAAGAAATGGGAACATCGTTGTAGCCTCCTTCGAATGGATTTTCTGAGTAATCACCGATTCTATCTACTACAAAGAATGTCCAAATAATAATAGCAGAAAATGGGATAGTCAACCAATAATGCAATGCGGTGCTTTGGGCGAAAATATCTAGTAAACCAAATGGGATCAACGCACAAAAAATATAAGTAATCCAAAGGCCAGTGGAAGCATATTGCCTTGGAAAGGGGAAGTTTTTGATCCGCTCACTCATGCCTTGATGCGTGTAGAAATTCGCGATTATCTGATGGATCCAAACTTGCTTATACTCAGAGATAAAGCCTTTTTCCTTCAATTCAGCGATTTCTTTGCTTTGGATTTTTAGCAGCTGAGATGGAATATTTGAATTGTCCCTAATGGTAGTTAGCTCTTCTTCAGAGAGGTATTTTTCGATTTCAGCAAAGATGCCTTCATAGTATTCCTTGATGAATCCAGGGATGAAAACCAGTTTTTCTACAGGTAAATTATGCTCCCAAGTTTTTTCCTTCCGCATCACATGTTTCAGTGCAAGAAGCCAAGCAAGGTGCCTGTATATAATTTTCTTTCTTTCCTCCTTGGGCAAATCAGGATTGGGTAGACTGAGAATAGCAGTGGCAAAAGTTCTGCTGTCATTGACTATCGCGCCCCAGATTTTTCTTGCTTCCCATGTTCGATCGTAGGAGCTGTTATTTTTGAAGCCCAAGAAAAAGGCTACTGCTATACCGATAACTGATATCGGCTGCCAGGGGAGAGAAAATGGTATCGAGGTAATCTCATACAATACGATGACTACGAAAGAATAAAGTACTCCATAGATTAATGAATATTTGGACCAGCGCACTGTCATCCAAAAACTGTAATACCGTTTTACGTACATAAAAATATTTTTTTGCAATTAATCTACAGAATAATGTCAAAAATCCATTATTCAATCCACTGATTATGGATAAAAAGTGAAAAATCTACAGAAGCTTATTTCTTATTTTACTCCCAAATAATTGTATATCTGTACGGGACTGAAGGGGTTCATCTATAGGTGAATTTTAATTGATCAAACTTGAACTAATCAGCTTATTTCAGCGTCAATTCTATGACTAGTTTTACACTTTCAGTCTATTATTGCTGACTGAATCAAACCTTGTAGTATACATGGAAGATCTTTTTGCTGCTCGTTCCCAGATGGCTCTTTCTCTGGGTTTCCATATTATTTTCGCTTGTATTGGTATGGTTATGCCATTCTTCATGGCGACTTCCCATTACAAATATCTAAAAACAGGAAATCCACTTTACAAGGATCTGACCAAGGCTTGGAGCAAAGGAGTTGCTATTTTCTTTGTGACAGGTGCCGTGTCCGGTACTATGCTTTCCTTCGAACTTGGATTGCTCTGGCCTGAGTTTATGCTTCATGCAGGACCTATTTTCGGTATGCCATTTTCGCTGGAAGGAACGGCGTTTTTTATAGAAGCGATTGCCTTGGGATTCTTTCTGTACGGTTGGGGCAAATTCAAACCTTGGTTCCATTGGTTTACAGGAGTAGTGGTGGGAATCAGTGGATTGGCTTCTGGGATTTTGGTAGTGGCAGCAAATGGTTGGATGAATAGTCCAAGTGGATTTGATTACGTTGATGGTAAGTTTCTGAATATTGATCCGATCGCTGCCATGTTCAATGATGCTTGGTTTACTCAAGCATTACACATGACATTGGCGGCATTCACAGCCACTGGTTTTGCGGTTGCTGGAATTCACGCCTACATGATTCTGAAGGGTCAGAATCAGGAGTTTCACCGTAAAGCTTTTACTATCGCATTAGTCTTTGGAGCTGTTGCGGCCTTGCTTCAGCCTATTTCCGGAGATATTTCTGCTAAGGATATTGCGGTACGTCAGCCTGCGAAATTGGCAGCAATGGAAGCTCATTTTGAAACAAGTAAGTCCGCGCCTCTGATCATCGGAGGGATTCCTGATGAAGAAGCGAAGGAAGTGAATTATGCGATTGAGGTTCCCGGAGCCTTAAGTTTCTTGGCGCATGGGGATTTTGAAAAAGAGGTAATGGGCTTAGATCAGTTTCCAGAAGAACATCATCCGCCTGTAGCAGTGGTACATTATGCATTTCAGATCATGGTTGGTTTGGGAATGCTGTTAGTTGGCTTGAGCTTGCTGTACTTTATTTCCTTATGGAAGAAGAAAAACTGGCAGATTCAACGCTGGTTTCTTTGGCTTTTTGTGTTTGCTACGCCTTTGGGATTCATTGCATTGGAAGCTGGATGGACAGTCACGGAAGTGGGAAGGCAGCCTTGGATTATTTATGAAATCATGCTGACCAAAGATGCCGTGACCCCGATTCCTGGCATTCAGTATTCCTTTTTCATATTTACGGCTATTTATGTTTCGCTTGCGGCAATAGTTTCTTTCTTGCTCTATAGACAGATAAAAGCCGTACCAGCGTCATTGAAGAGAAATGCCGAAACATTAGCTGACTCTTAATCTGAACTTATGCTCTACGTAGTTATCATTTTCCTTTGCCTTGCGCTTTTGATGTATGTCATCCTTGGAGGCGCTGACTTTGGCGCTGGGATTTTGGAAATTTTCACGCCTGCCCGCATGCGTTCCCAACTTCAAGACACTACCTATAAAACTATAGGACCGATCTGGGAAGCAAACCATATGTGGTTAATTATCGCTATCGTAATTCTGTTTGTTGGTTTTCCTTCGATTTATACCATGCTTTCAGTCCACTTGCATATTCCTCTGGCCCTTATGCTTATTGGTATTATTGGTCGGGGAACAGCGTTTGTATTTCGTCATTATGATGCTTATCAGGATGAAATGCAGAAGGTTTATGACCTCATATTTACATATTCAAGTTTTGTCACACCCTTCTTTCTGGGATTGATCTTTGGTGCTTCGATAGGTGGAGAGATTGACCCAGAAGCACTTGGGTTTTATGAAGCATATATCCAACCTTGGTTTAACTTATTCAGTGTTTCTGTCGGTATTTTCACCGTTGCGATTTGTGGGTTTTTAGCTTCCGTATTCTTAGTTGGCGAGGCCAAAAAGCCTGACGTTAGACTATTTTTGGTGAGAAAAGCAAAACTGTTTATTCTGTTTACTGTACTAGCGGGAGGTTTGGTTTTTGCTGCTTCGATTATTGATGATGTGCCTCTTGTTGGGTTGCTGTTGAAAGAGTGGATGACTTTAGGAATCTTGGTGTTGGCTACACTTGCAATGATTGCTCTATGGCTAAAATTGAAAGAGGGAAGTAAAACGCTTGTTCGCTTACTGAGTGGTTTTGTGGTTACCGCAATTCTAGCGGCATTTGGCTACCATTATTTCCCTGATATCATCATCACTAAGTCAGGTGAAAACTTATCTGTTTTTAACTCCGCTGCAAATGGCAAACCCATAGAAACTTTGGCTTGGGCACTGATGATAGGAAGTGTTTTTATTTTGCCTTCGCTTATTTACTTGTTGTATAGTTTTCAGGGGAGTAAAGAAGTTGAAGAGATTGTTTGAGTAAGAAGTATTAAGTAGCAAAAGTTCTAGAACAAAGAACCAAGATTTAAGACCTGAGATTTTAGAAATAAAGAGGAGAATCAGGGTAACCTGAGACTAAGGATTTTTTACAACCTTAAAACCTCGCCACTTTCCTCATTGGTACATTTGCCCACCAGCGGACAAAACTGTCCGTGCTTTAAAATCATAAAATCAACAAAAAGCTATTTTTGAGCGATCTAGAGTAATTTTTTAGTGGCACAAAAGTAGATTGAGTAGGCTGTATCAAGACATAAGTATCAAGAGTCAAGACATGAGACATTAGATATTAGGACAAGAAGAAGGATAAACTAAGGCTAGGAATACTTTCCCTCCTTCCAACCTTAAACTTCTAAACCCAAAATCTTCCAGTCTTCAAATTTTAAAATTTTCCAATCCTCCTAAAAAATGCTCAAAAACTACTTTAAAATTGCCTGGAGAAATATCCTTAGAAGTAAAGGTTATGCTTTCATCAATATCGGAGGATTGGGTATTGGGATGGCGTCTGCTATTCTGATTTTGCTATGGATCCAAAATGAGGTAAGCATGGATCGGGAGCATCCCAAATCAGACCGAATCTATCGAATGTATAACAGAGATACATTTAGCGGTGAACTATGGGCATGGGGAACGACTCCCAAAATAATGGGTCCAACCTTAGCGAAGGATTATCCTGAAGTAGAGCATGCAGTTCGGCTCAATTTTGCCAATTTCCTATTTACGGTTGGAAATAAAAAAATGAACGAATCAGGTTCTTTTATCGATCCTGAGTTTTTGGAGGTTTTTGATTTCCCGATGCTGCAAGGCAATAGTTCTACTGCTTTGGAAGACCCGTATAACATGGTGGTCACGGAAGATTTTGCCAAAAAGCTGTTTGGTACTGAGATGGCGGTGGGGCAAACGGTCAAGATCGATAGTACGGATATTTTCACCGTAACAGGAGTGCTGGAGAATTTACCAAACAATACCCGCTTTCAGTCGGACTACTTTCTGTCTTGGGCCTACATGAAAAAACTTGGTTGGGATGATGAATGGTGGGGTAATAATTCCGTCGAAAACTATGTGTTGCTCACTGAAAATGCTTCCCATGAGGCATTCAACGAGAAGGTCATAAATATTACCAAGGAACATACCAACGGGGAGAACACCGCAGATGTGTTTAGCTACCCGCTTTCACAGATACATCTATATGGAAAAAGCGAAAATGGCAAGCTCGTAGGGGGTAGGATTGTAACTGTTCGCATGTTTGGCTTTATCGCATTGTTTATCCTGGTCATTGCCTGTATCAACTTTATGAATTTGAGTACGGCTCGAAGTGAAAAGAGAGCCAAGGAAGTAGGATTGAGAAAAGTGGTCGGTGCCAGAAAAACTTCTCTTATCGCACAGTTCATCGGAGAAAGCACGCTGATTGCGTTGATTGCAGGTGTTCTGGCAATTCTCTTGGTAGAGCTGGCACTTCCTTCCTTTAATACCTTGATTGGCAAGCAGCTATTTCTTCCATACAGCAATATGATTTTCTGGCTTCAGTTGATCAGCTTTATATTACTTATTGGACTTTTGGCTGGCAGTTATCCTGCATTTTTTCTATCGTCTTTTAGTCCAGTGGATGTGCTGAAAGGAACTTTCCGTTCTGCTGCCTCGGCGGTGAATCCAAGAAAAATACTGGTCGTGATACAGTTCAGCTTTGCTATTATTCTAATTGTCTCTACGATTATCATCCAGCGTCAAATAAGTCATGCTCAAAACCGTGAGTTGGGTTATAACCAGGACAATCTCATCTACATCTCCATGCAAGGTGATATAGAGAAGCATTATGGAGCAATCAAACAAGCCCTTCTTTCTAGTGGCTCCAGTCTTGCGGTCACGAAATCGATGAGTCCGATTACCCAGCGCTACAGCGATGGCTGGGGATACTCGTGGGAAGGAAGCACGCCTGAAGATGAGAAGCTTGATTTCATTCGGTTCAGTGCAGATGCTGATTTCATGAAAGTAATGGGGACCAAGTTAGTAGAAGGTAGGGATATAGATATTTATGAATTCACTAGTGATTCTACTGCAATTTTATTGAATGAAACAGCGGTAAGAAAAATGGGATTGGAAAATCCTGTAGGTCAAATAGTCTCAGATGGAGAAGATAACTATACCGTCGTAGGGATTATTGAGGATTTTATTTTTGAATCCCCTTATGACCCTGTGAATCCTTTGATGGTATTTGGGCCATCTTCCTGGTTCACTTCGCTGCATATACGTCTCAATCCCGATCAGCCTGTCGCAGATAATCTAACGAAAGTTCAGGGTGTATTTGAAGAGTTCAATCCAAATTTCCCATTTGAATACCAATTTGCCGATGAGCAATATGCTAGGAAATTTGATGATACCGCTAGAACGGCGAAGCTTTCCTTAGTCTTTACCATTCTGACTATAGTTATTTCCTGTTTGGGTCTATTTGGACTTTCTACTTACATGGCGGCCAACCGTCTGAAAGAAATAGGAGTAAGAAAAGTCTTAGGAGCGAGTGTGGGCAGTATATCTCTATTGCTTTCTAAGGATTTCCTAAAGCTTGTCGGGATTGCCTTTCTGCTTTCTGTTCCTATTGCTTGGTATATTATGGATCAATGGCTCCAGGATTATCAATACAGTGTGGGAATTGAATGGTGGGTTTTTGTCGCCACAGGTACGGTCACGATGCTTATCGCATTGTTTACGGTAGGCTTCCAATCGATCAAAGCAGCGCTGACGAATCCGGCAAGGACGCTGAAGAGTGAGTGATTATAGTAGGAATTAGATAGTATCAAGACATAAGTAGCAAGAGTCTAGAACCAAGAATCAAGACTTCTGCTTCGCTCAGTTTGAAACACTTTACAACTTTCTACTTTGTTCAGGATGACACCTTAAAACTGTCTGAACTCCTAATCTTCCAATATTTTAATTTTCCAATCTTTCAATCTTAAAACAAATGTGGAAAAACTACCTAAAAATCGCCTACAGAAATCTTCTCAAAAAGAAGGTTTATTCCTTTATCAATATTGTCGGTTTGGGAATAGGGATGGCCTGCTGTGTGCTCATTTTTATGTTTGTGCAGGATGAACTTTCTTATGATAAGTACCATGAGAAAGGCGACAGGATTTATCGGCTAACACATGGTTCTAGCTCACCTGAAGGAGTGGAGGAAGGGGCTGAGGCTGAGCCATTCTGGGTTTGGCACAATGCGCCAGTCGGCCCGGCGATGCAAGAGTATTTTCCTGAAGTTGAGAAAATAGTGCAGTTTTCCGGTCGCTCTGATTTACTGTTGAGCTATGGTGAGACCACCCAGCAGGAAGACGGTGTGTTTTTTATGGATTCGACGGCGTTTGATGTGTTTTCCTGGGAGTTGCTGGAAGGAGATCCGAAGACGGCACTCATGGCCCCCTTTAGCATAGTGCTTACAGAAAGTACTGCGAAGAGATATTTTGGTAATGAAGATCCAATGGGTAAAACGCTGAAAGGAAGTGAATCGGCTGGTAGAGCGAATGCCGGAGATTACACCGTGACTGGAGTGATGCCTGATGTTCCCTCAAATTCACATTTCAAATTCAATGCGCTACTTTCTTTGAGCACCTTCAAGCAATCCCGTCCAGGTGTTTTTGAGGAGTGGGGTTATGTAGATTTTTATACCTATTTCTTGGTAAATGAGGGATTTGATCAGGTCGCTTTTGAGCAAAAAATCCCGGATTTTGTAGAAATGAACTACCCGTATAAGGAGGATCCCTATACAATTCATGTGGAAGCGCTAAAGGATGTGTATCTCAGGACTACAGCAGACCGTCAGCCCGGAGAAACGGGGTCTCTATCTAATATCTACGTTTTTTCCATCATAGGGCTTTTCATCCTGGGGATTGCCATCATCAACTTTATGAACTTGTCCACTGCCAGATCCATGGAACGGGCGAAGGAAGTGGGAATTCGGAAATCTATCGGCGCAGATAAAAGCAGTTTGATTCTTCAGTTTCTCGGGGAATCCCTCATTATCGTACTTCTTTCCGGAATAGTGGCAATTTTCTTAGTGACTTTTTCACTTCCAATGATGAATACCCTTACTGGAAAAGTATTGGAGATTAACCAATTGATCAATTGGCAGACGATACCATTCTTTTTTGGAATACTCGTGCTCGTTGGTTTACTAGCGGGCTCTTATCCTGCATTGGTACTTTCCAGTTTCCGGCCTGTGATGATTCTCAAAGGAATCAATAAATCCGATGCGCGAGGAGTTAATCTTCGCAAGGGGTTGGTGGTTTTCCAGTTCAGTCTTTCCATTGCATTGATAGCAGGAACTATAATAGTGTATTCGCAGATGAGCCACATACTTGACAAGGAAATGGGTTTTGACAAAGAGCAGATGCTGGTACTGGATTATAATTATGACCAGGATGTAAACAGGCTTTCTTCCGCTTTGAAATCAGAGATGGAAAATATCCCTTCAGTGAGTTCTACGGCTTTTTCGCGTAGCGTACCGGGTAGCTATTTTCCCAATGCAGGTACGGTCATTGAAAATCCTGAAGGCGAAATGATTCAAGAAGGACAAGCTATTTTTCAGGTTGGGATTGATTTTATCAACCATTATAATCTTGAATTGATAGCTGGAAGATCCTACTCCAGAGATTATCCTTCGGATTCTTCATCGGCTTTGGTCATCAATGAAGCAGCTGCCAAGCAATATGGCTATGCGAATCCGGCGGAAGCAGTTGGGAAGAAGTTTTCCCAGTGGGGCAGAGAGGGCGAAGTGGTCGGCGTGGTTAAGGATTTCAATTATATCTCCCTGCACCGTACAATTGAGCCTCTGACCTTGCCTTTTGAAGCCTATGCAAGTCGATATATGTCATTGAAAGTGGCAGGAGAAGATCTTCCTGGGACGATTGCACAAATAGAACAGGTTTGGAGCCGGATCGCACCGCATAGACCTTTTCTTTATAGTTTTCTAGATGCGGATTTCAATTCCCAATACGAATCAGATTTCAGGTTTAGACAGATATTCACGAACTTCTCAGTGTTGGCGATTTTGATCGCCTGCTTAGGTTTGTTAGGCTTGGCTACCTATACGGCAGAACAGAGAACCAAGGAAATTGGCATCCGAAAAGTGTTGGGAGCAGACATCGGTAGTATCGTTGGTTTATTGTCCAAAGACTTTATCAAACTGGTTTTGATCGCGATTGTAGTCGCTACTCCAGTGGCTTGGTTTGCCATGAATAAATGGCTAAAAGGCTTCGCTTACCAGGTGCCAGTTCAATGGTGGGTATTCTTGGTTGCGGGTGTATTGGCGGTGATTGTGGCCTTGGTGACGATCAGTTTTCAGGCAGTCAAAGCAGCTATGCTGAATCCGGTGAAGAGTTTGAAAAGTGAATAAAGTAGCAAGTAGAAAGACGTAAGTATCAAGTATGTAGAATCAAGAGCCAAGAGCCAAGAGCTAAGAATCAAGATGGGGCAGCTATGTCTTTGCAACCCTTCAACTTTGCTCAGGGTAACTCTTTAGAACCTAGCTACCTTATAAACTTCGCTCAACCCTTTCTTTGATGCAAATAGCAATCTCTTACCCCTCTCTCAGAATCTTCCCCATTTTACGGCCTTTCGCTAATTCATCTACAATTTTGTCGAGGTAACGTACTTTCTGGGTGAGTGGGTTTTCTATTTCCTGCACTATATAGCCACAGATGGAGCCGGTGATTAAGCTAGCGTTGAGGTTTAATTCTGCCTCTGCAAAGAATTGCTCAAAACTTGATTTTGCATCGATCTGCTGCTGTATTCCTTTTTCATCATATCCAGTTAGCCAGGTGATCACCTCATGCAATTCTTCTCTCGTCCTTCCTTTGCGCTCTACCTTGGTGAGATAATGTGGGTAGACAGAAGAGAAGGTCATTTTTGCTATTTTATCATCGTGATGATTGGTGCTGCTCATACTACTTGGAGGTTTGGTTTTGATGGTACAATATACTAGCGCTCAAAGCACTTTGTCCAAGTACGGGCAAAATTGTTCGCTGATTTACCTTTAATATGACTGGTTAATGCCAATCAGAGTCGTTTTGAAACATTTTAGATGGCATGGGATGTGGAGGAATAGAGAAGATGAAAGTAGCTAGTATACAGAAGCAAGAACCAAAAGTCAAGATTACCATACGAGCTTCATAACCTTTCAATTTTAGAAATCTCCAACTTTGCAACTTCCACTTTATCACCAATACATGAATTAATCCTTACCCAAAACACACAAAGCCATGAGTCACATCGCAATTCCAATCCCAAACCTACCTGGAAAACAAAATATTGACATCCAGGTGATCATCAATAATGAGGTGAAGTCACTTCACTATAAAGTAGAGTTGTTCTACTGGGATGATTGCAAGAATCCCACTGCTCATCGAGCAGATTGCATTTCCGAAATGCTAGCGAAGCATGATCCTAACTGGACGGTTTACTTTATCGGAGTACCTACGGATAAGTTTGTTCCAATCACTTTTGTGGACCGGGAAAGTAAAAAGTGGATGCAAGTCAGATGAGGCTTCGACTTCGCTCAGCAAAAGTTTACTATTTATGATTTCCTTTTTGCAAACATTGCAGGAATGCGGCAATTTCTTTTTGATATTCCGAAAAGAGATTACTTTAAAGTGATACGAAAACAACTGATGCAAAGCTGGTTAAGGTGAACCAGACTTCGCAATTACATTCTAAGTTTGCCTCTCCAGGTTTGGATGTTATTACTTTCCAGCTTGCTTAGCAAAACCAAAGACTTTTTCGAGCAATGGAGAAGATCTTGCCGAAATGTTTTCCCGGATTTTCAACTCCTCCTTAGCTATTTCTACAAATAAGCCGTCGATCGCTTTTTTGGTCACATAGGCGGTGAGATCGGTATCTACTTTTTTCACAAAAGGGACTTTATTGTACCTGGTCATTACATCTTGCCAGTATTTCGTCGCGTCAGTTTTTTTCAGACTGTTGTCTATGATAGGGGAGAATTTCTCTGTGAGCGCCGGGGAAGTAGTCGTGTTGAAATAACTAGTTGCCGCATTGTCTTCTCCCAAAAGGATGGTTTTCACATCTGCAATGCTCATTTGCTTGATCGCATCAGTAAAGATGGGTTTTGCTTCTAAAGCAGCATCTTCCGCAGCACGGTTCACACTGGTGATCACCTGATCCACCATGCTGTCCAGTCCAAGAGAGCGGAGGGTTTTTTCAATGTTTTTAGCCTCTTCCGGGAATAGGATTTTCACGCCTAGATTTCCTAGGTATCCATCTTTGGCACCCAAGCGATCGGCACTTATTCCGGTAGCTTTTTCCAATGCTTCCTTTATCCCGGAATTAATTTCCGTGTTACTTGGAATCGTGATTCCCTGTGCCTTTGAATCGTTTATGGATGAAAAGCTAAGTATCGACACTAGGATAAATCCGATAATTAGGCCAAGAGAATAGTGATATTTCATGAGGAGTATTTAGGAGTGATATTTTACAAATGTGAGAAAGTAAACTGAAGCCTCACATTTGCTATGAATTAGTAACGAAGTTATCGACAAGGAGGATTACATGTCCAAACGGATAGTTTTCGGTACAGTTCTGCTAGGTTAGATTTTTAAAGAAAATTGGCTTGCATACTTTTAAAAAAAGGAGAATGGATATTGATATAATCAAGTTACAAAAGTCCTTCAATCACTTCCGGAAAATGCTTGTGCTCTAGTGCATGGACTTTTTCGGCGATAGAATCAGGGGTGTCTTCTGAAGTCAGTGGGGTAGAGGCTTGAAATACAATCCTCCCTTCATCATAATTTTCATTGACCAAGTGAATAGTAATTCCTGTTTCGGTTTCACCTGCAGCTTTTACAGCTTCATGCACGAAACTTCCATACATCCCTTTTCCTCCATATTTTGGCAAAAGCGCAGGGTGAATATTTACCATCCGGTCTGGAAAAGCTCTTGTCAAGTCCACAGGGATTTTCAGTAAAAAGCCAGCCAGAATCACCCATTCGATGTTTTCTGCATTCAGTTTCTTAAGCAAAACGCCTGCATCCATTTCTTTTCTTGAAAAAGTAAACGTAGGAACATCAAATTTCTTGGCGCGCTCCAGTACAAAAGCATCAGCCTTGTTGGAGGCAACTAATGCGATTTCTGCTATTTCGGAATTCTGGAAATGCTCCATAATCTTTTCGGCATTGCTACCAGATCCAGAAGCTAAGATTGCGAGGCGTTTCAATGTATTGTTGTTTTGATGGGTTACTGCGAAATTAAGGTAAATCTCTCGCAATGGCGCGAAGGCGCAAATTGTTTTTAAAGATGGAGTTTAGTGTTCAAAGTCTATCCTGAGGGCAAACGGAGAAGCAAAATTTGGGTTGGCACCTCAACTTTACTCAGAGTGACTAACTCTGCAAACTGATCACTGCAAACTGAAAACTATTGTCTAACCTGTCCATTTCCTCTCACAATCCACTTATAGCTGCAAAGTTCTTTCAGTGCCATTGGTCCTCGTGCATGGAGTTTTTGGGTGCTTATTCCTATTTCAGCTCCCAAACCGAATTGAGCACCGTCAGTGAAAGCTGTGGAGGCATTTGCATAAACAGCTGCTGCATCAACTTCTAGCAAAAAGCGATCAATAGTTTCCTGATTTTCTGCCACAATGGCCTCAGAATGTTTCGAGGAATATTCCGCGATATGATCTAGTGCTTCATCCAGATTAGCTACAGTCTTGATGGACATTTTCATCCCGAGAAATTCTGTTCCAAAGTGTGATTTATCAGCTCTTGATATTAACTCATTTGCATTCAACGCAGCAAATGCTTTTTCATCTGCAAAAACCTGAACCTTGCTTTCTAACATTGATTGGATCAAGTCATTTAAAACTGGTAACTGTGCTTCATGAATTATGAGACAGTCGAGTGAGTTGCAGACGCTTGGTCTACGGGTTTTGGCATTGAAGGCAATTTCCTTGGCTTTCGCCAAATCTGCTGATTCATCGATATAAGTATGCACGATACCAGCTCCAGTTTCGATCACCGGTACCTTTGCATTTTCTCTAACAAAATTAATCAAGCCTTGCGAGCCACGTGGGATAATCACATCCACAAAACCTACAGCTTCTAAAAGTGCCTTTGTCGCAGCTCGATCTGCAGGTAAAAGTTGGAAAGCAGAAGTTGGAAGCTCATTGACTTCCAAAACCTGATGAATCAAACTCATGATCGCACGATTCGAAAAGTCGGCATCAGAGCCGCCTTTCAGTACGAGACCATTTCCAGATTTTAAGGCAAGCGTAAACACATCAAAAGTGACATTTGGCCTAGCTTCATAGATGATCCCAATCACGCCAAGCGGCACGGTGGTTTTCTCTAAGGAAAGTCCGTTTTCAAGAGTTTTACTTTCCAAGACATGATGAAGAGGACTTGGCAAGGCACTCACCTGAATAATTTCTCCTGCGATATTCTGAATGCGCTCTTCAGTCAGCAACAACCTATCGTACATAGGGTTTGTTGGCTCCATGCGGTCCAGGTCTTTTTGGTTTTCTTCCAATAAGAAATCTGTGTTTTCAACAGCCAGAATTGCAAGATTATGCAGGACCTGATTTACTTTTTCATTGCTAAGTCCAGTCAGTTTCCTAGACCCTTGTTTTACTCCTTCAAATATATCTTGGTACTCAGTCATGATCGAAAATATAGAGGTAATCGTAATGGATTAAAGCTTTTTGGTTCTTTTGGCCTACACGTTCATTGGCTACTTTGGAGGAATACTCTGCTCGACCCAAGCCTATTTTATGGCCAGTTTCGTCTCTGATCAGAAGTATGTCTCCTTTGGAAAACTCTCCTTCCAGTTTAATAATTCCAATTGGCAAAAGGCTACGGATCACCTCAGCAGTCAGTGAGCTTTTTGCGCCTTCATTAATGGTGACTTCTCCTACGTAGTAATGTTCCCCGTGAGCCAGCCATTTCTTCGCGCCGTGCTTAGCTTTCTGTGGTTCAAACCAAGTGCATCTCAATGTCTTATCTGCAAATTCCCCCAGGACATTTTCCCGTTTTCCATTAGCTATGACCACCTGTATGCCTAAATCAGCAGATTTCTTTGCCATGGCATATTTAGTCAGCATCCCACCACGACCGAAAGATGATTTGGAAGCAGAGATGTATTTGGAAACTTCTGGCATTTTGGATGCAACTTTCTCGATGAGTTCGGAATCAGGGTCAGACGGATTTCCAGTGAAAATCCCATCTACATTTGTAAGTAACATCATGGTATCCGCATTGATCATCGCAGCGGTCAAGCTTGCCAGTTCATCGTTATCGGTGAACATGAGTTCCGTGATCGTCACCGTGTCATTTTCATTGATGATGGGCAAGATACCCTGAGAGAGCAGCGCTTGCACGCAGTTTTTCATATTCAAGAAATGCTTTCGGTCTCGGAAATCTTCTTTTGTTACCAAGATCTGAGCAACGGGCTGCTTATGTTTTTCGAAGAAATTCTGGTATTGATTGATCAGGCGGATTTGACCCGTGGAAGCCCAGATTTGTTTTTTGAAAACCGGGTTGAGTTTCTCCGGTAGGGGAATTGCCTGTCTCCCAAAAGCTACAGCGCCGGAACTTACCAGCACAACCTTTTTTCCTCGGGAAGTGAGATCCTGGATCTGCCTCACTAGCTTTTCCATACGCTCCAAATCAGGAAGACCATTTTCCTGAGTGAGCACATTTGACCCGATCTTGATTACAAGTAATTTGCTATCTAGCATGATTGAAAAATTTGGGTGAAAATAAGGAAGATTTACGACTTATGATTTTGGAATTACGATTTACGCGGCTTTCTTCTAAAGTTGAAGGTCAGTTTTAGGAGTTTGGGCTTGTGGTTGTATTGAGGGCGTAAATCGTCATTCGTAAGTCGTAAATAAGTAGAGATATTGAATGACCATTAAAATCAAAATATAGCCACCTCCTTATTTTGAAAATCGAATTTACAAAAAGCTCATGCTCAGCGTTCCTATCAGCATCAAAATCTTAGCCATGGTGCTCAGTTGGGTGAAATGGTCTTTGCGATCAGCCACATAGATTCTGTACATGAAATACATGAAAAAGAACCCTAAACCGCCGAAATAGGCGAAGATTATCTGGCGGTCAAGTTTGAACATCACTATCAATATAGCGCAGATAAAAATTGCCGCAATCAGGAATATAATAGCTTTGGTTTTGCGGAAGCCTAGGACGATTGGTAGCGTGCGGCAACCGTGTTTCCTATCTCCTGGCCGATCTTCTATATCTTTTATGATTTCCCGGATAAGGTTTAGGAAGAATGCGAAAATGGCAAAAGTCAATACCAGTAATTCTGCTTTCTGATAATGAATTGCCAAAATATATATGGAAAGTGCTGTTAGAAATGCAACGCTTACATTTCCTATTAAGGGCTCTCTTTTCAGTTGATTGCTGTAAAACCACAGGAGAAAAGCTGCTATAAAATTGATCAAGGCAATCTTAGGACTGACAAGATAGCCAAGTCCGATTGCGCTGAAGTTTAAGATGGTATGTAGCATGATGACTACCCGGCGCTTGATCCCCTTGCCAACCACCACATTGCCGGGTCGATTGACATAGTCGATCTTGACATCGTAATAATCGTTGATCATGTAGCCAGCCGCAGTGATCAATAGGGTGGAAGTTATGATCAAATACAGTTTGTAATCCTGAAGTACGGGAATTCCAGAATCAGTGGTTTTGACTAGAAAATAGGCAGTCATAAACTGTGCGAATCCCACCATCAGCAGATTGATCGGTCTGCTGATCCTAAAAAGTCCCCGGATGGAAATGGTTCTGTCCACAGTCATGCTGTTCATACGTCAAAAATAGATTCAATTCCCGTCACATCTAGGGAAAAGCTTACCTATCTGGAAATTAAGTGGCTTGTTAACATCTTTTTGATAGCGACCAGATTCAATTTTCTATAAGAGTACTTGCCCAAAGTATACTCCTAACAGGACGCGTAGGAAGTTCTTTTACATGTTGAGCATCTGGGATTTATTTCCCCAAATAGCTTATTAATTGTGACTTATGCTAAACATCTGTAAGGAGATAGTCCTTCTGATGGTAAGAACAAAGGGGCAAAGTGGGAGCTAAGTATGTGTGTTTGTATTGAAAAAAATGCGTAATGGGTCAAATGAAGACGCCGTTCGTTGGGGATAAAATCTTATTGATACTTCTTGCGAAATAAACCTAGTGCAACTTTAAGTCTTTAGCATTTGTTTTGTGACTGTTTTACAGTACTTTATTGCATAACACTATGAATAACGAAAAACAAAGACTTATGTATGGCCTAAAAAAGATTACCAACTATTCGGAGGGTTTGACCTCTTTAGTTGCTGGTACTTATGTGTTGTCACTCGCAGTAACCAAAGGAAATATGGCTCTTCGAATAGCGTTAGGAATTGCTGGAGGTTATCTAATTTTAAGAAGTGGTACTAAATTACACTCAGCCAGTTTTGATGACGAAATTTTGTGATTTGTATAGAGTTTTTTTAACAGGTTAATTGATCTTGATTCACCGCGGTAAGAAGGCAGCTTGATTTATCTAGTCCATTTCAGTTCTAATTATTATGACAGTCTGTGGCTGTTCTCATTAATTAGCTTTTTTCAGTTACACAAAAAAACCGGATGAATAATCCATCCGGTTCTTAAATCATCAGTTAGAAACATTATTAAGTGATCTTATAACTGATTTTAATTAAATGTACTCTTATCTAATCAAAGCAGGAAGAGTAGGGTTTTTCTTAAAGTCAAACGTAACTGGAACAATTTCCAGAGATGAAACTTCAACACCTTCAACTTTAGCAGGTGTCCAATTGCCGGATGTAGCTTTAACAGCAGCAACGGCTTGTTCTTGAAGATCATCTAAATACATATCAACTGAAGTGTCTACATTACTCGACGTACTCGCAAAATTGATTTCTCCATCATCTTCGACTACAAATTTAACATATATAGTTCCTTCCAAACCCCAATCTTTTGCTTCTGAAGGGTACTTCAAATTACTCAATAAATCTTCGGTTAAATCACCATTGTATTTAGCAGGCTGATCAACTGAATAGAAAACTCCTACTCTATTTGGTTGATTTTTCAGCATGTTTTTATTGCTCTTCAAATCAAATAATACAACTTCAAGTCTTTTTTTATCATTGAAATTGTCGATTCCTGTTACCGTAACATCCTTTACTTCACCATCTTCGATAGTGTAGTTATAAGAAAATGCTGGGTAATCCTTGGTGATTTCATGGATTTGCTTCATGTACTCCATGTCTTGATCTTGTAATATTTCTATCTCGCTGCTAGTTAATAAATAGTCCTGAGCTTGCGCTGAAAACATTACAAGAGCGAAAAGCATTGATAATGTTAATGTTAGTGGTTTAATTATCTGTTTTTTTCTGGTTAAAATACTCATAAAATTCTGTGTACTCATAATATTATCCCTTCTTAATTTAGTTCTAGTTAATTATTGTTTTATTTCAAGTGGCGGATAAATAATATCGCCATTCTACTTTAAATACAAATGTTAAAACAATATAGTTCCTTTAATCTGAATTTTTTCTATATTCATATATAAAAGATGTGAAAGTAAAATAATGTGGTATTAATTTTTTATGAATATATAATTTTTCTAAATAAAAAGTATGGCTTAATATTAAAATAATAAAACCTATTATAGAAAAATAGTATTAAAAAAATCTGCAGTAAGTAGTTTAATTATATTTAACACTGCTTTGTCTTTCACGATTGACACTGAGCCGAAGTATATCTGGCCTGGAATAATGTCCAACTGCATCGAAGTTTTGGCGCTCCTCCAAAACCCGATTAAAATCCAATGTCTCAATTAATATCCCTTCCGTATTTGCCACTGGCTCCAAAATCCACTTGCCATCCGGCCCAGCAATGCAAGAACCTCCATCTGCCAAGACTTCAGGAGCATTTTCAAGGATTAAATCTAGATGTGGCGTGTCATCTGGAAAGTCAGCTTTATTCATCAAACTGGATACGGAAATAACAAAAGACCTACTTTCCTGGGCAATCATCCGGGTGATGTTTTCTGTATTTCTGACAGCTCCTGGCCAAACGGCTATATGCAAATTTTCTCCCAAACCATACAAAGCAGTTCTCGCCATAGGCATCCAGTTTTCCCAACAGTTCAATCCGCCAACAGTAAACTCTTTTAACGGATGAACCTGTAATCCATGACCATCACCTGGAGCCCAAGTGAGTCTTTCTTCGTACGTAGGTTGCATTTTGCGATGTACAGATTTCATATCCCCCTCGGAATTGATATACACCAGCGAACAATAAATACTGTGGCCTCCACGGTCGATAGGTCTCTCAATAATCCCGAGATAGATAGCAATTTTCATACTTTTAGCCAACTCTTGAATCTCCAAAAGGTCTCCTTTTTCAATCTGAACCGCATTCCTTAAGTAATGGGCATGAATTTCCTTTTGAATTTTATTGTCCCAAGCAGCACCATTAGAAAGGGAAAGCCAAAAAGGATAACCTGGCACAAGCCCTTCTCCGAAAACAACCAATTCACAACCTTGTGCACCTGCCTCTACTATCGTAGTTTTTACTTTTTCCAGAGTTGCAGATTTGTTTAGCCATACCGGGGAAATCTGGGCTAGAGCGACTTTGAGAAGATTGGACTGATTCATAGAGTTCAAGTTTGACAGGAAATTACTGCAATGTGATTTCTGATCAAAATTGACTTTAAGTAATTCTACTCTCTATCCTTGATGATTCTGAAAAGTAACTCAGGCTCGTCGGTGGTGATGAAATCCGGGTTTTGATCAAGGAACCAAATCAAATCTTCCGCTGAATTTACGGTCCATGCATTGACAGTCAGTCCCAACTCCTGTGCTTCTTTGATCCAATGTGGATTCTTTTTGAGCAGATTAATATTATAGTCAAACCCAAAAAAACCAGCTTCTTTCAATTCTGCTGGAGTTTTATCACCATTTAAGTACGCGACATTTGCATCTGGGTCCATTTCAATTACTTTCAATCCGCCTTCATAGCTGAATGTGATGTAGTCAACCCATTTTTCAGCTTTCATTTTCTTCACAGCTAGAACAGATTTTTCTGCTATTTCTTTACTTCGTTCTACTGAGATTTTGGAAGGTTTGATTTCGAAAATCAACTTAGTGCCTTTCTGTTTTTTACCTGCTTTTAGGTATTCTTCTACCGTAGAAATTTTCTCTCCATTTGAGTGTTTTTTGGCCAAAAGTTCCTGATACGTTGAAGTTTCTATTTCCATTCCTTCAAAATCTGAATCATGATTAACTACCAACACTCCGTCTGAAGTCATCCAAACATCGAACTCAGAGCCTTCGCAGCCTAATTCCACTGCTTCTTTTAGTGAGGCTATGGAATTCTGTGGATGGGATTGAGCTTTCCAGGCACCTCGGTGAGCGATAACCATATTCTTATAGAAGGATTTCTGGGCGAATGAAATGGGGCTTATCATCAAAAAAGTAAGTAGTGTTAATAGAATTGATTTCATCGTGTTTTAATTTCAGGATTTAGACTTGCTGGTTAAATGTAAAGAATCGAGGAATATTAATGTTCCCATATGTAAGAATTCACAGAAAGTTAATGATTCGTTTTTGAGCCGCTTTGAAATCTTGTGGTAAAAAAAACACCTTGGATTTTTAAAATCTCAAGGTGTTTTGATACTCAATTAAGTTTGCATGTGCCCTGTGGTCTGCAAGCCACAGACCAGGGTTCTTTACTTACTTCTGAGCTTGTAAGTAGGTCACTAAAGAAGCTAATTCCTCATAGGAAAGTGCATTTGCAAGACCTGGAGGCATCATGGAAGTTTCCATTACTTTACGTGTTTTGATTTTACTCTTATCTAGTTTGGTAGCCGTGCCAGTGATATCCTGAATTACAACTTCGTCTGCAGTCTCCGCAGTCACAAAGCCCATGTAACTTTTGTCATCGTTAGTGTCGATCAACACAGATGCAAACCCTTGCGAGATGGAGGCATTCGGTTTCAAAATGGATTCTGTAATCTGAGAACGGTTCATGATTGATCCGATCTGACCCATGTACGGGCCTTTCAGAGGTTGACCTTTCTCTATGCTATGGCAAGCGATACATCCTTGGCTGGTGAAAAGCGTTTTTCCTTTGACAGGATCGCCTTTAAGATCTTGCACCGCGATCATTACATCTTCGATGGACGAAGCACCAACCTGACCTTTTTTGCTTTTGATTTTTTCCAAATCAACTTCGGTTTCTTGGATCACCAAGTTTGATTCTCCAACACCTAAATCTTCAATATCCATTCTATTTCGCTCATTCAGATCAGCGAAGAATTGTCTTTTTGTAGGATCTTCCTGCGCGTTTCTTTCACCTACCAAGAAGTCTTTGATTTGATCAGAAGATTCCCAAGTGATGGCTTTATAATAAGGTCCATGCGTGTCTGGGCGTGTGCCCCACCACCAAGAACCGTCATAAGGAGCTTCTTTCTTGTACAATCTGGAAAGTGTGCCTAAAATCTCTGCTTTTAGCTCCATATCATCTGTGTCTCTGTAAGCTTCAATCAATCCGTCCACGGCCTTAGGATCATGCATGAAGCGTAGCGCCCACAAGGCAATCTGTGAATTATCAGTTCCAATAGCATCCACAGCAGCATCTACTGCATTCAGTTTCACAAGTGATTTTACAGCTACGTGCGGGAGGATAATTGCAGAATTAGGAGTAGCATGTGGCCCTTCGGTACCTTTTTCAGGCTGTTTGAATGAAGCGGGTACTTTTACTTTCAATAGTTCCTCAGCTGCTTCAGGGTTTCCTATTCTACCCAATGCAACTATTGCTGCAGATTTTACTCGATCGTTTGGATCAGTTACACCTTCAATAAATGGATCCAGCGGAACATCTTGAAGGCAGGTTTTTCGATCTGCCAAGGCTCTTAAAGCGAATTCTCTAATTTTCTCTTCTTGGCTCAATTTCACTAACTCATCATTTCCACTCTCGCAAGTAGCTTGAGCGTAAGTGTAAATTCCTGCTACTCTTGATTCCAGCGGTAAGGTCTTATCAGTTGCTACAGAAAGCGCCGCAGCACCAGCTTCCTCCGGAAATCTAGCTAGCATTTCACGTTGTGCGTGAAAACGGGAAACTGAATTATTTGCTTTAAGTAATTCTGTCAATTCATCCAGTGAAGCTGTCTTTAAATCTGGTGCAGCTTCATAAGTCCAATCTTTTGGCACTACGCGTACCACATACCCTTTTTCCGGACTACCAAAATATCCAGCTCCATTCCAGGCAGCCAAGTACATTCTGCCTGAAGCATCTAAGTCAATGTCTGTAATTTGAGCCAATTTGATAAATTCCTCATTTTGCTGTGTAAATCCAGCTCCATCCATAGTTACTCTATGAATATACAATTGGCTTCTGCCCCAATCGGCCATCATCGGCACATGATTGTATTTGGCAGGCCAGCGATCATCATCCATAAAATAACTACCAGTACCGGATCCTCCACCTAAATCAACCAAGGCTGGGATAATTTCTTCTGTGAAATTTTTGAAAAAATTAGGGTATCCATATTCACCGGACTGGGTGTAGTGGATGAAACGGATGTTCCAGCCTCCACCGTCATTTGTATTTCCACGGGTATAGATATTCATAAATGGATCAATCGCCACATCATAGATGTTTCTTGTTCCGTGGATATATTCTTCCATTTCGGTGCCATCAGGTCTAACACGAACTATTCCTCCACCAAGCATGGTCATTTGCGTCCCATCTCTGTCTGTGGCATTGTGGAAACCGAAATCACCCACAGCGATATAAATCCATCCGTCGATGCCCATTCGGATACCATTTGTTGAGTGGTCTGTTCCACGGGAGCGTAGAGATTCCGGTGAAGATATACCTTCAATCAGCAATTTGGATGGACCATCAGCTATGCCATCATTGTCTTTATCCTCAAAAACAACCAAGTTCATGCCTTCAGCTTTTCCTGTTTCTTCTGAAAACTGGGTATGAAGAACGAAGACTTGGTCTCTCACTGAAATGATCCCTCTTGGATTGTCTACTTTGACAAATTCAGTATGGGAGTCCAATTCTCCATCATTATCGCTGTCAACTAGACGAACTATTGCTCCTTTTCCAGGCTCTTTACCTAAAGAACCCATCATGTCCACACCTACGAATACTTTTCCATCGGCCGACACAGATAAAGCAGCTGGACTAGGGACAATATCAGGACCAGCAAAATTCGTCATGATCAATTCTGTACTATCTGCACCATGATTTGCAGTATCGAGAGGGAACTGTGGATAGTAATTGGTAAGCTCTTCCAAATCGGCTTTTCTGGTGTCAGGACTTGAACATCCAAAAGCTAGAAATGAACCAACAAGGGTAATTATTGGTATTGAAATTTTAGACATGCTAAAATATTTTTAAAGGTTTATTATTTCGGGATATGCGGTTTGCACTCTCAAATATATCAGGATCAATGATAAAAGGGGAGTTAAAATCAATAGAGGCTCAGTTCCAGTGAATTTTGGCTCATTTGATAGGTTTAGTGGTTAAATAAGAACTCATTTACACAGTTATTCCAGAGGCTATTATAGCTTGTAAATATGAGATGAAGTTTTTTTTCACTTTATCTGGTTCTGGAAGAGAAAGACCCCGTTCTTATTGGCGATAACGATGTCAGGTTTTCCATCCTTATTCATGTCTTCGACGGCAATATTTAAACCAGCACCAGAATCATTATCGATGATGTGTTCACGGAAAAATGGACCAAACATGGGGGTGAATTCGAAATAGACCAAGTAGGGGGTGTCATCGTCTCCCGCGTCATTTCCATTGTGCGCCAAGTATCTCTTTCCAGTGATCATTTCTAGATCTCCATCTCCGTTCAGGTCAGCCATTATCGTTGAATGGGTCTGAGCAGTTATGTTACTCATGAGATGAGTTTTGAATGTTGAATCATTTATATACTCGTGCCACCATATACCCATAGAGTGTGCAGATGAGCTAACCACGTCATTATCCAAATCTCCATTGACGTCTAGTATTTGCATATGGGCAGCTGGTTCACTGATTAAAACAGGGTGAAAAACCCAGTCTCCGGATTTCTTATCGGCTTTGCCTTCAAACCAACCGTCAACCAAAACAACATCATCAATTTTATCTCCATTGATATCACCGTAGCCTAGGCCATGAGAAAAACGGTCAGTTCCAGCGACATTTTCTTCTGAGATATTAAAGCGCTTCCATTCAGTTGCGCCAGGAGTAGCTGGAGCTTGGAGCCAGATAATTTGCCTTTTGGCATAGTCACCACACAGGATATCCAGTCTCCCATCTCCATCAATATCCACAAAAGCAGGTGACTCATTTGAGATGCCGACAGAGTCTGCGATGATATGCTTTTGCCAGTTGTCACTTTCAGTTTTTGGATTTTCAAACCAATATGCAGGCGTACCCGGATAATCTATAATAACTACATCATCCCAGCCATCGAGATTTACATCCATTCCTAGATTCAAGAAGGAATTGCTGTATTCTTTTCTTGGGTCAAAAACTTTAGAGGGAGAAATTTCATGTCGTGTCCAATCAGGCGCTTCAAACCAATAGTATCCTGCAATTATATCCAGCTGACCATCTTTATTCATATCTCCGACTGCCACACCTTCTGAGAGAAAATCACGGGTTATTACAGTTTTTTTGAATTCCAGTTCATGATCTTGGCTAAAAGCTGGATTAGAAAAAATGGATAAAGTCAAAATGACATATGATCCTTGAAACCCGAGTTTAAAAATGTTTTGCTTCATAACAGGTGTTATTTATGTTCTAGTATTAGATTTTGATTCCTTTTGGATTTCCATTCAAAGACTTCGCTTTCATGACTAATTAAGACCAGCCATATCCCACTTTTTGATGACCTCCTTAATAAAGGCAGAGACTTTTGCATTTACTTTTAGGAAGTATTCATCCGCCTGATCCTGATCAAAGTTTGGATATCCTTGTCCCGGTTGATATAATCCAATTGAGGATGGAAAAGGAGTGGCAGACCAAGTGCCAGCCTCTGGGTAGGCAGTTGCCATTTCTGAATTATACTTTTCTTTATGTACGAGCGTAGGGTCGATGGCTTGAATGTAGGCAGTCTCGTTCAGACCGGCATGGCCACCATCTTCTTTGAAAACTTCCAAGGTCACATCTGAAGCAAATGACCACCAATTGAGGACTAGTGTTCTTACTCCAAGTTCGTTCGCTATTTCTCCTGCTACCTCTTGCAAAACTTTGGTTTGCCCTCCACCATGGCCGTTTAAAATGATAATATTTTTAAACCCATTTTTTGCAAGCCCTTTTAGAATATCCCTTATAAAAGGCCTGTATGCAGCTTCAGTAATTTGAAAAGCACCAGGATAAGCAGCCATACTTCCAGTAATTCCATAGTTAAGTGTTGGAGCGATCAATGCATTGAGATCATCTGCAATATTCTTTGCCATGGCAAAAGGAGCTGTATTATCTGCTCCGTTGTTGACCACGCCATGTGGCTCAAGTGTTCCAGTTGGTAGAAGAACTGTGGTGATTTTCTCAGGAACAAACTCTGCAAATTCCATCCAGTTGATCCTATCCATTTCACGTGTTGAAATCGACTCTTGGGCGAAAGTATAAAGTGATAAACCACTAAAAATAAAAGTAAAAAGAAGTTTTTTCATGAAAGGATTTTATTTCAAAATAGGAGTTTTTTAGGAGATCTGCTGAAAAAATCCATGACTGGAAAGTTAAAGGGTCGCAAAATCACTAAATAGATTCCAAAGGTTTTAGAAATAGGAATAAAAAATTGCCAAAAAAAGAGCAGGAATTTGAATTCCTGCTCTTTGACATCTTTAGTTAGGAGATGTTAGTTGCAACTAACATTTGGATTGTATTTCGCAAAGATGCCTGATGGGTTATTTTTCCACACCCATGCATGAAGTTGGTAATTGTCGAAAGGAAGAGGGACGGGAGCAAAAGCTTCATCAAAAACCTGCATGCCGAAATAAGGAATCATATCATTCTCTATATCCCAAGGTTCTTTTACGATGATAAACTCTACGCCTATCAATTTCATTTGTCCGTTTTTACTCATTTCGTAGAGCAGTGCTTCAGGCATAGTAGGGTCATAAGTCCCATCTACAGCCGCAAAATTAACGAAGTGATAGCCCATTCCTCCATCTTCTGAGGCGACGCAGTCGGAACCTTGTTCGTAACCATCGGCCATTGCCACTTCAATACTATGATATTTAGCCGTGGCAGCTCGGAGATCTGCGAGCATTTTTAATGTTTCTGGGTCCATTCTCAGGTTTTCTAGTGGAAAGGGATCCGGGTATTCCGTGACCTTCTCGAGACTGGAGTTTTGATCTAGTGGTTGATTGAGATTGGCTTCATCTGTAACACAACCTGAAAAGGAAAGTAATACTGTCGCAAACAGCAGAAGCCCTCCAATTGAATTTGGAATGTAATTTTTCATTGTTTTTGGAATTATTGTTGAAAAGTTAGAAATAATAAAAATTCATAAACCCTTGTGGGTACCGAAAACTAATTGATTGTATATCAATTATTTAATGACAAAATTTACTGAAATTGTGGGTTTTTACCAAATCGTTTATGGTATTTTTCAATAAAACCCGCTTCTCATTGAAGCCGAATGATTCCACTTTTTTACTCCTCTTCTAAATCCAGTTGGCATAATCACTTCGTAAATCTTTTTCAAATCACCTCTTCGAATCTTGATGTGTGATTGAATCTTTTCAATTGAAAACCATAACCGGATTATTAACCTAAACACTCTGAAAATGAAAAACGAATTAATCAAGCCTCAAGGACTGGTAAAAAATGCGAATCGCAGACAGTTCCTAAAAACAGGCTCTCTCTCAGTAGCCGCCGCAGGATTGATCTTGGCAGGCTGTAAAGATATAGAAGATGTGAATCCAATGCCTCCTATGGGAGATGGCGTAATGCTAGGTTCAGGAGATATCGGGATTTTGAACTATGCCTACGCTCTTGAACAATTAGAAGCCGCATTTTATGCTGCAGTGATGCAAGGAAGCTATTTCGCTAATGCAAGTGCCGAAGAGAAAACCATCATGGGTGATTTGGAAAAGCACGAAAGAGCGCACCGTGAGTTTTTCAAAGCGGCTTTAGGTGATGCAGCGATCGCTGATTTATCAGTTGATTTTAGCTCAATCGATTTCAGTAGTAGAACTTCTGTGTTGGGAGCAGCAAAAACTTTTGAAGACCTAGGGGTTGCGGCATATAATGGTGCAGGTCAGTTTATCCAGAACGTAGATTACTTATTGATTGCAGGTAAAATAGTTTCTGTAGAAGCTAGACATGCCGCAGCAATCAGAGATTTGATCAATCCAGGTTCTGCTGATTTTGCAGGAGACGATTTGATCGATGCAAATGGTCTGGAGCGCACCCTAAACTTTAGTCAAGTATTGACTGCCGCAAGTACTTATGTGACTACACCAATTGACTTCAGTCAACTACCAACATCCTAATCAACCACTTTAAACAACACTAGATATGAACTTATTAAAATTGCTAGATAAAATGTGCCCGGACACCAATAGTTCGGAAGAGAAAGAATTGTTTTTCTCCAGAAGAGAGGCTTTCCGCCAGTTTGGAGACATGAGTAAAAAAGTTGCTATGGCCGCTGTGCCACTTGGAATTCTGTCAGCTTTGCCAAAAGTAGCAAAGGCGGATACTGCAAGTTTGATCGGTGTATTGAATTATGCCTTAACCTTGGAGCATTTGGAGTACAGATATTATCAGATGGGAATTGAGTCAGGAGTAATTGATGGTGCTGACATGGCTATTTTCACCAAAATCAGAGACCATGAATTGGCCCACGTGAATTTCTTACAAGAGGTGATCTCAAATGTGCTTATGGGAACACCAGTAGCTGAGCCGGAATTTGATTTTACGGCAGGTGGAAACTTTATGCCATTCTCTGATTACCCTACGTTTTTGGCACTTTCTCAAGCTTTTGAAGACACAGGAGTACGAGCGTACAAAGGTCAGGCAGGTAATGTGATGGAAAGTGATGTGGTATTGACAGCTGCGCTTTCGATACACTCAGTGGAAGCTAGGCACGCATCTATGGTCAGAAGATTGAGAACAAAGAAAGGTCAGGATGATATTAAAGGTTGGATTACTAATAGTTCAATAGGTTCTCTCCCAGCAGTTACCCAAGGTATTTATGCCGGTGAAGATAATGTCACACACGGGGGTGTAAATGTGGTAAATCTAACTGGAATAGATGCTGGTGCAGTATCTGAAGGATGGGATGAGCCGCTTAACAAGGATCAAGTGTTGGGAATTGCATCGCTTTTCCTAGCATAAGAAGTAGTAATTAGTTGGGGTTAAGTGGTTAGATGTCACCTCCGTTTCGGGGTGGCATCTTTTTTTCGTTTACTATTTGCCGAGGTGTTCGTAAAGTTTTGTAACAGGAATCAATTTATGTTGTAAACATAATTATTGCCGTTCGTGGGACACGAACGGAGGCGAAATCATTAATTGAAAATATTTAATTGAAACGTTTATAATTCAATCTTAAACAAGCTACAAGGTTGTAGTCGAGGGTGTTCTAATAAATCAGGATGCTCAAAGTCATATTCATAGGTCATTCCTATTTTTTGCATTACCCGGATCGAAGCTAGGTTTTTTGAAGAGGCGAGTGAATACACTTCTTTAATACCTAATTCTTTTGCGTATTCAAGACATCTGGCAGCTCCTTCGGTGGAATATCCTTGATTCCAATATTTTTTTCTGATCCTCCAGCCTATATCTACACATGGAGTGAAACGTTCTTTGAATGATTTGGTACCCAAGCCTATCATTCCTAAAAAGTCTCCACTTTCTAATAAATCTACCGCAAAATAGCAATGCTCTAGCTCATCATAGAGTTTTGTCATTCTATCCATCAAGGCTTTGGATTCCTTCTTCGAAAGTGGATGTTGGAAAAAAGTCATGGTTTCCGGATCTGCATTCATTTTAGTAAAAGCATCAAGATCCGAAGCTTGCCAGAGACGAAATCCAAGGCGTGGACTTTGAAAAAGAAAATTCATCTTATCGATATAATCAATCTTCTAACTCCACAATAACCTCGATCTCCACAGCCATATTATTGGGCAAAGCCGCTACGCCAACTGCTGAGCGGGCATGCTTGCCTTTTTCTCCAAAGATCTCTACCATCAGATCAGAAAAGCCATTGATGACGGCAGGCTGTTTATCGAAGTTTGGATCGGAATTGACCATTCCTAGCACTTTCATAAATTGCTTCACCTTACTTAAATCTCCTGTGGCAGCCTTCAGCACTGCGATTACTTCCAGTCCTGTTTCACGCGCTGCTTGATAGCCTTCTTCAATAGTGAGTTCTGCGCCAACTTTTCCATATACATCCGATCCAGTTCCTGATAGGTACAGCAGATTACCGACCTGTTTCCACTTCACATAGTTTGCAATTGGGGCTCCGACTTCTGGCAGAGTTAGTTCAAGTTTTTCAAGGTTTTGCTCCGGTGACTGAGCATTTGCGAAAAAAGCGACAAAAAGTAATTGAAGTATGAGGATGAAGTTCTTGTATTTCATAGGAAGGATCAATGATTTTAGCTTTTCTAAGCTAAGTGATTCTTTTTACTTTTGGTATTCATATTCTAAAAAGTTGTCCTGATGGATCAGATCGAGATAATACCGTATTCAATGGAGTTAAGTCCGTTTTTCAAATCTATTAACCAAGCTTGGGTGGAGGACTATTTTTCGATCGAGCCATTTGATCAGGCTCAATTCGACCGTCCAGAGGAGACGATTATACAACCTGGTGGAACAATTATTTTTGCAAAATTAGGAGAAGAAGTTGTCGGGACAGTAGGGCTTCACAAAGTGAGCGATGAGGAATATGAACTCATCAAAATGGGCGTCTCTAGAAACGCGCAAGGAAAAGGACTAGGGATGATATTGGCTAGGGCGATTTTAGAAAAAGCTAAAGAAATGGGAGGGAAGAAGGTTGTACTTTATACCCATTCCAAGCTAGGTCCAGCTTTAAGAATCTATCAAAAATTAGGGTTTAAACCAGCAGAACTTGAAGAAGGGAAGTATTGCAGATGTGATATAAAAATGGAGTTAGTCCTCTGAATATCAAATTTGAAATTTCAAACCTCAAATTAAGCTTTACCAGAACCTGAATGCTTTTTCAAACACTCTGTTTCTGAAGAAGAAGTTGTCCCAAATATCAGGAGAAAAGTATATTTCCACACCAAAGTTGATCGTCATGTAGCCATCATAGCGATGAGTAAGTCCTGAGCCCCGGCGAACTCTGCCGTTATTTCTAAGGATCTTATCCACGTCTGGTAGACCGTTATCATCGATAAAACTTGGGTTTCTAATAGCCAGCCTTAGACGATCAGGGTTGTTTCCAGTAACATAATCATCCACTAGGTCAAGGTAAAACTCGCTGACATTATAGGCTGAAATATCATCCATATAATCAGTCAGGGTGAATCTGTAATTTCCCTCAAGGAAAAAATCCATATAAACATTTGCCTTATATTTTAACCCCAAACCCATCGGGAAAGTAATGATATATCGATTGTAAGGGTTGTTTTCCAGTTGCAGAGGTCTCAAATCTACCCACTCACCATCTAGCTCAGCCTTTGGATTATTAGTGGACATACCGAGTCCTGCGAAAATATATGGATTCAATAAGGAGCGATGGATATTTGGGACTTTTACTGGGTTTAAGTAGTATTCTACCATCGCTGTAGTCTCCCAATTTTTGGCTCTAAAATGTAGGTTTCTAGGTGTTCTATAGGCTCTCGGGTCCGAAGGTGGATCTTGACCTGACATTTTAATGTAGGAAAAATCTATTCTTGCTTTAAGGTTAGTTCCGAAGATATAATGAGCTGCAATATTCGCATTCCAGTCAGGTTGGATACCTTCGTTATACTTCCAAAATGAATATAATTCTCCGTAGTACTGCGTCATTCCTGCACTTGCAGAAAATGACCAAGGCTCTTCAAACCGAAAACGATAAAAACTTTGCGAGAAGGCTCCTGTCGTTGAAAGAAATAGAATTATGAATAGAAATTTTTTCATAGAAAGCCTTCACATGATATTCTCAACAAAGGGATTGTTGCTGAAAATTAGGCTAATTTTCTAACTTATCAAACCCCGATTTAAGGTGAAGATCTCGTTGAGGGAATGGTATCTCAACTCCTTGCTCACCAAATTTTTTGAAGATGGTATAATATAATTGGCTTTTCAGCACTTTTGGCCTGTTAATATACTCTGATGACCATACTCGGAGCGTGAAATTGATGCTATTGTCTCCATAGCTGTCAAAAAGTACATCTGGTGCAGGTGTATTGAGAACTCCAGCATTTTCTTTAGCGGCTTCGATTAAGATGCCTTTTATTTTTTCAGGGTTTTCCTTGTAAGATACACCTACAGGGAAATTGAATCGAATATTCCGGTCATTATGAGACCAGTTAATCACAGGACTATCAATAAATTGACTGTTTGGAACAATGATGGTGATGTTATCATTCGTCACAATGGTGGTGGATCGAGCAGAAATTCTAATTACATCTCCAGAAACATCCCCCACTTCAATTCTATCTCCGACTTTTATGGGCTGCTCAAAAAGGATGATAAGTCCAGATATAAAATTATTTGTGATGTTTTGCAGACCAAAACCAATACCTACACCAAGAGCACCAGCCAGGATCCCGAAAGCACTTAAGTCAACTCCGTTAGTCTGAAGAATGGAAAATACGCCTGCCATAATGAGTACGTACTTGACGATCATCCCGATGGATGCTCTGGTACCCGAATCGATTTGATAGCGATTTAAAATCTTGTGTACGAGAAGTCTTCTGACCCATTCAGTGACAATAAAAAGTATTACAAATGAGATAATTAAGGTGAGGACGAGACCAACAGTTAGCTTAGAATCTCCAAGGTTGACTAGGCTATAATTGAAAACTTGCTCTATCCATTCGATAAAGCCTTGCGCTTTTTCCTCAGCCACATCTTTTATTTCTTGCTGCATTTAAATCTTCATTACTTTGATTTTTCTTCTAGCACAACAAATCCAGAATTGCATTTAATGTACCACAATTCTACTAAAACATGCAATCATTTGCATTGTTCGCTTTCTTTTTGTTGGATAGGAGTGAATGGAGATATTTAATTGAATTTGGCTAATTTTGAAACATGAGCAAGCAAAAAGAAGAGCTAGAGCATAGGCTAAAGCTTAGAAATATTAAACTCTCGGATTACGATGACATCCGGGAAATCATGGTTTCCATATATAAAAATCAAGGTGGGGCTTGGACTAAAGAAGAGCTTAAAAACCAACTAAAAGCATTCCCTGAAGGTCAAATTGCGATAGAAGACAATGGCAAAGTAGTGGCAGCTGCCATGAGTTTGGTGGTCGATTACAATAAGTTTGGGGACAACCATACCTACGATCAGATCACAGGTTTTGGCAAATTCGACACACATGACATAGAGGGCGACACTCTTTATGGGACGGATGTTTTTGTACATACCGACTATAGAGGTATGAGACTTGGACGTAGGTTATATGATGTACGAAAGGAGCTTTGTGAGAACCTCAATCTTCGGTCTATCATTGCGGGAGGCAGAATACCTGGTTATACGAATTATGCCGATGAGATGACCCCGAGGAAATACATAGATCTGGTCAAAAACAAGGAGATTTTCGACTCAGTCTTGTCTTTTCAATTGGCCAATGAATTCCACGTACGGAAGGTAATTACTAAATATTTGCCTTCAGATACTGACTCCAGAGCATATGCCACACTACTTGAGTGGATCAATATTTATTATGAAAAGGACGAGAAGCTAATCGGTAATAAGAAGTCAATTGTCCGTCTTGGATTAGTTCAATGGAAGATGCGTCGCTTCTCCAATGTGGATGATCTGATGCAGCAGGTGGAGTTCTTCGTGGATACAGTTTCTGGATACAAATCGGATTTTTGCCTTTTACCTGAATTCTTCAATGCACCGCTTTTAGCAGAATTTAACGATATGGATGCCTCTGAAGCAATCCGTAATCTGGCAGATTATACTGACGAGATTATCAGTAGAATGAGCGATCTGGCGGTTTCTTATAACGTGAATATCGTCGCTGGCTCCATGCCTGAGTACGATGGTAAAAAGCTTCGAAATGTCAGTTACCTCTGCCGCAGAGACGGTACGCAGGATAAGCAGTATAAGCTCCATATTACACCGGATGAAGCCTCTTATTGGGGGCTTCAGGGCGGAAATGGAATCAATGTCTTCGATACTGATGCGGGAAGAATCGGAATTTTGATCTGTTACGATGTAGAATTTCCAGAATTGGGAAGAATCCTCGCTGAGCAGGAAATGGATATTATGTTCGTTCCTTTTTGGACAGATACTAAGAATGCCTTCCTTCGTGTGAATACCTGTGCAAAGTCTAGAGCAATTGAGAATGAATGCTACGTGGCCATCACAGGATCTGTAGGCAATCTACCGAAAGTAGAGAATATGGATATTCAGTATTCTCAGGCTGCGATTTACTCACCTTCAGATTTCTCTTTTCCACACGATGCCGTTGTAGCCATGGCTTCAGAAAATGAAGAAACTATCATTGTTGCCGATGTAGACTTGGATCTTTTGACTAAGCAGAGAAAAGCAGGAAGTGTACGAAACCTCGAGCAAAGAAGACTAGACCTTTATTCTATCCAATGGAAACAGAAAAAATAATAGCTGAATACTTCGCTCACATTTCTGAAGATGTTTGGGAAAGAGCCGCTAAAATAAAATTGATCATCACTGACATCGACGGTGTGATGACTGACGGCGGGATTGTCTATGATGATAATAAGCTGGAGTTCAAAAAATTCAATGTCAAAGATGGCTTGATCGTTTACCACCTTCGGAAAAGCGGGTTGATGGTAGGGGCGATCACTGGCAGAGAATCGTATGTGGTACAAAACCGCTGCGAGGAACTCAAGTTTGATTTTCACTACCATGGAGTAAAGAATAAGGGTAAAAAGTTTAATGAGGTGTTAGAGACCCTAGAACTTCAGGCTAATGAAGTGGCATATATTGGCGATGACCTGATTGATTTGCCAATTTTATCACGTGTAGGCTTGGCGGTAGTTTCTAGCGATGCGATGGAATACGTGAAGCCGATTGCGCACTATGTTTCTAGATTTAAAGGAGGAGAAGGTGTTTTTCGTGAAGTGGGAGATATTCTTCTTCATGCCAACGAGCAACTTGTCCCATTGATTGATACTTTATCCCAAAAGGAAAATGACAAGAAATAATAAACCCATGCGGATCACTGATTCGGTGATTTTAGGCAAAGAGAAACCTGTTTTATTCGCTGGGCCATGTGCTGTAGAGAGCTTTGATATTTGCCTCGAAATAGGAACTAAAGTAAAAGAATGGGCGGAACAGCATGGATTCTCCTATGTTTTTAAAGCTTCTTTTGATAAAGCAAACCGTACTTCTTCAGGTTCATTTCGAAGTATAGGAATGGATAAATCGCTGGAAGTTTTACAGCGCGTAGGAAATGCTTTGAACGTACCGTTGGTGACAGATATTCATGAAAGCTATCAAGTGAAGGATGTGGCTGAAGTAGTAGACGTGCTTCAGATTCCAGCATTTCTTTGTCGGCAGACAGATTTGCTCTTAGCCGCTGGCGAAAGTGGAAAAGCTGTCAAAATCAAGCGTGGACAGTTTATGGCTCCAGAGGATATGCAATACGCAGTTACCAAAGTGCGGTCAACTGGAAATGAAAATGTTTGTCTCACGGAAAGAGGTTTTTCACTTGGCTACCATAATCTTGTCGTTGATATGCGTGGACTACCGATCATGCGTCAGTTTGCACCCGTAGTTTTTGACATTACCCATTCTGTGCAGCAGCCAGGGGGGCAGGGCGGAAGCAGTGGAGGTCAGCGTGAGTTTGCTCCGATTTTGGCAAGAGCCGCCGCAGCTACGGGGATCGATGGATTCTTTATAGAAACACATCCAGATCCGTCCAAAGCATTGAGTGATGGCCCAAATTTGATCCCACTGCATAAAATGGGCGGATTTTTGGAAATGCTAAAAGAAGCCTGGGCGCTGGGAAGAAAGTATCAGGATTTTGAAGTTGAATAATCAGTTTAAATTTATGCACAAGCACCTGCTGTTATTAATGCTCCTGAGTTTTGCTCCGGGGCTTTTTTGTGTTGCCCAAACTACAGATTTACAAGATAATATCAGAATCAGGTTAGAGCTAGACCAGCCAGATGTTCCTTTAAATGTGCGCCAAAATGAGCTTTTTGCCAAAGGCGAAATACATCAGTTTTATTCAAATCGCCTTTTCAGCCCCGCTTGGATAGAAAGAGGTGTGCTTACAGAATTGGCGTATGAACTTCGGTTTGAGATTATGCAAAGCAAGTTTGACGGACTGAATCCAGAAGATTACCATTTGAATCTAATAAATGTATTTTTCACTCAATTTGAATACAATAAAAAGCAACAGGTTTCCAATGACTTAGATGATTTGGCAGACTTGGACTTGTTGCTTTCTGACGCTTTTTTCAGACTGGCTGCAAACTTGGAAATTGGTAAAGTGAATCCTCAATCTTTGGCGGGAGATTGGGAAATCAAAGCTAAAGAGGCAAAAATCTCTTACAATGAGTTGCTCAAAATAGCAGGGGAGAGAAAGCAAATCAGACAAACGCTTGAAACGCTCTACCCAAACATGGCCATCTATAAAAAAGGGCGTGAGGTGATTAGAGCATTGGATGAAATCCGCAAGCAGGATACGCTAAACTGGAAAGCAGTAAAAGTCTCGAAAACTATTAAAGTTGGGGAAACGCATGGAGGAATTCCAAACTTGAGAGAGCGTTTGGCGTTTTGGAAATTTTTGGAGCCATATCCATTCGAAGACGAAAAGCAGTATGACTCTACCATGTTTTTGGCAGTGCAGAAATTCCAACAAAGAAATGGCCTAGAACCTGACGGGGCGTTGGGTAAAAACACGATAAATACCTTAAACCAATCACCCTCAGCTTTGATCGACAAGGCTTCGGTGAATATGGAACGACTTCGCTGGCTTCCCGATACACTTCGTAGTGCAGAAATGATATTGGTCAATATTGCAAACTATCAATTGGATTACTTGAATAACCGAGATACACTTTTTTCTACACGAGTGATCGTAGGTAAGAAATATCATGAATCCCCAATTTTTTCATCTGCGATGAGTTACATCGTTTTTAGTCCTTATTGGAATCTTCCAACTTCCATCGTGAGAAATGAAGTGATGCCAGCAGTGCGAAAAAACCCGAATTACCTTACTCAGAAAAACATGGAGGTAGTGACTTTCTCGGGAAAACCTGTTGACCCATTGACGGTAAATTGGAGTGGCAAATCCATCCCTTACATGGTTAGGCAGAAGCCGGGAGAACATAATTCCTTGGGTTTGGTGAAATTTATGTTTCCAAATGAGCATAGTGTTTACATTCACGATACGCCAGCTAGAAGTCTGTTTAAAAGAGAAGATCGAGCTCTGAGTCATGGCTGTATTCGTATTCAAGATCCTGTAACTTTTGCTGGATTGTTGCTGCGCAATGATAAATCATGGACCTTGGATAAGATTAATTCAGCAATGCACCAGAACCAAGAGAAGATTGTAAACCTTGATCGGAAGATCCCAGTCGTGTTACTTTACCTGACATTTTGGGCTGATTCCAGAGGTCAGGGACATTTCCGTCAAGATATTTATGATAGAGATGAGGAAGTTTTAGCAGCACTTCGAAAATAATTTTATGAGCATTGATTCAAGTGATTTGCCCCAAGTTGGGTAATAACAGTCGCAGTGATCAGTCTCAGCAGGTTATACTTTATGATTTGAATTTTTCTTAACGTATTGAAAATGAATTAGAAGTATTCCAATCTACTTCTTTTAATGATAAGAATTTTTAAGCGTACGAACTTTGTCTAATGGAAGGTGATACAAATCGCCTTTTATGAATAAGAAAATAATTATCCCAATCGTCGCAGTCTTTATCCTAGTCATCGGATTAGTCTGGTTTTTTAATCAGCGTAGATCTGATTTGAAAGATGAGCTGCAGGCAAATCTTAATGGAGGAGAGAGTGGTGTACTAGCCACTTCGAATTATGCTTCCGAAATTCAAAGCTTCTATGCTGATAGAGAGTATATGGAGGTTTGGCTTTTTAATGGCTCACTTTCGGATGCTGGCGAAGAAATGCTCACCCAGATAGAAAACTCCAAATATGATGGCTTGTTGCCAGATGACTACAATATTGACAAGATCTATGCTCTGTCTTCTAATCCGGATGAAGAGAAAAAGAAATTCAGAAATTTATCTTCAGAACAGAAAGTAAGGTTGGAGCTTTTGCTCACCGATGGATTTTTCAACTTAGCTCATGACTTGGAATTTGGAAAAATAAACCCATCCAGCCTAGATTCTAACTGGAAGTTTGAGGAGAAAGAAACCGATGTGAGTTATACTGAACTTCTTGAAGAGGTTGCGAATGGAAGCTCCGTTGAAAAGACTTTTGAAAGTCTATATCCAAGTTCAGAGTTGTATGCCAAAGGAAGAGAAGCGATTCAGGAGCTTTATGAAATTCAGAAAAATGATACGCTGACTTGGGATTTTGCTAAAGTAGAAGGAGCTATTAAAGTAGGAGAGAAGCATTCAGCTATTCCAGCTTTGCGAAAGCGATTGGTATTTTGGGATGTATTGAAGCCATACGATATGGAAGATCCTACACTTTTTGATTCCACTATGTTTGCGGGCCTTCAAAAATATCAGGAGTCCAATGGGATGAATCCCGATGGAGTTATTGGAGCATTGGTTGCAGAATCATTAAACAATAGCCCTCAAAATCTCATCGATATTGCTTCCATAAATATGGAGCGGCTTCGATGGATGCCAAAGATGGATTGGGATCAGGAGATGGTACTCGTGAACATAGCCAACTATCAGTTGGATTATATGAAAAAACAGGATACTGCTTTCACCGCAAAAGTGATTGTAGGTAAAGAATACAACGAGTCACCAACATTCACGGCACCGATGAGCTACATCGTATTTAGTCCATATTGGAACATTCCTGAATCCATCACCAATGATGAGATAATTCCTTCGATAGAAAAAAATCCAAATTATTTGGCTCAGAAAAACATGGAGATAGTTAGCGGAAGCGGAGAAGTAGTAAAGGCTTCAAAAGTCAATTTGGCCAAAGAAACTGGCTATAGAGTAAGACAGAAGCCAGGAGGAGATAATTCCCTAGGTCTGGTTAAATTTATGTTCCCTAACGATTACAATATTTACATTCATGACACACCTTCCAGAAGCCTATTTGAGCGGGAAACAAGGGCACTAAGTCACGGATGTATCAGAATTCAGAACCCAGATCAATTCGCAAAAATCTTATTGAACGATAGCTCTTGGGATGAAAAAAAAATCCAAGCGGCCATGCATCAGACTAATGAGGAAGTAGTGGAGTTGGATAGAGAAATCCCTGTCGTATTAGTTTATATGACTTTTTGGGCTGGAAAAGATGGAAAAGCTAATTTCCGATCTGATGTATATGAAAGAGATTCAGCCCTATTGGAAGCGCTAAAAAAAACTAAATCAAGCCTTAATGAGGCTTGATTTGGCTAAATAATTGTCGTCTTTTCCGAAGATAAAAAGTAATGAACCATCTTTAATTAGATCTATAGCTTGTGCAGAAAGCTCGGTAGGAAGTGCTGGACAGCCTAGACTTCTTCCTAACCTACCGACAGACTTAGCAAATTCCTCTTTGGCATAATCAGCACCATGAATCACAATTGCCCGATTTCTAGCTTGATCATTGAAGCCTTTTTCTAGTCCATCAAGTCGAAGAGAATAGCCATGTTTGCCTGAGTATGTTTCAGCAGTTTTGTAAAAACCAAGGCTACTTTTGAAGGATTCTGGAATATTTGAGAAAGTTTTTGCCATCAAATCACCGGAGTTTCTTCCGTGAGAAACCACAGAATTTAAAAGAATTTCGCCTTTTTCAGGATCTATAATCCACATTCTTTTTGCCGTGGATGGAAGGCTGAAATCAATTACTGTCAGTACTTTTGATTTGAGATTATCCTTCATTTTGTCCCATCCTTGGATAGCCAAATTGAAAACTTCCTCAGATGGTAATACTCCATTTTTTGCAATTAAAGCATCATAAGTCACCGAGACTGGGTTGATGGAAGTAATTGTATGTAAGCTGTTTTCTTTGAAATCTGGATTTGGGAAAATTCCTATAAATAAGAGGAAGGTAATCGCAAGTGTTTGTGAAAGCATAAGCATTTGGGTGATTATGTAAAGTTAGGAGGATATCCTATGAGGACAAACGATGATGTGATCAGTCTCTTATAATTTTGATCATTAAATTCATCGCTTGATTTCGGGAACCTTCTCAATAGCTTTATCCGTTCTTGGCTTGATGAGTTTTACGGTCGATTTTGGTACCACATATTATTCTGTAATTTTGCGTTCCCAAAATTAATAAGCTGTAAAGCAGACCCATACCAGTTGTTTAACAGATAAAAAGAAAAATAATTCAAACAAAAACAGAAAAGTGGCTGTTTCAGCAATCAATGAAAGTATCAGTTTATAGAAAAGAACATTTCAACGCAGCGCATCGTCTTCATAACCCTGAGTGGTCTGACGAACAAAATCAATCTGTTTTTGGTAAGTGCAATAATCCCCATTTTCATGGTCACAACTATGAGTTGATCGTGAAATTGAGAGGGGAAGTAGATCCGCAAACTGGATATGTTTACGATATGAAAGTGCTCAGCGATTTGATCAAAGAGTATGTCTTAAAAAAATTAGATCACAAAAATTTAAACCTGGATACCGATGAATTCAAAGAACTTAATCCAACCGCTGAAAATATTGCAGTGGTTGTTTGGAATATTTTAAGGGAAAAAATTGATCGAAAATTCGAGTTAACAATTCGACTTTATGAAACAGAAAGAAACTTTGTTGAATACGATGGGAATTAATATCGCAAGAGCATCTGCAGAGGATATTGGAGATGAGCATGTGGGAACTTCCCTAGAAACACCACTTCGGGAGGATGCTTTCGAAATGGATGATGAGCTGAAAGTCGAATTAATTGAGAAGCATTTCAGAGAAATCATGCACATCATGGGATTGGATCTCACAGATGACAGTTTGAAAGGAACTCCACATCGCGTGGCAAAGATGTATGTAAAAGAGGTTTTCAGCGGATTAAATCCAAAGAATAAGCCACTGGCAAAGCTTTTTGAAAATAAATATAAATACAATGAAATGCTCGTGGAGAAGAATATAACCTTCTTTTCCCACTGCGAGCATCACTTCGTGCCGATCCATGGAAAGGCTCACGTGGCTTACATTTCCAATGGATCTGTGATCGGACTATCAAAAATCAACCGAATTGTGCAGTATTTTTCGCAGCGCCCGCAAGTTCAGGAGCGGTTGACCATGCAGATCGGAAACGAGCTGGTAGAAGCGCTAGGCACAGATGATGTGGCCGTGATCATGGATGCAGATCACATGTGCGTAAGCTCTAGGGGTGTGAAGGATACGACAAGTTCTACTCTGACTTCTTTCTATTCAGGTAAATTTGAGAAGGACGAGCAATCCAGAAATGAGTTTTTGAAATACATTAGTCTGGAAAAGTAATTTAGAAAGCAAGAACCAACATGAAACCGAGCTGAGAGGCTCGGTTTTTTTGTTTTAGTTTTTAGCCACAACGGGCTCGAAGAAAGCGTGAAGGAGCACTGGGTTTATTTTCTTGCCTAGCAAGGGGTAGGATTGGTTTTGTCTCTAGATAGTAGTGCCATACTTTCCCTTTCTGGTCAATAAGGTAGTGATTCACTTGGGGGAAGTTGGAATTTTAAGGGAGGTGCTCTATGAAACTGTTGGTCATTCGGTCATTTCACTATTTCATAGAATTTCTCCTGTCCCTCTTGACTAATAGCGAGTTGATCTAGTACTATTCCAACCTGATTAACTGATATTTTCAGGCTGTGTTTCCCTGATTTTTCATTGAGAATCGGGTAAGTCACTTTTACAAAATTCCTCAGTACATTTTCCTTCCACTCTTCAGTTCTTCCACGAGTATTTAAAGAGAATTCTTTGGGCTCCTGATCATCGATTGATACCCATATCTTCTGATCAAAATTGTTTGAATGAGTAGGTAAGAATCGTAGTTCCACTACATGCTTTCCTGGATTTTGCAGGTCAAATTGATATTCCAAGTATGGTTTTTCTGATTCAAATAGCAGGTTTGTAAAAGGGAATAGCGTCATAGCGGCATTGCTGTAACCTAATCCTTCCACTGCTTTCCATTGGTAATTTGCTGCACCTTGGGCGTTAGAATATTCATTTCCCTGCATAAAAATAGGCGGAGAAAGAGTGGGGTCTCCTGCTGTGTTTTTGCTCTCAGGCAACTGGTCTGTCTGATGATAGTTTGGCATGGAGAAAACAGGTAGGTCTCGAGGATGCATGGACATCATTTTATTCCACTTACCATTGCTGATTTTGAGGTTATATTCTTCGGTAAGCACAACAATATTATCATATGCTTGTTGCGATTGCTTCGCGAGTTTATCCTTTAAATCACTAGTTGTATTTAGGTATGATTCCTGAGCAAGGATAAATTTCTCATTCATTAGCGCAGCACCTTTTATTGGGTATTCCACTAATTGGAAATAGGAGTCAAGACGCTCTTTGGATAGGGAAGACTTTATCGCATTTACTTTTTCTACCAGCTTAGCATAAGCTTCAAGTCTGCGGTTTGCTTCCTTGGAGTTAAACTCCGTGATCCTTGTTGTTGTGGTCGGCTCAGTTTGGCTCCATCCCATGTATTCGGGTTTGCGTAGAAATGCCAAACGATAATATTCCGCAAAGATCTTGGCGATCTCTTCCCCATGGAATTCCCCAAACTCTCGAGAACTCCAAGCTTCCAAATGGGAATTTATGGTAGTTTCAGAGATACTATTGATGTCCCAGGCTAGGTCTAGGAAAAACTCTATATCGTATTCAGCAGGCTTAATATCTCCTACATTGGCAATCCACAGTTTTTTGGCTCCGTTTTGATAGGCTCTGGTCATTTCATACCATATCAACCCAGGCTGTGTGGTAGAGAGCCAGAGGTGATCATGAGGTCTACCCCAATAGCTCAAATGATAATATACACCGCTGCCACCTTTTCTACTTTGTTCTTTCTCATCACTTAATCTCCGTATGTAGCCATAATTGTCATCGGTCCATACCAGCGTGATGTCATCTGGAACTTGTAAGCCATCATTGTATAGGTCTAATACTTCCTTGTAGATTGTAAATGCCTGAGGGATTTCTTCGATGGCCTTATCGATTGTGCTTGACAAAATACTCCGCTGATCCTGAAAAATTTGTTCTAGAAGTTCAACTCGCTCTTTTTGAGTAGCATTTCCTTGCATTCCTGAATCATGGATTCCCCGCATGCCCATGCTAATAATGTTGTTCCCATTTTTGGCTTGTGTAATTCGTTCTTGCCAATACTGCTTGACGTTTTCACTGTTGGTAAAATAATTGAAATCACCATAAGTTTCCTCATCCCACTCATCCACATTGTTTCGTAGCATGGGCTCTGCATGTGAGGTACCTATGGAAATGTGATACTTTTCGGCCATTTCCCGATTTCCTGGAATGCTAAAAAAAGCCTTAGTGGAAGGATGCATCGCTGGCCATATGGTGTTAGCCTTCAGGCGAAGCAGCAATTGAAAGATCTTCTCGTATGTTTTGGGGCCAATATCTCCAGTTTCTGGTTCGAAGGTATTAGCTGCCCAAGGTTGTAATCCCCAGTCTTCGTCGTTTAAAAATATCCCTCTATACTGCACGGAAGGACTAGTTTCAATTCCTCCGATAGGCAATTTCAATTCGACCCCTTCACTTTTCTGAGGATGGACATCTGCCCACCATTTCCACGGTGATATACCGATTCGCTCTGCAAGTTCAAAGATCCCATATACAGTGCCTCTAATGTCGCTGCCCACAATGAAGAGATTTTCCTCATGTTTATTGATTAGGAATTTTTCCCATTCACCGTTTAAATTTCTATTGAGCTTTTCGGGTAAGGATTCAATTAATGGATCATCAAATTTCCCTATATAAATTCCTTTGTCCTCTGGATTGAATTTGTCAGTATAACTAATTGTAACTTCTGTTCTGAGTATGAACTCTAAGTCTTCTGCAAGGTCATTAGCTGCCCATTTCACCAATTCATCGGAATCTTCGCTGATGAAAATGGACCTGTTGGATGAATTTTTATCAATGACAAAATACTCGCTAGTATCTGAATTACATGAAAAAGAAAATATTACTAACAGGTGAAAAATATACTTTTTCATAGCTATAAGCTTAATTTTATTAAGTAGTTTTTTAACTCAGAGATTTATCATGAGACACAAGTAGCACTCAAATTGAAGTTTAAATCTAGTGAATCAATTATCGGACACAAAAATTTAGTCTAAATCAGCTAATTTGTGAATATCTAATTTCGTCAAAATGGCCTAAGGAATGGGGTGCTTTTATTTGATGATTTTTAGGGAATCTTGGCTGAGCTTTTTTCAACTTTGGGGCAATCTCAGTGTGCTTTGGACTCGGTGATAACTCATTGAATTGCTATGGAAGAGGTAATAAACTAGTTTTTCAAAAATTTGACTACTTTACCTACTGCGAATTATCAGAAAATCTAAATTGTTAGTAAATCACACCTATGAAGAAATTTCTACTGCTCCTACTTTTTACTGCTGCCCTCGCTTGCAGCGAAAAGACCCAAGAAACACAATCTGAAGCCTATATTCCAGAGCTGGTCATTACTGATAGTTTGGTGATTGATATGTTAACTCAACCGTACTTGATAGACGCAAGGGATGACGGATCTGAGTTTTTGTTTTTTGATTTTAATACTGAAGAACTTTTGAGAGTAAGTAAGACTGGAGAAATTCTTGTTAAAGCTAATCGAAGTGAGGATGGAAGAGATAGTTTTAAAACCAGGTATTTTACATCCGCAGATTATTCTGGAGAAGATGAAATTTTGGTTACCACACATGCCGGACTCTTTGTTTATGATCTTGATTTCATATTGAAAGAAGAAAAGGCTATTGATTTTTCTTTAATTACTCGAAATATTGGAGGGAGTAATGCTGTTGAGATTTATGAAGATTACCTCTACACTTTTTCAGTTCAAAACGAAGATGGTGAAAAAGTTTACAGTTCAGAAGAGTTTAGTACATCGTATCCGTTTATGACAATTAGGGATCTTAATTCCTTGGATATTATCAAGTCAGCGTATATCCCTGCTCAATCTATGATGGCTACTACTCCTGGACAATACCTTAGTTTAGATCCGATAGTACGTTTTTCTGGAGATGAGATGTATGCTTTGTTTCCAAATTCACCTGAACTATATGTATATGATTTTCCAACCTTGGAGCTTAAATCTTTTATGCCTTTGGGTCCAGATGATCATTTCAAAATGATACAACCCCTAAATAAAGAAATCAATTTTGATGGTTTCTTTAAATCATTGGCAAGTTCACAATACACTAATTATGCTTTTTCAAATGGGTATTTGATCACTATGTTCGAAGGTGCAGTTCCACAAGAAGAAGTTGATGAATTACCCAGAAATGTCGTAGGCGATGAACGGTATATGGCCCTGGAGGAAAAGTATAAGAGCAATTTACATTACCAGATTTTCAAAGGAGAAGAAAAACTTTGGGAAGGCACTTGGGATGTAAACCTATTGTCAGTTCGCGATCTTCTATATTCCAATGCAAAGCCGGGAGAAGATCCTGATGCAGTCGAAAAGGACGTACAGACCTTTTATTTTTATGAACTTAAATAAGCTTACAAAATGAACGGAAAATTACTTAGAGTTTCCTTAAAACACGCACTTTGTTGTTTTGTGGGTTTTGCTTTTTTGACTATGGTTTCATCATGTGGGTCTTCTGGTTCAGAAAAAAAAGCAGAAGCTGAAAAATATGTTCCCGAACTAGTGATTAGGGATAGTATGATTATAGATAGACTCACTAAACCTATCATGGTCGATGTAAAATCAGATCATTCAGAGTTTTTGTTTTATGATTTCAAAACGTCTGAGTTTTTTCGGATCAGTAAATCAGGCGAATTGCTAAATACAGCAAATCTCACCGGAGACGGTAGAAACACTATACAATCAACTTATTTCGTCGGAGCAAAATATGGCGGCAATAATGAGATTGTAATACAAACCATGACCGCAACTTATACTTATGATCTTGATTTTCAATTGAAAAATAAAGTGACCAGTGACTTCAGCCTCGTGCTTCCTAGGGTGGGGGGAAGTAGAGGTTTTGAAACGTATGGGGATTATATCTATACTTTTTCACTAGATGAGAAGGATAGGAGTACCGAATTAATGCAGTCCAAAAACTTCAGTAACTCATATCCATTTATTACCCTCAGAGATAGCCAGACATTTAATATAGTAGAGTCTGATTCTGTTCCTGCAACTAGCTATGTAGCTAAAAACCCAGGTCAATATTTGGATTTGGACCCAATTGTCAAATTCTCCGGTAATGAGATGTTTGTTCTTTTTCCAAATTCACCTGAAATGTATGTTTATAATTTTCCGTCCTTAAAGCTAAAAGATCAGTGGGATTTGAATCCTGAAAATGCATATAGACAAATGGAGCCATCTACGTCGGTTGGAGAAAATAATGCGAATCAAAGTCTAACTGCGGGCAGGTATCAGAATTTTGTCTTTTCAAATGACTATTTGTTGACTTCATACCAAGGGGCTGCACCACAGGATGAGGTTGATGATCTGGCAAACTATGAAAAGGGCGGAGATGAATATAAGGCACTTGTGAAAAAATACAGGTCCATGCCTCATTATCAACTATTTGAAGGAAAAAACAAAGTATGGGAAGGGCAATGGGATATTAAATTGTCCATGCTTAGAGATGTGATTTTTGCCTTTTCTAAGCCGGGTGAAGATCCAAGTGCATTCGAAAAGGACGTACAGACCATTTATTTTTACGAGTTGAAATAAAGCTGATTTCAAACAATCTACCTTCCAAAATGCTTTAACCAGAAAAGGAAAAGCAATGAAAGGAAAGAATATTGTCATCATCGGAGGGAATTCAGGAATCGGAAAAGCAGTCGCAGAACAAGCTGAAGCAGGTGGAGCAAATTTGGTCCTCTACTCCAGAAATGGTGAAGGAAATAATCAATTCGATGTAACCGATGAAGGTTCAGAACTCCAGGATTTACCAGAGGTAATAGATGGCTTGGTTTATTGTCCAGGATCTATCAATCTGAAGCCATTTCATAGAATCTCTATGGAAGATTTCAAGGCTGAGATGGACGTTAATTTTTTTGGAGCTGTCAAAGTTCTGCAGGCTTGTTTGAAAAATCTAAAAAAATCAGAGGCTGCCTCAGTAGTTCTTTATAGTACCGTTGCCGTGCAGACGGGAATGGGTTTCCATGCAGGGATTGCTTCTGCAAAAGGAGCTGTAGAAGGATTGGTGAGATCCTTGGCAGCAGAATGGGCACCAAATCAGATCAGAGTAAATGCCATTGCCCCATCCTTAACTGACACACCGTTGGCAAAACAATTGGTGAGCACAGATGAAAAGCGTGCCGCGTCAGACAAAAGACACCCGCTAGGTCGAATCGGAACACCAAAAGATATTGCTGACGCAACACTGTTTTTGTTAGATGAAAAATCATCTTGGGTCACTGGTCAGATACTGCACATAGATGGAGGGATGTCTTCTTTGAAGTAAGAAAAAGAAGTAAAATCAATTGAGTTTCAGTTGACTTAATCTGAAGTAGTTGCTTAGTTTTATATATGAAGCATTCTCTACTCATCGGATTAAGTTTTCTGTTTTTAGCATTTTCCTGCACAGAATCTGACACCACATACATAAATACCGTCACTGGACCGATTTCCTTGGATTCAATGGGGCTCACATTGGTTCACGAGCATGTGCTGGTTGACTTTATTGGTGCGGATTCAGTGTCTCCAGATCGATATAACCAAGAAGAAGTAATCGCTAAGGTTATGCCTTATTTACTCGAAGTAAAAAAGTACGGTGTGCGAACCATTTTTGAGTGTACGCCTTCTTTTTTGGCAAAAGACCCTGTTTTACTTAAGAAACTGAGTGAGCAATCGGGTATTCAGTTTATCACCAACACCGGACTGTATGGTACTCAAAATGGAAAGTTTTTGCCTGAGTATGCTTTTACCGAAACAGCTGAGCAGTTGGCTAAGCGATGGATTGAGGATTTCAGAAATGGGATAGAAGGAACAGGTATCAAACCGGGCTTTATCAAAATATCAGTCAACGAGGATGATCCATTAGGAGAAATGGATGCAAAATTGGTCAGAGCAGCAGGCCTGACTTATAAGCAGACTGGTTTAAAAATCTATTCCCACACCGGAACTTGGAACACTGCGAAACAGGAAGTGGAAATCCTTCAGCAAATGGGAGTGGATCCTTCAGCATTTGTTTGGGTGCATGCTCAGGCAGAGCAAGATTTCCAGAATTATGAGAAAGCTGCCGAACTGGGCGTTTGGATCAGTTTGGATGGAATTGGTTGGAGTTTGGAAGAGTATGTAGAGCGCCTATTTTTCGCGAAGGAAAATGGGTTTTTGGCAAACGTCCTGATTTCCCATGACGCTGGATGGTATGATCCAGCTAAACCAGATGGTGGAGATTTTGTTCCCTTTACCAATATCTTCGAAAAGCTAATGCCTGCATTAAATGCCAAGGGCTTTCAAGAGGCTGATTGGAAAATGCTTTTGGTGGAGAATCCGAAGCGAGCTTTTAGAAAAGAGTAATAATCAATAAACAATTTTCAAATTCAATGATCAAGGGTAATATAATACTACTTCAATTTAAAGCCCATTCTGTAAGTAGCCATCAGATACCAAGGCCAGTACCCTCCGAAGGAAGACATACTAAGGGCAGCTGAATTTCTTCTGTTTTCGTTTTTGCTTTTCCAGTCGAAAGCGATCTGCTGAGTGTAACCTAATTTTGCAAAACGCTCAATACTGTACATATATTCATAATAGCTTCCAGTTTCATCGTATCTTAAGGAAGCTCCATCTGTGCTATTTTCACTTCCGATTTGAAAGGATGGTCCAAACGCCAATGAAATTCTAAAGTCATTTGTGGTCTTGAGGACATCGTATTTGAGCGTAACATTCGTAAAAAGTCCAGATGAATTATCCTGTCCAAACTTTGGGTCATCATAATTATCGAAGGATTTAATAGATTGATAATAGGTTAATGATGGATTTAAGGAAATTCTTTTCCCTAGGCCAAAACTCAGTTCATTACTTACATTTATCCCATAAAGTCCAATATTTCCATCAATTGCAGGGCCTATTCCCACGTAATAAATCACATTTTTATTTTCCTGAGCCAATGCGTTTGAATGCAAAAAGTAGGTAAAAAGAATAATGGAAAGGAGTATAGTTTTTTTCATAAAGGTGGATTTGAGATATATGGCGAAATCTAGCAAAAAAAAACTTAGTTGCAACTATAAATTAAAGCTTTGGCACTTGAGCTTTAATCGCTTCTTTCGCCAAAAGTATTCTTCTCAAAGTTTTTTCATCATCAGCAGGTACCAAGTCCTTAATAGAATCCATAGCTTTTGCATAATAATCCGCCCAAGTATCGAGGATTTTCTGTTCATCCTCCTTCGATCCACCTTCTGTAATTGCTTTTTTGCTAAGCTGAACTTCTGTCAGCAATCTTATATGGGCCTTTGCCGCGATCATGAGTATCAGTTGATCTACAGTTTTTGAATCTGCATTCAGTAGGGTATATGCAGAGACCAAAGCTGCTGTACCCACATTAACCATGGTTTTTTGTGAGACTTTGTCCAAGCGATCATTATCTGTATGGTAAAACTGATCCGTGAAATGCCAAAGTAACAATCCCGGAATGTCTGCCTGTAGGAATGGGGTATGATCTGATCCACCTTCGAAAGGATTGGTCTTTACTACCCAGTCAGCATACTCACCTTGCGCTTCGAAATTGGTTAAGATAAAGTCATTCAAATAGTGCGGCTTCATCTGGTCCACAGTCATCGGAGAACCACCCCATTCGCTGTGCTTGTCCTCTCCGCGTGTCCAGATCGCACTTGGATCAGGCATTTTCTCAATTAGGAATGTTCCGCCTGTTACATCCGTGTTTTCGCCTACCATATCAAGGGAAATCCCCCAGTTGATTTTGGCTTCACGCTTATCTTTTTCTTGGATATATCTTCTGGTAGAAATGATCTCATCTCCCCAAAGGAAAGTTAAAGTTCGCTTCAGTTCGAGTTTTTTATCCTGAATCAACTCCGCGGTGATCTTTGCCATTTCCAATTGCGTGCCCACACCAGTCGCATTGTCATTGGCTCCTGGCTCTTGGATATGAGCAGAGAAAACTAGGCTTTCTAGTGGTAATTCTGATCCTTTAATATTAGCAACAATAGTAAGCTCAGCCGAATCATAAATCTTCATTTCTGCCTTCACCAGCACTTCTACTTTTCCCTTCGCCAACTCAGTCTTCAGCTTTTCTTTGGCTTCAAAAGAAAGAGCAATCGCCCAAGCTGGATTTTTCTCATCGTGTCTTAATCCTCTGAATTGGATGGAAGTCGTGTTTTTCTCAGGTTGTAAGTACGAAGGCATATCGTAAGTCAACGCGCCCAAAGCACCTTTATCTTTCACCGCTGACTGCAGTGTTCTATAGCTAACCTGATCCGAGAAGAGGATTTTCCCCGTCACTTCTAGTTCCGAAAGTGCTTCTTTATTCTCTACATAAATTACTTCCGCAGTAATTCCTTCAACAGGAGTGGAGGAGGAATACTGATAAATCATATTTCGGTTTGTCTCCGAGGAAAGTAAATTTTCATTGGAGCCGACTATTTTCAATGAAGCCGAAACTGGTTCCCAAGTTGGTTGTCTCATCTCCCGAGTTTCGATTCTATAAGTGAATCGATCTGATTCGGTGGCTTGTTCCTCCAATACATAACCGACTGATTCGAGCTTCTCAGCGATAAGATACACTGTTTTATTAAATCCGGTATTTCCAGCGAGTCTCCAGTATTGCTCTACAAAGGCTACCGTCTCATAAGCTAAATCCCCTTTGAATTCCGGTCTCACCAACTTGAAGTAAGGGTCAGTAACTTTCTGGAGAGGAGCATTTTGAGCAAAAGAAGCAGTGCTAAGAATTAGCAAAAAGAGTGGTAGGATGGTTTTGAGTTTCATGGTAACAGGTAACTTCAAGTTGGTTTAATGATGCTAGATAATATATTCTTCGATGAAATGGATAGCCTTGAGAGATTTACGATTATAGAATGTGTCAGTTCGAGCGGAGTCGAGAACCTACCATTGTCGTTAAAAGGTAAAGAGGAAATGGCTTCAACTCCGCTCAGCCTGACAGCTTATCGGGTTCAATCAATAATTATCCTACAATTACTAAAATTTTCCAATTGTCCAACCCTTCGACTCCGCTCAGGGTGACCAAACATTATTCGGTAAATTTTCCAAGAACACTTCCTCATTTTAACTGCCCTGCTTACCTTTGCGCATGGCAGAACAAATCTTGATCCTCGATTTCGGTTCTCAGTACACACAACTCATCGCCCGAAGAGTTAGAGAGCTGAATGTTTATTGCGAAATCCACCCTTATAACAAAGTTCCAGAGATCACCTCCGATATTAAAGGAGTGATACTTTCAGGCTCTCCTTGCTCGGTAAGAGACGAGGGCTCTCCTGATTTGGATTTGGACGCTTTGAGAGGCAAACTTCCTCTACTGGGCGTATGTTATGGTTCACAGCTTTTAGCTCAGAAATACGGTGGGGAAGTAGCACCTTCAGAGATCAGAGAATATGGACGAGCTAACCTTAGCCACCTGGATAATCATTTCGAATTGCTTAAGGAAATGACGCATGGCTCCCAAGTATGGATGTCCCATGGCGATACGATCAAGAATCTGCCGAGTGATTTTGATGTAATTGCTAGCACTGACTCAGTTCGTGTAGCAGCTTTCAAAATTCAGAATGAAGAAACTTACGGAATTCAATTTCACCCAGAAGTAACACACTCTACGGAAGGTAAAAATCTTCTTAGAAATTTCGTTGTTGGAATTTGCGGATGTGCTCAGGATTGGACTTCAGATGTGTTTATCGATGCGAGCATTGCAGATTTGAAAGCTAAGATCGGTTCTGATAAAGTCGTGATGGGCTTGTCAGGGGGAGTTGATTCCTCAGTAGCGGCTACGTTGATTCACCGTGCTATTGGCGATCAGCTGATTTGCGTGTTTGTGGATAATGGTTTGCTGCGCAAAAATGAATTCGAAGAAGTGTTGGATTCATATAAGCACATGGGACTGAATGTGATAGGCGTAGATGCCAAGCAGAAATTCTATGATGCACTTGCGGGCGTTACTGATCCAGAAGCAAAGAGAAAAGCAATTGGAAATGCCTTTATCGAGGTTTTCGACGAAGAATCAAATAATCTGGAAGGCGTAAAATGGCTTGGACAAGGCACCATCTATCCAGATGTGATTGAGTCTATTTCTGTGAAAGGCCCTTCTGCTACAATCAAATCTCACCACAATGTGGGTGGATTACCTGACTTCATGAAGCTTTCCGTAGTGGAACCTCTGAATACCCTTTTTAAAGATGAAGTTCGAGAAGTAGGACGTGCGCTAGAGATTGTAGAAACAATTATCGGTAGGCATCCATTCCCGGGTCCGGGGCTTGGAATCCGTATTTTGGGAGATGTGACTGCAGAGAAAGTGAAGACACTTCAGGAAGTAGATCATATTTTTATCAAGGGATTAAAAGATCACGGACTTTATGACAATGTGTGGCAAGCCGGAGCGATGCTGCTTCCGATTCAGTCTGTAGGTGTAATGGGAGATGAGCGTACCTATGAGAAAGTAGTTGCTCTGAGAGCTGTAGGTTCTGTAGATGGTATGACTGCTGACTGGATTCACCTTCCATATGAGTTCTTGGGTAAGATTTCCAATGACATCATCAATAAAGTAAAAGGTGTAAACCGCGTCGTTTACGATATTTCTTCGAAGCCACCTGCTACTATTGAGTGGGAATAAATTCTTAAATCTCAAATTTGAAATTTGAAATTGTAAACCCGGAGATAATTCTTCGGGTTTTTACTTTTCAAGGCTTTTCGGCCTGAACTTTGGGTTTGAAAATAATGGGTTAAATTTGCACACCCTGTTTTGATGTTTGATTCACCTCAATAAAATGAAAAAATTTCTTTTAGTAATTCCGGTATTTTTCATCCTGAGCTTGGCAAATGCTCAAATCCCAACACCGGATGCGTATCGTAAGGCTCAGTCGGAGTTGGCTGCCAAAAACTATTGGGAAGCGATCCCACTTTTCAGACAATTTACTGATCCAAAAGAATACGGGAATCTAGCAAATTACGCAGCTTTCCACCTTGGAGAAGCAGCGTTGGGAGCCAATCAGCCGGGGCAGGCGATAGCAGCGCTGGAACCAATTGTTGTAGGTAATTGGGCCAAGACAGATGAAGCTAAGTATCTTTTGGCAGTTTCCTATTTCAAAAATCAGCAGAACGTAGAGGCGCTTCGCACCATTCAAAAAATAAAGAATGACGAGTTGATGTCTATGGCTGAGAATGCTACTTATGATAATTTGAAGGAAGTCAGTGTAAGTTTTATGATCGCTAATCTATCTGAATTCAAAGAGAATAAAGGTTATGGAGAGGCACTTAAGCGGGTTTTGGAGAGTCAAAGTATTCTTTCTGCCACAGAGCGAGCTGCCTATTACGAATTGCAGGGGAAAGCCAATGAAAGCAAAAACATAGTAAAGGATCTGGTGTTAGATATAGTAGTGATTTTGCCGTTTACTAACTCCTCGCGCACAAGTTTGACCAGCATTCCAAAAAATGATTTTGTTTTTGAATTGTATCAGGGCCTTGAATATGGTGTTGAGCAATTAAAGAGAAATGGAATAAAGGTCAATATGCTGACTTTCGATTCCAGAAGAGATGTCGCTCATTTGCAAAATCTACTTTCTGATCCAGCCATTGCGTCAGCTGATGTGATTATAGGTCCAATCTATCCAGAAGAATCTGATTTGGTGAGTAGTTTTGCTGAAACTGCTAGAATACCTTTCGTCCACCCTTTGTCCAACTTGGGAGAAAGGTTTGAGGAGCTGGATTTCAGCTATTTATTTAGACCTTCGGTGAGTTCGATTGTTGATGGAATCGTGGAGGGATTGAGAAAGCAGAATTGGGGGAAAAGAGTAGCCATAGGATACAGCAGTAGCTCGCGGGATGAAATGCTAGCAAATATGCTTCAAGGTAAATTGGATGCTGCTGGCTTTCAATTGGTGAAATTTGAGCAGATTAACCCTAGAAATACAAGCGACTTTTTGCAAGGTTTGGGAATACGAAGAGGTGAAGGAAGCATGTCGGTGGATCAGGTGATTATGCTTACCGACGATCCATCCATTGCTCAGCCAGCATTCTCATTGATGGAGTCTATTACTGCTTCCATCCCCACTTTGGTGATGGATTCTTGGTTGGGCTTCAATTTTGCAAATTACGAAATGCTAGAGTTTCCTAATTTCTATTTTGTAGGTAATAACACGTTGAATTTCTATGGTGAACCAATGAGGCAGTTCAGAAATAGATTTTACGACAAATACCTGAGCCTACCGAGCATCAACGCTACTATTGGCGCTGAATTAATCAATTGGGTGTCGTCCAATCTTTCTGATACCAAAGGCTTCGATTTGAGGAAGAATCTAGATCAGAAAGCATTTCAAGCAGGGAAATTAACTTGGGGGTTCAACTTCCAAGGCACACACAATAATCAATATGTACCTCTGTTTACGTTAGAAGCGGGGGAATTGAAACCTTTAGATTAACCAATGAATATTTCTAAGAGTAAAGCCCTTTTTGCAAAGGCCCAAAATTCCATTCCTGGTGGTGTGAATTCACCCGTTCGTGCATTTCGAGCTGTAGGAGGAGAGCCACTTTTTATCAAAAAAGCTGACGGCGCTTATTTATACGATGAGGATGGAAACAAATTTATAGAATTGATCAATAGCTGGGGTCCAATGCTCCTAGGTCATAATCATCCTAAGGTGAAGGAGGCAGTGATCAAAGCGATGGAAGATGGTACGTCTTTCGGAGCTCCTACGGCCCGTGAAGTGGAAATAGCTGAGTTGATCGTAAGCATGGTTCCTTCTATTGAGAAAGTTCGTATGGTCAACTCTGGTACGGAGGCGACTATGTCTGCTATTCGGGTTGCCAGAGGCTTTACTGGTCGAGATAAATTCATTAAAATGGAAGGTCATTACCATGGGCATGGGGATTCATTTTTGATAGCAGCAGGTTCTGGTGCAATGACAATGGGGGATCCTGATTCTCCGGGAGTGACCAAAGGAACTGCTAAGGATACTTTAATTGCTCCATATAATAATCTAGAAGCTATTGAAGAACTGATCGCAGCAAACTCTGGACAAATCGCCGCGTTAATCCTTGAGCCTGTTCCGGGAAATATGGGGCTTTGCTTACCAAAGGAAGGTTATCTGCAAGGATTACGTGACATTTGTACCAGAGAAGGGATTGTCTTGATCTTTGACGAGGTGATGACAGGATTCCGTTTGGCTAAAGGTGGAGCACAGGAAGTATTTGGAGTAACTCCGGATATGACTACGCTAGGTAAAATCATCGGAGGAGGAATGCCAGTGGGTGCTTACGGAGGAAAGAGAGAAATCATGGAGTTTGTTTCTCCTGCAGGACCTGTTTACCAAGCGGGAACTCTTTCCGGTAACCCAATTGCAATGGCTGCTGGCTTGACTATGCTGAATCATCTGAATACAGATCCAACTGTCTACGATGAGTTAACTCACATTGGAAGCAAATTGGCAGAAGGTATAAAAAACATCAATAAGGAACTAGGACTGAATTATACAGTGAATAGCCTAGGAAGTATGTATTCCTTGTTTTTCACAGATAAGCCAGTGTTTGACTTTGAGAGTGCAAAGAGCTCCGATACGGCGTTATTTGGCAAGTATTTTCAGGCTATGCTGAAAAGAGGAGTTTACTTGGCACCTTCTCAGTTTGAAAGTTTGTTCTTATCCACCGCCTTGAAAGATGAGGTGATCGATCAGTTCTTAGCTGCTCATAAGGAAGCAATGGTGGAGATTTTAGGATTGTAAAAAAAATCGAATTATAAAAATTTAGTAGATATGTCCATCAAAGTTTACGGAATTAAGAATTGCAATACGATGAAGAAGACCTTCGATTTCCTCGCGGAAAAAGGAGTGGAATACGACTTCATCGACTATAAAAAACAGAAGCCAAGTTCTGCACTTTTGGAAGGGTTTTTAAAGAAAACAGATCTTGCCTCTCTAGTGAATAAGAAGGGGACGACTTACCGAAAAATGTCTGATGATCAGAAATCAGCTTTAGAAAATGAGGAAACTGCTATCCCTATTTTGGAAGAAAACTCAAGTATGATCAAGCGTCCGGTGATCGTGTACAAAGATGGAAGCCTGAGCTTGGGTTTTGATCCGGAAGTGATTGAGGGGCATTTGAAATAGTTTTTTTCTCGGTGGAGCAGCGTCGCCGCAAGACATTTCAATATACGATAGTATCCGTCGGCAAAGGGGGCAAGCTTAGATTCCCTGTTTCCAGATAAAAACTAAACTGAGAAGAACTTGCAGCATCGGCCGCTGGGGATTCGAAAGCGAATACTTTTTCTAATGCTGGGTGGCCATCAAGCACTGAAAGCTTCTCTCGAGTCACCTGCGTATTGTTGATGTAAAGCAGTTTTAGATTTTTGTTTTCCGCTAATTTTCCTAACCCAGATCCTTCGATAGCAGTCTGATTAAGTTTCAATACCGTCAAGTTTGGAAGGGTAGCAATTTGCTCTAAAATATCATCACTGATTGCTGTTCCTGTCAGGTCTAAATACACGATTTGATTTTTTGCAGATTGCAGCATATACCAGTCTGAATCTGAAAATCCCGGGAAATTGATGCAACTGACCTTCAATAACGGAGAGTCTTTCTTCACGATTTCGGCAAAGAAGCCTTGATCTCGCAATTTCGAAATTGAGTCCTGAGGAAGCTTTGCCACATCAACGACCGGATAAAACGGTATTTCGTTTCTTTTGAAAAATGGCTCAACCAAACTCACTTTTATTGCTGATTCTCCAAGTTTAGCATTTTCAGAAGATCCTGATTCGATCCATGCTTTGATCAACTCAATCTCCTCTTTTCTAGGCTGACGTTTGTCCTTTGGCGGCATGTGATCGTCATCATCCTTCGGTAAAACTAAGCGGGAAAACAAGGCGCTCTCTTCGGGATTTCCGCTTTCCAAAATATGTCCATCCTCACCTCCTTTTTGAATTCCGGCAAAAGAACTCAGATCCAATTCTCCTTTTAGTTTATTGGGATTGTGGCAACTCTTGCAGTTTTGATCTAAAATTGGCTGGATTGCACCTGAGTAGAATTCCACTTCTTCCCAGTTATCTGCAGGGAGTTCGAGTGGTTCAGTGGTGCTTGCGTCTCCTCCCAATAATGCTTGTATTTCTGGAGGTAGAACTTCAGTGAAGTAATCATCTCCATGCGTGATATTTCCTCCTAAGTGCCCTGTGATTGTTATAATCATGATCAGACTTGCTCCTTTGATTTTCAATTGAGTAGGAGTTGAAACCGCCTTTTTCAGATGATACCATAAGCCGAAGGAAAGAATGGTAGTGAAGATGCCAAGAATCAAGTGAAACTTTACCGTGTCCCATCCATATCCCTCATTCTGGTATTGTAGATAACCACTAATGCTTGCTAGCAGAGCTGAGATAGCTCCAAGCAAAAAAGCAAATTGGATTACGGGAGAATAGACCGCATATTTTTTTTCAAACCAGAAAATCAGAATCACTCCAAATACCAGAAAACCAATTGGCAAGTGAACCAAGATCGGATGAAATCTCCCGAATAATGGCAGGATAAAATCAATCATTCGCGAAGCGGGCTTTAAAGGCTTTAGGCATGCAGGATTAAGCTAGTATTTTGTTGATTAATTCTCCTTCCACGTCAGTCAAGCGGAAAGGACGGCCTTGAAAGTCATATGTAAATTGTTCATGATCAAAACCCATTAAATGTAGAATTGTAGCATGTATATCATGAACAGAAACCTTCTCTTCAATTCCCGAAAATCCGAAATCATCTGTTTTACCATAGGTTACTCCTGGTTTGATACCACCGCCAGCCATCCACATGGTAAATGCATCTCCATGATGATCTCTACCTAGGAAACTCTGGGTTTTACCTTCTCGGTTTTCCTGCATTGGCGTACGGCCAAATTCTCCGCCCCACACCACCAAGGTATCTTCAAGCAATCCTCTTTGTTTCAAATCGAGGAGTAAAGCGGAAACAGGCCGGTCCATTTCTCGGCATTTATTTCTTAATCCCATGTCGATCGATCCATCATGATCTGTACCATGTGTATCCCATCCCCAATCATATAACTGAACAAATCGTACACCTTTTTCCACTAATTTTCTGGCAAGAAGGCAATTGTTGGCAAAGGATTCTGTGCCAGGTTTAGTGCCATAAAGCTCATGAATCGATTCTGGTTCATCATTGATATTCATGACTTCAGGAACTTCTATTTGCATGCGGTAAGCCATCTCATACTGGTTAATTCTTGCCAATATCTCCGGGTCACCATAAGCATCGAATTCTTCTTTGTTGACCGTGTTGATCGCGTCAATGACATTTTTCTTAAGGTTTCTTGACATTCCTTCCGGGTCGTCCAGGTAAAGAACAGGATCACCTTTGGATCTACACTGCACTCCTTGATAGACAGAAGGCAAAAACCCAGATCCCCAAACACTTTTTCCTGCATCAGGAGTTTTTCCTCCAGAAGTAAGAACCACAAAGCCAGGAAGATTTTGGTTTTCTGTTCCCAAACCATACGTCACCCAGCTTCCTAAGCTAGGACGACCAAGTCTAGCACTTCCCGTTTGCATTAAAAGTTGAGCGGGTCCATGATTGAATTGATCGGTATGTACAGCTTTCAAAAAGGAAACTTCATCAGCCATTTTTTGAAAGTGAGGCATATAATCTGAAATCCATGCGCCAGATTCTCCATGTTGGGAGAAATTAGCCTGAGGGCCAAGTAAATTTGGAACTCCACGTATAAACGCAAATTTCTTTCCTTCCAATAAAGATTGAGGGCAGGGTTGATTGTGATATTTTGCCAATTCTGGTTTGAAATCGAATAACTCCAACTGTGAAGGTGCTCCAGCCATGTGGAGGTAAATGATTGACTTTGCCTTAGCTCCAAATGGTGGTGGTAAAGGGGAAAGCGGGTTCAAATCACGCTGGCTTAAGTTTAAACCTTTAGAAGATGCAGGCGAACCAGTGTCGCAACCAAACATCAGCGGTGCCATCGCCAGTCCACCAACTTTAGCGACACAATCCATCAGGAAATGTCTTCTTGTTTGCTTTTCCAGCTTTTGCTGCGCAAACTCAACAAGCATTTTATCTAGATTCTTCATTTTAAGGCTTGGTTAAGAATTCATCCATATTCAATAGGGCATTTGCCACCACAGACATCGCAGCTTGCTCAGGATTTGTTGATTTGTCTTTCACAGTAAAGAAAGCCTCCAGCGATTCAGGTTTGCTTTTGTACTCAGCTAAAGCTTCATCATACAGCGTTGATAGCGTTTTTAGCTTTACATCTGAGATTGGATTCAACACTAGTTTCTCATAGCCATAGGCAATTCCTTTCTCTGGTTTTGCGCCGTCTTGTTTAATCATATCTTCGGCTAAGTAATAAGCAGCTTCCAGATACACCGGGTCATTTAGTGTCACCAATGCCTGAAGAGGCGTATTAGTGACTATTCTTCTGCTCAGACATACTTCTCTACTCGCAGCATCAAAAGATATAAAAGAAGGGTAAGGACTAGTCCGCTTCAAAAACGTGTAAATACCACGTCTGTGCGCGTCTTCTCCTTCACTTTCTTTCCATGATTCTCCATTATAAACTGTTTGCCAAATACCATCTGGTTGATGTGGCTTGACTCCTGGGCCATACATTTTGTCACTTAATAAACCTGAAACAGCTAAGGCCTGATCACGAACCTGCTCAGCGCTCAATCTGAATCTCGGACCACGGGCATACCATCTGTTTTGCGGGTCTTTTTTGTAGAGGTCAGCAGAAACTGCCGAGGATTGTTTATACGTAGCTGAAGTGACAATTTCCCTAATCAAGCTTTTCATACTCCAATCGTATTCATTCATGGTTTTCCATGCCAAGTAATCAAGCAGTTCAGGATGGGAAGGAGGATCAGATTGTGTTCCAATGTCTTCTAGCGAACTCACAATTCCGCGACCAAAAAGTTGATCCCAAACTCTATTTACAAAAGTTCTCGAAGTCAAAGGATTCTCCTCATCAGTGAGCCAATACGCAAATCCAAGGCGGTTATTTGGCCATTCAGGTTTCCAACCATTAAAGCTTTTTGGTGTTTCCGGATTTACTTTTTCTCCCAAACTCATCCAGTTTCCCCGCTCAAATACATGCGTTTCGCGAGCCATGTATGCAGGGTTTTCAATCATTATTGGGAGCTTGGTTCCTCTGAAGTTCAATGCTGTTTCCCAAGACTTCTGTACATCCTTGAAGCCAGGTTTATCAGCTCCAGGTAAGGTTGGGACAAAAGCAAACCACACGAATTTGGCGGCATTTTGCTGAGATTTCACGCTTGAGTTTCTGACTTCTAAATAAAGGTCTACAAATCCTTCGGTAGGTTTAAACGGGATTGCCCGAACTATATCCCCACCTGTTTTATTGATTGGGAATTCTGCAAGCACTTCTCCTTCTGGTCCGCCATTTCGAATCGTCATTTTGCTACCATCTAGACCTGATCCGTATTGCATGAGTAATTGGTCAGAACCGCGTGTGTCTATTTTTCTGAGGTAAGCAGAGCCATTTGCCTGAATGCCTAGCCATTTGGTGTCGATGAGTTCAGCATTGTTAAAGTCAACCGCATTGTGAGATGGATACTTTGGCTCAAGAAAAGTCAGGAAGTTTTTACGGGCAGCGGCAGCAGTAGCATCTTCATTTTCTTTTACCCAAGCCAATACAGATTCAATTTCAGTTTTTTGCTCAGGTGAATAGAACCTAAGTCTAGGCTCTTCATCGTGTGTGTCTTCGTCTCTTGAGTTATTAAAAAATGCCGTGGATTGATAAAACTCCTCATGACGAATTGGATCATATGGATGACTATGGCATTGAACACATGCCATGGTAGTACTTTGCCATACTTCATAGGTTGTACCCACTCGATCAAGTACAGCTGCAACTCTAAATTCCTCATCATTCGTACCACCCTCATCATTATTCATGGTGTTTCTGTGAAAAGCCGTGGCAGCCAATTGATCTTCTGTGGGATTAGGAAGTAAATCTCCAGCCAATTGCTCGATCGTAAACTCATCAAAAGGTTTATCGTCATTGAACGCCCGAATGACATAATCCCGAAAAGGCCACATTGTCCGGGACACATCCCGCTCGTAACCTTTGGTATCTGCATACCTGGCGAGGTCCAACCACCAGGTTGCCCATTTTTCTCCAAATGTAGAAGATGCTAACATCTGGTCCACAGCTTGCTCATAGCTTATTTTCTTAGATGAAAATTGTTCAACTAGATCGGAAGTGGGAGGTAGGCCTGTGATGTCCAGCGCAGCGCGGCGCAATAATTTAAGAGGATCCTCCTCTTTGGAAAATGCCAGTTCTTGCTCTTCTAGTTTTTTGCCTACGTAATAATCTATGGTATTGGTGGATACTGGGGTGTTTTCACCAGTGAATCCAGCAGTTGTTTTTGTGTCAATAATTTCCGGAGCTTGAACGGGCTCATAAGCCCAGTGCTCTCCCCATTTTGCGCCTTGTTTGATCCATGTTTTCAAAAGATCTATCTCTTCATCAGAAAGTGGAGAACGTTCATAAGGCATTCTCATTTCAGGATCTGTAGCGGTCAGTCGCTTGATCAATTCACTTCCATTCGGATCGCCTGGGATAATGGCGGGATGTCCTGATTCAGTATTTGCAAAAGCATCTTCTTCGAAAAGCACGGAGAAACCGCCGCTCTTTTTCACTCCTCCATGACAGGAAATACAGTTTTTATTCAGGATTGGTTTGATTTGAGTACTAAAATCAACTTCCTTTTCCTGACCAAAAATCATAAAGCCAGCAATGGAAATGATTAAGGCAAGGGTAAGAAAACCAGCTATTTTAAGATTATTCATGGGTAATTCTCTGAACCTGAAAAGTAAGGAATTCTGCCTTACTTCGAAAACCGCTTATATGATTAAGATAAATATGAATAAGTGTGTGTTAATATTCTGGAATTTTGATTTTGGTAAGTAGGATCAATTGGCAGCATGAATTTATGATTGTTTCTAACCAACGAGGATCTACAAATTATTAGAGCATTAAAATTCCCCGAACCCCCTTTTTCAAAATCTCTTTTCCAAATTATATCTAAAAGTATAAGGGGAGTTGATCCAGCACTGATGCCCATGCTCGAATAATATTTAGCTGTGGTCTCTGTGTAGTCCTCTGTGCCTTCTGTGGTAAAAAAAACTCTCAAAAAAATACCCTGCTTTTGTGGAGCAGGGTAGTGATATTAAAATTTGAAGTTTGGAAGATTTTCCAAAATATCCTTGGTCATGGCGTCTAGATCATAGTCATGTTGCCAACCCCAATCTATCCTGGCACAGGAATCGTCAATGCTATCTGGCCAGCTATCTGCGATAGCCTGTCTGAAATCAGGATTGTATTCGATTTTGAAGTCTGGAATATGTTTTAGAATGCTTTCATAACTCTCTTTAGGAGTGAAATTCATCGCAGCCAGGTTATAGCTAGATCGGATTTTTACTGATTCCCGTGGGGCATTCATTAGATCCAATGTCGCTTTGATTGCATCCGGCATGTACATCATCGGAAGGGAACTGTCTTCGCGTAGGAAGCAATCGAATTTTTCTCCAGCCAAAGCTTTGTGATAAATATCAACTGCATAATCTGTAGTACCCCCACCAGGAAGAGATTTATACCCAATCAATCCAGGGTAACGCAGACTTCTGACGTCCACATTGTATTTCTGGAAATAGTATTCACACCATCTTTCGCCCGCCTGCTTTGAAATACCATATATGGTATTCGGCTCTTTGACGCAGTATTGAGGAGTATTGATTTTTGGAGTATTTGGTCCAAAGACCGCAATGGATGATGGCCAATAAACTTTGTTAAGGTTGAATTCTCTGGCAAGCTCAAGGACATGAAGCAAACTTTCCATGTTTAGTTCCCAAGCGAAAAGTGGTTTTTTTTCTCCTACAGCAGAAAGAACAGCTGCCAAATGATAAATCTGAGTGATTTTTTCGTGTTTGACCAGGTTTCTTAAACCTTCTTTGTCCATCACATCGAGGACTTGAAATCGGCAAAAGTCAAATTTTGATTTTGCTGCTTCGTTGAGATCTGTAGCGATTACCTGCTCTGTACCAAACTGATCTGCCAACGAACGAGTGAGTTCTGAACCCAACTGCCCTGCGGCGCCTATTACCAGGATTTTTTCCATTAATATTTCTTTCAAAATCTACCTAAAGATGAGCTCTAGGTTTTTGTTTATATTTGGGTTTGCGACTGCAAAACTAAGAAAAAACTGCTTGCAGAGCAGGATTTTTGAACAAAGGAATCAGACGTTTTTGAATAATATAAAATCAACTAGCCATCATGTTCGATCAGTTCAGACCCAAATTACAAGAAGAATTAAAAGGAATAGAAGAGGCAGGTCTCTTTAAAAAGGAGCGCGTAATCACTTCTCCGCAATCAGCAGAAATCACTATTGCCGGTGGGCAGAAAGTATTGAATTTTTGTGCAAACAATTATTTGGGACTTTCCTCGCATCCAAAAGTAATTGAGGCAGCAAAAGCCGCAATTGATTCACATGGTTTTGGTCTGTCTTCAGTCCGCTTTATTTGCGGTACACAAGATATTCATAAGGAGCTGGAGAGGAAGATTTCGGAGTTTTTAGGGACCGAGGATACAATTCTTTATGCAGCAGCTTTTGATGCAAACGGTGGCGTGTTTGAACCGATTTTGGGTCCTGAAGATGCGATTATCTCTGATGCTTTGAATCATGCTTCGATCATCGACGGCGTTCGGCTTTGTAAGGCGATGCGATTCAGATATCAGCATAACGATATGGCAGATTTGGAGACTCAACTAAAAGACGCAATTTCTAAAGGAGCTAAGCAAAAGATAATTGTGACTGATGGAGTATTTTCGATGGATGGTACGATTGCGCAATTGGATAAAATCGTAGAATTAGCTGAAAAATATGAGGCTCTTGTGATGACGGATGAATGTCACTCGACGGGCTTCATGGGTAAAACTGGCCGTGGTGTTCATGAGCATTGTGGCGTCATGGGCAAAATAGATATCATCACTGGGACATTAGGAAAAGCACTTGGTGGAGCATCTGGAGGATTTACATCTGGAAGAAAAGAGATTGTAGAATTGCTTCGTCAGCGTTCCAGACCATATTTGTTTTCAAATACCTTAGCACCGTCGATCACAGGGGCATCCATCGCTGTATTTGATTTGCTTTCTGAGACTACCGAGTTGAGGGATAAACTGGAGGAAAATACCAAGTACTTCAGAGAGAAAATGACTGCTGCAGGATTTGATATCAAGCCAGGTGAGCATGCTATCGTACCGATCATGTTGTATGATGCGGTGTTATCTCAGAAAATGGCCGAGAAAGTTCTTGAAAAAGGGATTTATGTGATTGGATTCTATTATCCGGTTGTTCCAAAAGGTCAGGCAAGAATCCGAGTTCAGATCTCAGCAGGTCATGATAAAGCACATTTGGATCAGGCTATTGCTGCTTTCACAGATGTAGGAAAAGAATTGGGAGTTATAAAGTAGTTTTTTTGACTTTCTATGCTAAAAGTGAGTGAAAACAAAAAGCCAGGCTTCTAATTTAGATTCCTGGCTTTTTTTATGATATGATAGAAGAAACTAGCTGCTTATCCCATTTTGAAAACTGACGTTGATTTTTGACTATTGGTGATTTAAATCACCTCACCGTCACGTGATAGCAACTCTGCTTTCTCTCCTTAATAAATAGAATTTTACCTGCATCTTGAAACTCAGTCAGGATCTTTTCAAGCTTTTTCTGCTTACTTCTGTTCCAATTTTTCTTTCCATTGAATCGAATGTAAGAAATGTCAAAAGAGACCCCATAGGAGTGCGAGCTCTCTCCGGAAGTTGCATTTGAATTTCTCCTTCTTAAGCTTTTTTGCTGTTCAGGTGTCCTCGTTACTGAGGTTAAAGTCATTGAACTCTTCGAATCAGTTAATATTTGGAAAGCTAACCCCAGCTCTTCCAGTACTACTTTTGAGTAAGGAGTAATGTATGGATGGCTATGGGTTAGATTCATCACCTCATAACCTTGTCCTTCATTTATAAGGACTAATTCTTGCTCCTCGATGAGTTTATTTAAGTGGCTTTCATTTTCAATTGCCCCAAAGCCATTGTTTTCACCCGCGAAGAGATGTTTATCATATTCTTTGGTTATCAGCTCTTCTGGAATTGGAGGGATGACTCTTGGAAGTGGTAACTCCACTGTGATTGGCTCTAGAATTTCTTTATTTAAATCCCGTGTTTTTGGTGTATGGGTTAAAGTAGAAAACGTGTCTTTTAATTGCTTTTTCAATTCAGGCATATAACCCTGAGTAGCTAGAGCACCTGCCGAAATAAGTATGAAAATTATGGCAAGTTGTATAAAAGGAAGTTTTTTCATAGGTGAAGAGTACTTTTTTATTTTGCTGGTCAAAAAGGATCGTAGCAAACATTAAACCATAAACCAGCTATTAACTAATTTTTATTCAATAATAGCCTTGGTTTGTAGTTTCCTTTTGGTAATAAATTCCAACTTGTGTTTTTTAGCGAACAAATCCCAAAAGTTCTTTTCCTTGAGGTAAAATGTCTTTACAAAAGGTAATTCAGAATCAATTGGGGTGTATGACGTAAGTGACGTAAGAATGACGTAACCAAGTCGCAATTATTGTGGTGCCACAAAACTACTTTTGAATTCTACAAAATGAACAGGAAAATGGATAGTAAAGCACTTGGCGTAAAATTGAAAGCACTTCGGTTAAAAAATGGATACTCTCAGGATCAATTAGCGGAATCTGCAGGAGTTAGTTTGAGGACAGTCCAGCGAATGGAAAATTCAGAAGCAATTCCTAGGATGGATACAGTCAAACGTCTTTTCCAGATTTTCGGTCTGAGTCCTGATGAGGTACTTGACTGGACTCAAACTGAAGATAAAGGTTATTTACTTGGGATGAATATTTCAGGTTTGATTTTTATAGTCTTACCACTTCTTGGTGTTGTTTTGCCTCTAATACTCTGGATGAGTCGGAAGGATAAAATTGCTGGCGTGAGTGAATTAGGGCGAAGCTTGGTGAATTTCCAACTTACTTGGGCTTTAGTGTATTACTTATGGACTACCTTTTGTCATTGGTTAATTAGTTATTTTAAACTTTCTGGCAATGGTGACGTGAGTCCTGATATTGTATATAATTATTTACATATCAGAGTTGGCGTAATATTTTTCATATACCTGATTGAAATCCTAATGGTCTGCTTGAATACTTATAGAACCAACAAGGGATTAAAAGCAAAGTATTTTCCAAAAATCAATTTCTTGAGATAAAAAAGCCAAATGATCGCCTGTTGTTATTTTATGATGCCGACTTACTGGTCATGGCAAGTTTCCTGCGCTTTTTCAACTCGTACTCTTCAATATCTTCGAAGCGGGAATCAACATCCAAGTTATTCAGGTAATCATTGATCGTCTCTCTGATTTCCTGAAATGACATATTGTGAAGGATCTTTCCGTTTTTTGACATCGATAGTTGCCCTGTTTCTTCTGAGACAATTAATACTATCGCATCTGTTGTCTCGGACATCCCAATAGCAGCTCTATGACGAAGTCCAAATTGCGCAGGCACTTCTCGCTCTGTGACAGGCAAAATGCAGCGAGCGGCTTTGATTTTACCGTTGTGGATGATTACAGCTCCATCATGAAGTGGGCTGTATTTATTAAAAATTGAAATAAGTAATCTTTTTGAAAGCTCTGCATCAAGAATATCTCCGCTTTCTGCATAGAATTTCAATTCAGTACTTTTGGAGATGACCATCAATGCACCAGTATTACTACCCGCAAGAGTTTTGGAAGCATCTATGATCGGACTGATATTGAATAGTGAATTGTCTTTTTTTCTCCAGAAAAATAACATGTCTTTCCAGACATTGTCATCTGATAGGAGGGAGGATCGGCCGATGAGAAGTAAGAATTTTCTGATTTCCGGCGCGAAAATAATAATGGCAGCGATCACACCTACTCCCATGAACTGGCCTAGTATGGCAGATAGCAACTCCATTCGAAGTGCTCTAACCAGTAGATAGATGAGATAGATGGAAAGGAAGCCTAGAAATATTTTAATTGCAACGCTGCCCTTTAGCAGTTTATAAACTTGGTATAATAGGGCTGCCACCAGCGCAATATCGATGATATTGACAATGGAGATGTCTAAAAATCCTATTTTGAAAAGTAAGATCAAGGGTATAAAGTGTTATATAATTTTAATGTTTCGTTAGCTTCTTTAACGTCATGTACTCGTAGTAAGTTTGCGCCTTGACATAATGCAAACATATTTAGAGCTGTGGTACCATTCAGTGCTTCACTAGCTTCTACATTTAAAGCTTTTGATATCATCGATTTTCTCGAAATACCAACCAATACTGGCAATGAAAGCGCTTGAAATTGATGTAGGTTTCTCAGCAAGAAATAATTTTGCTCTAAAGTCTTCGCGAATCCAAACCCAGGATCAATTATTACATCTTTGATGCCAAACTTTTTGAATTGTTCTAGTTTTTCAGCGAAATAATACAATATTTCCCCTAAAATATCTGAATAACTTGTTTTTTTATGCATGTTTTGAGGATTCCCCCTCATATGCATTGCGATGTATGGGACTTGAAGACTGGCTACTGTTGGAATCATTTCCTCATCTAAGTCTCCAGCTGATATATCATTTACGATATGAGCTCCTGATTTTATTGCCTCCTCCGCCACTTTTGCGCGAAAAGTATCAACTGAAATTAAAACATCAGGATAATTGGATGAAATCCATTTTACAGCCGGAATCACTCTATCAAGTTCTTCCTGAATGCTTACTTCCGCAGCACCTGGTCTCGAACTGTAGCCTCCAAGGTCCAGAATACTAGCGCCATAAGTGATATGCGATCTGACTAATTCAGCTACTTTATCCAGAGATTTTTCTGCTCGGCTGCCTTCGAAAAAGGAATCTGGAGTCAAATTGACAATACCCATTAGCTGAGGTCGGTCCCAACAGATTAGCCGGCCATCTATTTGAAGGGTGTTTTTTTGGGGAAATGATTTATCTTCGATTTTAGAAGACTTGCCCGGAAGAGGAAACATTAAATTAAGAGACTTTGGAGACGCAAACGAGTAACGAATATAAGGAAGTTATCAGCAGTTGTAAAGAACTATTTCGTAAGAAGACTATAGATTATGGTACGGCTTGGAGAATTTTTCGCTTACCATCGATTACAGATCAAATTTTCATTAAAGCTCAAAGAATTCGCTCGATTCAGGAAAAAGGAAATCAAAAGGTAAATGATCCGATAGAAGATGATTTCGTCGGAATTATTAATTATTGCCTGATTGCCTTGCTACAAATTAGCTATTCAAAAGATGAGCGGATGGAAATTCCTTTCGAGGAATTAGAACCTGCCTATGACCATTGGGTGAGTGAAACTCGGGGTCTTTTGGAAAATAAGAATCACGATTACGGTGAGGCTTGGCGCGATATGCGGATTAGTTCGATTACGGATATTATTTTAATGAAATTACTTCGTACCAAACAGATAGAAGATAATCAAGGCCAAACCTTGGTATCTGAAGGTATTGAAGCTAACTATCAGGATATGATCAATTATGCAGTGTTTTGTTTGATTAAATTAAATTATCATGTTTAAGCAAGGATTTTTGTGGGTCATTCGATTTATTGTTGGAGGCCTTTTTATTTTTTCAGGACTGATTAAAGTCAATGATCCTGTTGGAACTTCCATTAAGCTGGAAGAGTATTTTGATGTGTTCTCAAATGACATCGCTGGTTTTTTCTATTACCTCAAGCCTTTTGCCTTGGAGTTAGGGGTTTTTCTAGTTGTAGTGGAGGTAGTGTTAGGCATCATGTTGATACTCGGTGTTCGAAGTAAGTTTACTGTTTGGGCACTTGGATTGATGATTCTGTTTTTCACTTTCCTTACATTTTATTCTGCATATTTTAATAAAGTGACAGATTGTGGGTGTTTTGGAGATGCTATTAAATTGACTCCATGGGAATCTTTTTACAAAGATTTGATCCTTTTAGTCCTGATAGCGATTCTATTTTTGTTTCAGGCGGACCTTCCAAAAAGCTCTCCTCGGTGGGCAAAAGTAATAACCATGTCTGCCTTGATTTTGTCTTTTGTACTTGCAATAATAGCTGTTAGAAATCTGCCTTTTATCGACTTTAGAGCTTATAAAGTGGGAGTTAATATCCCTCAAAATATGCAGCCTTCAGCTACGCTAGAATATTCATATGTGATGAAAAAAGATGGTGAGATGCTTACTTTCGACCAATATCCTTCGGATGAAAGCCTGGAATTTGTTGAAATGAATTTGAAGAACCCAGATGCACTTCCTAAGATTTCTGACTTTGCAGTTTGGAATGATGAGGGAGATTTTTCTGAAGAAGTCTTTACTGGGAATAAAGTTTTAATCCTTGTAAGCAGTATGGCAAAGATGAGCGAAGCTAATCTTGGTGAAATTGATCAGTTGGTTCAGTCACTTTCAGGATCACCCGTGCAACCAGTTTTTGTAGCAGCAGCATCTCAGGAAGAGATTAAGCACCTTACTTCATCAAGAGGGTGGAATGTGCTCTCATTGCAGGCTGATGCAACTGTGGTAAAAACGATGATTAGATCCAATCCAGGTATTATGGTATTAAAAGATGGTGAAGTGTTGGCAAAATATCATCATAATAATACCCCAGATGCCAGTGATGTGTTAGATCTATTCATGAAGTAAGAATGGGAAATGACCTGAAAATAGTTTTAGTTGGACTTCCAGGATCGGGTAAAAGTACGTTTGGGAAGCAACTTGCTGCTGTGTTGCAATTCCCTTATTATGATTTGGATACCTTGATAGAAGCAAGGTCTCACATGAGTATTTCTGATATCTTCTCTAAGTATGGAGAAGGAGAGTTTAGGAAACAGGAAACTGAAGTTTTACGAAATTTTTTAAATAGAGAAGAGTCCTATGTTCTAGCATCCGGTGGAGGTTGTCCTTGTTTTAATGATAACATGGATCTGATAAATGAGAAATCAGTATCTGTATACCTGGATGTTCCCCTAGAGGAAATATCTATGCGGCTAGGGTTAGCCAAAGCTCAGAATAGACCAATGTTCTCCGGTTTGGATCAAGGAGAAATCACGTTGAAGTTAAAGAGTTTGCTAGTGGAGAGAGATTATTTCTATCGTCAATCAATAATAAAGCTCAGCGGTGAAGATTTCTCCGCTGAGCTTTTGGTTTCAGAATTGATCCGCTTGCTTAAAAGCTAAGTCCAAGGGTAAGTACCCCATTTATGAGATTGTTTTTGATTTCAGTTGTTGGGCCTATATTACGCCCCTGAGCGTCCAAGACTTGATAGCTGGAATAAAGAGTGTTGAACTTTTGATTTACTAGAGCAAAATCAATGTTCAATTTATTAATTTTCATCCCTATTCCTCCACTAATCTGCTGGGTACTTCTATCATAATCTGACCCTAGAATAGGATCACCGTAATAACCATAACCTCCTCTAAACCTGAAATTACTTGCTTTGTACTCTGCTCCGAATCTGAAGTTGATTGTGCTGGTATAGAGGTTTTGAATTTCTAAATTATCTGGGCCCTCGTCAAAATCTCTTGAATTTAGCCTGGCTGCACTATAATCTACCCAATCAACATCGGCCGAGATGAATCCATTTTTCCCTAAGAAAACTGTAGCCCCACCTCCGATTTTAAATGGAGTGCTAAGGTTGTATGAACTGATAAATAAGTCTGTAAGCTCTTCTTCACGTCCAAGAACAATATTCTCAGGCTCGTAAGTGTAATTATCATAATTCGCTAACATACTCGCACTGTACTCATCGTTGAGAGCGTACCAGGTTGGTGACTGTAAGGTGAAGCCTAAATTCAGATAGTCGATTGGCTTATAAATGACTCCTAAATTAATATTAACGCCTCCGCCATTAATGAAAAGATTTTCTTGAAGGTTGGTGTTAAACAGAGGACCTTCTGGAAATTCTTCATTATAGATCTTTCTAGAATTAAAATTTAATGTTCTAATCCCTACAGATCCGCCAATGAATAACTTATAGTTGAAATTGGCTCCATAAGCGAAGGTGATTTGACTAGAACTCCCTTCTTGAGTGATGTTTTCATCTTGAAACGGTGCGATAAAACCATTGACTGGCTCATATTCTCCTACGATCGCATTTCCATTATTGTCCAAGCGTGGATTTATTTGATAGGTGTTATACGCCATTCCTGTCAACCCAAAATTAGCAACTTGATTTTCAGGAAATCCATTAGCATCCTGAAGATAGAAGTCAATAATAGATGTTTTGCCTGGCTGGTCAGAAAAAAAACCGTACTCGGTATTAAAATTAGCTATTCTTTGAATGCTTATTCCGAATGATCCTCCCTTGAATGCGCCTCTGTCAAATTCGCTTTTAGGTTTTGCTATAACAAAACTCAAATTCGGCAAGGAAAAATTTGTCGTATTATAATTTCTATTTTGACCTAAGTAAGTTGTTTCTACTCCCCAGTCTGTGTAACCTAAGGAGAGACTACCTTCTGACGTTCTGAAAAAACCAAGACCTGCAGGATTACCTGCAATATTGGAAACGTCACCACCAAGTGACCATTGAGTTCCGCCAACTCCCATTATTCTAGCTGTACCAGCGGGTTTAACTAGACTAAATCTGTAAGCATCTTCATAATATCCACTTTGAGCAATAGCGAAAGTAGATGTAATTAGGCAAAAGGATAAAACCAGAATGGATATTCTCATTTAGATTTGATTTGGGTGTAAGAGATAAACGTAATAAGTAGATGAAAATGTTACTATATATTCTTTTTCTTTCTCCAAAATTACTCAATAACATAAAAATTTCCGTGTAAGGCGATAAACGGCGGGAAAAAAATAAGGCAGTGTGATCACTGCCTTAACCTTAATATATATTTTGGGAGTTTAATTTCCTCTACCACCTCGGCTTGAACTTCCGCCTCCTGTACTTCGTGTAGCTCCACCAGTAGAACCAGAACTTCTACTCGGTGAACTCATAGTTGGCATGCTGCTCCTTGTTGGAGTCGTCATCCTACTTGGTGTGACAGTCCTTGTGTTGCTTCTATTATAAGAAGGTGAAGAAGTTCTAGATGGAACATTACTTCTGTTATATGAAGGGCTGGAAGACCTAGTATATGAATTAGGATATGAAGATCTAACTGATCCAGATCTACTAGGATTGATTGAACGAGAATTTATATTTCCAACACTTGGTCTAGCTGATGGCATTGCGCTTCTAGTTCTAGAAACTGGTCTATTCATTGCAGCAGAACTTACATTTCTAGTGCTACTTTCACGTGCACTTGAATTGTAATAATCATTTTGAGAAGAACTGAAGTCTCTGGAACTAACTCTGGAATTATCTGAATTTGAGATTGAACGTCTACCTGTCGAACCATTATTCAATACATCTCTTCTAGCTTGAGCTCTGGCAGTGCTTGGCTGAAGTGCAACATTGGATACTCCAGCGTTTCTAGATGATGCGGCAAAGGATGAACCTCGAGTGCCTCTAGCTCCTCTTACAACTCTACGATCTCCATATTCTCCTCCAGGGAGAACATAAATAGGATTTCTTGGGTACATTGGGAATCCATACATAGGGTAACCAAATCCGCCCATTCCGTACATAGGCATTCCCCATGGGCTCCATGGATCGTAAAATCCTCCGTAGCCAAAACCTGGTCTCATGAAAGGGTTACCGAATCCAAATCCGAAACCAATATTCATACTAAATCCTGGTCTGAAACCAAATCCCATAAATGGGTTGTAAAAACCACCCATTCCCCAAGGATTCATTCCGTACATCATACCCATTCCCATGTTCAAGCCCATATTGAAGGCTGAATTGGAATTAAAATTAGAACCAGAATTATTAACTCGGTAATTGTCGTAGGCATTAATATCAGCATTTCCTTCCTCTCTGCTACTTTCTTCGTCAAAATAAACCACATCGTCTTCTGTAGAATCATCCTCGGATTGATATCTGGCGATATAATCAGGATTCACGTTCCTAGAGCTAAAGCTTTCTTGCGGTATAGCTTCGGTAGAAGTGGTAGAAAGAGTTTGGAATTGCTCAGGGTTATTATTTTGCACAGCATATTCAGTCGCTATTCTAGCATCAGATGCCATGAAATACAAGTTATCACTGCTATCGGTAGTAGCTAATTTGTTAGTGCTACACGAAGCAAGTGCAAGTGACCCTAAGATTAAAGATGTTGTTAGTATTACGGAATTCTTCATAGTAGAAGTTTAATTGTTACTTTCTTATACGGACTCAGAGGTGAAGGGTTATACTTTTTGGTTTATATTTGCCACGCATAAGTTAGCAAAAATAACTATAATCTGTATCTCAACCAACCACAATGAGTAAAGGACTACCTAAGAGAAGCGAGGATTATTCGCTTTGGTATAATGAATTAGTAAAAAAAGCCGATTTGGCAGAGAATTCAGCTGTACGTGGCTGTATGGTAATAAAACCGTATGGCTATTCTATTTGGGAGAAAATGCAGGCTGAGCTTGATCGAATGTTCAAAGAGACAGGTCACTCCAATGCATATTTCCCTCTTTTTATTCCAAAATCTTTTTTGAGTAAAGAAGCTAGTCACGTAGAAGGCTTCGCGAAGGAATGTGCTGTAGTTACTCATTATAGATTAAAAAATGCGGAGGATGGAAGCGGAGTAATAGTAGATCCTGAAGCAAAATTGGAAGAGGAACTAATCGTACGCCCAACTTCTGAAACCGTCATATGGAGCACGTATAAAAGCTGGATTCAGTCTTACCGTGATCTTCCTTTATTAGTCAATCAATGGGCGAATGTAGTACGTTGGGAAATGAGAACTAGGTTATTTCTAAGAACTACTGAATTCCTTTGGCAAGAAGGACATACCGCTCATGCTACTAAAAAAGAGGCAGAGGCAGAGACGCTTCAGATGATGAATGTTTACGCTCAGTTCGCCGAAGATTTTATGGCATTGCCGGTTGTAAAAGGGCGAAAAACTGAAAGTGAGCGATTTGCAGGAGCAGACGATACACTTTGTATCGAAGCAATGATGCAAGACGGGAAAGCACTTCAGGCTGGAACTTCTCACTATTTGGGACAGAATTTCGCCAAAGCATTTGATGTAAAGTTTGCCACTAAAGAAGGAGGTCTTGAATACGTTTGGGGTACTTCTTGGGGAGTAAGCACACGGCTGATGGGAGCTTTGATTATGGCTCACTCCGATGATAATGGGCTGGTACTTCCTCCTAAACTTGCTCCTATCCAAGTCGTAATTATCCCGATCTATAGAAAAGACGAAGAGTTTGATGCGATTAGCGAGAAGGCAAATGAAATAATGGCTGAGCTTCGCAAAGTTGGCGTTTCAGTTAAATACGATAATCGTGATACACATAAGCCAGGGTTCAAATTTGCGGAGCATGAACTAAAAGGGGTTCCGCTTAGAATTGCAATCGGCCCTAGAGATTTGGAAAACGGAACTATTGAAATAGCAAGAAGAGATACCTTGACCAAGGAGCAATTTGAATTGGCTAATCAGCCAATTGCAGAGAAAATTGCTGATATGTTGGAAGAGATTCAGACCAGTATTTACTCCAAAGCTTTCAAATTCAGAACTGAAATGACAACTGAAGTGAATTCATGGGATGAGTTTAAATCTGTTTTGGAAGAGAAAACTGGATTTTTGTCAGCTCATTGGGATGGTACAGCAGAGACCGAAGAGAAAATAAAAGATCTCACCAAAGCTACAATAAGATGTGTTCCTTTGGACAGGAAAGAAGAAGATGGAGTCTGTGTCTTTTCAGGCAAACCTTCCAAAGGTCGGGTTCTTTTTGCAAAAGCTTACTAATCAGGGAGCCCGGTTTTATCCGGGCTTTTTTTATACTAATTCGTAAGAGATAGCTAGGAAACTTGTATTTTACACAACTATTCTTTCACACCTAGTCAATGACAATCGTAGTTTTATCAAGCCTTTTATTAATTGGCCTTATTCTTTTATTAGCGGAGGTGCTTTTTGTGCCCGGAACTACCGTGGTCGGGATTTTTGGACTTGCGGTTAGTTTGGCTGGAGTTGCCTATGCTTTCTTGAGTTTTGAACCTGTAATCGCCTGGTGGATTACTGCTGTAGCAGTAATTTTAAACCTCGCTGCCATCATATATGGATTTAGCTCAGGTGTTTGGAATCGCTTTTCACTTAAGACGGCGATAACAGGAGGAGCTTTTGATGGACGAACAGATAGATTGCAAATAGGAATGCCCGGTAAAACCACATCAGATCTTAAGCCAATAGGAAAAGCTAGTTTTGAAGATGTGGTGTATGAAGTCAAGTCGGAAAATGGTTTTATTCCAGTAGAGACCGAGGTCACAATTATCAAAATCGAAAACAATATAATTTTAGTTAAATAATAATATGGAGGCACTAGACCCATCAAGTTCAATGTTTATTCTTGTCGCTGCTGTGGCGGGAATCGTCTTACTTTTCATCTTTCTGTATTTTGTTCCAGTCAATCTCTGGATCACTGCACAGTTTTCCAATGTAAGAGTCGGAATAGGGGAATTAATAGGTATGAGAATCAGAAAGGTGCCACCTAGCATTATTGTGAATTCTCTAATCACAGCAACAAAAGCAGGTCTTCAATTGACAACAAATGATCTAGAGACTCACTATATGGCTGGAGGTAATATCCCGAATGTGATCAGAGCATTGATCTCAGCTGATAAAGCGAATATCAACCTGACTTTCAAGCAGGCAACTGCAATTGATCTAGCAGGTAGAGATGTGTTTGAAGCAGTTCAGATCTCTGTTAATCCAAAGGTGATCAACACACCTAATGTGGCCGCTGTGGCTGCTGATGGTATCCAATTGATCGCAAAAGCCAGAGTAACTGTTCGGGCAAACATTGCGCAGTTAGTAGGTGGTGCAGGTGAGGAGACTATTCTTGCCAGAGTAGGCGAGGGGATCGTTACTTCTATTGGTTCTGCGGCTACTCATAAAAGTGTACTGGAGAACCCTGACAAAATCTCTAAACTCGTTCTTCAAAGAGGTTTGGATGCAGGAACGGCTTTTGAAATTCTTTCTATTGATATCGCTGATATAGACGTGGGAACAAACATCGGAGCGAAACTTCAAATTGATCAAGCCTCTGCTGATCTAAAAGTAGCCGAAGCAAGAGCTGAAGAGCGACGTGCGATGGCTGTAGCACTTGAACAAGAGATGAAAGCCAAGAATGTGGAAATGAGAGCTAAAGTAGTTGAAGCTGAAGCTGAAGTTCCAAAAGCCTTGGCTGAGGCGTTTCGCTCAGGCAGACTTGGCGTGATGGATTATTACAAAATGGAAAATATCCAATCGGATACTTCTATGCGAGAATCAATTGCAAATTCTGATGAATCGAAAGATTCTGGAAAAGGTAAAAATGAGAAAAAATAAAGAAAGGGGCTTAGGCCCCTTTTTTATTTCTCTTGATTGGATCTTCCAAAACTTGGATCACTGTAGGAACATATCGATCCTTTGTGAAAATCTGATTATTTGTCCAGTCAACTTTGATTTTTTCATAGGCAACAGGGATTATTACTTCACCTACATCATTTATCACTCCAGTGAGTCCGTCTTTTTGAACAATGATAAAATTCTTTCTTTCTCTTCGTAATCCGTCAAATTCTATTGGAATTATTATCTCTCCATTAACATCCAGGAGACCAGTCTTTCCGGATTTTTCTACCAAAAAATAACCATCTGTAGTTCGGGATACATCATCAAATCCAACTGTATTTAAGGGTGAGCCAAAGGAGTTTAACAGGTAATATTGACTATTGGCTTTTGCGATGGCCAATCCTTTCTGAAAAGGCTTGATTTCTTCCCATGTCGGATCAGCTATTAGCACGCCAGAGGAATTGATCAGTCCCCAGTTTAAGCTTGTCTTATAAGCTGCAATATTTTCCGAGAATAATGTAGTCTCTGCATACTGAGGTTTTATGACCCAAGTTCCTGTAGAATTTACAAATCCATAAGCTCCTTTAGATTTTGCTGGAAAAAGTCCCTCAGTTCCAAAATGAATCTCTTCAACATCAAGCATAGGCTTTACCAGCCATCCTTTTTTTCCAAGCAGACCTAGCTTTTCATCTCTGAAATGAACATTATACAAATCCTTACCGATTTTGTCGACAGAAGTAATCCCTACATCATCCAATAAAATCCCACCTTCCTCCATCACACGACGAAGTTTGCCGTGAATATATTCCAACAAAATGTCATTTTCGAAGGTGATCTTGTGGAATGAATTGTATCGGATGTTAGACTTGATGTCATTTCCTTCGATCAGTAAATACTGATCCTGATTAAATCCATAAAAGAAGTTGCCATGTGTGTGTTCTAATGTTTGAATGATTGGATCCAACACGTAGTCTCCTTCTCTATTGATCAAGCCATAAGAACCAGAATCCTTTGCCAGTACAAATTCTCCTTCATTATCAGCTAGGAGTTCATAGGTTTTGTCAGGATTCTTGGAAAATGGCATAGAGTACTCATTTCCTTTTCTGACGATGACCAAACCTGTTTTGGTGATTTTGGCCTCATTTAATTCTCCGAGGTAAGTGGTTTTGTTTTTTCCTCGTTCAAACAACCAATATTCATTCCCTTTGCTAGCCAGCAGCATAGTGAAATAAGTCGCGATTTTGTCGTACTCTAATGGTAAAACCTGCTGTCCATATTCATGAAATGCTCCGATTCCTTTTGGTCCTTTGACAAGAATCCAAGGCTCCAAATATTGATAAATTTCTGTTCCGATTAAAGAAACTGCTGGTCTTAGGTCATTTGAAAGTAAAGAAAGTTCGTTCCCTTTTTTACCAATTTTCACCGTTTCACTTAGAAGCTCTATTTCATCATATATTAAGTGTGACTGAAGTTGAATATTGGTATTATATACCTCCCATGATTGAGAATGAGCTGCCACAGAAATTAAAAATGTGGAAAGTAAACTTACGAGTAGCGTAAAATTTTTATTCATTTAGGTATTGGTTATTCGGAATGGTGCTAAAGGTAAAATGACCAAAGGTTTGATTCAATCCTTTGGTCATTTTTATTAATGAGTGAATGTAGCTAAGACTCTATTCTGATTTTACTTTTTCCAAGTCAAATAAGTCAGAAATTATTTGAATCATTTCTTCGGCTTGATCACGTTGACATGCAGCTCGAAGTTGCACCACAGGAACCTTCAGGATTTTCTGCATCATACTTTTTGTGATTTTATCAATCACGGCATACTCCTTTGAGTCGGCATTCTTCGTGAATCTCGCCATTTCCTCCTGACGGATTTGCTCCAGGGATTGCTTCAGTTTATTGATGGTAGGAGAGGCGATCATTTCTTTTTTCCAGTCAAAAAACTCCTTGATGCTTTCTTCTATGATTTCTTCCACACGGGGAACTGACGCCAATCTTTTTTCCAGTGTCTCTGAAGCCTTACTTCTGATGTTATCTACATTGTATAGTACAACTCCAGGAACATCTTCAACTGAAGTTTCAATGCTTCTAGGTACGGATAGATCGACAAGTAATTTATAACTGTTGATCTCGAATTTGTTCACTAACTCCTTTGTGATAAAAGGCTCTGATCGCTGAATAGAGCTCACGATTACGTCCGCTTCTTCCATCGCTTCTAGGCAATTTTCAAAAGGAACTACTTCAAAGCCCATTTCTGCAGCAATAATTTCTGCTTTTGACTGGGTTCTGTTTGTGATTTTTACTTTAGCTGTAGGAATATGCACCATGTTCTTGGCTACATCTTCACCTATTTCACCGACTCCAATCAAAAGAATTCTTGGTTCAAACGTATTCGAAGTCAAGCTTTCGATCAATTCAATTGCTGCGTAGGACAGAGAGGCTGCCCCATCTCTGAATGCCGTTTCCTGTACAATGCGCTTATTGGTGAAAAAGACCGTATGCATCAAACGATGGAGGAATGGTCCAGTGATATCCAAATCCGCAGATGCCTGATAGGCTCTTTTGATCTGATTTGAGATCTGAATATCTCCCACTACTTGGGCTTCAAGTCCCATCGAAACGCGGAATAAATGACGGATCGCAGCGCGATCATCATTTAGAATTTCAAAATATTCTAAATAATTAACGATATCAACCAGTCCTTTTTCAAGTCCAATAAGCTTGATGATCTCGGTACTGATGTCTTGATCATGGCTGTAATATACTTCCGTTCTGTTACAAGTGGAAAGTATAAGCGTGTCAGTTAAGTTAAAAAAGTCTTTGATTTTCAGTAAGATACCGTGTACAGCCTTTTCATCTAGAGAGATAATTTCTCTGATCTGAACAGGGGCATTTTTGTGGGATAAACTTAGTGCTCTAAAATTGACTTGCATCATAATTAAGCTTGGAATACAAATTTAACAGACATACGCACGGGAAGTGCCCATTTTGTGTAAGGATCTATTAATTTGGAATCTATCTAAATAAGACTACCCTCTTTTTTCAAATTTATTAAGACTATTGATTACTTAATCTAAAACTAGTACCTTATGTTTAGTTGGGTACTTCAATCATTTTTTTTCACATCTTATGAAAGCTAGATTTTTTTATTGGCTCAAAATTTACCTAGGATTTTCGAGTAAAGAATCACGTGGTTTTGTCCTGCTTATTCCAGTTTTGTTATTCTTGGTTCTTTCCACAAGCGTTCTCAAAGAAATCAGAAATGCCAATGCGGAAGATTTTCATATTCAATATTTGGCCACTTTGGATAGTTTACAAGCTTCTGGAGTAGTTCTCGTGGGCTCGCCTAATCCAGTCTTCAACCCCCAAGATACAATCATCACCAAGTCGAACACCAAGCAACTCGACAACCTTAATCGTATTCCTTTTGCTGAAGCGGATTCTGTTACGCTACAAATAGTCCCTGGTATTGGTCAAAGTACAGCCAGCAGAATTGTGAAGTTTAGAGAAAGCTTAGGTGGTCTACATAGTAAGAGTCAGCTCACCGAAGTTTATGGATTGAAGCCGGAAACTATCGAAGCGATCTGGGAGTATTTTGATTTTTCACCAGGAATTTTTAGAAAGATTAGAATAAATCAATTGGAAGTAGACGAGCTGGGTAAGCATCCTTATTTCAGTTATGCAGAAGCCAAGGTTTTAGTGGCTTACCGCAAGCAGCATGGTGATTATCAGTCTTCCGAGGATTTTTTGAAAATTAGAATTTTTAAGCAAGAATGGATAGATAAAATCTCTCCTTATTTAGATTTTCAATAGTTAGTTAATCCCCCTTTTTCCAACTGAGCTATTTTCCGCATCTTTGATCCATGGATTCCAATCTGGATCATATTCAATTGCCCGAACTCAATTTGCCACACTTTGAGCCCCAGCTTCAAGAGAAAGACGGGAGGATGTGGGTATTTGATGCGCTGCGCAAAAAGCATTTAGTTTTGACTCCAGAAGAATGGGTCCGTCAGCATTGGATCAATTTCCTGATCACGCAGTTGAAATTTCCTAAAGGTCTCTTGGCCTTAGAAAAAGGATTGATCTATAATAGTCTGGTGAAGCGAACCGATCTCGTCGTTTGGGATAAAGACGGCAAGCCTTATTTGCTAATTGAGTGTAAAGCTCCAAAGGTGAAATTGACCCAAAAAACAATAGAGCAAGCCTGCATGTATCATAAGGAATTAAAAACGCCGTTTCTAGTCATTAGTAATGGTTTGCAGCATATTTGCCTGAGTTTTAATTCAGTTACAGAGAAGTTTACTCAAGAGAAAAGTTTCCCAGAACCTCCAGTTTAAATGCATTTTTGTAAATTTACCGCTTAGAATTAGCCTCGCAGTTTCCGAATTATTTTATTTAATCATGTCCAAGAATCCTTCCATTCATCCCTGTGATCTTTGTGCCAGCCGGAAATTCTCCATGTTTTCCGACCTTACCGAAGAGCAGGCCTGCAATATTTCGGATAACAAAAATATGATTTCACATCGCAAAGGGCAGGTGCTTTATTACGAAGGAGCAAAACCTTTGGGCGTTTTTTGTGTAAATTCTGGAGTCGTAAAAGTTTATAAAACTGCATCCAACGGGAAAGAGCAGATTATTCACCTCACAAACAAAGGTGGACTTCTAGGATACTCGGCTTTACTTGGTGAAGAAAATTACAGCAACTCAGCCATGGTGATCGAGGACGCAAAAATCTGCTTTATTCCTAAAGAGCCTTTCCTCAAAACCATTATTAGCAGCGGACCATTTTTCACCAAACTCACAAAAGCACTCAGTCAAGAAATCGGAGTGATGGAAGAAAAACTGGTAGATGCTTCGCAAAAGAGTATCCGGGAGCGTTTGGCTTATTTACTGTTGCAGCTTGCCAGCTCATATGGACTGGATGGTTCAGAACCTCAGCAGATTAATTTGGTGCTGAGTCGGGAGGAATTGGCAAGTCTAATTGGAACAGCTACAGAATCAGTAATTCGCCTTCTATCTGAGTTCAAAAAGGATAAGCTGATTGACCTGAAAGGAAAGAAAATCATTATTCTGGATAAAAGCGGACTAGTGAAGCTTTCTGATTTTTATGCCTGAAATGAACAGCAATCAGGTTTTTGGAGTTGAGGCAATATGAAAGCAATATTAACCCCTTTCCTTCTTGCACTAATTTTATTTGTAAGCTCCTGGGCTATTTCACCCATTGCAACTGCCCAATCAGTAGCTTACAAAGGCTTACTTTTTACAATTTATGATTCTGATTTTCCAGTTTTAAAACCCGATCAGGTTTCTGACTTATCAAAGTTTCAGGTGTTGGATACTCGAGAAAAGGAAGAGTTTGCTGTTAGTCATCTGAAAGGTGCAAACTGGGTTGGATACGATACTTTTTCTATGAATAATGTAGCTGCTTTGGATAAAAATAAGCCAGTTTTAGTCTATTGTACAGTAGGAGCACGATCTCAGGAAATAGGTAAAAAGCTTAAAGAAGCAGGTTTCAAACAAGTTTTTAATCTCTATGGAGGATTGATCCAATGGGCAAATGAAGATAAACCTATTTTTCACGAGGGCTCTCCAACTCATCAAGTTCATACCTATTCCAAATCCTGGGGGATTTGGCTGAATAAGGGAGAAAAGGTTTATTAATTCCTGAAATTGGTCTTGCATGCGACCATTTCAATTATCACTACATCTTTATTTTGCATAGGATCGTAAATCATCCTAAACACAACCCAATGAAAAATCTCAAATTAAATCTCTTCCTTTCCCTGTCAATAATCCTCCTAAGCTGTCAGAGTTCAGTTCCAGGAATGGCTGCGACTACACCGCCGAGCCATAAAACTTGGAATGAGTTGCTTCAGGCAAATGTAAATGAAAACGGAACGGTCAATTACAAAGGATTTATTAAGGAAAAAGCCAAACTTGAAACCTATCTGAACAGCTTAAGTACAAACGCTCCGGATCGTAAGACCTGGTCAAAGGATGAGCAGTTGGCGTATTGGATCAATGCCTATAATGCTTTCACCGTAAAGTTGATTGTAGATAATTACCCTGTGGAAAGCATCAAAGAACTTGGTCCAGCATTGAAAATACCTTTGATCAAAGATGTATGGCACTATAAGTTTTTCGAGATTGGAGGCCAGGAATCCAGTTTGGACGAGATCGAACATTCGATTTTGAGAAAGGAATTTAATGAGCCCAGAATTCATTTCGCTATCAATTGTGCGTCAGTTTCCTGCCCGCCCTTGCTTAATGAAGCTTTCGAAGCAAAGAGAATAAATGCACAATTGGATAAAGTAGCCAAAGGATTTATAAACGATTCTTCGAGGAATAAAATCACCCCAGATGCTATTCAGATTTCATCAATTTTCTCCTGGTTCAAAGGTGACTTTACTAAAAATGGTAGCCTGATCGATTTCTTGAACAAATACAGCACAGTCAAAATCAAATCAAGTGCAAAAGTTTCTCATTTGGATTATGACTGGAATTTGAACGAATAGCACCGAGTTTTTGGTAAATTTCAATTTGAGTCTTATTTCAACCCCAAACCAATGAGTTCAAATCGCCATGTCGTCATCATCGGCAACGGAATAGCTGGTATTACCTGTGCCCGACAACTTCGGAAGTTGGATGAGAAAGTCCAGATTACTGTGATTTCCGGTGAATCGAAATACTTTTTTTCCAGAACGGCTCTGATGTATGTATTTATGGGACACATGAAATTCGAGCATACACAACCTTATGAAAATTGGTTTTGGGAGAAAAACAGAATTGAACTAAAGGAAGCTTGGGTTAAATCAATCGACTTCTCTGCAAAGAATTTACTTTTTCAATCTGGAGAAAACTTATCCTACGATGACCTGGTAATTGCTACAGGTTCAAAGCCAAATATGTTCGGCTGGCCTGGTGAGGATCTTCAGGGAGTGCAGGGTTTGTATTCCAAGCAGGATTTGGAGCTCATGGAAGAAAATACCAAATCAGGAGTTCAGCGAGCAGTAATCGTAGGCGGAGGATTGATAGGAATAGAGATGGCAGAAATGCTTGCTTACAAAAAGATCCCGGTGACTTTTCTTGTTAGAGAAGCTGGATTTTGGGATAATATTTTACCAAAAGAAGAATCAGAATTGGTAAGTCGCCACATGAGGGAGCATCATATTGACCTCAGACTGAATGAGGAATTGGCTGAAATCATCTCTGGTCCCAATGCTAGAGTTAAAGCAGTACGAACCAAATCCGGCGAGGAAATTCCATGTCAATTTGTTGGATTGACCGCAGGTGTCACTCCTAGCATAGACTTTCTTAGAAATACAGAACTGGCAGTGAATAGAGGAGTGAAAGTTGATCTCGGTTTTAAGACCAATATTCCAAACGTGTTTTCTATAGGTGATTGCGCAGAGTTTCATGAAGCCCCTGCACCTGACCGTCGACCCGTGGAGCAGGTTTGGTACACAGGAAGAATGCATGGTGAAACTTTGGGATTTATTTTGGCAGGAGAAAAAGTCACTTACCAACCTGGAGTTTGGTATAATTCTGCCAAGTTTTTGGACATAGAATATCAGACTTATGGTGCTGTTCCTGCCAAGTGGCATGCAGAAAATTTTCAGTCTTTTTACTGGGAGCATGGGGGAGGAAAGGTTGCATTTCGTATGCTGATGGATTTGGAAGGAAAAATAGTTGGAGTAAATAATTTCGGTTTCCGGTTAAGACATGAGTTTTTCGATCAAGCAATTCGCGGAAAATGGACGGGTGCGAAGGTTATTTCCAAACTCAATAAGGCCAACTTCGATCCAGAGTTTTTTGCACCTTATTACATAGAAATTCAAAAGGCCTTTAAAAGTCAATTCGGTGGAAATGTTACAGTTTCCAAGAAAACATTTATCCAAAAACTATTCGGAGCAAGCGTATGATGATGATTCAAAGATTAGGAATAGGATTGTTTTTGATTGGTTTGGCGATCTTCACTATCATGCCATTCTTAGGTAATTATACGCTAACAGAAGAACTGGTTTTAGCTAATACCAAGGATATTCATCAGGAAAAAATGACGGAAATTCTTACGCCAATGTACGGTGAAACCTACTCCTCCAACTTCTCATTTATCTCAACCTTCAAGGATAATTACAATGCCTACAACGATGCGCTAAAAGACGAGTCCAAATGGGATGAAGTGATTTGGGATGACTATAGCTTTCCCTTGGCGCAAAGTTCTCTGAATAGTCCAGTTCGGGATAATCCATGGCTTTTCATGGGTTTATCGATTGGGTTGGCAGTTTTGGGAGGATTGATGTACAACCTTCCGAAGCATAGAGACGAACCAGCTGGCATCAAAAACAATGGGATTTTCCACTCTTCCATGAAAAACCGCGGTTGGATGGGAATGATCACTGGAGCGTACTTGATACTTTTCTACATCATTTTGTATTGGTTTCCAGCCTACATCGTGAATCAAGTTTGGATGGTAACTCCGATGAGCATGATCTTAAGTGGCAACCCAGCAAGTCAATGGTTTCTTTATGGGACGATTTACACCTTGGCAATCATCGTGATGGGCGTGCGGATGTTCAGAAAATACAGGGGAAATAAATACCAGCAATTACGCACGGCTTCGGTGATGTTTTTCCAGACAGCCTTCGCTTTCCTGATTCCTGAAATTCTCGTTTTGCTGAATCAGCCTTATTTTGACTTCAAAAATATCTGGCCACTGGATTACGATTTCTTTTACGATTATCAGATTGATACATTTCTGAGCGCGGGTGGAGTAGGGATGTTTATGCTGATTTGGGGGATTTTGCTGATTATTATTGCCGTTCCACTGTTTACATATTTTTATGGAAAGCGATGGTATTGTTCCTGGGTTTGCGGATGTGGAGGATTGGCAGAGACAGTCGGAGACCCCTATCGTCAGCTTTCTGATAAATCACTTAAAGCATGGAAATATGAACGGGTGATTGTTCACAGCGTATTGGTTTTAGCCGTGGTGATGACAGGCTTGACGATCGTCAATTACTTTTCTGGTTTTGCACTTTTGGGGAACGCCACGAACCAATTACATTCGTTCTATGGTTTTGCGATTGGGTCGGCCTTTGCGGGGGTGATCGGCACAGGTTTTTACCCCTTCATGGGTAACAGAGTCTGGTGTAGATTTGGATGTCCTTTGGCAGCATATCTTGGACTTGTTCAGCGTTTCAAATCCAGATTTAGAATCACGACCAATGGAGGACAGTGTATCTCCTGCGGAAACTGCTCTACGCACTGCGAAATGGGAATTGATGTGCGATGGTATGCCCAACGCGGTCAAGAAATCGTAAGAGCAAGTTGTGTGGGATGTGGAGTTTGCTCATCTGTTTGTCCACGGGGCGTATTGAAATTAGAAAATGGGTCAACAGAAAATCGAATCAATGAAATGCCAATTATTATTGGAAATGATTCCATCAAGATAAATGCGTAAATGATCTTCTTATATCTTTTGATTGGGATTTATGCCCTGGGAATGCTGTTTATTTTCCTTTACAGCCTTGCTCAAGGGCATTTGCTTTTGAGCTTTCTTCGTTCAAAAAAGCACATGAAGGAGGTAGCTCATGAAATCCCGGAATCTTGGCCAAAAGTTACTATCCAACTTCCGGTTTACAACGAACTATATGTTGTCGATCGCTTGATTGTGGCTGTCGCCAAAATGAATTATCCTGCAGATTTGATGGAAATCCAGATTTTGGATGATAGCACAGATCAGACTGCAGAGTTGATTCAAAAGAAAATCCAGGAGTTTCCAAATCTTAATTTTCAATACATACATCGTACTGATCGAGCTGGTTTTAAAGCTGGAGCCTTGAAGGAAGGCTTGGCAAAAGCAAGTGGTGAATTCATCGCGATTTTCGATGCTGATTTCGTTCCTGATCCAGATTTTTTGCTAAAAACTATCCCTTATTTTTCTTCGGAAAAAGTGGGTATGGTGCAAACGCGTTGGACCCATTTGAATAAAAACTATTCGCTCTTGACACGTTTGCAGGCTTTTGCTTTGGATGCACATTTCCTGATTGAGCAGATTGGCAGAAATAGTCAGCATGCCTTTATCAATTTCAATGGGACCGGTGGTATTTGGCGAAAGTCATGCATAGTCGATGCAGGAGACTGGCAGGACGATACGCTGACAGAGGATTTGGATTTGAGTTATCGTGCGCAGCGCAAGGGCTGGGAGTTTGTCTACAGACCAGAAATCGAATCTCCTGCCGAGCTGCCACCCATCATGTCAGCAGTCAAGTCTCAGCAGTTTCGCTGGACCAAAGGCGGTGCAGAATGTGCTGGAAAGCATGCAAAAGCAGTTTTGGGTGAAGATTTACCTTTTAGCACCAAAATCCATGCGATGGCTCATTTGTTCAATAGCAGCCTTTTCATCGCTATTTTAGTAGTAAGCTTGAGTAGTATTGGCGTTTGGTGGGCTGGAATGCAAGGCATGATTTCAGACAATCTGTTTAAAATTGCAGGGCTGTTTATGATCGGTTTTGTTATCATCGCTGGCGTTTATTTGGTGGCTTATTTCTACGAAAAACGAAGTTTCTGGAGAAGTCTACTCCAAGCTATATACATGCTACCACTTTTCCTTTCCGTGTCCATGGGATTGGCGTTGCATAATGCGCAAGCTGTTTGGGAGGGGTTAACTGGCAAGAAATCCCCATTTATCCGCACTCCAAAATTCAATCTGGAAGGAGGCTCAGGCCTAGAAAGCAATAATTATCTCAACTTTAAAATTCCAGCTACCACCTGGATGGAAGGTTTCCTGATGCTAGTCTTCTCCGGTATGGTCGGACTTCATATGTATTGGGGTACTTTCGAAATGTTACCTTTTCACCTAATGCTGGCCGTCGGCTATGGTCTGGTTTTCTTTTCTTCTTTCAAAGCTTACAGTTTAGGTAAATAATCCGCATGCACAATCCTCCTATTATTGACGTAATTATCCCTGCTTACAACGAGGAAAAGTCTATTCCAAAAGTCATTGGAGATATTCCTGCTGTTGTGAGAAATATTGTAGTGGCGAATAATAACTCCGCAGACAATACTGGCAAAGTAGCAGAAGCAGCTGGGGCAAAAGTAGTTTTCGAACCACAGAAAGGCTATGGGAAAGCTTGCCTGACAGCAATGGATTGGATCAAAAAGCAAGAGATTCAACCGGATATTGTAGTCTTTCTAGACGGAGATTATAGCGATTATCCAGAAGAGTTATTGGATTTGATTCAGCCGATTTTGGATCAAAAAGCAGACATGGTTATCGGTTCACGCGCTTTGGGAGAGCGGGAATCAGGTTCCATGACTTTTCCGCAAGTCTTTGGAAACTGGCTGGCTACGACAATGATGAAGTACATGCAAGGTGCCAAATTCTCGGATTTGGGCCCTTTTCGTGCCATAGTTTGGTCGAAGTTACTTGACCTAAATATGATCGATCAGAACTTCGGTTGGACGATAGAAATGCAGATTAAGGCTCACAAAGCTGGACTTCGCTACACAGAAGTGCCAGTGAATTACCGCAAGAGAATAGGAGTATCTAAAGTGAGCGGAACGGTGAAGGGAGTGTTTGGAGCTGGGTATAAGATTATTTATACGATTTTTAAGTATTGGTAATATTGAGATGCTAGTAGCAAGACAAAAGTATCAAGAGCCAAAACATAGATTTTAGACCTTAGAATGTATTTTAGTAATTTTACCTATATGAAAAATTTATTCATTCTTGGATTGGTTTTACTTTTCTCTTCCTCCTGCAATTCCACAGGTCGAAAAGCTATCGACGAGGAGCAATTTGCCTCGCATTGGTATCAGGGCAAAGCTGAGATAAATGTGTTTGATCTGAAACAAATGCGCTATGGAGAGGAGCGGGAAGGTAATGCAGTGATGATCTTTGTGACGGAGGATTTTTCAAAGCGCAAGCAGGTCAAGCTGGACGATCCTGCTGCAGCCGGTAAAGGAGCTATGAAAGTGATGAAGCTGAATATGACCCGCGATTTTGTGACGGGAGTTTATCCTTACAATACCATGCTTTCAGTTTTTACGCCAGTTTATGATGAGTTGAATTCTCCCAAAATCACCGCTTCGGTCACCGAATGGTGTGGACAGTCTTTTGTACAGCTCAACTGGAAAAACAATAAGTATCAAGCCAAATTATTCTCCTATTTCGAGTCTGAAGGAGATCAGGAAATCTCAATCAGTGCCATGTCAGAAGATGAAATCTTCAATTTGATCCGCTTAAATCCTGATTTGGTGCCAACTGGGCACTTGAAAATAATTCCAAGCTTGATATACAATCGCTTCACTCATCATCCCTTGGATGCGGAAAGTGTGAATATTAGTAAGCGTAAAGCAGGTTCAAATCAAGCCGAGATAGAAGTGATCTATTCAGAGATTGGTAGAAAATTGTTGATTCGTTATATGGATGCTTTCCCGTATGAAATTATGTCTTGGCAAGAGACTCAAACCAAAGAAGACGGCACAGAAGAAGTGACTTCAGCTGTGCGGACTAAAGTTCAAATGCTGGATTACTGGGAAAAAAATGGACTTCAGGATGAGTCAATCCGAAATAGCTTAGGGCTTTGACACGGAAGCTCAAACAGCTATTAATTCTTTTAATCTGGCTAGTAATTTCTGTTGGGTTTTTCTGTTTGGCTTACTTCGTTCCAAGAGAAAATTTCTGGCTTACCTTACTAATTTATACTTCCCTATTCGCTGGAACGCTTGCAACTTATTTATTGAGTGAGCAGTCGAAATGGAAGTTGATTTTTATTGGTGGCTTGCTGATTCGGCTGTCGTTATTAATTGCCATCCCAAAATGGTCGGATGATTATCCTAGATTTTTTTGGGATGGAGAGATGGTGAAGATGAACCAAAATCCCTATCTGGAAACTCCTGGAAACTGGCTTAAGAATAATCCCAAAAGTGCAAACCCTTATTTGGAGAATCTCTTTGATTTGATGAATTCTCAGGGGTACTTTTCAGTTTATCCTCCGCTAAATCAAGGAATATTTTATCTAGCTGCTGTAGGTGGAAACCTAGATCCTTTGACTGGGATTTTGGTTTTGAGAATTCTATTGATTCTAGGAGAAATAGGCGTTTTCTTCCTTTTATTTAAGCTTTTTGATCATTTTAAAATGACTAGAAGTAAGCTGATTCTGTACTGGTTGAATCCGCTGGTGATTATGGAAATCACAGGAAATCTCCATTTCGAAGGATTGGTATTATTACTATTGCTGGCGGCGTTATTTGCCTTGATTAAGGATAAGAATGGGCTTTCAGGTGGGTTTTGGGGATTGTCGGTTGGTATGAAATTGTTGCCTTTGATGCTGATTTCTACTTTTTTTTCCTTTGTGAAAACCCGTAAATCAATAGCCTTTTGGTTGGGATCCGCATGTACCCTAATAGTAAGTTTTGCATGGCTTTTAATCGATAATTCCTGGATCCATTTCCTACAGAGTTTGAAGCTCTACCAAGGCAAATTTGAGTTCAACGCTTCAGTCTATTACCTGATACGGGAAATTGGTTTTTGGATCAAGGGATATAATATAATAGGTGATCTTACGCCGATTTTGAGCAGTATAACGCTACTAGGAATTCTCTATTTTTCTTGGAAAAGGAAGCCTGAAAACACGCATCAGCTCGTTGATTTATGGGTGTTGATTTATTTGTTTTATCTGATTCTTCAGCCCGTAGTTCATCCTTGGTATCTGATTCCAGCTTTTGGCTTGAGTTTATTTACTAATAAAAAAGCCTTCTTAATCTGGACTTTCGCGGTCATATTTTCGTACCAAGCCTATGGAGATCCAAACTATCAAGAAAGCCCAATTTTCCTTTTCTTAGAATATTCCATACTTGCACTAGCTGTTTATTGGGATTATTTTATGAAGACGGATGATATGAATTCACTATCGAATGGTAACTGAAAAAAAGCAAAACAAAATTACTGGCTATGACATTGTCGCAATAATTTCATCAATTGGATTGATTGGCTGGATTATTACTGACTTTTTTGGTGGTATGATTTTGTGGTTTCTTTCTTATGGCGTAATTGTCGCATTTATAATTCTGTTATATGTTTTCTCATTTTTCAACACTTTAATCTCCTTAATTAGAAATGGAAAAGGAGCCAGTAAAGTAAAACTTGTAGCTCACGGAACAGTACTTCTGGTAATTCTCGGATTCAATTTATACCATTCTGAACTTTTCAAATCGAAAAGTATAATGATTGCATCTTTGAAAGATGATCTCTTTTATTACCGCTTGATTTTTAGAGAAAATGGAAATGTTGAAAATCAAATTAATGGTTTCTTCGGCTTTTCTGAGACTTACCACGGGAAATATAAAATTGAAAAAGACTTGATAATATTCAGTGAAAAACCTTATGATAATGATTTTATCCCTGACACCCTTTTGATTGACAAAAGCCAGAATGCACTATTTATGGAGAAGGATTCAAATGGTGATTTTCGAACCGAGAAAAATTGGTTAAACCACTTTGAAATTGAATGAAAAGGTAAGGAATAAACATCTTCTAGAAATTGCTCCATAAATGATCTCAGTTAATACTTTCATGAATTATAAATCTCTACTCTCTATTGTCTTATCTCTCTTCTTTTTCTCCTGCACTCCCAGTCCTGAAGAGCAAGCTCAGGAACTTGTTGAAAAGTCAATTGAAGGACATGAGCTTTCAAAGAAATGGGAAAATGTTGCTGCTATAAGGTTCAAGAAATTGACTCGCTTGCTATATGAAGATGGAGCGGTTGAGAGCGAGTCAGAGCAATGGGTGGAATTTCGATTGAAACCGTACTTTGAAGCTAAACTGACTTGGAGCAAAGACAGCATTTCTCATATTGTGAATTTCAACGGAAGCAAAACGAGCTATCAAATGGGGGAGAATTCTATTCAGAATGAAGGCTTTTTGAAAGCAAAAAGAGTTGAAATTGATGCTGTTTATTTTGCTTTTGCGCAGCCATGGAATCTGCTGGATGAGAATACTAGCTTAATGTACGAAGGTCAAAAGACTCTGGAGGGTGGTAAAATAGTGGAGTCAGTTCGAGTAGAAAACTTGAATGCTCCCAAGCCATTTTGGATTTATTTTGACACAGTTTCTTTCAAGGTGGAAACAATAGAATCGCAGGGGAAGGATTATAAAAGTTTGCTTGAAAATCTAGCTCCTGATGAATCTACCGGGCTTTTATTTCCAAAAGGGCAGAAGAGTTATAGAATTGATGATTCCGGTAAAAAGCTGTTTTTACAAGCGGAGTATTTATATTCTGACTATCAGGTAACTTTTGAATAATTAAGTCGTGGCCTACATAAAACATAACAATATGAAATCACATTACCTTCTTACTTTCCTCTGTGGAATTGCGATTTCCACTTCCTGTGACTCAAGGACTGAAGCTGAGAAAATCGTGGACAGGGCAATTGAAGCTCACGGAGGTGATGCTTATACTAATTCCAAAGTTGAATTTGACTTTAGGAATATCCACTACACCATTTTAAAAACGCTGGATAGATTTGAATACATCCGTGAATTTTCAGATTCTACAGGAAATGTGATGGATGTTCTCAATAACAATGGATTTGTACGCACAGTAAATGGTGCCAAAATCGATACGCTTTCAGAAGAGTGGATAGGTAAATACTCCCGCTCAGTGAACTCTGTGGCCTATTTTGCTTTTTTGCCTTATGGGCTAAATGATCCTTCGGTTTTTAAAGAGTCACTGGGAGAGACAGAAATCAATGGTGAGAAATACGATTTGATTAAAGTGACTTTTGCGGAAGAAGGAGGGGGAGAAGATTTTGACGACGAGTTTTTGTACTGGATTGGAATCGAGGATTCGATCGTCGATTTCATGGCATACAGCTATCACACGGATGGAGGAGGAGTGAGAATGAGGGAAGTAAGTGCAGTTAATGAAGTGGGAGGAATTCGGTTTCAGAATTATTTGAATCTCAAACCTGAAGATGAAACGGTGCATGTAGAAAAGATGCAGGAGCTTTACGAATCTGGAGATTTAGAGCTACTTTCAGAGATAAACCTGGAGAATATCAAGGTGCAGCCAATCAATAATTAACCTAAAATGAATCCAAAACGACTGACATTTACAAATAGAAACGGCTTAGAATTGGCAGCTCACTTGTATTTGCCAGCGAATCAAAAGCCTAGCTTTTTTGCACTATTTGCTCACTGCTTTACATGCTCCAAAAATTTCTCTGCAGTCACCCGCATTTGTACTGCTCTCTCACAAAATAGTATCGCGACCTTAAGTTTTGATTTTACCGGCCTTGGGATGAGTGAGGGGGAATTTGAGGAGTCAACATTTTCCAGTAATGTGAGCGATTTGTTGGATGCTGCTTATTTTCTTACCAAAGAATATCAAGCACCGAAAATGCTTATTGGCCACTCGCTAGGCGGAGCTGCAGTATTATACGCTGCTGCCGAGATGCCTGAAGTGAAGGCGGTGGTGACTATTGCTGCGCCTGCTTATCCTGGGCATGTGCAAAATCTTTTTTCCGAGAGTGTTGCTGAAATCGAGAAAAACGGAAAAGCAAAAGTGAATATAGGAGGTAGGCCGTTTACGATTTCGAAGAGTTTTTTGGATGATTTGGAGCAAAAGCCCTTAGATACCTTCCTGAAAAAGCTTCGGAAATCTCTGTTGGTGATGCACTCTCCTCAGGATGAAATCGTCGAAGTAACTAATGCTGCTGAAATATATAATGCGGCGTTGCACCCGAAGAGCTTTATATCGTTGGATGGCGCTGATCATTTGATTTCTAATCCAGAAGATGCCGAATACATTGCTGAGATGGTCGGAAGTTGGAGTAAGAGATATGTTGCAATTGAGGGGGCTGAGGAGGAGAATGATACCCGAGGAAATCAGGTTTTTGTACGACTTTCTGGAGATAAATATACGACCGAAGTCATGACTCCTAATCATCATTTGATTGCTGATGAACCAAGTGAAGTTGGAGGTGCTGACCTTGGACCTAATCCTTATGATTTGCTCATGGCTTCGCTTGGTAGCTGCACAGCAATGACGCTGAAAATGTATGCAGAACGTAAAAAATGGCCATTGGAAGAAGTTTCAGTTTTTCTCAATCACGAGAAAGTACACTTGGCAGATAGTGAAAATCCGGAAAATTCTTCAGCTAAAGTCAGTCAGTTTACGCGCATCATAGAGATTGAAGGGGATCTCGATGGAGAGCAAAGACAAAGGTTGTTGGAGATATCCAACAAATGTCCTGTGCATAAAACACTGCAGGAAGAAATTGTCATTCAAACTATGCTGTCAAAATGAAGACTTCTACCCAAAGAACATATCTTTTTAGCTCTGTAGGAGTCGTTCTGCTGTTGGGTTTGAGTTGGTGGTTTTCGCCTGAAAGTACTGGTGTAATAGCACTTGAAAAATGGAAAGGCGTCTGCTGGGTTGGAAGTAGGTCTCCACTCTTAGGACCTGAGTTGGAAGCTTTGAAAGCTACAGGAGCAGATGCACTCTCGCAGACTCCATTTGGCTGGCAAAGTGAGAAGAATACGCCGGAAATCCGTTGGGACACGCATAATGAGAACAAGTGGTGGGGAGAATCCTCCGCAGGCATTAAGGCGACTTTCGATTCCTCGGCCAGACATGGAATTATGAATATGCTAAAGCCGCACTTGTGGGTTCGTGGTAGCTGGCCGGGAGAAATTGAGATGAAGAATGAGGCCGATTGGGAGGAATGGTTTGCAAACTACAGAGGCTTTATTCTTGATTATGCGCTTATGGCTGAAGAGCATCAGATTCCCATGCTTTGTGTGGGAACAGAGTTGGAAATGACTTCTGAGCGTGAAGAAGACTGGAGAAAGGTGATATCGGAAATCAGAAAAGTCTATTCCGGTAAATTGATTTATGCTGCCAATTTCACTGAATTTGAGCAGGTTAAGTTTTGGGATGCGTTGGATTATATAGGTATACAGGCATATTTTCCACTTTCTACCAAAACGGATCCAACACTTTCAGATCTTAAATCAGGCTGGAAAAAGCATTTACCTAAAATTGATAAGGTGGTCCGCAAGTACAAAAAACCTGTCATGTTCACCGAGATTGGCTATTGCAATACCGTTGATGCAGCGGAGGAGCCTTGGGTTTGGCCAAACGAGCGAAAAGAGGTGGAGCTGTCAGAGGAAATTCAGGCGCTTTGCTATGAGGCATTTTTTGAAACCGCTTGGAAGGAATCTTGGATGGCAGGAGTATTTTTCTGGAAATGGTATCCTGAGGGGGAACATAGAGATCCGGATTTTACGCCACAGGGGAAAATGGCTGAGCAGGTAATGCAAAAATATTTTTTGGCTAATTGAATTCTAAAGGATGTAATCCATAAATTAAGCCTGTCAAAATCAAAAGATTATCAATAAAAAACTCAGCATTGAAGAATAAATGTTGGTTAAGTTGAGGAGTTTCGCTCTTCAGGGTGAAACGTCACTAATTAGTTAACCTATGAAAACGATTCGAATTTTTATTGCCTCTTCATCAGAATTAAAAGGGGATAGGGAAGAGTTTAGGGCTTTTATATCCCGTGAAAATGATCGTTTACACACCAAAGGGATTTACCTAAAGTTGGAGCAATGGGAGTTTTTCAAAGATTCCATTTCTAGCACTCGACTGCAAGATGAATACAATGAAGCTATACGTCAGAGTGATTTGGTTTTATGTCTTTTCTACACCAAGGTTGGAAAATACACTGCTGAGGAATTTTACACTGCATATGAGATTTTCAAAGCACAAGGGAGACCTCGGATTTGGACCTATTTCAAAAATGCTGCTATTAATGTGGGAGCAATCACAGACGAAATCAACACCCTTTTAGAGTTTAAAAGGAAATTAGGTGAATTAGGACATTTCCATACTGAATACACTTCAATTGACAATCTGATTAATAAATATCGAAGTCAGTTGGATATGATTTTGCCGGAATACGAATCTGACTCAAGACCTGAACAAGTTGAAACTGCTAATGAATCCTCTGATGAAAAAGAGGAGGGTCCAGTAGAAAATAGTTTTAATGAAGTGCTGACGAAAAACCTACTGGAAGCAATTAGTACGCATAACCGCAAAGCTGGAGATTTTTTATCTGCTAATGCTGACTGGGCAGAAAATGAGGATTTGGTTAAAACGGCGAAGCGAATCATCATCGGCGGATATGTAGGAGTAATAGGCGGCCAAATCCGAAAGTTGATGTCCATAGGCGCAGAGGATTATTCTGACAGCAAAATGATGAGGTATTTGGAGAATTGCCAGATTACGGCAAAGCGTGGCTTACAGCTTATTTGCTACGCAATGCTATCGAGCTTGTGGGATCATCAATTAGCAGATAAAATTGAATTTTCTTCATCTCAAAAAGATGGGCTAGTCAAGTTTTTCAGAAATGCAGCTGAAGAAGATATCCTGGCATTTGTAGAACTACTAGGTCATTTACTGGAAATATATACAGACAATAAATTGGATTTTCTTATTTCAGAATCCCTACACTTGCTTACTGGGCTTCAGGAAGATGGAGATATTAGGAATGCTTGTTTAAAGCTTAATGAGTCCTCTCAGTTATTGAAAAATGCCTCATATACCCTTGAGGATTGTTTGGAAGCAGAAAAAAATCTGTCCGTTGTTTTGGAGAGCTTAAGCTTCTTGTCAGAATACAGGATGATATCTATAAATGAGATAGATTTCAATCAACAGAGAAATGATCATGAAGGATTATATCTACACAATTATACTTTGCTGGTAGGTGAGAGTCTGGCAAATAATGAAAGTCAGAGCAGTGTGCGCAGAGAGTCGTCTCCAGTGATTTCTCATGCCGTGATTATTTTCAAAGATAATTATCGAAATAATATAAATCTCGATCCTTTTATCATTGATTTGAATGGATTGAAGTTAGAAGGAGGGTCAAAAATCTGCTTTTATTCTCACGCGAATACTTATGACGACCTTAGTCTCAACTATAGTTTTATTGAGGATAACAGCAAGGAAATCATTAAAAAGTCAAGTAATCCAAGGCCCAGCGACTCTAGCTTGAACGTACTTAATTCTTGGCTTTCCAAGAAGGAAAATAGGATAGATATGAACCTCGACAAGGTTTACAGTTTGTTTTTCGAAGCTAAAAAAGCCTTAACTGGAGTAGAAGAAGAATTCGCAGAAGACTCATTTTAATTTTTTGTAATCCATTAACAGCAAGCCCCATGAAAAAGTATCCTTTCAAATTTCTTGACTCCTATCAAAGAGAAGATAGAAATGTGTTTTTTGGAAGGGATGAGGAGATCAAAGCCTTGTATGAAATGGTCTTTCAATCTGCGACGGTACTAGTGTATGGAGCGTCTGGAACAGGTAAAACGAGTTTGATCAATTGTGGATTGGCAGGGAAGTTTCAGCGTCACGATTGGCTGGATCTGATGATCCGACGAGGTTCTGATATCAATAAATCCTTGAAATCAGTTTTGGAAAAGGCTGGAGGGAAAGTGGATGAAGCGTTCGATGAGACTAAATATCTAGACGAATGGGAAATAGACACGGATGGCTCGGGTCAGGAACTGACACCAATCAGTAAATCAATTCGGGCTGTTTACCAGAAGAACTTCAGGCCGGTGTATTTGATCTTTGATCAGTTTGAGGAGCTTTTCATCTTAGGCTCCCTTTCGGAACAGCAGATTTTCATCGAAACAATCCAAGGGATTCTTCAATCAGGTCAACCTGTCAAATTGATATTCTCAATTCGAGAGGAGTATTTAGGATATTTGTTTGATATTGAGCGGGCTATTCCTCAGCTTCTTCGCAAGAAACTGCGTGTGGAACCAATGAACCTGGAAAAGGTAAAGCAAGTAATTTTTGGAGCTACCGCATTTGAAGGATCGAATATCTCTATCAAAGAAGGAGAAGAAGAAGCAGTAGCTGAAGCTATTTTTCACAAAATCAAAGGCGACAAAAAATCCCTGACCATTCAATTGCCATTTTTGCAGGTTTTTTTGGATAAGCTATATCTGAATAGTACTGGAGACAAAAAGCGGGAAAAGCCAGCTGAATTCACTTCCGATAAAGTGAATGAAATGGGTGAGATCGGTGATATCCTGAGCAATTTTCTGGAGGAACAGGTTGCTGATATTTCTAGAGAATTGATAAGTAAATACCCGATCTTAAATCCAGGGCTAATCTGGAAAATACTTTCTCCATTCGCCACATTGGAGGGCACCAAAGATCCTATCACAAAAAAGGAATTATTCGATCGCTTGCCGGATTTAGATCAAAAATTGGTCAATGATGTGGTGGAGGCTTTTTCTAATAACCGACTCCTTCGCTACAATGAGAACACGGATACGTACGAGATTTCTCACGATTCCTTAGCTAAGCCAATCGCAGAACGGAGAAGTGTTGAGGAAACTGCTCTACTGGAAGTTAAACGTCTCATTAAGAGCCAAATCGGTGTATCGGATGAAGCTAGGGAGTTTTTTAGCGAGAAACAGCTTATCTATATTGAACCGTATTTGGCGAAGATCAAGCTGAGTGAGGAAGAGCTTAATTGGATAGCAAAAAGCAAATCAGAAATCCAGTTACAAAAAGAGCAATTGATAAAAAATCAACTTATAGAAATTAACAAGAAAAGGAAAGAAAGGGCGAAATGGATTACAATTATTGTATCAATACTTCTACTGAGTTTTGTAGTGGTTGTACTTTTTGTTTTTAATGCACAGCGAAACGTAGTCGAGGCAAAGGAAGCTCAGCTTGATAGCCAATTAAAGTCTTATGAGACTAAATCATTATTAAAGCTTATCGTTCAAGGCAGGGGGCCGGAATATGAAAATCTTTCAGATGAAGAAATCGAACAACTTGTATACAAAGAGAGAACTTATCCTCTTGATAGTTTAATAGAAGTTAAAGCCTCAGTTAGCCCTTCAAATACAAGTGGAAACAACAGGAATTACACTATGTGGCTGGATCTGCCATCTTTTAGAAGAAATGAAATCAAAGAAGTTCAATATAATTTCTGTAGAGGTTTTATAGATCAAAAACGGGTTTCGAAAGATCCCAGTTCTTCATTTTCAATCGGATACTTAGGTTTTGGATATTGCCCAACTATGGAAATCGATATAATTTTAGTCCATGGGGACACCATCAATAAGACCTTTTCCTTTGAGAATTATTTTAAAGAAAACCCGCTGACAGATTAATTCTAAAGATTTGATCTACTGAACAATAGTTAATAATCCCGCATTTTTAAGATGATCTTGCACTGTTAGATTTCCGCTAAGATCCAGTTCAGGAACCTCTCCTATGTCATTTTGGTGGAAGTGATAAACAAATAGCGATAGGACCATATTTGAGAGGCTTTTCTCCCTCAGAGGATCTGGGAGCGTATCGTAGCTGTTTTTCAACAATTGCTGTGCAAAGCCTGGAGTCATTGCAACATTGCTCATGGTGGCTGGGTTTGATGCCACGATAAATGCAAACATCCTAAACTCAGACTCTACCTTAAAAAACATGGACTTAAAAATTTCGAAGTAGGAGAACTTTCCATCACCGCCGAGATTCTGAGTAAATCGCTCTTCTGATGGAACTGGAGAACCATCGATGTTGAATTTTTCCAAACTGGTGGTCAACGCAAATCCATCCATATCATAATAGTAATGAAGTTGATTTTTGTACCCTGCATCGACTAAACTTTTGCTGAGGAATGAATCTACTTGGCCAAGAGTGGATAAAGTAGGCTTAAAAGCTAGTTTTATGAAATATGCTGATGCCTTTGGAGCTGGGTTAGGGAAAAAATAGTATTGCGAACTTTTAGAAGGCATTTGGACCATAGCTGAGGTACCTGCACTATTCTGTTCTCCAAATTGCTTATCGATGGGGAACTTACTGCTTATTTCCCTGCTCAGACTTTCAAGCACCTTCTGGTTTAATTCTTCCTTTATAAATCTATCTTTCTCACTCCTTACGCTACTTTTGAAATCTTTGAACTGTTCATGCAAAAGTTGTTTATTGAAATTTCTGGGAGCCCGAGTTCTTCTTGATGCTAAGTATTTTAATTGAACATATCGTGAAAGTATATCCAATCGTGAATCCGCGAGATATTCAGAGCTAATAAAATTAGGATCCCCAAAGGAAAATGGTTGAAAATCAGGCTTATTATTGGTGATTTCCATACTAAGTGGCATATCATAGATGCCAGCATAGAATTCAAGTGAATCAATATGGTACTGATTTTTATTTTTTGCAGCTAAGAAAATACGCTGAAAGTCAGGATAAATATCTTCGTTAAACAATGTGTTTAATTCATTTTTCAAGCTTCTGATTTCAGATTTCAACAACAGGTTTGATTGAAGATCAAATTTGATCAACTCATACAGGCTATTTTCTTTTTTATCAAATGTCTTGAAATCTTCAATTTTAGCATCATTGTAATATTTAATTCCTCGATCAAGGATGCTTTTCAATCGACGCAATAAGCCGCGGCTCACTTCATCTTTAGTGCTGAGTAAAAACTTCGTTTGGTTTTGATGAAAAAGGGCATTTGTGAAATTATAAAGCGTTGAATTTGATCGAATGAAGGCGCTGTCATTAATGGATTTGAGTTGATCATTTTCATATGCAATGATCTTTTTTAAGCGTTCATCAGGGATGCTGTCAAAATAAATTTCTACCAAATACAAGTTCATGTATGCTTGTGCAAGAGTAATTGTATCATTTTTACTGGAGATAGAATTATCCTGAGCTCTGGTGGAGTCTAGAGCAGCCACCAGTAATATTATGAGAAAGACGAGCCTGAAAAACTTCATTTGACTTAAATAAATGAATTATTTGAAACCTCGCTAATAGTTTGGGTATAGCTGAGATTACTTTAAAACAATTTTCTTACTTCAATATACTCTTTAAATTTATAAATGCCTGTTTAAGTGTGATTTGATTCTGCCTTGTTGTGCTTGATCAATCGTATTTTTCGTTTAGCTAAAATCCTTTTAAGGCATAGAATCCTTGGGATTTTATTGATCTATGTCATTTTTTTTGGGATAGTTAAGATTTACTTTTGCACGAAGAATCCGAACAGTCCTTTGAGTATTAGTTGTTGAAAAGTGAATAATCGCCCCTAACTTTTTGTCTATTATCTAATTTCTGGATTGTAATCCTTGCTAAGAAAGTTTGATTGAATAGTCCCAAATTATGATTGGAGATAACCGAAAGCCAAAAGCTTTCGGTTTTTTTATTTATAAGGTGCCCGGACTTCCTTTATTTTTTTATTAATTAGCTGAGTCATTAGATTTAAGCAATTTGAAATTGAACATAGAGTGACTTACTGCTATCGATAGGCGAATCAGACAAGCGAGATTCCTCCCGATAGCGGGATGACCATTGAAAAACAATAATAAACGTATGAAAAATAACCAGAGAAGAGAGTTTCTGAAGTCTACCGGCCTGGTAGGTTTGGGGCTTTTCGGAGCGGGATCTACCCTCGCCAATGAATTTGAAAACCTACCTTTACAAGCTAAGAAGGGCGTTAATCGCATCCAATCTTTCAATATGAGCGGTTTTGCTGCTCCTAAGATTGATACTGTTCGCATAGGGATAGTTGGACTTGGAATGAGAGGGCCTGGTGCTGTTGATCGATTGAGTAAAATAGAAAATGTAGAAATAAAAGCGCTTTGCGATTTACTACCCGATCGTGTAGAAAAAGCAAAAGCTCAATTGAAAGACACTCCACATAAGCCAACTGGTTATTCAGGCAATGCTTATTCTTGGAAAGAAATGATGGATCGTGATGATCTTGACTTGATTTATATCGCGACACCGTGGGAATGGCATACTCCAATGGCTGTATACGCCATGGAAGCTGGTAAGCATACGGCCTGCGAAGTTCCTATAGCGCGAACACTCGATGAATGCTGGCAATTGGTGGAGACTTCTGAGCGGACTAAAAAGCATTGCATGCAGTTAGAGAATTGCTGCTATGATTTCTTTGAGTTGATGACTTTGAAAATGAAGCGTGAAGGCTACTTTGGAGAAGTAATTCATGTAGAGGGAGCTTATATTCACGATTTGCTTGCTCTGAATTTCAACAAGGAGAATGGTTATCAGGATATGTGGCGATTAAAGGAAAACTATAGAAATGGTAACCTTTATGCTACGCATGGTTTGGGACCAATTTGTCAAATTCTAGACGTAAATAGAGGAGATCAAATGGACTTTTTGACCTCAACATCTTCCAATGATTTCTCCATGCATGCAGAGGCTGTAAAATTGGCTGAGCAGGATAATTTCTTTGCTTCTTATGCTGAGAAGAAATTCCGTGGCAATATGAATACCACCATGGTCAAAACTAAACTTGGCAAAACGATCATGATTCAGCACGATGTGTCCTCACCACGTCCATATTCAAGACTTCATGTAGTGAGTGGGACTGAAGGCTACGCTCAGAAGTATCCACAACCAAGAGTAGCTAAAGGTCACGGCTGGTTGAAGGATGAGGAATTCAAGGATTTGGAAACCAAGTATACTCCAGAAATCATCCAGAAAGTAGGAGAGTTGGCCAAAAAGGTAGGTGGCCATGGAGGTATGGACTTTATGATGGATTGGAGATTGATCGACTGCCTGAGAAATGGCCTTCCTTTAGATCAAGATGTTTATGATGCAGCTCTTTGGAGTGCAGTATCTCCGCTGAGTGAGTGGTCGGTAGCCAATAGATCCAATTCTATTGATGTACCAGACTTTACTGGCGGAAATTGGAAAACAAATGAGCCAGTCAATATCACTTTAGCTGGTGGTGGAAATACAGGAGTGAGAGTTTGATTTATTAGTCCCAAGTATTAAGTACACCAAATACCGAGTACTAATTATACTCTGATAGAAGTTTGGAGGATATGATCCAAGAACTCACAAAAAAGCCCGTTGATTAGTAGATCAGCGGGCTTTGATTTTTTAGTTAAAGTCTTAATTCTGAACTTGACTATTTTTCATTAAGCTTTTTGATAATTAACGCTTCTAATTTAGCCTGATCATCTTTGATAGGATCTAAGTCGATAATTCTAACTTTTCTAAAATCAATTGGATGACTTTCACTTTGTAATGAAATCCATCCTCCAGTTAGCATTTGACCATCTACTTTCACTTTTGGATCGGCTGGGTTTACATTTCCTCCACCTATTTGGGCCTGAGTGTAGCTTAAGACCGTGTCTTGTCCTACCAGATGATGCACGTCTCCATTTCCTAGGACTATGAAGTTTGCAGTTACCCACTGATCTCCATGGTATGTTTCGGAGGTAGAGTTGACACAGTGGGAAGTGATAAGTTTATCATCCATCACTACGTTGGTGCCTGGAGTACACAGATTACAGGTACTTCTTTTATCGGTTCCATTGCCACCTAGGAATTGTGCTTCTATTGAGATTGGGAAGTCCTGATCTTTAAGCATGGTTTTAGGATCTTGACAATGAAGCATGGCTCCACTATTTCTTGTGGCCCAGCCTTCTCCACCATTTGCTTGATCACCCACAAATCTATATTCTACTTGAAGCAAATAATTTGAGAATGACTTTTTGTAAAAAATATGACCATACTGCCTGTCAAACTGGTCGTAGCCATCATACCTAACTTTCATCAAGCCATCTTCAACTCTAAACGTATTTGCGAAATTGTCATTAAGTTCATGAGTTCGGATTTTTACAATCCAATCTTTCATGTCTTTTCCATTGAAAAGTGATTGCCAATCGGGGTCTTTAGCATCAGTTGATAAGAGCTGAAAGGAAAAAAATCCAACAGATAGCGTTAATACAAGGAATAGGGCTATTTTTTTCATTCTTTATAGGGTTTTATTAATCGAAGGGTAACTAAAACGGGGTAATGATCAGAGAAGGGCGCGTCAATTACCTTGTAGTTCACAAGCTCAAAATACTCTGAATCATACCATACGTAGTCAATTCGTTTTCCTTCCTCTGAGTTGAATGTTGAAGTGGTATCGTTTGCCACCATTCCGGCATCACTCCATTTTTCTGGAATACTTTTGTATACTTCTGAGGCAGGATCAAAGTTTAAATCACCTACCCAAAATGCTGGATTAGGAAGTGAATCTGCGTAGCTAATGATAGAATCCAATTGTGCAAGGCGGTTTTCTGGAAACTGATGGCAGAGATGTGTTGCTCCAAAGTAAAGCTCTTTTCGTTCTCTCAATTCAATTTTTGCCCAGGCAGCAGCTCTAGGTTCCCCACCAGCAGGTGTAGGTAAGGGCAAAGTGGTGTAATTCAAGGCTTTTTTGACCAAAATACCTTCACCATATGCGCCTTCTGCAAAATCCATCGCCTTGGCAAAGTAACTTCTATAGCCGGTCTTCTTTCCGAGCTCGGCTATCCAGTCAATTTTCTTACCGTAGATTTCTTCAGAGCGAGTCGTCATACTGTCCACCTCTTGGAAAGCTACCACTTCAGGTTGCAGTAAAACTATCAGATTGGCAATATCATCTAAGTTGGGCTCACCTAGGGAATCTGGCTTTTCCCCATGGTAAATATTATAGGTTAGAATCTTAAATTCAGGATACTTTTCTTGAGCAAATAAACTGAAGGTTAACCCCAGTAAAAAAAATAGTAATACAAAAGATGTTTTTTTCATGTTGGATCGAATTGCTCGTTCTTACTTTTTAAATATCTCAAATTAATTTATTTCGAAAAAAGTAAACGAATCAAAGTGGAAGTTAATGATTTTTGAAGCTTCGAAAGAATTAAAATAATGCCCTTGTTTCCACTTTTTATTTTTATGGTTGAATACTGCTTTTATGTGGAAAATTTCATCGGTTAATTAAAAATGATTTAGTTATAATTTATTTGTATCTTTTTGAAATTATCCATTGATAGATTCATCCTTACTTTAGTTTATTAATCTCCTCTTGAAAAAAGTTATTTGGGCTGTAGGAATTCTGATTTTCTTAGTCGCCGTTGCACTAGTTATTTTAGAGAAATGGGTAATTCAAACCTTGCCCGATTTAATCAATAGTAAAGAAGATAGAGCCTATACTATTCTTTATGAGGATGTTGATTTTCACTTGCTACGGGGAAGCATAGAGTTACAGGGAATCTCCCTTTTGCCTGTAAAGGAGGAAAAGTCAATTACCATCACCGGTACTATGAAATCTCTTAGGCTAGGAGGGGTAAATATGCTTGGATTTATTTTTGGAAAAGTGGCTGAAGTAGATGAGCTAAGATTCGATTCGCCAAAATTCATTTTTGTCAGAAATGATTCTGTTGCGTCAAAACCTGCAGATATGTCTAAAGAATTCCAAGGACTCTTTGGTGATTTGGTGTCGCGAGGAGTCATTCATAACGTAGTGCTAACTGGCGGTTCGGGAGAGTTTTATACCAAATCGGATTCTGTAAGGAAGTTTGGGAGTTTCGAAGATTTTGAGATAGCTGCGGTAAATCTTGAGACTGATTCAGTCCGAATGAATTATACCATTCCGTTTAAATTGGAAAGTATCAAGACCAGTATGAAAAACCTTCTGGTAAACATTAATCAAGATCAAACTTTCACCTTAGGTTCTTTGGCTTACGATTCTAAACAGGAAAAATTTGATTTTTTTGACCTTCATTTGAAATATAAGGATACCAATATTGAAGTAGCCAAAAAAGCACAGGTTCAAAAGGATTTCATTGAAGTAGATGTCAAACACCTTCGTATTGAACATATCAATGCACAAAGTAATATCTATGGCAACTGGGCTGTAGTGGCTGGGTTGCTGACGATAGATAGCCTGCATTTGCATGATGTCAGGAATAAAAACAAACCGAGACCTTATGAGCCTGAAAAGCCTATGTTTGAAGGAATGGTGGAGCAGATTCCCTTTCCTCTAGAGATAGATACGATTAAGGTATTGAATTCTAAAATTACCTATTCCCAAATTTCTGAGGGGAAATCTGAACCGGGGAGCCTGGTTTTTGAGCAACTCTCGGCCAAGATCTCTCATGCAATTTCTTTGGATTCGCTACAGTCTGGTGAGTTACTTATTCATGGAGAAGCTGTATTGAACGGTTTTGCACCCATGCGCATGGACGTAACAGTGCCCTACACAACTGATAGTACAAAGGAGAACTTTCACCTAGAAGCTAGTGTGGATCCTTTTTCCATGCCAGCTCTCAATGGGATTTTGGGAGACCTAGTTTCTGTAAATATCACCTCAGGAAGGATGCAAAAGCTAGAAATCACTATGGATGCCTCACGTTTTGCTTCTTCCAATTTTATGAAGTTCCACTACGAGGATCTCAAACTAGAGCTAAGAGACGACAATTCACAAAAGAAGAAATTGATGTCTATTGTCGCAAATGTGCTTACTTCAAGCAACAATCTTCCCGAAAACAAGAACTATAAAACAGCCATTTTTCAAACAGAACGAAATGTGTATCGAGGGACTTTCAATTTAATTTGGGAATCATTAAGAGAAGGAATGCTGGAAATAGTACCGGGTGACCTGATGCAAATCCTGATGAAGGAACAAGACCCTCCAGATGGAGGAAAGAGAAGATAATTGTGGCTAATTATTAATTCGTAAGTAGAAATTTTAACCCAAAAAAAGGCTCTCCAAAACATGGAGAGCCTAGCAGAGTCCAAGCACCACGCCTATTCAATTAGCGCTCTTCTTCTGTCAAAACCATAATAAGTATGAACATCGTTGATGAATTGATGCTGAGGTCCTACTGGCCAGGCGTCGTCATCAAACCCTGGAGCATTCTCTAGCTTTTCTTTGTTGACCTTTACTGTGATGACATCACGTTGGTGACCGTGAAAATCAAATGCCTCCCAAGGAAGAGCTAAGAGTTTGCTTCCAAGGTTTAGAAATCCACTATCTACTGAAAGTACTACATATGCAATTTCGCCAGTCTCTGTGTCTAGCATGATGTCCTTTATGCTTCCTACTGTTTCATCGCTGATTGTTTTAACTGTACAATTTGCTGCCGTTGAGCTACTTATTGGGAAATAATATTGGGTATTCATGGTTAAATTGGTTTAGTGAAAAATTGTGGTTGAGAAATAGGAAACCAAAGGCATGCCATCAGCCTATTTATTCGGTTTGGGGAGTTATTACTATTTTTTAAGATTTTTTACGTGTCGAGATAGGACGATTTGGGCAACCACCTCCGCAGAGATATTAAGGATTGGTTGGTAGAATTATCTCTTAATATGTTTTGATAGGGTTGGAAAAAGCCAATATTTAGTTGGTGAGGATTTATTTGTCTTCACTGCTAAAAGTTGTGGTGAACTCCATTTGTGGATTGCAAATAAAAAATCGAAATTAGTTAGATGAAGTATTTGACTTCATTCTTTAATCTATTCATTTTTAAAAATAGTAGTTTCGCTAAATGGGAAATCAAAGTACTGACAAACTTGAGCTGGCTGCCAAGTTTGTCAACAATACCGGAGCACCGATTTTTTTGACTGGAAAAGCAGGGACTGGGAAGACCACTTTTCTGAAAAATCTAGCTTTACAAACACACAAAAGTCATGTGATTGTAGCGCCTACGGGCATTGCTGCACTAAATGCAGGTGGAGTCACCATTCATTCGCAGTTCTTATTCCCGCTCGGATTCTTTCTCCCTGTCAATGAGCCAGAAGGCAATTTCTCCGACCAATATGGGTGCTTTACGCAGCATACCCTGATTCGAAAACATCCGCTGAATGCATTGAGGAAGAATGTGTTGAAATCCATTGAACTTCTCGTCATAGATGAAGTGAGTATGCTCCGTGCGGATGTGTTGGATGCGATAGATTACAGACTTAGAAGTGTAAAAAGAAACTACAATACTCCCTTTGGCGGCGTGCAAGTATTGATGATTGGAGACCTTTTTCAGCTTCCTCCCATAGTTCGGGATAATGAGTGGCAAGTACTTCGTAAATTTTATCCGAGCATGCACTTTTTCGAAGCTAGAGTTTTGCAGGATTCGGGATTGGTGTATCTGGAGCTCGATAAGATTTTTCGTCAGCAGGATGAAGACTTCATCCAAGTGCTCAATCATCTTAGGGAAAACCAAGTCACGTCCCAGGATATTGCACTGTTAAACAAACACTACAAAACTCAGGATGAAATTGCTGAAGTAAAGGACTGCATCACGATAACCACGCACAATTATAAAGCAGACCAGATCAACCGGGATCGATTGATGGCGCTGAAGGGTGATTCTAAGTTCTATGAAGCGGATATTGAAAATGATTTTCCTGAAAATATTTATCCACTTCCCAAATCACTTGAATTAAGGGTAGGGGCACAGGTGATGTTTATCAAAAATGATTCTTCAGGCAATCAGGATTATTTCAACGGCAAACTTGCTACGGTGGAAGAGCTTGAGGATGATTCTATCAAAGTAGTATTGGAGGGAAATCGATTTGCTTACCAACTAAGGAAGGAAATCTGGGAAAACAAGAAGTACGTGATCAATGCAGAAACGAAGGAATTGGAAGAAGAAGTGATCGGTACTTTTAGCCAATATCCTATAAAAACTGCATGGGCCGTTACTGTGCATAAAAGCCAGGGATTGACTTTCGATCAGGCTATTATCGATGTAGGGAATGCATTTGTACCGGGTCAAGTCTATGTGGCGTTAAGTAGACTGAGAAGTTTGGAAGGTTTGATCTTGAGGACAAGAATTCAAAACAATTCTCTGCAGTCAGATTCGCAGGTCCAGACATTTGTAGAGAGTGCCAAAAAACATTCGAAACTAGATGAGCTTTTAGGAGCATATCAGCAGCGATATCTTTCTTTGTTATCAGGAGAGACTTTTGATTTGTCTGGCTTACTACAGGAAATAAATAGCTTTCAGCGAAAAAATGACAGTTCCTTGGAGTTTGAAGATCCAGAGATGCAGAAAGCGGTGGGAGAGATCGCTGCACTAATTCGAAATGAAGTGGGGACTGCCGAGAAATTTAGTAATCAACTTCGATTTCTCTTGCAGCAAAATGACAAGGAGAAATTGATGGAAAGACTTGACAAAGGAGCTTCTTATTTCAAGGATTTTTTGAAAAAAGCCCTTGAAAAAATACTGATTCATCGTGCGGAGGTGGAACGGTTTTCCAGAACAAAAACTTACGCAAATGCCTTGGAAGAATTGGAAGTCAGTTTGCTTAGAAAGTACGGGGAGATTAGCAAAGTAAGTCGTTTGATTTCCTCAATTATGGATGGCGGTATTCCAGACAAAATGAATGATTTGGAACAGGATAAAATCAACCTCAGAGTTCGATTGGCTGAGGCAGCGAAACAAGCTGCTGCGGACAATCCAAAATTTGCAAATAATAAAACGGGTAGAAAAAAGAGCGGAAAAGCTAATCTTAAGCGCAAAGTAGGAGAGACTTATGAGATTACTTTTGGGATGATCAATGAAGGAAAAAGTATAGGAGATATTGTAGTGGCTCGAGGATTGGCTGAATCTACGATCAAAGGTCATTTGGCAAAAGGAATTCAAGAAGGAAGAGTGGAATTGGAGGATTGTTTGCCTATTGAGGTGATCTCAGAGATCAGTTCACAAATCGAAAATATCAAAAACCTGCAGGCTCTTAGAATTCACTTTGAAGGGAAATACGATTACAATACCATAAAAATGGTGGTGGCAGGAGTAAATAACGCATAAGATACCCATGAATATGAAGAGGATTATAGGACTAGTTGCTTGCTTATTTACACTTCTAACCTTGGCCAATGCTCAAGAATTAAAGATCACGCCAAACGGCAGATATTTTGAAACTCAAAAGGGCGAACCTTTCTTTTGGTTAGGAGATACCGCTTGGGAATTGTTTCATCGGCTCAATAAGGAGGAGGCTAAGTTTTACCTTCAGACTCGTGCAAAGCAAGGCTTTACAGTTATTCAAGCAGTCATTTTGGCCGAAAGAGACGGAGTGAAAACACCCAATTCAAATGGCGACTTACCTTTTCATAAACTAGACCCAACTCAGCCAAATGAGGCATATTTCGAACATGTAGATTTCATAATTGAAGAGGCAAATAAGCTTGGTTTGACTATGGGTGTTTTGCCTACATGGGGGGATAAAATTTATAGTGCACATCCAGGTGCCGGACCATTGATTTTTGATGTGTCAAATGCCAAGGCTTACGGACGGTTTTTGGGTGAACGCTATAGAAATAGCGAACTCCTATGGATCTTAGGTGGTGACCGTATGGTTGCCAATGAAGAGGTCGCCCAAATTTGGGATGCTATGGCCGAAGGCTTGGAAGAGGGGGATGAAGGGCGTCATTTGACTACATACCATCCAAGAGGGTTTAGCTCTAGTTCCGATGCGTTGGATAACCCAGATTGGTTGGATTTCAACATGTACCAGAGTGGCCATGAAAAGCGATTTTTGGAGGTGTATCGATTTGCCCGAAAGGATCTTGCTTTGCGACCCCAAAAACCTACGGTGGAGGGCGAGCCAGCTTATGAAGATATTCCAGTGAAGTTTTGGAATTACATGAAATTCAAACCCGGAGAATTTTCCGATCAGGTTGATGCAAAGGGAAATATTAAAGATCAGGCTAAATTTCCAGAGGGATTCTTTAGCGGGTATGATGTGAGAGTTCTCGCTTATTGGAATATTCTTGCTGGTGCTGCCGGATACACCTATGGCAATAATGCAGTTTGGCAAATGCAAAAGGAAGGAGAAACATTCGTGATTCCTACACTGACTGATTGGAAAGGAGCATTAAAGCGTCCTGGAGCAGAATCTATGAAGTTTTTCAAAAAGTTTTTCGAAGCAATAGACTTTACTAAGATTGTATCTGATCAAAAGTTAATCCTGTCAGAAAATCCGGAAAATGAAGATCAAATCCGTGCTGCCATTGCCAACGACGGTTCTTATGTTATTGCTTATTTGGCAAAGCCAAGAGAAGTAAAAGTAGATCTCACAGAATTGACGGGTGATAAGCTTCACGGGATATGGTATAATCCCAGAAATGGCAAAAAAATAGCGATCAAAAAGCTGAAGCCTACACCATCACTTACCTTCCAACCTCCCACAAGTGGAGTTGAGGAAGATTGGGTTCTTTTGATTCAGGACAAAGATCAAATCAAAGGCAAATAGGGTTTTCGTGCCTGTATAGAGCTCATAAGTCATGGAATACCATGTTTCTTGCCTTTTGAGTCAACCGATCTTAATTCCATATTTTCCGAGCAAACCAGGCAATCCTTCTAAATCGAATCGACCACCTTTGATCCGGTTTCTTTCAGGGTCAATGGAATAGTGAATTGCATTTCTGAAATCAACTTTCTCTACAATGGTTTGGTCAAAAGTAGCTCCACTTAAATCTGATCCTTGAAAATCTGAGGAAGTCAACTCAGTCTGGGTGAAATCGGTTTCCAAGAGCCTACAATTGATGAATTTTGATTTTTTGACCTTCAGATTGTAAAAGCTAGAGTAGTCAAGTTGACAATTGGAGAAGGTGAATTCTAGCAAAAAAGGATTACTCGCATGGAAATGAATGCCAAGCATCTTGCAGTGCTCGAATCTTACATTCTGAAATGATACATCTGGAACTTTGATATTGCTCAAGTCGCAATTTTTGAAAGTACAGTTTTCGAAATTATTACCTCTCAAATCTAGTCCTGACAAATTGCAATGCTCAAAGGTGCATTGTTCGTAATCTGCTATTTCAAATGATGATTTAGTAAAATTTAGGTCATTAAAGGCCTTTTCTTCGATGTAGGGCATTGAAACTGATTTTTAATAAAATTCTTCTGCTAAAATAAGATCAATATTATTTGGATCGCAGATATGCCAAAAATGTGAGACTGCATCCGTTTAAAAATATCTAGGTGTTAATTAGTTTGAAAGGAGTATTTGTTGTTCGAAAATACTTTTTAAAATGGTAGAATTAACTTATGTGTTTGCTATCAGATAGGATAAAGAAATGTTAATGAATAATTGTTTGGTTTTTCAAAGATGCTATTGGATTATTTTTATGGATATTGGTATACGTATTAACACCTATTTTTATTGTATTTCATTGAAGAAACGAAATAAATTAGCTAGTTTAGAATTGTGATCTTTTATGAGTGGAATGATTTTGAGCTTACAAGAGATTGTTTTGAGGTTATTAAATTTTTGATTTTCTATGAACATTCTCAGGGATACTAGAAGGAGTTTTATCATAAAGAGTGCATTGCTTGCTGGTGTTTTTTCGTGTATCAAATATGGTGCTTTTGCAAGTTTAGCTGATAGGAAGAGAAAGCTCCATGTCAGAGTATTTCATGGTAATAGCTCTTTTGAAGCAGTTCAAAATACTTTTAATAAAAATTTATTAAGGTCATCCCCAAATATTTTCGTAGGGAATGAATCAATTTGGTGCTCTAAGGAGGGCAGTGAATTAGTAGGAAGTACCAAAAAAGATTTTAAATTTTCTACTCACTTTTTTAGGCGTAGACAAATAGATAAATATGAATCAAACTTCGAGAACAAAGGAAGGATAAACTCAACTTTGGTACTTGAAGAAAATTTACCAAATCGAAATATTGCACAATATGAGGTGGTTAAAAGTTCAGGACTAACTATAGGTTTGATAAGAATTGGATTTTTCAATTCTTCACAATCTCAGGGTGGGACTATCAATAAAATGAATGAGGTATCTTGGATGCTAAAAAACACCCAAGGATGTGATTTGATCTATTGTTTGACTGATTGCCCAAAACAGATTTTTCCTTATTTCAGTGCGAAAGAATTGGCAGAAAACAGTCTATGCATTGATCACTTTTTTGTGAATTCACATAGCAGCAAGGAGAACAAACTTTTTGTTTTGCGAAATCAAGAAGGAGGGCAAGTATTACTCAGCCAGAAGAACACATTAGACGAAAGTTTAGATGTGGTTGAAGTAGGGGGTGTTGATAGATTCTCAATTTATCAACTCAAGTAGGTTTTAAATAGAGCCTTTTGTGGCTAAAAACATAGTTTAATTTTTAATTTCAGTATAACCAAAATCAATTTTATTATGGAAGAATTAATGGCAACAATTAAGCTTTTTGCAGGGAACTTTGCTCCTCGTGGATACATGCTCTGTCAAGGGCAGATTCTGTCGATTTCTCAGTATACGGCTTTATTCTCTTTGCTCGGCACTACCTATGGTGGGGATGGTAGAACTACTTTTGCTCTGCCGAACCTAAGTAGCAGGTCACCTATTGGTCAAGGGCAGGGGCCAGGGTTAAGTCGAATTATACTTGGACAAACTGGAGGAAATGAGCAAATAACCCTGACTATTCCAAATCTTCCAAATCACACTCATTCAGTGAATGTGAGTTCATCAGAAGGAACAGCTAATGTACCGACAGATAAGGTACTTGCTTCGACTTCAGTGGTAGTAGAAAGGGGTGGGGCTCCAGTTCCTGTTTTAAGTTATGGTTCTACCCCAAATAGCCAGCTTGCGGCGTCGGCTTTAGGTTCTACGGGCGGTAATATTCCAGTGCAAACTAGGAACCCATTTTTAGGGCTTAACTACATTATATGTGTACAAGGAATTTTTCCATCAAGAAACTAAGAATATTGTTATGGATGAAATGATCGGAGTAATCAAATTATTTGCAGGGAATTTTCCCCCAAGAGGATGGGCATATTGCGACGGGACGTTGTTGCCTATAAGTTCGAACGATGCGTTGTTTTCAATTTTGGGAACAACTTACGGCGGTGACGGTAGAACTACATTTGCATTACCGGATTTAAGGGGTAGAACACCTATAGGAACGGGGACTGGGCCTGGCCTTTCTACTATCAATCTGGGCGCAAAAGGAGGAATTGAATCTACGACTCTTACTACTGCAAATATGCCAAGCCATTCTCATGTTTTTAATGGGAGTTCCAATCCTGGGACAACAAATAATCCAACAGGCTCATTTGTGGCACAGAGTACCGTAGTTTTGGAGCGAGGCGGAAGCCCAGTCCCCTCTCTGGGTTTTTTGGATTCCTCAAATGCACAGTTGGCAGCCAGTACCATTAGTCCAGTAGGTGGAAGTCAGCAAGTATCGTTGAGAAACCCCTATCAGGCTACTAATTATATTATTTGCCTATATGGAATTTATCCTTCCAGAAACTAAGTTTTAAAACACCCGACCCTATTCTGGGTCGGGAATTTTTATTTAAATAATTATCTGATGATACGTTTAGTCTTCAAATCCATTTTTACTGTTCTTTTTGTCTTGGGTGGTTTTTCCTTTGGGTTAGCTCAAACTACTACAGTTACCTTTAATGAAATTACTACTAGCACTGGTCTTTCCTTGAATGGAACTAACACTTATGACAATTCAGGAATCCGGTTTCAGATTTTTTCTGGTTCAAACTCAAATGCATGGGTTAGTTCAACTGAACAAGGTCTTGGAGGTACAAGAGCGCTAGACGATAATAATACCGCCATAGGAGGTGTTACGGGTTGGAGAATTACCAAGGTGGATGGCACAGCTTTTCAATTGAATAGTATTTGGTTGCAAAATGGAGACCCTTTAGCTTCTGCTTCTGGAACAGTAAAAGCCTATAAAAGTGGAGCACAAGTTGGAGCTACAGTAAATGTTAATTTCGACAGTAATACTACTGGAACAAAAAGCTTTGCAGCAAACCCTGATTTCTACGACGTTGATGAAATCAGGATAGAGGGTACAGACCTCTATGTATATATAGATAATTTTTCATTTGGAACTGCGATCGTTCCAGTAGATTCTGATCCTCCAGTAGTGACCGGGATTTCACTTGTTGGGGCTCCTTTGACAACGGCTACTTCTGTAAACTACACAGTAACTTTTTCGAAAAATGCTAAAAATATATCTACGGATGATTTTCAGTTAACTACAGCAGGTACAATTGGTACGGTAGCATCAGTATCATCCTCCATTGGAACAAGTGTCACAGTTACTGTAAATGGTATCGACGGTGAAGGGACCATTCGATTAGATCTAAAAGCAGGTACTAATATAGCTAACGATGATAATACCCAGGGAACGCCAGCATATACCTCAGGGCAGCTTCATTATGTAGGTGCTTGCTTTGTAGAGACTTTTGAAACTGAGACTGATGCAGCTACTACGTTCAGTGGAAACGGTGTGAGCTTTTCTCTAGGGACAGGATTTGAAATTGAGAAGAAGGCAGGTTTTGGCGCAGGAGGTTCCAATGGATATGTTATCAATAATAATACAGCGGGATCATTTTCACTGACAGGTGCTTCCGAGTTTACCATGAGCACAATAGATTTGTATCTTTCAAATACTGCTAATAGTACAGCGCCTACTGGTACAGGAACAATTACTATTACCGGTAAGAAAGGTGGCGCAGACCAATATACTATTACAAAAAATTCTGGCTTTCCTACTACTACTACTGTTAACGGTGGATTCTTTACCATTAATTTCGCCACAGATGGAGCTGCCAATTATCGCAATACCAATGTGGATGAACTGGTCTTTACAATAGGAGGAGGATTTATAGAATTGGCAGTTGATAATATGAACTTCTGTGAAGCTGCTCCGGATGTGGATTCACAAGCTCCGGTAGTTCAAAGTATCATAAAGACTGGAAATCCACTTTCTACATCCAGTACAGTTAATTTTCAAGTAACTTTTGATGAAGCTGCAAGCAATGTAACCATAGATGATTTCACCTTGCTCAAAACTGGTACAGCTACTGGCACGATCACTGGTATTTCAGGTTCCGGTTCTGTCTATACCTTGACAGCTACTGGGATTTCAGGTGAAGGGTCTATCCAAGTTAAATTGAATGCCGCAACCGATATTGAAGATGCGCTGGGGAATAATCCGCCTTTTGAGTATTTGGATGGTGAAATTCATCTTGTAGGTGCTTGTTACATAGAGACTTTCGAAACATTTGCAGATGGAGTGACCACATTCTCATCTAATGGAAAAGGCTTCACTTTAGGTGGCAATTGGGCAGTGCAGGATAGATTAGGCTTTGGCATAAATTCTTCTGATGTATTTCTTGAAAATACAGGTTCAGGACCATACAGTTTTTCAATTGATGCACCAGTCAAAATCACAAAACTAGCTTTATTCCTGACGTCCAACACAACTGGGCCTAGTCCACTGCCAACCAATGACGGTACTGTTACCATTCGAGGTAAGAGTGGAGCAACGACGGCTTATACAATTACGAAATCAACCGGTTTTCCAACTGACTTCACATCAAACAATGGCTACTTCTATATTGATTTTGCCACAGAAGGTGGCGCTGATAATTCTAATACCTATGTAGATGGTTTGGAGATTGAAATAGGTGGTGCTTTCGTTTATCTCGCTTTGGATAACCTTGAGTTCTGTTCAGATTTTGAAGCACCTTCTGGCTATTCAGTAGTGATAGACCAAGACCCAATTAATGCTGGTAATTCATCTGCGGTTAGTTTTACCTTTGCTGATGCTGAGATCGGAGCTACTTATAATTATACTTTTTCTACTTCTGGAGGAGCAACAACAGTAACAGGATCTGGTACGATTGCTTCGGCAACAGATCAAATTACTGGCATAGACCTTAGTGGTTTAGAAGACGGGACAATAACTCTGTCTGTAACTTTAACTGACCCTTCAGGTAATACAGGCGATCCGGCAACAGATACTTCGGTTAAAGCTCCAAACAATATCCCAGTGGCTACAGCTCCATCAGCCCCTGTGGTAACAGAAGATGAAGTAAATGTCGCTCTGGCAGATGATATTCAAGTGGCAGATGCTGATGGAGATGATCAGACTCTAACGTTTACCATCACTGGAGGTACAGTGACTCTTGGTATTGCAGGAATCACCTTTGCAGGCTCAGGAAATGGCTCAGCTAGCTTCACTGCGGCGGGTACTCTAGCCGCTTTAAATACGGCATTGGATGCTGCCACTTTTACACCAACTCCTGATTTATTTGGTACAGGAGTAGCGACTATTGAGTTTGTATCTAATGACGGAACGGCTGATTCAGACCCGGCTTCAGTTACTTTCAATATTACTGGAGTAAATGATGCTCCAGTCTTTGATGGAAATAGAATTATCTCTTATACAGAAGGAGGAACCGCCACGAAGTTTAACGGAGGTGGAAATATAGGGTTGAGTGATATAGAAGGAGATGATATAATCGAAGCTAAAATTACTTTTAATGATAAAATCACTGGAGATGTACTTTCTGTAGAGGCACCCAATCCTTATAGTGTCACGCAAGAAGGTGATGTAATTACACTCTCAGGTACAGGTTCGGTTGCCCAAATGATTGCAGCTTTGGAATCAATAGAATATAGCCACATTGGAAATGACCCTACTGTCGGGGGTACTGACAATTCCAGGTTAATATCGACAGTAGTGAAAGATGCATCAGGTCTTTCTTCCAATATTTTAACTGTTCAGGTTGCTTTAACCGCCGTCAATAATGATCCAAGTATAGCCTCCTTACCAACAGATATTACTGTCCAAGAAAATGCAGCGAGTAATGTGAACCTTTCAGCAGCTACTTTTGGTGATCCTGATGCAGGAGCAAATAGTATCACGCTAGAAATAGCTGCAGATTTAGGAATTCTGACTGCTTCGGATGGTGGAGGTGTAACGATCAGTAATTCTGGTACTGGCGCTATTACGTTAAGCGGTGCTGCTGCAGCTATTGATGCTTACTTTAACACTGCCTCCAATATTCAATATACCGGACCTGTGGCACTTTCAGGTGATAATGCAGCCACTTTGACTTTCACCGCAAATGACGGAGGGAATACCGGAACAGGTGGTGGAACTAACGTTGTTTTGGGTACTGTAAATGTGGATATTTCAAATGCTCCGCCTACAGTTACTTTATCGGTTTCACCTTCAAGTAAACCTGAGGGAGTCGCAACAGATAATTTGGTTATTGCCACTTTGTCGAATACTTACGATTTGGATGTGACTGTCAATTTAGCGTTTTCAGGTACAGCCACTCACTCCGTAGATTATATCAGAAGTGGAGCTACCATAACTATTCCAGCAGGATCTACGACTGGGTCTATCACATTCAATAATATTGATGATAATCTATATGAAACTAATGAAACGGTAATTGTAGATATCACTTTAGTTACCTATGGAACGGAGGATGGTGTTCAGCAAGTGACATTTACAATAACTGAAGATGATCTGCCTCCAACAGTATCCTTAGAGGTGTTGGATATTTATAATCCAATCACAGATGAAAGTGGGGGACAAGCCTATGTAAGAGCTAAACTGAGTGCAGTTGCTGGTGTGACGGTATCAGTCCCACTTACTTTTAGTGGTACAGCTACAGGTGGAGGAACCGATTATTCAATAACTGGATCTACGATTTCAATATCTTCAGGAGATTTGATGGACAGTATTCGTGTTACTTCCCTATTTGATGGAATAGAAGAGGGAGATGAAACCATTATCATTGATATGGGTACACCTACGAATGGTACTGAAGATGGAATCCAGCAGGTGACTTTGACTATTATTGATGAGGATGCAGTTCCTCCTATTGGTTATTCCGTGGAGATAGATCAACCATTCATCAATGCCGCTAATGAATCGGCTGTCGGTTACACGTTCTCAGGTGCTGAAGTAGGTGCTACGTATAACTACACGTTCTCCAGTGATGGAGGAGGGACTAATGTGTCAGGAAGTGGTACAATAGTGACTACAACAGATCAAATCGCAGGTCTGGATCTAAGTGGCTTAGCTGATGGCACAATTACCTTATCTGTAACACTTGAAGATGGATTTGGCAATACAGGTCCTCTGGCTACAGATACAAAAATTAAGGATACCCAAGCTCCTGCTAAGCCAGGCCTTCCTGATCTGGTAGCAAGTAGTGATTCTGGTATCAGTGATACTGATGATATTACCAATGATGTAACTCCGACTTTAGAAGGTACAGCAGAGAATAATAGTACTGTTTCCATAACTAGCTCTATCGATGGAACCTTAGGTACTGCCACAGCAGATGGTTCTGGACAATGGTCATTTACTCCAGGTACTGATTTGTCAACAGGAGTACATTCTATTACTGCATCTATTTCTGACATTGCTGGAAACAGCAACGAATCAGATCCATTGAGTTTGACTATTGATACAAAAGCACCAACTCCTGTAATAATTAATGGGTTGTCGCTTACTTTGGATGTCAATGGTGATTCACCAACCTTGTTTGCTGCTGATTTCATAGCAAGTCCTTTAACAGACGACTTCTCTGATGCAGCTGATATTGTTTTAGATTTGGATAAAACGACATTTAACTGCTCAAATGTTGGTTCTAACCTAGTTAGAATTACTGCCACAGATGAAGCTGGTAATTCGGATTATGCAGAAACTTATGTTTTGGTTCAGGACAATATAGCCCCTACAGCAATAGCTAAAAACATCATTCTGAATGTCGATGCATTTGGAACAGTGACGCTATTGCCAAGTATGATTGATGACGGATCAAGTGATAACTGTAGTATTGTATCACGGACTTTAAGTAAGACAGAGTTTGACAGAACAGATGAAGGACCAAATAATGTAACCTTAACTGTCTTTGATGGGAGTGGTAATTCTTCAAGTGCGATTGCAGTAGTCACTGTAGTTGTAGTGCCAAAAATACTGACCATCACAGCTGATCCAGATCAGTCAAAACTGATAGGTGCAGCAGATCCTGTATTCACTTATTCTGCCTCAGGATTTGAAGGGACGGATGATGAGACAATTCTAACGGGTGCACTTTCTCGAGATGCAGGAGAAACAGTAGGAACTTATGCAATTAATCAAGGTGACTTAAGTGCTGGCTCTAATTATTCAATCAATTTCGTTCCAGCTGATTTTGAGATCAAAAAAGGTACAGTTCAGATAACAGGTTCTTTTGATGCAGCTGATAAAGTTTATGACGCCACAAAGGCAGCCACTATTTCGGTGAATAATCTAAGCCTAAGTGGAATAGATGCCACTGTGCCAGATGTGTCAATTGGTACCGTTACCACTGAGTTTGTTGATAAAAATGTTGGGGTAGGTAAAGAAGTAAGAATCACATCAATCACTTTAACCGGTGCTGATGCAGGTTCTTATGATATTGACTATACTGGAGCACCAACTTCTACAGCTACAATTTCTGCTGCACCGCTTTCAGTAGTTGGTTTTAGTTCTAATAATAAAGTGTATGACGGTACGACAATAGCTTCTCTATCTGGGACTTCGTCAGTTACTGGAATTGGTGCAGATGATGTTTCTGTGACAGGCACCCCTATTGCTAATTTCTTACAGTCTGATGTTGGAGTCGCTATCCCTATAACAGTAACAGGGCTTACCTTGGGTGGGTTGGATAAGGATAATTATTTGATTATCCCACCTGCAGGATTGGAAGCGAACATTACAAAAGCGCAACTATTGATCAGCGCCAATCCAAATCAAAGTAAAGAGTTTGGATCAGCCGACCCAATATTCACTTATTCATCATCAGGATTTGTAGGAGGGGAAACCGATGCAATCCTGACAGGAGCATTAAGTCGGACTGCAGGGGAGGATAAGGGGACTTATCCAATTAATCTTGGGACACTAGATGCAGGGTCGAATTATTCAATCAACTTTACTGGAGCTAATTTTACCATTGCTGCGAAAGTATTGAACATCACAGCAGATGCCGGACAAATGAAAGTCTATGGTGAAGGCGACCCTATCTTTACTTATGTAGCTACAGGATTTGAAGCTGGAGATGATGGATCGATTCTTACCGGAGCCTTATCAAGAGCTGCTGGTGAAAATGTAGGTAACTATGCGATCAACCTTGGAACACTTTCAGCTGGTGCCAATTATACAATCAATTTCACTGGAGCTAATTTTGCTATCACACCACGAACTCTGAATGTAACAGCCAATCCTAATCAGGCAAAAGTCTATGGTTCTGCCGATCCGGTTCTAGCTTATTCAGCCAGCAATTTCGGGAATGGAGATACAAATGCCATATTGACTGGAGCATTAAGCAGAACGGCAGGGGAAAACATCGGTTTGTATCCAATCAACCTTGGAACGCTTAGTGCAGGGTCAAACTATACGATCAATTTCACTTCAGCAGACTTTGAGATTGCTACCAAGATATTGAATGTGACTGCTGAAGCTGGTCAAACCAAAGTCTTTGGCACAACTGATCCTGTGTTGACATATACTGCAACTGGTTTTGAAAATGGGGATACAAATGCAATTCTGACTGGAGCATTAAGCAGAGCAGCAGGAGAAAACGTTGGTAGCTATGCAATAAACCTTGGTACATTGAATGCTGGTGCTAACTATGCCATCAATTACGTCGGAGCAAACTTTGCGATAACCAAAGCACTAATCACTGGCATTACACTGGCAGATGGAAGCTTTGTTTATGACGGTACCGCTAAATCCTTGGCCATTTCAGGAACGCTTCCAACAGGTACATCTGTAGCTTATACTAACAATTCTAGGACGGATGTTGGAACGCAGGAAGTAACTGCTACCATAAGTGGATCCAATTACATGAACCTAGTCTTAATGGCAGACCTCACAATTACTCCAGCCTCTATAGTAGGAATTAGCTTTGAAGATGGCTCATTTGTTTATGACGGTACAGCTAAGTCGTTGGCGATTACCGGAGCTTTACCACTGGGAGCATTTGTAGCTTATACTAATAATAGCAGAACCGATGTAGGCCTTCAAGAAGTATCCGCAACTATTTCTGGAAGTAATTTCACATCCTTTGAGCTTACTGCAGATTTAGAAATCACCAAAGCGATTCTGGAAGTGATAGCTGATGCAGATCAGAGTAAGTTGTATGGAGAAGCTGATCCGGTATTGACTTATTCTGCTTCTGGATTTGGAGTTGGAGATGATGAAAATATATTAACAGGAACCATATCCAGAGAACTTGGAGAGGGTGTAGGAAGCTATGCGATTACTATCGGGACTTTAGATGCCGGTTCTAATTATACCATAGACTTTACAGGAGCTGATTTCGAAATCATAAGTAATGACACAGATGGTGATGGTGTTCCAGATGATATAGAGGAGGAGCAAGGTACCGATTCTGAAGATCCAATGGATTATTTGGATACTGACGGTGACGGAGTTCCGGACTATGTGGAAGAGCAAGAGGGAACTGATCCTGATGATGCAGGTGATTACTTGGATTCTGATGATGATCTGGTTCCAGATTATGTGGAAGAGCAACAAGGCACAGATCCTGAAGATGGTACTGACTTCCGAGATGAAGACGGCGATGGAAATCCTGATTATGTGCAGGAAAGATCTGTCACTGAGTTTGTAAATGAAAGTATTGAAGCACTTTGGGGAACTGATTCTGAAGATTTAAAACTGCCTACCGAGGTAGTTGTAATCACAGCTCAGGGAGAATTTATCAATCTTCCAGTAACATGGGATCTTACAGGTTATGACCCGATAGTTTCAGGGACAACAAACTATTTAGGTACGGTTGATCTTCCGGCAGGATTATTCAATCCGGATGACCTTCAGCCGATTCTGGAAATAACCGTGTTGACTAAGCCAGCTCCGCAGGATGTAACACTTAGTGCCAATAGTTTTATTGGGATTCCAGACCAATACTTCCAGGAAATCGGAGCCTTTACAGTAATCGATCCTACTGATAACGTTCATATGTTCAGTCTACCAGAAGGATTGGAGGATAATGAATATTTTGAAGTGCTGGACGGTATTCTATTCTGGAGTAGTGCAGAGCAGGCGGGAGGTAGAACAACTTTCACTGTTGTCCTTCAAGTGACGGATCGTGCAGGAAATGTGCTTGAGAAGAGCTTCCTGATCACCAGAACCCGTACTCCTTTAGATCAGCTCGATGTGCCAAATACCTTCACTCCTAATGGAGATGGGTCAAATGACACATGGGGTGTGCTGGCATTGCGTTACTATACAGATATCAGAATAACAATTCTGAATGTTGGTGGAGAGGTAGTCTTTTATACTGAGAATCCTGACGTTCAGTGGGATGGTGTATTCAATGGCAAAGAAATGCCTGTAGGTGCATACTTGTATGTGATTGAAGTGGGTGAAACAGACGAAATACGAAGAGGTATGCTGAATCTGCTAAGGCGATAATTTTGACTTAAAGCAAAGACCTGAGTCCAGGCATTAGCACTTAAAATATAATAGGGATAGAATTAACGGGAGGCGTTGGAAGACGCCTTTCCACAAGCAATTTTTAAAAGGAAACACCATGAAGGAAATAAAATACATCGTAGCGGCATTTTTTCTGATGATAGGAGGGCTGTCGCAAGTCCAGGCACAATCCCGGAAATATGTATCGAGCTTTAACCTTTTCCAGAGCTACTACAACCCAGGCTTGACGGGCTATGAAGGTTCAACAGTAAGAGGCTTTGTACGAAACCAATGGTCTGGCGTAGATGGGGCTCCTAAAACTTACTTTTTCAGCACTGAGCTAGACTTCGGAGAATTGGCAGGAGAGGAAGACCCTGCTTTGATGGGCAAGAATGCAGTTTCTGTAAATGTGCTATATGATACTTATGGTGCATTCAGAGAAACAGAACTGACACTAGGATATGCGAGTAGAATCAGGCTTTCAGAGACGCATAACCTACGACTTGGAGCAGGCTTGAATTACCAGAGTGTTCGATTGGATGGAAACGCACTAACGACCGAGGAGCAAAATGATCCTACACTTGGGCAGTACGTCGGGCAATTTTCAAACATGAATGTTGTAGACTTTAATCTGGGTATAGCGTTGACCCATGCTAATTACTATATCTCTTACGGGATACGTAGAGTGAACGGCGGTAAGATCACCTCAGGAGATGAGTTTATGGATGCCTACCCAGCTAGTTCAATTTTTCAGGCTGGGTACAGAAGTGCTGTAAGTGACAATCTAGCTGTGATAGTAAACGGAATGTACAGCACCCAAAAGAATCAGGATGATAACATCGAATTGAACATTAAGGCTTTGATGATGGATAGGATCTGGCTGGGTATTGGACATAGGATTGACTATGCTACCAATGCGCAATTTGGTGTGGTGACTAATAGACTTAGAGTTGGATATGTATATGAATTTCCTACCGGCGGAGGTTATAATCTTCCAGGTAACACCCATGAGTTTACTGCAATTTTCAACTTGTTCAGAGACAATGTGAGAACAGATTCTCAGCAGGTGTTGATGTGGTAGAGTACAAAGCTATCAATCTAAATCCAAGAAAAATCCCTGTTGTAGTAACGCAACAGGGATTTTTATTTTAGAACAAATATGATAAATTCTTAACCTTAGAGTATTTAATCCCTCGGCGGAGTAATCATAATGTGTGCTCTATGCGTACCCGGATCCATAATCCAAGGCATACCTGGCGCACTAGGTTTCAGTGGAAGACCAGTAGTCTCTGGGGTAGCCCAAGGTAAATAAACCACATACCTCAAATAGGTATCCGAGACATCTCCGGTGGTCGTGTTATAATTTTCTGCATCGGCGCTTAGGACAAAAAGAGTAGCCCCTTCTTTAGGCATTTTGAGCTTACCATTTTTGGCTTCAGCCTCTCTTGTGTCAAAGATTTCTTGAAATGACTTTCCTTCTTTTTTCAATTCTCGCCCTCTGATCATAAATGGTTCCAAATCTGAAGCATAGCAGGAAACACTAAATCCCTTACCATTAGGATCATCTGAGATACAAATCATCTCATTTTTACCTTTTTTCAACTCTACGAGATCTCCCTTTTCATTGTATCCTAAAACTGTAGCATCCGCTTGTTTTTCTTCTGGAGCAGCCATCACTGCTGTTTTGATTTGAATTGCAGCGGATGGAGTTATCACTTCTTGTGAGAAAGCTGGGAAAACCGCCAAGCAGACTGCCGTTGCACTTAAAAATGTTTTCATGATATCAGGGTTTAGTGATAAGGTAATTTAAGCTTTATTAGGAAGCTTGACAACTTGATTGTCAAACTTTTAGACCTTACTTACTCATCAAAACAATGGGCTTGTCTTGAGTACTATCACGTTCTCTAATTGTAATCTTTAGGATAAGTGCAAGCTCCCATTCCAAGAGCGATAGTTTTCATCACTGACTATGGCTCGCTTAGTATAGCAGGTGACTTATAGCTTTTCATGCAAAAAAATCACCTATGCTTTACCTCACATTGAATTATCCTAGAAATTCAGCGACCAAATCCCGCCTTTTCCGGCAGGCACGATAGGTAGAACAGTATTATTAATTACAGCAATCGGATTGCCTGAGGGATCCATATCCCACATATTCCCTCTGAAAAACACGTTAAATCCAACTTTAGCTTGGGTGCCTCCTATGCGTTTTGGTATGCTATATTTTCGCCAAGCTTCCAGATTTGAAAGTTTGCCTATATCATTAGAATCAAGATTTTCTGGAGCCATTTTCCCATCATATCCAATCCAAGTTGAGTATTCTGTTTGATTGTCTCTTAAAAATGAAGGACTTAAAATAATTTCGGCAGATTCGATTATCGCATTTTCATAAGACTGAGCATGCCAGCTGTCATTAAATGGTATTATGCATGTTTTCCCGAAGGGTAAATCAAAGACTTGTAGGTTTTGTGGATCTCCGGGAGTTGTGTAGCTGTCTTCTGAAGTATTGAGGTAAGACTTCAGGATTGGATCACCAATTATTTTTCCATCTGGTCCATACAAAAATGAAGTATTATAAAGTGGGCCTAGAAGGTTTAAAAAAATCTGACCATCGACTACACTTGGATCAGGTAAAAGGATAGAGCCTCCGACTATATAGGTATCAGTTTCCATAGCCAGCTCTCCAAAGGTCTCATTATATACCTTTAGCATTGATTTGGCTTTCATTCTGATTATAGACGAAAACTCTTTATTTGGCTCATCTCCAGTTTTGATGTATCCCAATAAAAAATCAAAAGCATTGCTAATTGCTAAAGTTCTCAGTGCTTCGTTTAGTGTTTTCTTATTATTTAGGTTACGTTTTTCATCAACCAAAAACAGCCAAGTGCCGATATTCTCTGGATATATAACAATTGTATTTTTTTGGAGGAAGCCCTTTCTATTAGCAGCAACTAAATAGGCTTGAATTTTCTCTTTGAAATTAACTTGATTAAAATAGTCTGACACCTCCATGAAGGGCTGTACGCCCACAATATTCCTTGTTAGAGAGTCCGAAGGATTGATTTCCTGAACAATCGATAGTTGGCTGTTAGTTTTCTCCAAAGGAGTGTTTCTCCCGTAAAACGACCAAATAAGCCAGATGAAAACTGTTAATATGATTAAGGTGATGAATCTTCTGATCATTGACTGAATTTAGCGAATGCTAGATGAAAACGACTTCTAATACTACAGGTGGTTTGTATTTTATTACTTGACTTGTTGGAGTGGTGACTATCAAAATTTAAAATTCTACTTCAAAGCTTTGGCCTCGCTCAAGGTCAATGTCCATTTCAGACCCATCATATAAAACCAAGATTTTTCCAGTTTTTCCAGCCTGAATTCTACAGGACTTTAGTTCACCATCTTGCCAAGTCATGTCTATGGTATAGTCTCCTCTGGCTTTCAAGCCGGAAACACTGCCACTTGCCCAAGCTTTTGGAAGAGCTGGAAGCAGTCGAATAAGTCCGGTTTCATGAGATTGAATCAGCATTTCTGCAACTCCGGCGGTGTAACCGAAATTTCCATCTATTTGAAATGGAGGATGTCCGTCAAACAGGTTTGGATATAAGGACTGAGCAAGAAGTTTTTGAATATGCTCATGTGCCATCTCTCCATCTAGCAGCCTAGCGGAGAAATTAATCAACCAAGCGCGTGACCAACCAGTGCCAGCCCCGCCATTGGCCAATCTAAATTCAAGGGTTTTCCTTACCGCAGCAAATGCCTCTGGAGTTTCACTTTTTGTGATGGCATCTCCAGGGTGAAAAGCATACAAATGAGACATGTGTCGGTGTCCTTTTTCATTTTCCTCATAGGGTTGATCCCATTCTAATATTCTGCCATCCTCAGCTATTTGAACTCCAGGTCTCAGCTTATCGAGTTGAGTTTTTACTTTTTCTCTAAGTGGCGTTTTCTTTCCAAGTAGATCAGACGCTTTCAGGAAATTATTAAAAATATCTGCGATGATTTGTTGATCCATTGCCGCTCCCATCGTGGTGGCTACTACTTCTCCTTTACTGTTGATAAACTGGTTTTCTGGTGAAGTGGAAGGGGAGGAAACAAGAGTTCCGTCGGCTGGGTATTCTACTAACCAATCAGAATAAAATGCTGAAATAGCCTCAAGAGCAGGAAAGGCTCGCTCTTCAAGAAATTGCCTATCCTGAGTAAATAAATAATGATCCCAATAATGTCTGCCTATCCAGCCTCCAGCTCCAATCCAACCTCCCCAATAAGCTGTAGCTGCTCGTAAAAAGGCTACTTGCCATAGATCTGTGGTATGTGGGACCATGGAGCCAGCCATGTCGAAATTCTCTCGGGCGGCATTTTTACCATTTTCTATTAGCCCATCAATAAAATTAAATAGAGGTTCATTTAGCTGACTCAAATTGGTGACGTCGGCTGGCCAATAATTCATCTGCAAATTGATATTTACATGGTAATCGGCATTCCAAGGAGCTGCAATATGTCTATTCCATAGCCCCTGTAAGTTTGCTGGATTTGTTCCTGGCCGACTTGACGAGATCAAAAGGTATCTTCCATAGTCGAATAATAGCTGTTCCAAGTGCAGGTCAACTTCCCCGTTTTTGACGCGCTCAATTCGGGCGTCGGTTGTGATATTGTCAGGTTCATTAGGACTTAACTGAAGGTCCATTCGCTTGAACCAGGAAGCGTATTCAGTTTCGTGGGTGTGAAGTAGCTCACCCCAGCTTTTCAACTGGATTTTTTCTAATTGACGTTCTGCCTCAGCCTCAAAGTTTTCATGATAAAAAGAAGTAGCTGAGACTAATTTCAGCATGAATTCCTTGGCGCCGGATATCACTAGTGTGGAATCAGTTGTGCTTATCTCACCAGATTGGTTTTGAGCAAAAAGTAAGGTTTGGAATTTGACCCCATTCAAAATCTCAACAGGCTTGCTGTCTAATTGCCCTTTTCGTTGTGTGATCATTCCTGACATTTCGAGTTGTCTGTCATTGAGGGCAGTAGTTTTTGCGGTGGCAAAACCATTGTCTTCAGGCCTATTCATGGAGATTTCTCCATTGAATCCTTTTGGGTGATTGGTTTTGAATCGGATGATCAATGCATTGTCAGCCGCAGAAGCAATTACTTCTTGACTGACTTCAAATCCTTCGGAAATAAACTGAGTGAGGACCGTTGCTGTCTCAAGATTTAAACTCCTCCTGTAATTCTGGGATTCTATCCAGTCAAAGTTAAACCACAGGTCACCCATGGTCTGATGAGATCGTGTGACACCTTTTCTGGAGAATTTCAAGACTAGTAACGAATCTGCTTTTTTATTGTCTCCAGCCAGCAAATAGGCTCTGATTTGATCTAGATCAGCTCTTTTTCCTTCTGCCAACCCCCAATCTTCATAGCCGCCAGGCCAAAGTGAATCCTCATTAAGTTGCAAATGTTCTTGACCTGGTATGCCCATTACCATCGCTCCCAGACGGCCATTTCCCACTGGCAACCCCTCTTCCCATTCTTCTGCAGCTTGATTATACCAAAGGATGGAAGTGGATTGGGAATAGGCTAGATTAACTAGGGACAGTGAGATGAGGGCACTCGCGAAGAACTTTAGCATGGTATTTTGGGTCAAAAAATAAGATTACGATAAATCTTTGAAGTCCCCAACCATAAATGTTCTAAAATTCAGATAGCGCAGTAAATTCGTAGGTAAAGAGGTAGCTGCTTTATTGCCATTTTGCAATAAAAGCTTCTTGAGATAATGGAATAAGGATTAAATTTTACTTATCCTCGTTTTCTAAAACGCTTGGTACCTTCCATTTTACCGATCCTACAGCTCTACTATTTGCCAAATCTACTGCTTTGGCAGATCGTCTTTTTTCGTAGATCATAGCCACAGTCATTATCAAACTGGTTCCAATAATTACAAAAAGCAATATCCCAGGCTCAAATCCTGGCACTATAGCTTCCTCAGGAATAGCATAATAAAGCAAAACAGTGATCAAACCCCTAGGTGCTATAAATGCCTGAGGGATAACGTCTTTTCCTTCAAAAATCCATAGTAGGACTATACGGATACCATAAATAGATAGAATCAGCATACTACTGATCAAAGCTACCTGCAAGTTGAACAGAGAGGTGATGGTAATAGTAAGTCCAAAAATCACAAAGAAAAGCGTCCTAACCACAAATGCGGTCTCTCCTGTAATGGTGTGAAGTTCATGGTATATCTGGTGTGCTTTGTCATAGTCCAACCATTTGGAAAGTCGTCCTTTGAAAAACAACTTCATATTGGCGATGACCAGTCCAAAAATCAAAATGATGATCAGTGATGATAGGTGCATTTTTTTACCTAAAGCATAAAGCAGGAGCAAAACAGCGATCATCAAAAAGAGCTTTACATTGCTTTTGATTTTCTGAAAAATCAAAATAATAGCGTAGCTCGCTATCAGCGAAATCGTAATAGTTAGTAGGAAATTTCCTCCAAACCCTACCAATCCTGAATCTTCAGCAGGATTCAATTTACCGGTAAGAAAGTAAAAAAGCATGATGCCTAATATATCTGAGAACGTGCTTTCGTAAATATGAAACTCACGCTTTTTAGCTCGCAATCCAGCTACGCTAGGAATGATAATGGCACTTGATAAAATTGACAAAGGAGTAGCATACAGCCAAGCAGACTGCATGCTCATATCCGGAATATAATAGTAAAGGATGCTCGCAGCTGCCCAAGTGGAGAGTCCAAGCCCAATAAGAGCAATGGCGAGTGATTTGAGAATTGGAATCAATTTCTCGCGCTTGAGTTCTAACTCAAGTGCCGCTTCCAGCACGATCATGATTAGTCCCACTATTCCTAGAACCTCTAATATTGGGAAAAAGTCAATTGTTTCAGAGGTGAAGTATTGCAAAATATACTGTAAAATAACCCCTAAGGCTATCAGCATCAATACTGCAGGGATATTCGTTTTCCTCGATAAGCCATTGAAGAGAAAGGAAAGTATAATAATCACTGAGAACTCAATGATCAGATTATATGAAGAGATTAATTCCATTAGGCGTCAAAGTTTTCAGTAGAATTTGTCATGACTTTATGGTCATGCAGGTAATTGATGAAATCTTCATGTCTTGCACCTTTTACCATGGTGTAATGCATCAAGAAGATTTGCTTATTGGGTAGCTCTTTTAAATTAGTCGGTTTGCCCAAAGCTAGAATGGGATGGTTAAAAACCAAGTCCAAAAGAGCTTCCTTGCTAAGATCAGTTTTAAGATAAAGAGCCCGTTGAAGCACGTTCGTCTGATTGGAAATCAGCGTAAATCCGGTTTTGTCAAAGAAGTTGTACCAAACCCAGCGTTCGCCTTGGTCAGTACCAAGTACCATCCCCAAGCTTCCAATTCTATTAATTCTGCCGTGGATTTTACCAGCTTTCACTAAGGTGTCTGTGACCACCATTGGGCTGGCACGGATGAACAAACCACTGATATAATTACCCAATTGCTTGTATGCAAAACCTGCAACCAAAACTATAATTAAGCCATGAGTTACAGGGTCTAGAGCAATGAAACCGCCAATAATAACTAACCAGGCAACTGGCTTGTAGAAAAGTCGAATCTTATTAATTAATGCTAGGTAGCGATCGTTAATACGTCTTTTTTTCAAATATCGGGTAAACCCGAAAAAACATAGGGACAAGAAAAAGTAGATCGCAAAGACGATTAGGATTAATACGTAAAGATCATTCCAATAATTCATGTCAATTAGGCGAGTAGTTCTCTGTATTTCAAAATGGAGTAAAGATCTTGTCGAACTGTATTTCTGATAATCAGGTAGCCATTTGGATCTCTATCCAAAATGCTAATATTCAATAGTTTCCGAATGGCTGGTTTATACTCTGATTCATATCTATCTGTAAACAGATTTTTAATCTCAAGATCACTGCTGTATCCAAAAAGAAGACAGTTCTTCAAAATCAAAAGCTCTGTATTAGAAAGGAAATCGTTGAGATGAGTTTCTTTTTCTGAAAATAGAATGGAGCTATCTTCCTGCACGTCAGTACAGAAAATCCATGCCTGTAAAACTGCGCCTATATTATAATCAAACTTCTTTGTTAGCCATCCGATCTTTTTTCTCACCTGTTCTTCACTCATTTCTTTTCCTTCTTTTTCATAAAGTGTGCGGTGAGAAGCGCCGTGACGTAGCATAAGTGCTCGATAGATTTCGTCAGAAGTGGAAGTATTGGTATTTAAAATATTAGTAAATCCCTGAGAAAATGGAATTCTAGTGTCTAAATGCATTCGAAGAGAATTCGTAATAGCTACAATCACAAAAGCTTTGGAACTACTCAAACTCATAAAATCCACCAAAGAGGTAACATTCATAAGGAGAGAGCGATCAGAATCTCGCCAGAGATGTAGATCATCTAAGACAAGGATTGGTTTTGAATTACTTATAGACCTCCTGATGAAACTTAAAACTTCCTCTAGGTTTCTACCCATTTTAAGTTTCCTGCCTTCTATGCTGATTTCATTGCCAGGAACCAGATAATGCACATCATTTGACTTGAACTGGTGGGTTGCAAATTCCAGCAAGGTAGATTTGCCACTAAGCGGATCTCCCACGACGGCAATAGACCGACTTTGGCCTTTCTTCCAATAAGTAATAGTTTTTTCCAGTGCTTCTTCCTGGACTGTCCGTTTTACCAGAAATAGATCTCCGATAAAATTTTTATTCAAAAACAAAGAATGGTAATGGTCTGGTATTTCCTTTTCGGTTCTAGTTTCCAGGATTTCAAGGGCAATCTCTAATTTCTGATGCGGGCTTTTTTCTTTCACCTCTTTCACCTGTTTTCCTACATTTCTAAAAAGCTGGGCTAATCTGGCTGAGAAATGCCGGATATTTCCAGATTTGTTGGAAGACAGTAGGGAGAAATTGGTCTGCAAAGGAACCTTGAGGTACTCACTATCCGCGTAAATAGCTGTTACTTTGAATTTTTGAGCAAGTTCCTTTTCTATGTAGGTTACTGCTTCTTCACTTTGTAAAATCGTATTTTTTTGTTCATTGTTAATAGACTTTAGAGAAGATAATTCACCGTGAAAACTATTAATTCGCTGTGTTTTTTTAGCGACCTGTAGACTGGTTTTGATTTGTGAAGCGACATTGAGAAGGTGTGAAAAATTGGCTTCCTGACCATCCCATAAATCTGAGAGGTAAGGAAGAATCTCATAATCCAACCACTTTTCAGCTGATTTCTTGAAGTCAATCTTTTTTAAAATCAAATACCCATCGCTGGTACCTACTGGAACTGAAAGTGAAGAAAGCTTATCAACAGCAGCTTCCAAATCACGGATCGTGGTTTCTGGCCGAATATTTTGGCTTATTCCTGAAGCTATCAAATCATCAAATAATTTGATCGTATCATTGAGTTGCTCTACTTCGCTGATTTTTTCTAAACCTTGCAGACAAAGATCGACCTTAGATGCAATAAGCCCACTTGTCCTTTGCACATCAGTTCTCATTTGCAGTACCATTTCGCTAACTAGTTTGAATTGCGCTATGGATTGCTCCAGTTTAGCATGAGTTAGGTCAATATCTTTGAATTGCCCTAAGATGGTTTCAAACTGTGAATGATAGGTCCTCCACGGATTTGAGTAATGCTTTACTGCTTCGATTTTACGCTTGAGAACTTCCGGCTTTTCGAAAAGACTTTTTCGCTCCAACTTGAAATAGTTAAGCGTTTTTTCTGTTTCCGTATGGAGTAACGATTTAGACTCTTCAAAATGGTTGCTGACTTTTTCTGCGGATGCAAGGTTTTCCTGAGAGCGAAGTTTAGCTATGCTAAGCTGTAGAAAAATATCCCTTACCAGTAGAATGATCGTCTTGAAACGATCTGGGTAGGAGAAGTGGAACAGGTAATGGTCAGGATCATTTACCTCTACATTTTTTCCAGACTTGGCCAGGCAAATATCTCCTGCTTTGCAATAAGCTTCAAGTAAATGACTTGAATGAGCGAGAAGATAGGAGTAGAGTTCGTCCGCTGAGTTTTGGAGAGCTATGCCAGCATTGAATTCTTGAAATTCCTTCAGCACAGAGACCATCAATTCACCTTCGGTCACTTCGGATTCTTGGATAGAAGGGCTGTTTTCGTTCATAGATGAAGACAATGGAAGTCAAAGAAAAAGAAAATTGAGTTGAAAAACCCTGATTAATTTCTGTTTTCTGAGAAAGTTTCAGTTACCTGATTTGATTAGGTAGTTAAGCTTTTGGAAAACGATAAATTATAAAAAAAATGACAGATAGTCATTACATCTTGAGCATTCCGATGCTTTTAATATCAGAATTAATGGTCCATATTCTTATTCTTTGGATTGGTTTTTCAAAAACTCCCGAAACTCATCCGTATTAAAATTGCTCATTCCTTCTTGATAAAAAACAATCTTTCCTTCAGGGTTTACCACCAGCGTCGTTGGGATAGACTGGCTTTGCAAGCTTTGATTTAGACCGAAACTGGCATGTGCAGTCGGAAAGGCCCAGCTTTTCCCTTCTAAAAAGCCAGCGCTTTTCTTGATGTCCTGATCAATCCCAATCATCAGGAATTCCAGATTAGGTTCCTCTTGAACTGACTTATACAATTCTGAAATATGTGGCATTTCGGCGCGGCAGGGCCCACACCAGGAAGCCCAAAGATTGATGAAAAGTGTTTTACCTCGGTAGCTTTCCAGGTCGATTTGCTCTCCATCAAATGTCAAAAACTTTCCTCGATAATCGAATTGTTGATCCGTGAGGTCAGGGATTTCGAGCTTTGGTTTTATCAAACCAGTGGAAAGAATCACGGATTGTAGACCGCCTATTATTACGGGCAAAAGCCCGGTGAAGTATAAAAATGCAACTACGCTGAGCATGATTCCCCAGCTTTTGATTTCTTTTTTCCAATCTATACTCATTTTTGAATTACAATTTATGATTTGCGAAGTATTCGAGAACATTTGAGGTTTTATTAACCTCGAAGAATCTGGCTATTGTAAAAGATTTTGAAAGGAAATAGGAACAGAGTTACTCATCTGCTTTTGAAAGCTGCAAAACACAAAGTTTTGAACAGATTTCGATGGTGTTAGGTGATCGACTGTAAGACAAAATAATTTTTCAAGATATTTACCTATTACATCGCTTAGCCTATTTTCAGAATACTGTTGTACTTGAATTCCGCTGCATTTGTTCGGACCATTTTGAGAAAAAGTCCCTACGACGAGGTAGCCATTTGGGTTAAGGTTTGCTTGGACGTTACTAAGATAACTACCCACCTCTTCTGGGCTGAGAAAATGAAAAACGGCTCTATCATGCCAGAAATCATATTTTTCCTCTGGTTGAAATGCAGTCACATCTGCGACTACCCATTTTACTTTATTAGCTTGATCACCAAGCCGTTGTTTGGCTTTTGAAATAGCTTTTTCTGATATGTCTAGTATAGTAATTTCTCGGTAACCTAAGGATAGTAAGTTGTCTACAAAATAACTGTCACCTCCTCCACAATCAATGATCTTAGCATCTAGAGGGACTTTAAGTTTAGTAAGAAATGCTAAAGAAGTTTCAGGTTTTTCCTGAAACCAACTGACTTCTTTGAAATTTTTGGTTTGGTAGATTTTCTCCCAATGATCCTTTTTATTTAGCTTTTCCATTTTTGAATAGTAAGTTGGGTTTTGCGGAATTTTAACTCAAAATTAGTCTCACATTCCCAGACGCTTAGTGACAAGTCTCACATTTCATTCTTTTTGTCTCCAAAATGACCATTACCTTGCATCCTAAATTAAGCATTGAATTTTCTTATTAATATGAATTACGAAGTACAAATAGCCGCTGAACTCCAAGTAAAACCTTCTCAGGTAGATGCTACTGTGAAACTATTGGACGAAGGTGGCACAGTCCCTTTTATTTCCCGATATCGAAAAGAAGCCACAGGCGAGTTGGATGAGGTGCAGGTAGCGGCGATTCGTGATCGAGTTCTACAACTTCGTGAGCTGGCGAAGCGAAAAGAAGCAGTGCTTAAGTCAATCGATGAGCAAGGGAAATTGACTGCTGAATTGAAAAGCAAAGTAGAAGCTGCTGAGACGATGTCAAAGCTGGAAGATATCTATTTACCGTACAAACCTAAGAGAAGAACCAAGGCGACTATAGCTAAAGAAAAAGGACTTGAGCCACTCGCAGAGCAGATTTTTAAGCAGAACTCTATAGATCTAGGAGCTGAAGCTGAGAAGTTTGTAGATGCAGATAAGGAAGTGAATTCCACCGAAGAAGCCCTTCAAGGTGCTCGGGATATCATAGCCGAATGGATCAATGAAAAGGCTGAATTGAGAGAAAAGATGCGAAAGCTATTTCTTGATGAAGGTGTTTTTTCCTCGAAAGTTTTGCCGGGGAAGGAAGAAGAAGCTATCAAATACAAAGACTATTTCGAATGGTCCGAACCAATAAAAACCGCTCCTTCGCACCGTGTTCTGGCGATGAGAAGAGGGGAAAAAGAACTTTTTTTGATGCTGGATTCGGTGCCTGAAGAAGCTTCTGCAATCTATCAGATGGAGAAAATGATCTTAGCCGATGCTGCAAATACTTCTGTGGAGCAAGTGCGTTTGGCGATCAAAGATTGCTACAGAAGATTGCTTAAGCCAAGTATGGAAACGGAAGTTCGTCTGCTTACCAAGCGCAAAGCCGACGAGGAAGCTATTAAAGTTTTTACTGAAAATCTCCGTCAACTTCTGTTAGGAGCGCCTTTGGGAGAGAAGTCGGTGATGGCAATTGACCCGGGATTCCGTACGGGCTGTAAGTTAGTTTGCCTTGGACCTCAAGGTCAATTTTTACATTACGAAGCTATTTTTCCCCATGAAGCCAACCGCAGAAGTCAGGAAGCTGCGATGAATGTGAAAGGTTTGGCGGAGAAGTTTAAAATCGAAGCTATCGCAATTGGAAATGGAACTGCAGGTCGGGAAACAGAAGCTTTTGTGAAAGGGCTTGGCTTACCAAAATCCGTGATCATAACTATGGTCAATGAATCTGGAGCTTCTATTTATTCTGCTTCAGATGTAGCTCGGGAAGAGTTCCCTGATCTGGACTTGACCGTGAGAGGAGCCGTTTCTATTGGCCGTAGATTAATGGATCCCTTGGCTGAACTGGTGAAAATCGATCCCAAGTCCATAGGTGTGGGTCAATACCAGCATGATGTGGATCAGAATGCTTTGAAAAACGCACTTGATGATACCGTGATGTCCGCAGTAAACGGAGTAGGTGTGGAAGTGAATCTTGCTTCCAAGCAATTGCTGACTTATGTGTCTGGCTTAGGACCAACTTTGGCTCAAAACATCATAGAATTCAGAAATGAAAATGGACCATTCAAGAGTCGAGCACAACTGAAAAAAGTGCCAAGGTTAGGCGATAAAGCATTTGAGCAAGCAGCTGGTTTCTTGAGAATCAGCAAGGCAAAACATCCACTTGATTCCTCCGCTGTTCACCCCGAACGCTATGCGTTGGTGGAGCAGATGGCGAAGGATGTGAATGCATCGGTTTCTGATTTGATGAGTTCGGAGGATTTGAGAAATAGAATTTCATTGAAGAACTATGTGTCAGAAACGGTGGGTTTACCTACGCTTCAGGATATTTTGGAAGAACTTGCCAAGCCGGGACGTGATCCTCGTGAGAGTTTCGAAGTTTTTGCATTTGAAGAATCAGTGAATAGTATGTCTGATCTGAAAGTAGGGATGAAGCTTCCAGGTGTGGTGACGAATATCACGGCTTTTGGAGCATTTGTGGACGTTGGAGTTCATCAGGATGGTTTGGTGCATTTGAGTCATCTGGCTGACCGATTTGTAAAAGACCCAAATGAGATTGTCTCTGTCAATCAAAAGGTGCAGGTGACAGTGATGGAAATTGACATCCCTCGCAAGCGGGTTGGGCTGAGCATGAAGTCAGATCCTTTTGCGGAGCGAGGAAAAAAGATGGAGAAGAAACCTGCAGCTAAATCCCAACCAAAAGAACCAGAAGGCTCGATGGCTGATAAACTGGCTGCATTGAAAGGGAAGTTTGGAGGGTGAGGTTTTTTTAGCCGCAAAGCTCGCTGAGGTAGAGCAGAGAAGGAGCGGAGGGATTTTAGAGCACAAAACCCAGAGATTTAAGTCTTTGGGTTTTGTGCTTATATATGCTAACGATCTGTCGATAGGGATTTAACCTAAAACTTCAGCTGTAATCTCCAAGGATCTCAATCGTTTATTAGGATCGTATATATTCGTAGAAACCATCAGCTCATCTACTTCCACTTGCTTGAAGAAGCTTTCAAATTGAGGTTTCAAACTTTCATTTGTGCCAATAAAGGTACAGGCCATCATATTCTGGATAGCTGCAGCTTCTTGCTCTGACCAGATTCCTACCATACTTTTTACTGGCTTTTTCATTGGATATGATTTTCCGCGAATGATTCCCAAAGCAGTTTGGTAAAATGAGGTGGCTAAAAAATGGGCTTCCTCATCAGTATCCGCAGCGATTACATTCACACAGGAAATGAAGTAGGGAGTTTGCAAGTTTTCAGAAGGCTGGAAATTATCCCGATAGTATTTCGAAGCATTGATCAAATAGCCTGGAGCGAAGTGACTGGCAAATGCATAAGGTAATCCCTTTTGCGAAGCTAGCACTGCACTGCTCATACTCGAGCCCAGGAGATAAATAGGGACATCTAATCCTTCGGCAGGGAAAGCACGAACTTTCGAATCGATATTTTCCTCTGAGAAATAACGCTGCAAATCATCCAGGTCGCTTGGAAATTCCTGCACAGACTCATGTCTTCCTCTTCGCAGAGCTGTTGCTGTAGTCTGATCAGTACCAGGCGCTCTACCTAATCCCAGATCAATTCGATTTGGGTAAAGCGTCGCTAGCGTTCCAAATTGCTCCGCGATGATCAGTGGGCTGTGATTTGGAAGCATGATGCCTCCAGATCCTAAGCGGATTTTGGAAGTTCCGTTTGCTAAGTAGCCTATCAATATTTGAGGAGAAGAGCTGCCGACATTTGCCATGTTGTGATGCTCAGCAAGCCACATTCGGGTATATCCGAGCTCTTCTGCTTTTTGGGCTACCTGCAGACTTCTGCCGTAGGCATCTTTGGCATCGTAATCCTCACGGATAATCGCAAGGTCGAGTATAGAATAGGGTAGATTTGTTTTCAAAACAGGTGATTGTTTATTAATTAATAAGCAAATTGAAATTCACTCAGAATAGTTTCTGAGATCCCTTTTTATTAACTGAAATTCCATGTACCAGACTTCACCAAACTGAGAACATTATACCTCAACTAGGATTCTTGTTCAATGATTTTAAATCAAATATCTCCTTTAGAAGCCTATTTAGTCTGTTTTTGTATGGCAGGTTTTTTGAAAAGTAGTTGGTATAAAACCAAACTGATTTGTTTAAGATTATACCCTTAAAAAGTAAATTGAAGCTAGTCTTCTGACTTAAATAAATCATTTCTTCAACCAAATGAGAATTCTTATGAACTCAGAAACGATGGTAAAAAATAATTTTATCATGACATTTGAAAGTTGTATAGAAGCCTGTACTAGGTGTATAGCATCATGTAGAAATCACGCTGGAATGCAGGATTGTATCAAAATGTGTGAAAGATGTATTGATGCCTGCAAGGATTGTATTGCTTCGTCCAAGAGAAGTCCTTTAGATAGAGCAATTCATATGCAGCAATGCATAGATGCATGTTATCATTGTGCAAAGGAATGCGAAAATCATGATCATGTAGCCTGCATTAAATGTGCAGAGGCATGTAGAGCATGTATAGCTGAATGTCAAACTATGCTAGAATAAGCAGAAAAAATTAATGGCTGATGGGTTATCCACCAGCCATTCTGTTAATTGTTATAGAGTTCGTTGTAGTCGTCCATATCCGTTCCTTTGTTGAAATGACGGATATTATATGTGAAGGAAAGCATAAAGTAGCGTTGCATCACATTGTTTTGCCCATCTTCTACAAAGGCATCAGTGACGTTTCTATATACACTTCTATTTTGGCCAAGTAAATCGTAAACGCTCAATGAGATTTCTCCACGTTGATTTGCAAATACTTTTTTACCTAAACTCATATTCATCAATACTACATTAGCATCGAAGCCTTCAGAGAGTCCAGAGTTTAATTGATGATTTACATCCAGTCTGTAAACAAAACCCTCCCAAATAATCCAGCTTAGGTTCAACCTAGAGCGTTGGTTGTAAAAGTTATTGTTTAGGCTTTCATTTAGCGTGTTTTCCACATTATTAAATGAAAAACGAGTGGAAATATTAAAGTCAACCTGATCTGAAATATTACTACTCAAAGAAATCCCTGTACTGATTCGTTGAGAGTTATTAAAACTTATCTGGTTGTTTACCATTCCAGGTCTTTTTGTATTGCTAAAACCCCCGTTGATGTTAAAGTTTGATTTGACAAAGTCAAGTGGAATACCATAACTCACCCAAGATCTAAAGTCTTTATACCCGTCTAAATTTACTGGTCTGAATAGTTGAGAGCCTTTTTCCAAAATAATCCCACCTGGCAATTCTGTTGCTTCTTCAGCGGTAAAGGTACTGTTTGATACAGCGTTTTCTGTCAGGTTGTACTGAGCAAAAACAAACCAAGAACGGTCATTCTCCGGGTTGTTGCTACGAAATCTAAATCTGATTCTGTTGGAATAGGACTGATCTAAATTTGGGTTACCAGTTCTTAATTGCAGAGGATTTGAGTTATCTATTACGTTTTGCAGTTGGCCCACCGAAGGTGCATCCACATCAGTATCGTAATCTATCTCGAAGTTAGTCGTAGGCGATATCGTATAATCAAATCTGATAGTAGGCATAAAGCTTTCGAAGGTTCTATCTATTGTGCCTACCGCAGGGAAAAGCTGATCATTATTAAGGTTAGCGTTCTGATACTGCAATTCTGCTTGAAACTTCAATTTCTCCAATTGATACTGATACCCAAGCTCTACTTCATGTCTGAGGTATTTACTTTCAAATGAATTACTTAACGCTGTGTCAAGCTCTAAATTTGGATTACTGATATCATCATTCAAAATATCAAAAGTCAATTGATCAGAATCGTTAAATCTATTGCCAACTTCGTATTCCAACTCCATCTGACCGTTTTTACCTAAAGGTTCGGTGTAAGAAATTCCTGTTTCCCAATCGTACCCATTGCGATCACGGGTAATGTTCTGGTTGATGATTTCGGAACGCTCATTGGGTTGGAAATAAATGTTAGTTGCAGTCCGCAGAGCGTTATCGTTGTTTCCATGACTGCCTGTATTTGCGCTGAGAGTTATTGTTCTCCCTTCCTTACTGAACTTATGGCTATAAAACAATCTATGAAACATGTCATAGTCCTCGTTTTCGGCTGTACGAATATTTTCAGTTTGGTTAAGAGGCCCTTCAGCATTTACACTCTCCCCAAAGAATCCTGAGTTTTCATTTTCAAAGCTTGCAGAAAAACGAGGACGGTATAAGATTCTATTGTTTTCATTGATGTTATATTCCAGCCTCATGTCAAATCGATGATCTTGTCTAGTTCGCGTCTCGCGGCTGTCTTCAGTATAGATTTGGCCGGAATTGGCACTTGTTACATATTCTCGGATTAGACTTGATTCATTCGTGTTTTTTCTGTGATTATACTGGTAGCTTCCACTGATTTTTATTTTTTCACCCCAATTGTCCGAGTAGTTGATCCCAAGGATATTGGTGTTTACTATGCCGTTTTGAGGTCGGTTATTGCTTTGGATATTTGCATCACTGGAGTAGTCCAAAACATTGATGTTATTACTAAGTCCTGTGACTGTGATTCGCTGGTCTTCATTAAACGAATTAATACTTGCCCCTGCTAAATAGCGATCGTCAGTTCCAAATCCTGCCGTAGCTTTCCCAAATATTCCTTTTCTACGATTTGGCTTTGTAATGATGTTTATGGTCTTCATTCGCTCACCATCATCAAAGCCACTCAATAATGCCTTATCACTTTTCTGATCAAATATTTCTACTCCCTGAATTACTTCTGCAGGAAGATTTTGTAGTGCGGTTCTCACATCACCTCCAAAAAATGGCTTTCCATCCACCAACACTTGTGTGATTGCTTCGCCTTGTGCTTGCAATGAACCGTCCTGAGAGATCACCCCGGGTAGTTTTTCAATTAGCGTCTGAGCACTCGCGTCTTTCATGGTTTTGAAAGCGTCAGCGTTATATAGCGTCGTATCTCCTTTTTGTTCACCCTGAGATCTTCTGGCGCTGATTGTTACTTCGTCTAATGCGGTAGCTTCTTCTTTCAGACCTAAAACACCTATATCCATATCCTGAGTGACATTGATAGATCTGTATAAGTTCTCATATCCTAAATATTGAATTTTTAGGAGGTACTCGCCATTTTTGACGTTAGTAATCTCAAACTCACCATCCAAATCCGAAATCATACCATCTACCTGAATTGAATCAGGTAAATTTTGAAGTAAAATGGTTGCGTTCGGAATAGTGATTTCTGTACCAGCTTGTTTTACTCTACCTTTTACGGAATAAGTTTGGGCCGAAAGGTTGGGTACAGCAAATAGAAAAAACAGGAATAGGTAGAGGTAAGATTTCATTGGTTTAGGTTAGTTGGATGCTTTTGAAAAAGCTGTTCTCCCATTCATAGAGAGATTTTATTGGTGGTTTGTTAGTCAAAGACTTAAGACAAATGAACGAACAATTGTTCAAGATAGAGAGCGATAATTGGCTAAGCGGTCAAATGATCTACTGAGTAGTAAATAAGGTATTTCTATACCTGGCTTTTCAAAGAAAAGGCTGATACAATCCAAGTGAATTTTTCATTTTAGTCATCTTCACAAACATATTTGACAATTTCCGTCATATTAAAATGTTTATTTTGCTATCATTTATATGTTTATAAAAGCAACATTTCTATCTTAGCTGATGTTAAAAGAATCAGTTATGGAAAATCAAGAAAAGATCAGTATCACTACAAAGACTTTGGCATCAGGGAATTGCCAAGTGAAATTTTTTATTGAAGATGAGGCAAAACCACAGTATGGCTACCTCCTAGTAAATGGTCCTAAGCCAGTCGGAGAAATCATCGATGAAATCAAACAACGGATGGAGAGAAGGAAAAATGCAACCCTGAATATGAATCCATTTTTCCCGGTTCCTGCCGCACCTGAAGACCACAACTTTTACTTGTATTCAGCATGAAATATCTCTCCTCTAACCTGCGTTTTTTGCGGAAGCAAAAAGGCATCACACAAAATGATTTGGCAGATCAATTAGATGTGCAGCGTACCATGATTTCTGCCTATGAAGACGGTAGATCCGAACCAAAGCTTTTGACGCTTGGTAAACTCTGCGACGTATTGGATGTAGGAATGGAGGAGCTCTTGAACCATGATATTGAGGGTTTGGGGAGGAAAGCAATTCAAAAGAGAGGAATCAATATTTTGACTATAGCATGTGATGAAAATGATCAGGAGAATATTACGCTAGTAGGGCAGAAGGCTTCCGCTGGTTATTTGAATGGATTTGCTGATACAGAATACATGGAGAGCTTGCCTCAGTTTCAGATTCCTACGCTTTCCAAGCAAGCTACCTACCGTGCATTTGAGCTTGCAGGAGATTCTATGCTTCCCTTGACTTCGGGCACAATCGTGATCGGGGCCTATGTGGATCAGATCAATGACATCAAAAGTGGCAAAACCTATGTGCTAGTTACGGATACTGAGGGCGTGGTGTATAAGCGGGTTTTTAATTACCTAAGTGATAATGGTAAGCTCTTCCTCGTCTCTGATAATGAGCATTACAAGCCTTATGAAGTCAAAGGAGAATCTGTCAGGGAAGTATGGGAAGCTAAAGCATTTATCAGTACTGATTTCCCTAATCCTGGGGATAAGAAAAAGCCATTAAGTCTGGAAGATCTAGGAGAAATGATCTCTGATATCCGGGCAGATCTGAGAACGCTAAAAGGATAAGCGCTAAATAAATATTCTAAAGTTTTGAAAGAAAATCTTGAAGAAACTAGTGAATGGATAAGTTAATAGCACAATTGCCTACTTCTGTTGTATTCCAACTTACATAGTAATTTCCATTAGGAATAATATCCAAATTCCCAGAGCCATTCGCAGTGCATGTTCCTTGATTTGGACAGCCAATTATTCCAGTTATAGAATAGGGTTGAGTGCCTTGTTTTAATCCTGAAATCAAATATTCATTTCCCACAGGAGTGAATATTTTGCCTCCAATATTTATTTTCAAATCTAATGCACAACCATAATCATCTCCAGTATATATCACATTTATACTGGTTAGTGATTCCTCTGGTTCATCCAAAAATTCATCATCATAAACAGTTTTTGAACCATTAAGTCCATCTTGATATCCTTCTTGAAACTCCTCACTGCTGATCATTACAATCATCAGCACTACAAAAATACCAAGCACCCAGAGGTAATTTCTTCCCCACCAGCTTTTCTGTGGTTTTGGTGTTGGATTAGGATTATAAGGGTTAGGGCGGGTAGGCTTCTTCTTTCGTGGAATTAGTTTGGCCAACGCTTCAACTAACACACCCAAATCATATTTCCACCTTGTAATTGATATTTCGAAGTTTTGTAAGTCGGCTAGTTCCTTCAGATCTTCTGGAAGTTGATCAGCAGTGGGTCTGCTGGCACCTTTGAGTAGTAAAGGGATGACTCGTGTATCAGGTCTACTCAGTGCCGCGCTCACTTCCCTATGTACCCAGTCTTTTTCCTGAAAAAGTCGCGTAACTCCATTTTCGTCCGGATCACCAAACCAATCCGGACCTATAGCGACTAGAACAACTTTACTTTCCTTTAAGGCCTTATCGATTGCGTCGGCGAAGCGAATTCCAGGCTCAAGGTTTTCTATATCGAGGAAGACTGCATCTTCACCGAATTCCTGTTCTAGTGTTTCTCTGATTCGATGACAATCACTTTGGGTATCAGAGTGTCTGTGACTGAGAAAAATTTTATTCTTTTCCATAAAAAAACCTGATTCGATCTAGCTAAAGTTAATAGAATCAGGCTCTTAATTGCAAAGCGAAGGGTGATTTTATTCTTCAATCAAATTTTCAAATCCATCTTTTATCCTACCAACTGCATCGAAAGAAGTGTCAATGTTCACTACGCCTTTCCCAAGTTCGTGCCAGTATCCATCCCCACATTCTATGTAAGAACCACGTTTGGTGCTTGCAGTTTCCTTGGCAATTTCATAATTATAGTCTGGTGAAAATACCAATTTCAGCAGCTGTACGGCATATTCCCAGTTGATCGTTCTAGATTCATTTTTCACTGTAAAAACTGCCTCGCGATTCGAAAAATTCATCGTGATTGAACAGTCAATATTTTCTTCGTTTGTTACTTGTCGGTAATTGACCGTGAGGGGAGCTTCCTTCTTCGAGGTTTCATAGATCGCCTGAATCACATCCTGAGCAAGCATTTGCCAAGCTTCCTGCCCAACAGGAGCTTTTGATGGACCAGGTTTACCATTTTCTAATGCTGAAAGAACGATCCCGCCTTCTTCTAGATGCCTTCCGCTCCACTTAGTTTTTTCGAATTCTATTGAAACTACCTTTTTCCAAACATAATCAAGTTTGCCCTTGAAGCTGAAATCATCATTAGCAGTAAATCCTTCATCTAGAATCTCGTCTTCTGTCAAGTCCTCTCTGTCTGTATAGTGAAGTTCTAGCTCCGCTTTTAACTCAGCAGTACTCCAGTCTAGTGACAATCTATACACATGGCTGTATGGCGGTGGAATAATCCCTGAATCAAATTCAATTACAACTCCGCTGGTTTGATCGTTACTCTTTTTCATGTGTTTGTAATTTGATTTTTATAGAGCAGATGGAATCTCGCAAGATTGGTAGGTCTACCTGACTGCGATTTTCTTCATAATGCTCGATTTCATCGCTGCAAAAGTAGGTCTTTTAGCTTGAAAAAGATTTAGCGTAGATCAATTTCGAACCGGGTGGTTTTTCCGGCAGTAACTTTCTGACTGCATTTTTCAAAAGAAGGAACTCCAAAAAGTAGGCTTGGATTGTTTGAGAAACCAAAGTTATCCACTGGGTAGCCGATCTTGTTTTTTCTGATTTGCCCATTTTCATCGTGATCATGAAATACTATGATGGCATATTTACCTGCAGGAACTTCAGTGAAAGTTTTCTTCGAACTTCCATTTACTATAGAAAGAGAGACTATTTTCCAAGCATCATCGAGAGATTCTGGCCAACCCTTTTCTTGGTCAAAAATAAGTAGTTGAATGACCCCCTGGTCACTTGAAGTTTCAGAAATTACTAATTCAATCTTACCATATTCCTCCTGGATCGGGATTAAATTAAATAGCAATAAAAGGCTTAAAATGGCCAATTTCATAGGTTTTCTATGGTTTTGGGTCTATTAACTTTACCAGTTTCTGTCCTAGGGAACGTTGGAACTAAGTAAATGTTTTTTGGAACTTCATATCTGGGTAATACCTTTTGTAAAGTTTCAGTGAGAGTAGCCACATACTTTTGGTCTTGCTCTTTGGTCTCAATCGCTAAGCATAATTTCGACCCCAATTTCTCATCACTTTTTCCAAAAAAGAAAAATGATGAGTTCGGAAATTGGTCTAGAATAGCTTGCTCAGCTTTGGTCTCCAAGATCTCTGGATGAAGTTTCACACCGCCAGAATTGACCACAAAATCTGCTCTGCCTAGCCAACGGAAGGAATTTCCATTGACTAACTCAACCAAGTCATTTGTTTGCACTAGCTCATTATTACTTGACGCACATTTCACCCAAAGCGCATTTCGCTCATCTATACCAAAATCAACTCCTGGAAGTACTTTATATATCAAATCACTTTCCACAATCTTGGCAAGCGCTATATGGGATACCGTTTCTGTCATTCCGTAAGTCTGGTAGGCGAGGATACCATTTTTGATGAGCTCCTTTTTCAATCGGGAACTCAGAGGTGCTCCCCCGATAATGAGATGTTTGATTTTTTTCAACTTCTCAAGAGTTGTTTTATCCTGAATACAAGCTTCAACTTGAATCGGAACCATTGCTACAAAATCAGGAATGTCTGAAATCTCCAAAAGTGGGTTGGACTTAGCTTCCACGAGTTCTATTGGGCAATTCCACACCATCGCCCGAACAAGCATCATTTTGCCTGCTATGTAACTTGGGTCGAGACAGCAAAGAAGTTTGGTGTTTTCATCAGTTTGAAAAAATGCCTGAGTACCTCTCGCACTGGCGATCATCTGAGCTCTTGAAATCTCAATTTTCTTTGGAACCCCAGTAGAACCGGAAGTCTGCTGTATAAAGCTTTCTTTCTCAGATAACCAGTCATGGCAGAAGGCTAATGCAGCTTTTACAAATCCTGGAATAGTTGAGGTCTCCAGCTGAAAGTCTTCTTTTCGCTGAACAATATGATTGCCGAACTTGAGTTGAAACATCTATTGTGTGCTTATGGGTACTTTTTCCGAAGGTAAACATCCTGACTTCAAAATTCGGGGAAGGCTGTTATCTTGCAAAGGAATTAGATTTTTACCCAAATCGAAAGATATGAACTGGATCACAGCTAAAGATTACGAAGATATTACCTATAAAAAGTGCGATGGCGTCGCAAGAATTGCCTTCAATCGCCCAGAAATAAGAAATGCTTTTCGCCCGAAAACTACTGCTGAATTGTATGATGCATTTTATGATGCGCAGGAAGATACTTCCATCGGCGTTGTTTTGTTGAGTGGAGAAGGGCCTTCGGCAAAAGATGGAGGCTGGGCTTTTTGCTCCGGAGGAGATCAAAAGGCGAGAGGAAAGCAAGGATATGTGGGCGAAGATGGATATCACCGTTTGAATATTTTGGAAGTGCAGCGCTTGATTCGTTTTATGCCAAAGGTGGTGATTGCAGTAGTTCCTGGTTGGGCTGTGGGCGGAGGACATTCACTGCATGTAGTTTGTGATTTGACTTTGGCGAGTAAGGAGCATGCAATCTTCAAACAGACAGATGCGGATGTGACCAGTTTTGATGGAGGGTATGGCTCGGCCTATTTGGCTAAAATGGTAGGGCAAAAGAAAGCTCGTGAAATCTTCTTTTTAGGAAGAAACTATTCCGCTCAGGAAGCTTATGAAATGGGAATGGTGAATGCAGTCATTCCTCACGCTGACCTAGAGTCAACAGCTTACGAGTGGGCTCAGGAGATTTTGGCGAAGTCGCCAACTTCAATCAAGATGCTAAAATTTGCTATGAACCTGACAGATGATGGCATGGTAGGACAGCAGGTTTTTGCTGGAGAAGCTACTAGATTGGCTTATGGAACGGAGGAAGCTAAAGAAGGGAGAAACGCCTTTTTGGAGAAGAGGAAGCCAGATTTTGGAAAGAATAAGTGGATTCCGTAAGGAAGACGTTAGTAGCAAGACCTAAGTAGCTAGATACTAAATTGAGAGAATAGGAGGTTGTGTGCAAAAACATAAAGGATTGTGGTTTACGAGACAAATACTAAGAAAGTAATCACTCTTGTTCTGACAGCCAAAATCTATTTTCTAAGGTCTTATATCTAACTACTAACGTCTTAATTCTTTTTCTATTCAATCGCTTGGTAAACCATTTGTCGCATTTTTTGCTCATAGAATCCACTGAAAGGAGCTGTCTGAGTCATCATTATAGAAATGAGTTTTTCCTTTGGATCTATGAAGAAGTAGGTACAATATGCACCACTCCAATAGTAGGTTCCTTCTGATCCTAAAGCATTGGAATCCGCCAAGTCTGTCATCACGGCAAATCCGAATCCAAAGCCTTGTCCCGGTGCTTTATAAAGTCCATCGATCTGGTCCATCGTCATGATTTCTATGGTTTTGGGACTTAGAATTTGCTGACCATTCCATTTTCCGCCATTAAGTAGCATTTGTGCAAATTTGGCATAATCAGAAGCGGTACTAAACAAGGCATTTGCTCCAGCAAAAACAGTATTACCAGAAGTTTGGGTTTGTCTTGGAGCTTTGACCAGTTTTCCTTCTTGATTGTAAGTATGAAGTGTAGCCATTCGACTGGCTTGCTCCTCATTCAAATTGTATCCCGTATCTGTCATTCCAAGCGGATCAAAAAGTCTATTTTGTAAAAATTCGGCTGTAGTCATTCCAGAAAAGTATTCGATCAATAAGGATAATACATCTGGTGAAGCTGAATAATACCACTGCTCACCAGGCTGTCCAACTAATGGCATGGTAACCATTGTTTTTATTCTACTTTCAATGGTTTGATGGGTAGGACTGTAGATCGCATTTCTTATTTCTTCCTCCAGCTTTCCGGCAGCAATCCCATGAGATAATCCTGAGGTATGACTCAAAAGCATGGTGATGGTAATTTTCGATTCAGCAGGAACAGTTCCTCCAGCTATACCTGAACTAGGATCAACAGCCACTTTCAAATCCTTAAACCAGGGCAAATACTTCTCTACAGGATCATTAAGTAAAAAATGCCCTTCTTCGTAGAGCATCATGAATGCAGTTGTTATTATAGGTTTGGTCATGGATTGGATATAGAAAATCTGATCCATATTCATTATTGACTTTGATTCAAGGTCAGCGTATCCTATCGATTTCTCATGTGATTTTTCTCCATTTTTATAGATCAGTGTTACCGCTCCCGCCAGTCTTCCTTGTTCTACTTCATTTTGTAGATAAGTATCATATCTGCCTATTCTTTCCTGGGATATGGCTGAGGTGGCATGGTGCTTTTCTGCCATAGTTTGGGCAAAAGCAGCAGAATTGAGTAGAAAGAGGGAAATAAATAAAAATTTGAGGTAGGTATTAGTCATGGTATTTGGGTTATTGATTGATCCAATAATATCAATGAGCTTGAATTTTAATTCCTTTTGTTTCTTTTTCCTAATTTCATATGTTTATAATTTGTCTTTTAAAGGCCATATGGAATCTCGCAGGGTGGTAATCATTCCTCTGTGTGTCGCTTGCGGCATGCTCGATTTCATGTGACTAAGGAGAAAAAATTAAATTCATGAAACATCTAGAAACTGCCTACAAAACACATGATGGTATTGAGCTATACCTCCAAGCCTGGATGGTTGATACTCCTAAAGCATCGTTATTGCTAGTCCACGGTTTGGGAGAGCATAGTTCGCGGTATTTGCATCTGGTTGAAAAACTGAATGCTGCAGGTATTTCGGTTTTTACTTTTGATGGGCGAGGTCATGGCAAATCCGCTACAGGAAAACCAGACGCTTACTTTGAATCTTATGAGGATTATTTGAAGGATATTGAAGCCCTTTTCGGAAAAGTCAAATCCTTCGTGCCTGGTTTACCTGCTTTCCTTTATGGGCATAGTATGGGAGGTGGTTTAGTAGCGTCTTATGTTTTGGATTATAAACCTGAAGCTGCTGGAGTAATCTTGAGTTCGCCTGCAATAAAAGAAGCAGAAGGAACCTCCAAGTTGCTGATAGTACTAGGAGGAATTATGAGTAAATATTTTCCAAAGTTCAAAGCGTTAAAGTTGGATGCTCAAAAAATATCTAGAATTCCCAGTGAAGTTGAGAAATACCTGAATGATCCATTGATCTACACAGAAGCAGTTCCTGCACGAACAGGGAACGAGCTATTGAAGATGATGCGAAGCATTCAAGTAAAGGCAAATGATTTTAACCTTCCTTTATTGTTGATTCATGGCTCTGAAGATGGTCTGACAAATCCAAAAGGATCGGAGATGTTAATGCAAGCTGCCAAATCAAAGGACAAGACATTCCGAGTTTTCAAAGGAGGATATCATGAACTGATAAATGATTCCGATCAAGAAGAAGTAATGGATACGATGATGAGATGGCTCAAAGAGAGAATCAAAATCTCTTAAATCTGTGATTTAGATTTCTTTCATTAACCCATTAATATCCAATTGCCTTGTGTACATCATGACGCTTCCGTCCGAATTCATAGGCCACTTTTCTCTTGGGCGATCCCAGTACAATTCCACACCATTTTCGTCTGGATCATCCAAATACAAAGCTTCAGAAACTCCATGATCTGCAGCACCAGTGAGAGGGTACTTTGCATCAATCAATCTTTTAAGCAACACGGCTAAATCACGTCGCGTTGGAAGCAAAATAGCGGTATGAAAAAGTCCAGCCGTATTCTTCGGAGCCGGCTTTCCGCCTTTACTCTGCCAGGTGTTCAATCCAATATGATGGTGATATCCTCCTGCAGAAATAAATGCCGCGTCCTGTCCGTACATAGTTACCAACTCAAAGCCGAGTAGTCCTTGATAGAAGTCTAGGGATTTCTGGAGGTCCGAAACTTTGAGGTGTACATGGCCGATTCGTGTGGCAGCGGGGATGGTGTAGTCATTCATGATTTTGAAGTTTGAGATTTGAAATTAACCGAACTGCAGATCGTTTAGTGCCAAATTCCACGAAAATTTCAAATCTCAAATCAACAATCTCAAATTCTATATCCCCGGAGCATTAGGGAACTGAAGGCTTTTGTAATACTCCAAATCTCCTTCTGGCTGCTCTATATCTTCCGGGAAAGGACGTTTTGAGAATGTTTGGAAATAGAGCAAGCAGGCATTTCTCCACCACTCTGCTTCTTCTTCCTGTACTTCAAGAAGTTGACGAACATGGTCAAACTCTGCTGGATCAATTTCGGATTCCAAACTCGCCCAAGTTTCCTGCATTTTCCTCACTTCTTTTACGCCCCGATCATAACGATAGGCTATCCCTTCCCAAAGCGTATTGCCATCTTTTAGTTTGTAATCCCAAGGCAGATGATGAAACCAAAGCAGGTATTTCTCGGGAATCTGATTTGGATCTGACCAAGCCTTAGCAACTTCAGGAGCATATTGATCTAGCGCTCCGCTGCCTTCAGTTGTTCTATCAAAGCCAATTCCCAAGCTATCTGCATTATGATAATACGGAGCAGTCCAGTCAGCTCTTCCACCCATCACCCAAGGTCCAGGGCCATAATGATGACTTCGACCCATGATATGATGCAGACCGAGCGGAGTCATGAAATCCACAGCAGCTTCGTGCGATTCGAGCATGATTTCTTCAACTTTACTCAATACCTCAGGATTGGTTCCGAAAGTCAATTTTATCCATTCTTCTGCTATTTGCTCAGATTCTAAGCTTGGATCCCATGCCTGTCGCCCAAAGGCATACCAGTTTGACTGACCAAATAAATGTCCAGTCCAGTTTTGATCTGTTCCTATATTGGAGACTCCAGCGATTAGTGTCAGTTTTTGGCCTGTCCCTTCACCTTGCAGTAGTGATGCTACTGTAGATTCAGGCGTAGGTCGGTAGATTTTCGTTTTCAAAACCTCCTCCCACATAGGAGCCAGATAAACTAAGTTAGTTGCCTGACCGAGATACTCCTGAGTGATCTGGAACTCCATGCCCACGTTGGTCTTGTTGATAGCCCCATAAAGTGGGTGAACAGGTTCCCGGGGTTGGAAGTCTATCGCTCCATTTTTAACCTGTATAATTACGTTGTCTTTGAACTTGCCATCTAGAGGCTCGAATTCACGATTTGCCTGCATATGGCGATCTACGTCATCTTCATGTGAATATACAAAAGCTCTCCAGATCAAAACCCCTTTATGAGGAGCCAATGCATCAGCCAACATATTCGCTCCCTCGGCATGATTCCTTCCATATTCATGCGGGCCGGGCTGTCCTTCGGAATTCGCTTTTACTAGGAACCCACCAAAATCCGGAATGAATGAGTAGATCTCATCCGTCTTCTTTTTCCAGAAAGCAACCACTTCAGGATCCAATGGATCAGCCGTCTTCAAACCATCGAGTTGAATCGGTGCAGAGAACCGTGCAGTTAGAAAAACCTTAATTCCATAAGGCCTAAAAACATCCGCCAGAACCTTCACTTTCTTCATGAAATCCGTAGTCAAAATCAGGGCATTTGCATTCACATTTGTCAGAGAAACGGCATTGATTCCTATAGATGCATTTGCACGGGCATAGTCTATGTAGCGTGGATCTACATAACCAGGAAGCTTATGCCAATCCCAAATGGAGAAACCCGCATAGCCTCTTTCGACAGTACGATCTAGGTTGTCCCAATGGTTTAACATTCTCAGTTTAATCTTCGGACTGTCAGATGATTCATTAGAACTATCAAAAGTGTTACTTTGGATAGAATTCAACCAATTGTATACTCCATAAAGTACCCCAACTGGTTGGTTACCTACAATTGTGTAGAAAGATTTTCCATCCAGTTCCACCATTCCTCTCCAATACCCATCTGTCCCAAGGGCTTTGATTTGCGCTTGCTGTTCGAGTGAAAGCACCTGCGAAAGTTGCTCTCTGGTACCGATCCAAAGTTTTGTGTTTTGAAGCCTCTCTTTAGTGTAAACTGGAGCTTTGCCAAGCATACTTTTGGAAGCTAGATTTAGCTCATTTCGTATGGCTACGTATGTCGGGTTTTCCCCGAAAAAATAAACCCCAGAGAGCAAAGGTTCGACTTGAGATTTTAATTGTGAATCGCTGATCTGCTGATAATCCAGCCAAAGTTTGTAGCCATCATTTGCTAAAGATGATGCAATGAAGCACAGCCAAAGTAAGGCAGTGAGGTAAATAGGTTTGTTCATAGGTTTATTATTTATGCAGGGTAAAATATCGGAAAATTGATGCTAAAACCAAGACTTTTCTATTTCTTAAGGTAGAATGTGCAGGAGTTTTAATCTGACAGTTTTCGTCAAACCTGACTTTTCTTTGTCTTTATATTACTTCACTCCCGTATCTTAGTTCTCTTACTTTTTCTTTATGGAGCAGAAACCTTTCATTATTTACAAATCTTCCGCTGGCTCGGGCAAGACTTACACGCTGACGCTGGAGTATCTCAAACTTGCCCTGCAAAGTCCGCATGCTTTCAAGCAAATTCTCGCTGTCACTTTCACCAACAAAGCGACTCAGGAAATGAAGGAACGGATAATCGAAGAGTTGAAAAGACTACGGCATCAAGTGAAGCCGGATGAAAAGATGGATGGAGAATTGATGCGTTCTCTCCATGTGGATGAGTCTGGGCTTAAGCTTTTGGCTCAGCAGACGCTAACTGCGATTCTCCATGATTACGGTAGGTTTTCTGTGAGCACTATAGATAGTTTCTTCCAAAAAGTAGTTCGAGCGTTTGCCAGAGAGATTGATTTGAATGCAAAGTTCGATGTAGAATTGGATCAATTGGCTGTATTGGAGCGGGTAGTGGATCGTGTAGTTATGCTGGTCATGGAAGATGAATTCCTGCATAAATGGCTGGTGGATTATGCGTATGAGCAAATTCAAAATGGAAAATCTTGGGATATTCGCCGGAATATCCGAGGTCTTGGGCAACAGATTTTTCAGGAAGATTTTAAGAAATACTCTCCTGAAATTAAGGAGTTTCTGAAGGATAAGGAAAACATCACTTTACTACAGTCATTTGTTCGAGAGCGTAAGAGTGAGATTGTCAAAATTTCAAAGGAATTAGGAAGTCAAGCTGATTCAATTCGCATTTCAAATGGATTGGAATGGACAGACTTTAATAGAGGATTTATCAAAGTACTTGACAAGCTTGGAGATCGAACAAATCCACTTCCTGAGCTTACCCCAGCGACAATAGCCAAAATTGATAACCCCGAAAGCTGGCATACCAAAACAAGTAAGCAAACCGATGCTATTCTATCTGCTTACGATCAAGGCTTAAATCAGATCTTGAATCAGATTCTGGCATTGACAGGCAAGTGGAATACGCTGCAAGCCATTGCTAAAAACAGTTATGTTTATGGGGTTTTCAGGAATCTTCTAGACGAACTTACTCTAATCAAAGACGAGGAAAATATATTGCTTATTTCCGATGCGAATGAATTTCTAAAGGAAATCACCAAAGGAAATGATACACCTTTCATCTATGAAAAAGTAGGGAATCAATACAAGAATTACCTGATTGATGAGTTTCAAGACACCTCAGGGTTTCAATGGGACAGTTTCAAGCCTCTGCTAGAAAATTCCCTTGGTCAAGGCCAGACCAATTTATTGGTAGGAGATGTAAAGCAATCGATCTATCGCTGGCGAGGTGGTGAGATGAAATTATTGCTTTCACAGGTGGAGGATGAAATTGGAAAGGAAAGCATACAATTGGAGAATTTGGATACCAATTTCCGTAGCCTTCCGAATATCATCAATTTCAATAACGCTGTGTTTAGGGCTTTGCCAGCGACGATGGAGGGTGTGCTGAGCTCATCATATGGGGTAGAAAACCCTCAAATTCTTTCCGAAGCCTATGCCGACTCTTTTCAGAAGATTTCTCCAAAAAAGGAAAAGTCTGAGTTTAGAGGTAAGGTGAAACTGGAATTTATTGACCCGAAAGATGAGGAAGATGATGCAAAATTTGATGAAATCGCGCTAGACAAACTGCCGGTTTTGGTCATGGAACTTCAGGATCACGGGTATGACTTGGAGGATATCTCATTTCTGGTTCGGAGAAAATCGGAGGGGGAAGCGATTGCTGATTGCCTGATGAGTTACGCTGCGGCAAATCCGGATTTGCCTTACAGTTTCGATGTGCTCTCTGATGAATCCATGTATCTAAACAAAGCGGCCTCGGTAAAAGCTTTAGTCTCTGGCTTCCATTACCTGCACAATCCCGCCGATAAAGTTCAGTACAAAACCATGTGGTATTATCTGGCCGTGCTGATGGATGCACCGGTGGATCACGAGCTATTTGCCTTGGATAAGATGCCAGCCTTTCTGGAAGAGCAGGTTAAGCTATTTAAAGAAAAGGAGATTTTGATGCTTCAACTACCTCTGATGGAGGCTCTGGAGGAGTTGATCAAAGTTCTTGGACTGATGGAATTGGGCTTGGAAAAGGCTTATATCTCAGGATTCAAAGAAGCAGTATATGATTTCACAGCTAACAATCGGGCAGACCTGAGCGGCTTTTTGGAATGGTGGGAAATTAATCAGACGAAACGGACGGTGAAAATACCGGAAGGGCATAATGCTATGCGGATTCTGACTATTCACAAATCCAAAGGTCTGCAGTTTAAAGTGGTTGTAATGCCTTTTCTCAAATGGACGATCTTCGATACGAATAAAGGAAATGTGATTTGGTCGCCGTTTGAAGACCGGGAAAAGGGTCTTTCTGCTATTATTCCGTTGACATTAAGCGGGGATTTGGCCAATTCTGATTTCAGCGCTACTTATGCTGAGGAAGCGACTATGGCATATCTAGACAGCTTAAATATGCTTTATGTGGCGCTAACAAGAGCTGAGGATGTCTTTTTTGGTTTTATCCCCTACAAAGAAAAAATCGGGTCACAGAATACGATGGAAATTCAGCTTCAGCAATTGGTACAATCCCATACAGATCCAGAATCTAATTTGAGCTTGATTTCTCATTATGACTCAGAGTCAAAAGTGTTTGAGTTTGGAGATTGGCCTGAAAGTCAAGTAAAAACCCTACAAACTAAGAAAGCTCCAGAACTTCGCTGGGCTTATAAAAATTGGTCGGAAGTCCTCACACTCAAGAAATATGCGGTTGATTTTTCTCTTGAAGGCATGGAGCAGCGGAAGAAGCAGAAGTTTGGCTTGATAGTACATGAGATTTTGGAATTGTCAGCCGACAAAGCTTCTGCACAACAGAATCTGCAGTCATTTTATTTTGAGGGAAGGTTGAATGAGGAGGAAAAGCAACTCGTGGAAAGTCAGCTGGAAAAACTGTTTACAGATCCACTTTTTGCCTCTTGGTTTGGGAAATCAGGTATTCTATTGGCTGAACAAGGAATACTTCTTCCTGGAGGTAAGCAGAAAAGGCCAGATCGAATTATTTTGAATGAGGAGGAGGCGATGATTGTGGATTTTAAAACTGGTGAGGCTCAAAGCCGCTACGCAAATCAAGTGAGGGAATATATGGATTTGGTCTCAAAACTTTCTCAAAAGCCCACCAAGGGCTATTTATGTTATTTAGAAACTGGAGTAATTGAGGAAGTATATGCATAGTTTTTTAAGAAATACTGCAAAAGAGATCCTCGAAAGTGGAGTTGATCTGCAAAAGTTAACAGTGGTTTTGCCAAATAGGAGGGCAGGCTTGTTTTTTACCCAACATCTGGGAAGTCTGATTAGCGAACCTACTTGGATGCCAGAGGTGAAAACAATCGAAGAGATATTCTACGATCTCGCTGGAAATCGCCCTGCAGATGATCTGACCATGATATTTGAGTTGTATCGAGTTTATCAGGATCTTAATCCTGAGGCGGAGACTTTCGATCGCTTCTATTTCTGGGGAGAGATGATTTTGAAGGATTTCAATGACCTAGATCAGTTTATGGCAAATGCAGATAAACTGTATCATCATTTGTCAGAAATCAAAGAATTGGAATCTGATTTAAGTTTTCTGAACGAAAGTCAAGTTGAGTTAATTAGGCAATTCTGGTCTTCTTTTGTACGTCAGGATAGAGATCATCAGGAGAAATTTTTGAAATTCTGGCAGTTGCTTAGCCCACTTTATACCAGTTTCCAGGCTTCGCTTGCCGTATCTGGTTTGGCATATTCGGGCATGCTGTATAGAAAAGTAGCAGATTCTCTGGAGAGTATTCCGCGTCCCGAGAAAGTACATCATTTTATAGGTTTCAATGCTTTTACGGGAACTGAAGAAGCCCTGATCAAGCATTACATTACAGACTTTGGGGCGAAAATTTACTGGGATATTGACGCCTATTATCTGGAAGATAAAGCGCAGGAAGCTGGTTTGTTTTTCCGTGATTATCAAAAGGACAAGATCTTTGGGCCGACTTTTCCTGAGGAGATTCCAACTTACATAGAAGATAGAAAGGCAAGTATCAAGACCTACGCTACGCCTCTGAAAACCAATCAGGCGAATCTGGTGGGATCGATTTTGGAAAAGATTCCTGCAGGTGAAGCTTGGGAAGAAACAGTCGTGATTTTGCCAGATGAGCAGATGCTTTTTCCTGTGCTACACACTTTGCCTGAGCATGTGGATAAAGTGAACGTAACCATGGGTTACCCGGTGAAAAATGCGCCAGTTTATTCCTTTTTGGAAGCGGTGCTGGAGATGCAACGCTTCATCAAAGAAGAGGATGGGAAAATATTGTTTTATCACACAGCGGTCAAAAACCTCCTAAGCTCAATCTATCTAAAAAGTGTCAATCCAGGCTTTGCAGAAGAGTTGATGGCAGAAATGCAGCTTTTGAATCAGATTCATGTTTCGACAGAAAAGCTGCATAAAGGAGGCAAGCTATATCAATTGATCTTCCAGAAACTCGAGAATGATTCCCTTTTTCCTTACCTAGCCGAACTTATGGAAGCACTGGCTGAACGCTTGTTAGATGAGCCTTTGCAACGTTCTTATTTGTATCAGTGCTTCAAGCAGCTGACAAGATTACGGGAGATTTTTGCCGGACAGGATATTCTTACGATTAATAGGGAATTCTTCATCCGGCTTTTCCGTCAGGTCTTCCGAGAAGTGAAATTACCATTTGAAGGGGAGCCACTTCAAGGACTTCAAATCATGGGTGTGCTGGAATCCCGAAATCTTGATTTCAAACGAGTGATCATTTGCAATATGAACGAGGATAGTTTTCCGCCTTCCGCAGGTCTGAATTCCATGATCCCATTCAATATCCGCAAAGCTTTCGGCTTGCCCGTGCAGGAGCAAAATGACTCGATTTATGCCTACACGTTTTATCGATTGTTGCATAGCGCTGAGGAAGTTCACATGATTTATACCACGGCTTCTGATCAAGGAAAAGCTGGTGAAAAAAGCCGTTACCTACAGCAGATGGGAGTGGAGCTTGGCAGAGCGGTGGAAGAGGAAGTTGTATTTATTCCAATTGATCAGAAATCTCCCGAAGCGATTACTATCCAAAAGAATGATGAAGTGCTCCACTTGCTGGATAAGTATTTGATCGATGAAAATGGACAATCCATGACTTCATTTTCACCGTCTGCGCTAAGTGTTTTTCTGGATTGCAGGCTTAAGTTTTACCTACAGTATCTGGCTAATATTCAGGAAAAGCAGGAGGTCAGTGAGGAGATTGATGCCGCTGTTTTTGGAAATCTGGCTCACCTGAGCATGGAGATATTGTACCAGGATTTTGCGAAGCGCAAAGGTAGATCTGTTCTTGAAAAGGAAGATTTTGAGGAACTGCATAAGGCTTGGATTTTTCCTGCTATTGAAAAAGCTATCCGCCAGTTTTATCACTTGGAAGGAGAAGCTGACACCAAGTTGAATGGGCAAATGGCGATAGCTCGAGATGTACTTCAGAAGTACCTGCAGCAAATTTTGAAGATCGATGAGGAATCCGCTCCTTTCAAACTGATTTCTCTGGAAAAAGAGAAAAAGTACAAAGCTGCTTTGAAAATCAACACGGTATCGGGTGAGGAGTTGGTTTCCTTAAAAGGTATCATTGATCGTGTGGATGAGCATCATGGATCGGTAAGATTGATCGATTACAAATCTGGGCAGGACAATAAGACCTTTCCTGATGTCGCTTCACTTTTTGATAGAGAGAATAAATCTAGAAATAAGGCTGCGATGCAAACGATGTTTTATGGTTTGATCTACCAGGCGACTGTTCCTGAAAACATCCTTCCACTTAAGCCGGCGATTTTTAATCTGCGGGAGATGTTTAACGATGATTTCAATCCTTACCTACAAGAGAAATTGCCTAGGAAAAACGGAGTAGAGGTCAATGATTATCGCGAGTATGCCGATGAGTATAGTGCGGGTTTGACGGAACTATTGGAAGATATTTATAACCCAGAATCACCTTTCGACCAAACAGATGATTTGAAAAAATGCGGATATTGTCCTTATAAAGAGATCTGTGGGAGGTAGTTAAAACATCAACCCTGCACGGAATACAAAACTTCTATATAAATGTTCGGTTTCGTTTAAAGAGCTAAATCCAGGAGGAAGTTGGTCGGAAACGATAGTTTGGGCACCAGGTCCAGTCAAAAATCCTTGGAAAAATGAAATGTCCTGCCGCTTGTATGCCACGCTTAGCGAAAGTGCGGAATTGCCTTTGAGTGCAGGAAAGCTGAATCCTACCGAAGGGCTAAACATCAATCCCCCTCGATACCAGCTTTTGCTCCACTCATCTTCTTCTCTTTTTTCCAGCATAGCCGAACCAAAGCCCAGATCTATGCCGCCAAAAATCTTCGGTTTACCATCTTTTCCCAGAAACCCTCGATAGCCAAAGGCAAATGGAAGAATAGGAACACCATCGTATTGATCCAAACCTACGGAAAAACCTACTACATGACTTCGGCTGATTTTCATACCGTGAAACGTTAGGAGTGTTAAATCTGTACGCTCTTCATGATTTCCATCCCATTGTTCTGCACTTCGTCCATATAGAATTCCAATTTCAGTTTGCCCAAAATATTTCCCCTCCTGAGCCATACTTTCAAAACTCAGGAGTAGTAAACCAATAAATAAGAGGTAAGTTTTTCTTTTCATCTACCTGTTAATAAAACTTGGTAGGATTGGTAACTTGGATACAGCTAAGTTTTTTCAGTTTAGCAGGATTGCTGTAATCAAATTGGCAAACACCGTCCGGACCAATGACGATCAGTGATTTAGGTCCAGGAATCAAATCAACAGACCTTTGATCGGTCAAGAATTCAAGTTGATTTTGATCTATGTTCATGACGTCACTAGCATTGAAGCTTTTTAAACCGTGCGCTCCTTCCGCTATGTAAAGAAAGTTACCAGCCAAACCTAAACCATGTGGATTAAGCATTGGGTAAGATTTTTTTAGTGTGGGGTTGTACAAGTCATTTATATCGATGACGTGCAGTTCATCCACGCCATTGCATGCAGTTCCATTTCTGAGCGTCACAAAGGCAAAATCTTCGTTCACTACCACGGGATCACAAGCTCGTACATGCTCATATACCGCCATTCGTGTAGGGGAATTAGGTGTGCTCGCATCGTAAATGTGCATGCCTACATTTGACCCTATAAATAATTTATCTTGAAAAGGGAAAATAGTTTCTATTCCCCAACCCAAATCGATTGGTTTTACAAAAGTGGGATCGGCAGCTGTTTTCACATCAAATACCCGTAAGGTAGATTCGTCAACTGCATACAGATGACCGTTGGAGAGCGTAAATCTAGCCATGGATCCACCTGTGCCATAGCTTTGAGACGCTGCGGAGTAGTTAGCAGAAAAGCTCATGCTGGAATTCATTAGCCAGAACCCATCTCCTCGCCAGTTTGGATTTTCTGAAGTGAGTACTGTGTCTTTAAAGGTGATGATTTCCCCGGTTTGGTGGTAGTACATGTGCGTAAAAACATCTTCTATCCGTTTGATAAGCTGGATGTTAGAAATATTGCTGATATCAAAAGCTAACAGATCGACGTAATTATCAGCATAAAGGATATTTCCATTTACTGCCAAATCTACGTTACCTGCAATGGGAATAAAGCTTAAATTGACAGGGTTGGCAGGATTTTCATTGTTTAGAATGTGAATTCCCTTCGTCGGCTCATTGATAAAAAGATAATCTTCATAAATGTAGATTTTGCCAGGATTGTCCAAAGGCTTCGCGGGCTCGGTAGTGATGACTCTCGCCCTGATATCGCTCATTTCATAATACACTGGCATCATGGTGCGATACGTGTAGGTGGAGGTCATTTCATCTTGGCAGGAAGTGAAAACCAGCACTGACAATAGGAAAATCGCGGAAGAGTAGAGGGATTTCATAAAGCTCAAGTTTAGTGTAATAAAAGTATGTATTTGATAGACGAACCCAAACAATAAAGTGCTACAAGGTAGGTGGATAAAAGATGATAATTTTTTTAACATTTAATTTTTAGAACTAAATGTATACACCGAAGCTCGTCTTCAGTAATTCCTTGCTATTTCGATTAAGGGTAAAAATAGTGGGACAATAACAATTAATTAAACATTAAAGGACCTCTTAGGTTTTTCTGGTGTAAGAGAAGCTTTCCTGTCTCAATTATAAACCTTTAATCATAATCTTGGCGCGTGTTTTTCAGGTTTTTATACCTTCACGCTTAAATAATGCCTGAATAAGCCCTATGAGAAAATACCTGATTCTGTTTGCAGTGTGTAGTTTGAGTTTTTGGAGTTGTGATAAAAAGCAAGAAGATCCATTTGCAACCGTAAAACCTGATGAATCGAGGTTTACTAAAATCCCATTGGCCGGCAATTTCAATGAACCAATGGAAATTGAAGTGCTGGACAATGGTGATGTGCTGATCATAGAGCGTCATGGCTTGCTTAAATTTTATCAAGAAGAATCTGGAGAAACAACTATAGTAGGTGAGCTGGATGTATTCCCAGAGCGGGAAGATGGCTTGATGGGGATGGCAAAGGATCCGAATTTTGAGGAGAACAATTGGTTGTATCTCTATTATGCTCCCGCAAATGAAGCTGCACTAAATAGAATTTCTCGATTTGATTTTGTGGACAATAAGCTGGATTTGGCTTCAGAAGTGAAAATTCTGGATGTAGAAATTTTCAGAGGTTGCTGCCATTCTGGAGGAGGATTGGAATTTGATTCAGAAGGAAATCTTTACTTAGGCATAGGAGATGATTCTACGCCTTTTGAATCAAGTAATTTTAATCCAATCGATGAGCGTCAAGATAAACCAAAGAATGTTGATGCGCAGCGTAGTTCAGGAAATACCAATGATTTACGTGGTGCGATTCTTCGAATCAAACCTAATCCAGAAGGAGGATATTCTATTCCAGAGGGTAATTTATTTCCTGTGGGAACCCCAATAACACGTCCTGAAATCTATGTGAAAGGAAACAGGAATCCATTTAGATTTTCTATCGATTCTCGAAACGGCAATTTATTTTGGGGAGAAGTGGGGCCTGATGGTGCTGAGGATAAGGAAGGCCGGGGACCTAGAGGCTACGATGAAATTAATGTGGCCACAGGTCCTGGCTACTACGGCTGGCCGTATTTTGTAGGAAATAATTATGCCTATTGGAAGTATGATTTTGCTACTGGAGAAAGCTTGTACCAGTTTGATCCTAAAGCTCCAAAAAACACATCTCCCAATAATACCGGGATGGAAATCCTTCCAGAAGCACATCCAGCTCTGATTTACTACCCCTATGCCGAGTCCGAAGAATTCCCTATGCTTGGTCAGGGTGGAAGAAATGCAATGGCTGGTCAGGTTTACTACCGGGAGGATTACGAAGCTTCAGAAGTTAGATTTCCTGGATATTACAATGAAAAGCTTTTCATCTATGATTGGATGAGAAACTGGATTTTCACGGTCAGTCTGACGGAGAATTTCGAATACGATACCATGGAGCGCTTCATGCCGGAAACTCACTTTGAGAAGCCGATGGACATGCAGTTTGCAAAAGATGGTTCCTTATATGTGTTGGAATATGGTACTTTTTGGAGAGCTAACAACGATGATTCAGGTTTGTACAGAATTGTTTTTTCCGAAGGCAATAGAAAGCCAAGTGTGAAAATCTCCGCAGATCAGACTCAAGGCGCAACTCCTTTGGCAGTGAATTTTTCATCAGCTGGAACTCAAGATCCAGATACTGATGATAAGATCACCTATCAGTGGGAATTCGGGGAAAATGGGCCAACATCCACTGAAGAGAACCCATCATATACTTTCGAATCAGCTGGTGTTTATAAAGTGACTTTGACAGCGACTGATCAACAAGGGGAGGCTGCAACATCCTTTTTAGAGATAAAAGTTGGTAATGAAGCACCTGTAGTTTCCATTGATTGGAAAGGAAATCGGAGTTTCTATTTTGGAAAGGAAACAATCAATTATGAGGTAACTGCCACAGATAAGGAAGATGGGGATATTGAACCATCTAAAATAAATGTGTCCGTCGACTATTTGGAAAGCGGATACGATATCATTGAAATGGGGCATCAGGAAGAGGTGCTGAGCATCGGTGAAACTTACATCAATGAAGCGGGCTGCAAGGCTTGCCATGGCATCAGCAATGAATCTGTGGGACCTGATTATACTTCAGTTTCGGAGAAATATAAAAATGATCCAAATGCAAAAGCCTATCTGATCAAAAAGGTCAGAAATGGAGGCGCAGGCGTATGGGGTGATCAAGTTATGCCAGGACATTCCCATTTGGATGAGAATAAAGTGGCTCAAATGGTTGATTTCGTTTTAGGGATTGCCAATCCAAACGCAGTTTCAGGACTGCCAGCTTCTGGCACATATGAGATTGAAAATACGGAAGATCCAGAAGGCTTTTATTTGGTTCAGGCTTCATACGAAGATCAAGGTGCAAATGGAATACCTGCAATCAAGTCGACTAAGCAGCTGAAATTGAGGAATACATCTGTTTCTGCTTACAGCGCTGATGGTTTGGAAGGAGCGGCTAGGGCTAATCCTGAAGATGAGTACTACGTGCAATTCACTGAATCCGGATCTTGGTTGCTGTTTAGAGCTATTGATTTGAGCGAGATCAACAAAATCACACTTTCCATTATGCCCGGAAATACCGTTGGTAAAATTCAGGTTCGGGCGGGCTCACCTGAGGGTGAAATTTTGGCAGAATCCGATATTCTGACCAAAGATTCCCGGCCGAAGACAGGACCGAAAGTTGGGTGGTTTGAAGTTCCGTTTACTGTTCCAAGTACAGATTATTATGGGGATCTGTATTTAGTTTATGTGACGGAAAGTCCAATTACGATCTGGAGTACTTTCAATCTGAATACGATAAAGTTTCATAGATAAGAAATTATTACCGATTAGTTTGAAGTATTATATTTCAAACTAATCGGTTAAATTAGATTAAACTTTTTAGCGTATGGCAATCGAGAAAAAATACTGTTTGAACTGTAATGCGGTGATTCAAGGCAGAATCGATAAGAAATTCTGTGATGACCAGTGTAGAAATGCATATAACAATCAGCAAAATGCGCATACCACCAATTACATCCGAAGAGTCAACCACAGCCTTAAGAAAAACAGAAATATTTTGGAAGGAATCATTCCTGCAGGAGAGGAGATGGGCAAAACAACCCGCGCGCGACTGCTGAGTGATGGCTTTCAATTTAGGTATTTTACGCATCTATACGAAACCAAGAAAGGGAACGTCTATCATTATTGCTATGATTTTGGCTATTTGGAACTGGAAGGTGATTGGTTTTTGGTGGTGAAAGGAAAGGAAGTTTAGTGCCAAGCAAGGAATAGAATACTTAGCTCAGTAGAATTGGGTACTTTTGTGTGTGTCCGAAAAACAACAAAATTCCACCGCCCAATATCTCAAAAGCCTTTCGATTGATAGTCTCAACGAAATGCAAACCGAGTTTATCTCCAGAGCTGCCAAAAACCCTCACCTCGTACTTTTATCACCGACTGGCTCGGGTAAGACTGTCGCATTTTTGATTCCTCTTCTCAATTCTCTGAAAGAAAATGTAAGAGAAGTGCAGGCCTTGATAATTGTGCCTTCCCGGGAATTGGCAATTCAGATCGAACAGGTTTTCAAAGGAATGAAAACTCCTTTCCGTGTGAGTACCGTTTATGGCGGACATTCTTCCAAATTGGAATCCAACAGTTTAGGAGAATCACCAGACGTGATTATTGGTACTCCCGGAAGATTGGCTGACCATATAGAACGAGGTTCTTTCGATCCGAAAAATATCCAAACAGTAGTTTTAGATGAATTTGATAAATCACTGCAAATGGGCTTTCATGAGCAGTTGAAAGTGATATTCGGAGCATTGAATGGACAACAAAGACATTTGCTAACCTCTGCGACGATCCTGAAAAGATTACCTGATTTTCTTCCTTTTATAGATCATCGGACAGTGAATTTCCTGAAAGATGTGGTGGAGTCCAAACTTGAGCTGAAGATCGTACACAGTTCCAGCAAGGAAAAAGGAGAAACGCTAATGAGATTGGTGGCTGAATTTCAGGATGAGTCCTGCATTGTTTTTTGCAATCACCGGGATGCGGTGGATCGATTGAGCACTTTATTGAATGACTACAATTATTTCCACTCTGTTCTTCATGGTGGCTTGGAGCAGATTGATCGGGAGAAGAATTTGATCAGATTCCGAAGCAAAGTCACGAATCTGCTAATCGCGACGGATCTTGCTTCCAGAGGTCTTGATATCCCGGAGATCAAGCATGTGGTACATTACCAATTGCCACCGAAGGAAGATGCTTTTATCCATAGAAATGGTCGGACTGCCAGAATGCATGCGGATGGGTTGTCTTATCTGATCTTGGCAAATGATGAAGCTAGGCCGGATTACATAGAAGAATTTATCAAAGAATACAAAGTAGGAGAAAAGCTTGTTCCGCCGGTTCCACAAGAATGGACTTGTCTCTATGTAAGTGCTGGAAAAAAGGATAAGGTCAGCAAAGGAGATATAGTAGGAATGCTCACTAAAAAAGGGGGACTGAGCAGTTCTGAGATCGGTTTGATTACCATCATGGACTTTGCTTCCTATGTGGCTGTCAAAAGTAATTTGGTACAAAAACTGATGCCGAAGCTGAAGAATGAGCGAGTGAAAAAGGTGAAGGTGAAGATTGAAGAAGCGAATTAGACTACAGTGGTCAGTCGCAGTGATCAGTTTTCTGGATAAATACTTATACATATTTAATTTTGAGTGTCTGTTGATGCGACTCCCCGTTTCCTAAAGGGGGTAGGGGGATTTTAAATAGAAGTTGGGAGTGACTCATCGCCTTACTAAAGAGAGCTTTTTCCTTTTTGAAAATAAACTTAGAGCGTAAGTGGTTTCATTTTTTCCTTATCTTAATACCTCACAAAAATGATGTATTCGGATGAAAAAACGAGTAACAGGAATAGGCGGAATATTTTTCAAGGTTAAAGATCCGGCAAAAACCAAAGATTGGTACCAAACTCACCTGGGCCTCAATACCGATGCGTATGGAACCACATTTAAGTGGAGACAGTTTGAGAATTCGAATAAAAAAGGCTTTACGCAATGGTCACCAATGAAGGATGATACGCAGTATTTCAAGCCTTCGGAAAAGGAGTTTATGGTCAATTATCGAGTGGAAAACTTGGTAGACTTGGTTCAAGAGCTAAAAGCTGAGGGAGTGACTATTTTGGATGAAATCGATGATACAGAATACGGGAAGTTTGTACATATTCTTGACCCTGATGGACACAGTATTGAGCTATGGGAACCGATAGATGAGGTGTATGATGAAATGACTTCAGGCAACACAACAAGTTAAATTATGAGTGAAATAAAAATTGAACATGAACATGATGGAAGAAGAGGTTCTTTTTTCATTCAAGAAGGAGCGAAGCGCTTTGCAGAAATGGTCTACGTTATGGCCGGTGCGAAAAAGATGATCATCGAACATACCGAAGTAGATGATAGCTTACAAGGACAGGGAGTAGGTCTGAAACTTTTAAAGGATTTGGTGGATTATGTGCGGAAAGAAGATATCAAAGTCATTCCACTGTGTCCATTCGCAAAGGCGATGTTTAAGAAAAAGGAAGAGTTGCAAGATGTGCTTAACTGAGGCCCATTAGAAAAATACTGTCCAGAATATCCACAATAGCGTCAGTATCACCATAATCGCGAAAAAGTAGCCATTTTTGGAGCCAGATGAATATCGGCTCATTCTGTACTTGATGCTGTCATCTATGCTTTTCAAATCAGCTTTTTCCATGTTTTGTTCACGGTATATCCCATCGGCTCTTTCAGCTTTGGGTCGGATCTTCGCAAGATTTCTATTGTCTTTTGAAGATTTATTTGCTGAAGAAATAAAGCCTGCTCCTCTTGACATTGTTAACTAATTATATCTCAAAATAATGGTTTCTTTTGAAATAGAAAAGAACTTGTCTCTTGCGGAATTTATATATGTTCTGGATGAATCTGGCTTGGGCCTCAGAAGACCTATGCATGATCAGAATCATTTAGAACGCATGCTGGTCAATTCTAATTTGGTGATTGTGGCAAGAGAGGAGGGGCAAGTGGTAGGAGTTCTTCGTGCATTAACTGATTTTTCATACAGAACCTTTATTGCAGATTTGGCAGTTATTTCGACTCGGCAAAAGGAAGGAATAGGGAAAGGTATGCTGAAGTTTGCAAGGAACTTAGCGCCAGACGCCAGATTGATTCTTTTTTCTGCAGAAAATGCAACCAGTTTTTATAGAAAAATCGGTTTTCAGCTACATGAGCATTGCTATCAGTTGAAAGCAGAAGAGAATTTTAAATAGTTGGTTCTACCCTGAATTTAATGGAAAAGTAAGTTGGGTTTTAAACTAATTTCTTTAGTAGAGAGTATAGGCTCTGATTATCATTGCTACTTATTTCTTTCGGAGACTTAACATTTTTCTAACACATTCCCCCTTTCTCTATAGGTTTTCTTTGTCACTTTTTGGCGGCCAAAAAGTAACCAAAAAGCCCTGAGCCTCGGTCTTTTCTTTCCGCTGTGTGGTGTAGTGCTACTTTATACTGAGCAAACAGCGGAATTTTGTACTGCATTTCACACCTAAAAATGACTCCCTGCCCAAACCTGGCCCAAGTCTAAAAATGCCTAAGGGGCATTTTCTTTACGACTTGTCCTCTCGTACCTCGGGAGCTAAGTCATTTTCTTCACGGTGTTCAATTCAGTACAAAACCGAAAATCCCGAAAGGCTCACCCATCCGGATGCTAGCCTCCAGAAACCATCTTCACCAGCTAATCAGTTATCGATTCCATTAAATTCGTGGTAGTACCAAATAGTTTAAAGTCATTTTAAATCGCTTACTTTTGAACAGAATAGTTTGCTTTATTACTCACTGAATCTCTATGAGGATTAAACCTACCCTCTATTCTTTTATCTAATCTGTAATGATATCTAAATGAAGCTTTTTAAGAACCTGATTAAGAAAGTAGTGATAAAGAATTTTAGAGAAATAACTATCCTTGGCTATTTGATATTTTTGATTGCTTCCTGCGCCGAAGCTCAAAAACCATCGTCAAATACATCTAATCTTTATTTTCCTCCCAACGAATCCTCGATTTGGGATAAACAACCTGTAGCAGAATTAGACTGGGATGGAGTTAAGCTTGCGGAGTTTTTAGCTTGGTTACCAACACAGGATACTAGGGCTTTTATCATTCTAAAAGATGGAAAAATTGTGATTGAGGAATATTGGGGCGATAAACTTACTGGTGTTGGGAGAATGGATCAAAACTCCTATTGGTATTGGGCTTCAGCCGGAAAAACACTTACTGCTACCTTAGTAGGGATTGCAGAAAGTAAAAGATTACTAAAGACGAGTGACCGAACCCAGAAATATCTTGGTGAGGGCTGGACATCACTAACCAACAGTCAGGAGCGTGATATTCGACTGATTCACCAGCTTACGATGACGACAGGACTGGATGATGGTGTTGCCAATCAGGATAACACTAGTCCTTCCTCGCTGCTTTTTTTGGCAGAAGCCGGAGAAAGATGGGCCTATCATAATGCTCCATATACTTTATTAGAACAGGTAGTTGAAAATGCATCAGGTCAAAGCTTTCAAAATTTCTTCAATGAGAATTTAGGAGGAAAGATAGGTATGAAAGGATTTTGGCAAAAAACCGGTGAGAACAATGTGTTCTACAGCGATGCTAGAACTTTTGCGAGATTTGGGCTTTTATTACTTGCCAATGGAAATTGGAATGGAAATGAGATTTGGTCTGGGGACTTTTTCAGTGAACTTTCGCAATCCTCTCAAACCCTCAATCGAAGCTATGGTTACCTAACTTGGCTAAACGGCAAGAGCTCTTATATGATACCGCGATCGCAGACGATTTTTCCAGGGATGTTAGTTCCTACTGCACCTGCTGATATGTATCAGGCTATGGGTAAAAATGGCCAGTTTTTAATGGTAGTTCCTTCAGAAGGTTTGGTTATTGTAAGAATGGGGGGCTCTGGAGATAATGCCCTAGTTCCTTTTCTATTGATCAGAGATATCTGGGATAGGCTAAAGCCAGTCATTGACTAATTAGTAGTTATTCTTGCTCGTATTTTTCCATCTGAGTTTTGATTTTCTCAAGGGTCAAAGGTTTTTCTAAAAAACCAGAAACTATTTTGTAGCCTTGGGCCTTAAATCGGTCTTGATAATCGATAGAGCTAGATAGGATAACTATTTTATCGCATCTATTGGCGAATGTTTCTTGGTATTTATTAAGGAATTCCCATCCATTCAAAACGGGCATATTTATATCTAAAAAAATAAGCAGTGATTCGCTAGAGTCGATGTCATTGAGTTTGTTAAGGGCTTCCTCCCCCTCTAGAAATTCTATTATGTTCTCAGCGATACCAACTTTTCCGAGTAACCTTTTATTGATGAGGTTATTTATTGGGTCGTCATCCACTAGAAAAATGGTGTCAAATTGGATCATTTATAGAGTTAAGGAAGAAAAAGGGATTTTTGACTAAGCCAAAATACGATTAAAACTCATCCAAGAAAAAGGTTTAAGTGCCTTTTTTAATTTAATTCTATTTATCAACTGCTACTCAGGCAATAAAAAAGGAGGTTCTCAGGAACCTCCTTTTAAAGTATGGTGAAGCGTTGATTACATCATGCCGCCCATTCCTCCGCCGCCCATTGGAGGCATTGCAGGAGATTCTTCTTTCATATCTGCTACTACACACTCAGTAGTCAATAGAAGTGCTGCAATAGATGCTGCATTCTCAAGAGCTAGACGAGTAACTTTAGTAGGATCGATTACACCAGCTTTGAATAAGTCTTCGTAAACGTCAGTTCTAGCGTTGTAACCATAGTTACCTTTGTTTTCTCTGATCTTATTGATCACTACAGAAGGCTCACCACCAGCATTGGAAACGATAGTTCTCAATGGAGATTCGATTGCCTGTCTGATGATGTTGATACCTGTATCTTCATCTTCGTTAAGGCCTTTCAAGTTGTTCAGTGCTTCGGCAGCTCTTACAAGAGCTACACCACCACCTACAACAACACCTTCTTGAACAGCCGCTCTAGTTGCATGAAGTGCATCATCTACACGGTCTTTCTTCTCTTTCATTTCTACTTCAGTAGCAGCACCGATGTAAAGGATAGCTACGCCACCAGAAAGTTTAGCAAGTCTTTCCTGCAATTTCTCTCTGTCGTAGTCAGAAGTAGTTTTGTCAATCTGTGCTTTGATCTCAGCGATTCTGCCTTTGATAGCAGCTGCATCACCTGCACCATTCACAAGAGTAGTATTATCCTTGTCAATGTTGATTTTTTCCGCTCTACCAAGCATGTCGATAGTTGCGTTCTCAAGTTTGAAACCTCTTTCTTCAGAGATAACTGTTCCGCCAGTAAGGATAGCGATGTCTTCCAACATTGCTTTTCTTCTGTCACCGAAACCTGGAGCTTTAACAGCAGCCACTTTCAAAGCACCTCTGATTTTGTTCACTACAAGAGTAGCAAGTGCTTCTCCATCTACATCTTCAGAGATGATTACAAGGCCTTTACCTGACTGAGCTACTGGCTCAAGTACTGGAAGCAATTCTTTCATCGAAGAGATCTTCTTGTCGTAGATCAAGATGTAAGGCTGCTCCAATTCAACTTCCATTTTCTCCGTGTTAGTCACGAAGTAAGGAGAAAGGTAACCTCTGTCAAACTGCATACCTTCTACAGTCTTCACTTCAGTTTCAGTACCTTTTGCTTCTTCTACAGTGATTACACCGTCTTTACCTACTTTATCCATTGCGTTAGAAATCATTGTTCCGATTTCCTCGTCATTGTTAGCAGATACAGTCGCTACCTGAGCGATTTCTTTGGAAGTAGAGATTTGCTTAGAATCAGCTTGAAGTTGCTTAACAACAGCAGAAACTGCTTTGTCAATACCTCTTTTAAGATCCATTGGGTTAGCTCCGGCAGCTACGTTTTTGATACCTACGCCGAAAATAGATTGAGCTAGTACAGTCGCAGTAGTAGTACCATCACCTGCGTTGTCAGCAGTTTTAGAAGCTACTTCTTTTACCAACTGAGCACCCATGTTTTCGATTGGCTCAGCCAATTCGATTTCTTTAGCTACAGACACACCATCTTTGGTGATTGTAGGTGCACCGAATTTTTTGTCAATAATTACATTACGACCTTTTGGTCCCAATGTCACTTTTACTGCGTCTGCAAGTGCATCAACGCCTTTCTTCAGCTGATCTCTTGCACTTGTGTTGAAAAATAATTGCTTAGACATATTGTTACTATTTTGAGTTAACGATTAAGGATGATTTATTAAAGTATTGCAAAGATGTCAGACTCTCTCATGATAAGATAGTCACTGCCTTCTACGCTTAGCTCAGTACCGGAATATTTACCGTACAATACTGTGTCGCCAACTTTAACAGTTAAAGGCTCATCTTTTTTGCCATTTCCTACTGCTACTACAGTACCTTTTTGTGGTTTTTCCTTAGCGGTATCTGGGATGTAAAGACCAGAAGCTGTTTTCTCTTCAGCTGCAGCAGGTTGTACCAAAACTCTGTCTGCAAGAGGTTTGATGTTTACTTTTGACATAATATAAATTCGTTTAAGGTTAGATTAAAATGTACTTGCCTATTAGCACTTCCTGTGCCAAGCAAGTATTCTTGCTAAAGGCTGACAAATCGGCTGTAAATGCGCTTGAAAATATGGCAAGTGCCTGTTTTTTATGGCAGGTGTGACTGCCATTTTTGCTCTTATCGTTTCAAAATTGTCAGAAATTCGTAATTTATATCCAAACCTATTTCCTATGACATCACTACCTAAAAACTGGATTACAGAAGGCCTGATAGATTTTGAGTATAAAAAGTACCAATTGCTGGCCTATTTGCAGGAAACCAACAAGCATTTTAATGCCATGAAGCTTTATCCGGTTCTTGCAGAATTGATTGACCATTACCGTGATTTGAATGAATTGAAATCAGGTAAGAAAGAACTCACAAGCCTTTTTCCAAAGACTTTAGATTCTATCGACTTTCAAAATGGAAAGTTGAATTATCAATCAAAGGTCAACGAGGACGGAATCATGAAGGAACTATCGATGATCACTGAATTTGCTTTACCCAAGATCACTTCTAAGATAGAGGAAGGGAAAACTATCTATGATTTTGTAGAAGGCCAACTAGAGTTTGAGCCAGTAGGTATCGTTCCAATCTATAATCAGGAAGGATATATTTTAATGTCTCGAGACAAAAAGCAGGATATTCATGCCTTTCGGTATAAATCTAGTTTACTGCATTTTGCTGGTGAAAAATTCCGAAGTATCAGTATGTGGCTTGTGGGTGTTTTTCAGCGAAGTTTGGTAAATACGCTGGAAAAAATAAAAATGGAATTGGTGCGGGAAATTAAGGAGTTGCCAAATCCTGCTACTTGGAGAATTCACAGCCAAAAAGAATTTCCCATCGAAGAGACGTTGGTTCCTATCAGCAAGCGACTATTGCTGAAGTCTGTTACTGTATAGGCAATAAACAAGAAAAGTCTGCTCTTGGAGGAGCAGACTTTAATTTCTATAAACGTTCTTTCTTAGTTTCCTGAAGTAGTATCAGGTTCAGTAGTTGTCTCTTCAGTTGCTGCTGGAAGAAGGCTTTCGTCTTGTCCAAAAGAAGGAGCTACTACTTGCTGCTTCGCATTCTCAATGTTAGGAGAAGAGAACTGGTTGGACTGTGATCCTGTGTAAAATGCCGAGGAAGCCAAAGACAATACTAGGATAGATACAGCCAATACCCAGGTTGCCTTTTCAAGTACATTTCCGGTACGGGTTACACCCATGATTTGCGAAGCACTGCCACCGAATGCTGCACCTACTCCGCCTTTAGAATTCTGCCCTAGGATCACCAAAATTAGCAATACGGCCAAAATCAGAATAATTGTAATTAATAAAGTAAACATATAATATGGGTGTTAATCTTTCAGTTTTTCAATCAAGTCCGCAAAGTAAGCCCTTTTATCCGGAAACTTCAATACCAACTTCTCATAAATTTCCTTGGCCAATTGCTTCTTACCCTGATTTGCAAGAATCTTTGCATAAGATTCTGAAATCATATTGTCATTTATCTGAGTGCTAGCTGCAGCTAAGTTCTCTGTATTCTGATTCGCTTCTATCTCCTTTATAGTGGCGAGTTTGATAGATTTTTTGCTGAAAGCTTTGATCAGGTCAATTTGCTCCTTTTTCTTCTCATCGAGGATCTCCTTTTTATCCTTCTTCTTGATCATTTCGATCAAATCATCCTTAGGAGGTTTTCTTCTTCTTGGCTTTGGTTTTGGGGGCTCAGGCTTAGTCTCTAGCTCAGCTATTTCTGCTTTTTCTGGTTCTGTTTCTTCTTGTTTAACTCTAGGTATAGGAGGAGCTACTTTTGGAGTATTTTGCTTTTTTTCGGTCTTTTCTACTAACGTTTTTAGCCAAGTTCTATTTGGGCTAGTGATCGCTGCATACCCTATAGACAGAGATTTCTCTATCCCACTTTTTTCAAATTCATAACGGGCGGTAAGGACATGTGGAATCTGAAAGTAGGGGAAATTTTCCTGCACCTTTTGCAACTGAAGAATATCGCCGCGATCTAAGGAATCTGGTTTTTGGATTATTTCTAAAAATTGGGCTGCATTCACTTGAATAGTTCTTTTGGATTGAATATTGGGAAAATAAGCACTTGAGTCAGGCGATGTGAAGATATCTTGAATGATTGTAAAAATCTCATCTAACAACTTTTTTTCCATATCGAGAAAAGTAGTCGTAGTTGGATCATAATCCTTGAAAAACGTGAAGGCACTTATCAGCGTTTCTTCCTCGTTTGCCGCGTTGGTATATTCTACATCAATGACAATTGTTAACCGCATTGTTGCTGCACTAAGATTAAACTTAATCGCCGCACCGCCAAATGCTAAGTTTTGATTTTTCTCTCTAGCCTCGATCTCCTTGATCGATTCTAATTTAATTTCTTTTTTACTTATGCCTTTTATATGATCTAGTGATTTTCTGCCACGATCTGTTTTTGAGTTTAGATCCTCTACTTGATCTTTTTCACCTAAATCATTTTTCACTGGAGAGACTATGCCCTCTTTCTTCTCGATTAGATTTTTAAGCCAAATTCTATCTGGGCTGGTGATCGCTGCGTATCCTCGAGAAAGCGAATGTTCAGCACCATTAATCTTAAATTCATAGCGGGCAGTAAGTATATGTGGAATTTGAAAGTAAGGGAAGTTTTCCTTTACCTTTTCTAATTTCACCACCTCACTACTTTCTAACGAATCTTTTTTATGGATTATTTCTAAAAATTGGGCTGCGTTCAACTGGATATCTCTTATAGTCTGAATATAAGAAAATTACCAGTTTGCGACTGTCGCGGTAAAGATATCCTGAATGATGTTTGTAAATATTTCATCTACCAACTCATTTTCTACATCCAGGAAGGTAGTCGTCCGTGGATCATAATCTTGGAAAAAGGTGAAGCCTCTTTTTAGATTTTCCTCTTCATTTGTTGTATTAATATACTCTACTTCCACTACGATAGTCAACCGCATGGTACCCGCACGGTCAGGGCGATTGGGGTCATTACTTGATACAGCGGCCTGTGGAGTAGTAGTGTAGCGGGAAATTGCTCCCATAAACTGCAAGTTTCCATTTGATCTTACGAGTTCAAGCTGGGTGTTTCGCTGGTAATATTCCTTAAGAGCTTCGGTGAAACGCTGCTCAATATTCGCAGGTCCTCCTCCAGAATCGTTGAAGAAATTTTCGACAGTAAAAGTCTTTACTAGGTCATAATCTATATTCGTACCCGTGAAGCTATAGCTAACAGAGCAACTCTGGAATAGCAAAAGGGCTAATCCGCAGATTAGGACATTGAGTTTATTGATCGATTTCATACTGCTTGATCTTTCTGTAAAGTGTGCGCTCGGAGATTCCCAGATCGCTTGCTGCGTATTTTCTCTTATTATTGTGCTTGCGCAAAGCTCTTAGAATCATCTCTTTCTCCTTCTTCTCCAATGATAGAGAATTATCATCTTCCTCATGAATGATGTCTTCGATTGCGTCATCTTCATAATCTTCATTAGATGAAGAGTTGGATTTTTGTGAATCGATCACTAATGGAACATAGCTAGGATTGGATTCGGTGCTTTCAGGAGTGCCAAATCCGCTATCCATATCCTCGAAAAGACTTTGATGCTTTTGAATGATAGCTTGGTTTAATCCTCCGTTTTTATAAGAATCCAGCACTAATTTTTTCAACTCATTCATATCCTTTTTCATGTCAAAGAGTACCTTATACAACAAGTCTCTTTCAGAGAAATCTGAAGAATCATTGTTTTTTGACATGTTAGGAAGCGTCATTGGTAGACGAGAATTGTCAGACGGTAGATATCTTGCCAAGGTTTCGGCATCGACATCTCGTTCGCTTTCCAAAAGAGATATTTGCTCAGCAATATTTTTCAATTGACGGATATTTCCCGGAAATGAATAACGCATCAACGCAGCCTGGGCTTCATGATCCAATGAAATCGGGCGAACGTGGTATTTCTCGGAAAAATCCGAAGTGAATTTTCTGAAAAGCAACACCACATCTTCTCCACGCTCCCTCAATGGTGGGACAAAAATCGGAACCGTATTCAGCCTGTAGTAAAGATCCTCTCTGAATTTACCTTTTTCTACAGCATTGAGAAGTTTCACATTAGTGGCAGTGATTACTCGTACATTGGTTTTAAGAACTTTGGAAGAACCCACTTTTATGAATTCTCCATTTTCCAGCACGCGCAGCAATCTTGCTTGAGTTCCCAAAGGCATTTCACCAATCTCATCGAGGAAAATAGAGCCACCATCAGTCACTTCAAAATAACCTTTTCTGGCTTCGTGCGCACCAGTAAAAGAGCCTTTTTCATGACCAAAAAGTTCTGAATCAATTGTTCCTTCTGGAATAGCACCACAGTTGATGGCTATAAATTTGCCATGCTTACGAAGGCTTAGAGAGTGAATAATCTTCGAAAAACTTTCCTTACCACTGCCACTTTCACCGTTGATCAACACCGTCATGTCAGTAGGTGCTGCTTGCATGGCTACTTGGATGGCGTGATTTAACAGTGGGCTATTACCAATGATCCCGAAGCGTTGTTTGACGCTTTGTACTTCCGGATTTGTAATCATTTTAGTTTAGGGTTTATTTCAATTACCTCACCAAAAAGCGTTGCAGGTGTGCAATCGGTAATTTTCACGGTTAAGTAATCGCCCTTAGAATAATTTCCAGCTGGTACGATTACTACCTTATTTGCCGAGTTTCTTCCTTTGAATTCATCGGCTGATTTTTTAGATGCGCCTTCCACAAGGATGACTTGCTCCTTGCCCAAATCCAATTTATTTCGCTCAAAAGAAGATGCACTTTGTTTTTTGATGACTTCAGATAAACGTCTCTTTTTTACTTCCATTGGAATATCATCGACATATTTCTTTGCTGCCAAAGTGCCTGGTCTTTCCGAATAAAAGAACATATAAGAAAAGTCGAATTTCACGATATCCATCAAAGAAAGTGTGTCTTGATGTTCCTCTTCCGTCTCACTGCAAAATCCAGTGATCATATCGGATGAAATACCGCATTCTTCTCCCAAGATCTCTCTGATTTTGGAAACCCGCTCCAAATACCATTCACGATCATAGGTTCTATTCATCATTTCCAACACGCGTGAATTGCCACTTTGAGCCGGTAGATGGATATATTTGCAGATGTTGTCGTACTTCTTCATCGTGTACAAGACTTCATCTGTAATGTCTTTTGGATGCGAAGTCGAGAAGCGTATTCTCAGAGATGGATCTACCAATGCTACCATTTCCAGCAAATTGGCGAAATTGACTACTGCGCTTACTTCTTCCTCTTTTTTGTTCAGTCTAGCCTTATTGTTTTCCTCAGGCGACCACTTATAGCTATCTACATTTTGGCCGAGCAAGGTCACTTCCTTGTACCCTTTGGTGAAAAGATCTTTTGCCTCTGCGACAATGGAATGTGGATCACGACTTCTTTCTCTTCCACGGGTAAATGGTACTACACAAAAAGAGCACATATTATCACAGCCACGCATAATCGAAATGAATGCTGTTATGCCGTTTGAATTCAGTCGAACAGGGGAGATGTCAGCATAGGTTTCCTCACGGGAAAGAAAGGTGTTTACAGCTTTTTGTCCATCTTCTGCTGTGGAAAGTAGATTAGGCAGGTCGCGGTAGGCATCTGGGCCTACGACGATATCTACGATTTTTTCTTCTTCAAGTAGCTTTTCTTTGAGGCGTTCTGCCATGCAACCTAAAACTCCAATGGTCAGTGAAGGCTTCGCTTTTTTGGCTCTCTGGAAGTCTGTAAGGCGTTTTCTGACAGTTTGCTCAGCCTTTTCACGGATGGAGCAGGTGTTCAGGAAAATAGCATCTGCCTGATAAAAATCAGAAGTGGTATCGTATCCACCTTCTTTCATGATGGAAGCCACTACTTCTGAATCTGCGAAATTCATCGCGCAACCGTAGCTCTCAATGTATAGTTTTCGGGTTTTTCCTGTATTCTCATCTACAGTGGTCTTGAAGTCGCATGCTTGTGCTTCTTCCCCTGAGATGATATCAATGTCTGCAATCAAATTAGTCATGTACTTCTTCTTTCCTTCTTTCGGTTGGCAAAATTACGAAAATGCGGACAAAATGGCAGAAAGTCTGATTCTTTTATTTTGTTAAATCATGGATTGATAGTAGCTCGGCTATTTAGCTTGTTTGAAGGTCTAAACTGAATGTAAGCTTATACTTCAAAGGGAATCTTCAGCTGCTCCCCAAAATGCTGGTGTTCTTCGATGATGTTTAGATTGGAAATCCCTAGGCCGAGTAAGCGAATAGAATTAACGAAAGGCTCTTGAGCCAATAATTCTTGGGCTATTTCCCAAAGTTGGAAGTCATCAGGATATTGCTCTTGAGTCTTGCTTCGCGTTTGTTGTGTGAAATCAGAGTATTTTATTTTCAGCGTAACAGTTCTGCCTTTAATTCCGGATTTTTTGATTCGTCTGGCTAGCTCATCATAGATTTTCTTTAGCTCGCCTAGAAGCTCTTCGTTATTCAGAAGATCCTTGGCAAAGGTATTTTCAGCACTGAGGGATTTACGGATTCTATGTGGTTGTACTTCAGAAAGATGAATCCCTCTGACAATATTGAAATAGTGTATGCCCGATTTGCCAAACTTCTTAGTGAGGTACTGTAAGGAAAATTGTTTGAGATCTTTGCCATTATGGATTCCCAGTCTCCCCATTTTTTCAGCTGTTACTTTTCCTATTCCAAAGAATTTTTTGATAGGTAATTTTTCTAAAAAGGCCTCAGCTTCTTCAGGAAGAATGACTGCCTGACCATTTGGTTTGTTCAGGTCAGATGCGATTTTTGCAAGAAACTTATTATAGGAAACTCCCGCAGAAGCATTCAATCCTGTGCGCTCTTTGATCTTTTGCCTGATTTGTTTGGCTATCAAAATGGCCGATTTTAAGCCCTTCTTATTTTCTGTCACATCCATAAATGCTTCATCTAAAGAAAGAGGCTCAACTAGATCAGTGTATTCATAAAAAACCTCTCTGATCTGATTGGAAATCTCTCGGTATCGATCAAATCTCGCAGGTGCAAAAATAAGCTGTGGGCATTTTCGAGCGGCTAAAACCGAGGGCATAGCGGAATAGACACCATATTTCCGGGCTTCATAACTTGCCGCAGCGATTACACCTCTAGCTGCATTTCCTCCGACTACCAATGCTTTGCCTCTCCACTCTGGATGATCCAACTGTTCTACTGAAGCATAGAATGCATCCATGTCCACATGGATTATCTTCCTGATCGGATTCGGAAATATATCTTTTTCATTTTCCACTGAGTACTTCAAGTATTGCCTTTGCTTTTAGAATGCACTCATCATATTCCTGGGCTGCATCTGCGTCGAAAGTGATGGCACTTCCAACTCCAAAGTAGAGTTTTTTCAAATCCATATCTGCGATTATACTTCGAATGATTACAGAGAAATCAAAATCTCCGTTTTCTTCGATCACGCCAAAAGTCCCAGAAAACCATCCTCGTTTAAAACTTTCCAGCTCTTCGACTATTTCCATTGTCCGGATTTTGGGTGCGCCAGTCATACTTCCCATAGGAAACGATGCTTGGATGATATCTGAAAAAGTCACCTCATCCTTTAATTCAGAAGAAATGGTACTGATCATCTGAAAAACTTTGGGGAAAGGATATATGCCAAAAAGTTCTGTTACGTTCACAGAACCTGTTTTGGAGACCATGGAAAGATCATTTCTCATCAAGTCAGTGATCATCAAGTTCTCGGCTTGTTCCTTTTCGCTATTGGCTAGAGTTTCCTTATTAAGCAAATCCTCAGCTGCGGATTCACCTCTTTTGATGGTCCCTTTGATGGGTTGAGCTATGATTTTATTTCCTGTCCTTTTCAGGTATCGCTCTGGGGAAGCTGACACTAGCCAATTGGATTTTGCTTTGAATAAAGCCGAAAAAGGCATGGAAGAAAGCTCATTCAACTTGAAGTAAGCCGATACCGGGTCCCAAGTTTCAAAATCTCCTGAGTACGCTTGGCAAAAGTTGCTCTCATAGGTATTCCCTTCAATAATATGGTCCTTGATAGTCTTGACAGTGAAGAGATATTGCTCCCGAGTGATTTGAGGAACTACCGAACAGCTAGTAGTAGACTGAGTTGGTAGGGGTGTTTCTTTTATTGCCTTCCAGAATTCCTCAGTCAATTCAACAGCTGAAATTATTTTTTCTCCTAATAACTCCAATGAAAAGGAGGGCGTAAAAAAGCAAACTTCGGGAAGATCGAAAAAAGCTGGATTTTCACTTTCTAGCTTTTCTAATCTGTTTTTGAAGTCATACCCAATGATCCCGACTTTTTTAACACCTGTTTCACTCCAGATTTCTTTCTCGGTTAATTGCCTATTTCCAGCATAAAATTTGGTTGCAAAGGGATTTTCTGGATATATATGGTTATTTCCATTAGTATATGCAAAAAAGTCAAAATGAAAATCAGCCCATCGGCAAAGCTTTTCAATCCACAAAGGATTTGGAATAGGGTAAACGTAGGAGTTGTGTTTCATTGATAGCACAAAAAAAGAGGAATCCTGTTAGAATTCCTCTTTCAAATGAGTTTGTTGTAATTAATTGGCTTTCACGTCCAAAATTACTCCTACAGTATTGTAGATAAATTTGTCTTTTGCTTTGTCTGCTACGCTAGATTCGTCTTGGTAAGAAAGTCCCCATTCCGTTCTGTCGATATTGAAGCCAGCTTTTGCTGTTACTGTACCGTCATTTAAGTTTACTGTTGCAGGAAACTTGATGTTTTTAGTTGTTCCTCTCATCGTAAGGTTGCCACTGATCCAGTGAGTAGGTGTCTCTGTATTCAATTCTGTTGCAGCAACTGGGGTGTTTTCAGTTTCATATTGCTCTTCGTCAGCGACTACGTCATCAGCTGAGAATGGCTCAACAGATGTGATTTCGAAAGTTGCTGTTGGATGGTTTGCAGCATCAAAGAAGTCATCAGATTGTAAATGACCAGTCAGCTTTCCGTGCATTTCAGATCCTTCTTCCAAATCATGTACTTCTAAAGCAGTAATGTCGAATGTAATTTTTCCTCCAGTAATACTTCCTCCGTCGACTGCTACGGTACCATCCATTACAGGAATGATTCCTGTGTGTTGTCCAGTTGGCTTGTAGCCTTTCCAAGAAATTGCGGTAGCTGAATTGTCAATTGATAAGGTCTGGCCTTCAGTAGCTGCAACTTCTTTTGCGTCAGTGGTTTCTACAGTTTCTCCAGATTGCCCGCATGCAAATGTCAGCATTGCAGCTGCTAGAATAAAGCCTGTTTGTTTGATAGTTTTCATTGGTGTAAGTTTTTTCAAAATTATGTGTATATACATGCAAACTCAAAATTTGCTAAAAAGTTCATTACACAAAAGAAAAAGTGAAACTTTGCATTAGATTTTTTGAAATACGATAATCTGAAGTAGGTAAATATGGCATTACAATTAGAAGTAAATGGGAAAACTCCTTCTTTCGGAGACGGGTGTTGGTTAGCTCCAAACGCTACTGTAGTAGGAGATGTACAGATGGGAGCTAATTGTACAGTCTGGTTTAACGCAGTGATTAGGGGCGATGTCCATGAAATCCGAATAGGGAATGACACTAATATTCAAGATGGTGCTGTGATTCATTGTACTTATAAAAAGGCAGGAACTTACATTGGTAACCAAGTCTCTATTGCTCACAATGCAGTGGTTCATGGCTGTACGATTCATGACCGGGTATTGATTGGTATGGGGGCGATCGTGATGGATGGAGCAGTTGTTAATTCTGGAGCGGTAATCGCTGCCGGTGCAGTGGTATTAGCCAACACCATTGTGGAAGCAAATTCAATTTATGCAGGCATGCCTGCAAAAAAGGTAAAAGAAACTGGTCCTGAAATGGAGGATGTTATCTCACGGACAGCAAAAAACTATCCCATGTACGCAAGTTGGTTTAAAACCTAGAATGAGAATTCACCGAGGGAAATTGACTAAATGATTATTAATATTGCCTCAGAATCTTTTACTATGTATTTAAAATGTAATTTTTTTCTATGAAAGTGATTTTTAAAACGCTGGAAAAGTCCTCCATTTTGGCTTTTCTTTTTGCCTTATTTGTTTGTTTTAATATTTTGTTAAACCTGTACATGCCTCCAAAATTGGCATTGGACTTACGGTTTGCCTACTCTGCCAGTGAAGCATTTAGTGTTTTGCAGACCATGGGAGGAAGCATGAGAAAACAATACCTCTTGATAATCTGGGTATTGGATATGCCGTACATGATTTTTTATTTATTACTTCTCATCGGGCTTATCTGTAAAATCTGGAAGAAAAAATGTCTTATTATTTTACCTATCGTCACTGTGTTGTTAGATCTTTTTGAGAACCTTACGGTCTCTGTTCTAATTCTGAGATTTCCTTCCGAAAGCTTCACTCTAGGATATTTGGCCTCATTTTTTAGCACCACCAAATGGATCTTTGTAGGTGCCTGTCTTCTCTATATAATTGTTGGGTTGATCCGCAATCTTCTAAATAGGCGCAGAACCGACCTCGATTTGAATAGCTAGTAATTAATCTTTTTTCAATAAGCTGACACTACTTTCTTTTCTTTTTAGGATATTATGACTAGTATTTGAAAGTGAGAGAAATCCGCTGATTTTTCAGTGTTTGTTGAAATTTTATTTGTGTAATCGAACAGGTTGAAAACGGCACATAGATGTATGATGATACATCTTGCGAGATTCCAGGTGGCCAATAGAGATCAAATTTTAAGCACATGAAAGAAGAATATTTAAAGTGGTTTTCTCCCCATTTACAGCGGGATGTAGAAATGTTGGTTTTTGGTCATGCAGGATACCCTGTGGTTGTTTTTCCTACGTCCAAGGGTTCTTTTTACGAAAATCGAGATATGGGTTTGGTGAAATCTGCGCAATGGTACCTAGAGCAGGGGCTAATCAAGATTTACTGTCCTATCAGCAATGATGCCGATAGTTTTTACAATAAAGGCATTCATCCTCATCAGCGAATTCAGAATCATGTAGCTTATGACAAGATGATTTGCCATGAGATAGTGGAACGAATCCGGTTAAGCACGCCTGTAGCTAAGGTTGTGATGGCTGGCTGTAGTTTTGGTGGATATCACGCCGCTAATTTTGCCTTTAGGCATCCTGGCTATGTCAGTCATTTGTTTAGTATGTCGGGAGCATTTGATATTCGAAGCTTTATGGATGGATACCAGCATGATGATATCTTTTACAATAATCCATTAGAATATCTACCAGGACTTCATGATCAGGAATTATGGAAAATGGATATTGTTTTAGGAACGTCAAATTGGGATATATGCTATGACGCGAATATCAAATTACATGATACACTTAGAGCAAAAAACATCAATCATTGGTTTGATGTAAGGCAAAACCGTCAGCATGATTGGGATGTTTGGAAAGAAATGTTCCCGCATTACCTCAGTAGAATTAAGTTTAACTAGATCAGCTTATAAAAATATTTTGTATGAAATCGAGCATGACGAAGAACCTCACACACTGGAATGATTATACCCTTGCGAGATTCCATGTGGCCATTGAATAACTAATTATAAACACATGAAAAAAATAGGAATACTTTTCGGAATGGAGGACACTTTTCCTCAGGCTTTTATTGATAGAGTAAATCAGAAAGCTGAAAAAGGAATTATCGCTGAAGCAGTTCAGATTGACAAGGTGATTCAAAACCAGTTAACAGAATATGCTGTGATTATTGATAGGATATCGCAGGATGTCCCTTTCTACAGAGCCTATTTAAAAAATGCCGCTTTGACTGGCACAGCAGTGATTAATAACCCTTTTTGGTGGAGTGCTGATGATAAATTCTTCAACAATGCTCTTGCAGATCAATTGGGCGTACCGCTTCCTAAAACTGTGATTTTACCTTCGTCCAAACATCCGGATGACACTTCTTCCAAGTCGTTTAGAAATCTAGTTGCTCCTTTGGATTGGGAAGGCATATTTAATTATGTAGGTTTTCCTGCCTATATGAAGCCATATGCTGGTGGAGGTTGGAAAAATGTATATCGCCTGGAGGATAAAGATGAATTCTTTAGAACGCACCCGGAGACCGGTCAGCTGGTGATGATGCTTCAGGAGGAAATTGTTTTTGAAGAGTATTTCAGAGTGTATTGTCTTGGTGGAAAAGCAGTGAAAATCATGCCTTACGAACCACGTAATCCGCATCATCTTAGGTATGTGGTCGATGGGCCACCTTCTTCAAAGAAATTATTGGCAACCGTCAAAGATTACACTTTACGTCTTTGCAAGGGTCTAGGCTATGATTTCAATACGGTAGAATTTGCTGTGAAAGATGGGATTCCTTATGCAATTGATTTTGGGAACCCAGCTCCTGATGCAGATATAAATTCTGTAGGAGCAGAGAATTTTGAATGGGTAGTGGAAGAGGCAGCTAAGATGGCAATCAGCTATGCAAAAGCCCAAAAGCCAGGTAAAATGAACCTAACCTGGGGGACATTTATGAAGGATTCTGTAAGTACTGCCAAGAGGTTCTAAAAATTTTCAGCTTAACGATATAACATGGCTTCATCACTGAAAAAGCTTCCCAAATTTACATTGGGAGTAGAAGAAGAATATCAGATAATAGATCCTGAAACGAGAGATCTTCGCTCCCACATGTCTAAAATTGTGGAAGGAGGGAAGATTACTCTGAAAGAGCAGGTGAAAGCCGAAATGCACCAATCGGTGGTAGAAGTAGGCACCAATGTCTGCGAAAATGTAGCTCAAGCAAGAGCTGAAGTCTCTTCACTTCGAAATAAAATCTCTGAATTAGCTGCAAAGCAAGATTTAGTCGTAGGAGCAGCCAGTACCCATCCCTTTGCCAGATGGCAAGATCAGGAGATCACTGATGATCCAAGGTATCATGTAATTGTAGATGAATTAAAGGATATAGCCAGGTCAAATCTGATTTTTGGGCTTCATGTCCACGTGGGAATTGATAATCGGGAAATTGCAATTCAGCTGATGAATCAGGCTTGCTATTTTCTTCCGCACATTTATGCTTTGACTACAAATTCACCTTTTTGGGAAGGAAGAAATACAGGCTTTAAGGCATTTAGAGCTAAGATTTTTGCCAAATTCCCTAGAACTGGATTACCGGAATATTTTGATTCTGTGCAGTCTTATGATAATTACCTGGAGACTTTGGTCAAAACAAACTGTATAGATAACCCTAAGAAAATATGGTGGGATCTACGAATTCACCCATTTTTCAGTACGATTGAATTCCGCATTTGTGACATGTGCCTGACGGTAGATGAGACCACATGTATCGTGGCTTTAATTCAGGCTGTGGTCGCTAAATTGTACAGACTTCTTTTAAGTAATACTAGTTTTAATATCTATAGAATAGCGCTGATTCGTGAAAACAAATTCCGGGCGGCACGAAATGGAATTGAAGGTAAACTCATTGATTTTGGAAGGAAAATTGAAGTTCCTACATCCGAGCTGATCATGGAGCTTTTGGATTTTATAGACGATGTGGTCGATGAATTGGATAGTCGATCCGAAATCGATTATGTGCATCAGATCCTTAAGAACGGTACTGGGGCAGATCAGCAATTAGCGGTTTTTGATCAAACTCAAGATTTGAAAAAAGTAGTAGATATGATCACTTCAAAGTTTAACGAAGGGATTTAAGCGCTTTTATTACCTTTGCGGGCGCAATATTAAAATTAGGCAACGTGGGAAAGAAAAAATTGAACTTGGCGATCTTGGATATGTACGATGGCGAGCCAAATCAGGGGATGCGTTGTATCAAAGATATCGTGGCTAGATTCGATAGTCAGGTGACTTACAAAATATTTGACGTAAGAGGCAAAGCCGAAATACCTGAAATCCGTGATTACGATCTCTTTATTTCAACCGGTGGACCAGGAAATCCATTGGATGGAGATGGGAATTGGGATTTGAAATATTTTGATTTTTTGGATCAAATTTGGATCTGGAATCAAAATTATAATCACAAAAAATATATACTCTTCATTTGTCATTCTTTCCAGATGGCTTGTAGGCATTTTGGATTGGGAACACTTACCAAGAGAATATCCACTTCCTTCGGGGTGATGTCCGTTCATAAGACAGCTGATGGACACAAGGATTCCTTACTTCAAAACCTGGATAATCCTTTTTGGGCAGTAGATTCTAGAGATTATCAGGTGGTACAACCTGATTTGAAGAAATTCAAAGTACTTGGATCCAAGATTATTGCGCTTGAGAAAATTAGAGATCATGTGGAATATGAGCGTGCAATCATGGCTATTCGATTTTCACCCGAGATGGTTGGAACTCAATTTCATCCAGAAGCAGACCCAGTGAGTTTCCTGGCTCATTTGAAAAAGGCGGAAGTGAAAGAAAAAATCATTGCGCTTATGGGAAAGACAAAGTTCCGAAAAATGCTTGAGCACATGACAGACGAGGATAAGATCTATAAAACAAATGAGACGCTTATTCCAAATTTTCTTGAGCAATCTATCCAACAAATAAAAGCATCTAAAACTCTCACTTTAATTTAAACCACGATGATTGAATCCCGCAGAGCTCAATTTAATAGGGAATTTTCTGTAGAGAAATATCAGGATTTCCTTGCAGACATAGCCGCGGACTTCGATTATGCGCCTACTTTTAGAGTAGCGGAAACGCCTTTCTTTATCCCTAATGAGGTTAAAAAGCAGCTGGAAGAAGCTTGTCAGGAAGTTTGCGATTTTGTGAGTAAACCAGACTTCAAAGCAATTACTCAGCGGGCAATTGATCTTAATACAGCTGTTCCCAATGAAGATGCACATACCCAATTTATGGCTATCGATTTTGGGATTTGTGAGGAAAATGGAAAGATAGTACCGAAACTTATCGAAGTGCAGGGCTTTCCCTCCATCTTTAATTTTCAATTCAATCTTTATCAAAAGATTCAAAAGCAGTATCCATTTATTGCAGAACTGACTCCTTATATGTCAGGGATGGATTCGGATACTTATTTGGAAAAGCTGAAGGAAGTTTTGTTCAATGGGCACGATAAATCAGAAGTGGTTTTGTTGGAGATTGAGCCTGAAAAGCAGAATACCAAGATTGACTTTTACTATTGTCGCAGAGATTTGGGAATACCTGTTATTTGCGTCACTGATGTAATTAAAGAGGGAGACCAACTTTTTTATAGAGATGAATCCGGTGCAAAAATTCGTATCAAACGAATTTACAATCGAGTGATTTTTGATGAGCTGGACCTCAGACAGGATTTGAAATTGCAGTTTAGTTTTCAGGATAAGTTAGATGTGGAGTGGGCTGGACACCCGAACTGGTACACCAGGATTTCGAAGTTCATCTTGCCTTACCTGAGCGGTAAGTATTTTATAGAAACTACCCTATTGAGTGAGCTTGATCAGATACCGGAAGATTTGGAAAATTATGTCCTTAAGCCTTTGTTTTCTTTTTCGGGGTCCGGAGTGATTTTCAATGTAAAAAGAGAAGATATAGAGCAAGTGAAGGACAAGGATCTATACATCCTACAGAAAAAAGTAGCTTATGCTCCGGTAATCCAATCCCCAGATGGCAAAGTGAAAGTGGAAGTTAGGATTTTGGTGCTTTGGCCAGAAAAAGATGAAAAGCCAACTTTGGTAGGCAATCTATCAAGACTAAGCCGCGGAGAGATGATTGGGGTGAAATTCAACAAAGACAAAGACTGGGTAGGAGGATCTATTGGTCTTTTTGAGAAGTAGTGTACAGATTTTAGCCCAAAAAAATGGCAGTGAGAAATCACTGCCATTTTTTCTAACTGGAGTTTATTGTTTCCAACTCGCAGGATCTTTTCTCCACTCTGAAAGAGATTCTAATGTGTCGTTTGTGATGTATTTTCTTTCTACAGCTCTAGGCAGCATGGCTTCATAATGACTCAAGCATACAAGTTTAACCCCTGCTTTGTCGAAGTTTTGCTTTGCGACATCAAATCCGTAGCTGAAAATGGCAACCATCCCTAGTACCTCAAATCCTGCGTCTAGCAAGTCTTGTGTTGCTTTGAGAGAACTTCCCCCTGTAGAGACAAGATCTTCCACCACGACTACCTTTTGACCCGGAACGACCTTTCCTTCTATCATATTTTCCATTCCATGACCTTTTGCCTTAGATCGAACATAGATAAACGGTAAGTCAAGATCATTTGCAAGCAAAGCTCCTTGAGGTATCCCTGCAGTAGCAACTCCGGCTATTGCTTCAACGGTTGGAAAATAATGTTGAATACTTCTGACCAGTTGGTCTTTGATCATCTTTCTAACCTTTGGAAAAGAAAGAGAAAGTCTGTTGTCACAGTAAATTGGTGATTTCCAGCCAGAAGCCCAGGTAAAAGGCTTTTCGGGCTGAAGTCTAATCGCTTGAATTTCCAGTAATTTATCAGCTACTTCTGCAGCTACATTCTTGTCTAAAATTTCCATGTCTCAAAAATAAGAGATAAACTTAGCCTAAGGTTGTAGCAAGTGAAAAAAATATGCACTTTTGAATAATTCCAAACACCCCAAAACTTTTGATTCATCATGAGAATCTTCGTGAATGACAAACCCTTTGATCTGATAAGCTACGAAGAGCTGAATCCTTCAAAGTCTTTCGAAACGGTTTATTTTCAGATGGAGGAGCTTTCTGCCCATTTGCCTTGGAAAGACGATGTGCTTTTTCATGAGCCTTCCCATGACTTAATTATCAGGCTGCTTTACCTTCTTCGCACCAGAAAGTTAAAAGATCTTGATTCAATTACTTTGGTGACTAAGGATAAAGCAGCGTTGAAAAAGTTTGTTAAAAGTCGCTTTTCAATCATCAAAGCAGCGGGAGGGGTGGTTTCCAAAAAGGATAAAATGCTACTCATATACCGTCTTGGGAAGTGGGATTTTCCCAAGGGGAAATTTGAAAAAGGCGAAACACCAAAGCAATGTGCAGTTCGTGAAGTGGAGGAGGAGTGTGCTGTGAAAGTAAAGGCAGGTAATAAAATCTGTAATACTTGGCATACTTATACCCAAGACCGAAAAAGTATATTGAAGAAGACGTATTGGTTTGAGATGGATTGCCTCAGTGATGCTGATATGACTCCGCAAAAAGAAGAAGGAATAGATGATATCAGATGGTTTTTTGAGGCTGATGCAAAAATAGCCTTAATCAATTCCTATCCCTCGATGCGGTATCTATTTAAGCAGTTTATTAAGAGCCACCTGAAACCTCAGACGTTGTAGGGCAGGAATTCGGTGACGTCGCCTCCAAAGCGATGAACTTCACGAATTATAGTCGAGCTAATCGCAGCATATCGGGGAGATGTAATCAGAAACACAGTTTCTAGCTCTGCATTTAGATAGCGATTCATTTGGCTGATCGTATTTTCGTATTCAAAGTCGGTCGTATTTCTCAAGCCTCTGATTAGAAACTTCGCATCATGCTTTTTGGCTAAAGTAGAGGTTAGTTCGTTATAAACGATCACCTTTACTCCCGGAATGTTTTCGTATACACTTTCCACCTTTTCCACCATATCATCTATCTCGAAATACCTGGATTTTTTGGTGGAATTATAGCCAATTCCAATTATTACTTCGTCAAACAAGTTCAGGCTTCTCATCACAATGTCGTGATGACCGAGTGTATATGGATCAAAGGAACCAGGGAAAATGGCTATTTTTTTCATTGGGTATAGTTAATTATTCACTGGTCTTTTGAGCGTTTTTCATTTAGTCAAATTGCCAATTGGTTTCAAAAAGATTGACGGACTTCAAATGCTTGAACCCATGGGTATAATTTTGATTTGCATGGGGACTAAGTAACCTGAAATGATGGAAGTAGGCTTTTCCCCATTCTTCTGTAATCTCACTTTCTGAAGTTGCTCCAAAAAGACTAATGCGTACGTGATTACGATCAAATTTAAGTTGCTCAATGAAAATCAGAGTATACTTCAAAATGTCTTCTTTTGAATCTATCGAAAACATATTGAAAGCTGCGAGCTCCTGATTGGAGAATGCAGCAACATAAATTTGATTTCCAAATATGCTAATCAAGATCTCCTGTCCGATCAGATTGAACCTCTCTTTGAATAGATATGACAAGAAGGATACAGAACCATGATGAAAAGTCAATTCTGAAAAACGTGCTTGGAGGGATTTTTTCAATTTCCCGGCTATTCCAGATAATATCTGAAGATTATTGCTGTCTAGAGGGGTGCTGAAATAACTTGTATTAGGGCGCTGTTCGCTTGCAAACGACAAATAGGTAGCCTCTTCTCCAGGCTGAAATAAAACGCCAGGCACAAGACTAAAATCAGGCTGATGGAGATAGATCGTAGCAGGAATGTCATTTTTCAACAAGTGATCAGATATGACCAACTGTTCCAATGAATTCCAGTCGAAATTTAAATATTCGTGTATACAAATATTTGTTTGGTTCTTATCCTTCGCGAAGATGAATAAAGAATCCGGATACAAAAAAAGTGATAGGTTTGATGCATCTTCTACATCGAACCTATCACTTTTAAATACTTTAAGATTACTTTCCAAAATAGGAGGTTTTATTTCCAGTTACCTTCGGTAGAGGCATCTGTTCTTGAACCTACTTTCAAAGCTTTCTCATTATTGTTCAGTCTTCTATCTGGATTGATTGGAGCAGGATCTCTAATCTCAAATACAGAGATTTCATAGGAGTTTCTTTCCACTTTGTCAGCGAAGAATTCAAATTGTTTTCCTCCAGAACCTGGTACTACTACCAAGGCGTCTAGGTTGAAATCAGGATATTTTCTTTCGTTAAATAAAGAATCAATCACAGGTACGGAACCCAATGTATCAAACTCTACTGTGACTTCCTCAGCACCATAATCTAGCACTTTAGTAGTCTCAGTTCTTTGTACAAGCCAGATTTGACCATTTTGGATGAAATTCTTTAATTCAGCCCAATTAGCAGCATATCGTCCATTGGAAGCCTGAAATGCCAACTCAGCATCTCTAAGCATTTGCAATTTTTCTATGATTGCTGCTTCAGTAAGAGCAATTCTTTTTTCGTCCTCAACTACGTCGTCAACACCTTTCCAGAGAAGGTAGCCAAGACCAATTGCCACTACGAAGAAGACCAAGGATAGTACTTTTGATAAATTCATTTGATAAATTTTTAAGAATCTGGGTAAGGTTGAAGGTTATAAATCGTGCTATTTTAGAGAATTATTTCCAAAATTAAAATATCCTCGCAACAATACTAAGTCCTCCAGTGATTTTATTCCCCAAAAGATTTGATGAAGGGCTTCATTAGGCAATGACTGGATTTCATTTATACTCATCCACTTGATTTCTTCAATAATTTGAGAATCTGGATAAAGCTCTGGATCCGTTCCTAGTGCTAATTTTCCTCCAATTTTCTCCACGAGAAAGAAATGTTCCATCGCGTGAAGAGGCGCTGCCAGGTATTCGTTAACGAAAAGATAAGCTTTTACATCTACATCTAGGCCAGTTTCCTCAGAAAACTCGCGTTTTAAATTTTCCGACGCACTACTTCCATAATGCATTCCACCGCCAGGGACTGACCATAACACGCTGCCGTTTCCCATTAAATGTTTGATCATCAGGATTTTTTTGTCCTCGATCAGAATGCCATTTACGCGGGATCTTAAATGATTTCCAAACTTTGCTTCGATTTCTTTGCTGATTTTGTCTTTTGGCATTTACATTCGTTTGTATGAGTAAAGATAAGGAGTCAATGCCGAGGCCTTCGACATTGCTGAGTAAATATTTCCCTTTTGAGCCAACCTCAGGCCAGGCTGCCTTTTTCTCTAAGATGGATAAGTTTCTTCTCATGGAGCCTGAGACAAAACCAACCTTCGTCTTACGTGGGTATGCCGGTACGGGAAAGACTTCTGTGATCTCGGCAGTTGTGAAAGTGCTCCCCAAACTATTCATGCGCTCGCTTTTGCTGGCACCTACGGGTCGTGCGGCAAAAGTAATGAGTAATTACAGCGGACGTGCGGCATACACGATTCATAAGATTATTTATAAACCCAAGGCGGAAGATGGAAGTTTGGGTGGGGGGTTTATTCTTCAAAAAAATTATTACAAGGACACTGTCTTTATCATCGATGAATCCTCCATGCTGGCAGATGATGGTGGTATGTCCGGTAATTTACTCGGGGATTTGATCAGCTTTGTTTTCCATGGGCAAAATAATCGGTTGATCTTGGTCGGGGATACCGCGCAGCTTCCCCCTGTAGGATCTGAATTTAGTCCGGCGCTGGAAGCAGGTTATTTACTGAGACATTTTAGACTGAATGCTGACTTTATTGAATTGACCGAAGTGATGCGTCAGCGTTTGGAGTCGGGTATTTTATTTAATGCCACTAATCTGAGACATCAGTTGCAGCTGGAGAAGCAGGAGATCCAAATTAGCACGAGCCAGTTTAAGGATATGTTCAAAATGACCGGTGAGCGACTGGAAGATGGGTTGAGGTATGCCTATGATAAGTTTGATACGGAGAATACGACGATTATTACCAGATCCAATAAAGCTGCAGTCCAATACAACCTATATATCAGGAGGACCATCCATTTTTTCGAAGATGAAATCAGCTCGGGAGATTTGCTAATGATTGTTAAGAATAACTACACCTATATGGCTGAGTCAGAAAAAGTGAATTTCCTGGCAAATGGAGATATGGCGGAGGTGATGAAAATCCGGAATTTCGAGGAGTTTTATGGTCTTCGATTTGCTACCCTTGAGCTTCGGTTGTTAGATTATCCAGACGAGCCCCATTTTGAGGCTAAAGTAATCCTAGATACCCTTTATTCGCCCAGCCCTTCCTTAACAAGAGATCAGTACCGTAGTCTTTATCAGCAGGTGTCCGAAGATTATGCAGATGTAGCCAGTAAAGTGGAACGAAAGGAGTTGATTCGAAAAGACCCATTCTTAAATGCATTGCAAATCAAATTTGCCTATGCGCTGACCTGTCACAAGGCTCAAGGAGGACAGTGGAAAGCAGTTTTTGTTGATCAGGGGTATTTGCCAGAAAATCAAGTGGATAAAGATTTTACCCGTTGGCTTTATACGGCTATGACTAGAGCTACTGAGGAATTATACCTGGTGAATTTTGCCCCGGTTTTCTTCGTGAAGCCAAAGGAGATACAGGATTCTGACTTGGATAGTTTTTAAAATAATTAAGCTTCAGATTATCTTTTGGCAAGGTATTTTCATTTTATTAAATCTTACAGCTTGAAAAACCGTTATTTTGAAGTTGAGACAAAAAATTGAATATTTGAAAACCAAATACTATAAACAGATGAAAAAATTAGGAATCTTATTGACAGTCTTTGTGATGGCGATCGCATTTAATGCAAATGCGCAGGAACAAAGTGGTGCAGTACTCACCTTCAAGGAAAAATCTATTGATTTTGGTGATATCACGCAAGGCGATAAAGTTGAGCATACATTTGAATTGACAAACACCGGAAGCACTCCACTAATTATTTCCAATGTGGCGGTAACTTGTGGATGTACGGCTACTAGCTGGCCAAAAGAGCCAATTGCTCCAGGTAAATCTTCCGAGATCAAGGTATCTTTCAATTCCGCTGGAAAAATGGGCAAGCAAAATTCAGTTGTGAGGATTTATTCCAATGCCTCTGAACCGATTGAGAAAGTATCCTTGATATCTAACGTTTTGCCAAAGACGAAGTAATCTTTAACTGAAAAGATAATAGTTAAGCCTCCCGAGAAAAAATCGGGAGGCTTTTTTGTTACAGATAGCCTGTCTCGTTTCGAAAATACCTTTGTAATAACTTATGAAGCCGAAGTTTTAACACAGCTTCCAATTGACTGGCTCAAAGGTATCACCAAGAAAACCTTACCATACAGCTTTGAAGAGCGACTTCAAAAACTAAGAGAGGTATGTATGAGCTGGGTAAACAAGTACCGATTGGCCAGTATTCAGGCCAAGCTCAAACAACTCGATGAATGGCTGAGAAATGCGCAGCATTCATGAACACCATTGAAAATAAACTCACTGTGAATAAACCGTCTCAGATATTGCATCTGGTCCGCAGCGGCGGATCAAAGTCTTATACTGGTCACAACAATTTCACTCTCTAGACTGAGAAGAAAAGGCTATCTAAGTATGTTGGACTATTACTCTAAATCAAAACCTGAGATTCAGTGAACCGTCGTATACTGCCTGTCCCGATACTTCGGGAAGACCCGTATCCCGCACGTGCGGGAGTGGTGTGAGAGGTGCACCGTGGGCTTATAGCTCACGGCCGTCTACTCGATTAGCGGCTGGCTTTATTTTTCAATTTCATAAATTCCTGTGTCAGTTACAATAAATGTCCCTAAGTCAGTCTCTTCGTATTGCCACAGTTTCTCTTCAAAAGTTTCAATTAGTTCGAGTTCCTTAGTTTTATTGTCAAATCTGAACAGCTTGTTATTTCCCATATTTGGGATGTAAACGAATTTTCCCTTCACAAATAAACTCTCAGGATAGCTTAAAGGGTCGTACTTATCGTCCCAAGTGTATTCTCCAATTTTATAAATCTCTTTTCGGTCGGATATCGAAACTTGAGTAACTGTCTGACCTGTCGGAAATGCAAGCCAAAGAAAATCTGGAAATTGGTAGTCAATGTCGTAAATCGGGTGTCCTTGTCCAATTTCGTCAGCTCCCCACTCAAGTATTCTTTTAGCGTTTTTGTCAAATCCGTGAATTACTCCTTCTTGATAAAAACAGAAATATTGGTTTCCCTTTTCGTCTTTTGTCAATTGGTAACTTTCGATGTTCGAGGGAAGTTGTTCTTCAATTAGTTTATAATTTTCTCCAACTGTCTCTTTAGCAAAATATTCTTTGTCTACTTGTCGAAGCTCCCTTGATTCACCAAATGCAAAAAAGTCGGGATTCGCTCCGTTATTCCAACTTATCGTCAGAATTTCGGACTTTCCAATATAGAAGTTTCCTGTCTTTCCCTTGTCTGTTATTTTCTTTAATTGCATTTCGTTTTTCTGCTTGCCGCTAACGGCAACTGTATGGTGTGTATCCCGCAGGGTATGCACTATACAGAATGTGTGTGCCCAGCATGGGCATCTGGTATCGAAGATACCAAATTATTCCAGAGGGTGGAAGTCCCTTGCAGGCGAGTTGGTGAAGCCTGTTAGTAAGCCGCAAGCTGGTTTGCCGTGAGGCATGCAGTGAAGGAAGCGGGACTACAAAATCCGGTACTGACGAACAGAAACGGCATACGGAGGCCATTTAGGGAGGGTGAGCAAGCACATCTTTGTAAAGCCTCTGACCAACAATCTCTAGGTGGTAGATGCTGCAGGAATCGGAGGAAGGAATATGTCCTTACCTGGGGAGATCTCTTACTTCACGAGTTGAAGTTTGAGAAGTCAGCAGAAGCCATAGTACGGATCGGGAAACGAGCCGATAAAGAGAATCGGAGGACTCACAAGAAAAGGAAGGGCTGAACATTGAATCGCGTCCAAATTCGGATAGGAATGCTGAAAATTCAGGATAGCCTACCCTTAAGCGGACAAGGAAAACAAAGTAATGATAGCGAAAGTACTACAATCCAAAAACCTGTATAAAGTCTACCGCCAAGTGGTGGGTAATAAAGGTTCATCGGGAGTGGATGGTATGCAGGTGACCGAATTGAGGTCTTTTATAGACCAACGTAGGACAGCTGTATTAACAGACATCCTGAAAAGGAAGTATGCACCTCAAGCTATCAGAGGGGTGGAAATCCCTAAGAGTAATGGAAAAACCAGATTACTTGGAGTCCCATGTGTAGTGGACAGATGGCTTCAACAGGCGGTTAGCCAACAATTAGCCAGTCGATTCGAACTAACCTTCGAAGAAGAGAGCTATGGTTTTCGGCCTGGGAAGAACCTACATAGAGCAATAACACAATCACTGAAGCACATCAACGATGGCTATCAGGATATTGTGGACATTGACTTGAAAGGATTCTTTGATGAGGTACAACACTACAAGCTCCTTCAGCTGATCTACAACAGGGTAAAATGCCTCACAACCTTGTGGCTGATCCGAAAGTGGCTGAGAGCACCGATCCAGATCAACGGAAGGCTGCATAGACGCAGGAAGGGAATGCCACAGGGAAGTCCCCTTAGTCCTTTGCTGTCCAATATATTATTGGACGAACTGGATAAGCACCTTAAAAGGAAAGGGTTAAAATTCGTCCGCTATGCCGATGACTTCAGTATCTATACCCAGTCAAAAGCAGCCGCCCAAAAAGTAGGAAATGAAGTCTATCTGTTCCTGAAGAACAAACTGGACTTGCCTATTAATAGGGAGAAAAGCGGAATCCGAAGACCCTCTGACTTTGAACTGCTAGGTCATGGCTTCGTACCTACCTACAAAAAGGGAGAAAAGGGCAAATACCAACTGGTAGCGAAAAAGCAGAGTTGGGAAAACCTGAAACGTAAGCTCAAAGGAATCACCAAGAAAACCTTGCCCTACAGTTTGGACGAACGGCTTCAAAAACTAAGAGAGATATGGATGGGCTGGGTAAACAATTACCGACTGGCCAGTATTCAGGCTAAGCTCAAACAGCTCGACGAGTGGCTGAGGAACCGACTCAGATATTGTATCTGGCATGACTGGAAGAAACCAGAGCGAAAACGTAAAAACCTGATCAGATTAGGAGTGGATCAAGATCATGCTTACGCATGGAGTAGAACCAGAAAAGGAGGATGGGCCGTGGCTCAAAGTCCCATACTGGTAACAACAATTACACTTCCCAGACTGAGAAGAAAAGGTTATCTAAGTATGCTGGACTATTACTCAAAATCAAGGCCTGAGATTCAATGAACCGCCGTATACGAGACCCGTACGTACGGTGGTGTGAGAGCCTCTCCCTACTAGTGTTTGCTAGTGGGGCTGGCTACTCGATTGGCAGTAGTTTTTAATCCAAGCTATATAAGTTATAGACCCATTTCATATCATTGAAATCAACATATAATTGATTTCGTCCGTTTTGACTATTCAGTCTTACCAGACGTACTCTACAAGTCAACCCATCTTCGTTCACGCAATAAAAAGACCAAGTGTCATCACCGTCAGAGTCGGTAGTTTTCCCTTCGTCTTCAGCGACATCATAAACTTGGGTTTCTTTAGAATAGATTGTGAATCTGTCCTTGTCAATGTCCATCACAACCAAAACTGAAGTCTCTTCCCATTCTGACCAATCACTCCATTTATAGTCATTTACTTTAGTTTTAAACGCAACGGAAGTTGTTTTCAATTTGTACACTTGACCATATGTCAAATTTGTCACCAGGATAATAAATCCTAAAAGGAAGATTGATTTCAAATGTCTTGATTTCATACTTGTCTTTTTTTATTTCAAATTACTGCCAACGGTTTGCGGCTTGGCGTAGTGGCGGATTTTCACCACAAATGTTGATACGAAGCACTAATGTTTGTTTACCCACAAAACTGTCATACGAAGCACTAAACCCGCCATTACGCCAAACCGCTGTTAGCTGCTGCCCTTCTTGTCTGTCGTGGGTTTCGCTGTCTTTGGTGCGGTTGGACAGACACACTCTTTGCCAAGTTTTGGTCTGTGGGTCGGCTTGTGCGACTTGGCAATGTGTGTGGCTGTGAAGCGTTGGCTTGTTTGTCATTTTACACTTTCTTCTATAATTTCAATTTCGTCTTTTGTCAAGCCATAAATTTCATAAACAGCCATATTAATTTTTTCTTCTAATTCTTTAGTTTTCTTTACATCACTCTTGTCTGTAGCTAAAATTGTCTGAACAAGTTTTTTGATTTCATTGTGTTTCGATGAGCTTTCCTTAATTGGTAGTTCACTCAAAAAAGTCTTTGAAATATTTACTGTCAAAGTAGATTTGTTTGAAAACATAACTGAGTAATACCAATTCAGAATTTTTGAGTTTAACAATGCTAAGAAATAGTCTAACGAAATAGTTGCATCATCATTTAAAACAAGATTATTTACTGAGTTAAAAGTATAATACTGGTTTCTGTCAATTGTGCAAGTTAGTGGGCTTGTCCCGCCACTAATTCTTTGAATTATTATTTTGTCTGAAAGATAAATTTCCTCTTCTCTTGCTCTGTTTAAAAGTTCTCTGTCGTAGTTGATGTAATTATTGTCGAAGGAAATATTATAACGTCCAAAGTTTTTACCATAAAGAAGTGGTTTGTATTTGCTGTTTACTTTTGAACTCTTTACATATTTGTCCTTATCACCGTCTATTCCAGGAGAAATGTATTTAAAGTAGTTATTCAAAGGATTAGAATTTGCTTGGATTTTTTCAATTAATTTAATTTCAATATCGTTGAGAAGAATGTTAAAAGTGAAACTTACATTTTTCCTAAACAAACTTTGAGGAATTTCCGACTTAGTGTATTTGCCTTTCTCAAAATCTGAAATGTCTTTTATAATCTTTGTCTTTCCTGTGCTCTCACCTTTTTCGTAACTAAAAATTACAGTTGATACTGTTGCTTCTGAAAACACATTTGAACCTAAGTCTACAATTTCGGTAATCTTGCAATTGTCAAGAAGAAAAAGTCTAACAGCTTCATAGGTTGTTGCTCTTAGAATATTGTTTGGAATAATGAACGAAAAAACGGCATTGTTTTTCATCAATTCAAAAGACCGCACCATAAATAAACCGAACAGATTTATTTTCCCTGTTTGGATATTCAAACCTTTTGAAATTGCTTTAACTGAATGCTTACTTAGAAAATCTGCAACGTAATTTTTATAAAGATTGTCAAAATCAGCTTCTCTTGTAAATACATACGGAGGATTACCAATTATTAAATCAAAGCCAACATAGTCGCCATCATTATTTAAAACTTCAGGGAATTCAAAACGCCATTCAAAAGCATTCTCAAATATTTTGTTTGCTTTTATATCTTCAATTTCTCCTTCTATTTTTTTTGTTTCTTCTGTCAGGTCTTTAACTTTTTTATTCCATTCCGCTTTTTCCTTTTTGCTCATTTCAAAAAGTTGCCCTTGATTTGTCAACCTAAAAAGGTCGCCTGATAATTTTCGTAACTTTTTTACTTTGGGGTCTGTCATTGAAATTTCACTTCTAAAATCCGATTTAATGTCGGCAATCAGTCGTTCCATTTCTTTTTTCTGTTCTTTACTTTCGGCATTGCGGTATGTGTCTACTGCAATACGATACATATCTATGCTCCATTTGCCTTTGCTCTTTTTTAATGCTTGGCTCAAATCGGCATCCATTGAGAAACGGCTCACTAAAGAGTTGCCGCATTTTATATTGATGTCAATGTTTGGAAGTGTTTCAAGTTCTGTGGCGTTTTTGTAGTAAGCATTTTTTAATAGTTCAATCCACAAACGCAAACGGCAAATTTTTACTGAGTTGGAATTGATGTCAACACCGAAAAGGCAATTTTCAATTATTGTTTGCTTTTCGTGGAAAAGCATTTCTTGTATTCTTTGACTTTCCTTGTTAGTTGGATTGTATTCAAATAGTTCACTTTCTTCGTCAGTTACAATTAGTTCATCATTTACAACTTCAACTTGATATTCTTTTAATCGTTTACCTTCTCTGTCTTGCAGAATTTTTAAGTCGTTTTTTACGGCAATCATTTCATTAAGTGCCGAAACCAAAAAATGTCCTGAACCAACGGCAGGGTCGCAAATTTTGATACTGTTTACAATTTCATTGGCTTCTTTGCGGTCTTCAATTTTATCGTAGAGTTCTTCAATGTTTTTACACTTCCACTTTTTTGTTTCGTTGAATTTCTGAACAACGGCTTTGCGAATAGTTTCACGACACATATACATTGTAATGAAACCCGGAGTAAAGAATGAGCCGTCTTTGTATCCGTTTATTTTCTCAAATATTAAACCGAGAACAGATGCGTTAATAAGTGCTTTGTTATCTTCTTGAATTTCTTCCGAACCTTCACTACTGAAATCATAGGCGTTCAAAAACTCAAATAAATATTCTAAAGTATTTAAACTTCCAGTTCGCTTTTTGCCTTGGTCATTCTTTAATACAGTAGTTGAAATAATTGGAATTTTCTTGTCATCCTTTAAGTTGCTAATGAATAAGGTTACTTGCTCTATGTCAGTAGGCTCGAAAAGTGATGAGTTTAGATATGGAACTTTTTCAAATGCTTTTTTTACATCATCGTTTCTGTCTTTAAACTTACGAGCCAACACTTGAAAGAACAAGCTGTTTAGGTCATCATAGGTTTTGATTTTATCTAAATTCAGAAAAGAATATGATTTGTCGCCTTTGTGATAAGTTATAAGTTGGGCTTCCAACAACTTTAAAAATAAAATCCTATTTATCCAAGTAATGCTTAATTCAAGTGCAACGCTGAATAATCTTTCTGGTATTGTGCTTCCGAATTGGCTTGGTTTTTCAAGACGGCTTAATTTATCTAAACTGTCAAGCTGAATAATTGCATCTTCGAGTATTGTTCCTGAATGTCTTTCGCCTGATTTATTTCTTTCAATAAGTTTTTTATTTCCTTCTTTGGTTTCGGTCAAGCCGATAATGTGCAACAACTCGCTATAAAAGCGTTTGTCAAGACTGTTGCTGTCGTTCGTGAAAGGAAGTTTTAAAAGATGTTCAGGTGATAAGAGTTTGAATAAAGCAATTAGCGAATTGTCGTCCGCTTTGTCATCATTGCGAAGTGGCTTTTGATAATCTTGAATATTGAAGTATGTAAATTCAATTTCTGCTGTTATGTCGGCAATAAAAGGCTCGGCAATTTGTTTGTAGAAAAAATCAGTTTTTGTGTCTGCCAAACGTCCGCCTTCAAATTCTGTAAATTGCTTTACGAGATTTTTGTTTTGAGCAAAAAGTCTATCGAATAGGGTAGCGTCAAAAATGAACCATTCGTTAATGTTGGTCGCTACCAAGTGTTTTACTTCAAGATTTTTATGTGTTATTCTTTCTCGTAAGTAGTAAAGCACTAATTCCTGAAACGCTTTTGCGTTCAGTTTTTTAGTGGTAATCATTTCTGATTTATTGGTCGGCTTTTTAGCTTCAATGATTACACCAACGGAACTTTTAGCCGTGTTTCCATTATGAATAACAAGGTCGTTTCGACCTTTAGTATTTATATAATGGTTTGGGTCGTAGTATGTTTTCTTTAAGAAGTCAATGACAAGGTTTTTATGAAACTCTTCGCTTTCGGTGTCATTTGTCCTGTCGAGTAAAGCAATTAGATTAGTCTTGAAACCTTCAATTTCAGTCCTGTTCGGTTTTACTTTTAAAAAGGCTTTGTTTAATGCCTTTCGTGGTTTCAATTCTATTATTTTCATCTACAATTTTATATTCTTTTTTCAGTCGGTTAAGATAAGTTTTTATGTCGAAACGGTGTCAGTGCGTTGGCGAAAAAATGGCTCTTTTGGTTTTGCGAAGGGTCGGCTTGTGTGTCGGGCAAAACCAAATGTGCCATTTTGTGCGGTTGGCTTTTCGGGTCGTTTTTCTGTCGGTTTGATGTTGCTCTGTCGGTCGTCATAGGGTTGCAGCTAACGGTTTCGTGTATGAGCAGTAGCGGATTTGAAAGTACAAACCTTTCAGTTTAGCACAAAGCTTATTAAAAGCACAGACCTTGATTTTACCACTTCACCCGCTATTGCTTATACACAATGTTGTGCGTTCGCCCTTTATTTTCAGTCGGTTTAGTAAATTTTCAAAGGTAGGATTTTTTGGGGTAGGGAAGGCACTCTCTCTTGCAAGTTTTGGTCAAGCGTTGGCTGGTGCGACTTGCAAGAGTGTGTGCCTTTGGGGCGGATTAACTGGCACAGCAACTTAATTTTGATACGTCTTTTCCGAAAGTTATTGCTGCTAATTTTATACCTTCTCCCAAAGTCAAATAAGGGTAGAAACTGTCTGCTAAGTCTTTCACCATTATTCCGTATTTGATTGCCATACTTAATTGTTGTATGAGTTCTCCACCTTCGGGTGCGACTACTCTTGCACCTATAAGTTTGTCAGTTTCCGAGTTACGAATGAGTTTGATGAAACCCCTTGTGTCGTTGGCTGCTATGGCTCTCGGTACGTCTTTCAATTCCAATTTTGACACTTCAAACGGAATGCCTTTTGATTCTGCCTGTGCTTCATCTAAACCTGCCCCTGCAATTTGTGGGTCAGTAAACACCACCCAAGGTAAAGAAGAATAATCGGCTTTATTATCTGTTCCTGAGAACGCATTTTCAACGGCAATTTTACCTTCAAAAGCGGCTGTATAAACAAATGCAGGGGTGTTGGTTACGTCACCTGCTGCGTAAATGTTAGGTAGATTGGTTTCCATTTTTTCATTCACAGCGATATGTCCGCTTTTGGTGAGTTCCAAACCAATGTTATCTAACCCTAATTGGCTTGTATTGGCTTTTGTGCCTGTGGCAATTACTACCTTACCTTTTTCTATAATTTGCGTAAATGAACCGTCAGGACATTTACAGTGAATGATGGTTTCATTCGCTTGTTTCTCGAATTTCACGGCTCTGAAATTAGGTAAGATTTCAATGCCTTCTTTTCGCATTTGGGTTTCCAATGCTTCACTGATGTCTGGGGTTTGTGTCCGTAGAACACGGTCGGTAAATTCAATGATTCGGACTTTAACGCCTAAACGATTGTACGCCATTGCAATTTCCAAACCTATGTAACCTGCTCCCATAATGGTCAAGCTTTCGGGTTTTTCTTCCAAGTCGAAAAGGGAAACGTTGGTCAAGTAGTCAATTTTGTCCAATCCTTCAATAGTCGGAATGTTGGTCGTAGCTCCCGCAGCAATTAAAAATTTGAAGGCTTTGTATTCCTTGCCATCAACCAAAATGGTTTTGTTGTCTTTGAATTTTGCCCAACCTTTTAGCATAGTCAGGTTTTCAAAATCGCTTACCACATCCATATATTTTTTCTCTTGAAGTGTGGCTACTAATTTTTTCTTGTCTTTGATGATTTGAGCGAAATCAATATCAACTCCTTTTGGCTTGATGCCTTCAAAGTTGGAATGTGTAGCGTGATAAGCCGACTCGCCTGCACGAATAAGATTTTTAGAAGGCACACAACCCACGTTGACACAAGTACCGCCAAAGTCCAAACCACCGTTTACCATTAAGGTCGATAATCCTAAACTTTCGGCTTTGATTGCTGCCGAAAATGCAGCCGAACCGCCACCGATAATGATTAAATCAAATTGATTAATTCCGCTGTTTCCATTATCAGGGATTTCACTTTTTACACGATAGTTTTTTGTGCCGTTGATGGTATTAATGATTTCTTCTTTGCTGGTTTTGGTAGGGTCAAAAGAACATTCGCAAGTAGCTTTTGGATAGCTCACATTAGCTTCTTTTACACCTTCATTTTTGGAAAGTAATTTTTCAATGCCTGTTGCACAATGGTCGCAGGTCATTCCTATGATGTCAAGTTTTATTATTTCTTTGTTCATAATGATTTCTCTTTTTGATTTTCCTTAATGATTTCGGCTTTATAGCCTGTCTGCTCAATAACCTTGATGATAGCGTCAGGATTTGTTTTCTTTGGGTCGTATTGGATGGTTGCCAAATCGCCCGGATATTCCACTTTGTGTTCAATAATGCCGTCCACTTCTTTGAGGGCATTTGAAATATGGTTGGAACAACCTGCACAAGTCATTCCCGTGATTTTCAGTTGCAGGGTCTTACCTTCTTGCTGTGTTGTATTTGCTGTTTGTGCTTTATTGTCAGTCGGTTTGCAACATTGTGCATTGAGCTGAGCAATTCCAATTAGGAACAAAGCACTCAATAGAATTAAATTCTTTTTCATTGTGTAATTATTTAATTAAGTTCTTAAATACAAAAGGCAAAAAAATACTATTTCTTGCCAACCACTTTGTAACCTGTACCGTTGATGGCTTCTTCAATTTGAGCGATACTCACTTTGGTTTGGTCAAATTCTACTTTGGCAATCGCTTCTTCATAAATCGCATCTACCTTAACAATGCCTGGCAATTTGTTCACATCATTTTCTACGTGTGAAGCACAACCATTGCAAGTCATTCCTTTTACATCAAAAGTTACCGTTTGGATGTCAGAAGCATTGACGATTACAACTTCCTTGTTGTCGTTTGAAGGATAGAAAATGTGTGCATAGTTTGGAAAAGCGAGCATCAAGGCTGCAAACACGGTTACAATTCCCAAGAATGTTTTGGTCTGCATAAAGGGTTTTTTTTCGTCTTCTTCGCAATCACATTGGATTTCTTCGGCTGTTCGTGGTTTGAGTTTCTGATACCAAGCAAAGCCCAATACCAAAACGGTGATACCGATTAGATAAGGTCTTGCTGGTTCCATCCATGAAAAGGTAGATGCCACTCCTGAAGCTCCTGAAATAAGAGCCAATACAGGTGTAATGCAGCAAAGTGATGCTGCTACTGCCGAAAGCACACCCGCTCCGACAAGTCTGTTGTTTTTCTTGTTCATACTGTTTCCTTTTTTGAATTGTTTATGATGTGTTTAAAAAATGGACGAAGTAAAGTAAGTTGCTCCTGTTTCAAAGAGTAGAAAATGGTTTGTCCTTCTCTTCTACCTTCAATGACGTTTCCGTCTTTTAGTTTTCTGAGGTGTTGCGAAACGGCAGGGATGCTCATTCCGAGAATGTCTGAAAGGTCGCAAGGACAAAGTTCGTTTTCTTCTTCTAAGAGAAATAAGATTTTTAACCTTACTTCGTTTCCTGCCAATGCTAAAAGTCCACTCAGTTGACTGAATGCCTTGTCGTTGGTTTGAAGTATTTCTCTACAATTGTCTATTTGAACCTTGTCGGCAAACACACGGATACACGATTGATTGTTTTCCATAATTTCCTTGTTTAGGATTTAATAACGCAGCAAAAATACAAATAGTTTTCTTATTTAAGCAAATACTTAATTATAGTTTTTAACAATTCTTCTTTGTCAGCGGTGGGTGATTTAGCTCTTTTGGTTTTTTAGCGTTGGCTTTGAGTGTCGGAAAAACCAAATGTGCTAAATGTGCGGTGGGTTTTTAGGGTGACGCACAACGGTTTGCAGCTTCCCGAAGGTGGCGATTTCAAAGCACTTCACTGTCAACCAAGCACAAACTTTGATAGTAGCACCAAGCTTGATTTAACCACTGAACCGCCACTTTTGGGTAGGTGCTGTTATGCGGTCGGCTTTCTTTTATTAGTCAAGTTGTATCTCAATTTTATTTCGTTTGGTGTCAATGTTAAACCAATTCTGTTTGTCTGGATTAGGCACACATTCTTTAATGTCTAAGTTTCTTGCGTATTTGCTTAATGCCTGGTCTCCAAATTTCAAAGTCAATTCATATTCTGTTTGTCCGTCTTTACCGATAAATGCTTTTAGGGTAATTTGTCTGTTGTCATTTACAAATTTTTGAGAATATGAACTGTCAGGTTGGTTTAATAAAATCCCGTCACACCAAAATCCTTTGATTTGGTCATTGTTTGAATACTCAAATACTTTACAAATTTCATATACTAAAAACTCACAAAAGTCTTGGTTAATAATTTTCTCCTGTCCGTTGTTTGATTTTTTTATTGAGCTATAATAGTTTAAGAAGCTTTCAACAATTTTATCAAAGTCTGATTGGTTGCAAAACTTTGTTGAAATGTCTATTAAGTCTGCAATGGAACTTCCTGCTTCAATTTGCCAAGCATTCTGTCCGTCAAATTCTTTTGTTGTAATTTTCTCAATGGTTAATGGAGTTCCAAAGTAGTCTTTAAGTTCTTTAATAAAGTCGGCAATTTCTTTTTGGTTATAAGTTGGCCAATCATTCATAGCGTTTAAGAACAATGTTGCAAATTCCTTTTCCTTATGGTCTTTTGCGTCAGATTCAACCATGTCAAAAAGTGTGGAATATGTAATGATTGTGTTGTCCATTGTCGTCATTTAAGCTGCCGCATAACGGTCTTGTATAACCGCAGTTACGGGTTTATATGCGTTAATTTTCGGTTTGGCACAGACATTAGCAATTCCGAGTGGATTCGGACGTAGTCGAATCCGCCGTAATTGCGGTTATACATTGTTACCTGCTGGCTTTAATTTCCATTTAGGTAGTCGTACTTCATTATTTCGTCAAGTTCATCATCAATATTTTCGTCAAATTTCAGATTGTAAAGCATCCATTCATTTTTAGCTTTATAATATTTGAAGATAAATCTTAAAGGTTGTCTTTCGTATTTTACAAGATATACCGAAACTTTTAGGCTTTCACCAAGTGATTTTTCGGTTAGTTTTTCAAATCCGATATATTCACCCATAAGATTTGCGTATTCTCGTAACTGGAATTTCACTTTTTCCGTTCCGTCCTTATTTTCGCCCATCCATTTATTAGTCCCGAATATATAGTCAAATGCAGAATCAGTATCTTTTTCATACATTTTAATAAATTTCGAAGTCAATTCTTCAGTTGAATTTTGGCTAAATGCAATTGAAGTCAGTAAAGTCAGACTTACTAGTAAAATTGTTTTTCTCATGTTTAGTTTTTGTTTTGTTCAGCTTGCAGGTAACGTTTGTATATCCCCAATTGGGGATATCTCCCCAAATTGGGTTGATATCCACAAGAACTTGGTGATATTTCTCATTTATTTTATGCTTAGTAAACTTAGTTAAATATCCAGATTATCCAAGGGGCTTTGTATTTGGTCAAATCCCTTGGTAGTGATATGGGTGTAAACCTGCGTGGTTTTTGGACTTTCATGTCCAAGCAGACTTTGAATGTATCGCAGGTCTGTGCCATTTTCCAAAAGATGCGTCGCAAAGGAATGTCTTAACGTGTGCGGAGTCACTTTCTTTCTGATCTTTGTCTTTGATACTGCCGCTTTTACGATAGATTCTATACTGGAGGAGGAGTATTTTATAGGGTTCGCCTTTGTACTACCTTGTCCTTCGAATAGGTAATATACAGGCCTTTCTCTTTTGATATATTCTCTCAATATCTCCAAAGTCCGCTTAGACAAGAGGGTGTACCTATCTTTTTTAGCTTTTGCTTGTTTGATGAATATCTGCATACGTTGGGAGTCTATGTCGCTGATCCTTAGATCAATTAATTCTGAGACTCTCAATCCTGCAGAATATATGGTCATTACTATTGCTTTATGCTTTAAGTTTTTCGTTGCGTTCAGTATTGCAATGATTTCTTCCTCACTGCAGACGACGGGAAGTGTTTTCTCCCGGAGGGGCCGGTCTACATGATAAAATTTGCGCTCACCTCCTTTTACTTTTTCGAAATAAAATTTGATAGCATTGATCGCTTGATTTTGGTAGGAACTGGAAACTCTTCGTTCGGTGACCAGATATCTCGAGAATTCCATTATTTCTTTTTCGCCCAACTGGTCTATTTCGAGAGCTGAAAAGTGATTGATGAATTCTTCAAATAGCGGAATATAGGCCCTGGCGGTACTGGGACTATACCTTCTTTCTTGTAATTTTTCTAGATAGGATTCCGGACATTTTTTATAATTGGATATGGATTCCCGACTTGCTTTAGGAGTTGTTAACTTTGGTTGCTCATTCACCTGTCTGAGACTCAAACCGAACTCTTTGATTTTTCTTTTAACTTCTTCTTCAAATTTTTCAGAATAGGGAATCGTCCACCACTTATTTTTCGCATCCCATTGATAATAGGGGATGGTTTTGATGTACTTGATTACCTCTGCAATGTAGCCGAAAACCAGCTTGATACGGCCTGAATTGGTACGAATCATCAGTACTTCATTTTGTTGAATGGGTTTGTCGGTGGAAGTTGGGTTAGGGATCTCTTCAGTGATCTCAAGTAGCTCTAACCGAGTCCCAAAATATCCGGTTAGCTTTTCCAAGTTCCCCGGATAATTGGGCAGTTCCCAGATGTAGTTTTGCTTATTCCATCGGACAAATGGAATCGACCGAACAACCGAAATATCAGCCTCATTTTTAGGCATTTTAAGAAGGATTTTTCTTCCAATTACACGGATTTCTATGGCTGTAGAGTACATGTTGAAAAAGTTAAAAATTCGTCTTACAAACTAATCCTTAGTAAAATACGCAAAAACGACTTTCAGTCGAAGCTGTTGGTTACAATCCTCTGAATTTGTTTTTTGGGGTTACTTCTCTGTTAAGTTCCTGTTGATTTGGAACTGTGCAATACTATTTGAGGTTGTTCACTCCAAACACACTATTTCATGGCCAGAACAGCAGAGCGCAAAGTCACCATGGGGCAGGTCTTTAAGACCATCATATGGCCCCGTAGAAAGCATTTATTTTTAGGCTTATTCCTGATCATCATCTCCAGACTGGCCAGCTTAGTCTTGCCAGGAGCCAGCAAAATCCTGATCGATGAAGTCATTCCTTCCAATGATCTCACCATGCTCAAATGGCTGATCGGAGGGGTGGTTTTAGCCATCGTCGTACAGTCGACTACTTCTTATGCACTGACGCAAATTCTCAGCGTGGAAGCACAAAACCTGATTTCCAAACTCAGATCTCAGGTTCAGGCGCACATCATCAAGCTCCCGATTCGCTTCTTTGACAATGCCAAAACAGGGGAGTTGGTTTCCAGAATTATGACGGACGTGGAAGGTGTTCGAAACTTAGTCGGGACGGGTTTTGCGCAAATGATCGGTGGGATTCTGACAGCTGTGATCTCCTTATTTCTTTTGATCAGTATCAGCCCGATGATGACGCTGTATGTACTGCTTCCGGTTGTGGTTTTTGGTCTGGTTTCGCTGAAGGCTTTCGGGAGAATTCGTCCTATTTTCCGTGAGCGTGGCAAAATCAATGCTCAGGTGACAGGAAGACTGACCGAGACACTTGGAGGGATCCGTGTGATCAAAGGTTTCAATGCCGAACAGCAGGAGATTAATACCTTTGCCAGAGGTGTGGATGAGCTTTTTCAGAATGTAAAAGCAAGTCTCACGGCAACGAGTTTCGTAACTTCTGCAGGTGCTTTATTGCTTGGATTAGCTTCTGCTGGCATCATGGGGATGGGAGGCTACATGATTATGCAGGGGGATATGACTTTCGGAGATTTCCTTGCCTTCACACTTTATTTGGGATTTATGATCGCGCCGATCGTGCAGATGTCCAATATAGGAAGTCAATTGACTGAAGCATTTGCCGGGCTGGATCGTACGGAGGAAATCATGAACACTCCGCTGGAGGCAGATGACCGCACCCGGAACCTCTCCTTGACGGAGTTTAGAGGGGACATCAAGTTTGACAAGGTTTCCTTCGCCTATGAGGAAAATAAGGATGTGATCAAGGAAGTGAGCTTTCATGCGCCGGCAGGTTCAGTGACAGCATTGGTAGGAACTTCGGGCTCTGGGAAAACGACTATCGCCGGTCTGGCAGCTACGTTTTTGAATCCTGATTCGGGCAAAATCACCTTGGATGGAAATGATCTGCAGATTGTAACCTTAGAGTCGTTTCGGTCTAGATTGGGAGTTGTTCTACAGGATGATTTCTTGTTTGAGGGTACGATCAGGGAGAATATCCTTTTCCCAAGACCAAATGCAAGTGAGGAAGATCTTCATAAAGCCGTCATAGCTGCTCATGTTCAGGAGTTTACTGACCGCTTTGAGGATGGTCTGGATACTTTAATTGGTGAAAGAGGAGTAAAGCTTTCCGGTGGACAGCGACAGCGAATCGCCATTGCACGGGCGATTTTGGCAGATCCTAGGATTTTGATTTTGGATGAAGCGACTTCTAATCTGGATACCGAATCTGAGACCTTGATTCAGGCGAGTTTGAAGGAATTGATGAAGGGTAGAACTACTTTCGTGATTGCTCACCGCTTGAGTACGATACGCCAAGCAGATCAGATTTTGGTGGTGGAAAAAGGCCATATTGTAGAGCGAGGCAAGCATGATGAGCTGATCGCGTTGGAAGGAAGGTATTACCAGTTGTATACGTATCAGTCGAGGATTTGAGAAAAGCAGAAGTCTAAAGTTAGAAGTCTGAAATCTTCGGTAAACGTCGTCAAGATGAGTTTTAATACTTAGTCCTGCAGAGCTTATTTTGTCATTTTTTGTGTTTTCCAGAAGGATTCTTAAGTTTCTATCCTTGCCATAAATCATTACCGAATTTCAGTTTTGTCCCATAGGGACAACTCGTCTATAGCCACGGGTTTCAACCCGTGGAAAATGATTTATAAATTATCTGGTGTTTTGGTAGATTTAACATCAATCGAAGATATGACGGTTCGCCAAAACCAATAAATGTTAATTTTTTGCCCCTAAGAACACATAGATTGATTTTTTTTTGTTAGCTCACCAGCGCTCTTGTGTCACTAACGGTTTTTTAAAATCACCTCAACATCCTCACATCCCTTTTATCAGCTGCAGCACCTCTGAGATGTGTTCGGCTTGTCGGAAATTGGCGTGTTTTACTTCATGGGCTATCATCTCATGCCCCCAGGTGATGTGGTAGGGAATGTGGATAGCGTGACCTCCAAGTTCCAGTACCGGTAGTACATCTGACTTCAGGCTATTTCCCATCATAAGAAATTCGGCTGGGGCTACATCAAGATGACGGATTAGCTTTGCAAAGTCTGCCTCCTTCTTTTCGCTCATGATCTCAATGTGATGGAAATAATGGTCCAAACCTGACTTCTTTAGCTTTTTCTCTTGATCAACCAAATCACCCTTGGTAGCCATCACAAGGCGATAATCCTGCTTTAACTCCTCCAAAACTTCTTCGACTCCCGGTAGTATTTCCACTGGCTTTTGCATCATGTCATAGCCGATTGCTAAGATTCTGTCAATCGCCTTTGCATTGATTTTATGGTCAGAAATCCTCAAGGCAGTCTGGATCATCGAAAGTATAAAACCCTTGATCCCATAGCCGTACAATCCAAGGTTTTCTATTTCAGTCAGGTAAAGTTCTTTGATACTGCTATGCCTAGGCATAAAGTTCTCCATCAAACTGGCAAATTCCTCCTCCGCTTCGCGAAAAAAGGGTTCATTCACCCAGAGCGTATCATCTGCATCGAAGGCTATTACTTTGATCATTTATGTTAATTGAAAGATTTTAAAATTGAATTGGTTGTAAAGTTGGAAGGTGGGAAAGTTGGCGTATCAAACTGAGCAGAGTCGAAGTTTTAGGTAGTTAGTTTTCTTAGAGCTGACCACTGTGACTGAAGACTAACAAACTGCGTCTGAACACTGCGACTGAACACTGAAAACTGAGACTTTGCAACCATATGACTTTGCCGCCTCACATCACCTTCACTCCAAATTCATCATCCAGTCCAACAACACCTCTCTCCATCCGTCAACAGGTCCTTTTCCCAAACCAAATCCAAACCCATGGCCACCCTTAGGATAGATGTGGAGTGAAGCTGGTACTTTGTGGGCATGAAGTGCTTTGTAATATAGAAAGCTGTTCTCAATAGGAACACCACTGTCGTCTTGGGCATGTACCAAGAAGGTAGGAGGTGTCTCAGCAGTCACATTCAATTCACCTGAAAAGCGGTCAATCAATTCCTGACTGGCATTTTCTCCGATTAGATTTCTTCTGGAACCTGAGTGTGCACTAGCATCTCTAAAAGAAATCACTGGATATGCCAGAATAGAGAAGTCCGGGCGTGCAGAAAGTGCATCGATAGCGTCTTTTGGTCTTTCTACCTCATGTGTATACTGCGTGCTGACAGTAGAAGCCAAATGTCCTCCGGCGGAGAAACCCAAAACGCCAATTTTTGAAGGATCAATCATCCATTCTGCAGCGTGATGTCTAGCCAATCTGATGGCACGTTGCGCATCGAGTAGGGGTACTTCTTTCGCGTCGGTCAGAGACTTGGAATCGGGAAGCCTGTATTTCACCACTATTCCTACGATGCCTTGCGTGTTTAGCCACTTGGCAAAGTCTCTTCCTTCCCAATCGTAAGCCAAAATGTGATAGCCACCACCCGGGAAAATGACGACAGCTTGGCCTGTACGCATTTGTTTGCTGGGTAGAAAAACTTCGATCTGCGGAATCTGAACATTTTCAATTCTGATAATTCCTTCCTCTACAGCTTTTTCCTCCAAACCCATATCCTTTTGAAGTGGGGGAGTTCCTTCCCAAAGTGGAAGGATGATTTCTTGGGCATGTACGAGGAGGCTGGTCGTAATTAAACAGAGTACTAATAGTAACTTTTTCATATGATTATAATTTGTCTTTTAAAGGCCATATGGAATCTCGCCTGGGAGATAATCATCCCTCTGTGTGTCGCTTCCGACATGCTCGATTTCATGTGTTTATTTTAGGCTTTGAAATCAAAAATCTTTTCCATTAACTGCCAGCGCCAATTGTCTGGAGTCCCTGGTAAATTGGTTTGGTATTGACCAAGAAAAGCTTCCCATTCCTGAACTTTCTCATTTGCATTGTCCAAGACAGCTTTCTTTTCGAAGGTAAAGCTTTCATCCCCAACCAGTATCATGCTCAATCTGTGACGCCAGCGATAGATACTCATCTGCACTATTCCTGCTACACGTATGCTTTCGAGGATTTCTGGAGCTACCGCTTTGTGACATTCCACATAAGCCTGAATCGCTTCCTCATCGTCTCTTAGATCGCAGATTAATACAAAGGTTTGGGTTTTCATTTTGGATTTAGGTTTATGCGATATGTGTAATTAAACAATGGGTTGGAGTTTTTGGTGTTTTTGTCGACAGTCCACAGACAACTGTCCACTGCCAGAAGTGTGAAACTCAAGACTTCTTTCTTTTTTTAACTAAAATGATTATTAATAATCTTCCAATTTTACAATCTTTCAATTGGTAAAACTTTTCAACCTTCCAACTTTGCCACTTTCTTAACTCTAAGGCTAAACAATAACACCATTACAAAACATGCTAAGGGAAGTATAAAGGAGAAATTGACCTCAGGCACGCCCAAAATCAACGTATCATCATAAGCAACTCCGCCGATATCCATAATCATTCCTTGCAGTGTAGGCATGATTGCGCCACCCACAATCGCCATCACAAGATATGCTGCTGCAAACTTTGAATCTTCACCTAAGCCGTCCAAGGCGATCCCATAGATAGTCGGGAACATCAAAGACATAGCAAACGAAATAGCAACTAAGGAGTATAATCCCAGCATGCCTGGGAGGAAAATAGCTCCTGCTGTGAATAGTATTGCGAGCACAGAAAAGATGCTGAGCAACTTGGTAGGTGAGATGTAGCGAAGCAAAAAGGTGCAAATCCAACGTCCTACCAAAAATATTACCAAAGCGGCATACCCGTAATTCACTGCATCGGCGATGGAAATGCCAAGTACTTCCGCGTATTGATAGATATAGGTCCAGACCATGATTTGAGCACCTACGTAGAACATCTGAGCAAATGTACCTTCAACGAAGTTTCTGTTTTTCAGCAAGCGCCCCATGGTAGCGCGGAACTCCACCTTTCCAGTTTCCTTATTTTCAGGCATTTTGACCAGCGCGATCACTACCAAAATCGCTATTACCACTAAGCCAAGCATTACATAAGGGTTTCGAATGATCAGCAGATCTGCTGTTCGGATTACTGCTTTAGCAGATTCATCCAGCGAGGAGAAAATGATATTCCCATCTGCATCGGTTGCATTCGATTGAAGGGCATTCAAGATAAACTGCTTGGCTACAAACAAGCCTGCCAATGCTCCCATTGGGTTGAATGCCTGAGCCAAATTCAAACGCTGCGTGGCAGTAGCTTCTGGACCCATGGATAAAATGTATGGGTTGGCGGTAGTTTCCAGGAAAGCTAAACCAAATGTCAGAATGTAGAGAGAAGCCAGGAAAAAACCGTAACTCTCCCAAGCTGCTGCTGGATAAAATAGCAAAGCTCCGAAACCATAAAGTCCCAAGCCCAATAAGATTCCAGTTTTATAAGAATACTTTTTGATAAAAAAGGCTGCGGGTAAAGCCATGGTAAAATAGCCCCCATAAAAAGCCATCTGTACCCAGGAGGCCTGGGTATTATTGAGTTCGAGGACTCGCTTAAATGCTGCCACCATGGGATTGGTAATGTCATTTGCGAAGCCCCAAAGAGCAAAAAGAGATGTAATGAGGATAAAAGGAAGGATTAATTCCTTGGGAACTAAGGCAGGTTTTTGGGTCATGGGTGGGGTTCAGGTTATGTGGGTTTCGAAGTTATAATGCTCGGTCGAGATGAGTGTATCCTCCATCTACAAAGAGATGTTGTCCAGTGATATGCCTGGCTTTATCCGAAAATAAGAATATCGCCATAGCTGCGATTTCTTCAGGAGTTGTCATTCGATTACCTAAAGGGATTTTGGCTGTGATCTCTGCAAGTCTTTCTTCAGGATTTGGAAATGTCTTGATCCAGTTTTCATAAAGTGGCGTGTATACTTCCGCTGGAATGATAGCATTCACTGTGATCTCGTAAGGTAGGAGTTCGACTGCCCATTCTCTGGTGAGAGAGAGCTGAGCGCCTTTGGCTGCGGTGTAGCCTGAAGTTCCTCCCTGCCCGGTTACAGCAGTTTTACTACTGATATTGACAATACTTCCCTTAGCTTTTTTCAAATGAGGCAAAGCAAAATGTGCCAAATGATAATAGTGATTTAGGTTTTTTGCAACAGATTTTTCAAATGCATCAGGGCTTCCATTTTCTAAGCCTACGCTATCATTTGCTCCTGCATTATTCACAAGCCCATCAATTCTTCCGTATTTTTCCAGTGTGAGTTTGACTGCTTTTTCTGCATCAGCAGCCTCGAAAAGTCGGATAGGAATCTGCAGTGCCTCACCTAAGGTGAGGATTTCAGCACCTTCTTTTTCGGAAGGATCTATCATCACTGGAATTGCACCTTCGGCAATCAATCCTCTGGAAATTGCTCCGCCGATACCTTTGGCTCCGCCAGAAATTAGGATGACTTTATTGGTTAGGTTTAGGTTCATTGTTGTTTTTATAGTTTAAACTTGGTCCCCCAATCTTTTTAATTCAGACTCCAGTTCATTTATGGTTGGCAAACTACTTTTTAAATTATCTGGAAGACTATCTAGAAACTTTATTTCACTAATTCCCATAGGCTTATTCATGTCTCGAAGAGCAAATTCTGCTTCTATATTGTTCTTGTCTTTGCACAAAAGAATTCCAATGGTTGGATTGTCGGAATCGTCTTTAATTAAACTATCAACTGCAGATAGATAGAAATTCAGTTTTCCTGCAAATTCTGGGATAAACTTTGTGTTTTTCAGCTCAATTACTACATAGCATTTGAGCTTAGTATGGTAAAAAAGCAAGTCTAGATAATAATCAGATTCACCAATTTCCAGATGATATTGGTTTCCAATAAAGGCGAAACCTTTACCTAACTCGAGTAAGAATTTAGTGATATGGTGGATCAGTTGGTTTTCAATATCAAGTTCTCTGTAGCTTGTATCTAAAGTAAGAAAGTCAAAAATGTATGGGTCTTTCAGGGTTTGGTTTGCCAGATCGGACAAGGGTTTGGGAAGAGTAGTCTTAAAGTTAGTGATCGAATTACCTGTTCTTTGGTAAAGTTTTGACTTAATCTGGCTATCCAAAACATCTCTACTCCAGTTGTTTTCGATGGTTTGCTGAATGTAGAAATTAGCTTCTGTTCTTGTTTTTATTTTATTGATTATCAGCTTTATATGCCCCCATGGGATTGAGGGGATAGTAGCTTTATCCATTTCGTCCCCAAGCTGGGGGCTAATTGAATTATAATCACTTTCTAATTCGTCCCCAAGTTGGGGACGAATTAGGGTTTTAGGTTTAGAGTTTGAGTTGAAATAGTCGTAAAAAAGACGACAGTACTTGAGATTAGTGACAGAAAACCCATTCATGTCAGGGAATTCACTTCTTAGATCTTTTGAAAGAGTGCTCAAGAATTTAGTGCCCCATTCCGTTTGTTTCTCACTAATGGACTTGCCTAGATCCCAATAAAATTGAATCAAAATTGAATTTACTGTAACAGCCGCTTTGATCTGAGTAGAGCGGATTGTACTCTTGAGATCTGTTAGCCATTGTTTGTAATCTGAAGAAAGTAAGTCCATAACCTCACTAATTTATAATCCAATCCCGTAAAACTCCGCCGCAGTATTTCCCATGATTGCTTCTTTTTCTGTTTTGGAAAGTCTATCGGTAAACCGCTCCACCACTTCCAAGACCTGTTCGTATTCTCCTGCGATTTTGCACACAGGCCAATCGCTTCCAAACATCAGTCGCTTCGGACCGAAAAGCTCCAAGACCACATCCAAATAAACTTGTAGCTCTGTTGCCTTCCAATTCTTCCAATCTGCTTCGGTGATCATTCCAGACACTTTACAGGAAATATAATCCCGCTCGGCAAGTGGAGCCATTTCCTTTTTCCACTCTCTCCAAATACCCAGTTTAATATTTGGCTTGGCTATATGGTCGATTACAAAAGGTTGTTCCGGTGCTTTTTTAACAAACTGATATGTGGCTTCCAATTGATTGTGAAAAATCAGAATGTCATAAGTATAACCTCGCTTTCCGATTTTCTCTATGCCTCGGATAAACTCCTTTCGAAGCATGTAATCGACCGGTTTTGATTGAAGAATCTCTCGATAACCTTTCAGTTTTTTTTGCGAAGCAAACTGATCCAAATCCTTGTCTACATCATCACTTCCCAAGTCTACCCAGCCTACGACAGCTTTGATTTGCTCGTATTCTTCAGCGAGATCACATAGAAAGGCAGTTTCCCGGAAACTCTCATCTGCCTGCACAGCTACACAACCGTCAATTTTATGTTCCTTTAAAATTGGGATCAGATCATCAGGAAGAAAATCACGTTGGATCACCTTCATGTCGTCGGTGATCCAGGAGTGTTTTTCAGGATTGTATTTCCAAAAGTGCTGGTGGGAATCCAGTCTCATGCTTCAGGATCGTTGATGGCAGTTTGTCTAGCTTCTCCAAGTCCTTCAATGCCAAGTTCTACCACATCACCCTCTTTCAAGTAAGTAGGAGGGGTAAGGCCGAGACCAACGCCTGCTGGAGTTCCGGTAGAAATCACATCGCCAGGAAGCAAAGTCATGTATTGACTCAGATGCTCGATCAATTCGGGAATATCAAAAACCAGGTCAGAAGTATTGCTATCCTGAAGCATTTTGCCATTCAGTTTTAGCCAAAGTCTCAGGTTATGTGGATCTTGAATTTCTGTTTTGGTAACCAAAACTGGCCCAAGTGGAGCGAAGTTGTCTGCACTTTTGCCTTTGACCCACTGACCTCCGTGATGTAGCTGGAAATCTCGCTCAGAGACGTCATTATGTACACAGTAGCCCGCCACATAATCCATTGCATTTTCCTTGCTCACATATTTTGCTCGTTTGCCGATTACCACTGCCAATTCCACCTCCCAGTCCGTTTTTACCGAATTCTTAGGTATTAAAATAGGGTCAAATGGGCCGCACAGTGAAGAAGTGGCTTTCATGAAAATGATTGGGACTTCAGGTACTGCCATACCAGATTCTATGGCATGTTTACGGTAATTCAGCCCTATGCAAATGATTTTGGAAGGTCTGGCAATAGGTGAACCCAGTCTGGAATCTGCAGGTATTTCGTTTAGATTTTCTTCGTTGGCTTCCAGCCATTCCTGAAGTCTCGCTAGTCCATTATTTGCGAAAAAGTTTTCGTTCCAGTCTTCCTGAAAACCAGAGCAATCTAGGTATTTGCCTGATGCACTCTGGATTCCTGGTTGTTCTTTACCGGCTTCGCCGAATCGTATAAGTTTCATTTTTAAGTATTAAGTAGTTAGTATCAAGTATTAAGACTCAAGATATTAGATTTTAAAGAAAGGAGATAGGAGAAGGGAGATTAGAGATTGAGCCAAGAGCCTATATAAAAGAAGTTTGAGTAACTAATTAAATTGAGCTAAATAAATGCGTTGAGGCTTTCAATCTCAAATCACAAATCGTAAATCTCAAATCAACTTCACATTTTCAGCCCCAAGAATCCTCCATCAATCGGAATATTCGTTCCTGTGATAAATCCTCCAGTTTCTGCACTTACAAAATAGGCAAGTTCAGCGATTTCTGAAGGGGTTGCCATTCTACCAATAGGCTGAGTTGCAGCTAGTTTTTCAAACATTTCCTTCTCTTGGCCTGGATAATTTTTGGCCAAAAAGCCATCTACAAATGGCGTGTGAACTCGTCCTGGAGATAGGCAATTACAACGAATCCTGTCTGCTACATAATCTCTGGCCACGCTTAAAGTCATGGAAAGTGCCGCGCCCTTGGTCATGCTATAAGCAAATCGATCTGGAATACCGATTGTCGCAGCGACAGAAGCCATGTTTAGAATTGAACCTCCACCATTTTCTTTAAGTTTAGGAAGCGCCGATTTGATGCAATTGAACATGCCCTTTACATTCACCTGAAAAACCCGGTCAAAATCTTCAGAAGAAGTAGTCTCTGCATTTCCGATATGGGAAACTCCGGCGTTATTGATCAAGGTGTCTATTTTGCCGGGAATGGACTGAATTAGGGTTTCTGCCTCTGCTGGATCTGCTACACTTCCACACAGAAAAGTCACATCAAAACCTTTGCTACGCTCATCCTGAGCTACCTTTTCTCCACTATCAGGATTGATATCTATGAAGTAAACTTTCGTGTTTTTGGCTGCAAAAAGCTGGACCATAGCTAGGCCAATTCCGGAAGCCCCGCCTGTAATAAGTACTGTTTTATTTTTCATGTCGTTTCCAAAAAGGAAAAATAGGGTCTTTGGCCTAGACTCCCAAAATATATTCTAAAGATTATAAGTTAACTGTTTCTCCGGTTTTCACCGATTCGTCACAGGCAAAAGCTATTTTCAGACTGTTCAATGCATCTTCCAAGTGGTCGTCTAGATCGATATTCTCTTGAATTGCTTTTAGAAAATACTTTTGCTCCCGATTGCAAAGTTCCTGGTGATTTGGCTCGTCTTTCAGATCTATCCAGTTGTCAGGCTTGGTAAATTTGTTTTGCGAATCAATATCAGCATGATGAACCCGGATGGATTCTGTCTTGGTATGGGAATCCACATTATCTGATTGTCCGCTAACTCCAGCATTCTTTGCAGTGATGGAAACTGATCCTTTCGGACCGAAAACGTCTTTCACAAAAAAAGCAGTCTCACTCACCATCGGTCCCCATCCTGCTTCATACCAACCCACCGAACCATCTTCAAAGCGAATCTGAAGTTGGCCATAATTGTAGTTGTCAATTGAAATATCTTCGGTAAGTCTAGCGCCAATTGCAGAAACTGAAACAGGTTTTGATCTCGTCATCTGGCACATCACGTCTATGTAGTGCACACCACAATCCACAATCGGACTAAGGCTTTTCATTAAGTTCCGATGCACATCCCACATGAATCCTTGACTTTGCTGATTGAGATTCATACGCATCACTAATGGTTTGCCGAGTTTTTCTGCTTCGGCTATAAAGCGGATCCAAGAGGGATGGTGCCTCAAGATATATCCTACGACTACCTTTTTGTCCACTTCTTTGGCTTTTGCAATAATCCGCTCGCAACCACTGATGGAATCTGCAAGTGGCTTTTCTATGAAAATATGGCAACCAGCTTCCAAAGATTTGAGGGCAAATTCCTCATGGGTATCAGGATAGGTTGAAATACTCACTGCATCGGGATTGGACTGAGCTAAAGCTTCATCGAAGTCTGAAAAAAGTGGATACTCAGCATTAAGTTGCTTATTCAATTTACTATTGGAATCACCTCTGGATACCAACCCACAGATTTCAAATTCAGGGAAATTGTGGTAAGCAGTAGCATGGGCAATTCCCATATTTCCACAACCAACGACGAGGATTTTGATGGGTTTAGAGGTACTCATTAATTTTTTTGGTTTGGATCAGCTTATTGATTCTTTTGAGTTGTCAACTCGCTATAAGCTGATTGGCTTATTTGAATTATTTTCACTTTGAGAGGAATAGACTTTATTGGTTCATCATTATTATCTCGCTTTGCACGAACAATTTGCTCTATCGCACTCATCCCCTTAATCACCTGACCAAAAATCGTGTAATCTCCATCGAGTCTGGGAATTCCTTCCGGGTTTTGTACAATATAAAACTGGCAGCGAGCAGATAGTTTTCCCGGATTGTCATCTCGCCCGGCACCTACGGCTCCATAAACATGCTTTAATTCAGGGACGAACTCAGGCTCCAAGAGATATTCTGGATCACTAAACCCTTCGGGAGTATCTGGACACCCTCCCTGCGCCACAAAGTTTGGAATGACACGATTAAAGGTCAAAGAGTCCCAATAGCCAGCATTTGCGAGTTCGATAAAGCTTTCTTTATGATTGGGAGTTCGATCATCTAGTTCGATCAAAATCTCTCCATAAGGGGTCACAATCTGACCAACCAGGACATTTTCATTGGATGTCTGTGCAAAGGATTTACTTTCTGAGAAAAGTAAAATGCTACTAGCTAAGAATAAATGAATTACTAACGATCCAGATAATCTATTCATTCGTAAATACTTGATTGGAGAAAAAGTAATTGCCATTACATTTGGATAGGGAATTGAAATAAGGATTTTTTGTGTCTGTGATTATTAAAAGTAGTAAAATGAATCAAATATCTTCCTTGCATGAGACTGAATTAGAAAGGCTATTAGCCCTAAGTAATCTGGGAATTGATTATTATGAGCCAAAGCAAGGATTAAATTTTCTTACGGAGTTAGCCGCTAAAATCAGCGGAACAGAAATTTCTCTAGTCAATCTTATCGATTCATTTACCCAATGGAGTGTGTCCTCCTATGGGATAGATATCACTCAAATGCCGAAAGAAGACTCTGTTTGTCAATTTACAATTCAAACTCCCGGCAACGAAGGTTTTGAAGTAGGAGACTTGAGTGCTGATGAACGCTTCAAGCACGTCTTTTATGTGAGAGATGCCCCAAATCTCAAATACTATATGGGAGTGCCCTTGACCTCACCAGAAGGATATAATCTTGGAGCGCTCTGCGTTATGGATAGTCAAATAATGCATCTATCTGAAGAGGTAAAGGATGTTTTGAGATTGATAGCGAGACAAATTGTTGACAGATTGCGAGTAAATAATTTGGTAGCTAATCTGAAAAATAAAGTAAAAGAGGCTGAATTGAACCAGAAGAAATTGGCTCATGATATTCGAGGTCCAATAAGTGGGGTGATTGGTTTGACAGATTTAATCCTTGATGAAGAATTGGCTGCTAGTTCTCAAGAGATAAAAGAATATACTGAAATGATCAAGCAAAGCAGTATTTCCTTGCTTGATTTGTCAAAGGATATTCTTTCAAAAGAATTTGATGATAACGCCAATCGAAGCCCCGAATTAAATGAGGGAGAAACCAACTTGGTAAAACTGAAAGAAACGATTGTGCGTCTTTTGGCTCCTCAGTTAAAAGTAAAAAATATTGACTTCAATGTGCTACTAGATCAGGAGAATCAATTTGAGTCTTTCTCTAAATTATATGTCCTTCAGATTTTAGGGAATTTACTTTCCAACTCTATCAAATTCACTAAAGCAGGAGGTATAATTACCCTAAAAATGAACCTGACGCGAAATGAATTGGATTTGATTCTTGAGCTGATTGTTGAGGATAATGGAATTGGTATGAGTAGTTCTAAAGTAAGCGAAATATTAGATGACGGAACATCTACTGATGAAGGAACTCGAGGAGAAATTGGGTTTGGGTTGGGTTTGAACTTGGTTAAACAGCTCGTAAATCAACAAAATGGTATCTTGGAAATTGACTCCAAGCTAGGCGTTGGAACTAAATTCAGGATTGAGATGAAGGTGAATTAGTTTGCAATGCTGCTTTTTGATTGTTGACAGGATTAGCATACATCGACAAAAAGCTTTGAATCAGAAATTCATTCTTCGTATTTACTTTTTCAATCATCCTTTTTTCGAAGGACTCTTTTTCGGCTGCAGTATAGAAGTTTACATACTCCTCATCTCCATAAAGTAGGTCGTGAGCAATATAATTGCTTGGCCATAATTTATAACCAGACCATATTTTCTGATCAATGCATTCGGCAAGTTTACTGAGTTTATCAGGCTGACTGAGTTCCATTTCAGAGATTGCTTTGATTTCCTTATCCAAAATACCATTTACCTGAAGGTGGATTCTCTTTTTGGTACCCATGATTCCTCTGAGAAGATTGAGAAAATCCTCATTTTCACCTTTCACATATTTCTCATCCCTGGACTTGGCTAGCCATTCAGGCATTTTCAATACGTCCGTAGGATCATATTCGTAGGAAATAGAGATTGGAACAACTTTAATTTTTTCAAAATAACCAAATGGATTTTGACCTTCTTCTGCGAGCGTTAGCATTTTCAAAACTCCACGGTGAGTAGCATCATTACCGTCCTTGGTGCGACCTTCCCGCTGCGCTGTCCAGACAGATCGATTTTCAGAAATCAGAGATTTTTTAATATAAGCTGAAGCCATCTGCGAACTTTCTAACAAAGCTCTTCCTTGGAGCCCGCGCTTAATGGCAAAATTCCTGTTAAGTCTTGAAAGTGTATGTAAAAATGGTTTTTGGATCAGATTATCTCCAATAGCAGAAGTAGTGAGGATTAGACTGTTTTCATAAAGGCAGGAATTCAGCAAGGAAGTATCCAGAATAATATCTCGGTGATTAGAAATAAAAAGGTAGGCAGTATTGGGTTGCAAGAGCTCAAAACCACCAGTACTTAATCCATCTGAGCTTTTTTCAATAACCTTTTGTACTCCCGGATAAATGAAGTTCACCTGAAAGTCGCGCAGCGAATGTGTATGAACCATTAAGTCTTTCCAATGCTCCGTAGAATCGTTTGGAAACGTAAAACTCATCATTGCCTCCAGCATAGGATCATTTACAATCTTTCGGATTGCAGCATTAGCTTCCGCATCGTAAAAAGGCCTGATTGAATCAAATTGCGACATAACTATCTATTGGGTGGTCTGCAAAAAGCAAATTTTAGCTTAGAAATCTAAGCTAAGTTACATCTATCGCAGTTAATTTGTATTAGAACTATCTAATGTGGTGATTATCGGGGGAGAATTCGGGAGGGTAATAATAATTACAAAAAAGAATTTTAGTTCTTGAAATTAAAAAACCTCCCAGAAATCTCTGAGAGGTCTTAGTGCGGATAGAGGGACTCGAACCCCCATGCCTCGCGGCGCTAGATCCTAAGTCTAGTGCGTCTACCAATTTCGCCACATCCGCAGCTATTTTCAATTGGGTTGCAATGTTAGTGATTCTAGTGTCGAAAAAATATAAAAACGAAAGTTTAAATCCGATCATCTGCTTTGGTAGCACAGAACCAATTCATTATCAACGGCTTTATTTTTCAGTCCTTTTTTAAATTTCACCGTTCTTAAATTTCCTAAATAATTTCCTCAATAACTGGAACTATTGCCAGTCCATTATGATTGAACGTTCATTCAGTCAATTATGGAAAATTTATTAGACAAGAAACAGAGCATCATTGAAAGCGCTCTGGAATTAGTGCATGCCAATGGATTTCATGGATGTCCTGTGAGCCAGGTAGCGAAAAATGCCGGTGTAGCTGCAGGTACTATTTATACCTATTTTGAAAATAAGGAGGATTTGATCGTGGGAATCTATGACTATGTCGCCGAAAAAATCACCTACTATTTAGCTGAAAGGGACGATGATTCCTTGGAATTCGAGAATAGGTTTTTCAATTATTGGAGGAATTTCACTGAATTCTATGAGCAGCATCCTGCCATTCATGGATTCTATGACCAGTTTTTGAATTCACCTTTTAATTCAGAGAAAGTTCAAAATCGGCCAAATATGTGGCATGAATGGGCTCACAAGTTTTTTCAGTCAGGTATGGACGAGGGAGCTATACGTGCGACTAATCCGGTGATTCTTTCCATTTTGGTCAATACCAATATCACTTCAACCGTGAGGATCAAAAAGAATTTTAAAACCAAGCTCGCAAAAACAAATGTGAATCTTGACGAAATATCTCAACTAATCTGGGCTGGGATCAAAACTGCTTAACCCAATAAACCTTTTTTAAGTTATTACCAACTAATTATTAATTACATGTTTAACAAACGTTTACTGTTGGTCGGATTGAGTGTACTACTCATGACCGAAGCTGTCTACAGTCAGGAAGAAAGTACAGTCGGCCAAGGCGTGTTGACCTTGGATCAGGTGATAGAATTTGCGCTGGTGCAAAGTCCAATTATCCGGCAAGCACAAATAGATGAGCAAATAGGGGATAGAGATATCCGGTCAAATTTGGCTGAATGGTATCCCCAGATCACCGCTTCGGCAGCTGGTGCCTACAATATCAAGCTTCAGCAGCAGATTATCGGCGAACAGTTGATTACGTTTGGTCAGGATTACAACTCCAATGTGTTATTGCAGGCAGATCAGACACTTTTCAACAGAGATCAGCTTTTTGCCACCAAGACTTCTAAGTATTACCGTCAGCAATTGCAGCAGGTAATAGAAAATGCACGGATCAACACGGTCGTTGATGTTAGTAAGGCTTTTTACTCCATTCTACTTTCCGAAGAGCAACTAAAAATTCTTGATCAAAATCTCAGTCGGTTAGAGAAGCAGTACAAAGATGCATATAGCAGGTTTGAAGCGGGCTTAGTGGACAAGACAGATTATCAGCGTGCCTCAATTGCCCTGACCAATGTGAGAAGTGATCGAAATAGAGTTGCAAACTCTTTTGATGCAAAGTATGATTACCTCAAGCAACTAATGGGGTATCCGGATAGTTTGGATTTTGTTATTGAGTTTGATGTGCAGGGAGCTGCAGGCAAAATTGGGGAAAATACCGCAGAACCATTGATGATGGAAAATCGGGTGGAATATCGATTGATGCAGACACAGCAAACGCTAAATGAGATCCAGAGAAGCTATGAAAAGTGGAATTACCTTCCGGAAATGTCTGCCTATTACCGATATAATTGGAATTACTTCAACAACACTTTCTCAGAACTGTACAGGGCTGCTTTTCCTGTTTCTTCGGTAGGTATCAATCTGGCAATCCCTATTTTTCAAGGTGGCAAAAGAGTTCATAGAGTAAAAGCAGCTGAACTGCAGGTAGATCGCGGCAAAATAGAAATCGAAAATCTTAGTAATCAGATTAAAACGGAGTATTCAATTGCTCTTGCAGACTATAACAGTAGTGTCTACGAATGGCAGCTCATTAGAGAAAATATGGAGATGGCAGAGGATGTTTATGACATCATTAAGCTTCAATACGATGAAGGAATCAAAGCTTACGTGGAATTAGTCGTAGCAGAGACAGACCTCCAAACAGCCCAGATTAATCATATCAATGCATTTTATCAAGTGTTGGAAGACAAGCTTGATCTAGAGCGAGCATTAGGAACTATCAAATAATTCGAATCCTCTTAAAATTTTATACCATATGAACTTATCATACAAACTTGCAGCTTTTTCGGTCTTGGTTTTAGCAGGATTCTCCTGCGGTCAAAAGGAGCAGGCAGAACAACAGGCATCACCTGCAGTGCCAGTTACCACCTACACGGTAGTTTCCAAAACGGTGACAGGAGTTGATGAATATCCATCATCATTGGTTCCGCTAAATGAAGTAGAAATAAGGCCTCAAATTGGAGGTTACATCACAAACATTTATGTAAAAGATGGCCAGGAAGTCAAAAAGGGGCAAAGACTATATGAGATCGACAGAAGTAAATATGCAGCTTCGCAGCAGCAAGCCAAAGCACTGGTAGAAAGTGCTGAAGCCAATCTAGCGAGATTGTCCAAGGATTACGATCGCTATAAGAGACTGGATGAGCAAGAGGCTATTGCAAAGCAGCAATTGGATCATGCTGAAAGTGCTGTGTTGGACGCAAAAGCACAGCTTAGCTCAGCCAAAGCTCAACTGGAATCAGCAAATACAGATTATCAATATTCAGTTTTAACTGCCCCATTTGATGGCACAGTGGGGATATCTCAGGTGAGATTGGGATCACAGGTTTCTCCAGGTCAGCCGCTATTGAATACCCTTTCATCTAATGATCCTATGTCATTGAATTTTGTAATCAACGAACGCGAGATTCCTAGATTCAATAAGTTGCTGAAAGCAGAAGACAATCCCGATTCACTTTTTAGAATCAGATTCAGCGACAATAGTATTTATCCTTTCAACGGTACATTCACTACGATTGACAGAGCTGTAGGACGGCAATCCGGTACCATTGCACTCCGAGTTCAATTTCCTAACCCCAACAGGGACTTAATTGCAGGGATGACGGTAAACCTGATGGTTCTTAATCAGGATTTAGGAGAGCAAGTAGTGATTCCTTACAGAGCCGTAACAGAGCAAATGGGTGAGTATTTTGTCTATCTGGTACAGTCTGATAATACGGTGAAGCAGCAGAATGTGATTCTTGGGACTCAAATAGGAGATGATATTGTGGTGAGATCAGGAGTACAAGAGGGTGCCAAAATCGTGGTGACTGGTATTCAGAAATTACGTGAAGGTGCTCAAATCACTGAGCAAACAGCAGCTCAATAAATGATTTTTTCAACAGACTTGATTAATTACTAATGATATCAGACGTATTTATAAAACGGCCAGTAACAGCAATGGTGATTTCTATCGTCATCGTGCTGGTCGGTGTTTTGGCAATTTTAAATCTGCCGGTCACTCAATATCCAGACATTACCCCGCCGGTAGTTTCTGTTTCTGCCAACTACACTGGAGCGGATGCGCGGACAGTTGAGCAGACGGTAGCGACACCAATAGAGACCCAGGTAAACGGTACTCCGGGGATGGCTTACATTTCATCGAATAATACCAGTACCGGTCAGATGCAGATGAACGTCACCTTCGAAGTAGGGACGGACATCAACATCGCAACATTGGATGTCCAAAACAGAGTTTCTATAGCAGAACCATCTCTTCCAGAGGCCGTGCGTAGACTCGGGGTGACCGTGAGAAAAAGAAACCCATCCATTATGATGGTATTGAGTATCACTTCACCGGAAAGAACTCACGACAGTAAATTCCTTTCCAACTATGCCAATATTTTCATCAAAGATGCACTTCTCCGTGTGAATGGAGTGGGGGATATTACACCAATTGGTCAGGATTTCAGTATGAGAGTTTGGCTCAAGCCAGACAAATTAGCACAGTATGGCATTACAGCGAAAGAAGTGACAGCCGCCATTCAGGAGCAAAACTTACAAGTTGCCGCTGGAAAAGTGGGAAGTATGCCGCAGTACGATACACAGGTTTTTGAATATCCAATTACCGTAAATGGGCGACTGGAAAGTTCGGAAGAGTTTGAAGATATCATCTTGAGATCAAATCCAGCAGATGGATCTTTGGTTTACCTGAAGGATGTAGCCAGAATCGAGTTAGGTCAATTTGACTACAGCAGGTATTCTACCTTGGATGGAGAAGAAGCTGCGATTTTGCTTGTCTACCAAGCTCCAGGAAGTAATGCTTTGGAAACTGCCGAGGGCGTTTATGCTGCTCTGGATGAATTGAAAAAAAGCTTTCCTACTGATATGACTTACACGGTTCCCTTTGAATCCGTATCCGTGGTGGAAGTCTCCATCAACGAAGTAATGAACACATTCGTGGAAGCATTGATCCTAGTGATTATCGTTGTATTCCTGTTCCTTCAGAGTTGGAGAGCAACATTGGTTCCAGTGCTTGCGATACCTGTTTCTATCATCGGTACGTTTATTTTCTTCCCGTTACTTGGATTTACCATCAATACACTGACCCTCTTTGGTTTCGTGCTAGCCATTGGTATTGTAGTGGATGATGCCATCGTGGTGGTGGAAGCCGTGCAGCATTACATTGATTCAAAGAAGATTTCGGCTAAAGAAGCAACCCGCTTGGCTATGAAAGATATCACAGCGCCAGTGATTGCCATTGCATTGATTTTGGCAGCGGTATTTATTCCGGTAGGATTTATTCCAGGTATCGTGGGTAGAATGTACCAGCAGTTTGCGATCACAATTGCAATCTCCGTATTGATTTCAGCATTCGTTGCCTTGAGTTTAACTCCTGCATTGTGCGTTCTCTTGCTGAAACCTTCTGAGGTGAATGAAAATGGTAAGGGCCTGAATAAGTTCTTCTACAAATTCAACTTATGGTTTGAGCGTACAACTGCCAGCTATACGAATGGTGTCAGAGCCAGCATCAAAAGAGCTCCGCTGGTTTTGATTTTACTGCTATGTATTTTCATAGGAACCTTTGGCCTGTTCCAAACGAAACCAACAGGATTTTTACCTACTGAAGATGAAGGGCGACTTTATGTGACGCTTCAACTTCCAGAGGGTGCATCAAGTAACCGAACTCAGGCGGTTATGCAGCACATGAATAGCATCTTGGAAGAAACTGAAGGGATCAATCATGTCACTGGTATTGGTGGATTGAACGTGATCAACTTTTCTTTCAAACCAAATGCGGCTACTTTCTTTGTTCAGATGGACCCTTGGGATGATAGAAAAGATCCCTCTCTCCAGCTTAATGGCATGTTGGCGACTTTAAACCAGAAGTTCGCTGCTATTACAGAAGGAAATATCGTTGTGGTTCCGCCACCAGCGATTCCAGGTTTGGGTAGTACGGGAGGTTTCAGTTTTATGTTGGAGCAACGATCTGCTACGGGTGATATTAAAGAGTTTGAAGCCACTATGGGGCAATTCATCGCTGCCGCAAATCAGCGTCCTGAAATTGCCATGGCCTATAGTTTCTTTACTGCCAAAACTCCTGGATACCATGTGACTGTGGATAGGGAAAAAGCCAAGAAATTGGGTGTTCCGCTGACTGAAATTTTCAACACGATGTCTAATTACATGGGAAGTTCTTATGTCAATGACTTTACTATTTACGGAAGAAACTTCCGGGTGGTAGCCCAAGCCGATACTGCTTACCGAGCTGGAATCAATAATCTGCAGCAATATTATGTCAAAAGTAATGGAGGAGAATCAGTTCCTTTAAGCGCCTTGATCAGCTATGAAGTAGTAGAAAATGCTCCGGTGATTTCTCACTATAATCTGTTCCGATCAGCTGAAATCAATGGCAACGCTGCACCTGGATATAGTTCTGGGCAAGCAATGGCAGCGCTGGAAGAAGTAGCGGCTGAAACCTTGCCTGCCGGGTACGGCTATGATTTTTCTGGTTTGAGTAGGGAAGAGCAATCCTCTGGAAACGCAACTATTCTAATATTTGCCTTGGCGATTGTGCTGGTTTCTTTGCTATTGGCAGCGCTGTATGAAAGCTGGTCTGTGCCTTTCTCCGTCCTGCTGGCTTTGCCACTTGGAGCTTTTGGGGCTATAGTTGCATTGCATTTTCTTCCGAAATTGGACAATAACATCTACGCACAGATTGGTCTGATTACGCTGATTGGTTTGGCCGCCAAAAATGCCATTCTTATTGTGGAGTTTGCCAAAGAACGGGTGGATGTAGGAATGCCACTACTTCAGGCGACTTTGGAAGCGGTGAAATTGAGACTTCGCCCGATTATTATGACTTCGCTGGCCTTTATTCTTGGTGTGGTTCCTTTGGCTATTTCCAATGGAGCTGGTGCTGTGGCAAGGCAGACGATTGGTTTAACGGTGATTGGAGGAATGCTTGCTGCTACCTTCTTGGCGATCTTCTTTGTGCCAGTCCTATATGTGGTGATCACCAAAATCGCCTATGGCAAAAAGACCCTAGCAGAGCTGGAAGCCAACTATGATCCAAGTAAGCACGAGAATCATTAAGTAGGCTAGTTATTTAAAATCGAAATCCCCCCCAAAAGCCATAATGCGCTAGATGGGGGGATTTTTTTATCCTAGAGCTTGCAGAGGAAGCATAGAGTCGATGCCTGATGCTATCTGAATTTATCTTTACAAACTGTCATATCTATGCAGAACTAGTCACACTGGATATTACGACTAATCATTGATAGGGAAACCATAATTGGCAGGAATAGGGGGCTCCCGATGTTGAAGGATTTGCTTGATTTCTTCTTCATCACTTTTCAAATCTTGTGGAAGGGACTCTAGAAAATCTTCTGGCCATATCACAGTTGATCTTCGTTTCACAATCCCCATCCAACGCCTACGTAATTCTGCCCATTCTTTGCTTTGAACACCTTGATCCAATATGGCGGCAGCTGGTCTCATTTCTACATAAATTGTTCTTCGAATGCCTTCTTTTCTTTTGACTTGAGATGCGTGAAGAACCATCATGTCTTGAATTAAGATATCTCCTGCCTTTACTGATGCACTCACCCGATTCGGGACAGTATATCCATGTTTTTGTGTCAATTTCCCTATGTCCTGCACTTCGTGTTGACTGTGTGGGACATAATCGACACATCCATCTCCTATGTCAGCGTCATCGAGGTAAATTCCAATATTTAGGTAAGGGAACTTACGAGAGTGTGGCGCATCCTGATGCCATGAAATGAAGGATTGTGGATGATTGTGTTTGAATAGCACGTCGCATTGCAAAGGCACTACATCTGGACCACACAGATCTTTTGCGATCGACATCATTATAGGAGAAGCCAATAACTCCAATACAGCTTCAGGGTAAACTCCCAATAAATCGTTAACTCTGGCAAGTAATGGCTTATCCTTCTCTTCGATAAAACTTGCGTTAGGAATGGGGGATGAGTTGGTATAGGATTTTAGCATTTCCTCATTTAGCTCAGCTATCAATTCTTGAAGGGTTGAAAGCAAGTTTGCTGGGAGAGCATTGGGTAAAACCAAAAATCCTTTTTCAAGAAACTCCGCTCTTTGCTCAATCGTGATAGTTTGAATATTCATTTCATCTTCTGATTAAAGATTTACCTAACCCAACAAACAAGGTAGAAATCAGAGTAAAAAGGAGTAAAAGGACGAGCGAATTTATCAGTACAGTGGTCATACCTAAACTGGTCACATCAACAAAGGGATAAGGGTAAAAGTTGGAAAAACTTCCTCGGACTAAAATATATAGTAGGTATGCTATCGGGTAAATTGCCCATTTAAAGATCTGTGAATAGTAAACTGATCTGGTCTTTTCATACCGTGCCCAGAATACAATTACCAAAACTGGAATGATAGAATGAAGTATTTCATCAACCAGCATTTGAAGTCCTTCGGGTTGCCAGATGTGTCTGAGCGCTACCTGATAAACTATACCTACCATGAAAATATAGACTGTGATTGCAGTAAGTATCCCAGCGTTGTTGATTTTACTGTCTTCTAGATTTTTAGCTAAAGTTACCCGAGTAAAGTATAGCGCAACAAGCGTGTTTGTCAATATGGTGAAAAAGCTGAAAAATCTAATAACTGCTTCAGGAATAGGAGTGACACGGTTTTCAAGCATTAAAATGAATTGAGTTATCACTGCAAACCATCCAAGCAGAGCAAAAAATAAGGCTAATTTTTTTTTCATTGTGCTAGTTGAGTTTGAACAAAAATCTGTTCATAAGGTGAAAGTAGGCTTAATCCCAAAACCCATTCGCTTCAGTCAAAACAACCGGTGCGCCATCGGTGATTAGAATTGTTTGTTCATGTTGAGTGACAAATCCACCTTTGTTTCCTACCAAAGTCCAGCCATCCTTCTCTGTCACAGCGACAGTGGAATTGGTGGAAATGAAGGTTTCTATAGCTACAGTCGTATTTTTCTTGAAGCGTTCTCTGTTGCTTTTGACCCTGTAGTTGAGTATGTCTTCAGGCCCTTCATGTAAACTTCTACCTACTCCGTGACCAGCCAAGTTTTTAATGACTTTAAAACCAGATTTTCTAGCTTCAGTTTCTATGATAAAGCCAATGTCAGCGATCTTTACTCCACCCTTTATGGCATTTATGGCTTTTTTCAAAATGTTCTGCGAGGCATCTACAAGTGGTTGATGATTATGAATATCTCTACCGATCACGAAAGAACCTCCGTTGTCTGACCAAAAACCATTCAGTTCTGCGGATACATCGATATTGATCAAGTCACCTTCCTTCAAGATTATTTTCTCAGATGGAATGCCATGTGCCGCTACCTTATTTACACTAATGCAGGTGTACCCGGGGAATCCATAGGTCTCAAATGGCGCTGATTTAGCTCCGTAACTTTTCAGGATTTCACCTCCGTATACGTCAAGTTCCTTGGTTGAAATTCCAATTTTGGCATACTCTATCATCAACTTTAGTGTAGTAGCCACCACTTCACTGACTTTTTTCATTCCGATCAATTCGGATTCTTTGGTGATTGACATATTCTTTTGTTAAAAATCAATGTAAAGTTACCCTTTATTGCTTTTGTAAGACTTAGTTCTTTCGACCGACGAAGTGCTCCATTGTTTTGTAAATGCCCATGACAGATCCAGCAAACCAGTCAAAAGCATTTATTGATAAGATACCTTGACCAATTCGGGTAAGTCTGTAGATATAGCCGGGTAGGGTTAGCATTCTTACGTTATTCTCGATTGCCTTAACGATGGTCAATGAGGCCGCCTCTGGTTCTAGAATTGGGATTTTGGATTGCACCCCGTCAAACATGCCTGTATTGATGTAATAGGGCATGATCGTGGTGATGTTAATGTTTTTGTTCAGTTGCTTCATCTCCAGTCTGAGACTATCTGACCAACCAATCAGCGCCCACTTACTAGCTGCATAAACAGACATTTTGGGATTGGAAATCAATCCTCCTGAAGAAGCAATGTTGCAGATATGACCAGAGTTCTGAGCTATCATGTCTCCCAGAAATTCGCTGCTGACTAACATGGGTGCGGTGGAGTTGATCTCCATAGTTTTGGTAATATCTACAGGCGAATGCTCATGGAAGTATTTGCCGACTACTATCCCAGCGTTGTTTATTACCACATCGACTATACCTATATCATTCTTGACATTAATAGCTGTTTGCTGTATCTCTTGTATGTTTGAAACATCCACTTGGAAGCCAACTACTACGCCTAGATGAGTAAATTCAGCGATAGTGCTATCTATGCCAGCTTGGCTTATGTCCCAGATGATTACCTTGGCCTTTCGCTCTAGCATCAGACGAGCCATTATTTTACCAATACCGGATGCGCCACCAGTAATCAACACTATTTTTCCTGCTAAATCCTTCATCTTTTTTTGGTGGGTGAATAAAATATAAAGCTGTTTTAGTAATGATTATGTGGTTTGATCTTTTCTCCTAAAGTTAAAAAGGAGGCATTAAATACCTCCTTTTTTATCAAATCTCATCTACAAATTTCTGAAATACTTCTTTGTGACGCTTCAGGTCCATGATTGGCGAGAGTGAGGCTCGGATGATGTAGTCCTTATCACCTTCCTTCGTCGTGCCTTGAGTTGAGGTGGCAGGAATGGTCCAATAACATCCTTTTAGCTGCCCGTAGCTCACGCAGTACTTGCTTTCATCTGGGATCTCAGTGATCATCATGTTGATCAACTTTAGATTTAACGCTCTTTTATATGCCTCTTTTTCTTCAGGAGAGTTTCCTTTTGTGGGAAGATCCAATGAAAATACGGAAGGTGTAAATCCTTGGTCTGCTAATTCCTTGGAGACAAAATTGATTTTGGCAGTGGGTAAAGTTTTCTGAATAAAGTTGACAAAATCATGGGTATTCACGTAAGCGTCTTTGATCCGCTGATTCATGGATGGCAATTGCTTGGCTAAAAGTTCGTACTGAAGTGATGTAGCTTCGTTGTCGCAAAGCTGGAGGTGTATCGCTATTTTATCCATCAAAGCTGCTGCTAGATTATTTGCGACGCAGTACCCGGCGGTACACTTACCGCCACTCGGGAATTTAGAGCCACTAGCATAAGATATGGCTTTCACTGTGGAGAGTATTTCACCTTCGCCTAAGAAAAGATAATTGGGACAGAAAGTTTGATCTAAAATGAATACCGAAGCAATTGCATTTTCGCCAGTTGGCGTTTTGCGTTCTTTGCTTAAAACAGCTTTTAGTTGCTCAAGGTTAGGGACTTCAACTCGTGGGTTTGTTGGGATTTCGGCGATGATGTAAGGAATCGCGTTTTCAGCTGCCAATCTTGTAAGAATGGTTTCTAGACTTTGCACCATATCGTTGTCACCATCAACGGGCAAATCCACCACTTCGACTAGGTCAATACAGGCTGCTACACGCCTAGCTTGGTCATTTGTGCCACCGTAGCAGTTCGGTGGGACTATGAATTTGATTGCTTTGCCAGGGTGATTTTCCAGGGCATCATGAACGAGTCCCATCATGATCGCATACTGCATTGAGAGACCACTAGATGCCGCTAGCGGGCTTGTCGTGGTTCCCGTGATAGATTGGATGGAAGCTAAGACGCTCGCTTTGTCAGTTTCCACAGAATTGCCTAGGGTAGGGGATGCTTCTTGTCCGATGAGAGACTTCAACGCCAAAAGACAATTTTCAGGAGTCATCGCAATGGTTTCTCTTCTGCGCACATGCTGAATCTCTGAAATATAGGATGAGTTTCTCTCTCCGTTTGCTATCAAGACAGTGCCTAGCTCCGAGTGAAGATTGATGGAGAAATCAACTCCTGTAGTTAGATCACTAGCACCGAATTGTTCTTTATGTGAAATAAAAATCGTACTTCCTTCAAAAGTTGGGATTTCAGACCCTTGCTCAATCTGCTGCAGATCGAACTTGTATCCGTAAATGTCTCTTACTAGTTCGGCATCAAAAAAATCCGGTAAATCTCCTGTGTGAAGGATTTGTGTGTTTCTGTTTTCTAACAAATTCTTTCTGAGGACAGCTAAAATAGGAGTCGTTTTCGACGAGAAACTGATAATATTTTCTGAGGGTTGGCTTATTGACTTTGCGATAGCCCACTCCAAAACACAAGATAAAGGATGGCCTAAGCGGATATAGTCATAGGTAGTTGGCAGTGCGTTTAAAGCATGCGTAGAAGCGTTGTTTTCTCTGAATAAGCTCTCAAATTGATCTAAAAATTGAGTTTTTGCCAACTCTTCATTGTAAATATCTAAGCGGTGAGTGGTGAGTGTGAGCCAGTCCGATGGCATGTTATGGATTACCTCTTCTAGATAAGTTTTTACTTGGGTACTGAACATATTCTGTTTTTTTTGAGTCGGTAGTTATTCTTTCAATGAGTTATCAACCCCCTTGGTTCCTTGACTGATTCAGTTATTTAGAAACCGGAAAAGAGAGCAGCTGCTAATATTTTGATAAATAACAGGATGCGATTTACGGTCAATGCTTTTTTTTCTACTTTCTTGCCAAAGTCCTGATAAATACGAAGGAGAAAAAGATAAAAAATAGCCAGTCATTTGCACCATAGATGGTATAGAAAATTCCGGCCATGTTGTCTTCTGCATAGATTGCGGCGAGGTCATTGTTCATGAGCCATTTGGCCCAGACGAAGCCGTAGATGAGTTTTTCTATAGCGAAAACAGCGACTAGCCAGTTTACTTTTTCAAAATCTTTAGCTATTGCAATATAGGCAAGTCCCCAGATTACAATCATGACCAAACCAAAATTTGACATGACTGCTGGGTCAAACTCAGCAATGGTCGAATTGGTAAAGAATCTCGAAAAGGTTAATACTCCACCGATATTCATCAGGCCAGCGGCAATAAAACCGTAAGTGATAGTTTTGTCTTGAATCTTCATGTATGAATTCAATTAAATTTCATCAAAACTAGAAAGAATAGCACCAATTACATTTCAAGATTTTAATTTGGGTTTAAACTAGTATTTCCATCAAAAAATCCGACAATTTCTAATCGGATTTCAACTTAGTTTTCTTCCACTTTTTTCTTCCACTCTGGATATGCTTTCAAGACTTTCTCAGGAGCATTTACATACCAACTATATCCATTTCGACGCTCATATCCGATTTCAGCAAGCGAGATTTTCTTGATGCCATCCCGATCGCAAAAGAATGGTTGGGCAGTTTCAAGATCATAAAAACGTCCCCACATAAGAGGAGCATTCTTATCTTCTACGACTATCCGGTTCTTTCTGCCTTCACTGTCGACTTCGGTTTCTAGTTTGATCCCTTCTATTTTATGAGCTTCAAACCAGTTAACAGCACCATCGATGGCAGCTATTACTTCATTTGAGGGCTTATCGAGTTCCATTAAAAGCTGGACTATGCCTACAGATTCACTTCCGCTAAATGAAGGAAGTTCGTAGGAACGGGCTTTGGCCGGGGCGAGCGTTATTTCATCGTGCTGTGCGCACCAGACGGTAGGTTCACCATTCACTACGATTTGAGTTTTTAGGATGATTTCAATTCCTGCATCAAATGCCTGCTGTGCTTTTGTTAGTTGCTCTGGACCTAGATTTAAGGCTACATACTTCTCATCACCAGAATAAATCTCTTTGAGAAATTTCATGGTATTGACCATGGCGTCATCGTTGTAGGTGATTTGCATGGAATAGTCTCCGTTTCCCCCGCGAATAGGAAAAAACTGTGGCCAGCCACCATTATCATATTGTGAAATAAAGATGTAATTCAAGCCTTTTTCAAAAGCCTGCTTATATAGTTCGTCTTGTTGGTGAGCATAAACCTTTGCAAGAAACCGCATTTCGGTGATCGTAGCACCATTGTCGAATGTGCTTCCGATTTTGGATTTATCACTTTTGATTTTAGCTCTTTCATCATCAGAAAGTGGGATGTGATACTCTTTATTTTTCTCCCAACCTCCTATATCCTTTTGCGCTAGCATCACATTTTCAGCCACTGCTTTCGCTTCGGCTGAGCCATACCAAGCTTCAGGCATTTTAGTAGCCACATCCTTCCATCTCATAGTGAGATAGTTTGCTTTTTGTACAAATGATGCAGTTAACAAAAAAGTGAGAAATAGGGAGGCAAGAGGGATAGATTTCATGGGGGTAATTTATTGAAAATCTGACTTTTATTTTACTTCAACGATAACTCTTCTGTAACTGGTCAGTTGTGGTGATCCATTGTCAGTAACCTCACAGATGATGTGAATGGTCTTTCCTGAGGAGTCGGGAGGTAAGGTGAATTTGATGCTATCCGATTCATTAAAGGGTATGGTAGTTTCACCACTATAGGTGCCTGCTTCAGGAATAATCCACCATTTAAAGCTCAGCTGGTCACCCTCTTGATCGTAAGATTTTGAGGCATCAAGTAGTATGTTTTGACATTTTTTTGCCTTAACTCTAAGGATGTCGATACCTTCCATTTTATTTATTACCACGATCGGGTTCCGATTACCTTTTCCCTCGTCGGCCCAGTCCATTCTGGCTGCGAAATTATTAAAGGTGGCAGGGTAGAAGTAACTTTCATACTTTCTGGATACTTCAGATTCGGGGTCTTGATAATTTCTGAAGGAAGAGGTTTTTCCATCTTCTGTTAGACCAAATTGGAAATAACCGCCCGAACTCACTTGAGAAGGAACCATCGGGTCATTCAATCCATTTGGCATGAGGTGCAAAAATGCCGGTGTATCACCTTCCACGCCATATTTGTATTTAGGATAGACTTTTCCCAGATTTCCATGAGATTGTATATGCTCTGCATATTTTTCCCAATTAGCCTTTCCTGTACCGTTTTGATATTTCCAGGCAGATTCATCCCAGATAAAGAGTAAATCGTCGGCGAATTCTCTTCGCATCCACTGATGCGAACTGATTTCATACGGAGTCTTTTGATCCCGATCTTGGTCCGTGATCGTATAGACAGGGATTTTGTGTAGGAATTCTTTCAATTCTGCCTCAGACCTTTCTTGTTGGACTTTCCAGATTGCCTGAGCAACAGTATTTCCACCTCCCCAAACAGTGATCCAAAGTGGTCGTTTATCTGGTTCATCAGCAAGTTTGATAATCAATTCACTTCCAGGTGAATTGTTGTTTGCTCCAATGAATTCCTGACCTCTGTTTTTGCTCCCGAATACGGTGATGCTTCTCAAATAATCAGGACTTGGCCAGTAACCAATGGTTTGAGCAGATTCATCATCTTGAAAACCTGTTTGACCAGATCGCTTCATCAAATTAGGCAAGTCCATTTCATAAGCATCAATAGCATCATGAATCAAGTCCATGAAATCATCTCTGGTTTTATCGAGGCTCCAACCCGTGGTAAAAATGAGCCCCTCGATTTCATATAAATCTGCATGAACCAGCAATCTGACCAGAGATTCGCTATCATCCGTTTCCCATGTGGAAACATCCGTGAGGACGACTATTCTGGGTTTTGGGGTTGACTCTATTTTCTGCTGCGAAAAAAGGGTTGATGAGAGGGCTAATGCAAAAACTAGAGAGAAGAATGAGGTTTTCATGAATTGGGTCTATTGTAGATAAGTTCAATTTGAGATTTGGTAACAAATTATAGAGGAATTACTATTTGCTTCAAATTTATTCTCGTATTTATGGAAAAACTACATACATTTCTACATAAACCTATCGTATTCCCAGATGATAAGCAGTTTTGATGAACGTAGAAATGAGTTTAAACCGTATGGATTGACTTGTGAGCTATGGTCCCCAAGTCTAATGAGAAAGCCAGATCGGCACAATGAGATAGAAATCAACTATTTTCCTGAAGAGGGAATTACTTATCTTTTTCAAGGAAGGAAAGTGGTTGCGCCTCCCCGCAGGCTTACAGTTTTTTGGGGTTTAGTTCCGCATCAAATTATTGATTTTGAGAAAGCGAATCCTTATTACGTTTGTACAGTACCTTTCTCTTTGTTTTTAGAATGGAAGCTTTCTACCGCATTTGTGGATAGTTTGTTAAAAGGCGAAGTGATTTTTGAGGACAAGGAAGAAAATTCAAACTATGATGAGTTTCTTTTTAAAAACTGGCTGAATGATATTAATGGAAATGGTTCCACCGAAATTGCTTTGCTTGAAATCCATGCTCGACTAAGCAGAATGTCTATTCGTAAGTTGTCATCTGAAAGAAAAGAGCAGGTAGCCATGCAAACCAATGAAATTAGCCATGTGGAGAGGATAACTGTTTTTATTGCTCAGAACTATTCCGAACCAATAAAAGTCTCTGATATAGGTCAAGCTGTAGGTTTGCATCCAGATCATGCAAATTCTATTTTTAAAAAGACCTTTGGGAGTACGCTTAGTGAGTATATCACCGAAGAAAGAATTTCCCACGCTCAGCGAAAGTTGGTAGCAACTGATAAAAGTATCACTGATATTGTGTTTGACTGTGGGTTTAACTCTATCAGTCGCTTCAATGCAGCTTTTCTGAAAATAAATGGATGTACTCCCAGAGAATATAGGAAGAGGTATAAGTAGATTGAATGTGCAAATCACACTCCGTAGTAATCACATTGAAACCTCAGGCATTTAAAACTCTTGTCGCCCTATAATTCGAATTATTTCAGGTAAGCCGTCTGATCTAAGTTTAAAGTAGATTGTGTCGGCTCCACAAACACAATAGCGATATGATTCTCGTATATGCGAAGCTTCAGGGAATTGAGATGGACTTTTGCCAATTCTTTCAAAACAAATAAATAATGCATCATAATATTTGTTAGGCTGGTTTTCTCCGAATTTGCTAAAGCCGAATCGGTAAATTCGAATTACATCTTCTTCGGCTTTTTGGCTTAGCAAATAATTCATTTCAGACCTTTTTTTGCCAAGATTAGAATTTCTTCTTTTGTTTTATTAGAGTACCCACTCTCTTCGCCTTTGATCAGTTCTAACCGAAGCCAATCTATATTTTCCTGACGCTTACGCTCTTGCCGAATTAAGTCATTTACTAGCTCGCTTTTGCTGGCGTATTCTTTTGTAGCGACTTTTTCTTGAAGCCAGTTATCATTTGGCTCTGTTAATGAAATACTTTGTCTTCCCATGATAGTTCTGTTTGGTGTAAATATACACCATATTTGCATGTTATGGGGTGTGGCATTTTGATAAAAAAATAAAGATCAGCTCCTCGAATGCAGAGTAAAGTTTAATGCCAACGAAATTCTGTTTCCCCTAACGGATCAATATCCTTGAATTCATCAAAATCTTTGTCCTTGTTGCTTTCCCACCAATCAAAATAGGATTGAGCTACACTTGCACGAACGGCATCGCTTTGTTCTATCCATCCAAAATCTACCTTATAATCTACCACCGGGTTTTGCGATGGAAAGGTATGAAACAGGTATTTGGAGTTTATCGCACGTGCTCGGATAGATTCGATAGTCCATAGGACAAACATTCCTAAAGTACATTCCAAAGTCAAAGAGGAGGAAAGCGTATTGACTGGGAAGTTATTAATTAGTAGACTTTCATTTCTATAAGCTAGAAGTGATGGTATGTCACGAGAAGAAAACTCCGGCAATTGGTCAGCATCGTATTTTCCTTGCTTTAATAACTCCACATACCTTTCTACTGAAATATTAGAAGGATCTGAGTCATCCTCGCATCCCAGAAAAGTCAGTAGAAAGAGGCAGGCGATGATGGTTTTAAGAGTTTTCATTTTCTTAAAATAAGTTGGTCAGTAAGTATCGATTTCGGCTTTCTTTCCTACAAATTAAGTATTTAGCCATAACGATCATAAAAAAAAGCCGACAATTAACTTGTCGGCTTTTGAAAATAATATCCTTTATGAATAGGGTGTCTGCTAATCTACGCCCTCTGCGAACTCCGCAGTTAAATAATCCCTACTTCCAGAAATCAGCATTGTCAATACCGGCATCCTTAGCAATAAACACTGGATCCTTACCCTCTTTTTTCTGTCTTTGATAATCCTTCAGCGCTTTGAAAGCTGGCTTTCGAAGCAGTATGATTGCTATAATGTTCAGCCATGCCATTAGACCTACGCCGATGTCACCCATGGTCCATGCCATTTCAGCTGTTTTGATAGATCCATAGAATGTAGCTGCTAAAATTGCAATTCTGAGTACCCAGATGCCCCATTTATTATTTGTCTTTCTGATCAAATAACTCAAATTTGTTTCTGCGATATAGTAGTAGGCCATAATCGTGGTGAAAGCGAAAAACAGCAATGAAACTGCTACAAATCCTGCACCTAAAGAAGGAAATTGGGAAGCTACTGCAAACTGGGTGTATTCGGGTCCGAAGGCTACACCCGGGAGATTTTCTACTATGAAACCTCCATCTGGATTGACGACATTATACTGACCAGTGAAAAGGATCATCAGCGCAGTGGCAGTACACACAAACAGGGTGTCCACATAGACTGAAAAGGACTGAACCAATCCTTGCTTCACTGGATGGCTTACTTCTGCAGCTGACGCTGCATGTGGAGCTGTTCCTTGCCCAGCCTCGTTGGAGTAAATTCCTCTTTTCACACCCCAAGCGATAGCCATACCAAATACACCACTAAATGCAGCCTCCATATTGAACGCTGACTTGATGATTAAAGCAAAAATTGCTGGTACCTCGGTGATATTGATACTAATAATCACAATAGCCATCAGAATATATGCTGCAGCCATAAACGGAATTACGACTTCGGCTACTTTACTGATTCTTTTTACTCCTCCTAGAATAATCAATGCCATGAATGCAGTAATTACCACTCCAGTATAGAAAACAGGCACGTCAAAGGCATTATTCATACTCAATGCGATGCTGTTACTTTGTACTCCAGGCATAAAAAGAGCTGTGGCCAGAATGGTGGCAAAAGCAAAAAGCATGGCATACCATCTTTTGCCTATCCCTTTTTCTATGTAATACGCTGGTCCTCCTCTGTATTCTCCGTTATTTACTTCCTTATAGATTTGGCCTAGGGTGGATTCTACAAATGCCGATGAAGCACCAAGAAAGGCAATTACCCACATCCAAAAGATAGCCCCCGGGCCACCCATTGCGATAGCAGTAGCCACTCCTGCAATATTTCCAGTTCCTACTCTTCCAGAGATTGCTATTGCAAAAGCCTGAAATGAAGAAACACCCTCCTTAGAAGATTCCCCCTTGAATAGGAGTGTAACCATTTCTTTAAGATAAGTAACTTGCAAGAATTTGGTGGCAAAGGAGAAGTAAACTCCAGCAGCCAGGCAAAGAAAAATCAGAGCATTGCTCCAAACTACTGCATTAATAGCATCTACTATTTCTTTCATATGATTATAATTTGTCTTTTAAAGGCCATATGGAATCTCGCCTGGGAGATAATCATCCCTCTGTGTGTCGCTTCCGACATGCTCGATTTCATGTGTATTTAATTTGATTTTTATCGTCACATGTAATCTCGTATACCTGACACTCACGATTTTGCAAGTTGTTTTCGATATACTCGATTTCATACTTAGATTTTAAAACTTAAAATTTCTGTAAGTAAGTGTGATTTGGGTTTATTTTGAGCCCGAAGAAAAGAAAAAATATGCGATTAAAGCAGAAGAATCATTTTAAATGGACGTATTTCTTGATTGATAGCCTATGATAATTAGGTCTAGATGGAAAAAGCTTACTTTTTATTCAGAAAATCAACTATAAAATTGCCTAACTCCAGCCTTTCGCACCTACTCGTCTTTCTCCAAGTAGTTGTTTATTATTTTTTCGGTTTCCTGTTCTTCGGATATCTCGAGTAATGCCCGGTTGACTTCATATACTAATGATGAGTTGATAGGGAAGGCAAACCCATAACCCTGTTTGAAATATTCAGCTTTAGCGAGATAGAAATTTTTGCCTTGATTTTGCTTGATGTAATAGAGAAGTTGAGGTCTGTCATAAACCACCGCCTCTACTTCGTTTTCTTCGAGCTTTTCCATTGCCTCTTGAAGGGAATTTGAGGCTATGGTTTTTGCTTTGCTTTCTTTCAGAAAAGCCTCCGAAGGGGAGCCGGCAAGTGTTGCAGCCTTCTTATTTGAAAGCTGTTCTATATTCAGAATGGTTGAAGCTCCGAGTGAGTTTAGCGTCAAGGTACTTGCAATGCCTGCAACCATAGAAGTAGCGAAAATGATGGAGATAATAATCCAAGTACCCGTTATTATTCTCCCTACAAGAGTAACTGGAGCCTTATCTCCGTAACCTACTGTACTCATGGTCACCACAGCCAGCCACATGCCATTTCCGATTCCATTGACTGGATCTTTTGGGAATTGCTCTGGGGAATTTTTTCTTTCGGCAAGCCAAAGTAAAGTGCCTACAAGAGCTAGAATAAATAAAAACAATCCTACGGCAATCAATAATTTAAAGCTGAAAAAGGGCTTTATTTTTTGCCAAAGTGTGAGTTCATCTGACCTGGAAACTATGGACAAACTTGAATTGTAAAACGGCTGGGAAAATCGCATATGCTCAAGCCTGGATGAAGTTATACTAATAGGACCGACGACTACATCTACCATTTCTTTGCTCAGGTCGCTAAGTGCGGTCTCTACTTTATCAAAATATTTATACCGATAGTTCCAGCCCTTTTTGGCAGCCAATTCCTCCCAGATATCTATCGCGATCCCTTTGTTTTCTACATTATTAGGAAACACAAAAGGCTGACTTCCTGCTACCCCTACAAGTAAAGTATCAGCAGAAGTGATTTCTGCTTGCGCAAAAAGATTAGTAGTAGTTAGAGATAGGATTAAAGCAATAAGGTAACAGTAGATCGTTTTGGATCTCATAATTTAAATTTTTGGATTTTCTGTTTTTTGCTCGAGCTTGTTAAAGCAAATTGCAGTGATTAGCTAGCCGAGTTGTCAAATCAAATAGGGTCAACCTGAAGGAATGATGGGCTCTTAATAAATTGATTTTACTAAGAAAATAAGCCAAAACAAAGTAAATCAGGCAGTTTTTGCTAGCTGAGATGGACTGACCTACCTAGTGATGAACAAAAGTGTGGCTTTAGAATGGTGATTAATTGTATTCAAAAAGCCACAAGACTTAGGTTGGATAGAAGCTGGAGAAAAGATGCTGGATGTCTATTGCGCTCCTCCAGCCAATTTTACTAACTCAGATAGAGGAGGGGGTCTGAACTTGACATATAATTGGAGATGATATGTATTCAAAAATTAAAATTTCAAGTTCCACAGTTTTCTTATTTCAGCACCTTTTCCTGATTTTTATATCAGTTCAATGCAAACCAAAGAATCCAACCATGACTGAGAATAAACCTGAGCTTCAAGAAACCCAATTGACCTTTGGACCAACAGGACATATGTTGAATCAAAGACAGGCTTTTTCTCCCGATGACAAATTTTTGGTATTCGATTCTAGAAATGACGATGCGAAAATTGGAGAAAATCCATCAATCGGTCTAGTTAACCTTGAAACAAAGGAGCTTAAAACTATCTATGACCTAGAAAATCAGACTGCTTTTGGCCCCGGCGTAGGTGCTGTTAGTTTTCACCCTAGTCAGAATGAAGTGGTTTTTATCCATGGGTTAAAGAATGCTTCCGCAGCCCAGCCTTACACGTTCACAAGACGCTTTGCTATGAAAGTTGATTTGGATAAACCGGAATCATCAGGGCCAATGGAAGCAAGAGATATAAATCCTCCATTTACCAAAGGGGCTTTACGAGGAGGGTCCCACGCCTATTCCTACAGCTCAGATGGATCGTTGCTAAGTTTTACATACAACGATGAAATTCTAGAGAAAGAATCAAAATCTAATCCGGAAGTTCATGACCTGCGAACTGTAGGAGCATTGCTTATTGGAGAGGAGGTGGCTATTGAGGGGGCAAAGAATGAGGAAAACTTTGATGGGCTGAGCTTTGCAATATTACTGGCAAAAGTAATAGTCAATCCTAAACCCGGATCTGATGAAATCAACAAGGCTTATGAGGAGTGTTGGGTTGGAAATGCCGGTTATAAAAAGCCAGATGGGACAGTTCAAAAACATGCATTGGCCTTCCTAGGCGATGTAGTTTCTAAATCTGGAAAAAAGGTAACGGAAGTATTTATATCTGACATACCTGAAGATATTTCTGCTTTAAAAGCCTCCGTTTCTGCAGGAACAAATGCCAGTTTGCCTTCTTTGCCTCATGGAGTAACGCAAAGAAGATTGACCTACACAGCAGATGATTTAAACCCGGGAATCCAAGGGCGCAGGCAATGGTTGAGAAGTTCGCCGGATGGAAACTCAATTTACTTTTACAAGAAAGATGATTCTGGTACAGTTCAGATTTATTCTGTCTCACCATATGGAGGGGCAATCAAGCAGATTACCCATAATGACTTTGCTCCAAATACTACTTTTGGATTGAGTGCTGATGGGAAATACATTGCCTACGGCGCCGAAGAAGCTATTTTTGTTACTTCAGTAAATGATGGTGAGACTCAACTTGTTTTACCAAGACCCACAAGTTCCAATTCACAACTCAGTAATATCAACTGGGCAAATGGAAAATACACCATTGCCTATAACAGAAAAATAGAACTGAATGGAGCGACTTATTATCAGATTTTCACCTTAGATCTCTCAGAAATTTTAGGCTAATTGTAGTTCTTGATTTTGACTTAGTCAAGTTCCTTATACAGTCAATGCATTTTTAAAAACCCGTAATAACCTAGCTTCCATGGATTTACCCATTATAGATTTAATAGTTTTTTTCGTTTACATGGCAGCTATAGTGCTATTTGGGATTTCTTTTTCATTCAAGAAAAGGACTTCTCTGGAATATACTACCGGTGGAGGCCGACTTCCGAGTTGGGCGATTGGGATGTCTATCTTCGCTACGTTTGTAAGTAGCATCAGCTTTTTAGCACTTCCGGGCAATGCCTATTTATCCAATTGGAATGGCTTTGTGTTTAGTCTATCTATTCCTTTCGCAGCATGGATAGCTGTCAACTATTTTGTCCCACTTTATCGTAGGCTCCAGAGTGAATCGGCTTATTATTACCTGGAAACACGTTTTGGCTCCTGGGCCCGAGTGTATGCCTCTATATGCTATTTGCTGACGCAATTGGCCAGAATGGGGGCTATTATGTATCTCTTGGCACTTCCGATGAATGCTTTATTTGGTTGGAGTATTCCTTTGATCATTATCTGCACTGGAGTGAGTGTGATTATTTATGCGATGCTTGGAGGAATAGAAGCTGTGATTTGGACGGATGCAATTCAGGGAATCGTATTGATTGGAGGTGCTTTACTTTGCTTGATTGTCATTTTGTTTTCTATGCCCAATGGACCAGGAGAGGTTTTTACGATTGCATCCGAATCGGATAAATTTAGCCTTGGCAGTTTCAAATTCAATTTTATAGAATCGACTTTCTGGATGATTTTGATTTATGGACTATTCATCAACCTTCAAAATTTTGGAATAGACCAAAGCTATGTTCAGCGCTATATCACTGCCAAAACAGAGAAAGAAGCTGTGAAATCTACCTGGTTGGGTAGCTTGCTTTACGTTCCTGTTTCTTTGCTTTTTTTCTTTATCGGAACAGCCTTATTCTCTTACTATCAAGCGTTTCCAGAATTATTGCCTAGCGATTTACGATTGGCTGAAAATGCAGATAAAGTCTTTCCGTATTTCATAGTTTCGGGACTTCCAAAAGGTGTAACTGGAGTATTGATCGCTTCCATTTTTGCTGCTGGAATGAGCACGGTTTCCACCAGTATTAACAGTTCTGCAACTGTTTTCCTATCAGACCATTATAGGAAATACATTCATAAAAATGCTACTGAGAAGCAATCCATGTGCGTGCTTTTTATCAGTTCATTCGTCATGGGCGGAGCTAGTATTTTAGTGGCTCTGGCATTCAATGGAGTAAATTCCGCTTTGGATGCATGGTGGGCACTTTCGTCGATTTTTAGTGGAGGAATTCTTGGATTGTTTTTGCTGGCCTTTGTTGTGAAAAAAGCTTCTAGCAAAGCCGCCACACTCGGGGTGTTATGCGGTGTTGTGGTCATAGGATGGATGAGTTTATCAGCAGTGGTTTTGAAAGGAACCAGTTTGGAAGGGTTTCAAAACACGCTACATACCAATTTGACCATAGTGATGGGAACCCTGACAATTTTTATTGTGGGATTCATTTTGACATCACTTTTTCAAAACAAAAAATAGTTTTAAGGTTATTCAAAACATTCTCTACGAGTAACTGATGTTTGCCCCGGTATGAAAAATAGCTGGGATTTAAGCACAAAAAAAAACTCTAAAATTAATCAGAGGCTTTAGTGTCGGGGTGGCAGGATTACTCATACGCGCAAAGCATGCCGCACTACCCCTCGTGAAACTTCGCTACGCTTCGTTTTCAAACCTCGGTTCTCATCCTGCCTATGTAAGACCTCTTAGTTTTATTTAGGCAAAAAAAAGCCCGAGATATTAATCTCAGGCTCTAAGTCGGGGTGGCAGGATTCGAACCTACGACCTCCTCGTCCCAAACGAGGCGCGATACCGGGCTACGCTACACCCCGAGCTATTTTATTCTTGATCCTAGACTTGCTCTTGAATCGGTTGCAAATGTAGTAAAATTTATTTCTGACAAACACTTTTTTCAAAATGAAATTGAAAAAAATCGGAGATTAATTTGACGGATTTATAGCACTTAATTAAAGTGCATTGAAAATGAGATCAATAGCTTTAATTGACAATGAAAAACTCTAACCTTAATCGCACATTTTCAGGATCTGTTTCGTCTAGTTTAAGCTTATAAGTGTAATATCCATTCGAAAGTGGAGTTTCACCCACATAGTCAAATGGTTGAAGTCTTAATTCTTTCCTATCAGCCATTAGCCTGACAAATCCATATCGGTAGGCATTTTCAAATTCATTAAAATCTGATTTTTTCCCAGCCTTGAGATCTCCAAATTCAACTCCACGAGAGCCAGAACTTATAAAAATGTCTTTGAAATCCACTCCCGAAGCATTTTCCACTCGAATGAAAATACCTGTAGGATTGTCAAATTCAGAATCATCTGTGCAAGACGTCAACAAGATTATTCCAACCAGGAGAGTAAGTAGCTTTTTCATGTGTTTATAATTTGATTTTTAATTGCCACATGGAATCTTCGCAAGCAGGATAATCATACCTCTTTGTGCCGCTTTGGGTCATGCTCGATTTCATCTTTAAAAAAGGTTGATCAATAGGGTGACGATTTTATCCTTTATAACGCTACTTATTGCTTGTGATTTGACTAGAACTCTTTCTCTCCAAACTCACTCTTAATGAATTTTGAATTGTTTTTCAGTTTGTTGAAAGTATAGCTAAGGTTAAATTGAATGACATCTACTTCATAGACATAATTCGTCGTGGTGTAGAATTCTCCTTCACGCCAAGTGGTAATTCGTTGCTCATTCGTCGAAAGCAATCCCATATCAATATTTAGCCATTGAAGGGTGGTGCTGAGTCTTCCATCCAGAAAAGTCTTCTGCAAATTCAGATTAGGAGAGAGAAAACGGGAATCCTCACCCTGCGCTGTATTGGTTGGGGACAGGTAATTTACTGCTAGTTGAACTTCCCAGTTTTTACCAAGATCAAAGCTTGTATTGGCGTTGATCGAATAAATCCAACTTTCAGAATTGATTGGTCTATTATCAAATTCCCCGTCGATGGAATAATGATACACATTTGTCCCAGCAAAAATCTTCCACCAATCGGTTGGGTTTAATTCCAGTCCGACTTCCAGCCCAAGAGATTTTCCTGTACCTACATTTGAATAAATTCTATTCAAAATTGTGTCATTATAGACCGTATTCACACGATTGACTAGATTCTGTACATTCCTGAAGTAGGTCGTAGCGGTAAAAGAATTGGCTCCAAAACCCTTCACCACAGCAACTTCCACCAAGTCCACAAATTCAGGTAGTAGGGTAGGGTCACCTTGCTCCAATGTTTCCGAATGCTCTCTTTCTGGGAATGGATTCATTTTGAAAGTAGTAGTTCTTTCTACCCGTTTGGAATAGGAGGTTTTGAGTTGCAGTTCCTCGCTTATGGAATATTGCAAACTCGCCGATGGGTATAGCTTTACAAAATCATACAAGTACGTCGTATCAACTGTGCCAGCTTTATCAGTAAGATCTAGCGTTCTGTCCATGATTTCTATCCTTGCGCCAGCAGCGTAATTCCATTTGCCTTTTATGCCCGTCAATTGGCCGTATCCTGAATGCAAAACTCTATTCAAATCCACTGTACTTGAAAACTCAGGCACCAGTTCAAACGCTCCCGTTTCATTGTTTTTTCGCTCATAGACAAAATCCCCTGTATGGTTGAGCAATCGGTATTGGTAGCCAAATTCAAGTGTCCCAAATGGTTTTGAAGCTGTTTTGTAATCCACTTGAAGTCGAGTTCCATGTAGCGGGTTGTCGTTGGTGTTATACTCGTCCTGATAGATTATGCTGGTGTCAGGATAGCCTAAGTTTCGGTTAGTGGTCGGCCCGCCCAGCATGGTGTATTCGTAAAGAAAAGAGCCTGAGAGTTGAGATTCATTTTGGAAGGCATGCTTGTAATCCAAGCTACCCAAAACAAAATCACCTCTGCGAATTCTGAGGTTTTCATTGTAATACTGCATCGTGTAAATGCGTTCGCCATTCACATCTGCATGATTATCATAATAAAGAATGTCTGCTGTTCTATCAGCCGTTTTCTTTCCTGCATAGAACCCTAGACTGAAGTCATTCGATTCATTCGGAGTAAAACCCAGCGTGAACCTTCCTGAATAGGTTTTAGCATCTGTGCTTCTTTCTCCATCCGAAGGGAAATAAGTTGTAGTATCGCCGCTTATGGTATAGACATTTCCTTCTCGTCTACCATTGATATCATTTCTCTGGAAGTTTCCTCCTATAGAAAGATCCCATTTCCCCTTTTTATGATTGATGGTGAAGTCTGCCCCATAGCGCTGTGGATTGTCTTGATTATCGTAAGGCTCGATGCTTGGAGCACCGATTTTTGCATTTACCTGCACAAATGTACCGTCGGTCACTCCCTTTTTTGTGATGATATTGATGATCCCAGCTTTACCTTCCGGATCGTATTTGGCAGATGGAGAAGTCACCAACTCTATCTTTTCTACTGCATTTGCTGGTAATTGCGAGAGCAAAGCTTCTGGACTGGATTGAGTGGGTTTGCCATTTATCATAACTACAAAGCCGGTGGTGCCTCTGACCGAAAGTTCACCCTGAGCATTGATGCTAACCGAAGGTAGATTTCTCAAAACATCCGTTGCGGTACCGCCTTGACTGGTGAGGAAGTTTTCTGAATTGTAAACCTGCCGATCTACTTGATTCATGGTCGTAAATTTTTTCCCGGATACTTCTACTTCTGATAGTAATTGTTGATCTGGGATGAGTAAAATGGACCCTAAATCCAGTAATAGGTTTTTGGTGATCGACACACCTGAAACAGTCTTCGATTCATAACCCATAAATTGAGCGAGAAGATAGTAATCCCCTGGTTTTAAGTCTTCTAAGGAAAACAATCCTTCTTGATCTGTCACGGCTCCAGATATCAATAAGCTATCCTTGGTTTGATAAATAGCCACACTTGCGTATTCCAGTGGGCTGTTTTCTGCTTGATCAATTAGCTTACCTTTTACACCTGTTTGAGAAAAAGCAGGTCCACCTAATACTATTATAAAAAGTAGGAATGATAATTTATTCATTGAAACACCACAATTTTCATGTGTAAAAATTGCAAAAAAACAAATTGAATTGAATGCCTTTTAAATAATAACTGAAGCAAATTTCTTTTAGGGAGAAAATTAAAATTTTCTAAAAGGCTGAATTCCCATTTATAAAAAAATCAAAGAAGTTTCTAAAGTAATTTTAAAACCTAATACTTAGTGTTGTGAATGTGTTAGTGTCTGATTATCAGAAATTAAAGTCAATTATTCGAATGACAATATGTTTGCTTTCAAGGGCAGATTCCTTTTGGAAGCAGTCTGAATAGGGAAATCACGAAGTTTGAAAGGAAATAATTTTGTTTATTTAAGATTGAAAGAAGCGGGTTGAATGAAATCGATGAAATAACCTCTCTTCTCAATAAGTTGAACCACACCAATAAAGTAAATTCTATCTAATGAGTTTTCAAATCAAAAATTCCGGTGAAGCCTACGACGTCATTATTGTGGGTTCTGGAGCTGGAGGTGGAATGGCCTCCAAAATTCTTTCCGAAGCAGGTTTATCAGTTGCCGTCGTAGAAGCAGGAGGTGATTTTGATCCGGCAAAAGAGGAAGATCGCACGCAGTTAAGGCCACCTTGGGAATCACCAAGAAGAGGAGCTGGTACTAGAATCCGGCCTTTTGGAGACTTCGATGCTGCTATCGGAGGCTGGGATATCGACGGAGAACCATACACTAGAAAGAATGGGACCGAATTCGATTGGTTCCGATCCAGAATGGTGGGTGGAAGAACGAATCACTGGGGGAGAATCTCTCTTCGCTTTGGACCGAATGATTTTAAGCGAGCCAGCATAGATGGTCTAGGTCATAACTGGCCTATTGGTTACGATGATTTGAAACCTTACTATGATAAGGTAGATAAGCTAATTGGGGTATTTGGCACCAAAGAAGGCATTTACAATGAGCCTGATGGCTTTTTTCTCCCTCCTCCAAAGCCAAGACTTCACGAGCTTTACATGAAAAAAGGTGCGGATAAGGTTGGAATTCCAATGATCCCTTCACGTCTTTCCATGCTTACTCGTCCAATCAGCAAGGAAAGAGGAGTTTGCTTTTTCTGTAGCCAGTGTAACAGAGCTTGTCAGGTTTATGCAGATTTCTCAGCGGGAACTTGTCTGGTTCACCCTGCTATGAAAAAAGGTAAAGTTGACCTTTACACGCATTCCATGGTTAGAAAAGTAACAACAGACGAGGCTGGTAAGGCAACCGGAGTATCCTTCGTGAGTAAAGTAGACATGAAGGAATACAAGTTGAAATCAAGAGTAGTCGTGCTTGGAGCTTCAGCTTGTGAATCTGCACGAATCATGATGAACTCCAAGTCAAAATCGCATCCTGACGGGATTGGAAATAGCTCTGGTATGGTAGGGAGATACCTACATGATTCCACAGGAACAGACCGTATGGCAATCGTACCGAGCCTGATGGATCGTCAGCGATACAATGAAGATGGTGTAGGTGGTCTGCATATGTACACTCCTTGGTGGGGTGATAACAAGAAACTGGATTTTGCCCGTGGATACCATATTGAGTATTGGGGAGGAATGGGACAACCAGCCTATGGCACCGGAGGAAGTATGGATTCGATGAGAAAATATATCACGGACGAATTTGGTGCTCCAAGTCCGAACGGAGGTTATGGAGTAGGATTGAAAAAAGATATTAGAAAACTTTATGGATCCACCATGGGGATGTCTGGCAGAGGTGAAAGTGTGCCTATGTATGATAACTATTGCGAGATTGACCCAAATACCGTGGATAAATACGGTATTCCAGTGCTAAGATTTAACTACAATTGGACAGATCAGGAAGTGAAGCAGGCGAAACACATGCATGACACGTTTGAAGAGATCCTGACAGAAGCTGGAGGCATTTTATTAGGCTCCAAGCCGGGTCCTGAATCTAAATATGGATTATTGGCACCAGGCAGGATTATTCACGAAGTTGGTACTACTAGAATGGGCGATGATGCCGCTACATCAGTATTGAATTCCAACTGCCAAGCGCACGATTGTGATAACTTATTCGTAGTGGATGCGGGACCATTTGTGTCTCAAGCGGATAAGAACCCAACATGGACCATTTTGGCCCTTGCATGGAGAACTTCCGATTATATAGTAGGTGAATTGAAAAAGAAAAATATCTAAATCATGAACAGAAGAGAAAACCTCAAACTACTCTTTACCGGCTCTCTTGGTACAGGATTATTGTTGACTGGCTGTTCACCTGAGCAGCAAGCTTTGCCTGAAAATGCTTTATTAGCAGGCGGAACTATTGGCGGTAGAACGGAAGAAGAAAAGCAACGAGATTTAGAGTTACTTTCAGAGACCTTTTTCATTGAAGATGAGCGAAAGAAACTCAGCACTCTGGTAGATATTATTATGCCAAAGGATGATGAATCTCCCTCAGCTACTGAATTAAAAGTAGTGGACTTCATGGAGTTTATGATGAAGGATCAGCCTGGTAATCAAACTCGTATGCGTGGCGGCTTGATGTGGTTGGATTTTGAAGCGGATGAGAAGTTCGGGAAATCATTCAATGAACTTTCTGAATCTGAAGTGATCGAAATCGTAGATGAAGTAGCCTGGCCAGACACAGCAAAACCTGAATATGAAGGGGGAGTACGCTGGTTCAATATGCTTCGGAACCTTACTTGTTCTGGATATTTCTCTACCCCTGAAGGTTGGAAATACATGGGCTATGTAGGGAATACTCCAAATGCCTGGGACGGTGTTCCTCAGGAAGTAATGGATAAGCATGGCGTGAAACTGGAAGAAAAATACATTCCTCAATACCTCAAAATGGAAGATCGTGGAACTGTGATCGAGTGGGATGCAGAAGGAAATATTATTGGGTAATTAACTTTCCCAAGCCAAAATATGAAAGCCAATGGATGAAAATTCATTGGCTTTTTTTGTGGTTGAAAGTTACCCGACACTTATAGAGTTGGCTGATCTATCAGAGAATAATTCTGTAGTAGAAATTAGCTAAATGCAACTGTTGGAGAATGCTTATGCTGTACGAAATAGACCAGCGATAACTGCACATAGGGGGTAATTCCGTCAGATCAGGTTGGTGGCGCCACATTAAGTTTTTAGATGGCTTTTAGGAATTATACGAGCATGACTAGCTGTGAATAATTAGTAGTTAAAGCTGATTTTTCACTTTTACTAAAAGTCCGGGGAGTATTTTCTTACCTATTTTCAACTTCTCCTTTAATGATAATGGACTTTTTACTATCTCCTCTGCTATTGCTAAATATATCCCTACTTTATTTTTTTTACTCATAAAATCCCAGGAAGCACTAAGCGTTTTTGAATTATAATTCTTTTGAAATAGGACTTTGTTGGTAGAGATGAATTGCCCATGAAATGACAGTTTGATCATCCACAACAAATCTGCCATATGCTCCGGGTTGCCTATTCTTAATTTTGCAACCGGCAGTATTTTTTTTACAACTGAACTTCTGTGAATCCCATGATAGGCAGCCCACCATCCGTGGACCTGTTTCTTGATGAGCGTAGTTACCAGATCTGATGTAGTAATGCTATTGGATAATTCAACACAGAATGAGTTTCCCTGAATGAAAGGTAAACCGATATTTTTCATGCCAGGGATGGCTAAAGCAGCTTGTGGATTTTCTTCTAAAACCTTTATTTGCTCTGCTATGAAACCATCAAAAAGTATGTCATCGTGCGGGTGCAAAAAACAATATTCACCTAACTCTACTCCTTTTCTCCACAGATTTTCTGAATTAGAAAACCATCCTAGGTTTACTTCATTTCTCAAAATAGTGAAGTTGGGATGATCTTTGGCAAAATCTTGGCAGACCTTAAATGTATTATCCTTTGAGCAATCATCACAGAGGATTACCTCGAAGTTTGCATAGGTTTGGGCGGCAATTGATTCCAAAGTTTCAATAATAAATTTTTCAGCATTATAAGCTGTTACTAAGGCTATGACTTTAGGGTATATCACGAATAAACACAGTTAAGAATGCTTTTGACTGATTCCACAGCAAACATTGGTGCAGTAGTGAGTTTTCCTGTGTCGATAGAATGGTAGTTGCCTCCATAGGTTCTTAGGCCAATATTAGTTCTATCGTGCAGCTTACTATTACTATCATCGACATCGGTTTTACCATAGGCAACAATTGGAGCCCCATCTACCAAGTACGTGATGGATTTGTTGATGCCCGGAAACCACTTTTCAATTTCCTCCAAAAAAATGGATGATAAAGCATTTGCTTTTTCTTCGGATACAATTCCTCTACTTACCTCATTCCAAGTTTCTGGCGGACTTATTTCTGTGCTCCAACCCAAACAACCTGCGGGATACCAAGACAGGTACGCAGTTCCGTCCTTTTTTATGACCACATCACCATATTTGCCTATCACCATAGTAGCAGAAGGGCGTTCCAGTAAGCTGGGATCAATTTTAACCATCACCCTATACTTCAAGCGATGTAATAAATCCTTCGGTTTAGCTACACCAAAAGATTCATCTAGTGCAAATTTACCCTCCCAAGTAGCATTTATTACTTGTTCAGCCTCAAACCTAAATTCTTTGTTGCCGACGAATCCAGAGACGGTAAGCATCTCATTATTGCGACTGATGTTTTTTATATGATGGTTGGGACAAAAGCTTATGCGAGGATTGGATAGAAGTGCTTCTGTCAAATACTTCTTCAACAATTCGGTATCCACAGAATATTCAGCTGTTTCAAAAGCTGCCTGCACAACCTCATCGCCAAACAGTTCATTAGCTTTTTCATCTGAGACTCTTTTTGTTAAATAGCTGGGTTTGGTGCCCAAATAGTCCCAATCTGCATGTTTGGATGTATAATCATTGAAAATTTCCTCCATCTTTTGGTATCGCATTTCCAGCTCTTCTGGATTGAGAAAAGAATCCTTTGCTACTAAATAATAAAAAGGATTGCTCAGCCCAAGATGATAAGATTTGTCGCCTATCCATCTCTCGAGAGATTTTCGAAATTCCATAGAGGCTTTTAACATCAGCTTAGGTGTGGCAAAAGTAGGGTCATTCATATAGACTATTCCAAGATGAACCTTGCCTTCATTCCTCAAACTGGCGCGATTAAATGGAATAGTGTCCTGATCAATTATGGTGACGTACTTACCTTGTTTGGCTAGCTCAAGTGCTATGCAGATTCCTTGAATACCTGCACCAAGCACTAAAAATTCATTATTATTCACTCTTAATTAAAAATTAATTGAATTTAAAACTAGGGATAATGCAGTTGGAATTAAAATTATGATTTAAAAATATTATGATTATCCGCAATGATGCCAGTCACCTTAGATTCTTTGCTTGGCTGGAAGACCCCTGCCCGAACTACAGGCGGGGATGACCGAAGACCGAAGCGGCCTCAAAGCTAGAGTATACCTTCTTTCAAGTCGCTTTTTTCTATTTACTGGTAACAAGGCGGATATACATAAAAATATTATCTCAATCTTTAGCATTCTTACTTGGTATTGGGCGGCTTGTGCACTAATTGGTTACGATAATTTCAGATTTCTTTCTATTTCAGGCTGGTCAGGGACAGCTTTTCAATTTTCATTGAATTAGTCACCAAGATTTGTACAAGCGATTGGCCTTTTATCCTTTTTTATAAGGAAAACTTGATCAGTCTACACATATTTACTTTAAACCCATCTAACCCTATGAAACGCAGATCTGCTGTCAAGGCTATGGCCTTAACTTCTTTATCCACGCCATTTTTCTTTTCCCAAGGATTTACAAGCATCAAAAAACTGCTTTCTACTGAAGCTTCAGGTTCCAAAAGCAACTGGGAAAACTGGCCTGATATGAAGTGGATTGGCCCTGAGTTTTGGGGGAATAGGTTGCAGGATTGGGAAATCAAAGGAGGTAAAGCTGTTTGTACTATATCAAGTAACAACAGAGCCTTACATATTCTTACCCATCAGTTAGCCGGAAGCACTAATGATTTTCAGCAGTCACTAACAATTGATTGGGAAAATCAGGCTTTGGTTGGAAATGAATCTACCTATGCTGGTTTTAGATTGGGAGCAAAAGGCGTTTTCGATGATTATCGCTCAGCTGCTATTTTTGGAAAAGGACTGGATGTCGGAATCACTGGTACAGGTCAGTTGAGGATAGGTGATCGGCTAAGTGAGGAGAAGTTGGACCTATCCAAATCGATTTCTTTATCCCTCAAAGCTAGTTTCAAGCAAGGGAATTATACGCTGACTTTAACTGGCTCGAACGATAAAACCACTGTTGTACTGACTATCGATGGGGTTTCGCCAATGGAATTGGAGGGGAATTTAGCTCTGGTTGCACATTGCCCTAAAAAGGATGAGTCCACAAGTAACCTTGCTGCTTTTTCAGACTGGGTTTTTCAAGGCGATAAAATTGTGGAATCTGCCAATCAGGTCTACGGGCCTATATTTTTTGCGCAATACACGCTACATAAAAATACATTAAAGCTCACAGCTCAGCTTGCACCACTTGAGCAAATCTCAAATCTGAAAGTTGAGCTTCAGCTCAAAAAAGGATCAGATTGGAAAACTGCTAAGACTTCGGATCTTGACCCTCAAGGAAGGATTGCCAAGTTTAGAATAGATGATTGGAATCAGGAAGAAATGATCCCGTATCGAGTTCATATTGAGGTACCTCTCGCTGATAAAAATCAGGAGTTCAATTATTACGGTCAGATAGCCGCTCAGCCAAAATCTTCAGATAATCTAAAAGTTGCCGTATTCAGCTGCAATGCTGACCATGGTTTTCCTGATCAGGAAGTGACAATTCATGTAGAAAAGCATAGACCTGATATTGCGTTCTTCCTTGGGGATCAGTTCTACGAGGGGACTGGAGGGTTTGGAATCCAAACCAGTCCTTTGGAGAAGTCCTATCTGGATTACTTACACAAATGGTATATGTTCGGCTGGTCTTACCGAGATATTTTTAGAACTATTCCGGCCGCCATTATCCCAGATGATCATGATGTGTATCATGGAAATGTTTGGGGTGAAGCAGGAAAGCACGCGCCATCTGACGAAGGCTGGGGATATGTAGCCCAAGATCAGGGTGGATACAAAATGCCTCCAGAGTGGGTGAATATGATTCAGAATTGCCAGACGAGTCATCTTCCAGATGCTTTTGACCCAACGCCTGTGAAGCAAGGAATTAATGTCTACTACACGGACTGGGAATATGGGGGAGTGAGTTTTGCGATTTTGGAGGATAGAAAATTCAAATCTGCTCCTAAAAATGTCTTGCCAGAAGAGGCGAAAGTTATGAATGGATTTATCCAGAATCCTGATTTTGATATCAAGAAGCACTACGACATTGAAGCTGAGTTATTGGGCAAAAGGCAATTGAATTTCCTGGAAAACTGGGCAGAGAAATGGGAGCCGGGGGTTCAGATGAAAGCAGTTTTGTCCCAAACCAACTTCTGTACAGTTGCGACTTTACCCGCAGGAAGTATTATAGATAGTATGGTTCCTAGCCTTCCAACTCCAGAAAAAGGAGAATATGTCACTGGCGATGCACCGACCACTGATATGGATTCCAATGGCTGGCCCCAAAAAGGAAGGGATGAAGCGGTAAGGATAATCCGAAAAGCTTTTGCTTTGCACATCGCAGGTGATCAGCATTTGGCGAGTACGGTGCAATACGGTGTAGATGAGTTTCGTGATTCGGGATTTGCTTTTGCAGGTCCTGCGCTGAATAACCTTTGGCCTAGAAGATGGTGGCCAAAGGTACCAGAAGGCCATGAGCCATTTCCCGGAGGCACCAAAAACACGGGTGATTTCGAAGATGGTTTTGGAAACAAGATGACGATCATGGCAGTAGCTAATCCATATAAGTCAGGACTTGAACCAGCTAGAATATATGATAGGGGCACTGGATACGGCATCATCACTTTTGATAAAAATGAGCGAACGATGAAGATCGAATGCTGGCCAAGAAATGTAGATCCAATAGCTAATCCAGCTGGTCAATATGACGGCTGGCCACTAACAGTTTCTCAAAAGGATAACTACGCGAGAAAAGCCGTTGGCTACCTCAAAACATTGAATTTGCAAGAAGTTGAGAATCCCTTGGTTTCAGTTTTTAAGGAATCAACTGGCGAACTTGAGTATTCCATTCCAGTAAATACTTCCAGTTTTCAACCGAAAGTGTTTTCAGCTGAAAAGCATAGAGTAGAAGTAAGGGATCAAAATAGGGGAATTGTTAAGACCTATGCAGGACTTGTGATGCAGGAAGATCAAAGGGGAATAATTGAGGTGAATTTGGGAGAATAAATGAGGTTTGGGATTCTTATGGAAGCCTCTTTAGATTAGCAGATTGCTTCGTTCCTCGCAATGACGATGAAGTGTCGATTTTTGCTTACTTCCTCATTGAACATTCATCATTCTACATTAAAAAATAATGAACACCGAATGATGAACGTCGAATATCGAAGGATTAAAAATGTTTTGAATTTATATACCTAAATGAACCATGAGTATTAAAAGTAAATTTCTACTTGGACTGATCACTTCTTCTTTTCTTTTTAACTGTAGTGCTCCCAAGGAAGAAGAAAAAGAAACAGAAGCCAAAAAGCCAAATATCGTCATCATTTATATGGATGATTTGGGGTACGGTGATATGAGTGCCTATGGCGCAACAGAACTTTCGACTCCAAATATGGACATGCTGGCTAATGGCGGAATACGCTTTACCAATGGCTATGCGACATCGGCTACATGTACTCCGAGTAGGTATGCATTGCTGACGGGTGTTTATCCTTGGAGAAATGAGAATGCGAAAATCCTTCCTGGCACGGCACCTCTACTGATCAGTACTTCTCAGATGACTGTCCCAAAGATGCTACAAGGTCAAGGGTATCAGACAGGAGTTGTGGGGAAATGGCACCTGGGCCTAGGTAATGGAAATGTGAATTGGAATGAACATATCAGTCCTAGTCCAAATGAAGTTGGCTTTGACTATAGCTACATTTTGGCCGCGACTCAAGATCGCGTTCCTACAGTATATATCGAGAATGGTGATGTGGTTAATTTGGATCCAAATGATCCCATTGAAGTTAGCTACGATCAGAATTTTGAAGGTGAACCTACGGGGAAGGATAATCCGGAATTGACCACGATGAAGTGGCATCATGGCCATAATAACAGCATAGTGAACGGCATTCCAAGAATAGGATTTATGAAAGGTGGAGAGGCAGCCAAATGGTCAGATGTCGATATGGCTGATCACTTTTTGGAAAAGGCTCAAAGCTATGTAAAGTCACATAAAGAAGGCCCTTTCTTCCTTTACTATGCATTTCAGCAGCCTCATGTGCCAAGAACACCAAACCCAAGGTTTGTAGGGAAATCAGGTATGGGGCCAAGAGGAGATGTGATTTTGGAAGCGGATTGGATGATCGGAGAGTTTATGAAAACCATGGAAGAGGAAGGTTTACTTGAGAATACCTTGATCATTTTTAGCTCTGATAATGGTCCAGTCCTGAATGATGGTTATTACGATGATGCGGTAGAAAAGCTTGGTGATCATACTCCCGCCGGTCCACTTCGAGGAGGTAAATACAGTCTTTTCGAAGCAGGAACAAGAGTTCCTTTTATGGTATATTGGAAAGGTAAAATCCAGCCACAGGTTTCAGATGCCTTGGTTTGTCAAGTGGATTTCTTAGCCTCTTTGGCTGCTTTGACTGGAAGTTCGGATTCGGCGCAGGATAGCCAAAACTTTTTGGCTGTTTTTATGGGTGAGGAAAAAGTTGGTAGATCAGAATTGATGCTGGAAGCTACAGGCAGAACCGCTTTGAGGAAAGGGGAGTGGATCATGATTCCTCCTTACAACGGCGCAGCAAAAATTGCTACGGTAAATATTGAAATAGGAAATGATCCTAACTATCAGCTTTACAATCTCACCAATGATATTGGTCAGGTGAATAATGTGGCGGATTCAAACCCTGAGAAGTTGGAAGAAATGATTGCTGACTATAAAGCGATCCGTGGAGATATGAATTCAGATGTGGACGAAGTGGTCTTGAAGTAAGATTGGCTTAAATTATTAATCTCTAACCCTGTTTCAATTATGAAAAAGCTCAATTTTTCCATGCAATTCCTTTTGATACTGCTCCTTTCCGGAGCACAGGGATTTGCACAAAACACAAAGGAAAGCAAACCCAATTTCATCATCATTTTCACGGATGATCAAGGTTATGGAGACTTGGGGACATTTGGACATCCTACGATCAAAACTCCAAATATTGATCAAATGGCATCTGAGGGGCAGAAGTGGACCAGTTTCTATGTGGCTGCGAATGTCTGTACGCCGAGTAGATCTGCTCTGCTGACGGGTAGGATGCCGGTTCGCACAGGTATGTATTCCAATACTAGAAGAGTACTATTTCCAGATTCGGGTGGTGGATTGCCAGCTTATGAAAATACCATAGCCACACTTCTTAAAGGTTCTGGGTATGCCACTGCAGCCATAGGAAAATGGCATTTGGGACATCTGCCGCAATATTTACCAACCAGTCACGGCTTTGATTCCTACTTTGGAATTCCCTATAGCAATGACATGGATCGCGTCAATGATGGAACAGCCAAAGAAGCTTTTGACGATCCCAAAATTGAGTATTTCAATGTCCCTCTGATGAGAAACATTGAGATCATTGAGCGACCTGCCGACCAAAACACCATTACCAAGAGATACGCTGAAGAAGCTGTCAAATTCATAAATACCAACAAGGACAAACCCTTCTTCCTTTATTTAGCTCATTCTCTTCCCCACGTGCCACTTTTTGCATCTGGTGATTTTAAGGGGAAAAGCGAGCGTGGTCTTTATGGAGATGTGATTGAGGAAATTGATTGGTCGGTGGGAGAGATTTTGAATGCATTGAAAGCTAATGGTCTCGATCAAAATACCTATATGGTTTTCACTTCTGACAATGGGCCTTGGCTGGTTTACAATGAGCAGGGTGGAAGTGCAGGTTCCCTTTTTGGGGGAAAAGGCACAAGCTATGAAGGTGGAGTACGGGTTCCCACGGTGATTTGGGGACCAGGAAATGTGAAGCCGGGAGTGATTTCCAAAATGGGAAGTACACTGGATTTATTACCAACGATTACTTCCCTTGCTGGCGCAAAAGTGCCTCAGGATAGAGCGTATGATGGATTTGACTTGAGTCCAGTGCTGAGAGGTGAAGATGCCTCGCCAAGAAAAGAGATGTTTTACTACCATGGAGATCGACTTTTTGCGGTGCGCAAAGGGGACTTCAAACTCTACTTCTACAGTAATAATCCAGCTGGATACCCTGCTAAAGTTGAGAAGCTAGAGAAGCTGACGCTGTATAACCTTGGACATGATCCTTCGGAGCGTTTTGACCTTGCCGATTTGCATCCTGAAATTGTGAGCGAACTAACGGAACTGGCCAGGCAGCATTCAGACACCATGGTTTTTGGGGAGACACAACTGGAGAAGAGGATAGGCGATTGAGCGATCCTTACTTCTTCTTCCCATTTGTGTTGCCAGGCACTCCCTATAGAGTTCAAATAAATACTCGATCTGTGTACCTCTAGCCTGAGCCTTCGATCTGTAGGTCTTACCCCAGAAGCTGAGAAAAATTAAGTAAAGATGAACTGATCTAAAAGCTAAAGAAAACCCTTTCAACCTTCCTCATTAAACCCTACTTTAACTTCATGAACCGCAGACCTTTTCTTCAAAAAATCAGCCTCCTCGGCACCTCGATTATGACCATGCCTTTTATGCTTTATGGGAAAATGGACTTCCCCAAAGCCACCCGACTCAAATTCATCACCGCTTCAGATGGGCACTGGGGGCAGCCTGATACAGATTTCGAAACATCACATAGCAACTTGATTGAGGCTATCCATAGGGAAAAGGATGTGGATTTTGTGGTTTTTAATGGGGATCTGATTCACGATGACCCAGCACTTTTACCAGAGGTCAAAGAAGTGTACAACCGCCTACAAGTACCTTACTATGTCACCAGAGGAAACCACGACAGGGTAAGTGAGGGAGACTTTGAGAGAATCATGGGGCAAACAACCAACTTTTCATTCAAGTCCAAGGATTCCGGCATACTGCTACTTGACTGCTCAAACGAAAAAGGAGAATACCTCTGTGCTGATCAAAGTTTTGCCAAATTCATCCTGGATGAGTACGCCTCCCTGTCTCAGGTTTTTGTCTTTGTCCATATCTCCCAAAACGACTGGACCCGGCATGGAGTACCCTGCACTGACTTTTTGAATCTGATCACTTCCTACCCAAATGTTCGGGCGACTTTCCATGGACATGATCATGATGTAGATGGGCAGATGATCTACCGTAAAAAACCCTTTCTATGGTCTGGGCACTTCGGCGGCAGCTGGGGTAATCCATTCCCTTCCTATCGGGTGTGCGAAGTGGGAGAAGACGGAAAGGTCATCAGCTACCTAAAGACCGTAAAGGATGGGACTATTCTGAATGGACATACGCTCTAAGGCATCTCAGTGCGACAACTTGTATTAAAAATTCAACCCCTTCAGGGTTGATGGGTTAGATTATAGTGATACTCTTCCACGGGTTGCACCCGTGGTTATTGAAAAGTTAGATCCTTTCAGGATCATCAATTTTAACAAATGAAATAGAGCTGTATTATTAACTGACCACGAAGTGGTCGAATCTCTCAATAGCCATGGGTGCAACCCATGGTATCATGCAACCCGAAATTCCTCCATATGACCCCGAAGAGGGTCAAACTTTAAACTTCCAGCAGTTTTCTGGAAGATGATTTCTACACACCCAAAATAAATTCCAGCACTCATTCTATTCCCCTTGACGAAATCCTTAATTTGGTCTCAGCAGAAATCCAAAGGCCTCTGGACAATGGCGATATAGACGCAATAGGGTTTGGGGTTGCCTCTATATAAGTGTTGGGCACAATATAAAAATGACCGAGAAGACAAGTAACATATTGTACTACGGTGGACTAATTCTACTTGCAATCGGAGCATTCGGATTAACCTTCGCTGCATTCTTCGCAATAATAGGATTACCTGTTTTTATCGTTGGTCTAATCTTGGTTTTGGTTTCTCTAAAAAAGACTTGGAAACAACGACTTATTCCAATTGGACTGTTCATTCTAGGTATTGTCGCATTTTGGCCGATTTGGACACAAATAAATACGGTAGGACCTGAAGTGTTCTTAATTCCAGAAGAATATCGTGGGAGAGTGAACATTATTTTTAAGGAAGGATGTGGACAAGACCTAACGAAAACAGAAGAAGGACTTGTATACAACATTCCCGACAATGGAATATTGATTTTAGATGCTGAACAAGAATTTGGAATAATCGAGCACACCTATTATTTGGTTGACAATGATGGCAACAGAACTGAGCTTCCTAAAATGGATGTTCGGGACTTCAATGAAGAATGGACAACGGAGAAAAACCCGAATGAACCTTCAAGAGATAAGTTGGGAGTATTCCATTGGGGAAGGTCAGGAAGTCAAGGGGAAAATATTGACCAAGAAGGAAATGTGACAAATGAAAACGAACTTCACACTTTTAGCGAATTTTATGTCTCTACCTATAATGATTTGACTGAAAGATTTGGTTTTAAGTACGAGCGTGAATTCGACAAAATTCGTGACAAGGAATTTGAAAAATGTAAATAAATACTGTGCCCATCAATCGCTATAAAAGATGCCCTTCGGGACACGTTTCATAGCGGGAACGCTGACAGTATCCTAAAAAATTACCGGCCATTAAAAAAAAGGAGATACCTATGAGACAAATAAAATTGGTTTTTACATTGTTTATCATTGGATGCAATATCTCTTATGGACAAATAATAGATATGCATATGCATAGCTACACTGAAAAAGACTTTTGGGTTGGTACAGCACGAAATGGTCTCGAATCAAGTAATACAGCGAAAGAAACGCTTGAACACACCATCCAAAAAATGAATGAGCATAATATTGAATATGCCGTTGTTTGTGGCTCAATTGAAAGTTTAGAACTCTATACCAAAACGGACAAAAGATTTATTCCTGGATATCAAGACAGTGAGGAAGATTTGATTCCAATAGAGCAATTTGAGGAATACATACAATCTGGAAAAATAAAAGTCTTCGGTGAAGTAATGGCTGTTTATAAAGGAAAAACACTTGCTGACTCAATCTATCAGCCATATTTAGCTGTTTGTGAAAAATATGGAGTTCCTGTGGGATATCATTCAGGAGGTAGTTTTCCAAATGCGCAACAGTTAGGATGGCCAAATTACAGAATTAGTCTAGGCGACCCTTTTTTGATTGAAGATGTTTTGGTGAAATTTCCCAAATTGAAGTTATATCTAATGCACGCTGGAGAAAACTTTTATGAAAACACTTTAAGAATGATGGATGGATACCCAAACCTTCACGCCGATTTAGGAGTAGAAATGTGGTTGCATCCTATGACTAAGGACTTTGCTGTAAAATTTTTAAAATCTGCAAAAGAATATGGATTTCTTCATAGAGTAATGTTCGGTTCTGACCAAATGGTTTGGCCAGATGCAATTACAAATTCAATTGACTTTTTAAACGATTTGGACTTTTTGACAAAAGAAGAAAAGGAAATGATATTCTATAAAAACGCAAAGAAATTTTTGGGATTAAATGAATAATTTTAACCAGATAAAGGCCAATGCCAACACAGTATAAAAGCTATGACTTGGTCAGTCCACACTTGGAAAATCCGCAGGATTTTCCTCTGGCAAGTGTCTCTTTTAAATCGTCTGTTATGAACCACCTCACAGCCCATATACCAAGTGTTGTGCCACATTCTGAGACGATTGACGACTATCTAAAATATAGCAATGAATAAATATTTAAGGGTATGTTTTGTCTTGGTGTTTGTTGGCATTACCCTGGCGGGGGTGGCTCTTTGGCAAGATCTGCATTCTCTTGTGTTTGCGTGGGTACTAAACCTCATGCTAATGTTCGGTGTTTCATATATCGCTGAAACTTTCAAACCAAGATTACTATCGACGTATTACAATGCCAAAAAATGGGAGGCTGAAGGAGAGATTTATAAATGGTTTGGAGTTGATGTGTTTAGAAAAATTTTAGTATGGGTTGGATGGGAGAAACTCAACAAAGCTTCCAATCCCGTAAGTAAGAATTTGTATACGTTAAAGCATTTGGAGTATAGAACCCGACAATCAGAAATTGGACATTTAATTATTTTTTTTATCGTACTAATCTTCAATCTTGTCGTAGTGTTTAAATATGGAATCATACAGTCTCTATGGTTATTTTCCCTAAATATTGTGCTTAATTTTTATCCAATCATAGTTCAACGTTATAATCGGCCACGACTGCAAAATATTTTAAATAGAAATAAGTAAGCAGTTCCCCCCACATTCCATTTTTTCAATTCCCGATCTAATTGATCTCTCTCACAAAAATAAATTCCAGCTCCCACTCAATTCCCCTCGACGAAATCATTAATTTGGTCACAGCAGCTTCCCCGAAGTCCTGTGGACAATGGCGATATAGGAGTAATAGGGTGGTGGGTAGAAGTAAATACAAGGGCTTAGCCGCATCTTAAATTGAGAAAAGTCATTCAAAATATAAAGTCAGCATCTAAAGCCAGGCAACTTCTCCAAGAGCAAAAATTTTATGATTGCATAGAACTCTGTAATACTCAAATTGAGTCCACACCCAATGATTTTTACAGTTTCTATTACAGAGCACAATGCAAGACACATTTAAAATTGTATGATGAGGCTATCCAAGACTTTGAGGAAGCTCTAGTCAATGCAGATAAAAATGCTTTTCCAAATTTCATGAAAGAGTTAAAGCAAGAAATAGGGGTTCGGATAGTCAATATTTATAGAAGGCAAAGAATGACTGAAAAAGCTCTGGGTTACCTTGATATACTGATACAACAATATCCAAAATACTCTGGTGGTTTTACAGAGAGAGCAGGGATCTTATCAGATATGGGACAATATCAATTGGCCTTAGACAATATCAACATAGCGATAAAACACTCTCCGAAGGATAAGAAATTAATTGATTTCCGGGCAGAATTAATCAATTTCATCACTAGTTGACAAGAAACAAGAACGACAACCAAGGCTATTAACCCTAAAACAAAATAGCCCTCCGTAAGATGCAGGATAATTGGCTGAAAGTTTATGTTTTTATGTTCAACCCTTTCAGGGTTGATAGTTTAGTTTACCGCCCGCATTTCCACGGGTTGCGCCCGTGGTTATTGAAAAGTTAGATCCTTTCAGGATCATCAATTTTAACAAATGAAATGCCCACGAAAAAACTTCTCAAACAGGGGAATGATTATTTTGGGCATTCCATGTGGCCTTTGAAAAACAAATTATACACACATGAAATAGAGTTTTATGAATAAGTGACCACGAAGTGGTCGAATCTCTCAATAGCCATGGGTGCAACCCATGGTATCATGCAACCCGAAATTTCTCCATATGACCCCGAAGTGGGTCAAACTTTAAACTTCCAGCAGTTTTCTGGAAGATGATTTCTACACACTAAAAATAATTTTCACCTCCAGCACAATTCCCCTAGACGAAATCCTTATTTTGGTCACAGCAGAACCCCGAAGACCTGTGGGTATTAGCGATATAGGTGTAATAGGGTTTAGTAGTTACTTATATACGACTATTAGCTGTTAGTTTAACCTGACAAAATCTAAAAATGACGACAACTGTACTAATCATCATAAATATTATTTCCACTTGTTTTACAGCTTTTTGGTTGACAAAAAGAGTGAATGATCAAAAACTAATTATTACCGAGCAAAATAATAAGCTAGACCATTTAAAGAAGTTTTCTGAGGTTTTGGAGAAATACGTCAATGCTGAGGACGTTGAGAAATTACTTTCTACAAAACAGAGATTAATGGAACACGATCTTGAAATTCTAAGAAGAAGTACAATTAGTACGACAAATAAGTCTTTAAGCGAAGAGTGGGGCAAAGTAATTGAGAAAAACATCGTTCCCCAATTTGAAGGCATTTTAACTGAATTTTCAAATTTCATATTTTCATATTTTTCTAAAAGAAATTTTAAAGACAAAACCGAAAGAAATGGTCAGATAAGAATATTTTTTCCAGAACATGCAGACATGGTTATTGATTATTTGGATAAAATTCATGAAAAGACTTCTGACCAAGATGAAAACCTTTAATGTAAAAATATACCCATCCTTACCATTGCCCCCCACACCCCATTTTTTTAAATTCCCAGATTTACTGCTCAGAAAATAATTTAGCTCCCTAACCCACTGATAATAAGTAAACTATTGTTTTATTGATTTGACTTAGTTAATTTAGTTAACAAATAATTTTTCTTTCACTTAAATCAATTTTTATCATGGAAAACAAAGTTTCCATTGAGATCTCTCCGGCAGATCTCCAGGCGATCAAAGACGCCATTGCTGTGTTACAGGCCAAACTTGGTCCGTTGCTCATTGCCCTCACCGATGAAGAGCGTAGGTCGCTCTTCAAAATGGGTGAGGCCTCCCGTCCTTTCGTAGAGAAAGTACTGGAGTATGTAGTTACCAATCCCGAATTTCTACCTCCATTTACCAATGTGGAAGAGATGCAAAAGGATTGGAAAGCTATTTCCGAATTATTGCCGATTTTTAATGCCCTGTCCCAACTTTGTAGCAATCTGGATGATACGCTGATGGAAGCAGGCTCGGAAGTCATGGTGCCATCTACCGCTTATTACAAGTCGGCACAGATGGCGGTCAAGCTTGGTGTGCCAAGTGCTAAGCCTGTGGTAGCGGATTTGATGGTGCGCTGGGAGCGAAAGCCTAAAAAATCTCCACCAAAAGAGTAAAGTTCCTGATTAAAACTTAACGCTGAGAGGTTGCTAATCACTTCTTCTGGCCGGATTCGAAAGGATCCGGCTTTTTTTGTTTCAGGAGTGACTACTCAAGCTTCGGGAAAATAGCTTGAAGGATAAATATAAAAGGGGACACATTCAGGTTAATAACCTGAAATTTTGAGATAATAGGTTGAAAATTCATACGCTGAACCTGAACATTAAGGATAATAGACTGAAAGTTTATACCTGGCGGTTGAAACTTCAGGATAATAGGGTGAAGGTTTATAGGCAGAGCTTGAAGCTTCAAGATAATAGCGTGATGGTTAATGTTTTTATGTTTAACCCTTACAGGGTTTTTTGTCACCTCATTGTTACGTTTTTCCACGGGTTCCACCCGTGGTTATTGACAGGTTTGACCACTTCGTGGTCGTTATACAGAACCATTTGATAATGAAAAGATCCTGAAAGGATCTAACTTTTCAATAGCCATGGGTGTCCGCGATAGCTATCGGGACCCATGGAAACATGCAAACCGACATTCATCCACATGACCCCGACGGGGTCAAACTTTAAACTTCCAGCAGTTTTTGGAGGATGATCTCTACCCACCCAAAAAATAAATTCCACCTCCAGCACAATTCCCCTCGACGAAATCCTTAATTTGGAGGCAACAGAACCCCGGAGACTTGTGGATAATGGCGATATAGACGCAATAAGGTTTGGGAGTTGCGTATATACAAGTGTTGTGTTTAATTAACAAATGACAAATTCATCTGACTTCATAAAAGGATTTTTAGGCAAACCAATTTGGGGAGCACGAAAGGGACATGGTTCATTTCTGATTTTTAATTTAGGCGAACCTAGAATTGAATTTGAAGAACCAAAAATTCAAAAGGCTTTCTCAGATACAGAAATCAGATTTCCTAAGGATACTTATAAAAGTCGTCTTGTCACAATTAAAGGAGATTATTTTATATGGATATATTGTTGTGATTGGACCTTTTCAATTGAAGAGAAGATAGTTGCTCATAATGAATCAAATGACAAAGAAATATTAAATGCCATTGAATTTATAAATGGGCAAATCATCTCAAGTATTTTCATTGATTCTGAGAAATTTGAAATGAAATTCAATTTCGACTTAGCTGGTAGCTTGACACTTAGAAAAAATGAATATTATGAATCTGAGGCAGAATTGCTAATTATGGAGAATAATGGAAAATGGTTATCTATTAATGATCAGAAAGAACTTAAAGTTGAAAATAGTCACAGAAATATTATCAATAAGGAGATGATTGAAACCGAACAAATAGATATTAAAAACTAAACACAACATTATGTATAAAATCATAGCCGCACGAGGCAAACGCACAAGCCAAAGCTACGATTCATACATTAAGGGTTATGCATAATCAGACAAAGTGAAGAAACATAGAATTCTAGGAACGATTTGGGTCATTTTTGCTCTTTACGATCTGTTTTTTGGACTCCACTTCTTGTATCAATATTCAGCCCCAGCAACTTTTTGGTTGTACATGATGCCTAACTGGATAACTTTTGGAAAGATATTTCTGGGGATAGCCGGTCTAATTATTGGAATAGCAATTTTTAGAAGGGGCGACCATCGGTTCGTTATGCCATTTGCAACACTCCTTTTATCATATATAACCATAGACTTCATTAAACTTGGTGATGGACTAATTAACAATACAGGCAGTAACATATTATTCCTCCTACTGGCACTGCTAACTATCATGTTAAATCACGGTTTTAAGTGGACTCATCTTAGGATAATTAAGGAAACGAGAACATTGATATTCCTTGCTGTAGGTTTAATGCCTTACATTCTTCACAGATGGATAGATTATGACTGGTTCAACTTTCTACACTGACGAAGAACATATGCATAACACGAGGCTATAATCTATGGCCGGATGGAGGTCACGAAAACTTTGCTGCTTTTTATTATCTTTACCTCATGCGGATAGTAAAGTGGTTTTAATACGGCCACAGATTATTGCTCATCATTTTTAAACAAGAAATCCATTTTGGAATTCTTAAAATAGGAGACTACAGGTAACACTACCTTTAAAACAGCGAGGGGAGGTGAGCAACTAAAATGAATTTGAGTGATAAGTCCGCCGTCTTAAAGCCAAACCGTTGTGCATAATGTAAAATGACCAGACCGATTAGCGAACTGACATATAAAATAGTAGCATTTCCTGAAATTCAACAGGTCGACACAAACGAGAGCATTGATTGGGCAATGGAAATGATGGAACTCGGATATGAAAGCCCGACTTTATACATGCTCGCAAGTTTCAACAAACCAACAAATTACTTCGAAGTAATTGACTACGTGACTAACACAGTAAAGGAACTTGGACTTGAAATGAAAAGCGGTGACGATGCAGTTTTAAGTTATGCCAGTTACTACGTTCATCAAATCGCCAAAGGACAAAAAGTGAGAGAGAATTTAACTGAACTCTACAAGTTTTGCCAAATGAGAGATTACGAAGATTTGGTTTACGATTTCTATCTTCTTTATTGGGCTTGGGACGACCTTGACTATGAAGACAACGAGTACAATCATTATTGGGACGGAGCGAGAAGAGCGAACATTGAACTGATTGTAGTTGACGAAGCGAAAAAGTGGATTGAAAAAAATAAAAAACACTATGCACAACACAGCATATAGCTTATGGCGGGTGAACGGCTATCGGAAAAGTTTTCATTCTTAGCCAAGTTTGGTTAAGGGAACAAGAAAGTGCTTCGAAACCGCCAAAAGCCAAATGCTAACCGTGGGCAATGGAAGTAATAATATAAATACGTAAAATGATTAGAAAGATTCTACTCGGATTGTTAGTTGTTGTGGCTATTTACTATTCAACTTTTTTAATATTTGGAATAAATAGACTTAAAAGCCAATTAATGATTGATAGTAATTCTACATATTATGAGTATCACTGGACTGATACAGTTAATATTATTAGCAATATTGGATTTGATAGCAATAGTAGGGAGCAAACTATAAATCTATTGAGAAATGAAAAAGCCTCAATAAATTATTTTGTATATCATAATATTGATACAATTGGAGAGTCTTTTATGGGGGGGTTAGGCTATAATTATTATATATTTCTAGAGACTAAATATTTGCCTTACGCCAGAATCCAAGAGGGTGAAAAGGTTGATGAATACGTTGCTTTTTGGGAGAAGGAATATATTTGGGCCTTCTTTAAATGGATAAAATTGAAAGACCAGATGACAGGAATCTCTTAAAGGGAAGATTAACCACACCCCAAACACGTCATTTTTTACCAATACCTTCTATTTCTCAATTCCTATTTCCCTCACCCTTCCAGCTTCTTACAAGACTCCCGGATCACTAACTTAGTCTCCAGATTTTTAATCTCCAAAGCGATTTCCGGATCGTTGATTTTATTAAGAAGATACTTTGCTCCGGTTACACCCATTTCAAAGGGTTGCTGATTTACCGTGCTAAGGGTAGGGTTGATGTAGGTGGAGATTGGTTCGTCGGCATAGCCGATTACCGAGAGTTCTTCCGGAATAGTGATTTTCAGTTCAGCGGCTAGTTTATAGATCTCAAAAGCCAGGTAATCGCTGTAGGTGAATGCTCCATCTACGGGATGGTTTGTGAGACAGAACCTGATTTTTTCCAGCAGCTTGGGATCAGAACTTTCCAGTACCAGTTCCTCTTTCACTTCGATTTCATGCTTGCGTAGCGCTTCCTTATAGCCCATAAAGCGGTTGAAAGTAGTAGAAAGGTTATCAGGTCCTTTGATATGCAGGATGTTTTTACAACCTATTTGGCACAAATAATCTACCGCAGAAAAGGCGCCCTTGAAATCATCAGAGATCACGTAGGGAGTTTCTATTTCCTCCGAAAATCGATCCACCAGCACCAGCGGCGTGCCACTGTCCATCACTTCCTGTATATGCTCAAACTTGTCATTCATCTTGGAGATCGTCGCAAGAATCCCATCTACCCGGGCATCCAAAAGCGCTTGCGTGGATTTTATTTCCTGATTCTGGTTTTCATTGGAGGTACAGATCAGCAATTGGTAACCGGCCTCGGCAGTGACGCTTTCTATTCCGGCCAGCACTCTACTATAAAAATGATGCGTGAACTCCGGGATGATAAGACCGATTTTATGGGTTTTATTCTCCAGAAGACTCTTTGCAATCGGATTGGGTCTATAGCCAAGTTCCTTTGCCAGCGCCAGGATCTCCAGTCGTTTTTTCTCAGAGACTTTCCCACCACCATTTAGCGCACGGGAAACCGTCGAGGGTGTCACATTAAGCGCATTGGCAATATCGGTGATGCTGATTCTCTTCTTTTTCATTTTGGGCTGCTTGGTACACCTAATTTAGAATAATTGCGCGAAAGCTTATTGCTTTTAGTTGATGCTTCCTACTTAATAGGTCAAACGTTTGACCAAAATACTGTTGACCATTTTTATGATATTGGTTTTTTGTTTGGATAAATAGGATTTATACCAAACATAAGATTGAATAAAGTAAATGAGGAAACATTACTAAACTAATGGAATTAGGGAAAACAGGCATACAAGTACCTTCTATGATCTTCGGGACGAGTTCCCTGGGGAATCTCTATACTGCTTATTCCTATGAACAAAAACTGGAATTGATCACAGCTGCCTTGGAGTGCTTTCCCAATGGGATAGTCTTCGATTCGGCAGGGAAATACGGAGCTGGTTTGGCCTTGGAAACCTTGGGGCTTGCGCTGAATGACTTGCAAGTGCCAAAAGACAAAGTTTTGATCAGCAATAAGCTGGGATGGCAGCGCACGCATTTACAAGGAGAGCCTACATTTGAAAAAGATGTCTGGAAGGATCTTAGTCATGATGCCGTTCAGAATATCAGTTACGAGGGCGTCATCAATTGTTTTGAAGAGGGAAATTCCCTGCTCAAGGGATATGAAACGCTCCTGGTTTCCATCCATGATCCAGATGAATACTTGGATATGGCGCAATCACCAGAAGATTATGAAGCGCGATTTGCGCATATTCTGGAGGGTTATGATGCTTTGAAGGAGCTTAAAGAAGCCGGAAAAGTGAAAGCAATAGGTGTAGGTTCTAAAAACTGGAAAGTAATCCAGAAGATTTACGCAGAGGTGAAACTGGATTGGGTGATGATTGCTAACAGCATGACCATTTACCATCATCCTGAGGAGCTTTTTCATTTTATGAGGGAGTTGGAAAAAGAGGGAGTGGGTATCATTAACTCTGCAGTTTTCCAGTCAGGATTTCTGGTAGGCGGGGATCACTACGATTACAAAATAATGGATGAATCCGATCCTCACTATAGTCAGAGGCATACTTGGAGAGATCAGTTTTTCCAGCTTTGCAAAGCTCAGGAAATTGATCCAGCCCATGCCTGCATACAGTTTGGACTTCAGCTGCCGGGAGTGAATTCCATAGCACTCAACTCTACTTCTCCGGCTAGAATTCAAACAAATGCTGCTTATTGTTCCACGAAAATCCCAGGTTCATTTTGGGGTATTATGAAGGAAAATGGTCTGATTGCTGACTATTTATCAGAATTTCATTTAAACCAAGGACTATGAAAATACTTTCCTGCAATACACCTGGAGAATTTGAATATAAGGTAGGCGTAATGCCAGTGCTTTCTGAAGGGAGAGCGATTGTCAAAATCAAGAGAATTGGCATCTGCGGCACGGATTTACATGCCTTTGAAGGAACCCAGCCCTTTTTCTCCTATCCAAGAACACTGGGCCATGAGTTGGCAGGTGAGGTGGTGGAGATTGGAGAAAGTGCAGTGATTTCCAAAGGCGACTTAGTGACGGTGATTCCTTATTTCAACTGTGGCACTTGTGTAGCCTGTAGAAATGGGAAACCAAATTGCTGCCAGAAAATCAGCGTCTTTGGAGTTCACGAGGATGGAGGAATGCAGGAATTTGTCTCTTTGCCGATTTCTTCTTTGGTGAAAAAAGAAGGCTTAAGCTTGGAGCAATTGGCCTTAGCGGAGCCATTTGCCATTGGTGCTCATGGAGTGCGCAGGGCAGGAGTGAAGCCCGGGCAGTTTGTCTTGGTAATCGGTGCTGGTCCCATTGGATTGGGAGTGATGGAATTCGCCAGAATCGCCGGAGCCACCGTGATCGCGATGGATATCAATGAGAAGCGACTGGAGTTTTGTAAGGATGTTTGGAATATTCCACATGTAGTGAAAGCTGGCGCATCTGCTCGCGAAGTAATTCAGGAAATCACCAATGGAGACTTTTGCGATTCAGTAATTGATGCTACAGGAAGCTTGACAGCCATTAATCAAGGATTTCAATACATAGCCCACGGAGGTAATTATGTCTTGGTTGGCTTGCAAAAAGGAGAAATTGCTTTCTCACACCCTGAGTTTCATAAGCGGGAAGCGACGCTGATGAGCAGCAGAAATGCGACAAGGGAAGACTTTGACCAGGTGTTGGATGTAATGGCTTCCGGGCAACTGTCAGTGGAAAAGTACATCACGCATAGAGTGAAGTTTGATCAGGTGAAGGATGATTTTCAGTCTTGGTTAGATCCTGAGACTGGAGTGATTAAGGCGGTGGTGGAAATGTAGGGAGGCAGTTTTCAGTGGTCAATGGTCAGTTGTCAGTTATCAGTATTCAGTAAGGAGACCGAAGCAGTCCAGATGTTAGAGGATATAAAAAAAATGAAATATAGTAATACACCCAAAATGCATACTTATCAAAATTGTTTAAGAAGCTTATTTGTCCTGCTTTTTGTGGCTTTTTCCTTACAGGTAAAAGCTCAGGAAAGCTCTCCACTTACGCTGTGGTACAAGCAGCCGGCTGCAGATGTATGGACAGATGCCCTTCCGATAGGAAATGGCAGATTGGGAGCAATGATCTATGGGAATGTCGAAAATGAGCTGATCCAGCTTAACGAGCATACAGTTTGGTCCGGTGGTCCAAATAGGAATGATAATCCGGATGCTTTGGCATCTTTGCCGGAAGTCAGAAGATTGATTTTCGAAGGAAAGCAAAAGGAAGCGGAACAGCTAGCCGCTAAAACCATACAAAGCAAGAAGTCACATGGGCAGAAGTTTCAGCCTGTGGGAGACTTAAAGATCGCTTTTGAAGGACATGCTGCTTTTACAGACTATCGTAGGGAATTGGATATAGCAGAGGCAATTTCCAAAGTGAGCTATGTAGTAGATGGGGTGACTTACACCCGGGAAGCCATTGCTTCTTTCGCAGATAATGTCATTGCAGTGCACCTGACAGCCAGCAAGCCTGGTATGATTTCCTTCACCGCTTCCATGGCTACTCCTCAGCCGAATTCTACGGTTGCGCTCAATTCTGATAATGAATTGACTATTTCCGGCACTACGACAGATCATGAGGGAGTAAAAGGGCTGGTGAATTTTAAAAGCCTTACTAAAATCAAAAATCAGGGAGGGACCCTTACTTCTTCCGATTCTTCCATCACGGTAAAAAATGCTGAAGCAGCGACGATTTATATTGCCATTGCCACCAACTTTAATAATTATCTGGATCTCTCTGGAGATGAAAATGCCCGAGCTCAGGCATTTATGGCAAAAGCTGCAACCAAATCATTTGATGACTTATTGAAGACAAATCTAATAGACTATCAGAAGTACTTTAATCGCGTAAGCCTGGATTTGGGGGAGACAGAAGCTTCCAAGCTCCCTACTGATGAGCGCTTAAAGAGTTTTAAGACAGGGGATGATCCCCAGTTGGTCACCCTGTATTATCAGTATGGAAGGTATTTGCTCATTTCCTCTTCACAGCCTGGGGGACAGCCAGCAAACCTGCAGGGGATTTGGAACAAAGAGATGTCACCGCCTTGGGACAGTAAATACACCATCAATATCAATGCGCAGATGAACTATTGGCCGGCAGAGAAAACCAATCTGGCTGAGCTTCATGAGCCTTTCCTGAAAATGGTTTCTGAGATGGCTGAGGCAGGCGAAGAAACAGCCCGCGTCATGTATGGCGCGCGTGGTTGGATGGCTCATCACAATACGGACATCTGGAGAATCACAGGTCCAGTGGATGCGATATTCTGGGGGATTTGGAGTGGCGGCGGAGCTTGGACTAGCCAGCATCTTTGGGATCATTTCCAATACAGCGGAGACATAGAATATCTGAAGTCTATCTATCCTGTTTTAAAAGGCGCAGCGATGTTCTATGTGGATTTCTTGGTGGAGCATCCAGACAAACCTTGGTTGGTAGTCAATCCTGGTACTTCCCCTGAAAATGCACCTGCTGCACATGATGGTTCTTCTTTGGACGCAGGTACTACCATGGACAATCAATTGGTTTTTGATGCCTTCAGTGCAGTGATTCAGGCTTCGGAAATGTTGGATAAAGATCAATCTTTTGCAGACTCACTCAGAACAATGCGTGATCAATTGCCTCCTATGCATATAGGAAAACACGGTCAATTGCAGGAATGGCTGGATGATATTGACGATCCTAATGATCATCACCGTCATATTTCCCATCTGTACGGGCTATTCCCGTCGAATCAGATCTCACCACTGCGTACTCCGGAATTGTATTCTGCTTCCAAAAACACCTTAATCCAGCGTGGAGATGTATCCACTGGTTGGAGCATGGGCTGGAAAGTCAACTGGTGGGCAAGAATGCTGGACGGAAACCATGCCTATAAACTGATCCAAAATCAGCTTTCTCCGGTAGGCGCTAAGCGTGGCGAAGGAGGTGGTTCTTACAACAACCTGTTTGATGCTCATCCACCATTCCAGATTGACGGCAACTTCGGTTGTACTTCCGGGATTACCGAGATGTTGGTACAGAGTGCCAATGGAGAAATTCATTTGCTTCCAGCTTTACCAGATGTTTGGCAGGAGGGAAGCATTACAGGAATCAGAGCCAAAGGAGGCTTTGAAGTAGTGGAACTGAAATGGAAAGACGGAAAGATTGAAAAAGCGGTGATTAAATCTACGATTGGAGGGAATCTACGAGTGAGAGTTCCTAACGGCTTGGAGTTAGAAAAAGGTAAAGGGCTTAAGCAAGCAAGTGGGGAAAATCCGAATCCTTTCTATCAGGTGCCAGTCACTGCCGATCCAATTGTGTCGCCAGCTGCTCAAATCGAACTACCTGATCTTGGAGAAACCAGTGTCTATGACTTGAAAACAGAAGCTGGAGCCACTTATGAATTGAAATCTAAAAACCTATAAAACCTGAATACATAGTAAGCTCTCAAACCTAACCTATACCCAAAATGAAAAAGCCTAGTATCTTCTTTTCCCTTGTCTTTTTGCTCTTACTGACTTCTGCGAAAGGATTTTCTCAGGACCCTAACTTTTACATTTTCCTCAGCTTTGGACAGTCCAATATGGAAGGTCATTCCAAGCCTGAACCTCAGGACACAGTGGCAAATGAGCGGTTTAAAGTCTTGCAGGCAGTGGATTGTCCGGATTTGGATAGAACAATGGGCAACTGGTATACAGCCATTCCGCCACTTAGTAGATGCAATACCGGCCTTACGCCAGGGGATTATTTTGGAAGAACATTGGCAGCAAGTCTACCTGATAGCATCAAAATCGGAATAATCAATGTGTCTGTTGGAGGCTGTAAAATCGAGCTTTTCGAGAAAGATAGTTATGAAACCTATGTGGAAACGGCTCCCGGATGGATGAAGGGAATGATCGCCCAATACGATGGCAATCCCTATGGAAGATTGCTTGAGCTAGCAAAGATTGCCCAGAAAGATGGGGTGATCAAAGGAATATTACTTCATCAGGGTGAGTCCAATACAGGAGACAAATCTTGGCCAGGAAAAGTGGAAGGAGTGTATGATAATTTGTTAGTGGATCTCGGTTTGGCGCCTGATTCTGTACCGCTTTTGGCGGGGGAATTGGCGAGTGCTGAACAAGGAGGCAAGTGCGCAAGTATGAACCCAATCATTGCGACACTTCCTTCTGTAGTTCCCAATTCCTACGTAATCTCTTCAGCTGATTGCGAAGCTATTGCAGATGGTCTACACTTCTCCGCTTCTGGCTATAGATTATTAGGTTCCCGCTATGGTGAGAAGATGGCCGAAATTCTATTAAATGAATGATTTTGATGCATTTGACCCAAGTAAATTACTCAAAGAAATAACCTATAAACCTATATGAACCGCTCAAAAAACCTATTACTCCTTTTGTTTCTATTGGTAGGCCAACTGCAGGCTCAGCAACTGGAAAAAGAAGCCCCGACTGGCTTTGATCAAACTAGAGATGGAATTTCTCATGGTAAAGTTGAAACGATTACCTACACTTCTAAAACAGTGGGTAATGATAGAAAAGCTACAGTTTATACTCCTCCTGGCTTTTCCCAAACAGAAAAATACCCGGTGCTCTACCTGCTTCACGGCATTGGTGGTGATGAAAAAGAATGGCTAAACGGAGGACATCCCGAAATCATTTTGGATAATCTCTACGCAGAAGGAAAGCTAGAACCGATGATTGTCATCATGCCTAACGGCAGAGCGATGAAGGACGACAGCGCTGGAGGGAATGTGATGGCACCGGACAAGGTGCAGGCTTTTGCAACCTTTGAGCAGGATTTGCTGAATGACTTGATTCCTTTTGTTGAAAAAAACTATCCAGTCCTAACCGATAGAGAAAATCGGGCTATTGCAGGTCTATCCATGGGTGGTGGGCAATCACTGAATTTTGGCTTGGGCAACCTGGATAAGTTTGCTTGGGTAGGAGGTTTTTCCTCAGCCCCAAATACAAAAGCTCCTGAAGTTTTGGTTCCAGATCCTGAGAAGGCTAAGGAAATGCTGAAAGTACTTTGGATTTCCTGCGGAGATGCAGATGGATTACTGAGATTCTCTTCCCGAACCCATGAGTATTTAGCAGAAAAAAATGTACCACATATCTATTACTTAGAGACTGGTGGACATGATTTTAAGGTGTGGAAAAATGGCTTATACATGTTTTCGCAGCTTCTTTTCAAGCCGGTGGACGAATCCAAGTTCGATCAATATAGTCCGCTGGATATAACTGCGGCGAATTAAAAATATGCTCTCAACCTATTTGCAATTAACAAAACCCAACAATATCATGAACCTATTAAAAACCTCAGTTCTGGCGTCATGTCTTTTAATCGCCTGCTCCGCAATGGCGCAGGACGGCACCATTTATCCACTGGAAACGCCAGCTGAACCTAATGCAATTTTGCTAGGAACAGGTGGTGTTGAAAACCAACCCGCTTCCGAAACTTGGTTCAAGCAATGGGGGGATCCTATGGCCCGAAATATTACTACTGCTACCCTTACTCCGTTTTTACCTGAACCTGGCAAAGCAACAGGTGCAGCCGTAATTGTTGCCCCAGGCGGCGGTTTCAGATGGCTTTCTCTTGGAAATGAAGGATGGGAAGTAGCACAGGCGCTTGCTGATCAAGGGATAGCTGCTTTTGTTTTAAAATACCGACTTTGTCCAACTCCTGAGTCCATGGAAGGCTTTAAAGCATCCATGAACCAGACCTTGTCACCACCACCAGCACCATCAGAATCCCCAGCTCCTGCCAGGCCAGCACCAGCTCCTTTTGATCTTTCAGATCAATTAGAGGATGCCGAAGCTGCCTATGCCATGATCCTAGATCGAGCAGAGGAATGGGGAGTGGATGTGGATCGATTGGGAATGATCGGTTTTTCTGCAGGAGCTGGATTGACCATGCATAGTACGCTGAATTCCAAGACGATGAAACTGGCCTTTATCGGTCCAATCTATGGCGGAATGGGCCCAGTAGAAGTTCCTGAGAATGCACCACCAATGTTCAATGTAATCGCAACAGATGATTTTCTTTTTAGAGGCCAGTTTGGCGTAGTGGATTCCTGGTACAAAGCTGGGATACCAGTCGAGTTTCACCTATACCAAAATGGAGGACATGGCTTTGGTCTTGGCAACCCTGACCGTACCAGTAATCGCTGGTTTGATGCCTTTATATACTGGCTAGAAGTCAATGATTTTCTGGCTGCTGATTGAGCAAATAGCTGAATCCAGATTTCCTTTTTCCACGAGGAATTTAACCTGAAAAAACGATTGTATGGTATGTGTATGTCTCAGAATTTTATTCTGTCATATACGTGTATTGTGTATTTTTCAAGTGTATCAAGCATAGATGAGAGATTTTTTCATGTATGAAAAAAAATAAATTAAAATTTTGAGGTTGTTTGACCTCTAAAAACACTCTTTATAAATGAAGAGTGGAGATACCTTCCTGTTCAAATGAAAAAAGCCCAAAACAAACCTATTGAAACCTCAGAAACATCCGCTATGCTATATATGCAGCATAGTCAGGTGATGGTGGTGTACACTGAAAAGTCTGACCGTGAGGTTTGGGCTTCTTTCAAAAGTGGAGATGAAGCCGCCTTTAACTACATCTATAGAAAACATGTAGCAGATCTATTTAATTATGGAATGCAAATCTGCAAGCAAGAAGATTTAATCAGAGATTGTCTTCAGAAAATGTTTGTAGATCTACGTAAGAATCAAGCTAAACTTGGAGACGTACAGCGAATCAAAGGGTACTTGTTTACAGTTTTCCATCGAGAGCTTTTCAAATTTCTGAAAAAAGAGAAAAAGCTAAATACTGATTTAATTTCTCTCGAAAATGAGGAAAATATTTTTCACATAGAGACCTCGCATGAGACTAAGTTAATAGATGAAGAATTTGCCTTGGAGAAGAAGGTAGAGATCGCTAATGCCCTCAACAAACTTCCAGCTAGACAAAGACAAGCGATTATAATGCTCTATCAAGAAGAGCTTTCCTATAAAGAAATCGCTGAAATAATGAATTTCAGTGAAGTTAAAACTGCCAGAACCTTGGTCTATAGGGCCATGGAGAGATTAAAAGAAATATTTGAAGTTAAGAAAGCTTAGTCAGCACGCTTCCTGCCACTACCATGGACGAAAAAAATAAATATATAGATTTTGAGATAGAGGATTTTTTGAATGATGAATTTTTCATTCAGTGGGTGAAAAATCCAGGAGAAGAAACCAATCACTTTTGGCTCAAATGGATCGAAAATAATCCAGAAAGAAGACCTGTTCTCCAGAAGGCCAAAGAGATCATTGCGATGATCGATTATAAAGAAAGGTACGTGCTTTCTGATCAAGCTTACATGGATCTGTATGAGGATATTGTAGAAAAAAGTCATCAGCAAAGAGCCGACGGCAGTCATTTCCAATGGAGCGGATGGCACAAGACCGCTGCCATTTTGTTTTTGGTGTTTTCTACAGTTTATGGAATAGATGTTCTGAACAAGAGAAATCAGGAGGAATCACAAAATCAGCAGGTGGTCACTTGGCTCACTGTGGACAATCCTGCTGGTCAGAAATACAAATTCCAATTGCCGGATGGTACACGGGTACATCTTAATGCAGCCAGTAGTATAGAATACCCTCAGAATTTTGATGGAGAGAAGAGAACAGTCCGAATGAAAGGTGAAGCATTTTTTGATGTAAAAGCTGATCCAAACAGACCTTTTATAATAGAGATAGATAACAGCCAAGTGACAGTGCTAGGTACTTCTTTCAACTTGAAGAATGAGGATGATTTTGAGCTTGCGCTAGTAGAAGGAAAAGTAGAAGTGGCTGACTCTACTGGAGGAATAATCACTGTGCTCCCTAACGAAATGCTAATCAAGCGTCAGAATGGAGAAATATCCAAAACAGATTTTGATCCATTAGCAGTTTTTGGCTGGAAGGACCAATACCTGGTTTTTGAAGATGACACTTATCCTGAAGTACTGGAGAAATTGGAAGACTGGTTTGGTGTAACTATCGAAAGCACCTTGAAAGTGGATAAAAACTGGTCTTATTCGGGTCAATACCACAATAAACCCTTGAATCAAGTGCTAGAGGGAATTAGCATTTCTTCTGAATTTCAATACAAAATCAATAATAAAACAATTACAATTTCAAACCCATAAACCTACTAACCATGGAAAATCTATACCCCAACAGCAGCTGAAAAAAATAGGCAGAATAGCGAATGCTTTTCTGCCTAAAGCCTTTGTACCAATCGTCAAATTAAACAAAGGCTAAATCTCAAGTACTACACTTAAAATCTTAAACAAAAGTATGGAAAAATCAATACTTAGGAAAATCATTATGCTTTCCAAATATTTTATGTGTGCGTTCCTTTTTCAGCTGTTTTTTACAGCAGTGCTGATGGCAAATACAGGTCATGCCCAATTAAAAGGGCTTTCCGATGTGACTGTCACAGTGAAGTTTAATGGAAGTACACTAGAAAAAGTTATCACTGAGCTAGAAGCCCAAAGCGGCTTTCAATTCACCTACAATAAAGCGAAGGTGGCAGTGAATGAACTCAAGGTGAATCTGTCAAGAAAAAATGCTCCCTTATCGGAGGTTTTACTTGAAATATCCAGTCAGACAAATTTGAAATTTGTGCAGGTGGATGACAATATTCACATCACCAATGGTCCTAAAAAGCCAAAACCTGCCGAAGAGGTAAAAGCACCTGCAATCGTAGAGATCACAGGTCAGGTTTTGGATTATACAGGCTTACCCTTACCAGGGGTCACAGTACGAATAAAGAATACAACAAGAGGAACCACTACTAACCTTGATGGTGAATACACCATTAATGTAAATGAGGGTGAGACTCTTGTGTTTAGCTTTATAGGCTTTGTAGACAAAGAAGTGCTAGTCTCTAACCAAGCGGTGATCAACCTAACCCTGGAAGAAGATCTGACTAGTCTCGAAGAGGTAATTGTGGTCGGCTATGCTGAGCAGAAAAAGGAAACCATCGTAGGTGCTGTTGCACAAACGAGTGGTGAAGTCCTCAAGCGTACCGGTGGTATTTCCAACGTAGGATCAGCACTTACCGGTAACCTGCCTGGCGTAATCACTACAGCAAGTACAGGTGTACCAGGTGGTGAAAATCCTCAGATTGTGATTAGAGGTCAGAATAGCTGGAATGGTAACGCTCCACTTATTCTGGTTGATGGGGTAGAGCGTCCAGAATTCTTTAATACCATGGACATCGCATCGGTCGAGTCTATTTCGGTGTTGAAAGATGCCTCAGCTACCGCCGTGTTTGGATCTAGAGGTGCAAACGGTGTAATCATCGTGACTACCAAACGAGGTAGAGAAGGCAAAGCTCAAATCACAGCAAATGTAAACTCCACAATGAAGGTGGTCTCTAAACTACCTGGTAAATATGATGCGTTTAGCGCCATTGGAGTAAGAAACAGAGCTATTGAAAACGAACTATCTTCTAATCCTGTTGGCTGGTCAGATTACATTCCTTATTCTATCAGAGATAAATATAGAAATCCTGCAGATTGGCAGGAAGCAGAACGCTTTCCGAATATTGATTGGCAGGAAACCCTTTTCAAAGACTACGCAATGGCATACAATGCCAACGTAGGGATTCGTGGTGGTACAAAATTCACCCAATATTTCGCCAGCATTGATTATCAAAATGAAGGGGATTTATTTCGTGATTTTGATAACAACCGAGGCTATGAGCCTGGCTACAATTATAACAGATTGAATTTCCGTAGTAACCTGGATTTCCAACTTACCTCTAGTACGAAGCTTCAGGTAAATCTTGGCGGTTCCTATGGTGTACGAAAAACCCCATGGGGTGGAGGTAACTCAAGTAGCTTCTGGAGTGCGGCCTATGCAAATCCACCTGATGCATTTATGCCTGTGTATGCCGATGGAGCATGGGGAGTTTATGCTCCAGATGATGTAGCAGCAGAAAACTCTGTTAGAATACTTGCAGTCAGTGGTTTACAGTATATTACTACAACCCAGCTTTCTACAAACTTCGTCCTAAATCAAGATTTAAGTATGATCCTGAAGGGGCTGAACTTCAGAGGTACACTTGCAGTGGATAATTCATTTACAGAATCAAATAGAGGTGTAAATGACTTATACAATACACCATTCCAGAAATGGGTAGATCCGGAAACTGGAATTCATAGATACGATGATATTGTTGATGCCAACAGTAGATTTGATTTCCGTGAGGCCGTGACTTGGGGTACAGCCAATGGTTCTGTAGGAGGTGCACAACGAAGACTATATTACCAATTCCAGTTAAATTATTCTGGTAGCATTGCCCAAGATCACCATTATTCTCTAATGGGTCTGATGAGCCGTCAAGAGGATGCGATCGGAAATGTAATTCCTGCATATCGAGAAGACTGGGTATTCCGAGCTAATTACGATTATAAGAGTAAATACCTGATCGATTACAGTGGAGCTTACAACGGGTCGGAGAAATTTGCTCCTGAATACCGCTATGCATTCTTCTCTTCCGGTGGTATTGGATGGGTGATTTCTGAAGAAAATTTTATGAAATCTCTTTCCTTCATTGATTTCCTCAAAATAAGAGCAAGTTATGGAGAAGTGGGAGATGATAACATCGGAGGTAGATTCCTATTCATGGATCAATGGAGCTACGGTAATAGCTCTCAGTTAGGTATCGTGGGTGAAGGCGGAGAGTATAGCCCTTATACCTGGTATCGTCAGACTTCGGTGGGTAACCCAGAAGTACAATGGGAGACTGTCTACAAGACAAACATTGGTTTAGAGTTCGATATTTTCAACGGTAAGATCAACGGTAATTTTGAATACTTCAAGGATGACCGTAAAGACATCCTAATGTCCGGTGACCGTTCTATCCCAAGTTATTATGGAACCACAGCTCCTGCTGCCAATTTGGGTAGAGTGATCACTGAGGGTTTTGAATTTACTGTTGGCGCTAGTCATACTTTTGAAAACCAAATCAGAATTTGGGGTGACGTATCCATGACTCATGCTGCTAACGTGGTGATAGAGCGTGACGATCCAGAGCTTCAAGTGGCATACCAAAAAGACGAGGGCTACCAGCTTGGACAGTACCGTACTCACATCAGCAATGGCTATTACAGCAACTGGGATGAAGTATATGGAAGTACTCCTCACAATGCAAATGATCAATTTAAGCTACCTGGAGGACTACAAATTCTTGATTTTAATGGAGATGGAGTAATAGATTCTTTTGATGCTGCTCCATATGGGTTCTCAGGCGTTCCTGAAAATACCTTCAGTACCAATCTTGGGGTAGAATGGAATGGATTGAGCCTTTATGTGCAATTCTATGGTGTGAATAATGTCACTCGGGATGTGCCGCTGAGTAGTTTGAACAATCGACTGAATCGAGTATACGAAGAAGGATCATACTGGTCTGAGGATAATGTCAATCCAGACTCACCTATGCCTAGATGGGGGGCACTTATGCCAGGTTACAGTAATGGCCAACGGTACTTGTATGACGGATCTTACCTAAGACTCAAAAATGCTGAAATAGCTTATTTGTTTACTGGGAATTGGGTAAGAAGTATAGGTGTAGAATCATTGAGAGTATACGCAAACGGTAACAACCTCCTACTGTGGACGGATATGCCGGATGATCGGGAGTCCAATTTCTCTTCAGCTGGATGGGCTGGTGCTTATCCTACTGTTAGGAGAATAAATCTCGGCTTAAATGTTTCATTCTAAAATAGTTATGCAAATGAAAAACTACATAAAGAACATCATAAAGAGTGGATTCATGGTAGCTATATTTCTATCTGCGACCTCTTGTGAAGATTATCTTGAAAGAACTCCAGATTCAATTATTTCTGAAGAAACAGCTTTCCAGAATTTTAATAATTTCCAGGGATTCACCGAAGAGCTTTACCATGCTGTTCCAAATTTCACTTTAGCCTACTGGGTAAGTGCTTGGAATTTTGGAGAAGATGAAATCGAATCCACTGCAGGGACTTTTACAGTTTCCTACAATTTCGACCGAGGTAATTTCTGGGCTTGGCAAGCTGAGCAAGGTGGAGGAGTAGGCTGGTTCGACAAAGGAAACGCGTCTACTACAGGAGGACATCACCAAAAAGCACTTTGGCCACTGGCTTGGAGAGGTATCCGAAAAGCTAATTTGGGTCTTGAAAACCTTCATAGGCTCACAGATGCTACAGATGAAGAAAGAAGATTGATAGAAGGACAATTATTGTTTTTCAGAGGATGGTTTCATTTCCAATTGATTCAGTATTTCGGTGGATTGCCATACATAGATTATGTGCTCCCAAGTGATGAGCAATTGCGCTTGCCACGTCTTTCCTATAGAGAATCCGCTGATAGAGTGGCTGACGATTTACGAAGAGCTGCAGATCTATTGCCTTTAAACTGGGATAATACCACGGCTGGTAGAAATACAATAGGTAAAAATACCATGAGGATTAACAAAGCAATGGCTTTGGGCTACCTAGGAAAAAACCTGCTTTGGGCTGCAAGTCCGCTCATGAACTATACCGAAACAGGCAGCAGAACCTACGATGCAGCATACAGCAAGCGCTCTGCAGATGTCTTTGGTGAACTACTTCAATTGATTGAGACCGGGCAGACCATTTATAGCTTGATGCCTTTTGCTCAGAAATCCAATATATTCTATACTACTGGCCAAAACTGGGCTATGCCAGGAGGAACTGAGGCGATGTTCAGAGCTCCTACCACAGGAGCTAATGGAAGTAACTATCAGATTTCTAAGCAGTTTATGCCATTGCTGATCAGTCAGGGAGATGCTACGATGTTTATGCCTACGGCAAATTATATCCATGATAATTACGGCATGGCAAATGGCCTTCCGCTACCGGATGATATCTCTAAAGCTGATCCTGAGTCAGGCTATGACCCCAATTTTCCTTGGAAAGGAAGAGACCCTAGATTCTACAGCGACATCACATTTGATGGCGTGAAAGTGATCCAAGGTTCTATTCCAGATCAATCTCAAGAACCGAACAGATATGCTAACCTTTTTACAGGTGGAAGCTATAGAAACTTGAGTAACGGTAGCCGAACAGGATACATGAGCAGAAAATTTGTGACACTCAGAGCTAATTTGTATGACAATGCCTATGACTGGGGTACTTCCCTGCATATCAATGTGCCATACATGAGAGTGGCAGATATCTACCTGATGTATGCAGAAGCTGCAGCTACAGGTTATAACTCACCAAATGCTCCTTCTGCTACTTTTAGCAAAACTGCTGTGGATGCAGTCAATGTAATCCGTGATAGAGCAGGTATGGCACAGGTTCACAGTAAGTTTACTGGATCTGTCGCAGAGTTTATTCCTGAGCTTAGAAGAGAGCGTGCTGTAGAATTGGCATTCGAGAGACACAGATTCACTGACCTTCGTCGCTGGATGCTTTTGATCGAAGAACCTTATACAGTAAAGACTTCAGTGGAAATGGATCGTGTAGGAGATTTCAATACAGATGATCCAACCGAAAACCGCGTTGCCAACATCAGAGAAGTGGAGATCCTGAAACGTCCTTTCACGGAGAAACACTATTGGCTACCCTTGAAGGTATCAGATGTGTCCTTGTACCCTGAGATGTATCAAAATCCAGGATGGTAAGGCAAATGATGTTTATCTGTTCATCGTCTAATGAAAATTCATAATGAAATATATAAAATCTATAGTGGTATTCTGTGTCGTAGTAGTTGCGATTCCCTTTCAACTATTCGCACAGGGTACCTTAAAAATCACACTGGCTCCAGTGATCAAATCCAACATCGGTGAAACGATAAAGGGTGCCATTGTCACTAGTGAGGAAGACGGGGTGTCGGCAGTTTCCGATAGCCTCGGAGTAGCCAAAATCGAAGTTTCTAGCAATGCTTACATATCTGTGTCTGCTGCAGGCTATGAGACTAAGCTATTGTTAGCTACACCTAATCTCGAAGACATCATCTTATTTGCAAATCTTGAAGGAAACCAAGTAAATGTGGCCTTTCAAAGCAAAGATAAAAATGATTTGATGGGAGGAGTTTCCTACGTGAATATGCCGGAAATACTTCGTGATAATTACATCACTTATCCACTTGAAAACATGGAAGCTTTCGTAGGTGGATTTAATGGTAATTTGTGGGGAAATACAAGTGCGCTGGTTTTGATTGATGGAGTTCCTAGGGATTTAGGAAGTGTTCATCCAACTGAGATTGCACAGATCTCCTTTTTGAAAGGTGTCTCTGCTGTAGCACTTTACGGAAGCAAAGCTGCAAAAGGAGTGATCATGGTCACTACCAAAAGAGGTGTGGCAAACAGTCAAAATATCACCTTACGTACCAATGCGGGTGTCAATACCCCTAAGCGCTATCCTCAATATTTAGGATCAGGAGAGTACATGTCCCTATACAATGAGGCTAGAACCAACGATGGGCTTTCTCCGCTTTACTCCAATGAGGATATTTTCAATCACTCTTCGGGAGAAAATATCTACCGCTATCCAAATACGGATTACTACTCGCCAGAGTACCTGCAGGAGGCTTACGCCAAATATGATGGAAACCTGGAAATCTCCGGTGGAAATGAAACAGCTAGATACTACACCAACGTTGGCTTCATGACTGAAGGTACAGTGATGGATTTCGGACAGGCTGCACAAAATGCCAACGAAAGATTCAACGTTAGGGGGAATATAGACCTGAACCTGAATGAGTTTATCTCTGCGAAAGTGGATGCTTCAGCTATTTTCTACAATAGCAATGGAGTAAATACAGATTACTGGGGTGGTTCTACTACCCTCAGACCATTTAGATTCACACCGCTAATTCCTCTTGATTTCATCAATGAGGGAGATGCTGCTTCTTTAGGTTTTGTTGCAACAAGCGATCACGTGATCGATGGTAAATTTCTATTGGGAGGAACCCAACTAGATCAAACTAATCCTATTGCAGATATCTATGCAGGTGGCTCCAATAAATTCACAAGTCGTCAGTTTCAGTTCAATGCAGGAGTGGATGCAGATTTAAGAAATGTCATCGAAGGTTTATCCTTTAGTTCCCTGTTTGGTTTGAATTACTCTACTTCTTACAATTTGTCTTTTGACAATGATTATGCGGTATATCAGCCGACTTGGACCAACTATAATGGAGATGACGAAATAGCCAGCCTGACTAAATATGGACAGGATGCCAGTTCAAGAACTCAAAATATCAACAATAACTGGTTTCGTCAGACGGTTTCATTTTCTGCGCAGTTGAATTACCAGAGATCTTTCAAGGGGAAGCACAATGTTTCGGCTATGCTTCTTGCAAATGGTTACCAAATCGCAGAGTCTTCGATTTACCATAAGACAAGTAATGCAAATTTAGGTCTTTACTTAGGCTACAATTATCAGCAGAAGTATTATGCTGAATTCAGTGGAGCATTTATCCATTCTGCTATGCTTGCAAAGCAAAACAGACAGGCATTCTCTCCTACGATGACGCTAGGCTGGAGAATGAGTGAGGAAGGATTCTTGTCCTCTTCCTCTGTGATCGACAACCTGAGGATTTCGGTTTCAGCTGGTATACTCAATACGGATCTGGATATTTCAAATTACTATTTGTATGAAGCTATTTATACAGATGAAGGATCATGGTATGAGTGGAAAGACGGTCTAAACAACACAGGTACGGACGTGAGACGGGGTGAAAATCCTAACTTGAAATTCCCTAAAAGAGAGGAAATCAGTTTGGAGCTAGATGCTTCTTTGTTTGATAATTTGCTTACGCTGAATGGCTCCGTGTTTACCAGTAAAATGACAGGTCTTTTTGTTCAGAATAGTGTTTTATATCCTAGTTATTTCGTGACTGGATGGCCGATTTCCTCCTGGATACCTTTTGTAAATTATAATAATGACCTACGAAAAGGTGCTGATTTCCAACTGAACCTCAACAAAAGAGTGGGTGAAGTGGAGTGGTCTCTAGGTGTGTCTGGATTGTATTATACCACGGAAGCTGCTAGACGATCTGAGAACTTCGAAGATAGCTACCAAAACAGACAGGGTATGCCTCTGGATGCGATCTGGGGACTACAGAGCAATGGTTTTTTCACTGGAATGGATGATATAGAGAATTCACCTTCTCAAGCTTTCGGCGAAGTACGACCTGGAGATATCAAGTACATAGACCAAAACAATGACGGTATAATTAACGCCCAAGATGAAGTTTATCTGGGAAGAGGTGGCTGGTCAGGTGCTCCACTTACCATGGGTCTTAATCTGACTGCACGTTTCAGAAACTTCACATTTTTCGCATTGGGAACCATGAGAAGCGGAGCCTATGCGATGAAGAACAACGACTATTTCTGGGCGAATGCTGATGACAAGTATTCGATCGAAGTGAGAGATCGTTGGACCGAGGAGACTCAAAACACCGCTACTTTCCCTCGACTTACTACGCTGAATGGAGCAAATAATTTCAGAAACTCTGATTTCTGGTTATACAGCACCAATCGATTTGATTTGGCAAAAGTCCAAGTTTCCTACTCTTTCCCAAAGACCATCTTGGGTAACGGATTTATCAAGGAATTGGGCACGTACATCAGTGGATCGAATCTACTGACTATAGGTCCGAACAGCGAACTTTTGGAAATGAATATCGGAAGCGCACCGCAGACGAGATTCTACAATTTTGGTATTCGAGCACAATTTTAACATGACCCAAAAATTGAACACTATGAAGAATAAAATATGGTTAATAGTTGGCATCATGTGGGTGATGACCGGCTGTCAGGATCTAATTGACCCAGCCATTGAAAATATACAAGGCAGAGAAGACATGCTAGAAAGACCTCGACTAGCGCAGGGACTTCTAATTAATGCTTACCTGAGAATTCCTACCAACGGTTGGTCTTTCAGCGAAATGGCGACAGATGATGCGGTAAGTAATAACCCTGCAAATCAGTTTCTCAACATGGCCACGGGACAGTGGGCATCCAATAACAACCCGGTAAATCAATGGACCGGCGCACAGTCTGCCATTCAATACCTGAATGTGATGATCGAGGATGTGGACAGTGTTGATTTTGCAGTAGATCCTATTGTAAATGAAATGTTTGTGGATAGACTGAAAGGCGAATCCTACGGACTTAGAGCACTATTTATGTATTATTTGCTACAAGCTCATGGTGGTCTGGCAGATGGTCAATTGCTGGGTGTTCCTATCCTAAGCGAATCTCAAAATGTAGAGTCTGATTTCAACATTCCAAGAAACACATTTGAGGAATGTATGACTCAACTCTATGCAGATGCAGAAAGAGCAATGGATCTCCTGCCATATGATTTGGCAAATATTAATGATCCATCGTTGATTCCTAGCAAATATGCTTCTCAGGGAGCAGAGACTGGACAATACAATAGAGTGTTTGGCGATGATGCGATCCAACTTGTATCGGGCAGAATTGTGAATGCCGTGATGGCACAAGCTGCACTTCTCGCCGCAAGTCCTGCATTCAATCCAAGCGGAGATACTGAGAAATGGAGAGCTGCGGCAGAGCATGCTGCTGAAATCCTCAATACTATTGGGGGTGTAAATGGCTTGTCACCAAATGGTGTAACCTGGTTTTCTAATGCATCCGAACTCAATGCCATTGGTGGAGGAGTAAATCCAGCTGAAGTATTGTGGAGAACCTCTATCGGATCTAGCAATAACCTGGAAAGAGACAATTATCCGCCTACATTATTTGGAAATGGCCTAATCAATCCTACTCAGAATTTTGTGGATGCTTTCCCTATGGCAAACGGCTATCCAATAGACGAATCCAGTAGTGCATATGACCCCCAAAATCCATATGCAGGTAGGGATCCAAGGTTAAATCATTTTGTAGTATTGAACGGAAGTGTTGCCGGGCCAAATAACACAGTTATCACTACTGCAATAGATGGTACGACGAATAACGCATTGAATCGCGTGGAGACCTCTACTAGAACAGGGTATTACCTTCGCAAACTGCTACGTCAGGATGTGAATCTTAATCCTAACTCTACCAATCAGCAGGTTCATATGAAGCCAAGAATAAGATACACGGAAATATTCCTGATCTATGCTGAGGCTGCAAATGAGGCATATGGGCCTATGGGTACGGGCAATGCAAGCTACTCTGCATACGATGTAATCAAAGCTATCCGCCAACGTGCTGGAATAGGTACTCAAAATGGTGATGCCTATTTGGAATCTATCAAAGGTGACCAGGCTGCGATGCGCGAACTAATCCGCAACGAGCGAAGAATAGAATTAAGTTTTGAAGGGTTCAGATTCTGGGATTTGCGTAGATGGGATGCCTCATTGACGGAAACTGCCCTCGGCATGACCATAGAAGATGGCGACCATGAAGTGATGAATGTAGAAAACAGAGTTTATGGTAGTCATATGATTTATGGTCCTGTGCCATATAGTGAAACGCTGAAGTTTACAGAACTAAGACAAAACACAGGATGGTAAGCTCATATTCACAGTTTAGTAAAGTGCGTGATACTAGGCCTTGTTTAATAGTATCTAGGAAATCTAGCATGACTCAGTCAGCACATACCGAGATGAATGTAAATCACAGGTCTTTCAGTTTCCGGATGCGAGATTCCGAAATTCTGAAATTCGCAAATCAACTTATAATCACATGAAATCGAGCATGACTAAAAAGTCACACACTGGCATGATTGTAATCGCTGCGAGATTCCATATGGCCTTTAAAAGACAAATTATAATCATATGAAAAATACTCCATATATAATTCTGGCACTTTGCCTTCTCCTGGTATCATGTAAAAATGAAGATTGGGAGTTCCCGGACTTTGATTACCAAACGGTCTATTTTGCTTATCAATATCCGGTAAGAACGATCACTCTGGGTGATGATATTTTTGATACGTCCATGGATAACGAAGGGCGGTTTAAGATCGTAGCTACCACAGGTGGGGTCTATTCTTCCCCTCAGGAAGTAGCTATCAATGTAGTAGTTGATGAGAGTTTGATTGACGGGTTGATGTTTGATGCGGATGGAAATGCTGTAGAAGCACTTCCTGCTGAGTATTATCAATTGGCATCAGAATCAATAATTATCCCTAGAGGTGAAGTTACAGGTGGGGTGGAAATTCAGCTTACGAGCGGATTTTTCAATGACCCTAAAGCAATTCAGAACTCTTATGTTATTCCATTGAGAATGACTCAAGTGAGTAATGCTGATTCTATCCTTTCAGGTATGGGGCAGGTAGCCAATCCGAATCGTACTAATCCGGACGATTGGTCTGTACAGCCTAAGGATTTTGTGCTTTATGCTCTGAAGTTTGTCAATGAATATCATGCAAACTATCTGAGAAGAGGTCAGGATGTCATAGAAGGATCCACAGGAAATTCCGCTCTGGATGGAACATTTATCAGACACGAGGAATTTCTCGAGGACAGTGAACTAAGCGCTCTTCGCACGAGGTCACTCAATGAAGTTTCATTTCCATTGGCATTTCCAGGAACTGACGGTGAAAATATTTCTGCAGACCTATTGCTGACTTTCGATGATGACGGGAACTGTACAGTTTCAGCCCTCAATGCCGGCTACACAGCTACCGGTTCTGGCAAGTTTGTTTCCAAGGGAGAGAAAAATAGCTGGGGAAATCAAGACAGAGATGTCCTATACCTAGACTATCAAATCTCACTTCCAGAAATGAACATTAGCACAAATGACACTTTGGTAGTACGAGACCGAGGAGTAGGGTTTGAAGTATTTACTCCTGTCCTTTCAAACAACTAATTCAATGAGACCATGAAGCAATTATATAAAAATTATGTTGGCGTGCTTGCAATTTCCATTGGGCTAAGTTCCTGCGTGGACTACATGGATACCACTGACTTTCAAGTAGAAAAGCCTGCAACTATAGCCGAACAAGAAGTTCTAAATGCAATGGGAACCTTGGGTAGCTACCTTGATACTATTGCCAACCCTAATTTCAAACTGGGTGGAGCCATAGATATGAACCAGTACTCCAGTCGAGGGCTGATGTACCGACTGATCAACAGTAATTTCAGTGAGGTAACTGCCGGGTATGGAATGAAGCATGGAGCAATCGTGCTGGCTAACGGTAATATGAATTTTGACCGCGTAAATTCCACAATAGAAGCAGCTTCTGCTGCCGGAACTTCAATTTATGGACATACGCTTGTCTGGCATGCAAATCAAAATGCTGGCTATCTCAATGGCTTACTTGCTCCTCTTGTAGTCGAATCACCTCCTTTCAAAAATGAGTTGGATTTGTCTGCATTGATGTCGGGAAGCATGGAAGGATGGCAGAGTAAGGGCGAAGTAAAGCATATGGAAAATGCGGGCATGGGAGAGGGAACTTCCGGGCTGATATTATCCGCAGGCTCAGGTACAGATCCTGAAAGTGTACAGCTTACTACTCCTCCAATTCCTGTATTACCAGGCAAGCCTTATGAAGTAATTGTCTATGTCAAGTCTGATGTTCCTGGTCAGGGGGGGATTACTTTCGAGGGACTTGCAGACAACGAACCTTCCATAGATTGGATGAATACAGGAACTGACAGCACCTCATTCGGTACTGGGATTTCCTGGCAAGAAATCCGATTTACTGTAGATGATGTAGTGGGAGATAGTTTCCAGATGCATTTCAATTTTGGCTATGAGCCAAATGTTAATTATTCTATTGACATCAGCAATCTATATGTGTATGATCCAGCAGGTGAGCCTGCTATCAATAACCTTGTCGTTAACGGAGACTTCGAAAACGGCAACGGTTGGGGCGGATGGGGCAATGGCTCCAGCAGAGGTGCTACCCCAGATGGAATGGGTTTTGGTGGATCAGGAAAAGCATTTTTTGTGACTAATCCGTCCATTACAGGTGGTTTCTGGGAGGTTCAAACTTCCTATGAGTTTGCAGAACCCTTGAAAAATGGTGAAGAATACAAACTGAGTTTTTGGGTGAGAGGCGATTCAGAAGGCATTATTCGCCCTGAATTACAGTCTCCAAATTATTCTTCCAATGGATTTGGACAGGTAGGTGTAACAAAAGAATGGAAGCAAGTGACTCTTAGTACGGTAGCTACTGCTGACGATAGAATTCGTTTTATTATTTCATATGGTGAATTTGCCGGTACAGTATATCTGGACAATGTCGTGCTGAGTAGTGCCAATCTTTCCGGTGGTTCGACCACATTGGTTTACAAAACAGATCAAGAAAAACGAGCGATAGTGGAAGGAGAATTTGAGCGATGGATCGCAGGAATGCTTACAACTACTAAAGATTACATCAAAGCATGGGATGTAGTAAATGAGCCTATGGATGATGCTAATCCTTTTGAATTAAAAACTGGAGTTGGTAATTCGAATCTAGCTGCAGACATATTCTATTGGCAAGATTACCTTGGCAAAGACTATGCTGTAAAAGCTATAGAATTAGCGGAGCAATATGGTAATCCTGATGACTTACTATTTATTAACGATTATAATCTGGAGTACAACTTGGATAAATGTCAGGGAATTATCGATTATGTCAACTATATAGAAAGTAAAGGTGTGACTGTGGATGGTATAGGAACACAGATGCACATCAACATTGATTCTGACAAGGACAAAATTGTCTCTATGTTCAAAATGCTTGCTGCTACTGGCAAACTGGTGAAAGTATCTGAGCTGGACGTTCGGGTAAATACTACCACGCCAACGGCTGAAGTTCTTGAATTGCAACGTGAGATGTATAAGTATGTGGCTGAAATGTATGTGCAGCATGTACCTGCAGCGCAGCGCTATGGTATTACCGTTTGGGGTGTTACGGACAGTCCTGATAATGCAAATTGGCTTCCTGGTGAAAAACAGGGGCTTTGGGATATAAATCTCAATAGAAAACCGGCGTACGCTGGATTCGCAGAAGGGTTAGAAGGAATGTAATTAACGAGTCACTAGCCTATGCTACAACTCAACTTTGAGGAAATAGCATAGGTTAGTTTTTTTTAAAGCATTGCAACAGTCTTTTCAAAAGGATTTTTCAATCATTCTACCCCATTTTTTTATATAGTTAGCAAACCAAAACTAGATTTTCCTGAAAGTTTTCATTCTGACTTTCTAGACAAAACCTATAGAAACCTATGAGAAACAACTTAGAGAATCTTGAAAGGCTTGGCGCTTTGTTAAAAAACGGAGTGATTACGGAGGAGGAGTTCAATAGCCAGAAAAGCAAACTTTTGGGCAGTTCGACCAAATCCCTTTCTGATAATCTTTTTGGATTAAATGAGAACAGCTATTGTTTTTTGATCCATATTTCGGTGTTGTTGGGCTTTGTACATTTTTTACTTGGGCTAGTTGGGCCTATTGTACTTTGGACACTCAATAGAGAAAACAACCTAACTGTAGATCAGCATGGAAGGAATGTACTGAACTGGATTTTCAGTTTTGCTCTCTATATGCTTATTGGTTTAATCATAATCTTTCCGATGAATAACTTTATGCATTTACCTTTTAGCTTTTCATTTAACCTGAATTCCCTACCATCGTTGTTTACAGGGTTTTTTCCTATTACCATTTTGATGATCCTGAATATCATTTTTATTCTGATAGGCTCACTAAAAGCTAGCACTGGCAAGCTGTGGAAATATCCACTCTCGATACAGTTTTTTAGAAAGCGCGTACTCCCTGCTACTCTACCAAAGGACTAAAATCTAAAGGGTGCTTACCAACTTTGACTACTAAAATACGCAAATGACACATAGATCTCCATACTTGTAACCCAGCTTCTATACCGGCATTTTATTCGTATTTTCAATAACCCTAAACCTAAAAAAACATGAAACATTATTGCCTTATTCTAGTATTCCTCTTGGCGGTAAGTACCTCAGTTTGCCATGCGCAAGCGGAAAATTCTGAAATCAAAGAAGATTTCAAACCCTCTTCTAAGAATCAACCCGGCAAAGAATATCCTCAAGTGAACTCCCAAGGATATGCACGCTTTAGAGTAGAAGCTCCTGATGCACAAAAAGTAAATGTGAGTTTGGGGCTAGGTGGAAGAGGTGGAACCGATCTGACCAAAAATTCTGAAGGTATTTGGATGGGAACTACAGCCGGACCGATGGATGAAGGTTTCCATTACTATCACCTCACGATTGACGGTGGTACTTTCAATGATCCTGGAGCTAAGAACTATTATGGATCTACCCGATGGGAAAGTGGGATAGAAATCCCCGCTCACGATGAGGAATTCTATGCGCTCAAAGATGTGCCCCATGGTAATGTACAGCAAGTCCTTTTTCCATCACCTAGTACAAATACATCCAGAAGAGCCTTTGTATATACTCCCCCTGGATACAATAAAGAGACCTCTAAAAATTACCCAGTGCTATACCTGCAACATGGTTGGGGAGAGGATGAGACAGCATGGAGCAATCAAGGGCATGCCAACTTGATCATGGATAATTTGATAGCTGAGGGTAAAATTGAGCCATTCTTAATTGTAATGACTTACGGGATGACCAATGAAGTCAAATTCGGTGGTTTGAGAGATTTTAAAATTGATGCGTTCCAAACTGTTCTAGTTGACGAACTGATTCCATATGTAGATTCGAATTTCAGAACTATTGCTGACCGAGAGCACAGAGCAATGGGAGGTTTATCAATGGGTGGGATGGAGACGCACTCCATCACGCTCAATAAGCCTGAAGTTTTTTCCCGGTACGCGCTACTAAGCGGTGGTATATACACTCCGGAGCAACTTCAGGGTAACACCAACCCGGAGCTAATATTTATCAGTGCAGGAAGTAAAGAAAACCCTGATCGTGTAACTACTGCAGTCGCTGCGCTGAAAGAGGCAGGATTCAATGCAGTTTCTTATGTATCCGAAGGTACAGCTCACGAGTTCCAAACCTGGAGAAGGAGCTTACACGAACTTGCTCCTATATTGTTTTCCAGCAAATAACCTTTTGAGTTTTCCTTCTACTATTTTCAGTAAATAAACTATCTATTCCCCATTAGAATTAACCTATTAAACCTATATCCATGTTACTTAAAAAAACCTTAACCTTCGCCTCGCTAGCTATGCTTTTTTCAGCTCAAAGTCCAGATAGCGAAAGACTCAAAGATATTTTTGCGGACAGCTACCACATTGGAGTTGCCGTGAATGCCCGACAAGTGAATAGTTCTGATGAAAAGGTAAATACCTTAATAGCTGAGCATTTCAATAGCCTTAGTCCAGAAAATGGACTGAAGTGGGAGCGAGTTCATCCTGAGCTCGACCGCTATGATTTCAAATTTGGTGATGATTACGTAGCCCTAGGAGAGAAAATCGGTGCCTTTACCATCGGCCATTGCTTGGTTTGGCATCAGCAGACGCCTAGATGGGTTTTTCAGGATGAAAACAATGAGGCACTCTCCAAAGATGCTTTGATTTCCAGAATGGAAGAGCACATTGAGGCTGTTGCTGGGAGATACAAAGGAAGGATCCACGGATGGGACGTGGTCAATGAAGCGTTCAATGAAGATGGGTCATTCCGGGAGTCGAACTGGTACAAAGTCGCTGGCAAGGATTTTATGAAGGCTGCTTTTCGAAAAGCACATGAGGTAGATCCAGAAGCAGAACTGTACTACAATGACTATAATGTTTGGAATGCAGCCAAGCGAAAAGGGATTTTAGACTTTGCCAAGGAAATGGTTGCTGAGGGTATTCAGGTAGATGCAATCGGTATGCAAGGTCATTACCAATTGGATACTCCAACTTTAGAGCAAATCGAGCAAGGGATAATCGACATCCATGAAGCTGGATTTAAAGTGATGGTTACAGAACTTGATGTGGATGTACTGCCACGACCAAGACGGGCAGTGGGAGCAGATCTTAATATGAATTTTGCAAATTCTGATGAATATAACCCATACAAAGATGGGATTACTGCTGAAGGCGAAGCCAAGTTAGCTGCTCGATATGCGGAAATATTTGAGATTTATGAAAAGCATAAGGACAAAATCACTCGAGTGACATTTTGGGGTTTGGGAGATGGGAATAGTTGGTTAAATAATTTTCCTGTAAGAGGAAGAACAAACTATCCATTGCTTTTTGATAGAAACTTGGAGCCAAAAACTGAAGTGATTGAAAAAATTGCCAGTAAGGTTAAGTAGTATTAGCCGTCTGGATAGAATTGATATTTCTGTTGGCGACTGATGCTAATTTAAAGAAAACGTATTTGGGTGTTAGATAAATAAAAAAGGTGTCAATATGTATCGACACCTTTTTTCATATTCCATTCTCACAAATAATATAAATTCTTATATATATGAAGAATTTTGAAACGGTAATTTGTTTTACAACAGGTTAAATGCCTAAGTGGAATTAAATTACACTCCTTCAATATTTTAACCAATTAAATTTATTCGTAGAGGCTCAAAATATATTTGACCATCTCCTTGGCGTCTGCTTCACTTAAAGCTGGGTGCGGAGACATTGCCGCCTCTCCCCATACGCCAGCACCACCCTTGATTATTTTGGAAGCCAGCATGGTGATATTATCCTCCGTCGGCTTGTACTCTGCAGCTATCTCCTTGAACGACGGGCCAATAACTTTTCTTTCTACCAAATGACAAGAAAGACAATCAGAATTCGCGATTTTCTGCTCGCCAGAAAGCGCCACACTGCTTTGTTCTTCTATCATTTCTTCCACTTGCTCTTCTTCTACTATCGGTTCCTCGATTATAGCAGGGGTTGGTTTAGCAGCTTCTACTTCGATAGTAGTTTCATTTGTAGCGACCTTGTCAGCAGTGGATTCACCGCCCCCGCAAGCAAATGACATTACTGCCAACACCAGTATAGCAGTTTTTGATATGGTTTTAGTTTTCATTCTTTTAATCTATTTATATCCAATGGCCTACGTTGAATAAATCTCTTTTTCAGGCCGATTAATGACTGTTAAGAGTAAACTCAGGAAGATGTTTGATTGTTCCACCGTCCATTGCAGATTCGTGTGCCAAAATTCCAACACAGGTAATATTAGCTGACTCTTTAGCATTTGGATAAGGAGCTCTCTTTTCCGCAAGGGCATTTAGGAACTCATTCACTAAGTGTGGGTGAGACCCGCCGTGACCTGAACCTTGAATAAAGGACAAATGCTGGTTGTCATCTCCGTCATAAACTCCTGCGGTGGTGAATGAAGCAATTTCATCAGGAAGTAAATGTCCGTAATCAGGGATTTTCACTCTCTCTGGACTTTCTCCGGTGTGAATCACCGAGTCCTCATGCTCAATCAGTGTCCATTCAAATGATTTTTTAGAACCATATACATCAAAACTCTCTCGGTATTGTCTAGCCGTATTGAATAGTGATCTGGTCACTTCAGCTGCTAAATCAGAATCTTTGAATTTGATATGGCAGGTTTCTATGGCGAAAGGAGAACCGTATTTTGGTATCAAGTTCTCGTCAATTCTTCCAGATCCTAGACATGAAACATACTCAGCCTGAGCTTTTGGCAAAGCTAAAACCGGTCCGACGCAATGAGTAGCATAATGCATAGGAGGAAGGCCTTCCCAATATCCTGGCCAGCCAGCCATTTCCTGCTGATGTGATGCTCTGAGGAACTGAATTTTACCCAATTCACCTTTCTCATACATTTCCTTTACAAATAGGAATTCACGGCTATAGATCACAGTTTCCATCATCATATAGGTCAAGCCAGTTCTCTGAACTTCCTCTACGATTTTCTTACAATCTTCTACCGAAGTTGCCATAGGAACGGTACAAGCTACATGCTTACCTGCTCTAAGTGCTTTTAAAGATTGTTCTGCATGATTTTGGATTGGAGTATTTATATGAATAGCATCTACATCTGGATCTTTTAACAACTCATCGTAATCTGTGTAAACTTTCTCAATACCAAAGGCTTTACCAATTTCCTCAGCTTTTTCCTTATTCCTTTGGCAGATGGCATACATATTAGACAGCTTATGCTTTTGGTAGATCGGAATGAATTCTGCTCCGAAACCAAGTCCAACTATGGCGATATTAAAGGGTCTATTACTCATTTTAATTGTAAGTATGTTAGTATAAATAAATAGGTAAAATAGGTTTTTAATTTTCTGTAAAGTACAAAAGGATAGGAGTAGTAGGTCCCTACTATCCTTAAAATATCGAGTTCATCGAATTCTTGGTTGAGTACTTCAATTGATTTTAAGTTTTAATTAACCAGCAGCCCAGCTTTTTAGAAACTCCAAGCCTTCTTTGGCGAAGCCATCCTGAGACGGAACCAAAGGCTTCCAGATGCATACTGCACCTGCTAGTTCTTTTACGTCTGGAGTGAAACTCTCGATGGATACGACGCCCTGATAGTTGATCGCTTCAAGGCCGCGCTTATACGCATCCCATGGCGTAGTTCCTGTGCCAGGTGTCCCACGATAGTTTTCCGATACTTGGAAATGAATCAATTTATCCCCGGCCAGTTTGATTGCCGCCTCAGGATTTGGTTCCTCTATACTCATGTGAAAACCATCCAAGATCACTTTTGCTTCAGGCTCATTGATATCAGTGATCAATCTCATCAGTTCCGAACAGGTATTGATAAGATCAGTCTCAAAGCGATTCAATGTCTCCAGAGCGATGTCCAAACCGAATTTTCTGGCTGTATGACATACTGTGCGTAGGTTAGTCACCGCTCGATCCCATTCTATTTTTTTCTGTTCCGGGGATACCAATCTGGCTTTTCCCACAGCAGAATACATAGGACCAGCTACAAACTTGGCATCTAGTCCAGCAGCTATTTCAAAGCACTGGTCCAAGTAGTCAAAACTGGTTTTATGAAATGATGGATCTTCATTGGTGAAATCTCGGCTAGTACCGAAAGCTCCGCAGATAACGGCCTCAAGGCCGTTATCGCTAAGTGCTTTTTTCACTTCTGGTATATTGATCAGCGCTGGATCTTCTACAGGTATCTCCACTACATCATATCCAAAGTTTTTAATTTTTGGTAATAGACTGAGTGTTTCTGAACTGAATGGAGAGGTCCAAAGCCAGGTGCTTACACCGAATTTTACATTAATTGGCATCCTTTATATTACTTTCATTATACCGTTCATTTGCTTCCAGTGATTCGGAAGTGTACAAACGAATGGATAATCACCTTTTTGAGAAGGTACTGTCATGATAATTGTATCTGTAGCGTTTGGGAAAACCAAGCTGGTTGACGCCAATACTTCAGAAATTGAAGGTATAAAACTCTTGTCCATTCCAGTCAGATCCTGAGCCATTTGGTCCACAGCCTGACCGATTTTTTCTAGGGAACCAATAGCTCCAATTACCAAGTTGTGCTGAACGAAGTCAGGATTATTGAAATCTACCACGAGCTTGCTTCCTGCGTTTACGATAAATGATGATTTGTCAAAAGACATCTCGTGCGGAATTGTAGTTAGCGTAACTAGACCATTTTTTACTACTTCAACTGATTGCTCTATTGAGGATACTGCCATGCCTCCTTGAGGTGCAGTAGCTTTTTTAAGTTCCAAACTTGAGTCATTTCCGATTCTGCCTGAGAATCTCCAATTACCTTCATAGTCCCCAACTTTGTTGTTGGAATCAAACTGACCCACACGAACATTTTCTGGAGATAATGGTCCTGTAAATAATCCTTTGGTTTTACCCTTAGCAACTTCATTTCCATCAATCATTAAGGCCATGCTACCATCTGCCATAAGCATTGCTTTCACAAGGAATCGCTCTGAAGGTAGGTTTTTGCGGGAACTGATGATTTTCACATCGCCATCTTGTGCGATTGCAAAATGTAAAGCGTCTTTGTAAACGTATAGGCTATAGCCATTAGTACTATTTCCTTGAGCTACCATCACACCGTCAAGTGCCTCTCTGCCTGGAGAAACTTCCATCTCAATGGTCATTTCTTTGCCAGTAGGATCAGGTGGGAAAAGAAGAGCATTTCTTTGACTCAAGGTATATGACTCAGTGACTAAGCTTTTAGCAATTCTGTCAGCTACACCCATCAAGGAATCAGCTTCAGATTTCGGAGCAACTTCTCTTCCTTCAAATGCCGTAGGGTGAGTCAATGCAGCAGCAAAAATTGCTTGTGGTAAAAACTCATCATTAGCATTATCCTTATTTTCTGATATAGCTAAAAGCTTTTTAGAAACATCTGCTGAAGTCGGCATCTCAGAGACTGCAACAATTGCATTTTTTCTGGTCTGAAGATTTGCATCTTCCATCAAATTGGCTGCGAGGATGGCATCCAATGCAGCTTGATTTTTAGGAATTACCCTCACTGCGTTCTTTCTCACTGCAGCCGATGGGTGAGTCAATGCTTTTTCTACGACTTGTTGTGCGTTTGCATTGTTTCCATCTAGTACGCCTAGTCCGTGAAGTGCCCAAAGTGCATTGATTGCAGGTGCATTTAACCCCACTTCATCAACATTTTGATTATTGACGATCTCATATAATCCTTCCAATACATCCATGTTTTGGGTTTCTACGATCAATCGCTGAGCAGTCAATCTCCAGAACATGTTGTCACTTTGAAGTGCAGCTAAAAGCTCATCACCATCAGCATCTTTCAAGTCAAAGGTTTCAGAAGAATCATTGCCTTTATAGGTTAGACGGTAGATTCTACCATGTTGTCTATCTCTTAATGGGTTGATATATGCATTACCTTCTCCATTTTCAAATCCTCTAGGAGTAGGGTTGTGCTGAATGATAAAGTTATACCAATCTGCTACCCAAAGTGAACCATCAGGACCCACTTCAGCATGAACTGGGCTGAACCATTCGTCAGAACTTGCTAGTATGTTGAATGCGTTTTTCTCTCTGAAACCAGAACCCTCTTCTATTATTTGTGAATTGTGAAGCACACGACCGGTAGGTTCAGCTACAAATGCCATTTGATTCCAATATTCTTTAGGGAAATTTCTTGCAGTATATAAATTGTGACCTGCTGCAGCAGTGTAGCTTCCATGCCAATCCACCTGTCTTAGGTATGGAGTTAAATGAGGCATGTCGTAATGCGTATCTATACCTGTTGCGGTATTTGGCGTTCCTCTATACACAGTTCTTTTGGCATACTTAGTTTCCATTGCCAAGTAGACAGAGTGCTGTCCATTAGCTGTAGAAATGAACGTTTCGAAGTCCTCTGAGAAACCTAAACCCCAAGTGTTATTACTTGTGCGTCCAAGGAATTCCATATTTTCCCAAGTTGGCGTGAATCTATATACGCCTTGGCTAAAATTAAATTTCTTGCCACTTACTTCGCCATTGAAGCCAGAGTAACCTAATACTCCCCAGATTTTATTATCAAACCCGTACTTTAAGTTGGAAGGACCGGCGTGTGTATCAAATTTACCCCATCCAGTCATTACTACTTCTTGTACATCAGCAACGTCATCGCCGTCAGTATCCTTTAGGAATACAAAGTCTGGAGCCATAGATATCAACATGCCGCCATTAACTGCCATGATGGAAGTAGGGATATTTAAGCCTTCGGCAAAGATGGTTACTTTGTCTGCTTTACCATCTCCATTGGTATCTTCCAATATCTTGATTTTATCATCACCGCCTTCTTTTCGAATTTCATTTGGATAATCGGTTGTTTCAATTACAAATAATCTTCCTCTCTCATCCCAAGCAAAAGCAATAGGATTGATGATCATAGGTTCAGAGGCAAATAGCTCCAATTCAAAGCCTACTGGCACTTGAACTAGTTTCATGGATTCTTCCGGAGAAAGTGGCAACTGATAACGTGGTGCCGGATCTTTTCTTTCGTAATTTGGAATATCAGCGTCCTCGAATTGAGGCTGTGGAATGTTATATTCTGCCAGTAGCTCGTTTACATCATCGCCTACAGCCCAAAGGATACCGTTTGCTATTAATTCTTGAAATTCTTTTTTCTCCCAAGTCTTTTCGTTGTGACCATAGGCAGTGTAGAATACTCTACCTTTTCCCTGCTCACGAACCCAAGTATAAGGCTCTTTCCCCTTATCATCTACGCGCTCCATTAGGACGGTCATATCTGGATTCACTTGACTGTGTACATAAGTCTCATCCCAAGTCTCAAACTCAGAAATTCCATTCATAACTGGGTGATCTGCATTCACAATAGTGGCTGTGAAATCTCCAGTACCATGGGTGCTAAATTGCCCACCGACTGCCTCTACGAACCAATCAGAATTGCGGAAGCAAAACGAAGCACTGTGGATTGGAATTAATGCTTTGCCACTTTCTATGTATGATTTTAAAGCAGACTCTTGTTCTGTTGTAATTTCATCATGATTGGCATAGATCATCAAGCCATCATAATTATTAAGCTTGGTGGAATTCAAATCAGCTACATCAGTAGTGTAGGTGAGGTTGATTCCTTTTTGAAACAAAGGTGTTTGCAAGTACATCATCAATTTTTCTGAATTGTGATGCTCACTTTCATGGCCGAGCACTAGGATCTCTATTCGTCTTGGCTCCGAGGATGAAAGAAAATTTTGATTGCCTTTTCCTCCGCATGCAGCGAGTATGGCAAACATTAAAATCACCATGATGGACATGGGTGACTTAGGTAGTTTTGGGATTTTAAAATTCATATCAATAATTGAACAGGTTTTAGTGATCTAATTTCCAGTATTATTCCCGTCATTTCTTCCTGTTTTAGATTAAAAAACGACTGAATTATGATTTATCATGACTGAATTACTTTAAAATAGTATAATAAATCAGATATAACCATTAAAAATGGTCTCTAAACTGATAGTTGATCGTAGCTACCTACTATTTTATCCCAAAAATAAACTGCGGACTTAACCTATGGCTTACATTATAAAAATTTGTTAGGTTTTCTTTTGAAGTTTAGTTTCCATCAAGCTCTCAAAACCTTTATTTATGATCTTGCAACATATAGGACAATTGGGTGTTTTGATTCTGGCTTAGAATGGGCGAATAGTTTTATCCTCAGTTTCAGGTTGTGCGCGCTGAGGTAGACGAGGCCTTTTAGTTCTTATTCTAAGCAAAGGTTGCTGTAACTACAATGGGATGTCTCTACATGACTAAAAGTCGGCCCCAAAGGATTGGCTGTAAAATCTAGATCGCTTGATTTTTTTAAGGTTGGTATAGTAGACTTATTAGAGCTAATACAGAGCCTTTTACTTCAAAGAAAAAGGCTTGATTGAATAAACTTATATGTTTTGATATGCTGCTTATTAATTTTCAAATTAAATGTGGCAAAGTAAGTATTAGAATGTTTTTTATTCAATTACCTTTCGCCTCGATTTCAGTGGATACTAAATGAATAAACAGCGAATTGCATTGCTCTTTGGCCTAGTATGGTTAGTTAGCCTATTTGCTATGCCATTAGTATCTCCAAAGCTGGATTTAGACGCTAATCCTGAAAATAGGATCGGTGTAGTTCTGGAATCAGAATCCCCATCACTTCATGTTTTATTATCGGCTGATCACCCAAAGACTCCTTCCTTTGTCGTGGATTGGAGTGTATGGGCAAAGTTTAATTCCACATGGAATAGCCTAAGTAATGAGGGGGACAGTACGTCATTATTTCATGCACTTTTCAAAAAGTCCTTCCCATTATTTGATGTGAAGGTGACTTTCATTCATTTTTTCTACACCTGGTAGGATTACTGATAAAATACTGCCGTTCTGACGGCTAGATTCTTATTTTATTAGTTTATAAATACCACTCACATGTTAGAAATTGATCCTGTGATTGTGATTATGTCAAGCATACTCACTGTTGCATTTTGTTTGCCTTTCGCGTATCAAATGCGAAAAAATAAAAATAAAGAAGTTTTACTAAAAGCTGAGATAACCTCACTTGCTGAAAGTTCAGGAGCCAAACCTGAAATCACCGAGTTTTGGCGACAGCGGTATGCTATAGGTCTGGACAGTAGTTTGGGCGTATTACTATACTTGCAGCAAGAGCCTAAGCACCTGGTACAAACTCTAGATCTGAAAAACTTCAAAAAAGTGAACATCACCAAAATTTTTGAAGAGACTTCAGACAAAACTCATGTTCACAAGCTTCCTGAATACATAAGCCTTGACTTCATTCCAAAGTCACCTGAAGACAAAAACGTTGTGTTGGAGATCTATGACGGGGAGGAGTTTTCGGATTTGCAGGGTGAGACAGTATTAGCAGAGAAGTGGGCAGCACTACTAAATATCTTAATTCGCTAAATGAGTAGGAATGGTCAACAATGGCCATTCCTGCTTTATTTCTAAAATCTATGGAAAGTAAAAATGAATCCTGGGGCTCCAGAACTGGGTTGATTTTAGCAATGGCAGGGAATGCTGTAGGCTTGGGCAATTTCTTGCGATTTCCGGTTCAGGCTGTACAAAATGGAGGTGGTGCTTTTATTATTCCCTACCTGGTTTGTTTTGTATTAATGGGCATCCCATTGCTATTCACAGAATGGTCAATCGGTAGATTTGGTGGAAGAACAGGCAACCACAGTACGCCCTATATATTGGATTCCATGGGTAAAAGCAGCTTGTGGAAATACATCGGCGTTTTCGGGATTTTCACGAACATAGCAGTGGTGGCCTACTACACCTATATCGAGTCTTGGACATTTATCTATGTCATTCATACGCTGATAGGCACTTTCACGGGCATGTCAAAGGAGGAAGTAAGCACCTTTTTTATGCAGTATGTACAGCTGGACGATGCAGATTTCGGAATATCCTATCTTCCTGCGCTGGTCTACCTACTAGTGCTTGGAGTTAATATTTATATTCTTTCCACGGGATTAGGAGGGATTGAGAAAGTGGCAAAGGTCGGAATGCCTCTTCTAATTTTGTTTGGGGCAGTGCTCGCCTTTAAGGGTTGGACTATGGGTGACGACTATGCTTCTGATGCATTTCCAAGTGCAAATGCTTGGGAAGGAATTAATTTTCTTTGGACACCTCAGTATTCTTCTCTTCTGGACCCCAAAGTTTGGCTGGCAGCTGCAGGACAGATTTTCTTCACACTTTCGGTGGGGATGGGGTCTATTCAATGCTATGCTTCTTATATAAAAAAGAATGAAGATATCGCACTTAACTCTCTTGCTTCGGGATTTACCAACGAATTTGTGGAAATCGTGCTGGGCAGTGCAATCGTCATACCTATCGCGGCAGGATTTCTTGGGCTTGACTGGGTGATAGCTAATGCCGGATTCGGTATGGCATTCCAGACCATGCCGTATCTTTTTCAACAGTGGGGTGAGGTATTTGGTATGATCGCAGGCCTCTGCTGGTTTGGACTCCTTTTCTTTGCTGGGATTACCTCATCTCTGGCTATGGGTACCCCTTGGATGGGTTTCATGCAAGATGAATTTGGATGGGGTAAAGTAAAGGGAGCACTTAGCTTTGGAATAATAGCACTTTTAATGGGCTTACCCACTATTTTATTTTATCAGTATGGTTACTTTGATGAATATGACTATTGGGCCGGAACAGTTAGTTTGGTTGTTTTTGCACTCTTAGAGACTATATTATTCGTCTGGGTTTTCGGAATGAATAAGGCCTGGGAAGAATTGAACCACGGCGCAGATATCAGGATTCCAATCGCCTTTAAGTGGATCATGAAATACGTGACTCCACTGCTTTTAATACTTGTATTATCTGCCGCATTGTTTACCCCAGAAGCGAATGATTGGAGTGGAGCACTTTCAGGATTAGTTGCCGGAGAAGGATGGGACTTTGATTCAGGTTCTCTGGTTTCAAAGGTTACTCAGGATGACCTGAAGCAGCTTTTATTAGAAGACCCTCAAAATGAAGCATTTTATTTAAAGAAAATTTTCTTTTCCTCAATGGCTAGAATCCAATTGATCACTTTGTTTTTGGTGATAGTTGGCATTGTATGGTATTCAGGAGTTAAACGTAAATCCCGATTGCATGAATAGTTCCGCATTAATTCTAGCTGTCATTACCCAGGTTGCCGTCATTTCGGTTACGGTGTATTGCTTCTTTCTGGTGTTGAAGAAGCCAAATTCTGATAAAGTAAGATAGCTAAGGTGATTTTCTTGTAAATCTTCACCTTTTAGCCATTTGGGTTGATCACATTGATTTGATAAGTTATATTCTTATTTCTTGGGTAGGATTTAATGTTAATTCTATTTCTATCCTATTTTATTAAAGCATCTAATTTCTCTTATGATACTTCAGGTTATTATTCTTATTGCAGGGTTGCTACTTTTAGTCAAAGGGGCTGATTGGTTAGTTGACGGTGCATCAGTTCTGGCAAAAAAACATAAAGTTTCCGATCTCGCTATTGGACTGACAATTGTTGCATTTGGGACCTCGGCCCCAGAACTTGTGGTGAACTTCGTTGCTTCTTTGGGTGGGTATGAGGATATAGTTTATGGCAATGTCATCGGATCGAATAACTTCAATTTGTTCTTCATACTTGGTATTGCTGGACTTGTGACACCGTTGGCGGTTCAGTCTAGCACTGTCTGGAAAGAAATACCGTTCTCATTTGTGGCGGTAATTGTGTTATTGCTTTTGGCTAATGATTTTTTCATGGGTGAAAACAGAGGGCTTTCCTTACTCGATGGCATTATTTTATTGGCACTTTTTGGTGGGTTTCTGTTTTATGTGTTCACTCTTCTCAAATCCGATCCAGTTTCTGTTGATACTAATCATAAAGAATATTCAAATCTTAAGATCTGGGGGTTTATTTTGGGAGGTTTAGCCGGGTTGGTGATCGGTGGTAAGCTGGTTGTGGATAATGCTGTGGCTATGGCGGAGTCTTTGGGGGTAAGTGAGAAAATTATCGGGCTGACAATTGTTGCCGCGGGCACTTCGCTACCTGAACTGGCCACTTCGGTAGTAGCATCAATAAAAAAGAACAATGATATCGCGATTGGAAATATAATCGGCTCCAATATTTTCAATATTTTCCTGATTCTAGGGATGAGTTCGCTTATCAAACCGTTGGCATTTAACCTGGCATTTAACCAGGATATTTACTTGCTGGGTATGGGAACTATATTTTTGTTTCTTGCCATGTTTCTTGGTAAAAAGAAAACACTTGACCGCTGGGAGGCCGCATTGCTTCTGATTGCATTCTTAGGTTATACCACCTATTTAGTAGTCATGGAGGTGCAATAGCTACTCCTTCTAGTTGGGCGGACATCTGCGATAGGAGAGTATAGGTAACTCAACCTAGAATGAATCCTGTACCTTTTGTTATGTGCAAATATTAAAGTTCTCGAACTACCTTTTTTCTTACTTCATTCTAAGTACTAACTGAGGCTATTATCTTTCTTCTTTCCGAAAAGAATCTTGGCGAATTTTTCACCCCCTTTTCTATCCAAATGATCCATATCTCTGAATAGTGAGTCTTGCTCCAAATACAAGCTGTCGTAATCTATGATAGGAAAATTATAACTTGTCAAAATACTATCCGCGTCATAGCTTTCCTCATTTAGTAGATCAACATAAGTTTTGGATAGTGGGAATCTCAACCCTATCAGTTCTATGTCCTGATCTTTGCAGATAAAAATAATCCTTTTTAATGATTCAGACATTTTATCAGAAGGGGCTTGGGCTTCAAAGTAATTGTTGATTCGGTCTTGGCTAATTTGCTCCTGTTGCACATTCGAGAGGCTTTCCCAAGTACTTTTCGATCGAACTCCGCCCCATTTAGAGAAATTGAACATCTCGTTTTGAAGGAAATTTTTTATAATTAAACTATAGCGATCATTCAGAAAGACACAATAATAAAAAAGGTATTTTTCCTGGAGGTATTCTAGGTAGTTAGCGTAATCATTAGAATTAGTGTAATAGGCTGATCGGTCTAAGTTGTTTTGATCTTCCCTAGTGGGTGACAGGGTGTGATCGTCAACGCTGATATATATTTTTTCTACCTGGGTGTTCCTAACCAAGAAGTTTAACTTTCGTTCCATGTCCAGGTAGGAATCGCTTTGGCCTGAAAAATTATGGACATTGTGGATTTCTGTAAAATCCCCGAGCGGAGTACCATGTGAATCGGCAAGTAAAAAGGAGGAATAGTTGAGGTTTACGTCGTTATAATCCCGGATATAAAATCCTTTTATTAAAAAGAATAGAAGGAAATTGAGCCCTATAAGTAGCACAATAAATACAGCAATATTTTTTAAGAACCTTTCAATCATAGCACCCTTAAAATTGGAAGTATATAAATTCTATTTGTTCAGAGGTATTGCCGAAAATATCAATGGCTAAAATAATCAATAGATACATAGACCATCGGTAAGCTTTTCTTGGAATAAACTTCAGTCCAGCTATCCCAAATTGGCCATGCCTGCCTTTCCATTCCACCCAAAGAAAACCAGCAATCAGAACCAATAAGGTAATGGCTCCGGGAAATTGGGAGAAGTCGGGGGACTGCACTAATTTGTTGGAGAACATTCGGGAAATGTAACTGAGTGCATGCGCCATATTTTCAGCTCTAAAGAAAATCCATGAAAAGACTGTTAAGCTAAAGGTACCTATCATGGCTAAAAATTCTTTCAAACTCAGCCCTTCTCCATCCGAAGCCACAGTAGCCAAATGCTTTCTGTTTTTACCCATCAGCAATAGCGGGATAAAATAAATGGCATTTAATGCCCCCCAGACTATAAATGTCCAGTTTGCACCATGCCAAAAACCACTTAATAAGAATATGATGAAGATGTTTCGGATTTGCTGCAAGGTATTTCCTTTGCTTCCACCTAGCGGTATATATACATAGTCTCTAAACCAGGTAGAAAGCGAGATATGCCATCTTCTCCAAAATTCCGCCATGTTTCTGGAGAAATAAGGAAAGGCAAAATTTTGCATTAAACTAAATCCAAACAGCCTGGAAGTACCAATGGCAATGTCAGAATAGCCTGAAAAATCTCCATAAATCTGAAAGGTGAAAAACAACGCTCCCAGCAGCAGCGTGCTTCCTTCATATTGAGAAGAATTGTTGAATATGGTATTGGCAAATTCAGCGCAATTGTCTGCAATGACAATTTTCTTGAACAGTCCCCAAAGAACTTGTCTTAATCCATCAGTGGCTTTGCTATAATCGAAATTCCTTTTTTGGTAGAACTGAGGAAGGAGGTTTGAGGCTCTTTCAATAGGGCCGGCTACCAGCTGCGGAAAGAAACTGACGAATGCTGAAAATGCTACCAGGTCCTTAGTGGGTTCTAACTTTTTGCGATAAATATCGATGGAATAACTCATCGTCTGAAACGTATAGAAGCTGATTCCCACAGGTAAAATAATGTTCAAGGTATTTTCCTTGATCGGCATTCCCATGAATGTAAAAGCGTCTACAAAATTATCCAGGAAGAAATTATAGTATTTAAAGAATCCCAGTAAGCCAATATTGATCAAAAGAGACAATATTAAAAGGCACTTGCGCCGAGCAGAGTCTTTGGTACTGGCTAGTTGTATTCCTACCAGAAAGTCAACTAAGGTGCTGAATGCAATCAAACCCAAAAATCTCCAGTCCCACCATCCATAAAAAAGGTAGCTCGAAACTACGATCAGGAGGTTTTGCGATTTTAGGTTTTTACCAAGTACAAACCAGTACAAGATGAATACTACCGGAAGAAAGACCGCAAAGTCAAGTGAATTGAAGAGCAAGGTATGTTGAGATTATTCCAAACTTATGCCACAGATTTATTAAGCGATAATTTGCAAACATATACAAAAACAGACAGTATAAATACGGGGAGAATATAGTATTGGTGATTTTAGGAAATTTTAAATCAGTAGAGTTTAAAGTCTTATTATATAACCCGAGAGTTACAGGACATTATATTTTTATCCTGAGCAAAGAATTGAACTTGCTTTTCAGAACTATCGCTATTTTGGTGAGAGAAGCTGATTGACTTCAGATGAGATAGAAAATGCGGCAGCCTACGGAATAGAAATTGTGAAAGCTGACCATGGCACCTTAACTTACCAAAGAAAAATATCGCTCAATGGTAAGAAGTTTGGTACCCGGAATTACTGGTTACCAATTCCAAGGTAAGAGATTTTAGCATCTGATGACCAGTTGGAACAAACCTTGGGATATTGATCAGTTTGAAGGGAAGCTTAGCGTCTTCCCTTTTTTACAACTCATATTTATGAAAATCAAAGGAATGATTAGTAAAAGGTTGTTTTTGAGACAACTAGTATTGGGGGTTTTAGGGACCTTTTTGGCCTGCCAGTCCTCAGGACAGGAAAAGCCAAGCCAGGAGCTTCCAGTTTTAACTGTTAAAATCAATGCAAAGCGTGCGGAAAAGTATCAGGTAATCGAGCACTTTGGGGCATCTGACGCTTGGTCTGCACAGTTTGTAGGGCTTTGGCCTGATCAAAAGAAGACTGCTATTGCTGAACTGCTTTTCAGTAGTGACAATGATGATGAGGGCAACCCCAAAGGTATTGGCCTATCACTTTGGCGATTCAATGTGGGTGCTGGTAGTGTCCAACAGGGTGATCAAAGCGGAATAAATGATGAGTGGCGGAGAGCTGAGTCTTTTCTGGAGAGCGATGGATCATACAACTGGGACAGGCAGGCTGGACAAGTTTGGTTCGCCAAAGCTGCACAGGAGCTTGGTGTAAATAAATTACTTATTTTCCCCAATAGTCCCCCGGTAAACTTTACCAAAACAGGAAAAGCCTATGCAGCGGGTGGGCAATCCAATTTAGCGGCAGAAAACTATGAGAAGTTTGGAGAGTACCTCGCACAGGTCATCAAAGGCCTGGAAGAGAAGGGAATACAGGTAGATTACGTGAGTCCGGTAAACGAGCCGCAGTGGGATTGGTCGGATGGTGGTCAGGAGGGAACTCCATTTTGGAATTCTGAAATTGCCGGCATAGTGAAATCGCTTGATGCTGCTTTGACTCGGCATAGCTTGGGTACGAAGATCGATGTGGGCGAAGCCGGAAAGATTAATTACATCTACGAGCAAGCAGATAAAGAGGGAAGGGGGGAACAGATCTCAGCGTTTTTCCACCCAGAATCTTCCAATTACATCGCAGATCTTACGCATGTCAGCCCTACTATTTCTGCCCACAGTTATTTCACTACTTCACCATTTGAATCTGCCGTGAAGCAGCGCTCTCAAGTTGCTGCTGAGGTCAATTCAGTTCCAGGTCTGAGTTTCTGGATGAGTGAATATTGCATACTGGGTGACAATGGTGGTGAAATCAATGGAAGTGGTAGAGATCTGGGGATTGATCCAGCGCTCTACATGGCTCGTGTGATCCACAATGACCTGACTGTTGCGAACGCCAGCGCTTGGCATTGGTGGTTGGCAATTTCTCCCTATAACTATAAGGATGGCTTGGTTTACATCGATAAGGACAAGGCTGAAGGTAATTTCTATGAAAGCAAAATGCTCTGGGCATTGGGGAATTACAGCCGATTTATCCGGCCAGGTTATCAGCGAATTGCCGTAGATACAGGAGAGGAAAATCAGTTGTCACCTGACTTGCTGGTTTCAGCCTATCAATCCACCGACCAGGAAGAGGTCGTTATAGTTTTGGTGAATTCAGGAATTCAGGATTTTGTGGCTAAACTAGAGCTAGATGGTACTTCCAGTACTATAAAGAGTCTAAACCTCACCTCTAAAGAAATGGATTTGCAAACGATTCAGCTGGATGTCTCTCAGGAAACTGTTACTATTCCAGCAAGGTCAATCGTGACGGTAGTTCTGAATGATTAATTAGATTTTATTTGGATGAAAGAGGCTGTCTCAACCAGTTAGACAGCCTCTTTTTGATTTTATGATGGCCTTTGTAATACTATTCCTTCAAAAAAAACACTTAGATTATATTAATCAAATTGAAGGCAGCATTAGCTTATGCTATACCGCTTAGCTTCTTATTACAATCCATTAAATAAATCTATAGTCATCAACTAGGAATTAGAAATAATAGAATTACTTTCAGCTCTGAAAACTAAGGTCTTTTTTGGATGGTTGACAAATGATTCGCTACTTGAACGCCGGAAAGTTAATTTCCCTCTATTTACTTTTTATTTTTCTGGGACTGTTTCAGGATTTGAAAGCTCAAAATGATTACCGAGTTCCGTTCAGACACAGAATAGGCTCATCCAATGTTCCCAATAATATTTTTCAGATTCGGGGTGATTTTACCATTATCGGAAATACAAATTTGACCTTAAAGAATTATTCAGAGGAAAAAGGGAATTCGGGCGAGGAAATGATCTTTGTAGATATTGATAATGTTCCTAGTACATTTAATTCCTCTTCTGCCAATCTGCTTTTTTCAGATGAAAATGGATCAGACACCAATTGCACTGACATCATTTATGCAGGTCTTTATTGGTCTGGTAGAGTCCAAACTCCAGGAATGACATTTGAGCTGACAAAAAAGGAGGGGTTTCTGGCTCCTGTAACTTTGAATAGTAAAAAAGACACAGTAGAGCAAGGTAAAGACCTCGAATACCTTCCTTACAATGTCTATGTGTTTACAATGTTTGATTCGGAAAATAAGCCCTTTCCGCAGTATGAGATCGTGGCTAAGGATGGTCAAAACCATTTAATCATCCGTTTTACAAATGACAACACAATAGAATATGATATTAACCAAACTGGATGGAAGCCTGTAGAAAACCTTCAGATCGAGGAGTCAAATGGGATGTCCACAGTAACGTTTAAGCCAATACCGTTAAGCGATAACGGAATGGATGTCATTATCAATGGTGTAATTCGCTCAACATCATCAAGCTATGATGATTTCACAAATGCCAAGAATTCCGTTTTGTTGGAAACTTCGGGAACATATACTCCTGCAGCTTATTATACCCAAGAGTTTGACAAAAGGAAATTGAAACTCAAGCCGCCAGGTGCAATTGATTATCAGGAAATCACTTCCTCGGGAAATGCTATTCTCTTCCCAGAACAGGAGCTTAGGGATATGTATGTTGGATATGCGGATGTTACCGACCTGGTCAAGGAATATGGTGCCGGGTCATATACTGTCGCCGATCTAGCTTTGACTGAAGGTTTTTCTGATGAGACTGGAATGTTTGGGAGTTGGGGACTCATTGTAGTTTATCAAAACTCCAAGATGAACTTCAGGGATGTAACCATTTTTGACGGATATACATTTATTCAATCCTTGGATGGAGAAGTTGTAACCGGTGAACTGGAAATCAAAGGCTTTGGTGCCATTGAGAATGGTCCTGTAAATTTGAAATTGGGAATCATGGCCAGCGAAGGTGATAATAGTATCGGAGGTGATTTTTTGGAAATACAGGATCCAAAAGGCAATTGGAGCCGCTTGAGTCACCCTGCAAATAGCACGGATAACTTCTTTAACTCCTCTAACTACACCCCTGTACTGATGAAAAGTGGTGAGCTGGTGGAAAATCAGCGGTTTCCAAACTTAAAAAACAACTTGGGGCTTGATATTGTCAATTGGCAGGTGCCGAATCCTGATAACTCTCTAATTGCCAATAGTCAGTCTTCGGTAAAATTCCGCTACGGTACCAATCAAGATCTCTTTGCTTTATATGCTTTTGCGTTTTCGGTCTCTAGCTACACACCAGATATAGAAGCATACAACAAACTGATTAGTATAGCTGGTGACCCTGCTGACGACTCGTCTACTGTAAAACCTGGACAAGAGGTAACTTTTCAGGTGGATATTAGAAATGTAGGCACTGAGGCGACCGAACAAAACAAGCTAGTAATCCCGGTGCCCTATAATGCACTATTTGTAAGTGCAGAAATTACCCCAAATGCCTTCGGAACGGTGATTTTTGATCCAAATTTGGGAGTATCTGGATCCATAGTCTGGGATATGGGAGACATTCCAGTGCCCAACACCTACGATGAAATCATCACTTCACTGAGGTACACCCTTAAATTTACGGAAGACTGTTTTGTTTTGGCTAATGATAATTGTGAGTCATTACTATCTGTAAATGGATCCATGTCAGGGGTCGGAAGTATTTCAGAGCAGCATTTTTCAGGGCTCCAATTTATCAAAGGGTTTAAAGAGGAGGCTTGTGCAGGAAATGCAATCTATGGCCCTATAGAAATTCCTATTTCAGGAAAAGCAGAGTTTATAGCCAGTCATTGCCAAGATTTTGAATTGTATACAGATTTAAATTTGGATAATATCCCTGTATTCTGCCACAGAGACACACCAGCAGACTTGGCTGATCTAATCATGCCCACTCAAGAAGGGTTTGACGTGTACTTCTTTGTCGATGAGTTTGGTGGCACTCCATTGATCAATTACTATGTCAATACTTCTTTGGTAGGCACTGAGAAAGTATGGGTTTCTGAAGGGCCACAAGGAAGCTGTACAGGATTGCGAATTCCTCTAGAACTAACTGTTATTCCTTCCAGCCCACCTCCGTTGATAGGTACCTTAACCTATTGTATGGAAGCAAAAAAGATTCCTTATGAATTGGCATCGGAGCCAGGATATACCCTACAATTTTTTACAGATAACGACCCAAGTACTAGTCCAATGAGCAGTGCTCCAATGATCGATCTATCTACCCCACAACAATATTCAATTTGGGTGAGTCAATTGAAAGAAGGAGAATGCGAAAGTGAAAGAAAAGAAATTTCAGTATACATCGAAGACTGCAGCCTTCAGCCTGAAATAGATCTATCAATTACCTCCAGTATAGAAAAATTTACCAAAGAAGGTGAAGAAGTGATTTTTATAATCACGATCAAAAATCTTGGGCAAAACACTCTTTTTAATGTGTCTGTCAATGAATATCTAAAAAGTGCCAATTGGCAAATTCCGGTGTTAGGCCCGCAGGAAGAGCGATCTTTTGAGGTAACTTATATGATTTCAGCGTGGGATATGTCTAATCAACAAATCTGGCTGTTTGCCCAAACGAATGCAAATGACCTGCAAGGGAATTTGGTTTCTGATAGTGATGAGAAGGGGGTTTCCGGAGTCAACTTGGTGCCGGGGTTTTTAGATTATTCTTTAAATACTGAGCTGGCTTCCTGCGAAATTGGAGCAAGTGGGAAGGGTAGAATTACTTTGACATGGAATGAAGAACAGAGTGGTTCTTATATTCTTACAGATTTGGCAACAGGAGAAAGTGAGCCGCTAGTGCCTTTTCTTGCCCAACCTCAATTGATAATTGAAGCAGTTCCTGGAGCCTATTCTTTGGAACTTGTTGACAGAGAAGGGAATCCTCATCAAATCAGTTTGGTAACTGTCGAAGGTAAGGAAGAAGTGCAATTTGATGTGCCAGGAACTGTTCTAGCCTGTTCGGAATACGCTTGGCTTCCGGAAATTGGCCCTGATGTAGTGTTGACACTAACTGCTCCGGATGGTAGCAATGTCCCACGTAAGGCAGACGGAAGTTTTGCTTTGGTTCAAACGGGGTCTTATTCGGTCTTGGGTATACATGTGAATTCTGATTTATGTCCGGCGGTAAAAAGTTTTGAAGCCGAAATAATCCAGCCAGACGAAGTTGAAATAGACCTACGACCCTTCTGCAGCGATGACAGTTCAACGATTGTAGACTTGGTAGCGGACTCTGATGGATTAGTTATCCGTTGGTTTAAGATTAGCAGTGATGGAAAAGAAATGCTTACCCTTTTTGAAAATAGCAGACAATTAATCGTGTCTGAAGAAGGAAGCTACGAAGTAACGCTGAGCGATGTGAACGGATGCTTGATTGGCCGAACAGAATTCGAGGTACGCCAATCTTTCACAGATCCTCCAGTATTAAGCAGTTTATACAGCTTTTGCCCAGAACGAAATGAAAAAGTGGAGATTGAAGTCGGAGTGAATTTTAAAGAAGTAAGCTGGATTCTGAATGGGAACAGGGTAGGCAATGAACGGGTTTTTATCCCGCAAGAAGCCGGTCAATATCAATTGGAAACACAAGATATGTTAGGCTGTACCTTCTTTTCAGAGTTTGAAGTAGAAGAGAAATGTGAGCCTGAAGTGAGGTTTCCAAATGCTATCTGGATCAATGACCCAACTCGGTTTTTTGAAATTTATCCTGACAATTTAACGGAAAATATAGAAGTTAAAATATTCAATCGTTGGGGGCAAATGATTTATCATTGTGAAGATGATGCTCCTAGTAATGAGTTGAAATCCAGCTGTGTATGGGATGGGACCTATAATGGTCTTAAGGTTTCTAATGGAAGCTATGCTGCCATTATTCATATCAAAAATTATGATCTGAATTTGCTTAGAACTATCAGGACTTCTGTGATGGTACTTGACTAGGGTACAACCGGCTCATCGAAGGTGGTTTTGGGTAATCAGAAAAATTTGGGAGTTAAAACAGGTGGTTCTACCCTGAATTTAATGGAGAAGCAAGTTGGGTTTTAAACTAATTTCCCTAGTAGAGAGTATAGGTTCGGATTATCATTGCGGCTTTTTCATTTAGGAGACTTAACATTTTTCTAACACATTACCCCTTTCTCTATAAGTTTTTCTTTGTCACTTTTTGGCGGCCAAAAAGTAACCAAAAAGTCCTGAGCCTCGGTCTTTTCTTTCCGCTGTGTGGTGTAGTGCTACTTTATGCTGAGCAAACAGCGGAATTTTGTACTGCATTTCACACCTAAAAATGACTCCCTGCCCAAACCTGGCCCAAGTCTAAAAATGCCTAAGGGGCATTTTCTTTACGACTTGTCCTCTCGTACCTCGAGAGCTTAGTCATTTTCTTCACGGTGTTCAATTCAGTACAAAACCGAAAATCCCGAAAGGCTCACCCATCCGGATGCTAGCCTCCGGAAACCATCTTCACCACCTAATCAGTTATCGATTCCATTAAATTCGTGGTAGTACCAAACAGGTATGCGGTTTACGGATTTGAATAGTCTATCTGATTCATTTTGAAAACAGGCTGTTGAAGATGATTTTATTCGAGGATTTTTCCTTAAACAAAATACCCTATACATGGTATGTTCTGGTACAGTTTTATTTCCTTACTTACAATCGTCTTTCTATTGAAAAGAAGATCCAGCTTGAAAGCAAATTGGGGGCTATTAGTTACCTTTTTCTAGGACAATTATTTTGGTGCATGTCCCGCTGGATTATTTGAGGCAGGAGAAAGGGTATTACTAATTAATGACACCAAGTGTTGCCGGTCTTTTCTTATAGAATAAATTGCTTAGCCGTAATTTTTGAAGCTTTAACAAAATAATTTTCACATCCTTATATCCATCGAAATGAAACTCAAGACTTTTTGCCTACTTACAAATTTTACATTGGCTTTACTTTTTATCTCCTGTGGAGATAAAACCAATGAGTCAACAGTTAGTTCTGACAGTGTATATGCGTATTCTCTGTCTTTAGAAGCTGTCACAGAAAATTACCTGGCTCCTGGGCTACAGTCCTTTGCACATGCGGCTATTGGTGATGACTGGCTATTGTTTGCCGGAAGAATGAACGGGAATGATACGCTGGGAGGATTACATAATCTAAATGCGGATTATTCACTCAAGTCTTTCCCGCCCAAATCTTTTAATCCCTTTATTTATACGTTCAACCCCACTACAGGAACCCAATCTTTCATTAACTATTCGGATATGTTGAATACCATTCGAGCTATGGCTGCAGGAACAAACGGCGAGGCTGAAGATATTAGGGAGATCTGTAAAAAAGTCGGGGATATCTTGGCTGAGCATGGCAGAATCTTTATGTGTACGAACCCTCAAGTTGTTCAATCCGGGGATTACTTATATGTGGTTGGAGGTTATGGTCCGCCTTTAAACGTAACCCCAACATCAGGAAATTATACAACAACTGATGAGATAGCCAGAATAAATGTTCCGCTCTTGATGAGAATTACTAATCAGGACTGGAATCTTACAGTGGCAGAATGGGAGGATCTATTTCGATTTGGAAACAATCCCACGCTGAGGGCTACTGGAGGGGAATTGAAAAGGCTAAATGACCAATTTTATCTAGCGGTGGGACATAATTTTGATACTGCACAGGTTTATTTAAACGCTGTCTATGAATTCAACTTCTCAGAAGATGCCACTTCGCTCGCACTTGAGGCAACTGTTACAGATACCATTAGTGATATTTCTCCAGCTGTATTGCTAAATAACCCAAAAATGGCAGATAGCACTTCCACGTTCAGAAGAAGAGACTTGCCCATTGTAGCATCTCTTTACCTCGATCAGGATAGCAATCTTGCTCCCAACTTTGCACTTATGGGTGGGGTATTCAAATACGGAGAAACATTAGCTGCATGGAACGATGCCATTTACATCACTCCAAAAGGAGTGGATCAATATTATATAGACTCTCAGCACGATCAGAAGGATTGTAATATTTATTCCTGTCCTGATTTTGTGATCTATGACTCCCAATCATCGGAACTTCACACTTTTTTGCCGGGTGGTATAGGTGATGGGAAGGCAGATAATGATTTATCCGGATTCACGAATACATTGGGCTATGCTAAATTCAATCTAAATACTAAAGCAAGTTCATTTGATACCCTTTCCAACGTATTTCCATCCAACTATTTTTATGGAGCTGAAGCGGTATTTATCCCAAATAGCAATGCTAACTATGTAACAATTAATGATGAGCAAACAGATGTAATCGATGGAGAAAGTACCTTCACTAGTTCAGATCCAGTTCATATTGGATATATCTATGGAGGTATAGAATCATACGAAGCTTCTCCTTCCACCTATGGCAGTGGTAAATCCGGCGCTTCTAATAAAGTTTGGAAGGTAATGGTATCTCGAATTCCCGTTCAGCAAGAGAAATAGGGTGTAAAATGGTTTGACCTAAACGTATAACCCATGAAACTTACTAAGGATGTCGTAACAGACCTGGACCTACTGGTTAAAGAATTGGTTTCTAATAATTCCAATGTTGGCTCGGTGGAAGATATGAAGGCTTTTCTGTTTCCAGATAAGCCTGATGCTTATTTGATTGCTATGTTTCATCACCTAAATGACTATAGGCCACGTCTTTTATTTCCAAAGCCTGACCCAACTCCCGAGGTTTTTTGGGCAAGTGATTATTTACCTGCCTTCTATTTTGAAGGTGGGTTTACGGCTATATTCGAGAATCAAGAAAAAGAAAGATTAGAGATAAAGGAAAAGAAAAGTCTTGAATTAGAGAAGCTTACATACGATGTCAGGAACTCAAGGAGGATATATAGAACATATTGGTGGACCTTCTTTTTTGCTTTGGTTAGTTTTGTATACGTAGTGATCCGTTTGCTTGCGTGGCTTCTCAACCTAGGAGGAATAGAATAGGAAACAGGTTAATAATTTCTGAAAATGCCCCCTCTCTGAGTATAATTTGAGTTTAAATTTTAGAAGTGCATTGCCTAGGGGTAATTTGCAATTACGCCTTTCTATCCCATCCAAATATGCAATTACAATTAGGTCAGTTTGATTTGCTCGTCCGGCAAGTTCAAAAAAAAGTGGTTCTAAATTATTATTTCAAGATCAAATGCTAGGATCAGTTAAAAGGGTTCTACCACGAATTTAAGGATAGATATCTTAGAGAAAAAACTTAGGGAACAGTCAAAATAAAAGGCTTAGACATCAGTCTAAGCCTTAATTTATGTGCACTCGGAAGGATTCGAACCCTCAACCCTCAGAGCCGAAATCTGATATTCTATCCAGTTGAACTACGAGTGCAGAAAGTACCGAAGATTGCTCTTCAGTACACTTTATGATTTATGCTTCGAGTACAGACTGTACTTTGTCAGCAGCTTCTTTTAGCGTGATTGCAGAGAATACTTTCAATCCTGAATCATCAATGATTTTAGCTCCTTCCGCAGCATTTGTTCCTTGTAGTCTTACGATGATAGGAACTCTGATGTCACCAATTGATTTATAAGCTTCTACTACACCGCTTGCGATTCTGTCACATCTTACGATACCACCGAATACGTTGATCAAGATAGCTTTCACATTAGGATCCTGAAGGATAATTCTGAATCCAGCCTCTACAGTAGTAGCATTTGCCCCTCCCCCCACGTCAAGGAAGTTAGCAGGCTCGCCACCTACCAATTTGATCATGTCCATAGTAGCCATCGCAAGACCAGCTCCATTCACCATGCAACCTACGTTTCCGTCAAGTTTTACATAGTTCAAACCTGATTCACCAGCTTCTACTTCCAATGGATCTTCTTCAGCCACATCTCTCAGTGCTGCCAATCCTTTTTGTCTGTAAAGTGCGTTGTCGTCGATGTTCACTTTAGCATCTACTGCCAAGATCTTATCGTCAGACGTTTTCAATACTGGGTTGATTTCAAACTGAGAAGAGTCTGTTCCTTCGTAAGCATTGTAAAGAGCAGTGATGAATTTCACCATTTCTTTGAATGCATTACCAGAAAGCCCCAATCCGAAAGCTACTTTTCTAGCTTGGAAAGGCTGAAGGCCAACTTTAGGGTCGATCCACTCTTTCATGATTTTCTCAGGAGTATGCTCAGCAACTTCTTCGATGTCCATTCCACCTTCGGTAGAGGCCATGATTACGTTGCTACCTGTAGCTCTATCCAACAAGATAGATAGGTAATATTCTTTTGGCTCAGATGCACCTGGATAGTAAACGTCCTCAGCGATCAACACCTTATTTACAACTTTTCCTTCTGGGCCAGTCTGGTGAGTAACCAATGTACCGCCAAGGATATTTTTAGCTTTTTCAGCGACGTCTTCCAATTTTTTGGCAAGAACAACCCCGTTTGAACCTGTTTCGTTGACTTTACCTTTTCCTCGACCACCTGCGTGAATCTGAGCTTTGATCACATACCAGCTAGTACCGGTTTGCTCGTTCAACTTAACGGCTGCTTCATGAGCTGCTTCAGGTGTGTCGGCGACTATACCTTCCTGAATACGGACTCCGTAACCTTTTAATACTTCTTTAGCCTGATATTCGTGAATATTCATCCTCTGGAAATTTTTGCCCGAAGTTAAGCCCTAAGACTCGATAAATCAAACCTGAGTTTTTCCTTTTTCGGTAAAAAAAGCCGTTAATTTCCTGTTGAGATAGGCATTTGTTCTATTTTTGGACTGATAAAAAATGTTAGCATGCTGAAAGCCAATGGAATCCATAAATCCTATGGAAGCCTACAAGTACTAAAAGGTGTAGATCTAGAAATTTTAACTTCTGAAATTGTTTCGATTGTCGGTTCGTCAGGAGCTGGGAAAAGCACCTTGCTTCATATTCTTGGAACCTTAGATCATCCAGACCAGGGTTCCTTGGAAATGGATGGAAAAAAACTCCTAAATCTAAAAGGAGATGAATTGGCGAAATTCAGAAATGAACGAATTGGCTTTATTTTTCAATTTCATAACCTGTTGCCTGAATTTACTGCTCAGGAAAACATTATGATTCCAGGACTGATTGGAAAAACATCTTCGGAGAAACTGGCTAAAAAATCAGGTGAACTGGCTGAGTTACTTGGTATCTCGCATAGACTGGATCACAAGCCATCCACGCTTTCTGGAGGAGAGCAGCAGCGAGTTGCTGTGGCTAGGGCATTGATCAATTGTCCGGCGGTGGTTTTCGCAGATGAGCCGAGTGGAAACTTGGATACCCAGAATGCCAAAAGCTTACATGAGTTATTTTTCACACTTCGTAAAGAGCTGGGGCAAGCCTTCGTGATTGTTACTCACAACGAAGAATTGGCTGAGATGGCCGATAGGAAGGTGGTAATGCAGGATGGGTTGATACTTTAGAGGTGTTGGGTTTTTTACCACAAAGATTCCCAGAGGATTCGCTGAGAAGCACAGAGATAGGAGAATGAGCGAATGGACATTAAGAGATGTTTTCACACTTTTCTGCCGACTTGCTGCTTCCGTTCGTGTCTCAAGAACGTAAAAAGTTCAAAGGATCAAATATTCAGATTAGTACCTAGATCATAATAAGTTAGATGTCGCGTCTTTGCGAGAAACCTGAGAAAAAAAACCTGTGCCACTGCACCCATGCGGGAGATTGAACTTCTACTGAAAACCTTCGAGGGGATTTCTCTGTTGTTCCGCCTTCGAAATGACGCCTCAAAGGTTATAAAACGCTGCGCCGCCGCGAGTAAAAACCTGCGCCTTGGCGCCTCCCGTACAGCTGTCGGGAGCAGGAGCTTTAAAGACATTGCGCTTGTTGGAGATTCAAATACTTTGCTCCGCCGCGTCGCCGCGAGAGAAACTCCTACTTCTGCAACTTCTTCAGCATTGCCTCGATATGTCCCTTCGACTCAAACATATCTGAAAATACAGCAGCAATCTTATGCTCTTTATCTATCAAATAGGTGATCCGCTTGGGCATTTTAATTAGTGGAACTAAGGCATCGTAGGATTTACACACCTTTCCGGTAGGATCAGAAAGCAGCTCAAAGGGTAATTTGTAGTCTTTTTTGAATTTGTTGTGCGTTTCAATACCGTCCTTACTCATTCCAAAAACAGGAATATCCAAATCCCGAAAAGATTCAAACTGATCTCTGAATTCACAGGCTTCAGCTGTGCATACTCGTGTAAAATCCTTCGGGTAGATATAAAGTACAAATGCCTTTCCTTTCAGATCTTTGGTAGTATTGAGAATATTAATGCCCGTACACGCCAAGGTAAATTCCGGTGCTTTACTTCCTGTTTTTAATGCCATAATGCTTAAAACTATTTCAGAGGAGATTGGTTCGGTACTTAGATTCGATTTTGTATTTATTTTTTGAACCATTCGCTTCGCAAATTCCTTAGAAGAAAATCACTCTGAAAACCCATTATTTTGAAAACTAACAGTGTCCAGTCCATGCTTTTGGCTGGAATTTTTTTCGCATTGATGAATGTCTCTGTAAAGTACATTCCACATATTCCCGCTATAGAAATTATAGTTTTTAGATCTATATTTTCATTGGTTTTCAGCTTTTTAGTTTTAAAAAAGCAAAATATTCCGGTCTTTGGTAATAATAAAAAATGGTTAATTATCAGAGGCTTAGTTGGTTCTATTGGCTTGATTTCCTTCTTCTATACACTGCAAAATATCCCTCTGGCGAGTGCAGTTACTATACAATATTTGTCTCCAATCTTCACTACACTATTTGGGGTTTACCTGCTTAAAGAAAAAGTAAAACCAATTCAATTCTTATTCTTCGCTATTTCTTTTGCTGGAGTTCTGGTGATTCAAGGCGTGGATGCTCGAGTGGATATGTTTTGGGCTACCGTAGGAATTATTTCAGCCATATTCTCTGGATTGGCTTATAACGTCATCCGTAAACTGAAGAACACGGAACACCCACTGGTAATTATATTTTATTTCCCTTTAGTTACTTTACCTTTTGCGCTGATTGTATCTGCTTTTGGATGGGTAAATCCTGCCGGATGGGACTGGGCCATCTTGCTATTTATAGGTATTTGCACGCAGACTGCGCAGTATTTTCTGACTATTGCCTACCAAAATTCCAACGTATCGAAGGTGGCCAGCCTTACTTATATAGGAATAGTTTACGCCTTGATATTCGGATTCTTCTTCTTTGAGGAAACTTTCAATGCCCTAGTTTATGTGGGAATGGGACTTGTTCTGCTTGGAATTTTACTGAATATGAGAGTGAAGCAACTTTCCTAAATCAATTGGACAGGAATCGAAAGCAGGTTATTTTTGAATAAAGCAATCTATCATCAATGAAAATCACGAAAGACTTATATAAGGGCTCACTTGCTCTTCTAACAGATTTTTACCAGCTCACCATGGCTTATGCTTACTGGAAGTCAGGGAAAGCAGAGCAGGAAGCTGTCTTTAATCTTTTCTTTCGCAAACATCCTTTCCAAGGCGGTTTTACCATCGCAGCCGGTTTAGATTATATTGTTGATTACTGCAAAAACTTCAAGTTTTCAGAAGAGGATCTTAATTATCTAGCCACGATGAAAGGCAAGGATGATCAGATTCTGTTTGAAGCTGGGTTTTTGGAATATCTACGGGGAATGAAATTCAGCTGTGATATCGATGCCGTGGAAGAAGGAACGGTGGTCTTTCCTAATACACCTTTGGTACGAGTGAAAGGTCCTTTGATTCAATGTCAACTACTGGAGACTCCACTTTTGAATATCATCAACTTTCAAAGCTTGATTGCAACCAAAGCTGCCCGAATCAATTTGGCAGCACAAGGCGAGCCTGTTTTGGAGTTTGGATTGCGGAGAGCGCAGGGAATTGATGGAGGCTTGGCTGCATCCCGCGCTGCATATATAGGTGGATGTACATCCACGAGTAATGTGATGGCTGGAAAACTCTTTGGGATTCCAGTTTCAGGTACCCACGCACATAGCTGGATTATGTCTTTTGAGACAGAAATGGAAGCTTTCGAAGCTTATGCAGATGCTTTTCCTGATCAATCTATTTTCCTTGTTGATACTTATGACACGGTCAATGGAATCAAGAATGCCATCAAAGTTGGAAATGCTTTGCGAAGCAAAGGAAAAGAAATGGTCGGCATCCGAATAGATTCTGGTGACTTGGCTTATTTCAGTAATGTGGCAAGAGAGATGCTGGACGAAGCTGGATTTCCAAATGCAAAGATTGTTGCGTCAAATGATCTGGATGAGAGTATCATCACCTCATTGAAAGGGCAGGAGGCATCGATTAATGTATGGGGAGTCGGGACAAAACTAGTAACGGCATTTGACCAGCCGGCACTTGGAGGAGTTTATAAGCTTTCTGCAATTCGAGATGAGAAAGGTACTTGGGTTCCTAAAGTCAAACTTTCTCAGCAGTCTTTGAAAATCAACATTCCTGGGCTGCATACAGTTAAGCGCTTTTTCTCGAAAGGGAAGGCAGTTGCTGATATGATTTACCTAGAAGATCAAGAGCTAAGTCCCCAAGCTGCATTGATTATTGATCCCAATGATCCGACAAGAAGAAAGCGGATGATGCCCGCTTTTTATCAGGAAGAGATATTACTCAAGCCGATTTTCGAAAAAGGGAAACTGCTATATAAGCTTCCTTCGATTATTCAGATCAGAGAAAGAGTGCAAAATCAATTGGATTCTCTGGACAAGACACACAAACGATTGGTAAATCCACATTTATATCCGATAGGTTTGGAAGAAAATCTTCACCAGCTGCGAATGGAGTTGGTTTTGAAAGCAAAACAAGTAGATAATGGCAATGAATCTGAAAAATAGCGCACTACTTATCGTAGACGTTCAAAATGACTTTTTACCAGGAGGCGCACTAGCTGTTACCAATGGTGATGAGGTTGTCCCTGTTATAAATCAATTGCAGGAACAGTTCAATTTCATAGTAGCTACGCAGGATTTTCACCCCGCAGACCATGGGAGCTTCGCTGCAAACCATGAGGGTACAAAGCCTGGAGAGTTAATTAAGTTATCGGGATTGCAACAGATACTCTGGCCAGTTCACTGTGTGCAGGGGTCTGAGGGGGCAGAATTTCATGCGGAATTGAATCCTATCAAATGGACCGCCATTTTCCAAAAAGGAACAAACCCGGAAGTGGATTCCTATTCAGGATTCTTTGACAATGCACGAAGAGGAGATACGGGGCTGGGTGATTTTCTGCAAAATGAGGGGATTATGAATGTATTTGTGACGGGACTGGCCCAGGATTACTGTGTGAAATACACTGCGCTGGATGCAGTGAGTTTGGGTTTTAAAACCTATCTCATCACTGATGCTACCCGGGCAGTCAACCTATCTGCAGAAGATGGAGAAAAGGCTTTGGAAGAAATGAAAAAAGCAGGAGTGATAATCGTAGAAAGTTCAGCTATAATTAATTAGCCATGTTTGAATATAACTCAGAGAAACATTACCCCACCGAAACTGAAAGCAGAGTTTTGATCCGTTTTCAGGATTGCGACCCACTTAGGCACTTGAATAATGCGAAGTACTTCGATTACTTTTTCAACGCCCGTGAAGATCAGGTTCCAAAGCTATACGGAGTAGAAATGATGGATTTTATCAAAAAGTATCAAGCTGCTTGGGTGATTTACAATCATAATATTTCCTACGTGAAGCCTGCCATGGTGGGAGAGTGGGTGCGGATAAAGAGTCGGATTATCTGGCACAATCACAATACTGTAGTTTTAGAATACTATATGACTGACGATAGCGAAAAGCAATTGAAGACGCTATTATGGACTACGATGCGCTATGTCACGTTAGCTGAAGGGAAATCCACAGATCATACTGGTGCAGTGAATGAATTCCTCTTGGCAACCTCACTAAATGAGGATATTGCTGGAATTCAGATCAAAGATCGGGTAAGAACTCTTATCCAAGAGCTAAAATAAAATTGACATAAATCAAATTTATGTATCTCAGCGAACAAGACCTGTACATCACCGTACAGGTTTTTCTTTTTTAAAATAGTTAAATTCAGGCACTTACAATTTTTTGAAAAATTAATTTTTACTAACATATGTAATAAAGTGTAACCTGCTTTTTCCCCAAAACAGGTCTAATCTGTTCGGTTGCAATACATTTTTTTGGCAAATTGATCACTTTTAATACAGTTATATGGCAGGTATTTCGTGGTTTGCCAAAATATATTCTGTGTTAATGTTAATTTTTGTAAATAAGAATATGCCTCAAAAAGGCTCTAAAAGGCCTTTATGGCACAGTTGGTATGCCGTTCGCAACAAGGAGAAGCATAACTCTAAACCAACAATATTATGAAAACTCTATTCACTTTCGCACTTGCAGGACTTTTAGCTACCAGCACTTTTGCTAATGATGCTGAAGATTTAAAAGCAAATTCATCAGTTCACACGAACAACAAGAAAATTTCCGTACTCCTTAATGAAGGTGTAGGAAAAGCAAAAATTGCCATTTATGATATGAATGGTAAAAAACTACACTCTCGCAGAGTCAAAGCAAACGTAGACGTACTGGTTCCTTATGATATGAATAGCCTACCGTGCGCGGAGTATCAAGTGATGATCACAACTGACGATGAAGAAGTGACCTACACAGTTGAAACAGTAGAGAAAGAAGTTCCGGCTCCTAAAGTTTTGCCACTTATGGCTTATGGAAAAATAGTAGATCATACTACTGTAAATCTACTGGTAATAGGTCTGGAACAACCTGGTGTAGCTGTTCAAATCAAAAGATCAAAAGATGACAAATTGGTTTTTGAAGAAATGATCAATGAGCCAGAAGGATTCCGAAAAAATTACATATTGAATGGCCTTGATCCAGAGGAGGTTTACTTCGAAGTAACTGACGCAATAGGAAGAACACGTAAAATTTACATTTGAATTCTAAACCAACTTCCTTTGTGCACAAGCCCTGAATCATTGATTTGGGGCTTTTTTTTGAACCATATAGAATCATAGAAAAACATAGCCCCTTCATGTAATCAATTCTGAATTAGAGACTTTGATTCTCTTTATGCAAACAATTTTTGAGAACCTCATTTAAGTAATCCTTGCCATTTTTCAATGTTATTTAATCTAAATGGTTAATTAACATCCCTTCGTTTTGGCAAGACGCAATTATTTCCATTGACAGCACTGCGGCAAAAACGTTGAATCATATTAGATTCTCTTCACCTCGCGCTGAAGCATGGTGCTACAAAAATATCTCACAGCTTGTGCTTTTATAATATTAGGCGGTTTAATCCAATGCCTACGTTCCGTTAGAGCTTGCCCTTCGCGGTGGGGATATACTAAGGGTAGAAATAAGATTTTATAGATCCCAGCTGTGGCGTTAGGTACGGCTCTATGTAAGCTATATGGCTATGTGGCAAAAAAACTACTTTTGTCCAGTCATATGCGCTGTCAACTCATTTGCGATTTGCTCCAAGTCTATCCCTAGCAACTCTTTATTCACCTGAAGCACTTTTTCCCGTTCTAGTTTTGGCAATTGCTCAAATCCATAAAAAGCGCCCAATATCGCACCAGCTACTGCCGACGTGGTGTCATTGTCTCTGCCGTAATTCACTAGAAAAGTAAGTGTTCCCATAAACTCAAAATCAGCATAAATCATCGCTGTGAGCGTTTGAAGCCATATTTCTCCGGCATGAAAAGGCATGTCTTGCAATCTTTGATCGAGTTGCTTAAAAGCAAATTGCAAGGCTTTACTGTCCGCTGAAAGCTGATTTCCCAAGCTATCTTGCTTATCCGATTCGGATGCGATCAACAATGCGTTTTTTAGAATCGTATAGGCTGTTCTACCTACTAAGCGACTTTCAAAGTAATTGGCAGGATCTACTCGCAAGGAAGCGATCAAGTCATCTTTGGTAGCATTAGGACTCATTCCGGCAGCAGTCATGGCAGCAGCCTGCGCAGATATATCTTTGGCGTAGCCCAAGTCATAAAATGAGAGTTTATATGCTTCCTGGTAGGCTTTTTCAGGATTTCCTGGGAAAAACGCCCCCAAGGAAGGCGCATAGAGTAAACCCGCACAAACCATCTCGCCGCCGTAGAATTTCCCCAAGGAATCAGCATATCCTACTAGGTTCTCATCAATAAAAGGCTGACTCACCTTCGCCCATTCTTGTAGCCATCCCAGCTTTAAGGATACTGATTCAAATGGTTCTGGATCAGTACTTTCTATTTTCTTAAATTCCTCAGTATAGGATTCATACCTTGCTAGAACCTCCTTTGCAAAATCCTTTGCATCCAATTCATTTCTATCCTGAGTCAACAAATAGGTGGAGGTCAATTCCTTCCAACGGGTATCGTCGGTAGTTCCCCCAGCAGGAAGATTGGCAATCCAAATTCCCTCAGGAGAAACCTCCCGAATCATCGAGTCCAGACCTTCCACAAATCCATACGCAAGCTTGATGTCCTCTCTTGCCCACATTTCAGTCGGAGCTCCCATTGCATCGCCAATAGCTGAGCCTACCAGCATGCCTAGGATTTTATCCTGAAGTTGCTTTTCAGAAATCCCCAACTCAGGAACTACCTGATCTGAAAACTGAACTGGAGTTGAAGACCTTCTATCTCCACATGAAGCCAAAAGGAAGGCTAATACAACTAGGAGCCAAATGTTTTTCATGAAGTCAGAATTAAGTTTTTAGCCTTCTCCAATAGGAATTCCTTTTCGCTCAAGGAAAGTGAAAGGGGAAGTTGGGCGATTCCTATAAGACGTCGCATGATTTCCATTCCTCGGTAGGCGTTTACCAATTCTTCGATATAGCTGTGCTGGTAATATTTCAGGAACTCTTCATGGTGACTTTCTTCCATTTTCGCCAAATCAAAATGCGCAAATAAAATCCCCAAGTCGAATTCACAGTCTCCCATATAGGCAAATTCGGTGTCTATGAATTTGATTCCGTTTTCAGTCTTTAGCCAAGAAGCAGGGTAAAAGTCCCCATGAAGTAAGGTGATGCCATGCGATAGGTAGCGTTTGCCTAAGCTTTCCAACGCATTTTTTAACTCCTCATCAGTTTTATACTTCAAGCTTATTTGCTGGAGGCCTGGCTGAATAGTATCCAAATCAAACCCATTTTCTTCCATAAAAGGAAAGTGAAAAAGGTGTTCATGATTTAGTTTTTTCATTTCCAAATTATCGGGGAAGTTGCTTACTTCCATCTGATGCAGGGCATTCAGGTAATTGGTAATCGATCGAAAATCATTGTTTTTCCATTGAAAGTCCTGTTTATAGATATCGCTGAAATCCTGTCCTTTCCCAAGATCTTCTAAGACCAGAATATGATGCTCAGGGTTGTATTGATGCACTTTAGGACTATAGTTTCTTAATACTTCATCATCTTCTATGAGTTGATAGTAGCAGAGTTCTATCTCTATTCTATCTACTGGAGCAGGAATTTGAGGAAATTTCCTGACGTAAGGTTTGGATTGCTTTACGATGACAGATCTTAAGTTCGTCTTTACCCGTAAAACAACATTCATGTTGCTTGCTCCGGCGGGCTCCACTGACAGTAGCTTTTCATTTTCTATCCAAAGTGGCAGGGAAAGTAATGTTTCAAGACTGGAATTCTCACTTAAATCGGTCATTAGTATTCGTTTGGATATCAATTACCGAAACTATAAATAAGTTTAAACACTTGGGCACCGTTTAGCAAAAGTTCTAAAATGAGAGGCAAAAGGTCTTTTTGGATACAAAAGGAAAATGCGGGGAGTAAAAATCCCTATTTTTGATTTGAAATGGAGCCTAGTTGATAGCATCGCGCACTACGATGCGCATACATTTTCGAGATTCTCCTTATGAAAAATCGGGACAGGCTATCTGACAATTGAAATACAAGTATATACAGATGAATTTAAACCTAAAATATAAATACCATGTTTGGATTACCCCGAACTCTTTTTACTGAAGAGCATGAGCTTTTCAGAGCCAGTGTAAGAGATTTTATTGCAAAAGAAATCACTCCTTTTAATGCCCAATGGGAGAAAGATAAAATGGTTTCACGGGAAAGTTGGCGAAAGCTCGGTGAGAGTGGGTTTCTGGGGATACAGGCACCTGAGCACCTTGGAGGGATGAATATTCAGGATTTTCGATACAACGCTATTTTTATAGAGGAGCTTGGCCTAAGCGGATGCTCCGCCCCAGCAATTGGTTATCCACTGCATAATGACATTGTGATGCCATACATTTTGCATTTTGGGACTGAAGCTGCCATGGCAAAGTACATTCCTAAAATGGTGGCCGGTGAATACATAGGTGCAGTAGCAATGACAGAGCCTGGAGCCGGCAGTGACCTGCAGGGTATGAGTACTAGTGCTATAGATCAGGGAGACTCTTACTTGGTGAATGGCAGCAAAACCTTTATCACCAATGGCTACCTATCTGATGTGGTAGTAGTAGCAGTAAAGACCGACCCGAAGAAAGGTGCCAAAGGAATTAGCCTACTGCTGATGGATAATTCTATGAAAGGCTATACCAAAGGACTTCCTTTTGAAAAGGTTGGCCTGCATGCTCAGGATACTTGCGAGTTATTTTTTGAAGACGTCATTGTGCCAAAGGAAAACCTGCTAGGACAGGAAGGAGAGGGATTTAAATACCTGATGACAGAGTTGGCTCAGGAGCGGTTGGTAGTGGCTTTGGCAGCTGTTGCCTTAGGTGAATACATGCTTCAGGAGACGGTTTCCTATGTGAAGCAGCGCAAAGCTTTTAATCAATCCATTTCAGATTTTCAGAATACCCGATTCAAACTGGCAGAAATGTGTGCAGCATTGGAGCAGGGGAGGATTTACTGTGACTATTTAGTGCAGCTTCACAATGATGGTAAACTGGATTCGGCGATGGCTTCTGCCGCTAAATACAACATGACCGAACTGCAATGCAAAGTCGCAGATGAATGCGTACAGCTGCATGGAGGATATGGATATATGTGGGATTATGGGGTGGCCAGAGCATACGCTGATGCTCGTGTTCAGCGAATATATGCTGGAACAAACGAGATCATGAAAGAGCTTATTGCAAGAAAAATTCTCAAATAGCCAGAAATACTTTTGACCTAAGCCAAGATTTTGATTAATTCAATAAATAGATCCACCCAACAATAACTTATATTATGAATGATTTTCCTTGGTTTAAGTACTACCCTGAATCTGTACCAAAAGAAGTCGATTGCGAAGCCTACTCCAGCGTAGCCGAACTTTTCGAGGAAAGTGTAAAAAAATATGGTGATGCAGTAGCCTTTGAATGCATGGGGAAAACAATGTCATTCAATACCTTGAATAAACTTAGCGAGGATTTTGCCAGCTATTTGACTCAGGTACTAAGACTGAAAAAAGGTGCTCGCGTTGCGATTCAAATGCCTAATACCCTTCAATATCCAGTGGCCATGTTTGGGGCACTTCGGGCAGGGATGATTGTGGTGAATACCAATCCTCTTTATACTTCTTCGGAAATGAAGCATCAGTTCAAAGACTCAGGAGCTGAATTGATCATAATCGTAGCCAACTTTGCCGACAACCTGGAGAAAATCCTCGATGAAATACCTGCTAAGCATGTGATCGTTACAGAACTCGGAGATTTGCTTGGTGGCCTTAAAGGAACCCTTGTTAATTTGGTGGTAAAATACATCAAGAAACTGGTGCCGCCTTTTTCTATTCCTAAGGCCATTTCCTTCAAATCTGCTTTGTCTCAGGGAGCACATCATAAATTTAAGCCTGCAGAACTCAGTTTATCAGATACTGCTTTTCTCCAATATACTGGCGGCACGACGGGTGTTTCCAAAGGAGCGGAGTTGACCCATGGAAATATCGTGGCAAACATGCAGCAGATTTCTGCTTGGATGAAGCCAAAGCTGAAAGAGAGTGAGGAAGTGGTTATTACTGCTTTGCCACTCTATCATATTTTTGCATTGACGGTGAATTGCCTTGCCATGCTCAAAATCGGGGCACATAATCTCCTGATTACCAACCCTCGGGATATGCCAGCTTTTTGTAAGGAATTGTCCAAAAAGAAGTTTACGGTGATTACCGGGGTGAACACTTTGTTTAATGGAATGCTAAACCAAGATGCCTTTAGAGCGCTTGATTTCAGTAGTTTGAAAATCACAGTTGGTGGAGGTATGGCGGTTCAAAAAGCCACAGCAGAAAAGTGGCTTGCAGTCACCGGAACGCCTTTGGCAGAAGGATATGGACTTACCGAAACCTCACCAGTGGCTTCATGTAATCCTATCGATGGTACAGAAAGAAATGGTACTATCGGGATTCCGCTTCCGAATACAGATATGATGGTCATAGATGATGATGGAAATACACTTCCTGTAGGCGAGCGGGGCGAAATCTGCATCAAAGGCCCACAAGTAATGAAAGGGTATTGGCATAAGCCAAAGGAGACCGCTGAAGTGATGCTGGGCGAATGGTTCAAAACAGGAGATATCGGAGTCATGGACAAAGACGGCTTTACCAAGATCGTGGATCGAAAAAAAGAGATGATTCTAGTGTCGGGTTTCAATGTATATCCAAACGAAGTAGAAGACGCCATCGCATCCTTTTCAGGAGTTTTGGAAGTTGGGGTAATCGGTATTCCGGATCCTAAATCCACTGAGCGTGTGGTAGCCTATGTAGTGGTAAAAGACAAAGCGATCACTAAGGAACAAATCATCTCGCACTGTCACCTGTCCCTGACAAACTACAAGTGTCCCAAAGAAGTACATTTCACCGATGAACTGCCGAAGTCTAATGTGGGTAAGATTCTGAGAAGGAAGATAAAGGAAGCGCATTTGGAGAAAATGGGTGCCAGTAGGCAGTAGGCGGTATTCAGTTTTCAGTAGGCAGTCGCCGTGGTCAGTGTTCAGTTGTCAGTGCCTGAAATAAGTTGACTGTTTTTGCCTGAAATACTAATCAAAAAATGGCAAGACGAGAACAATTTACCATGAGCGAGCCGGAACGAAGGATTCGCAGGTTTAAAACCTGGTGCTACAAAGTGCTGGTTTTTTTATTTTCCCCAATTCCAACCTCCAAACACCCATCACGGGACATCTCTTCGGTTTCTTTCAAAAAACTTCCAAATCCCCCAAGCTCCAAGCCCAAGGCAGGTCAAGTGATTCCCTACTCATCGCAGTTTGACGAAGCGTAACCTCAGGGCCAATAGACATAACGGGCATTAAACCCATTTCTAAAGGATTATCTTTCCTAAACTGTAATCCTGAATAGGATGTGAATCGCACACTTTCATTTTTTTCAATAGTCTTCAGTCTGCTGTTTAATTGTTTTCTTCCATTTGAATCAAATCCTGCAAGTTGAAAGAAATCTACAATTCTGAGCTCTCTACCAATTTTACCTTCCTTTATTCTATAGATCAGAAGGTAAGTTTCCCCATCGCTAATAAAATGATAAGGAAATAGAGGGCAATTCACATAGCGCCAGTGTATGTACCCTGCAACTAAATTTGTACTTATTGAGCCTATTTCCTTTGGTGTTTTTTCTAATTCCTGTATCAAATGCCTAATGCTCTCCCAATTGCTAACTTGTGAAAGGCTTTTACCTTTTCCAACACTCAAGTTGAAATGCATTTTTAGGGGTAACTTCCCCCATTTTTCCCAACCCATCTTCAAGTATCCTGGCATACTCTGAGTATTAGGTGTATTATAAATCAACTCCACTCCCTCACTTTTTATTTCTTCTATCAGTGAAAGTGTAAGGTTTTTGAAAAGTCCTTTACCTTGATAATCAGGATGTATAGCAGTGTCCACAGCCCGGCAGGCTTTGATGATTCTTCCTCCTTGTCTAAATTCCCATCTTAAAAATACCCTAACTCCACAGATTAACCCAGCTTCCTCTGCAACAAGCACTGGTGATTTTCCAAATGGATTTTCCACATGTTTCCAGTTCCAGAGAGCTTCAGATTTTGGAATTAAACTTTCCCCCAAGGAGGCTCTTAAAAGATTAACAATCTCAGGTAAATCGCCCGGAGTAGCCTTTCTGATTTCCATAGGTTGAAGATAGGAAGATTTTTTATTAGCGTTAAACGGGAATTAGAGATAGGTTTTTATTTGAAAAGTTTTGTTTGATCCGACCAGCGCAAGTCCTAAGATTTGTAAAATCCCTGTTTCAATCCTCCTTCATTCACTGACCTTTCCACAACATGATTCTGGACAGGAGTGGATAGGGTATTAATTTTTTATTACTTACCTATGGGACTTTTTTATTGGAAGCAGCATTTAACAATTATCCCTAGCGCTAGTCCTCCTTCGAACTGACCGTCACCAACAAACAACTAACTCCATACCCCTTCTCCCCAAGTATTTTTATATATTTGATCCAAGCTTAATTTATGCTTCTAGAATGAAGAAAATCCTTTTTGTCGCCAGCATTGTGGTTTTTGCTACAGGTTGTATTAGTAATAAGAGAATTACCTATCTGCAAAACCTTCCTGATAATACCCCTATAGAGTTAAATGAATTTATCCCCTTCGCTGAAGTTGACTATCAATACATATTACAACCCTTTGATATAGTTTCTATTGATTTTGCAACTTCAGATGCAGAGCTGATCGAGGCCTTCTCATTCCAGAATTCACAAAATGTGGGTGCTATGGGAGGCGGCGGCGGCGGCGGCGGTGCTGGCTCAGACCCTCTATATTTCAGAGGATATTCCATAGATCAGCTTGGCTTTGTAGAGGTTCCAAAACTCGGGAAAATCAAAATTTCAGGACTTACCGAAGAACAAGCAAAGAATAAGGTGCAGCTTGAAATAAATAAGTTTTTCAAGGAAGAAATCTTCGTTAAATTAGGAATAGCCGGAATAAGATATACTACACTAGGTGAGTTTAATTCTGTGGGAGTCAATGTGATATATAAAAATAGAGCAACTATTTTCGATGCCCTTGCCAATTCAGGAGAAACCACCATCTTGGGTAAGAAAAACAAGCTTTTTATTATCCGTCAATACGATGGAGGTACTAAAATTCACCAAATCAATTTGAATGATAGAGCTATTTTGGCAAGCCCCTTTTATTTCATCCAACCTAATGATATCTTGTACATGGAGCCGATGAATATCAGACAGTTTGGAAACGCAGATAACCTTACAGCATCTTTGGCACTTTTCGCAGGATTGCTGGCATCCACTCTACTGATAATAAATTTGGTAACAGGTAACTAGTAGCTATGGAGAAATTAGACTTAAGCCAGTTAGACAACGAGGAGAAGGCACTGGAGATCAGGTATGTGGTGGCCAAATACATTCGCTATTGGCCCTGGTACGTCCTTTTTATCCTACTATTTGTCATTGCTACCTTTCTTTTTCATCGCTACACGGTAGATGAATATGAGGTCTCAGGGACAATGATGATCAAGACAAATACATCTCCTGAAGCTAGAATCCTTGACAGGTCCAATATTTTTTCTACTGGTCTTAATCTTGAAAATGATATTCTCCGACTCAAGTCTAAGGGTTTGGCCCGTGAGGCCTTGAAGAATCTTCATTTCGATGTGGAGTATTTTGCCAAGACTACTATCAAAGCCATAGAATTGTACGATAGGTCCCCGATCCGAATAGAAGTGGACTGGGATCATTTTCAATTATCTGATGTGCCTATACAACTCGAAATTCTTTCTGGTGAAACCTTCAGGTTAGCGCAAGAGGAGTCCAGTTTACTGGATTTTAACTCCGCTATGGCGGCAGGTGACGAATCTATTTACAATAAGACTTATTCTTTTGGGGAAGAGATAGTTACTGCCAAATCAAAGTTTACTGTACATCTGGTAAACCCCGGCAGGACGAATGAGCAATTGGTCTTTAAACTTAGAGACCCATCCTCCCTGGAAGATTCTTATGCAAGATCTATTCAAGTTTCATTGCAGAATGAATACAGTTCCGTACTTCGTCTGAGTACCACGACCAAGGTGGTGGAAAAGGGTAGGGATTATATAAACTCCCTAATGCAATCCTACATAGCGTACGATCTGAGTGAAAAGAATAAAATTCAGGAAAATACCCTTGCTTTTATTGAACAACAGTTGGGCTTTTTGGAGGATTCCCTGCAGCAAAAGGAACGTGAGCTTCAGGATTTTAAGGTGGAAAATAAGCTGCTGGATGTGTCAGCAGAATTTTCGAATATTCTTGGGAAGATGAATACCCTCGATGAGATGAATGCTGAGATAGATTATCAACTCGAGTATTTCGAGCAGATTCGCACCTACATGGAGCAAAAAAGCAAGGATTTTTCAGACGTAATCGCTCCCTCAGTCATTGGTGTTCCTGATCCCTTATTAAATGGATTGATACAAACTTTGGTCACTCTTTCCCAAGACAGAAGAAAGCTCATGGCTACAGTCAATGAGAATCACCCCGAGGTGCTCAAAATTGACGTGCAAATGGAGAAAGTGCAGGATGCCCTTTTCGAGAACGTTGTAAATCTGATAGAGAATACCAAGCAAAAAAAGAATAGTATTCAACGCGATATCCGCATTTATGATGCTGAGTTTTCAACACTGCCGGAGTCGGAATCTGAGTATTCAGGGATTTTCAGAGAATTCAAATTAAGAGAGTCCTTATATACCTATCTCTTGGAAAAGCGAGCTGAGGCAGGTATTGCCATGGCTTCCAATGTCTCTGATAATGCGATTTTGGATGCTGCAAGAAGGGGGACACTCATCTTTCCAAAGAAGCAACAGAATTATGGTTTAGCCATAGTATTAGGTTTTTTGCTTCCCTTCGGATTCATAGTTGTACGGGATATTTTTGATGATACCATCAAGGATCAGCGGGACTTGAAAAAGCATTTTATGATTCCTCAGCTAGGTATTGTGGGATATAGTTTGAAAGATACGAATAAGGTAGTGCTGGATTTTCCAAAATCAGCCGTAGCAGAGTCTTTTAGATCACTTCGCTCGGCTATTACTTATTTGGCAAGTGGGAAAAATACCAAGAAAATCCTGGTGACCTCCTCTGTTTCTGGAGAAGGAAAAACCTTTACCTCCTTGAACCTTGCCTCAGCTATGGCTTTGGGATCTAAAAAAACAGTTGTAGTAGGAGGGGATTTGAGAAGGCCTAAACTGGCTTCCTATTTTGGAGAATCTGACCGTATAGGTCTATCTACCTATTTAATAGGTAAAGTGGAGGCAGAAGAAATTGTGAAGCCTACAGCTCATGAAAATCTATGGTTCGTACCTTCAGGAGTAATTCCTCCAAATCCCGCAGAATTGTTGCAAACGCCGAGGCTAGTTGAATTTCTAGCCCATCTGGAATCAAACTTTGATGTAGTTATTTTTGACACTCCTCCTATGGGACTGGTGTCTGAGACCATAGATTTGATGCGATTGTTTGATATCAACCTGTATGTAGTAAGACAGAATTACACTGTTAAGGATCACCTAGTTATGATCAATGATTTGTTCAATAATAAGCAGGTGAAAAATGTATACGGTGTCTTCAATGGTATTATCAATTCAGGTTACCATTACGAGGGGTATAATTATGGCTATGGAAACACCTACTTGTATTCTCAGAATAACAAGTACATGTACAACTACTATGGCGATGATCTTGAGACTAAGAAGAAGAAAATCAAGAAAAGCCAGACTGGAGTAATTCAGAAACTAATCAAACTATTCAAAGTGAAGTGATAGTTTTGCATAGTCCTCAAATCATAAAATCTGGATCCCAAATTGGAATAGAGTAGAAAGCGGGAATAAGTATGAATATTGTTGAAATTATGGGTGGAACCTTCATCGCACTTCCCTCATCTGTTTTCCAACCAAAATTGTGAAGAATCTAGGGGGACTAGTCATTCTGCTGGATTCTTAAATCTCATATTTCAACTTCCTAATTTCAAATTTACCATATGCCTAAAATTGCCGCTCTCATCCCCGCCAGATATGCCTCTACCAGATTACCTGCCAAACTAGTCCAAGATTTAGGAGGTAAATCAGTGATTCAGAGGACCTATTTAAGCACATTGGCGACGAATGTCTTTGATGAAGTGTGGGTGGTAACTGATCATTTGGAGATAAAGAAGCAGGTAGAGGAAGTCGGAGGAAATGTGTTTTATAGTGAGACAGCTCACGAAAGTGGCTCCGATCGAATAGCAGAGGCACTGGAAAAAGTAGAGGCCGATATCATTGTGAATGTCCAGGGAGATGAACCTTTTCAAGATGAAAAATCCCTGAAAGACCTTGTAGGAGTATTTGAGAATAAAACAGTGGAAATTGCTTCACTGAAAACTTTGATTTCTGAGGATGAAGCCCAAAATCCAAATTTTGTTAAAGTGATTACCGATCTTAAAGGTGATGCCCTCTATTTTTCAAGATCACCTATTCCATACAATCGGGATAAAATCAGAGACCTTCAGTATTGGAAGCATATAGGAATATATGCCTATAGAAGAGAAGCCTTGATTCACTTTACTTCTTTGGAGAAAAGTACGCTGGAAAAGGTTGAAATGCTTGAGCAATTGCGGCTGCTTGAAAATGGGTTTAAGATCCGGATGGTTTCCACAGTTCATCATGCTGTGGCAATCGATACGTTGGAAGATCTGGAACGAGCCAGAAGTATTTTGGGATTGAGGAATTAACATACTACTTATTCTCCATTAAAATCCTCTCAATCTACGTCATTTTGACAAGTGGAACGATAGCCGGATTATTTTCACATTACCAGCGCGAAGAGAAATCCCTTGACTTGACCTAATGAGATTTCTCCTCCCTTTGTACATCGAAATGACCCTGAAATGAATCCCTTATCCCTAATCCCTAATCTCTCAATCCCCAAATCTCCTAATCTCCCAATCTTTCAATTTTCCAATCTTCCATTACACCAATCCCAAACATGTTTTAATTTTTTAATCATCAGAGCTTTATTCTTCCGATTTCCTTTACTAGTTTTAGTTCATAAAATTTTTCACCTAATTCTTAAACAGATATTTTAACTTTTATAATTCCCTCCTGACTACATTTTCCGCAGTTTCAACTCCCAAGATTACTTTGATACAATGCAAAATATGAATCACTCATATGGAGACAGTTCTAGATTAAAATCACTAGAAGGACTACAAATCCTAAATACAAATAAGGATATAGAGTTGGACGGTATAGCCAAACTCTCCACGATGATTTCGGCTGCCTCTACGGGATTAATCTACTTTTTCGGGGCTGATAAGGTTTGGATAAAATCTATGCAAGGGGAGACTCAAAATATTGCTTCTTCTGATCTGGACTCTACTTTTTCAGCACTTCAGCGTTCGGAGATTATTCTAATGTCAAAGGAGGGTCAGGATTTCGACATTCCATTAAGAGAAAAAGGGTTTAATTTTTTCGCTGCTCTTCCGGTTAAGGATATTCATGGGAATCTCTTAGGAGCTTTGGCTATGCTGGACCTGGAGTCCAAAACGCTGCATGAGGAACAGATCACCGGATTAAAGATTCTAGCAGGTGGTCTGATGAGTATGGTTCGTGACAGGAAAATCAATATAGAGCTCAATCACTATGAAAAACTCTTTAAGTTCTCGTCGGACCTAGTTTGCGTAGCAGGAACAGATGGTTTTTTTAAAAAGGTGAGCCCCTCTTTTCATCAAATCCTGGGATGGGATATAGATACTTTGTTGCACAAATCTCTCTTTGAATTGATTCATCCTGATGATGTGGACAAAACTGCTTTGGAATTGGAAAAATTATCCAATGGGATCCCTACGATTAACTTCATACATAGCTTCAAAACCATTGATGGTTCCTATAAGGTACTTCAATGGATGGCTTCTCCAGAACCTGATACAGGAAATATCTTCGCAATTGGAAGAGATATTTCGGAGGAAAGAAAAAAGGAATTAAAGCTTGTAGAAAGTGAGGAGAAGCTCAGGTCATTTTTCGAGAATTCTCAAGGACTCATGTGTACGCATGATCTAAAGGGTAATTTTCTGACTGTCAATTCTTCTGGAGCTGAGATTTTAGGATACACGGTGAGTGAAATAAATGCGATGAGCCTTTATGATATTATGCCCACCGATAAACATGATGAACTTGAGAATTATCTAAAAGTAATTTTAGCCAAGGGCAAAGCCAATGGGCAGATGATAACCAAACACAAAAATGGTTCTCCCCGCATTTGGCTATTCAATAATGTATTGGAGAAAAGCAAGGTGGATGATTCCACCTATGTGATCGGTAACGCTATTGATATTACTTCTCGGTCAGAACTTCAGGAGGATCTGAAGAAAACAAAGCAATTGCTGGAGGAAACGGGTAAAGTAGCGAGAGTTGGAGGCTGGAGTCTAGACCTTATTAGTAAAAAAGTGCTTTGGACACCCGTCACCAGATTAATTCATGAAGCTGAGGATGATTTTGAACCGAACATCGAGACCGGGATCAATTTTTATAAGGAAGGGGAAAGCAGAAATAAAATTTCGGAAGCTGTTGAAAAGGCGGTTGCTACTGGAGAGCCCTGGGATCTAGAATTGCAGCTCCTCACCCAAAAAGGGAATGTATTATGGGTGCGGACAATTGGGCACCCAGAATTTACTGATGGGAGATGTACTCGTGTATTTGGTACATTTCAGGATATTGATGAAAGAAAGAAGATTGAGTTGGAAGCGGCAAGGGCCAAAAAAACACTGGATGATGTATTTAGTGCTTCTTCAGAGGTAAGCTTTATTGCCACTGATCTAACTGGAATAATCACTGTTTTTAATAGTGGAGCAGAAAAACTGCTGGGTTACTCCTCGGAGGAAATGGTTGGAAAGCATACCCCAGCAGTTATTCATATAGAGGAAGAAGTCCAGGAGCTTGGATCAGAACTTTCGGAGGAATTTGGAAGACCAGTTTCAGGATTTGAAATTTTCATAGCTCGACCTGAGAGAGATGGTTCCGAGCAAAGAATCTGGACATACCTGAGAAAAGATGGAGATAAGCGTTTGGTTTCATTGATTATTACTCCAATAAAAGATCCTGATTTTACAAGCATAGGATACTTAGGTGTAGCAATTGATATTACGGAAAATAGAAAAATAGAGCTTGACCTTATCAATGAAAAGAGTAGACTATCTGCTTTTGTGAAACATACGCCTGCAGCTGTTGCCATGCTGGATAAAGAAATGCGCTACCTCGCTGTTTCAAATCGATGGATAGATGAATATAAGTTAAGCGGTAAAGCTTTGATCGGTGAATCACATTACGATGTTTTTGCGGACAGTATGACTCCTACTGTGGTGGAAAGGCATAAGCGGGTATTAAACGGAGCTATAGAGAAAAAAGAAGAAGAGGTATTAACTCTTCAGGGATATGATAAGCCACAATATGTGACTTGGGAAATGCGCCCTTGGTATCTACACGATGGGGAGATTGGAGGGATGATGATTTCCACACAAAACATCACCTCGCTCATCAATCAGCGGGAAGAATTAAAATTGGCCAAAGGCCAGGCAGAAGAAGCGAGTAAAACAAAATCTGAGTTTTTGGCCAATATGAGTCATGAAATCAGAACCCCACTGAATGGAGTTATTGGATTTACTGACTTGGTGCTCAAAACGAAATTGAATGAGACACAGCATCAATACTTATCTATAGTCAATCAATCTGGAAATGCCCTTCTGAGTATAATCAATGATATTTTGGATTTTTCCAAAATAGAAGCAGGTAAACTCGAACTGGATATTGATAAGGCTGATCTCTACGAAATGTGCGCTCAGGCTACTGATATTACTACCTATCAGATTCAGAATAAGGGGCTAGAAATGCTTCTTAATATAGAAAGTGACCTTCCTAGATTTATCTATGCTGATTCGGATAGACTGAAGCAAGTTTTGGTCAATCTATTGGGCAATGCCTCCAAATTCACTGAACAAGGTGAAATTGAATTGAAAGTCGAGAACCTGGAATCTATAGGCGATCATTCTAGATTAAGATTTTCGGTTAGAGACACCGGGATTGGAATTCATCCTGATAAACAAAAAAAGATTTTTGAAGCTTTCTCCCAGGAGGATAGTTCCACTACCAAGAAATATGGTGGCACAGGCTTGGGTTTAACTATCTCCAATCGTCTTCTTGGGTTAATGGATAGCAAGTTGCAATTGATTTCCAATATTGGCAGAGGGAGTACCTTCTTTTTTGAAGTGACCCTAGAAACAGAAATGGGAGAACCTATAGAATGGTTTGACATTGATGAAATCAAAAAGGTTTTGGTGGTAGATGACAATGAAAACAACAGGCTAATTGTCAGCCAGATGCTATTATTGAAAAACATCCAATCCAAGGAAGCCACTAATGGTCTTGAAGCCCTTCAGGTTTTGGCTACAGGCGAGCATTTTGATGTGATCTTAATGGATTACCATATGCCATTTATGGATGGTCTGGAGACCATAAAGAAGATCAAAGAGAGCTTTGTGGCAGATTTAAATAAGATGCCTGTGATTTTACTCCAAAGTTCTTCAGATGATCAAAAAATACTTCAGGTTTGTAAGGAGCTTGGCGTGAAGCATCGCTTGGTGAAGCCCATCAAACTTCAGGATTTTTATTATGCCCTTTCCCGCTTACACAGCCTAGAGGAAGTTAATTTAAGTGCAAAAAAAGAGAGTGTCGCGCTACAGCAGACGCAGTACAAAATTTTAATTGCCGAAGACAATAGGGTGAATATGCTACTTGCAGAAACTATTATTGAGCGCACCTTTCCAAACGCCATTTTAATTAAAGCAATTAATGGGGTAGAGGCTTTAGAATATTGTAAAATGGAAATGCCTGACCTTATTCTGATGGATTTACAAATGCCTGAAATGAATGGTTATGAAGCCACCAGAAACATCCGGGCAATTACTAAGGACAGCCAAGTGCCAATTGTTGCCCTTACAGCTGGAAATGTAAAAGGAGAACGGGAGAAATGCATGGAAGCTGGGATGGACGATTTTGTAGTAAAACCAGTAGTAGAAGCCACCCTGCGAGAAGTATTTAAAAAGTGGCTTGTAGTCCATACTACAGCTAATTCCCAAGCTGTTTCTGAAAACCACTATTCCAAAAATACCTTAATTAATTATACCGATAATAATAAACAGGTGTTAGCTAGGATTTTAGACACGGTAAAAGCTGAATTGAAGGGATCTCTCCATGACATGAATATGAGAATAGAGGAGGAGGATTTGGATGGATTGAATGAGGCAAGTCATAAACTTTATGGTACTGCTGTATCTTCCGGTATGCCAATCCTAGCAAAAATGGCTACAGGGTTTGAGCAAGTTTCTGTTTTTGACAAGAACCTACTTTTGGAAAAATTAGATCTGATGAGAAATGAAATTGAATTGGTACTAAACCAGATTCAATTGCAAAAGCAGGAATTAGGTGATTAAATGGCAAACCTGTTGGATTTAAATCAGGTTAAGCCTGCTCATCAGTTCAGCTCGCCTTGATCTGCTGATAGGGATTACTGATTTTTGAATTAGGACGGTATTGTCCTGTATATCAATTATTTTATGAAGGTTGATGATATAGGATCTATGAACTTGGAAAAATGAATCAGGAGATAATTTTTCGAAAATCTTTGAGAGTGTACTGTGAACTTTAAACTCCTGATTGTCTAACTTAATAAGGGCATAATCACCCTGTGCTTCAATCAAATTGACCTCATTTGCATTGAGTTTTATCAGACGCTTATCAATGTTGATGTAAAATTGATTCTTATCCCCATTATCTAAATTCGTTTGAGGGGCAGTTTTGACCTCCTTTTTATATAGTTTGAAGACTCGACTGATTGCTTTTTTTAATCGATCTGGGTTTATAGGCTTCACTAAGAAATCAATGATACTTTCATAATCAAAGGCATGTATGGCAATACTTTGGTCTGAAGTAGTCAAAATGATATGCGGTGGCTTTTTCAAGGTTTGAATAAAATCAAAGCCACTGAATCCTGGCATATGAACATCCAAAAATATCAGGTCTACCTGTTCCTTGTTGAGGAATCTAAATGCATCCATGGCATTTGAAAAACTTCCTAGGACCTCCAAATCAGGCTCTTTTTCACATAAAAAAGTTAGTATTTCTCTTGACACACTTTCGTCGTCAATGATAATGCAGTTCATATCTACTCATATGGTTCAGGAAGAAATTTAAGAATATTACTCATAACTTCCTGAAAATCTAGTTGATAATTTAAATTTCCTGACATTAAAGCTGTTTCATGCTTCTCAGTAAGGGTTAAAGCCTCTTTCATTTGAAAGAAAGCCACTTTGTGTTTGATCTTATGTACGACTTCTGCAGCCCAATAGTAATTATTAGTGCTGATGGCATGTTGGTAAGTAGCATACTCAGTTGGGAGTTCATCAAGCAATAATTTGAAAATTTTCATTTCGAAATTTTTGTTGCCTTTTGACAATTCTTTCAAATACTTTAAAGAGGGTGTTTCCATAGTGTTCTAATTCAAAAACTTAAGATTACATCTGCTTTTCTGGAAAGAGACTTTTTTGAAATCGCCAAGTTGAATTCATTGACTATTTCAGACAAGTTAGCTGAGTACCTTTTCGCGTCTTCATTTTGAAGGCTTATCGCAAAACATGCAAAAATCCAGGATTTAGAATCTTTAATGTGGGTGATGTTGATTTCTCCGATGAAGCCATTGAATAGTTCGAATGCTTTTCTGATGAAATCTTTAAAAAGTAGCTTCAGTTGCTTTGGGTCACCGTTTATTAAGGGCAACGTGTTGTCAAGTTTGATATTAAAATTGGCTTGCCCTTCAAAATCAACAATTATTCCTTTAATCATTTCATAGCTGTCTACTATTTGATCCGATTGATTAGTCCCATAGTGGGTGATAATTAGATCCGTGAGATTTACCATGTTTATTGATTATTCGGTTGGAGATTTAATCAGGGCAAGCCGGGGGTGGGGGTGAACAAACAACTTATTCTGCGCTCCTTTTCTACTCTAACTACTGCTTTATATAAATTCTATTAATTTATGTTTTGTGCAAACTTGATTGGCTAAAGGATATCGCAACTTGTATCGTGCTATTCCAGATTGCTTGTCACAAATGTCATAAATAGAAAAATCTAAAATTTGGGATTATGGGTCAGTTGAAATAATCTATAGTCGAATTGCACTCAATTGTCGGTGAATGGTATTGCAGCTTGCCGGAGTTTAGTACTTTTTTATATTTCCGTCCAAATGAACCTTCTTACCCCTCATTTCGACGAGTGAAACGATAGGTGGATTAATTCCCAAAAAATAACGCGAGGATAAATCTCATCAGTAGACCTAATGAGATTTATCCTCCCTGCAGTCGTCGAAATGACCCTGAATTCAATGGTTTTTCAGCAATTCCCAATCCCGAATCCCGATTCCCCAAATCTCCTAATCTTCCAATTTTCCAATCAATTTCATCTACCTACCCGTCATTTCGACGAGCGAAAGGAAACCTATATTAGGTCTCAAAAAATAATGGGAGAAGAAATCTCATCAGTAGGCCTAATGAAATTTCTCCTCCCTGCGGTTGTCGAAATGACCCTGAATTCAATGGTTTTTCAGCAATTCCGAATCCCCAAATCTTCTAATCTCTTAATTTTCCATTCTTCCAATCTTCCAATTTTTTAGTCCTCCCCAAACTATCTACCTCCAATCAATCGGAAAATAACAGCAACTAATGCTAATACTAGAAGAATGTGAATAAGGCCAGTGACACTGTAAATAAATACTCCGATTATCCAGCCAATCAATAGAATGACTGCGATAAGATATAATAATGAACTCATGATGTGATAATTTAATTATTGTTTGAACTTCTACTTTCCTAGAATTTCAATCCTAATGCCACTAACAGAAAATGCCCTAATTCAGCGAATTAAGGCATTTTCTGTTGGTTTACTTCGATTTTTAGAAATTTCTGGGAATAATAAATCCCATAGCGGGTATATAAATATCAATGCAATTGGATACCAAATCCCAAATCCCAAATCTCAAATCCCAAATCTTAACCTCTCTCTCCAAAAATTGCTGAGCCTATTCTTACCATGGTACTTCCTTCCTCCTGAGCGATAAGGTAATCCCCACTCATTCCCATGGATATATCTTTCAGCTGTACAAAACCCGGAAGTTCACGCCCTTTTAGCTCTTCAAAAAGTGTCTTAAGTCCTTTGAACTCCTTCCTCACCTGATCTTTATTTTCTGTAAAAGTAGCCATTCCCATTAGTCCTTGAATAATCACATGACTTAGGTTCAAAAAGTCAGGATTTGACAGCATTTCATTCAATTCCTTGGAATCAAAACCGAACTTACTTTCCTCCTCGGCAATGTGCATTTGAAGTAGCACATTTATTTTTCTATCTACCTTTTTTCCCTGCTTATTGATTTCTTTTAACAGCTTGAAAGAATCCACGCCATGAATCAGGTGTATGAAGGGAGCTATGTATTTGACCTTATTACTTTGTAGGTGACCGATCATATGCCAGTGGACATCAGCTTGCATTTCAGGTTGTTTGGCTTGGAGTTCTTGCACTTTATTCTCTCCGAAGTCTCTGATTCCAGCCGAATAGGCCACTTTTAGATCTTCCAAAGGCTTTGTCTTACTTACAGCAACTAAGAAACATTCCTGATTTATGAATGTTTTTTTTACTTTTTCGAGGTTGGCTTTGATGTCCATTTTCTATTTTTATGCTTTACTATTTTTAAAGAAGGCCTAAAACAAAGATATGGCGATCATTAGTACTTTACTAAAAAAAGGCATACGTCTGAGAGAGAGTCTAGAGCAGGAGTACTCTCACCCTTTGGAGCTACAGCGTCAGGAATTAAAGAAATTACTGATTCATGCTGCTGAAACAGAGATTGGGCGGAAATATGATTTTGGTAAAATCCTTAAAAGCTTCCGAAAGGGAAAGGATGATTTTTATGAGATGTATAAATCTCAAGTACCTATTTATGATTATAACCGAATTCACGAGGAATGGTGGCACAAACTGCTAGAAGGGAAATCAAATGTCACTTGGCCGGGTCCGGTTAGGCATTTCGCCCTGAGCAGTGGTACTTCTGGTGCTACCTCCAAATTCATTCCCATCACCAGAGATATGGTGAAAGCTATTCGTAGAACAGGGGTGCGCCAAATTCTTTCACTTTCCAAATATGATCTCCCAGCTTCTTTGCTGACCAAAGGGATTTTGATGTTGGGTGGAAGTACAGATTTGGAGTTTAATGGCACTTATTTCTCCGGAGATCTGAGTGGGATTACCACAGGAAGATTACCGATTTGGTTTCAGCGATTTTATAAGCCAGGGAAAAAGATTTCACGAAGCAAAAACTGGGGAGATAAACTAGACCAAATTGTAGAGAAAGCGAAGTCCTGGGATATCGGGATTATCGTTGGGGTACCGGCTTGGCTTCAGATCCTGATAGAAAAAATAATTGCTCACTATCAGGTAGAGAATATCCATGAGATCTGGCCAAACCTGCAGATTTTCGTTCATGGAGGCGTTTCCTTTGAGCCTTATAAAAAAGGATTTGAAAAGCTCTTGGGCAAGCCATTACTGTATTTGGAAACTTACTTAGCTTCCGAGGGATTTTTGGCTTTCCAGGCCTTGCCAAATCGTAAATCCATGCGTTTGGTTCTCAATAATGGGATTTTTCATGAGTTCGTGCCTTTTACTACAGAAAACTTTGACGAGGATGGAAATATCAAACCCGATGCAAATACCCTGAAAATAGATGAAATAGAGGTAGGGAAGGACTATGCGCTTCTGATTAGCACCTGCGCAGGAGCTTGGCGTTACCTGATAGGTGATGTGGTACGTTTTGTATCCAAGGAGGAATCAGAGATAATAATTACCGGTCGCACCAAGCATTTCTTGAGTCTTTGCGGAGAGCATCTTTCTGTTGATAATATGAATAAAGCCATAGAACTCACCGCTGAAGAACAGGATTTAAATATCCGTGAATTCACCGTGATTGGGGTTCCGCATGGTACTTTGTTTGCCCATCATTGGTTTATAGGACTTGATGCAGCTATTGAGTCGAAAACCTTAAGTGACACCATTGATAAGTATCTGAAAGTTCTCAATGATGATTATGCTGTGGAAAGAAACCATGCTTTACGGGATGTGATTGTCTCCGTAATACCATCTTCTGTTTTTTATGATTGGCTGAAAGCACAAGGAAAAGAAGGAGGTTCTTACAAATTCCCGAGAGTGCTCAAAGGCGATAAAGCTGCAAATTGGCAAGCATTTTTAACTACTAGAGACATCAAGCTGTGAGTGAAGCACTGCTTGAAGGAGTCAGTATGGGATTATTGCTTTCAGCAATGATTGGTCCCGTTTTTTTCACCCTTATCCAAAGTAGTCTCGAAAAGGGCTTTCGCTATGCTGCAATGGTTGCTTTGGGCATACTCACCTCGGACACACTTTACGTATTACTCAGTTTTTATGGAGTCAAGTTTCTAGCCGAAGCCACTTATTTCGAATCTATTTTAGCTTATGTGGGAGGAGCTATACTTATTGGTTTTGGAATAAGCTATTTGGTAAAAAAGCAAGATGCCAAGCCTGATGCAGTGGTGGAAGGGTTGCGCAGAGCCAAAAAGCGAAGTGCATTTCTCAAAGGATTTAGCATCAATGGAATCAATCCATTTGTACTCTTATTCTGGATTTCCATTGCCAGCTTGGTTCACTTAAAAGCCGATTTTGACACCACAGATATTTGGTCCTATTACTTGGGAATACTTCTTACTGTTTTTGTAATTGATCTTATCAAGGCCTATATAGCCCAGAAATTAGCTCAATTTGTAACCGCAAAATTTATGTTTTGGCTAAATAAAGCCGTCGGCATAGTCATGATAGGTTTTGGAATTAGACTGATTTGGTTTGCCCTAGGATAGGGTTAAACAATCTGTCTTACTAAAACTCATTTGAAATCATACTAGTTGTACCATTTAATAACACGCGAGATCATAGGGCGTCTCCAAGTTATGCAATCGTTATCATGATGGTAGTAGAGATTTACTTCTGCGCTTTCCCCAACCAATACAAGCCTGTTCCAACTCCAATCAAAACGGCAGTGAGCCAAATGGAGGTCCAACTCACCTGCAGCATCAGCCATAGGCAAGCAAAAATTCCCAGTATTGGGATGAGGTATCCGCCTTTGAGGATGAAGTATCCCTGATCACGAAACTTTGGTCTCAGAACCGGTATCGCCGCACAGGTCATGATGAAAAGAAACAATCGGGATAATACAGTCATGGCGGCCAAAAAGGTAAAGGAGCCCATCGCAGCCAATACAAAAGCGGCTACTCCAAAGAAGAAAACTGAATTAGCCGGAGTCAAAAACTTGTTGCTTACCGCCCCAAACCAGCTTGGAAGCGATTTTTCCAAAGCCAAAGCATAGGTGATTCTGGAGGCAGAAAACATCGAGCTAATCAGATTAGCTAAGACTGAAGTAGCTACGCCAATCATCAGAATTACTGCTCCAATACTTCCAAATAGGGCAGAAGAAGCATCTAGAAGTGGACTGCTGCTTTCTGCCAGATTGGGTACGGCAGCCTGTGACACCAGCTGGATCAGCATATAAATGCCAGTGACTACTACCAAACCAAGAATTAAACCTAAAGGCATGTCTCGCTTCGGTTGCTTGGCTTCACCCGCTGGCACGATCGCTCCCTCAAATCCCACAAAGGCATAAATCAAAAGTAAGGTGGCTGCACCCAAATTTGAGCCAGTTGGCAATGGACTATCAAATCTAGGTATGACGTCAGGCCCGATCAGTAAGAAACCTCCGAATACCAATCCGATTAATACAGAAAATTTGATAATCGTAAAAATGGTCATAGAGCGAATGGACTCTGAGGAACCCAGGATATTAATCAGGCTGAGAAGCCCACAGGTCAGGGCTAATGAAATCAATCGACCAATTCCATCACCCATGACTGGAAAGAAATAGGCGATGCTGTCTGTGAGCAAGACGGTATTCGCTGCAAATGAAATTAATCGAGCCAGATAGTACAGCCAGCCTCCCTGAAAGCCCACAAATGAGCCAAAAGCCAGTTTTCCATATCGTATAGGTCCGCCTGTACCACGAAAGTAACTGCCGATCTCTGCAAAGCTCAAAATCACAGGAAGCATCAAGAGCGCACAAAAAACATAGATTAACACACTGTATTCACCTGCAAGTCTGGCTGCTCCCGAAGGCAGTCCAAAAATACCGGCACCAATCAATCCATTGACTACCAACATCCATACACCCCAAAGACCTAGGTTTCTGGGTAATTTTTCTTGAACTTCTTCTGTTGTTTTTTCTTGCACAGGTAGTTTTTTTTAAAAAAGATTGTTGGCAAGATAATTCGAAAATTGAATTTTGGAGGACTAAAGGTCAAATATCCTGTCAGGATGTTATTTTCAATTCCGGTTGTTTGAAATTTACTATTTCGAAACCTGACCTAAGGATTTTCAATTTCATATTACCAAAAAGTAACTCAGACAAATGCAAGAGAACCAGGGCGCCAACTGACAACTAATAACTGACAACCGACAATCTCCCCTTTATCACATTTAATCTTTTGTTTTCCCCATATCTTGATCATCTTAGTTATTTCAACCCATTTTAATCCTCTTATGCTGAAGAAACTTTTCCCACTAGCATGCCTCATGCTCGGGTTTTATCAGGCTTTTGCCCAATCTGCCGAGCAACCCAATATTGTATTTATCCTGGTGGATGATTTAGGTTATCATGACCTTAGTGTGACGGGTAGTTCTTTCTACGAGACTCCGCATATCGATGAGCTCGCAGCAAAATCCTATCAGTTTTCCCAGGGATATACCGCTTCGCCAGTTTGTAGCCCGGCAAGAGCCAGTTTAATGACTGGTCTGACTCCGGCAGTTCATGGGGTGACAGATTGGATAGGAGCGGCTTATGGAGAGGACTGGAGAAAAGCCGGAAGACATACCAAATTACTGCCGCCGAATTACGAACACGCATTGAAGGCTTCTTATGTAACTCTTCCAGAAGCATTGAAAGAATCAGGTTACGAGACTTTTTTTGCAGGAAAATGGCACTTGGGCGGAGAGGGTTCTTATCCTGAAGACCATGGCTTTGATACCAATATTGGTGGGTATTCCGCTGGCAGTCCTAATGGAGGCTATTTTGCTCCCTATCAAAACCCAAAAATGGAACAAGGACCGGATGGTGAAAACCTAAGTATGCGCCTAGCTACCGAAACTGCCAAGTTCATCGGCCAAGATCACCAAAAACCGTTTTTTGCTATGCTATCCTTTTACGCAGTACACGGCCCGATACAGACTACAGAAGAGAAGTGGACAAAATATAGAGCCAAAGCTGATGCTCACGGAATCGCTGACCATGGCTTTGAAATGGAAAGGCGACTTCCGATTCGACAGTTTCAAGATAATCCTGTTTATGCGGGGTTAGTAGAGGCGATGGATGATGCGGTAGGTGTGGTGACAGAAGCGTTGGCGAAAGCTGGCTTGGATGAAAATACCATTATCGTATTCACCTCAGATCATGGTGGCGTAGCTTCAGGAGATGCTTTTTCCACATCCAATTTGCCACTAAGAGGCGGCAAAGGATATCAGTGGGAAGGTGGGCTTCGGGTGCCTTATTTTATCAAGGTACCAGGGCAGAAAGAATTGATCACCTTGGATGTGCCGGCCAGCGGGATAGATTTTTACCCAACCCTTTTGGAACTTGCAAATGTAAAAATGCCAGCAGGAGTTGATGTTGAAGGGGTGAGCTTAGCTCCGGCGATGCAAAAGAAGAAACTAGCTTCTCGACCGCTTTATTGGCATTATCCGCACTATGGCAATCAGGGCGGTGATCCTAGTTCCATTATCCGTGAAGGAGATTGGAAGCTGATTTATTATTGGGAAGATAAAAGTGTGGAGTTGTATGATCTGGCAAAAGACCCAAGTGAGCAGACTGACTTAGCTGTTGAAAACCCAAAAGTGACTAGAAAACTTACGGCAGATTTATTGAAGTATCTGGAAAAAACTGGTGCAAATCAGCCAATGGATGATCCTGAGTATGATGCGGTCTTGCATCAGGAAGTTTTGGATAGAAATAAAAATGTGAGGATGCCAAATTTAGAGGCTGAGCGAGTGAAAATGCTAAGTCCTGGATATACCCCAAATGCGGACTGGTGGGGGAGTAAGGTGACGAAGGATTGAGAAGATGGAGGAAGTTGGCAGTTCTCGGTTGGCAGTTGGCAAGTGGAAATGTTGGAAAGTGAGAAGGTTTAGAGTTGTCAGGTTGAGCGGAGTCGAAACCTTCATTAAATGGGTATCTGAAAGTTTTAAAGTCATTACTTAGTAAAATTCTCTGTCTGTGAAAAAATATATCCTATTCAATTTGCTTCTCCTATTTGTAGTTGGGAGTTCTTTTTCTCAGAATATATCTGAGCGATCAAATAAGCCAAATGTAGTGCTGATTAATGTGGATGATTTGGGCTGGTCGGATTTGGGATTTATGGGTTCGGAGTATTACGAAACTCCGAATCTGGATAAATTGAGTAAGGAAAGTAAGGTTTTCGTGCATGCCTATGCCGCTGCTTCCAACTGTGCTCCAAGCCGTGCTACCATGATTACAGGAAGATATCCTATGACCCATGGAATTTACACGGTACATCCTGCAGACCGCGGAGATAAGAGAACCAGACAATTAATTGCTTCGCCAAATGAAAAAGTCATAAATGACAGTTTGTATACACTTGGGAAGTTTTTTAAAGAAAATGGCTATACCACAGGCGTTTTTGGTAAATGGCATATCTCTGATGACCCGAAGACCCACGGATTTGACGTGAATGTAGCGGGTAGCCAACGAGGCCATCCTGGAGAGGATGGCTATTTCAGTCCTTACAATTTCAAGTTGGAACCTGAAGTGCAGGGTGAATACCTTACTGATCGCTTGACTAGTGAGGCAATAAAATTTGTTGTAGAAAACCAGGAGAAGCGCTTCTTTCTGTATTTGCCTTTTTATACTGTTCATACACCGCTGATGGGCAAGCCGGAGTTGGTAGAAAAATATATAAACAAGGAAGGTAGCAAGGGGCAACATAACCCAGTTTATGCAGCCATGATTCAGAGTATGGATGAAAATGTGGGTAAGCTTTTGGGAATACTGGACAGCTTAAGGCTCGTAGAAAATACTCTTATAATTTTTACTTCAGATAATGGTGGTATTCGCGCGACAAGCTATCAAGATCCGCTTAGAGCAGGAAAGGGTAGCTACTACGAAGGGGGAATTAGAGTGCCTTTACTTGTCAAGTGGCAAAACCAGATTAAGTCAGGAGTAGAAAATACTCCAGTTGTACAGATGGATTTTTATCCCACCCTCAAAGCCTTGATTGCACCAGAGAAAGAGCTCAGGCTGGATGGAGAAAGTATTCTACCCTTACTTTTTGATGGAAAGATGAAGGAAAGAGATCTGTTCTGGCATTTCCCGATATATCTGGAAGCGTATGATCCAAAGGAAGATGGATCCAGAGATCCGCTGTTCCGTACTCGACCGGGTTCTGTAATCCGCTCTGGAGATTGGAAATTGCACCAGTATTTTGAAGATGGAGGGCTAGAACTTTTTAACCTAAAAAGTGACCCTTCTGAGTCAAAAAACCTTGCTACTTCAAACCCGGTGAAGGCTCAGGAGCTTTTACAGAAATTGGAAAAATGGAGAGGAGATTATAGAGCGCCGGTTCCGATGATAAAGAATCCTGATTACGATTCTGACTTCGAGAAGGAAGCTATTCAAAATGCTATGAAATAAAAAAAACCATCATTTGATGGCTTTTTGTGTATTGATTGGTGGCTTTTTTAGATTACTGATTCAAAGTATTCTATCGTTTTGATTAGGCCTTCTCTTAGGTTCACTGTAGGTTCCCAATCCAATTCTTTTTTTGCTAGATCGATCACCGGTCTTCTCTGCATAGGGTCATCCTGAGGAAGAGGCATGAAGATCATTTTACTTTTACTGTTTGTCAGTTCGATGATCTGTTGAGCAAGTTCCAGCATAGTGAATTCACCGGGGTTTCCAATATTCACAGGTCCAGTGAAGCCATCTCGGCTATTCATCAATCGGTACATTCCCTCAATGTTATCATCTACGTAGCAGAAAGACCGGGTTTGCATTCCGTCTCCATACATGGTGATGTCCTTTCCTTGAAGGGCCTGCACGATAAAGTTACTTACTACACGTCCGTCATTTGGATGCATTCTAGGTCCATAGGTATTGAAAATTCGCATCACCTTAATCGCAACCTTATGCTGTCTGTGATAATCAAAAAAGAGTGTTTCAGCACATCTCTTTCCTTCGTCATAGCAAGCCCGGGGACCAAGGGTATTTACACTTCCTTTGTAGCTTTCTGGCTGAGGATGAACTTCAGGGTCTCCGTAAATCTCCGAAGTACTAGCCTGAAGGATTTTGATTTTCAATCGCTTTGCCAAGCCCAGCATATTCATCGCGCCAATCACAGACGTTTTTGTAGTCTGAACTGGGTCAAACTGGTAATGAACAGGGGAGGCAGGACAAGCTAAATTATAGATTTCATCTACTTCTACATAAAGCGGATGTGTAACATCGTGTCTTAATAATTCAAAATTCTTGTTGTCCAGTAGATGATGAATGTTTCTTCGATTTCCTGTAAAAAAATTATCTACACAAAGGACTTCATTTCCTTCTTTCAGAAGTCTATCACAAAGATGGCTACCTAGAAATCCGCCACCACCACTTACTAATACTCGTTTCATGTGTTTATAATTAGATTTTTTAAGGTCACATGGAATCTCGCAAGTTGAATAATCACCACTCTGTGTGATTCTTGAATCATGCTCGATTTCATATAATACTATTGATTTTTTAATGCTATCCCGATAACTATTGTGAAGAATCTCGCTTGGATTATATCATCACAGTTTGTGACGGTTTTGTCAGGCCTGAATGAGGCAGACAAGCACGATTTTATTCAGTCAAAACAAAAGGGTTAAAAACTATTGTGCCCAAAAATAAGCAAATGTTTAGCAATATAAAGGAAATACAAGACAGCTCAGGAAATTTCACCAATTCGGCATTTGAGTCATTCGAAAAATATAAAATCCAAGCCAGACACTCCAACTTCAGTTCTAGTCACACAAACGGTAGTTACTTCAGATTCTTAATGACTTTAGCAGGATTGCCACCAATGACCACATCTGCAGGAAAGCTCTTGGTAACTACCGCCCCAGCTGCAATTACTGTCCTGTCGCCGATGGTAACTCCGGGGCAAATCACGGCTGATCCTCCGATCCAAACGTCATTTCCTATACTGATTGGCTTGCCATATTCCCACATTTCTCCTCTCACAACTGGATCGAGCGGGTGGGTAGCTGGATAAAACTGCACATTGGGAGCTACAAGTACTCTATCACCGAGTGTAACTTTGACAACATCCAGGACAACGCAATTGAAGTTGAAGAATACATCATCTCCAACTTCAATATTTGATCCGTAGTCACAGTAGAAAGGAGGTTCAACCCAAAAGTTTTTACCTGCTTTCCCAAAGATTTTTCGAATGAGAGAAATCCGAAACTCGGTATCCTCTGGATCTGAATCATTGAGGGATTTTACCAGTTTTCGTACTTTCAGACGTGCAGCTACCAATTCCGGGTCTCCGGCTTGGTAGAGCTCGCCTGCAAGCATTTTCTCTTTTTCGGTCATTTTGATTTGGTATAAAGCAAACCTGCTTCTACTCCTCGGATTTCAGCAAGACCTTTCAGCCTTCCAATAGCTGAATAGCCTGGGTTGGTTTTTTTATTCAAATCGTCTAGCATCAAATGGCCATGATCTGGTCTCATCGGAAGGCTTTTGCCTCGTTTTTGCTGGACATCTATCACAGCATCTATTACCTCCACCAAATTCGCATTTCCTTCCAAGTGATTGTCCTCAAAGAAATTACCATGCTCATCTCTTTTGGTGCTTCGCAAATGGATGAAGTGAATGTGATCGCCAAATTCCTTGACCATCGCAGGAAGATCGTTGTCAGCTCTTACTCCAAAGGAACCAGTACAGAAAGTTAGGCCATTGGCAGGACTCGGCTGATCTCTCAGAATTCTTCGAGCATCATCCGCTGTGCTCATGATACGTGGAAGACCAAACAAAGGGAAGGGAGGATCGTCTGGATGAATCGCTACGCACATGCCATTCTCTTCTGCCACTGGTACAATTTCATCCAAAAATAATCGCAAATGATCTGCTAGTTTGGCTGCATCAATTCCATCGTAAGTTGCTAGCATGGTTTTGAATTCTTCCAACGTATATCCAATCTCAGAACCAGGTAAGCCTTTGAGGATGTTGTCGAAAATCATTTGATGCTTTGCAGGAGTTAGGGCTTCGTAATATGCCTTCACCTCGGCGTATTCTTCTGCCGAATATTCAGCTTTTGCTTCTGGTCTTTCCAGAATAAAAAGGTCAAAAGCCTGAACCGCTTTCTTTTCATAAAGCAAAGCTTTTACGCCATTTGGAAGTTCGAATTCAAGATCTGTTCTAGTCCAATCTAGAATAGGCATGAAATTATAACAAACTGTATAAATGCCTTCAGCAGCAAGATTTCGGAGCGTTTCCTTATAGTTTTCGATTACCTGAAGGTAATTCCCAGAACGTGTCTTAATTACTTCGTGAACTGGTACAGATTCCACAACTGACCAAGTCAGGCCAGCAGCTTCGATAGTATTTTTACGTTTTTTGATTTCTTCTCTTGACCAGGTTTCTCCATTTGGAATATGATGGAGAGCAGTCACGATTCCTGTCGCTCCTGCTTGTAGTATATCTCTTAGACTTACTGGGTCGTTTGGGCCATACCAGCGCATGGTTTGCTCCATTTTATAGGTCATATTGTAATTGATTTGAGATTTTTAAATTTGAAATTTCAAATTGCTAAACTCCTGAATAGGCTCCAAAACCACCATCCACTGCGACGATAGTTCCTGTGACAAATTCAGAGGCATCAGCGCAAAGCCAATGTAATGCACCGTTAAGATCTTCTGGCTTACCAAATCTATGCATTGGCGTATGGCTGATGATTTGATTTCCACGTCCGGTAAGGCTTCCGTCAGATTCTGTAAGCAATGCTCTGTTTTGCTCAGTCAGGAAAAATCCTGGAGCTATAGCGTTCACTCTAAACTCAGCGCCATGTTTTGCACAAAGCTCCACTGAAAGGAACTTGGTTAGGTTATCAATAGCAGCCTTGGCAGAAGCGTAGCCCATCACACGCGTCATAGGTCTGGAGGCGGCCATGGAGCTAATGTTGATGATGTTTCCTTTGCCATTTTTTAGCATTAGTGGAAATAAAATCTTAGATGGAATGGCTGTTCCAAGGTAATTCAGGTCCATCACTTTTCTTAGTCCATCCAGCTCCAGATCCTTTAATGTTTTGTCAGGAGTGATTACAGCACCAGGCATATTACCACCTGCGGCATTGATCAAAATATCCAGGTAACCATGGTCTTTTTCAATTGCAACACAGACATCTTCTATACTTTTTTCGTCGGTGACATCGCAGATATAGCCAAAGGCTTTACCTCCGTGAGCTTTTATTTGCATTACTAAATCATCGACCTTAGCTGGCGTACGCCCTAAAATCAGGACCTCAGCGCCTTCGCTGGCAAGATATAAACTCATTGATGTACCTAATACTCCAGTTGCTCCGGAGAAGGCTATTTTTTTTCCTTCAAGAGAAAATAGTGAACTGCTCATAATTAAACGTGAATGTTTTTGGGACTAAAGTCAAAATACTGCTTGGCATTGTAGTAGCAAATTCCTGAGATGATTTCCCCAAGCCATTTCTCATCCCAAGGAAGTTCGCCATTGGCTACATCTTGTCCAAAAAGGTTGCATAGGATCCTGCGGAAATACTCGTGACGTGGAAAGGAAAGGAAGCTACGGGAGTCAGTTAGCATTCCGATAAAACAGCTGATTAACCCCATGTTTGAAAGTGTATTGAGTTGCTTCTCCATGCCATCCTTCTGATCGAGATACCACCAGCCTGATCCAAATTGGATTTTACCTCGCACCGATCCATCATTGTAATTTCCTATCATCGTAGCAAAAACCTCATTATCACGGGGATTGAGATTGTAAATCACAGTTTTTGTCAACTGGTCATCGGAATTTAAGGCATTGAAAAATCCTGACATGGCTTTAGCCTGATCAAAGTCTCCAATGGAATCAAAGCCAGTATCTGGTCCAAGGATTCTGAGAGAACGCTCGTTGGTGTTTCTCAAAGCGCCTAAGTGAAATTGCTGCACCCAACCTTTGGCATGGTACATTTTACACAGAGCCATTAGCGTAGTGAACTTGAAGAAATTCACTTTTTCAGTAGATAAATTATCACCTGAAAGCACTTGAGAGAATATGGAATCTGCTGAGAAGGCATCATCTTTATAGAAATACAATTGCTCAAGTCCATGATCAGATAATCTACAGCCTCGCTCGTGGAAATAGTCTATCCTAATGCTCATAGCCTCCAGCATTTTCTCATAAGAATTGATTTCAAATCCGACACTAGAGCTCAAGCTGGATATGTAAGCCTTATAGGTAGTTGGATTTTCTATTGCGTAGGCTTTATCTGGGCGGAATGCCGGATACATACCCAGATCTTTCCCTTTTTTGTGAAAAGAAACATGTTGATCCAATGAATCTATCGGGTCGTCCGTGGAGCATACCACTTCTACTTTCATCTGAGCCAAAAGGCCTTGAGTAGAGTAGGAGTCTCCTTCCAAAATAGTGTTGCAATGCTTGTAAACTTCTGCTGCATTTTTTTCAGAAAGTAACTCATCAAAACCAAAGTATCGCTTTAACTCTAGATGTGACCAGTGGTATAGTGGGTTTCTAAGCGTATAAGGTAAAGTTTTGGACCAGCTTTTAAATTTCTCTTCATCTGAAGCGTCGCCGGTAATAAATCTCTCATTTATTCCAAAAGTTCGCATTGCCCTCCATTTGTAATGGTCACCGGCAAGCCAGATTTTAGAGATGTTTTCAAATTTTTTATTGGCATTTATTTCAGCTGGCGGAAGGTGATTATGATAATCTATAATGGGTAAATCCTTGGCGTACTGATGATAAAGAACTTTTGCGTAGTCGTTTTGTAAAAGAAAATCCTCATTCAGGAATGACGATTTCGTTGTTGAATAGGGCATCTGTTATTTTGGCTAAATTTCTACAACTTATTATTGACTTAAAAATACCTCGAATCGACTGTATTTAGGTAATAAAATGCGGAAACGATTTCGAAATTATGCAAGTGGTATAGGCCAAATACGGGCAATCATTCGTAATTTGTGATCAATAAACGACCCATTTTACCTTTAATACCATGGCTTCAGGAATTAGTTTAAAAGAATTAGCTGCGGAACTTAAGCTTGCTCCTTCAACTGTCTCACGCGCTTTGAATGATAGTTACGAAATATCAGAGGCAACTAAAAAGAAGGTGATAAGTATGGCTGAGAAGCTAAATTATCATGCAAACCCTTTTGCACGTAGCTTGCGGGAAAATAAAAGTAAAACGATCGCAATTATCATCCCCGAGCGTATCAACAGTTTTTTTGCGCAAGTGATGGATGGAATCGAAGAGATAGCACAGGAGCATGGCTATCATCTTTTAATCTACAATACGCATGAAGATATGGAGCGTGAGCGGAAGATCGTGAATTTGCTTCTGAATGGCAGGGCTGATGCGATCGCGATGTCTGTGACTAGCCAAACTAGTGACAACTCGCATTTGAAGAAACTACACGATAGAGGGCTTCCAATCATATTTTTTGATCGGATAAGCTCGGAGATTCCCACTACCAAGTTTATTACCAATGATTACGAAAGTGCTTATGAAGCTACTCAGCACTTAATAAATCAGAATTGTAAAAAAATTGCATTTTTTACCTTGTGCGTAGATTTGTCCATTAGTAAGGAGAGACAGCGTGGATTTAATGATGCTATCGCAGATGCAGGAATTGAATTGGACCCTTCCATGACGCTTTATTGCGGCCATGATGAACAGAGCAACATAGAGAAAATTCAGGAGTTACTCAATTCAGCAAATAGACCTGATGGGATAGTTACCTCGGTAGAGAAGTTAGCCTTTGCTACCTACCAAGCTTTGAAGCGAACTAATTTGAGAATGCCTAATGATTTAAAATTGATCAGTTTTTCAAATTCTTCTATTGCTGGCTTATTGAATCCTTCGCTAACTACGATCACTCAGCCTGCTTCTATGATCGGCAGCGAATGTGCAAAGTTGCTCATTAAAAAATTGACAAAGCCAAATCACTATGATTTAATAGATCAGGTAATTACAATACCCTCTAAAATAACAATCCGAGAGTCAACATGTCAGGAATAGCTTAAACCTGATGCTATCCTTAGATGCTGCTCCAAGTTTGGAGTAGCATTTTTTTTTGGAAAAAAGTAGTAGAAAAAAAACGGAGACCAGTTGTTGATTCTGGTCTCCGTTGGTTCATGAGTTGAAGATTGATTATTCTTCCGTTTCTATAGTAGTAAGTGGAGGAATGTTGTTTTCAAATCCATTGTATCCCTCATTTTGGTTGAGGTGACCTTTAGTATTAGAATTAATTGCATTCTGTGGAATAGGCCATAAAACATGATACGGACTCAGTGTATACGTATCCCCGTGTCTGGTAAAGACTCCTTTATTGTAATAGTCTGTCACTTCCATGATTCTATCATAGTAGAAGTTATCCTTAGAGAAGTTAGCCTCATTGTAGGTCTTGCCGTTGTAAGCAGCTTTACCAGTCATTGCAAATATTCTGGCAATTCTGGTTAACTCAGTTTTTCTAGGCTCTTCATAATACAGCTCCCGAGCTCTTTCATCCAATACAGTTCCAATGTTGATTTCTGATGCTTCATATGGTGCTGCACCTGCTCTAGTTCTTACTGCATTGATATCATCTGCTGCTCCAGCTAAGTCTCCTAACCAATATTTAGCTTCAGCTCTCAACAAATAAGATTCTGCCAATCTGAAAATATACCAATCGGTAGGCCCGCCTTGTGGCTGATTACGCTGTGCATCTGGGACGAATAGTTTGTAATGTGGCCATGAGAACCAACTTCTAATGGTATCTACTACTAGCACCACTCCATCTTCGTTTCTGAATTCCAGGTTTTGCCCGTAATATGGGTCATTTGAAGAAATATCAGGGTTGTTGTAAACCAAGTCTTCCATGTCCATCCAGTTACCAGGAGCGTGTCTCAAGTCATTTTCATCATCCCAAATCATGCTTTGGTGATACCAAGTTGCCCTTAATCTTCCGATTCCTCGACCGAATTCTGTTACCTGGTCAATAGGAATAGCTGATCTGTCCGAGGTTCCTTTGTTTCCGGTAGGTGTATTGATATTACTACCCCAGAATGGAACTGCATTACGCATCGTAATAATTCCGCCAGAGTTTCCATCTGTATCAACTCTGTCCATTACCAAAAGAATTGTTTCAGTGTTACTAACAGGAGACTTGTTTTCCGGTCTGTGAAGGTCCCAGATTACGTTTTTAGTAGGGTCATTGGCAGATACTCCAAATCGCTGTTTCATAAGGGCATAGGGACCGTTATTAATAAGACGATTTGCTACATCAAGTGCATCTTGAAATTCTCCTAGAGCTAGGTTGATCTTGATCAGCAGGTGTTGTAATGCTCCTTTTGGCACTCGCCCACGATCCATTACTTCTGGGATCCACTCTTCGCCCCATTCCAGATCTTCTTTCATTTTTCTCAAAATCACTGTACGTTCGGTAGAGTAGAAGTCAAGCTTTGGTTCTACGATTTCCTCTAGAATCAAAGGTATGTCACCAAATTGCTGAGTCAGTCTATAGTATCTTAATGATCTATGGAAATAGGCAGTGGCTAATAAGTGATTTCTTTCAGCCTCTGATTCATAATCCTGTGGCTCATCTATTCGGGATACTACCGTATTTGCATACTTTACTCCCTTATAGCCTTCATACCAGTACCATCCGATTCTATTGGTATTGACACTATTCAAATTTGCATCAGGAGTTATGAGCAAATTCATATCCTGAGCTGGGCCGGATTTATCTGTAGTGCCCTCTACCGCTACTTCGCTGAAAATATGCTCAGTAAGAATAGGAGAACCATCACCGGTGTATTCATGGCGCATATTACGCTCACATGCTACTAGAGCTGCCCAAAGGCCGCTAACTTCATTATAGGTGTTTTCTGGGGAGTAAAAGGAAAGAGGCTGAGGTTCTAGCCAGTCTTCATTACATCCAGAAGTGACAACTACAATCAATCCTGTCATAAGGATCTTTATATAATTTATTTTACTTCTAATTTTCATGTTAAAGTCTTTTAGCTTACAGTGTAACGTCGATTCCTAGGGTGAAATATCTCGGGATAGGACCAGAGTTTTCAGGATCCCAGAAGTCCCATTGTGGTGCAAAATGCCCAACGTTTCTGATATTACCGTACACACGTAAATTGGTGATATTTGCTTTTTCTGTCAGTTGCTTAGGGAAATTGTAGCCCATGGAGATATTTTCGAATCGAATAAAGGATCTCTTACGGTAAACACTAAATCCACCGGCTCCTCCTTCACTAGAGTTCAACCTTGCCCATTCGTTACTAGGATTTTCCTCCGTCCAATATGGTGTGATGTATGAGCTGGTTCTGTCCAGGAATCCATCTCTGTTTTTCATTTGGTTGAAAGAACCATCATGTCCCCAATAGGAGTAAACCATTACTGACACATCAAAATTGTTGAAAAGAACAAATTCATTTCTCAAACTCCAGCGGAACCTAGGCTGGGTAAAACCTTGAAACTGACGGTCTGCATTAGTAAATAAGCCATCACCATCTACATCTACTACTTTAAAATCGCCTGGTTTAACACCATAGTCAGCAGCAGCTTCAGATTCGTTTAATTGCCATATACCATCTGTTTTGTAATTCCAGATTTGATCGATAGCGCGTCCGATAAACCAGCCATTACTTGGGTCATCCAACTCTTCACCATTCTCATCAAGGTCTCCGTAAAGGCTCACAATTTCATTTCTATTCAATTGAAAATTAGCTGTAGACCTCCAGATGAAGTTGTTTCTCTCATAATTGGTAGAGTTTAGGGTAAGTTCAAACCCTTTGTTGTCCACCTGACCTAGATTGTCCCATACAAAGTTGAATCCTAGGAAATCTGGTAGGCTTCGCTCTACTAGTAAGTCTCTGGTGGACATTTTGTACATCTCAATAGTACCTGTCAGACGAGTTTTCAGAACTGAGAAATCAATTCCTAGGTTGAAGGACTCTGTTCTTTCCCACTGTAGGTTAGTGTTTTGCATTCTGTTTACATACAGTTGGTTGACCAAATACAGTTCTCCGCTAGGTCGCTCATAGAAATACTTTCCTGTATTCAAATCAGAAAGTGCTACATATCTACCTATATCACGGTTACCATTGCTACCCCAAGAGAAGCGCATTTTACCGAAATCTAACCAGTCAATGTTGATGAAGTTTTCGTCAGAGAAAACCCAGCCAACAGCTGCAGAATAGAATAGCGCTCTCGGGTTACTTTGACCAAAGGCGGAATAACCATCTCTTCTTACCGATATAGTGGTAGAATATTTACCGTCGTATGAGTAGATTAATCGACCCATCAATGCATCTCCAGTACTGTATTCATCATTACTGGAGATGATCGGATTGATACCACCACCAATATTGTGATAGCCTAAGCGGTCATGTGGTTCAAAACCATTATTGGTCATCGTATTGTCCCAAGACTGGAACTTCTCTGCGTTCACTAGGAAAGTTGCATTGAAATCATGCTTCTCAGCAAAAGTTTTCTGCCATGTTAGGATGTTATCCAGTTGCCAATAATAGGTCTTATTTTGTCTTCTGGATGCAATTCCACCTCTTTGACCCCATTCTGCATGGTTAGCAGATTGGTGATTGAAGTACTCGTAGTAAGTAAATCGTGGAGTGAAATTGGTTCGGAAATTGAAGCCAAATGGTAATTTGATATTGGCATAAAGAGTAGAATTTATATTGAGGTCTCTATCTACTCTATCGATATGGCTTCTGTCATAGAATGGGTGCGTTCCACCACTTTGCTCATCATTCGGTCTCCACTTGTACGTACCGTCTTCGTTGTATTCTGAACCCCAAGGAGAGAGCGTTCTTAGTAGATTCCAGTTTACTGTTACTTGACTTTCGTCCTGATGTGCAAATTGGATATTGGTACCTACCGAAAGCCAATCATTGACTTTTCCTTCCAGATTCAATCTTGTTCTGATGGTCTCAAATTCATCACCGATGATAATCCCCTCATTATTCAGATATCCAACTGACCAGTAGTAGTTGAAATTTTCATTTCTACCGGAAAGACTTACTGTGTAATCTTGGCGAAATCCAGTTTGGAAAATTTTGTCATACCAATCAACGGAATTTCCATTTTGGTAATTTTGGATTTCTGCTGGCTGCATGTTAAGTCTTTGTAGCCAAACGGTCACCGGGTCTCCTGAAGATCCATCATATGCCATCCACTGTTCCAAAGAAATATTACTTGGGAGTGTTCTTGGGTCAGAAAACTCAAACGGGTCATAACCACCTGCATTGATACTTTTGAAAACATCTTCTCTCCAACTTACAAATCCATCTGGGCCATATACCTCAGGGAAGGTTGCCATGGTTGCAAGGCCAGCATTTGCATTGAATTTGATTGTTGGTTTGCCAATCGTTCCTTTTTTGGTTGTGATCAGGATTACGCCGTTTGCTGCTTTTGCACCAAATACTGCTGCAGCACTTGCATCTTTAAGCACTTCGAGGTTATCGATATCATTTGGGTTGATATCAGCTAGCTCGCCGTAATAGATCGCTCCATCCAAAACCAGTAGAGGAGAGTTACCTGCATTTAGGGAAGTCTGACCTCTCACCTGAAGTGATCCGCCACCTTTTGCCGATGTACTCAATCCCACATTCAATCCCGCAGCATTTCCTCTTAGGATATCCTGAACAGAATTCGGGTTTTCATTTTCTAATTTATTTGGATTCACAGAGGATACCGCACCCGTGATATCCCGCTTTTTTGCTGTACCATATCCGATTACTACCACTTCCTCTAGATCGGAAGTATTTGGATTCATAGTCAAGTCGATTACCGACTGATTTCCGATCTCCATTTCTACAGGATCATATCCTATAAATGAGAATACCAATACACCATTTCGAGGAGCGCTTATAGAATATTTCCCATCGAGATCTGTAGTGGTGCCAGTTGCAGTTCCTTTCAGAAGGACCGTTACACCAGGCAGAGGCATGTCTGTTTCGTCTAAAACAGTACCAGTGATTTGTACTTCCTGTGCATGCGCCATAGTGACGCTGATGCACAGAGAAAATACAATCAACCAGAGGCTTTTGTAAATTTTGTACCGCATAAGTAGAGGGTTAATTGTTATTATATATATTGACTAAAGTGTTAATATTTTTAATTAAGAAACATTAACTTTCTAAAGTAAAATAATATGGAGCAAAGGCCCTATATCTTTGCTAGAAATTTACCGCAATCGATTTCGAAAGCGCTGGAGGCTATTTATAGGTTATTGTTGTACTTTGCTTTGATGAAGTGACATCAATAGAAGATGTTCTAATATGCATCCTGTAGTGTCATGTATATGGATTTGTTTATCCTTTCTAGGATGAAATTAGCAGCGAAATGCTTATGTTTTGAATAAGTGAGATGTCAAAAAAAGTATTTATTCTTTAGTAATTAGTGTGATTAAAAAAGTAATATTAGAATTGGCTAAATAATATTTAACCGGTGATTAATAAGAATTTCGCTTATTTTATTGTTTAAAAAAAGTTATTTAATACAAAACAAAAAAGAACTACCACGTATTCCATGGTAGTTCTTTACATATTATATTCTGTTTATTTAGAAAATACTTAATATCCTGGGTTTTGAGGGAATGCACTTGATGTACCTTCAGCCCGGTCAATTTGATTTTGAGGAATTGGTCTCAAGGTGTGAAATGCTTGAATATTTGGAGCTCCCTGAGGATTATACATCTTCACTCGCTCTACTAAAATTCCCCATCTTTTCAGATCCAACCACCTAGTCTGCTCGCCGATCAGCTCTCTTGCACGCTCTTCAGTAATGAATTCAAAAGTCAGTTCAGACTGGGTGATTTCCATTTCAGCTTCTTTGCCAGGAAATGCTGCTCTTCTTCTTACCATGTTAATGTTTTCAGTAGCCAATCCAAGTTTACCTTGTCTGAATTGAGCTTCTGCAAGAAGTAGGTATGTGTCTGCAAGTCGCATAGCAATGTAATCTCGTCCGCCTTCAAATTGCGTACGATCCACACGTCCCGGATCTTTATGTTTCTTCATAGGTGGGAACAATCTCTCTGTGTAAAAATCTGGAATCAACACTTGGTATGGATACTTTGCACGCTCAGCTTCAGACATATTGTAGCCTGGCAACCAAATGGTAGTATCTCCTCTGGCATAGGTTACTGTTGATTTGGATTTGTCGAACGTGGTATTAAACGTACCAGGATTGTTAGATAAGAAGACATCCTGGTAGGTGTTTTTGTATCTAGAATCATTTACACGGTCTGCAAAGATAGTATTCAGTGTGTAGTCAGTAGATTTATAACGTTTGAATGGTCTTCCATTTTCTATGTCTCTTATCATCCCCGGCTGCACATCGTATTCCATCAGGAAGAACACGTGAGAGTTATTTCCTCCTCCATTGGTCAAAGGATCTCGAGTATATTGAGTAGACCAAATTACTTCACTGTTTATCTCGTTTCCAAAGGCGTGAACGTCTCCAAAATCAGGAAGTAATTCAAAACCATAATTACTGATCACACTCTGTAGGTTGGACTCTGCTTTGGAATAATCGGCAGATTCGCCTGCTTCAGAAGTGCCTTTGGTAAGATAAACTCTACCTAGCAGATGTTCTGCTGCAGGACGAGTTGCCCGGCCATAATCTGTGGATCTTTCTTTATCTTCTAAATTAGGAATTGCCTCCTCTAGGTCTTTAATAATAGCAGCATAGATTTGTGCGACCGAAGCTCTAGTCACCTCCTTAGTAGGAACTGCTGTCTCTTGAAGTTGAAGATCTACACCTCCAAATAATTGTACAAGAATGAAGTAGTGGTGAGCTCGGATAAATTTAGCTTCGGCTACTCGTTGATCAATTTGAGCTTGAGGGATACCAGTAAGATTCGCAGATCTGTCTATTACGGCATTACAGGTATTTATTCCTCTATATAATTCATCCCATAATTCACGTATATGACCATTTTGAGAATCAAATTGGTTAGTATAGAAATTCATGAATTTCCAAGAACCATCTGCGCCATTAGTGAAGATGTCCGTACCGAAGATCGTAAGGTTATTTCCTCTCTCTGTACCATACCATGATCGCATTGTACTGTATGCAGCATTGATGCCGTCATTCATTCCTTTTGGCGTGTTCAGGTAATCGTTGCCGATCGGGGAAACAACATCTTCATCAAGGAATCCATCACAGGAAGCAGCGAATGAAAGTCCTACAATAAGGGCTGAAGATTTTGCCCAGTATTTTATATTTTTTGCTAGTTTTTTCATAATTGATTAGAATTTAGCATTGATACCAAATGTGAAAGAAGTGACAGCAGGGGATACATTAGAGTTAACTACACCTCCACCTACGCCTTGCTCGCCATCGATAAAGACTTCTGGATCAATCCCTTTGTGCTCAGAGCGATAATTAGCGAAGATAAATGGCTGCTGAATACTTGAGTAAATTCTCAAGGCTGTCATTCCTATTTTCTTAGCTGCTTCTGGTGAGAAATTATAACCAAAATTGATGTTTCTTACTTTGATGAATGTACCATCAAAATATTCCATTGAGCTTGCGTATTTCGCACTTTCCTGGTTCACATTTGGTCTTGGGTAAGAATTAGTTGGATTGGTTGGAGTCCAGTAATCAATATCCAAATTGTTATATCTACCCGCGAGAGAATTGTTTTGAGTATGGAACTGAGATCTAAGCATAGATCCAAATCTTCCATATAGGAAGAATGATAAATCAAATCCTTTGAAGTTAAATCTGTTTGTAAAACCCATTGCAAAATCAGCTACGGCAGAACCCAAGAATTGTCTATCAAGGGAGTTGATTACTCCGTCATTATTGAAGTCTTCAATTTTAATCTCACCCGGAACACTTCCGAAAGACTTAGCCTCATCCAATTCAGAAGTTTGCCAGATGCCTATCTTTTTCAAGTCATAGAATATCGTCAATGGCTGACCGATAAATCTTCCTGCGGAGATGTCATCACCGTTTGGTAAGGAAATAATTTCTTCTGTGTTTTTGGTGAAAATGATATCAGAAGACCAGGTGAAGTTTCCTTTTTCCACGTTTAGTGTGGAAATAGTCAATTCAATACCACGGTTTTGTGTCTCACCAATGTTAGTCGTAAACCCACCAAACCCAATAGAGTTTGGAAGTGGCTGAGGTGCTAGAAGATCACTTGTATTAGTGATGTAATATTCTAATGAACCAAATATTCTGCTGTTCCAAATCGCAAAATCCAATCCTAAATTGAGTGTAGTGGAAGTTTCCCATTTCAAGTCTGGATTACCAATTGTACTTGGTCTATAGCCAAAAGCGGCCGTATTGTCATAAGCGTAACTTGTTCTACCTAGCAAGGCTTGAGTTTGGTAAGGATTGATAGCCTGGTTTCCGATAGATCCATAAGATGCTCTAAGCTTCAACTGATCAAAAGTTGATGAGTTTTGCATAAATGATTCTGAATGAATATTCCATCCTAATGCAACTGAAGGGAAATAAGCAAATCTATTGTTGGCACCAAATCTAGAGCTACCATCAGCTCTAAGTGTAGCCGTTAAAAGGTATTTGTTTTTGAAGTCATAATTTACTCTACCCATGAACGACATCAGCGACCATTCTACAAGGTTGGTGTTTGCACCGGTAATTTGTGATGCATCCCCCAATCTATGGAAGAGCTGAGATTCTGCTGGTATACCTAATACGGAAATATTGCTTTGTTCAAATCTGTCTCTCTGGATGGACTGAAGACCGGTGATGTTTATGTTGTGAACATCATTAAAAGTTTTGGTGTAATTCAGGATATTTTCAAACGTATAATTGAAAGTAAATCGATCATCTACACTTCCTGTAGCAGCTCCACCACGTCTAGCATTAGTCTGAGAACCGGTGAATCGGCCATTTCTACTTATTGTAATATCTGGGCCAAATACCATTCTATAGCTAAGGCCTGGAAGAATATCATACTGAGCAAAAATACTGTTGAATATTCTGTAGTTTTTAGTCAAATCAGCTTGTGCACCTGGTACAATTTCAGCAAATGGATTAGTTCTTAATCCATCTTGAGTAGGGAGGAAAATTAAATTTCCTTCGTCATCATATGGTCTTCCAAGTGGGTTCTCTGCGAGAGCTCCTCCAAGTGGATTGAAGTTTTCTCCATTTCGCTCGCTGTATGAAACAAGCGTAGAAGTTCCGAATTTGATGTTTTTGGTAATCTTATGATCAATATTAGCTCTGAATGTGTATCGGGTATAATCCTGATTGATGATTACACCTTCGTCTTTAAAGTAGTTACCAGAAACGAAGAATGTGGTTTTATCACTACCACCACTAATACCTAATTGGTAGCTTTGAATAGAGCCGTTCCGTAATAGACCAGCAGGGTAATCTGTAGTTCTGCCTTGAGCAATTCCGTCAAGCTCAACGGGTTCAAAAATAGAAGCATCTATTTCTGGAGTTGTGGGACCTTCTGGGATTTCTCCACCAGCTCTACGTGATTCTCTCTTGTATTCAGCGAATTCAGGGCCATTGAATACATCAATTCTTCCCAACTCTTTGTTGATACCATAATAAGCATCTAGAGAAACAATAGTTTTACCAACTGACCCTCTTTTGGTGGTGATCAATACTACACCATTTGAACCTCTAGATCCATAAATAGCTGTGGCTGAGGCATCTTTCAATACTTCCATGGACGTAATATCCTGTGGGTTGATATCGTCAATTCCTCCCGCAAGAGGAATTCCATCTACTACATAAAGTGGCTCATTCGAAGCATTGAATGATCTTCTACCTCTAATTCTTACTTGTGGAGCAGATCCTGGCTTAGATCCTGGCTGTGTCACATCGACACCTGCCGCACGTCCTTGGAGCGCTTGTCTAGCATCCGTAATAGGAAGTTCTGCTATTTCTTTCGAGCCTACTGAGGAAATAGCTCCAGTTAATTGACTCTTTTTAGCCGTTCCATATCCTACAACGACTACTTCCTCCAAGTCTGATAGATCAGGAGTCAGATTCACATCGATTACTGTTTGGTTTCCTACTACTATTTCCGTGGCAGTGTAGCCAATAAAAGAGAAAACAAGGGTGCCATTAGCAGGACTTGAGATGGAATACTTGCCATCTAAATCTGTTGTGGTTCCTGTCGTTGTTCCTTTTACAAGGATGGTAGCACCTGGCAAGGGCTGACCTGTTTCATCGTAAACTGTACCACTAATTTGTGCATTTTGCGAATATCCATGGGTAATGGACAGCAGCACCAAAAGTAGTACACTTAAATAAGTGTAAAGTTTTGACTTCATAATTTTGGGTTTTATTAAAAGAAAATTGGCTTTTAGATTCTATACCAAAGAATTCATCCTTTTACAGATGAAACTCAGAATATACAATCTTCAGTTAAGGTATGGTATTACAGATAATTTCTCTTAAAAAACTTTCCTCTATTTACGCAATCGATTGCGCTGTTAAACGGTGCTAAAATTCTTTGTTTGGTTTATATCCGCGTTAATTGGGTGATTTTGACCTTTTTTGAGTGAAATGCATTCCTAGTTATGTTGTTCTTTAGGGCATATTTCCGGGAATTTATTTTTGAAAAAAATCTAATTTTTGACTGGCTTCGAAGTCTTCATACCCCATTTGCGAAGCTACTTATTTGTTGCAAGTTCTTAGGAAGACTTCCTATACTTTGCACTGTCTTACTTTGAGTTTAACTACAAAAAGGCCAGCATTAGCTGACCTTCTGTAGTTAAGTACATTAATAGTACTTAAAATTATAATTTATTGTTTATGCTAGAAATTCTTTATTAAATTTTTTAAAGATGAATCAAACCTTTGGTGGCTCCCAGCCTTTTTCATATGATCTAGTCCAAAGCGCTGATGCTTTTTTGGAGTTTTTAATATGACCATTGCTAGGGTCGCAAATCAAACTTTCACCTGTTCTATAGCTGATATTTGCCAAATGACAGAGTAGGGTACTGACTGCACCTTCTTCGATATTGGAGTTTTGCTTTTCCAATCCGCGTACTGCATTGAAGAAATTGACGATGTGAATTGTGCTCATGTCACCGCCACCGCCAAGTGCAGTTCCAGCTTCATTGCCGCCGGACATATTGCTTTTTACTTCTTTTCCGGATCTGTCAAATTGCTTATAGCCACCTCGATCTACATAGACGGATCCTTCTGTGCCGTAGATGATTGTACCACGATCTGATCCGTAGGTTTTATAGCTGTTTCTACTTTTGCCATCCCATTGGATCACAGAACCATTTTCGAATTTGAAAGTCGCGTCCATGGTATCATACATCACCCAGCCATCATCTGCATAGTGTCGCTTATCAGCAGTCACCTGTACTTCACTTGGGTAATCGACCTGAAGTGCCCAGCGAGCTACATCCAGTTCATGTGTGGCATTGTTTCCAGTCTCAGCAGTTCCATAATCCCATCCGTACCAGTGCCAGTTGTAGTCCCAAGTGTCGTGAGTATAGGCTTTTCTAGGAGCTGGACCTTGGAACATTTCCCAGTCCAAACCAGCAGGAGCTGCGGCTGCTACAGGATTTGGTACTGCGCCACGATTGTTGCTATAAAAAGCTTTTGCCATAAATGCTTTACCGATCGCCCCATTATGGATGGCGGAAATGATCTCACGGCTTTCTGGTGCTGAGCGCTGCTGATTACCCATTTGCACCACTTTATTGTACTTCTTTTGCAGAGCTATTAGCAATTCTCCTTCATGTGGATTGTGGGAGCAAGGCTTCTCCACGTATACATGCTTTCCTCTTTCCAAAGCCAGCCAAGTACCTGGTGCATGCCAGTGGTCAGGAGTTGCGATAATTATCGTATCTACTTCTTTATCATCCATCACTTTCATGACATTTTGCTCCAATTTGGGAGTATAGTCAATGTGCTTCTGGAAATTCTTAGCGGCTTTAGGCATCTGAGATTCCATGGCATCACAGAGGTACAGCAGGTTTACATTGCTGGATTTCAAGCCAATTGGCTCGTAGTACGCGCCAAGACGCCTTCCTAAACCTGCTATAGCGACGTTTAGTCGTTCATTTGCACCAATGATATTCGCATATGATTTTGCAGTAAAAGCAGCTGAACCTAATGCAGAAAATCCTATGGTAGCAGCAGCGGATTTTTTGATAAAGTCTCTTCTGTTATTTTTCATGGATTTTGGGTTTTAGTTTAAGGTTTTGATCTTAATGTTTTTGAAACTTACATCGTCTCCGTGGTCTTGAAGAAGAATGTGCCCTTCTTCAGCTTCGCCAAAGTTATCCCATTTCTCATATTTACTGATTGCTACCAAATCAAGGTATTCCTGAGATCCTCGTACATATTCTACTACTTTCACGCCATTTAAGTAATGTGCTACATTATTGTCTGGGGTGACTACTACACGTCCTTTGTTCCATTCGCCGACTGGCTTGATGAACCTAGCATTTTTGTCTGCTTTGATTAAGTCATAAAGTGAGGCCATCGTACGATTTCCGTCTCTTCCCATTTTGGCATCAGGGTGATTATCATCATCCAAAACTTGGTATTCTAGTCCAATGGCCGAACCTTTATTGCCCTCTGATAAAGTCACGAAATACTTAACACCCGAATTTGCTCCTTCGGTCAATTTGAATTCAAAAGCTAAATCAAAAGCCGAAAATTGCTCAGTAGTGACGATATCTCCAGCATTGGCAGATTCACGACCATCTGATGCAGCAATATTCAACTCTCCGTCTTTTACCGACCAACCTGACTCTGGGAAAGTTTCTTTGTATGCACCTCTCCAACCTTCAGAGTTTTGACCGTTGAAAAGTAATTTCCATCCATTTTCTTTCTCATAATCTGTCAATGAGTTTAAGCGATTGTTTACTACAAAAATATCTTTGTCAAACGCCATTGATTCCAGATTCTCAGTTTGAATTTTCACATTTTTAAATGTGGTTTTTCTCCCAGCATCCTCTGCGTTACGAATGCTGTGCACTTGTAAACCGATAAATCCTGTTTTGTCCATATCATCGACAACATAGGCTACAGGCTGACCATTTACCCAAGTTTTGATTTCATCACCAATAGCTTCGATTCTGTAATGATTGAATTCACCCATTTTGAAAGCAGTCTTTGCTGCTGGGTTGAGGTCCAACGGATATAACCAGCCTCTTCTGGCTTCGTCATATAATCCACCTGACCATGCTCTTTCGGAAGGATCTGCTTCGATTTGATAGCCATACACTAATCCATTTCCATCTCTGGCAGCCGGGTCAAATTGACCTCGTGCCATCACACCAGAGTTACTGGAAGAATGCTCGATTTTGAGGTCAAGCTCCAAAATAAAGTCGCCGTATGTTTCTTCAGTAATCAGGAAAGTATTAGGGGAATCAGCCACAGCAGAGCCTACAATAGTCCCATCTACCACTTCAAAAGTGGCAGTGCCTGCTACAGTTTTCCAACCGCTTAGGTCATTTCCATTAAATAAATCTTTCCAGCCATCGTCAACTTTTTGCTCGCCTGCACAGCTGACAAGGACCGCAGATGTAATTAAAACCGCGAGAATGTTTCGGGTATATTTCATAAAATTCAGGTGTTGTTGTTCAATATAAAAGTCAAGATTTAGTGCGATTGCAGCAAACGCAATTCTGTTAAGTTACGCAATCGTTTGCGAGTAGTCCTTTCAAAAATTGATGAATCAAGAAGCTGGAAGGAAGAATGGAAAAGAATCTTATGATCGTTGATTTCCTGATTATCTGCCTTTTAGTTTACTTTGGCTTTTCCCGATCTCGATTTGTGAACCTATCCCGAAGAATCAACGCCAGGTTTGAGAAGTACTTCTCATTGGCATTCATTACTTTTGCGCATGCTTGATTTTAATCTCAAAGGAAAAGTTTTTATCACCTGTAAGGATCGCTCTGTTTCTTACTTGGAAAAAGAAGTACGTGAACTGGGATTTGTGCCCGAAGCTGTCACAAGAACAGGAATAGAATTAAGAGCTACCATGGAAGAATGCATGGATCTCAATCTTCATTTGCGCACAGCCTCCCAAGTTCTGTATGAAATCAAGTCTTTTTACCTGCGAAATGCAGATGATATCTACCGCAGATTTAAAGCAATTCCTTGGGAAGATTATCTGGATGTGGATGGCTATTTCTCTGTAAATTCTGTTGCAGAAAATGAAAGTATCACAACTCCGCTAATTGTCAATGTCAAAGCTAAAGATGCTATTGTTGATCGATTTCGTGAGCTGAAAGGGCGCAGACCGGATTCTGGTTCGGATTTTAATGGCTTGGTTTTCCAGGTTTATTGGAAGGAAACCCAGTGCTCGGTTTACATCAATACTTCAGGAGATACACTTGCAAAGCATGGTTACCGTAAAATCCCAGGAAAAGCTCCCATGATGGAAGCACTGGCAGCCGCGACGATTTACGCTACGGAGTGGAATACCCGAGTTCCTTTTATCAATCCCATGTGTGGGTCTGGGACGCTTGCGATAGAAGCGGCATTGATGGCGACGAAGCGTTATCCGGGGCTTTACAGAGATCATTATTCATTTCAGCACCTATTGGGCTACGATGAGCAGGCTTTTCTGGCAAAGAAAAAGAAGCTTGAAAGTAAAATCATGGAGCTTCCTGACTTGAAAATTATTGCCTCTGATATTTCACTACAGGCGATTTCTTTTGCGCAAGAGAATGCGATTACTGCGGGAGTGGATCACATGATAGAATTCCAGGTATGTGATTTCGCGGAAACAGAAATTCCTGAGCGTCCTCGTGGCGTGATCATGTTCAACCCGGAATATGGCGAAAGGCTAGGTGAGAACGATGAACTGGAACTAACCTATAAGAGAATGGGTGATTTCCTGAAGCAAAAATGCGCCGGATACAGAGGGTATATTTTCACCGGAAATCTTGAATTGGCTAAAAAAATAGGACTAAAAGCAAGTCGTAGAATTGAATTTTGGAATGGAACTATTGACTGCCGCTTGCTGAAGTACGACTTGTATGAAGGTAAAAAAGAAGAATAAATTCAGAAAGCTAAAGTCAGAAGTCTGAAACTTTCAGATTTTTGACTTTAGCTTTCAAACTTTTATTGGTGTTCGTCCCGCAGCAGATCATTCACAGTCTTCACAGGGTTGAAGGTGATCAGAGGGACTTCCACGAAGATGGTATTCCATCCAGCCATTGCACCGTTCCAAAGCCCAGGTAATTCAAGCGCTTTGAGATCTTTCCCGCTTTTTGATTTCTCTGTGATAAATCCTGTCATCATATCTCTGTATTGCAACAGGTCAAATGACTCTCCTTTGTAATTTCTGGTAGCACATACCAAATCAACGGGGTTGAAGTGGGTAGCAGCTTTGAAATGTTCTTTTGCGGCTGGATCGTTCAAATCGATCTGGGCAGTTTCTAGGATTTGAAGTGATTGGAATCCATCTTCTTCCATTACCCAGAATGGGCCTCCTCCTGGTTCTCCAGTGTTTTTTACCATTCCACAAATCCGTATAGGACGGTCAAGTTTGACTTTCAAAAATGCAGCTTTAGCCTCAATGGAGAGGTGAGAAAAATCCTCTGGGACTTTCACCCCCAAATCATTTGTCAATACTTCTTCTGCTTTAGCTACGGATTGTTCGTTTTCTCTTTTATCTAAGTCACTAAGTGCGGCAAAGACTTTTTCCTGAGCTTCCAGAAGCATTCCGCCTATGGCCATTTTATAGGTTTTAGTCTCGCCTTTCAATCTATCAGGAACCACATTATCCACGTTTTTGATAAAGATCAGGTCAGCGGATACATCATTAAGATTTTCTAGCAGAGCTCCATGTCCAGCAGGTCTGAAGAGGATACTTCCATCTTCTTCCAAAAACGGTGTATTATCTGTGTTTACAGCGATGGTATCGGTAGATTTCTTCTGCTGAGAGTAGCTGATTTCGAAGTTTACTCCAAACTCTTTCTCTATTTCCGGAAGTATCTTTTCTATTTCCGCTTTGAATTTGGGAGCATGCTCAGGAGAAACTGTGAAGTGTATTTTGACTATAGACCCTTTCCCGACAGCATATTGCACTCCCTCGATCAGATGCTCATAGGCAGGAGTTCTTCTACCGTCTTTGTAGCGGTGAAATTTCAATAATCCTTTGGGTAGATTTCCGTAACCTAGCCCTTCATCCAAAAGTAGAGCAGCCAGAATGCTTTTATAATCTTTGGTGTCAAGCGCATGATATATGCTACTTCCCTGACCTTCTAAGACTTCATCAAGATCTTCATAAAAGGCAAACTTCTCGATGTTGTTCATGAATTTCTGAACAAAAGCAGATTTGCTGATATCGCCATCACCTTCCAGAAAAGCGAAAAGATCTTTAAACATTCGGGATGCCGCCCCACTGGCAGGAACAAATTTCAAGACTTCAACTTTGGATGCTTTTTCTGGATAGGTCATTAAGAAATGCCTTAGCTCCTTATCACTCAAAACTTTTATTCCATCTCCAGGTGTGGCTGGAGCTGTGATGTTGAGAAAAGGGAAGCCGTTTTCGAAATGTTGAATTTGTTGTGCTACGGTATCAGGGTTCATTCCCTGAGACAAAATCTTTGATTTTAAGCCTGCGTCCATAAGGTATCGGGTTCAGTGTAAAAGTGTAATATAATAGGCTTTCTGCCTTTCCTCAAGCAGTGGGCACGTTTTTTTTCAAAGTATTTTAATATCTGAAATGGGAGATTTCTGATGTTATTAGCATGGATGTTCAGCCCAATTTTTTTACACTGAATTTGATTTTTTCCTGTGGCTTTTTTTGAGCGATGAGCGAAATTGCATTTTCTGTGAGTTGCAGAATCCTGGGATATCCACCAGTTACTTGGGCATCCTTCATCAAAACCAATAATTTACCTCCTGAAGTAAGTTGGACTGTACCCGGAAATACAGGGGCCGTTGCCATCTCAGGGATATTGTTTGGAAGTAATTCCGTGAGTTGGATTGCCATTCTGTTTTTTAGATCCGAGATCGTAAACTCACTGGTTTCAAGCTTTTCCTGTGAATGTTTATCTAATAAGTCCCATTGCGGTCCTGGATACGCTGTTATTATTTTTTCCTGTAGCCAACTGGTATCTCGTTTTACTTTGGAAGCAGTAAATTTTGGAATTTCCTGATTGGTGAAGTAGGAGATTCGTTCTTCCTTTTTTGCAAAATCTGACTGGGTAATTCCTCCAAACCAACTTCTGGAGTTCATTATTTTTTCAGTCTGAAATCCATTTTTGATGCCTAAATAGAGCACTGCCCCAATTTCCATAGAGCCGATTTCCAGAAGATCATTTGCTTGAATAGGCAGTAAATTGGGATTAGAAAGAACGTTTCCATTAAGCTTTATAGCTACTTTGGCACCAGCAAGACAAATCAAAGTAGGTGATCCAAATTGCACTTTCAATCCCGGCTGGCAGATTTCCAAAGCTGCGTCTGATTCTTCGTTTTGAAGCAGATAATTTACCCAGGCAAACGAGCGTAAATCCAAAACCCCAGAATTGGGAACGCCAAACTGGGCAAATCCAACTCTCCCTAAATCCTGAATGGAGGTTCCAGGACCGGTTTTTAGGATTTTCATATAGCCGATATCCCGTATCATCTGAACTTTGGTGGTTTTGGATTTCTTTTTAATCGCTCAAACTCCTGAAAAGTAATTGGAGTGAATTCTATCCTCTCTCCAACTTCCGCAAATACAGGGATGTCTAGAGTAGGGTTAAATAAAGGTATGGGAGTTTGACCTACCAAGTGCCAGCCACCGGGACTGGAAGATGGATAGATTCCAGTTTGTTCGCCGCCGATTGCTACAGAACCAACAGGGACTTCTCGATCTGGAACGCTTTTTCTTGAAGTATAAAGTATTTCTGGAAGTCCATTTAAATACATGAATCCAGGCAGAAACCCATAGAAATGGAGTCTGTAAAGTGGCTTGGAATGCAGCGCTATGACTTCTTCTACGCTTATCTTTTTAGTCTTTGCTAAGGACTCCAGATCTCGGCCAGTCTCTGAAGCATAGCACACAGGTATTTCCCAGATTTTTTCTGGCAGCGAATGTGTTGATTTTTCCAAAGAAAAAGTTTCCAGCCAGTTTTTGATTTCAAAATCTATTCTCGGTTTTGAAAATAAAACCGATAAGGTTTTGAATCCCATTCGAAGCTCACATAGTTCAGTGCTGAAGTCTTTTTCAACTGCCGATTTTAAGCCTAGTTGCTCTCGTAGCAATTGATCTGACACGTTGGATTCCCATTCAAATTCACAAATCAAAGGAGAGATTTGTTTGAACTTCGGTTTCATGTCCAGAATTTTTTTCTGATTCTTGGCAAAAAGTCCTGTATTCCTGGATTGTCTCCATGGAAGCAAATGGTGTCAGGCTGGAAAGGTAGTTTTTTGCCTGAATCTGATAGCAAATAGCCTTTTTCAAGCAAAGATTTGAGCGGTGGTGAGATCTCACTTTCTGAAATTAAATGAGACCCAAATACTGACCTTGGTACTAACTGGTAATTATCCATATACCTTCTATCTCCAAAAACTTCAACTCGTTGGCACAAATTCTTCTGCTTGATGTACTTTTCCAGTTGAGAATGTGGGGGAGCAAAAATCGGGGTATTATGGAAATGACTAGCGATAAAATCTGTGAGACTATCCGCCATTTCGGCGTCCGCTGCGGCTTCATTGTATAAGGCTCCATGGAATTTGATGTGATCCATTGTGATTCCAGATTTCTCTGCCAATTGTTCAAATTTTAATATTTGAACCAATATTGACTTCTTAAGATCTTTATCAGAAATCTTCATAGTCTTCCTTCCGAAATTCTTTGGATCAGGATAGGAGGGATGAGCACCAACTTTTTTCTTGTAAATCAAAGCTAATTCCAAGCTTTCATTAATTGAGTTTTCATCCCCAAAGTGACCTCCACATGCAATACTGGCTGTATCTATGAATTGAAAGATCTGTTTTTCGTTTGGCATGCCTTCACCTAAATCACAATTTATGTCTGGCAGTTTCTTCATTATAGGGGTAAAAATTGAGTAAAATTCAAAATACAAAAAGTAAGCTAAGACAGCGCGTATTTACCATAACTTATTGTAATACTTTATCAACTCATTCAGTTGCTTGTAGTCTAACTTTCCTTTGACGAGTTTGAGATGATGAATAATTGCTAGTGCTTTCTTCATTCGACTTTCCGGATTTTTCACCTTTGTCACAGTATAAACCATCATTCGTTGCTTTCCTGGAGTTAAACTTTTGAAAAAGGTAGCACCTTCCTCATCCTGATCCATCAGCACTTGAAGTTCTTCTGGCATTTCATGGCCATATTCGCTGTGATCTCGATCTATTTTAATTGAAAAAGAGGTCTCTTCGGATAGGTTCAACCGCTTGCGCAGCTCTTGATTAATCAGGACATACCAATAATTCTTTGCTTTCATCAACGCCATATGAAATGGTCCTTCGTTTTTTATCCATATCAAAACCCGACGATGATTTTCATCCATCATTTGCTTGGAGATACCATCGGAAATTGGAATGTGGTATTGCCAATGGTTGAACTCAAATGCAGCTAATTTCCCTTGAAATTCTATCATTAAAAGTATTTTGCAATAGATAGTTGGAAGTCGATTTCACCCTCTCTTTAGGGTACTTAGATTATTTAACTCGGAATATTAAAAGTGATTAAAAAAGAAGTCCCTTTTCCTACTTCACTTTTTACGCGAATAGATCCACCATGACTTAAAATGATGTTTTGCGTATTGGTAAGCCCAAGACCGGAGCCGGCTGCTTTGCTGGTAAAGAATGGTTCAAATAGTCGTTCTAGATTTTCCTTGGGAATTCCTTCACCATTATCCTTGATTTCAATTCGGCATTGATTTTCTTTAATGGATGTTTTTAAAATGAGCTTACCTGCTTTTTCTGGAATGGCTTCTATTGCATTTACAATAAGGTTAATCAATGCGATTTTAATTTTTTCTCCATCTACACTTATGTCGCAGATATCAGTTTGATATTGTTTTTGAATGGTAATTCCCTTAAAATCTATCCGGTCATTGACATGCTCCAGCGCTTCATCTAAAAGGGTATTGATCGAATGATTTTTAGCATCCAATTCTGTGAATCTTGTGCTATCCAACAGTTGAGTGACCAGGTGATTTATTCTGTCGCAATTCCTGCGGATAACGTCAATCAAATCTCCACTTTCTACTAAAACTGACTCAGGTAGCTCCATATGAAGCTGGTCAGCGGAAAGGAGAATGGTAGTCAAAGGGTTTTTGACTTCATGTGCCAACAGCCTCGCTATTCTACCTGTAGAAGAGAATTTTTTAAGATTATGTTCTTCCTCTTCTTTCGCTTTGATGGCACTAAGATCTTTGATAAGAACTTGATAAATATTTACCTCTTGCTTGACTATACTTATCAAGCTATTGATGGAATGGCCATGTTCGATAGTCAAGAGGGCTTCCATATCGTATAGCTCCTCGCCATTTAAGAATAATTGCTCCAATTCTTGACGTGAAGATTCATCAGGCAATAAGTCTTTGAAAAAATAGGTTTCATCAGAATTTGGATCATGTGCTTTGAGTCCGAATTTTTTCTGAAAGGCAGGATTGACTTCTAAAATTTCACCCTCGTAATCCATTAACAGAAATGGATCAGTGGCGAGCTCGAATATTGATCTAAACTTAACTGCTGCACTAGAAAGAGACTCCATCAACTGCGCATCTCGAATAGCATATCTCAGCGTTCTATCTAGAGTCTGCGCATCAAATTCACCTTTAACCAGGTAATCTGAAACGCCAAGGTTGAGCGCTTCTTTGTCGATGTTTCCTGTACTCATACCCGTGAGCATGATTACAGGAGCGTGTTTTCTAACTAATTTTATCTCGCGGATAAGTTCTAATCCTGTGTCTTTACCTAATCTGTAATCGACTAAGAACAGGTCAAAGCTTTCATCCAGTTTTGGAATGGCTTCCTCAAGACTAGTAGCTCCCTCAACTTCATAGGTAGTATCAGTGATTTTTTTGAGAAGACTAGATGCCAACAAAAAATCATCTGGATCATCGTCTACATAAAGTACTTTTATATTTTTTCCACTAAACATATTTTTTGATTAGTCTGGTAACAATACAGTTTTCGACCAATAATTTTCAATTTCTTCTGTGACCTTCACTAATTCCTCAAAGGATCCAGGCTTGGTGATAAAGCTACTTGACCCCATTTTGTAGGTGGCCTGAATATCATCAATATTATTGGATGTAGTGAAGATTATGACTGGAATAGATTTAAGGTCTTCGCACCTTTTAATTTCAGCAAGCGCTTCTTTACCACCTACTCTAGGCATATTAAGGTCAAGAAGAATAATATCTGGCCTGGGGTATTTCAGCAGGTCATTATATGGAGCGATGCGCTTTAAATATTTCAAAAGAGCCTCTCCATCATCCACACAAGTAACTTTCTCCTTTGGTAAAGTTCTTTCAAAGGCTTTTAAGATTAATAATTTATCATCTTCATCGTCTTCTGCGACTAGGATTTGGATGGGTTTCTCGAAGGACATGAGCATAAAGTCTGTGACGAACAAGGGTTAGATTCTGATGAAAAGATAAGTATGATTTTTAGAAATAAACCTAGTACTAACAATTACGGTATTACGTACTGATAAATGGCAGGATTATATAGAATGTGGAGCCATTAGAAGGACTGCTCTCTGCAAAAATTACTCCACCATTTTTCTCGATGATTTTGCGAGTAATCGAAAGTCCAATTCCGGTCCCTTCATATTCATTCTTGCCATGTAACCGCTGGAAGATCGAAAAAATTCGATCCGAGTATTCTTTGTTAAACCCAATTCCATTATCTGATACTTTAATTAAATGATATTTCTCTTCTAAATCAAGAGTTGGGAATTTTTTCACAAGTTCAGTGCTCGCCTCTTGAGCCGTAATTGAGATTTCTGGATTTGTGTCTGGTTTGGAGAATTTGATTGAATTTGATATTAGGTTTTGAAATACCTGTCGGTATTCTGTTTCAGCACCATAGACATCAGGTAATTTTCCTACGGTTATTTTAGCAGATTTGTCCTGAATGGCAACTTCTACGTCTTCAAGGATCTCCGTGATGACTTTTGATAGTTCTACTTCCTTAATTTGGTCATTTTCAATTTTACCGGCTCTGCTGTATTCTAAAAGATCGGTAATTAACCGTCTCATCCGAGTAGAAGCTGCTGTGATACGGTTTAGGTATAGTTCTCCATCACCTTCTAGTTTATCTGCAAATTGTTCTTTAAGGAGGTCTGAAAACGCAGTGATTTTTCGTAGAGGTTCTTGCAAATCATGTGAGGCGACGTATGCAAATTGTTCCAGCTCTTTATTTGAGTGGTCCAGGAGGCTTATCTGATCTTTGAGCTTTTCCTGAAATAAAGTTCTATCACTATCTGCAGCCACTTGAGCTTTATTGTATTGGTAGATAGAGAAAAAAGTCACCAATCCAATAGTGATTGAGAAGATAGAAATAAGGCCTACTATAAAAGGTAACGCATTAATATTATTGATCAAGCTTTGGTTTCTTTCTTGGAAAAGATTGTTTTCAACTTCATTGATCCGTAAAACCACATTTTTGATCATTATATAGCCACTAAGGGCATTACTGGCTTTACTGGGATCTAGGAATCCGTCTAGGTCGCCATGTTCTTCGATGTAGTCAATGGTAGCTTCGAAGGTCCTGACTCTAGTGTTTATTAAGCCTCTGAGTTCTTCAATATTATTCTGTTGCACGCCATTGTCCACTGTCAAATTCTGCAATTGTGTCAACAAAAGATCTGCATCAATATTGGATTGCCTGTAGTTTGTCAAAAACTCTTCATTTCCAGTGATCACGTAGCCCCTGATGTTAGTTTCTCTTTCAATAATGCTGGAATACAACTCACCTGCTCTCTGCAGTACATTTGAGGTGTGCATGACCGCATTGGTATAAAATTCTATTCTTCCCGCTGTCCAATAGGAGATAGCACTTCCCACCACAATCAGGATTAGAGTCACGATCGAATATATTTTGACCTGACGGATGGATGGGTTTTCGTTTTTTGTCATATAGATTTTCCTTGAATTGGGGAATTTGTTACTCAAAAATACCGAAGGGTTTTTCTTAATTATTTAATCAATCGTGATTATTAGGCTATTTAGCGCATTTGGCGACGGTTTCATTGATTTGTGTTAAAAAGGCATACCACTTGAGTTAGAAGTTATAAACTAAATAACCAACCTAAACAACAACACTATGAGTTCTTTATTGTATTTCATCGCAGTCATTCTGGTTATAGGCTGGCTCGTAGGAGTCTTCGCTTACAGCGCCGGAGGATTAATCCATGTACTACTGGTAATAGCAATTATTGCTGTGATTTTCAGATTGATTTCTGGTCGATCAATTTAGATGCAAGCGAATACTTGCTAGCCCAAATAACTAAATTATAAAGGTCAAATGGAAACTCATTCGAGATTTGACAGTTATACAAGCAAAGGAGTTCAAGTTTAAGTTCGATTGCAAACAATTCAAGAGACCTTAAATTGAAAACTTCAAAGAAAAAAAATATTTAATCTCTAAACTTAAAAAACACTATGACTAAATCAGCAGTAAATAAAACACTATGGTTAAGCGGACTTATAACCGGAGCATTGGTAGGAGCATATCTTTATAAAAATAAGGATGATTTTGGACCGCAAAAAAAGAAATTGAATAACCTTATTGGTGACTTTCAATCCCTTCTTGGAGATATGAAGACAAAGTTTTTGGAAGTTAAGTCTGAAGGGGTAGAGGCAACTAAATCCGCTATTCAGGCAGCAAAAGAAAAAGTAGAAAAAGTGAAGTGAAAATAGGTTTAGAATTTGAAAAGGTGCGGCTTGTTGTTGCGCCTTTTCTTACATCTTTTCCATATGTAAAATTACTACCTGACAATTAAAAAAAATGAATGTACCTAGGATTGAGGAGCTAAGAAGACTACGTGATGAAGAATAAACTAATATTAGTTATAGATGATGAGCCTGAAATCAGATCGCTTTTATCCAGATTTTTAGGCAGAAAAGGTTTTTCTGTCCTTGTCGCTGGTACACTCAAAGAGGGAAGGAAATTATTCAATGACTCTAAGCCTGAATTAGTATTCTTGGATGTAAACCTTCCTGATGGCAATGGCTTGAATGAATTAAAACATATCAACTCCAGTGAATTCCGATCCAAAATAATCATGATGAGTGCTTTTGATCATAATGAAGTAAAAATGGAAGCTATTCAATATGGAGCATTAGATTTCTTAAGTAAACCCTTCAACATTGCTCGCTTGGATCAGGTAGTCCAGAGCCAGTTATTAAACACCTCCAACATCAAATAAATCATGGCTAAAATTCTCGTAATAGACGATAACATAGATATTTGTCAGCTTCTTGAAAGATTTCTGACTAAAAAAGGGTTTGAAGTAGAAACAACTATTTCAGGGAAAAATGGCCTTGACATGGTCAAAAAGACTTTTTTCGATCTTATTTTTTGTGATTTCAAGCTCAGAGATATGGAGGGTAGAGATGTGCTAATGAAAGTTAGAGAAATATCTCCAGGCACTCAAGTGGCAATTATTACAGGCTATGCTGATGTGAAAATTGCCGTTGAAGTGATCAAAAATGGTGCGTTTGATTACGTTACCAAACCTTTGATTCCTGATGAAATAATCAACCTAATTGAACGCGCACTAGCTGCATCTAAAGCAAATAAGTCAAACACAGAAACTTTTTCCAAAGCGAATAATCTCAAAAAAGATTCTAATTCGAAAGCTCAGAAAACAGAGTCCAAATTTCTCAAAGGTACAGGAGCTGAGTCAAAGAAATTATATAAAGAGGTGGCCTTGGTAGCACCGACTAGTCTTAGTGTGGTGATATATGGAGAAAGTGGAGCTGGTAAGGAAAATATAGCTCGTACGATTCATGATCAAAGTGAGCGTGCCGGTAAACCATTCATCGCGGTAGATTGTGGAGCCTTGACCAAAGAGCTTGCTGGAAGTGAATTATGGGGTCACGAAAAAGGAGCTTTTACCGGAGCCTTATCAGAAAAACCCGGACAATTTGAACTAGCTGATGGCGGGACAATTTTTCTGGATGAGATCGCTAATTTGTCTTATGAAACCCAAGTGGGTTTATTGAGATTAGTTCAGGAGCGAAAACTGAGAAGAATAGGAGGGACTAAGGATAAGTCAATTGATGTAAGAATACTAGTAGCCTCCAATGAAGACCTTCGAAAATCTGTTTCTGAAGGTAAATTTAGAGAAGACCTTTATTTTAGATTCAATGAATTCAGCATTACAGTGCCTCCTTTGAGACACAGGACTGCCGATATCGAAGCATTTGCCTATCATTTCCTTGAGTTATCAAATGCGGAGTTAAATAAAAAAGTATTTGGTTTTGAAGAACAAGTGATGGAGGTGCTGAAAGAATATCCTTGGCCTGGTAATCTTCGTGAAATGCTTAATGTGATCCGCAGGGCTACCTTATTAACTGACGGAGGTAAAATGTCTGTTTCAGCGCTTCCTCCAGAAATTGTTTACTCACAAAAGTTTAATTTCATAGACTCAGATTCTGGAAATTCAGTTTCTAAGCCAAGCAAAATGCCATTGAATCTGAAGGATGCTGCAGCTGAGGCCGAAGCCGAAGTTTTGAAAAAAGTATTAGAAGAAGTAAAATACAACAGGACTCAGGCAGCGAAGCAATTGGGAATAGATCGAAAAACCCTCTTTAACAAAATGAAGCAATATGATTTATAAGTAAAACATACATTTTGGCCCGGACTTAGTTCCGGGCTTTTTTTTGAAATTGTTTGCACTGCCAAAATACCAGAATTGAAGAAAGTTCTTATTCCAATAATCTTAATTTGAAGTTAAAGTAGTTGCCTATTCAGCATCTTTTTGAGTACACTTCTATAGTTACATACATACCTGATGAGCTAATTTTTCAACGGATTGGGGAATTTTTTTCGGGAAGGTTTTGAAGCTGATAGGGTTCTAATAAGCCTGTTTATAGATATAATTTGTCCCATGAAACGATTTTCCAAAGACTATTAGTCAAAGAGGTTAGTTGGCGTTAGTTCCTATGGGTGGGCTGATCATGGCACGCCCCTTGGATGATTAATAGTATAATTTTAAAACTTAATCTAAAAAAAGAATAACATATGAATACTCAAAAAGCAACACTCGGAAATCATTTGAAATTGGATAATAAAGCCATGAAAAATGTATCAGATAAAATGAATGATTTGCTGTCTGATTATCATATTTTCTACCAAAATGTGAGAGGGTTTCACTGGAATGTGAAAGGCGAGAACTTTTTTGACCTACACATCAAATTTGAAGAGCTATATACTCAGCTGTATGAAAATATAGATGAATTGGCTGAGAGAATTGTGACTATTGGATTCAAACCTTTACATGCATATTCCGATTATTTGAAAAACACCATTCACAAAGAGATCACAGATGTATCTAATGGTGATGAATGTGTGAAGCATGTAATTGATGGACTAGGAAGTTTAGCTCAATCTCATAGAAAAGCTGCTAAGGCGGCTGAAGAAGCTGATGATATCGCTTCAGCAGATTTGCTAACTACATTTGTAGGAGATCTTGAGAAGAGAATGTGGATGTTTACCATGTTTTCTAAGTAATACAGAAGAACTTTATACCCAAATAGTAAAAGCCACAGCGAGAGTTGTGGTTTTTTGTTTTTTAGGTATTTTCTCGAAGAAATTGTTGAATGAAACAGCTAGTTTTTAAACCAGGCGGCTATACTTTTTCTTTCCTTAGTGGATGATGGATGTACCTCATGTTCCATTTCATCACTTCGGAAAAATACAATCCTGCCTCCGATAGGAGAGATGTTTTGTACATTACCTGATTCAGGATATAAGGATAACTGCCCTTCATCTTCATCCTGCCAATCTTGATTTAGGTAAACGATAATAGAGAACTTTCTACCTTTCTCATTCTTGAATTGGTCTACGTGCCGCTTGTAAAAACTCATTTTCTCATAATTGGAATAATGGCTTTCAAAGCTTTTGATGGAAGTGAAACAGGTTTTGTTCAGGTGATCAATGAATTTCCTCACTTTCTTTAAATAAATGATTTCAAATGGATTGACACTGCTCTCCTGAATCCAATTTATTTTATCACCTCTTATTTCATTGTCTTGTTTATTAATGGTCGAATTTCCGACACCGGCAAGTTTCATTTTTCCAGATTCTGAGAGGATTTGAATGGTGTCTCTTAAGCCGATTACTGTGCTTGGTAATATGAAGTCATTGCTACATCCATATTTATTATCAATGAGGCCTTGTATTAGCTCTTCAAATTGATTTCGTTCGAGAATTTCTTCCTCTTCCATGTTGAACTAGTTTAATTATTAGCCAAGCATGTTGAGTTCCAAAATGAGCTGCCGAAAGTACACTATTAAAACCCTAATTCAATCTTATTTAAGATTAATAATCAAGTGTGTTACTCTCCAAAGGTTGAGAGAGGTCTTGATTGCGGGAAACCAAATTTATTAGACTTTGATTTTTCTTAAGGCAAACAAAAAGCAGCAGTGTAGACTGCCGCTTCAAAAAATAGTTTGAAAAGCTTAATATGGAAAACAAGATTTCATATCTAAGCTAGTGCTTTTTCGCAAAATTCAACACATTTCTGAACTTCCTTTACTGCATTAGACCCTTCTGGTACTTGGTACTCTAACTCTATGGTTGCCGGGAACTTATACTTGTTTTTAGAGATCATATTCAATAGTTCTGGAATAGGAGTGTTGCCAGTTCCCCAAGGCAAGTTTCCTTTCCCGTTTTCAGGCGTTTGCCTATCCTTTGTATGCATACTTAGGATGTGACTATGCTGTTTTTCTATCAAAGGAATCAGATCGGTATTTCCAGCAGCGATGTAATGCCCGGCATCTAGATTCAAGCCGTTTCTTTTGCTTTGTTCCAAAGCCGTATCCCAAAATGTGAAAGTCTCCTGCTCATGTCCATGATAACCGACCGACATCTTATATTTCTCTCCCAATTTCCCTAAGCGAAGTGTATGTTCATCATTCGATGGATGCTCTAATGTGACATGCGTAGCACCAAGAGCTTTTGCAGCTGTCATACCGTAAGCTATTTCCTCATCAGAGGCATTTCTACCGAAAGCATTTGGCTTAAATGCATAGATACTAACTCCTGCATCCTTGTACATTTTTCTCATTTTCTCAAACGGAGCAGTGCCTACTTTACTTCTCCACTCTGCTACCTCCTTGGAATAGGATTCTGCTTGAGCATTCAAATCAGCCATTTTCGCTTTCTCCTCTGCAGTTAATTCTTCGCCCCTTCTTTGCTTCGCTCTAAGTGGATACATTTCCTGCATATTGATAGGATTTATTGGCTTTCCAGCAAATGACTCCGCCGGATCTCCCATGAGCTCTATAGCAGATAGACCTGAATCCACCACATATTTTAGCGTTGCTTCTGCACTTTGATCCGGCATGGAGCGAAATGAATAAGTGATGCAGCCTAATTGTACTCCATTGATCAAAGAGTTTGGTTTGTTGAAGGACTTGATTATAGCTGGAGCACCTTGAAGCCATGATGGAGCTAAAGCGAGTCCACCTACTCCAAGTGCAGATTTTATCAGGAATTCTCTTCTATTTTTCATATGATTTATGGGTTTGAGTGTTAAGTGAGACTTCAAATTAGTATTTACTTTCTCTTTTTTAGTGGAAAGTTTACACCTAATTTCAATTTCAGGCTGATTGGTCAAATACTTGTTTGAAGATAGCTGTTGAAATAAATGTTAGAGATGGATTACAAAGAGAAAAATATAGATGAGCGAATAAAACGAGGTGACTTCCTTGGTGAGCTTCAGTTCATTACCTCCAGAAGCGGAGGAGCTGGAGGGCAAAACGTCAATAAAGTCGAAACCAAAGTCCAGTTAAAGTTCGATATCCCTAATTCTGGACTTTTAAGTGTAGAAGAAAAGGCAATGTTATTAGAGAAGTTGCGTACAAAAACTGACCAAGAAGGTGTGCTCCAACTCCAATCTCAGGAAAAGCGCTCTCAGATTCAGAATAAGGAACTGGTGATCAGAAAGTTTGAGGACCTGTTACGCAAAGCATTTTTTAAGAAACGCGTAAGAAAAGCTACCAAACCTAAAAAAGGAGCAATAGAAAAACGGCTAAAGGCCAAGAAAAATCAAGCCGAAAAAAAGGCTAACAGAAGCTGGAAAGCATAATAAAAGTGACTTCTTCTAACGAGTATAACGTATTAGAATTCTTTTATCAATAGCGTATAATTTTTGGTAGAATCCGGTTTATAGATCTGAATGGGGAAATTCCTTGTTGGTTTCACAATTCTCAAAGAATAAATCGGATCAGGATTAATGACTACTAGATTTTCGTCTTGTGTATAAAGGAGGTTATTATTTTTCTCGATTCTGTTCCGAAAATCATCTAAGTTTTTGAACTGCCTAAACTGAATTACTTCAGATGATTTGTTTGAGTCTTGTCCAAGTTCAAATTCAAGATCGCTTTCAAACGTTGGGAGATCTAAATTGAAATCGTATATCTGTGAGCTATTACTTTGAGAAAATGCTGAAACAAGGGTAACTGCAGTGAAGAATGTAAATAAAAATAACTTTTTCATTTTCAGTGATTTAAGTGGGATATCGGCCTTGTCTTAATACTTAGGTCATGATTTACGCTACGGGAAATTTTAGACTTTGGTTTCGGTCAGTTTGATTTTGAGCTTTATATTGATCTATTACATTTCCTAGATTTTTCAATAGTCAGCATATTAATCTGCCTTTAGGAACATATGAGAAATTGATTTTCATTTTGGACTAGCTTTTAACTAGCTATTTATCAATAAGTAATAGGGTTGCTTTGAAAGTGATTTAGCATTGAATGCTTAGTTCATTATGATTTTTCCCCAAACTATAATCATTCCTGTTAGAACTATGAACAGGACTGTGGCAAGAGGTTTTATCAGTTTTCAGTTTTGGTAATAAATCTGAGTAATGGTTCGATTTTCAAATTCAAGTCTTCTAAATATGAATACCGGTAGAGGCTGTTTATTGATAAAATTTAGTTCAATTTGTAGCTGCAAGCGAGCATAAAGAAGATCTTAATTTAAGATCAGGCAATTATTACAAGATAGTTGATGTCGGGTAATTTCTCATATTTCCAAACAATGCTTACTTGAGCGAGTTAAATTTGAATATCCTTACCAAAAGCTTTTTTTGTAAGTTTTTTATAAAAGAAATCTCATAAATGAAAGATCAAAAAATATTTATAGTTGGTGCGGGTGTAGCAGGGTTGGTTGCGGCGATTGAACTTGAAAAAGCGGGTTTTTCACCAGTTATATTGGAAGGAAGTGATAGCGTAGGAGGTAGAGTAAAAACAGATTTAGTAGATGGTTTTCTGTTAGATCATGGTTTTCAGGTTTTGTTGACGGCTTATCCAGAAGTGAAAAGGTACCTTGATCTGTCGAAATTAAATCTTAAGTATTTCGAACCGGGAGCGGTAATTTTTGGAGAGAATGAAACCTTCATTATTTCTGATCCTTTGCGTAATCCGCTGAAGGTGGTTAGCATGGCTTTTTCCCATGTTGGAAGCTTTTTGGATAAGGTCAAAATGTTTAACCTTACTCAGATGCTAAAAAATAAATCAATTGAAGATATATTCAATGAGCCTTCTGCAACTACCCATAAATATCTAATTGATTATGGATTTTCGGATCAGATAATCTCTAACTTTTTCAAGCCTTTTTTTCGAGGAATATTTTTGGAAAAGGACTTAAAAACCTCCTCCAGAATGTTTGAGTTTGTGTTTAAAATGTTTTCTCAAGGCCTTGGTGGCATACCGGAAAAAGGTATGATAGAGGTTCCAAAAATGCTCAAAAGGCAACTGGCTAGCACAGAATTTAGATTTAATACCAAGGTTTCTGATTTGGTTGGTAAAACAATTCAGCTTGAAAATGGCGAGACTTTGGAGGCTGATAGAATTATAGTAGCTACACAGCCAGATAAGTTCATGAAGCAGATGGAGGGGCAATTTGCACCTTCAAGGTCGGTGATTACCCTGTATTTCTCTCTGCATAAATCATTTATGAATAGAGCTATGCTGGGCTTGATTCCAGGGGAAAATCACCTGATTAATAACATGGTGTTTATGAGTGATGTATCGTCTGCTTATTCTACTACTGGTCGGGCATTGCTTTCTGTTTCAATTTTGGATTCTGATCTGAAAGAGAAGGAGTTGATCAAAGCAGTTCAGGCAGAGTTGGAGTCAATTTCTAGAATCAGTGCTGAATATTTCAAGTTTGTAAAGTCATATTATATCGATTATGCAATCCCTACTGTAGAAGATATGAAAGGCACTATTCCTTTTACTGAGAGCAAGATTTCTGATCACGTATTTTTAGCTGGAGATTATTTATTGAATGGCTCGATCAATGCTGCTATGGCATCCGGGCGAATTGCTGCTGAGGCGGTAGTTCATAGTTTTACGCCCGTTTATTGAGGTTCTGAGAATGTAGCTCTGGAGTGTAGCCCTACTTAGCAGATAGCTTTTTCTTCTCGGGTGAAGAAAATATTTTATCTTCGCCACATGGAAAATACACCTCCTTGCCCTGCATGTCAGTCTCCTTACGGTTATGAATTAGATGGTAAATTGATTTGTCCGGAATGCAGTTTTGTGTGGACTTTGGAAAATTCTAATGATGAAGAAGCTGAAGGACTAGTAGTTAAAGATGCGAATGGAACTGAATTGTCAGATGGGGATTCTGTGACTATTATCAAGGATCTACCGGTAAAAGGTGCACCCAAACCAATTAAAGCCGGCACTAAAGTGAAAAGTATTCGTCTGGTAGAAGGTGATCACAACATCGACTGCAAAATCGATGGGTTTGGATCTATGGCGCTGAAAAGTGAATTTGTGAAGAAAGCGTAGGGATTTACGATTTCGGAAGTACGATTTGGGATTGCTGGAATAGACTTAGACGCTTGCTTATCATTCACTCTCAGGTTCTGGGGCGGTGTAGTTATAGACTATATCTCCGTCTTCTGATTCGAACAAAAACTGGATGTTTTTTTGCTGAAAAGTTTCTCTCATATCTAAATCAAGCTGCTCACAGACTGTCAATGAATCAAAATGATGATTATCAACAGCTTTTACTATTTGCCCAATTCTAACACCCGCCTCATATGCTTTAGATGCAGGAGATACTTCAGTTACTTTATAGTCACGATACTTGAAGTCAATTGGTGAACCATAGACTAAGTTTGCATTTTCGTATGGTTTTAAATAGAATTTATCGCGGACCAAATCTAGAACAATTACAGCCTTAGCTAGGATAGCCGCTCCAAGGTTTGAATTTCCTTTTGAATCGAATGTTTGTGTAGTAAGGTTATCAAAAGTTGTGTTTCCAATAACCAACTTTGAAATATTAACTGTATAATTTATGGTGTCTTTTTGGCCGCCGAAAAGCCCTCTGCCTTCATGAATGTAGGTTGTGTCTAGAATAGATTTTTGACTTAATTCACCATGTTCGAGCATTTGCTGAAAAGTGTTTTTGCTCAGTTTCAGAAAATCATTTCCTGACCCAGTATCGAATATGACATTTTCTTTTCCTTTTAACTCTGGGTATGAAATATTGATATGAGGTCTTTTTCTACCATGGTGATATTCCATTTCTAAAGGAATACCAAAATTTTCCTGTAAAGCTCCAATAGAATTTGCTACTATTATTTCTTTATTCCTTAAGTCTATTTTAAGCACTTTTCCATCGAAAAACTCAAGGCCTAAATACCCGTCTACATTTTTGTCGCAAGGGGTAAAACTTTGAATTGGGCGCATAATAGCTACTTCCATATTTTCAGTAACCATAGTTCCTAATTTTAACTCTGGCAACATTACTTCATCTACTATTGAAAAGTTATTATACAAGTCTAGCGAAGGTTGAGTACCAATGGTATCTAGCTTTAGCTTTTCCTGAAGTTCTGGAGAAATGGATGTTCCCGCACCGGTATCGAACTGAAAAGTGTAGGATTTTCCTTCAATTTCGACATTGAAAAATATGGACTGTCTGATGACTTCAAAAGGAATTACCTCGGTTACATTCCTCACATATTTGCTATAAAAGAAAGCGCCAACTGTCATTAGTATTATAGCTACAAAAAGTCTTTTTATCATAGTTGAAAAATTAAAAAAAAGTGAGAACTAGATCTTTCTACTTCTCACTTCATACTTTATACTTCTCATTTCTTACTTACCAATAGGCGTTTCATCTACTTTCACATCTCCGGCTACATACTGAAGGGCATCAAGGAAGTAGGCAAGGATATCGGCGTTTTCGAAGCTTTGGGCATTATGAGAAGTAGAGATGTACATCGCTCTTCCTTTGCCGTCTTTTCTGATCCAAGACACATAAGTTTTGCCTGAAGTCTTTTCTTGACCTTTACGCTGACCTTCAATCTCTGCATTATTGAAGTAAGTCAAGGGATGAAAATCCAGCTCGTCATAAGCATTCTTGTAGAAGTAAGGCTCATCCACGTGGTTGAATCCATCCGCTGGAAGCGACTTAGTCAATGGGTGAGTAGGATCTTCAATTCGTACCTGGAATGCCTGCTGCTTGGTGTGATAGTCGAAACTGCCTCCAGTAAGTTTGGAAAACTCCATAGAGTTATTTAGCATGGTATTTCCACCATGGACTACTAGAATTCCTCCTCCTTTTTTCACGTATTGGATGATGTTATTCTCTAATTCTTTTGCCTTTGCCCAAACGGCCACACTATCCATGGAAGCATCTTCGCTGAATACATCGACAAACAGATTTCTGTATTTAGGCTTAGAATTGGTATTGTCAAATACGACAGCATCAAACTCCTTAAGCTTGTCTTTTTCCATCATGGCAACGTCCGTGCTGGTAGTTACATCAAATGCACCGCTTTTTTCTCCAAGAATTTCAATCATTGCTGCAGTGTGAGGATTTACCCAGTGCCAAAAGCCTGTATGCAGAGAAAACACTAAAATTTTCTTTTTCTTTTTGAATGGGAAGTTGGCTTTTTCTGGTGCCAAATCGGTGATTTTGTCTTTCCAGTCTTGATCCAACGGGATCTCTGTAGGGTTTTGTGCAAGAGCGAAATTTACACTGGCTAGGAAAACGATTCCGTAGATAATAATCTTCTTCATGGGGTAATTGGATGAACGGGTTAGTCGATAATTGAGAATTCTATATCTTTAAAATTCAATCCCAATAACCTGAATTTTATATGATATTCAAAAGAATTTTCTGCGTACCAGTGTTTTACCTATGTTTAATGGGGCTGGCGTATGGGCAAAAAGTAACGTTAAAAGAGGATGATAACGGAATTGATTTCGTGATTGGTAATCAGGCTGTTCTGACTTACCAAACTGCCACAGAAGACGTTCCTGAAGGCATTAAAAAAGATTTTGCAAAATCTGGTTTTATACATCCTTTAACATCACCATCGGGGCAAGTACTTACACGAATCCAACCAAAAGACCATTACCATCACTATGGAATCTGGGGGCCTTGGACACGCGCTACTATCTCTGGAAGAGAGGTTGACTTCTGGAATTTAGGTGATGGAAAAGGAAGAGTCGATTTTGCCAAAGTACTTTCAAAAAAAGAAGCAGGTGGAGCAGCTGAACTAAACGTGAGGCAAAATCACATAGATCTTAAAGCTCCGGATTCTGAGCGAATCGCTATTGAAGAGGACCTGCGAATTAAAGTGAAACCAGCTGATAAAGGTCGGTATATGGTAGATTACACCACTACAATCCAGACTAAAATACCTGGAGGAATACTGCTTGATGATTATCGCTATGGCGGTGGAATTGGATTCCGAGCTACTGAGAAATGGGGAAAGGATAATAGCACCATTCTCACTTCAGAAGGCGATGCCCGCAAGACTGCAGATGGTACTAATGCTAAATGGATCATCGTACAAGGCAAAACGGATGACGTATCAGGAGAAAGCGGAATTCTTTTCCTGAGCCATAATACTAACAAAGCCTTTCCTGAACCGCTTCGTGTTTGGCCTGAAGACCAATACAACGGCGAAGGAAATGTATTTATCGAGTTCACTCCGATCCGACATGAATCTTGGGAAATTAAGCCAAATCAACGGTATTCGTTGAAATACAGAATGATTGTCTACGATGGTAGGATGACTGCTGAAGAAGCAGAATCCTATTGGAGAGCTTTTGTCAAGTAATTGGGAAAGTAATCAGTAAATCCTTTATTCACAGTTTGGGATTAAGCATTTACTGCGAATTAGAAAATAAAATACTCGCATCAATAACCCCCATGAAATATGAAATCAAACAGGTACAAATAGTCACAAACGAGTATGATTATTCGATCTTGCGAGATTCCATATAACCTTTAAAAAATAACCTTATGAAAAGAAGAGAATTTATTAAGAACAGCGCCCTAGCAAGTGCAGCGATCGGATTTCCAACGATTGTTCCTGCTTCAGTTTTCGGAAAAAATGCCCCTAGTAATCAGATAAATATTGGTCAAATCGGTTGTGGTAGAATTGCACGTGACCACGATTTACCCGGAGTAATGCAGCATGACATTGCAAGAGTTATTGCAGTTTCCGATTTGGATAGCAACCGCATGGCTGATGGGAAAAAACTAGTTGAAGAATATTACACCAAAAAAATGGGCAAAGCCTATTTGGACGTGAAACAATACGGCGACTACAAGGACATGCTCTTGAATAAGGATATAGATGCGATAGTAATCAGTACTCCGGATCATTGGCATTCACAGCCGGCAATGGAAGCTTCATTGGCTGGTAAACATGTCTACGTACAAAAGCCAACTTCACTTACGATCAAAGAAGGAAGACAATTGGTAAATGCTGTAAAAAAATCAGGTACTGTATTGCAATTAGGTACTCAGCAGCGATCCAGCGAGCAATTTAGAATTGCAGCGGAGCTAGTTAGAAATGGTAGAATAGGTAGACTTCATACGGTGAAAGTTGGTCTGCCTGGAGATCCAGCAGGTCCTGAGGCTGCCCCTATGCCAATTCCTTCTAATTTGAATTACGATATGTGGTTAGGTTCTACTCCGGAAGTGCCTTATACAGAGATAGGAGTTCACCCAGTAACTGGCTATGGCAGACCAGGATGGTTAAGAAGAGAGCAGTTTGGTGCTGGGATGATCACCGGTTGGGGGCAACACCACTATGATTCTGCAGCTTGGGGAATGGATACTGAATTAACTGGTCCTAGATTTATTCAGGCCGTAGCGGAGTTTCCACAGTCAGGTCTTTGGGATGTGCATGGAGATTTTTATGCAAAAGCTGAATATGACAATGGTATTACTATGTATACTGGCGGTGGATATCCAAATGGTATTCGATATGAAGGTACGGAAGGATGGATTTGGGTGTCAAGAGGTTCTTATGTTGCTTCTACTTCCGATCCTGTGGAGCAAGGGCGAAGTGCAAGAGCTTTGGATGCTTCAGATCCAAAAATTTTGCAATCAGTAATTGGTCCAGATGAGATTCAATTGATCCGAAGTGACGAGCATCATGGCAATTGGCTTGGAGCAATTCAGGGAAATAACGAATTGCTTTCCCCAGTAGAGATAGGCCACCGTTCTTGTTCGGTTTGTTTATTGACACACATTTCCATGAAGTTGGGAAGAAAATTAGAGTGGGATGCTAGCATCGAGAAGTTTGTCAATGATGATGAGGCTAATTCTATGCTGGAGAGACCTCAGCGAGCGCCTTACGGCACTAATTATGTAAAAATCTAATAAGCTAATATTTTGAAAAACACTGCTATAGCAGCTCTTGCGGTAGGGATTTTGTTTTCCTGCGAAAATAAAGAAACTGTGACTGAAGCTCCTGAATCAACAGCTGAGATTACGATAATGTCCCTTGATCCGGGACATTTTCACGCTGGATTGATTCATAAATCAATGTATCCACAAGTGGATTCTACCGTTTATGTTTTTGCCCCGGAAGGACCAGAACTGAAAGATTATATGAATCGGCTTTCTGGCTACAACAATCGGGAAGAGGATCCAACTGCCTGGAGTTTACAGGTAAGTGCTGGGGAGGATTATTTGGGGAAAATGATCTCCACCAAGCCGGGCAATGTGATGATGGTGGCTGGGAAAAATGATCGCAAGATTGATTACATCTCTGCAGCTATCTCCAATGGGATCAATGTATATGCAGATAAACCTCTGGTGATTAACAAGGATGGATTCAAAAAGCTGCTTAATGCTTTTGATCAAGCATCTCAAAAGGATTTGTTACTGTATGATATCATGACAGAGCGCTTTGAGATCAGTACGATTTTGCAAAAAGAGCTAAGTATGGATAAAGCCGTTTTTGGGGAATTGGAAAAAGGTACACTCGAAAATCCAGCAATCACTAAGGAGTCAGTGCACCATTTCTTTAAATATGTATCTGGAAATCCTCTGGTAAGACCTGATTGGTTTTTTGATACAGACATAGAAGGAACAGGGATCGTTGATGTGACTACCCATTTGGTGGATTTGATCCAGTGGGAGGCATTTCCGGGAATTACTTTGGACACCACTGATGTCGAGATGCAAGCAGCCAAGCTGTGGTCAACAGATTTGGATTTGGAGCAATTTAAATTGGTAACTGGTAAAGATGAATTCCCTGAATTTCTTCAGAAGAATGTAGCCGACAATAAGCTGAGTGTGAATAGCAATGGGGAAATGAATTACACCTTGAAAGGCGTTCACTCTAAAGTGAGTGTGATCTGGAATTTTCAGGCACCAGAAGGTGCTGCCGATACGCATTACAGTATGATGCGAGGTACAAAAGCTAACCTGGTAATCCAGCAAGGTGCGAAAGAGAATTATGTCGCCACCTTGTATGTGGAATTATTGGATGGTCAAGATGATGCTTTGACTAACTTGGTAAAAGAGAAACTTCAGGATCGTTTTCCTGGATTGGATCTAGAGAAAATCAGCAGCGGTAATTACAAGGTGATCATCCCTGAGAAGTATCATAATGGTCATGAAGCGCATTTTGCTCAGGTAACTGAGAAGTATTTGGAATATTTCACCAATAAGAATATGCCTGAATGGGAAGTGCCAAATATGATAGTCAAATACTTCACTACGACTGAAGCTTTGGAAAAAGCCGAAGAAAAATAAACTTATCCTGAACAGGACCATCAATTAATAGGTTGGTTAGTTAAGCTCTCATTTATGGAATTAACTAATCAACCTATTTCTGTTTCAAAACCAACTGTCGCAATTGCTGGTGCAGGGGGATATGTGGGCCGCTGGTTCATTTACCATTTCCGCCACAAATACAATATCATTGCCCTTAGTAGAAAAGAGGTAAAGGACAATCCTTACCCGGAAGTGACTTGGAAGCAAGTGGAATTGTATTCAATTTCAAACACCACCCAAGTGCTGAATGGGGTAGATGTTGCGATCTATCTAGTGCATTCAATGAATGCTTCTACTCGTCTAAATCAAGGGAGTTTTGAAGATACAGATTTGCTACTTGCAGATAATTTTAGCCGTGCGGCTCATTTAAACAAAGTAAAGCAGATAATCTATTTGGGAGGTTTGCTGCCAAAAGAAACTGGCGAAAGTCTATCCAGACATCTAAGAAGTCGACTTGAAGTTGAACAGACTTTAGGATCTAGATCTGCAAAGCTAACGGCTATCCGTGCTTCGATTATTGTAGGACCAGGAGGTTCTTCTTTTGATATGATCAAGAATCTGGTTACGAATTTACCTGTTTTAATGTGCCCACAGTGGACAGAATCCTTGACTCAACCCATTTCTTTGAGAGATACTTTAGACATTATTGATACCTGTGTCGGGAATGAGAATGTATTTGGTAAAGCGATAGAAATTGGAAACCCAGAAGTGATTTCTTATCGAAAAATGCTAGAATTGACTGCCGTACAGCTTGGGAAAAAGCGGCTGGTGTTTTCTGTTCCAGTGTTCTCTTTAGGGCTTTCTAAGCTTTGGGTAGGCTTTTTTGGAGAATCTCCACCTCAATTGGTTTCTCCATTAGTGGAAAGCTTAAAGCATACGTTAACTGTTTCTGAAGAATTGAAATTTCAAGAGAAGCATATTGATTACCTGACTTATACAGAGTCAGTTAGAGCAGCATTAGATTCTGATATCGAGCTTAAAACTCCAAGCTTTTATCCTTTGGACAAAGTGAAGAATACAGTGAGAAGTATACAGCGCATGGCTAATACCCATGGAGATACAGCGACTTGGGTTGCCCAGCGTTATAATATCTGGCTGCCCTCATTCTTTAAGTTCTGGATCAATGGAGAAATGCTCGAAAGTGGCGAGATTGTGTTTTATCTGTTGTGGACCAAAAAGCCTATGCTGCAGCTGACCATGATCCCAGATAGAAGTGAAGAAAGTCGACAGTTGTTTTATATTTCAGGTGGCTGGCTGGTGAAGCGCTTTGATCATGGCTGGTTGGAATTTCGGGGAGTTTTGGATAATAAATATATTATTTCAGCCATCCATGAGTTTGTCCCAAGACTTCCTTGGCTGATTTATGTGAATACCCAAGCTAAAATTCATCTATGGGTGATGAATAGATTTAGAAAATATTTAAAGAATCGAGTGAATTAAATGCATGGCTTTTTGTGTTAGTATTCACCTACACCATAATCTAAATTTTTATAATCAAATGAAAAAATTAAGCTTTAAAAACGGAGACAAACTCCCAATAATCGGATTAGGAACTTGGAAAAGTAAGCCAGGAGAAGTAAGCCAGGCTGTTTACTGGGCAATAGAAGCTGGTTACAGACATATAGATTGCGCGGCCGTTTACCAAAATGAAAATGAAGTGGGAGAGGGGATTGCAAAGGCAATTTCTGAAGGATTAGTGAAGCGAGAGGAGCTTTTCGTGACTTCCAAACTTTGGAATAATTCCCATAAAAAAGAACAGGTTTTGCCTGCTTTGCAAAAGACACTTTCCGATCTCAAATTGGATTATGTGGATTTGTACCTGATACACTGGCCTCTTGCTTTTAAAGCTGGAGTTGGCTTTCCAAAAGAAAGAGAGGACTTTTATACCTACGATGAGGTCTCTATCGCTGAGACTTGGGTAGCTATGCAAGTGGTAAAGGAAATGGGATATGCCAAACACATCGGCGTCTCAAATTTCAATCAGGAAAAACTCAAAGAATTGGTGAAACTTGGCGGTCAGCTTCCTGAAATGAATCAAGTAGAGATGCAGCCTTATTTGCCACAGGATGGATTGGTTGAGTATTGTTTGGAGCATGGAATCTTGATGACTGCATATTCTCCGCTGGGATCACCTGATTCTAGGGCAGAAAAACATGAAAATGACCCAAAATTATTGGTTGATCCAGTAGTAAAAGAGATTGCCGATAAACATAAAGTTGGCGCGGGTCAAATTCTAATTGCCTGGTCAATTGCAAGAGATATTGCTGTGATACCCAAATCCGTGAATAAGGATAGGATAAAAGGAAATTTGGCAGCTGCCAAAATTAAATTAGATGACCATGATTTGATGGAGTTAAGAGACATTGGGGTTAGCCATCGGTTTATTGATGGATCATTTTTCACAGGAGATAACAGTCCTTATGAATCTTCAGACTTATTTGACCAAGTCTAATAATTGAGGATTAAGCATAAAAAAGGCTATTGGTTTGTTCCAATAGCCTTTTTCTTGAAATAGCTTTTTTACTTAATCGTCTACCTCTAATGCCTCAAGTATATCCGCCAGTTCATCAAAATCCTTAAGTCCTGGTTTGATTTCTTTTCCGCCAGTTAGAGAAATTCCATAAATCCCTAGTTCAGCGATAAGTTCTTGCACGTTATCTGAAGTAATTCCTACTCCTAAAATAACCCGGCAATGCTCACTAATTAGTTTTATTGCTTTTTTATCCTCCTCATTTAGTTCTTCGTGGAGGGAAGTGATATGGAAAATAATTCCAGAGTCATTGAGTTTCTCAGCTACTTCGAGTTCAATATTGCGAACCTCTTCTAAATCCATTTTATAAATCAAGCCAAAACCTTTTCCCTCCAGATTAACTAAAGACTCTATTCTGTCATGCTCAATCCACTTTATAGTTGGATAGCTTTCTAAGGTATCAAGGACTTTGTCTGACTCATAGCTCAGAAATTCGCCTACAAATTCAAGTCCTGAGACCCAGCCTGTGATTTCATTATAAAGAGTAGAATTAATGTATTTTTCAGATTCTTCTTCCAAAGAAAAACCTAATAAATCCACGTACATTCCCGCGCAATACCTAGCATCGGAAAGATTAGTGATGCCGCTTATTTTTACAAAAGTGCTTAGAGCCATGATTCAATTTTTTGAAGGCGCTAAGTTAAACAGGATGATTGGCTAGAAAAAAGTAAATCGGAAATGTATGCCCATGGACTTAGCCTAACTTTAGGAAAATACTAGTATTTTTAGTCATTGAAAAGTAACTATGAAAAGAAAGCTACCGCTTGTTTTATTACTTATACTTACCCTTTTTACTTCTTGTGACCGAGAATTAGAAGACTCACAAGCGGATCTGGGCTATGAATTTCAACCGCTGGAAGTTGGATTGTTTTGGGTCTATGAAGTAGATCAGACAATATATTTTGGTGAAAATGATTCGGAGCAAGAGCTGTTTTTTTATAAAGATCGGATTCGCAGCTTTTATACTAATGCAGAAGGAGAATTGGTATTTATTGTAAATCGCACTAAATCTTCCGATGAGATTACTTGGACTAAAGTTTTGGAGTATACCCTCATTCAAAGAGACTTTTCCTTGGTGCGTACAATAGAAAACCAACCATTAGTTGCCTTAGTTTTTCCTCCAAAAGATGGGAAAGTTTGGAATGGGAATATCTACAGAGATGAGGTTGCCGATGATTTTGAGTTAATTAATTCCGGGAATTCCATTCGCGTCAATCAAGAAGATAGTGACGATGAAGTAACTTATAGAGATATTCGGTTTGAGATTTATGATCTGGGTATAGGCTTGGTGGAAAAGTACGATGAGGTCTTAACTTATTGCTCCAGAAATGATTGTCTAGGTGATAAGCTGATTGATTCAGGTTTTAAGGTTCAAATGAAATTGACCGATTATGGAAAGGATTAAACTTTTAGTATTTATTCTACTTGGAATGGCTTTTTCCGGCACTTTGGCTGCGCAAGATCGCTATGCTGTGTTTTATAAATTCAAGCCGCAAGAGAGCCTTTCACTAGAAAGACCAAGTGAATTCCTTTCTCAGAAAGCATTGAGCCGAAGAATTAAAGAAGGAGTGGCACCGGATAGTTTGGATTTACCTGTTTCGCAGAAATACCTGGATGCTGTATTTGAGAAGGCTAGCTATATCCTCTATTCAAGCAAATGGTTTAATGCTACTTTATTGGTAACTGATGCAAGTAATGTTACAGAGATTGAGGCTCTACCTTTCGTAGATCGGGTTGAGTTGGTTGGGAGAGGGTTTATCCCTAATCCTAATGCCCGAATAGGAAAAAGGATATATGCTTCGGTAACATATCGATATTGTCCACCAGTTGCCGAAAGCGCTCGAGTTTTGGCCACCGATGAAGAGCGTTACGATTTTCAAAATAACTTACTAGGCATAGATAAAATGCATGAGGAAGGATTTACAGGTAAAGGAGTAACGATTGCTGTCTTTGATGCTGGGTTTCCTGGAGCACAAACAGCCAGTCCCCTTGCACATTTGCAAAGCAATGGACAGATTATCTCAACAAAGGATTTTGTGAGGCCTTGGAATGAAAATGTATATGCGGATAATCAGCATGGCACGAATGTGCTTTCTTTAATAGCTTCCAAAGAACCAGGAAAAATGCTAGCAGGAGCTCCTGATGCGGATTATATTCTCTCCATGACAGAAGAAGTAGCTACTGAATATTGGGTAGAAGAGTACAATTGGGTACGGGCAGCTGAGTATGCAGATAGTCTAGGAACGGATATTATCAGTAGCTCTGTTGGATATTGGGATTTTGATGATCCAGATATGAATTATACGCTGGAGGATTTGGATGGAGAGACTACTATAATAGCAAAAGGAGCTACTATAGCTGCAAGTAAGGGGATTCTGGTAGTGAATAGTGCTGGAAATTATGGTCCTGGCGCATCCACACTTACTTCACCCGCCGATGCCAAAGGAATATTGGCTGTAGGGTCCGTGAATAGTGAGTTGCAGGTTTCAGGATTTAGCTCTCGTGGTCCAACAGGCGATGGGAGAATTAAACCCGATCTAGCTGCTTTTGGTCAGGGTACAGCTCTCATAAGATCGAATGGAGAAGTTGGCTTTTCTAACGGAACTTCTTTCTCAGCCCCTCAAATTTCGGCTTTAGCAGCCGGACTTTGGGAAGCTAAGCCGGAATGGACAAAGGATCAATTAATTGAAGCTTTGTTGAATAGTGGGACTCAAGCTGATGATCCTGATAACCAATTAGGCTATGGTATTCCTAATTTCTTTAGAGCATACTATGGTGAAATTCTTAGCGTGGAGGCAAATGAAGAGACTTTAGCTTGGAGTATATATCCTAATCCTTTACTTGGAGATCAATTAACTATTTATTTTGGAAGCAGCTTAAGTGCAGAATTTACATTGATTGATCTGAATGGTAGAGCTTTAGAAAATGAAGCCCTAAATAGAGCAAGCCTAAAAGAACCTTTTCAGATTCTATTGCAGGGAATTAAGCCAGGATTTTACGTGATCCAGATGCAAGATGGAGTTTTGATCAAGCAAAGCAAACTCATTAAACAATAGAAATAAGGTGATCCATACCTTGGCCTTTTTACAATATTAAAACAAAACAGATGTCGCCATTAATTGCCCCATCCATATTAGCAGCAGATTTTGCAAATATTCAAAAAGAAGTAGAAATTCTAAACTCTTCGGAAGCGGATTACATACACGTAGATATAATGGATGGTGTATTTGTCCCAAATATTTCCTTTGGAATTCCAGTCACTGAAGCAATTCATAAACACGCTAAGAAACCATTAGATGTTCATTTGATGATAGTTAATCCCGATAATTATTTGGAGGTTTTCAGAAATGCAGGGGCGGAAGTGATTTCTGTACATTATGAAGCTTGCCCGCATTTGCACAGAACCTTACAAGCTATTCATAGTCTTGGTGCGAAAGCAGGAGTTGCCATCAATCCTCATACGCCGGTAGAACTTTTGTCAGATGTGATTCAGGATATCGATCAGGTGATCGTCATGTCAGTAAACCCTGGTTTTGGTGGGCAAAAATTTATTGAGAATACCTATTCAAAAGTGTCCCGCTTAAAAGATTTGATCCTAGCTAAAGGAGCAGCAACAAAAATCGAAATTGATGGGGGAGTAAATTTGATTAACGCGCCAAAATTGATGGCCGCTGGAGCTGATATATTAGTTGCTGGAAGTTTTGTTTTTAGTTCAGATGATCCTATTCAGACAATCCATCAACTAAAGAGAATTGAGATGGTTTGACATTCTGATCAACCATTTATCATAAATTATCTTAAAAAGGCCCCTGAATTCTTGATTTTTTAGCTTTTGAGCGTTTTATTAGTCATTATAAGGAAATTAAAATCACAATGATTATGAAAAAAGTATTGCTTTTCGGAGCGTTGTTCGCGTTCCTAGGGCTTGCTGCTTACGCACAAGAGGAGGAGAAAGTTACAGATGAAGACTTGACTAAATATGCAAATGTAGAGGTGACATTTGATAATTATGTAAATTCAAAAACGGAAGAATTGAAGGCTATGATCTTGGAAAATGAGATTTTTCAAGGTGGAGCAAGATATAATGAAATTAAAGCTGCTTGGGGAGACGAGGCTAAGATGACAGAGGCTGAAGTTACAGATGAAGAAAAAGCAGCTTTTGAGGAAGTGAAGGAATTTCAAGGATCTCTTCAAGGAGTTTTGAAAGAGTACAAAACTGGTTTGATCATGGACGAGGAGATCTTGGGAGCTGGCACTTACAATAAGGTATTGGCAGCGACCAAAGAAGACCCAGCTATCCAGGAGAAATTGGACACAATGATCGCCGAGATGAAGGCAAAACAAGAAGCTGAGAAAGAAGACACAGAAGAGCCAACTGACGGAAAATAAGAGTTTATTTAAGTTAATATGAAGATGCCTCCCAATTGGGAGGCATTTTTTTTTAAATTCACACCAAGAGTCACAAGCCTTCGTTTAAATAAATATGGATTTTAAAAAGCTACCCCTCTCTCTTATTCTTTGTTTTGCCTTTTCAGCTGTGTTTGCGCAGGATGAAGATATTTTTGGAATTTCTCAAAAAGGCAAAAATCCTAAAAGTGAGTCTGGATTGGGTAACATTACCCGAAACGTGCTTGAGATGTTCAGTGTGGAGCTTTCAGGCGGTGGTGCCTACCAGGAATTCGGTACAAGCTTTTATTCTGCTAATACGAGTCTTTATCCATCTTTCTATCGATTTCAGAATTTAGATGGAGATCCTCTGGATATTTCTGAAGAAAATCCTTTGGATATGAAAGGTGGAGACTGGGTTTTTCCCAATTGGAATGGAGGAGTGAGGATTAATCTTTTCAACCTTCTCACAGTCGGCGGTGGATTTGGTCAGGAGTGGGGGAATCTAGCTCCCATGCAAGGCGGGGATTATCAATTTGATTTTGAAGGAGCGACCTATCAAGTAAATAAGCTTTATGGTACGGTAGGCTTAGTTCTTTATGATGCGAATAGAAGAAGAGCTTTTTTGAATTGGAGGTACAGGAATTATTCATCTTCCAATATGTATATGCAGTCAGAGCTTAGACAGCGAGCTAGACAGAATTATCCATGGCGATTTATTTTTGAAGCTGAATTCGGCAAGCTGAATCTTAAGAAGGCATATGATCAGGCACTAGTTAGTAGCTCTGGTCCATATGTTCCAAGATTAGCTGTTTCCGATAAAAATTATTATGGGTTAGGTCTTAGAATAGAGCGAGACTTCTCCGAGTATACCAAGATGTTTGTAAAAGGAGGAGCGGATTTCCGCAAGTTTACCTATGCAGCATCTGATTTTTCAGAGTTCCAAAACCTTGATCAACAGGTATATGCAATGCAAGTAGGATTGGCTGTTCGCTTCCCTGGAACTAAGCGATGCAAAATCGCAGGCTGTGGGGTCGTGATGAAGCATATGCACAACGGAATTGAGTACAGAGGAAGTGGTATTTTTAATTTTCAAGACAGGAAAGTAGGACAGTGGTATTAAAGTCTTGATTATCGCATTTGGACTTCGTAATCTCTTTTCAAATAGAGTAGGTTTTTACTATCTTGCAGGCTTAATCGACCCCGTGAATAGCATTATATGGCTCAAGGAGAAAACGAGAACATCATACCCATTAATATTGAAGAGGAAATGCGTGGCGCCTACATCGATTATTCGATGTCGGTTATTGTTTCAAGAGCGCTTCCTGATGTCCGTGACGGACTGAAACCAGTACATCGTAGAATCCTTTTTGGGATGCAGGAGCTGGGAGTATTACATAACAAACCTTATAAGAAATCCGCCAGAATCGTCGGTGAGGTACTAGGTAAGTATCACCCGCATGGTGATTCTGCCGTGTACGAAACGATGGTTCGTATGGCGCAGCCTTGGTCTCTGAGGTATCCTTTGGTGGATGGTCAGGGTAACTTTGGTTCTGTCGATGGAGATAATCCCGCAGCGATGCGTTATACCGAGGCAAGGCTAAAGCGTATCGCTGAAGAGCTTTTGGTGGATATCAACAAGGAAACAGTAGATTTTCAATTCAATTTTGATGACTCCCTAAAGGAGCCAATCGTATTACCAGCAAAAGTCCCTGCTCTCCTTTTGAATGGAGCTTCAGGAATAGCAGTTGGTATGGCGACAAATATGGCGCCTCACAATTTGGGAGAAGTAATAGACGGAATCGTCGCATACATTGACAACAATGAAATCACTGTAGAAGGATTGATGGAGCATATTATTGCACCAGATTTCCCTACGGGTGGAATTATCTACGGTTACAATGGCGTGAAAGCTGCCTTTGAAACTGGCCGTGGTAGAGTAGTAATGCGTGGCAAAGCCAATGTAGAAACCAAAGATGGTGGTAACAGAGAGATGATTATCATCACAGAGATTCCTTACATGGTGAACAAGGCTAGCATGGTGGAGAAAACTGCTGCGCTCATCAATGAAAAGAAAATCGACGGAATTTCGGCAATTCGTGACGAGTCAGATCGCTCCGGAATGCGAATCGTTTACGAGTTGAAGCGCGATGCGATTTCCAGTGTTGTACTTAATAATTTATACAAGCATACACAGTTACAGACTTCATTCTCAGTGAATAATGTTGCCTTGGTAAAAGGTAGGCCACATACTCTGAATCTGAAAGATATGATCGTGCATTATGTCAATCACCGACATGAGGTAGTGATTCGTAGAACTGAGTATGAACTGAGAGAAGCTGAAAAAAGAGCACACATTCTCCAAGGTTATTTGATCGCTTTAGATCACCTGGATGAGGTGATTGCTTTAATTAGAAATTCTGCAGATCCAGAGACGGCGAGAAATGGTTTGATCGAACGGTTTGAGTTGAGTGAGATTCAGGCAAGAGCTATTCTCGATATGAGATTGCAACGATTGACAGGAATGGAGCGCGACAAGATCATCAATGAGTACAATGAGATCATGGCTTTGATCGAAGAGCTCAAAGAAACTCTTGCCAACGAAGATAAGAGAATGGAAATCATCAAAGAAGAACTCGCTGAAATGAGAACTCGCTATGCTGATGACCGAAGAACCGAAATCGAGCATAACGCCGAAGATTTCAGCTACGAAGACATGATTCCAAATGAGGAAGTGATTATCACTGTTTCTCATGAAGGATATGTGAAGCGTACAGCGCTTACAGAATACAGAACTCAAGGTAGAGGTGGAGTAGGGTCTCGTGGTGTTAGCACCAAACAAGATGATTTTACGGAATATTTATTTACCGCGTCTACCCATAATTACCTATTAATATTTACAGATAAAGGGAAATTATTCTGGTTGAAAACCTATGCTATTCCTGAAGGGTCCAAAACCTCTAAAGGAAGACCTATACAGAATTTGATTAGTATTGAGCAAGATGATAAGATTCGCTCCATTATTCAGGTGGCGGATTTGAATGATCAAGATTACCTGAATAACCATTTCTTAGTAATGGTCACCAAACAAGGTGTTATTAAGAAGACAACTTTGGAGCAATACAGTCGACCAAGAACAAATGGAATCATTGCATTGAACATCCGTGAAGACGATCAGTTGGTAAATGTGGAGATGACTAATGGAAGTCAGCATATTGTGATTGCAGCTAAATCAGGTAGAGCTATTCACTTCAACGAGGAAGCTGTTAGACCGATGGGTCGTACAGCTACCGGCGTAAGAGCTATCAGGTTAAATGATGATAAGGATTATGTGATTGGCATGGTATGTGCATCTGAAGAGAATGCAACCCTGCTTGTAGTTTCTGAAAAGGGCTATGGAAAGCGCTCCAGTCTAGACGAATATAGAATCACCAATCGTGGAGGCAAAGGAGTAAAAGCAATGAATGTAACCGAGAAAACCGGAGCACTAGTTGCAATCAAAGAAGTAGTAGAAACAGATGATTTGATGATTATCAATAAGTCTGGAATCACAATCAGAATTTCTGTAGATGGTCTTCGCGTCATGGGGAGAGCTACACAAGGAGTTCGATTGATCAAAATAGGAGAGAATGACGAAATCTCTTCTATTGAAAAAATATCAAAAGAAGAGGATATCGAAGTTTTAGAAGACACCTTGGAAGTAACAGACGAGAATGCTGATGCAACTCCTGACGAACCTAAAGCTGATGATTCTGAAAACTCTTCCGATGAATCAAGTGAAATTAACGAATAACCAACCAAACAAGAAAAATACGCTAAAATGAAGAAGCTAATTCTATCAATGGCCTTGATCGGTGCAACGACCCTGGCTTTTGGACAAAAAAAAGTCGTTCGTTCTGCTGAGAAGAACTTTAAATCTGGAGATCTCGCAGCTGCAATGACCGATATAGAAGCTGCAAGCTCCGATCCAGAAACTGGAAGTGATCCCGCAACTTATCTATTGAAAGCCCAGATTGAAACCAAAATGTTTGGTTCTGACTCAAGTAACACCGCTTCTACGGTAGAAACTGGGCATGATGCTTTGTCTACCTACTTTAAAGCCTTTGAGATGGCAGGAAGTAATAAGGAAGACGGAGTAGGTGAAGAGGTTTATACAGATGATATGCCAGGTGTTCCTGATAACCTTAGACCTTATTCTATCTATACCCTTAAAAACATAGCTTTTGATAAGGCTCTGGAAAGGTATAATGATGATGATCAGGAGATGGCTTATGAGTTCTTTGATCTAGCTGGTGAAATAGACCGCACAGATACTACTGTTCATTACAATGCAGGTTTTATAGCTAATGAACTGGGTAAATATGAAGAAGCTAAGAAGCATTTCGGATACTTATTAGATGTAGAAGAATACAATAAACTGACGGTTTATTATCTAATGGTTCAGATTTTAACCGGAGAAGATAAAAATCCAGAGGCCGCATATGATTTGATAATGGCAGCTAAAGAAGATTACCCTGAAGATAAGATACTTGCTGAATATGAGATTCAATTGCTTCTTCAACTGAACAAGATGGACGAAGCTATGGCATCTATAGAAGAGGCATTGAAAAATGACCCAGATAATGCTGGTATCCTTTTGAGATCAGGTTACCTAAAGGAGCAAGCTGGTGATATGGATGGTGCTCTTGAAGACTACAAAAAGTCTGTCGTTGCAGATCCTGAGTTTTATGATGGAAACTATTATACTGGAGCTCTTTTACTTGAGAAATCAAGGGAAATCGTTGTAGAGCTAGGTGCACTTTCTGATGAAGAGTGGGAAAAAAGATCAGAGTCGATGAATAAGGAGTCTAATAGTTACTACGAAGAATCAATACCTTATTTTGAAAAAGCTCTTGAAATCAGACCTGATAATACTGATATTATGGCTATTCTTTATCAGGTTAACATGAGATTGAAGAACGAAGCTGAAATGGAAAAATACAACAAAATGTTGATTGAGTTGAAAGGCACAAATTGGCAAGAAAACATGTAATTCATTTAGCAATATTTGAATTAAAGCCTCTGAATTTCGATTCAGAGGCTTTTTTTGTTTCAACTATAGGTGTCATAGATGCTAGGATAATCAAGTGTTTTACCACCAGAATCAAGAATAAAAATAGATAGCCGAGTTTTTTGCATTATCTATATCTTTGCCCCCAAGAAATTCAAAGTATCTATGCGATTGCAAGGAGCACATGTATTAGTTTGTTTATTTTTTGGATTATTAAGTTTTCAAGCAAATGGTCAATCGAAAAAATTCATTGAGTTTTCCTATGATCAAGGTCCTATCATAGGCAACAATAAAGACTGGGCCGATGAATTAATAGAAAGAATTGATTACAAAGGTTTTGATGTGCGATTTGGCTGGAGAAGTAGGGAGAATAACCACTACAATTATATTAACCGATTCCCTAGCTATGGAGTAGGTTTCACATCTGCTCTGAATTATCATTCTGAGATTGGAAGGCCGTTAGGGATTTATGCTTTTGGAGATGTTCCTTTTGGTAAGATTAATTTTGATAGAAAGCTGAATTTTAGCTTTTATACCCAAATTGGCTTAGGGTTAAACATGAATCCCTATGATGCAGAAACAAATTCAATAAATGGATTCGTAGGATCTGCTGTAAATGCTCACATTCATTTTGGATTAAAAGCTTCCTATAATATTTCTAATTCATTTAATGTTTTTACTTCAGTAGGCACCAAGCATTATTCAAATGGTTCTATCAAGAAACCCAACTCAGGAATTAACTTTATTCCTATTGCACTAGGAATTCAAGTTCAACTGGATCAAGAAGAATTTCAGCCTGGTCCAAAACCTGATTTTCCTCCCTTGGAAAAAAGGTTTTACTGGGACATCGCTGCATATACCGGCTTGAAGAGCTATGAAATTGGTGAAAAGGCCTATTTCAGAGGAGGATTGGGGCTCAACTACCTTTGGGAGCTTTCCTACAAATACCGGGTAGGATTAGGGGTAGATTGGTTTTATGGCGCTGGAGCAAAACAACGATTCCCTAGCGAAAATGTGAGATTTACAGATGTTAACTCCTTTGCTATCGTTGGTTCTTGGGAATGGAAATTGACAGAAAAACTTTACATGCCCATTGCAATCGGAGTTTACCTTGATAAAGCAGCTCTTAACCAGGAAACTGCTAGTTTCTATGAGCGAATAGGTGTGAGATATAGGATGAATCAAAATTTATTTGCCGGTGTACAGATTAAGGCTCATAAGGCTAAGGCAGACTTTTTTGAATTTACTTTGGGATACACGATTCCTGGCAAAGTGATAAAAACTACTAGTCGTTAACCGTTTCTTTTTCCTTTAATCAAAAAATGTTTTTATTTCCATCAGGCTTATTCTAGCTTGTAAGGATAAATTATGCCCATTTATGACCAAGCCTGTTCTGCTCAGAATTTCAGCATTTCTTTACCTCTCGATTTTTAGTTTCATTGCTTTTGCTCAGTCTGTCCCCTCCTCAGAGATTTATCATCAGTTACTTCAGCTTAAAGAAACTAAGCGAGTATTGTATGTGGCTGCGCACCCTGACGATGAAAATACCCAGTTGATTTCTACGCTTCGGAATGGTGAGCATGTGCAGGTTGCCTACCTAAGTTTGACGCGTGGCGATGGTGGTCAGAATTTGCTTGGCAAAGAACTAGGGATTGAACTTGGTCAGATCAGAACCCAAGAATTGCTCCGTGCTCGAGAAACAGACGGAGGAAGACAGTTTTTTACCAGGGCAATGGACTTTGGTTATTCTAAGAATCCAGATGAGACTCTTCAGAATTGGGACAAACAGAAGGTGCTATCTGATGTGGTTTGGGTTGTTAGGAGTTTCCAGCCGGATATAATCATCACTCGATTCAACACCGTGCCAGGAGGAAATCACGGCCATCATACTACTTCGGCTATTTTGGCAGAAGAAGCCTTTGATCTGGCAGCTGATCCAACTGCATTTCCTGAGCATCTGAAATATGTACAAACCTGGCAGCCAAAAAGGATTTTTTGGAACTCATACAATTTCGGAGGTGAGTTTGAAGCCAATCCAAACGAAAAATATGCAGTTTTTCAGGTGGGGGATTTTAACAGCCTGCTGGGAAAAACATACAGCCAAATCGCTGCAGATAGCCGTACTATGCACAAGTCTCAAGGATTTGGCGCAACTCCAAGAATAGGTTCTGCAGAGGATAATCTTCAGTTTATCAAGGGGGAATCATTCCAAACTTCCGCGTTTGAGGGAATTCCAAATCGCTGGGCTCAGATAGATGGGGGTAAGGAAATAGAGGCTATGATTCAAAGTGCCATTGAGAAATTCAATTTTATTGAGCCATTAGTAAACCTGAAAGCTCTGACTGATATTCGATCAAAACTTTTGGCTCTTGGCTCGAAAATACCGTGGGTTGCAGAGAAGGCAAAGAAAATAGATGAGCTGATTTTTGAGACATTGGGATTGAAGATGGAGTTTGTAACAAATCAAGAGCTTGGTTTTGCCGGAGAGGCTATCAAAGCTAACCTAGTTTTCAACAACCCGTCAGTAGTCTTAGTAAACGACATTTCGCTACAATTAATGGACAGTTATTATTCTGTTGATAAAAGAAGTGCTGTAAATAATGAACCTGTCCAAATTCCAGTTGAATTTGAAATACCAGAACACACCCCTCTTTCACAGCCTTATTGGTTGGTTAATCCTGTAGTAGATGCTATCTATAATGTGAAAGATCAGAATATGATAGGAAAACCTTTTAACGACATGAAGGTAGGCGGTGATTTAACTTTCAAAATAGATGGACAGGAATTCAAAGTAGAGATTCCTTTAGAATACAAATACAATGATCAGGTGGACGGAGAAGTGAAGCAACCTTTTACCATTGTCCCAGAGATCGACCTGAAAGTGTCGGATCAAAATGTCTTTTTGATCCCCGGGGTGAATCCAGTCGTTAGTATTTCTGTCAATTTCAATGGAGAAATCAAAGCAGGTGAACTGACTTTTAAAAACCTACAAGGTTCGGAATTTGAAATCCTGGGAACCGAAGAAAACATCGCTCAAAAGAAGAGAATTTATCAAGTTTCTTTCAAACTAGATAAAAATGAAAAAAGGGAAGTCATAGCTCAGTTTAAAACTTCTGACGGTAAACTATTTGATCAAATAACTCATAGAATTTCCTACAAACATATTCCAAACCTTACTTATTTTTCTCCGGCTTCTATCAATCTGATACAGGAGAACTGGGAAGTATCTGGTGCTAAGATAGGATACATAATGGGCGCTGGGGACGATGTGCCAGCGGTACTTTCTTCTTTAGGTTATCAGGTGACGGAAATCAATGACTATTCTCTAGCAAACCTTTCACTATATAAAAGCATCGTAGTTGGAATCAGAGCATACAATACCAATGCAGACCTAGCTGCCAATCAGGCAAACTTAATGGCCTACGTGAACAATGGGGGGACCATGGTCGTGCAATACAATGTGAGTAGACCGCTCCTTACTGAGAACCTTGGACCTTATCCTTTTTCTATCAGTAGAGATCGGGTGACTGTAGAGAATTCCCCCTTCGAAGCGGATTGGGATCATCCGGTTTTAGCTGGTCCTAATAAAATCACTGCTGCTGATTTTGACGATTGGATTCAGGAAAGAGGATTGTATTTTGAGGCTAATATTGCTCCTGAATATTCTACTCCGCTGTCTTTCCAAGATCCGGGAGAAGATCCTTTGAATGGCTCGCTGATCTATGCGAAATATGGTAAAGGGACATACATTTATACGGGAATCTCCTTCTTCAGAGAGTTGCCTGCAGGTGTACCAGGTGCCATTAAATTATTTATAAACTTGATCGAGCAATAGTTTTGGAGGAGAAACGAATACATTGGAAATACCTTTACGCAGGATTGATAGCTTGCCTTCTATTGCTTATGGTGTTATTTAATTGGCTTAAAGTCACCTACGCATGAGCACGTTAGATTGGGTAGTACTCTTTGGTACTATGGCGCTCATAGCGACTTATGGTATTTATAAAACGTATGGTCCGAAGAGTCTGGATTCCTATTTAAGGGGTAAAAACTCCATGAATTGGTGGTCAATCGGTTTATCGATCATGGCTACTCAGGCTTCTGCTATCACTTTTCTAAGTACTCCAGGCCAGGCTTATGAAGATGGGATGCGATTCATTCAGTTTTACTTTGGGTTGCCTTTAGCTATGATCATTATTTCGGTTGTTTTCATTCCGATTTATTACAAACTGAAAGTTTATACTGCATACGAGTTCCTGGAAAATCGATTTGACCTAAAAACCCGAACCCTTGCAGCACTACTGTTTATTCTGCAGAGAGGTTTAGCAGCAGGAATAACCATATATGCCCCAGCAATTATATTGTCCACTTTGCTAGGTTGGAATTTGACATTTACCAATGTTTTGATTGGTTCGGTAGTAATTCTTTACACCGTCTCAGGTGGTACTGAGGCAGTTTCCATTACCCAAAAACAGCAAATGGCTGTGATGATGGGAGGGATGATTCTTGCTGGAATTATTGTCATCCAATTGCTTCCAATTTCTTTTCAGGAAGCCATGCATGTGGCTGGGAAAATGGATAAGCTGAATATGATCAACTTTGAGTTTGATATTTCAGATCGATACAATGTCTGGTCGGGGATGACTGCTGCGGTTTTTCTCTTCCTTTCTTATTTTGGTACGGATCAAAGTCAGGTACAGCGCTATCTTTCTGGCCAAACGCTGTCTCAAAGCCGAATGGGACTGATAATGAATGGTTTTTTGAAGATCCCTATGCAATTCATTATTCTATTTATCGGAGTGATGGTATTTGTGTTTTACCAGTTCTTTTTACCGCCGGTAGTATTTAACAAAGTACAAACGGATAAGCTGCGAGAAAGCGAATATGCTAGTGAGTTTGAAGGTTTGGAGGCAGAATATGCGGAGAAATTTGAACTCGGTAAATCTTCCTACTTGGAAATGCTAGATGCGATAGAGCAAGGTGATGAAGGTCGGGAAACAGAAATTCGAGAGAAAATCTCAGTTTTAAAGTCTGAGCAGGAAAATATTCGCGAAGAGGTAAAAGAGCTGATTGTGACGAATGATCCTGTGGCCGAGACCAGAGATACCGATTACGTATTTATGCGTTTTGTGATGGACAATCTGCCTAAGGGAGTTATTGGGTTGCTTTTCGCTGTAATCTTCTCTGCAGCGATGTCATCCACAGCTTCTGAGTTGAATGCACTTGGCTCTACGACTACTGTTGACTTGTATAAGCGGTCCATCAATCAAGGAGGGTCTGATAAGCATTATTTGACTTCTTCCAAGTTATTTACTGCCTTTTGGGGAATAGGAGCGATACTCTTCGCCACTTATGCATCTTTGTTTGAGAATTTAATTCAGGCAGTCAACCTACTTGGTTCGCTGTTTTATGGTACCATACTGGGGATTTTCTTGGTAGCATTTTTTATGAAATGGGTCAAGGGACAAGCGGTATTCCTAGCAGCGCTATTATCACAGGCGCTGGTCTTATTTGTTCATTTTAGCAATGGAGATGTGATGGATGGAAAACTTTGGGATATTGGTTTCCTTTGGTACAATCCAGTTGGATGCTTGGCTGTAATGCTATTTGCAGCGCTACTGCAGCTGGTGTTGCCTTCTAAAAATGCCAGTCAATCTTAAAAAGTGAAAGCCTCCCAAATCGGGAGGCCTCTGAAATCAAAGCATCGGGCATCTAGAATCTAGCCTCGGCAATTCAATTATTTCAAAGACTTGATAAGCCTTTCGTTCAATCCAACATAATCTGGATTTCCTGCTTCCTCAGCCAAGTCAATTGCTTCTGTTGCTGTTTCTACTGCTTCGGTCTTTTTGCCTAATGCCGCTTCGATCTTTGCTTTGAGGTGCATCGTCCAGTATTTTGGATCTGCACTTACAGACTCATTTATCCAATCGTAAGCCTGATTCAAATCTTTATCATTGGTGTAGTAATAGCTCGCCGCAGAATAAAGCAAACTAGGATCTGTACTATCACCATCGATCACATATTCTTTGATCTGAGCCATTACGAGCGGATCTACTTCTGTTTCTATTCTGAAGTCAACCCGGGTGTTTTCCCATTTTAGGGATAGGTCAGATCCGGTATCAGTCATGTTAGCAAAGCTAATTTCAAAGGTTTCATTCTTCTTGCTAAGTTTGGCTGGCTGAGCTTTGAATCGAAGAATGTCATCGCTTTGCTGGTAGCCGATAGCTCCCCAAAGTTTTATGTTTTTTGAAAGAATCATGGTCCATTCAGATTTTCCAGGGATGGAATAGAGTGCATATTGACCGGCTGGGATGTTTTTTCCATCAATGATCACATCTGTAGAAAATGACAGCACGGTAGCACCATTGGCTCCCGTTCTCCAAACTTGGCCGTACGGAACAAGTTCTCCAAAAATCTTCCGGTCTTTCGTACTTGGCCTGCTGTAATCCACCGTCACGTCAGTAAGCCCAACTTTTTGAGCGATCTTAGCTGATGGGGAAGCCTGAGGCATTTGGATTTGCTGCGCAAAAGAGATAGCGCAACAAAGTAAAAAGGCTAATGTGAAAGCTATTTTTTGTTTCATTGAATTTGAAGTTTTAATTTGGTTTAAAGCTACTTAAGCGTAAAATTTGATAGTATGTTTTGAAATGTAATGCAATTTGACAGTTTTTATAGTAATAATGTAAAGTGCATCCTGCGTTTTTTGCAACAAATTCGAACCTTTTCCAATGATTTCCATCTTCAATTAATATCCTTCGTATAGAACAGTATGAGTTTAGCTATTATTAGTCCCGGTAAGAATCCTGATATATGGATCGAACAATTCAATAAACTTGATCCTGAGCTTTCTATTAAAGTATATCCTGAGATCACCGAACCCGAAAAAGTAGAGTATGTCTTTCTTTGGCAACATCCCGAAGGTATCCTTTCGGACTTTCCTAATTTGAAGCTGATCAGCTCAATGGGAGCTGGAGTCGATCATATTTTGCGCGATAAATCGATTCCAACAGATATACCAATTGTGAGAATTGTTGACGATAAACTCACCTTTTCCATGACTAATTATGTGGTGATGGCTGTTTTAAATTACCACAGGCAGATTTCTCGCTACCAGATGAACCAAACTCGAAAAGTCTGGGATATGAGTACTCCTGAATTGGATGTTACGATTGGAGTGATGGGAGTAGGGGCTTTGGGTAAAGATGTTATGGATAAGCTGAGCTATATGGGGTTTCCTGTTGTTGGCTTTGGATTTTCTGAAAAGACGGATTTCGAATATCCATATTATGCCAAAGACCAGTTAGATGAGTTTTTGAAAGAAGTGAATGTGTTAGTCTGTCTTCTTCCGCTCACGCCAGACACGGAGAATATTCTTAATGCTGAGCTTTTTGAAAAATGCAATCCGAATACCTACCTCATCAATGTAGCTCGAGGAAGACATTTGGTTGAAGAAGATTTGACAAAAGCCTTGGAAACAGGTCAGCTTTCAGGTGCTATGCTTGATGTGTATCGTGAAGAACCTTTGCCAAAGGGTCATCCGTTTTGGGAGAACTGGAAAATAACCATGACTCCACATATTGCTAGCGTAACTAATCCACAGGCAGCTGCCCCTCAGGTAATAGAGAATATTAAGAGAATCCGCGAAAACAGGGAGTTAGTTAATGTTGTCAATCGTGTAAAAGGATATTGATTACCTAGAGGTTAAAAAAGGAATAAAATGGATCAGACTTTTAAGATATTGTGCCCTACAGATTTTTCTGAATGCTCCTTGAATGCCATCGAGTATGCGACAAGGTTGGGTGAAAAGTACAAGGCTGATCTAGTTCTTTTTCACGTGCTCAACCGGGAGGATTATGAAAAGCTCTCTCCCTCCGACACTGATGGAAAGCATCAGATGGATTTTGTATTAGAAAAACTACAGAATTTACAAAATGCGGTTTTGAAAGAGGGAATAGGTAATGGATTACTTAGCTGCACTTCTGTTGTAAGAGAGGGGAGTATAGTCAAGGAAACTTTGGCTTTTGCTTCTGAACTGGATGCTGATTTGATTGTGGTTGGCACGGAGGGTGTGAATGATTTCCGGGAAAATATGATAGGATCTCGGGCGAGTAGGATAGTGGAGCAGTCAAGCACGGATATTTTGGTTGTCCCTCGGAAAGTATATTTCAAAGCTCCCCGTAAGTTGGTTTATGCGAGTGACTACCTGGAAGAGGATAAAATAGCTATTCAGAAAATCGTTGAATTTGCGAAGTTTTATGATTCCGAGATTGATTTGGTGCATATCAGTTCTACGCATAAAGCACTTGACAAATCGCTTCATATGACGATGGTTGAAGAGATTGAACCCTTTATAAAATACGATAAAGTAAATTTTGTCTTGAAATCTTTCCGAGATGATATTGCCTTAGGTTTGGAGAATTACCTACAAACTGCCAAAGGTGATATTCTGGTGACTTTGAGTGAAAAAAAGTCTTTTTTTGATCAGATTTTCTCGAAAAGTTTATCAAAAAAAATGGCCTATTTTATCAATAAGCCACTTTGGGTTATTAAATCGTTTTAGGTTTTTTTTAACTACTGAGTGCGCCAAGAATGGCACGGAGGACGCTGTAGTTAATTCCTATTTAGTTATAGATCTCGACTCCACTTGATCTGACATGCATGGATATTCAATGTATGCTATTAACTCTTTTTCCCTCCAAACAAGCCCTTCAAATAATTTCCAAATTCCTTTCTGGTATGTGGATTATTGAAAACAGAGCCGAGTGTATTCAGGAAATGATTAAATGTCATTTCCTTTTTTTGCGCGGGGACAATGGGTTTTGCATCTGGTTTTGAACCTATTTTAGGAAGGTCAGAGCTTTCTTCTGGAGATTTTGGAGTTTCAGTTGGCTTGTAACCAACCAGGTCATCTGCTTTTTCGAAGCTCTTTTTTGACTTAGACTGGTAACCCATTTTCTCTTCGACCAATCCTTTATTGTTGTGAGAAACTGCGTCTTCAGGGTCTAACTCAATTGCTTTTTCATAATCGGCTATTGCGCCTTCCAAATCGCCGATTCTATCTTTTAGATAGGCTCGGCTACTGTAACGATAGGGGTTTTTAGGATCAAGATTAGCCGCTCTATCAAGTTCTGAGAGAGCCTCCTCATTTCTTTTGAGTAAATGCAAAACCACTGCCCGATCAGAGATGAAATCTGTATTGTAAGGCTCTAGTGAAATAATGAGATCAAAATCTGCTAAAGCTTCTTCTGTTTTTCCAAGTCTGGAAAGGATCCTTCCGCGACCAAGGTGTAGCTGCGGCTGGTCTGGAGTGGCTTTAACCAGTCCATCAAAAATGACCAATGCTTCCTCAAACTTACCTGTTTTGTATAATTCTACTCCTTTTTCGAAACTCATAATATTTTTTTTAACGGTAAAGGACACAAATGTTAACGCATTCGATCTTTTGAAACCTGTCCTTAATTGAAAACTTTCCCACTTTCATACTTTCCCACTTTTCACTCTTCTCATTTACTAAGACAAATTTAACCCCTGAATAGTTTAGCGAAGAATCTTTCATAGGTTTTTGTAGTCAAATGGATAGGCCTGTTATCTTTAAGCCTGAGAATCTTCTGAATTTATGCCCCAACAACCACAAGCTGTACTTAAAGATCTGAAAGAGAAAAAGTTTGCTCCAATTTACTTTTTGGATGGGGAAGAACCTTTCTTTATAGATCAGATTACGGACTTTATTGAAAAGAATGCAATAGCAGAGCATGAGCGTGGATTCAATCAAGTTGTCCTGTATGGAAAGGATTCCAATGTTGGGCAAATTCTGAATAATGCTAGGAAATTCCCCATGATGGCAGATCGGCAAGTAGTTATCATCAAAGAAGCTCAAAGTCTAGCAGATTTGGGCAAAGAGGATATGCAAAAGCTATTGATCAGCTATGTGCAGAACCCGCTTCCAAGTACCATTTTAGTTTTTGCGCATAAGTATAAAAAGCTGGATGGAAGATCTGCCCTTTACAAAGAACTGGACAAAAAAACTGTCTATGTACGCTCTGATAAAGTCAAAGATTATAAACTAACTGACTGGATAGAAGACTTTATCAAAGAAACTGAACACTCCATTGATAATCGTGCGGCTCAACTTCTTGCTGATTCCATCGGCAATAATCTGGAAGTACTTTCGAATGAAATTGGGAAGATGTTGATCAATTTTCGTGAACCCACGAAGATCACCAACGAGCATATATCCAAGTACATTGGCATAAATAAGGATTACAACAACTTTGAATTTTTAAAAGCCATTGGTTTTAAAGATGTGGTCAAGGCAAATAAGATCATTCATTATTTCATCCAAAACCCTAAGGCGAACCCAGTGATTCCTATGTTTTCGCTGATGTTTAACTATTTCACTAGAATTGCTTTGATTCATCAGGCAAAAAAAACTGGTGCCTCAGAACAACAACTTGCCAGCCTCTTGGGACTACCTCCTTTTGTGGTCAAAGAATACATGGTGGCGTCCCGAAACTACAATTTGGGCAAGGTAATTGATGTGTTCGCATACATCAAAGAGGCCGATCTTCGTTACAAAGGAGTTGACTCCGGAAGTCTCAGCGAAGCCGAAAACCTCCGAGAGCTTGTTTACAAGATTTTGCATTGATTACCTAAGCCACACTATGAAATCGAGTAGTTTTTGATTGTCTTCCAACGACATGATTTTCACTTTTCGAGATTCCCTATCCGACTGGAGTCAGCCGGGCGGGCATATGGCTTTTAAAGGATAAATTTTAATCATATGAAATCGAGCATACCCGAAGGAAAGTCAAATTGGGATGATTACATGCGAGATTCCATCTGGCCATAAGAGAAAAATACAAACAGATGAAATATCACCTTTTGCTCCTTGCGAGCCTACTCGTGCCGAGCCTTGGACTTAGTTTGGAGGCGTATTCTCAGTCTTCCCTCTATCAAACTAGTCCTCAACAGAAGCTAGACCACAATCTGGAGCTTTTTGATAAGCAGCTATTTTCAGCAAGCATTTATGATAATTCAAGACTTTTAGCAAAGCCAGTGAATTCAGGCCAGGCCAAAGCTGCAGAATTGAATCGTGCCATGGCAGCTCTCCAATTGGAAAGTCCAGATGGTCCAGGTTTAATGAAAAGCTATATTTATGAGCATGGAAATGATCCGTCAGTTACTACTGCGGGGTTGTACTTGGGAGATCATTTCTTCTTTAAAAAGAATTTCGCTGAGGCAATCGATAGCTATAAATTAGTAGATGCAGGAAAGTTACCTGTAGAACAGCAAGCCGAAGTGCTTTTTAAGCAAGGTTATTCTCATTTTCAGCTGAATCAATACGCACAAGCTGCGCCTTACTTTGATGCTGGCAAAGCACTAAATCAGCAAGCGAGTTTTGATTCCTATTATTACAGCGGATTCATCGCTATGGAAAATGGGAATACAACAAAAGCCATTTCTGATCTTCAAACGGCCTCTCAATCTCCTTACTATGCCAATAAGGTTCCTTACCTACTAGCAGCTCTGTATTACAAGCAAGAGAGCTATGATCAGTTAATTAGCTATGCAGAACCTAAATTGACGAATGGTCAAAATCTGGAGAAAAGAGAAGTAATCCATCTTTATTTGGCAGAAGCATATTTTGCGAATAAGAACTTTGCAAAAGCTGCTGAAAATTATGATGCATTCATCAATTCCCGAAAAGGTGAGTTAGGACGAGAAGAGATTTATAAGGCTGGGATTTCTCAGTTTGAAATCCAAAACTACCAGCGAGCTACAGATTACCTGAAAGTGTCCGCTTCATCATCCGATGAGATAGGCCAAGCTTCCAGTTATTATTTGGCTCAGGCTTACTTGAAGTTGGAGAATTATCAATTTGCTTCTACGAGTTTCCAATCAGCTGCAAAATCTGATTTTAATCCAGCCATCAAAGAGGAATCTATTTTCAACTATGCTAAAGTGAATTTGCAGAAAGGTAGTTTTCAGTCTGCAATCACAGCCTTGGATGAATATGTAGAAAGTTATCCTTCAGGGAAATACAGAGTAGAGGCTGAGAATTTGCTTTCTGAAGCATTGGTCAATACCAACGATTATCTGCGTGCAATTGAGCAGATGGATAAAATCACCACTAAATCTCCTAGAATTCAAGAAGCTTATCAAAAAGTGGCTTTCTATCAGGCAATGGTCTATTACCGTGACCAGAAGTGGAATCCAGCTTTAGCCTATTTAGATAAGTCTCTGAAGTTTCCTGTTGATAAAAACTTGGTATTGGATACTTATTTCTGGAAAGGAGAAATCAGTTCTGCAGCGGATAATTTGTCGCAGGCGATCAAATCCTACGAGCAAGTGCTAAGCAATCGTCCTTCTGGTACGAATGGTACGGTTACCAAAACTTATTATGGTCTTGGCTACGCATATTTCAATTCCCAGCAATACCCAAAGGCTGAAGATCAATTCAGGAGATTTACTGAGAACAGACAGATCATTGCAAATAAGCAGCAATATGACGATGCAATCTTGAGACTTGGGGACTGCTATTATGTTCAGAAGAGATTTCCTGAGGCTGCTGCTACTTTTCAGAGAGCTATCAATGAGGGGAATTCAGGAGTTGATTACGCTTACTATAGATTGGCAGTGGTCCAAAATTTCCAATCCAGAAACCAAGAAGCTCTTGGTCAATTGGATGTGCTGATTTCTCGCTATCCAAATAGTCTTTATTACGAAGATGCACTATTCCAGAGAGGGCAGATTTACATGGAAGAGACCAGCTACCAAGCTGCTTCTGTTTCTTTCTCTGATTTAGTGAATTCTAAGCCAAATAGTCCATTTGTTCCTTATGCCTTGGAAGGAAGAGCTGTTGCTAATTTCTCATTACAAAATTACGATCAGACGATTAGGGATTACAGCACCATTTTAAACAATCATCCAAATGCTCAAAATGCAGAAACGGCATTGAAGGGACTTCAGGAGACGCTAGCGCTGCAAGGTAGATCTGGTGAGTTCTCAGATTATTTGGACAAATACAAAGGAGCAAATCCAAGTAATGGATCTGTGCAATCATTGGAATTCGAAGCGGCTAAAGGCACATTTTTCGATAAAAATTATACCCAGGCTATTCGTGGTTTTGAAAATTACCTGAAGAGTTATCCTCAATCGGCACAACGAGCAGATGCTTTATATTTCTTAGGAGAAAGCTATTTGCAAGTTGGAGATGAAGATAATGCGCTGGTTCAATTCAAAACTTTAGAAAGAGAGCCGGCTTCTCCCCAGCGAATTAGAGCAATGCAAAAAATAGGGGTGATAGAGCTGGAAAAAGGGAATTATGCTCAGGCAATTCCTTATCTAGAGACCTCCGTACAAAATGCCCGTAGTAAACCGGAAGAAGCCGAAGCTGTTCAGGGTTTGATGATTGCCAATTTTGAAACAAGGAAATATCAACAAGCAATCACTCAAGCAGAGCGCTTGGCATCATTAGATGGGGTAATTCCTGAGTCTTCGCCAAAAGCTTTACTCATCAAAGCGAAATCACAGATTGCGCTGAATCAAAAGCCTCAAGCTGAATTAACACTGACTGCTTTGGTTGCTGATTACAAGACTGAGCAAGGAGCTGAAGGGCTTTATCTGCTGGCACTTGCTTTACAGGAAAAAGGTGAGATCACTCAATCGAATGAGTTGATATTTGACCAGTCTGGGTCATTTGTCAATTATGATTATTGGTACGGCAGGATCTTCTTGCTCTTGGCAGATAACTATGTGAAAAGCGGGGAGGAGTTCCAAGCGAAAGCGACTTTGGAATCCATAGTAGAAAACTCTACAAATGCAGAAATTAAAGAAATGGCTCAATCCAAACTTCAAACCCTTAAGTAAACCATGAAAAAGCTAGCGAAAACTATCCTTTTTACAGGAATTATCGGTTTGATATCTGGATTAGCGATGGCTCAAACCCAAGAAAGAGGTGCAGTCACAGATCAGGAATTTGTGATTAGAAAAGATCGAGTATTGACTGTTCCAGTGCAGCCTAGGATGTATGAGAAACTTCCCGTATTACCAAAGCCAACAGGGCTAAATGAGTATAAGTACCTGGTAAGTAGCTACCCTCTAAATCTAAAGCCCCTGGATTTGAAGGCTGAACCTTCACAAAAAGTTTATTCACCTGAGCAACTTGACTTATACCAAGGATATATTCGTGCAGGCTATGGGAACTTTGCTTCGCCACTTTTAGAGGCTAGGTATATGGGAACGGACATAACAGACTTTAATTATTCTTTGCAGCTCAATCATCAGAGTTTTGGAAAAGGCCCAGTTTTGGCTGAAGAGTCCAAGGAATCGCATACTAATTTGGGATTTGACGGAAGCTATTTTACAGATCTCTTCGAGGTTTTCGGTGGGCTGAGTTGGAATCAGGACAGCTATCAGTTTTATGGATTAGATCCAAATTATTTGGTAGATGAAACGGGACAGTTTACCGGCTTTGATGGAAATGTCTTGCAGACGGTAGAAGCGAAAGCAGGGATCCGTGAATTAGAAAAAGTTGGTCCGATTTCCTATGAGGGTCAGTTGAGCTTCAGAAACTTCACTGATAGCTACATGGTGAAGGAAAACCAATTCGGAGCTGAGGCAAGTTTGACTTTCAGACCTACAGAAGATTGGGCTGGGAAAGTTGGGTTGTCTTATTTCTCTACGAATCCTGAAGACGTAAACTATTCTTTAAAGAGAACCTATTTTGCTGTTCGTCCTACGATTTCCTATAAATATGAGGCATTTAACTTCACAGCTGGCTTGAATCTAGTTTCGGAAAATGATTCTCTGGAGGATAAATCAAGTGATTTTCATGTATTTCCAGTACTGAAAGCGAACTATCAGTTTGCTGAAGAATTTGGCTTTTTCGCAGAATTCTCTGGGGATGTACAGAGAAATACCTACTACAGTTTTGTCAATGAAAATCCTTATTTGGGTCCAAGTGATCAATTGCTTAACACCATTCAGAATTACAAAGTAGAAGGCGGGATAGAAGGTCAATTCAATGGTGCGTTCAGCTATCACGGGGCTATAAACATGAGCCGATACAATCAGATGCATTTCTTTGTGAATAATTACACCAACAACCTCGTTACAACTGATTCGGCTAGGTTCAGCTTGGTGTATGATGATAAGACAACTGTTTTCAATATCAATGCAGAACTGGGATATAAATTCTCAGATATGTATACGCTTAACAGTAGATTGGATTTGTACCAATACGATCTAAGTACGCAGGCTGAAGCATGGAATAGGCCTATCTGGGAATTAAGAGTAAATAATCAGTTCACGCCAATTGCTCGCTTGATAGTTCAGGCTAATTTGAATTTGATGGGTGGAGTTAAAGCACGTGGACAGGATGTAAGCGATATCTTTGGAGAATCTGGACCATATGAGGTTGTTAAACTTAAAACCATCACAGATTTACAATTAAAAGCGGACTACGGAATCACGGATAGAATCTCAATTTTTGCCGAAGGAAACAATCTCCTGAATGCACGAAATATGCGCTGGTTGAATTATCCAGTTCGAGGAATTCAGTTTATTGGTGGGGCTTCTTTTAAATTCTAAGATTTGTTTAAGCCTTTCGGTTGGGCTTTAGGCTCATTTCGCTTAGTTTCGTAACATTCCCCGAAAGCAATGACTGATAAAACTGCAGATAATAAGCATTGGACTGATCCAAAGGATTATGGACTTCCATTTGTAGAAATAGTGCCATTGGCTCAGGCCGAAACTCCTAAAAAAGAGGAAGAAAAAGCAGCTCCAATTGATGTCAGTGAGGTTAAGAAGAGAACCATTCAATCCATAAAACCTCCTGTAACCGAAGCGGAAAAAGTAGCTAAACCAGCGCCTAAAGTAGAGGCAAAGAAATCCAATAGTTCTTGGATATGGATAGCCGCAGTTATGACATTAACTGTAGTAATGGTCATTATCTGGCAAATGAATAAAAGCAGTATCCCAGTTCAAGGTTCAGAGGGCCTAGTTTCTGAATCTACAGAGGGTTCAGAAACGGAAGAGAATGATGCAGTTGCACTCAATTCTAGCCCAAGTGAAGAAACACAAACGATTGATAATCAAGAAAATATTTCAGATTCTATAACTTCTGTTTCACCTGTCGCAGAATCAGCTCAAACTGGTACAACTATTGCGTCAGAGGTAGCTGGAACTTTGGTTCGAGTTGAAGAAAAAGCTGAACGAGCTCAATTCTATATTATAGTGGGAAGCCTTCCAAATGAGGCTTTGGCTTTGGAAGAGGCAGAACAATATAAGAATAGAGCAGAGACGATTTACCTCATCACGCCATACGAAGATGTCACAAATTATCGTTTGGCTATAGGAACTTCAAGAGGATGGACTGCCATCAATGAAGAGCTAGCTCGGGTCAAAGATCAGTACACAGAAGATTTATGGATTTTGAAATATTAATATGATTCTACTTCAAACGCTCTCTACAGATACACTTTCTGCAGCAGATAGCCTGGCGATGGGTGCCACCAATAATGACATCGGACTTCTTGACCTTCTAATCAAAGGCGGATACATGATGGTTCCGCTTTACCTTTTATTCATTTTGGCTATTTTCATTTTTGTGGAGCGATTAATTACACTCAATAAAGCCTCAACAACCTCTTCGCACCTGATGGATCAAGTGAAGGTCTTGGTACAAAGTGGTCAGACTGAAAAAGCGAAAATCCTTTGTGCAGGTGAACGTACTCCAGTTGCAAATATGATTGCTAAAGGTATTGAACGAATTGGTTCTCCTTTGAAAAATATTGAAGTAGCGATAGAGAACGTCGGGAAAATCGAGATTTATAAATTGGAAAAAAATCTAAATCTTCTGGCAACTGTCTCCGGTGCTGCGCCAATGATAGGTTTCTTGGGCACTGTGGCCGGTATGATTCAGGCTTTTATTGCCATTGCGCAGGAGGAAGGAATGGTTTCTCCAAAGCTTCTTTCCGAAGGTATCTATGAAGCCATGATCACTACAGCAGCTGGTTTGGTGGTAGGTATTATTGCCTATTTAGGATATAATTTTCTAGTATCGAAAGTTTCGAAGCTTGTCCATAACATGGAGTATTCTTCGATCGAATTTATTGACTTGTTACAAGATAAATAAAATGGGACTTCAGGCTAAAAATAAAGTAGATCCAGCATTCAGCATGTCATCCATGACAGATATCATCTTTCTGTTGTTGATCTTTTTTATGCTTACCTCTTCCTTCATTACACCTTCAGGATTGCCTGTGAATTTGCCTTCCAGCGAGACATCTGATATCGTAATGCAGGAAGTTACCGTTACAGTTACTAACGACTTGAAGTATTCGGTAAATGACAAAATCGTCTCAAGGGAACAAATCAAGGACGAATTGACTTCTCTACTTAAGGGAAAAGATAGTCAGGTTGTTTTACACATAGACAAAGATGTCCCTGTAGAATACCTAGTAGAAATCGGAGGAATTGCAGCGGGATTGGAAGCAAATGTTTCAATTGCAACAAAACCATTCTAAATCAATGGAATACTGGAATGCAGATAAAATAGAGAACGAGAGCAAAAAGAAATCGTGGATAATCACCATTATCTTCAACGTGTTGCTTTTGATTGCGCTCTATTTTATTGTGGTTTGGAAGCAACCAGTTCCGCCATTACCCACCTTCGGTTTGGAGTTGAATCTTGGATTTACTCCTACAGGTTCGGGTGAAAGAAACAGTCCAGTAGCACCTTCAGAGACACCTACTCCGGTAGTGGAGGCTGCTGCACCTGGGGAAATAGCTGAAGCAGTCAGCAAACCAGCCACACCTCCACCAAGTCCAAAAACAGAAACTGCAAAGCCAACAGCTCAGCCAAAACCATCAGTAAATAAAGCTGTGACTACAAAACCTTCTCCAATCAGAGGAGAGGAAAAAGCTACAGAGCAGACTAAAAAACCAGAACCAGTTAAAAAGGAAGTTGCCAAGCCAGTAGAAACCCCTGCCAAAGCTGAGGAAAAAGAAACTGTACAAAAAGCACCTGAAAAGCCAAAAATCGATCAGCGGGCTGTCATGGGAGCTGGAGGTACATCCGGAACAGGTACAAAACCAGCTTCTGGTGGAGCTCAGGGCACATCTAACGAAAAAGGCGATGAAGGCGATCCGAAAGGAACTGTTGATGGTAGAGCAATCATGGGCGTTGGTTCTGGAAAAGGTGCAAATTCAGGCGATGGCTATAGCCTAGACCTTGCAGGTTGGGATTTCGCCCAGCGACCTAACATCAATGATAGAGTGTCTACCCGTAATGGTAGAATAGTTTTTAAAATCACCATTGATGATTTGGGGAGAGTAGTTCAAGCAGTTCCTTTGGAATATAATGTGTCCAATGATGTATTGGCTTATTACCGTCAGGTAGTAAATCAGATTTCCTTTAAGAAGCAAGGTGGCGCAGCTGCTGAGTTTTCTACTGGTAAGATTACATTTGTTATTAAGGTGGATTAAGTAATGAATTACCAGGAGACGCTGGATTATTTATTCAATTCTCTTCCCATGTTTCAGCGAGTGGGAGCTTCAGCTTTCCGAAAGGACCTTCGAAGCACGATTTTGCTTTGCGATCATCTCGGAAATCCTGAGCGTAAATTCAAATCAATTCACGTGGCAGGTACCAATGGGAAAGGAAGTTCTTCCCATTGTTTGGCTGCTATTTTTCAGAGTGCTGGTTACAAAACAGGACTTTATACTTCCCCCCATCTCAAGTCATTCACTGAGCGAATCAGAATAAACGGTTTGGAAATCAGTCCTGATTTAGTGGTACAGTTCGTAGAAGAAAACAAAACCTTTCTTGATGAACTGAAGCCTAGTTTCTTTGAAATGACTGTCGGAATGGCTTTCTGGCACTTTGCGCAGCAAGAAGTCGATATAGCTATCATAGAAGTGGGCATGGGTGGGAACTTCGATAGTACTAATGTTATTACGCCCGAACTTTCTTTGATCACCAATATTGGTTTTGATCATATGCAGTTTTTGGGTGATACTCTGCCGTTGATTGCAGGTGAAAAAGCTGGGATTATCAAGGCAAATGTACCTGTGGTAATCAGCGAAACACATGAGGAAACAAGCTCTGTTTTCCTTGAAAAAGCCAAGAAAATGAATGCTCCGATCACTTTTGCGGATGAAAAGTGGAAGGCTGAGAAAATTGCGGAGGAAGATGGGAGGGCTAGGTATCAGATTAACTCTAAGAAAGCAGTGTTTCTGTCTGGAAAGACACAGACCAAAGCGGCGGCCAAGGAGAAATCGTATGATTTGACTTTTGGGCTGAATGGAAATTACCAGAAATATAACCTTCCTGGAATCTTAGAATCCGTCTCTCAAATGAGGCATATGGGATGGAGCTTGCCTGATGAAGCTGTATTCGAAGGATTGAAAAATGTCACAGAATTGACTGGACTGAAAGGAAGATGGCAAACGATCTCTTTGAACCCTACAGTGATTTGTGACACGGGTCATAATGAAGCTGGGTTTCGAGAAATTCTTTCTCAATTGGAAACCTACAACTATGAGCAGTCATGGTTTGTCATAGGAATGGTTCAGGATAAGGATATATCCAAGGTGCTTTCTATGCTTCCAAAATCTGCAAACTATGTCTTTTGTGAAGCGAAACTTCCTAGAGCTTTACCGGCAGTGCAATTGGCAGAGAAGGCGCTTTCTATGGGTTTGAAAGGTGACATAATCCCAGATATCAATGAAGCTTTAGCATTTGCCAGAAAAAATGCCGACAAAGATGACTTGATTTTTGTGGGAGGGAGTACTTTTGTGGTTGCAGAAATCGAAGAGCTTTAGATGAGTAGAAAAAAACTGGTTCGCTTCCAAGAGAACGACGAGAACCCAAATGTAATCCAGGCTGGTAAGCCAATTTTTGAAACGATCAAAGGAAATTGGAAAGAAGTTCAGTTTCAAAATCAGAATCCTTTAGTCGTAGAACTTGCTTGCGGAAGAGGTGAATTCACAGTTGGTTTAGCTCGTAATTTCCCAAACCAGAACTTTATTGGCGTAGATATCAAAGGAAGCCGTATTTGGAAAGGTAGCTCTACCGCCACCAAAGAAGGTATTCACAATGTGGCTTTCCTCAGAACACAGATAGAGCTGTTAGAGAAATATTTCGCCGCAGATGAGATTTCTGAGCTGTGGATCACATTCCCTGACCCCTTTCCTAGAGATGGAGATGAGAAGCGTAGATTGACTTCTCCACGCTTTTTGGATATGTATAAGCCCATGCTGAAGAAGGACGGCTTTTTACATTTTAAAACCGATAATACAGACCTTTTTAATTATTCATTGGAGCTTTTTCAAAGTAGAGAAGATATTGAAGTCTTAGGATTTACGCATGATTTTTACCAATCTGAATGGAAAGATGATCATTTTGGGATTCAGACACGATACGAAAAGATGTTTTCTGAAAAGGGGGAGAAAATCAAGTATTTGAAGTGTAGGTTTATATAGGATTCAGCAGATTTATTTTCTTCGGATTCATTTCCTGCAGATTTGCGCGGATAAAAACCGCAGATTATCGGATATTTTAAATTCTGGACCAATTGAATCAAATCGAATCATCAGCGAATATCTGCGACATTTATCTGCGAGAATCTGCGGGCAAAAAATAAGATCATGAGCAAAAAGAAACATTTGGTAATTCTGAGCGGTGCAGGAATTTCTGCTGAAAGTGGTATCAAAACTTTTAGGGATTCTGGAGGACTGTGGGAAGGTCACGATGTGATGGAAGTAGCTTCACCGGAAGGTTGGAGGAGGAATCGAGCACTCGTTCAGAATTTTTACAATCAACGGAGGAAGCAATTGCTGGATTGCGAGCCTAATGAGGCACATACGATTTTAGCGGAGCTGGAGAGAGACTTTCAGGTGTCCATCATCACTCAAAATGTCGATGACCTACATGAACGTGCTGGTTCTACCAAAGTCATTCATCTTCATGGAGAATTGAAAAAAGCGCAGAGTAGTCTTGACCCTAGTTTGGTTTACAACTTAGATCATTGGGAGATAAAAGAAGGAGATAAATGTGAAAAGGGAAGCCAACTGCGCCCACATATTGTGTGGTTTGGTGAGCAGGTTCCTATGATGGAAAATGCCATAGAAATTGCCACTACTGCAGATGTTTTTGTGGTGATCGGAACCTCACTTCAAGTATATCCAGCCGCTAGCTTAGTTGATTTTGTCCCAGATGACACACTTATTTATGTGATTGATCCAAAAAATCCAGAGGTAAATTTTAGAAGAAAAGTGGTTAATATCCTTGAAAACGCCACAAAAGGCATGAAAACTTTGGAGAAATTGTTAAAGTCTCAAATTTAATTTTTGTTCAGGAAGGAAAACCTATAAATTGAAGGATAAACTTTTACTTATGGCATCTAAAAAGAATTCTTGGCCAGTATTTCAATTTGAGGAGAATAAAGACACCATTTATCTCTTACATCAGTGGACGCAGATAGTAGGGAAGGTGAGGCTAAAAAAATCTCCATGGCAAAATCACTCCTGGCATGTGTCATTATATGTGGATGCGCAGGGATTAACAACGGGAAATATCCCTTATGACGGTGGCGTTTTCGAAATCAAATTTGATTTCATTCATCATGAATTGCGGATAAAAACCAGTAATGGTTCCCGTGATCGATTTGCACTTGGAGGTCAGACTGTTGCTAGCTTCTATGAACAGTTGATGGAGAAATTGAAGTTTTTGGGAATTAATGTGAAAATACATGAGAGTCCCAATGAAGTTCCTGATCCAATTCCATTTCCAAAAAACAAGAAAAGAATCATTTACCAAGCAAATACAGCCCAAAGTCTTTGGAAAGTGTTGGTTCATATTCAGAATGTTTTTGGTTATTTTAGAACGAAATTCACTGGAAAAAATAGTCCAATTCACTTCTTCTGGGGGTCTTTTGATTTAGCGTACACACGATTTTCAGGAAATAAAGCTCCGGAATTTACTGGTCAGGTTCCAAATATTCCTACTTCAGTGATGCAGGAGGCTTATTCACATGAAGTATTTAGTGTTGGGTTTTGGCCGGGCAGTGAAGCCTTCAAAACTCCTATTTTCTACGCATACACTTATCCAAATTATCCTGACTTTAAGGATGCAAAAATATCTCCTGAGAAAGCCTTTTGGAGCAAAGAAATGGGTGAGTTTATGCTGACTTATGAAGATGTACAGAAGTCGTCCGACCCAACTAAGACCCTTCTTGAATTTTTACAAAGTAGCTATGAAGCTGCTGCTAAATGTGGGAATTGGAACCGTGAGGAACTTGATTGTGATTTTTCACACTTGGAAAATAAATAGGATATGCACGCTTTTCTTGGATCATAAATTAATCCTGAAAGCACTGATAAAGAGGGAATACAATTTTAAATTGATTAAAAGTTCTTTTATCTATGGCCAAGAAAATCAAAGTGTTAGCAGCTGTTTTGGTTTTCTGGACTGCTCTTTTTATAGCTTGGGAATGGTGGAATAGCTTTCCTAAAGTTCGTATAGCCCCCAACGCCAAAGTGAATAGCATGCAAGACGGAGTAGATTCTATTTTGCGAGAATCAATGTTAACTTACTTATTGCCAGGAATATCTGCTGCAGTAGTCAAAGATGGAAAGGTGATTTATTTGAATGCCTTTGGTTTTGAAAACCTGGAAACAAAGGATTCACTAACAGTGGATAGCAAAATTTTAGTTGCTTCCATTTCCAAACTATTCATTGCTTTAGGAGTGGCAAGTTCTTTTCAGGATAAAGAAATTCGCGCCACGGACTCTTTATATTCTCTTAAACTGGATGAAATCCCTAATTCCTCCAGCCTTACCAATATTCAAATTGATAATCTTTTATTACATCAATCAGGAATCCGAGACAAAAGTTTTTCTGAGCAAATCCTTTCTTTTTCAAAATCTCAAAACCTAAGTGAGTGGGGGATGGGATTTGTCGGGGATGTGACTAGCTATCACTCAGATTCGATTACCTATGAGTATGCTGATTCAAACTATGACTTATTAGGTTTTCTGCTTTCAGCTCTTGATGATTTTGAGTTGGATTCCATTGTCAAAACTCATGTTTTTAAACCTACAGAAATGATAAACTCTGAATATGTGAGTGACTGGCCTTTGGAGGAAAATGGTCTAACAGGATATCAGAAAACCTTTATTTGGAAAAGAATAGAGCCAAAAAGAATTAAGTTCAAAATTCTGCCATCACCTTCTTCTGGATTAGTTACGACTACAAAAGACATGAGTATTGCTTTGATCCATTTATTGAATGACCAAAGAGGGAAGTTTTCTAAACATCTTAGCTGGCTCACTACTGATTCCGAAGTTCCTTTGGGTTTTCAGAAAATCCAAGTTAATGGCTCAGACTGGGTTGGTCATTTTGGAGGCCAAGCTGGTTATTCAAGCTTATTTTTTTATTCCGGCGAAGAGAACACTGGTATATTCCTCTTTTCTAATTCAAAAGATGAAGAGGGTTTTAGAACTAAAATTGCAAATCAAGTCCTTTCATATATTTCACCTTGAATTCTGTTTTTAAATGAGGTTATCTTTTCCACATCCGATTATTATTCTTTTAGGATTTGTTGTTTTGGCTGGATTGTCTAGCTATTTTATTCAATCAGGCAGCTATGAACGGATACTGGATTTAGAAACTGGCAGAGAGGTGATAGTTCCCGGCAGTTTCGACTCAATTGAAGATCACAATGCGTCTATCTATGACATAGCTTTAGCGGTCCCTGAAGGGATTATTTTAGGAGCTGACATCGTTGTTTTGATTTTACTTATTGGAGGAGCTTTTTATGTGGTTGAGAAAACCGGAGCACTTCAGGAAGGGATCGAAGCTTTGATTTATAGGTTTAGGAATAAGAAATATTTGCTTCTCTATTTCATCGGGTTTGTTTTTGCTTTTTGTGGCGCCACGATTGCGATGCAGGAGGAACTGATTGCTATGGCGCCTATTTTCGTGCTTTTAGCAAAGAAAATAAACTATGATATAAGATCGATTATTGCACTGGCATTAGGCTCTGCACTTGTTGGTGCAAGTTTTTCTCCTGTCAATCCCTTCGGCTCTTTGTTGTCACAAACTATTGCTGAACTTGATTTTCAGGAAGGGTTTGCCTTCAGGATTTTATTTTGGGTTGTAGCTATCTTGATTTGGTGTGCTTACCATATTAAGTACGGTAAACTGAATAAATCAACCTCCGAATCCTATGAAATGAAACCTGTTAAGATTTCACTGAGACATACAGTGATTTTGATACTAACCTTTAGTGGGATTGGAATAATGGCTTGGGGCATTGTTTATCAAGATTGGGGTTATAATGAAATGAGTGCATTGTTTTTTGTTGTTGGGATGAGTTGTGGTTTGGTTGGAAAATTAGGGCTTAATGGCACTGCTAGAGCATATACAGAGGGTTTTGGTGAGTTGATTTTTGCTGGAGTTATTGTGGGATTAGCTCGAAGTGTTTATTTGATTCTTCAGAAAACAGCTATCATTGACCCGATCATTCATGGATTATTTGTCCCTTTAGAAAGTTTACCTATTCAATTTGCAGCTATTGGACTATATCTAAGTCAAGCTATAATTCATATTCCTGTGCCAAGCACTTCAGGACAGGCGGTCCTGACTACGCCTCTTGCAGTCCCTTTAATGGATCTATTAGGGATTTCCCGTCAAGTAGCTGTACTCACCTATCAGTATGCTGCGGGATTAATGGATCTTATTACCCCTACAAATGGTGGGATGATGGCGGTAATTGCAGCTGCGGGAATCAAATTCAACAATTGGATCAGCTACTTATGGAAAAGTTGGTTACTTCTTATGGGCTTAGGTTTGATATCAGTTTTAATCGCTCTATTTTGGTTTTCCTAAACTAACATATAAACCTTCAATAAATGGACATTAACGATCATTCCCCACTTTTACCTTATCAACCTGCGGCTGATCGCTACCATCAGATGAAATACCGTAGATGCGGTAAAAGTGGCTTAGTTCTACCAGAAATCAGTCTTGGACTTTGGCACAACTTCGGTCACAACGCAGATTTTACACTAGGTAGATCTATTCTTCGTCGGGCTTTCGATCTTGGTATTTGTCACTTTGACCTAGCCAACAATTATGGGCCTCCTTTTGGATCCGCGGAAGAGAATTTTGGAAGAATCTTGAAAAAGGACTTCGCTTCCTTGAGAGATGAACTGATTTTATCTTCAAAAGCAGGCTGGGATATGTGGCCAGGTCCTTATGGAAACTTTGGTTCCAAAAAGTATCTAGTAGCCAGCTGTGATCAAAGCTTGAAAAGAATGGGAGTGGATTATGTAGATATTTTCTATCATCACAGACCTGATCCAGATACTCCACTTGAGGAGACAATGGGTGCCCTTGATCTTTTAGTAAGACAAGGCAAGGCACTTTACGTTGGTATTTCCCAGTACAGCGCAGAAGATACTGCCAAAGCTTACGCTATCTTAGAACGCTTGGGCACACCTCTTTTGATTCATCAACCACGCTATTCCATGATCGATCGCTGGGTGGAAAATGGCCTGATGGATGTTTTGGGTGAAAAAGGAGTAGGGAGTATAGCTTTTTCTCCATTGGAGCAAGGACTACTTACCGACAAATACTTAAAAGGTATTCCTGAGGATTCCCGAGCTGCAAAAGATGGTAGGTACCTGAAAGCCGCACAGATTTCAGAAGAGAAGATTAGCATGATTTCAAGATTAAATGATATTGCGATTGGCAGAGGCCAAACACTTGCTCAAATGGCTATTGCTTGGTTATTAAAAGATGAGCGAATCACATCAGTTTTGGTGGGAGTATCGAAGCCAGAGCAATTAGACGATAATGTAAATGCTGTGAAGAATTCTGTTTTCAGCACTGAAGAAGTGACTATGATCAGCCGAATCTTAGGAGCTTGAAATCCCAATTAACAGCTGGAAGTGCCTTAATCTTGATCGTTGTAGCTCAATTTCTAGGCACTTCTCTTTGGTTTGCAGGAAATGCTGTGGCGCCAGAAATCAGCCAACTTCTTGAAGTTCCTGAGATTTTAGCTACAATCACTTCAGTGGTGCAGTTAGGATTTATTTTGGGCACCTTATTGTTTGCTGTTTTTTCTATTCCAGATCGTTTTTCTCCGAGCAACGTGTTTTTGGTCAGCTCTATTCTGGCAGCTAGCTTTAATCTCCTAATTGTCCTTTTACCCATTCAATTGACAGTGGTGCTGATCTGTCGTTTTATGGTTGGGTTTTTCTTGGCGGGTATTTATCCTGTGGGAATGAAAATCGCTGCGGATTACTTTCAAAAAGGTCTAGGTGCAGCTTTGGGTTTTTTGGTTGGTGCTTTGGTTTTAGGAACTGCTTTTCCTCACCTTTTGAAAGGATTAGATCTGAATTTTTCATGGCAACAAGTACTCTTGTCTACCTCTGTCCTAGCAATGATAGGAGGGGCTGTAGTTGGTTTTTTTGTTCCTGATGGACCTTTTCATAAAATCAACTCACAATTTGATATTCGGCTTTTGCCAAAGCTCTCTAAAATCAAAGCATTGAAAAGTGCAGCTTCAGGGTATTTTGGACATATGTGGGAGCTCTATACTTTCTGGGCTTTTGTACCTGTTCTGGTTATTTTTTTTAATGGAAATGAAGCAATGCAGGCAAGTGATAGTTTACTTTCATTTTTTGTGATTGCAATAGGAGCATTTTCTTGTGCTTTTGGAGGGGTAGTAGCCAAGCGAATTGGCAGCTCAAAAGTCGCTCAGGTGGCACTTTTTGGCTCCGGTATATGCTGTGTTTTAGTCCTATTTACCGGTGGTTCTTCAAGTTGGATATGGATGAGTCTACTGTTATTCTGGGGAATGTTTGTTACGGCAGATTCACCACAGTTTTCCACTTTGGTAGCTCAAAGTGTTCCGGCAGAGTATCGAGGAACTGCACTTACTCTTGTCAATTCCATGGGTTTTGCCCTTTCTATCATAAGTATTCAACTTGCTCAATTTTTACTTACTTGGTTGAGGATTGATGTAGTATTGGCTTTGCTATTTATCGGTCCAGTTTCAGGGTTATTCTTTTTTAGGTTGTACGCCAACCAAAAGACTTCTATATAAAATAGGCCATACAATTACATAAAAAGTACATAAACCAGATTCACCACTGATTTAAAATAAATAAAAAAAAGGAGGCTTTTTTCAAAACCTCCTCACGTAAGTTACAACCGGACTATCGAACTACGTTTTCTAATGTTGCTAGATAAACCCATTTTTGGTCTCTTGAGTTTAAGCCTTCATTTACAGCTATTCTTTGCTCCTCAGTTTGAGTCATATCCTCATAGGATTGAGCGTTAAAGAACTGCATATAATCTTTGTATATATTCATTGTCAAGTGAGTTGATTTGGCTTCAGATCCAAGTGGTAGTGCCGTTCTTAGCAAACTCCAGTGACCCATTAAGCCTTGCTCTACAAATTTCTGATGTATAGGTTTAAAAACCTCTGATTCAGCTTCCTCATACGCTTCGAAGTTTCCTTCTTTTGCTTTCATCAAATCGAAGGAAGCCAATACTCCAGGTTTCATTTGGAAATTATCATTTGTTTCAGCGATTTCCCTCATATACAGCCGCATAGGCATATCCCGCATACTAAGAGACTCCTGAAACAAATTGCTTACTTGAATGCTACTCAGATGAGGATATGCTATTCTAGTATATTCCATCATAGATTTTTCATCTAGCCCATTCATCATTTTGACAGGGTCATCGTAATAGGTGACCATGATGTATTGAAAATCTGAGTGATCGCCACCAGATTGAAGTGACCAAAAATCCCAACCTTTAATTCTTTTGTCGCTCAGAGCCTGGCGATAAACTTTTTCCATTAAATCTTTAAACTCGATGTAGTCAAACAGTTGATCATTTTCAACCTTGACAAATTCGAATACCATATACTGTGATTGTTGAGCCTTGAGACTACTTACCCAAAGCATCCCAAAGACTAAGAAAAGTAATAGCTTTTTCATGAATATTAGGGTTTAGGGTTAATTTCGCTTTTGTATAATTTAAATAATTATTTTGAGCCACAAACAAATAATAATAGATAATTTTACGGGGACCCACTTTTTCCAAATATGCTATTATTAATAAAAATACTTTAATGATGAAAATATTATAATATGTGTGGTTGTACATTATTATTTTAACAATTAAATGGTAAAATCATGTCAGGAATTTCAAGAAGATCATGGCTAAAAAAAGCTTCTTTTGGTAGTGGATTAGCTGCCTTAGGAACGACTGGGATATTCAGTTCTCTTTCTGCCGAGGAAATCAGAAAGTATAATCCTAGACCCATTGATTCACCAATTCGCCTGGGTTCTAATGAGAATCCGTACGGCCCATCAGAATCCATGCGAAATGCTATGATAAAAGGATTTGATAATGGCTGTCGCTACCCTTGGGGATTCAATGGTGACTTAGTCAAAATGATCGCCGAAAAAGAAGGAGTTCCTGAAGACCACATTGTGTTGGTAGCAGGTTCTACCGAAGGATTGAAAATAGCCGGGATCACTTTTGGAGGTGGGGGAGAGATCATCTCATGTTCACCTACCTTTTTATCAATGATGAGCTATGCTGAGCTTTGGGGCACAGATATCAATTGGGTGCCATTGAACAAGGACTTGGATTTTGATTTGGAGGAAATAGAGAAACGGGTTTCCTATAAAACCAAAATGGTTTTTCTTTGTAATCCCAATAACCCAACTGGTAAATTACTTCCTGCAGATCAAGTGGTGGATTTTTGCAAAACAGTGAGCAAGCAAGCTGTAGTTTTCTCTGATGAAGCCTACTATGATTACATCACCGAACCGGATTACCCATCGATGGTTGAGTTGGTGAAACAAGGTTACGATGTGGTAGTTTCCCGTACTTTTTCAAAAGTTTACGGTCTGGCAGGGATTAGGATGGGTTATTTGATTGCAAAGCCTGAGTTGGCCAAATTACTTTCGGATCGAGTAGTTGCCAATACTAATATAATGGCTATTGAAGCAAGTAAGGCTGCGCTCCTTGACAAAGACTTTTACCAATTTTCTCTTCAAAAAACTGCGGAAGCTAAATCTTTGCTTACAAAAACACTGAATGATTTGAAGTTGCCCTATTTGGATTCGCATGCGAACTTCATTTTTTTTCACTCAGGAAGGGATATCAAAGAATTGAATAAGACGATGTTTGATAAAGGGTTTATTGTCGGTAGGCCTTTCGAACCGTTGAATGACTGGTGCAGAATTTCTACCGGTACTATAGAAGAAGTAGTACTTTATAACGAAGCAATAAAAGAAGTTTTAGGCTAATGTTGAATTCCAATATAGTTTTAGAAAATGATAAAATCCTGCTCAGACCTCTTACAGAGCAGGATTTTCCAATTTTGATGCCACTGGCAAATGATCCAAATCTTTGGACTTACTTCACATATGACCTGAGTATTCCTTCAGAATTTGAGGAATGGGCAAAGCCTGCTTTAGCTGGAGCTCGCCTGCAATTTTTGGTTTGGGATAAACAATTAAACCAAGCAGTAGGGAGCACTGCTTTTGGAAACTATTCTGAAAGAGACCAAAGGATAGAAATTGGTTGGACTTGGCTCGGCAGGGAATTTCATGGTACAGGCATCAATCAGGCCATGAAGCTTTTGATGCTTGAATATTGCTTTGAGACTTTAAAACTCAAGCGTGTTGAAATCAAAACCGATGTACTGAATTTACCTGCTCGAAAGGCATTGATGAAATTTGGGGCGGTCGAGGAAGGAGTACTAAGAAGCCATACTTTACTCACTCACGGTAGACGAAGAGATACTATTTATTATAGCGTGCTGGATAGTGAGTGGAGACCCAAGCTGGCTTAATTTTGATCTCCTATGCCCGCGTGTACCCAAGGATTTCCGAGGAGATAGTAGTTTCTAAGTACTTCGGTTATTTCTTTTGATTCTTCCTGAATCAGTTTTAAGATAACAGCAGCAATACTTGCTATTGGTGGAGATTTTGAAGCGGCTAACCAAGCTGCCGAAAGCATCTGGTTTGCTTCTGTATTTATTTTATTCGGACTTGCTAAAAGACATTTGGTTGCGCCGCTACGATACCAGCTGAGAGCAATATTTTCAGTTGAATGCTTTTCAAGAGTGGAACAGGTAAACCAAAGTGTGGCATTCAGTGGTTTAGCTGGAATATGAGCTAGTAATTCGTCCTTTTCGAGATGGCCATAGCCTCTCAGAAGATTTGCCTCCCCATGGCCCCAATACACCCAATTTCCAGTCATAGTCGAGATTGCAGAAAGAATCTCGGTTTTGTAAAAATCGCCTGGGTGAAAATCTTCGGCTCCGGCTTCCGACCACAGTTTTAGCATTTTAGTGTACGGTTGTTGATATTGACAAGTCAAATGTGTTTTAGGAGCCAAATCAATTTTATCACAGAGAAAATCCAATAGCGCATTCTCCAATTCCTTCCATTCATCGGCAAAAAAGATTGAGTTTACCACTGGTCGAAATTTCTCATTGCATACAATAGGAGGCCAATCTTGCATTTTATTAACCTTAGCCCAAGAATGTGGCAATACGACCAATGCTGAATTTGCAGCATGCTGATCAACTGCGGCATATAGCTTAGTTAAAAATGACTCGGAGTCCAAATAAACAGCATCTGGAATGGAAATGGTGAAAAAGCGAGGTTGAAATTTATTCAACCTCGCTACAAAAAATCCAGCTGGTATAGACCATGATTCTGGTATTACAATCGCTTTATTCATTTAAAAAATTATTTAGTTGCGAAAATAAGTTTGCTACTAAGCTGTAAATCCTTTAAAGCAAATCGGTTGATTACAAATCGAGATTTGTGGACTTGCTTAGCATAAGGCCGAAGAAGGTCAACTGGAATCATGGTCCTTTGCCCGTCAAATTCTGCTTTCCAAAATTCCTGAACTACTACAGCTTGTTGCTCTCTTTCCAAATTCAGTAATTTACCTCCGGCATTTCTCAGATCATCTTCTGATAGGTTATAGGCTTTGCCAAAGAACTGAGAATGCAATGCCTCAATCATATATACACCACCAGAAGTAACTGCCTGCCAAACGTGAGTCAATTCATGGATCAAGACGTCCATGCTTAGGGTCGCACCAGACTTATGATTGATGACGTACATCGTTGTAAATGGACGGTTTTTGTTCATCCACATAATCAAGTCTGCGGCTAAACTTGCATCAGTTAATTTCACTCGATCCAAGTCAATTGAAACCCCAAACACTTTTTCAGCCTCAGCTCTTTCACTTGCATTGAGGCCCCGGTGTGACCCAAAAATATCCATCAAAATAGCAAAAGTAACTGCAGCAATACTTGCTCCTAGCTTTGTTGCTTCGATCATCAAAGTCACAGCAGATTTGCCAATTTCGATTAAGCCTTTAATTAGTCCTTCTCTGAAAGCGTCTCTGACATTGGTGATGATTTCCTTAAACACTTCGCGCCAATGATTAACAGTGCCAACGATCGCTGTAATCAACGTACGAATAACAGAAACTGATTTTTGGGCAATAACTTCAAGGATCTCTTTCATTCTAGTCCAAATGATTCGTAATGCCTGCATGAGTTTTCTAGCTTCAGCTGCTACAAATCGTGCAATGTCATTGATGATAGCGCTTAGGGAAATTGCCATATCTTTCATTGCTCCAATAATTACTGCCAATTGCTGGGCTGTTCGAGAAATCACCTCTTTCAGCATGCTAAATACTGTAGTTCCCAAATCCTTCAATGCTTCTATCACCACTCTCGCTATTAAACGAGTTTGATTGATCACTGCCAGCATTATTTCCCGGACAGTTCTTCCAATTTTTTTCAGTTCTTGAACCAGCCTTTTCCCAAAATCAAGCGCAAATCGATTCAATCTGGAAATGAAGTCTATCACTCTTTTTCCAGCACTTACTAGGGCTCTTACTATCGCATTTAGCCTGGATGCTGCCATTTTTGCTACTTCAATCAATAAAGAAGTGAATGAACCAAGAAGTTCTTCTAGCTTTTTGAGTACTTCTTTTAAAATGTTTGTTGCTTGGCCGATTGCCCAGTTAAGAATATCCAGCGCTTTTTTACCAGCTTCGATGATTGCTTGAACAAATTTCTTCACAGCCGATAGACCCTTCTTCACAGCTTCAGATAATAATTGAGAAATGGATTTTCCGGCAGCGAGAACTGCCTCTACAAAGTCATCTATTTTAGCTTGTGTCCAGGTTACTACCTTAGCTACCGCATCTGCCAAATTTTTGCCGGCAGCAGCAATAGCATCTGCCACAGTATTAATGGCTCCCACCACGGCATCTACTACATTGCTAGCTGTATCTTTGATCCAGCCCCAAAGCCCATCTGTTTCGTCTGGTACCACACCAGTTTTCAAGATTTTGCCCGCTGCACTCATCCATTCTGCTACGTCCTTTATATCTCCACCTTCTCCGAAGTAATCCTTCATCATATCCCCAGCTTCAGATCTTTTCAGCCTCGCAATCTGATGAACTAAAAGGGGAGCCTGTCTATTTTTCAAAAAACTCTTCACTACCACTTTTCGGGACTCAGGATTTGCTTTTGATGACCAGGAAGCCAATTCAAAAGCTTCTTCGAAATCCCCTTGTTGGCTTCTTAGTAGAATTGCTTTAGATGTAAGGTCTAGGTCTGCTTTGCTTTTGCCCTCGCTACCTTTCAAGACTTGCGTGATGTTTTTTCTATCTACCTGCAGGAGCTGCATTGCCTGAAATTTTGTCTTGAGGCTTCTACTTGCCTGTATTTTTTTTAATTGAGCATCATTAAGATTTCCCATTTTGATAAAAATTTAGAGTATAAAAATTGATGTTAAATAATATCCCAAAGGTGACTCCTTAAGGTTTTCTATTGAAAAAATAAGACCAGTGTTATTATTGATTTGAGCCATTTCCAGAATAAAAATTGGCAAAAAATGCACCTAGCACTTAAAGTTTGACAGGGTTGCCCGCTTTTCAGTTAGAAAATACGTAAGATGAAATGAAGGATTTAAAAAAAAATGTGGTAAAAAAAATGAAGGAATGTGTCTAAAGACTAACCCCCAAAACCGCCAAAATGCTTTTCAATCCAAGTGCTAAAGTGACAAGCCAGATTAACACTGCTAGGATTGTTTGAAATGGCTTATTTCGGAAATCTCCCAAGACCGACTTTTGTGAAGCAATCCAAATAATCCAGCCACTGATGAGAGGAAGTAGAACTCCATTTGCCAGTTGGGCGAGGGTGATTAATTGCACAGGTTTGATTCCAAGTGAGGCAAAGAGAAGTCCAAGACCCACGATTACCCCCATAGATATGCGCATGGATCTTGAGCGGATTTCCTGACTCCATCCCATTATTCCGCATATTACAAGTCCTGCTGCAAGCGGTGCTGTGATGCTGGATGTAAGTCCTGCAGCCATCAATCCAAAGCCCATTAAGTACTTTGCATAGCTCCCAAATACTCCCTCCAGACCTTTGGACACGTCAATCGCGCTAGAGATTTGATTGCTGGTATTCGCTGCTCCTACCATCAAAATAGCCATGGAAACGAGTCCGCCAAGAATGATGGAGATAGCAATATCTCTTCGCATCCAAGAGATGTCATCAGCTCCTGACCAGCGATTTTTAGCCAAGCTGGCGTATAGAAATAGATTGTAAGGAACGACTGTAGTCCCGATCAAAGCAACCAAAGTAGGTAGATTGTCATCATTCCATTTTGGAACAAAGCCTCCAAAAACAGCCGACCAATCGGGCTTTGTCAGTATGGCTGTTACAGAAAAAGCAATAGACATGAAAATAACTAAGCCCACAAGCACCCGCTCCAAGGCTTTGTAATTACCCAGCCAAAGTAAAATGAAAGCAAAAATACCTAAGATTAAATTTCCAGTCTGAATCTCAAAACTTGCAAAATTTAACGTTGGAGCTTCCCAGAAAACCTGAAGTCCTAAGTTTGTTCCCGATATATTCCCCGATTCATAAGCTGCATTTCCGAGGCCAATTGCAGTTAGCACCAGAATCATTGAAAAAATCCTGAAAAGCGGCTTTCCGGACTGATTTAGAATCAATTGGCTAAGATCCTGACCTGTAACTAGACCTATTCTGCCGGAGATTTCTTGTAAAATCACGGTAGAAATAATTGATAAACCCAAGGCCCAAAGTAAGCTGAAGCCGAAATTCACTCCGGCTAAGGTACACACGGTCACAGTGCCAGGACCGATGAAAGCCGCTGCGATAATTGGGCCTGGCCCAAGGTTATTAATGAATGATTTAAATCTCAAAGTTTATCTTTAAATATCAAGCTAAAGAATAGGGTAGGATTTTTGTACTTTTTTAATTCTGGAGCAATTAATCACAAACTCAAAAAAGCCGATTTTATGGTTTGGATCAAACGAATTTTAAAAGTATTGACGGTTATAGTTTTATCGTTTGTATTCTTTTTGATTTTACTTTTTAGGAATGATATTCCGACCGAGGAAGTTGACCAGAAATATGCTACGCCCGAATCACATTTTATATCCATCAATGGAATGAATGTACATGTGCGGATCATGGGAGAGGGAGAACCGATAATTCTGCTTCATGGAAGTTTTTCTTCACTTCATACCTGGGATAGCTGGCAGCAGGAATTGAGTCCTTACTTTCTTACGATTTCAGTTGATTTTCCTGGTCATGGACTTACAGGTCCAGATGAGTTGAAGCGATATAGTTTAACGGATTATTCACTTTTGATTTTGGAATTATCCGAAAAGCTGAACCTTGATAAGTTTCATTTGGCAGGAAATTCTATGGGAGGAGCTGTAGCGATGCAAATTGCATCAACTCGGTCGGATAAAGTTCTATCATTAAACCTCATCGATGCCTCCGGAGCACCTTCTATTCCTGAGTTGAGGATGGATGAGCAAGCGCCTGAGAAAACTGATCCCTGGATTATTAAAGTGGCTAAGAATCCGGTTTTTTCATCTATACTTTTGAAATGCACACCTAAGTTTCTTTTCGGGATGAATATGAAGCAGGTCTATGCAGATCCCGATAAGGTCACTGATCAGGCAATCACCCGATATTATGAATTAATGCTTCGTGCAGGCAATCGGAAAGCTACGTTGGATAGATTAGAAGCACCTCGCGAGACGCGTATAGATTTTGAAAGGCTGAATATGCCAACTTTGATTATGTGGGGAAAGGAAGATTCCTGGATTCCTGTGTCTCAGGGATATGCTTTAGAAAAAGCTATTCCAGGTTCTAAATTGGTAGTTTTTGATAATGCAGGTCATGTGCCTATGGAAGAAATACCGACGGAGTCTGTCGCTAAATATCTCTCGTTTTTAGGGGTGGAGGTACGAATGGACTACTTTCAGGAACCCAAACTAATGACATATGCCGATTGAATATTTGATTGTTTTAGTGATCATTCTTCAAGTGATCTTCATAGTTCTATTTTTCCTGCGAAAGAACAATGAGCAGGAAAAAACTTTTTTGCAAGCTGAATTGGCTAGAATGAGCAAGGAATTAGAAATAGCTTTAGCTCAATCTAGAAGAGAGGCAAGTGAGAATCTAACGAACCAGTTTCAGCTGGTTTTCAACAGTATTCGTGCTAATTCCAAGGATCAAAATGAGGCTTTGAAATCCTTTGGAGAGGTTTTTAGGCAAAATGTCCAAGAATTCAATACTCTTCAAAGAGAGAAATTTACCGAGCTCAATCGTAGGCAAGAAGACCTAATGAAGACTACCGAATTGAGACTGGAAAAGATCCGGGAGACTGTGGATGAAAAGCTACAGAAGACTCTTGAAACGCGATTAGGACAGTCTTTCGAAATGGTCAGCAATCAGTTGCAAGCCGTTCAAAAAGGCTTGGGCGAAATGCAAAGCCTGGCATCTGGTGTTGGGGATTTGAAGCGTGTTTTGACGAACGTAAAGAGTCGAGGCGTTCTAGGGGAATATCAGTTGCAGGCTATTTTGGAGAATTTACTTTCTGCTGAGCAATATGTTTTGAATGCTGAAGTAGGCAAGGGGAATCGGGAGCGGGTGGAATTTGCTGTGAAAATGCCAGGACAAAATGATCCTGTTCTCCTACCAATAGATTCTAAATTCCCACAAGAATCTTATTTAAGACTGGTTGACGCCTATGAAATAGCCTCTAAGCCGGAAATAGAAATGAACCGAAATGAGCTTTTCAAAGCAGTTAAAAAAGCAGCACTTGATATTCAGAATAAATACATAAACCCGCCTTACACTACTGATTTTGCCATACTTTTTCTTCCCGTAGAAAGTCTTTATGCTGAAATCCTCCGGGAACCTGGACTCACTCAGCAAATCCAGCAAGATTATAAAGTGCTGGTAACGGGCCCAACTACACTTTCTGCCATCTTAAATAGTCTCCAAATGGGATTTAGAACCTTGGCGATACAGAAGAGAAGTTCTGAGGTTTGGCAAGTTTTGGGAGCGATCAAAACCGAGTTTGGGAAATTCGGTGAGCTGATCGAAAAGACCCAGAAGAAGCTTTCAGAGGCAAATTCTGAACTAGACAAACTGGTGGGAGCAAGAACAAGAGTGATTCAGCGGAAGTTGAAAGATATCCAGGAATTGCCAGAAGCTGAAAGTAGTAAACTGCTCGAGGACTGATGTTTTAGAATAGAGGAAGGTTGAAAAAACCTCTCAAAAAGTGAATTTTTAGATTTTAGGTTTGTTACTTTGACTCATAAGGCCAAAAGAAATTGCTTATTATCTGATTACCATTTAGAAAGCTATTATTTTTGCCAATTCAAAAATCACCTGAATTACCTCTATGGGGATGAATATAGTGATTGCCGGTGCTGGAGATATGGGTTACCACCTCGCTGAGCAATTAAGTTTTGATAATAAGGACATCACGCTGATCGATACAGACAGAGAAGTCCTGGACTATGTGTCCTCCAAACTCGACGTATTAACAGTTCAGGGAGATGCTACCTCTTTTGAAATTCTCAAACGTGCCAATGTGAACAGAGCCAGCATGGTTTTGGCCGTTACAACCTCCGAGAAAACCAATATTGTTACTGCTGTATTAGCAAAGCAACTTGGAGCAAAACGTGTGATGGCTAGAGTGAGAAATCACTCGTATATGGAGTCTGATAATTTAGCCTATTTCAAAAATTTAGGCATTGACAATCTGATTTCGCCTACAATGCTTTGCAGCAAGCACATATTTAACATGATCGAAAACTCCAGCTTCACGGAAGTTTTCGATTTTGAAGGCGGAAAACTCAATATTGTTGGAATCACCTTAGATCAAAGCAATCCTTTGGTCAACCAGCGGATTATGGATACCAAATCCAATCCAATTTTTGATGACATTCGAATAATAGCGATTCTGAGGGATCAAAAAACACTAATACCTAGAGGGAGCACGATCATTCGTAACAATGACCACGTATTTTTTATTTCGAATAAGAAAAATACACAGACTATCATGGAAGTGCTAGGTCAAGAAAAGCATACCATCAAAAATGTGATGATTATAGGTGGTGATGACATGGCCTTGACTACTGCGCTCAGGCTAGAAGATCATTTCAGAGTAACTCTAATCAATAAGGACAAGGAACGCTGTAAATGGCTAGCTGAGAATCTTAAAAATTCGCTAGTGATCAACGGCGATTATAAAAATGTAGAATTACTTATTGAAGAGGGCTTGGAGCAAATGGATGCATTTCTAGCGTTGACCGAATCATCTGAGACGAATATTATTGCGAGTTTGACTGCCAAAAATCACGGTGTCTACAAAACAATTGCTCACGTGGATACGCGGGAGTATATCCATATTTCTCATAGTATTGGTGTGGATTCTCTTATCAACAAGAAGCTGGTTGCAGCAAATGAGATTTCAAGATTCTTGAAAAAGGGTACAGTAGAGGCTGTTTCTGGTATTTATGGTGTAGACGCTGAGTTTATCCAATACTCCGTTTGTAAGAATAACAGATTAATTAAAAATCCACTTAGAGAGTTGCACTTTCCAGATTCGGCTATTGTAGCTGGAGTTATCCGTGGGGAAGAAGTCTTTATTCCAGATGGGGATTTTCAGCTGGATTTGAACGATAAAGCTATTGTATTGGCATTGCCAGAAGCCAAGAATGCACTAGAAAAACTGTTTCATTAAGGGATGATCCATTTTAAAGAAATCGGGAAGATCATGGGAGCACTCTTGGTGTTAATTTCCCTTTTAATGCTTCCTGGAATTATTTTTTCAATTCATTTCGATGAAGACCCTTGGCCTATATTGAGTTCAGCCCTGATTACTATGGTTATCGGAGCCACACTGTTTTTCTCATTTTCTAAGCAAGATCAGAATATTCGGAAGCGGGAAGGGTACCTCATAGTTGCCCTGAGCTGGGTTTTTATGGCAGGATTTGGAATGCTTCCATATGTGCTGAGTAACCAGATAAATGGATTTTCGGATGCGCTTTTCGAGACCATGTCTGGCCTCACTACCACAGGAGCTTCTATTTTGACAGATATTGAAGCTATGCCTAAGGGGTTGCTTTTTTGGAGAAGTATGACACAGTGGATCGGTGGATTGGGAATCATCGTTTTGACAGTTGCTATTTTCCCGCTGTTGGGGATAGGCGGGATTGAGCTCTTTGTAGCAGAATCTCCTGGACCTACTTCTGATAAAGTTCACCCGAGAATTTCTGAAACAGCGAAGCGTCTGTGGTACGTCTATGTAGGGCTTACTGTCTTGGCAACTTTACTTTATTGGGTGGGAGGAATGACCTTTTTCGATGCGATCAATCATGCCCTTACCACGCTAGCTACCGGAGGATTCTCTACCAAGAATGCGAGTATGGCTTATTACGATTCAGCATTCATTCAGTATGTAGCCATCTTCTTCATGTTTTTGGCGGGCACAAACTTTACAGTGATTTATTTTGGTCTGATCGGGAAATTCAAAAGAGTGTTGCAAAGTGATGAGTTCAAAACCTATGGGTTTACCCTTCTTGCCCTGGCAATTATCCTGTATTATCCGATTTTCGCAAATGGTGGTGTAAGCCATGAATTGGCCTTCCGCAAATCTTTATTTCAAGTTGTTTCGATTGTTACAACTACCGGATACGTAACAGATGATTATACCCAGTACAGTCAAGGTCTGACATTCATCTGCTTTATGTTGTTGTTTTTAGGTGGTTGTGCAGGCTCAACTGCCGGTGGGATCAAGTTTGTAAGACATCTGACATTCATTAAGAATTCATGGCTTGAATTTAAGCGTTTGGTTCATCCAAGAGCGATTGTCCCTTTGATGATCAACGGGGATAGAGTTACAGGTAGAATCATCACGCATATCATGAATTTCTTGTTGATCTACCTGCTTACTTTTGTACTTGGGGCCTTGGCTCTTTCTCTGATGGGCTATGATTTGGCCACTTCGCTAGGCTCTGTCGCCACTTCACTCGCCAATGTCGGTCCAGGAATCGGCAAAGTAGGTCCGGTTGATAATTTTGCTTTTTTCTCGCCTTCGGCAAAAATCTTCCTATCTGTAATTATGCTTCTTGGACGATTGGAGCTATTTACGCTCTTGATTTTATTTACTCCATTCTTCTGGAGAGCTAATTAATCTGTCACCTGAAACTGCGCCTGGATCTTCGCTATTCGGTCTTCAATTGATTCCGAACTGATCGATGTTCTGCTCAATCTATCCACCATTATTGGAAAGGAAAAAGGAGTGAATTGTACAGGATGTTTCACTACCAATCGCTGACGATTGATTTTTTGCAATGCATGAATCATTTTATCTTCTTCCATCTGTTGATCTATAGCCTCGCCGTGTGCTTGTTTTAGCAATAAATTCTCAGGATCATATTGCTCAAAAACCTGAAAAAGTAAACTTGAATTAGCTTGGATATGCTTGAAGGTAGTTGGCTTTCCCGGATAACCCTGAAAGACTAACCCTGCAATACTTGCGATTTCCCTGAATTTTCTTCGTGTCATTTCCGTCTCATTTACACAGCGAAGGATATCTTCCCGAAGGTTTTTGAGAGAAAAAAGATCCTCCTCAAGTATTTCTTCGATATTCACATAGCTGTCGCAAAGCAGTTCAAACCCATAATCATTCATGGCCATGCTAAAAGTAACCGGATAGCTGACGCTGATTCTGTAGGCGATTAATGCGCTCATTAATTCATGAATTGCCCTACCCTCGAATGGATAAAAGAAGATGTGAAATCCTTGATTAGTCTGGTGTGATTCTATCAAAAAGGTATCCCTGTTTGGGACGATAGAAAGACGGTTTTGCAGTTCCAAAATTGGGGATGCCTGGACAATTTCTTCTGAGATTGAAATTCCCTGATTGTAGAGTTCGAAGATCTCCCGAATCTTGTCAGCCAATTTAGATGAAAGTGACATTCTTGCGCCCATCCAACTTACTACATTAGTCGTCTTTTTTTCTGAAACTTTTACCGTGGCTATCAATCCATTTACTCTTAGCAATTCAAGGCTTCTTCCAGTAAAGAAAAATCGGTCGCCAATTTTCATTTTTGAAATAAAGGACTCTTCCACAGTACCGAGGTAAGCTCCATTTTTGAACTTTACTTTAATCATAGCCTCTGAGACGATTGTTCCCATGGACAAGCGGTGCTTCATCGCTATCTTTTTATTCGTGACCTTATAAAGTCCATCCTCAGTTTGAATTACCTTCAAAAAGTCCTCATAACTTGCCAATGAAGCACCTCCTTTTGTGATAAAGTCCATAACCCAAGACATCTCCGCTACAGATAAATTTTTATAGGAATGACACTTTTTCACAACTTCATAAATTGACTTTTCATCAAATCCATCACCGACAGCCAAGGTCACCAGAAATTGAATCAAGACGTCATAGGCTAGAATAGGTGGGAATTGGGACTCCATTTCTTCCTTCTCGATCGCATCTCGGAGTGCAGCAGCTTCGATTAACTCCAGTGAATTAGTTGGCACAAAAAATATCTCCGAAGGTAATCCAGGCTGATGGGAAGCACGCCCGGCACGCTGCATGAATCGAGAGACTCCTTTTGGACTGCCAACTTGAATAACTCGGTTCACAGGCCGGAAATCTACACCTAGGTCTAAACTGGAGGTACAAACTACCAGTTTTAATTTTCCTTCATGTAGGGCGTTTTCTACCCATCCACGAACAGACATATCTAATGAACCATGATGCATAGCAATCCAGCCTGCCCAATCCGGTCTGGACTCGAGGATCTTTTGATACCAGATTTCAGTTTGCGATCGGGTATTGGTGAAGAGTAAAACGGTTTTGCCTTCTTCTATAATTGGAATAACCTGGTCAAGCATTCTGATTCCCAAGTGACCATGCCAAGGGTATTTCTCAACCTCCTCGGGGATCACCGTATTTAGAATTATCTGTTTCTTTATATCTGCTTTGACGATATGTACTGGAAAATTTTCTCCCAAAAGTGTCTTTGCGGCAGCTTCCAAGTTTCCGATTGTCGCGGATACTGCCCATCTACGAAAAGTATCTGGGCAGATGGATTGAATGTATTCAAGTGCTAACTGAACCTGCACGCCACGCTTGTTCCCAACCAGCTCATGCCATTCGTCTACAACTACAGCCTGTACATTTTGAAATAAATCTGCATGGTCTTTCTGGGAAATCAGCACATGAAGGGTTTCAGGTGTGGTAATCAAACACTCAGGTGGCCGTCTTTTAATAGCCGCACGAGTTTTAGCATCTGTGTCACCATTTCTTACTACTACTTGCCACGGAAGACCGATGGTCTCACAGACTTCCTGCATTGCTTTTTGGATATCCTGAGCCAAAGCACGAAGGGGAGTTACCCAGATCAACTGAACCCCATTTTTCTTGTGGCTCTGCCAGGAATCGGGATTATTTTTTATGTATTCCAAAATGACAGGAAACCAAAGGGCAAAAGTTTTACCTGAGCCTGTAGGAGCATTGAGAAGCCCGGATTTCCCGTCGAGGTAATCATTCCAAGTTTGCTCCTGAAATGGAAAAAGCGTCCAACCTTTCTTTTGAAAATAATCCAAACCAACTGCTAGACGCGTTTCTTTCATTAGTAAAATTTATAAGGAGATTTAGTTAAGTTTATGAAGCTAATCGATTTGAAAAAACGGGAAGAACTCCAAATGAATTGATAATTTTAGAAATAACCGAACAGGTGGAAATCTGTTTGCGTTGAGTTTAGAAAAAAAGATCTATGAGAAATGTAATTATAGTACTTCTGGTTTTGATTTGCTTTGGATCTTGTACTGAGAGTGATCAAGATCTTTATACTGGACAAAGATTGGATTTTCAATTGTTTAAAGCCAGTGATTTTAACTACAGTGGGACGTTTTCCGTCCGGGAATTGATAGATGGTAATTTGGAGGCTACCATTCAGTTAGTAGGAGAAAGAAGTTCTGCTGCCACTACTTTTCCGGCCCATTTACATCATGGAGATTATACTGACCCAGAAGCGCCAATGGCTCTGATGCTTACTCCGGTAAGTGGAGATGACCTGCAGAGTAAAACCGTTCTTGGTAGTTTGATGGATGGTACAAAGCTAAGCTTTGAGGATATGAAGATTTTTGATGGACATGTTAAAGTGCATTTGGCGAGTGAAGGTCCGGATTATCAAGTGATTTTAGTCGCTGGCAATGTTGGGTCGAATGTAGATGAGGTTGGAGGTTTCGATGCGGGTTTAATAACGATTTGCTCTCCTGATTTTTAATAGTCTGAATTTACTCTAAACATAAAAAGCAGCTCTAAAGCTGCTTTTTATGTTTACTACTAGAATAAAAATTACTCTACTACAACAGGGAAAGTGATATCCAGATCAGATTCTCCGCCTGCCTGAGCATAGTCTGTGAAATTTGGATTGTCTGCTCCCGGGTAGTTTTTGTCCAAATCATGACGAAGGATCACACGCATTTCAGCGTTGTTGAATCCTGGAAATTCCTGTACAGTTACGATGCCTTTCAGTCCTATCAACTCACCACCTTCATCATCATAGGAATACGAAAGGAATGGAGAGCTATTGAATGCAGAACCCAAGAAATAGAATTGATGCTCATCACCTTCTTCTTGAATCTCTTCAGTGATATCTTCATTTTCGATGGAGTTATAAACTTCGATAGACATTTGATACGTTTTACCCTTTGTCAACCTGACGGTTTCAACCGTTGGCACTCCACCCACTTCAATTCCTTCTGCGTCAGAAGCTGTAAATTCAAAAGGCGAGCCCACTGCATTTCCGCTGGCGTCGATTTCTTGGAACATCAGCGTGACATCTGTGATCACTTCTCCGTCATTTTCTGGAACAGGATCTTCACTTTCGCAGCTCGAAATTGAAAATGCACCTAATGCTAGTGCAAGGAGGTAAAGTTTGTTTTTAGTGTTCATAAAATAATTGGTTAGAATTCGTAGTTGATTTTTAATAAGATATTTCTTCCCATATCATAGGTGAAGTATCGAAAGCGGTTCATATAATCTTTATACTCGGTGTTGAATACATTTTGTACCTGAAGGCCAAGATTCATCTTGTTTTCACCGATGTTTATTTGCTTGGTGTATGCTAGGTTGAATAAACCATAAGCTGGAGGAGCAGGAGCAATGTCAAAATCCGGCTCTCTGTTTTGCTTTGCGACCAAAACATTACTTAAAGTGATTTTATTTGTTTTGGGATCAGAATCCATTGCAAAGCTGTATGAGACGCCCCAGTCCATTCTATTAGATGGAATAAAAGGGAAGTAGCTGTCATCTTCTGTGTTCTTTGCCTGCACGATTGATCCTTTTAAATATCCACTGATTTTCTTCGAGAATTCATAGCTTCCTGCAAAGTCGAATCCATAAAAAAATGCATTTGCTTGCAAGTACTCATAGACATTGAATGTCCCTCTCAAACTCACATAGGTTTCACCCGTAGGATTTAGGTAAATGTAATCTTGAATAGGATTCAGGTAGGCTGTGAATTCCAGATGGGTTTTGTTTCCGTCGTATTGAAGCTCATTTATCCATTTAAGTGACTTCTCAGAATTCAAATCAGCATTGCCAATTTCTACCGCAGCAGCGCCATGATGAAGACCTTCAGAGAATAATTCATTCACATTAGGCGGTCTCCATGCAGAGCCTAGATTGGAGTTGAAAGTTAGGTCTGGACTGATGTGATATAGACCACCTAGAAATGCTGAGAAATTTTGATAATCCAAATCAGCAGTTCTTAGCTCATTATCAATATATCTGGCAGTATTCACATTTCTGAAGTCATATCGTACTCCAGCTTCTACTTCGAGTGGACCTTTGGAATATTTCTCCATAGCGTACATTCCTACATTGACCATGTCGTAATTGGGGATCAAAGGAGTCACACCCGTTCCCGGAACATTACTGTTTGCCTGCTGTATAAGGTTTACGCCCCAAGTGCCACTTAATTCATTTTTATGCGTGTGATTTACATAGAGGTCTAGCGTATTGGTAAAAAGCTCCAAATCCAAACTTGCTTTTTCATTCAGATCTCCTCTTCGTTTGTCAAATTCCTGTCGGTGATTCAATTGAAAGCCGTATTGAAAATTAACTTTCCAACTTTCGGAAATGTGATAATGAGATTTCAACTTCGCCAAATGATGCGTTACCCGTTGTTTTGGGTTGAGTATATCATAAGTGAATTCTCCATCTGAGAATGGCCTTCCATTTTCAATAATGTTTTCTAAATCAGAAAGATTCCCAGTATGTGAATCGTTCAATATCCCCAATTCAGAATGGAATAAACTGTAATAAGCTTCCACACCAAGTTTTGAACTGCTATACCCTAGGGAACTGCTTAGATTAAGCTCACTGACACCTGTATTGTCCTGAAAATATCCAGGTGATTTTATATTACCTGATCTTTTAGCAGATCCTTGAATTCTGTACCCTAGGCCTTTAACTTTTTCCAAACCTCCCACATGCACCAGATTGATATTACCCATTCCTCCATTTGTTGCACCGATCAGGTTTAGACTTGTCTTGCTAAATTTATTTGTTGGAAGTGGAGCAGGATTCACTAGAATAACACCTCCCATTGCTTCTGGGCCATATCTTACTGTCTCGGCACCTTTTACCACGGTGATCTCATCTGCTAGAAAAGGGTCAATTTCCGGCGCATGTTCTGCTCCCCATTGCTGTCCCTCCAGTCGAATCCCATTATTCATGATCATGATTCGATTGCTGTGCATGCCGTGAATCACAGGTTTGGCTATGCTATTTCCGGTAGAAAAAGTAGACACTCCAGATATTCTCTTTAGACTTTCTCCGAGGTTTTCTCCTCTTGCTTCAAGTAGATTTTCTCCGTAAAGAGCAGAGACAGATGTAGTAGTCTGAACAGCATCTCTGTGTCCGTGAACTTCTACGCCTTCCAGACCTAGCGCTTCATCTTCCAGCCTATAGGTTTTACTAAAGGTGTTTGATTCTAATCGTATAGTGTCTTTAATGTCTTTATGTCCTAAGTATTGTATAGTTAATGTGTATGTTCCGCTGCAAAGATTTTTGACTGTGAAATTACCGTTCTGATCACTAACGGCACCTTCTTCAGCTTCGACTACCCAAACATAAGCAGCTTCGATAGGTTCGTTATTTTCCAGATGGATGATTTTACCTCTAATGGATAGCTTACAATCCTGCGCCTGAAGCGTAGTGTAAACCAGTAAAATCAATGGTATTAGTATTCCTGTTTTCAAATTCACGTTGCAAAAATAGCTGGCGTTGAATTTATAAACTAGTATAAATGAAACAAAGTTGCATTTATAGGATAAATGGTGAAAAAATAAAAGGAACCGATTCTTTGCGGTGTGATTGGACTGGAGAATTGAGCTTTTACAGGTGTTGAAAATCTAATCCTGTTGATTCTTTGTCATTCTCTGACATCTTTGCTTATCTGAAATTTCTAATACTTACTTTTAGCCAATGGAATTTGCCATAGTAGATATTGAGACCACAGGCGGTGCACCCAAGCATGGTGGTATTACAGAAGTTGCCGTGTTGATTCATGATGGAGAATCAATTATCAGAGAATATCAGACTCTTCTTAATCCTGAACAGGCAATCCCAACTTACATCACTGGGCTGACTGGAATTGACAATTTCATGGTTAGACATCAGCCAACTTTTGAAGATATTCATGAGGAGTTGTGGGAATTGCTGAACGACAGAGTGTTTGTCGCTCACAATGTCAGTTTCGATTATGGGTTTCTTCGTGAAGCATTTTTTAAAGTTGGGAAGGAGCTTAAAACTCCAAAACTGTGTACGGTTCGGCTTAGCAGAAAAGTATATCCGGGGATGAAATCTTACAGTCTGGGCAGACTCTGTGAAAGTCAGAAAATAGAGATTGAAGCTAGGCACAGAGCTATGGGCGATGCGAAAGCCACAGCTATTTTGTTTGATCGAATGATCAAATCAGACTTTCAGATCATTAATCAATCGCTTAAGAAAAATACAGGAGAGTCCTTTCTTCCACCCAATTTCCCTCACTCCAAATTCAAAGAAATACCAACCACCTGCGGCGTATATTATATGGTGGATGAGCGCGGAAAGGTGATTTATGTTGGGAAGGCAATTAATATAAGAGAGCGTTTTAAAAACCACTTTTCCGGTCAATTACTTCCTAACCTCAAGCAAAAACTGAAGACTGAAGTCTTTGATTTGAAATGGGAATTGACCGGAAGTGAAATAATGGCTCTTTTATTTGAGGCTATGGAAATCAAGCGGTTATGGCCTAAATATAATTCTGCTCTGAAGTTACCAAAACGACTTTTTGGCTTATTCCATTACGAGGATAATTCCGGGTATGGGAGATTTCAAGTTTCGAAGATCACTAAATTTTTCAAGCCACTTGAATCATTTTTCTCCATGGAGGAGGCAAATACTTTTCTCAAAACTGGGATCAAAACTTACAACCTTTGTCCCAAATTATGTGGACTCAGGAAAGTGAATTGCTCTCCTGAGGAAGAATTGCACTGTGACGGAGCATGTCATTTCACAGAAAAACCAAAGGATTACAATGAGAAGGTTGCGGAGTTTGTAGGGAAAATCAAGGAAAGCCAAAAAGAACTCCTGATTAGCTTAGAAGGCCGTAACTCTAATGAAACTGCTTACTGCATGTTTGAAAGTGGGATGCTCAGCAGATTTGCCTACTTGGAAAATGATCAAATTACAGATGATATTCCTTCCCAACTAACTGTGGTTGCACAGGTGCCAGAGACCTATTATATCTTACGGCAATACATACATCAGATAAACCCAGAGCAGATTCAAGTATTGGAAACGAGTTGATCTTACCTACAAGTCATTTGTATTAAAGGTATCACCCTGATTGATGTCTCCAGTTTCAAACCCTTTTTTAAACCACTTCATTCTCTGAGCGGATGTTCCGTGGGTAAAAGAATCTGGAGTCACTCGGCCGCTTGATTGTTTTTGAAGACGGTCATCTCCGATAGCATTTGCAGCATTTAGGGCTTCATCCAAGTCGCCCTTTTCCATCCAGCCTATAGATTTTTGACTATGATTTGCCCATACACCAGCTAAGAAATCAGCCTGAAGCTCGAGTTTTACTGAAAATTGATTGTACTCTTTTTCACTCACTTGGCCTCGAAGTTTATCCATTTCAGCAGTGATTCCAGAGATCTTTTGAATATGATGCCCGACTTCATGAGCGATTACATAAGCCTGTGCAAAATCTCCCGGAGCATTCAACTTAACTTCCATTTCTTTAAAGAAACTCAAATCTATGTATAGCTTTTCATCACCTGGACAATAGAATGGGCCGGTGGCGCTGGATGCCATTCCGCATGCAGAAGATACCTGCCCGCTAAAAAGAACCAGAGTGGGCTCTCTATAATTTTCTAGTATGTTATTCCAGACGTCTTCTGTATCGGCCAAAATAGTTTCACTAAAAGCTGCTAATCGATCTTCTTCCGCAGAGGGAGTGTAATTGGTCTCAGTAGTGAACCCCTGTCCACCCCCTTCTCCTATAAAGTTTCCCAAAAAGGTGAGAGGATTAGTGCCTGTGATGACAGAAATGGCAATTATTATTCCGACGATTATGAGTCCGGTTTTGGAGAATAAAACCTTAAGGAGTGGTCCGATGAGCATGGGACTGAATCCTCCTCCGCCCGATCCTCCAACTCGTTGACCGCGTCTATCTTCTACATTAGAGCTTCGTCTTCTTCCTTCCCATTTCATAGGTATTTTATTTAGTTTTTTGGGGTATTATAGTCTATCCAACCCTGTTCACCGAAACTGAGGGAGTGATTATTCTTCCATCTTCGTCGTTCCAGTTAATGTAGTATTCAGATAATAAAAGGTTCAATTTTGTTTAAAATTAACCAAATTGGGCAATTGCACATTGACTTATACTTAATTTGCCAAATTAATTAAACCCTAAAATCCATGAATAATAAAGTTTTTCAAAGACTTGCACTTACACTTTCACTTGCCTGTGTCTTTACCGTAGTTCAAGCTCAAACGGGAGTAGGCGTAAAACCTGAGAAGGGTTCCAAATTATATCTGGACGGCTCTAAAAAATCCCTTGAAAAAAATTGGGAGTATTGGGAAGGACCTAGGTTTATGGCTGAAAAGCCAATTAAATGGCCTGAAGTGACTGATCCGGTAGATGGAGGAAAAGCAATAAGTAGTAATGACCCGGCAGCAGCTGGAGGTCTTTATGGCGCTGCTGATATCGTTACCAAAGATAAATTTGAAGATTTTCGTGCCCATGTAGAGTTTTACATAAAAAATGAAGGCGGAAATAGTGGAGTTTATTTACAGAATAGGTATGAGGTACAAATTCTTGATGGTGATTATGGTGATCATGGAATGGCCGCACTGATAAACGAACATATTCCTACTTCTAAAGAGTATTATGGAATAGGAAAGTGGAATGCTTATGATATTATTTTTAAAGCAGCTCGTTTTGAAAATGGGAAATTAGTTGCAAAGCCTCGAGCGACAGTCTATTTAAATGGTGTGAAAATTCATGAAGACAAGGAAATTCAGCAGGTTTGGGGTGGCCCAAACTCAGGTCTTGACGGAGGAAATGATGGAGGTAAAGGAATTACGGATACCCCAGGAGGATTGAAACTTCAGGCTGAAGGACATGATGTCTTTTATAGAAATGTCTGGATCAAAAAGTTAGATTTAGATGGGAAATCAACTGATTTCTAATCGTATTTATCAAGCATTAAAAAGCCCTGAATTTTATTGTTCAGGGCTTTTTGCATTTAATTTTGTTTCTCAGCAACTCATAAGTCTTTTTGTTTTTCTAAACTCAATTTGAAATTATAATCAAGTTTGATGCTGAGTGAATAAAGCAACCGGTTTTTCTCATTGTCTCCTGAGATGATTTTTCTAGCACTTTAATCGGGTAATCACAATTTGGGTATGTATATTCTTATAAAGGGTACTCAAGATTTAGCCAATTGATCTAAAATCAAATTCTGGTTCCAAGGCGGTGGATTCGTAAGAATATTTTGGGTTGCTTTTGTGGGATCTACCAAAACTCTGTGAGTCAGGCTTACTATAAATTCAAAGAAGGTGAGTTTTTCAGAAGGTGGTTATTAAATATTACTATTCTTTGAATTATTTTGTGAAGATAGAAGAACTAGGGTGTAATAGCTGATATATTTTTAAAAAATTTTGAAAAAAGATTAATAAGTGGTTTCAAGTGGATTTGCTCAGTGTGTACTTGATATGATTTTATTGAATGACCTCATTTAAGGTTCCTGTTCCATAACCTATCATTTTCCAATCTGATATTTCCAAGTCTATAATTGCCATCATTCCTGGCTGTAATCCTAAGTAATTATCACCGGAAATATGAGAAAGTAGTAAGCTTATGGTAGGATTATGCCCTACCACAAGGCAAGTATTTACCGCAATCGAAGTTTTTTCAAGCATTTCAATAATATTTCTCATGTCGCCAGTGTATATATCTTTTGTGAAAACTGACTCCTTTATAGAGATGTACTTTTCTATTATTTCGGCTGTTTCCATTGTGCGCGTAGCAGCTGAACAGTACATCAAATCGACAGTTTGCAAAGAGGAATTGAGTCTTCCACCCATCCTGATAAGATTTTCTCTCCCTTTTTTGGTTAATTGCCTTTGAAAATCTGAGCTATTAGAAAAACTTGCTTCTCCGTGTCGAAGTAAAAACAATCGCTTCATGATAAGTGGTTTATACCGTTGTAAATGCTCATCTCTTTGTTCAAAAATCCCTCCAAAATGAGTCTATGGAATTTTAATTATTTGGACGAGAAAACAATGCCCTCTATTTTTAGCTTTTCTAATAGGGGATAAAACCCTTAAAAAATCGCCATATATGTCAAAAAACCTTGTTATCGTCGAGTCACCTGCCAAAGCTAAAACCATTGAGGGATACTTGGGTAAGGACTATAAGGTAGCATCCAGCTACGGTCACGTTCGGGATCTTCCAAAAGGCGATAAAGCAATCGATATTAAAAATAGATTTAGTCCCACCTATGAAGTCACAGCCGATAAAAAGGATGTGATTAAGAATTTAAAAGCTTTAGTTAAGGATGCCGAAACTGTCTACCTAGCGAGTGATGATGACCGCGAGGGAGAGGCTATTTCTTGGCATTTAAAGGAAGTTTTAAAGCTAAAGGATGAAAATACCAAAAGGATCGTATTCAGAGAAATCACAAAAAATGCGATTGTAAAAGCGATTGAAAATCCGCGCGGAATAGATATAGACTTGGTGAATGCGCAGCAGGCCAGACGTATTTTGGATCGATTGGTAGGTTTTGAGTTATCTCCAATTCTTTGGAAGAAAATCAAAACTGGTCTTTCTGCAGGACGCGTTCAATCTGTAGCAGTTAGATTAATTGTTGATAGAGAAAGGGAAATTGAGCAGCATAAGGCAAAATCAAGTTATAGAGTAACAGCGATTTTTGAAGTAGAAGGCAAAACCTTCCAAGCTGAGCTTCCAAAGAAATTCGACACCAAAGCTGAAGCAGAGGAATTCCTCAAGAAGTGTTTGGAAGCAGATTTTTCCGTAGCTAACCTTGAGAAAAAACCAGGAAAGAAATCTCCAGCTGCTCCTTTTACTACTTCAACCCTGCAGCAGGAAGCAAGTAGAAAGCTTTATTTCTCAGTAGCACAGACGATGTCTGTCGCTCAGAAGCTTTATGAAGCTGGTAAGATTACTTATATGAGAACAGATAGTGTGAATCTATCGGATGACGCGATGGCTTCTGCCAAAAATGCTATCCAAGGTTCATACGGTGACAAATACCATAAATCAAGAAAATTCACAACCAAGTCTGAAGGTGCTCAGGAGGCTCACGAAGCCATTCGGCCTACAGACTTCTCCAATACTCATGGGTCTGGTGATCGCAATGAACAGCGTCTCTATGAGCTAATCTGGAAGCGTGCCATTGCTTCTCAGATGGCTGATGCAGAATTGGAGAAAACAATAATTACGGTTGATATCTCAAATCAGCCCCAAAATCTGGTTGCAACAGGGGAGATCATCAAGTTTGATGGATTCCTAAAAGTGTATCTTGAAGATACCGATGATGAGCCAGAAGAGGAAGAAACCAATGCAGGCAAAGCTTTGTTGCCTCCATTGACAATTGGTCAAGGTCTTGCGCTTCAGGAGATGAAAGGTCGGGAGACTTTCTCCAGAGCTTCTCCTAGATATACGGAAGCTTCTTTGGTAAAGAAACTTGAAGAGTTGGGAATTGGTCGTCCATCTACCTATGCACCTACCATTTCCACCATACAAAGACGTGAATATGTAATCAAGGAATCCAGAGATGGTACTCCTAGAGATTATGTAGAAATGATCATCGCGAAGGGAGAGTTTAAGGACAATACCAAAACCGAAAATACCGGTGCTGAGAAGCAAAAGCTTTTCCCTACCAATATTGCAATGGTTGTAAATGACTTTCTAGTAGAGCATTTCCCTAATGTAATTGACTTTAGCTTTACTGCAAGAGTAGAGAAGGAGTTTGATGATATCGCTGCTGGCGGTCAAGTTTGGCAGGATATGCTTGATTCTTTCTATGGCAATTTCCATAAAAATGTAGAAGATACTGAGCAAATCGCAAGACAGGATCTAAATACCAGTCGTGAACTAGGTAACCATCCTGTAAGTGGTAAGCCGATGATTGCTCGACTTGGAAAATTTGGGCCATTGGTTCAGATTGGTGATTCTGAGGATGAAGAGAAGCAGTTTGCCAGTTTAAAGAAAGGTCAGTTCATCGAAAACATCACGATGGAAGATGCGTTGGAATTATTCAAACTTCCTCGTGACATCGGAATGTTTGAGGACAAAAAGATGGTCGCTGCGATTGGTAGATTTGGGCCGTATGTGCGGCATGATGGTAATTTTGTTTCTCTTCCAAAGGAAATGGATCCTTTAAGTATCACTGAAGAAGAGGGAATCCAACTCATCAAGGATAAGCGCGAAGCAGATGCCAAAAAGCATATCAAGTCATTTGATGAGAATCCTGAAATTCAGGTATTGAACGGCAGATGGGGACCTTATATCAAAATGGGTAAGAATAATTATAAGATTCCTAAAGATAAGGAAGCAGAAACTTTAACTTACGAAGAGACGATTCATATCATTGAAAATCAGCCGGAACCAAAGAAAAAAGGTGGCAGATTCGCAAAGAAAAAGTAACTTTTAATTCAAGTCAATAAGAGTTTATGAACAGGCCTAATTCAATTCTAGTTAAGATTGTTTTAGGCTTGTTTTTGTTTTTAGGCGGGAATATGGCTATTGCGCAGCTGGTTTTTCAGGGGACCGTTGCGGATTATGATACAGGTGATGGGATTCCATATGCCACAGTTTTTATCACAAATACCACCTTTGGTGTTTCTGCAGATGAAAATGGAAAATTCTCACTTTCTATTCCCGAGGGAAACTATGAAGTGATTATTCGAATGTTGGGATATAATGGGTTGGTATTCAGTTTATCAACAGCAGAGCTAAAGCCTCAGGGTTACCGGTTTTTGCTAACACCAAGTGAGGAGGAGTTGGACTTAGTAGAGGTAAAGGTAAACCGTGACCCAGCCTGGTACAGGAATCTGGAGAATTTCAAAGCGTATTTTCTTGGTACATCAGAAAATGGCATCAAATGCAAGTTTCTCAATGAAACTGTATTAAGACTGGATGATCAAAGCGAAGCAGGTGTGCTTAAGGTGACCGCCGCAGATATCCTGAGAATTGAAAATCCGAATCTTGGCTACCGGCTTGACTATTTGCTGGAAGAGTTTAGGTTTCAAAGGAAGGATGGTTATGTTTTCTACGCCGGTTATCCACTCTTTGTGCCTGATTCAACCTTGTCTCGGGGCAAACAGAGAAAAGTCGAAAAACAACGTGAAAAAGCCTACCGTGGAAGTTTACAACACTTGATCAGGTCTATTTATGAAGGAAACACAGAAGAAGAGGGATTTATCCTAAGGAAGCTCTATCGAATTCCTGATCCATCCAACCCCGGTAAGTTCGTCAATCAATTGGATTCCAATCCTTTTTCCGCAGAGGAACTTATCAAGAAGAATGCAGAGGGCAAAGTCATGCTACGCTTCAGCGACTACGTACATGTCACCTTTACCGAGGAGTTGGAAAGTGTGGAATTTAGAGGTAGGGCCAGCTCTGGAAAGCTTGGAAATCAGGTTTCTACCCTGCACCTCGAAATGGAGGAATTGGAAATATATGCAAATGGAAGTTATGCAGATCCTTTTGGGATTTTGGTCGAAGGATATATTGCCTGGGAACGGGTTGGAGATTTGTTGCCAATGGATTATATGCCAGAAGTTAGCATTGATTGAGAAAGAAAATAGGATTTCCGCGTTAGCTCAATTTCATTCTGGCTGATTCATAATTAAATATCAAGCTTGATATTTTCCAAATACAGCGCTTTTTCCACGCTGGAGTAAAGTAAATCTGCATCAATCGGCTTAGTGATGTAATCATCCATTCCTATTGCAAAAACCCGCGCTTTGGTCTTTTCAGTTGTGTCTGCTGTTACTGCAATAATTGGGATATTTCTAGAATTCATACCTGAATTTCCAGATCGAATCTGTTCGGTGGCTTCATAACCGTCCATTTCAGGCATTTGCAGGTCCATTAGAACAGCGTCATACATTTTTGAATTCATTGCTTCCAAAGCTTCTAGCCCGTGGTTTGCAAAGTCAAAAGTCACCCCTTTCCATTTTCTTAAAATTGATTTGATCACGAGTTGGTTGACCATATTATCCTCGACTACAAGCAGGTGCTTGTCCTTCATAAGTTTCTCAGATTGGGCAGGAGTCATCATTTCTTGATTTTGCGAATTGACTATCGCCTTCTCTAATTCGAGGTTTATTCTTACCTGAGTCCCTTTATTTTTCAAAGAGCTGATTTCTATCTTACCATGATGGAGGTCCACCAAAGCTTTGACAATGCATAAGCCAATCCCAAAACCTCCATATTTTCTCTTATCATTGATTTGCTCCTGACTGAAAGAGTCAAATACCCGATCGAGTTTTTCTTTAGCAATTCCCACTCCTGTATCCTCAATCTCTAAGGAGATTCTAAGCTTATTTCCACGGGTTTCTTCCGTGTTTATCGATAGCTTTACTTGGCCTTTATGAGTGAATTTGGTGGCATTATCCAAAACATTTGAAATGATTTGCTTCAGGCGAATCGGATCACCAACCAATTTTGTTTTAATGCTATTTCGCTCTTCATAGATGAATTCCAGGCCTTTTTCACGGGATTTCAGATTAGTCACCACTTTTAATTCCTGGATGATTTTATACAAGTCAAACTCTACATTTGCTAGCTTCAAATCACCTTTTTCAATTTTGGAATAGTCCAGAATATCATTGATAGAGCCCAATAATGACATCGATGAAAATTGGATTACTTCTAGGTTGTTTTTGATAGTTGGGTCGTCTGTACTACTTATAATTGATTTGGAAAGTCCCAAAATCGCATTCAATGGAGTCCTGAGTTCGTGACTCATGTTAGAAAGGAAATAGGATTTCATTTCATTGGATTCCTCTGAGCGTAGTAATGCAATTTCCTGCATTTCCTCTTTTTCAGTCTTTAGCAATCGAATTCTATTTGCCATAGAAAGTGAGAGAAATATGATCTCTGCTCCGGTCCCAATTTTGGATGCATTCGCAGTGAAAAAAGAATTAGGAATCAGAGAGAAATTATTCAAAATAAAAATGACAAAACCGAAGGTTAAGCAGGCTATACCTATGGTAAAAAAGAAATCAATTCGAATGTTCTTAAGGTAGCTATAGATAATCGTGGATATGATTAGTGCCAAAATTAATATGCCCAGAATATTCACTGCAGGATAATAGATTGCTTGACCAGCGGCGTAAGTAAGAATTGCTACCAAAAGGATGATATGAGCTATAAACAGGATGTGGTAGGAGCTCTTAAGGATTTTAGATTGTCGTCCAGCAATGATGTAAACATAACTATAGCCACACAGTGCCATAGAGCTCAATGTGGCAAAGATCAAAAGCGAGCGGTTGGCAAACCAACCTGGTTCAAGCGTAATATATTGGAAAAAGTACCCATCCAGGTTTAAATGAAGTAAGGCTATGGATACTACATAGGCTACATAAAACAAGAAGCTGGACTCCCGCATTCCAAAGTAGAAGAACAGGTACATTACACTCGCTATAAATAGAATCCCATAGAAAAACCCGAAAATCAGTTGATTGAAAAACGAGGAATTTACTAGCGACGAGGTATCGTTCAACAGTAAAGGAACCGAAACTACTTCTCCGTCACTTTGGTATTTGATGTAAAATTTTGAAGTGGAATTTGGAGCAATTGTGATTGGAAAAATAAGCTTTCTATGCTGGAATGGTCTATCCTCAAACTTTATTAAATCTCCGCTCAATTGATCAGAGATAATGGCTCCTTGAGATACTTGATATAGGTGTACTACGTCGGTGATTGGTCTTCCAGTTTCCAAGTAAAAGGTTTTTTCTTCGTCAGAATCATTCTCAAGTGAGAATCTCAACCAGTAAGTTTTGTCAGTGAAACCGAGATCAGTAATTGTGTTTTTTAAGGGATTAAAAGCTAGGGAGTTTTCTTTTTCAAGCAATTCCTCCAAAGTATAATTTCCAGAATCGATTTGAGCAATTTCAGCCAAGTGATGGATGGAGATTGGAAATTCTTGGTTTGGTGTAGGTTGACCCTGACCATTTCTGACCAACATAAAAAGCATGCCTATGGCTAGACAATAATAAACATGTTTCATAAAGGTGATTAAAGGATAGGGATAGGTACGAGGTCTTTTTAATATTAGATCTTTTTAATGCCAAAATTGTTTGAATTAATGTAAAAAATCAGGGCTTTTATATCGTGGGTTTGGGTATTTATAGAAACCTTCCCCGGATTTGGCTCCAAGTTTTCCTTGATCTACATAAGTTTTTAAAAGTGCTGCGAAGGCACGTGATGCAGGATTTCTACGTGAGCTGGTAATGTGCCAAGCTGTATCTAAGCCTACATTGTCCAAAATACCGAATGGCCCGGCAGGCATATTGAAATTAATCATCCATGATTTATCTATTGCTTCCACCTCTGCAATTTCTCCTGTTAGTAATCTGCCTGCAGCATCGATCCAAGCTATAAGCAAGGTATTGAAGATGTAACCGGAATGTTCTTTTTTTACAAGAATGGGGATTTGATTGAGCTGTCTTCCGACCTCTTCCAACACACTTATAAGTGCCTGGTCTGTTTTAGGGTGTGGCATAATGTCCACTACTCTGGAGTGAAAAACATCATGGAAATGAAAAGCACAGAATTTCTCTGGTCTTCCTGAAATTTCTGCAAATTGTGAAGGTAGTAAGTAGGATGTGTTGGTGGTGAAAATAGTATGTGCTGGGGCCAGTTGTCCTATTTCTCTCCAAACTTCAGTTTTGATATCAGGGTCTTCAGTGACACTTTCACTAAGTAAATCTGTATGTTTTAGTGCTTCTTCGAGATCTAAAGTAAAGGAGATATTATCCAGTGCCTTTTTTCCTTCATCTTCTTTGATCAACTCTGCTCGACTCAATTTTGCCAGCAGTTTTTTCATAGCTGGTAAAGAATTTTTAAGACTATCCTCCTGATTATCATATACATTAACTTTATAGCCTGACAGTGCTGCTTGTAATCCGATTCTGGTTCCAAGGTTGCCAGCGCCTATAATACCAATAGTAGAAATAGTCATTATCTAGGTTAAATAGTGAAGCCTCCATCTGCTGTGAGCACAGATCCAGTAGTATAGGAAGATGCTGGTGAGGCCAAGAACAATGCCATGGCTCCAATTTCCTGAGCTGATCCCAAGCGCTTGATGGCAAGTTGATTCATGACCATTTTCATGATTTTCTCATTGGACCAAAGTGGTTCTGAGAATTTAGTCTCGATCAGGCCAGGGCAAATCACATTAACCCTGATTTTTGCTTCTCCCCATTCCTTAGCCAATACTTTGGTCATGGAAATCAATGCAGCTTTACTTACGCTATAAATACCTAATCCATGTTCAGGGGAAATTCCGCCTATAGAGCTGATATTGATGACAGAGGCGTTAGCTGAAGCTCGTAAATGTGGCCAGCATAATTTTGAAAGTTCAAAAGGAGCTTTCAAGTTTACATTCATGATTTTGTCAAAAGCTTCGGAGCTCGTTTCATGTACCGGACCGAAAACTGGACTCGTTGCTGCATTATTAACCAAAATATCAAGTTGCCCGCAAGCAGCTATAGTTTTCTCTACCAAATGTGGAAGTTCCTCAATATTTCCCACGTTACAGGAAATCCCAATGGCTTCGTATCCTTTTGCCCGAAGCTTGGCAGCCATCTCGTCTACAGCTTCCTGTTTTCTGCTGCAGAGCACGACTTTAGCTCCTGCAGCAGCGAATATTTCTGCAATACTGAACCCAATTCCTTTACTAGCTCCGGTAACCAAGGCGACTTTTCCGTCAAGTGAGAATAATGTTGATAGATCCATAGGTTGCTTTTTTTCTACTTTCAAGATATAAAAGATATACTAGATGCCTGAACGAATGGATATTATTCTCAGTTAAATTACAGCAACAGAGAATTGGAAACTTAAAAAGCTATGATAGAAGTAATTTTTGAAAGGACTGGACTGCCTGAGGATGTTTTACAAGTCAAAGAATCCCCCGCTCCAGAACCGAAGCCACACGAAGTTCAGATAGAAGTAAAGGCAAGAAACATAAACCCTTCAGATCTGATGTTTATCCAAGGCCGGTATGGAATCCAACCAAATTTGCCAAGTAGTGCAGGGTTTGAAGCAGCTGGTATTGTTAGTAAATCTGATGCAGAAGGTAGGGTGCCAATTGGTACGAGAGTTATGTTTACAGCGCAGGGTACGAGTATGGGTACTTGGCGAGAATACATTACGCTTCCGGCTAAGCAAGTAATTCCTATGCCTGATGAGATGCCTTTTGAAGTAGGATGCCAAGCATTTGTTAACCCTGTAACCGCCGTGGCGATGGTCAACCAATCTGCTTTAAAGGAAGGAGAATGGCTTTTGCTGACTGCGGGAGCTTCGGCTTTTGGGAAATTTGCAATTCAGGTAGCAAAGTCTAAAGGTATACGAGTTGCATGTACCGTTCGGCATGATGAGCAAAAAAAGTATTTGACTGATTTGGGTGCAGATCTAGTAGTTAACACCGAGAAAGAAGATTTGAGAAAAGTGATCACTGAAGTCACAGAAGTAGGTGTTACTGCAGTTTTTGATGCGGTAGGTGGAGAACTTGGAGCAAAGGCTCTGACCTGCATTAAGCAACTAGGGACTATGTATGTTTTTGGTGTTTTAAGCTTGGAAAATATGTCTTTAAACACAGGGATGATGATTTTCAAGGAAGTTAAAATAGAAGGGTTTTGGTTGAGTAGTTTGCTACAAAGAATTAGCAGTGAGGAAAGAGCGAAACTATATAAAGAGACGCAGGCCTTTTTGATGAAAGATGATTCAAAGGCAGAAGTGGCTGAGAAGTTTCCGCTTTCAGAAATAAAAGCGGCAATAGCAGCTTATAATAAGCCTGGCAGAAATGGAAAAATCCTCTTGGTGAGTTAATTTCTTTGAAATAGTTCTTCATAAAAAAAGGGATTCCCCATCTTTGCATTTCAAATCAAAAAAACTGAACAGAATGAATTGGGATACGCTGGATAAAGAGCTTACCGAAATAGTAGAAAAAAGAAATCAACTTGCAGCTATGGATTATAGTGACGAAAGCTATGACGATCTAGAAGAGGCAATTCATGACTTGGAAGATGATTTCAATGAGAACTATGAGGATAGACTTGAAGCCGAAATTGAGAAAATTCAAGATAAGTTGCAGTCTGACACGGACATACTTTTGCCAACGGCATACATAGCAAACGTTTATAAGCCACTTTTGCCTGATGCAAATGGCATAGTTAGCTATGAGGTCTCAGGCCAGCAAGGTGTTCCGATTGAATCTGAGCAGTTTGATAAACAGGATGTTCGCATTGTTTTGATCCCGAATCCAGCTCGGTTTGTAATGCTGATTAATGGGAAACAATTGAAAGACCTTTGGAGAAGCAGATAATTCTATAGTATCAAGACATAAGTATCAAGATGTTAGATTTCAGAATCTAGATTCATGGTATGATCAATAATAAAGACCTGGTGAATAGCCAGGTTTTTCTATTTGAGAGGGATTTTGTCCAGTCATGTAAGTCAAGTTTATTTAGTTAAAAGTTGCGCTTACCTTTGTCATTCGAATTAAAGGCTTCATCCTAAAGTTTGTTGGCTTTTTCGAAGCATAGAAAATTTAAAGTAATGAATTCAAAAAGAGTAGTAATCACAGGTTTGGGAGCGTTATCAGCGCTTGGAAATGATGTGAAGTCCAATTGGCAGAGTGCAAAGGAAGGAAAAAGTGGTGCGGGTAAAATCTCTTATTTTGATGCAGAGAATTTCAAAACCCGTTTTGCAAGTGAATTAAAGGATTTTGATCCTACGCTCAGGCTTGATCGAAATGATATAAAACGATCTGATCTTTTTACCCAATATGCCCTATATGTTGCTGCAGAGGCGATGGAGGATTCAGGATTGGATGTTTCCAAATTAAACTCTCCATTTGATGCAGGTGTTATCTGGGGAACTAGCCAAGGCGGAATGAATACACTCGAAAAGGAGATGAGTGAATTTATAGCTAATGATCGATCTCCTCGTTTTAATCCTTTTTTCCATCCGAAATTTCTTGTAAACATGGCTTCAGGAGTTATTTCTATGAAGTTTGGTTTGATGGGGATCAATTATACTGCTGTGACGGCTTGCGCTTCGTCCAACAGTGCGATCATGGATGCATTCAATTATATCAAGTGGGGAAAAGCAAAAGTGATCATCACTGGTGGTTCGGACGCGCCAATCACTGAAGCCTCAATGGGAGGTTTTAATGCTTTGAAAGCACTTTCTACTAGAAATGAGGATCCAACATCTGCTTCAAGACCTTTTGATGTTGACAGAGATGGATTTGTGATGGGAGAGGGAGCAGCAGCTTTGATTCTGGAAGAATATGAACATGCGAAAAAACGTGGTGCCAAAATTTACGGGGAAGTGGTAGGCGCAGCCATGACTGCCGATGCGTATCATTTGACAGCAACTCATCCTGAAGGTGCCGGAGCACATCAGTGTATGAAGTTTGCCTTGGAAGAGGCTGGTTTAGCTATGCAGGATGTAGATTACCTCAATGCACATGCGACTTCCACGCCAACGGGTGATCTAAGTGAAATTAAAGCAATAGCCAGATTGCTGGATGGTGACTATGACAACATGCATATCTCAGCCACAAAATCCATGACAGGACATTTGTTGGGAGCGGCTGGAGCGATAGAAGCGATATTTTGCGTGAAGACTATCAATGAGGGGATCGTGCCCCCAACGATCAATACTGAAAATCTAGACCCAGCTATTCCTGAAGGAATTCAAATCGTAACGAAAACAGCAATCGAGAAAAAGGTAAAAGTAGCCTTGAGTAATACTTTTGGCTTTGGTGGGCACAATGCTTCGGTGGTATTTAAAGAGTTTGTATAGGTTTCCTAACCTTCGAGGTCTTTAAGACCTACAAAGGATTTTGTTTTTTACCGCGAAGTCGCAAAGGACGCGAAGAATTCCGCAAAGGAATTTATTGTAGTATGTTTTTGAATCGGTACGATCAGTAATCAAATACAAATGGCTCCGTCAGATAGTGACGGAGCCATTTTTAATAAAATATGAAATCAAACCTTCGAGGATCCGTCGACTTCGCTACCAATGACAGATTGGCTTAAGTGCACTAATAGCGCGTCAGTCCGAGCGGAGTCGAGGACCTTTCGACTTCGCTCAAGGTGACTAAGCTTAATGTTCCAAAACAAATTACTGTCATTCTGTTATTGTATGTTCGCAGAATATTTAAGACTCAGGATGACTACACTCAAAGTTTTAAAACGTTGCGCCGTTGCGTCTCCGATATTCTATCGGGAGAGAGAACTTACTTAAACCCTAGCTTTACTCTTACTTTGTCTAGCAATTGTGCTCCGACAGCTTTCGCTTTCTCTTCTCCGGCAGCAAGCTTCATTTCTATTTCTTCCGGATGATTCATATAGAAATCAAATAGCTCGCGCTCTTTTTTATACTTATCCAAAATCAACTGAAGGAATTCTTTCTTAGCATGTCCGTAGCCATAATTTCCTCCTTCGTAGTTAGCTCGCATCTGCTTAGTTTGCTCTTCTGATGCGATTAAGCTGTATAGCTTGAAAACATTGTCTGTGTCAGGATCCTTTGGTTCTTCCAGTTCCTTACTGTCAGTTACGATGCTATTTATGTTTTTCTTTAAAGCCTTTTCCGGAAGGAAAATATCGATGAAGTTATTGTACGACTTACTCATCTTCTGACCATCTGTGCCTGGTATGGTTTTCACCACTTCATCAATTCTAGCTTCCGGAATAGTCAGGATATCCTCGCCTACGATTCTATTGAAAGTAGAAGCAATATCACGTGTCATTTCCAGATGTTGCATCTGGTCTTTTCCCACAGGGACTAAATCCGCTGAATACAGTAGGATATCAGCTGCCATCAAAACCGGATAAGTAAAAAGCCCGGCGTTCACATCAGCTAGTCGCTCTGCTTTATCCTTAAAACTATGTGCATTTGCAAGCATAGGGAAAGGAGTGAAGCAGTTTAGATACCAAGTCAATTCCGCTACTTCTGGTCTTCTAGATTGACGGTAAAAAGTAGTGTTTTCTATATCTAAACCGAAAGCCAGCCAAGCCGCAGCCACTGCAAGTGTGTTTTGCTTACGAACCTCGCCATCCTTTGAAGTGGTAAGCGAATGCAAGTCTGCAATAAAAATGTACGATTCTTCTTTGTTCTGTTTGATCAATTCAATCGCTGGGACTATCGCGCCTAGGATATTTCCCAAGTGTGGTCTGCCGCTGCTTTGAATGCCTGTTAATACTCTTGCCATTGGTCTGATTTTGCTGCAAATTAAGTAAAACAGTCCTTAATACGTTTGAAATTATGCGTTAATTGCGGGCATGATTAGAATAGAAACGACCCTGTATACTCTATTAATTCTCTGTTTTTTCTCCCAACTCGCACTGGCTCAAGAGACTATCACTCCGAAGGTCATTTGGACGGTGAATAAAGTGGATTTGGGAACAGTCTTGGAAGAGCAGGGACCGCAGATAGCTGAGTTTGAATTCACACATACACAGGATTCTCTTTTTTATATTGAGACAGTAGTGACTGATTGTGGTTGTACTACGGTAGAATACACTCAGGATACTTTGGTGGTAGGAGAAAGTGGAACTTTGAGAGTTTCATTTGACCCATCATCAGGTGCAGGTTTTTTTTCTAGAATGATTGTGGTAAAAGGCAATCTTCAAGGAGTTCAGGACACGCTTTATATAGAAGGAAATGCGATTCCAAGAGCAAGTGATCCAGAAGGAACTTATAGGGCCAGGAAAGGGGATTTAGGCTTTCGACTGGAGAAAATCAATGTCGGTGAAGTCTTTACCAATGTACCAAAACTAAAGCAGGTGGAGGTATATAATTTTGGAGAAAAGCCTTTCTATAAAGACAGTCTAACTTTCGTAGGGCCGGAATATATACAAATTAGTCAGCTTACGGATTCTATCATGCCGAATGATCGCGGATTACTTCAGGTAGCCTATGATGGAGCGATGAAAAATGATTTAGGGTATTTCGAAGATCAAGTTTCACTTACTTGGCAGGATACAACAGGGTTTATTGTTTTAACCGTTTTGGCAGATGTTTTCGAATATTATGCCCCTTTTTCTAAGGATGATCTGAAGCAAGTCCCTCAACTGGTAATAGACCCTAAGGAGATCGATTTGAAAACAATCAAAAGTTCGTCGATTCAGGAAAAAGAAGTCCTTCTAACGAATAAAGGAAGACAGCCCTTGGAAATAAAGAAGATTCAAGGCAATTGTACTTGTCTGAAGCTTGAAATGCCAAAAACTACTCTTGACCCTGGGGAATCAATTTATTTAAAGGTGACTTTTAACCCAAAAGGTAGGCAAGGAATAGATCAGCGTAATATCTACATTTTCAGTAATGACCCGTTGAATCCAGTTCAGTTGTTCTTATTGAAAAGTAGGGTGGAATAGACAGACATTTCACGAGATTAGATTTTTTGAATTAAAACAAATAGAGCGATAATTTCTGCTTACATCCTGTATTCCATGCAATTATCGTTTAGCTTTGTTTAGCCTACTTTTATTGTTTAATCATGAAAAAGCAATTACTATTTAGTATTGGATTGTTGATATGCTTGACTTTTATGTCCCTAAAAGTCACTGAAGTAAATCCCTACAGAATATACCCCTATTTGCAAGTTTATGGAGAGGGTAAGATGCAGTTGACTTGGTTTAGCAATTCTCTGGCAGCTAGCTCTATTAAACTTACAGGAGGCTATGGGTCAGTACTTTATGAAGGTGAAGTAACAGGTGAGTCTGTACCGAATATTTACTATACCTCACAGGAAAAAAATCAAGTTATTAATGGCTTAGACCAAGGCAGCTGGATAAAAAGTGATCAGGTTTTTCGCTATAGAATGCCTATTGATTTGCCGGCTGGAGTTGCTGTAAACTATGTAGTGAAACTCGGAGGAGTAGACTATGCAGGATCATTTGCTATGCCGGCCACGAAGGCTAGTTGGGATAAGATTAGGTTTATGGCTTTGGCTGACTCTGAGACAGACCCAAGAGGAAGAGTGACCAACAGAGCTTGGTATCCAGGAAATCCACTTTTTAGACCAATTTCGACTGTCCCAGAACTTTGGAAACAAAAGTTTGGTAGCACAGTAGAACAAGGAATAGAGCTACCAAATTACATGCTGACTGAGGAAGTTGGCTATAAAGAAAATCTTAAAATCATCAATGAACGCGATCCTGATTTTATCATCATGCCAGGAGATTTGGTGCAGGGAGCAGGCTATCAGCCCGCTTGGGATGAGTTTTTTAGACAGAATGCAGGGGATTTGGGAAAAGGGTTGTCCAGTTATGCAATCATACCAGCCCTAGGTAATTGGGAGTCCTATGGAGCTATTAGTGGTGGATACGGAAATAATGAAAGAGGGGAGTTCCTTCCGGTTGTAGGGAGAAATCGTTTCCACACTTATTTTGAAACACCTATTGAAGATCCTTTGCAGAAGCATAAGAAGAGCTACTACAGAGTTGATTATGGTCCTGTGACTATTTTGACACTGGATTCCAGCAATGGTTCGCCTGATCAGACTGCCGCTGATTTTGAAGGACAACCAAAACTTACTGGCAAGCAATACACTTTACCCGGTACAGATACCCAGGAAAACTACACGCTTGCTCAATACAATGCTGCAGGGGGTAATGATTTAAGTGGTTTTGAACCCGGATCCGATCAGTATTTATGGCTGGAAGAAAATCTGAAAGATGCCAAGGAAAATGGACAGTTGATTTTTGTTCAATATCACCACATTGCTTATTCCTCTGGTGAGCACGGCGTGCCGATGAATCATGAACTTTCTGTTGGGCAGGTAGGAACACCTTTGCGGGTCTTGAATCCATTGCTGGAAAATTATGGCGTAATAGCGGTCTTTTCTGGACATGATGAAATATTCGAGCGAAGCTTTGTAGATGAGGATGGAGATGGAAAAGGGATCTTATATTATGATGTAGGTGTAGCTGGTGATGGAATGAGAGGGGAAAAGAGAGATTGGTTAGGTAATCCTTTTAACACACTTGATTACAATCCTTATCGAAAATGGACAGCTGATCAGAGTTCTGTGGAGCAATGGAATACTTCTGGCGCTAACCCCGTTTTGGTTGATGGAGGAAAGCATTACGGACACCTGGAAGTGAACTTGGAGAAAAAGGTTGAAGGAGATCAGGAGTTTGCTTTGATTAATTTTATTCCTGTCTATGTTTTCCCAGTTATGGATCAAAACTATAACCTGCAGAAAATAGAACGCAGAGTTTATAATGATGAGGTGAGCTTGAAAATTCCTCTCAGGATTATCGAGGAAAGGCCTCAGGTGAAAGAAAGGGTAGAGCTGGAGCTTTCAAATGAAGGAAAAGCAACCTTAACCCCTGAACAGGTTTTTACGAATTGGCCAATCAGTTCTATATACACGGTATCATTAAGTAAGTCTGACTTTACCTGTGAAAATCTAGGCGCTCAAGAGGTCACTGTCCTTGTCAAAGACGATAAGGGAAATACTTGGGAGGATAAGATTGAGGTAGTAGTTCAAGACAAAATAGCGCCAGTTCTAGAAACCAAAAATCTTGTACTTGAGCTTGATCTGACCAAAGGTCAGGTAGAGTTGAGTCCAGAGGATTTTATTCAATTAATTACTGATAATTGTGGCGTCAAGGAAGTGACCTTAAACAAAACAAAAGCCACTTGTGAGGATGTGGGGAAAGAGATTAAGGTTGAATTGAGAGCCGTGGATAATGCGGGGAATGTAACTGAAAAATCCGCTGTACTTGTGGTGAAAGGTATTACTTCTAGCCCTGTCACTATCGCTGGTTCTAATTCTATTTGTGGTGGAACTAAGCAAACCTTGACATTGAAGTCAGATGCACCTTTTGAAGTGGTGAGATGGCGAAAGAATGGTACTGAAATAAGTGGTGCAACCGGAAAAACTTTGGAGATCGAAGAAAGTGGAAGTTACCATGCTATAGTTCGATATGTTGGAGGCTGTCTTTTTGAAACGGAGAAATTCATCGTATATCCTGCAAATGCCAACTCAGTCACGATTACAGGCTCAGAATCCATTTGTGCGGGTGCAAAGCAAACTTTGGAGCTAAAATCTGAAGCTGGTTTTGAAGTAGTGAAATGGAGGAAAAATGGAAGCGAGATAACTGGAGCCATTGGAAAAACATTGGAGATCGAAAGTGCAGGAACCTATCAGGCTATCGTAAGAACGGAAGGTGGATGTCTAGTTGAAACCGCAGACTTTATAGTCAAGGCAGCTAGTGCAAAGCCAGTGACAATTACTGGCTCAGAATCCATTTGCGCTGGTACAAAGCAGACGTTAGAGCTAAAATCTGAAGCTGGCTTTGAGGTAGTGAAATGGAGAAAAAATGGAACCGAGATAACTGGAGCCACCGGAAAAACATTGGAAATCGAGAGTGCAGGAACTTATCAGGCTATCGTAAGAACGGAAGGTGGATGTCTAGTTGAAACGGCTGATTTTATTGTCGAGGCAGCTAATGCCACACCAGCCACGATTACAGGCTCTGAATCCATTTGTGCGGGTGTAAAGCAAACTTTGGAGCTAAAATCTGAAGCTGGCTTTGAAGTAGTGAAATGGAGAAAAAATGGAACCGAGATAACTGGAGCCACCGGAAAAACATTGGAAATCGAGAGTGCTGGAACCTATCAGGCTATCGTAAGAACGGAAGGTGGATGTCTAGTTGAAACAGCTGATTTTATTGTAAAAGAAACTGCCACTGCAGACGTGAAAATTACTGGTCCGGTTTCTATTTGCGCTGGAGATAATAAAACACTGACTTTGACTTCAGAAGCTGAATTCGAAGTGGTAAGATGGAGAAGAAACGGAACTGAGATTACTGGAGCAACAGGCAAAACCTTGGAAATAGCCGAGGGAGGAGGTTACCATGCCATAGTTCGATTAGCTGGTGGTTGCTTGGTAGAAACTACCAAATTCGAAGTGAAAACTGAGGCTAAGCCTAATGGAGAGATCGCTGTGGACGGTAATATTCTAAGGGCTCCAGAAGGTAATTACGCTTATCAATGGTACAGAAATGGAGAGAAATTGGTTGGAGATACACAGCGAATGTTGACAGTAAATCAAATGGGTGAATTCTCTGTAGAATTGACCAATGAGGCCGGTTGTACCACGCGACTTGCTGCAGTTACGATGACTATCTCAGGAATTTTCAATCCTGGAATCTTAGTATCTGAGGAATTGAAAATCTATCCTAACCCGGCTTCTTCTCAAGTGGAAGTCCAAGCCTTGGGAGATCTGGAGTTTGCGGAGAATTCTATGCGAATTTTTGATAATAGCGGTAAGGATGTCAGCTCCAGTGTGGAGGTAATTCGTCAAAGTTCGAATGCTGTTACACTTGCCATAGCTAGACTTTCTGCAGGAACTTATGTGATTATGGTCGAAAGCCAGGATAATCGAGTTTTTGTAGGGAGGTTGATTAAGCAGTAGGAATTCAATTGTCATTTAAAAAGCCTCACAAAATCATTTTGTGAGGCTTTTCTATAATTTGTAACTAACAAATCAAACTACTTAAAACTTAACTTGCCTTAAGTTAAATTAAGCGAGTTTGATGAAATTGTCTTCAAGTTTTACATTAAAATTGATATCTGCTTTGAGTGCTTTAAATACTTTCAAAATAGTGTCGATAGTTGCGCTATTTGCACTGCTTTCCAGTTTGGATATTTGAGCTTTCTGAACTCCAACTAGCTGACCAAGTTCTTCTTGTGTCAGTTTTCTTTCCTGCCTTGCAGATTTAATCATTTTGCCCAGAACGTCCATGCTTAATTCATATTCGTATTGGTCGCGGTCTGTAGTTCCAGCTTCTCCGACATATTTATCCTTCATTTCGGAAAGAGAATATGTCTTAATTTCTTTAGTTGTCATCTGAGTAAGTGTTTTACTATTTTTTGAATCCGGCAAGGTAATTCTCTTTAAGCCTTAGAGCCCGATTAATTTCATTTGCAGGAATTTTATCAACTTTCTTTATGAATCCGTGCGTTGCAATAACCAATGTTTCTTTGTTGTCTCTCTTGTCCCAAAAAGCTAGAAGTCGGATTTGAAGTCCGCCGAATTTTGTTCGAAACTCCCAAATATCATGTTGTAGTTTCTTAAAGAGTTTTGGGTCATTGGTTTGTTCGGCTAGGTCAATATTATAAATGATTTTTTTAACAGTTTTAAGGTCGAGCTTCGAAATGAACTCCTCCGCTTCTTCCAAAAATTTAGTCTCAAAATATCTCATAAAATATTGAAATGCTAAACGTTATAACGGAACAATAGTTTCTAAATATAGAAACTATTTCTGTTATCTCTAAAAATATGATCTTACTTTCTTAATCCTCTCTATTCCGTCTCACAATCTTCACCACACGGCCGTAGATAATTTCCGCCAAACTCCAGTCGTAACCATCAAAATTGCTGGTGTTATTAAACTGAAATACCACTGTATCTATGTCTGGGAAGTACTTGGCGATACTCTGATAGATTGGAAGCAAATACAGTTCAATCGTCAAGTAGACCCGTCAAAGCTCACATGAATTCACACTTGCCATAGCTAGACTTTCAGCAGGAACTTATGTGATTATGGTCGAAAGCCAGGATAATCGAGTTTTTGTAGGGAGGTTGATTAAGCGGTAGGAATTCAATTGTCATTTAAAAAGCCTCACAAAATCATTTTATGAGACTTTTTTGATGAATCATTACTTCATTAATTTTATTACTTCTTTTTTAAGCTTAGGTAACTCTCGGATAATAATAGTCCAAATAAGTTCGTCGGAAATATTATCATATTCGTGAGCGATCCTATTTCTTGTTCCAATGATTTTTTGAGCGTTTTTTATTTCAACCTGACTACTCTTGTTTTTTGAAATCCTATTAATTGCTTCTCCAATTATTTCGATATTTTTCTCAACTGCTTTCTTTGTTTTGAGGTCAGATTGATATTCGAAAAAAATCTCTTTTTTCTGGAAGAAACTCGAAAATCTCATCGATAGATCTATTTATATCTTCCAGACAAGCACTTATCTCATTGTCCATAAATTAGAACTTTTGTTTCATCAAGCTCTTTTTTAAAAAATCTATTTTTTATTCCTCGCTCTTCAACCAGATCAATCTGGCGTTTTAATAAATCCTCAAGGTTTTCTTTAAGCCCAAAATATAAATCGGTGTATTTGAATGGGTCACTTTCATTAAAATCCACAACAAAGTCTATATCGGAATCATCACTAAAATCATCGCGGTTAACTGAACCAAATGCAGAAAATGTCCGCACCCTGTATTTTTCACAGAGCTTTTTGATATGGTTTAGATCTTTGTCTTTGATGTTCATATACCAAAAATACTTAAAATTTGTCTTTCCCTGATTTTTTTGCTGTATCTGCTTAACGGTATTGAATTAGTGAATGAGTGTTTCCGGCAGATTTACGCAGAAAAGTACGCTGATTCTACGTAGATTTTTCATTTTTAGAGCAATCACCCTTCCATGTTCCGTCTCACAATCTTCAACACACGGCCGTAGATAATTTCCGCCAGGCTCCAGTCGTATCCATCAAAATTGCTGGTGTTATTAAACTGAATTACCACCGTATCTATGTCTGGGAAGTACTTGGCGATGCTCTGATAGCCAGGAAGTAAACCTGTATGTTCGTACACGTAAATGGAAGAATAGATTTCCTGTTCGCCTTCCTCGAAAACCGAGCCATCGTTCAGAGCTCGGAGGAAAATACCCACATCTTCTGCGGTGGCAAGCATTAGACCTGTGTCTTCCGTCTTGAAATCTTGGTCAACCCCCACGTAATACCCGCTCATCACCTCATCCATATTTACTTCACTTAGGGAAGTGTAGGTGTTTTTCAGCCCAAGTGGGGTCAGAATCTCTTCCCGGATATATTGCTGATGAGGATAGCCAACCGTCTTGTCAATGAGATCAGAGATCAGCATGTAATTCGTATTCGAATAGCCATAGCTTTCACCGGGTTCAAAGTCAGCGGGTAAATCCAATCCATAAGCTAAAGTCTCTTCCTTATTCTTGGGAGGATTAGTCCAGTAATCTGGATGATCTACAAAGTTGGGTATGCCTGATCTATGCTGCACCATCATTCTCAGCGTGATTCTATCCGAATTCTCAATCCTTCCTGCCAGTTCCGGAAAGTATTCAGCTACAGTTTTGTCCAGAGACAAACGTCCTTCCTTGACAAGCTTAGTGGTAGCCACAGCAACATAAAGCTTGGTGATACTGGCGATCTTAAATAAGGCTTCCGGATAAGCAGGTATTTTCTTTTCCCGATCATGCCAACCAGCAGCATAAAACTCCGCTGGCTTTCCACCCTGATCCACGTAAACAATCATTCCATCAAACCCCTGTGCTACTCCTTCTTCCAGCTGTTCCTGAACCGTATCGGGTAGGGGCATGATCCAAGCTTTCACCAACGGCCAAGGAACAAAATACAGGGAACCTATACTTGCAAGAATAAAGAGGATTCGGAGGATTTGTTTGGTTTTGGGGGAGGGCATTTTTTAATAGGTCTGGATTAACGGTTTGGCGCTAGGCGCGGTGGCGGATTTCGGAGCATAAAACTGTCAATAAACGACAAAAGTTGATGCGCGTTAGAATGTTCAAGTAACCTCTTCACTCGACATTGAGCCAAACGCTTGTTACCTGCCGTATTCAATTTTTATTTATTTCTGGTCATACTATTCTTTGATCAGAGTATCAACTTTATATTCTTTTACCTCAAATATATTGGCAGATGAATCCACTAGTACTGACAAGTGGATTTTCGCTGTACTTCCAAATAAGGTAAAGTTTATGGATGTGGGAAATTCTTTGATTTTAGTTATTTCATTTTTATTATAACCGTATCCTATAAAAGATCCTATTTCCTTTTTTATTTTAGGGTTCACCTTTAATTGCTCAATAGTTTGAGTGACAACTTCTGGCTCCAAACTAATCCAATTAACTAATAGCTCAGATCCAAACGCTAGAATTAATAGTATTGCAAAGTATTTGAAAAACATCATGTCAAATTTTTTTTCACTTTTACCCGACCACTGTCTTATAATGAAATAAGCCACAAAAACACCAACAGCGGTGTATAATATCTTTTCAATGAATTCCATCTAATCACTGTTTTTTTGCAGAGTCTCTTTAATTACAGGTTACGTTAATGTATTCACTAGTTCTATTTTATATCCATCTATTTGGATTGATATACACTAGTTATTGTGGATATATCTTTTTTAACTAATAAGCTTAGGTAAATCTCTTGTCAATTAGGTTCTGCTCACACAAAAGCCGCTATCCCCGTAATCTCCTGTCCTAAAATCAGCAAGTGAATATCATGTGTTCCTTCATAGGTGATCACTGATTCCAAGTTCATCATATGACGCATAATCGGATATTCTCCGGTGATGCCCATTCCACCATGGATTTGTCTTGCTTCATGAGAGAAATAATTTTAATGATTTTTGTCTACCAATCATATGCTTAAATTAACAATGATATCTTATTCAACATGCTACTTACGCTTTCTTTTTCAAGCTTGGAAAAAGCGAACCATTTTTTACCTAAATCCTTTAGCGATGCCCCTAGATGGTAAATCTCCGTTTTGTCAATTATTAGAAAACGATCATGGCTGTTTGTGAAGGGCTTTACTATGAACTTGCCATATTGGGCATTGGCTTTTTCTACATCCAAGCTCAGTTGCTTGCTAATTACCTTGGTTAGTAAAAGCACTTCCACATTTTCATTTTTCTTTGATAAAAGGGTAAGCGTACTTTCATCGATGTAGTTGTCTATCAATAGTATACTTTGCTTGGAAGATCGAATAATTTTTGATGCTAGTTCATACGCATCAAATACTTGCCCATCAAAAAAAACACCTTGATTCGGGATCAATTCTTTACTTTCTAAGGCTTTAAATACCTGTTCAAATTGTTGATTGGTTTCAAGTTGCTTTAATTCTATTCGATCCAAGCGGTCGTAAATTAACTGGTTTCCCTGAATCAGTTTGCGCATTGCTACGAAAGCTCTCATAATTGCCACATGAACTTTTGTAGCAGTTTCACTTTTCAGTACTCCTGACAATCCAGCTACTCCTTGTTCGGTGAAAACGTAAGGAAGGTATTTACGATGTTTGCCTCGTTCATTTTCTAAGATCGCATTTTGCGATCTTAGATTCGATTTAGCAAGTTGTACTAACAAATTTTCCCATTCGACTTGCGTAAGCTGAAACATAAAGTCTTCAGGAAATCGCTCACTATTTCTCTTTACTTGCTCATTTAGTCTTCCTGTGGTGACATTATAAATCTCCGCTAAGTGACTATCTAGCATAACCTGAACTCCTCGGATAGAAAAAATCCGATTTTCAATCTGCTTAGGGGATAACGAAAAATCTTTGTCCATTCATTTTTCAAGTTATACTAAAAACTAATCTACCTAGAAATATAGATGACACTATTCTGGATATGAATTTTTATTCTCGCGCCCTCCGCGTCTCCCACCGCGCCCTCCGCAGTAAATCACCCTAAACAAATGCCGGAATCCCAGTAATCTCATGACCCAGAATCAGCAAGTGAATATCATGTGTGCCTTCGTAGGTAATCACCCATTCCAAATTTATAATATGAAGTAAAAGCTGAAATGCCAATAATCTTCTAGTAAAATTGATTCAATTTTTTACTCTTTGTAAACTAGCAATTATTTTATAGCTCAGAGAGGGTGAAACATAGTTTTTATAACCAATTAACATTTCTTTTGGTGTTCTTTGGTCAATTATTGCTTGAATTAAATCCTATTGCCCTATTTTGCACAAATAAATCGTCTAATTCCTTTATTTTTTGTTTGTGTTCTTCACTATTTAGAGCATTGTTGTGTCTTAACCAGTTTAAGTTTTCGTATTGCTTTTCATAGCTAATGTTTTTATTTAAACCACCATATTTTTCTAATAAAACCTCCTTTTTTTTATTTTTAAGCTCTAATAAAAAATTGTCTAAATGAGTTTTAGATGGATTGTTTAGCAAGAATTCAATTGAATTTGTATTGTCATCTTTAGTAAGGTGTAAAGATTGTTTGAAAGTTAACAAGTATACCACTAGACAGCTCATGCTAATTCCGAAATAAAAGGCTTCAAAACTTCTTTCTACATTACCGTTAAATTTGTTGTCTATATATAAAGATAATGACAATGCCAGTAAAACCCCTGTTGCAATAAGCCAGCCTTTTTTTCCTGATTTATTTATTATTATTTTAGTGCCAATGTTTTCATATTTCACAAAAACTTCAGTGGACTTAATTAGACTTTTATAAACAAGGTGAAGCCCATCCTCTTTAAGAGTGAAATGCTTTCTATTAAATAAGAAATCTTTTTGTGAAAATTTTTTGTCCATTTATTGTTTAATTAACAGTATAAAAGGGTATAATTAAATGCTACGTAATTCGATTCTATTACACAAAGATTTATCACTCTACACAAAAGCCGGAATCCCAGTAATCTCCTGACCCAAAATCAACAAGTGAATATCATGGGTTCCTTCGTAGGTAATCACTGACTCCAAATTCATCATATGACGCATAATCGGATATTCTCCTGTGATTCCCATCCCGCCATGGATTTGTCTTGCTTCGCGGGCGATGTTGAGCGCCATTTCCACATTGTTTCTTTTTGCCATGGAGATATGGACGGTTTTGGCTTTTCCCTCATTCATCATCTTACCTACTTTCCAGGCTAAGAACTGGGCTTTGGTGATTTCAGTTAGCATTTCAGAGAGCTTCTTCTGCACCAGTTGAAACCCTGCGATAGGTTTGCCGAATTGGATCCGCTCAGCTGCATACTTTCTTGCAGACTCGTAACAGTCCATCGCAGCGCCAATCGCTCCCCAGGCGATTCCAAAACGTGCTGAATCCAAGCACATCAGTGGAGCACCTAAACCTGATTTGCCAAGAAGTAGGTTTTCTTTGGGAACCTTCACGTTATCAAAAACCAATTCGCCGGTGCAGGAAGCTCGAAGTGACCATTTGCCATGAGTCTCTGGAGTAGTGAAACCTTCCATGCCCCGCTCTACGATCAAGCCGTGGATTCTACCTTCTTCATTTTTCGCCCAGACTACCGCAATGTCTGCTTCCGGTGAATTTGAAATCCACATTTTGGCACCATTCAGCAAGAAATGATCTCCCATATCTTTGAAGTTGGTGACCATGCCACTTGGGTTGGAACCGTGATCTGGCTCCGTAAGCCCAAAGCAGCCCAGCATTTCTCCTGAAGCTAGTTTTGGTAGGTATTTGTTTCGCTGTTCCTCGGAACCGAATTTATAGATGGGATACATCACCAGCGAACCTTGTACAGATGCCGTCGAGCGCATGCCTGAATCCCCACGCTCTATCTCCTGCATTATTAAGCCATAAGAAATGTAATCCAAGCCACCGCCTCCGTATTGCTCGGGAATCTGCGGTCCAAAAGCTCCCACATCACCGAATTTCTTGACGATTTCGGTAGGGAAGTGAGCCTTCTGAGCCCAGTCTTCTATGTAGGGAGAGATCTCCTTTTTGACAAAATCCCGGATGGAAGATCTGATCAATTTATGCTCATCTGAGAGTAAATCATCTAGGTCTAAAAAATCAACTCCTTCGAAGGTATCTTGCTTTAATGACTTTCGGATTTCAATTGACTCCATGGTTTTTTTGGTTTTATAGAATGAATCTGTGACTTTTGTCGGGATTTTAATATCTCCAGCCGATCCTAATTAACTAGATCGCTGACGAAAATACTACCTTTTTATCCTAAAAGTACTCATGGAGGAATCCCAATTTGATCCCAAGATATTAGATAAAATTGAACTGCTTCAGCAGAAATTCAAAGCTTCCGGTCAGGATATGCTTTCTTACCTGGAAGGTTTACAATATGCGGATTACTTGGCCTATTGGGACTATATCAATCTGGATGTGTTGCTTTCGCTGCAGCAGCCAAAGACCTCATTTAAAGACGAGAAAATCTTTATTATCTATCATCAGATCACGGAGTTATATTTCAAGTTGATTATTTCTGAAATGGAGCAAATTTCAGATTTACAGCCAATTACAGAGCAATTTTTTAAGGCAAGACTGGAGCGAATCAATATGTATTTTGATCAGTTGATTGGCTCTTTTGCGATGATGTGGAAAGGCATGGAGCAGGAGCAATTTCTCAAATTCCGCATGTCTTTGCTTCCTGCAAGTGGTTTCCAAAGTGCTCAATACCGTGAAATAGAATTAATGGCTGCGGATGCTTTTAACCTCGTAGCATTGGATAAGCGAACTGATCCTGATTTTCATACACCTACGGATGAGATTTTCGAAAACCTCTATTGGCAGCAGGGAGCAGTTGAATTGGCTACCGGCGAAAAGACGCTCACGCTAAAGAATTTTGAAGCGAAGTACAGCAAGAAATTGATGGACCTCATCGATGCCTACAGACGGAAAAATCTCTGGCAACGGTATATAGATCTGAATGAACCTTCAGCCGAATTGACCGAGACAATGAAGCAGTTTGACCTAAAGGCTAATGTATTTTGGCCGCTTGCTCATTACAAATCAGCAGTCCGTTTTCTCCAAAGAGATCCAGTGGATATCGCTGCTACGGGAGGTACTAACTGGCAGAAATACCTGCCTCCGCGCTTCCAGAAGGTGATTTTCTATCCAGAGCTTTGGACAGAGCAGGAGAGAGAAGAGTGGGGCAAAGGATGGGTAGTAAATGAGATTTTTGGGGAAGAGTAATTAGTAGCAAGTAGCTAGATATTAGTATCAAGATTTTAGATTCAAGATTCAAGAGTCAAGAAGTTAGACATTAGTGATAATATTAAAAAAATAGCTAAGAGATAGGTTTAAGTCGCAAGTCAAGCCTACGTTGGCGGGGAAAACAGCATGATAGAGTGTAGCTGATCCCAAATAAAAATTCAATCAAAGTGGATTCTTCTTACAGCACAAATTTCTGATTCCAGATTATTACTAGCATCTTAAGATTTCAAGTGAAAAGCTAGATTTTAGATGCATGAGTAAAAAGTCAGATTTGTCACAAGGGAGTTTAATCAGGAGCCTCTTTACCTTGGCTTGGCCAATCATCATGGCTAATATTCTCCAGACTGCTTATCAATTAATCGACACGTTTTGGTTAGGACGACTGGGGGCAAATGCTGTAGCTGCAGTCAGTATAAGTTTTCCGATTTTGTTTTTGGTGCTTTCACTTGGTGCAGGATTGACGCTTGCTGGGACAGTAATTGTTTCGCAATTCAAAGGTGCTGGTGATAAAAAAATGATTGATTTCGCGGCTTCGCAAACTGTTGTCATTGTCTTTTTGATTTCGATTCTACTGGCTTTTCTCGGCTTCGCCGTTGCTTCCCCTTTGATGAATTTAGTAGGAGCAGGGCCTGAAATTCTAAATGATTCAGTCACGTATTTCCAAGTGTCTTCTTTCGGGTTCGTATTTCTGTTTATGTTTTTTGTTTTCCAATCTCTGATGAGAGGAATTGGAAATGTCTTGCTCCCGATGTACATCGTTTTTGGAACTGTTCTTTTAAACCTGATTTTGGATCCTTTATTCATTTTTGGATACGGAAGCATCGAGGGATACGGTGTGGCTGGTGCTGCTATTGCCAGTATAATTACTCAAGGCTTGTCAGCAGCAGCCGGATTATACATTTTGTTTCGAGGAAAGCAAGGAATCAAAATCAAGCTGAGCTGCATGAAACTGGAGTTTAAATGGGTGAAGCGAATGTTTGAACTGGGAATACCGGCTAGCCTGGAACAGTCCTCCAGAGCTGCAGCCATGACGGTGATGGTCATGCTGGTTACCAGTTTTGGAAGTGAAATTGTCGCTGCCTACGGCATAGGAGCTAGAATTCTCAGTTTGGTAATCGTCCCCTCCATAGGTATGGGCATCGCTACGACCACTTTGGTTGGTCAAAATATAGGTGCTGGGCAAATCAAACGAGCGGAAAAAATCGGTGATCTGAGTGTCAAAATAGCTTTCTTTGGACTTACAGGAATTGGCTTAATTCTCTTTTCATTTGCTGAAACGCTGACAGCTTTCTTCGTGCCAAATGATCCACAGGTGATCAAAGATGGAGCGAAGTTCATCCGGATTATGAGCTTGAGTTTCGGACTGTTGGGAGTGCAGCAAGTACTCAATGGGGTGTTCAACGGTTCTCGTTTTACTCAAGCTTCCATGCTGATTTCTATCTTTAGTCTTTGGATGGTTCGCTTTCCAGTTGCTTTTGTACTTTCTGCCAAAACAGAGCTCAGTTTTGAAGGGATTTGGTGGGCTTTTCCAATTTCTAATTTGATCGCAGCTTTGGTAGCTTTTACATATTATAAAACAGGATACTGGAAAATTCGGACCTTCAGAAATAGAAATGAGTTGATACAATCAGGCTTGGGATGATGATATAAATCAAATGACTAGTAAATGAAACTACACAATTGTAAGAATTACGAAGAGATGAGTAGGCTAGGAGCAGAACTTGTCCACGCTGAAGTAGAGATCAATCCCGATTTGCTTTTCTGTGCTGCAAGCGGGAATTCTCCATCTGGATTATATGAATTGATGGCAGAGAAACACGGGGATTCACCTGACTTTTTTGATTATATGAAAGTGATCAAACTCGATGAATGGGTGGGTTTAACGAATGGTTCCGTTTTTACTTCAGAATATGATATTCAGGAAAAACTGCTTAAGAAGCTGGGGATCGATGGAGATCGTTACATCTCTTTCGTAGAGGAAACGCAGGATCCAGAATCCGAATGTGATCGAGTTCAGGATGAAATTGACAACCACGAAGGTATTGATATCTGTATTCTAGGAATTGGGATCAATGGGCATATTGCGCTAAATGAGCCAGCAGAATTTCTACAGCCAAACTGCCATGTTGCGATCTTACATCCGCTTACTTTAGCAAGTGGGATGATTGAAAAAGTTGGAATTCCGCTTTCCGAAGGAATGACTTTAGGTGTGGGAAATATAATGAGTTCCAAAATGGTTATTCTCTTTGTCACAGGCAAAGGCAAAAAGCAAGCGTTGGATTCCCTTTTGGAAGGTAGAATCAGAACAGATTTGCCTGCTTCTCTGCTTTGGCTACATCCAAACGTGCATGTGATCGTAGATAGGAAGTCGGTGCATTAAGGACTGGAAATGCTGAATAAAGAGGTGAAAAGCGACAAAATGTGTCCTGAATACGTTTGGTAATGCTTTAATAACTCTACCTATTTTTCGATCATCGGAAATTTCCCGTTCTTTCGCCCTTCATAATTTTTCTATCCACCCATGACTTGGCAATTAATCAAAGATGCCCTTCGCGGTAAAGAGCAGGACTTTACCAGTCTCTCGCTGAAAACAGCCATTTTCGTATTAGCTATTCCCATGATCCTCGAGATGATGATGGAATCTGCATTTGCTGTTGTGGATATCTTTTTTGTGGCCAAACTTGGAGAGCATGCCATTGCAACAGTCGGTTTGACCGAATCTGTTGTCGTTCTAGTTTATGCCATGGGTTTCGGTATTAGCATGGCGGCGACAGCATTGGTTGCTAGAAGATTTGGTGAGAAAGAATACTTTGAGGCTGGAGCAGCTGCTTTTCAGCTGTTAATCGTTGGAGGAGCGATATCGATTATACTTGGCATACTAGGCTGGATCTTCGCACCTGATATTCTTGCTTTGATGGGAGCAGAGGCAAAGGTGATAGAAACAGGTGTCAATTATACCCGGATTATTTTCGCAGGTAATACAGCCATCATGTTACTGTTCCTTTTGAATGGGGCATTTAGAGGTGCCGGTCAAGCTCATCATGCAATGCGTTCGCTTTGGATCGCTAATGGCTTGAATATGATTTTGGATCCAATACTGATTTTTGGAGTTGGAAATATTGAAGGTTTTGGGTTAGAAGGTGCAGCAATTGCGACGACTTTTGGAAGGGGAGTAGGTGTATTGTATCAGCTTTACCATCTTTTCAACGGTAAGCATAAGCTGAAAATCCTAAAGGAAAACATTGTTATTTCCTGGGAAATTATCAAGAAAATCATGGAGATAGCAATAGGTGGAATGGGGCAATTCCTGATTGATTCTGTTTCTTGGATTGCACTTACCCGAATGAATGCTGAGTTTGGCTCTGCTTCACTTGCTGGATTTACGATTGCTTTTAGAATATTGATATTCACACTTTTACCTGCATGGGGATTATCCGGAGCTGCATCTACTTTGGTAGGACAGAATCTAGGAGCCAAGCAACCTGACCGTGCTGAAAAATCTGTTTGGCTGACTACACGATACACCGTGATTTTCATGGCTTCGGTCACTGGTATCTATTTGCTTTTTAACCAGCAGCTGGCTGGTTTTTTCACCTCGATTCCTGAAGTAAAATCAGTAGCTGCACAAGGTCTTTGGGTGGTTGCGCTTGGTTACGTTTTCTTCGCTGTTGGCATGGTGCTGACACAGGCTTTCAATGGTGCAGGAGACACCAAAACGCCAGCTTGGATCAATATTGGTGTACTTTGGTTTATTGAGATTCCACTTGCATATATTTTGGCTTTTCCTTTTGGATTAGCTCATTTGGGGATTTTTATCTCTATTGCATTTAGCCATAGTTTTCATTCTGTCGTTTCTTTCTTTTTCTTCAGAAAAGGCAAATGGAAGCTCACAGAAGTTTAGGCATGAGGTGAAGTCATATGGTTTTGCTAAATTATATGACTTCAAAATTCAAAATCTACTCCCATGGAATCTGAAGAACTTATTCTGAGAAAATTAATGGTAGTTATAAAAGATGCTTGTGTTCGTCCAATTCCATCTGATGAGTATTTAGTAAAAAGAATACAGGATAGAATGGAGAGCTTCGATAGTTTGAGAGCTGGTGGTGAGAACAGCGACTTGGACTTAAGCAATTTTGCCTCACCTGTTTGCTTCTCTGCAGATGAAGAAGTACAAGCAGATTATCGGCTTGAGGATTTGTCCTTATCACGAATTGATGATTGCATTGACGAGTTGATTCAAAAGATGGCTGATAGCCTTTGAGAAAGAAAGAAGATTTATTTCAATATTTACTTAACCCTAAACCCTATGACATCTCTAAACACTTATCTGACTTTTGAAGGAAATTGTGAAAATGCGTTCAACTTCTACCGCTCTGTTTTTGGTGGTGAATTTGCCCATGTGGGAAGATTCTCAGACATGCCTGCTGACCCAACTTATCCTATTGGAGATGAGTTTCGAAACCAAATCATGCACATCAGTTTGCCGATAGGTGAGCATAGTATTCTGATGGGATCTGACACTGGCGGACATGGAGGATCTGTGACTGTAGGTACAAATTTTTCAATTTCCATCAATACCGATTCTAAAGATAAAGCAGATGTGTATTTTGCGAAGCTTTCCGCAGATGGGAAGGTGACAATGCCAATGGCAAGTACTTTCTGGGGTGATTATTTTGGAATGCTTACAGATCGATTTGGGATCAATTGGATGATTTCTTTTGCTGAGTCTGCTCCGCAGGAAGAGAAAAAGTGAATGAAGTGAAAGTCGAGAAATCCAGTTCTCGGTGAATCTAACCACCGGTCGTGTCACGCGAACGGTTTGGTTAAAAATTCAACTATTTCCTACTTTTGGAAAAGCAGAACAACTTTGAGCCAATTTCAACCTTACTCTTTTTCATCTGGCTGGTTTAATGAAAAGCATTTCATTGCTAATTTCAAACCTGCAATTCCTAATTCATCCTTACCTTTGAATTATACACGCCAAAGAGCATTCATGACAAATTCAGATATTTTACGGACTATACGCTATATTTTCAACTTCAAAGACCCTGAAATGGTCGCCATTTTTAAAGATGGTGGATTGGACCTAAAGCGGGAGGAAGTAGCAAATTTTTTGAAAAATGATGATGAGGAGCATTTTCAGGCCATTATCGATAAAGATCTCGCTGCTTTTTTGAATGGTTTCATTGTTGAAAAGAGAGGCAAAAAAGATGGTGAGGATCCAAAACCTGAAAAGTCCTTAAATAACAATATCATTTTCAGGAAACTTCGAATAGCCCTGAATCTGAAGGAAGACGATGTGCTTGAAATTCTCTCTTCCGTAGGTATGCATATCAGTCCACACGAGTTGAGTGCCTTCTTTAGAAAGCCTAGCCAATCCCAATACAGACCTTGTAAAGACCAAATTCTCAGGAATTTCTTAAATGGGTTGAAAAAGAAATATCGCCCAACCGTCTAGTTAGTCTTCGACAAAGACGTCTACTACTCTTCCCACTTCACCTGTATCCAGCATTACTTTGATTCCATGGTGATGTGTTGGAGAGGAGGTTAAAATTCGCTTGACGAAGCCTTCGGTGAGCTCACCAGATCGCTGATGGTGTTTCTGTACGATAGTGACTTCACTGTCGATTTGTATGTTTTTCCGTATGCTTCCAGGGAGAGTTTTCTTTTCCATGAGGATTGATTTCTTAAATGAAAGTGCAATTTACTTATGACTTTGCTCCTAAAATAATTTTACGCAGTTCTCTAAGTTGTAGCGTTTTGTTAGGAATCTCCGTCATTATTTAAAGTTTTGATTTTCTTTACGTTTATCAGTTGTTTCTTCTGTTCAAATCTCTTTTTATATGAAAACTAAGCTGTTGTATTTTTTATTACTTGCGTTTGTGGCCCTTTCCTGTAATGATGAAGATAAGAACCCTGATAAAACCCTGATAGGAACTTGGGAATTAGTAACTAAAGGTTTGGAATTTGACGGTGCAAGTACTTTTGAAATCAGTGCTTATGGTACTATCAAAGGAATGAATACTATCAGAGAAAAAGGCTCTCGTGTAGTTTTAGGGTATCAGAGTGTATTTTCAGGAACTTATAGTATTGAAGGGTCTAATCTAATAATTGAAAAAAATGAGACTGCATACCTGACTAATCCTGATTTTGACTATGTAGATAAGGAGGATTTAACCAGTATTGAAGGCTATTTAGATGAGGAGAGGTATACTATAAATGATTCCTATACAAAATTATATTATAGCTGTGCTCCCAACGAGCTTTGCTCTCCGCCAAAACCTTATTTGAAAATCAAATAAACTCTTCAAAAATAATAGTACTATGCTAATTAAAAGATTTTTTCCTCTATTCGTTTTAGGACTAATTCTCTTCAGTTGCAAAGAAGACGACGAAATTAACCCTGAAATATTGACTCAGAATCATTGGGAAAAAGTCTTCCAAGATGCAAGTTTAGATCCTCCCTATGAGGTAGTATATTCTATTGATTTTCAGGCTAATGGTGTTGTAAACTACGAGGCTTTTTTTAGAGATATGGAAACCAAAAATGTGTTAGGTTTTATAGAATATTACAGTGGCACCTTTCAAATTGTTCAGAATAAAATAACTGTTTCAATCACCGAACATTACACAAACCAAGTGAGTGGTGAGATGTATTCGGACAAGGAAAAGTTAAGTTTAGTGGATATAGACAACCAGACTAGAGAATTTCAACTCAGAAATAAGAATTCAGAATTGCATACCATTATGCCTTTGTATGCTAGTTCTCTAGGAATAATTTATGATCGAGTTGAGAAATAGAGTCATCCTAAATTTGACGACTTAAAAAAAGTAAAGGGCTGAATTCAAGTAAGAAATCAGCCCTTTATCGTTGGTTTAGTTTTCAAAACACACCATCAGTTTTCTTGTGGGATGTTTACAAGTAACGCTATCAAATCCTTTGGCGTATGAACAGTGCCTAGTTTTTCATCTTGAAAAATTACCTGTAGCTGATATTCCAACTCGAATATCAGACCGTTGATAAACACCGGATCCATGTGCAGTTGCTGAATAAAATCAGCATTTTTTTGCTGACCGATCAGCGTGATGCCATAGGAGTGAAATACTTCAATGGCTTTTTTTAGTAGTGTAAAGTGTTGGTTCATAGTAGATGTAAATAAAGTAATGAAAATCTAGAATCGCATAGAATTAAAATCGCTGTCAATCAGAACGGGAATTGGGTTTCTTAGTTCCCAATAATTGAAATAACGTGATAAATCGAATATTCGCTACTTCAAACTAGGGGTTTAACAATAATTAGCTTTGTTAGTTTTTGTTCCTAGTATCTTGGAAAATAGGCAAGTAAACTTTACTTCAAACATCTACGAGGACAAGATGTTTGTTGGATTGACAGAAAAAATGAACATGATAGTCCCTAGTACATCCTATTATTCTGCAGGTTTTTCTTGTGAGTTTACAGCCTCCTTGATAGAATCACTGTCCCAAGTGTGATCATTCACAGAGAATTTTCTCATCAGTTCACCAGATAGGAGACTTTCCTGCATTTCTATCTGCTGACGGCTTTTAGAAATATACTCATCTGTATTGTCTTTAAAATTCACCAACACCTTCAGTGCACTCTCGTCATAGTCTCTAAATTGTTTTGCCAGTCTGTGCACAGTATGAGCTCTAAATCCAAGCTTTTTCAATACATCTTCCCCCATTCTGATGGAGGTATCCAAGTGTTCACGATAGATATTTTTCACCCCCATTTCCATGAGCTCAAAAGCATCGTATCGGTTTTTGGCTCTTATCATTACTTCCAAATGTGGGAATTCTTCTCTGCAAAGCTCCACTAGTTTTATACTATACTCTGTATTATCCAGCGCAGAGATCAAAATAGATGCGTCCATAACTCCAGCGGAAAGTAGAAGGTCAGCACGAGTTCCATCTCCAAAATATACTTTGAAGCCCATTTTCCGAAGGTATTCCACCCGGTCTGGGTCTGAATCCAGAATAGTTGCTTCCACACCATTTGCCCTAAGGAATCGTCCAAGGGTAGATCCAAAATGCCCGAAACCAATTAGAATGACCTTGTTGTGTTCCTCAATGCTGTCCATTTCCTTTTCAATGGTTTTGTGGGTTTTATTAATTGCAGGATTTATGACTTTGTCCAGTACAACCATGAGAATAGGAGTGATGGTCATACTTAATGCGGTGACCGCCATCAAGGTATCAGAAATAGACTGATCGAAAATCCCGAGCTGTAGCGCAAAGGCATACGTTACAAAAGAGAATTCCCCGACTTGGGAAAGTCCTATCGCAAAACTCAGGTTGTCTGAAAGGTTTAGTTTTCTCGACTTTCCAATGATCAACAGAATCACTGTTTTCAAAACTATTATTCCCATGGTCAGAGAAATGACGGTGGTAGCGTTATTGAATATCAAACTGAAATTGATTGTAGAACCCACAGCCATGAAGAAAAGCCCTAAAAGCAATCCTTTGAAAGGCTCAAGATCAGATTCTAGAGCGTGTCTGTAAGGTGAGTTGGCTAGGATTACTCCTGCCAAAAATGCACCCAAAGCGGGACTTAGACCTACTAGTTCCATCAGAAACGAGATCCCAACTACAATCAATAAAGCAGAGGCTGTGAAGAGTTCGCGAAGTCTACTTTTAGCGACATAATTTAATAATGGACCAAAACCAAACTGACCGAGAAGAACTACAATCCCAATAGCTCCGAAAATTGATAAGGTCTGAGCCCAGCCCGGTAGGCTGTCTATTAATCCGTGCATTTCAGATGCATTTGTCGAAAGAATCGGGTCACCAATGATGAGGAGTGGCAATAGTGCCAATATTGGGATTACAGCGATATCCTGCATTAGAAGCACTCCAAAGGAAAGTCTTCCATTCGGTCCGTTCATCTGGTTTTTCTCCTTGAGAGATTGTAGCACAATAGCTGTTGAAGAAAGCGCCATTGAGAGCCCTATCGCAAGGGATATTTGCCATTGGACTTCAAATAGAATTCCTATTCCAAAAACCAGCGCCGAAGTAATCAGCACTTGGCTTAACCCGACTTTTAAAATCAACTGACGCATTTTCCAAAGATTCTTCGGCTCTAATTCCAAACCTATCAGAAAGAGCATCATTACCACTCCGAATTCGGTAGCATGCATGATATCTTGGCCTTGTCCTTCATTTGTAATAAAACCAAGCAAGTAAGGACCTATTAGAATTCCGGCGATCAAGTAACCCAAGACCGAACCCATTCCAAGTTTTTTGGCTACGGGAACACAGATGATTGCCGCAAGAATATATAAGATGGCATTTACCAAAAATCCATTCATAAGTTCAAATTTTAGAGATTTTTGAAATGAGAGAGATCCGCAGCATCCCGCAATTCGAGCAGAAATTCCCGATAAGATTCAGCTTTTTTCTTGAGATCAAAAGCAGAGATTTTATGTGTTCCAGCCACTTGAAATGGAGGTAAATAAGTCATGTTGCAGAGCCTGGCAGTTTGCTCAAATGGTCTAAGAAAGTCTTCGATTTTGTAGTTATTCCTTCCATCGTATTGATATGCTTCCTGAGATCCACCAGAGGTAATGGCATTTGCGATGTATTTTCCTTTAAGGTAAATACCTCCTGGCCCATAAGCCCACCCAAACTCCAATACCAGGTCGATCCACTGCTTCAGGAGCGGCGGACAGGAATACCAATAAATTGGATGATGCCAAATGACGACCTCAGCTTCGAAAAGTGCTTCTTGCTCTGCCTGAATGGAAATATTGAAATCAGGATAGAGTTCATAGAGATCTCTGATTTCTATATTTTCAATTCCTGAAATAGCCTGAATTAAGGCTTGATTTGCCTCAGAATGCTCAAATTTGGGGTGGGCAAAAAGTACAAGTACCTTACGCATGTATACTGGCTTTATCCTTGAAAATTAATTTTCTTATGGGTGCCATCACAAAATGGTTTGTTTTGGCTGGATCCACACCTGCAGAAGGCAGATACTTTACTTTGGTTTTTGATGTGACCGTCGGGAAGTTTGACTTTGAGATTTCCATAAACCATCAATGGTCCATTGGGCATTACTTCCACCAGTTGCTCTGACATCACATCTCCTGAGCTCGTTTCTTTTTGTTCCTTAAAATAGTACCCAAGAGCACCACTAGGGCACCTGTCTATCTGCTTGACAATCGCTTCAGTACTTGCACCCTCAGCATTGATCCATGGCCGTTTTTCAAAATCAAAAACAGAAGCTAGACCTGTGATACAATTTTTGGAATGGATGCATTTATGCGGTTCCCAAGTAATGGTAACCTCACCATTTGAATATTCTTTATGGATAGGAGTATCCGACATAGTCTTTTATTTATAGGTTTGACTTCTTTTTAATATTACAAATTAATCCTTGTAGCCTAGAATTAATAACCCACGGATTATAAAAAAAAGACTCAGTTAATTAACCGAGTCTTTTTGTAACCAATCAAAATTTTGCCTGCAAATTAAGTTGTCTGGCAGGTTCAAACTGAAAATAGTCGTGCTAATTTTTAAGCTGCACTTCCAGTATTTTTTGCCACTTTTCTGCTATTCCGCGTTCTCCTGCTACATCAGTAAAGAGCTCCCCATCATAGATTTCTATTGTTTTAGGGGAATGCGAAGAGTCCTTGAAGTGAAATTGCAATGCAAGGTATTCTAAGATATGACGCTTCTCTTTTCCAACTTGGACCATGCGACTTTTTTCCTGAATACTGACTTTGTTTACCTCTATTAGGTCTACCATACTTTGCTCAGGATAGCTGCCAAATCTGTGATAAATCAACTTTTTATGCTGGCTATCCAAACCAAGGTGATAATGATTTCTCCATCGCTCATGCTGCGTTGGGAAAGTATTGTTGGAGCTAGAAAACTCCTCAAATGAGGCGAGGTTAGCCGAGGTTAATTTCTTGAGTTTATAACTGTAATACACAAATGGTGAAGCTGTAGCCACCATAGCAAATGAAGTCACAATAAGTGTGACTGGATCAATTGAGATCATAGGATTGGAATTAAATTGAATAGAGTTTTTAGGCGATTGAAGATCGCCAGGCTAGTTTCTATTCAATTTTACCAGGTGTAAAAAAAGTGGATAAAGGTGTCTTTGACGTCAAAAAGTGGAAGGGACTTTTTGAAAAATGAAGGCGATAAATATGTCTTGTATGGACTAACAAATTCAAATTTGCAGTCGGAATTTAACTTGTAGTTTAAGCTCCAATCAACTTTAAATTCGGGAATTTTAAGTATTTCTGGACCAGCATTGAATTGAATGGTACTAAGCTGGATGTGATTGGAAACAGAATCGTGCGAGAGGTCTGTATTGGAAGATTCAATAGAGACCGGAAATGCAATAACAGTCACAAACCACATCACCCAACTCAGGGAAATCATGCAGAATGACAGCTGTTTTTTCATTTACTTTCGAAGAAGGATTAAAGGTAAATTAAAATAATCCGAGATGACAATAGGAGCGATATCTTATTTTTTCAAATTATAGATTTTCAAAGAATTGAGACTTTCGGAAACCGCCACATTTTTCCAAGGACTCGTAGGAAAAAGGATGGAAGTCATTACTAATTCTCCATCATTTACAAATAACTCAATAGAAGAAGCGTCCAGGAAAATTCGGATTTCCTTAGCCTCCCAGCTCATAGGGGCAGAATGCATGGCAGCAAAATCTCGCTGAAAATCACTCTGTCCAGCATTTCTCCGATCTATACTTACCAGTCCATTTTCTTTGGAAATGATTACACTTTCTCCTACTTCATTTGACAAGGTCATTGAGAAAGAATCCGATTTGACTTCTGCTTTTAATTCTACTGCCTCTGATGGCAAACCAGCTTCTTTTTGGTTAATCTCAAACTCCTCTGATCTGAGCTTTTCAAGTTCTATGGCAGGGGCAGATTTTAGAAGCAGCGTACCATCCACATCGAATAAGCTGAGTTCTCTAGGGACTGTCATCGCAGACCTCCATGCTTTAGTCGGTACCACGTTTGCATAGAGCCAATTGCTCATCCAGCCTATGAAGAGAGTTCTGTTTTGCTCAGTTGGTAGATTACTCCAAGTTACTCCAGCGTAATTATCCGGTCCGTAGTCGATCCATCGAATCATGGTGTCATCCGGAGTGAATTCACCGTTTTCGAAATCCCCGATAAAGTATTGGGTAGCCGAGCCATTTTGTGGGCCACCAGGATTTATGCTAACTAGCAATACCCATTTTTGCTCTCCTGCTGGTGTTTTGAAAGGAAGTAAATCTGGACATTCCCATACACCTCCATGCGCTCCGATTGTTTTTCCAAATTCACTTAATAGGGACCAGTTTTTTAAATCCGTTGAGCTGTAAAAATTAATATGATCAAGTACAGCAAGCGTCATAATCCATGATTTAGAACCATCTGGATTGGTGATTTGGGACACTTTAGGATCACGGAAATCTCGGATTCCAGGGTTTTTCAAGACTGGATTCTGCGAATACTTTTCCCAAGTTCTCCCTTTGTCTAGCGAAAAAGCGATTGATTGATTCTGAAATGTATCTGATGACGTCTCTGCCTCTTCTGCATTGTGATGAGTGAATATTGCCACCAAAGGAGGATTTTCTTCGGAGCCCAATCCAGAGCTATTTTCCGCATCAAAAACTGCACTTCCTGAGAAAATATATCCTAAACTATCAGGATAAAGCGCTGTGGGCAAAGACTCCCAGTTCACCAAATCCCTGCTAACTGCATGTCCCCAGTGCATAGGACCCCAGACCGTGCTATCTGGGTAAAATTGGTAGAAAAGGTGGTATTCACCATCCAGGTAAACCAGTCCATTTGGATCATTCATCCAGCCTGATTCTGGAGTAAAGTGGTAGGTAGGTCTATATTCTTCATTAACAGTGGATTGAAAAATGATTTCAGGGTCTGACTGGCAGCCAGAAATAATGAGGAAACAAACTGGGATTAGAAGAAGAATAAGTCGATTCATATGATTTGGTTAGTCTAGGCGATTGATCACAAGGTTTAGCACTGCTTCTCGCTTTGCTTCATTTTGGATTACTTTTGAGAGCGTTTTTGCGTTCTCTTTATAAACTGGATTTGTCCAAAAGTCTACCAAAGCTATCTCAAATTTGTCTGCATTCAAATTATGTATGCTGGTTCCTAAAGGCCCAAGTTCGCGCTTTGCTATAATTCTATTCCAAAAATACTGATCAATAATATGGGGAACGATCATCTGAACACATCTATGAGCTGCGCCTTGATGAGTTGTGCCTGAGCCTCCGTGATGAATTATACCGTAAAGTTTTGGTAGAATCCAATCGTATGGAATTTGATTCACGTAAAAAATCGAGTCATCACTTTCTTCAATCTGCTCCAATCCACCCCAGGAAGTATTGACAATAGCAGGGATGTTATGCTTTTGAAGTAATTCGATTATTGTTTTAGAATATTCTTTGGGCTTGGTGTTACTCATTGATCCAAAAGTGAGTAGAATAGCTTTTGGATACTTTAACAGCCATTCTTTTAGTTCTAATGAAGGTTGGTGTTTTTTGAGTTGATTTCTGAAATAGTAACCAACAATTTTAGCAGAATCTGGCCAATTTTCAGGTTTTGGAAAAAGGCTAGGGGAGATGGTATAGATAGTTTGAAGTCGATTCAGTTCAAACTCTTTGAGAGTTTTAGAATTAATTGTTAGTTGAGGAAAATCTGAATAATACTTTCCTATATACTTTTTCATAGCCAGACGTCTAGTAGCATTAATGAAATTATAGGACTTAAGATTGATTTTGCTACTAAAAGGCTTCCATTTACCTAAGCCTATATGGGGAAATTCTGCTGATGGATGTGTAAGGCATGGCAGTGGGGTAAGTAAGGTATACCGTTCAGGTTCGGCCATCGCTGCCACATAATAATAAAGGCATTTTGCATGAAACACTATTCTATCTGGGTTATGGGTAAGGGTTGCATCTCGTTGCTGAGTTATAATATTATCTTGAATTTTTAGGGAGCTTTTAGCCAGTTTAATAAAGTTTTTGAGCTGATTCCATCTACTTCCTCCTCCTCCCATGATAGTTTTGCCACTTTGAGAATCAATCAATTCCAAAAATCTTTTATCAAACCCAATGAATTCGTAATCCAACTTGGAAACAGTCTCTCTGAATTGCTCTGGAAAAAGGCAGATAACTTCATGACCAGCTTCCGCAAAAATCTCAGCTTGAGCTAAAAATGGCTCGACATCACCACGTGTTCCTATGGAAGCAAAAAGTATTTTCATCTGTTTATATTTTTCTTTGGTTAGATAGCCTGTCCCTATTTTTCATCGGGAGAATGCCTCGGATAATCATCTCTCTGTGTGAGGAGCTTTCTCATAGGCATTTCATGTCTTAATTTTTTTAATATTTCCTCATTCCGTAGCTTTGAATCATAATCTAGCTCAAATTTTTAAGCTTTTTTATCCAGTATTAACTGAATTGCCATCTTCAATGAATTGAAGTAAGTAGAGATGACTTTTGATTTTTGTCCTATTATTGGTAGAAAACCAGGGTTATTAAAATTAAACTAATAGAACCTAAGATACATGAAGGGAATTATTTTGGCTGGAGGATCCGGCACTCGTCTTTATCCTTTGACGATTTCGGTGAGTAAGCAGCTCATGCCAGTCTATGACAAACCGATGATTTACTACCCGCTTTCAGTTTTGATGATGGCGGGGATCAAGGAGATCCTGATCATCACGACTCCTGATGATAGTGAGGCGTTTCAGAGACTTTTAGGAGATGGATCTCAAGTTGGATGTTCCTTTGAATATGCCGTTCAGCCAAGCCCAGATGGATTGGCCCAAGCCTTTATTATTGGGGAGAAATTCATAGGAAATGATAAAGTAGCTTTGATACTTGGGGATAATATTTTCTATGGTTCAGGTCTCCACAAAACTTTGCAGGCTTACACCGACACAGAAGGTGGAGTAGTGTTTGCCTATCACGTGAATGATCCAGAGCGGTATGGTGTCGTCGAGTTCGATGAAAACAAAAAGGCTATCAGCATCGAAGAAAAACCTGAAAACCCTAAATCCAACTTTGCAGTTCCAGGGCTTTATTTTTATGATAATCGTGTGGTAGAAATTGCAAAGAAAATCAAACCAAGTCCTCGTGGTGAGCTGGAAATTACTGACATCAACAATGAATATTTGAAGTTGGGAGAGCTGGATGTAGCTATTTTGAATCGAGGAACAGCTTGGCTGGATACAGGGACTCACCAGTCGCTTTTGCAAGCTGCCCAATTCGTAGAAGTAATAGAAGAGCGTCAGGGTTTGAAGATTGGATGCATCGAGGAAATAGCCTATAGAGCTGGCTTTATTGGAGATGAAGAATTGCTTGAGGCTGCCCAAAAGTTAGGAAAAAGTGGCTACGGTGGGTATTTGAGAAGGTTGGTGAAGTAGGGGGAATTACTTCTTAATTAGCTCTTCAAGGCTTGTTTTCATTATTTGCCCCATGTTCTTGCATTCCAAGAACTTATCATTTCCATAATGCTTCGCTAAGTCACCTTTCAATGAAGCTATATTTTCCGGAAGGGAAATGGTATCATGCTCCATTGAGCGTAGAATATCCAGAATACCTTGCCTAGAAGATTTGAGTCGTGTTGCGATCAACGCACGCTCTTCTTTCTGGTATTGCACCATGGATTCCGGCGTGATGTACTTCATTCCCAACTGGATCAGTACATTGTTTTCCTTGAAATATTGGGGCAGATAAATCGATTTTTTCCCTTCATAAGATTGCTGATCAAAATCTATTGCTCGGATTCTATAGTGGGTTTCCTCAAAGTCAGGAGTAACGTCGATTACAAAGTTTGAAGAATGCATATCTCCAAGCAATCGCACAAAGCAACGTTCGTTGAATTTGACAAATTCCTTGGCTAATCGGATAGGATTCAAATGCGGATCATCCATGTGGGCACGCATGAATTTATCACCAGGAATTCCTGCGATGTGTTCCTCGATCAGCGTGTTTTGATGAACTAGGTACGAGATCCTGTTTGGCGAAAGCAAGTGCTCAAACTCCAATCCGTAAACCCTTGAAGCATCTGCGTTTTTTACATAGAAGTAATCAAAATTATCGTTAATTCTATTTACAATTCTCACCCGAAATGGCTGAGTATTTCCATAGACACAAAGGTCAATTCTATCCACATACAAGTGCTCCATCACCGACATGTCGCCACCTGCTTTCAGTAGGGCATATATTTTTTTGACATTCAGGTGAATCTCCTCACGATCGGATTGATCATAGAAAACCGTTTCCCAAAGTGTGTCTTGTTCCTTGGAATCGTAAAGTGCAATCGAACTAGAATAGCGTAGCAATTCGTGATAATGGATAGGGATATCCACTTCTCTGGAATACTTAATCAGGTAGCGTCTCAGTCCATTGCTGATCGGAAAAATGCGCTTCTTTTTGCTGATTAATGCCATTTTTTACAAATCCACGTGCTGACTGTTCTTCAGGTTTCTGTCAAAGATAAATGGACCAAAAGGCAAGACTGAAGCAATCAATGCAAATAAAGTTCTGCTGAAATTCCATTTTAACTTATGTGCAGTTGGGAATACGGTGTAGATATAAATGATAAATAAAATCCCGTGAGCCCAGCCTACATATTTCACTGCCAGAGGATAATCCCACATGTATTTGAGGGGCATTGCGATCAAAAGTAAAAGTAGGAATGAGGTCCCCTCAATAAGAGAAATCCATCGAAATCGCTTGGCCCAAGTATGTTGTTCTGGTGTTAAACTCATTATTTTTTAGCTATGTTAAATAGGACTTTAAGAGTGTTCCAAAGTTTGCCTTTGAGTGCTTTGTCTTCTGAAATTGTAGATAGAGCATCTGCGAAAAGGTATTCAGTTTCCTTTTCCATATGGATCTGGTAATCTGAAGCAGGCAGTGCATTGATCGGGTGTTTTATACGACCAAACTTCAGAACGATGTGTGCATTGAGGTCATAAAGTTCTGCCAATGATCTTTCTTCCAGTTCTTTGGAAGAGAGTAGTCCAACTTCATTCATGGAATGACCGACTGCGTTAATCATGTTCACTAGCATCTCCATTACTTCCGGTTTTAATTGCTGCTCCTCATGAAGGACAAGAATTCCTTTTTCGAATTTACCACGAACGACAAGAGGTTCGGGTTTTAGTTCTTCTTTTGGAGGCGTTGCTCCATCTAGATGGACAGTTTTCGGAAGAGTCTTTGGTTTTTCAGCTTCTTGAGTAGAAGTTGTTCCTTCGTTTTGCTGATCTGTCTTAGATTCTTTTTCGAAGAAAAAAAGCTCTTCGGTGATGATGTGCTGGAGCTCCTGAATGCTCATATTTTCCATGTGGGAAATTGCTTAAAATTCGCCTTAACACAAAAAAAGAGGGGCAATATCTCTAGTGCCCCTCTAATATTTATTCTCGGTGAATTGGATCAATCCAAATTGAAAATAGACTTCAATTCCACAGCATCTTCTGGTTTCATTCGTTTGGCAAGTACTAATCTAAGCTGCCTTCTTCTTAGAGCACCTTGGAAGTTTTCGATTTCTTCTGGAGTTTGTGGAACTAGCTCAGGGATTCTAGATGGTTTATTATTCTCATTTACAGCTACAAAGGTGAAAAAAGCTCTGTGAGTCATCACCTTTTTATTTGCAGGAATGTCCTCTGCAGTAACTTCGATGAAAACCTCCATGGAAGAATTAAATGCTCGGGTTACTTGAGCTTTCAGGGTAACTACATTGCCTAGAGCGATAGGTTCCTGGAAGGAAATATTATCTGCTGATGCAGTCACTACAATGCTGTTCGAATGCTTCTGAGCAGCAATGGCAGCTACCACATCCATCCAATGCATGAGCTTACCACCCATGAGGTTGTTCAATGTATTGGTATCATTGGGAAGGACCATTTCGGTCATGATCACTGCGGACTCTTTTGCAAATTTCTTGGTACTCATAAATCTAAATTTTAACAAAAATAGAAATAAAATTTGGCTGGAAAATCATCGAAGTGATTTTATCGGAATATTATATTGAAATAATGTGAAATTGTGTAAATCTAAAATCCCAAATCCGAAATCTAAAATCCCAAATCAGATCATCCCCAACCGTCTTTTCCTAAAAGAGGGACAAATGCAAAACCCTCGTATTCCTCCCGATCTACCTTTGTATTAGATTTCTTGGTGATCTTCAACATGGTCTGTCTGCGTTTATCGCCTACCGGAATTACTAGAATCCCACCAATTTTCAATTGCTGAATCAACGCTTCAGGAACGACAGGAGCACCAGCTGTCACAATTATTTTGTCATAAGGTGCATAGGCAGGCAGTCCGCCTGTTCCATCTCCATAAAAAAGATGCATTTCAATTCCCAATCTCGTTAAGAATCGCTTAGTTCCTTCAAATAATTTTTTCTGATATTCTATCGTAAAAACTTCTGCTCCAAGTAGATGCAAAATGCTTCCCTGATAACCAGATCCAGTTCCGATTTCTAAAATTCTATCTCCTTCTTTAACCTCCAGGAGTTCAGTTTGGAAGGCTACGGTGTAAGGTTGGGAAATAGTTTGACCTTCGCCTATAGGGAAGGCTTTGTCCTCATAAGCGTGGGAAATCAACGCAGAATCAAAGAAAAAATGTCTTGGTAAGGTGTTGATAGCCTGAAGAACACGCTCATTTTTGATTCCCTTTTCCCGTAGCAAAGTTACTAGAGCTCGTCGTTTTCCTTTATGTAAATAAGTGTCTTCGAGTTTGAGTAGGGGCATGGTTTTTTATGATTCTGCGGTCGAAGATAAAGGAATATTTGGCTTAATTTGAACTTGAATAGGGCATTTATTGCTTAGTCATTGAAACTTTGAAAGTTAAATTCAACGCTATGTTTACAGGAATTATTGAAGCTTTTGGCACAATACATAATATAACTCAAGATGGCACCAATGTCCACTTTGATTTGGAGTCCACTCTGGCTTCTGAATTGAAGATTGATCAGTCCCTAGCTCATGATGGTGTTTGCCTGACTGTGGTTCAGACTACTCCTGATTCTTATCGTGTGACAGCAATTGATGAGACTATTCAGAAGACGAATCTATCTCAATGGAAAGTAGGGAAGAGGGTCAATTTGGAGCGTTGCATGCCTGCAAATGGCCGTTTTGACGGACATATTGTACAAGGTCATGTAGATCAGGTAGGAACAGTGAAAAACATTACAGATCAGAATGGCTCCTGGGTTTTTGATTTGGAATTTGAGCATGGGCTAGGAAATGTGACTGTAGAGAAAGGGTCAATTACCATCAACGGGACAAGCCTGACCTGCTTTAACTCTGGTCCAGGTAGATTCTCAGTAGCAATAATACCTTACACCTTTGAGCACACTAATTTCCATCAGTTAAAGCCAGGAGACTTAGTCAATCTTGAGTTTGATATTCTAGGGAAGTACATCCAGCGAATTACAAAAGGATACGATTTGCCGTAAAAGCAAAAAAAGAGCGTTTCTAGTCAGAGGCGCTCTTTTTTTATGATTCGATGTTCTATTATTTCATACTGATTGTCTTCTCTTCAGCATCTTTTACCAATCTGAAACCTACATTAGAAGTACCGCTATCGAAAGCTTGACCTTGCCGGGCAGATGGGCGATAATTCACACAGTAATTATCTGCACATAGGTAAGAACCACCTTTGATCACGCGCTCCATGGCGTATGGGTTGTCAGGATTGTAGCAAGGATTCATGTTGGCATCCAGCTTCGGAGCTTGTCCGGCCAGTCTTGCGTATTTCAGCGCATCATACCAATCATCCGTCAATTCCCAGACATTTCCGATCATATCGTATAGCCCAAATGTGTTTGGAGCGAATGATTTTACTGGAGAAGTTCCTTCAAATCCGTCTAGATTTTGGTTGTCATTTGGAAAATTTCCTTGGAACGTGTTTGCCAAGTATTGACCGTTTGGAGTCAATTCATCTCCCCAAGCAAAACGCTTTCCTTCTGCGCCACCGCGTGCGGCAAACTCCCACTCATTCTCTGTAGGAAGTCTTTTTCCAACCCAATCGGCATAGGCTTTAGCATCTTCATAAGCAATATGAACCACCGGGTGATTTTCTAGTCCTTCCAAATTTGAATCTGGTCCCTCGGGGTTTTTCCAGCTGGCTCCTTCTACCCATACCCACCACAAGGAAATATCCTGAGTCGGAACGGGGTAGGGTGGTGGACTGAATACCATAGATCCCGCTACCAAAAGTGACTCATCTGGTTTTGGGGTGCCAGGAGGTAATTGCTGTTTGAGATCTTCCCATTCCGGTTTTTTCTCAGCTACAGTCACATAGCCTGTAGCGTCCACAAATTTCTTGAATTCTGCATTAGTAACTTCATGCCTATCCATCCAAAACCCTTTTACTTTCAGGTCTACTGCAGGTTTCTCAGCAGAATAGGCATCTGCCTCATTAGTTCCCATAACGAACTCTCCTCCCGGGATCCAAGCCATTCCTTCTATTTTTTCGGATGGTTCAGGCATGCTGGCTATTACCATTTTGTCTTCGTCAATAACCGTTTCAGAAGTCTTTTCCTGACAGGAGAAAAATGAAGTGCTAACCAAGATAAAGCTAGCTAAACTGTATTTTATTGAATTATTCATAAGTGGGTTCCTTCAGGGTTAAAAGTAGTAGAAACTATTCTTTATCCGAAAGATTTCACTAAGTAATGGTGCTTAATCCTCTTCAACAGGAAGCGCATTGATTCTTTCTGTTACTTTTTTTCGCAATTTGTTGAAGAACTGCTTTCGTTCTTTCTCGCATACTACGCTGATTTGAGTTGATTTTTTAATCAGATTTTCGAGGTTACGAAACATTGCATTATTGAATGCTGGATCTGAGGTTCCATGGAAATAGATCACGCTATGATTTAAATAGGTCACCTTTTGCTCATCCATGGTGGCAAAAAAAGTATTGTCCCCAATAATAAATTCATTCACGAAAAAGTTATAATCAGCCCCTTCAATTTCTGGATGTGAGGGTATGATTTTCTTGCCCTTTTCAGCCATTCGCTCCAAGTTGTCGATCACCTCCATCATACAATTATATAGAAATAGGGTGTCCTCTTTGGAAGTCATGATACCCATTTCGTGATATAATTCAATCTGCCGTAACGTCACACTTATACCTTCTATGTTCCAGATTTCTGTGGTTGGAATTTTATGGTAGGCTTTGAGAATTTTTTGGGTGATCTCGGCAAACTGATCGTAGGTATTATCCTGGATAGAAAACTTGGTGTCTTTCAAGCTTTCATTAAACAAAATTGATTTTCTCCAGAAAAAGAATTTGAAAGCAGCCAATTCCTTATGATAGTAATGATGAAAAGGTGGCATGTCTTTTACCAGCCAATAGATGTGTTTTTTAGAGAAGCTATTTACCAGGTTCAACTGGGCATAGACGTCTTCCATCCATTTCATGAAGCTATTTTCCTGATAATCATTTTGGTTACCATGAAAGAGAATGCTATTGGAATGTAGATTGAAAAAGGTGTCCACAGAGATATTGAAGCGACCACAAAGAGTCTCCAACTCATTGAAATCTAGTAACTTTTCACCTCGAATCCTTCTGTAAGCACTATCAATGCTGATTTCTAAAATCTCAGCTATTTCGTCGACGAGTGAATTGTAACTAGGTAATGATTGCTTTATTGCTTGGAAAAATGCCGCTTGGCTCTTATTGAAACTCATAGAAACAAGGGTGTAAGGGTATTTAAGTCGTTAAAACTATATTAAGATATAGGAAAGAAGAATAAGAAAAAATCTATACCTCTAAAAGAATTTATTCCAAAGACTTGATTGTCAAACAATAATATAATTATTGTTTGTTTTGTTGTACTTACCTAAGGATAAGACGAAAAAAAAAAGCGACTCGAAAGTCGCTTTAAATTTATTCTGCAACATGGGCTGCGGCGTGGAGCTTCCCAAGTTCTTGGTCTATGGTCCAAAGTCCTACTCCTTCTTCTCCAATGATATCGAAAAGTTCAAGCGCTCTTCTAGACATAGTTTCTTCCTCTCTTTGCTCAGTGACATACCACTGCATAAAGCTGAACGTAGCAAAATCCTTCTTGGTGAAGGCATGATCTACAATATTATTGATAGATTTTGTTACATTGATTTCATGCTCTAATATCAATTCGAAAATTTCTCTTAAGGAATTGAAATTATGTCTAATTCCAGAGATCTCAGGCTGAATGGCATGGCCTCCAGCTTCATTGATGTATTGGAAAATTTTCATCATATGCATCCTTTCTTCATCAGAATGGGTATAGAGGTATTTTGCAGCATTTTCATACCCCATCATATGACACCAAGAAGCCATAGATAAGTAATAAGCGGAAGATTTGCCTTCCATCTCTACCTGTTGGTTCAATAATTTTTCTGTATCAACAAGTAATGAACGCTGAAGCGTTACAATTTCTTTAGTTTTCATAAGATTAAGTGTTTCATAGTATAAACTAAATATCAGGATTGAGGTTCCAGTTTGGATGGTCTTTCATCGAATTTGGAATTGATTTAATTAAAGTATGAACTTATCTGGAAAGCGGAATCGGGAAAACAGGAAGGCTTTCAGCTCCAGAATCTGAAACTGACTGTACAGCAAAGAAGTAATTGTCTTTGGAATACGGTACTGTCAATGAAGTTTCTGTAGTCCAGAATTTTTGTTCCCACATCGAAGAAGAAGTTTCTCGCATCATTACATAATATCCAGCAGGGTTTCCTATTTCAGGAGCTTCCCAAAGTAATTTCGATTTATTGCTCAGTCCACGAACATCTATTTTCACTTCCTGAGGTTGACCTGGGGAATTAGCCAAAGATGCGAGAGAAGCTAGGTTTACAGCGGAGACTTTTCTCAAGTATTCAAAATCCATAAACTCCGGTAGATCGCCATATTGGATTCCATCTTCTACACGTACATTTTCGTGCTGGTGAATGAAGTTTTCGTTCATTTCAGACATTCGCACAGCAGTAAAGCCATTTCTGGCAAAAGAAGTTTGATCTCCACCTCGCAAGAATCTATCAGCACGATAAATCAATTTCACTTCAAATTGATCGACATACTTATCACCATGCTCCTTGACATACCTTGCCAATTGTCTCGATTTGCTGTCATTATCGGCATTGGTGTATCGACGAATATTACCTTCTTGCTCGGTCTCTGCCACAGGAATTGTTTCTGAGAAAACACGCATTTTTAAATTGTCTTTGATTAGAGTTTCAGAAGAACTGCTGTTTCCTACGATGTCATTATTTAGTACTGCTATGAGGTTCCATTCTTCTGACTTAGCCTTATCCGCCAAATAGGTAGCTCCTTTTAATCCCTGTTCTTCTCCAGTGAAAGCGACAAACATTATGGTGGCTGAAAACTCATGTGAAGCCATGATTCTCGCTAATTCTATCACTGCTGCAGTTCCACTGCCATCATCATTTGCTCCTGGAGAACTACCTTCAGCATCCATTACATCTTTGTTTCGAGAATCCATGTGTGCCGAAAGGATAAATATGCGCGTGTCATTTGGATTAGTCCCTTTGAGGGTCGCTATCACATTAGCGCCAGGAGAGTCTGCCGTTATTCTTCGGTTATCAGCTGGAATCGTGAAATTTTCAATTTCTGCAGTCATTCTGCCTCCGGATTGCTTCGCAAAATAATTGAATTTGGAAAGCACATAGCGCTGAGCTGCAGGCATACCATCCTTTTCATCTGTACTCAGGGTGTGGCGGGAATTGAAAGAGGCTAATGCTCGCACGTGGTGCTCGAGAGAATCTGAGGAAATTTCAGAAATCATTTGAGCAATTTCCGGATTTCGGATAATTGTAGTTTGTGAAATCGCCGCTTGGCTGCAAAGGGCGAAAAAGATAATGAGTAATTTTTTCTGCATGATATTGAGGTGGTTTATACTTATGACTTAAATTTATTGCATATATATTCCTCCCAAAGCATTTTTACATGAAAACCATAGATCAACCTAAAAAAGGTGATTATTCGCCTTTTTTTTCAACCTACCTAAATTTAGTGACAGGAAATAATTATGAAGAGCAGGTTTTAAATCAATCAAATGCCCTTTTAAAGCTGTTTGACGAGAAGGGTAAAGCATGGGCAGAAAAACCCTATGCTGAAGGAAAATGGACGCCCAAGGAAGTACTTGGTCATATTATCGATACTGAAAGAATAATGACTTTCAGAGCGCTATGTTTTGCCAGAGGGGAGAAATCGGCATTGCCGGGTTTTGATCAAGACCCCTATGTACTTAATGCTAGATTTGGGCATGTTCCGATTGAGCACTTGTTGGATGATTTTGTAAGCCAACGCATGGCATTATTGTCCCTACTTCGAATTTTGCATGAAGACACACTAGATCTGGTAGGTACCGCAAGTGGTAATTTGATTACTTCAAGAGCGCTCTTTTGGATTATTCCTGGTCATTTTAGCCATCACCTGAATATTTTAAAAGAACGCTATTAAAAATGAAATCTAGGCGATTTAGTCATTATGACAAGATATAAGAACTATACATAAGGATTATTTTCCTTCCTACGGAACTTCATAGACAGTCTCGAATAGTCGAGATTGCCATACCAAAACAATTTTAATTGTATGAAACTGCCTATAGTAACTATTGATGCTTTTACCAAAAAGCCATTTTCTGGAAATCCAGCAGCTGTTTGTTTGCTGGAGAATGAACTTAGCTCAGATCAAATGCAGATGATTGCAATAGAAATGAATCTGAGCGAGACGGCTTTTGTAAGTCGTACTGCTGAGGACGATTCATTTGGCCTACGCTGGTTTACGCCAGCAGCGGAAGTTGATCTTTGTGGACATGCTACGTTGGCATCCGCATACTGGATGGTAGAATCTGGGTTGGTAAAAGCTGGGAAGATTATCCGTTTCCAAACTCGGAGTGGAGAGCTTCGGGTGAAAAGTGATGGGGACTGGATGGAAATGGATTTCCCTTTGCTTCCAACCCAAATAGAAACACATCCTGTTTTCAAGAAGGATTTTTTCGGCTTTCCAATCAAAAGCGCAGCGAAGTTGAGAAGCAATTGGATTATTGAATTAGAAAATGCAGAGGCTGTTGAATCTTGTTCACCTGATTTTACCCTAGTGAAAAAGCACAGTGAAGAAGGTATTATTATCACTGCATCAGGAAAGGATTCTTTTGATATTTATAGTCGGTATTTCGCTCCAAATTTAGGAATTGATGAGGATCCGGTCACTGGGTTTGCTCACTGTGCTTTGATGGATTTTTGGTTTCAGGGAATTGGGAAAATCAGCTTAAAGGGCTATCAAGCAAGTAAACGAGGAGGAGTGTTATATTTAGAAAAAAGAGAGGATAGAGTTATCCTAAGAGGTCAAGCAGTTAAGGTATTGTCTGGTGAAATTGAATTTTAAATGAATCATTTTGTAAATAAAAAAAGTAGACAAGTAAAATATGCGTTCAATTCCTTTACTGAGTATTGGCTGACCGATGCGAGTTTTGCTGTGCTTCTGGTGATTTTACTTTTCACGGTTTTTATCTTACCTATTTTGATAGAATATGACCATGTACATGCATTTTTTGTCAATACAGTCTTTTTGTTTTTGTTTTTCACGGGAATTTGGTCGTCAAGGAATAAGATTTTGATAGTATTGACAACTATACTTTTTTTAACCCAACTAGGGTTGCGAATTGTGCGATTTTCCAACTATGAATTTGAATTCTATTTGATGGAGCGTTTCGTTGGTATTTTAAATATGATTGTGTTTATATTTTTGAATATCAGGCTGTTGTTTAGAGATGACGAAGTAAATATTTATCGAGTTATAGGAGCTGTCAATGTATATTTATTGGTAGCGATTTTAGGTTCCTTTGTGTTTGAAATCATCTACCTGACGACTGGTTCTGGCATCGGCGGAGATGTTGAATTAGGCGGACTGGACGAGGATTTTGCACTGTATATTTATTTTAGTTTGGTGTCACTCACCACAGTGGGCTTTGGGGATTTATATCCAATTAAGATCATGTCAAAAATGTTGTCGGTTTTTCTTTCTACCATTGGAATACTCTATCCAGCTGTGGTGATCGCAAGATTGGTTTCAGCTAATAAGACTAAATAGTTGTACCCACCTATGTAATTTTTTTTCGCTTTGCATTTACAATTAGTAGTTTCAATTCCGAATAATTATACCCACACTTTATGAGAAAATTTAGTTTAACAGTACTTTTTATGGCTTTACTTTCTGTAGTTTTTGCTCAGGAAGAAAGGCATATAGAAATAGAGTCTGCTGTGGTAACCACCCACGAGACTACAATCAAAGGAAAGAAGGTTCCATACAAGGCTACGGCTGGGACTCAGCCAGTTTGGAATCAGAAAGGGAAACCTATCGCTTCCTTGTTTTACACATTTTATGAGCGTACAGACGTTTCAGATAAAACTACTCGTCCGCTTGTGATTTCTTTCAATGGTGGGCCTGGTTCGGCATCTATCTGGATGCATATTGCTTACACTGGTCCGGTGATTTTGAATATTGATGACGAAGGCTATCCACTTCAGCCTTATGGGACCAAATCAAACCCAAATTCTATTCTTGATGTAGCTGATATTGTGTATGTGGATCCAGTGAATACTGGGTTTTCTAGAATTGTGGATGAAGAAGTGGATCGTTCTACTTTCTTTGGGATCAATTCTGATATTAAATACCTGGCGGATTGGGTAAACACATTTGTTACCCGTCAGCAGCGTTGGGCTTCGCCAAAATATCTGATAGGTGAAAGCTATGGCACTACGCGTGTGGCAGGATTGGTAGCACAGCTTCAAAATTCACACTGGATGTATTTCAATGGTGTCATCATGGTTTCTCCTACAGAATTGGGGATTGAGCGTGGCGCACCAATTCATACCTCTAACTATCTGCCTTATTATGCAGCGACAGCTTGGTATCACAAAGCATTGGATGCGTCACTGCAAAGTCAGGATTTAGAGGATTTCTTACCGGAAGTGGAAGCTTTCACCATCAATGAGCTAATTCCTGCGGTGGTGAAAGGCGGCATGCTGTCCGAAACTGAGCGAGATGCTATAGCATCGAAATATGCCTTATATTCTGGACTGGATAAAAAAGTAGTACTTGAGCACAACCTTTTGATTCCAACCAATTTCTTCTGGAAGGAATTGCTGAGAGATCAGGGAATGACTATTGGTAGATTGGATAGTAGATACAAGGGTTTTGACAATGCAGGGACTGGCTCAAGACCTGATTTTGATCCTGCTTTGTCATCCTGGAATCATGCATTTGCTCCATCTTTTCAGATTTATGTGAGAGAACATCTCAATTACAAAACTGATTTGACTTATAATTTATTCGGACCGGTACATCCTTGGGATCGCTCAAACGAAAGCACAGGATATGATTTGGCTGATGCTATGCGTCAAAATCCCTACCTACATGTCATGACTCAATCAGGTTATTTCGACGGAGGCACGGATTATTTCAATGCAAAATACAATCATTGGCAAATGGACCCATCTGGTAGGTTGGCAGATCGACTTTCATGGAAAGGCTATAGAAGTGGCCACATGATGTACCTAAGAGCTGAGGATTTGGAGACCTCCAATGAAGATATTCGTCAGTTTATAAGGAAATCTATGGTAGCGCCAGATATGCCGGCCAAGTACGATTAAAGGCGTAGCAAGTGACTAGTACAAAGAATCTTGATAGTAGAAAAAGAAAGCCGAGGAATCATCTTCGGCTTTCTGGTTTTAGGGAATTAGCTGTGTTTTGAAGCTTTCAAAGTCGGCTATCTGTTCTTTTGCACCAATCATCTCTCCCAAAATCTGGTAAATATCTCCTAGCTTCTTTCCTTCTTTTCTTAGAAATTGAATTGAAGTTGCTCCTGCAGATTTGGACAGTTTCTTGTTTTTTGGGCCTTTCAAAAGTTGATGATGGTGAAAAGTTGCCTCTTGAAAGGAAGTGAGATCAAGTCCATTTGCTACGATCTGCTGATCCAAAGTTGACCCCAGCAAGTCATTTCCCCTCACGATCAGATCAACTCCATAATGTACATCATCAATTACAGAAGTGAGTTGATAGGCTGGGAGCTTGTCCTTTTTCCTAACAATAAAAAAGGCTGAATCTTCAGGCAGAACGTAGGATTTTTCTCCAGTAGAGTAGGTTTTGATTTTAATGAAATCAGTATCGAAAGTATCCATACGCCAGCAAGTCTCAGCTCTTTCCAATGGGATATTTCTAACTTGGCAATGACCTAAATAATAGCCTGAAGAGTCTAATTGCTGGATTTTCTTGCGGGTGCAATCACAGGCAAAGACTAATCTTTTTTCACGTATTTCCTCCAATGCCTCCAAATAACTATTCATGCGGTGAATCTGAGACCATTCCTGCTCAAAGTCCTGAACTGTTTTCGGTCCTTGATCGTAGCTTATTTCCATAAACTCCAGCGTATCAAAAATATCCTGAACATATTCTGTTCTGTATCGCTCCCGATCGAGGTCATCTATCCGAAGAAGAATCTTAGCGCCAGTTTCTTCAGCTAAAGCTTTGGTAACCAAAAAAGAATAGAGGTTTCCCAAATGAAGGAAGCCGCTCGGAGTGGGTGCAATTCTTGTGAGTTTCAAATTCATCGGGCGAAATTAAATAGAATAGCGCATAATTACTGTGGAAGAAGTAGTCTAGTCATTTTTGATTTTACTCTTAAGCATCTTTAACTTCCATTAATTCAATAGCTATCAAAAGCCTGCTTATTTTTGGACTTTATGAAATTCAGATTCCTAGTTACCCTATATTTTGCTTTTCTACCAGCAATTCTCGCACAGAGAACCTATTCAGGGAACGTGCTTGATGCTACAGATAAAACATACATGGAAGGGGTGAATGTGGAAGTTCTAGGTTCCACAAGTTCTTCTCTAACCAATATTAGAGGCTATTTTTCCGTAAAGGGGAATATTGGAGATACCTTGAAAATCTCCTTTCCTGGATTTATTGAGCAGAAAATAGCATTGGGTGAAGAGACTTTTTTAATGCTCCAGATTCAGGATAGGGCAAGGTTTCTCCCGACTTTTGAGGTGAAATCTGAACCTTATGCTTTTCGATTCAAAGATGGTAAATTAACCCTGATCGATCCTGATGAAGAAAAAGAACCCTCAACTAAAGGTGGAATAAGTGCTGGATATCTTGACTCACCAAATGGGGGAATTGCAATCGCCGGTGTATTGTCCTCATTGACCAAACGGGCGAGACTAGAACGAGAATATCAGAAAAAGCTGGAGTGGATGCGTAGGCGAGAAGGATATTATGCCGTTGTTGAATCAGACTCCATTCGTCAAAATCTCATGGTGAAGTATCAGCTTGAGCGTTCCGATTGGGACAGAATAATTATTCGCTTCAATGAAGGAAATGCCTACCATGAGTTTTTGGATTGGAGCAAAGAGCGTGTTTATACGACGCTGAGTGAGTTTATTGATCGGGAGAGGAGATGGATTAATTAATCTTTTCTTTTGAAAGACCAAGTCACGTAGAATCGTGCAACTTCTTCTTGTTGCGGGTTTTTACCAGTTGAAATCATTGTCAATTTTCCGGTGTCATTTGGCTCTAAAGCCGCAAGAAGAGCAAATAATTCTTGTCCTTGCTCGCAGGTGAATGTGATTTTTTGATTGGCTTTTTTGAAGTATTCGGCTCTGAAGTCTACAACCAACATGGAATATTTTCCCAATCCACTGATAGCCAACTGGCATAATGCACCCGTGCTTAATTCTGCTGCTCCTGCCATTGCAGCAAAATAAATAGACTTAAATGGATTCTGCGTTCGCCAGGAGTAGGGTATAGTTACTACACATTTTTCCGCATCCAATTCTTTAATTCGAAATTTCCAAAAAATCGCTGAAGGAAGCTTAATCAACATACCAAACCAGAAATAAAATGGGTTACTCATTTTTTTTTGGTACGCTAAAGCAGCGGGCTTTAAGGAAGATTGGGTTTCTTTGTCGTTCATATTTCTTTAATCGAGAGCTTAAAGTAGTGAAAAATGCTTTCTGGTATTTAATTTGAAACAAGAGAAGAAAAAAACAACCACCATGAAAAAAATAGCAATAGTATTTTGCGCCGGATTAATACTGTATTCATGTGCTAAAGTGCCATTAACAGGGCGGAATCAACTTTCATTGGTTTCAAATGAAGAGATCCAACCTTTAGTGGATGAACAATACGATCAGGTATTAAAAGAAGACAAAGTCGTTACTAATACTGCAGACGGGCAAAAGGTTCTCAAAGTGGGGAAGCGCATGGCTGACGCAGTGGAGAGCTACTTGGCTTCCCAAGGATATCAGGAGCTAGCGAACTCATTCGATTGGGAGTTTAATTTGCTCCAAAGTGACCAGGTCAATGCTTGGTGTATGCCTGGTGGAAAGGTAGCTTTCTATACGGGAATTATGCCTCTCACGCAGACTGAAACAGGAATAGCAGTAGTAATGGGTCATGAGATTGCTCATGCCGTGGCATCTCACTCAGCAGAGCGTATGTCTAATGGTATGGTTACTAATTTAGGAGTAAGCGTGCTTTCCAGTGCAATCGGCCAGAATCCTTCAATGACCCAAGCCATTTTCCTACAGTCTGTTGGTATTGGTGGAGAACTAGGGATGTTGAGTTTCTCGAGAAAGCATGAGCTAGAAGCTGATGAATTAGGATTGACCTTTATGGCAATAGCAGGATATGATCCTCGTGAGGCTCCAATTTTCTGGCAAAGAATGCTAGCCAATGAAAATGGTCAAGCTCCACCTGAGTTTCTATCTACTCACCCAGCTTCGCAAACAAGAATTGACAAGTTGAATAATCATATGCCAAAGGCATTGGAGTTTTATAAAGGAAACTAATAACAAAAAACCCGGAGGTGACTCCGGGTTTTTTGTTACTGATTAAATCCTCTCAGTTTGATCTGAGTAAGTTTACGTTTCGTGTCAAGCGGGAAATCACCTCGCATCATCCAGTCGTAGTAGCCTGGCTCATCTTTGAGAACTTGGGTAACGGGGGTTCCTTTTTGCTTCCCGAAGTTGAATACCTCTACGCCTTCGTTGTTGAATACAAATCTTCCAGCCAGATCTACCATTTTTTCATTCAGCATGTCATGGAGTTTCTTCATGTCGTTTTCGAAGACGCCCATTTTATTGCCTTGCAGATCTTCCATTTCTTCTCCCAAATAGCGTTCTATTTGTGCTTTGAACACATCTAAAGTAGCAAGTGTGTCTGCTTCAGCACTGTGTGCATTTTCCAGCGTTCGACCGCAGTAGAACTTGTAAGCGGCAGTTAGGTTTCTCTTTTCCATCATGAAGAAAATCTTCTGCGCATCCAATAGATTTCTTTTGTCTAAATCAAACTCGATTCCAGCCCTGAGAAATTCTTCTACCAAAAGCGGAATGTCATACTTTAAAACATTAAATCCAGCCAAATCTGATTGACCAATGAATTGGTATATTTCTCTTGACAGTTCTTTAAACGTCTTTTCTTCTTTCACGTCCTTGTCATAAATGCCGTGAATTAGTGATGACTCAAGCGGTATAGGAATGGTTGGGTTGATTTTCTTAGTGTAGATTTCCTGTCCTCCATCTGGCTTTACCTTCACGATGGAAATTTCCACGATTCGGTCTGTCGAGATGTTGATTCCAGTAGCTTCTAGATCAAAAAATGCAACGGAATTCTTCAAGTTTAGCTTCATGTGCTTATAATTTTTTTAGTGGTCACATGGAATCTCGCATTTAAATTCATCATCCCGCTTTGTGGCGTTTGATACATGCTCGATTTCATAGTTAGTTGAATTTTGCTTTAATCGGCTCCAGATCCATTTTGTCGTAGGATCCCGAACTCATCAAAAGTAGGTTGGAATTTGAATAGTCTTGAGCCAAAAGGAATTCTTTAAGGCTTTTGCTATCGGTAAATAATTTTAAATCTGGTCGCTGGAAGCCTTCCCTTAACGTGTTTTCATCCATCAATTCTAGCTTTTTCAAAGCTACAGCATGAGGATCAAGATACACAATTGCCAGATCAGCAGCTTCCATTGATTTGGCATAGTTTGGCAAAAACTCCTTATTTAGCGATGAGTAGGTGTGCAATTCCTGCACAGCGATCAGCTTCCTGTTTGGGAATTGAGTTTTTACAGCCGATACAGTCGCTTTTAATTTGGAAGGAGCATGAGCAAAGTCGCGGAAAAGACTGGAATTATCCGTTTCCACCAATAGTTCCTGACGCTTTGCTGCGCCTTTGAAAGTCTGGATACTCTCGTAGAACTGCTCTTTGGTCAATCCCAAGGCTAGACAGATATCCATCGCACCTTGTAAATTTTGCAGGTTATGCTCTCCGAAAATATATATTGGAATCAAGCCATTTTCTGTTTCCAGAAATGTTTTTCCGTCTTTGATGATGGCTGGATGAGCGTTATAGGCAGTTTTCTTTGCTCCAATAGTTGTGTTTTCGGCTGCTTCTTTCACCAAAGGATCAGCTTCACAATAGATCAATTCTCCGGAATCAGGAGTTAAATTCATCAGTTTGCTAAACTGCTCTTTGTATTCTTCAAAGTCAGGGAAGACGTTGTAATGATCCCAGGCGATTCCACTTACCAAAGCAATATCATGTTTATAGTGGAAGAACTTCGGCGTTCTGTCTAGGGGAGAGGTAAGGTATTCATCGCCTTCTATTATGATTACAGGAGCATCAGAAAGTTTAACCATCAAATTAAAGCCTTCGATCTGTGCTCCAACGAGGTAATCAAAATCTACATTTTGATCTTTCAGTACGTGCAGGATTACTGAAGTAATTGAGGTCTTTCCATGTGAGCCAGCTACGATTACCCGCTTTTTGTTCTGGCTTTGATTAAAAATGAATTCTGGAAAAGAGTAAACAGGAATACCCAATTCCTGAGCTTTTATAAGTTCAGGATTATCTATTCTGGCATGCATGCCTAAGATTATACCCTCCAGATCAGCCGTGATTTTTTCAGGAAACCATCCATATTCAGCTGGCAAAATCCCCGCTTTTTCTAATCTCGTGCGGGATGGTTCGTAGATTTCATCATCAGAACCGGTGACCTGATAGCCTTTTTCTACGAGTGCTAAGGCTAAATTATGCATCACTGCTCCACCGACGGCTATAAAGTGATATTTATTCATTGAGTAAAATAACGAGTGGGAATTATACTTCAAACTTAAAAATAATTATTGGCAGCTTGGGGGCATAGCTATTCTAATTCAAAAGATTTTATTTGGTTGTTGAATTTTGACTGGTTAGTTAAAAGAATTTTGGGTTTGTTTTTCCAATAAATGCAACTACCTGAGAGACTGAATTAATCTCTTATAATCGGAGTTAAGGCTGGATTTCTGTGATAATTAATAGTTTGATTTCCTTTTCGAGGCTTGGTTATTGAGGGGGATAAATGTTGATAACTCTGGTAAAAGTTGTTTAGAACTCTTGCCTTTTTCAGAATACATTTGTTCTATGACCGAGAAAAGTAGCAATCCCCGTATTACCCGAAACAAGCCCACTCACCAAAATACTAACATGCTAGGCAAAGTGCCGCCACAAGCCATTGATCTTGAGGAAGCTGTGCTTGGAGCATTGATGCTTGAGAAGGATGCGTTGACAAACGTGATTGATATTTTGAAGGTGGAGAGTTTCTATAAGGACTCTCATCAGGTCATTTTTCAGGCGATTCTTGATCTATTTACCGAGAGTCAGCCGATAGATTTGCTTACTGTTACTTCTCAGCTTCGCAAAAGCGGTACGTTGGAGATTGCCGGTGGAGCTTTTTATGTGACTGAACTTACCTCCAAAGTAGCTTCTGCCGCCAATATTGAATACCATGCTCGGATTATCACAGAGCAATCCATCAAGCGTGAGATGATCAGAATTGCGTCTGATATCCAAAAAGATGCTTACGAAGAAACAACTGACGTTTTTGAGTTGCTTGACAAAATGGAGCAAAACCTTTTTGAGATATCTGAAAAGAATATCCGAAAGAATTATTCAGACATGAAGTCCATCATGCGGGAGGCAATCATAGAATTGGAAGCTAGAAAAGGTCAAAAAGATGGTCTGACTGGTGTTCCATCAGGATTAACTGCATTGGACCGTGTGACTTCAGGTTGGCAAAAATCCGATTTGGTGATTATAGCGGCACGTCCTGCTATGGGTAAAACAGCTTTTGTACTTTCTGTTTTGAGAAATGCAGCGGTAGATCACAGCCGCCCTGTGGCAATCTTCTCGCTGGAGATGTCCTCGATTCAGTTGGTGAATCGTCTGATTTCCTCCGAGGCTGAATTGGACTCAGAGAAAATAAAAAAAGGTACACTTGCTGAGCATGAGTGGGCTCAATTGGTTCATAAGACTGCAAAACTCTCCAAAGCACCGCTTTTTGTAGATGATACGCCTGCACTTTCTATCCTTGAGCTTCGGGCGAAATGTAGAAAGCTAAAAGCTCAACACGATATACAGATGATCGTAATTGATTACTTGCAGTTGATGTCAGGAGACTCTAAAGGCGGAGGTGGAGGAAACCGAGAGCAGGAGATTGCAAGTATTTCCAGAGCCTTGAAGAAAATCGCAAAAGAACTCGAGGTTCCTGTAATAGCACTTTCGCAGCTTTCCAGAGCGGTGGAAACCAGAGGAGGAGATAAGCGTCCACAACTTTCCGATTTGAGGGAATCTGGAGCCATCGAGCAGGATGCTGATATGGTTATGTTCCTTTACCGTCCTGAGTATTATGGAATCACCGAAGATGAAGATGGTAATTCAACTCAGGGCGTAGGTGAGGTGATCATTGCGAAACACAGAAATGGTTCTTTGGATAATGTCAAACTTCGATTTATCGGTAGATATACCAAATTCCAGGATTTGGATGGATTTGGTAATATGCAAGATCCTCAAGGTGGAAATGCTGTTTACCGACCAACATTCGCTGCCCAATCCAGCGGGATTTCTGAGTTTGATTCCGGAAATACGATCAAGCTTCAAAGTAAAGCCAACAGCGATGATGGCGATGATTTATTGAATAGAAATAACTCTGAAGACGCATTTTAAATTTTTGACATGAAAGCCATCACATTAAATAGTACGCAGCCGTCAAAACTACTTCTGACTGATTTTCAGACAAGGAGTTTGCTTCCTGGTGATGTACGGGTTTTGATTAAAGCAGCAGCTTTAAATCATCGAGATGAATGGTGTAGGCAAGGTCTTTATCCAAATATTAAAGATGGTGTTATTCTAGGTTCAGACGGAGCTGGAATTGTGAGTGAGATAGGAGAGGGAGTGGATTATGAGCTGTTGGATAAAGAAGTAATCATAAATCCTGCGTTGAATTGGGGAGAAAATCAAAAAGTGCAAGGACCAAATTTTGAGATTTTGGGCATGCCTAGAAACGGGACACTTGCAGAGTCAGTCATTGTTCCTGTAGACAGACTTTACGAGAAGCCAGCTCATATGTCTTGGGAGGAAGCTGCAGCTTTGCCCTTAGCTGGATTAACAGCTTTCCGGGCACTTACTTACCAGGGGAATATTCAGGCTGGGGAAAACTTGCTAGTCACTGGATTTGGTGGTGGCGTAGCTCAATTTGCTGTCCAATTTGGATTGGCACTTGGTGCAAAGGTTTCAACGAGTAGTAGCAGCACTGAGAAACTGGAAAAAGCTAAAGCTTTGGGTGTATCAACTACATTTAATTACTTGGATCACAATTGGATATCAAAAGCCATGGAAGTTACCAATGGTTTTGATTTGATCGTTGATGGGGCAGTGGGAGATACGCTAAATCACCTGATTCAGGTAGCAAAACCTGGTGGGAAAATTGTTTTTTACGGAGCTACTTTAGGGAATCCTTCTAAGTTGGAGGCAAGAAAAATATTCTGGAATCAGTTGAAAATAATGGGAACTACGATGGGTTCTGATCAAGATTTTAAGAATATGGTTTCCTTAGTCAACGAGAAAAAAATCAAGCCTATAATAGATCAGGTTTTCGGATTTGACAAGGCAGAAGAAGCCTTTAATCGGATGCGGGATGGAAAGCAAACTGGAAAAATAGTATTGGTTCCTTAATTAAACCTCGATATAAGTTTCACCAAATTCCTTTTTGGCGATTCTATAGATCTCATCTTTATCTAGTGGAACTACTAGCATATCGCCAGGTTTAGCGACCATACTGTCCTTCCAAGGCGCCTGAAACTTTAATGTTTTGGTCACTCCTAACTCTTCAAAATGTGCTTCATTCACAATAATTCCCAATATTTCCCCCTTTGGCTGATAGCAGCCCCAACCATGCTCTAGGGCTTGAACTATTGTGTATTTTTTTTCAAAAGTTTCAGCTTTTACTAAATACAGCTCATTTACACTTGTCTGATTTTCTACCAACCAGTCTCCAACCTCAGCAGTGTTTCGAGTTTCTTCTCCATCAGATGTTTTTGTGATCACCAATTGCCCCGGTTTTGCTTTTTTGGCTCGGATCATACTCTTTTTTTTATAGCGTTTACCGCTTTTTTCTAAAATAGGAAGAAAATGAGCCAGCATTTCTTGTTGGGTGATCATAGAACTGTAGGGTTAGATTATTTGATATAGGTCATATAAAACTACTATTTTCAAGTTAAGGATTGCTCACATTTTTTATGAATTCAGTACTTTTTAGCCAATCTGACTAACCTTAATCCAGATCATTTTCAAAGAGAAAATTCTGATAGGCATTTTGCAATTCCTGCTGGGCCTTTAGGTTCTTTTGCTCACGAGCTAGAGCTATTCCCTTTTCAAAAATCACTTTAGATTGCTCTAAATCACCGATTTCCGCATATAAATGTGCTGCTGGAAAATAGGTAGCTAAGTAAGATGGGTGATCGGACAGCAGTTTCGCGAAAAGGCTATATGCCTCTTCCGGGTCCGTTTCTCGGAATTCAATTGCCAAAGCATACCAGTTAAAAGGGTTTTCCGGTTCTTCTTCGGTAAACTGTCTAAGTAGCTGTATCCTGTCCAGATTGCTCATCAATAGTTTTTTTAATTAAGTGCTTACTGTTATTTTCACGATAAATAAATCTAACCTAATCTAATACTAAACCAATGAAGATTCTTGTTTGTATCACCCACGTACCTGATACTACCTCCAAGATTCAGTTTACGGCCGACAATACCAAGTTTGATTCTACTGGAGTTCAATACATTATTGGCCCATACGACGATTATGCTTTGGCTCGTGCTGTAGAACTTAGAGATGAAGCGAGTGGTAAGTTAACAGTTTTGAATGTAGGAGAAGCGGATTCTGATCCGACTTTGAGGAAAGCTTTGGCAATTGGCGCTGACGAGGCTATAAGGGTAAATTCAGCACCAAAGGATTCTTATTTCGTTGCGCAGCAAATTGCGAATTATGCCAAAGAAGGAGCATATGATTTGATTTTGATGGGAAGAGAATCCATTGATTTCAATGGCGGTATGGTTCATGGCATGGTTGGTGAATTGCTTGGAATGCCTTCTTTTTCCCCAGTGATGAAGCTGGATGTAGACGGATCTACGGTGAAAATGGCTAGAGAAATCGAAGGTGGTAAGGAAATGCTGGAAGCAAGTCTTCCGCTGATTGCTGGTTGCCAAGAGCCTATTGCAGAATGGAAAATTCCAAATATGCGTGGGATCATGTCTGCTAGAACTAAGCCTTTGAATGTAGTAGAGCCAGTTTCTCAGGAAACTCAAGCTGAAGCAAACAAATACGAGCTGCCTCCTGCAAAAGGAGCTGTGAAATTAGTCGATAAAGACAATGTCGCAGAGCTTGTAAGACTTTTGAAAAATGAAGCAAAAGTGCTTTAATTAAACCCAATAACTTGTTATAAATTAGGATATTATGTCAATTTTAGTATATATAGAACAAGCTGAAGGAAAAGTAAAAAAGACGAGTCTTGAGGCTGTCTCTTTTGCCAACGCTTTAGCGGCACAAACAGGAGAAGGAGACGTGGTGGCAGTAGCACTTGGTACCATCGGAAACGAAGAACTTGCTGCTATAGGAAAAGCTGGCGCAGCAAAAGTGATGCACGGTGCAGAAAGTAAGTTGGATGCTGGAGTGATTCAGGCACATGCTTCTGCAGTAGCTCAGGCTTACAATCTCTTAGGTGCAAAGACTTTGGTCTTGGCAAAATCATCACTGGGAGATGCTGTTGCAGCAAGACTTGCAATTAAACTTAAAGCAGGCTTGGTATCCAACGTGGTTGAATTACCAAAAACTGAAGGGGGATATGTAGTGAAAAGAAGTATTTACACAGGAAAGGCTTTTGCTGAGACCTCTGTAACGACTGAAAATAAAATCCTTGCTATCAAGAAGAATGCAATAGATTTGAAGCTTGATGGTGCTGATGCTCAAGTGGAGACTTTTGATGTGGCATTGGAAGAAGCTGATTTTGCTTCTAAAATCACATCTACGGAGCGTGCTACAGGCGATGTATTGCTTCCAGAGGCGGATATAGTTGTATCAGGAGGTAGAGGCTTGAAAGGTCCGGAAAACTGGGGAATGGTAGAAGAAATGGCCAAGATTCTTGGTGCAGCAACTGCCTGTTCCAAGCCTGTTTCTGATCTTGAGTGGAGACCTCATCATGAGCACGTAGGGCAGACTGGAGTAAAAGTAGCTCCAACTTTGTACATAGCGATAGGAATTTCAGGAGCTATTCAACATCTTGCAGGAGTCAATTCTTCAAAGTGCATTGTGGTCATCAATAAAGATCCTGATGCTCCTTTTTTCAAAGCTGCAGACTACGGAATCGTAGGAGATGCATTTGAGGTTGTGCCAAAACTAAACGAAGCATTTAAAGCTGAATTATAAATTTTTGTGGAAAAACTCATAGAACTTGAGATTCTGGGACTTTCGTCCAACCATTCCCAATCCGGGTCATTTACCTTGGTGTTAGGGGAAGTTGGTGGAGCAAGACGTTTGCCGATAGTGATCGGTATGTTTGAAGCTCAGGCGATCGCCTTAGAAATCGAAAAGATTGTTCCAAATCGTCCCATGACGCATGATTTGTTTAAGTCATTTGCCTCAGGGTTCAATTTTGATATTGAAAGAATCGTAATTACTGACATGAAAGAAGGAGTCTATTATGCTAAAATCCAGTGTAAAGGAGACAAGATTGAGACAGATGTAGATGCTCGTCCTTCTGATGCCATAGCAATTGCGATACGGTTTGGAAGTCCTGTATTTTGTACTGAAAAAGCCATGGCCGAAGGAGCTGTGGAGCATTATGAAGTAGAAAAGAAGGATGAAAAATCTCCACCGAAACCTTCCACACAAAAATTCACGACTAAAAAAGAACCTTCTTTAAAGGATTTCAGCTTGGACAAGCTCAATCAGATGCTTGATAAAGCGATAAATAATGAGGATTATGAGCGAGCAGCTCGTATCCGAGATGAAATCAATAAAAGAAACTAATACAATGTAAGGCCCGAGCTAGTTCGGGCCTTTTTTTATTGGATTTTTGTAACTGCAGCGAGCGCGAAGGTATCGCAGAGAGCGCAGTTGTCCTGCTTCCTAATTTAGTTCAAGTCTTCTGACTTGGACTTAAGTAAATAAAGTCTTCAGACTTCCAAATTCCCTTCCAATTGTCATACTTAATGGTAAAGTATGTGTTTAAATGTAGATTTTATGCATAAATCTTGAAGAGTAAATACTTTATTATATCCATTTCAAAATCGGCTATTCTGTAGAGGACTGGTCTATAAATGGTCATTTAAAGATGTGTCTCTAAATAGTTTCAGTCGGGAGACTGCATTGAGGATGGTCCAAGCCTGTCTGCCGACAAGACAGGTCTGAAGACTTGAACCAAAATCAGCTTACTGCGACTGCTCACTGATCACTTTTACCCCTAATTCTCATTTTATAGCCTAACCTCACAAAACATGATTGTTTTATGAACCTGCGTTCCTTATTTTTAGGCCTTATCTGCAATAATTACTGAATGGATTACTTAAGAGGAGTCTTTGGGCTGGCCGTCATCGTTTTGGTGGCTTTTATTTTTTCAAGCAACAAGAAAAAAATCGATTGGAGATTAGTAGGAATAGGTATTTTACTGCAGCTGGTTTTTGGATTTTTAATCACTCAAGTTCCTATCGTAGAAAGTGGCTTTGCAATGGTCAGTCGTGGCTTTGTGAAGTTCCTAAGCTTTAGCCGGGATGGAGCAGCATTTATTTTTGGGGATTTGGCTGGTGACAGTTATGGTTTCATTTTCGCATTTCAGGTTCTTCCCACAATTATCTTCTTTTCTACGGTTTCAGCTGGATTATATTATTTAGGTATTCTTCAGAAAGTAGTTTTCGGAATTGCTTGGGTTATGGCAAGAACGATGAGACTATCCGGACCTGAGAGCTTGTCAGCAGCTGGAAATATCTTCTTAGGACAAACAGAAGCTCCTTTGCTAGTTCGCCCATTTATACCTCAAATGAGTAAATCTGAATTGATGTGTTTGATGACTGGAGGAATGGCTACCATTGCAGGTGGAGTGCTAGCTGGTTATGTGGCTTTTCTGGGAGGAGATAATTTGGAAGAGCAAAGTAGGTTTGCAGCTTATCTTCTGGGAGCAAGCATCATGAACGCTCCAGCAGCAATCGTAATGTCTAAGATGTTTATTCCTGAAGTCGAAAAAGAATTGGTTCAGGATAAACTGGAAGTAAACGAAGAAGCGATGGGGGTGAATCTCATCGATGCGATGTCTATTGGAGCTTCAGAGGGGTTAAAACTAGCGCTGAATGTAGGAGCAATGCTTTTGGCATTTATTGCTGTGATCGCTGCCCTCAATTATTTGTTGATGGGAATCTTAGGCGATGTGACTGGTCTAAATGAATTTGTGGTAAGAACCACCAATGGGCAGTTTCAGGGCTTTTCTTTGGAATATCTTTTCGGTCAGGTCTTCCGGGTATTCGCCTGGGTGATCGGAGTGGAGTGGTCAGATACACTTCAGGTAGGTAGTTTGCTTGGTCAGAAAACTGTTATTAACGAATTCGTGGCTTATCTCAGTCTTTCGGAAATGAAGGAACTGGGAAGTTTAAGTCCGAAGTCTATCGTCATTGCTACTTATGCGCTATGTGGATTTTCTAACTTCAGCTCTATTGCAATTCAGCTTGGTGGCATAGCCATTATCGCTCCAAACCAACAAGCAAATATCAGCCGCTTAGGCCTTAAGTCTTTACTTGCAGCATCACTTGCTTGTTTGATGACTGCTACGATTGCAGGGATGTTGTTTGGGTGATTTTTGAGTAGGGAGTGATTAGATGCAAGTATTATGACGCAAGACTTAAGACAAAAGATATTGAGGCAAAGGATGTTGATTCATAAGAGTACAGATAGTAGGACATATCGTTGATGAAATTGAAGTCGAATGTTTTTGAGTCGGTACTAGCCATACTAACAATGTTAAGTATGGTTGGGTTTTTCTTTCACCTATATGAATTACTTAATCCAAATGCTACTCAAGGAAATCCTTTTAAACTTTATGATAACAATGCGGGAATTATAATTATCTCTATTACCTCGCTTTTGGCAAGAGTGGTTTTTGTTGTTTGTTTTTTATTACTGGCCAGTGATAAATTCAAGTATAATAAAAGAGTATTAACTGCTTACATTTTCACTGCTCTGACAATTGGATTTCTTCAATGGTTTGAACTTTATTATGGTTCGACCTTTTATTATGGAGAAGTTAGAGATAAACAAGGATTGGCGTTCCCTCTTTTATCTTGTTTTATGGTTACAATGATAATTTGGAAACTCAACTATTCTAAGAGTGATAATGCTAATTTGAATTTGAAATTCATTCTAACAATTTTAGTTAATGTAGGGCTTTATTTTTTGTGGGGACAAGTATTTGAAGCTTGGAATTTATGGCAGTCGTGAGATTAAAAAGTTTTTTTTGCGGCAATGATTATTGAAATCACTATTGTCTATTAATGATTTGTCATAGTTTACCAATCGTGCCTTTGGCACTCCGGATCACCTAATTTTTGAAAGGACCCCGAATTTCGCTTGGCTGTATTCGGGGCTTTTACTGGAATTGCCTTTGGCAATTTTCCAGAATCAAAATGAGTCACACATTAATTCAAAAAATGCTATAAAGATTTGGGTTTCGTCTTGTGCTGAAGGCACAATCTGTATCAGCCCAGAATAACATTCTGGGTTCTAAATTAATCGGAGATTTTTCTGAGTGCCGACGGCACGATCCGTAAAACAGTCTATAATCCATAAAAAGAGGTAGTAAATTGAATTCATCAGAACTTACCACCTCTCACTCTCACTTTTTTGCAAAAATTTTGACTTATAAGACAAACTACTTACTTATCCCCGTAAAGCTTTTTCCCCGCTTCTTCATACTTATCACCAGCAACCCACATTGGTTGAATTTCAGAATTAGCTATTTTCTGCGCAGCTAGGATATATGATTTCCAGTAAAGTGTCGCATAGTCCAAATCAACTGAATCAACTTCATCCCCAGCTTTGTGATAGTATTTATTGATTTCATCATCGAAAGCCGTGAATCCAAGGCTGAAAGTAGGAGCAGGGATGCCTTCTTTAGCGAAGTTTACATTGTCAGACCTGTCGTAAAGACCTTGCTCCGGAGCAGGATCCGCTATTGCTTTCAATCCAAATTCTGCAACTGCTTCTGATACTAGATCATCGGCTGTGGTTCTTCCAAGACCGATTACTGTAATTACAGAAGTGTCATTATATCCTGCACCGTCAATATTCAGGTTATAGATTAACTGGTTCAAGGGTATCAATGGATTTTCAGCAAAATATCTACTTCCCAGTAATCCTTTTTCCTCAGCAGTCCAAAGTGCCAAAAGTACTGATCTCTTTGGAGGGTTTTTAGCAAAGAACTTAGCGGCATTCATCACGGCCACCGTTCCGATAGCATTGTCACGGGTTCCATTATAAATAGAATCACCTTCTGCATCTGGTGTTCCTATACCCACGTGATCATAATGTGCCGAAAGCATAACAAACTCATTCTTCAAGTTTTTGTCAGTTCCTTCAATCCATGCAACCACATTTTTACCATCAACTGGAGTATTGTTTTTTCCTTCTACCTCAAGTTTGGCAGATTTAGCTTTGCCTGTAGCGATCTCTTTAGGAAGTACATTCGAAAGATCTTTTACCCACATGTATGGAAGTGGGCTTTCGTCTCCGTTATCAATCGTCATTTGAGCGCGATTCAGGTAATTGGCCACTAACTCCCAAGGAATTGAAGGAATGTTAAATCGCTCGATTAAAGCTACTGCGCCTTGTTTTTTGGCATTGGCTGTTTTCTCAGACCCTAGTGAGAACAAATCTGCAGGTCCCATTCTATCGGGTGCGCCTACACTACTTACAGCGATTTTGCCAGTTAGATCCTTGCCTTCAAAATCGGCAGGTGTTCCAAATCCTACATCCACCAATTCGAAAGTTCCAGAAAGTGCTTGTCCATCTAATACCAAGAGATTAACACCTTGACTATAAGTAGAGTCGCCAATGGTAAATTCACCTTTGGAAGGTGGGGAAGAAAGGCGGAAAGGAACGTTTTGAAAATATCCATCCGCTCCAGGAATTGGTTTTGCCCCTGCATCTTGCAGTTGCATTGAAATGTAATCGTAGGCCATCGACATTTCTGGAGCAGCAGGATCTCTACCTTTCAATTCATCTGAGGCTAAGTAGGTGAGGTCTGCAATTGCAGCTCTCTCATTAAATTTTTTATCGATTTTCTTCTTTTGCGCTTCTGCCACAAAAGTAACTGAGAGCAAAAGGGTGAGACCTAAAAGTGATTTTTTCATGTGTTTATAATTTGATTTTTTAAGGCCACATGGAATCTCTCATATCGAGGGTAATTCTCCGAGTATTGCTGATCATTGCTCGATTTCATGGGGCTTATATAATGTATAATCTAAATTAATTGAAATTACGTAAAAGATGGTTTCTATCCTTCTAAATCCAGTTCTGGCCAACCTAGGTCAGAAATGGTTTTTTGGAAATGAAGGGGAAGTGAAGCTGTAACTGTGATAGTCTCTAGAGAAATAGGGTGTTTGAATTCTAGTTTTCTTGCATGCAAAAGTAAGTTCTCCATGCCGAACTGCTTTTCGAAAAACTGGTTCTGCTTATTATCCCCATGTTTTTTGTCCCCTAAGATATAATGACGCAAATGGGCAAGATGACGACGGAGTTGATGCGTTCTTCCAGTTTCAGGTTTCAATTCCAGTATGCTGTAGCGACTGGTAGGATATCTTCCAGTCGTGTCAAAAGGGATTTCTGACTCAGCTATTACTCTATAATGTGTTTGAGCTTCCTGCAGTTTGTTAGAGCGTTCGCTTGTCAATGGATGATCAATCAAATCTGATTTGATAGCAGGGATACCACGCACTGTTGCCAGGTAAGTTTTCTTTACAGATCGATCCGCAAACTGCTCTTTGAGTAGGGGGAGGACTTGTTCATTTTTGGAAAACAGCAAAACCCCACTCGTCGGCCTGTCCAAACGGTGCACTGGATAGACATGCTGACCAATCTGATCACGGAGCATCTGTAATGCAAAGACCGTCTCCTCTGCTGCTATGGAAGTTCGGTGAACCAGCAAACCTGAAGGTTTATTGATCGCAATAAGGTATTCGTCTTCGAAAAGGATTTCTAACACGGGGGAATTTGAAATGATGAATGAAGAATTTAAAATAATGAGAAGTGAAGAACTATCTGTAAGTAATTATTGAGGTTCAGGTTTGGCTACTACTCCTTTACAAAGGGGGGAGGGGGATTTGTCATTTTAGATATAAAATAAGCAGTCTGAAGACTGCAGCATTATCTGCACAAGGCAGAGACTTGCGCTAAAAGCCGGATAAATCGTAAATCCTAAAATATCGTCCCAGATCCTATACTTTCTTCTCCGTCGTACCAAGCGACGAATTGACCTGAAGCAACACCTTTTTGAGGCTGATCGAATATGACGTACAGGCCATTTTCTTTCTGGATCAACGTAGCTCCACTAAGTGGCTGGCGATAGCGGATACGAGCTTCGTATCTTCTAGTTTCACCGATGTTAAGTTTCAAATCTTCTCGAATCCAATGGATATCTTCGTTTTTGACAAATAATCCATCGCGCAGCAAACCAGGATGAGTCTCTCCCAAACCTGTGTAAATCACATTTTCTTGAGTGTCCGTTGAGATCACAAATAGTGGTTTTCCAGTTCCTCCAACATGAAGGCCTTTTCGCTGACCTACCGTGAAGTAATGCGCGCCATTATGCTCTCCCAATACTTTTCCTTGATTCTGAGTGTAGTGCGTTGGCAGAGAAATAGCATCCAAAGTCTCCTGATCATAGTCTTCTGGAGCAATTCCTGCTGGTACTTGCTTATTCTGGTAAATGGCTAGTTCTTCAGGAATTTGAATAATCTGGCCTTTTTTAGGTTTCAATTGCTGCTGAAGAAAATCAGGCAATCGTACTTTCCCGATAAAGCAAAGACCTTGGCTGTCCTTTTTATCCGCAGTGATCAGATCCATTTCCTTGGCTTTTGTACGAACATCTGGCTTTTGCATATGCCCAATAGGAAAGAGAGCTTTTGCCAACTGACCCTGATTCAATTGACACAAGAAATAGCTTTGATCTTTATTTGGATCGGCTCCTGCAAGCAATTGATAGGCTGTTTTACCATCTTCACCCATGGTTTCGCCTTTCTGGCAATAATGACCCGTAGCCACAAAATCAGCTTTTAGCTTTTCAGCAGCTTTCAGGAAAATATCGAATTTGATCTCTCTATTGCAAAGGATATCCGGATTTGGAGTTCTGCCTGCTTTGTACTCCGCAAACATGTAATCCACGATTCTATCCTTATATTCTTCACTGAGATCTATGGCTTGAAATGGAATACCCAGTTTTTCTGCCACCAGCATCGCATCGGTGGAGTCTTCCATCCATGGGCATTCGTTAGAAATTGTAACTGATTCATCGTGCCAGTTCTTCATGAACATCCCGATGACTTCGTAGCCTTGCTCGATGAGTAGGTGAGCGGCGACGGAACTATCGACCCCTCCGGAGAGGCCGACAACTACTCTTGGTCTTTCTTTCATACGCTGTAATAAGTAATGGATTCAAGGTCCATTAGGTTACAATGAGGGCAGAACAACATTTAATTAGAAAATGGTTCTGATTGGGACAAAGTTAAGGGAAATCTATTGTTGTGTAATTTGTTTAAAGTACTCAAATAAAAAAGTCGTTCGTGATGACACGAACGACGGCAAGAGAAATCTAATGAGCAAAGATTTTATTTCGATCCTGATGACATGAACGGTGGCTTAGCTGATTTTAATTAGAGGCGGTAGGCTGATATTTTCCATAAACCGCATCTTTGAACTTCTTGTGAAGCTTAATCTGGTCGTATGGGAAAAGCTGAACAAAGAGAACGGCTGTAATTTCATTGACCGGATCCACCCAGAAAAGTGTACTGGCAGCTCCATCCCAAAAGAACTCACCCACTATTCCATTCATTTCTTCAGCACTTGCTGGAGGAGCTACTCGAACTGCGAAATCAATCCCAAATCCAACATTCCCTTTACTAGGTAGCCAAGACCTCTCCGCCACCGAGTCAGGAAGTTGATTGGTACTCATTAGTTCAACTGTCTCAGGTTTTAAAACACGTACGCCATCAAATTCCCCTTTCTGAACCAGCATTCTTGCAAAAGTCATGTAATCGTCCAAAGTCGAAGTAAATCCAAATCCACCCGGAGTCAATGGCCACTCGTTGATATTGAACCGGTGTGCTTCCTCATTTGGCATTTGCTCGAGTTGACCTTCTCCTGTTCTTCGGTAGGAAGCAGACATTCTTGCTCTTTCACTTTCTGGGACAAAATACCTTGTATCCGTCATTTTAAGTGGATCGAGTACATGTTCTTGTACATATTGCTTGTAAGGAACTCCAGAGATTCTCTCTACTAAAAAAGCTTGAACGTCAACGGATTGTCCGTATTCCCATTGGGTGCCAGGCTGAAACCAAAGCGGAATTTCTCCAATTCTTTTTGCCATTTCTGTCAAATCAAAATCATAGCTTCTAGGGTCTTTTTCCGCTAGAATATCACTTAAGCCAGGAATATCAGCTCTGTTTGGAAAGCCAGCGGTATGCCGGGTTATATCTCGAATAGTAACTGGTCTGTCCGCATCAACGAGTTGGATATCTCCATTTTCATCTATACCATCATAGACTTTCATGTCTGCAAACTCAGGTGCATATTTTGAAAGTGGATCATCCAGCTGGAATTTCCCATCTTCATAAAGCGTCATAAGTGCCGTGCCTGTGATCGGTTTAGTCATTGAGTAGATCTGCACGATGGTATTTCTATCCATCTTCACTTGATTTTCCAGATCAGCATAGCCAAAAGCATTGTAATAGACTTCCCGATCCTTTTCATAAATCAATGCTGAGACTCCTGCAAGATTTCCGCTTTCTACAAAGCTTGAAAGAGTAGAGTCAATTCTTGCCCGGACTTGCTCATTTACCAGTAGTGTTTCAGTGTTGTCTTCTGCCTGCCTTTTTTCACAACTTGAAAAAATAAGGATGGCAAAGGCATAAAGGAATAGGTGTTTCATAGGTATAGGTTATTGGGAACTAGGGTGAATTGAAGTCTACGAAAAATGAAGAGGCTGGTAAAGTAGGATTTAGAGCTTAAAATCCTCTTCCCAGAACTTGAATCCGCCTGTGAAAGCATTTTGATTTGTGCCTAATCTGCAACCTTCAGGTATTTCCGAAAGTAATTTCGAGTTTCCACCACCGAGTAGAATGTCATCAGGCTGGAAAGTGGCACGGAAGATCTCAACAGTTTTCTGTACGTTTTTCTCCCATCTCTTTGATCCGCTTTTGGTCAGATACTCCTTATTCACATATTCTTCAAAAGTCTTTTTCTTAAAAGGTAGGTGTCCGCCTTCTAGTGGAACAATGACATTGTGGATTACCATAGCTGTTCCAAGTCCAGTTCCTAAACCAAGAAAAAGCAATTTTTTACCCTCATATCCACCAAGTGCCTGCATAGCAGCGTCATTTATTATTTTAACTGGGCAATTGAAAGCTGCATGAAAATCAAATTTATTCCATCCTTCGCCAAGGTTTACAGGCTCGGAAACAATTCTGTTTTCTTTGACCATACCTGGGAAACCCATGGTAATCATGTCATAGTCCCATTGAGCGGCATTTTCTTTGACTAATTCGACCATCTCTTCAGGCTTGAAATCAGCCCCAGATGGGATTTTAATTCTTTCTTCAGCACCTGTAGCCAGGATTTTTACATTTGAACCCCCTATGTCGATTACGAGGATTTTCTTTTTCTTTTTTTCCATCCATTGAAACTAAATAGAAATGTTTACTTACAGAAGAAGAAATTGATTCAATTCTCAATTTTGAGAAAAAATAGTAGGGAGTTAATACAAAAGTAATTTCTCCTTTATATGATTTTTCTAGTGCCAAATGCAGAAATCTCCCTTTTCTTACTTTAAATTACAAGTATTACGAGCAGCCCAGATAATCTAAATCGTTTGTAAATATTAAATGATTTGATCTTTTTGAAGTAAAATTTTCAACCTAGCCTATGTCTATCAAAGTTGCCATCCGGCACTATACAAAGTACGAGTACGATCGTCACATTACCCTGAGTCCACAAGTAATTAGGCTGCGGCCTGCACCTCATTCACGAACTCATATTAAGGGATATTCACTGAATATTAAGCCGGAAAATCATTTTATCAATTGGCAGCAAGACCCATTTGGTAATTATTTGGCCAGAGTAGTTTTTCCTGAGAAAGTCAAGTTTTTTGAAATTGACGTGGAAGTGATAGCTGATATGGTGGTGATCAATCCCTTTGATTTTTTTGTGGAGGATTACGCAGGAAATTTCCCTTTTGAGTATGATGAAAATGTAAAAAGACAGCTAGGACCTTATTTGGAGATCAAAGAGTCAGATCCACTTCTGATGAAATTAGTAGAAAAGGCGAAAGCTTTAATTACTAAAGATATTGTCACAGTGGATTATCTAGTTGCGATAAATTCTATGATTAATCAGGAGCTCCGTTATAATTTAAGAATGGAGCCAGGTGTTCAATCTTGTGAAGAAACACTAACATTAGGATCTGGTTCTTGTAGAGACTTTGCTTGGCTGATGGTTCTGGTTTTACGACATGTTGGCTTAGCTTCTAGATTTGCCTCTGGCTATTTGGTACAATTGAAATCAGACGAGAAATCTCTTGACGGCCCATCTGGTCCAGAGGAGGATTTTACTGATTTACATGCTTGGACAGAAGTTTACGTACCAGGAGCTGGTTGGATAGGATTGGATTCCACCTCCGGTTTATTTGCAGGAGAGGGACATATTCCACTTGCCTGTACGCCAAGCCCGCAGGATGCAGCACCAATCACCGGGATGTCAGAACCTGCTGAGACGGAGTTTTTCTTCAAAAATGAAGTAACTAGAATTGAAGAGACTCCTCGAGTGACCAAGCCATACTCTGAGGAACAATGGGAGAAAATATTGGCAGTTGGAGATAGAGTAGATGAAGATTTGGACGCAAATGATGTGCGGTTAACAATGGGAGGGGAACCAACTTTTGTTTCTGTCGATAATCAGGATGCTCCTGAATGGAATACTGACGCTGATGGAGAACACAAGCGCAGTCTATCTAATATTCTTTTTCATAAACTCAAAGGTGAATTTGGAACTGGCGCTTTGATGCAATATGGTCAGGGCAAATGGTATCCTGGAGAGCCTTTACCTAGATGGAAATTAGCGTGTTTCTGGAGAAAAGATGGAGAACCAATGTGGCATAATGATGCCTTAATGGCTGATCTTTCTGTTGATTATAAACTTACCAGTAAGAAAGCTAAAAGTTTTATGAATACGCTGGTCAAGGAAATAAGTGTTGATCCGTTAAATGTGACACCACTTTATGAAGATCCATTTTATTTCATTTGGCAGGAAGGAAAAGTCCCTGTCAATATCAATCCTGCGAAATACAATCTAAAATCTTCCTTAGAGCGTCAAAAGCTTGCGAAGCTCCTCAAAAAAGGACTTGGTAAACCCGTTGGGTATTCGGTTCCTTTGGAATGGGAATATGAAAAAGAAATGTGGCAAAGTTGTCGTTGGAAGTTCCGTAATAAGGATTTGTATTTGGTTCCTGGGAATTCTCCCGCAGGCTTGCGATTGCCATTGGACTCTATTGAGTTTACGCCTCCAGAGGACGAGCCTCTCAAGCCTGAGAATGACTTATTCGCAGAAGTGCAAGCGCTTTCTTCTGGTAAAAAAGCGAAGCGTGTCAAACGAAATCCAATTAATTCCAAGCGAATTTTCAAGACATCGTTGGTAGTGGAAATTCGTGAGGGGAAACTCTTTGTGTTTTTCCCACCAGTCTCTTTCATTGAGCACTATTTGGATTTAGTGCGTGCGGTGGAGCGAACTGCACAAAAACTCAAAGTGCCAATCCTCATTGAAGGTTATGATCCGCCGTCAGATAAGCGAATAGAAAAGATGATGATAACTCCAGACCCTGGAGTGATTGAGGTAAACGTGCAGCCAGCGAAAAGCTGGAAGGAGGTAACTCATAATTATGCGGTGCTTTACGAAAAGGCCCGTGAATCCCGTTTGATCTCTGAGAAATTCAATGTAGATGGAAAGCATACCGGTACAGGTGGGGGAAACCATATTACACTTGGTGGCTCATCTCCAGAAAACAGTCCGTTGTTGAGAAGACCAGATGTATTAAAAAGTTTTATTACTTATTGGCAACATCATCCAGCCCTGTCTTACTTGTTTTCCACACAATTTATAGGACCGACAAGTCAGGCTCCGCGAGTGGATGAGGGTAGAGACGACATGCTTTATGAATTGGAGCTAGCTTTTCAGCAGGTTCCAAATGGAAAAGAGAATGAGATTCCATTTTGGATGGTAGATCGGGTTTTTAGGAATTTACTTGTAGATATTACTGGTAACACTCATAGAGCTGAGTTTTGTATTGACAAACTGTATTCACCGGACTCCAGTAGCGGACGCTTAGGGATTTTGGAATTCCGAGGCTTTGATATGCCACCTCATTACAGAATGAGTATGGTGCAACTTTTACTGATTCGGGCGCTGATGAGCTGGTTTTGGAGAGAGCCGTATGATCATAAATTGGTGCGATGGGGCACTTCTCTTCACGATAAGTTTTTACTTCCTCACTACTGCGAAAAAGATATGCTAGAAGTGGTAAATGACTTGAAAGGAGCAGGCTATGACTTTGATTTGTCCTGGTTTGACCCATTCTTTTCATTCCGTTTTCCATTTATTGGAGAGCTTCAAGTGGATGATATCCATGTGGACTTGAAAATGGCCATTGAACCTTGGCATGTGTTAGGAGAGGAAATGTCTAGCTCGGGAACAGCTCGATATGTAGATTCTTCTTTAGAGCGACTTCAGGTGAAAATCTCAGGATTGACTGAATCCCGCTATCACTTGCTATGCAATGGTCATAGAATTCCTTTGAAAAATACAGGAGTTCAAGGAGAATTCGTAGCAGGAATTCGATATAGAGCTTGGCAACCATATTCTGCCTTGCATCCTACCATTGGAATTGATACACCTCTAGTGATAGATTTGTATGATACCTGGACTAAGAAATCTATTGCTGCCTGCCAATACCATGTAGTGCACCCGGGAGGCAGGAGTTATGATAATTTCCCTATCAATAGCAATGAAGCTGAGTCGAGGAGAATATCTAGGTTTTTTGACTTTGGTCATACGATTAATCCATCTCCAGATGCACCTTTGACTGTTCAGGATGATCAGAAGTCTGGCAGATATATCACTAAACTCGATTTGAAAACAACCTATGATCCTTCACCTGAAATTGTCAATCCAGAATTCCCTTATACGATGGATTTAAGGCGATATAAAAAACGATGATTTTATATTATTTCAGGGTTAATAAGTTCATTTTTGAGGCATGATTGAGTCTTATCTTATTGACAAAATGTTCAATAATGAGCCGTTTCTGGATGAAATGGCCACCGACCAAGGTAAAATACATCCACATTGGGAAAGAATAGCCAAATACTATGAGCAAATAGGCTCGGGTCGTATGGGGCAATTCCACGAGGAAGTTGGTCGTCAACTCCGTGAAAATGGCGTAACATACAATGTTTACGGTGATCCAAATGGGATGAACAGACCTTGGATATTGGACCCAGTTCCGATGGTTTTCAGCAGCGAGGAATGGGAGGGAATAGAGAAAGGCTTACTTCAACGTACAGAGTTACTTAACCTGATTTTAGGTGATTTGTATGGGGATCAGACATTGATCAAAGAGGGAAAGATTCCATTTGAGTTAATATATAATCATGGGGGATTCCTCAGGCAAGCGCACCACATAAAGCTAGGCGGAGAGCAACAGCTCATACAGTATTCATCCGATTTGGCGAGAGGCCCCAATGGAAAGATGTGGGTGCTTCATGATCGCACCGATGCTCCTTCAGGTGCGGGATATACTTTTGAGAATAGAGCTGCAATGACGCGGGTTTTCCCGGATTTGATCCGTGAAAATCATGCGAGAAAAATCACATCTTATTACCAAACATTCAAAAACACACTTACAAACCTTACAAATAACAAGGAAAACCCACGGGTGGTGTTACTGTCACCTGGTCCGACGAATGAAACATTTTTCGAACATGCCTACATATCCTCTTTTATGGGATTTACGCTGGCTTTTGGTGAAGACCTTACAGTAAGTGATGGCTATGTATGGCTAAAAACGATCAAGGGACTCGAGAAAGTTGATGTAATTATCCGCCGTGTTGACGATGTTTTTTGTGATCCTTTGGAATATAAAAGCAACTCCCATCTGGGAGTTGTCGGGCTAATGGAAGCTGTAAGGCAACGCAAAGTATTAGTCATTAATCCATTGGGGTGTAGGGTGTTAGAGAACCCAGGCTTAATGGCATTCTTACCGAAAATCAGTAAACATCTATTAGGTGAAGACTTGATTTTACCTTCTGTAGCTACATGGTGGTGCGGGCAACCAACCGAGATGAAATATGTCTTTGAGCATATAGAATCCTTGGTAATTCGAAATATCTATAGAGGCACACACAAGAAATCTGTTTTTGGTGGCAACCTCAGCAAGGAGGAAATAGAAAAGTTAAAGCGGGAAATCAGACGCAGTCCATACATGTATGTTGGGCAGGAAATGGTTGATTTTTCTACTACGCCATCTTGGATAAATAATAAGCTGGTTGCTAGAAATGCTGTTTTTCGAAGTTATGTAGTCGCAGACACTGAAAATAAAAACTATAAAGTAATGCCTGGAGGGTTGTCCAGAAGCTCTCCAGAGAAGGGGGCATTTTTAGTTTCAAATCAAACAGGCGGAATTAGCAAGGATACTTGGGTTTTAGGTAAAGGAAAAGAAGTTGCAACGCCAGTCGCTAAGGCAATTAAAATTCAGCCTTTGGTTCGAAATGTCCTCCCAAGTCGTACTGGCGAGCGGTTATTTTGGCTTGGTAGGTATTTGGAGCGCGCTGCATATTCTGTACGTTTGATGAGAATGACGCTTCTTTCTTACAATGAAGCGGATGAAGATATTCATGTTCATGATAATCCAGTACTTAGCACTTTGCTGCAAACACTCACCGTAATGACCGGGACATTACCTGGCTTTACGGTAAAAAAGAATCTCAAAAATCCAGAGGTTCAGCTTTTATCTTTAGTTCATGATGTGAAAAAGATGGGGAGTTTGGCCTATTCAATTCAGTCTTTTCTTACGAATGCATATTCCGTACGGGACAGATTGAGCTTGGATACATGGAGGATTCTGGATAGCATTTCTGAAGAACTCGCCAAAATGCGAAATGCAGATACCACCCTGATGCAAGCTTATCAAAGCTTAGATAATATGGTGGTGAAGTTGATGGCCTTTTACGGGTTGAATATTGATAATATGACCCGTGAACCGACTTGGCACTTATTGAACATTGGAAGATTTATAGAATCGGCATCAAACAACTGTTTGATCCTTAAGGGAATGCTGACCAAATCTTTTGATTCTGAATCAAATAAAGAGCTGATGGAGGATACTTTGCGCTGCAATGAAAGTTTGGTGACGTATCGCTATCGATACCGATCTAATTTGGAAATGCATGGGGTGTTGAGCTTGTTGATTCTGCATGAAGACAACCCAAGGTCCTTGATTTTCCAGTTATTAGAAATTGATAATCATTTGAGTACACTGCCAAATCAAGATGAAAAGGAGCTATTTAGCATAGAGCGTAAGAAACTGCTTCAGGCTATCACTAAAATCAGATTGTGCGATATAGACGAAATTTCTATTCCAAATGTAGTAACCCAAGAATTTGTAGAGTTGCGTGTGCTTCTGGATGAGATCATTGGCCTATTGCATGAAACTTCCGATTCTATTTATGAGAAATACTTTAGTCATACAGATACCAGGTATAGTATGATTCAATCTTCTGTTATTCCTGAGATATGAGGTATAAGGTCACACATATCACAAATTATATTTACGATTTTCCTGCGGTGCTCTGTCACAATTTGATGTTCCAGATTCCGCCAGATCTTCCTTTTCAGAATGTTGAAGAATACCTTTGCGAGATCAGTCCAAAGCCAAGTACCGAGATTGAGCGGGTTGATTTTTTCGGAAATAAGTACCTTTATTTTTCTGTGGAAAGATCACACAAGAATCTCACCGTGACCTCTAAAAGTGTTGTTGAGCTCTCTTCTCCATCTTGGGTTTCGGTCAAGCCGGATGAAACAATGCCTTGGGAAAAAGTGGTCGCGTTGCTTCATACCACAAAGACCTCGACAGATGTTCGACAATATTACTTGGAGTCAAAGCATGTGAATTTCATAGATGGGATAGGTGACTATGCTTTAGAATCTTTTACTCCGGGACGGCCGATCATGGAAGCAATGCTAGACTTGAATACACGAATATTCAATGACTTTGCTTTTACACCTGGATTCTCTGATATCAGTACGCCACTGGAGAAAGTGTTCAAGCACAAAAAAGGGGTTTGTCAGGATTTTGCCCATTTTTCCTTAGCGTGCTTAAGAGTGCTAGGTTTGTCCGCACGCTATGTCAGCGGCTATCTTGAGACTTTACCGCCTCCAGGCAAGCCGAAAATGATAGGAGCAGATGCTTCGCATGCTTGGATTGCCGTATATATTCCTGGACATAACTGGGTAGAGTTTGATGCTACTAATAATCTATTGGTAAATGATAAGCATATCCGAGTGGCTGTAGGTCGTGATTTTGCAGATGTCACACCTCTCAAAGGAATTGTCTATAGTGGAAGTAAACAGGAGATGAAGGTGAGTGTGGATGTGAGGAATTTGGAAGAGGTGGAGTAATCTAAGGAGGATTATCCTCCTGACTTCTTTGCCTTGTATCCTGCTGACTGAAGCACTTGAACTACTTTATCCCGATGATCTCCCTGAATGAGGATTTCTCCGTCTTTAGCTGAACCGCCGACGCCACATTTGTTTTTCAGCATTTTTCCCAACTCTTTCAAGTCGTCATCACTTCCTAAGAACCCTTCTATGAGAGTGACTTTCTTGCCTGCGCGGGCTTTTTTATCAAGTAATACTTTCAAATTCTGTTGATTTGGGGCAAGTGTTTCTTCACTTCCTGCATCCTCAGTTTGAAACTCAAAATCATCGCTAGTTGAATAAACAACTCCATCTCGCTTTTTCCAATCGTTATTTTTTTTCGCCATATCAAATGAAAATACCCACCCCGAAGAGTAGGTATTCTTTAATTAATTCTTGTTTTATTTTACTTTAAATGTCCATACTGGTCGCTTGGCGTGATTTACCACATCTTCTGCGATAGATCCTGTAAATAAATGAATAAGGCCGGTACGACCGTGAGTAGCCATTGCAATCAGATCTGCATCTATATCTTCCGCAAACTCCACAATTCCTTCTTCCTCGGAATTTGAATTGTAAATCTCTGCAACAGCATGTCTGATTTCATATTTATTTACGAACATCTTGATTCGTGATGCTGATCTTCGAGTCGTTTCAAAATTCCCAGGAGTATTGATAACCACAAGATAAAGATTTGCATCAAACCATTTTTGAAGGGTTTTTAGCCGAGCTGCCAGCTCATCTTGATTTTCTTTGAAGTCACTTGCAAATACGATCTTCTTAAATTTAGTTGGATCAGTAGCAGCTTTGACAGTAACCACCGGACAGTGGGCTGTTCTCACCACTTTTTCCGTATTGCTTCCAATCAATATTTCCTCAAGCCCACTACTTCCTTTTGACCCCATGATGACCAAGTCTGGATCTTCTTCAATGATAGACGAGGAAATATTTTTAAAAGCATTTCCTAAAACGATTTTAGTGGAAAATGAAAAGCTGCTCTCTTTATATTTTTGCTCCAACTCTTTGAACTGCTCTTTGCGCCGATTTATCAGCTCTATGAAAAAAATCTGATTTTCCATTTCAGGCATCATTTCCCCTCCACCCATTGTACCCATGCCAGATCCGGAAGGGACTTCTACTACATTTAAAATAGAAATTTCTACACTATCGAATTTGCTGGCTATGGCAGTCGAGAAATCAAGCGCATTCTGGGCTTGTTCTGAGAAATCGAAAGGGACGAGTATTTTAGTCATGGTCAAGTTAAATTGGTTAACCCCAAATTACCTTTATTTAAAAGAATAGAAAAGGACTTTGTTTACCTTTTTCCTAAAAAAACTAAACCAATTCCGAATAATATCACCCAAACCAAGGTGCTGAGTGCCATTTTTTTCAAGTTGGGATCAATCGACTGCGAATCTTTACCTTTTTGCACATTAATACCAATGCGGATCATTAGTGGGAAAAGTGCCAATGCCAATAAAGAAGTCCATTCTTTGGTGATAAAGGCAAATACCAACAAGCAATAGTTACCCCCCAAAATCAAAATCCAATTGTAAATATTGGCAGCTTTTCTACCTATTCTCACGGGAATAGATTTTTTTCCTGCTGTAGTGTCTGATTCTATATCCCGGATATTATTTATGTTCAGGACAGCTGTGCTGAAAAGTCCCAATGCGATTCCTATCCAAATTATGGAGTTGTCCCAATCCAAACTATGGAGGAAAAAGGTGCCAAAAACACCCAGCAATCCAAAGAATATAAACACCGAAATGTCTCCAAATCCTGCATAGCCGTATGGATTATTTCCTGAAGTATATGAAATAGCCGCCCAAATAGCGACCAAACCTAATCCTAAGAATATCCCGAAAAGTACCCAATCCTGAATCGCAAAATAGAGTAAAAGTAAACCTGATGCTAAGGCTAATATCCCAAAAAGATACATTGCCTTTTTCATTTCAGGTAAAGAAATTAAACCAGATTGGACCGCACGCATAGGGCCCTGACGTTCTTGATGGTCAGCCCCATGAATGGTGTCTCCATAGTCATTGGAAAGATTTGAGAGTATTTGCAAAAATATGGTGGTCAATGAAGCTAGTAATAAGATCTCCCAGCGGAAAACTTGCTTATATACTGCCAAAAATGAACCTGCAAAGATGCTAGCTAGGGCTAGTGGTAATGTACGAAGCCTGACCGCATGGAGCCAGGCTTCTTTTTTTGTTTGAATGGCTTGTTTCACTCAGTCCGAAATCTTCTTATTAAGCGTTGATTAGATCTAGAATTTCCTGATCCAATGGTGATACTTTGGAAGGAAAATAGTTGATAAGTTCGCCTTTTTCATTTAGGATGTACTTGCAGAAATTCCAGCTTGGCTCTTCGTTGTTCCAGCCATTTAAATTTGCGTCTGTTAGCCATCTGTAAATTGGATGTTTATCGAATCCTTTCACTGAAACTTTCTCAAACATGGGGAATGTAACGCCATAATTCTCAGAGCAGAAAGATTTAATTTCCTCGTTGGACCCTGGTTCTTGACCTCCAAAATTGTTTGCAGGAAAGCCTAAAATGACGATTTTGTCACTATGCTTGGCATAAAGTTTCTGTAATTCTTCGTATTGAGGTGTGTAGCCACATTTAGAAGCGACATTGACTACCATCACTTTCTTTCCTTTGAAGTTGCTAAAATCAACGACATCTCCATTCAAGTCTTTCATGGTGAATTCATAAAATGATGGTGCCATAGTTTCTTTGGTTATAGAGGTGTTTTTAGCTTTTAAAACATGAGTTTTGCTGATAGAGTAGGCACTCATTAGCAATAAAAAACAGCCTAGGAATAATAAATTTTTCATGTGGGTATATTTTGATTTTTTAGGGTCACCCCGAATATTCGGGGCTGGCTATGGAATCTCGCATGGTCTAAAACCGAATAAATTTGTGACTTTGGAGTCATGTTTGATTTCATAATTACATTCGGTCAGGTACAGTGATTCCAAGCAACTGCATTCCTTTTTTCAGTGTCTTTGCAGTATGACCTGAGAGTGCTACTCGGAAAGCAAGAATTGATGAGTCATTTTCAAGAAATATAGGCAGATCTGCATAGAATCTATTGTATTCTTTAGCTAAATCGAAAAGGTATTGTGCTAAAATTGCTGGAGAATAATCCAACCCAGCTTGGGAAATTTTCTTTTCAAAATCATTAAGCAGATAAATTAAGCTCGATTCTGAATCTTCAATTTTACTAACTAAAGAGAAGTCCGCTTGTTTGTAATCAACACCAATTTGTTCGGCCTTTCTTAGGATAGATGCTATTCGAGCATGTGAATACTGAATAAAAGGACCAGTATTTCCTTGAAATTCTATAGACTCCTGAGGGTTGAAAAGCATGCGTTTCTTAGGATCGACTTTCAGCAAGAAGTATTTCAAAGCTCCCATTCCAAGTGTTTCATAAAGTTCAGTGGCTTGAGCCTCATTGAAGCCATCGATTTTACCTAACTCCTTTGTGTGCTGTGCGGCTGTATCGACCATTTCCTGCATCAGGTCGTCGGCATCTACCACAGTTCCCTCGCGGGACTTCATTTTGCCTGTTGGCAGATCTACCATTCCATAGGACAAATGATACAAACCTTCGCCGTATGGTCTGCCTAATTTTCGCATGATCTTAAACAATACATCAAAGTGGTAATCCTGCTCATTACCAACAACATATACAGACTTGCTAATTCCAAAATCATCATATTTCAGATCAGCCGTTCCCATATCTTGGGTGATGTAAACAGAAGTTCCGTCTCCACGGAGAACCAGCTTTTCGTCCAGTCCTTCATCAGTTAAGTCCACCCATACTGAGCCATTCTCCTTTTTGAAAAATACGCCTTTTTCCAAGCCTTCAATTACTATGTCCTTTCCTAAAAGGTAGGTGTCTGACTCGTAATAATACTTGTCAAAGCTAACCCCCATCCGTTGGTAAGTCTTTTCGAAACCTGCATATACCCAGGTATTCATTTGCTTCCAAAGCGAAACAACTTCCTGATCATTTGCTTCCCATTTGCGAAGCATATCCTGTGCTTCTAAGAAGAGCGGTGCATTCTTTTTTGCTTCATCTTCGGATTGTCCTTTCTCCGTGAGTTCAGCGATTTGTTCTTTGTACTTCTGGTCAAAGATCACATAATACTTTCCTGCCAAGTGATCGCCCTTCAATCCAGAGGATTCAGGCGTTTCTCCCTTACCAAAATGCTGATAGGCCACCATGGACTTACAAATATGAATTCCGCGGTCATTTACCAAATTGGCTTTGATGACTTCGTACCCATTTGCCTCCAGAATGTATGCTACAGAAAAGCCCAAAAAGTTATTTCTTAGGTGACCCAGGTGAAGCGGTTTATTGGTGTTCGGGGAAGAGTATTCCACCATTACTTTTTGACCATTTGCAGGGAGTTGGCCTATGTTTTCATTAGCAAAAAGCTTTTGGAAAACATCCACCCAAATCATGTTGTTGAGTTCCAGATTCAGGAAGCCTTTCACCACATTGAAACCGGCAACTTCCGCCACGTTTTCTTTCAGATAGTCACCGATCAGATTGGCTGTTGCTTCAGGAGTTGCTTTGGATACTTTCAGGTAAGGGAAAACTACGAAGGTATAAGTTCCTTCAAATTCCTTCCGCGTAGGAGCGAGGCTGATCTGCTCCAAAGGCAAGTCGTGGTTGAAAATATTCTGAAAGGCAAGCTGAATGCCGTTATGTATTGATTCTTGTATGTTCATGTTTTTTTATCTGAGCCACAAAGAGCACGAAGCTTCGCAAAGGGTAAAATTAAAAAGATCTTGGACCTTTAGTGTTGATTACTCTTTTGATACCGTATCTTAATTTTGAAACATTAAAGTTTATGATTAGACCTAATTTATATTTACCCATTTTTAAATAATTAATTGCCTGGGCAACATGTACATCGGAATTCCCTTAACTGATTTTAATTCAATGACCAGTTTTTCTTCAACTAGTAAGTCGATTTTATAACCCAGGTCAATTGAAACTCCATCAATCATAATTGGCATTGTCTTTTCCACTTCTACATGCAAACCTAAGTTTTGTAGTTTTATTGCTAAAACTTTTTTGTAAACATTTTCAAGTAAGCCTGGATCAAGTTGAGTATGAACATCAATTGCCGCACCTAATAAGATGTTTGATAATTCGTCTTCATTGAGATCTTTCTTCAGCTCCATCTTAGTGTCACCTTGTGCTCTTTGTGGCTATATTATTCAAAAATTATCTACCAAACTTTTCGTAGTCGCTTCGAGGACTTCAAAAGCGTTTTCGGCCATCACATTCTCAGAGTCTAGCGTAGGATTCACTTCTACTATTTCCCAGCAACAGACACGCTTATCCTGAATCAATTTTACATTCAATTCTATAGCCTCTTGTACAGTCAGTCCATCTGGAACTGGAGTTCCAGTTCCCACAGAAATTGAGCTGTCTAAGCTGTCCACGTCAAAGGAAATATAGATTTGATCGCATCCTTTCAAGGTTTCCAGTGCTTCAGCAGCGATTTGATCAATTCCCTTCGATCGAACTTCCTGAGTACTGAAGTTTTTGATGCCGTAGTTTTTGATCAAATGATCTTCCGGTGCTTCAGTATCACGAACTGTGATGAAAACAATATCACTGGGATTTATTTTAGGAGATTCTCCACCTATGGTTTTTATACGTTTCCAAAATGCCAAAGTCTCTTCAGATGGTTCATTCACTTGACAATCCATGTTATCCAGCTGTGCCACCATCGCCAATGGCATTCCATGCATATTTCCAGAAGGAGTCGTGAAAGGCGTGTGTAAATCAGCATGCGCATCGATCCAAATAACCCCTAAACGCTTATCAGGATCTGCGGCTTTTATACCCATGATCGTTCCTGCCGCAGTACTATGATCTCCAGCCAAAACGATAGGGAATTTCTTTTCCATCCTTAGTGACTCGATGGTGGAATAGACATTTTTCAATACCTGATAAACGCCATCGATGTATTTAGCATAAGGGAAATTGTTTCCCTTCCACAAGTAATTATTCGCATCAGGAACGTTGATCGGATCAAACTGTGTGAAAAAATCAGACTTCTTGTCCAGGCTGGCAATTTTCAAAGCATCAATCCCCAAACTGGCTCCGCGGGTTCCTGCGGCAATCTCTGATCGTACTTCTACTAGGGTTATATCACGCATTTTTAGCAGTAGTTAAAGTTATTTTGGGTTGGCTAAAGCGAGTCAAAAGTAGTTAAAAATGCCTTTAAATGATCACTATTCAAAGTTCAATTGACAATAGACAGTGGTCAAGTTTGAAAATTATGGTAGGTGGTTTTATATAATTCTCCGCTTTTTTCCCGCAGATTCTCGCTGATAAGGTTCGCAGATTCCCGCAGATCTATTAGTCAGATAGGTAAGAACTTTTTATCGAAAAAATCCGCGTAAGTCAGCGCTATTTTTCTGCGCAAATCTGCGGGAAATGAAATTACTCAAAAAATACTAACTCAAAATCAATAGTTTTGACCTATGCCTATTTCATCCAAACTGCCCAATGTAGGGACGACGATTTTTACTGTAATGTCCAAGCTTGCTTCTGATTGTGGAGCAATTAACCTTTCCCAAGGATTTCCTGGATTTGATTGTGACCATGAATTGTTGGATTTGGTGACCAAATACATGAAGGCAGGACATAATCAGTACGCTCCTATGAGCGGGATCCCTATTTTTCGTGATAGAATAGCTGAAAAAACTAAGTTGGTTTACGGAGTTGAACTGGATTCAGAAACTGAGGTAACTGTTGTTTCTGGAGCGACTGAGGCTCTTTATGCTGCAGTGTCTGCAGTGGTGAAGCTTGGGGATGAGGTCATTTTATTTGATCCTGCGTATGATTCTTATGCTCCAGCTGTAGAGTTGAATGGGGGGAAACCTGTCTTTGTACCGTTGGAAATGCCAGATTTTTCAGTGAATTGGAATAGGGTAAAATCAGCAATCACGGATAGGACTAGGTTGATTATGGTCAATACTCCTCACAATCCAAGTGGCTATGTATGGACAACCAAAGATCTTGATACACTTGCTGAATTGATTCAGGATAAAGATATATATGTCGTAAGTGACGAGGTTTATGAGCACATCACTTTTGATGGAAGAAAACACTTATCGCTTTTGACTAATTCGCTTTTGAGGGAAAGAACATTTGTTTGCGGTTCTTTTGGCAAGACTTTTCATGTGACTGGGTGGAAAATCGGCTACTGTTTGGCCCCGCCGCAACTCACAGATGAATTTAGAAAAGTCCACCAGTTTTTGACCTTTAGTACAGCAACTCCTCTACAATATGCTTTAGCAGATTTTTTGGCTGAGCCATCACGGTATTTGACCTTGCCTGATTTTTATCAAGAAAAACGGGATTTATTCTGTGAAGGATTGAAGGAAACCTCCTTTAAATTTACTCCGGCTCAAGGAAGCTTTTTTCAAATGGTATCGTATGGCCATCTTTCTCAGGAATATGACTACGATTTAGCAGTTAGGTTAACCAAAGAAATTGGTGTAGCTAGCATTCCTATATCAGTGTTTTTTTCAGATAAGAAGGACCATAAAATTCTTCGTTTTTGCTTCGCAAAGGAAAATAAAGACCTTCTTATAGCTTTGGACAAATTACAGAACATAAAATTCTAATCTTTCTAGCTGAAATATCCCATACTCGATCAAGAGTTTTTATAAACCCTATAAAAATTATAGGGAATGTAGGATAATAAGAAAAACCCTTTTACATTTGAAGCGTAATAGAACTTTAAACTTGCAACAATGAGCGCATTACCACAAACTAGCCCAATTCCAGAAGAGCAATTGATTAGCTTTTCCAACGGTATTTCCAGCATTTCAGTAAATCAACAGGAAATCGTGAAGATTTTTAGTCAAAAATCAGGTTTGATGATGCAGGGTATTTGCAGGTTTGAGTCTCCCTTTGAAATCCTCTTCCCACTTTTCAAAGGCCTTAGCGAGTCGGGGAAGCCAAAAAGTTTGAATTTGAGATTTTCTTCAGAGGAAAAAACAGCTTTTTTTTATTATCCTGAAGCCAATCACGTAGCAGTATCGCAGTTCTTTTCGGAATTGGTTTTACTTCTGCAAAAGGAAGTAAAGTTCAAGAAAGTACTCAAGGAGGTAATTATCAATAGAAACCGATTCAGGTCTGAGCAGTTTTTACTTCAGCATGCAATGATGGATTGAATGAATAATTAACATATCATTACTATTAACTAATATTGGGACAGTCCGAAGGGATTTGTCCCTTTTTCATTTGAATTCCCCTAATAAAAAGCAATTTTTGCAGGGCTTTAACACCAATTATTTTTGCTAATGAATACTTACAAAGATCTGATTGAGCAGACATTTGACTTTCCTACCAAGGAATTTGAGGTAGAAAACAATGAACTGCATTTCAATGGAGTGAACATGATGGAGATTATAGAAACCTATGGTACTCCGCTTAAACTTACCTATTTACCTAAAATCTCCGAGAGTATTCAGAACGCAAAGACGTATTTTAAGAATGCGATGGAGCAGCATGATTACAAGGGTAAATACACTTATTGTTATTGCACCAAGTCATCTCACTTCAGTTTTGTGCTCAACGAAGCGCTAAAAAATGACATTCATATTGAGACTTCATCGACTTTTGATATTCCATTGGTTCGAAGTCTCTATGCGAAAGGAAAGATCACCAAGAAGACTTTTATAGTCTGTAATGGCTTCAAACGTGAGCTGTACAAGAAATACATCACCGAATTGCTTAACGACGGTTTTGTGAACTGTGTGCCGATTTTGGATAACATCACGGAAATCGACTATTATTTGGAGCATGTTAAAGTTCCTTTCCAAGTTGGAATAAGAATCGCTGCAGACGAGGAGCCAAAGTTTGGTTTCTACACATCTAGACTTGGTGTGAGATACAATGACATCATCAAGCTGTATGAAGATAAAATCAAGGATAATCCGAATGTAAGCCTGAAAATGTTGCATTTCTTTATCAATTCCGGGATTAGAGATACGGCTTATTATTGGTCTGAATTGACGCGATTTATTCAGAAATACGTGGATTTGAAAAAGATCTCTCCTACGTTGGACTCGATGGATATTGGTGGCGGATGGCCGATTAAGACCAATGTCTTTTTCGATTATGACTACCAGTATATGGCTGAGCAAATCGTGAAGAATATCAAGTGGATGTGTGGCAAAAACAATACGGACGAGCCAAATATTTTCACGGAGTTTGGAAGCTATACCGTCGGAGAGAGTGGGGCTGTGCTTTATTCAGTTTTGGAAGAAAAGCTTCAAAATGACAAAGAGCTTTGGTATATGATCGACGGGTCCTTTATCACGCAATTGCCAGATAGCTGGGGGTTGAATCAGAAGTATATTATGCTAGCTGTCAATAATTGGGATGCAGAATATCATAATATCAATCTTGGTGGACTTACCTGTGATAGCATGGATTATTATAACTCTGAGGCTCACCAATACAATATTTACCTCCCAAAACCTGAGAAGACAGTTCAGTATTTGGGCTTTTTCCATACGGGTGCTTATCAGGAATCGCTAGGTGGATACGGCGGAATTCAGCATTGTCTGATCCCTGCTCCAAAGCATGTGCTGATCGATCGAGATAAAGATGGAAATGTGACCCACAGACTTTTCGCAGAAGATCAGACGGAAGAAAGTATGTTAAAGACTCTAGGATATTAAAACAAAAACGGCTGTTAAAATTTTAACAGCCGTTTTTTTCTGAGGATATTTTCACTTACTCTGGCAATCTGCTTCTGAGCATATTGATCTGGCCCATGTGATTTGCCTGGTGCTCCATCACATGAAACCATGCCCAGTGATTATCTGCTTGCCCACCTTTTGCTAATTTTGCAAACCACTCATCGTCTTTATCTTTTAGCATTTCCAAAGTTTTTTGGCGGACTTGTGCCCAAGTGTCCAAGTAGTACTGAATCGGTTTTCCAACATATTCAGCTCTTGCTTCATCCCCAAGATTCAACGCAGTTTCCCATTTCGCTTTTTCCTCCTCGTTAAAGCTTCTTTTTTCAAAAGTGAAAGCTTGGTAATAGACCTCTGTAGCTGCCAAATGCATTATCATAGCACCAATACGATTGGCTTTGTCGTCCAATAAGAAGTCAGTCTGCTCTTGATTGAGATCTGTTGTACTGTAGATGATTCTAGTCCTCAAGTTTTCAAGCATGGAGACCATTGTGCCTATATCATGATCGTACCCTTTAGGAGAGTTCATTGTATTCTGTCCAAAGCTAACAGTACAATTGACCAAGAGTAAGGTTAGAATTACAAGCGATTGGAGTTGTATTTTCATTTTACTAAAAGTTTGTGAATAGGGAAAATGAGAATTAAAATACAGAGTTAGTAGTCAATAATTGTTAATTACTCTCCAGACTTGAAGATTCTCTCCATCAGAACCCATTTTTCTCCAGGCTTTGCCCAGGGAATTGGCTGCTGATATTTCCACATTAAAGCTTCCCATTCCGCAATCTTAGGATTGGTCTGATCGAATTTGGCTTTTGTCGAAAAGTCAAATTCATCTACTGTTTCCAGCAGCATAAACATGCGGTTACCCGTACGAAAGATTTCAATATTCAGAATTCCAGCATCTTTGTCGTGCTGGGTTACTTCTGGCCAAGCAGCTCCAGGAGAATGATGCTGCTCGTATTCTTTGATGGATTCCTCATCATCAATGAGGTCAAGAGTAAGTGCGAAACGTTTCATTTTTTTAGTATCAAGTTGCTAGATGTAAGTATCAAAATATAGATTTAAGATATTAGACTTAAGACATTAGACATAAGATTTTAGAGATTAGAGCCAAGAGTCTAGACAGAAGCAAGTCCTCCTTGGAATTGAAAGCTGCGTGGAATAAGAAATACTTGTAAAAGGGGGGGTGGGGTACCTCATTTTCAATGCGTTTTGGGCTTTACGATGGAGGTTCAAAAATCTCAAATCTCAAATCTCAAATCACCGAAACCATTTCCTAAACTCCCCAATCGTCTGCTCAGCCGCTTCATCAGGACTTGGGAAGGGGAAAGCTTCTGCAGAAACAAAACCGCTGTAGCCAATAGTTTTGATAGATTCAGCAATTTTCTTCATGGATGTATGTCCAAAGCCCATCGGCCTTCTATTGCTATCCGCAAAGTGAATGTGCCCTATGTATTTTCCCCAATTCAAAATACTTTCTTCCAAATTGCCTTCTTCAATATTCATATGAAATAGGTCAGCTAAAAGCTTTACAGACTTGGTTTCCAGCGTATCCAAGAATTTTGACCCAGCTTCAATAGTATTGAGCAGGTTGGTTTCGTAGCGATTTAATGGCTCGTAGATTAGAGAAACACCTTTTGATTCGGCATGCTTTCCAAGTTGATTTAATGCTTTAGCTAGCCAAGACATGGTTTCTTCTCGCCCATTTCCTGGAAGTATATTTCCTTGCATAGAACCTATAATTGCCGGTGCATCGAAAGCAGCCCCAAAGTCCATCATATCTTTGATAAAGGAAATGGCTTTTTTTCTGATTTCTGAATTAGGATCGGTAAGCGTCAAGCCATGAATGACCTTCCCAGCACCGGTTCCCACAGCTGCAAGTTCTAAGTTATATTTTTTTAGAAGTTCTTTTAGTTTTGGAATTTCGATTGCATCTGGAGAAGCTGTGAAAAGCTCAATTGCATCAAAGCCGAGCTTTGATGCTTTTGCCATTCCAGTTTCCAGATCCTCCCAAAATATCCAAGGTCCAGTTTTGATTTGAGGTACTAGAGCTATCGTTACGCAGGATTTTATCATTTTCTTATTTGTCAAAATCTATCATTATTTTAATTATACCCTCTTGATCTTTAGACCAATCCGCGAGAGCTTGCTCTGATTCATCAATGCTCACCACTTTACTGATGACCTCATCTACCGGGAATTTTCCTTGCCCCAAATAGTCAATTACCTCCGGAAATTCGGTGGTGCAATTTCTAGAACCGAGGATTTCAATTTCCTTTTGTACGAAGAGCGAAGTGTTGAATTCTACAGGTGCTTTTGCGTAGCCTATGCACACAACTCGCCCGGTAAAAGCCACTTCTTCTACAGCCTGGCGGTAGGTGATAGGACTTCCAACAGCTTCTATGATCACGTCAGGGCCATCATTGGTAGTCATATCTTGAAGTGCCTGATGAAGATCCACCTTCTTAGGATTGATGGTGTGTTTTACTCCAATCATCTTAGCGATTTCAAGCTTTGCATCGTCCAAATCAATTGCGATCACTTCCGCTCCTTTATTAACTGCTGATGCCACAGCACCTAATCCTACGATTCCACATCCAATTACTGCTACGCGATCTTCAGCACTTACCTTTGCACGGTTTACAGAGTGAAAACCAACGGTAAGTGGCTCTGCCAAAGCTAGCTCGCGAAGAGATAATTTTTCCGATGGAAAAATATCCTGCCAAGGCAAAGTAATATATCGGCACATAGCTCCAGGTCGACGAACTCCCATAGTCTTATTTTCCTTGCAGGCATTACGTGCTCCTTTTCTGCAGGCGATACATTTCCCGCAATTCAAGTAAGGATATACCGTCACTTTCATCCCAACTTTGACGGACTCAGGAACGTCAGTTCCCAGCTCCTCGATAGTTCCTCCAACCTCATGCCCGAGAATATTTGGATATTCTTGCAGGGGAAAAAGTCCTCGATAGCTATTCAGATCACCACCGCAAAAGCCAACCATGCCAACTTTGAGGAGAACTTCACCAGCTTTTGGACTAGGTTTTTCTACTTCCCGGAGTTCTGTTTTGCCGATATCTGTTAGGACTAATGCTTTCATAAGGTTTGAGTTATTTTGTTGAATATTTTACTTCCAAATTTATTTTGTGTTGACTTCGACTTCGCTCAGTCTGACAAGGTCTTAGGGCTTCACTAAATCAAATTGGACTTCGACTTCGCTCATTCTGACTAGATTGTAATGCTGAACGGAGTATGACGTCGCCCTGAGCGAAGTCGAAGGGTTACTTCTTAAAAACAGATTGCTTCACTTCCCGACGAATCGGGACAGGCTCTCTGTCGTTTGCAATGACGCTGTATACTGTAATCTGATCACTGCTACCTGTCTCCTAAATATTATTCTCAGGCTTTCCTTCGTACCACATTTGGTTTTTGATGGGTGCGACGAGGGTTTCTATTTCTTCCAAAAGCCCATCAGGAATTTTGAAATCGAGTACGCTTACGTTTTGGGAAATAGTAGCAAGGTCACACATGCCAACGATAGTCGTAGTGATGTCCTGATGATCCAAAGCATAGCGGATCGCTACATCACTTAGTTTTACATTATATTTGGCACATAGAGAAAGTAACTTCGATTGCATATCCTTCATGGCTTGCGGAGATCTATGCCATTCCGGCAAGGGGGCATCTGAAAGTATTCGCTGCATCAAAGGCGCTGCATTCATCAGACCAAAGCCTTTTTCCTTTGAAAGGGGAACGAGTTCTCGGTTGATTTCATCTTCCAGTAAATTGTAATGAGCCCAAGAAAGTACCGTGTCCACCTCTATATTTCGTGTGATTTCAGCCAAGTAGTTTACCGGTAATCCAGTGATTCCAATAAACCTTGCTTTTCCGGATTCTTTGAGTTTGACTAAAGTTGGCCAGGCTTCATTGAGGATTTGTTCTTTATATACAAACTCAATGTCGTGAAGCTGAAGTAGATCGACGTAATCTGTTTTTAGTCTAACAAGTGATTCATCGACAGATTTAAGAATTCGCTTTTCGGAGAAATCAAATTCCTGCAAATCATATCTTCCACATTTAGTAGCCAGAATCACTTGGTCACGCTTTCCTTCTAGCGCATTTCCCAGTCGCTTTTCCGCTAAAGTAATTCCGTAGAAAGGAGAAACATCGAAAAAATTAACTCCGTGGTCTATTGCATAGTGAACGGCTCGATAGCCATCTTTTTCGTCAGAAACATCAAAAACATCACCCATAGGCGATGCTCCAAATCCAAGATTTGACAAGTCTAAGCCTGTCTTTCCTAATTTTCTGTATTCCATTTCTTGGGTTATTTGTGGGGGAAATGATAATCAAACCAATATATTGAGTATTTCTGGGGGAGACAATTTATCAGATAGATCAATAATACTTTAGGTGGAATTTTAATAAATGAAGTGTTTTCAAAAAATGGCCGAGTCGAAATGGCTAAAGTGAAATAATGTGAAAATACTGCTTTTTGGAATCCTATTCTGCTTTCAAAATCCTTCACTCGTGTATTTATCCCTGTTTTTTACAGCTAAAAATAGTATCATCGCATCTAGAATAAACTTAACCCGAATATATATGAAGCATAAGTTCTTCTTTACCATGGCTGCAGCTTTGGTTACTTCCATTTCTATCTCACATGCTCAGGATAAGCTCAAAAACATGCCTGGCTATGAGCAATACCAAAAAATAGCACCACAAATTAGGTCTTCTGTAATACCTGGAAGTCTAAATGTAAATTGGGCTGAGGATGGCAAATCCTTTGAATACGCAGAAAACGGCAAGCTTCAGTCTTTCTCAGTAAAAACGAAAAAAGTAACAGAAGTTGGAGAAATCCCAACTCCCGAGCGAAGAGCTTGGAATCGTCCTGCGCGAGGTCGCCAGTTTGATTCGGCAGAGTCACCAGATGGTAAATTCAAAGCATACACAAAGGATCGCAATATGTACCTCAGCAATGCTGATGGCAGCAATATGATCGCCATCACTACCGATGGAAATGAAGAAAATCAAATAAAATACGGTATTGCAACTTGGGTTTATGGAGAGGAATTAAGCCAGAATACTGCCATGTGGTGGTCTCCTGATGGAAGTAAAATCGCTTTCTATAGATTTGATGAACAGGATGTAAAGAAATACTACGTCCTGTTGAATCAATTAAGTTTATATGATTCACTTGAGATCGAAGCCTATCCTAAAGTGGGAGAGCCAAATCTTCCCGTGGATCTGATGGTCTATGATCTGGCTACCAAAAAAATGACAGAATTGGATATCAGAGATGGTAAGCCGTACAGCGATGGAGATTTGGGAACATATATTTATGACTTGTCTTGGACTCCGGACGGCAAAGAATTGCTTTATCACAGCACCAATAGACGTCAGAATATTCTTGAACTTCGTGCTGCAAATCCAGAGACTGGCAAAAGCAGAACAGTAATCCGTGAAGAGTGGCTTCCAAGTTTTGTGGAGAATTCTCCAGAAATGGAAGTATTGGCTGACGGTGAGCACTTTATCTGGGCATCAGAAAGATCCGGTTTCAATAACTATTACCTCTATAATTTTGACGGAACACTGGTAAATGCGATTACCACTCATCCTTTCGAAGTTTCCAATATTGTAAAGGTAGATGAAGAGGATAAGACCTTGTATTACATGGCTCGCAGTGGTGAAAATCACATGCTGATGCAGCTACATCGCGTAAATCTTGATGGTACAAAAGACACACGATTAACAGATCCAGCGTTTAATCACTCCGTGACTATTTCTCCTGATGGGAAATACTTTGTAGATATAGCTCAAACTCATGACATTCCTCCATTTACCAATTTGGTGGACGCCAAAGGCAAAGTAGTGGCAGAATTGGCGAAAAGTGATATGAGTAAGTTTGAGGAGTTAGGTCTTAAAAAAGTTGAGGTCTTTACTTTTACTTCAAAAGATGGAGTGACTGAGTTGCACGGAATGATTCATTTCCCGTCAGATTTTGACCCAAGTAAAAAGTACCCTGTAATCCTCAGTAATTATGGTGGGCCCGCTACGAATGCATTTCGTGAGAATTTCACACTTCCAGATCCATTGACTGAATATGGGTTTTTGATATTGAATATTGATGGTAGAAATGTAAAAGGTCGTGGTAAAGAGTTACTTGATCAGTTGTACGGAAATCTAGGTTTGGTAGAAATGGATGATTTTGCCGAAGGCATCAAATCACTTCATGACAGGCCTTATTTTGATAAAGATAGAGTAGGCGTATTTGGAACTTCTTATGGAGGAACTACGGCTGCTTCCATGCTCCTTAGATTTCCAGACTTGGTTCATGCGGCTGTGGCAAACTCTTCAGTAACGGACTGGAGATTATATGACAATATCTACACAGAACGCTTTATGAGTACGCTTGAGAATAATGAAGAAGGCTATAACAGATTTAGTTTGATGAATATGGCGGATCAACTTGAGGGCGAGTTGTTAATATTCTATGGCACAGCCGATAACAATGTGCATCCATCCAATTCATTGATGTTGATCAAAGCGTTTCAAGATGCCGGCAAAAGCATAGAAGTGCAAGTAGCTCCAGATGGGGGTCACACCGCCTTGAACAGAGATAGAATGATGGAGTTTTTCATCGAGCATTTGGTGACAGATTACAAAAAAGACGTTCGTTAATCAGGCATAGATTTCATGCAAAAACCACCCGCTGAGTGATTGGCAGGTGGTTTTTTTGTTTTAGCCGCTAAGTCCACTGAGATTTTGGTAGAGGACTCAGTTGGTATTCTAGATAAAATCTAATAATTACCGTCTTTGTGAGGCACGAAGCAATTTAAACTTCAATAATGGTTAGTACTATCATTTCTATTTAAAGCTAGTCACATCAAGCTTGAATAATTCGGCAGCGTTTTTCCATAGGATCAATTCTTTCTTTTCCTGTGGTAAATCAAGGTTCTTCATGAAATTCAAATAGGATTTCATCGAAGAAATTGGCCAATCTGTTCCATAAAGAAGGTATTTGGGGTTACCTGCATAAGTGATCATTTGTTCCAGTTCGTTCTTCATCCAGCGCTCAAATTTCTCAGAGAAATCACCTAGCACCAGGCCTGAAAAGTCTGCATGAACATTCTTGTTTTTGTAAGTGACCTCCATACAGTCTTTGATCCATGGGTTACCCACGTGACAAATCACAATTTTTAAATCCGGATAATCCACCGCCAAATCATCGTGATGAATAGGATGGGAATATTTTACCCGACCTGTGGGCGCATAGGTATCACCTGAGTGAAACATCACAGGTACATCATACTCTATAGCCATGTCATAAACGACCTTCAGACGTGCATCACTAGGGTAAAAGGGCTCGTAACCAGGATAGAGTTTTAAACCTTTAATTAGGCCGGCTGCGAGATATTCACCGATTTCCCTTAAATCATGATGATTGTAATTTAGGTAGCTGATCCCAGCCACAACACCTAGGTTTTTCCTGTTTTCAATAGCTTCAACCACTTTTTTGGTACTTGGCCTGTGTTCATTGACTTTGTATGAAGTGAGTACCAGAGAATAGTCAACGTGGTTTTCCTCCATGGTTTCAGTCAGTTTATTCAGGCAGTCTTCAAGAGAAACTACGCGATCTTCATGGTAATTATTGATGTGTGTGTGTACGTCTATGATCATGTTTCAAAAATTGGTTTTTGTAAAATGTACCAATAATTTGACCAAGAGAAAAAGGGAAACTATAGTTTAGCGAGGATTTCCAGTTTTGAGCAGATCTATTCTATGAGTTTAATAAGCAGTTTTTCACATACTTTTTCAGATAATGTTTCACTTGAGTGATCTTGATAACTGACAACTATACTTTGATCATAAGCCTCTTTTGATAGGATTTTTAGTTCAGCACCCAAGCTGAGATCTCTACCATTCAGGAATTCCAAAAATTCGGTGGATGAATTTGTCAAAGCCGCGAGGATGACGGTTTGCCCAGCTTTACATTTTGAAAGTGTTAAGTAATTGATCTCTTGAATACGCCCTTGCTTATCAGGAATCGGAGAACCGTGAGGATCGATGGTTGGGAAACCCATCATTTCATCCATTCGTTCGAAAAACTTCGGCGCATGAATATGCTCTACCTGCTCAGCTATCTCGTGGACTTCCTCCCAGCCAAATCCCATTTTATTTACTAGAAACATTTCCGTCAATCTATGCTTGCGGATAATCAGTGCCGCTTCTTTTTTGCCTTTTTGGGTGAGTATAACGGGCTTGTACTTTTCATAAATCAGCCAATCATTCTTCTGGAGAGTTTTCACCATACTATTAACAGTTGGTAGGCTTACCTGCATCTGGGCTGCCAGTTCTGAGATGTTTACCTCATTCTTATCATTTGCGAGATTGAAAAGTGATTTCAGATAGTTCTCTTCTGTCTGTGACGCCATATCCTATTGCTTTAGTGTTCAAATATGATAAAATATTTGTGAAAACAATTTTGTTAGGGTAATCTAACATTTTATATTTGTCGTATCTAATTTGAAATTAACTCCATGTTTATGAGCTATAAGTACCTGCTTCTTTTATTTTTTGGTCTGTTGTCAACTGCATCATTTGGACAAAAATATTTGCTCAGTGGCAAAGTTGTTTTCCAGAATGAGCCGGTAGAATTTGCTAATGTATTCGTGAAAGGATTGGGAATAGGAGCAGTAACCGATGCAAATGGAGGTTTTGAAATTGCAATAACAAAAACAGGAACATTCACTATTCAGGCTTCGATGGTAGGATTTCAAACTGCCCAACAAGTTGTGAAAGTACCGAATGAGAATTCGACAGCATTGGTTTTTACACTTCAGGAAATGGATGGGGGACTGGATGAAGTAGTAGTCAGTGGTACCATGCAGGAAGTGTCCAAATTGGATAGTCCAGTTCCAGTAGAAGTTTATTCTGCCAACTTTTTTCGGGCTAATCCAACGCCATCAATTTTTGAATCCTTACAAAATGTGAACGGTGTACGTCCTCAGATCAACTGTAATGTCTGCAATACCGGCGATATTCATATCAATGGTTTGGAAGGACCGTACACTATGGTGCTCATCGATGGGATGCCAATTGTTAGTGGCTTGGCAACAGTTTATGGTTTGACTGGAATTCCTCAAGCACTGATCGACAGAGTAGAAGTAGTGAAAGGTCCAGCCTCCACACTTTATGGCTCGGAAGCTGTAGGTGGATTGATCAATGTGATCACTAAAAAGCCAGAATCAGCCCCTCTGGTGTCTACAGACTTCTTTGCAACTGGGTGGGGAGAGATGAACTTGGATTTAGGTTTGCGATCTAATTGGGGTAAAAATGTACAGTCTCTTACTGGTATAAATGCTTTTTATTACGATAATCCGATTGACAATAATGGCGATGGATTTACAGATGTGACGCTTTCTAAGCGCATTTCATTTTTCCAAAAAATCAATGTGAAACGACCTGAAAACAGGGTATTCACTATGGCTGGCAGGTATGTATATGAAGATCGATGGGGTGGGGAGATGAACTGGACTAGTGCAGACCGCGGTGGAGATGAAGTGTACGGTGAGAGTATCTATACCAGTCGCTGGGAGACTTTTGGTACCTGGCAATTACCTACCACGGAAACGATGAATTTTCAGTTTTCTTTGAATGGTCATAACCAAAACTCAGTTTATGGAACGACCATTTATACTGCAGAGCAATACATAGGTTTCGGTCAGTTGACTTGGGCGAAATCAGTAGAGAAACATAGTCTATTGCTCGGTACAGCATATAGGTACACCTATTATGATGATAATACTTCGGCTACTTCTGACCTACTGACGGATAAAAACACCCCTTCAGTTATCCATTTGCCGGGAGTTTTTCTGCAAGATGAAATAAAACTGACTCCTAGTCAGAGCTTATTGCTTGGTGCCAGATACGATTATAATTCCATCCATGGTTCCATCTTTTCCCCTCGTGTGAATTACAAACTTTCATCAGCTGACAAGAACACGGTGTTTAGGCTATCTGCAGGAAATGGTTTCCGTGTAGCGAATGTGTTTACAGAAGATCATGCAGCGTTGACAGGAGCTCGGGAGGTCATTTTTACGGAGGAGTTGAAACCAGAGCAAAGTTGGAATGGGAATTTGAATTTGGTGAAGAAAATATATACTGATAAGGGCATTTTCATAGGTCTTGATGGTTCAGCTTTTTACACCTATTTCTCCAATCGGATTATTCCTGATTATGAAACGAATCCCAATCAAATCATTTATTCAAATTTAGAGGGTTCGGCAGTTTCAAAAGGAGTTTCTCTAAATATCGATGCTGCCTGGCCAAACGGATTTACAGTGACGGCTGGAGGAACGCTTATGGATGTGAGTATAGAAGAAGAGGGAGTCAAAACTCGTCAATTACTTACAGAGAGATTTTCGGGAGTCTGGTCTGTAGGGTATGAGTTTTTTCGCTTGGGATTGACAGTGGATTATACAGGAAATGTTTATAGCCCAATGCGACTTCCTTTATTGGGAGAGCTGGACGATAGACCTGCCTTCTCTCCTTGGTATAGCATTCAAAATATTCAGCTTACAAAGAAACTAGGGGATAGATGGGAGATCTATGGAGGAGTGAAAAATCTGTTGAATTTCACTCCCGCAGCAAATTCTATCGCTAGAGCTTTTGATCCTTTTGATCGGGGAGTAGACTTTGCTCCAGATGGTTCTGTGATTCCTACAGCTGGCAATCCTAATGCATTAACATTTGATCCGACCTACGTTTACGCTCCCAATCAGGGTATTAGAGGGTTCTTAGGATTGAGATTTACAATTTCAAATTGATGTAGGGGCGAAAAATCTTTCGCCCCTACACTTGAATTATTTACTAGATTTTTTCAGTGACAGAACCACATGTCATCATTTTGTCCCCGAAGTATGGATTTCTGATTTCTTCAGACAAACTAATCCAATTTGCTCCTTTGTTGCCATTTGCCATAGGGCAATGCTGAAGGAAAAGGTTTCCTGAAGCCAACTCGCTGCTTTTAGCCAATTCAATCATTTGCTCTGAAAGCTCATCAAATGCATCACGCTGAATTGCTGTGTCAGTTGTCCCAGCGATTTTCTGGACCTCTTCTTTCATAGAATTGTACTTTTCGTCAGTCAGAAGTGCTTCTAATTTTTTTGCTTCCTCACTTACTTTTTCACCATTAGTTTCTACCAAGGCATCTTTCAACCCAAAATAGGTATTGAAAATCTGTGTAGTTGACTCTTCTTTAAAAGAAATTATTGTTGCAGGAGTTGAGTCTAATTCATCAGAAGTAGCAGATGACATTTCCTGAGATGTCTCATTTTCCATGTGATCTTCATGAGTAGACTTGCTAGAGCAAGCCATAGATAGTGCTATTAAAACTGAGACTGCAATTGGTAATCTTAGATTTTTCATTGATTTAAGTTTTATTATTTGATTTATTTTTTTTGGGTTTTGTCATAAAGAATAAGGTGAATCCAGAACCTACTGCTGCTAATCCCGCTAGGGAAAATACCCGCAAAAGTAGGTTGTTGAAGTTATCTCTACCAGCGTAATCCATGGTGTGAAACATCCATAAGAAGTCAAACCAACGCCAGGCCCGGTGTCTTACTTTAGTGAATTCACCACTTTTCGCATCTACATAGGCGACTAGATTCTCTGAGTCATCGAAATGCACAGCCCAAACAGGTAGCGCTGAATCTCTATATTCGTGATGAGGTCCAGTTTCGGTGAGGTATTCCATTTCTCTGATTTGCAGATCATCTTTAATGTAGATTTGGGCAATTTCCCGCGCCTCGGTTTCAGAGATTTCCGAATGTAGAACTCCTGACTGTGCATCAAATAATTTGCTCTCATTCACCCAGAAATAAGGTTTATGATTAACAAATCTGAGTTCAAGGGAAGCTATCAAGAGCGTGGAATCCAGTTTTGATAGATCAATCAATTCAGTTGCATTTTCATGCATCATATGATCCGTTCGGAAATGATCTCCATGAATCTCATCGATATCCGTCCAGCTGAAATACAAACCGGAAATGGTCCAAAAGATGAATTGGATACCGATAAAAACGCCCAAGAACCGATGTATTCTCCTAGCGTAGAATTGATTGTTTTTTCTCATTTACTCTGCATTCACGACTTCGAAGCTGATTTTGGTTTTATCCCAAGCCATACTGATTGAAGTGGTTTTTGGGTCTTTTTCTTTCACTTCGAAAGTTAAAGCTTCTACTGTTTCTGACAAGGTTTCAGGCTTTACGGTGAATCGAATCACGTCTTTGCTCTGATCATAGTCGTCAGCAAGATGCATATCCCACACTTGGTTGACGATGACAGTCCACTCATTTTCCCCTGGGATGGTAAAGAAGCCATATTTTCCAATCTCGATTCGTTTTCCGTTGATCATTACCGGCTTGTCAATCTGAATTGAGGTGGCTTTATGCGCACCGGTCACCCATACTTCATTCATGCCAACTAGGCCACCGAAAACTTGCCTTCCTCGGACACTGGGTGAGGAATAATCAATGTGGATATGGTTTCCACCGACCATTGCCATAGCTGCTGTTCGAGGACTTTTGGAAGCCTCTGGTTTTGGAGTATGCATGGAATGGTCCATAGTGGTAGAATCCATGTTATTCATGTCATGATCAGATTGATCCGTTGATTTTTCAGAAGAGCAGGCTACTGCTGCCAAAACGCTGAGTGATAAAAGGTATTTTTTCATTTGTATTGGGTTGGAGTTTATGATTAGTTAAGTTGTTTTTTTAATAACTGTGCATTGAATGCCACAATTACGGTACTCATACTCATAAGCACCGCACCAATGGCTGGGCTGAGAATGATTCCTGCTCCGGCAAAAACGCCTGCAGCCAGTGGGACGGCGACGATATTATATCCGGCAGCCCACCATAAGTTTTGAATGATCTTTTTATAAGTAGCTGTACCGAAAAGGATGAGATTAGAAATATCCTGTGGATTGCTATTGACTAAGATAATGTCTGCCGTCTCTGCGGCTACATCAGTTCCTGAGCCTACAGCGATACCCACGTCTGCCTGAGCCAAAGCCGGAGCATCGTTCACGCCATCACCTGTCATGGCAACGAATTCACCTTTGTCCTGGAGATCCTTTATGATCTTTTGCTTGTCTTCGGGTAAAACTTCTGCGTAATAATCATCCAATCCCAACGATTTGCTGACTGCCTCCGCGACTTGTTTATTGTCACCTGTAGCCATAAGCACCTTGATTCCTTGTTTCTTCAGGGTATCTATGGCGTCTTGGGATTCGGGTCGAATCTTATCCGATAAGGCTAAATACCCAAGGATTTTACCATCCTTAAGCACAAACACCACCGTTTCTGACTCATCCTTGAAAGCTCCTTCCGGTTGCTCAAGATCTTTTTCCTTCAGCATTCCCGGACTTACAATGGAAATTTCATTTCCATTCAATTTAGCCTTTATTCCTTTCCCAGTGATATTTTGAAAATTCGTCGGTTCATCAAGTTTTAACTCCAATTCTTTGGCTTTGAGAAGTATTCCCGCAGCAATGGGGTGTTCAGAATTTCGCTCTAAGGACGCGGCAACTTGTAGCAGCTCATCCTTTGATAAACTTTCATCCAAACTTTCGTAGCGGGTCACGCCAAAATCTCCTTTGGTGAGCGTCCCAGTCTTATCGAATAGAATAGTGGTAATCTTTCTGGAATTTTCAAAGGCAGTTCGATTGCGGATCAGCAAACCTCGTTTTGCGCTTTCGGAAGTTGAAATAGCCACTACCAGAGGAACAGCCAAGCCCAAAGCATGTGGGCATGAAATAATCATGACCGTGACCATCCGCTCTAAAGAATACTCGAAGTCTTTGCCAAGCGAAAGCCAGACAATGAGGGTGATGATACCTGAACCCAAAGCAATATAGAAAAGCCAGCCCGCAGCCTTATTCGCCAGATCCTGAGTTTTGGATTTGCTATCTTGAGCGCCTTTGACCATTCCGATTACTTTGGAGAGGTAATTTTCTTCTCCGGTATGCTTCACTTCGATCTTAAGTGCGCCACTATCATTGACGGATCCACCGATCACTTCCTGACCTTTGGATTTGGACACAGGTTTGGATTCTCCGGTTAGCATGGATTCATTGACATGACTTTCGCCTTCAATGATTTTTCCGTCTGCAGGTATTTTCTCACCCGGTTTGACTAGGATGATATCTCCTCCTTTTAATTCTTCAACAGGAATTTCGGTGCCATTCCCGTTTTCATCGATTACTCTGGCTTCTGAGGGCATCATTTTAGCCAGTTCTTGAAGGGCATTGGAAGCACCCATGACTGACTTCATTTCAATCCAATGACCTAAAAGCATTATGTCGATCAAGCTGACAAGCTCCCAAAAAAAGATCTTTCCCCCTAAACCAAAAATCACTGCCGAGCTGTAAAAATAAGCGACGGAGATTGCTAAAGCGATTAAGGTCATCATTCCAGGTGCCTTCTTCTTGATTTCGTCCGCAAGACCTGTTAGAAAAGGCCAACCTCCATAAAAGAAAACCACGGTAGCCAGTGCAAATTGGATATAACGATCGCCGGTAAAAGTGAATTCATAGCCCAGCAGGTCCTGAATCATCGGGGCTAAAACAATAATAGGCAAGGTGATTACCAGCGAAACCCAAAACCGTTTCTTGAAATCGGCAATCATATGCTGATGATGGTTAGAATGATCCTGATGATCCTTTTTACCTTTCATTGAAGAATGATTGACTTGTTGGTCATTGGAATGATGTTGATGAGAAGAAGAATGATCCATACTTAGTTTATTTGCTTTGTGAAAAATTATCTATTAAAACCGGACTGTCAATCCTCCGCCTGCTCCAAAGCGATTGTCATAGCTTCCCATGACAGAGAAATTTCTCGAGAAAATATAACTGACCCCAGCTGCCCAAGTGGTTTCTCCCTTAAAGTCGGTGTTTTCGCCGGTTTCAGGTAGGGTATTGGTCCAGCCTAAATCCATTTGGTATTCATATACACCGAAAATTGAGGTACGTGGGAAAATCATGATTTCACGATTGATCCGGATTTCAGGTCGCAGCTTGTGATCTAGTCTAACATCAAGGTTAAAGAGGTAAGGAGTCAAGAAGCGAATACCCACAATAGCAGTAGTGCTGATTTCATCCAGGCTTTCAGGTATCTCATTTTCCATATTTACTCCCGCAAAAACCCTGAAATAATCATATAGGTAGCGCTCGTAAGTAAACTCCGCTTCCATATTCTGATTGTAGCCATATTCCATATTCAGATTAAATTGATTCCGAATATTCGAAGACATTAGGTTGATCTCAGTCATGTGCGAGGCGACCTCGGCAGTTCCCCAATTGTAAAAATGATTTCCTTCTTGGAGTAAATTCTTCAAGGGAAATCCTTTTAATCTTGGATCTCTCGGCGTATCGTAGGAGAACACCCGTGCCATTCCACCCATCATATGATAAAGCACATGGCAATGAAAGAACCAATCTCCAGATTCAGTTCCCTCAAACTCGATGGTAATTTTTTGCATCGGAGGGACATTTACGGTATGTTTTAGCGGGGAGTATTCTCCTTTGTCATTAATCACTCGGAAGAAATGGCCATGTAGGTGCATCGGGTGATGCATCATTGTGAGGTTGTTTAGTGTGATTCGAGTGACTTTTCCGCCTTCAATTTTAATCTTGTCTGCTTCAGCAAGCGGCACCCCGTTCATGCTCCAGATATATCGCCACATATTTCCCGTGAGATTTAGGAGTACTTCATTGACCGGGATATCTTCTCCGAAGTTGGTTTTCTCGGTTGATTTCAAGTAATCGTAATTGTATTCTGCAAACATGTCCATTCCTGGCATTTCTCCCCTCGAATCCTTCATTCCCATTTTCTGATCATTAGCCATAGACTTTTCCATACCTGCATCATGATTCATTTTGGAGTGATCCATCTGATTCATGCTACTGTCTGTCTTGGACATTTTCATTTCAGATTTGGACGCTGGTTCCATTTCCATTTTTGAATGATCCATCCCCGCATGATCCATTTTCATCCCTTCCATCTTTCCGTCCATTTTCATACCCCAGTTATCCATCATTTCCTGCGGCTTTTCCTCGGAAGGATTCAATTTCATAGCTGGTGCTCCCATTCGCATATTCATTTCTGCCATTTTCATCATCATCCCGATCTTATCAGGACGTGGCAACACTTCTGCTAAGATTGCATTTCCACTTCCAAGGTATGCTGAGGTAGTACCGGAACCATCTTGAGCCATAGCTCGGATTTCTACTTTTCCAGCAGGGGGAATAGTCACTATAAAATCATAAGTCTCAGCGATTGCAATGAAGGTTTTGTTTCGGGAAATAGGTTCTATATTCAAACCATCTGCAGAAACTAAAAGTGGATCCTCGTCTCCAAACGTCAACCAGAATTGCGAGGAGCCCGAACCGTTGATTATTCGAACCCGAACTTTTTCACCGGGCTTAAATTCGGGGTATTCGCTCGTGATTTGACCGTTATTTAAAAAAGCATTATAATAAATATCTGCGATGTCAGCTCCTTCCATGCGTTGTTTCCAGAAGTTGAGCTGGGCTCCAAGCCCACCTCTACCTATCACCATATTTAAAGGCGTTGCTGTACCTTTTTTGATGTTGTACCATTCATTTCCCCGTTTTAGATTTCGCAAGACGTTCATGGGTTTCTGCTCAGTCCAGTCCGAAAGAACAATGACTAGATCCGAGTCATATTCCAAAGTTTTTTCTTTAGGTTCAATGATTATAGAGCCATATACTCCGCTTTGCTCTTGCAGCATCGTATGCGAATGATACCAATAAGTACCCGATTGGATCAAAGGAAATTCATACTTCTGAGTTTCCCCTGGCATTATGGGAGGAGTGTTGAGGTAAGGAACTCCATCAAAGAAATTTGGCAGCAAGATCCCGTGCCAGTGCACAGAGGTCTCGACATCCATTTCGTTTTTGACGTAGATCACCGCGTATCCTCCTTCCTGAAAAGTCAGAGTAGGTCCGGGAATACCACCATTTACCGTCATTGCCGCAACCGGTTTTCCGGTTTTTGATACCATTTCCTGCTTTAGGGTAATCGTATAAACAGCTGTATCGCTAGGTATCTGTTCTGCTATTACAATCGTATGCACAAAGCACAACCACATAAGCAGCGTAATTTTTCTTAGTAATTTGTCTGTCTTAATGGTCATGGTTTTTTAGTCTTGGTTCTGTAATCTTTCAATCATCGCTTCCATCTGAGCGATTTCCTTTTTCTGAGCTTCGATGATGTCTATAGCTAATTGCTGTGCCTCCGGATCTTGTAAGTGTGCTTTTTGGCTGACCATGATGGCTGAGGAGTGATGTGGAATCATCGCTTTCATCCACTGTACATCAGCGATCAGCGTTTGATTTCTAAGCATGGTAAAAGTGGCTACGAAAATCACCAAGGCTGCAGTGATGATGATATAATTGGCTTTCTTGTTTTCGTACATTCCCCACATAAACAGCATCATGGAAACCGCCATAGGAGCGATCATCAAAATGGTCATATAAGTTCGGGTAGTACTAAGCATGACATGATCGAAAATGTCAGCATTTAAAAACATCACTCCATACATGATGACAAAAGAAACAGCCATCATCAATGCGAATTTTTGATAGGATTTGTTTTTCATGGTTTTGGGGTTTAGTTATTGGTTGTCAGTTCTCTGTTATCGGTTTTCAGTTGTCCGAGGACAGTCAGGCCATCTGCTCACTTCCTACTGTCCACTGCCTACTTTTATCTCAAAACCTTCGAGGTTAAAAAGAAACCTCAAAGGTTGACACTGCTCACTTCTATCTGCTCACTGCCAACTGTTAATGCTTATGTGCTGCAGAATTGGTTGCAGACATAGTGCCAGCAAAATCCATCACCGGCTGACCCTTCAGATAAGTCGTGGTTACTTCCCCGCAAGTCAGCATCGCTTTACCGTAATAAGGGTTGCGGATCTGTTCTGATTCACTTAGCCAATAGGCTCCTTTATTGTCAAAAGCCATTGGACAAAATTCCTTATACACCTTGTCTTTCGTCAACCCAAAGGTTTCTGTCAGATCCAAAAAAGCCTGGGAAAGGGGAGCAAAGTGTATTCGCTGTTTTGCGATATCAGTTTCCTTTGTTATCATTTCTGCAGCTTTTTCGACCTCAGTTCGGATCGACATCCACCGATCGTGAGCGGTGCCTTTGACCAAATTCATGTCCACTTTTGAAAGGCTACTTTTTAGTGAAGCCGCGGCTTTCTGAGTTGCCGCTGCGTCGTCGTTGACCAGACTGTTTTTTACTTTGAAATACTCCTCTGTCAACTGAGTCAATTGGGATTGAAAAGCCGTAGAAACTTCCAGGGTTTTTGTTTCCGGACGATTCATCATGCTGTAGCCTCCAGCCAATTGTGAAGCCGCGTCAATAGCAAATACGCCGTTGGTAACAATCTCCTCTCCAATCTCTAAACCTGACTCAACAGCATACATATCGCCCATTTTCGAACCTATAGTAATCTCTCGCATTTCAAAAGCAGGGTATTCGGAATTCGGAACTTTGACATAAACAATGGAACGCTTGCCCGACCAAAGTAAAGCAGTGCGAGGTATCGCAATCCCTGCATTTTGAGACTTCGTATTCGTTTTCACTTTTGCTGAGACAAACATCTCTGGCAGAAGCTTTCCACCAGGATTATTCATTTCTGCACGCAGGGAGACCGCTCGCGTATTCGGGTTCAAAATCGGATCGATATAAGTGACTTTCGCTTGATAGGTTTGACCGGGAATACCTGAAGCCGTGAATGAAATAGGATTGCCCACAGCTACCATCGATAAATCCGATTCGTAGGCATCGAGCATCACCCATATTTTATCCAGATCTACAATGTTGAAAAGCACTGTACCGGTATTGACATAATCACCCACGGCGATATTCCGCTGGGTCACGACACCGCTATGTTCGGCCAAAACATCAAATTCAGTTTTAGGCGTTCCGGAATTTTCTATAGTCGAGATTTGTGTCTCTGATAATTTCCAAAGCCTTAATTTCTCGCGTGCTGCTTGGTACAATTCTGGGAAAACTTGCCTCGTTTTAGCAGCTTCCAAAAGCTCTTTCTGAGCTGTAACCAACTCTGGCGAATAGACAGCCGCGAGACGCTGACCGGCTTTTACTTTTTCCCCCGTAAAACTCACAAAAAGCTTTTCAATTCTACCTGGAAATTTTGCTGTTACAGAGGTATTCTGGCGTTCATCAGCCTGAATTTTCCCAGTCAATAGCAACTCTCCACTATTATTCATCCCCCCAACAATGGAGGTCTGTACGTTTGCCAATGCAATTGCCTCGGGCGTCATCTCATGAACCATTGGATTGGTAGATTCAGAAGTTTTCGCAGTGGCTACAGGAATCAAATCCATTCCACAGATAGGACAATCTCCCGGTTCATTTAGTTTGATCTGTGGGTGCATAGAGCAGGTCCAGAGTTGATCGGCAAGGGATTCCACGTTGTGATTGTGTTCTGTATCGACAGTTTCTGGTGCAGAAGGACTGATAAGCCAGCCGATTGTGATTCCGAGGACAAACAGCAATCCTCCAAATAGATATAACTTTTTAGTTTTAGTTTCCATGTGATTACTTAGAATAGGGTTGAATCCCAGTAGCTGAAAGCATATCCAGCATGGCTAGGGAAGTGTATTGTCTGGTGATCGCCTTGATTTTTGAAAATTCGTAGTCTAAAATCAGTTGCTGTGCTCTGAGTACTTCTTCGAAATCTTCCCCATTAGTAGCGTAGGCAGTTAGTAATAGGCTGAGGTTTTGGTTTGCCAGCTCTAGTTGTTGTTCGAAGAGTCGGACTTTTCGATTTGCATCTTCGAGATCCCGGAAAGCTTTTGCCCAACCTATCTCCAGTTGATTTAGTGTATTTTCTTTGTTGAATTGTACCGCTTCCTGACGGAGTTCAGCTTCTTTGATCTTGGCAGTAGTCTTCTTTCTATAAATAGGCAAGGTCACCGTCACCATGGGCATAATCATATCTTTGCCACCCATAGACATGCCATCCTCAATTCTAGGCTGAAAGGGCATGTAATTCACCCCGGCACCGAGCATCGGTCTGCCATCCAGTTTTGCCATTTTCTTTTGAGATTCCAGTGCCAAAAGCTCTGCATCATACATCGCTAGCATGGGGTTATTTGCAGAGATGCTATCTAGAATGGCTTGTTTTTCCAGATTCATTAGAAATGGAATTAACGGTTCTGGATTGGAAAGCTGAGCTTCACGAGGGGAATTCATCAGTTTATTTAATTCTACCTGAAGCGGAATTTTATTTGCTTTAAGCAATTCCAACTCATTTTCCAATGTGTTGATTTGTAGTCGAATTCGTAGCACGTCTGTCATGCCCGGCCCAGTGGATCCCATAGCATCCGGAGATGCCATGGCAGAAGATTTTGTTTGGTTTGCCATGCCCTGAGATTGATTCCCCATGGTATTCATTCCTCCTGAACCTGCAGAAACGCTGGAGCTTGAAGAAGAAGCCATAGGAGCGGTACTTGGACTTGCAGATGATGTCGACGCACTTTCGAAGCGGATCAGGGCCATACGCTCGTATTTGCGAAGGATTTCCAGATTTTCTTCGGTGATTCGGATTTCATGTTCCAATTCTGCCAATGCATACCAAGTAGTTTTGACTCGGTAAAACAGGTTGTTTTTGGCATCCAGGAAAAGCTGATAGCGAGCCAATGCCATTTGATTGGCTTCTGACTCTTGAGCTTTCAGCATTCCAAACCAAGGAAACATCTGCATCAAGCGGATATCTGCCTGCTGATTTCCCATAAATCGCTCCATTGGTCGAAAGAAGAATCCAATTTGAAGCTCAGGATTGGGAAGGCTGACTTGATTACCAATTTCAGCTGCAGCCAAATATTCGTTGTAATAGGCTTTCAGCTCAGGATTATTTTCCGCCGCTTTGACCAAATATTCATCGAGATTTTGTGAAAGAGCAAAATGCCCAACACTCGCCCAGAGAATCACTAATGTGAATAGCTTTTTCATGCGTTCGTATTTTTTAATTTTCGCTCAGCCCACCAGCTGAAAAGTACTGGAACTAGGAATAAGGTGATCAACTCAATCGTCATTCCCCCAAAAGAAGGAATCGCCATAGGGATCATGATGTCAGATCCTCTTCCTGAGGAGAAAAGCACCGGAATCAATGCCAACAGGGTAGTGGCAGTGGTCATGAGACATGGCAAAACACGCCTGCTTCCCGCTTCCAAAACTGCTTCTCGAATTTCTTTAACTGTTTCAGGACTGTTGGATTCAAAGCTTTGCTTGAGATAGGAGGCTACTACAACTCCGTCGTCCGTAGCTATTCCGAACAGGGCAATAAAACCTACCCAAACAGCCACAGAGAGATTGTAGCTTTTCATTTGAAATAAGTCACGCATTTCAGTACCGAAGAAGGAGAAATTTAAGAACCAATCCTGTCCATATAACCAAAGCATCAGGAATCCTCCGGAAAAAGCCATTGCTATACCTGAAAACACAAATATTGTGGTAGAAACCGATTTGAACTGAAAGTATAAAATCAGGAAAATTGCTATCAGACAGAGCGGAACTACTATCGCTAAGCGTTGCTCTGCTCGTACCTGATTTTCGTAAGAACCTGAAAAGACGTAACGGACACCGGCAGGAACTATCAATTCACCTGAGTCTATCTTGCTTTTCAGGTAGCGTTGTGCATCTTCTACTACCGTAACTTCTGCAAAACCAGGCATTTTATCCAAAAGCACATAGCCCACCAGAAAACTGTTTTCCGCCCGAATCATATCTGGTCCAGGTCTATAGGTGATATTCGCCAATTGTCCAAGTGGAATATAATTGCCAAGTGGCGTAGGGACTTGGATGTTTTCTATTGCCGATGGATCATCACGGAATTCCCGGGCATAGCGGACCCGGATAGGGAATCGCTCTCTACCTTCTACAGTTGTGCTGACTTTCATTCCGCCAATAGCCGTTTCAATGAAATCCTGCACATCGACCACATTCATTCCATAGCGGGAAATTTGCTCCCGATCAATGTCAAGTTCGAGGTATGGCTTACCTACAATCCGATCTGCAAAGACAGCTTCTTTCTTGACTGATGGCACTTCCTTGAGGTATTGCTCCAGCTTCATCCCAAACTCTTCTATGGTTTGAAGATCAGGTCCATATACTTTGATTCCCATAGGAGCTCTCATGCCAGTTTGAAGCATGACCAGTCGAGTCTCGATTGGTTGAAGCTTAGGCGAGGAGGTTACTCCTGGAATATTGATGACCCCAATTATCTCTTCCCAGATATCGTCAGGAGAAGTGATTTCAGTTCGCCATTGACGAAAGTACTCACCGTCTTCGTCGGGAATCATAGTGGAAGGATTGATTTTACTTGGGGTGTTTAAACTAGGATCGTAAAATTCTCCCGACTGCAATTCATAAAATCCATCCTTATTTGTTTTAAAACGGAGGCGATTCCCATCTGCGTCTGTGGCATATTCTGATTTGTAGTTGATTGTATTTTCAAACATGGAAATAGGAGCAGGGTCAATGGCAGTCTCGGCCCGACCTGCTTTCCCTACAACCAAATCAACTTCAGGAATCGCTGTCACCAGCATATCTAATTGCGCAAGTACCTCTTTGTTCTCAGTGAGACCCGAATGCGGCATGGTAGTCGGCATCAACAGAAAAGAACCCTCATTCAGCGAAGGCATAAACTCCTTTCCTAACCCCGGAAAGTTATGCGTCATACTTGACCAGAATCCTGTCGCACGAAGATTCCAGCCGACTCGGTCTGCGGTGTTGGAGAAAACTCCAAATACCCGATCGAAACCCAACCAGACATTCATACCCAAAAGGAAAATGACTAAAGGCAGGATTAAAAATTTGCCCTTATTATTCAAACACCAAAGGAGAATCCTAGGATAGTAGTGAAGGAATATCGAGAAGGTTCCTAAGACCAACCCGATAATTAAAGCGATAAAGATGAAATTCGTCAAGAGGCTATTGGAAACACCAAGTGGGAGCCATTTGATGGTTAATAACCAGGAAATCGCAATCACTGTGATTCCAACGCGGATATAATCCTGATACTTTCCAACTCGCTCTGGATAATAATTGATGAGCAAATTAGCTACGCCAAATGCGAACAAAACCCAGCCAGCCCAAGCCCAAACTGTAAAAGCGATGATTGGGCCCAAAATCACCAAGGCAAAATTCAGATAAAGCCCTCTTTGCTTGCTAGCGCTTTTCAACGAGAAAATCCAATGAGAAAATGCCGGCATGATCAATAATGTGAAGATCAAGGCCGAAATCAATGCAAAGGATTTGGTGTACGCCAAAGGACCAAAGAGCTTTCCTTCTGCTGCCTGTAGCGTAAATACCGGTAGAAAACTGACGATGGTCGTACTTACTGCTGTAAGTATGGCAGAAGATACCTCTGATGTAGCCAAGTAAACCGTCTTCAACTTTGACTGTCCTGCAGGAGCATCTTCAAGATGGCGGAGGACATTCTCATTGAGAATAATTCCCAAATCCACCATGGTCCCAATCGCTATCGCAATTCCTGATAGTGCTACGATATTAGCATCTACTCCAAAGTATTTCATGAAAATGAAGCACATTAATACTGCCAACGGCAGAAGTGCAGAAATCAGGAATGAGGCTCGGAGATTTGATACCATTACCACGATTACGATAATGGTGATTAGAATTTGCAAAGAAATAGCTTCGTAGAGCGTACCCAAAGTCTCGAAAATCAATCCCGAACGGTCATAGAAAGGAACTATGGTCACTTTGGAAACTCGTCCATCAGCAAGTGTTTTTGATGGTAGACCTTCCGAAAGCTTTTCAATCTCTGCTTTTACACCTTCAATGACTGCCAATGGATTGTCTCCATAGCGTGCGATGACTACGCCACCAACAGCTTCGGCACCAGACTTATCCAGAATGCCGCCCATATTTCTGACTTGCGGACCAATATTTACCTTAGCGACATCCTTGATGCGAATTGGAACATTATCGGTGACTTTAACTACCGCCTGATCCAAATCGGAGAGTTCTTCTACATAACCTAGACCTCGGACGAAGTAGTCCACTTTATTTACCTCAATGGTATTGGCACTGACATCTAGATTACTTTTCCGGACAGCTTGCATCACATCCATCAGTGTGACACCATAGGCTTTTAGAGCCGTTGGATCCACATCTACCTGATATTCTTTCACATAGCCACCTACTGAAGCCACTTCGGAAACTCCTTCGACAGCAGTCAGCGAATATCGGACGTAATAATCCTGGATAGTTCGGAGTTCGTGAAGATCCCAACCACCGACTGGATTTCCATCTGCATCTCTACCTTCCAAGGTGTACCAAAATACCTGACCCAAAGCGGTGGCATCAGGTCCAAGTTTGGGCTGGACGTCCTCAGGTAGCAATCCTGCTGGAAGCGAGTTGAGTTTCTCCAAAACCCTGGATCTACTCCAATAGAATTCAGTATCCTCGTCGAAAATGATGTATATACTGGAAAAGCCAAAAGCAGAGCTACTCCGCACACTTTTCACGCCAGGTAATCCCAGCAGTGAAGTCGTCAGTGGATAGGTAATTTGGTCTTCCACGTCTTGTGGAGATCTCCCCATCCATTCAGTAAAGACGATTTGTTGATTTTCTCCGATATCTGGAATGGCATCCACGGGTACAGGGTCCCTTGGTAGAAATCCAGTGTCCCAGTTGAACGGAGCAGTCACTACTCCCCATGCTATGATCAACAGTAGCAGAAGTACGGTGACTAATTTATTTTCAAGAAAAAACTTGATGATTTTATTAAGCATAATCGTATCCGGTAAGGAAAAAAGAAAGAATCAATTGCCCAAATCAGGCAATCGCTTATTCTCCCAACTCAATTGAATTGGGCTACCGGAAAGATTAAATTAAGAAGGATTGATGAAGTACTTGAAGGTCTTGCCTTAGAACTGGAGGGGGATAATCGTTATAATTTTCGTTTTTCTCAGTCGGAAAAACTGATACCCCGAAGAAGGTATAAACTAAGGAAAGAACGAATTCTGGCGAGTAATCAAGGTTGAGTGATGACTTCTGTAAATCTTGGTCTAAAACGAGCAATTCAAACTTCTCATCACAGCAATCTTTTTCTTCGTGTTTGCTTGATTCTTTTTCAGAATGACAACTGGGCTTCTTTTTAGCCATCTCGCATTCAATATGAGAAGTGGAAAAACCAATTGCGCTCTCCGTCTCTGTACCCATGCAGAGGTGAATAGTCTTAGCTAATCCTACACTACTTAGGAGGATCATCAAAGAAAACGCTATGGAAAGAATCTTTTTCAACAGGACAAACTTACGAAATAAACGGTATAGAGTTTAACTATTTAAAATTACATTTAGCTAACTAGCTATAAATCAGATTTTTTAGGAGTATCTGTTTCAAAATATAAGTGATAATGCTTGCTACATCCAGGGTTGAAAGCAGCAGTGCAATTAGGACAGGTATTGCCGCTTGCTTGGTAAGCTTCGATTGTCAATTCCGAACCACAAACTCCGCAGAGTATAGCTTTCGTATCAAACTCGGACTTTGGCCACACTTCTGGTTTGTGATCAGCTTCCTCTTCATGACAGGAAAAGCAAGGATAGTACTTTTCACAGCACTTGAACTTGATCGCAATTACATCCAAATCCGAATGCCAGTGCTGGCAACGGGTCTGGTTATCAACCGTTTTTCCGTAAATATTGATTCCTTTGATGCTGGATTTCACTAAGGGTAGAACTTCATTTTGTTGTGCCAAAATAGTACCTGAAAGGAATACAAATCCGAAAATGAATGCGAGGCATAGAATTGATTTCATTTGGTGAATTTCTGAAATTATTTTGGTTTGGCGATAAAACCAGCTTTTAATACTGTTTTGAATACTTCATCGGCTGTAATATCCTCAGATTCTACAGTGAGAATTCTTTCATCACTTTTCAAATCCACTTCCCAAGAGTTGATTCTTGGTTCAGCATTGAGAATAGGAGTGACCTTTGCCAAGCAGTTGCCACAATTGATGTTGGTTTTGAATTTTTGAGTTTTCATTAGAATCTAATTGAGATATTGGAAAATTTTAAGATTGGAAAATTAGAGTTTGATGGTTTTAAGGTGGTAAGGTTGTTAAGTAGAATCATTTATTAAATTAATATGGTTTGTAAGGCTGAGCATCCGTTATAGTTATCGGGATCGAAGGCTTTTCCGTAACAGTAGGTCCTCGACTTCGCTCGGACAGACAACTTACTAATAAGTATTAATGTCTAAAATCTAGCTTTTTGATATCAAAGTCTCGATTCTTGGCTCTAGTATCTTGATTCTTGTGTCTTGCTACTAAATTCTTTTTCCTTTCAACCGCAAGCTATTCAATACCACCGATACCGAACTAAAGGCCATCGCAGCACCTGCAATCATGGGATCGAGAAGGAAGCCATTGATGGGATAGAGGACACCTGCAGCAATTGGAATTCCTATCAAATTGTAAATAAATGCCCAAAAGAGGTTTTCTTTGATTCCTCTTACGGTCAAGTCAGATAAATTCAGTGCTTTCGGAATTACTTCAAGATCTGAGGATATAATAGTCATCTTCGCCACATCCATGGCGATATCTGAGCCGTGCCCCATTGCGATGCTGACATCGGCTTGTGCCAAAGCTTCTGAGTCGTTGATACCATCACCGACCATTGCGACGATTTTTCCTTTAGCTTGAAGTTCTTTGACAAAGTCTGATTTGTCAGAAGGCATCACTTCAGCTGTAAAATCAGTCAAACCCACCTGCTTTGCCACTGCGGCCGCAGTTTGCTCATTATCGCCTGTCAGCATGTAGACATCAATTCCTTTTTCTTTGAGTTTACTTATAGCTGATTTCGAACTAGGTTTGATCTCGTCTGAAATTGCAATAATGGAAAGAACAGATTCTTTATTTGCAAAGAAAACAACAGTCTTGGCTTCATTACTCCAAGCTTGTGCGATGTGTTGCATATCCGGATTTAATGAAATTCCTTGTGCTTCGATCAGACTTAAGTTTCCTATATAAAATGATTCGCCAGAATTGTTTTTAGCTTTTACACCTTTTCCGGTCAAGCTTTGGAAGTCTTTAATTGATGCAGCTTTGATATTTTCTTCACTCAATTTTTTATTCACCGCATCTGCTAACGGATGTTCTGACTTGGATTCAATAGCTAATAGGATTGGAGCAAATTTGTTTTTTTGTTCCTCAGTTTCCCAATGAATATTGGATACAGTTGGCTTTCCGGCGGTTATTGTTCCGGTTTTATCCAGTATAACTGCGTTGACTTTATGAGCTATTTCCAAGCTTTCTGCGTCTTTGATCAGAATGTTGTTTTCAGCACCTTTTCCTATTCCGACCATTATTGCCGTCGGCGTAGCCAAACCCAAAGCACAGGGACAGGCAATGACCAAGACAGCCACAGCATTTAATATCGCGTGAGAGAGTGCATCTTCACCACCCACAATCATCCATACCGCGAAGGTTACAATAGAGATTGCAATTACCGTAGGGACAAAGATGGAGGCAATTTTATCCACCAACTTCTGAACTGGCGCTTTAGATCCCTGGGCTTCCTGAACGCGTTTTATGATCTGCGAAAGCAATGTTTCGCTTCCCACTTTTTCAGCTTTGAAATGAAAACTTCCTTTTTGATTGATGGTACCAGCGAAAACGGCATCTTTTTCTGATTTCTCTACAGCAATCGGTTCTCCGCTGATCATACTTTCGTCCACAAAGGAGTTTCCTGAGATCACTTTTCCATCCACCGGGATTTTTTCTCCTGGACGAACGATGATTTCATAGCCTTTTTGAACTTCAGAGATCGGAATTTCTTTCTCCTCTCCATCAATCAGGGCTTTCAAAGTCTTTGGCTGAAGTCCCATGAGGTTTTTGAGTGCAGTGGAAGTTTTTGACTTTGCTTTTTCCTCCAGCATTTTGCCGAAAAGAATGAAGGTAATAATCACCGTAGCTGCCTCGTAATACACATGAGATTCAAAGCCTCTGCTGATCCAAAACTCAGGAAATACGGTGTTGAACAGACTGAAGACAAAAGCAATTCCAGTGCTCAATGCCACAAGCGTGTCCATATTGACACTTCTGTTTTTTGCTTGCTTCCAGGCACTGATAAAGAACCTTCTTCCAAAAACTGCAAGAACTGGGGTCGCCAAAGCCAAAGAAATCCATGCGCCTGGATGCCAGTGCATAAAAAACATACCGATAATAAAAATTGGAAGCGTCAAAATAGCAGCTCCTATGGTATCCCTTTTCAGTTCTTTGTAATGTTCCTTTTGGTTACTAGAGACCTTTTCTTCTACATTTTCTTTCTCTGTGATCAAGCCGTAGCCAATTGCAGTAAGTGCATCATTCAAGCCTTCAGGATTGATTTCATCAGTATATTCTACCAAAACAGTGTTACTGGCAAAGTTTACCTGAGCGGATTTAACCCCGTCGGTATATTCGAGTATTGTTTCCACTGAGGAGGCGCAGGCTGCGCAAGTCATTCCGGTGACGGGAAAAGTTTCTTTATATACGGATTGGGTTGATTCTTTCATAAGTTCTTTTGTCTTTATTCGACTTTACAAACTTAGCAAGATGATAGGAGGGAGTTGTTATGGAATTTTGAGTAAATGTTATGAGATTTTGTGGTCGGGTTTAACCGCAGAGTTAGCAGAGGATGACTCAGACAGCGCAATATCGTATATTGTCCTGCTTCTCCAGAAGCAGGACTTGTTCGTTTGTTCTTGTGGTAGAGATAAATATGGATTGTGGGTAAGCGTTCCATCGGAATGCATGGTAAAGATAAATACACGAATCGTTCCTACGGAGCGAGGATTTCTTTTGGATCTCAATTAGCTATAGATGTGCCGTTCTATGGTACGATCACATGAACTACAATAGCCAAAAAAAAGGCCTAGCGATTTATTTCGCTAAGCCTTTTACATCAAAACTTCTGTTTACAGTTGTCTGTCGACTGTGGACCAAATTTATCTCAATGAATTAATCCACTTGGCAATTTTCATTGCATCTTCTTTGGATACCTGTGCCATCGGAGGCATTGGAGTCGCATAATCTGGCCAGTTTTGAGGCTCTGGATTATAGATCAATTCAACAATTCTTTCGTCAGAATATCTTCTCTTCGCAACATCTTGGTATGCTGGACCAATTACCTTCTTGTCTTTCATGTGACAAGCTGAGCACGTATTTTTTGCCAAAATAGATTTAATCTCTGCATCAGTTGGGATTGCTGAGGCAACAGCTTTTGGGGAAGCTTGTTTAGCTGGAGCAGGTTTTGCCACAACTTCTTTTACCGGATCCGGAGTTGGCGTTTTGATTGCCATTTTTGCTCCAGCAGGAATTTTGTGAAGGGTGTAGTACGCATCTGGATGGACTAAAGAGAAGCTCCCGTCTACAGCTCTTATTCCATTTAGGCTTAGCTTGTGAACATAGTCTTCTCTCAAACCTTCCACGGCAATTCTTGCGGACATACCATCTGCCGCCACTTCAACTCCCAGAACTTTCAATGTTTTATTATCAACTGGTGGACTTCCATATACTGGATAGTACTTGTAAGTGAAGCTTTCAACCGAATAAGAAGTCAAATCCTCAGCAGTTGCTTTATTGACTGGCTTGGTAAACTCAATTAAGAATCCATCTGGCTGAGCTTTAACAGTTCTCATTTCGAAAGGAATGTTATGATTCCAAACTAAGCGCTGCAAACCTTCATTAGCCTCGCCAGCGGAACCCCAACCACGGTTGGTCTCTCCGATGAACAAGGATTTGTCTGCTGCCCAAGCCATTCTTAAGATTCCTGACTGGAAACCAGATCTAAAATCAATCGAAGCACCTTGCATCACACCATCTACTTCTTCAAGAACTACTCGCATGATTTTACTTTGACCTTGGTCACCAATCAAAACTTGTCCCTCAAATGGTCCAAAAGTGCCTTCAGGGATCAAAACTGGTTCGGCGTTGGAAATACCCTGAATACCATGTGGCAACCATACTGCCGGAAGCTTCAAATCAGGAAGTTTCTCTTTGGCTTGAGCCATGGTGAGGTAAGGTGCATCGATTACGTTTTCTGGCTTTAGAAATCCACCGTTACCATTTGGTACTTTTTGTGGATCCACTACTTTGTTGAATTCCTCTGTGGTTAATTTCAAAGGAGAATCTGGGCGTCCAGTCCATACCAACCCGGCTGGATGACCTGTGAAATCGCCTTTTTCGATAAACCAAAGCCCACCTGAACCCATGTAATCACCTTGGTTTTCTGTGTAAACCAACTGATCGCCTAGCATTCCCAATCCAGCTGGAGATCTCATCCCAGTAGCATAAGGCTCCATGCTTCCATCACGGTTTATTTTCATGATCCAGCCTCTCATTGGTTCGCGGCTTTCGCCTCTCCACCATTCCTGATCGCCAAAAGCGACGTTGGCAGAAACGAAGAATGAGCCGTCAGGACCTACTTTAGGACCGAAGCTATATTCATGATAATGTGCGGAAATAGGCCAAGCATAAACTGTTTCATATAAATCAGCAGTTCCGTCTTGGTCTGTATCCACCAATTTGGTCAACTCACCTCTCTGAGCCATGTAGAATGCTCCGTCTTCGTAATGAAGACCTAAGATCTCATGAAGACCGGAGGCGAACTTTCTGAAGAAAGGCTTAGAACTCGTAGGGTTCTCCACTATAAATACGTCGCCTCTACGCGTAGCTACGCCGAGGTCACCATTTGGCAAAACGGTCATGCCACCAACTTCCAGAAGGGTGCCTTCTGGAGCTGTAACTCGCATTATTTTAAAGAAATCCTCTTCTTTTGGAGATTCCTGTGCATCTACTTGCCCTGGAAAAAGCTGAATTGCAGCTGCTATTCCAAAGGCAATTTTTGTGAATTTATTCTTTAGTAGTTTTTTCATCTTTGCGCTGTCTTTGGATTAAAAGAGAAGATTGTAAACGATGTTTCCCTTTGCAGGCAAGAAAATCCCAGCAGTACCATCAACGGAATGGGCCACTGGAGCTCCGAAAGTCGCTTCATCGTATTGCAGGTAGACACCGGTTTCAGGCAATAAATAATAGCCTTTATTGATTTTTTGAATCTCTGTACCCGCAGCTACTTTGTAATAGCCTGTGCCAATTCCAGAGACGGATCTATTGATTCCTTTTCCTGATTCCAGAATTTTTATTTCATCCTTTACAGCTTGACTAGCAAGAAGATATGAGAAAACAATGTCTTCTGAACCATCTATTAACTGATAACCTTTGGTTCGGAATTCTTCTGAAGCGGAGTAGTCGCTTTTTACTGCATTGACTGCTGGTGCGCTCAGGTTAATTACTGCACCACGAGGAACAGAAACACCGTTTCCACGGCTATTCCACATAGGGGTAGCGTCTAGGAATTCACCTCTCCACACTTGAATCAGCGTACCTGTTTCCATATCGTACGCATAGTTTACCAACTCCTCACTGGCAACTGAAACTACGTGACTCAATCTTTTTGAACCAGGATAGTCACGGAAGCTTCGCAAAACTGGAGTTTCGTCAGCGTCTACCAATATCGGATCAGTAGCTTGCGAAGCTCCAACTTCTGAAACCAAAAGATCAGTGCTTCTAAGTCCAGGCCCTGAAATTGAAAGATTGAATCCATCTACTGACCAATTTCTGTTTTTGGAAGCAATAATCTGAATAGGGTTATCTCCAGCTTTTAATTGCTTTCGAACTCGCACTCCTCTATCAGATAGACTAGATATGCTTTCAGCTCCTGCAGCAAAACCAGCAAGTCCGCCTGGAACTTGAAGTGTGATTTGGTATTCACCAGGCTCATCCACATTCAAGTTTGCAGTATACTTTGTCAAGTTCACATCAGAAACTGATGCTGGAACTTCACTTAAAGTAGCAACAGTCCCTTTGGCTACGGCTGTTTTTCCTGCTAGCTCTTCCAGGTTATTGATGGAACCTTGATATGTCTCATAACTTACGTTAGAAACGGTTGGAGTTTTAGCATTGAATGGGATGATTTCAACGTTTCTGAATGCTACAGCACCGTGATCACCTTGGATTCTCAAAGGGCCTTCTGCCACATCTTTGCCAGTCATAGAGCCTCGTGTAGGGCCAAAAACTTCCAGATTTTCGTGAATAATTACGCCATTGAGTCTCACCGAAAGGAAACGTGCGTTTTCGATTTTGCTACCTGATGCGTCGAATTTCGCAGCTTGAAAAGAGACTTCCAGTTTTTGCCAAACACCAGGAGCTTTACTAGCATTTTGTCTTGGAGCATATCCTTGGTAACCTTTTTGGCCTTCAGGCTTGCTTTCGTCCCAGCGCTGATAGATTCCACCGTTGTCACCAGGTTTGGTGGTGGTAGTAGTCCAGCTATCCAGGATTTGAATTTCATAATTTCCTTGAAGGTAAACGCCAGAGTTAGACCCTGGAGCTACCATGTACTCTAATGAAAGATCTAGATCGCCATACTTGTCTTTGGTAACTATGTCGGCTCCTGGATTTTTCTTGGTAGGAAGATTTGCAAAAACTCCGGAGCCATCTGCAGCTTGAAGTTCATTAGGAATAGCCGGGTTAGCCCAGACTTTTCCTACTTCTGTCCAGCTGCCTTTGTTTCCTTCAAAGGAACTCAGGTCAAGCGTGACAGGATTTTGCTGTGCTTGCACAATACCAAGCTGTAAGGCAAGGGCAGTGGCAAACAAGCCTACATGTTTGTTCAAAATCATGTGAATTGGAGGGTTATTTGATAGTATGAGGTTTGATTGGAAAATTGAGAATTATTAAATAATCATTGAATTTTCTTTCAAGTCCAAAGATAAACGCTCAGGTTTTAACTACAAGGCAAACTCGCTCGATTGACTATTAGCTTTCATTCAAAAAATGGCAAAAAATCATCAAATGGGAAGAATTTAGAGTTTAGAAGCAGGATTAGATCTGATCTAGGCTTTTTCTTCCGGATTTTATTTGTTTTCTGAATTCAGAAGGCGTCATCCCAGTCTCTTTCTTAAACTGTGCTGAAAGGTAAGCAACACTACTGTAATTGAGGAGATCAGCGATTTCTGACAGACTTTTTTCATTGTATGAAATCAATTCCTTCACCCGCTCAATTTTTAATTTAGTGATATACTTTTCGATGGTAATGCCTTCTACCTGCGAAAAAAGTTTACTCAAATACGAGTATTCATGATTTAGCTTTTCTGCGATAAAGTTTGAGTAGTTTTCAGCCAAGTATTCCTTTGAATGTTGAATTTGATCAACCAAGAGACTCTTGATCTGAGAAATTAAAGCTGACTTTCCGTCTTCAAGCAGTTCGAAACCATCTGCTTTCAATTTCTCAGCGAATTGTATTTTCTGCGTATCGCTTAGAGGTGATTCCAATAATACTTTACCCAATTCAACAGAGGAATAACAGATTCCCATCTGATCCATTATCTCAGATACCGAGGCGATGCATCGGGGACAAACCATGTTTTTGACGTATAGAAGTGGCATGTTCTTGCAATGTTTAGCTTATAATGGATTGTGCTAATTTAAAGTTCTTTATAAGACTAGGTACTTTTAGCAGGTAAATAGTTTGCTTGTTTAGGATCAAAGCAAAAAGTAAGGCTACTATTAGCGACACCTGCAATTAGGGCTGAAAATTATTTTTAAATTTAAGTTCTGTATTTGCAGAACTAACTGAACTTTGATTATCTTTGTCCCGTTACTAGCCCATAACCCAAATAGAACTAAGATGGTATTGACTGAAAGACATAAAGAACTGATTGAGCGAATTGGGGTTTTCCATGAGCATAAGGGCATGCAGCCTTTGGTGGGAAGAATCATTGGTTTGCTTTTGGTTCATGAAGATGGGGAGGTTTCATTTGATGAGATAGTGGAGCAACTCGGAGTCAGTAAAAGTGCAGTTAGTAATGCATTGACTTTTCTACAAGCAAAAGATAGATGTATCTATTCAACCCGCCCTGGTGATCGTAAAAGGTATTTTGCGCTGAAACTAAGTGATTGGAGAGAAGACTTTGCCAAGGAATTGGAAAACATTGCCGAAATCCAAAAATTCATCGATGAGGTGCTTGAAGTCAGAACTGAAAAGAATCATGAATTCAATTGTAAAATGAAAGATTTTTCTGAGTTCTTGGGCTTCTTCAAAAAGGAAATCCCTGCGCTATTTGAACGATTCAAGCGACAACAAGCATAAAAAAAAATTTGAACAGTAAGTTCATTAAAAACAGAACCAACTATATATTTTATAACTAACTATTATTCAACGACATGTTAAAGAAGTATTTAACCTATGCATTTTTCCTGATGGCTCCAGCTATGGCTATGGGTCAAGAAGCAGCGCAGGATTTCAGCTTGCCAGATACGCTTACTTTGAAAGAAAGTATTCAGATTGGTTTGGAAAATAACCGCACGCTGAAAAAAGCTGTGCTAGATGAGGAAAAGGCAACCTATCAGCGAAACGAAATACGTGGAGCCGGCCTTCCTCAGTTTTCTGCTTACGGGCAATACAACAATTTTCTGGATGTATTTCCTCAGGCAGTACCGGGTGGGATTTTCGGTGGTGACCCAAATGAAATTCAGGTGATTGCGCTTGGCGTGCCGCAGTCATTAAAAGCTGGCTTTGAATTGAACCAGTTGATCTTTAGCAATTCCTATCTCATTGGTTTGAAAGCAGCAAAGACGGGAGAAGAGTTTTACCGCATTCTGTCTGAGCAGTCGGAAGAAAATGTGATCCACGAAATCTCCATGAATTTCTTGGGCGTGATTCAGCTGGAACTTCAGAAAGAAAATCTTCAGGCCAATATAGATCAATTGGAAAGTCTTCAAAGTATTCTACAATCTCAATACGATAATGACCTAGCCAGAAAAGTAGACTTGAATCGTGTGAAAGTAAATTTGACCTCAATTCAAAGCGAACTGGAAAATCTGGAGATAGCTATTTTTCAACGGGAAGGTTACCTGAAGTTACTAATGGGAATACCGATAGATGCTGAGATCAATTTGGATCAATCTGTAGCAGATATGGATGAGAAAATAAAGGATTTTCAGCTGCAGGATTTCAACATTTTCGACAGAAAAGATATTCAGGTTTTGGGCGTACAAGAGAAATTGTATGAATTCGAATACAAGAACATCAAGGCAGCTCATCAGCCTCAGTTGGTTGGTTTCGCTGATTGGAACAAAAATGCTTTTTCTTCTGAATTTGATTTTTTAAGTCAGGGAAGAGTTTGGTATCAGGGGTTTTTAATTGGTTTGAAACTACAGATCCCAATTTTCGATGGGATGCAGACTAAATACAAAGCAGCTCAATCCAAAGTCAGCGCTCAGCAATTGAGTCTAGATCGCTTACAGGCAGAAGACGCAGCTGAGTTGGAATATAAAAATGCGCTGAACAAATACTACAATTCTTTAAATACCCTAGCGTCTCTGGACAGCAATCTGGACCTGGCAAATGATGTTTTTAAGGAAACCACTCTGCTATACAAAGAAGGGTTAAGTCCACTTACAGATTTGCTAGATTCCGAGACAACACAGCGTGAGGCTCAGGCCAACTACAACAATCAAATTATCCAGGTTCGAATTGCCCAATTGGAGATTCTGAATTCTTCTGGGAAAATCAAAAATCTTTTACTCTAATAGAAAACTCATACCAACGAAACGATGAAAAAGTTAATCATTATAGCCTTGCTCCTGGTTGGGGTAGGAGCAGTAGCTTTCACGCTTTACAATAACAAGGAAGAAATGAACGAAGCAGCCACACTTGCCATGAAGTCCAGCGAGTTTATCTCTGTGACTGTGGACAAAGTGGAAGAAAATACTGTCAACAGGAATTTCGAAGCAAATGGGGTTTTTGAACCTTCTCAGGAATTGAAATTAATGTCTGAGACCTCTGGAGCGATTGTGAAAATCCAGAGAAGAAAAGGCGATTACGTGAGAAAAGGAGATTTAATCGTGCAAATCGATGATCGTTTGATCCGATCCGATTATACGATTGCCAAACTAAAAAGAGATCAAGCCGAGAAAGACTTGAAGCGTTTTGAAAATCTGGCTGCGACTGATGCGATCACTAAAAAACAGTTTGAAGAAAGTGAGAATGCATTCAAAATCGCTGATGCACAACTTTCAGCTTTGAAAAAGAGACTGGACGACACGCAGGTGACTGCTCCGATTGCAGGTTTTATCAATGAAGATTATTACGAATTGGGCGCTTTAGTGAGCCCAGGAATGCCTTTGGCAGATATTATCAATAAGTCTCCTCTGAAATTGTCGGTGAACGTCACAGAAAGTGAAATAGCCAAAGTAACTAAAGGCGAAGAGATCGCAGTGAAAGTGAATGCCATTTCCAATCAGGAATTTACAGGTAAAGTACATTTCATATCTGATATGGCAGATGCTTCTTTCAAATACCAAGTTGAATTGATCATGAACAGTAAAAATCAAGATCAAATCAAGCCGGGTATGTTTGGAACGGCTCAATTCAAATTTTCTCAGGATGAGAAAGTGCTGAAAATTGACAGGAAATCCATCTCCGGAAGCTTGAAAAATCCAGGTGTTTACCTCATCAAAGATGGTACAGCTGTTTACCAGCCTGTAAAAATTAATCCTCTAGATGATGGAACAGTAGAGATCTTGGATGGCTTGAAAGCTGGTGACGAAGTGATTGCATCAGGGTTGATCAATGTGAAAGAAGGTACAAAAGTGAAAGTTCAGTAAACTATGCAAATCACTAAAATATCCATACAACGGTCGACCATGGTGGTCGTGCTGTTTACCGTACTGACTTTATTGGGGATTTTTTCCTATACGCAGTTGTCTTACGAGCTTTTACCAAAAATGGAAACTAACGTAGTGACCATTTCCACGGTATATCCTGGCGCAGCGCCTTCTGAAGTGGAGACTTCGGTAACAAAGAAAATTGAGGATGCTGTAGCCTCCTTGGAAGGGATTAAATCTATGAATTCGATTTCTCAAGAGAGCGTTTCTATCATCACTATTGAATTGGAAGCAGGAGCAGACGTGGATTATTCCATGCAAGATGCGCAGCGTAAAATCAATGCGATCTTGGGTGATCTTCCTGAAGATGCAGATCCTCCAAGCTTGGGCAAGTTTGACTTGGATGATTTGCCTATCATGCAATTGGCAGTTTATTCCAGTCTGAATCCGTCTGAGTTTTATGATTTGATCAAAAATAAGATTCAGCCTTCTTTGGCTCAGATCAAAGGTGTGGCTCAGGTCAACATGCTCGGTGGTACAGAGCGTGAGATTAAAGTGAATTTGGATAGAAACAAGCTGGACGGGTATGGTATCTCGCCCATTGCTGTAGCCCAGACGATCAATGCAAGTAACTTGGATTTTCCTACAGGAAGACTGAAGGACAATGAAGGACAGGTTTTAATTCGTCTTGCCGGTAAGTTTCAAAACATTCAGGATATAGAGAATCTGGTAATTGCTTACCGTGACGATGAATCGCCAATACAGCTGAAAGAAGTTGCAGAGGTGGAGGATTCCTATAAAGACGAGGATATTTTGACACGACTAAACGGCAAATCTGCAATTGGCTTGACTATACAAAAACAGTCTGATGCCAATGCCGTGGAGGTTTCTGAGGTTTTGGTAAATGAGCTCAACACCCTAGAGCAGACCTACGCTAAAGAGGGAGTTTCATTCCAAATCTCTCAAAACACTTCTGAGTTTACATTGGAGGCAGCGAATCACGTGATCACAGATTTGATAATTGCGATTGTGCTGGTGGCGTTGATTATGCTTTTGTTCCTGCATAGTATCCGAAATGCGATCATCGTAATGGTGGCTGTGCCGGCATCTATCGTCGCTACATTTACGGTAATGTTTTTAGCTGGTTTTACGCTAAACCTGATGTCTTTACTTGCACTTTCCCTAGTGGTAGGTATTCTGGTGGATGATGCGATTGTAGTCATTGAGAACATTTATCGTCACTTGGAAATGGGCAAGACGATTGCGCAGGCCTCTTATGATGGAATCCGCGAAATCGGCGCAACTGTAGTTTCCATCACCCTGGTAATTATTGTGGTATTTGTACCTCTGGCGATGACTGGAGGGTTGATTGGAGGGATTTTGGCTCAGTTCAGTATTACCGTTGCCACAGCGACTTTGATCAGTTTACTGGTAGCTTTTACCTTGATTCCACTGCTTACATCACGATTTTCCAAGTTGGAGCATTTGGATAAGAATTCCTTTTTTGGAAAAATCGTCTATGGTTTTGAGGCAGGCTTGGATGCTTTTGTGGATTGGCTTGTTGGTATTTTGAGATGGGGATTTGCACATAAAGTTGCTTTGTTGGGGATCACATTTGTACTCTTTATTTCTTCTTTCTTTTTAGTCATACAAGGTTTTATCGGCTCCGAATTCGTATCTGAAGGGGATAGAGGTGAATTTTTGCTTAGACTGGAACTTCCAAAGGATGCAACACTGGAGCAAACTAACTTCAAGACCCGTGAGGTGGAGGATTACTTAAGAACCCTACCGGAAGTCACTGAAGTATTTACCACCGTGGGTGTAGCAAGTGGGCAGTTTACTGGTTCTCAATCTTCTCCATTTACCTCTGAGATTTTGGTGAAACTGGTTGCTCCTGAGTTTAGAGCTATGACTGGACCGGATTATGCCAGAAATCTTGAAAACTACTTGGAGGAGAATATCACTGGAGCTGAATACACAGGTGTTCCGATTTCTATCATGGGTACTGCTAACGATGCACCGATCCAGGTGATTGTTTCCGGTCCGGACAAGGATTCTATTCGGGTAGTTTCCGAAAAAATCGAAGGAATTTTAGCTGGATTGAAAGGCACAAGGAAGATTGAAAGCTCTCTGGAAGATGGTAATCCAGAAATCCGCGTAGAAGTGGATCGTTTTAAAATGAATGAGCTGGGACTTTCCATGGATATGGTGGGGGGAGCGCTTCAGGTGGCATTCAACGGTAATGACGATTCTAAGTACACTGATGGTGATTACGAATATGATATCCTAGTGAAGCTGAATGAGTTTGATAGAAAGTCAATTTCGGATGTTCAGAACCTTACTTTTCTCAATAGAAAAGGTCAGCTGGTGAAGCTTGAGCAATTCGCGACAGTAAATCAGTCGGAAGGCCCGACTAAGTTAGAGCGTAGAGATCGGGTTTCTTCTGTGAAAATCACCTCTCAGGTAGCTGGTGTTCCTTCAGGAACAGTTGGCGCCGAGTTGACAGCAGCTATCGATGCAATTGATCTTCCACAGCAGGTTCAGATCAACTACGATGGTGATATGAAGAATCAAGCAGAAGGTTTTGGTTCCTTGGGGATTGCGTTGTTGGCATCCATCATTTTGATCTATCTGATTATGGTAGCCTTGTATGATTCTTATGTTTATCCATTGGTGGTGATGTTCTCACTGCCGATGGCATTGATCGGTTCCTTGCTTGCTTTGGCACTGACGAAAGGAACGCTAAGTATCTTTTCTATCATGGGTCTGATCATGCTGATGGGGCTTGTAGCTAAGAATGCGATCCTTTTGGTCGATTTCACCAATCAACTTAAAGAAGAAGGAGTTGCCGTGAAGGAAGCCTTGGAGAAAGCTGTGAAGATTCGTTTCCGACCAATTCTGATGACTACCATAGCAATGGTGATCGGTATGATGCCAATTGCCTTGGCAACCGGTGCAGGTGCTGAGTGGAAAAATAGCTTGGCTTGGGTGATCATCGGCGGTTTGCTTTCTTCCATGTTCCTGACTTTAGTCGTGGTTCCGGTGATTTACTATCTGTTTGACAGATTTATGGTGAAAATCGGTAAAGGAGAGAAGAAGCAAATCGAACTCGAGGACACCAATGTGGAAGAGTTTGAATCCGAAGCTGCTGCCTACGTCTAAAAATTGAATAAATAACCCTTGCTGCTCGGCAAGATTAGCAAGGGTTTAAACTACATACTCAATAAAATCGAGCATGTCTTTTTCGATATTAATCGAGATGAGAACGTCATGCGAGATTCTCCCGAATTAAACTCGGGACAGGCTATGTAGCCTTTGAAAAAAAATTAAAGCACATGAAAAATTATACTGATTTACGCAAAATTTCAAAGGTTTTCCATCAATATGGAATTGACCTGACGGGAAAAAGAAAATACGCTTCGTTTGAAAGCGATCTGAGAATGGACAAAGTATTTGTCTCTGGTTTGATTTTCGAATTGGAATATGAATTAAGAAAACAGATTGAGGATGATAAGGTTGAGGGTGTGAAAGCACCCGCCCAGATTATTGAATTGTTGATGAGTTAATTAATGAAAAAGAGTCCCGGATGTCCGGGACTCTTTTTTTATAAGTTCTTTTTTAACCACAGAGTTCGCAGTGGTTTCGCTGAGAGCGCGGTATAGATTTAGGGTTTCAGCGACATAGGAACAGCCAATTTTCTTAAACTATTTTCATACCCTCACAGTAAATGTTTTAAAATCTTCTCCCATCTCATTAGGTTGTTTTTCACACAAAAAAAATGGCTGATCGATAGACCAACCACTATTTTTTTCTGAGAATTGAATTTTTACTCTTCCAATAAGGTGCTATTAAACAACTTCAAAATACGCTTATACTCATCCGTCCATGAACTTGGTTCTACAAATCCGTGATCTTCTACTGGATAGATTGCCATTTCCCAGTTGTCTTTACCAAGCTCAATAAAACGCTGAGATAATCGAACTACATCCTGGAAGTGTACATTCACATCCACCATTCCATGCGCCATTAGTAAGTTTCCTTTCAGGCCTTCCGCAAAGTAAATAGGAGAGGAACGTCGGTAAGCAATTGGATCTTCTTCCGGAGTATTCAGAATGTTGGCTGTATAGCCGTGATTGTAATGTGCCCAATCCGTAACAGATCGAAGCGCTGCACCAGACTTGAAAGTTTCAGAAGCATTGAAAAGTGCCATCAGCGTGATAAATCCACCGTAGCTACCGCCATATAAGCCAACTCGATCTGGGTCAACGCCATGGTTAGCCACGAGGTATTTAACGCCGTCAACTTGATCAGAAAGGTCTTTTCCTCCCATGTGACGATAAATTCCCGTTCTCCAATCCCGTCCATATCCAGCAGATCCTCTGTAATCAATATCCAAGACAGTATAACCTAGATCAGTGAGTAAGTTGTGGAACATATATTCTCTAAAGTAGCTACTCCACCATTTATGAACGTTTTGCAAGTAACCAGCACCATGAACGAAAACTACAGCTGCACCATTCTTTTTGGCTGGATCTGGCTTATATAATCTCGCTGGAACTTGTGCCCCATCTTTAGCTGTGAATCGTATGATTTCAGGATCTTTCCAATTATATGCTTTGAATTCTTCGCTTTGACCTGAAGTCAGTTGTTCGGCTTTGGCGCCAACTTTATTGTCTTGAAGGAAAAGCTCAGCTGGTTTGTTACTGTATGAATAAATTATAGCAAGTTTTTTCTCATCTGGAGAGAGAGCCACCTCATTATTACCAGTCATTGAGGTAAGCTTTTCCATTTTTCCACCCATCACTGGCATCTTGTAGAAATGTCGCTCTCCCGGATCTACTTCTGAAGTGGTTAAATACCATGATTTTTTGTCCTTGGAAAGGAATGGGTCGAATACTTCATAGTTTCCTGAGGTTAAAGCTTTCTTTTCATTGGTAGTTACATCCAATAAATAGAGGTGAGAATAGCCACTTTCCTCGGATTGGAAAAAAATATGGGTACTGTTAGGAAGCCATCCCAAAGTGCCACCGAAGAATGATCTTCCTATTCCAGGGCCAGCAATCCAAGCCTCATCACGCTGTCTATCTAGGGTATTCAGCTTTCCAGTTTGCAAATCGATCGCCGCAATCCATCGGTCTTTATTGTCTACAGATCCTATATTGACAATTGCCTTTTTTCCATCAGGAGAGAAATAAGGACTAGAAATCATGACATCTCTTTCCTTTTCTCCCCAGGTTTTGTCAGGATAGTCAGTGACGTAATCTGGTAAATCCTTAATACCAGGTAGATCTGAGGAACTGATAAAATAGACTGTGTCGCGATTAAGATCGTAGATTCCGACCTCCATTTTTGTAGGCGTTGTACCTACCTTAGATCGCGTGTTGAGGTCTGTTGTATAGCCTGATGCGTCCACATAGTCAGGAACTATGGTATTCTTGTTACTTGAAGAAGTGTAAATGGAAAATGTAGCGTAATTACCGTCTGGAGACAGTTGAAGATTCACTGGACTTTTACCTTCAGTATAATAAGTGAATTCCTCTTCCCCAGCATCGCGAAAAGCTTCACGATATTCTCGGCGCATTTTATCATTTTCTTTACGCTCTTTTACTACGTCTAGGAGTTCCAGGTTTTCGGATTCCAACCTAGCTACTTTTCCATCTTCAGTATTGGACTTATCCTTTGGTTTTGATTCTGTGGAGATATTAGTGACTTTTCTGGTCGTTTTGGAAGTTCTGTTGAGGACATAAAGATTGTTCTTTGATGCAAAGGAGATCTCATTTTCATTTGCCATGAATTTGGCATTTGAGAAGTTTTCAGGCCACTCAATTAATGTGGTTGATATGCCTGTCGCCATCACTTCTAGCATTAGTTTTTTGTCTTTCTGATATAATCTGAGTGATTTGTCTGAATTGAATTCTTCTCCACTACGTTCGTTGGCTCTCATTTCTGCCCAACTTAATTTTGAAATATCCCCTTTTTTAGACAGTGCAAGTTTATATAAGGAATCTGCAGGATCATTTGCTTGATTGTAACGGAAGTAGATCGTTTGAGAGTCATCACTCCATGATGCCGAAGATGGGAAAGTCCCCATCCACAAGGGATCTCGCATGATGTACTCTACACTTAAAGTGGACTGTGCCTGAGCTTGCAAAAAAGCAATGCAAAGCAAAGGCAGAAACAGTAGTTTTCGCTGAATTTTCATTAGGGTTTTTTATTCTGTGATTTAATTTAGAGACTCTAGAAACTCATTAAGCTCCTTTTCTATTGCAGATAATTGAGTTTGTAGGTTGACATTCAGTACTAGGAAATCATTAGGGTTATTCTCCATTTCTTCTAATAATTTACGAGTTTTTTGAGCTCCTATATAGCTCATGCTAGGTTTAGCTTTGTGACATCGTTTTTTAATTGTAGGGAAATCATTCAGATTGTAAAATTTATCCAACTCGGTTAAATCTTTGATGTTGGTTTCTAAAATGATCTCAATCATCTCCTTTATCATTTCTGGCTCATCTTCGCCAAAGAACTGGTAAATTGATTGCTCGCTAATGGATTGATACATGATTGGGTGAAAAGGGATATTAAAGTAAAAAGTACATTCGTCACTCTCTTCATAAAATTAAACACAATTTTGAAAAAGTATACTTTTCCGACTGGTTCATTCAATATTTCATGAACAATGGTCTGAGATTTCTTATGATTGGTTAATTTTGTGTCCAATCGAATTAAATTTAAATGCAAATGCAGCGGAATAAGAAGATCTTTTTAATCCTATTTGTGATTTTCATGTTAATCATGTGTTGGATCGGATATGATATTTCTCAGAGAACAACTTTCCCTGGATCGAAAGGGAATCTAGAACAACGCATAGGAGACGACCTTGAAAAAGATTCAAAGTAAGTAACCTAACTCCAGCGTTTTTATTTGCATAGACTTATACAGCAATCCCGCTGTGATAAAATCAACCTAATGGATAATTTAATGACCCGCCAACTTGACCTTATTTTACGTGAGGGAGAGGTGGATTTTGAGCGGGATTTTGATTTGAAAATAGAACCAAAATACTTAGATTCTAAAGGTCGAACTTGGCTTACTGAAATCTATTCTGAGCTTGGTGGCACTGGAGAAATTCCTTTGTTGCAAAAGCTCAAGTTTGATTTTAAAATTGGAAGAAATCTTTTCGTTTATGATGAGGAATTGCACTTTAATAGATATCGACTAATTACTTTTAGATCAGATCTTTATTCTGAATTGAATTATCCTTTTGTAGAAACTCAAAAAAGGCTTTGCAGAACTTATGAGAAGGAATGCCTGAAAGTTGGTCTGCAGGAAAGAATATGGAATGGTGCACCAGTGGCAAAGCATTGTTTTGGCGCGGCAAGTGAGCCTGGGGACTTTTCTGGAAATGGAGCAATAGGATGGAAGCTGACAGCTTATAACGATGCTCAGTTTGACTTACAAACAAGAATTCACGGGTATAAACTCTTTAGAATTACTCCCTTTGAAACCTTGATGACAGGTGGATCACTCAAGCGTTTGGATCAGTTACTTATAAATCCAAAAGAAGAACAACGGGTTATGCTTTTGAATTGGTTTAATCGGAAATATCAATCTTAAACTAAAAAGAGTCGGTGGTTGCACCGACTCTTTTTAGTTACTTATAGAAGTAATCGAACTAGGAAAACAACCCAAAAATCTCTCGCTCCACTTTTTCCACCACATATGAGAAGTCAGCTGGATTTTCTACAAAATCAAGGTTGTTGACATCAATTATCAACAGGTTGCCTTCAGTATACCCAGCAATCCATTCTTCATAATGCGTATTCAGATTTTTAAGGTAATCTATGCGCATAGTTGTCTCATAGCTTCTTCCTCGTTTTTCTATTTGTCCTACCAATTTTGGAATATCCGCTTTAAGATAAATCAACAAATCAGGAGCTTTCACATGAGAAATCATACTTGAAAACAAGCTCTGGTAGTTCTCATAATCCCGCTCAGTCAAAAGCTGACTTTTATAAAGATTAGCTGCGAAAATGTATGCATCCTCATAGATAGTTCTATCCTGAATAGTAGGGATATCACTCTCCTGAATCTTCTTAATTTGATTGAATCGAGAATTGAGAAAATATACCTGTAAGTGAAAAGCCCATCGTTTCATATCTTCATAAAAATCAGGGAGATAGGGGTTGTTATCTACAGCTTCAAATTCAGCCTTCCATCCATAATGTTTGGCCAGTTTTTCGGTAAGGGTAGTTTTTCCGCTACCTATATTTCCGGATACAGCAATGTGCATTTTTTCTTATTTTGAGAATCGTGGCGACACAATAGAATCCTTACTTCCCGGGGTGTATTTGTAAAAACCCTCACCAGATTTCACGCCTTTGTAACCAGCTTGAACCATATTAACTAATAAAGGGCAAGGAGCGTATTTTGGATTGCCAAATCCGTCATGAAGGACTTTGAGAATAGAAAGACACACGTCTAAACCAATGAAATCGGCAAGTTGCAGCGGCCCCATAGGATGAGCCATTCCGAGTTTCATTACCGTATCAATTTCATTTACGCCTGCCACACCTTCAAATAGGGAGTAGATCGCCTCATTGATCATCGGCATTAGTATTCTGTTTGCTACAAAGCCAGGGTAGTCATTTACTTCCACAGGATCTTTGGAAAGGTTGGTCGATAAGGTCATGATTTTAGCAGTGACCTCATCTGAAGTGGCGTATCCTCGAATAACTTCTACCAACTTCATCACCGGCACTGGATTCATAAAGTGCATTCCTATTACTTGCTCTGGTCTTTTAGTAGCGGCAGCGATTTTGGTAATGGAAATAGAAGAAGTATTACTTGCTAGGATGGCAGAATCAGGGCTGAACTGATCGATTTGTCTAAAAAGATCCAATTTAATGTCCATATTTTCGGTGGCAGCTTCCACTACCAAATCAGCTGTATTCACTCCCTTTTCCAAAACTGTAAATGTTTGGATTCTAGCTAAAGCTGCGCTTTTATCTTCTTCGGAAATCAGCCCTTTTCCTACTTGTCTATCTAGGTTTTTGGTGATGGTTGCCAATGATTTGTCTAAGAATTCCTGCTTGATATCTATCAAGCTGACGTCATAGCCATGCTGCGCAAAAACATGCGCAATGCCATTTCCCATGGTACCGGAACCAATAACTGAGATATTTTTCATATTAATGTGATTAAAAATTAAAGTTAGAATTTGGGTTTGGAATCAACGGTATTTATCTGTTGAAGAGTTCAAAGCTACTCCTGCCATGTAGTAAATCCAATTTTTTAACTTTCGATCTCCGACTTTGTTTGTCACAAAAGTTAAGATTCAAACTGCGATTATTAGCTACCTTTGCCACATGCAAGAACTAGGTCTAATTTCAAAATTACCCATCAATAGATTTACAGATTTCGGAGCTTACTTAGCCTTGAGCTCTGGGGAAGAACTTTTACTGCCGAAAGGATACCTTAAAGGTGAAGAAAAGGAAGGAGATGAAATCGAAGTATTTGTATATACAGATAGTGAAGATCGTCCAGTAGCAGTAACTCAAAAGCCCTTGGCACTTCTTGACGAATTTGCTGTTTTGGAAGCTAAAGAAGTAACTTCATTTGGTGCATTTGTGGACTGGGGCTTGCCAAAAGATCTTTTTGTGCCCAAATCAGAAATGGGTAAAAATATGGAAGTTGGCCAGAAATACTTGGTCAAGGTTTGTGTTGACTTTAAGACCAATAGATTGATTGGGGTAAATAAGTATAGAGATTTTCTACGTTTAGCTCCTTTTGATTGGGAAGAAGGGAAAGAGCTTGACGGAGTAATTTTCGAGGAAACCGATTTAGGATTCAAAGTACTTATCGACAATGAATATGAAGGCTTACTTTTTAAAAATGAAGTTTTCCAGCCTTTGGAGCTTGGTGAAAAACGGAAGGTTTATATCAAAAAGAATCGTGAGGATGGGAAGCTGGATTTGCAGCTATTGCCTCCTGGTCGAGTAAAATACGACGAGGGCTCGGAAAAAATCCTTGCCATATTAGAGGCTAAAGGTTTCTTGCCATTGCATGATAAATCTGCTCCTGAGGAAATTCAGCAGCAATTGGGAATGAGCAAAAAGCATTTCAAACAATGCATAGGTCAATTGTATAAAGCCAGAATGATTCAGATCGAACCAGATGGCATTAGACTAAATGCATCGAATTAAGCTTTAAAATATCTGTTGGAGTAGTACACAAAATTGCCCTGTTACGAAGTGTGGCAATTGGTGCCTTGATGAGGTTGGGAGATTTGATTAAGATATTTAGCCAGCTTTCATCATCCCAGTTCTTTCCAGCGATGAATCGTTGATAGTCCGGATGAGCTCGGTTAAGTAAGTCCTTCGCCCTTAAGTTTAATTTAGTCAAAAGACTGTGCCATTGGGTGGCTGTGAGTCTTTCTTTAGTTAGGTCTATTGAGTTGACAAATTTGGAAATCGATTTGGCATAAGCTAAGGTTTGCTTATCCACCGGCTGCGCCGGAGAATGGTAGAAGTACAGTTCAGAAGGATGTGTTTTCATGGCGTTTCAGAGTTTATTTACCTTTTAAGATACTGAAAATCTATGTTTTATAAAAGAATTAATTTTCTCAAAGTGAATACTTTCATAAGTTAACTTTTCTAAATTTTGGAAATAGACCTTAAAAATTTTAATAAAGAGAGTAAATCAGAATATTCTTCTAATCAAAAATTGAAGGCTAGACTTAAGAAAGTAAAGCCTAAAGTATTGGATGAAAAATTCGAAGAACTGCATCAAGAAGCATTTCGAGAAATAGATTGTTTGGACTGTGCAAATTGCTGTAAAACAACAAGCCCGATTTTTTTGAATACAGACATTGACCGGTTGGCGAGAGTATTTCGAATGAAAAGTAGCGCCTTCATTGACGAATATTTACACCGGGATGAGGATGGAGATTTTGTATTAAATTCTTCGCCTTGCACTTTTTTGGGTGCAGATAATAAGTGTTTGGTTTATGAAGATCGGCCCAAGGCATGCCGGGAGTATCCACATACCGATCGTAAAAAAATGCATGGTATTTTGGACCTTTCACTTAAAAATACACTCGTTTGTCCTGCAGTTTTCAAAATTTTCCAGCAGATTGGGAAGGATTATAGGAAGTAATACTTTTCTTTTGCTTTTTTGAAACCATAAACCTATAGATAATATCATGCAAAATCAGGAAGCACATTTCCTTGGAGTGGACGTGGGGGGAACTCACTTGAAAATCGGCCTTGTTGACAGAGAGGGCAATATTTTAGACTTTGTAAAGGAAGACACCACTTCATATCGTGACCATCCTGAAGGTTTTGGGCCAGCGTTTATAGCAGGTTTGGGCAAATATTTCACCAAATATCCACAAGTTAAAGAGGTAGGAATTGGCTTGCCTGGAATGATATCAAAAGACAGAACTACACCTTTGGAGATCCCGGCTATTCCTAGTTTAAATGGGTTTGACCTTAAAGGAAACCTACTAGCGAAATACCCAAAATATTCCTTTGCTCTAGAAAATGATGCTGCTGCTGCTGCCATTGGGGAATTTTATTTTGGAAAGGATGATCCTCCTCAAAATTTCCTTTTTATCACTATGGGAACAGGAATAGGAAGCGCCTTGGTTTTAGATGGACAAGTGTTCAAAGGCTCCAGAGGCAACGCCATGGAAATGGGGCATATGCTTTCAAAAGGTGCAGCCAGACTTGAAACTCTCATAGGAAGACAAGGCATATTGAATATCATGGCTCGACTGATCGATGCGTATCCGGAAAAAGCCGGTGTCTTGGTAGGTGCGGAGCTAGGGACGCATTTGCTGGTGGATACTGCCAAAGCTGGAAACCCAGTTTCTCTGATGGTTTTTGAAGAAGTAGCTCGGATTCTTGGAGAAGCAATTGTATCTGCAATCAGAATATTAGATGTGACGGATGTTTACTTTGGAGGAGGAATTTCTGCAGGTTTAGAATTCATGATGCCTACACTTGACCGTACGATCAAGCAATATTTAACGCAATATTATGGTAAGGATTTGGTCTTGAAAAAAGCCACTTTGGAAAACAATGCAGGAACTCTGGGCGCCGCAGCGCTTTGTTTTATGGGTTCAGGGTTGTAATAGTAACTTCCGAAACTTTACTTATAGCATTCAGGCGAAAAAGAACTCTTAGGGGTTCTTTTTCTATTTCTACCCCTTCGCAAGCATTGCTTGGCTCTAGAAAGTAGAAGAAAAAAGTCTGACTTTTGTCCACCAACTCTACCCGGTCTGGTCGTCCAAAAGTTTTGATCAAGGCTTGATTGTCAACTCCCAAAAATGAATTTTTGAGTCGCTCCAGTTCTTCCAAATCCTGTATTCTTAATCCTTTGCATCCATAATGATCTGCTTTCCAGTTTTCCATATTCATACTGCCTGTGTCTCTTTTTGAGCTACAGGATAAAGAAATGGATAGAATGAGTACTGAAAAAAGAAAAAGTGATTTAGTCATAATCTACAGGGAGATAGAAGGTATTTGTGATTTAAGCTGCTGATTTTTCCAGAGCCAAAATAAGGAAGCAAGCGAATAAGCACTTAAAATTCCAATTAGAATCGGCAAAGGTAGGAGAGATTGAATTAGGAAAAAGACAACTCCAGCAAAAGCTAATATTCTTATCAGCTCCTGAGGTAAATACCAGTTTCTTTTTTCAAAAACCCCAGAAAAACTTACCGTAGTCCAAATGATTAAGACACTGACAAGCACTTTTGGAATCCAAGTGAAAGATTCAACTTTGAACAGGAAAAAACCTGTCAGTAGTAAAACGAAAATGTACTGGGTAAATACATACCAATTTAATGACGGGGGCACTACGGTGTCGAACTTTTGATAATCATCCTCAACCTCCATGGGAGCCCGATATCCACCCATATAATCTGGCAACCAACCAGGTTTATTGAAAAGATATTTCAATCGATCTGACCAATTTGGGATCATTTTGAGCTCCTCCTTCATATTAGAATAGTGTGCCAAATTTACCCAAACAGGATTCCAGCTTTTGACTGGAGTGGTAATGCCGTAAGTAGGTCTTTCTTCCTCTTCCTGAAAAGTGCCAAACCATTTATCGAATATGATGAATGTACCTGCGTGATTTTTATCAATATACTTAGGATTTCGACCATGATGCACACGATGATGTGATGGGGTATTCATGAATTTTTCCAAGAAACCCATTCTATCAATTGCCTCCGTATGAATCCAGAATTGGTACAATAGATTAATCCCCGAGGCCAAAACCAACATAACCGGATCAAAACCCAACAGGGCAAGCGGAAAATAAAAGAAGAATGTCCAAATAGTTTGTGTGCTACTTTGCCGAAGTGCAACTGATAGATTGTACTCCTCGCTGGAGTGATGCACTACGTGGCCTCCCCAGAATAAATTGACCTCATGACTCATTCGATGTGCCCAATAGTAGCAAAAGTCATATAAGAAGAAGAGTAAGAAAAATGTCCAAACGTTATTAGGGATTTGAAAGAATGCAAAGTGCTGATAAATCAAGGTGTAAATTCCGATGGAAAGGATTTTGATAAATACACCTGTGACTTGTGAGATTACCCCACAATTGATGTTCGTAACGGCATCATTGAGTCTATATCCGGGATGTTTTTGAAATCTGAGTGCAATCATTTCTATTGCCATCAAGATGAAATACATCGGGATCGCGATCACTACTGGACTGAGGTTCATTATTTTGGGTGTTTTTCTGAAGCTACTTGTCAAAGATAATGATAAAAGGAACATCGAGAAGTCGAATTCTGTTTGCTCAAATCCTTTATATTAGCACATTCAATTCCCCTCAATTATGTATTACCGATTCGGAAAAGCCTTTTATTTCCTTAGTGTCACCCTCTTCATTTTCTTCCTGCTTTATTTCTATTCTGCGTTGCCTGAAAATGTCAGCTATAGTTACGATGAAAACGGGTTATCGCCTGAAAAGCTTGAAAAGGGCGTGTTTTTCTATGGAATGATTGCCATTTTTATAATTATGAATGTGGTGGTCTTGCTTCCTCCAAAGTTGCTAGAAACCAAAAATCACAAAGGATTGATCCGTGTTTTCCCAATTGGCGATAGGTTTCGCGATTATTATTTGGCTTGGTTTTATTCCTTTGGTGGCATTCTAAATCTGAGTTTAGGATTGTTGGTGTTTTACACCCACGCTATCAACAATCAGGAAGTAATCGCAGCAAGTCAATTTAATTTCTTTTTCTACCTCATTCCAGGCCTTTTTGTGCTCTGGGTATTAGGGTTGTTTGGTATTCTAGTGGGAAAATTCAATCAGGTAAAAAATAATTCTTGAGCAGAATAAGCGTCAATAAAATTATGGCTGGAGAAGTAAAATATACAGAAGACAGTATTAAATCCCTTGATTGGAGGGAGCACATCCGACTAAGACCGGGTATGTATATCGGTAAATTAGGTGACGGAAGTGCCCAGGATGACGGTATCTATGTATTGGTAAAAGAAGTACTTGATAATTCCATTGATGAACACATGATGGGATATGGAAGAACCATTGACGTCAAAATCTCGGAGCATAAAGTGGAAGTTCGTGATTATGGTCGAGGTATTCCACTAGGAAAAGTGATAGACTGCGTATCAAAAATCAATACCGGTGGTAAATATGATTCAGGTGCATTTCAAAAGTCGGTAGGACTAAATGGTGTTGGTACAAAAGCTGTCAACGCACTTTCTGATTTTTTTAAAGTTCAGGCTTATCGTGAAGGAGAAACCAAAGTTGCTGAATTCGAAAAAGGGATTTTGGTCAATGACGCACCAATTGGAAAGTCATCAGATCGGAACGGGACCAAAGTGGTTTTTTCACCGGACGCAAGCATTTTCAAAAACTATCATTTCATTCCCGAATACTTAGAAAATCAAATCTGGAATTACGCTTACCTTAATGCTGGTCTCACGATTAATTATAATGGTAAAAAGTACTTTTCAGATCGAGGACTTTTCGACCTTCTTTCCAATAAAATAGATGAAGAAAGCCAGCGCTACCCGATCATTCACCTGAAAGGGAATGATATAGAAATGGCACTAACTCACTCCAATCAGTATGGAGAAGAGTATTATTCCTTCGTTAATGGGCAATACACCACGCAAGGTGGAACGCACTTGGCAGCTTTCCGTGAGGCTGTTGTTAAGACGGTGAGAGAATTCTTTAAGAAGGATTATGATGCCTCTGATATTCGTCAAAGTGTCGTTGCTGCTATTTCCATTCGTGTTCAAGAACCAGTTTTCGAATCTCAAACTAAGACTAAACTTGGTTCTCAATCTGTTGGACCAGATGGGCCCACTGTCCGCACGTTTATTAACGATTTCTTAAAAACAGAGCTAGATAATTACCTTCATAAAAATCCGGCAGTTGCAGATGCACTCTTGAAGAGAATCCTTCAATCTGAACGAGAACGAAAGGAGATTTCCGGCATTAAGAAATTGGCGAATGAGCGAGCCAAAAAAGCCAATCTTCATAATAAAAAGCTCAGAGATTGCCGAGTTCATTACGATGATCCAAAGGCAAATGAAGACGTGAAAGCGAATACTATGCTTTTCCTCACAGAGGGGGATTCTGCCTCCGGGTCTATTACCAAATCCCGTGATGTGCAGACTCAGGCTGTTTTTTCTCTTAGAGGGAAACCGTTGAATTGCTTCGGTATGACCAAAAAAGTAGTGTATGAAAATGAGGAATTCAACTTGCTCCAGCATGCTTTGAATATTGAAGACGGAATCGAAAACCTTCGCTATAGAAAGATTGTAATCGCTACTGATGCGGATGTGGATGGCATGCACATTCGCTTGCTAATCATGACTTACTTCTTGCAGTTTTTCCCTGACTTGGTGAAAAACGGCCATTTATTCATTTTGGAAACACCTCTTTTCCGGGTTAGAAATAAGAAGGAAACCATTTACTGCTACACCGACGAAGAAAGACAGCGAGCTATTCATAAACTTGGAAATAAGCCAGAGATTACCAGATTTAAAGGGTTAGGGGAGATTTCTCCGGAGGAATTTGGTGGGTTTATCGGAGAAGACATTCGCTTGGAGCCGATCATTCTCAATAAAGAAACTAAGATTGCTGACTTGCTTACTTTCTACATGGGCAAAAACACACCAAACCGCCAGAACTTTATCATCAAAAACTTGAAGATAGAGAAGGATTTGGCTCTGGAAGATCCTAAAAAAGAGGAAGAGCCTGAAGAGGACAATGAAGCAGCCTAACTGACAATCAGCTAATAGTGGATTTACAATTAATGACTTAGATTTTGAGTTGAATGGTTCTATACCCATCAGCTTAAAAAATACTGTACAACAATATGAGTGACGAAAACAATTTACCTACGAACGGAGACGACTCCCTGCACACATCAGTCCCGGTGACGGGAATGTATAAGGAATGGTTTTTGGATTATGCTTCCTATGTAATTCTAGAACGGGCTGTTCCGGCAATCGAAGATGGATTGAAACCTGTTCAGCGTAGAATTATGCACGCCATGAAGGAGATGGATGATGGTCGATTTAATAAAGTCGCGAATATCATCGGTCAATCCATGCAATTTCACCCGCACGGGGATGCTTCCATTGGTGATGCAATTGTAAATATTGGTCAAAAAGAGCTTCTCATAGAAACTCAAGGAAACTGGGGGGACGTGCGTACAGGCGATCGTGCTGCAGCTGCTAGGTATATTGAGGCTAGACTTTCCAAGTTTGCACTGGAAGTATTGTTTAATTCACAGACTACTGAATGGCAACTTTCATACGATGGTAGAAAACGGGAACCAGTTACTCTTCCAGTCAAATTCCCACTTTTATTAGCACAAGGTGTGGAAGGTATCGCAGTAGGGCTTTCTACAAAGATACTTCCTCACAATTTTTGTGAGTTGATTTTGGCATCTATTGAAATCCTCAGAGGGAATAAAACCAATGTGCTTCCGGATTTTATCACAGGTGGATTTGCGGATTTTTCTGAATATAATGAAGGTCTGAGAGGTGGTAAGGTGAAGGTTAGAGCAAGAATTGAAGAAGAGGATAGTAAAACGCTATTAATTAAGGATATACCGTTTGGTGTGACTACGGATACTTTGATAGATTCTATTCTGAAAGCAAATGATAAAGGTAAGATTAAGATCAAGAAAGTCGTAGATAATACGGCCAAGGACGTTGAGATAGCCATTCAATTGGCACCTGGTGTTTCGCCGGATGTTACAATTGATGCGCTGTATGCTTTCACAGATTGTGAAGTATCAATTTCGCCAAATGCCTGTGTGATTATTAAGGATACTCCGGTTTTTCTCACAGTAAATGAAATTCTAGAATATAACACCAAGCAGACCAAAGCACTTCTCAAGCGGGAGTTGGAAATCCGTAAAGGTGAATTGATGGAGAAGCTCCTTTTCTCCTCACTTGAAAAAATATTCATAGAAAACAGAATCTACAGGGATATAGAGGAATGTGAGACTTGGGATGATGTGTTGAAAGCTATAGACGATGGTTTGGAGCCTTATAAACCTGATTTTTATAGAGAGATTACGACAGACGATTTGGTTCGTTTGACAGAGATTAAGATCAAGCGTATTTCCAAGTTTGATACCTTCAAAGCTGACGAGCTGATGAAACGTCTTCAGGATGAATTGAAAGAAGTAAACCATCACTTAAGGCATTTGACAGATTATGCGATTCAGTACTATGAAAATCTCCTTACCAAATATGGTAAAGGCAGAGAGCGAAAGACTGAAATCAGAACATTTGATGCCATTCAGGCTAATGTGGTAGCTGCAAACAATGCAAAGCTTTATGTGAATCGCGCAGATGGCTTTGTAGGATATGCTTTGAAAAAAGATGAGTTCGTCTGCGATTGTTCTGATTTGGATGATATCATCGTGATTCGCAAAGATGGTGTTTGCATGGTTTCCAAGATCCAGGAAAAGAATTTCATGGGCAAGGATATTTTGCATGTGGCTGTATTTCGCAAAGGAGACGAACGCATGGTGTATAACTTCATCTATTTGGATGGAGGAACAGGTCGTGCGATGGTGAAACGCTTCCAAGTCTTAGCTGTCACGCGAGATAAGGAGTATATGCTTACCAAAGGGAGTAAAGGGAGTAAAACCCTCTACCTAACCGCCAATGCTAATGGTGAGGCAGAAATTATTACCGTGTACTTGACTCAGGGAGCAAAAGCTCGAGTGAAGGTTTTTGATTTTGACTTTGCTTCCATAGACATTAAAGGAAGAGGAGCTGGCGGAAATATTCTCACTAGACACCCCATTCGAAAGATCCAATTGAAAATGGAGGGTGTATCGACTTTGGGTGGGTTGAATATTTATTACGACCCTATTGTCGGTAGATTAAACACCGACGAGCGAGGTAAATTAATTGGGAATTTCCTCGGTGATGATCGAATTTTGGTGTGTTACAAAAGCGGTGATTACGAATTGACGAGTTTTGAAACTACCAATAGGTATGATGCACCAAATGTTGTATTAATTGAAAAGTTTAATTCAGATAAGGTACTGTCAGCCATATATTTTGATGGTGCTAGTAAAAGTTATTATATAAAGCGTTTCCAGATCGAAACTACGACGTTGAATAAGAATTTCAATTTCATTTCTGATCACAAAAATTCTTATCTGAAACTTATTTCCTCTGAAAAGCAGCCTCAGGCTCGTGTTACTTTAATCAAAGGAAAAGAAGAGGAGGAGATGGAATATGATTTGGATATGCTGATCGATGTCAAAGGTTGGAAAGCCCTGGGTAATAAGTTGAGTACCTATGAAATCAAAAGTCTCAGCTTGATTGAATCCAAAAAATCAGACAAATCAGATGATACTGAATCTGAACAAGATGAAGATGATTCCGACGCTGATGATGATTTGGAAGTAGGATCTACTATTGATTTATCCGTTAAGAAAGATGATGAAGAACAATTGGGGTTATTTTAGTCCCCTCTTTTTTAGATGGACACAAAGAATCAATTGAAAATAATAGATCAGGATTGGCTGGATTATTTGAGCCAATACATCACCGATAACAAGAAGTCAGTGATGGAAAAAGTCCTTGCTCAAAGAACGAAGTTTTTCACTGTAGTGCTGGAGGATATATTCAAGCCTCATAATGCCAGTGCAGTTCTGCGGACCTGTGATTGTTTCGGACTTCAGGATGTGCATGTCATCGAAAAAATGAATGCTTATAAGGTAAATCCTTTTGTGACCAGAGGAGCCTCTCAATGGATTGATTTACATAAATATTACAATAAAGAAGGATCTGCAGTTCAAGATTGCTTTTCAGTGCTTAGAGAAAAGGGGTATAAAATCTATGGGACTAGTCCGCTACCAGGTTCTATTTCCATTTATGACTTGGAACCTTCTGAGAAGATTGCTCTGGTATTCGGAAACGAACACGATGGAATCAGTCAAGAAGTACATGAAAATGTGGATGGACTTGTTCATATTCCCATGCTAGGCTTCACTGAGAGCTTTAATATTTCTGTAGCAGCTTCAATTTCTCTATACGAATTGGTGAAAAAAGTAAAAAACTACGATCATCCTGATTTTTATTTGACTGAAGAGGAGAAGCAACTTCTTCGTATGAAGTGGTATCGATCTGTCGTCAAGCGAGATGATTTACATGAAAAAGCATACTTGAAGTCAAAAAATTCTTAGTTCTTTTTATTGAAAAAATCATATATTTTTTCGTTTAAAGGCACTTTTTGAGATTTGTTTTTAGCGCGTTGTTTTTGTCTCTGCTTTTTCTTTTGCTCTTTACTTTTTACCAGAACCATTCGAGCAGATATCCCAACTTGACCTCTATAGAATTCCTCACGTCCCACCAGGTTAATATTGGGCTTGTAATCAAGAGAAATTACCGTATTTAGAACAGTCAGCTCCAAACCTCCGATAAGATCTATTCCCGCTGTTGTATTTCCGTAGGTATGTGTTATTTGCTTGTTTTCTTCGTCTTTGACAAAGCTTTCCTCAACGCCAAAAGAAGCTCCAGCTCCGTAATAGTAATTAAATCGTTTTGAGATAATTGGGTGATGTTTTTCCAACAGTACAGAAAGTGTAGTATTTAGTTTAAAATCAGACTGCACGATTCCTTCGATAGAAAGCCGCTTAGTGATACGCTGTTGAGCAGTGAGTCCTACTGTTCGGTATTGATTACTATTCCCAAATCTAAGTCCTACAGCAGTTCCATATCGCTGGGCTTGAGCCAAAGAAACGAAGAAGAATGTAAAGAGAACAAGGAGAGTTAGACGAGTATTCATATGTTATTCCAAAAAGAAATGACCCTTGTTCAATAACCATTCCAACCTTTGATTTTTATAAAAACATCCAAGAAAAATGCCCTCAAAAGCCAGATGCTAATGAGGGCATTATTACGTATAGTCTTTTTGAATTAGGACTCTGATACCACTATCTTTTCAATCTTATCACCTGCTTTGATCTCGTCGATGATATCCAGACCTTCTACTACTTTACCAAAGCAAGTATGGTTTCTGTCTAAATGAGCAGTGTTATCACGGCTATGACAAATGAAAAACTGAGATCCACCGGTATTTCTACCTGCATGCGCCATAGATAGGACTCCACGATCATGGTACTGATTCTCACCGTCTAATTCACATTTGATGTGGTAACCCGGTCCACCAGTTCCATTTCCTTTTGGACAGCCACCTTGTATCACAAAATTTGGAATAACTCTGTGGAAAGTTAAACCATCGTAAAATCCTTTATTAGCAAGGTCAATGAAATTTTGAACTGCGATAGGTGCGTCCTTTTCATAAAACTCCACTTTCATTGTTCCTTTCTCTGTAATAAATTCTGCTGTCTTCATCATTTCAGGTTTTCGATAGAAATTTTTATTGAGGTAAAAATAGCTCTTACTTTGAATTTATTGTACAGAAAAAAGCTTTTAAAAACTTATTACTTCTTTTCCCTGAAACTTGCCTATTTCAATTTCACTGTTACACCTAGGTTCAATACTGAAATACCATAGCCAATTTCGCCGAATGCCCCGATTTTTTCAGTAAAATGGTAACGCGCTCCAGCAAATAAGCTATAAGTAAATCCACCTGCAGCATCAGGCTCTGGCATACCTGGTGTAGAATTCTCTAAACTTACAGAAGCTATATTATAGCCTAGAAGTAAGCCGGCATACGTATCGAGCTTTTCTGTTAAATCAAAATGGTATGCTCCTCTTGCTCCAAAAATCAAATAGGTATAAGAAATTTTACCTAAGAATGGAATGTTGTCATTAGAACCTGCATAGCCAAGGTAGCCTCCTAGAGAAATTTGGTCATTAAAACCGTAATCAAGAGAAACACTGAGAGGAATCCCCACATCACCTGCTCCAAAAGTAGGAACTAAACCTACCCCAACATTTAGATCTACTTGTCCTTGCTGAAATTGTTGGGCTTGAACTTCATTGATAAGTGTGATTGCAAAAAGAAATGCAATAGCTGATAAAATAATTTTTTTCATAATTTTTGAATAGTTAGAGATTATTATATCCAAAAGTATGGTCCTATAAACAGCCTATCAATACGTTAAATGCCCTATAAAAAAAAGGAGTCTGCATTTTGAATGCAGACTCCAAAGGTATCCGGATTTATAACTTTTACAGGAGAGGTGCTCCTTCTAAAATATCAGCTGATGCATAATTCTTGAATTTCTCAAAGTTGGCCCTGAATGCCTCAGCCAAAATTTCCGCTTGCTTATCGTAGCCTTCCTTATCTGACCAGGTGTTTCTTGGATTAAGTATCTCAGCAGGCACATTTGGACATTCTTGAGGAATTTCAAACCCAAAAACTTGATGTTTTCGATAAGCAACTTGCTCTAGTTTTCCTTCTAATGCAGCGGTGATCATTGCACGGGTATAGGCTAATTTCATTCTGGAGCCTACTCCGTATGTACCACCAGTCCATCCTGTGTTGATCAGCCAAACATTTGTTTCGTATTTCTCCATTTTCTCACCAAATAAAGTTGCATACTCAGTCGGATGGAGCGGTAGGAATGCGGCTCCGAAACAGGCTGAAAATGTCAGTTTGGGTTCTGTAACCCCCATTTCTGTACCTGCTACTTTTGCTGTGTAGCCTGAAATGAAATGGTACATCGCCTGGCTTTTGTTTAGCTTAGAAATAGGAGGGATTACTCCAAATGCATCTGCCGTTAGGAAAAATATATTTTTTGGAACTCCAGCTTTGGATGGTTCCAAAGCATTTGGGATATAATTAATCGGATAAGCCGTTCTGGTATTTTCAGTTACAGATTTGTTCGCAAAATCAACCTCTCTGGAGTTTGCTTTGAATCGGGTGTTTTCCACAATAGAACCAAACCTGATTGCATCCCAAATTTCAGGCTCTTTCTCTCTGGTCAGGTCTATGACTTTTGCATAGCAACCTCCTTCAAAATTAAATACCCCGTTTTCTGTCCAGCCATGCTCATCATCTCCAATTAAGTTTCTATTTGGGTCCGCAGAAAGAGTGGTTTTACCAGTTCCAGAAAGCCCAAAAAAGATAGCTGTATCACCTTTTGAGCCAACATTTGCGGAGCAATGCATGGAAAGGATATTCTTATCGTGTGGCAGGATAAAATTGAGGACAGAGAAAATTCCTTTTTTCATTTCTCCTGCATAGCCTGTTCCCCCAATCAAAATAATTCGTTCGGTGAGGTTGATAATGGCGAAATTTGGATTTTTAGTCCCGTCAGTTTCAGGATCAGCTTCAAATTCCGGTGCACAGATGATTGTAAAGTCATGCTCGAAGTCCTTCAATTCGGATTCAGAGGGTCTCAAAAACATGTTGTAACAAAAGAGGTTATGCCATGCTTTTGTATTTACCACCTTCAATTTGAGCCTATGATTTTCATCTGCTCCTGCGTAGGCATCTCTTACGAAAAGCTCCTTGTCGGCCAGAAATGCTTTCATTTTTCCCAAAAGCAAATTGAATTTCACGGAATCAAAAGGGATATTAATGTCACCCCACCAGATAGTGTCTTTGGTTTTGTCGTCAAGTACTATGTAGCGGTCTTTTGGTGATCTACCGGTGAATTTGCCTGTATCAGCCATCAAAGCACCGGTTGATGTGAGGTTTCCTTCTTTTCGCACTAAAGCAAATTCCACCAGTTCTGCTGGTGGAAGATTTGAATGAACTTTTCTTTCTGTGGTAGATTGAAGAAAAGCCAGGGGTGAAGTCTGGTTTGCCAGATCTAGTTCCTGCATAAATATTTGGGTTTACAATCTGAAAATTGTCTGTACAAAACTACTCAAATCCATGCTATATAAACCAACAAAAAGTGCTTTATTTTTCAATACAATCGGTTGCGTACAAAAAACAGATGTTTATTCTGTTTGATATTCAGGACGATGCTCATGTCCTATTATTGCTTTTTTCCAATAGTGTAATTTTTAAACGTAAGCCTATAATTCAGCAGCTTTAACTTTGGAAACAAGGCTGAAAAAGGTTTATCATTGTAAAATTTATTTCACCCAAATAAAACTATCCTTGGAAAAAGACCTTAATTCCGAATTGACCGAGCCAACAATTTTTGGCCACCCTAGAGGTTTATTTTACTTATTTTTTGCAGAAATGTGGGAACGATTCAGTTTCTACGGCATGCGGGCATTGCTGACCCTCTATATGGTTGATGTCATATTTGAGGCATTAAGCGATCGGGATTATGCTACAGCAGCAGTTTATGCATCTTATGGATCTTTAGTTTATGCCTCTACTGTAATCGGAGGAAGGATTTCTGATAAAATACTGGGAATGCGTAATTCCATTTTTCTGGGTGGAATATTGATGTCACTTGGGCATTTTGTTTTGGCAATTGAAAATAACGTTGCCTTTTTTCTTGCCCTGTCTCTTATAATAGTAGGAAACGGATTCTTCAAACCAAACATATCGACTTTTGTAGGCACTCTCTATCCCGATGGTGATGCCCGAAAAGATTCTGGATTCACTATTTTTTATATGGGGATTAATATTGGAGGTTGGATTGCACCTCTGTTATGTGGTTGGCTAGCGGTGACCTATGGTTGGCATTATGGTTTTGCTTTGGCAGGATTTGGTATGCTATCAGGCCTTATTTTCTTTTGGAGTGGGATTCGCAATGGCGTTTTTGGTGACAAAGGGATGCCTCCGGCAACAGGGGAGATTGAGCGTAAAGTGGCCGGTATCAAAAATAGATACTTGATCCCGTTACTATCGTTTTTGGCTGTACCGGTAGTAGCGTATTTGCTGTCCGCATACAAGCCACTTGGTAGCGATGGAGATTTCTTTGGAGACCAGAATATTGTGAATATTATCTTCAAGATAATTGGTGTGAGTATTTTGGGTTATTTGGCTTATATCATTTTCCAATCCACTAAAGAAGAAAGAGGTAAATTAATTGTAGCAGTTCTTATTACAGTTTTCATGACCATTTTCTGGGGCTTTCATGAACTTTCAGGTAGCGTAATCACCCTTTTTGCCGCTAGAAATATTGATTTGGGAGGTATTATGACTGCTTCGCAAACAAATTCATTAAACTCGATGTGGATTATCATTCTAGCCATTCCTATTTCACTTTTGTGGACTTCTCTGGCCAAAAAGAACTTGAATCCACGAACTCCATTCAAATTTGGAATGGGGCTTTTATTTGCAGGACTCAGCTTCTACATCCTACACATCAGTAAGACTAGCGCTAATGAAGCTGGATTAGTGCCCTTTGCCTACTTACTTCTCATGTACTTTTTGATCTCGATAGGCGAGTTATTTATGTCTCCAGTTGGACTTTCTAAGATCACAGATTTATCCCCAAAACGTATTGTAGCATTTATGATGGGGGTTTGGTTTTTGTCCTCCGCTTTTGCTTTTCAGGTAGTTGGATTTATTGGAAAGCAGTTGGCAATAGAAAGCACGGATAAAAATATTGGGGGTTTTGACACCTTGGAAGTTTATACCGACGGGTTTTTATTAATCGCCATGTACTCAGTAGGTGCTGGTCTTATAATTTTGCTGGCGTCTCCATTTATCAAAAAGTTGATGGGCGATGTGCATTAGGCAAGCGCTACCAGATTTATTTTATAACCAAAAGAGGCAATCGAATTCGATTGCCTCTTTTGGTTTTTACTTGCTGCTGAATAGACTTATTAAAATAGACTTGTTTGTACGGTAGTTTTCTTAGTTGCCTGAATAGTTCCTTTCAGCATTTCCTGCATTAATCGCAAAAAACCAGGCTCCCAATTTTCTGAGTGAATTTTGAGGTCTTTACCTTCGTATTCTATTGGACCAAGCATTTTTTCATAGCCAATAATCATACTCCAAACGGTGTAGAAGGTGATTTCTGGCTGAAGTTCCGCTCGAATACTTCCATCTTTTATTCCTTGGCTCACCATCATGATTCCGATTTTTGCTGGCTCATGATGAATTTCCAAAAGCTTTTGAAAGTGAGTGGATTCCAGTGTTTTTGGGTCTATCAATTTTCTCGTTTCTGGATTATTGTACTTTTTCAAAAGATCCAAGAAATTCAATATGGCATCGTAATAGACTTGATTGGCTTTCGCAAAAACAACGATTTTCACCAAAAGATCACTTAGCATTTCCAAGCCAGACTTGCCTTTGGATCGGTAAACATCCCGGAATTCATCTTTAAATTGGTCGAAGGCTTTTTTGGTCAGGGCCATGAAAAGATCCTCTTTATTCTTGTAATAGAAGTAGGTGAGGCCTTTACTGATTCCTGCGGTCTTTGCTACATCTTCCATTCGAGTAGCCAAATAGCCTTTGGAAGTGAAAAGCGAAACTGCTGAATCTAAAATGAGTTTTTCTTTATTTTTCTCTCCTGCCATGGGGTATATTCATTTTCTAAAAATCGAATTCAAAGATATTAAACTTGGGTCAAAAACTGGGTTTTGTATCTTTATATTTTAGAAAAATCTCATAAAAAAAGGCTTTAGGATAATCCTAAGGCCTTTTCTGTGGTGAGTATCATTGACTTACTTCACTTCAACTATGTAGTAATTTTTCTTTCCTTTTTGTACCAAAAGGTATTTATTTTGAAGAAGAGTCAAGTTTATAGAAGCATTCGGATCAGACAATTTTTCTTTGTTAATACTTACTCCGCCGCCCTGAATCATTTTTCGAGCCTCACCTTTTGAAGCAAACACCACTCCCTGAGTAATTTCTCCAAAGAGGTCTAAAATTGAAGTTAATTCGGAATATTCCTCTTTACTAACCTGAACTTGTGGAACTCCATCAAATACTTGCAAGAAAGTACGCTCATTCAAAGCAGCTAGATCTTCTGTAGAAGATTTACCAAAAAGAATATCAGAAGCTTTAATAGCCATTTCTAATTCTATTTCGCCATGAACCATAGTTGTGATTTGCTTAGCGATCTCCTTCTGCAATACACGAAGGTGAGGAGCTTCTGCATGTTCAGCTTCTAGTTTTTCGATCGTTTCCTGATCCAAAATCGTAAAAATCCTGATGTATTTTGAAGCATCTGCATCGGATACATTGAGCCAAAACTGGTAGAATGCATAAGGAGAAGTTTTCTCTGGATCCAGCCAAACAGAACCGCCTTCAGTTTTACCGAACTTCGTACCGTCAGCTTTGGTGATCAAAGGAACAGTCAGCGCATAGGCTGATCCTCCACCCATTCTTCTGATCAATTCTGTTCCCGTGACGATATTTCCCCATTGGTCAGAACCACCCAGCTGAATGGAGCAATTTTCATTTTTCCACAAATGATAAAAATCATATCCCTGAATCAGCTGATAGGTGAATTCGGTAAAAGAAAGGCCGTTTCCATCCTCTAGACGTCTTTTTACAGAATCTTTGGACATCATGTAGTTCACCGTGATGTGCTTACCGATATCTCTGATAAAGTCCAAAAAGCTAAACTTAGACATCCAGTCGTAGTTATTGACCAGCTCGGCTTTGTTTGTAGTAGTACCAGCGAAATCAAGAAATTTGGCTAATTGTTCCTGAATACAAGAGATATTGTGATCCAGGGTGGCTTTGTCTAAAAGATTACGTTCTGCAGACTTAAAAGAAGGATCACCGATCATGCCAGTTGCACCACCTACCAAAGCAAATGGTTTATGTCCAGCACGTTGAAAGTGTAATAAAGTCATAACTCCGACCAGATGACCTATATGCAGAGAATCTGCCGTCGGATCAAATCCTAGATAGGCAGAAGTCATTCCTTCAATAAGGTGTTCTTCAATATCGGGAGTCATGTCCTGAAGCATGCCTCTCCAGCGTAATTCTTCTATGAATGAATTCATCTAATGAGTTGATTTTTCGAGGTGCAAATATAGGTCTGTCAGCCTAAGGAATGAAGTAAACCTGTAATCCTTTGAAGTATTTTAATGGCTTAGGCGGGGAAAAGTACCGATCAAAAAATGTCGTCTAATAAAATTTACGATTTTGATTACTTTAATGGCCAAATCCCAACCATATGACTACTAGACTTAAGATTTTTGCAATTCTTTTGAGTTGCTTATTTGGCCACTCCATTTTGGCTCAGAATTCACCCCAATGGATGCGATATCCAGCTATTTCTCCGGATGGTAGCCAAATTGTATTTACGTTCAAAGGAGACTTATATGTAGTTCCTAGTGCTGGTGGGTCTGCTCGACAGGTTACTTTTCATGAGGCTCACGATTATCAAGCTGTGTGGAGTAGAGATGGAAAAACCTTGGCTTTCGCTTCAGATCGCTATGGCAACTTTGACATATTTGCGATGAGCCCCGAAGGTGGACCAGCCACAAGGCTTACATACCATTCCAATGATGAACAACCCTTTGAATTCTCGGCAGATGATCAATATGTTATTTTTGGAAGTCAGCGAATGGATATTGCAGAACACAGACAATACCCTACAGGATCGCAGCCAGAGCTATATTCAGTGCCAAAAAATGGTGGTAGAGTCGATCAGGTATTTACAATTCCTGCCGAATACGTGTCTGTCAGTAAGGATGGGGGCAAAATGCTTTACCATGATAAAAAAGGAGGAGAAAATGAATGGAGGAAGCATCATCAATCTGGAATTGCTCGGGATGTATGGATGTATGATACCAAAGCCAATACCCATAAAATGCTCACTACTTTTTATGGAGAAGACAGAAACCCAGTTTTTTCTCCTGACGAATCAGAGATTTATTATCTGAGCGAGACAAATGGGAGCTTCAATGTTTTTTCAATGAATGCTTCCAATCCTGCTCAAACTGAAGCACTCACAACACTTAAGACTTTTCCTGTTCGCTTTCTCAGTATTTCAAATGATGGGTTGATGAGTTTTGGGTACGATGGTGAGCTCTATACGCTGCGCAAAGGTGAAACTCCAAAGAAAGTTGCCGTTTCCATCCAAACACAGGCGATTTCTAATTCCGATAATTACATCGCTATAAATGGTGGAGTCCGGGAAATGTCAATTTCCCCTGACGGCAAAGAAATAGCTTTTGTAGCCAGAGGAGAGGTTTTTGTAACTTCTGTGGATGGTTCTTTGACCAAGCGAATCACAAATACACCTGAGCAAGAGAGATTCGTGGAATTTGCTCCAGATGGGAAATCATTGGTTTATGCCAGCGAAAGAAACGGTAAATGGCAGATTTTTAAAAGTACCAAAATGAGGTCAGAAGAGCCATTTTTCTTTGCTTCTACTTTATTACAAGAGGTGGCACTATTAAGCATAGAAGGCGAGGCGTATTTGCCAAAACTTTCTCCCGATGGTAAAAAACTAGCTTTTGTAGAAGATAGAAGAACTCTTAAAGTTTTTGATCTCGATACTAAGGAGACAGTGACTCTACTGACACCCGATGAGCTATTTCACATGAGAGATGGTGATCAATATTTTACTTGGAGTCCAGACAGCAAGTGGCTTTTAGCTACGTATAGACCTACCATGGTTAATTCTGAGGTGGTTCTGCTCGATGCTTCCGGCAAAGAGAAAATGAAAAATCTTACCAACAGCGGATTTGGAGATAGCGAAGCAAAATGGGTGAATGATGGTAAACAGATGCTTTGGTTTTCAAACCGTGACGGTCTGAAAAGTTATGCAACTAGTGGTCAAAGTCAAAATGATGTTTACACGCTCTTCTTTGATAAAACGGCATGGGAAAAATTCACACTATCTAAGGAAGATTTTGATTTGATGAAAGAGATCGAAAAAGCCAATAAAAAGGATGAGAAGACCGATAAACCGAAAGATGAAAAGGAGGGAGATAAGGCTAAGAAAGTTGAAGATTTGAGATTTGATTGGGATGGTTTTGATGATAGAAAGGCTAGACTTACCATCCATTCCTCTTCTTTGGGAGATGCTGTTTTGTCTAAAGACGGTGAGAAACTTTATTATTTGGCAGCATTCGAAAAAGGTATGAATCTATGGAGCACTAACCTTAGGACAAAAGAAACCAAGCAGGAAATATCCTTGGATGCCAGTTCTGCAAGTTTGGCCTGGGATAAAGATCAGAAATACTTGTATTTACTTAGTAATGGCAGTATTTCTAAGATCAATCCTGAAGGAATGAAAAGGGAGTCAATCAAGATTTCTGGGGAAATGACCTATGACAAGAAAGCGGAAATGGCTTATATGTTTGAGCACGTTTGGCTTCGTACTAAAGGGATTTTTTATACCCCAACCATGCACGGCATTGACTGGGAAGAATCCAAAGTGAACTATGAAAAATATCTACCATCTATAGGCAATAGCTACGAATTTGCTGAAATGATTTCCGAAATGATAGGAGAATTGAATGTATCACATGCAGGTTCAAGGTATTCCAGATCAGTGGAAATGGCGGATGCTACCGCAGCGCTAGGCATATTTTGGGATTATGGTTTTGAAGGGGATGGTATCAAAATTACTGAAGTGATTGCAGGAGGTCCGTTGGATAAAGCCGATTTGGATATCAAAAAAGGGATGATCATCGAGAAAATTGATGGAATTGCCTTAACGGCTGAAAATGACCTTGCTAAGTTTCTCAATAGAAAATCTGACACGTTTACGCTGATTGAACTTTTCAATCCTGAAACCAATAAAAGAAAACAACTAACTATCAAGCCTATTTCTCTAAGGGCAGAAAATCAATTGCTCTATAAGCGCTGGGTGAAAATGAATCAAGCTGAGGTGGATAGCTTGTCAGGCGGTAAACTTGGCTATGTGCATATTCCGGGGATGAGTGATGGCCCTTACCGAAATGTATATGAAGAGATGATGGGTAAATACCACGATCGCGAAGCTGTAGTCGTAGATACTAGATTTAATGGTGGTGGAGATTTGGTAGCTGATTTAGCTATGTTCTTTACTGGGGAAAAGTTTTTAACCTATGCTACCGAAGCTAGGTCGGTAGGATATGAGCCTACTGCTCGCTGGACTAAGCCAACAATTGCGTTGTTCAATGAAGCCAATTATTCGGACGGGCATTGTTTTGCTTGTGGATATACTGACTTGAATATAGGTAAGACGGTAGGAATGCCTACGCCTGGTACCTGTTCATTTGCAGGCTGGGAAGGATTGCCAGATGGATCTCGATGGGGAGTAGTGCCAATTTCTGCTAAAAATAAAGCCGGAGAATGGCTGGAGAATAATGAAACTAGGCCGGAATTTGTAGTAAAAAATATGCCAGGAAAAATCGACCAAGGCATAGATCAACAGCTTGAAAAAGCAATTGAAGAATTGCTTAAAGAAGTAAATTGAATTCTTTAGCGACAAAAAAAACCTGGTAGCAATACCAGGTTTTTTCATTTGCTTTTTATCAATAGTGCTTATTGATATGACTTTGTGTTCAATGTTTCGTCATTCTTGAAGAAATCAGTAAGCTTTCCGAAAGAATTTTCGAAATAACCATCCAACATTTTTTTGATGATGAAAGAACGATATTCGTCTTTTGATACTATTGGAAAGTATTCATGACTCTTACCGTAGGATTTGTGACTTACAAACCCTTTGCGTTCTAATATCCTAACAATGGTAGAAACAGTGTTGTATGCAGGCTTGGGCTCGGTCATGGGTGTAAGGATGTCTTTGACGAACCCTCGTTCGATTTGCCAGAGGATCTGCATGATCTCCTCTTCGGCTCTTGTTAATGGTTTCATAAATAAGGCGTTAAGTTTTAATTAAAAGAAAATTATTCGTTTAGTTTCACAATTGCAAAAAAAACCACCTTTACTTTTAATATTTTTTAACAAACTAGAAAATTGGTTTGCATTTTGAACTACAGATTTCAACAAAAAATGACCTCAATTGAGGTCATTTTAACTTATACAGTTCTTAATTTTATTATCCTAGTTAGGTGAAGTAATTTGACGATAGGATAGGTTGGATCAAACTCGTACCATTTCACAGCAAAATTTGGACGGTTTGGAAGTTTGTGATGGTTGTTTTGGAATAATTCCCCAAGCATCAACACGTCGAGTAGCAAACTGTTTTTTGAATGATCATTATTGTCAAAATTTGAATAGCCGTATTTATGACCACTCCAATTGACTATAGCTCCATGCACTGGACCCATTAAAAAATGGATAGGAAGAAGGAAATACATCCACCAATGCGTGCCAGGCAAATCGAAAACTGAGATGCAAAGAACATAAATTGTCACATATAATAAGCCCCAGCCGACTCTTACCAGCATCGTATCAGCAAATTTATCAAACTTGTTCCAATCAGGAATATCCTTTGAAAACCGCTCTTCAGGCTTTAAACGGAAAGAAAAATATTCGTTATAAATATTTTTAGTCTTCCACATCATCGTGAACAAGTTCTCTGTGTGATGTGGGCTATGCGGATCTTTCGGAGTATCACTGTAGGCATGATGCATTCTATGAAGAATCGCATAGGCTCTTGGTGATAGATAAGAACTGCCTTGCCACATCCAAGTAAAGAAGTAAAAGAATTTCTCCCAATACTTATTCATAGAGAACATTTGATGGGCGGCGTAACGGTGCAAGAAGAAGCTTTGGCAAAACAAAGAGAAATACCAATGCAGAAGAAAGAAAATGATGATTATCACTCGGTCTAGTTTTTATGTTAGAGCTGCAAATATAATGTTTCGTGATTCAGAGAACGAATTCTGATCCTATTCCATTCCAATTAGGTAGATGATATTTATCAGGTTTTAAGGATTATTGAGGTAAATCTGTATTTTTAGTCCTATGGAAAACAAAAATAAACCTTTGAATTTTTTAGTTAAAATTCTTTTGGGAGGCATTTCTGTCCTAATCGCAGAATTCTTTTTGTCGGGTATTTACATTGACACGTTTATTACCGGATTTATATTAGCTGCTGTCATTATTTTAATCAATGTTACCCTTAAACCACTATTGGTTGTTTTGACTTTTCCTATTACGATAGTGACTTTAGGCTTGTTTTTACTGGTAATCAATGCTTTGATGATCATGCTTGCTGATCGAATTATTCCGGGATTTCAAGTTGATAGTTTTTGGTGGGCAATTTTATTTGCCATCGTACTAAGTATTATCAATGCTCTCTTTGGAAATAATTTGAATGCTGCAGATTAAACCAAAGTATTATAAATATTTGATTACCAATGATTAATATTTATGTTTAGGTAAAGTTTTTGATCAAATAAAAATTATTTGATATCAGCCTAACTCTTTTAGCTCATCTTTTGTTAGGTGAGTGATCACAATTGGAAAAGGTAGAATTTGGTAATTATAATTCTAACTCCTAAGATTCAAAAATAAAACTTACTCATATTCAAATTTGCAACGGCTTAATAACTCAATTTGGGTTAAGGCTTTGTTCAATTGGTAAAATTCGATTAGATTTTGGTATTATATTACTATTTCCTTTATTACTATTGAATTTCTAATCACTTAACATTTTAATATTCTTTAAATAATTGCCCCATGTCAATATCAAATCCAGGTTTTGATCCTACTCGAATAGCAGAGTTGAAGGAAGAGCTGGGGAAGCTCGATAAAAAGTTCAAAATTATTCCCGACGAAGAAAATTCTGATGAATTTGTCAATTTCTATTTCATAGGAATGTATCAAGGTAAAGAAGTGATTTATGATGCAGCATTGTACACGTTAAGACTGCACCACGCAAGCGAAGTGTATGAATTAGCAGAGCATAAAGCCGCTCAAAAATTCCCGAATTTCAAAGGAATATCCTATGAAGAAGATGAAAATGGAAATTTGAAACCATTAACGAGCGAAGAAGAGGAGATCGGCTGGTTTATCACAGAGATAATAATGGAAATAGAGGAGGATGAGAGTGTGAAAGTTCAGGAATTTGTAGATATAGATACCCATCATGATTATGGGATAGGGCTTGATGGAGCTTTGAATATTGAGCATATCAATGAGAAGGTGATTTCAAATTTTATTAAGGAGTTTAATGACGATACCTTGGAATTGGATGACACGATGTATGCATTCCAATCTGAGGAAGAGGATATTGAGGATTAACTCAGGTCAACAGAAATTCACCTAACTAACGCTTGTGATTCCCAAGCGTTTTTTTATGCTAAAAATTGCTTATTCATCAATTTACAAACACCCGCTGCCGGAGGGGCATAGATTTCCAATGGAAAAATATGAGTTGCTTCCTGGTCAGTTACTACATGAAGGGATCGTACAGGAGGATAACTTTTTCGAACCAAAACCAATCGATGAAAAATGGATTTTGAATACACATACTGAGGAATATTGGAACAAACTTCAATACTTAGGTTTGACAAAATCTGAAGTGAGGGCTACTGGATTTCCATTATCCAAGGAGCTTGTGCTACGGGAAATAACAATATTAAAAGGTTCTGTCCAAGCAGCAGAGTATGCTATGCAATATGGAATAGCCATGAATATAGCCGGCGGTACCCACCATGCCTATGCTGACAAAGGAGAAGGTTTTTGCTTGTTAAATGATATTGGTGTCACTGCTAATTATTTGATTGATAATCAGTTGTTTAAAAAAGTTCTAGTGATTGATTTGGATGTTCATCAAGGAAATGGAACGGCTAGTTTGTTCGCGGAAAATCCAAACGTATTTACATTCAGTATGCATGGAGAAAAGAATTATCCGATGCGAAAGGAAGTTTCTGATTTGGATTGTGCTATACCGGATGGAACAAAAGATGAAGAATACCTTAGGACTCTTGAAGTTCAGCTTAATTGTATTTTAAAAGATTTTTCTCCTGACTTTATAATTTATCAATCTGGAGTGGATGTTTTGGAGACAGATAAATTAGGAAGACTGGCTCTGACTGTAGATGGTGTGAAACGACGCGACGCTTTAGTCCTAAATCTGGCCAAATCACTCCGATCGCCCATTATGTGCTGTATGGGGGGAGGATATTCTTCGAAAATATCCCAAATCGTAGATGCCCACACCCAAGTTTACAGACTGGCACAGGATATCTATTTTTAGTCAGCAAATCTTTATTTTATCCATTGATCACCTCATGATTCTTGTAAAATCAATACTTTCTTTATATTTGCGCCCTTGTAATCAATAACATCAACAAAGTGAAAAGAGGACTAAATCTAATCGGTGCATTGAGCCTTGCTACAGTGCTTTTATACAGCTGCGAAACTGCAGGAACTGCTGACTCTTCTGAAAGCAGCACTTCATCTGAAGTAACACAAGGTGATTTAACTATTGCTTTTGTTTACACAGATAGTGTAATCAACAAATATGATTACTTCAAAACTAAGTCTGCAGAGCTTACTGAGAAAGGAAAGAAATTCGAAGGGGATCTTCAGGGAAGAGCTTCTGGGTTTCAGCAGGAAGTGCAAACTTTCCAACAGACTGGCGGTAACATGACTCCGAATCAAGCTAGAGCTAAGCAGGAAGAATTGGCAAAGAAAGAGCAAAATTTGATGACTTACCGTGATAATTTGATGCAAGAATTATCAGCCGACGAAGCAGCACTTTACAGCGAAGTTTACGATAGAGTTCAATCTTATATTAAGACCTATGCTGAAACGAATGAGCTAACAATGGTTTTGAGCTACACTAGAGGTGGTGCTGTATGGTATGGTAATGATGCTTTGGATATCACTGAGTCGGTTATTGAAGGTTTGAATAAAGATTATACTGCAGCTCCTGCAGATACAGTGAAATAAACTGAGATACATTTTCCAAATATTGAAACCCGGCCTTGGCTGGGTTTTTTTGTGGGGAAAAATTGGGTAATTTTAACCTTCCAACGATAATTTATAGAATGAAAATCACTGAATTTTTAAAGCACAATTATAGACACTTCAACGCAGCTGCATTGATCGATGCAGCAGAAGGATACAAAAGCCATTTGGATAATGGTGGTAAGATGATGGTAACTTTAGCGGGTGCTATGTCCACAGCTGAGCTTGGTATTTCCCTTGCAGAGATGATCCGTCAAGATAAAATCCAAATTATTACCTGTACTGGCGCAAACTTGGAAGAAGATGTATTCAATTTGGTTGCTCACGACTATTATGAGCGAATTCCAAATTACCGTGAGCTAACTCCAGCGCAAGAGCAGGATTTGGTGGAAAGACACATGAATCGTGTTACGGATACCTGCATTCCAGAGATGGAAGCCATGAGAAGAATTGAAAATGTCATTTTGGAAGAGTGGGTGAAAGCTGATCAAGCTGGAGAGGCATTTTTTCCTCATGAATTTTTCTATAAAATTTTACTTTCAGGAAAGCTTGAAGATTCTTATCAAATTGACCCGAAGGACAGTTGGTTGCTAGAAGCAGCTAAAAAGAATATTCCAATCATAGTACCAGGATGGGAAGATTCCACTTTGGGAAACATGTTTGCAGGACATGTGATCTCTGGAGATGTGAAGAATGTGCATACGGTCAGAAGTGGAATTGAGTACATGATGTACCTAGCAGAGTGGTATACAAATACAGCAACTGACGAAAGTACCATCGGATTTTTCCAGATTGGCGGGGGAATTGCAGGAGACTTCCCTATATGTGTGGTGCCGATGTTGCACCAGGATTTGCAAAGAGACAATGTGCCGCTTTGGGGTTATTTCTGCCAGATCTCTGATTCGACCACATCTTATGGTTCATATTCTGGAGCTGTTCCAAATGAAAAGATCACGTGGGGCAAATTAGGAATCGATACTCCGAAATTCATTATCGAATCTGATGCAACGATCGTAGCACCACTGGTATTTGCCATTGTGCTGGATCAATAAATTATGAGAAAATTTAATAACGTATTTCAAAAAGCAAGTGGCGCGATGCTACTTGCTTTTTGCTTTTCATTTAATCTTCAAGCTCAGCAGGTCGTTTCTCTTTCTGGTGCAAATAGCCCTCAGGATGACATGAATCCTGTTTGGATTGGAGATAATACCTTGCTTTTCACCCGTGCTTTTCACCCTGATAATATAGGTGGAGTCACGGACCCAGGAGATATTTGGATGACCAAAAAATCTGAAGCTGGAGAGTGGCAAGAGGCTGTCCATCGTGCTGATTTGAGCACAGATGGCTATGATTTTTCACTTGGGCTAGAGGATCTACTTACACTTTTGGTGTATCACACTGGAGGAGAGAGATTCGGAGTTTATCAATATTCCAAATTTGGTAAGGACTGGAATTTTCTTCGTCAAGTGTCTATGCCAGGTTTAGAAGAACTCGCAGGGCAAGTATCTGGACGAGTAGGATCCGCAGGAAAAGTGATTTTTTTATCTGCGAAAGGAAAGGATTCTATGGGAAATGAAGATATCTACGTTAGTGAGAAACTAGGACCTGTAGAGTGGTCAAAACCTGTTAATATAGGATCAGGTGTCAATACTATTGGGCAGGAGATGAGTCCTTATTACAATAACAAATCAGGAGAATTATACTTCTCTTCTAACATGCATGAAGGTGCAAGTGGAAAGGATATTTTTATAGCAAAACGCCTAGGTGATGGCTGGAATAAATGGAGTAAACCTATGATTTGGCAGCAAGTGAGTTCGCCAGGATCTGAAGTCTCGGTGACCTTTATTAACGAAGGAGAAGTGGTCTGGACTAGTACTCAGAATAGTGATGGCTTCGCTGATTTGTTGACTTTCGAGACACTTGTTCCTCTCGAAATTCCCGATGCAATTATTACCAAAGACCCCGATCCTGTAGCAGCTATTGAAAAGCAAACCAAAGCAAAGACCGTTTCTATTGTGCCTATTTATCCTTCTTCAGCAGTTGGCTTTCCAGAAGTAAAGGTTACAGAACAGGAAATAGAGCAGGAAGAAAATCCTATTTCTTGGTTTGTAGTAGATGCTAAAAATAAGACCTTGGTTCCTTTTTCTATTAGTTGGAAAGTAGGCGAAACAACAGTTTCTAAGAATGCTTCTGACTCTCTTATGTTATCAGAACTAACAGGGTCACAGCTGAAAGAGGTGAAGATCAATGCTGAAGGATATTTTCCAAAGACTGTTTTAATCAGTCAAATTAAAACAGATGAGCCAACAGTAGTGCTCATGACCAAAGCTGAGTCTGGGAGTATGATATTACTTGAAAATGTAAGTTTCAAGCGAGGAACAGCAGAACTGGAAGGAGAGGATACCAAAGCAACTTTGACTGAACTAGCGGGATTCCTATTGGAAAATCCAGCTATGAAACTTAGAATTCATGGGCACACAGACAGCGCTGGAGACCCAGGATTGAATAAGGCGCTTTCGTTGGATAGAGCGAGCAGTGTAAGGGATTTCTTAATTGAGCAAGGAGTGCCATTTGAAAGCTTAAGGATATCAGGATGGGGAGGCACTAGGCCAACTGCTTCTAACTCAACTGAAGTCGGAAGGTCTAAAAATAGACGGGTAGAGCTGGAAGTAGAACGATAAGAATAATTCAGCCTCAGTGATCAGTAACAGTTTTATATCTGATTTAACTAATTTCAGATAAAAAGTAAAACGGCTTTGAAATAACTTTCAAAGCCGTTTTACTTTTTAAAGGGAGAAGTCTCCTCGATAATCCCTTCGTACAAATTGATTAGCAGGCTCAAAGTTCGTCACCTTCATATTTGGACCATCCCAAACCAGTTTGATTCCTCTTCCAGGGTAGTCAAATTCATTGGCGTTATCCGGTTTTGGTGTTCTATACTCATAGCTTCTAATGGCAAGATTTCCCATCAAAACTGATTCAGTAAGTGGGCCAGCGATAGAGAAAGGAGAGCTCAAGTTTTTAAATTCCTTAGAGCCATAACCCGCAATACAAGCTTCAACCCAGTTATTATAATGCCCATTATCTCCTCCAGGTACTCGGTAAAGGGTTTCTGGTACATTGATATCCTTTGTTTTTGAGGTAGGAAGAAGCTGAGGGTTAATACCATAGGTCGAGCACATCATTTTTCCTTTTGTGCCCTCTATGATTACACCATTTCCACCATCACCCATTTGCTCATTTGGAGCAAGTTCCTCAGGTCTATTCGGTTGAATTCCGCCGTCCATCCAGTGGAATTCAAGGTCTTCCTTTCCAGGTCTATCGAACCGCAATGTGATGTGCGAAGAAGGAGGACAGCTTTCAGGGAAATATCCTCTTTGAAATTCACCTACATAAACTGACCCAACGGAACATTCGGCAGATACCGGATAACCGAGATCTAATACTCGGAATGGAGGCTCCATGATATGGCAGGCCATGTCACCAAGTGCTCCAGTACCATAATCCCACCAACCTCTCCAGTTGAATGGCACTAGATTACCTACATAATCTTTGTAGGGGGCTGTACCAAGCCATAGGTCCCAATCCAAATCGGTTGGAGGTGTGACAGGCTCTTTTGGCCATTGGATACCTTGAGGCCAAACAGGTCTATTAGTCCAAGTATATACCTTAGTAGCTTCGCCAATCAATCCTGCATCATACCATTCTACCATTTTACGAACCCCATCTCCAGAGGAACCCTGATTACCCATTTGAGTTACTACTTTATATTTTTCGGCAGCTTGTGTGAGCATTCTAGCCTCGTAGATATCGTGAGCAAGAGGTTTTTGAACATAGACATGTTTTCCCATTTTCATAGCTGCCATAGCGGCTACAGCATGTGTATGGTCAGGAGTTGACACAGTGACTGCATCAATATTGTTTCCTTCTTTGTCCAGCATCTCTCGGAAGTCCTTATAGTATTTTGCTTTAGGATGCAATTCTCTACTTCCTTTTGCTCTGCTATCATCCACATCACAGAGGGCGATAAAATCTGCCTTTTCAGTTCTGGTAATTCCTCGCACGTCACCACCACCCATACCGCCAACACCTATACTGGCAACTCGAAGCTTGTCACTTGGTGCTATAAATCCTGGTCCGCCTAAAACATTTCTTGGTACAATGTAAAATCCGGCGGCAGCTAATGCACTGCCTTTAAGGAACTTTCTCCGGGAGCTCCCAGAACCTGAGCTATTATTTTTCATTTTTTTGTTGATTATGTTAAAAGGGTTTTTTGTCTTTTTGTGGGAAAGTAGGTCAAATAAAACATTCTTTTCACCGTGAGAAATTTGAAATTATTAAAAACTCCTCACATTCTTGAACCCATTTATAAAAATACTGGCTGTATTCCATGCAAGGTTGTATAAGAGACGTGGATTATTTGTTTTATTATAAATTCAATTTGATTGAATAAACTTATTAAAAAAAATAGATTAAGTTTACTTAAATCTTTACTCTATGAAATATTCTCTTTGGACATTTGCTGTACTTGCAGCATTTTCTATTAGTTCGTGCCAAGTTCCAAATTCAGTTAAAATAGATGAAGCGGGCATCATTCCAATTCCCACTTCGATTTCCTCATCTGCGGGAGTTTTCGAATTAGCGCCTACTTCTTCTATTCAATTAATTGGTGAGGGAGACGATTTGTCTCGTGTTGGAAATTTTTTAGCCGATAAGTTACGTCCTGCTACTGGTTTCGAAATTCCAGTTTCGAATGAAAATGGTGATTTGATTTTGGAGTTGGTAAGCGGATCTGCTTCAGAAAAATACAATATTAATATCAGCAGTGATCAAGTGAAAATCACTTCAACTTCTGCAGCTGGCCTGTATTATGGAATGCAAACGCTGATTAAAGCATTACCCGTCGAGATTGAAAATACTTCAAAAGTAGATGCGGAGTGGATGATTGGAAATGGTATCATTGAGGACCAACCCGAGTTTTCTTATAGAGGAGCAATGCTTGATGTAGCTAGGCATTTTATAAGCATAGAAGATGTGAAGCATTACATCGATCAGATGGGAAGCTTGAAATTAAATTACTTGCATCTTCATTTATCCGATGACCAAGGGTGGAGAATTGAAATCAAATCTTGGCCGAAATTAACTGAGATCGGAGGGAAGACTGAAGTTGGAGGGACTGAGGGTGGCTTTTTCACACAAGAGGATTACAAAGAGATAATCCAATATGCAGCAGATAGATTTATTACCATAGTGCCTGAAATTGACATGCCCGGTCACACAAATGCTGCTCTGGCTGCCTATGCAGAGCTAAACCCAGGAGTGAATTTGCCAGATGGAGATTTTGCCACGATGACTGAGGGTAAAATTGATTTTGATATCCTTGATAAAAACCCTCAACCAGCCGAGCTTTATACTGGAATTGAAGTGGGGTTCAGCACATTTGCGACGAATAAAGAGATCACTTACACTTTTGTAGAAGATGTGATTAAGGAGCTTGTTGCACTCACGCCTGGCCCGTACATTCATATTGGAGGGGATGAGTCTCATGTTACTGAGAAGGACGATTACATCTACTTCGTGGAGCGAGTTCAGGAAATTGTTATCAAATATGGTAAGACTAGCATAGGCTGGGATGAAATAGCTACTGCTAAATTGGCTCCAGGAACTGTAGCTCAGTTTTGGGCTTTGGAAGAAAATGCCAAGTTGGCGAAAGAACAAGGAAATCAAATTCTGATGTCACCAGCTAAAAGAGCTTATTTAGATATGCAGTATGATTCTACATCTAGACTTGGACTACATTGGGCTGCCTATATAGAGCTAGATGATTCTTATAATTGGGATCCAGCTACCTATGCAGATGGCATAAATAAATCTGACATCCTTGGAGTAGAAGCTCCACTATGGACCGAAACGATTACTAATCGTTCCGATATCGAATATATGGCCTTTCCAAGATTGGCAGCTTTGGCTGAAGTAGCATGGTCAAGTAGTGAAAGGAGAAATTGGGATGATTTCAAAAAGAGAGTCGCTTTGCAAGGTAAACGTTGGGATATCAATGGAATAGAATTCTATAGATCTCCAAAAGTCGATTGGTAATTATATTCAGTGAATTTTAAAACCCGGCTTCTGTCGGGTTTTTGTTTGCATAGCCGTCTATATTCTTTGATTTTCATTAAAATGAACCTAATATGGATGTTAATTTTAAAATCATACAGTCAATCAATTTGATTGCTTTAACTAGAATATTTTAATGGGCGATTACATTATATCCTTCGCAGATTGGATTTGGGGTACTCCAATGCTTGTCATTTTAATGGGAGGTGGGCTTCTACTACTGGTGCATTCTGGATTTGTTCCTTTTCGAAAAATTGGACATGCCGTAGGTTTGCTGAGAGGAAAATATGATGATAGTTTAATGCCTGGACAGATATCCTCTTTTCAAGCCTTGTCTTCGGCAATCGCAGCAACTGTAGGACTGGGGAATATTAGCGGTGTTGCCATTGCAATTAATATGGGAGGACCGGGAGCTATTTTTTGGATGTGGGTATCAGCATTTGTGGGAATGGCTACCAAGTTTTACACTTGTAGCCTAGCCATCATGTATCGTGGTAAAGATTCCGAGGGGCAAATACAAGGAGGTCCCATGTATGTAATTGAAGAGGGGATGGGTAAAAAATGGAAATTCCTTTCTGTGATTTTTTGTACAGCAGGAGTCTTAGGCTTGCTTGCTATTTTCCAAGCTAATCAATTAACAGCAGTACTAAGAACGGTAATTTTGGAGCCGGCAGGCTTAGATGAAGGAGATAAAACGCGTTGGATTATAGGAATTACTATGATGGTACTAGTCGCGATTGTTATTCTAGGAGGCATCAAGAGAATCGCTGGAGTAGCTTCTAAGATGGTTCCTTTTATGGTTGGTCTTTATTTTGTGACAGTGATCATTATTGTTTTCAAATACATTGGTGATGTGCCTGAAATGCTTTTGAGAATAGTTACTGATGCATTTACCGGCGAGGCAATGGCGGGTGGTGCAGTAGGAGCGGTAATAGTCATTGGTGCCCGAAGAGCCGCATTTTCTAACGAAGCTGGGATAGGAACTGCACCTATGGTCCATGGCGCTTCCAAAAATAACGAACCTATTCGTGAGGGTTTGATAGCAATGTTAGGTCCATTTATAGATACGATTGTAGTTTGTACCCTTACTGCATTGGTGATTATGCTCACGGGTGTTTGGGAATCCACCGAAAAAGATGGTGTCAGACTTACTTTGGCTGCTTTTGATTTGGCTATCCCTCAGTATGGTAGATATCTATTGATGATCGCCGTTTTAGTTTTTGCATTATCTACTATGTTTACCTATTCATACTATGGACATAAGTGCTTTGGTTATTTATTTGGAGCCAAAAAAGCAGATTATTACAATTACTTCTATTTGATTACAATTGTAGCAGGTGCCGTAGCATCGCTCGATGTAGTGATAAGTTTGGTGGATGGAATGTATGCGATTATGGCTGTACCTACGATGATTTCGACAATTTACCTTGCTCCAAAAGTGCGGATTGCGATGAAGGATTATTTTGTAAGAATGAAAAAAGCCTAAGCTATGAATGTCTTGATTTCTCCAAATGCATTTAAAGGCACTATGACTGCCCGGGAAGCTGGAGAAATTATAAGAGAATACATAAAAGCTGAATTTCCTTATGTCGCTACTACATTACTTCCTATTGCAGATGGAGGTGACGGGACTTGTGAGCTTTTAACAGAAATACTACAGTTGGAGAAAAAGTCAGTATTGGCCCTAGATTCTATCGGTAGACCTATTCCTAGTTCTTACGGGTGGGATGAAAATTTAAAAAAAGCTTATATAGACGTTTCTACGGCTTCAGGTATTGCTTCACTGCAACAGAATGAGCTAGACCCGTTTGTGTCTTCAAGTTATGGTACTGGGCTGCTGGTAGGTCATGCAATAGAACTTGGAGCTAAGGAGATAATTTTAGGTTTGGGTGGTAGTGCTACTGTTGATCTAGGAGTTGGGATATTGGCCGCATTAGGAATTGTGTTTTTGGATGATAGCGGAAGAGAAATAACTAAGTATTCTCCTCATTTTCTTTCCAAAATCAAGCATATCCAAAAATCCATTAAAATACCAAAAGTTAAATTCACCTGCCTTTGTGATGTGAAAAACACTTTTTTTGGGGATAGAGGAGCTATTCCGGTATTTGGACCTCAGAAAGGAATCTTATCTGATCAGATTGCATCCTATGAATCAGTTTGTAAGTCTACGGTTAAGCGGCTTTTCAAAAAACAAAGAAAGGTTTTCATAGATAAGCCAGGTTTCGGTGCAGCAGGCGGAATTGCGCTGGGCTTATCATCTTTTTTCGAAACTGAAATTAACTTTGGCTCAACATATTTTTTTGAAAAAGTAGATTTAGAATCTAAAGTGCAATCTGCAGATGTCATAATAACGGGCGAAGGCAAGTATGATGATCAATCTGCTGAAGGTAAAGCATGCTTCGAATTAATGCAGCTAGCACATCAAAAAGATAGAAAAATAGCCTTGATTACGTCAGGAAAAGACTTTGGAACCAAAAAATTCGATCTAGTACTTACTTTGCCTGATCTAGATTTTTCCAAGAATGATTATAGAAAAAAGTCCAGAGAAAACCTGAGAGCTGTACTCAAAAAGGAATTTATCCTGAACTTTTAATTCAGACAGATTAAACCCGATGACGATCGGCTTTCCAATTTTTAATGCTTTTCTTAATCTCCTTTGGCGCTGTTTTCTCTTTAATAGTTTTGTCTATCAATGCTAGTATTTCATCATCACCTGCAAATCTCAATGCAATAAGTTGGGCAGAAGTAAGCTGGCTCTCTTTTTCGTAAAACGATGTGCCAGTTAGGTGGTAGTAGTGCTGTCGCATTTCTAATCTGATGATTCTATTCTGATTTTTTAAAGCATAGATTCGCGGTAGATATGAGATAAAAAAAAGAATAAGCCCTAATAAAAGGAAATATGTGCTTTCAGCTGCTGACTGAGTGGTACTGAAATCTATTCTGCCAATTGTCCATCCCACGAACAAAAGAGTTAATGGCAAAATCACAAAGTGATGTAAGGGGTAATATTTTGCGTGGTTCTGGAAATTCTGAGTATCTGACATAATTTAGGGCATAAAAAAAGGAGGCTTGAGCCTCCTTTAAAGTAAGATATAAGATATTAATGATCAGCTTTTTTCTTCTTAGTGAAGGTGCTTCTCGTATCGACAGCAGTGATACCGGCCCCAAGACCGATTAATACACATACAATCACTAGGAAAGTTTGAGCCCCTCCAGCAAGTGGAGAAGTGAATACGTCTAATAGTATCATGATCAATTTTTTGAAATTCTAAAGATGCCCGAAGATAAATTCTTATCTACAAATAACCAAGTTAATCGAATTGATCATCATCGAAATCTTCTTCTTCCTCATCGTCTTCGTCGAAATCCACGATACTATCATCGTCAAATTTACTTTCTTCGTCTAGATCATATTCGTCTTCGAAGTCATTACCGAAATCATCATCATCATTGAAGTTGTCGTCATCTTCGAAATCGTCGTCAAAATCCTCCATAGTAGTTTAGATAGGGGTTTTTAATAGTTGAACGTCACGAATTAAAGTAAAAAATCATTTCGCACCACACAGTTGGTATTTTTTTTTCAAACTTTTTTTAAGCTTGTCTTATTTGAATAGTTAGTTATTTCACATAAGCTTAGTACAAATTAGTTCTAAGATGTCCACCGTGCTAAATGGTGCAGCTGCTAGGTGATTTTTTTTAAAATCGAATTTAGAACTTGAAAAGAGATGTATAAAATAGACCCAAGCTATTGGGTCAGTTGAAAATAGATTTGATATACTTTTTAATCAGTGGTTTTGACAAGTAATCTTTAACGACACTATACCTGCTTGCCTTATTTATGTCGCGTTCATCTACAGAACTACTCAAAATGTATATTTGTGCCTCGTTTTTATCGGAATTAAACGAATCTAAGAAATCCCAGCCAGTCATTTCAGGCATATTGAGATCTAAAAAAAGATAGTTAGCCTTTATGGAGTAAATTTCTTGCAGAGCCGCTCGGGCGCTCTGATATTTATAAAATTGACATGGCTCTTTCACATTTCGCGAAATGAGTTTTTCAGTAACAAAGGTACTGATCGGATCATCATCTATTAGGACAATTGTTAGCATTAAGTGCAAAAATTCGTGGCTGAAATACAATATAGCTAGTACAAAAGTAGTAGTTAATTGTACTTTTACAAATATTTTGCCAAATAAGACGCGAAAAGAATTTATAATTTCTTGTGAAATAGTATTTGGATTAGTGTAAGTGCCTCCTAATCTATTTTTCTACCATACTCAAATCAATCCAATTTATTCACAAGTAGAGTTCTATGTTTGAATTCTTATTCAGTATCCTTTAGTTCATATAGAAAGTATTCTACAATCTTATCGGTAGTTTTTAGCACTTTCTTACTTTTTGTTTTTAGGCTACTGACTTCAGTCACGCCGGTTAAAGTCATCAAGAGTTTATCTTCTTTTTGGTCGATAAAATCTACAATTACCTGAACTAGCTCATAGTTGCTAGTCGTTGGACTATTGTTTCGGTTGTTAAAATAGGGGTCATATGGATTATAAATCCATGGTCCTAATACTCTTGACCCCCAGTATGGATAATAATTATTGCTTGAATAGGTATCTCGCTTTCTCAGGTCTTCATTTGATGTATATCGAATAATTAATTCAGGTTCACTTTTATCATAAATTAGACCTTTTGCTTCTAGTGCTTCTCGGAGATGTATCTGAACCTGTTCGTCTATGAATTGTGAGGAAAAACCTCTGATCCCTACTTCCTGATTAATGATTACAAATGACTTATATGGTCTGCGAACTGGCACTTCAGTATTTTCCTTGAATATCTCTATTGAATTACATGAACTGAGAACTAAAAGGGAAAATGTTACTAGGAATAGGTTTTTTATGTGAATTGGGTTCATTGTGTTATTATTTTATTTGTATTTCCGCTTTGTTACCAGTAAATAGATGAAAGGGACTTAATAGATGGTATACTCTAGCTTTGAGGCCGCTTCGGTCTTCGGTCATACCCGCCTGTAGTTCGGGCAGGGGTCTACCAGCCAACCAAGCAAAGAATCTAAGGTGACTGGCATCATTTCGGATAATCATATTCTTTTATTTTAAAAACGGGGGAGGAATTAGAAAGTTAGCTTTTACTAGTTAACGAAAATCTTGGAGTTAATATTTAAGTATTCTTGCAAGCCTTTACTATCTAATGCTAATTTTGGCGAAAGTTTAAGATATGAGTAGACCTGATTTTGATGATATTTTTATGGAGCTGGCAGTCAATTTGGCTAAACGTTCCCATTGTATAAAGAAGCATGTGGGAGCGGTGCTCACAAAAGATACGCGTATAATTTCGATAGGATATAATGGCCCACCTGCTGGCACACATAATTGTGACGTGGAATTTCCGGAAGTTGGATGTGCAAGAGATAGTAAGGGAAGTTGCTCTTTGGCCCTTCATGCTGAGCAAAATGCGATTTTGTACGCAGTAAAAAATAATACTTCTGTAGAAGGGTCCACGCTGTTTGTCACCTTGTCGCCTTGTCTTGCTTGCTCTAGGATTATTTTTTCAATGGGAATATCTAGAGTAATTTACCTATTTTCCTATGCAGAGTACAAAGGAATAGGTTCTGACGAAGGGGTTGATTTCTTGAGAAAATTTGGAGTTCAAGTAGATAAATACGAGAAGACTCTAGAAGTAAATGACCGGTTGGTCTAGAGGAAATTTACTTCGGGATGGATGTTTATTTTGAATTTTTCGAAAACTGAATGCTGAATTTTTTCTGCTAGATTTTTGATATCATTTCCATCTCCAGCTCCGTAATTCACTAAAACCAATGGTTGTTTACTGTGGACTCCAATTTCTCCAAACCGCTGTCCTTTCCAACCACATTGCTCGATAAGCCATGCTGCCGGGACTTTTATCCCTTCTTCATTAGGGTAGCCAGGAATTATTGGGTACTCATCTTTTAAGTTCTGGAAATGTACAGCTGAAATAGTAGGGTTTTTGAAAAAGGAACCAGAGTTTCCAATTTCCTTTGGATCAGGTAATTTGGATTGACGTATTTCTATCACAGCATCAGAGATAGCTTTAATACTTAACTCTTGGATTCCGTTGGCTTCCAAAGTTTCTTGGATAGCGCCATATTCTGTATGGAAAATAGGCTTTTTTCGGAGTCTAAATACAACGGAACAAATCACGTATTTTCCTTTCAGTTCATGCTTGAAAATACTTTCTCTATACCCAAATTGGCACTGCTCAGCATTGAACTCTTCAATCTCCAACGTTTCTCTGTTCAAAGCCTTTAGGCTAGAAAAAACATCCTTTATTTCCACTCCGTAAGCACCGATATTTTGCATGGGCGAAGCGCCGACAGTCCCAGGAATTAAGGATAAATTTTCTATTCCCGCCCAACCATTTTCAATTGCTATCAGTACAAACTGATGCCAGTTGACACCAGCACCTGCTTCGATCAAATAAAACTTCTCTTCTTCTAAAGCAATATTTATCCCCTCAATTTCAATTTTGATTACTAGATTTTCCTGATTTTTTGTGAGAAGGATATTGCTTCCTCCTCCTAATATCAAAGGTTTGATATTCTGATATTTAGCCCATTCTAACGCCTCTTTTAATTGGTTTATTGATTTTACGGCAACAAAAAAACGAGCTGTTTTATCAATTCCAAAGGTGTTAAATGGCTTAAGGGAGATGTTTTCTAGTATATTCATATGCGGAGACTGCCTTGCGAAATAAGCAAGATTTTGTTCGAATACGAAATGAAATCACCCAATTGAATTTTATTGCATTCAATCGTCCATGTGAAAGTTCTCTCGGTAGCTATCGAGATGGACATTGAAAATCAACTAATATATAGATGAAGGAATTAGTCATAAATGGTGTACGGATCAGACCCGGCCAGTCGATGAATATAGAAATTGCGATAGCTAAACTTCCAACCCACACCCTAATTGATCTCCCAATATTTATTCGCTCTTCCAAAGAGGATGGCCCTGTGGTATTAATTAGCGGTGGAGTTCATGGAGATGAAATAAATGGGGTTGTAACAGCTAAGAGGTTACTGGAAGAAGTAGATGAAGGTCTTGAGCTGCTAAAAGGAACCTTGATTTTTATTCCTCTGGTGAATATTTATGGTTTCTTGTCTAATAGCAGAACCTTTCCTGATGGAAGGGACCTAAACCGTAGCTTCCCTGGCAGCAAAAAAGGATCTTTAGCAGGTAGTATTGCCTATATTTTAAGCAGTGAAATCATACCTCAGATTGATTTTGGAATAGACTTTCATACGGGTGGGCGAATGCTTACCAATTTCCCTCAAGTACGAGTAGACTATAAGGATAAAGTGGCGGTGGAACTCGCTAAGGCTTTTGGAACTCATTATGTGGTGAACTCAAAGTACATAGAGAAGTCATTCAGAAAAGAGGCCTTTAAAGCCAGAAAACACATTCTGGTATTTGAAGGCGGAGAGTCAATGCGGTTGGATGAATACGGTATAGAAGAAGGTGTGAATGGTACTAAGCGGATGTTGGCAAGTTTAGGTATGCTAGCAGATGCTCCAGCGCCGCAAGAAAGTATTTTCTTGAAAGAGAGTAGCTGGGTCAGAGCAAAGGCTTCTGGGATTTTTAACTCTAGTGTGAAGGTAGGTGAGTCCGTCAAAAAAGGCCAAATCTTGGCACGGATTTCGGATCCGTATGGTCATGTGAAAATCCCTGTAAAGGCTCCTACAAATGGGCACATAATAGGAATGAATAATATGCCTGTCATTAATGCGGGAGATGCTTTGGTGCATATCGGCAAGGAATAGTATTCTTAAACCTTTATCTTGAAGCTTAGTTATCAGATGTATATGAACTTATCAGAAACTTTCCATCGTGTAAGAAACCACTCTCTTCACCTATGTAAGAATTTGATCACCGAGGATTTTAGCTTGCAGGCTTCGGAAGAGGTAAGCCCTCCTAAATGGCACTTAGCCCACACAACTTGGTTTTTTGAGCAATTTATTTTGGTGCCAAATGACCCCAGCTATGTGGTAAAACATCCCCAATTTAATTTTCTTTTTAATTCTTATTACAATTCCCTTGGTGCAAGAACAGCACGAAATCAGCGTGGTCTAATGTCCCGTCCATCAGTGGAAGAAGTGAAAACCTACCGAGGCTACGTGGATGCGGCTATGATAAATTTAATCGGCAGACAAGATTCTAAGATTGATGAGCTGGTAACGCTAGGCTTGAACCACGAGCAGCAACATCAGGAATTGTTAATTACAGATTTAAAGTACAGTCTTTGGTTTAATCCGCTGAATCCAAGCGTGATGGATATTCAGGAATATAGTGCTGAACCCAAGTCAAAATGGGTGAATGTAAATGCTGGAGTTTATGAAATAGGCTATAAAGACAAAGATTTCTGCTACGATAATGAGCTCAATCCTCACAAGGTTTATATCAATGATTTTGCCGTTTCAACTGCTTTGGTCACAAATCAAGAATACCTGGAATTTATTGAGGCTGGAGGTTATGAGAATCCAACATACTGGCATGATGAAGGATGGGCTTGGGCCAAAGAGCTTGAAGTAAAAGCTCCTTTATATTGGGAGCAGCAAGACGGAGCTTGGTTTTATTACACGTTGGATGGAATAAAACCAATTAACCTTGATGCTGCTGTCGCTCATGTGAATTTCTACGAAGCCTCTGCTTTTGCATCTTGGAAAGGCGTGAGATTGCCAACAGAATTTGAATGGGAAGTGGCCCAAAGTCAATTTGAGTGGGGAAAACGGTGGGAGTGGACAAACTCGGCTTATTTGCCTTATCCGGGTTTTGAAGTTGCTCCTGGAGCAATAGGAGAGTACAATGGGAAATTTATGATTAATCAAATGGTTTTGCGTGGTGCTTCAGTTGCGACTTCTGAAGGCCATTCAAGACCTACCTATAGAAACTTTTTTCACCCTAAATACAGATGGCAATTTATGGGCATTCGCCTGGCCAAATCACTTTAATTTATGAATGCAAAAAATACCGATTTCGGGACTTTCGCCCAAGACGTAATGCTTGGTCTCAATTCAAGTCCGAAAACTTTACCATCAAAATATTTCTATGACGCTAAAGGAGATAAACTGTTTCAGCAAATCATGGCCTTGCCTGAATATTACCTTACCAGAAAAGAATATGAAGTACTGGAGGGTCAACACAAGCAGATCCTCGCACCAATTCTTGCCTTAGAAAAACCATTTAATTTGGTAGAACTAGGAGCTGGCGATGGGATGAAAACAAAAATCCTACTGAGATACCTTGCGCAATTGAAGGTGGAATTCACTTATTATCCAGTTGATTTCTCCGGTTCAGTATTGGAAGAATTAGAGGAAAGCTTGTCGTCGGAATTTCCATCTATGAAAGTCCATCCAATTCAGGATACTTATAGAGATTCTCTGAAGAAACAAGTTTGGGAAGATGGTAAACCTAACCTGATTTTATTTTTGGGTGCAAATATTGGGAATTTTGGAGTCGATGAAGCTAAAAATATCATAGATCACCTACGAGTAGGAACAAAAAAAGGAGACCTTGTATTAATTGGTTTTGACCTTAAAAAAGACCCACAAATTATTCTGAATGCCTATCACGATGAGCAGGGAGTGACGCGTGAGTTCAACATGAATTTACTTGATAGAATTAACCGTGAGCTGGACGCAGACTTTGACAGAGAGTCCTTTATCCATTGGCCTACTTATGATCCGGTGAGCGGTGAATGCAGAAGCTATTTGGTTTCCCAAAAATCACAGGAAGTCACTATTGGAGCACTAAATCAAACCTTCGAATTTGAAGCGTTTGAGTCGATTTTCACAGAAATTTCCAAAAAGTACAGCTTGTCAGAAATCAGTTCCTTGGCATCATTAGGAGGTTTTGAAGTGAAGGAAAATTTTATGGATTCAGAAGGTTATTTTTCGGATGTGTTGTGGGAAAAGCAATAAAAAAGCACCGATTTCTCAGTGCTTTCATTTTGTGATAGTTAGATTTTTAACTAAAGTATCGCTTCAAGCCTTCTATTCTTTCGTCTAACTCAGCTTCTACTTTTCTGTAGTTATTTATAGTTGATAGCGGAGCATTTACCGAGAAATAATACTTGATTTTTGGTTCAGTACCGGAAGGTCTTGCAGAAATCTTACTTCCGTCAGCGAGGTAGAATTGCATCACGTTGGACTTGTCCATATCCAGCTTTTCTGTCTTGCCGGATTTTACATCTTTTATCGTGCTTTCCTTTACATCAACGATTTTGGCAACTGCAATTCCATTCATTTCTGCAGGTGGATGATGACGGAAATCAGTCATCAAAGCCTGGATTTGCTCTGCCCCATCTTTTCCTTTTTTGGTCACGGAAATCAGCGATTCCTTATAAAATCCAAATTGATTGTAAATCTCCGCAAGCACATCAAAAACGGTCTTGCCCTGAGTCTTATAATATGCGATTACTTCAGCCACCATGGCGCAGGCACTGACCCCATCTTTATCACGGACAAAGTCACCAACCAAATATCCGTATGACTCTTCACCACCGCCAATGAAGGTTTCTTTGCCCTCGAGATCTTTGATAATGGCTGCGATATTTTTAAATCCAGTCAAGACTGAGAAGCATTTCACTCCAAAACCTTCACAAATTCTATCTATCAATTCAGTGGTTACAATCGTGTTAACCATGAATTGTTTTCCATCAAGCTTACCAGCTTTTTTCCACTGACTTAGTAAATAATAGGTAAGCAACGCCCCAGTTTGGTTTCCATTCAATAATTCAAATTCACCAGAAGCATTAGGAACGGCAGCTGCATAGCGATCACCATCCGGATCACAGGCCAAAACCAATTCAGCTCCAACTTCTTTTCCTAGCTTCAACGAGAGCGTCAAAGCCTCCGCTTCTTCTGGATTTGGATAAATTACAGTGGGGAAAGTTCCATCTGGTTCAGCTTGTTCTTTTACGATGTTCACATTGTTGAATCCAAAAGCATTTAATGCTGCTGGAACCATTTTGCCGGAGGCTCCATGAATAGGAGAGAAAACAATCGGCATATCTTTTTGCGCAGCGATAGCCTCAGGAGACAAGCTCAAACTTTTGACAAGCTTCATGTAGATCTCATCAAAGTCTTCTTCTATGTATTGAAAAAGAGCATCGTTCTTATCCCAGTTTACATCATCAAAGGAAGTGATTTTCTTAACCTCATCGATAATGTTTTTATCATGCGGAGCCACTACCTGCGCACCATCATCCCAATAAGCTTTGTAGCCATTGTATTCCTTCGGATTGTGAGAAGCAGTGATCATCACGCCACTTTTGCAGTCGAAATGTCTCACGGCAAAAGATAGCATTGGAGTAGGACGCATTTCTTTAAAATACAGCACATGAATACCATTGGCTGTGAGCACATTCGCCGTGGTCATGGCGAAAAGCGTATTGTTAATTCTGCTGTCGTGAGTGATTGCTACTCGTATTGTTTCTCCTGGAAAACATTTCAGCAGGTAATTAGCAAGGCCTTGAGTGGCCATACCAATCGTGTAAACGTTCATTCTATTCGTTCCAACGCCCATTAGACCTCTAAGTCCACCAGTACCAAACTCGAGATCTTGGTAGAATGAATCTGTTAACTCAGTTGGGTTTTTGTCAATAAGGGTACGGATTTGGGCTTTCGAATCTTCGTCGATATTGCCACTAAGCCAATAATCTGCTTTGGCTAGGATACTAGGGTCTATGGTAGTCATATTTTAAAAATTGTTTAAGTTCTAAGATATAGAAAATCATAAAAAATGCCACCTGTTAAATCGTTAGGTATTGAAGATGTGCATTTTAATTTTTAGAATGAATATGATTTTAATAGCTGCATGCATTCTATTTCTATTTTTTTTAGCAACTAGATTCATTTACTTTTAGACCGATTACAATTTCAAAGGAAAATAAAATGAAGCATAGTGGTGGCCGATTGATTGGCTTATTTGGTCTGTATTTTATCACATTAATCCATACAAATGCACAAACAGACCATAATGTCCAACCTGTTTTTGAACCTGTATCATTAAGCACTCCTGTTTACATACAACCTTTTGATCTCAATGAATCCTTTGATGGCATAATTCAGCTCATCACTCATGACCCACAGTATGATTTAAATGGTTATGCACTGAAATGGTCAATTGAAAAAATTGATGCCTGGAATGGCACACAAACGCTTTTCACAAATAGCATAGCCGTTGGCAAAAACGATATAGGCCTCCGCAACAAGGTTTCCTTGGACCTTCCAGCTAATTGGACAGCAGGAGATTTGCTTAATTTATCTTTGTTAGATAGTAACGCTGTGGTTTTGTATTCTATTTCTGAGCCTATTCGAATGCCAAAAGAAGGAAATCAAAGCTATTTTAAGCAACGATCAGTTCTAGATAATCAAAGGATTCGTGTACGTGAATCTACTCTTGATTTTCAGGTAGTAGTAGGGGAGACCTTGTATATTTTTGGTAAAGAATATGGGAACCTTCAGCTGGTAAAGATTGGAATGAGATTTATCAATTTCAGCCAAAATATTGAGGTCGGTCATTTTTCATCGGCTGTTCAAAAATTAACTTGGAAGCGCCTAAAGGATGGTGCAATTCAGATAAAATCAACTTATCAGGCTAATTCTAACGTCCTTACCTGGACAGTTTTCCCTAATGGAGAATTGAAAATGGAAATTTCCTCTTTAGAATCAATTGCTGATTTGGAGGGAATAGAATTTTCCTTTCCTGCTGAAAAAGTAGAGAAAACCCAATGGATTGGTGAGGGTTCGCATGAGTTGAGTGAAGTCGGTACTTTTGGACTTTGGAGAACTAATCCTGAGGAACTATTAGCAGAATCAACAATTGACTCACGGTTAAAAGTAGCGTTAGGCATACACGCTTTACTGCTAGATACTGATGAAGGTTCTATTGAAGTAAGAAGTGAAACACCAAATATTTTTTTAAGACTCGATCGGGTTGGAGAAAAATTTGATACTATGGAAAATGGCTCGCTGTTAGATTCAGCTTCTGCGATAAATTTTCACTTTAATATTCAAAATGAGTATTCGCAGTATTACTCCTTATCTGAGACAAGAGCTCCTATTGATGTAAAAACTTCTGAAGAAACTCCTCCTCATATGGTATTGTTGATGAGGTTCAATTGAACTGGCATTTTGATAAAACGAAGGTGAAAAAATTGCGATACTTCAGAGATTTTAGCCTCTATTTTACACTTTTTTGACCGAAAGAAATCAGTCTATTTGTCTGGAAGAATTCCCTCATACTAAGCATCCTTTTTCATATCATCCTCGAGATCATCCTCCTCACCTACGGGTAATGGGTCTTTTGGGTCCGGAGTGAAATCACCTTTGAGTACTACTTCTTTTTTTTTTATCCTAGAATAATGCTTTTTAGGAATTATGCCATAACCATATCTAATGGAAAATACTTTGGTAAACTCTGCTCCATAAAAGAAGATTAAACACGAATAGGAAACCCAAAGTAATACCAAAATAACTGATCCTGCGGCTCCGTAGGTAGATCCAGGCTCGGCTGCGCCAAAATATATTCCCAATAGAAATTTAGAAATTGAAAACAGGAATGAGGTCAATAAGGCACCAATCCAAACAGATTTCCACTTGATTTTAGCATCAGGTAAGTACTTGAATATTAGTGCAAACAGAAGAGTAACAACCCCATAGGATATGGCGAAATCTACTACAAAAGCAAATACAACGACAAAGTCCGGTAATATGCTTTTGATAAAATCACTGAAGAATGACAGTAAGGCTGTTAATACAAAACTTATTAGAAGTAAAAACCCTAGCACTAATACAAACCCAAAACTTACTGCCCGTTCGACTAAAGTATAATACCATTTAACATCATCCGTCTGCTTCAGGCCCCAGATTGAATTGATAGAAATTTTCAGGTGAAAGAAAACCCCTGAAGCACCAAAAATAAGGATTCCGATTCCTATAACCGATGCCACTATAGACTTGCCGCTTGTTTGAGTTTCTTCTATCATAGACCTCAGAAACTCTGCAGTCTCAGGTCCTAATGCGGAAGATAACTCATTGGTTAATTGACCTGTTACGATATCCACTCCCCAAATTGCACCTACTGTATTGATCACAATAACCAATAAAGCAGGCATAGAAAGTACTGCATAATAGGCAATCACAGCACTAAGTCTCCAAGGATCTGCATTATTCCATTGCTTGAAACTTTCCAGCATTAAACTGGGGATATGTGTTATCTTAAAACGCGAGGGCGTAATTTTTGTCATTGTTTTTTCAGTTTCCATAAGCTCTTTACTTATTGCTAGAGCCATTCTGTGGAGAAATTGAGAGTCCTGATAGTTGTTTATTCAGCTGTGTCCCACCTTTGATTCCAAAGTCCAACGTACGGATTGGGAATGGAATCGTAATGCCATTTTTATCAAATGCTTTTTTGAGAGTGACAATTGCCTCATTCCTAACTGGTATAAAATCCTTATTGTTATCATTAAAGGCACACCAGATGTTCAATGTGAAATTAATTGAGCTATCACCGAACCCAGTCCAAAAAAGTGTTGGCTCCTCTGACTTTAGACGAGTGGTAACATTCATAGCAGCTTCTAACGCTATTTTTTCTACTTGTTCCAGATCTTCACCATAGCTTACGCCACATTCAATTTGAACTCTTCGTTTTTCAAATTCAGTAAAGTTGGTAAAGCATTCTTGGAATAAATACCTATTTGGAACATATACGATTGGACCGTTGTAGGTCCTTACTTTCGTGACACGAAGGTTGATATCTATTACTTCGCCTTCATGTCCATCGTGTGTCCGAATTATATCGCCGATCTTGTAAGGCTGATTAAAAGTGATATACACACCGGAAATGAAATTGGCAGCAGTATCCTGAAACGCGAAACCTAAAGCCAAGCCAATAATACCCAATCCAGCTAAAATAGATGAAACAGTTTTGGATAAATCCATAGCTGATAAGGCTAGCATGATTCCTAATACAAGTACTCCGATGTATATAAGTTGCCCAAGAAATCTGGAAATAGTTTCATTTGTGCCAATTCTCTGGATATAGGTAGTTGATAATCTCTTTATTGATTTTGCAATAAAAATTGTAGAGACTAGGAGAATTATGGCTAGGACAAAATTCGGTAGGTTACTAATCAGAATATCTAGCCATCCATTTAATTTTTCTAAAAGTTTATTGAATATTTTTTCGGTATCGTATCCTAGAATTTCTGCTATTCTCATATTTCACTTCTTTTTTCTATTTAGGTCAAAAAAACATGCCAAGAAGAAGATTTGAGGATATAGCTGGGGTTTGAGGAGAGATTTGGAGGTTGTAAAGATGGATTAGGTCTTTGGAGTTCACTTAATTGCCTTCTAGAGAACTGAAGTAAGGCTAATCTTTTTTCTTAAGAAAAAATTCTCCTTTAGGTTTAGTTGAATTTCATCTCGCAGTTTGGGAAAATAAAACCCAAATTTGAGATGACCCTAAGATTTCATTGTTCAAGAATAGGATTAAAATGCAAGGATAACTTTCTGGCTTTTTGGATAAGAAAGTTTCTGAAATGCTTTTCTAACTCACTTTTCAAGGGGATTTGCCAGTATTTCTGATGAATTATTACCTAGCCTTCTGATATTCAACAGACCTTCCTTTTGACTTAGATTACTTGCTTTGATTTGTTCTACTTCAATAACCACCACATTTCTTTCCCCATCTATCAATAACCCCCAGACCGAACCCGGAGGCCGAGCGAAATCTAGGCCATTTTGAACTATTGGTAGCATTGTAGAAAATCATTTTGTTTTTAAAATAGTATACCTTTTCCCACAGAATTAAAATAAAAAAAGGCCGGTTTAAAGAAACCGACCTTGCCTTGATTTTATAAATTTCCTCTTAATCCTTGTTCTCGTTCTATGGCTTCGAAGAGTGCTTTGAAATTGCCTTTTCCAAAGGATTTTGCTCCTTTTCGCTGGATAATCTCAAAGAAAAGTGTTGGTCTATCCTGTACAGGTTTGGTGAAAATCTGAAGTAAATATCCCTCATCATCTCGATCCACCAGGATATTCAGATCTTTCAAAGGCTGCAGATCTTCATCTATTTTGCCCACACGATCCAGTAAATCATCGTAGTAGGAGGAAGGGACCTCCAGAAATTCTACTCCTCTTTTTCGCAATTCTGTTACGGTATGAATGATGTCATCCGTCGCAATCGCCATGTGCTGTACACCTGGGCCGCGATAGAAATCAAGGTATTCTTCGATCTGAGATTTCTTTTTGCCAGCGGCAGGTTCATTGATCGGGAATTTGACGTAGCCATTTCCATTGGAAACTACCTTGGACATCAGAGCTGAATATTCAGTTGAAATATCTTCATCGTCAAACGTGATCAGCAGTTTGAATCCCATGACATTTTCATAGAATTCCACCCAACGATTCATTTCACCTAGTTCTACATTTCCTACGCAGTGATCTATGTATTTCAGCCCAATTGATTGAGGAGTATATGCACTTGATCTAGGTTGATATCCTGGTAGGAAAATGCCCGTATAGTTAGTTCTATCCACAAAAGTATGGATGGTTTCGCCATAAGTTTTGATTGAAGATACCACTACATGGCCATGTTCATCACTAATCTTTTTGGGTTCGGAAGCTGATTTTGCGCCTCTTTTGGTGGTCTCCTTCCAAGATTGTTCTGCATCATCCACCCATAGGGCTAATACTTTCACCCCATCGCCATGTTTTTTTATGTGCTCAGCGATTTCTCCCTCTGGATGAAGAGGTGAGGTGAGGACCAGTCTGATTTTATCCTGCTTTAGGACATAGGACGCTCTATCCTTAATACCCGTTTCCGGGCCAGCATAGGCAATCAACTCATATCCAAATGCATACTGATAGTATAATGCAGATTGTTTGGCGTTGCCTACATACAATTCTACATAATCGGTGCCTTTTAAAGGCAAGAAGTCTTGACTCATGGTTAGTTATAATTTGGGTTATTCTCTTCTTTCAAAGTTATAAAATATCCCAAAGAATATTTGGTCAAACCGGTCTTTATTCCTGAGGGTTCTTATTAATGATGACAGAAACTAACGCCATTATCAAAAATGCCAATGCCCAAGAACCCAGCGAGCTGCTCGTTGCAAGCCAGATTAACATTAAATAATAGGCGGGGGCTAGCGCAAAACCTATCAAAAACTTCCATGTAGACGAGAATACTGGATCTTTCACTCCTGGTTTTTTCAATAGCCAAAGCCAGTATAAAGGAAAGTTGAAAATCTTCATCAATTTATTCGTCAATCCTGTTGCTGGTTTCACTGGCTTTGGAACCTGACCAGTTTTCAAAAATACTTCTACATCTTCTCTGGAACTTACATCTACTTGATTTTCAATCAGTTTTTCTAGTTGTGCATCATAATTTTCATCAGGAATCTCGACCACTAGATTTGCAAGTGCTGCTTGGACTGATTTGGTAAGCAAACCAGATTTTGCTGGCGGCATATCCACCGGAATCACTTTTCCTATGCTGACTCTGGCTATACTTCCTGATCTTTTATGTGCGCTATAATCCAAGGCTACCGGCAGGATCACGGGAGTTGTTCCAGGATATTTTTCTTTGAAACCAAAAGCTATTCTGGTAAAACCTTTACTAAGTGGGCGTAGATTTCTGTTTAGACTATGGCTGCCTTCGGCAAAAATAATTACAGATCCGTTTTTACGAAGGACTTCATAGGTTTGGTCAAATGTCCCTTGGTTTTGTTGTATAGTTGAAAATCCATCACGAACCCGGTAAACAGGTAACATGTGGATGAAATTGAGCAATTTGGCTACAAAGGATTTTTTAAAGACTGATGCACGAGTCAAAAAAGAAGGCTTAAGACCAGTGTGAGTAGCTAAAAGGAGCGGGTCAATCAATGCATTTTGGTGGTTTGCAACGAGTAGGATGGGAGTGTTTTTTGGAATGTTTTCCTTTCCTTCGATGACTATTTTATTGAAGTATCCCTTCAAAGAAATCATTACCAGGGTGCGAAGGAATTCATTAATTAAATATTGCATTGATTATTTAGCGTTTCACAGCCTGTTTTATTCAGCTTTTTGATTTCCAAAGACTTGCGATGGTCATACCTGATATTAGATGCCAGATGCCCCACCAAGCCGTAATAATAGCCATTCCGCCAAGGCCATCAAAATATGTAAATATCAAAACTAGTCCCAAACCTGAATTTTGAATGCCAGTTTCTATGGTCATCGTTTTTATATCTGGCAGTGGCAATCTGAAAATTTTGCCAGTAAAAAAGCCTGAGCCTAACGCTACAATATTATGAGCCAGCACCCAAAGGAAAATCTGGGAAATGTACTCGGTGAAGAGATCGAAATTTCCTGCAAAAGCAATGACCACAAAAGCTGCAAAAATCAGAATGCTGAGGGGCTTAAGGATTTTGGAGGCTTTCTCGGCAAAATTAGAAGCGTATTTGTGAGTGAAAATTCCTAAAATTAAAGGGACACCCAGGATCAAGGCTACTGTGATGAAAGTATCGGAATAGTCTAAGCTGATTTCCTTTAGTAATAGCTTGGTGGGAGCATAAAAACTTGCCCACAACGCGAAATTCAATGGCGTGCTGATGATAGAAAGCATGCTGGAAAAGCCTGTCAAACTTACTGAAAGAGCCGTGTTTCCTTTAGCAAGGCTGGTAAGGAAATTGGAGACATTCCCCCCGGGGCAAGCTGCCACGAGGAACATTCCTAAAGCAACTGATGGCGGCGGTTTCATGATCAGGACTAGGCACCAGGTGAGAAATGGCAAGAGAATAAATTGTGAGAATACGCCCAAAAAGAATCCCTTTGGGTTTTTAGCCAAGTATTTAAAATCCTCAAATCTCAGGTCCAACGCTACGCCGTACATGATCAGTGCGAGAGCTAAATTCAGTAATAGTAAATCACTGGGTGAAAAATTCAGCTGGATCGAGTCCAGTTCCGTGTTTGGGTTCATTTAATTGGAAATAGCTTTGCTGAGTTTCTTTCTGAATAATTTCTCCATAGCGAGGATATCTTCTCCGTTTGCAGCCTTGTATCGTTTGCTCACGGAGTTTTGGTTGATGTGAAGGATTTCTCCAATCTGCGCCTGTGTGCGATCTGGATTCGATAGCATTTCTGACATTAATTCACCCGATGATATGGACCAGCTATCCATTTGAATTCCAGCTAGTTTCAGGTAAAGGTTCATCTCGTCATTCCATTCTGCCCAAGGAGAGTTGATTGCAAGGGTGATCATTTCGCCTTTCAGTTGCTCAAATTTTTCTCCTGATCTTACGAACACCTCTCCGTTGCTTTCTGAAATTCTCTCTGCGTCGTGCGTTTTTGCACCTATTCCTATTGCCATACGCACGTCTACAGGAGAGCTTCTTTTATTTTCCTCAGGATAGGGAAGACTTTTTATAAGCGCTTTGATTTGAAGTGCTGCGAGTAAACTTTCGACAGGATCTGAGATTTCCAATTGAAAACTATCACCTCTAAAAATTTCCCATTGCTTTGGAGTCTGTCCCAGTTTTTTAGCAATTCTTTAAAAGGCTTGAGCCAGATATCCTGACTTTTGAGCTCTCGGGAATTGATTATATCACCTGTAATAATTGCTATCATAATTTCAAATATCACCATTTACGGTGATAATCTAAAATATCACCATAAGCAGTGATACTACTACCGTAAATTACATGCGAATGCAAAAGAAAGGAATAGCCAATCCAGTCTAAAACACCTGTCTATCATCTGGCTATCATTAGAATTTAAAATTTTAAAAGTAACTTAAACTAAACCGGAAGTAATAAAGCAATCGTTTGCACAAGTAATTCAGGTGTACAAATAATTACTATTGATTGCTAGAAAGAGAATGTTTAGATTAAAAATTCATAGCTGAAATACTGTATTCTTTTGGAATTAAGGAATAATCAGTCAGGATTCTAAGAAAAAACAATAACCCTATAACCATAACTTGAAATGGAAAAACGAAGAGAGTTCATTAAGAAAAGTCTCTTGGGCACTGCCGGCATAGCCATGGCTGGAATGAGTATGAGTGCCAAATCCTATGCTTCTATCATTGGAGCAAATGAGCGAATCAACATCGCCGTGGTCGGAATCCGCGGACAAGGAAGCAATCACATCAACCAGTGGTGCGCATTAAAAGACAACCGAAATGTAAGGCTGAAGACTCTTTGTGATGCTGACGAACAATATTTCTCAGAGAAATCGAGGGTTGTCATAGACAAAACAGGCATTACCCCGACGACAGAATGGGATGTAAGGAAGGTCTTAGAAGATAAGGAATTAGATGCCCTTTCTATGGCTATTCCTAATCACTGGCATGCGCTGGCTACCATATGGGCTTGCCAAGCTGGAAAACATGTTTACATAGAAAAGCCCGCCAGTCACAACGTCTGGGAAGGTAGAAAAATGGTAGAGGCTGCCCGCAAATATGATCGCAGAGTGCAGGTAGGTTTCCAAAACAGATCAATTGCCAATGTGATGGAAGCGATGGAATTCCTCCACGGAGGAGGAATAGGAGATGTATATATGGCTCGGGGAACTTGCTTCAAGCCACGGGATTCTTTTGGTAAAGTGCCAGATAGTGCTCCTCCAGCATCCTTACACTACGATTATTGGAGAGGTCCGGCAGAGATGATTCCATACAATGAAAAGAAAGTACACTACAACTGGCATTGGCACTGGGCAACTGGAAATGGCGATACCGGTAATCAGGGGCCGCATCAATTTGACGTAGCTCGCTGGGGGATGAACAAGAATGAACATCCTGTTTCTGTATATTCAGCAGGTGGAATTTACGGGATTGATCCAACCGAATGCTCTCAGGAAACTCCAAATACGCAAACTTCAACATTCAAATATGCAGACGGAACTATGCTCGAATTTGAAACGAGAGGAAGATATACTAATGGTGAATCTAGTTTAGACATACATATTGGAAATATTTTTTATGGCACCAAAGGATATTTAGAACTGGATGGTGGGACTTGGAAAGCATTTCGTGAGAAAGAAGCAGAGCCTTTTGCCCAGTCCAAAAAAGAAGCTGCGCCAGCTCCAAGCAATCAAGTCTTGGCAGCACCGGGAGGAGCCGAGCATTATGCCAACTTCCTTGATGCAATCAGAGCTGGGAACAACGAGACGCTACATTGCGACATAGAGGAAGGTTTTAAGTCCTCAGTACTTCCATTGATTGCTAATGTGTCTTATCTAACTGGCCGAGAATTACGATTTGACGGAGCTACTGAAAAATTTGTCAAGGATAAAGAGGCAGATAAAATGCTCACCCGCGATTATCGTGATCCTTACACTGTTCCCAGCAAGGTATAATCTCAACTTTCTACAACTATAATCCTTACAAACACATAAGAGTCAATGAGTAATTCTAGAAGAGATTTTATACAGAAAAGTGCAGCCGCAACTTTGAGCTTGGCTGCTTTGCAAATTCCTTTTGATGCATTTTCCATGGCAAAATCAGGCATGAAATTCGGCATGGTAACTTACCAATGGGGTAGGGATTGGGATTTGCCAACACTAATAGCAAACTGTGAAAAAGCTGGAGTGCTAGGAGTGGAGCTTCGTACCGAGCATGCTCATGGAGTGGAAACAAGCTTGACTGCAGCCGAGCGCGCTGATGTCAAAAAGCGGTTTGAAGATAGTAAAGTGACTTGTTTGGGATACGGAAGCAATTTCGAATACCATAGTCCTGATCCAGCAGTGGTTCGCAAAAACATTGAGGGTACCAAGGAGTACATCAAACTTTGCAAAGACATTGGAGCTACTGGAATTAAGGTAAAGCCGAATAATCTTCCTGCTGATGTTCCTAAGGAAAAAACAATTGCTCAGATCGCTGACTCCTTCAATGAAATTGGGAATTTTGCGGCTGAGCATGGACAGCTGGTTCGAGTAGAAGTTCATGGAAATTTGACACAAGAGCTTCCGAATATGAAAGCAATCTTTGATCAAGTAACAGAACCTGCGGTTAAGATTTGCTGGAATTGCAACGCCGAGGATCTTCTTCCCCCTGGCCTTGAAGCTAATTTCAATTCTGTCAAAAAGTGGTTTGGGGACACCGTTCATGTCCGGGAGTTCAACGAAGGAGATTATCCCTATCCTGAGCTTTTCAAACTGTTCAACGACATCAAGTACGATGGTTGGATCCTATTGGAAGCCCGTACTGAGCCAGCTGATAGAGTAGCTGCTCTTAAAGAACAATTGGCATTATTTAATAAATTAAAAAAATCTAAATGATCAGATAAATTGCTTTTATATGCTCATAAATTATAGTCTAAAACTTTAAATCTAGAATTTACAAACAATGTGCAATCAAAATAAACTCTTTAAATACTCTGCTGTAATTGCCTTATCAGCACTATCTTTTGCATGTGGCGGTGCCGAGGAAAAAGCCGAAGAATCAGACTCCGAACCAATGGAAGACAGAATACAACTGGTTCAAGATGAAGCAGCTAAGAAAGTAGATGTCATCATTGATGGGAAGTTTTTTACTTCTTATATGTACCCAGATTCTCTGGAGAAGCCGGTTTTGTATCCAATCAATACAGCAAACGGTACCGCTATCACCAGAGGCTGGCCAATCACTCCAAGACCAGGAGAACGAGTGGATCATCCGCACCACTTAGGCTTATGGTTTAATTATGGGGATGTGAATGGATTGGATTTCTGGAATAATTCTGCGGCCATAACTGACAAAACTAAGTATGGTCATATTGTTCATAAGTCCATCAATTCAGTCAAAAGTGGAAATGAAGAAGGCGTTCTGGAAGTGAGCCTAGATTGGATGAATGATCAAGGAGAAGTTCTTTTGACTGAGAATACCACATTTATTTTCAGAGGTAAAGACGATCAGAGAACCATTGATCGAATTGCCACACTTACAGCTCCAAATGGAGAAGTGAAGCTGACTGATAATAAGGAAGGAATGCTTGGTCTTCGTACAGCTAGACAACTAGAGCATCCATCCAATAAGCCAGAGATTTTTACCGATGCTTCCGGAAAAGCTACCGATGTCCCTACTATGAATAATGAAGGGATCACGGGCATGTACCTTAGTAGCGAAGGCATCACAGGTGATGACGTATGGGGCACCCGTGGCGATTGGGTAAGCCTAAGCGGTAAGATTGGAGATGAAAATATTTCTGTTGCTATCTTAGATTTTCCGTCTAACCCAGGGTATCCAACCTATTGGCATGCAAGAGGATATGGTTTGTTTGCCGCCAATCCATTAGGGCAAAAAGCTTTAAGTGACGGCAAGGATGAACTGAACTTCAAACTAGCTCAAGGAGAATCCGCTACTTTCAAATATAGAATCATCATCTATTCCAATGAGAACGTAATGGATGGGCAAGTCAACCGAGACTACATCGAATGGGCTAAGTAATTAGACCAGTTCTTTTTCAAAAAAATAGGCTGATCCATAATTTGGGTCAGCCTTTCTTTTTATAAGGAAACCTTTTGATCTAGTCTAATATGGTGATTTCATAGCTTTTAGAGTCACTTTGATGAGGTTCCAATTTTAAGATCCCATCTTTCTCTTCGATTTTTTGGTTGGAGTTGATGCTATCTCCTATACCGAGCCAAGGTTCAATACACACGAAAGGAGCTCCGGGTTTCGCCCAGATTCCTAAGTAGTTGAAATCATCGAATTTAACAGACAGTATTGATCCTCTGCTTTTGTGGCTAAGACTAACTTTTCGAGATTTGAGATTTTTGAAAATCAAGGCATCATTATCGAATAGATTCTTGTTCAGTGGAAGTTTGTCTGTGTTATTCAACACTAATTTTTGATCCAGTCCAATCAATCCGTTTTCTTCAACCAACCAAGTTGAATCTGTTTCTTTCTGATCAAATTCCACAAAATAGTCTTCATATTCTTCTCCATCCTTCAGAGGACAGTTAAAACCTGGATGAGCTCCAATAGAGTAAAACATGGCCTCTTCTCCCAGATTTGAGATGATATGCTCAACTTTTAGAGTCTTGTTTTCTAGTGTGAAAAGTATGTCTAATTGGAATTTGAAGGGATAATTCCGCATCGTTTCTTGATTCCAAGAAAAGCGAAACCGAAGGGTTGTATCCGTTTTCCCAATTAGTTTGGGTTTTGTGGAATTGCGAACCAAGCCATGCTTTGGCATTTCATATTTCTTGCCAAGGATCATAGTATTCCCATCTTTTAGCGCTCCAATTATTGGAAAAAGCACTGGTGCTTGGCCTTTCCAAATGTTGGGGTTTCCCTGCCAGATGTACTCAGCATTTGTATGATTTGATTTGATAGAGCTGAGCTCTATTCCTATCTCATTTACCTCTATGGATAATTCCGAGGATACTAATTTGTGGCGCATAAAATGAAATAACACTGTGCGATTTAGTTTTCCAAATCAATTTTTTAAAAGTCCATGAACTCTGGTTTAAAAATAACAGCTGCATGATCTCTCATGTAATACAGTAATAGAAGCCAGTCTTTTCAATTTCAGAACTGTTTATTCCATGGCATGGCTTGTGAGCTCTGTATATGAAATAGCTTGCTGACGTACGCAAACAAGCTGTTTAATGGAATTTAATTCTGTACGAATCGAAATTTATGTGTATTTATTCCTCAGAACGTGAAGAATGCGTACAATTTTAGTTTTCTAGTGTCTAAACCTTCCACTGCTAATTGCTCTCAAATTATGTCAGATAAAACCCATAAACTCATTTTATTTCTAGGCCTATTTTCTTTTGGATTATGTAGTTGCGATGCATTAGAGGAAATCATACCCGATAAAACAAATGCTGGTGTAATCAGTGCTATGTTGAATGGAGAGGCTTTTAAAGTAGAAGGAGGCAAGGGCATACTGGCTTCTGAATTTCTGAAAGCAGAATTGGATTCCTCCAGTACTGATTTTTTACTGACCATCTATGGAATTCAGATAGAAGATGACAAGAAAGCCTTAGCAATGGGTATTCAACTGGCTGGTGAAGCTATAGTGGATGTTCAGCCAGGAGATGTCTTCACTGATTGGATTTTGGTTGATGATGTGTCCAGCACCTTTAAAGGAGCCAAAGGAGCTGTAGAAAAAAGAATTTCTGCGAATTCCGATGAAAACGTATTCAAAGCCAGCTCTTACAATACGGATGAAATGACTTTGACCATTTCAGAAATTGATCTTGAAGCGCAAGAAATCTCAGGAACCTTCAACTTTTCAGCTTTGGATACCGAAAATGATACCCTGATCCATGTGACCGAAGGCATATTTGAGCAGGTAAAATGGAAAGCATTATAACTATAAAACACTACCCTTTAATCTATTTATGAACTTAATCACAACTATTATGAACAGAAAAAACAGTTTTAAAACCATCCTATTAGCTGCTTCTGCAGGGATATTAGCGGTTGCTTGTACAGAAAAAGATGAAATGCCTAATTATCCGAAGAGCGAAGTAAAGATATTGGCAACTATTGATACCGGGGAAGGAGACACAGGTGCACGTACCAATAACTTAATTTATGGAAACTTTGAGATTTCGGATATTAAGGTTTCTATCGATAATCTCAAATTGATTCTTCGCGGAACCAATGATAACAGCAAGAAACCAAGCATTGTACAGGTAAGGGAGAATTCTCCACAAGTAATTACTTTACTCGAAGATGGAAATATTTATGAGCCATTAATTGCTACGGCAATGGCTTATGACGGGGTGTACGGCAAACTAAACTTTGACCTAGTTCAAGCCGAAAATGTACCTGAAGATGATGATATCCACGGGCTGTCTCTTTTTGTAAGAGCCCAGTGGTTTGACACGCCTGCTCAACTTTATATTGATTTAGAGGATGAGGTCAGTATTCAGTTCAACAAGGGTATTGAAGTAGCTGGATCGATTTACTTGTATTTGACTTTGTACCTAGACACACTTCTTGAAGGTATAGATCCTAATCTTGTATCTGATGGAAATGGTGATGGATTGGTAGAAGTAGGGCCAAATGACGAAGATGGAAACGGTGAAGCGTATGATGCCATTATCGCCAATTTGGAAAATTCGCTTTATTTGAAAAATGGGGAATTCAAGGAAGATAAGGCAAAGAATTGAAAGCTAATCGCCCTATAATTTTAAATTTCTAGCAATTGTACCATCAGCTGATTTTGGATTTTAGTCCAGAATTAGCTGATGTTTTTTGTTAGATTAAGAGCTAAACTATGGAAGTTTTTTAAAGTTGATTTTTGGTTCAAGACCAGTTAGTTTTCTACGGTGTATACTATTTAATTTCTCATTTTTATCGAAAAAACCTCCATTTTTTAGATAAAACTGTCCCGATTTTTCTCCTCCCGCATAGTCCATTCTATAGCCTCGCTTAGCGATATCATCACCTGTAAATTTTGCTTCAGTTAATTCTATCCAATTCCCATTCTCATCAGCAGCCCATTGGTTTCCATAATTGGCTGTGCGTTCAAGGTGACCAGATTCTGGCACAAAATTCTCCAGAAATGAATGAGGTCTCTTATTCCAAGTATCTGTTTTAGGCCTTAAAAAACAAGCAATTAGCATCCATTTTCCTTCTTCAGGATCCATGAAATAGGCAGTGTAAATCGTGTTTCCTTTACCATCAGGCTCCACAGAGTTAAGAAAGCGATAAGTTTTTCCCGCCTTCCAGTTATACCTGAGAAAGCTCTGACCACCGGAACCTTCATTTCCAAATTCACCAGTATAGACATCTTCCCCTTTTTTCAGAAGAATGATTTTTTCCTCATCAGGAATTTCGCCTGGATTATCAGTTTTGAAAGGACTCCAAACCGAAAACAGAATTCTTCGCTCAGTCTCAGAGTTGACTTGAATTCCAAAATATCCCTCAGCAAAGCCATTGGCCATAAAGTAGGAGCCAATCGGATCGGAACCTACAGGAACTGTTACTTCATTGTAGAACCATTTGAAGTCTTTATTCTCAGGTAAAGTATAGGACAGGTGAACAGAAGGTCCTCTTCGTCCCCAATAAAAGCGATTGGAATCATTGTCTTTGACAAACGCTAATTCAAGTTCTCCTTCGTAGGAGATTAGGAGACTTTTAAGTTGAGCAAAGTGATTCCCTGATTTTTTGATACCTTTTAGTTTGATCTCGTTATAACCCTCAGTTAGTTTAAATTCACCTACTTCTATGCTTCCGGATTGTCCTTTTTTTATAGAGATATCTTGAGTATTATTCAGTGATATACTTATTTCAGAATCAGCTTCCTGTGTAGCTATATCTAAGGAAATTAGCACTGCTTTCTCTTCAGAAGATTTCACATAAACGCTGAATTCACTCGCTGCATTTGACCAAGTCAATATTCCAGCTTCTCCAATTTTTTCTTGGTCACTTCCAGCTGTTTGAAAGGTGTTTCCACCTAGAGGGACAGTTATTGAATTTTTATTTTCCTGTATTGGGGATTTTGCTGCAGATGAAATTACAAGGCATAGAGTTAAAGCAAAATATAGGACAGTCCGCAAGGTGTATTTCATTGAAGTTTGAGAGGATTTTTATAAAGATATATTTCCAAAATGAAATAGGGTAATTAGCAATAACTTTATGCCGAAGTTCTTAAAATTACATTCGAGTAAATAATATGAAATGAGCGTTTCATTTACCCAAGACGGAGTGAAATTAACTGATGAAGTGATCAATGCACTTTATCCTATCAAAATGCAGAACCTTTCCAGTACACATTGGACTCCAGTTGAAATAGCTAAAAAAGCCATAAAGTTTTTAACTGAAGGTGTGCGGGATGTAGTCCTGGACTTGGGGTCTGGGTCTGGAAAATTTTGCCTAGTAGCTGCGTTATCGTCCAGTGCGGATATAGTGGGAGTGGAGCAAAGGGAAAATTTGGTTCTGCTTTCTAGAAAAATCTCGAAAAACCTAGGGCTGCAAAACCTAAATTTCCTTCATGATGATTTAATTGATGTTGATTTTAAAGACTATGATTCCTTCTATTTTTTCAATGCTTTTGAAGAGTTTATTAATCCCAAAGATAAACTAGACACACAGCAGGGTTTGGATGAATTAGCTCATCAAAAGTATATTCAATTGCTACGGGAAAAGTTTGATCAGACTCCAGCCGAAACTAGAATTGTGACTTATTGTGGAGCCTGTGAGGAGATTCCGGAGAGCTACAGGTTAGTAAAATCCGAGAATAAAGGGAAATTAAAATATTGGGAGAAGAGAACTTACAAGAAACTGTTTTAAGTAGTCTCCTGTTTACAAGACGTAACTCTTTTTTTAAGCACAAAATAACAACATTATGAAGTACAATTCTGTCGGGAATACCGGCTTATTGGTATCCGAACTTTGCTTTGGAACCATGACTTTTGGAGGTCAGCAAGAGGATATGTGGGCTAAAATCGGTAAACTACAGCAAAAGGAAGTAAATGAAATGCTTACTGCCGTAGTCGAATCCGGAATCAATTTTATCGATACTGCAAACGTGTATTCCTTTGGTCAGTCTGAACAACTTTTGGGTCAGGGATTATTGGATATTGATGTGCCTAGAGATGAAGTGGTAGTCGCTACTAAACTTCTGGCAAAGATGAAGGACAAACCAAATAGTGCCGGACTCTCTAGATACAACATTTTCAATTCAGTAGAAGCTAGCTTAAAAAGGCTTCAAATGGATTACGTCGATATTCTATATGTTCACGGAGTTGATCCGCTGACCTCACTAGAAGAAATCGTTCGCTCTCTCAATGACATTGTGGAATCCGGCAAAGTTCGATACATCGCAATTTGCAACTGGCCAGCTTGGATGGTTGCCAAAGCTCAGGCGATTGCACATTACCAGGGATTGCACAAATTCATGGGTCTTCAGTATTATTACTCTGCTGTGAGCCGGGATATTGAGCATGAATTAGTTCCGATGGCAGTCGACCATAACATCGCTATTTTCCCATGGAGCCCATTAGCAGGAGGGTTTTTGACAGGCAAGTTTACCAGGGAAGGTGCTGATGCTGATTCTAGAAGGGCGAGTTTTGATTTCCCTCCAATAGACAAAGAAAAAGCGTATGATTTGGTGGATATAATGTCAGATTTAGCCAAAATTCATGATGCAAGTATCGCTCAAGTTGCCTTAGCTTGGGTTAGACAGCAGCAGGGAGTTACCAGCACAATCATCGGAGCAAAAACGCTGGCTCAGTTAAAGGATAATGTAGATTCCACGCAACTGCTTTTGACTGAAGATGATCTGAGGAAAATTGATAAAATCAGTCCACTTCCAATGCAGTATCCTGGCTGGATGGTGGAAAGACAGTCTAATTATAGAAAGTAAGTATTCGACTAGTCGAGAATAATTTTTTTCAAAAACTGAAATAATCTAGAGACAGAAGAGTGGATTGGTAGTCCATTTTTCTGTCTCTTTTTTTCTGATTATAGGATATTTCCAGCGTGAAATATTGATAGCATCAGTATAGTATAAAACTTTAAAATTTCTTGCTATCTTATTGAGGCTAAATCCTATGTAAGTTTTTATAGCTAGGAAAGCGTTGATTCAATCAACCATTTTTAAAATAGTACATGATGAAGAAATACCTTTTAAAAAGTAGGCTAACACTCATTCTTTTTGCCTTGTCATTAGCTAGCTGCGTCAACCTCAAGTCTGTTGGTGATTTTACAGCTTCCTCTATAGAAAGCATCAAGAATTTTGAACAAATAGACTATTCCTTTTTGCAGCATTGCCTGGATAGGTGTGCTGAAGAAGCTATTAGATTGTACGAAATAAAAAGAGCCCAAGAGTGTACCTGTGCTCTCTATGAAGAAGCTGACAGTGTCGCTCAGGTGTTTTACAATACAATAGGGGGGTATTTCGAAGGGCTTGGGCAGCTTTCACAAAATGAACTCACAACCTACAGTAGCGAAGCTTTAATAGGAGCTCTCACTTCCCAAGAAGTAGGTCCTCTTCAAATCGATGCGCGAACTGCTTCCGCTTTTTCAAGTCTTTCGAATACACTTCTGAGAGCCTCTACTGATTTTTACCGGAGAAAGAAGCTGGCAAAATATATAGAAGAAGCAAATGAGCCCATTCAGATTTTGCTGGAAAAGTTTGAAGTGATCGTCAGTACCAATCTCAAAGGTGAATTGAGATTCAAGCGAGAGCGATTGTATGCCTATTACATGGATATGAAAATGAGTAGAACTGTGATTTCAGAATACGAAAAAGGGCAAGCAACAGCAGATTATTATCAAGCTTTAGGGGAAATTAAGCGGAAAGAAATGGAGCTTGAGGTATTTGGAAAAAGTCTGAAGGAAATAGCAAAAGGGCACCAGGTATTATATGACAATAGAAATGAACTATCAGTCAAAAGTCTCCAAAACTTAGCAAAAGGATACTCTAGTAACATTAAAGTTCTAATCTCCGAATTCAATAAACTTAACCACTGATACTATGGCCAATTTGACTTCCGATCAAGCAACCCAATTGTCTGATAATTTTTACAATTTGGCAAAGGCAATTGGTGACTTCAGGTATGAAAACTGGGATAAGCTTTCCTTTGAAGAAAATAAGGAGCTAAGCGAAACTCAAAATATGTTGCTTCAGACAGGTGAGGATATTTTGGCTTTTTCTACCACTCTGATTATGGATGAAACCATTGATTCTTTAGCCAAAATAAATTCAATTGCTGGTGAGATTCAGGATTCAATCAAGAAGCTCAACAATATTCAAAAGGGCCTGAATGTAGCTGCAGCAATTCTGCTTCTGGGGGTTGCAATTGTTAATCGTGATACCAAAGGAATTGGTGACTCAATCAAAGGAGTATATGAAACTTGGCAAGCTCCAATCCTTTAGCTGAAAGATTACTTTTTAGGAGAAATTAATTGCTCTTCATTTTCGATCACTTCTTCGTTATAGACAAGTGTCCATTCCAATGATTTGGTGAGGATGAAAATGTTGAGCAGTTCGCTCATCAAGCGATCTTGGGCATCAGACTTAAGAGTGGATTCATCGATTTTCTTGCGAAACTGAGCCGTTATGCTGGTTTTGATCTTGTTGTAATCCTTGCCTTCAAATTGATTAAGGTAATCCTGGGTTACATCGTAGTATTCGAACTCAGGATACACATTGACCACTGGCTCGGGGATTCTAACTATGGTAACGGTTTTGTTTTCTATATCAATTTCAGTTTCCATCTGACGCAAATCATATTCTACCGTAGCCTTCGCCTTAGCGATGATCAATGCCTTTTTATCTGCGCTGACTAGGTTTAGAAAAAGTTTCTGGGAGTTTTTGTAAGTGAAAACCTGAGAATAATAGGCTTCTGTTACGATTAATTTACCCACTTGTTGTATCTGCTGCTGTATCATGGAAGAATTAGCTTGCAGTTCGGCTTCTTCGTTTTTATTGTTAACAAAAAGCCAGATACCACCAAGGAGTAACAGTGCCGCTAAAAATCCAATTACAAATTTGATCATAAGAATTTATCTGAAGGATTGGCTTAAAAGTACGGGAATTGATTAGAAAGGATATACTTAAGTAGTATTAACTCTAATTCCAATATGAAAAACCAGAGTAGTCAAAAAAAAGCGATGAGATCGTCCCATCGCTTAATTTTCTAACTCTTATAGATCTTTTAATTTCCATCTAATAGTTCACCTTGCATAAAGTGTCAATGACTTCATCGCCCATGGTGACTCACCTTTTTCCATGCTTTCAATTTTCAGGAACCTTGAAGTTCCATCTGCTTTCCACTGAACCGTATTTTCTCCCTGATTTCCTTTTGCCTCTGCTACTTTCGTCCAAGCTTTACCATCAGGCGAAGTAGATACCGAATATGCAATTGGAAACTCTTTATTTCCAGCGTCAAACTGAACTTCAGTAATATGCTTTGCGGAAGGAAGTTCAACCTGGAACCACATGCCAGGTTCTTGGCCACCATCTGTTTTCCAACCTTTGTAAGTGAATGCATAAGAGGGATCTTTCGTTGAGCCAACTCCCTGCAAGGCAGTGCTGCTCGCCGATATTTTCCAGTTATCCTGTAGCGGAAGTGCTTTAGGGATTTCTGAGACAAGTTCATCAAACTCGTAGGTTCCCTCTTTTTCAGCTGTTTCTTTTCTTAGTTGAGCTACATATTCAGGACTTACGAAGCTTCCTGAATTTCCAAAGTCGTTTCGGATATATGAAACTACAGAAGCAATATATTCATCGTCATTGCTATCCATCGCGATCATTACTCCCTCGTATTCCTTTCCATCAAGTGCTCCGTTCAATCCATGCAGCAAGGTTTTAACTGCATATTCTGGATGCCCCATTAGTCTTTGAGAACCGGAGAAAGCTGGAGCAATCAGCTCACCGCCACCAGTAGGAGTACCCAAGCCTTTTGCACCGTGGCAAGTGGAGCAATAGCTATCGAAGATGGTTTTTCCTTTGGTGAAAAGCGCTAGTTGTTGAGGTTCAAACTGCGTGGCAGCCAGCTCCTTTTCCTTTGCCAAACGCTCCAATAACTGAGTCCCAACAAGCTGCATTCCCTGAGATTGATTTTCTGCCAAAGTGGATTTAATCAATTCTTCATTCTGATCAATTTTAAGAACATAGGCACTTAACAAAGCTTGCAAAGCAACATCCTGTGAGGAGTCTTTGATCATTTCCTGGTAATCGGCTGCCAAACTCTTCTCGCCATATTTGTAAAGACTTTCGCTTGCACGAAGCGCCTGAATTCTAATTTGAGGACTTTCATCCTTCATCAGCTTTTTAATCATTGGAAGTTTAAGAGCATTCAATCCTTCAAGAGTCCATAGAGCGTGAATTCTAGCCAACTCATTGTCAGAGGTATTTACTAGTTTTTCCAATTCAGCCACCACTGATTTATCCTGATTCAGGATGATGAGCTGCTGAGCTTTATCTCTCCACCATCCATTTGGATTGCTGAGGTGACGCACAAGTTCTGCTGAAGTCTCATCCAGCATCTTTGGCTTCTCCTTATTTCTTTCCATTCCCTCGTATGTCAGTCTCCAGATTCGCCCATTTCCAGCAATGTCATCCATTTGATATTGTTGGATTTTGGTTCGTAGGTAGCTTCCTTCTTGAGTCCAGTTTCCCTGCTGAATAATACCGCGATACATATCCACGATATACATAGTTCCGTCAGGAGCTGTGGCGATATCTACAGGCCTAAACAGAGGGTCTGTAGATTGTATAAACTCAGATTGAGCTTCTCGGTAGGGATTTTGGATGTACGACAATCCATCTGTTTTCTCTGTATTTACTTGGCGAACTATACGGCCCACTGGCTCACCATAGAAATATTTGTTTTGAATATCTGCCGGAAGTCTGTCTCCGCGGAATACGTCATTTCCAGCAGCACCGGTGACATTATTTAGTGATCCGTCAGCTTTAGCTTCCCGCATTCCAGGTTGGAAATCAGCTAATTTCACCAAGCTAAATGGCTCTCTGAAACCGTCTTTGTACTGGCCTTTGACTCCAAAATTACCATAGACTAGCGGGAACTGAAATCCTTGTGGCACTCCACCAGCGCCATCCTGGAACCAAGTCTGTCCATAATTATCCTGAGTTACTCCCCATTGGCCCCATGGGTTTCCTGCAGGTTCTTGAATGACTCCGTCAGGTGTCCAGCGGATTCTTCTGGAATTATAGGTGCTATACATCCAGTTGTCCAAGGTCCAAGTCAGGAAGCTAGTCTGATGCTCTACATTACCGGATCTTCCCAACCCAGAAGCAAAAAGCTCCTTTTTGTCCGCCTTTCCGTCACCATCAGTATCGGTGTATTTATAGACATTGTCCTCATTTGACTCCATGGATAGAATGGTGTTTTTGCCAAAAGGAACCACATATCGAGGAAATACAAGGCTATCCAAGAAGATGACACTTGTTTCATAAACGCCATCATTGTCTTTGTCTTCCCATCTGGAAATCCTTGAAGTAGGCATGAGTTCGCCTGTGGCGTCGATATCCTGCATGTAAGTTCTAAGCTCGAGGACATACATACGCCCATTTCCGTCAAACTGAATTGCCGCAGGTTCACGGATCTGAGGTTCAGAAAGAATTGGCTCTAGCTTGTATCCTGGCTGAAGAATAAATGATTTCAATTCTTCATTCGCCGAAACGGGTATCAAAGGTGCCTGAGGACTGAGGTCTATGCCTTTCCAAACGGGCGATTCCATATCCGCATCTTCAGGGATGCTTATGGCAGGGTAGGGCTGTTCCAATCTCTTAGGATCCATGGAATCCGCCGGTGATACATCAAAAGGTGATTTTTCCGGTGTACAACTGGAGAAAATAGCCAGAGTTACAGTACAGGAAAGTATGAGTTTATTTGAAATTCTCATTAAGAAATGTGACTAGGTTTATCATTGATTTCCTTCATTTTATGGAGGAATTGCAAAATATGAGATTCTATGCGAAAAGGGGATACCAAAGAAATAATTGTGTTAAAAATTATCTTTTGAGTACTTAATATACCAAGCAAGCAACTGGCTCATACTAGATTTTAGCAGTTGATTTTTTAAAGAAAATAGAAGTAATAGCTAGTCTAAATTCAAGATTTATAGGAGGATATGTTTCATCTAGATTTTATTGTAGCTGTTAAAAGTTGTATATTCTAATCTTAGTTAACTTCTATAAACCTAAAATAACGACCATGGATAAGTTAGAAAAACTAGAAATGATGGATAAGATCCTGAGAGAATTTGATGATTTGAAGAATAGTCAGACCTCTGTTTTGAAGAAAATATCGAAGATTGAAGCCGATAACATCAATCTCGGTGTTAGCCTCCTGGAGAAAAAATTACCAGATATGTGGTCAAATGTAGATAGCAACCTTGCTTTGGTCACTTCACTAGAAGAAGAATTCCAAGAGCTTCGGGATAAATTTTACACTGACAATAATATCAAGGCTTTACAAGATGAAGCAAACAAAGCTTGAGTCCAACTTATTGTAAAGTTAGAATCCTTGCATAAAGCAGGGATTTTTCATTTTTATCCAGATAGGTTAAAGTAAGGATAATTATTCTGGCTATTCCAATTTGCAAACCCTATAAATCCTAGTTCTGTAAAACCTTCACAGTGACGAGCAATTGCCCGAAATGCCGCTGTGTATGTTCTGCAGCATGAAAAAGTAATCCTCCAACAGTAGAAGGGAGTTGAGCTCTTCCTACACCACGGAATTCAGTCAAGGTATCGGCATTGATTTTTGCTACAAATTCTAAAAATGACCGAATCTGCAAATCAAAAAAACTCAAGAGTTCCTCAGTTGTCAGGTTGTGGTCCAGTTCACCTTCCTTTTTCAAGTAATCAAATTGATTCTTGCTAAGAGATTCCTCTTTAACATAAGTTACCATGCGATCTAAAACTCCAGCAATATGCTGCAAATGAAAAGCTGGACTCGCCATTCCTGCAGGTCTTTCCCAAAGTAAATCTGATGGAAAATCTTTCATCAAGTCATGCATTTCCTCCTGAGCTTGCAGGACTGCATGCACTACAGGTTGCAAAAGGAGTGGGTAGCCATCAATTGGTCCTCTAAGCCATACTTCGGGTTTCTGCGTCATGGAAGTAAGTTAATAGTGAAGGGTAAGTGCTTACAAAGTTAATTTTTTGGTAGCGATGATTTAGAAGTAGAATCAAAAAACCATAGAATAGTCTTAAATTTTGCCATTTATCAAATTTTTATATAAAAATAGTGAGCATATAATCTTATTGTATCTGCTATACGTATTAAATTCCGAAGAATATTTCACTAACCTCTATGACTATGAAAAAATTCGCTTTACTCCCAGTTGCCGCTATTGTAGGCTTATTATTTTTCCAGGCTGCACAAAAGCCAGAACCTGAAAAGCATCCTGATCTCAATTTATTTGACGCAAAAATGCCTGCCAATGTGAAAGCTGTGGTAGAGCAGAAGTGTTATGGATGTCACAATGCTGAATCTAAAAATGAGAAAGGCAAGAAGAAATTGGATTGGGATTTTTTCGAAGCAGAAAAGAAATCCAAGCAACTGGCCACCATGTCCAAAATCAATGAAGTACTGACTGAAGGCGATATGCCCCCAGCTAAGTTTTTGGAGAATAAGCCTGAAGGAAAACTCTCGGACGAAGAGATGGCAATCTTGAAAGAATGGAGTGCAGGAAAAAAGAAAAAAGCAGAGTAAATGAAGGCTTGGCAATACACAGGGCTAGCAATAGCCCTGATTTTTCTTGGAATTCAATTCGTTCCCATCGATCTTCCGGAAGTGTCCCAGGATAATCCTGGTGATTTACTGGGTTCGGGTATTGTAGATGGAGAGGTGGCAGATTTACTACAAACTGCCTGTTACAATTGCCATAGCAATGAAACTCAATACCCTTGGTATTCTCAGGTTGCACCTGTTTCTTGGTTGGTAGCTAAGGATGTAAAGATGGCTAGGGAAGAGGTTAACTTTTCTACTTGGGATAAATACGAGCTGATGGATCAGCTGGCAATTTTGGATGATATTTATTCGAATGTGGAAGAGAAGCACATGCCTTTGCCGATTTACATCACCATGCATGCTGAGGCAGATTTGAATGATGCACAGCGACAAAAAATAGTCGAATGGGCGGAGGCTGCCATGGATATCATTGCAGAGGAATATTGAAGTTTTATTCTTTATCGCAGAAATAAGGGATAATGCTAAATGCTAAAGTCAGAATTCTGAACTTGCTGAAATTGGATTTTGAAAACAAGTCCAATTTGAGATAGGAATGGAATTTAAGCTATTCCTATTAGAAATTATACCTCGCAGTTAACAGCATAATGCGTGTTTCCTGCTTGGAATAGTAATCCTGAGAAAAGCTATTTGTCAGGGAATTCCCCGAATACCTTCTGGAGTCAAACACATCCCTCACAGCCAAGGTCACACTTCCCTTATTATTCAAAAATGATTTTTGGAGACTAGTATCCAAGTAATAGACTGCCAGGCTTTTTCCCTGAGCCTGTATCTCAGGAGATTCGTAACTGGCGGCTAGCTGGAAGTTAAATCCAAATGGAAGTTTAAAATCCTGATTCAATTTAGCATTCCAAGTAAAGCCCTTATTTGTGAATTCCTCGCTGATATTGGAAGCATCTACCACGATTCTTGTAAAAGTCAAACCACCATTCAATGAATACCAGTCAGTCAGCTCTGCCGTACCGATAAACTCCACTCCATAAAGCTGGGCAAAGTTTAAATTGTCAGGCTGAGAATAGGAGATACCATCCTCTATGATCGTGATAAAGTCAATTTGATTGTTAATTTTTCTGTAAAATAGATTTGTGGTCAAACTCGTTTTCTCAAAGTTAGCCAAGTGACCAAACTCAAATGAATTAATCATTTCTGGGATCAAATTGGGATTTCCCCTTCTCACATTCAAGCTATCTGTGATATTAGGAAAAGGATTCAATCTCCAAGCTCTTGGTCTATCAATTCTCCTGCTATAGGTGAATTTTATGCCGTGGATGTCATTTAATTTATACAATCCCTGTACGCTGGGAAAGAGATTGAAATACCGCTGTTGATTCTCTTCCTCAGAGTTATATAAGTAGGTATCTACTTGAGTATATTCTCCACGAAGGCCAAGGCCATATTCAAACTTTGGTTTGACACCAGAATAAATCAGGTATCCCGCATGAATTTGATCCTGATATAAAAAGCGATTGCTCACCGCCGGATCTCTCACAAAATCCTGACTGCCCTCATCAAAGCGTTGATAGATGAAATCATTGTCAAACTCCCGTATGTTGGATTTTAATCCTGTTTCGAACTTCCCATTTTCCAAGGGTTGTATGTAGTCAGCCTGCAGAACCGTGATATTTCTCACTTCATCGGTAAAAGCCCGCTCTCTTCCTGTTAGATTCTCCGAATCCAGAATCAAGGTATTATTGAAGATTTCAATATTCTGAGTCTTAAACTGGTTTCTAAACGAATGACTGGCAGTTGCTCTGAAGAGATGTCCTTTTTCTTTGAAGTTGTGTTCAAAAATCAAGGCATTGTCCAAGCCATCATCACTTTCACTTTCATTATTTCTCCGGATATAGTCGAAATCTTGCCCTAAACGTCTCTGCTGAGCATAAAGCGTATTGATATTTAAAGTCTCATTGGCTTGAAAAACTCCCTCATAACTCAGGGTGTTATTTCCAAAATAGAAGTCCGCCCCAAAGTTCAGATTATTGCCAATATCTGAGTCAGAACTTTTAGTGGTTTGATCCAGCATTTCATTGTCTTCGAAAATTAGACGGGAAGAATTTCGTTCTCCGATAGATTTCCAATTTCTATAATTGTAGCCAGCGTAGACGTTGAATTTTAGATTTCTGTGATTGATTCTACCTCCTAAATTGGTTCTACCTCTTGTTCCATAAGTAGCTTCTGCACCGCCATGAGTTCCTAGTTCTATGCCTTTTTTCAAAACGATATCGATCACACCTCCTTCTGCCTCGGCGTCGTAGCGTGCATTGGGATTGTTGATGATTTTGATCTCTTCCACCACCGAAGCTGGCAATTGATCTAAATTCTGAGTAAGGGAAGAATTACGTCCATTGATCAGAATATTGGTGTTTGAACTTCCCCGAAGTGATATGCCTCCATCATCGCCTACAGAAACTGAAGGTGTATTTCGAAGGATATCCAGGAGGGTTCCTCCAGCATTTGCCAGGTTGTTTTCAGGAGTGATGATCAGACCTTCCAGGGTGGATCGAACTGGGAGCTTGGAAGTTTCTACTACCACTTCGTCCAGGTTTTTGCTATCACTTTCAAAAGTCAATGGACCCAGATTAGTAGCTCCATTCACAGCTATATCAGAAACAATCAGGTCTTTATAGCCTATGAAAAAGGCTTTGAGTAAATAATTGCCTTCAGGGATTGATATATTGAATTCACCGGACTCATTGGTATCAGAATAGGCTTCAGGGGTTTTGTCTTGCGCTGTAGCAAACAACGCCACTTGGGCATAACCCACAGGTTCCTTGGTTTTAGAATCAATCAATTTTCCAGACACCTGAGCCTGCTGCGCAACTGAGATTAGGGGAATAAAAAATAATGGAATTAAAACAAGGAAAAGCGTTCTAAAGTATCGCTTTTCAAGAAAGTTACTATTCATCGAAATTGGCTTCAAAAATTAGGTTGAGACTTTATACTATCATAACAGACTTTAGCTCAAGATGTTTCTGTCAATTGATAATTGCTATTTATCTTAAAAGGACGTATACAAAATCCCACAGGTTAAATTGAATTTGGAGCCTGTTTTTTTAATATAGATCTCAGCTTTTATGCTACCTGACCTTGGGTACTTTTTGCACCCTTAGGCAGTATCTCCCCATTTTTGGCAAATTCTTTCTGGTGAAAATGATGCAATCTGAAATGGTTGCGCAGCTTAAGTTCACAGGTTTTATATAAAAATTAGCTTGAAAAGGCCTTCTGAGTAGGCAAAAGGAATCTGAATAGATTCTAATTAGCCTTTTTAAACCATTATCGGATTGAATTTTGTGACTTAAATGGTATCAATATGAAACACTAATCCAATTTTATGGTTGAAGTGATTTCTGATATATAAGTAACCCAAAAGCACTCATGATGAATAACTTATTATTAAAATATATTTCTACAGTATACAGTTTACTTTTAGTATTACTTCTAATTCCAAGCCTTTCATATTCTCAAGTGCCAAAAGGTGTTCCCAAACCTACCGGTCCAATTGACTTATCCGAGACCAGCAACGTTGTCATATTTATTGCTATTCCTGCTCTTATTCTTATCATATTCCTAATTTTTAGAAAAAGAATAAAGAAAGTAAAAGAGGATAAAAAAGAGAGACTTAGAAAAGGCGAATAAGCTTTAACACCGTCTAAAGTTGTAGTAAAACCTCCATCTAAAGCTGGAGGTAATTGATTGGTATCGAAATCCTACGATAGTTTGAATTCCCTATCACTAGGAATGCGGCTTTAGCCCATTCCTGTTGATGATTAATCCCAGATCCCCGGCTTTAGCCAATATCAACGAGATGGAATTATTCGGCTAAAGCCGGAAAACAATTTTAGGTATTTGTTTGAAACCTCCAGCTAAAGCAGGAGGTAATTGATTGGTATCGAAATTCTACAATGGTTTGAATTCCCTATCACTAGGAATGTGGCTTCAGCCCATTCCTGTTGATGATTAATCCCTGAACCCCAGCTTTAGCCAGAACAGTACGAATTTGCCTTCAGCTCATTCTATTGCTTATTTTTCAATAATTTTAAAGCAAACTCTGCCAGAATGAAAAAAATAGCGATACCCATTTTCTTATTTATCACCGGGATCCAACTTGGATTTGCCCAGCAGGAACTTATCCATGCCACCCCGTCCAAATTAGGATTTGATGAAGATTTCATCAACCGCAACGTGGATTCAATCATGAAAATGGGTATGGACAGTTTGGCCTTTCCCGGTGCACAACTCTTGATAGCAAAAAACGATACGATCATTTTTCACAAAACATACGGCTATCATACCTACGACAATCAGACGCCAGTCGCATTGAACGATTTATACGATTTGGCATCGGTGACCAAAATTGCCGGGCCTTTACCCGCATTAATGAAGTTGGTCGATGAGGGAAAGCTTGATCTGGACAAACCTTTCAGTACCTATTGGGAACCTTGGAGAAAGCAAAAAGACAAAAAAGACATTACGCTTCGGGAGATACTGGCACATCAGGCAGGTTTAGTACCTTACATTGTATTTTTGAATGAGGTGGTACGGAAAAATGGCAAGATCAAAAAACGATTTGTGCGTCAGTCGCCTGATAAGCGATTTCTGGGTCGGGTAGATGATAGTCTATACATCAACAATCGTTTTGAGCGGAAAATGAACCGAATCATCAACCGATCCGAAGTCTCTTATGAAAAGAAATACCTGTATTCAGGACTTACATTTTTGATTTTCCCCAGGTTGATCGAGCAGCTCACAGGAACGGACTATCAAACCTATTTGGATGAGAATTTCTACAAGCCCATAGGTGCACATACCTTGGGATATTTACCTACAGGCAAAAACTTCATAAATGCCATTGTTCCTACCGAAGTGGATTCACTTTTTAGGAAAAGCTTGGTAAAAGGATGGGTTCATGACGAAAATGCAGCACTCAAAGGAGGGGTTTCCGGCAATGCAGGCTTGTTTGCCACAGCCGATGACCTAGCCAAACTGATGCTCTTGTATCAGAATTATGGTAGGGTAGAGGGGCAGCAGCTCATTTCTGCCGAAATCGTAAAAGAGTTTACCGAAGTACAATATCCAGAAAACGATAACCGCCGTGGGCTAGGTTTTGATAAACCTCTTCTGAACAATGCCGAGCTTGCCTTGGGCGAAGCTTATCCTTCCCCGTTGGTAAGTCCAGAAAGTTTCGGACACTCTGGTTTTACAGGAACATTTGTCTGGGCTGACCCTGTGAAAAAGATCACGTATATCTTTCTATCCAACCGGGTATATCCATCCAGAGCGCATCAAAACCTATACAGGTTACATATTCGGGAAGCTTTACAGGATGTTTTTTACAGGGCGGAGGGGAGGAATTGATAGTTATCGAAATTCTACGATGCTACTAATTCTCAATCAATAGGAATGTGGCTTTAGCCCATTCCTATTGAGTAATATTCCCCAACCCGGCTTTAGCCAAAATCAAGGGTAACCAATTATTCGGCTAAAGCCATAAAACGATTGCAGATTTTTTAACTCCATCTGAAGCTGGAGGGAATTGTTAGATATCGAAATTTTACGAGGATAGAAATTTCCTATCAATAGGAATGTGGCTTTAGCCCATTCCTAATTGTAGATAACATTCCCAAGCGGGGCTTTAGCCGAATCCTTTAAAAATATGTTTTTCTAGTCTGCTGTCTAAAAGAATTCAACAGCAATTCCCCAGCGGTCATTTCCCCGCCTTCATTTTCTAGCATTACATGGATGTTCAAAGTTTGGAGGGGTGCCTTGGTATTTTCCTCTTCCAGAATACGGACTATTTCTCCTGACACACTCAATCCTTCTTCTGTAAGTACAGTGGCAGGATGCCCAATTAGCTCAGAAGTATTCCAGTTCACAATTTCCAGATCCTCCAGTTTCACCATATTGATAGGAGGAAAAGAAAATCCTGTACCCAAGGCCAAAATATCTGCCCAGGGCGTATCAAAATAATCATAATCCTTTACCTCTAATAGTAAATACAACTGCCTTGGATCCTCATCTGGATATGGAGTGTGAAACTTGACCAAATGACCTCGCTTTGGCATGATAGGGTTTTCTTCAATTGCTTTCATGATGTTTATGTTTTACTTTTCAAAAAGGACGTTGTTTTATTTGATCCAATACTGCAGGCCTTAGGTCTTCTATTAACTGAAACTTTTCATTGGTTAAATACCCCACCACCAAGTTCTCTGTATCGAATCTTTGGGTTGGGTAAAACAAGGAAATAGCTTTCAAAGCTGCTTCAGAGTGAGTAGTGGCACCCCATGTCAACTTCACTTCCCTGAATACAAGTTTTTGGTTTTGAAATTCATGGACTGTTACGGGATCATGAAAGTGATTTAAAACAGAGTTAATCCTATCCTCAGTCCCTAAAGACACCATCACGTACTGCGTTACCGGAGCAAAATCCGCATAGTTCTGATTAATCCATTCCATTAGCTTCAATGCAGAATCCATCGCCTCTTTTGGTTTTTCAAACCATTCCGGCCAATCCAGGCTGTCAAAATCATATCGACCCAGTATTCCATTCATCTGGTTAAGACATAAAAAGTAGGGATCGGATGGGTATTCATCGAGGTGTTTCATGATAGAAATCAAAAACTCGTCGTCAAACCCTAAGAACTCCACATAGCCATTGGCTTCATCCAGATCACTGAGCTTCCAGTTTTCTGGCAACAATTCAGGTAAATGTTTTTTGTACATGATATCTTTAGTAAAATGCTGCTGTGATTAGTATAACTAAATATACTAAAAAATTTAAATGTTTACAATAGTAAACAAAATATATGGACATAAAAGAGATATTTGGAGAAAAAGTAAAGCTACTAAGAAAAGGTAAAGAGCTGTCACAAGAGGAGTTAGCTCTTAAATCTGGCCTCAACCGCCCTTACATCTCGGGCATCGAGCAAGGTAAACGCAATGTATCGCTCGAGGTAATGGAGAAGCTCGCTGAAGCATTGGAAATTCACATTAAAGAACTGTTTGAATAACGCCCCTACATAAGACCCAAAACAGCAGTCCCCCAGTTCTCTGAGGAAAATGGCTTCTACACCACCAAAGCCCGATCCTTCAACATGTCCAAAATCAGAGGCAAAAACACCAAACCCGAAAAACTCCTAAAGAAAGCCCTGTGGCATGCAGGCATACGATACAAATCACCCAAGATACCACTCCCCGGAAAACCCGACATCAGCCTGAAGAAATACAAACTCGTCATCTTCGTGGACGGCACCTTCTGGCATGGGTACAACTGGGAACACAGAAAGGAAACCATCAAGTCCAACCGGGAATTCTGGATCGCCAAGATCGAGCGCAATATGGAGAGAGACAGAGAAATCAATGCCTACTACAAATCAAAAGGCTGGACGGTGTTGAGGTTTTGGGATTTTGAAGTGAAAGGAGAGTTGGGCGTTAGTATCAAGAAGGTAGTGGATGTCATTGATCAAGAGAGTTTCTGAAACCTCAGAAACAGATTAAATCTTATCAGGCAACCCTTACTTCCTCCATAAAAGAATCTAAAAACTCTTGCGATACCCCAGCAATCTTCCTCCGTTGGCAAAGACTGTAAAGTTCCTCGACAGCCGAATAGGGGAAAAACTTCACATTAAGCTCGTGAAACTGTGGCTTGTTGGCTTCCTGAACCACCTTCTTCCGGTCATCATCTGAAGCTACTATCACATATCTTGTGGGGAAGGGAGGAAAGTGGTTTTTAAAGTTCAGCATTCGCGTAAGACCACTTGTCACTCCCGTGGAATGTTCCACTTCCATGACAGCAGGCATTAACTTTCCATTCTTAAACCAAATACAATCAATCAGCAGAGCGGCTTTTATCGCATCTACATGAGCCTTGATTAATAGCTCATCCTCTAATTTGGCAATTACCCCTTCATATTCTCCCAACCTCTTATTCTGATACATGATGCCTTTATCATTCTGGGCGATCCATGTCCTGAAACCTAGTTGTAAACCAATATAATATAAAGCTATCTGGATTTGAGCATGCCTTCTTTGCATATCTATATCCAGCTCCAGATTCTGGTTTGAATCAGGGAGAACCAATGAATCATAAAAGACCTCCATCGCCGGGATTTCCGATATTACCATGTCTGTCGATGTTTTTGTAGCAACTCCATTTATATGGGGTGACTCAGGTTTCCATATCAGGTGTTTATGACCTTCCTTGATTTTAGTCTTTGAATTGATACTCTCTATTCTTCCCGGATAGCAATAATAAAATTGTGGGGTGTGCACCAACAGTGCCTCCAGTACAGATCTGGTATTATAGCTAGCCCCTAAAATACGATCCACATTAATGGGCTGATTTGGCTGAATTGCATTTGCAAGCCTCCAAAGCATTTGTTGTGAAATACTTACCAGAGGCTTTCCTTCTATTGACTCCCCCTTGCTAGGGTCCCAACGTCGTATTCGAATAGGACCCTCCGGCAATTCCACATGATCAATTTTTATTAGCCCCTTGTTCTTCGGGTTCAAGTACTGATAACTGTGTTGCTTCGGCAATTGATTTATAAAGGCTGCCAGATTCTGAGCTGTCAATTTCTCCATCAAGGTATGGTTTATAGGTTGGGTCTATGGTTCCCAAAAAGTTTAATATCGTCAAAGCTAATCCTTTGGCTGCCAGAAATGGAACTCCATTGCCTATAGCCTTAAAGGAATTACTTAATGTGATATGATCCGGGATGACAAATTCTTTAGGAAGTGACTGAAGTGAGAGTGCTTCTGCTACTGAGATTCTTCTAGGCAAAAATGGGTGTAAATGCACTTCATTGTTACCGTATGCTGCAGTAGGAGAGTATCTCCAACGATGAAGTCGCTTATAAGATTTCTTTTTATCGTCACCCTCTGAGATTGTCTGAAATTTCACTAAGCCGGCACGAGGTTGAAAGTATTTGGAACTATTGGGATGATTCTCTACATCATTTTTTTTAAACCAGTGATTTACTGAAAGTTCCTTTAGAAGTCCATAAGGAGCTGGTCTAAGACCATTTGACAGAAACGGTTCAATTTGTGGCCATTCTAAATTGAATATTGTTTTAGCATCATATTTTCTTGCGATGTCCCAATCAAAGTTCCATAGAAATTGGGTCTGATTATGTGCGTAGTCTTTTCTTTTTAGGAAATCCTTATGAAAACCAATCAGGATTATTCTATCCCTGTCTTGCGGGGCACCATACTCAATAGCATTGATCAACCGCTCAGTAAGGGAATATCCGTTTTTTTGAAGTTTGGATTTCAGGGATTCATAAAACGCGCGGTGTTTCTTCGTTCTCCAAAGTCCTTTGACATTTTCAAACAGAAAGAAATCAGGCTTGGTTTTACAGATAAGTTCAATATAGGTACCTGAAAGTTTACCATTTTCTCCTTCCTTACCTTTGTTTTTACCACCTACAGAGAAATCAGGGCAAGGAGGTCCTCCGATAAATCCAGTTACATCAAAGGATTGCTTGGTTTTATCCAGATCTTTGGATAGCACCCTTAGCCTAGAGTCTTCTAGAAAACCCGATATGTCTTGTACATGGTGTCCAAGAATAGGTTTCTTTATTCCCAAGTTCTCTCTGCTACCTTTATAGATTTCCATAAAGGGTGCATGGTATTCATTTACAAATACTGTTTCAAAACCTGAAGTTTTTTCAAAGCCAAGATCCAAGAAACCTGCACCAGCAAAAAATGAAAATATCCCAATTTTCTCCTCTATATTCTTTTTCATATTCACTTTATAAAACTACCATTTTTCATCTTACACAAAAACCCTTCACTAAACTATTCATAGCTCCTAGTTTGATTTCTGTATACTTTTTCTAAATATCTTGATATAGCTCTTTCAGACTTTTACACGCCTCATGCAATTCCCTAATTTGATCACGGAGCTGATTACTGCTAAAAGTTTCTGTATAACGCTCAATTCCAGTCTTTGAAGATCTAAACCGATGCCTGATATAACAGTCATCATCTGACATACTCCTCAAAATGATAGAATGTGCTAAGGAATTTCTTACCTCACGAAACCAATCGATTCTATCTATTAAATTAAGGAGCAGTTTAGAGTTTTCGTATCCAGATTCTGCGACTTTTTGTCGATATTCTACCAACTTATTTCCTGTTCTGATATTACCCATAAATTCAAACTTGGCTTGAGTCAACCCAAGTTTATGGAGTACATCATCAAGTAAGAATTCAGCTTGGCTAAAACCCAGAATTGCTTCACCAATGAGATGTTCGATTACCCCCATACCTTATTTGGTTTATTGAATTGGATGAATATCGAATATCATTTTTAAAGCTTTGCAAATATTCAGGATTTCTGACAACAAATGTCGGAGATAAGGATGGGGGAGTCTGTCCCCAACTAAGGATATTCTAATTTTGATAATTCATGAATCCCACAAGCTACAACAACCAATTCCTTTCCTCCGACCAACCCACCACCTGTCCACAATGCGGACTCAGGACAGAGATAATCGCTGACCTAAGCCATACCAGTAGCCAAACTCAAATTCATCAATGCCCGAATGCAACCTGTAGTTTTGAATTTGTGGTGACAGATGATGTTGAATAGAAGGTTTAATTTTCTTTATCTCTGATGATTATAATTTTTCCTTCTAAGACTAGATAGCTTTTCATTTATAACTAATGCTTGTTTCTAGGGCGGGGAGGTGGTCGTGGCAGCGGGCCAGGCGGTGGGTTTGTGCGGCGGAAGCTTTGCCACGACTAGGCTTTTTAGTCCTTTTGGGCCAAGCCAAAAGGACAGAAGAAATTCTGATCACTTTCACGATTTCACAGCGACACAAATTCTAAATACCCATCCAAAGCCACTTCAGTATCAAAATGAATACTCGTATCCTCACCAGTTTCAAAAAATAAGATCAGCGCTAGAATATCCACAAATACCCTGAAAGAATACCCTTCATAGTTATAAATGTAAAATGGCTTTGTTGTGGAGCCATCTGACATGTAGACGGTTTCAATCGTTCTAGACGATCTTAAATATTCGGTGTGGCAATAAATAAAAATATTCATGTTCTTAAAAACTACACTTCATAGCCCTTCACCAAAAACTTCAAAAACTCCCCGATCTCTCTTTCATCCGTAACCTCCTCATTCGTCTCTTCAAATCCCTCAAACTCATGCCACTCGTGATCAACTGCTGGGTTATATGGAGATCCGTGCAGTCTGGGCAATCCCCAATCATCATGGAGGACCGAGCGTTAAGAAATGATCCCTTTGGATCATTTTAGAGAGGGGCCAGGTTGTGGGTGGCTGCCAAGCAACCAAGCGTTAAGTAAAAATCCTGTGGACTTTTATGGCGAGTGGCCTCTTCCATAGTCAAGCCTCTTGGATTAGAAAATACAACCGAGCCAAACTCTTTATAATTATCAGCATCCCGGTAGCGGTAGTTCATTCTGAGATTATTCATAGTTTAAAGAAAATCAGAACTTTCATCTTATTGAAATCACTGTCAGAGGTTGTCAGGGTAATCCTTATTAAGTCCATTTTTACCTAACCTCTCTTCCCAAATCTCCTTAATCACTGCCCCAACCTTCATAAACTCCTCTTCCGTAAAAGTATCCGTCTTGGCATTATTACACCAATAGCAGGAAAAGACCAAGTTCCCAAGGTTGCTATATTTCTCATTAGGAGCCAGACGCTCCAATTCTAACTTCCTGCCTCTGCCACGCTTGGTAAGTTTGGGCTTCATTTCCCATAGCTGCTGGATCTGTTCAGTAGTAATTCCACAGTAGTGACAATGAGGGGTATTATTCAAGTAAGCAGCTTCAAATTCATCATAGGATATATCCCCACACTTCTTGATCCAAAGATCACGCATGGGCTTCAGTCTTTAGCTCCTCCTACCAACTTTTAAACTCATTTCTAGGCAAGTGTAAGAGTACGGCTACCTCATCGTAGCTTTTTCTCTCTATAAATACATAGCGAAGAAAGAGTTGCTCTTTTTTTTGTTTAGTAGTAAGCTCCCTCACCAGTCTAAGTACCTGTACTTTACTAAACTGCCCGGGAAAGCATCGATTTTCACCTGTTTTTAGTAAAAAATGCAAATAAATATCTGATTATTAAGTGAATATACCCTGTATAGGGTATGGATTTTCTTAAATATTTGCTTTTTCTTACAGGTGTCTATTACTAGATAGGACAAGCAAACTTTTTAAGCATTCTTCTGGGCTTAAACCTAGAAACCTAAATATTATAAAAATTAAAGAATGATGAGAAAATCGGTACTTTTTTTAATCGCAGTCGGATTGGTATTAGTTTCCTGCAAAACCATTAAACCTAATGATGATAATTTTGCGTGGAAATCATTTGACAATTCGGAAAAAGATCAATCAGTTGATTTTTCCATTTACGAATCACCTAATAATCGTTTAGGTCAAAATGAGAAAAAAATTGTAATTGTATCTTCAAGTGGAGGTGGTTCTAGAGCAGCTGCATTTACAACGGGTATATTGTTAGAGTTGGAGAAAATAATTCTCCCCAATGACTCTACTTTATCTAGTAATGTATTACATGAAGTCGATTATTTTTCTACAACATCTGGTGGGGGATGGGGAGCCTCTTCCTACATAGCCTATTTATATCAAAAGCAAAAATATTCTCAGCCTGATTATAAAAAGGCGATAAGTGATTTTAATAAATCTCTCTCAGAGGAAAAGTATGAAAAGGAATCAATCGAACCTTTTCCTACTTTTAACAGCTATGAAAAATATTTAGCTAATAGATCTGACTATAGATACTTTAAATATCAAATTCCACTCATATTTACTTTTAGATTTGGCGCTGCTAAATCAGATATGATCATGACTAATCGTCTAAATGCAGGATATTTGGGCTGGAGTTATAGAGATTATATAGAAAGTAAAACCTGGGGAATCTTAAATCCGGGAGTAAAATATTTGAAAAATTCAGCTGATGAAATTACTCTTGGAGATGTGTTTAAAAGCAAAGGGGAGAAATCATATTTGCCAATGTTAATTGCCAATACTACAAATATAGACAACTTTAAATTGATTCCTTTTACTCCGGATAGATTAAATTATTGGGGAGTAACTGAATATAGGCACTACCTTAACGGATTTGAGAAAATTTCTACTACAGAGGATTTAAATAATATCCCATTGGCCTCTGCAACTAAAGCAAGTAGTGGAATTCCTTTTGCCATGAGTTCCTCTACGTTCCCAGCTCTTAAAAAAGATATTTATTCAAATAGAAATATTAATTACTATTTACATTTGCAAGATGGAGGTTTTGTTGATCGACAGGGTTTGCACTCAACAAAAGCAATATTACTTGACAGTTCTAATTCCACATTGAAAAAGGAGAATAGAATTGTAATAATAATTGATTCTTCCAGCTCTGGTGTAGTCAATAATAAAAAATTTAAAAAGAAAAATGCTGGTCGATTTTATAATTTAAAAAGAGTGGCATCACCATTTTCTATTCCAGACGCACAGTATACTTTAACGCGTGAAAATGTAAAGCTGTTTGAAGATGAGTACAATTGTACAGTGGTTTATTTGGGAATGGAAGTTCTTTTAGATAAGAGTATTAAGTCAATCAGTGATAGTAGGGCTGATATGCCGACAAATAAGAAAAAAGTAGAAGAATATTTTTATACTCGTTATCCTAGGGTTCAGAAAACTACAGATGAGTTTTTGAATTTTAATTTGAATGAAAGAAAAATGCTGTTTTCATATGTTAGTCAATATGTTCCTACTTGGTTTACTTCAAAAGGATCTAAATTTAAAGGTAGAGTATTAACTGATGATAATAGTTCAGCAAAAATCCTTTTTTTAGCAGGAAGAGGGGTTGTTCAGCTAAAAAGAGCGACAATAGAATCAATATTTAAACAATGATAAGAAATTTTAGTTGGTTAAGAATTATCTTCGCTCCTAATACTTAGTTTCTATCTAAAAAATGCAATGGATTTATTTGCAAAAGTGTTTCTATTTATATTGGCACTTTTAAGCCAGAAGTAGGAAAAGTCCCTTTGCCTTAGATAGCTGTACTTTTCTTTAGGAGCCAGGTGGTCCTATTCAAGGATCTTGTTGCTGTCACTTTTAAAAGGCTTGGTGTTTCTTCAATACGATTTTTGAAATCCCAACTGTTCTAAGTGCTAGTATTTATGGTTCTCATCTTTAGAACATCGATACTTTTCCTTTTTTAATAGAAAATTGAAATAATTCTTTGATTGTTAACTAATTATACCCAGTGTAGGGTGTAGATTCTCTTTTAGATTTGTTTTTATTTGTACTTATCTTTAAGCAGAAAACGATTGGTCAACTTTTATGATATTCTTCTGGTATTAAATCCGGATCCCTATCTAAAGAATTCTAAATTAAAACTAATGGAGCTAACTAGTCCATTGCAAGCTTTGGGTTCAAAGCAAAATTGAAACATGTATGGAATAGCTTCTAGAAGCTGATTTTTAATAATTATTCTACGACTTGAAATTATTTAAGAAAAACATGAAAAATGTAATCCTAATAACAGCAGTATTTATTTTGATGTTTGATGTTGGGTTTTCACAGGATTTGAAAACTATCCAAAAAAGTGAGGTAGAAATAAGCGGAAGTTTTGAATTTGAAAAGGCCCTACCCAGCAGGTTAAAACAATTAAAGGATGAAAATGGAAACTTTAAAAATATTCCTATTGGTAAAAGGGTAACTGTTTTATACACCCAAGGTGATTATGTTTATTTTTCTTACTGGTATCAGCCAGATGATGAAGAAATAAATAAAGAATTGAATGGGGAAGGATCAATCAGGACTGTTTATTACATGCCAGTGAATACTTTCATCCAAATTTCTGTTCCGCTTTATTCTAGATTTAAGGGGTTTAAAACTGGGGCCTACACTGTTCCGGTTAGACTTAGAGGAGTTTCTGGGGATTTTGATTTTGATCCAACAATTTCATTGACAGCTAATTTTATAGCCGGGTTTGGTTCAGTTTATGAGGAGCGTTCGTGGTTTGACATGTCATTTGGCATTGGGTTATCTAGCATAGAATTGAATCAAGATAACAGTTCTTTAGTCGAAGAAAACAGAACAGCTGCAGCTTTTACTCTTTCATTAGGAGCCTTATTCAAACCAAAAGATTACATGAACTTTGGATTATTTCTTGGTTGGGATTCTTTAGGCAGGGATGACCGTGGAGTGAATTGGGTTTATGACAATAAACCATGGCTCGGCATTGGAATAAACATTTCCTTTAATGAGATTGTAACTGATGTTGCCGCTAAGGATAAAAATAAATAAATCTAGTGTCTATGATTTGTCTTTAAATTCGTGTTTTAAGGCTTTTCACTCCCAAGTTCTTTAATCACGCTAACTCATATGTCACTACTTTAGGTGGAAGGTGTTCACTAGTTTGAATTACTGGGTTTCTTGTCCAAAACTCGAGTTTCATGAAGTATTTAATCATTCGCCGCCAGTAAATGATTTGCTTCCATTGAAAAGCTAATTTATCATGATACCTAAGAGGCTACCTTGTAAACATGTTAAATGGGATCTCTAATTAGGTCACTTATGGATTGACAACAATTCTTTCAAGAAGGACTGGCTCATGACCTGATCATGGCAGAGAGGCACTATTTCGTTTATCGTACAATAGGCGAACATGCACATTTAATTAACTCAGCCACAAAAAGTACAGAAAGGAGCGCTCTGAATTACATGCAGGAACCTGCTATGTATATGGCTTTGATCAGTCTATCAAAAATTTATGACAGCAAAAGTAGAAATAAGAGCTATCTGGTAAGATCGCTGGATTCTCTTGTTGATATGGGGGATCAAATAGATGCTAGCTTCCCATATAGCTTAGAATACTTTGAAGCTTTTGAGAAGCTTGAAAAACTTGTGCAAATCCCCTTTGGGAGTAAGGTGATATCGACCAAGGATGAATTAATCGACTACTTTAAAACTATTTTAAAGTCTCAGATAGTGAAAACCAAAGTGGATCATCTAAAAATCGTGAGGGATAAATACATAGTGCACAATGAGCACTTGAATGAAGTACCGAATATCCCGACTTTCTGGGAGGAGGTAGCTTTCCTTCTTGATTTAGGAAAATTAATTGCTTCAATTGTTGGAAAAATTTTCTTGCATACAGAATATATCAATATAAATGAAGTTGGTCCAAATCGGATTCACTATATGACACCCATTGACTTCTTTTGGTTGATTGAAATGGTCAAGTTAGTTGTAGGAAAAGAGAAATTTGTTCAATGGTGGGAGTCATGATTTAGAGCAATGAAATAAATGTAGATAGGATTTTCGAAAATCAAACCGAGCACACTATTAGTGAGCATAATTGAATTAGTAAAATAACCAGAATGCCTATTTTGGTTTTTTAGGCAAGTTTTTAGGAGTTTCTATTGTTACAAATCTTCCCGTAAGGAATACGTAAAGCGAAATTACTGTGACGATAACTTCGATAGTAGTGGGATCATTTAACATAATTAAGATTGGTTTAAACGCAAAAAGGCCACATTGGACGAATCCATGTGGCCTTTTTCGGCTGATATATAGTGCTAATATAAACCTAATTTTTAAAAAGGAAAGAACATTGGTTTTAATTTTTTCACCAACGGCCTACGTTTAAATACAGTCAACTTGTGTCCAATTAATTTGAATAAAAAACCCTTGTTTGAAGCCGTTGAAGCTGGTTTTTGCCATGCTTCCCTGATTTATTATGTCATTGTACGAACAACATTTTTTGAGAGAAACCCTTTTAGAGCCCTTCAATAGAAATATCATTTTTATCTTTATGAAAGAAAAACAACAATGTTAACACACTCTTAATTAAAACCGCTGTAGGTTAGCAGGGTCAGATATTTGAGGTGGCCAAAATGTTGATAACTCTGGCAAAACTTGCTTAAAACTTTTGCCTTAACTAAAGTAAATTTGTGAATAGTAAAAGTTGATTGATCACCAAAAATATGGAAAGTGTAATGCTAACCATCGCCTTGCTTCAGCTAGTGGCTGAATTTGCGCGAACCTGGAGAGAGATCATGCAGCCTGACCTTATGGTAAGGCCAAACTGCATGTAAATCTTAAAAGGAGTCTCAGGATTACTAGAATCCTAAAGGATGTCGATCCAAACTTCTAGTGTTTGGAACTGTTAAATCCTCCCGTTGCACCGGGAGGATTTTTTTTCGACATCCAAAAATGAAAATATTTTTCTGAGAAGTAAAGGAAAATCTGAAGTATTAAGAAATCCTGATTCACTAAGCAATTCTTTGGCAAGGTGCTTTTTTAGAAATAATCTATCTTCCATCACACTTAAATCATGGGTTTTGGTCTTTGTTTTTGCAAAATAGCCCAGAATATACCCTGTACAGGGTATGTTATTCTTAGTTTTTTTTTCCTTTCTTTAAGAAGAATTTGTCAAACTGAGGTAAAATTTTTAAATGTCGGCTCTAACTGGCACATTTTCAAAGATTAAGTTTCTTTCGCCTCATTTTTGAGAAATTTCTTGCATTAGTGAAATTTTATTTTCCAGACTATTCCATTGAAGAGTAACCTAAATTACATTGATTTATTTGCCGGAGCTGGCGGACTTTCCGAAGGATTTATTCGGGCGGGTTTTAATCCGATTGCCCACGTCGAGATGGATAGTGCTGCATGTTTTACATTGAAAACGAGAATAGCATATCATCATCTGTCAGAAAACGGTAAGGAAGATATATATAATTCGTATCTACTAGGCGAAATTTCCCGGGAGGATCTCTATTCGAAGATTCCTGAGCAACTAATGAAAAGCGTCATTAATGCAGAAATAGGAATTGAAAACAGAGAAACATTTAAAGTTATTGATTCCGCTTTAGATGGACGTTCTGTGGATTTAATTATTGGCGGCCCTCCATGTCAGGCGTATTCTGTAGTGGGCAGGGCCCCATTAAAGCATAAGTCGGATGACGAACGGACGATGCTTTATGTCCATTATGGTAGGTTTCTTAAAAAATATCAACCAAAAGTATTTGTATTTGAGAATGTACCTGGGATACTTAGTGCTGCCAATGGGAAATACTTTAAAAATCTACAGAAATATTATAGGAGATTAGGGTATGTTGTAGAGCAGAAATTGCTAAATGCACTTGATTTTGGAGTCGTCCAAAGCAGAGAGCGTGTAATAGTGATAGGCTGGAAGAAGGAGATTGATTTTTCCTACCCTGAATTTTGTCTTGAGGAGCTTAGGGGATACAGAGATGATATTTTTTCTGATTTACCAAAAATATTTCCAGGAGAAGTATCGAGGACTCAACAATACAGCAGCGCCATAAATACTTATCTAAAACAGACTGAGATACGGAATGGGGTAAATTATGTGACTCAACATATTACAAGACCCCATAATGATAAGGATCTGGCCATCTACAGATTGGCTATTGAGAGGATGAATGCTGGAGAACGGCTCAAAAATAATCTCATTCCTGAGGAGATGAGAACACAAAAAAATACCAAAGACTTTCTAGATAGGTTCAAAGTTGTGGATAAGACTCCACATACTATGATTGCTCATATTGCTAAAGATGGACACCATTTTATTCACCCTGATGTAAACCAGCTTCGTTCTATCTCAGTGAGAGAAGCCGCTAGAATTCAGTCTTTTCCAGATAGCTATTATTTTGAAGGAATTAAGGAGAAATCTCCTAGATCAGCTGCATTTAGGCAAATTGGAAATGCAGTTCCTCCATTGATGGCAGAGAAAATTGCTGAACAAATTAAAAATTTATTAGATAATGCCTGATAATAGTGCAATTAAGAGACATTCTTTTCAGCCAGGTGCAAGGTCAATCATTCAAATGGGTGAGCAACTTATTGGTCATCCAAGTACGGCAATAAATGAGTTGGTTAAAAATGGTTATGATGCTGATGCACTTTACTGTAAAGTGTATTTCTCATATTCATCCGATCCATCAGAATCCTTTATAGTTGTATTTGATGATGGGTCTGGTATGAGTGCTAGGACGCTTTTCGGCGATTGGTTAAAGCCATCTGTAAGTTCTAAGAGGCAAGCCGGTAGCAAAAGTATCAAATTTGGAAGAAACCATCTTGGAAGTAAAGGAATTGGTCGATTAGCTGCTATGGCATTGGGTGAGAAGGTTACTGTTGTTTCAAGGAAAGCTAAAACAACAAAATATAACTGGATTACAATAAATAGGGAAGCATTTAAAGAAGAGGTCCTTTTATCGGAAATAGATTTTCCAGGAGATAAAATTTCAGATTTTTTAAGTTTGTTTACAGAAAAAGATTTAATCAAAGAAAGGAATGCAAAGGTTAATGATCCATTGCAGCATTTTCTGGAGGTAACAAAATTGGATTCGTTCGAAAATGGGACTCTTATTATAGTTGAATCTCTAGATAGTTCCGTTTTAAAAATTCTAATGGAGGATTATAATCAATTAGAATTACCCGATCATTCTAGATCTTTCGAAAGTACAAGGTTTTATAAAGCACTTGCTACACTAATTACTCCTTTGAGTTTAAATGCTGAAATCCAAAAAGAATTACAGCAAAAGAAACTTATTGACGTCCAAAATGTCATTGAAGTCTCTGAAAGTATATTTTCTATAGAATATGGTACTAATCTTTTACCAGATCAAAAGAGCGATGAAGTCGATTGGCTACCAGTTGAGCCAGTTCCTATCCAATCTGTTTATGATTATAGGGTTTATGGTAAGGTTTCAAATCAGGGAGATGTACAGGGTTTCTTGTCTTATAAAAGATTGATAGATGATCATAAAGAAGAAAGGTTTGAGATTTTAAATCAAGAATATATAAATAAAAGTGATGTACAAATCGGTCTGTTTGGAAATGGCGAGGAAGTCAATGAAACAGGTGAATATTACTTTGATATTAGGATTTACGATATTGGTGAAAAAGATAATCTTGAAAAATTAGCTAAAGAAGCAAGGTTAAAAAGTGCCTCCGAATTTAGATCAGTTTTTAAGAACTTTCAAGGTATGCGCATATCTAAAAATGGTTTTGGAGTAAAACCGTATGGTGATGAGGTTGAAGATTGGATAAATCTCTCTAAAGCTAGAGTTCAAAATCCAGGAAAAAATGTCAATACGAACCAGATTCTTGGTTATGTGTTTCTCTATTCTCCTGAGAATGACAATCTGGAAGAGAAAACAAATAGAGAAGGGTTTCTTGAAAACAGAGCCTTTCAGCAAGTGAGAGCAACAATGGTGGAGATCTTTTCCTTACTAGGAAAGCGACGCTATAACTACAGGTTGTTACATGGAATAGGCAGAACCCCAACTAGTAAGCATCAGCGGCCAGATTTTGATGAATATTTGGGCAACCTTCTTAATCTAAATGCTACATCACAAATTTTAAGCTATTCGCAAAAATTCATGAAGGAAGTTACCACTTCAATGGACAACATAGAGGAATCACTATCCTTTTCAGAAAGGCTTGCCTCCTTAGGTAGTGGAATTGAGCTTGTTTACCACGAAATGGCTCAACCTATTTCTGGCTTACGGACTACCAAATCTTCTTTGGATCTAAAAATATCTAAAATAGATCCTAATGTTTTAGATAATTATGTTAAGGACATTACTGCTTTGCAACATGCGACAGATGTTTTGACTCAATTAAGAAGCTCATTGCAACCAGCTATAGGAAGGTCAAGGAGTAAGAAATTTAATCCATACATCACATTTTTAAAAGTATGCAACCTTTATAAGTCTGATATAGAAGAAAACGGAATTTCTATAATTGCCGAAAACAGGCTTGCAAACTTTGAAATTATAGATCTTGAATATGCTTTTTGGATTGCGTTTTTAAATATCATAAATAATGCTATATACTGGCTTAAGAAATCTGAGAAATCTGGCGAAATAAGGTTTTATATTGAGCAGGAAGCTTTTGTTATTAGTAACTCCGGTCCTTATATTAACGATGAATTAATTGATCAAATATTTAACTATGGAGTTACTACGAGACCTGAAAAGAATGCTACAGGCCTCGGTCTTTCATTTACACAGAGCATACTTAGTAGGAATAATTGGAGTATTTCTGCAGAAAATAGAATAGATGGGCCAGCATTTATTATAAAAAAGGATAGCAATGGTTAAGGGTGTTATTTTACATTTGGAGAATGACAAAAGTCTCCTTGAACAATATGATTCTTTCTATAAGCAGCTGGGAATGGAGCTTGATTATATTGGGTGTTCAACTTCTGAAGAATTTAATCTAGCACTCGAAAATAATGAGAAGCAAATTAAGGCTATTATTTTTGATTTAATTGGTCACAAAGCAACACAAGATGAGCTTTCTGGTAATCCTGAATTTCTAGCAGTGATAGAGGAGAAATTTATTAGGTATAATTTGCCTATTTTCATTTATAGTGGGCAGCTTGAAAGTATAAGTGATAGATATAATCAAAATGGAACCGTCTTTAAAGTTTCTAAAGATGAAAGTATAAGTGAGATTTTTACGAAAATTAAATTTCTTTCCGATTCTGGATTTATTGAAGTATTTTGTCCTGGTGGAATATTAGAAAGACAAATTCATCGAGAGCTACATCATGCATTCACAAAGCAATTTTTACATAGTGATGAGATTGAAAAAATAATACTTAATATTAAAGGGGCTCAGGGATTTGAATTAAGTAGGGATCGAATTAAGAAGGTATTTAAGCGGATTGCAGTTAGGACTTTGCATTTTGAATTATTACTTCCTGAGGTTAATGAAAAGGGTCAAATTATTGAGGAGACCGTCAGTACATCTGAGCACTATATCAGGAGAATTGGATCTATACCCGTATGGACAGGAGATATTTTTAAGAAAAAAGGTCTGGATGAGTTTGTTTTTATACTAACTCCTAGATGTAATGTTATAAGGAATAACGAAATTCTGGTTTGCCCTTTTAATTACAAAGATATTATTAAAAAGAAGGATAAAATTTCTAAAATGTTGCAAGGAGATCCTACTGTTTCGGGATATGACAGGCATATACCTCCTTCTCCAATATTTGAAGGTGGTAAATTAGCACTTTCAAAATATTTCATGCTCAAAAAGGAAATACTTGTAAATGAATATAGTCTTGCAATTACTTTAAGTGATGAGCTTACAAATGAGATATTGGGGAAATTTGGATCCCATTTCTTTAGAACAGGAATTACCCCATGGGATTCAACCGAAGCCACTGACGAAATTTCAGCTAATAATGTCTAATATCTGGACATATGAAGAGCATATACTTGCGTACAACTTGTACTGCAAAATACCATTTTCAAAAATCAACAGTACTAATCCACCTATAAAGGAACTAGCTAGAATAATAGGTAGGACAAATGGGTCTGTTGCAATGAAACTTGCTAATTTCGCTAGACTTGATCCTTTTCAGCAGGCTAGAAATGTATCAGGTTTGTCACAAGGCGCAAAAGGAGAAGAGGTAGTATGGAATGAGTTTAATGGTAACTGGGAAGAACTGGCCTTTAAAAGTGAGCAAATACTAGCCAGATATATAAGCAAATCTCTTGAGGAATCTTCTGGAATCGAGACTGCAGATTTACCTACTGTAGGAAAGGAAAGAGAGTCTTTAGTAAAGATTCGTGTTAATCAATCATTTTTTAGGAAGTCAGTTATAGCATCTTATAACTTTAAGTGTTGCATTACTGGTTTAGCGATTCCGGAGTTATTAGTTGCTGGTCACATTATACCCTGGTCATTAGGGGTTGAACACCGGACTAATCCTGCTAACGGGCTTTGCTTAAATTCACTTCATGATAAAGCATTTGACAGAGGGTTAATGACTATTACTCCTGATTATAAAATCAAGTTTTCAGATAAGTTACTTGATAAGATTAAGAAAAGTGAATTTAATGATTTCTTTACTCCATATATAAATAGAAAAATTATGCTTCCCCAGAAATTCCATCCGCTTAAGGAGTTTTTGGAATATCATAATCATAATGTTTTTCTTTTTTAGAAAACTGACTTTTTAATTAAAAATATTGATATTTGAAATACCACCAATTGATTAAAACTATTCGTAATAACCTGAATGTGGATTCATAACTCGCTCAATACCTTCATTTTTCAATCCTATTTGAATTGCATTGTGAATTCGAAGAAAGCTAGGAATTTTAAGTAAGCCTTTTCTTCCTGTTACTAAAGTAACTCTACATTCTTCTAAAAGAAGATCTGTAGGGCGGTTAAATGGAAATTGTCTATTGTTCCAACCAGGATTAATTATTTTTAATTGTTTTTGACGTCTATTTAAAGTACTCGAAATCATACAAAGTAACCATTTATCAAGATTTTGAAGTTGTTCAATGTTATTTATTAATGGATAGAAGCTCATAATTCCTTTAAATCTAAGTACTTTGTATGTGCCATTGATGTATTTCTTTAAAGATGACTCAGTTAAATTTCCATATAAATATCTTCTAATTTCCATTATAGCGCTTAAGAAATTTTTATCCATTCCATCTACGGGGAAATTACGAGGATGTACTTTAATAGCCTTAAGTGGTTGAAGGAGATTTTTATATAAAAGGTAAGTGATTTGCTTTTTTATTTTAGTGATTGATCTGTCCTTAATGCTTATCTTATCTGTTGAGATTTTATAGCCTAAGAATTCCACATATTCTTTTGTGTTTAAAAATTCAGAACGGATATTTTTACTTTGAAGTAAAGAAATGCCATCTGACTTCTTATAGTTAATAGCAATTCCTGCTTCAATAGAAAAATTATTTATGATTTCGAATGCAGTAGATATTTTCGAATAGTCTTTTGACCAAATTATAGTGTCATCAGCATATCTTGCAAATCGCACCCCTAAATCTTCCAATGCACGATCCAGTTTCCAGCATACTACATTTGCTAAAAAAAGGGAGATTGAAGTCCCTAATGGGATTCCTTTATCACGGTCGGACAAAAATGCTTTTATTATTTTCATGTCCATTTCACTCCATAAAAATGCATTCTCATTTAACTGAGCATATAAGTAATTGTGATTTATTGAACCAAAAAAATCACTAAAATCAAACTCTGCAACAAAAATTCGTGGTACTTGCTTTAATTCATTCGCAATATCCTGTATGGCATAATGTATATTTCGATCATTTCTGTAGGCATATGTCAATGAACTGAATCGGTGCTTATTTTTACTTAATAAGTTATGGTAAAATCGATCTGATACAGCAGAATCTTGAATTTGGTATACACTTATTAATCTTTTTCCTCCATTAGGTTTCGGTATTTCCTTAGTTATAGGCTTATTTGGTATGTACGTACCTTTTAAAATTCTTTGACTTACCGCTTTAGCTATCTGTTTTTTTCTTTTATATACATAAAATGGATTGTACTTTTTGTCTTTTTTCCACTCTAGAGGGATTCTCACATCTTTAGAAGTAGGGATTATGTAATTTTTGTTTTTTCTCGCAATTGACAAATGAAGAAAGTTATGGTAAGAATTATACTTTTCACATAGTTCTTTTGCTTGTTTTTCTATGTCCCTAAGAAGAAATTTTTCCATAAAGCAGGTAACAAAATTGCCCTGCCGAAGCAAGGCAAATCCACGGAATACACAATTAAAAGTATTACCTTAATTAATAATTGTTTTTTAGGCAGAACAACTACACCTTGCTCAAATGATTTACATATGAGCTGTAGTGCAATCCGTTAGCTCCATGAGAGCAGATTACTGAGTTCAATATAATAAGGAATATTTAGTATCTCTCAAGTTTCCCGAAATTTCATAGTTGATGAGGGAGCTTTAATGGATATTACTTGATGTGCTATGTCCCGTTCAATTTATTTTGGTGGTTAATTATCTGTCATTATTCTTATAAGTTCCAATATACCCGCTGTTGCTATTGCTTCTTTCTCCAATATTATTGTGATTGACTAATGCACTTTCAGTAAAGAAAAATTCGGCAGGAATTTCAAAGAATTTACTAAGCTTGACTGCATTCTCGATTGTTAATCTCTTTTTACCATCTATTGTTGCTAGCAGATCTTCTTTAGGAATTTCAGATCCCCTTGCTACTTCAGAAAGTTCTAAATTTTTATCTAATAGAAGAGTGTTAATTATAATTCCAGCGCTTGTCATTTTATTTTGTTATAAGTTTTTCAATTTTACTTTTTAGGATTTCAATCATTTCTTTCAACAAAGAGATTTGAGATTCCTTTTCTTTTAATTGTAAATCTTTTTCCAAAAGGAGTCTTTCGTAAAAGGCATCAGCACTCTTTTCATTCACATAAGTATGAATATATCCACTATTGCTGTTACTCTTTGGCCCAGTATTGTTGAAGTTTATTACTGGCAGTTCTTCTGAAAGAAAATAATCTGGTTTCACATGATAAAGATCCGCCAGTTGTTGGATTCGATCTACAGTTAATTTGGACTTTCCTGATTCCAGATTTGAATAAGTCTTCTGATTTATATTAAGTACATCAGCCACATATTCCTGAGAATAATCCTGTGATTCTCTGAGTATCCGCATAATTTTTTGAGTATGTTTCATGCTAGAAGTTTTTTGACTGAATTAGAACTCAGAATACTAATAAATGTCCTTTTTTACTGGTTTTAAGTAAGTTGGAATATCAATATTTGCTTGTAATCAAATCTTAGTTCAATATAGCGAAGATTCTGCTTACTGAGAGCATAAAGCAATATTTTCATCGAGAAAAGTTAGACATAAAATGTCCAGAACCTATCACTTATTTCAATTTAGGTCTATTTCCATTCTTGAGAAATCTACTGGTGTGATTGGTTTTCAGGATGATAATACTTGCTCTTTACTCATCTACCTATTACCAGAGGAACTCGGCATCGCCGCGGTTGATCGCCTGTATCCCCTGAAGCCCAAGAATCCGATTTAAGGGATTTGTTTTTTCGCCGATTAAAGGGTGGTGCACAGCCCTGAGCAGATCGGTTACCACACACTCAAGTCAGCAAGCTCACAGTAGCTGGTAGCGCTGACACCATTTCTTAGTATTTATTTATTGCTGGACTATCGGAAATCGATGGGGTAGGAGACTTGTGTCTTGTTTAGAGACGAGAGATAAGAGAATAAGAGATTAGGGACTAGAGTCAAGAGCTGTAGCGAGACTTCATCATACTGAATTCATCATACATTATTAAAATGAAGGATTTATTGATATCGATGAAGTTTCTTCCGCCACAGCGGACAAGCCTCTTCGCTAGCTCCTTTCGAAATGACTCGGAAACGAGACTGAGATTGAAAACTAGGACTGTCTACCTCCTAAATTGGTATACGCTTCGACTTCGCTCAGCCTGACACACTTCCGTCTCCCGTCTTCGGTCTCCCGTCTTCCAGCTTAAAATTCAAAAGCATGAAAAAAACACTACTCATCTGCTTAATGGGACTGCTATGTCTTCCCATAAGCACATTAAATGCACAAAGTAAAGTTGTGGAGTCACCCCCAGGTACAGATTTGGTTTATCAGCCTGGCATCCCAGGGCAGGAGGGCGAAAGCTCTTCTGCTCGCAGGGACGGAACTGAAGCATATTTCACCTTACGTACGGAGATCTATTCTTCCTCAGCTATTTCGTCCCTATTACACTGGGAACTTCGGGAACTTGAACTGGATACCCGCTATGATTATTCTTTTCTCCAGCAAGATACGCTACAGTCAAGTCCTGGGACTTTCTTTTCCGGTACGCAGGGAAAACAGGTTTCCGAATCCCGTATTCCTATGGGCGAGTCCATAGGCAGATTCCATCTCTGGGATGGTCAGCATGTCCTTCTGGAGAATATATGGATTCAGGCAGGAGACTCACTCGCAGTACTGTGGGATCAGACTACCAGCAAACTAATGCTCTCTGGTCCTGATGCAGATAAGATTAGGCTGCAGGTGCATCTACAGGAGCTGGATATGACAGCGAAAGCAAATCTCAATCCAGCTATGATTCTATCTGATGTAAAGAGGATTCTGGACTCACCGGAAAAACAGGAAGAATATAACCGAATATCGGAGCAATACCGGACCGGATGGACCCGCAAGATGCTTTGGCTGGACTCTGAAGAGGAGAGGATTAATCGGGCATCCCAACTTTTGAAGCTTTCCGGTACAGAGGGAAGCCTACTCTCCGAACTCAAAAGGTATAGAAATGAAATTGACACTGACCTCTATGCTTGGCTCCATGCTTACTGGACTGGTAAGTTGAGGAAGGAGGCTATGGAGTTTATTGGTATAGCCAGGCCTCAAAGTCGGGACTGGGCAGAACTTTTACTCAGGTACGGGATGCAATCGGAAGATATTTCTGTAGCGAATGACTGGAAAGTGGCTCCTTCAGAATGGACAGAATCGGTTTATTTGGAGAATAAACTACTGGAAAAAGTATCGCCTGTTTCGTTCTTTTACCTAAGCGCCACACTTCCAGAATCTTTGCGCGATCAGGTGGATGCCCTCTACCTGATTCGGGAATACAGAAACCACACTCAGTCAGACTCCCTTTTCTCTGCTGTCTTGGACAGGATGCATACCCCCTGGGTAGAAGATTACCTTCAAAATATCTATGACTCAAATATCGCCGGGAGAGAGATACTGAACTACCCGCTCCTTGACTCAGACGGCTCCGAAGTATTTCCCCACTCTTGGAAAGGGAAACTTGTATTCCTGGATTTCTGGCTGAGTGGCTGTGGCTCCTGCCTGAAGTTTGCGAAAAACAACTTCCTGCCACTAATCCAGTCCTATGCAGCTCATCCTGAAATCCTATTTGTGACCATTTCTGGAGATTCGGATGCCGAACGTTGGCGTAAAAGTCTCGAAAGTGGACTTTATACCGCAGATTCATCTCTGGACCTTTTTTCAGGAGGGATATCCCATCCCTTGCTAAAGCAATACCAGATTCAGGCTTTCCCCACTCAGCTGCTCTTGGATAAAGAAGGTAAAATCCTCCGTACTGGGGATTTTCCCTCCACGCTGGACGGCTGGTCACAGCTAATTGATTCCTACTTGGCAAGCCCCAAATCTGTTTCCACTTCACATCCCATCACACCATGAAAAAGAAATTTATAAACCTAACCCGAATCATTTTGATTCTCATTGGAATATGCACCTCTATCTGTGTACATGGGGTTCAGATCAACAAGGATAGTTTGCTTACTGGCAAAGTCCTGGAAGCCGACACCAAACAGCCTCTTCCCGGTGCTATGGTTTTGGTGGAAGGGATTAAAATATCTGCTGTAGCCGATAAAAAAGGGGACTTTAGCCTGATGCTTCCCCAAGGTAGCTATAGACTCACCATCAGTTATGTAGGTTACCATACTGAGATAGTTGAGGTGACAATTCCTGGGCAAAATAGGTTGGAGATCCTACTCAGAACTGAGGAGATAGGGTTGGATCATGTGGAAGTAGTTTCTACAGGCTATCAGAAGATTCCCAAGGAAAGAGTTACAGGTTCTTTTTCCTATTTGGATCAGGATTTAGTGGACAGGCGTGTAAGCACTGGTATTCTGGACAGGATGGAGGATGTGACTCCGGGTCTGATCTTCAATAGAGCTGCAGCAGGTGATGATCCGATCAGTATACGTGGTAGAAGTACCTTATTTGGAAATACCCAACCGCTGATAGTGATTGATAATTTACCCTATGAAGGAAATATCGATAATCTCAATCCAAACGATGTTGCTTCCATTACAGTGTTGAAAGATGCGGCGGCAGCTTCCATATGGGGTGCCCAGGCAGGTAATGGTGTCATAGTAATCACTACTAAATCTGGGATGTATGGAAAGGAAATGCAGGTAGCCGTTCAGTCAAATGTGACCTTCACCAATCAGCCAGATCTATTCTTTCAGCCTCTGATGCAAATGAAGGATTTCATTGCTCAGGAGCGGAGACTATTTGATTCCGGTTATTATGATTCACGTATCAGTAGTTCTGCACACAGCCCCTTATCTCCCGTGGTTGAAACCTTGCTTGCTGCCAGAGAAGGCAGATTGAATCAGCAGGAGGCGTATGCCAAACTTGCACAATACGAATCGCAGGATTCCCGCAGAGAGCTGAGCAAGTATTACTATAAGCCTGCCATACTACAGCAACATGCTTTTCAGGTATCTGGGGGTGGTAAAGCGCATAGATTTAACTTTTCCGGTGGGTATGATCAAAATAAAAGTGAGCAGGTAGGATCTGAGACGGACAGGATTACACTGAATGCACGTCAGGACTGGAAGCTTTTACACGACAAACTGGAAATTTCCACAGGAGTTTACTTGTCCAGAGGATCTTCCTTCAACGATACCGGAGTTCCTAGCCTATATCCATATGAAGCTTTAGCAGATGCACAGGGTAATCCACTTGCTGTTGTTTCACAGATAAATACCCGCTTTCTGGGAGAAAGTCAGGGAAAAGGTTTACTTGACTGGCGTTCAACGCCCTTAGCTGAGATAGGTAAAAGAAATGAGCGTATTCTATCGATGGATATCCGTGCAAACCTTGGATTGAATTACAACATCCTTCCTGGATTGAATGCTCAGGTTTACTATCAATATTGGAATAACAGCACTGAATTACGGAAAATTGAGTCGGAAGATCTCTTTGCAGTCCGTCACCAGATCAATAGCTTCACCCAAACTGGAGAAGAAGGTGCTTTATCACTTCCTATGCCTAGAGGAAGCAGGTTTTCTCATTCCAATGGGGATTCTTTCAGCCATAATCTCCGTGCAAACCTTACCTATAACTTCACTAAAAATTCTCACGAGGTCAATGCATTAGCAGGTTGGGAGCTTCGGGATATGGAAAGCTATACGGATAGGATGATCTACTACGGCTACGATGATGCTACAGGTCTCAGTACTCCTGTAGACTATATCAGTCAATTTCCTCAATATCAGAATCTGGGTAGTTATCAAAGCATTCCTTATGGAGGTACTCATTCCGGAAATCTGGACAGGTACGTATCCTATTTTGCCAATGTGGGCTATTCCTATAGTAAAAAGTACCTACTTACTTTAAGTGCCAGAAAAGACATGTCAAATCTCTTTGGTGTAGAGACCAACCAACGTGGTATTCCACTTTGGAGTGCAGGAGCAGGTTGGATACTCAGTGAGGAAGATTTCTATGGATGGCAGGGAGTGCCCTACTTGAAATTGAGGATGAGCTATGGATACAATGGGAATGTGGACAAAGCAACTACCGCTTTCACTACACTCATGTATTATAATAACCATCCATTCGTCTCTGGGCTTAGGTATGCCTTTATAAGCAATCCGCCCAATCCAGAGCTTCGCTGGGAAAAGATAAGAATAGTGAATCTGGCTATTGACTTCGAATCTAAAAGTGGAAGAATTGGAGGTACCTTGGAGTTTTATTCCAAAGTAGGAGAGGATCTGATAGGAGAGACAGAGGTCCCTGACTCTAATGGTATCTATCAGTACCGTGGAAACTTCTCAGGAACCCTCACGCAGGGATTCGATTTGATGTTGAATTCCCTGAATTTGGACAGGTCTCTCAAGTGGAATACCCAATTTCTTATGAGTGGTTTGAAAGACAAGGTCACCTACTTTGACGGGGCAAGAGCCACGGCTCAATATTTAGCTGCCACCTCTAATATGATTCCACTGGAAGGTCGTCCCCTTTTTTCTGTGTTATCCTATCCTTGGGGAGGTTTGGATCCAAATAATGGAAATCCTTTAGGGTACTTGGATGGAGAGTTGTCAGATGATTATTCGGCTATTATGGCCTCATCTACCACTGAGACACTCAAGTTTCACGGATCAGCACGTCCAACACTGTTTGGATCACTACGAAACACCCTGGATTGGAAAGGCTGGAATCTTTCGGTTAATATTTCTTATAGGCTAGGATATTACTATCGTCGTCGTTCGGTGGATTATGCTGCATTGTCCCGAGGAGAGATCAGTCATGCGGATTATGGACTGCGCTGGGAGAAACCTGGCGATGAACTGATTACCAATGTGCCTTCACAGCCAGATGGGCTTGATAATCAGAGGGCCAGCTTTTATCAGTTTTCATCAGTTCTCGTAGAGAAAGGAGACAATATCCGATTGCAGGATATACGACTTGGTTATTCCTGGAATCGAAGCAGCTTTCCGTCATTGCCTATTCGGGGTATTGAGGTTTTTACTTACCTGAATAATCTGGGTATTCTCTGGAAGGCATCAGACGATACAGTGGATCCGGACTTTCCTGGATCCAGACCTTTGCGGAGTGCGGCATTGGGTCTACGAATAGATCTATAACCTTAATCATTCTTATCATGAAAAAACTATTTCTATGGATCACTTTCTGCCTTTGTTTAGGTGGTTGTGAGCAATATTTGGATGAAAAGCCAACTAAAGCTATTGACACCCCTGACTCCTTGGGAGCGATTGAAGCCCTTTTGGATAACTCAGGTTCTCTGAATACCTACCCAACCATACCTGTAGTTATGGGGGATGAATTCTACTCAAGTGAAACAGCAATATCCTCTATGGAGCTTTTGGAGCGGAATTTTTATCTCTGGATGCCCGTGCGGTTTCAACCGGACGATTTGGTGTACGACTGGAGAGATTGCTATAACCAGATCCAAAATGCCAACGTGGCTTTAGAATCACTGGAAAAGCTATCTGATAGAGGTGGCAAGTGGGAGGAGCTCAAAGGAGCAGCCTTATTTTATAGAGCACATGCTTACTATAATTTATCTACGATCTTTTTGGATGGCCCAAATCTCCAAGATAAAAATCTTGCCTTAAAAATTCCTGTCCGTGAAACTTCTAAAATTGTATTGAAGCCTGAACTGGGAGATAAGGAATCTATTCAGGAAATTATTCAGGATGATTTACTACTAGCAGCCCAATTACTTCCTTTGAATAGTGCTTATGCGACACGTCCAAACAAGCAGGCAGCGAAGGCTCTCTTGGCGCGTATATTTCTAGCTTGGGAGGAATATGAGTTGGCTTTAAGTGCATCAGAACAGGCTCTTCAAATGGGAGATGAACTCATGGATTACAAAGAGCTTTCTTCCTCATCAAACTACCCATTCACTCGATTTAACCAAGAAGTGATCTGGCACAGTAGGATAGGGGGGACTAGTTACTTTTCTTCCCAATCTGGATTTCAGGTTTCAGGAGACTTACTTGATCTTTACAGAGAAGGGGATTTGAGAAGGTCATTGTTTTTTATAAAGCGATCCAGTGGGTATATCAATTTCAGAGGTAGTTATTATGGCAGCAGGCCTCTATTTGCTGGTTTAGCTATAGACGAATTGTACCTGATCTTGTCGGAAAGTCTTGTAAGAAAAGGAAGACTTGATGAAGGAGCTGCGATACTTAATGCATTGCTGATCAATAGATATTCCGAGGCGTTTATTCCTGTGAGTTTTACTGATGAGACTCAGGCTTTGCAGGTGATTCTGGAAGAAAGGAGAAAAGAGTTGGCCTTCCGTGGTCTTAGGTGGAGTGATTTGAGGCGTTTAAATAATGATGAAAGATTTAAAACGACCCTTACAAGAAATTATGAAGGCCAAGAGTATAATTTACTTCCGAATTCTGAAAAGTATGTATTGCCAATTCCAGCCAGGGAATTAAGTTTTTATTAGTAAAAAATCAGGGCAGGAGGAATCCTCTTGCCCTGAAAAATTAATTAAGGTGTGATCAACCGGAATTTTTTGTTGGTTGGACCGATTGGATTAGCCATAGACTGGGAACTATAGGTACAGGCTTGTGAGCCAGGCACGCATTCATAGTCCTCATTGATCTCAAGTTCATCCACCAGAACCCACGTAGCTCCATTATCTGGAGTTCCATATTCTGGAGCATCACCTCTAGGTGTGGTAAACGCAAAAGCGGCTACCATCGCGAGTGAAAATACACCTCCACGTAGGAGGTTTAAAACGTTAATTTTCATAAGTTGTATTGTTATAGTTTACTAATAACTCCGGTCGCTTTGGATAAACTGCCCGACCACGAATCAGGCAGTTTGGCCTTCCGAGAGGGGCGATCGGATTTTTTGTCCCCCTGCTGTTGTCCGGCAACCACCTGCTGGCTTCACGGACTGTGTTGTCTTTTTCTTCTTCAATAAAAAGCTGCTCCCATCGCATTCGTTGGGCTGCATTTGCCTTGGCGTTTTAGTCGTAACCTTTGAGGTTTGCCAAACCTCGAAGGTTTTATGGTTTGAAATGATTTTTCGTTTCCATCCGTATCTAGCGCAAGTCTCATGACTTGTGCTTTTGATAATGTATTCTCCTGACTGCTTCGGTTCGAAGGTCTGTCACCAGACTCTTCTTCTGTCTTTAATATCACATCCACTGTTCTCGCCCAAATAACTTATCGTTTCCATCCTCCTGCATTAATTCTCGTTTCCAAATGTTGATCGTGGGCAGGAGGCAATGGCCATTTTGTCTTTTTACACCGGGTTGAAACCCGGTGCTATATAATCTTCCATGCCTACGGCATTGCTCCGTTTCCATAGGACTTAGATGTTCCATCGTTTCTGTCTCCCCGTGGTCTTTGTACACAGACCATTTTCACCTATGGATTTGTTTTCATCTTGCTGGCACTAAGTTTCCGTCTCCGAATGATGCTTGTGGGCCAGCGCTGGATAAATTAATACATTCTTTAAACCCAGGGTTGAAACCCTGGGCTATTACATTTGACCCCTTCAGGGTCATTTTAATTTCTAATCCCTCCACCGTGGTCTGTGCCTGCCCGTCCGAAGGCGGGTCTCACAGACCATTTACGCCTATGATTCGTTTTCATCTTGCTGGCACTAAGTTTCCGTCTCCGAATGATGCTTGTGGGCCAGCGCTACTGAACAATTATATCCTTCATACCCACGGTTAAAACCCTGGGCTACAAATCTGCCATGCCTACGGCATTGCTCCGTTTCTACAGATATGAGGAATATTTTTTTTTAAATCCTCTCTCACTAAAGAAATACCTTAGATCTCCAATCCGTTAGTTCTTTGCTAGGCTTCGACTCCAGTCACACTGAGCAAAGTCGAAGTGTCAGTCTGAAAAAGACAATATCTCCCAATCACCATTCTCGATTATCTAATTCCCGATCTCCAAACCATTTTAAATTCTCAATTCCTTTATTTTAAATTTCAGATATCCAACTTCCAACCTCCAACCTCCATCTTGCCAATTCAGCCTTCGGTCATTGACATTTCAGCTTTCTGACTTCATAATTTTGACTTTCCATTTCTAACTTTCCGATGACTCCAATAGCCAATTACAGCTAAGACCAAAAACATAAGATTAACTACCAAATGCTCTCCCCAACCCAGATTTTCCAACACCCCACCGCAGGAGCAGGGAACCCGCCCCGAAAATCCCAGCCATACCCAGGCTACATATCCTGTGAATAGTACCATCAATAATACACTCATTAACAAGCCTATCTTTCGCCAACCGGGAACTAGTAGTAGTACCGCAACACCTAGTTCTACCAAAGGCAACAAGTAGAGCAGTACATCTGCCATTGCTATCGGGAATACCTGATTGTACATAGCCCTCTGTGTTCCCTGCCAATCATACACCTTACTCACCGCCGTATAGGCGAAAAGAGCGGCTAGAAGCCAAGCGATAGCTTCGGCCAGTACTGTAGTAAGTGGTTTACGAGATGACTCCATTTTTATCTGATTTAATACCGGGTCCAGTAGATTACTTCCGACTTTTTTTGATGTTCATTTATCCAAATCTCATTGACATATATCAAAAAGTCTCAGGATAATTTTCCTATACCTAAAAATAATTGCTTTGAAAGCGGAAATTTTTCCGATAAATGAGTAGGTTTTTTGTTGATACTAAAAATTACCTATTGTAATTTAGGTTTAGTTAACATTATCTTAACATTACTAAAGCAATAGTATTGCAGACTTTTCAATGGTTTTCAAAGGGGAAATCATCTTATCATCAGTGATTTTTACAGGGATGGGATATGGACTATTTAGCAAAAATGAAAGAAGATTACGATCCGCTGGTACCGGATCTTAAACTTGACTACACCAAGGTGGAGCTCTACCTGGATCTCCGAAAAAGAAAAAAAGATGAGGTATTAAAAGATGCTTCAAGTATAGAAATCTGCAGCCGATATATCTGTGAGGGATTTATAGGCTTGTTCTACGATTCAGAAAAGGGACCTGTGCTTTCAGAGATTTTTCAGGCCACCGATGTGGCATTCGATTTCCAATCCTACCTAAAAGGCGAAAAAACTCAAAATTATATCAAGTGCCTTTCAGACGTGGTGTATTATGAACTCAGCAAAAAGTCTGAAATGACTCTGATTCAAAATTATCCCGAATTTGCCAAGTTGGGATTGAAGATAAACCACAGACTCCTTCAGAGACTGCAACTGCGAAGCCGAATCAAAGTCATGGGAATCACAAAGGGATACCGAGAGTTTGTGGAGTTTATGCCTGGGGTAGAAATCCACTTGTCCCAGTCCAAAATAGCCTCCTATTTTTCCTGTTCAGAGCGAACTGTAAGAGAGATCCAACATGCCTTAAAATTGGGTAAGATATGAACAATAATTTTTTTCCTTCGGCTCTAAACACTGCTACCAGAGTTTTGGATGGTAAAGTCCTTCGATGGGCCTGGGATGCAGGGCTATTTGAAAGTCCCGCAGAGCTGGAGCGTTGCAGAGTACAGAAGATCAACTGGTTTGCCAGTTACCTTTTTCCTGAGGAGGAAGCGGAAAGACTGGAACAGATCATGAAATTTTTCCTTGGCCTGTTCCTGCTGGACGATCTATTGGACATAGGTATTGATAACACCATGATTAAGTTTCTGGAAGGCCTGAAGGTTGGTGACTCAATACACCCAAACAGCAGGTTACAAAGTCTTGGAATCGAGATCTACCTTCTACAAAAATCAATTGAAGAGGAAAATAAGAATTCTTTTGCTAGAGAGGAATGGCATAAAGCCTGGCTCGAATACATAGATGCCTTGCAATGGGAAATCCAGATCAAAATTGACGGCAGGGCACCTCTTCTTGGTGAATACAGAGTAATGAGACCAAAAACTTCCGGCGTACACTTAGCAATGCTCCTAATCAGGCCGGAAAAAGATATACGGGGTTGTATATCTGAATTGCTTGAATTTTCGCTGGCTAGGTATATCTGCTTATCCAATGACCTGGCTTCCTCTAAAAAAGAGTTGGCTATTGGTGATCCACATAATGAGATAATCATCCTGATGGAATCGATGGGGGATGCCGCAGTATCCTGGGTTATGCAGGAGGTCAAACAGCTAAGTAAGAAAATAGTACTTCTTGCAAAGCAAGTAGGTGACGATTTTGGTACCTGTCAAGAATGGGTTGGTAGGCTTTTACTCTTGGCAGGAGGCTGTGAAGCATGGACAGCTGAGACCTCTAGGTATCAGAATTCTATCAATGGAAATTTTGGGAAACACTAAATGGAAGGAGGAGTATCATGTTCAAAAAACGTGTGGTTATTTATCCAAAGGATGTTGTTTACCTGACTGGAAGGAGCGAACGCTATGCCCAGATACTGTTGCATAAGGTTCGCGTCTATGTCAACAAAGAGCCTCACCAGTTTGTGACCATTTCCGACTTCGCTCTCTTTTCAGGCATCCCCGAAGAGATGATCCGTAACTACATGATTTAGCCAGTATTGGGCAGTAGTTCAGGCAAGATTCATTAGTCCATCAAAGCCAAACAAAGCAACTATGAATAGTATTAAAAACGATCTTTCTACGATCCTCCTACGATGCTGCTACGATGCTCATTCGATAGTTGATCGTAGATGTACTGTAGCGGAGTCGTCTGTAGTTCGGATTTACCATAGGACTGAGTTTGGTTTAAGGAGTACCAAATCCTTTTATGCAGTAGAATATTTATGAACATTTAATCATTAACCAGTATGGGAAAAGTAACAGACGGTTTGCTTGGAGGGATTTCCGGAAAGGTTGGAAATCTGGTTTTTTATCAGGTCAATGGGGAGACATTGATCAGGACAAAACCAGGGGTAGGTGCAGGAAGCAATTCTTCCCTTCAGACTTATCATCAGAAAGCCTTTGCTGTGGCTCAGGATTTTTTATCCCCTCTGAAAAAGGAAATAGCTATTGGATTTGGTGCATTTAAAATCGGTACAAAAAGGGGGATAGATAGAGCGAAGAGCCTTTTGCTGAAAAATGCTATTTATCCCATAGATGGCATTCCTGTTTTACAGCCAGAGAAAGTGCTGGTTTCTTCCGGAGATCTTACTGGTGTGAGAAATGCAATCCTAACAAGGACAGATGGACCATTCAGAGTAGAGTGGACAGTGAACAGTTGGGATGGCTCCGCCCGTGATGCTGACAAAACCTTTATGGTCGTGTACGACACGGTGGAACCACGGGTTTTCAGTATTCAGGGAGCTAACTATAGAAAAGACGGATATCAGGAGTTGGAATTACCCTGGGGTTCAATAGGTGAGAATGCAGAAGTGTATGTTTATTTCTCCTTTTATTCAGAGCGATCAGGGAAAATGGAATTTTCGGATTCTGTTTGTCTAGGGAGAATTTAGTAAGAAGTATCAAGATGTTAGTATCAAGTATCAAGATGCTAGAATCAAGAATCGGTGTTGTAAACTAAATGGCTTGCCAGTCCTTAATGCTTTCCTGGTTCCGCTCGTGGCTTCAGAAATGGCTGTCCTGCCTATAGATTGTTGTCCTGCTTCTCCAGAAGCTGGACTGATGCCGCCGTTCGTGTCTCACGAACGGCTATTAACATCCTAAAAATCAACCTCTAAATACTTCACCACCGCTATCTCTAAAGACCAATACCAAAATAATTCTCGTATTCATCTTGCTGGCACTGGGCTTCACCTCCGAACGATGAACGTGGGCCAGCGCTGGTGAACAATTATACTATTATACCCAGGATTGAAACCCTGTGCTACTAATGTGCCATGCCTACGGCATTGATTCATTTCCTTCACCGCGATCTGTGTCTTGACAGACCACTGATGCCGCCGTTCGTGTCATCACGAACGGCTATTAACATCCTAAAAATCATCCTCTAAATACTTCTCCACCGCTATCTCTAAAGACCAATACCAAAATATTTCTCGTTTTCATCTTGCTGGCACTTGGTCATCGTCTCCGAATGAGGATATTGGGCCAGCGCTGTTGATCGAATTTGTCTTTTATACCTAGGGTTGAAACCCTAGGCTACTAATGTGCCATGCCTACGGCATTGATTAATTTCCTTCACCGCGATCTGTGTCTTGACAGACCACTGATGCCGCCGTTCGTGTCTTTTCGAACGATTATTAACATCCTGAAAATCAGCCTCTAAATACTTCTCCACCGCTATCTCTAAAGACCAATACCAAAATAATTCTCGTTTTCATCTTGCTGGCACTTGGTCATCGTCTCTTAATGAGGATATTGGGCCAGCGCTGTTGATCGAAAATATCCTTTAAACCCAGGGTTGAAACCCTGGGCTAATAAATGACATGCCTACAGCATGCATCCCCGTCCGTGGTCTGTGGCTCAGAGACCATTTCCTTTCGTCGCTTCACGAATGACTGAAAAGCCAAAGCAACGCTGCACTACCAATAGATTGAGTCCGCCAGGATTTATCCAATTGGAAGTGGCTGCAGGACATTTTTCAATTCCTATTTCTAATATTCAATTCTTGTTTCTGCATTAATCCCATTGAAAAAAAATTACATTTTTAAGCTCTCTAAGTAGAACATCTATACCTATTCCGAAGCTTGCGAACAAACCGCACATTCAATTGATAGCCAATGTGATAAACCTGAATTTCCCTGCATGTTTAACCTAAAACCCATATACATATGGCAAAACAAGCAGGAGTAATTACACTGAACGGTAAGGTAGGAAGACTCTCTTTCTACAAAACCAAGGACGGGTATCTGGCCCGTGAAAAAGGAGGGGTGAGCAAGAGCCGCATTATGAACGATGCACGCTTTGCACGTACCCGGGAGAACCTCAAAGAGTTCGCCGACAATGCATCCTCAGCCAAACTCTTCCGGGATGCGCTGCGCCCGGTAATCGCCAAGATTGGTGATAAAAGGCTGAACCTGAGAATTACGCAGGTGATGATGAAAGTTCTGCAGTCGGATCTGGTCAATAACCGTGGTGAGCGAATGGTAAGAGCCGGAGACTGGAGTCTGCTGAAGGATATGGAGTTGAATGCTGCAAGTTCCCTAGGAAGTACACTCTTTCTGGAGATTAATTACACAGATTCTCCAACTGCATGGGCGGTTGCTATCCCGGCATTTGTACCACAGGACTTTGTAGCCTTGCCTAAGGGGGCAACCCATCTTAGAATTACAGCCACTGGAGTGGGGTTGGATTTCGAAACGGGTGCAAGAACGGTGCAGACCAGCGTATCAGATCTGCTATCAGTGATTGATCCAGCAGCTGTAATCAGTCTTTCTATAGACAAATCCTTGATACCAGGTACACACAGAGCCTTTGTGCTGAGTGTAGAGTTCGTACAGATGGTCAACGGCAGCGAGTACTCCATTAACAATGGGGCACACAATGCCGCCAAGATGGTAGGAGTAGAGCAAGTCTAAGATGAGACTGGTACTTCACAGAAAGTACAAAGCATCAGTAACCCTTGGGAGATTATTTCTCGGTCAAAAGCAAATTTTCTTTACCCGTGAGCCTCCCAAGGCCTGCTTTAGTACTGGGTCGGCATGCATTGAAGAAGGCATCTATGAACTTCTGCCTGTGCATTCCGAGGAAAAAGGTTGGGAGATAGGGACTGGGGAAAAGGGTAAGGTCTCACACTACGCAGGTGATGGAAAACTGGAACCCAATACCATATATCCTGTAACCTGCTATAGAGCGGATGGTACTCCACTATTCACCAAACTGGCTTTTTTCAAGTTGATGGAAAAGCTGGAAGCTGAATGGGAGCGTGGGGAAATCGTAGAGTTGCAGATCGTGTCAGAAAGAGTGCCTTATCTCCTCGAATCATGTCTGGAGCAGAGCTACTCTTAAGTCTGGCTGGGGTGGTGACCATGATGCTGCTTTCGGTGATTGCCTACTTTCTAAAACTGCTGATCGAAGATACCAGGCAGCTGAGAGATGAATTGGCCAAGCTGAAGGAGCTCTTTTACCGCTTGGAGGCAGAACAAGCTCTGATCAAGAATGTGATGCAGCGCACCAGAATTCCGACTGGCAGAAGGTCAACAAAAACAACAGGAAACTGACAACTGACAACTGAAAACCGCCAACCGCCAATGACGGAGCTTTTGAGCTGGTGTTGATGAATTGAATTTGATCTTACAATGAATTAAGCCGGAGAGGATTCCTCTCTGGTTTTTTTGATTCTATATATTATAAGTGCGAATCATCATTCGCTATATTAACTTTCAAGGTATTACCCGTGGTAGTCTTCTAATAACTGGAATTTTACCCTAACCATTGAGTTTCATTTCCAGTAATGACTTCATGAAAGAGCCCCCGGTTCAGGCCCTCCGGCTGGCTTAGACTTATCTTCCGGTAGAGGAACAAATTCCTGATTATCGGAAGGAGGTAAAAGAATTCGGCCTTGCTTCCAGTCTTCCTTTGCCTGCTCTATGCGCTCCTTGCGGCTGGAAACGAAGTTCCACCAGATATATCGGTCTCCTAGATGCTCACCACCCAGCATCATAAGCGTGGTTTTTTCTTTTGCTATAATCAATGGATCCACCCCTTTGGAAAACACGAGTAGTTTTCCGGCAGGATAGCTTACGCCATTCACCTCCAAACTTCCTTTTACAATATAGACACCTCTTTCGCTATGTCCGGTTGGAATACCAAATCTAGCTTTCGCTTGCAGTTCCACATGTAGATAGAAGAGGGGAGAGCTGGTTTTTACATCAGATTTCAAACCGTAGGCATCGCCTGCTATCAGCCGCATCCAAACGCCTTTGTCCGTAAAAACCGGTAATTCTTCTGCCGCATAATTTTTAAAGGCAGGATCTGATTCCTCGTCTTTTTCAGGTAGTGCCACCCAGGTTTGAATCATTTCCAAACCTCCAGCAGACAAGACTTTTGGATCTTCAAACCGCTCACTGTGGGATATTCCTTTTCCAGCCGTCATCCAATTTACTTCACCGGGTTTGATCAGTTGCTCCACGCCCAGACTATCCCTATGGGTTACATTCCCATCTAAGAGATAGCTCACCGTAGAAAGTCCGATATGCGGGTGAGGCAACACATCCAGATTGGTGGTGGCCGGAACACTTACCGGACCTGCATGATCCATAAAAATAAAGGGACCAACCATTCTCCTCAGCTGAAAAGGAAGAATACGCTTTACCGAAAATCCGGGTGTAATGATTGCTTGGCGGGTATTAATGACGATATCGAGCATGTTGAATGCATTTTATATAAATCTGATCTCTTTCTCTAATTGAGTTTATTCTATTGCAAGTCTCCAAAACCGAGGAGTCCAAATCCCCCTTGCCCCTTTAGAATTATCAATGGTCAATTATCAATGGTCAACTTCCAACTTCCAACTTCCCAACTTCCAACTTCCCAACTTCCAACCTCCCAACTTCCAACTTCCAAACTTCCCTACTTCCAACCTCCCAACTTCCCACTATGGCACATAAGGCCCAACAACCTCCAACTTGTCACCCGTTAAGTCCACTTCAAACAAGTGAGGGATTCTGATGGTCCGGCCATTGACGGATTTATGGCTATGAACACTCATCAGGGTTTTGTTGTCAAAAGAGGTGAACAGCATCCCATGCCCAAAATTAGGAGGAGTGATAGGATCTTCTTCGTGGATCCAAGGACCGTCCAAGGTGCCACTTTCTGAATAGACTACTCCTTGCACATAGTTGTCATAAATCCAGCTTGTCCAGATCATTCCAAGTCTGCCACTTCCTGTTTCAAATAGAAAAGGCCCATCCGTTACTTTATTGGGAACGTCATTTCCATTTGCATCTTTTTCCCTACTCCAGGGAGAATCGCTGGCCTTGAAAAGTAATTTCACTTCACCCACAGAACCACTTAAATCAGGTTTCAACTCAATTTTCTCCATCGTTCCATTGAGGTTTTGCAACCATTCGTAGCAATAAACCATGTAAGGCTTTCCGTCCCTATCTATCCAAAACGTCCCATCAAGCGTAGGTTTGTCAGCTGGCAGATAGGTAGGATCCTCCATGGGAACGAAAGGTCCAGCAGGTTCATCGCTTACCAATACATGACTTGCCCGCCGTTCAATCACATTCCCAGCTACCGTATCAATTTTCACATCCCTATTTGTGAAGGTGGCAAAGTAGTAGTACTTGTCCTGATAATTAAAAAGCTCGGCTGCCCAGATCATAGGTTTTGGACCCATCCAGGATTCAGGGTCAGTTTCGGTCACTCGATAAGGCCCTTCCCAGCTTTTCAGGTCTTTGCTTTTCCAAAGCATCCCACCTGTCCCTGTCATAAAATACTGTTGGGTTTCCTGATCTGCCAGAATAAAAGGATCACTCAAGCGTATAGAATCCAAAGGAACATTTTTTCTAACCGTTGGGCCATTCTGCGCATTGGTGACGATGGCAAAAAGAAAGAGAAGTAAGGTAATAGAGAGTTTTTGAAAAGTGGCTTGGAAGTCTGATTTCATAAGAAGATCAAAATGTGAATTTGGGAAGGTTAATTGAGAGTAGTTCCTAAAATACGAATAATTCATCAGGCGGGAAGACTTTACAGCTAGCATTAGCCCTTTCGGCTCAATAAAGGAATTCGGGATAACTTCTGGTTTCCACCTTGCTGGCACTGGGGTCTGGTTTCAAAAAATGATTTTGGGCCAGCGCTGTTGAAATAATTCATTCCAAACCCAGGGTTGCGTCGTGCCTCCTTACCCTGGACTAGGATATTGCCGCCCTTTCAGGGCTATATCTCATGTTTGAAACTCTGGGCTACCGATATGCCGTACCTCTGGGACTTTTCTGCTTGCCACTAGATTAAAGAAAAATTTTAAAAAGCACATTGGCTAGTTTTTAGGGCGGGGAGGAGGTCGTGGCAGCGGGCCAGGCGGCTGGTATGAGGGGGGAAGCTTTGCCACGACTTGGATTTTTGGTCCTTTTGGGCCAAGCCAAAAGGACATAAGAAAAATTAGCCTTTCGGGTAAATAGAGGAGTTAAGAGGTACCTCTCGTTTCTATCTTGCTGGCATAGGAATTTCTTCTCCAGATGACGTTTTTGGGCCAGCGCTGGCGAACAATTAATTCTACTATAGCCAGGTTTGACCCCGATAGCTCGGAGCTCGGTCAACTAATAGTTCGTCCCTATGGTACTTTTACTAAAAATGAAGTTTAATAAAATAGGCGTTAAAATCAGCTAGTTAGCGTGGATATTCATCAATTTTTTTCTTTCTTGTACTACGCTTTTAGCATAAGAAAACCAACCAACTTTTAATATCCATCTGGGCATACTACCAGGAATACTGCTTATTGTTTTATAAACTATTTAATAAGAGAGCTCTGCTCTTACTTTCCTGATTGTTTAAGCAAAAGAGTCTGTCCTGTAGTGTTTTATCGATTACTATAGTAGGGTAGCAATATCAATCGTACCGTATTTGTTTGCAGGAAATATGTCCTGCTTTTTAATAAATGGCATAAATACCAGTACTAGATCACTTGAATAAGTTATTGAATTTGAATACCAAATAAATAGAAAGTGGAGACCAGCTACCACTTAAAAAAACGGCCCAAGCCTTAGATGCTTTTGGGGAAAGAATAACTAAAAATTAACCATGGAAAAAACTAAAATTATTACCGTATTTGGTGCCACAGGGGCACAGGGGGGAGGACTTGCTAGAGCTATTTTATCCGATCCCAACTCAGAGTTTAAAGTAAGAGCTGTAACCAGAAATGCTACTTCTGATAAAGCAAAGGCTTTGGCACAATTAGGGGCTGAAGTAGTAGAAGCAGATATTGATGATGCTGCGAGCATTAAAAAAGCAGTGGAAGGAGCTTATGGAGCATTCTTCGTTACTTTTTTCTGGGAGCATTTTTCTGCCGAAAAGGAATATCAGGAAGTATCCGATTTCGCGAAAGCAGCCAAGGAAGCTGGTTTGAAGCATGTAATTTGGTCCACACTGGAGGATACCAGAAACTGTGTGCCACTGGATGACGACAGAATGCCAACGCTGCAGGATAAATACAAAGTGCCCCACTTCGATGGAAAAGGTGCCGCGGATAAACTTTTGGTGGATGCTGGCTTGCCAGTTACCCTATTAAGAACTTCTTTTTTCTGGGATAATTTTATTCATTTTGGAATGGGACCACAAAAAGGGGAGGATGGAAATTATTACATCGCATTCCCTATGGACGACAAGAAATTGGCAGGTATGGGAGCAGAAGATATTGGCAAATGTGCCTATGGTATTTTCAAAAAAGGCAATGGCGCAATTGGAGAAATGATAGGTATTGTGGGTGAAAAGTTGAGTGGTGATGAAATGGCCGCAAAACTTTCCAAAGCCCTGGATATTAATGTGATTTATAATAGTGTGAGCCCAGAAACTTACCGCAGTTTTGGCTTCCCAGGGGCTGATGACTTGGGTAATATGTTCCAGTTTAAGAGGGATTTTAATAAGGATTTTAACGATGCCCGTAGCGAAGAATTGTCTTTGGAGCTGAATCCGGAATTACAAAACTTTGACAAATGGCTTTCTGAAAATGCTGCTAGTATTCCGATAAGTTAAGCCTCTTATAAAATCAAAGACTGGCAGGTGTTTCCGTAAAGAGATTATTCATGGAATTACCTGCCAGACTTATTTACTAACGCATTTGATTTATTCTAGCTCAACTTCAGGATTAACCGGTCTTAGTTTGCTGTCCGATTTCCAAGCCGGTACAGTTGCTCCATTGGCCACCTTTTCTACGAGTCCATAAAAAAACGTGTTGAACTTTGCTGCTGCTTCCCAGTTTATCTTTTGCTTGAGATCATCCTTTGGGGTATGGTAGCCTTCGCGGTACCATTGTCGGTAGATTTTTTCGCTCTCAGATCCTGGCTCAAAGCCAAAGACAAAATTGATAGCGGGAATTCCCTCTTCAATAAAGCTCCACTGATCTGAGCGTCGGATGAGATTACGTTCGGGTTCGGGATCGTTCTGAACTTTGATCCCCATACTCGTGGCCACAGCCCTCGCATCGTCCCCGAGGGTAGTTTCATCCAGTGCATGGACGGTCATGATCTCCAGTGGAAATAGCGGGCGGAGTTGATCCAAGTTGATATTTGCTGCGATGCTTTCTTTGGGTACAGGAAGGTGTTGCATCGTATACTTTGAGCCAAGCAATCCTTTCTCTTCACCTGTGACGATTGCAAAAATCAATGGCCTTTTAAATCCCTTTCCGGCTCGCCGCTCTGCCAATTGAATTAGCAATGCTACATAAGCAGCATCATCCAGCGTACCATTATACAAACTGTCTCCATCCACTGCTGTGCCATAGCCGTAGCCATCCAAGTGTGCGGTAAGCACAATTGCCTGATCGGCAAGACTAGGATCGGTGCCCGGAAGGCGGGCAAGGATGTTTGGGGATTGTAAGGAGCGATTCGATGTTGTGAAACTTGCACTAAAGCGGTCTGGCACTTCAAAAACTGGTAGTGGCTTGCCATTACTGCCCAAATCGATCAGTTCTTTTGCATTTTGTCCACTGCCTTCGATTAGTTTGTCTAAGGCATCAGAACCGGCATTAATACTAAAAGTTGGGAACGTAGCTGGCGTAAAGGTTTCACCAGCTAATCGAACAGATCGACTGTAAGCAAAGGGCCATCTTGGAGGCTCTATGATAAAACCAGGATCTGCGATGAAGAGGATTCCCAAGGCACCGGCTTCAGACATAGTTCTAATTCGGTCCCCATTGCTAGGGAAATCTTCGCGTCTCGTGCCATGGCAGATTACCAACTTGCCCTTCACTTGGCTTGTGCTTGTAGAATCACAGTATCCACAATAGATAATCGGAGCATCAACTATCTCTCTGGCGCTTGCAGGCGAGGCTTGGATATCATGTAAGAATTTGAGTTCCCGGTCGCCCACGGTGATTTTGGCTTGAGTGATTGCTACTTCCTCCATCGGCACTTCTTGAAACCAAGTGCCATTTTCTCCCAGTGGTTCTAGTCCTGCAGTAGCAAATCTCTCCGCAACTACAGCTGCTGCCCGAGCATAGCCGGGCGAACCTGTATCGCGTCCTTCCATGGCATCGCTGGAAAGGACAGTGGTGGTTTCCCACCAAGCTTCGGTATCTTCATTGAGTGAAGGTGAAGTTTCGCTTGGTTTATTACATCCAGTAAAGAGTAAAACAAGAAGGAGGAAGGAGGGGAGAAGGCTACGCATTGTGAAAAGATTTTTTTAAGATAGGGGGAATTCTTTGAATATTGTCTAAAATGAATGGGCTATAAGATTGGGCTAAAGCCCACTTTCTATTCTTGATATTCTGATTGAGGAATGGGCTAAAGCCGCATTCCTATTCAGTTGATCTGCCTTTGATTTGGCTGAAATCATTTGGGCTAAAGCCCTTATATATCTTGATTTAATGGAATGGGCTAAAGCACCATTCCTATTCAATTGGATTGCATTTAAAATTAGCTGAAAACTATTGGGCTAAAGCCCTCTTTTCTACACATGATATCTTAATGGAATGGGCAAAAGCCGCATTCCTATTCAGTTGGATTAATTTATTAAATCTTAATTGAATTCCCTCCTGCTTTAGCTGGAGGAAATCCATCTTTCATTTTCTGAAAGCCATATTTGAGATGAATTCCTCATTTTCCTCCTGAAAAATCTTATTCCTATGATGTACTTCCTGATTTTTGATATAGTCTCGGACCTTATCCAACTGAGATTCTGAAACTGATACCGCAAAATATTCATCCTGCCATTCAAATTTCTCCAGAGTTAAGTTATTCTTATTGATCCAAAAAGCTGATTCACCCTTTATAAGCATCATTGTTTTCTCGATGGTTTGAGCGGTTCTCAAAGAAACCAAACAATGACAATGGTCTGAGTACCCATTGATGAAATCCACAAAAATCCCTTTACTATGGGCATTTTCACGAATGTGATTCCAAACCTTCAATCTGAGTTCTTTCGAATTCAAATAAGGTACTCGGTTTTTAGTACTCCAAACGAAATGGATGTAGACTTTTACAAATGGCATAATTGAAAAAAATGAATGTTAAAAAGATTTTGGCTAAAGCCAATATAGAGAATAATATATCCATTTGGAATGGGCTAAAGCCACATTCCAATTCAATTTAATTAAAAATAAAGAATCAGATAAAACCACATTCCTATTAAAATATAGTCTGATTGAATTGCCTCCATAATCAATTCCCTCCTGCTTTAGCTGAAGGATATTAAATTTAAACCAACTCCCTCAAATCCACCGGAACCACTCGTGATACCCCAGCCTCTATCATGGTAATTCCATAGATAATATCCGTACTGGCCATGGTGCGCTTGTTGTGAGTCACGATGATAAACTGACTCTCTCCGCTGAACTGCTGGATAATCTGGTTGAACTTGTCAATGTTAGCATCATCAAGGGGGGCATCCACCTCATCAAAAATACAGAATGGGGCGGGCTTCAGCAGGTAGATGGAGAAGAGTAGGGATGTGGCAGTCAATGTCTTTTCCCCACCCGAAAGCTGGTTGATACTAAGAGGACGCTTACCCTTTGGCTTGGCCAAAATCTCAATAGCAGATTCCAACGGATTACTTGGGTCTACCAAGGTCAAATCACAGTCATCCTGCTCGGTAAAGAGCGAGCGGAAAACCTTTACGAAATTTTCTTTGATCTTGGCAAAGGCATCCAGAAAAGTTTCCTTGGCTACCTCGTCTATCTCTTTAATCGTTGTGATCAAAGACTCTTTGGCTTTAATTAGATCTTCTTTTTGGGTGGTGATAAAATCATAGCGAACCTTGATCTCGTCATAGGCTTCCATAGCCATCGGGTTGATAGGGCCTATTTTCTCCAGTTTATCTTTTTGCTTAGCCACTAAATCTCGCAGGGTTTCTTCTGCAAATTCTCTGAATTCTTCGTCAATCTCAGGGTTTTCCGCCATCAAATTATCCAGATCCAAGTCAAACTCCACGCTGAGTCTTTCCTTCATTCCGGTCATTTTCAGCTTTATTTCATTGACTGCATTTTCCAGTTCATGAATCAGATGATCATAACTTTCCTTGGCTTTCTGAATACTTCGAATCTGCTGATCCGTGTCATCAATCTGCCCTCGGGAAGCATAATAGTCCTTCTCAGCTTCCTGCACGCCCTTTTCTATGCCTTCCTTCTCTGCGTACAACTCGATCAATTCATCGTCCTTGACCTCATTGTTGTCCAAGAGAGATTTGACTTCTGTGTCCAACTGGGATAGCTCGCTCTGTGAGTGGCCGATCCTGTCCTTGGATCCCTCATAGGCAGTTTGCTTGAACTCTATTTCCTGATCCAGGCTTGTCACGCGGTTAAGATGCTGATGATAGAGAATGTTTTCGGCATTGAAAGCCTGGGACTTTTCGGAAAGGGAAGCCGATTCCTTCTCATAGGATTCGTTTAGTTCTTCGAGTTCATCCTGCAAGGCTTCAAACTCAGCCCGCTCCTCAAATAGCTGTGGTTGAATCTCAGTCAGACTTTCTTCGATGGAAGCGATCCGATCCAGGATATCCTCCCGTTTGTTGGCATTGGTGCTTAGTAACTCGGCCAGCTGTTCCTTCTTGGTGCGTACAGAGACAAAGTCCTGGTTAAGGGCATTGATTTTATTTTGCCACTCTTCCAGTGTCTTTTTATAACTGATTTCCTTCAGCTTCATCAGTTCAGACAGCTTGTTGTCCAGATTGTTTCTGGTGCTGCTGACCTTCTTGTTTAAATCCTTGATTTCCCGGTCCAGCTTCTCCAGGTTCTTGGCTCTACCTATTCTTTTTCCTTCGAAAAGCCCTACGGAACCACCGGAAATACTGAATTTCCGCTTGGTGTATTTGCCGTTTTCAGAGATGAAAATAGCCTCAGTATCCTGCGGAAAATCCCGGTGCTCACCTTGGACGATGTAGACATTATCCAAAATGAAATTGATCAAGCGGGAATATTTGACATCAAATTCTATAATCTCCGTAGCCGCAATGGCATTGGCAAAAAGCTTATTTTGGCTGGGTTTGAAGCGCTCAAAATGCTCCAAAATAAAGAAGTTGGCTTTGCCGCGGGCAGAATCGCTTAAGAGTTGAATGGCGGAAATAGCCTGAGACTCCGTATCCACCACATAATAATTCATGTAGCTATCCAGGTAATTCTCTATTGTCACCCTGTACTTTTCCGAGGTGGTTAGCAAATCGGAGAGGAGGGGCATGTCCTTGCCCCAACTTTGATTTTTCTTCAGGAATTTGATGGCTTCGGGGAAACCTTCCAGATTCTCAACCAGAGACTTGGTAAGATTGTATTCATTGGTTTTAGAATCGAGTTTTCGGGAGGACTGTGTCAATTCCTCGCGGATCATTTCGATCACCCGATTGGTCTCTTCGATCTTTTGATCCAGTTCTTCCTGTTTTGTTTTAAGTTCCTGAAAGCCTTTGGTAGACTCATCCAGTTCGGTTTTGAGGGTAATGATTTTCTCCTCAAAATCCACCAAGTTTGCTTCCTGAGAAGAGTCATCTGAAGATGTCCGCTCCAGTTCCTGCTTCAGTGTGGAAAGCTGAATTTGCTTGATTTCTATGTCCTTGCTTAGTTGATAGACTTTTTCTTTAAGCGTTTCAAAGTTTTGGTTGATGGTTTTTTGCGCCTGCTGCTTTTCTGCTTGAATTAGCTTTTGGCTTTCAAAAGCTTCCCGAAGTTCGGAAACGATCATTTCCTTCTCAGCAAGCATCTTCTCGGCAGATTCTTTTTCCTGCTGAAGGGATCGAATACTAAATCCCGCACGGTCGTTTGACTTACGGTCAGTATCGATCTGCTCGCGCAATTTCTGAGATCTATCTTCCAGAAATCGTAGTCGCTCATTCTTGATTTTCTTCTCCGATTCAAAGGAGCGGATCTTATTTACATGTTCGTTAAGTGCCTTTTGGCGACTTGCGAGCAGCTTTTCTTTTTGGATTAAATCAGTCTTCAACTGACTTAGAAGAGCTTCTTTATCTGTGACCTGAGTTTGGAGTAGAAGCTTTTTATCCCCTTCATCCTGAATTTTCTTGCTGGCATCTATCAGCGACTTTCTGTATTTCTCTATGCTTTTTTTCGCCAGGTTAATACTTGCTACCCGGTAATCCTTCTTTATCTCAAAGTACTTGGAAGCCTGTTTTGCCTGCTTTTCCAGACTTTTCAGGTTCTTTTCGATTTCGAAAAGCACATCTTCCACACGTGCCAAATCATCGTCTGTGTCCTGCAGTTTTCGGAGCGTTTCCTTCTTTCTGTTTTTGAACTTGGATATACCGGCTGCTTCCTCAAACAATTCACGGCGAGAGTTATTCTTATCGTTCAGCAGTTCATCGATCATCTTCAACTCGATAATAGCATAGCTGTTTGAGTTGATACCTGTATCCATGAAGAGGTTGGTGATGTCCTTCAGGCGGCAAGTGACACCGTTGATCTGGTACTCGCTATCTCCCGATCGGTAGTAGCGACGGGTGATGGTAACGTAAGTGTATTCGGTAGGGAGTAGGTTTTTGGTGTTTTCAAACGTGAGTGAAACTTCGGCAAGATTGGATGGTTTCCGGGTTTTGGTACCGTTGAATATCACATTCTCCATCTTATCGGAGCGGAGCATACGGGTTTTTTGCTCGCCAAGGACCCAGCGAATTGCATCGACTACATTGGATTTGCCGCAGCCATTTGGCCCAACTACACCGGTGATTCCCTTGTCGAAGTTGATCACCATTTTATCCCCAAAACTCTTAAACCCTTTGATCTCCAGCTTACTGAGCAGCATCCTTTTTTAGTTGTATTAAATAGAGAAACAAAATAAGATCATTTGAGTCATTGTCCAAGGATTTGAGTATTCAGTTTTCAGTCTCAGTGATCAGGTTGTGAAATTATCAAAGTTCAAATTCAAATTTCAATTTTCAAGGAGACACAAAATCACATTGCGTACTCAGTGTCACACTCCGCGAACTGCAACGCCGCCGTTCGTGTCACACGAACGGTAATTCAAAATTCCCAAGGAGACAATTTTCAATGCTCAACTTCAATGTTCAATTTTCAAGGAGACACAAAATCAAATTGCGCTCTCAGTGTAAAACTCCGCGAACTCAGTGGTTAAAAACTCATCAGTAAAAAACAATGCAACTCTTAATGAAATCGATTATCTTACCCTCGTGGATTTAGGAAATATCGTTTATATCGTCGCAGTGTTGGCCTATTTTATTTATCAGGCTACCAAAGGCAAAAAGAAGAATCAGACTGAAGATCAGGCAGAAATGTCGGGTGAACCTCAGCAGAAGCCAGTTACTTTTGAGGATCTGATGCGGGAAATCCGTGATGCCCAAAAGCCGAAACAGCCTGAGCCTGCCAAACCGAGAATGCAGCCTGCCTCTGTAGCTCAAGCCAAAGAAGTGGTTTATGAACGAGCTGGGGACACCACTTCCAGACCTGAGTGGAGAGCAGATCCAGCTCCTGCAGTTAAGAGATTTCCTACTAAGAAAATTGAGGAGGATGACGATGAGATTCAGCATTATCAAGGAGCGTTTGAGCAAACTAAATCCGAGCTTACCCGAACGTCTAAGGGCATTCCGGAAATTCCCTCACTCAAAGAGGTGGCAGAAGAGTCTTCGTCCACTAGCAAAAGCCGCTATGCCCGAATGCTAAAAAATCCTCAGTCTATCAAAGATGCCATCGTACTGAAGGAGATTTTGGACAGAAAACATTTTTAGAAAGTCAGAGAGAGTAAGGCTAAAAGCTGAAGTCTGAAAAATAAAGTGATAATTCTTAAGTCAGAGTGGCTATAGGATGGGATGTTTTCAATTTTTTTCCATCAGTTTCAAGAAATTAATTCTGATCCGGTGTCGGCTACAACCTTCATTTTTTTATGGTATATTAAAGTATTATTGCTTCCGACCGCAGCCAAATAATATTTTATGTAAACAACTTAATCCAACTTGAGTTATAAGCTCGTAACTACCAAAAAAAATATAATTATGGAGCTGATCAAATCAAAAACAGGAACCCTAAGTCAATCTCGTAGGGATTTTATAGAACGTGCAGGAATCACTGCAGTAATGTCAGCATTTGGTATAGGCTTTTTTACTAGTTGCTCAGATTCTGAAGATGAAAACCCGAACAACCCAACTACGACACCTCCAGGAAGCACCAATGGAATCACAGTTTCAGGTAGTACAATTACTATCAATTTAACTGCTCAAACTGGACTGGCAGCAGCAGGCGGATGGTTATTGGTGCTGAGTGCGCAGACTCTTGTGGTCAATGTAGGAGGAGCTTACATGGCAATGACCTCAGTATGTACACACTCTGCCTGTGATCGCAATTGGACCTTTACAAATAGCAGGTTTACTTGTACTTGTCATGGCTCTCAGTTTGACACCTCTGGAAATGTCCTTCAAGGACCGGCAACTCAACCTTTGCAATCATATGGAACTGCTTTGAATGGAACTACTTTGACAATCACCAAGTAATGAAACGCCTTCTATTTATCATCTACTTTATTACCACAGTTGCACAGGCGCAGACTTTCATTACGGAATCAGGATATGTGAATTTCCTTTCCAAAGCTTCATTGAATGAATTTAATGGCGAGTCTGACAAATTAAATGGGCTAATTGACCTGGATAAAAATCTATTGGATTTCTATATAGATCTTAATACTCTGGAAACTGGAATAGGACTTCGAGATAAACACATGCGAGATAATTACCTGGAAACGGATAAGTATCCCTTTGCAGAGTTTACTGGAAAAATGAACACAATTCCTTCATTAAGTACAGGGTCAAAAAGTTCAGTAACTGCTATTGGTACTTTTAAAATACATGGAGTGGAGCGGCAAATTCAAGTCAAAGGAACCTTAAGTAAAAATGCGAAAGGTGAACTGGAATTAGAAGGAGGGTTTAATGTCCTCTTATCAGATTATAATATAGAAATACCAAAACTGGTGTTCTATGAGCTTGCAGAAAAGCAGGAAGTTACACTCAAAGCACTATTTAAACCCAAAAAATAATGAATCGATCGCTACTATTGATCCTCTTGGGGATGTTGCCATTTTCACTTTTCGCGCAGCTGGAAAGAAACTTAGCTAATCCAAATCAACCGGTGGAATTGATTTTCCATGCCCCAAGACATATCAACTTGCTGACTGTGGAGCCTCTGAGTAAAAAGTCCATGCACTTTGCGATCATGCATACGTTTGGTACGTTAGACGGAGGAATTCAAAACCTCTTTGGACTGGATAATGGGGCAAATATTCAATTCAGTTTTGAATTTGGATTGTCTGAAAAATTCTCCTTGGCGGCTTCTAGATCAAGCAGAGACAAGGTTTATAATGTCTTTGGACGCTACCATATTTTCCAACAAACTCAGAATGGAAGCAAGCCTTTCTCCTTGAGTGTGGCTGGTGGCGGGGGAGTCAATTCATCGAATTATGACTTTCTCCCAGAACCTGCTCCTAACTTTTCGGAGCGGATGAGTTACTTTGGACAGGTGATGCTAGCTAGGAAGTTCTCTCCGAAAATCAGTTTTCAGTTGACCCCAATGTTGGCTTATTTCACTGATCCTAGGCCTGTGTATCAGATCGAGGGCACAGATAATTTGTATGTGGCTCTAGGATTTAGTGGAAAGTTGAAGATCACTGAGCGCTCTTCTTTAGCATTACAATTCATCCCTAATTTGAATACAGATCTGAGAAGTAATTTTGGGATTGGTTGGGATGTAGAAGCCGGTGGACATGTTTTTCAGATGTATTTCGTGACTTCGCAGGCGCTAAATGAGCAGTACCTTTTGGCAGGTGGAAATGGTACCATCGGAGACGAGTTTAGATTAGGCTTCAATGTCAATCGAATCTTTGCCACAGGTCAGAAACGCAAAAAGTAATAGAAATTAATTTAGATCCGAGGGAAAATCTAACCTGTTTTTACCTCGGATCAAGTTCCTACATCCTACTTCCCACTTCCCAACTTCCTGACTTCCCACTTCCCAACTTCCTACTTCCCAACATCCAACTTCCACTCACTTACAGTAATATTCCCAGAACGTTGACTTTCTACTAGCTCATAATTCTTGCTGAGCCAGACTGAAATCACATCGATGTCTTCCTGTTCTTCAGGATAAGCATGCAGGTAATAATCGTAAATCAATACTTTCAGTCGTTCTGGTTGAAGGAGGGAATCTTGAGGAAATTGGTAAAGAGAAAGAAGCTTTTCCTGTGCCAAAGTATCATCAGCTAAAAGCACTTTTTTACTAAAATCCAGAAAGCTGTGAGTATATATATTCTCCTTTGAATCAGCGTTTTGAAGATCGGTAGTTAATGTATGAATTAGATTATTGTATTGCTTGAGGTTCTTTTGATAATAGATAGAATAGATAGCAGGAAGTAGCAGGATTAGTCCAAAAAGTGCTGTGGAGATCTTCTGATTTTTACTATAAAGTGGTAGGAGAAATGCAGCATTAAAAGCAGCCATTTTCCAGTCTTGAATCAGCATGGCAACTACTATTCCTAAGCCTAGAAGCATGCCTAAGTAGCTTTTCCACTTTGTACTAACTTGCCAACTCCTCCATTCAGAAGTAATCAAAAATGCCAATATTGGAATTAGAATAATGAGGTGGCGGGGATTGAGATAGATGGGATTGTAGAATGCCAAGGTGGAACTCATGAACCAAAAACCAATCAAAAGACAGGCGAGTGCTAAGCTGAATACTCTTGCTGCAGAATTTCCACCTTTCCATCCTTCTATTATTCCTGGTACCGCAAAAACCATCCAAGGCCAATAAGCTCGCTCAACGAAAGTTAGGACTGGAAGTATCGTTAATCGCTCCAAGATGGACCAGAATCCTTTGTCAGCATAGGTGTAATCTGAGATGTAATGTCCAGCATTGATGGAAGTGATACGATGTAATGGATTTCCGAATTCAATCCAGAAATAGCCCAGATAAGCTATTCCTAGCAATATTGCTGTACCGATTAAGCTGTAATAAAATCTCCAATTCAATTCCTTTTCTTTTAAATCAAAGTAAAATAGCAGAAGAGGAAAAGGAGCTAGAAATACGATGGTTTCCTTGGTAATGAAACCTATAAATAGAGCCGAAATCATCAGTATTCCAGAAAATATGGGTTTGCTTTTTCTAGAGGTAGCTGCTACAGGAAGCAAGGTAGTCCACAGAACCAAAAGGCTGTCAGGATATACTTTTGTCAGGAAATGAAGGAGATAAACTTGGGTACAAATCCAACCGACAAGAACCCAAGTTAGACTTGCTTTTGGAAGTACTTTGACCAATAGAAATATAGTGATGACGTAACTCAGCAGGGAGATTAGAGAGATTTTATGCGGATCAAACCCAAAAATAAGCCCGATCAACCCAGCAGGCACATAGGCTCCCCAGCGGCTGGAGAAATGATAATCATTCACCTCCATGCTCCCGTCCCAGAATTTCTGCCCTGCGAGTAAGTAATAGACATCATCGCTAAATGTAATCCCATCGAAGCCGAAGAGCCAGTACGCGATAAGGAAGAATGTGCCTAATGCAAAAGCTGAAAATTGCGATTTAGTTAAAAATGGATCATGTTCTAAGCTTTTCATTAAGCTAAAATTAGAAGGAATTTTATTCTTCTTGAGATTATTTGTGAGATAGATTTACTGACAATACGCGTCAATTACTGAAATAGCTAAACTCATTTGTTTACTTTTAACTTTCCAAATTCACTACCTACCATGAGCCAAGCAGGAAAGATAGAGCAGCAAAAAATTCTCCGCGTTTTCAAATTGATTAATCTGCTTCAAAGCAATATAGGAAAGCCTGTGCATAGGCTTGCTGAGCTGTTGGAGACGGATGAGCGTACGATCTATCGCTATTTTAAGCTTTTGGAAGCGCTTGGTTTTGAAGTAGTGAAGGAGTTTAGTAAGTATAAAATCCAGCAAAAGCCGGGAATGGATCATACGCTTAATTATGGGACTTTCTCCCAAGAAGAAAGCCAATGGCTGAGATCTATGATCGAAAGTCAAGGCAAAGGGAATTTGCTTCATGATTCCATTATTAAAAAACTGGATGTACGATCTGAGGTGAAGCAGGGGACCGAGCAACTGTTCAAAGCTAACCTCAGCAGATTAGTAGATGAGATAGGTCTTGGAATTCAGCAGAAAAAGCAAGTTTGGTTGAAGGATTATTATTCGCTCAGCTCTGATACTACCAGTGATCGCTTGGTAGAGCCCGTAGCTTTTTCTTCAAACTATGAGACTATTCATGCGTTTGAACCTGCTAGTAAAAGCATGAAAGTTTTTAAAATTGAGCGGATAGGAGAAGTCGTGTTGAGTCAAGGGACATGGAAATTTGTAGCCAAGCATCAGCTACCGGGAACTCAACTTTTTGGATTTACTGGAAAGAATAAGTTTCAAGTCAAATTGAAGCTAAGCAAAAAAGCATATCAACTGATGATGGAGGAGCATCCGAATGCCCGTCCTTTTATGTCTATAAAGAACAGAAACCAGTATTACTTTGAAGGTGAAATCCCTCAATTACCTGGATTGGCTAGATTTATTTTGGGCTTGCCGGGTGAGATTAAGGTGGAAGAAGGAGAGGAGATGAAAGCCTATTTGAGCGAGCAACTTTCCAAAGTGCTTGTTTAGGCAGTAGGGATTATAACATGCTTTTTAGGTGAATTCAAAGCTCGTTAGAAACAATGCTAGACTAATATAATGATTGCGGTTTTTCATATATTTTTTTTAACTTATTGATTATCAATTTTTAAAACCAATATTTTTATGAAGAATTTAAAGAATAATCAGATTTTTGGGCTGATTTTTATCGCCCTTTTTGTAGTCTCTTGTAGTACCGAAGAGCAGCCAGTGGTCTCCCAAGTGGAGTTTACAGAATCAAATACCGAAGTAATACCATCTTCAGAAATCGACCAGATTATCCTCAAATCTCTACAGGAATCCGGTGATTTTATCTGGGGAAATCAATCCGATGAATTGATCTGGAGTGCATTGATTCAAAGTGATTCTATTCTAAGCATAGGCTATCAGGCCAGCGGAAAAGAGTTGGTCAATGCTAGAATTGGGTTGGAAGCTGTGGATAGTCCAGAGATGAAGGAAGCAGCTGGGAAAATCATTGGCATGATTTCAGAAATTTCCTCAAAACAATCAACCTCAAATTTGAGAGAAACTGATGAGTCCGAAATTCATGAGGATTTGCCTTATCTGGAAATTAAAGTTTCCAGTCTGGAAGCACTTCAAAATCTAAGGGAAATGTCTGAGGTAAGGTACTTCGAACCTCGAAGCTATGAGTTTGATTACAGCCTTTTAAACGATAACCCATACGCAAGAATAAGCAGTGATTCTGGATGTGAGAATGAGCCTCAAGCTATTTCAGGATCTGACTTTTCGATTATAACCCCTGGGGCAAAATCCTCTTGGAATTATGATCAAATGGGTATTTCGCAAGCCTGGTCACAAAGTACTGGTGCAGGAATCACAGTTGGAGTGATAGATACGGGTCTTTCTCCAGATCAACCTTCTTTGAACGCTTGGTTCAATAGCGGGCAATCCAGTGGCAGAACTGTTCAGAGCTTTGGTACTTATAAAACGGGTTATTGGTGGTGGAAAAAATACGATGGTCCGAATGATCAATGTGGTCATGGAACAGCAATGGCTGGAGTGGTGGCATCCCCAAGAAATACGGTTGGAAATGCGGTAGGTGTGGCTTACAATTCTAATTTGATCAGCGTTCGTGGGACAAGTGATGTGATTTTTAATTCCGGGAATGAGAAGGATGGAGTAGCTGAAGCTTTGGTATTACTTGGAAAAAGATCAGATGTAAAAATTATCAGCATGTCTATAGGAGATTTATTTTCCAACTCCAAAGTGGCAGATGCCATTCGTTATGCTCATAATCGAGGCAAATTGATTTTTGCTGCAGCAGGCACTTCTACTACGTTTACGAATTGGGTAGGAGTGATATTTCCAGCCACGATGTCTGAGACTGTGGCTATTACTGGTGTGAAAGAAGGAAATGGCTATCAGCGATGTGATACCTGTCATTCTGGTTCCCAAGTCGAGTTTACGGTAGTCATGGAAAGGAGTGGCTCGAATACCAAGCCATTGACTACCGCACTTTACAGCAATGATCCATCCACAGTGGGCGGTTCTTCTGTGGCAACAGCCACCGCCTCCGGGATAGCAGCATTGGTTTGGGCAAAAAATCCAAGTTGGAGTAGGGATCAGGTACTTTCCAAGATGCGTTCAACCTCAGATCTTTATCCTGCCAAAAATGGAGAATTTGGCTACGGGAATTTGAATGCAGCAGCTGCAGTGTTGATCAATTAATTTCTTTTTGAACAACAAACGGGCTTAGAGATTAATCTAAGCCCGTTTTTTTATTGTTTTTCGGACTGAATAGTACAATTTACCTTGAACGATTGTTCACTAGTATGTTCCCAAAAACTATCAGCACTATCATACCTACAATAGTCACTAATACCCAAATTCCACTTAAAGATGGTTTATTTAACCAAATTGAAACTAAGTATCCCGCGATAGAAATTAGTCCCATCACTCCAAATACGATAGCAGCAAAAGTTGGGAGCGCATTTGATTCAGCATTTTCTTTATCTCTATTGGATAAGCTATTGTAACCCGCCAATAGTCCAGGATAAATCTTGACTGCAATAGCGATAGCTATAAAAAGTAAGCCTATGTAAATGGTTTCCATGAGGATTAGATTTATTGGTTAACCTTAAGCAATTTTTATAGGAATTTTAAAGCTAGTTAACAAGGGTTTAGTTTGTTGTAATTATTTTGCCACTCCATAAGTATTTTATACAGTTACGGAGTGGGACTAATCAACTTGCAAATGTTTGACTTCGTCAGTTTTGAGCTTTTAAATTGAGAAGAAATTGAGCAGTCTCTGCATTCATTTTAGAAAAAGCGAACCACTTCTTCCCTAGATCTTTGATTGAAGCCCCAAAGTGGCACATATCTTTTCCGTCGAGAAGAAGAAAACGGTCATGGGATTTTTTGAGCTCATAGATGTTAATCGGTTCAAATTGTGAGTTGTGCTTCTTTAAATCCAGTAGCAACTGTTTACTAACAGTATTAGTATAGCAATCTACCTGTACATTTGGCTTTCTTTTACTGAGAAGTAATAATACCGTTTCATCCAAATAATTGTCTATCAATAGAATGTGAGAATTGGCACTTTTGATAAGTTTAGCGACAAAGGAATATGCATCGAAAACCTGTCCCTCATAGAAGATTCCCTGTTCAGGGAGTTTTGGATCATTTTCCAATGCTTTAAATATTTTCTCAAATTTCTGATCAGATTCGATCTGTTTAAGCTCAAGGAGATCTACTCGTTGTAGAATTCCTTCTCTATTTGTAATCACTTTTCGCATTTCTACGAATGCTTTCATCAGCTGTATGCTTACCTGAACTGCTATTGGACTTCTCAAAACAGCCGAGAGCATAGCCACTCCTTGATCCGTGAAAGCATAAGGTCTCCTTCTCAGTCCCATCTTCTTATAATTGGAGGTCACAATTTGTGACTTCCAATTCTCAAATTCTATCTCAGATAATTGAAATCTCAATTCTTTAGGAAAACGTTCTATATTTCTTTTTACTGCTTGGTTGAGTGCTTTGGTTTCTACTTGGAATGCTTCAGCAATATCCCTGTCTATCATTACCTGAGTATCGTGAATAGTCAATACCCAGTTTTCAAAATTTGTGTTGATCAGATCGTTGCTTGTCATAAAAATTTTGCTCACTAAATTAAAAAGCTAGATAGGAAAAAACCTTAGTCTAAAATAAGCATATAACAAGATAAAACCAATCTCCTATAGCGAAAAAAGGACTCAGAAATTAATCTAAGCCCTTTTCTTAAGTCTATAGTCTAATGTCTAAAATCTCATTTCAGACTCTTAGTCATATCCTCAACTTTCTTACTTAAGTCTAGAATTGCTTTAGAATAACGGGTATCCCATTCTTCCAGGCGTTCGGTTGAATTGGTTTCTACCTCGTATTTGATTCCTGGCAATATCCACGAAGCATATCCTGAAAATGGATCAGTGCTTACATAAAGAGACCTGTACCAGCTACCGAAATACATTCCTTTGGGATCTATCCAGCTCTTTTCCAATCCAATTAAATCTTCGTTCAATGTGGAGATTTGCTTCTCTGATAGTTCACCTGATGCTAAAGCTGCATTCATAGCTGTCTGATATGCAGCTGAACTAGATTCAAGCTTTTCAATAGCAGCATCTACTTTGTCAAAGGAAGTGAAATTGGAATCCATTTCTTTCACGGATTTCACGGCATTATCGAAATGCAGTCTCAAATCCTGCGCATATCTGGGTACATCGTAAGGAATGATTGTAGCATTTGCCAAGCGTAAAGTCAATACTCCGATCACAGAAGCGACAGTTCCGCCCATTTTGAAAGTAGGGTCTACAAATTTGCTGTAGTAGTGGAAGTTATCATAGTTGGAGTGATAAGCAGAAGTTCCGCCTGTTCCACCACTCAAGCTAGGTACACCTGCATACATGTAAAATGCAATATGGTCTGATCCACCTCCAAGATTTCCGATTCTCGGTTCCTCATTTTTTCCAGCCCAAACTTGAAATACAGTTTTGGAGGAATCTGGATAAGCTACTTCTTTTGTAGCTTCGATGATCAGATTTTTGAGGGTTGGAGCTGCAGAAACACCAAAGTTTCTACCAGAAACTCCTGCATCAAAATTCATATAAATCACTCCCTTAGCTCCCAGTTCCTCCTCAAATTGTTCAACCCATTCCGTAGAACCGATCACACCTTGCTCTTCTGCATCCCAATGTCCAATCAAAATAGATCGTTTTGGAGCTTCACCATTCTTAATTAACTCGCCCATAGCTTCTGCCAAGGTCAACAGCATCGCAGTGCCTGAATTCGGGTCAGTTGCACCAAAACTCCAGGCATCGTAGTGACTCCCTAGGATGATCCATTCGTCAGGATATTCGCTTCCAATGAATTTCCCGACAATATTATTGGCGCGGATAAAATCTACTGGCTGCTCTACTTTCACCCGAACTTTCAAGTCGGAACCTCCTGTAATTTTATATTCAAACGGCAATCCTCCTTGCCACGCTTCAGGTACTGAAGATCCTTTCATTCTACTCAAAATCTCCTTTGCAGCACCATAACCAATAGGGGAAACTGGAATCGTGTGGAAAGCCACATCCTTTGGGTCTAGGCGCTTTACTTTCTTATCTCCATCAAGCGGAAGTGCAGGTTCGAATGGAGTCAATGGGTCTCCCGTGTAATCCAAAGTCAATAAAGAGCCTCGCTGGATAGTGGTTTCATTATAGAAAGGACCATCTGGATACACATCTCCTTTTCCAAATCCTGAATCTTTTGGATCAGTGAAAATGATCAAGGCCGCAGCTCCATATTGCTCCGCAAATTTTGCTTTGAATCCTCTGAAATTTCCTCCATACCTAGCGATGACTACTTTTCCTTTTAGATCAACACCCATTTCGGCCAGTTTCTCGAAATCAGCTTTGACACCATAATTAGCATAAACCACCTCTGCGGTCACATCTCCAGATCCAGAGTAGGCATTGAATCCCTTGTAAAGTCTCGGGTCATTGGAAAAAGGGTCGCCTTCAATAGGACCTTCCTGTTGAGACAAGATGATTTTTTCCGGGGTAATGATTTCCAAAAGTGATTCTCCTGGATGATTTGGCAGGTAGACATCGTAAGGGTAGGAGGTGACGTCCATTCCTGCATCAGACATCACTTTGGTCATATAGGCTGCTACGGCTTCATTTTCCGGAGTTCCTGCGATGTGCGGAGCTTTGGTCAGTTCTTTCAAATGAACTTTGAACCGGTCGTAATCGACTGCTTTCAAATATTCCTGTTCAAGGCTAGCCTCCTTACTTTTATCCTGAGGAAAAAAGCCTGTGACTTGCTGTGCATTGGCAGAAAGGGTTAAGGCAGCTGCAAGGGCAATTCCTAAAAATGGTTTGTTTACTGACATGGTTAGTTATTTGTTAAAAGCTCTGAAACTGATAAAACGTGTTCGGAAGGTACATTTATAATTCTTTTTGTCCTTAAATACCTTCCTAGTTCGTATTCATCATAATTTGGGTTTGTCGGGTCAAAGCTAGAGATTCTGACTAGGCCACGGGAATGTATAAACTCTCCATTTCCTATCCACATACCCACATGAACCACACGTTCTTTTTTCTCTGGAGTGCCTTTTACTCCGAAAAACAATAAGTCCCCAACTTGAAGCCTATCCCAATCTTTATCCGCATCGACTAGCTCGCCTTCGTTGATTTGCTGAGAGGCGTCCCGGGGAATAATCTGTCCATTGAGGTAATAGATCGTTTTGGTAAATCCACTACAATCTACACCCTTAATGGATGTGCCTCCCCAGAGATAGGGAGTTCCCATCATTTGCTTGGCTGTAGTTATCAATGCTTCTGGTGAAGTATTTCTAGAGGCTATCCAGTCTTCCCAAATCATAGTTTCCGCAAAAGGGATATATCCTAATCTACCATCCGGCAAACTTACTTCTGCATAACTGTGATTTTCTCCTTCAAAGGTCAAAATATCACCAGCTACGACATCTGAAATCATATTCTCTTGTCTAGGTGAATCCCATACATGACCATAAAGTGAAGTGTACACTATTTTCGGTTCCTTAAACCACTGTTCCAATTCTGCCTCTGACATCAAATGAATTCCAGCTCTGTCCACCCAAGAAAGGTAACCGTCCGGAGTTTGGACAAGAAACCAACCGTCATCTTCTTTGAGGACGTTGAGTGGGGTTCCCATCAATGCTTGAGTTGCAAGTTCGGCTGAGTGCTTAGGGTTGCTTCTGATATTTGCCACTGAGATAGTGACCAAAGCTTTGGTTTTTTCACCTAAAGCTGCCTCTGGCAAACGAGTGACAGCATCAATAAAATTGATCTGTTGTGAATTCAGTTCTTCGATTAAAGACAGTAATTCTTCTGGCTGATCCGTTTCACCTTTAAGAGAATCATTTTCAAAGTTCAAGTCCCAAAGGGCTACCCGTTTATCCGGTGCGACTTCAGCTCTTTTCGCTTCAATGAGTGAGTTTACTTCTTCATTATTATTCTTGTTTTCGCAGGAAATAAGAACAGTAATCAGCGATACTACAATTGGGATATATATTCTTTGCATAACAGGGGCAAAATAAAAGAAAACCACAAGCAAAGCCCAATATCCGGACTCTTCTTGTGGTTTTAATTGAATTGTTTCTAAGATTAATTGACCTTCAACCCAGGAGAACGATCTAGGAACTCTTGGTAAAGTCTGATTTGACGGTTTGATAGAGGCATTCTATAGCCTTCGATAAACACATGCATGATATTGGTTTTGGTCTCAAAAGGATCACCATCTGCCACGATCAAGTTGGCTACTTTGCCAGCTTCTACCGAACCATACTGATCAGCTAAGCCAAAGATCTCAGCAGGATTAATCGTAACTGCTTTCCAAGCTTCTTCTTTACCCATGCCATAAGCTGCTGCAAATGCAGCGAAGAAAGGCAAGTTTCTTACGTTCTCTTGGTCATCTGTTCTGATGGCAACTTTCACGCCTGCTTTGGCCATTTTACCTGCGTTAGCATAGGGTGCATCGTAACGGTCAGATTCACGGGTAGGAAGTGCTTGGATAGGACCTGTGATCACAGGTATTTTGGCAGTAGCTATAGAATCCGCAACTCTCCAGCCTTCAGAAACGCCTGTAAAAATGACTTTAGCACCTTTTCCTTCTACCCATTTGATAGCAGCAAGGATATCAGAAGCGGCATTTACTTCAATCAAAAGTGGAAGTTCACCGGTGGTTGCTTTAGCCAGCTGAGCCATTTCAGGGTAATAGTCTAATTCTGCACCATCTGCTATAAGCTTGTTATAGCTTTTTGCATTATCCCAAAGATCATTTGCCTCTTTCAGTGCTTTCTCGTTTGCCTTCTTGATATCCTCATCAGATCTACGGTCATATCTTCCTCGGCGACCGGAGCTTGGGAAGTTCATCACAATTCCTTTGAATCCTGCAAACATCTGGTCTGGCGTATAGCCATTAAGGTTGATCAAAGCTGCTGTGCCCGGGAATAAGCCTCCTGCTGGTACTGTAAGCACTGTAGTTACGCCAGATACTCTAGTCACTGGGATAGCAACAGAGTTTGGATTCACTGCGGTCAAAGCCTGCATATTAGGAGAGAAATTACCGATTTCAGCATAATCTACAGTCTCAGGGACTGAGCTCACTTCCACCAAACCAAGTTTGGTGCCACCGTCGATCATACCTGGATAAATAAATTTTCCAGTGCAGTCAATTACTTCAGCTCCATCTGCAGAAATATTAGGTCCAACTTCCTTAATTTTTCCATCTTCTACCAGTACTGAGGTATTATTTAATACGCCATTTGTGATGGTGACTACCGTCGCATTTTGAAGTAAAAACTTACCTGGTCTTGGTTTGATAAATTCCCCGTCGATCTGAGCCATTGCCATCATAGGCAACAAGGCAAAGAGGAAGGCGATAAAGATTTTATTTAGTCTTTGCATGTCTTCTTTGATTACGGGTGATTATTGATTTAAAAGGAAAAGTGATTCTGTAGTCTCGAAAAGACTCTCAGTATCCTGCATACATCTGCTGTCATGACCTTCGTAAATCATAACTGGCTCCACCATTTCGGTAGCACTGACTTTCATACGCTGATCATCTTCATCTTCCTTGATGTCGAAATACTTCACACCATCCACAAAGGTCATTTGAGGTACCGCATAGGAGGAGAGAGGATGACCTTCAAAGATCACCAAATCTGCCTGCTTACCTTCTTCTATAGATCCTACTTTATCAGCAATCCCTAATTGTTTTGCTGGATTGATTGTAATCATAGATAGTGCCTGCTCATCAGTCATTCCACCATAGCGCTGAGTTTTCGCAGCTTCATGGTATAAGTGACGGATCAATTCAGCATCATCAGAGTTGATTGAAGTGATCGCACCATTTTCAGTTAGAATAGCTGCATTGTAAGCGGTAGAGTAGTAAACTTCAAACTTATAAGCCCACCAGTCAGCAAAAACAGAGGCTCCCATGGTATATTCTGCAATTTCTGGTGCCACTTTGAAACCTTCATTGGTATGCTGGAAAACTAGCTTGGTGATTCCAAAATCTCTGGCCACGTTGATAAGCATATATATCTCATCAGCACGATAGGAGTGACAATGGATTATGATTTTGCCGTCAAGAATGTCAGAAAGGATTTCTAGTCTTTCATTATGAACTGGTGAAAGAGCAGTGCTTCCTTTCTGGGATGCCGCTGCATTATATTCAGCCCAAGCTTTTTTGTATTGAATCGCTTCGTTAAAACCATTTCTAAGGATCGCTTCTACACCCATTCTCGTCCGTGGTTGGATGCCATTTCCTCTACCATGAACTCGGGTAGGGTTTTCACCCAAAGCGAACTTAATGGTACGTGGTGCTTCTTGCATGATGATATCTGCTGGATCTGTAGATCCCCATCTATGTTTCAAAGTAGCGTTTTGGCCACCAATGACATTGGCAGATCCGTGCATTGCATGGGAAATAGTGACACCGCCTGCAAGGGCACGGTAAATTCCAACTTCAAATGGATTCACCATATCTTTCATTCTCACCTCAGCTACAATAGGGGAAGTAGCTTCGTTGACTACATCCAAACCTAAATGCGAGTGTGCATCTATGATACCTGGCATGAGGTATTTTCCAGTAGCATCAATGGTCGTCACTCCATTAGGAGCATTTAGATTTTGACCTACCTTTTTGATAATACCATCCTGAACTAGAACATCTGAATTTTCAAGTGTTCCCTCTGTAACCGTCAATACGGTAGCGTTTTTTATCAATACACTGCCTTTTTTCACTTGAGCTGAAGCAAACTGAATACTCAGACCCAACAGTGCAGCAAGAAAATAATTTACTTTTTTCATCTGATTACTTGTTTGCGATTAGAGTTGGAGTGAGTGTGCCTTTGAATGGAAATGAACCAAACTCGCCGACTGTCATAGTGGCGTCATAGCTGCCTTCGCTTACTTCGCCGGATACATCTACTGTAATGTCCATGCCACTGGCAGTGACATCAAATGAAAAAGACAAGGAGCTTCCATTCAAATTTACATTTTTGATATCTGAAGTTGCCTTACCAGCTCCAGAAGGATCGTCATACGTGATGGTTCCAGAATAGTCTGAACCATCTTTTTTAATGACAAGAATACCGCCTGAAGATCCAGCAGGGCTTTCAGAAGTATATTCCCAAGTACCCTCGATTTTCATTGCTCCATTGCCATCCTTTGCAGCTTTCTTTTTTGCTTTTGTTTCATAGTCATAGATAATACCATCTACTACCATGTGCTTTATTTGAGCATCTTCAGTGAAAAGAGAATCGGTACTCAAAATCAAGTTTGCCATTTTCCCTTTTTCAATTGAGCCAGCCACCTTTGTCAACCCTAGGATTGATGCAGGGTTTGTAGTCAAAGCGGCTAGTGCAGCTTTTTCAGAAAGGCCGCTAGCGATCATCTTTTGAAGTGCTTTCATGATGTCACCAGATTTTACACCTACGATAGAGAATGCGAATGGAATTCCAGCTTCTTCCAGTTTTCCAGCTTGAGCTATGGCGTCATCATACGCTTTTTTCACTCGGGCATTCAACGCCTTTACTTCGGCTGTAGCATCTTCTTTCTGAGCTTTGATAGCTTTGTCATCAGGAATTTCCAGTTTTACCAATACTGCTGCTCCAGAAGCTTTTATTACATCAAGCACTCCTTCGTATTCTTCCAAACCGGTTAAAACTAACTTGAAACCTTTCTCTTTTTGAAGACTGATAGCTCTTCTGATTTCCAAATCTGAAGAAGTAGTAAACATAACCGGAATTTGGCCTGTGGTTATTTCTTGCATAGCACTATAAGTAGGAGTGATCTCAGGGCGCTTCAAACCAGCCACCGTACTATACTTCTGAGATCTTTCTGAAGTAAGTTTTGTGTTATCATACACTTCTCGGAATTTAGCCATGACACCAACTGCAGTACCAGGATACATTCCTCTGGAACCTCTAAAATTGGCGGCCAACGCTGTGTTTTCCTTCAGGATATTAGTTGAGTTTTCAGATCCTAGTAATACAATTGCAGTTTTTCCGGCTATCATTCCGCCTTCAGGAGAGATCTGAACAATTGTAAACCCGACTTTCCGCAGGTCATCAACTTTGCTATCCTTGATAGAAAATTGATCTACTGCGGATCTCCAAGGAGTAATACCTGCGATTTCGTCAGATGGATTGGAAGACACAAAGTCATCTGGCCTTTCAGGATCCTTTGGTCTGGTAATACCTACATCACTAGCACCAGCTATAAATCCTGGATAAATGAAAAGTGAATCTCCAGCAATCGTTTTGGCTTCTTTAGGTAAAGCGAGATTATTTCCGACGCCTTGGATCAGTCCGTTTTTTATAAGGACTGTGGCTTTTACACCAGCTTGTCCAGGAGATGTGAAGACGGTTGCATTTGTTATTGCATAAGTATCAGTGATTGGTTTCTTTCCCGAGGGATCACTTTGGGCTAATGCCAAAGTAGAAGAAAGCAATCCAGAAACCATAAAGCAAAAAACACCTGCATACAGTAGTGGTTTTTTCATATGATTGATTTGATTTTTAAGAAAATGAGGGTGATTGACAAATTCAATAATAAGCTATTTATCAAAGGTTGAATAAGGTCAAATCCCTACAGGTTGATGGTTGTTTTTCTGAAAGCAAGCTAATAAAAGGGATTTCAGAATCCTTTTGGAATTATTTTTGACTCCCTATTATTTGATCAATGGCAAGAAATTGGATTTGAAATGCTATTTTAAATCCTCAAGAAACATCCTTACTTAAGAAGATTTATTTGACTGGTTAATTCGCTATTGTTTTACACTTAAGATCTTATATTTGACCCTAGCATCACCCAAAAAAAAATGAAAAAAATCCTGATAATTGAGGATGATTTACTTATTTCTAGCTTAGTTCAGTTTCGCTTAAAAAAGGATGGTTACGATACGGTATTGGTAAAAGATGGCAATGCTGGTATTGCTGCAATAGATAGTGAAATACTCGATCTAATTATTACTGACGTAATGATACCTTTCAAAAATGGAATTGAGATCATCCATCATGCAATTAAAACTAAACCGCAAACCCCTATAATAGTGTTAAGCTCTCTTGGCGAAGAGGAAAAAGTTGTTCTGGAAGCATTCAATTTGGGTGTAGCAGATTTCATTCCTAAGCCATTTAACCCGAATGAGCTTGCTATTCGTGTTAAACGGATTCTTAGATTATAATTCATGAAAGGTAAAAGAGCCATAGTACTTGTGTTCTTACTTTTTTTAATGGCCAAAACCAATGAGGTGCTAGGCCAAGAAGAGCAAATACTGCCCGATTCGGCTTCATTTGTCCAATTTTTAATCAATCAGGGTGAAATTCCTGGTTTGGAATTTCGGTTGATAGATGCAGCTGATAGTACCACTTTGGACAGTATAATAATAGGAGATACCAAAATAGGGCTGATCTCTAAATACGCCACAGCCTTGACCAAAAGGGATAGTCTTTTTCAGTCTGATTCAGTTTCTGCTGCAATTCAATTTTTGATCTACAAGGAGCAAAACACATACCCCGCAGCTTTAGAATTTGTATCAAACCTGCTACGTAACGGTGATATTATAGCAAAAACACCAACTAATGTGAACGGGAAAGACGTGATTTCCTTAGCAAATAAAGAGCGTTATTCCCCTACGTTATCAGGTACATCTGCCTATTTTGGTGATTTTAAAATATTTGCGATTTCTGTCATAATTTCCCTCTTTTTCGTTTTTGCATTTTTGATGATCCTCTTTATGCTGATTTTCAAAGCCAGGAGAAACAGGAAGGAAGTTTTATTGACCGTTTACGATGAGCAGGTGGTGGGTCCGCTTTCTGAAATACTTTTTGAAAAAAGCCTTGAAGAGTTAGAATCACTCAGCGATGAAGAACTTTACCAAAGTTTCCCAGCAAAACAACTGAAAAAACCGCTATACAACCAGGTTCTTGTGGAGCGTATTTTGGCTCTAAATAAGAAGATGAAAGGGGACTTTAAGTTGAAACTGAAGGCTCTTTATAAAAGGCTTCAGTTAGATAAGGCCACTATGGATAAGCTGAAAAGCTCTAAATGGGACAAGGTGGTGACTGGTTTGGTGGAAGTGAATGAGATGGATTTGGGTGAGGCAATAAAAGAGGTTCAGAAGCTTGTCAATTCTCCAAATTTCCACATTCGTTCCCAGGCTGTAGCGACAGTATTAACCTTATCAGAAGATATCAATCTTTCTTTCCTTCGGGATCAGGCCTTTCCGCTTTCCAGATGGCAGCAAATGAATTATTTACGGATCATAAAGTATTTGTCTAGCAATAGAGAGCTAAAAATTGAGAACTTATTTGATTCTGAAAATCAAAGTATCAGGTTATTTGGGTATAAGCTAGTTCGAGTAATTGGCCGGGTAGATTTACTAGCTAAGTTGGAGGAAAAGTTTGCGGGTGTTACCGAAGTAGAAAAGATTGAGATCATTAAAACATTCGAATATTTAGGGGTGCCAAGTCATACTGAGTTGGTCAACTCAAGCCTGAGGTCAGAAAACACACAATTAGTCATCATGGCTGCCAAGGCTGCAGGGACTATAGGTGATGAGCAGTCTGCTAAGATTATATTGGAAATATTAGCTGGTAATCCTAGCTTCAGACTAAAAATGACCTTGCTGAAAAGCCTGCAAAGTTTAGATTCGGCCAGCTACACCGATTTCGTAAATCGAGATTTGGCCCTAGATACCCAAACGATCAATAGCCACCTTTCAGACCCACTTTTGATAGATGTATAGTTTTTTATTTTATCTGATAATGGAAGTGCTAGGAGTTATGTTTTTACTCCTTAGCTTCTCTGTAATCACTACCTACATTCTGATCATGATTCTCAGCGCACTTGAAATGAGGGATCATCGAAGAAAAAACCAATTTGCTGATTATCAGGATATTATTACATCGCCGATCGCCCCTAGTGTATCGATTTTGGCACCAGCATATAATGAAGCGGAGAATATAGTTCAAAACGTAAAAAGTTTGCTTTCTCTTCATTATGGTAAGTTTGAGGTGATTATCATCAACGATGGATCTAAAGATGATACCCTGTCAAAGCTCATCAATGCATTCGAATTGGAAATCACTGATTTTGCGTATAACGAAGAAATTGATGCGGCTCCAGTTAGAGGGATTTATAAATCCAAAAATCGTTCATACAACAGACTTGTGGTCATTGACAAAGAAAATGGCGGAAAAGCAGATGCTCTGAATGCCGGTATTAATGTTTCATCCAAGGAAATACTGGCATGTATCGATGTGGATTGTATTCTTTCCCATGAGTCACTGACTCGAATGGTCAGGCCATTTATGGAGGAGACAAACAGGAAAGTCATCGCAGTAGGCGGAGCTATTGGGATAGCTAATAACTGTGATGTTCAAGATGGTACCGTAACTACATATAGAGTTCCAACCTCACCTTTGGGAAGGTTCCAGGTAATAGAATATTGTAGAGCATTTTTGATGGGGAGAATGGCCTGGGCTCGAGTGAATGGCTTGATGCTTATCTCTGGAGCTTTTGGATTTTTTAATAGAGAATTGGTCGTGGAAGTAGGCGGTTATTTCCCAAAGACCGTCGGTGAAGACATGGAATTGGTGGTACGAATGCGTCGCTATATGGAGGAGAGAAATATCCCCTATAAAGTCGGTTTTGTACCCGACCCACTTTGCTGGACGGAAGTTCCAGAAGATGGGGCGGTTCTTTCCCGACAGCGAAATCGCTGGATGCGGGGAACGATCGAAACCTTACAGCTTCACCGGGTAATCCGATGGAATCCAAATTATAAGATTATGGGAATTATATCTTATCCCTATTGGAGTGTGTTTGAGAAAATGGCTCCAGTACTGGAATTACTTGGACTGCTCTACACCTTGGTTCTCATTATAATTGGTGATTTCTCTGCTTTTTATTTCATCGCATTATTTGTTGTGTTGTATTTGCTATCCATATTGGTATCCTCCTTCAGCATTTTGTATGAGCAGCTTTCATATAATAATTACAAGGATAAAAAGGATCTCAATAAGCTGATTATGACCGTTTTTCTAGAGCCGATGTTTATTCACCCGAAGATCGTTTATTGGGGATTAGGCGGACATTGGGATTTTATAAAAGGAAAAGGTGGCTGGGGTCAAATGATCCGTACTGGCTTTAAAAAGTCCGAAGACAAAAAGAATATAGAGCCAACTACCTTAAATTCTTAACCGTATGCAAAAAGCCCTTATTCTTCTGTTTTCTTTCCTGCTATTCTCCATAAGTCTCAAGGCTCAGGATTCATTTGACCCAGACGTATTGCTTGTGGATGCCAGAACTTTGATTTTGGATGGAAAATATGCAGAAGGAAGGAAGATTGCGTTTAGAGCGCTGTCCAAATATCCTGAGTATGCTGATATTTTAATTTTAGTAGGTAGAAGCTATGCTTGGGAAGGTAAAAACGATTCAGCATCTATTTATTTGGAGCGTGCGATAATAGCTTCCCCAGCCTATGAAGATGGATATGTAGCATCTTTAGATAATTTGTCTTGGGCAGAGCAATATGATCGGGCAGACGCAGTTTTGGCTAAAGCGAGAGAAAACTTAGGTACACCGCTTCCAAATGCAATCCGGTACAGGGAATCCAGATTGCTATACTACCGAGAAGATTACAATGCTGCCTATCAAATAGCAGAAGAGCTTTTTAAGAAGAAATATAAGAATGATAACTTGCTAGAGTACATGCAAAACTTGCAGCGCCTGAGAAGAAATAATGCGGTAGGGGCCACCTACGATTATGACTCTTTTGAAGGTGAGCTTACTCCTTGGAATACCTTTTCTTTTTATGCAAGGACCAGGACTAAGTTGACGGGAACACTGATAGGGAGAGTGACACAATCATCACGATTTGATGGTAATGGGACTCTTTTTGAATTAGATGCCTATCCTTCTTTAGGTAAAAAAGCTTATGCATATCTTAATGTAGGTGGTTCAAACGCAAGTTTTTTCCCTGATTTTCGATTAGGAGCTTCAGTTTATTTCAATCTTCCGAAAGCATGGGAGGTAGATGGTGGATTTCGATACTTACAATTTGCAGAGCCTACTTACATCTATACCGCTTCCCTCGGAAAATATACTGGCAATTGGTGGTTTAATCTCCGTGCGAATTTAATTCCTGGTACTGGAAATAGCTTGGGAACTTCTGCGAACTTGCAGGCTCGGTATTATTTCAAAACTGGTGAGGATTTTTTCTCTTTGCAGTTGAGTTCTGGGGTTTCTCCGGATGAGGAAACCCGTGATCCAACCCAACTTTTGAATTCATATAGGGCAAGAGCCGGATACCAGCAGTTGCTGACAGATCGCTTTATGGTATATGCATTCACGGGGTATAGCCGCGATGAATTGGGACCAGATCGATTTAGAAACAATTTGAATTTTTCATTGGGAGTTGAATACAGGTTTTAATGAAAAAGCTATTTACTCAAGAATCCATAATCTCGCTAAGAAGGATATTTCCTATCCTGTTTGTATTGATTGTAGTACCCTTATTTAGCTATTTATTTTGGCTTATTTATCCCTCTAAAGACTTGGAGGTTTTGGTTGTTGATAAAACGGTGCCCAACGACCGTTATCAAGAGCATCAATCAATTTTCTGGGCATTAGAGCATTTGAAATTCAGGAATTCGGTAGGAGAATTTTACGATAAGGAACGAGATTATATTGGGTTTTATCCTGATACCTCCTCTTCATTTGGAACTTTTAAAGACTTTACGCAACTGTCTGAAAAAGAAATAGTAAAGAAAGCCAAAGAACTTGATGTTCTCTTTTACACGGATACTTACGGAGTATTTGAAAATGATTTTATTAAAGTGGACCCTGATGAGTTATCTAAGAAGATTTACGGCGGACTGAATCGAGGAGACATTAACTTATTGCGTGAGGCAGCTTCCCAAAATAAAACCATTATTGCAGAATTCAATACTATGGCTTCACCTACACCGCTGGGTATAAGAACTGAGTTTGAGAATTTGATGGGAATCAAATGGACAGGTTGGATAGGGAGGTATTTTGATCAGATGGATACTACGATCAATAAGAATATCCCCAAATGGTTTATTAGTCAATACCTGGAGCAACATGAAAGAAACTGGGTTTCTCCAGGTCCAGGAATTGTTTTTGTCCATGAAAATGGAACAGTGGAAGTATTTACAAATGGGGTAGATTATTTTGGTGAAACACCAAAGATCCGCACACAAAAAATCAACAAACACGGATTCAAGCTGCCGGAAGTTGTACCTTATCCTGATTGGTTTGATGTAGTATTGATCGAGCGTGATTATCAGGTGATTTCCTATTACGATATAGATCCTTCTGATTTAGGTAACGAAAAGTTGCGGGAAATGGGGCTTCCAAGGTTTTTCCCTGCCGCAGTAGTCCGTGATGAAGGAAAAGGACAGTATTATTATTTTTCCGGTGACTTTTCGGATTTGGGAACTCAAATGGGCTCTGCTCACTTCCAAGGATTACCAAGTCTCTGGCGAGGCTTTCATATTTTGTCAAATTTTAATGATCGACAGAGCTTTTATTGGAATTATTATTATCCTCTATTGTCTCAAGTTTTAGAAAAAACCTATAGAAAACAAGACCGGGACTAGCTAATTATCAGTAGGTAATAGCTTCCTGGTTTGGACTACGTAGTTGTTTTTGTTTTTGAAGTCTTCAAATTGTCCCGTTAATTTATTTTTGATGTTTTGATCTTCAATGGGATCAATGTTCAGGCCATCAGAAATTACAAACAGCTGATTATCCGACAGAAAATATTCACCGTCCACATACTCCATCAGCTGATTTTTGTTTCGCATCAAAGGCATTGCTATTTGAGATTGGAATACTCTGGAAGTATCCATAACCTGTCCCAACCAAATGTCTTCCTGAGGAAGTTCTATGCCAACTTGTGCCTGTAAAAACGCTAATAAAGAAGGGGTGATTTCAAAGTGACTTATCATTCCTTTAAAATAGGTGGGCTTGTTGATCAGCGGAGAATAGATAATCACGGGCACGTGAAAGCGATCCAGTCTAGAAGCCATGGGGATGTCTGGTAAGCGGTGATCCCCTGTGAATACAAATATGGTATTGGCAAATTCGGGCTTCTCGCTGTAGGTGGTAATAAAATCTTTTACGGCGTCATCTGCATAAAGAATGGTCATGTAGATATTCTGATAATCTCGGTATTTTGCCTTCTTAGCTTCTGTCAGGTTGAGGTAGTTTTCCAGATGATCTTCAAATTTCCGAGAATAGAACTCCCGCTCAGGCACTAAATATGGATCGTGGGAGGTGATAGTCTGGAATATTCCTAATTGTGGTTTTTCACTTGATCTAGGGAAGTATTTAAGCCCATTGTTGAAAATTTCCTTGTCACCATAACCCCACGTGAAACCATTTGCAGGAGGCATTTTACTGTATTTTGGATCAAAATCATCTATATCTATGATCTGAGTGACATCTGAAAATTCTAAGAATTCCTTTTGGTGATCAAAGTTCACATCACTACCAATGGTGAAAGTTGACTCATAGTCATTATCATTTAGAATACTAATCAAGCTCCTGTGATTCGGAAAGTCTTCAAATAACTCTTGAAAACCCCTTTCTCCATAAGGAAGTCCGGCAAAAACACCCGGTAAAACACCGAAAGTTCTTCCAGTTGATGAAATAGCATTAGTCCAAACTAGACTATGAGCCTCCAGTGAATCTAGAAAGGGCGTAAAACTCCCCAAATAAGCATCTTTGCCTGAATAGGCTTTACCCAAACTTTCTATCAGGACAAACACGATGTCTGGGGCAGTGGACAGACTGTCAAAATAAGGGCTTAATACATCTGGGTAGTCTGCCTGATGTAGAAATGGGTAAACCGGATCTGTATATTCCTTTCTAATGAATAAACCTTCATTGGAAGACCTCAGGTAGAAATCGAAATAATACTCATTGGTATAGGCGAAGTAGTCAAATGCTTGCTCCGACAGATATTTTGATTTGTTGAGCTGAATATTGGCTTTAGTTTCGTCAAATTTTTCAGGGTCGTTAATGGGAATAAAGTAAAATAAAATTACAAACCAGTAGGTGCTAATTGTAAATGAGATTGATGTCTTTAAGCTGAAATTCAGGTATTTATTGGAGAAATGAAAAATGTAAAAAAGGATAAAAATGACTAGAATTCCACTTCCTATACTCAAGGAGTTGAGTTGACCTGAAGATTGTACAGTTAGAATAATATCATTTACATTATAGGCAAAAAGATCTTTTCCGAGCGGGACAAAAGTTTTGTTGAAATAGAAAAGTAAGGAAGTTTGAACGAGTAATGCAATTACTAGCCATGATCTGGTAAACCATTTGGCAAACTTAACTGAAATCAAACTATTAGTTAAGTGGAAAATAAAAAGCAAGCCCAGAAAATATAGAATCCAAGTGATATCCTCATAAAAACTATAGCCTATAACAGCACGGAAACTGATGCGGATAGGATGAGTCTTGAAAATTAAAAGTAATTCTGCGACTCTCAACAAGAGCATTAAAGTTGAGAAAATCAGGGACATACTCCAGAAATTACTGAGAGTTGTTTGAATTTTTACAGGAAGGTTAGATCGAATTTCAGCCTTTTGGGCCATATTTACGCGACAATTTTATGGGTGAAGACTCAAAAGATAGGGCAAAATCAGGTATCTTCAAGGAGAGAATCAAAGATTATATGGGTAAATCGGATTTGTTGTTGGAATTATACAGCAACTTAAGCACAACAGGAGCGGTAACTTTCAGCTCAAAGGCATTAGTTAATAAAATGTTATCGCATACCAATCTGCAAGGTGCTAAACTAATTGTGGAACTTGGAGGCGGGGACGGAAGCATTACGCAGGGGATAGTAGATCGGATGGACCCAGGTTCAGAACTTTTAGTTTTTGAGATCAGTAAATCTTTTTGCGAATCTATGGAGAAGATGTTTCCGCAGCAAAATGTCCGCATTATTAATGATTCTGCTGAAAACATTGCCGATTATTTAGAAGGAAGGAAAGTAGATTATATTTTATCCTCATTGCCTTTTAGTTTTATTCCCCCAGAAGTGAAAGACGCTATTCTTTCCAACTCCAAAATTGCATTGAATCAAAGCGGTTATTTTATACAGATATGCTATTCTTATCTGTTGAAAAACCTTTTTAAAAAGCACTTTGATAAAGTTAGTTTAAGTTTTACTTTAAAAAACCTTCCACCAGCATTTGTGATGGTATGTAGCTAAACCCTAGCCATGGAAGTTCTTAGAACAGCCATTTTAGATAAGCTCCAGCGAAATAAAGGAGAAACATTCAGCACTGCTGAAGTTGTCATGCAAATGTACCCTGAAGATTGGGAGCTCTTTCTCGAAGAGGTAAATACTACTGCAATAGCACTACAGCAAGAAGGGCTTGTGGCGATTACTTCGTTTGATGAGGCTATTAATCTCAATTTTTTAAAGTCGAATTCTTTAGAGCTCACTTCTCCAAGCAAAACTTAAGAAGATTCTCCCGGGTTGGATATTCAAGATGTGCAATAAGCTATGGGTGAAGTCTTAGAATTGCCAAAAACTGAAGTGCAGATTCCTAAAGGATTGGACCTAATTACCTTGGGTGCTGGTTGCTTTTGGTGTATAGAAGCAGTTTTTCAACGAATTAATGGGGTTGAGAAAGTAGTCTCAGGATATTCAGGAGGATTTAAAGAGAACCCTAGTTATGAGCAAATTGGTAGTGGAACTACGGGACATGCAGAAGTAATTCAGGTTTACTTTGATCCTGAAGTAATAAGCTTAACTCAACTTTTGGAGATTTTTTGGGCTACACATAATCCCACAACCCTCAACAGGCAAGGAGCTGATGCAGGCCCACAGTACAGATCTTCTATTTTCTACCACAATCCTGAACAACAAAAGTTAGCAATAACTTTAAAAGCCCAATTAAATATGTCTAATGTGTTTGAAAGGCCAATAGTAACAGAGATCACAACCTTTGCTAACTTTTATCCAGCAGAAGATCGATACCAAGATTATTTCAACCAAAACGGTACTCAACTTTACTGTCAATTCGTAATTCTACCAAAAGTGAGTAAGCTGAAAGAATTTTTTGCAGAACGCTTAAAATAGTATTTAGTACTTTTGCCTTGCAAAACCCACTTGCATTTATGAAGAGAACTAGAGCACATGAATCCAGAGCTGCGATCGAGCGATTGTATATTACGATGAGACACCTTTTTACCAGAGGTAGCTATAAACCAATGGGAGTATCGGGTGAAAGTCTTGTTGATGCATTACGCGTGTTGAGTCCTGAGATCTATGGATTGGTTACGGACAATGAAAAAATCGAATTGGATGGTTTGCTTTACGTCATGGAGCGACTTCCAAGAGGCATTGAAGAGTGTCGGTTTGTACGGTTGATCAGTCGGGAAGGCTATGAAACTTCAAAACTAGAGGCGATTGTTCCGGCCAAGCGTAAGAGAAATTGCTACAGGTTGGATGAGCATATCATGTATGTGGAAATGACCCGCGGTCGCTCTGATATCTATGATATTTTGACACACCTCACATTTTTATACATAGAGTCAAACAAAATCTATAACAATAGCACCGATCCAAAAGGGAAAATTTCTACCAATTGGCTGATGCTCGAAGAGTTTGTACAAAAGGAAGCGGCAGGTGAGGAGTTTGAGAAGGAAGCAGCTTCTGCATACTTAAGTCACTTGATCGGTAGAACTTACGAAGAGACGATTCAGGCTGTAGATAAATTTGAGAAAAGTAATAATTCCAATAGCCTATTTTCCATTGTTTATCACATGGGAAAACTAGCACAGGAGGAAGCAACCAAAAATCTGGATCGGGAGATTTCATTTTCCACTACACTCAGAGAGCGAATCGGCCATCACGTGTATGGAGAAATGTGGGCAAGAAGAATAAAAATTGCCTTGGATAAGCACAATTTACTGAAGCGTCCTATCCACATTATTTCAGCAAATCTTCACTCGGTTGTGAATACAATCTACGCCCCTCAGCTGCTTGGATTAAAAAACTACGAATCACTTGAAAAGGTGGTAATGGATATTTCTGTCAAAGCCAAAAACAATAAAGGTCAGGCCATAGATAAATATGCTGCAAATCACGGGTTTATCAATCTTCCCGATGAGTCAGGGACCAACATTGGCGCACAGATCATAGACACCGCACTTTTGGAGAAAGATGAATTAATCCCTGGAGTGAAGTTGCCAAAAGAGCTGTCGAAGCGACCAGTGTTTGTGGTGATGGATTACGCGTTTGGTGAGCAAGCCTATGAGTGCTTTGATGAGTTGCTTAAGCCATATAATAAAGATGGAAAGCAGATTCCGCTAGATGTGGTTTCTACTTCTATTATGGGAAAAGCTGGTATTCTATATGGAGGAAAAGGTGATCTGATGATTCCAAATGCCCACGTGTTTGAAGGGACCGCGGATAATTATCCTTTCAAAAATGAACTGAAAAAAGCTGATTTCGAAGGTTTTGGACTGGGCGTCTATGAAGGGCCTATGATTTCGGTTTTGGGTACTTCTCTTCAGAATAAAGACATCCTGACCTACTTTATGGAATCTTCATGGAAAGCAGTTGGTCTTGAAATGGAAGGTGCCCACTACCAAAAGGCCATTCAGTCGGCATCCAAAATCCGTAAATCTATTCGCTCCAATGTGAAAGTACTTTACGCTTACTATGCTTCTGACAATCCATTGGAGACTGGAAGTACGCTTGCTTCAGGAGCTCTGGGGATGGAAGGAGTGAGGCCTACCTATTTGATTACCTATAAGATTTTGGAGAAGCTATTTGGGTAAAACTAGTAGGCTGGGCTGTAGCGTTTGGCCTTTTTTTTTCGTGTAATTCATAAAGTGCTACTCCTATGAAATATGATTTAAGCCTATTCTTATTGCTTGTACTTTTTCTTCAAGGATGTCATGAGGATAATTCCTTAAATACTCTTGTATTTTACTGGGATCAAACTAGTTGTTCTGATCCATGGAATACAAATTCTAACAACTCCAATAATGAAATCCTTCAAGCTGTTGAGGATTACCTGCGTGATCATGGAGTGAATGGAGCAAGAGTAATATCTATTACGGGAAATGGAGTTGAACAAGTTTGCGAAGCATGTTTTTGTACAACAGGAACACGAATAAACGTGAAAGTTCCCACAACTCAAAAGAGTAAAATGATAGCTTTGGGATTTAAGGAATCAAGCTAAAAGTAGAATAAACGGTAACAGGCTGTAAAAGTGTCCAGGTGTTAATCTTGGACACTTTTTTCTTTAGTCTGTGAAAATAACCAAGGATATAAGCCAGGTTCGTTAGTAACCAGATGCCAGATATTGTGGCTCTCCTTTTCGTATTCTGTGTATTTTGGAGATTTACCTGCAGCTTCCATGGCGGCTATCATTTCTCTGGATCCAGATACGGGTACATTGATATCCTTTTCACCATGAAAAGCCCAGACTGCGACATCATTAATCTGAGAAGCTAGATTTGGCTCACCTTCACCGCAAACGGGAATGGCAGCGGCAAATAAATCAGGTCTTTTGGTGATAAAGTGCCACGCACCGTAACCACCTCGTGAAACGCCCGTGATGTATCGGCGACTTGGATCTATGTTTTCTTCTTGGTCTAATGCTTCTAAAGCCTCGAATACCAATTGATCAATAACAGGGGTGTTTGGAACTCCGCCCCAGCCTTCGCCATCGGGACAGAAGGGCACAAATATGTACGAAGGAAATTTTATTCGATTCACATTTTCTGAAAGGATTAATGCAGCACTTGCTTCATAACCACTGTAAGGAAGTGAAATAACTACTGGATATTGCTTTGTCGAATCAAAGTCAATTGGCTTCAGCAGCAGGTATTTTAGACTATCTCCTTGGCTTCCAACAAACATATTTTCTTCAAACAGGGACTTCATTTGAGCGGCTCTTTCCTGATTTTTTCCTTGCCAATAATGGGACATATAACTTTCCCTTAGAAAAAGAAAGCCACTGGCAACAAAAGCAACAAGCATCAAAAATTTGAAAATCACATATCTGTTATCCTCGAGTTTGGAAGCAACTTCATTCGTTGATTTTAATTCCTCCCGGAAAGTTAGAACAAAGAAAATCGGGATCAGAGTTGTACTTAGGGATGTCCAGCGTGAAACTTGCTCAATCATCCGAAGTGTTGAGTTTTCTTGAATACTTAAAGCAAATAAGCTCAGAAACAAAAGAAGGCTACTACTGAAAAGGATCAGAATCCCTGCTAGTTTAAGCCATTTTTTTTGAGATGCATTTGAATATACAAGGGTGCCACCAAATGCCAGTAAAGAGCACAATAGGAAAATTATTATGGTAAAATATATACTTTCAAGGCTTCGATCAGCTATCAGCCTATATAGCACAATCATCTGAACTAAGGTGAAAAGGGCTGTAAGCAATAAGGTATAAAAGGCTGGTTTATAGTCTTTGTGATAAAAATACTTAGCTAGGATAGCAGTTCCTGCGAAATAAATAATGTTAGATAGAAGGAAATAATACCCATACACGTCCAGGAAAAACACCTGTGCTCCAATCCCTATATATGCTCCTGCATGGAGAATACCCGTAATCACGGTCAAAATCATGGTAAATACCCCGAAACTGTATTCACTTTTATTCATGGCTTTTGGGTTTTATCGGAATCCAAAACTCCTCCTCGGAGTCCGGGTCATTATTCTTGTATTTTTCTCCCATCACAGCAAAATGAGGTCGATGATCCAATTGGTATTCTGAACTTGGAAGCCAAGTTCCCAAAATATATTGATACATGGCTGGAGCTTCGCTGTCCAGACCTTTGAAACTAAAAATAGCATAAAGTCCTGATGGTATGGTAAGTGTTTCCAAATCATCTGGAATAAATCCATGATCATCGACTTTGACTGCTGCCCATTTATCGAACTCATTTGCAGGAGAAAAAGCATCGAAATAGGAGAGGGAATCATATACTTCTACAGAATACAGATCATCGCCTATACTATTCAAAATCTCTTTTTTTCTAGGCATAAAAGATTTCCAAAGCTCCTGAGTTCTATTGTTCAAGAAGTTCATTCTCACTTTCTTTCCTACGAGTAATGTTTCAGGAAGATTTTTAATAGTTGGTGCCATCTTAAAATTTTCAGGTTGTTTAGGTGAATATTCAGTCCAGCTGTTTTTCTAAAAAGCTACTAATATTTTCCCCCAATAACTTATATCCCTTTTTTTTATAATGCACATCATTTGAACCTATTCCATGATTCTTGTGAATCTTTTTTGACTTTTGATATATGTCATTGATTAGTACATCATGTTTTTTCATCACGGAGATCGCAGCAGTATTGTATTTTTGTGGATCAGTTGTAAATCTGCCAGCTTCTTCTTCTGGAACATAAGTGGTAGTCACAAAAATCAATTTAGCATCTGTTTTTGATTTGATATGGGTCACGAGTGAGTCTAGATTTTTAGCATATTCCTCCACCGAATAAGTAACTGTCCCATTGACCTTATCTCGGTTACCATAAGGTTTTGCGTCAACATGTCTGTAAGCAAGGTCCCACAAACCCCAATTAAACTGTACAATGTCCCACTCTTCATCCCCAAGCCATTCGTCTATTTTTTCCAGCCCTGTTCCAGTATGCTGAGCATTGCCAGGATTGTGAGTGACTGTTGCTTTGCCTTTGAAATGATCTATTACAAATGGTGTATATCCAATCGAAATAGAATCTCCAATAATCAAAATATTAGGCTGTTTTACCCTAAACGCAGTTAAGCAAAGTAAAATCAGTAAGGCGTAGGATAGATTATTTTTGTTCATTCTTTTAGAATATTTAGGCTTTTTGATTGATTAGCTACCAGGCTATCCCGTAATCATCTCCATAATCACTACTCCCTCCCCAGAAGGTTCCATGCTTCCAGTCAAACCATATCGCGTTGACTGGTCCAGAAGTCTTGTTCCATAATTCTAAGTTGTAGCCTTTTTCTGCTAATTCTTTACGTAACCAAGTTGGTGTATCTTCTCTCACAACCATAGCTCCTGGACGCGATTCATGATCTCCAAAGGAGCTCTGCATTTGATAGGAATTGAAATTTGCTGCTTCTGTAGCTTCCTGAACATTCATATCGAATTCCACAATATTCAAGAAAAGCTGCAAAAGATTTTGATCCTGAGAGTCACCTCCTTGTACAGCAAATGCAAGAAGGGGTTTGCCATCTTTCATTGCGAGACTAGGTGTTAGGGTTACTCTGGGCCTTTTTCCTGGCTCGGGAAGATTGTATGGGCTGAGTTTTTCATCCAAGACGAAACTTTGCATTCGCTGTGACAAGCCTACTCCTGTATTGCCTGCAGCTACCGCAGGAATCCAACCGCCACTTGGAGTGACAGACACTACCCAGCCTTCAGCATCTGCAGTTTCCACAGAAGTTGTACCGCTTTGAAAGCCAGAGATAAATTGCTCGTCAAGAGTGGAATTGAACTGATCTGGAGTAAGCGAAGCCATGGCCTCTTGATTCTTGTTTAGAATATCCAGGTAGGGATTAGTTCCACCTTGAAAAGGATAGGGGTCACCTGCGGTGATTTTTGGATCGTTTACTTTTCCTATTAATTTGGATCGTTCTTTCGCGTATTCTTTCGAGAGTAACCCTTTCATTGGAGATTCAACAAAAGCTGGATCCCCATAATAAAAATCTCGGTCTGCAAATGCCAAATTCATTGCTTGATAAACTGTATGGATGTAATTGGCGGAATTGTATCCCATAGACTTAAGGTCAAAATTCTCCAGAATATTCAATGATTGAAGCAAGACAGGACCCTGAGTCCACTCTTGCAATTTGTATACATCAATTCCCTTGTAATTGACGTGCAGTGGCTCTTCTATTTTCACTTTCCAATTAGCCAAGTCGGCTTCCGTAAAAAGTCCACCTTGTTCCCGTGTTCCTCTTACAATTTCCTTGGCAATATCGCCTTTGTAAAATCTGTCATATGCAGCGTAAATAGCTTCCTTTCTAGATTTACCTTCAGACAAGGCTTTCTTTTCCGCTTCCACTAGTTTGGAGAGTGTTTGGTATAGATCATCTTGTATGAAGATTTCGCCTGGGACTGGGGCTTCTCTTTCATTTCCTAAATGTGGTAAGAAGATCTTTTTTGAATAAGGCCATTCTTTAATTCGAGCTTTCTGAGACTCCATCGCATTAGCAGTTTGTGCTTCGATAGGATATCCTTTAGCAAGTTCCATAGAAGGTTTGAGGACCTGCTCTAGACTCATGGTGCCATATTCTGCAAGCATGGTCATTATACCGCCGGGAGTTCCAGGAGTAGTGGCTGCCAGGGGTCCATATTGAGGTGGGTAATCCATTCCCTGAGATTTATAAAACTCAACTGTAGCTCCAGTGGGAGCATATCCCAGTGCATTGATTGCAATTACCTTTTTGGTATTTGGATTATAAATCAATGCCTGCGTTTCTCCACCCCATGAAAGTACATCCCACATAGTTGAAGTGGCCGCAATCATCGCGCAGGCAGCATCTACGGCATTTCCACCTTGTTGAAAAATAGTAGCTCCGGCAGTTGCCCCTAGTGGTTTTCCAGTAATCGCTACCCAGTTTTTTCCATGAAGTATGGGTTTATTGGTGGGGGTAGTTCCAGCTCCCAAGCCAGGTAAACCTTGGCCAAAGGAGTTTATACTCAGTAATAGGAATGTGATTAGATATATTTTTTTCATAGGATAAGGATATTTAACCTTGGTTTTTATCAAAATGGGAGTATTAAGCCTGAGTTTCTTTAAAGTTTTAGAGAGTTCATCTAGACTGAGTATCAGAAAATTGAATCATTTTGACATATGACTATAAATAAAAAGACTTATTGAACCTTTTTCAATATAGTGTAATTGATAGATTGTACCCAGAGAGAATCGCTGAAACTTCTATTCTATGGGGGTTTTAGCACTTTCTAAAACCCAACTATTTGTGTTTCTGTACAATTAGGGGCTATATTTGAAAAGGCGTAAACGAAAGCGCCACCTTTTTATAATACTACAATCACTCAATTTGGACTTCTCATCATTTAATTTCGAAACCTCGCTCCAAGAAGGACTGGATGCAATGGGTTTTGAAAAACCAACTCCAATCCAAGAAATGGCCATTCCGGTCATCATGGAAAATAAAGATCTTATCGCATGCGCCCAGACTGGGACTGGTAAGACCGCAGCATTTATATTACCGATTCTTAACAAGATCAGTAAGGATGGAACCACTACATTAAACACGCTGATATTGGCACCAACCCGTGAACTTGCTATTCAGATCGATCAGCAGATTCAGGGTTTTTCTTATTTCTTGGGAATAAGCTCAATACCGATTTATGGTGGTGGAGACGGCATCGTCTGGGAGCAGCAAAAGAAAGCCCTTGAAACTGGTGCAGAAATAATCGTGGCTACGCCAGGGCGTCTGATAGCTTTGCTGGCTGGGGGGAAAATAGATCTTTCTACGCTGGAGCATTTGATTCTGGATGAAGCAGATCGAATGATGGATATGGGATTCTCAGATGATATTCTGAAAATTGTCAATTACCTTCCTAAAGATCGGCAGACAGTACTTTTCTCAGCTACCATGCCTCCCAAGATCAGGCAGTTTAGCATGAAGTTTCTGAATAATCCTGCAGAAATATCTATCGCCATAGGCAAAACCGCAAAAGGTGTGACTCAATCCATGTACTCTGTGTACGATACGCAGAAGGAGGAATTGGTCAGAAACATACTTTCTCAAAAAGCTTACGAAGCAGTGATCATTTTTGCTTCTACTAAGGATAAAGTAAAGTCACTTTATAAAGTATTAAGAAAGCAATTTGAAATAGAAGCTTTCCACTCAGACCTGGAGCAAGTAGAGCGTGAGAAGATTATGTCTGCCTTTAAAAATAAGTCTGTTAAAATCCTGATTGGAACAGATATTATTTCCCGCGGGATAGATGTGGTAGGGATTGAATTGGTCATCAATTATGATACGCCATCTGATCCTGAGGATTATGTGCATAGAGTAGGACGTACAGCCAGAGCTGATATGGAAGGCGAAGCGATTACTTTCGTCAATCCAAAGGATCAGTATAAGTTTGATAATATTGAAAAGCTGATTGGGATGAAAATCACCCAGATGCCTCTACCAGAAGGCTTTGAAACTGGACCTACATATACAGGAACTGCTTCCAAAGGCAAGTCTGACTTTGGGTCAAAGAAAAAATCCGGTTCTAGTAAAAATAAAAAGTCTGCTTCCGGGAGCAATAGAAAGCCTTTTCCTCGAAGAGAAAATTCTAACCCTGAATCTCCAAAAGAAGTTAATCCAAAACCTGTAGAAGCTAAAAAGCCAGCCGAGCCTAAGGTTGAATCTGAGCCGAAACCAGCTAAGCCTGGAAAATTTGGAAGGCGTAAAAATGTGATAGATCCGGAGTAAGGGATGCTCAAACAAATTGCTATTATGAAGTACTTCAATTACATTGAAGTACTTTTTATTTTTAAACCTAATAGCAATGCAATACATTAAGCTCAAATCGAGAGGCTCTTCTGTATCTTTTTTACAGGAGCTCTTAGGAAAGATTGGCTATGAAATCCCCTCTTCGGGTTATTTTGGAGTTGAAACTGAAGTAGCAGTCAAAGATTTCCAAGGAAGAAACCAGCTAGTAGTTGATGGGGAAGTTGGAATTAAGACCTGGACCATGCTTTTTGATAAGACTAAACCTGCTGATGTGTTTGGTAGTATCTTCCTTGGGGAGCAAGACTTGATAGATTTTGCAAAAAGGTATCAGGTCGATCTCGCAGCCGTAAAGGCCGTGAATGAAGTCGAAAGCTCTGGTAAAGGTTTTTTTATAGATGGAAGACCGAAGATTTTATTTGAAGGCCATATTTTTTGGAGGCAATTGAAAGCTAGGGGAATAAACCCTGAAGATTTTGCCAACGATACAAATCAAAATGTCCTTTATAAAAGCTTTAACAGAAAGCATTACTTAGGCGGAACTAGAGAATATGAGCGGTTGGAGCAAGCAGCTTCTATTTCTCCCGACCCTCGATTCAGAGAGGCAGCTTTAGCTTCTGCATCCTGGGGAAGTTACCAGGTGATGGGCTTTCACGCAATTCCGCTTGGATATCCTTCCGTTCAGCAATTTGTTGATGAAATGCACAAGCATGAGAGAAATCACTTGGAAGTATTTGGACGATATATTTTAAAGAATGGTTGTTTAGAGCATTTGCAGACTAAGAATTGGGCGAAATTCGCTAAATGCTACAATGGCCCAGCATATGCTACCAATAAGTATGATGAAAAGATGGCTAAAGCCTATTTGAAATTTTTAAAAGATTAAACGCTATGGTACTGAAAGAATTAATAAGACTTTTTGAGCGGGATATTGAGCGGTTGAAAGCAGAAATCAACGCATATTCCAAGGAAGAAAATCTATGGAAAGTGGAACACAACATTACCAATTCGGCAGGTAACCTTTGCCTTCATTTGGTGGGGAACATGTCTAATTTCGTAGGAAAGGAGATAGGCGGATTCGACTACACTCGAGATAGAGAATTTGAATTTGCGGGTAAGAATGTTCCAAGAGCTGATTTAGTTGCTATGGTGGAGAAACTCCAAAATGTAGTGACCGCCAGCCTGGAGGGACTTGATGAGGGGATGTTAGAAAAGGATTATCCGTTGGAAGTATTTGGTGGTAAAATGTCTCACAATTTTTTCCTGATTCACCTCTTTGGCCATTTTAGCTACCATTTAGGCCAGATCAATTACCATAGAAGGTTGCTTGATAAGTAAGATCGACGTATAAACCAAAAAAGTCCCGAATTATCGGGACTTTTTTGGTTATAGAAAATTTTAAATCCTAGTATAAAACTCTAAAGCGGATAGTGCCTGGAATATGCTTCAAAGCATCAATCGCTTCGTTGGAATAAGCTTTATCAATATCTGTGATCACATAACCGATCTTCTCATTAGTCTTCAAATACTGTCCCACGATGTTGATTTCGAAGTTTGCCAAGATCTGGTTGATTTTAGCCAATACTCCGGGCTCGTTCATGTGAATGTGAATCAGTCTATGCGCATTCTGCAAGAATGGCAACTGGATATTCGGGAAATTTACAGAGTTGTAGGTGTTGCCTGTGTTGATGTATTCCATGATTTTTCCTGGAACGAAGCGTGCGATATTTTCCTGGGCTTCTGATGTACTGCCTCCGATGTGTGGAGTAAGAATTGTGTTTGGCAGACCGATGAGTTCTGAGGTCAATGGTTCTGTGTTGTTTTTAGGTTCTTCGGGAAACACATCCACTGCGCAACCTGCGAGATGACCGGAAAGAATTGCGTCTCTCAAAGCAGGAATCTCCACCACATGTCCACGACTTAGATTGAGCAATATGGCGCCCTTTTTCATCAAGGCGATTTTGGATCTGTCCAAGATATTTTCGTTCTCTTTTCTGCCATCTACATGAAGTGTGATCACGTCGCATGTGCTTAGCAACTCATCTAAACTGTCGATTTTGGTTGCATTCCCAAGTGCTAAGCGCTCAATCACATCGTAATAGAACACGTTCATTCCCATACTCTCCGCAAGAACCGAAAGCTGGGCCCCAATATTTCCGTAGCCAATAATTCCCAGTTTTTTACCTCTGATTTCAAAACTTCCGCTTGCAGATTTATCCCATTTGCTTTGGTGGAGAGCAGCAGTTTTATCTGCAAAACCTCTCATCAGGAAGATGATCTCTGCGATTGCCATTTCCACCACAGATCTGGTGTTGCTGAATGGCGCGTTGAATACCGCTATCCCTTTTTCCTGACAAGCTTCCAAATCAATCTGATTGGTACCAATACAAAATGCACCAACTGCGATCAATCGATTGGCATTTTCCAGGACCTTACGCGTAATATTAGTTTTGGAACGGATACCTATGATGGATACATTCTTGATTTTCTCGCAAAGTTCTTCCTCAGACATAGCCGAGCTTACTACTTCTACTTCGTAGCCTTCTTCTTTGAGTAAATCAACACCGATTTGGTGGACATTTTCAAGGAGCAATACCTTGATTCTGCTTTTCGGGTAAGAGAATTTCGTGTTCAAATTATTAACGTATAAGATTTCATCTAAACTAGGCGCAATGTGATCAGCCTCTTTGGTTACTTTAGGACGATTTACATTTTCAGTAAATGCATAGAACTTATTGGCTAGGCCGGATTTTTTGATTTCATAATCAGTATATCCATCACCAATCACATAGATTTCGCCTTCTAGATTGATTTTTTTGATCGTTTCCGCTTTTCCATTATTCTGAGAGAGAGGATTGTCACGATTGAAGTCTACAATGTTATCTGCATCATCATAGACAAATTCATTTGCAAAAACATTGTTTTCATGAATTCCATAAGCTCCTACTATGGGTATAATGAAGTCCTTGAATCCATTGGAAACGATGTAGATGTTTTCAGAATTTTCCTGAAGAAATTCCTTATTTCGCTCAAAGGACTTGGAAACTTTCTTTTTCAAAGCAGCAATCAAATCAGTGATTTGGGATTTATTAGCTTTGAGTATGTCAATTCGTTGGATCAAACTGTCACGAAAGGTCACATTTCCTTCCATTCCCTTATCGGTAATGTCCTTTATCGCTTGTAGTTTTTCTTCTCTTTGAGGATCATTTAGAAGACTGATTTCGCCAAGGATATCGAGGGCTTCTACTTGAGTGAATGTGCTATCAAAATCAATGATAAACTTAGTCGGATGAGGCATGTGCAGGGTCAATAGGTTAATTCGAGTGTAAAATTACAGGATTGTTAAAAAAATTGAAGTTTTATTGAAAAAATTGTTTCAAATCTTTTTCGCAATCGATTTATTTGTAATAGATAGGCTAAATAGGCAGGAATTCCGAATTGCTATAAGTTTGCCAAACATTCGAGCTTTCCTTTTTCTCTCCAAATCTTAGGCGTATTTTTGAGCCTAAATCATTAACGCTATGAAGAAATCATATATAGTTATAATAGGACTAGGAATTGCATTGGCCACTGCCTGTCAAAATCAAAAGGCTGATTCAGCTGCTGAGGAAGTAGTAACGGAAGAAAGCTCAGTTAAAGAAATTCCTGGTAATTACGGAGCAGAACTTGAAGTTGCTGGGGTAGTTTCTCCTGCGGAAATGATTTCTGTGGTAGAGAAGGAAGGAAACTTTGAAGGAAAGATTGCTGGTGAAATTAAAGAGGTATGTACCAAGAAAGGCTGTTGGCTGACTATGGACCTACCAAATGGAGAAAGCATGCGCGTGACATTTAAGGATTATGGTTTTTTTGTCCCTACCACTTCCCAAGGATATCCAATCATTTTGGAAGGCGTAGCTGTATTGACAGAGACAGATGTTGAAACGTTGAGACATTATGCTGAAGATGGTGGAATGAGCAAAGAGGAAGTTGCGGCTATTACTGAGCCTAAGCGTGAAATTACCTTTGAAGCTGTTGGAGTTGTGATTAAAGATAAAGCTTAATTTATATGCCAATAGCGCTTGATAATCTGCGTGTAGGTAGAAAATATCAATTGGTGAATATGGGTGAGGTGCGGCAAGTTGAAATTGTAGCTCGTTTGCGAGGTGCAAATTTCAAAGTCAAGGATCTCGACACCCTGGAATTCTACACTATTGAAGAACTACTTCAATGGGGCATTGGTAAGGATTACGATATAGATGAGATCTATCGCTAGAAGGCTATTTTGATAGCCCTTTCTTATTGGTTATTCGCCATTTTCAATACTAATCAGACATGAGTAATAAAAGTACTATCAAAGCAATTGCAAAAGCAAAATGTCCGCAGTGTCACGAAGGGGATTTATTCTCAGTACCTGTTTACAGCTTTCGCAAATTGTCCGATGTAAATAAATCTTGCTCCGTTTGTGAAGCAAACTTTCATGCAGAACCCGATTTTTTCTACGGAGCAATGTATGTGAGTTATGCATTCTCGGTGGCATTGGTTATCACAACCATGGTAGCATTAAATGTACTGATGGAAAGACCGGCGTTGTGGATGTACCTTACTACTGTGGCCGTTGCGAATGTGATTTTGTTACCAATTATGCTTCGGTATTCCAAAGTATTATACCTCTATAATGTTGGGAAATTGAAATACCGAGGGTATTAATCATTCAAGTATTTTTTGGGTGAAATAAGAATCATCAATAGGCAAACGGATACTAATATTAGAAAAAAAAGTGCCGGTAGCCCTCCAATTACTGATAGAATTCGAACCCCATCGATTCCTGAAAAAGTAATCATAACCCAAGATAAGAAGCCGATTAGGACTCCCCAGATCACTTTCAAATTTGTATCTGATCGAAATGGATCTCCAGTTTGCTTTTTCATACTGATACTTGCCAAAGCATCTGTGCTGGAATCTGCGGCTGTTCCATAGGAAATGAAAATACCAAGGATGAAGAGTTGGGCAAATACTTTGAAATAGCCCATGTCTTCAAAAACCTTATAAATAATTGATTCAGGCCCAGAATTTAGAAATAGATTCTTATAAATAAGAGGATTATCAGCTGCAAAATCCAAGGTAGTTCCTCCGAATATTCCCATCCAAATCAAACAAAAGAGGGCTGGAAAAAACCAGTTTACCAATAGAAACTCTCTGACAGTTCTACCAATGGCTATTTTCCCAAGGAATAGTGCTGTCATTGGTGCCCAGGCCATCCACATGGCAAAATTGAAAGTGGACCAATCGTAGGTCCAAGTATTTCCTGCACCACTCAGCTGTAAGCTGAGGTCTGTGAAGTTGCTGAAGTATTCCCTGAAGCCAATTCCAATTGAATTGAATATTTGGGCTTTTTCTCCTAAAATCACAAATAGGATAGCGATCAGGAAAAAGAAGCCCAAATTAAACAGAGACAGGTTTTTGATCCCTTTTTCGATACCTGTCGAAGCAGAAATTATGAAGGTTATTAAGATTGCGAGCGTAATTAATCCAGTCAGAAAAGTAGGGTCTAGCTCAGGGAAGAAAGCTAAGAACCCTCCTGATAAACTGAGAATTCCTGCACCAAGTGCTGCGGCCATACCGGTCACAAGAGCGAAGAGGCTAAACATATCTAATCCAGTTTCCCAGAATCGATGAGGAGAATTTCCTAAAATAGGTCTAAGCATGATGCCCAGACTAAATCGACTTTTGCCTGAATAATACATTAATGCAAAAACTAAGGCAGGAATTGCATAAATAGCATAGGGTGTAAATCCCCAGTGAAAAAATAAAGCCCCCAAGGCAAAAGCCTTAGCTTCTTCTGAATTAGGTTCAAATCCTCTGAAGTCAGGTGGAAAAAGGAAATGGGAGAGGGGCTCGGCACTTCCCCAAAACAAGATCCCAACTGCTATGGTTGTGCAGAGAACTATTGCAAACCAGCTTAGTCTGTTCAATCTTGGAACAGCACTCTTTCCACCGATTTTATAGTTGCCGAGAGGCGAAAAGAATACGGTGACTGTGAGTAGCGTCATGAGTAAAGAAACCCAGCTGATTCCTAAGGAAAAGTTGATGAGAATGATTTGCTGTATATTCCTGAAAACTGAAATAAAGGTTTCTGGGAATATGATGCTACTGAAAACTGCAACAATTAATAGAATGAAAGGTGGCCAAAAGACCCAATGGCGAACATTAAAACTGAAAAATGTAGTGTTTCTTATCATGAATCAGGAAGATACCGGATTTCGAATTCCTACAAAAATGAGTGAATATTTCGTGTTTAAATCCTAACAGCATCTCCAATGAATAAAATTAAATCCATTGCACTTTATATAATGGCCATTTTTTACATACTAGCTGGTCTCAATCATTTTATTAATCCAGAGGGTTACATGAGATTGATTCCAGAATACCTTCCCAATCATTTCCTTTTAAATTTAATGGCAGGGATATGTGAAGTTAGTTTTGGTATAGGTCTATTAATTCCCAAAGCAAGGCCTCTTGCATCCTGGGGAATAATTATCATGCTTATAGCTTTCATTCCTACTCATGTCTATTTTATACAGCTAAATTCCTGCGTTGAAAATGGACTTTGTTTACCACCTTGGACAGGTTGGTTTAGGTTAGTGATAATCCATCCTTTATTGATTTATTGGGCATACTTATACACTTCTAAGGAGTAAAGAAAATCCCAGAATTTAATAGGATTTCAAAATGTTGTTAGTATTACTAACTTTTTGAAAGATTTGTTAACTTTTTCAATAGATCAGCGTTATGAGGGTAGTCAAAAAGAATTTTTATGGAGAATTTGTTGAATAACATCAAGATGGAGGTGCATGATAATCTCTACCTTAAGGAACCATTCAGCTCTGAGCTGGGTAGTTCTATAGTGCAGGAGGGAGCTATCCTCATTCGTAATTTGGGGATGGAAAATTTTACCTTTAAAAAATTGGCAATCCATATTGGTGTCACAGAAGCAGCCGTTTATAGATATTTTGAAAATAAACACATGTTGTTGCTGTATCTTACCGCCTGGTATTGGGCTTGGATGGAAGTCAATTATGTGTATGCTACTGCAAATTTGGATAGCAGCAAGGCCCGACTTACCATTGCCATGAAACTTATAGTAAATGGCCCGTTTTTCATGAGAAACGCACATTTAGACCCAGAAAACCTACGAAGCATAGTCGTTAATGAATCACTCAAAGGATACTTGACCAAGACTGTAGATGTAGAGCATGAAAATGGAATTTTTGCTCAAGTTTATAATTTCGGTGAGCGTATTTCTGAATTGATTTATGAGATAAACCCCACTTATCCTTATCCAAAAACCTTGGCTTACACAGTCATGGAGGCCAGTTTACTTCATGCATTCAATGCCAAGCATTTACCAGGTATGACGGAGCAGTCCCTGGATTCTAAAAACCGTCTAGTCTTTTTTGAAGATTTAATAATAAAGGCAATTTCTAATGAATAATTCAAATACAACCACTCCGATAAAGCGATTTTTCAATCTGCTGAAAGAGGAAAAGGACCAAGTATATTCTATTTACTTTTATGCAATATTGAATGGTCTGGTAGCGCTTTCTTTGCCACTCGGTATACAGGCGATCTTAAACTTCGTGCTGGGCGGTAGGATCACTACTTCTTGGGTTATTCTAGTTTTGGTGGTTGCTGCGGGGATAGCTTTCGGAGGTTTCTTGCAAATTTCACAACTACAGATCACTGAGAAATTGCAACAAAGAATATTTGCAAAATCAGGTCTTTCCTTGGCTTATAGATTGCCAAAGATCAAGTCAGAGCTTCTACATGGATCTTATGCGCCTGAGATTGTAAATCGTTTTTTTGATACAGTGAATCTCCAAAAAGGTGTCTCGAAAATTTTGGTGGAATATTCTACTGCCCTAATACAAGTGATTTTCGGATTAATACTCTTATCCTTTTATCACGCCACATTTATCCTTTTTGGAATTGTGCTGGTTCTGATATTGATCACAATATTCTATTTCACCAGTCCTAAAGGAATGGCTACAGCGCTGAAAGAGTCCACCTACAAATACGAAACGGCTTACTGGTTGGAGGAAATTGGAAGAACGCTAAATACCTTTAAACTAGTAGGAGGGAATTCGAAGCTTCCCATTCTTCGTGTAGACAAATTGCTCAAGCGATACATTGATTTTAGATCGAATCACTTCGCTGTTTTGATACTACAATACAAGGTTTTGATTGGGTTCAAAGTTTTGATTGTCACCAGTTTGCTCATAGCAGGGAGTTTGTTGCTGATCAATGAGCAGATCAGTATAGGGCAATTCGTAGCGGCAGAGGTGATTATCCTAATGGTAGTTAACGCGGTGGAGAAGTTAATTCTTTCCTTAGAAACAGTTTATGATACGCTAGTGGCTTCTGAGAAACTTGGTCAGGTCATGGATATCGAGCTTGAAGACCACAAAGAGTCAGAGAAGGACATCACGCAGCAGTCCAACGGGATCAAGCTGGCGATGGAAAATCTTGTTTTTCAGCCAAAAGATGTGAGTAAACCTATCGTAAATGGAGTCACACTCACTATAGAGCCAGGAACCAAAGCAGTAATTACCGGCAAAAGTGGCAGTGGTAAAAGTGCTATGCTAGCACTCTTTTCTGGCCTTTATCAGACCTATAGAGGCATAATTAAAATCAATGATCTTTCACTTGAACTGATTCATTTGGATAAGTACCGCTCTGTAGTAGGTGACTGTATGGAATTGCAGCAGATATTCCACGGATCGATTTCCGAAAACATCCTAATAGGAAGAGAAATTGATAAGGGTCAAATGGATTTTCTTATTGAATTGGTTGGTTTAAAGGAGTTTATATACCAATTACCCGAAGATTTGAATACTATATTGCTTCCAGAAGGAAGAGGGCTTTCCAGGAAAATGGCTCAGGCAATTATGCTTGCTAGGGCACTAGTAGGCCAGCCTAAAGCCATAATTTTGGAAAATGCACTGCAGCATCTTGATCAAGATGTAAAGGAACGGGTACAATCTTACTTATTTCGAGGAGATTGGACTTTGCTAATGGTTACCCAAGATAAAGATGTAATCCAATCCGCCAATCAGGTAATCGTGATGGACAATGGGTACCTGCTTTATCAAGGAAATCAATCTGGATATCAAAACTTTTTAAACCCTAACTCATAAGGAAAATGTTAAATATCTCTGAAAATAAAATCTTGGATAGAAGCCATTTTGAGCATGCCGAAAGCCTCAAAATGACTGTTGCGAGCAAGCAAAAGAAAAGGAGAGTTAGGATTCTTTTTGTGTCCTGCTGCGTAGTGTTTCTTATACTCTTCCTTCCTTGGACCCAGTATATCCGCTCCAAAGGCTATGTGACGATGCTACAGCCAGAGCACCGGGCTCAGACTATACAATCGGTAATTGCCGGAAGAATAGAAAAATGGTATGTGAATGAAGGTGTTTTTGTCTCCAAAGGAGATACGATTGTGAGTATCACAGAAGTGAAAGATGAGTATTTCGATTCTTTGCTTCTGCCTAGAACGCAGCTACAAGTACAAGCCAAAAACCTATCTGCGTTGTCTTATAAGGAAAAAGTAAAGGCTTTGGAAAGTCAGATAGAAGCTTTGAAACGAAATAATATCCTGAGAAAAGAGCAGGCTAGAAATAAATTGGAAATGGCCGAGTTAAAAGTGGAATCGGATAGTATTCGGTTTGAGCAGGCCAAAGTAAATTTTGAAATCGGAGTGAGACAATTGGGAAGAGCGGAAAAACTATATGAAGAAGGACTACGCTCACTCACTGATTTAGAAACCCGCAGACTTAAGTTTCAGGAAGTACAGGCTAGTGTCATTGGTGCTGAAAACAGTTTGCTGAGTAGTAGAAATTCCTACATCTCAGCGGTGCTGGAGCTTGATGCGATAGATAACGACTTTAGAGACAAGCTATCTAAGGCAGAATCTGATATGTTCACAGCTCAATCCAGTCAATATGATGCGGAAGGTTCAGCCACAAAACTGGAAAATCAATATTCCAACTATGAAGCCAGAACAGGATTTAGACATATTTTGGCTCCTCAGGATGGATTTATAGCAGAAGCTATTCAAGTGGGATTAGGAGAGACCATCAAAGAAGGTGATCAAATAGTGAATATCGTACCGTCAAATGGTAAACTCGCTGTAGAGATGTTTATCTCTCCGGTAGATTTGCCGCTAATGGAAGTAGGGAAAAAAGTACGGTTCATCTTTGATGGCTGGCCAGCAATTGTTTTTACTGGGTGGCCTAGAATTTCCAATGGTACTTTTGGAGGTGTAATAGTAGCTGTAGATCAGTTTGCAGGCAAGTCTAATCAATTCAGAGTGTTGGTAGCAGAAGATCCAGAGGAGGAGCCTTGGCCATCAGTATTGCGTGTAGGTTCTGGAGCAGATGGAATCGCCCTACTCAACGATGTGCCTGTTTGGTATGAACTCTGGCGTCAATTAAATGGCTTCCCTGCGGATTTCTACACCAGAAAAGAGAAAGAACAAATAGCAAAAGGACAGAAATGAAAAGATTATTTTTTACTTTCTTACTTTTAATCTATGGATTAATTACCTATGGTCAAGATACTGATACATTGAGGTTTGAGTCGTATTTGGAATGGGTGAAATCTTATCACCCTATTTCTGCCCAGGCAGATATTATGCTTACCATGGGAGATATGGAAGTCCGAACTGCAAGGGGCGGTTTTGACCCATTACTGTACGGTAATCTTGACGAGAAAAGCTACGACGAAAAGGCCTATTATGATAAAAGAGAGGCAGGGATTTCTATCCCAACTTGGGCTGGAATAGAACTCAACGGAGCTTTTGAGCAGAATACTGGTCAATACCTAAATCCTGAAAATTCTGTTCCTACTGGAGGATTGCTTTCCGCCGGTGCATCGATTAACCTTGGCCAAGGATTAATATTGGATGATAGAAGGGCTGGCTTAAGAAAGGCTCAGATTTATCAGCAATCTACACAATCTGAACGCCAAAGGCTTCTAAATGAATTGTATCTACAGGCAACCGGAGCTTATTGGAATTGGTCTTTGGCTTTTGCAAATAGGGAATTACAAGCGGAAGGTGTAGAACTAGCCAAAGTTAGGTTTAGGGGCATCAAGATTAGTTTTGAGCAAGGAGATTTTCCTGCTATAGATACAGTTGAGGCTGCAACACAACTTTTGAACAGGGAATACAATCTGCAAAAGGCCGAAAATGAGCTTTTCATGCGCACTCAGGATCTCAATAATTTTCTTTGGGATGATTCTGGAAATCCGATTGCATTAGACGCTCAGATTAAGCCAGAGGAGTTATTTTCGGATCAGCCTCTGCTCCTGAATGAGGAGGAATTGCGGATTTTGATTGCTGATCATCCAGAATTAATGTTAGCAGATTTCGAATTAGCTAGTTTGGATGTAGAAAGACGCCTTAAAGCCCAACAGATTATTCCTGTAGTAAAACTGAAGTATAATTTTCTAACAGAGAATCTCAATCAATTTGATCAGGCAGGCTTCTTTGAAAATAATTACAAATGGGGATTGACTGTTTATACGCCTCTGATGTGGAGAAAAGCTAGAGGAGGCATGCGTTTGGCGGAGGCCAAAATAGATTTTAAACAAAATTCTAGAGACTTGAAAGAACTTCAGCTTCGTACAAAGCTTGAGAATGAAATCAATAGTTGGAATGTAGTGAATGATCAGATTAGCACATACACAAGAAATGTAGCTGCTTTGGAAATGTTACTTCAAGGGGAATTGAGAAGGTTTGAGATAGGAGAGAGTAGCTTGTTTTTAGTCAATAGCAGGGAGGTTTCTGTCTTCAGTTCCCGAGTTACCTTGAATGAATTACTATCTAAAAGAAAAATTACTTATGCCAAGACTAGATTTGCTGCCGGTGTAGGATTTGAGTAAATTAGATACTTGCTATGCTAAATCCAGTATTAGATAGTTACCGTAATTTAAATTGAAACCAAATATCTGATTTTATGCCTGCCTTTGTAATAGTGGAAGTTGATATCACAGATCCTGAAAAGTACAATGTTTATAAGCAACTGACTCCTGCGACAGTGTCTGCTTTTGGAGGAAAATTTGTTCTACGCGGAAATCCTGTAACTGTATTGGAGGGAGAATGGGATCATGAACGACTCGTCATGCTACAGTTTCCTACCAAAGAAAAAGCTGAAGCTTGGTATAATTCGGAAGGATATCAACATGCTAAATCTGTGAGAGAAGGGGCTGCTAAAGCCAAGTTTCTCTTGATAGAATCATAAATTCACTTCGCAAGAATGAATCAACAAAGGCTTCCATTCGGAAGCCTTTGTTGATTCATTATCAGTGAATTATAAGTCTGGCTGTGGGGTGGTTCTCAAGTAAGGTTTGATCACTTTATGTCCCTTTGGGAATTTGGTAGGAATATCCTCGTCCTTTATTGCTGGAGCGATGACCACGTCTTCTCCTTGCTTCCAGTTAGCCGGAGTTGCTACAGAGTAGTTAGCCGTCAACTGAAGCGAATCAATCACCCTAAGTAGTTCTTCGAAATTTCTTCCGGTACTAGCTGGATATGTGATAATCAGCTTGATTTTCTTATCGTTTCCAATCACAAATACGGAGCGAACGGTAAAGTTTTCATTCGAGTTTGGATGAATCATATCATACAATTCAGAAACTTTTCTATCCTCATCACCAATAATTGGAAAGTTCACATTCGTACTTTGTGTTTCATTGATATCGGAAATCCAGCCTTTATGACTTTCTACTCCGTCCACACTCAAGGCCATCACCTTAGTATTCCGCTTTGTAAATTCGTCCTTGAGCTTAGCTACAGTCCCTAGTTCCGTAGTACAAACTGGAGTATAGTCTGCTGGATGTGAAAATAGAATTCCCCATCCATCCCCTAAATACTCGTAAAAATCAAGTTTTCCTGCTGTGGTGTCGGCCGTAAAGTTTGGGGCCGTATCGCCTAGTCGTAATGCCATGTCATTTATTTTTTAAAAGTTCTTTATTAATTCATCAATATAACGCTCCCATATGCTTTCGGTTCATGTATTTCAAAATCTTTGTGAAAAAATCATTTAAGCTAAACCCATTTGGAAAAATGAGGGTTGTAAGTCCAATTACTTCTTTTACTTCGTAAATAAATACTATACCAAAACACCCTTTACTTATGAAAACTTACTACAATCCAGAAGATCTCAAAAAATTTGGTAAAATAGGCGAATTTCAGAAGCCTCTTGCAGACAAGTTTTTTGAATACTATGGAGAGGTATTTGCCGAAGGCGCACTGACTGCCAGAGAAAAATCTTTAATCGCTCTTGCCGTGGCACATGCTATACAATGCCCATATTGCATCGACGCATATACTACAGATACAATGGAGAAAGGCTGTGATGAGGAACAAATGATGGAAGCAGTGCATGTAGCAGCAGCCATCAGGGGCGGAGCTTCGCTAGTTCATGCCACCCAAATGATGAATAAAGTGAAGGAAATTTCAATGTAATAAATGAAATCACTCAAAGCACAACATCACCGACTCTCCAGTTCAGAGGAAGAAATTCAAATTTTGGAAAGCGACATGCCGGGCTTTTCGGGAGATCGGTTTGCTTCTGAACTTGAGAATTCAAATCTATTCCCATTAAAACCTACCCAAATTGAAATACTTCAGATCAATTTGGGGAAAATGTGTAACCAGGTTTGCAAACATTGTCATGTAGATGCAGGACCTGATCGCAAAGAAATCATGACTCGCGAGACGATGAAGGAATGTCTTGAAGTCATCAGAAATCACGAAATAAATACGATTGATCTTACAGGAGGTGCACCTGAGATGAATCCAGATTTCAGGTGGTTTGTAGAGCAGGTAAGAGCTATAGATTCAGATATAACAATAATTGTACGTTGTAACCTTACTATCATTCTTGCGAATCCGAAATACCATGATTTGCCAGAATTCTTTAAAAATAATAAGATAGAAGTTGCTTCTTCCTTACCGTATTTTACAGCGATGAAAACAGATTCCCAGCGGGGAGATGGAGTTTTTGGTAAATCTATCAAAGCACTCAAATTACTCAATGAGCAAGGTTATGGGGTGGAAGGTTCAGGTTTGATTTTGAACTTGGTTTATAATCCTTCCGGTGCATTTATGCCGGCAGCCCAAAGTGGTTTAGAAGCAGAATTTAAAAAGCGCCTTTCAGACAATTTTGGAATTACCTTCAATTCACTTTTCACTATCACCAATCTCCCAATCAGTCGCTTTCTTGAATATTTGCTGAGAAGCAATAATTATGAAGTTTACATGGAAAAGCTGATAGAAAGCTATAATCCAGTAGCTGCAGCTGGAGTGATGTGTAGAAATACCATTTCTGTAGGCTGGGATGGATATTTATATGATTGTGATTTTAATCAGATGCTTGAGCTAAAAGTTTCATCAGAAGATTCACAACACATAAGAGACTGGAATCAGCAATCACTTAATTCACGTGAAATAATCGTTAAAAATCACTGTTTTGGGTGCACTGCTGGAGCAGGTTCAAGTTGCGGGGGAACTACTGCTTAGGATGAAGGATTGTATTCTTATTTTTCAAAAAAATGCTGAGCTAGGTAAAGTGAAAACAAGGCTTGCTGATAGTATAGGGGATCAAGCAGCCTACGATGCTTACCAGCGATTGGTGAAATACACACATAGAATTACCTCGCAAAGTCCAGCTCAAAAACTCCTGTTCTTTTCGAGTTTCTTGGAGCAAGACCTTGCTCAATATCCAACTGATTACAGGTTTGAACTTCAGTCAGGTGATAATCTTGGTGAGAAAATGAAAAATGCCTTTGATCAACTGTTTAAAGAGAAATTTGATCGCATTTTAGTAATAGGAACAGATTGTGCAGAGATAACGTCAGAATTGATTTCTGAAGCATTTAATAAGTTGAATACTCATGAGGTGGTCATTGGGCCAGCGCATGATGGAGGGTATTATCTTCTTGGTATGCAGAAATTTATCCCAGGTTTATTCGAAGGCATACCTTGGAGTACGGATGAAGTTTCTGCATTAACTATGAATTATCTAGAAAGAAATTTCATCTCTTATGCGCTACTTCCTACGCTATCCGATGTGGATTATGAGGAAGATTGGGAAAGGTTCAAAGACAAAATTTAACCTATCTATTTCTCTTATATTTGGTTAAATTAAGAGAAACAAGCCATCTTAATTCAGGTTATACACGTTTACAAAAGGTCCTAATCACACCTGAAATTTCTTTTCTCAACTATATGGTATCAAAAGTCTATAAGTCTGTAAGTTTTCTACTAGTACTCTTTTCACTTTTATCTGGATTGAGTTTGAATGGCTTTAGCCAAACTAAAACGAATACCTATGACATTGTCCTTGCTGGATTTACAATTGGTACAATGAAAGCTGATAAAACCACCTCAGCTAAAGGAGAGGATTATCAGATCCACAGCAATGTGGAGTTTTGGTTTTTTGGTAAAATTCATGTGGAATTTCTCCAGAAAGCCCACTATGCAAATGGTCAATTAATGAAGGCTACTACTAATTCGGACTCTAATAGAGGGAATTTTGTGACAACTGTTGTTTGGAATAAGGACCATTACGAAGTGGATGCCAATTCTTATAAATTCCACAATGAAGAACCAATTAATCGGGTAATTAAAGGAAGTACCGCTAGGTTGTACTTCCATGAACCAAAGCCCGGTGATGTGCTGATTTCTGAAAATTTTGGAATGCTAACCACGGTTCGTGAGATAGAAAAAGGCGTTTACGAAATCGATGTGAATGGAAGTATGAACCGATTCTATTACGAAGGCGGTGTGTTACAAAAGGTAGTACTGGAAAATAACATCAAGAATTATTCGATAAAGCGAAGAGTTGACTGAAATAAATAGGATTTCTGTAATTATTCCCTGTTTAAATGAGGAAGCAAATCTGAAAGAGTTGCTTCCTTTTCTCAATGAGCATGGAGGGGACAAACTCTCAGAAATTATAGTTTCAGATGGAGGATCAGAAGATAATTCTATAGCTATTGCTAAGTCCTATGGTGCTATCTTACTCCACTCTCCAGTCCGCTGCAGAGCCACACAATTAAACCTTGGAGCACAAAAAGCCAAAGGAGATATCTTATATTTTGTTCATGCGGATACAAGACCCGTTAAAAGTTTCGCGAAGATCATCTTACGAAGTTTAGCTGAAGGAAAACGAGTAGGTTGTTTTCGTTACAGATTTGATGCCGATACCATTTTTTTGCAGGCTAATTCCTGGTTTACGAGATTCAACAGTTTGTTCTCAGGTGGTGGAGATCAATCGTTATTTATAGAAAAATCATTTTTTAATAAGTTGAATGGATTTGATGAATCATTCACTATTATGGAAGATTTTGAACTTGTAAGAAGGATACGTCAAAAATCTGATTTTCATGTTCTTTCATACGAAATGACAGTTTCGGCACGCAAGTACATGGATAATAATTGGCTAAAAGTTCAGCTTGCTAATTTTACAGCATTCGCTCTTTTTTTGCTAAAAGTTAAGCCAGCTTCAATCAAAAGTTTATATTTAAATTTTTTAAGCCGTAAAAATTAAAATTGCATAACAGTAGTTGAATGAATCTAGCGACAATTAATGGTATCCAACAGGTTGGGATAGGAGTAAAGGATGCGAATCAAGCCTGGGCTTGGTACAGAAAGGCATTTAAGATGGATGTGCCAATATTTCAAGATAGTGCTGAGGCTAAGTTAATGACTCGATATACTTCTGGAAAGGTTGAAAGCAGGCATGCTATTTTGGCTCTCAACATGCAGGGAGGAGGAGGTTTTGAGATTTGGCAGTACACTTCCAAAGAACCTCTGGCATCTGAACAAGAACTGACTTGGAAAGATTTGGGGATTTTGGCTGTAAAAATGCGTTGCCATGATATCCAAAAGACGCATAAACATCTTAAAAGTGTAGGTGCTCAGATGCTAGGTGAGCCTGTCAAAAACCCTATTGGTATCTGGCATTTTTATGTGAAAGATCCTTACGGAAATACCTTTGAAATCATAGAAAATGGTTCGTGGTTCAGTAAGAATAAGGATCTTACCGGCGGAGTTTTGGGTGTGGTGATCGGAGTGTCTTCCATAGATGCTGCTTTACCTACTTACCAGAAGCACCTGATGCAATCAGAAATTCTTTGTGATAAAACAGGAGTATGGGAAGATTTCGTTCAGGTAGGCGAAGGGTCTTCAACTTATAGAAGAGCAATCTTGCAAGGCTCCTCGGTGATGACAGGAGCTTTTGGTAAACTGTTTTGCCAGACACAAATTGAATTATTAGAGACCGAAAGTCAACCAAGAAATAAGGTTTTTGAAAACAGAAACTGGGGAGATCTCGGTTTTATTCATCTGTGTTTTGATGTGAACGGGATGGGAGCTATCAAGGAAAAACTTGCGCAAGATGGCATAGAACTAACAGTAGATAGCGGTAATGAATTTGATATGGGAAAAGCTGCTGGAAGATTCTCCTATTTGGAAGATCCAGATGGTACTTGGATAGAAATGGTTGAAACATTCAAAGTTCCAATCATGGAGAAACTTGGCTGGTATCTGCACTTGCACAAACGCGATAACACTAAGAATCTTCCAAACTTTATCGTAAAACTCCTTTCTCTTAATCGTGTAAAGGCTTAATATCAATCAATTTTTAGAAATCAAGCGGGCTAGGTCTACCAAACGGTTGGCGTAGCCCGCTTCATTATCATACCAACCTACCAACTTGATCATTTTGCCTTTTGCAGATGTCAATGCAGAATCAATGATACAGGAATGAGGGTTTCCAATGATATCAATAGATACAATAGGGGAGTCTTCCACCTCCAAGAATCCTTTCAAATATCCATTACTTGCTTCTCTAAAGGCTTCATTAATTTGATCCTCTGTCACCTCTTCTTTCAATTCCACTATCATGTCAGTCAATGAGCCGTCCGGAACCGGAACCCTCATCGCAGAAGCTTCTATTCTGCCAGCCAATTCTGGAAGTATTTCATCTAAAGCCTTCCCAGCGTTAGTCGTGGTGGGTATGATAGAATAGGCTGCTGCTCTAGCTCTTCTGAGGTCACGGTGAGGTGCATCATGGAGGTTTTGATCATTGGTGTAGGAGTGGACAGTTGAAGCAAAGCCCTTTACTACACCAAATTTATCATCTAATACCTTCACCATAGGAGCCAAGCAATTTGTAGTACAGGAAGCATTAGAAACTATCCTTTCTTCACCAGTCAATATTGAATCATTGACTCCTAAGACTACCATTTTGATTGTAGGGTCTAGGGAAGGAGCAGAAATAATCACCTTTTTTGCTCCTGCGGTTAGATGCTTTTCCGCTCCTGATCTAGCGGTAAACCTCCCGGTACATTCTATAACTATATCTATATCTAAACTTTCCCAAGGAAGTTTTTCGGGGTCAGCAATTCCAAATAGTTGAATTTCCTGGTCATTAACTTTCAGATTCGAATTTTGGATTTCAATTTTACTTGCAGATTTGCCATGAATGGAATCGTATTTCAACAAGTGGGCAATGGCTGTTTGATCTGCTAAATCATTGATAGCGATTAGGTTAAATCCTTTTTTTTCCAGGATTAATTTTGCTGTATATCTGCCTATTCTACCAAATCCGTTAATGGCAATTCTAATGTCTTGAGTTGGTTGCATGGTAAGTTTTCAATTGAGAGATCAAAAATAGGAAAAACAGTCACAAACCTTTCCAAGAAAATTTTATTCCTTTGGACTCAGCTTTTTAGCGCGAAACAAAAGAAATTTTTGAAGTCAAATTGGTTTTAAAAACTTAACACTCTATATTTGCACAACCATTTGAAAAAGCAAGTTTTTCAAGGTCATTAATGGTCGGTTCGTCTAGGGGTTAGGACGTATCCCTTTCACGGATAAAACACGGGTTCGATTCCCGTACCGACTACATTGTCGCCTGAATTTCAGGAAGTTGTGAATAATTTTTGATTTATTATGGTCGGTTCGTCTAGGGGTTAGGACGTATCCCTTTCACGGATAAAACACGGGTTCGATTCCCGTACCGACTACCAAGACGTTAAAGCTCAATCCCCGCTTTGTCTTAAGAAATTTTTGTTTTATGGTTGTTAGTGGTTAAAGTGAACAAAATCCCGATCTCTGGTCGGGATTTTGTTTTTATAGCCTTTTTGATTAGTGGCTAAAAAGCCATTTTTAATTTTATTAATTTCAAGATTAGAATAATAAAATTAACCTATGTCTCAACCCAAAATTAAACTACACTACGCCAAAATAATTTTGGCTGCTGCAATTCCATTGTTGATCTCATGTAGTAAAACTGAAAAAGTAGATCTACGTGAGCGCACATTGACTAAGGAGGAAATTGCTCCCATGGTTCAAGCAGCCGAAGGCGGAATTAACGCTACTTTAAGCCCAGGATTAAAGCTTTCACTTTGGGCAGTTGACTCACTTGTTTATGATCCTATTTCTATTCAGGTAACTGATGATGGTAGCTTGTATTATACCCGAACTAATCGCCAGAAAAACTCTGAGTTTGACATTAGAGGGCATCAAGAATGGGAAATAGAGTCAATAAGTCTTCAAACTATAGATGAGAAAAGGGCCTTTCTTCAAAAGACGCTATCGCCGGAAATGTCTGACAAGAACACTTGGTTAGCTGACGTGAACGGTGACGGATCGCACGATTGGCGTGATATGACTGTAGAAAGAGAAGAGTTGTACAGGCTGGAAGATAAAGACGGCGATGGGCTAGCTGATTATTCTCAAATTATGGTTCAGGATTTCAGTGACGTCACAAATGATGTGGCTGGCGCTCTACTGAAATTAGACGATAATTTATTTATTGGAGTAGGTCCAGATGTATGGAGGCTCACAGATAAAAATGGTGATGGTATCATGGATGAGAAAGAATCTATTTCTCATGGCTATGGTGTTCATATTGGATTTGGTGGTCATGGTATGTCCGGACTAGAACTTGGTCCCGATGGTAGAATTTATTGGGGAATTGGAGATATCGGGTTCAATGGTGTTGGTCCTGATGGTACCGAATGGAAGTATCCAAATAGAGGAGTTGTCGCCAGATCCAATCCAGATGGAAGTGATTTTGAGGTTTTCGCAATGGGCGTAAGAAATACCCATGAATTTACTTTTGATGCCTATAATAACCTGATCTCAGTTGATAATGATGGAGATCATCCAGGTGAAAGTGAGCGATTGGTTTACTTAGTGAACGGTTCAGATACAGGATGGAGAACCAACTGGCAATTTGGTAAATACCGAGATCCCGATAACAATACCTACAAAGTTTGGATGGATGAGAAGCTTTTTATCCCAAGACATGAAGGACAGGCCGCCTACATCACTCCTCCAATCCAGAATTATATCAATGGACCAACTGGAATGGTTTATAACCCTGGAACAGCTTTAGCTGAAAAGTGGAAAAACACCTTTTTCGTGGCTTCATTTGTAGGGAATCCGACTCGTTCAGGTATTCATGCATTCAAACTAGAGCCTGATGGGGCTTCATTCAAAATGTCGCAGACAGAGAATATTATGTCGGGAGTGTTGGCAACTGGACTAGACTTTGGACCTGATGGTTCTTTATATTTTGCGGATTGGATTGAAGGCTGGAACACCAAGAATTATGGGCGAGTGTGGAAAATTGAAGATGAGGCTGGAGCAAATTGGGAAGCTAGAAAAATCACTGCTCAGGTGATGAAAACTGATTTTAAAACACTTACAGATGATGCTCTTTCTGGTTATCTAAGTGATGAGGATATGCGGATCAGGAGAAAAGCTCAATTTGAATTAGCCAAAAGAGGAGACAAAGGAATGGCTGTTTTCAAGACAGCGATAGCACAGAAATCAAATCAATTTGCAAGAATCCATGGAATAGTTGGCATCAGCCAACTGGCTAGAATGGAGAAAATGGATTATGCTGATGCGCTAATCCCACTGTTGAAAGATCAGGATGCTGAGATTCGTGCACAAGCTGCGAAGTGGCTTGGAGACATAAAACATGCGAAAGCTGGTGATGCTCTTTTGCCTTTATTAAATGATGACGAAATCAGAGTGAGATTCTTTGCCTCTGAAGCTTTAGGAAGAATAGCTTACGAACCGGCTATTAATGGCTTGATCGGAGTATTGGAAGCTAACAATGATGAAGATGCATTTCTACGTCATGCAGCAAGTTTAGCTTTGGCACGAATCAATAAGAAACAGCCGATTCTAGCTCTAGCATCTCACCCTTCTGATGCGGTTCGTCTAGGAGCTGTTTTAGCACTACGCAGGATGGCTGATCCAGGGATTGCAACCTTCTTGGCTGATAACAATGAATATATCGTTACTGAAGCTGCGAGGGCTATCAATGATGATTTTTCAATTGAAGGAGCTTTACCTGCTTTGGGAGACTTGTTGGTTACTACAAAGTTTGAAAATGAGCCATTACTTAGAAGAGCAATCGGTGCAAACTTGCGAGTAGGAACTCAGAAATCTTTGGATAACCTGAAAGCCTACATTGCTAAGCCAAATGTAAATCCTGTCCTAAAAGCTGAGGCAATTGCTACATTGGGCACCTGGGCTAAGCCATCGGTGCTTGATCGTGTAGATGGAAGAAATAGAGGTGCGGTGGAAAGAGATCTAGCTCCAATTCAATCTTCAGTGAAAGAAACTCTTATCAGTGCTTTGAATGATAGAAACGAAGAAATTAGAGTTGCTAGTGTGAAAGCAATTGGGAAACTAAAGATCGCCGATGCTGAACCTAAGCTGATTGCCCTACTAAGAAGCGATCAATCTGAAAATGTTCGTGTCGCGGCAATTTTAGCACTTTCGGTTGCTAACCCAGGTTCAATTTCTACTCCAATTGAGATAGCTATGAAAGATAATTCCAGAGCTGTCCGCGTGGTTGGATTAGATTTACTGACCAAGACTGACATTTCTCAAGATCTTATGGTAAGCTTACTTCAAGATGTCATCCAAAACAGAACTACTACTGAAAAGCAAGCTGCTTTGATAAGTTTAGGGAATCTAGAAAATTCAGCTGAACTACCACTTTGGACTACACTTTTGGATGATTTATCTAAAGATAAATTACCAAGTGAAGTGATGATCGAATTGGAAGAAGCGATAGATTCAACAGGTTCAGCAGATTTGAGGACTAAATATGATAAGATCCAAGAAGAAAGAACCGGTGGAGATTTAGTTGCGCTTTATAGTGGAGCATTAGAAGGTGGTAGCGTCCGGGCAGGGAGGAATATTTTCTTCCAAAATCAAACAGCTCAATGTATCCGTTGTCATGGATACGATGATATGGGCGGTGTAGCAGGTCCGCATTTGAATGGAATCGCTAATCGGGTCACTAAAACTGAATTGCTGGAAGCATTGATTAATCCTAGCAAGCGCTTAGCTCCGGGTTATGGTATAGTGCAGCTTGAACTGAAAGATGGCACAACGATTAATGGAACATTGATGGAGGAAAAAGAAGATGGTTTGCTAGTAAAAGTAGGAGCTAAACCAGACACTTTAATTATGAATAGCAGTATCACTGAGCGTAAGAACTCTCCTTCAAGTATGCCAGATATGAAGGGATTGCTCACTAAAAGGGAAATTAGAGATCTAGTAAGCTTCTTAAGTACCTTGACTAAAGAATGGGAATAAGAAAACTGGTAAAAGTTATAATATCAATAGGGATCAGTACAGTTGTGCTGATCCCTTTTTCTTTAAAGGGTTTCCGCGGTTTCTAGCTTATGATTTGGGAGACTTAAACCTTATAAAGTTTGCACTATAGAAAGTACAAATGCTTTTATATGTAAATCCGCTTTGTTACCAGTAAATAGATAAAAGCGACTTAATAGATGGTATACCCTAACTTTGAGGCCGCTTCGGTCTTCGGTCATCGGTCTTCCAGCCAACCAAGCAAAGAATCTAAGGTGACTGGCATCATTGCGGATAATCATATGATTTAAATTTTGTTGCTTTCATTACTAATGAACCTGAGTAGGAAAATTTCTCTGGTATGACTCAATAATTAAATCAACACTCTATTACTAGGAATTTGACTGTTGATGATGAGGATTTCTGGAGGGTTAGTAATAAGTTTCAGTTTAATCTGAATCCTGTTTAAAAAGTAAAAGCCACCTGAACTAATCGGGTGGCTTTTAAAATGGATTTAGTGTTACTTATCTCGGAAGATCATTTCCTATGAATTTGTTCGGGTTAGTGTTTGGAATATTAGAACTCCACTTTTGATTAATCCGATCAATGAATAGATTAGCAACAAAAGCATGAGCTCTGGCATTCGGATGAACTCCATCCAGCGAAAAGCCTCCATTCGGTGGTGTAATGGATGCTGTAAGCCCGACGCCACCTGAACTTACTTGACCAGCCAATACTCTATTCAACAAATCGTTAACGTCAACTAAGACTAATCTTTCCGAATTTGACTGAACGGCTGCACTAATAAAGCCATTGAAAGCAATGATTTTTTGTTGAATTTCTTCTTGTTCCTGTGGTATCAAAATAAATTGGTCTTCAACAGGAAAAGTAATTCCCCTTAAAAGTGCGGGATTTCCTCCTACGGGTTGACCTAACGCTTGTGAAAGTGTCAAAGTAGCTTTGTCTGTTGGCTTACTCTGTCTAAGCGTTGGTAAACCTAGCCCGGTTAGATCCGTCAATGACTCGTCTGCTATTACAAAGGCATTTTGGCCAGACTGAAACTGAACTCTTCTTAACTCTTCCTCTTGTACTGTAATCAAGCCGAATGACCTAGCCTGAGCAAGACCTCCATTGTAGGCAGCATAACCTTGATTAGCTTGATCTGCTTGTGCTTGACTCAATGGCAGTGCATTCCAAGGAACAAGGTTGAAATAAGGTAAAACTGCCAGACTTGGTATGTTGGCTACAGCACCTTTGGCAGTAGCATTTGCCTGAAGCATAGTACCTAATGCAGCACTAAGCCTTTGTTGAAAATCCGTGTTAGAAGTTAGAATAGCTGGGTTGGAGGCTCCACCTGTGGCATATCCTAATATATCATTGTTTCCCAACCAGAAAGTGAAGAAAGTTCCCCCATTAGCTAGAGCAGCTGCTGCGTCTCCAATTACCGTTGAAGTCCCGGGATTAGAAGCAAACCTTTCATAAAGTCTATTGTAAGCAGGATTTGCCGGAGATGCAGGACCTCCTGTCTGAGGTATTAAAGCTGTCAATAAGGTGATTCCAGGAACACCAAAATTATTTAGGTTAGCTTTATCCCCAGTAAAATTACCAGGAATATCTCCTGCACCAATAGGAGATGGACCTATAGCACCTGTTTGAGGATTTACAGAAAGCACAAGTCTTCCCAAAGGTCCCTGAGGCCCCATTTGGAAAAAGCCATTGGCAGAATTAATATCTGGTACATTGAAGTCACCTCCACCATTTAATTTTGCCTGTTCTGCCAAAATAATTGCGAATGAATTTTGTTGCCCTCGATTATAAAGAGCTCCATCCATATATCCTGCTGTAATAGAATTACCCACAGAAATTATCTTAGTGAAATCCGCTGATCCAGATGTTGATTCAACAATTGCAGGCTCCGGAAATTCGTATGTACAAGCTACAAATGAACTTAGTACGAATGAGTATATTAATTTATTAATGATTTTCATTTTGTCTATTTATTAATTTAACAACTCATCAAATGTGATAGATAGATAATATATCGCACCAATAGTAGGACCTCCAAAGTTTTGAAAATTTCTATTGTTGAAAATATTCGAACCGCCTAATTTGACAATAGACTTCAGCTCTTTTAGCTTGTAACTTACTTGAGCATCAAACGTATGGATCTCCGGTACATCGCCTATAGCAAATGTCGATTCCCATCTAAAGGCACTTTGATATCTATATGTCAATCCAAATCCTACTTTCTCGGTAAGCTTTCTATTTCCAAAAGTGATATTTGTCTTATGTTCAGGAGTATTGAAATCACTCAGGAAGTCTTCTCCAATAGTTGTAATCAATTTGTTGAAATTATAATTACCCCCAATAGTAAAATCACGTGGTAAATTATATGTTAAACCAATGGCGGCACCATGTGCTCTCACGTCTTCGTCCACGATATTTGTATAGGTTTGGAAAGTGTTTTCCTGCCCTGGAGTCGTGATAGGAGTTAATAAAGTAGGTGCATTAATGGCATTTATTGCTCCTTCATCCGTATTTGGTAAAGCTCCAGGGAAAATAGGTCCTGGTGCTTTCCTAACAGAAGTTTGTGTAATGAAGTCATTGTAAATATTATAATAGTAAGCAACATCAATTAACAATCTGTTGGTTGCCAGCAAACTTTTATAGCCTATTTCAAAGGATTGAACTCTTTCAGGACGAAGCTCAGGTAAAGAAGTGACTTGCTCCAACAATCCCGTAGCTCTTGGGTCAACTGGTGATAAGCCAGTGCCTACAGCGGCTACATAATTATTGACAGATGCTAAAGAATAGGCATTGTTGAAAATGTCATACTTTTCTCTGTAGTAGGGTAGGCCACCAATCAATCGTGACGATACAACATTCAGATCAATATGCTGACCTTGAGTTGTAGGGTTTCTAAATCCAGTCTGATAAGAGACTCTTATATTATTATTCCCTTGAGAATATACTCCCGAAATTCTTGGATTGACTTGTCCTTTGAAATTTTCATTTTTGTCATATCTAATCGATCCTGTCAATTTCAATTTATCATCGAACACTGTTTTTGCGCCTTGAGCAAATGCCCCGAATTCTTGGATAGTAATTTCATTACCTTCAACGTCTGCAAAAATGGTCCCGTTAGACCTCAAATCATAAACTCTATAGGAACCGCCCACTTGAAGCTCCATAAAATCAATTTCATTCTTGAAATTATATTGACCTTCTAGCATATTCATTCTGGACTGATCGTCGAATAATGATCCACTTGGAATCACTTCAGATCTCACAGCTGTTTTAGCAGCTTCGAATTCAGGGGTTCCTGGCATCAATCTACCTGTATCAGCTGCTCCTCTTGCAAATTGGTGTGCTGTCGCTTGCTGAGCTGAAGTACCTAGCTGACCAGGTGTCACCCCTTGACCTAAAAGATTTTGAAGATAAGCTCCTGCATATTGACCAAACCAAGCTGAATTTGATTTCCATCTGTCGTTAATCACAACACCTGTTAAGTCAGCTATATAAGAATCTCCTGAATTTTCTATCGTCGTATAACCTCTTACGAAATAGTTATCACCTTTTAACTCTAGTTTGTGTTGGATAATGGAGAAATTGGACAAAGAATACCTTTGCGCACCTGTATATACAGATGTCCCTGCTCCATAATTCATTGTATATGAAAGCTCAGAATTATCTGATATTCTGTAATGAAGCGCTCCATTTAACTTCAAGTTAGTAGCATTATAATCTACCAGATTTACTTCGTCATAACCTGTCCTGGATACTATTTGATCTGGAAGACTGTTTGCCGCTGGTCCAAAAGCCTGCTGAATTGCTGCAACATTTCTTAAAAGACCAATATTATTTGAAACTTCATCACCAAAAACGTGAACTCTATTAGCTCCTGGGTTGAAAGGTAAGTCACCTTGACCTTCTACATTCAAATCAGTTTGATCAGTTCCATACCAGTCTGTTGCTTGCATATATGAAGCATTGATTTTAAATGCAAATTTGTTGTTAAATGCTTTTGCATACCGGATAGAGGCTTCATACATCGGCTGCGGACTTGTTGGTTCGCCTGCTTGTCCATTGATGTGGTTAACGCCTTGCTTGTAAAATGCACTGAGGCCTTGATATTCAAATGGGCTCTTGCTATTTACTAGCAATATCCCGTTGAATGCGTTGGGACCGTATAGTGCTGAGGATGCTCCTGGGATAAATTCTACAGATTCCACATCAAGTTCTGATGGTCCGTTCAAATTTCCAATTGGAAAGTTCAAAGCAGGAGCCTGTGTATCCATACCGTCAGTCAATTGAACAAACCTAGTATTACCGGTGGAATTGAATCCTCTAGCATTGACAATTTGGAAGTTGATGGATGAGGTAGTGACATCAACGCCTTTAAGGTTAGCAATTCCTTTATAGTAGGTATCTGCTGGAGATTCCCTAATGGATAAAATATCCATTTTTTCAATCGATACTGGAGATTTCAAAATACTCTCTTCCATTCTCGATGCTGATACTACCACTTCCTGTCCAAGGATGGAAGATTCTACCATTTGTACATTTACAATAGCTTCTGCAGAGGTCACCTCTATTTCCTGCTTAGTAAATCCCACCATCGAAAACACCAAGGTTAAAGGAGGATCTTGATTTATATTCAGGGAATACTCGCCGGAAAGGTCAGAAATGGTTCCGATTACCTTTCCTTTTACTAAGATGTTGACACCGACTAAGGTCTCTTTGGTATCTGCATCTGTGATGGTTCCAGAAACTATTGTCTGAGCAATAGCAGAACCAAATGAAAGGGAAACCAAGAATGTCAATATGAAAACTGAAGTCTTGGCTTTAATTGTAAAATTGCTCATAGGCTATTTTAGTTATTGTTGTGGGTTTATGAATTTAGGGTGGAAATTCATTAAGTATAACGCGAAAATTACCCTAATAAATGAATAATTGATATTTAAAATCAGGATTTTGATATGAATCAAAAACTGTGAAATAGTGTTAAAACTGGAAACTGAGGCATTCAATTAAAAATCTAAAATTAATCGTTGTCTTTATTATTAATACTCAAACGACTTACCTGTTTTGTTAGAAATTCTTAAAAAATTATTTTTTTTCCAAACTGGAGAAAAACAAAAAAAGCTCGGACTTTGCCGAGCTTTTCACTGTTTAATATGAGATAATTATTGACCCTTGTTCTCTTCGTTAACATGCTTAACTAAGCGATCGCATAATTCCTTAATCTCTTCAGACATGTATTCGTCAGCAGTGCTATTCAAAATAGTTTGTGCCATCCCTCCTAAAATATCTATATAAAAACGCTTCATTTCTACCACTGACATTTCTTCTGTCCATAGATCGATTCGAAGCGTACTATGATTTTGATTGTCCCACACGTTAAGGCTAATGCTCTTTGTGTCTTCAAGGCCGGTACCTTCTTTATCTGAAGCATCCCATTTAATGGTTTTTGGAAAGCTGTTTTCGTCTAAATCTACTTCGAACTTAATCTCTGATTTTTTCATAATATGTTTTGATCCTTCTAGAATCCCGTATTGATTCTGCAAAATTAATCAGGTTAACTTCTTGAGCATTGCCTGAGTTCCTTTTTCCAGACTTTATTCAAAAATCATTTCAGGAACATCGCCTTGGACAATCAATTTCCCTGCAGTTTTCGATTTAATTTCTTCCACAGAAACTCCTGGTGCTCTCTCCTTTAGTATAAAACCACCGTCTTCGGAAACTTCTAAAACAGCTAGGTCAGTCACAATTTTCTTGACGCAGCGAATACCAGTGATGGGAAGGGAACATTCAGGTAGTAATTTGGATTCTCCAGACCGAGAGCAATGTTGCATAGCCACAATAATATTATCTGCTGAAGCTACCAGATCCATGGCACCGCCCATTCCTTTAACCATCTTCCCTGGAATCTTCCAATTAGCGATATCTCCATTTTCAGAAACTTCCATGGCTCCTAAAATGGTTAAGTGAACATGTCCGCCTCGAATCATTGCAAAGGACTCTGCTGAATTGAAAAGCGCTGAGCCTTTTGCCATGGTGACGGTTTGTTTTCCGGCATTGATGAGGTCTGGATCAATTTCTTCTTCGGTAGGAAAGGGACCAATACCTAGTAATCCATTTTCTGACTGAAGTACTACTTCCAAATCATCTGGAATGTAGTTGGCAACTAGCGTGGGAATTCCTATTCCTAAATTTATGTATTGCCCATTCTTCACCTCTTTGGCGATTCTCTGAGCTATTTGATCTTTTGTAAGCATTTTGGGTTTGTTTTAAGTCAGTAGATGAATATGAAAAAAGCTTGTTCGTGCTTATTTCGAAATGGTTCTCTGCTCAATTCTCTTTTCATAATCTTTCCCTTGGAAAATACGCTGCACGTAGATACCAGGTGTATGAATCTCATTTGGATTGAGCTGACCAGCTTCCACCAATTCTTCAACTTCAGCAATACAAATTTTTCCAGCAGCAGCCATCATAGGATTGAAGTTTCGTGCAGTGCCTTTAAAAATCAAATTCCCGGCTGTGTCGCCTTTCCAGGCTTTAACAATGGAAAAATCAGCCTTTAGCCAGTTTTCCAACAAGTACATTTTTCCATCAAATTCCCGGATTTCTTTTCCTTCTGCGACTTCAGTTCCAACTCCAGCTGGAGTATAGAATGCTGGAATTCCTGCTCCACCAGCACGAACTCGCTCTGCCAGTGTTCCTTGTGGGATCAAATCCACCTCGAGTTCTCCATTAAGTAGTTGCCTCTCAAACTCAGCATTTTCTCCTACATAGCTTGAAATCATTTTCTTGACCATTCGCTTTTTTAGCAAAAGACCTATACCGAAATCATCCACTCCAGCATTGTTTGACACGATGGTCAAGCCAGAAATATTTCTTTCTAAAAGTGCTGAAATACAGTTTTCTGGAATACCGGTCAAGCCAAATCCTCCCATCATCAGCATACTATTACTGGGGATATCAGCTACTGCTTCAGTTGCATTCTTTACAGTTTTGTTGATCATATATTTTGGGTTTATAGTAAGTTCTTGGCATTCTTCTGATCGAGAAAAAGTTGTTGTTTTAAAGCTTCTAATCCATCAAATTTTTTCTCTTCTCGAAGGAATGCTTTTATATAAATAGTGATCTGTTTATCATATAAATCACCTTGAAAATCGAATAGATTTGCTTCAACGGTTTTCTTTGTTCCGTTGACTGTCGGACGGTTTCCAATGTTCAGCATAGCTTTATACTGTGATCCATTTACTAAAGCTTCTACAGCATAAACGCCATCCTTGGGGATAAGTTTGTAATCATTCGGAATGTGAATATTGGCTGTAGGAAAACCAATTGACCTACCGATCTGCTGTCCTTTGATTACCAAGCCATTTAATTCGTAAGGTCTGCCTAGGTAATTGATTGCTGTCGCTACATCACTAGTCTCCAACGCATTCCTGATTTTAGTGCTGGAAACACCTATATCTTCCACATCTTTTCTCGAAATTTCCTCCAAATCAAACCCATATTGCTTATGGTGAGCTTGCAGATACTCAAAGCTTCCTTCACGATTTTTCCCAAATCGATGATCATATCCTATTACCAGTTTTTTGGTTTGAATAGAATCTACAAGTACTGACTCGATAAATTCCTTAGAAGAAAGCTGAGAGAATTCCTTAGTAAATGGAATGGTGACTAAATGGTCAATGCCAAATTGCCGAAGTAGCTTAGCTTTTTCCTCAAAAGTGCTCAATAACCTAAGATTATGCTCGTCAGGATAAAGAACTAGCCGAGGATGCGGCCAAAAAGTAATAAGAACCGTCTCGCCATTAATTGAACGAGCTAGTTCTCGGATTCGATGAAGGATTTTCTGATGGCCAAGATGCACTCCATCAAACGTCCCACTAGTAACTACAGCGTTGGAGAGCTTCGGGAAATCACTTAGGCCTTCATAGATTTTCATGTGGTGTTCTTGCTTTGATTTCTTCTACCAAAGGTAAAAGCTCATGTGCTTCTGAGAGTTTGAAATTACCAATTCTTGTCCTGCAAAGCGAACTCATGTACGCTCCAACATTTAATTTCTCACCAAGATCTCTAGCCAAACTCCTGATATAAGTCCCTTTCGAGCAAACAATTCTAAACTCTACGATCGGATTTTCAAACTTAGTGATTTCAAATTCACTCACAGTCACAGGACGTGGATCCATTTTTACTTCTTTGCCTTTTCTCGCTGATTCATACACGCGTTTACCATCTACTTTGATGGCTGAGTGCATAGGAGGGACCTGAAGAATATCTCCCGTAAGTTCTGCAACTGCTGCTTTTACATTTTCCAACGTAATATGTGTAGGATCTGCAACTGGAACAATAGGCTGTTCCAAATCAAAAGAATCAGTAGTGGAACCGATGACGAAAGTGCCAGTATATTCCTTTTCCTGTCCCATGAATGAATCGATCTGCTTGGTCATTTTGCCTGCGCACACGATAAGCAATCCAGTAGCCAGTGGATCGAGTGTTCCAGTGTGTCCTACCTTTTTGATTTTCAGTGCATTACGAACTTTTCTTACTACATCAAAAGATGTCCATTCGTATGGTTTATCTATTAAAAATACTTCTCCGTAAGGTTGATCTTGCATTCTATAAATATAATCCTGCTACAATGGCTATCACACCCGCGATAAGGCAATAGATAGAAAAATAGCTGAGTTTACTGTTTTTGACTAGTTTGATCATCCAAGTACAGGCAACGATACCCGCTACAAAAGCAGCGACAAATCCTGCACTCAGATACCCAATTCCTTCAGTTTCCAAAGAAAGGCCACCATCTAAAATGTCTTTGGCTATTTTACCCAAAATCAATGGAACAACCATCAGGAATGAGAATCTAGCCGCTTTTCCTTTATCAATTCCCAAAAGAACTGATGTGGAAATAGTAGCTCCGGAGCGTGAAATCCCTGGAAGAATAGCGATTGCTTGAGAAATGCCAATTATCAAAGCCTGTCCGAATGTTACAGGTTGATTTGTGAATTTAGCTTTGTCTGCTAAAAAGAGAAGAAGCCCTGTCAGGATGAGCATACAACCAACAAAGACAATTTGACCATCAAATAAGGATTCCAATTCCTCTGCGAAAACTACCCCTACAATGGCAGCCGGAATCATGGATAAGACTATTTTAGAAACAAATTGTGTTTCCGAATTCCACTGGAATTTGAATAAGCCTCTAAAGATTTCTGCTATGTCTTTTCGGAATACAACTATGGTACTTAGAGCTGTCGCAAAATGGACCACAACTGTAAACATCAAGCCTTCTGCTGGCATTTTACCCTCTCCCAAAATTGCCTTTCCTAATTCTAAATGACCACTGGAGGAAACTGGTAAAAACTCAGTCAATCCTTGGATGATTCCAAGGATAATTGCATCAAATATTTCCACGCTTATTTACTATTTATTGCTCTCTGTTTTGGCAAAAATGGCATAGAATTCAAAAATAAATCCAGCCAAAGTAACGATTGGGCCGATTGTCAAACCCAGTATGCCATTTCCATGAGGCTCCCTGTCCAGTCCTATAAGGACGAAGCCAAGAATAATAAGCCCGATGCCTATGAACATCAACTTGTAGTTTTTTCTGGAAAAGGGGAAAGATGATTTGCTCATATTTATTAATAAAGTTCGTCTAAAGACATATTTAAATACTTATTCACAGCACGCAAGGTACTTAGTACAGATAGGATTCCACCCACTGTGATTAAAATTCCGAAGAGAACCAGTAACAATTGCTGATTTTGGAGCATGGCAAACCCTTCAATATTTGCCTGAGTGTATTTCACCAATCCAAACAATATAACCGAGGCAAATCCTCCCGCCATCAATCCAAATAGAAATGCACGTGAAAGAAATGGCTTCCTAATAAATCCTCTGGTAGCGCCGACTAATTGCATCGAGCGAATCAGGAAACGCTGAGAAAATAAAGCCAATCGAATAGTGTTATTGATCAGCATTACCACAGTAATAATTAAAATCAGTATAAATCCACCCAATACTAAGCTTACTTTAAGTAAGTTTTTGTTGATGGAATCCACTAGATCGGTCATGTAAGAAACCTCAAAAACTCCAGGAATTGCCTGAATTTCCGAAACAATAGCTTCCAATTGCTCTGAGGTCTGGAATTCTTCTGCAATAGTTAACACAAAGCTGTCTCGTAGTGGATTATCCTCCAAGAATTTGGTGAAGTCTTCCCCCGTACTTTCAATGAAAGTTGCCGCTGCTTCTTCATCCGAAACAAACTTAAGATTCAGTGTATCACCTTTTTGAAGGATAAAAGAGCGTTTGGATAAATTTTCGTTAATGGCATCTAGTTCGTCTTGCTCCAAGTTTTTTTCCAAGAATACCTGAACTTCGATATTCTCTCTGATCATACTTGTGAGTGTTTTGGCCTGAATCAAAATCACCCCGAAAAGACCGACAATAAAAAGTGAGAGGGTAGTGCTGAATAGAACGCTTCCGAATTTGAAATGCCCTAGTGTCTTTTTCTTTCTTGGATAATTGGCCATAGATTATGATTTCTGCTCAAAAGTAACTTTCCCCAAGGATATTGCCAATCTATTCGTGAGAAAGGATTTTAATCACTTTTTCTCCACTTATTCCAAAAATTTGATCATTTGGCTTTCGCTTCACTAATGATAGACCTGTGAACCGACCAAAAGCCGGAAGTATCAATTGATTTTCACCCAAATGGAAACAAGAGATACGAAGAGATTGTCGTCCTTTTCCCCGAAGGCGAACTCCAGGATGTAAGTGTCCACAGAGGTTTAATTTGCCTTCAGGAATTTTTTCTGCTGGCTCATGAGTGAGAAACAAATTCCCCAATTCGACAGGTTTTTCGTGAATTTCAAATAAAGATTGTTTGTAAGCAATTGGTGCTAGAACGTCGTGATTTCCTTTAACTAAATGAAACCTAGTATAAACAAAGCTCGACAAGTAGGAGTTTAAATGATCCCATCGCTCATTCCAATCACTATGGAATAAGTCTCCTAAGACATAAAAATCAGTTGGGGTATATTTTCCAATAAGTTCTTTAATGCACTGTAAATCATGTAGATGTATAGGTTCTGGAACTGGAATACCTGATTTCCGAAAGTGCGCTGCTTTCCCAAAATGTAAATCGGCGATAAGTAAAGTCGAAGTTTCTGCAATCCAAATTGCTTTCTCAGGTAGTAAATGAAGGGTAGTACCAGAAAACGTAATACTCGGATGCATGAATACTTGGGTATGATTTTAGGGTATACTTGAATAGATTCAAAACTACCTCAATTATAGGTTTACTAAACTGATTTTTTATGAAAACTTGTCAATTTGCTTCAATCGTTATTTTGTTGGTATTACTAGTCAGCCAAAGTGTATCAGCTCAATCCAAGTCAAAAATCATAGGTATATGGTATAATTCTGATAAAACAGCTCAGATTGAGATCATGGAAAATGCCGATGAAATGATTGGTAAACTTGTCTGGATTCAACGCGAAGAAGGAGATCCAGCCGTTTTCACTGATTTAGTAAATGCTGATACTAGTTTAAGAAATCGGCCACTGATGGGTCTTACCATTTTAAAGGGCCTAAAATTTAAAAATGGGATCTGGTCCGAAGGAGAAATATATGATCCAGAATCTGGATTAAGTTACAACTGCGAGCTACAACTTAAAAAGAAGGATATTCTAGAAATAAAGGGATTTCTTGGAGATACTTGGGTTAGTAGAACGGTAGAATGGAATAGGGTAAAAAAATAAGGCAGAGATTTCTGCCTTATTTTTTGTTCGATTTAATTACTAATTAGTGCTTCTGCTGCAAATAAAACGACTTAAGAATATAAGAAAGCTGCTCAAATTCAATCAGAAATGCATCATGCCCTGCCGTTGAGGTTATTTCCTTGTAAGTACCTTTTTTTACTTTTTGACTGATATACTGAGACTCTTCTGGCAGAAAAAGCAAATCAGAGTCAACTCCAATCGCTAATACATTTGCCTCAATTTTACTAAGCGCAGCATCCAAACCGCCACGATTTCTTCCCAAATCATGGGAATCCATCGTTTTGCTTAGTGTCCAATAGGAGAGCGCATTGAAGCGTTTTGAAAGCTTTTGTCCTTGATACCTAAGGTAAGATGCAGCTCGGTAGTTATCCAATTTATCATCCGAATCAGACTGTTTTCTCAACAGATCTTTTGGATGTCTATACGTGAGCATAGCAATGGCACGAGCTGTTTCAAGACCCTTTCGACCGGCAGATTCAGTGTTTTCACCCCAGGTGCAGTCAGATTCTATCGCCATGCGCTGCGTTTCATTGAAACCAATCACCCAAGGAGTAGTTTTCCCCGTTGAGGCGAGTATTATGGCATTTTTCAATTTATTTTCTAAAATAAAAGCCCACTCAAGACCTACTTGCCCGCCAAGAGAACCACCAATTAGCGTATGAATTTGATCTAATTGAAGATGAACCCTTAAGCGTTCTAGCCCAACTGCTAGGTCTCTGCTGGTCAATTGAGGAAAATCGTAATAATATGGCTCACGGGTAGTTGGATTCTCGCTTAGCGGCTGTGTGGAGCCATAGCAAGATCCCAATAGATTAGCACAGATGATAAAATAATCTGCAGGATCGTAGAATTTATCTTCTCCTATCAGACCATTCCACCATTCTGAGGCTTTAGAATCCCCTGTAAGCGCATGAATAACCCAGATCACATTGGATTTGTCTGAATTGAGCTGCCCATAAGTAGTATAGGCAATCTCAATTTCAGACAGAATTTCTCCAGATTCCAGATGTAATGGTGTACTAGAATGAAATGTTTCCTGAGTCATAGTAATTAAAGCGTATTGACTTTTAAGGTTCATTTGAACAATTAGATTTTATCGAAAGCTTGCTGCAAATCAGACTTGATATCATCGATGTGTTCGATACCACACGAGATTCTTAATAGAGTAGGAGTTACACCTGCTGCTAGCTGCTCTTCATCAGAAAGTTGCTGGTGCGTAGTAGCAGCTGGCTGGATAATTAATGTTTTGGCATCGCCTACATTTGCTAGATGAGAGATCAATTCCAGATTATTAATAAGGTTTGATGCTTGCTCTTTATCGCCTTTCAGCTCAAAACTTAAAACACCGCCAAAGCCATTTCTCAAATATTTTCTAGCCAATGTGTGGTATGGAGAAGAGCTCAAGCCAGGATAATTCACCTTCTGAACAGCCGGATGTGCTTCTAACCACTGTGCCAGAGCCAAAGTGTTGGCTGCAGTTTTGTTAACTCTTAGAGAAAGTGTCTCTATTCCTTGGAGTAATAGGAAAGAATTGAAAGGACTGATAGCAGGCCCAAAGTCTCGAAGTCCTTCCACTCTTGCACGAATTGCAAAAGCAATATTTGGGAGTCCTAGTGGGTTGTTTTCACCAAAAACTTCCCAGAAATTCAATCCATGATATCCTTCAGAAGGTTCTGAGAATTGCTTGAATTTACCATTTCCCCAATTGAAATTACCTGCATCTACTATGATACCTCCAATGGAAGTTCCATGTCCACCGATCCATTTGGTAGCGGAGGAAGTCACAATATTGGCTCCATGAGCAATAGGCTGGCATAAGTATCCACCCGCACCAAAAGTATTATCAACTACCAAAGGAATGTGATGCTTTTTGGCAACAGCTGCAATAGCTTCAAAGTCAGGAACATTGAACTCAGGATTACCAATGGTTTCCAGATAGATCGCTTTGGTTTTATCGTCAATTAGTGCCTCGAAATCAGCAGCATCTTTTCCTTTAGCAAATCTGGCATCAATACCGATTCTCTTAAAAGCAACCTTAAACTGATTGAATGTGCCTCCATAGAGAAATGAGCTGGAAACAAAATTATCGCCCACTTCCATGATATTATTCAAGGCTAAAAATTGGGCAGCTTGACCTGAAGCTGTAGCTACTGCTGCAACTCCACCCTCTAAAGCCGCTATTCTTTTTTCAAAAACGTCTGTAGTCGGATTCATGATCCTGGTGTAGATATTTCCGAATTCTTTTAGCCCAAATAAATTTGCTCCATGCTCAGCTGAGTTGAAAACATAGGAGGTGGTTTGATAGATAGGGACTGCACGGGAATTAGTGGCTGCGTCGGGTTCCTGACCTGCGTGTACTTGCAGTGTGTCGAAGTGAAGGTTTTTTGACATGATGTTTTGGATTTATGGTTTGAAAAAGAAAATGCAATAAAAAGCCAACATCGAAATACATCGAGATTGGCGAAATTGAATCAACACATAAATAAAGCTAGGCGCTTTACCAATGTTAAAGTTGAGATTGAAATATGAGGGGAGTATCCTGAGTGCATTATTATATGAACTTATAGTTCCAAAAGAGAATAGCTCTATTGGCAGGAATTGGCACCTTGGACTTTCCAGGTTGCCAGAGGGTCTATGAGCCTGTCTCTCGCCTCTTCTTTATAAATCCAAGCACTAAAAGTGATAGGACATTGCAAATAAAGGGTCAGCGAATAAGAAATCAAAATTTATTCTCATTCGCTGACCAAAAAACTAAATTTATTTTTCCAACTCCGAAGAGTCAAACCTGAATATTGGGTTAATGCTTTCTAGATCAGGTTCAATATTGACCAGTTCTTTTACCAAACCATCTTTAAGACCATAAGCCCACCCGTGTATGGTTGGCGCATTTCTGGATTTCCATGCTTTCTGTATCGTTGAGGTTTTGATCAAGTCCTGGCATTGCTCAATCACATTCAACTCTACCAGCTTATTTACTTTATCCTCATGAACTTCGATTGCATCGATTTCCTTCTTGTGGATATTGTAAACTTCTTTGATATTAAGTAGCCATTTATTGATGATTCCGTAGCTCTTATTTCCTAGAGCTGCATCAATTCCTCCGCAACCATAGTGACCACACACAATAATATGTTCCACTTTCAATACAACCACGGCATATTCTAACACGCTCAGCAGATTGAGGTCCGTATGAACAACCATATTGGCTATGTTTCTGTGAACGAATATCTCGCCAGGGTCGGTTCCTGTAATTTGATTTGCAGGAACTCTACTATCGGAACATCCAATCCAAAGAAATTTTGGAGATTGTTGTTTTTCGAGTCTTCCAAAAAAATTTGCATCAGCAAGTTTTTGATCGGAAGACCATGCTTTATTCTGAATTAATAGTTTATCGTAAGGGCTCATAGTTTTTGGTGTGTTTGATATTGATATCCTTCTATTGTAATTCTTATGTTTTTATCGGGACTAGATTCGATAAAGTCATTTAAGACTTCCTGTATGTCATGATCAATGAATTGTGCCTTGTGAGCACTAATAATAACTTTACTACCAGCAGGAATCGTTGATAAATGTTTCATTAACAAGGCTTTATTTAGAAATGAAACGTCTTTTTGCAACTTTACAAGGTAGTTGCCATTCAATTCAGTCAAGGTAATAGCGCGAACGAAATTTGTTTTCATGACAAAGAATAATCCGAATACCATGCCTATGCCTATTCCAACCAAAAGATCGGTGAACAATATGGCTATCACTGTGACAATAAAAGGAATGAATTGATCCCAGCCATTTTTGTAAATACTGATAAATATTGAAGGTTTTGCAAGCTTGTATCCAACTAAAAATAAAACTGCCGCCAGGCAACTAAGCGGTATTAAATTTAAAATATTAGGTATGCTTAACACCAGAATCATTAATAGTATTCCATGAAATACTGCAGACATTTTTGTTTTTGCTCCGGAAGCAACGTTGGCTGAACTTCTAACGATCACCGCTGTGACAGGAAGTCCTCCAAGAAGACCAGACACCGAATTGCCTATCCCTTGAGCTACCAGTTCTCTGCTTGGTGGGGTGATTCTTTTCATTGGATCCAGCTTATCAGCTGCATCGATACTTAGGAGTGTTTCTAGACTTCCAATGATTGCAATTGTAACTGCTACTATCCAAAAGGTGCCTTCAGTGATCATGCTAAAATCCGGAAAGGTAAGTAAATCACCGAGTTGTGAGAAATTTTCCAAAACAGGAATACTTACCAAATGATCCCCACCCAACTGCCACTCAGGCTTCCAAAACCCGTATAGAAAATTGATTAAAATCCCTGATAGAACTGCCCACAGCGCTCCTGGAACTACTCCAAAAATCGCATGATTTTTAATTTTAGGTCTTTCAAAAAGGATTAGAATGGCCATTGCTATCAACACTATTGGGATAGCACCTACACTTGAATATTGTATAGCATACCAAATTTCAGAAAAAGTGTTATGATCATCGGCTTGCAAAAATGACTCGTCACCCATCAAATCAACATCATAACCCAGTGCATGTGGAATTTGCTTTAATATGAGAATTAAGCCTATGGCTGTAAGCATTCCTTTAATAACAGCATGCGGGAAGTAATATCCAATTATACCTGCTTTGGCGACCCCTAGCCCTAATTGAATTAATCCTGCAATAACCACTGTACCTAGAAATAGCTGAAATGTCCCCATACTATTAATAGAATCCAACACGATTACTGTCAATCCAGCAGCAGGGCCACTTACGCTTACATTCGATCCAGATATAGATCCTACAACTATTCCGCCCACAATTCCTGCGATAAGACCGGACATGGGAGGAGCTCCACTAGCAACCGCTATTCCTAAACATAGTGGCAATGCCACTAAAAAAACCACCAAACTGGCTTTTAAATCATACTTTAAATTACTTCCGAAAAGACTATTCATTCTAAGGGTTTATTGCAATGTGTATTTGAGAATTTTATTCTCCATTTCTCATAAAAATAAATTATTGTGTTGACTCATTCTAATTAATGACACAAAACCTATCAAATTACTTATTTTAAAAGATCTTTTATGGCTTGCTCAACGGCAAAAAAATTAAATAGTTTGATAGCCGATTGCATTTTGTCCTGGATAGCGTCGAGATTTAGGTTGCCAATACTACCCTCATGAGTATGATTTAAAGTAGTTTGATCTGGTGCAAAATTATCAGACTCTATGTCCATTCCTACTTGCTTATACGCATCTCTGAATGGCATTCCTTTTAGCACCAAATCGTTAACTACCTCCACAGAAAATAGATGCTTATAGAAAGGGTCCGAAAGAATATCCTCTTTTACTTTAATGGATTTGAGCATAAATGTGGTCATACTCAAACAGGAATTCAAGCTTTCTATTGCCGGAAAAATCTCCTCTTTCAGCAATTGTAAATCTCTGTGGTATCCCGTGGTGGTATTCGTCAAAATCATAGAAACAGCATTTGGTACTGCCTGAATCTGATTCGTTTTTGCTCTGATCAGCTCAAAAACATCAGGATTCTTCTTATGTGGCATAATGCTGCTTCCAGTTGTTAAGTCATCAGGAAACTTTATAAATGCAAAATGTTGGTTCATAAAAATACATACATCAGCAGCCAATCGGTTTAGCGTTCCAGCCATTCCAGCCATGGCGAAAGACAGGGTACGCTCAGTTTTACCACGACTATTTTGAGCATTGAGAACATTATGATGAAGATCTGCAAAACCTAAAAGATGCGTAGTCATGGTTCTGTCTAGCGGAAAACTGGAGCCGTATCCAGCCGCAGAACCTAATGGGTTTTTATTGGACAAATCGAAAGCTGCCTTGAGTAAGCCTAGATCTTCGGATAAACTTTCTGCAAAGGAACTGAACCAAAGTCCAAAAGAAGACGGCATGGCAAGTTGCGTATGGGTATAACCTGGCATCAGGTCATCTTTGTGCTTTTCTGCTAACTTGATCAGCAGGTCAAACAACTCGATACTTTCTTCTACCAATCCGTGAATTGCTGCTCTATAGTATAATTTTAGATCAACCAAAACCTGATCATTCCTACTTCTGCCGCTGTGAAGTTTCTTACCTACATCACCGAATCGCTCTGTAAGTAAAAATTCTACTTGAGAGTGTACATCTTCTACGCCAGGAGCAATTTCAAATTGGCCTTTCTCAATTTCAAAATAAATATCCTTTAAGCCAACTTGTAATATTTCATTCTCTTCGGTAGTCAAAAGACCGATAGAAGAAAGCATTTGAGCATGAGCCATAGAGCCAAGCACATCGAACGGAGCTAATATGATATCAAACTCTGGATCTCGTCCAATAGTAAAAGATTCAACTTCCTTTTTACTTCCTATTTCTTTTTGCCAAAGTTTCATTTCTAATTAGTTTGAGTTAGCATCTCAGCATAAGTATCAAGAATCTTGATGTAGCCTTCGATACCTTTCTGAATTTCGTTCAAATAAATGTATTCATCTGCAGAATGTGACCTAGCTGAGTCTCCAGGGCCAATTTTCACAGAGGGGTAGGGGATCAATGCCTGATCTGATAGGGTAGGACTCCCGTAGGTTTTTAATCCAAGTTGCTCTCCAACTTTAAGTATCAAATGGCCTTCCGGTACATGGGAAGATTGAAGTCGTAAGGAGCGAGGAATAAGCTCTGCGCTTAAGGTGGATTTCAATTCTTCAAGTGCTTCTTCCAGGGAATAAGCATCTGTGACTCGTACGTCCAATACAAATTCACAAAGATCTGGCACTACGTTATGCTGCTCCCCAGCATGAATTACGGTTGCAGAGACTTTTGTTTTACCGAGGAATTGTGAGACTTTTTGGAATTCAAAATCTTTGATTTTCTGTAAATCGTCTAACGCAAGATAAATCGAGTTGACGCCTTCTTCACGGGCAGCATGTCCAGCTTTACCATAGACCTTCGCGTCGATGACCATCAGGCCTTTTTCTGCCACTGCCATTTCCATTAGGGTAGGTTCACCTACTATTGCCAGCTCACATGCTGGAAGTTGATCAATAACCGACGCAATCCCGTTTTTGCCTGAAATTTCTTCTTCAGCCGATGCAATCATGATTAGATTGAAGGGTAGATTTTTCTCATAAAAATGCGTAAAAGCAGCCATCAGACATACTAAGGGTCCTCCAGCATCATTGCTTCCAAGTCCAAAAAGCTTTCCGTCTTGGGTAATTGCATGAAAAGGATCTTTGGTATAGCCAGCATTTGGCTTGACCGTGTCGTGATGGGAATTCAGCCAGATAGTAGGCTTGCTTTTATCAAAAAGGGCAGTGAAAGCCCAAATATTATATCCTGATTTATGAACTTCAATATCTCTAGCAGTGAAAAATTCTTCTAAAACCTCAGCAGTAGAACTTTCTTCCCTAGAATAGGATGGTATTTCTATTAGTTGTTTTAAAAGCTGTACCGCATCGTCATATAAACCCATTGTTGATTTCAAATTTTTGATTTAGTACAAGTCGTAGCGACTTCTCTCAATGGTAGTTCCCGATAGTTTTCCCTTTGCTGCCAAATGAAGGTTTTCTGCTTTTCCAATCCAAACATGATTTACCCCTTTTTCCAATGCCTCGAATGCATTATCCAATTTAGGGATCATGCCGGAATGAATGACATTTTCCTTACGGAGCTCTTCATAGATATCCTCATTAATCAATGGAATGATGGAATTTTCATTTTTCTCATCAATCAAAACACCGCTTTTGTTAAAACAGAAGTACAAATTTACCTGATGCTCTTTGGCTAGGCTTGTAGCTAGCGCAGATGCAATACTGTCCGCGTTTGTGTTGAGTAACTGGCCTTTTGCATCGTGAGTGATCGCATTCACAACTGGAAGTAAATCACCGGAAAGTAAATGATCAATTAACTTAGTGTTAACTTCTTGAATATCACCAACAAATCCGTAATCAATTCCTTTAACTGGCCGCTTGATAGAGCGAATGATATTTCCGTCTGCTCCAGTCATTCCAATCGCATTTACTTTCAGCGCCTGAAGTTTAGCCACTAGATTTTTATTGATCAATCCAGCATATACCATCGTCACAACATCCAAGGTTTCCTGATCAGTAATCCTTCTCCCATCCACCATTTCTGGCATAACGCCTAATGATTCTCCGAATCGAGAAGCCATGACTCCACCACCATGAACCAGGATTTTATGTCCAGGGAATTTCGCGAATAGAGCCAAAAATTCATCTAGCTTTTCAGGAAAGTCGATGACGTTACCTCCGATTTTAATAATATTTATTTTCATTGGGCGTAAGTCTTTAATTATTACCTAACAAATGGCTAATTACTGCCTGAGCCGCGAATATTCTATTTTTTGCTTGTTGCTGAACCAAAGATCGAGATCCATCTAAAATTTCATCTGATAATTCAAGGTTCCTACGAACTGGCAAGCAATGCATGACCTTTGCATTTTTCGCATTTGCAAAATGATTTTCCGTAAGCATCCAGGAGTCATCAGTAGAAAGAATCTTTCCGTAATCATTGAAAGATGACCAGTTCTTAACATATACAAAATCAGCGTCTTCAAGTGCTTTACCTTGATCATATTCTATGGTAGCGCCTTTAGTGAATTTCTCATCCAACTCATATCCTGTGGGATGAGTAATGGTCAAATCATGATCCATTCCAAGGGTCCATTCCGCAAAGGAATTGGCTACCGCATGGGGAATAGCTTTGATATGTGGACCCCAAGTCAATACCACTTTTGGTTTCTTTTTACCTGACCAATTTTCACGAATAGTGATCTGATCAGCCAAGCTTTGCAATGGATGGCGAGTGGCAGATTCCAAGCTTACCACGGGAACTCCTGAATACTTTACAAATTGAGAAAATGTAAAATCACTCATATCTTCCTCCTTATTTGTCAATGAGGGAAATGCCCGAATCGCCAAAATATCAAAATACGAACCCAAAACTGCGGCAGCATCTTTGATATGCTCAACTGTTCCTCGGTTCATCACAGCACCATCATGAAGCTCCAACGCCCAACCTTCCTTATCCATATTTAGCACAATTGGCTCCATTCCTAGATTCAGCGCTGCGAGTTGAGTCGAAACTCTAGTTCTCAAGGATGGATTCAAGAATATACAGCCAATTCTTTTTCCTTGACCTTTAATATTATCTAGAAGGGGATTTGACTTATAAGTAAGCGCACTTTCGATCAGTTGATTTCCCAGATCGATGTTTTCAAATTGTGTAAAGTGGATAAGTGGCGATTTGTCTGTTGCCATTAGGTTGGTGGATAGGTTTAAGCTAAAATTTCTTTCAATGCGGTTAAAAACGAATTTAATTGATTCCACTCGATATTTAAAGGTGGCAGGAGTCTTATAGTATTCTTTCCTGCTGCGCTTCCTGTGAATAAGTGGTATTTTTTTACCAATTCAGTACGAACTGGCCCTGCTTCGCGATCTAAGTCAATGCCTATCATTAAACCTTGTCCTCGAACCTCAGTAATTCCAGGTATATTTTTCAGTTCCTGAAGTAATCTTTCTCCCAAAATGGAAGCTTTTTCCATAAGATTTTCCTTTTTAATCACTTCTACAACTGCCAATCCAGCTGCGCAAGCCAAATGGTTGCCCCCGAAAGTAGTTCCCAGCAAACCGTAAGTGGCTTTGAATTCAGGAGAAATCAAGATTCCGCCAATCGGAAAGCCATTTCCCATGCCTTTTGCCATGCTGATGATATCTGGTTTAAATCCATGTGCATGTTGGTGGGCAAAGAATTTACCTGTTCTGCCAAAACCTGATTGGACTTCGTCTAAAATCAATTTGGCTCCGTATTGCCTAGCCAAAGAAGATAAACCAAGGAGAAAATCTGTACTTGGAACCTGAATTCCATTTACACCTTGAATTCCCTCAATTATAATTCCTGCGATCTCATTGGTTTTCAATGCTACTTCAACAGCATTCAAATCTTCCCAAGGAAGAATATGGAAGTCCTCACGGGCATTGCATGGGGCAACGATTTTCGGATTGTCAGTTAGCGCGACAGCTCCTGAGGTTCTTCCATGAAAACTGCCTGAAAAAGCTATAAAACCTGATTTTCCAGTTGCGAAAGAAGCCAACTTGATAGCATTCTCATTAGCTTCAGCTCCTGAGTTACACAGGAAAAGTTCATAATCAGGATAGCCTGAGAGCTCACCTAGCTTCTCTGCATATTCCTTTTGGATTGGAATCTGAACAGAATTGGAATAAAAAGCGATCTGATCCAATTGATCTTTGATCCGCTTCACATAGTGAGGATGCGTGTGACCGATAGAAATGACGGCATGGCCGCCGTATAGGTCTATATATTCTTGCCCGTTTTCGTCCCAAAGCTTAGCTCCATCAGCTTTGGCGATGGTGACTGGGATCAGCGGATAAACATCGAATAATTTCATTTTTATTTACGATTGACGAATTTGGATTTACGAGGCCAAGATGAACTTCATAAGTCAAGCTCTAAAGTTGAAGAATAATGAATGTCGAATGATGAATTTCGAATTTCAAAGTGATCACCAAACGATCTTGAATCTTGATTCTAGTGTCTTTTGTCTAGACATGTCTAGCGTCTAATATCCTAGAACGCTATACTTTTCAGATTTAAGCCCATCCTTTCTTCAAGTCCAAATGCTAAATTGTAATTCTGAACGGCCTGTCCGGAAGCACCTTTGAGCAGGTTGTCAATCGCTGAATAAATCACCAACTGTCCAGCTTCTTTTTGCACATGAACAATCGCTTTATTCGTATTCACTGCTTGTTTCATATCGATATCTAAATCTGAAACATGGGTGAATGCAGCGCCTTTATAGAAATCCTTGTAAGCTGCGACAGCTTCTGCCTGAGTTCCTTCGAATGGGAAATAGGCAGTTATCCAAATGCCTCTAGGGAAATTTCCACGATAAGGGACGAATAGAATTTCGGAAGAAAAGCTTGAATTTAGTTGGGTGAAAGTCTGGTTAATCTCCTTGAGATGCTGATGAGTAAATAGCTTATAAACAGACATATTGGATGATCTGTAACTGAAGTGAGAGGTCTCAGCCAATTTCTTGCCTGCCCCCGTACTTCCCGTTACTCCTGAGATTTGAACCGTGTTTTTTACCCAGCCTTTTGCGATGGCTGGAAGTAATGCCAATTGGATCCCTGTGGCAAAGCAACCTGGATTGGCAATCTTTTTAGCAGACTTGATTTTACTAGCATTCACTTCTGGTAGCCCATAAGTGAAGCCGTTGGATTCGTCACGGAAGTCAGTTGACAAATCGATTAGAACTGTTTCTGGAGAAAAATTATGTTGCTCTAAAAATCCCTTAGTCTCACCATGAGGCAAACCCAAGAATACAGCCTCGATTCCTTCGGTTTGCACTTCGTCAGTGAAAACCAAGTCGCAATCCCCAATCAGATCAGGATGAACCTCAGATACTTTTTTCCCTTTCTGGCTATTGCTATGTACGTACATTAGGTCGCAAGCAGGGTGATGAACCAGGAGACGAAGTAATTCTCCTCCGGTATATCCAGCTGCGCCTATGATCGCTGTTTTGATTTTAGTCATTGTCTGAGTTTACCTTATGGAAGATTGAGGTCTGGTTACCCAAAATACGGGTAAAGCCTTTTACATCATCCGCTGTATAGCCCTTGTTCATTTCTCCGTAGCTACCAAACTTGTTTGACATCAAGTCATGCTCAGAAGTAATTCCCAGTAAGGTAAAGCGATATGGCTGAAGCAATACTTTGACATCCCCACTAACGTATGTTTGAGTACTTGCCATAAATTCTTCCAAGTTTCTCATCACTGGATCTAGGTAATGTCCCTCATGCAGGTGATTGCCATAGAATTCAGCTAATTGATTTTTCCAGAAAAGTTGCCATTTGGTGAGGGTATGCTTTTCTAACAACTGATGTCCTTTTATAATGATTAATGGAGCTGCAGCTTCGAACCCAACACGACCTTTGATGCCTATAATAGTATCGCCAACATGGATGTCGCGACCAATTCCATAAGGTCCAGCTAAAGCTTGTAGAGCCTGAATAGCTTCTACAGAATCCTCATATTTCTTTCCATCTACGCCTTTCAATTCGCCTTGTCTAAAAGACAAAATAACTTCCAAAGGCTCGATAGCAGTTGCCTTGGTAGGCCAAGCGCTATCTGGTAGGTAATCAGAAGAAGTCAACGTTTCTTTTCCTCCTACAGAAGTACCCCAAATTCCTTTATTGATAGAATAGGCGGCTTTCTCGAAGTTCATCGATACCCCATGCTTTTTCAAATAGTCAATTTCCTCTGCACGACTCAATTTAAGATCGCGGATAGGGGTGATGATCTCTATGTCCGGAACGATGGTTTGGAAAATCATGTCAAATCGAACCTGATCATTTCCAGCTCCTGTAGAACCGTGAGCTACAGCTTTTGCATCAATTGATTTGGCATATTCTGCCAAAGATTTTGCTTGAAGAATACGCTCAGCAGATACAGAAAGTGGGTATGTTTGGTTTTTTAGCACATTGCCAAAAACCAAATATTTAATTACCTCATTATAATAGGTATCCATCACATGGAGAATTTTGAAAGAGGCTACACCTAAAGTTTTTGCCCTTTCTTCTACATCTTTCAACTCTTCTTCGGAAAACCCACCTGTATTTACTAAAACTGCATGGACCTCATAGCCCAGTTCTTTGGAAAGATGCAAGGCACAAAATGTGGTATCTAAGCCTCCACTATATGCTAATACTATTTTCTTCATTTTAATATGATTTTTGCTTCCAAAAGGAAGAATTGATTTATAAAAAGATGCTTGAAATGCTGTCCTTGGATTTGTTCAATTTAAGCAACACATATTTCTTTAATCTTACCCAACGATCAAATAATTTAAGATCCTTTTTGAAATCCTCTCGAAGTGCTAATTCCTGAGTATGGTTTCTTTTAGAGTTGGGATCGTAAAGCATCGCTGTACAAAGGCAATTTTGCCTGTTTTTACTCATCAAAATCTCGTAATTGACACAGCTTTGACAACCTTTCCAGAATTCATTGTCGTCAGTAAGATCTGAGTAGGATACAGGGATATAACCCAACTCAGAGTTGATTTTCATCACCGCTGCACCTGTCGTCAATCCGAAAATATTGGAATCGGGGTATTTCAAACGGCTAAGTTTGAATACCTCATTCTTAATTTTCCTTGCCAAACCGTATTTTCTGTATTCAGGAGAAACGATCAAACCGGAGTTAGCTACATATTTACCGTGTCCCCAAGCTTCGATGTAGCAGAAACCTGCCCATTTACCATCTGAGGTCAATGCGATTACAGCTTTGCCTTCATCCATTTTGGTTTCCACATAAGAAGGACTACGCTTGGCTATACCAGTGCCTCGAGCTTTTGCGGAGTTCTCCATCTCGTCAGTAATTTGAGTGGAGTATACCTTGTGGGTAGGATTGGCTACAATAATTTGAAATGAAATGTTATCCATTAGGGATGGCATGTGTTAATTCCGTGAGTCGGAAAATTGGTAAATAAATCAAAGTGTAAAAGGGCGGGTACGTACTCCACGTAGGAATACAAAAATTTATCAAAGGGTTAAACCCTATAGAAAAATCTACACGTCCTTATAGGAGTGAAAAAAGCAATAGCATCAGCTTTCAGCGCTATAGAAGTAGCTTGAAAGAAAGATGGTGCTATGTGATTTACTTGTATCATGCGTAATAGGGAGGCAAAATTCATTCCTTAGCAAGGAAAATGCAAGAGATTTTAGGAATTATTTAGTGTAAAAGCCCAATTATTACAGAATTCAGAAAAAAGCAAGGTCTATATTGGCTAAATAAGCATTCTCAGAATAATATTTGGGTAATAATTATCAAAAAGGCAATTGTACAAAGCTAAATGAAACTAGGCATTCCCAGACATTTCTTTCAAAGCAAATACGAATTTGTCTAGCTCTTTTTCTGAAGTATAGATATTTGGGGAAATTCTACAGCCTTTCACACCTCCCGATCCATTAATTGCCACAGTATAGATTTGATACTTTTCGATTAAGGTTTTGGCCATGTCTGCAGGGCTCATAGCATCCAAACCCACATTGGCAATTGCACAGGAGCGATGAGGGTCTTTGGGAGTATTTACATTAATTCCGGGAAGTCCACGGACCTGATCAGACCAATAGCGCTGAATATATCTCAGGCGTTCATCCTTTCTTTTGCTTCCTATTTTATTATAAAAGTTGATCGCATCTATGACCGAAAGATCTGTGGAAACGGCGTGAGTACCTGTATGATTAAGATTTAAAAGGGTCTTTTGATCCAATACATAAGGAGCAAGAAGAGGACGTATTTGCGCACTTTTGCCTTTTTTGACATAAAGCATTCCGCAGCCCAAAGGTACACTGAGCCACTTGTGTAGGCTGGAACCATAATAGTCACAATCCAACTCTGAGATATTGAAATCAAAATGGCCTACAGCATGAGCTCCGTCCAGCATGATCTCTACACCATGTCCATGGGCCATATCAGCTATTTTGCGCACAGGAAGTATATGTCCGGTGATATTCACGATGTGCGGAACCATCATCAGCTTTGTTTTTGAAGTGATGGCTTTTTCATAAACATCCACGATTTCTTCATCATTATCCGGATGCATCGGGATATCAATTCTCTTGACTTTTATTCCATATCGTCTTTCAGCCAATTCAAACATATTGAGCAAACTCTCATAATCCTGGTTGGAAACGATGGCCTCGTCACCATCTTTCCAAGGATAGCCTGAAATGATCAAATCAATAGACTCAGTTGTATTCCTAGTCAGTACGACTTCTTCCGGAGAAGCTCCAACAAGATCCGCAACCATTGCAGCACTTTTGGCCTTATTGTCCCACTGCACCGTCCGCATATAATTGGAAGCTTGGTAATTGACTTCTCTCAGATGCTTAATATAATTTTCCAATGTCTCTTCAGGCAAAAAGCAGTAATAGCCATTTTCCAGATTGATGTAATCAGGTTTCAGCTTATAAGCTGCGCGGATTTGATCCCAAAAATCAGCAGCATTAGGATCAAGATCTGAAATTGATTTTGCCAGTGCTTTTTCTGTCGAAAAAATTGTCCCAGAGCCAATTCCAAGAAAGGCCAATGATTTTAGGAATTTCCGCTTATTCATAGAAGTGATGATTAAAGTATGTAGCTAACAATCCAAACAATCAATAAGATGATTGCCAACCAGGCGATCCAAGGGGAGCGCTGAGGGAATTCGAATTTACAGATAGGGCAAATTTTGGCTTTGGAATCTATCTCCATAGCGCAGGACGGGCATTCTTTGGTTTTCAAATCGGATGAACTCTTTTGGCTTAATTTCTATTTCATCATAAGTTAATTAAAGAATTTAGCTATGAAAATAGAAATATGGTCAGATGTAGCATGTCCTTTTTGCTACATAGGCAAAAGAAAAATAGAGAAGGCGATTGCAAAATTTCCTCAGAAAGATAAAATCGAAATCGAATGGAAGAGCTTTCTACTCAATCCAGATCAGGTAACTCAACCAAATAAGAGTTCGCTTGAATATCTATCAGAAGCGAAAGGTTGGTCACTTGAGCAAACAAAAGAGATTACAGCTAATGTATCCAATATGGCTGCTCAGGAGGGTTTGGAGTATCACTTGGATAAGACAGTAGTCGCAAATACCAAGAAAGCTCACCGAGTGTTGCATCTAGCTAAAACTGCTGGTAAAGGTGATGTGATGAAAGAAAGTCTGCTAAAAGCCTATTTCACTGATTCGCTAAATATCGATGATGATGCAGTTTTGCTTGGTTTAGGACAAGAAATTGGATTCGAATCTGCAGCAATTCAGGATGTGTTGTCGTCTGATAAATTCGAGAGGGAAGTTGATCAGGATATTTATGAATCCCGTCAATTGGGAGTAAAGGGAGTTCCATTCTTCGTACTGGACAGAAAGTTTGGGATCTCAGGTGCACAGCCGGATGAGGTCTTTGACCAGACACTTGAAAAAGCCTGGAATGAGTTTGCCAAGACTAATCCTGTACTAAATATGGCTGAAGGAGATGGAGAAGCCTGTGATGTGGACGGTACTAATTGTTAATAAATCGAGCTCTGCTATTCAACACAGGAAGAGTGATCTTGCCGATTCTAGTTTTTGAAAACATCCATTTTGTAACCATCCGGAAACCATTAAATCACTACACTACAAATTTTTATTGCTACTGCTGATTCAGATCTGGTTTAGTCAGGACTGTAAATCACAAGGTTTTGTGAAGCGTTATATTAATAGTTTGATTAATGATACGTCAGACATTAGCAGGCCACAATTTCTAATCTATCCAACTTTGGCTTATTCACCTGAGACTAGTTGGGAGATTGGTCTTTCCTCGTTATATGTTTATTATGCGAGTCGGGACACCACCAATAGATTAAGTGAGGTAAGTGGATTTACTTTTTTCACGCTTGAAAATCAATATGGACTTTGGTTTGATCATGCCTTATATTCAGACCAGAGTAAGTGGTTTTTCTTGGGAAGATTGCGGTTTCAAAGCTTTCCTTTAAAATACTATGGAATAGGAATGGACAGTTCGCCGGATTACTTGGCCTTGGTAGATGCAAATCAAGTTTTGATCAAAGAGCGCGTGCTTAGAAAAGTAAAGAATAATCTCTTTGTTGGTTTAGAACTAGATTTTCAACGATTGGGAGGAGTAAACTTTGAATCATCTTCAGAAGCTCCTGATTTTGAATTACCTGTAGGAAGTGAAGGATCCACCAATTTTGGGATAGGTGCGGGAATTGTGTACGACAATAGGCACAATGTGCTGAATGTACGTCATGGGTTTTTTTCTGAGCTTGGATACCTGAAATACTTTGAAGGAATTAGTAGTTTTGAATTCAATTCAGTGATCTCAGATACTAGGATCTATCGTCCCGTAGGACAACAAAATGTGTTTGCAGCACAGCTTTTGGGACAGTTCAATACTGGAGATATTCCATTTAATCAATTAGCCTTGATGGGAGGGGATAGCATGATGCGTGGTTATTATTCTGGTCGTTTTCGTGATAACAATCAGCTAGCATCTCAGATAGAAATGCGTTTTTTGCCTCTTCCCTTAGGGTTTTCCGAGCGAATAGGTGCAGTTGCATTTGCCGGTGTAGCCACAGTTTTTCCTGATTTTTCTAATCTCAACTTAGATAAAATTGTTTGGTCAGCAGGGGCTGGTCTTCGCTTTTTACTTTTTCCTAAAAAGGATATTTATACGCGTCTTGACTATGCGCTGACTCAGGAGGGATCTGGGTTCTATATTTTTATCGGAGAGGCTTTTTAAGAGATTTTATCCTGATTGTCTTATTGAAAACATAAGATTATCTCTTTTTGGTTTTCTGATTTTAATAAACTGAAAATTCCAATTTCACTAGTAAGTATTGGTTCATAGACTGTTAGATTCTTCTGAGAGAATTTCGCTCAACTAATTTCCAATATTTTTTATCCTTATTTAGATTAATTATAATTAAGCTTTAGATTTGCTGCTATATTCAACTATAGGCGGCGTATGAAAGCAAGTTTTACTTTTCTCGTATTTATTATAGGTCTCTTCATTTCTCTTGTGAGCTCCGCTCAAACGGGGAAATTAACGGGTTTTTTGACTTTTGAAGATGGAGAGCCGGTAGCCTATGCTGCCGTATTTATTCAAGAATTGAAAAAACAAGCATTAACCGATGAAAGGGGTAGATATGAACTAGCAGATGTTCCATTTGGGGCTCATCAGGTGCAAGTAAGTAGCATTGAGATCCAAGGACTTAACTTCAATATCCAAATTGACAAACCTAGAATTCAGCTGGAAACTGTCGTAAAAAGAGCAGGTGAAAAGGTGCTGGATGAGGTAGAAGTGACGGGTGAATCAATAAAAAATGAGGTTGAAAAAACCGGATTTGCTGTAAATGTAATAGAGACAAAAAGAGCTTCATTACAATCCCTGCAAACCAATGATCTATTAAATAGATCAGTAGGAGTGAGAGTTCGTCAAAATGGTGGTTTAGGATCTCAGGTTTCCTATAATCTGAATGGTATGTCTGGCAATTCAGTCCGCATTTTCATCGACGGAGTTCCTATTTCCACTTATGGCGCATCCTTTAGTTTGAACAGTATTCCTCCAGCATTGATTGATCGAATTGAAGTTTACAAGGGGGTGATTCCAGCTCATTTGGCTGATGATGCGCTAGGTGGAGCAATCAACGTAATCCTGAAAAAAGGGGCAATGAATAATGTGACGGCCTCTTTGTCCTACGGATCCTTCAATACACAGCAAGCAAATGTCAGTGGGTCTTATCGGAATTCTAATTCTGGATTCACCGTAAAAGCTTCGGGTTTCTACAATTTCTCAGACAATGACTATGAGGTTTGGGGAAAATTCGTGAGAAATATCCTAGCAAACGGCCGCTATGAATACGTCCGAGCTAAGCGATTCAATGATGCCTATAAATCTGCTGGGGCTAATATTCAGGTTGGTTTCACAAACGTTAAATGGGCTGACCAATTCTATCTGGGACTTAATGTATCAGACGATTACAATGAAATCCAGCATGGCACCTACATGACGATACCGTATAAGGGTCGATTTACAGAGTCTCAAGCGAAAGTTGTTAGTGTCAATTATGTCAAATCAGACTTCCTTACAAATGGACTAGAGCTGAATTTCAATGGAATGATCAGTGACCGTAAGCAGGTCGTGAATGATACTGTTAAATGGAATTACAATTGGTTTGGGGAGCAAAGTATTGGTCTAAATGGTAGCCCAATCTTAAGGCCAAACGGCGCCCAACAAGGAGCTCCAACTATCAATCACATCAACCGAAATATTGCCACTTTCAGAGGCGGAGCGACTTATTCCATTTCAGAAATGCATCGAATGGTATTTAGTCATATGTATTACACCATAGATAGAACTCAGCGTGATTTGATGAGACCTGCCCGAGAGCGTGAGTTTATTGGAACACGGGATTTGACTAAAAATATATCCGCTTTTGCCTATGAAGCGACACTGTTTGAGTCAAAGTTTAAAGCAAATCTTTTTGGTAAATATTATCAACAGGAAATCGACCGAATGGATCCGGTTTTGGTAACCCAAAATGGAGAAACTGTAAAGTCTGAAGATAGGGTATCAAGTAAAAACACAACTTCTGGCTACGGATTGGCAACTTCTTATGCTTTAAATAACAGCCTGACAATGCTACTTTCAGCGGAAAAAGCTGTGCGAATGCCTTCTGAAAATGAAATTTTCGGTAGCCCAGGAGAAAATATCATTGAAAATATAGGGATCAGGCCTGAGGTCAGTAACAACCTTAATCTAGGACTACGCACCGGACCCTACCAGCTAAATTCAACAAGTAAATTGACCATTTATGCTTCAGGATTTTTACGGGATACAAAGGATAAAATCGTACGAAGAATCAATCCTAGATTGAATGATGCGGTACAGACAGATCCATTTGAAAATTTGGGAAAAACAAAGTCTATCGGGTTTGAAGGAGAAATCAACTATACCTGGAATGACAATTTTAGTGTTTTGCTCAATTTCTCCAAGTTCAATTCTGTATTCAATATTCAATATGATCCAAATGGAAATGAATACACCTATTACAATCGACAGCTACCGAACGAACCATTTTTCACAATTAATTCTACCGTACAGTACGGTTTTAAGAATGTAATCCAAAAACGTTCTGCTCTGAATTTCTACTACAGTTTTGGCTTTGTAGATCGCTTTTATACCACCTGGTTGGAAATAGAAGATTTTCGGACCCCTCGGCAATTCATCCAAGACATAGGATTGAATTATGTTTTCCCAAGTGAAAAGCTGGTGGTTAGCGCAGACTTGAGAAATCTTTTTGACCAGCAAGCTTACGACAATTTTGCTGTTCAAAAGCCAGGTAGAGGCTTTTACCTGAAACTGAATTACACCATTAATAAATTTTAAATCAACCTATTGTAATTAACCAATCACAAGTAAATTATGAAAAAGCAATTCTTATACTTTTTGACACTTGGAGTCCTAGTGAGCTCTTTAACGCTTATCGGCTGTAGCGACAATGGCGGTGATCCTATCGTTCCTCCAGTAGAAACCGAAGGCAGATTCATCACAGTAGCAGGAGCCTTGATGGGAACTAATCCTGGTGATGGCAACGGAGGAACGATGGTTTATTCTGTGACAAAAGAGGAAGCTAAGGACCCTGAAAATCAGATTAGTGTATATACAGAGGGGTTTGGAGTGAAATCAAACAGAACCGCTCGTCTTCAATCTTCAGAAGATGGCTCTACTTTATTCAATATCGCTTATACGGGTGATAACGGCGGGGAATTCTCCAGATATACCGTTAATGGGGGGGGCAATTTCGTCCAGTCCGATGTGTCAGTGAATATTTCCCAGTACGCAGGCACTTCGCCTCGCTGGTTGAAATTATTTGACGGGGACAAGACAGGTATTGCGCTAAACATGGCAAATATTGCAGCGAACAATGCGCCGACTGAAGAAGATCCTAATCCGACCACCCCTTTTGAATATTATAGAGGTGTGGCTACGATCTTGGCTTTGGATTTACAGGAGTCTTTGATAAGTAACTATGTGCAGTATGAAATCCCTCTTACCGAAGAGGAGGAAGCTGCTGGCCATACAATTTTCAGACTGGATGGATCGGTACTCAATGCTGCTAAAGATAAGTTAATCATCGGTACTTGGATGCGTAAGTACAATGTGGAGACTGGAGAAACTGAAGGTGACTATGAGAGATTGGGTAGCAAATCTGTGGTGGTAGATTACCCTTCTTTTGCCAACCCGACCGTGATTACTTCAGCTGTAGGACATGGTGATAATAGCGGCTACAGAAGTCACTACAGCTACCTAGCTGACGATGGAAATATATATCAGGCTACTGAGCGAGATCCAAATGGCTCCCATATCCTGAGAATCAATCAGAACAATGAATATGACGATTCATATGTTTTCAGTCTGAATAATGCACTTGGATTGTCAGGAGTGACTATTGAAGCATGGAAATACGCTCAAAACGGAAAAGCATTTGCTTTAATTTCTCATGATGGAGCAGAAAATGGATTCGTAGTATGGATGGATCTGAATGCCAGAACGGCTTCTATTGTAGACCTTCCTTATGATGCTGATTTGGAGTTCAACCAATACCAAGGTTTTGTGGTAGATGGAGCAGATGTGTATATCGCGATCACGCCAGTAGGTAAAAATGGCAACATTTACATTATTGATAGCAATACTGGTGTTGCTAGCAAAGGTGCTACTTTGGTGAATCAGCCAGGAAATCACTACATCGGTATTTTCTAACTCATTTTCTATTATCAGCCTCCCTAAGTAGAAGCTGACAATAAAAACATAAAAAACCCGGAAGACTGATTTTCTTCCGGGTTTTGCTTTTAGGGTTTATTTCTAGAATTGTTTTTTACCAAACTCCTCTGGTTTTCATCTGTAAAGTATAAACTGCATCGGAGGCGGTGATAAATAGGGTTTTTCTATCAAGGGAACCAAATACCACATTCGCTGTCCAGCCTGCAGGAACTGGAATGTGCGCGATCTGCTCACCATTTCTATTAAATACTGTAACACCATTTCCAGTGAGATAAACATTTCCTCTCTCGTCTATGGTCATGCCATCGGAACCCATTTCGCAAAACAGCTCCTTGTTGATCAAATAACCATCTTCCCGCACTTCATACCTATAGGTCTTCTTGGCTCCGATGTCAGATACATAAAGATATTTGCTGTCTGGCGTCCCGACGATCCCATTTGGCTGAACCAGATCTTCTGCAACTGCGAAAAGTTCTGTCCTATCAGCTGATAAAAAGTACACATTTTGCCCTTCCTGTTCGGATTCTTTGCTTCGTTCCCAGTAAGGTCTTGGATATAGTGGATCAGTAAAATAAATCCCACCTTTTGGTCTAACCCACAAATCATTTGGGCCATTGAGTTTTTTTCCTTTGAAAGCTGAAATCCAAACCTCGTGATTGCCATCTGTATCAATAGCCCAGAGTTCGTTTTTATTGTCTGCAGCTGCAACCAGGGTGCCGTCAAGCATAAAATACATGCCATTTGATCTTCCTGTATTTTCCTTGAAAACACTGACTTCGTTAGACAAGGCATTCCACTTATGGATTCTGTTATTTGGTTGATCCGTGAAGAAAACATCTCCAAATCGATTCACAGCCGGGCCTTCCGTGAACTCAAAGCCGTCTTGTACTTTCACCAATTCAGCATTTTTGGCGACAATGCCTTTTTTGTCTTCTATTTCTTGAGAGAATCCCTGCGTTCCAATCAGAAGCGCAGCCATTAATAAGGACGATTTAATAGGGTTCATAGATTAAAATTATTTTCTGTTCATTGCTACCACGAGCACATTTAAATCTTGACTGTAGGCCATTCGGGTGATTTTTTCATGGGTGTCGGAAGTGATTTTTCCAATTGATTCCCATTCTGTATTGTTATATTTTCTAATAAATATTTCATTTCCTGAAGCCATCAGGAGATGATTTTTATCCAACCAGATGAAATCCTGAGAACCTTCAAGCCCCCCAAGATATACTTCTCTTTCTCCATTTTCAATATCATAACTTTTAATAATTCCCGCTTCAGCTGCAGAAGGCTCAGTCATATAGGTGATTTCTGAGGTTTTTGGTCGCTTATGAATGGATCGAGAGATGGCTGAATCTATTTCTAATAAATCATTTCTTCCTTTGGCATAGATTAACTTATTTGGATCACCTAGGATAAACATCGCTGCTTTATTATCATACCAATCGTAGTACCCGACAGGTTCTATGTCATCGTAAAGTAATTCTGCGGGTTCAAAAGTCAGGGGATATAACCAAATTCTTTGTTTTTTATCAGGCTCAGATACTACTGCGGAAATGTACATTCCACAGTCTGTAATCATAGGTGAGTTTTCATTCCTATCAGAAGTTCTACTCATATTGGTAAACTTCTTTAAGTTGAAATTATAAACTATAATATCAAAATTGTCATTTTCATCAGCAGCAGAAAAGACCATTTGATACTCATTGATAAAACTGGGCTGATTATCATATTCCGGGCGATCCGTCAGTGCATAGGCAGTTTCAGTCAATAATTTAAGGTTACCTCCCTTTCCGCTAGTATTGATTACCCAGAGGTCAGTGCCAACTTGAGCGAAGCCTGAAAATGATCCAAACAGAATAGAAATAAGCACTAGGCACAAACTCTTTTTCATATGATTATAATTTGTCTTTTAAAGGCCATATGGAATCTCGCCTGGGAGATAATCATCCCTCTGTTTGTCGCTTCCGACATGCTCGATTTCATGTGTTTATAATTGTTTTTTAATGGTCACATGGAATCTCGCACGGTGGATAATCATCCCTCTGTGTGTCGCCTCCGACTTGCTCGATTTCATATGTTTACTGAAATTTTTTAACCAAAGTACAAAATCAAGGTTAGAATGCTGTGAGCAAACTAAAACTATACCAGAATATCGAATTAGATCAATTGCGGAAAATACAAGACCCATCTGCAGATAAATTGGTTAGCCTATTAATCAAGAATCCCGAATTAATTACCCTAATAAACTCTTGGAAGGAGATTCCCCCTAAAATTGATGAATCATATCCCCAGGAGTTTCAGAGCTTTTTTAATTTTTACCTAAGGCAAAATGAAATCCCCGAGGATATATTAATCAAAGGTCAAAAACTCTTTGATCAAAAAGGTGACTTATACCTAGCCATGCTAGGATTTTACTCGCTGCCATATGCTTATGCGTTTGGTGATGGGGCAGAAGTACTGGTTAGATCTAAGCGAATTCTCAGTGATATAGGCCGAAGATTAGGAGAGACAGGCAGCTTCATCTTGGATATTTTCGAGCCAGGGGCATTTCTCACAAAGAAGAAAGCCTTCCTGACCTGCGCCAAGGTCCGTTTGATACATGCTTTTAGCCGTTATTTTATATCAAACTATGGCACAGATTGGAAGGAGGGTTTTGGTAAACCTATAAATCAGGAAGATCTAATAGGAACCAACCTTTCTTTTAGTCTTATAGTCATTCGAGGCTGGAAAAAAATAGGGTTTAAGGTAAGCCCTGATGAAGTTTCCGTAATTATGCAGTATTGGAAATGGGTTGGTCGATTGATGGGAATTAATGAAAAGTACTGGCCAGAAAATCCTAAAGAGGCATTTGCACTTGAAAAACTTATTCGAAAAAGGCATATAAAAGCTACTGATGCTGGCAATCAATTGATTCAAGCCTTGATTGCTTATTATAAATCAACTATTCCAGATCCTATTATATCAAGTCAAGTGGTACCTATTCTGAATTTTTTTTTAGGTAAGGAAGTTTCAAAAGCACTCGGAATTGAATCCGCAGTGCCTGTGAATGGGGAGTTGCTAGGTTTGGTTTTTAAATTTTCTGGCTGGAAAAATTATGGCGGGAATAAAGGATACTCACAGGTAGCACGACAAAATGAATCAAATCAACTAGCGCTATACGGTCAAAAGCTGGAAATTAAACTACCGGAATTTAACCGTTCATAACCGTACACTTTTATGTACGCTTGCATTCACCTATTTTAGCTAAAACTGTTAAAAAACGTGTTTGGAGGCCTTTTTAATCAATGGCATCTTTTTCGTACATCAAGTAAACATGAAGGTAATCACCCGATGGATATCAATCTTGCCGCTAGAGTTGATCTTTTGGATCGGAAGTTTAGTAGCAATTATTCTCTTAGATCCTCATGGAGGGAGTCATTTAAGCCTCTGTCCTTTGAGTCAACTGGGAATTGATTGGTGTCCTGGATGCGGCCTGGGACGTTCTATGAGTCTTCTTTCAAAAGGAGAGTTTCAGGCTTCCTGGGAAATGCATCCACTTGCTTTGCTAGCGTATGCGGTTATTATCTCTCGAATTTGGCAACTTATTAAAAACTTAAAAACAACACACAATTATGGCTAATGTATTAAGACATCTTCCTGAATTGGAAGGAATGGAACTGGGTTACATCCAGGGTTTGATGAAAAATATGGACGAGGATCAAGCATCTCTTTTCGCACAGGTTTATCGTGCTAGAAGAAAGGACTCTCAGATGATTTTGATCTTAACTCTTCTAGGCTTCTTTGGCTTTGCCGGACTGCATAGATTTATTCTTGGTCAAATTGGATTAGGAATACTATACATTTTGACGCTTGGACTTTGCTTTATTGGTACGATTGTCGACTTGGTAAATTACAAGAGTCTTGCCTACGAGTATAACATCAAGGTGGCTCATGAGACTATGAATATGTTAAATGCGAATTACCCTGGTGATGTGACAAACACCACCACCTAATTATAAACTTAACCAATACAAAAGCCGGAAGTAATTCCGGCTTTTTTGGTTTGAGAGAACGCATATTAATTTTCAAGTATTAGGTATTTCTATCTGATTCGGACTATTCTTTCATTACCACAGTTTTTTCAATAAGATTTTTAGTAGGGGGTAGTGAATTTAAATATCTATAAATTGCTCGCATATCTACCTCATCCATCATTGCAAAGCTTGACCAGGGCATTGGAGTTCCCTCATGTACTAATCCAGATTTAAGGCGAGTAACGAAAGATTCTTCATTCCATGTTGCTAATAATCCCGTTTCTGGATCAGGTGTCAAATTTGGGGTAGTGAAAAAGGCATTCTTTTCTTCAAAAACTAATCCTCCGGAAAATTTGGGACCAAGAAATTCTCCACTTTTTAAATCCCTTGGTGAGTGGCAACCTGCACAATTGGCTACTGAATTGGCTAAATATTCGCCGTATACAGCGGTGGCTTCTTGTTTAAGAGCCTTCTTCGGTGTGGCTCCAGGTGTTGTAGGCTTTATCATTCCAAATGCAAGTACAGCTTTACCAAGGAAGGTATAATCGGAGGCCTCTATTTTTTTGGATACAGGAGGTCTTGATCTTAGAAATGAAATGATAGCATTTAGATCTTCTTCAGTCATATTCTCAAATGGCATGAAAGGAAACAATACTCTTCCATCATGCCCCACACCAAATCTCATCACTCGCGCAACTTCCTCATTTGTCAATGATCCTATTCCAGTTTCTACATCTGGCGTAAGATTTCTTGGCCTGAATATTCCCGGAGGAATTACTATTTCATTTCCACCTGCTAGTGGCACCAATTCTCCTGCGCTCATTGCATCGTAATCTTCAGGTGCAATATGGCATGTGGCACAATGTGCAGGTCCATAAATTAAATATTGTCCTCTTGCTAGTACAGTTGAGTCAGTGCTAACCGATACTGACGGGAATGGGGCATCATAAGATTTATTCCATGCAAAAGAGACGTAAGTAAATAATGCTACACAAATGAATAAAACACCTAAAACTAGGTAACCGAGAACTTTGAAGATTTTTTTCATGGTACACTGAATTAAAAATTGAAGTGATGATAAAGAATGGTATTTCTTCCTACTAGGAAAAAGTATCCTGATTAAATCACTGTGACTAAAAATAGTGGTTGTTATTCTTGATATTAACAGCATTAATATAAGTATAAAAAACAATAATAGTAATATATTAATCTTTGAAAAATACAACTATAAGCCTAGCAGTAAAACAATTCTAATATTGGAACAGTGAAAATAGATGATACTCCAAATTTTTTTTCATTTGAAATACCTAAAAAATACTTTGCAACACGACTGTTAAAGTTGCAGAAATTTGCCCTTACTTGATGATAATTTGAGGGTCTTTTTGAAGGTAGCCTAATGATTGAAGAAATTCATCCGTAGCTTCAACTGTCTGTTTATAATTTTCAAAATTGGCATAGTTAAAGAAGCCATGCGGCTGATCATCATACAAAATCAAATCACACCTACTGCCAACTTTTTCCATGACCATTTTATAATATTCACCTGTGACGACTGGGATTAATGCGTCTTTGGTGCCAAGTAAAAACAGGGTAGGAGGAGCTCCATCCTTAATGTTATGAAGAGGCGAAAATTCTTTGAATTGGTCCCCAATTCGCTCGTATCCATAACCTCCCGGACCATTATCTATTACAGGATTGAATAAAACCAACGCATTGGGAATGGGACTAATCGATAAATCATCTGTCGACTCATTATAACCGTCTATCAAAGCAGTGGCAGCAGCCAAATGCCCACCCGCAGAACCTCCAGATCCTATGATTTTATCTTGGTCAATATGGAATTTACCAGAATTTTCCCTCAAAAACCTGATGGCGGATTTGGCGTCTTTTACAGATTCGTATGGACTAGTTTGATGCTGGTTTCGGGTTCTATAGTCAACCAAAAAACAAACGATGCCTCTTTTGGAAAAGTAATCAGCTTGATGTTCAAATTGAGCCCTACTGCCTGAATTCCAACCACCGCCAAAAAAAAATACTAAGGCAGGATAATTTTCCTTATTCACCATTTGCTCAGGGTAATACACTTCCATAATTAGCTTAGTGGTATCCAATTCTTTGTAGATAAAAGACTCTTGAGCTACGGAAATTTGAATTGCTATGAAAATTAAGAAAATACTGATCAAAGAATTTTTCCTACACATCTCCAAAACTTGTTTTAGTGGTTAAATTAATTTTTACACCTGAGTGGTCATTTCAATGTGTTCAATGCCATCTTCTAAGTATGTTTCTCCTGCATTTTCAAATCCCAGAGACTTATAGAATTCATTTAGATATGTTTGCGCTCCAATCCTTACAGTGCAGGAACCGTACTTTTCTGAAATAAAGGCAAGAGAGTCTTTCATCAACCTTCTTCCTGCGCCAGTACCTCGAGCTTTCATGTCGCTTACAACCCTGCCTATGGAAGGTTCATCAAAAGATGCACCTGCAGGTAGCACTCTTGCGTAGGCCACTAAAAAATCATCTGCCACGATCATCACATGGTCGGCCAATTGATCCTTATTATCCGCATCCTGAAAAACACAATTCTGCTCTACAACAAACACTTCATTACGAAGTCGGATAATAGCATACAACTCATGATTGCTGAGCTCTTCAAAAGGCTTTATTACTGTGGTTAATTCCATCTACTTGTGTGTAATCGAATGGTGAAATCTACTTTATTCTGAAATGTAATTCAGAACAATGGCAGGAGAATTTTTATGTTTTTGCAGAATGCTCTTAGGAATTGAAACCAAAGTTTTTCCATTTTCTGTTCTCCATTTTAGAGATTTACTCTCTCCAAGAATAGTGATTTTACTTCCCTTTTTAGGAGGGTTAAAGCTCCAGGAGATAGTTTCTTCTAGTTCTTCATTCTCTTCCAACGGCAGCAAAGCATACATCTCTTTGGCTTTACCTTGAGTGAAGTAAACCTTTTCATCCTGAAAAGTTTCGATTGCTCGAGTATTGTAGATTCCAGCACCATTTACTTCAAGCCACTTTCCAATTTCCTCCAATCTAGCAACTTGCGCAGGAAGGAAAAGACCATCAGCTGTTGGACCAACGCCAAGTAATAAATTTCCGCCTTTGGCGACGATTTCAATTAATAGATGAATGACTTTGCGAGATGGTTTAAACTTATCATTTGGAACATAGCCCCAAGCTCCGCCTAGCGTAATGCAGCTTTCCCATGGATCTGATGACATAGTTGCAGGTATTCCCTGCTCAGGAGTTCTGTAGTTTTCGAATGGTCCATGTACCGTGCGATCCACGATGAGTATTCCTTCTTGGTTATTTCTTACCATTTCGGCAACCTTCGGCATATTGATTTCCTGATCAAAATCCGGAATCGGTGCCCCCCAACTAAGCACCTCTTCATTGACGGTGGATTTTGGTCTTACCCAGCCTCCGTCAAGCCAAAGAATATCTATTTTACCATATTTGGTTGTAATCTCATTAAGTTGATTGTGGGTGAACTGCACGTACTGATTCCATCTCCAAGGATGCTTTCGGATGTCATAATTTACATTTCGATCCGGAGTAGCTCTGTAATCCCACCAATAATATTGTGAATGCCAATCAGGCTTAGAAAAATAAGCTCCAATCATCATATCTTTTTCCCTAAATGCATCAAAGACATGCTTAGCTACATCCGCTTTTGGGTTGTTTTTAAATGGCCCATTTGAAATTTTGTAGTCTGTAAACTGAGTGTCAAACATATTGAAGCCATCGTGATGCTTGGTGGTAAAAACCACGTATTTCATACCGGCTTTCTCAGCTGCATTAGCCCATTGCGAGGGATCAAAACCAGTGGGATCAAACTTTTTACTTAAGTCCCAATACCATTTTTTATAATCCTCATAGCTCTGGGTAGTATCTTTTCTATTGATCCAATCTTCATTTACTATACTCCAAGATTCTACTATTCCTGGTACCGCATAGATTCCCCAATGGATCAAAATTCCAAACTTCTGATCTCTCCATTGCTCAAGTTTCTCGGCCACTTTTGGATCAGTGGGATATTCATATTCAGAAGAAGTAGGATGCAGCGTGTTCTGTGCTTTGGCTCCCAATGATATCACAATTAATAAAAGGAATAGCCAATTTAGTTTATTGGTCATGGTAATTAAATAAAAGAAGGATTTAAGGAATGATCATTTCTGATGCTAAAGATAAAATGCATAACAAGGCCTTACAAGTTTCGTAAATCAATTGAAGTATTTCAACTCACCAATTATCATCATCCTCAGTTTTGCCTACATCAAGTTTATCAGTCTGGTCAAAAACCTCCTGTCCTTTCTCAGAAAGTGTCAAATGAATCCCGTTCAATTTCTTATGAATTGCTTGTAAAGTTTCAAAATCAGGATGTTGAACATGGAAGGGTATAGTAATCATGTTCTCTGCATTCTTTGAGAAAGGAGTTGGCGTTTCACTTCCAAAGAAGTAGGGCCAAAGCGTTTTTCCACAGCTGATTCCCCACGTTGTAATGGCATAATTCTCTTCGTATTGCTGCAGTCGCTGGTTGATGTCTTCAAAAAACTGTTCTGATTCTCCCAGCCTTAATCGTGATCCAGCTCTGGATTTACCTTTGGTTTTGAGGTATTTAATCTGACTTTTTCCTTGTTTTTGGCGAACCATGTAAGCTCGGAAAACTTTATGATCCAGCATTTCACCATTATGAAAATAGCCCGTAACCGCTATGCCTGCTCGGATCAATACCAAAGCAAGATGGAAATCATCTTTTACAGAAAGAATTCCAGCCTCATTTGGAGACATATTCCAAGGAAGGGAAACCCGAGCTAGCCAAGACTCAGAATCCGATATTATCCATTGATGTTTAGCCTTTTCATATGATCCATCTAAACCCTGTCTATTGCTGAGCTCCAGAATTGACTGGTACTTTTCAAGACTTATTAACTTTGGATTGCCGGAAATCATAGCGGGGGAGGCTTTTCAATTATATTTGCACAAATAAACCGAAAAATCATGGACGAGGAAATCCAAAGCTTGATCAAGCGTATGAGCGATCCCAATGAAAAGGAAGCTTTTTATTTTGCAGATAAACTTGGGAAAAAGCTTAATGAAAGTGGTAGAGACGCGATTATTGAGTTGGTTAAAGGCGATAATTGGGAGATTTCTTACTTAGCTTGTCGTGCGCTTTCGCAATCTCCATACAATGAGGAGTCGCTCGATGCGATTTTTGAAGCTATTAACGATAAGAAAAATAGAGCTCATCAAGGAGCTTTCGTTCAGATTTTGGAGGAATTCGATTTGAGTTTGCGCTTTGTGGATATTTTTAGGGTTTTCCTTTTTGGCAACTTTAAGGCTCAGGCTTTAGCCAAAATGTATTTGGATGAGGTGGAGTTTGATATGACTCCGCGCACCCTTCGGAAGGCTGAAAAACATTGGAACCATTATTTACACAACCCAGAAGATGAGGGAAGTCTTCAGTTGAAAAAATCGGAGGTTGAACCAATCTTAGCAGAAATTCGAGAATTATTTTCTGAGGAATAACAACATTCGCCCGATTTTTGTGTTTTTATAGTACAAAAAAGGAATGTTGTCATGAGGAAAAAGGATGTTATTTGTCTGCACTCGGAATTCTTCAAGGAAAATGGATTTGAATTAAATCAATCGCAATTGTTCTTTGAAAAGGTTTTTCCCCATGGGAAACAGATAATTTACGTCCATTTTGTAGAAGGATCCGATGAAATTTGGGTTGAATATCACCTTGGAATTCGTATAAATGAAGTGGAAGAATTGGTAAAAAAGTTTCTTCCAACACCAATTGAATACGCTGATCAATCCATCACATTAATACAAACCCCGAACAATTTGGGGAATTTTCACCCAAGAAAAATTAGGGTGTCAAATCCAAAGCAGTTGAGAGAATTAGTTTATTCAGTAGAAAATTTCTTTTTAACAACGGGTTTCAAATGGCTAGATCAAATGATAGATCCTATTATCCTTGAGCAGGAATTTTTGGATCATAAGGAAGATCCATTTGAATCTTACAATATGGTGGAATCAGCTTTCCGATCTACTGGGCTTAGTAAACTCTACAATCCAGAAGATTACCCTATCCTGAGACAGTCTTTTCTTGAAAAAATCAATTCTGAAGAAATGACACCTTTTACAATAGCCGCTTTTCTTCAATTCCTGAATTACTTAGATAACTTTAATCCTGTTGCTGCTTAAAGTTTAATTCTTCCTTTTCACACCTCTTACGGCTTCAGCAGATATTGGGTCTTCAGGCCATTCATGCTTTGGATACCGTCGTTTCAGTTCCTTTTTCACTTCAAAATACCCATTTTGCCAAAAGCTTTTCAGATCCTGAGTAAGCTGAACAGGTTTATATCCTGGTGAAAGCATCTCAATCAAGACATTTACTTTTCCATTATTCACAGTCGGGGTTTCTAACAAACCAAAAAGCTCTTGAAGTCTAACTGCCAAAAGAGGGATTTCTTCCTTTCGGTATTCTAGTTTTACTTTACTCCCAGATGGTACTTCAATACTCGCTGGTGCAAGCCTATCTAATTCCTTTTGTTGGTCAAAATCAAGAGAATGCAACAATATTTGACTCAAGTTTAACTTTTTGAAATCATCATTTTTCTGAATTCCTTCCAAGTATGGTTTTATCCAATTTTCTGGATTTTCACAAAGTGATGCAACTGACCAGTCTGGCCAATTTTGATCAGGATACCATTGTTTCAAGGATTGTATCCGTAGAATCAATTGCTCTACATCCTCATTGAAATCAAGTAAATACTCACCTTCTTCGCGGATCGCTTCCAGGATTGCTTCGGTCACATCTCCTTCAGAATACTTTGCCAATGGCCGCGTGCCTAGGATAATTGATCCAATCCGAATTTCAGAATGTGCCTGTAAGCCACCTTTTTTTCTATCCCATTTTAAGACTTCTTTTGCCTTTAACATAGGCGCCAAATCTTTGGGATTGATCGGAGCAGCCATCCAGATTTTGCCCATTCCTTCCCGTGCATCCACATGAGCTACTGCAAGCCAAGACTCATGAGCCAAATCATCCTTATGCCCGATCTGAGCGATCTTTCCATTTGCTAATTGGAACTGGGCGTTATTTCCTGGACGAGCTGCAGCGATGCGCTCAGGATAGGCATAGGCTAGAAGCAGGCCAGTTTGCCAAGGATCAACAGGGCTATTTTCTGGCTGAATAGAAAACATCTTGCGGTAAGATGCTGCCATCTTTTCTATTTTCTTAATCCTAGGAATACTGACATTGTGCTGACGGAATCTTCGAAGTGCTTCTATTCGTAGATTCAAATCCACACCGACATCTGGCCCCAGTGGATCTCGTTCATCCAAAATCGCTGCTATATCCGTCGCCAAACCAAGCTGATCAATCTCCTCTGCATTGATCAGCATGTGCGCGATTCGTGGATGAGTTGGCAGTTTATGAACTTCCTTCCCGTGTGGGGTGAGCTCCCCATCTACTATCGCTTCTATGGATTCCAGTGTCTTTTCTGCCAAAGCTAATGTACCAGCCGGAGGGGGAGTGAGCCAAGTCATGGAACGGATGTCCTGCTTTCCCCAAGCTTTCATATCCAACACCAAACCAGTCAAATCTGCTACCATCAATTCCAGCGTTCTAAACTCATTCAGTTGATTTTGAATGGCTTGTGTCCAAAGTCTGTAGCTGTGACCCGCGGTCAATCGACCAGCACGACCTGATCTTTGATCGGCTGAATCCTTGCTGATTCTATGTAAAACCAAGCGAGATAAACCAGATCTTGGGTCAAATCTGGATGATTTGGCGAAGCCTGAATCTACTACCACTTTTACTCCCTCGATAGTCAAAGAAGTTTCCGCTATATCTGTGGAAAGTACAATCTTTCGCTTTCCGGAAGGATGAGGCATGATCGCTCTGTTCTGATCACCTGGAGACAGTTGCCCATAAAGTGGCAATACCAGATCGTTGGGAAGTGCTTTTCTTAAAATATCCTGAGCCTTTCGGATTTCACCTTGACCAGGCAAAAACACCAAAAAATCCCCCTCATGAACTTTGGTCAATGGAATAATCTGCCTTGCGGTATCTTCTCCAATCGAATATTGATCGACCTCGTTCATATAATTCACTTCCACAGGATACTGCCGACCCTTACTTTCGATCACGGTTGATCCGAGCAAACCAGAAAGCACTTTCGCATCTATGGTAGCAGACATCAAAAGGATTCTAAGATCAGGCCTTAGTACTTGCTGCACTTCCCGACAAAGGGCTAGAGCGACTTCAGAATGAAGGTTTCTCTCATGAAATTCATCAAAAATCACCAAACCTACATCTTCCAGTGCATTGTCTGAATGAAGCATACGAGTCAATATTCCCTCAGTAATTACTTCCAATCTTGTGTCGACAGATATAGCCGATTCGAATCGAATTCTATAGCCTATTAGGTGACCCAACTTGGTGTCTGTCATAGATGCCATGCGTTGAGCAATCGTCTTTGTCGCTAATCTTCTTGGTTCCAGCATGATGATCTTTTTGCCAGCCAGCCAGGGTTCATCAAGTAAGGTTAAGGGTAGGAGTGTGCTTTTCCCGGCACCCGGAGGGGCTTGGATGATCAGGGAGTTAGCAGAAGAAAGCTGGGATTTAACTTGAGGAATAATCTCCGCTACCGGGAGATCAAAAGAAGAAGGATCAAAATTTTCGAGCATGGGCTGCAAAAATAGGATTTCTTAGGTAGAAAGGGAATTGTGGTAATAGGTAAAATCTTTACCCTAAAAAGGCTTTCAATTTCAAATAGGAAATAAAAAAATAAGAACGTGACAGATTATCTTCTACAAACAATTTTTCAAGGTCACAGCTCTAATAAAATCTAGGTATTTGAACTCATCCTGCGAATAGGTCAATATTTGAATAAATGGTAACGCTTGCTTATTAAATTTTAATGTTGCTAATGAGACCGTTTATATAGATTATAGTGGGATTAGGGCTCAATTCGCCTATTTTTGGGTTGAATGAATGATGATTTTTAACTTTTAAAAGACTTAATAAATTGAAAGATAAGAGAATTGCAATCCTTGGTGCTGGGGGATTAGGTGTTTGCACAGCCTTAGAGCTAGCAAATCGTGGCTATACAGTTGATGTTTATGAAGAAAATAGTGCTCCAGTAAAAAAAGCAAGTTATGTCCAAGAGGGAAAAATTCATCTAGGGCTGATTTATGCGATGGATCGAGATTTTCATACAGCTAAGGAGATGATTAATGGGGCATTACATTTTATTTCCTATCTGAAGAGGTGGATTGAAATCAATCCTGAAGATATTATTTCCACCCCTTTTTACTATGGTGTTCATACCGGTTCATTGATGAGCCCAGAAGAAGTATCTGTACATTATCAGCGTTGCAGTGATTATTTTGCCGAGGCTAGAAAACATTTCAAAAAAGACTACCTCAATCTATTTGAGTCTTTAGAAGTATCAAAGCTGGCAAACTCCCAAATTGGAGATATTGCGAATCCAGAATATATGTCTGCGGTTTTTCAGACTACCGAATACGCGGTAGAGCCAAGAATTATTTCAAAAAAGCTAACAGAAGCGATTGTTTCCCACCCAAATGTTAATCTATTTCTCAATACTAAAGTCACGGCAGTTTCTGATCAGGGAAATAGCCTAAAAGTTCATTTTATTCGTGATTCCAAGGTGGATTCGGAGAGCTATTCTGAGGTAATCAATGCTACTTGGAATGGTTTGCTTGCTATAGACAAAACTATGGGTATAGAACCCCCTCAGAAATGGTCACATCGCTATAAATTTGGCAATAAAATCTTCATCCCCTTAAAGCCTGATGATTTACCATCTCTTACCATTGTACAAGGTCCTTTCGGGGATACTGTAAATTTCAGAGATAGAGGTCTTTTTATGTCTTGGTATCCAGTTGGAAGGACAGGCTGGTCTGAAGATTACCGGGCTCCTGAGTGGGATACTCAGTATTCTGAAGAGGAGCGAATGGAGGTATTCGAACAAAGCTTAGCTAAAATTGCACTTCGGATCCCGAAGCTGAACAAGCTTAAATTCGAAACTAAAGACATCAGTCCTGTAGGTGGCGTGATATATGCCCATGGCAATAAAGATGTAGATTCTGCAGAAAGTAAGTTACATACGCGTTTTGAGGTGGGTATGCGATCCTTTGGTAATTATCACACAGTCAATACAGGTAAATACACCATTATTCCTTTGCTGGCTGTTACCATAGCTAATCAGATTACTGGAAAAAACCTAAACTAATTCTCCTTGAAAAGTCCGCTAATATCCATCATAATAGCTACCTATAATTCCAGTCATGTGCTTCGCTATGCAATGCAAAGTGTACTGGATTCAGATTATCAAAATTGGGAAATGATCGTGGTTGGAGATTGCTGTACTGACGATACAGAAGAGGTGGTCCTAGGCTTTAATGATCCTCGGATTTCCTTTTCAAATTTGGAGCAAAATAGTGGTCAACAAGCAAGACCAACCAATGTAGCACTCGGAAAAGCAAAAGGAGAATATATTGCTTTTCTGAATCAGGATGACCTTTACTTTAAAGATCACTTAAGTAGGTGTGTGGTGGAAATCATGCAATTCCAAGCTGAGTTTATGATTGTTCCTGGGATCAAAATTTCTCCTTCGACTCCCCAAGACCTAGATAATAATTCATTTGCTGCCGAAATGTATGCGGTTCATCCAAAGGGGAAATTTTCAGCGCACATATTTAGTATTGCATCTACTTGGTTTGTGCATCATTCTGTTCCAAAAAAAATTGGAGATTGGAAAATGGAGAAGGAACTGTTTGTCACTCCTTCACAAGAATGGCTTTTCCGTGCACATACAAAAGATATTGCTTTTCATTTTCCGCAGCGTGCGGGAGTTATCATTATTCATAGTGCAGAACGAAAAGGGTTTTATACAGAGAATAAAAGCTTCGAACACGATTATTTCTTCTCTAGAATACATGATCTGGCATTTAAACTAAGCTTATTAGAAAAAGCAGCAGTGAAAAGTTCAAGTGATTACAATCATCAAGTTTTCGTGAACCGCAGTAATCCTATTCGGAGAATGATAGCTAAGCTTTTTCATCGGATTTTGAAAAGCTTTGGTATTCACCCAACTACTTTTCGACTTTATTTGAAATGGAAAAAAAGAGGGAAATACATAGGACATTTAAAAGCTATTGCTGAGCAGCCTAAAGAGGAAGGCGTAATTGAAAAGTCCTAATAGAGATTTGTCAGTATCCTACTGAGCGTTAATGCTTGTATGGGCACTAGCTGTGAGTTAGTAACTAAATCGTTCAATCCACCTAAATTTGGTATTCGTTTGCAGTCTCAACTGCTCAGCATCACATACTTATAACTCGAAGAATCGAAGCAAACTTCGCTTACCTCTCATCCTAAACTCCTTTTACATAAAGCATTATCGTAGTAGATTGGATGTTTTAAATCAACCAACCACCCAACTATGAAAAAGCTCATTCTAGCAATGCTAGCCTTGACTTTCTCTTTTGCAACATTTGCTCAAGATGATTCTGCGAAGTCAGAGAAGAAAAAGGACTTACCGCTTGAATCAGGAAGAACCTTTGACTTTGACCTTTCTGAAGGTTCCTGGATCGCTCTCGATGTCAGCCCTGATGGAAAATCCATTGTTTTTGACTTCTTAGGAGATATTTACAGTATTCCGATAACAGGCGGTCACGCTACCCAGCTTACATCCGGAATGCAGTTTGATGCGCAACCTAGATATAGTCCTGACGGTAAAAAAATTATTTTTATCTCAGATGAATCAGGCGGAGAAAACGTCTGGACCCTGAACTTAGATGACAAAGAAAAAAAGCAAATCACTAAAGGAAACGACAATAGATACCAAGGACCAGAATGGATTCCTGATGGAAAATACATGATTGCATCCCGGCAAGGTGGTGATGGATCGCATAAAATATGGCTTTATCATGTGGATGGTGGTTCAGGCGTCGCGCTGGTCAAAGAACCAAATTCATTAAGAATGCTAGAAGGAGCATTTAGTGATGAGGATCAATATGTTTGGTTTTCAGAACGTAGTGGTTCTTGGACCTACAATGCACCCATGCCTCAATACCAGATTTCTAAGTACGATCGAGAATCAGGTGAGATGATTGAGCAGTCTTCTCGCTATGGTTCAGCTTTTCGTCCAACTCCTAGCAGTGATGGGAAATGGTTGGTTTATGCCACACGACACGAAACCGAAACAGGATTAATTCTGAGAGATCTTGCTACAGGGGATGAGAGTTGGTTGGCATATCCTATTCAGCACGACGATCAGGAATCCAGAGCATCAAGAGATGTACTTCCGGGATTTTCTTGGACTCCTGATGACAAAAGCATTGTGATCTCTTACGGTGGTAAAATTCACCAAATAGAGGTAGCTAGTAAAAAGGCTATTGAAATTCCTTTCAGAGTAAAAAGTAGCATTCCTTTAGGTCCAGAGTTGGATTTCGACTATCCAATTTCAGATGATGAAAAATTCACTGTTACTCAAATCAGAGATATAGCCCCATCTCCAAATGGGAAGCAATTGGCATTTACGGCTCTAAATGAGTTGTATCTATTGGATTTGCCAAATGGCACACCGAAGAAACTTGTGACTTTGGATGAAACCCAAGCAGAGCCAACATGGTCTCCTGATGGGCAATGGATTGCCTTTGTCACTTGGGAGTCTGAAGGTGGAAAACTATATAAAATAAGACCTAACGGGTCTGACTTAACTCAGCTTAACAAAGCTGATGGTGTTTTCCAAAATCCAGTCTGGAATAACGACGGGACTAAAATCGTTTTAATCAAAGGTCAGTCAGAAGATTTTAGAAATGCCCTCCAAAGAACAGCATTTAGAGGTACAAGTGATCTTATTTGGATCTCTGCCAATGGCTCTGAAAATAACTTTATTTCTTTTACCAATGGCAGATCAAATCCACACTTCACCAAAAACTCGGATCGTATTTATTTATCAGGTAGGAGTGGATTAGTTTCAATTCGCTGGGATGGGACTGACGAGAAAGAACACGTGCAGGTGACAGGAAAATCAGCTCCTGGTTCTTCCAATGCTCCAAGAGCGGATTGGATAAAAATGGCCAGAGAAGGTGATCAGGCATTGGCAGCTATTGGAACGGATTTATTTGTGGTAACGGTACCTCAAGTGAGTGAAAAAGCGCCAAGTATTTCAGTTTCTGACGCAACAAAATCGGCTTTTCCAGCTCGTCAGTTGACAGATATTGGTGGTCAATTCCCTGCATGGGGTTGGGACAGCAAGACAGTTCACTGGGCTATTGGAAATGCTCACGTTGCATATTCACTAGATGATGCCAAAGCTTTTGAAGTACAAAAGGAAGCTGAAGCAAAGGCGAAGAAGGAAACAGAAAAAGATACGGATACTAAAAAAGAAGCTGAAGAGAAGAAAGACGAAGATAAAACATCAAAAGAATACGAGCCAATCGAACGTAGAATCGAAGTAAAGGCAGATCGAGATATCCCTCAGGGAACTGTACTCCTTAAAAATGCTCGTTTGCTGACAATGAAGGATAATGAGGTACTAGAAGGCACTGATATTCTAATTGAAAACAATCGCATTAAGGAAATTGGGAAAGACATTCAGGTGGGAAATAAGGTCAAGGTTATTGATGCTACTGGAAAAACCATTCTTCCAGGATTTGTAGATACTCATTCGCACTTCCGTCATCCCGTGAATTTGCACAGAGGAGAGTTCTGGCCTTACCTGACCAATTTGGCTTTTGGTGTAACAACTACCCGTGATCCCCAGACAGCAACGACTGATGTATTGACTTATGGTGACCTAGTGGATGCAGGCAAACTTATTGGACCAAGAATTTACTCTACTGGCCCAGGCATTTTTGCAAGTGAGAATGTCAGCAGCTTAGAAAATGCCCGAAAAGTCATGAAACGCTACAGTTCTTATTACAATACAAAAACTGTAAAAATGTATGGCGCAGGAAATCGTCAGCAGCGGCAATGGATTATTCAAGCGGCTCGGGAGCATAATATTATGCCTACTACTGAAGGGGGGCTTGATTTTAAGAATAACCTTACGCAAGTAATTGATGGCTATCCAGGTCATGAGCATTCCTTTCCGATTTTCCCATTGTACAAAGACGTGATTGACTTGGTAGCTTTTTCAAGGACTGTCTACACACCAACATTATTAGTGGCTTATGGCGGACCTTGGACGGAAAACTATTTCTACGCTACAGAAAGCCCTCACGACGACCCTAAGTTGATTCATTTTATGCCACATTGGAACTTGGACTCTAGAACCCGAAGACGCAACGATGGCTGGTTTATGGAAGATGAATATGTACATGTAGAGGAATCAACCTTTGCAAAGGACTTGGTAGAAGCTGGTGGTCGTGCGGGCATTGGTAGCCATGGACAATTACAAGGTTTAGGCTATCACTGGGAGCTTTGGGCGGTGCAATCTGGAGGCATGTCTGAATATGATGTACTTAGAGTTGCGACCATTCTTGGTGCTGAAGCAATAGGATTAGATCAAGATTTAGGAACCCTGGAAGTAGGTAAACTTGGGGATTTGGTAATACTAAATAGCAATCCATTGGACAACATTAAAAACTCTAAAGACATCAGTCATGTGATGATGAACGGGAGATTATATGAAGGAAATACCTTGGATGAAGTGCATCCTGAAGTGAAGAAAATGCCGGAATTTTGGTGGCAAGATTATGCTCCAAAGGATGTGCCGGGGGTAAAACCATAAGAATGAACTCAATCCAGATCTTACGATTTGTCTTGACAATAAGTCCTTTGTATTTCCCTTTCGCATTGATAAGCATTATGTGAGCAGTCAGTATTTACTACCATGAAGGAAAAGTAGAGATTTAGGTCAAGCAATTATTGAATTTAGCCTCATTTATTGCTTGACTTATTTTTAAACCAGAAGCATTTATTGATCTATTTCTGATTTAGTGCCATTTTACTATTCTTGTTTATTACTCCTCTAATTCCCGCTTTTTTAGAGTAATTTATCCAATTGGTAATCTAAATTACCCCAACTTCCTTCAGTTCTGTAAGGGATAAAATTTGCAAAAAGCTCTTCAGCATACCAGCCCAGCTCACGCGTTTTTTTGATCACTTCCATGTGAAGAGGATTTCCATAAGCGTAATTATGCATAGCTTCATATGATTCCCATATGCTAAAAGTAGCTTGCATAAACCAAGGGTATTCTCCTATCCCAATGGAATATATCGAACCTTTGACCTCATCTACTTTTTTTCCCAAAGAGGGGACTTTACTCCAGAATTTAGGGAGGAACTTTAGCTTTATCCTTGCTCTAGTGATTACCGCTATGGGCCCAGTTGGTTTGATAGCCTGTGTTTCATAGGGGTTAGTTCCAAACCAGAGGCCATGTGCTCTCGTAGTTTTCAGAAAGATGGTGTACAGTTCGGAGGTTCTATTTCTAAATTCTAAAAAAGTCTTTGAATTTTGCATGAATTCATCTGCATACGCTTCTGATTCCCAGACACAGTGGAGCGCATAAATGTTAACATTCAGCATTTTAGAAAAACCATTCTTTCCGCCACTACCCATCAATTTGAAAAAACTAAGCCCAGGTACTTTGGCAAATTTTTTCGGAGCCTTTTGCATTTGCGCGAATATCCAGAAGGCATTTAATCCTTCAAACCTTAATAAGGTAACTGTACTGACCTGAGAAACTGTTTGATCAATCATAGATGGAGGTTTGCTTGTACCAACTCTTCAAAGCAAGAAATTAACTTCCTGCTTAATGATTTATATAAAAAGATGTGCCATCTCTAAAAGTGTAGTACCAGGTTTTCAGACAAGTACCGACCAAGGCAAATTCTTATCTACATAAATCATAATGTAAATTCTGTAGTAGAGCTTATTGTTTTAAAAAGGCGCAAATAATTGAAAAGCATCCTATGATATTAATTCAACCTAAGACTTAGCAACTATTAGAGGGTCTTTTACTAAAAATGGTATTACTTTTTGAGTATTTGGATTCTAAACGGTATTTCCGGACTATATGCCACCGTACAGACTAAAACCTTCAATTATCAAATCCTCAAAAGGGATTTGATGTATTTTTTAAAGAAATATCCTGAACCACTAGTAAGAAAAGTATACATACTAAAATGAATATATCTGAAAAAATAAAAATGTATCATAGCAAAATCCCGGGCTGTTTCCTGCTTTTTCTTTGATCGAAATATGCCTGAAGAATTGTACCTGTAGAACGAAGAAGTAAACGACTGACCAGCTATTTTTCCTTTAATTTTAAAATAAGAAAATAACACCATATCCATAGCGAAAGCTTTGTAGATAATAGGATTGGACATAAGCGATTTAAGGTCATTTCTAAACATCCATGTCGAGACATGCCCTAGGTAATGAATTGTTTTTAATACTTCAGGCTCAAAGATTCTGTCCTGCACTGCCTCCACAAAGCTGCTGAGATTTTGCCTTTGGTGTATGTAGCTTGAATAGACTAAACTGACCTCAGGATTTTCATTCAGAAATTGATACTGCTTTTGCAGTTTCTCATTATCGATCCAATAGTCGTCACCATCGCATAGACAAATGAATTTTCCTCTTGCCGCCTTTAAGTTCTCAAGGAAGTTAAACCGTCCAGTTTTCTTTCCTCGGATGAAAATCTTATTGTTTGGATCTCTTTTAAACAATCGAATTGTTTCCGGATATTTTTTTGCATATATCTCACAGATTTCTCCTGTACGATCCACGCTGCCGTCTTCTCCAACAATAATTTCAAAGTCAAATTCTGTTTTTTGGCTTAGAAGACTATCCAGGCATTGCGCAATGTACTCTTCGTGTTGAAATGTCTGGACGCAGATGGATACCAAGGGTGAAGAAATTATTGGAAGAGCTGAATCGTTTGTGATCATTTTTGACGAACTACTTTACACGGATTACCGAAAGCAATGCAATTGGCAGGAATATCTTTCGTAACTACACTGCCAACTCCAATAGTTGTGTTTGGACCTATGCTGATGTTATCCTTAATAACTGCCCCAGATCCAATTAAACAGCCTTCTCCAATGTTAATCATCCCAGAAAGAATTGCACCTGGGTTGATATCAGTAAATCGCCCAATTGAATTGTGATGCCCAATTCTACAGCCACGTTTCAGAGAAACGCCAAATTCAATTTTGCTCTGAGCGCTGATAATTACCCCAGGTTCTACTAAAACGCCGGTTGAAATTAAACTAGAAGGAGCGATGTAGGCACTAGAGTGAATTAGTTGAGTATACCTTGATTCTGAAATTCCATAAGAATTCAAAAAATCTTCAAAAATTGCCAATTTGTTTTCAGGGCCTGTTGCGCCAAAGAATAGCTCATCTTCTTCAGGTGGGCAACTTCCAGCTTCTTTGATCTCAATAGAATAGATTTTCATAGGCATGAAAGGTTCTATTCCAAAGTCCTTATTTGGGTAAAACACAAACTCATTTTGCAAATTTATTTCGGAAATAAGGTCCAAAAAAATCGCTGCACTGTCTCTTGAGATCCCAACAAAGCTTATTTTACTCATTTTTTACGATTGTAAAAGCCCAATTCTCCAAGTTCTTTTGGTGAAAAAAGTTGTTTCGAATGAAGGGACATTATTTCATGAACTCGTAATAACAAGTTCTTATTGGTAGCTAATTTTCCTCCTTTTTGATCAAACCAGATATTATCTTCTAATCCTACACGAACTCCATGTCCCATAGCAATAGAAGCCCCATTTACTACAAGTTGATTTTCTCCTAATCCTGCTAAGCTTGTGAAATGATCTGATGGAATATCTTGTAAAGCTGCTCCTATGTGCGAGAAACTAGCCTGCATCCCTGCAATATTTCCAAACAACAGGTTCCAGTAAAAGGGACCCTCAATCAAATTCTTTTTGATCAGGTATTTCCCATAATTTATCATACCTAGGTCAAAACATTCTAATTCAGGCACAACCCCATATTCCTTCATCTTGCTGGCTAGACCTAATATTGTGTCTGGGGAGTTAGTAGAAGCTTGGTGTTGGAAATTTAGTGACGATAGTGTTAAAGAACACATATCTGGCTGGAGTTCAATCACTTCAGATCTTTTGTGTAATTCGGGAAAATTTCTTCCTGAGCTACTGCCACAAATGATCAAGTCAGGACAATGCTTTCGTACGCCTTCAAATATCTCCTGATAAACAGATTTTCTATACGTAGGAGTGCCATGTAAGTCACGCGCATGGAGATGAGCAATGGTAATTCCTATTTCGTATGCCTCGTGGGTTTGCTCAATAATTTCACTTGGACTAATTGGAATGTGGGGAGTTTCTAATTTGGTAGGAACCATCCCAGTAGGGCAAAAATTAATTATGGTTTTTTTAGAATTCATTTTTATAAAAAGCCTTTCAAGATCAAAAATTAGTGAATATTTCTTCAGTTTTCTTTGACTGTGATTATTAAGTTCATGTTCTCAAATTATTAAAAATCTAAATGTAATGATAATTAAAGTGCTATTCGAATACAAAAAAACAGTCTTATAAACGCTGGATTAGGAGAGCTTAGGTTTTTAAAATAACAATATTTTGTTTAAAGCCCTATTCAAATTTTGACTCTACCTTGAGTAATTCCTGCGCTCAAAACTCTTGAATCATACCCAAAAAAAACCACGAGATAAATCCCGTGGTTCAAAATTAATATAGAATGAAAGTCTTATGAACCTAGCTTTGCAGATGCTTTTCCGTATTCCCATCTGATTTCAAAGCTTGTTGGCTTCACTTCATAAACTAGACGCTCTTCCAACGAAGAAGTTTGTCCTGAAGGAACTGAAACTCTTAACACATCCTCTGCAGAGTTATAGTCAAATGCTCCCCATTGCTTCGCAACTTTATTGAAGATAAGGGTCGAAGAGGTTTCACCTGGAATCACAAAAAAACTATAAGTGCCAGCAGGCAACTTTTTTCCTTCTACCATGATATCCTTAGAAGTAGTGAACGTAGTAGCTTCATTAGCACCAGCTCTCCATACTTCTCCCAGAGGAACTAAATCACCCCAGATTACACGACCTTTAACTGCCGGGCTGCTGTAATTAATTGTGATTTTGGCATCGCCGACCATTCCTTCTGCAGTTTTGGCAGGACTAGCTTTTTCTTGAGCGTTAGCCGCAAAGCCTACAAATACAAGTAGGACTAAGGCTAAAAGATTCTTTTTCAAATTCATTGTCATTGGTTTTAGATTTGCCATCAAAATACGACATTTTATTAAATCAGAAAGTCATTCATTATAGGAATGTAGTCTAATGTCGAGTGTGCGATGTTTTTCAGTTATAAATTATCTTTCATTAACATTTGACACCATCATCCCATTTTCCAACTTACTTTTTAAATCTTAACCCAAGCTTCTTTGGTGTTACTTTCTACAATCGCCTCACCAATGATTAATTCTCTCAAGCCATCAGCAAAAGTAGGGAAGGTAGGAGCATCAGGTTGCTTGCCATCTCTTATAGCCGCGTATACTTCTTTGAAAAGTTGCTTGGAAGTATCTGGGAAACCTTCTTGGTGGCCTCCTGGGAAACTTACTAAAGATCGAGCTCCTTCATCTACCAATGCAGGGTCTTTCATCAAAATAGAGTTTGCAGTGTCTCTCTTACCGATCCAAAGTTCATTTGGCTTCTCAGCATTGAATTCAAAATTGGCTTTAGAGCCAGAGATTTCAATATTCAAACGGTTTTTTCGACCCGCGTTCACTTGGCTTACGACGATAGAACCTGTGCGTCCATTGTCAAAGCGAAGCATGATCGTCGCGTAATCTTCAGAAGTCACTTCATATTCCTCGTAGTCCTTTGGATCAAGAGCTTTTCCAGAGAATGATTCCACTGCCTTCAAAGGCTTCAAACGAGTAGGATGGACGATAGAAAAATCAGCCATAACCGCTGTAACTTTCAACCCAGTCACATATTCTGTCATATCCAAAAGATGAGATCCAATATCTGCCACAACTCTTGAACCACCAGACTGCTTTGGATCCAATCTCCAGCTGTAATCAGTTTTGTGAATCAACCAATCTTGAAGATATGAGCCCATCACGGAGTAAACATCACCCAATTCGCCTTTTTGACGCATCACTCGCATCTGGCGTACCATTGGGTAATATCTTAAATTGAAATGAACTGCATTAATCAATTCGGTTTCCTTTGCCACCTTCACAAGCTCTTCAGCTTCTTCGATTGTCATCGAAAGTGGTTTTTCACACACTACATGTTTACCGGCAAGCATACAGGCTTTTGCCTGCGGAAAGTGAAGGAAATTCGGAGTACAAATATGTACTACTTGTATGCTGTCATCTTTCAGCATGTTATCAAAAGTGTAGGCATTAGGAATACCAAGCTCTGCGGCTTTGGCATCTGCCACTTCCTGATTTACTTCTACGAGGCCAGTTACCTCGATATTAGGAATTCTTCTAAGTGCTTCTAAATGAGCTGGGCCGATAAATCCGGTTCCCACGATAGCTGCTTTGATTGTCTGAGCCATAGGTTTTTTAGGTTGTTTTTTGTTTAATTTCAAAATGTCAAATTAGGAAAAATGCCTCAAAACATTCCAATTCCTATAAAGTGATTTCAATACACTATCTAATTGGGTTTTGAAAATGACTTTAAAAATATATAAAATCTGGATTTTTACTGTTTGGAAATCATCTGTTTAGACAGAACTGAAGGCTCTCGCCACCATTTACGTCTTGTCTGAAGATTTTTATCCAATTCAATGAATTCTCCTATCTCTGGAATATAAACCGGTTGGTTTATTTCATTAGACTTTGCGATTACTCGTTCTACTGGATCTGTCCATGAGTGCATGGCTAGCGTAAATGCTGCCCAATGTATTGGCATAAAAGTTTTAGCTCCGATGTCTTGAGCTGCCTGTGCAGTCTCTTCCGGAATCATGTGAATATCTGTCCATCGGTAATTATACTGACCGCATTCCATCATAGCGAAATCAAATGGACCATATTTCTCACCGATTTGCTTGAAGTGCGGGCCATATCCACTATCACCACTGAAAAAGATGTTATCAGATTTGCCTTGAATAACCCAAGAACCCCACAACGTAGAAAAACGATTGTTCAACCCCCGACCTGAAAAATGACGCGCTGGAGTTAAGGCGAGAAGCAAGTCATCCGCTTGAATCTCATCCCACCAGCCTAATTCATGGATTTGCGAAGCATCGACTCCCCAATCTTCAAAGTGAGCACCCATTCCAAGTGGCATGTAAAAAGACTTTGTTTTGTCCTTTAGCTTTTGAATAGAACCATAGTCTAGGTGGTCGTAGTGATCGTGAGACATAATGATCATATCGATTTGAGGTAACTTTTCAACTTCGATTGGAAGCTCCTTGCTATATCTTTTTTTGCCAAGCAATGGATTTGGAGCAGGAACATCACCAAACATTGGGTCGATCAGGATAGTTTTTCCATCAATTTGAAGTAAAAAAGATGAGTGTCCAAACCAAACCAGTCTTGTAGGATGATTCTTATTTACTAGTTCTAAGGAATCCCTTCGTTCAATTGGTAGTTCAAAATCCGGTCTTCGGGTAGGATCATTTTTGAAAAACTCAGGAAGCATTTTGATGGCTTCAGTAAAGTCCATATCCATGTTTGTAGGCATGAGATTACTGAATTTCCCATCTTTGAAATAGTCTAGCTTTTCATACTGAAGGACTTTTTCCTTTGAAGGATTTGCACCGAATTCAGGACTGAGATTTACAAATAGTATAGCGACAATGGCTATAATTATTATAAAAGAAATGAAGGTGATCATTAGGTGTTTTATTGTTTTAAATAAAAACTTAAGCATACAGAGCTGTAAAAGCGGGGATTAAACTATTGGCTTTAACTGAATATTAGCACAAAAGGTGCGAAGAGGTGGATTTTTATTTATTTCAAATAGCAATGAATTTGGTGATTTATCCAAAGCTATAAATTATGTGTGCTCTTAAAACGCAGCGTCGTTGTGTCGCCGTGAGAGATTTACCTATCATTTTATATAATCGGTTTCTATACTCCTCTCATTTTCTTTATCTTAAACGTGTTAAACTTAATTAATAACCCATGGCAATAATAAATCTTAAAATTAACGGAAAGGCTCATTCGGTTGATGTAGAAGAAGATACCCCACTTCTTTGGGTGCTTCGCGATCATCTAGGATTAGTCGGCACGAAATACTCTTGCGGAGTCGCTCAATGTGGCGCCTGCACTGTTCACCGAAATGGAGAAGCTATGTTTTCCTGCATTACTCCTGCAGCAAGTCTTACTGAAGATGAAATAACAACTATCGAAGGACTTTCAGAAAATGGAGACCATCCGGTCCAAAAAGCCTGGGCAGAAGTAGACGTGGCTCAATGTGGTTATTGTCAGGCTGGACAGATCATGAATGCTTCAGCTTTTCTAGCTAAAAATCAAGCTCCATCTATGGAAGAAATAGATGAGGCAATGAACAGAAATATCTGTCGCTGTGGTACATATCATAAAATCAGAGAAGCCGTTGCAATGGCTGCTAAATCCAAATAATCATGGCAACACTGACAAAAGCATCAAGAAGAGATTTCCTCAAAATAGCCGGTACAACCGCTGGAGGATTATTTATAGGCTTCAATTGGATGAGTTGCGACTCACCAAAAATGGAAGTGCTGAGCAATGAAGAAGTGCTTGCAAATGCACAAAAATTCAATGCATATCTTTCCATAGCTCCTTCCGGAGATGTGGTGATTTATTCTCCGAATCCTGAATTGGGACAAAATATCAAGACTTCTTTCCCGATGGTAGTAGCCGAAGAACTCGATGCAGATTGGAGCAGAGTTCGTGTCATCCAGGCAAATCTGGACACAGATCAATACGAGCGCCAGCTGACGGGTGGCTCTGGAGCCATGCCTCACTCTTGGGAGCGGCTTCGCAAAGCAGGAGCTACAGCTAAATATCTTTTAGTAGCTGCTGCCGCAAAGAAATGGGAAGTATCAGCTGATGAATTGAGTACTTCAGAAGGTATTATCTACCACAATGCAAGTGGGAAGAAAATTGGTTATGGTGAAGTAGCAAATGATGCAGCGCTATTAACTGCTCCTGAAGAGGTGACTTTGAAGGATAAAAAAGACTTTAAAATCATAGGTACGCCAGTAAAGAACGTTGAAAACGCTGCGATTTTTACCGGAGAGCCACTTTTCGGGCTAGATTTCTATAGAGAAGGAATGCTTCATGCCATGATTCAAAGAGCTCCTTTCGGGATGAAAATCAAATCCATAGACGATGCTGCGGCTAGAAATGTAGCTGGTGTCAAAGACGTGGTAACCTTCGAGAATAGTGTTGCAGTTGTAGGAACTTCTACTTGGCCACTGATGAAAGCCAAAAAGCTTTTGAAAGTGGAATATGAGGCAGATGGAAAAGTGGAAAGTTCTGCGGACCATGATCAGATTTTCAAAGACTTACTTGCCAATGGAAAGGCCGAAGTAAAGCGAGAGGATGGCAATGTAAATTCAGCGTTCAAAAATGCCGCGCAAGTAGTGACAGCGGAATATCAGTGTCCTTTCCTTTCCCATTCGCCTATGGAGCCAATGAATTTCTTTGCGCATGTACAGGCTGATAAAGTGGAGTTGATTGGACCAACACAAACTCCAGAAAGTGCCAGAAGAGCAGCTGCTGAGGTTTCTGGAATTGCTCCTGAAAATATTAGCGTTGAAATTACCCGATTAGGCGGTGGATTTGGTAGAAGACTTCGTGCAGATTATGTTGCTGAAGCTGTGCATGTATCCAAAATGATGAATGCGCCAGTAAAGCTTACTTGGAGTAGGGAAGATGACCTGACCGGCGGAGCATATCGACCAGCAGTTAGATATAGATTCGAAGCTGCATTGGATGCGGATGGAAATATGACTGGTTACAAACTCCGTGGAGTAGGTATGAATGCTGGAAATAGTACTAGAGAACATAATTTTCCATCAGGAGCAGTTGAAAACCTACTGATTGAAAATGTGAACTATAATTCTTCTATTACCACTAATGCTTGGCGTGCTCCGATTACGAATTTCTTGGCCTATGCCGAGCAATCGTTTCTGGATGAAGTGGCTTTAGCTGCTGGAAAAGATCCGGTTGCATTTAGGTTGGAATTGATGGAAAAAGCGAAAGCTAATCCAGTTGGAGGGGAACTACGCTATGATGTGGATCGTATGATCGGCGTAACAAAAACTGCAGCTGAGAAATCGAATTGGGGTAAAAACCCGAATGTTAAGCAAGGATTTTCTGTTTACTTCTCTCATAGAACCTATGTGGCTCAAGTCGCTGATATTGAGATGGAAAACGGAACCCCAACACTAAAGAAAATACATGTAGTAACAGACTGTGGAATGGTCGTAAATCCAACCGGAGCTGATCACCAGGTTCGTGGTGGAGTAGTCGACGGAATGGGACATGCAATGTATGGTAACCTGACTTTCGAAGGGGGGCTACCTACCCAAACAAACTTTGATAAATATCGACTGATCAGAATGAAGGAAGTTCCAGCAGTTGATACTTACTATGTGGATAGTGGCTTTGACCCAACTGGACTAGGTGAGCCTTGCTTGCCTCCGACGGGTGGTGCTATTGCGAATGCTATCTTTAATGCAACTCAAAGAAGATTAAGAAGTCAACCGTTTATCGAGCAGAAGGAATTCACTGATCTTAATTTGGGCATTAAGAGAGCCTAAATAGTAGCTAGACGTTAGACATAAGTATCAAGAAAATAGAGTCACGATTCAAGAGAAAAGCACTTCCAGAATTAGTTGGAAGTGTTTTTTTTTGATAATGAACCTTGTAATAGTTTATTAATCCTAATTATATTTTTTTGGTCGAATCTTATCTTGGATCTTGATTCTTGGCTCTCACTACTTATGACTTAAATCTAAATACTTATGTTTTGCTACTTGATGCCTACTTCTTGATTATAACATTAAATTTCGTCCATCTCTCTTTCTGGCCAATAAGGTCCTTTCAGATTCAGTTTATCATTTTCGATTTCAAATGTGATTTTCATGCTATCTCTCTTTTGATCGTGGATTGCAAGACAGGCATTGTAGTGAATCAAGTCAAATTCTAGGTCGAAATTTCCTTCTGTTTGGTCTTTGAAATGGATTTCAGAAGCCAAATCTACCTTTTCTGCGAGCGCTCCTTCTTTCTTGAAATAATAAGAGAGGAATATCCCTAAATCTTTTTTATTATCGGATAATACCAATTTAAGTTCATCTGAAGTTGGCTTTTTGGTTGATGGCAGAGTTAAGGTCCAAGTTACTTGCATCCCTAAAATTACTAATTTATTGTTTGATCACCATTTATCACACTATGCGAATTATGATTGATATATGTAATTCCTTGAGCTAGAAAATTCCCTATTTTGCACTCATGAATTACCCCATTTACCTTGATTACAATGCTACTACTCCTTGTGCTCCAGAAGTCATAGAAGTAATGATTCCTTGGTTTGGAACTCATTTTGGCAATGCGGCGAGTAAGTCTCATGCTTTTGGTTGGGTGGCTGAAAATGCCGTAGAAGCAGCGAGGGAACAGGTAGCAAATCTGATTGGTGCCCAGGCGAAAGAAATCATATTTACCTCAGGTGCTACTGAAGCAATTAACCTTGCAATCAAAGGAACATTCGATTTGTATAAGGGCGAAAAACAACATTATATCACCTGCGAAACTGAGCATAAAGCGGTTTTGGACTGTATGAAATCTATTGAGGAATCAGGTGCAGAGGTGACTTATTTACCAGTGGACAAGAATGGAAATATAAGTTTAGCTGATCTGAACACTAGCATTCTTCCTTATACAAAAATGATTTGCCTGATGTGGGCAAATAATGAAACTGGTATAATTCATCCAATCTCCGAAATAGCAGAATTGGCAAAGGAAAAAGGAATTGTCTTCTTTACAGATGGGGTACAAGCTGCCGGGAAAACTTCGATGTCGGTAAAAGGCATTCACTTGATGGCTTTTTCAGCACATAAACTCTATGGCCCAAAAGGGATAGGAGCGCTATACGTCAGACATAACCATTCATTGCCTAAGCCTCTTGCACAGATTCATGGAGGCGGACATGAGAAAGGTTTTAGAAGTGGAACATTGAATGTCCCCGCAATTGTGGGTTTTGGGAAAGCTGCAGAAGTCAGATTGGATGAAATGACTGCAGAATCTGAACGACTCAAAAACCTCCGTGAATTACTGGAAAACAAGCTTTTGACTATTCCAGATACTTTTTTGAACGGAAGTCAGAATAAACTTTCCCATGTGACGAATATTGCTTTCGGTGGGGTAGAGGGGGAAGATTTACTTCGCAAAGTTTGTCAAAAAGTAGCCGTAAGTTCTGGTTCTGCTTGTACTAGTATATCTCCAAAACCATCCCATGTACTTCAAGCAATGGGATTAGATCCAGATCTTGGAAGAGCTTCAATTCGATTTAGCCTGGGGAGGAATACTAGCGAACAAGATATTTTTGATGCTGTGGTGTGGGTGGAGAAGGTGGTTGAGGAACTCAGGTTGTAAGGTTTGGGGTGCCAAAGTTGTAACGTTAGTCTGTACCAACTTTACAACTTTCTAAACTTTACCACTTTTCACCCTACAAATTCAAATCTCTCAAATCCTCCTCAGTATCTATATCAACTTTGCCTTTTGGGAAGGCTACTGTGACCATATCATCTTCATGAGCCATTGCAATTCCTTTGGCTCCTTCATCACCTGTTAAGGCCATCAATTCCTTGAAATAGGTACTCCCGAAAAGAATAGGTACACCAACAGTTTTTGAATATGCACAGGCGACAATGCCCTTACCTTCTTTCTTCTGGGTGGCAATTAACTTATTTAGGATCTTTGCATCTACAAAGGGTTGATCGCAAAGCATGACGATCACCTGATCAGGCTTATCAAGTTTGAGCATGTATTCTAAGCCAATTTTTAAACTGGAAGACATCCCTTTTTCGAAATGCGGATTTGGAATATTCGGAATACTTGCACCTGAAAAAGTCTTTTTGATCTCATCACGATTTGCACCAAGAACCAAAACTCTTTTGTCCACTTTGGCATCATTTGCAGCATCGATGGCGAGCTGGAGCAAGGTCTTTTCCTTGTATTTTGCTATCTGTTTTGGGTAGCCAAGTCTGGTTGATTCTCCTGCTGCTAATATGATAATTCCTGTTTTCATCTGTTTATAATTTTATTTTTAATGGTCAGATGGAATCTCGCCTGGTGATCCCGACAGCTATCGGGACATCCCTCTGTGTGTCGTTTTCGACATGCTCGATTTCATGAGCTTAATCGTGTATTGGGCCTTTCTTATTTCGCAGAAAGGTACCTTGTTTTTTTGCCAAAACCGCTTTCACTTCTGCCAAAATGGATAAAGCGATCTCCTCTGAACCCTCAGCGCCAATATCCAAACCCATAGGAGAGTAGATAGCATTCTGATTTACAGATGATCCATTTTTTTCCAAACGCTCGATCAACTTTTCAGATTTCTTTTTAGGGCCCAAAATTCCAATGTATGAAAGGCCCAAAGGCAAAAGATCTTTTAGCACCTGAGCTTCATATTCGAAATTGTGGGTCATTAAAAGTGCTGCTGTATTAGTATCCATTTCCAACTGCTGAACGACTTCATCTCCAGAGCCAGTAATAATCCCGACGGCAGTTGGAAACCGTTCTGGTCTTGCCAGATTTTTTCTTCCATCAATGACAAATACCTCGAGTCCCAGAATAGCCGCCATTTTGCATACCGGAATTGTATCATTTCCAGCTCCGAAAAGCAATATTCGGATAGCGGGCTTGATTGATTCCATGAATACTTGAACATCATCCAATTCCTCATATTTCTTGATAATATGATGGGAAAAGTCATTTACGTTAATTTCATTTTGAATCTGTGACCAAAGTGCAGGATCTAAGCTTTTTTCATTTCCAAAAGTCTGAGTTCCTTTCAATAGTACCTTTGTTCCAACTTGTTCCTGCTTGGAATATTTCACTGAAAATACAGTGATCAATCTGCTAGTTACCCGATCTTGAATAGCGATTTTCAGTAATTCAATTGGGTTTATAGAATTTTGATAATCAATAGGTTCTATCAATACATGTATAATTCCATTGCAGCCTAAACCTACTCCAAACTTTTGATCATCTTCATCAGTGGTGTCATAGGTTACAAGCATGGATTTTTGCTGGAAAATCACTGTCTGAGCTTTGCGAAGCGCATCTCCCTCGAGACATCCACCGGAGATCGCTCCAGTCAATTCCCCGTCTTCTGACACCAGCATTCTTGCCCCAGGACGACGATAAGCCGAGCCGTCTACTTGTACTACTGTAGCGAGCGCGACCTTCTTACCTTCTATTAGGAAGATTTCATACGCTTTGATGATGGATTGTATTTCTTTCATTGAATAAGTATTGTCCTAAATAGTAGAAGTTCTTTATCATTTTCAAGAAGATTCATTTCGACGGTAAGGATTTTAGTAAAAATATAGGTCATGATATAACTTGCAGTATGAAAATCCCAAGTCTAGCCCAACTTAAAAAAGAACTCAGCTACTTAAATGAAAAGGAATTAATTGAACTGGTGGCTGATCTCAGTAAGTTTAGCCGTGATAATAAATCCTACCTTTTTTTTAAACTCAATGAGAAAGACAATCCACAACTCTATGTAGAAATGGTGCAGGAGGAACTAGAGCTTGATTTCCAAAAGGCAAGGGGTGACCATTCATACTACGCGAAAAAAGCTGCTCAAAAACTTCGGAGGAAGATGAACAAGCTACTTAAGCTGAGTAAAGTTAAAACTGATCAAATCGAAGTTCTTCTGTTTTTCTGTGAAAAATTAAAGGAATACGGTTTTCTCAGACATAGAAATCAAGTGCTGGATAATATCTATCAAGTGCAGTTGGCAAAAGCGGTTAAACTTATTTCAGGCTTACATGACGATTTACAGTTTGACTACGAGGGTAGAGTAGAGGAGTTGACTAGTTGATGTTTAAGCTTCAATATCGACTGTTTAAAGTCATCTGAGGACCGCTAATCATAATTTGTGACGCTAAGTTTTTTGCAAACACTGGATTCAATCTGAAAAACCATAAATTCAGGAAACCCAACCTAAAACCTAGTAGAATGAATCCAATTTTCAGAATCCTATTGATAGGACTTCTCTTTGCAGTGCATTGCAGTTTTGCCCAAAAAACTACTTCCACACGCTGGCAAGGCAAGCAAGCCGCAGTAGTTTTGACTTATGACGATGCGCTGAATGTCCATTTGGACAACGTAGTTCCAGCTTTGGAAGCTCATCAACTCAAGGGCACTTTTTATCTTTCAGCTTTTTTCCCAGGAAGTAAAAGCAGAATTGAAGATTGGAAAAAAGCAGCTGCTTTAGGCCATGAGTTAGGTAATCACACCCTCTATCATCCCTGCGATGCTTCATTACCCGGAAGGTCCTGGGTTTCAACTGACAATGATTTACATAACTATACTACAGAACAAATTCTTAAAGAAATCCGCATGACGAGTGTGTTTCTGGAATCTCTGGATGGACAAATAGAACGGACATTTGCCTACACATGCGGAGACACGGCAACAGGTGAAGGTTCTTTTATGGAGGAAATCGAAGATGATTTTGTAGCCTCCAGAGGTGTGCGTGGAGCATTGAATGTGATTGGAAATATCAATTTACTTAATGTAGATAGCTATGGAATCAATGGGGAATCGGGCGAAGAACTGATTCAATTGGTGAAAGAAGCTCAGGAGAAAAATGCGCTGATTACCTTCCTTTTTCATGGAGTAGGAGGAGAGCATAACCTAAATGTGTCTCTGGAGGCTCATCAAATGTTATTGGATTACTTGGCAGAAAATAAGGAAACTATCTGGACTACAACCATGCTGGAAGCAGCAAAACATGTAAAAGAACTTCAAAACTGATACGCTCAATATACCTTAAAACCTATAATGAAAAAGACAATTTTATTTACGCTACTTCTAGGAATTGGTGGTTTGTCTTCTGCTCAAACGACTAAAGTAGATTCCTCTAAATATCCCACACCAGTTACTTTTACAAATGAGCAAGACCACGCAAATATGCAGCAGCAATTGGGTATCAAAGTGCTTCGTCCAGGCCCGAGTGGCAATGAATCTGCTCCAAATGCCGCAAACTATGATGAGACAAAAGCCAATCCTTGTCCTGAGCTTCCAGATATTCTAACTACCGATGCTGGTCAAAAAGTGACTTCAGAGGAAATGTGGTGGCAAACTCGTAGACCTGAATTGGTCGATGCCTTAGAACGTGAAGTTTACGGCAAACTTCCAGAAAATATTCCTAATGTGAATTGGGAGGTGAAAATCACGGATCGGGAATTTGTAGCTAGAACTCCTGTGATAGCTAAGCAAATCATTGGACATGTTGACAATAGCGCATATCCTTTGATTGAGGTTGACATCAATATGATGCTGGTAGTGCCAGCAAATGCCAAGGGACCAGTTCCGGTGTTAATGATGTTTGGCAGGCCTTCTTTTCCGGCTCCAGCTCAGCCAAATGGAGAGGATATGGAAATATTAAACACCTCCTTCAAGGAAATGATGATCAAGAATGATCCTTCCCTGCAAGCGCTTTTTGATAAATATCCAGCTTACAATCCAGTCACTCGATTGCCTGGTCCAAGTTTCTTTGCGCCAGCTCCAAATGGCTATTCTCCATCCACTGAGCAATTGCTTGCTGCAGGCTGGGGATATGTGACCATCGACCCAAGTAGCATACAAGCTGATAATCATGCTGGAATTACCAGAGGAATCATAGGTTTGGTGAATAAAGGTCAACCACGTTCTCCTGAAGATTGGGGTGCACTTCGTGCTTGGGCATGGGGCGCCGCAAGAGCTTTAGACTTCCTGGAAACAGAACGCTTGGTAGATGCTAAAAAAGTGGGAATTGAGGGGGTTTCACGGTATGGAAAGGCAGCTTTGGTGACTATGGCTTTTGAGCCTCGCTTTGCGACAGCTCTAATAGGTTCATCAGGAAAAGGCGGAACTACACTTCACAGACGAGTTTTCGGTGAAGCTGTTGAAAGCCTTACCGGGGGAGAAAATTACTGGATGGCTGGAAATTACATGAAGTATGGAGCTGAAGAGTCTGTCTTTGGAAGAATGGATGGCTGTGATTTACCTGTAGATTCTCACGATATGTTAGCGTTGTGTGCACCTAGGCCTGTTTTTGTGAGCTATGGAATTCCTGAAAAAGGCGATGCCAAATGGCTTGATCAAAAGGGAAGTTATATGGCTGTGATTGCTGCTGGGGTTGCCTACAAACTGTTAGGATCAACAGATTTGGGAGTTTCAAATGATTACATGAAAGAAGAAATGCCGCCTTATAATACCGATATGTTGGACGGAGATTTGGCATGGAGACAGCACGATGGAGGACATACGGATGGTCCGAATATGCAGCACTTTATTCCTTGGGCAAATCGGGTGTTGGGTTACGAAAAATAATTTGGGATATATTGGCAAGATTAGTGATGCAAAATCACGTTTGAAGTGAAGGAGTTAATCCTTATTCCTTCACTTCAAACTCAATAAATTGAAATTCTGCACCCTCTTGTTCAGAAGTCTGAATTTCCAGATCAGTTTCAAATAGCCTATTCAAATTGTTACCTGCTAGATCCTCCAATCTACTTGAAATCCTAACCTGGTACTTTCCTTTGTTCCAATTTGAATCAGGAGTGAATTCTATACTCTTTTCCTCAATTCCAATTGTCCACTCGCCTGCGGTTTCTTGATTTTCGTGTGATATAATCTTGAAAACTTCATTGAGCAAACTAAAATCGAGTGATTCTTCAAATTTAACTTTTAAGGGTGATTTGGGTCCTGATCTTGGAATTTCCAACTGCCATTCTAGCGGAGCCGGAGAAATACTATCTCTGGCTACCACTACAAAATCCTTTGAATAGTCCCGATCTAAAACTCCACCATTTAATCCTTTCCAATCAGAAGAAATAATCAGCCTATATTTTTCAGATTTACTCAATGGAGCTCCCATTTTTTGATTAGGAATCAGGTCACGTTTGATTCTTCCGGGATCAAGCCAGACTGTCAGCATTGTCTGATCATCATTCCAAAGCTCAGGTTGTAAGTCCAAGAAAACCCCTGATAGCGTATCAGTATCACCTTTAATTAGTGTTAAATAGTTGACGGATTGACCTTCACGCATTGGTTTGGAAAACTTCAAAAAGAGTTTTAGGAGATTTTCTGGAACACTGTCCTGTGTAGGGTAGATTTCTATTAGTGAAAGATCAGATTCATTCGAGTCTAGGTTAGGAATTAATACATCTCCCAGTTTTTTATCACCATTAAATATTGCATAGCTCTGCCCTCTTGTGAAAGGGATCAGTGGCGAAAAAATAATCATACCGCCTTCTTCTTTTAATTCTCCAAGGATTGGGACTCGATTACCTTCTTGCACTAGCCGAACTTCTATTTGAGAATTTCCGAGTTCATAAATGCTAAGTTTCTCCAATTGAAGTGCTACTGCTCTATCATTTTCCCAAACAATGGAAATAGCTTCCTCCGTCTCATTTGTACAGGAAAATTGGAATAGGACAACAAAAAAAATCAGGTTACGCAATCCACATAACCTGATTTTAATAAGCTCAATCATCATTATTTTGTCAAATTCTCAGCTTTATCTGATGACCAAAGATCGAGAGAGCCATTTGATTTCTTTTGTAAAAACACCATCGTCCCATCGTCCATTTTGGCTAATTGCTGTACATCGGTGAGTGGCGTTGATTCAAAGTCAACTCCATCCGTTTTGACATTATCAGCTAAAGGTTCTGTCAAGGATCCTTCAAAACTTTCAATATCCTTAAAATCAACTTGGAAAACAGGATGTCTTGAATTTGCCATAACCAGGTATGATTTACCATCTTTTTTCATACTTATCAGGTCTAGCGGTTGATTACCATTCCCCATCTCAGCAATAGTTCTACCTTTTACATGAGTTCCAGCTTTCAATTCGTCCAGCGGAAACAAAACCAGAGGAGTACAGGTGTAGCTAGCAATCAAATACTCTTTGCCATTCACTTTGCCAGTGGTAAAAGCTTTAATAGGTGAGGTAGTCTCATATCTTCCATGTGCTGCGTGAAAAATCTCCAAAGAGGCATAATCCTGCGAATCTGTGAAAGGAAATGGAATGCTTCTGAAAGTTGAGCTGAATTCCTTATTAGATAGACCACTTACCATCAATTTGCCATCAGAATAGTCTATATCAGAAATAGTGGAAACTCGTAGTGATCGGCCTCTTCCATCTTTATCATCCACACCAGGTGAATTGTTAAGTTGCACTTCTGCAAATTCCACGTCCTTGAGAGTGACAGGAGCAAATTTACCCTCCGCCAAAGTCATTAAAACTGGAGTACCGTCCCCAGATTGAATTGCTAGATAAACCTTCTTGGAAATTGGATTAACGGCAATATCCAAAATAGAAATATTGTCTGATGTAGTGCCTAGAAGAGTAGCGATTTTCTGATCAATCGCCTTCACATCGATAGAAGAAACTGATTTTGGGCTCTTTACATCCTTGGTGTTTACTGCATAAACTGCTGCGCTTTTGGAGTCTCCAATAAATAAAATTCCTTCGGGACCAAAAGCCAAAGAGGAAATAGACTTGACCTCCGGACTACCCACCTTTAGGTTGTAGGGCAATTCATCATTACCTCGAAAGGTCATAGCGGCCAGAACCACCATGACTGTGCTTAATGCAACTAGTAATACTGACTTTTTCATATTGCGCTTTAGTTTAAGTATATCTTATTGTTAAACAGGAATTTATACAAAATTAAATTCGATTCAAAATAACTCTTTACAAGCGGTAGAAGAGAAATTCAATCAGCTAATTCAAGTCTTAAAGAACATCTGGCAACAAATTGTTCAATAAAAATTTTATCCAGAAAAGCTGTCAACCAATCAGTTAACTGGAATATCTGTAAAAATTAATTACTTTGTAGGTAGTTTGTTTTGAATACTTTTTCTCAAAATTTTTAATAACTACAGAATATGACAGGACTAATAGTATTAGATACTTTTATCAGTTTGGTTTTCATTTTCCTCTTGTACAGTCTCTTTACAATGACTTTGATTGAATCGCTCACTTCAATTTTTAGCTCAAGAGCTAAGAATTTGATGGCAGGAATTGAACGGTTGTTAGCAGATGAAAATGAGTCAAATAAAACCAACCATACCATTGTAAATTTATTTTGGGCTTCCACAAATAGTCTACTTACAAAAGCCTTTTACACTCATCCATCAATTAGGTATCTAGGGCCAAAAGGTATAAACAGTAAGCCTTCATATATAAGTCCTAATAGATTTAGCGAAACACTTGTTGACTTGTTACAAAAGGGAACGAATAGTAATGCAGTAGAAAACATTAGCGCCGCTTTGGGGATAATTCCAAAGTTTGAATTAGGAGAGCTAGAAGGCAATATCAAAGAGTTAGAGGAGGAAATCAAAATACTAAAGGGTATTGAATCTGTAGACGAATTTGAAGTTGAATCAGCTAAGCAAGAGCTGTCTTACCTCAAGTTAGAATTGGATAATAGAACCAAGACAAAGAATCCATTTCTCCCAGAGGATTTTAATTTAGGCACAGATACCAAATATCAATTCAATCTACTTTGGAATGAAGCCGGCGATGATATAGAAAAATTCAAGGGATTACTTGAACAATGGTATAACGATCAAATGGATAGGATTTCGGGTTGGTATAAAAGGAAGTTATCGCTTCTTACTTTTATTCTCGGGTTTATAATTGCTTGTTCATTCAAGGTAGATACCATTCAATTAGCTATGGAATTGTCAAAAAATGAAGATTTGAGAGCAATCTATGTGGAAGGTGCTAAAGACATGATTGCTAACAATCAAACAGTGGATAGCATAAAACTTGAAGAGAATAGGCAATATTTTGATAAAAAGCTGCAAGAAAACAATCTTGTTTTTTCTGTAACTGATATCAGTTTTAAAGACATAAAATTCTTGAATTGGATAGGATTCTTGATCACGGCCTTTGCAATATCCTTAGGAGCGCCCTTTTGGTTTGACCTGCTGAGTAAGCTGATGCGCGTAAGAACCTCATTGCAGCCTGCAGCACCATCGTCCTCAGGTATTTCTACTTCCAATGACGGGAAAAACACCAAAGCAGTAGGATAATGGAGACTTACAAAGGAATAGTAACGAAATTGGTGAATACTAGAATTTTCAAACCATCGGTAAATGCACCAAAATCCCAAGAACTTCAGCCGAGATGGGATGTGGAAATTTCACATGCCATAAGAGGTGAACTTCATCGAGGTATTGATATTTGGTATGTTTTGACAAATCGTACTTTCGTATGGAGTGGAGCAGTTTTTACCAGCCAAAATATCCCAATCCTAGCAAAGCTATATTTAGTTACGGCTGATGATATTGGGGTAAATAAGGAGATCGATCTCGGCGCAAAACTTGCCTTAAAAAACGGATTGATTAATTCAATAGCTGTGCTAATCAATCGTACAGCTGATGCTGATGATGAGCACTTGGAAAGTCTTCATAAATTTCTCAATGAAACAAAAGGCACTAATACGTCCGCGCCTTTGGCACATACTACTCATGTAGGATTGCATTATACTATTACATCAGGCAGGCCTGTTTCTCCTATTGAAGAAGTTAAAAATCTGGTTGATGAAAATGGATATTTTCCTGAATACAAGGGTTTGGATAGCAATTATGCTACTGATAGCTATGTGCAGCAAGCCATGCGTGAATTAGAATCCCAATACACCAAATTTAAAAGAGTTTTTAAGAGAGAACCTGCGCACCTTACTTCTCATCACGATGTTCATACATTCACCTATCCACTTTTCAATTCAATTCACAGCTGGGCGATTAGCAAAAAAATTCCAATCCGTTCCCATAGTTTTTTGCCCCCCATAAGGAGAGAATTTTATGATTTGGGTGTGAAACTGAATTTACCTTCAATTGATACCATGAATTCCTGGTCTATAAAATTGGGATGTCAATCATCAACAGACCATACTATGGTTGGACATTATGGGCCAGCACCTTTTCTTCCATTGATTAGCTATACTAGTGTGATCAGGAAGAAGCATAAAACCTTAGATGATGGGATTTATGATTTTTTGGCAAGTACAGATCAGACTCGGGAGGTTATGGTTCATATAATCAAGTCGGACCTCACAAAAAAAAGGGAGTTTAAAGATCACTACAAGCCATTTGTGAAAGAATATCCTGGAGTAGATACAAGGTATTTTGCAGGACGAGTTGCAGAATATGTTTCTTTGCAGACGAGGAAAACAGCTTTGGAAGGAAAGTTAAACTCCTATTTCATTCCATTTGATTTTATACTTCCTGAAATAAGGAACGTTTAATAAGGTTTGAAAAAACAGGAAGGTTTAAACATTAAATTTTTCTCCTGTCATCTCTTCTGCTGCTGTCCATAGTTTAGATGCGACTAGTAGATCATGTGATCTTGAAGAAGAATTCACCACTTTAGGCGCACCTTTGATTTCTTTGAAACCAGAAGGGCCAAAATATTCACCGCCTTTGACAGTCGGATCCAAAGCTGCTTTTAAAGTAGGTAAAGCTCCAGCTTTGGCATTTTGTCCAATTAAGGAAGCAAATGGAGAGAATAACTTAGCGCCTATATTAGGCAAAAGGTGGCCTAAATTAGTACTTGAGAAACCCGGGTGGGCTGCAAGAGATTTTAGCTTTAACCCCTTATCATCTATCCTTCTTTGGAGTTCGTATGCAAAAATCAAACATGCCAACTTACTTTGTCCATATACTTTCCAATTGGAGTAGTTTTTTTCAGCATTCAGATTGCTAAAATTTATCCTCGCATTTTTATGGGCAAGACTGCTCAGCATCACTACTCTTGATCCTACGGTGTTTTTAAGTATAGGAAAAAGTCGATTAACCAGTAAAAAATGAGCAAGGAAATTCACGCCAAATTGACTTTCAAAGCCATCTTTTGTTTTTTGAAAAGGAGGCATCATAATTCCTGCATTTGCTATTAAAAAATCAAGTCTGCTATACTTTTCACCAAATTCCTCTGCAAAATCCCGTACAGATTTCAGGCTGTTTAAATCAATGAGAATTATCTCCAAATCAGCGTCGGGGACTTCCTTGATCATTTTGTGCATTGCCTTTTGAGCTTTGGCTAAGGAACGGCAGGCTAGAATGACAGTAATTTCCTTTTTTGCCAATGCCAAGGCTGTTTCATAGCCTAGACCAATATTAGCTCCTGTGACAATGGCAACTTTACCTTTTTGGGATGGAATAGATTCCAACTTAAATGTCTTCATAAAAAATATACTATTTTTTAAAAGTATAGACTTGCTTGATAAAATAATAACTACTGATAGTGAGCAATTTAGTGTAAAAAGCTTCACAAAAACAGCTGAATTTTCAATTCATAGGAAATGCTTTTATAAACGGTGTTTGAGCACTTAAAGAAATCGATTAACTTTTTCACAAAATATTAGCCCTTATGAAAAATCTACTGTTCGTCCTGTTAATACTATCCATCTCCTGCAGCCCAGAAGGAGAAACTAATGAGTCAAAAACGGCTCGAAACTTTGTGGAAGTATCAGAAATAGACACATCGATAAAGCCAGGTGACAATTTCTTCATGTATGTAAACGGCATCTGGTATGACACCGCAAAGATCGCAGATGATCAATCTGGTGTGGGATCCTATTCTTTTCTAAATATTCCTCAGAAGAAATTACTTGAGAATATTTTGGAGGAGATTTCTCGAGCTGAAAATCCAGCAGGAAGTATAGAACAGAAAGTAGGCGATTTTTATGCTTCGGGTATGGATACTGAAGCCATCAATTCCAGAGGGTTTGAGCCCATCAAACCTATTCTTGAGGAAATTGAATCAATTTCTGATTTACCTTCTTTATTGAGTTTTGTGACAGATGAAATCAAATCAAATAGTGAATCTATTATTGGGTTGGGTATTTCTCCCGATGCCGAAAATAGCAGTATTAACATTGCACATTTTAGCCAAACAGGGCTTGGATTACCTGACCGGGATTATTATTTCAAATCGGATTCTTCCACCTTGGCAATTCAACAAGCATACCTGGACTATTTGGCTACGCTATTCCAGTTAACCGGAACAGATGAAAGTACAGCTCTGAAGAATGCACGGAGTGTGTATGCGATTGAGAAAAAGCTCGCTGAATCTCATAAAACCCGAATCGAGCGAAGGGTTGTAAAGGAAAACTACCATAAAATGGCAGTTTCCGAACTGGATAAGAAGCAACCAAATATCCGTTGGTCAAGCATGCTGGATCAACTTGGGCTGGATGCAGATTCGGTAGATGTGAGGCAACCGGCTTATTATGAGACTTTGAATAGTATGCTAAAAACAGTATCCATTTCAGATTGGAAGAACTATATCAAAGCCCATACTTTATCGTCTTATGCTGAGGTTTTAAGTAAGCCTTTTGAGGACGCTTCTTTTGCATATGAAAAGGTAATCTCAGGACAATCCACCCAATTGACGCGAGCACAGCAAATGGTGCAAAAGGTAGATAGACAATTAGGGTTTGCTTTAGGTCAATTATACGTAAAACGCTATTTCAATGAAGATGCCAAAAAACGGGTCCTTGATTTGGTGAATAATCTTCAAAAAGCTTTTGAAAGCCGAATCAACCAATTGGACTGGATGAGTGACAGTACTAAAACTCAGGCAAAAGAGAAGCTTTATGCGATCACAAAAAAAATAGGATATCCAGACGAATGGAGAGAATATGATGTCAGCATTGATCCCACTAAGTATTTTGAAAATGTACTTGCACTTCGTAAAGATCAGAGTCAGTATCAATTGGATAAGTTTGGTAAAGCTCCAAACAAGCTAGAGTGGGGTACGACTCCATCTACTGTGACAGCGTATTATAATCCTTCTTTGAATGAAATAGTTTTTCCAGCGGGCATTTTACAATATCCTTACTTCGATCTATATGCTGATGATGCGATCAACTACGGTGGGATCGGTATGGTGATTGGCCATGAGTTAACTCATGCTTTTGATGATCAGGGAGCGCAATATGATAAGGATGGTAATGTAAAAAACTGGTGGACTGAGGCAGACTATGAGAAGTTCAAGGGCAAAACTCAGCAACTGATTGAGCGCTATGACACCTTCACTGTTTTAGATTCAGTTCATGTGAAAGGCGCAATGACTATTGGAGAAAACACTGCTGACAACGGTGCTTTATACATTGCATATGAAGCATTTAAACTAACTGAGCAGGGTCAGGATACTACAAAAATCGATGGATTCACGCCAGATCAGAGGTTCTGCCTTTCAATCGCCAGAATCTGGAGAGTCAAAACAAGAGATGAATTTTTGAGAACGTACGTGAATACAAATTCGCATTCTCCAGCCGTGTGGCGTGTCAATGGTCCTTTGATGAACTTCGATCCATTTTACGCGGCATTTAATATTCAGCCCGGTGACGTAAATTATAAGTCAGAAGCAGAAAGAATCAAGATTTGGTAAAAAGCTGGGAGACTAAGGGAAAAGACTTCCTTAGTCTCTCGACTTTATCAATGAATCAGATTTCATTGAATTTTTTCATCAGTTGATAAGTAAACTGAATGATTTCCTTATAGTTTTCTTTAGATATTTTTTCGTCTATTCCATGAAATCTACTCATAGTTTCCGGGCTAATTCGAAGGGGATAGTACCTATACACATCGTCGGATATTTTATAAAAATAACGTGAGTCAGTTCCTCCTCCAATTAATCCAGGGACTACCACTGTCTCAGGAAAAACAGACCGAACTGTTGCTTCTAAAAGCTTATATGAATCTGAGTCAATTCTCGAAGAAGGTGATGGATTAGTCAAAAACCCTGATTTTTCTACTCGTACTTTATCACTGATGGTATTCTCAATATGCTCTTGAACGGACTCTATTGTTTCTCCTTGAAGAATTCTAAAATTAATGGTAGCCTCTGCAACAGTTGGAATCACATTGTTCTTCACTCCGCCATCAATGATAGTTGGAGCTGTGGTTGTATGTGAATTGAGTGCTTTCAAAATAGGGCCTTTCAAAAGCCATAGATTAGCAAATGCAACTTTCTGAGCAAACGGCATTTCAGGCCCTAAATATTCAAGTTGGTAGCGCACAGGATCTACTAATCTGTATGGACGCTGATTATTTTCCAAGTCAACAATTGCTTGGGCAAGCATTCCAATTGTATTTTCTCTTGGCGGAGCAGAACTATGACCACCATTTGTTTCTACAATTAATTTAAATGAGGCAAATCCTTTTTCCGCAACATTGATCATAGATACTGGTTGATCAATTCCCGGCACCATTCCTTCAGCTATCATTCCACCTTCATCTAGGGTAAAGGCAGCACGAATGCCTTTCTCTTCCAGATAATCAGCGATTTTAGCTGCACCATTTGCCCCACCAACTTCCTCATCGTGACCAAAAGCAAAATAGATTGTTTGATTTGGGACAAATCCTTCTTTAATAAGCATCTCCGCACTTTCAAATAAGGCAATGAGAGATGATTTGTCATCCATAGTTCCACGTCCAATTATATGGTCTTCTGTGATTATACCTTCAAATGGTGCAGCTTCCCACATTTCCATAGTAGGGACATCTACCGGCACCACATCCTGATGTGACATTAGGATAATTGGTTTTTTCGCAAGATCAGAACCTTCCCAAGTATAAAGGAGGCTGTATTCACTGATTTTGGTTAACGACATTGTCTGATGCACCAAAGGAAAAGTTTCCGCCAAAAAAGCATGAAATCCATTGAATGCTACTGAATCTGGGATAGCATCTTCACTAAAGGAAATCGTCTGAAACTGTATGGCCTTTGATAGATTTTGAAAAACATCATCAGAAATTGTAACAGGCTGGATAGGCTGTGGTTCTACCTGTTTAGATTCCATTCTAAGGGCATTGAAAATCAAAACAGCCGCTAATAGGAGAACCAAAATAATTAGACCTAAAAATATTTTTGTAATTTTCTTCATGTGAAATCGGTATGAGGTTGGGGGATAATGTGTTGAATATAAGAAAGTAGGCTGAATTCTTTGAAATTGATTTTAATCCTAATTAGAATTGGCTCTTTGCTTCAAATTCGGATAATCACAATCTCCCCGGATATTTTCAGATCTTTATCCTACTTACACAGCAAAACTTCGCACACTAATCATTTGAAATACCCCTATGTTTGAAGGTCCTGATTATCCCAAATCAATCACTGAAGAAGAGTTTGAATCCTGGTTAGAAGAGGGTAGAGCAAGTAAAATCAGCTATCATTTTTTGCTGATTGTATGGAATGTGTATGATGAAAAATATAATCCTGTTTATGTGGAAACTAGAGATGAACTAGCCAATTATGAATTATACCCTGATGCCAGAGGTTCCGAAGCATTGATTGCAGTTTACGATCTCTATTCCGAAAGTAGGGTTAGTCTATAAGATTATAGCCTATTTTCGATAAAATGCACATTTCCATTTAATTAGACTTTCCGATCAACCAATAAGTGGTGGATTCAAGTAAATATTTCTATTAATTCGCGGTAAGAAAACCTTCCTATCTATGTTGAAAAAAATCACCTCACTTGTACTACTTGTGATCCTCGCTGCCGCTTGTAGCAAAAAGACTGAAACTGCGCCACGAGAGTTTAATGTGGAATTTGAAAAATTCAAGCTGGACAATGGTCTAGAAGTTATTTTTCACATCGATAAGTCAGATCCAGTAGTGGCAGTTTCACTTACGGCTCACGTAGGTTCAGCGCGTGAGAAAGAAGGTAGAACTGGCTTTGCCCACCTTTTCGAGCACTTACTTTTTCTGGAATCAGAAAACCTAGGAAAAGGAGGATTGGATAAAATGACAGCTAGAATAGGAGGGTCTGGAGCAAATGGTTCTACCAGTCGTGATAGAACAAATTACCTTCAAACTGTGCCAAATGATGCATTGGAGAAAATGATATGGGCAGAAGCTGACAAGTTGGGTTGGTTTATAAATACGGTGACTGATCCTGTTTTGGCTAAAGAAAAGCAGGTGGTGAAAAATGAAAAAAGACAGGGAGTTGACAACCAACCCTACGGCCATACTTCTTATGTGATTGATAAAAACCTCTATCCTGAAGATCACCCGTACAATTGGCAGGTAATCGGCTCCTTGGAAGATTTGCAGAATGCAAAACTAGAAGATGTCAAGGAGTTTTTTAGAAGATGGTACGTTCCAAATAACGTTACACTTACAATAGCTGGTGATTTTGACCCAAGACAAGCTAAAGAATGGGTGGAAAAGTATTTCAATGAAATAGCTGCAGGTGAGCCCATAGCCCCACTTACTCCAAGACCGGGGAAAGTGGAAACCATCAAAAAACTTTATCATGAAGATAATTTCGCGCGTCTTCCAGAGCTGACCATGACTTGGCCTACTGTGGAGCAATATCATGCAGACTCCTACGCTTTGGATGTGCTGACGGATTACCTATCCAGTGGAAAAGAAGCTCCTCTTAATGTCGTTTTAGTAGATGATAAAAAACTAACATCTAATGTCAGGATGTACAATAGGACTTCAGAATTAGCTGGGCAAGCACAACTTTCTGTCCGCGCGTATGCTGACAAAGATTTGGATGAAGTAGCTGCCGCTATAGAAATGGCTTTCGCCAAATTTGAAAAAGAAGGCATCTCCGAAAAAGACCTAGCACGTATTAAAGCAGGTCAGGAAACACGTTTTTACAATGCTCTTTCCAGTGTTTTAGGAAAAGGAGTACAGCTGACTCAATACAATATTTTTGCTGAAGACCCTGGCTTTATCAATCAGGATATTCAAAATGTTTTGGCTGTCACGACAAAAGACGTGATGCGGGTTTTCAACCAATACATTTACGGTAAGAATTACATAGCTACCAGCTTTGTACCTAAAGGGAATTTGGAGGCTACACTTGAAGGGTCTGAGAAAGCTAAAGTCGTAGAAGAGCAAATCGTACAAGGAGCCGAAGAAAGCTTCGATGCATCGATTCAAGCGGAATATGAGCGTGCGCCATCTACTTTCGACAGGTCTGTTGAGCCTCCTTATGGCAAAGCGCCTGAGGTGACTATTCCAGCTGTTTGGGAAGATTCACTCGGCAATGGCTTACAAGTATATGGCATTGAAAACCATGAAGTTCCATTGGTTCAGTTCAATATGATAATTGATGGTGGACAACTATTGGATGATCCTAATAAAGTGGGTGTTGCCAATCTTTTGGCTCAGTTGATGACAAAGGGGACTGAAACCAAAACCACCGCTGAATTGGAGGATGCAATTGATCAATTGGGAGCATCAGTGAATGTTTATGCAACTACAGAAAATACAACCATAGCTGTAAATACATTAAGTAGAAACTACGATCAGGTGATGGACTTGGTGAAAGAAATCATTCTGGAACCAAGATGGGACTCTGTTGAATTTGAACTCGCCAAGCAGGCGACTTTGAGTAGAATTCGTCAACTGGAAGCTAGTCCAAACATGGTAGCTCAAAATGAATTCAATAAGCTGTTGTACGGAGAGGGTAATATTCGTTCTCAAAACATCTTGGGAAGCATTAAATCTGTAGAGGCGATTACATTGAATGACCTGAAAAATTATTATGATAAATACATTTCTCCTTCAGTTACCCGAATGCATGTAGTGGGTGATTTAGGTAAAGTGAATATTATCGCCTCTCTTCAAGACCTGGTAACTGACTGGGAAAGTAAGGACGTGAGCATTCCTGCTTATGATGCGCCATCAAGACCAGAGAATGCACAAGTTTATTTTTATGATATCCCAGATGCTAAGCAGTCCATGTTACAGTTTGGATATCCCGCGATGGCTTCTACCAATCCTGACTATTACCCTGCAGTGGTAATGAATTACATCTTGGGAGGTGGTGGCTTTGCTTCCAGATTGACTCAGGAACTCCGTGAAGGCAAAGGATATACTTATGGCATTCGATCTTCTTTTGCAGGGGGAAAAGTAGCCGCTCCATTCAGTATAAGCAGTGGAGTGCGAAGCAACGTTACTTATGAGTCGGCTCAGTTGGTAAAAGACATACTTTCAGACTATGCTTCCACCTACACTTCTCAAGATTTGGAAACTACTCAAAGCTTTATGATCAAAAGTAATGCTAGGGCCTTTGAGACGGCTGGGGCAAAACTGAATATGCTGGAGAATATCAGCGAGTTTGGCTGGGATCCAGATTACATGAAGGATAGAGAGAAAATAGTAAATGAAATGACTGTGGAAAGAATTCAGAATTTGGCAGGAAACTATCTTGATCCAAACAAGATGATTTGGCTGATTGTTGGAGATGCCAAAACACAACTGGCAGGTCTGGAAAAACTAGGCTTTGGAAAGCCAATTCTTATCAATGAAGAGAAGGTTTCGATGGAAGTGGACAAGTAGGTAATAAAAATCGTCCCTTTAGACACAGAAAAAACCTTCTGCTTATTTAATAGCTACCATAGTTTGCCCCAAGGTGGCAGTCAATATTTTACTGTGACCTCACTGTCTAGTTTTTAGAGAAGCAGGACTACTTCCATTAAGGTAATTTATTGATACAAAAATATCGCCCGCTGAACATTCTCAACGGGCGATTCTAAACTAGAAACTGCGATTAGACAATTTCAAATCTGAAACTTCTAATTTTAAATTTTTCCAGCTTCTCCAGCCAACTCCTCATTCTCATCTGCTAAGCCTGCTTCAATAAATTCAGCAATTTCAGCGTTTCTTTCTTGGCCATTTGCCAGCAAAACCCCCAAAGCAATCATCACTCCGATACGGGTTCCCACTTTTTTAGCGGCAGTATTGAATAGTGGAGCTAATTCCTCATAGCTCACTTCCTCTGCTAGTTTTGCAATGTCTGCTCTAGCTGCAGCCAACTTATCACCGGAAAGGTTAGTGTATTTCTTGGCGATTTTTTGAATCTCATTTATTGCAGATCGCTGTCCCTGAGGCTGTCCTCCACCTTGGTTTTGTTGCTTTGCAGGCTGATTTTGTGGTGCAGAAGAAACTGGAGCTTGCTTTGCCCAGGAATCTCTCAAGCCCACCGTCTTATTGAATACTAGGTTCTCGGCAGTAGAGTCCTTATCCAAAGTAAAATAGCCTAGCCTCTGAAACTGAAACTTATCATCCAGTGTAGCATCTTTTAGAAATGGCTCTAAGTAAGCTTCTTTGATAATTTTTAAGGAATCTGGATTAACAAATTCCATGAAATTCTTGTCCTCATGACTATCTGGAGCTTCATCCAAAAACAATCGATCGTATTCTCTAACTTCCGCCTTAATAGCATGTTGGATAGACACCCAATGAAGCGTTCCTTTTACTTTTCTAATACTAGCTTCGGTACCAGATCCGGATTTTGAATCCAAGTCAACAGTACAATGAATTTCAGTAATGTTACCCGCAGCATCCTTCACCACAGACTCACCTTTGATGATATAGGCACTTTTCAGACGAACCTCATTTCCCAAAGTCAAACGGAAAAACTTGTTTCCAGCTTCTTCTTTGAAATCTTCGCGCTCTATGTAAAGTTCACCAGAGAATGGTAAATCATGTGTTCCTGAGTTAGGATCTTCTGGATTGTTTTCTGCAGAAAGGATTTCTGTTTTTCCAGCTGGGTAATTGGTAATCACCAATTTCACGGGATCCAAAACGCCCATCACTCGGGTAGCTGTTTTGTTCAAATCTTCCCGGATACAGTATTCCAATAAGGAAACATCTGTTACTGAGTCACGCTTGGAGATTCCTGAAAGATCAGAGAATTTACGAATTGAATCAGGCGTATAACCTCTTCTTCTCAAACCTGAGATAGTAGGCATGCGTGGATCATCCCAACCCGATACAGTCTTGGTCTGAACCAGTTCAAGAAGCTTCCGCTTGCTCATTACGGTGTAGCTCAGGTTTCTTCTGGCAAATTCCCGCTGCTTTGGTCTCAGTTTAGCTGGGTCATAGATTTGATCCAAAAACCAATCGTATAACTCGCGGTGCATCTTGAATTCTAAGGTGCAAAGAGAATGTGAAATCTGCTCTACGTAATCAGACTCACCGTGGGCCCAGTCGTACATAGGATAAATGCACCATTCAGTGCCTGTACGATGGTGTGCTTTGCGCACAATCCTATAAAGAAGAGGATCACGCATCAACATATTGGAAGAAGCCATGTCAATCTTAGCACGAAGCACATAGCTTCCTTGCTCAAATTCACCAGCCTTCATTCTTTCAAATAAATCTAGGTTTTCCTCAACCGAACGATCCCGGAAAGGTCCAGCAACTCCGGGTGTTGTTGGTGTTCCTTTCTGCGCAGCCATAGCTTCTGCAGACTGCTGATCCACGTAGGCCTTACCTTCTTTGATCAGTTGAACTGCCCAGTCATAGAGCTGCTGGAAATAGTCTGAAGAGTAACATTCCGTTGCCCATTGAAATCCCAGCCATTGAATATCGCGCTTGATTGCGTCTACATATTCCTGCTCTTCCTTGCTTGGATTAGTGTCGTCAAAGCGAAGGTTAACGGGTGCATTGTGCATCTCACCCAAACCGAAATTCAAGCAAATAGAAGCTGCGTGGCCAATATGTAAATAGCCATTCGGCTCGGGTGGAAAACGAAAACGAAGTTTGTCCGGAGAAAAGCCTGCGGCCAAATCGTCAGCAATGATTTGTTCTATGAAATTAAGTGAGTCTTTTTCTTCTGTCATGGGTAAAAATTGAATTTCAAAATTAAGGCAATTGACTTGAAAAGCAATTAATGAATGCTGAGGTTGTATCCAGAAAGGGTTGTAATGATTTAAAAATTTCAAGATTGAAATATTGAAAAAATAGCTCCAAGTGAGCGATAGGATAAAAATGCCAATGTATCAAAGTGAAGTACTCACTACCAAGAATGTCGTGAATCCAACTTCATAAATTGAAAATACTATTGCTTGGTATTTCTCATTTGAAATTTCTGACTTTACCCGGAGGCATGGCCTTTGTTTAATTTCCCAAAAAAAACACATATGGCCATACTAGGTAAGCTCGTAAAAGCGGGAATAGACATTACTTCAAAACTACAATTTGCAGAAGACACACCTGAAGTCTCTCAAGAAAAACAGCTTCGAGAGCTTCTTACTGAAGCCAAAAACACAGCCTTTGGAAAGTATTATGGATTTGAAGAGATCCTGAAATCTGAAGATCCTGTTTCTTCATTTAGAAAAGAAATACCAATATTCAATTACCAGACTATGCACGAGCAATGGTGGGCTAGGCAAGAGCGATTGAATGATATTACTTGGCCAGGCAAACCTGATTTCTTTGCAAGAAGCAGTGGAACGACTGGAAAAAGCAGCAAAAGAATTCCGATAACCAAGGAATTCATGGCTTCCATGCGGTCAGTTGGATCTTCCATGATTAACTCCCTTCATGAATTTGATTTTCCAGAATCACTTTTTGAATCTGAAGTCTTGATGTTGAGCAGCTCGGCAAACTTGGATGAAAATGATCAGGGCTTCAAGGAAGGTGAGATTTCAGGAATCAATGTGAGCAATTTCCCCGATTGGTACGACATTTTCTACAGACCGGGAAAAGACATTGCGGCCATTTCTGACTGGGATGAACGTGTAAATGCAATTGCAGAACAAGCTCCCGAATGGAATATTGGAGCTATTGCTGGAATTCCCTCTTGGGTATTGCTCATGCTTCAGCGTATCATCGAGCTCCATCAACTTAAAAGCATACATGACATTTGGCCAAACTTGCAGGTGTATGCCACAGGAGGAGTTGCATTTGAAACCTACAGGGAGGATTTCGAAGCGGTATGTAAAACTCCACTTAGAATCCTGGATACCTACTTAGCCTCAGAGGGATTTATCGCCTATACCAGCAAGCCTGATACTATGGCTATGAAACTAGCTTTGAATCACGGTTACTTTTTTGAATTTATACCTTTTGATGAGCGAGGAATAAATGAAACCGGAGATCTATTGAGCAATCCTTTGGTGTTGGGAATTGATGAAGTAGAAGTAGGGAAGGAGTATGTATTGATATTAAGCTCCTGTGCTGGTGCTTGGCGGTATGCAATTGGAGATGTAATCCGATTTGAAAGTCTTAACCCGCCACAGATAAAGATCACTGGAAGAACCAAATTCTTTCTCAATGTAGTTGGATCCCAGCTTTCGGAAGAGAAAATGGATAAGGCTATTTTGGAATTAGCCGAGGCAAACAAAACAACTATCAACGAGTATATGGTGGGAGCAATAAAAAATGAAGCAGGTGATTACATCCATCAATGGGTATTAGTATCTGAGGTTAAACCAAGTGGATTAGCTAATAAATTGGATGAGCTGTTGAAATCAGCCAATAAAAATTATGCGGTAGCCAGATCCAAAGCACTTAAGGGCATTGATGTGAAGGTGATATCCAAGGATCAGTATACCAGTTATTTATCTTCTACCAATAAAAAGGGAGGACAGACGAAAACTCCTAAAGTCATGAAAACTGAAAAAATGAATGCCTTACTTGAGTTTATATCTCAACCTTAGGTAAAACTGGCACTAGTTCATCTGGGCATAGTTCAGCGCCACGAATAGTCATGTAGTACTTTTTGATCTGATCCTGATATGCCGGAGAAATAAAATCGTTTTCAAGTATATATTTTTTGGCAGCAATCACATCCTTTCGGAAGCCGTGCCGAATTGCAATGCTATCCGCTTCATGTTCCCGCTCACGTTTGTATTTATCGGAAAGCACGTAGCGAATTCCATAAGCAATCATACCAGCATTGGAATGATTTTCATAATCCACAATGTGTCCAAGTTCATGTGCAAACCAACCACGCAATACATTCTCTGGTAAATCAGCTATGTATAGATCATCTGAGTCAAGTACTTTTTCAGCTACATCTAACTTATACTGTCGGTTTTTTCCAAAAATATCACTGAGATTAATCACCGGCTGAGCCTGCATAGTAGAGCTGCCTAGGTTGTTTTGAATGACATCAAATCCATAGCTGTGGAGTTCCTTATACTGCTGCCAAACATCGAGAAAAGCTTTTTTGATGTTTTCATTTATTCCTGCAGAAAAAGCAGGAGAGCTGGTGTTCTTTACGCGGGTTTTCTCAAGACTGAATGATATACCAATCAAAACGGATACGATGATTAATCCACCAATAAATTTGTATTTGTGTCGCATTACTATCTATTTAAACAAAGAACATACCAGAGGACTTTTGGTTTTATAAAGTAAAATATCATATACATGAAGTAAGAATTCAATTTGTCTATACACTAGGTATTTTCTCTTTTTGTTTTTAACAAACACGGAAATGACACCCTTTTATTCTTCTTTTCTTTAGCAAACTCAGTATCTAGAGATTTTTAGTTAAGAATAGAAGGCTGTGCAATAAGAGGCCAATCGAACATAAATTCCTTTATCCATAAAAAAGCCCAGGCAATCAAACCCGGGCCTTTCAACTCTAATCAACTCAACTAAACTTAGTTTGCGTTACTTCCGATATTTCCCTGAGCTACAACTACTCCAAGTTCAGCCATAGAAAGATGCACATTGACGTAGCCATTGTACATCAACAACTGATCGTAAGTAATGGCTGTCATATCATCTAAAGCAACAATATTCGTCATACTCATCCCTGAATTACCATCTACCGGAGTAAAGGTTACTTTAATCCCTCCGCCTATGGCTGCAGTATTTTCATGAATGTGAGCTGGATGCTCGCTTCCTGGAATTGTATTTTGTACTTCCAAAGTTGCTAGTGTTGTACCATTTACTCTTTCTTGGAACGTCACCATTCCACTGATTCCCGGTACATCTTTTTCACCCAAAACATACATTTTAGATTCGCCAGTCAACTCATTTTGTCCAATATCACCCTGAGCAACTAAGGTAGATAAGGCATCTGCAGAAAGGTGCACATTTATATATCCATTGAAATCCATCAGATCATCGTATCCAACCATTGTCTCATCGTCCAACATGGCAAAATTCGTTTGACTCATTCCAGTTGCTCCGTTAACTGGGTTGAATGTGAATAGTATTCCACCACCTTGAAGAGCTGTATTCGCGTGAATATGTGCAGGATGCATTCCATCTTCTGGGGTATTCATTAATTCTAATATTGCCAAAGCTTCACCGTTCATACGCTCTTTAAATGTCGCAGTACCGCTGATTCCAGCTACATCTTTTTCGCCTAAGTCATAAACCTTTTCTACGCCTGTTAATTCGTTTTGTCCTATGTCGCCCTGAGCAACTAAAGTTGACAATTCGTCTGCCGAAAGGTGAATATTTACGTATCCGTCAAAGTCCAACAATTCATCATAAGTAATAGGAGTACTTTCATCCAACATCGCCACGTTGGTAACACTCATACCAGAAGTCCCATCTACAGGCGTGAAAGTAACTGCAATTCCACCACCTTCGGCAGCAGTATTAAAGTGTATGTGCCCCGGGTGCATTCCACCGTCAGGAGTTCCGTTAAGCATGATTTTAACCAAGGTTTCATCATTTTTACGCTGGCTGAATGTAGCAGTACCAGAGATACCAGCCACATCTTTTGTACCTAAATCATACGTCTTAGACTCCCCGGTGAGCACATTTTCTCCAATATCACCCTGAGCAACAAGCGTGCTTAGGTCTGATGCTGAAGCGTGCACATTAATGTAGCCATCGAAGTTTATCAACTGGGAATAGGAGATAGCAGAGCCGTCATCCAAGGTATTGACTGTCACGGAGCTCGTTCCTGTGCCACCCATTACAGTGCCTAGAGTTAGTGCAATATCGCCACCTTCTGCAGCAGTATTAAAGTGAATGTGGGCTGGATGCATCCCACCTGACGGCGTGCCTGAGAGCATCAAGTTGATTGTCGTCGTGTTATCGTCATTTTCGATAAATTCCGCCTTCCCGGAAATACCTGGATTGGAAACGGATGCTAAATCGAATGTTGTGGTCATGCCAGTTGGCATAGGCATTGGCATGGGTTCTTTGTCGTCGTCGTTACAGCTAAAAAGAATAGCGGAAAAGAGTAATAAAATTCCTCCAAAGAGATGTTTTGAATAATTCATAATCATTGAGGTTAGTTAAAATTGATTCTGATTAATGCTTCCAATTTGTTTGGTTGCATTTTTAGCTACGAAGTGAGTATCTCAATTGGATTGCTTGGTTCTATATTTTCTCAAAAAATCTAGTACGGAGGGAGAGAAGGTGTTTAGTAGCGTGTAGCAGAAAATTTAAAAGTCGTCAAAGAAGGGATTGCTTGGTAGCCCCAGTTCCTATAAAAATTTAAACTGGGGTTAAAGCATTTTCTAACATTCAGAGTTATAGTATATAGGTTAGATATACTGGTGAAAAATGTTTCAGGCAAATAGTTTACATCTAATCCACTGATCTATTTTCCCCATTTTTATTGGTAGAAAAATATCTGATTTTATGAACTAATCCGCTACTATTTAGCCAATAATCCAATTCTTGTGATTCTGACCCATCCAGCAGTGCTTGGGCTTTTTTTTATATTCCTTTTCCAACAAACTGGAGTCAAAACTTACTTTTTCAAGGATAGTTTTGTAATAGTTAAGAAATGATCCTTTTTCCATTTTTATTAAATTTTTGGTAGTGAAAAATCTTCCTCAGGTTCAGAAATAAGATTTAAAACAAATGAAGGCAACCTCAACTGAGGTTGCCTGGTAAATTTTAAGAAATTTGAATGGTCTTAACGGGCTTCTTCTTGGCTTCCTCGCGCTTTGGAATATTCAATCGAAGTACACCGTCTTGATAAGTCGCTTCAATCTTGTCATTTTCTACTGTATTAGGCAAATAGAATGAGCGCCTAAATGATTGATAGCTGAACTCTTTGCGTGCGTAGGTTGCTGACTCGTCATGATCTTCAGATGTTTTCGAAGTTTCAGCTTGAATGCTCAACGTATTATTATCAAGCTCTACTCTGAAGTCTTCTTTTTTCATACCAGGCACAGCCATTTCAACCTTGAAATCACTATCCGTTTCCAGAATATTCACACTAGGAAGTGTACTTTGGCTGTTGCTTCTGCCAATCCCGGCTGAATCCAGCCAATTAAAAAACCCACCAGTTGGGAAGTCATCAAATAGGCTTGTAACTGGGCTATAACCGTTTCTTTTCATTAATGTGTTCATTGCTTTTTACGTTTTAAGGATTAAACAAATAAACAGTCTTGATAGGTAATCCAGCTGCTAACCTTGAAAGATTACTGAATCAAGAAATTAATAAATTGAACCGCGATTCGACAGTAAAAAAACAAGTTATATGCCATCTGATCTGAAGAATAAATTTTGTCACTTTTTTCTGAAAAAATGACAGATTTACTAAGAATTCAAGTGTGTAATTTGACAGTTTTTCACGCTGTATTTGTATGAAACGACGTTTTCCTTTTACTTCAGAGCAAGAGATTTGAACGTTAGAGATTTGCGTTGCATAGGCTAGCCTTTTTGGCTGAACACTTTTATCCCAAGGCAGTTTCAATTTCATGTATAATATCTCAGGAAATCATTCCTAATAGGGAAAAACCTAATTTTATTTAGCTCTTCGAAAAGGAATCTTATCAGGTTTAATTCTGAAATCTGAAAGAATGGGTGGATATTAAGCCTTCTAGTGAGGTACGGACTAAACTATAGCTGTGCCGCAAAACAATAAAACATGAATAATCAAAATATGAGTCAATTTAACAGTGTATTGGAAAAAGGTCCCATGAGAAAATTAGTTATCGTCGGGATACTGGTAGTTATTCTATTTATCCTGAAGCCTTGGGTGCAGATTGGAGCAGGGGAAAGAGGAATAGTTTTGAATTTTGGAGCTGTTCAGGACAAGGTTTTAAGCGAGGGAATTCATTTTAAAATCCCGATCGTTCAGACTATTGAGATCATGGATGTGAAAATCCAAAAGGTAACGACAGATGCAGCTTCTTCCTCTTCAGATCTTCAGGATGTAGATATGTCTGTAGCTCTAAATTATCATGTAATTCCTGAGGATGCGAATTTGGTTTATCAGACGATTGGAGTTCAGTTTAAGGAAAGGATCATTGATCCAGCCATTCAAGAAGTAATGAAAGCTGTTTCTGCACGCTACACCGCTGAGGAATTGATTACCAAGAGACCTGCTGTAAGTTCAGAGATGAGAGAGGCTTTGACCACTCGATTATTGGAGTCAAAAATAGCCGTAGATGCCTTCTCAATTATCAATTTCAGCTTTTCTCAGACCTTCACGGATGCGATTGAAGCAAAGCAAACGGCAGAGCAGAATGCGCTCAAAGCTAAGCGTGACCTGGACCGGATCAAGGTGGAAGCGGAGCAAACCATCGCTGCAGCAACTGCAGAAGCAGAAGCTTTAAGATTACAGAAGATGAATATTTCTCCGGATTTGATTGAGTTGAGAAAAATTGAAGCTAATCTAAAAGCTATTGAGAAATGGAATGGTATTTTGCCTGAAGTTACTGGTGCAGGTGCAATTCCATTTATTGGAGTGGGAGAAGCAGCGAAGAAGAATTAGTAAAGAGCAGGAATACGGGAAACTGACCACAGAAGTGTTCAGCATTAGCCTTTTAAGGTTTAGATTTTATTAAGGCTACCGGATGTCCTCACTCGGTAGTTTTTTGCTTCCTGACTTTGAATACTGTTACCTCATATGCAGGGATGGCACTAATTATGCCAGTGAAGTTATGTAGTATTTAAGAACTTATTGATACTTCTCATGCTAATTGGAGGGTAAAAAGGTGAGGTTTTACTTCAACTTATTTAAACATAATTATTATCGCTCCCAAAGCTGTCAATACCAATATCATCTTTCTGAAAAAGACTTCATCGATCATCTTTATTAGTTTAATTCCCAGTACAAATCCTAAGATTATTGCTGGAATCAATTTCAGATCCAGTAGGAGGGTTTCCTCTGAAATAGTATGCCAGATAAAGAAATGAAAGGGTAATTTAAACACGTTGATAATCAGGAAAAGCCAGGCAGCGGTGCCAATAAAGTGGTTTTTGGGAAGTCTCATTGCTAAAAAATAAATATTAGATATTGGACCAGCCAAGTTTCCAACCATAGTAGTGAATCCTGCCAGAGTCCCAACTCCACTTGCAAAAGCCCAATGAGTTGGGACTTTTTCTACTTTTTTCTGATCCCACCACACGATAATACCCAAGACTAGGAAGATAATGATGGCCATTGCAATTTTAAAGATTTGCTCGGGAAGATCCATACCAATCCAACTGCCCAGAATTATCCCCAAAATCATCCAAGGGAGAAATTTAACCACGTATTTCCACTGGGTATGTCGATTGTAATAGATCACTGCAAAAATATCTGCGACCACTAATAGTGGTAAAACGATACCTGTTGACTGCTTGGCTTCAAAGGCAATTGCCATGAAGGTCACATTGATAATGGCTATTCCTTTGATACCAGCTTTGGACAATCCGATGACAAATGCAGCTAAAAAACTAAGAATCCATGAAGTGGTACTGATCTCAGAGGCAATAGATAAAAACATAGATATTGGTTAAAGGAGAAGTGCAAAAATAATTGAGTTTTCGAAACTAATTCCTTCCATAAAAAGAAGGGGTTTTGAAGGAATAATTATGAGAAATCAAAAATAGGGGATCATTTATTGGGGTCGAATTGAAGTTTTTTTAAAGATTGCGAAAAGATGATAAGTGTGGTATTTGGATTTCTTGAGAAACCTTTGACTATAAATTTTCTAAAGTCATTGGTTGAATTGGCATCATTTCTCAAAGTTCTATTTACCTTGTTGACCTTTAATACTTTTTTTGTCACTTGATGCCTGAGTATGAAAATGTTTAGTATTTCTTCTAATTAAATCATTAATGCTGAACCTTCCGATCAACTTACTCAGCTTGCTGTCAGAATATTTAAGGTTGATGCAGGTTACATTTTTTTTTGATGAAAGCAGAGAGTAACATTAAAGGAAGCGAAGGGAACAGGGCTTTAATAACCAAAAAGCAGGTAGCAGATTTGGGGGTCGTACAGATATTAGGAGTGAGAATGACAACGGAACCGTTGTACCCTTAGAATTACTTAATTATGAAAATTAAACTTTTATTAATTGATGATGATCGAATTTCTCTTTTAATAGCTAAAAAATATCTTACTAACCATGGTATTAAAGAATTGGTGGAAGAAATTATTGCATTTACTGAGGCTGAGGATGCATTGAAGCTACTGAAACAAACAAAATCTAATCAGGATCAAAATCTTTTTTGGATTCTTTTGGATATCAATATGCCGAATATTAACGGTTGGGAATTTTTGAAGCTGGTTGAAAAAAATAAGTTGAAAAATCTGTTAAAAGTAGTCATGTTGACTTCTTCAATCTCTGAGGTAGATAAGAGCATGGCCACCTCATTTGATATGGTACATGGGTTCTTTACAAAGCCATTGACTCAAGAGAAATGTGAAGAATTTAAGGCCTTAATTAACCGTAAAGCAAATTGATTTTTTTAGAGCTAGGATAAAACCTTTCTTAAACTTAAAGGATTTTGACCTAATCTACCTTAAAATATTTCTCCGGTTCAAGTAAGATTGCTTTGGTTTCAAGCTAGCGATTCTTAGTTTAGAATTGAGATTAGTGAATACTAAAAGCACTTTTTGTTTGAGATTGGAATGAGCCCAAAAGAAATAGTATCGTCATATAAAGAATTTGAAGATTTGTTGATCAAGGCAACAAATACGGTAAATGAAGGGATTACTATCAGCTCTATGGACCAAATAGATAGACCTCTTGTTTTTGTCAATGATGGTTTCGAGAGATTAACTGGATATTCTAAAGAAGATGTCATCGGAAAAAATTGTCGTTTCCTGCAGGGTGAAGAGACAGATCAAACTACGGTAGATATTCTGAGAAGAGCCATCAAAAAAGGTGAACAGGCAACTGTAGAATTGCTTAATTATAAGAAAGATGGAACTCCATTTTGGAACAGACTTTCTATTACTCCACTAAAAGATACCAATGGATTGACTACTCATTATGTCGGAGTACAGTCTGATATCACTGAGCTCAGAGAAACTCAGAAAAATCTTAAGTCTGCAAACAAGGAGTTAGCTTTGTTCCAGGATAAAATCAACTTTGAACTGGAAGAGGCTAGGAGAGTCCAGAATTTCATACTTCCATCAATCTTACCCTCTACCAATAAACTTAGTTTTGCTTCAATTTTTGAACCCATGGATCAAATTGGCGGAGATTTTTATGATATTCTTGAAATTGGAAAAGGAATTTTTGGAGTATTGATCGCCGATGTCACGGGACATGGAATCCAGGCTGCTTTGCTCACTTTTATGACTTCCTTTGCTTTCAAAAACATTGCCCTCCAGACTAGCTCCACAGCTAAAGTAGTCACTGAGACAAACGAGAAACTCTATAATAAAATGCCTCGGGGTTCTTTTATTACAATGTTTTATGCCGTCTATGATTCAAATACTCAGCTTTTAAAATATACACAAGCTGGCCATCCAGAAGGTTATGTAATCAGAGCTAATACCAGAGAAGTTATTCCCCTGACGTCTTTGAGTCCTCTTGTTGGCGCTTTTAGCAAAGAAACTGTAAGCTATACAGAATCAATAGTTAAGCTTGAAACTGGTGACAAAGTTTTACTTTACACAGATGCAATTCTTGAGGTTTGGGATAGCGAAGATGTGATGATGAAAAGGGAGGAATTCACAACATTCTTAATCAAAAACTCTAAACTTCCAATTGATAATCTCCTGAAAGACATAAAGTCATTTTGTCTCAAATTCAGTGGCCAAAGTAGTTTCAATGATGATTTTACTATGGTAGGATTTGAAGTACTTTCATGATAAAAAATAAAAAAGCCTCATTTTGAGGCTTTTCAACTATTACATATTTAGGGCTTTTACATTGCAGGAGGTAACAATACTGCGTCCACAAGGTGAACTACTCCGTTTGATGCATCTACATCTGCCGCTATTACACTCGCTCCATTCACTTTAGCACCGTCTGTTGTAGTGATCGTAATATCTTGACCATTAACAGTGGAAGCTTTCATTCCGTCAGTAAGATCTGTAGAAATAACCTTACCAGGAACAACGTGGTATGTTAAGATTGCAACCAATTTGTCTTTGTTTTCTGGCTTTAACAAGTCTTCAACAGTTCCTTCCGGCAACGCTGCAAATGCCTGGTTAGTAGGGGCAAATACAGTAAAAGGTCCTGCACCTTGTAATGTTTCAACAAGTCCACCTGCTTTAAGCGCTGCAACAAGCGTCGTCAAGGATTCATTCTCAAGAGCTAAAGTCACTATGTCTTTTGGCTGCTCCGCAACTACTTCTTCAACTTCTACAACTTCAACTTCTTCAGTGGAAGTTTTTTCGCCGCTACAAGCAACTGTAAATAAAAGCGCTAGGGCAAATAAATAATTTAATGTTTTCATGATTAATGGTTTTAGTTTAATAGGATAACAAAGTATCTTCAAACTTGTTCAGTTTTATAGAATCTTACTCAGAATTTGTGTGTCTTGATTCTTTGAATGGTATAAAGGTTAATATGGCGGATTAAAATGATGTCAGTAGCATTTGTTACATAATTTACATTATGTTAAATAAAGAATTGAGCTAACATTCAAACGTATATTCTCGATATTGAATCTCCAACTCTTTTCCATGCACCACCACCCCAATTCCAAAGTTTGGAACAACTTCTAAAAATCTGCATTTTAAAACTTCAGGTCCATTTGAATCAGGATGTGATGGAACAATAAGAAATGGCCTATTCATAGTGTTTGTCACAAGAACTTGATCCAAGGGAAACGTTAATCCTTTACCAACCAGTTTGATGTACGCTTCTTTGATGCACCATAATCTAAAAAATGCTTCTGATTTAGTTTTTCCTACTGAGCTACGGATCAAGGATATTTCATCAGAGCCAAAAAAATGATTTGAAATTAATTCTGCTTCAATCTCAGCGTCTAAAAATTCTATATCAACGCCAAGCTCAGCATCTTTGGAAAAGCCATACAGTACATGGCCTTTAGAATGGGATGTATTGAAAAAGATCTTTTTATCAGCGTTGGCTACGTATGGTTTCCCAAGTTTTGTTTGATTTATAACTATTTCATTGGGTTTGATAGCTAAATACCTGGCAAGCAATTGACGAAGTATACTTCTTCGCTTAATGAAATGATTTTTAAAATTTTGATGAATAAAACGATCAGCACGGAATTGCTCTTCTTCAGATAATAGGCTTTCGTCTACATTTGTTAATTCATCAAGCTTCGCAAGCCATAAGTCTACTTTCATACTCTGATCTATTGCAGCTTATTCATCATCCCACTTTCTCAGATTTCTTGCGATTGCATCATTTAGTAATCCTGTGTATGGTTCACGCATCAATTTCAAATGTGGTCCTAATATCTCCTCTTTATCCACAATATTCACCAAGGGTTCCCACCCAAACGTATGCTTAAATTCCCTAGGTGTGGTAATTATTAGCGTATCACATTCGATTTTTTCTGGCTTATATGCAAGAATATATTTTTGCAAAAGGCCTGTATCCTTAATTAATGAAGGCTGTTTTGAACCTTTATTAATTTTCTTCAGCACTTTTTGAAGTAACACTGCGGGTTTCTTAAAGTAGTCCAAGTAGGTGAAAATCTTTCGATAGCCACCTTTGCCAAAAGTTCTTGATTTATCAAAAAACAGCGGAGGATCTATCATGATCAAGTTGACCTTCTCCCCGGCTTCTATTAGTTGTTTAGCCAATTCAAAGGCAACCACATTTCCAATGGAATAGGATAAAATTCTATATGGTCCTGCGTCTTGAATCAATTTAATTTCTTTAAGCCCAAGGCTAGCTATTTCAGCAATATTTTTGGGAACTGATTCCTTCACCAATTCAGGACTAACAGACAAAATACCGTAAACAGGATATTCTGCAGGCAAATGCCTAGTCAATTGACTATAAACAGTTTCATAATAGAATTCACTATGAATGCAGAAAAGTGGCTCCTTAGTTCCTACTGTTTTTATAGGAATCACCCTGTTTATAGGTTTTAAATCTGATTCAACTAAATTTTTATCATCTCTAATTTTTAATGAAATCTCCCTAATAGAGTCTGTTATTTCTATAGGATTTGAAAAGTTGTAGCTTGAATTTAGCTCCTCTTCTACCCTAATCCACTCAAATGTAGAACCTCCATTTTTTTCAAAACTATCCTTAACGCCTATCAATTTTTGGCCAAGAAACTTCTCCCAAACTTTCAAAACCTTCAATTCAAGCATATTTTGAGGTCTTAAGTATTCTTCATGATGGAGAGATTTCACTAGGGTTTCTACTGTAGAGTAGCGAAGAAATTGTGCAGGAGTTACCTTAATACCAATATCTCTGCATCTGGCGATGATCCGAATACTTTGGAGTGAATTCCCTCCAAGCTCATTGAAATCACGATTGACGGGAATTTCATCCACTCCCATTACATCCGCCCAAATACCAGCAATCTGACGTTCTAAATATGTAGAAGGATGTTTAAAAGTAGAAGTTGATGATTTCGGTTTAGATAATGCAGTATCAGATAACGCTTTTAAATCAATCTTACCGTTTGGCAATAGTGGAAAATCCTTCATAGGTAGAAGAATATCAGGCACCATGAACCTCGGTAAATTTTGACGAAGGAAAGTCTCAAATTCCTCCTCAATGATATTTTCACTTGATTTATAGGCTAAAACGATTTGTTGGTTGCTCCCATCTGTGACAAATGATATGGCTGAAACTATACCGGGAAAGCGACTAGCTAACTCTTGAATCTCGGTCAGTTCAACTCTGTGTCCTCGGATTTTAATCTGATTATCTAATCTTCCTAGGTATTCTATCCATCCATTTTCCTGAATTCGCACTAAATCTCCGGTTCGATAAATCTTGCCCCATTCATCAGAAAAGCTATTTACTGTAAATTTTCCGACAGAGTCAGCCTCAGCTAAGTAGCCTTTGACAAGTCCCGCACCAGCAATACAGAGTTCGCCCGGAATGCCAGTAGGTACCAATTCCTGATTTTCATCCAATATGTAGGCTAAGGTGTTATTGCTTGCTAGACCTATGGGAACTCGATGAAAAGAATCCCCTTCCATCACTTCCTGAACGGTACACCAAACTGTCCCTTCAGTAGGCCCATATTCATTAAAAAGACGGATTTTTGGATGCTTTGCAAAGTGCAGCGCGATTAATTCGTTTGGAAATTCCTCACCTGCTAAGATTATTACTTGGAGTTCCTTTCTGTCAATGTCCTTTCCCTGCAAAAGTGCTTGGTAAAGAGAAGGTAACATTAAGGTATGGCTGACCTCTTCCCTGCTGATAATTGACGAAAGTGCTGCTGTATTTAAGGTTTCATTATCCTGAGTAATAACCAATTTCCCTCCTGTACACAATGACCAAAATATCCCCGCCACAGAGCTGTCAAAAGAAAAAGAAGACACTAGTAAAAATGAACTTGGGGACTCTTTATAATACGCTTTCCTAGCAGCTACAGAAGAGAATAAATTATCATGACTAACTAGTACACCTTTAGGCTTATTTGTACTTCCAGAAGTGAAAATCAGGTAAGCATTTTGCGAACTATTTGATTCTTTATCTAACTGAAAGTCATTAGTATAGTTATAATCAAGTGAATCTATTTCTATTGATTCGAACTCTTTTTTGAGCGAAACTTTGGAGTGTATTAATCCACGATGCGTAAGGACATATTTTGCTCCTGACTCCTGTAGATATTGAAGAATTCGTTGATCCGGATATTCAGGATCCAAAGGCAAATATGGCCTGCCAAATTTCAGTATTGCGAGAATAGAAACAACAAAATCCACAGAGCGCTCCATGTAAATTCCTATGGGTTGATCTTGGATTATAGCATGCTTTTCAAGTTCAAATGCTATTGCAGAACTTCTATCATCTAATTCGCCATAGGTTAGTTGTTCAGCACCACAAACTACCGCTGTTTGATCCTTTTTAGCTGACAGGTTATGGAGAATTTCGGGTATTACATTTCCACTACTTTCAGGATGAAAGTCATGACTAAGTCCTGAAGTGAGGAAATCTCTTTCTTCCTCTGATAGTAAGGAATAGCGTTTTAATTCCTGGTCAGGATTATCGCAGATTTCTTCCAAAAGTGTTGCAAAATGGGAAGCAAGCCTTTCTGCAAAGGATGAACTAAATAAATCAGTACTATATTCTATTCCAATTTGGTAAGTCCCTTTATTTAATCCAAAGTGGTGAAGAGTCAAATCAAATTTGGACACATCCAAATCCAGCACTTCAAAATCTACAGGAGTTCCATTGTTCCGAAAAGGATTTTCTCCTGCTGAATGGCCTACAAACATGGCTTGAAAAAGCGGATTGTAACTTTGATCCTTTAACTCTTTGGACGAATTGAGCAATTCCTCATAGCTTTCCTTTTGAGATGAGATAGCTCCGAGTACGTCCTTTTTTACTTCTGTTAGAAGATCCGTAAAGGATTTCTCCGACTCCAAACTACAGCTGATTACTTGGGTATCTACAAAATAGCCAACCATGGATTTGAACTCTTCTTTGTCTCTATTTAGGACAGGAATGCCCACATTTACAGCATCACTTTTTCCATATCTTCCTAAAAGAACTTGAAAGCAGGCAAGAAAAAGATTGAAATCAGTTGTTTGAAGTGATTTGAGCTTCTTTCCCACTTTAGGACTTAATGTTTCCGGGAGTGAAAATCTGGATAACTTCCCTTCATAACTAGGATTTGCTGGTCTTGGATAATCGAGTGGCAACTCCAAAAATGATTCATTGAAAGGCTGAGATGAAGCTTGATCTCCTGTTACTTTTTGAAGTTCCTTTTGCCAAACTGTGTAATCCTTGTACTGAAATTCTGGTACTTCAGATTCAAGTGATTTATGCTTATATAATTTGGCAAAATCTTCCCTTAAGATTCCCATCGACCATGCATCAATGATGATATGATGAAAGGTCATACCAATAGCATAATCTCCACTCTCTAATTGGCAAACAGCAACTCGTATTAATGGATCAGTTTCCAGTCGAAAAGGCTTACTAGCTAAACTCTTAAGCCATTTTTTAGCTTCTAAATTATTCTTAATTTCATCAGATACTTCCAAGCTAAATTTCTTTTCTCTTCGAAATACCATTGCTGGCTCTTCTTGGAAAATCACATAATTACTAGCTAAAACCTGATGTTTTCCTACGAGATTTTCCAAGGCGGATATAAAATCAGTCTGTTTGAAGGAGCTATTCTGAAATTTCCAGATTTCAGAATAGTTATAAACAGCACTTTCAGGATTTTTCTGATAAACAAAGAAAAGCCTACGCTGAGCTATGGACAGCGGATAATAGTCAGAAAGAGGAGCTACAGGGATTCGCTCCTCTTCCGATAACTCTTCTTCAAGGTTTTGCTCGTTTAAATTGAGCCACTGATCTAACAGATCATCCGAATTTCCCTCCATATTCTAAACTACTAAAGGATTCCTTTTTCGAGTAACCAAGTATGGATTTTCATGTCATAGCCGAAAGCTCTCTCAATAATCCAGTAGGTAGAAATTGCGATTAGCAAGAGTGAGAATCCTACTACAATGATGTAGTAAAGTTTAACCCTGCTCAATAAGAATAGGATCGGAAATGCAATTAGAATTATTGCTAACTGACCTAATTCTACACCAATATTAAAACCTACCAATGAATAAACCAGGTACTCGCCTCCTCTGGACTGCTCAGCCAAAACTGATGCAAATCCGAAACCATGAAATAAGCCGAAGATCAAGATGATCAACCATTCCTTTTTATTCAGAAAGGGAACAATATTGTGAAATGCTGCCATACCTATAGATATAGCGATGATAGATTCCACTAATCTGGATGGCAAATTTACAAGTTCTAAAGCGGCCAAACTGAGCGTGACCGAATGAGCCAAAGTGAAAATGGTGATGATTTTAACTACTGAAATTAGAGCAATCTTGAAACTTTTTTCAGGTTCAAAATCCGTGTATTTGATGCCAAGCCAGCGTCTTTTTGGATCTTTTGGCCTGTAGACAATGACTGATGGAATCAGCAGAGCAATTAGAAAAAGAATGTGGTCTAACCCGATCCAAATGTGGTAAACACCGGATTTTACCATTGCCAAAAAGCCAGTCAATACCGAGCCTTCTTCTATATCGAGCGTTTGATTTGGGTTGGAGGTGCCAAAAATCAAGGAAGGAAGGGATTCATTAGCTAAAACGCCTGTTTTCCAATTTCTCTCAATATGTAGCAAGGACTCATGGCTACTTAACTCTTCTACAAAAATCTGATTATAGACCTCAAGTTCAGAGGGCACAGTGTCCATATTTTCAACCTTAAAATTAAATAGAAGAAAATCGTCATCTTTTAATTCCAAGAGACCTATTTCCGTAAAAGTGAGCGCGTGATCTCCATTTACCGAATTGAATTGTAAATGATCTGTAAGGTACTTTGTGATTGCTTGGACCTTTGGGTCATTTTTATCTGGAATAGCTCCATGAGCAAAATCATAGTTAAAAACTTCTTTTATATCAGACTTCTTCAATTCTACCCGACAATCCATTTGACCCTCATATATACTCAAATAAATGTAATTCTGATTTGGTCTGTGGGCCTCTACTCTCAAAACGCTTAGTGTAAAAAATACCAAGAATAGAAAACATGTTTTAATAAAATTAGTTGTTGTCATGGAATGGGGTTTGGATGAGTTCTTTAAGACAAATTTATCTTGAAAATGTTTAGAAATAAGTTCAATTTGTTGACTCTAAAAAACTGAATTGGCCCAAGAGATCAAAATTATTATAAGCCTACAGGTAAAATTAATTAAATGAAGAAGAATCAGGAGAGTATAATTATTGACAGTCACGCGGTAAATCAGATTATAAATACGATAGGTCTAAACCAGGTGATGGATAAGCTTATAGCCAACTTGGAAAAAGCACTGTTAGGCTATTCAAAAGATGAAACTGAAATTCCAATTCGATCAGGATTCAACTATAAAAAACCCTTTCTTGGCTTAGTAGAGTGGATGCCGGTGATGAAAAAAGGTGAAGACGTTTTAATAAAAGTTGTTGGGTACCACCCTGAAAATCCAGAAATTTTTAAGATTCCAACCATTTTATCAACCATTTCATCTTATGATGTTCATACTGGACATTTAAATTTTTTGGTAGATGGGGTATTATTGACAGCCCTTCGCACGGGAGCTTCCAGTGCTATCGCCAGTAAAATGATGGCTAAAAAAGACTCTAAAGTTTTGGGAATTATTGGTTGCGGAGCACAGTCAGTTCCACAGATTCATGCCATTTCTAGGCTTTTTGATATTGAGGAGATTTTAATTTACGATACCGACCAACCTTCCATGGAAAATTTGGAAGAACGAATTGCACCAATAAATCTTGGAATTTCACCACAATCTTCAACTGTAGCTGACATAATTTCAAAATCAGATATCGTTTGTACTGCTACTTCTATTGCACCTGATAAGGGTCCACTTTTTACTGAATTTACGGTCAAACCTCATCTTCACATTAATGCTGTTGGAGCAGATTTCCCGGGGAAATTTGAGCTACCTAAGTCCCTTTTAGAATTAGCCAATGTATGTCCTGACTTTCTAGAACAAGCAATTTTAGAAGGGGAATGTCAGCAGCTTAAATCATCGGATATAGGTCCTAGCTGGATTGAATTGATTCAGGATGAGAAATTGAAAAATAAATATCAGAGCGAATTAAGTGTTTTCGATTCTACTGGTTGGGCTTTGGAAGATCAAGTAGTCGCAAAACTTTTTTCTGACTACGCTCAAGAGTTAGGATTAGGCACTAAAATGAATATAGAATCTTATTCTTCTGATGAAAAAAATCCTTATGGAGTTTTCCTACCTCAACGGGTACAACCGGAAATTTTAGATTAAAACTTTAATTTTTCTCAAACAAAACTTACTGATTTGTGATTATTAGAAATTAAAAATCAATTTCCCTCCAATTATTTAACCTGTTTAATATGCTTAAAAATTTACTTTCCTTGCTTGCAATTGCCTTTGTTGGCGTTTTTTCTGCCCATGGGCAGGCGTTCAAAGGTCGGGTACTAGATAGTGGAAGTTCTCCTATCATAGGTGCTTACCTTATTCATGGTGATTCTGAGCATCATGCGCATACCAATGATTCTGGATACTTTGTGTTACCTGGAGTATCTGCAGGTGATACGCTACAAATCAGCCATATAGGATTTGAAAGACAAGTCTATGTGATAGAAGATTTGACAAAAGAAGTAACAATCAGAATGAAAGATGCTGCTATTGAGTTAGGTGAAGTGGTTTTCAGTCAAGACATAAATCCATTAAATACTTTATCTCGAATTGACCTCAAAACCAATCCGGTGAATACTTCTCAGGATATTTTAAGAAAAGTGCCTGGTCTTTTTATAGGCCAGCATGCCGGTGGTGGTAAAGCTGAGCAAATTTTCCTACGTGGTTTTGACATAGATCACGGTACAGATATCAACATCACAGTAGATGGAATGCCTGTAAACATGGTGTCCCATGCACATGGACAAGGCTATTCAGATTTACATTTCCTGATTCCTGAGACTATTGAGCGTGTTGATTTCGACAAAGGTCCATACAATGCTGATAAAGGTAATTTTGCGACAGCAGGTTATGTGAACTTCCAGACGAAAAGAGGCCTTGATAAAAGTTCTGTGAGTGTACAAGGTGGTAGCTTCAACAGCATGAGAACCGTAGGTCTTTTTAAATTAATTAATGATACAAAAAGTAATGCTTACATCGCAACTGAATATCTTTCCAACGATGGACCTTTTGAATCAAGCCAGAATTTTAGCCGCTTAAACTTGATGGGTAAATATGGGCTGACATTAGAAGATGGTAGCGATATCAGTTTGCTGGCTTCCTATTTCACCAGTAAGTGGGATGCATCAGGCCAAATTCCTGTTAGAGCAGTAGAAAGTGGGCAAATCACAGAATTTGGTGCCTTGGATGATACTGAGGGCGGTGTTACCAGCAGAATGAATTTGGCATTGAATCACACCAAGCTAGTAAATGATCGACTTTTTGTAAAAAACAATGCCTACTACTCAACTTATGATTTTGAGCTTTTCTCGAACTTCACCTTTTTCCTAGAAGATTCTATCAATGGAGATCAAATCAGACAGCGTGAAAACAGAGCTATTTTCGGAGCTGAAAGTCAGGTGACCTACACAAATACATTTAGTGGTGGTGACTATGCACTTCAGTTTGGTGTAGGGCTTAGAAATGACTTTATCCGCGACAATGAATTAGCCGGAACCAAAAACAGAGATAGCGTGAGGTTTGTGACTCAGCGTGGAGATATCACCGAGTCGAACTATTACAGTTATGTGAATTTTGACTTATTTCTGAACAAACTCCGAATAAATCCTGGAATCAGAGTAGATTATTTCAAGTACCTCTATCAGGATCAATTGACACCTGAATACGATCCAGCTTCCCTAACCGCAGCTGTTGTCAGTCCGAAACTAAATTTCATATACACAGTGAATCCTAGCGTTCAGGTCTTTTTAAAGTCAGGCATAGGTTTTCACTCCAACGATACCCGTGTGGTTCTTGAAAGACCTAATAATGAGTCTATTCTTCCGAGAGGCTTTGGAGCTGACTTAGGTGGTAATTTCAAGCTTTCTCCTAGACTCATCGTCAATGGTGCTTTATGGTATCTGGGATTGGAGCAGGAGTTTGTTTACGTGGGTGATGCCGGAATTGTAGAAGCCGGTGGCCGTACTGCACGTAGAGGGGTTGATTTGGGGCTACGCTGGCAGGCAAATAACTGGATTTATCTTGATGGTGATTTCACGTATTCCTACGCCAGAAGTATTGACGATCCTGAGGGAGATAATTTGATTCCTTTGGCTCCAAGAATTACTACGACTGGAGGATTGAGTGTAGAGAAAAATGGATTTGCTGGTGCTCTCAGAGCGCGATACTTGCAGGACAGACCTGCCAACGAAGATAATTCGGTAGTTGCTGAAGGATATACTATTTTGGATTTGAATGCGAGTTACAGCTTCAACAACTTTACCGTAGGTTTTTTCATCCAAAACTTATTGAATTCAGATTGGAAAGAAACTCAATTTGATACGGAATCTAGAATCCGACTTCCAAATGGACAATTGGAATCTTCTCCAGTGAGTGAAATCCACTTTACGCCTGGAACTCCGTTTAATTTCACAGGATTTGTCAAATTTTCATTTTAATTGAATGGAATTTAGTTGGAGCCCCGCGCAATTACAATTACGCCAAGAAGCTATATTATTCTCCGAAGCAAACCTGAATGAGGATGTTTCACAAAAAGAACAGAATAATCTTTTTCCGCTAGAAGAATGGAAAAAGTGTGCTGAATTCGGAGTTCTAGGATGGCCTTTTAGCAAAGAATATGGTGGCAGTGGATTTGATCCACTGACCACTGTTCTTATGCTCGAGGGCTTAGGCTATGGCTGCAAAGACAATGGCCTCCCCTTTTCTCTCAATTCCCAGCTTTGGAGTACTCAAGTGGCTATAAATGCCTTTGGAACAGAAGAGCAAAAGCAAAAATATCTCACAAGACTTATTTCGGGAGCTATTGGTGCTTTCGGTATTACTGAGGAAGGATCTGGTTCAGATACGTATGCCTTAGAAATGACTGCTGAGAAAGTTGATGGAGGCTACATCTTAAATGGAGAAAAGCATTACATCACCCTTGCTCCTCTCTGTGAAATAGCGGTCGTTTTTGCGACCACGAATATCAAATTAGGCAAATGGGGAATCACAGCATTTATTGTGGATACCACAATGGATGGATTTACTAGAAGTGAGGTTCGTGACAAAGTCGGTATGCGAACCACTCCTATGGGAAATCTCTACTTAAAGAATTGCTTTGTGCCGGATGAAAACAGACTAGGGAGAGAAGGTTCTGGACTTAGTCTTTTCAGCTCTGCGATGGAATCTGAGCGTGGATACATCTTTGCAAGTCAAATAGGTAGATTGGAGAAACAATTAGAGCTTTCAATAGCTTATGCCAATACAAGAATGACCTTTGGAAAAAGTATTGGGAAAAATCAATCCATTTCCAATCGTATAGCCAATATGAGGCTTCGTCTGGAAACCTCAAAAATGCATCTTTACAAAGTCGCTTACCTGGATCAGCATGACTTGCCTTTGATGAAGGAAGCAGCCATGGCCAAATTATATATCAGTGAAGCATTTGTAGAATCAAGCATGGATTTTATCCGGATATTTGGTGCCAAAGGAGTTGTAACAGAATATGAAGTTGAGCGTGATTTACGTGATGGTTTAGGCGGATTGATTTATTCTGGTACTTCAGATATTCAGAGAAATATAATTGCCAAATTAGATGGCTTATTATGAATTCAACAACTGAAATATTAAGTAGACTCGTATCTGAAGTTGCTTCCGCAACTCCTAATAAGGTTGCTTTCAGTAGTGTTGATGGCAAGATTACCTACGGAGAGTTAGACAGAAAGAGCAGCCAACTGGCAAATTGGCTTGTTACCCAAGGTGTGAGTAAGGGTGATCGCGTAGGAATACTTATCGAGAAAAATATTTTCACTGCTTATGCTATCTACGGAATTCTAAAGGCAGGTGCTGTACTTGTGGCCCTAGATCCAAGTCAAACTGCTGAAAGAATTGACGCTATTATTGCAGATTGTGATATTGAAGTGATTATTTCAATCTCTGCACATCAACGTATTATTAATCAGATAAATACAAAAAAATTAACTGTATTAGGGTCTAATCAAGGTTTCTCTTGGGAAGAAGTTTTTACCCAAGCTAGCGATACAACTTTAGAATTAACCATTAAATCTTCTGATCAGGCTTATATACTTTATACTTCCGGATCCACGGGGGAGCCAAAAGGAATTGTCCACACCCACGCCAGCGGTATGGCTTATGCAAGGCAATCCTCACGCCTTTACGAAGTATCTCCAGACGATGTAATCGGGAATGTTGCATCACTTCATTTTGATCAAAGTACCTTTGGCTATTTCTCCGCGATGTACTCTGGTTGCAGTGCTTATATTTTCGGAACTAGCGAATTGGTGATGCTAGGTAGCTTTTGCGAAGCTGTTAGAGCGAATAGCATTTCAATACTATATTCAGTTCCATCCCTTTTCATTTCTTTAGTTTCAGGTAATTTTGATCTCAACTTCCCATCAGTAAGATGGATCAAATACGGCGGAGAGTCTTTTCCCCCTAATAAATTAAATGAATTGCAAACAAAGGTTCCTCAGGCTAGGCTTTCTAATGTGTACGGTCCTGCAGAGGTAAATCAGTGTACTTATTTCAACTTTAAGGGTCCAGTTGATCCGGAAAAAGAAGTGCCAATTGGTCGAGTTTGGGATAATACCTCCTACTTGATTTTGAATGAAAATAATCAGCCCGTCCAGCCAGGTGAGCAAGGAGAATTATTGATTCACTCTGCCACCATGATGTTGGGCTATTGGAATAATGATCCTTTGAATGAAAAGTCATTTTATCTAGCCAACATTGAAGGAAACCAAATTAAATTTTACAGGACAGGGGACTTCGTTTATTTAAACAGAAATGAAGAACTTGTCTTTGTAGGCAGAATGGATAGACAGGTGAAAATTAGTGGAATAAGAGTAGAACTTGGCGCCATAGAGCAGGTTTTCAGAAAATGTGAGGAAGTAAAAGATGTGGCTGTTTTCACGTCAAAATCAAATGGAATGAGAGAACTTTGCGCGGCTATAGTTCTAGCAGAAAGTTCCTATGAACTAGAAGACCTAAGGAAAAAGCTTTTCAAACTATTACCTAAATCAAGTATTCCCAAACACCTTTTCGCAGTGCAATCCCTACCTCATTCGGATAATGGCAAAGTGCATTACAGGAAGTTGGAAAAACAGTTTTCAAATTGAAATACCCTCGCTTTAAAATTTATGCTTAGTCAGGATCAAATTAATCAGTTCGAAAAGCAAGGCTTTCTACATCTAGCTAGTTGGTTGGAGGGAGAAAAACTTGAGCAAGTAATTCAGGCTATTGAAAAAATAGAGCAAATGGATGGCCCCGAGTTTTTTAGAGAAAAGACTTCTAAGAAAATCAGGACTGTGTTTGCACCGGAGAAATTCGATTCCTCTATTTTGGATCTAATTAAGAATTCTCCCCTTCCTCAGGAAATAAAGCAGCTTTTAAAGTCTGATTTTTACCTTTTCCAATCAAAACTCAATACAAAAGCCTGCCTCGAATCGGGTGTGTGGAGTTGGCATCAGGATTTTAAGTTTTGGAGGGAAGATGGAATGTTGGAGCCAAAAGCTTTAACTGTTGCGATTATGCTCACTGATGTAGATGTGGCAAATGGACCGATCTTGGCCATTCCCTCCTCTCAACAAGAAGGTGAGGTAAACTCTTACCTGAATAACCCTGATGGTGTGCATGATGAGAATCTGAAATATATGATCAGTCAAAGTACCTTAGCCAGTATGGTGGATAAGTATAGTCCAATTATTCCATTTACAGGAAAAGCAGGTGATGTCCATATTTTCCACTGTAATTTGCTTCATAGCTCGTACCAAAACATGGGTGTGGTGGATAGAAAACTACTTATGTTTACCTTCAACCCTATCGAAAATATCCAAGAAGTCTCAGATCCTAGACCTGAATACATGGTCAAGAGAGACACATCAGCAATAAATCCAAACTAATGCTCGAACAAATTACAAACTATATAAATAAGGAGATTGATATTCTCGTCACCCAAGAAGAGGAGTTGCTTAGTAGTGGATTGATAGATAGCATTACTATTATGAAGCTTATTGCTCATTTGGAGGAAACATATCAGATCAAAGTTCCACCTCAGGATATGGTCATTGAGAATTTCAATACCGTTTCATCTATTAGAGATTACATTGCCCAACAGCAGAATAAATAATAACCAGATTGCAACTATCAAAGGATTCGAGCACTAGCCTCACAGGAAGTCAACAAAGTATTTGGGCAAGTCAAAAAATCAACCCAAGCTCAACAGCAAATTATCTTCCCCATACATTTGAGTTTAGCGCTGCTATAGACCAAGAAGCTTTTAGCAAAGCTTTCAATCAACTTATTGCGCAAAATGACAGCCTAAGAACCGTCTTTCAAGAAGATGAAGATTCTAATGTGGTACAAATCGTTTTGGACACCATAGAATTTATTTTATCTGTAGAAGAACTAGGTGAGCAAGACTCTGATTCTTTTATCAATCGTCGGGTACAAACTCCCCTAGATCTACAAATCAGATGCTTTGATTCGATTTTACTGAAGGTCAGTGATGATAAGTTTATTTGGTACCTCAATATCCATCATATTCTTGCCGACGCTTCCACATTCAAAGTGCTTTTTGATGAAATGTCTAAGCTTTATGAAGCTGAGTTAAAAGGTGAAAAAATTGAAGTCAATAATAAGACAAGCTTTGAATCTTATCGAGAGTTTGAATCCAAAAAAAGAGAAGACAAGAATACCACAGCGGCAGATTACTGGAAATCCAAAGGACAATTTCCAAGTAAGAGCTTAACGCTTTATGGAAACCAAAAAAACTTATCCAATACTAAAGCTACTAGAGTAAGAATCCCCTTTTCTGAAGATTTGAAGGCACTTTTTGAAGAAAAACTTACTACCGATGGCTATCGCTCTTTTAACCCAGATCTGACAAAATTCACTATCTGGGCCACTCTATTTACAGCATTTATTTCGCGTATAACGGGTGAGTCTGTAATAAGGATTGGAAGCCCCTTCCCTAATCGAAACCTAAGCAAATTCAAGAATACAGCAGGACTACTTATTGAAGTGCTCCCAATAGACATCCAGGTAGATACTGAGGACACATTCAAAAGTCTATTTGAAAAGGTTAGGCAGGAGTTATTTGACTTTTTCAAGAATGGTTATCCTGGTGCACAGACCATGGAAAGTTCTCGGGGAATCCACCTGATCGTAAATTATATCCCACTTTATTTTGGGGATTTTGGCACTATTCCGACAAAGACTAATTGGCTTTTTCCAGATCAACTAGACTCCAGTCATCAGGTGCGTTTTCAGGCTTTTGATTTCAACAATCAAACTAATCTGGATTACTATTTCGATATCAATGAGGCTTACTTAACGCCAACTCAGGTAGAGCTTCTTCCTCATCACTTTGAGAAGCTAGTTGAAGGATTTATTGCTGACGATCAATCAAAAATCACTGAAATAGGCTTAGTAACTTCTCAAGAAAAGGACAAGCTAATTTCAAATGGTGATTTCGAAAAGCTAGCTATTCCATCTCTCGATGATTTGCTCAGAAGCTCTATTGAACAGAATTCAAATGATACTGCATTAGTGCTTGCAGATGCTAGGCTCAGCTACCTAGAGCTTGATAATTTAGTGAAAAAGACAAGTCAACTCCTTAAATTTAAAGGAGTTAATCCACAGGATATAGTGGTACTTCACAAGCAAAGATCTATAGAGTATGTGCTATTCGTTCTCGCTGTCTTAGACTTGAAAGCAACATTTGTCCCTGTCCCTGTTGATCTTCCCAAAAAAAGGGTCGAAGGTATTTTGAAGGACTTAAAGCCTAAATTGATCATCAGTGCATCACAGGAATTTGATATCGATCAGCCGGTTATTGATATAAGCCTTGAGGAGATTAGCTTCCTTGAAACAATAGATCAAGAATTGTTAACAAAAGGTGATCTCGATAGATCTGCCTATATTTTATTCACTTCTGGTTCTACGGGTGTTCCCAAAGGAGTTGAAGTAACTTTGGCTTCTCTTTCAAACTATGTAACCGAGGCGAAAAACCTGTACGGCAGAGCTGAGGCGGTTAGTATGCCTTTCTTTACTTCAATCGGTTTTGATTTAACTATTACATCTATTTTTTTGCCACTAATCACGGGTGGTACGATCGACATTTATCCTGAAGGTAAATCTGGGCCAGATGTTTCTATTTTGGAAGTCATAAAAAATAAGGAAATAAACACTATAAAGCTGACCCCTTCTCATGCGAAAATCATTCAGGAAAGTGCCTTAAGTGAATCCAATATTAGAACTGTGATTTTCGGAGGGGAAAATCTTGAAACAAGTCTTGCAAAATCTATACAATCGAATCTTTCAGAAGGCTCCGAAATATTCAATGAATACGGCCCAACTGAGGCTACTGTGGGTTGTATTGTACATAAATATGAATCTTCTGAAGAAAGCAATTCTGTTCCTATTGGCAAATCAATTGCTGGTTGCTACTTCTATATTTTAGACGATGGATTGAATCCGGTGCCTCAGGGAGTACAAGGTGTTTTGTACCTAGGCGGTAGTGTTTTAGCGAAGGGATATTGGAATAATGCTACTCGAACAGCTGAGTCATTTATTAGTGACCCTTTTCAACCTGATCAAAAAATCTATAAAACTGGAGACTTGGTACGACTCAATGCTTCAGGGATTTTAGAATATTTCGGTAGAGTGGATGAGCAAATAAAGCTCAATGGAGTCAGAATTGAAGCTGGAGAACTTGAAACATTAATGAATCAATTCTCTACTATTGAGGAGGCCCATATTGTGGTGGCAGATTCGAATATTGATTTGTTTGAAGCTCCAGATTTTCATTGCAAAAACTGTGGGATTCCTTCGAACTATCCGGATGCTGTTTTTAATGAAGAAGGTATCTGTAATCTCTGTGAATCCTTTGAGGAATATCAAAAAAACGTTTCCTCCTATTTCAAATCCATGGACAACCTCAAGTCAGAGATTTTGGGCTTGTCCAACCATGGGGAAAAAGAGTATGATTGCTTAATGCTACTAAGTGGCGGAAAAGACAGTAGCTATGCGTTGGCAAAACTGGTAGAGCTTGATCTAAAAGTTCTTGCTTGGACCTTGGACAATGGTTTTATCTCGGATAATGCCAAAGAGAACATCAACAATACAGTCACAAAACTTGGTGTAGATCATATCTATGGGCGCACAGATGCCATGAATGCAATATTCAGGGATAGCTTAGAGAGGCATCAAAATGTTTGTAATGGTTGCTTTAAAACTGTTTATACGCTCAGTACCCAATTAGCCTTGGAGAAAAATATCCCGGTTATTGTGACAGGTCTATCTAGAGGTCAATTTTTTGAAACAAGACTGACAGAAGAACTTTTCCTAAAGGATCATTTTGACCCAAAGGATATTGATAAAATCATCCTTGAAACCAGGAAATCCTATCATAGAAGCAAAGATGCAGTCAGCGAATACCTAGATGTATCGATGTTTGAGACTGATGAAGTATTCAGCAAGGTCTCTTTTGTGGATTTCTACCGCTTCAGTGATGTGAGTCTATCCGAAATGTACGAATACCTGGAACATACAATAGGCTGGCAGAGACCTAAAGATACTGGGCGTAGTACAAATTGTATTATCAATGATCTCGGGATTTTTGTCCACAAGAGGAAAAAGGGATATCATAATTATGCCTTTCCGTATAGTTGGGATGTACGAGTTGGGCATAAAAAACGTGAAGAAACGATCGATGAGCTAAATGATGAGCTTGGAGCTGAATCTATCAAAAAACTCATGACAGATATTGGATTGGAAGAGCAAGATAATTCCAAAGAGATCAGGGCCTATTTCAAAGCATCCTCCCAGGTCAATAAAAATGAGTTGGTGGACTATCTGAAGGAATATTTGCCAGCTAATATGATTCCTTCATCCTTCATTCAAATCGACTCCTTTCCTTTAACCTCCAATGGTAAAGTAGACAAGCAGGCTCTTTTGAGAAAAGAAACCAAAAGCGCCAGTCCAAAATCTACACCTATAATAAAACCAAAAAACAAGATTGAAGAACTCGTTCATAGTACCTGGTGCACAGTTTTGAAAATGGATGCTATCGATGTTACAGATTCCTTTATCCCTCTAGGCGGAAATTCTCTTTCGGCTATTCGTATCGTTTCACTTTTAAGTAAACGTTTGAATCTGGAGATTTCTATCCAAGACTTTTTTGAGCAAGATTCAATCAGGAAACTTTCAGCTGGTATAGAAGGAGAGATAAAAAAGCGAATGGGGATTTCATAAGGTCAGAAAATTTAACTTTTGAGACTCCAATTTTTTCACCGGCAAAAAATATGTCTTGAAAAGTTTTAGCTTTAAGGCTTTATGAAAATAAATCTTAAATCATTAGGGCTTTACTTTGGGCCATTAGCTTTTATAATAATCAATTTTTTTGTTGAGTTCAATGGCTTAAATGCGTCTGCTCAATCTATGCTAGCATTAGCCGCTTGGATGGCAATCTGGTGGATTTCTGAAGCCTTACCTATTGCAGCAACTGCTTTTCTCCCATTGATATTGATGCCCTTACTAGGTATTCTGCCTATCGCTGATGTGTCTGAAAACTACATGCATCCTACAGTACTGCTATACATGGGGGGATTTTTGTTGGCTACTGGAATTGAAAAGTGGAGCTTACACCGCAGAATCGCTTTAAATATTATAAATCTCATAGGAACAGATCTACGAAAGATCGTGCTGGGATTTATACTTGCCACCGGAATCCTTTCGATGTGGATATCAAACTCTGCAACTTCTCTTATGATGTTGCCTATTGGCTTAGCTGTGGTAAATCAGTTTAAAGATCAACTTGGCTCCTCGAAACTTGCTATTTATGAAAATCTTGGTAAAGCCATCATGCTTGGAATTGCCTACAGTGCATCCATTGGCGGCGTGGCAACTCTGATCGGAACACCCACAAATATCATTTTAGCCAGTGTAGTTTCAGACTTGTATGGCTATGAAATTGGCTTTAATGAATGGATGTTATTTGGCTTGCCTCTTTCTGCAGTGATGCTTTTTATATGCTGGTATTACCTAGTGAATTTTTCTAATCCCCTACCCGCCCGCTTTAGTTTAAGTGATGGGAAAAGTATTATTAAAACTCAGTTAACTGCTTTAGGTAAAATTTCTTATGAAGAAAAAATGGTGATGATCGTTTTTGGTTTGGTGTGCTTTTCATGGATTACCAGATCATTCCTATTACAGCAATTTTTACCCGGCTTGGATGATACGATTATAGTACTGATTGGTGTAATAGCCTTGTTTATTATCCCTTCTTCAAAAGATGGTGAACGTATTTTGGATTGGAAAACAGCAGAGCGAATTCCATGGGGAGTATTGATCCTTTTTGGTGGTGGTTTAGCTTTGGCGGCTGGCTTCAAAGAAACCGGCCTAGCTGAATGGATAGGAACACGATTTACCTTGATAGAAGGCATTTCCTTCTTCCTTTTACTAGTGATTATCATTGCTTCTGTCAACTTCCTTACCGAGGTGACATCAAATGTGGCTACTGCTTCCATGTTGCTTCCAATACTTGCGTCAGTGGCAGTGAAGCTTGATTTGCATCCTTTTGGATTGATGGTTGGTGCTACCTTGGCTGCAAGCTGCGCATTTATGCTTCCTGTGGCAACTCCTCCAAATGCTGTTGTTTTTGGTTCTGGCTATCTGCAGATGAAGGATATGGTTAAGGCTGGATTTTGGCTGAATATCATTTCGATCATTCTAGTGACTTTGATGGTGTATTTTGTTCTTCCTGGGATGTGGGGAATTGACTTGTTGAGCAATCCTTTTTGATTTGGGATTTACGAATTGAGATTTACGGCATTTCCGTAGTTAGGTAGATCAATTTGTTCTTCAGGCTTTGTAGTAATTCCATACTTCATTATTCGGAATTTATTATTCAACATTCATTGTTACTAGTAAGTCAATGTCGAAGAGTCAAGCTGAGCGAAGTCGAAACCTAGATTTTTTTCTTAAACCTCAATCAAAATCCCTAAATGTTTGGCCTATAAAACTTGCTCCACTCTCCATTGATCTCGGAAATCCAAAATCGTAAATCCCAACTTCTTATTCATCCCCCGAATTCCCCATTTCGTCCCACACTTTTGCAAAGACTTACAGGCACCACTATTCTTGTCCTATCAATTAGGAAGAGAATTAATGAACACCAAGAAAGTCTTTTATTTGCTGATCCTTTTAGCGCTTATTTATAACATCATACTGATGTTTTCGGTAGAAAGCGTGGAGACCGAAAGTGCAGAAAAGATTACCTTGAACATTAAGACAAATCTGATTGAATCAAAGTAATTCAACCAGTTAATTATCAATACGATATGAAATCAAAAAGTTATGTTTTTCGGAATATTGAATGGTGGGTCGTCACCCTCATTTTTATCATCATCGTGCTCACCAATATCATGGATGGTGTTCATTATGGGCAGATTGAAAAGTTTCTAGGGAAAGTATTTATGCCCGTTGTTGTCTATATAGGCTTTTACCTGATGCACTTAGTGATAATACCGAAGTATCTAAGAGACAGAAATGTTGTTCAATTGGTACTTTTCAGTATTCTGACAGCAACCGTAACTGGGGCTTTTTCAGGAATTTGTGCTGCGGGAATGGATTCTGATATAGAACGGTTTTTTAGCTTCTATTTTAGCATTTTAGCCCTCTATCCTGGCTATCTATTGACTGTGATACTGGTAAAAAAGATGCTATTGCCGCCTGTTTTCAGGGACTTTCAATTGTATAATGGCGTCAGGCTATTTATGTTACTCGTATTTTCAGTGGTATTTTTGATAGCCTCTAAGATTTTCGTTAACTCAGGGACCTACATTATACTATTCATAATCTTCCCAAGTATCATTTTCTTTGTCTTATATAATTATCACCTGCTTTACCGAAACAAGATGGCAGGAAATATCAAAGCTTATCGCTGGTTCCTCTGGGGATTGATGGCAGTTATTTCTATCGTGTTTTTTATTATTGCTGTGGAAAATAATGCAGAGGAAATCTTGCTTTTTGGAGTAGGTATGATCCTTTTACTGCTATTCGTGGTATTCCCACTTTCTAATCTGGTTTTTAGAAAATACGAAGATTATATTGGTAAAATTGACACGCTTTCAGTACAAGTAAATCAAAGCACTGCCAACCTGAGTTTCCTTCGCTCCCAGATCAATCCACATTTCCTTTTCAATGCGCTGAACACGCTCTATGGAGCGGCTTTGATGGAAAATGCAGAAAAGACATCCGATGGAATCCAGAAGTTGGGCGATATGATGCGCTTTATGCTTCACGAAAATCAGATGGATAAAATCCCTCTTACCCGGGAAATTGATTACCTGAAAAATTACTTGGATCTGCAGATGCTTCGCTTCAAAAATGAGTCAAATCTGGATGTGGAGATCAAATTGTCTGATGATGTCTGCGAGGGAAACATTGCACCGATGTTGCTGATTCCTTATGTGGAAAATGCCTTCAAACACGGTATCAGCACCAAAAGCAAGTCTTGGATAAAGATAAACCTGAGGTGTTTACAAGGTTCAGTTCACTTAGATGTCGTAAACAGTATTCATCCCAAAAAGCAGACGGAAGATCCACGCGATGAATCAGGCATAGGATTGGAAAATGTCAAGAGCAGGTTGGCTCATTTCTACCCACAAAAGCATAACTTAACCATCGTAGCAAACGATACAGAACACTTCGTACACCTTTCTGTTCAGTTGTGAAACGGCTAAACAAAACATTAAATAATGATTAATTCAATCGCGATAGACGATGAAAACATGGCCTTGGAGGTGATAAAATCTCACGCTTCCAAGGTCCCTTTTTTGGAACTCAGAGCCACTTTTACAGATGCTGTGGAAGGTTTGGAATACTTAAAGGCTAATCCTGTAGACTTGGTATTCTTAGATATCAATATGCCCGATATTTCTGGGGTGGAATTAGCGGCTCTTTTACCAAAAGAAACTCAAGTGATCTTTACCACGGCCTATTCAGACTATGCTGTTCAGGGATTTGAATTGGATGCCATCGATTATTTATTGAAGCCTTTTAACCTTGTGAGATTCCTGAAAGCATGCCAAAAAGCGCAGGAATGGATACAATTACAACCGGGAAACAAGCAGCAATCTCTTTACATCAAAACCTCTGAAGGTCAAGTCAAAGTTAAGTTTAAAGACCTTTTCTGCTGTGAGGCTACCGGCAATTATGTGACTTTTCACCTGAGAAATGAAAAGCTAATAAGCAGAATCACTTTGGCCGAAATAGAAAAAGAGCTTCCCTCCTCTTTTATTAGAACCCATCGCTCCTATATTGTCAATTCTGATTTAGTGGATAAGGCTGAAAGACACCAACTGATTCTGGAAGATCAATCTTTCCCAATTAGTTTATCTTTTGTTGATGAAGTAATGGGGCATTTTGAAAATAGCTGAGTCCAAAAGATAAAATATGGTCGGCGAGCTGTCTTAACTTCGTATTTCTTGTTTATAAAGGTTCAATAAAATCCTTTTTATAAGCCATTGGAGTCTTTCCTATTCTATCTTTAAACTGCTTGTTGAAATTTGACAGAGTAGGAAAGCCACTTTCATAGCAAACCTGACTGATATTCAAATCTTCATCCTGCAGTAACTTGCGGGCATTGCTAATACGTACATCACCTACAAAATCGGAAAAGGATTTATTTACCCGGGTTTTAAAATAACGGCTAAAAGCACTTTCAGACATATTAGCTATAGATGCAACATCACTCAGCGTGATTTTTTCTTTGAAGTTTTTAAGCACATATTCCAATATTTCAGAGATCTTATCCTTTTCATGTGCTGTATAATTGCTTTTATAGTCTGTATTGGTAATTGGATGTAATTCGGAACTATGTGCCAATACCTCAAGAATCTCTAATAGTCCTATGATACTTGCTCCTCCCTTTAGATGAACCAACTCTTTCATCATCTTCATCACCTTTTTATTGGTCTGACCAGTAACTTCAAGGCCTCTATCTGCCCGGGCAAGAAGTTTACCTATCTCTTCAAATTCCTCTTTTTGCAAAGCATCTTTACCTAAGAAGCTCTCTGGAAAATAGATTACGATATCATGCGTATCTAAATTATTTTCTGGATCAAAATAAGCATTATCACTCCTCCATACATGTGGAAGATTAGGACCGGTCAGGACTAAGTCACCTTCTTTGAATGGCTTCATATGATCGCCAATGTAACGAGTCCCTCTTCCTTTTAGAATGACATTAAGCTGATATTCTTCATGTGAATGCCAATATTTATCCAGATATGATTCCCGCAATTCCCTAATAACAAATACTTTGTTGCTAGGGATTTTTGATTTCTGCAATGGCTTTTTCATAGGTTATAGCTGATTTACTCTATATATTCATAGATATCAAGTCATAATTAATCATAATTCAGTCATAATTCAAGCTTATAGTACTTTTATTACGGAATTATTTTATAAAAATTCAATTTTCTGAAGTCTTCAAGCATCATCATTTTGCTATACTTTCGACAGGTGATACATCAAGCTAGTTGTATTATTTAACTTAAAAAATAGAAGATAGTTCTAGGCTAGCCGAATAAAAATAGATCTGAGGCACTAGAAAAAATTAACCAAGACCAATTACTTAAAACTTTCCACAAACAAAAAGGTGATAGAAGTTCTATCACCTTTTTGTTGTTTAGATTTTGGGTGTTTTTACCTCCTTTCTTAACCTTACTTACTTTCTTCTTTGACCCTTGTACCTTCCGCATCAAACATGCCTAGAAGGTCCCCTTTGGCGTTGTCAGCATCTACTTTTTTCAGAAATAAGGTAACATCGTATCCGCTAATGTTAAATGATGTATTGATTACATCACCATTAATAGTAGCAGAACTCATCTTTTTCTCTTCAGTGGCACCTTCTTCTAGAAAATATCCTGTGGTCTTCCCGTCAATTGTTTCAAACCGAATAGGGATTGTAGCATCACCTTCAGGAGTACCTTTAATTAAAACATTCCACTTGCCTTCAAAATATTCCGGTGAGGAAACTGAAGCAGCAAGCACAAAGCTGAGGGAAAGCATGAAAATGATGCTTGACAAAATAAGTTTATTTGATTTCATAGGTGATTTGTTGATTAAATTTTTCTTCTCTCAATATACAGAAAACATAACGTGGTATTTTGAATATTTCCTTGGATTTATTCCATTGATATGAGACTAAATCAAATAAAGTATTGGTGATTTAATTATTGAAAGAATATTCGGTACCTTATCTAGACATGAAGTTTGACCTATTTGATAATCCCTATACTGCAACTTATATAAATTCACTTTACAGCCAAGTAATCAGGAAAGACAATAACGTTGCCATGCATCAGAGCTACCTGTCAATCCTAAATTCAATCAGAAAATAGCCATCAGCAACCGAAGAGTGAGCATAGCTGCATTTTGGATATTCCTTACCACTAACTTCTGATGAATTCGATAGATGCCAACAAATAATGAAAGCTTCAATTGATAAGGAAATATGGATATAGTATCAATTCAGGATACTCAACTAAGAACATTAGAATTCTTAAAATTAACTTATGACTAAATTACATCCACTGGCTTTAATATTTTTACTGTTAATATCTTGTCAGGAGACAGAGGAACCGCGTTTATCCGACATTCCGGAAAATGGTATTGAAATAGGTGATCAGATATGGATGAAAAAAAATCTAGGAATAAAGAAATTCAGAAATGGTGATGATCTCTTTCATGCTACTAATCAAGCAGATTGGGAAAAAGCTTATTTAGAGAAAGTACCTGCTTGGTCTTATTATGAGAATTTAGAAGAAAATGGAAACGTCTATGGACTAATCTACAATTATTATGCAATTGTTGATGGAAGAGAGTTAGCCCCGGACGACTGGAAAATCCCTTCGATTTCAGATTGGAATACCCTGTTTAATTTCCATGGAGGAATTCTCGAAGCAGGGAAAAAACTAAAAAGTACTGAGTATTGGATAAATAGACCTGGAAGCAATACAAATGGATTTAATGCGCTTCCTGGAGGTGAGCGATACATTGGTGGTTACTTTGGCTCAAAAGGGGTAATCGCTTCCTTTTGGACATCTACCACTGAAAATTCTGGCGATATAATAACTGTAGGAATTTCAGACCTTTCTGAAGACTCTAAAATTTTTGTTTCTACATCAAATGCTGCCTATTTTTCTCCTTCACAGGAACTTCCTGGCTATTATTTGAGATGTATCAAAGACTAGTAGTCGTTGAACTCTATTTATTGGTTTTTATTGTGAATACAAGAGGTTTTTTGACTACCTAAAAACCATGCTTGAATAAACATGTTTCCCAGATATTCAGACTGATCCGGTAAAAGTAAGCTGTGGTAGTCCTTTTCTTCCAATCCTTTTTTCAGCAAAGAAAATGGATTTAGTCAAATCCCCCAACTTTTAGGACTGATCCCATTGGACCTCTATTTATTGGTATCTAGGTTGAAAACTAGAGAAGAAAAATGAATCTTAAAAGACGCGCTAAATGCCCTAAAATACAAAAAGGGAAACATTTCTGTTTCCCTTTTTGAGCCTCCTATCGGGATCGTCCCGATAACTATCGCGGACAATGACCTACTGATATTTACTTATACCTTAGGAGTAATTTTTCAGTAATTTCTGGGTACTTTTTAATATTCTCCAAATAAACTCTGGATTTTGATTTTTTGATATGAGATTCTATTCTAACCGCCTGTGCCCTAGTTTCACATTCCAACGAAAAATATAGGCTCCAATCATTTGTAATTTTGGTAGAAGCAGACTGAAAAATATGTGAATTATGCTCTTCAATTCTACGACCAAAATCTTCCGATTGACCAATGTAGAATTGATCTACTTTTACTGAATACAGGATATAGACAACAAACATATAAGTAACGTTTGATGCCCTAAAATACAAAAAGGGAAACATATCTGTTTCCCTTTTTGAGCCTCCTATCGGGATCGTCCCGATAACTATCGCGGACAATGACCTACTGATATTTACTTATACCTTAGGAGTAATTTTTCAATAAATTCTGGGTGCTTTTTAATATTCTCCAAATAAACTCTGGATTTTGATTTTTTGATATGAGATTCTATTCTAACCGCCTGTGCCCTAGTTTCACATTCCAACGAAAAATATAGGCTCCAATCATTTGTAATTTTGGTAGAAGCAGACTGAAAAATATGTGAATTATGCTCTTCAATTCTACGACCAAAATCTTCCGATTGACCAATGTAGAATTGATCTACTTTTACTGAATACAGGATATAGACAACAAACATATAAGTAACGTTTGATGCCCTAAAATACAAAAAGGGAAACATATCTGTTTCCCTTTTTGAGCCTCCTATCGGGATCGTCCCGATAACTATCGCGGACAATGACCTACTGATATTTACTTATACCTTAGGAGTAATTTTTCAATAAATTCTGGGTGCTTTTTAATATTCTCCAAATAAACTCTGGATTTTGATTTTTTGATATGAGATTCTATTCTAACCGCCTGTGCCCTAGTTTCACATTCCAACGAAAAATATAGGCTCCAATCATTTGTAATTTTGGTAGAAGCAGACTGAAAAATATGTGAATTATGCTCTTCAATTCTACGACCAAAATCTTCCGATTGACCAATGTAGAATTGATCTACTTTTACTGAATACAGGATATAGACAACAAACATATAAGTAACGTTTGATGCCCTAAAATACAAAAAGGGAAACATATCTGTTTCCCTTTTTGAGCCTCCTATCGGGATCGAACCAATGACCTACTGATTACAAGTCAGTTGCTCTACCAGCTGAGCTAAGGAGGCTTATTCCCTTATTGTGATGCAAATATAGCCGTTCACTTTATTTGCTCCAAACCCTCAGAAAAGAAAAATCCTATCTTCCTTATTCTGAGTGAGAAAAATTTAAAACTCCCTTAATATTGACAGCTTACTCTTCAATTTTTCGATCTCTTCTTCTGCTTTTTGAATCTTCACATCAAACTGATCTTTCAATTTATCAGCAGTCTTGGAGGCTGCAAAGAATTCCAAATTGTTTTTCCACAAGGTGATGTTATTCTCCAATTCAGAAATTTGCTTACGTATTCCGTGTTCTTTTTTATTCAGTGTTTTTACAGCGTTTGGATCAGATTGTAGTCTATTCAAGTTTAACCTGAACAAGAAATCTTCTCTACCTTCACCCTCAGGACTCAACTTCTCTAAGTAAAGATCAACAGCGGTTTTGAATTGTGCCTGAATCTCCTTCATAGACTTTCTTGGAACGAAGCCAAGGTCATTGAACTCCCCTACTAACTTGGTCAAAGCATCCTCAGAAACTTCTCCACTTTCAGCGGCATCTGTGATCTGCTTGCAGATTGCCTGCTTGCTTATTAGATTCGCTTCGTACTCAGCATTAGATGCCTTATTAGAATCTCTTCTATTATCAAAGAAAGTATCACAGGCAAGTTTAAAACGCTTGTAAAGACTATCTCTACTTTTTTCTGGGGTTGGACCAAGCTTCTTCCAATCTTGCTGAAGTTTCACCAGCGCATTGGCTGTATTCTGCCAATCAGTATTGTTTTTTAACTCCTCTGCTTTGGTAATTAATTCTTCTGCTTTAGCTTGGTTTGCAGCTCGGATCTCATCAAGTTCTTTGAAGAATAGATTCTTGTTATGGAAGAATTGCTTAAATGAAGCCCAGAAAGATTTATTAATCTCCTTACCGGATTCTCTCGGAACTGGACCTATTTTCTCCCAATTCTTCTGAATTTCCAAGATTTCTTTAGTCTTGGTATTCCACTCACGAATTCTATCTGCCTTAAATTCAGCAAACGGCTTCAAAGATTCAATTAGTGCTTCTTTCTGATCCTGATTTGCTTTGAACACTTCTTTTTGACCTTCATAGAAATCCTTTCTACGATCGTAAACTGCATCAGAGGCAGCTTTAAATTTCTGCCACAATGCCTCTTGCTCTTCCCTTGGAACTGGGCCTATATGCTTAAATTCCTCATGAAGCTCGTTCAGCGCTTTGATTGCATCTTTAAGATCTTTCACGTCTTTTAATGCAACGGCTTTATCAACAAGCTCCAATTTACTTTCTAGATTTTTCTTACGATCGAGCTCTTTTAACTCAAAATAGATACTTCTATTATCATAAAAGCGGTCCATCAAAGCATTGTAACTTGCCCAAAGGCTTCTATTCTGCGATGCTGGTACTTGACCAATACTTTTCCACTCCTCTTGTAAGGCTTTTATCGTCGCCATACTTAAAGTAGTTTCCTCACCGTCGACTAGATCTCTAAGTTTATTTAGCAACTCTGTCTTCGCCGCCAAATTGGATTCTTTTTTCTTTTCTGCTTCTTTGCGAAGCGCACCTAGTTGATGACGATATTCGTAATAATACGTATTGAACTCCTTTTCTTCGTCACTTGGTCGGAAATCAAAATCGTCTTCTGCTCCTCCTTCAGCTTTAAATTTCTCTAAAGCTTCATCCTTTTCCTTATGCGTATATTCATCAAAAGCTGCCTTGATTTCGTGGACAAGCTTGTCAATTCTATAGATATTCTCTTGCTTAACCTTACTTTTTAGTAAAGCCACAAGTTCTATTTTAGAAAGTGTAGAAACATCAATCCCCTCTTCATGATGATCGTCTTCATCATCCTCTGAATCACTGTCTTCAGCTTCAGAATCAACTTGTTCAGCAGGCTCAGGGGAAGTTGATTGCTCTTCTATTGGAGCTTCTTCTACAGCTTTTGGAGACACAGCTGCAGGTGTAATTGGAGCTTCGGCAATTTGTTCTTCAATAGCCTCTACAGGTTCATCTGCTTCTACAGATTCCTGAGTTGATTCAGCTTCCACATCGTTCTCCGGAGTTGAGTCTACCTTTGGTGAAGTTTCTGTTATCTGATCTTCCGTAGTTTCTTCGTTAGTTTCAGATTTAATTTCCTTTGCGATACCCTTTACCTCTTCAGAATTGGAGGCTTGAGTCACCTTGTCCTTGTCGGACAAATCATTACTTTTATCAGTCATAAAAACAGTACTATTAGGCGGCAATATGCGCAAAAGTAGGGATTTTGCCTAATTTAATCTTGGATCTAGGGGATAATTTGCTATTACTTTAAACTCTCCTCCCATATTCTTGAGTAGGTTTTTCCAGAGCTCTTCTGGTGTAAAATCAAAAGTTTTCTCATCCAGATTTTCTCTACAAATAATCCAAGTTTCCTCTGATAATTCATCATCCAATTGATCGGAACCCCATCCACTATACCCTAGAAAAAAACGTACTGACTCAGGGTCAAAGAGTCCAAGTTTTAATTTCTCAACTAAAGAATCATAGTCTCCTCCCCACCATATATTTTCTCCCAAAGAAATACTACCATCCAATGCCTTTTCCCCGACATAGATAAAATGTAGGGTATTCTGTTCTACTGGCCCACCTACAAATACTTCTTTGTCCAAAAATCCTAGGGCTTCTACAAGTTCCCCCAATTTAAGTATTGATGGTTTGTTGATAATGAGACCAAAACTACCTTCTTCGGAATGTTCACAAAGTAAAACCACAGAGCGAACAAAATTTTCGTCTTGCAAAAATGGCTCGGAAATTAGAAGATCACCAGCCTTAGGGTTACGTTGTTCATCTTTACTCATTCGCATCTAAATTCTAAATTCTTGAAAAATATAGATCATAATTTTTTAAATGCAATGGCTATGGTAATTTTATATCAAAGAATTTATTGATTATAAACCATCTATGGACATCTCAGCAATACGTAAAGATTACACCATTAAATCTCTGGATATCAGTGATGTAAATGTAAATCCAATCATCCAATTCAAAGCTTGGTTTGAAGAAGCTGTAATAGCTCAAGTTCTCGAAGTTAATGCTATGACTGTTTCTACAATTGGCTTAGATGGGGCCCCAAATGCCAGAATTCTTCTATTGAAAGGCATCGATACCGGTTTTGTTTTTTTTACCAACTATTCTAGCGAAAAAGGAAAAGAACTTGAAAATCACAGTTTAGCTTCTTTAACATTTTTTTGGCCCGAACTTGAGCGGCAAGTGAGAATTCGTGGAAAAATTGAAAAAGTATCAGCTGAAGAATCAGATTTATATTTTTTCTCTAGACCTATAGGTTCACAAATTGGAGCCTGGGTATCACCACAAAGTCAAGTAATCGAATCAAGAGCAGACCTTAATCATCGGCTAACAGTGTTCGAAAAACAGTTTACTGAAAATAGTATATCACGACCACCACACTGGGGCGGATATAGATTACTTCCAAATACAATCGAGTTTTGGCAAGGCAGACCGAGTCGACTACATGATCGGATAAAATATGTACAGAAAGGCGATAATTGGGAAATCGTAAGATTGGCTCCCTGATTACTTTAGGTTAAAAAGATTATCACTTCCAATCATTCGTTCTACTGTGAAGCCTTCACCATATTTCACTAGAATCTTGTGCCCAAATTCCCGAGCTCTAGCTTCTATGAAGGGCAGAAATTCTGGATCTGAAATGAAACTTGCTGGTTCTTCGCTGGATGGATCGTAAAACTGCGATTGGAATGCTAGAATACTATCAATTTTCGTTTGCCAATGCGGCGTAATATCCATCACAAAATCAGGCTCTATGTAATTGTTTTGAATGTAGTGATAAACAAATTTTGGTCTCCACGCCTCTTGATCCACCCCGTTTAGTTGGGTTTTAATCTTACGAAGTCCACTCATAAAGCATGCTGTACTAGCCAGTTTAGAGCCTTTACCATGATCAGGATGCCTATCTGAAACGGCATTTGCCAATACAATCTCGGGTTGATATTTTCTGATCATCTCGATCAATTTCACTTGATGAAATTCATCATTTTGAAAATAAACATCCTGAAAACCTAAATTTTCCCGTGCAGACAATTGTAAAATTTTGCTTGAAGCTTCGGCTTCCTGAAGGCGAATTTCAGGAGTACCACGTGTCCCCATTTCTCCTTGAGTAAAATCAACAATTCCAACTTTATGTCCTTTAGCTACGTGGGATGCAATTGTACCAGAACAACCTAACTCAGCATCATCGGGGTGTGCGGAAAAAACTAATATATCCAGCTTTGTCATTTTTTACTTTGGCTAGCGAACACGGAGGTTCTGTCCTATTCTTAATATTGTACGAGTTGAGATTCCATTTAACCTAGTTAGCGCACTTACAGATACGCCATACTTTCTGGCTATAGATCCCAAATTTTCCCCCTTTTTTACTTTGTGGTACGCATTTGTTCTCGCTTGAACTATATTACCAAAAAGCGCAGGGGTTATTAAATAATTTTGGCTTCGGATTTTATATTCCGGAAAATTGTAAACTTTTTCAGCATCAAAGGCTAAGCCTCTATAGCGGAGTTCATAATGTAAATGTGAACCAGTACTTCTACCCGTATTCCCTCCTTTGGCTATTAAATCACCTGCTTTTACTTCTTGCCCAATATCCACTAGTTGTTTGGATAAATGACCATAAAGAGTTTCTAAGCCATTTTTATGTCTGATAACAATATAATAGCCATAGCCATATCTATCGTAAGATTTCACTCGGACGATACCATCAAAACCACTATAAACGGGGTCTCCGGTATTCAAATCCAAATCTGTACCGTAATGCCATCTTCTCCATCGGTAACCATATGGAGAAGTCACTGGAGTTGTTTCTAGTGGCATTTTCCAATTATATCCAAAAAACTCATCGTATAGACGAATATTTACTGAGTCAGTAAAGGTTTTTGGATCAAAATTATAAATATCAATTTTGTTTGAATCCCAGGAAGAATAATGCTCAAATGCTGTCACCCATATACTGTCAATTTGGATTTGCTCGGATACTTTTATCAGCTGATTTGTGGGTGCCCAAATCATAATATCCTGATCTTCACTTATGATAGACCTAACCCTACCAAGGTTTACATTATTTTCAAAAATAATAGAATCTGTTACGGACGATAATGACCTAAGATAGGATTCCTGATCAAACCCCCTCAGTTCGATATTCTTCCTTTCTTGACCTGCTCCAGCAGGTGGTGTCGTATTATTTTTCTTGATAATCTTTGGAAAAATTTGAGCATTGGCATTTAAAGCGCCAATGCTCAGATTTAAACAAAAGACTACAAATAGGATTGAATACCTCATCTATTGGGTTTAATCATTCTCGAACTCAGCCAAATATCGCTCAGCATCCAAGGCAGCCATGCAGCCTGTACCAGCAGCTGTCACTGCCTGTCGGTAGATGTTATCTTGTGCATCTCCACAAGCAAAAACTCCTTCAACGTTGGTTTTGGTACTTCCTGGGATAGTTTTGATATAGCCGGCTTCATCCATATGAATATAATCTCTGAAGATGCCGGTGTTTGGTTCATGTCCAATAGCAACAAAGAAGCCAGAAATAGCGATTTCTGATTTTTCTCCGGTTTTATTGTTGAAGATCCTTACACCATTTACTTCATCTTCGCCTAGTATTTCATCAGTCTCAGTGTTCCAGAGAATTTGAATCTTAGGGTTATTCATCACACGTTTTTGCATGATTTGAGATGCACGCATTTCGTCTTTACGCACCAGCATGTAAACTTTACTACAAATATTTGAAAGGTAAGAGGCTTCCTCACAAGCAGTATCACCTGCTCCAACTATTGCCACTTCTTGGCCTCTGAAAAAGAAGCCATCACATACTGCACAAGCAGAAACACCCTTTCCATTCAATCTCGTTTCACTTTCGATTCCTAGCCATTTAGCTGATGCGCCTGTTGAAATCAAAACGGTATCAGCATGGATAGTAACTTGCTCATCTATGACTACAGTATGAGGTTTTGTGGTAAAATCAACACTTGTCGCCAAGCCATATCTAACTTGAGTACCAAAACGCTCTGCTTGTTTCCTAAAGTCTTCCATCATCTCCGGCCCGGTAACACTGTTTGGGTATCCTGGATAGTTTTCGACGTCATTGGTAATGGTCAGTTGACCACCTGGCTGTCCACCAGTATATAACACAGGAGAAAGTCCCGCTCTAGAAGCATATATCGCTGCTGTATAACCTGCAGGTCCTGATCCAATGATCAAAACTTTTACTTTTTCAATTTCTGGTTTCATTAATAGGTAATATTAAATCGGGCAAATTTTATGATTTCTGCTCTAGTAACAAAGTTGCATCTTGTTAAAATTCCCTAAGCCCAGGCAAATGAGAATTGATTAACTTCTGAAAGACTAAAGCAAAATGTAATGAAATAAAAAAAGGGGGCTTAAGACCCCCTTTGTATTGTGTGCTTGCTTATCCGAGGTAAGGTTTCAGCGTCTTACTACGGGAAGTATGTCTCAGTCGGCGGATTGCCTTTTCTTTGATTTGTCTTACTCGCTCTCTAGTCAGATTGAATTTCTCTCCGATTTCTTCCAATGTCATGGCATGTTCTCCGTTTAGACCAAAGTAAAGCGTGATTACATCAGCTTCTCTCTGAGTCAAGGTAGAAAGTGCTCGTTGAACTTCCTTACGAAGGGAATCATTCATCAAACCATCATCTGGCTTTTCATCACCGTCATTTTCCAAAACGTCCAAAAGGCTGTTTTCTTCACCTTGTACGAATGGCGCATCCATAGATACGTGACGACCAGAAATCTTCATGGTATCAACAACCTCATTGGCAGTAACTTCAAGCACTTCAGCCAATTCCTCAGGAGATGGCTCACGCTCAAATTTCTGCTCAAGCTCGCTGAAAGTCTTGCTGATCTTATTCAAAGAACCAACTCTATTCAATGGAAGACGAACAATTCTAGATTGCTCAGCAAGTGCCTGAAGGATAGATTGTCTAATCCACCAAACGGCATAGGAGATGAACTTAAATCCACGAGTTTCATCAAATCGCTGTGCAGCCTTGATCAAACCTAGGTTACCCTCATTGATCAAATCTCCCAAAGAAAGTCCTTGGTTCTGGTACTGCTTGGCAACTGATACTACAAATCGAAGGTTGGCTTTAGTTAATTTTTCCAGTGCCAATTGGTCACCTTCTCTAATTCTCTTGGCCAGAACTACCTCTTCATCTGCTGTCAACAGGTCAACTTTTCCAATCTCTTGAAGATATTTATCTAGGGATTGACTTTCTCTGTTGGTAATCTGTTTGCTAATCTTTAGCTGCCTCATTCAGGAATATGATTTGTGAAATTTAATAGTTTATGAAAATCAAATTAATCAAATGTTTCGATTAACCTTAAGAATTTGATGTTGGTTTTTCTGGTTTTGGCAATAAGGCCTTTCTTGAAAGCTTGAATTTGCCAGTTTTCTTATCGACATCGATCAATTTAACCTGTATTTCTTCTCCTGGCTCAAGTACACCGTCCATAGTTTCTACACGCTCATGCTTGATCTCGGAGATATGAAGTAAACCATCCTTACCCGGCATAAATTCCACAAAGGCGCCAAAAGGTTGAATATTTTTTACTTTTCCAGTATAAGTCTCTCCAATTTCAGGCTGAGCAACGATCGCTTTGATACGGGAAAGAGCTGCATTTAGTTTATCTTGATTTGCAGAGAAAATATTGATTTTACCCTGATTATCTACTTCTTCGATAACAATAGTAGCTCCAGTATCCTTCTGGATCTCCTGAATTACTTTACCACCTGGTCCAATCACCGCACCGATCAATTCCTTAGGAATCATCATGATAAATGATCTTGGAGTATGTGGCTTCAATTCAGCCTTAGGTGCTGCAAGAGTCTTGGTAATTTCATCCAAAATATGAAGTCTACCGTCTTTTGCCTGAAGCAATGCTTCTTTCAAAACAGAATAATCAAGTCCTTCAACTTTCAAATCCATCTGACAAGCCGTGATACCTTTAGAAGTACCAGTTACTTTGAAATCCATGTCACCTAGGTGATCTTCGTCTCCCAAAATATCAGAAAGTATAGAGTATTTACCAGTTTTCGCATCAGAGATCATCCCCATTGCGATTCCAGTTACTGCAGATTTGATAGGAATACCTGCATCCATCAATGCCAATGAACCAGCACAAACGGTAGCCATTGAAGATGAACCGTTAGATTCCAAGATGTCAGAAACTATACGGATAGTGTATGGGTTCTCCTCTACTGGAGGGAGTACTTTTTTCAAAGCTCTCATGGCAAGGTTACCATGACCTACTTCTCTTCTTCCTGGACCTCTATTTGGTTTAACTTCACCTGTAGAGAATCCTGGGAAATTATAGTGAAGGTAGAATTTATTGTATCCTGAGATAGTTGCTCCATCCACCATCATCTCGTCCATCTTAGTACCCAAAGTACAAGTGGTCAACGATTGAGTTTCACCTCTGGTGAATACAGCCGAACCGTGAGCAGAAGGTAAATAATCAACTACAGACCAGATAGGTCTTACTTCGTCCAATTTTCTGCCGTCCAGTCTTTTTTTCTCATTCAACGTCAAGTTTCTAGCTGCTTCCTTGTGGATTTTGCTGAAATATGGTCCAATAAGACTCGCTTCATATCCGTGATCTTCACCTAAGCTAGCAACGAACTCTTCCTTAATTTCTTTAATTAAAGCAGAACGCTCAGATTTATTTGCGATAAGCTTACCTACAGAAGCATAAAGCTTGTCGTAAACATCTGCACGCATTTTATCGAAAAGAGCAGGGTCAGACTTCTCGTGATTGTATTCTCTTTTTACTTCTTTGCCTACAAGTCTTGTCAACTCGATTTGAGCTTGGCAATGTCTCTTAATTTCTTCATGAGCATATTGCATCGCTTCCAGCATTTCTTCTTCTTGAATCTCGTTAGCTTCGCCTTCTACCATCAGGATGAAGTCAAGCGAACCTGCCACGATAAATTCCAAAGAAGCCTTTTCTAACTCTAAAGGAGAAGGATTTATTTTCAATTTCCCGTCTATTTTCGCTACGCGAACCTCAGAAATAGGGCCATTGAAAGGAATATCAGACACTGCAAGGGCTGCTGAAGCCGCAAGACCTGCCAATGCGTCTGGAAGCACATCATCGTCACCACTGATTAAAGTAATTGCGATCTGAGTATCTGCATGGTAATCATCAGGAAAAATTGGACGAATAGCTCTATCTACAATACGGCTAATCAAAATCTCGTAATCAGAAAGTCTTCCTTCTCTCTTCAAAAATCCTCCAGGGATCTTTCCCGAAGAAGCAAATTTCTCTTGGTAGTCAACTGACATAGGTAAAAAGTCCACCCCTTCTCCAGCTTCTTTCTTGGATACCACAGTAGCCAATAGCATAGCCTTACCCATCTTCACTACTACTGATCCATCAGCTTGTTTAGCCAAAGCCCCAGTTTCTATTATAATTTCTCTGCCATCTTCTAGTGTGATGGTCTTGGTGATTAAATTCGGTAACATAAATAATTGTTAGTTTGCGTCGTTAGTGGTAAAAGTTTCGGTATAACCTTAAAAATAAAAAAGTAAGGTTCTCACTCAAGAGAACCTTACTAGTTTGGTTATTTTCTGATTCCTAGCTCGGCGATGATTGATCTGTATCGCTCGATTTCTTTCTTGTGAAGGTAATCCAATAGGCTTCTTCTCTTACCTACTAGCTTCAACAAACCAAGTCTTGAGGAGTGATCCTTCTTATTTGACTTCAAATGCTCAGTCAAATGCTTGATTCTGTGTGTAAAGAGGGCAATCTGAGACTCAGGTGATCCTGTGTCAGTAGCAGATTTTAACCGTCCATGATTCTTAAATAACTCTTCTTTAATCTCTGAGGATAAATACATGTTTAGCTAAATTTTGTAAAACAACCACAAAGGTAAGATATATTTTAAGAATATGAAAGCTTAATTCGCTTTTGAGCGAAGAACTTTAATCCTGTTTTGAACACTTTTCCACATGCTCAAATAAAAGTCAGGTTCAAATAATCTGGAGTCTTTTCTGGCCTGCCTCACAAAAAACAACCCAAAGGGAAGTAAGCATAAAATTGAAAACCATGTTCCAAATAAAGGATCTGTTAGCCCTTCTTTGGCCCACTTCTCCCCTGTAATGGTAAGCATGTAATAAATAATGAAGAAAATAATAGATACTAAAACAGGCATTCCAAGTCCACCTTTTTTAATAATTGCACCAAGTGGTGCCCCGATCAGAAACATTGCAAAACAAGCAAAGGCCTGAGTGTATTTCTGGTACCATGCTATTTGGAATCTTCTATAGTCTCTTTTATAGTTCTCTATTTCAGTTTTTCTGATAGAAAAGTTGTTTTTCAAACTTCGGGAATTATTCAAAGCCATAGTAACGGCACTTTGCTTAATTCCTCTACCTACGACTAAAGAATCAATCTCTTTTCTTTCCTTATCAGTCAGCGGAGCAGTTCGAGGTGCATTTAATACAATTTTAGGTTCTGACTTTATAGCCGTATCACCCGAGGCAGGTTTATTTTCTACTTGCCCTTTTACAGGGGACATACTACTAGCTGATTCTTTAACGGTTCTACTGGAAGTAGCTTTAACTGACTTTATTGAAGTGATAGCAGCGTCTTTATCCGATGTTGATAATAATCGAGATTCTGGATTTTCAGTCAAAACAGCACCTGTGTCCTTACTGGTATTGAACTTTAAATTATCCAAAGAATCTTTTAAAGCTTCTTCTCTTCTGAATTTCTCCTGTCTTACAGAGTCATCTATAAATTTACGTTCAGCAATATCAACTGGTGGTTTAAATTTTCTATCTCTAGTAAAAAAGGGATAGATACTTTCAGTACTTTGATAGTTTTGATAAAGCTTGTCATTCAACAAAGTATTGATGGAGTCAAGACCAAGTTTGATTTGAGAGATATTTTTGATTGACCGATTAGTTGACCATGCGTCTTCTGCAGTTCTATTAAGTTTAAAGGTATTATTCAGGTCAAATACAATTTCATTTGTATCGAATGAAGTTCTGTTAAATTCTACTGGTTTTTCTTTTATACCCCTAGTTTGCCTCTCTTCACTGTAATTAATTCCTTGGAACAATGAAAGCTTCATGTAATTTTCATTGAAAAAGGGCTCCATCCTACCGGAATCTGCCAGTGTCATATTTAAATTCCCTGAGGACCCGCCTGCATGGCTGTAAATTATAATGTCTTTGAGGCCGTATTCACCTATTTTTTCATTGACCTTAATGCTGTAGCCAGGAATCCCCGCATAGAACACTCCAGCTTTAATATCTAGTGCCGGAGATTTCATTCGAATATCATAGAGCAAACCAAAGGTTTTAAGGTTCACTTTAGGAACGAGGTAATTATTGGAGAGATAAGCGGCAAACGATAAAAAAATTACAAAAACGCCAATTGGCCGTAATGCCCGTAATAGCGAGATCCCACTGCTTTTTATGGCCGTAAGTTCAAAATGCTCTCCAAGATTACCAAAAGTCATCAAACTAGAAAGTAGTACCGCAAGCGGCAGAGCCATTGGCGATATACTAATCACAAAATAACCAATCAACTCAGCATAGATCCAAAAGCTCAGACCTTTACCAAAAATCTCATCGAAATACTTCAGCATGTTGACGGTCAACAGGATGAAATCCACGACAATAAAAGTCAATAAAAATGGGCCTAAAAAAGACCCAAGTATAAGTTTATCTAGTTTCTTCATTATTTAAACTGCTCACAAGGCAAATACGAAGCCTAGGAACCGAAGTTCAAATTTGGTAAAATCAATCGAGATTACCCACCAATAATATCTTTCAATCTTGATATCAATCCTTCCCAGATTGCGACTAACTCATCATCCTCATAGCTATCCGAGTAATCGATTACTTTCAAGAATAAAGTTTGCGTAAGGTCATTCTCTTCCAATTTGAACTCTATAAAAGCATGATCCGACTCATCAGGATTTTTTGGGTCGTAAAATTCAAATTTCACATGTGAATTACTTCGCTGGGAAGCTAAACGGGCGTAATGATCCTCACCATCAAAATTGAAAATATAATTCTTATCCTCATTTATTTTCACTTCATCGGCAAACCACTCTTCCAATCCACTTGCAGTACTTAAATAGTGGAAAACTATTTTTTTGGAGGCATTGATTTGATAATCAGCCACAAACTTATTTTTAACCATGATAATCGCTTTTACAGGATGTAAAAATTCATTTTTTTAAAGAACGTCAACTTGTTTTTCACAATACAAGACCTCATATTTGCATTCCCATTCGAAAGGGAGGTTTTCTGGATTGATAATATACGGTTGTCAACTAAACTTATTGACTGATGAATGTGCTTTAATATAGGCATTAATTTCAAAAATCAATACCCAAAAAATGTTTCTGATTCACTAGAAACGGTTTGACGTATTTGAACCAACATTTATTAATATTTGGCGAGGTAGCTCAGTTGGTTAGAGCGCAGGATTCATAACCCTGAGGTCGGGAGTTCAAATCTCCCTCTCGCTACTCAAGGCTTTCGGAAACGGAAGCCTTTTTTTGTTTTACCATATTTGATATCTAATTAGAGCGCAGGATTCATATCTGCTAGGGCTGACGGGAGCCTGCTTTAGTAGGTAAATTCAAATCTCCTGCCGACCTATCGGGACTACACAAATGCTTTCAGAAATGGGAGCCTTTTTCTGTTTCCAAATTTTCTAAATATGTCTAGTTCTCTAGAGGGAATTTATTTCCCTATTTTTAGTAGATGACAAGCCCCGAAATAAAAAACCCACCTTACTCCTTTTTTGAAAAACTTAAATTTTTGGGGCCTGGATTTATACTTTCCGCCTCTATTGTGGGATCTGGTGAATTGATCGCTACAACTGTCCTGGGTGCTGAAGGCGGATTTGTCACTTTTTGGGTAATTCTGGTGAGCTGCTTAATAAAAGTTGCTATTCAACTGGAGTTCGGCAAGAATGCGATTGTGACAGGGAAGCCTTTGATGAGTTCTTTCTCCTCATTACCTGGGCCAAAGAACTGGGCAGTTTGGAGCACCCTTTTATTGACCCTATTTAAAATAGTTCAAGTAGGTGGAATGATAGGTGGCGCTGCCATCGCCTTGAGTATGCTTCTGCCACAACTCTCTCCTATTATGCTAGCTTTTTTGCTAGGCGCAATCACAAGTCTATTGATTTACAAGAATTATTATAGTGTAGTTGAGCGAACCTCAATGGTAATGGTACTTGGCTTTACAGTTTTTACATTGGCATCAGTGATTGCAGTTAGCTATAGTCCCTTTGCTTTTACATTATCAGATGTCGCAAGTGGATTGACTTTTAAATTACCCTCAAACTTGATTTTCGTCGCAATAGGAGCATTTGGTATTACTGGTGTAGCCAGTGATGAGATAATCGCCTATACCTACTGGTGTTTGGAAAAAGGCTATGCAAAATATGCTGGAGAAAATGACGGTAGTGACGAATGGAAAGTCCGGGCTAATGGATGGATAAAAATCATGTATTTAGATGCCCTCGTTGCAATGGTGATTTATACAGTAGTCACAGCAGCATTTTATCTTTTGGGCGCTTCTATTCTGTATGGCAATGAAGATATTCCAAGTGGAAATCAACTCATAGAAACTTTAGCTAATATTTACACTCAAACTCTAGGCGAAAATGCACGACTTGCTTATACAGCAGGTGCCTTTTTTGTTCTTTTCTCTAGTGTGTTCGCGACGCTTGCTTACTGGACTAGGCTGTTTCCGGATATTTTCGGTGAGCTTGGCTGGATAAAGTGGGAAGACCTGAAAACAAGAAAAAAATGGGTAGCTATATTAGCTTGGGCTTTACCTATTCTATGGGCTCTGGCATTTGCATTTGTAAACCTGCCCTCCTTTATGGTGTTGTTTGGAGGCGTAGTTGGCTCTGTCCTTCTAATTGTAGTCGTCTATGCCGCTGTTTGCTTTCGATTTAAGAACAACAGATTAAACTTAGCTTCTGGCGCTTTTTCAACTATGCTATTTTGGCTAAGTGTGATTTCCATAGGGTTGGTATCTGTCTACGGAATAGTGAAGCTTTTCTAATAGCAAATACTAGATAGAGTTTAAAAATTCGTTCTAAAAAATGATCTAAAACAAAAAAAGCCTTCCCGAGGGAAGGCTTCTAATAAAATAAGACAGTGCAACCTTATTTTACTCTTTCAACTACAGCTTTGAATGCTTCAGGGTGATTCATGGCTAGATCTGCCAAAACCTTACGGTTAAGTTCGATTTCACCTTTCTTCAATAAACCCATTAATTGAGAATAGGATACGCCGTGCATTCTTGCACCTGCGTTGATACGCTGAATCCACAAAGCTCTGAATTCTCTTTTCTTCGCTTTACGGTCTCTGTACGCATACTGAAGACCTTTCTCATACTTGTTTTTGGCTACTGTCCATACGTTGCTACCTCTTCCGAAATAACCTCTTGTGGCTTTTAGCACTTTTTTTCTTCTTGCTCTTGACGCAACCGCGTTTACCGATCTAGGCATAGTGTTTTGTTTTTTGACAGTTGGTGTTCTGAATATTCAGAATCTTGATTACCAAACTATCTGGTGAATAAATAAACCTTAATTATTTGATTTTTAAGCTACTGCAGAGAATCAGATTCTCAACATGTCTCTTACTCTACCTTCGTCAGATTCGTGGACTAGACCAGTTTTGGTTAAGTTACGCTTCCTTTTGGTAGCTTTCTTAGTTAGGATGTGGCTTTTGAAAGCGTGTTTCCTTTTGATTTTGCCGGTTCCCGTTAAAGCGAACCTCTTCTTTGCACTGGATTTGGTTTTTACCTTTGGCATTTTGCTGTATTTATTTAGTTGAAATTTATTTCTTTCCTGCCTTCGGAGCGATGAAGATGTTCATTCGTTTACCTTCCATTTTTGGAAGCTGCTCTACAGCTCCATATTCTGCAAGTGCCTGAGCAAATTTCAATAGCAACATCTCTCCTCTTTCTTTAAAGACAATGCTACGACCCACGAAATGTACGTAAGCCTTCACTTTTGCGCCTTCTTTCAAGAAGTTGATGGCATGCTTCAATTTGAAATTGTAATCATGATCATCAGTATTCGGTCCGAATCTGATTTCCTTCAAAACAATCTTCGCCGCATTAGACTTGATCTCCTTCTGCTTCTTTTTCTGCTCGTATTTAAACTTCGCGTAATCTAGAATTTTACAAACTGGAGGATCGACATTTGGAGAAATCTCTACAAGATCCAGGTCATTTTCCTGAGCGAGTTTGATGGCTTTATCTGTAGGTAACAGTGCATTTCCACCTTCTACAAAATCTCCAACTACCCGCACTTCACGAGCTCTGATTTTCTGGTTTACTTTATAAGGTTCTTCTTGTCTACCTCTATAGGGTTGTCTTTGGTTTCTCAAGTTTGCGTTGATTGTTTTTATGAAATTGGATGCAAATATCGGAATTATTTCTAATTAAGAAAAACTGAATTAAATAATACAGTCTTATTACTTACTTAATGATGATGAAATAATGCCTTGAAAATAAGTTATAAACTCCTCCGCTGAGAAGTTACCTAGATCTCCTTCACCATGTTTACGGACAGAAAGCTTCCGCTCTTCCTGCTCCTTTTCCCCCACTATAAGCATGAAAGGCACTTTTTTAACTTCAGAGTCACGGATTTTTCGCCCGATCTTTTCATCTCTGTTGTCTATAGAACCTGATATACCCACCTCTTCGAGGATTGACTTAATTTCTTCAGCATATTCTACATATTTTTCTGAAATAGGTAAAATATTGATCTGCTCAGGTGAAAGCCATAGTGGGAAATTACCTGCACAGTGCTCTATGAGCACAGCGACGAAGCGCTCCAGAGAACCAAAAGGTGCTCTGTGAATCATCACAGGTCTGTGTTTCTGATTATCCGAGCCAATATATTCCAACTCGAATCGTTCAGGTAAGTTATAATCCACTTGGATAGTTCCCAACTGCCATTTTCTTCCCAAAGCATCCTTCACCATAAAGTCTAACTTAGGGCCGTAGAACGCCGCTTCTCCAAGTTCAGTGACTGTATCCAATCCTTTTTCGGCTGCTGCTTCAATGATGGCTGCCTCTGCTCTGTCCCAGTTTTCATTACCGCCTATGTATTTGGTAGGATTCTCTGGATCTCTCAAGGAGATCTGGGCAGTATAATCTTCAAAACCCAATGCTTTGAACACGTACAGAACCAAGTCAATCACCTTGATAAACTCTTCTTTCACCTGATCTGGTCTACAAAAAATGTGCGCATCATCCTGAGTAAAACCTCGAACACGGGTCAAGCCATGAAGTTCTCCGCTCTGCTCGTAGCGATATACTGTTCCAAATTCCGCATAGCGAATCGGCAACTCTTTATACGAATGTGGCTTATTCTTATAGATCTCACAGTGATGCGGGCAGTTCATTGGCTTCAGCAAAAACTCCTCTCCTTCATGCGGAGTAGTAATTGGCTGAAAGGAATCCTTTCCGTATTTCTCGTAGTGGCCAGAAGTTTCATACAACACTTTGTGACCAATATGAGGTGTGGTCACCTGCTGGTATCCTGATTTGTCCTGCGCTTTTTTCATGAAGTTCACCAATCGCTCACGCAGAAGCGTGCCCTTTGGAAGCCAAAGCGGAAGTCCTGCTCCTACTTTCTCAGAAAACATGAAAAGCTCCAATTCACGACCAAGCTTTCGGTGATCGCGTTTCTTGGCTTCTTCAAGCAACGTTAAATAATCAGTAAGCTCTTTGGCTTTTGGAAAAGTCACACCATAGATACGGGTAAGCATTTTGCGCTTCTCGTCACCTCTCCAATATGCTCCGGCTATGTTTGTCAGCTTTACAGCCTTTACAAAACCTGTATTTGGAATATGTGGACCTCTACAAAGATCCACGAAGTTTCCCTGCTGGTAGAAGGTTATTGAACCATCCTCAAGTCCTTCCAAAAGATCAAGTTTATACTCATCTCCCTTTTTCTGGAAGTAGTCAACCGCATCTTTTTTGGAAATATCAGTTCGGATGTATTCATTCTTCTCACGAGCCAATTCGATCATTTTCTTCTCGATGGCTTCCAGTTCGGAACCGTCAAGAGTTTTATCCCCGAAATCTACATCGTAATAGAAACCTGTTTCGATCGGAGGACCGATGCCGAATTTGATGCCTGGATGTAGTGCTTCCAATGCTTCTGCAAGCAAGTGAGCGGAAGAGTGCCAAAAAGTATTTTTGCCTTCTCCGTCATTCCAGGTCAATAATTGAATGGAGGAATCGGCATTAATAGCTCGGGTAGCATCCCAAACCTGTCCGTTTACTTTTGCGGCTAGAACGTTCCTGGCTAAACCCTCGCTGATACTTGCAGCAATCTGTAGTCCGGTAGTTCCTTTTTCGTACTCCTTCACAGTGCCATCCGGAAGGGTAATTTTAATTTGTTCTGACATTTGTGTGTTTATTTCTGCCCATACAAAAAGGCATAAAGATTAAGTTGCAAATATGCACAAGTGAGAGGCAATCAAAAAATATATGGGAAGGGAATATGGAAATGAGGGGTTATTTTTTAACTGTATAAACGATTAGGACGGGATTCTCGGAGTCTTTAGCAGCAAAAGCTACCTGAGCAAAGTTCTTTCCTTTGCCTTTCACATATTCCTCAAATCCCTCCTGACCGAGTTCGGCTTTCTTTTTTTGCAAATCTTTGAAAAGGGTTTTTCCAGGTAGATAAAAACCAGTTTTATCATCGCGAAAGTGATGGGAGAATGAAAAAGGATCAAAGCTTTCATCAATATCGTTTTTTAATCGTCCTTCTATAACATGGGGCGTTTGGTTTTTTCTATTAAAAAAGACATTGTAAAAATCCTTTTCAAACTTAAAACCTGAATATAGTTGGGAGTCAGTTATGTACCAGGAAAATGGTAAAAAGTACAATTTTGCTTTGTTATTAATAAAGTTCATTAGATCTGGCGGACTTAAATCTTGACTTTTTTTCTTTAGCTCATCAAGCTGTTGTGCATACTTTTCGAAATCAAATATAAATTTTGGAATGGCCAGTCCTGATTTAAGCAACATTATAGTATCATTAAATGGTCTTCCAACGTAGACTCCATCATTTTTCATAAAAGAACTTCTGCTAGGGTAGTTTCCGTAATACCCTTCTTCATCGTAAGGAAAAAACTTCAATGTATCCTTGAAAACTTCATTAACACTTTCGACAAAATAACTGCCTGGCTCCCTCACATTTTTAAAAAAATAATAGCGTTTTTCCTCCTCGGAAAATATTCCAGAACCTACATGTTTAGCTAACTTTTCCTCTCTGAGAAATTCTCCATCCAAGCTAAACCACATCAACTTAGGTGGATAAACTCCCAATAATAAAACTTCATTATTAACAATAATGGCATCATCAAAATCAAGGTATTTCTCTGGCCCCTCACCAAATGCCCTGATTTTTGAAAGAAACATCCCTGCTTTATCGAAAATTTTAATGCATTTGCAACCGAATATATCGAGAGTAAAGATCTTGTCTTCATGGAAGAAAATCTTATTCAAACCTCCAAGTTGAGCATCTTCTACATCATCCTTCAGCCATATATACTCTATCTCAGATTCAAAAAACTCAGATAGTTTTCCCTCTCTAGCTTCGGAAAGGTCAACTTTTATGGTTTCCAATCCATCGGGAGACTGCTCTGAAATTCCTTTTTCATCCGAGGAGCAGGAAATGAAAAAGAAGTAAAGTAGGAACAGTAAAAGCAGAGAGTCATTTTTCATCTACCCAAACTACTAAATAGAATCCAATAACTAAAGAATAATTTGCCCTGAAATCTTAACTGCAAATGGCTTGGCGCCAGGGTTATCCAAATAAGTTATTCTATGGAAAAAGTCTATTCTGAAGAATTTGAAAATATTCTCTACTCCATAACCTAGCTCTACATAAGGCTTTGTAGGATCCAATCTTCCAAATGTTTCTATAGTATTGCCACCTGGATCTACTGTAGGTGCATTGGCTATATTTTTATTGCTGACAGAGCCATATAGAAAATTTGCATTTCCTACAGCACGCCATTTAAGCTTTTTGAGTAAAGGAACCTTGTTTAGAAGGAATCCCTCGAAATAATGCCTATACCTCAAACTTGCATACTGATCTGAGGCAAATTCATTGAAATTCATCGTATTAAAAGCTGCAGAGGTATAGAACAAGGTCTCGTTACCCAAGTGGTTTTTCAGTATCGGATAAGGAACCTCTCCAAAAACCTTGGCTGCATCAAATTCATAGCGGGAAACACCGAACATTCCCATATTCAGTCGCTGATATACGTAAAAATTCAACTTGGAATAGGATATATCTCCACCCAGCCATTTCATGCCTTTAGCATAGCTTAACTCAAAAATTGGCCATCTCAGTGGCCCCAACGATGATCGCTCATTGTCATTGATCAGGATGGTTTCGTCCCGCCCATATCTCAATCCAATCTTGGCTTCGGTAGTTTCAAAATTAGACCTGTACTCCCCGGTTCCCTTTTCCAGGTAATAGAAATCATAGAGTGGCTCAAATTTCATAAAGCTCAAATCAGAATACATCAGGAATCCTTTGAAAAACTCCCTCTGAAAATTCACCTGATGTTTTCTGCTGAAATACGGCCTCCTAAGCGTACCAAACCTACTAGCTGCCAGGAAAATACTGTTTCCCTGTAAACTGGAAATTTCCAAGCCGACCTGATCAATTTCTTTTTGGGTAGAAAGTGAAACTGAAGTCCAATGTAACCTATCCAAAATGCGAGTGACCTTTGCAGAATACTTCAGCTCGGAATCCTTAAAACCATAAGCTCCGTAGCCATATAGTACCCATTTGTCACTGAATTTAAGATTGGTTCGGAAGCCCATTCCTAGCCTCACTCCTTCTATATCATTGTAATTAAAAAAGCCGGGCCATGGGCCAATATCTACTTTTTTGAAAGGCAAATATCCTGTACCAAAGAACTTTAGGCCTTCAGAATAAAAGCGCACTATAGGGATTCTCTTCAATGTGTCCACCATCTGAAGCACTGCTAATTCTTGCTCAGAAAGTACATCTTGACGATTTTCCTTCCAAAATTCCTCGCTTGCCTCGTCAAAGTCAGGCAGCAAAGTGACGGACTGGTTGAAAAAGGAAGTTGGTTGAGGCTCACCAACCTCTATGCTGTCAGCAGAAGTGTAAAATTTGGCTAGCAAGCCCGCCGTATTAGGAGTGATCTGCCCAATTTTAATCTGAACGCGTGTTTTCGCAGGAATCAATGGACCAGCAGTCGTAGGCTTCAACTCCTGTTGAATTTTGATTCGCTCAATGAAGTTTAGGTTTGCTTCCTTCGGTATCGTCAAATCCACCTGCTTCAAAGCATAGGTCTCTTTATTAATCCAGATAGTCCCAGAAAACGCCAGGTCCTGCTCTCTTAAAGGATAGACTTTCAGGAGGTAGCAGGAATCATTTCCCACCAAAACTGAATCCATCAAATCATAATCGTAAAATTGCTTCCACCCATCTGCAATCGGCGAGACAAATTCCTTTCCCACGATGGAAAGCCAGTTTTTGTAGAAATTATATTCCTGAAATGCTGAACCCGTAATTTGAGACGTAGTGGATCCATCTGTAATGCCAACACCGGTTACTTTTGATTTTACAACTACTTCTTTTCTGAGTTCGGGGTTATTTCGAAAATAAAATTTAGACAGGGTTTCAGAGAAAAATACAGGTAAAATTTTCTCCCCTTCGTCATTAGTAAGCTGCTTAATTGAATCTAATACTGCAGTGACTTTTTGAACTGTTTTCCGCCTAGTAAAATCCTCAGACACATGATCAATGTCGATTTCTATCTTGGTATAATTATTTGTCTGATAAGCTGATAACTCTCTTTTATCAAAGTATTTTTTCCGATCAACTGTTTTTCGAATGATCTCAAAAGCAGGATTTTCCCCAGCTTCAAATACAAAAGCTTCCATCTCAAAATCGGAAGGTTTAAGCTGAAAGTTTACAGTTTGCTCAGGCAGTTGCTCTAAGACTTTGACACCTGTGATGTATCCAAGGTAGCTCACCGTAATGCTATCTGTGAGTGATCTTGCAGACAGGCTGTAATTACCCTCAAAATCAGTAGAAATTCCTACCGAAGTACCTTTCAGTAAAACAGAAGCAAAAGGAATAGGGTCTCCAGTAGCGGAATCAGTTACTTTGCCTTTCACCACAAATTGGCCAAAGGACTGCGCAGAAACGAGAAAGAAGAGGAGGAAAAAATACTTGCGGATCATGTAATAGTGGCGGCACAGTCAATAATTCCTGCAAAATAAATTCATTCACCATGCAAATCGCTACCTCTTCCCTTAAAAATTGTAATGAAGTAATAAAAGTGAGTTCAATTCGGAAAGGAATTTTGAATAATCCACTAGTATATTTGAAGCTTTAAACCCAGAAGCATGATATACGATATAGCAATTATTGGTGGTGGAATTGTAGGATTGGCAACTGCGCTGAAAATTCAAAAAGCTAGACCTGATCTGAAAATTGTCATTTTGGAAAAGGAGGATCAATTGGCAAAACACCAAACCGGTAATAACAGCGGCGTAATTCACTCGGGCCTTTACTACAAGCCAGGTTCACTGAAAGCAACGAATTGCATTGGCGGATATCATGAATTGATTCAATTCTGTGAAGAAGAGAAAATTCCATTTGAGATCACTGGAAAAGTAGTTGTGGCGACACGAGAAGAGCAAAAACCCTTGTTGAATAACTTGTACGAGAGAGGTATTCAGAACGGCTTGGAAGGCACCAGATATATAACTATGGAGGAGCTCAAAGAATACGAGCCACACTGTGCAGGTGTAGCCGCACTTCATGTTCCTCAAACCGGAATAGTGGATTATTTCAAAGTTGCATTGGCTTATGGAAGAAAGATTGTTCAAAAGGGAGGCGAAATTCTATTGAACAATAAAGTACTGGAAATCAATCAACAAGAAGGAATCAATTACATAGAAACTTCCAAGAAAACTATCCAGAGTAAATTAGTAATTAACTGTGCAGGTCTCTATTCGGACAAGGTTGCTCAAATGAGTGAAAAGGATCCGATTGATGTTAAGATCATTCCATTTAGAGGGGAATACTTTAAGCTGAAAAAGGATAGGGAATTCTTGGTGAAGAACCTGATTTACCCGGTGCCAGATCCAAACTTCCCATTCCTTGGAGTGCACTTCACCCGCATGATGAAAGGTGGTGTGGAAGCTGGACCAAACGCAGTTTTGGCCTTCCGAAGAGAAGGATATAAAAAATCCCAGATCAATCTAAGGGAATTAGCTGAATCCCTGGCCTGGCCTGGATTCCAAAAAGTCGCTGCGAAATATTGGCAAACAGGTTTTGGTGAGATGTATAGGTCTTTTTCCAAGGCTGCCTTTACTAAGGCACTGCAAGAATTGATTCCGGAGATTCAGGAATCTGATCTTGTAGAAGGCGGTGCAGGCGTGAGAGCTCAGGCTTGCGACCGTACTGGTGGTCTTTTGGATGACTTCTCAATTAAAGAGTCAGCTCATGCAATCAACGTATTAAATGCCCCTTCTCCCGCTGCTACAAGTTCATTCGCGATTGGCGGAACGGTGGCTGAATTAGCTCTGAAACGGTTTGATTAACCTTTGAGGTGTTAGCCATCAAATGCTTAAGAAGGCAATTTGAAGGCTCTCCTCGAAGGTTTCTTTTGAAATTCATATTGGCAGTTTGGCGTATGTCATAAGACTTTGCGCCAAGCTGCTATTATTAAACTGCGCCTCTGCGCCTTTGCGGGATCATTTTACCCCTAAACCTACACCTGAGTATTCACAGAATCAGGTAAATATCTATTCGCAAGCTTAATCATCTCATCACCTTTAACCAAGTCACTGGCGCTAAGCTCCGAAGTATGTTTGTGGCCTGAAGCTCCTAGAAGTTCCTGAACTGCATGCACAGTATTCTTATGGAAATTATACACCCGCTCAGACTTATCGGTAACTACTAATCCTCCTACCAAGCTTGCTCTCTGAGTAGCTACTCCAGTTGGACATTCATTGGTGTTGCAACGAAGGGCTTGTATACAGCCTATGCTAAACATAAAACCACGTGCAGAATTGCACAAATCAGCTCCAAAAGCAATATTTTTTAATATCGCAAACGCAGAGATTGCCTTTCCTGATGCTATGATTTTGATGTGTTCCCTGATCTGAAACTTCTCCAGAGTCATTCGAACAAAAATAAGCGCAGGTTCCAGCGGTAACCCAACGCTATCTGAAAATTCTAAAGGAGCTGCTCCAGTTCCTCCTTCTGCCCCATCCACAGTGATGAAATCAGGATAAGTATGCTTTGCTACCATTTCTTTGCAGATAGCTGTAAATTCCTCTGTTCTGCCTATACAGAGTTTGAACCCCACAGGTTTACCACCAGATAATTCCCTCACTTTAGCTATGAATTGTATCAATTCAATAGCATTGGTAAATGCACTATGTGAAGGTGGAGAAACTATGGTCATTCCCGCTTTCAAACCACGTATTTCAGCAATTTCTTTAGTGTTTTTTATTCCAGGCAATACTCCTCCATGGCCCGGTTTTGCTCCTTGGGAAATCTTGATTTCAATCATTTTGACTTCCGGCCAATTTGCCTTTTCTGCAAATTGTTCCTCGCTAAAATTCCCCTGCTCATCACGGCATCCGAAGTATCCAGTGCCTATTTGCCATACCAAATCTGCCCCTTGACGGTGATAAGACGAAATTCCACCCTCTCCAGTATTATGATAAAACCCACCTTTTTTGGCACCCAGATTCAAAGCTTTGATGGCGTTTGAGCTCAATGAGCCAAAACTCATTGCCGAGATATTCAGGATAGACGCGGAATATGGCTGCTTACAAGCTTCATTTCCTATTACCACTCGTGCATCCTCATCATTAGTATGGACTGCATAGATAGAGTGCCTTAAAGCCATGTAATCTTCTCCATTGATTTCCCGCTGTGTACCAAAAGGATGCGTGTCATTTACATTTTTAGCTCTTCTATATACCAAGGATCGAAGGTTTCGACTGAAGGGTCTTCCATCTGTGTTTGTTTCTATAAAATACTGCTGAATCTCTGGACTTATTTTCTCTAATAAATACCTGAAATGTCCCACAACCGGGAAATTTCGAAGGATAGCATGCGACTTTTGGTTGATATCATAAATACCTATAACCAAAAGGATTACAAGTATACCCAGTATAAAATATCCGAATTTGAACTGAACAAATTGGAAATACCACATTAGAAAAAATGTAAGCATGGCCAATAGCATCAAGCTACCGAAAAACATTTTTTTCATATCAAATTCTTTTGATGATTTAGTGCACAATATAACAAAAGACTTAGGGCTAAGCCGGATTCAGAAGGAATTCTTGAACTCTATGTTCTGCCCAGGTAAACTCTTGTCCACTCAGTACAAAACCTGTGTGTCCGCCCCTTTTTGGCATTTCCAATGTCAGCAAATCTAACTTTTCTGCAAGAGAAATAGGATAGCACTCTGGTCCAAGAAGTGGATCATTCGTTGCATTTAGGACAAGCGTTGGTATTTGAATGAAAGGCATCCAGTTGTCTGCACTTACTGTTATATAAAAATCAATAGCATCCTTGAATCCATGAAGTTTAGCCGTGAAAAGTGTATCAAAAGCATCAAAATCTTCGACTTTATCAAGTAATTCAAGATCTATCAAATCTGGATACTGAGCTGCTTTTGCTTTTATTTTAAGTTTGAGTTTACCTAAGAACTTATTCTTATAAAAAGCATTTCTCCTCAACTTTAGCGTATTGGCACTGGAAAGTAGATTACAGGGTGTAGAGTACACAGCTGCCCGCTTTATTTCGAAGGGAAGATCACTCCCCTTCTCACCTAAATACTTGAGCGTCTGAGCCCCACCCATACTGATTCCTGTCAGAAAAATCTCTTTGTAGGAATGGTTTTTAAGTACATGAGTAATGGTAGCATCCAAGTCATAGCTGGCTCCATGATGATAAAGGATTGGCCCTAAATTGATTTCTCCGCCACATGAACGATTATTCCAAACAAGTACATCTATCTTTTTGGAATTGAATAGTTTAACCATTCCCCGTGCATAATGGCGCTCAGAATCTCCTTCTAATCCATGGGATATAATCAGTAGTTTTGAACTTCCCACTTTTGCCCAGTCTAAATTCAAAAAATCGCTATCAGGTGTATCTATCTTTTCTCTGGTATAGTGTACATCTTTCACTTTTCTAAAAAGACTGGGGATTATAGTCTCCAGATGTCCATTGAAAAGGTATGCAGGTGGTCCGCTATAAGTTGATTTGATAATAGGCATAAACCCCAAAAATAAGAAGCTTTGAAAGAAAATAAGGCTTCTATTAGGTCAAAACTAGTTTAAGTTAATTCGAAAACTCGCTTGATAGCAATCTCCAGTTTTCTCTGCAAATTCCGGTAATGGTTGGAAAAAGCAGGACCCTCAAATCCCTCACTTTCAATTATTTCTTTACCCAGTTGCAATTCATCTGTAATTTGCAATAATTCAAACATCGCCAAAGTAGGCTTCAGCTTATGCCGAATTTGCTGAAGTTTTACATCATTTTTTTCCAGTGAACCCTGAGCATAAACTTCTTTTAATTCAAGGAGACCTTTATGTATGGCTAATGTCAATTCTTTTTCAAATTCTTTGTCTCCATCAGCCATTCCAGAAATAAGCTGATTAAGATCAGGATAGATTTGTTCCATGTTGGTTTTTTGATGAGGCTATGCCAGCTAGAAATCCTGTGGACCAAGCAGCTTGAAAATTAAAGCCACCGGTAATTCCATCAATGTTCAAGACTTCCCCGGCAAAGTAAAGGTTAGGGTGAAATTTACTTTCCAAGGTTTCCGGGTTCACTTCGCTCAAAGAAATTCCCCCAGCAGTTACAAACTCTTCTTTAAAGGTGGTTTTACCTTCGACTTTCAAATTATAGCAAAATAAATTCTGTACCAACTTATTGATTTGCTTTTTCGATAGGGATCCATATAATTGTCCATTTTCTATCCCTGAAAGCCTAGTAAAATGCTCCCATAGCCTTCCAGGTATATCAAAAAGTGTATTGCTCTCTACTTTTCGATTGGGATGTGCAAGAATATAGCTCTTGATATGCGCATTATACTGCTGCTCACCAAACTCTCCATTCCAATTGATCAAAGCAGTAGCGATATAGTTTTGATCTTTTAGCCATTGTGCCCCAAAGGCAGATAATTTCAGAACTGCAGGTCCACTCACCCCCCAGTGGGTGACAAGCACAGGCCCACGATAATTCAGTTTGGTGCCTTCGATTTTGACAATACCATCTGTTACAGATAAGCCCATTAGCTCTTTGATAGATTCTTTTGGGGTATTAAAAGTAAAAAGTGAAGGAATAGGATCTAAAACACTGTGATTTAAATTATTGAGAAAGGAATAATTATCTATTTTTGGATGGCCACCGCTAGCAATTATTAATTTGTCGACTACAAAAAAACCGGAATCTGTCTCAAGTTTATATTGGTTTTCAATGTGAGTAATTGACTTAACTCCGCAAGATTTCAGGATGGTGATTTTAAGTTTCTGAGCTTCCTTGAGAAGAGCATCAATCACAGACTGAGAAGAATCTGAAATCGGAAACATCCGTCCATCTCCTTCAATTTTGAGAGGAACTCCTCTGCTCTCAAACCAAGTAATCGTGTCTTCAGATTTGAATTTTGAAAAGACCTTCTTTAAAAATTTCTCTCCTCTAGGATAATTCTTTACCAATTTTGATATTTCCATAGGTCGGTGTGTGACGTTACACCTTCCGCCGCCTGATACTTTTACTTTAGACAAAAGCTTGGGTGACTTTTCGAAAATTGTAACGTCTCTTCCTGCACCACTTGCATGGATTGCTGCAAAAAATCCCGCAGCTCCCCCACCAATTACTCCTATTTTCAAAACCTATATTCTATTGAATTACAACTATTTAGCATACCTACCTTTTTCTAGAAAATGAACCTAAAATCCCTCTAGTTAATTCTCTGAATATGGTTCTACCCAACTGTCTAACCATGGTGTTTTTACTCAGCTCCTCAAATAATGAAGCATCTTCTGCAGTTCTTTTGGTAGTCCTTGTGGAGGATTTTGGTCCAGGTAATTCAGCTTTCTTTTGAGTTTCCTCCAACTCAGTCATTTTTTTCTCCAATAATTCAAAAGCACTTTCACGGTCTAGATCTTGATTGTACTTATAGATCAATCCAGAATTTTCGACCACCGCATCAATTTCCACTTCATTCAAGATATCCATGCGGGTAATCGGAGCTCTAACTAAGGTGTGAGCAAGTGGAGTTGGAATACCTTTTTCATTCAAAGCTGTGATTAACGCTTCCCCAATTCCCATAGCAGTCAGGACTTCTGAAGTCTCATAGTAAGGTGAATCTGGGTAGTTTTCGGCGGTCTTAGTGATCGCTTTACGATCTTTCGCAGTGAAAGCCCTTAAGGCATGCTGAACTTTCAGTCCTAATTGACCTAGAATATTATCAGGAACATCAGTCGGAGTTTGCGTACAGAAATACACTCCCACACCTTTAGATCTAATCAATTTGACAATTGCCTCTATTTTCTCAAGGAGGTCATTGGAGGCATTGGAAAACACCAAATGTGCTTCATCAATAAACAAACAAAGCTTTGGCTGATCTGCATCACCTTGCTCTGGGAAAGTTTCATAGATTTCCGATAGCAAACTGAGCATAAAGGTTGAAAACAGCTTTGGCCTACTTTGAATATCAGTCAACCTAATTACTGAGATCACTCCTTTTCCATCTTTCTTCCTTAAAAAATCTTCAACTTCGAATGACTTTTCGCCAAAGAATCGCTCTGCGCCTTGCTGCTCCAACTCGATAATTTTACGCATTATCGTATTCACTGAGGCAGAAGAAACCTGACCATACTCTTTTTGAATGGCTTCTTTGCCCTCATTGGTAATAAACTGCAACACACGCTTCAAATCCTTAAGATCCACCAAAGGAAGATGGTTGATATCACAGTATCGGAAGATAAGTGAGATTACGCCTTGCTGAGTATCGTTTAATTCAAGTATCTGAGCGATTAGAACTGGACCAAATTCAGAAACAGTAGCCTTTAACCTGACTCCTTTTTCGTCAGAAATAGACATGAGTTCAATCGGTAAACCCATCGGTTCATAATCAACACCGATCACCTCGGATCTATTCTTTATGAAATCATTGGCAGTTCCGGGTTGTGCTAGGCCAGACAAATCACCTTTCAAATCCATCAGTACAGAAGGGACACCTTTCAATGCCAGCTGCTCTGCAATCACCTGTAGTGTTTTGGTTTTCCCTGTACCAGTTGCACCTGCAATTAGACCATGCCTATTCATGGTTTTCAATGCAATCCTTATTTGTGCTCCGGTCACTGGTACTCCATCTAAAACCCCTGTACCAAGGATGATTGAGTCTTTTTTATATTTTTGACCCTCGGCCAAATGGGTAATGAATTCTTTTGTCTTACTCATGTTCAAAGTGATTGAAAAACCAAACTACAAAAAAAACCTTGATGCCATGAGCAAAAAGGTTTTCGATGAAAAAGTTATTTGGAATAGTTTTAATGAGTTACCATTGGCTCAAGTGACTTAGCTTGCTCAATAAAGTCAGCAACCTTGGAAGCAGCAGGCACAACTCTAGTTAATCCTTTTTCTTCCTGAGTTTTAACCAGAGCTGCATGAAGATTCTCAGGATTTCTTGTTCTTAATTCCTTCACAGTATCTACGCCAGCAGCTTTCAGCAGTTCTGCAAATTGACTTGCAACACCGTTGATTCTGAAAAGATCCGCCATATTTACCCAAACAAGAACCTTGCTTTCATCTAAGCCTGAAGCCTCAGCAATTGCCTTTCTTCCTGCTTTAGAAGCACCTTTTTCTAGCAAACCTTCTACAGTAGACACTCCCGCTGCAGCAAGTTTCTCTTTCATTGCAGGACCTATACTCTCGATCATTGTGATTGGTTTTCCCATTTCTTTAATTTTTAGGGTTAAAGTTTATGACTGTAAATTCTAAAGTTGAGTTCAAAGCATTAGAATTTCAACCATTGAAAAGAATTTGTTCCTAAAATAAAGACAATTTTTAACTTCTAAAATCCATTGTGCAGATTATGGAGAGATTTCCCCTTTTGGAAACATTAACTTTACGTTTTAGAAACTTCTACCTTTATTGCTTCACTAGAAAAACAATATCGCTTTGAGCTTAAAATTTCACCATCCCCTACTCCTTCTTAGTTTTATCTTGCTGCTGACCACTAGTCAGGTGTCGCTTGCGCAAATTGGTATCAACCTTGGACAGACCGATCAATGGATGAAAGGCGCAAAGGCTGCAATTGAAAGAAGTGATTATGAAACTGCTAATTCAATATTTAGAAATCTAATAGATTCAGGGCAACCACTTCCTGAAGAAATGCCTTACCTGTTCGCTGAAACGCTTTTTCAGTTGAAACAATACGATAATTCTGCCAATTTTCTAAATAAGTACCTAGAGCTGACGGGTTTCACCGGAGACCATTATCAGGGAGCACAGGAACTTCAGCAGCGATTGGAAGCTCCACTAAAGGAGATTCAGGAATGTCAGCTATGTGATCGAAGAGGCTATCGATACAAGACTTGCTTTACCTGTGAGGGTAAGCGCCAAATCGAACAGGATTGCAACTATTGTAAAGCTAAAGGCGTGGTTGGATGTAGCCGCTGTAACGGTTCGGGTATGATCACCAAAGTGAATATTTTCAAAATTGTGGAGTATTTCGAATGCGAAAGATGTGCTGGAAAAGGCAGGTTAACTTGCCCAGTTTGTGAAGGAAGTTTGAAGGAAGTCAGCTCTTGCAGAACCTGTAATGGAAGCGGCAAATTAAGCTCTGAGGATATTTGCAACCATGTAGTTGATGAAGCCCACGCACATGTAGAAGTGAAAACTGAAGCTGTACGTTAGAATTTAGTCGCAGTATTCAGTCGCAGTTTTCAGAATGACCAGTCGCAGTATTCAGTCACAAAGTTTATACAAGCACCAAAGCTGCGTTCGGTAAAAGCCCCATATAAGCGAAGCGAGATACTGGGTGAGAGCTGGTAGAGAGTCAGCTTCTGAAGAATAATGATTACTCTAAGCCGTGACCTCTGCGATTTCCGCGTTACTAAAGTGTCCCAAGCGGTTAAAAAAAGTCATAAAAAAACCGGCATTTGCCGGTTTTAACTTATTTACAATATTTATTGAACGCTTCAGCTGCTCCGGGATATTCCAAGGCTTTGGCGAGTTGAAAGTCCTCACATGAGGCTCCCACTTTTTTCATCGCAACCTTCAATAAACCTCTATTAAAGTACGCCTGTCCAAAATCCTTATCCACTGCGATTGCATTTCCATAAGCTTTCAAAGCTTCATCAGGCTTGCCAAGTTGGTGAAGAGCTCTGGCTTTCATAAAAGATGCCATGGCAGGTGCTCCTGGTATTTCTGCCGCCTGATCTGAATATAGCAAAGCATTTGTGTAATTCTTTTGATTGTAGTGCACATTTGCTAGGCTTAGAAGAACCTGAAAATTATTAGGTTCTACCTCAAGCGCCTTCTCGAAATCAGCTTTTGCCTCCTCATAATTCCCTTGCTCCTCATTCGCTCTACCTCTATTGTAAAGCATGCGAACATCGTTTGGCTTGAATTTTAAATCCTCTGTATACTCATTCGCTGCTTTTGCATATTCTCCTCTATTGAAATATACATCACCTGAACTTGTCTTCTTTTCAGAGCAAGACCAAAGAGAAACTGAAAGAAAAAGGACGAATATCGCTTGGATACTTATTTTCATTATTGTTGGTTTATACTGCTACACTATTGTCTCGTAGCGCATCATTTAGAGATGTTTTGAGGTCTGTAGAGGCTTTCCTTTGTCCTATAATCAAAGCGCAAGGAACCTGAAAAGTTCCTGCAGGGAAAGTTTTCGAAATGGAACCAGGAATAACTACAGAACGCTGTGGCACAAAACCTTTGTATTCTACAGGCTCAGCTCCAGTCACATCTATGATCTTTGAACTTGCCGTCAAAGTAACACCAGCGCCAATTACTGCTTCCTTACCTATTCGAACACCTTCTACTATGATGGCTCGGGAACCAATAAATGCTCCATCTTCGATAATTACTGGGGCTGCTTGGATTGGTTCTAATACTCCTCCAATACCTACTCCACCACTTAAATGAACGTTTTTGCCGATTTGCGCACAAGATCCTACAGTAGCCCAAGTGTCAACCATCGTGCCACCCTCTACATATGCTCCTATATTAACATAACTTGGCATCATCACTACTCCAGAGGCTAAATATGCTCCATAACGAGCCACAGCGTGAGGAACTACACGAACACCTTTCTCCGCGTAGTTAGTCTTAAGAGCCATTTTATCATGGAATTCAAAAGGTCCTACTTCTATGGTCTCCATCTTTTGAATAGGGAAATAGAGAATTACAGCCTTCTTCACCCAGTCGTTTACCTTCCAGTCACCTTCTTCGGTAGGCTCAGCTACACGCAGAATACCAGCATCCAGATCAGCTATGACGGCTCTAATTGCTTGTTGAGTAGTTTCTTCTTTTAATAATTCCCGGTTGTCCCAGGCCTTTTCTATGATAGTTTTCAGTTCCATTATTTTGGTTAGTTTCGTTTAATGAGTGAAAAATCAGCTTCCCTAATACCAGTCTTAATTGCGTCTAGCCTTAAGCCCGCCAAAGATACGAGAGCTTGGGGAAAGCTTGGCCTTTCACTACGAGAAACAGGGCTATATCAGCTAAATTTTATGGGATTTTCACAAATACCCCTAAAAAATTACGAAGATGAAAAGTATTATACCTCTCTTTCTAACAGCTCCTCACTTTGGGGAAGATTATTCTTGCAGCTAACTTTCATAAGGGTGCTTTCTCAGGTCCGCCCAAAAATCCTGATTTGCTGTACCTACGAATACCTCCCAGTAGCAGTATTTTTCAAGGGGATTTTAGGCTATAAATTAGTCTATGATGTACAGGAAAACTATGTTAGAAATCTTGATTTAAATCCTGATTTAAGCTCGGATAAGAAGCAGAAAGCAGCTCGATTAATCAGGGGTATGGAAAGTATTAAAGGTGTTGATCTATTCCTTCTCGCTGAGAAATGCTATCAAGATGAAATGCCCGATAAGTCTCCTTTTTTGATCTTGGAAAATAAATATGCAGGAGAAATAAAAAGAGTTTCATCAATCATACTCACCAAAAAAGAGGGCTATAATTTTTTGATTTCGGGTACGCTAACGCCAGCTTTTGGCACGCTCGATGCTATCTATTGGTTCAAGGAAATCTTGAAAGAATCCCCTAAATCTTCGCTCAAAATCATCGGTCATTGTACCCTGCCAAGTTTCCAAATTGAACTGGAAAAAGCCTGCAAAAACACTACGCAGATTCAGCTCAATGCCTCTGATTTACCTGTCCCACATGAGGAGATTATTGCAGAATATTCATCGGTAGATTTTGCCCTTTTGCCCTACCAAAATAGAGAAGCAATCAAGGATAAAATACCAACAAAACTTTTTGAATCTGCAGCTCTGGGAGTGCCTGTTTTGATAGGGGGAAATCCAAAATGGCTAGACTTTCTGTCTCCATTTTCCGGAGGGTTTCCAATAGATTTTTTCGACTTACCTAACGCAACCATCCAATTTCAAGCAGCCCTAAAAAAGGAATACTTCACCCAAATTCCTGATGATACAATCCTGTGGAAATCTCAACACGAAGATTTTATTAGCGCTATTGCTTCCCTTTAAGTTCTAAACAGGATGTGGATTACTATCCACACTTATCCACCTATGCCCTATTTTCTACACTCATTTCCGCAAAATGGAAACTGAGATATTTTTGTCTTTTCAGAGAAAAAGTCAACATACCGGATATTACAAATGACTTAATATCAAATATTTAATTCATTATTCAATACCGACTAATCTTATTTTTAGACACCTCTAAAACCCTAAACACATTTCAAAATGGGTTATCCACAGGCGATTTAGCCACTATTGAATATATTTTTAGCTATATCTAAATAAATTTTTATATTTGTCTCAGTACAAATTGGAATACCATGACCTTAACTACTGCTGAGGAGAATTACCTGAAAGCGATCTATCACTTATCGGACGGAGGAACTAAAAGTGTATCCACAAATGATGTGGCTGCAGAGATGAAGACGAAGCCTGCTTCTGTATCCGACATGCTAAGAAAGCTGGGTGACAAGAAGGTGATCGAATACCGAAAATATTACGGAGTAAACATCACAGAAGAAGGTAAAAAAAGGGCACTCACTACTATCCGAAAACACCGACTCTGGGAAGTGTTTTTGGTAGACAAATTACAGTTCGCCTGGGACGAAGTTCATGAGGTAGCAGAGGAACTGGAACACATCCAATCTCCCCTATTAATTCAGCGCTTGGACTCCTACCTGAACTTCCCAAAGTTCGATCCACATGGTGATCCAATTCCCGATGAATATGGAGACGTCAGAGACAGACCTAGATTGGCTTTGATCGAAATGGACATTGACCAATCTGGTCAGATCGTGGCAGTAAAAGACAGCTCAGCCGCCTTCTTAAAATATCTGGATAAGGTAGGCGCATACATCGGAGCCCGAATCAAAATATTGGACAAAGTGGAGTTTGACGGATCCATGGAAATTCTCGTCGATCAGAAAAAAACACTCTTTATGTCCAAGGATGTCGCAGCTAATATTCTGGCAATTCAATCATGAGGAAGCTCCTTTACATAGTACCTTTTCTCCTACTTTCTTTTGCCTGCAAATTTGAAAACAAGGAAGAAAGATTGAAGCCAAAAATCGTGGCGACCACGAGTATTCTCGCTGACGGAATCAGAAACATCGTAGGCGATAAAGCGGAAGTAGTAGCACTGATGCCGGCGGGCGTAGATCCTCATTTATACAAAGCTTCCGTTCGCGATCTTGATCTTCTGCAGGAAGCTGATCTTGTCATCTATCACGGACTTTTCCTTGAGGGAAAAATGACTGAGATTTTTGAGAAGCTGGCATTTAGTCAAAGCTTGATCAATGTATCAGAAGAAATTCCCCAAGATCTTTTATTGAGATCCGGACCTGAGGCGCACTCTGTAGATCCACACATCTGGTTTGATGTGTCACTTTGGTCCAAAGCTTTGGCGCACGCCTCAGAAGAACTGATCAAATGGAAGCCAGAGTGGAAAACCTCAATCACCACAAATACCGAGTCGTATCTCAGTGATTTGGCGGCTTTGCATCAAGACAACCTCACCAAGGTTGCGGAGCTTCGCAAAGCCAATCAGGCCCTGATCACTGCTCATGATGCCTTCTCCTATTTTGGGAAAGCTTATAATTTGGAAGTTCTGGGATTACAAGGTCTATCTACACTAAGCGAGCCTGGACTTAGAGATTTGACTGGTTTGGTGAGCTTCATCGTAGAGCGAAATATCCATGCAGTTTTTGCGGAGCAAACCATTTCCCCAAAAGCAATAGAAGCTGTGGTCGCAGGATGTGCGAACCAAAACCATGAGATAAAATTAGCAGGACCACTTTACACAGATAGCCTCGGTGCTGCTGACTCCCCTGCCGGAACTTATATAGGAATGGTAAAAACGAATGTTCAAGCAATTTTTGAAAGCCTAACGAAATGATCATAAACGTAGATTCTCCCATTTTAGAAATACATGACCTCACCGTCAGCTACGATCAAAGTCCAGTTTTATGGAATGTGGATTTGAGTTTACCGTCTGGAAAGCTGATTGGAATACTTGGCCCAAATGGTGCTGGAAAGTCAACTTTAATCAAGGCCATCATGGGCTTGATTCCAACGTCAGGAGGCTATGTCAAGCTTTTTGACCGGGAGTTAAATGACGTCCGAAGCCGCATTAGCTATGTTCCCCAGCGAGAATCTGTGGATTGGAATTTCCCAGCTTCTGTTTTGGATGTAGTAATGATGGGTACATATGGCAAGCTTGGCCTTTTCAAGAGACCTGGAAAAAAGGAAAAGAAAATAGCCATGGATTGTTTAGAGAAGGTCGGGATGCAATCTTTTGTAGATCGACAAATCTCAGAGCTTTCTGGAGGTCAGCAACAGCGGGTTTTTATCGCTAGAGCTTTGGCTCAGGAAGCAGACCTGTATTTGATGGACGAACCTTTTGCCGGAGTGGATATGGCTACAGAAACAGCAATCTTCCAACTTTTGCAAGAAATGACCGCTGCGGGAAAGACGGTCATCGTAGTACATCACGACATACATTCTGCCATGAATTACTTTGATTGGATCATCATGCTGAATCTTCACCTAGTCGCATCCGGACCAAAAAAGGATGTAGTAACGGAAGAGCTTTTGAGAAAAACTTATGGTGGAAAACTAAATCTTCTCACCAAGGTTACTGACATCATCAGACAAAAAGACTTTAATCCTTTGAAAAATTGATATGAGTGACTTTGTCTATTTCTTCACATTTCAGGATGCTTCCATTGCCTTTGTGGTAATTGGAATCACGCTTTTGGGCATAGGCTCAGCATATGTGGGAACGTATAGTTTTCTAGACAAAAAAGCCTTGCTTGGCGATGCTATTTCCCATGCGGTACTTCCGGGGATCTGTTTGGGATTTATGCTGGCTGGAGAAAAGAATCCGTTATACATCGTGACTGGCGCATTTCTATCCGGTGCCTTGGCAACTTTTCTTACCTCTTGGCTAAAAAGCAAAACCCGGTTGAGTGACGATGCAATCATCGCTTCCATCCTATCCATCTTCTTTGGATTCGGTGTGGTGCTACTCACGGTAATTCAAAAATCCGGAAATCCGGAAATGGCAGGACTCAACCAGTTTATCTTCGGAAACGCCATCGCCATTCTTGAGGAGGACCTTTATATCTATGGAGGCCTGGCAATAGTAATCATCCTTACGCTGACAGCCTTTAAGAAGGAATTTTCAATGCTCGTCTTCAATGCTGACTTTGGAAAATCAATTGGCTACCCAATGGGAGCCATTCGACTGATCTTTAATGTACTGATGATATTAGCTGTAGTGATCGGAATTCAAGCCATCGGAGTAGTATTGATGGCTGCTTTGCTGATTACTCCGGGAGCAGCAGCTAGATTTTGGACCGATAAACTCGGAAGGCTATTGTTGATCGCTGGAGCATTTTCGGCAGTGTCCGGAGTAATAGGCACCTACATTTCCTTTGTAATTCCCCAGATGCCTACAGGCCCGTGGGTAGTAGTTTGCCTATCCATGTTTGCATTGATTTCCTTTCTATTTGCCCCAAAGAAAGGAGTGCTTGCCCGATACATTGCCAGAAGACATTACCTCAAAAAGACACATCAAGATCACTTACTCAAGTTGATTTACCATGGTTTAGAGAGTGGAAAGCAGAACTTCCCTATAGAAGAAATCTATCAGTCTTTTCCCTACAGAAAGAGAGAAACGAAGCATACTATTGATGAATTAATCAAAACTGATCTACTTACTATAAATCAGGGTTTTATAGACTTCACATCTAAAGGAAAATCTGAAGCAAAACGAATAGTAAGACTTCATAGACTTTGGGAACTTTACCTCAATGAGTACATGAATATTGCCCCAGATCACGTGCATGATTCAGCAGAAAAGCTGGAACATATCCTTACCCCTGAACTCGAAGCTTTACTTGAGAACAGACTAAATTATCCTAAACTCGATCCTCACCAGGAGACTATCCCCCGCGACAACGATGAGCTTTGACCAAAACGCATTTCTGATCATTTTCACCGCCAGCTTGATCTCTATTTCCTGTGGATTGCTTGGGGTATTTATGATGCTTCGCAAAATGTCCATGACTGGAGATGCCATTTCACATGCGGTCCTCCCGGGGATTGTCATTGGTTTCTTTGTGTCAGGAAGCCAAAGAGGACTTGAGGTTATCATTGGTGCTGGTATTTTAGGGATTTTGGCTACCCTACTGATAGATTGGCTGAAAAACAAAGCTAAAGTTCAATTGGATGCATCTATAGGAATTACATTTACCCTTCTTTTTGCTATAGGAATTATCCTGATAAATATGCTGGCATATAAGGTCGATTTGGATCAGGAATGTGTGCTATATGGAGAGATTGCCTACTTACCAATTGACCTTTGGATTACCGATGCTGGCTTTAGTATGGGCCCTAGAATCACCTATCTCGCAGTTTTGAATTTAGTTTTGGTAAGTGCTTTTATATTCTTGCTATACAAAGAGTTAAAGCTTACTAGTTTTGATGAAAACTTTGGTTTGGTGATAGGTCTTCCAGCGGGTGCAATCAACTTAGCGTTGATGAGTATGGTATCCTATACAACAGTAAGTAGCTTTGAAGCTGTGGGAGCAATTTTGGTTGTAGCTTTATTAGTGGTCCCTCCTGCCACAGCCTTCCTTTGGACCAAAAAATTAACATCTCTTATCAAACTTACCTGCGGGTTAGGTATTTTTATTGCATTGGCAGGATATTACGCTGCATATTTGGTAGATAGTTCGATTGCTGGCATGATGGTGGCAGTAGGTGGAATCATCTTTCTGGGAAGTGCAGCAATTAAAGGAATCCGGCCTAATTGGGCATTCGGAACTTCCACACCCAGCAAACCGTTGGAGATTTGAATAATAGAGGTATATGAAGAGATTATTGATAATAGGTCTATTCTTGGTTGTTGCCAACTTTGCGCAAGCACAGGAGAAAATCGAATGGCTGAAATTTGAGGAGGCAGTGGCTGCTACTGAAGCAAACCCAAAGATGCTTTTTGTGGACGTCTATACCGATTGGTGTGGCTGGTGCAAGAAGATGGACAAGGAAACCTTCACTGATCCTGCTGTGATCAAATACATCAATGAGAAATTTTACGCAGTAAAAATGAATGCTGAAGACGACAAACGAAAGTTTGATTTTAAAGGCAAGCAATATACAGAGGCAAAGATGGCTAGTGCCATGCGCGTGCAGTCCTACCCTAATTTTGTGATCATCGATCCAACTTTACAAAACATTACCCAATTGCCTGGATTCAGGCTTCCAGTAGAGTTTCTTGACGGACTAGGTCAGATAGTTCATAATGGATTTGGACCAAAATGAGTTTTTCACTTTCTGAGCAAAATGATACCATCATAGCATTGGCAACGCCGCAGGGTGTTGGAGCTATTGCGGTAATCCGTCTTTCCGGCAAAGACGCTATCACGCTTACCAACGAAGTCTTTTTTGGGAAAAATCTGGAGAAACAAGAATCTCATACCATCCATTTCGGTACTATACGGGATGGTGAAAAGATCATAGATGAGGTTTTAATCTCCCTTTTTATAGCCCCAAAGTCTTTCACTAAAGAAAATGTAGTGGAAATCTCCACTCACGGTTCATCCTACATCATTAACCAGGTTCTTAAACTCTTCATCCGAAAAGGAGCTCGACCTGCTAAGCCAGGAGAATTCACTCAGCGTGCATTCCTGAACGGACAGTTTGATCTGGCGCAGGCTGAAGCCGTAGCAGATCTGATTCATGCAGATTCTGAAACTTCACACCAGGCTGCACTAAGTCAAATGCGTGGTGGATTCAGTTCTGAAATACAAGAGCTTAGATCTCGTTTGATTCATTTCGCTTCCATGATAGAATTGGAACTGGATTTCGGCGAGGAAGATGTGGAATTTGCCAGTCGGGAAGAATTACGCGCGTTAGTAGAGCGTTTGCTTCGGGTAGTCGAAGAATTGATTTTAAGTTTTGATTTGGGAAATGTGATCAAAAATGGAGTACCTACGGTAATTGCTGGAAAGCCAAATGCCGGAAAGTCCACCCTACTTAATGCCCTACTTAATGAGGAAAAAGCTATCGTCTCTGAGATTGCCGGAACTACACGGGATTTTATTGAGGATGAAATCAATATAGGTGGAGTAATCTTCCGCTTTATAGATACCGCAGGTTTACGGGAAACTACAGACACCATCGAAGCAATCGGTGTGAGCCGAACTCAGGAGAAAATGAAGTCTGCTTCCTTGATTTTGTACCTCTTTGATTTGGGTGATACGGACTTGGTGGAAATCAACCGAGACGTCAATAAACTGGAAAATCAAGGCGTGCCCTTCCTGAAAGTGGCTAATAAGGTAGATAAGGGTAATACTGAGTTAATCAGTGAGTTGAAAGAAAAGCATCCTGATACTATTTTTATCTCTGCAGGAAAAAAAGAAAATCTGGAAGACCTTAAAGCCAGAATTCTTGTGCTGGTAAATCTGGATAAATTCCGTACCGGAAATACGGTGGTCACTAACGTACGTCATTACGATTCCTTAGTCAAAACCCGTGAGTCTTTATTGGATATTCTTGGCGGTTTAGACAACCAAGTAACCAATGACTTTGTGGCTATGGACATCCGCCGCTCTCTTCACTTCCTTGGTGAGATCACAGGTGAAATAACCACAGATGACCTCTTGGAGAACATATTTAGGAATTTCTGCATCGGTAAATAAATCGAGTTTTTTTTACTTGACTTTATTTGATTTCAATTGACTGTCAGTTATTTATAGGTTTTTAATTTTCCTTTATTTGAGTTTAGTTGTACATTTGTTACAACTACTGTACAACTTGAAGTCAAAAAGTTGTACAAATGTACAACTGAGGTATAGAAATGAAGATTACTTTAAAAGAGAAAAAGCTCTCAAACGGAATGATTAGCCTTTATATAGAGTATTATAAAGGTTCCACCACCGATTTGAATGGCAAACGCAGTCATATTCGAGATTTCGAATTCTTGAAAATTTACCTGCACCAGGTTCCGAAAGATGCTGTTGAAAGAAAAGAGAACAAAGAGAACCGGAAACTTGCTGAGGATATCCTATCGATAAGGCAGAGCAATTACATCCAGGGAAAATTTGAAATCAAAAACCTGTCAAAGTCAAAAAGGCAATTCTTAGACTTTTTTACTGAGAAGATGGAAGAGAAATCCAACTCAGTCAAGAACTATGGAGTCTGGCAATCTGCTTACTCCCATCTCAAAAATTGCATAAGCCCAAATTTTCTTTTCGATGAGATTGACGATAATTTTGTAAAAAGGGTAAAGCACTACTTTGAAGTAGAAGCACGAACTAAAAGCAACCTACCCCTATCCCAAAACTCCAAATACTCCTATTTCAATAAATTCAAAGCCTGTCTGAGAAGTGCTTTTGATGATGGGTATATTTCCATCAACTATGCTGCTAGGGTAAAAGCTTTTGAGCAGGCAGAAAGCCAACGAGAATACTTAACCTTTGAAGAACTTCAAGCCTTAGTTAATACAGACTGCAAATATCAAGTTTTGAAGAAGGCTTTTATATTCTCCTGTCTTGTAGGATTGAGATGGTCTGACATCAATAATCTCGTATGGTCAGAAGTCAGAGATGAAGGTAAAAATCTCTTTAGAGTAAATTTCAGGCAGGAAAAAACGGATGGCGTAGAATACCTCTATATCTCTAAACAGGCAAGGGATTTACTCGGTGACAGAAAATCTCCTAAGGATCGGGTTTTCATTGGTCTCAAATACAGCGCTGTTTATAACAATGAACTGGTTCGCTGGTGCAATCGAGCCGGGGTATTCAAGCATATTACTTTTCATAGTGCCAGGCATACCAACGCTGTCCTACTTCTTGAAAATGGAGCAGATCTTTACACCGTTCAAAAAAGGCTAGGCCACAAGGAAATAAAAACCACCGCTATCTATGCTAAAATCGTTGACCAAAAGATGCGGGAGTCAGCCCAAATTATTCCTCAACTTAACTTGGATTTGAAACTTTAAAACAATGGAAAAATCAAACCCAAAAATTCTTTTATCCACCTTATTCATTTTATTACCAGTCATTTTTTACACTGGCATAACCATATTTTTTAATTTCAATCTTTTTGTTTGGGGGAGTGGAATCAGTATGATTGTTGTCCAATTGTTTTATACTTGGAAGCTAATTAGAAGATATTCAATCTGGTATGCCAATTATATGTTTGATGAAAAAATGGTAGGATTTAGAAAAAAAGTGGAAAAACCCAGGATATTCTTTTATTCCATTTTTTGGCCAATAATGAGCTTAAGTACTTACGCCATTTTGGTTTCAAACCCAACAGGAACCCTTTGGAAAGATGTTTTGCTTTTTGCACCATTCGTTTTCCTATTCATCGTTGGTGTTTTGATTCTAGATTTAACCTGGAAGAAAAGATTTGAAAATCGGTATATACCTCTGGTAAAGGATACTTTAAAAAAAAGCCAAAAGAAATTTAGAACACATTATACATCAGGGCAGTTAGCAAAAATTTTTGATGGATTGGTGGAATATGGATTCATCGAGTATATGGACTTTGAAAAACAAAAATCTCATAGAGAGAAATTTGTCGCTTTTTTTGAAAAGGGGACAACTCCATCTACCCCATTATTTGACTTAAATATTCCTGTGATTGATGCGGTTTACTTTTTCGATGAACTAAACAATAAGATTGATGGGCTTTCATATCCTACATTGGCGAAAATTTTTCTCATAAATGGGAAAGCAATAAAACCCGGATCTCTTCGAAGCTCAAAAAGCATTTCAAAAAACTCCAGAAGCAAGTCTGAAATTGAATATCAAATAGACGGTATTTTTTCAAAAATTCATTAACGAAACCCGCTAAAACATTGACAATAGTTAATTTTTATTGTCCTTTCAGGCCTCCTTTATTCTCCTTTGCTGGACAACATCAAAAAAACGCAGCAATGGAAAACGAACAAATCCTACACAAACTCAATCGCATTGAGAAATTTATGTTTGGCCTTAAGGATATCTTGAATCCTGAGGAACTTAGTGAGTATACAGGTTTCAAAGTATCCTACATCTACAAACTAGTAAGCCAATCCAAAATCCCTTATTCCAAGCCTAATAATGGCGCACTTTTCTTCGATCGCAAAAAGATTGATGATTGGCTATTGCAAAATCCAAGTAAATCGGAAGCAGAAATAAGAAAGCAAGCTTTGCAATACACCAGAAAAAAATAAAGCGAATCCTTTCGAATTCGCTTTTAATAATGTGGAAAGAGTATCTCCGTCTGACAACGTAAAGATACTGGTTCTGCATTCATTTTCAAACTCTTAATGCAGCTCCATGAAAAACAGAAATCCTTTCAAACGATTGGATGATGACTCCAATTCACCAATGGTAAAGATGATCCGGTACTTGATAAGTAAATATGACTTTATCAACAACGTAGTAGTTTACGAAGTTTTTGCCAGTGAAAAAGAAAAAAACAACTACCTGCGGGTCAATCCCCATACCCTATTGATCGAGGCAAAATCAGCAGGACACAACACATCACTAGCCGATATCAATTCCTTCTTGAGTAGTGACTTTATTCCGAAGGTAAATCCCTTGGAAGTCTATTTTGAGCACCACAAACAGCACTGGAATCAAGAAAAACATGGTGATTACATAGATCACTTCGCCAACTATATCCAAGTGCTGGATCAAGAAAGGTTCAAAGTCCAGTTCAAGAAATGGCTAGTCCGCTGCGTCGCTTGTAGCCTAGACGACCAATACTTCAACAAGCAGGCCTTGATTTTAGTCCAGGACAAACAAAACAGCGGAAAGTCGACCCTGACAAGATTTCTTACTCCTCCAGACCTTTCCGAATACCAGACCGAAAATATTTCGGTAGACAAGGATAGCCTGATAGCCCTTTGTCAAAACTTCTTGATCATCCAGGATGAATTGTCAACTCTCAACAAGCAGGAAATCAACGCTCAAAAAAGCCTAATGAGCCGATCCTACATCAAAGTCCGACATCCCTATGATAGAAAGCCTACCATGGAACCCCGTAGAGCATCCATTATCGGTTCTACCAACAAGGCGGAATTTCTAACAGACGATACAGGGAGTGTCCGTTGGCTTTGCTTTACCCTGATTGGAATCAACTGGAAGTACAAACAAGAGGTTGATATCAACCGAGTCTGGTCTCAGGCATATAACCTTTTTAAAAGTGGCTTTGAATACAATATGAATGCTGAGGAGATCACGGAAAACGAACTGGCCAATAACCAGTTCAGCACAATCACCATGGAGTTTGAACTAATCCAGAAACACTTTGACCCAGGAAATAAGGAGGACGAATTCATGACTCCCTCAGACATCATCCAATACCTGAATAAAGCAGAAGGATCACTTCTCAAAATCAGCAGGGAGGAAATCGGAAAAGCCCTGAAAAGACTCGGATTTGAACGGATTGCCAAAAGAGGCTATGGCGACAAATCCTATCCCGTAAAGGGCTATTATATAAAAACCCCTAATCCACTTACTACCTTACTACAATGAATATATATAATTGATATACTGATAGTTACCTGTAGTCAGGTTAAATCAATCAAGGTTACTACACCTTACTACAAAACCGGAAATGTAGTAACCGTAGTAAGCTTAAAATACCAATAAAAATGCAACCTGACTACAGTTAACACATTGATTTTCTATCGATTAAAGCTAGTGTAGTAACGTAGTAAGCTACTTTGACAATTTTAACTAACAAACCATAAAAATCATGAACTGTAAGCAAGCCAATCAAATCAGCATTCTCGAATATCTCTCAGCAATTGGCACCCAACCAGCGAAAAACCTTGGAAGCTATTCCATATACTTCTCTCCTTTCCGGGAAGAAAAAACACCTTCTTTCAAAGTAGATCACAGAAGCAATCTTTGGATCGACTTCGGTAACGACAATGAAGGTGGAACCCTCATCGACCTAGTCTTGAAATTAAACCCTGCATTTTCGATTGAAGGTGCGCTGAATCATCTCACGCAAAGAAACCTGGAGTCTTTTTCTTTTCAACAGCAAGACAATCATCATGACTTGAAAGCCGATTCTAAAATCCAAGTCTATGCAGTCAAACCACTTGGTACCAACAATGCTATTTCAGAATACATTGAATCTCGCGAGTTAACCTTGTTCATGGCCCGACAATTCTGCAAGGAAGTTTACTTCGAGGTGGACGGAAAAAAATATTTTGGAGTAGGAAACCAGAATTCCAACGGATGGTCTATCCGCAACAAATACTGGAAAGGATGCACAGCCCAAGGCATCAGTATTTTTGGAGATCCAAAAGGAAACGGTAATTCAACCTTGGTAATATTCGAAGGGATTTTTGACCTGATGAGTTACTTTCAAAGAAACAATATACAGGAGATTCCCTTTTGTTTAATGTCACTTAACTCATTGGCAAATACCAAAGAAGCCACCTCCTATTTCGAGCAATTTAAAACTGTGGAGCTATACCTTGATCGGGACGATCAGGGAAAGAAAAAGACCAAAGAACTATTAAAGGAACACTCCCATTGCATAGACAAAAGTCTGGACTATACAGGGTACAAGGACTATAATGAAATGCTAATTCATGAAGGTCGACTGGGCTTTCTTCGATGAGGGTCGCTTTGCGAAGCAAGCTATGTTTCGGCCAGACCGAAACGCTTGCTTCGCTCCGCTCAGAAATCAAAAACTCACTTCGTTCATTTACCGATATGGCAAGACCTAAGCTACCGCAAAAAGAAAAAAAGAGCATCAAGTTTTCCTTCAAAATGGACGAAGGGGAATATGAGCAATTGGCAAAACTATGTGAATACTCCGACCTCAGCGCTTCCGAAGTGATCAGATCTTGCGTCTTCAAAAACAGACTGCCGAAAGCACGTACACCTATTCTGGAAAAGCAAACCTATCTAGAGCTAAAGAAGATCGGAACAAACATCAACCAAATCGCAAAACACTATAATTCAAATATCCCGGTACCATCTGATAAGCTTGCAGCTTTCCAGGCTTTACAAGAAAAACTAAATCTTCTAATCAAACTTCTAGTCAATGATCACTAAGGTATCCATAGGAACTTCTTTCATGGGGGCGTTGAACTACAATTTGCAAAAGCTTTACTCCAAGGACGAGTCCCAAAAAGCTGAGTTACTTGCTACTAATTTTGCTAGCCTCAAGCAACAGTCTATCAAGAATGAGCTGCGCTTATTGCAAAGTTTAAATCCCAGATTGAAGCGAAACACCTTTCACACCAGCCTCAATTTCGGCAAGGACGAGGTGATTTCTAATGATAAAATGCTCACCATCGCCGAAGAGTACATGAAGAAAATGGGCTTTGACAATAATGCTTATTTCATCTTCCGGCATCATGACACCGGCCATCCACATTGCCATATTCTAGTGCTACGCAACCGATTTGACGGAACCGTGGTCTCAGACAGCAGGAACTACCAAAGAAGCGACCAAATCGCCAGGGAGTTAGAGATTAAGTATAATCTGGAACAGGTAAAATCAAGCCAAGAATCAAAGGTAAAGTCTCCCGACAAGGATGAAATAGAAATGGCTTTGCGGACTGGTAAAGCCTCCCAACGAATGGTACTCCAGGAGTTGGTGGGAGCAGCTTTGAAAAAAAGTAACAACATCCCCTCCTTTATTGGCCATCTGGAAAAGAGCGGGGTCAATGTATTATTCAACCAAGCTAGTACAGGCCGGATATCGGGCATCTCCTACTGCTATGGAGGATTTGTAGCTAAAGGACAGGCTTTGGGAAATCAATTCAAATGGGGGCAACTATCCAAAACATTACACTATGAGCAAGCTAAAGACTTTCAATCAATTGACGAAGCAAACCGTCGATCAAGAGCAGCATATCCTAAAGGAGGCAATGACCATCAAGCTGGAAAACCAGCAGCTGATCGAATGCTTGATAGAACTCCGAGACAGCCAGAATCAAATCAGGAAGAATCAAAAAATACTTCAAGGTCAAATCCATTCCAACCATCAAACGCTGGCCGCGAAGCAAGATCCACGGATCGAGAAGTTAATTTCGGGAATGATCGAGAACCGCAAATCTTACCGTCAGGTGATCAAAGTAGTTCAAATAGCCTTCTTCACGCTCCTAGTGCCATTGCTGGCCTTGGTGACCTGCTTGCTTCTATTCCGGCTTCTGGGAATCTAGATGACGACAGCAAAAAGAAAAAGAAGAGAAAAAGCAAGGATTTAGGGCTAGGACGGTAATCAGCCTTGCTCTCATATATCTAGATATATACATATAATGGCGAATATATATACGTATATCTAGATATATCCTACAACCCTTACAAATCTAGCCCTAAAAGTCCTTGGTTTAAGAAACCACTCTATGCTATTCCTCACATTTTAAGAGAACAGGACCAGTACTCGTTAAGAATTCACTTGCTTGTGTGCTTAAAAATTAAGCTAGCTGTAATAACAAAAACTTATTTGATGGTCATTTGATCCTCCCCCTCTTTTATAATATAGGATACTGATAATCAGCCGATCCTTATTTGACGGTTGTTTGATGATCAAGATGAAGAACAACTACAGACTGTGACAGCTATGAGATGGAAAGTAAAAACCAAGCGTAGCGCTGGATCAAGAGTTTAGCGTCTCATGGATGAGACACAAAATAATTTGTGTCTCATATTCTTGAAATAATGAGACGCAATACTATCTTGTGTTGCATAGATGAGATACAAATGAAACCGTACAAACCACAAGAACTTCTTTCGACGAACTTAGACTGGGCAGCTATAGTGGATTTACTGAGTACTGCCAATCGCCAGCTTGCCCGATATGACGGGCTACTTCAGTCTATCATCAATCCAGAAGTTTTGCTTTCACCTCTTCGCACTCAGGAAGCCGTGCTATCTTCCAAAATAGAAGGTACACAGGCTACACTAAAAGAAGTGTTGGAATATGAGGCTGAAAAAGTCCAATCTTCAGAAAAACAAGGGGATATTAAAGAGATTATTAATTATAGGAAAGCCTTATTGGCAGCAAAATCAAGACTTGACTCCCTACCCCTATCTCTTCGATTGATTCGTGAAATGCATGCTGTGCTAATGCAAGATGTCCGCGGAGAGAATAAGGCTCCAGGGGAATTTCGGAAAATCCAAAATTGGATAGGATCTCCGGGAAGCACCATGGATACTGCAAGATTTGTTCCTCCCACAGTTCAGGATATGCTTCATGGCTTGGATGATTGGGAGAAGTACATCCATTTTGAAGAAAAAGATCCGCTTGTTCAATTGGCAATTATCCATGCCCAATTTGAAATATTACATCCATTTTTGGATGGTAATGGACGGATAGGAAGAATTCTGATTCCTCTATTCCTATTTGATAAAGATATTATCAGAGAGCCTGTATTTTATCTTTCAGACTATTTGGAGAATCATCGCCGTGATTATTATGATGCGCTGAAGGATATCACTGAGACAGGGAGCTGGACAAATTGGATTAGATTTTTTTTGGGAGCGATTATTAGTCAGGCAAAGAAAAACAATGATCAAACCCGCCAAATAGTGGCACTTTACGAGTCCATGAAAGAGCGAATAGTGACGGCAACGCACTCTCAATTTGCTGTAAGTTGCCTGGACTTTATTTTTAATCATCCAGTTTTCAATAGTGGAAGATTTTATGAAGAGTCTGGGGTGCCTAGAGCATCTGCCTCTAGGTTACTTAACGCAATGGAAGCCAATCAGATAATTAAATGTATTGAGAAGGGATCTGGCAGGAGAGCATCTCTGTACATATTTGAACCTTTGCTTGATATCGTAAACCAATAGGAAACTTGCGTATCATGAAATATGCACAAAATCATTTGCGTCTCATAAAGCAAGATATATGAGACTAAAGCATACCTTTTATCTCATCTGTAATACACAAAAATAAATAGGCAATACGGCTTTGGGTGGTTCGAATTTTTCCAATTCTAGGAATGTGAGAGAATCCAAAGGGATGGAAACCTATTTATGACCATCTATACTTTGGCTAGTACCGTCTCATAAAAGGTGGGCAAATGGATATTTGAGACCTTGATTAAAGAGATGAGTTTATGAGACTAAAAATTGGGTTTTTTCAGCGGAGATATCCTAACCAGAAATTGTCTCAAAAAACGGTCGTTTTATGAGACTCTAAATTCTCCCAATAGATGGATAGATGCTTTCACTACCCAATTATACAGATAAAGCTATTTGACTACTATTTTTTTTAGGCAACCTTTAAAAACCCCGCCTTTAACCTAAAAAAAGAACTTCCTGTTTTATGTAACATGATGATTTAGGGAAGTTTTATCGAGTAAATCCCTCTATTTGCTCACTTTTAAAATTCTAAATGCCCCTTGAACAACCAGGACAAAAACAATTGCTCCAATAACCAGATCAGGCATACTCGATTCTAGCCAATGAACTAGTAGTCCTGCAGCAATTACACCTGAATTAATAATTACATCATTTGATGTAAAAATCATGCTTGCTTTCATATGAGCCTCTTCTTTGCTTTTCGATTTTTGCAACAGGTAAAGGCAAATTCCATTCGCCATGAGAGCAAGAATTGAGACAATAATCATTGTTGAAAAATCCGGAAGCTTCTCGACTCCAAAAAACCTTCTTAATACCTCTACAAATCCTATGATCGCAAGTATAATTTGAAAATATCCAGCCCATTTAGCAATCCGCTTTTTCCTATATATTGTTCCCCCCACTGCAAATAAACTAATCCCATACACAAAGCTGTCCGCAAGCATATCCAAGCTATCGGCAACCAGCCCCATAGATTTGGAAATAATTCCCGTGGTCATTTCGATTAGAAAAAATGCAAAGTTTATTGCAAGGACAGACCATAGTAACTTTTTTTGGTGAGTGTGTTCTTTAAAAACCGTTTGGTCAGTCTGTTCGGTGGAAATTTTCCTTCCTCCTAAATTTAAGTCCACAATAGACTTTTCGATTGCTTCAATTTCCCCTTGATGAAAAACTGTCAGTTTCCGGTTAGGAATATCAAATTCCAAATTCTCAATACTGGAAATACCGTCCAAATTCATCCTGATAAGATTCTCCTCCGAAGGGCAGTCCATTTTGGTTATCTCAAAAATTGTTTTTTGCATGTTGAATAGCTTATCTTTTGAATGAAAGATTTTTAAGATTTAAGTATATATTATCAATCAGAACTCTTCAGATCAATGTTGGTATGTTTGGTATCTATATCGCTTAAAATAGCGATACTGCCTGAAATCAAACCTCCTGTGACTTCTAACACGGTAAAGGCTAGATTCAGGAAAAAGGCTGTCCTGATATTGTTATCTTTTTTTGCCACTGACTAGCTGTTATTTTTTAATCCACTTTAATGCAGCTTCTTTATCTGAAATATCAAAGTATTTAACTTTAGCAGAAGAGAAAAAACCCATTAGGTCAGACATTTTTTCTTCCCACATTTTTTCACCTACCATGGCCACTTTATCAAAGTCATTGGCATGTTTTGCATCAAACTTCACATCTTCCCAAAAGGCTTTCAATTCCCACCCTTCAAAATCAACCATTTCAAAGTACCATCGAATCTTTGAATGTTTGTCGAGCGCGTTCTTCAATAATGGTAATAGCTTTTTGTAATCAACTTCAGTTAATTTTCCTGAGGCTTTTGTTGCTATGATATTGTTTTCAGTCTGTTCTAGTATCTGCAGCATAATATTGTTTTTAAGTAAATATCCCCACCCTACGTGGGGATTGATTCCACTACTTCCCTGTGGTTAATTCATTTTCTCTGGTATCCCAGCAACCTTAATGCATTTACTACAACGACTATCGTAGATCCTTCATGGATAAGTACAGCAATTCCTATTGAGGCAAATCCAAAGATCGTAGCTGGAATCAATACACCTACTACACCTAAACTGATCCACAGGTTTTGTTTAATAATCCCCTTGGCTTTTCTACTTAGCCCAATTGCAAAAGGCAATACTTCAAGTTTATCAGCCATCAATGCAATATCTGCAGTTTCCAAAGCGACATCAGAACCTGCTGCTCCCATGGCAATTCCTACTGTACTTGCAGCCATAGCCGGAGCATCATTTACCCCGTCGCCGACCATGGCGATTTTGGATTCTGACTGCTTTAATTGCTTGATAGCTTCTACTTTTTCTTCAGGCAGTAGGCTTCCTCTTGCACCAGTCAGTCCGACCTCATTGGCAATTGCATCTGCGACTTTCTGGTTATCGCCACTGAGCATGATCATCTTTTCAATCCCAATCTCCTTCAGTTCCCTTAAGGTAGCTTTGGCCGATTCCCTAGGAGTGTCCATCAGTCCAATGATACCCATATAGGTGTCATTTTTCCTGATGAGGATAGTTGTATTTCCATTGGACTCCAATTCTTCAATTTTTTTGACTACCTCATCAGAAGGTTTTTTATCATCCAGCGCTTCATATAAATCCAGGTTTCCGATATAGATTTTATCCGAACCCACATTAGCCTTAATTCCTTTGCCCAACACTGCTTCCAATGAATCAGCTTTGGGAATTTCTTTGCCATCCATTCGTTCTTTACCGTCTCTAACTACCGCTTTGGCAAGTGGGTGATCACTCAGCTCTTCCACTGCTATAGCATCTGCAAGTAATTCTTCGTTGGAAATTCCTTCCAGAGCAATCACCTCTGTGATTTTGGGTTTTCCTTCAGTGAGTGTTCCTGTTTTATCAAAAGCAATTGCAGTCAAAACACCTAAATCTTCCAAGGGTCTCCCCCCTTTGATCAACACTCCTTTTTTGGCAGCACGGGCTATACCGCTTAATACAGCACTGGGTGTAGCAATTGCCAGTGCACAAGGACTCGCAGCTACCAACACGGCCATCGCTCTATAAAAGCTTTGGCTAAAAGACTCATCAATGACTAAAAAAGCAAAGCATAATATCACCACCAAAACCAATACCGAAGGGACAAAATACTTCTCAAATTTATCAGTGAGTAACTGAGTAGGAGACTTTTGTGCCTTTGCTTCGTTGACTAAGGTGATCAATCTTGATACGGTGGAGTCCGTGGCTAATTTCAACACCTTTATTTCCAAGGTTCCATTTCCATTTATAGTCCCTGAAAATGCACGGCTTTCTTCAGGAACATCTTTAAGAGATAATTCATTTGAATCTGCATTTTGCATAGCAACTTTGTCCACTGGAATACTCTCACCTGTGATGGGGGCCTGATCAACGGCGCTACTACCTTTGATTACTACTCCATCAGCAGCTATACGAGTGTTGGGCTTGACTAAAATAATATCCCCAATTTCCAATTCTTCAATACCGATTTCTTTGGTAGTATTCTCATCCTTTTTCAAGGCAGTTTTAGGAGCTAGAGTTGCTAAAGACTCAATAGATTTATGTGCTTTTCCCATAGCGTAGTGCTCCAGTGAATGCCCGAGACTAAACAAAAATAGCAGCAAAGCACCCTCGGCCCATTCCCCAAGGATCGCAGCACCAATGGCTGCGACCAACATGAGAAAATCTATTTCAAACCCACCTTTAAGAATGGTCTCAATTGCTTCCTTGGCAGTATAGAACCCTCCAAAAAAATAGGCCCCTATATACATTCCAAGACTAACCCATTGAGGTACGGACTCTATAAAACTGAGACCAAACCCGATCCCCAAAAGAGCACCACAACAAATTGAGAAAATCAATTCACTATTTTTTCCGAATATCCCTGAATGTTCTACTTTTTCCTTTTCCATGATTTCATAAATCAGTTAGCATATTTTTCCTTTGTTTTTCAATGATGTCCACCTTCTTCTTCGCTGTTTTTAGCTTTTGAAAGTAGTGTGAAAGCTCCCTTAGTTACCAGTTTGATTTCCTCATAGGCACGGGCGGAATCCAATAATGTCACCTCAGTAAACCCGTCTTCATTATTCCCCATTATCACTTCTATCATCTCATAATCGTAGGCGGGTTTCCCGTTTTCATCCCGCTGTCCCAAATAGGAAAAAATAAAATGTTTCTCTCCAAACCGTACAACTGCATCATTTGGCGCTACTAGCGCTTTTTCACTTGCAGTTTCTATTTTGGCAGTCACATACATTCCTGGGAGCAAATCAGTATTCTTGCTGTCAAAATGACCATGAACGGTTACTGACCTATCTTTTCTGACTCCCTTACCTACCAAAAACACATGCGCCTCTCTCCATTCTTCATCCGTATTGGCAATATTGAATTTGATGCGTTGATCCTTTTTAATTTTAGTAATGTCATTTTCATAGACAGAAAGTTCCACATGCAAATCATCCGAATTGGTTAAATCCATGATCACATCCTGCGGACTGACATATTTGCCAATATTGGTATAAACGTCCAGCACCGAACCGGCAACAGGGGAATAGATATTTACTACAGATTTAATTTCTCCTGTTTCCACTTTCCCAGGATCAAAACCAATCATTGTTAACCGTGCTTTGGAAGTTTTTATTCTTGCCTCATTGGCCAGAAAATTACTTTTTGATTCTTCAAAGGTTTTTCCGGAAGCCACTTGTTCACCATACAATTTCTCCTGACGCTCGTACTCAGATTTTAAATAGGAGCTGTTAGCCAGACTCTCTAAATAGTCCTGTTGAAATTGAATGAAATCAGGATTTTCTATCGTTACAAGCAGCTGTCCTCTTTTGACTGCATCGCCGGGAAGAAGTGTGGTGTTTTTCACAAAACCTCCATAAGGCATGGTAATGGAAATGTTATTTTGCGGTGGGACATCAATCACCCCATTCACCATAAGTTCACTTCCAATTTCCTTGAATTCCAATTTACCTAGCTCAATCCCTGTCACTTCATATTGCGCTTGAGACAGTTCTACCCTGGCTTCATTTTCTTCGTGCTCTCCCTGAATTTCAACACTTTCAACCTGTGAATTACAGGAAACTATAAAGCCTGTTATTGTCAAGGCAAGTAGGCTGTTTATGATATATTTTTTCATTTTAAATGATTTTTAGTATTGGTACTATGGAATCTCAAAGGGATTAGACTCATTCTTCTAAATGACTTTTCACTCATGCTCGATTTCATATTTATTTAATTGGAGTTAATTGATTCCCGACAAGAATTCGATCTGAATAAGAGCCTGGTTGGATTTATCAAGTAAATCCAGGTAATTAAAAGACACGGTTAAGCTTCTGCTTAGTCCTTGGATATATTCCACATACCCAATTTCACCACTTTGAAAGCCCCGCTGCGACTGTTTTAAAATCAGCTCAGCTTGAGGTAAAGCATTGGTTTCATAAAAATCCAAACTGGTCTGGAATTTTTCGTAATCAAGAAGTAACGTGGTTAATTGATTTTCAAGCTCGTTGGTAAATGCCTCTTCTTCCTGTTCCACTTCGGCTATCCGAATGGTTTTGGATTTAATATTTGCGGACTGAGATTTTATGCTGAAAACCGGAATAGCTAATCCTACCTGAAAACCATCGAAACGATCTTTGGAGGTGAAGAATTTGGGATCACCTGCCACGGTTTCGCCTGGGCCATTTAGAGATTGATTAAAATACCCAACTTTAATGTCAGGCATCAACCTGGATTTCTCCACTGACTTTTCCTTTTCTGCTATTTCTATTTGTTGTTGAACCCAGGCTAACGTTGGATTACTTTCCACACTTATAGAAGATAGTGAGAGGGGTGATGACTTTTGTTCCAGTATTCCCATTTCAGATTCAATCTCTACTTCAGTGTTTAAAAGCATTTTCAGCCTCTTAGAGTAGATTTCTATATCTGCTTTGTTCTGAGCCAGTAGTGCCTGGATTTCAGCTACCTCTGCTTCGGCAGTTGCCTTTTCAAGCAAGTTGGTTTCCCCTGCCTCAAATCGGAGGGTGGCAGCTGATGCAAACCGGGAATAGATACTATCCTGTCTGACTAGTAGATTACCCCTTTCCTTTGCCGTCCATAAGGCAAACCAAGTTGACTTTACGGCTCTGGTAAGTTCATTTTTAGTCATTTCCACGGCCAATTCACCGGAAGTTACTTTGGACTCAGCCAGTCCATTTTGTCTGCTATAAGTAGTCGGGAATTCAAAGGTTTGTGAAACTGAAAAACGGGTATCATTGGTAAATGAACTGTTGGTCTGACCGTACTCCATATCCACAGCAGTTTTGCCAATGTTCCAGCTTGCCCCTTTTAAAGCTCGCTGCTGCTCCAGCCTCAGCGCTTCTGCTTTGACATTGGGATTGTTTTCCAGAGCCAGTTCTATTGCCTGGTCCACTGAAGAAATTCGCTGAGGTTCCTGAGCGAAAGTTGACATATTTATAACAGTCAAAAATGTAATGACCAGCAATCCTACTTTGCCTGTGGATTTCCTGAATCCTTTTTCAAAATAGTAATACAAAACAGGCAGAACCACCAAAGTCAGAATCGTGGCAGTGATTAGCCCACCGATGACTACTGTGGCCAATGGTTTTTGAACCTCTGCTCCACTTGAAGAAGAGAGTGCCATAGGCAAAAAGCCCAAGGATGCTACAGAAGCTGTCATAATCACAGGCCTTAGTCTGGTACGTGTACCTGAATAGATTCGCTCAAATATATCCGTGATCCCTTCTTTTTTCAGATGGTTAAATTCAGCTATCAGTACAATTCCATTGAGCACCGCTACTCCGAAAAGTGCGATAAAACCTATTCCTGCAGAAATACTAAAAGGCATTCCCCGTACAGTTAAAGCGAAGATCCCACCAATGGCGGAAAGCGGTATCGCAGTAAATATCAATACACTTTGTTTGATAGATCCGAAAGTGAAGAAAAGTAAAACGAAGATGAGTAAGAGCGCCAGAGGAACGGCAATTCCCAGTCTGGCTTTGGCCTCAATAAGATTCTCAAATTGTCCACCGAATGTGACAAAGTAACCCGTGTCGAAATTCACAGCCTTGTCAATTTTAGCTTCAATTTCATTGACTATACTTTCCACATCCCTATTTCTCACATTGAAAGCCACCACAATTCTCCGTTGGGTGTCATCCCGCTGAATCTGATATGGTCCTTCTTTCACGGAGACTTCTGCTACTTGGTACAGCGGAATCTGATCTCCATTTGCTCTGGCAATAAATAAATTTTGAACATCTTCCAGTTCATTCCTTTTGGTCTGGTCAAGTCTGATCACTAGATCAAATCGCTTTTCCCCTTCGTAAACTTTTCCAGCGGAAGCCCCGGCAAAAGCTGCCTGAATCGAACGGTTTACTTCCTTGATGCTTAAGCCATATTTTGCCAATTGTGCCCGTTTATAATCGATGACGATTTGCGGCACTCCCGTTACCTCTTCTATGTAGATATCCTCCGCTCCATCTACTCCTCGTGCTATCTGTCCTATCTGATTGGCATATTCAGAAAGTTGGTTTAAATCCTCTCCGTATATTTTTATTGCCACATCCTGGCGAACGCCGGACATCAATTCGTTGAAACGCATTTGAATGGGCTGCTGGAAACCAAAGTTGACGCCTGGCAGGACAGCCAACGCTTCGGACATTTTATTCGCTAAATCTTCCCTGTTAGTTGCTGTAGTCCACTCGCTTTTATCCTTTAAGACAATCATCATATCAGCGGCTTCCACTGGCATGGGATCTGTCGGTATTTCACCAGCTCCTATTTTGGATACTACTTCCACAACTTCTGGAAATTGATCCAAAAGAATCTTCTCTGCCTGGGTTGTGGCCTTTATGGTATTTTGAAGTGAAGAACCTGTGACCACACGGGTTTCCACCGCAAAGTCACCCTCTTCCAGTGTTGGAATAAATTCTCCTCCCATTCTGGAGAAAACCCAGCCTGAAACCAATAATAAAACCAAAGCAGTGCTTAAAATTACTGCTCGATGATGCATAGCCCAGCGGATGGAAGGATCGTAGAAACCATGGAAAAAATTCATGATTTTGTCAGAGATATTGGGCTTGTCACTGATCTTTTTGCTTAGAAAAAGTGCTGAGATCATAGGCACATAGGTAAGAGAAAGAATAAATGCGCCAAGAATTGCAAAGGCAACTGTCTGTGCCATAGGTCTAAACATCTTGCCTTCAGTACCGACCAAGGCTAAAATCGGTAGATATACGATAAGAATGATAATCTCCCCAAATGCAGCGGAGTTTCGGATTTTACTGGCAGAAAGAAACACTTCTTCATCCATCTCATCTTGGGTCAACTTCCTACCTATTTTTACCAAGCCTAGATGATGCAGGGTCGCTTCTACAATGATTACAGCCCCATCTACAATCAACCCAAAATCTATCGCTCCAAGGCTCATCAGGTTGCCCGACACTCCAAACAAATTCATAAGCGTAAAAGCAAAGAGGAGTGCCAATGGAATCACAGACGCCACAATTAGGCCTGCGCGCATATTACCCAACAAAAGCAGGAGCACAAAAACCACAATCAAAGCTCCCTCAATCAAATTCTTACTAACTGTCCCAATGGCATTATCCACTAATTTGGACCGATCTAAAAAGGGTTCCAAAGTCACTCCTTCTGGGAGGGTTTTCTTGATCTCTTCGATTTTAGCTTTGACATTATCTATGACTTCTGCCGAATTCTCTCCCTTTAGCATCATCACAATTGCACTGACTACTTCACCTTCTCCGTTTCTTGTGGTAGCTCCATAGCGTACAGCACTTCCCAGCTGGACTTTAGCTACATCTTTTATGAGAACTGGAATCCCATTTTCATTGACCCGAACAGGTATATTATTGATATCATCAAAGGAGCCTACCAGACCCTCACTTCGTATGAAAAGAGCGGTAAGGTTTTTCTCAATGTATGCACCGCCTGTATTTTCGTTGTTGTCTTCCAGCGCTTGGAAAATATCGGCTATTGATACATTTAAAGATTTGAGTCGATCAGGTTCTATGGCTATTTCATATTGCTTGAGATAGCCTCCAAAACTGCTAACATCTGCAATACCTGGAGTGCCCAACAATTGTCTTTTTATTATCCAATCCTGAATACTTCTAAGCTCGCGAGCATCGTATTTATCCTCAAAGCCTGGCTCTACGCCGACTACATATTGATAAATTTCTCCCAAACCAGTGGTAATCGGAGCCATACCTGGAGCTCCGATTCCTGGCGGAATCTGTTCTTTGACTTCAGCCATCCGCTCATTGACTTGCTGTCTAGCCCAATAGACATCCACATTTTCCTCAAAAACAATAGTAACTACCGAAAGTCCGAAACGGGAAAAGCTTCGGATTTCTTCTATGTCAGGAATAGTTGCCATTGTGATTTCAATGGGGAATGTAATAAGCCGCTCAACTTCCTCAGCAGCCAGAGAGGGAGAGGTAGTGATTACCTGAACTTGATTATTGGTAATATCAGGAACAGCATCAATGGGAAGCTGAGTAAGTGAATACCCTCCCACAATGACTAATCCTATGGTAAGTAGGCCGATAATCAGTTTATTATTAACTGAAAACCGGATTATATTATCCAGCATAAGGAATTAATTTTTATGAAATAAAATGGAAATGGGCACAGGTGCCCTTAGAAAAAACCGAGCACAACAGACTTGATCAGTCAATTGAAAAGAGCTGATCGAAAAGGGTAAATCTGGTGTGAAACGGGAAATTTAGCTCCGAGGAGGCTGAAAGAGTTCACCTAAAACCGGTGAAGTAAAAAGAAAAGTATAGTAAGTCGCTGGCTCTACTTTTTCATAAAAAGACCGGACTACAGAAAAATCATTTATTAAAGAGTAATAGATAGGAGCATGTGAACAGGTATGATTTCCATGAAAAGGTAAATTTTCATGACTTTCTTCATCATGGCTGGTATTGTTTGATCCATGATCAATATAATCTTCTACTACGAATTCAAATACGGAGTCGTCATGCAAAACTTTATGCTCCGCAAAATGTGAAAGTAAAAACGGGATTTTTTGAATCTGACAACATAGATCGAAATTCATCGATAGCATCCCCAAAAGGAGCAAAGCAATAAAAGATCTGTTTCTTATCATTTTCATGTTCTGCAAATCTATGAAATAAAGTAGTGCAAGGCTATTGCACAAAATCGCCACTGATTTCGCTACTGATTTAAAATTAAAAACCCTAACCATCAATATTTAAGATAGTTAGGGCTTTTAAATGTAGAGAGGAAGGGTCTAAAACCTTAATCTGTACGATTACTTCTATAGCTCAATAACACAATATAAATGAGTTATAGAACAACTTTCTATTCCTCACATGAACTACTAGGCGAAAAATTAGACCTACTTTGAAGATCAGACTGAAAATCCGCCGTTTCCAATTTTGCCACAGCTTGTGGCAAAAATCGTTTCCGGTTCCATTGATTCGCCAAGGAAACGATAGAGCTACCAATTCATTTGACCTGAATTCAACCAATTTCCAACTACCGAATATTTCTGAGTAGTTCAACTGTTTTAGGTTTCCGAAACTTTCAAATTTTAACTTCTTCCTAATCAGTGAAAGGCTTATAAACTTGCAACTTTTGGATTCAATTCAAAACAATAAATTCTCATTGCGAAATTTCCACCATGGGGAGGTAATAGCGTGTATGCCTTAATTTTCCAGTCTTTTTTAAGGCTCCAATAGCTACCATTTCCGCAAGATCTCTGGTTGCAGTAGCAGGGGAAGTTTTGCTGATTCGGATATAGTTCTCGGCACTCAGCCCACCTTGGAAACCAGCTGGTCCCTCTCGAAATAACCGAAGCGCAACTTTAGATTGACGCTCATTCAGCTTATCCCGGAAGTCTTCAAAATATCGAGCCTTTTCTACTATAAACAAAATCAGTTTATGAACATGGACTTGGGCTTCCAAGATCTCCCCAGAAAAATAAACCAACCACTCGGTTACCTCCAAAGAGCCATTGGCACGCTCCAAGGCCTGGTAATAAGCCTTTTTATTACTCTCTATGGTACTGGACAGTGAATTGATCAAGGGGTGTTTGGCTCCCATAGTCAAGGCTTTTTCAGCAATGGCTCGTCCGATTCTTCCATTACCGTCTTCAAAAGGGTGAATCAATTCAAAATATAGGTGTGCCAATCCAGCATGAATCAAAGTAGGCATTCCTTTACTGAATGCTTGATTGAACCAAAGAAGATAATTTTCCATCTCTTTTGGCACTCGGTGAGATGGTGGAGCCTCATAGAAAACTTGAGGTAAATCTAATCTCCCCGATACTATCTGCATCGGATCTTCATGAACTCGGTAACCTCCAACAATTTCCAAATCAATCCTTCCGTTCAAAATCATTTGATGCCAGCTGAGTAGGCGCTCTTTCTCAAGAGGTTCATCGTAACTTTTATAGAGATCCACCATCATTCGGGAAGCTCCTGTTTCTTTGGGACCAGACCTTCTTCCATCAGTTTGTAATCCCAGCTGACCGCGGATGGATGACTGAACAGAATCTCTGTCCAGTAATTCCCCTTCAATTTTTGATGTATCCAACGCTTCATTACTCAACAAGGTCACCCGCAATTCATCCATATCATCAGACGACACAGAACTAAGCGAACCTAAAATCAAACCAGTATTTCGATGAAATTCGCGTTCTAAATGTGTGAATGCGGCTGGGTCAAATGTAAAGTTTGGCCAATCCGCTCTTTCCCAAATCCATTTCATGAGCTATTGATATTATTTCTATAACTCAATAATACGAAAAATATGAGTTATAGAATGAGTTTCTATCGCTCATATGAAATCAAGCATGACCCGAAGCGACACACAGAGGGATGATTATAATTCATGCGAAGATTCCATGTGACCTTAAAAAAAATTATAAACACATGAAAAACTTGGCGAAAAATGAAGCCTACTTTGTAGTGCGTACTGAAAATCCTCCGTTTCCAATTTTGCCACAGCTTGTGGCAAAAATCGTTTCCGGTTCCATTGATTCGCCAAGGAAACGATAGAGCTACCAATTCATTTGACCTGAACTCAACTGTTTTTCAACTACCGAATATTTCTGGGTAGTTCAACTGTTTTAGATTCCCGAAACTTTTAAATTTTAACTTCACACCTCTTAGTCAATGGCTTATAAACTTGTAGCTTTTGGTTCTGTAGAGAAAAAATGGTCATTTTTGAATTAGAAAAAGGATACCGATCAATGGAAAATCGAAATATACCAGGGAACTGACGGCCAGACTCAAATTGAGGTGAAGTTTGAACAGGAAACTGTTTGGCTTTCTCAAGATCAAATGGCAAGCTTGTTTAATCAAACCAAGCAAAATATCAGTTTACATATCAACAACTGCTATAAGGAAGGAGAATTGGATAAAACTGCAACTGTCAAGGAATCCTTGACAGTTCAGCAAGAGGGTAAAAGAAAAGTTACCCGGAAAATAAACTTCTACAACCTTGATGTAATCATTTCAGTTGGGTATCGAGTAAAATCGAACCAAGGTACCAAATTCAGAATCTGGGCAACCAAACGGTTAAAAGACTACCTTATCCAAGGCTATGCAATCAATGAAAATAGACTAGCCCAAAAGCAACAAGAAGTCCAAACCCTAAAGGATGGAATTCGGATTTTAAGCAGAGCAATTCAGCAAAAAGAAGAAGACCAACACTTGGATTTTGAATGGCTAAATTACTTTGCAAAAGGTTTAGAGTTGCTCGATGATTACGATCATGAGAACCTGGACAAAAAGGGATTAAGCAAAAGAAAAGCAACATACCCTGAATTATCAGAATATCAAGAGGTAATCAAATCCATGAGATCAGATTTTGAATCTGGTGTATTTGGAAAAGAAAAAGATGGAAGCTTTGAAAGTGCAATTGCACAAATCAGCAAAGGCTTTGGTGAAGAAGACTTCTATCCTACCCTGGAAGAAAAAGCAGCTACCCTACTCTACTTTTTCGTGAAGAATCATGGTTTTGTCGATGGTAACAAAAGAATTGCTGCAGCTTGTTTTCTACTCTTTTTGCAGTTAAACGATCTACTGCTTAATATGGAGGGAATCGCGATCATTAGCAATGAAGCACTTGCCAGCTTAACGTTATTTATCGCTTCAAGTAAACCTGATAGCCTGTCCCGACGAATGACGGGAAAATGGACACGGTAAAAAAATTGGTGATTAGTGTTCTGAACAGGAATCGTAATTAATCGGGAAAGTCAAGTAGAAAAGAATTATAAAACCCAAGACTATGGCACACAAGAAAAAAGGACATATAACTGTTTCTGGTGAATGGGCTAAACATTTAAGAAATAAGAAGAAAAAGTTATTTTGGAAAGGTGAAAGAAATGCGGGTAAAGAATTGGTTCTAAATAAGTTAAATAACGAATACGCAAGTGAAGAAAGCAAACAATAATTCCGTTATCAGGAATTCAAAAATCAAGGGGAGAAAACAGGAGAGATTAAGAGAGATTACCCTAAATGGGTTAGACATAGGTTTAAAATGCAATGCAACCTATATTCTTTGCTGTTCACGGAAAATAAGTAAGTTAAATAGTCAATACTTTCACTAGCGCATGATAAATGAAGTCATCGAAATTGAATCGTTTAATCCATTTGAATGTCAATTTCCTAATAGAAAACTGATAACGAGAGAAACTTTAATCCTAATTAAAAATCTTCGTGCTGCAGGTCATAATGTAAGAATACTTCCAGATAATGATCAGCCCTTAGAAATTTTGTATAAAAAGGGCTTTTCTGAACTGTTTTCGGATGTCCTATTTTTGTATATGTGTGGTAAGGCGGTCGACGTCGCTGTAAATGTTATTTCAAGTCAGGTTGAGAAACTTCTTGAAAGTGGTAAAAATGTAAAAACTGAGAACATCATTATTAACATTGACAGATCAACTAAAAATTATAATTATTTGGGGGAAAAAGTACTTACCAGCACTAAGAAGAAATTACTAGAAGAACGATTACAATTCAAACAAGAATTTGAGAGATGCTTCAATACCATCTCACCTTTCCATAAGTATCCAATCCCTATTTTTTTAGAACATAAGCCAAAAATTGTGGGATGGTGTCTAATATATGAAGATGAAAAAGGACTTGGAACAGAAGGGATAGTTACAGATAAGAAAGTTAAACGTCGTATCAGTCAAGGAAGGCTTAAAGGGTTTAGCATCACTGGAATCGCTAAACTAACTCAATGCTCTATTTGCAAATCCAAATTTACTGATTGCAATCACATTCCTAGAAATTTCTATGACAACAAAGAATGTGTTAATAAGATCATAGAGGCTGATTTTATTGAAGGCAGTATTGTTAAAGAACCTATAAATCCCCAATGTTTGATAAATATGCAGTTGTAATCCGAGATAAAGTATTTCGGGCTTAGTTGGAGGCAATATTGGTAATTACTACTAATTTGTACAACTTCTGTACAACTTACCACCTTCAATAATACTGTAAATCAACAGGTTAACACTTACTGCATCGGCAAATAAATCGAGTTTTCTTTTTAAGACCAAAGTGACATCGAAGGTAATTTCACCGATTTTTTACCCTCGAATAAAAAACGAAGGTAAATTTTATACTCGTTACTTAACAATCAGACAAAACACATCTGCTAAGGCTCCAAACTCAGATGAATCATTATATCTTTTCTGACTCTCCTAATACCCTTGCTGGCTTGTGGATTTGCTTGAGAATCTATCGCCTATTGAAAATCTATAAAAAGTCCGCAAAAAGAAAAAGAAAATGGACGAGGAGCTTTCGAGCAAGATCAACCGAAAAAAGTTATTTCCGTAATTTTTCCAGGCCTTTGGATGGGCCGAAAAATTCCAGAATAACTGTTCCAACCGCTTATACACGTTTCGGACTTGTCCCGTAGAACTGTTAAAAGAAGTAGTCCCAAATTCGTTTGCGTGTTCCATGCAAGTTGTGTTTTTGTGACACAAATTCTATCGAATTTGCATCACCAAAACCTACTTACCTTTGGATTCACCTATTGCATACGGTAAATCCAAGGGAGTTTAGAACCTCGCAACTCGGGTCACTTTTACAGAAAAGACAGAATCATAAATTCACTGAATCATGACTAGATTCCCAAATCATAAATCTGAAGCCAAATTGGCTGACCATTACCCGATCCCGTCTCCATAAGGTAGAAATACAAAATACCATCAACTATCAACAGATTGCCAAATCTGAATCTTTTCCCAGAAGCCTCTTTATAAACGACAGTCCAATCATTGGTTCCCCCTTCTGCTTTTCGAATAATGGGTCTGTCATTCTCCAACCCTATCAAATACAGCTCATTTCCTACACTCCTAAGTTCACCACCTGGAAACTCCGTTGTATGCGTAAATTCCGAATCTGATGCTTTTTTATAACTATGAACATTCCTTGTCTCTCCTGAACCCGATACATTATTCATCATAAAATGGATATCACCACGTTGGGTTACGGTCCAAGAAGGAGAAGTAGTAATCGTTACCTTACCAGGAACTACATCAGCAGGTTCGTAAAAAAATATTTCATAGGGATCTATTAAAGGAGAAGTCACTTCTTCTCCCTTGTAGTTATGCCAATCATTGACTCCTTCGGGATCATCAGAATAGGAATAAAAGAAACCATTATTATAGACAAATTCCTCATCATTTTTTCTGATGCTGTATCCAATCTGAAATTTCCCATTGAGGTACTGCAAATAGCCATAAAGACCCCAGTTGTAGTTTATACCCGCTGCACTTTTTGCGTTTAAAACATTATAATCCTTCCATTCAGACCAAATAACGCCATCATAGTTTGCGATTTGAAATTTCCCGTTGTCGTTGCCACCCACTCTCATTTTTACAAGTAAATCTCCCTGGTCATTGACGAAAAAATCAGGATAAGTCAATCCAGAATAATCTTCACCTTGTTTTAAATAAAGTTTTTTAGGATAGAATTTACCCAAAGTAAATTCATCATCCGGAAGAGTAGCTGCATTTTCCACAGACATACTGTAGCGAAAATAATCCTCGGTCAAGCTGCCATCACTTGGCCTGTTTGGTGAATAGGCATGCATATCATAAAGTAAGTGAACAGTTTCATTCTTAGGACTAATTCCTACTGCTATAGTATTATGAGATTCACCAATATGCCATCTGTTTTGAAACCCGGTATGCTTATGAGGGAACTCAATATCCACCCGGGATTTGGTCTTTGTGTTGACTCTGGTTAGCATCACCTGTCGATTTTCCTTACCGCCCTTATACCAGGTTAGAAAAACATAATCTCCGTATTTTGCTATGCAGTCTCCATGTGGCGTTATTCTGTTACCAAAAGCATAATCATACCGTCCGTCTTTCCTCTCGGATTTTTCTAGACGCTGAGATGGTGCGACTACATCACCATCGAAATAAAGTCCTGTATCTGAAATAAGTATTTCTGAAACTAGAGAAACCTGTCCAATCGATTTGTTGCTTAAAGCCACTAAAATAAGTAGTGAGGTTAATATTGAAAAAGACCTATTCAAAGTGAGACAAATTCTCGTCATTTATAGATTATTTAATAGTTTGGACAATACACTTACCAAATAATAGAGAAGACTTCTCATAATTATTCATTCTAAAGTATGTTTGCACATAGGCCTTTATAGATGTTATACTCACTATCATTCAGTCAATAAAATTTATTTTGACACCTATTTTTGCTTGATTAAGGACCTATCAAATTCAGCCTGAGATATTACCTCTCTGCTCCGATCACCTTCACCGGCTTGCCATCGCTACCATTAGTCCTAGCTTTTTGCTCCACAAAGTAAGGCTGAAAGGTGTAAGAGGAATTTGGATCCCAAGTGGAATTTTTCTCAGGGAGCAGCTTCTTTAATTTTTTGATTTCATTGGCATAGATAGGATTACCGGCTTGATTCATGAATTCATGGGGGTCCACCCTATGGTCATATAGTTCTGCCGAACCATCCTCATATTGGATATACCGAAAACCATCGGATTGAACTGCATGGTTGTTCATTCCATAGGTGATAAGAGCAAATGCCTTTTTATCAGGACTCTTCTCTTGCATTGTGGACACTAAACTTTTCCCCTCGTTCCTGTCATAAGCCGGTAATCCTGACAATTCCAGAAGAGTAGGATAGATGGAGAGCATCTCAGTAGGGGTATCAATCACCTTACCCTGAGGTAGATTAGGAGCTACAATTAACAAAGGAGCTTTAGTCGCAGATGTCCATAAGCCATGCTTTGCAAAAGTCCCCTTTTCCCCTAATCTATAGCCATGGTCTGACCATAGTACTATAATGGTATTGTCTGCATATCCACTTTCCTCCAATGCATCCATCACTCGGCCTATTTCATAATCCACAAAACTGACACATGCCAAGTAGGCTTGAATTATTTTCTTCCATTCACCGGATTCTATCGCCCATTCGGTGGAAGGCATCATAGGCAAATTATTGATTTGTAGTCCTATTTCTGGAATATCATCCAAATCATCAGATAGGTACGGAGCTACCTGAATTCCGCTCAGAGGATGCAAGTCAAACCATTTTTGAGGAACATACAGTGGCACATGAGGCCTCAAAAACCCTAACCCCATAAAAAAAGGTTGGTCATATTCCTTATCAAGTCGCTCTATCACCCAATCCACCGATTGATGATCAGGCATCAGAGAATCATATTCAGGAAAAGCTCCCCAATCTGTGCTCGTGCGTCCATAATTTTTCCGATCAGAGGTACCAAAACCATCCCAGACAAAACGCTCATCGGGCAATGGGCCAAAACCTTTTTCCCTTCCTCCTGACTCATCAAAAACACCTTCAGGTGCATGATCATGGAATAACTTGCCAATACCCATGGTATGATAACCATGCTTTTTAAAGTATTCCGGTAGGAAAATAATATCCTTTGTTGCTGGATTTTCAGAACGGATCTTATAGTCATCAATCATTCCATAAATGCCTGTGGTGGATGGGCGCAAACCAGTCATCAAGGATGCTCGTGATGGACCACATAAGGGCGCTTGGCTGTGTGCATTGGTAAACAAAACGCCTTTAGCCGCCAACTTATCAATATTGGGTGTTTTGGTGCTGGAATAATTATTCAGAACGCCAATCCAATTATTCAGATCATCCACAGAGATGAACAAGACATTCGGCTTATCGGATTCAGTTTGGATTGTTTGTGCTTGCAATGCAGAAATTTCAAACACAACTATTAAAACAAGTAAAACCACTAAAAATTTTTCTTTCATGTTCTCTAGTTTTTTTACGGTAAAACTGTTTCTATTTTATCCACCATCATTTTAGTCATTGTTTTAATTGTGAGCCTGTTTCCATTTTAAAATGATCCTCTATTTCTAGGAAAACGTTTTTCAAGCAATAGCCTCATTGATTCCTTTTCTTTTTCAAACTGGCTATCATGGGCTAAATTCCGCTCAGCAATTCCTTTGTTATCTTTTATTGAATAAAGTTCAATACCTTTGATTTCCTGCGAATCACTATCTCTCCATTCAGTATAGCGCCAGTTACCATCGGTTACAGTGCAACCCATCATGCTCTTACCTCTCGGATAAAGACTATATGCTGCTTTATTCCAGTCCAAATTCGGGGATTTGAATAATGGCATTACGCTTATCCCATCTAACTTTTGCTTCGAAAGACCGGACGCCTCAATTATGGTTGGGAAAACATCAATGTTTTCTACTAAGGCATCTGAAACACCAGAATTTTTATCGGACTTACCTTTGCTAATAATCAACGGGACTCTAACGTCCAATTCGAAGTTTGTATGGTTGCACCAAGCACCGTATTCCCCTATTTTATATCCATGATCGCTCATAAATACCACTAGAGTTTCCTCACGAAGCCCCAATTCATCCAAGGCATTCATTACTTTTCCTACCTGAGCATCGATATAGCTAATCGACGCATAATACCCATGAATCAAGGTTCTTGTCAATTCATCATCCAGTTCCCCTTCAGCCGGAATACCATAATAGGCTCGTAACTCACCCCACTTGGTTAATGCTGTTGGATACATATGATCCGGCTTAATTCTGGATGGAATAACTAAAGAATTCCTATCGTATAAATCCCAGTATTTCTTTGGGGCATTAAAAGGCAAATGGGGCTTACTCAAGCCAATAACCATCAAAAATCTATCATCCACCAATTTTCCAAGAGACTCAATTGCGTTGTTGGCCACTCTACCATCTTTATACGCCTCATCATTCACATCAGCACTTTCATAAGCCGGCCCATTCCCTCCTTTTCCTTCCATTTCTAATTGGGCAACTAGTTGAATATTCTCCGGTTTCAAATAACTGTTAGGCTCTTTTGGGAAATAAATACTCCAGTTCTCTTTATCATCCTGACCATGATGGTAGACTTTCCCAATGCTCACAGTAGTAAAACCATTGTTTTTGAAAAATTGTGGCATGGTCAACACCTCTTTATGGACAGACCGAAGCGGAGTATTCAGATCGTAAATACCAATAGTCTCTGGTCTTAATCCTGTAAGAATACTCATGCGGGAGGGTGCGCATATTGCCTGTTGCGCATAGGCACGATTAAAAACCATCCCTTCTGATGCAAGCTGGTCTATGTGAGGTGTTTTGATGATTTTATTTCCATAGCTACCTAATTCTGGCCTCAAGTCATCTACTAAAAAAATCAATACATTCTTGACCTGCTGAGCATGTAAAGTGGAGCTACCTAGAATAATTAATAAACAGGCCACACCTACTATTTTAGGATATATCGTGCGCATCATTGATTTAGATTACAGTAATTGTCAATTCAACAGAATTAGAATCAAAATCTGCTTTAATTGGAAGGGCTTCCACTCCAGGCACCATATTGAAAGTTCTGCTTTTCTCTGTTTCGATTATGGTCAGGGGAACATTTGCCGTGATCTTAACCTTTCCTTCTGGTTTGGTAATGATAATCACATTCGCTTCAGGCTGTTCCACAGGCTCATTATTTTTGGATATGATGGGAATCGTAAAGGATGTTTTTCCCTTTATAGCTTGCTTTGTCTTTGCATTAATCCGCAGTCCCTTCGCCGAACATAAATAGGTGATTTCAAAGTCTGCGGCAGAGCCAGGGATAATCTCCCTAGCTTCGTTTTTCAGCTTCACATCACCAGAAATACTGATTTCTCCCTCTTGATCATTGGTCGAAAAAACAGCTGATAAATCATATAGATTCGTGAACCATTCTCCTTCATGAAAGGTCTCTAACCGTGGGGTTAGTGCGATATCCTTTCCGGGTGCATCTTGCTGATTTAAGGGCTCCATCAATCGGTAAACTGCCAAGCTGGCTGCGCAGAGCATCCCAACTTTATTGTGGTAAAGCATTCCTAAGGAATTACCCGTGGCTTGTCTCAGATCCATTTTAGGATAATACTCCGCATCGTAGGCTGAAACAGTGCCTCTCCAATCTCCTCTGGCAAACAGCACTGTATCCAATTCTTCGAAATACCTGAGTCCGTCAGCCTCGGCTCGTGGAAGAGGGTTTGATTTGGAAATTACGGGCATCTCATCCCAGTGATCCAAGAGTAGGGCAAGTGATTTGGTATGGGTAAAAGTATGGTGAATGCAAGGTTTGATCCCATGCGAAACATAATGAGGACCACCATGAAGCAGTCCATCAGAGGTGCATCGCTTGAGCAATTCTGTGTTTTTGAAAGTTGCTGTACCAAAGGCGGGATTATAGTCAGCCATGAGACTAAATGCAGGCTGTAATCCATCACAAGTTCGGCTTCCCCAATACGTCCACTTAAACATTCGTGTCCCCCAGCTATTATCCATTCCACCATCAGGAAGTATGAACTCCATCTGATTAGTCAAGGACTTCCGTACCAACTCAAGCAACTCCTCATCCTTTTCATGTAAGGCATATAATGCTAAGCTGTTGATTGACTCTTCCAAATTATACCCCAAATCCACTCCAGGAAGTCCTTTTTCGCTTAATTTATGCGCGGTCGGCTTCACCTCTCCAAATAAGAGTGAATTGGATTGGGTAAAATAGTTTTTCACTTCCGCTGCTAGTTTTCTACTCAGCGCTATATATTTTGGCTCATCCAGCAAATTCCCAATCAGGTTCATCGCATAAATATTTGTAGCCCCATAATTTACATTGGTCGCATCGATTGCTGGAAACTTGTCATAGATAAACTCAGCCGCTTCTCCCAAACGCTCAGTCCATTTTTTGTAACGCTCCGCATTCAACAAATTTCCGTGGTATTTAAGTGTTTCAGCCAAGGCAATTGCTCCAAATACGGTAGTTCCATTCCAGGACTTTGGATTTAGATCATTGGTCCAACTCCCATCAGGCTGGGAGACATTTTGGCTCCATTCAAACACAGCAATTCCAGCATCCAGGTACTTTTTTTCACCGGTAGCTTTGGCCATGTAGAAGAATGGGTAAACGGCATCAGAGACACGACCGTGAATCGTTTCACAAGCTGGACAATCCAGTAAGCCATGGACTTTGGGATCTGAGGGGTTGATGATCTGAACTTTAATCATGCCATCACACCAATCCTTTAAAAGATTAAATACCAGCTCTCTATACTCTTCAGAATGTGGGGAACTAGAATTCTCTGTTGCAAAAATGCTACTGAATGGCAATGATAAACCTATACCTGTAAATGCTGTAGTATGGATAAATTCTCTTCTGTTCATTTTGGTGAAGATGTGGTAGGAACCTAGTTTAAATTTTGTTTGATAATCGCACTTGGGTTGTAGCCTATTCTATGAGCTTGCACCCAAATTGATTCTCCATCTTCCAGATTAACTGGCTTCTGGTAAATACTCCAGGAAGCGGATTGTTCTCCGATAGCATTGATCAATTTATATCCTATGGAAGCTCCTTCAGTTTCAGATTCGATTGCTACTTTCCCATTACTGATTTTTATCTGAGGATCAGCAGTTGTAGGCTTTTTATCACCTGCCCAGAGTCTATGAATCAGGTTTATTTCGGGTAAATTTGGAGTATCCCCAATATCCGTCAGCCAGCGATCCATTTCCAGACTCAAATCCTTGAGTTTATCTTGGTATGCGGGATCATCGGCGAGATTATGTAGCTCAAAAGGATCTGCAAGGCAATCATACAATTCTTCTTTAGGTTTTGATTCCCTAAACCATTGGGCTTGGATTACATTCAATTCTCCAGCTTCATTCAGTCTTAAAAGCTCCTGCATGGTAGGGATTTGTTCTCTGTATGCCAAAGGCAAGTAATAGCCTTGGTTGGGACGATAGTTTCTGATGTATTTGAATTGAGGATCACGAACAGCTCGAATAGCATCAGTAACTTCATCAAAGCGATCTGCAGCAGCATGAATATATTTACGCTCATCCTTAGCCTGATAATCACCCAAAAATGCCTGTCCTTGCATGTAATCAAGAGGCTTTTCACCAATTAATGAAAGAAGTGTTGGAGCAAAATCCACAAAGCTGATCAATTGATTATCAGTCGTTCCAGCTCTCCAGGAATCCGGAAAACGGATGATCATCGGAGTATTTAACCCGGAATCATAGATCAATCGCTTTTCACGAGGAAGAGGGCCACCGTGATCTCCATAAAATACAATTATCGTATTTTCTAACAATCCGTCCTCCTCCAATTGAGCTAGGATTACTCCGACCTGATTGTCCATCTCAGAGATATTATTGTAAAGTTTCCACATATCCCGCTGCACTATTGGAGTATTTGGGAGGTATGGAGGAACTTCAAATTCCTGATCCTTTGAGACATGCACCGGTGTTTCATCTTCCGTCAAATTACCTGGTTCCCATTTGTAAGTGGTATCTCCAGAATGGTAATGTCTCATTTCTATATTTCGAAAGCCATACGGTTCGAAAAGACCTGATTCATGTGTAGTGGTAAAGTTGAATATGGAGAAAAAAGGTTGACCTTCCGCTCTATTTCTCCAATGGGCATAAGGCCCATTATCATCCCAGGCTGTGACTGGAGCATTGAACTGGTAATCTTCCTTGTAGTTATTTGAAGTAAAATAGCCATGGGAACGGAGCAGTTCACTCACCATTTTCACTTCCGGTCCAGGTACAGCTTCATACTTGGGAAGTCCTGTCACTTCCGAATATGAACTTGTGCGCATATGATTAGCACCTATGCTCGAAGGATACATGCCCGTGGCTATGGCAGCTCTACTAGGCGCGCATACTCCAGAAGTGGAATACAAATTAGTGTAAACAACCCCTTCCTTTGCCAGGCGATTCAAGTTGGGCGTAATGGCACTTGAGTCTCCGAAAGGCGAAATATAAGCACCCATATCCTCTGTCACCAACCATAAAATATTGGGGCGATCTGGAAGAGGATTTCCCCTATTCCCTTCACCTAAACCTCTTGAATTACCACTCTTACATGCAGAAAACAGAACAACAGAAATCAATCCCAACCAGATGGATTTAACCAGTTGATATCTAAGGTTTATGTTCACAAATCTTTTTATAGTGCTCATTGAATTTGACATTTTTTTGAGAGACAGGTTTTCTTGCTAAATAGCGAAAAACACTCTCTATTTTCGAGTTAATCTTATATTTCAAAGCAGCCAAAACTTGAATGCTCCGACATTAGAAAGAATTGACTTTCAATTGAATAGTATGTTTACCTGTTTCCAGCCGGATGGTACCAAATGCAGTGGCTACTTTTTCTCCATTATGAATCACATCTTTTCCTTCCAATTCATTTAGAGAAAACTCAGCCACCATATTTGCAGGAATTTCAATTTCATAGGTCTGCAGCCTGGCATTATTGAAGAGATAATCTGCCTTAATGGACCCCAAGACAGTAGGTACTTCAATTGAACTTGATTGGAGCGTACTCATTTGGGGTTGAATCTGAGCAATACCAAATCCCGGTGTTTTCGGTTGTATTCCCCACAAACCTCGAGGAATTACATTTGCAGGAACTGCTCCCCATGGATGGTTCCAGTCCAGGTTATTTTTGTACTTATTATCCCAAGCTTCGAGTGTAATGGTGGAACCTAACTTAATCATATTATACCAACTACGATCACTGGTATCTACCAAAAGAGATAAAGCATAATCCTGCTCCCCTGCCCTATAAAGCCCATCCATCAAATACTGAGAGCCATAGACACTGCAGGCCATTCCACGGGATTTAACAAATTTCAATACTGATTCCTTATATTCCTCAGGCACCAATCCAAAAGCCAGAGGCATCATATTGGCATGCAGGGAGGCGTGAACAGTACCGATTCCGTCCACATAAATCCCTCTTTCTGAATCAAACATTTGTTCATTGAGAGATTTTTTGACTTTGGCAGCCTGATATTCAAATTCAAGCGCTTCTTGAGGTTTACCCATGATCTTTGCGAATTCCGCCATGATTCTCATGTTTTCATAGTAGAATGCATTGATCACCGTATTATAAGGTTTGAAAACAAAACCATCTTGCTCCCCCATGGTAACAGCCCCATTAAACTTTGCCGGAGGCCAGTCCACAATATCTGTCAACGGTTTTTTATAATCTGGAGCAAATCCCAGCTTCAACATGTAGTCATGATCTACCTTCGTAGAAGTGATCAAGCCATCCTGATTGGCTAATTCATAGAGGGTCTTATATTTCAGTGGCTCGTAGTATTTCTCAATCAATTCCGTATTCCCAGTGTACATATAATCTGCGTAGAACATCATCGCCACATGCTGCTGCCACTCGGTAGGCCAAGTTGGGTTTTCCATGAAATACTCTATGGTTCTTCTAGCCATAGCATATTCAGCATCAGTTGTATAATGGCTGAGCTGATTTAAGTAGGCGTCCGATTCATAGGGAATCCTCTCCCGGTCCCCATCCACATACAGACCATTGAAGGTCGTGGCCTTGATGGTATATTTACATAGCTCCCACACTTGGTTTAGGATATCGTCCGAGCTTTCGAAAGCACTCGCTTCCTCATCAAAGTAGGTGTGATAGGCAAGTTGGATAAAATCATCAGCTACTAATTCTCCTTTAAGACCTTCCACTTCAGCATACCTAAATGGCATCAATACGGGAGTACATTCAGGTAATGGCAATGCAACATCTGGGAGCGTATTTCTGGTATCTTGCTTTATGGACAACTGATAGGTTGTCTTGCCAGGCTCTACTTTCACTTCAATCTCCTGGTATCGAATATGACTCTTTGCAGGAGGAGTTCTATTGACATTTTTCCCGTCAGCCATTTCTCCAATTCTAAAAATCAGCGTTTCAGCCTTATCTGCCTGGTATTTGAATTCCATGGTGGCAAAAGCAGCCTTGCCAAAATCAATGAAATAATTATCTCCATTTTTATCGAAAACTTTTGGTTTGATCCTACTTACATCCTGAATATTTGAAGTAGAAATCATCTTATCCTCACTCCTACCAACTGTGAATTTCTGAGCTTCTGAATAATCAACCACCCGATTTTCCTCATCCCAGATCCTTACTTTCCAGTAGTAGCTCTTTCCCACCTCCAAAGGTTTTTCAGCATATTCTACATTTGATGAAAGTGCAGTTCTTACCTGTCCACTATTCCAAACATCACCTGTGTTGGTGTCGATCAGTTCTTCGCTGGAACTGACTAGGATTTGGTAAGCAGACTGAGTTTTGGAATACTCGGATATCAACCATCCAAATTCAGGTTTAGTGTCCAATATCTTCACGCCATTCTCAGGATCTCGAATGAGTTCAACTGTCAAATTGGAAGGGGCAGCTCTATACTTATTACTAAATTTGGTAATCAGTTCATCAGTTTTGGAACGAAGCTCATCAGCGATGGTCTTGTACTTAGGATCATTGATCAGGTTTGTTATTTCCTGAGGATCATTTTTCAGGTGATAGAGTTCTTCAACTTTCTTGTCATTGACATATCGGAAATATTTCCATTCCGCAGTACGCACTCCTTCACTTGGAGGGATTTCATCAAATTCCCAAATATGCTCTATCAAGACGGTGTCTCTACCTATTCTTTGATTCTTTCCGTTAACTATTGGCATCAAACTCTTTCCATGCCAGCTCTCGGGAGCCTCAACACCCGCCAAATCCGCAATAGTTGCTGGCACATCAATATTTAGCACCATATCTTTTACATCCTGATGTGTATTTGAACGTGGGTCATAAATGATTAGAGGAACACGGATGGAATTATCATACATCAGCCATTTGCCTGCGAGCTGACGCTCACCTAGGAAGTATCCATTGTCCCCCATCACGATAATCACCGTGTTTTTATCCAACCCTTTTTCCTTGAGCTTTTGACGGATCTTGGCTATTTCCAGATCAATGCCTGAAATCATTCGATAATACCCCTTTAGGCTATGCTGATATTTTTCTGGCGTATCGTATCTCCAAGTCCAACGGAGGCGGTTAAAACCGTCGCGCACAAACTGCGGCTGAGCTTGAAAATAGGTATCCTCTGCGAGAACAGGACCTGGAATAGTGGTATTCTGAAGTAATTGATCCGTGCTGGATTGCCAAAAGTACTGATCGGGAGCTCCGTCGTGAGCATGCGGTGCACTGAAGCTTAAGGACAAACTAAACGGTTGATTTGAAGGTGCTTTGTCAATAAAGTCCAGTGCCTGCTGGCCGGTATATCGGGTCAGGTGAACCGTATCTCCATTGATTGTTTTGTAGAAATACCCTCTTTTATCCGGGTATTGATTGTTTCGATCGTAGGACTCGTACTCATCGAATTGCTTTTCCAGATCGTCATATCGCACCCCATATTTTCCAAAAAAGGCAGTGTAATATCCATTGTTTTTTAAGACAATGGGATAGGAATTATCCATGTACTCATCCCGGATATTGCCGGTTTGAAAATTAAAATTATGGGATCGCTCATAGAGCCCGGTGAATAAGCTGGCCCGGCTGGCTGCGCAGATCGGGGTGGTCACAATCGCCGTCTCAAAATAGACCCCCATCTCTGCGAGCCTATCCATCTCCGGAGTCTGGACAAATTGATTCCCTGCATAACCCAGCGCATCAAAACGCTGATCATCAGTTAGAATAAAGATAATATTAGGTCTATCCTGGGTTTCTTTTGATTCCTGAGCCGATACTTTTATCGCGTTGACAGAAAGACATAAGAAGCATAAAAGTGCTATAAGCTTTGTCATTAATTTGGGTGAATTTTAATTGATGTAGTATAGTTTCAATCCTATTTTTTAAAAAAGAATTTATCCGTGACTACAAATTAGTTCTTAAGAATCATACCACTATCCTGTACCCTAGCGTGTGCTTTAGAGTACTAGATTCAATGCTCTTTGGAATTTACCCGGAATGGTATTTTCAAAGAATAAAAAGAAGTAAGCTTTTGGTCAGCTTACTTCTTTTATGTTTTGTAAAATTAAAACGGTTGATATCTCACATAGCTGTTCAGTTGATGTCCTATGCCATTAGTGAAAATAAAATTATGAAGATTCACAACCGTTCCTCTAGAAGTGCTAGGCATATTGGATGGCGTAGAAGGCGAGCCTATCCTTGCAATACTGGTATTGATTCGGATAGACTGATCAAACAAGCGCTTATTAATCTCAATTGAACCAGTATCTCCAGGAACCAAGGTCTGATAGTATAGAAAGGAATCGTTTTTAGGTATGGCAGGCTGTGATAAGTATTCATCGATAATGTGATACCTAAGTACATGTTCTAATCGCTCATTGCTGATCGAATCCAGCGGGTAATTTCTGTTTCCCGCCATGTTTTGAATCAGTTGATTGTTGCCGTTCCAAGCACTATTTCTTAATAACAAATAAGTCTTTGTAGTATCCTGCCCCAAATACAAATCTTCTAAACCTGTTCTTGCAATTGCCTCAAGCAAGTAATTAAATTCAGGCAGTCCGTTAGCATCTTGATAAGTAGGGTCGCTATTTATCATCTCCATCCATTCCAATGCTGACATTCCCGTAGGTCTATTTCCAAATGGCTCTGGCACATATTCCCATTCCTTTTGCAGTTCCAAGTCACAACTGAAAAGTGCAAAAGTGGCAATTGCAGCCATCATGAAGTTTCTTGCCTTTTTAATATATAGTTTCATCTGTAGTTAAGTTTAAATTAGTAACCAGGAGTTTGAGTCAAGTTTGGATTGTCTACCAAGTGCTGAAACCAGATTGGAAACAGTAATCTATCCGAACTTTGTCCATTGATAGGTCCCAATACCTCAACTGCTTTATCTGTTCTGATCAGATCCCACCATCTCTTACCTTCCGCAAGCAATTCAAATTGGCGCTCGTCCAATATAGCGTCATGCAATTCATCGCTCGTTTGATAATCCTCCAGTTGAATTTCCGGTAAATCTCTAGCAGCTCTTATTCGGTTTACCAACCCTACTGCCTCCTCCATATTCCCCAATTGCAATTCAGCCTCTGCTTTGAGTAGCAGCATACCTGCATATCGATAGACAACTACATCCGTATCATCCTCATTTCCAGAATAATTAGTCAAATTGTATTTCCCATACCTTCGCTCGCCAATATCTTTTATAGATTCTATCATCTGTAAATACCTGTGATAATCTCCATAAATCGTCTGACCTGTATTTTCATCTACTGTCTGTGGTATAAAATCTGGATACTTCATATGCCACGAAATAGAATCTGTAGGAAATGTTTCTATCCATTTATTTTCCAGATGCTCAGAAACAAAGAATGCAGGCACACCAGGCCAAAACAAACTGTAAATTCCTCCTTCGCCCTGATCTTCCTCGATATTCAATGCGATGGAGAAAATCAGCTCCGGGCCTGTTTCCATTTGATTGGAAGGAAGACCTGATCTATCTGGTTCATTGCGAAATAGGGCATGAAAATCTTCCGGTGTGTTAACTAGTGTAAACTGATTTAATGCTTCCAACTTATCCAGCGCCTCTTTAGCCAATGCATATTCCTTTAAATGCATGTAAACTTCTGCTTGAAAACTGTAGACACTTGAAAGCGAAAACCTTGACTTTTCATGAGGATTCAAAATCAACTCTTCGGCCTTCATCATGTCTGGGATTATAATAGTATTTATAATCTCCTCTCCTGAGGTCTTTGGCCTATAGATATCATCATTTACGCCAGTAATCACATCGAGGTATAAAGGGACATCTCCGAAAGTCCGAACCAGGTCGAAGTAAACAAAAGCTCTTAAAGCATGAGCCTGTCCCAAAAGCCCGTTAATATCTCCTGTAATAGTTGGAATGTTATTTATAGCCAGATTAGCTCTCAAAAGCACATTATACATGTCAGCCCAACCACCATAATTTCTGCTTTTATCATTAAGATTATTAGTGGTAAGTTGAAGAGCTTCAGGATTTTCCCCAGCAGGTGATGCATCAAAATTATCTGATCGCAATTCTCCCCACACAAAATATTTACGTGAATAAGCGGACTGCAATGCATCGTAAATTCCGGCTACTCCAGATTGGGCATCTGCTTCAGTTTGCCAAAATTGTGCATCAGAAATTTCACTTTGCGGATTCTCTTCCAGCATACTATCACATCCTTGTGAGGCGATTACAGTAAGTGCTATCAGCAGTCCTATCGTTGTTTTTTTTATAATTTTCATAAGATTATAATTTGTCTTTTAAAAGCCATAGAGAATATCGCGATACTTATAAACGTACCAGTGTATGACCTTTTGGTCATGCCTATCTGACTCAGTCATGCTCGATTTCCAAATGAACTTGTTCCTTATTTCTAAAACTAAGACGCTTAAAATTTGATATTTACACCAAGTATATACTCTCGGTACAAAGGATATCTAAGATTATCCAGACCAGGCTGAAGTGCATTTCCTCTTGATCCCAGCTCTGCATTATATCCCTCATAATTTGTCCAGGTAAGAAGATTATTCCCGGAAGCATAAAAGGATACATTAGATAAGAAGTTTACTTTATCCATCATGGAGGTTGGGAGTGAGTAATCCAACCTCAAGGATCTTAGCTTTATGAAATCAGCTTGACTCACCCAGTAAGAGTTTGGTCCTAAACTATTTCTAGAGCTCCCACTCGCATTTAAACTCGGATATTTAGCTATATCACCTGGTTGATACCAAGCTTCCTCAACTCGATCAGGCCCAGGTATCACAGTACGTACCAAGCGTTGATTTCTGGTTTCATCGTAGCTTCGGTAGATGTCATTTCCGAAGTTATAGTCAATCATCATCGAGAGTTTTATTCCTTTAAAAATGAATTCGTTATAGAGTCCACCAAAGAACTTCGGCAAACCATTCCCGATAACCGTTCTATCAGCATTTGGATCAATATTGAAATCACCGTTCCAATCCTTCCACATCACATCGCCACCAAGCAATACTCGATTCTGTACTTTGAGCTGATTCACATTTCCAGTATAAGCTTGACCATTCTGCTGATAACTCAAAAACCCTCCTTGCTCATCAAAAATCGGAGTCAACTGATTCCCATTGTCATCAAATGCGTTGGACTCATTATAAGGAAAAACCCCCAATGCAGTGTATCCCCACATGTCTCCGATGGATCCTCCTTCCCTGATGATAAAGTCACCTCTAATAATCTGTCCATTTTCTTCGGCTAATTCTACTACTTCATTGGTGTTGGTAGCTATGTTGAAGCTGGAAAACCATTGAAAGTTTGGTTTTTTGATCACATCACCACTGATAGTAAATTCTATCCCGCTGTTCTTTATTTGACCGATGTTATTACTGATGCTGCTAAAACCTGTTTCTTCAGGAAGAGGCGTAGGGTAAAGCAAGTCTGAGGTCAATTTTTCATAGTAATCGAAACTCGCATTGATTCTTCCGTCTAAAAACCCAAAATCAGCTCCTACATAGGATTGCTGCGTAGTCTCCCATGACAAATTTTCATTTCCTAGCTGCGTAATAGCAATACCATTTAATCCGTTATAGAGAAATCCAGGTGAATAAAGTGTTCTGCTATCAAAGTTTCCGATTCGCTCATTTCCATTTTGGGATATCCCTGCTCTCAACTTGAACTCAGAAACTGCCCCTGAAAGTGGATCCCAAAACGATTCATCACTCAATCTCCATCCTACAGATACGCCTGGAAATACACCATATTGATTAGCAGAGCCAAAACGCGAAGAACCATCTCTTCTAATTGTACCTCCAAACAGGTATTTGCCTTTATAATCATAGGTAACTCTTCCGAACTGTGAAACCAACGCATGACTAGTAGCTGTGGTCCGGGTGTTTGCAGCGTCCAATTCCGCTACGTTGTTGAAAGTCCTTATGATATCGTTGTTAAAATTAACCGACCGAAAACGAGAGTACTCGTACTGCCATTGCTGAAACTGAACCCCAGCAACAGCGGTTACATTATGATCTCCAAAGCTCTTTTTATAGCTCAAATAATTTTCCTGCTGAAGACTATAATTCAAAGTAGTAATCTCTGAACCTGCAGGCGGGCTACCAAGTGGCTGTACCACGGTTGGATCAAAATCATTGTTCCTCCCAAGCTCAAAGTTGACCCCAAGAGTGGATTTAAACTTTAGAGAGGGAATAATATCTATTTCTCCGTATGAAAAAATTTGACCTACATAGTCTCTACTTCTCCTAACCGTGAAAATGGTTTCTGCAACGACATTCTGCTGACTGGAAGTTTGGGGTACATAAGTCCCATCAGCATCTTGGGTTGGCAAGTATGGGAAATGAGTTGCCAACTGACCAAAAATAGAACCTTCATTCAAACCATTTCGCTCCAAATAAGATGCATTGACGCGAGTACCAATTTTAAGTCTTTTAGCTACGTTGAAATTGACGTTTAGAGTCGTATTAATTCTCTGGAAACCGGAATTATCTACAATTCCATCTTGGTTCAAAAAGCCTGTGTTCCAATAAAAATTGGCATCATCTTTCCCCCCGCTCAACGAAAGTCCTACCTGGTCCCTAACTCCTACCCGGGTAATTAATTCTTGGTAATCAAAATCCTGATTAAACATCGCTGAAAGTGAATCAGCTGGAGGTCCAGGATTTATAGCATTATTCCCAACTCTGGCAAGTTCATAAATTCTCGCCTGACGTGTATTTGAAACCGGGATTTTTGTTGCCAAAGAGCTGTAACTACGCACATAACTCGCGTCTATTTTTGTAGCTCCACTTGCCCCTTTTTTGGTAGTTACGAGAATAACTCCATTGGCTGATTTGGATCCATAAATAGCAGCTGAAGCTCCATCTTTAAGCACCTCAATGGATGCGATATCATTTGGATTCAGGTTTTCAATGTTATCCAGTTGCTGACCATCCACAACATACAAAGGACCAGTCCCGCCATTCAAAGTGGACGTTCCTCTGATTTTGATATCCGATGGCTCACCAGGACCACCATTTGAGGTAATGGAAACACCGGCCAACCTGCCTTTCATACCATCCAGAACTCCAACAGGTGTAGTTTGCGCTAATTCTTCTGATTTTACAGAAACTACTGAGCCGGTCAAATCTCTTCTGTTTTGCTCGCCATAGCCCATCACTACCACCTCGCTTAATTGTGTCATGTCCACTCCCAAAGTCACATTAACTTGAGTTTGGTTTCCTACAGTAATTTCTTGCTGGTCATATCCTATAAATGAAAAAATCAAAACATCAGTAGGTGAGGCTTTAATTTGATACTTACCATCTATATCTGTGGCAGTTCCAGTTGTAGATCCTTTGACGAGAACGGTAACACCAGGAAGTCCCAGTCCATCTTCATCCGATATTACGGTGCCCATAATAATAGACTCTTGGGCAAGTACCAACGTACCGCTAAGAAGCATCGATAAGGACAGTAATATTATTTTTTGTAAAGTTTTCTGAATCATTTTAATTCTATTTAATTATCATTCATGATTAGTTTACTACATCTAGTGTAGCTATCCTTTTAAGGGATAAAATATTGGGCAAAAGGTTATTTAAGGTTTATTTTATTCATGCATATAATAATTAAATGTTTAAATATTCATACAGTTCAATCAGGTTTTCCCCTTAAACTAAAGATCAATACTTGGCTTGCAATTATTCCTGATCAGATCTTTAATAGGCATCATATTAACAATCCAATTCATAATGAATTATGAGCTAATACATCGATGATGTAACCCTATTCATTATGCTTGACTTTGCACCACTCGCTTTTGTACAGTTGAATAGTTCCATTCTCTAATCGAAGTAATCCCTTGGCGCTATTACTCGATTAGAACACTCTAAACTTCAAAATATTTAAAAAAGTAAAATCCAAAAAAAGGGTGATTTTGTACATATCAATACCAATATGCCCTTTAGGAATGATTAAAGGGCATTTCATAAATTGAATCAAAACTATCTTGGAAATTAGAATCTAAGAGGAGTGCATACCCCAAAGACACAAAAAGAGAATAGATCTAATTAAAAGTGAAAAGAAGAAAGAACTGACTACATTAAAAAAGATGAAAAGTCGTATAGAAATAAATTGGTCAATAGAACCTTTCGGAAAGGACACTCCACTTCTTCAAAAGGACATTATTCTATTTAGAAAAAACTATTGCAAGTATATAAAAATCAATCTAACCCTAACTCTTCCTTAAATCGCTCGGAGTAAGCTTTTGGACTTATACCAAAATGCTTTTTGAATGCTTTGGAAAAGTAATTTGGATCCTTAAAACCTACTATATATCCTACCTCAGATATATTAGTCTTATGCTGTTCTATTAAAGAAGCAGCTTTTTTCATTTTTACAGTTAATATAAAATCCTTAGGAGTCTGGTTTGTCCAGGCTTTAAATTTGGTGAAGAGTAAAGATCTGCTGATTCCTAACTCCTCTGTCAAATATTGAATATCGAAAAACTCGTTTGAAACATTATCCTTAATTAGTTGAATAGCATTTTTCATCATTTCTTCATCTCTGGAATTAACACTCACTTCTGTAGCTATAAATTCTCCAGACTCTCCTATTTTCTTTCTCAGTTTCTCATGAGTGTTTAGGATATTTCTGCATTTCAAAAGCAGCTCTTTAAAATCAAAGGGTTTACTTAAAAATTCGTCTGCACCTGACTCCAACCCATCGTATTTATATACCAAGGAGGTTCTAGCAGTCAAAAGTATAAAAGGAACATGGCTGGTACGAAGGTCAGATTTTACTTTTTCACAGAATTCTATCCCATCCATCACCGGCATCATTACATCACTGATGATAAGATCAGGCTGACTAGAAATCGCCTCTTGGTAACCTAAAGCACCATTTTCTATCAGAATAGTTCGATAGTTTTTACACAGTACACTTTGTATAAAAGAACCTATTTCTTTGTTATCCTCAACAATTAGTATTTTAGGTGCATCTTCAAGGACATTATTTCTTTCTTCATTTTCTAGCAAGGACCCTACTTCGTTTTCAGCCTGAGGCATGATATAGTTGGAAATTTCTTCACTGTTGACAAAGGAGTCAATAATTTCATCATTGGAAAAATGCTCTCGCCCTAGACTCAATTCCATCATAAAATCGCTTCCTTTCCCTTCTACACTGCTAACCTTCAGATTTCCCTTATGCAATTCCATCACATTTTTTGCGATAGCCAAACCAATTCCTGAACCTTTCTTGAACTTGGATTTTTGTCCGTGGGAAGGGACCTCGTAGAATCTATCAAAGACTTTATCAATATGATCTTCCGCTATACCAATGCCTGAATCCTGCACATGTATCTGAACTTTCTCAGCTTCAAGTGAAACTCTCACTGTTACCTGTCCTCCAGTGGAAGTATATTTGAATGCATTGGATATTAGGTTATATAGCACCTTTTCCAATTTATCCCGATCAAAATAGACATTGATTTCCTCTTGGGAAGTGAGGAACTGATAATCTAGATCATACAATTTGGCCTGTTGAGTAAAGGATAAATAGATTTCCTTTGCAAACTTCACTACGTTCCCTTCTGCAGCCTGAAGCTTCATTTGTTTGTTCTCCAACTTTCGGAAATCCATCAGTTCATTTATCAACTTGAAAAGATGATCGGTATTTTTTTTGATAACCTGAAGCTGTCTGAAAACACCACTAGGCCCTTTATATTCAGTAATCAATTTATCCAAAGGTGCAGAAATCAAGGTCAGTGGAGTTCTGAACTCATGAGAAATATTAGTGAAAAACTGCAGCTTTTGCTGATTCAGATCTTTTTGGTATTCAAATTCCCTGGTCTCCATTTCTAGCTGATGCTGCAATTTTAATCTTGACCTGAAGAAAAATATAACCACCAACAGCGCCGATAAAACAATTAAGGAATATAGTAAATAAGCCCAGCCAGTAAGCCAGGGAGCACTTTTCATAGTAATATCCAAGCTGGTGATCTCCGAACTTTCTATCCCATCTTTGTTTACTCCTTTCACTTCGAAAACATAATCCCCTCCTCTTTGAATGGTATAGGAAACAAAAGAATTAGTGGTTCTTACCCACTCATCCTCCAAGCCTTTTAAGCGATAGAGGTAAGTGTTTTTGTCCGAATTAATATAATTGGGCATGGAAAAATGTATGGAAAAAATATTCTGATTATAATTCAATGTAAGCTCTTTGGTGTAGGACATAGCTTGATCTAAAATGCTAGTCCCATCATTCACACTAATTTCCCGATCTGAAATATAGAATTGGGTAAGCACCACCTTGGGAGCAGAAGCATTCTCTACGTCTAGCCGAGTAGGATAAAATGAGGTCACTCCAGATGCTCCGCCAAATAGAATTCTTCCTGAACTGCTATACAATTTTGATCTCCTGTTGAATTCATTTGGCTGAACACCATCCTTGCTGTCAAAAATTCGGTGATTGCCAGATTCCGGATCATAGGAAACAACACCCTCCTCAGTACTCAGCCATAGTTTTCCATTGCTATCCTCGCTAAGCGCAAAAACACTCGTAATCTTGGGTATGTTCACAGAATATAGCGTGTCATTTTTCACAGAGAAAAGTCCGAAATCATTAGCAGCTACCCAGATGTTATTTCCTTCAGAGCTTTCCAGAATATCGTGCACATACAAATTGCTTTCCTCACCGTTTTCCAGTTTCAATAATTGAAATTGAAAATCATTTTCATTGTAGGATTTGCGGGAAAGGACGGATACCCCTCTTCCAGTCCCAATAAATAAGTCTCCGCTTTTAGTTTCGGTAAGTACTCTTACATTATTATTAGGAATGCTTGGAGAATTTATGTCAAAAGTAAAATGCCTAAACGATTGGTCCTTAGGATCAAATAGGCTTAGCCCTCGATTCAACGTGCCTATCCAAATTTTACCATCAAAGGCTTTTTCCAATTCTAATAATTGATTGGTGGAGATGGCTTTATCAGGCTCTGACTTTGAGTCATATTTATATTCTTTAAAGGCTTTACTTTTTAGATCGTAATGAATTAGCCCCCTGTTGAAGGTAGCAATCCAAACTTTATGTGAATCTTCATAAAGCATATCCTTGACAGAGCCAATAAAATTCCCTTCTGATAACTGATCAATTTTCTGGAAATTTTCGCCTCTAGCATTCATCACATTTATACCTGCGCCCTCGGTGCCTATATAAATGTTGGAGTTTTTATCTTCCATAAAAGAGCTGACCACATTGTACCCCAACTGAGTACCAAAATGCTCCTGTATCTTCTCAAAATTGAGCTGTTTATCGCTCCAGTAGTTGATCCCACCAAAATAGGTGGATATCCAAATTCCTCCATCTCGATCGGTAAACAATGCTTTTACATCTTTTCCATTTAAACTATTTGGGTTTCGTGAATCATGCCTAATCTTCGCTAAAAGTTTATGATTATTATCCAGCACATTCACTCCGTCATAAGTACCTACCCAAAGTCTATTTTGATGATCAAAGGTGATATCACTAATTACTTGATTGGTCAGTTTGCCCTCACCAGGCTGATTTCCATACCGTATAAATTCTTCTTCATTAGTTCTAAAATAAAAGAGTCCATCCTTGGTACCTATCCATAAGTTGCCTATTAAATCTTCCTTGATCGAAGTGATTTCAAAATTACCATCCTGCTGGTTATTGGAGATTTTAGGAGCATAGGATTTAAAAGTTAATCGTCCCCCTTTTTCCCTTAAGGATTTATTAAGTCCATTTTGTGTTCCTATCCATATTTCTCCTTTTTTGCTCTTGAAAAAACTAGTGATAATATCAGAACTGAGCGATTTATCATCATTTATATCATGCCTATAGACTGTTATTTCGTCCATTTCTTCATTCAATACATTAAGTCCCGCACGCGTAGCTAACCAAACTTCAGAAGCACTAATTCTTAATACATCAAATACAAAAGATGTAGATATCGACAGCTTTTCGGTAGTTTCAAAAGGAAAATCATGTGGTTTCTCAAGCCTTAGATCAAAATAACTCAAGCCTTTTTTGGTTGCCATCCATACACCCGCACTGTCTAAACTAATAGAGTAAATATCATTAACTCTTAAATCCCTCACATCGCCTACCTCCCTACGTACCACCACTAAATTATGCCCATCATATTTCATCAATCCATTTCTGGTTCCCAGCCAAATCATGCCTAAATTATCCTGATCAATACTATTGACAGGATTTAATGAAAAACCATCTGAAGTAGGTAAATGCGTAAAGAAATTGAAAGAATCCTGTTTTTGGGCAAAAAGGCAGCTACTGGAAACAAAAAATGAAAACAGGAATAGAGCCAAAATCCTCCATTGTTTGAATGCAGTATAAGAATGCGAGCCAGTATTTAAAAATCCTATTTTCCGTGCATTTTCAAATTGCATAATGCTAGAGTCATATTTGGGTTGTTAATCGACTTTATACCGGTCGAGAGTTTAATAATAGAGAAATTCCAAGTTCGAAATGCATCAAAATGGTAAAATATTGATGTAACAATGTCTTGTTCAAACTCCTGAAAGCAATAAAGCCCATAGCCACTTTATAAGGAGACTTAATAGGCCTTGGTGAAATAACTACAAAAAGCAGACTTTGCTGTACTGCCCCATACTGCTTACCCTAAAGTCCAGAAGCAAAAAAAGGGAGAAGATATGCCAATCCTCTCCCTATTGAGCTAAACAACCTAAACCCTCTGAAAAAGTTGCTTTATAGTACGCTCAATTTTATAGTATTTAAATCCTTTTCCATGCTTGAGGTACCAATTGAAATAGTAAAATCACCTGGCTCTACGACCTTTTCCATTTTTTGATTGTAAAGAGAAAGGTTCTCTGGGCTCAATTCAAATTGAATTGTTTTTGTTTCTCCTGGTTTCAAAGAAACCCGTTCAAATCCTTTAAGCATTTTATCATACCGACCCACCGAGGCAAAATCATCCCGGATATACATTTGAACTACCTCATCCCCCTGAATTTTTCCAGCATTTGTCACATCTACAGACACGGTCGTTGATCCATTGGAATGGATTTTCGTTTTAGCTAACCTTAGATTGGAGTATTTAAATTGGGTATAGCTCAATCCAAAACCGAAAGGAAAAAGTGGCGTTTTGTCTGCGAATTTGTATTCTCCTTTGCCGGATCCAACAAAGTCAGGTCTTTCTAAATAGGTAACTGGAAGCTGACCAACTGAGCGCGGAAAAGAAACCGTAAGTTTTCCTCCGGGATTGTAATCCCCAAACAGCACCTCAGCAAGCGCATCTCCACTTCTCATTCCCAGATACCAACTTTCAATGATCGCAGGTACATTTTCAGCGATGTAATTAATGGTCAAAGGTCTACCATTGACCAGAATTACCACGATAGGTTTTCCTGTTTTAGTTAATGCTTCAACCAATTCATTCTGAACACCAAAAAGATCCAAGTCGTCTCTATCAGTTCCTTCTCCACAAGTGAGCGTGGATCCGCCCACTGCCAATACTACAACATCAGACTTATTTGCTGCTGCAATAGCTTCCTGAAAACCAGCCTTCGAATCACTATTTAGTTGTGCACCCTCGGCATAATTGACCTGAATTTGATCTCCAACTTTTTGTTTTATCCCTTCCAAAATGGAGGTATAATAGGGCGGAATTCCAGAATAGCCTCCCATCAACGTATACTTTTTACCTTCAGGCACTTCCTCATGCGCATTTGGGCCAATCACTGCAATAGACTTAATTTTATCTTTGTTAAGTGGCAACAAAGAGTTTTCATTTTTAAGAAGCACTACCGCTTTTTTCGCAATATCAAGTGCTAGTTCCTGACTCTCAGGCGTACTGACTACAGTCTTCACCTCATCGGTGTTCTCTTGATCAAACAGGCCAAGTTTATATTTCATCTTAAGAATTCGAGATACACTTGCATCTACATGTTTGACCAAATCAGGATTACTGTTCAGTGTATCTTTCAATACATTCATGATGTAAGCCGCATCGGCTGGGTTTTTCCCAATCACCAAATCCATATCTACACCTGTTTGTAATCCTAGAACGGCAGCTTCTTTTCTGGATTTGGCTATGTAATGCATGTGGTGAAGTCTGGAAACATCATTGTTATCCGATACTACAAATCCTTCAAACCCCCATTCGTCTCTCAATAAGTCCTGAATCAACCAGGTATTCATATGACACGGAATTCCGTTCAGATCTTGATGGCCGGGCATTATTGCTCCAACACCAGCCTCTTTTACAGCAGCCTCAAAAGGTGGAAGATGAATTTCAAATAATCTTCGCTCAGAAATATCACTGAACCCTCCATTAATTCCCCGACGGTTTTCCGGATAAGCTACAAAGTGTTTTGCAGTAGCCATGATATGATTCTCATCAAATTGCTCTTCACCTGTCCCCTGCAATCCTTCTATAAAGGCAACTCCCATTTTTGAAACTAAATAAGGATCTTCTCCATAGGATTCCTCTACTCTTCCATACCTGGGATCACCGGTTATTACATCTAAGTTTGGAGAATAACAATGAGTCAGGTTAGCAGCTCTAGCTTCCTTTGCAATAGCAGTAGTCATTGATCTGATTGCTTCTGGATCCCATGTTGAACCCAAAGCTATCGCTTGTGGATACACTGTAGCACCAGGCAACCAAAGGCCATGAAGACACTCACTGTATTGCATCATGGGAATGCCCAATCGCTCATTCGGTGGAGCATCCTGAGTCAGTTCTGCCACCTTTTCTTCCAAGGTCATCTGACTTACTAATTCGGACACTTTTTTATCAATATCAGAATCAGAATCAGGATCCTCTTCCTTATTGACCATGGCATTGGATTGACAACCTGTAATGACTGCTCCGATGATGAGCGTGCCAACCAGGAAATTAACACATCGTATTACCCGCATTTTTGGTAAAATTTACTGTTGAGTTTTATTGTTATAGAGACATCAAATAACACTCAAAATCCACTTCTAAAAGTCTAAAAACAGGGTGATTTTGTCCAAAAATGGAAAATTATTAATTGAAAAAATCAGTTCAAAAAATTATTTACAACACTGAATACTAATGACTAAAGACATTTTATTTAACTCAATTTGGAATTGGATTTGAAAAAATGTAGTCCAACAGTATTTTTTTGACATCATCCACTTTCCCTGACTCTAATCCACCTGAAGTGGCTCCAGTAATCCAGTAAAGAACCATACCTGCATCCGAGCAATCCCACTTCCCTTTTTGAAACTTGACCACATCGTCCACCTCTGCCATTTTGCCCAAGATCCATAACCACTGAACCCTGGAATCAGGATGGTTCTTAGCCCAATCCCATTTTTCTAAATCCACTTTAAGATGTGTGTTTTGATCAGGAATTCGCACTTCCTCAACACCAAAGTCAAGGATTTGCTTCCAGGTATAATAATCACCGGCATCATCATTTGCAGGGTGATGTGTAATCACTTTTACAAATTGGTGTTTTTGCTGATCGGATTCAGCCAAGGCCATACCAATGATATCAGGCTCCCCTGCTTCCACAATCCACAATGGGTCATCAGCAGTGGATTGATTAATGGCATGGGCAAGATCCCTGACAGTCTCTTCCTTCTGCCAAAGTGCATCATAAAAAATCAAAGAATCATATCCTCCCCATCGCCGGGCTGTCACATCACAAGCCATCTGCATCATAAGGTGCCGTTCCTTTTCAGCCCTTTCTGATATTCTGTTTCCTCTAACTAAATCGCAACTATGAGAATAATGCACCAATCGGTCGGTTATTCCGGCTGCTCGAAGCAAGGCTAAAGAAACCGCTGTCCCTCCCAGGTCGTCGGGATCAGGAGAATTTCCATCAGCAACGATTGCAATCCTCCCTGCTGGGGGAGCTATGATTTCTCCATTTTCAAAAGGCTTAGGCACATAATTGATGTCCTGAGTCAAAAGAAATTGATCAAATTCAAAACCATCCTCCCGCATGCTAAACTGTATAGTATGAACACCTGCATTTTCTACATCCAAGAAAATCTGATGAGGTACGCCACAGTGTTCTTCTTTCGTTCGTTGGCTATTCCCCCACGTCCAGGCATTTTTACCTTCACACCATTGCATCCTCTGTCCGCTCTCAGGCCAAGTATCATCTATGCCAACATGTACACCATTGTCTTCACTTCCTGTTGAATAAGCGCTCACCCAAACATAATACCTCCCTGGTTTAGTAAAATTTACCTGATAGTGAACAACCGCCATTTCGCCGGCTTTTTCTGAGAAATTTTCTCCTCTTATCAATTCATCTTCATGCGTAATTCTAGTGTCGGGTAATACTTCTATGTAAGAATTATTACTGGCGGTTTCTGCATGATACCCATCAGCACCAGCTAATCCTTCCGAGTTAGTCTGATCTTGATGTATCACCCACTTTCTTGTATCAGTTTTTCTTTGGGTGAAAAAATCCTCTGCCTCAACTTTGAAAATTCCATCCTCCTCTTGATATATTTTATGAGCTGATTCTTGGCCTAACGCAAAACCAAAAATCAAAAGGTAAAAGGAAACACTAAATACTATCCTGTTTATTTTTATGTACATAGTCTTGGGTCTTTATTGAGCTATTTCACTAACATTTAATTCATTAGACGTTAGTAAGGAAATTTGCTATTTAAAAATTACATACTCTTTCCAGTAATTCCTGGCTCTATTTTAAGGGTTAATTCCTGTTGATCGTTTGGCCACTTCAAAATGACTAATTCCTGCCTGATCTCGTCCCAAATGAAGTTATCCATTTCCCATTCACCAGTATTCTTTAGCATCTCCAGCCCTGCCTTTTTTATCGGATTGTGAATTAAAAGCAATTCCTCTCCTATTCGAACAGTAAATCCATCTGGATAATGTCTATTCGCTCCAATAAAGAACTTAGATGCACCTTTATTACTAGCTGTTAACAAAGACACTTTTAATATTCGAGTGGAAAAATCATAATTAAATGTATGGATATCACCCGCAATTGCCTGTGGATAAGGTCTTGCTATAATATCAGTAATGTATTTTCTTTCTACGGTACCTACTCCGGTTGAATCACTAAAAATCGCCCAAGTTGACGGTCCACCGGGGAGAAAATTCTGCATCACCCGGTTACCTGAAAACCAAGCTTTGATAGTCCCGACTCCAAGACTGTCAAATAGATGGGCAGTATGCATGTAATAGTCTATATAGTCTAATTGATCAGAGATTGAGGTATCCGTGGTTTTGAGCGTAGGATACCCCCACTCTCCCACTAACATTGGCCCGTTCTGAAGTTCTGCTTCCTTTACAAACCGTAGCATAGTAGGCCTAATCCATTGTTTTTTATTTTGGTAAATATGTGGGGTAAATACCACATTTTCTCGATCAATTGACTGGGTAATCTCTGCGTATTGATTGTGATTTATCGCATCGCCTTTATTCATAAAAATCGCCTGACAATACATCAATTTACCCTGATCAATCTTTAGATACTCATCTATAATCTTCTGATAAATAGGAACTAGATATTTATTGGTTAATTCAGTATAGGAGATATCCATGTCATGCTTTCTGGGTTCGTTGACTAGGTCATAACCCTTTACAGCAATATCATTTTTGTATCGATTCCATATGTTTTTCCAAGCCTCTACATACGTTTCCTGTGCACCATTTTTATTCAGGTAAAAATCTTCCCAACTGAAACCTTTTACGCTATAAACAGTCATTTTGAAAACGGTCTTGACACCATGGTCTTTTCCCAATTCAACCAAGCTATCCAGCTTAAGCAAATATTCTGGTTTCAACTGGCTACCCTGAAAACTGCTGAGTTTACCCAACTCCAACCTGATCACTTGGTAATTGGCTCCCATTCTTACCATTCTCAAATAGTCATCTGAAGTATAAAAAAGCTCTCCAGCACCGTCATTTGTATTTACTACAAAACCTCTTGGAATTACATGCCTTCCATTTTCATCTCGTACTACATGATTTGACTGAGCAATGGATTGAAATGCAACAAGCATAAAAAACAAAATGATTGTCCCTAGTCTACTAAAATTCATAGTCATTATAATTTCTGGATTGATTCGATAAAATGGGTAGGCCCTTCAACTAAATTAAGTTGAAATTACCATGCAAAACCTTTCTAGAGATCCAAAAAAAAGGTGAAAAAGTCCGAAAACCCGCATTCGTGCATCTCTTAATAATATTTGATGACCACAAATTCTGCAGAGATTTATCAATTAATAAAAAAGGATTACTTAAATCATGGATTTTGAGGTATACGGATTTTAAACTGCAACTCAGCAAATAAAAAGATAGAGTGAGAATAATCAGAATGATTAGGAAGCAAAGATTTACTTAGAACTACTTTACTTACTAAATCCATGATTTCCATACCAAATCGCTATGGGTTAACTTGATCCCCACGAACGAGAACATACACTACCCTATTCCTGAAATCGAAGCAAAAAACAATACTTCTAAAAATTCAATTTAAAATTGAAATAAGCCTATAAAATGAAGTCAAAAGGATTTTTTGTACCGTATTTGTACCGAAATAACGTTAACATACTGATAAATAAATAGCTACACTTTCTGCATCGGGAAGTAACCGCCACCTATTTACTCTACTTCAATCAATCATTTTAATATTTTATTATAATCAGCAACCTACCCAGCTGCGGATTTTCCATTAATATTAAGCTCCGGTGTTCGACATTTGACCGCTATTCGACATTTGTAATGTCGAACCACCTATCATAGCATTTTAAATTCAACTACCCCCCCCTTTTTTCGCATAGCAGAACAAGCCAATAACCCCAAAAGCTTTACCTAGTCTAGTTGGACAACTACTCATTTTGACCTATTTTTAGCAACAACCTAAACCTAATAACCTATGCAAAAAACTTTTCTTATTCCCCTACTCCTATGCCTAGGCTTGACTGTCTCTCAAGCCCAACAAGGAACCAAAGAACGAGTCAAAGTACATAGCCGCGCACTGGAGGGCAATCTAATCGGTGATCCTCCAGATCGGGATGTGACGGTCTATCTCCCTCCTTCTTATCAAACTGATTCTAACAGAAACTTCCCTGTCCTCTACATGCTTCATGGGTTTACCGACACGGATTCCCAGTGGTTTGGATGGGAGGATCATTGGATCAATCTTCAAGATGTGATCGAAAAGTCTCTCTCCGGTGGAGGTTCTAAAGAGATGATTGTTGTGATGCCCAATGCTTATAATACCTTTAAAGGAAGCATGTATGCCAGTTCGGCTACGATAGGCGACTGGGAAACCTTTGTCACCCAAGAGCTGGTGACCTACATAGATTCCAAGTACCGAACCCTAGCCAATAAAGCAAGCAGAGGACTTGCCGGACATTCTATGGGCGGCTATGGCACCATGCGTTTGGGCATGAAATATCCTGATGTCTATGCAGCCATCTATGCGCTGAGTCCCTGCTGTATGGACGGCGGACCTTCGACCAATCCTGAGATGATCTCAAAATTGGAAAACTTCACTTCGGAACAACTTGATGATGCATCCTTTGGAGAAATTGCAGCCCTTGCTACTTCTGCTGCTTTTGCACCAAATCCCCAAAATCCTCCCTTCTATTTGGACCTACCTGCAAAGGATGGCTCGCCGCGTCAGGATATTATCAATAAGATCATCGCAAGCCGAACGCTCACCACAATTGATCAGTATATCCCAAACCTGAAAAGGCTAAAAGCCATAGGAATGGATGCCGGAACAAAAGATAGAGGAATCAGCGCTGCTACCAAAAAACTGCATGAGGTACTGGATTCTTACCAGATCGAGCACATGTATGAAAGCTACGAAGGTGACCATTTGAACCGCATCGCGGAACGCATTGAAACCAAAGCCTTGCCTTTCTTTTCAGAACATCTTGTTTTTCAAAAAAGCACCCTAAGCGAAATTATTGAAAATGGTGGCACAGGTACGTATCCAGCTGTCATGACTTCGGAGAGCAGTTTGCCCACACATACCATCTTTAGACCTCAAGATATTGAGTCATTTGGCGGAGCACAAAAGCTTCCATTGATCGCATGGGGCAATGGTGCCTGTTTTGATTCTCCCTGGGAGCATATCAATTTTCTGAATGAAATAGCTTCTCATGGTTTTCTGGTTGTCGCAATCGGTACTATGCCCAAACAGACTGATACCCGTTCCAAATCACAAAAACTACTGGATGCCATAGACTGGGCTATTGCACAAAATAATGATCCAAACAACCCCTATTATCAAAAAATCGATATCAAGAACATTGCAGTGAGCGGTATGTCCTGCGGAGGTTTGCAAACTATAGAGGTTGCCGATGATCCTAGAATCACCACGGTTGGCGTATTTAATAGCGGTGTATTGGGGAATCCTGGAGGTGGAATGTCTGGAATGCCACAGGTCGGCAAGGAACAGTTACAAAGAATCAAAGTTCCTACACTCTATTTACTGGGTGGAGAATCAGACATCGCTTATGGAAATGGAATGGACGATTTTAGCCGCATCAATCATATTCCTGTTTTTGTTGGAAATCTGGATGTAGGACATGGGGGCACCTATGCACAGCCACATGGTGGAGAATTTGCCCGGGTAGCACTAAATTGGTATCTCTGGCAGTTGAAAGGAGATGAGGAAGCGGGAAAGCTTTTCACTGGCGACTCTCCAGCATTAGCGAAATCAGCAGGCTGGGTAATAGAAAAGAAAAACATGGACTAAGCTAAAGGGAAAAGTCAGCTCGGATATAAATAAAACCGCCTCTAAAATGTACATAAGATAGATTTTGGAGGCTTTTTTGTGTACTTCGCAATCATGCATTTGCGAAATATTGCCACAAATGAAAAGTTACTTTTCTACATCGTAAAGTTTGATTCGGGAGCTATAGCCTAGATTGCCACGTCGAAATCAATTCCCTTCGGTCCTTAATTTATCCTCGCAATGGCGTTCTAATCCATAACTTTTTTGGTACTACCACGAATTTAATGGAATCGATAATTGAATACCTGGTGAAGATGGTTTCCGGAGGCTAGCATCCGGATGGGTGAGCCTTTCGGGATTTTCGGTTTTGTACTGAATTGAACACCGTGAAGAAAATGACTCAGCTCCCGAGGTACGAGAGGACAAGTCGTAAAGAAAATGCCCTTTAGGCATTTTTAGACTTGGGCCAGGTTTGGGCAGGGAGTCATTTTTAGGTGTGAAATGCAGTACAAAATTCCGCTGTTTGCTCAGCATAAAGTAGCACTACACCACACAGCGGAAAGAAAAGACCGAGGCTCAGGGCTTTTTGCCTGCCCGCCTGTGTGCGGGGTTACTTTTTGGCCGCCAAAAAGTGACAAAGAAAACCTATAGAGAAAGGGGTAATGTGTTAGAAAAATGTTAAGTCTCCTAAAGAAAAAAGCCGCAATGATAATCCGAACCTATACTCTCTACTAGAGAAATTAGTTTAAAACCCAACTTGCTTTTCCATTAAATTCAGGGTAGAACCACTTTTTTAATCTCTAATCCCCTTTCTCGAATCCCTAAAAGCAATTTACCATCCCCAAGTTCCTGCCACTCCTTTGAATGGTCCTACAATGTCACTAGTGATCCAGCCACCATAAAAATCTCCCTCTTGGGCCTGGACTTTTTCATCATTTACATAACATGCATCCATAAGATGGGCATAAATGGAAATGGTTTTTTGAAGTTGAGGATATGCCTTATTAGGATTGAGATAGCCCCAAGCCGCCCGAGAAGCAGTTTTGGCCCCTACTTGTATATAGTAATAATTGGCAGTGCCTTTCCACTCACAATAGGTAGAACCTTGAGCAGGAATCAAAACTCCTTCTTTGAAAGCATCCAGAGGAATGTAATACGTGGGTGGATGGCTGGTTTCCAGCATTCGAAAGGAGCGATTGGTATCAAGAATGATTACCCCATTAAAAACAATACGAAGATGTTTCCCGCAAAATTCAAGTCTTGGAGGACGTGGGTAGTCCCAAACTGATTCTTGACCTGCTTTAGGTTTTATAGGTTTGATAGACATGTCATTTTAACCAAACTCCCCCACTTTTGTTATGGGGTTTCTGTACCATAAACCCCAAAAGGACAAATCAATAGAATTCATTTCCATCCTCCCTCAGAGGCATTTATTTGCAGAAAATGACTTTGGGCGGGAGGGGAATTGCGAGGTAACTCAATGGCCAAAGGTTGACTCCGATAGCTCAGGATTGGGTCTTTTGTGTCAAAGCCTGCTCCGATTTTTTTTGGGGCAGAAGGACGAAGTAAAAAAAAGATTGGATTGAAAGAAATGACAATAATACGAAGTATTAATGTCCATTAAATCTCTTAATACTTTTCTATAATTATTTTTAGAATCTTCGTAAAATTCTAAGGTTAGACTCTACCTCATCTTCAAGAACTTTACTGCTATTTGGCAGTAGGATCAAGACTAATTATTTACAATTATCTGAAGCCCAAAGAGATAATTATGAGGTCGAATTGGCTCATATAGTTTTAAAGCATTTATCGCCTGCACATTCCTGATTCGTGCTATATTCCCCAAATAATACCATCTCGAGAAAAATATTTTGTGAGGGTTTAAATTTATAAACTCACTTTTTTGGACTTTCAATCCCAACTTATGATTTTCATGAAGTCCTATCATTTATTTCAAAATTTCCTTTTGAATTTCAACGGTATTGTACTAGTTTTCAAAGCTTTATTCTTTTTCCGCAAGACATAAATTAGAAAAGTGCTAAGGAAAAGGAAGTTAAAAAAGTCACTTGATCTACCATTAATTTCTATGCTCAAGTGCCTGTTTGCAATCAGTTTCTAGTCATTTCAAATCAGTGTTTGGACAGTTTATTACCCATCCTCCAGCGCTAACTTAAAAAGAAGAATTATATGAAATTAGGAATCCTTGGAGGAACTAGCCTAGCCAAATCCCTAGGCAAAAAATACATAGATGCAGGACTTTCTGTTGTATTTGGTGTCCGCACAGATTTTAATATTGATGAAGCCGAATGGAAGGTTCTCAACCGTTTCTATGATAGACTTTGCCCTTACCAATCTGCTATCATACAATCGGAGATAGTTTTGATTTGCTGTGAAAATGAGCATTTAGCACAAGTTTGCCAGGAACTAAAAGAAGTGGATCTGGAAGACAAGATTATAATCGATTGTACCAACGGCGATTATGATAAAAAGCTAAGCACTGGAAATACACAGTTGATTCGCAGGTCAGCTCCAAAAGCTATAATTTTCAAAGCTTTCAATAACCTTGGACTTGATTATCCAAATTCCGATGTGCTGGGAATAGTGAAGGAAACCTACTTTTGCGGAGATTCAAACTTTGAAAAAATTCGGATAAAAAGATTAATCGAGTTAATAGGCTTTAAAGCCATAGATGCAGGTAAAATGAAAAATGCAACTCTACTGGAAGCATTTTATCATTTAAGCCGAGAGATCACTTGGAACAAAAAAGAAGAGTCTAATTATCATTTTAAACTGATTTCAGTATAATTATTTGGTTAATAGGCATTGAAAAGGCAGCAACCCATCATGCGCTAAACTTAACGCCACAAAGGAACCTTACTCACAAGTTTTCTCCTCAGTCAAATAAAATGGCATAAAGTCATACAACTTACATTTTTATCAGCTCCACTGCTCAAGCTATACTAGCCATTCAGTTTAGCCCTCTGAAAGCAGGGTTATAATTTTTAATCTCTGTCTAAAGGGATAATTTATTAATACAAAAAGGTACAGGTGTATTGAATTTTCAAAAAAAATGTACCAACAAGAACTGACTAGATTAAACCATCAATCTTAAGATTTGATTGAGTTCTTCAAGCCGAACCTCAATTTTGATGACGCTTAATGTCGCCTTCATCTGGGGTATCTCTCTACTTTACAATAAGAAATTCACCTGGTCTTACTCCTGAAAATGCTGCTAAAAAATCAAGCCTTTACCCCTCAATTTCTCTGATTAAAAAAAACGTATTCAAAGCAATTTCAAATTCTTTTTAGGTCATTTTCACGATTAGTGTCTGATTTACTATACAATTCAAGGGCTAGAATAATATAAATAAGCATAATTCAGTCACTTTTTAAATCAAAACAGGAAGAAATTCATTAATTAAAAAAAGAAATTAGTGAAGTATTTAATGAGCAGGCTTTGAAAGTAGAGAATTTGAGAAAAGCAATCTTACTTCTGAACACCAAAGTTTGATTTGATTTGAATATGATTATTCCAATTGCATTGAATCAAAAATTGAAGGAATTTAATCAATTGAAAAGGAAAACTTTTCAATTTTAAGTCCAGACTATAGCGACTTGAAGCTGATATAGTTTTAAAGAGTTCTAAAAGTTTGATTCCTGAATTTTGCTAGATAAATGCAGGTAAATCAAGTTTATCTTCTTCTCACTTTATGGGAAAAAGTAATTTGAAACACCGCAAAAAGTATAAGTAATTTAGAACAAGAGTCTTTATTAATTCAGTTTGGAAATCTAATTTTTTTTATCCCAACTAGTAATTAATAGAAACTGTAATAAAAGCTGAAAAATGGCCAATCTGGCCAAAAAATCATTAAGTAAACAGGCTATCTTAAAAGTAAATTTTAAATAGTTTGAGATTGGGTTCAAGTATATCAAGAGGTAGTAGAAAGTTCTACTACCCCTTTTTCCATTAGTTGTATTAATTTCTTTCCGTGCACTCTATTTATTTTAATAGAGGGTGAAAGTTACAGCCAAAAAAATCCCACTATAGTACTGTTAGGAAGTAAACAACTTTGCATATTTTATCTCAAAATATGTATTGTAAGGTTATATCCTACGTATTGTAAACCCAGAATTAACATAAACCCTAAAATAATCATGTTTAAAAAAAGACTGGAACTGACTCTACTCTTGCTGCTATTATTTTCTATTATTTCAATAGCCCAAGGCCCTAAAAATGATTCTAATCTAACTTCTGAGTATGAGGCTATATCTATTAAAAGAGATATTGTTTATCGTGAGGGAGAGAGTAATGCATGGAAGCTGGACTTGGCTACACCAAATGATCAAGGATCCGCCTTACGCCCAGCTCTTGTGATAGTGCATGGAGGTGGATGGTCCATGGGCTCTAAGTCTGTGGATGTATATCAAAAAATGATGGTTGATTACGCAGAGAAAGGATATGTAACGATCAATGTTGAATACAGATTAACAGGTGAAGCTGGCTTTCCTGCTTGTATAGAAGATGTTAAAAATGCGGTTCGTTGGCTACGCGCACATGCCGAGGAGTTACATGTAGATCCTGAAAGAATTGGAACCTATGGTCACTCAGCTGGGGCACATTTAGCTTTGATGCTTGGCATGACTTCAGAAGTAGAGGAACTAGAAGGTGATGGAAGTTATCAAGAATATTCCAGCCATGTAAATGCAGTCGCTGCAGGGTCTCCTCCTACTGAGTTGGGTCGTGAGACTCCAATGTCCAAGCCAATTTGGTGGCCAATAGGATATATTTCCGCAGACCATCCTCCAATGCTTCTAATTCAAGGAACAGAAGATCCGGTGGTAAAGCCAGTCCTCACGCGTGATTTTGTAACGAAGATGAAGAATGCAGGTGCCGAAATAGAATATATAGAGGTAAGTGGTGGTCATGATGTGGCATATTCAAGCCAACTCGAAGTGACCGATCCCGCAATCGAAAAGTTTTTTGGCAAACACCTGAAGCCATAAACCTAGAAATTCAAGAAGAATCTGTAACCGCAAAACACCAAAGCACTTCTGATTTATTCAGTATCATAAATAAGTTTTGGTTCAGTTCATCTCTGAGTATTGACTTTGAAAACTACATTTCCATTTCGTTGACATATAAATATTCAGATGGTTAAAATTATTATTTCCTCTGTTTATGCTACATAAAAATCTTACCCAAATGACTAATCCTAATCAAACAAAATTTAAACTAGCTCATTATACAGCTGCTTTTTTTATTGCCTACCTGCTTTTTGCCACAGGACTTATGGCCCAACGTGTTCAAGATGATAGCAAAGGATTAATTGTTCACGATCCGGTGATGATGAAGCAGGATAGTTTATACTACCTTTTTATGACTCACGGTGGAGTGGCAAAGAGTAGTGATTTAGAAAATTGGACCAGAATAGAACCACTTCCTAGAAATCTGGAATGGGTGACTAATGATATTGTTCCAGGTTATAGAGGTGGTTTCTGGGCTCCAGATATTCAATTTTACAATGGCCTTTATTACCTCTATTATTCACCTTCTGCCTTTGGGAAAAACACCTCTGCGATTGGCGTCATGACAAACAAGACGCTGGATCAAACAAGCTCTGATTATAAATGGGAGGATCAGGGTATGATCTTACAATCAGTTCCAGGAAGAGACTATTGGAATGCGATTGACGCAAATGTGATTTTTGTCGAAGAGGAAACAGGTACAACTACAGGCTGGTTGTCCTTCGGTTCATTTTGGGGAGGTTTGAAGTTGGTTAAACTTGGGCCAGATATGAAATCAGTGGCAGAACCACAAGAGTGGTACGGAATTGCTCAACAAGAGCGCACCTTTGGAAGGGCAGACGATAATGCTGGAAATGGTGCAATTGAAGCCCCTTATATCTACCAAAGAGAGGAATATTTTTATCTTTTTGCCTCTATAGATTATTGTTGCAAAGGCTTGAATAGCACTTATAAAACAATAGTTGGTAGGTCAAAGGATATCCGTGGACCTTATTTAGACAAGGCGGATAAACCTATGTATGCAGGTGGTGGAGAGCTAATCGCAGGTGAGACCGATAAATATGCAGGTATTGGACATTGCTCGGTATATGATTACGATGGCAAAACACTATTTGTAGCCCATGGATATGACAAGGAAGATAACGGACGGTCCAAGCTGGTTATCAAAGAAATTGACTGGGATGAAGAAGGTTGGCCTACTATTAAATTTTGAAACCTAAGGTTAACATGCTTATTAATACTCTTCACAAAAAGTAATTTGCTTAAATTATCTTTTATGAGTATATCGATAACTTCTACTTTAAGCTAATTTACTTGTGGTTTAATTTGCTATAATTTTCCCTGTAAAAGGATATAAAAATAATGCTATTTAGGGAGGAATTATTAGTATGAAATTTATAAAATAATTACATTCAATTGAAATAATCCATAAAAATCAAGTAGTTAGGGACAAGGTCTTGATGTTGTGCCTGCTATCCTCTTGAATTCCTGATACAGATCCAATGGTATTTGCATATAGTACAATTACCTGAGAATACTTGTATGATTTTTTCCTGCTAAACTGACTTGATTTCATATCTATTATGAGATGTTCCAAAAAATATTTTTAGAAAATACTCTAGCCAAAACATACTTTAATAATTTAATTTTTGGTCATAAAACAGTAAATAAAAGGTTTTATACAGTTGGTTTTTTAAAATCTATATCGAGAAATTAGTATCGAGTAAATAGTAAAATAAAAAAAGATCTGGTCTAGCCAAATTTGAAAACCAACCAGGCCAAGTCGCAAAATGAAAATTTACCTTCGACTTCACTTCAGCAGGAAGATTCGTCGAAGAATAAATTGGACATATTTTGTTTTAATTATTTGTCTAACTAAACCCAAAAACCAATGTCAAAACACTTCATGCAGGCTGTATTTACCTGCACACATGGCTTTCTCTGAGAAGCTCTCCACAAAACTCACAAGAGTTCCCTAAAAAATTTTAATAATCTGGATATCAGCAGATTAATTCGATTTCATAATCTAATGTAGAAGAGTAGTTTTTTCAGAATTTTTCTTCAATGATTTTGAATTTCGTGCTAATGGTACTTGCCTAAAATTAGGCAGGGTAGAATAATATTGATTTTAAAATAATGTTTATTTCAATCTAACACATAATAATATGAAATGTAATTCTTTACAAAAGAGTGCCTTTTTTATCTGTATGTTGTTGTTGTCAAGTTTTATAAGTATCACCGAGAGTATTGCTAATAAGTTAGAGTCAGCAACTATTACTATGGATGATATGGCTATAGATGTCAGCGGCACTGTATATGATGCTAAAGGTTTCCCACTACCTGGTGTCACTGTAATGGTGAAAGGCACGACTACAGGTGTAGCAACAGATTTGGACGGAAGGTATTCCCTCTCGGTGCCAGACTCTGAAAGTACTTTGGTATTCACCTTCATTGGATTTAATTCACAAGAAATCCAGGTAGGTAATCAATCCACAATTAATGTAACACTTACAGAAAATCTTGCCGATCTCGAAGAGGTTTTGGTTGTAGGATATGGTGTTCAGAAGCGAGGCACTATTACAGGAGCTGTCAGTGAAGTAAAAGCAGAAGATCTTTTACGAACTCCAGCTATCACTACTTCTGGTGCTTTAGTAGGTAAAATGCAAGGTGTGACTGCAAGGCAGACAGATGCGCGTCCAGGAGCTAGTACATCCATTCAAATTAGAAATATGGGTGCTCCCTTATACGTAATTGACGGGATTCCCTCAGATGCAGCGCAATTTAATAACCTAGGACAATCTGATATTGAGACTATCTCTGTATTGAAAGATGCATCAGCTGCAATTTATGGTATGAGAGCTTCCAACGGTGTGGTGCTAGTTACTACCAAAAGAGGTAGCCAAAATAGAAAACCTGAAATCTCATTATCAGGATATTATGGACTACAAAACTTTACCAGATATCCTCAGCCAGCCAATGCTTTTCAGCACGTTCGCGCAAATGCCGAATCAGAAGTAAACTTGGGAGGAACACCAACCATCAGTCCTGAGGATTTGGCAAAATGGGAACAAGGAACTGAGCGGGGATTTCAAAGCTTTGACTACTATGATTTCATCATGAAGCCAAACGTCCCGCAATCCTCAATCAATGCAAGTGCTACCGGAGGATCTGAAAACACGAAGTATTTCTTCTCTCTTTCTCATTTGGGACAAGACGCACTTATTGATGATTACTTATTCCAGAGAACTAACTTTCAGTCGAATATTGATATGACACTGGCAGATGGATTTACTGTAGGTACTCAACTTAGTGGTCGTCTGGAAAATAGAGAGCAGGTAGGTGTACCTGGACTAGATGATTATTTCAATCCATTCTTGAGTATTTTCACCATGTGGCCAACTGAAAGACCATATGCGAATGATAATCCAAATTATGTAAATGGAGATGTTCACAATATCAATGTGAACCCTGCAACCTACACGAACGAAGTTACAGGCTACGTTGATGAAATCAATAGAGCAATTAAGGCTAACTTCTTCGCGCAATATGAATTTGACTTCGGGTTATCCTTAAAAGCTACATACTCTTATAGTTTCAATAATTTTGATTTTGATGGATTCGAATATACCTATGATGGTTATATCTACAATGAGGATACTGGAATCTATGAAACTCGACCGGAATGGGGAAATCAAAACCCTTGGAGGGAAAGAAGAAAGCGTAATACGATTGATAAAGTAGCTCAGCTTCAAGCTAATTACAGCAAAAAATTTGGAGATCACTTCCTTTCAGCAATTGGTGTATATGAGCGTTGGAGTCAAGATTCTCACTACATGGTAGTGCATACCGTGCCACCAAACAATTACATACCTCTCATGTCTTTCGCGGATCAGGATCTATTAATTGATCAGATCTACCAGGAAGCCAGAGAAGGATATCTAGCCAAAATAAATTATAACTACAAAGAGAAATACCTATTAGAGGTTTTTGGTAGATATGATGGAACCTTCCTATTTGACGAAGAAAATCGCTATGGTTTCTTCCCTGGAGTATCTGCAGGATGGCAAGTATCAAATGAGTCATTCATGGAAAATGTAAAGGGCAAATTCCTAAGTGGATTGAAACTGCGTGCATCCTGGGGACAAACAGGAAGTGATCGTACTGGCGGATTCATTGTAGACCCATTCAGCTATTATTCTGGATATAATTTTATCCCGACTGCGGGCGGAAGCGCAATTTTGAATGGTTCATTCGTGCCCGGAGTTGATCCTAGAGGAATTCCAGTTACCAATCTTTCCTGGATTGTCAATACCAACATAAACTTTGGATTGGATTCTTATTTCTTTGATAATAAGTTGTTTTTACAGGCAGATATCTTCGAAAGAAGAAGAACAGGCCTTCCTGCTGGACGATACGATGTGCTTCTTCCTGCAGAAGTAGGTTATGGTTTACCGCCTGAAAACCTAGAATCAGATGCCCATAGAGGCGTAGAGGGTATTATTACCTATGCAAGCAAAGTTGGCGAATTGAATTTCAGCGTTAGTGCTAACGCAACTATCTCGAGATTGAAAACTATAGATCGCTACAAGCCTAGATTTGGTAATTCTTGGAATGAGTACAGAAATGACCAAGAAGGAAGATGGGCAAATATCAACTGGGGCTATGAGGTAGAAGGCAGATTTGAAAGTCAGGAACAAATCAACAACCACCCTGTCAATATTGATGGGCAAGGAAATAGAAACCTGCTCCCAGGTGATTTCATCTACAAAGATGTGAACGGAGATGGTTTGATAAATGGCATGGATGAGCGACCTATTGGATATTCGGAAGGAGCCAATCCATATGCGAGTTTCGGTATTAATGCTTCGATGAACTATAAAGGTTTTGATGTCTTTCTTGGTTTTGCTGGTGCTTCTATGCAGACATTCAACAGAAACTGGGAGCTTAGATATCCATTCCAAAATAATGGTACTTCTCCAGACTTTATGTTTGAAGACAGATGGCACAGAGAAGATTTATACAACGCAGACAGCGAGTGGATTCCAGGTCACTACCCTGCTATCAGAAGATTTGGAGCAGATCACTTGTACAATAGAAAAAACACATTCTGGTTGACCAATGTGAAGTACATGAGACTTAGAAACCTAGAAGTAGGATACCGCTTATCTCCTGCTACTTTGGATAAAATCGGAATAACTGCTCTTCGTATCTACGCCAATGGTACTAACCTTTTCTCTTTTGACAATGTGAAGGAGTTTGGAATTGATCCAGAGATCGGAGCAGCTAACGGACTCGTTTATCCACAACAACGTTTGTTCAACTTTGGATTTAGCATAACCCTGTAAACCCAAGACTTATGAAAAAATTCAATATTTATATAATAGGATTAGCACTTATAGGTGCTGTCACAACTTCTTGTGATCCAGATTACCTGGAGCTTGAGCCACCAAATATTCTACTTGATAATCAAGTTTGGAATGATACCAAATTGGTAACTGGAGTCCTTTCAAATTATTATGATAGACTCCCTTCTCACACTAGTCTAACTGGTGGTTGGGCAGATTTTGCAGCCTATGACGAAGCGATGTGGTCAGGTTATTCAGGAAACGATGGACTAAATAACATCGGTTCATATGGTTTTAATCGCTGGCAAATATGGGATTACGGCTTGATTAGAGATATAAACCTCTCAATTAACAAGTTAAACACCATATCTACCCTGCCAGACAATCAAAAAACTCAATTCCTAAGTGAGCTTCGATTTATCCGAGCCTACGTTTATTTTGAGCATGTAAAACGTATGGGCGGAATACCTATCATCACAGAAGAATTAATCTATGACTTCAGTGGAGATCCAAGTTACCTGCAAAACCCAAGGAATACAGAAGCTGAAGTATATGATTTCATCATCAGTGAAATGGAGGAGATCATACCTACGATTGGTAACAATGGGAGCAATACCCGTGCAAATAGGTTTACTGCCCTGGCTGTGATCAGCAGATCAGCACTTTATGCTGGTTCTTTGGCAAAGTATAACTCCGCTATGAGTGCTCCTATTCAGTTACCTGGAAATGAGGTAGGCATAGATGGCTCGCGTGCTCAGGGGTATTACACTAAATCACTGTCGGCATCCAAAACTATTCTTGAAGAAGGTGGATATAGTCTATATAAATCTAATCCAGATTTAGGTGAGAACTTCTATGAAGCTGTCATCAACAAAAATGGAAACCCTGAAGTAATTTGGGCACAGGATTTTCTTCTTTCAGCTGATAAGCGCCATGGATTTACCTACGACAATGTGGCTAGATCTGCTCGTGAAGATAACTTAGGTTCCTCAGCTATTACTCCTAGTCTTAATTTAGTAGAAGATTACGAATACTTAGATGGAAGCTCAGGAGAACTAAAAATCCGTACTCCAGATGATTCAGACTATATTTACTATGATGAGGTAAGTGATATTTTCGAAGGTAAAGATGCCCGCTTATACGGAACAATCATCTATCCTGGTGCCACTTTTAGAGGTCAAGAAATCTTCATGCAAGCTGGCGTAATGGTTTGGAATGGAAATAGTTATGACAGAATTGAATCTGATGGATTAGCCACAGAATATATTGATGGCGGAACTCTAGTAGCGGCAGGTGGCCCACATAGATCTATTCAAGAAGTATCTAATACTGGTTTCTACCTTAGAAAATATGTGGATAATGCCGTTGGTGCAAGTACAAGAGGTATTCGAAGTGAAGTTTGGTGGGTAAGATTCCGATTAGGAGAAATTTACCTAAATGCCGCAGAAGCTGCGCTAGAACTAGGTCAAACAGGGGAAGCTTTAGGCTATATCAATACCCTAAGAGAAAGAGCTGGATTTGGTGCGAATAGCCTCAGCAGCCTGACTATGGAGGATATCATGCATGAGCGAAGAGTAGAGCTAGCTTTCGAAGACCATGTAGTCTGGGATTATAAAAGATGGAGAGTTGCCCATGAAAAGTGGTCTGGCAGCACAACTAATCCTGAAAGCATGATTTATAGTCTTTATCCTTATCGTGTGGTACGCCCAGGAGATCCTCGTGATGGAAAATTCATCTTCATGAAGTCCGTTGCACCAAGATTCCGCGCACCGAGATTCTTTCAGTTGGGAAACTATTACTCCGAGATTAGTCAAGGTGTAATTGACGCCAACCCGAAAATCGTAAGAAACCCATTCCACTAAAACAGGAAACGCTATGAAATTAAAATCAATAAATACTTATTTGATCCTACTGATAGGCCTAGTGGCTGCCAGTTGCGAGTTTGATAACTTCGAAGAACCTAAATCCACCTTGTCTGGAAGAATAGTTTATAACGATCAGCCTTTGGGGCTAAGAAGCAACGGTGTACAACTGGAACTTTGGCAAAGAGGCTATGACCTCTTTCAGAAGATACCTGTTTATGTCGCTCAAGATGGTACATTCTCAGCTGTGATTTTTGATGGGGATTATCAGATGACCTTGATTAGAGGTAATGGCCCTTGGATGGACAGAACTGATTCAATTGCTGTACAAGTAAGAGGATCACAGATGATTGATGTTGAGGTGCAGCCGTATTTCGTGATCAACGATACTAGTTTTGATGTAAATGAAAACTCTATTTCAGTAACCTTTACTCTTGAGAATACTAACAGTGGTAGAAACTTGGAGTATGCATCAATTTACATGGGTAGAACCATGCTCACTGATGCTGTCAGAAATGATGGGGTTTTTAGAGTACCAATGGATCAGATAGTATACGGGACACCAATCACAGTAAATGTTCCTATCCCAGGAGGATTAGCTTCTAGAAGTGATATTTTCGTAAGGGTAGGCGCCAAAACAGCCGGTGTAGCCGAACTTGTCTATTCACAAGCACAGAGCAAACCATTATAATTCTTTAGCATAGGGTACAATGTATAGGCCGGTTGACGAAAGTTGACTGGCCTTTTTTTAAAGGACTACTGAAACGCGCATATTTTTCAAACTATTTTATCCTTCATCTTTCTCTCGAGGAAATTAATATTTTCTATATTTGAACCATCAAATGAGGGGTGCCCTAGAAGTTACGGGCTGAGATCATACCCATCCCGATTTATCGGGAGCACCTGATCCGGGTAATGCCGGCGTAGGGACTAGATTGCTGTTCTCCCTTTTTTGAATAATCATAAAACGTTATTCAAATGTTATTTTCTATTGACCTGAATCTGCTACTTGAGCAGATCAAAGCCACCAGTTTACTGGAATGGATTGGTGTGAGTTTTGGAGTCACAGAAGTACTCCTTGCTAAAAAAAATAATGTCCTACTCTACCCTGCAGGCATTATTGGAATTCTGTGTTCAGGATTTCTGCTGGTCGATGCCAAGCTGTATGCAGAAACCTTACTTCATGCCTATTACTTGGTAATGAGCATTTATGGCTGGGCAATGTGGAAAAATCGCTCTGCCAGCGGAGCTTCCCAAATCTCCCGAAGTACTGCTAAGGAAAAGAAAATCACCTGGGCCATCGCTGTTCTTGGCTGGGGTTTTCTGTACTTTATGCTCACCAACTTTACAGACTCTGACGTGCCTATTGTAGATGCTTTTGTGTCGTCTACAGCTTGGGCTGGCATGTGGCTTTTGGCCAAAAGAAAGCTGGAAAACTGGATTTGGCTGAATGTATCCAACATAATAGCCATTCCTTTACTCTTTCATAAAGAGTTGATTTTAATGTCATTACTAACCATATTCCTTTTCGTGGTAGCTATTTTTGGCTATTTCGATTGGAAAAAAGAACTGGACCAACCCGATGCAAAACTCGCAACTGTTTAACCATGAACTAGCCCAAAAAGCAGAAAAACTAGGACAGCTTCCCGAAGAGTGGCTGACTGAAATTTATGCGGAAAAATGGTTTAAGCTCTTCGTCCCTAAGGATTTGGGGGGTCTAGGATGCACCTTGCCTGAAGCGCTTAAAATTGAAGAGAAATTAGCAAAGCTGGACGGAAGTTTGGGATGGACGGTGACTCTTTGCGCAGGAGCTGCTTGGTTTGTGGGCTTTATGGATGAATCCGTTCGAAAAGACATTTTTCCTGACGAAAAACTATGTCTGGCAGGTAGTGGATTTGTGGGAGGAAAAGCTAACAAGGTTGGTGATAGATACATCATCACTGGAAGCTGGACCTATGCTTCCGGTGCTTTGCATGCGACACACCTCACAGCCAACTGTGAAATCTTAGAAGATGGTAAGCCACTTTTGGATAAAAAAGGAATGCCAGTGATCAAAGCCTTCGTCTTGGATCGAAAAGATGTGGAGATTCTGGATGGCTGGAATTACATGGGAATGATCGCAACCGGAAGTCATGCTTTCAAGTGCGAAAATCTATCCGTTCCACTAGACAGATGTTTTGAAATTCTTCCTGAGAAAGCTCAGCTCATCGCTCCTATTTATCAATACCCCTTCTTGCAATTTGCAGAAGCTACACTAGCGGCAAATATTCTGGGAATTTCTAAACATTTGATAGAACTGATTGAACATTCCTTTTGGAAGAGACATGAGTATAGAAAGTACGATAAAAAACACCTTCGCTATTTTCAAAACCTCCTTAGTCAACAAGACAAAAAACTTCAAAAACTACGGGATGAATTTTATAGTCAAGTAGACTCATCCTGGAAAGAACTTAATGAAAATGGCAAAATATCGGAGTCTAGATTAAAGAAAGTCAGTAAAATCAGTAGAAAACTCACACAAAAATGTAGAGAGATAAATGGAAAGCTTTATCCTTTCGCTGGTTTGGAAGCTGCAAAAACCCATACAGAAATGAATCGGGTTTGGCGGGATTTCAATACCGTTGGACAACATGCACTGTTGATATTTCCATTTTAAATTATTTTTTTTCCGCAGATTTTCGGAGATCAATCCCGCAGATTTACGCAGAGTAGAAGTTGACGACAATAAAATCTGCGAATATCTGCGTTGGTTTTCTGCGTCAATCTGCGGGAAAATTTTTCTTAGGACACCACAGGTTATTCCCCTTCTATTCTTTTGTTAAATTGGGCTCCTTAAAATTTGTAATTCTTTTCGCTCAGCCTAGTAATTGATGAATCTCAGCAAACCCACTAATTCCGTATTAATACTTGTTTTAGCTCTCCTACTCACTGCTTTTCATCAACCTTTTGGTGAAAAGAAAACCATTTACCTCATCGGAGATTCCACTGTTAGAAATGGTGGTGAAGGCAATTTACAGCGAGGTTGGGGGAATTTTTTACAGGAGTTTTTTGACAGCACAAAAGTAGAAGTCAGCAATCAAGCCATGGCAGGAAGAAGCACCCGAACCTTTATCAAAGAAGGAAGATGGGAAAAAGTGCTGGAAACCCTGAATCCAGGTGATTATGTCATCATGCAATTTGGGCACAATGAGGGATCTGTCACCGACACTACCAAAGCTGGTTACAGAGGTGTTTTAAGAGGAATGGGTGATGAAACGAAGGAGCTCACTTGGCCGGATGGCACCAAAGAAACTGTCCATACTTATGGCTGGTATTTAGAGAAATTCATCAGCGATACCAAAGCTAAAGGCGCCACTCCGATCGTGGCGTCCATGATTCCTCGCAACACATTTCAAGACGGAGAAGTCGAAAGAGCCAATCAGGATTTTGGCAAATGGGCTAGAGATGCAGCCAGAAGGCAAGGCGCTTTTTTCATTGACCTGAATTCAATAGTGGCAGATCAATACGATAAATGGGGTCAGGAGGTTGTAAAAGGCCTTTTTGAACGAGATCACACGCATACCAATGAAGCTGGAGCCAGGATCAATGCTTGGTCTGTTACTGAGGGCTTGCGGGGACTGAAAGACTGTGACATTAAAGATTATTTGAAAAAGGATAAACCTACCCTATTCCTGATTGGCGATTCTACCGTCAAAAATGGTCAAGGTGATGGAGCTGGCGGACTTTGGGGATGGGGTGATTTTATAGCTCCTTATTTTGACTCAGACCAAATCAAAGTGCAAAACCATGCGCTGGGCGGCACGAGTAGCCGTACGTTCCAGACATATGGAATGTGGCAAACGGTATTGGATAAATTAGAACCTGGTGATTATCTCATCATGCAATTTGGTCACAATGACTCCAGCCCACTTGACGATGAAGCTAGGGCACGTGGTACGATCAAAAGTGCCGGTTTGGAAGCTCAAAACATTTACAATCCAATCACCAAAAGCCAGGAAACAGTGTATTCTTACGGACAGTATTTGAGGCAGATGATTTTGGCAGCCAAAGCAAAGGGTGTCACTCCTATCGTGTGCTCTCTGATTCCAAGAAATAGCTGGGAAGAAGGAAAAGTTGTCACTGCAGAAAAGGACTATGGCCTTTGGGCTAAGCAAGTCGCTGAAGATACCGAAACAACCTTTATAGATTTGAACCAGTTGGTGGCTGATCAGTATGATGAGTTGGGTGAAACCTATGTAAAAGCACACTACTTCATTGACACAGATCACACGCATACCATTGAAGCAGGCGCAGAATTGAATGCGAAGATTGTAGCGGAAGCAATTGAAAGTCTCAATGGAATTGACCTAAAAGACTTTTTAAAAAATGAATAGCTTTAACTTAATTTAGCTAAACTCTACCTCCTTTTCAATCAACAAATTCAACCCAACATGCCTCAAAAACTAGCCTTTCGAATGAAACTCATTCGCGGATTCGAAGAAGAATACGAACGAAGACATCGTGAGATCTGGCCTGAATTAGTCACTTTACTCAAGGACACAGGAATCATTGATTATCAGATATTTTTGGACAAAGAGACATCTAATCTTTTCGCCTATCAAGTAATCGAGGGGGAAGCCAATTCCCAGGATCTGGGAAGCACAGAAATCGTTCAACGTTGGTGGAAATACATGGCTGACATCATGGAAACTAATCCTGACAACTCTCCTATTTCAGTGGCACTGCCAAATGTTTTTGACTTACAATAACCCATTACCTATGTTCTCAAAATCCAAATACCTCCTACTCCTTTTTCCCATCCTAGCTTTTTTGGGCTTTCAACTTTTAGATAAAAAGCCGCCTGCTTCAGCTGAATGGCCAGAAATCACCCAGACCGCAAAACCTTGGACTCGCTGGTGGTGGATGGGAAATGCCGTGGATGAAAAGAACCTGTCCAAACTATTGGAAACGTATAATGAAGCTGGACTTGGAGGAGTGGAAATCGCACCTATTTATGGAGCAAAAGGCTATGAAGATCGCTACCTAGAATTTCTTTCAGAAGAGTGGTTGAGCATGTTGGATTTGACTGTAAACAAAGCTCAGTCTCTTGGAATGGGTGTTGATATGACTCAGGGAACGGGTTGGCCTTATGGAGGACCTCAGGTAAGTGTGGAAAATGCCGCAACAAGAATGGTGATTCAGGACTATGAAAAGGCTGATGGCCAAGCATTTTCAACTCCTATTAAATTCCAAAAGAGAAGAGAAAATCAATACGATGCTAAGCTGATCGCTGTGATGGCTTACGACAAAGACTTAAATGCAAAAGATATCACCTCGTCTGTGACTGCCGATGGGCAACTTGATTGGAATGAAGCCGGATCTTGGCAGATCAAGGCTATTTTCTTAGATAAAACAGGTCAAATGGTAAAGCGTGCGGCTCCAGGCGGAGTCGGATTTACTTTAGATCACTTCAGCAAATCTGCGGTTGATTCCTACAATTCATATTTCGAAAAAGCATTTGCCGGAAAGGATTATGGTATTCGGTCATTTTACAATGACAGTTTTGAAGTTTACGGAGCAGACTTTACAGCCAGCTTTTTTGAGGAATTTGAAAAACAAAGAGGATACGATTTAAAAGAGTTCCTGCCCTTTTTGGAAAGTGAAGAAAAGACTGAGAAAGTTCGGAGAGTAAAATCTGATTATAGAGAAACGATCAATGACCTTTTGTTGACCAACTTCACTAAAAACTGGACGAGTTGGGCACATAGTCAATCCAAACTCACCAAGAACCAAGCACACGGTTCCCCAGGGAATTTGCTTGATCTTTATGCTGCGGTGGATATCCCGGAGTGTGAGACTTTCGGCTCCAGCTACTTCCCTATTCCAGGTTTGCGAAGAGATAGCGCAGACATTAGAAATGTAGATCCAGATCCTATCATGTTGAAGTTTGCCTCTTCTGCGGCACATTTGACAGGCAAAAATCTAGTTTCATCCGAGACCTTTACTTGGCTGGGTGAGCATTTCAAATCTTCATTTTCCCAGATGAAACCTGAGGTAGAGCAGGCATTCTTGGCAGGGGTTAATCACATTTTCTATCATGGTGTGACTTACAGTCCAGAGGATATTCCTTATCCTGGTTGGTTGTTTTACGCTTCGCTGAATCTTACTCAGCAAAACAGTCTTTGGCCTCACTTCAAGGGCTTTAATGAGTACATCGCTAGATCACAGGCTATTTTGCAAGCTGGCAAAGCAGATAATGAATTGTTGGTTTACTGGCCGGTGTATGATGTCTGGGCGGAGCCAAAGGGCAAAATGGAAATGATCACAGTTCATGCTGTCGATGAATGGCTGCATCCTACTGAATTTTATAAGCAGTCCAAAAGCCTGATGGAAGCAGGTTATTCCCTTGATTTTATCTCGGATGATATGATTGGTAAATCATCCGTGAAAGATGAGTTGATTCATACCTCTCCTACTAACTCAGCGAAAGTTTTGCTTATTCCAGAAACAGAGTTTATGCCCATTGAGACTTTGAGAGACATCCTGAAATTGGCGGTAGATGGTGCAAAAGTGATTTTCCAATCCAAGCCAAAATCCATCCCTGGTTATCATTCTGACCAAGAGTCAAGGCAAGCTGAGTTTGATGCTTTATGGGCTTCTTTGGTATTTCAAGGTGGAAAGGTAAACATGGGAAAGGGTCAGGTCATTCTAAATCAAGACTCCCGTAATGCTTTAGAAGATTTAGGGATTTATAGGGAAAAGCTAGTGGATTCTGGGTTGGATTTTATCCGTAGAAAAGTGGCTGATGGTACTTACTATTTCTTGGTGAATCACAGTGCGAATACTATTTCCCAAACCATTTCCCTAAACACAAAAGCAGGAACTGTAATGGCCATGGATCCGCTGACCGGAAAAACTGGAGAAATTCCTACTTCAAGTGCCTCTGAAGGCACAAGTGTTTCTATCTATCTAAAATCCGGAGAATCCATTTTCCTCAAGACTTTTGATGAGAAAGTTCAATTAAACATTCCAGCTTGGCCAGATTACAGCAAAGCATTTTATACTACGGTTATTTCTAAAAACTGGGAACTGACTTTTACCCAAGGCCAGCCTAAAGTTCCTGCTTCCCAAAAGATGGAAACAGTCAAACCTTGGACTGATAACAATTCCCCAGAAGCGGATGATTTCTCAGGACAGGCAAGTTATACCAGCGAATTTGATATCAAAAAAACTGAAGGAAAGCAGTATTTAATGACGATCGATAAGGTATATGAATCTGCCAAAATCTGGATCAATGGAGAATACGCAGGTAATATTTGGAGTATTCCTTATCAACTGGATATCACTGAGGAATTACAAAACGGCAAAAACACCATTAAAATAGAAGTAGCAAACCTGATGGCGAATAGCATCAGGTACTTGGATAGAAATGGAATTGAATGGAGAAATTACCATGAAATCAACTTTGTCAACATCGATTATAAGCCTTTTGATGCAAGTAACTGGAAAACCATGCCTTCTGGCTTGGGTGGCAAAATCGAAATCGCTGAATTTTAGCTCCAAAGCTAATTAAAAAGATGTTTTCGTTTAAAAAACCCATATAGCACAGGATACATGACAGCATCTCCAAACCTAATTTGAACGCTAGCTCAAAAGAAAACCTATGTCATCAAACCAAAACTTGAAACAGCGGCTCGAAGCTGTCAACGAATACGAGCGAACTCCAATACCAAAAAACAAACTTAAAGGTTGGAAAAGCTTTATCGGAACCTATGCCGGAGAACATACCGCAGGGACTGAATTTGTACTTGGTCCACTTTTCGTCGCTCACGGTGCTTCTGCAGGTGATTTGGTGAGCGGACTTATTGTAGGTAATATTTTAGCAGTTTTGAGTTGGGCATTTTTCACTGGAAAAGTAGCTGTTAAGACTAGAACGACCCTTTATTACCAGCTGGAAAAAATAGCTGGAAACAGATTTACTCTTGTTTATAACGTAGTAAACGCTGCGCTTTTTTGCTTTTTGGCTGGTTCTATGATCGCTGTTTCAGCCACAGCTGTTGGAATACCTTTCAACCTTCAGATGCCCTCTCTTACTGATGTGTATCCAAATAGTATAGGCTGGGTTATTACGGTTTTTGGTATTGGAACCATTACCACAGTAGTAGCCATGTTTGGTTTCAATGTGATTTCAAAATTCGCGAATATCGCAGCGCCATGGATGATTATGATCTTTATCGCAGCAGCTGTAGGCGTATTGCCAAGATTAGGAATCACTTCCTTTTCTGAGTTTTGGCCTGTAGCCGACAGCACGATTTGGAATGGAGTTCCACTGGAAGGGCAAAGCAAATTCACATTTTGGCATATCATGTTTTTTGCCTGGTTTTGTAATATGGGTATGCATATCGGAATGGCCGATATGTCTCTCCTACGCTATGCAAAGAAATGGACGTATGGATTTTCATCCGCTACCGGTGTTTTCTTAGGCCACTTTATCGCTTGGATGGCTTCAGGCATTTTGTATTCTCTTTTCCTTTTGGAGTCCAAAGGCAGTTTAGTATTCGCCCCAGGACCTATCGCTTATGAAGCTGCTGGAATAGCAGGAGCAGTTTGCGTAGTGATCGCAGGCTGGACGACCGCAAACCCCACTCTATATCGGGCTGGACTTGCTATCCAATCTATCAATCCGAAATGGAAGACTTGGAAAGTAACTCTCTTTGTAGGTTTGGTGACAACGATCGCCGCCTGTTTCCCTGCCTTGGTGATGCAGCTGTTAGAATTCGTAGCACTTTATGGATTGATCCTGATGCCACTTGGCGCAGTGATTTTCTTGGATGTATTTGTGTTACCAAAAATGGGACTTGTCAGCAACTATGCTGAACTGACCAAATCCAACTTCAATCCTGCTGTGGGAATCACTTGGGCAATATCTCTTATCTTTTGTTTGGGCTTGAATATTTATGGAGGAGTGGAAATTTTCTTCCTTGGACTTCCAGGCTGGTTTGTAGCTGTATTTGTTTATCTACTAGCTTCAAAAGCGCTACAGAAAAAGACTACAAACGTCTCTCCTACCATTCCTTTAACTTACTGATTGTGAAAAATATACTAAAAATAATATCATTCGCTGCTTTAGCACTGACACTGTCTCCATCCTTTCTGGTTTTCAAAGGAATAATTACTCCCGAACTTTCCAAAACACTGATGTTAATCGGGACGATAATATGGTTCTCCACAGCTTCCCTTTGGATGAATAAGTCTGAAGAGGAAGAAGTTTAATTTGTCTACAGTAAACAGTCAACAGTCCACGGACCACAGAACTATTTTAGTAACTGAGATAGTAAGTACTTAAATTACTATTTCTGCACTCATTTCTGTTGACGGTCGTCTGTGGACTGTCGACAAAATTCAAATATGTCTAATACGAATAAATCATCCCAATGAAACTTACCCTCGATCAAATACAATCACAAAACAACTCCCAAAGTGCAGAGCACAACAGAAGCTTTGAATTCCTAGCGGAAAGTCTGGACAAAAAAGGAGTTGATGTAGAAGCTCTAATTTCCAAGGTTCAAGCTTTGCAAATTGCAATTCCAAGTTGGGCTCTGGGAACAGGCGGCACACGGTTCGGGAGATTTTCTGGAGGCGGAGAACCGGCCACTTTGATACAAAAAATCCAGGATGTAGGAATCATACATGCTCTTAATCAGTCCAGCAACGCTGTTTCCCTGCATATTCCTTGGGATATCCCAAGTGATTATCAAGCCATCAAAGACAGTGCTTCGGAAGTTGGTATCAGTTTCGATGCGGTAAACTCCAATACTTTTCAGGATCAGGCAAATCAAGCTCATAGCTATAAATTTGGTTCTCTAGCGAATTCTGAGCAAGCTGTTCGAGAATTGGCAGTAGAGCATAATAAGCAGGTAATTGAGATTGGGGAAAAATTAGGTTCCAAAGCATTGACTGTCTGGTTGGCTGATGGAAGCAGTTTCCCTGGACAGCATAGCTTGAGAAAAGCGCTGGAAAACACACATTTATCTCTTCAAGAGATCTATAAGGATATTCCTGAAGACTGGAAGCTACTGATTGAATATAAACCTTACGAGCCGAATTTCTACAGCACCGTGATTCATGATTGGGGAACATCTTTTTTACTAGCTAACAAACTGGGTAAAAAGGCTTATACGCTAGTTGATCTAGGGCATCATCTGCCTAACACAAATATTGAACAGATTGTCACCACGTTAATGTCTGAGGAGAAATTGGGTGGATTTCACTTCAACGACTCCAAATACGGTGATGATGATCTTACTGTGGGCAGTGTCAAACCGTACCAATTATTCCTGATTTTCCAGGAACTGGTAAAAGGTTTTGAAGAGACAAACAATCCCCCACTTTCTTGGATGATCGATGCAAGCCACAATCTGAAAGACCCAATGGAAGACTTGTTGCAATCCGTGCAAGCTATCAAATTGGCATATGCTCAGGCACTTTTAGTGGACAGCAAGTCTTTGGAAGCAGCTCAGGAAGTCCATGATGTGGCAGGAGCACAAGAGATTTTGCAGGATGCTTATAGAACTGATCTCCGACCTTTACTAGCTGAAGCCATCAGAAGATCTGGAGGGGCAATTGACCCTATCCAAGCATTCCGATCACTTAAAGTAAGAGAAACACTGATTGAAGAAAGAGGCTTAAAATCAATAGCTTCTGGGTTGTAAATAAGCTATTTTTTTTTCAAATATTCCGTCAATTCCTTAATCGAAAATTCATTGTGGATTGAAATCCCCCTAACCCCCTTAAGAAGGGGGATTGCCTCAAATGGTACTTCGATCTTTCTTGTAAATGGAATCCATTTGAGAAATTTAACTCTGAGGTTCAAGTTGATGTAACTCTCCCTTTACAAAGGGGGCAGGGGGATTTTTTTCATAAAGCCCAGAAGTTTTTTCAAATAACATTTTGGTTTTTAACACAGTGCGCTCTCTGCGTAACACTCTGCGATCACTGCGGTTAAATTTTTATCGTTTTTTTCTTTCCCACTAAGGGTAATCCCCAACCCAGCTGTCATAAAAGCAACATCACAAAAAATGACAACATGGGAAAATATAGCCAACTCCGAAAAATCACTCAAGTCTTCAGCGAATACGGAATCGTATTGACAGGCCAGAGAAAACACGACCACTTCCTCTTCGATCTACGAATGGACAAGATCTTCCTCAATGGATTGATTTACGAATTGGAATATGCACTCAACATTGAGCTAGAAGATAAAAAGGTAATCAACATTGATGCACCCTCTCAATTGATCGCGCTTCTGCTCGATTAATTACACAAGCAAAATTTCACTATTCAAACTCCTGCAAAATCTCCAAGGCCAGCATTCAATGCTGACGCCTTAGGAAGGTGGAATTACTAAAACTCACTCTCATGAAAACTCTCGTTTTGAAATCATCTCTCTTCTCACTTATTTTCTTCACACTCCTTTCAATTTGCTTAGCTCAGGAAAAAAGCCCTACTCATCTTGGCGTATTCTACCCTATTTCCACCCATGGCACGAAAGCCGAAGAGTACACCAACAATTTCAGTTTACATGTGCTTACTGGCTTGTCAGGCGGTGAAAATGGTGCAGCAATTTATGGTCTGGCAGGAATGGTCAAAGGAGATGTAAACGGAGCTCAGATCTCCGGACTCTGGAATCATGTCTCTGGAAATGTCACTGGATTTCAGGCGGCTGGAATCCTCAATCAAAGTGAAGATGCAACTCAGGGTGCTCAATTCTCGGGTATCGCCAACATTAACCAAGGCAATTCAGCTTTTCAGGCAGCAGGAATTTTCAACCTTGCAAAAGATGTGGACGGAGCTCAATTTGCTGGTATTACCAACATTGCTGATACGCTAAGCGGAATTCAGGCGGCGGGAATATCCAGTTTGTCCAAATCTGTAAATGGACTGCAAATCGGAGGAATCACCACCATTTCTCAAAATATTGATGGAGGACAAATTGCAGGAATAGCCACTGTAGCCAAAACCGTCAAGGGAATCCAGATCGCGGGGATTTCTAATGTAGCTGAGCAAGTAGATGGTCTTCAAATAGCCGGATTGGTAAACCAAGCCAGAAAAGTAAATGGCATGCAAATCGGCTTAATTAATATTGCTGACAGTAGTGACGTCACGATAGGTCTGGTCAACATTGTGAAAAATGGAGATCACAGACTTGGTGTATCCATCGATGAAAACTTCAATTCCTTTTTGACCTTTCGCTCTGGAGGGAAGCGTGTATATGGAATTGTCGGTTTAGGTACGAATGTGGAAGTAAAGGATTTACCGTTCGGGTTTGAAGTTGGATTAGGGCTGAATTTGACAGAATCGAATCACTTTCGCTTGGATGCCGAAGTAGTTAGCAAATACCTGACTGATTTTGAAGGCAATGATTTCAACAAATCAAGCTTACAACTACTTCCTGCATTAAAGATCTCTCGGGGCATTCATCTGTTTGCTGGACCAAGCCTTTCCTATATGCACTCCAATGAACTCGATACCGTTGACCATACAGGATTGACAATTTGGGATGATCACTGGAATGGAAATTACCACACTGTCCTTTTGGGATTTACTGCGGGGTTGAATGTAAGATTTTAAAAAAGACAGGAGACGGAAGACAGGAGACAGAAGAATTGTAGCATCTTACGACATTCGCTATCAGTTAGGCTAATCGTTAAGTCAAAATTTCTCTAACTAGTTCTATGAAAAACCACCGTTTAAGGCCACTTCGGTCTCCCGTCTTCGGTCTTCCAGCCTACACTAATTCTTGCTATTTTTACTAAATGCACTAAGGGTAAAGCCAGTTCAGCTTGTCATAGCTATGAAAGCATCAAAAAATCGAAGGTGACCGAGAAACTATTACATCCGTCAAACACATCCACTCTCGTCGATGAAGAGTCGTTCGAAGCAGTTTTTAAGATTTATTTCAAGGCTTTGCACGCCTACGCAATGGCTATTTTGAAAGAGTCGGAATCTGCAGAGGAAATAGTCCAGAGCGTATTTCTCAAGCTTTGGGAAAAGCGGGAATCCTTAGAAATCAACAGTTCGCTGAAGGCTTACCTCTACCGAGCTGTTTACCATGACAGTCTGAACCATATCAACCATCAGAAAGTGAAACGGAAGCATTGGGATCATGCACACTACGAAATGACACAGGGAAAACCTGAGCAAGTCGGTGAGCAGATCAAAGGGCAAGAAAATGAATTATATGAGCGCTTTCAATTGGCGCTGGAAAAACTACCTGAGAAATGCCGAATGGTATTCAATCTCAGCAGGTTTGAGGAACTGAAATATCAGGAAATAGCCGATAGGCTAGACATCTCCATCAAAACGGTGGAAGCGCATATGGGTAAAGCACTGAAAACACTGCGAGTAGAATTGGCAGAGTTTCTTCCGCTGCTTTTGATGTTTTTGATAAATCTATAAGCTATGGAAACCATGAACGAAGAAAAATTAATCAAATATTTGCTTCAGGAAAGTGATTCGGAGGAGACCAAGGCTGTTCAAGAGTGGATTTCAGAAGATGAATCAAATAAAAAGCAATTTGAAGAAATTCAGTGGGTTTGGAACTCCAGTAAGGTTTTACTTGAAAAAAGCGAGTTGGATGAAAATCAAGCTTGGCAAAGGTTCACTGACCTTAGAGACAAGAAATTAGCTATTGCTCCAAAACAAAACCAGCGCTTTTTACAAAGTAATTGGTTTAGAGCAGCCGCGGCAATAACCTTACTATTTATATCAGCTTGGGTCTATTCGGCTTTTCTACCACAATCAGGAAGAGCCTATTTCAGTTCTGTTGAACTTCAGTCAGAAGCTACTCCTATTGAAGTTCCGCTACTTGATGGTACAGCGATTACTTTGAATAGAAATACATCCCTAAGCTACTCACAAATGCTTTTTGCCAAAGAAAGAAAAGTAATCCTAGAGAGCGGAGAGGCCTTTTTTGATGTAAAGCGAAATGAGCAAAAGCCATTTGTTATTCAATCTGAAGCTGTTCAAATAACTGTGTTAGGAACAAGTTTCCACGTTAAAACAACAGGGAATATCACTGAAGTAATTGTCGTGACTGGGTCCGTCCAAGTTGAGATTGATGGTAAAAAAGAGGTGCTGAGGCCTGAAGAAAAACTTTCTGTAAATCAGGAATCCGGAGAGATGCTAAAGACTATTCCTTCCAATAACCTGTACAATTATTACGTCAGTAAGAAATTCCAGGCAGATGGAATTCCATTGCAGGAATTAGTCACCTCCTTGAATGAAGCCTACGATTCAAACATAGAAATTGCTAGAGAGGAATTGAAAGTTTTAGCAATCACCACCACTTTGGAATTTGACTCGCTTGACAAGAATCTAGAAGTGCTTCGAGAAACGCTAAATCTTACCATCATTCGTCAAGACGGAAAGATTATCATTCAGTAAACAGCCTTTTCATGGAAATAAAGGACTATGGTTGAAAAAATCATAGTCCTTACTTTGTTAAATTACCCCAGATTTTAATCCCAAGTTTTCAATGTTGAGATTCAACCCACTTTTTCGGTACACTCTCCTACTTTTGGTTTTTTTGATGAATTCATTGGAAGGTTTTTCTCAGATGATGCTGGAGAAAAAAATCCAATTTGAAAGTAAAGATGCATTTAGCCTTGGACAGATGCTGGATACACTTTCATCCAAAAACGATTTTTATTTTTCCTATGAAAGCGCTTTGCTACCATTGGACAACCCTCTATCAAATGAAAACTATTCAGGAACCATTGGTGATTTTCTTCTAAAAGAGCTTGGAAATGAATATGAGTACAAGGAATTGCCTGGTTATATTATCATCCGCTATGCGCCGGAAAAATTGGATCTGGATGCAGAAATGGACAAGCGATTCAATACCGTCACCGTAAAAGGATACATTAGAAATAGCAGTACACAAGAAGCGGTAAGCCGGGCCAGTATTTATGATAAAAATAGCCTTGCTTCGACATTGACGGATCAGAATGGCTATTTCAAGCTGAAATATAAAAAGCAGAATTCTTCGATTTGGCTTACGTTGAGTAAGGAAAATTACCGGGACACCACTTTTTTGCTAATGCCCACAGTAGATATTGTAGCGGAAAAAGAGAACCGCCGATTTCGATACATCCCTGGCGATAGCACTACCAAGGCTTTGGAAGAGAGTTTTCTTGGAAAAGCTTTTATCGGTTTCAAACAAAGGCTTCAAGGAATCAACATGGGTAGCTTCTTTGCCGAAAGCCCTGTGCAAATGTCGCTCATTCCAGGTCTGAGCACCAAAGGAATGTTCAGCAGTCAGACGATTAGCAAGTTTTCGCTTAACCTAATCGGCGGATATACTGCTGGAATTGAGGGAATGGAAATAGCGGGGATTTTCAACATCAACAAGCGGGATGTTAAATCTCTTCAAGTTGCCGGGATTTTCAACTTGGTTGGCGGAAGTTCCAAAGGTCTGCAGGTCGGTGGAATCTACAACTCTGTCTATAAAAATGTAGACGGACTTCAAGTTGGTGGGATTTTCAATCAAGTAAAAGGCAGTGTAAAAGGACTTCAGGTGGGAGGAATCGCCAACTATGTCCAAGATACAGCTGCTGTGCAAATTGCAGGAATTGTAAATCACGCTGAAAAATCAAAACATTTTCAACTTGCCGGAATCACTAATAACACCTCAAAATCCGCTGGCTTCCAATTAGCTGGAATTTCAAATCTTGCCGGAGACTCTGTTGACAATCAACTCACATCCATTGTCAACCGAGCCAAAATTGTCAATGGATTTCAATTTGCGCTGATCAATGTGGCCCAAGAAAGTGATTACCCTGTTGGCTTACTTAACATTGTCAAAAATGGAGAAAAGAACTTAGGTCTTTCGATTGATGAATCTGGTTTTACACATTTTGACTTTAGGTCAGGTGGGCGAAAAATGTATGGGATTCTTGGATTGGCTTACAACCTGAGAGACATCAACACTCCGATCGGACTGGAAGCAGGATTGGGAATTCATTTGATTCCAGACCGGAAGTTTACATTGGACACAGAGTTTGTGTCAATGACAGCAAGCGATTTTGTAGAGGTCACAAATCATATCCAATCGTTTCGACTTATCCCTGGCTTTAGATTCGGAAACCATCTTCGTGCTTATGTTGGCCCAAGTTTAAACTTCGCCTTCCTGGATCCTGGGCAGGATGATTTCACAAGCGGTTGGAATATCCTCGAAAAAACGACTACCAATGGTATTTATAGAAGTTTCGGAGGAGTTAGTGGAGGGTTGCAAGTGATTTTTTAAAATTAAGCAATCTGGTGCATGTCTTCAGACCCGTCCGATGGCAAGAGAGCTTGAACCAAAATCATTGATCTCTTCACACTCCTTTATAATAATATCAGACGAAAATGTTTCGCCCCAATTGTACTCCTTTGCGTATACTTCAGCGATCAATGTGATTCAAAATTACACATAAAAAACCCGACCTCGGTCGGGTTTTTGGGTGGTTTGAAAACAACCTTTCACTAGTTTTCTATTTTAATGTTGCCACTAGAGACAACACCTGACACAGTATAATGAGAACCGTTATTTATTTTCAAAGAGCCTGAAGAGGTACTCTCTCCTACTCTGATATTTCCGCTGGAAGTTTTAATGTCAAAATTAAAATCACTTAAGTGGGAGTCTGTCTGTATGTCAAAATTTCCTGAAGAACCTTCCAATTTGGTGGTAGATCCAAAATAAGAATCATTTACGGTGTAATTTCCTGAAGAAATTTTCAACCTCCCAATTTCCTGAACTCCGTTCAAAACACCATTTCCAGAATTAAGTGAGCTATTTACCTTACCCTTAATCATTTTGAATGTAAACTTCCCGCTTGATCCGACTGCATTTAGATCTCCTTCAAGGTTTGAAATAGTGGCATTTCCTGAGGAAATTTCCAGCTCCACATTCCCCACAAGATCATAAGCATTAATCCTACCCGAACTTAACTTCAAATCCAGTTCCGGTGCACTGATATCTGACAATTCCACATTTCCGGAACCTCCATCAAACTCGAATTCATTTGCAATCACCTGGCTGATTTGAATATTCCCAGATCCAGCTTCCAGCTCTATATCCATCAGTTCTGGCCCTGTAAGGTTAATATAACCTCGATTATTGCCAGCCCCGGAGCCATGGCGCTCTACCTCTATGATCAACTTGTTCTTATCTACTTTGTACTCGATAGAATAATTTCCTGCCCTGCTGGATTCCAAAACTCCAATAAGCTGCACAGACTCCAAATTTGGATTACCTATATAGGAAACATCCAAAAAAGATGATTCTATTTCTATAGAATTCACTTCGGTGAACTCTTCATTAATTGACTGTACCAACTCGAGGTTAGTATCACAAGACGTCAAAGAAGCAATCGTATAACTTACTAGCGCAATTGCTAAAACTCGAAATTTAATTTGCTTTGTTTTCATAAACAGAAGGTTTTCAGAATTAACTGTTGAATGTTTTTTATCACCTATTCTGCTTGCATACTATGGTATGCCGATTTAATAAATCCTGTTTTCCAAAATTCAATTCCTTGATATTAGTTAAACCCAATTATTCAAGTGAAAGATTAATTAAACTTTCAGAAGAAGTTAATCTCAAACTTATAAAAGCGGTTTACCTAAAATTGGCTAAACAAGAAAGTTTTGAATTTTTGTAATAGAATTTCAAATCATCTTTAGCAGATAAAAGTATGACAGTTACATTTGCTCCTACCCCTAGTCCAAATCAAAAAAAATGATAGCAGCAACACCAAGCCCTCCCTATTACGCTGTGATTTTCTCAAATATGCGTACAGAAATCAATGATGGATATGCAGAAACAGCCGAAGAAATGGCAAGGTTAGCTGAAGCTCAAGAAGGATATTTAGGACACGAAAGTGTAAGAGATGAGTTGGGAATTACTATAAGTTATTGGACCAACCTAGAAGCTATTCGCAGTTGGAAGCAGCAAACAGATCATCTACTTGCCCAAAGAATGGGAAGAGATAAATGGTACTCAGCTTATAAAACAAGAATTTGTTTAGTTGAGAGGGATTATGAGTTTTCAATTTGAAGGTACTACCCTGACTTTTGTGGAGAAGCTAAGTGAGTTCTAGCTCAAATTTATATTAGAGAATTAAGGATCTATGTTGTGAAAATTTCCTTGCAATTCAGAACTTTACACTTTTGAGCATATTTAATCGTTAGCTAGTGGTTTTTCTTTGTCACTTTTTGGCGGCCAAAAAGTAATCAAAAAACCCTGAGCCTCGGTCTTTTCTTTCCGCTGGGAGGTTTATTGCTATTTTGAGCTGAGTAGACAGCGGAATTTTGTACTGAATTTCACACCTAAAAATGACTGGATCTCTCTCGTACCTCGTGAGCTAAGTCATTTTCTTAACGGCGTTCAATCCAGTACAAAACCGAAAATCCCGTAAGGCTCACCCATCCGGATGTTAGCCTCCGGAAACGTTCATCATAAAAAATCAGCTGTAACCTCCATTAAAATCGTGGTAGTACCAATTTGAATATTAATTAAGGAATAATTTGAATTGATATTCAATTACCTCAGTAAAAGCAAGCCTGGTATCATACTACTAAAATAGGCTTAGGGTTTATAACCCTAAGCCTATTTTATCATTAAACTTATACTAATTAAAATCTTTGCTTAAAAAGCATACCCAAGACCAACTCCTGCAAATAGAGGCCAAAATCCATTTTTATTAAAGATCGGGTTCAAGTTTATTTTCCACATAAAGCCCCCATCTGTCGGTACTCTTCTATAACCAAAATTCATCACTCCCATAATTGAAGGAGAATTGTCTATATCAAGAATGAAGCTGGTATAACCACTTTCTGAATAGGAGTCGCAGACATAATTTCCATTACCGTCATAATAACAACTTTCGTAATAGTAATTTTGATTATTGAATGCCAAAAAAGTTGCGCCAAACCCCATTTCAAAAAAATGGTTTCCTTTTCCATAAAGCTTATTTACCATTACAGGAAGAGAAAAAAATGAATCACCATCCACAGCATATCCCCCGAAACCTACTCTCATTCCCCAAGAGTCAATTTTAGTTTTGTCAAATCTGAAATCATAGTTAAAACTATAAGGAAGTCCTGGCCCACCCAATTCCATATAAATTGCCTGAGTTGCCAATTTGGGTTCGACTTCTTGAGCGTGTACTACCTGTGTACTAATTAGCAATAGCAATCCTAGTATTAAACGTTTCATAAATGTTGGTTTAAGATATATTAATACGAAATAACGCTATTTGCTTTAAATAGATGGTTAGATTTGATTAAATTTTACTGTTTAATTAGTTTTTAATTTTTCAAAATTATTATCCTGACCTAAGAATACTAGTATGAATGCAAAAAAACTGAAATTGACTGGGGGGGTGATTTCTGCCTACATGTTGTTGATGGTTTTTGTGTCATGTGTAAATGACCCCGAAATCAATCCTTTTGGTGAATGTGGAGGACCTAGGAAGGCAAATGCTACGGATTTAACCTTATACTATGAACCTTCACAAAATAGTGCTTCCGCTACGGAGTCTGATACAGTAAATTTTAAAGACTTCAATATTTATCTTAGAATCAACTGGGAATTAGTATCTGAAGCTTCAACTGGCTCGAGTTTTCCGGGGATGGCATTCGCTCTTTCCTGCGCTCCAAATTTAAATTTTCAAAATATTACTGGCCTTAGAATAGAACTGCTTGCGCCCTATGGAGGTCAAGAAGCAGGTACAGATATTTCTAATTTAGTCAGCACTCACGACGATATTAAACTATCCGAGCTGAAAGATTTTAACGGCTCTATGGGTCAATATAGGCTAACAGTTGACCTTGAACCTAGCAATCAAAGTCAATTGAAAACCAGAACTGTTTTAACCCTTAAAAATGGCTCAGAGAAAATCTTAGAATCCACTTCTCCAGTACTTTTAACAAACTGATCTTATGCTAAGAAAAATCCTTTTAGGTGTTTTTGCCGCAGCAATGGTACTTGCCATTGTGTACATGCTGGGTCCTAAGCTAAAGGATCAAGAAATAACCATTGAGTATCCGCAGGTGCCGACTCGCCTGACCGAGTTACAAGACTATGTAAATCAGAGGGAAGATACTGTGATAGGTCTTAAGCCAGGCAATGAAGCCTATATAGTCTGGGCAGATAGCATGAATAAGCACAAAACTCCCTATTCAATTGTATATATCCATGGTTTTGGTGCCAGTCCAATGGAAGGAGATCCAGTTCATCGGTTTCTTTCAGCACATTTTGGAGCCAATCTTTTTGTGACGAGGCTTCCAGATCACGGCGTAAGGAGGGAGAATGGCTTAGAATATGTAAGTGCACAGGCATTGGCAAACGCCGCCGGTGAAGCATATCAAATCGGGAAAAGTCTAGGAGATGAAGTAATCGTAGTTGGGACCTCCATGGGAGGAGCTTTGACTCTACTATTGGCAAGTCAACAACCCGATATCAAGGCGGTAACAGTATATTCTCCTGCTGTTCGGGATTATGGTGAGAAGCTTTCTGCATTTTTTTCCCCTTGGATGCAAAAATTGATGCAATGGACGATGATGAAAAATAAAATAATTCATCAAGATAGAGAAGGTGAAAAAGCAATGTATTGGTCAGAAGACTACCACATGAACATTTACGAAAGTCTGGCAATCATCCTTTACAGTAATATGAATGAAAGCACCTTCACTAAAATTAAACAGCCATTTTTTCTGGCTTATTATTACGAAGATGAGCAAAATCAGGATGATGTGGTCTCAGTGCCCAAAATGCTGGATATGTATGAGCAGATAAGTACCCCATCCGAAATGAAAAGAAAGAAAGCATTCCCAAAAGCTGCTGATCATGTAATTGCCAGTTCAATTACCTCTGGAGATTGGGAAGGAGTTCTTTTTAGTACAATTGATTTCTTAGAAAATGTGGTGAAAATCCCAGCCAAACCGGAATATCAGGAAAAAGTGAATGAATTGCTGATGGTGCAGGAGTCACAAGGAAAAATAGACTAGAAAAACACAAAAGACCAAGCTGTAAAACTTGGTCTTTTTAATTTCCTCTATTCAAACTTAGCTCTGAACGGCTCAGTGGGAAGGCCTAGATTATTCACCAAATTCACTTCCGGATTATCAGCCCAAGCATAGCGTATTTCTCCAACTTCAACTCCTTCAGGAAGTATTACTCTTACCGATGACTTATCTGAAATCATTGCAGTCACTTGCTGAAAATCACCATTTTCTTTAGCAGCAATAAAACCTTTGACTTCCTCTCCCTCAGTTAATTTCAGTCCTTCCCCCACAGATTTAAACTTGACAAGTAATTCATTCCCTTGTCTCGATAGCGAATCAAACTGAGGCCCTGAAGCGACATTTTTCTCACCATAAGCTACTTTTCTGGCTTGGAGCCAAAGTCTTTCTCCTACATCTTTCTTGTTTCTAGGATGAATATCTTCAGCTTCTCCAATGTCTATAATTGTAGCCATTCCTGTATTTGGTAATTCTAAGGTTTGGGTCTGAGCCTCTCTCAAAAACGCCCAATTGCTATCTGCTTGGACATCCTTACGCTCCATATAGTTTGCTAACTGTACAAAAAGGAAAGGAAAATCACCCAACCCCCAATCTTTTCTCCAATTGGTAATCATAGTAGAGAAAAGTGCTTTGTATTCTTCATGACGACCTGCATTGCTTTCGCCTTGGTACCAAATTGCTCCTTTGATGGAATAATTCGTGATCGGAACAATCATGGCATTATACATCATACCCGGCATCCAATTAAACCATTCAACTTTTGGAAGCTGAGGCTCTACGACTGAATTTGAGTAAGACCAAGTTCCTTCAAGCGAAATCTTTTCACCAGAATCTAAAATATACATCTCGCCTTCCTGTCCTACTCTAGGCTGATTATTCCAAGTATTTATAGCTCGAATAGTTAACACATTACCGCCCTTCAATAGCATGTCAGAAGGAATCTCGATGTCTGACATAGAAACTCCCCAATCTTTGTAATGAAGCAATTTCCCATTTACATAGACATAGGCCATTTGATCCAATGCAGGCAAATGCAAGATTATATCATCCGTATTAGTAAGATTGAATTTCTTACGAACCCAAGCTATATGTGCTAGTGGATTGGCATCGGGCAAGTTTATTTTTCTCCAGCTTGAATCATCATAACCAAGAGAGGCAACGTTCCTTGCTGCAAGCGTATCAGGATTGCTCACCAGGGAGTCCCGAAGCTGCTGATTCATCTCATTTTCGTTCAGCTTTGCTATCCAAGTATCTCTATTTTCTACCACGTCTTTTGCCTGAGCCAGGAAAGAACCTTCCATCTCAACTAGAATCTCAGCATCTGTCCAGCCTTCCACGGGAGTTCCACCCCAGTTGGACTCAATGATTCCTACTGGCACTTTCATTTCCTGATTATTTCGCTTCGCAAAAAACCAAGCTACAGCTGAAAAGTCCTTCATATTCACTGAATCAGCTACTTTCCACTCTCCTCCTACCACATCGTCAAGTTTCTCAGCACTATAGGAATTGGGAACCTTAAAAAACCGGATCTCTTGGTTTCCTCCTTCTGCAAATTCTTTTTCCGCACCAATTACCTGAGATTTCAATCGCCATTCCATATTGGATTGACCACCTGCTACCCAAACATCGCCTATATATACATCGTTGATTTTCTGATTATTAACCTCAAGCACAAAAGGTCCACCAGCTGCTAATTCTGGCAATTGCAAGAACCATGTACTATCCGCTTCAACAGTTCCACTTGTTATTGCTCCTGCCAAACTGACTCGTACATTTTCTCCAGGAACACCTTTTCCCCAAATAGAAATAGCCTCTTGCCGCTGTAAAACCATACCATCACCAAACAGCCTAGGCAAGGAAACTTCCGATTCAAACTTTGTGGACTCACATGAAAATAGAATCAGGAGGACAAATAATTTCCAGGTATGTTTCATAGATTTTTGTAAATTCTTATGGAAAAATGCCTAAAAAATTTGAAACATCTAAACATAACTCCCATTAAGAAAGTCTAAAACTCCCGCCAATTGGAATTATTGATTAATCGCCTCCAATGAATTGGCTAAATAAGCAAATGGTGCATTCCAATTAATAGCAATCTCATTCGAAGCATAGCTACAGCTTTCATCTGTATAAGATTCGTCTGGAAATGAACTCGTGTAGTTACAGCCATCCTGCTGCCTTGGATTTGGACCACCCACTATAAAACCAGGCAAAGGAGGCAAATCAGGTCGGGAAGTGGCTAATCGATGATGCGGGTGCAAGGGAGATTTTGTTCCAAATCCAGTAACATAGGAATATCCAGTAGCATTTCTACCAAGGATATAATCCAGATTATCCAATGCCCTTTCAAGAAATATTCGCTCATTGCTTTGCTTAAAAGCATAAATCAAAAGTATTCCTTGATTAGCAGCAACTGCATTCGAGCCCCAGACGAAATTCTTGGAGTTGGTTTCAATAGGAGTGTTGAAAGCCGTTCCCACCGTACCTTCAATTTGCTCTCTAGCTGCCGAAAGTAGATTTATTTTTAGCATTGCCACCCATTCTTGTGGTAGCAAGGTAATATGGTCCTGATGCCTCAACAGAGAGTAATAACCTAACCAGGCTACCTGATTCCAAGACGGAAGATTGAAGCTCTGATCAGCATTGGCTAGTTCTTCCCAATAGGTCAAGTTATGAGTGGTGATAAAAAGCTCTGATGCAGCCCAGATCCATTCATCGCTGGTACTGTTATCTCCATAGGCACCAGTAACTACATCCGGATCAAAAGCTTCATTCAATTCATTTTGTTTGTAAAGGACATCAGGATTTTCTTTTGCCCAACTCCAAGCTTTCTCTGCAGCTTTTAAATACATGACAGATTCTTCAGGAAAATACGCCTTGTAAATACGTGAAGCTTGAGCCATCACTGCTGCAAAATCCAATGTTGCTGTGGTACTTTTCGCGACAAAATAGCGCTGGGAAACTGCCAGATGAGGCTCAACCATTCCTTCAAACTTGGCTGTAGTCAGCTTGTGATAAACGCCACCATCGGTAGGGTCCTGCATGGTGATCATCCACTCCAAATTCCAGCGAATCTCATCCAAAAGGTCAGGAACTTGATCCCCGGATTCTGGAATATTCAATTCTAGTTTCTCAAAATAATTAGGATAATCTTCATACAGTGACAACAGAGTACCAACTGTAATTCCTGAGTTCACTACATATTTGTTGTAATCTCCGGCATCATACCATCCCTTTGGAGAAGATAATACCTCTCCAGACTTTCGGGAGGCAGAAATCGCTGAAGGATGAATCATTACTTGATCATCAGGATGACCCATTGGCCTGGACCAGATACCAGCATAATTCTCCTCCAGGTCTAAACTTGCTCTTTGATAATAAAATGCTTTAATACTCGCCTTTCCTAATTCTTGATTGACTTGAGGCTTGATTTCAAATGGATAAGATTTCCCAACTCCATTCAAGACCAAAATATATTTCCCAATTTCAGAAAAAGTAGAGAAGTCAGCAATTCTAGTGTTACTACCCGAAAAGGTCTTCTTTACTGAAGAGGATAACTTCCCTTCAAATACAATGCTCTTGCCAGCTGTATCCCATATCACAAAATCTTCTCCATCTTCATGATTTAACACCACTGCCAATTTTTGTTGATTTGGATAGAAGCCAAGTTGATTAAGTCGTATGGATTCATCAACAGGTAGGTTTTCGTCTATCATGGGAGCTTTGCATCCCATAATTAAGATCAAGAAAAGCAATCCCGCCGAAGCAGCACTTCTTTTTCTTAAATAACTGATGTATAAAGTATTAGTACTCATCGTTTCAATTAATATAGATATCTAAAAGCTCCTTTATTGGGGATCCCAATCCAGAGCGTATTATTAAAATTCAATGAACTGGAGACATTTGATTTCAAATCCATTCCATTGAATTTTCTGTCCAAAACCTTCCAATTTCCATCTTCGCTTTTTCTTATTACCCATCCTGGGTTTGCATCGATTCTTCCGATTTTCAATCTAGCTTCCAATTGATTTCCCAGAAATATCAAATCATATCCAGCGCCTTTTTTCAATGCATTTATAGCTTGGATAGGCGATGCTTGAACTATAGTGGGTAATGCTATTTCTTCGAATAGCCCATTCTTCAAAGTGAACATCTTAGTTTCCAAATTTTGAGCTTCCACTTTGTTGGCTTTTTCAAGCTCCTCAGCAGTAAGAATATCTTGGATTTTTGCTTTGGAAAATACTTCATGGCTAGGAAAAAGCGCTTTTTTCTTATACATCTGAGCGGCTAACTCATCTCTGGAAAAGAACGGGAACTCCTCTCCCATCACTGGAAAAGTCATCAGTGGATCAACTGAGCCATTGCTGTCAAAATCTTCGAAGTAGATCCGAACTGGATTTTCAGCATCTGTTTGTAAACGTGAATTCAAGCCCCAATTTCCCGCTATCAATTCTGGACTTCCATCTCCATCCAGATCCTGAATTAATATGGACGACCAAAGTCCTGTTTTTCCACTGGGCAAAAACTCTTCAGAGCGATCTACTATTTCGCCATCTTTAAAATTTAGAATTCGGATTCTATCAAATTCAGACGCAATAATCAACTCATCAAGTCCATCCTGATCGAGATCATAGGTTTGTGAAGCTTTTACTCTGGATATATTTTCTAAGACAATTGGAGAAAAAGTACCATTTCCTTCATTAAGCCAAAGTTGGCTAGAAACTGATTCCGGCCATCTTCCAGGAACATATCCTGTCCCTACAAACAAGTCATCCAATCCATCTCCATTAGCATCCCAAGTACTAGCATGCTCGGTAGAAAATATACCAAAGTCAAAAGAGGATTCGGTGAAAACTCCATTTCCATTATTGATCAAAAGCACATCTTTCTGTCTTTCGTCCCCTTCCGTCAAATCAAAGTACCCACCTTTTGCCACGTAGATATCCAAATCAGAATCTCCGTCTGTATCCAATGTCGCCATTGAGGTAATGGTTGGGTTTTCAGAGGAATAAAGCAATTCAAATTTCTCTTTGTATCCTCCAACCTCTCTTGGATAGGATTTGATAGATGATCCATCAGATACGATTATTTCATCTACACTATCGCCATTTAGATCCGCTTCAATCATGGAAACTTTGCTTTCTGAAAGGCTATAAAGCAACTGGCTTTGTCGCTTGTAATCATTCGGAAGAGTTGCTTTTGAATCGATCAAAAACTCGCCTAAGGCAACAAAATAGGGCTCTGTTTTATATTCTACTCTATATTCTATTTCTGCGTCAGCTTCAGAAATTTCCAAAATTTGATTGCTTTCGACATTCTTAATCCTGTTGATTTTGCTGTTTTTCCATCGTACCTCGATTGAATCAACTTTTTCATTGCCCAATCCGAAGTGCAGAATCGAACTCACATTTCCTTGGTATCCTTTGTAAACCTGCTGCTCCTGATAGTAGAGTTCGCCATTTTGATAGACTGTCACGCGAGCCCCTATACCATCGGCATTCCCCTTCAGTCCTTTAAGCTTGATTTGGATAAAATTCGATTGAGAGCGATCAGAAGTCATGTTTCTAAAAATCTGAGCAGGTTCATTCAGATTATTGATCACCAAATCCAAATCTCCATCCTGATCCAAATCTACGTAAACAGCTCCATTAGAATTTCCCGGAGTATCTATTCCCCAGTTTTTAGATTGATTCTCAAACTGAATTCCGTTGATATTTCTGAAGGCATAATTACCAACTTTTGTCGCGGGCATTTTCTTTATCAGCGCATTGATCCCAGTCGCCGTAACCTTTTCATTTTGCAAGTATTCATTTCGGTAATTGATGAAATCCAGATTGGTAAAATCCTTCAAGAAACCATTACTGACGAAGAGATCCGTGTAGCCATCGTTGTCAAAATCTGCGAATAACGGTGCCCAACTCCAATCGGTAGCACTGATCCCTGCTAGCTGTCCAATCTCGGAGAAAGTACCGTCACCATTATTGAGCTGCAGCATATTTCGCATCAATTGATGTCCCAAACCTGCCTTCAGAAACAGATTGTAATGCTCATAATTCTCAGGGGAGAAAAGCAATTTCTGTCTGGAATTATCCTCTGGAAGCATGTCCAAACTTATCAAATCTAACCTTCCGTCTCTGTTGATATCCGCAGCATCCACGCCCATGGTATAGAGACTTGTGTGTCCGATTGCTTCATTTATTTCATTGGAAAAAGTGCCTTCTCCCTGATTGATGTAGAGATAATCGGGAGCAGAATAATCATTTCCCAAATAGATATCAGGATAACCGTCTCCGTTGAAATCAGCGATAGAGGCTCCCAAACCATAACTCAAGCCCGTTTCTGTCAATCCAGATGCTTTAGTGACATTTGTAAAAACGCCGGTATCATTTCTATAAATTTTGGTGCTGCTCAAGGAATCAGCGGTGCTAAGCATAGCTTCGAATGCATTGATGTTGAGATTATTAAAAAGTCTTGGATTGTGATTTAGCAATAGCATATCCAAATCCCCATCTTGATCAAGATCAGAAAAATATACTGCGGTACTGAAACCTGTATCGTCTAATCCAAATTCAGCAGCTCTTTCTTCAAAAAATGGTATTCCCTGCTTGTCTAACCCTTGATTTACAAACAACTGATTTCTTCTCTGCTCATCTGGCAAATCACCAGAATAGCAGACGTAAATGTCTTTTAGGCCATCGCCGTTGATATCAACGATTGCGGTGCCAGTAGTCCAGGCATTGTCTTTACCTGCTGTACCCGTTGCCAGGGTAATATCCCTGAAATTCAGGTTACCCTGATTCAAAAAAAGCTTGTTTTGACCTTGGTTGGCAGTAAAATAGAGATCTTCAAGACCGTCATTGTTCAGATCACCGACAGCTACTCCACCTCCATTGTAGAAATATTGATAGGTGAGAATATTGGCGACTTCGGTTTCTTGGATTTGATTGGTAAATGCAAGGTTGGTGGAGTCAGTACTTACTAACTCAAAAAGTGTTTGGACTGTTTCCTGCTGTTTTTTTTGGCAAGAGCCAATGAAAATTAGTGCTCCTAGTGCAAGGACTTGGAGGATTCTTAATGATTTATTCTTTCTAAAGGTAAGTTGGGGGTTCAAGCTCTAGGATAAATTAAGATTTCAAAAGAAGCTAGTCATTTGAATTATAGCTTAAAATGAGGTGGGGTTTAATTTACTGGTGTGGCCTCAGTGACCTTATAGGTTAATTAAGTCATTTAGTATAATCTCCGAGGCAGAACATTCTACCCCGGAGACTGATTAAACAAACCTCTTATGCTATACTATTAATTTACTGCTCTAATCACTCGAATGTTATCCACGCCTACTACAGCTTGTATATCATTTGATGTAGTATTTATCACTACCAATCTTAGCTGTTTTGTAAACCCGTCGCCTTTCAAGAAATCTCCATAGGTATTTAATCTAGTAGATCCATTAGTCAGTCGAGTCATGTTTGCAGATAAGGTGTGCCAGCTTCCATCAGTAGCTTTGATCACTTCATTTAGTGGAATATTGTAACTCAATTCATTGCCATTACTATCCGGATACCAGATTTGCATTTCTAATCCTGCGATAGATTCAGTTGTATTGATTGCTACTTCGAAACGAATATCAAAGTTCGTTGCTGGAGTACTTGGCTCATAACCTTCGCCTTCTGGGAAAATTTGAACACCACCCCAATTTGCAAGATTGATAACCTTATCATTATTCCAGCCCCAATTTGCTGGAAACGCCTGATTCATACCTGCGAAACTACCATCTAAACTAGAGATTCCCGGTTGAGAAGGCTGAATCATATCACCTGATATGCCCCATCCCCAGTTCCATGGCCATTCTAGAGCTCCATTAGTATCGAAATCAGCCACCATACCTTCTTGTGCAAAGATTTGGGTATTTCTATTTACAGCTGATCCACCAGATTTGGAAACAACTCTGATAGATTGACCTTCAGAGAAATCTAAATTATCAGGTACTGTTACCTTAAGTGTAGATCCAGCAGAATTCGTCTCAATTCCTGAAGTAACATAAACGTCTTCGCCTGGGAAATAAACTGTATCTACGAAGTAGAAGTATCTACCGAAAAGAGTCAATTCATCACCAGCTTGTACATACTGATTCTTTACTTGAGTGACCTGCGGTGCTGGCGGAAGTGTCTGGAATTCTATGATAGCCTCCCCTGATTTATTTACCAATCTTAAGGTGTTTGGAACATTTGGATCAGTAGCTACAGTCGGCACTGAATCTCCTACAGTTACAATCACGGTATTATTAGTCACGTAAGCGGTATTCACTCCTAAAGGATAATCATTCAAATACACTTGCTGCGTACCCAAAAGATTATTACCCAAAATCGCAATTGTACTTCCCAATGTAGCAGAAGTAAATGCACTGTCAGCCGTGGTTGGATCAGTATTTCTAACCCGCTCTATAGTTGGAGGTCCAACATTAATTTCATCCTCCTCCGTACAGGCACCAAGTGCAAGTACCATTAGTAGCGCGGATGCTACTAGCATTGAGTGTGAGGATCTTATATTTTTTATGATGTTCATATGTTTAGCATTTCAATGTAAGTCCACAAATTAATTTTCTGCTGAGAAATCATACGGTACAGCAGGCTTTCTCAAGTTTGGAGCCCTAGACAATTCTGCTGAAGGAATTGGAATTAGGAAATTAGAAGCATTAACATCAAAATATCTTGGAGATGTATCGCTGTCTGGAATTTCAATTTCCCAAAGTGTAGGATCCGGAATTTTGTCGGCATAGATTCTGAACGTGCCTCTATCTTGGCTAGAAAGGATATCATAAGCCTTTGCTGGATCATAGTAGTGCAGTTTGGTGAATTCATACCAAGCCTGACCTTCCATTGCAAATTCTTTGATTCGCTCCTCAAATATATCCTGCCAAGTGACAGAGGTCAAGGCGTTTACCCCTGCTCTGGCTCTTACCATGTTCACATATTTTAGAGCTTCAGCTGGATTTTTACTCAATACTGCTTCTGCATAAGTCAAGTAAACATCAGCCAATCTTAGAATGTAAGTATTGATTTCCGTGCCTTGTTGAACGACTTTTCCGGCATTATCTTCAGGACGACCCACTACATATTTTTTCACCCATGCGCGAGTATTATATTCTCTACCTCCCTCTATACTTCTTGCAGGAACCCTAAGCTCTTGAGCTGATCCTCCCGGAGGCACTTGAGTGATGTAAGGATAGTGATCACCTGGGAACATGTAAGTGGCTTTTCTTCTTTCGTCAAAAACTAAATCATCGTATAGATCTAATACCCACTTGGAAGCTCCAATATCTCCACCCCATCCGTCACCGAAACCAGTGATTTCAGATCCGAAAGCCAAGAAAGCCTGAACAGAGTTTTGTGCTCCCCATGCGCCAGCCTGACCTGCATTATAAGTCCATTGTAAAGCTGCAAGTGTTTCTATGTTGTTATTATTCGCTGTCTTGAATAGATCCTCATAATTCTCCACCAAAGAAGCTCCCGAATTATCGATCACTCGTTTAGCAAAGTAAGCAGCAGAATCAAGGTCTGATTGGTTTCTTGAACCACCTACTCCAGCTTTAGTCAGGTACATTTTAGCAAGCATACCTTCAGCGGACCACTTGGTCAAGCGGCCATTTAATACTGCAGTTTCAGGAAGATTATCCACTGCATAGCGAAAATCCTTAATGATGAATTGCCAAACAGACTCTTCAGTATTTCTAGCGATAGTCGTATCCTGAAGAAGTGCCGTGTTATTTGTAATAATCGGAACTGGTCCCCAGTTTTGAACTAAGTAAGAATAAGCCAAACCTCTCATGAATCTGCCTTCAGCAATTCCATGATTTTTGATTCGCTCTGTCACATCTTCGCCTGCAAAGGCATCAATGTTATTGATCAAACTATTAGATTGTGCGACTACGTTATAGAAAGCTCTCCAAGATGTGCCATTTTCAGGAGTCTCACCCGTAGTATTGAATCGTACGTTTTCTAGTTGGTAAGATCCTGAGGTCAAAGTTCCGCCTCTTGCATCGCCTATACCATGGCTAGCTTTATCGTTATAAGCAAACCAAACTATGTTATATAGTGGCGCAGAAGCCGCTAAGATTTGGTCGTCAGTTTTGTAGAAGTTTGCATCTACAATTGCATCCAATGGGGGTCTATCCAAGAAATCTTCTGAACAGCCCACCATTCCTCCCAGTAGCAAAGTAGCTCCTAAGACTAGTTTATGGAATTTCGTGTTTGTTGTCATGTGTTTATAATTTTTGGATTAGAAGTCAACACCTAAGCTGAATGTGTACATTCTCGTCTGAGGATATCTACCGTAATCCACACCAATCAATTGATTACCGGCAGAAACGTTATTACCTACTGAAGCACCTACCTCAGGATCGTATCCTTTGTATTTAGTGAATGTGAAAGCATTCTGAACACCGAAACCAACCTTCAGACCTCTGACTACATTCTGCTTACTTAACAATTCATTAGGCACAACATAGGAAAGGTTGATATTCTTGATTCTTACATAAGAACCGTCTTCAACAAACTTATCTGAGATTCTAGTACCATTTCCGTTAAGGTCAGTTGCAGTGATTCTAGGTACATCTGTTCCTGCATTTGCTATAAATGGATTTCCTGATCCATCCATTTCAATTCTTGCATAATCATAAGTCTCCAACAACATGTTTCTACCCAAGTTTACATTGTTTGGGTTGATGTTTAGGAATCTGTTGTAGTTGTAGATATCTACTCCAAGTGCTCCTGTAAACAACACATCAAGCGCGAATCCTTTGTATGCGAATTGCTGAGTCATACCAAAAGTGAATTTTGGCCAAGGATTCCCGATGAAAGTCTGATCACGCTCATCGATTACTCCATCCTCATTGATATCTTTGTATTTGATATCACCTACATAAATACCATTATCACGATCGACCTGAATTGGGTTTCCAGAGTTATCTACTGGTCTTGGAGATGATTCCACTTCCTCAATAGTTTGGAACAAACCATCAGCCTGATATCCGTAGAATAACCAAGGAGCAAATCCTGGCTGAGCTCGAGCCGTGAAGCTATTCAACCACCAAGCAGTACGGTCGATAAAAGCAGTTTCAGAGAAGAATTTGGTCACTTCAGTTTGGAAGCCTGAGAAGTTATAATTGGAGCTCCAAGAGAATCCGCTAGCTCTGTTATCAATGTTGATTGTGTTGATCGTGATACCATAACCTCTGTTTTCCAACGCACCAATATTAACTGTTGGCGTACCTATACTTCCTTCAGCAGATGTACCCATATACCATGGTAGCGGGTTAGGCAAAAGCAGGTTATCAGTTTTCTTCAAGTAGAAATCACCTTCGATCTGAAGTCTGTTGTTGAACATATTCAAGTTGAAACCCAAGTTCACTGTAGAAGTTTCTTCCCACTTCAGGTTTGGATTACCGAATCTAGAAACCAGGAATCCACCTCCCCAAGGAGTAGGAATACTTGGTGAGCTCAATGGCGCGAAGATCGCACCTGCATTACCTTGGTTACCAGTAAGACCTGTTTCAAATCTGATCTTTAATTCATCCATCCATGTAGCATTCTGTAAGAAGCTTTCTTCAGAAACTCTCCATGCTGCTGAAACAGATGGGAAATAACCCCAACGATTCTCAGGACCGAAATTCGCAGATCCATCAGCTCTGAATGCACCTAATAAAATGTATTTTTCATTGAAGGTATAATTCGCTCTTGCAAAGTAAGACTCCATAGCCCAGTGATTGGCTCCACCACTATTAGTAGCACCTTGCGCTGAGCCAAGACCCAACTCCTGCAAATCATTTGAAGGGAAATTAAGTCTAGCTGCATTCATAAACTCATATTGAGACTCCTGTGCTTCATGGGAAGCCATCACGTCCAACGCATGCTTACCCCAAACTGCACTGTAGGTTAACATTTGGTTCCAGTTCCAATAAAAGCTATTGCTGGATTCCTGCGAAAGTGTATTCGTGTCATTAGTCACTACACCAAGCGTATAAGTAGGTGTAAAGAAGTGGCCATTATTGTAGTTAATGCTGGTGTTCACCATAGAACGGAATTTCAATCCTTTGACAATGTCAATTTCTACGTTGAAACCTCCTTGCATACCTCTTCTTTTATAGTTTCTATCCAATAGATTCGCAAGAGCGATAGGGTTAGCTGGAGTAAACTGCAGGCTTGATCCATTTACAGGATCCGCACCACCCCAAGATCCATCAGGATTGGTTACTGGTACATTTGGAGCCATTTGGATCGCATTGTTGATTACATCAGAACTACCTGTAGCCAGTTGCTCATCCGTGTGGAAAAGCTGAAGGTTCAAGCCTAACTTCAACCATTTTCTGGTTTGGTTATCAATATTTGTTCGAACAGAATATCGGTCAAATGAAGACCCTATTGCTACACCTTCCTGATTGAAGTATTCACCAGAAATGAAAAACTGAGTTTTCTCATCTCCACCAGTTAGGGTGATATTATGCTTGTTCAATGGCGCGGTTTTGAAAAGCGCATCTTGCCAGTTTGTTCCTTCTCCCAAAATAGAAGGATCGAGGAATGCTGCTGGAGGATCACCGCCTGTGATTTCCCTGATATCATTAGTCATCGTAGCATACTGGCTCAATGACATCACTTCTAAATTCTCAGGCTTATCTTGAAGCGTGTACAGGTAATTGTAAGAGATTTTGGTTTCACCAGACTTACCACGCTTTGTAGTGATCATGATTACACCATTTGTACCTCTAGAACCATAGATCGCTGTCGCTGAAGGGCCTTGAAGAACCTCCATTGATTCGATATCGCTAGGGTTCAAACCTGCCAAAGGATTTGTAGATGAGGTATTGCCATACGAAACAGCAGAAGGCTGAATCTGAACTCCATCAATTACATATAAAGGCTGATTGGTACCACTGATAGAGTTTACACCTCGGATATTCACAGAAATCCCTCCTCCTGGAGCACCTGTATTTTGAGTGACATACACACCGGCAGCACGTCCCTGAAGGGCTTGCTCTATTGTTGTATTGACTGTACGCTCTATATCTTCAGATGTCACAGAAACCTGTGCACTAGACATATCACGTTTTTTCATAGTACCGTAACCTACCACCACAACTTCATCCAAAGAAGCCATATCTTCTTCCATGGAAATGTTAATTGTGGACTGGTTACCTACCACGACTTCCTGAGACTTATAGCCGATAAAGCTAAAGACAAGGACAGATTGTGAAGAAGGAGCCGTAATTGCATACGTTCCGTCAACTTCAGTTGCTACACCAGTGGTGGTTCCTTTCACCAACACTGTGACACCTGGTAAAGCTAGTCCATCGGCTTCAGATTTTACGGTACCATTGACCGTAACTTGAGCCTGAACTACACCTACCAGAAGCATGAGCCAAAGCGGTAATAGTTTTTTCATCATGAGGGGTTTAATTGTAAGAAATTGGTATATAGGTTTTGAGCGGGAAAAGGTATTCCCGAAGCAAATTGTGATAAATGTAATAGCTTGTTTCGCTTCATACAGGTTAGGTTTTGTTTAAAAATCTTAGCAACAAACACCAAAAACTGAGATGAATTCCTATCACCGAACTTGCATATTCGATGAGAATTGAATTTTTAATAATTCAATTGAAGAGAAATTAGATCAGGTTTTTGGGTTTATTTCTTTGATCCGAATAAATGTAGTTTGAGTTATTGCTGCATAGGGTATTCAAATGTTTTTATTAAGGGTATCAAATGTTAACCGCTCCGAAATCGTTTGCATTATGCAATTAAAGGCAGTTTTTATGGTTTAAATCAGGGGTGTTTTACTTGAAAACATCTTTTTATCAAACGCTGTGTTCGCTGAGGATAGCGAAGAGGGCACTAATCTAACTTCGAACTTTTAATCACTTTGATTATTGAATTTGAAAACTGAACATTGAGAATTTTCTTCGCCTTAGTTCAAATTCTTTTCCAGCGCCTTTTTCACCACCTCTCCCCATGGCTTAATTTGAGAATCTGTCCAATCGCCTTCGGAAGATGCCGACGGCAAAAGCATAGAACAGGTCTCATCCTTATCCGCTATAGACCAAGCAGCCCAAGAGATTTTTCTGCTCTCCATCCAAGAGAGCCAGGCTCCCCAAGACGCTGAATCTATAGGTCCATCGCCGGTAGCTTCCATTCCAGCACACTCGGATACGAAAAGAGGCAGCCCCGCTTTATAGGCTTGCTCTGCCCTTTCTCTCAAATAGTCCTTATGAGTAGCTGCGTAAAAATGAAGCACATACATGATATTTTCCTGATTCAGAATTGGATTCTGAGCGACTTTGTGAATGTCCTGGCTCCAAGTAGGTGAACCCACCAAAATCAAATTATCTGGGTCATTCTTCCTGATTTCAGTAATAATCTCTTCACTGTAAGCTTTCACTTCCTCCCAGGTTTCGTAATCCGGTTCATTGAAAAGCTCATAAATCACATGAGGATTGGCTCCGTAGGTCTGCGCCATTTCACTAAAAAATGCCTTCGCCTCTTCTGGATACAGATCATGACTATGCCAATCAATAATCACATACATATCCTCAGCAATGGCGGCCTCGACTACTGCCTTGATTTTTTGAAGTGCAAACTCGGGATTATCTAAGTATGCTCCATCAGGATCCACTCCCATAGCTGCGCGAACCAAGTTGGCTTTCCAGTCACTCTTTAAAAATTTCACTGCTGAGGTGTTGTAAAATCTAGGCCACCAGTTGTGCCAGCCAAAGCTCACTCCTCTTAACATAACGGGTTCACCGTTGCTATCAGTAAGCTTGCCGTCGGTTACTTTTAATTGCCCAAAGTATTCCACCTCCCCTATGGGATCAGGAACTGCTGGTGTGGGTAAAGGATCAGGTGGTGAAGCTTCGGAGCAGGAAGATATAATCAAGCCAGCTACGATTAGTAGTTTTTTCATTTGTTGGGTTGTTAATTGATCATCAAGTTTACACCAACAAATCTTACCCTAAGGGTATGTATTGTTTCAGATTAGGGTATAGTAGGTTAAAAGAACAGCCCAGTCAGCTTTTTATAGACTTATGTCAGCAAAAAGTAGCGTTAGGTCTATATTTTCAGGTACTACCACTAATTTAATGGAATCGATAATTGAATACCTGGTGAAGATGGTTTCCGGAGGCTAGCATCCGGATGGGTGAGCCTTTCGGGATTTTCGGTTTTGTACTGGATTGAACACCGTGAAGAAAATGACTTAGCTCCCGAGGTACGAGAGGACAAGTCGTAAAGAAAATGCCCCTTAGGCATTTTTAGACTTGGGCCAGGTTTGGGCAGGGAGTCATTTTTAGGTGTGAAATGCAGTACAAAATTCCGCTGTTTGCTGAGCATAAAGTAGCACTACACCACACAGCGGAAAGAAAAGACCGAGGCTCAGGGCTTTTTGGTTACTTTTTGGCCGCCAAAAAGTGACAAAGAAAACCTATAGAGAAAGGCGTAATGTGTTAGAAATATGTTAAGTCTCCTAAAGAAAAAATCCGCAATGATATTCCGAACCTATACTCTCTACTAGGGAAATTAGTTTAAAACCCAACTTGCTTTTCCATTAAATTCAGGGTAGAACCTATTTTCATGGACTAGATCAACAAAAAGTAGAGTCGTGTCACCTTTTAGTAAACCCATGTCAGCAAAAAGTAGAGTTCAGTCATCTTTTATTAGACTAATGTTAGCTAAAAGTAGAGTCGAGTCATCTTTTAATAGACTGATGTCAGAAAAAAAGTAAAGCTGGGTCACCAGTTAGAAAACCTTTGTCATCAAAAGCTGAGTCCAGTCTCCTCTTAATATACTCATGCCAGCAAAAAGTAGAGTCGAGTTAGCTTTTAGTAGTGATGAGTCAGCATAATTAGATTATTCCGTAGCTATTTCTTGCTGGCGGGCGGCATATTCTGAAGGAAGGATCGAAAACTCTGCCTTAAAGTGCTTGGCAAAATACTTGGCATTATTATACCCAACCATATAGGCGATTTCAGATACATTGAGCTGGCTCTTTGCCAAAAGCTGAGAAGCTCGTTTCAATCGAATCAATCTAATGAACTCAATTGGGCTTTTCCCTGTGATAGATTGTAGTTTTTTATACAAATGCACTCTGCTCATGCCTAATTCCTTACTTAGAAATTCAACGGATAGCTGAGGATCTTCCATATACTTTTCTACTAGTGCAACAGCTTTTTGAATCAATTGATCGTCCAAGGAAGTGACATTTACCTCTGACGCATTGATCTGGATTTTATTCCTGTTTTGCTCCTGAATCATATTTCGCTCACGCAAAAGATTCTTTATACTTAGGAGTAATACCTCCAGATTAAAAGGCTTAGTGAGGTAAAGGTTACAGCCACTGTCTAATCCCTGAACCATGGTTTCCTCAGATTTTTTAGCCGTCAGCAAGATGACAGGTATGTGGGAAGTTTTGATGTCCGTTTTTACCTTTTGGGTAAACTCCTTACCATCCATCTGAGGCATCATCACATCAGAGATGATCAAATCTGGTATATGCTGCTGTGCCAAATCCCATCCCTGAGCTCCATTTGTAGCCGTAAGAACCTGATACGAGTCCGAAAGGCAGTCTTTGAGGTAATTCCTAAACTCCACATGATCTTCTGCTACCAGAATTAAATCTTTTTGGTTTGCTCTTTCAAGAACGTTTTCATCTTCATCTACTTCCTCCCAATTTTCTTGAATAATCAGATTTATAGGTATACTTAAAGTAAAAACAGAGCCCATTTCCGGCTCACTTTCCACCAGAACTTCACCATTCATCGTGCGGGCAAAATCCTGCACCAACGACAACCCAATACCACTTCCTTGATTGAGCTGTTGCTTATGCCCCTCTGTGGTGTAGAATCTGTCGAAGATCTTATGCTGATCATCTATGGAAATACCAATCCCTGTATCTGAAACTGAAAGATTTAGCATGGCCAATTCTTCATTCTCCTGCTGAAGTTCTAAAGTGACAGTGATTGCACCATCTTCAGGCGTGAATTTGAAGGCGTTTGATAGCAAATTAAAGATGATCTTCTCCAGCTTGTCCGGGTCAAATATTGCCTGCTGACTATGCTTATTCGTCTCAAAACTCAGGTGTATATGTTTATTTTCAGATAATTCATGGAAATCGGATACACATTCCTTGATAAACTGAACTACATCTCCTTCCGAAGGATGAAAAACTAATCCGCCCTTCTCTACATTTTTCACATCCAACAGCTGGTTGATCAACTTTAGCAGACGTCTGGCGTTACGCTGAATGATTTTGTACTGACCTAGCAAGCCCACATTGTCAGTCTCCGAAATTAGATGTTCTGTTGGGGTTAGAATCAAGGAAAGCGGAGTTCTGAATTCATGACTCAGATTTGTGAAAAACTTGGTTTTCAACCGATCCAAATCCTGCACTCTTTTAGCTTCCTGCATCGCCTGTTCCTTGTCAAATTTCTCACGTTGCCGGGATAAAAGCTGATTTCTGAAGTAGAAAATAATGGCGACTATGAGAATAAAATACAAAAAATAGGCAATTGGTGTTTTCCAAAAAGGCGCTAGAATTTTTATATCCAATTGATACTCATACAAACTCCAGCCGTCCAAAACAGTCCCAGGTTGCACTACAAGAGTATAATTACCAGGATCTAGGTTAGTGAAGGTTACTTTCGCTAAGTCATCATTTAGATAAATCCAATCATCATTGAAGCCAATAAGTTTGTACCGGTACTTGTTTTTCTCTGGATAAAGGAAATTCAACGCGCTAAAGCCAATAGAAAATATGTTCTCATCATGCCGCAACACAAGCTCGTCCATATTCTCAAGAGATTTTGGCAATACCACCCTATTACTCAAGACCTCTCCTACTTTGACTTCTTCATTGAAAAGCTGAAAATCTGTAAAAACTACTGCTGGGTTGTTCCGCTCAAAGGCAAAATTTTCAGATTTAAAGATGTTGTACCCATTTGGTCCACCAAAAATAAATTCATTCTTACTGGTTTTTAATGCAGAATTTTTATTGAATAAAGCGGCTTGAAGACCATCTTTTTGATCAAAATTCTGAAATGAAATCGAGTATGGTTCTACGCTTCTATTAATCTCGGCAAAGATCAACCCCATTTGAGAACTGATCCAAAGGTTATTGTCCTCGTCCTCCAATAAATCCACAAGATAGGAAGTGGGCAAGCCTTCTTCTTCTCCATAATGGACAAATGAGCTATCCGAAGTATTAAAATAATAGAGGCCAGTCATACTTGTCACCCATAGTACGCCCGCCTTATCCATAAATAAATCGGTGGTATTAGAGTCTACTAATCCATTTCCTTCAGTTTCTGAATAAAATCCATGTTCCCCGGTTTCATAATTCAGCACGTTAATTCCACTCCCACCCGAGATCCAAATATTACCGGATTTATCCTCGGCAAAGCCAGTGATGTACTGATTATTGGTATAGAATGGAGCACTACCAGCTGGATAATTATGAAAAACCTTTCTCTCCTTATCTAGCATAGAGATCCCTGAGCGAAGCGTTCCTATCCAGATTTTTCCAGTGCTATCTTCGAAAAGCTTCCAAATACTTGGTCCTGGTATTCCAGCTTGTTTATCGGGCTGGTATTGATAGTTTTTAAATTGTTTGCCGTCAAAGCTTCCCAAGCCATTCAGGTATGTACCAATCCAAAGAACTCCTTCCTTATCTATCATCAAATCAACGATGACGTCTCCAATGAGGCTGTTTTTAGATGAAGGGTCATGCTTATAATGAGTGTAGGTATTTGATTTCCTATTGTGATAGTAGAGACCACCTCCATTTGTACCAATATAAAGGTTGCCTAAACTGTCCTCTGCAAAGGCATTGACATCATTGAATGGAAGTGAATTAGGATCTGAAAAATTTTTTCGGACGTGAGAAAAGCGCAACAATCCCTGATGGTAAAAGGCAACTCCCTTTTTATGCGTACCTACCCAAATAATGTCTTCATTGTCTTTATACAAAGCATAAATCACATTATGAGGCATGGTATTATCCAAGGAATTCTCACCAGTTAAATATTTGACCCTGCCGCTAGATTTATCAATCACATTAATACCACCATGATCAGTACCAAGCCAAATTTGCCCTTTCTTGGCTTCAACCACCGATTTCACCATGTTATTATTCAGACGATATTTACCTCTACTTTCTTGGTTAGCCTGTACTTCATGCGTGAAGCCATCCACCTTAAAAACGCCCAGATCTCGATCTGGATCATAAATCCAGGCATCTCCATCTGAGTCTATTGTCATTTCATAATTAGCAACTGCCGGAATCTCATCTTTCGGAAGCTTCAAAGTTTTTGTGACTATAAGACGGTTTGGGTCGAGCAAGTCTATCACTCCAGAATTGTGAATCACCCAAACAAGTCCATCTGGAGCCTCTCCTATGGAGACTATTTGATTTGAAAAAAGACTTCCAATCGACTTATTCTTTTGTACATAAACAGTTTCGCCTGAATCTCCATCATATATGCTGATACCTTTTGATGGATGTGTAAACCAAAATCTATTTTGGCGATCCTTCATCAGCATCCCAACTGAGTCTGATGCTAAATCATAAACCGATGAAAAAACTGTAACTCCTCTGGAAAATTGCTCAGTTTCAGGGTTATAAATATCAAAAATACCGTTTACATTTTTTATCCAGAGCTTATCATTAGGTCCTACAAACAACCTGTGGATGTTGTTGTGTGAAATAGAGGTGGAATCTTTCGTATTTAAAAAAACTTTGGTGCGGGTACCATCATACCGGTACAAACCATATGCGGTACCATACCACATCATGCCGTCAGCATCTCTTATTATGCTCAGAATATTTGAATTTGATAACCCTAGGTTTTCATCCAAATTTCGAAACACGAGCTTCTCAACTTCATCCTGTGCAGTAAGAGGTCCTGCCCAAAATAAAAGCAAACAAGTAATTCCGAATAGCACAATTCCTTTCATACACGACAAACTAGGGCTGACAAATTATGAGAATAATAAGTAAAATCTTACTTCAATAACTAAAATTCACAATCCCAGGTTAATATTTTTCGCAAAAAAAGTCCGATTGAAGAAAATCAACCGGACTTTTAAGATTTTTTTAATAAAGAGACTTAGATGAATCTATTTAATAGATTTTCAAAGTATTCTTGCTTACCACTTGTCTGTATCGGCTCTCCTACTTCTGCTGCATAGTTTCTCAGATCTTCTAGTGTAAGTTGTCCTGTTTCAAAGGATTTGCCTTTACCAGTATCGAAACTTGCATATCGGTTCTTTCTTCTTTCTAAGTAATCAGATTTATCCAAGATATCCTGAGCGATCAACATTCCTCTTGCAAAAGCATCCATACTGCCGATGTGAGCTAAGAAAAGATCATCCATATCAGTAGAGTTCCTTCTGATTTTAGCATCAAAGTTTACTCCACCGCCTTGAATACCTGCTGTAGTCAACAAAACAAGCATTGCTTCTGTCATCTCTTGCAAGTTCATAGCAAACTGATCAGTGTCCCATCCATTTTGATAGTCACCTCTGTTGGCATCGATACTTCCTAGCATACCTGCATCAGCACATACTTGAAGCTCGTGTTGGAAGGTGTGACCTGCAAGAGTTGCGTGATTTACTTCAATATTCAATTTGAAATCTTTGTCCAATCCGTGCTGTCTCAAGAAACCAATCACAGTAGCCGCATCGTAATCGTACTGATGTTTAGTCGGCTCCATTGGCTTAGGCTCAATGAAGAATGTTCCTTTAAAACCATTCTTTCTAGCATAATCACGAGACATGGTTAGAAATTGAGCCAAATGCTCAGTTTCGCGCTTCATATCAGTATTTAGCAAAGACATATAACCTTCACGGCCGCCCCAGAATACGTAGTTCTCACCATTCAGGGCAATAGTTGCATCAATGGCATTTTTCACTTGTGTTCCAGCCCATGAAACGACATTGAAATCAGGGTTAGTAGAAGCACCGTTCATGTAGCGAGGATTGCTAAATACGTTTGCAGTTCCCCATAGCAATTTCACTCCAGTTTCTGCCTGCTTTTGCTTAGCATATTCAGTGATGATTTGCATTCTTTTCTCATACTCTGCAAGACTTGGTCCTTCATCGATCAAGTCTATATCATGAAAGCAATAGTAAGGAGCTCCGATTTTGGTAATGAATTCGAAAGCAGCGTCCATTTTATCTTTAGCTCTCTGAATTGGGTCTGCAGCAGCATCCCAAGGATGAACGATCGTTCCAGGCCCAAATGGATCTCCACCAGTTCCACAGAAGGAATGCCAATAGGCAATAGCAAATTTGAAATGCTCCTTCATTGTTTTGCCGGCAATGATACGATTCTCATCGTAAAATCTAAAAGCTAATGGATTATCGCTTTCCTTACCCTCAAAAGGGATTTTATCGATTGAAGAGAAATAAGTTTTTGACATTTTTACTTTGGTTTATTAGGTATTTATAGGTTTGAAATTTAATTAATTGGATGCTTTTCGGATTGTCTCTAAGTGACTTTTCCAAGTTTCATATACTTCTTCATAAGGATCGTAGAAGTGCTCATTTGGTTCTATGGTCTCTAGCAATTCTAATCCAGCAAAAGCCTCCGTTTCGCTTGCATAGACGCCAGCACCAATGCCTGCACCTCTTGCTGCCCCTTGTGCCCCATCTGTGTCGTACAGTTCCAAAACCACTTTATTCATATGAACAAAAGTCTTTCTGAAAACTGGACTTAGAAACATGTTTGCTTTTCCTGCTTTAACAGTATTTAGGTCTAGCCCCATATCCTGCATTATCCTGAATCCAAAGGTAAGAGCTGAAACTATTCCTTCCTGAGCAGAACGGATAAAATGTCTTTTATCATGCTTCAACAGGTCCAGACCCATCATATGTGCTCCGACATGTTGGTTTTGCATAATACGCTCGGCTCCATTTCCAAATGGAATAAAGGTCAAGCCATCAGATCCAATTGGAGCAGATCCACCTAGATTGTTCATTTCATCATACTCAATGTGAGCAGCTCCCATGACTTTTTTCAACCAGCTATTTAAAATCCCGGTACCATTCACACAGAGTAATACGCCATAGGAAGGGTTCTCTTTTGTATGATTCACGTGTACAAAGGTATTAACTCTGGACAAAGGATCATGAAGTGGTTTATCGGCTACTCCATAGACTGTACCTGAAGTACCGGCAGTTGTCGCTAGCTCACCTGGCTTTAATACTTGAAGTGAAAAAGCATTGTTTGGCTGATCTCCAGCACGATATGAAATAGGTATGCCTTCTTCCAGTCCGGTTACTTCAGAGGCAAAAGCAGAGACTCTTCCTTGAATAGAATAGGAAGGGACTACTTCAGGAATCCATGATTTAGAGATTTGATAGTTTGCTAGGACCTGATCACTTAGGCCATTTTTTTGAAAGTCCCAAAATATTCCTTCCGACAAACCTGTCTCAGAAGTACAGATTTCTCCTGTTAATCTCATCGCAATGAAATCTCCTGGAAGCATCATTTTATGAATTTTGGCTGCAATTGCAGGCTCATTTTCTATGACCCAGCGTAGTTTGGAAGCAGTGAAATTACCTGGTGAATTCAAGAGATTTTTCTGACAGTATTCTTCACCGAGTTCTTTATAGGCTTTTTCTCCAATTCCTACTGCCCTACTGTCACACCAAATAATTGATGGTCGAAGCACATTTTGATCCTTATCAACTAATACAAGGCCGTGCATTTGGTAAGCAATACCAATCCCTTTCAATTCGCCCTTCTTAACTGATGTTTTGTTAAGCACATAGCGTATTGAGTGTTGAACGTACTTCCACCAGGTATCTGGATCTTGCTCAGCCCATCCTTTTTCAGGGGCGTTTATAATCATTTCCTCTTCAGGAAAAGCTTTTGATAAGATTGACTTACCTGTATCTGCGTCAAGTAGTGAGGTTTTGACAGAGGAGCTCCCAATGTCAATTCCTAATAATAATCGTCTCATTAAATCTATTTTTTACCAGAATGCGATGTACAAAGCTGCAGTAATTCCTGCGATGAGTACCGCACCAATTTTGAATTTGGTACTTGTTTTGAACAATTCCTTGTTAATATCAATACTGTTTGGATGGTCTTTTCCTTTACCTTCTACCAAACTTATGATAATCATAAGTGCAGCCAACACTAAGAAAACTACTCCCATTCGATCGAGGAATGGTAATCCAGGAAAAATGACCTTCAGCACGACTGAAAGAGGAATACTCAACGCAGCTCCTGTTAATGCTGCATTTGATGTGGTTTTCTTCCAGAATACTCCAAAAAAGAATATTGCAAAAACACCTGGGCTAATAAAACCTGTGTATTCCTGAATAAACTGGAATGCTTGATCAAGTGCTCCAAGTGCAGGCGCAACGATAGAGGCTACTCCAAAAGCAACAAGAGCCGTAATTCGTCCAACTTTTACCTGATTAGCCTCAGAAGCGTCTTTCTTGATGTATTTATTGTAAATGTCCATCGTGAAGATAGTAGAGGTACTATTGGCCATAGACGCCAAGGAAGATACAATAGCTGCTGTTAATGCTGCAAAAGCAAGTCCTTTCAAGCCGACTGGCAACAATTGAAGCAAAGTAGGATATGCTCGATCAGATTTGACCAATCCGGTTACCGGGTCTTTCATGGACTCGATGAACCCGACGTCTATGCCATTATTTACAATTACAAAAGCAGCAATTCCTGGAATTACTACGATCAAAGGCATAAGTAGCTTTAAGAAGCCAGCGAAAATCATCCCTTTCTGAGCTTCATCCAAGCTTTTGGCAGCTAAGGCTCTCTGTGTAATATATTGGTTGAAGCCCCAATAGCTAAGATTGGTAATCCACATACCTCCTACCAAAACGGAAATTCCGGGAAGATCCAGGTAAGCATCACGAGTTCCGCCAGATCCATCAGGAATCATCATTTCTCCTTTTGACAAGATCATGGAAAAATGACCAGGAACTTCTCTGCGCAATAAACCAAGTCCTTCCCAAGCATCCCCGCCTCCTACCATCTGAAGCGCAATGTAAGTAGTCGCTAAACCACCAGCGATCAAGAAAACCACCTGAATTACATCAGTCCAAGCCACAGCTTTAAGACCGCCGTAGATAGAATAAATCATGGCGAATAGCGCCAATCCGAAAATACCATATCCCAAAGGCACATCTAATATGGTATTTAAGCTTAATGCTCCTAAGTACAAAACAGATGTCAGGTTGACAAATACATAAAGCAGCAGCCAGAAAATGGCCATGGTAGTTCTTACACGAGTATCATATCGATCAAGTAAGAATCCAGGCATGGTGTAAATGCCCTTTTTGATATAAACTGGTAAGAAGAAAATAGCAACTACCAATAAGGTCACTGCCGCCATCCATTCATAGGTGGAAATAGCTAAACCCAGGGCGAAACCTGAGCCTGACATACCAATAAATTGTTCAGCTGAAATGTTGGAAGCTATTAATGAAGCTCCTACTGCCCACCAGGGCAATGCCTTTGAGGCAAGAAAATAATCAGAAGAGTTTTTGACGTGCCCCTTCTTTTCACGTGATACAAAAATACCCATCCCTATGATGAGTAAGCAATAGCCTATAAAGACGGCTAAATCTAAAGGTTCTAAGAGCATAAATGTTAGGTTAGGTTTGGGAGGTTAGTTTTTTTGGGTAAAAGACTAATCTTAGTAGAATAGGCGGTTAAAGATAATATTTTCATCATAATGACTGTAATAAAAAGACGCTATTTCATTTTCATTCAAATAAATCATTTAGGTGCTGTAGCGGAAAAGTTGAGTAGTGTGTTTTATTATAACTCTCTAAATAACTGATTCCCGTACAGTTACTGACAAATGCTTGATCAGCAGCTTCCAATTCTGAGGGTAAAAACTCCCCTTCTTCAAAAGGAATATTTTTTAGGATTAAATAATCTAAAATCACCTGACGACTAACTCCATTGATACAACTACAACTCAAAGCTGGTGTAAAAAAAACTTCATCTTTAACCCAAAAAATATTTGATGCTCCAGATTCAGAAATGTAGCCCCTATGATCAAGAAGTATAATTTCATCTAATCCTCTATCTTTTCTCTCCTGATTTGCCAAAACATAAGGCAAAGCATTTAGGGTTTTGAATGCAGACCAGCTGTTTGGAAACAACTGAGTTTTCAGGGATACATCTACTTTCTTTTTGATTTTTGGAGCCGGTTTGAATTCAGAAATTTGAAGCATTTGTTTTACCTCGTTTCCTTCCGGCGTGTATTTGCCTTGGCCACTTCGATAAACATTCCATCTGACTCGCATTCGTTGACTAGGGAAACTACTCGCTAGAAACTGAATTAGTCCGTCTGCATTAATACTTGAATCGTCCAGATTTAATAGCTGCATTCCTCCTGAAAGTCTCTTTAAATGCTTCTCGAAAAACCTGATTTCTTTGAAATCCCAAACCATAGTTTCAAACAGCCCATCCCCAAAATTCATAGCACGATTAGGTATTTCAGAAGAATCAAGAGATATCCAATCATTGCCAGATAAGGAGTTAGTAAAGATTGTATCGATTTCGATCATAAAATTGTTCATTATCGGTCATAAGGTGTTTTTGTTTACTAAATCTGTTGTTAAACTATGTCAACACACGACCATTTAAATGGTATTCTATGTAATAAATAAGAATTTTTGCATGATTTACATGCGACGATTTTACCTTAGCATCAAAATTGGAACATAAAGACCTAGATGGCAAATAAAAGTAGCGTTTTTGATATGATCGGACCGATAATGATAGGACCATCCTCTTCGCATACGGCTGGAGTAGTTAGAATCGCTAGAGCGGCAATTCGCGTTTTAGGAGGAATCCCTGACGATGCAGTCATCACATTTTATAATTCTTTTGCCAGAACCTATGAAGGTCATGGTAGTGATCGAGCGATAATCGGCGGTTTGATGGATTTTAAAACGGATGATGCCAATATCAAAAACTCGCTGGAAATAGCTAAGGAAAAAGGGTTAACCTTTAAATTCAAGTCCATCGGAAACTCTTCCATCCACCACCCAAATACCATAAAACTCAATCTAAAAAAGGGTGAAAGATCTGTGGAAGTGGTGGGTGAAAGCCTGGGCGGAGGAGTAATTAATATTGCCGAAGTGGATGGTTTTGTAGCAAATTTCTCAGCAGCAGATCATACACTTATTATCAAGGCTAAAGATATTGCTGGTGCTATTGCCTTCATTTCTGCTGTAATTGCACAGGAGAAAGCAAATATTGCTACTATGTCTGTTTCCCGAAAAGGAAAAAATGACCTTGCATGTCATGTGATCGAAATGGATTCTGGAATCCAAGAAATCACGCTTACTTACCTGAAATCACTATCCTGGATTACTGAACTAATTTATATACCTGACATTGACCTTTAACTACACCATGAGAAAATTCCTATTGGGTATTGCCCTAGTTTCAGGAATTTGTTTTTCAACTTTTGCACAAGAACCAGTGATTCCTACGTTTCCTTTGGATTTGGAAACAGCTGTTGATATTGCATTGAAAAACAACCTGACACTGAAAAGAAGTGAACTGAACCAACTCTCTAATGAGGCTACATTGCTTCAAAATCAGGGACAGCGCTACCCAAATCTAACTACTGGAGCAAGCTCTGGCTATAGGTGGGGTAGATCTATTAACCCGGTTACCAACCTTTTTGAAACGGCACGTATCGGAAATATAAACGTCTCTGCCTCTTCGAATGCAACAATTTTTGCAGGCAACCAAATCAATAATTCAATCAAACAGTCGAAAGTGGATTTGGAAGCTGGCTTGTATACTATTCAGGCTACAAAAAATGACATTACGCTAAATATTATCAATCTGTTTATCAATGTTGTATTTAACAGAGAACAGGTAAATGTTGCCGAAAATCAGCTTGCAACAACAAAAGACCAGTTGGTTCGAACCACTAAATTGGTCGATGCAGGGTCTTTGCCATTGTCTGACCAACTGGATGTGCAAGCACAAAATGCTACAAACCAAGTGAATCTGGTAAATGCAAAAAACAACTACAATATTTCCAAGCTTAATTTAGCTCAAGCTCTCCAAATTCCCTTCACATCGGAATTCGCAGTGATTGAGCCGGAGTTTGAGATAAATGAATCTCTAATGGCGACGGAAACCCCAAAAGACATTTACGAAACTGCTTTGGGAATTATGCCAGAAATCAAGATAGCCCAGGCTAATATTGAAAGTGCTGAATATGGAGTTAAACTCGCTAAAGCTGGCTACTATCCTACTTTAGGAATTGGAGCGAATATTTTCTCAAACTATATAGATCAAGCATTTGGGACAGATCGACCGTCTTTCATACAGCAACTGGACAACAACCTTTCGGAAGCTGTAAGTCTTCAATTGAGCATCCCGATTTTTTCAAGACTGAATAATAAGGCTGGGGTGCAGCGTGCAAGAGTGCAAAAACAAATCAGCGAGGTAGCAGCACTTGAAGCTGAAAATCAGCTGAGGAATGACATAGAAACAGCTTATAATAGTGCCCTTGCCGCACAGTTGACCTATGAATCATCACTTGTACAGGTCGAGAGCCTACAGGAAACCTTCAGAATTTCACAGCAAAGATTTGATTTAGGTGCTATCAACTCAGTAGATTTTCAGGTAGCGCAAAATAATCTTTTCAATGCTCAAGCAAATCTGCTAAACGCAAAATACACTTATATTTTCAGAGTAAAAGTTCTTGATTTTTACCTGGGTAATCCTATTAATTTAAATTAAACCATGGCCAATAAGAAATCAAATAAGCTATTATATTACCTCTTAGGCGGTATAGTGGTATTAATCATCTTTGCAGTAATTGCCCGGAATGCTGGATGGGTAGGTGGAGAAAAAGAAACACAGGTAGAAGTCTCCACTGTAAAGAAAACTGCAATTATAGAGAAGGTAAGCGCCTCCGGCGAGATTCAACCTGAAGTGGAAGTAAATCTAAGTCCTGACGTAGCAGGTGAGATTATTGAACTGAATGTAAAAGAAGGAGATTCTGTAGCTGTAGGTAAGCTTTTGGTGAAAATCAGACCTGATAATTTTATTTCAGCCTTAGCCAGAACAAGAGCTAATTTCAACCAGCAAGAAGCTAACCTTTCTCAATCAAAGGCGGCGCTGCAGAGATCAGAAGCTCAATTCACTCAAGCTGAACAAAATTTCAATCGTCAAAAGGCTCTTTATGAGCAGAAAGCCATTTCTCAGGCAGACTATGAGCAGGCTCAAGCTACCTTCATCTCCGCACAAAAAGATCTGGAAGCAGCCAAGCAAAGCGTACTAGCTTCAGAATTCGTAGTCAAAAGTTCTCAGGCATCTGTGAATGAAGCTGAAGAAAACCTTCGATTGACAAATGTATATTCACCGGTGAGTGGTATCGTGTCCAATCTTTTGGTGGAGCAAGGAGAACGTGTGGTAGGTACACAACAAATGGCTGGTACGGAAATGTTGACCATCGCTGACCTTTCTAAAATGGAAGTAAGAGTAGATGTCAACGAGAACGATATCGTGAGATTGAGCTTGGGAGACACCACCATCATCGATGTTGATTCCTATGCATATACTGGCAAAACATTTAAAGGAGTAGTGACAAGTATTGCTAACACTGCAAATACAAAAGCCTCTGCAGATGCTGTTACCGAATTCAAAGTGAAAATCAGAATTCTTAACGACTCCTATCAAGAGCTAGTCGATGAAGGTAAAAAATACCCTTTCAGACCAGGAATGACTGCTTCAGTTGAGATTATCACAAATTCTAAGAGCAACGCACTTTCAGTTCCTCTGGCAGCTGTGACGACCAGAGAAAATAAGCTAGATACACTTGCAGCTGGTACTACCCGACTTAAAGAATTGGTATTTGTAAATGAAGGTGGAGTTGCAAAACTGAAAGAGATCAAAACCGGAATTTCTGACTTCCAAAACATTGAAGTATTAGGAGGCCTAACCGAAGGTGATCAAATCATCTCTGGCCCATACTTTATCGTCAGTAAGGACCTAAAAGAAGGCGACAAAGTAGCACCAGTGGAAGGAAAAATTATGGCAATCAAACAAGATTAAGCCTGTAGATAATTTCTTCAATACTTATTCCCTAATGCAAAAGCCCTGTGACCATTGAAAGTTACAGGGCTTTTCACTTGTAGTCAACGTGTAATTACCATTTTTTCAATTGAGCATAAACCAGGTGAAGTGGAAAGCCCATTACATTGTAATAAGAACCTTCAATTTTTTCTACACCTATAAAACCTATCCACTCCTGAATACCATAAGCCCCAGCTTTATCCATGGGTTTGTATTGATGAATATAATGCCATATTTCCTCCTCTTCGAGAAATCTAAACGTCACTATAGTCTCATCTTCCAGGGTTATTTGTCTGAAAATATCCCTAATAGTGACCGCAGTCATCACCGTATGAGTAGAGCCCGAAATGCTTTTTAACATATCAAAAGCTTCTTCCTCAGTATTGGGCTTACCAAGCACATGTCCATTTTCAATGACTACAGTATCTGAGGTAATGAGAATTTCATTTTCAGCTAGTTGTCCTTTAAAAGACTCAGATTTCAATTTAGAAAGATACGCAGCAACATATTCGGCTCGAAGATCCTTCGGGATAGTCTCATCAACAGAATTTACCCGAACATCAAATTCTACTTCCAAACCTTTTAACAGTTCTTGGCGCCTCGGGGAGTTTGAGGCTAGGATAAGTTTCTTTCCACTCAGGTTACTAAAGAAAGGATTCATATTCGAAATCAAATTCATCTTGTTTAATACTGGCGAAAAGTAATCCGCCTAATGCTTTTGGATAGAAATAGGTAGACTTCTGAGGCATCACTTGACCACTTCTGCACACTTCCAATACTTGCTCCAATTCCAATTCTCGAGTAATGATAGCAAAGCTTGCCTGTCCAGATCGAACTTGCTGAATACATTTTGAAAAATTTCGCTCGTAGAAAATTTGATCGGAATTTCTCTGTTCAGCTACTGGAATACCCAAAATCCTCCCAAACAAAACCTCATGAAGAACAGAGAGATCCAACTGTCTTATACTTTCAGGTAAGTGCACATTGAGTTGATCCATCATTTCTGACTTCAATTGTAGCGTATAGCTCTCCTCTCCCATTACCAGCCCAAAGGTATGAGGTTTATGAAAAGCATATGCACCTAATTCTTCTGGATCAGCAAATTTTTTCACCTGAAACCATTCTTGGATCTTTCCCAGACAATCGACGTGAGTTAATTCCAATCCATAATAGAGCCGATGAGTAGGAAGTATTTTCAAATGATTCCCACTGGTATTGGTGAGATACATCAGGTGATAATCATAGCCTTTCCACTTTTTATCAGGCAATTTCCCTCTCATAGATTTCCGGTATTCTATCGCACCTTCTATTCTATGGTGGCCATCGGCCAAAATCACTTGTTTATCCTTTAGCACTTTTAGAAAATGCTTAATGATTTCAGGATTTTGAATGATCCCCATCACTTCTCTTACACCCTGGTAATCTTCCAATTCATACAAAGGATTAGAGATAGCTTCGTCCATATAATACTCCAACTGTTCGTCCTTATCTTCATACAGACCATGAGTTGGACTTGCTTGAATCTGCGTCGTTTTCAGTAAATCTATTCTATCATTTACAGCTGAGACAATTGTATTCTCATGCCTCAAAATCACTTCTTCACTCCAATCATAGGCTTTGATTTGAGTGATGAACCCTTTTCTGCATCGCTCATCATGCTCTCCCGGAAGACGGAAATATTGATAATACACATAAATTCCAGGCAAAGTGTCCTGCTGAATTACTCCTTCTGATTTCCACTTTATAAGGGTTTCTAAAGCATTTTGAGATGGATTATTACCCTGAGGCACTGAAAGATGAATACTATTGAGGGGGTTCTCATAGAGTAACTGCCGCTGTCGGGTCGAAACTACATCAAACAATGGAGCAGTTAATTCTTCCATTTTTGGAGTCAAAGCCTCTGCATAGCGCCAAGCTTTTAGTGGTAGTATTTCTGCCATTCTACTGTAATCTATTTCTCCAATCACTTTGGGACTTTGGAGCAGCTTCACTTTGCCCAGTATTCTGAGAATTACGCTGTGAATAAAACTCAACCGCTAAAGCAGCTAACAATTCCATTTCTGAGTCTGAAAATTGCTGCTCAAGAACTGTAGGGTCAAAATAGTTCTCTACAAACTTGGTATCAAAGTCTCCACTGACAAATGCTTCATGAGTGATTGCAAACTTGCAGAACTCAAGCGTAGTCTGAATCCCTACTATCTTATAGTCATCGATGGCACGAACCATCTTTTCGATAGCAGCAGTTCTATTCTCGGCATGAGTAATCAACTTCGCAATCATAGGATCATAATAAATAGGAATTTTCATCCCTTCTTCAAATCCATCATCCACACGAATTCCTGCACCTTGTGGCCTCTGATAGGTTTTTAGTGTTCCGATGTCCGGAAGGAAATTATTGCTTGGATCTTCAGCATAGACTCGCACTTCAAGTGCATGTCCATTAATTTTTAGATCTTCTTGGGCAAAAGAAAGTGGCTTCCCTTCGGCAATTAAGATTTGCTCACGAACGAGGTCTTTTCCGGAGATCATTTCCGTCACAGGATGCTCCACTTGCAGACGGGTATTCATTTCCAAAAAGTAGAAATCCAATTTCTCATCCACGATAAACTCCACAGTTCCTGCTCCATAATAGTCACATGCCTTAGCCACACCTACTGCCGCTTCACCCATCGCTTTTCTCATTTCTGGAGAAACTACAGCCGAAGGAGCTTCCTCAATCACTTTTTGATGACGTCTTTGAATAGAGCATTCACGCTCAAAGAGGTAGACAATATTTCCTTGCTGATCTCCCAGAATTTGGATTTCTATATGTCTCGGTGAAGTGATGTATTTTTCTATGAAAACAGCACTATCTCCAAAGGAAGATTGTGCCTCACTGACTGCCCGCTGCATTTGCTCTTCGAATTCCCCTTCATTTTCCACAATTCGCATTCCTTTTCCACCTCCTCCGGCACTTGCTTTAATCAGAATAGGATAACCGATTTCAGCAGCACGAGCCTTGGCAAGAGGAATATCCGAAATAGCTTCTTCAGTTCCTGGCACCAAAGGAATATTGTATTTCGCGACAGCCTGTTTGGCAGCAAGCTTAGACCCCATCACTTCAATTGACTCTGAGGAAGGACCGATGAATATCAAACCCGCAGCTTTAACTTTCTTGGCGAAATCAGCATTTTCTGAAAGAAATCCATATCCTGGATGAATCGCGTCGACTCCCAACTCCTTACAAACGTCAATTATTTTATCACCGAGCAAATAGGATTGTGAGGAGGCAGGCGGACCTAAGCATACTGCCTCATCGGCAAAAACTACATGCGGGGATAGTCTATCTGCCTCACTATAAACCGCAACTGTCGAAATGCCCATTTCTCTGGCAGTCCGCATGATTCGCAGGCTTATCTCCCCTCTGTTTGCTACTAGAATTTTTTTGATTTTGGCCATTATCTCTGATATTATTAGCTAGAATTTGGGTTTAAGCGAAATAAAGAAATTTATCTGAGCTTTGTTAAGAATCATTTGTTTCCCTGTTGTTTTTTGCTTGGGAGGCTTTAAAGTTTTATTTTTGTCGGATTTTAATGAACAGATCATTAAATCCCTTATCACTTAAATTCGAAACACTTTGGATCTATTTGCAAAATTAAAAATGAACATGGGCCCTTTGGGCAAGCACTCTGAATTTGCTGACGGTTATTTCTCTTTCCCCAAACTTGAAGGTGAAATTGCCCCTAGAATGAAGTTTCAGGGAAAAAATGTTCTTACCTGGAGTTTGAATAATTACCTAGGCCTAGCAAATCATCCTGAAGTACGTAAAGCTGATGCTGATGCGGCCGCTGAATATGGCGCAGCCTATCCGATGGGCGCGCGTATGATGTCAGGTCAAACTAGCCTTCACGAGCAACTAGAAGATGAATTAGCAGCTTTTGTAAAGAAAGAAAAAGCCTACTTATTGAATTACGGATACCAAGGAATCATGTCTGTCATAGATTCACTTCTAGACAGAAAAGATGTTGTAGTCTATGATTCTGAATGCCATGCTTGTATTATTGATGCACTTAGAATGCACTTGGGTAAACGTTACGTTTTCCCTCATAATGATATTGAAAACTGCGAAAAGCAGCTAGAAAGAGCAACCAAGCTTGCAAATGAAACCGGCGGAGGAATCCTCGTGATTACTGAAGGAGTCTTCGGAATGACTGGTGATCAAGGCAAGCTGAAGGAAATCGTTGAGCTGAAGAAGAAATTTGAATTCAGATTATTGATCGACGATGCGCATGGCTTTGGTACTATGGGTAAAACCGGTGCAGGTACAGATGAAGAGCAAGGAGTTCAGGATCAAGTGGATCTTTACTTCTCCACTTTTGCTAAGTCTATGGCTAGTATTGGTGCCTTCATCGCTGGTGATCCAGAGGTGATCTTGTTTTTGAGATATAACATGCGTTCTCAGATTTTTGCTAAGTCTCTTCCTATGCTTTTGGTGAAAGGTGCTTTGAAGCGTCTCGAGCTATTGAGAACTCAGCCTGAGCTCAAAGACAATCTCTGGACAATTGTCAATGCACTTAGAGATGGACTTCATAAGAATGGATTTAGCACAGGCAAATCAAATTCGCCAGTGACCCCAGTAGTACTTAATGGTACCGTAGGTGAAGCAGCAGCTTTGACTAAGGACCTGAGAGAAAACTACAGTATCTTCTGTTCTGTAGTGATTTACCCAGTGATACCTAAAGGAATGATTATCTTGAGATTGATTCCTACGGCTGTCCATACGTTGGAAGATGTAAAAGAAACCATCACAGCATTTGCAGCGATAAAAGAGAAATTAACAAGCGGTGTTTATAAGAATTCCGAGTTTGCTATTTCGGTTGGTGAATAAAAATAATTCAAAAAAAATGCCCTCAGGATTGAATTAGCAAGTATTTGGGCTATATTGAATTACAAATAAACTTATCATCAACTTTAAAAAAACACTTTTACTATGAGCAAATTTAGTGAAGTAAGCGAACTGGTTAATTCTCTTAAAGACGATTTTGAAAAGTTCTACGACAAAGGAAATCAGGCAGCTGGTACTCGCGTAAGAAAAGGAATGCAAGACTTGAAGAACATGGCTCAAGACATCAGAAAAGAAGTTCAAGACATGAAGAACGCAGGTTGATTCCAACAATAAAAAAAGGTGACTGTTCAGTCACCTTTTTTTATGCAAAATGAAATGAAAGTGGAGTTTAAAACTCCACTTTATTGTTTTCTTGAGCTATATCTGCTAGCCTTTTGCTAGGATCAATCTCGATAGATTTAATCAGATCAGATTTTTTGTTCACTGTAATAGTCTTGGTAAGATTTGTCCATGGCCAATCTTCAGAAATCACTCTAGTAGGAGATCCATCTTCCTGGGCCTTTTCACCTCTCATTATTTCCAAAGGCAAATAAACCATCTCAGAAGTCCCGTCCTTGTAGGTGATTACCAAATCTATAGGCATCGGCATCAGGCCAATTCTCTCAAGTGTGATTTCAGTTTTGTCACCTTGGGCTTTTACCGCTTTTATTCCATAATCAATTGTCTTGGTAGTATACACAAAGTATTCTTTGTACCAATCCAATTCCAAGCCACTCTCTTTTTCCATAATACGGATGTAGTCATTTACATTTGGGTGTTTGAAACTCCACGTATTGAAATACCTATGTATTCCTCTATCTCTAGCTTCTTCACCAATAATGTAACCCATTTGAGCCATGAATACGGCTCCTTTTGAGTAGGCTGCCGCACCATACGCTGAGTTGGTATGGTAATGGTCTGAGTGCGTGCTCATCGGCTCTTCTTTACCAGAACTCACCAATCGATAATATCCTGCATAAGAACCTCTAAGTGGATTTTCACTTGGTCTGAAAATAGCAGAAGAAGTTAGGGCAGCCGCGTAACTAGTAAATCCTTCGTCCATCCATGGGTATAGCGCCTCATTAGTTGCAATGACACCCTGATACCAGCTATGGCCCAACTCATGAATCATTACACCTACAAGGCTATTTAGGTTACGACCACCAGTCACTAGCGTAGCCATAGGATATTCCATTCCTCCATCGCCACCTTGTATTACTGAGTATTGCTTGTAGGGATACTGACCAAAATGCTCAGACATAAACTCTATTGCCTTTGGCGTGTATTCCATCAGTTTCTCCCAGTTTTCGGTGGCGCCATCTTCAGGAATATACAGGTGATGAACAGTTATCCCATTATCCATCAGGAATTTATCGTGACGGTATTTAGGATCTGCTGCCCACATAAAATCGTGAACCTGCGGAGCTTTGAAGTGCCAGGTCAGGTTCTCTCCCTTTGGCTCAGGCACTTTTACACCCGCATCTTCATAGCCATGACCGATTTCATTTGGATTTTGTAAATAACCCGTTCCACCGATGACATACGTTTTATCGATGGTGATTTTCACATCAAAATCTCCCCAAATACCATAAAATTCACGTCCGATGTAGGGATTTGCATGCCATCCTTGCTCGTCATACTCAGACATTTTAGGATACCATTGTGACATGGAATATCTCACGCCTTCCTCGCTGTCACGACCTGATCTTCTGATCTGTAGCGGTACTTGACCGTTGAAAGACATTTCAAATGTAGCATCCGAATTTGGCAGAATTGGCTCGGTAAGCTCTACCTCCAAAATCGTCCCTACCTCTTCAAAATCAACATCTTTACCATTCATGGTCAGGCTATTTACTCTCAAATAACCTATCTCTTCTGGCTTTAATTTGCTGATGCGATCCCCTACTCTACGGTCAGGATCAGCGATGCTTCTGGATCTTTCATCCATCATACTACCCGGCTGAAAAGCATTGTAATACAAATGATAAAAAACACGATGAAGCGTGTCAGGTGAATTATTGGTGTAAACCAACACTTGTGTTCCAGTGTATTGATTGGTTTTGACGTCCATCTTGACGTCCATTTGATAATCAGCTGCCTGCTGGAATCTCCCTGTTTGAGCAAAGACTCCACTGCTACCTATCATCAAAAGAAAAAGCCCATAAAAAGGCTTTGCCAACTTAATATGCATAGTGATTAGTTTTTTAACAAAGAAAACCAAATCCAAAAGCGTTCCAAAACCACCCGTAAAAAATAGGAGTGCATATTTTAAATATCTTAGAATATATTTTTAAGCCTCTACTTCTTCAGATTAGTTCTAAAAAGAAAACCGCTTGGATAAAATCCAAAACGGCTTTCCACTATCCAGTCACTCTTCATTAATTATTTTTCACAAGTCTTTTAGTAATAATCTGGAACCCTATCTGAACCTGAACCTGATACATTCCTGCACTGAAAGTTCTCAGATCAAGATTTCTGATAAAGCCTTTTTCATAATAACCAGACTCCTCAAAAACCAGTTTACCTACAGCATCAAAAAGTTGGATAGTGACTTCATTAGCTTGATTAAGATCTACCTTAATGTTTGTCTCTATGGATGTTGGATTTGGATAAATTGTGACTTCATTGGCGCCAAACTCTCGGGTAATTCGAATCTCCTTGGAAATACTTTGCCCAACACGATCAGTACTGCTGACAGCAATTGTGTATTCATGCCGAAGTTCATCTTCACCAATCCATACCACTTGGTTTCCATCTAACTCAAAATGCGTTGATTGTTCAAGTTTATACTCGTGGATATCATCAGCAGGATCCTCCGTTTCGAGGATTCCGATAACCTGGCCTGCTGCCTGATTCTTGTCGATCACCACATTGCTTAGCGAGATATTCAGTGGCATCGGTTTATCCATTACCAATACAAACATGCTGAAATCGTTGACCGGAATACTTCTGATAGAATTCAACTGTTTTACTTTTCCACTGACCTCGTAAATTCCTGGCTCCAGTGGATCGTAACCCTCCTCATTCCAGTCCACCTTGATTTCCAAAGTTTCATCTTCCAGCACATATCGCACAGTATAATCCTTCAGCTCCTCAAATGGAGTATTCCAGGCCACTTGAATCATTCCCGAAGGATCGATAGATTTATTTTTGCCTTTTTGAGGCTGATGGATGACGATACTTCCACCTGAAATTGAGGTACTGGCATCCGCATTGTCTGAACTTCCAGCCTGGTTGTCATATACAATTTCACCTGAATCTGTTCTCCATATCTTAATTCTAAACTTATCCGCTTCCATAGGGTCTTTCAAGTTGCCATCGATAGCAGAAACCATGAAGGAGTAACCCTCTTCTCGGTTGATACTACCTTTGCCTTTATAGATCCCCTTATGTCCAGCGATTACCAGAGACATATCATCATGAGAAGAGCTGTTGAAGTTGAGGTCTCCATTTTTGAATTGGAATTCGGTATTGCCATCTACGATATTTTTACCCTTTCTATATTTAGCTACAAAACCGAAGTTAGCTCGACCTTCAGCATTCAAATCTTGCTGATATGCGCCCTTCGGAGACCAAATCCAACCTCCTCCTGTTATAAATCCACCGTCAGGGTCAAAGATTACAGCTAAGTCGGTCAGACCCACAATTTCATTTCCACATTCATCTGTCAAAATCAACTTGATTTGATAAACTCCAGGAGTTGTGTAAGCGTATTGAGATGAGAAATCACCAAATGGAGCGTTAAGGAATGTTTCTTCTCCATTATCCCAAACCCACTTAGCTTCAACAACTTCTCCAGAAACAACTGCAGATACCGAAACCGGATTATTGATTTGAATTGGGTCTAATGGACCTGAAACACTTATTATCTCAAGAGCTTCCTCACATGGATCTTCATCGCATGATCCGATGATTCCAGGATTTTTACCAGGGTCTGAATCATCACAATCTGTGTTATTTAGCGCATAGCCTGAAGGAGCTAAGCAGAAATATGCCGGTTCTGCATTTTTATCCCCAAATCCATCTCCATCAGCATCGACATAGAAGGCGGTTTGAACTCCTTCATCTATAGTTCCGTCGCAGTTATTGTCTTTGCCATCGCAGAATTCAACGGCACCAGGATAAACTGTGTCGTCTAAATCATCGCAATCCGAATTATCAGTAACAAAGCCTTCTGGTACAGAACATGCGAATACTGGTGTAGCATTTTTGTCTCCAAATCCATCTCCATCAGCATCGACATAGAAGGCGGTTTGAACTCCTTCATCTATAGTTCCGTCGCAGTTATTGTCTTTGCCATCGCAGAATTCAACGGCGCCAGGATATACGGTATCGTCTGTATCCTCGCAATCCGTATTGTCCGTGACATAACCTTCAGGTGCAGCACAGGCGAAGATTGGATCTGCATTTCTATCCCCAAATCCATCCTCATCCGCATCAACATAGAAAGCGGTCTGTACATCTTCATCCACAATACCATCACAGTTATTGTCTTTACCATCGCATAGTTCGGGAGCTCCTGGATAAACTGTGTCGTCTAAATCATCGCAATCCGAATTATCAGTAACAAAGCCTTCTGGTACAGAACATGCGAATACTGGTGTAGCATTTTTGTCTCCAAATCCATCCCCATCCACATCAACATAGAAGGCGGTTTGAACTCCTTCATCTATTGTACCGTCGCAGTTATTGTCTTTACCATCGCAGAATTCAACGGCACCAGGATAAACTGTGTCGTCTAAATCCTCGCAATCCGTATTGTCCGTGACATACCCTTCAGGTGCAGCACAGGCGAAGATTGGATCTGCATTTCTATCCCCAAATCCATCCTCATCCGCATCAACATAGAAAGCGGTCTGTACATCTTCATCCACAATACCATCACAGTTATTGTCTTTACCATCGCATAGTTCGGGAGCTCCTGGATAAACTGTGTCGTCTAAATCATCGCAATCCGAATTATCAGTAACAAAGCCTTCTGGTGCAGAACATGCGAATACTGGTGTAGCATTTTTGTCTCCAAATCCATCCCCATCCACATCAACATAGAAGGCGGTTTGAACTCCTTCATCTATTGTACCGTCGCAGTTATTGTCTTTACCATCGCAGAATTCAACGGCACCAGGATAAACTGTGTCGTCTGCATCATCACAATCGCCCTGATTTGGAGTGAAACCATCTCCATCTGAATCCAGATCTCCAGAATCAATACCATCCACTAAAATTGTAATGATGGCTTGTCCAAATGCTTCATTTCCATTTACATCGGTAACTGTAAGCGTTATTAAATTCTCTCCCTCATCAGCTACTGTAAATGAGGTCTTACTTAATTCCAACGATTGCATCCCACAATTATCTGTCGATCCATCATCGATATCAGAAGCTTGTACAATCAACACGTCATCCTGATGAAGATTAAATGTTCTGTTTATGGTAATTACGACTGGTACCTGAGTGTCATTCACCGTGACATTGAATTTACAGGTTGACTGATTTCCTGCTTCATCGGTAGCCGTGTAGACCACTTCGGTAATTCCCACAGGGAACACATGTCCCGGTTCAAAATTACTGGTCAGCGTCACCGAACTACTATTATCTGTTGCAGTCGGTGCTGTCCAAGTTACCTCAGCACTACAGTTATCCGTATCATTTGAAACTGTTACTTCAACAGGACAATCAATTATTACAGGTTCTTCATTGTCATCACTTTCGGTGACAGTTACTGTAAAGCTGCATTCGGCTGTGTTGCCAGCAGCATCGGTTGCTCGATAAGTCAATGTTGTTTCACCCAGCGGGAAGATCGCTCCACTTTCCAGGCCACTAACCAATTCCAATGTTTGAACACCGCAGTTATCGCTTACGCTAGGTAAATCATACATGATTATTTTTCCAGTCTCTCCGAATTCAACCGTTGTGCTGATGTCGGCAGGACAGGTAATCACAGGAACCTGAGTATCGATCACCGTAATGGTCTGCATTACTTCAGATGCTGGATTATTATTGATATCACTCACATTCCAAGTAATTGTAGTAATACCCATAGGATAAGGATCGGTCAATGCAAGTCCGTCACTTCGAACGCCAGTTGGATCACCAACTGAACAGTTGTCGGTAGCAGAAGCAATCGCCGTAAAGCTTGCCTCGCAAAGTCCTTCTGCCGCATTCAGAGTCTGATCTCCATTGGTGGTAATCACAGGAACTTGATTATCTGTAACTGTAATAGTCTGAACTACCGCTTCAGCAGCATTGCCATTTACATCCGATACAGTCCAGGTGATCGTGGTTACTCCCACTGGATAAGAATCGGTCAATAGCTTACCGTCGCTTCTTGTTCCGGTAATTTCTCCAACGCCACAGTTGTCCACGGCTGTCGCAGCAACTATTTCAACCACAGCACCACATTGTTCTGCATCAGCTGTCTGGATAATGTTCGCAGGGGCAGTGAGCACAGGAACTTGATTATCTGTAACTGTAATAGTCTGAACTACCGCTTCAGCGGCATTGCCATTTACATCCGATACAGTCCAGGTGATCGTGGTTACTCCCACTGGATAAGAATCGGTCAATAGCTTACCGTCGCTTCTTGTTCCGGTAATTTCTCCAACGCCACAGTTGTCCACGGCTGTCGCAGCAACTATTTCAACCACAGCACCACATTGTTCTGCATCAGCTGTCTGGATAATGTTCGCAGGGGCAGTGAGCACAGGAACTTGATTATCTGTAACTGTAATAGTCTGAACTACCGCTTCAGCGGCATTGCCATTTACATCCGATACAGTCCAGGTGATCGTGGTTACTCCCACTGGATAAGAATCGGTCAATAGCTTACCGTCGCTTCTTGTTCCGGTAATTTCTCCAACGCCACAGTTGTCCACGGCTGTCGCAGCAACTATTTCAACCACAGCACCACATTGTTCTGCATCAGCTGTCTGGATAATGTTCGCAGGGGCAGTGAGCACAGGAACTTGATTATCTGTAACTGTAATAGTCTGAACTACCGCTTCAGCGGCATTGCCATTTACATCCGATACAGTCCAGGTGATCGTGGTTACTCCCACTGGATAAGAATCGGTCAATAGCTTACCGTCGCTTCTTGTTCCGGTAATTTCTCCAACGCCACAGTTGTCCACGGCTGTCGCAGCAACTATTTCAACCACAGCACCACATTGTTCTGCATCAGCTGTCTGGATAATGTTCGCAGGGGCAGTGAGCACAGGAACTTGATTATCTGTAACTGTAATAGTCTGAACTACCGCTTCAGCGGCATTGCCATTTACATCCGATACAGTCCAAGTGATCGTGGTTACTCCCACTGGATAAGAATCGGTCAATAGCTTACCGTCGCTTCTTGTTCCGGTAATTTCTCCAACTGAACAGTTGTCCACGGCTGTCGCAGCAACAATTTCAACCACAGCACCACATTGTTCTGCATCAGCTGACTGGGTAATGTTCGCAGGGGCAGTGAGCACAGGAGACTGAGTATCCGTTACCGTTATCGTGAAGCTCGCAGTTTCTGTATTGTTGTGCTTGTCTGTAGCCGTGTAGGTCACCGTCGTGGTGCCAACCGGGAAGACTGCACCTGAGGCAAAGTCTGAAGTGAAGCTGTCAATTCCACAGTTGTCTTCAGCATTTGGCTCGGTCCAGCTCACCACTGCACTGCATACATCTATATCAGTGCTGATTTCGATATTCGCAGGAATATTCGTGAGCACTGGTTTCAATTGATCCCGAACAATCACATTAAAGGATTTCACAGAAACATTTCCATTGGTATCCTCAACTTTAAAATCTACGGAAACAGCCTCTCCTATAGCTGTACAATTGAAATCCAGAGTTGCTAAGCCATCATTAAAGAATTTGGATTTGATTCCACAGTTGTCAAAGGATTCATCGTTTATTTCCTGAATAGAAAGAGAACCGAGACCGTTTCCGTCCAAAAACACTAAAACTTCTGTCGGAATTACCACAATTGGATACTGGAAGTCTCCCACGATGATCTCTACCTCTTCGGTCAATGTCATGGAATTGGAATCAGTTGCCCGAACCTCATAAATTCCAGCAGATAAGTTGCTAATAATTGTACCTGATTCGGACAACAACTCACCATTTTTATACCATTCTATAGAGTATGGAGCTAGTCCGGCAAAAATATCCACTTCAAGACGCCCATCTGCCGCTTCAAAACAAGATTCATTCGTGACTTTTAGCCTTATTCGGTAGTTTTCACTAAACTCTGCCACCACATTTGACTCCTTATTTATAGTCAACTGATAAGGATTTTGACTTCCTGAAATATCACCAGACCATTGCACAAAACTCCAACCTTCTGCAGGTATAGCGGTGAGCGTCACTTCCGAACCTTCATTATAAAGGTTAAGATTAGGGTCTCTTTGAACAATACCCTGACCGATTACACTGGTATTCAAGGCATATTGTGCTGTTTCTTGACAGAAAGATCCCTCAATAGTATTATCCAAATCATTAAATTCGATTGGATTAGCTCCCGAAAGTTCGGCATAGATACTAAGCGTATTGCTCAAAAGAATTATGGGAACACTCACTTCAATTGTATCCCTCGGATCTACAGAAATAGATTCTTCCGAAATGAGGTCAAGTACCTCTCCTGATTTATAATAAAGTTTCAAGATGGCGTTTGTTCCCAAATCACCTTCATTGACAACTTTGGCAGTAACGGTTATTTCCTCACCACTCTCCGGGCAATCATTACTGAATAACAAGCCTGCAAATCGAAGATTAGGAGCATCTCCAACAAAAATATTCCTTACCGCGGAGTTGTTTCTTCTATCCGGATCAGGTTGCTCTTCCAAAACGTCGACAATAGCTTCCACAGATTTCAATCCTCCAATTGAAGATGAATAAGGTGATGCGATGGCTACCGTTCCATCTTCTCCAGCGGCTACACCATTTACCTCAACATCTTCACCTAATTGAATACCATCTACCAACAATCGGACTTTGAAGGATCCAGCAGGCACTACGCCTATATTTTCATAGGAAACAAAGAAATTCACTTGCTCATCTAGGTCCGGGTTCAGCTTAGATGGAGAGATAAATTGAGTTTCAACTTTTAAGTCAGGACCAGGAGTAGTAATTGTGATTTGACGACTATACTCATTATTTCCTTCATTACACTCAATGTATTTATTCTCCTCATCAAGGACTACCCTTAAAGTATAAGTGCCTGCCTCGGTAAAAATATGAGGTATTCGAATCGAACTATACCAATTAGGTCTGATATCGAAGAGATCGGAAGCAATCAATACATCATCTAGATAAAATTTGACTGATACATCCTCAGCCTCAAATAAGCCTGTATTTTCAACTGAAATTCGAAGATCTTGCTGAGTATAAATTTGGAATCCACCCCACCAAACATCAAAAATTGAGTCTATATATGGACTAAGTTCAACACAAAGAAGTCCATTATAATCATTGTCCGTCTCTTTAGATTCATCAATTTCGAAATTGGAGTCTCCCATAAATCGAACTTGATTATTCCCGTAAGACTGTATACTCGTGATAATGCTATCAGATTGAAATTCGCGTACCTTAAGGGGATTCAAAATCTGATTTTCAAAAATTGTTTCTACTCCATCATTATTTACAGTAAATGAATTGGTATAGGGTACAACAATATCAGTAGTGCCGGTATTTTGATATCGAGTTTTTATTTTAAACAACTCACCAATTGCCGGAGAGGCAGGCTCAACAGATACATAACGATTGAAAACAGTGATATCTGGTTTTTTAGGTTTATATGTTATTGTAAATTTTATTTCATTGTTATCCTCTTGATATTCATCAATAGCACCACTACCCATTGGATCATCCACCACAATACGAACCTCTTTATCCTCAGTACCTTCGAATAAGGTGCTTAGCGTATAACTTCGTAATGAATTACAAACATTAATCGGATCAGAAATTAATCTTGAATCAAACAATACATCATCTATATAAACATTGATGAGGAATGGATCCTGAACCTGAAAACCTCCAATATTCTTTGTCCAAATTCTGAAATTATAATTGTCTTCAAGATTAAAGGTTGTTGGATAAGCATTGGGTAACGATCCTTCAAAAGGAATTAAATCAGGTTTTTCTCCAAAAATTTTGAAGCTTTGAGTTTTATAATTATCTGATTTCAAAGTTTCGGTGACAGTTCCAAAAACGTCTGCAGTTGCTGTAAACCTACATACATCCACATAGCCTATGCATTCTGTAACCAAATTATCATTGAGAACAGAGGTGACGAATGGATATTCTATAAATTCACCAGGTTGAAGAATTGGGATAAGTACTTCTCCAATTAATCCCTGACATGAAGAATATCTGAACACAAAATTTTCGGCTGGAGCATTCCCCTCATTGGAAACTTTTGCTACTCCATTGATCGACTCAGTTCTTACGAAATGATCTCTGCCCTCTTTTTTCTCCAAAATAATGGAGGAAACCAAATTTGGTAATGGCGTGGCATCTCGATCATCTTCTACCACTTCGAAGGTGTATGGACCAAAAGGTTGAATAAAGCGTCCATCATCTACTTCACCTGTAACGGTATATATTCCCAAATCCAAAGGACCGGCAAAAGATCTAGTGAAACCTCCTGTTGAATTGGTTAAGGTGGTCAAATTCCTTCCATCACTGACAAACATTCTAACGGTAGCACCAGAAACCTTTGGCGTGACAGTTTGGTCTAAACCGAAGTAATTTGCCACTCCGGAAAGTGTAATAAGTTGATCGGGATATATTACAGACCTGTTGAGTGAGGCAGAAACATTGATTCCTTCTGGAAGTGCATAGAATCGAATTGCAAAATTGTTCAATTCATTTTTTTCATCAAGAGCCTCAGTTTCATCAAGCACTACTTTAACTTCATGATAGCCGGGAGTAGTAAAGCTGTAATCAAAATCAACTTCAGTGGTAGACTGTGCTTCTAAAAATGCTACGGTAGTCAAATCGATAAAATCTTCATCAACATAGAGCGAAACTTTAAAACTCTCAGCTGGAAAATCGGAGGTATTTCGGATTGTCCCAGTTATGGTAAACAGCTCATTTAAAGCAGGTTCATCATTGCTAAAATCAATGTCTCCTGCAAAAATAGCCACATCTAACAAATCACTGGAAACCAATGGAAGCGAATTAAATCCAGTTGAAACCTCGCAGCCTTTGGTATGTTTAACTCTAATCTCGCTTTGCCAATCTCCATCTTCGGTAAGGTTCGAAGCACTTACGCGATAAATTTTTCCGTCAGTGACATCCTGATCAGTTGCATCCTCTTCAATCATGATCAGTTCCCGGGTCTCCAAGAAACTTCTCAAGGTGAGTTTAGGGAAACCAGATTCAGGCAAATAGCCGGAACTTTCCACATAATTAAATCTAAAGACAAACTCAGTAGCACTAGTTCCCACTTCAGGAGAAACGAAGCTGTCAGTGTATTCTCCTTCACCAACAAAAAGAATTTCAGGAACCGATTCTACGGTGACTGTTACAGAACGCTCAAGGGTACAGCCATTTTCATCCGTGATTAATACAGAATAGGTAGTGGTCTCCTCAGGTTGTACAAACTGACCATCAAAAGTAACTCCATTACTCCATTGATAGGATACTCCTCCAGTTGCAAAAAGGCTTACTCCACTACCCTTACAAATCACCTGGTCTTCAGTGAGCGTGACTATGGGTTCAGGGAAATGCGTGACGCTTTTCTCTAGAGAATTATTGGTCAGATCCTCATCATCTTCTATTATACCGGCTACTATCGTAAAATCTCCTTTAAGACTGAAATCCGCCAATCCTTCAAAAGCATAGAGATATGATTGACCAGGGGCCAATACCACAGATGCTGGCAAAGACTCTGTCACCACCGTTCCCTCATTAATTTGATAAGAAAGAGAGATATTTCCAGCAAAAGAACTTCCCACATTAGAAATCCTGACTGTCACTACCTCTTGATCCGTCAGCAAGCAGGCAGAATTAGGTGTCGAAATTTCTACCAAAGCCAAATCCCGTCCACTATCAGAGAAAAACTGAACAGCGCCAATACTTACTGGCACAAATCGAGGAACTCCATTGATATCATCGGATACGATGGCTGTCAAATCCGTACCATTTACAGCCAAAGCTTCTTCCTGAGGAGTCAAATCTGTGGCACTGACGAATTGGGGATCCACAGTCAAAGTATTGACATCCTTGCCAGAAGTCGTTTTCCAACTTTCAAGATCGGAAGCATCAGTATTGCCCCATCGACCAAGAAATGAGCCCGAGGTGTATAAATTATTGTAATCAATTGTAGTAAATGCTTCAGTTGTGCCTATTCGGACTGCATAGCCATTTGTTCCTTGGAAAATATTATTCACCAAGTCATTATTTGATCCACTGGAAGCATATTCCAATGCAGCTCCTCCAGCCTGATTCCAAACAGAGTTATGATAAAATTGAAGGTAATTGGTATTTGAAAAGTAAACGGTACGATTATTTCCCCCACCTTGGAGAAAATTATTATAAACCAAAATCGGCATTGAGACACTTCCCGATCCATTGATGATTCGAAGTGCATTTCCTGTTTGACTGCTTACTCTGTTATTTTTAACTAAAGCTCCATCAGATGAGTTTTCCAAAAGTATGGCAATTTGATCTGCCGAGGATGTGGTGTTGACGACATTTCCAATCACTTCAGGAGCATTGCAGTAATTCAGGTAAATCCATCTGAAGTAAACATCATCCAACTCATTTTCAGACACAATCACTTGACCTGCTCTGGATGACGTACTGGCGCCTTTTACATAAATACCATAAGCTCCTCCGTAAATTTTGTTATTGAGGATTCGGATATTTTCGGTGAAAGTCCCCGAAATATCGATTCCACTTCTAACTCCAGAAGTATTGGTTGTAGTAGGACTTTCAATAATGTTGTTTTCGAAAAGTAAGTTTACGGCTCTATTTCTCACCTGAACTACCTGAGCCGTTCCCAAGTTCTTAAAAGTCATACTTGAGAAACTGTAATGCTCCGCATTATCCAGCTTCATCGTATAGGTGTCCGTGTGGACAATAATTACAGCTAGAGGATCATTACTTGAAGATTTCAAATTAACATTGAATTCAGATGAAGCACCCGGTACCGTTCCAAAATTCAACTGCTCTTCGTAAGTACCTTCAGCCACCAAAAAGTCCACTCGGCCGGCAACCCCATTCAGTCTCAAAGCCTCAGAGGCAGCTGCAAAAGATATAAAGTTTCGATCCCCAGACCCTGCCGGATCAATGGAGTATTCTCCAATCAGTGGATCCCCTGCCTGCGCAAATTCAACCGCTCCAATACTTACCGGAACAGTCCTTGGATTTCCATCAATATCTGTAGAAACAAAGTCTGTCAAATCCGTTCCGGCCTCGGTTAGAACGGGGTTTTGCGGAGTCAAATCCGTGTCAGACACGAATAGAGGGTCTTCGTTTAAGGAATTCGCATCAAGAGAAGAAATAGATTTCCAGATAGCAAGATCAGAAGCATATGTATTTGACCATCTTCCTAAACTTGTCCCCGAAGTAAACAGGTCATTGTAATCCATCTCCAACAAGCCAGTACTGTTGCCTACATACACCGCCTGTCCGGTGTTGGCCCTGAAAATGTTGTTCTTGATCCGGTTGCCCGTAGAGCCGGTTCCGTTGTATTGGATTGCCTCCCCTGCAGCAGTATTCAACACCGAGTTGTGGTAGAAATTCACATGCGTGTTGTAGTACATAAATACCGTCTGACCTCCGCTGCTGCTCCCGATCATGTTGTTGGCCACCAGCGCAGGCGAACCTTCCTCCGCGTTGCAAAACTGCATGTTCAATCCGTATTGCCGAGCTCCGAAAAGCCTGTTCCCTACCACTCGGGTCGCTCCTTCCACTTCACTCAGCTCCAGCGCATAGGAGGAACTCCAGGACGTAGCCCGCATCGTTACCCGGTTGTCCTCAACCACTGCTTCAGTCAGTCTGTCCAGATAAATACCGTATTGAAACGGTCCGGTGATTTCATTGCCACGCATCTCAAAACCAGGTGCCCGGTAAGCAGAAGAACTGCCGCCACGGTAATAAACCCCTTTCCTTCCTCCTACAATCTGATTGTTGATCAGTCGAACATTGGTCGAGATCGAGGCATCTAGTCGGACATTGCCCAGCTCAGCATTCGTGCCCCCCGTGTCCGGACTCTCGATCCTACAACCTTCGATCAGTATATTGTCCAATCTGCTCACTGCCCAGATTGTTCTGGCAAAAGAAGTACTTGTAGCTTCGATCACCAGATTCCTGAAGATCAGATCACTCGCATTGTCGAGCTTGATCACATAATTATCCGCTGAAACGGTCGAACTGAACTGAATCGTCACGTCACCCAAGGTTCCGCTTGCTGGAACATAGGTCACCGTGTTAGTCTCCGAGCCTCCGGCAATGTCATTGATCAGCACCTGCTCTTCATAGACGCCTGGTGCTATTTCAAACACCACCGGGCCAGCTATCCCGTTAAGCACCATTGCATCTACAGTCGCCTGTATCGTGGTGAAGTTTTGATCTCCTGTCCCCGAAGGATTTATGGTGTAAGGTCCCGACAGCGGACTAAGACCGTCTGAATCGTATTCGTTCGCTCCCATACTCGGGGTGGCCTTTCTGGCTACTCCGTTGATGTCCGTGGTTACTTCTGCCAAAGGCGTTCCCGCATTGGCCAAAGCCGGGGAGCTCGCCGTCAGGTCCGTGTCACTGGTAAACTGTGGATCGAAGCTCAGCGAATTGGCATCTTGTGAGGAAAGTACCCTCCATTCGTTGACATCACCGGCATAGCTGCTTCCCCAGCGTCCCACATAGGTCCCTGAAGTAAACAGGTCATTGTAATCCATCTCCACCAGGCCCGTGCTGTTACTCACATAAACCGCCTGACCCGTGTTGGCTCGAAAGATATTGTTCTTGATCCGGTTGCCCGTAGAGCCGGTTCCGTTGTATTGGATTGCCTCCCCTGCAGCAGTATTCAACACCGAGTTGTGGTAGAAATTCACATGCGTGTTGTAGTACATAAATACCGTCTGACCTCCGCTGCTGCTCCCGATCATGTTGTTGGCCACCAGCGCAGGCGAACCTTCCTCCGCGTTACAAAACTGCATGTTCAATCCGTATTGCCGAGCTCCGAAAAGCCTGTTGCCTACCACTCGGGTCGCTCCTTCCACTTCACTCAGCTCCAGCGTATAGGAGGAACTCCAGGACGTAGCCCGCATCGTTACCCGGTTGTCCTCAACCACTGCTTCAGTCAGTCTGTCCAGATAAATACCGTATTGAAACGGTCCGGTGATTTCATTGCCACGCATCTCAAAACCAGGTGCCCGGTAAGCAGAAGAACTGCCGCCACGGTAATAAACCCCTTTCCTTCCTCCTACAATCTGATTGTTGATCAGTCGAACATTGGTCGAGATCGAGGCATCTAGTCGGACATTGCCCAGCTCAGCATTCGTGCCCCCCGTGTCCGGACTCTCGATCCTACAACCTTCGATCAGTATATTGTCCAATCTGCTCACTGCCCAGATTGTTCTGGCAAAAGAAGTACTTGTAGCTTCGATCACCAGATTCCTGAAGATCAGATCACTCGCATTGTCGAGCTTGATCACATAATTATCCGCTGAAACGGTCGAACTGAACTGAATCGTCACGTCACCCAAGGTTCCGTTTGCAGGAACATAAGTTACCGTGTTGGTCGATGAGCCCCCAGCTATGTCTTTGATCAGCACCTGCTCCTCATAGACGCCTGGTGCTATTTCAAACACCACCGGGCCAGCTATCCCGTTAAGCACCATTGCATCTACGGTCGCCTGTATCGTGGTGAAGTTTTGATCTCCTGTCCCCGAAGGATTTATGGTGTAAGGTCCCGACAGCGGACTCAGGCCGTCTGAATCGTATTCGTTCGCTCCCATACTCGGGGTGGCCTTTCTGGCTACTCCGTTGATGTCCGTAGTTACTTCTGCTAAAGGCGTTCCTGCATTGGCCAAAGCCGGGGAGCTCGCCGTCAGGTCCGTATCGCTCACAAACTGCGGATCAAAGCTGATCGAGTTGGCATCCAATGAGGAAAGTGTTCTCCATTCGAGCACATCTCCCGCATAGCTGCTTCCCCAACGGCCCACATAAGTCCCCGAGGTAAACAGATCGTTGTAGTCCAGCTCCACCAAGCCAGTACTGTTGCCTACATACACCGCCTGTCCGGTGTTGGCACTGAAAATGTTGTTCTTGATCCGGTTGCCCGTAGAGCCGGTTCCGTTGTATTGGATTGCCTCCCCTGCAGCAGTATTCAACACCGAGTTGTGGTAGAAATTCACATGCGTGTTGTAGTACATAAATACCGTCTGACCTCCGCTGCTGCTCCCGATCATGTTGTTGGCCACCAGCGCAGGCGAACCTTCCTCCGCGTTGCAAAACTGCATGTTCAATCCGTATTGCCGAGCTCCGAAAAGCCTGTTCCCTACCACTCGGGTCGCTCCTTCCACTTCACTCAGCTCCAGCGCATAGGAGGAACTCCAGGACGTAGCCCGCATCGTTACCCGGTTGTCCTCAACCACTGCTTCAGTCAGTCTGTCCAGATAAATACCGTATTGAAACGGTCCGGTGATTTCATTGCCACGCATCTCAAAACCAGGTGCCCGGTAAGCAGAAGAACTGCCGCCACGGTAATAAACCCCTTTCCTTCCTCCTACAATCTGATTGTTGATCAGTCGAACATTGGTCGAGATCGAGGCATCTAGTCGGACATTGCCCAGCTCAGCATTCGTGCCCCCCGTGTCCGGACTCTCGATCCTACAACCTTCGATCAGTATATTGTCCAATCTGCTCACTGCCCAGATTGTTCTGGCAAAAGAAGTACTTGTAGCTTCGATCACCAGATTCCTGAAGATCAGATCACTCGCATTGTCGAGCTTGATCACATAATTATCCGCTGAAACGGTCGAACTGAACTGAATCGTCACGTCACCCAAGGTTCCGTTTGCAGGAACATAAGTTACCGTGTTGGTCGATGAGCCCCCAGCTATGTCTTTGATCAGCACCTGCTCCTCATACGTCCCCGAAGCAATCTTAAACACCACCGGACCCTCAATCCCGTTCAGGATCATTGCATCCACTGTGGACTGAATCGCGGTAAAGTTCCGATCTCCCGACCCCTCAGGATCAACCGTATAAGTCCCCGAAAGTGGACTCAAACCTTCCGAATCGTATTCGTTCGCTCCCATGCTTGGCGTGGCCTTTCTGGCTACTCCGTTGATGTCCGTAGTTACTTCTGCTAAAGGCGTTCCTGCATTGGCCAAAGCCGGGGAGCTCGCCGTCAGGTCCGTATCGCTCACAAACTGCGGATCAAAGCTGATCGAGTTGGCATCCAATGAGGAAAGTGTTCTCCATTCGAGCACATCTCCCGCATAGCTGCTTCCCCAACGGCCCACATAAGTCCCCGAGGTAAACAGATCGTTGTAGTCCAGCTCCACCAAGCCAGTACTGTTGCCTACATACACCGCCTGTCCGGTGTTGGCTCGAAAGATATTGTTCTTGATCCGGTTGCCCGTAGAGCCGGTTCCGTTGTATTGGATTGCCTCCCCTGCAGCAGTATTCAACACCGAGTTGTGGTAGAAATTCACATGCGTGTTGTAGTACATAAATACCGTCTGACCTCCGCTGCTGCTCCCGATCATGTTGTTGGCCACCAGCGCAGGCGAACCTTCCACCGCATTGCAAAACTGCATGTTCAATCCGTATTGCCGAGCTCCGAAAAGCCTGTTGCCTACTACCCGGGTAGCCCCTTCTACCTCACTCAGCTCCAGCGTATAGGAGGAGCTCCATGAAGTAGCACGCATCGTCACCCGGTTGTCTTCTACTACCGCTCCGGTTAGTCTGTCTAGGTAAATGCCGTAAGAATAAATCTCTGAAATCGTATTATTACTTACCTCAATACCAGCTCCTCTAAAACTACTGTTGGTACCTCCTCTAAAATAAATCCCATTGGACCCACCAGTAATCTGATTGTCAATAAATCGAATATTCTCAGATGTAGTAGGAGTTAATACTACATTCCCCCGTTCAAAATTAACTGTAGTCGTAAGGGGAGCAATTAAATGACTCCCTTCAATCAGAATATTTTGAATGGCATTTTGCGCAAAAATTGTCCTAGCATACGCAGTCCCTTGTGACTGAATAGTAAAATTCCTAAGAATGATATTAGCAGCATTGTCTAATTGGATTACAAAATTATCAGCTACTGCAACTGCGGAATGTTGGATTTCTACATCTGCAGGATTCCCCGACTGACTTTGAAAAGTCACTGTGTTTACCTCAGAAGCTCCTGGAATGGCCCCAATCGTCACCTGCTCGGTATAGGTTCCATTCTGAATATTGAAAATCACCGGACCTGAGATCCCATTGATCGTCAGTGCCGAAACAGCGTCTGTAAAAGTTGGATAATCGGCAGAGGATCCTATGGAATAAGTTCCTGAGAGCTGCTGCGCGTAACTATTTCCTGAGAAAAGAGAGAAAAAAAGTACTAGAGCGAAAAATGATTTTCTGACTTTTTTGCTGATTTGGAAATACAAAATTGATTCCATAACGCATTGGATTTGGTCGAATGGTTCAGGGTTTTCCTGAAAACTTATCTAAAAATCAAAAACCTAAAGCCCAATGGATATCAATATTGTACCTGATGATATCACTTGTGTAACATGACTATTAAAACCAATAAAAAAGCCTCAGAAAAACCTGGGGCTTATTTAATGGTTGTTAATAAGAAGCTCAATTAATCCTCATTACAAAAAATTCTCCTTCGGTTATCAATACCGATTCCTTGGTAATCATATCATATACTCGCCCTGAGAATGTTCCTTTCGCTTCCTTGTCCGTAAGTTGAGTAAATTCAAACACGGGATCTTCCTCATCGACGTCAGAAACATAAGTTTTTGAATTTTCCTTGCTGTAATATCCTAAACTAGCTCCCCGAAGGCCGTAGCCTGTATTCTCAAAAGGTTCCAAGAAATTATAGTTGCCCTCCTGTATTTCTTCTTCATCCTTTATTGCAATATTGAAACCTTCAGGGCTGCCATTATCCTCTTCATTCATCGCACCTCCTACAATACTCGCTTCAAAAATTCCAGGAACAAAACTTCCAACCATGATATAAAGCATATCAGGGCTATTGAACTCCCTCAGTTTTCCATCTACTTTCGCTCGGATATAGTATATCAACTCTTCTCTTTCTTCTACTTCCATGACATTTAGATCCTCTCCTTTTTCGTTCGTCTTATCACTTGAAGAGGTACAGGAAGACACCAATAAGATAAAACAAGCTAAAAGTTTAAACGGATTTATCAATCGTAAATCATTCATATCGAATTGTTTCTTAAGGTTAAAAATACTTACCGATCCATCGGAACTGACTTGGATCATCCAGATTTCGAATAGTGATTTTTGAAGGGAAATTTGCCCGAATCTTCGGGTCAGTTACAAACACTTCTTCTATATCATATTGAACCCAGTTGAATCCAGGTTCAAGACTAAGACTAAACTGATATTCAACTGGAATTTCCTGATCTTGATAAGGCATTTGTGTGGTCAGAGGAAAATCCAGTGTAACCGGCTGCTCCAAATAGACAATGTTGAGGTATGAGCCAGGTATTGCATTATTGTAAGCATCATCTTCCAGCCAATTTTTCAATTCTTCGCTGGTTACAGGGAAAACATTTCCAGCCCAGCGGTTTTTAGCATCCATGATCGATATGTATCGATTTTGAAGCGCTAAAAAATCTGCGACTAATCCAAAATCATCATTGGAAAATGGTCCATCAAAAGCTGTATTTAAATCTCCAAAAAAGAGAGCCATATCTTCAATAGGCATCTCCTCGGGGAGTAATGCTTGCGATAAGTCCATCGTAAATTCTCCTTTTTTTGCAACCGTTCCCAGTTCTATAGGATAATCAAGTCCGAGAGTAAATAACACCAATTTCATCTCTGGTAACTTTCCGTAACCTTCAATTGACCCCTTGATTGGAGCTTCACTTTTCAAAGTCATGGACATCAGTCCAATCAATACAAATCCTAGTAGTCTTTTCATAGTTATCATTTGTCTAAAATTCATTTACATGGAAAATCATCGCTTGTTTTATCCATTATTCGGATGAGATTAGCCAATCCACCCATAATTTTTTCCTGCCTTCCGGAGATCCCGCCATAAATAAAGTTGGCTGCTTCACAGGCATCCAGCTGTAAGGCTCGAAGCACATCAGCTTCCAAATTCGTCGTGTCCATTGTTTTGATCGCATGAGATGCCACTGCATACAATCTGAGCAGGATCAATTGATAGCCTAATAAGCTTGTGCTACGACCTGGATTCTTATTAAACTTTCTAGTATAAGCCTTGATTACCGTATTCAGATCATCATACTGAGTATACACTTTTCGCTTGCCCCCTCCAGTTTGATCAGGCAAAATCCCCAACAGTTCACCCGTTGTTTTGTCAAGCTGCCAATAAGCCAAGGATTCCAATTCTTTTCCAAAAATCTTGTGCGCCCCATCGGCACGATTCCAATATTCTCGGATATAGCTAGCATGAGGACTATTTCGAAGTTGATCTTTAAACCAATCCTGATCCCTAGCAACATCTGCACTGATCAAATCCGCATTGGAGAGGAGACTATGGGTACTCTCTTCATAAAACGCGTTTTCGACCAAGGCTAAATGGGCAGTTTTCTTAAGGTTGATTTTAAAACTTTCAGCTGGAAAATCAGAAATCGTGACAAAATTTGAAGTTGGCAAAATATCCACTGAGTCCTCCGAGAAGTCCTTGTCTAATCCTACGGTCCGTTTAACTAGCACAATTCTCGGACCGCTGGCAAAAGTCATCGAATCAGTAGTCACTTGATCAGGAAGGGGAGCAAGAAGATGTATCATTGAGGGATCATAAGCCCAAATGAATTTATCGATTTCCTTGAGGGTATTTTCCAGATTTTTTTCTTCTAGAGCCTCGACATAATCCTGATTTCGCAGTCTAAATTCCAAAAGTTCATCCAAGGCAGTGGCGAATGTCGCACCTTGTCCTTCTATACCTATGGAGAGGGATCCAAAAACAAAATTCCTTACGTTATCAGCATGTTTTTTTCCGATGCTATCTACCTGATCAAGGATAGGATTCCAGCCTGCTAAAACCCTATTTACAGATTGACTTCCAATTTTTATCTTCAGGTATATTCCAATGAGCTTTGGACCTATAGCCTGGGCTTTTTCTCTATACTTAAATTGATAGTCTACTTTGGTGGTAATTCGATTAGCATCCAATCCCAACTTGACTTCATTTTTTTCTTGTAAAAGAGAACCGTAGTAAGTAAAAACATATGGAGGTAAATCAATCAAAGCGATCTGCTTAAATATCTCATTGAGTGCGTTCTGCTGGTCAGCTGAGTTGATAATGGTCCCCTCGCTGGATACTGAAAGGTTTTCGAATACTTCACGGCTACTCGCTCGAGTAGAATTAAATACATCCAAAACAATAACCGGAGGTCCTGCACGAAAGGCATCCAAGTCTTCCTCTTTTAAATCATCCTTATTATCCCCATCTGTTGCGAAAAGAATGAGATCAAATGAAGTTCTACAGGCTTTGCGAAGCCACTTGTATAAGGAGGAATCAGTAGCCCAACTTGTAATTGAGGCTTTAGGAAAATCTTGACGGATACCAGTTTCCAGTTGACCTAAAAATGAATCCATTCCTTCATTTCGATAATCAGTCGGCATACTCAAGGAAGTGTCGAAGAGTATAAGCAACTTAGGAGCGATTTCATTTGACTCCATCAAAGGCATCACAGGGATTTCATTTTCATAGAATGAAAAATCACCCGCCATAAGTCCGCTCACCAATTCTCCTTGCTTATTAGTTGGCCACACTTCCACTTTAACTAGGGATGGAAGCCCAGCTGTAATTTTCACTTTCAACTCACTCACTTCCTTTGACCGAGTTGATTTTTCTACCCAGTTAATCGGAAAACCATTTACTCTGATAGTTTGATTGGCCTCATCTATTTTGATCTGATGACCTTCTAAGGTGATCGTCTCCCCCAGTTGGGTAAGCCTATTAATCTCATCTTGTGATACTTCAGGTCCCATCAAGCTTAACTCTGGAGTAAAAATTCTTACTTGATTGAATGTAGTGCTAGCCTGCTCCAACAAATCTAAACCATGATAAAATCCCAAATGTAGCTGTCGCCCAACTAAATCTTGAGCATCATATGACTTGGAAAGAAGTAGCTTTTCCTCCTCAGGGTAGATGTTATCCCGGTAGGTCAATTCAAACTCTACGGGTCCGAGTACAAACTCGGCAGGGCTGGCGTTTTTTACTCCCTTGCCCTTAGCATAGGCTTGGCCAAATGGGACTTCCGGATCAAAAAGGTGTGCTACCAGTTCTTGATTTTGCCAAGTAAATTTCACCGCAGGAGATCTGGAATTATCCCATCTGAAATCAAAATCATGAAAGCGAATTTGTTCCTTATCTGGAAGAAGATCCCAAAGACGATTAGCCAGTTTTTCAGCTTCTCTTTCATTTGGATTAATAAATGAAAGCTCCTGAAGATCAGACTCAGTAAGCTTAAGCATGTTGATCCATCTGTCGACCTGACCTTCAGTCAACTCCTCAAGTATTTTATGGTTTTGAGGTTTAAAAAAGAAGGATTTGGCCTTTTGCTCGTCAAAATCAGTACGCTCAAAAACAACCTCTGATCTGATTCCTGAATCCGAAAAAAGTTGGTTAAGGATTTCTGCTTTTTCTCGTGGTGTAGCAAAACCATCCCGCAAAGCCCCGCGCACGCCATAAATTGAGGCTGTACCCATTCCCCGAAGCGAAGATTTGTTTGCAGGGATCAAGTAAATGCTATCCCTGACAAATTCCAGCATCTTTTCAGGGTCTTTAATCTCCTTCAGCCGATTGTACTCTTGCGCAAGATGATCTGCGCTCTTTCGAAGGAGTTGCTGCATCTCTCGCCACACTTGAAAGGTTCCGCCTTCCGGATTCTCTAGATTGAGTTCAGTAGAATCGCAAGAAGTTAAGCCCCCACCTACGGTAGACAGTAACCCCAATAAGGCCATTTTCTTTAAAAAATCTCTCCGATCTGACAATTTCGGCATCGTTGAAAAGTTTTGATTTATAGATTCTTAAATAACTCTTCAAAACGACTTCCTAGAATAGGGATTGACTCCATCCGACCGTTGACCGCATGGATCAAACCCATTACCCACATGTAGACCATCAGAACTAACCCAAGCAGGTAGACTATCCAACCTATGATTGGAATTAGGCTGATGAGGACGAGAATCAAACCCAAGACTACCAACCCCAGAGATTGCTTGATATGATATTTGGCAAAGGGATATTTTTTCTCATTGTTCATCACAAAAGCGATAATCAACCCAATGACAGTGATATATGCTAAAATTGCCTCAGTTTTTCCCTCCGGATTAGTGGTCAACGCGAGATTTTCATTTGTTTCTTCCATGGTGTTGAGTTTTTCAGTTAATTAAATTATCGGTTAGAAATGGAGTAATCATATTCTTCAAAGGCCACACATTCCATAGTAGCACTACCATTCTTTTTGCCTTTGTTTTCTTTGTCCTCCATCTCCATATACATCATCAAGCTGCCTTGATTCTCTTCTACAAAGCGCTGAAGTTCAGGAGGGAGGTTGCCTTGCGTATTTTTAAACACGTTATCAAAATTGGCAGGCATATCGTTGGCGAAATAGACAATAAACTTGTACTGCTCATTTTCCATTTGTCTCCCCATGCAATCATAGCCCAAGAATTCTCGATTGGGTAGCTCAGTCAGGGTGAAGCTGTTATAATCCATATCATTATCTTCTTCAAAAGCTATCCCTTCTTCCCCAATATCCATAGAGGTAGCGATGGGCTGCCCTTCGATATAGTTCACGATGACTTTTCTTTCTTCATCGATGATCGAAAAAAGATCCATTCCCATATTCATTTTGTACCCCAAGTAGGATTCATCAGGATTAAGGAAATAATCAAACTGCATTTCACCGGCCGAAGTAGACATTTTCATAGCATACCGATAATAGAAATTATAGGAGTCAGGAAGCTCAGAAGCATCCACAGACATGCCCTTCTTCCCTCCCTGCATCAGTCCACCTAGATTGGGATTAAGGATCTTCTCCATGGCATTTTCCGTGAGTTGGCCAGCTTTGTCTGCTGCCTTGTATTCTATGACTTCTTTGGTTCGCTCTTCTACCCGCTTTTTAAGGTTTTTGATAAACTGGGCCTGCGCCAATGGAATAGTAAATCCAATCGCAAGCACTATTAAAATTAGTTTTTTCATGATAGTTGTTTTTTGACCAGGTTAAAGATCATCCCGAATTAAAAAATAGGATGTCAAGGATGTATCAAATGATATTAAAATGGTAACAACACCCTTCCTGAGAGCAGGAAGGGCGATATTATTTTAATTTAACAATTCAAAGCGAACCCAGATGGCTGCTTTTTCTCCAGCTTTTCCTGCTTTTATGGGGCCTTCAATAATAAATTTCCCACTGTTAGACTCGACATTGGTAAGCCAGAGATTTCCGGGAACATCAAAATTTGTAAATCGGTAGGCACCTTGAGCAATTTGACCGTCCGGAAATGTCAGTGTGGGATCTAATGCTTTTATTCCTGACAAGACATCCAACACTTCCCTCAGCTCCACCCCAATTGAACTATCATGAATCACTTTGTCATTCGAACCTGTATATTCCTTCAGCCAAGTGTAGATTTTCAGTTCATGGTTTGGATCGATATAGGCATCCCAAGGAATATCAAACACGAGTGTATTGTTTATCTGAAAGGGATCTCTGGAAGTTCGATTTTCAGGGACATGGATTTGGGTATTCACCCCTCCTCCTATCCAACAGGCATAGGGGCCAGAGATTTGATTACGGCTGGGGTCTCCAAAACCACAGGAGCCTCCTGGGAATTTATTTATTTGTTTGGAGCTAGGTTGAAGCACTTTATTTTGGGCTTTTAAAACTACCGCCATCTGGAGCCCATAATCATCCGGATCATCTCCTCCTCCATCTCGACCATCTACATTTTGAATATCCGTCAAGGTCATTTTCAGGCGGTAACTTCGCTTTTCTACGCAAGTTTCAATCTCCTGAATCATTGAATTATCCATTCCTACCTGCTGGTTCCACAGGTTTTTTAATTCAAATCCAATAGGCAAGGCAAACCGATGGTTTCCAGCCTGTGCTTTGATCCAGTTTCCAATATTTGGGATTCCTTGATCTTGGACATCGACAATGGAATTAGCTGCACTTGAGCTCGTCCCTCCATACATAAAAGCTTTGATCTCTACTTCGCTATTCTCGTACAGTTGATTGTACAGTAGATTCAATTCTGCTTGTGATATTGCTGAAAACCCAGATTTCGCTTTTACATTGACATTGTATTCTTCAATGGATCGTTTGCTTTTAAAAAGTACTCCTCCTCGCCTTCCGTAATTAACTTTTGAGATGTAGACATAATCTTTGTAAGGCACTTGGGCAGAGGTTTTGAAAATCTGCTCAGGAGATAGCCCGTCAACTTCCAGTGAAAACATATATTGAGAGAATTCCACCAAATAATAATGGTAATTTTTTTGTGTATTGGATTCAATTCCCAGTGAGGTGGCAAAAGAACCTAATCCTCCCGAATAACGCCCATTGAGCTTAAAGCTTAAATCTTCTTTGCTTTTGATTTCTGTCATCTGATAGCTCATATTCGCAGATACTTCGCCTGCACTTTGAGAAATCAATTGGTTTTCAGCATTGGATATGCTTGATTTTGCCTTTGGGTTTGGGATCGTAACTGCTGTTTTACTGATATTCAGTAAGCCTGAGGTTGATATCGTGATGGGATATCGATCATAGTTTTCCTCGATTTGGTAAGAACCATTTACAAAGCTTTGGGCTTTTAGGATTATTCCCGGCTTGAGCCAATCGGGTCTGGAACCCACAGGCATTTCTTTGAATTGCTTAATCTTTGACTCCAAATTGAGCCGCTCACGAGTACAGTAAACGGTAGAACTATTTCGATCGCTCAACTTTCGGACATCCGATTTATGGGAATCATCAATGTAGTCGTTCGTAATAGCCATCAAACTTTTCTTTCCTCCAGTGGAAGTAGGACTACCTTCGGTGATGGTTGCAAAAACATCCATTGGAATCACCGATGTGAGTACAGTAGCTTCACGGACAGAATAAATAGGTAAGTTAGTTTTTGGGTCCTTTTTTACCGGTTCTGTAGATTTTGTTTGGGTCTTGGTTCGCCGGGTTACTTGCCCTTGGACTTCGGCAATAATTGTAAGGAAGAGCAAAGTCGAGACTGAATAAATCAAAAATAAATTCAAGCGATTTTTAGTGGTAATTTTCATAGCAGACTTATTTAGTTAAAATTTAAAAGCGACTTAAAATTCCCGCATTAGCTCTTATTTGGATAAAAGAATCCTACCAGAAAATGTCAATTTTGTATCCTGAGGAGATAAAATAAATACCTACAAACAAAAAAAGACCTTGATCGACGTGATCAAGGCCATAATTAGCAAATCTATTTCCCTTGCACTTTATTCAATCCGAAAACTAAACTCAGCAGGAGAAATTGATCCACGGATTTCACCGACTGGTACCATTTCCAATCGAACAGTATAGCTGCCTTTTGGAAGATTGGATTCCAACTTGGGCCAATCGAGCCGAGGAACAGGCATTTCATATACCTCATTTTGCAAAGCAGGAATCAAGTCAAAAGCTTCAATTGGCACATACATGTCTCCTGGTAGCCATGGCCAATTCTTTCGAGTACTTTGATGGATAGTTTTACCATCTTTAATTAAAGTGGTTTTCATTTCAAAGAGTACAATTCCACGCTTTCCCACTTGACCGGCTTTGTAAGAAAACTGGATTTTATATTTGTTTTCTTTAAAGCTCTTGAATAAATCTACTGGTACTGACTCTTCGAGGACCTTTCCACTTGCTAGGCCCTCAACTCTAATCCTACCATCAAGTGTTTGGGCAGTTAGGGAATAGGAATAGAAAATCACTGCAAAAAAAAGAATTAGATTTTTCATAAACGATTGGTTTTTAGAGTTATGGGTTGTTTTAAAATACTTAATAGTTTGATTAGAAATAATGCAAGTAATTTTTTCATTCTTTTAAATGGAAAATGAATTTTCTATGGATCTCTTTAACTGAAGGCCTAGAAAAATCATCTCTGGAACGAGATATCATTGTCATGCTTGATTTCACAAGTTGAAAAGTTATTGGTGACTAAAACTTGCGCTATCAGAAAATCCCCAGAGTTGAGGTATACTTATTCCAAAGCCAGTCAGGTGAAACAAAAAGCGGCTTTGGTCGACAAATTCAATCTCAGAATAGTTTTGTGCAGCATTCTCAGTTTCTCGGACACGGAGTCCATTTCGAAGGTAAATCCGGGTAACTGTTCCATTTTTATTTTCTTCAATATCCAGGTTAAGCCTTTCTTGAGATGCCTTAATCAACAATGATCCATTTTCACCTGCACCATCTAAAATTTCGACTTTGACAGCGACCTTTGAAGAATCCGGAATCTGGTAATCAGCCAAGACGGAAATTATCCCTGATTGATCCCGATGACCAGAAAGCATCTGGACACGTTCAAAATTATTGACCCTCTCTGGCAACCATGTTTTTAGAACTGCCTTAGAAATCGGAATTTCATTTCGAAGGCTAATTTCTTCTTCCAAATCTTCCAATCCGCTTGAATCTCTATGATTTTGCGAGCCATTTAGGACTTTTACCGGAGCCTCTATTTTATCCAAAATACGATTCGCACGCTGGCAGTAGACTGACAGTGAACTGACTACAAGGACTGTGACAAGTCTGGAAATCATGCGATTCATTGCTTCAGTTCAGTTGGTATTAAGACCTTTTTAAATTCCCAAAAAATTTCTGGCGCTACATTTTCTCCTTTGAAGTTGAAGTAAAACCGATCGTCGATTGCATACTGCAAAAAAGACTTTCGGTCTGCCGGTGTATGCCGCTCAAAAGCTTTGACACCCTCTTTCTGATAAACTTTAGCATACCCATCTAACAGTGGTTCATTGTATTCTTCGCCTAGATTTGTCTTTATCATTCCAGTTACAGCGACGATCAAAGGACCTTTGCCATCTAGCACATCGAGGGTAAATTGTTTCTTGGAATCCTGATCGTGTATGTATCTTACTTGGACTCTTGGTAAGTCACCGTAGTCAGTGGATGGTTCTTTTTCTCGGGAAAACCCCGCATAATTCATCGGCAACCAATCCAAAAATGCGCTGGATGTCACTGGACCTGTGTTGGATTTTGAGTTTTCTTCTTGTCCTGCTTCAGCACTTTCTGAAACTTCTTGATGATTTGAACTCTCACGTTGCTGATCTACCTTTTCTTCACAGGAAGAAAAAAGGAAAAACGATAGCAGTATAATTAAGTGTGGATAGTTGCTGACTTTCATCTTGACTTGATTTATTGGGGAAACTGATTGCTTTGTAGCTCTTCAAATGCACCATAGATCACGTCAGGCTTTACCAAGTTCCCAATGATTCCAATGTGATAACGCTGATTCTGAAGATATTCGAGTTGGAAGTTCTCTTCCTTGTTTTTTATCTTTTTGACAAAGAGAATCCGCTCACCTTTGTAGTCTTTGATCTGTGATTCGAAATCATCACCTGATTCACTCCTCACGTTTTCGAGCATTTTATAGACTGCATTGACATGCTGAAATTGAACTTGACCTGCTCCATCAATCACTTCAAGCTTTAAGCCTGGATGCTCGTGGCCTTGTTCATTGCCATAGAATGCAATAAATCCATTTAAACCACGCTGGGGTTCTTTCATCTGCAGCGGATAACCCTGAAGATTTTCTGGAACCAAAGCCAAATAGCCCTGTTCCGTTAAGGGTTCTTTTTCCATCAACTCCATCAACCAAGTGGTAGAGCTAGCAGTATTTTGCGCAGGATCGGAGTCTAATAAGCGCTCTTTAGCTGTTGAGGATGATTCTCCACAGGAGCATAGTAGAATTAAAATTAGATTACTTAAGACAGCAGCAAACACCTTGTACATAGCAGAGTTTTTAAATCGATTAAACTTTTGAACAAGGTAGGTCAAGCCAAAATCGTAGGATAAAAATCCTGAACCAAATGATATTAAAATTGTAACATCAGGAAAAAAGTGGGCTGTAGGCTCAGTTTAAAGCATATCTATGAAAGATGAAATCACATACCCAACTCAAAAATCACTTCAGTTCCCGGCACCTCTGATTCCGATTCGTGGTCAACAATGCTGAATTGATACCACACAGACTCATTTTGATTGAAAAGCTCCAATCGCTCCTTGGACAAACTCATGCCAATAGAGTCTTTTTTCATCGTGCGCTTTTCATTGATTTCATGGGCAGCTTTTCTCCCAACACCATTATCCCGGATAGATAGTTGAATTCCATCGGCTTGATTTTTATTCAAGCATACATGAATCCACTTTTCTCCTGATTTATTCATTAAACCATGCCAAATCGCATTCTCAAAAAAGGGTTGTAAAAGTAATGGAGGTATAATTATTTGATCCAAATTTATCTCTTCAGCAAGGTCAATATTCAACTCTATTCCACCTTCAAACCTGATGGATTCTAAGGTTAGGTATAACTTGGCTATGTCAAGTTCTTCGCGCAATGTGATTTTTGACTTTCTCGAACTCTCTAACACAAGGCGGATTAGCTTGGCAAACCTGTTTAAGTAAAGAATTGCCCTATCTTTTTCTCTATCTATTAAAAAAACCTTGATTGAATTCAGCGCATTAAAAATAAAATGGGGATTCATCTGACTTCTCAAAGACTGTAAATGAAGTTCGGTGATTTGACGATCATAATGCGCCTTGATTCTTGCCATCCTTTCCACTTCAGCGTCAGATTCAAGCTCTATAATTTTTTCTTCCCGCTGCACAATTTCATGCTGTAATTGTTTGTTCAACAGGCTACGTAATTCGTCATTTTCTTTGTAGCGAAACATTAACTCTTCCTGAATTTTTATTTTTTCTTTAAACAGTAATTTTTGTTTTATCGCTAAAGAATAGGTGAAAAAAAAGTTCTCAATTAAAAGGCCCAGGTAAAAGATGTAGATATATTTATCTGTAAAAGCCACACCTTTCTCTACCGTCATAAAACCAAACAAGAATGAGGCTAGGGCAATAGTCAAAAATCCATAAAGAATTGGGACTTTTATCTTTTCTTGGGTTTTAATAATCAAGAAAACTCCAATTATCATGTAAACAAAAGTGATCGGCATAAACACAAAAAAGTAAAACTGCCGCATCAAAGTGTACCCATCCCAAATAAATACACCTAGAAAAAAGACAGCATAAACTGCAGAAATGAAAATCGTATAATAACCATAAAATCTTATGAATCTCGGATAATAAGAACTTAATCGTAAAACCTCAATCAGAAAATAAGAAAAGACAAGAAAGCTTATAAATTGTAGCGGGGTTATACTCAGTCTAAAAAATTCAGGATAAGAAAAATAAATATCTTTTAAAAAACTATGATAAGGCCTTCCAATTAATGCTACGGAATTGACAAAAGCATAGATACTATAATACAAAAAAAAAGATTCCCTATTTTTGATATAAAGGATAAGGTGAAATACCGAAAGATAAAATAAGATGGAAATAGCCATCAGAGCCAGACCATTGCGATTGCTGTTTTCCAGAAAATTCAAAAAGTAGCCAAAAGCTTGATCCATTTTCAATGTTGCTTAGAACCAGAAAATTATTTCCGTTCCCGAGTCGTCAGGACTGGTGTAATCAACAATCTCGAAGCTGTAATTGACCAGTTCACTCTGATTGAATAGTTCCAAGCGATCTTTAGAAAGGCTCATACCAATAGATTCCTTTTTCATAGTTCGCTTTCCATTGATCTCTTGTGAAGCTTTTCGCCCAATACCATTATCTCTAATAGACAACTTATGGCAATCCTCCAATTTACTCAACTCTACATTGATCCACTTTTCGCCTGATTTATTCATCAGACCATGCCAAATCGCGTTTTCAAAGAAAGGCTGAAGCAATAAAGGCGGTATCTGTATGGAACTTAGGCGAATATCCTCAGCTATGGTAGTTTTCATATCAATCCCATCTTCAAATCGAATTGATTCTAATGTCAAATAAAGTTTGGCGATTTCCAGTTCCTCACCAAGTGAAATCTTCGTTTTACGTGAACTTTCTAGAACCATCCGAATCAATTTCGAGAACCGGTTCAGATACAAAATCGCTCTATCCTTGTCATTGTCGATAAGAAAAACCTTTATTGAATTCAATGCATTAAAGATAAAATGAGGATTCATCTGACTACGAAGTGACCTCAAATGCAATTCTGTAATTTCACGTTCGTAGTATGCCTTGGCCTTAGCCATGCGCTCGCTTTCTGCATCTGCTGCCAAGGTGACTATCCTTTCCTCTTTCTGAGTAAGTTCATTTTGAAGTCGCTGATTCAATTTCTCTCTCAACTCTTCATTTTCCTTAAGCTTGACGACGAGCTCCTCCTGAAAATGTAATTTATCTTTATATACTTTACTCTGCTTGATAGCTAATGCATAGGTGAACAGGAGATTTTCTACCAACACTGCGATATAATACACATAGAAATTCTTGTCTATGATTTCTGCAGGCTGACCGATAGTTAAGATTGCAGACAAAATAGCTCCAACACCCAAAACCAAGGAACCCGTTAAAATATAACTTTTTACATTTTCATCAATTTTTAATATCAATAGTGAGCCATAGATCATCACAAAGAAATAAATCGGCAAAAAAACAAAATAGAAAAATCCCTGAAGTATGTTTAATTCTGGCTTAAATATCTCTACGACACCCAAAACCAGGTAAGTAACTATTCCAAAAAGCGTGAAATAGTTGAAAAACCGAACGAATTTAGGTAAGTGATTTTTTAAATGGAGAACTTCGATTACGAAGTACGAGAACAAAATATAACTTGCAAATTTAAATGGAGAATCCAATTCAATAAAAAAATCCGGAAAAGCGAAAAAGATATCTTGTAAAAAAACATTATACGGAATGGGAACTAATATTAAAACATTAATAAATGCATACGTGCTATAAAAAAGATAAAACTTCTCCTTGTTTTCTAAATAGAGAATGAAGTGATAAATAGACAAATAAAAGAGTATGGAAATCACTCCAAAACCAATGCCGTTATAATTGCTATTTTGCAAAAAATCCATGAATTTTTCCATCAGTAAATTTTTAAAATAGACTTTAAATTTTTGATGAATTCCTTTTTCCTCAGTCTTGAAAGTGGAAGACTAGCTCCAGAATCTAACAGAATTTGGGATTGGCTCTTATCGAATAGGCTGATCCAATGTATATTGATTAGATAACTGTGGTGAATTCTGAAAAAATAAGAATCAGGTAAAATCTTCTCCAAATATTTTAAATTTTTTGAAACCAAGATTTTTGTGCCGTCCTTAGAATACACCCAGGTATAACTACCCTCACTTTGGCAATATTCAATCTCTCGAGGGTCAAGCATGTGAGCTTCCTTGTCGGTATTCAGAATTACTCGCTCAGGATTTAGATCTGCTTTCTTAGATCTAATTTTTAATTCCAGTTCGCTTAACACCCGATCCAAGTCTTCACCATCCACAGGTTTAAGCAAATAATCAAAGGCTCGATTTCTTAGTGCTTGTATGGCATATTCTGAATATGCTGTGACGAAAACTACTTCGAAGTCCCTATTCTTCAAATGTTCTAAAAACCGAAAGCCATCCATTTGTGGCATTTCTACATCCAAAAATAAACAGTCAATTTGCGTTTCATTGACCAGGTTCAGTGCCTCTTGCACTTGTCCATATTGAGCTACAATTTCAATTCGATCACCAAATTGTTGTAATTCATAAACCAAGGATCGAATGGACTTCGATTCATCATCTAGTATTGCAACTTTAACCATGAAAAAGATTTTTATAAAACCAATATGTAAAAGATTGATAATTTAAAATACACTTTTTTAAGAAATCGAGGAAACTTATGTCATTTAGCACCCATTGTTCTCTTAAAAACCAGGCTATTTTTTAATGTTTATTATGATTATACGCAATTCTGCCAGTAAAGAAATTTATAAAAACAAAATTTGGTATTCGGTATTCAAACCGCATAATTCCATGGTTAGCTCCGAAGGAGCAAGACTATTCATGACCCTGTACGAAGTGCAGGGTAAAAGAATTGATAGCATTTCGAGCCCTGAAAGGGCAAAACTATAAAGTGACACCCCTTCGGGGCTTGTTAAACTAAGTATCTTCTATACCCCCGGCTCCGCCGAGGGTTATGAATTGTCTCAATCCTTCGGATCTTGCTTGTCATAGAATATTTGGCTACTGGCGCGATTCCGTATAACCACAATGTTTATTCTAAAATAATCTAGTTACAAAAAATTCGATACATATCGACATATCTACTTTTTTGATGAATACTTTAGATTGAAAATTTTAGGATATAAAATGATTAAGCATATTTTTTACTTTTTGGTTTTTGCTGTTTCGATTGTTTGCTTTCATGACCTTGAGGCTAAAGACAAGATTAGATTCCGGCAATTTTGGCTCCCTGAAGGTCAGTCAAATAACAGGGTTTTGGCAATCAATCAAGACAAAAATGGATTCCTTTGGGTCATTACCGAAAAAGGCTTAAATCGATACGACGGATATGAAGTAAAAACCTATCGCAAAGATTTCAATTTTTTATTGGACGATGACCTTTTCATAAAAAGCAGTTTGTTCATCAACTCAAAAAATACGGTTTGGACCATTTCCGCATCACTTGTGCCTGAGTATTTTGATCAGAAACATGAAAAATTCATCCCTTTAAATGACTTAAATTCGGTCACAGCCATGAGCGAAGTTGCTGACGACAAGATGATTTTTGGTACCATAAGTGGTCAACTTTTTATTTGGAATCCAGCAAACGAAACCAAAGAATTGATCTTGGCCAAAACCAGCCAAGAGATCGTAAAGCTTATCCAGAATCCCTACGTCGAAAATGAGATGCTTGTCCTTTTCAAAAATGAGGTGGGCATCATCAATACAGCTACAAAAGAGTACAACGCTTATATTTCTTTGCCCAAATCAAATCCGCTCCAATTAAGTACTGCGGCATTTGCTCCCAATGGGAATTTATGGTTGGGAACATTTGAGCATGGCGTTTTTGAATGGAACCCCAAACAGGAACTAGTTCCAATGCCTGTTAAAACTGGAAGTCAACTCATCACCGAAACGATTTTAGACTTGCATTTGGATTCATCTGGTCGACTTTGGATAGGAACCTATGGATCTGGCGTATTCCTCTATGAGTCCTCTACCCAAGCTTTGCAGCAGTTTGAATATTCTAAAAACAGTCCCCATTCTATCGGCGCAAGTGATATCCTTTGTATATATCAGGATTACTCGGGCACAATTTGGATTGGAACGCTAGGTGGAGGCTTGAATTTTTATGATTCATTTTTGGATAAATTTCAACTTCTTTCAAATGACCAAATAGCTGAATCTATTCATCTTGAAAATATTAGGTCTCTTTACTTGAACAGCGATGGACTTCTGTGGGTAGGTAGTGCAAGTAACGGCATTCTCTCCTATGATTTTCTTTCCCAGAACTGGGCGAGATACTCTTCCGCTGATGGAAATCAGCCACGATTACAAGAAAATAGGGTGTTGAGTCTTGCTGGCCATGATGATAAACTGTGGATTGGATACCAAACCGAAGGCTTGAGCATCCTCAATCAAAACGATGAGACAATCTCTCATTACAACGAATTTTCAACGCCTGTTTTACCCGCAGATCAGATCAATTCGATTTTTAAAGATCAGATTGACCGGTTCTGGCTTGGAACCAGAAATCAAGGTCTCCTTCAATTTGACCCAGCAAAAGGTGTGATCAAGACTTTTTCCTTTGACCCGAAAAAGAAAAATTCCTTTCCTGACAATCATATCACAGCGATCAACCAGTCAAACAATCAAAATTTATGGGTTGCTACTTACTCAAAAGGATTAATCAAACTCAATATTGAATCCGGAGAATTTCAACAAATTCCTTTGCCTGATGATAACTCACTGCCTGATGATAACTTAAAAATAGCAGTGATTTATAGTGATAAGATGGATAGACTTTGGGTAGGAACAGGTGTTAATGGCCTGTATGTTTTAGATACCAAATCCGAAAATTGGTTGAAAATCCCTGAACTAGCATTTTTCGAAAGTTCGCATATCCACGGAATTCTAGAGGATAAGTCAGGTATAATATGGGTAAGCTCGGATAAGGGGATTACATCAATATCTACCGCAGCGGACTTCTCACTAGAACTAAAGCACTTTGATAACTTCGATAAAACTACAGGCTTATTTACTTCTGGCGCTAGTTTTTCAGATCCAGACTATGGGTTATTTTTTGGAGGAATAGGTCATATACTTCATTTCAGAGGTGAAGAAATCTACTTAAATCAAGTAAAGCCAAAACTGGCTTTGACCAAGATCATCAATGGAAATTCCGAGATTCTACAACTACCCAATCAAACTTTCGAAGCCGATGAAAATAACCTTACCCTTCATTTTTCAAGTTTGATGTTTTCGGCACCGGAAAAAAACCAATACAAATACAGACTTAAAGGGCATGAAGAAGAGTGGAAAATTCAGCAGGGAACCAATTGGGTAAACTATACAAAATTGGGCCCGGGAGATTATGAATTCGAAGTTATGGGGAGTAATTACGATGGAATCTGGAATGAAACACCAGTGAGTTTTAAGTTTCAAATCAATCCCCCCTGGTACCAAAGCAATCTTTTGAAAATCATTTATTTCTTGATTTTTCTGGCTTTCCTAACCTTCATCTATCGTTACCTGAAATGGCGTTGGATGATCAAGTACATGCTGGAAGTTAAAAATCAAGAAGCAATTCGATTGAAAGAAATTGATCAGTTGAAATCAGCATTTTTCAGTAACATCTCACATGAATTGCGAACTCCGCTATCCTTAATCATGGGTCCTACTGAGCGCTTGATTCAAGACTGTGAAAATCCAATTCAAAAATCTCAGTTAAACCTTATCCAAAGCAATTCTAAAAAGCTTTTGGCACTGGTGGACAAAATCCTTTCAATCCGAAAAATCACAGCTGAAAAACCTACCCTCAACGTTCAGAAAGGAAATTTGGGACTTTTGATCCAATCCGTACTAATTAATTTCTATTATTTGAGCTCAAAAAAGAATCTGGTGATTCAATCCCATATTCCGCTTATCACAGAAGTTTGGTTTGATTTGGATCAAATGGAGCGAATACTTGAAAACTTAATCCATTTTGTTATTGACGAGGCCGAGGAAAAAAGCAGTATAATTTTCGAATCGAAATTCAAAAATCAACAAGTCACTCTGGCGCTAAGCTACACACCTTCACACCGATCGAAACTGTGGAAGGGAAATGGGAAATCCCCAGAAATTGAACTAGGAAACCAATCTAATGATGCTGCACTCAAGCTTCAACTAATCAAAAAATTAATCGACTCTCATTATGGTAAATTGATTTTATCCTCTGATGATGCCACCCGAAATGATATACTACTAGAGTTTTCTGTCGATAAATATTCCTTCCATCCAGCTCAAGTGATTGATGAAGAAGAATGGGAGGTGGAAAAAACAGAAACTACTGAACTGACTGCCAAACTGGGTGATGACGCTCCAAAAGTCTTGATTGTGGAGGACAACCAGGGTCTAAGAAACTTCTTAGTCAGAGAGCTGAGCAACACCTATCATATAGTCGAAGCTTCAGATGGCAAGGAAGGTATTTATGAAGCATATAATCATATCCCTGATCTAATCTTATCCGACATCATGATGCCGGAAATAGACGGCCTAACGCTCTGTAAAGAGCTAAAAAATAATGAGAAAACTTCTCACATCCCTATCATTCTACTGACAGCCAAAATCGAAGAAGACACCCAACTTCTAGGCTTGGAACTGGGGGCAGATGATTACATTCAAAAACCCTTTTCGGCAAGGCAACTTGCCCTGAGAATCGAAAAATTGATTGAATTGAGGAAAAAACTTAGAATCAGATTTTCGCAGGGAACAATCCTAGCACCAAAGGAAATAGCAACCAGCTCAACCGATGAGAAATTCCTTCACAAAATTCAGGAAATAGTCGAATCAGACCTACTGGATTCCGAATTTTCTGCCGAGGATTTCAGCAAAAGACTAGGCATGAGTCGTATGCAGTTACACAGAAAACTGACAGCATTGACCGGCTTTTCAACTTCTTCATTCATTCGGGATCAGCGATTGCGAAAAGCAATTCAAAAGCTTGAAAAGACAGATGAGACTGTCGCAGAAATAGGTTACTCGGTAGGGTTCAGCTCACCCTCCTATTTTATAAAATGCTTCAAAGAAACCTATCAAATGACTCCCTTGGAATATCAGCAAAAACACTCCAGGTAAAAGCACATTTACATTTTTGGCTACTCTTGATAATGCTTATCGTACTACTCCTGATTCCCTCCAGCAGTCACATGCTCCAGCCATTGCCCCGCCATAGCTAGCATGCAATTAACCACAGCCGTAAAATCAACTACTAAATTCCTACCAAAAGCTTATATTGATTACCGGTATAAAATCACTAACTCAGACTTCATGAAATCCTTCAAACTCCCCCTACTTTTTCTCCTAATCTTGCTGATAGGAACCCCCAATCTACTCGCTCAGGTCAAACCTATTTTTGAAAATGGGGAAGCACAAATCGTCCCGGAACTGAAAGATTCCGCCAACTGGATTCGTACTGATCTCTGGGTGGAAACGGAGTTTGACACCGACGGAGACGGTAAAAAAGACCGGATGCATGTGGATGTGACCCGCCCCCAGCAAACCGAAACGGAAGGACTCAAGCTTCCTGTGGTCTATGCCAGCAGTCCTTATTACGCAGGCACTGCAGGAAACGCTCCTATTTTTTGGGAGGTAAAGCATGAACTAGGCGAGGCAGCTCCTCCGAGAAATAAAACCGAGATCGTACGCACAGGTAAGCGGCCGATTATTTCCAATTCCGAAATTATGAATTGGGTGCCTCGTGGCTACATCGTGGTGCACTCCTCCTCTCCGGGCACCGGACTTTCGCAGGGTTCGCCCACCGTCGGTGGAGACAATGAATCTTTGGCACCAAAGGCCGTAATCGAATGGCTCACCGGCAAAGACAATGGCTACACCACGCCGGATGGAAATGAAAAAGTGATGGCATTTTGGTCCACTGGCAAAGTGGGCATGACCGGAACTTCCTACAACGGCACCCTCCCACTGGCCGCGGCAACTACTGGCGTAGAAGGGTTGGAAGCAATTATTCCCATCGCTCCCAACACGTCCTATTATCACTATTACCGATCCAACGGACTTGTCCGATCACCGGGAGGGTATCTGGGCGAAGACATCGATGTCTTGTATGATTTCATCCATAGCGGCGATGAGTCCAAGCGAGCCTATAACAACAAAACTGTCCGTGACACCGAAATGGCGCAGGGAATGGACAGAATCACCGGAGACTACAATGACTTCTGGGCTGGCCGTGACTACCTCAATGACATGGAGCCGATGACTGCGGCCTTGCTGATGTCTCATGGCTTTAATGACTGGAACGTGATGCCAGAGCACAGCTATAGAATCTACGATGCGGCTCGCGCAAAAGGGATTCCTGCCAAAATCTATTATCACCAAAACGGTCATGGTGGCCCTCCCCCATTTTCTATGATGAACCGCTGGTTTACCCGCTACCTTCATGGCGTGGAAAATGGCGTGGAAGAAGGACCTAAAGCCTATATCGTCCGGGAACGGGACGAGCAAAGCAACCCAACTCCTTATGCGGACTTCCCAAATCCTGAAGCTTCAGATGTGAACTTTTACCTCAAAGCTGGAGCTCCGGCAGCCGGTACAATGGGGCTGGAGAAAGAGACTTTTGGCAAGCAGGAAACCCTGGTGGATAACTATTCCTTTCCTGGGTCTGCACTGGCGCAGGCGGATTACACCAAGCATCGTTTGCTCTACCTCAGCCCTGTACTCACAGAGCCGATTCATATTTCAGGAATCTCGACGATTACCGTGAAACTGGCATCAAGTACTCCTGCTGCCAACCTTTCTGTATGGTTGGTTTCCCTGCCTTGGACAGCCGGGAGAAATGCAAAAATCACCGACAATATCATCACCCGAGGCTGGGCAGATCCACAAAACCATGCCTCTATCCGCAAGGGAGAACCTCTAGTACCAGGTCAATTCTACGAGGTCACTTTCGACTTGCAGCCAGACGATCAGATCATCTCAGCAGGTCAGCAGATCGGCCTGATGATCTTCTCCTCAGATGCCGAGTTCACTCTCCTACCTAAGCCAGGCACAGAACTGACCATTGATCTGGATGGAACTGTCCTGACTCTTCCGATCGTGGGAGGAAAAGGTATGGTAGAGAAAGCTGTGAGGTAAAAAAGCTTCCTAATCGGTGAAAATTACCCTGTAAAGGGGAAAATGAAAAGTAAAGACGGTTTTACCGTAACAACAAACAAGTTACAATCAAAGCCAGGATTTAATCCTGGCCTTTTTTTTAAAGTTTTTTGATCGAAAGGGAAGCCAAAAATCCCCATTTTCCTACTTGCCCCTTCCCTCCCAAACACACCTTCTTTGACCTGCATTTTAAGCGCTAACTGATTTGATTATGAGTGAGTTAATTTTGAAAGAAATTTTTAATGATCGAATTGAAATTAAAAATTTCTTAATTATCTTGAACTACAATTAATTTTTATTGACATAAACAATTTTTACAATGGAAAATCGTGTATCGATTACTATCCCCCCAGCAGACCTTCAAGCCATCAATGATGCAGTGAAGGTATTGCAAGAGAAGTTAGGGCCACTTTTAATCGCCCTGACAGTAGATGAACGAAGAACACTCACGAAGATGGGTGAAGCTTCGAGGCCCTTTGCAGAAAAGGTAATGGAGTATGTAGTGACCAATCCTGAATTTTTGCCTCCTTATGCCGATGTAGCAGAAATGCAGAAAGATTGGAAAGCAATTAGTGAATTGGGACCGGTGTATAATGCCATGAACCAGCTTACAAGCAACTTGGACGATACGCTGATGGAGGCGGGCTCAGAAGTGATGGAGCAGGCCAACATGTATTATCGATCTGTGCAGGGTGCTGTTAAAGCAAATGTGCCAAGTTCCAAGCCGGTGTTTGCAGACCTGAGAGTGCGCTACGAAAAGCGAAGCAAGCGCAGTGGCGGAGATCCAGCGGGAGTTTAAAAAGTTGCTCAACTCACCTGAAGCCGGGAAGAAATTCCCGGCTTTTTTTATGGGTGAATCGCAAAGACAAAGAATAAAACGCAAAGTCACGCAAAGACCTTCCAGGTTTTGAAAACCTGGAAGGTCTCATCTAGGTCGCCATTCCCTAGAAGCAGCACAAAATCTGATCAGATCTGCTCAAGATCACCTCCAAACTGCTAGCTAATCATTCCAAGGTGATCATGATCTGTTCCTAGCAGATCCACAGCGGCTTTAAGCTGATAATTATGTGTTCTGTGCTGATAAATATGTGCTCCGGACTGATAATTATGTGTTCGGAGGTGATAATTATGTGTTCGGAACTGATAATTATGTACTCGGAGGTGATAAATAGGAGATCGGAAGTGATAATCAAGTGTTTGAGTCTGATATTGTTCGACCCTTTCAGGGTCGTGGGGTATCTTGGTGTTATTTCGTCCATGGGTCCCGATAGCTATCGCGGACACCCATGGCTATTAATGGTTTGACCCCATTCGGGGTCTTGCTTTTAGTTCTAGATTCATACGCACGACCACGGAGTGGTCAAACTTTTCAATAACCTCGGGTGCAACCCGTGGATATCATGATATTAAGTTGAAATGGCAACCCTGAAGTGCCTGTCCCGATTATTTCGGGAGGTTGAACTTAGGTGAAGGAATTACAAATTCCATAAAATAAGAAAGTGTAGATACAATCTACGCTTAGACCGAGTAAAAAAATAACTACTATTCTGGAATATTAATTACACTTCCTTCAGCTCCAGTTATAGAATGTTTTTTACCGTTATAGTTGTATTCAATTATTAATTCCTTTTTAACGTTTAGTACTGGATCTCCTGCAAGTTGATTACTCGCCCTCACCGATAGAGAATTATTCACAATTAATTGAGAAACTTTTTTTGTAACATCTATGTATGTACCACCGATTCCATATTTAGCATTAATTATATACAAAACTGGATTTGACTTAATTTTAATTTTATTTTCAGATTTAAATATATTTATAAATTCATATAATGAATTCAGCGAAAATGACCAAATAATATTTGAAACAACCCAAGTTAGAGGGATGAAAAAAAATGCCGTTATTAAATAAGAAGCCAAATATTTATACCATTCCTCTTCAACCCAATATACACTTATATTTTCTACCAAAAATATTATCAAAATTATCTGAAAGAGATAATTTCCAAAATGAAGAATAAAAATAAATGCAACAAATATAATTCCTAACCTAAGCAGATAGGATAAAAACCTATTTGTTTTAAGAGCAAGTACATTATCAAATTTTGAAATCATAGACCACCTTATAGCTAATAATATCCCTCCAACTGTAATAAAATCTGCCGTTATTGATATCAATTTTAAAAATGAATCTAATGTCATAATGATTTTATTTAAACATTTAAAAATTGAATTTTAAAAAAAGGATATAACATCAATCTCCCTCATCACCCTCTCTGTCTCCGCAAGCGCCTTGATGATCTTCTGATAATGCAGAATATCCTGAAAATCCAGGGTTCGGCCTTTGCGGTCTTTGAGCCATTTTTGGGCGGGTTGGTAGCCGCCGATGTAGAAGTTCCAAGCGAGTTCGGGTACGTTGTCGAAGTACTGCTCGGAGTTGATGTAGACTCGGCCTTCCTTATAAACTGGCTTCTCCACTTCATTATCACCACCTACGGGGTATTGGGTAATGTATTCGTTTAGACTTGGGCTTTCCATCAGGTGCAGGGATCGGAGTTCTCCGCCTAGGGCGACTAGTCTCCAGAACTCCTCTACATCGGTAGGATAGGGCACGCGAGGGAAATCTATCTTCAAAAACTCCTTGTACGTCTCTCTATAGCTCGGCGAGTGCAACACCGCATAGATGTAATCCAATAAATCTATGGGGGCAAACGTGGTTTTTATGTCACCCTGAGCGAAGTCGAAGGGCTCCGGCACAAACCTCAACCCCAATCCCTTGGCGATTTCTGCAACCAGTTTCATATCCAGATTGGGAGTACGGATAGGTTTGGAGTCTAGGAAAAGTTGTGAATCTGAATCTGGGTAGAGGTAGAGGGGAAAAACTGCTGATTGAGTAGTCCTTTCTCCACATTTTGTCTCCATTAAATTTTTTGTAATATAAAAATGATCACAAGTTTCTGATTTATTACTCCGAGCTGTAATTAAACCTAGATTTTCACTAATTAAAAAATTACTCATTACACCTTTTCTATCTCTTTCTATAAAATCACTATCGAAATAAATAAATCTTGTATCAAAAGGCCTATAAGATATATTATGAATTAATGCGGAATTAAATTTTTTAGCTTTCTCCTTAACTTGATCAATTTTCCAAGTGCTATTTTCTTTCAGATTATACTGTTTAATCAATTCATTTTTATCTAAAACAAAAAAATCTTTAATATTCCTTTCTAATTCAATCTTCTTTTCAGTAATAACAAATGAATCTCTTGAAGTAACAATACCAACAGTACTGATTCGGAAAAATATTGCAATTTCAAAACCACTATTATATATTTTTTCTTTTAATTGATCTCTTTCTATAAAAGTGAAAAATGGAGATGTAATAGAAATTTGATTGAATTTAATGTCTGAAAAATTTGATCCAATTAAGAATCCGTATTTCTCCTCTCTCTTTCCATATACATCTTTGTGAAAAACATTAGCGAGAGACTCCTTTCCTTTCTTTCCATTTTTGATGAAAATATTTATTGAGACTCCTTGTTTAATATCGAAAACATTTTCATCCTTACTTCCATCAGGTGCAGTTTCTTTTTTGTTAGAATTTCCATGAAGATCAATGGTATAGATCTTATCAAATGTCTTTAGCAGATTCCATCGCATTCCACGAAAGGTGGGATTATCCAAGAATCCATGGGGATTGATAAAGGCTAGAATACCAGATCCATTTTTCTCTATAAAGTGCTGTCCATAGCGGATGAATTTTACATAGTCATCGTTGATCCATTTTGGATTTCGCTCTTTCAGTTTCTCTTTTCCTCCGGGCTCTTTTTTGTAATCCTCCATAAGATTCATAATCCACTCGCCTTTATTCGAGCTTTCTCCACTATAAGGTGGATTTCCTGCCACGATCATCACGGGCGCATCGCGCTTAATCTGATTGGCTTCGTTGGCTTCGGCAGAAAGCCAGTTGGCGAAGAGGGTACCCGTGTCCTTGTGGTATTCTTCGAGCGAATTAGTGAGATAGATTCGGAAGCGTTGGCCTTTGGTGCCGGTGTAGCCCGTCTGCTTGAGCACCAGATCCAGCTTCAGATGCGCCATGGCATAGGATGCCATCAGAAGTTCGAAGCCGTTGATGCGGGGCAGCAGGTGATTTTCCACATAGGAATTCCATAGCCCCTGCTGTCCTTTGAATTTGGAATAAATATGATTGATCGCCTCCGCGACGAAGGTGCCCGTGCCTGTAGCCGGATCTAAGAATTGCACCCGATGAACTTCCTGATCCACTTCCCGCATACCACCGGAGAATCGCTTGTCATGCGTAGCGATGGGTACTTTGATGGTGGTTTTGGAGGTATCTGCCAGTCCCATCGGCAGGTCGAATTCATCGATCAGAATATCATCCAAAGCGCGGATGATAAAATTCACCACGGGATGCGGCGTGTACCATACGCCCCGGGCTTTGCGCAGCTTCGGATCATAGGTACTCAGGAAAGTCTCGTAAAAGTGGATGATGGGATCCTCGGTTTGGGTGGCTTTACCGAAGTTGCTTAGGATAGCGTTCACATCGGCAGCTCGGAAAATATCCGCCAGCGCATCCACGATCCAGGTAATTCTATCGTCTAGGTCATAGCCGGCTATGTATTGGAAAAGCTTTCGCAGGAAAGGATTGGACTTGGGGATCAGTTCGGCAGCTTCCTGTCTGGAAAATGAATCTAAGGACTCATCATATAATCGAGCCGCAAACATTCCATAGGATATGGTCTGGGCATAGACATCTGAAAATTCCTTTGGCGTAATGTCATGAATCAAAATTTCCTTGAAGGCATTCATCTGCTCTCTCAGGGTGGAATTCTCCTGATTGATCTCATCGGAATTCAGGGAGTTTTCGATCACATTAGCCAGCATTCTAGCTTTGCCCGCCATCATCTCAGCCAGTTTCTTTGGGCTTTTGATACTTTGGCTGATATGGGTAGTAAACTCCCGGATGAGAAGTTCGAAAGCCGGAAAATTATGAGGAAGGGCAAGGATTTTTCCACTATCCACCACACCGATGCAAATGGAAGTAACGAGTTCCCCGTTTTTGTAATAGTAAAAATCGAGGTAATCTGTAAAGATCAGGTTGTCCAGTGAGCCCTTGTATCGGTCGAATTGTTCTTTGTTTCCGTTCTTTTTCGTACCTGTAAGATCAGCATCTCCTATATCTTTTGCCTCAATGAAGCCAACGGGGATTTCCTTTTTGTTCGTCAGAATGTAATCAGGAGCTCCACAAGCCTGTCGTTTGGGTTCGTTGGTTGCGGAGATATTAGGAACTAGCGATTCAATTAGATTTTGTAGATCACCCCGAAAGGTATGCTCGGTGGCATGGCCTAACTTATAGCGGGTATTGATACTCTGTAAGTATTCGGAAACAGTCATGAAAAATGGGTTGATAAAAATTGATTCCTAAAGATATCATTTACCAGTAAAACGAAAAGTCTTTTTTATACCTGCTGATCGATTTGTAATCAACACTGTTCGAGATTTGTAATCTCGAACACTTATCCATGGATTTTTAATCTTCCCCGGTAGGTGTAGATTGTTGGACTAAGCGTAGTCCGCGACAGTTGTACGGGAGTAACTACGCTTTCTTATTATAAGAATTTGCAATTTTTTTATAGCCCTAGAGTGTAATAAAAGAAAATGATTTGGCTAAAGCCATCTTATCCTATAACCAAATCTCAAATGAATGGGCTAAAGCCACATTCCAATTCAACTAGTGTCGTTAAAATGCTACATGTAATTGAATTCCGAATTGCCTTCTGCCCCGATTCCTATCGGGGCTGGAGGCACCGAAATGATTGCTAATCCCCTTCCCTTCCGCTCGGGTAATTGCCTCACCCCTTGACAATTTCTACTTCCAAGCCTAAAAACTCTTCCAAGGTATCCGAAAAACGCTGTGCTTCCCAGATCTCCAGATCCAGGCTCTCTTCCCCGAATAGCTTGATGCACAGCTTATCCTCCGAAGGGATGCAATAGACGTTTTCCACCCATTGATTTTTGGTTTTATCCAATCCTACTGCGACTCTCAAAATCCCTGAAAGTCCTTTGACCAATCTTCGTAAATTCTTATCCAGCTTTTTGAACTTTTTGTGACGTTTTTTTGGACCGGATTTCCTGTGGTATCTGGACAGATGGGCCAGTATGGTGAGTTCATCATTGTTGAAGCCCCTCAGCCTTCCCTTCAAAATCAAATACCTGGAATGCTTATGGAAATCCTTAAAATTCACATACTGACCTATATCATAGATCAGACTTGCATGGTGCAGCAACTCCCGGCTTGAATCCTCCAGGCCGTGCAGGTCTTTCAGTTGGTCAAAGAGCTGAAGTGCTAACTTCGATATATGCTTTTTCTCCTCGATATCGGTATCATAGCGCAAGGCCATCATCAGCGAACTGCTTTCACGGACATCTTTACCCTGCTCCAGTCGGTCTAGTTTCTGGCCATTTTTCTCAAGATAGTCAATGATCAATCCGTCTCTCAAGGAAGCATCAGAAAGGGTGATTTCATCCACCTTGGACATTTTCAACAACTCCAAAAGCAACAATCCACCCAGATGGATAGCATCCACACGGTTGGCACTGATTCCGGGAATAGCTGCTCTTTTCCCAGGCTCAAGTTCCAGGAGCTGAGAGATGATTTTTTCCAGATCCTTTATTTTGACCACCTCAGCATTGACGGAGCTGATGATGGTTTTATTAGTTAGTGCCAAAGCTGCCTCTCCCAGGGTTCGGATGGTACCTGAAGTCCCTACTACCTTGGAAAAACCCACCTGTGAAGCTTTTGGAATGATTTTACCAGCAATGGAACGGATATGTTCTTTCAGGTCTTTTTGCTGTTTTCTGTCCAGAGGATTCTGATTTCCTACCAGATCCAATAGTCTCAGGACACCCAATTTCATACTGCTCATGAACAGTACTTCTTCCCGATTTCCTACCACTGCCTCAGTACTTCCACCGCCTATATCAAGGACCATAGCATTTTCTTTGCCTAGATCTATGGTTTTGTTCACTGCCAAAAAAATCAATCTGGATTCCTCTTTTCCGGAGATCAACTGGGGTGATAATCCCACGTCCTGTATCAATCGGTCTAAGAATTCCCTACCGTTTTTGGCTTCACGAGTGGCGGAGGTAGCTGCAGTGATGATATGCTCCACCCCATATTGGTCGGCAAGCTTCACATACCTGGAGATGGTTTGCAGGCCATTGTCAAAGGCTTCCTGACTGATTACCTTATTTGCAAAAACCCCGACACCGAGTTTGACCATTTCCTTCTCCTGAACCAACACTTCATAAGTTTGTCTCGAGGTGACTTTAACGATTATCATGTGAATGGAATTGGTTCCGATGTCTATGGCAGCGAGATTCATGGATCTTTTTTTGGGATTGATGAATATTAAAAATACACTATAAAAAATAAATAAGCTGTTCGAGATTAATAATCACGAACAACTTAAACAAACCCTTCCTCGTTTTGGCGAACCGTCATTTTCTCAATTGACATCTTCCTGGCCAAAACCCGGAAATAATGGATTCTTCGTCAACCCCGAGCTGAAGCTCGGAGCTACAAAAAATGCCGTCCCTATGGGACTTCCCTACCCTCGATCAAATAGATAATTCTCGGCATTATCAATCCCGTAGCCTGTGTCTCATAGACCAATACATCTACCAGACCTTCCCTCGTTTTGGCAAGCCGTAATTTTCTCAATTGACATCTTCCTGGCCAAAACCCGGAAATAATGGATTCTTCGTCAACCCCGAGCTGAAGCTCGGAGCTACAAAAATACCGTCCCTTTGGGACTTCGCTGTCTGGGTGTAGGTGCTTTCCTCAAAAACTATTTGTTACCTAACCTGTTCTTTGATTGAGCAAGGCTCGAACTCGACCCTGCTAAAACACAATGCATATGAAAGCTTTACTTTTAACCTTCTTTCTCCCCTTACTTATGAGCAGTTTACTTGTTTTTGATTTTAGTGCTAATTCTGATTGGTCCGTTTGGGAAATAGAGAATGACACGGTAATGGGCGGGGTATCGGCTAGCAAATTATCAAAGAGTGAAGCAGGTCACGCGGTTTTTACAGGAACTGTTTCTCTGGAGAATGACGGGGGATTTGCTTCGATGCAATATCATTTTGCACCAAAAAACATAAGCGGCTATACCAAAGCTGTCATCCGCATCAAGGGAGATGGCAAGGATTATCAATTTAGAATTAAAGCCAATCTGAAGGAATGGGCAGACTATATCTATACATTCCATACTACCGGCGAATGGCAAAGCATCGAAATTCCGCTCAACAAGATGGAGCCTTCCTACCACGGAAATAAGCTGAATATCCCTAACTTCAATGCAGATCAAATCCAGGAAGTCCGCTTCATGATCGGTAACGGCAAATCTGAAAGTTTTCGGTTGGAGGTGGATAAGATCGAGTTGCAGTAAAAGGAAAGCGATTCGAGAAATCTCTTCAATATTCCTGACTCCCATCACTCTAGTGCTTTCAATTAAAGATTCATTTACCCGTTAGAAATTCGGCTCAGTCCTGGCGTAGCGAAAAGTTACCGTAGGAACCTTACAGGAAATACTGTTTTAGCTTTAGGCAAAACAATAGAGGCCAATACAGAAAATGGGGCTCTAGTGGTTAAAGTCGCCGTCGATGATTTATAAAAAAATGCCTGACTATCTCCACCATGGCATTTTGTGAGTCGCTTTTTGAGGATGATCAAGCTTGTATGAAATAAAATTTCTTTTTATCTCCGCCCGAATTATATAATTTACTATTCCTCTGATCCTTGCATGTGGTAAGCTACTGGTTGTTCAAATGAATTTAGAAATTTAGCTTGTCCCATATCAAAGGTTAATTTTCTATTGCTAGGTTCAAAAATTCAGGAATTTCAAAAAGTCAATCTTGAATTTGGATAAATAGATGAAGTGCCAATTCAATTACATAACCCAAAATCGAGCAAGTGAAAATCGCACAGCTACATTTTTTTCAACTAATAAAGGAAAGTCTATTCCATAGAAATATAGGGGTCAAACCTCATCTATTGTTTCTGATGCTCATGCCATTAATGGCAATGCATTTCCAACCAAGTTATGGGCAGACTGAATTTACAGAAGTCAGTTTTGAGCAGGGAAATAACCCCAAGAGATCGAAATACTTTTTAACAGGCAAGGTCACACAATTAGAGACTTCCGAACCACTGGCAGGTGTTGCCATTCATATAGACGGAATCTTTGCCGGAAACAATACAGATGCAGCTGGGCAATATGCCCTTACCCTTGATTCAGGAAAACATCGGCTCGTTTTCCGGGAGTTTGGAAAAAAACCAGCTCATTATATTATTTTACTATTTGGAGATGGCAAATTGGACGTAACTCTAGCCGACCGCGATTTTGAATTAGAGGTATTTACGGTACAGGCAGAGGAGCGCGACAGAAATATCCGGAGTCCCATTACCGGTGTCACCAAAATGAACATCGACGAGATAAAACTTGTGCCGGCATTTTTGGGGGAGGCTGATGTGTTCAATGTGCTTCAATCCATGCCGGGAGTGACTTCTGTAGGTGAAGGTTCTGCAGGAATGAATATAAGGGGCGGTCAGGCAGATCAAAACCTGATCATGATGAACGAGGCCATAGTGCTCAGTAACAGCCACGCATTGGGTTTCCTGTCATCATTTAATGGGGATGCGCTCCAAAATTTCACCTTGTTTAAAGGAACAGTGCCTAGCTACTTTGGGGGAAGGAGTGCCTCAGCATTGAACATTGAAATGAGAAAAGGTAACAGGGAAAACTGGAAAGGAAGTGCTTCTTTAGGAACTTCGGTCAGCAAATTCCTGGTAGAGGGGCCTATCGTTCCAGAAAAGACTTCGCTGTTATTTGCCACTAGGTTATCTAACGCTAATTGGCTTTTGGAGAATGCAAATGAAGTTGATGTCAAAAAAAGTAAGATTAACTTCCACGATTTTTACCTGGGGATCAGCCACCAATTTTCTGAGAATAACAGCCTTGATTTCAACCTGCTGAATACCGGAGATTACTTTAGGTTTTCCAATAAGTTTGGATTTGAATGGGACAATCTCGTCGGGTCTTTAACCAGCCGAAACCTATTGACCGATAATTTCTCTCTGGTCGGCTTGGCAGCTTTTGGGTCATTCAACAATGGTTTTTTTGAACCATCTGAAGTAGACCCATCCAAAATTGATAATGGACTTTACTATTTCCAAGGAAAAATAACCGGTTTGTTAACTCTCGAAAAGGTGGACATCAACTTCGGCGTAGAAGCTGTGCAATACCAAATGAGGCCAGAATCGCTCCGTCCTCTAACGGAAGAGTCAGGGATTGCTGCGAAAACAATTCAGAAAGAAAGAGGATTAGAATATGCACCCTTTGTATCAGCTGATTGGAATCCATCAGAAAACTTTTCTGTATCAGGAGGAATCAGGTATTCAAATTATATACAACAAGGACCGGATTCAGTCTATAGATATCAAGAAGGAGCTCCAATGTCGAGATTGACGATTGAAGGAGTTGATTACATAGAGAGCGGACAAGTGGTCAAGTTCAGTGGTTTTGAACCAAGGTTCTCCTTCCGTCGGACATTTGACAACTCCAGTTCAATTAAAGGCGGCTATTCGGTCATGAACCAATACCTTCAAACCATCTCCAATGCTACGGGACCAACTCCAATAGATCTTTGGCAGCTAAGCACAACCTATATCCTACCACAAAGATCCCAAAATGCTTCTTTAGGATATTTCCGAAACTTCAAAGAGGATGAGTGGTCTACCTCTCTCGAGGGTTTTTACAGGACTACGGACAACCAATTGGAGTACCGGGATTTTGCTGATTTGTTTGCAAATCCGCACATAGAGACCGAACTGATCCAAGGGAAAGGCAAATCTTATGGTGCAGAAGTATTGATCCAAAGAAATAGTGGTGGTATCACAGGTTGGCTAGCCTATACCTATACCAGGTCATTAATAAGAACCACCTCTAATTTTGCAGAAATTCAGGTTAATCAGGGCAATTGGTTTGCTACAAATTTTGACAAACCGCATAACATTTCTCTTGTCACCAACATCCATATAGGAAGGGGACGGACTTTCAATACAAATTTCAACTTTTCGTCGGGCAGGCCTGTTACAGGGCTTACCTCCAACTATGTGGTCGGAGGGATTTTTGTTCCAAATTTTGGGAACAGAAATGAATTCAGGATACCAAACTATTTTAGAATAGACATTTCTTACCTCACCAATGGATTTATAAGAAAATGGGATGACAAGATCAATTTTAGTGTCTACAACCTCACAGGTCGCAGAAATGCCTATTCGGTATTTTTTCAAAGAGAAGGCAGAAACCAACGATTGGTACCTTATCAGATTTCAATTTTGGGTACCGCATTTCCATCATTCACTTACACTGTTTCTTTTGGCAAATGATCTCACGCACTAAAAAATCTGTCCGGCTCCTTGTGGTATTATCTTTTTACTTTTTTTTACCGTTTTCCTGTATTGACAAACTTGAGTTTTTGGAAGATAAGCAAGAAGTGCAATTGGTAATTTATGGACTTTTGACCGATGTCAATGAAAGACAAGTCGTCACAGTCTCTGAAACTTCAGCTATTGGCCTCAGGCCAATGGAAATTAGGGATGCTAGGGTTTCCTTATTAACAGCATCTGGAGACAGATTTAGATACGTTCCTAGTGGATTAGGAGAGTATTTCTTAGAAGGATTTGCAGCACTAGAAGGAGAAAGTTATGCCATCGAGGTAATTCTGGAGGATAAAGTCTACCGGTCAAACTATGAGAAGATTCCTGAGCTTCTTGCCGATGATGTAATCAGTTTTGAATTTAATAAAGAACCATTTAGGACTGAGTCTCCGGAATCGGTTTTCACGGTGAATTCGGAGACAACACTGCCTAATTCGACAGATCCCATCTACCTGAGATGGATGGTGGAAGAGACATATTTTTGGCCTTTGGTTTATTTACCGGGGACGGGATTTCCTCCTCCACCTCCCCCGCCTTGTTTTATATCGGATGTCATTGAACCCAATAGACTCAATTTATTTGACGGTTCGGGTAGTAGCACCCGAAAAGGGAATTTTGCATTAGCAAAAAGATTAGTGGACAATTCCTTCCTATATCCATTTTTTGTGAGCGTCAAGCAACTCAGCATCAATCGGGAAGCCTATGAGTATTGGAAGAAAATAGAAACTGTGATCAATAACCAAGGATCCTTATTTGATATTCCTCCTGCTTCGGTGCATGGAAACATCTCCAATGTAGAAGATCAAAATGAAAGAGTATTGGGCTATTTTGAAGTAGCCAAAACCAAGGTGACCAGGATTTATACAACACGTGCAGATGTCCCGTTTAGTCTCGTGGACCCATGTCAGTATTTTCCAAATAAACCTGAAGATTCTTATGCCGCTGAATGCAGGTCTTGCGAAGCGCGCGCAGAAGGCAGAAGTTGGACAAATGACGCACCTGATTGGTGGAAGTTTTAGTGAGATAATTGGCTTTGGTGTAGAATAATTTCTTAAAATGAAAAAGAACCTCTATTCAATATTTAAGCAACTTCTTTGCCTTCTTTCGCTGTTATTTGGAGCATTCTCTTGTATTGAACCACTTGATTTTTGGCAGGAAACACAAGAGGGACAATTGATCATCTATGGATTGTTTACTGATATTGATGATAAGCATGTTGTCAATATTAGTACCTCCGCACCTTTGGCTTTTCGTCCCAAAGGTGTTTCAAATGCAGCCGTTTATTTACTGACCGATGGGGAAAATAGAACACAATATTTCAGCAAAGGAAATGGTGTTTATGAATTGCAAGGGGTGAAATCAACAGAAGGAAAAAGTTATGCTTTAGAGGTGGTTTTGGAAGGGGTGACATATAGGTCAAAATTTCAAGAAATGCCGAAGGTTGTTGGCAAGGACAGTCTCAGCTACCAAGTTGCGTATGAACCGTTCAGATCCTCGCAGGATGAGCATGTTTTTAAGGTCTTTGCAAAATCAGAAATACCGGAAACCAAAGACCAGCTATTCCTCCGGTGGATAGTTGAAGAAGCGCATTATTGGCAGTTGCTCTGGATTCCTCCTGGCACCCCTCCGCCTCCACCCTGTTTTATTTTTGATGTCATGGATCCAACACGAGTTAATTTATTTGACGGGACAGTCACATCGAGTCGACAAACTGAGAGGTTGGTGGCTACCAGGAAATTCGACAATGCCTTCTTATTCCCATATTTCGTAACAGTCAAACAGCTAAGTATCAACAGAGAGGCTTTTGAATACTGGCAACAAATCAATATAGTCCTTAACAACAAAGGCTCCCTTTTTGACATACCGCCCGCTCCGGTATTTGGTAATATCACCAATACTGAAAATCCAAATGAACTTGTGCTTGGCTTTTTTGAGGTTGCAAAATCATCAGTATCTAGATTCTTTGTGACCTCTGAGATTTCTCCCATTTATTTGCAACCAATCTGTGAATACATTCCCGGAAAACCCACCAATCAATATCCAGCAGAATGCCTATCCTGTGAAGGTCGTGCAGCAGGCAGGGATTGGACAAGTACTGTACCTGACTGGTGGGTTTACGATTGACCTGAAAATCAATAGAGTAATCAAAAAATAATATCATAGGTAAAACCCTAAATCTAGATCTGGACTTTGATACCAACAATCGGCCTAATTCCTAGCTTTAACACTCAATTAAACTATTCTTTATCCGTCCAACTTTTGAGGGCTATTCCAAACGCTTCTTTTAGACTAAAGCTTCTTATCTATTTTCATATAACTGAGAATAGTAATCTTGATAAGCTCCGGAAGTTACATGATCCAGCCACTCCTGATTGTTCAAGTACCAATCAATCGTAATTTCAATTCCTTCTTCAAATTGCAGACTTGGCTCCCAGCCTAGCTCTTGTTGGATTTTGGTGGCGTCTATTGCATAGCGGTGGTCATGGCCTGCACGATCCTGGACGTAAGTGATTAGCTTTTCAGAAGTTCCAGCTTCTCGCCCAAGCTTCTGATCCATTTTGGCACAAAGCAATTTCACTATATCTATGTTCTTCCACTCATTGAAGCCACCGATGTTGTAGGTTTCCCCAGGCTTTCCATTGTGAAACACCGTATCAATCGCTCTGGCATGATCTTTCACAAATAGCCAATCTCGAACGTTCTCCCCTTTTCCATAAACTGGAAGTGGTTTGGAATTCTTAATGTTATTGATGCAAAGTGGGATGAGTTTTTCAGGGAAATGATTTGGCCCATAATTGTTGGAGCAATTAGAGACCACGGTTTTCATTTTGTAGGTATTGGCATAGGCTCGTACAAAATGGTCTGAGGCTGCTTTGGATGCTGAATAAGGGGACTGAGGATCATAAGCAGTGGTTTCCAAAAAGAAGCTATCGTCATCAAGTGATCCGTAAACTTCATCTGTGGAAACGTGGTAAAACAAATGATCCGAAAGATTTTCCTTCCAATATTCCTTTGCCGCATTTAACAAGTTGACAGTTCCAAAAACATTGGTCTTCACAAAAGCTAATGGATCCGAGATGGATCTGTCTACATGCGACTCTGCTGCCAGATGGATTACATCGGTGATCTGATACTTTTCAAAAATAGCTGTAAGAGCATTTGCATCTTGAATATCTGCTTTTTCGAATACGTAATTTGAAGCTCCCTCAACTGCTTTTAAATTCTCCAAATTACCTGCATAAGTCAAGGCATCCAGATTGACGATTTTGTACTGAGGGTATTTTTGAACAAAAAGTTGAATCACGTGGCTGCCTATGAACCCCGCACCCCCTGTGATCAATATTGATTTTTTCATGAGATACTATTTATGCTCAATTATCTTTCACCAAGTAAAACCTGAGACCTGCCCGAAAAGAACTTATTTTTTGTAATAGTCTAAATACCATTCGGTAAAGGATCTTACCCCTTGCTCGATTGGAGTATCAGGTTTATACCCAGTATCTCTTACCAAATCAGATACTTCCGCATGGGAAGCTGGCACGTCACCTGGCTGAAGGGGAAGCAGGTTCATTTTTGCCTCCTTACCTAATCCCTTTTCTACCGCATGAATGTAATCCATCAATAAAACCGGGGATGAGTTACCAATATTATAAACTTTATAAGGTGCTTTAGAGCTTCCCGGATCTGGTTTCTGCGGATCAAAATCAGCATTTGGACTGGCGGGTCTATCGGCTACTTTTAGGACTCCTTTTACGATGTCATCTATGTAAGTGAAGTCTCGCTTCATATTACCATGGTTGAATACCTGAATAGGTTCTCCTTTTATGATTGCTTCTGTAAACAGAAACAAGGCCATATCAGGTCTTCCCCATGGTCCGTAAACGGTAAAGAATCTTAAGCCAGTCGTTGGAATATTAAAGAGATGACTGTAGGTATGTGCCATCAGCTCGTTTGACTTTTTTGATGCTGCATACAAACTGATTGGATGATCCACAGAATCTGAAGTGGAAAAAGGCATCTTCTCATTCGAGCCATAGACAGAGCTGGAAGAGGCATACACCAAATGCTTGACAGGATGAAATCTGCAGCACTCAATGATATTCAAAAAGGAAATAATATTGCTTTCTATATATACCTCAGGATGGGTCAAGGAATATCGAACACCAGCCTGAGCTGCCAGATGAATCACTACATCAAATTTCTCTTGAGCAAAAAGCGCTAGCAAGGGCTCCTTTACAGATAAATCCAGCTGAATAAATCTATAGCTGGGCACAGTATCGGATTGCACTAGCTCACCCTTTTTCACCAAATCACGCTGAATTCCCATATGGGCCAAACGGGCATATTTCAGGTTGATGTCATAATAATCATTGACGATATCCAGACCAACTACCTCGTCTCCCCTCTCCAAAAGTTTTTTAGCAACGTGAAATCCAATAAATCCAGCAGTTCCGGTAACCAGGTATTTCATAAAAGAATTTTATTAGGTGATGAAGGCTTAAATATAAGTCATTCGGACGGACTGACCGCCCCAAGAAGGGTTTGATATCTTTCAAAAATTTCTTGGTGAATTTGAGGTCTGTTATAATTTGAAACCACTTCATTATACAATGTCATAGCCATCTGGGTCATTTTGTCCCGCTTTACAAAAGCAAATTCCATTGCTTCTTTTAAAATAGCTACGTCTTTCACCGGAAATATTAATCCCGTCTTTTGTTGGGTAATGAGATCAGTATTTCCAATAATATCAGAGCAAATAACTGGTAACTGCATCGCTCCAGCTTCTAAAAGCACATTTGGAAAGCCTTCGCGATGTGAAGGGTGAACCAATACATCGGCAAGCGCCAAATAATGCGCGACATGATCTGACCAGTCTATCTGTACTATTCGAGGGTGATCGGTAATGATTTTTATAGTCTCTGGACTAAGCGGATTTAGGTCCTGTTCAAAACTGCCAAGAAGTACCAGTTTGGATTTACCCACAATCTTCGAACTCAAAAAAGCATCCACCAATTCCTGAATCCCCTTGTCTTTCACTAATCTACCAACTGATAAAATGATAAAATCATCTTCGCCAGGAAGTATGCGCATGGTGGCAGCTACCAAGTGATTTTCTTTGAGAACTCCACGGTTAAATTTCTCCAAATCTACCCCATTTGATGAGCCTCTACCGATTACGGTCAATTTCTCTGAGGGACAGAGATCATTTTCAAGTACGAAATTTTTAAGCCCATTGGAATTTGGCCAAACCTCAGTACCATAGCTGTAGGTAATCTTCTCCATTTTTTCCAGCAGATTCTTTTTTCCGCCTTCGGCAGCCATGAATGGAATTCCAGCCAGTGTGTGAATTCTCACTTTCACCCCAGCTAATTTTGCAGCGATCATCCCCAACAATCCCGCTTTTGGGGTATGCGTGTGCACAATATCAGGTTGCTCTTTTTTGATCAACTGATACAATTGCCACAGGCATTTTAAATCTTGAAGTGGAGTGATTTTTCGTGTAAATGGAATGACCTCATGCCTAACTCCTTCCTCTTTGACTACTTTAGGAAGTTCTCTACCATCTGCACTCACCATCAGCACATCCCAACCCTGCTCTCTCATAAACTTCATTTGCCCGGCAAGCAATAATTTGAGAGAAATCGGAACGGTGGTTATTCGAATAAGTTTTGGCATCAAAAAGGGATTCTATCTAAAACGACGAAGGTAAGACTTTTGAGTCTTTTAACCCTTAAAAAAGTGCAAATGGTATTCCAAATGAGTTGTTACAATATTTCTATGGTGCGAATTTCCCAATTTACCAATCCGTTTCCTGTTGTTCTTCTAATCTGTTGCGAATAAATTGGCCAACCCCAACCATGCATCACTGTTACATCTTCTCTTGTGTTGGTGATTTCTCCTGCTTGAAGCATTAAAGTATCAATATCATCATCCGAGCTATCGGGAATAAAGGCCTTAAGTAGTTCACGAGTTTGAGCTACTAATTGCTCAGCGTCTGCTTCTACAAAAGAAACAAGTCTGAAATCGTTATCTTCTTCGAAAATCTCTTCTAATTCCACAAAAAAATCCCCATCTACTAAGCCTTGATCATACAATCCGGGGAGCTTCATTTTACCTGTTAAAGACTCGTTTAAACGTAATTTTGCCCCATGATAATTCAAAAATTGGAATACGTCCTTAGTGCTAGATAGTTGTACCTGCGATTGTGTTTGATTTGCCCCATACATGGAATCAACGAGCTGATTTACATTGGGAAGTGTATCAAAATCAACTAATAACTGCTCCCTTACTTTATCATAATAATCGCGTATTTGCTCCCAATTAACCAGAGTTTTGAATGTCCCAAGGTTATTGGTTTTAAAAATCACCACATCTCCTCCTTCAATATCCCTTGCTCTATTTGCTACTTCCTCGAGTGATTCATTACCTGGCCCAAACGAATTTTGAAGATCTCTATAAGTCCATTTTACAGTGTATTCAACATCAGTCGAATCCAATATCTCCATATCCACCAAATAAGAAGTAGTGCCATGAAAAGTTGTGTCTTCACCGTTTACAGTAATATTTTCTAGCACCATAGAATAGGAAGTTATTTCTCCTAAATCCCAGTATGCTATAACCTGCACGGTTGAATCCTCCATATTAATCTGAGCGTATCCCAACTGTGAAATGATCAGTAACTTGATCAGCAAAAATAATTTCCTTTTCATAGCCGAATAATTTACCCGCAAGAAAGCTATTTTCTCGAATCAAACTACAACCTGCATTATAAAAATGGGCAGCTATTACTCAGGAAAAACACAAATGACTGGTTAACAGCGCAGAATATAAGTGAAGCAGCTAATCCCCTTCTTCCAACTGAAAAATCTCTTCAAGACTTACAGAAAAGACTTGAGAAATTTTCAGTGCCAGCACTGTAGAAGGCACATACTTCCCAGCCTCTATGCTGTTGATTGTTTGCCTGGATACGCTGACTTTTTCCGCCAGGTCCTGCTGAGTCATATTATGTCGGGCACGTTCAATTTTTATGGTGTTTTTCATCGAACCTATATCAAAAAGCAAGGGTAGATTGCCCCTGTTTGTAAAGAACCCATTTGAATCGTCCGATGAAAATTAGTTGAATACTAAAGAGTATTTTAGAAAGCATAATAGCGTCAGTTTAGATTAGTCTTTGGTAGCCATGAATTTTTGGTACTGAAATGCTGCATAGACGTAAGCATTCAATAGAAACAAAACCAAATAGGCTGTGAATATCTCTGAGGTAATTCTATCAAAGCGCAGGTAATTGATCAGCATCAAAGCGCCAACACCCCAGATAAGCCAGTAGGATCCTGTTTGGTATGCCTGAAGCCTAAATGATTTAATCATCTCGTCTTCATCTTTCTCCCTTGAAAGGTTCAATAGGCCAAAGCCAATAGCCCAGCAACCGTAAATCACTTGGGCAGATTCGTCCGGACTAATATCCATTCTAGTAACAGCCATCCCAATGACTAGAAGGATCGGAAGCGGAAAAAACAAAAACGCTACTTTCTTCCAACCTGGAGAAAGTAAGGGCACATGTAATATAGATTTGTTGTTCATAAGACAAGTTGTTTTGACCAAATGTAAAACAAACTTTACTTAATGACAAAATATTTTGTCACAAAAATTTATCAGAGCTTTTGATTTTAAGCATCACACCTTCATAATATTTTATGAATTCACATAAAAACAGTCGTATTGTTTACCTTTAGGCAATAAATCCATTCAATAATTATATTTTCCATGATTTCGAAAATGAAAATAGCCATCATAGGCTGTGGCAACTTAGGAGCTTCTATCGCAAACGGACTTTTAAAGCGGGATGATTTTGATCCTAAAAACCTGACGTTGACCAAAAGACATGTGGATAGTCTCAGCGGTTTTGCAGTCTTGGGAGTAAATGTCCAAAGCGACAATATCTATGCGGCAGCAAACGCTGATATTATTATTCTTGGAGTGAAGCCATACAACATCGCTCCTATTCTAACTGAAATCAACCCATCGCTGAATCCAAAAAAACAAATCATCATCTCTTTGGCTACGGGGATCACCCTTGCAGAAATGTATCAGGTAATTGACTCAAACAGTATCACCTTCCGCGCTATGCCAAATATTGCTGCAGATATTCAGGAATCTATTACTTGCATCTGTTCTCAAAATGCGGATCAAGATCAAGTAAAGCTTATCTCTGAGTTATTTGACGGAATAGGTTTTACTATTCCAATTGATGAAAACCTGATGGAAGCCGCAACCGTATTGGGTGCCTGCGGGATAGCCTATGTGTTGAGGTTTATGCGAGCGATGATCCAAGGAGGAATTCAGATTGGATTTGATTCAGTCACTGCCAGTAAAATCGTAAACCAAACTGTAAAGGGTGCTGCTGAATTGATGATCCAGAAAAACATGCACCCTGAAGCCGCAATCGACAAAGTAACCACCCCAAAAGGTTGCACTATTGTGGGCTTAAATGAAATGGAACATCGAGGCTTCAGTTCGGCAATGGTGAGAGGCGTAATAGCCAGTTACGAGAAAATTGCGAAATGATTGATTTAGTAATGATATAGCAATACTCAAGGAATATTAAATCTAAATCAGGAAAAATTACTATTTAATTGAATAGGAATAACTTTAAGATTGTTTTTCTTTTGAATCTTTTTACTAGATTTGTCCCGGGTGATAAACAACTTTTGCTATTCCTTTTTCAATGACACGATTTTTAAAGGAAGGACTGTTTGGTACTTTTTCTTCCTTCCTTTCATATTTTCACCCAATAAAAAACCCTTTCCATTTTAAAATGGAAAGGGTTTTTTGTTGGTATCTTGGAATAATTTAGTCGAAAATCTCGGCAAGTTTAGCCTCCAAACTCGGCCCACGAAGGTCTTTGCCTATGATTTTTCCGTCAGGATCAATTAGATAGGTTGCTGGAATCGCGTTGATTTGATAGGTTTCTGCTGCGGCTGAATTGAAATATTGCAAATCAGATACCTGAGTCCAAGTCAAGCCATCTTCCGCAATAGCATCTACCCAAGCCTCTTTCGTGCGATCTAGAGATACACCATATACCTCAAAGCCTTTTTCATTATATTCATTATAAAGCCTAACTACGTTTGGGTTTTCTTCACGACATGGCTTACACCAAGCAGCCCAAAAATCAATCATAACATACTTTCCTCTTAGATCAGAAAGCTTGATAACTTCCCCATCAGGATTAGGAAGCTCGATTTCCGGAGCGATTTGCCCCATAGAAAGAGCTCGCATCTCATCGAGTTGCTGCTTTATCTGAATAATTGACTTAGTCTCTGGGTAAATTTCATCCAGCTTAGCTACCAAACTATCCATAAATTGGAATTCATTTTTGGGATTTAACAAACCTATCGCAGCCAAGGAAGCGAAACTGTCTCCCATACTATTGATGACGTTCTTCACTTCCGTAGATTGATTACTCTCCAATAGCATAGCTTCAGTCTGAATCTCCTTGATCTTTTCGGTATTGTTCTCACCCATTGCTTGATAATAGGACTCATTTAGGGCATTGACTTTAGTCTGGTAAGACTCCATCAATTTTTCGATTTTCTGCATTTCCTGAGAATCTTGAGATCCATTAATTACCAAGCTTTCAGGGTTTGCAAAATCATAAGAAATGTCAACATCTTCATTATAGAGAGCTAGACGAATTACTTTTTCCCCATACATATTCAACTCGTAAAAAGTTGGAGTATTTACCTCCACTTCATAGCTGAATTTCCCATTATTATCTACTTCCAGAGTATCCAAAACTTTAGGACGACTATCCGTAAACTGCGATAGTATTACCGCACCAACCCTAGCGTTTTCTATAGTTCCTGAGATTTCTACCATCCCTTCATTTTTTTGCTTTTCCTCACAGGAGAAAAAAGACAAGAATAATAGAAATACGATTCCGTTCATTTTGTTCATCATGGGTTATTTCTGTAATAATTCAGTTAATATTTTTGTGGCTACTTTCGGATCAGCTTTACCTTGGGACTGCTTCATTACCTGTCCCATAAACAAGCCCATCAAACCTTTTTTGCCTGATTTATATTCTTTTACTTTCGCCGCATTTGCAGCCAATACTTGTTCTACAATTGGCTTTAAAGAAGACTCGTCACTTTCCTGGATCAAATTCAGCCGTTGTGCTATCTCCATAGGATTCTCGCCTAAATTCTTCAACAACTCAGGGAAAACATGCTGTGCAGCTGCCGTGTAGCTTACTTTGCCGTCCTCAACTAAAGCAATCAAAGTAGCCAATGCTTCATGAGTAATTGGATAAGTCTCTTTTGATAAAGATTGTTCACCAAGCGACAATTTTACCGGCCCCATCACCCAATTAGAAGCTGCTTTGTAGTTTTTGGTTTTGGTACAAAGCTCATTAAACCATAAAGCAATGTCCTTAGATTCAGTCAAAAAGCTCGCGTCGTAATCAGGAAGCCCGAATTCCTCTACAAACTTCTTGTGAAGATCTCTAGGCAACACAGGCATGGTTGCTTTCACTGCATTCAACCATTCGTCAGAAATTACCACGGGACTCAGGTCTGGCTCTGGGAAATAGCGATAATCATTCAAATCTTCCTTGGTCCGCATACTGGCAGTAAGTCCGGTATTTGCATCGAAGGTCCTAGTTTCGGAAATAACCTCCTCACCTGCTTCAATCAACCCGATCAGACGCTCATGCTCATGCTCAATGGCTCGGAATACATTACGGAAAGAATTCATGTTCTTCACTTCCACTTTTTTGCCTAACTCCGTAGCACCTTTCAGCATTACTGAGACGTTGGCATCACAGCGAAGCGACCCTTCTTCCATGTTTCCATCACAGATATCGAGGTATTTCACCAGTTTCTTAACCTCTGCTAGGAATGCATAGGCTTCCTCGGGACTGTGCAGATCAGGTTCAGTTACTATTTCTATCAATGGCGTACCAGCACGGTTAAAATCCACCAAAGTATCGGCTTCCTCAGCCAAATGAATAGATTTCCCTGCATCTTCTTCCATGTGAACACGGTTCAGTATCACGTCCTTCTTTCGACCATCTGCCAGCTGAATCGGCACAGTGCCTCCAACACAAATTGGCCCTTTGTCTTGGGTCAATTGATAACCCTTAGGAAGATCTGGGTAAAAATAATTTTTTCTTGCGAAGACATTATGTCTAGTGATCTCAGAATTACAAGCCAATCCCATCTTGATGGCATAGGCGATTGCCTTGCGATTTACCTTTGGTAAAGTTCCTGGGTGTCCCAAAGTGATGGCCGAGATCTGCGTGTTGGGTGCCTGACCGTAAAGATTCGCATCAGCTGCAAACATTTTACTCTCGGTCAAAAGCTGCGCATGCACCTCCAAACCGATGATCAACTGATATTTATTCCTTAATTCTTCGCTTAGCATTCGCGCGTTTTTTCTGTGTTTTTTAAAGGTACAACTCTCTGGCTTTTACCACTACATTTTCTAGTCCAGCTAGGTTTTTTCCTCCTGCAGTGGCAAAAAACGCTTGTCCACCTCCTCCACCTTGTATCTCTTTAGCCAATTCTCTTACGATTTGACCAGCATTTAAATTTTTGCTTGCAATCAATTCTTCGTCTATAATAACCGCAATTTGAGGTTTGTCATCAATTTTAGCAGCTAAGATTACTAAAGCTTTTTCCGTTTCATTTTTCAACTCATAAGCCAGCTTCTTCAAGGAATCCGCATTTGGCAATTCCACTTGAGCTATCAAAGTATTGATGCCTTCTCCTGCCACAAATTGCTTAAGCAACTCAACTTTCACACCCGAAGCTTTCTCCAGATGCAACGCATCGATCTCTTTTTTCAAGTCATTTCGTTCTTGAAGCAAAGATTCAATTGACTTCATCAGATCCTTAGGGTTCTTCAGCAACTCCTGAATTTCTTTCACCAAATGCTCTTGTTTTCGGAAATACTCCTCGGCTGCTTTTGCGGTAATAGCTTCTATTCTTCGAACGCCAGAAGCGCTGGAAGCTTCAGAAATAATCTTAAACAAACCAATTTTACTTGTTTGAGGAACGTGAGTGCCCCCGCAAAGTTCTACAGAAAATTCCTTGTCAAAAGTGATTACACGTACAAAGTCACCATATTTCTCTCCGAAAAGCGCAGTTGCTCCTTGCTTTTTTGCCTCTTCTATTGGCACATTTCTTTGCTCGGAAAGTGCGATGTTCTGTCTGATTTTATCATTTACAATATCCTCCACTTTAGCAATTTCGGAATCAGTCAATTTGCTGAAATGAGAAAAATCGAAGCGAAGTAAATTCTGATTCACCAAAGACCCTCGCTGTTGGATATGATCACCCAGAACTTCTTTCAAAGCAGCCTGAAGCAAATGCGTAGCTGTGTGATTATTTTCAGTCAAAAAGCGCTTGTCTGCATCTACTTCTGCACCAAACTTAGCTTCAGGATTTGTGGGAAGCTTCTCCACAAAATGAACAATCAAGTCATTCTCCTTCTTGGTGTCAATCACCTTTACTGTTTCGGTTTCAGAAATTAATAAACCTGTGTCACCGACCTGTCCCCCGCTTTCGGCATAGAAAGGAGTTTTATCTAACACGATTTGGTACTTATCGCCTTTTTTATCTGAGATCACGCGGTACTTGATGATCTGGGCATGCGCTTTAAGGAAATCATATCCTACGAATTCAACCCCGTTGTCTTCGTTTACAATTACCCAATCACCGGTTTCAGATTCAGAGGCTGCGCGGGAACGTGTTTTCTGGGCTTCCATTTCAAGTGCAAAGCCTTTTTCATCAAGCGAAAGTCCACTTTCTCGAGCGATCAGCGAAGTCAGATCAAGTGGGAATCCGAAGGTATCGTACAATTCAAATGCAGTTTTCCCTGGGATTACATTTTCACCTTTCGCACTTAATTCAGACTTAATCTGGTCTAGTATCTTCAATCCATTATCAAGTGTTCTGAGAAAAGAAGTTTCCTCTTCAAAAATCACTTTCGCTATAAATTCCTGTTGCTGTCTTACTTCTGGGAAAATATCCCCAAAATTATCTGCAATGAGGCTAGTCAATTCATATAAAAATGGTTCTTGGAAACCCAAAAACGTATATCCATAACGAACTGCTCTTCTGAGAATTCTACGAATCACATAGCCAGCCTTGTTATTGGAAGGCAATTGCCCGTCCGCGATAGTAAATGAAATCGCACGAATGTGATCGACGATCACACGGAATGCAATATCAGTCGGCAAATCCTCGCCGTAAACTTTGCCTGATTTCTTTGCCAAAGCAGCCAAGAATGGCGCAAATAAATCTGTATCGTAATTGGATGATTTGTCTTGAATAGCTCTCACCAAACGCTCAAAACCCATTCCTGTATCCACGTGAGTCGCAGGTAGCGGCTTCAAAGATCCATCTGAAACTCTGTTGAACTGCATGAATACCAAGTTCCAAATCTCGATCACTTGCTCGTGATCATTATTAACTAAGTCTTTACCAGCAACAAGAGCGCGCTCCGCATCGGATCTTAAGTCAACATGGATTTCAGAACAAGGTCCGCAAGGCCCAACGTCACCCATTTCCCAAAAATTATCCTTTTTGGAACCCATTATAATACGGTCTTCAGGAACAATAGCCTTCCAAAGATCATAGGCTTCCTGATCCAGGCCTAGATTATCTCCAGTGTCACCTTGGAACACCGAAACATACAACCTGTCTTTATCTAGTCCATAGACTTCGGTCAATAACTCCCAAGCCCATTCAATTGCTTCTTTCTTGAAGTAATCACCAAATGACCAGTTGCCAAGCATCTCAAACATGGTGTGGTGATAGGTATCCACGCCCACTTCCTCCAAATCATTGTGCTTGCCACTTACCCTCAGGCATTTCTGGGAATTTGCGACACGGGAATATTTGGCTATTTCATTTCCTAGAAATGCGTCTTTGAACTGGTTCATTCCCGCATTTGTAAACATCAGCGTGGGGTCATTTTTGACCACAATCGGTGATGAAGGAACGTAGTGATGCTGCTTGGATTGGAAAAACTCAATAAAGGTGCTCCGTATTTTCTTTGCTTCCATGAAGGTTTTGAGGCAATTAAGAATGCTATTTAGGCCGTTTTACAGGCGTTATTATCGGGAAGCAAAATTAACAGAATTGATGGTGTTACCTGCATTGGGGTGAGAATTTCTCTCTTGGCAAATCTCCCGCAAGGGCGGAAAAATAAAAAATATTCACACGGCAGCCCGGCGAATGAAAAAGCATAGTTCTATGGATTAAACGAATTGACAATCTCCCGCAATGGCGCAAAGACGCAATTTTCCATTTGAAAACCTTTGAGTGTTTAGAACCTCAAAGGTTTTCAAACGCTGCGCCGCCGCGTGAAACACAAACCTCAACTCATCGGGAATCTCGTAAATCGTAAATCAAAATTCGGAAATGCCCTTTCAGCTTGTTATTCCCCTCCTCTGAGATTACTTTCAATAAAATTTTTACGAACTCAACCATTACTCATGAGCTACCTTGATCAAATAACCTCACCTACGCTTCTCCTTGACGAAAAAATCTGCCGCGCCAACATCAAACGAATGGCAGATAAAGCTACTCGGCACAATATGAAGCTCGTTCCACATTTCAAAACCGCTCAGTCAAACCAAATTGGTGATTGGGCAAAAGAATATAATATTACAGAGGTAACTGCCTCTTCCATCAAAATGGCAGAATACCTCTCAGGGCAAGGCTGGGTGAATATTCACATCGCATTTCCATTCAATCCTCTTGAGATCCCAAAGCTTAATAAAATAGCAGAAAGGCAATCTATTTCTGTGCAGTTGATCAATGCTGAAACTACCCAAATGCTTTCCGATCAATTGGAGCATTCTGTAGGGTTTTTCATAGAAATCGATGCTGGTTATGGAAGAACAGGTGTAGAAGTATCCGACTTCGGTTTGATTGAGGAGATTTTGTTGATTGCCAAAAAGTCAGACAAGCTAAAATTCAAAGGTTTTTACATCCATGCAGGTCACTCCTATTATATGCCTGATATCCCTGCCCTTTACGAGCAAACCCGGAATGCCCTTAGCATGCTGAAGCACAAGTACAATTCAGAATATCCCAAGCTAATTACTCGAACTGGAGATACTCCCGGGTGTGCAGTGATGGAAGACTTCGGAGACATAGACGAGATGGGGCCGGGAAATTTTGTGTTTTATGACCTGATGCAGGCAGAATTAGGCGGCTGTGACAAAAAGGATATTGCTGTTTGTCTCGCCGTGCCAGTCGTGGATATCAAAAAGGACCGAAAGGAAATACTAATTCATGGCGGTGGAGTTCACTTGGCCAAAGACGTGCTGGTAGGAGAAAATGGCCTGAAAAACTTCGGAGAGGTTGTTTACCTCCATGAAAATGGTTGGATTATTCCTGAAACCAAATCCTTTCTCAAAAACATTTCCCAGGAACATGGGATTATAAAAGCTTCGGATGAGTTGCTTGCAAAAGTGAAAGTTGGAGACATCTTAGGTATTCTTCCCGTTCATTCCTGCATGACAGCAGATGCGATGGGCGAATACATGACGCTGGATGGGAAAATGGTGGATCACGCGGAAGGTAGTGTTCAGTAATCAGTTTCAGTATTGAGTACATTTTACAAAACAAACCTAGAACACATCACTAGGCTTAGTTTCCGGAGGGTTGGATTCGGATGGGTTAATGCGTGGTTATTATTGATTTTAATGAATCCAAGGAAAGTGGCTTATGTATGAATCCATCTACTATTTCATATGATTTAGACTTATCCAAATCACTAGCATCTGTTGACGAAGAAACGATGTAGATAGAAATATTTTTTAAACCAAAGGACTTTTGCAATACCATTTCCTCCAAGAATTCCCAACCACTTAAAACGGGCATATTTATATCCAAAAAAACAATAACCTCCTCATCAAGATCTCTTTTCAGGGCTAGTTCATTCAAGCCAATTTGCCCGTTTTCGCACTCGCATATTGACAGGTATGGCAAGCGCAAATTATTTAACATTTTAAGCGTTATCAACCTAAAAATCTTATCATCTTCTATTAAAAAAACATGCTTATTTTTCATTTTTATTGAAGTCAAATGTCTGAGTTTCTTTCATATTATTCTTTACTATTTCATCTAATTCTTTGGAGCTTACCGTCAACTGTTCTAAGGAAAAAAGGCTACTCATTAGAGTCCACCCCTCCGATTTGAATTAAATTAATAATGCCTAACATAAGGAAAAGTGGCGTCCTTAACACCTGCGATTGAGTTCATGCAATGCAATATTTCTTACTTTGGACATCGTTCTGAGTTATATAGTGATTTCTACTTAGTGCGAATTCGATACTCTTAATCAAATCTATACCCGCGGTTTTCTTCAATCACCAAAACTGAGAAGGCTGTATTATACTCATCTCTTTCAGTCATTATTTATTAGATAAAGTGGTGAGCTGCAGCCAGAATTCTTCAATTTTTATAATAGCTTTCAAGAACTCATTCATATCAAGCGGCTTTTTTACATAACTATTGCAGTATTGTTTGTAGGCTTCATCGATATCCTTTTGATTGGAAGAAGTAGTCAACATGATCACAGGGATTGATTTTAATTCTTCATCATCCTTTATTTGACTTAGAACCTCATGCCCATTAAAAATAGGAATATTGATATCCAATAAAATCAAATCCGGACGCTTCGCCTCAGTAAATTCATTCTTTCTGTAGAGAAAGTCTAAAGCCTCTTGTCCGTTTCTGGCAATGCTGATCTCTGTTTTCAACTTGCTCTCTTCAAAGGCCTCAAGCGTTAAAACAATATCTCCTTCATTATCTTCAACTAAGAGTATATGTGCAGGTTTTGTACTCATATCCTTATTATCGATTAATTGCTATTTCAAATTTAAAAACTGCACCTTCTCCAAGTTCAGACACAGCCCACATCTCCCCCCCATGGAGCTCGACAACTTTTCTACAAACTGCAAGGCCTATCCCGTTGCTATCATTACTTGGATTTAAAGAATGGAAGATTTTGAACACATTTTCAAGCTGATTCTCTGGAATTCCGATACCATTATCTTTCACTGCAAAGGTTACTTTTTCCTCATTACTTTGTGACGTGATCTGTATGATAGGGTTTTGGTCTCCGCGGTATTTTAAAGCATTGCTGATCAGGTTGGTGAGCAAACGCTTAAAAAGAATAGGATAAACTGCGAGCTCAGTAATGTCCAGATTATATATAATTTTACCATTCAGGTCTTCTAGCTCTTTACTAAATTGCATCAAGACCTCCTCAAAAAGATCAGGTAACTTTACCTCTTCCAAGCTCTCGTTGAGTCTTCCAGTTCTAGAAAACTCCAATAGGTTGGTGATCATCTTGTCCATTTCATTTGCTGAGGAATTAATAATTTCAAAATATTGCTTCTGTTTGCCTTTTTCTAAAAGGTTGCCCTTTTTTTCAATTATGCTAAGTAAACCTTTAATACTTCTCAAAGGAGCTTTCAAATCATGAGAAGCGACATAGGCAAATTCTTCCAGTGACTTGTTTACATCCTGCAGCTGCTTGTTTTGTGCTTTAATGACATCATTCAATTTACTGACTTGGTAGATATATTCTTCCTCCGTAGTGACATCGTCTTGAATAGAGAAAAAGCCTATAAACTCCTCTTCTAAATTGTAAAGAGGACGAGCTTTGATATGGGTAAGGTATTTATTGCCAAGTTTAGTATAATTAATAATGTTGACTTCAAATGAATCTCTATTGGCGATGGCCTCTGCCATTTGCCTAACTACGTCTGGATCACTTTCTTTTCCTTGAAGAACTCTGCCAGGTATTTTATTTAAAACTTCACATTCTTCATAACCTGTCATTTTCTCAAAGGTTTCATTCACATAAATAATTCTGCCTTGAGTGTCTGTCATGATTACTGCATTGGGTGACTGCTCTGCGATCAATGAAACTTTTTGAAGTTCTTGTTCTGCATTTTTTCGGTGATTTATATCCCTGATTGTCAATAGATATTTCTTTCCTTCACTATGGCGCAGTGTAATAGCCTTGACAGTAGCCTCCAACCAGCGCAAATTTTCGTTGGATTTCTGAAACTGAAACTCAACTAAGCCTGGCTCCTGGCCTGAATCAATACTTTTTAAGGCTATTTTTAACCCATCTGCATGGCGCTGACTGGGGATTTTCTTGAATAAATTCAGTTTATAAAGCTTATCCAGCTTATATCCAGTGACTAAAAAACCTGAAGGAGTGCAATACTCTATATCCCCCGCACTATTGATGATGCATACCATATCCCTTAAATTTTGGGATATCAAGCCCAAAATCTCTGCTTGGTCGGTATGCTTTGAGTTTAGCTCTTTGAGTGCTTTATCTGATACCTCTAATGCTTTTTGAAGCCTGTTTGCTTGGGTCAAATCGACAAAGACTAGAATCACACCTTTTATTTCGTCTTTTTGAGTACGGAAAGGTGATATTTTGAGTAGGTACTCCCGCTTTTTGATATCCTCTATTCTTGACTCAAAAGAGGAATGATTTTCCAGTACCATACCAATTCGATCTAGTAGATTTTCCAACTTGATCTTTCCACGAAACTGGCTGATATTTCGTCCGATATCATGTGGAACAAGGTCTAATATTTTTTTGAGTGAGGGAGTGAATTTCCGAATATTCAGGTTGACGTCAAGAAATAGCAGTGCGATCTCGGTACTTTGAATCAGGTTGTTCAGATCATCATTGTTATTCGCCAGCTCACTGTTTTTTTGCTGATATTCAGCGTTGACGGTATAAAGTTCTTCGTTGACGGATTCTAATTCTTCATTGGAACTCTGCAACTCTTCGTTGGCAGCTTGTAGCTCCTCATTGCTAGACTCCAGCTCTTCGACGGTGGTCTGAAGAGTTTCTCGGTTCACCCGTAATTCCCGTTCCAGAATATTGATTTTCTCCTTAGAAACAGCACTTAGGTTAATTCTTTCAGCAGCCTCTACCTTATTGCTATTGTCCGATACCTGCTCAAAGGTGATGAATACATACTTCATACCTTCCAACAATTCCTTAGTTCTGATGTGAATATCCAACGTAGAATTGGGCTGAAAATGCATCCGGAGATCCTCCGGAACGGCAAGGTCTCCAAGAATAATGGCATTTCCGTCTTGCAAGACTTTATTTACTGCAACTTCTAAGGGAGCAGCAAATACTTCAGGAAGCATGCGTAAGACATTAGCGCTGATTTCACCCGGAGGAATACGTAGCCAACGGTGACTGCTACCTGAAGTATGTAACAAATTAAAATGTTGGTCTATCACCATCGAGTCAGGAACATACTCTTGAATCAGGGTATGTTGGATTTCACTCTGCAGTTTCCCTTTAGTTGTTACAAGAGGCTGTTCAATTTGCCTAGCTACTGGTGCTCTATCCCAGCTTTGCTTCTGAAATCTCTGGGCGGTATGGAGCCTTTGTATGAATTTTTTACTTTCAATATTCTGAAAAATCTTGTATCGATGGCTTACCTCCCTAAACTCTTCACTTTCAGCCCCTAGAGATTCACTTGGACCTAGGAAGAGATATCCACCTGTCCTCAACGCATACTGAAACAGTTTGAAGAGCTGCTGCTGAACTGGATCATTCAGGTAAATCAACAAGTTTCGGCAGCTTACTAGGTCAATTTTATTGAAAGCAGGATCTTGGATCAAATTTTGCACCGAGAAAACAATCATCTCCCTGATTTCTTTGACAATGCTATACCCGCCTTTTTGCGAAATAAAGTAAGTATTCAGGATCTCTACTGGCACCTCAGAAGTAATGTTCTCCGAGAAAATTCTATTAGAAGCTAGTTTGATCGCATCCTTGTCTAGGTCGGTGGCAAAAATGCTTACATCAAACTGCAGTTTGTTTTTCCGCAGGTAATCTTTCACCAGAATAGCTAAAGAATAGGCTTCCTCTCCAGTGGAGCAGGCAGGAACCCAAATACGCAGGGTTTTGGTCTCAAGGTTTTCTTCGACGAGCTTTGGGATTACTTCAGTGCTCAAGGCTTCAAAAGCCTCTTCATCTCTAAAAAACCGTGTCACACCAATAAGTAACTCCTTAGAAAGCAAATGTGCTTCAGCGGGATTGTCCTTTAGTAAACTGTAATATTCTTCAATTTTGGTGACATCCAATAAATTCATCCGCCGGTGAATTCTACGGGAGACGGTAGTATGCTTATAACCTGTAAAATCAATAGCAATAAGCTCAAGGACTGTTTTGAGGATTTTTGAAATAACCGTGCTCCCTCCTTCCTGATTTTGATATTTCTGTATCAGTAGTTTTCGGTTTGTGAAAAAAGAAGTGATTTCATGTGGCATTTCTTCTATAGAACAGACCTTATCTACTACTCCCGTATGGATAGCATTGTTAGGCATTCCATTGAACTTGGCATCATCTGGAGACTGTACTAGCACCAGACCTCCTTTTTCTTTCACGTACTTCAGGCCTTCAGCGCCATCACTACCGGTTCCTGAAAGGATAATAGCACAGGCATTATCTTGGAGGTTTTCTGCCAGTGACATAAAAAAGCTAGTGATTGGAAAACTGAGTTTCCTGTCTTCCTTATCATTTAATACAAATTTTTCATTTCTTATTTCAACAAACTTTTTGGGAGGGTTCAAGTAAATAGCACCAGGATTAATGGACATCCCATCCTCAATAATATAGATGGGCAACTTAGTGTGCCTAGCCAGTAATTCATCCATCAAGCTCTTGTGATTGGGGGCCAAATGCTGTATGACAACATAGGCGCCTATCGGGTCATCAGCTGTTTTTTCAAAAAACAACTCCAAGGGTTCAAGACCGCCTGCAGATGCACCTAAAGCGATTATTGGAAATTTAATCTTGTCTTTCATTAATTTTTTTCGGTATTGTAAAATAAAAAGTTGAGCCAACCCCCACTAGTGAATGAAGCCCTATTTGTCCTCCCATAAACTCGACACTTCTTTTGGCTATTGAAAGCCCTACTCCTGTACCTTCATATTCATTGCTATTATGTAGTCTCTGAAACAGCTTAAAAATTTTATCATAAAACTGAGATTCTATACCTATTCCATTATCAGAAATAGCAAATTCCCAATAATCTTTCTGCTCACGTGCCGATATATCGATACTAGGAGCAGTGTCTTTTTTTCTATACTTCAACCCATTATCCAGCAGGTTGTGAAATACTGTGGTAATCAAAGGCTTGATAGTCCAAATGGTAGGCATGTCAGTCCAATTGATTTTAGCAGAAGCAGCAGCGATGGTCCCTTCTCTCAACTCCAAATAATTCGATAGTAAAGCATCAAGATCTACTCGTTCCAGTTTATCACTAGGTCTATTGACCCTGGAGAAGTCCAGCAAATCCAAGACAATCTGCTTCATACGCACAGCTCCATTTTCGGCAAAAGTAATATACTTCTTTCCTTTTTCATCCAGCTGGTCTCCATAGTTTGAACTAAGCTTATGCATAAAGCTTGTAACCATTCTTAAAGGTTCCTGCAGATCATGCGAAGCTACATAAGCATAATGTTCAAGTTCTTCATTTTTGACTTGGAGTGCCTTTTTACTCGCCTCAAGCTCGGTCTTTAGTTGTTGCTGCTCGGAAATGTAGTTTTCAATTCCTTTGAAAATCTTGGGAATAAGGGCTGATGAGAGGTAACATAGAAAGATAAGATTAGAGCTGACAGCAATCCATTCATTCACGGAACTCATATCTACATTATGACTGAAATCAATCAAATCGAACGCTATAGCAAACCCAAAAAAGATAGAAATAAACAGCACAAGATGACTCCACCAATAAGCGTATTTATTATCGAAAATTATAATAGAATAGACACAGGCCGCCAAAAAGTATACTAAAACAGAACCTGAGGAGGGTGAGGTGAAAATATTAAGCGTGATGGCAAACGCATAAACAGTAAGAGAAAATATCAACTTCCTAGTAGCTGTTTTTACGCTAGGTACAAAGGCTATAAAACACATCAAACCAATAGTAATGAAGTGCAATAAGGTGATATACTCTTTGTTTTCGAAGGTGCTCAGGAATAATGATGGAATCAGCGCAATAAAGCAAAGCGGCAGAATAAATATTAAGGTGGTTGCAAAAAGGCTATTTCTCCAATAATTCACACCTTTGTTTGCTTCAACTGAAGATAGGACACAGTTTGCCAATATTGCTCTCTTGTATTTACTCCAAATTTCTATCATCAATTCTTAGGTACTGTAAAGTGGACTCCTCCTTCATCCAGAAATCCCCCATAACTTGTGAATTTAGAAGAAATAGAATTGCACTCCAAAGGGAAGAAAAACCTTTCCTTAATGCTACAGCCAGTGGTTGGCTGGCAAATGCTTTTCATAGTACATGAAAAACAATTGGCTTTGAGAACAATCTAAATAAGTAGAAAGCAAAGCTTTAAAACAGGATTTAAAAACATGTTACTCGAAAAGCATCCTCATAAATTCCAAGAAATTTGCCTGATCTCAAGGTCAGACCGACAAAAAATACGTCTTGATTAGAAGCGAAAAAAGCCTACCAGCTTCCCATAATTGTTTGTTTGTAGTGTACTACTAAAAATGCTGATTAATTAAATTTTTAAATATTTTTCAGTACTATAGAGCTACAACTCACAATGATTTTGGACAACCTGGCATTTACCCTTATACATCCTATTCCTAAGAAGAAATCAACTTCAAAGTGATTTCTACCGGAATCACTCAGTGATATCCATTTTATTTCATGATTATGAAACGATTAGCCAATTATTTATTTCTCTTTCTTCTTTTAGCTCATGTTCAGTCACTTCAAGCCCAGCAGGATTTAGACTTTGATATTGTCCAACAAAATATTTTCACCCAATATCAGCAAGCTATAAGCGCAGCAGATCTAAATACTTTGGCAAACAAGGTACAAAAGGAAATACAGGCAGATGGGAGCTGGAAAGATATCAACTATGCTGACAACTCCCTGTCGAGTTGGGAGCCAGATGTACACATCAAGAGAATCGGACTTATGGCAAAGGCTTATAGTCGAAAAGACAACAAGTTCTACTTGAGTGCCAGTACGCATCAGCGTATACTTAATGCCATCAGGTATTGGGTTGAATTAAAACCTGAGCCAACTTCAAAAAACTGGTGGTGGCTCAGTATAAGCGTCCCCAAAGAGATCGGGCAGCTTTTGGTGGCCATGCGCACAGTAGAGCCAGGGGTACCGGAAGATTTAGAGAAAAAATTAATAAGCTGGATGAGTAAAACTGCCTCAATCACAAAATCTCCCGGAAGAGACGGATCCAATTTGACTGATATTGCGCAGCATATGATCATGGAGGCAGCACTCACCAAAGATGCAGCTTTACTCAAGCGGGCTGTAGACGCGACAGCTGCTACGATCAAAATCTCCCCAGGTGATGGTATACAGCGAGACATGTCTTTTCATGCTCATGGCCCCGAAAACTACATGCATGGCTATGGCAGAGAATACCTATCGGGTATTAGAAATGTGGCCACTTACATCCAAGGAACAAGGTTTTCATTTACTCCTGATCAGATTTCTTTAATATCAGATTTTACCCGAAATGGGTTCTTGCAGGTGATCCGTGGTCGGTATGTAGATTTTAGTGTGATTGGCCGGGGAATCGCCAGAAATAATGCGACCCGGGTAAATGTAGGGATAGTGAAGCAAATTAGAGAAATCGACATCAACCGTCACCAAGAAGAATACGATAAGGCAATTGCAAGAATAGAAGGCAAAGCAGATCCATCAGAAGGAATCAGCCCTAAGCATATTTATTACTGGAGATCTGATTATACCGTACACCACAGACCTGAATTTATGGTTGGACTTAATATAGCTTCTAGCCGAAGTGTACGTACCGAATCCGGAAACGGTGAAAATCTCACTGGGCAGTTTCTTACTGAAGGCGCTACTTTCATAGCAGTAGAGGGAAATGAATACCACAATATTTTTCCAAACTGGGAGTGGAATAAGATTCCCGGAACCACCACGCCTGAGGTCAGCCCGCTTAAAAAGCGTAGAAACTGGGTCGCAAATAGAGGGAAAACTGATTTTGTAGGAGGAGTAAGCGACGGACTGAATGGCATTTCGGTTTATCAGATGTCCGATTACACTACCAAAGCCAACAAAAGTTGGTTCTTCTTTGATGATAAAGTCATTTGTTTGGGATCAGCAATTTCAGCAGATAGACAGGAATTTATCACTACTACCTTAAATCAATCCTGGTTGAAAGGACCTGTTCTACTATCTCAAAATGGAGATTTTGAAGAGTTTAAGAGCGAGAAAGCTGACAAACTAAAAAACATCCAGTGGATCTATCATGATAAAGTCGGTTACTATTTCCCGGAAAATCAAAGTGTAATGCTCTTTGCAGATAAGCAGCCGGGTGCTTGGGCAGAAATTAATTCCAATTCATCTTCCAAGATCATAGAAAAGGATGTCTTTAAACTCTGGGTTAATCATGGAAAAAACCCGAAAGAAGCCTCCTACGCCTACATTCTTTTACCAGGTGTTGAAAACGCTCAAGAGTTGACCAACAAGAATATTTCATCGGTAGTTATCCTCCAAAACTCGCCCGAGGTTCAGGCTGTCCAGGACAAAAAAAATGGGTTACTTGGGGTGGTTTTTTATAAGAAGGGTAGATTCTACTGGGAAAATAACAGGTTGGAGACCAGCCAACCTGTATTAGTTCAATTGGAAAATATAACTTCAAAAACCTGGAACATATCTCTATCAGAACCTACGCAAAAGGTGACAGGCTCAATAGAAATAAAGCTACAAGTGGAGGGAGTCGAAAAGACCATCAAATTTGAGCTGCCAGAAGGAGATATGGCAGGTTCTTCAATCACTAAATCCGTTCAATTCTAACCAAAACCCATGTTTTCGCAACTTGAAATGATCGTAGATCTTGAGTTTATTATAGAAAACAGCCAAACTATAATTGATATGGTCTCATTTCCGCATCAGGTTTCTGATGCTTCCAAAAAAGTGTTTGAAGAGGATATCAGCAATATGGAGCAAAGATTTATAGGCACGTTTGACCAACTGAATAACTATCTTTCGAAGTAAATCATTCAGCCAACACAAATATCTAGTTTCTATGAACCCCGTTTTAAAAAAGATCAATTGGTGGATATTTGGAATCCTTTGCACAGTCATTGGTCTTTATCCATTTCTCTACTTTGTTTACGGTAGAAATTTCGCTTTACTCCAATCTAAAACAGCTGAACTCCTAAGTTCCAATATCTGGAATTTTGGATTCTACACTCATATCATACTCGGCGGACTTGCACTTATTATTGGGTGGGTACAATTCCATAAAGGATTTCGGGATAGGAATAGAAAACTCCACAAGAAAATCGGAATGGCCTATGTCACCCTTGTCTTTTTCAGTGGCTTGGCTGCCATCTATTTGGGTTTTAATGCCACTGGAGGATTGGTCAGTATGTTAGGCTTTATCACTTTGGGAATCGTCTGGCTTGGCACTACGATGATGGGCTGGTTCACTGCCAAAAAACATAGGTATGATGACCATGAGGACTGGATGATATTTAGCTACGCGGCAACTTTCGCAGCTGTGACGCTCAGGATTTGGCTCCCTATTCTGATCATCTTGCATCAAGGAGAATTTATCCCCGCTTACCGTATCGTTGCTTGGCTGTGTTGGGTTCCAAATATGATAGTGGCGTGGTGGATTGTGAGGAGAAGGAAGGAAACACATTCATATGTTCAACAAAAATAAACTAGTCCCATTATACCAGAATTTGATAATCTAATAAACTACAATGAAAATAGGATTAATTATATCAATAGGCGTATTTCTCTTAATAATTGGTTTTTTCATTTGGAAAAGGAAATCCAAAAATACGCAAAATGCTCCAACCGAATTTTTGAAGCTTGAATCAGAAAATCAATCCAATAAGCATATTCCAAAACTACCCGAAAACTGGATTGCTGAAATCGAGAAAAAGTGGGATGGAAAAGCTTGGAACAAGTATAAAAACGCATACTACGATATCTGGGCTAAAGCATGTGAGGATGTTTATGATAAAAATAAATATTGGGAAAAGAATCAAACTCACGCTGATTTTCTAAAGGAGGTTACAAAGGAGCAACGTGTTTATTTTACTCTTATAAACTTTGAGTCACAAGTGAATAATGGTGGCGTTTACCAGTTTTTATTTAACTACCCAGAACTTTCCATACTTGCTTTACAAGCAATGCAAGAAACTGGATTGGAAAAATTAGAGAAAGATTATGAGATCGTTTTAAAAGAGTTTTTCGGCAATTTCAAAACTATTCAAGACTTACATTCCAAGTTTAATGATAACCACAGAGATTGGAATAATCGTTGGACTTCCTTTTCTGAAGGATACAAAGAGCTTACTTCAACCGAAGTAATTGAAAGCTACTTTTTTACCGAAATATTCACAAAAGACTATCAACAGAAATTGATTGATTATGTAAAAAGTAACCCAGATAAAATTTACAAGATTGAATAATTGATAATTGTATAAACCATTTTTTTACGAATACCCCATGATCGAAATCCTCCTCAAAAATAAAAAGTCTTTTAAGGCTCACTCAGTGGAAGAGCTTTTAGTTTCTGAACTGGAATTCCAGGTCATGCAATTCACGGATTATACCAATGCAGAATTGAGTTGGCTGGAGCAGAATTATGGACTTGACTTCAAGATCATGAAGCATTTTGAGGATATAGAAATCAGCTCCCACTTTTTAGAAAATGAGAATCAGGCGGCATTTCACTTTTCAATCCCCTATCACAACAAGGAAAAAAATATGGTGGAGGAACCTTTATTTATTATAGTTTCTCAAACAGGCTTATTTCTATTCATGAGTGCCAACCTTGATGTTTACTTCAATGGCATGTATCCAGCCAAAATCAATTCTTTGCAGAGAATCAATGATATGGATGGTATTTTCAAATTTCAGTTTGAGTTTATTTCTGACTATTTCGCAGATATCACAGAGAGTCTCAGTAGAAAAGTAAAGGCCCTTGCCAACGAAATCCTGATAGAAAAGGAGTTCTCAAGCAATGTGATGGATATTATTACAAAATATAACTTCAACAATTTATTGATTAAGGAAGCACTTCTGGAAACCACTCGAGTATTGCGATTATACATCAAAAGCGACTGGGAAAAACATGTAGAATTGAGGGAAAGTGTACGTACAGAATTGAATGACCTTGACGTAATTTCCGATTACATTCAGTTCAATTTTGATCGTTTGGATGATCTCAGAGAAAACGTATCAAACAAAATTGACTTGGAACAAAACCATATATTCAAAATGCTAACAGTGGTTACAGTATGCATTTCCCTTCCTACATTCATTGCAGGTGTGTATGGGATGAATTTTGAATATATGCCTGAATTGAACTTCCATTTTGGATATCCTATCGTGGTCATTGCTATGATTTGCTCAGCTATTCTGCCCTTCATTTACTTCAAAAGAAAAAAATGGCTCTAGCCTATCCTTAAATTTGAACAAAAAAAAGCCCTGAACGTCAAATCAGGGCTCTTCATAATAGTTGGTTTAACTTAGAAATAAAGGGTTTTGATTCGTCCTTTGGAGTCAGTCACTTTGAGGTAGATATCCTTGGCATTCACATTTGTGAAAGAATAGTCTTTTTTAAATCCTTCCTCTTGATCAACATGCTCCGTGTAAATCACCGCTCCACTGATGGATGAAATAACTTCCACATCGACGCCAGGCTCATTTAGCCCAAACACTGATAGACTTACGGTATTATGATCAATTTGTTTACCGAAGGCTACCAAAGGCAATACTTCCACTGGAGTTAGCTTTTCAAATGTTTCTACGGAGTAGGTTACTTCTTCATCTTCTGTCACGATTTTGACTAGGTATTCTCCAGTCGGCAGGCTTTCCATATTATAAGGAAGCATCAAAGTTTCCCCTTTCACACGGACACTCCTATTGTTCAGAACTTTTCCATCTGGGGTAATAATAGAGATTTTGGCCTTGCCCACTCCCTCATTTAGGGTAACGTTGATTTTTTTGAAATTCGAGTTTACTGCTGAAAGTGCTTTCAAATCTTCACTTGCGTTTGCTGCGAATGAGCTAAAAGATAATGCGCTTGCTAATGCTACTGTTAATAAAGTTTTCATAATAAGTTGGTTTAGAAGTGTTGTGATCTCCCTAATGCGAAGCGCATACCAAAGCCAAAAAACCACCTTCGCCCAAACCCCATATTATTTTTAGAAATTAAATTTCTCACGAGGAATTCAGAATTAAATTCTGAAAAAATCAGGATTTATTAACACAACCTGTATACTAACTGAACATATCTTTGACCGACTGTCATGTCATCGAACACTTTTAAGCTAATTATGGTTTTTCTGAGGTTGCACCATATTACACTTGTTAAGGAAATTTAATTTTGAAAAAATGATAGAATCACTGATTTGAATTATGTGCCAACAAATAGCGTGTACGCTTATGAACACACTTCGTCCGAAAGAATACAAGTAGGTGATCACATTTACAATTCGCTTTTACCTACTTTCCAAAACCTGCTGCAATTGCTATTCGTTAGGCTTAGTCTGATTAATCAATCCTAACTGAATTCTATTTCTTTTCCCAATACATGAGAATCTTCCAACTCGCTATAGTATATCTTCTACTCACTGTTGGGATAGCTATAGGTCAGCAATTGACTTTGAAGCTCACTCCCAGCAGTAATATTGGAAAGAGGAAAGAATATATCATTAGTAAAGTGCTGGATTCCAGAGTTCAGAAATCAGTAGGACTGGTTTACGATTCAGAACGGAATAAACTGACTGCTTCATTTGACGGGAAACTAGCTGAGCAAGCAAAGCTTTTTTATAATTCAAGAATTACAACCTCTCAAAATACTACATACAATATTCTAGTTAAAGTCTACAATTTAGATCTTAAAGAAATCTACCAAGCTAATCAACGAGGATATAAAGGAGAGATTCAACTAAGTCTTGGTTTTTTTGTCCAAGGAGAAGGCAGTCCAGTTCATTTGGTTGACTTCAACGGAAAAGCTAACTATGGAAGACCTGCCAACCAACTGGGTAATGTGCAGACGAGTGTGGAGAGATTATTTGAAAATAGTTGGAATTACTTCGATGCCTGGTTTAGCAGCCAAGCTTCAACCAATAGAACCTTGGCAAAAACAGTGAAATTGAATATCCTTGACCCCGTTCTTCCTAGCAACAAAGACACTGTTTTTTATGATCCGAAGAGACCTTTGACCTGGGATGACTTCTCAGATACGCCTGATCCTACGAGTTCTTTCAATGCTTCTATTTTTAGCAGTTTGTCCATCGAAGGAAATGCAGAAATAGTAGCTGGAGAGATCATACAGACGATTTTGATAAAAGTATACATGCTTCCCGATCAGTCTTGGGTAAAGAATGCAGATGACTATGCCAGCAATCATGAACAGAAGCATTTTGACTTGACGAGAATCGCTGCCGACCGAATGATCCATACATTAAATAACGCAGACCTGGAACCGACCCTCTTCGAGGCAACGCTCAATGACATCTATTTGGACTCCTATAGGGAGATGAATAAGCTGCAGGAACTATATGATGGGCAAACCCGAAATGGTTTAAACAGAGATGTACAGGCAAGATGGAACCAGATAATTAAAGAGTCTCTGGCTGGAAATTGGGAAAAACTAGATCAATTATTGGAAACAAATAACTAAATCATTTAGTTGTATAAGCTGAAGTTCATTAAAATAAGCCATCTCGATTTGCATTTTCTCAGTGACCTCCTATCTTTGCCAACAATAATGGAAAACAGCAATAGAAATATTGATTTTTTAGCAATTGCACATCAAAGCAACTTGATGCATCATTTCCATCATTCCTCCTGAGGAATAGTTGCACACACCCGGTGAAGCCGATGATAGGGATTCCGCTTTTCACCAATATTTATTATAACCTTTTATTTCTTAGCGTAACTTGCCAACATGGAACAAATAATCCGTATTGCCGTGCAGAAAAGCGGCAGACTATCTGACGATTCACTTAGCCTCATCAAAGAATGTGGCATCAAATTTTACAATGGAACGGGCAAACTCAAGTCCACTTCCACCAATTTTCCAATCGAATTTTTATTCCTTAGAGATGATGATATCCCTGGATATGTAGCCGATGGTGTTGCTGATCTTGGGATTGTAGGACAAAATGAAGTCGTAGAAAAAGACAAGAATGTCACCACGATGAAAGCGCTTGGCTTTTCCAAATGTCGATTATCACTTGCCGTAGCCAAAGGTCAGGAATATAATGGCGTGCAATTTTTCGAAGGAAAAAATATAGCTACCTCCTATCCTAAAATCCTTGGTGATTACCTCAAGAGCCAAAATATCAATGCAGATATCCATGAAATTTCAGGTTCGGTTGAGATCGCTCCTAGCATTGGATTAGCAGAGGGCATTTGTGATATCGTAAGCTCAGGCTCCACCCTCATGATGAATGGCCTGAAGGAAGTGGAGGAGATTTTCAAATCCGAAGCCGTTCTGATCGCAAACAACAATCTATCAGATTGGAAAAAGGAAATTGCGGAGAAACTTCTCTTTAGAATCAACGCAGTACAAAAAGGAAAAAGCAATAAATATGTGCTCCTAAATGCTCCAAACGAATCTATTGAGAAAATCACAAGTCTAATTCCTGGAATGCGTAGCCCTACGATATTGCCACTGGCCCAAGAAGGTTGGTCTTCTGTTCACTCAGTTTTGAACGAGGATCAATTCTGGGAAAACATTGAAGAGCTCAGAGCTGCCGGAGCAGAAGGAATCCTAGTCGTTCCTATAGAAAAGATGATTCTTTAATTCTGCAAAACTATTTGCACAACCCTAGACCAGAAATCAAATGAACATCCTGGATAATCCTAGTAAAGACACTTGGAAGAAACAGTTGGCAAGGCCTACTTTTAAAACCAAACAAATAAATAAGATTGTAAAACCAATCTTGCGCAAAGTGAAAAGAAATGGTGACAAAGCCCTTTTCAAATTTGCAATGGAATACGATCACGTGGAATTATATTCACTTTTTCCCTCTGAAGTAGAAATCCAAGCCGCATCTGCAACACTTTCTCCTGCTTTGAAAGAAGCAATAAATGTGGCCAAAAGAAATATCGAACGTTTCCATATGGCTCAAGCGACTCCAGAGTTGGTAGATGAAGTGATGCCGGGAGTAGTATGTAGTAGGAAAAGTGTACCCATTCAAAAAGTCGGTTTATATATTCCGGGTGGAACAGCACCGCTTTTTAGCACGGTATTGATGCTTGGAATCCCTGCGGTGTTGGCGGGATGTAAGGAAATTGTACTTTGCTCACCACCTAGTAAAGAAGGGAAAATCCACCCCGCTATACTTTATACAGCATCACTAATAGGTATCACCAAAATCGTAAAAGCAGGTGGAGCACAAGCCATCGCGGCAATGACTTTTGGCACAGAAAGCGTACCTAAGGTGGATAAGATCTTTGGTCCAGGTAATCAGTTTGTAACGGCAGCGAAGCAAATAGCTACAAAATATGGTGTGGCGATCGATATGCCTGCAGGACCTTCAGAAGTGCTGGTTTATGCAGATGATTCGGCAAACGCTGCTTTTGTAGCTGCGGATTTACTTTCTCAGGCTGAGCATGGCGTAGATAGTCAGGTTATTTTGGTAACTGATACTGAGAAATTTGCGAAGCGGGTTATTAAAGAAATAGCCGAGCAGTTGGAAGATCTTCCTAGAAAAGACATTGCTAAAAAGGCTCTTGCCAATTCCAGAGCAGTTATCATGGACAGCTCGGCAGATGCATTGGAGTTGATCAACTACTACGCTCCGGAGCATTTGATTATAAGTGTGGTCGAAGAAGACGAAGCTGTGGCTTCGATTTACAATGCTGGATCGATATTCATTGGCAATTACACGCCTGAATCTGCCGGTGATTATGCATCAGGAACCAATCACACCTTACCTACTTATGGCTATGCTAGAAATTACAGTGGTGTTTCATTGGATAGCTTTGTTAAAAAGATCACCTATCAAAAACTCAGTCCGGAAGGATTGAAAAATATTGGGCCTACCATTGAGATAATGGCAGAAAACGAATTATTAGAAGCCCACAAGAATGCAGTAACTATAAGACTCAAACAGCTCAAAAAACAAAAGAAATGAAGTTTGACTTAACCCCATTACTTAGACCACACATTGTAAACCTTCTGCCTTATACCTCAGCTCGTGATGAGTATACCGGCAAAGATGGTATTTTCCTGGATGCAAACGAAAACCCTTACGGTTCCGTGACGGATGCTGATCATAATCGTTATCCTGATCCTTACCAGCTGGATTTAAAAGAAGAAATTGCCAAGATCAAACGGGTAAAGCCTTCTCAAATATTCCTAGGAAATGGCTCTGATGAAGCGATTGACTTGCTTTTCAGGGCATTTTGCAATCCTGGCAAGGACAATGTAATTCTTCTTCCTCCTACTTACGGGATGTATGAAGTCAGCGCTGGAATCAATGATGTTGAAACCCGCAAAATCCCATTGACTCCAGATTTCCAACTTCAGCCTGACCTGATTCTAAAAGCAGTAGATGCAAATACTAAGATCATCTTTGTATGCTCACCAAATAATCCAAGTGGAAACAAGGTTAATCGCGAGGATATTCTGCGATTACTTCGTGAATTCAAAGGATTGGTAGTTGTGGATGAAGCTTACATTGACTTCAGTGATGAGCCAAGTTTTACTACTCATATGGGAGAGTTCGGAAATCTACTGGTCATGCAAACTTTCTCGAAAGCTTGGGGACTTGCTTCCTTAAGACTTGGGATGGCTTTTGCCAGCAAGAAAATGATCAAAATCTTAAACCGAATTAAGCCTCCATATAATATCTCTGGCCTGACGCAAGAGACTGTTTTGGCGGCTATACAGAAGGTAGATAAGGTCAATGCGATGATCGCGGATATTCTTCAGGAGCGCGAATACCTCAGAGCAGAGATGAGCAAACTGGATTTTGTGCAGAAAATTCATCCTTCACATGCCAACTTTCTTCTGGTTCAAATCCCAAACGCAAGTCATGTGTATGACGATTTGATTGAGGAAAAAATCATTGTAAGGAACAGATCCAAAGTGCAGCTTTGCGAGGAATGTTTACGAATCTCTGTAGGAACTAGAACAGAAAATGAAGCCTTCATTCAAGCTTTAAAAAAAATCTATGAAGAAAGCTATAACCTATAAACCATGAAATCGAGCTTGCCTGGGGCGGGCAGGCATGTCGAAAACGACACACTGAAGGATGGTTATTCATCATGCGAGATTCCATCTGACCATTGAAAAACAAAAAATAAACCGATGAAAAAGAAAGTACTTTTTATAGATCGTGATGGAACCATCATCAAAGAACCACCAACTGATTTTCAAGTAGATAGCTTAGAGAAATTAGAGTTTTTGCCGAAGGCTATTTCTAACCTTCGTAAAATTGCAGAAGAGACTGATTTTGAGTTGGTCATGGTTACCAATCAGGATGGGTTAGGGACAGATTCATTTCCGGAAAACACGTTTTGGCCAGCCCAATTTAAAATGCTAAAAACGCTTGAACAAGAGAATATCTTCTTTAAGGAAATACACGTCGACAAGACTTTTGAAAGTGAAAATGCACCAACCCGAAAGCCGAAGACTGGTCTTTTGACAGCTTATTTTTCTGAAGAATATGACTTGGCTAATTCTTATGTAATCGGAGATAGACTCACAGACGTGAAGCTTGCTGAGAACCTTGGAGCCAAGGCGATTTTCATTGGAGAAAAAGTGGAAAATGCAGCATTAAGCACCACTAACTGGGATGAGATTTACGAATTCTTGAAAATGCCTCCTAGGTCTGCTGAAGTAATCCGCAAGACTTCCGAAACTGATATTTACATCAAGTTAAATCTAGATGGAAATGGCCACTGCGATATCAAAACTGGCTTGCATTTCTTTGACCATATGCTCGAGCAACTAGGCAAACATGGAAGCACAGATCTGGAGATCAAGGTGAATGGTGATTTACACATCGATGAGCATCATACGATTGAAGATACTGGATTGGCTCTGGGAGAAGCCTATTTAAAAGCTTTGGGTGATAAGAAAGGCATCTACCGGTACGGATTTCTATTGCCAATGGATGATGTGCTAGCACAAGCTGCAATTGACTTTGGCGGTAGGCCTTGGATTATGTGGGAGGCTGATTTCAAACGGGAAAAAGTCGGTGATATGCCCACGGAGATGTTTTATCATTTCTTCAAATCCTTCTCTGATACTGCAAAGTGCAATCTAAATATCAAAGCAGAAGGAGATAACGAGCATCACAAAATTGAAGCGATTTTCAAGGCACTTGCTCGGGCTATAAAAATGGCAGTGATGCGTGATCCTAGAAATATCAATCAACTTCCAAGTACGAAGGGCGTTCTTTAAAAAACATCAGATTATAGTCTTTTCTAAATGCGAAAGGGTTAATTCTGAAAATTTCGTAGGGATTAGGAAAATTTCACATCAATAATTTTTCCTAATCCCTTTTTTTTTGTTCTTTCAGTTATGAAACGACTTTTACGTACCCTGCCTATTATTTTAATACTAATTATAAGTAGCTCTTGTTCAAGCAGCCTTCAAGAAGCTGAACGTCAATTTAGCAACGGGCAATATGAAGAGGCTATTTCTAATTTGAATTCGTACTTATTTTTCAATGTCACTGATGTAAAAGCATTACATATTCGTGCCAGGTGCTACGAAGAGCTGGGAGAAATTGAAAAGTCAAAATCAGATTACGAGCGAATCATTTCAATCGATAAGGAATATGCCCATGCATATGGAGGTTTGGCTAAACTACTTTTTGAGCAAAAGGATTACGAAAGTGCAGAAACTATGATTCTTCGTGCAGCTACACTAGATGCAGAAGATTTTGACATCATGTATCTACTTGGTAGGACTATGTTAATGAATGGGAAATTCAGAAAGGCGGAGGAATTTCTACGATTAGCAGCAGATCTGAATCCTGATTATGCCCAAGTTTATTACTACACAGGAATGGCTCTCGCTTATCAAGGGGATGCCTTAGGATGCGCAGCTTCTTTTAATTCTTATGTAAGTCGTGAGCCAAACAACTTAGTAGGCCGCTACAATCGTGGATTTGCCTATATGAATGCAGGTTTTATACCAGGGGCATTAGAATGGGCAGTAGAAGATTTTGATGCTGTGCTGAAGGAAAACCCAAACCACCTAGAAGCTATGGCTCGTAAGGGCCTGTGTATGGCTTCTCTTGGTGATACTGAGGGTTGTCAGCTCATCCAAACTGCTGCAAACAAGGGAAGTGCCTATGCAAAAGCACAACTTGACTTCTGTAACACTTAAAGCAATCGACTTGAAATGGCCTTTTTATAGTTTAATAGGGCTTCGGCAGAAATAGCAAGAAATAAATAAGGTTCGATCATTTCCAACTCCATTAAGTTAAATACGCTATCAATCTCTACCCCATCCACTCTTACGTATAAGCTATCTGCTGCAAATTCATTAATCAAATTCTGACAGGATGCTAGCATAGATTCAGACGGGTTAACAGGCTTTATCGTTCCGCCAAAATAGTGTTGCACCCGGAAATCTTTACTTGCTGGTGTTTTCAAAACTGCATGGGAAAACATTCCATTGAAAAAAATAAGTGAATACTCTCCTACCTCTTCAATTTCAGTGACAAAAGGTTGAACCAAAAATGCTTCTTCCTTCACCCAGGATTGAATTTTATCAACATGATTCTCCCAGTTCTCAGAATTTATTTTCAAGGTATTCTTTGCTCCTCCGCTCACCAAAGGCTTCACTACCCAGGTTTTTGATGTGATTTTTGATTCAATATTCTCCTTAGAAATTGGCATTCCTTTCTCTAAAATCATCCCTGCAATAACTGGATAACCTTTGGATTCAATTTCCAGAAGATATCTTTTGGAAGAGTTCCAAAGAATGGTATCCATGCTATTTAAGGCAGGTATGCCCAGCTTTTTGATTTTATCTATCCAACTCAAAAATTCAGGATAATAGTCAAAATAGTCCCAGGTTGACTTGATTAGCAAGAGTGAAAACTGCTCCCATTTAACTTCAGGGTCAGACCAACTTACAATCTCATGAGAAATTTGAAGTTCGGATAGAATTCCCGACAACATTTGATTTTCATCGAGTGTATTGTTATCATACGCCCCAACTGAGAAATAACTGACTATAGCTACATGGATCATTCTTGGTGAATTTTACGCAAATCTATGCTTTAACCAAAATTTATAGTAACCACTCTTCTAAAATCACTCTTTAGCCTTATTTTTGGCCTTTGCTCTAGCTATGAACCATCGTAAACTCGTCATAATCCCAACTTTTAATGAGAAGGAAAACATCGTAGACATGATCCATGCGGTCATGAAGCTGGATGGTGGATTTGAGCTTTTAGTGATTGACGACGGTAGTCCCGATGGAACCGGTAATTTGGTAAAGAGCCAACAAATTGTTTTTCCGGATAGACTTCACTTGTTGGAGCGTAAAGGAAAGCTAGGTTTAGGTACAGCCTATATTACTGGTTTTAAATGGGCTTTAGAGAAGGATTATGATTTCATTTTCGAAATGGATGCAGATTTTTCGCACAACCCTAATGACTTAATACGGCTTTATGAAGCATGTGCTGATCGGAGTTTTGACCTAGCTATTGGTTCCAGATACATCACAGGAGTAAATGTGGTAAACTGGCCTATGGGGAGAGTTTTGATGTCTTACTTCGCCAGTGTATATGTGAAATTTATTACTGGATTGCCAGTAAAAGACGCAACTGCCGGATTTAAATGCTACCATAAGTCAGTCCTAAAGGGAATAAAACTGGATGAAATCCGATTTGTAGGCTATGCATTTCAAATAGAAATGAAATTTACCTCTTGGAAGCTTGGGTATAAACTCGTAGAAATTCCAATCATTTTCACTGACCGTACCAAAGGAACTTCAAAAATGAGCCCAGGGATTTTTAAGGAAGCTGGATTTGGAGTTATCTCTATGAAAATCAAAAGTATTTTCAGCCCATATAAGGCTAATCAAAGCGTATTGACCGAATAGGGTCAACCTTAGAAATCACCATTACCGGTATCCACAATACAGCTGCTGTCAACACTACAATACCAATATTTATCAGGACAAAAGCTGGCCAATTCCAATCAATTGGAACGTAACTCATGTAGTAACTTTCAGCTTCTAAAGGGATTAATCTGAATTTATCCTGCAAAAAGCCAATTCCTAGTCCTATCACATTTCCTATTATCATTCCCCGCAATAGAATATTGATCCCATTCCAAAAGAATATCCTTCGGATTTGTTGATTGGTAGAACCCAAAGCTTTCAGCAAACCGATCATTTGAGTTCGCTCCATGATCAAAATAAAGAGAATTGCTCCCATATTAAAGATTGCCACAAAGCCAATCAAGCCAATGAATACATAGACATTGTTGTCCAATAAACTAAGCCAGTCAAAGATTTCCAGGAATTTATCTTGGCTATTTATCAACTTTAAGTCATAATCCATATACTCTTCTATAACAGGCGTATATGTATCAACATTATTAAAATCATCCACGAAAACCTCCATCCCGCCAATCTGATCTTTGGTCCAATCATTCAGATTTCTGATGGTTTGTAATTCTCCAATTATAATTTTCTCATCAAAATTCTCAAGGTATGTTTGAAAGATTCCTACTACTTCAACTCTCCTGTATCTAGGTGGATCCTGCACAAAATAAAGCGTGATCTTATCACCTACTTTCAGCAGCAATTTATTGGCAATAAACTGACTCAGCATGACTTCATTACTCGTTCCTTCTTTGGGAATCTGAAGCATTCTACCTTCTATTACATACTTTTTAAAACCCAGCGTGTCAAAATCCTGGCCTACACCCTTCATCAATACCCCTTCTACTTCCTCATCTCCTTTTATTAAAGCTGCCTTGTGGGCAAATGACTGAACCTTAGTAATAAAAGGAAGTTCTCGATAGGTTTTGCTGAACTCGGAATTCAAAGAAAAAGGAGCTTCCTCGAAGGCATTACTCATTGTGAATCGCTGCACTTGATAGTGACCTGTGAAACCGTAGACTTTTTCGGAAACGGTACTTTGAAAACCTCCCAAAACCATAAAGGAAACAAGAGATACGGCTAGACCAAGTGCTAGACTTCCTACTGCAATTTTATGTATAGTGGCCGAAAACCCACCAGCTTTCTTGAAACTGATTCTTTTGGCGATGAAATAGGAAAGGTTCAAAGGACTGCTTTAATTTGTTCGATGAGACCGCAAAATAGCATGAAGCAAACGAAACTTTCGCCCTTTATTTACTTTTTGAGTATAGTAGCGTTAATTCTTTCAAATTCTGTTCAGCTTGGCTAAGATCATAGCTAGTAATAGTTAGGAACCAACAAGCTCTAACTTGCCAAAAGCCTTATCAATAATTGAGTTTGACTATTTCAAATTCTAAATTCAAATTTCAAATTAACTTCACTATGAAAAAGAATCTTCGAATTATATACATGGGTACTCCTGAGTTCGCAGTGCCTGCTTTAGAGTTATTAGTGGAAAATGGATGGAATATCGTAGGAGTGATTACGGCACCGGATAAGCCCAAAGGACGTGGTCAGAAGCTAATTCCCTCACCGGTAAAAGAGGCTGCGCTGAAACTGAATTTGAATATTCTTCAACCGACAAATTTAAAATCGCCAGAATTTCAGGATGAACTACGTGCGCTAAAGGCTGATCTACAGATTGTAGTTGCTTTCCGAATGCTTCCTGAGTCCGTGTGGAATATGCCTCCATTAGGCACATTCAATCTGCATGCATCTCTTTTGCCCAATTATCGAGGTGCAGCTCCTATCAATTGGGCTATTATCAATGGCGATACCGAAACAGGAGTGACAACATTCTTTCTTAAGCATGAGATTGACACTGGAAGTATTATCTATCAAGAAAAAGTAGCGATTCTAGCTGAAGATGATCTCGGTACTGTTTATGAAAAACTGATGAACGTTGGTTCAGAGTTGGTTCTTAAGACCGTAGAAGATATTGCAGAAGATAGGGTTAAAGCTTTGCCTCAAGACGAATCCAAAGCTATTCATCATGCTCCAAAAATTTTCAAAGAGACCTGCGAAATAAACTGGGATAAATCAGCTGAATCCATTCACAATTTGGTTCGCGGACTCTCTCCCTACCCTGCTGCTTGGACTAGGTTTGAAGACAAAATCTGTAAAATTTACAAAACCAGCTTCTCCTCAAAACAATCCACAGACAAATCCATCGGGCAATTGGAAACTGACAATAAAAGCTATATGAAAGTCCAAACAGGTGAAGGAATCCTGGACATTTTAGAACTTCAGTTGGAAGGCAAAAAACGCATGAAAGTTGACGAATTACTCAGGGGGTATAAGTTTTCATGATTAGAGAAAAGCTGAAATAAAGCGATAAATATTTCATTTTTACACTGATTTTAAGGAACTTAAAGGAAGTAAATACCAATTTTTAAAATATAGAATCATGAAAAATCTGTTAAGTGGCATCCTATTATTGCTTTTCATAACCTCTTTTTCCTTTTCTGCCGAAGCTCAATTCATTAAAAAAATTCAGAAAGCTGCAAATAGAGGTGTAGAGAAAGCCATACAAAACAAAGTAGAGAAAGAAGCGACCAAAATGACCGAAAAGCAGCTTGAAAAATTGTTTTCCGATATGTATGGTGATGGGTCCGACAGGTCTTCCACTGGAGGTTTTGATATGAGCAAGGTTTTAGGCGGTCTTGGAGAACCTGTAGACACGGAGGATGAGTATGAATTCTTTGGATATTTAGTACTAGAAATGGTCAGCACAAATGAAAAAGGAAAGACAGAGGATCCTTTTCTTTTAAAATCCTATCTAGCTGAATCCACAGATTATACTGGAATGGAATTAATTGATCCTAAAAACCCAAAAGCCACTACATCTATGATTTTTGATGTGAAAAATCAGGCATCAATCGTATTTCTAGAAAATAAAGGCGAAAAATCAAGTTTCGCTTACAAACTAGATATGGACGATTTGGATGAAATGGTGGATGAAAAAATAGAGTCAAATAGTGATGAGTATGATGTAACAATTGAAAAAACAGGAAATTCCAAAGATATTCTAGGGTATGCCTGTGAAGAGTATCATGTAGTCAGCGAGGATGGAGAAGGCTATTACTGGTTGACAGATAAACCAATTGGAGGATATGCTTCCTTTTGGGGCACCAACAGCCCTATGATGACATCTAAAGCTCAGGAAAGATACGCGCAGCATTTCAAAAATATGCCCGAAGGCAATTTCATGGAATTGACTTTCACCTCCAAAGACTCAGAGAAAGTAGAGATGAAAGTGATAGAAATAGATGAATCATCTCCTAAATCCCTTACCATGGCAGATTATCCAAACATCATGAATAACATGGAGAAGAAGTAATTCTGGCTTTTTTTATTTTTTATGGGGTTAAGGCCTATTATCTTCAAGGCAAGAAGGATTTTGCATGAAGATATCACTAATAGCCGCATTGGCTACCAACAATGTAATTGGTAAGGAAAATGGACTTGTTTGGCGATTGCCAGACGATTTCAGACGATTTAAAAGACTCACTTCCGATCATTTTATTCTCATGGGGAGAAAGACATTTGAGTCATTGGGAAAACCTCTTCCGCATAGAACCCATATCGTAATTACCAGAAATAAGGACTATAAAGTACCTGAAGGTCATTATGTGTTTGAAAATGTAGAAAAAGCATTTGTATTTTGCCAAAAGAGGGATATAGAACATCTCTATGTCATCGGAGGTGGTGAAATCTACCGTCAAACATTGCCTATGGCTGACGAGTTGGTTCTCACTGAAGTAGAAGCCTCTCCTGATGGAGACACCCATTTCCCGGAATTCAACAAGGAAAACTGGAAGATAACTTTCAGTGAATTTCATCCTGCTGATGATCGCAATCAGTACCCGTTCACTTACGTCAATTACGAAAGAATCCATAAGTAGTATGTCTAAAAAAGTAATCTGGATCACTGGAGCATCTTCAGGTATTGGAGAAGCATCTGCCTATAAATTTGTAAGTGAGGGATACCAAGTAATTCTATCAGCGAGAAAAGTAGAAGCACTTGAAAAAGTGAAATCAACTAGCTCACATCCGGAAAATTGCAAAGTACTTCCTCTTGACCTGATAGATCAGGCCTCATTTCCAGAGAAAACAGCTCAAGCAATTGCTGCTTTTGGGCATATTGATTCGGTGCTTCATAATGGTGGCATTAGCCAGCGCTCACTGATTAGGGACACTCCAATTGAAGTGGATAGAAAGCTTATGGAAGTTAATTTCTTTGGCACAGTGGCTCTTACAAAAGCAATACTCCCTCATTTTATTGAAAGAAAATCTGGGCAATTTGGAGTCATTTCCTCCTTGGTAGGAAAATTTGGCTCTCCGTATCGATCAAGTTACGCAGCGGCAAAGCATGCACTCCATGGATTCTTCGAATCATTAAGATTAGAACATTTTGAGGAAAATATTTCTGTGACGATGATTTGCCCTGGTTTTATCAAGACAGATGTTTCCAAAAATGCCTTGACTGCCGACGGTTCTCCACTGAATGAAATGGATAAAGCCCAGGAAAATGGAATGAGTGCTGAAGATTGTGCTAAGGAGATTTTTACTGCGCTTAAAAAGAAAAAAGAAGAAGTATATATAGGAGGAAAAGAGACGTTGGGAATTTATCTGAAGCGATTTGTCCCAACAGTTTTCACAAAAATCCTCCGCAAATCAGAAGTGAGATAAAAGAATGAAAGTAGTCAGAGCTGAAATAATAGCCATAGGAGATGAGTTGCTCTATGGTCAAATCGTAGATACAAATAGTCATTGGATCAGCAAAGAGTTGGATCTTATGGGTGTCAAAGTGGTGAGAAAAACCACGGTGGGCGATGATAGAAAAGATATCCTGGCTGCTTTTACTTCAGCAGAAGCCCGAGCTGATATCATTTTGATTACTGGAGGACTTGGTCCTACGCAAGATGATTTGACCAAACCCTTGATGGCAGAATACTTTAATTGCCCAATTGTAGAAAATCCTGTAGCAGTGGAAGCCGTCACAGAATTTTTCAAAAAACGTGGAAGAGAAATCACTCCTCTAAACATCCTGCAAGGTCATTTGCCTGCCTGCTGTACTTATGTGCCAAATGAGGTAGGGACAGCTCCAGGGATGTGGTTTGAAAGAAATGGAACCTACTGGATGTCAATGCCTGGTGTTCCCCATGAGATGAAAAAGCTGATGACTGACTTCGTTTTACCAAAGCTTCCTACCCTATTCCCCCTTCCAATCATTGTACATCGCATGGTAAAAACCGTTGGTATTGGAGAAAGCTGGCTGGCTGATTTAATACGGGAATGGGAAAATGCCTTGCCAAAGAATATTCGCTTGGCCTACCTACCGTCCTTAGGTCATGTCAAGTTAAGACTTACAGGTTTTGGCCAGGATAAAACCCAAATAGAAAAAGATATACAAGCACAAATCAATCTGGTCTTGCCGAGTATTGAGAAATATGTATATGGCTATGATTCTGAAACTTTAGAAACTGCAATTGGTAAGCTTTTAACAACAAATAATAAAACAATAGCCTTAGCCGAAAGCTGTTCGGGAGGCTACATTTCACATTTAATTACAAGTATTTCCGGCAGTAGTTCGTATTTTCAAGGAGCAGTAATACCTTATCATAACCAATTCAAAAATGAAATTCTTCAGGTTAAGAATGAAACTTTAAGCTCTTTTGGTGCCGTTAGTGAAGAGACTGTCAGAGAAATGGCCACAGGAGTTAGAGATTTATTCAATGCTGATTTTGGTTTATCAAGTAGCGGTATTGCTGGTCCAAATGGGGGAACTGATGAAAAACCGGTTGGTACTGTTTGGATATCCTGTGCTGGAGAGGGTTTTATTGAGACCAAAAAACTACAGCTTACACAAGACAGAATGCTCAATATACAATTGACTGGAGTTGCAGTTTTGAATCTCCTTCGAATTTGTATTTTGGAGAAATAACAAATAAAATTTCTATTGAAAGGTTTGGGTTAGTGTTTTATAAAATTTAATTTTAAAACTTGTATATAAACCCAATAAATTATTAAATAATAACCATGGCGATTGTAGAAATGCTAATGCCCAAAATGGGCGAAAGTATCATAGAAGGTACAGTGCTTACTTGGCTTAAGAAAGAGGGTGACACGATTGAACAGGATGAATCTGTATTGGAAGTGGCTACGGATAAAGTTGATACTGAAGTTCCTTCTACCCATGCTGGTGTACTGAAGCAAATCCTTGCAAAAGAAGGAGATGTGATCGCCGTGGGTGCTCCTATTGCAATCATTGAAACTGAAGGAGAGGAAAAAAATACAGCACCTACTTCTGGGTCTAAAACAGCAAGTAAGAAAGAAGAATTAATTGCTGAGGCCCCAGAAAACACAGCTGCAATCCTAGCAAAAGAAGAAACTCCTCAATCCACTGACGCCAGTGATGAAAGATTCTACTCACCTCTAGTTCAAAGTATAGCCAAGGAAGAAGGAATTTCTAAAGCTGAGCTTGCCAAAGTGCCAGGTACTGGCAAAGAGGCACGAGTGACCAAGCAGGACATGTTAGATTACCTTGAATCCAGAAAAGCTCCTGTCATAGAAACTACCTCAATTCCATCTATTTCTACTCCGAAGGTACAAGTTAGTGTTTCGGGTGAAGATGAGATTATCGAAATGGATCGCATGCGCAAAATGATTGCTCAGCGCATGGTGGAGTCAAAACGTATTTCTGCCCATGTTACATCATTTGTAGAAGCTGATATGACGAATATAGTCCTATGGAGAGAGCGTCATAAGTTAGACTATAAAGCAAAATTTGGCGAGTCAATCACATATACTCCATTCTTTATCGAAGCTGTTGCAAAAGCCATTCGGGATTTTCCAATGATCAATATCTCAGTTGATGGAGATAGATTGATTAGGAAAAAAGACATCAATATTGGTATGGCGGTAGCATTACCAAGCGGTAATCTCATCGTACCCATCATTAGAAAAGCTGATCAACTTAATCTTGTCGGCATTTCAAAAAAAGTAAATGAGCTCGCAAACCTTGCTAGAAACAATAAACTAAACGCTGATCATCTAGCTGGAGGTACTTATACCGTTTCCAATGTTGGATCTTTTGGCAATGTAATGGGAACACCTATCATCCCTCAGCCTCAGGTAGCAATCATGGCAGTAGGTGCTATAGTGAAGAAACCAGCGGTAATAGAGACACCGACTGGCGATGTGATTGCAATCAGACATAAAATGTTTTTATCTCACTCTTATGACCATCGGGTTGTTGATGGTTCACTTGGAGGCAAGTTTGTCAAGCGAGTTTCAGATTATCTGGAAGCATTTGATATCAATACTCCACTATAAAAATTAAAAGCCGGTCAGCCCGGCTTTTTTTATACCTTTCTATGCGATAATTCAGTTTTTCAGGAATAATCTTTGAATTTTCCAGCCTATGAAAATAGCCTATTAGGCTTGATAAAATTATCATCCATATCAGCTTCCACTACTTTTTCCAGATTTTCATCGAAGACATTGGTTAATAAGCCAACGATAAAAGCTTTCCCCTGCTCTCCCAACAATAAAATTTCACTTGCTGCATCTAAACCCTTTTAAAAAGGTATTTGTACATTCATCAGAATGATTTCAAACACTTTTTCCTCACTTCGACACTGGGACACCCAAACTCAATATTGATGTTGGCTTCGATCCTGCATTGTTTGAAATGGTTAACCTGCCTTAAATTTTGCCGGAGTTAACTTCTCTCTAAAGCTCTCTTTTTGCAAAATCAAATTCTATTTCGATTTTCTATAAAAATTAAAGAAATATTTTTATCTAATAAGAATCAAATAACCTAGGTTTTTATACTTATAAAGGTACTTTTCTGTAGTTGATAATTTACCTTAAAAAAGACTCGGTTTTATATAAAAAATGCATGCAAATACATTCACGAAATATTACTTTGCACGCTAAAACGAGGGGAAAATATATCCTATATTTAAGCTTATTAAACCCAGTTTTATAAAAAAACAAATCAAAAATCTCAGAAAAAAAACTAAGTGATTTTAGCGCAGTACTTTCCAAAATTAGCAATTCCCCGATCTCCTCAGTTTTGAATCTTAAGGTTATAATTATATCAGCTTTCTTTGTCATCATCCAATTTGCAACCTTAATTACAGGGAATGTAAATGTTTATGCCCGGTCGGAATTTTATTTTCAGGATTCAACCATAGTTCCCAGCAATTACATCATGAATATCTGGGACAATTCTAATGGTCTACCCCAAAATAATATTTACGCTCTGGAAAAAGACAATCACGGTTACCTTTGGACTGCCACTGAGGAGGGTTTGGTGCGACTGGACGGAACCAACACCAAGATCTTTGACCAGGAGACCAATCCTCTGATGATCGAACAGACGTATTACACATTTTTCAAAACTGAGGAAGGTATCTGGGCATCCGCTGATCGGAGTATCGCGCTTTTGGAAAAGAACATAATTAAAGTCATCGACTGCCATGAAATCGCCGACAAGACTTGGATTAGGGCAATTTCTAAAAATCAAAAGGGAGAATTATTGATAGGTACCCAAACTGGAAAAATCCATACTTGGAAAAATGGGACATTTGGCACACTTGATTTTTGGCAACCTGACTTTCCCCTGGAAATTTTTTCATTTTACGCTCTAAGCCCATCCAAGCTATTGGTGGGGACTACACGAGGACTCTATGAATTGGATATGATCGCAGAAAAATCCCAATTAATATCCTCCGATTCATTTGTAGTCCAAAAAGTGTTTGGTAATGCTGACTTCTTACTTATATCGAATCCAAATGAGGGGATTTATAGATTGAAGGAAGATTATGAAATGGAATTGATCGTTTCCTATCGGGAATATCCAGACATCAACTCAACTAGTCTGACTATCGACTCCAAAAACAAGATATGGGCAGGGTCTATGGAAAAGGGGATTTTATCGATTGATAACGGTAAAATATCCCGCTATATCTACCCAGAGCTAAAAAATTATATAGTTCGAAAAATAATCAAAGAGGATAATATCATCTATTTGGGAACCTTAGGAAAAGGTGTGGCAGTAGTAAAAGATGCAAAAGTAAAACAACTGAATTTTGATGTGCTTCATGAAAAAAACATCAAACCCATTTTTCAAGCACAGGACAGCAGCATTTGGATAGGAACTATGGCAGATGGCCTTCACCGGATCAAAGGCCAAACCATCCATTCCTTGTCCACCAGAGATGGATTGATCCAAAACAGAGTGACTACTATAGGTGCCTCAAAAGGAAAAATATACGCTGGTTCGTCGACCGGCATCTCGGTTATTGACCAAAAATCAGGCAAAGTGATCAATACCATCACTTCAAAGGATGGACTAAAAAGTCACTATGTTCAAGCCATTTATGAGGATTCGAAAGGATGGCTTTGGATTTTGACGCGCCATGGCGGTATGCACTATTATGATACAGCTGGTATCCTCCATTCGGTAGAACTTCCTGCTGAATTTGATCGAACCAGCTTCATCAGCATCCTGGAACTTAAAAACAAGCAAATCATCATTGGAACCCTAAACGGAGGAATCTTCAGGATAGAAAACGGTAAATTTCTCAATAACCAAAAACTGCCACTTACCCCCGGAGAAGACGTAGTATACGATATCCATGAAGATAAGAGTGGCGATTTGTGGTTTGCCACTCACGGAGGAATTCTTTTTAATTCAAAGGGCGAATTCAATTCCATCAAGAAGCCTAACGGGCTTAAATCAAAGAGCGTGTATAGCATCACTGAGGATCCTGTAGATGGAATCTGGATTAGCAATAACTTTGGGGTTCAATATTTTTCAGATTCAGAACTGGAATATTTTAAAAATAATTCTGAGCAAGATTTTTTTCTTGCTTCCACCCTCTATAACCAGGAAATGGGGATGCCAAATTCGGAATCTAACGGATTGATTTTCCCTGCTGCCATGCTTGATTATTCGGGTAAAATCTGGGTTCCGACTGTAGAAGGAGTAGGTATAATAGATCCCATTTCACTCTCGACAATTCCAAAAAATCCAATCAACTTTATTTGGGACGAGCTTAGTGTCGGCGATCAAATCACAGCGATTGAAAATCAAATTATAATTCCTGCAGGAGTTAGAATGTTTCAGGTTTCTTTCAGCCTGATAGAGTTTGAAAACCCTTCGCAGTATTCACTTTTCTATAGAATTGGTAAAAATTCAGGCCCTTGGATTCCCATCGAAAATCAAAGGCAATTAAACTTTAATGGGTGGAAACCCGGAAAATATGAATTAGAAATAATCATGCTTAGAAATGGTCAGCTCGAAATGAACCAAACCATTCCTATCAAAGTAGAAGCCACATTTTTTGAAACTCCGTACTTTTGGACCCTTATCGCCTTAGCAATAATTCTTTTGGCATACTTCATCTTTCAACACTACTTCAACAGCAAGATGAAAAAGGACCTGGAGGCAAAAGTAGCTAAGCGGACTTTGGAACTAAGCTATTCTAATAAAAAACTAAAAATCGCTGTAAATGAAATTGAGGATCAAAATTTGATTCTGAAGGAAATCACATGGAATCAATCTCATCTGGTACGGGCACCACTGACCAAAGCAATGGGAATCAATCAACTATTGATCAACTACCCTAAATACACCAATGTGGGTAAAAGCAAAGAACAACTCGAATTGGAACTTTTGGATGCTTTGAAACAGCTTGATAAAATAGTGAAGGAAACACATTACATGTCCGAAAACCTACAAAAGAAATGACATTTAACACACCTCAGGTACTTATCATTGACGATGATCCTGGAGTACTCTTTCTCCACGAAATCATCGTCAAAGAAGGTGCGCTCAATAGGGACCCAAGCACTTTTCTAAATGCGGAAAAGGCGCTGGACTACATAATTCCTATAGATGCATCTACTACCAAAATTTTGATTTTTTTAGACATCAATATGCCCCGAATCAACGGGTGGGAATTCTTGGAAATTCTAGTCGAGAAAATCAAACATGCGGATATCAAAGTGGTGATGGTTACTTCTTCCCTAAGTAAAAGTGAATTTGAAAAATCCAAGGAATACGAGTTCATTATTGATTTTTGGCAAAAACCGATGGAGGAAGAACAAGTATATCTTCTTAAGGAAAATTTGGGGAGTTGGCTAGGGGAACACTTAGCTAATGAAAACTAAGATGTAATAGTTAATACTAGTTGGTAAAATCCTTGTATAGTCCATCAATTCTATGCAGTAATCCACGAAGATGGTAGATGTTGTAACTCCATTGATTTCAATACTCCAGTATAAAAAAGCCAGTCAAACCGGCTTTTTTATACTTTTTTAGGTGACAGTTCAGTCTTTAAGGAATACTCTTTCAATTTTTCTGCTAACGAAAATAGCCTAATTGGCTTGGTCAAATAATCATCCATACCTGCTTCTACAGCTTTTTTCTGATCCTCATCAAAGACATTGGCTGACAAGCCAACAATAAAAACTCTCCCCTGCTCTCCCAACATTCTAATCTCCTTTGCTGCATCCAAACCATTTAAAATAGGCATTTGTACATCCATCAGAATGATGTCAAACTCTTTTTCTTTGACCATTTGCAAGGCTTCTTGCCCATTTCTAACTACCTCAAATTCATAGCCTAGTTGATCCAGCATAAGATGCATAAGCTGAAGATTTAAGTCATTATCCTCTGCCAAAAGAATTCTGAGCGGAAATTCCTTGGCCATTCCATTCCAATTTACCCTCCTTGGCTGATCATTTAAAGAGTATTCTGTTACTGTGTCTGCTGCTTTCTTAACAATCACCGAAAAGGAAAAGACAGAACCTTTCCCTAGCTCACTTGATATGGTGAGCTCTCCTCCCATCAACTCTACAATCTTCTTTGCAATGGCCAAACCTAGTCCAGTTCCTTGATAACTTCTTGAGCTTGAGCTTTCAACCTGATAAAATGGATCTGTGAGTTTAGGGATTTCCTCTGCTGGAATACCTATTCCACTGTCTTGAACTATACATTTTAAATAATTAATTCCTCCTGAAATATTTTCAATCTCCAGCTTTGCCAACACCGTCCCTCCCTTTGGGGTAAACTTCACAGCATTGCCAACCAGGTTCAGAATTATTTGATTGATTTTCTCCACGTCTCCTTCCATCATCTCCTCGGTTTTTGGCTGATGGATAGTTTTGAGGATAACTCCTTTCTTTTGAGCTAGTCCAAAGAGAATTTGAACTTGCTTTTCAAGCTCATCAGCAGGACAAAAATTATTGGAATTGATTTCTATCTTTCCGGCCTCAATTTTAGAATAATCGAGGATGTCCTTAATAATACTCAATAAGGAATTACCTGAATTTTTGATTACATCCAGGTATTGAAGCTGCTCATCATTCAAAGTCGTTTGGTCAAGCAAATCAATTATTCCCAAGAGCCCATTCATTGGTGTCCTTATCTCATGACTCATGTTTGCCAAAAATTCGGATTTAGCTCTACTAGCTTGATCTGCAGCATTCATAGCTTCTACCAAGCCCTTCTCCCAAACACGCTGACTGGTAATATCCTTGGTAATAGACATCATTCGCTTGGTATCCAAAGGGAAAAAACGAATCTCAAAGTACTGACTATCGTGTCCAGAATTGAAATTTAAATCTACCGTCTGAATTTGTCCGGATTTTCTGGCAAGATTAAAAGCAAATTTCGTCTGGTCACGTTGTTTTTTTGGAACCAAATCAAATACAGACTCTCCGATTACCGAGGTACCTAAGGACTTTAGAAATTTCTGATCTTTGGCATAAGACTCCAATAAAACCCCATCATTATCATACGCAAAAATAATATCTGGAATATTGTCGATGAGGTTTTGGAGACGTTTACCACTTTCAATCAACTCCTGCTTACTTTGAAATTGGTCAGAAATATCTGTGCAAATCCCAAGTCCACCATTAAATCTACTGAGCTTATCAAAGATTAGTTTTTCGAAGATTCTTAACCTGACTACTGACCCATCTGGCTTATTAAAATCATATTCAAGATCAATAAATGACTTATTCTGACTCAACGCTCCTTTCACCAACCTTTTTACATTCAAAACATCTACATGGTTTGCATTACTTCCAAATGCCTCCAAAAACTCGGATTTAGGATGTCCTAATATCTCTTCCACTTCGTCACTTACGCGAGTTATCTGTCCTTTGTTATCGTGAAAAAACACAAAGCCCCTGAGCTCCTTAAGTAAAATATTTTGCTGGTCAAATAGTTCTGAAATCTCCGTGGCACTTTCTTCTAGTAGTTTTTGAGACTCCAATCTGTTTTGTAGTGAAAGCGTAAAAAATACTACGGTACCAATTAATAGTAATACAAAACCGGTAAATAAAAATAGATAAGTACTATAAATCCCACTTGTGATTGAACTGGATTCAATCATAAATAATAGGGCTACATTTTCATAAATACTTCCGTAGTCAAAAGGATATTCTACCAATACTCCAATGCCGGCTTCTGTCTCCTGCTCCCAATCAATTTCGTATATCCCAATTACACCTATAGAAGCATCATTTTGAATACTTTTAAGCGAAACGGCATCAATCTCTAAATTGGATTGCGCATTCTCAAGATCAAGGCTTACCAGTTCTTCATCTATAAGTAACAATTTTTTACCCCCATTATTCAAATAATAATGAGTGACAAAATTCTTGGTAAACTTTACCGGATCTAACGAAAATGTAACTTCAAATCCCTTCCCGGTCCCTTCTGTGAAATAGAGAAAATTACGACTTCCTTTAAGTGGTACTTTCTTGGTATATCTATTTCGAATGAAATCGTTTCGGTCAGTTTTGGTCATGTACACCACCGAATCCTGAAGATTTACCCATGCAGTGTCAATGAGGCCTGGATAGTTATTATAGATTTTTCTTACAGCTTTGGTTAGATCTTCTCTGAAATCATCCCCATCCAGATCATCGTCTTCAAGATAGTCTGTAAGTCCATTGGCGTTTTCTTCAAATCTATCAATAGCTAGCTCAATCTCGGAAGCAGCAAGTTCCGTCTGTTTTATCAAGAACTCCTTTCTAGCCTTGACTTCAGCGTCAGAAATAGCAATAAAAAAACTGACACCTAATAGGACCACCATAAAGACCAACCCACTACCAATCACAAGAGTGAGCCAAAAATCTCTACGGTATCCTAATCTATTTTTCATCATAAACTTGGCTCAATCTCTATTAAATACCACTCTAGAAGATTAAAAGGAGCCGCATAGGCTGCTTCTGGACTAAATTCATCCTTGAATTGATAAAATTTTTCCTTTTTCAAAATGATAGATTTTGCCATTTCTCTAACTTCCTTATTCTTGCTATTAAACAAATTGTAGTCAGAAACTCTGTAGTTGTCTGACAGGATTGTTTCTCTATATACATGGTTTAACAAAGGAGGAAAACTGAGAGCCTCGATAGCACCGGAATTCCCTCCGACTATATCGCCTTTGCTATTTACGATCAAATACTCACCTTTTTTGTTTTCTAAATATCGTTCAAAAATTTCTTCTACTGTGATATCAATGCCCAATACAGCATATAATTCACCATCCAAGAGAACCGGGTGAACCAATGACAATATCCATCCCCTTCCTGCAGGATCTACATATACTTCAGGTATCCATTTTGGACCCTTTTCTGGATTATGATTAAAATCCCCTTCATAGAAAAAATTAAACGCTGTAACATCAATATTTAAATCCAATAGTGCTTTTGCATCATAAGGAGGAAAAACTCTCGACACTTGATCTATGGCATTGTAATAGACCTGAGCAATAATCCCATACTTTTCAAGCGAGTTCTTAAATAGAGAATCCATACTATTAGTTATCAACACACTTTCCATTGATTTATCAAAATCACTGGTTGTATTTAAAATAACTACAGAGCTCAGATTTTCAGAATCTTGAGGAGTATTAGTAGAATATCCCCCATCAAAACTATACTTAGTACGGTCTGCTTTTTTCAGAATACTATCCCGATTTTCCAGAAGAAATTCGAAATGATCTTTTAATAAAATGATTTCCTTTTCCAATATTTTAAGCTCAGATTCCATTTCCAAAATAATGGAATCATCAAAGCCAAGGCTATGGTCCCGCTGCGTTTTATCAGAAGAATTGCAGGATGTTAGAAAAAGGACAAAACAAAGAAAATTGAACTTCATAGGATTCAAACTAATCAGGAAATTATAAATTTCCCACTTCAGCCCTAAATGAATCTCCCATTTCTTTAAATCTTACCTTCACTTTTTCAAAAAAATCTCCCTTCCAAAAAATTTCCAAATCAGCTTCATCTAGAACATCCGTTTCAGGTATTTTGAAAGTTTGCTCCATTGGCCCCAATTCAAATTTGAGGATATATTTATTATTCCAGGAGAATATACTGATGCGAATATCCTCCTGGTTAAATTCTTTGACAACTCTCATTAAACTGCTTTTACTTCTGATGAAAATGTAATGGTTGACTTCAAAGAAGAAGCTACCGAGCAGTACTTCTCTACCGATAGCGCAACCACTTTTGCAAACTCCTCTTCTTTGGCATCCGGAGAGGTGAGGATAAACCTCAAATGAATATCGGTGTAAAATGCAGGAACGCCATCGTTTCTAATTCCTTCTACCTCTACGATCAAATCATTCACTGTTTTACGCTTCTTTTTCATCATCAAGACAGCATCTACAGAGGCACATGAACCTAACGCGGAAAGTAGCATATCCATTGGAGACTGTGCTTTTTTATCCTGAGGATCATACATATCTATCTGTACTACATTCCCTTGTGGATTCACTGACTCATATTCGTGATCCGCTTTCATGCGAACTGTCACATTTCTCTTTGCCATTTTATCTCTAATTAATCAATAGACTTATTATTCTTAAGAATTTTCAATCTTGCAATTTTTCAATCTTGAATTAAGATTACATATTTCGGCGATACTGCCCGCCTACTTGGTATAACGCATGTGTAATCTGACCAAGTGAACAATACTTAACTGCCTCCATTAGTTCCTCAAATATATTTTCATTCTTTACAGAAACCCTCTTCAATGCCTCTAGGTGCTTATTCACCAATTCTGGGTTTGCTGAATGGAGTATCTGCAAGGTCTTGATCTGAGCTTCTTTTTCATACTTTTCTGCTCTGATAACTTCTCCAGGAGTGACCGTAGGGGAACCGTCGGAGGAGAGGAAAGTATTCACACCGATGATCGGATATTCTCCTGTATGCTTCAGCATTTCGTAATGCATACTTTCCTCCTGTATTTTCCCACGCTGATACATGGTCTCCATAGCTCCTAGCACTCCGCCTCGCTCGGTAATTCTATCAAACTCAATATAAACAGCTTCTTCTATTAAGTCGGTCAACTCCTCTATAATGAAGGCTCCTTGTATAGGATTTTCATTCTTAGCTAATCCCAATTCCTTATTGATAATCAATTGGATAGCCATCGCTCTACGAACTGATGCTTCAGTAGGTGTCGTAATCGCTTCATCGTAAGCATTAGTATGCAGAGAGTTGCAATTATCATAGATCGCGTATAACGCCTGAAGGGTAGTTCTGATATCGTTGAAGTCAATTTCCTGTGCATGAAGGGAGCGACCAGAAGTCTGAATATGATACTTAAGCATCTGGGAGCGTTCATTAGCACCATACTTTAGCTTCATGGCTTTGGCCCAAATCCTACGCGCTACTCTACCGATAACCGCATATTCCGGATCGATACCGTTCGAGAAAAAGAAGGAAAGGTTTGGCGCAAATTGGTTGATATCCATGCCACGGCTCACGTAATATTCCACGTAAGTAAAGCCATTGGAAAGCGTCAAAGCCAGCTGCGTGATTGGATTTGCTCCTGCCTCAGCAATATGATAACCGGAAATAGAAACCGAATAGAAATTGCGGATGGCATTTTCTATAAAATACTGCTGAACATCCCCCATCAATCTAAGAGAAAATTCAGTAGAAAAAATACAGGTATTCTGTGCCTGATCTTCTTTCAAAATGTCAGCTTGTACGGTTCCTCTCACTTTCGCAATGGTATCAGCTTTGATCTTTTGATAAACCTCTGCAGGTAACACCTGATCACCCGTGACTCCTAAAAGCATCAGTCCTAAACCATTGTTTCCCTCCGGAACCTTGGCATTGTATGTAGGTCTTGGAAGGTTTTTAGCTTTATAGATTTGATTGATTTTTTGGTCAATCTCATCTTCTAGTCCATTCGCTTTGATGTAAACTTCGCATTGTTGATCTATGGCAGCATTCATGAAAAATGCTGTCATAGTAGCAGCAGGACCATTTATAGTCATTGACACAGAGGTCATTGGATTTACTAAGTTAAAGCCAGAGTAAAGCTTCTTTGCGTCGTCCAAACAGCAAACACTCACACCTGAATTCCCTATTTTACCATAGATATCGGGGCGGTGATCCGGATCTTCTCCATATAATGTCACGGAGTCAAAGGCAGTGGAAAGACGCTTAGCGTCTGTATCCTTGGACACATAATGGAAGCGTTTATTGGTACGCTCTGGTCCGCCTTCGCCTGCAAACATCCTTGTTGGATCTTCTCCTTCTCTTTTAAATGGAAAAACGCCTGCAGTGTATGGAAACTTGCCTGGAACATTTTCCCGCAATCCCCATTTCAAAATGTCGCCCCAAGCTTCATATTTAGGCAAGGAAACCTTTGGGATTTTGGAGTCAGAAAGTGACATGGAGAAAGTTTTAATCTTGATCTCCTTATCTCTCACTTTGAAAATATAATAGTCTTCACCGTATTTAGCTGCTTCTGCGGGCCATTCCTCCAACCACTTTTTATTCTTTGGATCAAATTCAAGTTCTACTTGCGCGTATACTTCCTGAAGTTCTTTGATCAGACGATCCTTATCCTCCACTTTCGTGTTTTCTATGGCTTCAATAGACTTTGTGATGCTGTAAAGCTGCTGAGCGATCTCCTTTTGCTCCTCCACCCAGACATCGTAGTTTCTATTGATCTCCGAGATCTCGGAAAGGTATCTGGTTCTTGCTGGGGGAATAATATAAATCTTCTCAGAACTTCCGGCTGTCAAAACAAAGTCACTACTCATCTCAGGATGGCTTTCAGCAATCTTGGATATCAAAGTGCGATACAGCTGATTCATCCCAGGGTCATTGAATTGGGAAGCTATGGTTCCGAAAACTGGAAGCTCCTCATCTTTTGCTTCCCAAAGATTATGATTGCGCTTAAATTGCTTCTTCACATCCCGAATGGCATCCAAAGCTCCACGCTTATCAAACTTGTTCAAAGCGATTACATCAGCAAAGTCAAGCATATCGATTTTTTCCAATTGGGAAGCAGCTCCATATTCCGGCGTCATCACATACAGGGAAAGATCTGAATGCTCAATAATCTCCGTATCAGATTGACCAATTCCGGAAGTCTCCAAAATCACCATATCGAAACCAGCAGCTTTCACCGTATCCACCGCATCTTGCACATAGCGTGACAGTGCTAGATTTGATTGTCTGGTAGCTAAAGAACGCATATACACACGTGGATGATGAATTGCATTCATACGAATTCTATCTCCAAGGAGTGCTCCACCAGTTTTTCGCTTAGATGGGTCAACAGATATGATAGCCAATGTCTTATCTTCGAAATCCATAATGAATCTTCGAACCAATTCATCCACAAGGGAAGACTTACCAGCACCTCCTGTACCGGTAATACCAAGCACAGGAGTTTTACACTCATTACTTTGTTTTCTAACTTTTTCTAGAAGCTGGGTGGAGTTTTCCGGGAAATTTTCGAAAGCAGAAATGGCTCTTGCCACATGCTCTTTACTCTTCACTCCGAGTACAAAACCTTCCGGTAGCTCATCTCCAATGGCGAAATCACATTGACTTACCAAGTCATTGATCATTCCCTGCAATCCCATGGAGCGTCCATCGTCTGGCGCATAAATTCTAGTAATCCCATACTCATGCAGTTCCTTGATCTCTTCAGGAAGGATTGTCCCTCCCCCTCCACCAAAAATCTTAACATGTGCGGCTCCCTTTTCACGAAGCAAGTCATACATGTATTTGAAAAACTCCACATGCCCACCTTGATAAGATGTAATTGCGATTGCCTGGACATCTTCTTGAATCGCACAATCAACGATCTCCTGTACAGATCGATTATGACCTAAATGTATTACCTCACAGCCGGTAGACTGTATGATACGGCGCATGATATTAATCGCAGCATCATGCCCGTCAAACAATGAGGCAGCGGTAACAATTCTAATGTGATTTTTGGGTTTATAGCTCTCAGGAATCGTAGTCATGGAGTTGGTTTAGCTAGATGTAGTTTTCTATTTTCATGAGCAAAACAGGCTTCAAACCCATTTTCTCAGCAGACAAATATAGTAATTTTAAAGGGGCTTCACTTCCGCGATTGGGTGAAAAACAAAATATTATTTGGCTTAATTGATTCATAAATTTTCTACGCTAATCTATTTTTTGATAATTTTTCCGACCTTGGAATCTGTCCATTACTAGTTTACTACTCTTAATTTTTACTGCCATGATCAACTATGTCACGCCAGAAATTGCTGTTTCTTCTATCCAGAGCCATCAACGAGTATTTATCCATGGAAGTGCAGCGACACCGACGACCCTACTTCATGCGTTGGCTGACAGAAAAGATGAACTCAATAACGTTGAAATAGTCGCCATTACTACCTTGGGAGATATGCCTTTAGTTTCTGATGACTGCAAAAAGAGCTTTTACATGAATTCTCTTTTTGTATCACAAAATGTGCGAGGGGCTGTCAATTCTGAGCATGGAGGTTATGTTCCTATCTTTCTAAGTGAAATCGGTCATCTTTTCCGCCAAAATATTCTCAAAATAGATGTTGCCATTGTACAGGTTTCGGAGCCAGATGCACATGGATTTTGCTCACTTGGGACTTCTGTGGATGTAGCCAAGCCTGCTGTGGAAACTGCTCGGACTATCATAGCGCAAGTGAACAAGCAAATGCCAAGAACCCACGGTGATGGACAAATTCATATCTCGAAATTTCATGCGGCAATTTATGTGGATGAGCCACTTCCAATAGTTGATTATGGTGAAAAAATCACAGAAACAGAACGAAGAATAGGCAACCATTGCGCGGCACTTATTGAAGATAGATCTACGCTTCAAATGGGAATCGGTGCTATTCCGGATGCTGTTCTAGATTCACTAAAGCAGCACAAAGACCTTGGAATTCATACAGAAATGTTTTCAAATGGAATCTTGGGACTTCTCAAATCTGGTGCTATTACCAATAAATACAAGAAAAAACATCCGGGTAAAATAGTCTCTTCTTTCGTCACTGGTACGAAAGAACTATACGATGCTATAGATGATAATCCTGAATTTTCATTTCATGAGGCAGCCTATGTCAATGATACTGCTGTCATTCGTAAGAATCCCAAAGTCATCTCCATCAACAGTTGTGTGGAAATGGATCTTACAGGCCAGGTATGCGCAGATTCCATAGGAAGCTTTCAATACTCAGGCGTAGGTGGGCAAATGGACTTCATGCGAGGTGCTTCACTTTCTGAAGGAGGAAAACCCATTATGGCCATGACTTCAGTTACTCGAAAGGGAACTTCCAAAATAGTCCCTTTCCTAAAAGAAGGGGCTGGGGTAGTCACCACCCGAGCGCACATGCAATATGTGGTGACGGAGTACGGTATGGTCAATCTTTATGGGAAAAACTTACGTCAGCGTGCATATGAGCTCATGAAAATCGCTCATCCCGAACACAGAGAAACTCTTGAAAAAGCTATCGTAGAGAGGTTCGGCAGTTTTATTTACCCTTTTCGATAAAATCAAGGTAAATTGATTCAGTTAGTTTTAATTTATTCCGCTTCTCTCTAGATTAGCAAACTAAAAACAACCCAAAACAGCTAATGACTTCTAAACAATACGCCTTTTTTGTCTCAATCACAGCTGCATTGGGCGGCTTTTTGTTTGGATTTGATACTGCTGTTATATCAGGTGCAGAGCGAGCCATTCAGGATATCTGGAAATTAAATGACCTCACACATGGTCTTGCCATAGCAATGGCGCTTTATGGTACTGTAATCGGCGCCTTGTTTGGAGGAATCCCAGCAGATAAATTTGGAAGAAAAAAGAGTTTACTCTGGATTGGTGCCCTGTATCTAATCTCTGCGATTGGATCAGGAATGGCTCCAGATGAGTATTCCTTTATGTTTTTTAGATTTATTGGGGGCTTGGGAGTTGGTGCTTCTTCCGTGGTTGCTCCTATGTATATCTCTGAAATAGCGCCTGCCAAAAACAGAGGATTACTCGTAGCACTTTATCAATTCAATATCGTGTTTGGTATCCTGATGGCTTATTTGTCAAACTACTTGATTGGCACAGCGGAAATTGCAAACGACTGGCGCTGGATGCTTGGGATGGAGGCGGTTCCTGCGTTGATTTATACTGTAATGATATTCAAAATACCGGAAAGTCCACGTTGGCTAATTGCCAAGTTCAACGATCAGGTAAAAGCAAGAGAAATCCTAACCAGAACTGATCCAGAGGGAGTAGATGAAGCTATTCGACTGGCAATAATTGAAGAACAAACTATCAAACAGAAGGGAAGTTTTGCAGCTTTATTCAGTAAAGCGTTTTTGTCCACCACCATGCTGGCAATATTTATCGCCTTTTTCAACCAAGTTTCCGGCATCAACGCAATAATCTATTTTGCTCCAAGAATCTTTGAAATGGCAGGCATCTCAACCGAATCAGCGCTTTTCTCTACTATTGGAATAGGCGTGGTGAATCTGCTGGCGACCTTTGTTGGATTGTATTTGATAGATAGAATCGGTAGAAAAAAGCTAATGTATATCGGCTCGATGGGCTATATCATTTCTCTTTCTCTTATGGCTTACAATTTTCTTGTAGGAGGAATTGACAACTTCTGGCTACCTATATTTATTTTTACGTTTATAGCCTCCCATGCGGTAGGTCAAGGAGCCGTGATTTGGGTTTTCATATCTGAGGTTTTCCCCAATGAACTCCGCGCATATGGTCAATCCATCGGAAGTTTTACCCACTGGATATTCGCTGCAGTGATTGCCAACGTCTTTCCATATTTTGCCAATCAATTTGGACCAGGATATATTTTTGGTTTTTTCGCCTTGATGATGGTTTGGCAGTTACTCTGGGTGAAATACAAAATGCCAGAAACCAAGGGAAGATCCTTAGAAGAAATTCAACAAGACTTACATAATACCAATGCAGCATAAAGTAGTCATATTCGGGGAGATGCTTTGGGATTGCTTACCATCTGGTCCAGTACCTGGCGGAGCCCCTATGAACGTTACGCTTAATCTCCACCAGCTTGGGCTGAAATCAAGATTAATCTCCGCCATAGGCAATGATATTGACGGACAAAAGCTTCTAGACTTTTTAGAAACGTTTAACCTACCAGTTGATCTGATTCAGGTAAATGAGGAGAATGAAACCTCAAAAGTTTTGGTAAATGACGACGATCCCGAGAACATCAAGTACACCATCGTCTCTCCAGTGGCTTGGGATTTTATCCAGTGGAATAATGAAATAGATGAGGCTGTTGCTACTTCGGATGCTTTTGTCTTTGGAACACTTGGAGTTCGGAACTCTGCAAGTCTAACAACCTTACTCAGGTTACTTCATCATAAAACCTTACGCATTTTTGATGCGAATTTTCGTCCTCCTTTTTATGATTTTGAGATCATAGAAAACTTATTGGGTTTTACAGATATTCTAAAGATCAACGAGGATGAGTTAGAGATTTTTGCGGATTATTTTAATGTATTGCCAAATATAGAAAGCGTTTGTAACTACCTGGATGAGCATTATCCTATGGATTTGATCTGCGTTACACTAGGTTCGAAAGGAGCCTTAATCTATAAAGGCGGTAAAATAGTCTCTCATAAAGGATACAAAGTACAAGTCGCGGACAGCATCGGTGCAGGAGATGCTTTCCTCAGTGGTTTTATCAAAACCTATTTGGAAAAGCATCCATTAGATCAGGTTTTGGATTTCGCTTGTAAACTAGGAGCTTTTGTAGCAAGCAAAAAAGGTGGGACACCGAGGTATGAGGTTTCTGATATATGAAAAAGTTGAGTGCTAAGTTACCAGGACTGTAACCTGACCACTGATCACTGAGACTAAAACCCTCCTTTAATCTTCTCAGCAATTTCGGCCAACTCTTCTTTGGAAAGCTTCAGCTTTGGACGATTGAAATTGATGTCATCCATTGATCTCAAAGGAATAAGGTGCACATGGACGTGGGGAACTTCCAATCCTATCACAGCAACGCCAACACGTGTGCACTTGATAGTTTTATCTATCGCTTTTGCTACTTGCTGCGCAAAAAGATGTAATCCTGAAAGTACTTCAGGTTCCAAATCAAAAATGTAATCTACTTCCTGTTTGGGAACCACCAACACATGTCCTTTGACCAAAGGCATGATATCTAGAAAAGCAATGTAATTTTCATCCTCGGCTACGATGTGACCGAGAATTTCTCGATTGATTATTTTTGTGAATATTGATGCCATAATCTGTAAAAATAAAAATCCCGACGTATGCCGGGATTAGTTTTAGAAAGTAATATCTAATATTTCGAATTGTAGAGTTCCTGCTGGAGCTTTTACTTCAGCGATATCTCCCACCTTTTTTCCTACTAGGCCTTTTCCAAACGGAGAACCCAAGGAAATTTTGCCTGCTTTCAAATCAGCCTCCTGCTCAGATACCAAGGTGTAGCTGACGGTCATTCCATTCTTAACATTTTTGATTTTGACAGTAGTCAATATCCCAACTTTGGAAGTATCCAACTGAGAGCTATCCAAAACTCTAGCATTACCTACTACAGCCTCTAACTTGGCGATCTTAAGCTCCAAGTGACCTTGGGCGTCCTTTGCCGCATCATATTCTGCATTCTCACTTAGGTCGCCTTTATCTCTTGCCTCTGCAATCTGCAGGGAAATATCAGTTCTCCCTTTAGTTTTAAGCATTTGAAGTTCGTCCTTCAATCTCTTTAGGCCCTCTTCAGTATAATATTGTATTTCTCCCATAATCTACTCTGTTATAAGCTACAAAAACAAAGTAACGGTCGCAAGACGTGACCGTTACCTTGTTTTTAGCTTGAATTTGATGAACAAAGATAGCAAAAGCTTTGAAACAAAGCAAAGCATGGTTTCTTGTCACAAGCTTTTAAAAACCCAATTAACAGGCCGTATACGCCTTTTTAATCCTTTTGGCTAAAACTTTATTAATCTTCTCGTAGGATTCAAAAGTCCAGCCAGCCACATGTGGACTAAACAACACATTATCTCTTGCTGCCAATTTCTCAAACTCAGCCTTTTGCTCAGGAGTAAACTTTTGAAACTTCTCATTTTCCAAAACATCCAGCAATGCTCCTCGCAAAATCCCTTGATCAAGTGCTTCATTCAACGTCTTAAAACTGACCACTTCTCCCCTAGCTGTATTAATCAGCCAAAAAGGTTTGGCGAAACTTTGCAGCTCTTTTAGGGTAAAAAAATTCTTGGTCTCAGGAGTAAGCGGAACATGAATACTCAGGATATCAGCTTCGGCTTTCAACTTTTCCCACATCACTTCTTGGACGAAATCATCAGCAAAGTCCAACTTGTACTTATCATATGCCAGAATATTTACATGAAACCCTCTAAGTCTATGAGCAAATGACTTGCCCATATTTCCAAATCCCATGATCCCAACGGTCTTACCCATCAGCTCATGACCACGATTTCCTTCTCGATCCCAGACACCCTTTCGAACTTCCTGATCAGCATTTTTAACATTATTAAAAAGTGCCAAAAGCATCCCCACAGCATGCTCTGCTACTGCATCGCGATTTCCTTTGGCTGCATGGAAAAGCTTAATTCCCCTTTCAGCCATATACTCCAAATCAATTTTATCTAACCCCGCTCCTGCTCTTCCTATGAATTTAAGGTTGGTAGCTTTCTCCAAAAGCTCTCGATCCATAGGAGTTTTGGAACGAATGATCAATCCATCATATTCAGCGACGGTTGCTACAATTTCCTCTCGTGTGATTTCCGGACAATACTCGACTTCATGTCCTTCTTTCTGAAGTAGGGGCATGATACTTTCGTGCATTTCGTCAATGATAAGAATCTTCATTTTTCTACTAATTAAATGTGCAAAAGTGACATAGCTACCAAAAAGTAAACAGCAAGACCTATCAGATCATTTGCTGTTGTGATAAAAGGTCCAGAGGCCAAAGCAGGATTAATCCCGATTTTATCCAGTATGATCGGTGTGATTGTTCCCATAAAGGAAGCAAGAAGTACGACTGAAAATAGGGCTATTGAGACTACCATGGCAAATGATACCTCGGTTTTATAAAACAGCACGACCACACCAAAGACAAATGTGGCCAGAATCAATCCATTTAGAATCGCTACTAAAAGCACTTTCAGAAATCTTTTGGCCATGGAATCATCGAAAATAGATTTACTGGCAAGAGACTGAACCACTATAGAGGAAGTCTGAATCCCTACATTCCCGCCAGTTGCAGTGATCAACGGGATAAAAAAGGCAAGTGCAGTAACTTTACTCAGCCCTTCCTCAAAAAAGCCTATAAATCCCGCACCTAGCAGTCCACCACAAATTCCTATCAATAACCAAGGAAGCCTGGCTTTGGAGAGTTTTATGACGCTATCATACTCATCAACGGTATCAGATATACCAGTCATTGCTTGAATATCCTCCTCAGCTTCCTCTCGGATTACGTCCAAAATATCATCGACGGTGATTCTACCTACCAACTTATTCTTACTATTCACTACAGGAAGTGATTCCAGATCATACTTTCGCATGACCTCCGCCACCTCTTCCTGATCCATGTAAGTTGGAACGGAGATCACTTCTTCTTCATAGATGTCTTCAATCTTTGTTTCGTCTGAAGCCAGTACGATGCGCTTCAGCGATACAATTCCCATCAATTGCTGTCGATTATTCACAACAAAAATGGAATAGATCTTACTTACATTTTCTGCCTGCCGACGAATCTCATTAATAGTCTGAACTACATTCCAGTTCTTATTGGCCCGGATATATTCCTTTGCCATAATACCACCGGCAGTGTCTTCATCGTAGCGTAGGAGTTCGAGGATTTGATCTGATTTTACCTTATCCTGGAAATGACTGATAATATCTTCCCGTTCTCTTTCGAGAAAAAGATTTAAAATATCGGCACCATCATCCGAGTCCATCAACTCAATCAGATTAGCCATTTCCTGTACTTCCAACTCCTTGAGGACCCGATGCTGATTAGTCGCTTCCAGCTCTATAATAATATCAGCCGCCAATTGCGCATCCAATACCCGCAGCACAAAGATTGACTCAGACATGGACAACTCATCGAGCAAGGCAGCAATATCAGCCACATTGACCCCATCAAGCGACTCTTGAATGAAGTTCAAGTCCTCTGCTTCAATTGCCTGCTGTAGGCTTTCTAAGTACTCCTTCGAAAGTTCAAACTGCTTAATGATTTCCACGGGAAGCTTCGATAGTTTGGGTTAAAAATATAAAATCTGCTACGTCCAATTGCTCTGCTCGCAGATTCAAAATTGGATTTGTATTAAACTCTCCGGGAAGATTAAAGGGCTTTAGGCAGTTACGAAGTGTCTTCCTTCTATTACCAAAACCTGCCTTTACAACCTGTTTGAAGAGCTTTTCATTACAATCTAATTTCTCTGTGGCATTTCGGGTAAGGCGAATCACACCTGAATTAACTTTTGGAGGCGGATCAAATACATGCGGAGGAACGGTAAACAAGTATTCTATATCGTAAAAAGCCTGCAGTAATACAGACAGTATTCCATAGTCTTTATTTCCTTTAGGAGAAGCGATGCGTTCAGCTACTTCCTTTTGAAGCATACAAACCACTTCGGTCACCTGATCTTTTACTTCCAAAACTTTGAAGAAAATCTGAGAGGAAATATTGTAAGGGAAATTACCCACGATAGCAAACTTATCGGTGAACAGATCTTCCAAATTCATTTTGAGAAAATCCCCTTCTATAATCTTATCACCGAGTTCGGGGTATTTCTTATGAAGGTAAACAATGGACTCTTTATCAATATCTATTAGATACAAATCCAGACTTTCCTTCATCAGAAAATCAGTGAGCACCCCCATACCTGGTCCTATTTCCAGAACTTTAGATACTTCGTTATGTCCTTTGACCGCTTGAGCTATTTGCTCCGCAATACTCAAATCGGTCAAAAAATGCTGTCCCAAGTGTTTCTTGGCCTTGACCTTTTCCATCGGTTAGCTCAGATAAATTTTTATAAATTGCAATCTCAAAATTAAGAGAATAATTCTAAAGGACTAGCTTACGCAAGGCGGCTTGACCAAACCTTAACACCTAGTCCACATTATAATTTATATGCATCAACGAAAGATCAAACCCATTATCGGAATAAGCATTGGCGACATCAACGGAATAGGCGTAGAAGTCACTATGAAAGCCTTGCTAGACAACAGAACCTATAAGTCATTTACCCCGCTAATCTATGCGCATGGTAAAGCCTTGACTTTCTATAGGAAACAGTTGGGTTTGGATGATTTCAATTTTGCGCAGATTAGAAGCATAGATGAGATTCAGCACAAGCGCATCAACGTAATCAACGTTACCGAAGAATGTCCAGAAGTAATTCCGGGAGTAGAAACTCAGGAAGCTGGAAAATTTGCTTTGGAAGCTTTGAAAATGGCAGTTGATGATCTAAAGGAAGGGAAAATCCAAGCTTTAGTCACTGCACCACTTAATAAGAATAATGTCAATTCAGAAGAACTGCCTTTTGTGGGACACACAGAATTCATCACTCAGGCAGTAGGATCTAAAGACAGTCTGATGCTTATGGTTGCCGAGCAGTTTAGGGTGGGATTGATTACAGGTCATGTGCCTTTGGCAAAAGTGGCTGAAAATGTAACTCAGGAGCGCATTATAGAAAAAGCCAAAATTCTTCTTAAAACCTTATCAAAAGATTTTGGTATCAATAAACCAAAAATCGCTATCCTAGGTCTTAACCCACATGCCGGAGAAGATGGACTTTTGGGCGAAGAAGAAGAGCAAATTATCAAACCAGCTATTCACACATTGAAGGATCAGAACAAAATGGTGTTCGGTCCCTACCCCGCTGATGGGTTTTTCGGAATGGCTCATCAAACCAAATTTGATGGTGTATTGGCCATGTATCACGATCAGGGATTGGTTCCATTCAAATCCATGGCATTCAGCACAGGCGTAAACTTCACCGCTGGATTACCCGTAGTAAGAACTTCGCCAGATCATGGCACTGCGTACAATATAGCTGGGAAAAACGTCGCAGACGAAGGCTCTATGCGAGCAGCAATTTTCCTGGCAGCAGACATTATTCAACAACACAACCCGCAGGAATCGGAGGATTGAGAAGGAAAACCAGAGATTTATTGAATTTAACCAAAGATTATTTCAATATCTCTTTCATCCTTTTATAATTATTCACTATTTTTGCGGTCTTAAATCGAGAGGAGGCATCGTGAAATTCTGGAGAACATTTGATATTGAGGTCATTAAGTTCCTCGAAGGTATCCACGAAATTGACTTCGAAATTGGAGATTCATTTTTCCAGCACTTCGAAGACAACGAATTAGTAGAAAAAGGCAAGTTGACCGCACGGGTCATCATGAAAGTCGGAGCTAACTTAATTGAAATGGATTTTCATATTGCGGGGAAAGTAACCTTGACCTGTGATAGAAGTTTGGAGCAGTTTGAACAGCCTCTGGATTTTCACGAAAAGATGATTTACAAATACGGCTCTGAAGAAAAGGAAATCGATGAAAACGTCAGCATGATTACCCGGGACACCCCGAAAATCAATGTTGCTCAGTTGATTTACGAATTTATTTTACTGGCTTTGCCTTTAAAAAAGATTCATCCTGATTACAGAAACCAAATGGATGATGAGGAATACGAAGGAGAAGGAATTTATGCTTACATAGATGGGCAAGATTCCAATGACTCCGAGAATGACTCAGAATCCGATGAAGATAATACACCAGTCGATCCTAGATGGGATCTTTTAAAAAAGTTAAAAAACAAGGAATAATCATAAACCACGCATAAAATGGCACATCCTAAACGAAAAATTTCGAAAACCAGAAGAGATAAAAGAAGAACTCACTACAAGTTAGAGGCTCCAGGTTTGGCTAAATGTCCTACTACGGGCGAAATGCACCTTCCACACAGAGCTTTCTGGTTGGACGGTAAATTGTACTACAAAGGACAAGTTATCATTGAGAAAGAAATATTGGCTTAATCAGTCATCTGAATATTATAAAAATCCATTCGCTATATGCGAATGGATTTTTTTTTAGCCCTAATTAAAACAGCTTGTTTATCAAGCCTATTACCTTCCGTTAATGGATTTCTTTTGGTAGAGAATGACAATTGTAATATTTTTGCCTTCCTTACAGGACAGAATACATCCATAACAAATAGTTTTAGATGATTGTGAATTGATCATCTTACCTTAAACCAAGCATAATGGACAAACTCAGAGCCATGATCACCGGAATACAAGGTTACGTTCCGGAATACAGGTTGACCAACAAAGAACTTGAGGAGCTCGTGGAGACAAACGACGAGTGGATAGTCTCAAGGACTGGCATAAAAGAAAGAAGAATACTTAAAGGAGAAGATCAAGGAACATCTGTAATGGGTGCTGCAGCGGTAAAAGGTTTGTTAGAAAAAACAGGCATAGACCCTTTAGATGTAGATTTGATTATTTGTGCCACTGTCACACCCGACATGCCTTTTCCCGCTACTGCAAATATCATTGCTGATATGGTTGGAGCTAAAAACAGCTTCAGCTTTGACATAGGAGCCGCTTGTTCAGGCTTTCTATATGCTTTGCAAATGGGTAGCCAATTCATACAAACTGGAACGCACAAGAAAGTAATTGTAGTAGGTGCAGATAAAATGTCTTCTATCGTCAATTATAAAGACAGAACAACTTGTATACTTTTTGGAGATGGTGCAGGAGCAGTAATGCTAGAGCCAACCACTGATGATCTAGGAATAGTGGATGCTATCCTCAAATCAGATGGTTCTGGAGCGCCATTCTTACATATGAAAGCTGGAGGAAGTCGTAGACCAGCTACTCATGAAACGTTAGATGCCGATGAGCATTTTGCTTTTCAAGAAGGTTCTTCAGTTTTCAAGTTTGCTGTCACCAATATGGCAGACGTCAGCGCAGAGATTATGGAGAAAAATGGATTGACTAGCGATGATATCGCTTGGCTTGTACCTCACCAAGCAAACCTTAGAATTATCAATGCCACGGCCAATCGGATGGGAATCGGATCAGATAAGGTGATGATGAATATTGAAAAGTACGGTAACACTACTGCTGCGACAATCCCGCTTTGCCTTTGGGACTATGAAAGTCAATTGAAGAAGGGTGACAATTTGGTATTAGCTGCTTTTGGGGGTGGATTCACATGGGGATCTATCTATTTGAAGTGGGCCTATGACCCGAAATAAGTTAAAATAAATAACACGATAATACTATATGGCTAGTACTGCAGATTTTAAAAACGGACTTTGTTTGGTCATGAACAATGACATCTACACGATTACAGAGTTTCAGCATGTCAAACCTGGAAAGGGCCCTGCATTTGTAAGAACAAAAATGAAAGGCATCACCTCAGGCAAAACACTTGATAAAACATTCAGTGCTGGGGAAAAGGTAGAAACAGCCAGAGTGGAAAAAAGACCACATCAGTTTCTATACAAAGATGACTTGGGTTTTCACTTTATGGACACCAACACGTTTGAGCAAATTACGCTACAAGAAAACCTGCTGGAAAGAGCTAATTTGATGAAAGACGGTCAACTTTGTGATATTTTGATTCACGACGAAACAGAAACTCCCCTTGCTGTGGAGCTACCGCCTTTCGTAGAGCTAATGATCACTTACACAGAGCCAGGAATCAAAGGAGATACAGCTACAAATGCTTTAAAACCAGCAACTGTAGAAACTGGAGCTACTGTAATGGTACCTTTATTTGTAGAGCAGGATATCATGATCAAGGTTGATACTCGCGACGGTTCTTACTCAGAAAGAGTAAAATAAGTAACTTAGGCTGTGTGATTTTCTTAAATTACACAGCTTTATTCTTTTTAACCCATTTATAAAATTGCCTTTTGGCACATCTAACTAATAGACCTATGAAAGCAAAAGAGATTCAGGAGTTGATCGATTACATCTCCAATTCTGGTTTGGCGGAAGTTAAAATCAAGACTGACGAGTTTGAACTTTCTATTAAAAAATACGCTGATTCTTCAGCTCAGAGAATGGTAGAAGTATCCGCACCTGCTCCTGTAGCAGCGCCAACACCTTCACCTGCTCCTGCAGCATCTCCTGCCCCAGCGGCAGCTCCCGCTCCCGCTGAGGCTCCTTCAAACTTAGTGGAGATCAAATCTCCAATGATTGGAACATTCTACCTTACATCAAGTCCAGATGCTGATCCATTTGTAGCTGTAGGTGATCCTGTAAAAGCAGGAGAAACAGTTTGTATTATCGAAGCAATGAAGCTTTTCAATGAGATCGAATCTGAAATTTCCGGTAAAATCGTCAAAATCTTGGTTAGCAATTCTACTCCAGTAGAATATGATCAGCCGTTATTCCTTGTAGATCCAGCAGGTTAATTTTTTCACCCAAAATAAATAGCTGTGTTTAAAAAAATACTAATTGCCAATAGAGGTGAAATTGCCTTAAGAATCATCCGCACCTGTAAAGAGATGGGGATAGAAACTGTAGCGGTTTATTCCACTGCGGATAAAGACAGTTTGCATGTCAGATTTGCTGATGAAGCTGTCTGCATAGGTCCTGCTCCTAGCCGAGATTCATACCTGAATATACCAAGAATCATCGCTGCTGCAGAAATTACAAATGCAGATGCAATTCATCCTGGTTATGGATTCCTTTCTGAAAATGCTGAATTTTCTAAAATCTGTGAAGAATACGGGATCAAATTCATCGGTGCTAGCGCTGAGATGATCAATCAAATGGGTGATAAAGCTACGGCTAAGGCAACCATGAAAGCTGCTGGCGTTCCTACTATCCCAGGTTCTGAGGGGATATTAGAAACAATGGAGCAAGGAATCAAGCTAGCCAATGAAATGGGCTATCCTGTTATTCTAAAAGCAACTGCCGGCGGTGGTGGACGTGGAATGAGGATTGTGAAGGAACAAGCGGGATTCAAAAAAGCTTGGGACGACGCACGTATGGAGTCTGGTGCAGCCTTCGGAAACGACGGGCTATACCTTGAAAAGTACGTAGAAGAACCTCGACATATCGAAATTCAAATTATTGGAGACAAAACTGGGAAAGCATGTCATCTATCTGAGCGTGATTGCTCAATCCAAAGAAGACATCAGAAACTGGTCGAAGAAACCCCTTCCCCATTCATAACGGATGAGTTGAGAGAAGAAATGGGTAAAGCTGCCATCAAAGGAGCCGAAGCTATTGGATACGAAGGTGCAGGAACTGTAGAGTTTTTGGTTGATAAGCACCGCAACTTCTTCTTTATGGAGATGAATACCCGTATTCAGGTAGAGCATCCAATCACTGAGGAGGTTACTGATTTTGACTTGATCAAAGAACAAATCAAAGTAGCTGCTGGAGAAACTATTTCAGGAAGAAACTACTATCCTAAGCTTTATGCAATGGAATGTAGAATCAATGCAGAAGATCCTGCTCATGGTTTCAGACCAAGTCCAGGTAAAATCCAAAACCTCCATATCCCAGGTGGGCGTGGCGTAAGAATCGATTCTCATGTTTATGCAGGATATATAATTCCTCCTAACTATGATTCCATGATTGCAAAGCTGATCGTGAGTGGCCAATCTAGGGAGGAAGTAATCGTAAGGATGAAAAGAGCACTAGAAGAGTTCGTGATCGACGGTATCAAAACCACCATTCCTTTTCATATCGCATTATTAGAAGATGAGCAATTCAAAGCAGGAAATTTCACGACTAAGTTCCTGGAAGACTTTGACTTCTCTGTGATTAAAGGATAATTCGAAGTACATACATTAAACAAAAAAAGCTGTCCAGATGGGCAGCTTTTTTTGTTTAGAGAAACTATTGCTATTTCAAATTAAAAATCGCAATCAGGTTTTTTCTAAAAATCACGAAACAATCTTCTATTAAATAATATTTTAGACAAAGTTAATTTCCTTTCAATAAAAAAGAATGAGAATATTCTTCTAATCATGACGGCTTTTCTTCAAATTATCACTAGTTTGAAGACGATTTAACTATCGAATTGACCCAGAAATGACTTATCCTACCATTAATAGACTTCTTGCTTTTGCCTGCATTGGATTTACGATTTTTAGTTGCAACCAAAAGGAATCCAGTGAAATACAAATTTCGGAGATCGATCAGGTCAGCTACAACTTTCATATACGACCTATTCTTTCTGATAAATGCTTCGCTTGTCACGGACCTGATGCAAATAAGCGGGAATCAGAACTTCGCTTAGATACAGAAGCAGGAGCATATGCAGCTTTAAAAGATGATCCCAGCCAGTTTGTGATCAAACCTGGCAACTTAGAAGAATCAACCGTCTACCATAGAATCACCTCCGAAGATCCGGGAGAGTTGATGCCTCCGCCAGAATCAAATCTTGCACTATCACAAACAGAGATTCAACTGATTAAAAAATGGATTGAACAAGGAGCTAAATACGAACCACATTGGGCTTTCGTAGCTCCTGAAAAATCTCCGTTACCTGAGGAAACAGATTGGACGACAAATGAAATTGATCGCTTTGCCTTGAAGAAAATGACCGAAAAAGGTCTTCAACCAAATCCAGAAGCTAAACCTCATGAACTAATTAAGAGAGCAAGTTTAGATCTCACAGGATTACCCCCTAGCCCAGAAGTTTTGGATAGTTTTGGGGATTTCTCTGGCGATCTGACTTATGAGGATTTACTGGATGGATTGCTTGCAGATCCGGGATTTGGAGAAAAAATGGCAATTATCTGGATGGATATATCCAGATATTCAGATAGTTACGGGTATCAGGATGATAATATCCGAACGCAATGGCCTTACCGTGACTGGGTGATTCATGCGTTCAACGAGAACATGTCTTATGATCAATTTATCACCTGGCAACTGGCAGGAGATCTTTTACCGAATGCCAACAAAGAGCAGATTTTGGCGACAGCCTTCAACAGAAACCATAAATACACCGAAGAAGGTGGCGTAATCGACGAGGAATATCGAATCGAGTATGTGCTTGACAAAACAAACACAGTCAGCAAAGGACTTCTCGGCATCACCATGGAATGTGCCCAGTGTCATGATCACAAGTATGATCCTTTTTCTCAGAAGGAATATTATGAGATGTTCGCCTTTTTTAACAATACACCTGAGAAAGGATACCAAGGCGATGTTTCTCAATCCAAACCTGCCAAAACTCCAATTCTATGGGTTGATCAGGAAGACCTTTCGGGAGTAATGAGCTTCATTAACTACGCTGACACTTCTAAATTAAGTGTTTCAGTGATGGGAGAATTGGATGAGCAGCGCCCAACTTACATCCTTGATCGAGGGGTCTATGATGCTCCTACAGTGGAAGTTGAGCCTTCTACGCCAAGTTCGATAATGAAATTTCCAGATGATCTAGAAGAGAACCGTCTTGGATTAGCTAAATGGATGACTGCAAAAGAGAATCCACTTACCGCACGAGTATTTGTCAATCTGATGTGGCAGGAAATTTTCGGACAGGGCATCGTCAAATCTGCAGGTGACTTTGGCATGCAGGGAGATCTTCCTACTCACCCAGAGTTACTGGATTGGCTTGCTGTAGATTTTATAGAAAATGGTTGGGATATCAAGAGACTAATGAAGCAAATACTGACTTCGTCTACTTATAAGCAAAGTGCTGTGATTTCAGAAAATCACCTTAAGACTGATCCTGAAAACCTCTACTTGGCTAGAGCTCCTCGACTTAGACTGCCTGCGGAAAACATTCAGGATTTAGTATTAGCTAGTAGTGGCTTACTTGTTAGTAAGCTGGGGGGACCTAGCGTAAAACCATATATGCCTGAAGGAATATGGGAAGCAGCAACTTCCGGAAGAGGTGTATTGGCAACATACGTTCAAGATAAAGGTGACAAACTCTATAGAAGAGGTCTATATAATTTCATCAAATTAACTGTTCCACCCCCAAAGGCTATCATTTTCGATTCTAGTAATCGGGACCGATGTGAAATTGGCAGAAGTAGAACAAATACACCATTACAAGCACTGGTGATGATGAATGACCCCATGATTTTGGAAGCATCTCGTGTGTTAGCAGGTAAGATGTGGGAAGAAAATTCGGATGAAGAAAATGCTATTACAACTTCATTCAAGCGGATAGTTTGTAGAGAGATGAGTGGTGAAGAAAAGTCCATCCTTCTCTCCTACTATGAAGATCAATTGGAAAGATTTAAAGAAAACCCAGACCAGATACTTTCATCTTTAAGTGTAGGCGAGTATCCTTTGGAAGAAAAAAACATAAACCCGGAAACTGCAGCGCTCATGCAGGTGATCGTGAGCATTTACAATCTGGAAGAAACCATTACCAAGAGCTGATATGGAAAAGGAAATATTAGAAGAGGGACTGAATCACAACCGCAGAAAATTTCTCTCCAGGCTTAGTCTTGGAGTTGGAAGTCTGGCATTAGGTTCCCTATTAGTACCAGATCTTTTCTCAGGAAAATCTGAAGCTGAAGAAGCAATGATGAATGCTTTGCCTCATTTTGCACCTAAAGCAAAACGAGTGATTTATCTGTTCCAAAATGGGGCTCCAAGCCAACTGGAGTCGTTTGATTACAAGCCTGAGTTAATAAAAAGAATGGGAGAAGAACTCCCTGAATCCATTCGTGGAACTCAGCGACTTACGGGAATGACTGCTGGTCAGTCCTCCTTTCCTTTAGTAGGCTCCAATTATAAATTTGATCAATACGGAGAATCAAGAGCCTGGATATCAGAGGTTTTTCCACATACCGCAGGAATAGTAGATGATATCTGTATCGTGAAGTCAATGCACACAGATGCGATCAATCACGATCCAGCACTTACTTTCTTCCAAACAGGAGCTCAAGTAGGCAATCGCCCTAGCATGGGATCTTGGTTAAGCTATGGTTTAGGTAGCGAAAACAGCAACTTACCTGCATTTTCTGTATTACTTAGCCGCGGAAGAGGTAATGGTCAGGGAGTTTATTCTAAACTTTGGAGCAATGGATTCTTAGATGCCACTCACCAAGGTGTTCAGTTTTCAAATTCTGAAGATCCCGTACTTTATCTCAAAGATCCAGAATCAATGAGTCGCTCTGAGCGCCGCAAAATGATAGATCAGATTGCCGCGATGAATGACCTCAGCATGCAACAGTTTAATGATCCAGAAATAGCTGCTAAAGTAAAGCAATATGAAATGGCGTACCGTATGCAAACGGCTGTTCCGGAAATGACAGATATTTCCAAAGAGCCGGAAAGCATTATCAAACTTTATGGTCCAGATTGCCTTGTGCCTGGTACCTATGCTGCCAATTGTCTTTTGGCAAGGAAACTCTCAGAAAGTGGCGTAAGATTCGTCCAACTGTATCATCAAGGTTGGGATCAGCATGGAAATTTACCAAATGAAATGCGCCTTCAAGCTGAAGATGTAGATCAAGCTTCGGCAGCCCTAATTACAGATTTAAAGCAAAGAGGATTACTCGATGAGACTTTGGTTATTTGGGGAGGTGAATTTGGAAGAACAAATTACTGCCAAGGAAAAATCCAGGTTGATAATTACGGGCGCGATCACCACCCTAGAGCTTTCTCAATCTGGATGGCCGGAGGTGGTGTGAAATCTGGAATGGTGTATGGAGAAACTGATGAGTTCGGTTACAATATCACAGAAAACCCGGTTCACGTGCATGATTTTCAAGCCACAGTACTTCATTTGATGGGAATCGACCATGAGCGTATGACCTATAAACACCTAGGAAGAAGATATCGTCTTACTGATGTCTCTGGTCAAGTTGTAAAAGACTTAATTGCTTAAAATCCATATGCTCAAGATTTCTTCGATCAGATCTTTTCTGGAAAGCACCCTTTTTATCTGGATAGGTCTCACGTTAATCATTACAATTGCAGGAAATGCACTTGTTTTGCCCGATTGGTTGCAGGTTGTTGGCAGGAGTCATCCTATTATCCTACACTTCCCAATTGTTTTACTTTTGATGGGGTTGCTTTTCTTTTGGATTCCAGGAATAGACAAAAAACCTGAAATCAGAGAAATGGGTGAACTCAGCTTTTTGGCTGGTTGCAATTTCGCTGGCATCACAGTGCTAGCAGGTTTGATTTTAGCACAGGAAGAATATACTGGAGAGATCTTGACTTGGCATAAATGGGGAGGCCTAATCGTTTTTGCCGGGTGTGTTTTACTCTATTTTTACAGATCTATCAAAGCCAATCTTATACGCTTATCGAGCATTGCTCTTGCTTTAGCGATAATAGCTACAGGACATTGGGGAGCAGGATTGACTCATGGTGAGGATTTTCTGCTAGCTCCTATTCAGTCTAATGAAATTGAAATTATCCCTTTGGCCGAAGCTGAAATTTTTGGAGATGTAGTTCAGCCGATTTTACAGGCAAAGTGCGTAAGCTGTCACAAAGAGGGAAAAATCAAAGGAGAGCTAAGAATGGATCATATCGAAGGCTTGCAAAAAGGTGGTAAATCGGGCCCGTTCGTTTTGGCTGGTGATTTTGAAAATTCAATGCTTATCCAAAGAATCAATCTTCCTGAAGATGATAAAAAGCACATGCCGCCTAAAAACAAGGCTCAGCTAACAGATGAAGAACTATTGATTTTAAGTGAATGGGTTGCATCAGGAGCCAGTTTTGAACAAAAGCTGGTGACATTGCCTGCAAAAAATGAGCTGTACCAATTGGCGTCTGTGAAGTTTGAAGGAAATAAAATCTATTCCTTTGATGCTGCTGATTCAGATGATATCCAAGAATTAAACACCTCCTTTCGTTCAGTTCAACCATTGTTTCCAGAATCACCTGCATTAGATGTCTCCTATTTTGGTATTTCAGCATTTCAGCCTGAATCCTTAACCGACCTCAAAAAGGTAAAGAATCAAGTAGTTCGATTTAGCCTAAATAAGATGCCTCTAGCTGGGATTGATCTCACATTCTTGAAGGATTTCACACATTTGGAGGAACTTCAATTAAACTTTACTGACCTAAATACAGATCAGCTTAAACTCATTTTCAGTCTAAATACCCTAGAAGTTTTAGCAATTTCTGGGAATTCAATCGACGAACAATCCTTGAGTAATCTTGCTAAAATGACTTCATTGAAGAAGCTTTTTGTATGGCAAACTGGCTTGAGTGACAAAGATCAAGAAATGCTAAAGAAAGCACTTCCTGAAACTATTATTGAATTTGGCTTTGACGGAAAAGGGGTCATATATGAACTGAATAGCCCTATCATCACTCAATCTGAAATGATCTATCAAGACAGTTTGGAGCTGAAACTTTCACATCCAATCCCAACAGCTGAAATTCGCTACACGCTTGATGGAACCGAACCTGACAGTATCTCTGGAAAAGTATATACCGAACCAATCTTTACAAAAAGCACAGGCAAAATCATTGCAAAAGCTTACGCAGCAGAATGGAAAGGATCAAAATCGTCGGAATCAATCTATATACATTCCGGAATTCAGCCTACCGAATCAGTTTTGGTAAATGATCCAAATCCAAAATACAAAGCCACTGGAGTTGCTACTCTTTTTGACTTAGTAAAAGCTGAAGCTCCAAACCATGGTCAAAAATGGCTAGGATTTCAGGATCATCCAATGGTCTTAGAAGTAAGCTTTGCAAAGGAAAATAATCCGAAAGAAGTTTCACTTAGCCTGCTATACAACGAGGGCGCCCATATCTTCCCTCCTTCCAAAGTAACAGTTCAAGGCTTGGAAAATGGGAAATGGCAACTCTTAGCAAGCAATTCTCCGGAGGTATCTTCCAAAGCAGCACCGGCAAGATCAGAACTAATGAATATGGAACTAGCGAACACCAACTACGAAAAGCTCAAAATCACCTTAACTCCACTTTCTAGGCTCCCAAAATGGCATCCTTTTGCTGGAGATAAGGGCTGGGTGTTTGTGGATGAAGTGATATTTAACGAGTAGAAAAGAGAATCAACTTTTCTCAGCACTCAAAATCTCCTTATACATTTCAATGTTTTCCTGAATCTTCGCATCCAGTTCTGGCTCTTCTATATCCTTGATTTTCTTCATTTCATCATGGATGATTTGAGCCACAATCACACGTGCCGCCTCTTTATTGTCTGAGGGAATAATAAACCAGGGAGCATGAGGTTTAGAAGTCTTATTGATTGCCTCTTCGTAGTATCGCTGGTAGTCGTCCCAGCGCTCTCGCTCTTTTAGATCACCCGGTGAAAACTTCCAGTTATGCTTTGACTTGTTCAATCTTCGAAGTAATCGCTGCCTTTGCTCTTCTTTTCCCAAATGCAGGAAAAACTTAAAAACAATGGTACCATTATCACTGATTTGCTTCTCAAAGTTGTTAATCTGCTCAAATCTCTTTTCCCAAAACTCCTCTGTGATATCATCCACAGAATTTATCCCCGGTATATTTTCCCCAAGAATATAAGAGGGATGTACTCTGGTCACCAAGACATTCTCGTAATGAGTTCGGTTGAAAACCCCATATTTTCCCCGCTGAGGCAAAGCAATCACATGTCTCCATAAGTAGTCATGCTGTAACTCTAATTTAGAAGGGGTTTTGAAACTATGAACCACCACACCTCTGGGATTGAATTCTTTGAAAACCTCACGAATCAGACTGTCTTTCCCCGCAGTATCCATTCCTTGCAAGCAGATGAGAACCGAGTATTTGTTATGTGCATACATGGTATCCTGATGATCGCTTAGCTTCTCTCTTACCTTGTTGAGTTCCTTCTCTTTCTTTTTCTCTGAAGCTTCCAGGTCTATGGAAGTAGGAATATCCTTGAGGGAAATAGTGTTGGTCACTTTAAAGTAGTCAATGGAAATATCTTTCATCTGTATTAAGTTCTAGGTGGATAAAACGTCTGTTTTCAAGTATTGAACAAGATAATATTTTATCTTAACCCTACAGAAAAACCCCATCTTTTATCCCTTATCCCCAACTTTATAATGACCCAAAATCCTATCTTACCAGGCCTCAGCAACAGATACTTGGCCTTGGACGTCTTACGCGGATTGACTATTGCGTTCATGATTGTCGTCAATACAGCAGGCGACTGGAGTAATTTGTTTGCTCCGCTTGCTCACGCAAAATGGCACGGCTTCACTCCTACTGACCTTGTTTTCCCGACATTTCTCTTTGTTGTGGGCAATGCGATGAGCTTTTCTATGAAAAAGCTTCAGCAAACATCAAGTACTGATTTCTTTAAAAAAGTAGGAAAAAGGACGGTGTTGATTTTTATGATTGGATGGTTATTAAGCGCTTTTCCTTTCTACGATGTGACAAATATTCTTGAAGTCAGACTATTTGGAGTTTTACAGAGAATAGCTCTTTGCTATTTCTTTGGCGCAGTTGTATTGTATTATGGAGGAATCAGAGACGCATGGATTTTCAGTGCAATTTCCCTACTTGGCTATTGGGCGATCATGTATTTCTTTGGAGATTCAGGAGACCCGTATTCCCTAACTGGCAATGCTGCAATCAAGTTGGATTTAGCTTTGATGGGCCCTGAAAGAATGTATGGTGGTGAAGGAATTCCATTTGACCCAGAAGGGATCTTAAGTACACTTCCTGCTATTGTGAATGTATTAGCCGGTTATTTGGCTGGAAAAATGATCCAAAAGCTAGGAAACACAATGGATACTGTGAGGAAAATGCTTGCCATTGGATTGGTTCTTATTGTGGTAAGTTATGCTTGGGACATCCTTTTCCCTATCAATAAAAAAATCTGGACGAGTTCTTATGTCTTGCTTACAGTAGGCATAGACCTGATTTTACTAGCGCTTTTGATCGCAGTAATCGAAATCAAAAACTGGAAAGGATGGACTTATTTCTTCGAAGTATTTGGTAGAAATCCACTGATTCTTTATGTACTATCAGGCTTGGTAGTAACTATTTTATCGCTGATTCCTGTTGGCGACACTACGCTAAAAGGCTTTGTTTATCAGAATTTCTATACCAATTGGCTTTCGCCAAAAATGGCCTCCTTCCTATTTGCATTCAGCTATATGCTGGTCATTTGGCTGATTGGACTATGGATGGACAAAAGAAAAATCTACATAAAAGTATAAATACAATAACTTCACAATCAGATAAATACCTATAAAAATGTAACTTAAGGGTGATTTTTAACCTAAGTTACATTTTTATGATACTGAAAATTGGAGTATACAATGTGGAGTGGATGCGGGATCTCTTTGATACCGAAGGAAATCCAAAAATGACTGGAAAGGAGCTTATCCGTAGTCAACAGCTTGCAGAAATAATAACTGCAATGAGTCCGGATTTTCTGGGAATAGTGGAAGGTCCAAACACCTTGGTAGATGGATCAAAAACTGCCTCCGCACAGATGGAAATTTGGACTCAAACCTTTATCCCTGGCTCCAATTACAAAGGAATTCATGGGTTCCCTTCAGCAGGTCAGCAGGAGCTTTGTGCTATTTATAATCCTGACAAAGTGAATGTGTTATTTACACCAGAGACGAAAGCTGGAAAGCGTTTTGACGAACCATTTTTGCAAGATACAACCAATCGACTCATCAAAGAGCAATACAAACATTACCGTCCGCCCCTTGAATTAAGTATTTTGGGATTAGATGATAGTTTGATTACTCGTGTGATCATTGCGCATACAAAATCCAAAGGCATATTCGACATGGTAGATTATGCACGTTTTGAGCAGATTTCCGCACGTGATCGACTCAAGCTCTTTGCAGAATGCATGTCTATCCGCGAGCGCTGTGATGAGTATTTGGAAAAAAATCAACAAGTCATGGTGATGGGTGATATTAACGACGGTTTTGAACTGGATTTCTATGAGAATAAATTCTCTAAGAGTGCTGTAGAAATATTACTTGGAGACCTATGGAAGCCCGAGTTTGTGCTAAAATCTGTATTGCCCAAGCCGAAATTGAACAGTTATGGCTTCACTCCAAATTCAAGCAGATACAAGGATAGAATTACCGGAGACCAAATTAATGTCCTGATTGACCATATATTGGCTAGTCAGAAGTTAAGTGTGATATCAGGAACTGTCTGGAATCCTTATTTGGAGAAGGCAAATCCTACCATCCAATCGGTAAGTAATTCATTAAAAAAAGCATCCGACCATTTTCCCATACTCTGCGAAATCGAAACAACAAACCCCTAAAAACTATGGATCCAGCCGTACAAACAATGATCGACAACCTAGAAAAAAATACAGGTAAAAGCCTGGATCAATGGGTTGCAATCGTTCAACAAGAAGAGTTTAAAAAGCATGGAGAAATCGTCAAATTTCTAAAGACAGATCATGGTTTCACCCATGGTTTTGCAAATCTAGTCGCTCATAAATCGCTGAAATCAGATGCCGGATCAGCTTCAGACACGGATGAGTTGATAGAAAAACAATATAAGGGCAAGGAGCATTTTCTGCCTATTTTCCAGAAACTGAAATCTGAAATTGCTGCCTTTGGAAAGGACGTGGAATTCGTTCCAAAAAATGCTTATGTCAGCGTAAAAAGAAAAAAACAATTTGCTATGCTCGTCCCTGCAACTAAAAGCCGCTATGAAGTTGGAATCAATTTGAAGGGACAGGAACCATCAGGAATACTTGAGTTAGATACCAAGTCCAGCGGCATGATCAGTCACCGAGTCGTCATAAATCATGAGGAGCAATATTCCAAAGAACTAGTAGACTGGCTCAAAAAGGCTTATGAAGCTGCTGGATAAATAATGCCACTTACAAAATAGGACCACTATTGGTCAATTATTGAAGTGTTTCTTCCAGTTTTTGGGGATATCTTGATTATTAAAGCTATCCCCTCCTTTTATGTCTAATCTTCATATTTTCAACTATTTACAATTCAGGTATTTACTTGTAGTCTTGCTGACTTTTGCTGGTCAAAATTCCTTTGCCCAAATCACAGAAGAAACCTACCACAAAGCGGAATATTTTCTGAGTGGAAACATTCAAAAAGAAGTTTATCACTTAGATGTAATTCCCAATTGGCTGGATGACAAAAAGAGTTTTTGGCATCAAACCTATACGAAGGACGGAAAGCGTTTTTTTATAACGGACATAGAAAAAGGGGAAACAAAAGAAGCCTTTGACCATGAAGTGTTGGCTAAACTTCTATCCGAGCAAAGTGGTGGTTCGATTAATTCAAGCAACCTACCTTTCAATCGAATTCAGGTCAAAGGAGATGGGGCTCTTTTTTTCGAGTGGTTGAATAAAAATTGGACCTATGCCGATGGCAGTTTGGAGTCGAAAAAGATTACTGCAGACTCCAGAGACGGATCCGTATCAATTTCTCCAGATGGGAATTGGAAAGCTTATGTGAAAAATTTCAATCTGTTCGTGGAAAATCTAGAAACTGGAGAAGAAATCCAGTTGAGCTATGACGGAAGGAAAGACTATGAATATGCGTCATATTGGGGCTGGTCTGATATGGTTTTGGGAGAAAATGGCGCGCGACCAGAGCATTTAAGTATCAATTGGTCTCCCGATTCGAAAAAGATCCAAACTCAGATTGTTGATTTACGATTGGCAGAAAAAATGCTTCTGCTGGATAACAGCCAGGACGATAAATTCCGACCTCAGCTCATGGGATATTATCGAGCCTCACCTGGCGATACTACTGTAGTGATGTATACGCCGGTTGTATTTGAGATAGAAAATAAAGAGACTGCCAAATTCCCTGAGCTTTCACTTCCTCATTTCATGGGGATGTATTTCAATTGGGATGCTGATAGTAATCACATGTTCGGAACTTACCTGGAAAGAGGTTTCAAAAGCTTTGACTTACTTGAGATCAATACCGACTCCAAAGAAATTCGGAAAGTCTATTCAGAATCTTCTCCAACTCATGTCAACAATAACAATATTTTCAGAAGACTGGATAATGGTCAATTTATCCTAGGAACAGAGAAATCAGGCTGGAATCAGTTGTATTTGATGGATTGGCAAACTGGAAAACTAGTAAATCGAATTACTAACGGAGATTATGTAGTCAAGAATCTGCTTAAAGTCGATGAGGAAAACAGCATCATCTATTTTGAAGCTGCCGGCAAGGAAAAAGATATAAACCCATATTACTCCTTTGTTTATAAAGTGAATTTTGATGGAACGGGGTTGGAATTACTAACTCCTGAGAATGCCTTTCACGACATCAGTTATGGACGAGGTGAGGATTACTTTATAGACAATTATTCTACTGTAAATCAACCTACAGTATCGGTAGTCCGAGAATTGAAGACCGGTAAAATCGTCCTTGAGGTTTCCAAAGCTGATATTTCGAATTTGCTTAATAAAGGCTATCAAAGCCCGAAGCAGTTCACTGCAACAGCTAAGGATGGTAAAACCACGATCTATGGAATTTATTACGTTCCAACGGATTTCAATGCCAAAAAAAGTTATCCCATCATTGACTACACCTACTCAGGACCTCATACAGATATTACTCCAAAGACATTTAGAGCAGGATTAATAGGATTACAGCAGCCGATGGCAGAATTGGGTTTTGTGGTAGTGACGGTAGATGGTTTGGGCACAAGCGGCCGTGGTAAAGCTTTCAATGATATCTCTTACAATAACTTGGGTGATGGCACGACTGATCACGTGTTGGCTATCAAAGAATTAGCGTCTAAAAACAAGTTCATGGATGTGGAAAAAGTAGGCATATTTGGTCACTCCGCAGGAGGATATGACGCTGGAAGAGCGATGCTTTTACATCCTGATTTCTATAAAGTTGGAGTGGCTTCCGCAGGAGATCATGATCATCGAATGGAAAAAGCCTGGTGGCCAGAGATGTACATGGGATATCCAGTTGGAGATTTCTACCATGAGCAATCCAATATCACCAATGCAGCAAATCTAAAAGGACACTTGCTTTTAGCACATGGAGGAATTGATGAAAATGTGAATCCCTCTGCTACTTTCAAGTTTGCGGAAGCTCTGATCAAAGCAGGAAAAGACTTCGATCTATTTATCTGGCCAAGCAGAAATCATAGTTTTGGCAGAACTGACGGGGATTATTTCACCAAAAAGCGTTGGGATTATTTTATAGAGCACTTGCTCGGAGAGGAGCCGATTAGGCATTATCAAATTCAGAAGTGAGGGGAATTTGAGATTTCAAATTTGAAATTTGAAAGCAAAAAAGCGCAGACCTCACGATCTGCGCTTTTTTGATTCAAAGGCGAAAGCAACCTAGGATTATTCTAATTCTACAATTTAGACTATTGCGTCCTTCCACCTCCCGTCTTCCAGCCAAATTACTTCACCACTTTCAAAATTCCCTGCATGGTATAAAAATGCCCAGGAACAGTACACACGTAGGTATATTCACCAGGCTCTGTCGGAGCGATGAAATAGATCGTAGCTGACTCACTTGGTTGAAGTAATTTTGTATTGAATAAGACTTTGCTTGTATTCGGAATGTAGTCTTTTTGCTGCCCTTCCAGTCCAAGTTTCATCGCAGCCTCTCCTACTTCTATCGCAGTTCCTGGCATCACGATTACAAAATTATGAAGCATGTCATCCACATTTTGGAAGACTAGCTTCACTTTGCTACCCGCTTTCACCTGAAGTTGAGCTGGGTCAAATTTCAGACCTGGCTTAGTCCCCATATTGATGGTGATATCAGCTTTTCCATCCCATGCTGCTGGCATAGTGGTGGTGTTTTTTGCCAATTTTGGAGCGACCGGTTTAGTGGCAGCTGCCTGCTTTTTGGCTTCGGCAGCTTTTGCTTTTGCTTCAGCATCAGCTTGTGCCTTTGCGGCACTATCAGCTGCGGCTTTCATCATCATTTCATGCTCGTGACGCGCTGTCAAAAAAGGTGTTTGATCTATTTTTTCTCCTGCACCAAAATTGTTCAGCGTGTAATATCCCACATTATGCAAAAGCGGCTTTCCTTCAGTAGACTTCACTCCTTCTGCTTTGATCTCATGGATGTAACCTAAGCGTAGATTTTCGACAAGCAATCGAGCCTTCATTCCATCTTCAGAAACTACCACTCCTATGATATCACAATTTTCATTATTAATCACAGGGCTACCGTATTGAGCTTGATACTTGTAAGTGAAGCCAGTTACTTGGTAGTTTGCTGGGTCTTTTGCCAACTCCTTATTTACAGGCTCAGTAAACTCAATCTCAAAACCATCAGGCTTGGATTTAATCGTCTTCATTTCAAAAGGCATTCTTCCAGTCCACACCAATCGCTGCAAACTGAACAGCTCCTTACCAGTTGAAGACCAACCACGACTAGTCATTCCTACGAACATGGAAGCATCATTCCCCCAAACCATTCTCAAGATTCCAGAAGAAAAGCCTTCTCTAAATGGAAATACCACACCTTGATATACTCCATCAATTTTCTCAAAATCAACTCTGGAAATAATACTTTGACCCTGATCTCCTACAAAGACCTGATTGGCAAATGGACCAAATCCACCTTCCGTATTATCATTCAAAAATCCAGAGGTAGAGATACCCAGGATTCCATGAGGCAACCAAATGGCTGGCGCTTTAAGACCAGGCACCCGCTGCGCTACGTCATACATGGGTTCACCGGTATTAGGAATATCTCCTGTCGTCAATGTTACTGGAGATCCTGGTAAGTCTGACCATTCCAAACTCTCTGCATTCCCTAAGAAATCACCTTTTTCCACATGGGAAATCCGGCCTGAACCCACCCAATCACCTTGGTTTTCAGTGTAAAAGAAATCTCCTTCAGCGTTCATTCCATAACCTGCAGGTGAGCGCATGCCTGCTGCAAAAGGAATCATCTCACCTTCTGGTGTAATCTCCAAAGCCCAACCTCTCCATGGCACCAAACTTACACCATGCCCAAGGCTATTACTCCAGCCAACATTAAGGGTCACCAGCATATTTCCGTTAGGGAGAAATGTAGGACCATAAGAATACTCATGGTAATTCCCTGAAAGAGGCCAAGAAACAATTTTCTTATAAACATCTGCCCGACCATCTCCATCGGTATCACTGAGGCGGGTCAATTCACTTCGTTGTGTGACATAAATATCCCCATCATGATAGGCCAAACCCAAAGGTTCGTGCAATCCTGAAGCGAACTTTTTATACACTGGTTTTTCATTTCCTGAAATATTCGGACTGGACACTATCCACACTTCACCTCTTCGTGTACATATAGCCAAACTACCGTCTGGTAAGGTTGCCATACCTCCTACTTCCAAAATCACGTCTTCTGGTACTGGCAGAGAGATTAGTTTATAAAAATCATCTTCTGTATCAGGCAATAAATTGGGTTCTTTAGCCTGAGCTCTTAATTCAGCTTGTCCGAAAAATAGGCAAGCCAAGGCTAAAGCAAATCCTTTTATAGTATTGAGTTTCATTAGATTTTTCATGCTTCTTCCTATTTATTACCAAACAATTGAATAAGTAATCACCCCAACGTTATTTTTCAAACTCACTGGTAAAACCAATTCTTTTGAACCATCCGCTGAGTTTCTCACCATCGGTGATTCCTTTCCTTCGAATTCGATGTAGTAAGATTTGTCATCTATCGCATAAAGTCCATTTGGCAATTTTTCAATCGTAGACCCCTGAGCTACCAAACAATAGATTTGTGATGCATTGGTTTCTGAAACAAGGTTTAAAGTATGTACTAACTTCTTTCCTGATTCTTTGGTGTCTAAAGTTTCTTTAAAACTCACGCCCGGCATCTTATAGCTAATAACTGGCGATCCATCTTGTTTCAATTCATACCCTTCATAGGTAAAGCCATCAATTTCTGTAGGCCAAGCTGCCTCCTTTGATGCAAGCACAGATAAACTTGGCTTTCCTGCGAATTCAATGACATTCCCCAAAGGCAGCATCAATTGAGTTTCGCCACGGCCATACCACATTGGCGTTGTCTCTACAAAATCCCCTCTCCAGACACTCAACAGCTCTCCTCGGCTTAAATCAATGGCATAATTTGCTCCACCAGGTTCACCTACTGCTACGGTATGGGTGCGCTTTTCTCCATCGTGCATGATAAACCCACGTTGCATTTCTGCCTTACTATCCACATTCAATGCAATCTGTCCAACTGGATCGTACGCTCTTATTGGAGAGTTTAGAGCAGTTTTAGCAACTCCATTTCCTTCAACAGTCAATGTGATATCATTACTTGGGGCATACCAGTGACCATATTTCTTAAAGTAATTCAATTTGACCTTGTGGTTTCCAGCAGTTAATTGTGTAGATCCACTCGCTTTCCCAGTTACACCATCAACATAGACCACTTCCTTATCATCTATGAAAAGCTTACCAGCTCCATTAATATTGCCAGGGGGGGTATCATCCGGAACCCATGCTAGGTTCAGGTTGAAAAAATATTCCCCGTCACTTGGTATAACTAGCGTCCCTTCGACCGTTCCTGAAAACTCATTTCGAGTTGCCGGAGCTAAATGAGCTAACACATCGATATCCATTTCCCCCCTTGGATTAGCTGTCGCAAAATCACTGATGGATTTGATGCTGTCATAATAAGTGAGCTTCATTTGCTCCAAAGTCACATTTTCTGATCCATAGGTTTTGTACTTGATGTTTCGAATAGCTACTCCACCATGATCTCCTTGAATCACTAACGGGCCTAATGCCTGCTCATCTTCAAAAAATGCGGCCTGAGTAGGCCCAGTGACTTCAATATTCTTTTGAACTAGCACATCGTTTTGATAAACAGAAATAAATTTGGCGTTAGCCACCTTTTTCCCATTAGAATCAAAGCGAGGAGCTTGGAAAACAATTCTTAGTGATTGCCAAAGTCCAGGCGCTCTACTTACATTCACAAGTGGAGGATGCCCTTCATAACCTTCTCTTCCAGCTCCTCTGCTTGCATCCCATCTTTGGTAGATTGCACCAGCGTCGGAATATTTAGGGTCTTTCTCGGCCCAAGAATCAAATAATTGCACCTCGTATCTCCCCTGAAGATAAACACCTGAATTACTACCCTTTGGCATCATAAAATCAAGCTCCAGTTCAATATCTCCATGCTCAAAGGCAGTCTTTATCGCTTGATTATCCCCTTTTTGTAAGGTGTTCAGCAATACGCCTGTCCCGTTTGTAGCTTTAGATTTACCTCCATTGAGATCATAATACACATCTTGGACAATCTGCCAATTAGCACTCGTGGATTGAAATTCACTTAGACTTTGTAATGGTAGCACTTCAAATGGAATTGGGCTATCCTGTGCTATAGAAGCTATTGCCTTGATATACAGACAACAACAAATCAGAAATATTTTATTATTCATTTTAGGTTAATTAGGTATTGAATACCAAAGGTAACCTCCTGAGCATTTTAAAAAAATAGGATTATTTCAAGTAAAAATTTATTGGTATAGTATATATACAATAAAAAAGCAGGAGAAAATCTCCTGCCCTTTATTTGAAAACTAAACCAACTATTATTTAACTACCACAATGAATTCAAAAATAATACATTTATAATAGAATCAAAATTCCAAATAAAAATTTGTTGAGATTATTTCTTCTTTGGGAAGTTACCTCGTTTAAATGCAATTCCTAATGCTAAACCTTGGGAAAATTGAATTTTACTGTCCTGATCCAAATCATAGATCATCAAACTTGTCAAACTAACGTTTACAAGATTGGATACTTTGGCAGTAAGTCCGAAGTCTAAGCGATGATCTATCGCATCAAAGGCGAAAGTCTCATAATTAGCAAACATCTGGTATCTAATCATCAGCGACAAATTATCCGAGAGTTTCTTATTGTAATCAGCCAACAAACTAAAAGCTAACCATTCAGTACGAACCGTTTCTCCTATTTCCACGCCATAATTGTTAGGAACATTGAGATAGAGGTCTGTATCTGTCACAAAAGTCCATCTTGGAGAAAGTGGAGACATTCTTAAACTAAACTCATCATTTGGTTTATATTCTATACCAAGAGATGTCGTTAGATAGGCTGGATTTGCGAACTTAGAAATCAGCACTTTTTCTTGATCTTCTGGAAATTCGTAGCCAGGTGCAAATTGCGATAGGAAATTAACAGCAAAGAAATAATTCCATTTATCATTGATTTTATAGCCCACTTTAGAATCAAGGAATATTCGGTCATTAGATTTACGGCCATCTTCACCTTTGTTTTTCACGACACCATAAATGAAATCCATGGTATTGTCCCATGACCACTTTTCCTTGGCATAGTTTGCTCTGCCAACCAAATAGATTCCCAGGGCTACAGAATTGACACCACCACCTTGCCAGTTTCCACTAAATGCCGCCTGATTTAAATTCAAACCACCGCTTATTTCTTTAAGCCAATAGCTAGTATCTTGTGGTATTAGCGCAGCTTCTTCCTGTGCAAAAACTTGCCCACAGAATAAAATAATGAGGAAAAATGTAGAAATTCTTTTCATAAGTACTAATGTTTGAATTATTTCATTGTAAAATAAATAGAATACAAATATGGAAAATGACTTGGAAAGAGAATTAATAATTCGGGATTTTTTGGCACGACAGCGCACTACCCTGGCTAATAATAGGACCCTGTTATCATTTATTCGTACTTCTTTGTATTTCTTGGTTTCAGGTACGGCTCTTTTTGAAGTGAAGGAGTTAAACCATGTACGGGATCTGGGGTATTTGGCATTTGGATTGAGCTTAGTTATTCTTATAGTTGGAATTGTTAATTACTTCCGAATCAGACAAAAACTCAAAAAAGGAAACTATCTAAAAATGTAATAAATGACCTTTGAAATAGGACTCGTCTTTTCAATTATTGGTCTCGCTATAATTTTATTTTTTACCGAGAAGTTTACCATTGATACCGTCTCTATAGGCGTAATGGTAGCCTTTCTTCTGACAGGAATTTTGAATGTAGAAGAAGGTCTTTCTGGATTTGCAAATCCAGCAACGATCACCGTTGCTGCTATGTTTGTGGTATCTGCAGCGATTTTCAATACCGGTTTATTGGATAGTTTTACTCAAAAACTAAGTTCCCAAGCTGGAAAAAGCCATACTCATCTCTTATTCACTTTAATGTTGTCTGCCGGTTTTTTATCGGCATTTATTAGCGACACTGCGGTGGTTGCTTTGCTGATGCCTGCTGTGATAAGACTCCATAAGACAGACAACATCGCTCCTTCTAAGCTTCTAATGCCGCTTTCATTTGGAGCCTTGATGGGAGGGATTTGTACACTACTGGGTACTAGTACTAATATTTTGGTAAGTGGTATAGTTGAAAAAGCAGGTCTACCTTCCTTTGGTGTTTTTGAAATGAGTTTGATGGGGCTGGTGTTTTTTGCCACAGGATTAGTCTATATGCTGACTATAGGAAGATGGCTCACACCTAACCGTAAACCAAAATCCGAATTGGGGGATAGCATTCAGCTGGGTAATTACCTTTCCGAATTAATCATTCTTCATGATTTTGAGCAATTAAATGAGCCCCTTTTAAAGCAGAATCTTTTTGAAAAGCTTCCCGTCAAACCCCTTCAAATTATCCGATCAGATGGAAGAAAAGTCCGTGTATATCCAAACACATCAATTCAGGAAGGTGATATCATTCGCATCAATTGTGATAAAGAGACCCTTGAAAAAATAAAAACCCGAAAGGGAATTGAAATAAAGGCTGACTTAAAATGGAATGAAGAAGACATAGTCGATGAGGAAGAACGACTTTATGAAGCGTTGGTAATTCCTAATTCATTTTTGATAGGCGAAAGCATCAAAAGCCTAAATTTCAAGAAAATTTACAATCAAGTTCTAGTCATAGGGATTAGGCATAGATCTGATATGCTCAACTCACTCCTTTCCAAAACAGCCCTACGCGCCGGAGACATCTTGCTTTTGAGAGCAACAGAGGAATCAATTAAAAGTATAGAAACGAGTGATGATCTGCTTTTACTTTCAGAATCAAAAAGTCTTCCTTTCAACAAGATAAAAACTGTAATAACATTAGTCATACTTGCCCTGATCATAGGATTGGCTACAATGGAGGTGTTCCCAATTGTTGTCACGGCAGTCGCAGGCGCGATTGCTTTGATCATGGTAGGTTCAATTAACACTGAACAAGCTTACAAAGCCATAGACTGGAAGGTAATCCTGATGCTTGCCGGGGTTTTATCCATGGGTTTAGCGCTAGAAAAAACTGGTGGGTCTCAACTTATTGGGACATCAATAGTGGAAAGTGTAGGACAGTTTGGTCCAAGAGCGGTCATGAGCGCTTTATTTGCCTTGACTTTCCTGATGACTAATGTGATGTCAAATAATGCAACTGCTGCTTTGCTGGCGCCTATTGCGATCAGTATTGCTACCGCTTTGGATGTAGATTCCAGACCCATGCTGATGGCTGTCACATTCGCTGCCAGTCTGAGTTTCATGACTCCTATGGGCTACCAAACCAATACCATGATCTATACGCCCGGAAACTATAGATTCAGTGATTACATAAGAGTGGGCACTCCGCTCAATCTACTCCTTTGGATCGTTGCGACATTTGGAATCCCTTATTTCTTCCCCTTTTAATAAGCATAAATCCTAAACCGTCTTGTACTTTGAAAAGGATAGCTGCTTTTCCCAAATCAGCTAAAACCAAAAAAAGCATTGAGTGTAGACTCAATGCTTTTTCCTGTTTATCCAAACAGAGACTTGATTTTTAGTCAACAAGCTTCACCTGAAAGACGTTATCTGCATCCAAATTAAAGAATTCTCGGTGCACATTAAATTCAGGTTCGTCTCCTACCGGGTGCTTCGCTAAATACGTACCATCTTCTTGCATGACATAAGCGTTTACATTGTCCTTAAGATTGTAAGCCAGAATATTCATCAACTGCTTTTCGAGCAAAGGAGACTCTACTTTGAATAGTGCTTCCAATCTTTTATCAAAACTACGAACCATCATATCCGCACTTCCAGCGTAAGTTCTTGTGTCTCCATTGTTGTGGAAATAATAAATTCTGGAGTGCTCCAGAAAATCCCCAACTATAGAAAGTACTTCGATATTTTCGCTCAAGCCAATTCTACCTGGTCTGATGCAACAAATCCCTCGAACAATCAACTTAATTGTAACACCTGACTGCGATGCACGATACAAGGCATAAATCATCTCAGAATCCTCCAGAGAGTTTACCTTGATAAAAACACCACTTGGCAATCCATTCCTTGCGTTCTCAGCCTCTTTCTCGATGTACTCTATCAATTGATTCCTCATATCACGAGGTGCAGTGATTAGATTTTGATATTGGGAAGGCATGGAGTGCCCGGTGATTACGTTGAAAAATTCCGAAACATCATTTGCCAAAGTTTCATTGGTAGTCATCAAGCCAATATCAGTGTAAAGCCTTGCTGTGTCTTCATTGTAATTACCCGATCCTAAGTGTACATAGCGGGTAATCTCACCCCCATCCCGCTTCACGATCAGTAGAAGTTTGGTATGAGTTTTCAGATGAGAAATCCCATAAATCACAAAGCAACCTGCCTTCTGAAGTTTCTTCGCTTCACGAATATTATTTTCCTCATCAAATCTAGCTTTGACCTCAAAAAGCACCGAAACGTGTTTCCCATTTTCAGCAGCTTTTAGCAATGCTTTAGTAATCCGGCTTTCCTTCGCAAGACGATAAATTGTCATCTTAATAGCCATTACATCAGGATCTTCAGATGCTTTTTCTATCAAATCTAAAATAGAATCGATGTTATTATATGGATGATGAAGTAGAATATCCTTCTCCTTCAGCACATCAAAAATATCTGCAACACCTTCATCCTGGTAGGAAAGTGGCTTTACTGGATCAGGGATATGAGGTAAACGCTCACGGAATTTTTTATTTCCCACGATCTGCCAAAGACCTGTAAAATCTAGGAGGCTTTCTCTTTTGATCAGAAACACAGAGTCCATTTTGAGATTCCATCTTTCCAAAAGTGAATTCATCATCCACTTGCTGTAACCTTCTTCAATTTCTATTTTTACCACCCTCCCACTCTTTCTTTCCATCAACTTTCGCTTTACTTCTTCCAAGAAGTTCGCGTCCATATCTTCACTTTCTTCCAAGGTAAAGTCGCCATTTCTGGTAATTCGGAAAAGGCTGATCCCTTCGATTTCCACATTTCTGAAAAGTGAAACAATGTTCTCCCTGATTACTTCTTCAATAGGAATTAGGAGTAAAGAGTCTTCTCGCTCGATTTCGAAGAACCTTGGAATATTTGCTGGAATCTGCACAAAACTCATCTTGCGCATATCCTGTCGATCTCCTGGACTTGTGGTTACTACACCAAAAACCAAGAGTTTATTCATCAAAATTGGGAATGTACGATAGCCATCATAAACCATCGGTGTAAGCATGGGATAAATAGCTTTTAAAAAGTAATCCTGTACTTTTTCCTGTTCTTTATCAGTAAGCTTTGAGGTATTGCACAGAACCACCCCCTGTTCCTGAAGCTCAGGCATTATCGTCTGAGTGAAATGTTCATGCTGAGCATCATGAAAAATATGACTATCGTTCATCAATTTAGCCTTGAAGGGCTCTTCCCTCAAGCCAGAGTAATCAACTCTTTCCTTATCGTAATCTAGGTAGTTATAAAGTGATCCTACACGAATCATGAAAAACTCGTCCAGATTGGAGGCTGTAATAGCAAGGAACTTAAGCTTTTCAAAAACACTACGGTGGGATTTTTTGGACTGATCCAACACACGTTCGTTGAATCTTAACCAACTCAAATCTCTACTTACAAGATCACTATGTTGTATAATCGAATCGTATTTTTCAACAACTTCCAATTTCATCACTTTTAAAGTTAATAGTTAGAAGCAAGTTAAGTTATGCTTGCTTAATTTGGGTTTATAATTGTGTTAAGAATTAAAAAAAGGGGCTGAAAAGCCCCTTTGAATGATTAGGTATCGATTTTTGCGTATTTCGCATTTTTCTCGATAAAATCTCTACGCGGGGCAACTTCATCTCCCATTAGCACACTGAAGAGATGATCTGCTTCGGCGGCTGATTCAATATTAACCTGTTTAATCGTTCGAACATTTGGATCCATTGTTGTAGTCCAAAGTTGCTCAGGGTTCATTTCACCAAGACCTTTGTATCGCTGAATACCTACGCTATCTTCTTTACCGTCCTTTGCCATTTCTGCGGTAAGAATTTTTCGTTCCTCCTCAGTCCAGCAGTACCTCTCGTCTTTTCCTCTTTTCAATAAATATAAAGGAGGTAAGGCGATATATACGTACCCGTTTTCGATCAATGTTCTCATGTATCTAAAGAACAAAGTAAGTATCAAGGTTCTAATGTGGGAACCATCAATATCAGCATCCGTCATGATGATGATTTTGTGATATCTTAGACCAGTAAGATCTAATTCTTTATCATCATTCACAGTCCCAAATTTAACCCCAAGCGCAGTCAGAATGTTTTTTATTTCTTCGTTATCGTAGATTTTATGTTCATGCGCTTTTTCTACGTTTAGAATCTTTCCTTTCAAAGGCAAAATAGCCTGGAAATCTCGATCTCGGCCTTGCTTAGCAGAACCACCTGCCGAGTCCCCTTCGACTAGGTATAATTCACATACCGTAGGATCGCTATTTGCACAATCGGCAAGCTTACCTGGAAGACCACCGCCTCCAAGCACATTTTTACGCTGCACCATTTCACGCGCTTTTCTAGCGGCGTGTCTGGCTTGTGCAGCTAATATCACTTTACCAACGATAATCTTAGCCTCTTTTGGATGCTCCTCTAACCAAAATTGTAACGCTTCAGAAACAGCAGAATCCACAGCACCAACTACATCAGAGTTACCCAATTTGGTTTTGGTCTGTCCTTCAAACTGAGGTTCAGCCACTTTCACAGAAATTACTGCTGTAAGACCTTCACGGAAATCATCTCCGGAAACTTCCATCTTTAGCTTTTCCAGCATACCGGACTTATCAGCATAAGATTTTAGCGTTCTAGTCAATGCTCTTCTAAAACCGGAAACGTGGCTACCTCCTTCGTAGGTATTGATGGTGTTCACATAAGACACCACGTTCTCTGAATAAGAACTATTGTAATTCATGGCTACCTGAACAGGCACTCCATTTTTTTCTGTGTCTATTGAAATTGGAGTGTCGATGATTTTCTCACGGCTCACGTCCAAGTACTGAACAAATTCGACCAAGCCACCTTCTGAGTAGAACTCATCAGATTTTACAGACCCATCATCTTCAGTTTCACGAAGATCAGTTAAGAAAATTCTGATACCAGCGTTCAAAAATGACATTTCACGAAGTCTATTCGCAATGGTCTCATACTTGAATTCTGTTATCGCAAAAATGCTTGCATCTGGCTTAAAGTGGATAGTAGTTCCTCTTTTATCTGTAGTTCCAACTTGCTTTGCAGGATACTGAGGAACACCAATTTTAAATTCCTGCTCGGTGATCACACCGTTACGGTACACGGTGGCTTTCAGATCTGTAGAAAGTGCATTCACACAAGACACACCCACTCCGTGCAAACCTCCGGAAACCTTGTATGTATCTTTATCAAATTTACCACCCGCATGAAGTACCGTCAACACCACTTCTAGCGCAGACTTTTTCTCCTTTTCGTGCATGTCGGTAGGAATTCCACGACCGTTATCTTCAACAGTAATTGAATTATCTACATTGACGGTAACTTTAATAGTATCACAATGTCCAGCAAGTGCCTCATCGATAGAGTTATCTACAACTTCCCAAATTAGGTGATGGAGCCCTTTGACCCCAACATCACCGATATACATAGCAGGTCTCTTACGAACCGCTTCGAGGCCTTCTAATACCTGAATATTTCCGGCACCGTATTCGCCTAGATTCTTCGCTTTTTCTTCACTCATATGTTTTGGAGAAAACCCTCAAACTGGGGCTAAAAAGGTGATTTTATGTTCTTTTTAAGATACGGCAAGTTAGGTAAAAAATGTGACTTTACACAGCTTTTCCCGAGGATCAGTAGCACAAAAAAGGATTTCAAAACCAAGCAGTCAACAGGCTGGTTCACAAGGATTTTAGTATTGATTTGTATTCAACATAACTAAAGTACAAGCCGGTAAAACTTCAATTCCTGCAGCTTTAGCTTTCTGAAAAAATATAGGATTTTCGGTTCCTGGATTGAAGATGATTCTTTTCGGCTGCAGACTAATCAAATAATCAATCCACTCTTTCTGATGTGCAGGACCTATGTAGAGCGTGATTGTATGTATATTGTGTAAATCTGGCTTACTTCTAAGATCTAGAATTTTTTGGCCAAAAACTTCTCCTGATTTAATACCAATCGGCAAAAAGGGAATGCCATTATTAGCCAATCTATCTGCAGCAAAATAAGCAAATCTAGATTTGTTTGTTGTAGCTCCTACGATCAATGTTAATTTTTCCATCTTACCGGCTTCCAAAGATTCTATCTCGCTCGAAAGTATCCATATGCCTATGTTTTTTGGTCTCGTAGATATCATCAAGTGTAATCAATATCCCGGTTTCTTCCACTTCACCAAATTCATCATTCAGCGCAGTACCAAAAGTCATCATAGTCGGTGAAAGATTCATATAGGTGTTGATTAGCGGAGGAATATTCTCTCCATAGGTCCGAATCCTGCCATTCAGCAACTTATATCCTTCCTTATATCCCAATCCTTCAAACGGGTTTCCTGCTTTGGGAAGATCTGTTTCATAGCCTAGCCTCAATTTATCTTTTGGCTTCACCAATCCATCTTTATCAGGAAAATAGAAATTCATAAACATCAGCAATAAGTCTCGCGCTTCACGACTAAAGTGTGGGTACATCGTTACCTTTCCGAAAAGATACTTCACCTCTGGGTTCAACAAAACCACAGCTCCCAATCCATCCCAAAGGTTGTCAAGGCTGAAAATGCCTTTCCTATTATCGAGGGCCGGCTGATATTTTGGCTGCACAAAGGATCTTCCAAGCTCGATAGTGTATGGAATATAATCCTGAATAAAGCGCTCAGTGAAATCAAATAAATGGGTGGTGGAAAGATTGATACTTCCGTCCCCATTGATTGAGTTTTTACAATTAATCAATCTGTATCCAGCTACGATTTCTTCATCTTCAGGATTCCAAGTGACCAACTGCTCGTAGCAATTTTGACAAATATCATTTTCATCAAGATCCAACTCCAAGCCAGTCCCTCCTCCTGCAGCTCTAAAAGTCAATTCTCGCAATCTGCCTATTTCTCGAACTACATTCGGAGAATTATGAAAATTAACTAGGTAAACCAGGTTATCCCCATTATTAGTATATCGTAAAAATCGATCCGGAGTCAACTCAGACTTTAAAAGCTCTTTGTCAATTGCCGGAATTATTTCTGCTTCTTTATTCATTCTTTTTACCAAGTTCGTAAACCAAATCCTTCACTTTTTCGGCCCATTGTGCATCCGTTTTGGAGGAGTCAAAGGTCTGATAGGAAATTTGTTTACCTACGGTGATCACCACTTTTTTCCCTTGCTGCTTATACAACTCATCAGCCAGGTACAACATTTCAATATTAGCTTTTATACCTAACCTCTTTCTCCAATAAGCCAAATTGTAGAAAAATTTGGAATTTTTACCTCCAATAAAACAAGGTAGTACATCTTTTTTGTATTTCTTCGCTTTAGAAATAAAGCTCTTTTTCCACTGCAAATCCCGTATTCCAGTTTCATCTTTCCTTGAAACTAGTCCCGCAGGAAAGATTAAGACAGCATAACCACCTGAGTAAGCGGCTTCTATTGCCGCTAAGGTATCTCCGGAATTCTTACCATGCTTGTTGATTGGTATAAATAAGGGATCAAAATTTTTAAGAGCCATCAACAAGTCATTGACAAGAAACCTCATATCCGGTCTCACTTGTCCAATTGCCTTCATCAGCGTTATTCCATCAATTCCGCCTAGAGGATGGTTTGCTGCAATTATAATCCCGCCGGACTTTGGAATATTCTCTGCTCCAACCAACTCAACTTCAATGTTCAGTTCCTTTATTATCCCGTTTCCAAAGTCAAGTCCATGGAGATGATCTACCTTATCCAGTACATCATTCATCCAATCTTCATGCGTTACCCGCTTGATATACCTAAGCAAAAAGCCCGGCATCCACTTCAAAAGCGCAGGGTTTTTGGAAGCAATAGATTTTTCTATGTCAATAAATTTCTTGGACATCTTAGAGCTCAGATTACTGATTGGGCGATGAAATAGAGGTAAACTTGTTCTATCTTCTTTTCTAAATAAAGCTAAAAGTACAAAAAATCAGGTTTAACCTTACGATAGGTAAAGACTGTGGTGATTAGAGTCCTGAAAACCAATCCACTTAATTTGAATCATCACCGAATAGGACCCTGCCCGAATGATGAATTAATCCTATTCTGCCTAATTGAAATCTCTAAAACAACAATTTCATTATCTCGAATCTATTAAACCCTAGGTAAAAAGCCTCCTCTGACCTTGCCTCCAATTAATTTCTTATTTTTGCCTTCCGATAATAACACACCTTATGAGCGAATCCATACTATCACTTTGTCCTGGCCCTTGGAAAGATTACGAACTTATTGACACAGGAGGATTTGAAAAATTAGAGCGCTTTGGAGAGTTTATCCTCAGCAGACCAGAACCGCAGGCAATATGGGACAAAACCCTTCCAGAAAGTGAATGGAGAAATCTAGCTCATGCGCATTTTGCAAAAGAAAAAAGCAATCCTGAAAAAGGAAATTGGGAGCAATTGAAAAAAATGCCTCATAACTGGGCAATTGAATATGACAACCCTGATGGTTTGAGCCTAAAGCTTAATCTTGCTCAAACTTCCTTCAAGCATATCGGCCTTTTCCCTGAGCAAGCTGTCAACTGGGATTACCTATACAAAACCATTAAACGTTCTCCAATATCAAAGCCTAAAGTCCTCAACCTTTTCGCCTATACTGGTGCAGCAAGTGTGGCTGCAAAGGCAGCAGGTGCTGACGTCACGCACTTGGATTCTGTGAAGCAGGTTGTGACCTGGTCTAGACACAACATGGAGTCTTCCGGGCAATCCGACATACGCTGGATGGTGGATGATGCAATGAAATTCATCAAGCGGGAAGCTCGACGAGGCAATAAATACAATGGAATAATCCTGGACCCGCCTGCCTATGGCCGTGGTCCGGATGGAGAAAAGTGGGTGCTGGAAGAGCAGATCAATGAAATGCTAAAAGTATGTGCAGAGATCCTCGACCCAAAAGATCACTTCCTCCTACTCAACATGTACTCCCTGAGCTTCTCATCACTCATCGCTGCCAATTTGATCAATACTACGTTCAAGAATGTGCAGAACGCCGAACATGGAGAACTCTATCTCCAAGACAATCAAAATAAAAAATTACCGCTCGGAATCTTCTTCAGGTTCTCAAGCTTTTGAAACAAACCTCAGTAATGAATAACCGTCAGCTTTTCCTTCAGCATTTAGCACAAACAACAGATTTCCCTTTGATGATAGAAGTGGAAAAGGCAGAGGGAATCTATCTTTTTGGACCCAAGGGAGAAAAATATATAGATCTCATTTCGGGTATTGGAGTTAGTAACGTGGGCCACAGGCACCCAAAAGTGCTGGAAGCAATCCAAGGTCAACTGGATAAATACCTACACCTAATGGTCTATGGAGAGTATGTGCAAAGCCCACAGTCCGAATTGGCCAAGGCACTTTGTGATACGTTACCTGAGCATTTAGATAATGTCTATCTGGTAAATAGTGGAAGCGAGGCAATAGAAGGCGCATTGAAACTGGCAAAGCGATACACGGGAAAGCCAAATTTGATTTCCTGCGTAAATGCCTATCATGGGAGTTCTCATGGCGCTTTGAGTGTGGGTGGAAACGAGATTTTCAAGCAAGCCTACCGTCCACTTCTTCCAGGTATTAGCCATATCAACCATGGAAAAATATCGGATTTAGAAAATATCAATTCTGATACTGCAGCAGTTTTAATTGAAACTGTACAAGGAGAAGCTGGAATCAGGGTTGGGGATAAAGAATATTTTCATGCGCTGAGAAAGCGCTGTGATGAAACAGGCACTTTGTTGATTTTGGATGAGGTGCAGTGTGGATTCGGAAGAACAGGTAAATTCTGGGCGTTCGAGCACTTTGGGTTCGTTCCTGATATCGTTGTTTGCGCCAAAGGAATGGGCGGAGGTATGCCGATTGGGGCATTTATCGCCAATAAAGAAGTAATGGGAGTTTTCAAAAACAACCCAATTCTAGGGCATATCACTACGTTTGGAGGACATCCAGTGAGTGCTGTAGCTTCTTTGGCAACTATCAAGATTCTTTTAGAGGAAAAACTGATAGAGCAAGTGGAAGCAAAGGCAAATCTGATCAAGTCCCTTTTGGTTCATCCAAAAATCAAAGGCATCAGAAATAAAGGTTTACTGATGGCTGTAGAGTTTGAGTCTTTTGATGTGTTGAAACCAATTATCGATACAGCGATTGAAATGGGAGTAATCACCGATTGGTTTTTATTTTGTGACGATTCCATGCGAATCGCACCTCCTTTGACTATAACCAAAGATCAAATACATGAAGCATGTGAAATGATTTTGAGGGCCATAGACCAGGTATTTCCACGATAATGTTCCACCATTTTTTTAAGTCAGAAACTTCTTATTCGCTCAAAGAGTTACAACTACTAAATGACATAAGTATGAAGAATCAAGAAAACAAAAGCTACCCAGGACAAAAATCAGAAGAGGAGTATCGTAAGAACTTAGATGCTGATTCCTATAGAGTTTTGAGAGAAAAAGGAACAGAAAGAGCATTCACGGGGGAATATTACCTGAATAAGGAAACGGGCATTTACGAGTGCAAAGCCTGCGGAAATGAGATTTTTCACTCTTCCAATAAATATGACAGCGGTTGCGGATGGCCGAGTTTTACCAAACCGGTGAAACCAGAAGCAATAGATGTGCACATGGATTATACTCATGGCATGATCCGCGAAGAGATTCTTTGCGCCAATTGCGGTTCGCACTTAGGACATAGATTTCCGGATGGACCGTCAGATCAAGGAGGAATCAGGTATTGTATTAATTCGGTGAGCTTGGATTTTGAGAAAGAAAAGTAATTTCAATTTTGAAACCCTAATCCACTTCCACATCAACCACAACAAAAGCCATCTCATCATCTATGTTTTCAAAAATCCAGATGTTGCCATCTTTGGCAAAATGAACATTGGGAGTTTGAGTCAATTCTGAGATCTGGGCTTCGGCTGTTAAATTGAAATCTTTGTCAAAGATGCTAAGAAAAACCTCAGCACTAGTCGTGACATAGCTATCATATTCATTGAGTTCTTCACTATAATGCTTCTTATCTGAAAATCTGAAATAGCGTTGGTTTTTCTCATCCCAAACAAAGCTTCCATAAGAAATTTCCTCGCCAATCTTCCGTTCAACATCTTTTATGCCTCCTGAGGTATATTCCACAGTCTTGGGTGGTACGTATTCTTTCTCATAACCCAGCAAGGGAGTATCCCATTTTTTTACGCTAACACTATCACTTTTGAAATCAAACATTTGAACTTCGTTGAATGCATTCGAACTGAACAAAAAGTTCCCATTTGCCTGTAATGGATAAGCCCCAGTTCCGTACCCTCCTGCATCATTTCCATTGTAAAGAATCTTAATATACCGCTCAGAATTTTTAACCCAATCAGGGAGCTCAACCTTTTTGTAGGCGCGATCCTTCAAGTCAATATCAAGTATAAAGTCCGTATTAGTTTCCCAATGAGTGACTAAGGCTATATATCGTTCAGGATTGCTTTCATCCTGTTCTAGGGATCGAGCAAAATACTCATTAACACCGAGGTACTCTTCAACTATTTTTTCCAATTCCAAATCTCTAACTAGCTCGCCATTCTGATCAAAAATTTTGTAGAATTGGTAGTGCCAGAAAAGCAGGTTTTGGTTTGGCAAAATTGATAATTGAGGATAATCGCCTATTCCATTAGGACCTTCTTTTTCATATTGGATCTTTTTCTCCAATTTGAGATTATTTAGATCAATTTTCTCAGCCGAATTATTCTTTCTATTGAAATTGAGGAGGTAGCTTTTGTCATCGGACAAACTGGAGGAATACAACTGATCCTGTAAATAAAGAAACTCCTGCCCAGCATCTATCATGACAGTATCCAAAGACACTTTTATCTGATCTGATACGGTCAATTTTACCTCTTCTGATGAAGCACAGGAACTGGCAAGTAATAATAGTAAAATCCCGGTACACAATCTCATAGCATATCCTTTTGAAGTTCAATTAAAAATTTATTGCACTAAAAGGTAATTGATAACTTCCAAATATGCTGAACCTGAGATGTTACAAAAAGTTAAAACTGATTTCAGAATTTAGACCTTAGACTTTAGACTTCAAAGAATCCCCTTCTCTGGATGTCTTCCAGTCACAGTTCTTCCAAAAACTTTCAGTTCCTCAATCTGAGCATCCATATTTCCATCTGGGTAAATCACTGGCCCAATTCCAGCTTCTTTTTTCTTATAATCCAAATACCCAACCACCACTGGAACATTTGCTCCAAGTGCAATATGGTAAAAACCTGATTTCCATTTTTTTACCTGACTTCTAGTGCCCTCAGGAGTAACCATAATTACGAGCTCATCACGCTCGCTGAGCATGGATACCATGGATTCAGTATAAGTCTGTTTTCTACCTCCAGGCACACGCTTTCTATCTATAGCTATTGCCCCTAGCCCACTTAGCAACCAACCCAGTGGGCCTACCATCACTTCTTTTTTGATCGTAAAACGAACAGGGATATCCATCAAGAAAAAAGCTGCACGGGCATACAAAATATCCCAATTGGAAGTATGAGGAATAGCTATAAGTACAGCCTTCTTAAGACCTTCTGGCCAATTATCATTTAGGGACCAACCCGAAAGCCAAAACACAATACGCGACAGAAACTTCATCATGCTTTTATAGATTTATTGGGTTGAATAGCTAATTCTAAAATTGAAGGATTTTCCTCGATATATTTTATGGTGTGATCGTATCCCACACTAAATAATTCAGGCGCCTTTTTGATATCAAAAACCCCATATTTACCCAACTCAGGTGGTTCAATAAAATAATCACACTTAGCTTTTCGGCTATACACATTATAATTCATCGCCATAATCACAGAGCGCTCGATCAGTTTTTTCATATTACTGATATTAGCCTCTTCGGGAAGTTGATTACAATTAACTCCAATCACAATATCGCAAGTCCCATCCAAGGGCTCCACTGGAAGATTATTCAAGACCCCGCCATCCACAAGGTATCGATTGCCTATCACAATAGGATCAAACATTCCCGGAATACAAGAAGAAGCCATGATTGGCCGAATCAACTCACCTTCTGAATAATATCGGACCTTACCCTTTTTGATATCTGTAGCTGCTACAGTCAACGGAATCTGCAACTCCGAAAAATCATCGTGATTAAGGTAGAGTTTGAATAAGCTACCCACGGAATCCATTTTCAAAAAGCCAGTTAAAGAAATTGCCGGGCGCAAAAACTTAAAATAATTAGTCTCTACAATAATTTTTAGAATTTCTTCAGGCTTATAACCTTGACAAAACATCGCTCCAACGATTGCTCCAGCTGAAGTTCCAGATACTTTTGTAGGAATGATACCAGCATCAGTGAGTGCTTTCAACACTCCCAAATGCGCAATCCCACGTACTCCTCCTCCGGAGAGAGCTAACCCGATTTTCATTTTAGATTTCATCAAATCGGAATGTTTGATCTAACCGAACTCCTTTTTCTGTCATTTTAACTGTACAGCATTCGTTAACTGCATCATGTTCCATAAATAAAACATACTCTTCTCTTGCTGCTTCTTCCAAAAACTTGGCTTTTTCGTCCATAGTCAGAAGCGGCCTTGTATCATAGCCCATCACATATGGCAGAGGAATATGACCTACTGAAGGAAGCAAATCGGCCACAAAAACGACCGTTTTTCCCTTGTACTGGATTTTTGGAAGCATCTGCTTATCTGTGTGTCCATCAGCAGTAATAAAATCAAATCCCGGAAGAAATGATTTCCTCTCCATGTCAACGAAGTCTAATTGACCCATTTCCTGCATTGGAAGTATATTCTCTTCTAGAAAAGAGGCTTTTTCGCGAGGATTAGGAACTGTTGCCCACTGCCAATGATCCTTGTTGGACCAATAGGTAGCTCTGGGGAAAGTCATTTCATACTGTCCATGAGACCCATATTTTACTCCGCCTCCACAGTGATCAAAATGCAAATGGGTGAGAAAATTATCTGTTATCTGCTGAGGACTTACACCGAGTTTTCGTAGACTTTTTTCCAGGGAATCATCACCATGTAAATAGTAATGGGAGAAAAATTTCGCATCCTGCTTATCACCTATCCCATTATCAATTAAGACGATTCTATTGCCATCAACCACAAGAAGCGATCTCATAGCCCAGGTACAAAGGTTATTTTCGTCAGCCTGATTTGTGCGCGACCAAAGTGTTTTTGGAACGACGCCAAACATGGCTCCTCCGTCCAATTTGAAAAATCCGGTATTGACTACGTGTAATTCCATGATATGAAAGAAAAATCCCGGACTTTGTAAGAAATCCGGGCTTTAAATATTTTACTCAACAACTACACCCATCGAGCAAAACTTGTCGATGCGCTGTTCTATTCTTTTCTCAGGCTTGATCTTATCCAGTTCCTTCAAGGCTTGAAGAATGGCTTCTTTAAGGGTGATAGCCATTTTCTTCATGTTCTTATGGGCTCCGCCTAAAGGCTCTGGAATTATCCCATCCACTAAGCCATTGCCTTGCATGTCAAGTGCTGTCAGTTTGAGAGACTCTGCAGCTTGCTCCTTGTAATCCCAACTTCTCCAAAGAATAGTGGAACAGTTTTCCGGAGAAATTACAGAATACCAAGAGTTCTCTAGCATCATAACACGATCTCCAATTGCAATACCTAAAGCACCACCTGAAGCACCTTCACCAATGATGATGCAGATCACAGGTACTTTTAGCATAAACATCTCCTTGATATTTCTGGCTATTGCTTCACCTTGGCCTCTTTCTTCAGCTTCCAAACCTGGAAATGCACCAGGAGTATCGATCAAAGTAACAATTGGCTTACCAAATTTCTCTGCCATTTTCATCAGGCGAAGTGCCTTTCTGTAACCTTCAGGATTTGCCATCCCAAAGTTTCTCATTTGGCGCTGCTTGGTATTTCTACCTTTTTGCTGCCCCACGAACATGACAGATCGGCCATCCAAATCGCCAAGACCTCCAACCATAGCTTTGTCATCGGCTACATTTCTATCTCCATGAAGTTCTATAAAATCATTGGTCATCTCATAGATATAATCCAATGCATAGGGTCTTTCAGCATGTCTGGAAAGCTGAACTCGCTGCCAGCGGGTCAGATTTTGAAAGGTTTCTTTTTTCAAAGCAAGAATTTTTTCTTCAAGAGATTCAATATCTGAACTTAAATCAATATTTCTGCCGGTAGCCAACTCCTTCATTTCCTGAAGTTTTTGCTCTAAATCAGCTATAGGTTTTTCGAATTCTAATACCATTTTGGTGATTTTTGGGAAAAACAAAGATAAGCATATACCCTTGGGAATTAAAATTTTTAATGATGTCCCTCGATAATTCAATGAGATAAAATGCAAAAGGGCTAAAACAAAAAAGTCCCGAATTTCTTCGGGACTTTAAGCGGAATGGACGGGACTCGAACCCGCGACCTCCTGCGTGACAGGCAGGCATTCTAACCAGCTGAACTACCACTCCAATGGTTTTAAGCTTTAATCTAATTGTTTTAAATCAATGATCTTTTTCATCAATTTTAAGCGGAATGGACGGGACTCGAACCCGCGACCTCCTGCGTGACAGGCAGGCATTCTAACCAGCTGAACTACCACTCCGTTTGCTTCAAAAAAAGATCGTTTTAGATTTCTCGTCAACTACCCTGTTTTTGAGTGATGCAAAGGTATGTTTTAGATTTGTTAATGCAAAAGTAGATTTAATAATTTGCTTTAATAATTCGTATTAACTTCAATTTCAAGGAGATATTTTTTGATAAATTTTGAATCATTTCCAGTTTATGACGATTCATCACAGCTATTAATCAATTTTACACCTCCTCTTTTTTAATGATTCCCATCAAATAACCTATCTCTGACTCTATCTCTTTAAATCTCCGCTTTACAGATTCTGACTCAAATTCCTCTAAATGCTCCAGTGAACTTGCCATTTTTGCAAGCTTAGGCATTCCAGCAGAAACAGCCGTCCCATAAAGCTTGTGCCCTGCCTCATTTATCAGGTTTAGGTCTTCCTTTTTAAGTAAGTCATTCAGAGACTCCAAAGACCCAGTTAACTCCAGCTTCAAGATTTCTATAATATTCTCTAAAATCTGAGGGTCATTGTCAGTGTAGCTCTTCAACTTTTCCGGATTATAGCGAATATCCTCCTGACCATTGTTATTATCCTGAGACAGCATAATATCCGATTGTGAATCAAGCCATTTATTCAGAACCATAGCAACAGTTTCCTCTACCACAGGTTTGACCACGAAATCGTCCATTCCAGCTGCCAGACATTTATCACGTTCACCCTTTACATTACCCGCAGTAAAAGCAATAATAGGGACATGCCTATCCTTCTCCAACAGCCTAATGTTTTTGGTAGCCTCATATCCATTCATTACAGGCATCTGTACATCCATGAGGATTATATCCGGCAACTGTTTTTGACAATACTCTACAGCTTCAAGACCATTACTCACTTGCACCAATATGGAATTCGGAGCGATTTTGTTTATAATCGTTTTTGCCAGTAGCATGTTCACCAGATTATCTTCCGCTACCAGCACCGTAAATTGTTCCTCAGAACTTTGCGCAATCGCCATTGGGCGCGATTCCTTAAATGACTCTACCGTATAAAGTCTGGATAATGCCTGATAGAAATCATTAATCTTCAAGGGTTTGATCAAACGATGGTGAATATGAAGCTCTCTACTGCTATCTATAATTCTCTGATCATCTGACGAACTATGAAGTAACATGATCGGCTCATGTCCACTCCAAGATGGAAAACCTTCCCTGATTTTACGGATTGTCTCCAGTCCATCCATAAAAGGCATGTGATAATCCATAAGAATCACATCAAACTCCTCACCTGAGGCAAGAATCTGTAAAGCCTCGAACCCATGTGCTGCTTCCTTAGATTTAATATTCTTCAAAAGCAACATTTGCTTGACTATCAGCCTATTATTTTCGTTATCATCAACGATCAGTACATTCTTTATTTTTTCTACATCAAACCAAGCAATTGCATCTCCTTCCTCAGTTTTCAGTTCAACATCAAAGTAAAATGTACTCCCTTCACCTAGCTTGCTTTCCAAATCAAGTTTACTGTCCATTAATCTGAGTAAACTATTTGATATCGTCAGTCCCAGTCCCGTTCCTCCATATTTTTTGGTAGTGGAGCTATCCTCCTGCGAGAATGCCTCGAAAATTTTTGATTGCTTCTCTGCCTTGATTCCAATCCCCGTATCTCTAACTGAAAAGCGGATTTTATGCAAATCTCCCTTAGCTCCTAAGCTCTCTACTTTCAGTTCTATTTCACCCTTTTCGGTGAATTTGGATGCATTTCCCAGGAGGTTCACCAGTATTTGTTTCAAACGAACCGAATCGCCAAAGACAAACCTTGGCAAGTCGTTGGAAATATTCAGCAGCATTTCCAGACCCTTACTTTGGATTTGATAGGTAATAATATCCGTGGCCTGGGAGCACATCTCGTACAGATCGCATTTATCCACATCTAATTCCAGACGTCCAGCCTCAATTTTTGAAAAATCGAGAATGTCATTTATGATACTCAGCAATGCATTTCCTGATTGGTTCACTATGGATAGGTATTGATGCTGAGTTTCGTTGAGATTTGTTTTTAATACTAAATCTGTAAAGCCGATCACACCATTTAGAGGCGTACGAATTTCGTGGCTCATATTTGCAAGAAATTCTGATTTGGCAACACTGGCTTCCTCAGCCTGTATTTTTGCCTTTTTCAACTCTTGGCGCTGCTTAATACTATTCGTAATGTTTTTGGTAAAAAGCATTACGCCTCCGATTTCGCTATCATTGAGATACCATGGCCTTAATTCCCAGGTGACGTATTGTTCTTCTGAATATCCGGATAGATTTATCAGATCCTCTTCCTTTTTTTCAACTGCGCCTTTTAAAATACGCTGATGCCTTTCCTTTCTTTCTTGATCTACAAATGAAAAAATATCATAATGAGATTCACCGATAATCTGCTGATCTTGCAAGCGATAATCCTCTATATAGCGATTGCTGACAGCAATATATTTCATATTGGTATCAAACATTGCTACAGCTGCTGGAGTATGCTGCACAAATGCCGAAAGGCGACTCTTCTCGCTGATCAGATCCAGTTCCATTCTTCGCATATCAGTGATATCTGTTGCAAAGCCTAAATATCCTATAGTCACATGATCAACTCCTTTGATCGGCGTGATTACCAAGGAAACTGTTCTTCTATCGCCAGATTTAGAAATATAGGTCCAATCACGTTGTTCTTTTCCCAGCCTATCAGCCTTCGCATGAAACACTTCCTTTTCATCTATATCATTTCCAAATTCCTGTCTCAAAGCCAAAATATGCTCTTCTAATTCAATCGGGTCATGAAAGAAACTAGGCCGGTGTTTACCAATCATTTCTTCAGCAGTATAGCCAAGCATTTTCTCCGCCCCTGAATTAAAAACAGAAATATATCCAGTTTTGTCAGTTGCGATTATACTCACTTCAGAAGATGCCTCAAATACATCATCTAGCACCTTTCTGGTATGCTCTAAGTCTAATTGGGCCCTTTTACTTTCATCTATATCCTGAAACGTCCCGAAAACTCTTACACATTTTTCATCAATAAATTCCATTTGGCCAATTGCCCGGACCCAAATTTCATTCCCTTTGGCTGTAATAAGCTGCAAGTCCTCATCCCATCCTTCCCCTGTCTCTATGCCGTGTTGAAGCGCATTGGTAATCGTATTACGGCTTTCTCCCTCTTTATAAAAATTAATCCCAGTAGAAATGTCAGGGACAAAATCGAAAGGAACTTCATGGATAATCTTGGTCATTGGACTCCAGTAAACTTCCTGAGTAATTAGGTCAACGTTCCATCCACCGACTCTCGCTACTTTACCTGTCTCTTCTAAAAGTTCTCTAGTTCGCGTTAAATCTGCCTCCAATTGAACACGTTTAGTAATATCAATAGCATTCCCTATCACATACACTCCAGCTCCAAAAGGATCCTTCTCAATGACGTTATTGAACATCCAAATCAGCTGAGACCCCTCTTTATCATGGGTGATCATTTGTCCAGAGGCTTTGCCCTCCTTTTGAACAGTTAATAAGTATTGATTTATTAATTCATGACGATTTTCTGGTACAATATCATACAAGCTTTTTCCGATAATCTCGCTCGCACTATATCCTATTTTCCTTGCTCCAGCCTCATTTACTGAGAGAAAAACACCTTTCAAATCATGTGTACACATCAAGCCTTGAGAGTTTTCAAAAAATACCCGTAGCCTTGCCTCGCTATGAGCTAATTGCTGTTCCTTTGCTTGAGAATCAGTGACATCCCTACCAATACTATAAATGTTTCCTGTCTTAGGATCTGGAGTAGACATCCAAGATAAAACCTTGTAAGTCCCGTCTTTGCATAAAAACCTATTTGAAAATTCTACTGAAGAATCCCCTTTAGTCAATTTCGAAAACTTTCTAATTGACTTTTTAATGTCTTTGGGATGAATCAATTCGAAAAAAGATCTTTTTAATAAGACTTCATCATCCCAACCCAATAAATGAGTAAATGAAGGATTAATTTTCTTGAAATAACCATCTGTGTTTGCTACACAAATCAAATCATTAGATAGGTTAAACAATTTCTCCACAGTACTGAATTCAGCAATCAACTGTCGCTCTTGGATAATGATCACTGCCTCACTCACCAATAATTCTAGTCCTGTTTTGGCTTTCTCATTAAGGGAAATAGGGTCACTTCCTACTAGTACCAAGCAGCCTTTGGCTACGCCAAATTCATTAATCAATGGAAGGCAAACAAAGAAACCAATACCATGGGATTGTAATGAGCTCTTGAACTTTTCAGAAAGTGAAAGTTCATGAACATTAAAAGAAGCAAAAGCTGAATCCTGATGTAATGCTTGACTTTTGAAAAAAGTAAGGAGTTCATCATTATCGATATTAATCCCAGTTTCTACTTTGAAACCAACCGTATCTGTGCCTTCAATTAGAATCAGTGCATTTTCGGTGCCTGACACTATAGCACTCAACTGGCAAACTCTATACAAAGAAACATCCTGGGTAGGATCTAGATTTTGATAGCTATTAACACGTGGTGATTCTAACTCTGTTTTTCCGTAGGCGGAACTATTACCCATAACTCACAATTGGTTTTCTCATAAAGTAATCAAATCCTACCTATGGAATGATCTCTATTGGGCAGCCAAATTATTACTCTTTAGCAACAATAAAAATTAATTGAACGCTAATAAAAAACCTTTCCAAAATGCTCTCATGCAGTTATTTAATAGCCTAATACGGCTATACACTATAAAATGCCTATTGAATCACCGAATCCGATTTTCATATTTTAGGATGGTATTTAAACAAGAAAAACCCTCTTGATGATTTTTTTCACCTCAAGAGAGTCCTTTTCACTTTATAGAAATTTTAGCGTTTAATTGTCACGCAGAATCACAAAGTCATTTGCCAGTTCCAGCTATCTCTTAGCGAGTCTTCCAGGGAATAACTTGGATGCCAATTGAGTACAGAATTGATTTTAGCAGTATCTGCCCAGATCTTTACAATGTCACCCGGCCTTCTTGCACCTATTTCAAAATTTACTTTTACCCGATTGACTTTTTCAAATGTCCTAATGACTTCCAAAACAGTATTTCCGTTTCCAGTGCCTACATTAAAAACATCATAGAAATCATCCTGCTGCTCACCCAAATAGGCCAAAGCTTTTACGTGAGCATCCGCTAAATCCATCACATGGATAAAATCACGAACACAAGAACCATCCATAGTATCATAATCATCTCCAAAAACAGTAAGCTTCTCACGAATACCCGCAGCAGTCTGTGTGACAAAAGGAACCAAGTTGGCGGGTGTGCCTATTGGTAACTCACCAATTTTTCCACTTGGATGAGCTCCTACCGGATTGAAATACCTGAGAGAAATCACGCGGATACCTGCTTGACTTTTCACAAAATCCATCAATATATCCTCACATATTTTTTTGGTGTTTCCATAAGGGCTTTCGGCATCTTGTCTAGGTGTTTCTTCAGTCACAGGCAATACTTCGGGCTGTCCATATACCGTACAAGAAGAAGAAAAAACCAAATCTTTAATTCGATTGGCTTTCATGAAATCCAATATGGTAACCAGGGAAAGAATATTGTTTTGGTAATATTTTAATGGGAAAATTGTACTCTCGCCTACTGCTTTAAAGGCAGCAAAATGAATTACCCCTGAGAGCTCAAAGTCTGAAGCAATTTTATCCAAGAGACTTTTATCACTGCAGTCCCCCTTATAAAAGGTAAGCTTTCTGCCAGTGATCTCTTCCAGTCGATCCAAAACCTTTTCCTCAGAATTGGATAAATCGTCGATGATAATCGGATTGTAACCTGCTTCAATTAATTGAACCGCTGTGTGTGAACCAATGTATCCGGCTCCCCCGGTGATTAAAATATTCTTCATTTATGTTTAAAAGTTTGAGCTTACAAAACTATCCAATTGCATGGATTATAGAATTCTTTTAAGAATAGATTTGGGTAAAGACTTTATAGAAATGTCAGATCAAAAGGATAATGTATGACCCTACCCATCTAAATGCTGATCATTTAATTAACAGGAAAGTCCCTCTTTTTTCCACACGTTGAATCTCTTCCTCTAAAGGAAAGCTATACTGCATTAGGAAGGTGTAGGTTCCCAAAGATGCATTTTCACCATTCACCATTCCATTCCAGCCTTCTTTGCCTTGGTAGATCAATTGCCCCCATCGGTTAAAAATCCAGAGGTCAAAATCGATCTCACAATTTGAAACACCTTCAAAAAGACCTCCGTCTTTTGAAGGATTATACCCTGTAGGCATTCGCACCTCTGGAGCTTTTTCAGTGACTATTCCAGTTCCTAGACTCACACAGCCGGAAGCATCTGTGACTGAAATAGGATAAGCGCCTTTTCCTAAACCTGTAATTGAATTACCAGATTGATTTTGCTCATCCCACAAATAGACATAAGGAGCATTGCCTCCTGCCGGAAAAGCAAACAACTCTCCATTACTTCCGCCTGGACAAGCTGGTTTGGTCAGTCTTACATCCACATCTAAAGCGCGAGGTGAACTTATTTCGAAATTAAGAGGAACAGAACATCCATTCTGATCTGTAACAGTAAGTTCATAAATCCCTTGCGCAACATCTGCCAAATTCAAACTACCTGTGAACTCTACCCCATCTTCCAGATCAATAATATAAGGTGCAGTACCTCCTCTTACGTTCAAGTTTAATATGCCATCTCTTTTCCCATAACAACTCACACCAGCCACATCAAAAGAAACCAACTCCAATACAGGCGGCTCCTTAATCTCTAGGTTTTCCAGCATTCTTTCACAACCTAATTGATCTGTGACTGTAACCGAGTAAATACCAGCAGACAAACCTTCTGCGGTGGAAGCATTTAAAGTAGGGTCATGAGACCAGGAAAAATTAAAGGGTGCAACACCGCCTGTAATATCCAAAACTATTTGCCCATTGAATTCACTAAAGCATTTGACGTCATCTATGCTAGCCACCGTCAGCAGGAACTCTTCTTCTACGTTTACTTCTACCGGATCAGAAGTTCCTTCACAGTATTGATCAACCAAACTATAGGTCAAATAGCTTACGGTTCCGACTATCCCAGGCACATTCCAGCTGATTTCAACGGTACTTTCATTTAGTCCAGATACAATCTCTCCTCCAGTTACCATCCATTCATAACCTCTACTGCTTGATGAGTTTGGTGCAGAATAAAAGTGAGTAGCGAGCGGGTCAAAACACACATCCAAATTACCGATAGGCTCTTCTGCATCCAGCTCAATATTGATGACTACATCCAAAGTAAGAGATTCTAGCACACAGCCGTTGGTACTGATTGGATTAGCCGTGATACTTGCGTTAGGATTTGATGGTCCCCAATTGACCAGTACAGAATCTCCGTAATTTTGAACAACTGAACCTCCTATTACTTCAAAAGTCACAGATCCAATATTTTCCTGTGAGCTAAGCTTATAAATCAGTTCCTCCACATCTGGACAAACAGAATTAGCTCCAAGTAGCTCAGCTTGTGACTCTAGCACTTCTACTTCAAAGGTCTCTTCCTCTTGCTGATCACAGGTATTTGGACTGATTGAAGCAGTGACTGTAACTTCGTAAACTCCTGCCTCAGTAAAGATATGGGGCACTTCTTGACCTTCTTGGAGGGCAGAGCCATCTCCAAAATCCCAAGTAAAATAAGTAAAGGCTTCATTTTCCGGCTCAATACTCCAAGTGCCTTCCTGATCTAGGCAAGCGGTCCTTTCGCCTATCACTTCAAACTCATAGTCAGCCAGTATCTCAAAATTGAGATTATCCAGAGCCGCCCCTACCGCATACCCATAAGATTCCAAAAAGCCAAAACCATACACATAGGCTATAAAGCCTTCAGGATTTGTCAACTGGTGTACTCCTTGGAAAATCCGGATGCGGGCATAATAAAAAGAGGCATTGCCTGGAACCACTGAAAATGAAGCTCCTATATTACTTCCATCCAAAATTGTTTGGTTTTGCGCACCGGCTGGAACCACTATATTCACATAATGATCTTGGATAGACTGAAGTGAAAGTGCAGAAAATTTCACACTCTTAAGAAGCTGCTCATTTGGGCTATAAGAAATCATAAAAGGATCACCCTGATCGAACAATGGCTGGGTTACTTGATTGCACTCTTGACTTTTGGCCAGGACTGTCACAGAGGAAGGCTTGCTTGTCTCAATCGAAACTGTCTCATCTGGAGCAAAGTCAAAGGTCAAAAATTGAGTTGCACCTATGATACCTCGGCTATTTCCATTGACAAATACCTCCGTATTGTCCTCTGCCGCCAGAACCTTCACCAGTTCTCCTGAGGATCTTCCTTCCAAGGCTACGTGAATATAGGACTGACCCCAGGTAGATATAGGGTAAGCCTGCTGAAATAAGTTGTCGTTAGCTGCGCCACAATTACCAACAGAAGTCCACTTATTTCCTCCGAAAACAGCTATTTTCTTACAGGAATTGGCATCATCTCCGATTACCCGTACGCGGGTTCCAGTCAGATCAAAGCGCTCTTTAATCTGGTAACTTTGGCCACGGTTAAGTCTCTGGGTAAATGGCACAGAACTATTACTTCTGGTAATTTCAATCTCAGTATCATCCTCAGTGGCAATCACCAGCATCAAACTTTCATTATCAATATTACCATCATACTCCACTGGGTAGGTAAGGCGCTCGAAATGTGAGGTAATCAAGTAATCTTTACCCAAAGCACTTACTGGAAGCACAACTGTCCCATCAGCACTTCTTACCCGCTCATTAAAGGCATACACAGATAAATTTCCTGTGGAAGAAATGAAAACCCCTTTGTTCTCTACGATTCCAGATCCCCGATGAAAAACATCTATGTCCTGGGAATCAACTATCAAAGTAAAGCGCTCTCCTTCATTCAGGGATTGTGAGCTGGTATTCCCAAGGTATTCTATGGTGAAATCAGCAGCTTCCACAGCTGTAATCTCCAACATTGCTCTATCAGTAGCTCCCGGTAAAATCCGATTGTTTTCCATATAGCCTACCCAAAATTCCTTACCTACAGTAGAGATCTGCGCATGCGAAAAAAAAGCAAAGAATTGCAAGCAAAACACAAAGCACACTACACGGTAAAGTCTCTCCATATGGTCTAATTGGGCAGATTGAAGATCCAATATAGGCAACTGCAAAGGATTAAACACCTCCGTTGATACAAAGCTTCCTAGCTATCTTTCAAAAGCTTGGGAATCACTTAGCCATCACATATATAATTCCTATCTTTGCGCCTCCAAAAAAGAAGAAAACCTCAATTATGATATCAGTAGATAACTTGTCATTAAAATTTGGCAAACGAACACTTTTCGACGAAGTCTCCCTCAAATTCAACCCTGGCAATTGCTATGGTGTGATCGGGGCAAATGGCGCCGGAAAGTCAACTTTTTTGAAAATCCTCTCCGGAGAAATGGACAGCACCAGCGGAGGAATCAGCATCACTCCTGGTCAGCGTATGGCTGTGCTCAGCCAAAATCACTTTGGTTTCGATGAAGTGGAAGTGCTAAAAACTGTGTTGATGGGACATAAGACACTTTATGCCATCATGGAGGAAAAGGACGCCATCTACATGAAGGAGGATTTTTCTGAAGAGGATGGTTTGCGTGCTTCTCAGTTGGAAGCTGACTTCGCAGAAATGGACGGGTGGAATGCAGAATCTGACGCAGCAGCATTGCTTTCAGGCCTGGGAATCACCGAGGATTTGCATTACATGCAAATGAAAGATTTGGCTGGTAACCAAAAGGTACGGGTTTTATTGGCTCAGGCACTTTTCGGAAATCCGGATATCCTGATTCTTGATGAGCCTACCAATGACTTGGATGCATCCACCATCGAATGGTTAGAGAACTTCCTGCTTGATTTCAAAAACTTGGTGATAGTCGTTTCTCACGATAGACACTTCCTGGATTCAGTTTCCACGCATATAGTGGATATTGATTTTGGGAAAATTAAAATCTACTCCGGTAATTATACCTTCTGGTACGAGTCTTCTCAACTTGCTTTGAAGCAGAGATCTGATTCCAACAAAAAGGCAGAGGATAAGAAAAAGGAATTGCAGGCATTTATCGACCGATTCTCTGCCAACGTAGCCAAATCCAAGCAGGCAACGGCTCGTAAGAAGATGATCGAGAAATTGAACATCGATGAGATTGAGCCATCAATGAGAAAATACCCTGGCATCATTTTCAAACCTGAAAGAGAAGCCGGAGATCAGATCTTCATGACTGAAAACCTGGAATTGAAAGCGGATGGCGTGACTTATTTCACAGATGTAAATCTGATGGTGGACAAGGGCGATAAAATTGCTTTTATATCTAAGACCAAGCAGGCAGTAAACAAATTCTTCCAAGTGATCATGGAAGAAATACCTGCTTCCAAAGGAAGCTTCAAATGGGGAGTAACGATCAACAAAGCGTATTTACCAAACGATAACTCGGAGTATTTCAAATCTGATCTTTCACTGATCGAGTGGCTAAGACAATTTTCTGGCAATCAGGAAGAAGCTTACGTAAGAACATTCTTAGGAAGAATGCTCTTCACAGGTGAGGAATCTTTGAAAAAGTGTTCTGTACTTTCCGGAGGAGAAAAAGTTCGTTGTATGATCTCCAAGATGATGCTTCAGAATCCTAACCTTTTGGTTATGGACGAGCCTACCAACCACCTGGATCTGGAATCCATTACTGCATTTAACAACGCAATTATTGAATTCACAGGAACAGTTTTAATGTCATCTTATGATCACGCGTTTGTACAGTCTTCCGCAAACAGAATTGTAGAATTCACGCCAAACGGTACGATTGATAGAAGAATGCCTTATGATGATTATTTGGAGAGCGAAGAAATCAAAGCTTTGAGGGAGAAAATGTACGCAACCAAGTAACCTAAGGTAGTTGCTACTCACCGCAATCATAATATACCTGGCGATCACAATCGCCGTCGGAGCCTGGGCTTCAAAATTCGTAAAGGGATCGAATGACTTTGTTTTGGCAGGTCGTTCGCTCCCTTTATTTCTTTCCGCCTCTGCCCTTTTTGCAACATGGTTTGGTTCAGAGACCATTTTCGGAGCTTCCTCGGTTTATTTGGAAGAAGGTCTTCAAGGCGTGATCGAAGATCCATTTGGGGGAGCGCTTTGCTTGGTTCTTTTTGGAATGTTTTATCTCCGCCCCATGTATCGCATGGGTGTATTGACTATAGGTGATGTTTTCAAGAAGATCTATGGCAAGCAAATAGAATTTCTATCGACGATTTTCATGGTTCCGGTATTCTTTGGGTATGTAGCTGCGCAATTGGTTGCACTGAGTCTGCTTTTCGGAATTGTCACTGGAATGAGTTTGACAGAAGGAATTCTCCTATCTGCCGGCATTGTCGTCATTTATACATTTCTGGGCGGGATGTGGGCCATTTCTATTACCGACTTTATCCAAACCATCATGATAGTCCTAGGACTGATCACAGTAGCAATCCTGGTGACCAAAGATGCTGGTGGAGTCAGTGTGATATTAGATTCGGCTACGGAGGAAAGCTTCCAGTTTTTCCCTGATTCAGGTTTCGACTCCTGGATCAATTACTTCGGTGCTTGGATCATTATCGGTCTGGGAAGTATTCCAAGCCAAGACATCTACCAACGCGTGATGTCTGCTAAATCAGAAAAAGTAGCCGTCCAATCCACTTATCTAGCAGGAGGATTTTACCTAACTTTTGGGCTTTTGCCTCTTTTCATAGCGCTTGGCGCAAAGGCGTTGTATCCAGAACTCTATTTAGAAAATAAGCAACTTATGTTACCATCTATGGTTTTGGCACATGGAGGTTTACCGGTGCAAATCATCTTCTTTGGAGCATTGATATCAGCTATTATGAGTACTGCGAGTTCGGGTATGCTTGCACCTGCTGCTTTGATCTCTGAAAACCTCATCAAACCACTTTTCAAAGGCAAACTTACCGACAAACACCTGCTTTGGATTTTAAGAATAAGTGTACTCGGCGTAGCTATTTTGGCCGTGTGGATGGCGCTACAGGATTCTAATATTTACGAGTTAGTAGCTGGAGCCTCTATCCTGATGCTGGTTTCCTTGTTCGTTCCCCTCACCTCCGGGTTGTATTGGAAAAAGTCTTCAAAAATTGGCGCTATGCTCTCCATGATTATCGGTATGCTTACCTATTTAATAATGGATAATTTTGAGCCGGAAATTTCTTCTCACATTTATGGGTTGCTCGCCAGTGCTTTAGCTATGGTAGCGGGCAGCTTGCTATTCCCCAACAAACCTCAACTTAGTCATGAACTATCCTAAAATAATACTGAAACACGGCAAAGAGATTTCCCTGAAAAGAAAGCATCACTGGGTATTTTCAGGAGCTATTTTCCAGAAAGATTCTAATCTTGAAAATGGTCAGTTAGTAGCTGTTTACTCCTCCAAAAATGAGTTTTTGGGAATTGGTCATTTTGCTGAAGGCTCTATCATGGTTCGGATAATTTCCTTCGAAGAGCGGGAAATCGATCAGTCCTTTTGGGATGAGAAAATTACTTCAGCCCTTTCTTTGCGAAAAAGCCTAGGACTCAATGAAAATGAAGAAACTAACGTCTATCGATTAGTTCATGGTGAAGGTGATTTGCTTCCAGGATTGATCGTGGATTTCTACAATGGCACGGCCGTTATCCAAGCGCATCAAATCGGCATGCATGCGCATTTAAATGAAATTGCCCAAGCGATAAAGAATGTCTATGGGGATCAACTCTCTGGGGTTTATGATAAAAGTGCGGAGACCTTGCCAAAGAATTTGGGAATCACTTCCAATGATTGGGTTCTTGGTAAACCAAAAACTGACTTGGTTCAAGAGTATGGAGCGACTTATAAAATCGATTGGGAGAAGGGACAGAAAACCGGCTTTTTCATAGATCAGCGGGAAAACAGAAAGCTACTTGCCTCCTATTCAAAGGGCAAAAAAGTGTTGAACACCTTTTGCTATTCAGGAGGGTTTTCTGTGTTGGCTTTACAAGAGGGAGCAGCTGAAGTGCATTCTGTGGATATTTCTCCAAAAGCCATTGAGCTGACCGAGGAAAACATTCTGCTCAATCCTGAAATCAAAGGCAAGCATGAATCTAAGGTAGCCGATGTAGTCAAATACATTCGTGAGATTGGTGATGATTACGATCTCATAGTTTTGGATCCTCCTGCTTTTGCCAAAAACCTAAAAGCTCGACATAATGCAGTTCAGGCTTACAAGCGACTAAATGCTGAAGCCTTGAAAAAAATCAAGCCGGGAGGAATTCTCTTCACCTTCTCCTGTAGTCAGGTTGTGGACAAGGCGCTTTTCCGAAACACGGTAACTGCTGCGGCGTTGGAATCTGGGAGAAAGGTGAAAGTTTTACATCAAGTCACACAGCCGGCGGATCATCCAATCAATATATTTCATCCCGAAACAGAATATTTAAAAGGTCTTGTGCTTTTTGTTGAGTAAAAACAACCTTTCAATTGAGGAGTTAAAGTCTTTTGGCCTATTTTCGTTTACTAATAAAAACAAATCATGTACACAGGAATACAACATTTACATTCAGGCGTAGCCTATCTGGCATTGCTAGCATTGGTAGTGGTCATCATTTACATGCTGATCGGATCTCTTTCAGGTAGAGAATTCACCGAGAAAGATCGTAAAATCGGTTTAATAGCCTTTATCCTATCTCATATTCAACTGTTAGTAGGTTTGATTCTTTATTTCCTAAGTCCTCTGGGGCTTGAGATGCTTAAGTCAGGTTCGGCCATGTCCGATCCCACAGCAAGACTTTTGGCTGTAGAGCATCCTCTGATTAATATCATTGCGATTGTGGTGATTAGCATTGGATATATCCGAGCGAAAAAACCAGGTGCATCCAGAGCAAGATTCAGAAGTATTTATATGATGTATGCGATCGGATTGGTGCTGATATTGAGTAGAATTCCTTGGTCTGCTTGGTTAGGATAAAGAGAATTTGAGATTTGAGATTCAAAAACTTCCAAATTCGGAATTCATAATTCGATATTCAGTATTAAATAGAAAAAGGTAGCATGTGATATGCTACCTCTTTTTGTTGCAATTCAAATCAATACACTATTCTGAACAGGAATCTATTTTCCATTCCTCGGTACAAACGATCATATTTAATAAACTCCCTGCTCCGAGGGAAATACTTTTAGTTCTTTTTCACCCAGGGTTGAAACCCTGGGCTATTATTTTGAATACCGTTGGCATTCTTTCTCCCAAAAGGCCCTTCATACCTATTTCTAACCCCGTGGTCTGTGTTCTCACAGATCAGACATGATAATGGCGTTTTCCATTCCTCTGTAACGAAAAAATTACTTTGAAAATAACACCGGAATCCGAGGGAGAATGGGATTCGTTGATCTTGATCCCTAGGGTTGAAACCCTAGGCTATTATTTTGAATGCCGTTGGCATTCTTTCTCCCAAAAGGCCCTTCATACCTATTTCTAACCCCGTGGTCTGTATCCTCACAGATCAGACATTATATATTGTGGCGTTTTCCATTCCTCTGTAACGAAAAAAATACTTTGAAAATAACACCGGAATCCGAGGGAGATCTTGATCCCTAGGGCTAAAACCCTAGGCTATTAAATCGTTCGTCCCAAATGGCCTTTGAGGTAAGGGCGAATGATTATTCGCCCCTACATTAAATCATTTTACATAGGCTTCAATCAATCGCTCGGCGCATCGTTCTCCATCCATCGCTGCTGAAACGATTCCACCTGCATACCCTGCACCTTCCCCGCAGGGATAAAGACGCTTGATCTGAATATGTTCAAAAGATTCTCGGTCGCGAGGAATGCGGACGGGTGAAGAGGTCCTGCTTTCCAATCCGATCAACTGTGATTCATTCGTGTAATAGCCCTTCATTTTATTTCCAAAAGCCTTGAAAGCCATAGCCAAACGCTCTGAAATAAAATCAGGAAGAACATTTCTCATCTCTACAGCATTTAAGCCGGGTTGATAGGAAGTATCCAGTAAAGATGTGCTCACTTTTTTCTCGACAAAATCCACCATGCGCTGTGCAGGTGCTACTTGGGTTTTCCCGCCAGCTTCCCAAGCTTTTTTCTCTATATCTGCCTGAAACTCCATAGCTGCCAATGGGCCAAACTTCTGATATTGGGGTAAATCTTCCAACTCCACCGAAACTACTATTCCGGAATTGGCAAACTTACTATCCCGGCGACTTGGGCTCATTCCATTTACCACCAATTCACCTGGAGAAGTTGCCGCAGGCACAATAAATCCACCTGGACACATGCAAAAGCTGAATACACCTCTTTGCTTGGTTTTGAACTCTGTCTGATGAACGAGAGAATATGCCGAAGCTGGCAAATAGGGTCCACGGTCCAAACCACAGTGATATTGTATACTGTCTATCAGTTTTTGACTATGCTCTACTCTTACGCCCAAGGCAAAAGGCTTCGCCTCTATAGATATCTCTTTTCTATGAAGCAAATGAAAAATATCCCGAGCTGAGTGACCTGTGGCAAGGATCACCCCTATACCAGTGATTTTATCTCCATACTGAGTGACCACGCCTTTAATCTCATTTCCTTCTAAAATGAAATCTTCTACCCTGGTATCAAACAAAACCTCTCCTCCAAATTGCCTTATGCTTTCACGTAGGTCTTCAACCAATTTTGGGAGTTTATTCGTACCAATATGAGGGTGAGCATCGACTAGAATCTCCTCGGTTGCACCATGCGCAACCAGAATTTCCATGATCCTACGAATATCACCACGCTTTTTGGATCTGGTATATAATTTCCCATCTGAATAGGTTCCTGCTCCACCTTCTCCAAAACAGTAATTCGAATTAGGATTAACAATCTGATCTTTGTTGATAGCTGCTAGGTCTCTTCTGCGAGCCCTCACATCCTTACCTCGCTCGAGGACAATTGGTTTCACTCCAAGTTCTATCGCCCGAAGTGCGGCAAAAAGGCCAGCGGGTCCAGCTCCTACTATTATTATGGGATCCTCATTACCCACATTTTTATATTCTGGCTGATGGTCTAGAAGGGATGGAGGCGTTTCCTTGATGAAAAGTTCAGCCTGAATGTTCACTTTAACATTCCTGCCTCGGGCATCAATGGAGCGCTTTACCTGGCGCGCTGTTGCCTCATTTGCGTTTGTAGGTAGACCGGCTTTTTTTCGTACTACTTCCTGAAATAAAACAGGATCGTAAGCCTCTTCCGGGCTCAGCTGTAGTGCAAATTCTTTCTTCATAGTGTAAGGTATTTATCCTTAAATGTGCTGCGCAAAGTTAGTGTTTTCTGAATTCATAAGGAAGTGTTCAGAGGCCAGTCGTAATCTCAGTGACAATTGGCAGGAGAAGTAGCATTTTAGCTATTGATTCTGCTTTATCTAAGTATTCAGTGTGCAGTCTCAGTCGCAGCCGTGTGAAAAAAATGTTCTTGAAGACAAGAACAGTGGCTGCTAAAAGCATAATAAAGGTAAACCCAAACTATCATGCCTTTATCATGCGGGTATATACGGGGTATATACGGGGTATCTAGGGAGTATCTAGCGGGGAAATAGTAAGTATCAGGTAAGGATGTACTTTAATTAGGTGCTAATTCAATCGGTCTAGAACCTCAAATCTTGATGAATTAGAAATGAATTCAGGAACAATAACTTTAAGATGTGAGACCAATTCATTCTCAGAATTTTTATTAACCAGTTCCATGAAAAGCTCAATTTGTCCATCTATTTTATGATAAGAAGACGGAAGTACCTGTGCAATTTTAATCTTAGGATGATGTGTTATTTTAACTGTTTCAAAATCATTAAGCAACTCTTCATAAAGCTTCTCCCCTTCTCTAAGTCCGGAGAAAACCACTTTAATATCCGAATCAACTTTTTTACCTGACAGCTGAATCATCTTTTTTGCCAGATCAAGGATTTTAATGGGTTCACCCATATCAAAAACAAAAATCTCTCCCCCTTCACCCATAATACCTGCTTCCAATACCAATTGACAGGCTTCTGGAATGGTCATGAAGTATCTGGTAATTTCAGGATGGGTCACTGTTATAGGCCCACCATGCATGATCTGCTTTTTAAACAATGGTATTACCGATCCATTTGAACCCAAAACATTTCCAAAGCGAGTGGTGATAAACTTAGTGTGATAGCTCTTATGATTTTTTTCCAAGTATTCGTTAAGCGCCTGCACATACATTTCAGCAGCTCTTTTACTTGCGCCCATTACATTCGTAGGATTTACCGCCTTATCCGTAGATACAAAAACGAACTTGTCAACCTTAGCTAAAACAGAGATATCTGCAAGTATTTTCGTTCCTAGTACATTGGACTGTATTGCCTCCTCAGGATAGTTTTCCATCATAGGAACATGCTTGTATGCAGCAGCATGAAATACAACCTGGGGTTTAAATGCTTTAAAAACTTCTTTTACTTTCTTCTTATTCCGTACATCCCCAAGCACAATCTTTATTGGGCAATGGACGTAATTCTCTTTAAACTCCTGCTCTACATCATACAAGGCTGATTCTGCTATATCTAATAAAATAAGCAGTTTAGGCTCATAATGACATATTTGTCGACAGAGCTCAGAGCCTATGGACCCCGCAGCTCCGGTAACCAATATTACCTTGCCTTGCAGATCTTCATGAATCCTAGGATTATCCAAGATTATTTGCTCCCTACTGAGCAAATCCTCGATTTTCACTTCCCGAATCGCCCCAGCGGTCAAGCCTCCATTGATCCACTGATCTACAGGTGGCACAATGGATACCGATATTTTCAAGCGAAGGCATTCATCAATCACCTCATTCTTCCTCTTCACAGAAAGATCTCTCACGGCAATAATCAACTCAGTAATGCCAAATTGATTGACCAGTTTTTCAAGATCACCCAGGCCCTTATAAATCCGTTTACCATCTATATTTTTACCCTCTTTTTTAGGATCATCATCTAAAAAAGCAACCGTATTGAAGAGGATTTTACTATCTCTCTTTATCGCTTCCTGGGCAATGATTCCTGCCTCTCCAGCGCCGAAAATTATACCGTTCTTCAGTTCCTTAACCAAAATACCATTCTTCAGGTAAACGAAAAGTTCCTTAACCAGCAGTCTGTAAAATATGAGCATGAAAAGCGAAGAAAGACTCGCAATAATCAATACGGAAGTAGGAAGTAAGAACCGGTCATTCAGGAAATTCCCATGAAAAAAATTCAAGAATAGAAATAGGATGAAATTAATCAGGACGGTTTTAAAGATGTTTGACCCATCTCTGAAGCCAGTGTGGCGCACTATACCCTCGTAACTACGAGTATTTTGCATTACTAACAAACCACCAACCATAAATGTAAAACTACCCGCCACAGCATCGTACTGTTCAATTAATGCCAGCTCAAAATTGAATCGAACCAAATAACCGAACAAAGCACAATAAAATAGGATAAAAGAATCAAGGGTGGCAATGATCCATCGAGGAAGGATTTTCAACCGCGTCAAAAAATTCATAGTATAAATTTATTCAAATAGCCAAGTTATAAAATCGCTTACACTAAAAACAGATTAAAGTACAAAATAAGCACTTTCTGAGCTTATCCCTACAAAATATTTAAATTATTTCAACAATATATTGCACTTTTCACAATTTAATTTTGGAAATCTCATTACTCGGGATGATGCCAGTAGTGTAAATGCGGAGATTCATAAAAGAATTATTGGTAATGAGTACCAAATATGCCAAGTTCTTATTGTTTGAAATACAATTTCTCAACAGCTTCTTTTTGTTGGAAGGAGGTCTTTTTACCGCCTTCAAATCTACCCATAGAAACATGCCCTTGCTGTGTTACTCCCTTGCCAAGTAGTACATTTCCCAGTGTTTGGAATAAAATCCTTAGGTCTAATAAAAAGGACAGGTTATCAACATACCAAACATCAAATCTGAATTTGCTATCCCAGGAAATTGCGTTTCTACCATTCACCTGAGCCCAACCTGTGACTCCTGGCCTAACTTCATGCCTTCTAGCTTGTTTAGCGGAGTAAAGCTGTAGATAATCTTGTAAAAGTGGCCTTGGGCCTACCAGACTCATATCTCCTTTAAGTACATTGATTAATTGAGGGATTTCATCCAGCGAAGTTTTTCTGATCAATTTCCCAAAACGGGTAATCCGTTCCGAATCAGCTAATAAATCCCCATCCTCATTAACTAAGTCGGACATAGTCTTAAATTTCAATATTTGAAAGGGCACATTATCCTTTCCTGGTCTTGATTGCGAGAAGAAGGGAGATCCTCGGTGATGAATACTTAAACTAATAAATAGTATTAAAAATATAGGTAAAAGAATGGCAAACATTAAAAAAGCCAGGATAATATCTATTGCTCTCTTTAACCAATTCCTATAAATCACTTATTTGAAAGTTTTACTGAGTTCTGTGTGTATCACCTCAACAATCAATTCTTGATGTTGAAGCGTCAAATCTACTGAGCTTGGAAGACATAAGCCATTTTCAAAGAACCTTTCAGACATACTTCCTCCATAATAAGGTGTCCTATTAAATACTGGTTGGGTATGCAGTGGCTTCCACAAAAACCTGCTTTCAATGCCCTTTTTCATTAAGGAGTCCTTTAACTGCTCATTAGAGAAGCCAGTCTTTTCTTTATCAACCAGAATTGCAGTAAGCCAATAGTTGGAATAGGAATCATCAGATTCTGTCTGGAACTCAATACCCGGAAAATTCTTGAGCAATTTCCTGTACCTCTGATTGATTAGCCTCCGACTTTTAATGAAGGAATCCAATTGTTCCAGTTGAGCTAAACCCACTGCAGCAGAAAGGTTATTCATTTTATAATTATAGCCAATCTCCAGGTGATGGTAAAAAGGCAGATCTTCCCTAGCCTGAGTGGATAATAACCTAGCGCGTTGTATTAGATTCGTATCCTTTGAAATCAATGCTCCTCCCCCACCTGCTGACATTATTTTATTTCCATTGAAGGAGTAAACGCCAACTTGTCCAAATGTTCCACATGCCTTTCCTTGAAATTTACTGCCTATTGCTTCGGCGGCATCTTCCAACACCGGAATATCATATTTTTCTGCAATTTCTAAAATCTGACTGATCTTAGCTGGCATACCAAAAAGATGAACTATAACAATTGCTTTTGGTTTTTTCCCTTTAGAGATTCTACTTAGAATGGTGTCTTCGAGAATTTCAGGACAAATATTCCAGGTATCCTTTTCACTATCCACAAAAATCGGAGAGGCACCAAGATACACAACTGGATTAGCTGAAGCACAAAAAGTAAACGATTGACAGATCACTTCATCACCAGGACCTATACCCAGAAGCACCATGCCTAAGTGCAAGGCTGAGGTGCCGGAATTCAAAACAACAGACTCATGCGTCTTTAGTCTTTTGGAAAGCTTGCTCTCGAATCTATTGATGAATTGACCGAAAGTTGCTATATGACCAGAGCTTAAGGCCTGTTGAGTATACAGATTTTCATTGCCATTAAGTACAGGAAATGAAAGCGGGATATGAAGAGCCATGCAGAGAGGTAGCTAAAACTGTCAAAATATACTACACAAATATCAAACCACCATATCCTCAATGGATTTGCAGGTGGCATAAAAGGCCCAAAATACATCACTAACACTACTTTTAAGCAAGCTAATTTTTTTTGAATGAATTAGCTGTTGTGTTCTTGACAATAAATTTTTACTCCCAATACCTAATCATAAGGCATTAATTTCTAAGGATTTATAAAAGGCTGTATTTTCCGAATAATGAAAAGTAAATGGATTCCGTACTATTTAGTCAGTTAACAAAATTAAGGAAAACTGTTGCAAGATATTTTTTTATAAAAAAAGCAAAAAAAATACTTCAAAAAACATATTTAAGTATTTGAAGTAACTTTTTGAAAGAATCCGCATGATTTCAATGCTTGCTTTTTTAGGGTTAAAAGTTGATAAAGTGGGTTAAGAATTTGAAGTGGACCTACTCAACTAATACCCCATTCTTATTTCATCTGAAAATATGAAAGATCAATTATCCTAGCCGCCTCATGTGTAAAATCAGTCTAGGTATTACAATTAGCTTTTACTTTCTTAAGCAAATAATAGTAAGCTAATTTTCGACTTTCAACAAAAAATCAAGATCTTTGGCATAGCCTATGATTTATGAAAAACCATTTTTTGAGGCAAAGCAAATTATATCAAATGAGAAACTATCCACCAAAAAGGATTGGCGATTTCGAATTTAAAATTGATTCCCAAGAAAGACTTCAGGAGGGGGAAGAGACCTTAATTTCAAAAGAAGTAAACTGGCTAAATCTATCTATTAAGCGTTTTATTGATCTTCTTTTTGCCTTACTCTTTATGTTAACGATAGGCTGGTGGTTATTTCCAATTGTAGCCATCTTGATTAAGTTGGATTCTTCAGGGCCTGTTTTTTTCAAACAAGAAAGAGAGGGTATCTATAACTCAATTTTTAATTGTTACAAGTTTCGCTCTATGGTTGTGAATGAACAGGCGAACATGAAGATGACGAGAAAAGGTGATCCTAGAGTGACACAGGTAGGTAAATTCCTCAGAAAAACCAGCATTGATGAACTGCCACAGGTATTAAATATAATCTATGGTAATATGTCATGGGTGGGTCCTAGACCTCATATTGTTTTACAAAACGATGAGCATGCCTTAGAAATTGAAGGTTATAGGAATAGGCATTTGGTAAAGCCAGGAGTGACAGGTTTGGCACAGGCAAGAGGATATAGGGGAGAAACAAATCAGTCTAATTCCATTTATTTCAGATATAGGCTGGACATGTATTATATAAAGAATTGGTCTGTTTTATTGGATCTTAAGATTATCTGGATGACTGCCAAAAGCTTTATACTGGGTGATGAAAATGCTTTTTGAGTGGAGAGCGAGTTGAAGGGAATCCAGTTCAGTGAGTACTTAAAAATTTGAATAGGCACTGTGCAAATCCTATTTTCAAGGGATAGGTAGGAGTGTATTTCAAGAGGAAAAGTGGCAATAATGGTAGAGGTAAGCTTATACTAAGTGGCTTTTGGTCTTTACTCGCAGAAAATTGGATAGAAAATATTAGGCCGCTATTACAAAAAAAAGTCTCCAAAAATTAGGAGACTTTCTATAATGTATACTTTTAAGTCTGTGATATTAATAGCTAGGTTTAGTCAATTCAGATTAACGTTAGAATCTTTGAATTCGGTTTTATCAAGCTTGACCTTTGATTTTTGAGGTGATTTAATTGGTCTTATTTCCAGCACTCTAGGCTGCATGGCTACTTTCTTTTTGATATAGTGGACAGTTACTTTATCAAGCCTATAGCCTAAAACAATGGAAACCCCAACGATAACCGGCAAAACCAAATTATCTGAGTAATCCTTCATGAAAAAAACAAGCACAATAATACCAAGTTGAAGCCCTCCCAGCAATAGAGCCACTTGATTGTGTTTTAGCCCTATTCTCATTAAGAAATGATGTACATGTGATTTATCTGGACTCATAGGCCTCTTACCTTGAGAAATCCTTCTAATAAAAACCCTCCCCATATCATAAAGCGGAAACATCATTAGCGCAACTCCTGCAGCGAATGTAGATTCAAACTTAAGAAATGCACCTTGGGGCAGACCTTCATTGATTCCCATAAAACCAAGTATTAAGGTTCCTAGAGTGAAGCCCAAAGTCAAAGAGCCTGTATCTCCCATGAAAAGCTTAGCTGGGTGCCAATTAAATGCAAGGAAGGCTAAAACTCCACCTAAGAAGGTGAATGAGATTAAAGCATAACTTTCCACTCCCTGTATTAGAAACCATCCCCCTAAGCAGCTTAGGGAAATAGCAGCAATGGTTCCCGCAAGTCCGTCCAATCCATCTATAAGGTTAAAGCCATTGGTAAGTGCTAGCAATACAAATCCAGAAAACATATAGCTAACAATGTCATTGAATTCTCCTATTCCCAAAAACCCGTGAAAGCCTTTTATTCTAACATCGGCGACCACCACCACTAGTAAAACGGCCACTAATTGTCCCAATAGTTTTCTGGAGGCCCTTAATTCTACTAGATCATCTCTTAACCCTACAATAAACATGAGAAGTATAGCCCCTAATAGGTATCTGATATCAGGCAAGGGAAATTGCCAACCCCAGATGGCCATGGTAACTGTACTTGCTACCATAAACGAGATACCTCCCATGGAAGGAACAAATGCAGTGTGAATTTTCCTACCTCCAGGATGATCCCCAATCTTAAATTTCTTTAAGAAGGAAATAAGTATTGGTGTAATCAAAAAACCCACCGAAAAGGCTGTAAGAGTGGCATATAAAAAAAACATGTTTAGTGGTTTAGAATTTCAACAAATTTAAGAAGCTTAAAAACAAATGCCTTGCCATTAACAAAAAAATAATTTTAAGCCCTATTCCTATTAAAATCTGCAATTCTCATTCTGGCATGCAAACAGATTAAATAGTATTTCAAACTACAAATTTTTGGATTTTGAAAAAGTATTAGCATTTAACAAAAGATTTTTTTCAAGAAATCAAAACATTATTTTTAATTCATTTTTTCATCAAATTGTTTATAAAAAGGGCATTTTTTTCCTCAAATACACACACTTTTTAATAATTGAAATTCAAATTTCTGCTCAATCCTTTCCTGTATTCCAGAAATAGATCAGGCTGGTCTGAGCCAAAAAAGAAGTTAGGTTCTCTCCTACCGGAAACTCCGGCGTACTGGCAGGATCCAGCTGCCACTGGTAATTCCTGGCGTGGATAAGCTGAAGCTTGGAGCTAAGCAATAAATTGTTCCACTTCTTATCAAATAGGAAGCCAAGAGAAAAGTCGATCCAGGGCTTGCGTTCATTTGGCTCATAAAAAGTTCGATAGTAAAAGCCTTGATCCCTCTCAACTCTTTCTAGGAGGACACCCGTTTTTCCAAATCCTTTTAAAACAGAGGCCTCAAATGTTTGAACATTGGAACCTTGTCCCGTTCCTACTCCTAATCCCTGACCAAAATTTGTGAACCCACGAGCCTGTGCGTGTTCATGCCAGCTATTTCGACCTCCTAATCCAGAATATCTGATGATTCTATTGACAGATTCTTGTTGATGCGTAATTTCGCCTCGCAACTGAATTTTTCTTCCGGAATTGGGTAAATCAAAAAGTTTTAAAAATCCAATCATGTAAGCTCTAGCATGTTCTGGATTCAAAATAAATTCCCTCCAATTATAGGCATGATCTCGTTTTCCGTATTCAAAATAGAGTTCAGCTTGAGCTTTAGGAAATCTAAAATCTCCGAAAATTACCACCTGCTGATCTCTTCCATTTCCATCAAAATCTACCGTATTGCCATTTTCAAAAAATCTCTCCTTTTGAAAAGCCTCAAAAATTGGAAGCCAATCATAAAAACTATTTCTTGGTAGCGAATCATATACTTGAAAAGTTCGCCCAAAACCTAGCTTTAGATTTGGAATCCATTTCGGCTGGTAACTAACCATCATTGCATTTAAGTATCTCGAATCATTAGGAATACGTCTTTCATAAATACTATTCAAGCTATCGTTTTGTGAAGCAGCAAAATTGCTTGAAGATAATTGACCAATCAAAACCTGAGCTTCAAAATCCCCCAAAAAAGTCTTAGCAGGTTTGGTGGTATTGATGGTTATATGAGGAAAACCAGGCGCATTATCGGAAAAAGTCAGAGAATTAAATTGACCAGGTCCCCACCAAATATTCTGAGTAGAAACTCCTGCTTCGAATGCTCCAAAAGAAAGTGTAAATTTTGATTGACCCCACCAGACTTTAGTATAGGAGGTTGATCCAAAACGTTCAGGAAAATCTCCTCTACTCCAAACATAATAGCGATCAAGATAATTTAGTTGTGTCAAAGCCAGCCTCAGACCTTGATAGGATTTATTCTGGGCCCAAACGAATTCTGGCTGAATTTGAAGATTAAGGAATTTCCATTTGAGGTTAATACCAGCGGATAAGTATTGCTGAAAGCCCACATTGGGAATCATTAGCATATCCCCCCAACCATAAGGTCTGTCGGTATTTAATTGACTTATCGAGTAAAGTGGAAGAACTTTTATTTCCGAATTTCCAAAATTTAAATTGACTACTTCATCAAAAGAAACTAAAGAATCAGCATCGAAATTAATAGATGGTCGTATCGAAGTAGCGTTTGAATCGCCATTTATCAATGCTGCTCTTCTTGCATTTTCAGCTAAAACAGAAAAATCTCTAAATAAAGATTGAGCGAATGTATAGGATAGAGTTAAAATAAAAATAAGTATGAGGAGAGAAACCCTTTTCATGTGTTTATAATTTTTGTTCAACGGCAACTTGGAACCTCGCATGGGTAAGAATAATCCCAATGTGTAAAGTCTTCGCCATGCATGTCAGCCTCAACCAGGCTCGATTTCATCGAACCAAATATTTTAAAAATTTCAACAACTTAATTTGTCTCTTTATTCTCCAAGGCTCTTTAAATAACCTGTAGGCAAATTCCAAATTGTTATCCAACCACCATTTAGGAGCTCTTTCTACTCTACCGGTAAATACATCAAAACTACCGCCTAATCCTTGATAGACAGCAGGATGTATTTCGCTTAATTCCTTCATCAGGTTTTCCTGCTTAGGTGATCCCATAGCAATAAATACTACATCAGGTTTTTTTGATGAAATATCCTCCATTAAAGCCTCTTTTTCTTCATTAGACTTAACATATCCATTTCTGAATCCTAAAATTGAAATTCCATGATATTCAGCCTTAAGTTTCTTAACAGTCTCCTGAATTACTTCTTCCTTGGCTCCCACAAAATAGAAAGTATTTGATTTATATCTCTGGCGTATTATTTCAAGCCATAGCTCTACTCCTGGAATTTTTTCTGCATATGAGAATCCCTTTTTCTTAAGAAGCCATACTGCCCCAACTCCATCAGGATAGCCAATATTTGTAGAAATAAATTTTGAAAATTTTTCATCTCCCATCAAGATCTTTTCAGCATTCACTGCTACCAAAATTTGCTTTTGCAAAAACGCATGATCAATCAGCTCATTTCTTGAGGCAGGTGCAAAAAGTCTAATATTTTTTACCCAAATATGATTCATTTTCTCAAATCATTTAAAATTGTTGCCAAAGCGTTAAACATAAATGCATTGCTCCATCTCATATAGGATATCTTAGAACTCCAGCCTTTCTTAAGTTGATAATAAAAAAAACCCTTTTTATCCTGCATATTATCTATTGCCCAATTAGTAACCTTCTCAATTAAAGAGATGTTTTCATTGACCACACCCAATGTAGAAAGGGTCACTATCAATTGTCCTGGACAGTGAATATCAATGGGGTAGGTTTTATTATGATAATATTTTGGAGTACCATCCTCTAGAAAAAAATTGGCCAAATAAAACTCTAAACCTTTCTCTATAGATCTTTGAAATTGATTATCCCCTGTGAACCTCTGATAATAGGAAATGGCATCCAAATTAAATCCAGTATGAAAACTATCTATCCAGGATTGCACCGGTAACATTCCATATATCCATGAACCATCCTCAGCCTGAGCTGAAACAGCAGCTTTTACCGCTGAATATGCCAATTCCTTATACTCCTTATTTTTTGTGTAATGATAACCAAGGCTTAAAGTCTTGGCGCCTAGTAGACTTGCATTAAATACCGTATTATTTCCATTAAAGGGGCTATAGCTAAAAATATGCCCTCCATTATAAGGAGTCCTATTCAGATCATTTTTAATAAATTCACAAGCAGAAATTCCTATCTCTAAATATTCCTTTTCTTGAGTCAGTTCATAGGCAAAAACTAAAGCGGAGGAACAAAAGGTAGTAGCCACCACTGTTGGAGTATAAGCGGGAAATAGAAATAAACGTCTTGCCTGCCAATCAAAGTTATATCCCCAACAAGCGCCTGAATAACCTGGCGTTTTCAAACTAATTAAAAGTCTGGCTAATTCATGAACTTTATCTTCAAGTTCCTGAACTGTCCCAAACTCTAGATTGCCTTTTCGGGCTGCTACCAAAAGATTACAATATCCATTCAAAAACAAGCCAATTCCCATGGCATTGTATTCTTTTGGCACTAAAAGAAGTTTCCTGAAATTTATTGGACTTCGCTTAAAACCTTGAATCCAGGCAAGTCGACCAATATCCCATCGCTTTAAAGGTGTGGCTCTGAATATTTTAGAATTGAGACCATCGTAAGGATCCCAACCTTTATAATTTTCAGTTTCACAATAGGTTTTGAGTTTTTGGAACGATTGGACTATCATAGAATTGGATTTGTAAACCTCCATTTTAAACTAACTCGAGAAATATACCGATTACATTTATTGTTAAAATAACTGAACTAAGGAAATATCAGATATTCCGGAATTAACCAATATGTGCAGGAGCATCAAATCTGATTTGAGACTCGCAAATAAATTATTGTTGTAATTGATTATAAAAATCTACTAATTCTAATGCTTTATCCTTCCAAGTAAGTTTTTTGCTTAATTCAAAATTCTTTTTACCCATTTCACTCAAGTCAAAATCACCATTAAATATTCTAAAAAGGCAATTGACCAAGGAATCGCCATTAAATTCCGTAACTATAAATCCTTCTGGATTATTTTTCACGAAGGTTGAAATATCTCCATATATGTTAATTAAAACTGGTTTTCCAAAAGAAAGGTAATCTCCTAATTTATTAGGCCATCCTGCTAAAGCATTTCTATCTGGACGCCGAATCATAAGAAATAAATTAATATCTGTAATTTCATCTAACGATTGTTCATAATTTAGCCACCCTCTCTCTTGAAAAAAATCGTTATTAAGATCATTTTTATTTAAATTTTCAATATTTAAATACTCACCAAAACAAATAAAATTAAATAAGTCTTTTATTTTATTTGTTTTAAATGCATCTATAATTGGTTCAATAAACTCCAACTCTGAATTACTCATTCCTATGTAGCCAATATTTATCTTTTTACTAAAATTAGAATCATTATTTACAGGTTTTTTTTTTTCAAAACAACCACCATGTATTATCTTAATTTTTTCAATTCCATGTTTTATAGCTTCTGATCTCATCCACTCAGATAATACTACCACTCCATTAGCCTTCTTTTTTGTTATAATTTCTAGTTTTTTTTCGAACCATCCATATGAATACTTAAAATACCAAGGTTTTCTGTCATAATATCCACCTTCGCCAAATAAATCCCACCACTCTGTTATATGAATTGTATTCTTTCTCTTTGCTGCTAAAAATCCCGGCAAACTTGAAGGGCGATGCCCACAGTCAGTAATAACAAGGTCAAATTTATTCGATATAGCAAAAAATATTTTTGATAATACACTAATGAATCCAAATCCAGTACTTACCAACCGGTAGGGAAGTATATCTGCGAATGCCAAAACATGCACTTTATTTATAAATTGGCTCGTTTTATTAAAGAGACCCTTTTTAGATGTTGCTGTAAGAAAATATACATCATGGTTAAGTTCTGCCAATCCACAAGCAAGATAAAATGATCTACCCCAACCATTTTTTCCTTGTACACCTACATGACAATAAAGAATTTTCATTCTTTCCAAACATTACTCTTTACATAATCAACATAGCTTATTAAAATCCTAACAACCTTTTCGGATACATTGGGCATAGAATAATCTCCAACCAATCTAAAATTTCTGTTATCTCCAATTTTTTGGGTAGAGAGTTGGGCTATACCTTGCACTATTCTATCAGAATTCAATCCTACCATCATAACTGCTGCCTCCTCCATCGCCTCTGGTCTTTCATGTGCTTCACGGATATTAAGGGCTCGGAAATTTAATATGGAGGATTCCTCAGAAATGGTACCACTATCAGATAGAACTGCAAAAGCATGTTTCTGAAGTGCATTGTAATCAATAAAACCCAATGGCTTCAAAAATTGAATTAATTTGTGAGTTTCAAACTTCTTTGATTCAATCATATTCTTTGTCCTAGGATGGGTACTGACAATGATTGGAAACTGATATTTCTCGGCAATAACATTAAGGCTATCGATCAATCCTCTAAAGTTTTTATCACTGTTGATATTCTCTTCTCTATGAGATGAAATAACAAAATATTCACCCTTCTTAAGTGCTAATCTGAACAATACATCAGAGTTATCAATTCTTTCCATATGATGATGCAAAACCTCAAACATGGGTGAACCTGTTTTAATGATCCTATCTGCAGGAAGACCTTCTCTTAACAAGTATTCACGAGCTATATTACTATAAGTCAGATTGATATCTGAAATATGATCTACAATCTTCCTATTTGTTTCCTCTGGTACACGCTGATCAAAACAGCGGTTACCCGCCTCCATATGGAAAATTGGAATATGTCTCTTTTTAGCAGGAATTGCACAAAGGCAGCTATTGGTATCTCCTAGAACAAGAAAGGCATCCGGTTTTTCTTGTTCCAATAAAGGATCAATTTTAATCAAAATTTGTCCTACAGTTTCGGCTGCTGTTTTACCTGCAGCATCTAAAAAGAAATCAGGTTTCCTTATCTGCAAATCATCAAAGAATATCTGATTTAACTCATAATCATAATTTTGCCCAGTGTGAACCAACACATGCTCTATAGCGTCTGAAGCATCTAAAGCATCAAGAACGCGAGATAAACGGATGATCTCTGGCCTTGTACCAACCACAGTCATCACTTTTAACTTCTTCATTATATTTATATTAAATCTTAGCTTAAACTTCTACAAAAAATGTATCGGGATCTTTGGGATCATAATGCTCATTAATCCAAAAAACAGTCAATAATTCTTCCTCACCTACATTCTTAATATTATGAGTGTACCAAATCGGCATATCCACATACGAGGGTTCAGTGCCATTCAAATCAAAATTAAAAACTTCAGATGTGCCTATTTTTCTCAATTGTATCAAAGCTTTGCCTTTTAACACAGCAAACCTCTCTATTTTTCGAGTGTGAAAATGGTTGCCCCTTGTAATTCCAGGAACCGTAGTTGAAAATGAAACTTGACCTCCTATTCCTAATCGTATAATTTCCACAAATGCTCCTCTGGGATCTACATGTTGAGTGAATTTACGTGGAAAGTAACTTTCGATTTCCATGTAGCATCTAAACGTATTGAATAAATTCAATTCAAACTTTGAATTAAAAGATGGAATTTCGCCCTTTTCTTGATAGAGATCCTTAAAATTATTTAATAGTTTGAGAATAGATGTAACCTTAGCTCTACTGGTAAAAGGAATATTAAATTCTGGATCTGACGTTTTGGTTCTAATAAGTTCTAGAATTGTATTGACTAATTCATTTACGTATATAAGCTCAACTTCAGCATCTACATGAATAGAAGGTTTTTCATTTCTAGCAATTTTATGACAAAACGTTGCTATAAAAGAATTATAATTGGGCTCGCCAAATGGACCAAAAACATTTGGAATAATTAGACCTGTAAATAAAGCTTTACTTCTTTCTGCCCAAGAAGCTAATGACTCCCTAGCATGCTTTTTAGAATCGCCGTACACATTCCCCATAGACTCTTGAGTTGAGGAAGATATTAACACATGTGGCTTACTACCTGTTCTTTCCAGAGATTCAACCAACTTATTAACCAACCCTGTATTTTTCGAATAAATTTCATCTGGATCGCCATGCCTATTCAATGCTGCTAGATGAATAATAACATCGCAACTTGATACAAAATGATCTAATTGATCCGAATTATCGAAGTAGCCTCTTGCAAAAGAAACAGTCTGAAATTGATCTGGAAAAAGCCCCAGAGTATTGATTAGATGAGATCCTACAAAACCATTTTGACCAGTAATTCCTACTTTTAACATGCTCTTACTTATTTCGATTTATTTCAGCCTGAATAATTGGCAATTTCAATAATAGTTCTTTTACTCCTTCTACTGATAAGCGCTCTGTGTTTTGGGAATTGTAATCTTCGATCTGATCAATGAATGACTCCCCTTCAGAAAAATATTTTGCATAGTTAAGATCTCGATTATCTGCCGGAATTCTAAAGAAATCACCCATATCCTCAGCTTTAATCATTTCCTCTCTGGTGCAAAGCGTCTCATATAATTTCTCACCATGCCTAGTACCAATAATCTTGATTTCATTATCAGCATCGCATAAATCTTTTATTGCTTGAGCTAAATCACCAATTGTAGAGGAAGGTGCTTTATTAACAAATAAGTCACCAGGATTTCCATTTTCAAAAGCAAAAAGCACTAACTCAACAGCCTCATCCAATGACATTAAAAAACGAGTCATATTTTGATCCGTAAGAGTTAATGGATTTCCATCTCTTATCTGCTGTAAAAACAGAGGAATAACGGAACCTCTAGATGCCATTACATTACCGTAACGAGTTAGGCAAACTGTGGTATTTTTTAGATTGCGAGAAGCGGCAACTGCAACCTTTTCCATTAGCGCTTTTGAAATACCCATCGCATTGATAGGATAGGCTGCTTTGTCTGTACTTAAGCAAATCACCTTCTTAACACTATTAGCATCAGCAGCATCAATTACATTTTGAGTTCCAAACACATTAGTACGGGTAGCTTCTATAGGAAAAAACTCACAGGAAGGAACTTGTTTTAATGCAGCTGCATGAAATACATAATCAACACCACGCATCGCCCTTTCTACACTATCATAATTACGAACATCACCAATATAAAATTTCAGCTTGTCATTATTTAAAGTAGTTCGCATATCATCCTGTTTTTTTTCATCACGGGAGAAAATACGAATTTCCTTGAAATGAGCTGTATTAAGAAAACGACGTAAAACAGCATTTCCAAAGGAACCTGTACCACCAGTAATCAATAGCGTCTTATTCTTTAATTTTTCCATTTACTTTATTAATAAAATTGATGATTTTTTTTCCTGCGCTCAAATGAGAATATTTTTCAAAAACCAACCTCTTCCCCTGAGTTGAAACAGTCAAGGCTTGGTCATAATTTTCTAAAATTTCAATTAAATTTAAAGCATATCTATTAGCATCTTCAGGGCTGACCAAAAATACATGCTCCTTATCAGTTACATATTGATCAATTTCTCCAATTCTTGTAGTTAACGTTGGAGTGCCAGAAGCAAGATACTCACCTAACTTAGTAGGAAATCCACCAGAAGCTCTCAAAGTTAAAGGTTGTGAAGAAACCAATATTTTAGCATTCATTAAAATATTTGGAACTTCATCAAAAGAAGCAAATTCAAAAGTAATTTTATTCTCCAAATTAAGCTCGGAGATTTTTAGCAATAATTTTTCCTTATCATCATTCGAAGGTTTTCCAAATAACCTCAAAATTAAATTTGGATAGTAAGTGCTAACTTCCGAAAATGCTTCTAAAATCAACAAAATATTATCTTTGGATAACTCCATGTTACCCATATAACACAAATAATCACTTTTCTCCTTATTAATACATAATGGAAACCTATCAGTATCAGTAATTGTAGATAAAGTAATGTAAGGAATACTTTGATTAGATAAATTTAAATAAAAAACAACCAATTTATCAGTCATTGAAATCAGACCGTCTATCCTCTTAAAAATGATATTATAAGAAAACTTTTGAAACAAGCTTATCCTAGGCTTTAAATACTTTCTTATAGGCAAAGGAAATTCATCAAAAATAAAACATGTTTTAATCTTTAAAATTTTACAAAAAAAAGTAATAGGCCCAAGAATAAAAATACGATCATTACTAATAATCATTGCATCATATTTTTCATTTTTATTTGAACGCCAAATAAAAAGAAAAGACCTATAAAATGAAAGCACAAAATGAAATACTCTAATTAATCGAAAAACAGGTTCCCGTTTTTGAACAAGCTGAATAATTTTCAAATTTGGAATTGATGGAACTAAATTATGTTCTTTGTTATAGGGATAAATGGTAATTAACTCAACCTTAGCCCCATAATGAACCATACCTTTTGCATAGGTAATTTGCCGAGTGCTAGCAGCCATTCCATAAGGAAGAGGGAAATAAGAAAAAACTCCAATTTTCATTTTAGGCAGCTCTTGGTAGAAAATATGTAAAACTCATCATAAAACCAATTAAATTACTTTCAATAGGATTTGAGAAAAAAATTGTGATCAAAGCCATCATTACTAACCCTATTTGAAAACTTTTAAAGGAAATAGGAAGGTATCGACTAAGTACTTTCCATATCAAATAAATGAAACAAAACAAACCTAAGAAGCCCCATTTATATAATACATCCGATAATCCTCCCACTCCTACAATTTTAATTGAGGAATTGAAACTTTGGACGTCTTCAACAACACCATAGCCAATAGGAAATTGTATTACTTTTAATACATTAATTTGAAAAAAACTAATTCTATTTGCTTCAACTCTTTCTGTTATTACTTGGTCATAGAAAATTTCATCATTTACCTCGACTAAAAACTCTTCAATTTTAGGGATTAGAAAATCCCTATATAAAAAATTAGAATTTAAAACAACAAATATCATAATGACTCCAAAAAATAAGAATACTATTTTTTTATTAAATGAATGAGCGATTATCAAACAAATTAAAGAAGTATATCCCGCAGTAGAAAATGTAGTTATAATAGCCAAAATGTAAATTAAATATCTCTTAGATATTTGAGTGCCATTTCTGCACCAATTAATTATAATCATAATTATAGATGACATTGCAAATGCGCCGGGCTCCCACATAAACCCAGAATTCCTTCCATCATTTCTTCCTGAATGAGTATAAAAAAAATTATTCCAAAAATCCTGTTGAGCTTCTTTTCTAAATAAAACATCATTTGTAATTGGTTGAAAAAGGACTTTCAATTCATGAAATATACTTGGGGATAATAGGTTTAAACCAAAAATAATTAGGGAAATACATGTTAGTACAAAAACAAATTTTTCAAATCTACACCAAAATTGACCGCGCAATGAATGTACAAGAAAAAAAGCGATTGAGATTCTAATTCCATAGCCAAGAAATGTTATCGTACTAAAGGATGTACGATTAAATGCAATAGAAATAAAATTAATGAAAGACCATAGAATTAGAACCAACAATAATATTTTAATATTCCCATAACGTTTTACGTAATGGTTTACTCCTAAAAAAAAGAATGAAATAATCAAAAACCAAGATTGGTCTACAAAAAAAAGTGAATTGGCAAACATAGTTATACCAATTAATAAAATTAAAAAATCAAACAATCGAAACTTATCTATTCTTTGATAGGTTGAAAATTCATTCATTTGTTCCAAATTCCATATGCTTTTTCATTCACTAATTTATTTAATTGTATACGTGGCCATAGTATATTTAAAAATGCATGGAATATCATTGAAAAAACAATGCCGTTGACTCCAAATTTACTTCCAAGTTTATATGCTAACGGAATATGTATGAGAGCAAGTAAGAGCGTAGCTATCATTTGAAACCTAACTTTTCCACTTCCATTTATGAAACTTCCATATATAGACCATTGCATATACAATAAATAATATATTGAAAGCAGAATCAATAAATCAAATTTTACAATCACTTTATCTCCTAACCATAAATGATAAAACCAAGGAGCAATAAATAACAATCCTACTAAGGATAGCACAAATAAAATCCATATTAAATTTAGATTTTTAATTTTTTCATTTATCCAGCTATAATTTTTCTTCGAAAATGCTTCTGTTGAAGCAGACCAAAATGGCATATTAATTAAATAAAAAACAGTACTAACAACTCCTAAATACTTAAAGGCAATATTAAAATCTGTAACAGCTTCTGGACCAACTGCATGTGCAATTAATATGTTATTTGATTGAAATAGAAAAATTGAGGTGAGCTGAATAATAAAAAAAGCTCCTCCTAAAGAAAATAGAACTTTAATTAACTTAGAATTAAAAAAATCCCAACTTGGCCTTAAAAATTTATATTCTCCAGTAAAAAATAAAACATTCGCAATTCCCATTGTTAATATTGGAGAACCAACTAAAATCACCCCAAGTAACCATAAATTAGGATCAGTATTAGAAATTGTTAACATCCATATTACTAATAATGATAAACCTAATCCCGAAACATTTACCAATGAAGCAAATTCTGGCTTTTGAATAGCTTGAAGAATTGAGGTAATAAGTTTAAATAGAAACTGAAATGAATAAATAAAGAATATCCAAAATACTACTTTTTGAAGTTCATCATTCAAATATGGTGAGGCATTAAACACCATACTCCAATTCACTATTGGAACTATTGATATTGATATTAATAAGAAAAATAATACTAAAAAAAAGATAGAAAAATATGAAGTACTCACGTACGATCTTGCTAAAGCAAAATCATTTATTGAAATACTTTCTGCTAACTTATTTCTAAGCCCATGTCCCAAACCAAAATCCAAAAAATTCACCCAAGCAATTAATGAAGTAATTGTCAACCAAATCCCATATTTTTCGGAATTTAGTATCCCAATTAATAAGGGGACCAATAAAAAATTAACAATTATACCAACTACATTAAGTATTAATAAGAAAATAACACTTTTTGAATGTTTGCCTCGGATTATTTTTTTAAAAAAATCAACATTTAAATTCATCATTACAATCTAGCATCAACCAATTCCTTACTCAATACCCCCTGCACATCAAATACCACCTGCTCCTCTGACTTTCTGATATCCCAGGTTTTAAACTCCACATGCCCGACGGCAAGTATGATAGCGGAGTATTCATTCAACGCAGGTTTTGCACCACCATTTATGATCTCTATCCCATATTCATGCTTTACCTCAGCGGCATCAGCCCATGGATCGTAAACACAGACATCCATGTCAAATGACTTGAGCTCATTGTAGATATCTATTACTCGGGTGTTTCGCACATCTGGGCAGTCTTCCTTGAAAGTAAAACCTAGAATCAAAACTTTAGCGTCAATCACCTTCAAATCCTTACGCATCATATGTTTGATGGTCTCCGTTGCCACATGCTTACCCATGGAATCATTCAGTCTACGACCTGCCAAAATAATTTCTGGATGATAACCGAGTTCTTGAGCTTTTTGTGCTAGATAGAATGGATCGACAGAGATGCAGTGACCTCCTACCAATCCCGGCTTAAACGGTAAGAAATTCCATTTGGTACCCGCTGCTTCCAATACCTCCTGAGTATCTATATCCAGCAAATTGAAAATCTTACTCAATTCATTCACAAAGGCAATATTGATATCCCTTTGGGAGTTTTCAATCACCTTGGCAGCTTCTGCTACTTTGATAGAGGAAGCTTTATGAGTACCGGCAGTAATCACTGATTTATACAATTGGTCTACATACTCCGCCACTTCAGGAGTAGATCCAGAAGTAACTTTGAGAATCTTGGTCACGGTGTGCTCCTTATCTCCTGGGTTGATACGCTCAGGTGAGTATCCAGCAAAAAAGTCTTCGTTGTATTTCAATCCTGAAATTTGCTCCAACACAGGAACACATTCATCCTCTGTCACACCTGGATATACCGTGGATTCATAAATTACTACATCTCCCTTTTTCAAGATTTTGGCAATCATCTCGGACGCCTTGATCATAGGAGTTAGAACTGGTCTATTATGTTTATCCGTAGGGGTAGGAACAGTTACAATATAGATATTTGCAGAAGTTACAGGAAGTACAGCATCTGTGATTAACAGACCTGATCCTTTTTCATCCAGCTCCATCCCTGTTTTTATCAATACTTTTTGCAGATCCTGATCGGCTACTTCCAACGTCCTGTCATGGCCTTTCTGAAGTTCATCTACCCTCAAAGGGTTTATATCATAACCTACCGTTCTATATTTCTCTGCAAAAGCTGCTGCAAGCGGAAGGCCAACATAGCCAAGGCCGATTATAGCAATTTTGCTTTCGCTTAAACTTTTTAGCATTTAATAATTAATTCTGATTTTTTTTATTCTATTTAACTTATTCTCCCTGCCTAAACACCTCATGTCCTCCATCAACCAAATGCATATCTTTTTGCACCAACTTGATATCAGATATCATCATATCTTCTACCAAACCAGAGAGGTCGTACTCAGGAGACCATCCTAATTGTGTTTTGGATTTGGTGGGGTCGCCTAGGAGCAGGTCAACTTCGGTTGGACGGAAATAGGTGGGGTCGACCTTGACCAGTACCTGTCCAAGGAGGTTGGAAAGTGGTAAGGTGGAAAGGTTGGAAGGTTGGCCTGTCGCAGCAGAATATTTATCTTCATCCACAGAATCTAGTATTCCCACCTCGTTGACACCCTCTCCCTCCCATCGGATCTTGAAGCCTACATGGGCAAAGGACATTTGAACGAAATCACGCACCTTTGTAGTTACTCCCGTGGCAATCACAAAATCTTCTGGTTTGTCCTGTTGAAGGATTAACCACATAGCCTTTACATAGTCCTTGGCATGTCCCCAGTCACGCAGAGCCTCCAGGTTCCCCAGGTATAAACAGTCTTGCATGCCAAGAGCAATAGCAGCAGCAGCCATAGTGATCTTGCGGGTCACAAAGGTTTCCCCTCTTCTTGGAGATTCGTGGTTAAACAATATCCCATTGCAGGCAAACATATTATAGGCTTCACGGTAGTTCTTCGTAATCCAAAAACCGTAGATCTTTGCCACTCCATAGGGAGAACGGGGATAAAAAGGAGAACTCTCATCATAAAAGCCAGCAGCATTCTTATTCTCTGGCACACCGCCATATAATTCAGAAGTAGATGCCTGGTAAATTCTGCACGTTTTCTCCAAACCTAAAATCCGTACTGCCTCAAGGATTCTAAGGGTTCCCAAACCATCCACATTGGCTACATATTCAGGAGATTCAAAAGATACCTTCACATGCGACATGGCACCTAGATTATAGATCTCATCGGGTTGCACTTCCTGAATGATACGGATAATGTTCATAGAATCTGTGAGGTCCCCGTAGTGCAATTTAAAGTTCACTGATTGCTCATGCTGATCCTGATACAGGTGATCTATCCGTTGCGTATTAAAGGAAGAAGCACGTCTTTTGATCCCATGGACCATATAGCCCTGCTCCAATAAAAGTTCTGCCAAGTAGGAACCATCCTGTCCGGTGATACCGGTGATTAATGCAGTTTTCATGTTTCTTAGGTCACAGGAAGCCAAGGAGATAACACCGAGGTCCACTGAGATTAGTAATGTTAATCGTTAATCGTTAAAAGTTAATCGTTAATCGTTAAAAGGATGAATAAATCCAATGTTAATAGGAACGCTTAAGTATTTTCATTCTAAGGAAATTCCTTGCCCGTACATAGTGCATAGGCGAGAGCAGTTTTAAATAGGTATCAAATACCGTCTTAACGCCCGTTAAGATACCATAATGCCTAAATTTGAAATAACTATATTCTAAAAACGCTTGCCCTTTGACATGATGTAGCATTTTCCACCTAGTCCTAAAGCCATACTCCTGATTTCCCCAATATGGAAGAAGATTTGTTTCACATTCAGCTAGATACTCCGAGCTAGTATAGCATTTAAAACCAGCTTCAATGGCCCTTAAACCATAATCAAAATCACCTAAATAGTGGGTAAATTTAGGCGAAAGAGGCCCAATTTTATTCACTATGATGTTAGGAATGAGGACAAAATTTCCACTTATCAGGATAACTTCTTGAACTTCTCCGTTAGGCTCAATTGAGGAAAATCCATTCCAGCCTCCATAGGAAAATTCATTTGTACCAGGAATTCTGCAAGCTGCAGTAATTATTCCAGGCTCCTTCAGCTCTTTATATGAATTGAATATTTTAAGTAAAGCATTAGGCAATAAAAATGTATCATCATTCAACCAAAAGTAGAAATCAAATACATCAGTTTCTATGGCTTTTTCCCAAGCTAGCTTCATCCCCCCATTCCAGTATAGATCTCCAGTTCCTTTAATAACTGTAACCTCTGGAAAATTTGAATGGATCATTTCAGCAGTCCCATCTGAGGATCCATCATCGCAAACAAAAACTTGCAAGTTAGAACTTGGAGGAAGCTCTTGAGCATATAGATTTTCAAGACATTTTCTGGTCTTTTCTCTTCTATTATGGCAAGTAATAAGAACTGCTAGTTTCAAAATTTTTTCTCTTAATGGATAATGATTTGGAATGTTTTTGTCTGTTTATCGATTTTGGGTGGATTTAGGTAAAAGCTCGAAGCTCAAAGCTCAAAGCTCGAGGCTAACGGCTAAAGGCTAAAGGCTAAAGGCTCAAAGCTCAGATTGCATCAATACATTCACCTTCGACCATCCACCTACCACCTTTGACCTTTCCCCTTTCAACTATATTTTCACTTCTTTAAAACTCTCCTGATTCTCTAAAAACCATTGATAAGTCCGTTGAATCCCCTCTTCCAAACCCACTTTAGCTTTCCAGCCAGCTTGTTCCATTTTGGATACATCCATTAGTTTCCTCGGTGTACCATCTGGCTTACTTGAATCCCAGACTATTTCTCCAGTATGACCAACTGTTTTTTGAATCATTTCCGCCAGTTCTTTTATGGTCAGATCATTTCCAGTTCCGACATTATAAAGGTTGTCCTGGAATTTGTTTTCCAAGGCAAATACTACCGCATCTGCTAAGTCTTCTACGAAAAGGAATTCACGCATTGGAGTTCCGCTCCCCCATAATGTCACTGGTAAATCCTTATTAAAATCGTCATCTCCATCTCTGATAACGGCTAACTGATCACCGCCAACTGCCAACTGCTTCGCTTCATGAAACTTACGGATCATAGCTGGAAGCACATGGGAGGAAGTTAGATCAAAATTATCGTGAGGACCATACAAGTTGTTAGGCATCAGGGATATATAATCTTTTCCAAATTGCTTTCTAATTGCCTCACAGGCCTTTACTCCTGAAATTTTGGCAATAGCATACCATTCGTTGGTAGGCTCTAATGGGCCAGTAATCAAATACTCTTCCTTTAATGGCTGGGGAGCCATTTTAGGGTAGATACAAGATGATCCTAGAAAAATAAATTTTTGCACATCAGCTTTCAAGGAATAATCGATCAGGTTATTCTGAATCTGCATGTTTTCCATCAGAAACTGATAAGGATAATTGTTATTAGCTAATATCCCTCCTACCCGGGCTGCAGCATCTATGACTACATCTGGCTTCTCAGTTAAAAAGAAATCAGAAACAGCCTCCTGAGACCTTAAATCAAGCTCTGCAGAAGTTTTACCAATAAGATTTCTATATCCTTTGGCCTCCAATGCCCTCCAAATGGCAGAGCCTACCATTCCGCGGTGACCGGCGATGTATATTTTGGTGTTACTATTCATTGTAATTGCCACAAAGATTCACAAAGTTAATAGAGATTAAGGGTTAAAGGTTAAACGTTAAATGTTAAGAGTTAAACCGTTAAGCAAAAATTCAACTTCTGGTTAACTTTGAACGTATCCAAGTCCATCACTTATACCCCTTTCCGCCACTGTTTTTGAGGGTCTGGATTAATCCCTGTATTTTAAATTTCAAAGTTTCAGTCAACCTTAGAATTTCTTTCTGTTCTATATCGCTAATGAAACTAGCATCCAAAGCTCTAAATGATTGAGATCTTACCTCCCCATTTGAGCCTTTAGCTATGTATAGAAAATTGATAAACTCTTTATTACCATCTCTTTCAAAACCTTCAGCAATATTGTCCATCACTGATCCAGCTGCAGAATTGATTTGTCCACAAAACCTGAAATCTTTTGAAAATTGTTCCTTTCTTGATAAAAGTCGAATCTTCTGACTAAGCTCACGTGCCAATTTCCATATTTCTAAATCTTCAAAAGATGTTACGCTTGCCACGTTTAACGTTTTAACAATGAACCTTTAACATCATAAAACTAACCCCGGCTTCTCCTTCTCCAAGCGCTCAAAAACCTTTTTCACATCCTGCGCATTGTCTTTCTTGAGAACTAAAATGGCATCGGCTGTTTGGATCAGCATGGTGTTTTTTAATCCTAAAAACTCTGTATGTAGGTTTGTGCCAATCACCATATTTCCTTTGGAGTCTACCTGATGACCTTGCTTTTTGAAATGATCGTATATGGATTCAAAGGAGCCCATATCTGACCAGGCAAATTTGGAGGGAACCACTTTAATCTTTTTGGTATTTTCCATTACTGCGTAATCCACTGATATGGATGGGATTTTCATGGAAAGTTCAAAATCAAGTTTACCTTCCCATGCTCCTTCAAATGCTGTTTTTGAGGCTGAATAAACCTCTGGCTCAAAAGCCTTTAGTTCCTCCAGATAAACTCCTGCTTGAAAGCAGAACATTCCCGAATTCCAATAAAAGTTTCCACTTTTCAAAAAGCCTTCTGCAGTCTCCAAATTAGGTTTTTCCCTAAATCCCTTCACCTCTTCCCCAGCTGCCTCTATATATCCAAAGCCCGTTTCCGGTCTACTTGGCTTCAGTCCAAAAGTGACAATAAAACCTTCCTTAGCAAGTTGAATTGCTCTTTTTACCGCTTTTTGATATTCCGCTCCTGACTTAATCAAGTGATCTGAAGGAGTCACAAACAGAACATCTTCAGGTTGGGCGGCAAAGGCAGCAAATGCTATTGCTGCTGCTGTATTTCTAGGACAAGCCTCGATTATTTCCAAATACTCGCTTACTTCAGCAGCATTCAGGTCCTTCCTCGATAGTTTGTAATTATCACAATTACCCACGATCATTACTTTGTCACAAAATTCAGTGTTTCTGCTAATAGTCTTTTGAAAAAGTGTTTCTCCCTCAAAAATAGGTAAGTACTGTTTAGGCTGTGATTTACGGCTGAGTGGCCAAAGTCTGGAACCTACTCCACCGGAAAGCACTACATTAAAAATATTCATTTATTGATTTTCAAGTTTTGAATTTTTCACTCTTAAAAGCAGAGTTAAACAGCTTAAACAATTTCTCACAGCTTCGCCCTTTCAGTCCCAATTTTGGATCATATCAGAGTCAAAAAACTCCAAATTATATCCCAGAAAAAGGGGCCTAGCTTATGAATTACTGGTAATCAGCTACTGGCAACTCAATTATAGAATTCAAAAAAAAGAGGCTAAAAAAATACCAAAATTAAAATTTAAAGCACCTTTTTACCCATTTCGTCTTACAAAGATAGGGAACTGAGTAGTTTTTGTACTCATTTTTTATCCTAATTTTCATTGGGATTTTTATATACAGAATACTGTATTTAAAATAGTTGAAATCTCTGTAAGCTATGATTGGTAAGCAAAGAGCCAACCAAAATATAAGGGCTTGGTTTAGTGCATATTCATGAAAAATAGGCGTGGACTAACTCCACAATGTGTAGAGTTTAACTGTTTAGAGGTATAAAAAAGTTAGTTTATTGATTTCATTTGATCGATAAAATTAAAATTGAAATGAATTAGAATTTTGAGAATATAAAAGGTTTAGGACTGCAGTTCCACGTCATTTCGAAGCCCAAAGGAAGGAGAAATCTCTATGAAACTATCGTGACGAATTATGATGGAAACAGAATGCTATTGACTATTGGATTAGGTGTATTTAGTCCAGCTTCTGGAAAAGCAGGATAACGGGTGATGGGTAACGATAAGTCCGACCTCTGGAGAAGCAAGACAAAAGCTGATAAGAAACCATTCGTGACGACACGAACGGGGGCGAGAAGATAAGGACTGAAACCGAAAAAATTACCGTTGGCATGGGGCTTCATTAGCCCGGTGTTTTAACACCGGGAGAAAAGATCAAGCACCGACCCCGCGCTGGCGCACCATCGTTTATTTGGAATGCGAAAGTAAGTGCCAGCAAGATGGATACCGGAAGATGATGGGTAACGGTAAGTCCGAGTTCTGGAGAAGCAAGACAACAGTTGATAAGAAACCGTTCGTGACGACACGAACGGGGGCGAGAGTTTCATTTCAACGACCAAAGGAAAGAGAAATCTCATCTGTATTCTCTCTTCTTGCTTTTTTCTTGGCAAAAAAGCAACAAAAAGCCAAGTCGTGGCAAAGCTTCCACCCGCATATCCCGCGCCTGGCCCGCTTCCACGACCTCCTCCCCGACTTAAAAAGTAGCGATTCTGCTATTTGATAATTAAGGCTTGTTTTCGGCAAGCATTGACTCTGATCTGCGAATCAGGTTATTTTTTGATTGTAACTGAAACATAGGTTTTGAAATCTAGACGACCTTTCTTCCACGTCATTTCGAAGCCCAAAGGAAGGAGAAATCTCTATGAAACTATCGTGACGAATTATGATGGAAACAGAATGCAATTGACTATTGGATTAGGTGTGTTTAGTCCAGCTTCTGTAGAAGCAGGATAACGGGTGATGGGTAACGATAAGTCCGAGTTCTGGAGAAGCAAGACAAAAGCTGATAAGAAACCATTCGTGACCACACGAACTAGGGCGAGAAGATAAGGACTGAAACCGAAAAAATTACCGTTGGCATGGGGCTTCACTAGCCCGGTGTTTTAACACCGGGATAAAAAATCAAGCACCGACCCAGCGCTGGCGCACCATCGTTTATTTGGAATGCGAAAGTAAGTGCCAGCAAGATGGATACGGGAAGATGATGGGTAACGATAAGTCCGACCTCTGGAGAAGCAAGACAAAAGCTGATAAGAAACCATTCGTGACCACACGAACTAGGGCGAGAAGATAAGGACTGAAACCGAAAAAATTACCGTTGGCATGGGGCTTCATTAGCCCGGTGTTTTAACACCGGGAGAAAAGATCAAGCACCGACCCCGCGCTGGCGCACCATCGTTTATTTGGAATGCGAAAGTAAGTGCCAGCAAGATGGATACCGGAAGATGATGGGTAACGGTAAGTCCGAGTTCTGGAGAAGCAAGACAACAGTTGATAAGAAACCGTTCGTGACGACACGAACGGGGGCGAGAGTTTCATTTCAACGACCAAAGGAAAGAGAAATCTCTAATCAACTCCATTTTAGATTTCTCCTCGCATTTAATGCTTTGCACAGTTCAATAGATCAGGATGCTCGTCGAAATGACATTCGAATATAATCGGGACTGGCTCATGAGGAGATAGCCTGTCCCGATAACTCAGTGTATTGAGAGTTAGGGTGAGGTACAATATGAAATTGTAGCAATCTAGCTTGTTTGTTTTGAAGAACTTTCCCGGCTAGGTGAAGTCATATAACTCGTGAGGAATTGATCTGATTTATATTAGTCTGAATCGAATTTCTATGATTTTGGCTAAAGCCGGGATTTGAAATTGATGATTCTTTGGAATGGGCTAAAGCCACATTTCAATTAATAGGGTTTCGAATCAAATTCCCTATCCCCACCCCTTCATTCTATTATTCTAAGAAACTACTGCACTCAGCGAAGGGATTGAAAATAGATGGAACGATCTAGGTACAAGTCTCCTTGTAAATACGGGTGTCCTGATCTATCTGACAATTCTGTCTATTTCCCTTAACACTTTCCGTGTTGTGCTTGGCACCAGATTTTAAAAGATTTTTAACCTTAACCTTAATTTAATAATGGCTAAATGTTTCGCATTAATAGGCTGGAGTTTACCTGTAATAGAAAGTATGCAGAAGACCGGAAGACCTTTTGTAGTAGTTTCCTTCGCAGATTTTGAACCCTACGCTGCTGAAAATAACATTCCTTTTGTTTCCTATCCTTTGGACGAGTGGAGTGATACCTCAAACTCGATAGACCTTTTTGAAAAACTGAAAGCTTTCGACGTAGATGTGGCTGTGCCGCTTTACGAAGAGACTGTAGAATGGGCTGGAGCGCTCAATTCCATTTATCGTGGAGATCCACGTGTTCTCAACCGAGCTTTCTTGTTTAGAAATAAAGCAATGATGAAGCGAAAAGCACTGATAGGTGGTTTACGCGTCGGACTTTTTGAGGAAGTATTCAATAAGGAAGGTGTAAAAGCCTTTATGAAGCGACTTAATCAGGCCAATCTACAAGTAGATGGAGAGGAAGATAGTTGGGTGCATATCAAACCTTTTGCCTCTGCAGGAACTGTAGGACATAGACTTTTACGCTCTTTAGCAGATGTAGATGAGAAATGTGAAGACTCTGATTTCCCTTGTTTGGCAGAAAGTCACTTGCCTGGGCGTGAGTTTTCTTGCGAAGCATTTGTAAATAAAGGAAAAATCAGATTCCTCAATATCACTGAATATGTGAAACTAGGTTACTCGAATTTTATTCCAGAAGGAAAATACTTGGAAAGCAAGCGTGACTTGATCCATAAGGAAGTTCAAAAGATGATTGACATCTTTGGAATAGAATATGGTATGGTACACCCAGAGTGGTTCTTGACAGAAAAGGATGAACTGAACTTTGGAGAAACAGCCTGCAGAATTCCAGGAGGTCATATTTTAGAGCTTTGTTCCAAATCCTACGAATTTGATGCTTTGGCTGCCTTTGTAATCTCGCATGATCCAAATATCACGGAAGAAGAGCTTGATGAAATCTTCCCAGCGAAGGACTTCAAGCCTAAAAACTACCATGGAAATGTGATGATCTATCCTCACAAGCGTCAATTCTCCAAACTTGAAATTCCTGAGTCTCTAAATAACGAGCCATACTTTGTGGAGCACTCCCTAATAGCACCATATGAAGGGCAGAAGCTAAGCGCAGATCGTGATGGATTTGGCAATCACTTTGGTACAATTAATTTCAAAGGTGAAGACCCAGACCGTATGACTGAGTTGCTGAAGCATTACGAGAAGGAAGAATTTTACGTGTAAATTTTAAAGCAATAAATGGAATTAACGTCCGATAAGGTATTTACTAATTTTGACCTAAGTCTCCAGGAGTTTATCGACTCAGGAACGCTTACCAAAAAAGAAAAAGCCGCAAAATTAGCCAGTCATATCGATATACTAAGCTTGACCAGATCTGGTCTTGCTTTTTTATATAGTAAAAGTGTAGAACTCGACCGTGCTGAATTTTTCAAAGGAACATCCTGGAATGATCCTGATAAGCTTGTTCCGTATTTGGTGAAAGGAACGCTTAAATATGGGCACCCCTCCTCAAGTTTTGAGACTCTTTCTGAGCTTAGAATGTTACGCTTTGCGAAAGGTGAGGATGTTCATGAGGTGGTTTCGGCAGAGGATGCACAAAGTTTCCTCGAGGAAGTTATAGTGCATAACCTTGAATTTGCTTTGCGCGAGCCCACTGAAGAAACGCGTATGAGAATGCCAGAACGGGAGTTAAAAAAGGCATTTAATCTCTTCGGATTTATCATGTCTGAAATGGACCTGAACGGAGTCTATGAAAAACTGATAGAAGAAATACGATTGATCTGTGAACAGCGACCAATTCGTACCTCAAAAGCCCGGGAGCTGATTAGTCTGGTAAACAGAAGGTTTGATACCTCCGGAAATTCGGAAAAAGATAAGGCAATACGTGTTTACATAGATGCCCTTTACTCTCCTTCAAAAGGAGCAAAGGCAAATGAGGGCAAGGATGCTTACAGTGAATTTTTGAAACATGCTGATGAAAAAACCCTAGCAAATGAGGCCCTTGAAATGGGAGAACTCATGAATGCAACAGGTCTGGTTAGTGGCTATCAGGCAATTTTCTTGAAGCATATAGTAAATGAGTATGAGGATCTGGTTCCCATCTGTTTAGATTTAAATGATAGAGGAGTTGCGGAATGGGAAAAGTACTCAGAGTTGGTTTCTTCGCTGATTTTGGAAACTGTAAGCTGGGATAACTGTCAGTGCATTTACGGTTTGGCCAGAATGCTAAGAAAGAACCTGTTTTCCAGAAGAGCTGTTCGGGTAGGTTTGGAAAATCTACGCCGGATTAAGGTTAACCCTCAAGTAGAAAAAAGGATTTTGAAATCCTTGAGTGATCCTGATACAGAGGTAACGGCATTGCAATATTTGATAGGGGGAACGATCAAAGTACTGGGGCAGCCTTTAGGTGTGGGTCAGGGCAATAATCCTACCTGCCAATCAGCCCGAGGCATCAGCATGTGGAGTCAGCATTCACCGGCAAAGTTGATTGATATGATCATCACCGTGTCAACTCAGAATAACCTGATTATGCGATTTGAAAATCAAAATTTGATCTCCAATAACCTGATCAAAGGCTTACTCGATCAATTGGATTATAATTTGGATGTGGTGTCAGTTGTTCTAGTGCCTCATTTGGACAAAATCTACAATGAGATGATGCGGCTGTCCACTGGGAGGCTAGACGATCCGCATAAATGGGTCAATCCTGCCATGTATGGTCAGTGGATTCAGGTGGGTTTTGCTTCTTGTTACGACTATATGAGCAATTCTATCATGGATTTCCCAGGCTATGAACGAATTTTTTATGCAGCATTTCATCCTGATTATAACGGCAACCAACACATGGTTTACCCTAACCCAGTTGGGATTTTCATCACTAGTAATAAGGGGGACATGATTGGATTTCATGCAGTTTCTCTTTTGAGGGTGGAGAAAAGCCCTACCGAAGAAGTTCGAGCATATTTCCTCAATCCCAACAATGAGGGCAGACAGGATTGGGGACAGAATATTTTGCCCTCAGTACATGGCAAAGGTGAAAAGAAAGGGGAGTCTTCCCTACCCTTTTACCAGTTTGCGGCAAGAGTTTATGCATTTCATTACAGCACTCTGGATGTCAAAAATAGAATTAATGAGGTGCCTACAGAAGAAATACAAAAAGTAGAGAAGCTGGCGCGTGAGAGTTGGGGCAAATCTTATATGTGGAATCAACAAACGAAATTATGGTAAGACACTCGTCTAGAATAGAGCTTAGTCAATCCTCACTTACGAATAATATAAACTTCATTAAAAAGAAAGTTGGTGAAGGAGTAAAAATATCCTCTGTGGTCAAAGCAAATGCTTATGGTCATGGGATTAGGGAATTTGTGAAGATGGCTGAAAAGGCTGGAGTAAACCATTTTGCAACAGCATCGGCATTCGAGGCGGAGGAAGTTTTGGCTGCAAAATCATCTAGCAGTGATGCCATGATTATGGGAATTCTATACGATGAAGATATCGATTGGGCAGTGGAAAACGGAATAGAGTTTTACGTGTTTAATTACGCAAGGCTACCATTGGTTCTAGAGTCAGCCAAAAGAATTGGAAAGCAAGCAAAGGTTCACATTGAAGTAGAAACTGGCGCCAACAGGACAGGAATGACTAAGGGAGAATTTCCTGCAACCCTAAGTTTTCTTAAAAAACATACAGAAGAGATCGCTTTCAAAGGGCTATGTACTCATTTTGGTGGGGCTGAAAATTTCTCTAATCAGTTTAAAATTACTTTGCAGCATGAGCGGTACAAAAGCTTCCTTAAGCAGTGCAAGCAAAAGAATATTATGCCGGAGCTAAGACATATTGCTTGTTCTGCAGCAGCATTGGGCTATAAAGATACTGTGTATGATATGGTGAGAATTGGAGTGGCGCAGTATGGGTTTTGGCCGAGTCCTGATATTTATTACATGCATTTGCAGGAAACTGGCAAGCAGTCAGATAGTGCGCTGAAGCGGATTTTTACCTGGAAAACTGATGTGATGGATGTTCGGGATGTTGATGCAGGAGAATTTATTGGCTATGGAACCTCCTATCAAGCTTCTCAAAACATGAAAGTTGCCGTGATGCCGCTGGGCTATTGCAATGGCTATCCCCGAGCTCAGTCCAACATAGGTCATGTGTTGATCAAAGGAAAAAAAGTCCAGATTGTGGGCCTCATCAATATGAACCTTTTTATGGTAGATGTATCAAACCTTTCCGATGTAAAGGTGGGTGATGAAGTAGTGCTTGTAGGAAGGCAAAATAATAATACCATCAATATCAGTTCCTTTTCTCAAGTGACCCAGTTGCTGAATAATGAAATGCTTAGCAGGCTTCCTTCAGCTATTCCTAGAAGGATTGTTAAGTAGGGAGTTTTAGAAATAAAGAAATTTTAAAGCTTTATGATTTTCCGCAATGATGCCAGTCACCTTAGATTCTTTGCTTGGTTGGAAGGCCCCTGCCCGAACTGCAGGTGGGGATGACCGAAGATCGAAGCGGACTCAAAGCTAGAGTATACCATCTATTAAGTCGCTTTTATCTATTTACTGGTAACAAAGCGGATATACATATAAAGTTTATTCGGAATGAAGCAAAGTTCATGGATTTCCGGACTTCATGGTATTATTTGACTTGAATCCAGCTTCTGGAGAAGCAGGACAACGGTTGCTGGAAAACCGTTCGGGACGACACGAACGGGGGCGAGAAGATAAGCACTGAAACCGAAAAAATTGCCGTTGGCATGGGGCTTCACTAGCCCGGTGTTTTAACACCGGGATAAAAGATCAAGCACCGACCCAGCGCTGGCGCTCCATCGTTTATTTGGAATGCGAAAGTAAGTGCCAGCAAGATGAAAACGGAAAGGAACAGGTAACTATAAGTCCGGCTTCTGGAGAAGCAGGACAACGGTTGCTGGAAAACCGTTCGGGACGACACGAATGAGGGCAGAGCAAAAAAAATCGCAGACTTTCATCTGCGATTTTAAGAATATAATTTTAGCAAAAAGCTATTTCCTCCTCAATGCCCTTTTCCACCAAGGCAACTGTACCTCTTCGTGGTAGCCATAGGAATTATTTCCATAGCCATAACCATAGCCGTAACCATAGCCATAACCGTAGCCCTTATCTATATGCACATCGTTAAGGATACCGTAGATTTTGGAGACTCCACCTTTTTCAATCAGGTTATTCAAAATCTGAGTATTCCCTTTCATGGAGTATCCTTGACGGAAAACATAGAAACTGATATCAGCAAAACCAAATAACTCCTTAGTCTCAGATACAAGACCTACAGGAGGGCAGTCAAAAATAACCACATCATACTCGGCTTTTATCTCTTTGATAATCTCCCCAAACTTATCCTGAAGCAGCAATTCTGCTGGATTTGGAGGAATAGGACCTGAAAGAATCACATCCATATCTTTGTGACCTGTCGCTTTAACTACATCTCTCCAAGGAGTATCAGAGCTAAGACAGGTACTCATTCCCTTATCATTAGGAAGATTAAAATCCTCAGCGATTTTAGGTTTTCTCAAATCTAAACCAATCAGTAAAGTCTTTTTGCCCATCAATGCATACACTGAAGCAACATTGATAGAAACAAAGGTTTTACCCTCTCCAGAAATAGAAGAAGTAAAAAGTATAGTTAGGTTATCCTTATTAGGACTCAAGTAAGACATATCAGCTCTGAGTGATCTAAATGACTCAGTCACAGTTGATCTAGGATTATTCATTACGGGAATCGCATCCTCTGAATTATTTCTTCCTATCATTCCTATCAATGGCACCTTGATTTGATTCTCAAGCTCCTTAGGATCCTCAATTTTGGTATTAAGGAAATCCTTGATAGTAATAAAACCAATTGGAAGAATTAGGCCAAGAATTAAACCGATGAGCAAGTTTAAACTTCGTTTTGGTGCTACTGGAATTGCACTAGCTTTAGCATAATCTAAGACAGTATTCTTTGGCATATTGGATGCCATTGTGATTTCAGCCTCAGCCTTCTTCTGCAAAAGGTAGATATAGATATTTTCGTTAATGCTAAACTGACGCTGAATACCTATCAGGTTTCGTTCTGTTTCAGGTAAGGAATTAACATCCACATCTAACATTCGAATCTGGGAATTCAGATCAGAAATTAAATTTTGCGTATTGCTTATTGCTGAATTCACATTCTCCTGCAATTGCTTTTTTGTATTCTGCAGTCTTGTAGCATTTTCTCTTACAGCTGGAGCTTCATCAGTGAAATTTGCAGTCAGTCTATTTCGTTCTGACTGCAATTCACTATAGGCCTGAACTAAGGAATTCAATAATGGGTCAGTAACGCCTACAATAGATGGTGCCACCATATCACCTGACAAATCAGAAACCAAATAATCTCTAAGTGTTTTGTAATATTTTAAATTAATCTCTGCCTGCCCCTTCTGCTTTTCCAATTCCTGCATTCTTTCAAAGATCACGGAACCTTCCTCAGAGAGATTGAAAACCTTATTTTCAGTTCTATATTTTTGCAATTTGTTTTCAGAGAACCTTAAGGAATCAGTAATTCCTGAAAGCTGCTCGTCAATAAATCTCACTGTATTTTCAGAAGCCCTATTCTTTTCATCTAACTCTCTAGCCAGATACATTTCCATCAACTTATTGATGTAATCTTCGCCCAATCGTCTTACTGGAGTTTCTAAGCTTAATGAAAGTATTGAAGCTTGTTTATTGATAGGTGTTACGGCAAGTTCTTCTTTGTATTTTAAAGCAAGAGATGGAGTATCTACCAAATTAAACTGTAGGATATCCCCAGGTAAAGCGGCTATTTGATTTATAGTAAAGGAGAAATTCTCACCGGAAATTTCCTGACCAAAAGTGTAAACAGATTTTGACAAGGAAACCTCTTGCTCTGGAATGGTCTTATAAAAAGGGTCATTTGGATTGTAAATTCTAAACTCCTCGTTTTCAACTGTAAGTTCAAAAGACTCCTCACTAATAACTTCCAATTTAAACCGCCCTCCCACTAGCTGAGGTTTTTTCCAGTCAACTGTTACTAGTATTGGTAATTTATCGTAAATCTGGGATGTAGTAACAAAGCCCTCCTTATAATATTGAACATTTAAATTAAGGTCGGTAACTGCTTCCTGCGCTAGAGAAAAGGACTTTAAAATTCCAATTTCATTTTCAATATTACTTTTACCTTGGAGCATCCCTAGACCAGAGGATTCAAACAAATCTGTACCCAAGCTAGGCTTATCATCCACTACTAGGATACTTGACTCTACCTTAAAAATATTAGTAGCATACCTGTTAAAGAGAAAAGCTCCTAAAACACCTACAAACATGCATGCGATAATCAATACCCAATATTGCAGGTAATTGAATAGTAAAACTTTTAAATCAATTTCGTCCTCTTTTTGTACCATAAAAGGATTCTGCCCAGAATTGGAAGGATTTGGGGTATTCGGGTACATATATACTTATTTGAGTAAATTTAAGATAAGGGCTACAGAAGAAACGCCTGCAAACACCAGAGCTAAGGTTTGTGCTGTATTTTCACCAGTACCAGTTTCTCTCACTTTCATTGGTTCCACATAAAGTTGATCATTTGGCTGAATGAAGTAGAAAGGTGAGGCTACAATCTGCCTATCCAACAAATCAATTCTATGCAATCTAGTTCCTTCAGGATACTGTCTAATTAGCAATACCTCATCTCTTTTGGCCACTGTGGTTAAATCACCGGCATTCGCGATGGCTTCAAAAATCGTCATTCTATCCTGCAGGACCACAAACTTTCCTGGTCTTCTAAATTCTCCTAAGGCAGAGTAACGAACACCCCCAAGCTTCACTTTAACATAGAGTTCACTGGTCACATATTTTCGAAGACTTTCTTCTATAGTAACTCTTGCTTCCTCTAAAGTTTTCTCCTTAACATTCACATTACCAACAATTGGCAGTCTAATGTTACCACTTTGATCAACGGAATAGCCCGTCATATAGTAGATATCTCCTCCATTTTGAGCAGAGACATTTCCCATTTGACCATTCATCTGAGTGGCTTGATTATTAAAGCCCATAGACAACAAATCATCCACTGTCTGTATATTCACATCAATGATATCATTGTATTGTAGCTTGTATTCAGGAATTTCGTAAGTAATTAATTCTCCGTCCTCTATAGGTGTATTTTCCTCAAGATTTTGCAGATAAATGATCTTCTCATTGGAGATACAGCCAAAGGCCATTAAAAAAACAAGGGAAAACGATAGCCCCTTCAACAACTTCCTCATATATATTTTTTTAACATTTCTCTACAAAAACTGCGCAAACTTAAACATTTAACCTCAAATTGTACTCTTTTTTATGATTTCGATAATAAGAAGCTGAATTTCACTGGCTTTTTTCAGGAAGGAGGTTTTTGGGGTGATTTAGGAAGGCATTCTTCATTTGACTTCTTAACAGGTAGAAATACCAAAGGCATATTTTGAATTAGTGGAATAATTCTAGAATAGGAAGTATTGCGTAATTTCGAATTTAGAATGCTAAATGTTGAATAATGAAGTTCGGCACTGAAAGGTAAAATTGATATAGAGGAAGTAATGAAAGGCAAACAGATCATAAAAACAGGAGCAGTTTTTGGAATGCTGGCAGTTGGCATCGGCGCTTTTGGAGCACATGGATTGAAAGATATTTTAGACGAAACCGGAAGAGCAGAAACTTTTGAAACTGCTGTCAAGTATCATTTCTACCACTCTCTGGCAATATTCCTAATTGGAATACTGGCTTTAGTCAAACCAACCTGGCACAAGCTTAGCACTGCAGCAATGCTAATGGTAGTTGGGATAATAATATTTTCAGGATCACTCTACTTTCTTTCTTTGACAGGAATCACTTGGCTGGGAGCAATCACTCCATTAGGGGGAGTTGCTTTTATAGCAGGCTGGATTCTTATATTTCTCGCAGCTTCAAACAAGAATGACTAATGCAGAAAAAACTATTCTTATTCTTCCTTTCCCTTTTCTTTTTCAACTCCGCATTTGCTCAACTCAGCAAGAATCAATATATCAAACTGGAGTCTGCACTTGGAGAAACTAGCTTTTTCAATGGTCATCTGACTGGTTTCATGCTGTATGATCTGGATTCTCAGCTGGTTCTATATGAGAAAAACAGTCATCAGCGATTTATCCCTGCTTCTACCACCAAGCTTTTCACCCTTTTCTCATCTCTAATAGTCCTAAATGACAGCACCCAGACTCTTCGCTATACAGCTGATGGAAAGACCATAAAAATCTGGGGTTCAGGTGATCCAAGCTGGAAATACAAGGAGTTATACCAACCTGATTTTCAAGAGTTTTTAGCACCTTTTGATCAAGTAATATTTTCGGATGCCAATATGATGTCTCCTGCCTTTGGATATGGTTGGCAATGGGACGATTACTATTACAATTATTCTGCTGAGCGATCTTCCTTACCCATCTTTGGAAATCTGGTACAAGTAAAGAAAGTAGGAAATGCACCTAGGGTCTTCCCTCCCATTTTTCAGGAATCAGTTTACCCTACTTCGCGAACAATACGAGAATTGGAGCGGGACTTTCATACCAATAAATTCTATTACAATCCCAACAACTTCAGGGCAAGGGAGGAGTTTATACCTTATATATATAGTCCTGAGTTATTCGTGAAACTTGCCTCAGACGCCACTGGCAAGCAATGGATCTATCAACCTGACAGTTTGCCAACAATTCATAAAGAATGGCGAGCTGCACCACTCTTTCCCATCCTAAAGGAAATGATGCTGGAAAGTGATAATTTTCTTGCTGAACAGCTTATGCTCATGGTTTCAGATCGCCTGTTTCAGCGGCTTGACACTGAGCGGGCAATTGAATTCATGCTGAAAACTTACCTTTTTGACTTACCTGATAGCCCTCAGTGGGTGGATGGATCTGGACTAAGCAGGCACGATTTGATGACTCCGCGGACCATGGTAGCACTTTTTGAAAAAATCTACAGAATGATGCCAGATAACGAGCTTTTTGAACTTTTGCCGGCAGGTGGTAAAGCTGGGACATTGGAAAATAGCTACAAAGCTGATCAGCCTTATGTTTTTGCAAAGACTGGCACCATGAGCAATAACCATAGCTTAGTCGGCCTGATCAAAGGTAAAAGCGGAAGATATTATTGCTTTGCTTTCATGAATTCCAATTACCCATGGAAAGCTTCTGAGGTGAGACGAGAAATGGAGAAAGTGATGGTGATGGTGAGAGATATGATTTGATTTACGATTGACGATTTACGATATACGATTTACGATATACGATTTACGATTTACGATTTGGGATTTACGATATACGATTTACGATTTGGGATTTACGATTTGGGATTTACAGGATCAACGCTGGTATTGAAATTTCAGAGTAATGAAAGAACTGAAATCATTTTATAACAATTGCTGTTCGAGATTTGCAGTTTCGGAATTCGATTGGTAGCAGGCATTTGGCAAATAGGGCGAAAGTTTTTTTGCCCCTAATGTGTTTGGGGAAATCTCTGAGCGCTTTGCGGTTTTAATCCATTTTACCTCAGAAAAAACAAAACCTTCGAGGTTCTGGAAACCTCAAAGGTTAGGAAAATAAAAATCACTTATTTTCACGTTTTAGAATAAACCAATCTGCCCAATGCAAAAACGCGCTTTTCTTAAATCTCTTGGATTACTTTCTGCTTCCTTACCCCTAATTTCTTGGGACAGGGCACATCCGTCTTTTGATCCCAAAACACTTTTGCCGAAGGCGATCAAAAAAGGCGACACCGTAGGTCTGATAGCTCCGTCTGCTGCCATGGCAGATCGAATGCAGTTTACTTTTGCGCAGGAAGCATTGGAGGCGCTTGGTTTCCAAGTGAAACTTGGAGCAAATCTCAAAAACAGATACGGACATCTGGCTGGAACTGATGAAGAAAGAGCTGGTGATCTGAATGAGATGTTTGCCGACAAGGATGTTAAAGCGATTATTTGCATACGTGGGGGCTCTGGTGCGGCGCGGATTTTACCTATGATAGATTACAAGTCAATTGCAAAAAATCCAAAACCACTTCTTGGGTACTCAGATATCACGGCTTTGCACTGCGCGATTCATGCACAAACCGGCTTAATAACTTTCCATGGCCCTATGGGCTCAAGTACCTGGAATAGGTTCAACGTGGAGCAGTTTGAGAAGGTCTTTATAGAAAAGGAAAAGGTAACTTTTGAAAATATACATGCAGAAAGCGATGACTTAGTAGTCAAGTCAAACCGCATTCAAACGCTTAAAGGTGGAACTGCAGAAGGAAAGATATTAGGAGGCAACCTGACTGTACTGACCGCGATATCCGGTTCCCCTTATTACCCAGATTTCAAAGATGCTATTCTTTTCATCGAAGATGTGGGAGAAGACCCCTATAAAATGGACCGTATGATGAGTACGCTAAAACTCAATGGCACGCTGGATCAAATCAAAGGCTTTGTTTTCGGGCAGTGTTCGGACTGCGAACCTGGCGGAGGATACGGATCTCTTACGCTGGACCAGGTATTGGATGATTATATTTTACCCTTGAATATTCCTGCATACTCTGGCGCGATGATTGGGCATATTTCCAAGCAATTTATAATTCCAGTTGGTGCCAATGTCCAAATGGATGCCGACAAAGGAACCATTCGCCTGCTTGACTCCGTATTTCAGTGAAAAAAGCCAGTATGAAACTTTCACTACTCACATTCGCAATTTTAGGGATTTTTTCCTGTAAAAGCTCCAATAATATGCTTCCAGATGATTCTGACAAACCTATGACTGAAAACCCTACAGACAACTCCGATCGACTTTCCTATTTGGCACTAGGCGATAGTTATACCATAGGCGAAGGTGTCAGCGATGCTGGCAGATATCCAAGTCAATTGATCGCTAAACTGAACAGCGACACTGATAAGGAATGGGCTGCGCCAAAGGTCATCGCACGCACAGGCTGGACAGTGGACGAACTTGAAAAAGGCATCACAGCGGAGAATATTGAAGGAAATACATACGATTTGGTCACGCTATCCATAGGGGTCAACAATCAATATCGTGGTCTTCCGATAGAAAAATTTGCGGAGGAGTTTGAAGTGATGCTCTTGAAGGCAATTAGTTTTGCTGCTGTGAATGAAAAGCATGTGGTGGTTTTGTCCATACCAGATTGGGGAGTTACTCCTTTTGCAGCAAAAAGTGGCAGAGATCAAAGTAAGATCGCTCAGGAAATCGATGCTTACAATAGCATTAAAGCTGAAATCTGCGAAAAGAATGGGGTAACCTACATTGACATTACCGAACAATATCGAGCTTTAGGTAGGCAGGAAGAAATGCTTGCCGCTGATGGCCTGCATCCAAGTGCAAAAATGTATAGCCTTTGGACAGAAAAATTAGTTGAACATATAGTTTCAATTTATTAGAGAACTAATTAGGCTTGATAAGACATAAGTATAAAGACATAAGTATCTAGACATAAGTATCAAGATATCAGTATTAAGATTTTAGAGTCAAGAATCAAGATGCTAGAAGCAAGAATAAAGCATAATCTGTCACAGGAAAAACGTTGTCTGAGAACCAAAGACTAATACATGTAAACTTTTAAGCTATGAAATCGAGCCTGCCTAAGGCAGAAATGCATGACTAATAACTGCACACACTGGGATGCCCCGATACATCGGGGAAGCGTTGCGAGATCCCATCCCGTTTCCTTCGTCACGGGACAGGTTATGACCATTGAAAAACAATTATAAACAGATGAAAACTATCCTATTTCTATTCATCAGCACCATATTGGCAGCAGTAGCATGTGAACGGCAGTCGGAAGAAAACACAGAAACTTGGTGGATCAATTCTGCCAAAATGGATTGCGTTGGCGAGGGGCAAATGTCATGTCTCGAAATACAAAAAGGGCCTGAAATAAAACCTGGAGAGTGGGAGTTATTCTATAGTTCTATAGAAGGTTTCGACTATGAGCCAGGCATTATTTATCAGATCAAGGTGAAGGTCACTGACAGAGAAACGCCTACTCCGGCTGATGCTTCGTCAAAAATATATGAATTAGAAGAAATTTTGAGCAAAGAATCAGACCCAGCTTTACGATTGACTAATATCTGGAAAATCACTAAGGTGGGCGACATAGAAAACCCAACAGGATTCAAAAACAATGAGTCATTGACCTTCGAGTTTAATGCTTCGAACAAAACCTATGTAGGAAAAATGGGCTGTAACTCTGTGCGTGGTGAGATCAAGGAAAATGATGGTGAGAAACTTCTACTTGGCTCCGGCGCATCCACGATGATGGCTTGCCCTGATATGACTATAGAAAACACTATATCAAAAGCTCTGATAAATACGCGAGGATATAAACTGGAAAACAACCAACTTTACATGATGAATGAATCAGGGGAAACCTTGATAATTTTCCAAGCTGTAGATTAACTACCATTTATGAAAATCATTTGCATTGGCCGAAACTATGCGGCACATATAGAAGAATTAAAAAATGAGACCCCTGGAAATCCAGTTGTTTTTCTAAAGCCAGACACCGCGTTGCTGAAAGATGGAGCTCCATTTTTCTATCCTGATTTTTCCAAAAACATACATCACGAAGCTGAGCTTGTTCTGAAAATATCCAAGCAGGGAAAATACATTCAGAGGAAGTTTGCTCACAGATATTTCAGTGAAATTGGGTTCGGTATTGACTTTACAGCGCGGGATTTACAGGATCAGTGCAAAGCAAAGGGCTTGCCATGGGAGATTGCAAAAGGCTTCAATGGAGCTGCCCCTATTGGAGGCTTTAAATCCGTAGATGATTTTGAAGATTTGAAGAACATAGATTTTCACTTGACCATCAATGGAGAAACACGTCAAAAAGGAAACACTTCTTTGATGCTGTTTGACTTTGGTACGATCATAGAGTACGTTTCTCAATTTTTCATGCTAAAAACTGGAGATCTGATTTACACAGGTACTCCTGCAGGGGTCGGCCCTGTGCAGATCGGAGACAAATTGGAAGGATTTATTGGGACTGAAAAGTTGTTGGATTTTGAAGTTAAGTAAACTAAGCTGCACACTTTTATTTCTCGGATTGATCGCTATTCCTCATCTCTATGCTCAGGAGATTGACAATAGTTATTTTATCAATCCTATCAATCCCGGTACCCGAAATTATCTAGCTGGAAACTTTGCTGAGCTCAGACCCAATCACTTTCACACAGGTTTGGATTTCAAAACTGGCGGCCAGGAAGGTGCCAGCATTTTGGCAGCAGCAGACGGTTGGGTCCATAGGATCAAAATTTCTTCGTTTGGCTATGGTAATGTGATTTACCTGAAGCATCCAAACGGCATGATTACCTTATATGGCCATTTACGAAATTTCAATAAGGAGTTAAGCGATTACATGCGCAAGAAAATGTATGATGCAAAAGCAATTGAATTGGAGATCTATCCTGAGCCGGGGGAATTGCCGGTAAAGCAGGGTCAAAAGATAGCGGATAGTGGGAATACAGGTGGTTCTGGAGGACCACATCTACATTTTGAGATTCGCGATAGCCTGGATCGGGCGATGGACCCTCTCCTATTTGGGTTTTCCGATATAGTAGACAGAACAGCTCCAGTTCCTCAAAGTATAGCGATTGTGCCGCTGAATATTGATTCCCGGGTGAATGGAAAATTCGCCAGACTGGAAGTCAGTCCAGTAGCAAGCGGTAGCAATTATCGCCTGCCTAGTGAAGTTAAAATCACGGGAAAAGTAGGAATAGAAATCCGTGGCTATGACCAGCTTGATGGGGCAAGTAATAGAAACGGTTTTCCAACTTTTAAATTAACCGAAGACACAGTGACCATTTTAAATTTGACTGTGGACAAGGTTGATTTTAACTTTACCCGTCAGTTTCTTCAGCACACGTATCAGAATCGCTACACCAAACTCTATTATCAGAAGAATCTAAAGTTTGACTTTATTAATCCTAAAACTGAGAATGCTGGACACTTAGCCTTAGAGCCTGGGGTAAAGAAAGATTACAAATTAAAGTTGATTGATGCTTATGGAAATGAGCGTCAGATCAGCTTCACGCTGCAAGGGCAGGATTTGGAGACCAATGTGAATGATGGCCTAGCACCCTCCAAAGCTTCAATTAATTACATCAACAATATCCTGAAAATCAAAGCTCCAATCTCTCCGAAGGGTGGTTTGGCGAAGTTTGAAGTAGGATCTAATTCCTTTGAAATGCTTCCCGCCTATCAGGATGCAAACAGCCGAACTTACCTCTGGGACATGGAGTTTGGCATACCTGAGAAAATTGATATCTGTACAGAAATACTGCTTCCGGGTATCAATGCATTGATTCCTGCAGGAAAGGAAACATCCTATTCAGAGCAAAATCTGCAGATGAATTTCAGTCGTGAGACGGTACTAGACAATTTCTTTTTGAGAGTTTCCCAAACTGGACCTGCTACTTCACCTAAGCTAATTATCAACAGCAGCCAAGAATACCTATGGAATGCGGTGAATATTTTTTGGAATGTTCCTTCGTATTCCGGGAATAAGGATCGCTCTCATGCTTACTATACTTCCGGTAATTCCAAATCATTTTTGGGAGGAACCTGGACTGGAGACACCTTAAATTTCAACACTAGATCTCTTGGAGAAATCTCCATTTTGCAGGATACTAAAAAGCCAACAATTCAGGTGATCCGCGTTAATTCCTCAGATATGCGCTTCGTAATACGGGATGATTTATCCGGCATTGACACCTACGAAGCCTATTTAAACGGCAAATGGATTTTGATGAGATATGAGTACAAACAAGCCGTGATTTGGTCAGAAAAACTCGAAAATCAGCCCTTCAAAGGAGAAGTTTTGCTAAAAGTTACCGATAAAGCTGGCAATACTGCTGAATGGAAAGGAACGATTGGTTAAATTAGGCCCCCTAAACAATAGCATATGAACTTAGAAAAAGGCCAAATGGCCCCAGATTTTGAAGCTAAAATTGAAACAGGAGAAACCATCAAGCTTTCTGACTATCGCGGGAAAAAAGTGGTTCTCTATTTTTACCCAAAAGATGCTACTCCAGGATGTACGGCTCAGGCATGCAATCTTAGAGATAATTACGATGCCTTGCTCAAAGCTGGCTATGTGGTTTTCGGGGTGAGCTCAGACGCTGAAAAATCTCACCTTAAATTCAAAGAGAAACAAGAACTGCCATTTTCCTTGATCGCCGATACTGATTTGAAAGTTCACGAGGCTTTTGGTACTTGGCAGGAAAAGTCAATGTATGGAAGAAAATATATGGGTACTGTACGTACCACTTTTGTAATAGATGAGGAAGGTAAAATATCCGAGATCATCGAAAAAGTAAAAACTAAAGATCACACAGCACAAATCCTAAATTAAACCTATATCCCTAATGGAAAAACAAACAATCGAACAACTCGAAGGTACTGCATCTCAGGTACGTAGAGACTGTCTCCGCATGGTACATGCGGTTCAATCCGGCCACCCCGGAGCATCACTTGGTTGCACTGAGTTCTTTGTAGCTCTTTACTTCAACCAACTCAATCACGATCCTAATTTCAAAATGGAAGGAAAGGGTGAAGACCTATTTTTCCTTTCCAATGGACATATTTCTCCAGTATGGTATTCTGTACTTTCCAGATCAGGTTATTTTTCTCCTGAGGAAATGAACACGTTTAGAAAACTAAATTCCAGACTTCAAGGCCACCCGGCAACAGAGGAAGGACTTCCGGGGATTAGAATCGCATCCGGTTCTTTGGGGCAAGGAATGTCAGTAGCAATCGGAGCAGCTCAGGCGAAGAAAATCGATGGAGATGACAGCACTGTATTCGTTCTGATGGGCGATGGAGAGCAGGAAGAAGGTCAAGTATGGGAAGCGGCTATGTATGCTGCTCACTGGAAAGTGGACAATCTAATCGCTACAATTGATCTTAATAGACAGCAGATTGATGGCCCTACTGCAGAGATCATGGACTTGATCGATCTGAGAGCCAAGTATGAGTCTTTCGGATGGGAAGTTATAGACACACTTCAGGGAAATGACATGAAATCCGTAGTAGAAGGTCTGGAAAAAGCAAAAAGCCTAAGCCGAAAAGGAAAACCAGTGATGAACCTACTTCACACTGAAATGGGCTTTGGAGTTGATTTTATGGTAGGAACACACAAATGGCATGGTATCGCTCCAAATGACGAGCAATTAGCTGATGCTTTGGGACAGTTACCAGAAACAATTGGTGATTTTTAATCAAGGCTATTTTTAGACCATTCAACGAAAAGAAAACATGGAAAAGACATTGGATTTAAAATTCAACTATACAGAAAAAAAAGACACACGTTCAGGTTTTGGAGACGGCTTCCTGGAAGCTGGTCGCAGAAACCCAAATGTGGTTGGACTTTGTGCCGATTTGATCGGTTCATTGAAAATGGGAGCTTTCCAGAAAGAATTTCCTGAGCGCTTCTTCCAGACTGGTATTGCAGAAGCAAACATGATGGGTATCGCGGCAGGTATGACGATCAATGGTAAAATTCCTTTCACAGGTACTTTCGCCAACTTCTCTACTGGTCGTGTGTACGATCAGATTCGTCAGTCTATTGCTTACTCTGGCAAAAACGTAAAGATTTGTGCTTCTCACGCTGGTTTGACACTTGGAGAAGATGGGGCAACGCACCAGATTCTGGAAGATGTGGGCATGATGAAAATGCTTCCTCACATGACGGTAATCAATCCTTGCGATTACAATCAGACGAAAGCTGCTACGATTGCAATTGCAGAATACGAGGGACCTGTTTACCTGAGGTTCGGTCGTCCATCTTGGCCAATATTCACAGATCCTGCTCAGAAGTTTGAGATCGGTAAAGCTTGGAAAATGATCGAAGGAACTGATGTGACTATTTTTGCTACCGGCCACTTGGTCTGGGAAGCAGTAGTAGCTGAAGCGATATTGAGATCTGAAGGCATCTCTGCTGAAGTGATCAATATCCATACGATCAAGCCGTTGGATGAAGAAGCAATTTTAGATTCTGTTGCAAAAACTGGTTGCGCAGTATCTGCCGAAGAACACCAATACAATGGTGGTCTTGGCGATAGCGTAGCACAAACGCTAGCAAGAAACAATCCAGCTCCTATGGAATATGTAGGTGTAAATGACAGCTTCGGCGAGTCAGGGACTCCTACTCAGTTGCTGGACAAATACGGATTGGATGCAGCGAATATCGTAGCTGCAGCTAAGAAAGTATTGGCTAGAAAATAGACTGATACTAATGCAGCTTCTAGAGAAGCAGCATAACAAATAAGACCACAGTCAAATGGCTGTGGTTTTTTATTGTTTTATACATTAGGAAAAGTTTCAAACTCAAATGATCACCATCACTACCGAACTATCTCTCAATCCATTAAAACTTGAAGACCAAGCTTTGCTTTTTGCTTTGATGCAGACAGTTTATAAAACTGCATATCAGGACTTTTGGACAGACCAAGGCGACTGGTATTTGGACTTATGCTACAACTATGAAAACCTTAAAAAGGAACTTTCCAGAGAAAGAAGTCACTATTTCTTTGTGGAACACAAGCAGGAAATTGTTGGTATTTTAAAATATGAATTTCCCTTTTCTCCCAGAGAAGTTGAGATTCAAAATGCAATGAAACTCCATCGACTCTATCTAGATCAATCGGTTCATGGTATGGGAGTAGCAAAAGAGTTGATGGATTATGTAGAAAAAATAGCCAAGGAAAATAGTTTAGATTTTATATGGCTAGAGGCGATGGTAGAAAAACCTCAAGCAAAACAGTTTTATGAAAAAATGGGATTTGAATGGGTTTATACCTACCAGCTGGATTTTGAACGACTTCTTCCTGAGGTTAGGGGAATTCAGATCATGAAGAAAAAGCTATAAAAAAAGCCTCTCCTATTTTACCAGGAGAGGCTTTCAACTTTAAGAGTTAGACCCTTTACTTTTTAATCAATCGCTTGTTCATCACAAGCTTTCCAGTTTTCAACTGTACTGTGTATAAGCCTGGACTTAAGTGGTCAATATTTATTTGATGTTTAGAAATTCCATTTTGGACTCTTTCATCTTCAAATACCAATCGTCCCACGGCATCATAGATTCTGATTCCCACATTCATGCTTTGCTCCAACTCAACTTCCAAGTTTACTTCAGAACTTGCTGGATTTGGGAACATTGTGAAATCCCCGAATCTAGGCTCTCTTGTCAGTTCTATAGATCGCTCTATAGTCTGTCCAGCTCTATCAGTACTGAATACCCTTAGTTTTGAACTGGATGGGATGGTAGCACCCTTCCAGATGAGCGATCTGCCTACCAATTCAAAGTCAGACTGCTGTGCTATCGTGTAAGTATGCTGATCATCTACCGGATCAATGGTGCTCAAATCACCGATTACAGTACCTGCAATGATATTTCTTAGGAGAATAGAATTGCTCAGGATAATATCAGTTGCCAAAGGCTTGTCTGCCACAAGTACATTAACTGTAATTGGTTCATCAAGTGCAAACCATTCGTTCTCCTGCACATTAACTTTCAATTCATAGAGCCCAGCTGCTAATGGATTGTAGGATTCAGTATTGATAGTCAACTTGATTCCTTTTCCATCAAACCATCCAGCACTCATACTAGCAATCTTTTTCTCTATTACTTCAGATGGTGTGTTCCAAGGAACTTCTACCAAATCGGTGACAACTCTCTTATTCTTGCCTTTTGCCTCGTGGATTGCAATGGATCCGCCACCCAAGACTGTTGCAGCATCTGAGTTATCATCAGCACCTTTACCGTTGTCATAGATGATTCCTGATTCACCCCAGATTTTAATTCTGAATTCATCCGGAGCAGATCCACCGTTATAGTCTCCATCTAGTGCAACTAAGGTGAATTTATAGTCAGGTTCTCCATTGATAGTTCCTTCTCCTCGATAGGTAGCTTTTTTACCGGATATCACCAAAGTGCCTGATTCATGCAAAGTAGACTTGAAGTTCAAATCTCCAGCTTTAAATTGGAATTCAGTATTACCGTCCACCTGGCTTGAACCCTTCTTGTATTTCGATACAAATCCAAAGTTTGCTTTACCGGTTAGGCTTTCATCAGCTTTGTAGGCACCTTCTGGAGACATAATCCAGCCACCGCCGGTGACAAAGTTTCCGTTAGGATCATAAATCGGCAGATAAGCCACAGATTCAACAAGACCTGTACATTCCTCTATAGTAGCTTTTACCTTATAGACAACTGGCAGGCTACCTAAATCATAATTATCTGATAGATTGATTGTTGCCAAACCTGAAGCATCAGTTAAAGCAGGTCCCAAAGCAGGTCCATTATCTAAGTAGAAAGTTACGGCTACTCCTTCCACAGCCGGTGATACAGTTGCTTTCAGAACGGCATCACTTCCTAACGGAACAGGAGTACCTGACTCGGAAGCATCAATGGTTAAAGGTACATTATCAACTATTGTCACCGTGGCATCTGCATTGGCTGTATTACCGACTGCATCCGTTACGGCTACCGAAACGATATTGTCTCCAAGGTTGTCGCAATCAAACGTGAAAGATGTTGGGCTAAATTCCACACCGCTACAGTTATCAGTTGCAGCAAAAATATCAGTTGCCTGCAGCGTCACTGTGTTGTTTAAGCCAAGTACTGCCGTTGGTGTCGGCGTAATCAATGTGATCACTGGAGCAGTCACATCCTTTACGATTACATTCTGAATAGCTGAAGTGCTATTCCCATTACCATCATCAAAGTTCCAACTGATTTGGTAAGTGCCTTGCTCAGTATATTCAGTCGGATCATTAGTCGTTCCTGGGATTGTACCAACACAATTGTCTGTGGTGGTTGGGGCATCTACTGTTACACTGCATTCACCTGTCGCATCAGCCAAGACTGGGGTCACCGGAGCTTCTGCATCTAGTACGGTAACCGTGAAGCTCTGCTGTACTGCTTCGTTGCCCGCTGCATCAACCGCATCTACAAATACAGTAGTCGTTCCTACTGGAAAAACACTAGTAACCGAGAAATCGCCAATTGAACCTGCAGAACCTAGGCCACTTAAGGTCATCAAGCCCCCTTTTCCGATGGTGGTACAATTGTCCGTAGCATTTACCGTCACCCTGACAATGGCACTGCATACACCCGGATCATTATTCACCGTGATGTCAGCTGGTACCGTCACTACGGGAGCAGTGTTGTCTTCCACTATAATCGTCGTGATAGCCTGAGAAGTTTCCAATCCATCGCTTACGCTCAATGTCACGTTGGTCACGCCCAAGGGATAAGGACCGGCAGGGCTTACCGAGAAGGTAAGTGGATCGCCATCTGCATCAGTCGAACCTCCATCAAAATCAGCAGCGATAGCTATACCCTCACAATTTGCATCAGCAGATATTGTTAGAGGTTGCGCAACTGCCACTGGAGGCTGGTTGCAAACACCATTCGGGTCAGTTATCGTCACCTGATAGGATGCAGAGGTTTTATTTCCTGCAAAGTCTTCAAAAGTTAAACGGATGTTAATAGTACCTACATTGGCACAAGTATAAACTTCTCCATTAGAAACAATAGGGGGTTCGAATTCACAGTTATCATACTGTGAAACAAGTACTCCGTTAGTAGTGGGATCGGCATCTGCCGTTCCATCAGGCCCGATTTCTAAAATTACGTCCCGAACCACTAAAACTGGAGGTGTAGTATCTTCCACAGTAATAGTCGTTGCAGCTGTGCTTGACGCTCCTTTTGAATCTGTAACCGTCAGGAGCACATTAGTCACGCCCAATGTATAAGGTCCTACAGGACTGACCGAGAAGGTAAGTGGATCGCCATCGGGATCTGTCGAACCTCCATCAAAAAGAGTAGCGGTAGCCGTACCCTTACAATTTGCATCGGCAGAGACCGTAAGAGGTTTCGCTACTGCTATGGGTGGAATATTAGGATTCAAAGTAATAATGATTTGACCATTACTTCCGTTACCACCACCTTGTAAACCCGCAATAATCGATTCATTTGTTGCATTACTATGCACAAAGGAGCCGCCACCGCCACCGTTAACAAAGTTTAGTATACTAGTAGAAATAAAACCGGCACCGCCACCATCTGATCCACTTCCACCACTATAACCACCACCGCCGCCACCACCACCGTAGCCAGCGTCTACACCAGTTCCTCCTGTTCCTCCTTTTAGGATTGCTCCTCCTGTTCCAGGTCCAGCGCTTGGTAAATCTCTAATGATATAATTACTTTGTCCATTAGCACCGCTATTTAAATAACCGCCGCCGCCGCCGCCGCCAAAGCCATCACCGCTACCCAAGCCAGAAGAGAAAAAAGAATACCATTCTCCTCCGAGTCCTCCGGAACCATTTGAGCCTCCAGGATTAGGGGAATTATCCCCTGGTCCAGAAGTGCCACCTATCGTAGAACCCGTTCCACCAAAGCCAGCAGCAGTACCACCGCTACCACCACCACCTCCGGCGATGATCAAGGGATTGTTCATAAAGTATACCGCAGAGGCATCTCCTCCTCCAGGGGCCTTACTCACCTTTGCAATTCCATTCTCACCAATTCCCGAAGTTTCATTGGTTCCAGCTGCACCTAATCTCAGTTCTAAAACATCCCCTGGGCTAACTGAAAATCTACCTATTGCCTTAGCGCCTTTTCCTCCGTTTAAAAATGAATTACTAAATCGACTTTCTAATCTTCCTCCCCCATCTGCCCCCAGGACCTCAATTCCCACAGTAGTCACCCCGCTTGGGATAGTATAAGTTTGAATAGGACCACCCGTATAATTGAAATTCAGGATTTGCCCTTGCACTGTAGGAATTAAACAGAATGCTGAAATAAACAGAAGGCATATTTTAAATTTGATCATGAGTAATTTTCCTGTCATTTCTTTTTGGTTTTAGTGCAAAATTTATTTGACCTATTTTTTAATTTATCTAATCGGAAGAGAAAAGTTATTTAGCTTAAAAAGCTATTGTTATGGTGGATTTAACGCTTCTTGATTGTCTGCCAATTTTCTGAAAATCAGTGAAAAATAATAATGAAGTAGGACGAACAATGGATATTAATATCCCAATGCTAGGTTTTATTTTCCCAATCAAAATTGCTCAGGACATATAAATATCTCGCATAAAAACGGATTATAGATTAATCCAAAATTTTGCTTACAGTTTCTACAAGCATTAAGATGACCCTTTTAAAACTCACCTTTCAATAAAAAAACTGGTAGGGACTTTATTCCCTGCCAGTTTTCAAAAAACAACGACTTAATCGACTTCCTGCCCTCCGAGAGGCGGGCGCTCAGTACAAGTCGCGGCAATTTTTAAATTGTTAATCCCGAGCGATCGGAAGATAAATAGTTAAAAAGCCCGAACCGCACGAACTCTATGCGTGAGTTGCTTATTGAGGCTGAACTGGTTGCCATTGCTGAAATACTGTTTCCAAGCGGAGCTGCTAATGTACTCGCTGGAACTCGAATAGAAGGCACTAGCAAAACCGCCAATTGCCACTCTATTCTGATATAGTTTGTTTAACTCGTCTTTGCTGGGTAAATACCAATCGTCAAATCCACCTAAAACTAAATCATCACATATCCTAGCGGCGATTCCTGCTTCTGCACAACCACTCACTATAGCGTTGGTATTAGCTGCACCTGAACCTATTGCTATGCTTGTACCACCAATCGAAGTTCCAAAACAGCCCCATGCGGTTCCCTCACTTTGGTCGCTTGGAGCAGCTATTAGGCCGTGGGTTTCACCTGCCACATATCCTGGGTCACCTTCCTGTAAGATATAGGCAATAATACCGCCCTGATATTCCATACCTATCTCCAATGATACTTCTTCACAAACAGGGATTAAGGAATAGCTTTCGCTGAAGGTGATTGGCTCACCCAATGCCTCTTGTACTATGCTAAACGTCACTTCCTCACCTCCGGACCAGCCGTCAGCAAGGGGCATTGTATGACTGACCGTGCTGCCTGAGCTCACCTCTGTATATTCCGCTTCATCGCCTTCAATATCAATCGTAATGGTGGCCTTTGCATTTGCAGGTCCGGTAGTGATGGCATAGGTCACTTCCACCACAAATTCCGTTTCGGTGTTGTAAGCAGAGTAGCTGACCGATTTTGTGTTTTTACCAACGGTCAGGCTAGCCATATCGGAAACAGGATAGTAATCTTCACTTCCCGGTTCAATACAACCATCGGTACTGGAAGCAGTTGATGTAATCCTCATATTTAGCAAGTCGCTATCACTATTCTTAACAAGAAGTTCGGTGCTGTTTTCCAGGTCGGGTTGCATGTCGTTCATACTTTCCGTGCCACAGGAGGCTAAGAATAATATGGCTAATAATGGCGCTAATAGCTTTTTCATGGTCTTTGAATTGAGGTTAGAAAATGATGTAAAGAGGCTGTCTCAAAAGTTTATCTACTGTCAGCCTGAGCGGAGTCGAAGGCAGTTCCTGTTGAATCAGAGCATATTTCCATTTCGAGACTCTCGTCTCTCAATTGCTCAATGTGACATTCATAACTTGTGAGATGGCCTCATCATTTTATAAGCTACTAAAACCAGTTTTCCAGACCCGCTGACTTAGGACGAACTGAAGGAATTGCTTTCCAAACAATAGGGATTACTTTTCGGGGATGGTTTTTTTGTGAAAATTCAACTAGTAGCCACACTATTTTTATCGAGCTAAAGAATATCCTATTTGGTTAGATCACTTATCGTACCTACCTGATTTCCACTTCAAAATCCATAAAAAAGCCTCTCCTATTTTACCAGGAGAGGCTTTCAGCTTTAAGAGTTAGACCCTTTACTTTTTGATTAATCGTTTGTTCATTACAAGTTTGCCGGTTTTCAACTGAACTGTATATAAGCCAGGACTTAGATGATCAATAGTGATTTGATGTTTAGAAATTCCGTTTTGAACGCTCTCATCTTCAAATACCAATCGTCCCACGGCATCATAGATTCTGATTCCCACATTCATGCTTTGTTCCAATTCAACCTCAATCGTAACAGCAGATTCTGCTGGGTTAGGGAACATAGTGAAGTCGCCGAATCTAGGTTCTCTTGTCAGTTCTATAGATCGCTCTATCGTCTGCCCTGCTCTATCAGTACTGAATACCCTTAGTATTGAATTGGATGGGATGGCATCTCCCTTCCAAACAATTGACTTGCCTACTAACTCAAAGTCAGATTGCTCTGCTATCGTGTAAGTATGCTGATCATCTGCAGGATCAATGGTGCTCAAATCACCGATCACCGTACCTGCATTGATATTTCTAAGGAGAATAGAATTGCTCAGTATAATATCAGTTGCCAAAGGCTTGTCTGCTACAAGTACATTCACAGTAATTGGTTCATCAAGTGCAAACCATTCGTTTTCCTGCACATTAACTTTCAATTCATAGAACCCAGCTGCAAGTGGATTATAGGATTCAGTATTGATAGTCAACTTGATACCTTTCCCATCGAACCAATTAGCACTCATACTAGCAATCTTCTTCTCTATTACTTCAGTTGGCGTGTTCCAAGGAACGGAGATCAAATCAGTTACTATTCGCTTGTTGCCTTTGCCATTTGGTTTATGGATCACGATAGAACCACCTCCGAGCATTGTAGCAAGGTCGGAGCTTTCTGAAACATCTTTTTGATTATCATAAATTACATCCGAAGGGTTTCCTTTAGTCCAAACCTTAATTCTGAACTTATCAACAGTATTACCAAGGAGGTTACCATCAATTGCTATTAATCTGAACTCATAGCTACCAGTTCCATTGATCGTTCCTTCACCAGTATAAGTTGCCTTAGCGCCAGAGATTACCAGAGACATGCTATGGTGTGCGGAACTTGAGAAGTGAAGATCACCAGCTTTGAACTGGAAGTTAGTGTTACCATCAACTTCATTGGTATTGTTTTTACCAGTTTTATACTTTGCATTGAATCCAAAATTTGCTTTTCCAGTTGCGGTAGGATACAGTTTAGAAGCTCCTAATGGCGAATCAATCCAACCACCACCGGTTACAAATCCTCCTGCAGGGTCGTAAACTGGAAGGAATACTTCTTCTGATTCTGAGCAGCCGCCTGCTTGGGCTGTCACAGCATAAAGATCTGCAGCTAATTTCCCTAGATCGAAGGTCGCTATACCATTTTCTGATGTTGCTGTATATGAAACAGCTCCTACATTCAGGGTAACAAGGACATCCGAAAGATTTGTGGATCCATCTGTAACACCAATAGTAATTGTTACAAGTTCATTGATGCTTCGTGGATTTTGAGCATTGGTAATATCAAGAGTCACAGCATTAACTGTTAGTGTTCCAGGGACATAAGTAAAGTTATAATTACTACTTAAAGCCAATGTACCCTGGTTAATAGAATAATTACTCGCTCCCTCGCCTGTTGCTCTTACTAATTCCCCTGTAAATCCATCACCAGTCACCAAAGCCCCAGAGGTAATTTGGTATGTAAGTGGAGGATCGACTTGACCACAATATTTAAATAGGTTATCAGCAGTTATCGTGATCGCTCGTTGCGTGATACTAAAGTCATCCCCTACAAAGGTCTCATCGTAGTTGCTGCCATAGGTATAGTCGTTCTGACTGATGGCATAAGAACCTACATCCTCGCCTGCCACTCTTGCCAATGTTCCTGTTGCAACATCAGCTCCCTGGATTACTCCTGAGGTTACTGTAGCGGTGAACGGTAACGGATCTGCATCGCCATAAATCTTCGTCTGGCCTGCGTCCACCGTGATCGTGATCGCTCGTTGCGTGATACTAAAGTCATCCCCTACAAAGGTCTCATCGTAGTTGCTGCCATAGGTATAGTCGTTCTGACTGATGGCATAAGAACCTACATCCTCGCCTGCCACTCTTGCCAATGTTCCTGTTGCAACATCAGCTCCCTGGATTACTCCTGAGGTTACTGTAGCGGTGAACGGTAACGGATCTGCATCGCCATAAATCTTCGTCTGGCCTGCGTCCACCGTGATCGTGATCGCTCGTTGCGTGATACTAAAGTCATCCCCTACAAAGGTCTCATCGTAGTTGCTGCCATAGGTATAGTCGTTCTGACTGATGGCATAAGAACCTACATCCTCGCCTGCCACTCTTGCCAATGTTCCTGTTGCAACATCAGCTCCCTGGATTACTCCTGAGGTTACTGTAGCGGTGAACGGTAACGGATCTGCATCGCCATAAATCTTCGTCTGGCCTGCGTCCACCGTGATCGTGATCGCTCGTTGCGTGATACTAAAGTCATCCCCTACAAAGGTCTCATCGTAGTTGCTGCCATAGGTATAGTCGTTCTGACTGATGGCATAAGAACCTACATCCTCGCCTGCCACTCTTGCCAATGTTCCTGTTGCAACATCAGCTCCCTGGATTACTCCTGAGGTTACTGTAGCGGTGAACGGTAACGGATCTGCATCGCCATAAATCTTCGTCTGGCCTGCGTCCACCGTGATCGTGATCGCTCGTTGCGTGATACTAAAGTCATCCCCTACAAAGGTCTCATCGTAGTTGCTGCCATAGGTATAGTCGTTCTGACTGATGGCATAAGAACCTACATCCTCGCCTGCCACTCTTGCCAATGTTCCTGTTGCAACATCAGCTCCCTGGATTACTCCTGAGGTTACTGTAGCGGTGAACGGTAACGGATCTGCATCGCCATAAATCTTCGTCTGGCCTGCGTCCACCGTGATCGTGATCGCTCGTTGCGTGATACTAAAGTCATCCCCTACAAAGGTCTCATCGTAGTTGCTGCCATAGGTATAGTCGTTCTGACTGATGGCATAAGAACCTACATCCTCGCCTGCCACTCTTGCCAATGTTCCTGTTGCAACATCAGCTCCCTGGATTACTCCTGAGGTTACTGTAGCGGTGAACGGTAACGGATCTGCATCGCCATAAATCTTCGTCTGGCCTGCGTCCACCGTGATCGTGATCGCTCGTTGCGTGATACTAAAGTCATCCCCTACAAAGGTCTCATCGTAGTTGCTGCCATAGGTATAGTCGTTCTGACTGATGGCATAAGAACCTACATCCTCGCCTGCCACTCTTGCCAATGTTCCTGTTGCAACATCAGCTCCCTGGATTACTCCTGAGGTTACTGTAGCGGTGAACGGTAACGGATCTGCATCGCCATAAATCTTCGTCTGGCCTGCGTCCACCGTGATCGTGATCGCTCGTTGCGTGATACTAAAGTCATCCCCTACAAAGGTCTCATCGTAGTTGCTGCCATAGGTATAGTCGTTCTGACTGATGGCATAAGAACCTACATCCTCGCCTGCCACTCTTGCCAATGTTCCTGTTGCAACATCAGCTCCCTGGATTACTCCTGAGGTTACTGTAGCGGTGAACGGTAACGGATCTGCATCGCCATAAATCTTCGTCTGGCCTGCGTCCACCGTGATCGTGATCGCTCGTTGCGTGATACTAAAGTCATCCCCTACAAAGGTCTCATCGTAGTTGCTGCCATAGGTATAGTCGTTCTGACTGATGGCATAAGAACCTACATCCTCGCCTGCCACTCTTGCCAATGTTCCTGTTGCAACATCAGCTCCCTGGATTACTCCTGAGGTTACTGTAGCGGTGAACGGTAACGGATCTGCATCGCCATAAATCTTCGTCTGGCCTGCGTCCACCGTGATCGTGATCGCTCGTTGCGTGATACTAAAGTCATCCCCTACAAAGGTCTCATCGTAGTTGCTGCCATAGGTATAGTCGTTCTGACTGATGGCATAAGAACCTACATCCTCGCCTGCCACTCTTGCCAATGTTCCTGTTGCAACATCAGCTCCCTGGATTACTCCTGAGGTTACTGTAGCGGTGAACGGTAACGGATCTGCATCGCCATAAATCTTCGTCTGGCCTGCGTCCACCGTGATCGTGATCGCTCGTTGCGTGATACTAAAGTCATCCCCTACAAAGGTCTCATCGTAGTTGCTGCCATAGGTATAGTCGTTCTGACTGATGGCATAAGAACCTACATCCTCGCCTGCCACTCTTGCCAATGTTCCTGTTGCAACATCAGCTCCCTGGATTACTCCTGAGGTTACTGTAGCGGTGAACGGTAACGGATCTGCATCGCCATAAATCTTCGTCTGGCCTGCGTCCACCGTGATCGTGATCGCTCGTTGCGTGATACTAAAGTCATCCCCTACAAAGGTCTCATCGTAGTTGCTGCCATAGGTATAGTCGTTCTGACTGATGGCATAAGAACCTACATCCTCGCCTGCCACTCTTGCCAATGTTCCTGTTGCAACATCAGCTCCCTGGATTACTCCTGAGGTTACTGTAGCGGTGAACGGTAACGGATCTGCATCGCCATAAATCTTCGTCTGGCCTGCGTCCACCGTGATCGTGATCGCTCGTTGCGTGATACTAAAGTCATCCCCTACAAAGGTCTCATCGTAGTTGCTGCCATAGGTATAGTCGTTCTGACTGATGGCATAAGAACCTACATCCTCGCCTGCCACTCTTGCCAATGTTCCTGTTGCAACATCAGCTCCCTGGATTACTCCTGAGGTTACTGTAGCGGTGAACGGTAACGGATCTGCATCGCCATAAATCTTCGTCTGGCCTGCGTCCACCGTGATCGTGATCGCTCGTTGCGTGATACTAAAGTCATCCCCTACAAAGGTCTCATCGTAGTTGCTGCCATAGGTATAGTCGTTCTGACTGATGGCATAAGAACCTACATCCTCGCCTGCCACTCTTGCCAATGTTCCTGTTGCAACATCAGCTCCCTGGATTACTCCTGAGGTTACTGTAGCGGTGAACGGTAACGGATCTGCATCGCCATAAATCTTCGTCTGGCCTGCGTCCACCGTGATCGTGATCGCTCGTTGCGTGATACTAAAGTCATCCCCTACAAAGGTCTCATCGTAGTTGCTGCCATAGGTATAGTCGTTCTGACTGATGGCATAAGAACCTACATCCTCGCCTGCCACTCTTGCCAATGTTCCTGTTGCAACATCAGCTCCCTGGATTACTCCTGAGGTTACTGTAGCGGTGAACGGTAACGGATCTGCATCGCCATAAATCTTCGTCTGGCCTGCGTCCACCGTGATCGTGATCGCTCGTTGCGTGATACTAAAGTCATCCCCTACAAAGGTCTCATCGTAGTTGCTGCCATAGGTATAGTCGTTCTGACTGATGGCATAAGAACCTACATCCTCGCCTGCCACTCTTGCCAATGTTCCTGTTGCAACATCAGCTCCCTGGATTACTCCTGAGGTTACTGTAGCGGTGAACGGTAACGGATCTGCATCGCCATAAATCTTCGTCTGGCCTGCGTCCACCGTGATCGTGATCGCTCGTTGCGTGATACTAAAGTCATCCCCTACAAAGGTCTCATCGTAGTTGCTGCCATAGGTATAGTCGTTCTGACTGATGGCATAAGAACCTACATCCTCGCCTGCCACTCTTGCCAATGTTCCTGTTGCAACATCAGCTCCCTGGATTACTCCTGAGGTTACTGTAGCGGTGAACGGTAACGGATCTGCATCGCCATAAATCTTCGTCTGGCCTGCGTCCACCGTGATCGTGATCGCTCGTTGCGTGATACTAAAGTCATCCCCTACAAAGGTCTCATCGTAGTTGCTGCCATAGGTATAGTCGTTCTGACTGATGGCATAAGAACCTACATCCTCGCCTGCCACTCTTGCCAATGTTCCTGTTGCAACATCAGCTCCCTGGATTACTCCTGAGGTTACTGTAGCGGTGAACGGTAACGGATCTGCATCGCCATAAATCTTCGTCTGGCCTGCGTCCACCGTGATCGTGATCGCTCGTTGCGTGATACTAAAGTCATCCCCTACAAAGGTCTCATCGTAGTTGCTGCCATAGGTATAGTCGTTCTGACTGATGGCATAAGAACCTACATCCTCGCCTGCCACTCTTGCCAATGTTCCTGTTGCAACATCAGCTCCCTGGATTACTCCTGAGGTTACTGTAGCGGTGAACGGTAACGGATCTGCATCGCCATAAATCTTCGTCTGGCCTGCGTCCACCGTGATCGTGATCGCTCGTTGCGTGATACTAAAGTCATCCCCTACAAAGGTCTCATCGTAGTTGCTGCCATAGGTATAGTCGTTCTGACTGATGGCATAAGAACCTACATCCTCGCCTGCCACTCTTGCCAATGTTCCTGTTGCAACATCAGCTCCCTGGATTACTCCTGAGGTTACTGTAGCGGTGAACGGTAACGGATCTGCATCGCCATAAATCTTCGTCTGGCCTGCGTCCACCGTGATCGTGATCGCTCGTTGCGTGATACTAAAGTCATCCCCTACAAAGGTCTCATCGTAGTTGCTGCCATAGGTATAGTCGTTCTGACTGATGGCATAAGAACCTACATCCTCGCCTGCCACTCTTGCCAATGTTCCTGTTGCAACATCAGCTCCCTGGATTACTCCTGAGGTTACTGTAGCGGTGAACGGTAACGGATCTGCATCGCCATAAATCTTCGTCTGGCCTGCGTCCACCGTGATCGTGATCGCTCGTTGCGTGATACTAAAGTCATCCCCTACAAAGGTCTCATCGTAGTTGCTGCCATAGGTATAGTCGTTCTGACTGATGGCATAAGAACCTACATCCTCGCCTGCCACTCTTGCCAATGTTCCTGTTGCAACATCAGCTCCCTGGATTACTCCTGAGGTTACTGTAGCGGTGAACGGTAACGGATCTGCATCGCCATAAATCTTCGTCTGGCCTGCGTCCACCGTGATCGTGATCGCTCGTTGCGTGATACTAAAGTCATCCCCTACAAAGGTCTCATCGTAGTTGCTGCCATAGGTATAGTCGTTCTGACTGATGGCATAAGAACCTACATCCTCGCCTGCCACTCTTGCCAATGTTCCTGTTGCAACATCAGCTCCCTGGATTACTCCTGAGGTTACTGTAGCGGTGAACGGTAACGGATCTGCATCGCCATAAATCTTCGTCTGGCCTGCGTCCACCGTGATCGTGATCGCTCGTTGCGTGATACTAAAGTCATCCCCTACAAAGGTCTCATCGTAGTTGCTGCCATAGGTATAGTCGTTCTGACTGATGGCATAAGAACCTACATCCTCGCCTGCCACTCTTGCCAATGTTCCTGTTGCAACATCAGCTCCCTGGATTACTCCTGAGGTTACTGTAGCGGTGAACGGTAACGGATCTGCATCGCCATAAATCTTCGTCTGGCCTGCGTCCACCGTGATCGTGATCGCTCGTTGCGTGATACTAAAGTCATCCCCTACAAAGGTCTCATCGTAGTTGCTGCCATAGGTATAGTCGTTCTGACTGATGGCATAAGAACCTACATCCTCGCCTGCCACTCTTGCCAATGTTCCTGTTGCAACATCAGCTCCCTGGATTACTCCTGAGGTTACTGTAGCGGTGAACGGTAACGGATCTGCATCGCCATAAATCTTCGTCTGGCCTGCGTCCACCGTGATCGTGATCGCTCGTTGCGTGATACTAAAGTCATCCCCTACAAAGGTCTCATCGTAGTTGCTGCCATAGGTATAGTCGTTCTGACTGATGGCATAAGAACCTACATCCTCGCCTGCCACTCTTGCCAATGTTCCTGTTGCAACATCAGCTCCCTGGATTACTCCTGAGGTTACTGTAGCGGTGAACGGTAACGGATCTGCATCGCCATAAATCTTCGTCTGGCCTGCGTCCACCGTGATCGTGATCGCTCGTTGCGTGATACTAAAGTCATCCCCTACAAAGGTCTCATCGTAGTTGCTGCCATAGGTATAGTCGTTCTGACTGATGGCATAAGAACCTACATCCTCGCCTGCCACTCTTGCCAATGTTCCTGTTGCAACATCAGCTCCCTGGATTACTCCTGAGGTTACTGTAGCGGTGAACGGTAACGGATCTGCATCGCCATAAATCTTCGTCTGGCCTGCGTCCACCGTGATCGTGATCGCTCGTTGCGTGATACTAAAGTCATCCCCTACAAAGGTCTCATCGTAGTTGCTGCCATAGGTATAGTCGTTCTGACTGATGGCATAAGAACCTACATCCTCGCCTGCCACTCTTGCCAATGTTCCTGTTGCAACATCAGCTCCCTGGATTACTCCTGAGGTTACTGTAGCGGTGAACGGTAACGGATCTGCATCGCCATAAATCTTCGTCTGGCCTGCGTCCACCGTGATCGTGATCGCTCGTTGCGTGATACTAAAGTCATCCCCTACAAAGGTCTCATCGTAGTTGCTGCCATAGGTATAGTCGTTCTGACTGATGGCATAAGAACCTACATCCTCGCCTGCCACTCTTGCCAATGTTCCTGTTGCAACATCAGCTCCCTGGATTACTCCTGAGGTTACTGTAGCGGTGAACGGTAACGGATCTGCATCGCCATAAATCTTCGTCTGGCCTGCGTCCACCGTGATCGTGATCGCTCGTTGCGTGATACTAAAGTCATCCCCTACAAAGGTCTCATCGTAGTTGCTGCCATAGGTATAGTCGTTCTGACTGATGGCATAAGAACCTACATCCTCGCCTGCCACTCTTGCCAATGTTCCTGTTGCAACATCAGCTCCCTGGATTACTCCTGAGGTTACTGTAGCGGTGAACGGTAACGGATCTGCATCGCCATAAATCTTCGTCTGGCCTGCGTCCACCGTGATCGTGATCGCTCGTTGCGTGATACTAAAGTCAGCACCGGGATTGGTAATCGTGTAGTTAGCCAGTTTGCTGTTTGGATCTACCAACGTAGCAGTGATCTGGTATGGTCCTCCCGCAACTGTTTCTCCTGTTGCTCTTGTATAAGTAGCAGTGATATTGTCTCCAGCAAGGAAGTCACCTGAACCTGTGGTCAACGGACTTGGGTCCGCCTCTCCATAGATTTTGCTGTTTACATCCGTTGTCCACGTAGCTGCACGCTTGGAAATCGTTCCCGTAGTGGCCAAATCAGCCATGCTGTAATTCGCAGCCAGCCCACCATTAGTTCCATCAGCAAGACTATATGATATGGTAGTTGCTTTTCCTACACCTGCATTTGCATCGGCATAGTTACTTGCAGATGGTGTAATTAATAATGTTTCTGTTCCAATAAGGCCCGATACAGTCCCTAAAGAAACTGTGCCTGTAATAGGTGAACCATTATACACTTTAGAGGCTACAGTAGAAGTAGCGGTCAAAGGCTTCTTATTCACCGTCAACCCTACCGCACTACTAGTCACAGTTCCACATGAACCAGTAATTACCACTCGATACGTACGTCCACTGAAACTAACACCAGGAGATGGAACAGTATAACTTGATGAATTTATCCCAACATTATTCCAAGTTCCAGGTGCAAGCGCAGTATTATATTGCCACTGGTAACTTAAGCCATCCCCAGTTGCTGTTACTGAAAAAGTAGGTTCTGAATCGCCATAGGTAATGGCTTTGGCTGTCGGAGCATCTGAAATGGAAGGTTGTGAACAAACTGAAACATAAATCCCTGTAAATAATTTAGCAGAGTTATTCGGCATACGATACCTTAAATTAGGGCCAGCTACAACATCCCCATCAGCATTTATAGTTGTGCTTGAATAGGTTACCCCACTTACAACCACATCAGGAAAAATAAAATCTATATATTCTTTATTAGATTGAACGAATGTAGAAGGAGTTGCCGGTGGAGTAAAGGATGCCGTATTTGTGTAAGATCCAGTGGGTACGTTTTCTGAAGTGCCCAATCTATATGAAACTGATAAAGATGTCCCAGCTGGAAGTCCAGATGCAGCTACTGTAATGTTTGCATCAGTAAACTCAGTAACAGCAACTCTCCCAGAAATTTGCCCGGTTGCAGTCAGCACAAATGCAACTCCTAAGTGATTGTCTTTAATCAAAAACCCGCTATATGATATATCTCCATTCTCATCAGCAATTGCGAAATAATCATGTGAATTAACACAGGTTTCCGGCTTCGGAGTTTCTTCAAAATGAAAATCAACCCGTTCTCCGGGTTCCCAACCTGAGCCTGTAATGATTACATACTCCCCCGGAGCGTAATCATCCTTATCCGTAGTAACTGTGGCTGTGCCACTTTGGGCAATTGCTGAGAACGCATTCCCGAAAAAAAGCAGGAAGGACAGACTCAGAATTCCAATAATCGAGGAATTGTAGAAATTTTTCATAAGCTATTGTTAAAAAATTCTGTCTAAGCAATCACCAAAAAACTCCTACCCTATATTGCTTAACTAGAATTACAAATTGTTTGCAAGTACATAAGTAATAAAAAATTTTGTATTTCAAAACCACTTTTATGCAATACAAACGTTTTTTATTGCGTTTCATAACAATAGTTACTTCAGAGCTTCGTTTGACAGGTAAAAAACATACCTAAACGATTTTCATAGTAATCTCCCTAACTATTAGGTCAACCAAAATCACCTGATTCACAGATCTTTTAATATGGCAACGATTACTATCGTACTAGTCGGATTGTCTTAAAAAAATTTCGTAAAAAGCAGGAATCAACCTCCGAATTATTCAAGTCAACTTCAGATGCCTTTGAATTGCCTATGTCTTTCAATATTTATTTAGAAATAGCATAGAATTCTCTTCCTTATTATTTTGGCAAGACCGCCTAATTACATTTCTTTGAATAAGAATTATCCCCAAACAAACTCCAATATTTTCAGTTTACGCTAACCTAATCGCCCACCTCCGCCTATTTCAATGATTAAACTATCTGAAGATATTAGCATACAAAAACTCACCCTAGCGGACCAGCCAGAGCTAATTGAATTGATGAGGGAAATCTATATTCCTTCCTACAAACACATTTGGTCTGACACTGGAGAGTGGTACCTTCAACAAATGTATAATCCAGAAGTCTTCCAAAAAGATCTGGAAGATCCAACCAGCCATTATTACTTTTTGCTTTATGATGGATGGAAAATTGGCATTCTAAAGTACAATTATCCAGAATCTCCCGACTTCATAGATTTTCCGGATTCGCTAAAACTTCATAGAATTTATATCAGCAAAGAATATCAGGGAAAAGGAGTTGCAGCTCAAATCATGAAGCGAGTTGAGTCTATTGCCAGAGAAAGAGGCCTAAAATACATGTGGCTGGAAGTAATGGACACCCAATTACAAGCCCAAACATTCTATAGAAAGATGGGCTTTGAATGGCTTTTTACCTACCACCTTGATTACAAAAAGCTCCTCCCTAAATACAGGGGTATCCAGATTTTAAGGAAAACATTGACCTGATTTTGAAATTAACGCCCCTGATCCAGTTTTAAATTCTAGGGAGAATGAGTTATTTTTAAAAAAAGCAACTATGCTAAAATCTGCTCTCTACTCTCTCCTGGCTATCATTATTGTTTCCTTAGTTATTTTTTTAGCGAAAGAAAACACAGAAGTTCCCCAGAGCCAATTAGCAAGTTTCGCCAGCTTCACCAAGCAAGCAAGAGTTGCTGAAGATGATGAAAAAGTAGGCGTCTTTTTCATGCCTTCGTGGAACACCTCGCCTGATCCAGCTTCAGATAGGGATAGTTTCTGGTCATGTCTTACCGGAAGAGGGGATTGTTCAAGTTTACAAAATCCAAGTATTTGGGGGCCAAAAGGAAGGATTTACAATGAAAACTATCCCTACGAAGGCCCTTATTTAGATAGAAAACCAATCAAGGAATTAAAAGGCTTTTACAAAAGAGATGATCCGGAAGTCATCAAAAAACAGCTGGAATACATGAAAAGCTACGGAATTGACTTTTTTGCATACGACTGGTTTTTTGGAAGGAACTATTATTACCACTTGGACTTTGGCCCCCAATCAAAAATCTATTATCCAAAAGGCTGGAAAAAGGACCCAGCAAATGCCGGACGTGTAGCCGTGCCTGGATTGGTAGAATGGGGAGATCAGCTCAAAGTAATGCTGGAAGTAAATGAAAGCTTGCCAGCCGAAAAGCAAATGAAATGGGCACTGAACTGGTGTGATGACAGTGACGAGCGCTGGATGGCGTGGCTCAACGTAGGATCTCCAGATGAAATGGCGAGGAAGGCAAACTATCCAGGGGAAAAGCCTGATAAGGAATTGTATTTGAAAGTTCATGAGAAAATCACCCAACTCTGGGTAGATCAATACTTTGGTAGAGGTGATTATTTGAAAGAAAAAGATGGTCGCCCAATCGTTTATTTCTATTTCCCACAAGACGCTGAGGCTAGAGCTGCTTTTTATGGTTTGAAACTGAAAGATCTTTTGGACCTATCTCAGAAAATTGCCAAAAAAGCCGGTTTACCTGGGATTAAATTTATTGCTGTCATGGCGGGACCTATGCTTGAAAATGAGCGGATTTACGGACTTCCTACCCAGTGGAAAGCCAACAATCCTCAGAAACCTTGGGAAGGTGGTACTTATCAGAAAAAGCAATTGCTCCAGGAATATGTCCCTAGATTGAAAAGCATGGGTTTTGAAGGAATGACGGCTTATGTGTACCACAATTTCATGAACAAGGACAACAAATCCTTTGATGACATGCGAGAGACTTACAAAGGGCATTGGAACATGTGGAGTGAGAAATTCAAAAACGACCCTAACTTCGAATACCAAGTCCCAACAGCCATGGGCTGGGATATGCGACCTGCCGGTGGTACTTGGCCACAACCTTCTGGATTCCCAAGTGAGCCTCAAAAAGATCGTGTTCACAGTGATAAAAATTCCTTCACTGCCATGCTTAAAGATGCTCAGCAAACTTCAAAAAAATATCGCTCCAGCAACGGAAACACAGTGATGGTTTGTTGCTGGAACGAATATTTGGAAGGTAACTACATAGAACCTACTGAAGGTCATGGATTTGATTACCTAGAGGCAATTCAATCAGTTTTTGGTAATTAAGGTGCTAAAGCGCTTCTTCTAGCTTTTTAATAATTTCATAGAAATCAGCCTTCATTTTATCTTCAGATTTTATCTTTTCCAAAACCGAGCTAATTATTTCAAAATGCTCTAATTCAGCCATTTTCTGACCTTTGTTGCCCGCAAGCTTCCATAGCTTCAGGTATTCATTAATTATATCTTCTTTTTTAGCATCGGAAATTCCCAAAATAAAATGAGTCAACATGATATTAACAAAATGAGCCATTTTCCAGAAATCATCTGACTTTGCTTCACTTGCTTTTAATTCATCATAGATTTTTTGAATTGCCTTTCTAGCATCCAAGTCAATATTCCTAAGTCCACTTTTCTCCTGCAGCAAAAGATGGAGACGTGTAAGTGTTAGCCAATTAGTCAGTGGATAAGCATCAGTATAATTTGAATACTTACTTGCATGCTTATATGCTTCTATTGATTCGGACATGGCCTTCATTAATTCATCGACTGAGGCATCCCTGAGAATATGCATTTTTCGTTTATGTGCACTTCCAATCAAACTCCATCGCTCAGCACTTTCCCCAAAATGCTTGGCCAAGCCCCCTAGATCCTCAATGACTTTATCAATCATATTCAACGCTTCTTTTTGCCCGATCTTCTTCAAGCCAAATTGCTGAAGCGCAAGCTTTGCAAGTGTATTACAATACCGCTCAAAACTCTTGATGGTAAATGAGGATTTCTTGGATTTTAATAGCTTTTCATAACAATTACATGATTTCTCATATTCCTGTAAGCCTGCATAAATAGTGGCAGATAGCTCATGAATTCTATCATTGAGCATATTCCTGCTTTGCATTTTTTCAAAGATAGAATCCAGTCTATTAAGCACTCCATTAGGATTATACTCATTAGCATCCATTGACTCCAGCGTATTCTGAAGCTCAATTTCTACTTCCTCACAAACCAGCAGTTCATCGTCGCTATTTCTCCAAACTCCTTCCTCTGAAAGCTTATAAAATGGGTCTCCGTAACATTGAAAAGCACCCCAAGTATTTGTTCTGCGACCATAATCCTGATAAATCACCTTCCTTGCCCGCTTTACTGCCTCTCCAAATCCCAGTCCTTCAAACATATTTTCATAGAACTGTTTAGAGAATTCCAATGCAGCTGCGTCATCCACTGCCCAGCCTGCTACGATTACTGCTCGAGCTCCATTGTTGATTAGCTGGGTACCAATATTTGCAGCAAATTTATTCCTATACTGACTTCTTTCTTCCGAACCCCTATCCATCAATCCTAGGTAGCAGCAATTCACAAAAACCAATTCAGCCGAAGAACTCATTCCTGCAACTTGAGCAGGAGTCAAAAAAGTATCATTGCCAATGACCATTCCAGTAGCGCGATTGGGACCATGTTCGAATACTCCGTGTCCAGCGAGATGAATGATTTTATGGTTTTTGGAAAAAAGCTTCAGGATAATATCAGATGCATTGCTACTAATCAAACTCTGGACCTGATAATCGTTTTTCTTGAGAATGTTTACAACAGCTTCTGCTTCACGTTTGGCTCCTGGAAGCTGTGACATAAACTTTTCCAGAACAGGATCTCCGACCACTAGAGCTGATTTTTCGGTGACTCTTGCTATTTTTTTTCGGAATTGCATGGTGGTCAACTGACGAATCATTCCTGTATGCACGCATAGCGGTACCGCATCCACGTCTTCCTGTATCATTTCCCAAGGATATTCTGCAGAAGGCAGATCCAATATCCAAGAGACATTATTTAGTCGCTTCACTTCTTCCTTAAAGTCATATGGAATCAGTAGCTCAAACATAGTTTTGGCTATTTCCGGAGAATATTGATTTTCCAAGGTCATACGCTTGAGCAATACGTCCAAAGTCTTATCGTTTGCTGGCATAAACTCCACCTTTTCACTTGCCCCGTTTGAAGCGATCGACATTCGAATTGCTTCCTCTACTTCATCTCTATCCTTGATTTTCAACTCATGGGAAACACTCACCCGAGTCCACCAGTCCTTTGTATTTTCATAAGGAATCCTCCAGCGTCTGCCTAGTTTGTAATTCAGTCCCTTGTCTTTGAAAGCCACATTAAACTCTTTGCTATCATCCACTTCCAGGCGCTGGATGGTTTTCAGAATAGACAAGGCTTTATCATTGAATATTTCGATAATTTCTACCTCTTCAATGCCTTTTATCTTCCCCTTATATACTGAGTTAATATTTCTATTTGCACGCTGAATACCTAAAATAATCGCCCGAATAGAACTCTCAGTGGACAATCCTCCATAAGCATTTGCAATAGCAATCACTGATATCCCAGTAGTGGCACCACTAGTCCCGTCACTCTGATCATCAGTATTGTCTTTTTTTATGGTTAGGTATCGGGCTACGCCTTTCTCCACAGAATTCATCAAAGCAAATCCCGACAATTCCCCTGGTACACCCAAGCCTATAATCAGACCTCCTTTGAAGGACGATTTTGTGAAATTTTCATTTAGTATAATCTGATTGGTCCCAATTGGACCTGGGTACAAGCCCAATCCGTGCAATCTGGAAAGTTCTCCATCAAGTTGGCGGTCAATCGCATGTTCTGTGGTGAGAATAGCATCAAACTCAAAATGACCAGCCAACACGGGATATTTGGCATATTTCAAATCTCCGTGGCTCACGCTTACCAAAATTGGTTTTTCTTCCTGCCATTTTTCGGTCACCTCCTCTATTCCCAAAATGGTATTCATCAAATTCTCCTCGCTGATATCAAATACCTCAGTTTCGGAAGGAGCAAAATCCTTTTCTTCTCCACGCGTCTTTGGAAGGCTATTTTGAAGTCTTTTTGTGCTTCCAAAAATCAACAAATCTTCAATGGCAGCAAAGAGGTTCCGCTCCTTAGAAAGTCCACCATGTGTCACATTAGCATAGTAAACTTGGTTCTTATCGTGAAAAGGCTTTGGAATCCCTGACATCCAAGTCACACTCTCATCTCCTGCATTCGTGGCATAGAATACCAACTCCCCATCCTCAATATCCAGATTGGAAATAGTGAAGCTTTTCTTGCCGCTTTGCCCTGCGATGTAAGTGATATTCGAATAATCAATCGTATCAATATTGTCTAGAACGACTTTTTGATGCTTACCAAATTCTTCCAGAACTTTGGCAGAAGGAATTGGCCAAGAGTCATCTCCTGAAGCGGCACGCATTCGCTCCCATAAGTTCCTATCGGAGAAATCATGTCTGTTATTGTTGCTGATTGGAAGTAGATTAAGTATGCCAGGGAAATTACAGAACACTTCCAAGAGCTCCTTGGTGGAGTGCCTGATATCGATTTTACCCAATAATTGAATCAAGCTATCTTTTCCAAAAAGCACATAGGGAATGCGGTACGAACCTCCCAGCGGGGAGCCAAGGAATACAGCTCGGAAGCCAATTGAGTTATTGAGCTTTTGCCAGGTATCTTGATGATAAACAATAAAGTCACGGACCAAAACCCCGCCCATGCTATGAGCAACGATTTTAATGGGCTGATTATAGCTTAAAAGTTCCTCGATTTTATTCTTGAAATCTTCAGCGCTTTTCTTCAATGGAATTCTCCAATCAAATTGGAATGTGACTATATCATAGGTCTCTGAGAGTTTATCACCCAAATTACCGTAGGAGGTCTTGATCAAGGAATGAGCGGATAGCCCACTTTTAGAATCAGAATCGTAAGCTAAGCCAGTCAATTCACCCTTCAGGAATCGCCAATAATTAATCCAAAGCAGTTCATCCTTTTCCCCAATATTTGATCCCATGATGCCTGGAATCACAATAGCGATAGGTCGAGATCCTGAAACCTGATCCTTTTTATAAACTCCTATTTCTATCGCACCTCTGTCCTTGTCAACTAATTTCAATTCAAAACTATCCGGAATATCCCCAACTTCAGCAGACAGACCAGAAACCAATGCTTTGACAGTATCGGGATTTGAGAAGTATTTGAAGTGATTGATAACGCCACTCTTCTGAATGTAAACTGCTACATTTCCAGAGGCGCGTCTTGCTCCCCATTTCATACTTTCCGTATCAACCACCAGGTCATTTTTCTTCATAAAGAAGAACTTACCCAAAATCACCACCAGCGTCTTAAAGCTCAAACTCAATTCGCTACTGCCACCCACCACAAATAGTGGAAACTTGATTTCAATGTCAGAGGCCTGATAGTTCATCGCTTTGATGAAAGGAGATTTGGGGTTCATAGCTTCCAAGCCCGGCAAGACATCCACATCATCTTTGCAGGCTACTGCTTCCATGATAAACTCCTTGAATGCTACAAAGATTGGATTGCCCACATGACCAACCGCCAGGCCTAGCAAGTTGAAAGTGACATTCAAGAAGATATTCAGTCGACTAGAGGCGAGTGTAGTACCATTGGCTGGGCTGGCAACACGGACCATAGAACGAATGGTTATTTTTTTTGATTGGAGAATATCTCTGATCTCCTTGATTGTGCTGAGATCAGAGGAGCGCTCATGCTTGTCTAAAAGGGCTTTCTCTATTTTATCAAACCCCTCCGAACTTGTAGAAAATCTCGCTAATAAATCAGCCAATAATCCACCACGGGAATGGCTCAAAAGATCCAATTGGATACCAGACGGAAGGCTCAAAACCAGTTCAAGAATATTCTCAAGAGGACTGGTAGTCAGTGTTCTATGCTGAAAAGCAATCAAATGCTCTTTGCCATATTTCTGAATCAACTTCAGCCACTCATCGGATTCCTTCAGCTCGCCAAAGGAACCAACAGTAGATGATCCAGTACCGTGCAGTAAAAGCAAATGCCGACTTTTCACATCCAGATCAGCCTCTTTTTCCTTATTAAATTTCAGCGGTGTAAGCTCGATTTCGGGAGAGCAGGCAATTAATAAACCATGCCTGACTTTCTTAAAATCCTCACCGGTAAAAGCAAGTTGCTTATCCTCCAGATTTCTAGCCAGCTCCTTTATTTTTGGTTGAATGATTTTCTTTTTCACAAAGACCTTCAGGAGCTTTATTCCTATCTTTTTAAATACTCCTCTATCCTGCTCATCAGACTCCATTTCATCTGGCAAATAGAGCTCATCTCCATCTGCAGAGCGTTTTACTTCTAGCGGAAAAAGAGTTTTGATGGTCTCATTATCCCCCATCCAGACCGTCTCATCCTCAAAATTAAACTCCACAATGTGGTTTTCATCCAATTCGAGAACCTGCTCGGGTACATCCCCGCGTGTTGGACTTTCGATGGTGAAAGCCTGGGCAAATTGGTAGAGTTCGAAGCCGCTATCATCTCCGTTATGAAATGAAGAATGATCCTGTCCTTTCAGCTTGATTTTTAACTTAGCCATAGGTAAAAATTATAAATTTAATGATGATGTATTCTATTAACAATGGAAAGCAATGGATGCTAAACACCTAGCATTTTGCCCGATCAGTAAGCGAGAGATGAGAAAAAATCACACCTGAATTTTCAAAAATCTAATAAAAGTATGACCTGATATAAAGACATAACTTCATCTGAAAACTCTCTACAAATTAAAATTTATTAGCTTAAAAACATCATTAAGACCAAATAATCTGGCACATAGAGGAAAACAAACTATAGAATTTGCAATCAGCTTTATACAATATTCTGCAGGAAACAAATACTAAAACCGGGCTGGGCCCTTCCATTAAAAAACATAAAAAAACTCCTCTCAGAAATTAGTCCAAGGGGAGTTTTTACAACTAGTTAATGAATTAACTTAACGCTTTTCGTAGGCCGGTCTAGCCGGTACTTTAAAGCGTCCATCACTATTCAATAAACGCATCACTTCTTTAATCGCAGCTTCCAATTGCGCATCGGTTCCCTTTGCCAGGCTTTCGAAGTCTTCTAACACTTCAATGTCCGGATCCACTCCATGACCTTCTTTGAACCAAGTACCATCTGGATTGTACATTCTAAAGGTTGGTACAGATACTGAACCACCATCAATCAAGGCAGGTGCGCCTGAGATTCCTATCAATCCTCCCCAAGTCCGGGTACCGATCAATGGGCCGATTTCTCTTTTTCTGAAGTAATCAGGGAAAGCATCTCCGCCGGAGCCTGCAAAACCATTGATCAACATTACTTTGGGTCCAAAGTTACCAGATGGAGGCCAAGCCCAATCTTGTCCATCCCGAACTGCCCAGAATGCCAATGGCTCACGATCCAGCAACTCCACAAACCGATCTGGGATCTGACCGCCGTTATTAAAGCGCTCATCTATGATCATTCCTTCTTTTTCCAGCTGTCCATAGAACTGGCGGAAGAGTTCATTTTGTCCATCAACCCCAGTGCTAGGCACAAAGATGTACCCTATTCTTCCGTCTGTGGCCTCTTCTACTCTCAGCCGAAAGTTATTGATCCATGCCAGATTTCTCAGTCTAGCTTCAGATTCCAGAGGCTCCACCAAAATATTCTTTGCACCGGACATTGAAGCTGAGCTATTGACAGTGAGCTGTACTGTCTTACCAGCTAATCCCTGAAGTGCAGCGTATATCGATTTAGTTGGATCAATTGGCTGACCATTGATAGCCAGTATAAAGTCACCTTCTTTAACTTCCAGACCGGGTTTAAGGAGGGGAGATCTCACTTCTACATCCCAAGGCGCGCCTTGGATTATTTTTTCAATTTTATATGCTCCATTCTCAAGTTTGAAATTGGCTCCTAAATATCCTACAGACATGGATGGTCCAGATTCCAGATCTCCTCCATTATTGTAGGTATGGGAGGCATTCAGTTCAGCGATCAAATCACCTATGATTATATTGACATCCCGCCTTGAGCCAGCTTGGGCAACTAAATCACCGTAGCGCTTGCGCATCTGATTCCAATCGACACCATGCATAGTTGGGTCGTAGAAATAATCACGCTCAAATCTCCAGACATCGTTGAAAATCTGCTTCCATTCTTCAGCAGGCACAACTGTCATATGCATTTCGTTAAGTGGAACTGTTTCTTCCATTTTCTGGCCCGGTGCCGGATCAATTACGGCGATTTTACCCATGGCAAAAACCATCACTTTCTTCCTATCAGCAGAAAGTGTAAATCCTCCTACTCCATCGATCACTGTTTTTGATTCCTTTTCTTCAAAATCATACAACTGTAAACTACTCTGGGAATCGTCGCCAGCCCCTGTATTTGGTGAGCGTACGTATAAAAGTTTTCCTTTAAGAGCTGCCAATGAACCTATATTTCCGGTTGAAATATCAAGCATTTCTATTCGGTTTTCGAAATTCGAAGTCTCGAAATCAACTCCTTTTGGCTCCTCTTCTTTCTTTTCGTCTTTTTCTTTATCATCGGTGTCAAAAGATTCCTCTTCCACTTTGATCTCATCATTTTTAAGCGAATTCAGGGAAGCAATGGATTGATTTAAAGTACCTACCGCTACACCAGAAGTGTTTGCATAGATGAAAGTATTGTCAATATCAGAGTACTGAGGATCAAAATTTCTATTGGTTGTAAAAAAGAGATATTTACCATCCTCGCTAAATGTTGGACTTTGATCTGAATAGAAACCGGAGGTAGCTTGGGAAAGCTTGGAGTTCTTCGTATCATAAACATAAATGGCAGAAGTGGCTCGGTTGATTTTGGATAAACCATAGGCTATATATCTGCTGTCTGGGGACCAACTTACTCCAAAGCCTTGGAGGTTTCCTTCAAACATGTATTTGCCCTGATCGATGATAGAAACCGCCCCTGAAATGGCATCGATTAGCATGACTTCCATGGCTTGGTTGACACTCACTATCTTTTTACTATCGGGTGACCAAAAGAGATTATACCCAAAGCCATCTGTAAATTTAGTCAGTGTTTTAGTCTGAGATTCTGCACCCAGTGTCTTGATGGTCAGCTGATACTCTCCAGTAGCGTCTGACCAGTACGCTATTTTTTTACCATCCGGAGCAATTTCCGGGTATCGCTCAGCTACTCCAGATGTATTAGTAAGATTTGTAACGAAACCTTCTTTTGCAGGCAAATTGAAAATCTCACCACGGGCGTTGGCTATGACGCGATTTCCGTCAGGAGAAAGACTAGCAGCCATCAAGTCAGACCCTACATTCACGATTTTTGGAATCATCGCCTTTTGATCCGAAATAATCTGGATTTCCACACGCTTAGATTGTTCCGAGGCAATATCATATAAATACAAGCTTCCCCCAGCCTCGAATACAATCTCGGTATCGCTGTTGGATGGGAAAGTGATATCAAAGTCCTTAAACTCCGTCAGCTGAGTATTCTGCTTTGTATTCAGATCATATTTCCAAAGGTTATTTCTTTTCTCTGGGCCATTATCAGACATATAAAATACTGCATCTCCCATCCACATAGGCAGTTCATCATTTGCAGCATTATTGGTTATGATCTCTGTTTTGTAGCCAGCTAGGTCGAAAAGCATGATATCCGGTGCAGTACCACCTCTGTACCTTTTCCAGTTTCTATTGACACGACTTTTATCTGTGTAGGCAAATCTTTTTCCGTCAGGAGAATAGGAGGCAAACTCCCCATATGGGACAGGCAGTTTGGTAGGCAGTCCACCCCCAGCAGCAACGGTATAAAACTGAGAAAAGCGCTCCTTGCCACTTTCTCTACCTGAGGTAAAAAGCACTGATTTACCATCGGGAGTCCAGCCTTGAACCATATCTGGCATTCCGTGGTAAGTCAGTCTTTCGGGTATGCCTCCGGATGTTGGCATTACATAAACGTCGTAGTTTCCATTGTAATTTGCAGAAAATGCGATCTGCTTACCATCCGGGGAAAATCTAGGATACATCTCAGGACCAGCTGGAGAAGTGAGTCTTTGTGCTACTCCTCCCTGCTTAGGGACAACCCAAATATCATCACCATAAGTGAAAGTGATTTGGGTCTCAGAGACATCGGGTAATTGCATCAGCCGGGCGTCAGTTTGCGCCTGACTCAAAAAAGGGACTGTCAATATTGACAAGCCTAAGATGAATTTTCTCATAAGTATGTGTCTAGTTGGGTTTAAATGGTGTAGTTAAAATGGCTGTAAAACTCCTAAAGCCCAGGTAATTCACTCTCGTTGTTCGAACGAAGGTTGAATAAATGGCAAGTGTTGATTGAAAAGAATGTACTATACAGAAAAAATAGTACCATCACTTCTAGTGTCAATTTAAGTGATTGATTTAAAGTATACTAAGAAAAAACCTTGAAATAAGGCTGTCTTATAACCGTACATATTTTTTGTTCGATTTCAAACAAATCACTACCTCAGATAAAATATTAGCCTGAATTGTTCGTCTTGAGATAAGATTTATTTACAGAGTATTTTCAAAAAAACAGGCAACTTGAACCTACGATTTCTATCGATTTTACTTCTTCTTATTTCGCATTCCCTGCTTGCACAAACATGGATTCCTTCTGATTACAATCGCTTTACGCCTGAGCAGTTTTTTCGACTAGTGGCTGTAAATCAAACGATCAATTATAAAAAGCTTGACCGTGGACTCCTACAAGCAGCTATGTTTTTTGTCACTAATGAAGAACGAGTAAAGTACGGTTTGAAACCTTTTGAGCATTCTGAAGTGATAGAAAAAGTAGCCTCCGAACATGCCAATGATATGGTGAGTTATAACTTCTATAGCCATGTCAGTCGGGTTTCAGGCAAGAAAACAATTGGAGAACGATTTTCAAGAGAAGGCCTGAAGCGCATGCTTATTGGTGAAAATATCAGTTCAAGTATTGGTCTGCAATATCAAACCGGTAGGCAAATCAATATTCCTCGAAGTGGTGGAATGTACACCTATGCAAATAATAGACGTGAAGTAATATTACCTCATACCTATTTAAGCTACGCCCGGGAAGTAGTGCAACTTTGGATGAATTCCCCTGCACATAGAAAAAGTATACTCAATCCCCACTTCGATCAGTTAGGTTGCGGCTCCCAAGTTTATAACAACAGAGAGTTTTTTAATGTGCCTTATTTGATGGGAGTACAATGCTTCGGAAGTAAAAACTAAACTTATTTTGATAGGTAAACAATTGATTCTCCTTTATGAAAACTCGAGAAAAGGCAACAGCACTTTGTGTTTTCTGAATTTTTGATAGGATTACTTTTCCAATTTCCAGAAATTACATGAAACAAACTTTTGAAATCATGTTAGAACAATTGTTAAATATGGCTGAGGGTCCACTTCAGGAAATGCTCGCTGGAATGGATCAAAATCAACCTGGAAATTCCGCATCTGTGCTTAAAGATTCGATCGCATCCAGTGTACAAAAGCAGGTAGCTTCAGGAGATCTGGGCGCTATTAAGGAGATGTTTTCAGGAAGTGAAACCTCGCCAGGAGCTTCGGTGATCAATAACCTTCAAGGAGATGTTTCTGCAAATTTGATGGATAAACTGGGGATTTCTAAGGAACAAGCTATGAGTATAGCTGCTGCAGCGTTGCCGATGATTATGAATTTCTTTAATAAGCGAGTGAATGATGCTCCGCAGGACAATGGGGACATCATGTCCTCCATTGTTTCCTCACTTCAAGGAGGCAAGGGGAAAGTTGAGGCAGGTGACCTACTTGGTTCACTTATGGGTGGCGGAAAAGGTGGAAATGGAGGAATGGATTTGGGAGGACTAATGGACTTGGGTAAGGGGCTATTTAAATAAAATTAATCCAATTATTAAATACCATCATAGAACCGCAACCATGAACAAAATAAAAATTATTCTAGGCCTAGTACTTCTATTCGTGCTTTCTGCGAATGTAAATGCTCAAATAGTTAAGCCAAAAATAAATCTTCCTGAAATGGACCTTGCCACCCAATTACTGGGAATACTGAACTCCACAGATGGTCTTGGACTTAATTCTGATCAGAAAGATAAGTTGACTAAAAACAATTCCAGCTTTGTTGATCAGCTGATGGAGATCAGCAAAAGCGATACGTCTGATGAGGATAAGAAAGCGGGCTTTCTAAACTTGAAAAACAGCAGAATTAAATTTCTCACTAGCCTTTTAGGAAACGATTTGTTCAAAAAGTATTCAGGACAAATTCTGAAATCTATCAATCCACTAAAAAGTAAACTAGGCCTGGCTGCACTGGCGTTTTAGAAAGAATTACATTTAAATTTAAAAGCCATGGAAATTGATTCCATGGCTTTTTTGGTGAAATACCCCTTCAAATTACTTCGAAGATTTTGTAATTCTTAATCCCAAATTCTAATAAGATTGCCGGTCCGGTTGTAGGTGGGCTTCGCTTTGCTCGCAACAACACTAGACTTGCGGCAATTTCCAGCCATTATGATAATGAGCTTTCATCAAGTCATTGGCTGCGGATGAGGTAAATTGATTTTTTGTTGCATCCCAATATACTTTCTCCCCAGTCTTGTAAGCAATATTTCCCATTTGGGCATTGATAGCTGCTACACTACCAGTCTGAATCGCACAATTGAGAAGACTTGGATCATTCGCAGTAACTGCCTCCACGAAATTCACAGCATGTAAATCCAAAGCAATTCCAACACCTCTAGTATGTGGAACTTCTTCTACTTTTGGAACCCTGTTTCCATCTACTGTTTCAGTTTCAGGAATCACCTTCCATCCTCCTCTATTCACTACCAGCGTGGCATTATTTCCTATAAAAGCTATGCCTTCGGTTGTCCCATAATTCCCACCATCAATCCCTGTGGCATGCTCCCAGAGCATGTTAAAGCCATCGTATTCATAGACAGTTTGCAGAGTATCAGGCGTTTCAGAGGCATCATTTGGATAAGCGAATTTACCTCCAGAGGCCATTACTGATTTGGGCGCAGAAACACCCATCGCATACAATGCAATATCTATCTCATGTACTCCCCAGTCAGTCATCAATCCTCCTGCATAATCCCAGAACCATCGGAAATTGAAGTGGAAACGATTTGGATTGAAAGGTCGCTCTGGCGCAGGACCTAGCCACATCTTATAATCAACTCCTGCTGGTACTGGGCCATTAGGCAATACCGGAACCGGCTTCATCCAGCCTTGATATGCCCAGCATTTCACTAATCGTATTTGTCCAAGTTTTCCGGATTTGACATAATCAATCGCCTCAGCATATTGTGAACCCGATCGCTGCCACTGCCCTACCTGAACTACCTTACCATAACGCTCCTGGGCTTTTACCATGAGCTGGCATTCTTCAATAGTATTTGCAATTGGCTTTTCTACATAGACATTTTTCCCAGCAGATACAGCATCACACATGATCAGGCAATGCCAGTGATCTGGCGTACCCACAATCACGATATCAATATCCGGATCCTCTAAAAGCTTTCTATAATCTTTGTATTGCTTAGGGCGTGTGCCTCGAAGCTTAAACACATCCTCTGTCCTCTGGTCTAGCACACTTTGATCCACATCTGCCAAGGCAACGCAATTCACCTGCGGCATTTTGAGATGAGCATTCATATTGGACCAACCCATGCCCTTGCAGCCAATCAGGCCATAATTAAGTTGATCGGACGGCTTTATTTTTCTGGTAAAGCGACCAAAATCGGATGCAGTTAGAATTTGAGGCATGCCCAAACCTGCTCCCAGTAACATGGTGTTCTGGATAAATTTTCTTCTTGATGACATAATATTTTGGGTTATTGAGTAAAGACAAAAAAAGAGCAGATAATCAACTTACCTGCTCTTCAAAATGGAATGGATTAAAGCTCTCTAACCCAAATATTTCTAAATCTAACTGGGTTTCCGTGATCCTGAAGTTTGATTGGTAACTTCTCAGGATGTGCTTTATAATTAGGAATACCGATGTATTCTGTTGGACCTTTTAGCGTCACATGGTTTTGAACTACCACACCGTTCATAATCACAGTAACAGTCGCTGGAGAAGTCACAATTCCATCCTTGTTGAAACGAGGTGCTTTGAAAATAATATCGTAGTAGTTCCACTCACCAGGAGGTCTTAATGCCATGGCTAAAGGAGCAAATTGCTTGTAGATACTTCCAGCTTGTCCGTTTGTATAGGTTTTGCTTTCGTAGCTATCCAAAACCTGAACTTCATAAATACCCATCAAGAAAAAGCCTGAGTTTCCTCTTCCTTGACCTTCGCCTACAATCTCTGTAGGTGCAGACCATTCTACGTGATATTGAGCATCGCCAAAAGGCAATTTGGATTGTATATCGCCTTTCCCTCTGGATACTACCAATTCCCCATTTTCAATGGTCCATGCAGCCGGAGAGCCATCTCTCGCACTTACGAACCCATTAAGACTAGTACCGTCGAAAAGTACGATAGCATCTGAAGGTGGTGCAGTATTGTTGGCACCTGGGGTTACTTTCGGAGGAACTGGAGTGTAAAATTCCGTTGCCTCGGGTTTCATAGCTGGAGGGGTTTTCTCCTGGGCTTGAACCAATGGGCTCAGTGTCAAAGCACTAGCAGTTATAACTAGTGATAGAATTGTCTTTTTCATACAATAGACATTTAGGATTTATTATTAGAGTGTTTAAATTAAACCAAATCAAGCCAAACCAAAAACCATTGATGGATTTTAAATTGTTCTACTCCTGCTCTTTTGTAATTTCAAGAAACCTAATATTTATGAAAAAACCACTGCTCATTTTATTACTTGGATTCATAATGGCTGCTGGAAGCTTTGCGCAGTCCAGCTATTACTTTCCCGGAGAATCCTTCGACTCTTCTATTCCTTCACCGGAAGAATTCCTAGGCTATCCGATTGGCGAATGGCATACCAGATATGATTTGATTGTAAGGTATTATGAGAAGTTGGCCGAAGTCAGTGATTTAGCTGAGCTAAAAACGATAGGCTATACCCATGAGCATCGACCTAAAATCATTCTGACTATCGCTTCATCAGCTCATCTAGGGAATTTGGAAGAAATCAGGCTAGCTCAACTTCAACTTGCAGATCCAAGTCAGCCGAAACCTGATGTAAGTGCCATGCCTTCAATTATGCATTTGGGCTATGGTGTGCATGGAAATGAACCTTCATCGGCAGAAGCTGCGATGCTTTCTGCTTATTGGCTACTTGCTTCGCAAAGTGAGCTAGCTCAAAACCTAAGGAAAAATGCTGTAGTTCATTTTGACCCAACAGTCAATCCTGATGGTAGAGATAGACATAGCCTTTGGGCAAATAGCAACAAAGGTTTCCCTCCCGTTGCGGATCCGCTGGATAGAGAGCATAATGAGGCTTGGCCAGGTGGCAGAACAAATCACTATTGGTTTGATTTGAACCGGGATTGGTTGCCTTTAGCTCATCCTGAATCACAAGTCAAAATAGCTTGGTATCATGATTGGTATCCGAATGTCACCACAGACTTTCATGAAATGGGTACAGATGGAACTTACTTTTTTGAGCCAACCAAGCCCTATGGAAGTGAAAATCCGGTAGTTCCCCGTAAAAACTACGATGATATCAATGTTCGCTTTGCAAAGTATTTTGCAGAATACCTAGACGAAATTGGCAGTCTCTACTGGACCAAAGAGGTGTTTGACAATAGCTATCCAGGCTATGGGTCGACTTATCCGGACATTCAAGGTGGCTTAGGGTTGGTATTTGAGCAGGCAAGCAGCAGAGGTCATTTACAGTCAAGCCAGCGAGGAGATATCAGTTTTGCTTTTACAATCCGAAATCATGTCCGGAGTTCAATAGCCACCATGGAAGCTGGCTTGGATAATAGAGAATACATGCATGATTACCTGCGGGAATTCTTTCAAACGGCAGTTTCAGAAGGAGCAAAAGATCCTGCAAAAAACTATGTATTCGGAGATCAATTCGATCCAAGTAGAAACTCCCTCTTTGTGAAATTTCTGATGGATCACAAAATCAAAGTATATGAAAACAATGCTGATCTGAGCGTAGGTGGTTATGACTTCAAAGCAGGCAAATCATGGATCGTCCCTACTTCACAGCCACAATATAGAATGGTTCGTACGATGTTCGAAGATGTGAAAGAGTTTGCTGATTCAGTATTTTATGATGCTTCCGCATGGACTATGGCCAGAGCTTACGGAATGCCATTTGCATCTAATGCCTCGGACAAAACAGGTGATTTACTTACTGAAGTACCAACCCAAACCTATGATTTCCCAACCGGAAAGGCTTATGCCTACTTAATTGATTGGTCAGATTATTATGCTCCAAAGATGCTTTTTGACCTGCAGGAAGCTGGCGTACATGTGGAGGTAATAAATCGCCCTTTCACTTCAAAGACCCAAGATGGAGAAACTAAGTTTTCAGCAGGTACGCTCATTATTCCAAGTGGCTTTCAAAAGCTTGAAACAGCAGAATTAAAAGATGTGCTTGACAAACTAGCGAAGAAAAACAAGCAAAAAATCTATGCAACGACCTCTGGAATGAACTTGGAAGGAATAGACCTTGGATCAAATCTGGTAGGCGCCGTCACCATCCCTAAGGTAATCATGGTTGTGGGCGATGGCGTTTCCAGTTATGAAGCGGGCGAGATTTGGTATTTGCTCGATGGTCAGGTTGGTATGCCAATCAGCAAAGTCAATTCTGATGATATGGGAAGAGTGAATCTCTTTGATTACACCACCTTGATCTTGCCATCGGGTAATTACAACTCTTTTTCAGAAAACTTCCAAAACCATTTGAAAGATTGGATCTCCAGAGGAGGAACAGTCATTTCCATGAAAAGTGCCAGTCTGTGGCTAAACGAAAAAGAAATCATCAAAGAAGAATTGGTAGAAACAGAAGTAGCTCCAGAACCGGAAAGCTTACCCTATGCAGTTCAGCGGGATTTTGAGGGGGCTAAATCTGTGGGAGGAAGTATCTACATGGCAGCCCTTGACCTGACTCATCCAATAGCGTATGGCTATCAGAGGGAAACTTTACCTGTGTACAGAAACAGCTCAATTTTCTTTAAACCAAGTAAAGACAAATACCTAACGCCGATTCGCTACACCGAAAACCCGCTTTTGGGAGGATATATTTCCGATTCCAATCTTGAAAAACTAGGGCAAAGTGCAAGTGTAATCATCTCCCCTGTTGGTCGTGGACGTGTGATTAACTTCTTTGATAATCCAAATTTCCGCGGAGCTTGGTTTGGCACCAATAAACTTTTCCTTAATGCGATCTTCTTTGGAGCTATAATGGATTGAGAAATAGTATGATCAATCTAAATTCAAAAGCCACTGATGGATCAGTGGCTTTTGAATTTTATCGGGTGTATGAAAGTATAATTTTCCCCTTCAGTGTTCCATCTGGAGTTTTTAAATCTACTTCATGCATCGTCATTAACTCCTTATCCGTGACTTTAAGTAGCGTATAGATCAGCTCCTCACCATTTACATAAGTGGTAATTAACTTGTCATCCTCAACTAACCAAGTTCCTTTACCATTATCGTATTCTCCAACCAACTTTTGAAAAGTACCCTCATCGGATAAAACCAGCTTACTTCTCAAGTGCTGCTCTAAGCCTCCATTGATTGTCACAACGATATCGGGCCCTTCAGTTTTCTGAAACATAAAATCATAACCCTGCCAAGTTCCAACAACTTTATCTTCTAGATTAACGCTGCATGAAAAAGTGGTGAGTGAAATAATCAGTATAGAAATAGGCAATAAAAACTTGCGAACTAGTTTGGGTGTATTCATGGGTCAACTTGCTAAATAAGTTCGCTAAACTAGTTCATTTGCCCATAAACAAAAAAACATCCGAAGAAGCTCCGGATGTTTTTCACCTTTAATTAAAACTTAACTTAATGCAAATTTGATTGGGATCTTCATGATGGTATTCACAGGCTTTCCATCTTTTAGACCTGGTGTCCAATTTGTAGATTTCTGAATGACTCGCATGGCTTCCTCATCACAACCGCTGCCTATTCCGCGGACGACAGATACCTTTTCTATTGAGCCATCAGTTTTTACCAGTAGTTCAATAATTACCACTCCTTCCACTCCTTTTTCTTTAGCAGGTTCCGGATACTTGAGGTTTTCACCGAGGTAAGAATACCAACCTTGAATGCCACCTGGGGGAATTGGCATAATATCATTCTCCTCCTCAGTTTGAGCTAGAGCCGATTGAATAGGCAGTGCAGCAAAGAAAAGTAGGGCAATCGCAAGAATTGAAATTGCTTTTTGCGGGAAATTCAGGATAGGTCGTGTCATAGTTTTTGGTTTAGATATATTTCACAATGAGCATGTTTTTATTCTTTCTGAGGAGTTCAGTTGACGGTTACAATCTGAACCTTACCGGAAGTCTCATTTTTACATTGACAAATTCACCGTCTTTTTTCCCTGGAGTCCAGGTTGGAGACTCCTTCACCAGGCGCATCACTTCCTCATCGCAGCCACCTCCTATTCCTCGCAGGATTTCAACCGAATCTATTGCTCCATCTTCACGCACTATAAACATAACGACCACTGTGCCTTCGATTTTCTTTTCTCTAGCCGCCGCGGGATAGGTCAGGTTTTCAGACAAATAGGAATTCCATCCTTCCATCCCACCTTTTGGTTGCGGCTGAACATCCACTTCCAGAAAAACTTCCTCAGCTTCAGTTTGTGCTTGAGCCGTTTGATTCGGGAGAAAAGCGAAGAAAAGTAGGGCAATCGCTAGAATTGAAATTGCTTTTTGCGGGAAATTCAGGTTAGGTCGTTTCATAGTTTTTGATTTAGTTAGGTTGATTTCAAAAGTTTAGTAGCTGAATAAAAATCATTAATTAAATGATTTTCAATTAATTATAGGCTACTACAACTATTTCGGGCAGATTATCACTAGAAGAGGCTGAGGTTGATTCAATCTTAGCATCACTATTGGCAAGCTTGAATCTTATTGGCAACCTCATTCTAGTACTTACTACTCGATCTCTCTGCTTTCCTGGCTCCCAATTCTCTGCATTTTCTACAACTCTGATCGCTTCTTCATCAACTGATCCTCCTATCCCTCTTAGGATTTCTACATTTGAAAGATTCCCATCCTCCTCTACTATGAATCCAACAACTACAGTTCCTTGAATCCCGGCGCTTCTTGCTTCTGCTGGATATTTAAGTGTTTTGGATAGGTATTTATGCCAAGCTGACATTCCACCTATTGGTTGTGGTGGGACTTCAACTACGTCAAAAACTTGATTTACATTATCGTTTAGTTTTCTTGCTGAGAGGTCAGCAGGACCTATGTTAGTCGCTTTTAACTCACCTGCCATCATTGGTCCTTCCATTTCCTCTTCAGGAGCTATTTCACAGGAAAACACGAAAAATAATGCTGCTAATACAGGAACAGCGAGTAGAAACCTACGCATTTCCTTCTTTTGAGATTGTGGTTTACTCATCATAATAATTCGTTTTTTGGTTTGAAACTGGTTGAAGTTATTCATGAAGTGCCAGCCCTGTCCTTTGGTGATCAGCTGAAGTAAAAGCCCCGAATATTCCTTTTTAGAATAGGTAGAAGTCACCCCCTGATCAGCCTGATATTCATGCACTTCCCGAAGGTGTCTCTCAAATTGATAAATCAAGGGATTGAACCAGAAGATGATTTTAGCAAACTGGACGAATAGCAAATCCCAGCTGTGTTTTAAGCGAACATGCACAGATTCATGCAAAATGATTTGCCGCTGCTCAGCTCTATTTGGGTCAAATTCTGGTAATAAAATGTAATCAAAAAAAGAGGCTGGTATGAACTCAGGATGTACAGCGATCCAATAGTTTTGATAGCGAAGTAGTTTTGATTTCCCTATCATCCGCTGAGAAGTAAAATAGCCAAGGATAAGGTAAACTGACATGATGACGACTCCAGCCAAGTAGATCATAAAGACAATTTGCTGCCAGGTAAGGCTTGAAGAATCCCGATTAATAACATTACCCACAACAAATTCAGGAAGTATAATTTCAGCTGTAGCTAAGGATGAAATGCCTACTTGAAATGAAAGAAGCGGAATAATAAATGAGAGCATCAGCATGCAAATCAGGAGCACCCGATTTAGGGTAAAGAATGTGAGTTCACTCAATACGACTCTATAGAATAAAACCGTAATCCCCAGGCAAATACTGGCTTCAGCTAAGTATGTTAAGATGAAATTCATTATTCCGCTGGCTTGTCCATGTCATCAATCATCCGCTGCAAGTCTTCAATTTCTTTATCAGAAATCTTATTCTCCTTCACCATAAAGGACAGGAAATTCCCCACCGACCCTTCGAAATAATGCTTCACCAATTGATTCACACTTTTCTTGCTGTATTCAGCCTGTGAAACCAAAGGGAAATATTGGTGCGTGGTACCATAAGCTTTGTGATCCAAATAACCCTTCTTTTCTAGCAGTTTGATAGCAGAAGCCAAAGTGGTGTATGGTGGCTTTGGCTCAGGAAGCTCCTCAAGTACATCGCGGACCAGCGCCTTTTCAAGTTTCCAGAAAATGCGCATGATCCTTTCTTCGTTGCTATTTAATTCGTTCATGGTGCTGGGATAAAGAGGATTTTTGGGTATTGTGGACGAGTCTCAGATCTATTGATTACTTCAAAGACTTATCATTGATTTTTATAATAACTGATTTTCAGTCTGTCTGGTCAAATCAACTTAGTTTAAATCGAATAGGCAGTCTCATTCTGGTATTCACAGGATTGTCTTTTTGCTTTCCAGAAATCCAATTCGGCGCGTTTTCCACCACACGAACAGCTTCTTGGTCAGCACCACCTCCGATTCCTCTAAGGACTTCTACATCAGATATAGAACCATCAGTATTTACTACAAAGACAACGATGACAGTGCCTTCTATCCCCGCAGATTTGGCCTGTGCTGGATAGGTCAAGTTTTGGCTTAGATAGGCATTCCATGCTTCCATTCCTCCCTGAGGTGCTGGCTGTGTTTCCACCACATCAAAGATTGGATCTCCATCCTTGGCCAGTGTTCTAGCATTGATGTTTGCCGGACCTATTTTTACTTCTTTTACTTCACCAGCCATCATAGGCCCTTCCATTTCTTCCTCTGGTGTTATTTCGCAGGAAAACACGAAAAACAAAGCTGCTAGTACTGGAAATGCGAGCAGAAATCTGCGCATTTCCTTTTTCTGGGATTCTGGTTTACTCATCATAATAATTCGTTTTTTGGTTTGAAATTGGTTAAAGTTATTCATGAAGTGCCAGCCTTGTCCTCTGGTGATCAGCTGAAGCAAAAGACCGGAATATTCCTTTTTGGAATAGGCGGAGGTTACTCCACGGTCAGCCTGGTATTCGTGCACTTCTCTTAGGGACTTTTCAAATTGATAGATCAGTGGATTGAACCAAAAGATGATTTTAGCAAACTGGATTAAAAGTAAATCCCAACTGTGTTTTAAGCGAACGTGAACGGATTCATGCAATATGATTTGTCGCTGCTCAGCTCTATTTGGGTTAAAGTCTGGTAATAAAATATAGTCGAAAAAGGAAGCTGGTATAAACTCTGGATGCACAGCTATCCAATAATTCTGGTAACGAAGTAGTTTTGATTTCCCTATCCTCCGCTGGGAAGTAAAATAGCCTAGGATCAGATAAACTGACATAAACACCACTCCAGCCAGATAGGTCAAAAAGACAATTTCCTGCCAGGTAAAGCTTGATGAATCTTGATTTACTAAATTACCTACCAGAAATTCAGGAAGGGTAATTTCAGCTGTACTAAAAGAAGTGATGCCTATTTGGAAAGACAGCGAAGGAATGATGAATGAAAGCATCAGCATACCAATCAATAGTACCCGATTTAGGGTGAAGAAGGTAAGTCCACTCAATACCAAACGATAAAACAACACCGTGATACCTACGCAAATGCTTGCTTCGATTAGATAAGTTAGGATTAGATTCATTATTCGGTAGGTTTGTCCATGTCATCAATCATCCGCTGCAAGTCTTCAATTTCCTTATCAGAAATCTTATTTTCCTTCACCATAAAGGACAGAAAATTCCCCACCGAACCTTCGAAATAATGCTTTACCAATTGATTCACACTTTTCTTGCTGTATTCAGCTTGTGAAACCAATGGGAAATATTGGTGCGTGGTGCCGTAAGCTTTGTGATCCAAATACCCCTTCTTCTCCAGGAGTTTGATGGCAGAAGCCAGCGTGGTGTAGGGAGGCTTTGGATCTGGAAGTTCATCAAGTACATCGCGTACCAGCGCTTTTTCAAGTTTCCAAAAAATGCGCATGATCCTTTCTTCGTTGCTATTCAATTCGTTCATATCTCTAAGATAAAAACGAATTTTTAATAATCCTACGATTTTTTCGTATTACTACGGAGATTTTAGAATTGTTGTGAAAAAATTTAGCAGTAAAACTAATCGTGTTTGATCATACCACCCTTTTAATCAATAGCTTGACGAACTTTAGAAAAAGCAAAAAATAACTCTGCTCCAATTTGGAGGGAGCGTTCTAAATATTTTTCTGTTTCAAAAGGAGTATCATCAAAAGCCTTTGGATCCAAGTATCTTAAAGGAAGGCGAAAGTCAGCACCTGGTATAAACGGGCAATTCTCATCAGCATGATCACAAGTCATAATTGCAGCAAAACCAGTTTGCGGATTATTTTTATCGTCGTAGGTCTTTGAAAAAGTTAGAATCGGTTTAGAGTCAGAGCTTGAGAAAATAGAATAAGTAGGATTGACCAACCCTTCTTTGCTGATTTGAAAGCCACTCGATTCCAGGGCTATAACTGCACGCTCATTAAAGGCTGTGATTTCCACCCCACCAGAATAACACAAAGCTGGAATATCGAAATAATTCGCGGCCGTTTGCGCCCAAACCTGAGCCAATTGACTCCTCCTGCTATTGTGCGTGCAGATAAAATTCAAGGCTACTTTTTCTTCATGCTGAAGCTTCTTGATAATATATTCAGCCAACTGACTAAGCATTTCCTCCCGCTCAGCGGAGAGAGAATGCCTAGAAAAAGTATCAATTATAGATTGAATTTTTGGAAACATCTTAGTAGGGTTCATTTAGCAGCAACCAGAACCAGGTGTACAAGAAGCGGATTCATTTGCCAAAGTAGCTAATCTAACCTTAGGCTTAGCTGCAGGAATTCCGCATTTATCCTTGGCTAAGCAATCCGTCATTTTGGTAGTCAACACAAAAGCTTCTCCGTTGAAATCCAAACCATATTTGCCAATTGTATCACTTTGATACTCTACTTCCACTTCCAAATCTTGCAGCCCAAGTACCCTTTCAGAAAGCGAAATAATGTCCAATAATTTCTTGGCACCAAGTCTATGATCAAAATCGCCATCTTCCCACAGCTGGAAGTTAATAGCTTTTTCCTCCCTCACCGTACCTCCACAATCGATGAACTTCTTATTGATTTGCCCCACTTCAGTAATATGGAAATGAGCGGGAACTTTTACGCCGGAAGGCATCAAAAATTGAAGTTCTGACAATGCTGGTAGTACAGCTTTTATCTCTGATAGTTTCATAGCTTATTAGTTTAATTGTAATATTACGATAAATAAATTCAAATTTTTTTTAACAACAATCCTTGGTCTCACATGCTTCAGCATGCTGATCAAAAAGACCATTAAATAGTCCTTTGACCGACTCCCACTTCGAGGAGTTAATGCAATAGCTCACTGATACTCCCTCTACCGTTCCTTTGATCAAGCCGATTTCCTTCAGCTCCCTTAGGTGCTGGGAAATTGTAGCCTGAGCTAGTCCAAGTTCTAGGACCAAGGTTCCGTTGATGCAGGATTTAGCGGCTAGCAGATGCTGCAAAATCGCAATTCGGGCGGGGTGCCCCATTGCTTTTGCCAGTTGTGCCAGTTCATTTTGCTGCACAGTGAAGAGATCAGATTTAGTAATTCCCATAATTATATTGCAATATTACGATAAAGTAATTCTGAATAAAAAATTATTCTTCTTTTTCTTCAATTTTGATGGTTCTACTGAGCACGGAAGTAACATTGAAAAATCCCAAAACATCAGAATCACCTTTTACCACTCTGATATTGGAATCTGGATTTTGAGGCGGCGGGGAGAATAAACCTCCATCATTAAACAAGAGATTTACCAACTGGGATATGTAATCATAGGCACTTTCATTCATTCTATAAAGTTCAAGCCTTACTTTATCTCCTACATTGAAGGAATAATTCAATTCAAGACCTTCTTCAAAAAACTTCAAACCAAACGTATCATCGAAAAGCAAATAATCGTCACGGTCGTTTTTCAGTGTATCGTTTTCAATGACCTTGATTCTATAATAATTATCCTCTTCAAAAGGGATCTTTCCATATACTTTGATGTAGTACCCCTCCTCCCGAAACAATCGATCTTCCTGGTATTCATAGGTCACACTATCGACAGTAGGAGGAGCCAAAAGTGTCCCTGAGGAAGTAAACTCATTATCATTCCAAAGCACCGTTAACCGATAGGTCTCCCCTATCTCAGCTTTCTCCCCGGCGTTGAGTGGCAAATAACTATTTGAATAAACATTAAAGCCAAAAGGGATTTTGCGCGAGCTGCCCTCTACTGAAATGAATACCTCGGCATCCGATATTAATTGAGTATCCAAGGTGTCAAAATAATTCTCGGCCAATGAGATCCTCACCTCATTGTAAAAGGTGTTATCAGTCCAAACAGCTTCAATCACCGGCATATCCCCATCAATAGTCGCCAACGGTAAAAACACTTCCTCCTGACAGGAAAAAGCAGCAAATGCAAGTATCAAAATCCAAAATCTCTTCATGCTAAAACTGAAAATTGTAGGTAATTGATGGTAAAAATGTAAAGAGGTAAGTCATCACTATGCCTTGTCGGGTTGACACTATTGGTCCATCTTCACTGCTATTGTATCGGAAATCATCATTGTAAATCTCTCTGAATTCATAGGCAAAAGGATTTTTCCTACCATACAAATTATAGATGGAGAAGTTCCAGCTGCCTTTCCATTTTCTTCCTTTGTCGGCATTTTTCCAAGTGACTGAGGCATCCATTCGGTGGTAATCAGGAAAACGATCTTCATTTCTATAATCAGAATACAAGGGAACTGATTGATTATCCAGATCATAAACACCTATAGGAAATGACACAGCCTGCCCGGTGGTGTAAATAAATGTAAGACCTGCCGACCAGGAAGGAGAAAATTCATGATTCAAAACCAGCGTAACATCATGTGGCCTATCGAATCTCGGATTATATGCTTGATCCAGAGAGATACCCTCTATTTTTCGCCAGGTTCTGGAATAGGTATAAGCCAACCAACCGGTAGTTTTCCCAATATTTTTCCTCAACAAAAATTCAGCACCGTAAGACCAACCGTTTCCAGTAAGCAGTTCCGTTTCTACATTGTCTGTAAATAACACCTGAGCCCCATTTCGCAGATCAATTACATTTCTTAAGTCCTTGTAATATCCTTCAACCGAAAACTCCCAGCGGTTCTCATCAAAATTCCGAAATAATCCCAATGAAACTTGATCGGATCGAATCGGGGGAACATAGGTTCCTGCCAGAATCCAACGATCGATGGGAAGACCTGCAGAAGAATTTGAAGCTATTTGTACATATTGGAAATTACGGTTATAAGCAGCTTTGAAGGAGAATTCATCATTGAATAAATACCTGAACGCGATTCTAGGCTCCAAGCCTTGGTAAAATTTAATGTTCTCAAGTAACTCATAATTCAGCGAATCAGTAATTGGAATACCTGGTGCTACAACGTTGTTTTCATAGATATAATCAACACCTTTTCCTACCTGGTTGAAAAATCCCCAGCGGAGTCCAGCTTCGGTACTTAATTTGGGAGTGATTTCGTAGGTGATTCCAGCGAAAGCGCTATTCAACAAACCATTTTTAGGATTGGTGACAATTGGCTGAATATTACTTTCAGTCGCAGGATTTAATTCTATCGGCGCAAAATGATACAACTGGCTTTGGAAACCCCAATAGCTTTGGATTTTATCACTTTTAAGTAAGGTCCACTGCCCTTTTACTCCAGTTTCTGATAATCTATTTTTCCATTCAAAACCTGCATTAGGATCATCAAATTCTACGCGATAGTTATATCGGGAATGGTACCCCTGCAAATCAAAGAACAGCTTTTCAGAGACATTTCTACTCCATTGAGCTGAGGAAATCCAGTTGGTCCAACCCAAACCAAATTGATCATCCAGCCCCAGAAAATCACTTCCTTGATAACTGGAAACGGTCAGCTTATCTTTTTCACCTAGAATAAATGACAATTTCCCACTCAAATCATGGAAATTAAGTTTGTTGTTTCGGATGTCGTTATCATTGGAGAGTTTCAAAAACAAATCCGCATAAGTCCTTCTGCCGGAAATAACGAAGGTGGATTTATCCGAAAACAAGGGGCCATCTAAGGTCAACCTGGAAGATATACTCCCAATTCCTCCTTCCCCATGGATCTGCTCATTGTTTCCCTCGCGCAAAGTCACATCTATCAATGAAGAAAGCCTTCCCCCGTAGGAAGCCGGCATATTTCCTTTGTAAAGTTCCACTTGATCAAGGGCATCAGGATTAAACACTGAAAAGAAACCAAAGAAGTGGGACGCATTATAAATCGGCGCACCGTCCAACTGCACTAAATTCTGATCTGCCGAGCCTCCCCGAACAAACAACCCTGTAGTTCCTTCTCCCGCGGTCTGTACTCCTGGAAGCAGTTGCAAGCTTCTTAGTAAATCTACTTCGCCGAATAGTGCAGGAATATTTTTAATCGTAGCAATAGGGATCGTTGCCTTTCCTGTTTCCATATTCCTGACTTGCTCATCAGGTCTTCTTTCCTGTATGATGATTTCGTCAAGAGACATTTCCTCTGGCTTTAGGAAAAAACGTTGCGTTTTCTCAAGGTCCTTGGTAGTAATGACACGAGAAGATGTTTCATAACCTATGAAAGAAACTATCAGGCGAGCTGGTAAGGGTTTTGTTTTTATCCGAAAGACGCCATTAATATCCGAGACTACGCCCGAAGAAACATCATTTTCCCAATAGACGCTAGCACCTGGAAGTGGCGTTGTATTAATCACATCAACTACCTCTGCCGAGAAATAGCTCGTTTCCTGAGCACTGGCATTGCAAAACAGTAAAGTAAAAAAAGACAGGAAAATGAATTTGCTAAGCTTGCCAGTTGGCTTCATCCTTTGTTAATTAGAATTGTAATCTCAAAACTAGACGATTCAAAAAAATTAATGTTTGTTAATTATCAAGAACATTTGAATTTACCTTTACCACTTATCGTATTCTCGCTTTTAAAGTAATCTTTATTTTATAATTTCAGGCTATGATTTGGGCATATCCGGACGTAAAACTCACCCTCTTGCTAGCCGGCATATTCGGCTTGCTGTATTTTATCTATTTATTTCGCTACTGGAAGATCAATCGAAAACTGGTGGTGGAAAAGCGCAGGCTATTCACTAAGGTGGTTATTAGAACCGTCTATTTTGTGTTATTCCTTATTGCTTTTGCTGGACCTTCCATAGGAACTTCCCTGAAAGAAATACAGGAAGAAGGCAAGGACATCTTCATTGCAGTAGATTTATCTCAGTCGATGAATGCTACAGACATTGGCCCCAGTCGCCTTCAGCGAATTAAGTTTGAGTTAAAAAACCTGACTAAAAGCTTTCCTTCTGATAGAATAGGTTTGATCATCTTCAGTTCGGAGGCATTCATGCAATGCCCTCTTACGTTTGATCAAAGTGTACTTCAGTTATATATCGATGGATTAAATACAGGCTTGGTTCCAAATTTCGGAACAGATCTTAACGGTCCTTTGAGAATGGCGGAAGAAAGGTTTCTTAATGACGAAAGCCAGGAAGTGAAGTCCAAAACGATTATTTTGATTTCCGATGGAGAAAATTTCGGAGATGATCTCGACGAAATTGGTTCACGATTAAACAGTGAAGGAATTAAAGTATTTTCCTTAGGCATTGGAACAGAAGGTGGAAGCAGCATTCCAAGAGGAAATGGTTTGGTAATAGATCCGCAAACCGGCAAGCCTGCGCAGACGGTACTTGACCGTACACCTCTTCAGCAAATAGCTGCTGAGACTAATGGTGCATATTTTGAGATATCCGATGAAGTTCAGGAAATTGGAGATTTAACTGCCGCTATTGAGCGTGTGGAAGGTGGAGTGACAGGATCCCGAGTGGTGGAAGCTTCCGCAAATAAATATTTCTATTTCTTATTGGCTGGCTTAGTTCTTTCTATGCTGGACATGATTTTACCGATCAAAACTATCAAATTATAAATGAGCTGGAGTAAGCTAACATTAGCAGTTTTTCTTCTGATTCCCGCATCTTGGACTCGAGTTTCCAGGTTGAATTCCGCCATTGATTTGGCAGGAGAAAGCTACGCCAAAGCTGAATACGAGCAGTCTATCATCAACCATCAGGTTCTAGTAGATGAATTTGGGTATGCTTCTCCAGAGCTTGATTACAACCTTGGATTGAGCAATCAATTTGCTGAAAAAGTGGACGAAGCTGCAGGCTATTACGACAAAGCTTCAATTGCTCCAAATAAGATGCTTGCGTCTTTCGCATACAATCAAGGTGGCGTATTATTAGGAGATAAAAAGGAGTACGAGCCTGCCCTCTCCAAATTCAAATCCGCATTGATTCAAAACCCGAATAATGAAGTAGCCAGATACAATTATGAATTGCTGGCAAGGTGGTTGCAACGTGATGAGGAACGCAAGAATGAAGACCAAAATAAGCCGGAACCATCGGAATTTGCGAAGCGTAAAAAAGCAGAGGCAGATCGGTTAGTGGAACAATTCCGCTTCAAAGATGCGTTGAACCTAATGAATGAAGCTAGGCTTCAAGATGAAACCGTTGATGCTTACAAAGATTTTATGACGAGTCTACAAGAAATTACAGAGATCGATGAGAAATAAACTTCTATTACTTCTGGGATTTGTTTTTACCCTAAGCTTATCCAGCAGCATAGCCCAAACTTCAGGCGAATACTTTAATCGCGCAGCGAGATCCTATGTCAAAACTGAAAAAGACCAGGCTTTGGCTACAGTAAACGATGGATTGACTAAATATCCTGGAGATGCAAAACTACAGGCGTTGAAGGAAAAGTTGGAAAAAGATAAGGAAGAGCAAGACAAGCAGGATCAAGATAACAAGGAGAATCAAGATCAGCAAAACCAGGAAGAAAAGCAGGATCAAAAAGATAACTCTCAACAAGGAGAGGATGGCGAACAGCAAGAGCAAAAGGAGGATGGCGAAAAAACCGATGAGGATAAAGCCAAAGAATCTCAATCTGGAGATCCTTCTGAGCAAAGCGAGGATAAGCCTGGAGAAAACGCGAATGATCAGAAAGATGCAAATCTAGCTGACAAGCAAAAGGCTATGGAAGAGTTTAAGGAAAAGCTGAAAGCAATGAACTTGACTCCTGAGCAAGCTGAGCAAATTCTGGAAAGTATGAACGCTGCAGAATTACGCTACATACAGCAAAACAAGAAAAAGGCCACAGAGAGACCTAAGAGAGGTATTCCTGATTGGTAAAATCTAGAAGCTAGACTTTAGACACAAGATTCAAGACTTTAGAATCTGCAAAATTTGATGTCTAGCAGTCATTAAAATTCTTTGTGATTTTGTGATTTACAAGATTTTAAATTCATAACTCTAATACCAAGACTCTTGATTCTAACTTCTTGGTTCTTGGCTCTCGGTTCTAAAATCTAATGTCTAGTGTCTTAAATCTAGCATCTTAATTTAAACCCAAATAACTATGATTAAAGAAGTATATATTGTTTCGGCCGTTAGAACCCCTTTGGGGAGCTTTGGTGGGAAATTAGCTGGATTGACAGCAATAGAACTTGGTAGCACGGCCATCAAAGGTGCCCTAGAAAAAGCAGGTGTAAAATCAGAATCAGTTCAGGAAGTTTTTATGGGAAATGTAATTTCCGCTAATCTTGGACAAGCTCCTGCACGTCAGGCAGCTATAGGTGCTGGAATCGGATATAATGTCCCTTGTACTACAGTCAATAAGGTTTGTGCTTCAGGCATGAAAGCAGTGATGTTTGGTGCTCAGTCCATTATGTTGGGAATCAATGACGTAGTGGTAGCAGGTGGAATGGAAAGTATGTCCAATGTGCCATTCTATGTTCCAAAAGCGAGATTTGGCTATAAATATGGAAATGCTGAATTCGTAGACGGTTTAGTGAAAGACGGTCTTTTCGAAGTGTATTATAAATTCCCAATGGGAAACTGCGCAGATAATACTGCAAAGGAAATGAACATTTCCCGAGAAGCTCAGGATGCATATGCTATTCAATCCTATCAAAGATCTGCCGATTCCTGGGCTAAAGGTTACTTCAAAGATGAAGTGGTGCCTGTGGAAATGAAAGGCCGAAAAGGTGAAACAATCGTCATTGACGAAGATGAGGAATATAAGAATGTGATGTTTGATAAGATTCCTTCGCTTCGACCAGTATTCGACAAAGAAGGAACTGTCACAGCTGCGAATGCTTCCACAATGAATGACGGAGCTTCTGCGCTAGTTTTGGTAAGCAAGGAAAAAGCAGAGGAACTGGGTTTAAAACCTTTGGCTAAGATCAGAGGATTTGCAGATGCGGCTACTGACCCACTTTGGTTTACTACCGCTCCTGCCCTAGCAATCCCTAAAGCAATTCAACATGCTGGCTTGAAGGCTGAGGATATTGACTTCTATGAGATCAATGAAGCTTTCTCTGCCGTAGCATTAGCTAATCAGAAAGAGTTGAACCTTGACAATGAAAGAGTAAATGTCTTTGGAGGAGCAGTTTCTTTGGGCCACCCTCTTGGAGCTTCTGGCGCAAGAATCATCAGCACGTTGAACTCAGTCTTACATCAAAAAAATGGTAAAATCGGCGTTGCAGGAATATGTAACGGCGGTGGCGGAGCTTCTGCCATAGTCTTAGAGAAGATGTAATCTTATTGCAATTTCACTTACCGCAGGATGCTTTATCCTGCGGTTTCTTTTTAACTATGAATAAATTATTCCTTCTAGCCTCTTTCCTCCTACTTACCAATTTTTCTTTTGGGCAGGACACCATTCGAACCTACTACGATGAGGAGGAAACAATTTTGAAAGAGTTGTATTTCACTATAAATGGTGAGGCAAATGGAGAAATCAAGCGTTTTGACGAAGAAGGAAAACTCATTCAAATCGGCGAATTAAAAGACGGTCAGCGTAATGGAATTTTTGCTGACTTAGATCCTGAAACCGGAGACACTTTGAGGACTACTCCTTTTGTAGATAATATCCGATCAGGAGTTTCAAAGAGCTTTTACCCAAATGGAAAGCTAAAGCAGATATCCACATTTTCTGACAATCAGATTGAGGGTGAGGTGATTACCTACTACGAATCTGGTCAAGTCAGCGACAGAACTATCTTCTCAGTCAATAAACCAAATGGGCCGAGCGAAACTTTTTATGAATCTGGAAAGCAAGCATCCAAAGTTAATTTTTCGGAAGGTAGGTATGATGGGCTTTTTCAGGAATTTTATGAAAATGGACAGTTGATCGTTTCTGCAACTTATTCAAATGGAGACCTCAATGGAAGGGAAACTCAATACTATGAAGATGGACAAGTATTATCTGTCATAGATTATTCTGATGGGGTGTTGGATGGAGTTTATGAACTGAATTATCCAGACGGAGCTCCAGAAAGAAGAGGAAATTACAAAAAAGGGTATGAGGATGGTGAATTATTATCTTTTCACGAAAATGGGATGTTGAGGGAAAAATCAGTTTTCAAAAAAGGAATCCCTATACAACCAACCGAAAAGTACTATCCTTCCGGTAACATTGAGCAGAAAAAGACCTTTGATAAAAATGGTAATCTCATGATGGAGATCAACTACTTCGATAATGGGCAAGTTTATTTTGGAATAAATTATCTAAATAATAAAGCTCAAGGAGAAGTAAGGATTTATAGGGGAGATGGATCTTTGGAAGAAATCAGACGTTTCCAAGCTGGAAAAATGCATGGAAAGCGAGAGTTTTTCGATGAACAAGGGAATCTGATTAAAACAGAAACCTACGAAAACGGAAACAAAACCGAGAAATAATAGATATTGAAAGAGAAGAAAGGAAAAGCTTTTTCTATTTTTGCCCAAACGATAAAAGGATGAGTAACGCAATCAAAGAAACCCATTTTCAATTCCCAGGACAGCAAGGATTTTACAAAGGCAAAGTTCGCGATGTCTATATGTTTGATAAAGAATTGGTTGTGGTCGCATCAGATAGAATCTCAGCCTTTGATGTAGTATTGCCTAAACCAATTCCTTATAAAGGTCAGGTTTTAAACCAGATCGCTGCAAAATTCCTTCAAGCTACTTCTGACATTGTGCCAAACTGGGTTACTTCTATTCCAGATCCAAACGTCACAATTGGTACGCGTTGCGAGCCTTTCAAGGTAGAAATGGTGATCCGCGGATACATGTCAGGTCATGCAGCCAGAGAGCACAAAGCAGGAAAACGAGAGATTTGCGGCGTATCCATGCCAGAGCACATGCGTGAGAATGATCCTTTTCCTGAGCCTATCATCACTCCTACTACTAAAGCTGACAAAGGCCACGACGAAGATATTTCCAGAGAAGAAATTCTAAAACAAGGAATCGTGAGTGAAGCAGACTATGTGCAACTCGAAAAGTACACTAGAGCTTTATTTCAAAGAGGTCAGGAAATGGCAAATGAAATGGGACTGATCTTGGTAGATACCAAATATGAGTTCGGAAAAGTTGGAGGTAAGATTCTTCTCATAGATGAAATTCATACGCCGGATTCTTCACGCTATTTCTACGCTAATGGCTACGAAGAAAATCAGGCGAAGGGAATCGCACAGAAACAACTTTCCAAAGAATTTGTTAGACAATGGTTAATTTCGAATGGTTTTCAAGGCAAGGATGGACAAACAGTGCCAGAAATGACTGATGAAATTGTAGAAAGCATCTCTGATCGCTATATTGAGCTCTTCGAAAAAATCACAGGAGAAACATTCCAAAAAGCAAATACAACAGAAATTGAGTCTAGAATAGAGAAAGCAATCCTTAAACACCTAGGCTAAAGGCCCAACTTAATAACAATAGGAAATCAAGCATGGCGAAATAGTTCTCACAACGTAATGATTATTTAATCTGCGAGATTCCTCCCGATAGCTATCGGGATGACCAATAAAAAACAATAATAAACACATGAAATATTCAATTGATAAAAAAGAACAGTACGTCATCTTCACTCCCCAGGAAGAGAAATTGGATTCATTACTTGCTCCAGTTTTAAAATCTGAATTGTTGACGATTCATGCTGAAGGCTTCGAAAATCTAGTTTTAGATATGAGCGAAGTGAAATATGTAGATTCTTCGGGGCTTAGCGCTCTTTTGGTAGGAGACCGCGAGTTTAGTAAAAACGGCGGTGTTTTCATCATTTCAGGCGTTCAAGACCACGTAATGAAACTGTTGAAAATCTCCATGTTGGATAAGAAACTGAATTTGGTGAGCTCTCTTGAAGAAGCTAGCGAAGCTATATTCATGCATGCTATCGAAAGCGGTGAAGAAGAGGAAGAAGAGGAGGAGAGTTGATACCAGACTTTGAAGTCACCATATTAGGAAACACATCTTCCATCCCTGTGCATGGAAGACATCATACTGCCCAAGTCGTTAGATTTGGGCAGGATTTTTTACTGCTGGATTGTGGAGAAGCCATGCAGCTACAAGCTCGTGCCTACAAGGTCAAAGTCTCCAAAATCTCAAATATTTTCATTTCGCATCTTCATGGCGACCATTATTATGGTTTGATTGGTTTGCTCTCCAGCTACAGTTTAGGAAAGCGAACTACTCCCCTGACCATTTATGGACCAAAGGGATTGGATGATATCATCACCACCAATTTCAGATATAGTAATACCAAATTCCCCTATCCTTTGAATTTTGTGGAAACACATGACGATGGATTAAACCTTCTCCTGGAAACCTCCCGATACCAAGTTTTCAGCTTTCCATTAAAACATAGACTGCCTACGACAGGATTTCTAGTCAAAGAAAAACATGGACTGAGAAGTATGATCAAAGAGAAACTTCTACAGAATGAGGTGCCACTTGCGGCTATCCAGTCACTTCGCCAAGGGGAAGATTATAAAGACGAGCAAGGAAAAGTTTACAAAGTAAAAACATACACTTATCCTTTGCCCCCACTCCGCTCCTACGCTTATTGCTCCGATACTATCTACAACCCAGAGTTGAAGCAATACATCAAAAATGCAGATCTGCTTTATCATGAATCCACATTTATGGAGGATAATCTGGAACGGGCAGCTGTGACCTATCATAGCACTGCCAAGCAAGCTGCCGAAATAGCGAAAATGAGTCAAGTGAAAAAGTTGCTTCTAGGTCATTTCTCCTCCCGATATGTTCATCTCGAGCCTTTATTGGAAGAAGCAAAAACAATTTTTGAAAATTCAATCTTAAGTGAGGAAGGCTCAATCTATGCACTATGAACAAGTCTCAAAACTCCAGAAAAACTAACCTATTTATCATCCTGGGAAGCATCTTCCTTACCAATGCTATTTTGGCTGAAATCATCGGGGTAAAGATATTCTCAGCAGAGAAAACCTTGGGTTTTGATCCTGTCAACTGGACTTTCTTTGGAGAATACTTATTGGATTTCAACTTGACTGCAGGAGCCGTGATCTGGCCTGTCGTATTTATTACCACTGATATTATCAATGAGTACTTCGGAAAAAAAGGCGTTAAGAAAATTTCATTTTTGACTGCCGGGCTGATTGCCTATGCATTTATAGTAATTAGTGTAGTTACAGCATTGACACCCGCGGATTTTTGGCTGGATGTAAATGCAACCACTCCAGCTGGCGAAAGTTTTAATATCAGTTATGCATTCAACACGATCTTTCGACAGGGATTAGGGATTATCATTGGTTCACTTACTGCCTTTTTACTTGGACAGCTAATCGATGTCTACGTCTTCCAAAAATTAAGATCGGTCACAGGAGAGAATAAAATTTGGCTCAGAGCAACGGGATCTACTTTGGTGAGTCAATTCATTGATTCATTTGTCGTGCTCGGAATAGCTTTCTATGTATTTGGAAACTGGAGCCTCAGCCAAATCATTGCGGTGGGAATCATGAATTACATTTACAAAATGACTGTGGCTATTGTGCTTACTCCCCTACTTTATGTAGCACATGGAGTTATTGATAAATACCTCGGTAAAGCCTTGGCTGAGGAAATGACAGCAGAAGCGAGTGAGGATAAAGCGTTTTTGTGATTGAGATTGGAAAATTTAAATATTGGAAGATTGTAAGATTAACTCCTTCTGGAAAATGACTAATTATTTGAATATCTTTGAGTAATGAAAACTTTACGGCTAGATATATCATTAACAGACCTGAAGAAATCACTTCAAAGCCTGTCTAACGAGGACAAAAAAGAACTCTATTTTTTCTTAGAAAATGAGCTTACAAGCAATAAAGTGGAAGAACCTTCTATGATACATTATGCTTCGGAAAAATCCTTAGCCAAAGACTGGCTATCAAAAGAAGAAGATGAACAATGGAAGAATTTGTAAAAGGCGATATCGTAGAAGTTACTTTTCCGTTTTCAGATTTGAGTGCATCAAAAAGACGGCCTGCTTTAGTTTTGGCCAATGCTGATAATGGCGATTACCTGCTTTGTCAAATCACATCCAAAATTATCAAAGACAAATGGGCTTTAGTGCTACCCGAGAATCGAATCATTGAAGGCTCACTTTTCAAATCAAGTAACATAAGACCAAACCGGATATTCACGGCAGACCAACGAATCATACTTTATAAAGCAGGTGAAATCGATCCCTTATTTCATGCTAAAGTTGTAGGGAAAATTATAGAGCTCATATCTTAACTTACCATACAATCCTTGGGAAAGCTAGCCTAGATTACTTGCAACCAAATATTTTTCTCCTAAAACGGTGAATTTTTAAGTATTATTCTAAATACTTTCAAAAACAGTTTGGTATTCAAAATATTTAATATTACTTTTGTGCCGTCAATAAGACAAAGAACAATTTTTCGTGCCGTGAATTCCTTACTGTCGCTTGTCGGGATATTTATTAGGACCGAATGGCAGGGAAATTAAGGAAACATCATGGATCAAACACTCAAGTTCTCAGACTTGGGAATTTCTGCGGAAATTCTTAAGTCAGTGGAAGAGATGGGCTATACCCAACCTTCCCCAATTCAATCACAATCAATTCCTTTTATCCTACAGGGTAGAGATGTCATCGGACAAGCTCAAACTGGTACGGGTAAAACAGCAGCTTTTGCTATTCCAATTATCGACCTAGTCGATTCGGATTTCAACAAGCCTCAAGCAATTATTCTTTGCCCTACACGTGAACTTGCTGTTCAGGTAGAAGGAGAAATCCAGAAACTTGCAAAATACCACAGACAGATTAATTCTGTTGCCATATATGGTGGTGAGTCTATCGACCGTCAGATCAGAGTTCTTCGCAAAGGAGTTCAGATCGTAGTTGGTACTCCGGGCCGTGTACAAGATCACATCAACCGTGGCACATTGAAGCTTGATTCAGTTGGCATCCTAGTTTTGGATGAGGCTGATGAGATGCTAGACATGGGTTTCAGAGATGATATCGAGGCTATTCTTCAGGAAATGCCAGAAGAAAGACAAACTGTTTTCTTCTCAGCAACAATGGCCAAGCCTATCATGGACTTGACTAGAAAATACCAGACAAATCCTGAGATCGTTAAAATCGATAAAAAAGAACTTACGGTTTCTAATATTGAGCAAACATATTACGAGGTTAAGAATCCATTGAAATTGGAATTGATGGCTCGTTTGATGAACGTTCACAACATCAACCTAAGCGTAGTATTCTGTAATACTAAGAGAATGGTAGATGAAGTTACTGAAGGCTTAATAGCTAGAGGAATCGCTGCTGATGCACTTCATGGTGACCTTTCTCAAGCTCAGCGTGACAAAGTAATGGGTAAGTTCCGTAAGGGGCATTGCAAAGTACTAGTTGCAACCGACGTAGCTGCAAGAGGTATTGACGTGGATAATGTTGAAGCTGTATTCAACTTCGACCTTCCTCTGGATGAAGAATATTATGTTCACCGTATCGGTCGTACTGGCCGTGCAGGCAGAGATGGTAAAGCAATCAACTTTGTAACAGGAAGAAGAGATAGCTTCAAAATGAGAGATTTGGAAAGATATACCAAAGCTACTATCACGAAGATGTCCCCTCCTTCTGCAGCTGATTTGATCGAATTGAAAAAAGCTCAATTCGTAAAAAGCGTAACAGAACAAATTGAGAAATCAGAAGATAATCAACTATTCGAAGCTACTATCGGACAGATGCTTGCTGAAGGACTTACGATCGATCAGGTAGCTGTAGGATTGATGAAATTAGTAATGGGCGACTCAGTGAAAGAAATGAGCGAGCAGAACTTCAGCATTGATACTTACGGTGGTGGAGATAGAAGAAGAGAAGGTGGACGTGACGGAGGAAGAGGCGAACGTGGCGGAAGATTTGAAAGAGGAGAGCGTGGCGATAGAGGCGGAAGAAACGAAAGAGGTGGAGAACGCGGTGGCGAAAGAAGAAGAGAATTCGGATCTCGTGACGGTGGCTCAAGAGACGGTGGTAAAAAACCTGAGAGAGCTCGTGAAGCAAACATGACTCGTTTATTCCTGAATCTAGGTAAAAAAGATAGAATCAGACCAAATGACATCGTAGGAGCTATAGCAGGAGAAACTGGTATTCAAGGACGTAGCATCGGTGGAATCGATATCTATGACAACTTCTCTTTTGTAGATGTTCCTTCTAAAGACGCGGATCAAGTGATCAACGGAATGAAGAATAACACCATCAAAGGCAAGTCTGTCAGCATGGAAGTATCAAAAGGATAATAGGTTATAAGGTTTATATAATACTAAGGCACATTTCTAAGGAAATGTGCTTTTTTTGTGTCTTAGAGATTTTCATATGCAACTTTTTTTTCAAGAAAATATTTCTCCTCCCCTGATCAGTTTGGAGCCTGATGAGTCAAAGCATCTCTGTAGGGTGCTTCGCAAAAAGCAAGGTGATCAAGTCTTTGTTACGAATGGAGAAGGGACACTTTTCGATTGTGTGATCATAGAGGCAAACCCAAAAAAAACCAGCCTTAAAGTTATAAAAACCACCGAGGTAGAGAAAGAACCATTCCACATCCACCTGGCAATCGCTCCTACTAAAAGCCCAGATCGAATGGAATGGATGGTGGAGAAAATCACAGAAATTGGATTCCATGAACTGACACTTTTGGAAACTATGAACTCTGAAAGGAGTTATCTCAAGACCGATCGACTTGTGAAAAAGATCATTTCTGCATGCAAGCAAAGCTTGAAGTACCGAGTTCCAACGCTTCACCCGGTTTCCAAACTGGATGAGGTTCTAGATTCTGGAGAATTTGAAGGCTATCAGAAATTCATTGCTTATGTGGATGAGCACCATGATCATCACTTATTTGACAGCGCAGAGCCAAATGGAAAATACTTGATTTTAGTAGGCCCAGAAGGTGATTTTGACCCAATCGAAATTGAAAAAGCTTTTGTGGCAGGGTTTAAGCCAGTATCTTTGGGTAAAGCAAGATTGCGTACTGAGACTGCCGGACTTGCAGCTGTTCAGATGCTACAAACACTAAATCGATAAAATAATCGTTTTTTTCTTGTTGAGTAAAAGTTCTTGTTGAAGAACCTATCGCATTTTCATTAATTTAGAGCTAAAGATATTTTTACCGTGCCGTACAAAGAGCGAGAAATAGAAAAGAAATACCACTCCATTGGGGAAGTAGCACAAATGTTCAAGGTTGCACCTTCTTTGATAAGATACTGGGAAGGTGAATTTGATATTATTCGCCCAAAGAAAGATAGAAAGGGCAATCGTCGGTACACCAAGGTTGATATCCAGAAGATCAAGTACATCTATCATCTGGTAAAAGAAAAAGGGTACACACTTCAGGGCGCTCAGGAAGTGATCAAAGCCGGCAAAGAGCAAGGATTTGATAAGGTTCAGGCAGTGCAGAAGCTTCAGGAAATCAGAGATTTTTTAATAAATATTCGGGACGAATTCAATGCAAAATCAGGCTCATGAGGATCTAAGATATCTTCTCGCATTATCCCTAGCTCCAAAAATTGGTCCTAGCGTATTTAAAGCCATTATAGCCTATTCAGGTTCTGCAACTAATTTTTTTCAACTACCAAGAGGAAAGGTTGCCAAAACTCCCAAAGTCGGTGAAAAACTTCTTGCATTACGAAATCAAGAAAACGAGCTGCTCAGAAAAGCTGATGATTTGATCAAGGAGTGCCAAAAAAGGAATTTCGAAATACTAAGTTCAATCCACCCACACTTTCCGCAGCGATTCAAGCAACAGGAAGATAGCCCTGTTGTGATATTTGCCCAAGGGAAAGCCAACCTGAACTTTGATCGAACTGTGGGCGTCGTAGGTACACGCAGCGCAACAAGCTATGGTAAATCCGCCACTCGCAAAATAATCGAAGACCTTGCTATTTATCAACCTGCGATAATCTCCGGTTTGGCCTACGGGATAGACATTGAAGCACATAGAGCCGCTTTAGCAGTAGGTCTACCAACAATTGCTGTAATGGGCTCCCCTATTGACCGGATTTACCCAGCTGTTCATAGAAAAACGGCAGAATCCATACTAGAAACAGGTGGGTTGATTAGTGAGTATGCCCCAGGAAGCACCATGGTTCCAGGTAACTTCCCGGCTAGAAATCGAATTATAGCCAGTCTTTCCGATGCACTGATCGTAGTCGAAGCGGCTGAAAAAGGCGGAGCATTGATCACGGCTGAGATAGCCTATAGTTATGATAAAGATGTCTTTGCAGTCCCTGGAAACCTGCAATCCCAATACAGCGAGGGTTGCAACTTGCTGATCAAGAAGATGAAAGCGAATATATACACCGGGCCAAACGACATTGCTGAAGCACTTTTTTGGAGCAAACCGGGAGAAGTCAAAACTCAGAAGCCTAGTTTTGATTTGACAAATCGGGATGAAGATGAGCAAGAAATCCTTAAGCTCTTAAAGGAAAAAGGCGATGTGGAAATTGATTCTTTGAGTATTTCCACGGAAATACCTTTGGGATTACTATCCTCTAAACTCTTGGCCTTGGAATTTGAAGGAATCGTAAAGTCCCTTCCTGGAAAAAAATACAGGTTGTTGGTTTAAGGATTTCTCGGATTAAAAACAAACCCAGCCAACTTCATAGCTTCTCCAAATTCCAATTTATTCAGGTTAAGATCAAAACCATCAGTCTCCAAAGTCTCTATCATAACTTCAGTTGCCATATTGCCGACCAACTCATCCTTTGCCATAGGACAACCACCAAATCCCTTTAGCGCCCCATCAAATCTTTTACAGCCTGCCTTCACTCCTGCTCTGACTTTTTCTGCAATATCTTCTGGCTTACTATGAAGATGTGCACCAAATTCAATGTGGGGAAAAGTAGCAATCTGAAGACTCAACAAACTCGTAATCAAAGTAGGGTCTGCCACGCCAATCGTATCAGATAATGAGATGATTTTCACTCCTAACTGATCTAGCTTCTCAACAAACTCAGCAATTATCTCCGGAGAATAAGCATCACCATAAGGATTACCAAAACCCATGCTTAGGTAAGTCACCAGTGTCTTTCCTTTCACCTCACAGAGATTCTGGATTTCTTCAACAGTTGTTAAAGCCTGAGCTATGCTGGCATTTGTATTTCGCTGTTGAAAGATCTCAGATACAGATAGCGGAAAACCCAAATAATCTATTTCAGGGAAATGCATTGCATCTTCTGCCCCTCTTACATTGGCTACAATACCAAGCAGCTTACTCTTTGCATTGTGCAAATCCAACAAACTCAATACTTCAGCTGTATCACGCATCTGCGGAATAGCCTTGGGACTCACGAAACTCCCAAAATCAACCGTATCGAACCCAACTTCCAGAAGTTGATTGATATAGGCTGCTTTGATGGCTGTATCTATAAAATCTGGAATTCCCTGCATCGCGTCTCTTGGACATTCTATAAGCTTGATCATACCCAAAGATATCCAACTTGATCTCCATACCAATAAATTCAAAACGGATGCGGATCATTCTTCACAACTCAAAAGGAAAATAGAAGCAAATTATGTGGAGGGTTGGGAAATTTTTTTCATGAATTGTGGAGTATAAGTTAGGATAAACTACCTGAAACTATTGGCTTAAAACAGAGTAAAAACAGCCTAAAAATAGAACAGAAGCCGTTTTATCGACTTTTTTGAATTTATGCTTTTTAAGTTGGTAGAAGGATTGCACACTGAACCAATGTATATAACCACTAACAACCTTTTTACAACAAAACCAACCTTAAAATGAAAACGAAAGCAACACTTATTATAGGAGCATCAGCGTTGGCGATGTTTGCCTGTGACACGAAGAACTACACTGAGCAAGATCGTGTAGAAGTAACTACCAACCTTGAAAATTATGTGGATAGCGTAGAGACTGCAGTTAAAATAATTCCAGTTCACAACTGGTCAATTATCGATGAACGATACGATAGCTTGGACAATAGAGCAGAAAAAGTTTATGAGGACTTGAAAGTCGAAGATGACAACTTGGAAATGATCGAGGAGCGCTATGAAACTATAGTGAAAAATGCCAAAGCTGAATCTGAGAACTTTGAAAGAACTGCCGAGATGCACATGGACAATGTGGAAACTTGGTGGGACAAAACTACTGCTGATATAGAAAAAGGCACCAAAAATACAGCTGAGGACATTGAAGATGCCACTCAGGAAAGCTTAGATTGGCTGGAGAAAAACTTTGACAAGCTAAGCGATGAAACCAAAAAGGAGTTTGAAGAAATCTCTTTGAAACTTCAAAAAGATTAAGAGTTTCAATTTACCAAAAAGCCTTCTGAAAATTAATTCAGAAGGCTTTTTGCTTATATTTCAAGTTGCAATTCTAGAATATTTCCTTCGCAATTTTATACGTAGTATCCGCTTTACTCATGGTGTAGAAATGTAGCGATGGAACCTGCTTTTTCACCAATTCCTTACACTGCTGAATTGACCATTCAATACCTACTGCTTTGACCTCTGTATTTGTTTTACACTTTTCCAACTCATCCATAAGCGGATCAGGCAAGTCCAAAAAGAAGGTCCTTGGCAGCATGGTAATTTGACCAATAGTCGTGATAGGCTTAATTCCTGGAATGATGGGAACTGTAATCCCGGCAGCTCGAACTTGGTCTACGAACTCAAAGTACTTCGCATTATCAAAAAACATCTGAGTTACGATATACTCTGCTCCTTTCTCCACTTTTTCTTTCAGTCGCTTCAAGTCAAACTTAAGACTCGGCGCCTCAAAGTGTTTCTCAGGATAGCCCGCTACTCCCACACAGAAATCAGTCTGAAAACCAATCTCCGTCTCCTCATGCAAATATCTTCCTTCATTCATACGGACGATCTGCTCCACTAATTCACAGGCATAAGAATGACCTTCAGGTTCAGGAATAAACTTTCCCGAAGATTTTGGCGCATCACCACGAAGCGCTAGGACATTTTCTACCCCGATGAAATTGAGATCTATCAAAGCATTCTCAGTTTCTTCTCTGGAAAATCCTCCACAAAGTAAATGAGGCACAGCATCGACTTTGAATCTATTCATAATCGCTGCACAAATGCCCACTGTACCCGGACGTTTTTTGGTACTCACCCTTTCAAGTAAGCCATTCGGATGCTTTTTGTAAATAAACTCCTCTCTGTGGTAAGTCACATCTACGAAAGGCGGATTAAAATCCATCAAAGGAGCAATTCCTTCAAGCAATTCTTTCAAACTTTGCCCTTTCAGCGGAGGTAATATTTCAAAGGAAAAAAGCGTGTCTTTCGCGTTTCCTAAGTGTTCGGTTATCTTCATGAAGTAGGTTCTACTAGGGTTAAATTAGGTTGGTAAGCAAGGTTAGGAGATAATAAACGCTCAGCTTCCTTGAGTGTAATACCTTTTCGCTCAGCATAGCTGGCCACTTGATCTTCTCCTATTTTTCCAAGGCCAAAGTATTTACTTTCTGGATGTCCAAAGAAATATCCTGAAACTGATGATGTAGGATACATAGCAAAACTGGAAGTCAGTTCGATTCCAATTTCCTGCTCCATATCCAACAGCTGTGAAATCGTGGTCTTCTCCGAATGCTCAGGACAAGCCGGATAGCCTGGCGCAGGTCTGATTCCGAGGTATTCTTCACGTACCAAGGAGTCATTTTCCAGATTTTCTTCTGGAGCATAGCCCCAATATTCTTTTCGAACTAGTTCATGGATATATTCAGCAGCAGCCTCAGCTAATCTGTCTGCAATGGATTTGAACATGATATCATTGTAGTCATCACCTGCTTTCTGGAATTCGGCAAGTTTCTTTTCCATTCCGATTCCTGAGGTGACCGCAAAACATCCCAAATAATCTTTCTCGGAAGGATGCAAATAATCAGCTAAGGAGCGATTGGGTACTCCCTTCCCTTTTTTGCCTTGCTGGCGCAAAAAGTGAAAGGATGCAGTCTTATTTCCAGCTTCATCAAATACCACTGCATCGTCTTCAGATCTTTGTACAGGGTAAAGTCCGAAAACCGCATTCGCAGAAAGCCATTTTTCTGCAATTGCTCGATCTAGCATTTCATTTGCCTCATCATAGACTTTCTTGGCTTCAGCTCCGACTACAGGATCAGAGAATATCTTTGGAAACTTCCCACTGAGCATCCATGTACTGAAAAATGGAGTCCAGTCTATGTACTTTCTTATCACATTTAAGTCCAGATCTTTTAAGACCGTTCTTCCAAGTTTTTTGGGAGCAACCGGCGCATAAGTATTCCAATCTATTTCAACTGGATTTGCTTTGGCTTCTTCATAAGAAACAAGTTGCTTCAAGGATTGCTTCGCTTCATGCTCTACTCGAAGTTGAGCATATATTTCCTTGTATTTGATTCTATAAGCTTCCTTCGTTTCCTCAGAAATGGCCTCTCCAGCTATGGGAACAGACTTACTAGCATCCATTACATGGATCACAGTACCGCTATACACCGGGTCGATTTTCACTGCAGTGTGAATTCTTGAAGTAGTAGCACCACCTATGAGCAATGGGATTTTGATCCCCTGCCGTTCCATCTCAGAAGCCACATTGACCATCTCATCCAATGAAGGAGTGATCAATCCGCTGAGTCCAATGATATCAACCTTATTTTTTACGGCCTCATCGATGATTTTCTGGGCATCCACCATCACTCCTAAATCGATAATTTGATAGCTATTACATGCTAAAACCACACCCACGATATTCTTACCGATATCATGAACATCGCCCTTTACTGTTGCCAAAAGAATTTTTTTCAGGGAAGACTCCTCGGCTCCTTCTTCAGGTAAAGGCATAAATGGTTCCAAATAGGCTACCGCTTTCTTCATCACTCGGGCAGATTTCACCACCTGAGGAAGAAACATTTTTCCCTCGCCAAATAAATCACCTACCACGTTCATTCCATCCATCAAAGGGCCTTCGATAACCTTCAGCGGATTTTTCAGCTCAAGTCTCGCTTCCTCTGTATCTTCTACGATAAAATCCAAAATCCCTTTTACCAAGGCATGCTCCATGCGTTTGGACACAGGATCAGAGCGCCAAGCTTCATTAATCACTTCCTTTTTATCGGCAGACTTTACAGTTTCCGCAAAATCAAGCATACGCTCAGTGGCATCCTCTCTTCTATCAAAAAGCACATCCTCCACTCTTTCAAGCAAGTCCTTTGGAATATCGTCGTAAATCTCCAACATGGTTGGGTTCACGATGCCCATGTCCATACCGCTTTTGATTGCATGGTATAGAAATGCAGCATGCATTGCCTCTCTGACTGGGTTATTTCCTCTGAAAGAAAAACTCACATTACTGACTCCACCACTGACTTTGGCACCAGGAAGATTAGCTTTGATCCACTTGGTAGCATTGAAAAAGTCAAGTGCATTTTTGCGATGCTCATCCATCCCAGTAGCAACCGGAAAAATATTCGGATCAAAAATGATATCCTGAGGGTTAAACTTCACCTGATCCACAAGGATTCGGTAGCTTCTCTCACAGATTTCTATTCTTCGCTCATAAGTATCCGCTTGTCCGGCTTCATCAAAAGCCATCACCACTACTGCAGCACCGAATTTCTTTACAGTTTTGGCTTGTTGAATAAACTCTTCCTCACCATTCTTGAGAGAAATAGAATTCACAATTCCTTTTCCCTGTACACACTTCAATCCTGCGACGATAATCTTCCATTTGGAACTATCGATCATAATAGGAATTCTGGAAATCTCAGGCTCTGAAGCGATCAGATTGAGAAATTTGACCATCGCAAATTCCCCATCAAGCATCCCTTCATCCATGCAGACGTCCAGCACCTGTGCTCCGCCTCTAACTTGATCCAAGGCTACCTCAAGTGCCTCATCGTAATTTCCATTCAATATCAAGCGGGCAAATTTCTTCGAACCAGTGATATTAGTTCGTTCGCCTACGTTGACAAAATTAATTTCGGGTGTAAAAACCAAGGGCTCTAAGCCCGAAAGTTTCATGTAGTTAGTTCTTGCCATCTTCTCAGTCCAACGTTTCTTCTAATTCTTCTTCTTGTAACTTTCTAGGCTGAAAATTGGCAGCCATATGTGCTAATGCGGAAATATGCTCAGGCGTTGTACCACAGCATCCACCTAGGATATTTAGCATTCCTTCTTTCAAAAAGTCTCTCACTTGGTCAGCCATTTCATTGGCTCCTTGATCGTATTGACCAAATTCATTTGGCAAACCGGCATTTGGATATGCACTCACAAAAAATGGTGCTTTGCTAGCCAGCACTTTCAAATAAGGTCTCAACTCTTTCGCTCCCAAAGCACAATTCAGTCCAACTGATAGTAAAGGCACATGAGAAATTGAAATCAAAAATGCTTCTGTAGTCTGACCGGAAAGAGTACGTCCAGATGCATCGGTGATAGTACCCGAAATCATAATTGGAATACCTCCATCTTTTGGATCCAAAGGAATATTCCGCTCTTCGTAAACATCCTGGATCGCATAAAGCGCTGCTTTAGCATTCAGGGTATCAAAAATCGTCTCCACCAAAATGATATCTGATCCTCCATCCAACAACCCTCTCACCTGCTCAGCATATGCTTCCGCTAGCTGATCAAAAGTAATCGCTCGGTAACCAGGATCATTCACATCCGGGGAAAGTGAAGCTGTTCTATTAGTAGGCCCAATAGCTCCAGCTACAAATCGAGGTTTATCAGGATTTTGTGCTGTAAATTCGTCTGCTACCTCACGAGCTAGCTTTGCTGATTCAAAATTGATCTTATACGCTAAATGCGAAAGGTTATAATCAGCCTGAGCAATCGTAGTAGCGGAAAATGTATTTGTTTCGATAATGTCAGCTCCAGCTTTGAAATATTCGGCATGAATATCTTTGATTATCTGAGGTTTGCTCAGAGATAGCAAGTCATTATTTCCCTTCAAAGACTTGGGATGATCTGCTAATTCAGGAGTTCTAAAATCTTCTTCAGTCAAGGTATAACGTTGAATCATGGTACCCATGGCTCCATCGAGTATTAAAATACGCTGCGAAAGTTGCTGAAGTAGGGATTCCGTTCTGTTTTGCATACTATTTTTTTGTTGTTCAAAAAGCTTGTCGAGCAAAACACGGAGAGAAGTACAAAGTACTAGTCCGCTCATCTGTTTCCGATAAATCGGAATGGGAGTTAGCACCTTGGCTACAGGTTGCTAAGACGTCGTTGGGCCCTTCCCTCAGTCTTTCTCGATAAGCAGCTCAAAGTTAATATCATTTTGATAATATAACAGGAGTTTCGCTTAAAAGGCTTCACTAAAAAAGGATTTGTATTGAAATAAAAATAAAATTAAGGCTTAACTCCGATTCCGAAACTCAAATAAGGTCCAGCCATATAACTTGACATACTTAGGTTACCCAGCCTATAATTTGCCAGAGGAATTTCATATCCAGCTGCTGCAGTGAATACAAGTTTATACAGTTTACGCTTGGTCATCGGGATTCCATAATCCACAAAGACCTCTGGCTTCATCATTAAGCCACTATTTTTTAAATAACCATCAAATTTACGCTGCTCAAATAACTCAGGAAAATCAGGTTTATCCACTTTCAAAAGTGAATATCGAATATTGCCAAATCCTAAGCCTGCGAGTGCTCCCACCCCAAAATTTCTGTATTTGATCAGATTATATCCCATATTGCCGTAGACTCTAAGGCTATTCAATGAATGATTTTTTGCTTCATTTGCAGCTCCACTCAAAGCAAGATTATAGAGTTCTGCACCATATAATAAACGTTCCGTATTTCCCAAAATTCTCAAGCCCCAATTGGATGGTGCTCCATCCAAAGAATTTAACCCTGCTTCTTCCAACTTAGCATTGAATTCTTTGGCGTTGCTGAAGTGAACACCTCGAATAAGAGAAATGCTAATGCTGGCATCTTTATAAAAGAAATTTCCATCTGGAAGTGAAATGCCTGCTCCCACTCTGAGGAAAGCTCCATTTTGCGTATTGTCAAATGAAATACCATTCATGTTCCATTTACCCTGCAAAGGACTAAATGAATACCCCATTTTTGTGATCAGCTGCAAGGCCTCCTTCCTCCCAGGAAGGTCGAAATCATAGCTTAATTGAAAGCCAATCTCTGTTAGGAAATTCCCGTAATTAAAAGTCCCTTTATGAATATCTTTTTTCCGTAATACAAATCCCTGTTCAGGATTTGCTAAAAATGAATCAAGATTTTTTGAGGGCTGAGAGGGTAACATTTGAAAATTAAGGAAACCTACACCCAAGGACATGTAATGAATCAATTGAAAACGGGACTCTTCTGTAAATGCATAGCCAACATTCAACAACGCTCTGGAAGTCCTGTAATTCATCCTATAATCATCCAACTTGCTAACTCCTCCTCTATTATGAAGGAGATCCATACCTAGCACAAAGTCATTTATCCTAGTCTGATAGCCTACCCCAATAGTTTGGTATCTATTTCTAAGTCCTGACAATCCTCTGTCTTGAAGTAGTTTATCAAATTGATTGAGTTTGCCACCAGAGGTTCCGAGAAGTGCATAGAAAGTCGGCCTTTTTGTAACAAGTTGTTGCGCGGATGAAGTTGCAACGATAATAAAGAAGAAAAAAAGGAAAATATATCTATGAAAAAGGGGCATTGATTAGTCGGTTTGAAATAAGCTGGTAAAAACCCACAGCTTGTAGGCAAAATTAATGCTAAACCGATTTCAACTGAGATCTTTTGAAATAAGATGTTCAGTTATTTTTCCATATAAGACTTCAGGTGTGAAGGGCTTTTCTATAAAATCATTTATACTTAATTCCAGCATCTCTGATTTTATTTCTTGGTGAGATGCCGCAGAAAGCACCAAAATGGGTACTTGATTCTTACCTGAATCCAGGTCTTCCCGAATAAATTTTGCTACTGAAAGCCCACCAAGAATGGGCATCTGCAAATCTAAAAGTATGATATCAAAATTCGTTTTGTGAAACTCTTCAATGGCCTCTTGTCCATCTGAGGCCATCACAAGCTTGCCAATATGCCAATTTTTGAGAAATTTCTTAATCAGGATCTGATTGATCAGATTGTCTTCAGCAACTAGGATTGACACATTTTTTAAAGATTTTTCTTTATAATCCTGTTGTTCTGTTTGATCCTTACTTTTTATTTCCACGCTTTTAAATTTCAATGTAAACTCAAAGGTACTCCCTTGATTCAGAGTAGTTGATACATTTATTTCAGAGCCATGAAGTTCAACTAATCTTTTTACAATAGCTAATCCGAGTCCTGTACCGCCAAATTTACGGGTTGTATCGGATGAAGCTTGTGTGAAAGCCTCAAAAATAGACTCTACCTTATCTTCTGGAATCCCAATTCCCGTATCCTCAATACTAAATTTAATTTCACAGAATTCACGGGTAGCTTTAACCACCTGCAGAACAGTTCTCACCTGTCCGATATCTGTAAATTTGACCGCGTTGGAAAGCAGATTATTAATAATCTGACTTATTCTTACGGAATCTCCAATTAACAATTCTGGAATTTCACCATCAATATCAGTCCTGATTTTCAACCCTTTTTCCTTGGCTTGAAAGGAGTATGAATGAACTATCCGATTGACTAAAACACGTAAATCGAATTGAGATTGCTCCAAATTAATTTTCCCAGCATCAATTTTACTGAAATCCAGTAAGTCATTGATAAGGCTCATCAGATTCTCTGCCGAGAATTTAAGCGTCTTTAAGTTCTCCAATTGATCTTCTCTGGGGTTTTCCTCCATAAGCAGATGAGTCAATCCTATCACCGCATTCATAGGTGTTCTGATCTCATGACTCATCATCGATAGAAACTGAGATTTTACAAGAGAGTCCTTTTCTGCTCTTTCTTTAGCTTGAAACAACTCCTTTTGCGCCTGTTTTAATTCAGTAATATCTCTGGCAATTCCTGTATAAAATGGCTTCTTATCTTCGTGCTCATCAACCATCCTGCCATTTGAGCTAAACACCCTAAACGTCCCGTTTTTATGTTTGATTCGGAATTCCAAGTATTGATTTTCATCTAAAAAATCACTGATCTCCACACCATAAGATTGGAAAACATCCAAATCTTCAGGATTTAAATAGTGCAAAAAACTAGTACCGATCACCTCATCGGCCTCATATCCAAGAAACTGCTTAACATTTGGGGAGATATAATAGAACTCAAGGGTATCAGAAAGCGAGAAAATAATCTCTGTGGATTCTTCAACAAGTGTTCTATACTTTTCCTCAGACTGTTGCAACTCCTCTCTGGTCCGAGCTAATAGTTCTCCTGCCTTAGACTGAAACTTCAATGGATGACCTCTTACGATTAAAAATTTCTCAGAATAGCTAGATGGAAGATTTGTAAATGACCACTCATATTTGATGGAACTCAGCTCTTTAGGCCTTACCTTTTTAAGAAAGGTATTCTTAGGAACTATACCAGTTTTAAAAAATTCCTCCAAAGATGCAACTAATTCTTTTTCAGTTATACTACTTCTCCAATCAAAAGGTATTTCTTGAAAGTGCTTCTTAAAGAATTTATTGAAGAAAATTATTTCCTCAGATTCTATGACAAACAACGGGTCATTTATCTCATTAAAAACATCTGAAATATCAAACTGATTGAATTGTCTCATAGGTTTAGCAACCTCAGGATTTTGGTTTTTCAAAAATTGAAATAAATGCTCCTCGAATCTATAACTAAAAACAGAATCCAAAATATATGTATTTATCTTAAGAAATCATCTTCTTAATTTGACGATCTGACTTTGGATGTGTGTGAAAAACATTTTTCCTATAATCTAAAGAGAACCTTTTGTTCTTGAAATTCGTGTTCAAATGTGTACTTATTTTAACTAAAACACTAACTAATAACAATGATTGTAACTACCACCAACTCACTAGACGGACACAGTGTGGAGCAATATCTGGGAATAGTTTCAGGAGAAACTATAATTGGAGCTAACGTTTTCAAGGACTTTTTTGCAAGTATTACCGACATCGTAGGCGGTAGATCTTCTGCCTATGAGCGCGTTTTAAGAGAAGCTAAAGCGACTGCCATGGCAGAAATGGAGATGCAAGCCAGAGCTTTTGGGGCCAATGCAATTCTTGGAATAGACTTAGACTATGAAACTATTCGTGATGGAATGTTGATGGTCACAGCAAGTGGTACGGCAGTAAAAGTTGTAAAAAAGTAAAAGAATTAGTCCTGAGAATTCAGGACTTTTTTATTTGAGTCAGTACTTTTTCAGCAGTGGTTTTTTTACAAAAAAAGTCTCCTACAATTACATTGGGAGCTGTTTTGCACATATCCATACATTTAGTTTTGATGAATTTACAACTTCCTTTAAAAGGAGCTTCATCCGTAAGACTTTTGAGGTCCTTGTTAAGTTTTTTGGCGCCCTCTTTTTTACAATCGGAACCATTACACACAAATATTAATTTTCTGGAATGTTTCATTTTTACCCTCCTGAAATAGCCTGCATCATCAATCCACATAAATACGCACCATAAGTACCGGCAGCATACCCAAGAACAGCTAAAAGCACGCCAACCGGTGCAAGAGAAGCGTCAAATGCCGCTGCTACTATGGGCGCAGAAGCTGCGCCACCCACATTTGCCTGAGATCCTACTGCTACATAAAAGAAAGGGGCTTTGATAATAAAAGCTACAATGAGCATAATGATAATATGGAAAATCATCCAAACTATACCTACAATAAATAAAAGCGGATTGTCTAAAACTGCTCCCAAATCCATTTGCATACCGATAGTAGCTACCAGCACGTAGAGCAGAACACTTCCCATGCGTGATGCGCCCGCTCCCTCCAATTTCCTTGCCTTCGTAAAGGAAAGCAACAGTCCGGCGGTGGTTGCAATTACTACAATCCAGAAGAAAGCTGAATCCAAGGAATACTGTTTCAGACTTGGGTAATTCTCTCCGATATATGGGGCGACAAAGTCTGCGATCAAATGTGCCAATCCAGTCACTCCAAAGCCAACACCAAGAATAATCATGGTATCAGACAGCGTCGGAATCCTCATTATTCCCTTTCTGAATTCTTCAATTTTATCCCTTAGCTCATAGATTTTAGTACTATCCGCTTTGAATAGCTTATCAATCTTTTCAGGTTTTGCTGCCCAATAAAGCAAGAAAGCCATCCAAAGATTTGCTACCAAGACATCCACGGCAATCATCTGACTGAACAGTTCTGGACTAGGACCAAATACCTCCAACATAGCAGTCTGATTTGCACCGCCACCAATCCAGGAACCCGCAATAGTAGATAAGCCCCTCCAAACCTCTTCTGGACCACTGCCACCCAATAACTCAGGGAAAAGAAAGCCAACGGTCATCAACGCTAGCGGCCCGCCAAGCATAATTCCTAGCGTTCCAGCCAGAAACATAGTCAACGCTTTTGGTCCAAGTTTCAAAATACCCTTGATATCAATGCTAATCGTAAACAAAACCAAAGATGCAGGTAGCAAATACCTACTGGCGACCTTATATAAGCCAGAGCTCTCACCAGAAATCAGCCCAAAAGAATTAGCCAACGCTGGAATAAAATAACAAAGTAAGACTGTGGGAACTATACTGTAGAACTTCCTCCAAAGAGGCCTTTTACTAGCTGAGGTAGCAAAAATCAATGCCAGAATTGCCATAAGCAATCCAAAAACTACAGCATCATTTGTAAATAAAGGGGTATTTTCTTCCATTTCATCAAGGATAATCGACTGCAACAATACCAACATTTGAGTAAAAAGACCAGAATTCTACTTCTTTCCATTCTCTAGAATCTGCAGAAACTCATTTAAAATCATCGCCGTCGCACCCCAAACCATCTCCTGATCTACTTCAAAATAAGGTGTATCCAACTGGAAATTATTACTAAACTCTAAGATTTTTTGTTTGCGGATTTCAGGTTCATAAAGTGCACTGACGGCCGTTTGAATAATCCGATCCACTTCCCTTTTCTCAGGAACAAAATCAGGCACCTCTTCAGCATATCCTATTATTGGGCTTACCAAGAAATTACTGGTCGGAATAAACAAATCACTCATCCTGCCTATTAGCTTGACTTGCTCCGGCAGAATATTGACTTCTTCCCAAGCTTCGCGAAGCGCTGTATCCACTTCATCGGCATCTTCATCTTCCATTTTTCCTCCTGGAAAAGCAATCTGTCCACTATGAACTCCCTGGTAGACAGGCCTTTTGATCAGTGGAAAAAAAGCTTTATCCTCATTGGGATAAAGCAGTATCAAAACAGATCCCTTGCGATGATTATCAGGCAGTTTTGGATCAAACCTCCTCAAATCGACAGGGTTTGGAGACATAGAAAGCTGCGCTTTTTTGCCCGGCAGAGGATGTTTCATTCCATTTACCAACAATTCTAAAACGCTCCTAAAGTCCATTTTTAACTTAAGTCTATCTGTTTGATTTTCTTATTGATGTAAGAATGTGACTCATAAGTCTTAGAAACCTTGGCAAATTGAAACTGCAGCAACTCATGACTTTCTACATTGATGATCCATGCCATGGGTCTGTATCCTGCTTCTTCCTGAAAATACCCAAACACTAAAAATTCCTCTGCATTTAGCCACATACCATCCTCAAACATCCCGGAAGGCCCCATAAAAAGTAAGCGTTCTTTCATCCCATCTTCTCTGTACCAAACTACCTCTGAATCAGGATTGAGGAATGGCTCACCCACAGCTTCCTGAGCTTCAACCTTGTAGCTATAAATATCTATCGTGCCATTGCCAGTTGGATGAGGAATCTGATACGGGAAAAGTGGATCTCCTTTGAGCATTGGATTTCGCTCAGGCATTTCCATTGGATCTATAGAATCAGTCATCATCAATTCAAACTGAGAGGCGTCAAATTCGCCTAGGTCACTACTCCAGTGAGTATACCAACTTTTATTTTGAGCTAGTGCTACATCAATAAGCGCCCTGTTGCGACTTATTTCTTCCTCAGCAACAGTATTATTTTCATTACCCTCATTGGCTTGTTTTTCATTGCTCTCGCAAGCCATCAGTGATAAAAAAGCAATGCTTAAAAAGGCAAAATAAGTAAGTATAAATTTCGGACTCCTCATGGAAGATTTAATTCAGAAGGTTAAGCTAAGTCAGGACGACTAAAAATCAAAAAAGGTTGGAACATTGTTCCAACCTTTTCCTGCTCTCAAACCTATTAAACCTATTGTAGATATTCGTTTTTTGAATACCTGCGAAAATTAGAAAATGTTTTCATATCCACCAAACAATCGATTGCGAAAGATTTTCAAAATTTTATTTCCCGAAAGATTTTATATTCTAAACCCTTAAAAATCAATGAAATTATATCTTAGCTGATCAATAAAAATTTTCTAATTATTTTTTTGCTTTTACTCTCAGTCTGAACAGTCCATATCTATGAACTCAAACCTGCCACAGCAAGTAGCTACTAAAATTTATGTTGGGTTTATCACCTACATGGAATTATTCAATACCTACACCCGACTCGCACCACAATATTTCAGTGAAAAAGCTTGGCATGCGACCCATCTGAATAACAAACAAAGACTTCGACTATATAAAGACCTACTTTTCCCATTAGCTCATGACTGTACTGAATTATTGGAAGATTTAGCAGCTAATGCTGGCAGCTGGATGGAAATAAAATCCACTTATCAAAAACTTATCACAGAACGACTGGATAAGGAAATCGCAGAAACTTTTTTTAATTCTGTGATCAGAAAAAGCTTCCCGAAAATGACCATCGACGAAGATTTGATGTTTGTCATGGAAGGGTATGACTCCTGCGAAGTAAGAGAGTCTGAAGAACTTCTGAGAACCTATCCTTCCTTCTTAGGTTTGGAGAAAAATATCCGCCAAATATTGGATGATTATGATTTCGGAGCTCCCTTTATGGATAAAGAGCAGGATATCAAATTTTTAATTAGCAGTGTAAAGAATGTCATTTTAACAAGATACCGAGTAGGTCCAGATACCAAAACTCAAATTTTGAGATCGGTTTTTTACAGGAATAAAGCAGCTTATCTTATAGGTAGGACCTTTCTTGGGCATAAATGGATGCCTTTTATTATCCCGGTTGTACACGGAAAAAAAGGAGTATTTGTGGATACCTTGATTTTTGATCCCAACTTGATGAGTAGCATGTTTAGCTTTACTCGTTCCTACTTTATGGTAGAAGCAGAAATCCCCTCTCAGGTAGTCAGCTTTCTCAACTCTGTCATACCACACAAAAAAATCCATGAACTCTACAATGCCATTGGATTCAATAAACATGGTAAGACTTTATTTTACCGGGACTTCCTTCATCACATAGATGCCAGCGAAGATCAGTTTGAAATAGCTGCAGGAATCAAAGGAATGGTGATGACGGTATTCACTTTACCCTCTCTCAATATAGTTTTCAAAATGATAAAGGATCACTTTGAACCACCGAAAACTATGACTAGACAAGAGGTGAAGGGTAAATATAAGTTGGTTTCCCTCCATGACCGCGTGGGTAGAATGGCTGATACGCATGAATTTGAATACTTCAAAATCCCGATCGGAAGAATCAGCAAGGAATTGATGATTGAGCTCCGAAAAACCACAAACTCACTTTTAAAAATCACAGATACACATTTAATTATCAAACACTTATACACAGAGAGAAGAATGGAGCCTTTAAATCTGTTCCTGGAGCATTGCAACACAGAAGAAGGGATGAAAGCAGTAGAAGACTATGGGAGATCTATCCTACAGTTGGCACAGGCAAATATTTTTCCCGGCGATATGATGACCAAGAATTTTGGGCTGACGCGTCAAAAGAGGGTGATCTTTTACGATTACGATGAGATCGAGTTTCTGACCGATATGAATTTCCGAGTCAAGCCAAAAGCCGAAACTTATGAGCAAATTTATGCTTCGGAACCTTGGTATTCCATTGCCAAAAACGATGTATTCCCAGAGGATTTCAAAAGATGGATGATTGGCAGAAAAGATCTGAAGGAACACTTTCTAACCTACCATAAGGATCTTTTCGACCCTTTGTATTGGCAGGAAATCCAGCAAAGAATCACAGGCGGTGAATTAATTCATGCTTTCCCCTACCCGGACGAAATCCGCTTTCGCCCGAATGAAATGATTTAAGATCTGAAGTTTATTTCATTGGTATGCCTGCAACAGTTATTTTTGCAGGCTGGGTTATGCCCATAATCACCCACTGAATGAATTCTGAATCACTACTATTAGATTCCACAAATACCGTCAAAAAGACTAAAACCATATTCCTGAGTACTTCTGATGATGATGACAGACCTGTCTACATCTCAGGTAATTTCAATAATTGGACTACACAGGATCGTCGTTTTTTGATGAAGAAAATCTCCAAAGGAAAGTATGAGTTCACATTTCCTGATGGGCCAGAATTCGAGAAAGAGTTAATCTATAAATTTACCAAAGGCGACTGGTCCGAAGTAGAAATAGATCGCTACGGAAATCGTACGCCAAATCGACACTGGAAAAACGATAAAGTAACCAAGACCGAAAAAGTAGCCAAATGGCGTAAAAACTGGCTCCCCTATCGTCCAAGCCAACTTCCAATAATACGTTTAATCTCGGAAGAATTCGAAATCCCTCAGCTCAACAAAACCCGTAAAGTTTGGGCACTTTTACCGCATGATTACAATAACAGCGAGGAACAATACCCTGTGCTTTACCTTCATGATGCCCAAAACCTTTTCAATGAAAATGCTGAATTTGGAAACTGGCAGATAGATAAAAAGCTGGCTGTGATGTCCGATTATAACATTGGCAAGATCATCATCATCGCTGTGGAGCATGGGGAATCTGAGCGACTACAGGAATATAACGTTGGCAAAACGGTGCTGGGAATCGGAAGCGGGAAGAAATACATTCGGTTTATAACAGATACTTTAAAGCCATTTGTAGATAAAACCTACAGAACCAAACCTGAGCGGGAATTCACCGGAATTGGAGGAAGCTCCATGGGCGGTTTGGTCAGTATATTTTCAGGCCTGATCTATCCAGAAGTATTTGGCAAGTTGATGGTTTTTTCTCCTTCCCTCTGGGTTATCCCAAAAATCAAGCTGGGCTTTATTGACTTCTTTGAACCTCAGGAAACCAGACTATACCTCTATGCAGGTGGAGATGAAAGTGAAACCATGGTCAAGCATGTTACCAAATTCCGAAAACGCTTACTCAAACGGGAAAGCTTAAAAGGCAAAATGAAAGTCCATCTTAGCATCAATGAAGACGGAAAACACAACGAGACTTATTGGAGTGATGAGTTCCCAAAAGCCATAGAATGGCTCTTTTTCAGCACTAAAGAAGATTAAAAGCGAAAGCGCCACCTTATGAAATTCAATATTCAGTCAAACTCTAGGAATAATTCAGGACTTTTAATCATCCCTGTGGTGGGTTCTAACTGGTCAGAACTACTCAAGGAAAAACTAGGGGGTAAGTCAGTAAATCCCTCGATTTTCTCTGGGAAAAAGGATTCTTCCTATCAATTAGAAATCGGTGGTAGGTTAGTTTTATTGATAGGCTTGGGAGAAAAAACAGATGTCTCAAGCATTGAAAAGTCATTTCGAAGAGTTCTTTCCAAAAATAAAGATCTGGTAGAAAAATCCGTTTCCATCGATTTTTCTGCCGAATTCTCAACCGAATTAATTGAAAGTGCATTGGTTGGTTTTCAACTTGGAGCTTATAACATTGGTTTTTTCAAGCAAAAGAAAGAAGATCAAAAAGATTTCGCAGAGCTAGAAGTCTCAGTGATTTCCCAAGAGTCGGGATTAGAGAAAACACTTGATCGAGCAGCCAAAATTGCGGCAGCCAAAATCGAAGGGTTCAAATTAGTTGACTTGCCTCCGAATGTAATCACACCTGCCTATTTGGCAGATTGGGCCAAAAAATCAGGAGCAGAATATGGTTTTAAAACTACCATTTTTGATCAGGAAAAGGCAAAAGAAGAAGGTTTGGATGCGTTTTTGGCAGTAGCCCGTGGTAGCGCAAAAGCTCCAAAATTCATCATTATGGAGTACAGAAGCCCTAATGCAAAATCCCATTTGGGATTGGTTGGCAAGGGAGTTACGTTCGACACTGGAGGCTTGAATATCAAAACCCAAGGGATGGTTTATATGAAATCTGACATGGGAGGAGCTGCCGCAGTTTTGGCAGCTACGCAGCTTATCGCTTCACTCAAGCTACCAATTAACCTCACGGCCATCGTTCCAGCGGTAGAAAACTCAGTCGATAAAGATGCCTATCTACCTTCAGAAGTCATCGGTTCTCACGCTGGATTGAGCATAGAAGTGATCGATACGGATGCGGAAGGTCGCTTGATCTTGGCCGATGGCTTGTCTTATTTGGTGAAAAATTATCAGGTAGATCAGCTAATTGATTTCGCAACTTTGACAGGAAGTAGCGTGGGAACTTTCGGCTACGAATGTGGCGCTCTTTTTTCCAATTCAGATACAATTTCAGATTTACTTCGAAAGGCAGGAATGCAGTCTGGTGAGAAAGTATGGCCTCTTCCCATGTGGGAAAGCTATAGATCCGAAATGGACTCAGAGATAGCAGACATCAAAAACTATCACGGGAAACCTATCGCTGGAGCAATCACAGCGGCTAAATTTTTAGAAGCTTTTATCCACGAGCATCCGAACTGGGCACATCTAGATATTGCTGGCGTGGCATTCGGGGACAGTGAATTTGCAAAAACCAAGTCAGGAACTGCTTTTGGAGTCCAATTATTACTTAAATTCATCGAAAATCAATTGTAATTATGGGTGATCAAGGCAAGACTTTTCTATGCATTTCCAACTTTTTCAAAGGGAATGCATTCCTGACAGAACTCAAGAAGCAAGGCAATCGGGTATTTTTGATCACTTCAGAAAAGCTGAAAGACAAGCCTTGGGCATTCGAATACATAGATGAGATTTTCTATATGCCTGGTCAGGATTTGGATTGGGACCTAGAACTACTGATGAAAGGTGTGGGAGGTTTGATGAAAAATCATAAAATCGAAAGCATCGTCGCCCTTGATGATTACGATGTAGAAAAGGCAACTTTTCTCCGAGAAAGTCTAAGAATCCCAGGAATGGGTCAGACTACAGGCCGTTTCTTTCGCGACAAACTTGCCATGCGGATCAAAGCACATGACTCAGATATAAAAGTCCCGGCATTTGCGCCACTTTTCAATGACGATGATATCAATCAGTTTGCGGATCATATCCCTGCTCCATGGGTACTAAAACCAAGATCTGAAGCATCCGCTCATGGCATCATCAAGGTTCACGACAAGGAATCTCTTTGGGAAAACATTCATCAATTAGGAGATAATAGACTCTATTACCTAGTGGAGCAATTCAAACCCGGGGACGTATATCATGCTGATGGATTGATGCTGGATGGCAAAAATCTTTTCTGCTCTGTATCCAAGTATTTGTCCACTCCAATGGAAATCTCCCAAGGAGGAGGGATTTTCCGTTCGGCAAATCTCAAGTTTGGCTCAACTGATGAAAAGGCAATCAAAAAAGCAAATACAGCGGTCATGAAGGCATTTGGAATGAAGTCTGGAGCTACTCATACAGAATTCATCAAGTGCCATGAAGATGGGGAAATCTACTTCCTGGAAACTTCATCCCGTGTAGGTGGAGCGCATTTGGCTGAAATGGTAGAAGCCGCGACTGATATCAATCTCTGGGCTGAATGGGCGAAAATTGAAGATGCCTTGGCTAAAGGATATAAATACCAGCTTCCAAAAGTGTCTAAAAACTACGCTGGGATTTTGCTTACCCTATCCAAATTCCAGCATCCAGATTTGAGCAGTTTTGACGATCCGGAGGTTTATTTTAGAGTTCCTTTGGACTATCATGCTGGATTAATTGTAAAGTCAAAAAATCAGGATCGGGTGATGCAGCTTTTAGATGATTATGCTGAGCGAATTGCTCGAGAGTTCTCTACTATTGCGGATGCACCTGAGATAAAGAAGTTTCATTAGCAAAGTCAATTGTTAGAATGATAATACCCAACATAAAAGGTATAATAGACAGGCGCATCCTTATCAACTTTCAGGTTGATAACGAAGTTTTGGAAAGCTATTTACCTGATCCATTCAAACCTAAACTGATTAATGGAAAAGGGATTGCGGGTATTTGCTTAATTAGGCTTAAAGAAATTAGACCGTTTGGGCTTCCCAAACAAATTGGATTATCTTCTGAAAATGGCGCGCATAGAATTGCCGTTGAATGGATTGAAAATGGAGAGTTAAAAGAAGGTGTTTATATACCTAGAAGAGATACATCATCGAAATTAAATGCAATGGCCGGTGGTACTATTTTCCCAGGAGTACATCATCTAGCTGAGTTCTCAGTAGAAGAAGCTGAAGGAAAATATAAAGTTGCATTCCATAGTGATGATAAAACATCTTTGTCAATTGTAGCAAAAGAAACCCCCGAATGGAATAAGAAAAGTATTTTCAATAGTTTAGAATCTGTATCCGATTTTTTCAAAAATGGCTCTGTAGGATATTCTCCAGATAAAAACACATTCGAAGGACTAGAGTTAAAAGCACACAATTGGAATTTATCGCTATTAGAGGTAGATAAAGTTCATTCAAGCTTTTTTGAAGATCAGAGTATCTTTCCTAAAGGGTCAGTAAAGTTTGATAATGCTTTATTGATGAAGGACATAGAACATGAATGGATAGGTTTAAAAAGAATAAAAAGAACCAAAAACACTTTATAAAAACATTGGAAAGTTTTTAATGCTCATTAATATAGGCAAGCTATTATTCCCTACTCAAAACTTCTCCTCCACCCCTAGCCCAAAAAGCGCAAAGTCATATTTAACAGGGTCAGCAGCGTCAAACTCCCGAAGTTTCGCTGTTAACTCCAAAGCTGTCAACCAATCTGTTTGCTTTCGGGTAATCATGCCGAGCTTCCTTCCTACTCTATCCACATGCAGGTCGCATGGACAGATCAACTGAGCTGGTGAGATTCTTTTCCAAAGTCCAAAATCAACTCCCTTTTCATCGTCCCGCACCATCCAGCGCAGATACATATTAATACGCTTGCAGGCAGCCTTTCTAGTAGGTGTGGCAATATGCTTTCTTGTGCGATGAGGCGAATCAGGTAGAGAAAAGAAAAACTTTTGAAATTTCGTCAAAATAGATTCCATTGAATCGACATCTCCAGTTTGACCAAGAAGAAAAGCTTCTTCAAGTGACTCATGTCGTTTGTAAAACCAACTTAAAAAGTGGATGAAATAAAGCGTGTCGACATCATTGAAGGTTCTATGCTTGAAATTCAGAAATGGCTTCAAGTCATCTTCCTGATGATTCAGCAAAAAGTCATGAGGTGAATTGTCCATCATCTCAAACAATTCTATGCACTTATTGATAATCGTTTTTCGCTGTCCCCAAGCCAAAATCGCAGCAAAGAATCCTGAGATTTCTATGTCTTGTTTATTCGAAAAGCGATGGGGAATAGAAATAGGGTCAAGCACAATAAACCCCGGCCTGTTGTATTGCTCAACTTTTTCGTCTAAAAACCCCTTTAAATCCAGCATCAAAGGGCAACTTTCACTTCACCACCCTGTGTACCATCAAACCATTTGAAGGAAAGCTCATTCTCAACTTTCTCAGACACATGCCAATCAAAGCATTTAATGGTAGTGAGCAACCGCAAGGAATCCTCATCCGGATCATATAGACAAATATCAAAATCAGGTAAATCCTTAGACTCTGTGCTATTCCATTTCTCAAGAATAAATCCTTCCTCAAGTACCCGAACCTTTTTCCCAAAAACATAATCTGAAAGAACAGACGGAACCCCATCTTTCCTTCTAAACTTAAATCCAGAGGGTCCAAATACGATTTGCTTGATCAATTTGGCTTCTAACAATTCTCCAGAATATGGCAAATCTTCCCATTCTGATTCTTTCAAAACCACCTTTTTCCCTTCAGGCCGTAGTCTGTTCAGGAATCTCGAGAGTAAAGAGAAGACGTAAGTCACACCAATAAACAACAAGCCAAAACTCGCCAAGATCGGGTAGGAAATAATAAAAATAAGATTCCAGATAAACCGGAAAATATGGTGGAATACGAGTTGGACTTTATTCATAGCGCAAGCGCAAAATTAGCAGTGGCTTTTCGGAAACCAAAATTCAATCTTAAAACCTCTGCCCGAAGACATAGGTTCAAAACGAAAAAAGACCGCCATCATGACGGTCTTCTTTTATAACTTATAATGGAACATCCTTTCCAAAAAAAACTAAGAGTAAATAGAATTGGCTAGACATTAGATTTGAGGCATCTTCGGTCTCCCGTCTTCCAGCTTCCTAATACATCACCTCAACCGGGAATCTTCCATTCACTGCTTTCAACTGATCAAAAGCAGCCTGGGAAAGTTTGATCACCAATTTGGCATTATCGCCTGTTTCCGGAAGCGTTCCTACTACCCTAGCAAAAATAGTCACGTCATTTTCCTCATTTTTCACACGCATGATCGTACCCACTGGAGCTGTTCTATGCAGAACCAAGTACTTCTTATGTCCTCCAGTTCCTTCGATTAGCTCAGCCTGACCTGTTTCCTTGATGTTTTTAAATCCACCAGAAGTGTTTTCATCTGCTGGCTCTACCATCATTTCCTCTGCACTGGAAACAACTCTTGGAGTTCCAATCACTGGAACCGTAGATTCTTCCATCGCTCCACGACCCACTTTGAGCACTTGACCTTGCTGAAGATTATTAGATGTCAACGCATTCCAGGTAATCAGATCTTCTACTCTAGCTGAATATTGACTTGCGATAGAGAAAAGTGTTTCTCCGCTTTGTACAGTGTGCGATCTCCATTCTCCAGGAACCATAGGTTTACTAGTTTCCGCAACTACCTCCGGTTTTGGAGTTGGTTGTGTTTTCTCTTTTACTTTAGGAGTTTCCTCCTCCTTTTTAACTGACTTTTCTTTTGGCTTTGGCTCAGTTTTCACTACTTCAGTTGAAGTGGCAACCGCCACTACGGGTGCTGGCTCCTTCTCCACTGCGACTGGTACAGCAGGTTCTATGATTAACGACTGACCAACACTGAGGTCATTACCTTTCAGCCCATTATCTTTCATTACGCTTTCCACTGTTACTCCATATTTTTTAGAAATGGAGAAAAGCGTCTCACCAGGAACTACATTATGCAAAACAGAACCTGCAGGAATCTCGGCCATGGATACAAAAGGAACTTTGATCGTCTGACCGATTTTTAACCCTTGCTTCAACACTGGGTTAGCGTTCACTATATCACTCACAGGAGAGTTATACCTACGTGAAATCCCGAATAACGTCTCTTTTGGATCTACTTCATGTAAAATAAATGACTGATCTCCTATACGCTGAACTCCAATCGAATCAATGGCATTAAGCTCGGAAGCCTTTGATAATGAAGCAGAAAGTGAGAATAGAAGAAGAAAGGACCAGAAAAACTGTGATCTATTATTCATAGGGATATACTGAATTGGGGGTAAACGAATTAGAAATACAAGATTAATTTCCAAAGTCGATTGGCGCAAGAATTATGCTAGAAATCGAGAATGACACAAGTGACACCGACGATTGGTCATAAAACAAGTGCGATTCCTCTCGTGTTAATTGGATGACATTTAAATAGAAATTATTAACCTATAAAGAGTAAAAGGCAGTCTTGACCATGTATTCGTCGCAAAGGTCGGAGAATAGCACGAGAATCAGAATTTACTTTCAGAAAATACGGAAACAAATCCAAGCGATGAAAAGAAAAAAATCAGTTTTTACGCGTATTTCGTATCTTTTATCATTCGAAAATGCACACCAACAATGAAAATCTATTTCAGCGCACTAATCCTATTCCTTATTATTTCCTCCCAACTCGTTCTGGCCCAAAGCGATACTGGGGTTGATAAGAAAGTTTTCACTTTCAAAATCGATACGGACATTGATCCTGCCATGACTCGACGTGTGAAATTGGCATTGGAAAATGCAGAAGAAATTGATGCGGACTTGATTATTATTGAAATGGACACCTATGGAGGCGCCGTAAATGATGCCGATGAAATCAGGACTATGGTTCTGAATTCTACTATTCCTATTTATGTATTCATCAATAAGGATGCGGCATCAGCCGGAGCACTGATTTCCATCGCCACTGATAGTATCTATATGGCACCCGGGGCAAGTATAGGAGCTGCCACCGTGGTAAACGGAGCAGATGGAGCTGCGGCTCCCGACAAATATCAATCCTACATGCGCTCTATGATGCGAAGTACTGCTGAAGCAAAAGGCCGTGATCCTAAAATCGCTGAAGCCATGGTAGATGAAAAAATTGAAATCGAAGGAATCTCGGAAGAAGGATCCGTGATTACTTTCTCCGTTTCTGAAGCTGAAAAATATGGTTTTTGCGAAGGACAATACGATTCTATCGAAGACATTCTAGCTTCTCAAAATCTCGGTGAGGCTGAAATAATAACTTATGAAACGGGGCTTTCTGAGCAGATAATAGCTTTTTTCCTAAATCCAGCTGTCAGCGGATTTCTAATCCTTATCATTATTGGTGGTCTCTATTTTGAATTGCAGACTCCTGGAGTTGGTTTCCCAATCTTGGCTTCTGTGGTGGCAGTATTTCTCTATTTTATCCCTTATTATCTCAATGGCCTTGCTGAAAACTGGGAAATCTTAGTCTTTTTTATTGGCGTGATCTTATTGGCTGTGGAGCTATTTGTGATTCCTGGATTTGGGATTTTTGGAGTACTGGGCATCATCGGGATATTAACAGGACTCGTTCTAGGCATGATTCCAAACCAGAATTTCAATTTTGATTTTGTCCCAGCTGCGGATCTGTTTGGAGCCTTGCTTACGGTGATTTTAGCAGCTATAGTTTCAGTTGGCTTGGTATTTTGGCTTACTCCCAAAGTCAATGAGTGGGGAGCATTCAAAACCATCACTTTGGCATCCACCCAGCAAAGAAGCGAGGGCTACACTTCTTCCTCTTACTCAGAAACTTTAAATGGCAAGACTGGGACAGTTCACTCCAGACTGCGACCAAGCGGAAGAATCGAAATAGACGGAGATGTTTATGACGCTTATTCCCGAGGTGAATTTATAGATCAAGGAGCGAAAGTGATTGTGATTTCCACTGAAGGCACTTCGCTGAAGGTAAAAAAATGGGAGGCTTAAGAGAAATTGGTAAGTTTGCGCCATGAATACTTCTCAGACGATTTATGACCTGATTGGTGAAAAGCAAATCCGTTTGCTTACTCAATTTTTCTATCAGGAAGTTTCCAAAAACGAGGATTTGAAGAGACTTTATCCAGAGGATTTGGCACCTGCAGAAGATCGCTTATTTCTTTTTTTACTTCAGGTGTTTGGCGGACCTGAGACCTATTCTGAACAGCGGGGCCATCCCCGATTGAGAATGCGCCATGCCAACTGGAAAATCGATGCAAGCATGCGTGATCATTGGATGAATGCGATGATAACTGCCTTAGACCAAATTCAAGTGGATCAGAACATCAAAGAAGCCATGTTGAGTTACTTTGTGAAAGCAGCAAATCACATGATCAATCATGCGTAATCTATTCGCAAGGCTGTATTCTATATACGCAGGGTTAATCTTTGCACTGAGTTTTCTGCTGATCTTTCCATTCATTCTGGTTTGTATCTGGATTCCAGGTTGGAAAAAATATGGCCGAAAAATCAATCGCTACTGGGCAAGGGCATATTTCATTTGCATTTTCCTCCCTGTGAAGATTCAGAAAAGCGACAAGATCCAAAAGGACAAAGCATACATTTATCTCGCTAATCATTTCAGCTACTTGGATATCGCAATGATGGGCTTTATTCCCGGTGATGTTCTTTTCGTAGGAAAAGCCTCCATTCGCAAAGCACCTCTTTTCGGATACTATTTCAAAAACCTCCATATCGCTGTTGATAGAGAGCGACTAAAAAGCCGTGCAGAAACGATGAAACGCACAGATCAGGCTCTAGAATCAGGCAGCTCCGTGATCATTTTTCCCGAAGGAGGGATTTTCACCAAGAATCCTCCAGAGATGATTGCATTCAAAAACGGGGCATTCCGGATGGCCATAGAGAAACAAATCCCGATTATCCCTGTCACTTTATCCTATAATCATCTAATTTTACCCGATGACGGGAAATTGCTGGTGCACTGGAGATCTGCCAAAATGGTCCTTCACGAGCCTTTATTTCCTGGCAATTTTGAATCTGAAAAAGCGTTGAAAGAAAATTGCTTTCATGTGATTCAAAGTCAACTCAATGTAGATAACTCAAAACCATGAAATCGAGCATGACAATAATCTCTCTGTGAGAGAGAAAAAAATTAACATGCGAGATTTCTCCCGATAGCTATCGGGATGACCTTAAAAAATCAAATTATAAACACATGAAAATAGATACCAACTCAATTAAGAAAATCGCTCACCTTGCGCGATTGGAATTTGACGAAAGCAGCGCGGAGAAAATGTCTCGGGATATGAGTCAAATTCTCGACTGGGTTGAGCAGTTGAATGAAATTGATACTGAAAACGTAGAGCCATTGACTACCATGTCCTCAGAAGTGAATGACATGCGCGAAGATAAAATAGGTCATCAGCTGGAGCATGAAGCTGGCCTGAAAAATGCACCAAAAAGAGATTCCGACTACTTCCGAGTACCTAAAGTAATGGAGTAACCTACTTGACAACCACATTGAATACCTCAACCATCTATAAAATCCTAGCCCTCCTATTTATCATATCAGGAGGGCTTTTTGCGCTGTATTACCTGATTTTCGATCCTCAGCCTTATGTCAACATCAAGGCTGGAGCTTTTCTGGATACTGTTGCTATTCCTTTTGACTGGGTCCAAATAGGTCCTATTTCTTACCCTATTAAAGTTGATAATTACATTGTTTTCCAGGAGTTCAAAGCGTTAGCCCCTGAATTACATAGGACTGAATCCTACATTTATGCAGGAATAGTCTGGCTCGCAGTAGTATCTGTTTTGACATTAGTATCTGAATTTAAAAAGGCCTATTTCATCATTGGAGGCATTATTTGGATTGTTCTGCTTACTTTCAGTGATTTCAATGGACTAAATATCGGTGGGCAAAATGCGAACTATCCGCTCATTATTCTTTTGGCGGGAACGCTTATTCCATTAATCTACTTTCACATCTGGGGGCAAAAAAAACATCTGGTAATCAAGTGGATTGCAGTTTTTGCAGGGACTTTCTCAGCACTTGTACTACTCATTACTCAAAGTCCCGTCTCCAATCCTGAAATCTATGTTGCTGAGCACAGTTTGACAATCGGGTTTGGTCTTGCACTAGCCTGGGTCTTTTGGAATGGGCATGGCATACTATCCGGGATTTACATTTTGCTCGCAAGAGTAAACCGTAACCTCAACCTGAACATCACTGTTCAAATCAGCCTCATTACTTTAATTTATTTAGGCATACTATTCTTCTTGCTTTTAGCTTTACAGGGAGAAATAGGACTGCCTTTCCCTGCCTTCTCTCCTCTTTTCCTTCTTATACCTCTAGGGTTTTTCGGATGGATTTCAATAGGTGAAAAAGTAAGCCAAAGTGAGGATTTAATTTCTACACCTTCGGTAATAAAAGCTTTGCATTTAATCGGCTTTGGACTTGCCCTTTGGCTAGTATGGAAATTGAAATTTTCTGCAAATCAGCCAGGTGAAGAGCTTTACAAACACCTTTTTGTCTACACTCAACTTGGTTTCAGCCTCTTCTTTTTCATCTACCTGATGGCAAACTTTATGTCTGTCATGAACTCTGGAAAGGCGGTAGAAAAAATCCTTTACAAGCCTTATTCCCTTGTTTATTACCACATTAGGATAGGCGGATTGATAGTGATTTTAGTCCTCACTACTTATACTGGGGGGATAGTAGGCGTACAGGCTAATGCCATGTCAAGTAATATTCTAGGAGATTATTATTACCAAGTGGACAAAAAGCTGGAAGCAAGTATTCTTTATGAAAATGCTTGGATTCGCTATCGCAAAAACCCTAAAGCAAAATTCCTTACCGCCCAATTGCTACTGGATCTCAAGCAACCAACATTGGCAAAAGAGCATTTGGAAGAAAGCTTCACAGAGGTTCCTCAGGTAGATAATATCCTGCTCCTGAGCGACAGACTCCATCAGGAAAACAAAGAATTTGAAGCTATTTATTACCTAGAGAAAGGGCTCACTATTTTCCCTAATGAACCACACTTGGTCAACAACCTTAGTTTGCTCTATACTAAGGTCAATAAAACAACGGAAGCACTGGATTTGCTGAGTAATTCTGGAAGTACTGATCAAGTATTGATGTCAAATCTTTCGGCTTTAAAAACCAAACTTGGCAAGCCCGAAATCAGCGTAGATCAAAATTCTGAGCTCATTTATTTGATTAATGAGCTAGCAGCATCCAATGCTCTTGCCAATATTCCTTCGGAAGAATTACTAAAATCCGTTAAAGAGGGAGTTTTATCTGAGACTTCTCCAATGCTAATCAATGCAGGATGGAGGAATGTGATGTCGGAAAAAAATAGAAATGACCCAAGTTCAGACCTCACTTTGCTGGATAGCTTGGGGCAACAACCTGAAATGATTGCTTACCTAATGTCACTTCAGGAAACAGCTGTAATCAGGAACTTGGCAGCGGGAAGAGTAACTGAAGCTGTAAAAAATTTAAATGGTTTAGCTTTTCGAAACCCAAAGGACGCCGCTTATTACCTTCAACTCTCAGGAGGAATTTTAGCTCAAAACCTCGATTTTCAAAAAGCTGCCAATGAGTTTATTGCTGCTGTAGAAAGAGGTTTTCAGGCATTTGATTCTCATCATTGGAGTATTTTTGGACTTGCGGGAATGCCCGAAAAAGCTGTTGAAATTCGCGAGAAATACAATGTTTTATTGCCTAGTTACCTAAATGATGAAGGTCCTAACATTCCAGATTATTTACTAATCATCAGCCGATTTCATCAGTCGCCACCGGAAAACCTCTTGTCACAATGGCGAACACTTGATGAAAGTGCTTTGAAAACGGACATGGCTATTCGCTTGATTGCATACAAAGCGCATGGACTTGAAAGAGATGATTTGAAAGAATTGGAGAAATTTATCTCAAGTAAAATTGGCCCTCAAGAAGAACTCAAAACCTTTGTCAATAACCCTGACCTAACCAATGAGAAGTCAGTGTACGCATTTATTTCTTGGATCAATTCAGGAAAGGAGTTGACTGCTAACCCATACCTTAGCCCATTGATTATAAGCGCATTACAACTCAATAACGACCCTCTTTATCAATATGAAGTCTTGAATGCTGCCACTGAATTCAACCAAGATCCAATCCTTTGGCTGAGAAAAGTGAAGGCAGCGAGGGAAAGCGGACTTGATAATTATGCAGATGAATCCTTAGAATTTTTGAAACAATGGGTAAGCGAAGAAGAACTTCGACGCCTCCAATCCTTGAACTATTGATTCCTATTAACGTTTTTTATTTAAGCGGAAATTCATTTCCAAAGCCAAACTAGTACCTTTAGCAAAACCATTAGCCATGAAGAAAATAATAGAAACCCACGAAATAAACAAAACATATAAGATGGGAGCTGAAATTATTCAAGCTCTTAAATCTGTCTCCATTTCAGTAAATAAAGGAGAATATGTTGCCTTCATGGGACCTTCTGGTTCGGGTAAATCCACACTGATGAATATTATTGGCTGTTTGGATACTCCTACTGCAGGTACTTATATTTTGAATGACAAGGACGTTTCTGACATGACCGAGAATGAATTGGCAGAAATAAGAAATAAGGAAATCGGTTTCGTTTTTCAAACTTTCAACCTACTACCCAGAGCAAGCTGTCTTGAAAATGTTGCTCTTCCTCTAGTTTATGCAGGAATGAGCAAGTCTGACCGGGAAGAGATTGCATTCCAAGCACTTACAAATGTTGGACTTGGTGACCGAACTAAGCACAGACCAAATGAGCTTTCTGGTGGTCAAAGACAACGTGTTGCCATAGCAAGAGCATTAGTTAATTCACCAAGTATTATCCTTGCCGATGAGCCTACTGGTAACTTGGATTCAAAGACTTCTTACGATATCATGGAGCTTTTTCATGAGTTGCATTCAAAAGGCAACACAATTATCATGGTAACTCACGAAGACGACATAGCGCATTATGCGCATAGAATTGTAAGATTACGAGATGGATTGGTAGAAACGGACACAATAAATCCAAATCCTACGCGTGGTATTGCAATGCAAGCCTAGTCACACCTTATAATTTCAAATAGATTCTTAATTTTGTCCTTATAGAATCAGGGGCAAAGAGATGAAAATTTATACCAAAACAGGCGATCAAGGAACTACATCATTGTTGGGTGGGGCACGTGTCCCGAAATCTAACATGAGAATTGATGCCTATGGCACTGTAGATGAACTCAACTCCTACATCGGTTTACTCAGAGATCAAGCTGTAAATGAAAAAAGAACTGATTTCTTAAAGGAAATTCAGGATCGCTTATTTACTCTAGGAGCAGATTTGGCAACTGTACCAGGTAAAGACAAGGTAAAAAAACCTGATTTACACCCGGAAGACATAGAAGTTCTCGAGCAGGAAATGGATCAAATGCAAGAATTGCTCCCTCCGCTCACAGCTTTTATCCTCCCTGGTGGACATCAATCAGTTTCATTTTGTCATCTTGCCCGCACGGTTTGCAGACGTGCCGAGCGACTTGCAGTTGAACTAAACAGCATAGAACCTGTTTCTGAATTAGTAATTCAGTACTTAAATCGACTCTCTGACTTTCTTTTCGTACTTGGTCGAATGATGGCTCATGAACTTGAGGTGGATGAAGTAACCTGGAAACCAAGAAATTAATCATTAGATACCTGGCAAAACCAGATAACGGTAAAACCAATGAAGACACAACTTGCCCTACCGATAACTAAAGTTCAGAACTCTAGGTTAGCGGAAACAGATTTTTCAAATTTAGTATTTGGACGTACGCTTAGCGACCACATGTTTGTGGCAGATTACAAAAATGGTGAATGGACGGATCTGAGAATTGAGCCTTATGCACCACTTAGCCTGAATCCCGCTAATGCAACGCTTCACTACGGCCAGTCAATTTTTGAAGGCATGAAAGCTTACAGAAATGAAAATGACGAGATCTTAGTCTTTCGTGCAGACGCCAACTGGAAAAGACTGAATGAATCCGCAGAACGCATGTGTATGCCTGAGCTACCTGAAGAGATATTCATGGAGGGTCTTACTCAACTGATCGATTTGGATAGAGACTGGGTCCCCACAGCAAAGGGCGCTTCACTTTATGTTAGACCATTTATGTTTGCTACGGATGATTATATTGGTGTAAAACCATCCGATACCTATAAGTTTATCATCCTCACTTGTCCGGTTGGCAACTACTACAGCAAGCCAGTAAGTGTAAAAGTGGAGACCACTTTTACCCGGGCTACGGAAGGAGGAACTGGCGCCGCAAAAACTGCCGGTAATTATGCAGCTTCACTTTATCCTGCTGGTCAAGCTCAAAAAGCCGGATATGACCAACTGCTTTGGACCGATGGTAAATCACATAGCAAGATCGAGGAAAGCGGTACTATGAATGTCATGTTCAAAATAAATGGCACTTTAATCACAGCTCCCACCAACACAGGAACGATTTTGAAAGGGATCACCAGAGATTCTGTCATTCAATTGGCTAAGGATTGGAAAGAACCCTTGGAAGAACGATTCCTGACAGTTTCAGAATTAGAAACTGCGCTTCAAAATGGAACTTTAGAGGAGGCTTTCGGCACAGGTACTGCAGCTACAATTGCACATGTTCAACGCATCAATGTAAATGGAAAAGATTACATTCTTCCAAACAAAGCAGATGATGCTTTCTCGCATAGAGTTCTTGCAGAATTGGATGGAATCAAGTATGGCCAAGTGACCGACCCACATGATTGGATAATTTCTATTTAATCATTGGTTCAAAAGCTAGCAAAAAAGGCTGTCTATTTAATTAGACAGCCTTTTTTCAATCAGTATGAACAGGATTTTGCACCCTGAGAATCTTAAGTTTCTTTAGTCCTCTTGGCAATGCCCATTCAATCTCCATTCCTTCTTGGAAGCCTATTAACGCCACTCCCAAAGGTGAAAGTATGGAAAGCCTTTTTTCCTCTAAGTTTCCAAACTTTGGAAGCGTCAATTGAAAATTTAAAAGTTTTCCGGATGCTACATCCTGCACTTCAAAGTGAGAATTGAGTCGGATGACTTGAGGTTCCAGTCTGGAATCAGGAACTTTCTTAGCTAGCTCAATTTCCTTTGCCAGCAGTGAAATCTCCTTTGTGATAAGATGATGAGGAGTATTTAGGATTAATTCTTTAATCGTATTATAGTCGGATTTTGCAAGTATTGGTTTCATGATTTTTAAAAACAAGTGATTGGACCAAACAAATTGAGTGTGGAGTTAACAGGATAAGCATTTCGGAAATTTTGCCCTGCTTACGTAATCCAAAAAATCACTGAGGGCTAAGAAATAAAGGCTTTACTCTTTTGGTAAAACGCACAATTATCCAACTTGGCAGCTTGAGCTGTCAAAAAATAAGGTAGAAGGATAGCTGTTGAGTAAATCATGGTTTTTAAAAGCGGATGAATCAAATTTCTTTTCAGACCTGAACAATCGCGAAGTAGGTTTAACGGATCAATGCCTACTAGGTTTGGATTTAAGAGTTGAAAAAAAGGATGGTGAGCGAAGTCTAACCACGAATGCTTGGCCTTTTAGGAAGCAGGGTTCCTAACCTAGCCGAACTACTGTTACTGAGCTTGTCGAACCAATCTATTTTAAAACTTACATGTCGGTTGGTGAGCCTGTCGAATTAATTCAAAACACGGCCATTTAATGAAGTCAAAGCTCCCATTCCAAGAAAATCGACTTTTCTGGAAAGATTTAACATTTCAACGAAAGAAAACTTTCAAATTTGTTTTTATTTAGGAGTATGAAAAGACTACTAGTCCTTTTGATGATTTTTACAGCCTCGCTTTCCACTTTTGCGCAGGGAACGGATTTCATTCTCCTCAAAAGAGGCACAAAACAAAAATCCCAGATCCGATATTATCCTGGAGAAACGATTACTTATAAGAGCAAAAAAATAGATTACTTCGTCACTGACGTGATTCAAAGTATCGATCAAAACTTCATTTATCTCTCTGAAAACATCCTATCACCTGAGTCGATCACTGAACTGGATATACGAGATAAAGACCGCCGAAATAACACATTAAGAGCTTTAAACATGCTAACTCTAGGAGCTGGAATCATCCTATTAGGAGCAGAATCCATCAATAGCATCTACCACGAACAAAAATTCTCCATCAATAAAGGAGTGGGTCTTACTTCTGGAATCTTATTAGGAACAGGACTTGCTATGCTGCCTTTGCGATACAAAACATTCAAAAACTCTGGCAGAAATAAGATTCAGCTGATCCAAATGAGAATGGATTAATAGAAGTTTATTGGTTTAAACAGATATTTTTTCGGACTTTTGCCACCTAAATTTTAACCTAGACAGATGACTTCAGAACAACTGAAAGACTTGAAAGCCCGCACATCGGCTTTGAGGAGGTATCTTTGACTACGATCGTAAGAAAGCAGAAATAGAAGACCTAGAGGCCGTTTCGGCCCAGCCTGATTTTTGGAACAACCCAGAAGAGGCAGAAAAAAGCATGAAGCAAATTCAAGCCCGAAAAGCTTGGACTACATCATTCGAAGATCTCAATAAGACTATCGAGGATCTAGACGTTTTGTTTGAGTTCTACAGCGCAGATGAGGTTTCTGAAGAAGAAATCAAAGCTGAGTATATCAAGGCTGAGGCTGCGGTGCAAGAGCTGGAACTTAAGAAAATGCTCTCTTCGGAGGAGGATCAGCTGAATGCTGTATTGGAAATCAATCCCGGCGCAGGAGGAACAGAAAGCAATGACTGGGCCTCAATCCTCATGCGTATGTACATCATGTGGGGTGAGAAAAACGGCTACAAAGTAAAGGAGGTAGATATGCAGCCAGGAGAAGTAGCTGGCATCAAATCCTGCACACTGGAGTTTGAAGGTCCCTTAGCCTATGGGTTTTTGAAATCCGAGACTGGCGTACACCGCTTGGTTCGAATCTCTCCATTTGACTCGGGAGGAAGAAGACATACGTCTTTTGCTTCGGTATATGCTTACCCAGAAGTGGATGATTCCATAGAGATCGATATCAATCCTGCAGATGTGGAGTTGCATACTTCCAGATCAGGTGGTGCTGGTGGACAAAACGTGAACAAGGTGGAAACCAAGGTTCAACTGACTCACAAGCCTACGGGAATCGTGGTAGTTTGTCAGATCGAGCGTTCTCAGCTTGCCAACCGGGAAAAGGCCATGCAAATGCTGAAATCCCGTTTGTTCCAAATGGAATTGGAGAAGAGAAATGCGGAAATCGCAAAGATCGAATCCTCCAAAATGCGGGTAGATTTCGGTTCGCAGATCCGAAACTATGTGCTTCATCCATACAAGTTGGTAAAGGACAACCGAACAGGCCATGAAACCTCTGATACACAGCATGTGCTGGATGGAGGATTGAATGAGTTTATGAAAGCCTTTCTGCTCGCGCAAAGCGAGGAACAGGCGAATAAGGAGTAAAGGCAGTTGTCGGTTGGCTATTTTCAGTTGCAGAAAACAGTCAAGAGCGCCTAAATTTCTTATATAGGCATTAGTAAAACGAAGTAAAACATCAAGGCTGGGATTTGTTCCTGGCCTTTTTTTGTTCTAATTTCCTGCTTACAAAGTCATTTTGCCCCGCTGTGGCCCTGCTATCTCAGAAGCTGGACTAGATTTTACATTCAATCCCTATCCCTCAATAAATAAGTAAGTTACTTTTCTAATTTTTTTTAATTAGTTAGTGAATTATATAGTATTAGTTAGTTATCTTGAACTAAGTTAAATTTTTATCCACTTAATCAATTTTTACAATGGAAAATCGTGTATCGATTACTATCCCCCCAGCAGACCTTCAGGCAATCAATGATGCAGTGAAGGTATTGCAAGAGAAGTTAGGGCCACTTTTAATAGCCCTGACAGTAGATGAACGAAGAGCACTCACGAAGATGGGTGAAGCTTCGAGGCCCTTTGCAGAAAAGGTAATGGAGTATGTAGTGACCAATCCTGAATTTTTGCCTCCTTATGCCGATGTGGCAGAAATGCAGAAAGATTGGAAAGCAATTAGTGAATTGGGACCGGTGTATAATGCCATGAACCAGCTTACAAGCAACTTGGACGATACGCTGATGGAGGCGGGCTCAGAAGTGATGGAGCAGGCCAACATGTATTACCGATCCGTACAAGGTGCTGTAAAAGCCAACGTGCCGAGTTCTAAACCAGTGTTTGCAGACCTGAGAGTGCGCTATGAAAAGCGAAGCAAACGCAGTGGCGGAGATCCAGCGGGAGTTTAAAAAGTTGCTCCACTCACCTAAAGCCGGGAAGAAATTTCCGGCTTTTTTTATGGGTGAACCAAAAAGACCAGGAATAAAAAGTAAAGTAACGAAAAGACCTTTAAGGTTTTGAAAACCTGGAAGGTCTCATCTAGGTCGCCATTCCCTAGAAGCAGCACAAAATCTGATCAGATCTGCGAAGTATCACCTCCAAGCTGCTAGCTAATTATTCCAAGGTGATCATGATCTGTTCCGAGCAGATCCATTGCGGCTTTAAGCTGATAAGTATGTGATCGAAGGTGAAAAATATGTGCTCAGGACTGATAATTATGTGTTCGGGGGAGAAAATTATGTGTTCTGCAGTGATAAATATGTGCTCAGAAGTGATAAATGGGTGATCTGAGCAGATAAGTTGGAATTATCTAATAGATGTTCGACCACCTTCGGGGTCGTGGGGTGGTTTCGGATATTCGTTTACCATGGGTTGCACCCATGGTTATTGAGAGGCTTGATCCCTTCGGGATCCTTAATTATTCCGAGCAAGTCATACGCACGACCATGGGGTGATCATGCAATTAAGAAATTGAATTGGATATCATAAGACGGTGAAGCCGTCCAACTTTTCAATAACCGCGGGTGCAACCCGTGGATAGCCAGATGTTGAGATGAAATGCCAACCCTGAAGTGCCTGTCCCGATTATTTCGGGAGGTTGAACTTGTCATAGGTCGAACCTATAAAAGGTACTTAGGATCAAATTTGATTTCATATTCATTCAACAAGGATTTGTACTCCTCGATAAATGTAACTTTCCGATGGTGTTCCTCCTGGTTTTTAATGTAGTTCATGAGCCTCTCTTTGGCTTTTATAGTTTCTGAAAATACGCCGTAGCCGTCTTGCCAACCCTGGAAATCAGGAAAAATATCTTCCTGTTTGATCAATTCAATAGAGGCAAGTTTAATATCCTTTACCATTGAAGCAATTGCAATGGTTGGATGGATATGGGTTAGAATATGCAAATGATCTTCGACACCATTGATCCGATAGAGGTGACAATTTTTGTTGGTAAGGAGTTGGTGGATGTAGGCAAAAAGTCTGCGTCTGTGGTCTTTGATAAGTATGGGTTCCCGGTGTTTGGTGGAAAAAACGATGTGGTAAATAAGTTGTGTGTAAGTGCTCATAAAAATCTGGAATTAGTGGAAAAATGGCGTGTAGGAATTTCGGGAATTTGTGTGGCATTGGCAAAAGGTATTGCGAGATTGTTCGATCCCTTCAGGATCGTGGGAGGTCATGGGTAGACTTTTTTATCCATGGGTCCCGATATAGCTATCGCGGACACCCATGGTTATTGAGAGGTTTGATCCCTTCGGGATCGTTTGATCGGCCTGATTTTCCGCCTGCGACTCACGACCACGAAGTGGTCCAACTTTTCAATAACCGCGGGTGAAACCCGTGGAATCGTGAAATAGTGATAGGTAATGGTAACCCCGAAGTGCCTGTCCCGATTATTTCGGGAGGTTGAACATCCTGGGAATTACAAATAGTAGAAAATAAAAAAGCGAAGATACAATCTACGCTTAGTCAAAGGTTACTCCGTATATCCGCTTACCATGGGAGAGAAAAAAAGTTCGATCCCTTCAGGATCGTGGGAGGTCATGGGTAGACTTTTTTATCCATGGGTTTTACCCATGGCTATTGAGAGGTTTGATCCCTTCGGGATCGTTTGATCGGCCTGATTTTCCGCCTGCAACTTACGACCACGAAGTGGTCCAACTTTTCAATAGCCCCCGGTGCAACCGGGGGACACAGAAATGGATGATAAAACGGCAACCCTGAAAGGGTTGAACTCTTTTCAGAGGAATTACAAAATCCATAAAATAAGAAAGCGTAGATACAATCTACGCTTAGTGGGGCTTTCTTAGTGAGATTTAATGAACAGGTATAGTCTTATGTAGTAAACAATTATGAGAACCGAAATTAAAAATGAAATCTCAATCCCAATTGGTAAATTAAAGATTAAGGATGTGATTATAGAAGCTAAAGAAATTGACAAGTAAAAATTTATTATCAATTCTATTAATTTTCGTTTATTTGATAATTTAAACACTATAATTTTAAAACTGCCAATTGAAAATATGACAATTCCAACAATGAAAAATACATAGATTTGAAACCCATAAAACCCAACATAAAGATTAACATAGTTATTTATGTTTAGTGGATCCCAGTCTTCAGCATATTTAAATCCTGTAATTCCTTCGTCCTTATATGAAAAAATTGGATTAAGATTATTTTTTTTTGCACTTGTAAATTCATTTACTATCGTTATCCACAGTTGGTCATTATTGTTAAGTAAGAATTCACGAATTAGTACTGTGTTTAAAGTTGTGTCAATTTCAAGTTCTCTTTTATCTTCATCAATATATGAGCCCTCTAGCCATGCTAGATAGATTTTATTCTCTTTAGGCAATTGTATTTTTATGGGAGGAGAGAGTGAGTCATTTTGGATTACTGAACTGCCAGAATTTTCAATTATCCATTTAGAAATTGAAATATTTCTAGACTTAATTGAATCAACATTTATACTGATCTTAGATGGCATTATAGTCAAAAACTCATCGTATTCGAGTGAATCATTATAGTCAAAAAAATCATATTCGTCAGACAAATATATATCATGAGAATCTTTAAATAATGTCAATTCTTTATTATCATATTCTAAATAAAATGAAAAAAACATAATAATAGCTGTAATTCCAGCTATAATTAGAGACAAGACGCTAAATAACTTTTTCATTTCAAATAATTATAATTCAATTTCATCTATCTCCCTCATCACCCTATCCGTCTCCACAAGCGCTTTAATGATCTTCTGGTAATGCAGGATATCCTGAAAATCTAGGGTGCGGCCTTTGCGGTCTTTGAGCCATTTTTGGGCGGGTTGGTAGCCGCCGATGTAGAAGTTCCAGGCGAGTTCCGGTACGTTGGCGAAGTATTGCTCGGAGTTGATATAGACTCTTCCCGTCACTGCGAGGTTTTTCACCGAAGCAGTCTCTTCGTCTGAAACAGATTGCTTCGGTCGTTCCTCCCTCGCAATGACGAAATGCGGCTTCTCCACTTCGTTTTCGCCGCCGATGGGGTACTCGGTGATGTAGTCGTTTAGGCTTGGGCTTTCCATCAGGTGCAGGGATCGGAGTTCTCCGCCTAGGGCGACCAGTCTCCAGAACTCCTCCACATCGCTAGGATAAGGCACCCGAGGGAAATCTATCTTCAAAAACTCCTTGTAGGTCTCTCTATAGCTCGGCGAGTGCAATACCGCATAGATGTAATCCAGCAAATCTATGGGAGCAAAAGTATCTTCCTCCTCTTTTTCTGAAGTAAACTTCAACCCCAATCCCTTGGCGATTTCTGCCACCAGTTTCATATCCAGATTCGGAGTTCGGGTGGCTTTGGAATCTAAGGAAAGTTGGGAATCGGAATCTGGGTAGAGGTAGAGAGGAAATGCATTTCCTGCTCCAAATTGGCCAGCAGAATCAATATAATTTTTATCTGGAGGAGATGTTCCTATAAATACGTGTCTAAAACCTCTTATTGCTTGCTTTGGGATGTTTAAAACAATATTCTTTTGGAATATATGCTTCATGACTTTATCTCTTGCTCTGTCAATTAGCTTAGTATCATAGTATATGAATCTTTTATCGAATAGTCTATAATCAATTAATTTGATTAACGATTTATCTATTTTTATTTGATAATATGATTCAACTTGACTTTCTAAATGAGTTTTTGAAAGACTAATTAAAACTGCATCTTTTGAAGTTACTACCCCTACACTATTCAAGGGGAAAAGCTCATTAACTTTCAATCCTTTTTCGTAATCATTAATATTTATAAAATCCTTTTTAACAAAATAATAGTTTGGTTCATAACAGTTCAACTTTTGCCAACTCACAGACTTTAAACTATTATTTTTCAGGTAATCATATTTGAATTTTCTATTTCCAAATAAATCAAAGCTATATAACTCGAAAGGCTCATTACTTATATTTCCAAATTTCTTAATAAAAATGTTTATTGAAACCCCTTGCATAATGTCAAATACATTTTCATCCTTGGAACCATCAGGAGCTGTTTCTTTCTTTTTGGCATTTCCATGCAAGTCAAGAATATAGATCTTGTCAAAAGTATCTAGCAATTCCTGTCTCATTTGTCGATGAATTAGTCCATCCAAAAAACTATTGTTGGACACATAAGCTAAGATTCCTGACCCATTTTTCTCAATAAAGTGCTGCCCGTAACGAATGAATTTGATGTAATCATCCGATAGTGGTTGGATATTTCTTTCGTTTAGATTCTTCTTATAATCTGCTACTAAGCTTTCTATCCACTCTCCTTTATTCGTACTACTTACACTATAAGGCGGATTTCCTGCCACGATCATCACGGGCGCATCGCGCTTAATCTGATTGGCTTCGTTGGCCTCGGCAGAGAGCCAGTTGGCGAAGAGCGTACCCGTATCCTTGTGATATTCCTCTAGGGAATTGGTCAGATAGATGCGGAAGCGTTGGCCTTTGGTACCCGTGTAGCCAGTTTGCTTGAGCACCAAGTCCAGCTTCAGATGCGCCATGGCATATGATGCCATCAGGAGTTCGAAGCCGTTGATGCGGGGCAGCAGGTGATTTTCCACATAAGAATTCCATACACCTTGCTGACCTTTGAATTTGGAATAAATATGATTGATCGCTTCCGCCACGAAGGTACCCGTACCTGTAGCAGGATCGAGAAACTGTACCCGATGCACTTCCTGCTCCACTTCCCGCATTCCACCGGAGAATCTCTTGTCATGGGTAGGGATAGGCACTTTGATGGTGGTTTTGGAAGTATCCGCCAGCCCCATCGGCAAGTCAAACTCATCGATCAGAATATCATCCACGGCACGGATGATAAAGTTCACAACAGGATGCGGCGTGTACCAAACCCCACGGGCTTTGCGCAGCTTGGGATCGTAAGTACTTAGGAAGGTCTCGTAAAAGTGGATGATGGGATCCTCGGTCTGGGTGGCTTTGCCGAAATTGCTCAGAATGGCATTCACATCCGCAGCACGGAAGATATCCGCCAGCGCATCCACGATCCATTTGATCCGATCGTCCAGATCATAGCCGGCGATGTATTGGAAGAGCTTTCGCAGGAAGGGATTAGACTTGGGGATCAGTTCAGCTGCTTCCTGTCTGGAAAAGGTATCTAAAGATTCATCATACAATCGAGCTGCAAACATCCCATAGGAGATCGTCTGGGCATAGACATCCGAAAATTCCTTTGGGGTAATGTCATGAATGAGGATTTCCTTGAAGGCATTCATCTGCTCTCTGAGGGTGGAATTCTCCTGATTGATCTCATCGGAATTCAGGGAGTTCTCGATCACATTAGCCAGCATTCTTGCTTTACCCGCCATCATCTCAGCCAGTTTCTTTGGGCTTTTGATACTTTGGCTGATATGTGTGGTAAACTCCTTGATGAGAAGTTCGAAAGCAGGGAAATTATGAGGAAGTGGCAGGATTTTCCCACTATCCACCACGCCGATGCAAATGGAAGTAACGAGTTCCCCGCTTTTGTAATAGTAAAAATCGAGGTAATCAGTAAAGATCAGGTTGTCCAGAGATCCTTTGTATCGGTCGAATTGTTCTTTGTTTCCGTTCTTTTTCGCGCCTGTAAGATCAGCATCTCCTATATCTTTTGCCTCAATGAAGCCGACGGGGATTTCCTTTTTATTCGTCAGAATGTAATCAGGAGCTCCACAAGCCTGTCGTTTGGGTTCGTTGGTTGCGGAGATATTGGGAACTAGCGATTCAATTAGATTTTGTAGATCACCCCGAAAGGTATGCTCGGTGGCATGGCCTAACTTATAGCGGGTATTGATACTCTGTACGTATTCGGAAACAGTCATGAAAAAGAGTTATTAAAAAAGAACTCCCTAAAGATATCATTTACCCCGAAAACGAAAAGCAGATTTTATGTTTTGATGAAGAGATTTTGGTTGAGATGGACGAGTTCGACTACCTTCGTGGTCAGGCAAAATATACTTGACTCTATGCTCTTGTCTCATTATCTCTCAGCTCCTCTCTCTTGATACTTATGTCTTGATACTAGATACTTATGCCTTGATACTTACATCTTGATTCTTGATTCCTGCTTCTCATCCCTTCTTTTTCCTTAATTTCGCGTCACCCATGCGAACCCAACACTCTTTTTTCACCTTAGACTTTTCCCTACTCTGCCTGAGCTCGTTTTTGTTTTTCGCTTCCTTTAACATGATTATTCCGGAGCTACCGGATTATTTGACTTCACTAGGTGGAGCTGATTACAAAGGGTTAATTATTGCCTTATTTACTTTATCCGCAGGACTCTCCAGACCATTCAGCGGGAAGCTTGCAGATAAAATCGGAAGAATTCCTGTGATGATGATTGGCGCTTCTGTCTGCTTTGTAGTAGGAATGCTTTATCCCCTACTCAGTTTTGTAGGCGGATTTTTATTTCTAAGGTTTGCCCATGGATTCTCTACAGGCTTCACGCCTACCGGTGCTTCAGCCTACGTGGCCGACATAGTTCCCTATCAGAAACGTGGACAGGCAATGGGCTTATTTTCACTCTTTGGATCCATGGGAATGGCAGCAGGTCCAGCTATTGGCGGATGGCTAGCTACCCTATTTCCTATTGCTACAGTTTTCTATGTATCTGCTTTCACTGCCATATTTTCCATTTTGATCTTACTGAAGCTGAAAGAAACGTTACCAAACAAGGAGCGTATTTCCTGGAAGATGCTTCAGTTAAACAGACATGAAATCATAGAAAAGCGAGTGCTTGTACCCGCGACAATTCTCTTTCTGTGTTGCTTTTCCTTTGGTGTGGTGCTGACGATTATTCCGGATTTTTCTAGTCATCTAGGCATAGAGAACAAAGGACTGTTCTTCGGGGTATTCACACTTTCTTCCTTGGGAATCCGGTTGCTGGCAGGCAAAACATCTGACCGATATGGGAGAATCCCGGTGATGCGAGCTGCCAGTGCCACGCTAGTTTGTGCAATGGTATTAATCGCTTTGGCAGAAACCAAATTTGCGCTACTCGGGTCAGGTGTTCTTTTTGGCTGTGCAGTAGGAATGTATAGCCCAACAACTGCCGCTTGGGTGGTAGATTTATCACTGGATCAATATAGAGGTCGAGCGCTGGCGACTATGTATATATTTTTGGAAGCAGGAATAGGAATTGGTGCACTCGTCTCTGGATTTCTGTTTGCAAATAGCCCTGAAAATTTCCGTTTGGTATTCTTAACCAGTGCAGGTTTTGCAGGTCTGGCGTTTGTGACTTTGCTTTTTGTCAGCCGACAGAAAAGCCAAATCCTCTAAAATCTATTTTACCACCTTACTATTTTCTAATGAATTACTGATCATGACGTTGGCATTCATTTTTTCTCATCTATTCAATTACACAGCATTTCATACTGGGCTATTACAGCTCATGCCGTTGGCATGTGAAGATTTCTCAGGTGAAATTCACTACATAAAAACAGAGGTTTATCAATTCAGCAATCAGGCCTCGCTCAGCCAACATCGGACACCTGACATCCAACGTTTGTCATCAATTCCCAAGATGAGCATTCACTCTAGGAATCGCAAAAATCTCCTTTTGCCTTCCGTTGTAGTAAGTCACTTTTTCCCCATCAAATAAAGCTCCTTCTTCAAGCATTATTCTAACATCCTTATTCCATTCCGGCACAAACACCACAGCATTCAATTCAATTGCATAGCCAGTATTCGCATGGAGTGGAAAATCTCCAGCGCCAGGTGTATCGCCTTGATTGTCCCACATGCCGATAGTTGGCCCGGCAGAGTGTCCGTAAAAACCCAGTGGATGCGTGTAGATACTCCCTCGGATTGCCTCTGCATCCAAAACCTTGCGGGAAGCACGAAGAATTTCATTCCCAGTCCTACCTGTCACAAAATTAGAAGTCAAAATATCCTGCACTCTATTTCCCTGGGCAAAAGCTTTGCTTAAATACTCAGGAACTTTGGTTTCTCCAGCTTTAAGTACATAGGCCATTTCCTGTGTATCGGTATTCAATCTCAGGTAGGTGATCCCAAAATCCACATGAAGTAAATCCCCCGGCAAAATCACCGATTCAGGAGATTTAGTGGCAAAGTTTCTATTCTGCTCATTATTGGCAGGATCTGCTCGCTGAATATCCACCGAAGGATGAAACCAGGTGTCCAGTTTCATGGACTTTATTTTCTCTCTGTACCACCAGACCACATCTTCAGTCGTAGTCACACCGGGAGTGATTACGGCTTCAGACAATCCTTCTGCCACGATTGCATGTGCGATTTCCTGAATATGCTTGTAAGTGGCCATTTCAGGCTCAGTTCTGGTTTCCAACCAGCGCACAGCCAGCGTCTGGGCTGAAAAAACATTTTTCTGGAGATTTTGAGGCAAATATTCCAAAAACATCTGATGCTCATTTGTAGTCAACCCGTCTGCATGCCCATAATCTTTAGCGTAATTCAACCCTATTTTCTTAGGATTTTTTGAAGAAATCAACTCCATTAAAGCTTTCCACTGATCAGGTTGGCTTTCTGGATCCCAAGCTCTTTTAAAGGCTTTGCCCACATCGTATCGAGCAACGGCATAAGTTTCCACAGGAGCATTTTTAGAAGGCTGATACATCACCAGAATCGTTCTCCTCCTCGCAGCATGCCAAGTGGCAGGCAGCATAGTTCGGATCACGGGATCCTCATTGTATTCTCTGGAAATTACTACCCACATATCGATGCCTGTTTCAGTCATCAGGCTAGGAAGTAGGTTTTGGATGCGGTAATCCAACCAGCTATCGATCACATCAGCTTGTTGGCGCTGGGTGAGAACGGCTACATTTTGAGCGAAACTTTGATTGGCAATCAGGAAAAGAGTAAATACGAAAAGTAGCTTTTTGATCATAGTAAGTGGATTTTTCATTAATATAAAACAAAAAGTAGAAAGGTAAGTCTGACATAGGACTGAGTGAACTTAGTCAGTGACTATTGGTTTATTTGCTTCAATCATCCGGTTACTCAACTTGTGAAAACGGTAAAATAACACGGCAGCCGTCACACTTAAACCAATCAATAACCCATACCAAATACCTTTTTCAGCAAATCCCATTTCAAAGGCTAAGAAGTAACCCAACGGCAGGCCAATAACCCAATAAGCTACCAAGGTGATCAAAGTAGGGAATTTCACATCTTCAAGACCTCTCAAGACTCCCAGACCTGCTACTTGAACCCCATCTGAAAGCTGAAATAATCCTGCGATGATCAGCAAGGAAGCCGATAAAGCAACTACTTCATTGTGGTCAATATATAGCGTAGGTAAATAAAACCGCAGGATAATAAACAGCAATCCGGTGACAGACATAAAGATCAAAACCATTCCAAAAACTACCATTCCAGCTTCACGCATGCCCTTGAAGTTGCCTCTGCCTATCTGGTTACTCACACGAATCATCCCTGCGGTACTCAGACCAGAAACCATCATGTAACTGATTGAAGCAAGATTTATAGCAATCTGATGTGCGGCAAGTGCATTGACTCCTATCCAGCCCATCATGATAGCGGCAGCACTGAAGGCGCTCACTTCGAAAATATATTGAAATCCTGTGGGTACACCGATTTTCAAAATTCGGTTGAGAAGCAGAAACCTAAGCTTATCAATCCCCAATTTCAAATTAAACACATTGTACCGCTTTGATTTCATTACATATAATCCCATCGCTATTGGCATCATGATTCTGGAAATCAGGGTAGCCAAACCAGCTCCATTCAGCCCCATTTCAGGTGCGCCAAGTTTGCCATAGATCAAAACCCAGTTCAGAAACACGTTCACCAGATTGCAGAAAATAGTTACATACATCGCTTGTTTTGTCTGTGAGAGGCCTTCGGCAAATTGCTTGAAGGTCTGAAAGATCATAAAGGGAAATAAGGATGCCGTAATAATATACAGGTAAGGAATAGTCAATTTGACCACTTCTTCAGGCTGATTGAGGAAATGAAGCCCTTGTGACAAACCAATTACGACTACAGTCAACAGCAGAGCAGTTGCAATGTTGATCCATAAGCCATGCTGGAAAAGATGTCCTATCCTTTTGAATTTCCCTTTACCCTCAGCCACAGAAATCAAGGGAGTAATTCCCATAGAAATCCCCATTCCAAACATCAGAATAACGAAAAAAATACTATTTCCCAGTGAAGCTGCAGCCAGAGGAACCGCTCCTAACCGACCCACCATCATACTGTCAGCCACACCCACGGATACTTGTCCCAGCTGACTTAGAACAACTGGAAATGCCAAGGTGAAGGTGATTTTAAAATGATCCTTGATTGTCATGTTATAAATTAAGAATCCTAGCTGCCTTAAGAATCCCGGCAATGCTGATTGCATCGGTAATCTCTCCATTCATAACCATTTCCAAAACTTCAGTGAATTGCAATTTCTTGATTTTCAAAATTTCAGTTTCCTCAAAATCAGTATCACCTTGGGTGAGCTCTTCAGCTAAATAAACAAAGCCTACTTCATCAGTTACCGAATTTGACGTATGGATTTTCATAATTTCCGTCCACTTTTCGGCTTGAAGCCCAGTTTCTTCCTTCAATTCCCGCTTGGCACTTTCCAGATTATCCTCAGCCATTGGTCCGCCTCCCATAGGGATCTCCCAGGTATATTCATCCAAAGTGTAGCGGTATTGGCCGATTAGCCATGTATTCCCATTTTCATCAATGGGAATGATACCCATTGCTCTGTTTTTGAAGTGCACCTTACCATAAATACCATCATTGCCAGCAGGATTAATGATCTCATGGTGCTCCACTTTAATCCAGGGATTTTCATAAATCGGATTAATCTTCTTGGTTTTCCAGGGGTTTCGTTCCATTTGTTCAAAAAAAAAGGGTGACTTACGCCACCCCTTAACTATTAGTAAAGGCTGATTAAGCCGGAATTGGCATTACTTTAGAATCTTTGAAAGTAGATAAAATTACCATGGATTGCATGGAATCTACTTCTTTGATTTCAGATACCTTCTCAAGCATCAGACTTTGGTATGAAGTAATATCTTTGGCAATAATCTTTAGGATAAAATCTCCAGTTCCTGTGATATGGTGACATTCAATCACTTCAGGAATTATATTAATCTCCTTCATGAAAGCTTCAATATTCCCCTTATTATGACCAATCAAGCTCACCAACACAAAAGTGCTGACTCCCAAGCCGATCTTTTCAGGATCAAGCTTAGCATGATAACTCTTGATGATTCCAGACTGCTCCAATTTCTTCACTCGCTCTAAGGTAGGAGCAGGTGAAAGGCCAATATCTTTTGACAATTGAGCATTTGTGATTTTGGCATTAGCCTGTAATATTTCCAGAATCTTCCTGTCGATTTTATCGAATTTTATTCTTAAGCTATGATCCATGATCTCTTGCATTTACAAAATTTTATATCGCACAAAATTAATATAATTGATGATTGTTTTAAACCATTCATCAGAATTTTAAAGAGGAAAATCAAAATTTTCTTAAGATTTAAAGGCCTATACACAAACAATCCTTTCAAAATCCCTTGCCTCCTTTAAAAAATTCAAATTATCTCCTGTTATTCTTTTTTTAAAACGGTACTAATTGGATTAAAGTTTATTCTTTTTGATATAATCTCGAGCTGCTTGATGAGCAGGGTGTTTTCGCTTCGCATATTTCTTTACTTTTTTAAAATAGTCTTTTGCAAGCTGTTTATTTTTCTCCTCCGTAGCTAGCTTACCTAGCTGAAGTAAGGAATGAAGATAATAGCCACTTTCCTGAGACTCTGACTCTTCTCCATAAGAAAGTGTTTTGAGGTAATATTTCTTTGCTTCCGCTCGATTACCAATTCTCTCATTATACTGAGCCATATAAAATGCAGCATATCTCCCACTGTTAGACTCATAGCCAGTTTGCTTAGCATCTATTCGCTCGAGTATTTCCCTTGATTGTTGTACAGCTTCCGTCCACCGCCCGACGGCATAAAGGTGGCGGGCATAGGATCTATGGAAATATGGGTTTTCGGGAAATTTTGTGTGCAAATACTCAGAGATCTGTAACGCTTTGAATGGTTCCTTTTCTTCGGATGCATATAATCTGAACAAAAAATACTGGGCTTCGATCCGCGTGTAAAATGCATTATTGGCAACTTCTTCAAGTTGCTGTAATCCCAGCTCTTTGTTCCCCTTTGGGAAAAGTGCCATCACAGGCCTCATAAGAGGATAATTTTCGGGGATCCATTCTGAGAAATAATTAAAGAGTGCATCTCCAAGTAATAATTCTGGATTGAACTCCTCTTCTCCCCTACTTAAATCCATGTATTTCAATGCATTCTTTCCGGCCCAAGCAGCTTTTGTCCAGCTCTTTCTTTCGGAATACAGCCTTCCCTTAAACCCATAGCCAGCTGCTAGAAAAAACGCAGCCTCCTTATTGGTCTCATCCTCTTCAAACATGGTCTCAGCTTTTTCAATAGCCCGGTCAAGGTATTTTATGAAAACTGCATCGTATTTTTCATTGGTCACATCCACTTCTATCCTCCACCAATATCCCAACGCGACTAAAAATTCTGGCAAAGGGTGATTAGGGTATTGAATGGCAAGCACGGCGTAATCTCTCTCTGCTGTGGCAAAATCAAAATTGTACATGCTGTTGATAGCCTCAGTAATTCGAAACTGAAGCCCTTTGTCCAGGAGTAGGTACTTAGAAGGCGCAAAGAACATAGAATCAGTTTCGGCTTGCTGCGCCTGAGCAATGCCAAGTCCGGCAAACCAAATACTGAGAATCATTACGATTCGTGTTGACATATATTTATCTCTTTTTAGAACTCAAAATTAGGGGTATTCCCAAACAAAATTTTAGATTTGACCAAGATTCATCACTATAATGGCTAAAACTTTAACACCAGAAGCACAACGTCTGAAAGAACTAATTGATTTCGACAAACGAGTTTATTTTTTAGTACTGGTGTTTTTGTTTTTACTGATCAGGTATCTCACAAACACCTTAATTCTGGAAGCCATCCCAGATTATAATAACCTGGAAGCAAGGGGTGACTTTATGATTTTTCACATTTTTAATGCTTTAAACTACCTCTGGACTCCTTTTGCCCTACTCTGGAAATTCACCATAATATCTTTCCTCTTTTGGCTTGGAGCCTTTTTAATAGGATACAAAGTACCTTATAAAGAACTCTGGCAGTTTGCTCTTATTGCAGAAATGGTTTTTATTTTCCCAGAGCTGATAAGACTATTGATTTACATTTCTCCTTCTGCTGGAGTCACTTTTATGGAAATAGATGAATTTCGGCCTTTATCGCTACTCTCCTTATTAGGATCGGAAAATGTAGCCCCTCAATACCATTATGCATTTGCAACTCTTAATATCTTCGAGATAATCTACGGAATTGTCTGGGTATATGGTTTTCATATGATCAGTCGTCGCCCATTTGGGGAATGCGGATTAGTCGTTTTCATCAGTTATTATATTCCCTTGGTAATTTGGCTCAGTTGGTATATTATGGTTTACCGTGGGTGAAAAAATGATATAAAAAAAAGGGAGTAGCTTCAAAAACTACTCCCTTTTTTTGCTATTGAAAAATTTAGAATCCTAACCCTAAAGCCATTGAAGTAGGCGTAAAATTAAGATCTGAAACTTTTGAAGCCGCTCCTGACATCAGGTTTACTGAATAAACTCCAGAAGCAGATCCTACGGTAAATACTCCATAGGCCATATCAGAGGTCCCACCTATATCGAATCCGTTATCATCGATCAAATCTATACCTAGTGGTCCGATTGCTACGAGAACCCCATCATTTGGAGGAGACACCTGATACAGCATATCGTTTTGAGCATCTACTACGAATAGTGCTGTAGAAGTAGTTCCTGCAAAGCTTTTGGTATATGCTGCTCCACTCGCCATTGGCGCACCTGGGTTAAGACTTCCGTCCACTGCTACTACTGTACCCAAATCTGGGTGTAGTCTTAGATTTTGTCCGGTCTCGGTGATCAGACGGATTCTATCCACTGTTGGATTAAAATCAAATCCAATATAAGATCCCATCGCAGCTGGCATTAGCGGACTACCGATCGCCGTAACTGCTCCACTTGATGGATTGACGCTATATAACTGGCTCATATTAGAAATGGCAAGTAACTGACCATTCACAGGACGGAAATCGAGTCCAACAATCATTTCCCCAGCTTTCAATCCCATCATATCGACGGCGATTGGACTTGGGTTAGTAGGGTCAAATCTGTAAAGTTTGTTTGCTGCGTCGGTTGCGTAGGCAATTGGGTTAGTCTTGAATGCAATACTTACCACTGGCTGAGAAAATGTACCTACCCACATGGCTTGTCCAGTGTTAAGGTCAATTGTGTAGAGCCTTGATTCATCATCCTTTCTATTTACTGCCAAAGCCACAGAGTTATCAGGGTTCAAATCCATGTCACCAACACCTTCAAAGTCTACCCCCAAGTCACCTACTTCTTCCAGTCCACCGTCATTTGGAGGGACCTGCTTATAAAGTTTGTCTTGTTCAAAGTCAATATCGAAAAGCGTTGTCATGGTAGTACCTGAAAAGCTATTGGAGTACGCTACAGCGCCGATTCTTGGATTCATTCCGCCATTGATTGATCCATCTGTTGCTACTACAGTTCCAAGCTCTGGGTGTAACCTAAGGTTTTGTCCAGACTCTGTAACTAATCTTACCCTATCTACTGTTGGGTTGAAATCTAAAGACGGATTAGCTCCCTGATATGCAGGAGTAAAAGCTCCAGTACCTAATGCCGTAGCTACTCCTGAGTTTTCATTGATATGGTACAAACGACTCATGGAACTTAGTGCATAAAGCTGTCCTGTAGCGGGTCTGTAATCAATTGAAACGATCATCTCTCCAGAAGCCAAACCGGAAATATCCACCGAACTGGAAGGAGTAGAAAGACTTCGTGCATCAAACATTAAAATTTTGTTGTCTGAAGTTAACCCGGTAAAGCTTACTTCAGGGGCTGTTCCTGGCAATTCAACTGCTGGAACCATGTCATCATCCTTATCATCGCAGGATAAAAATGCCAGAGAAAAGATCATACTGGCAATTAGTGAGGGTAAAATGTTTATTTTTTTCATTTGTTGAATAGTTGATTTATCGCATTTACGATGTCAACTTTTCAACTGGATTTTTAAATCAAGAAACTATTTTAAAGAATTTTTAGATTCAACTAATAAGTGTAACACTAAGGTTTAAGGAAGGGAGCCTTGACCTCTTAGGCATGCTTTTACAAAAACTACATAGACATTAGTTCTTTGGTAATGATATAAATCCCCATAAGTAGAACAAACCAACCAAATCCTTTTTTGAGGGCCTTTTCATTTATCCTTTTGGATAAGGAACTACCTACGAAAATCCCAATAATCGATAAGCCTGTAAAAATCAAAAGCATTTTCCAATCAATTGTTTGATTGGTAACATCTCCTAAAAAACCAATTAAAGATTTTGCTGCTATAATTAATAGTGATGTCCCTACAGCCATTTTCATGGGAAGCTTAGCTAAAAGAACCAGTGCAGGGATAATCAAAAACCCTCCACCAGCACCGACTATTCCTGTGATCAATCCTACTACGATTCCCTCCACCGCGATCAACGGTATATTGAACTTAACCTCGGTTTCTTCATCATCATTTACACTTCCATTTCCCTTGATCATAGAATATGAAGCTGCCAGCATGATCAAGGCAAAGAATACCATGATTCCAATGCTTTTGGTGATCTCCAATCCTGCCATGTCAAAAAAAGGATCTGGTAAAGCTGGGACGATAAATTTTCGGGTTAAGAAAACGGCAATAAAAGAAGGTATTGCAAAAACTAAAGCAGTCTTGTAATCCACCAGCTGTTTTTTCATATAGGTAAATGACCCAACCAGGGAAGTGCTACCAACCACAAAAAGTGAATATGCAGTAGCCAAAATTGGGTCTATACCTAATATATAGACAAGGACAGGGACAGTCAATATAGACCCTCCTCCACCAATGAGTCCCAAACTTACACCTATCACAACTGCCGCTGCATAACCAACAAAAACGATGATTTCCATAATGAATTTCTAAGATTTGATGGTACAAAAGTACCAGTGATCCTCAGAGGACGAAGTGACAATTGTTACACTGGCTTCAAAACAGACAAAATACTTTGATAACCTTATTAAGGTAATTCCGATAGCTCTAGTTGCAAAATAATTCTGGTTACATCTGCCGATTCACTCATTTATTCCTTCACATTTGCTTAAATTATTGTTAGAAACTGAATAGCCATGAAAATAATTCTTCCGATAGATTTTTCAGATAATTCTATTAGTGCATTGGAATTTGCTATAGCACTTGCTGGGAAAAAAGATGGTGAAATAATACTCGTGCATGTCATAGAGGCTGTTTTTGACTTTGCATCCCAAGCCTCTATTGCTATGGAAAGCATGCATCGTGACGCAGAAACTTTGATGCAAAAGACTTTAGAAAAATATAAGGATTCAAACCTGATTTTTAAGACCATCATCAAAGAAGGAACTGCTTCTATTTCAATAGCTAGAATTGCGAGAGAACTAGATGCTACTTTGGTTGTAATGGGCACTCAAGGTGCCAGTGGAATTAAACTTGCTCTCATCGGGAGCACTACAGTCAACCTGATTAAAGAATCCTCAGTCCCTGTATTAGTTGTTCCTGCAGAATCAATTGCAGCGGATATTCGAAAGGTAGCTCTGGCGTTAGAATTTGCTAGTCATGAGGAAAAATTCATTGACTGGGTTATAAACATGAGTAAAAGATGGGAACGCGGAATAGAATTCGTCCATGTACAAACCTCCAATGATTTCGAGGAAGACCCAGGAATAAAAAAGTTGGAAAATTTAATCGGCACTCAATACCCAGGCTTAGCAGCTAAAATCCACACTTTTTATGCTAAAACACCCATAGAAGGATTAGACCAGTTTTTGGAAGAAAATGAAAATGTCATCCTTGTGATGTGCCACCAACATAAAAACCTCTGGGAGCAGGTCTTAACTAGGAGCCAAACTATTCAAATGGTATTCCATTCAAAAGTCCCACTTCTCGTAATGACTTGATCACTTACTGATCAACTCCTCAAAGTCATCACGGATGTAGATCACATTTCTACCCAATTCTATCCATTTCTTTTTCTCTAATTGCTTCAAAAGTCGGGAAACAACTTCCCTCGAAGTAGTTAGCTCATTAGCTATTTCTTGATGGGTAGTATGAAGCTCATTGGTTTTAAGCTGTTTCATTTTTTTCACGATATACCCCATTAATCGCTCATCCATTCGTTTGAACGCTACAGCATCCAAGGCGACCAGCATTTCCTGAAAACGGTTCTGGTATGTGTTTGAAACGAAATCTTTCCATTGCTTGAAATCATTCGAAAACTGATCAATGGCGGTAATTGGTATAGCTATTATGGTAGCATCTTCCTCGACAACTGCTTTAATTTCACTGGCTTTTGAGGCAGAGCAGCATGTCAGAGATAAAGCGCAAGTTTCACCTGCATCTAAAAAGTAAAGAAACAACTCTCTTCCTTCTTCATCCATCCTGGAAATTTTTATTGACCCTTCCAGCACGATTGGAACCATTTTAATGAACTGACCAGGCTCCATTAGAACTTTCCCAGCCTTTAATTCCATCATCTGCCCCTTATCCAATAGTTGCTCTAGCAATGCAGGGTCAGTAAAATTAGGTAGTGCTTCTTTGAGTTCTTCCGTTGTCATATCATTTTAAAAAGATGGCAAATTTAAAAATCTATCGTTTTTGGCTAAGTGATTAATATCACAATTTCTCGATCAAGATAGTTCAAAAAAAATACCTCCCAATTGACATGAGAGGTATTTATACTAATTATTTATCAGTCAACTATTCACATGTGGGGCAGCAGACAAATGGAACCTTAGTGAGAGGAGATGTTCTCAAAATTCTAAAATGTCCTAATCCTCTACTCAATGGACGCATTTCTTCGGGTGTGTTGGTAGGTGGGATTTTATCTTTGTCAACTTTCTCTAAAATTTTCTCCAATATTGGACTGTCTTTTACCTGTTGGAATTGTTCGAAGTGATCAAAAATATTTGTAATGTTACCAAAAACCTCGACTACCAAAACGCTGAGCGGACTATCTTCCGGTAAACCGAACATTTTCAATCTACTTGCAATTTCCTCAGAAGAAAATTTAGCCGTGCCTACTGGATGAAGTTCCTTTAGATTAGCTACCAAATGACCTTGAAGAATTAATGCTTCATTTTGAACATAAGAAGAGCTAACATTCGTAGGAACCTTATTTGGAGCAGAAGCTATTTTCACCAAATCTTTAAATTGCTCAGACTCTTCTTTGTCATCTACAATTTTTATCCCGATTTGCATTTCCTGTTCTCCCAATAATATATTCCTAAAATCTAGTCCGTCGGCTTGGTACACTTGAGCATATAACACCGCCCAAAGACTTGTTCTAGGTGGTTTTGAAGTGACATTTTTGCCATTCATTACTGCCTTTGCAAACGGCGCAGTGACATACATTTGCTGCTTTCCTCTATTCAATGTACACAGTAAATTAGGAGCAGGATGCTGAATACCTGTTACTCTAAGTGCTCTCCCAAACCTACCTTGAGCCGTGGACCAAAGATTATTTGTTTCACCATCAAAATGTGCATGTCCAACTCTAAATTCATAGGTAAAAAACCCAAAAAGCTCAGGGCTCTCTGCATGCATACCGGGTGGTAGCGGCAGTATAAAATGCCGCTCACTATCCAACGATTTAGTCATTTGCTGCATGGCTCCTATTGCCGCCATATCATCGCCCTGACCAGGAGTAATTATTCTTGTCAGTTCAGGATCAAGATTCAATGGACTTTCTTCAGGCGCTAATAACTGCTCGGCAGAATTATTAGAAATCAACTGATCAGGTGCATTTGCCAGCATCCTACAGAAGTATAAGTCATCGGGATTCTCTACCGGCTCCTCAAACTCAATCCACAAATGTCTTCTTCGCACCTCAGTGGAACTATAATCATCAGATCTATCATAGGGAGAAAATGCCAGACCCACACTTTTCATTTTAGGCATTTGCGATGGTGCAAGGACTGTTGGCAAAACTAATTCTTCAATTTTCTTTTCAGGGACACTGACATGTTTAGGTTTGAACTTTGGTATAATTGTATAATTAACCCAGATTTCATCCGGAAATCGAAGTTCAACCCCATCTCTTTTAAGGTCGTTTTTGGGTTCTATTGCGTCTATAAATACCAGTCGGGTATATCCTCTATTTATTTCCCCAAATCGATCTTCTTGTAGTGCTTCAAAAGAAACGGTATGCTTAAGTTCTATTTCTCCAGCATTTTTCAGGTTTCTCCATTCGCTTTCCAGGTCCTTTCTGAATTTGTATCTCTTACTGATTTGGAAGGCATCATTTTCCAAGCAATCCCAAGTCCAGTCTCTTTGCATTTTATAGCTTATCCCGCCAATCCAGTGCCCTTGCAATTCTGCTTTAGAGGCGAAAGTCACGCTACTCCCATCCGGAGCTAAAGAATGCTGAATTCGAGAGCTACAACCAAATGCTATTCTTTCCCCTTTCGGAGCCAGTATGGTCATACCTTTGGCTTTACAGCCTAGGGCATCAGCCAACCTGTTTACAATATCTGCTTCTCCAGTTTCTGTTACTCTTTTCAATAGATGTGAAAAAAGATTCTTTTTAATCGTTGGCACACGCTCTGGGCGAAGAAAAATCCCCTGCAATTCAGGCACATTCCCGAAAGGAAATAGTAATTGACCTTCTTGTGAGGGCTCCTTATAAAAAGTCAGTTGTGTCACTTTACCATACCTACTATCACTCTCAACGTCAGAATCAATAGATCCAAAATACTCATCTGGATCTTCCTCACTGCTGGCTAGACCTCGGAGTGTCACTCTAATATTTCTACCTGTAGGAAGTATTAATTGGGTCATTTCATCCAAATCTGAATTTTTCAAGTTATCTACGAAAAATGGATTGGCTTCTTCTCCGAGATTCAAAACAGGAACATCGATAAATTCAACAGGAATATCCAGTCTTGCATCAAAATCTGATGGGAACAATCGTTTGGTTTGATACAAAGTGATGTAGCCGTCAGAACCATTCTGACTTAAGGCATTATCCATTCTTAGTGATTTGACCTCTACCCGGATATATACTTCAGTCACATCTGGATCTGCTAAAGCTGGTTTCAAAACTTCGTTCTGAGCAGCCACATTCTTCAGTTCTTCGATGGGATCCCGACCTGCCTTCTGATATTTTTGAGTAAAAACTACCGCTGGATATTCCAACAATGGTCTATGAAGGGAAATCGTAGGATTGGAAGAGAAGGATGTTTCTGCGGGATCTGTGGAGTTAAAATATTCTCCAGTCTGATGAAGAAGCTGCTTAGGCATGTCAATCCTAAGCATACCGGGAATCACATAACGTTTGAAGGCGACATTTGTCACAGGATTAGGCGCACTGTTCAGAGGTATCTTATCCACCCTTGGCCCGCCTCCACTAATGTCAGTTAAGCGTATTCTAAAATCATAGCTTTGGCCATATCGCAGCACAGTATCAATTGGAGCAGGGATCAAAGTGGAATTAGGGTCAACTTTTTTCTCTTGGCTCCCTTTCAAAATAGCTCCATTTTCCTGATCATTTTTATAAATCAAAAGCGCATCAAGATCTTCAGTCACCATGCTTTTGCCAACCCAATGTGCATAATACATAGGCAACCAAAAATTGCTGGCATTCTTTCCTGTAAGCTTGGTAGGATAAACTTGGTAAGGAAGTTCGGTAGTTGATATAGCCAATTCCTTCCCCAAATTACTTTCTGGATTGATCTCAACTTCATTTAGACTTTCCCATACACTACCTTCTTCTGCTTCTTTCACGTCAATATGATAACCCATCACACCCAAAGGAGCATCTAGTCTTAACCCGGAACCTGCAGCTTGAACATCCGTATTTTCTGTCAGCTGTCTGATGTACCACAGTAATATCTGTTCATCATCCCATCCTAATCTAATTCCTGCCTCAGTTTGAGGATGAAAACCATCTCTTTTTTCCTTTATGAGATTTCCACTTTTGGGCTGATTAGCATGGACTATTTTCGCAAAACCATCATCATATAATCGTGCCTCCTGAAAAACTTCATCCCAAGGCCCAAATGGAATAACCGGCATCGGGTCAGTGTTTTTCTTGTGCACTACAGGGAAAGTCACTGCCGCAAAAACTGGACGTTCGGTGCCCGGCACCAAAGCTGGAATTCTGGCAGCGTATCGTTTTATTAATGGCCCTTCTGAGTCTTCTAATAATTGATTTTGAACTGAAGCATATGGATCATTTACAATATCTGCATATAGGAAGCCTCCATCTTCAAACCATGATGCTTCTATCCGGATAGTTACCTTATACACCATTCCGCAAGCTTCTGCCAATAAAGGTTGCTTGAGAATTTGGGCGAAAATCTTTCCCCAACTTATCTTATCTACAGGAGCAACTGGCTGGAGAGGCAGTTTATCTCTTACGGCACATTCATAGCTATCGTCTGTGACTGCATTCGGATGTCGAGGCTGGGTAAAATTGAAGCTTTTCCTATAGGTCTCAGGCAGATACTTTTTCACGCTCTTTGCAACATCTACCACTGGCGGAAGTTTATCGTTAGCGTTTCCAATGGTAAGCTTAAAACTCTTCGATACTTTTTCCAGTAAAGTTGCTTTTTTTGTCGCTTCTGTGACGGTGACTGGCACTAGCACCGGCATTCGATCTGGATTTAATGGATTTGAGATAGGAAAGTCATCAGTCCCTCTTACTATCCCCAGACTGAATTGAGGCTGAAAATTAGCAAACCCAGGCACAGAATTCGGGCTAGCGGGAGCAGTATTCCAATTAATAAATGGATCCGTATTGGTTGGTACTACTAAAATATTTACAGACAAATTCTCCCCATCAAAGTGCTGAGGAAGTGCCATTACCGAAAGAAGTTTTTTAAGTTCCATGTTCAAAAAGGTCTAGTTAAAAATAAGTATCAAGCGATCTGTCTGCTTTCCTGCCAAGTCTCTTCAAAATCAATATTGATGATAAAACATATACTGATCTCAAGTCCAAAAGTCACTGAAGCAGTGCATTCTGTTCGCTTTTCAGGAATGAGTCTGGTGACAGTACCACTGGCTTCGATATAAATAGTCACTGAGACCAAACCGCCAACTAAGCTTGCTTTACCTCTGAATAGCATAAAGGCAGTGACACTGATCAGATCCGCACTAGCGTACATTTCGCATCCAACCATGTAGGTGACGGACACATTCCCTACCACAGGTAACCCAACAGCTATTGTCGCTCCAAAACCAAGCTTCATTGTCAGACTTGGACCAATCTTAGTATCGCAAGCTACTTTTAATTGGACTTCGCCGATAGCGAAAATCGTTGCTCCCCCTACGGTAACACACATCACTTCAAGCCCACCACGGAATTCGATGAATGCGCCAGCTGTCGGTAAAAGTTGTTTAGGATCTGTGGTTACTTTGAGAGCAGCATTGAAATAAACACCTAACGCTAAGCCTGCTTCTAATTTGAGTGGTGTTTGTGGAGAGTTATACAAATCCTCTTGTGGTGGAAATCGTACCAGAGGAATTTCTTTAGATGCTTCAAATTTATATTCCCAAATCTCACCCGCATTGCTCATCGCTATTTTGAGACCTTTTTGCATGACAGCACCATAATCTCCCGTGCTCAGGGATGCTAATAATTGTAAAATATCAATCACGGGCTGGAGCTCGTCGCTGAACTCAATCTCTGGAGTTGGCAATCCTAGATTCGGGAAATCATCATCCTTAAAACCCTCATATCCTGACTCTTTACCCTTCTGCGCATCAAAATTTCCTTTAATAGTCATTAAGCGTGTAAATTCCCCCAAATCAACCACCATAGCGACATTGTTCAGTCTGCTCTTCCATGCTTTGGCAGTATCGTCTACTACTGCTTTAATATCAAAATTCAGCTTGCTATCTACATAGGTATTTGGATTATCTTCCTTCTTACCCGTTTGATAATCGATATAAATCTTCAGTGCTTCCATTTTCACCAAAAACACTTGAGTTGGAGGAAGATCAAAAGCTACCGCCTTCTTTATGATGTCATTAGCTCCAGTAGACAAAAGCTCAAACCCCTGATCTACTATCGATTCTCCTTCTTTTTGAAGCTCAATTTTCAGCATTTCCAAAACCTTAACTCCACCATCCTGTAAGCCATTCTCTCTGAAAATACTTGCAGCTGCCCCAACACCAGCTAATGCGCCACTGAATAGTACTGCCGCTTTTCCAAATTCATTAATTGCATTACCAGAATTAGGAAAAATTCCGCTACCTGCCATTAACCGATAAGCATCAGCATAAAGCATCGGAGTTTTACTTAGAAGTTTTTTTGTTCCATTTTCGAAGGAAGGAGTCAACACAAGGGCTTTCTGAGAAGCAGTAGTTTGGAGTATTCCGAAGTTGATTGTGCTGGAGTCAGGATTTCGTAATAACTCTGATGGACTTGCCAATCTCAACAACTTCGTATTGACATCAAGAGGTTTCACCACGATGTCTTTAACCCACTTCCCTGCTCTAATCAATGGAACAGGAATATGTGGAGGCAAAGGTGTAACATCACCAGAACTCACTTTATGCTGAACCACAGTCCAACTACCAGTTTTAGGCAAGATTAAGCTACCTCTTGAAGCGGCCACAAAAATTGGGTCTGTATTCGATGGGCTTGTAGAATGAGAAAAATCAAATCGCGAAATCCGCATCTGCTGATCAGATTTATTAACATTCATGACACAGTTAATATCCCCACCGATTATTCCTCCCTGCAAATCTAATAACTCTTTAAAGCGCTTAGGACTCAGCGGAACACCTGTTGGGGCTAATTGTACATATCCTAAAATCTTTTTGGAAGGAGTTCGGTTTTTAGTATGCCCTTGCACTAAGTTTTCCAGCTCCACATCTGCGTCAAACCAAACTGGACGACAGATAATGGGTAATTCTTTTGCAGTATTCTGATCCCAAGTCTGTTCTACGCCCAAGATATCTATGTAGGTCTCATCCTTTTTTATAAAATCAGTTCGTTCAAAATCAGCTATGCTCGCATCTTCTTCAATATTTCTTATGTTGAACAAACCTCGTAGTGTGCCAGGATGGATTTCATAGGGATCTTCGTGTACCAGGCTGCCATTCCTTACGAAATCATAACCAAAATCAAACTTACCATCGGTCTCCGGTTGCCATCCACTATCCACACGATAGACAAATCCAGAACTTGTACGAAATAGCGTAATCGTTCGAACTACCCGTATTCCCCAAGGATATACCAAACTTTTCACTTGAATCACTTCATGGCCAGTCCTGCCTAGCATAACATCAAATCGTGCTTGGCTCGTACTGGCAATGGCCGCAGAAGGACTTAACCAATTACTAAACATACTAGCTCCATAGCCCGAAAAATCTATCGTCGATACCGGAACTCCCTTCGGATCACCATTTTCGGTGGAAAATTCAGTGTTGAAAATAGTTGTTACTGAGTCACCTAGTGTACTGGTATTGGTGTATGTTCCGTAAGCAGAAAGGACGTTATTCAACTGAAAAGTAAAACCATCAAACATCGGCAAGTCTTTTTCCAAAGGAGGCTTTTTGCCAGCATCACCACCTATCGCTCGAATTTGTATCCCTCCTTGTAAACTATCTGGGAAATTTGGGTTGACGCCTTCCAGCCGTGGCAGCAAATCTTGGTATGGACTTTTTTGAGTGAGTTGAGCTACGGCTTTCAAACCAAATGGCAAAGTAAATTGAGCCAAAAGATCAATCTTCCTTTGCTTATACTGATCTAGTATAAAAGCAGTTAATGGTATAGGAGATAGAGTAACACTTAAATTACTTGTATTGATAAGTCGTGTAGGGCCACCATCATTGAGGTAATAATTATATCCTGCAGGTGGATCCATCGGTTGTGGTGGATCAGGAGGTGTTGTCAAATTCAACACAGGCTCCCAGGCTACCTGAGGTAAAAGAAATACTCTAGCCAAATACCCAGGAACTTTAACCTGCATTCCCTCAACGGAAATTAGTTGCCCATCTTGTGGGGCAACAGCTGCCTCAGTTTCCGTTTTGTGGGTTGCCACTCCAGTTACTTGTCGTTGAGATACTGCTCTCACATTAGTACCTAGACTTACCCCCACTTGATTTGCATTTGAACTTACATCGAGTAATGTGAAAAAATCCCGAGAGAAACCTGATACTTGCTTATTATACTCGGCTTCAAAGTCGGGGGTATTTCGCTTAGTCGCAGCACTTCTTGGTGCACCTGATTCGCTATTTATTCTATAAACTACCTTCTCAGACTCAAAATCTCCAACTGCATTCATTACTACTCCCGCCACAGCATCATTTGAAGGACTAGAAGCTGCGCTAGTTAGCGCCTGCCCAAAGTGGAAAGAAACAGTTACCTCGTCATCTTTCTCAGGAATTGGCTTTTGTATAATTCTACAAACCAACCAATTTTTAATATTGTCTAAATTGGCACTTTTCCGATTGAAGGATCTACTTAAAGCCCCAATATTCGCCAAATATGGATCAGGTAATGTAGGGAGGTAGGCCAGCATACCAAATACTAAGTAGGTTTGGCTTTCTACAATTCTTGTCCACTCATCATTGCATTTGCCAAAAACCATGCATCCATTTACAGGAGACACAGTGAATAATGCATTTTCTAGGGCTAAAGCAATTGATTTAAAATCCGGTACTTTATCAAATGGTAATTTATTATCCCACAGTATATTATCATCCAATAGTAAAAGTAAATTTGAGGTATCATTTCCAGCTAAAATCAATGCAGAATCCTTTGTCTTAATAGCAACTGCATGTCCGTTTACTTGCTTTGGTCTATCAACATTAACCGATGTATTGCAGGTAGAAAAAATCAGCTCCGTTCCCTCAGCCAGACAGTTATACAAAAAAGTTGTTTTCGAAGGAAAAGCGATATCAATGGAGGTCCCATATGGATTGAGTTCATCTTTCCAATGATCAACTTGCATCGATCCTCCTGATCCATTTGCAACCAGTGAAGTGATAGCAATCCTTCCTTCTTCTACCAAAAACAGGCTTTCATTTAAGCTGATTTTCTGAACTCCAATATTCTTCCAGTTAAATAGAATGCCTGGCTCCCATTCTTCCATCATCCCTCCAATACCAGATACCTCCAAAGGCGCATTTATATCCAGAGAAGCTGCAGGTATGGCCCAACAGCTAGATTTCACATTGGCTTCTCCAGATAGCTCAACCCAATTCCCTTGTGTTTTCTTGGGAGAAAAAACTTTGCCTTTTGAATCCGGTACAAATGGAATACAGAATCGACTGAGTTGAGTATTATACGTAGCTGCTTTGTTCTGATAGCTGAAAGAATTTGAATTACCATACACATTCCATTGAGCATTTCCTGCACCAACTAACTGACCTGTACCTGAGCCGGTAAACTTGAATTGAATAGCATCTGGGCATTGAAGTGACATCTCAGCTGCGTCTTTCCCATACCTCTTCGTGCTCTTGCTTCCTTTTATAGTAGGTGAATCAAGCTCTAGATTTACCGATACTTGAGTGTTCACGGCCAAGAGTAGATTATTTCCATTAAGCACAGGTTTCGCTGTAAGTGAAATTGTCCCGGCCTTTATTTTTAGTCCAAAATACCGATCTGCTGGTGCATTCGAAGCAAACATTTTTGCTTTAACCCACACACTACCTGCTACTAATGTAAAATTCTCGGTTACCTCAACTGGTTGACTATTTACTGGCTGTACTTTAGGTTTGGTGAATTTTGCTTTGAAAAATATCAAAGGTTCATTGGTCCCTTGTTTGCGCAGTGCTATCAGCTTTTCTACTCTGTAAACATCCACGAAAACCTGCAAGCCATCTACTCTCGTAATTGGTCCTATTGTTTTATTAACCTTTGCTCCAACCGCCCATGCTGGCACACTCTTTTTCACTTGACTAGTCCTAATAGGAACCTCACGAACAAATACTTTAGTCTCTGGCTCAGCAGCTACTTTTTGTCTGGTAACTTCTTTGGAAATTTCTTCAATCTTAATTTTATCAGGCTTTGAAAGTCTGTCCTGGAAGAAAAAATCCGCAGATTGAACAGTTAATTTTTCCGATTGAATATCTGCTAGAGACTGATGTTGCAAGGCTTTCGCTAAAATTGGAATTCCTTCAGTAATCGATTTTTTTTCTTTGGAGTCGCTAGCCTGTAATTGACTAAAAACCTCTGTAAGTAGGGACTGAATCAGGTCTTTTTCCATGGTAAAAAGTGTTTAGACTTGTGAAGCCCTCTCATGATAAAAACTGTTTCCTACTGCTACCACGTAAAAATCAACACCAAACAATTAAAAATTAAAAGAGCAGGATGAATTTAAAAATAAATCCAATTAATCCCTAAAACTATCCAATCTATCTCATTGAAAACCTACCAATTACGATACAAATTTTAGTATTTTTTACCAATTCTATAGATCGAACAAATACTAAGAAATAAGGTGTAGCCAATAATCAAAATCAGAACTCTTATAGCGAAGCAGGTATTACTATTTCTCTTAAAACTCTATTTTGAGCAGTAGCTATCGTTACCGAATTTTCTTTATCCAAAAGCCCAAGATTCAAAAACATGACAAAAATCTTCTTTATTTTTCTTTAGATTCATTCCAAATAATTCTATTTTTGCAATCGGTTCAAAAGGCCGAGGTAATACTATGTTAATAACAGCTGATTCTATACCTGTCACCCGGGCGGCAATTATTCAAGAAATCTTAGATTCTCCGTTGAAAATCAACTTGATGGAACTCGGGTTTTTGCCTGGAAAAACGATCACCCTGCATCATTCCGCTCCAATGGGAGGACCAATGGCATTCAAGCTTGATGAAACAATACTTGCCCTAAGAAAAACCGAAGCTTCACTCATTGAAGTACAATTGCTCTGAATTTCATGCCTGAGTCTACCATTCCTTCCCAAGTCAAATCACCAAAAATCGCCATCATCGGGAATCCGAACGTTGGTAAATCAACTATTTTCAATCAACTCACAGGACTGAATCAAAAAATTGGTAATTATCCTGGAGTGACTGTAGATAAAAGGACTGGGTCGATGGAGTACCATGGGTCAAATTATGAGATCATTGACCTTCCTGGCACTTACAGTCTTTACCCAAACTCAGAAGACGAAATCATTGCTCATCGTGTACTGAACCAGCTGAGCGAAGATGAAAAGCCCGACTTCGTGTTAATGGTCATTGATTCCTGCCAGTTGTCCAGAGGTCTATTTTTGGCAACTCAATTAATCGATTTGGGTTTAAATCTTGCCTTGGTACTGAACATGGCTGATATTGCCACGAGAAAAAATATTGCAATCAAAACCTTTGAGATTTTCAAAGCTCTCGGAGTTCCAATTTTGAGCACCGATGCTAGAGGTGAAAAAGGCCTGGATCAAATTCGTGAGTTAATTCATCAACAAAACTTCAGTAAAAAATCATCTTTTATAACTATAGAAGAGGTAGTTTCTGGAACCCTACTGAATGAGGTAAAAGAGAAATTTGAATTCACAAACTCCTATCAGGCATATCAAATGCTTCGTTTTGGAGAAAAAGACAAAACCATTTCCCTCGAAAGTCGAAGTTGGATCAAGGCAAAACTTGAAGAAAACAACTTTGATCTTGAAAAAGCACAGTTAGAGGAGACTAAGATTCGGTACAGAATTATCACTTCAATAGTTGAAAAAGCAGTAGTTAAGACCCCTGATGTAAAGAAGGAGTCTGGTATCGATAAAATATTACTTCACCCAGTCTTTGGATATCTCATATTTGGAGGCATTCTGTTAATTATTTTTCAGGCGATTTTTGCCTGGGCTTCTGTACCCATGGATCTAATTGATGGGTTCTTTGCTGAGCTTGCAGGTTCCGTATCCAACTTACTTCCCTCAGGTCCGCTTTCAAGTTTAATCACAGAAGGAATTATCCCTGGCATTGGAGGTGTAGTGATATTTATCCCTCAGATAGCGATGCTTTTTGGTTTTCTTGCGATTTTGGAAGATACCGGATACATGTCCAGAGTGGTGTTTTTAATGGATCGATGGATGCGCCCATTTGGACTTCATGGCAAAAGTATAGTTCCCTTAGTATCGGGTGTAGCATGTGCCATTCCCGGTGTAATGGCAGCAAGAAATATTGGAAATTGGAAAGAGAAAATCATCACCATTATGGTGACTCCTCTAATGAGTTGCTCTGCTAGACTGCCAGTTTATGTGATTCTAATAGGATTGGTAGTACCAAATGAGCTTGTTTTAGGTTTTGTGAATCTTCAAGCTTTAGCATTACTTTCCCTTTATTTACTAGGAGTGCTTGGGGTATTGTTTACCGCATTGCTCCTGAAAAACATTCTTAAAACTGAGGAGAAAAGCTTTTTGATGGTCGAGCTTCCTACCTATCGTGCCCCTCGCTGGTTAGACGTCTTGATGACTATGTACAATAAGTCCAAGACTTTTGTATTTGAAGCTGGTAAAGTAATCTTGGCTATTTCTGTGATACTTTGGGTTTTGGCATCCTATGGACCGCCAGATAGAATGGATGCCATCAGAGCTGAAAGTGAAGTTAAGCTCTCCCAAGCTTCACCTGAAGAGATTCCAGCAATAGAAAATGAAACTTCTTCTCTTCTTCTTGAAAACTCATTCATCGGAATTATGGGGAGAACAATTGAACCAGTGATTCGACCGTTAGGTTACGATTGGAAAATTGGAATTGCATTGATTGCTTCTTTTGCTGCGCGTGAGGTTTTTGTGTCCACAATTGCTACTATTTATAGTATAGGTGCTGATACCGAGGATGAACTTACCATCAGACAAAAGCTAAATCAGCAAATAAACCCGTCTACCGGCGATAAGGTCTACAATAAAGCTACTGCATTTTCGCTGATGGTTTTCTATGCTTTTGCGATGCAGTGTATGAGTACTGTTGCTGTAGTGTATCGGGAAACTAAAGGTTGGAAATGGCCGTTGATACAAACAGCATACATGACAGTATTGGCCTATTTTTCGGCCTTACTTGTCTATCAAATTCTATCTTAACATGTGGCAGGAAATAGTAATTGGAGTAATAGTTATAGCAGCTTTGGCATTTTTGGTAAAGAAGTATTTCTTCAAATCAAAAACTGAAGCTGGATGTGATAAGTGCGCTAAGCCCTGATTTTTAAATCAAATAATTTCTTAATGCCAGTTTTTTGATACTTTTAAGCTCATGGGCAAAGTAGCCAAGCAGAGTATTCAAACCACCATTTTTTCTTACCTGGGAGTAGTCATAGGTTATGTCAATGTTCTTTGGCTTTATCCTTATGCCTTGGACGCATCTGAGTTAGGTACATTTCGAACAATCCAAGACATAGGTTTACTCTTTGTTCCCTTTGCCCAGCTGGGCGTTGGGCATGGAATCACACGCTTTTTCCCTCAACTTAAATCAAATCAATCGGCTTTTCTCAGTTATGGTTTAGTCTTTTCGATGGCCGGATTTGCAGTGGTTAGCGCCATATTTCTAGGATTCAGAACCCAAATCATCAACCTTTTTGCGGTTAACTCTCCCGAAGTAATAGACTTTTTCGGTGTCATACTTCTTATTACTCTATTTGCCCTTTTGAGTAGCATACTGGATGCTTACAGTCGATCTTTTGTAAAAGTGGCAGTACCCACACTCGTTAGAGAGGTGTTTCTACGTCTTTTGACAGGGATTTTAGTAGGAGCATATTTGCTTAAATGGATCAGCTTCCAACAAGTAATGCAAGGACTAGTGCTAGTCTATGGGTTAGCCTTTTTGGGAGTATTAATCTATTTACTTTGGCTGGGAGTTTTAAAATTTGATTTCCGTTGGAACTCCTTTCCGAAAGGTTTTCGAACCTCCTTCCTTCAGTTTAGCCTCATTACTTTCTTGGCTACTGCAGCTTCCACGTTGATAATGAAGATTGATAGCATCATGGTGAGCTCCATGATCAGCCTTGAAGCAAATGCAATTTATACCATTGCCTTTAGCATGGCTTTGGTAATAGAACTACCTAGACGAGCGATTTCTCAGGTGGTTATGCCTGTGATAGCAGACCATTTTGCCAAAGGAAATCTTGAAGAAATAAATGCCCTGTATAAGCAAATTTCAAACCGTCAACTTTACATCTGCTTACTCCTATTCGTTGGAATATGCGCCAATTTGGATGCTGTATATTATTTTATTCCAAATCGGGAAATCTACGAAGCGGGTAAGCATGTAGTAGTTCTGATTGGTTTGGGGAAATTATTTGATGTTGTATTCTCCGTAAACAGTGAAATCCTGGTTTTTTCCAAGCATTACAGATTCAATTTGATTGCTACAATTGGTATGAGTGTACTCATCGTAGGGTTGAATTACCTTCTTATTCCCATCTATGGAATAGAAGGAGCTGCCTTGGCATCAGTTGCAGTGATGTTTCTGTTCAATTTTGTGAAATATTTATTCTTAAAAATCAGATTAGGTTTTGACCCTTTCTCCAGAGACACATTAAAAATAATTTTCGTTGGAGTAACAGCTTTTGGTCCTGGGTACTTCAATTCATTTTCTCTTTCTCCGATTCCAAACATCGTAGTTACTAGTTTATTGGTTCTTAGCCTTTATCTGTTTTGGTCAAGATTATTAGGAGTTGGAAATGAAGAGTGGGAATGGGTAAAAAATAAAATAAAAAAGTCCGGATCTTAGAGTGTTGCAAACCTCCTACTTGACAAGATTTGAGCTGCCTGTTAACCGCAAACTTCCACTGTTATCCTGACTCTTTCGAATCGAGGCCCCTTCCCGATAGATCGGGATCAGGGTGAGGCCTGCTTTTGGGAAGGGCTTCACTCGGTAAATTTGTAATTTGTGAAGTTTGAACATGTCGGCGATCCGGACAGTGCAAATATACGATTTATTACACGGCAGGTTGGCAAATCTGGAGGATGATTCCGAATATGTAGTAGTATCATATTCAAAACCCTTGGGTCTCAACCCAATAGTTCCGAATATTATTTCAGTTTTTCTCCCAACTTTAACCTCATATAGTTGCAATAAGATGAATATCAGGATATTTCAAAATTATATTTTACAGATATCTTAAAGATTTACTCGTAATACTGTTAAATTTGCATTTCTAAAACCTTTGGCGCTTTATGTATTTGATTAAAAAAATGGTCGTTTGCCTGGATCAAACCTCTCTGGATCAAACCTTGATTCAGCATGCAGCTTTTATTGCTCAGGTGAACCAAACCAAAAAAATCTACTTCGTAAATGTGATTAAAAACCTCAGTATTCCTAAGGAGGTACTTGAGGAGTTCCCAAATTTGATCGAGAATATGATCAATGAGAGGCAGGAAGCTATGGAATCAATGGTGAAGGAGCATTTCAATCACCCCAAAGGCATATCTCTGAACTACATAGTAAAAGAGGGTTCGCTTTCTAAAAAAATCCTGAAACTGGCTGAGGAAAAATCAGCGGACATGATCCTAATCGGGAGAAAAGTGCATTTACCTGGAACTGGAGTTGCATCCACAAGATTAGCAAGAAGAGCAAGTTGCTCTCTGTTAATTGTACCTGAAGGGTCTAAAACTAAAATGAAGCGCCTGCTCGTTCCAAGTGATTTCTCTGATTATTCAAAAGATGCATTGGAAGAAGCAATTATGATTGCTGAAAAGCATGGCGGACTTGAGATTGTATGTCAGAACGTATTCACAGTACCATCTGGCTATCACTACACAGGAAAGACCTACGATGAATTCACACAGATTATGCGAATGCATGCTGAAATAAATTACAAGAAATTCATCCGGAAAATAGATACAAAAGGAAATAAAATAACCCCAGTCTATACTCAAGACATCAACGATGATCCGGTAGAGGAAATCGTAGCAAAAGCTAAAGAAATAGATGCGGATGGGATAATCATAGGAGCTAAAGGTAGAACTGCTGCCACTGCCCTATTCATCGGTAGTATGGCCGAAAGATTGATACAGTACAATGATAGTATACCACTCTTGGTGACCAGGCCTAAAGGGAAGAATGCCGGTATCCTAGATTATATCTTAGAAATTTAATTTCAATATCTTTCAGAATATTTCTCTCTGAAAACCAAGACTTAAACCTGATTTTTTACTGGCTCACTAAACCCTTTTCTTTAAATTAGGTCTAAAAGGCTAATGAATAAAAACGGTGACCAGGAAATCCTCCATCTCATACAAGATCCCAAAACAAGGGACATGGGTTTCAGGCAGTTAATCCAGGCTTACCAAAAGCGAGTATATCATGTGATCAGGAGAATGGTTTTGATTCATGAAGATGCTGATGATATCACCCAAAACACCTTCATCAAAGCGCATCACTACATCGACAAGTTTCAAGGACAATCAAGCCTCTTTACATGGCTTTATAGAATTGCCACCAATGAATCCTTGACCTTCTTAGAGAAGAAGAAAAAAAGGTACTTCTTCTCGATTGATGATCATCAAGAGAAAATGGAATCTTATATTGATCAACCTGGCAATATAGATGGAGACGAAATACAACGCCTACTCCAAAAAGCATTGCTAACCCTGCCTGATAAGCAAAGGCTAGTATTTCATTTGAAGTACCAAGAGGAACTTACCTACGAGGAAATGTCTGAAATCACAGGTACCAGTATAGGCGCCCTAAAAGCCAGTTATCATCATGCTGTGAAAAAAATTGAACATTCCTTAACATTAGAATAAACTATTGACCCTCAACCCAGTCTAAACTTATACCATGCAAAAAATTCCAAAAATAAAGGATTTCAAGGCACCCGATAATTACTTCGATAGCCTTCCAGATAATATAATGGATAGAATCACCCCTCATAGTTCTATCAACTGGATGAAATACGCAGCTGCAGCTGCAGTCCTTGTCGTTTGCTTAGGGGTTTGGCAATTCAACACTTTCAATTCTCAGGTAGAAGATTTTTCTATGGATGAAGAAGTTTCTCTTTACATAGAAAGTCAATTCTGGACCGCTGAAGATGTACTCAGTATGGTCGATAACCCAGAAGAAATATTAGATCAAATCATTGCGGAAGAAATGATTTATGAAGTAGAGTATATCGATGAAACTGATCAAAATTGGTATTAATCTTGAAAAATTATAGCCTGGCAACTTCATTTAGGCATTCCAAAATTCAGCACGAAGAGGGATAATTAATCACCCAAAGAGATTCCCTCTGACAATTAAAAAATAAACGGATGAAAAAATTTATAGTAATCGCACTTATGTTTTTCCTGGTAATCGGATCTACTAAAGCCCAGCGCCCTGATGATAGATATGATCGTGAAAAACTAGAAGCGGCCAGGGTAGCTTTTATAACCACTAGATTGGATCTGAAACCTGAACAAGCACAAAAATTCTGGCCTATATATAATGTCTTCAATGATGCAAGGGAGAAAAGTCTTAGAGAAATGTCAGAGCTAGGAAGAACCAGAGACTTAGATTTGTCAGAAACAGAAGCTAAGAATAGAATTTCCAAAAAATTTGAAATCCAACGCAAGTTGATTACTGACGAGGAAAAATTCGTGAAAGATCTATCTGGGGTGATCACCTATAATCAAATCATTCAGTTGGATGGCCTTAACAGAGAATTTGCCAGACATATTTGGCAGAGACGAAGAGACGAGGATAAGAAATAAAAAAAGCGGCTTAATGCCGCTTTTTTTATTTGTTTACTTTTTTAGTAGATCTCTAATTTCTTCAAGCAATACCTCAGATTTAGAAAGTGCTGGAGGTGGCGGAGTTGGTGCTGCAGCTTCTTTCTTTTTCATACTATTGATTCCCTTCACAGCTATAAAGATTACCAAGGCGATGATTACGAAATCGACAACATTTTGGATGAAGATACCATAGGTCAGCAAAACTGGTCCCAGTTCTTCTCCAGCCGGGCCTACACTAGTCTCTTTCAGCACGATGGCCAAGTCAGTAAATTCCACACCACCAAGCAGGACTCCTATTGGAGGCATTACGATGTCCTTGACAAATGATGCGACGATCTTACCAAAAGCACCGCCTATAATCACAGCAACTGCAAGATCGACTACGTTGCCTTTGACAGCAAACTCTTTAAACTCTTTAAGAAATCCCATACGATTTTGGTTAATGGTTAAATGATATAGGGAATATTTTAAAAAAAATTCACCAATCCAAGACATAAACTAATTCTAAGTCATTTTAATGATTAAAAAGTGCAGTTTGTAGCCCATATTTGCACAAAAAAGCGAACTCTGACCCCATTTTTTTCCTTAACATTGCAAGCTTAACTACTCAATAAAAATGCAGGCACCAAAAGCCAAAAAAATAGCCCAGCTACTAGAGACACACGGACATCAGCGCATTGATAACTATTATTGGATGAGAGAAAGAGAAAACCCAGAGGTTATAGAATATTTAAATGCTGAGAACGATTACCTAAAATCAAGCCTGAAATCAACCGAAAAATTTCAGGAAGAGCTTTTCCAGGAAATGAAAAGTCGGGTTAAGGAGGATGATGAAAGTGTTCCTTACCTCAAATCCGGGTATTACTGGTATGTGAAATATGAGACTGGAGGAGAATACCCTCTATATTGCCGTAAAAAAGGAGATTTAGAGGCACTGGAAGAGGTATTCTTGAACGTTAATTCACTTGCTGAAGGCAAGGCCTACTATCAAGTTGGCGGAACGGCAGCCACTCCCAATCTTAATACCCTAGCTTTTGCCGCTGATGCAGTAGGCAGAAGAATCTATGAAATCCATTTCAAGGACCTTGAAACCGGAGACATCCTACCCGATTACATTCCTGCTACTACTGGTAATTTTGTCTGGGCTGCAGATAATCAAACGCTTTTCTACTCCAAGCAAGATCCTGACACACTTCGATCCTTTCAGATCTATTCACATAAACTTGGTTCACCTATTGCTGAGGACCGCCTGATTTATGAAGAAAAGGATGAGGAGTTTTCATGCGTAGTTCATAAGACCAAATCTGAAAAATACATTCTTATCCATTCTGAAAGCACAATTTCTTCAGAAATGAGGTTTTTGGATTCCTCCAATCCCAGCGGAGAATTCACATTGCTTCAAGCCAGAATTCCATACTTGGAGTATGCTGCAGATCATTATCAGGATCACTTCTGGATCAGAACGAATCATGAAGCGCAGAACTTCAAGCTAGTAAAAGCACCCATCAAAAGCCCTGGTGTAGAACACTGGGAGGATGTAATTGAGCATCGGGACACAGTATTATTAGAAGACTTTGATATTTTCTCTCATTTTCTGGTAGTCCAAGAAAGATCAAAAGGACTTTGCAAAATCAACATCAAACCATGGGATGGATCTGCTGGTCATTCCCTGGAATTTGAGGATGAAACCTACACCGCCTGGATAAGTACAAATCCAGAGTTTGATACTTCCATTCTGCGATTTGGCTACAATTCACTTGTAACTCCAGCCAGCACCTTTGATTACCACATGGTGACCAAGGAGAAAACTTTGCTGAAGCAACAAGAAATCATAGGAGGATATGATAGCACTCAGTACACTTCTGCTCGAATATGGGCAAAAGCAGATGATGGCGTAATGGTGCCAATTTCTTTGGTTTATAGAATCGACAAATTCTCTCCTCAGGGAGAAAATCCACTTTTACTCTACTCCTATGGCTCCTATGGTTTTAGCATGGATGCTTATTTCTCCAGCAGTCGTTTAAGTTTATTGGATAGAGGCTTTGTGTTTGCAATCGCACATATCCGTGGCGGAGAAGACCTCGGAAGAATATGGTATGAAGATGGAAAAATGCTCAAAAAGCGAAACACATTCACAGATTACATCACCTGTGCGGAATACCTAATATCTCAAAAATACACTTCACCATCTCATTTATATGGCATGGGAGGAAGTGCTGGAGGACTATTGATGGGTGCTGTGATGAATATGCGACCTGATTTATTCAATGGCCTGATTGCAGCAGTTCCTTTTGTAGATGTAGTGACTACCATGTTGGACGAAAGTATTCCTTTGACAACAGGAGAATTTCAAGAATGGGGTAACCCTAAGAATAAGGATTATTACGAATACATGCTTTCATATTCGCCCTATGATAACGTAGAAGCCAAAGACTATCCTAATTTATTGATCACTTCAGGACTACATGACAGTCAGGTGCAGTATTGGGAGCCTACAAAATGGGTGGCAAAATTAAGGGAAATGAAAACTGACTCTAAGTTGCTATTCCTACATACCAATATGGATGCTGGACATGGTGGAGCTTCAGGAAGATTTAATTCCCTGAAAGAAATGGCGTTAGAATATACCTTCTTACTTTACCTTGAAGGTATGATTCCAGGTTAACATTAAGTCTCGTTTAAATAATATCCGTCAGTCAGGAAGGGAAATATTTTTTCCTAACTTTGGCATAAACCTATTAGATTAATACTCCATGAAAATCGCTCTCATAGCCCATGATGGTAAAAAAGCCGACATGGTTCATTTTTTAAGTGGATTCCGCGAAAGACTGCAGAAGGCAGATGTGGATTTGGTTGCAACAGGCACTACCGGTTCACATATAGAAAAAGCTGGATTTGAAGTTGAAAAATTACTATCGGGACCCTATGGGGGTGATGCTCAAATTGCCGCTTTGGCTGCTCAGAAAGAGCTTGCAATGGTTGTTTTCTTTAGAGATCCACTTGACAAACATCCGCACGAGCCAGATGTGCAAATGCTAATGAGGATATGTGATGTGCACAATATTCCTTTGGCAACCAACCCGGCCTCGGCCGACCTAATGTTTAAGGCCTTTACACAAACCTAAGAAATGGAACCTAAAACCATTAAAAAAATTGGCGTTTTGACTTCTGGGGGAGACTCTCCAGGAATGAATGCTGCAATCCGAGCTGTAGTAAGAGCAGGATTTTACTACGATATAGAAATGTATGGAATCTACCGAGGATACGAGGGTATGATTTCTAATGACATCAAAAAGTTAGAATCAAAGCATATTACCCATGTACTCGAAAGAGGCGGTACATTCTTGAAATCTGCACGAAGCGCTGAATTCCGAACTCCAGAAGGCAGACAGATAGCGTATAACAATCTAAAAAGCCACGGCATTGATGCGTTGGTAGTAATTGGAGGAGATGGCTCCTTAACTGGTGCTCATTTATTCTATAAAGAATTTGGCATTCCTGCTATTGGACTTCCTGGAACAATTGACAATGACCTTTCCGGAACAGATTCTACCATTGGCTTTGACACGGCTTGTAATACAGCTATTGAAGCCATAGACAAGATCCGTGATACTGCGACTTCCCATGATAGACTTTTCTTTGTGGAAGTAATGGGAAGAGATGCTGGGTTTATTGCAATCAATGCAGGTATAGGAAGTGCTGCGGCTGCTATTTTGATCCCAGAGAAAAAGATGCCAATAGAGCACCTGGTTGATAAATTGAGGATAAGAACTAAAGCGAAGAAAGCGTCCAACATTGTCATTGTAGCTGAAGGAGGAAAAAGTGGTGGTGCAACAGAAATTGCTGCTCTAGTTTCAAAACATCTTCCTTATTATGACATCAAAGTCACTATTCTAGGTCATTTACAGCGTGGCGGTTCGCCGAGCTCTTATGACCGTCTCCTTGCCTCAAAACTAGGCGTAGCAGCAATAGAAGGCTTATTACAAGGGAAGTATGATGTGATGGCAGGACTGATCAATAACAAGGTCGTTTACACCCCTATCAAAAAAGCAATCGTCGATGACAAATCAGTAGATGAAGATGATTTCCGAGTTGCAAAGATTTTATCTACCTAATTATTCTTAAATATTCTGAAATTCAAAAGTCCAAGGTTATTCCTTGGACTTTTTGTTTTAGCTTAATCTGAATTTTAATCTACTGTTTAAATACACTTCAATGAAGCGACATTTTCTAATTGCTCTTATTCTTTTATGCTCAAATAAGATACTAGCTCAAACTCCCTTAACCTATTTTAATTCTGAGGGGGAAAAGCACCTTGCTGGAGAATTTGATCTCAATATTTTAAGAACTGATACCACATTTCAAAAATGGTATGAGCAGAGTGAGAAGTTATTCCAACTTTCGGGAAAAAATACCGATTGGAAAAAGAGTCTGGAGAATACCGAAGTGGAGATTTTTATCGGAACATGGTGCGGAGATAGCAAACGCTGGGTTCCACAGTTCGTGAAACTTTGGAACGAGCTTGGGTTAAGTGAAGACCAACTCAAATTCACTGCCTTATATGACGGAGAAGAGCAGTATAAGCAAGGTCCAAATGGAGAGGAAAAAGGAATGCTAATCCATCGAGTACCGACTTTTATCTTCAAGGAAAATGATCAGGAATATTCCCGGATTGTGGAATTTCCCGTGAATGATTTGGAAACTGATTTAGCCCAAATCGCGCTTGGTTATGCCTCAGAGCCTAATTACCGTGCTGCGACTTACCTTCTGGAATTATTTGATTCGGAACCTTTGGATTCTATCTACAGAAATGTCCAAACTCATTTCAATGAAGTGTATCAACGGGTAGGCAAAGAGAAGGAGCTGAATACCCTTGGTTATTTATTCGAAACTTCAGGCCGTCTGCCTCAAGCATTACTTACCTATGAAATCAATTCGGTGATCTTCCCTTATTCTCCACGCGTATTAAATAGTTATGCAGAAGCATTAACAAAAAATGGTCAAAAGGATCGCGCAATTGAAGTTTTCAAAAGAGTAGTTGCTTTAGAACCTACGCTTGAAAGTGCTATTGCAAAATTGAAAGAATTGGAAGGAGAGGTAAACGTAAATGAAAACTAGCAAGAAAGTCTGATCAAAAGAAAAGGATTTCTTACCGGTTGTATAGTTTACTTCATAAATACGACACTGGAGTTTTTACCCAATTTAATTTGGTCTCCTACTGCCTCTACAGCTCCCAGAGAAAAGAGTTCTTGATCAAAACCTTCAGGAGCATTAATTGATATTTTCTTTTTCCCAAGGTTATGCAACACTACTACTTCTTGATTAGAAAGCTTTCTAGAATAAGCCATTACCGATTTTGGATAAGAAGTTGAAGGCAATTCCAGTGAGCCAATTGCCAATGCAGGATTGGTATTTCTAAGGTAAATCAACTCTTTGTAATGATTAAAGTAGCTAGTTGGCTCATCTTTTTGCAAGGCCAAAGGAGTAACCGTTTTATCTAAGGAATACTTTGGTTCTATCCATGTAGTACGTCCAGTATCTTTCTCTTTTACATCCCAGAGGAAAGGTTCTCTGATTTGCTCATCAGGCTTTAATCCCAACATACCAATTTCCTCACCATAATACAGATAAGGAGCTCCAGGCATGGTCATCAGAATTGCTATTGCTTGCTTGTATTTTTCAGGATCAGAACCTAGTTCATTGAGTAACCTTGGCTGATCGTGATTAGAAGATATCGTCGCATCAATAAAATCTGATGTAATACTTTGGTAAAAATCAAGAACATCTTTCTGCTTCTTTACTAACAACATTCCATCCATTTTATTCAATGATTCTATCAATGTGTAATGAAAATCAAAATTGAATAATGCTGGAAGTCCTGGGAGAAATGGAGCTACAACTTCTTTTTTATCATACACCTCTCCCACCAAATAAACATCAGGTTTGATTTTAGTCATTTCAGCTCTAAAATCTATCCAAAACTCGTGGTTATCACTTGCTCTTTCATCTGGGTAAATATGCTTTGCAGCGTCCAATCTGAAGCCATCAACTCCGACCTCTTCCAGCCAAAATCTTCCTATGTCAAAAATCTCCTCTCTAACCATATGATTGTCAAAATTCAAATCAGGCATTCCTCCATTAAAAAAACCATAATAGAAATCTTCTCCAAAACCCGGATCATGCCATTGTCTGATGTTATCGGAATCCAGCGTGATGACCTTTTTCTCTATAAAATCCGCGATTGTGTCTTTTTGAGCCCATACATAATAATCTCTATAAGGATTATCCCTTCCTTTTTTAGATTCCTGAAACCAAAGATGATCACTGCTGCTATGATTGATAATCAGGTCGATTATAATCTTAATATCACGCTTATGCGCTTCATCCAACAGCCTCTTAAAGTCATCCATTGTCCCATAGTCAGTGTGGATAGCTTTGTAGTCAGTCACATCATATTTATGATAGCTAGGGGAAGGCATAATCGGCATAAACCAGATTGCATTAGCTCCCAACTCAGCGATATAGTCAAGCTTCTCCGTCACACCATTTAAATCCCCAATTCCATCTCCGTCGGAATCATTGAATGACTGAACAAAAATCTCATAGGTTACACCAGCTTTCGGCCAATAATTTTCGACAGAAGGTGTGGGCTTTTGATTACAGGCAGACATTAAAGCTAATCCCATAAGAATTGAGGCTATTTCGGGCTTTTTCATTTGGATTGGAGAAAAAAAAAGTCACTTTATAAAAGTGACTTTTTCGTTATTGTTTGTATTAATTTCTATTTACTGCATTCAGCATATCGAAAGCCAGCTCAAGTCTTTTTACGAAGTTCTCTTCGCCTTTGCGCAACCAGTTTCTCGGATCGTAAAACTTCTTGTTTGGACTATCAGCTCCATCAGGATTTCCTAGTTGAGTTTGAAGATATGCCTCATTCTTTTTGTAATTATTCAAAATACCTTCCCAGAATGCCCACTGCATATCTGTATCGATATTCATTTTGATAGAACCGTAACTATTTGCTTCTCTGATTTCTTCAACTGTAGATCCAGAACCACCGTGGAATACAAAGTTTAATGGCTTACCAGTCAAGCCATGCTTCTCTTTGATGAAATCTTGAGAGTTCTTCAAGATAATTGGCTTCAAACTTACGTTTCCTGGCTTATACACCCCGTGTACGTTACCGAACGCAGCGGCGATAGTGAATAGATCACCGATTTCTTTCAAGTGCTCATACGCATAGGCTACTTCTTCAGGCTGAGTATAAAGCTTAGAAGAATCAATGTCAGTATTGTCCACGCCATCTTCCTCACCACCGGTTACACCCAATTCGATTTCGATTGCCATTTCCAGCTTTTCGAATTCTTTGAAGTATTTGCAGGAAATCTCTACGTTTTCCTCCAAAGGCTCTTCAGAAAGGTCCAACATATGGGAGCTATACAGAGGTCTCTTGTGTGTTGCGTAATAAGCTTTACCAGCGTCCAAAAGTCCATCAATCCAAGGCAACAACTTCTTTGCAGCATGATCAGTATGCAAAATCACGGGAACACCATAAGCTTCAGCCATCAAATGCACGTGATGCGCACCTGAGATACCACCAGCGATACTAGCTTGTTGCTTATCATTTGCCAACGACTTACCAGCAAAAAATTGGGCTCCCCCATTTGAAAATTGAATGATCACCGGCGAGTTTAATTTCTTTGCAGTTTCAAGAACAGCATTTACCGAGTTGGTATTAATTACGTTCACTGCAGGCATAGCAAACTCATTCTCCTTAGCATAAGCATAAAGGTCTCTAAGCTCTTCACCGTATTTTACTCCAGGTTTAAATTTCATATCGTATTAGGTTTGTGTATTTCAAGTTAAAGCGCCCGAAAAAAGGCCCTATTTCTAACGTAGAGTTCAAAGATATAAATCCCTTACTTATAATTCCCCTCTTCTAATTCTAAAATATCATTCTTAAAAGCATTTCTTTCTGCGCAATCGATTTCAACACAGTAGATTTCAAAAAAAGAAGTGACTAGAAAAGTTTTAATCATCAGTATGTAGGATTCTAAACCGGAAAATTAAAAAATCAATTTCCACTCTGATTAAAGTGATCTTTCAAATGCCCTAAATAGCTGGATTAAAAGGGTATTTTTCTGCTCCTAGGAATTTCTATTCCCCGTTGATTATTACATTTGTCACGAGTAAAATCTTCTCTTATGAAAACCCTTAGAATCACCGGAGTTCCTGAGCATTTTAACTTCCCTTGGAAAAAAGTCGTAGCAAATCAGCCTTTTGAGAAGGAAGGAATTAGACTACAGTGGACCGACGAATCAAGAGGTTCTGGACAGATGAACAAAGATCTGAGAGAGGATAAATGTGATATTGCACTAGTCCTTACAGAAAGCTTCCTTAAAGATTTCGAGGCAGGCAACCCATCTAAAATGATAGGATTACATGTCAAATCGCCTTTAAATTGGGGCATTCACATCTCAGCTGGTTCTACCGTAGATTCCTTGGAAGAGATCACAGAGCCAAATTTTCTCATCAGCCGAGTAGGTTCAGGGTCTCAATTAATGAGCTATGTACTCGCAAAACGTGAGGGCTGGGATGCTGAAAAGCTGCAATTCAAAATTGTCAATAACCTACCTGGGGCACTGGCAGAAATGACTCCGGAGAAGCCTGAAATGTTTCTTTGGGAAAAGTACACGACCAAACCTTGGGTCGAATCGAAACAAATGAAGCGGATAGGTGAAGTTCCAAGTCCATGGCCTTGCTTTGCAATCATAGCAACAAACAAGGCGATAGCAGAATTTGGAGATGTAATATTTAAACTCAGAGACTTAGTCTATTCAGAATCCAAAAGCCTTCAAACGAATTCCTCTACGATTGCAGACATAGCCATAAACTATGCGCTAGATGTCAATGATGTAAAAGAATGGTTTACTCAAACATCGTGGGCTACTGAACCGGAACTATCGAGAAGTCAGCTGAATCAAGCGATGAAAATGATGAAAGAATTAGGGATTATTTCTGAAGTAGCCCAGCTTGAAGATTTCCTGACAAGCGAAAAGCTTTTAATTATTGATTAAAACTTTACTTGCAGGTAGTCGCACATATACCTGAGTGCCTTCACCTGGCTGGCTATTAATAAATAATTCACCGTCATTCATACGAATGAATTCCTTGCAAATCTGTAGACCTAAACCAGATCCTTTTTCCATTTTGGTACCTAGTTTAGAATCCGAAATCACATAATCAGGTGAAAGCAATTCGTTTATTTGATCTTCTTCCATACCTATTCCTTGGTCTTTTACACACCAAGTAACCAGATCCTTATCTGCTTCTACTGAAAGCTGAATTGTATCGCCAGGTTTGGAATATTTTACTGCATTATTCAAAATATTTCTAATCACAACTTCAATCAAATCACGGTCTGCATAAATCTGTAAGTCCGTGATTAGAGATATATATTCTATCTCAATTGATTTATCTCTTAATTTTGGGCCGATCAATTTGATGTTATCACAAACCAACTGATAGAGGTTAAAATCCACTTTTTGAAGTTTAAACCCTTCCATTTGAGCCAACGACCATTTTAGGGTGTTGTTCAGCGTAAAATAAACCGTATCCACATCCACTTTTAAATGTTGAATCAGCTCATCAAATTCACCCTGATTAATATAACCAGCAATCAAAGAGTCAACGATTGATTTCACTTGACCTACTGGTCCCCTAAGGTCGTGCCCGATAATAGAAAAGAGTTTGTTTTTAGTTTGGTTAATTTCTTGAAGTTGGATTGACTTGTTTTCCAAATCTTCATTCTGCTTTCGTATTTGCTGTTTTTGAAGAAGCAAGTCTGCATTTTTTTTATTGATATTTCTATTCAAATAAAATAACCAGACCAACAGGGCTAAAATCAGTACAGAACCTGCACTAACTAAGAAAATTATTTTACGGTTGAGAGCCAACCTAGTGGCTTGATTCTCATTCTGCGCTACCAATAAGTCTAATTCAGATTGCTCCAAATCATCCTCAAACATCCCCTGCATCAACGCCAACCTGTCTCTACTTGACTTATTCACAATGGAGTCATTCAAGGTGACGAATTTGGATTGCTGCTCAAAGGCATTTTTATAATCTCCTATTTGCCGGTAGTACTCCGCTAAGGATTTATGACTTTTTGATAGTTCATCAATTAGGCCATTTTGCATAGATATATCTATTCCTCTTAGAAGTACCTCCTTGGCCATTTCCTGCTTACCGTTTAGTAGATAGGTGTTTCCAAGTCTGTAGAACAAGCTAGCCTGTACACTGGAGATGCCTTGTGCTATTCCATTTTTTAGGGCTTCCTCATAAATCATCTCGGCCGAGTCGAGTTGATTTCTAGCAAAGTAAACATCTCCTATAATTCGATTTGAAAAAGAAAGCAAATAGGGCGATCCTGCACTTTTATTCGCTTCAAAAGCTATAGACGTATAAGCTAAAGCAGAGTCTAATTCATTAAGCCTTAAGAAGTTTAGCGCAACATTATTAAGACTTCTAATCATCGTATAGAGATCTCCCATTTGATCACTGATCTCATAGGCCTTTTTGAATTGAACTATGGCCATAGAATAGTTTTGCTGTTCATAGTATAGCGCTCCCATACTATTCAATACTCTAGCTGCTGCTTCTAGATTATTTCCATCAACAGCCAATTTGTATGCTTCCTTGGAGTAATTGAAAGACTTTTGCCACTGACCTCTACGGTAGAATATCCATCCTAAATTTTCCTTGGCTTTGGCTTCTTCAAGGGTATTGTTCAGGGATTGAGCCAGTTTCTCAGCTTCCGTAGCATAGTTAAAAGCCTCTTGTTGTTCTATTTCACGCAGGTAAAATGATAAGTCATTTAAAACAGTCAACCTTTCCTCACCCTTTATTGTAGCAAGTTGACTCTTCAGGCTATCAATTGCCTGAACCTGTGCCAAAGCGACAAAAGATGTGCTCAGTATAAAAAGAAATAGTAAAATTCGTTTCACGAAGTCTTATCAATTTAACTAGTCAAAAATAAGTGATTAAAAAACAAAGCGATAGATGGTTAAAAAAATGAGCCGGGGATTACTTTTTTAAATCGTCCCAATCCCACTCCTTGTTTATTTGAGTTATTGCATGATGTGCTGTTAGATCATATTGGCAAGGAACGATTGAAACGTAATTATTTGCAATTGCCCATTCATCATTATCCTCACCTTTATCAAAATTTACAAAATTACCAGCTAACCATAAATATTTTCTGCCATTTGGATCAAAACGCTCATCAAACTCCTCCTGCCATTTTGCCTCCGCTTGTCGACAAATTTTCAACCCTTTGATAGCTTCATTTTGCTTTGGTGGAAAGTTTACATTTAATGCAATTCCTTTTGTCATCCCTTTTTTTAGTACCTGACGGGTTATTTTCTCTACCCATTCTTCTACATGTGAAAATTCAGCTTTCGAAGAAAAATCGCATAAGCTAAAACCAATTGAAGGATAACCTTCCATTGCTCCTTCAATTGCCGCAGACATAGTCCCAGAATAAAGAACAGAAATCGATGTATTTGAACCATGGTTTATTCCACTTACGATCAAATCCGGACTTCTATCCTTCATCACATAATGCTTCGCCAATTTGACACAATCAGCAGGAGTACCACTAGACTTGTAAGCTTTTACACCATCGAAAATATCAACCTCTTCTAGACGTAGCGTTTCTCCTATCGTGATAGCATGCCCCATACCTGACTGAGGGCTATCTGGTGCTACTACCACCACATCTCCCAGTTTCTTCATCACAGATACGAGAACACGGATCCCTTTGGATGTGATACCATCGTCATTTGAGACGAGAATTAAAGGCTTGGACATTTAGTTTTGATTCAATTCGTTGTAATAGGCAGTAATGCGAAGTAGGTCTCCTCTTTTGTCATAGTCTAAGCGATTTTTCCTCATAAAAAGGGAAATCTGATCATCATGACCTGGCAACATTTCAAACAGATCTTTCTTCTTCAAGCTGTACTGCTCAATCTTACCATTTTTCAAAAAGTAATAATTAAAAGCTAATTTTTGCCCCATCATCATAGACTGGGGACCATAATAAGGATTCATGCCATAGCCTCCCATCATTCCAAAGTTACCCATTCCTCTAGAATCAGTTGCTACATATTCTCTGCACAACAGAGCAAGTTCTTCACCTTCTGTGAGCACTTCAAAGAAAATCGGGGTGGCATAATCATTTTCAAAAGCATACGGTAAACTGTAAAATTTACGTACGCCACCATATACTTCATCAAAAAACTCAAAATAGGTGACGTTTGTGGAAGTAAACGTTTCTATTGTTTGATCTTGAAGCTGAACTACATTATTGTCCAAATCGTATTTTATTTTCCCACCAAAGACCTGTCCATCTGTAGTATAGATATTTCCTTTGTGCCAAAGTTGCGAAGGAAATTGATTCTGTGCAGATGCAGAAGCTATACTCAGAAATAGTATGCTAAGGGAAATTAATGCTTTTTTTGCTGTTTCCATCATGTCTGAGTTTACGGAATAATACGTGTCAGGTTAATTCTCAACCCCAGATATTGACAAATATTAATATAAGAACAAGAATTTACTTCAAAATATTGTGTCCCATTTTATCTCGCTTGGTCTGGAGATATTTTTCATTGTGCACGTTTGGACTGATCTCTATAGGAACTTGCTCTACGATTTGTAGACCATAGCCCAATAGACCTACTCGCTTTTGAGGATTGTTGGAAATCAGACGTAAATTACTCACTTCCAAATCTCTCAATATCTGAGCTCCTACTCCATAGTCTCTACTGTCTGAGGGCAAGCCAAGAGCAAGATTAGCCTGAACGGTGTCCATACCTTCTTCCTGAAGTTTATACGCTTTCAATTTATTAATCAAACCAATTCCTCTTCCTTCTTGATTCATATAAAGAATAACTCCCTTTCCTTCTTTCTGAACCATCTGCATGGCAGCATGAAGTTGAGGGCCACAATCACACCTGCAGGAACCGAAAATATCACCGGTCATACAGGAAGAATGTACTCGAACTAAAACCGGTTCATCCTTTTCCCATTTGCCTTTAATCAATGCAAGATGAAGCTCCTGAGTATTGGTTTGACGAAAGGCAATTAGTTCAAAATCGCCGAAATCAGTAGGAAGCTCCACTCCTATCTCACGCTTTATGAGAGACTCATGCTTTAATCTATAGGCAATTAAATCTTTGATAGATATCAATTTCAAATTGAATCTCTTGGCTACCTCTACCAAATCCGGAAGTCGAGCCATTGTCCCATCTTCGTTCATTATTTCTACTAATACTCCAGCTGGTGAAAATCCTGCCAAACGGGCCAAATCAATTGCTGCTTCCGTGTGACCTGCTCTCCTTAAAACACCACCTCTTTTGGCTTTTAAAGGAAAAATATGTCCAGGCTTTCCTAATTCACTCGGATCTATAGAATCATCAACGAGCGCTTTGATGGTTTTGGCTCTATCGGCTGTAGAAATACCGGTAGTACATCCGTGGCCTATTAAATCCACTGATACAGTAAAAGGGGTTTCAAAAGCAGCAGTATTATTACCAACCATTAATTCCAGACCTAACTGCTCACAACGATCCTCTATAAGTGGTGCACATATTAAACCACGTCCATGAGTAGCCATGAAATTGATAATTTCTGGTGTTACTGTCTCTGCAGCACAGACGAAATCGCCTTCATTTTCTCTATCCTCATCATCTACTACGATAATTACCTCTCCATTTTTGATGGCTACTATAGCATCTTCAATAGGATCCAGCGTATATTTTTCCACGAAATTTGTGTTTGAATTAGTATTAAGAAAAGCAAATTTACACGCTTTCAAATCTTAAACAGGAAGAAGCCAAATAAAGTTTGGTTTAGCCAATGACTATTCCGAGCTCCTTATCAATTTCAAGCTGTACTTTCTTGAGCTCAAAATAGATCACCTGAAACTCATGAATCTTTTCATCATCAAGGTGCTCTGATTCAGCATTTTTTATCTTCTCCTTAGCCTCTTCCATCAGCTTTTGCACCATCTTTTTCTTAAGTCTCAGGATGGATTTAAATCCAGTAAGCGTCAAATCATCAGACTCAGTATTTATTATAATTTGATGCGTATCAGCCCAATGATGCGAAACTTCATGGCGAACAGTGACTAAGTCTATCACTTCTTTTTGAACTTCCTGATCCCCCAAGCCAATAAAATATTCTGAGGTCGGAATCTCACCTTGAACAAGGCTATTTCTATACAGGTCCAAAATCCTAGTGTAAATAGGCGTAGTGAAATCTAGCTCTTCAGTCTCAGAGAGCAGATATTGACAAAGATGCATCTCTTCATCGCCTACTTTTTGCCAACCATAATTCACTAGAATTCGAATCATTTCACGCTCTTGAATCCTGAGAATTTCTGAAAATGTAGTAGAAGTCTCATCTGGAATCAGTTCGTCGATTGCCTGCTCTGCGAAAGCCTCATCCTTCTGGCTATAATAATTATCCTTCTGGCTCTTTAGAATTGTTTTATTCAACTCTGCATGAATGATATCCTCCTCAATCCCTAATAGGCCGGAAGCTTCCTTGGCATAAACTGACCTAATGATCGGATCTGGAATTTTCCCTATGCTTTGAACCACTTCACGGATTACCTCCGCTTTGCGGATGGGGTTCTTGGTAAACTCCTCTTTATATAAGCCTATTTTGAAGCCTATAAAATCACGGCTGTTGCTCTCCAGATAGTCTTGAAATGCCTGAGAACCGACTTTCCTGGAATAACTATCCGGATCCTCACCATCTGGAAATACTACTGCTTTCACATTCAAACCGCCTTCCAGCAACAAGTCAATCCCACGTAGAGAAGCTTTGATACCTGCAGCATCTCCATCATAGAGCACTGTGACCTGATCGGTAAATCGCTTGATTAATTTGATTTGCCCATCCGTCAACGAAGTCCCAGAGGAAGCCACTACATTCTCTATTCCCGAAAGATGCAAGCTTACCACATCAGTATAGCCTTCAACGAGGTAGCAATTGTCTTTATCACGAATTGCTTTCTTCGCCTGAAACATCCCATAGAGCACATCACTTTTGTGATAAACAGGTGTCTCAGGGGAGTTGATGTATTTGGGTTGGTTTTTGTCTTTGGTAAGAATTCTAGCTCCAAAGCCCAAAGGTTTACCACTGATGTTGTGAATTGCGAAAATGACCCTATTTCTAAAGCGATCATAAACTCGGGATGCGTCTCCTTCCTTTTGAAGAATCAAACCTGCTTTCAGCAGAATCTCTTCTTTAAAGCCAGCTTTCTTCGCTGCATTCAGCAAATTATCCCAGCCATCCAGTGCGTAGCCCAGGTCAAACTTTTCTATGATTGCTGGTGTAAATCCCCGCTCCTTGAAGTAGCTAAGCCCAATAGATTTCCCCTCAGCCGTTTGCAGGTTTTTCACAAAAAAGTCTCTTGCAAAACCTAAGGCAATCAGTAAGCTTTCCCTCTCATTTTGAGCTTCATTTTGCTCAGGAGTGCGAGTCTCATCCTCTTCTACTTCGATTCCATACCGCCCAGCTATGTGCTTTATCGCTTCCTGAAAGCCAATCCCTTCAATATCCATTACAAACTGGATGGGATCGCCGGCCTTACCGCAGCCAAAGCACTTGTAGATTTGCTTTGCAGGAGAAATAGAAAATGAAGGAGTCTTTTCTCCATGAAACGGACAATTGGCCCAGAGATTCTGACCTTTCTTTTTCATGGGTAAATAGTCGCCGATCACCTCTTCGATGTCCATGCGTTCTTTGACCTTGTCCGTTGTAAGTTTACTTATACCCATAGGAAAATAATGAAGCAAAGTTAATCGCTCATTCTAAAAAATGAGAACTTTCTAAGGTTTCATCTAGTTCAGAAGTAAGATAGATTTAATTCATACTTTATTTAGAAGCCATTAAGCTCTAAATTGCGCAAAATTACAATATTCAATTCATGGAGTTAACTAAGGATAATATCCTGAAAACGCTTTCCCGGGTACAAGATCCAGATCTAAAGAAGGATTTGGTGACGTTGGGAATGATACAAAAAATAGAAATAAGAGGTAAAAAAGTCAGTTTTGATGTAGTCCTTACTACGCCTGCTTGCCCACTTAAAGAAGTAATCAAAAATAATTGCCTGGAAGTATTGGAACAAGACTTTGGTACTGAGCCTGAGTGGGAGTTATTTATGACTTCTCAAGTCACTACCATTAGAGATTCAGCTCCGGTATTACCACAAGTAAAAAACATCATAGCAATAGCATCAGGAAAAGGAGGCGTTGGAAAATCCACTACGGCAGTGAATTTGGCTGTCTCCTTAGCAAAAACTGGAGCAAAAGTAGGATTGATTGATGCGGATATTTCAGGCCCATCTATCCCTACCATGTTCAACGTGGAAGCTGAGCAACCTGCTGTCAAGAAAGTAGGTGATAAAAATATTATAGTTCCCATAGAGCAATACGGAGTCAAATTGATGTCAATTGGATTTCTGACCCCAGTGGATAGCGCAGTGGTCTGGAGAGGCCCTATGGCGAGTTCAGCGTTAAAGCAGTTTATTTCAGATGTAGAATGGGGAGAGCTGGATTACCTGTTGATCGATCTACCTCCAGGGACTTCAGATATTCACCTGACAATGGTTCAAACAGTACCAGTTACCGGTGCTGTAATCGTCACTACACCTCAAAAGGTCGCTTTGGCAGATGCTAATAAGGGATTATCCATGTTCAGACAGCCACAAATTAACGTACCCATCTTAGGTGTTATTGAAAATATGGCTTATTTTACACCCGAAGAATTACCTGATAATAAGTATTACCTATTTGGTAAAGAGGGTGGAAAAAGATTAGCTGAAAAATACGATGTGCCATTTTTGGGAGAAATACCAATCGTACAAAGTATTAGAGAAAGTGGAGATTCGGGATATCCGGCAGTTTTAAAAAACGGAATCACCCAAGAATCATATATGAAACTAGCTGAAGAAATCGCTAGACAAATTGCCATACGAAATGCCTCTAAGGATAAAACTGCAGTGGTAGAAATTAAAGCTTAAAGAACATGCAACCAGAACTTAAAGAACAAATAGAATTTGCACTTGACACGATTCGCCCCTATCTGGAAGCAGATGGAGGAAATGTGAGGATAGTAGAACTGACCGACGATATGGTTTTAAAATTAGAGTTGTTGGGTTCATGTGGTTCTTGCCCTATGTCCACTATGACTCTTAAAGCAGGAGTAGAAGAAGCTATCAAACGTGCAATCCCAGAAATCATCCGAGTAGAAGCCGTCAACCTAACTGTTGCTTAATTAGAATTTTAATGAAAAAAGGTTTTCGGGGTTTTGACAAAGCCAGTATGCTCCTTCTAGGAGCGTTTTTTGTGTTTTTTTCAGGCTTTGCTCAGCAATTCAAAACCTTAAATATCACAGATCAACTAAACCAGTCGAGTTCTCATACGCATAGAGAAAAATGTGGTCATACAATTCTAGAACAAAAAATGGAAAAGGAATTGGGCTATTTCGGCTCAAAACCGTTTTTTGAAAGCTGGATAAATGATAAGATTGAGGAGCATAAAAGTAGACCTCAAATCTTGTCAAGAACCAATGATGACCACATTTTGATTCCTGTAGTCGTACATGTGATTCACAATGGAGAGGCTTTAGGGCAAGGCCCAAATGTTCCACTTTCTCAGGTTGAGGAGCAAATAAGAATATTGAATGAGGATTTTCAGCGATTAAATGCTGATGCAGCAAATACTCCTGATATTTTCGCCCCTGTAGCTGGCCAAATCAACATTGAATTTGTTCTGGCCAAACAAGACCCCTCAGGATTACCTACCAGCGGAATTACTCGTATGGTCGGCTCTAAATCTTCTTATGATCCAAACACGGATGCAAGCACCATAGGGCAACTGATCCAGTGGAATCCAGCTGAATACATGAACATGTATGTGATTCCTTTAGTCAGTCCATTCATTGGATATTCATCTTTTCCAGTTTCTGATTTGCCAGGTTTAAATGGCGCTCCAAATTCAGCGATTACAGATGGCGTAGTAATAGATTATAGGTTTTTTGGCATAGGTGGAAGTGCAGTATCCTCATCCAGAGGCAGAACCGCTACTCATGAAGTGGGTCACTTTTTTGGTTTGCGTCATATCTGGGGTGATGGAGGGTGTGGAGTAGACGACTTCGTGGCGGACACTCCTCTTCAGGATAATTCCAATACTGCATGCAGTGCTAACGCTTCTAGATTTAGCTGTGATTCACAGGATATGATCCAAAATTACATGGATTATACCCCTGATGCTTGTATGAATCTTTTCACTAAAGGACAGGTGGAGCGATTCGAAGTAGTACTTGCTAACAGTCCCAGAAGAGTGACCTTACTTAATAACCGAGCCACTCAGGAGCCTGAGCTTGCTGAAAATGATTTGGCCATAGCGAGAGTTTTGGAACCAGGAGAATTTGAGTGTGATCCATTTATTAATCCTACTATAGAAGTACTAAATGCAGGACGGAATAATTTAACTTCTGGCAGAATAGAACTTAGGAGAAATGGAACAGTTTTAGAATCCAAAAGAGTCACTTTCAATCTAGCTACTGGAGAAAGATTTTTAGTGAATTTCAATCAGTTCACACTGCTTCCAAATTCAAACACGGTTGAATTCAGAATCACCCAGACCAATGATGTCCCAGACAACATCACCGAAAATAACATCAGAATAATTACCCCAGAACTTGAGCAACCTGTAAACCTGCCTTATACCAACGATTTAAGTACATTCCCAACCCCATGGGCCATTTCCAATCCTGATCAATTGACGACTTGGGAAAAGAGAAATCTTAACATTTCGGGTATTTCACAGGATTTAGTCTACATCAGGCATTACGAATATGAGGCGCCGGGACAATTAGATTATTACATCTCCCCGATTATTAATCTAGCTCAATTTCCAAACGCACAATTAGTGTTTGAAATGGCATATGCGCCTTATGATCAGGCTGGATTTACTGATGGGTTGATCGTAGCTGTATCTCAAGATTGTGGAAACACTTTTGATATTGCAAATGCGCCTTACGATAAAAATGATGCACAGTTACAGACAGCTCCAGCTACACTGGAGGAATTTATCCCAAACAATAACAATCAATTCAGAACGGAAATAGTCAATCTTGCAGACTATGCAGATCTTGGATCAATACGGTTAGCTTTTATTGCAGAGAATGCTTATGGAAATAACATATACATCAAAAACATCAGGATTTTACCTACCGAGGAATTTAAGTATAAACTGAATATTTCTGATGTTATCTCTCCTACTCCTATTTCAGATGGCACCAATGATTCAGATTCTGTTACTCTAACAAATAGCGGAAGTGTTCCAATCTCTACGTTCTTATTTTCAACTTCATTAAATGATGGTTCTGCACAAACCTATCTGGCTAGTGGCAGCACATTTTTACCATCGGAGTCCATCGACATTTCCATTCCAAATAGAGCTATTGCTGGGAAAAGCAAGGTTGAGTTTGTCGTATCTGAACCGAACTTTGATCAAAACGGAAACAGTTCTGACAGCACTGAACTATACGTGATCGAAGATGCTGCAAGCATTCCAGTGCCTTGGAGGCAAAACTTCAATAGCTCCTCTTCATTAAACCCTTGGCAGACGATTAACCCTGAATCAAATGATGAAGGTTGGGTTATCACTTCTGCTTCATCTGTGGAAGGTCCCAATAACGTGGCACGCGTGACTACAAAAAAACAAAACGACTCCTACTGGTTAGGAACCCCAATTTTTGACTTATCGGCAAGTAGGCAAGCAAGTATATTTTTTGATCTTGCTGCTGGTTCAAATGGAGCCAACACTACGCTAAAATTATTGGCTAGTTCCAATGGTGGCAATTCATATACGGAAGTTTGGTCTGCAAATGGGAATGCTCTTTCTACCGTTTCATCTGGAGAAGCAAACCCAAATAGCCCTGGTGATTACGTTCGGAAATTTGTCAACCTGAGTGATTTTGCTGGATCAGGGAAAACCCAAACGAGATTGGCATTTGTATTAGAAAATGGCAACCAGACTGATTCTCCTATCTATTTGGATAATATTGAATTGTTCTTGAATGCTAATCCTGAGCCGGTAGTCCCTGCAGTTGGAATGTCTGTTTTGTACCCAAATCCAGCTCGAGATATATTTAATATTTCATTTAATTTGACTGATTTAGAAGACGTTACTATTCAGGTTATCTCAAGTACAGGTGCCTTGGTTCAAGAAATTGAATACCCAGGTACACTGAACCAGACTTATTCTTTTAGCACCCAACTGTTTTCTAAGGGTGTTTTTATAGTCAACATCTCGAGTAATACAATCCGGGAAACAAGAAGATTAATCATTAATTAATCAAAAATAAGCTGAAGAAATCCTCTTCGGCTTATTTTTTGCCTTAGGGATAAATCAGTTTTAGAGCAATCCTTCGTTGTGAGGATTCAATTTCCCGCTTATCTTTAACTATTAAAATTTCTCAGGTATCTCATTCCACTTTCCTTTTGAAAAAGATATTAATTAACCTCCTAGTGATCATAGGGATTTCAGTTTTACTGGGCTTCCTTTTTTTGAAAGTTTATCTTCCCATGTATACCAACCATGGTGAATCAGTCTCCGTACCGGATTTATCAGGCTACACCTTCGATGAAGGTGTAGATATTCTTGATCGAGCTGGTCTTCAATATGAAGTGTCTCTAGACTCAGGATTCAACACAGATCTCAAGACTTTTGCGATTTTGAAGCAAATCCCAGAACCCAACGCTCAGGTGAAAAGTGGAAAAACTATCTACTTGACGTTGAATGCCCGTAATGCTCCAATGCTGAAAATGCCAAACTTGGTCAATACTCAGTTGAAAAATGTGCAGGAGATATTGGCAAATATGGGACTGGAAAGAGGAGATATAAGGTATGTACCAGATATCGGTATCAATGTGGTTTTGGAGCAAAAATATCGTGGAGTTAACGTTCCTGAAGGATTCGAAATCCCTAAAGGTGCGAGAATTGACTTGGTTGTTGGAGATGGAATGGGTAATCAAATTCTTGCCGTTCCTGATCTCAAGGGAATGGACGAAGTGGATGCTGAGTTCTTGATATTAGGTTCTAGCTTAAGAGTAGGTAACAAATATTATCTTGATACAGACTCTGTGGGTGCGGGAAAAGTATTAAGACAAACTCCTAAAGCTTCCACGCAAGTAAAAACAGGAGAATTGATTGATCTTTGGATTGCGAAAGATAACTTATAAGCTACATGCTCAAAATCCATCATATTTTTCGAATGACAGGGCTACTCACAGCCTTTTTCATGTCGACTTTGGCTTTCGGCCAATTGGTGGAACTTGCCCCCATTCAACATACCAAAATAAAGGCCCAGACATATTCTGATCTAAATTCAAGAATCTTTGCGGTAAACACTCTTCCCTTTTGGGACGATTTTTCCCAGGGTATAGACACGCTGAAATGGACAGTGTCAGGAGCATCTTATACTGAAACTATTGGCCTAAACGCTCCTTCTATCGGGATGATACTTTTCGATGGTGTAGATGCAAACGGTAATCCTTACTCCTTATCTCAACGTGATCAGGGAGAAACGGACTACCTAACCTCTAAGCCATTTGACCTCAGTTCTCTGAATTCATCTGATCGCGAAAGCTTATATCTAAGTTTTTTCTGGCAGGCAGCGGGCAGAGCCGAACTTCCAGATGAAAGCGATCAGCTTACTTTGCAGATTCTAGATCCTTCAGGAAGTTGGATTACTATTTGGAGTCAACTTGGCGGAGTTTCGCTGGATACTGAAAACTTCACTCAAGAGATTGTCAAGATTCTACCTACCTGGCAACATGCCAATTTCCAGTTTAGATTTTTCGCAGAAGGCAGACAATCCGGACCTTTTGACAGCTGGATTATTGATTATATCTACCTGAATGATGGTAGAACCAGTACTGATTTGGACTATAAAGACAGAAGCTTAACCAAAACAAATGAACTTAGGATTGGAGAATTCGGATCATATCCCTTTGTACTCTTGGAAAGCAATCAAAATGGTCTTTGGAGCAGTGTGAAAAACACTTTTTACAATCTGGAAAATCGCTTTCGTGCCATGGAATACTCCATCGTGATCAATGATTCTTCCTCGATGAATGCTACTCCCATCAATCTAAATACGCCTTTCAACCCGGTTCCTAATGCACTGGAAAGAAGAGATTTTACAAGTAGGGAATTTGAAGAAATTCCTTTACCTGAGAATGAAACCACTTTGCAAATCATCTCTTCAATTACCTCTGGTGATGAATTGCTTTACGAAGTAACAGCCGGAGATACCACCTTTTTTCCAAGTGTGAATTACGAGCTTAACGATACTGTAAAGACAACACTCCCACTCTTGGACTATTTTGCTTACGATAATGGTTCAGCTGATTATGCTGCGGGGATAAATCAGAGATCCGGGCAACTTGCCGTGAAATACAACAGTCCTCAAGAGGTTTATATAAAAGGTATCTCTATAAATTTCAGCAATCCTAGGCAAGCAAATCAAGCAATAGATATTAATGTGTGGACAGATCTCGACAATAATCCTATTTTCACAAAGGAGGATTTAATTGCTGTGAAGGAGCTGGGCCAAGAGTTTCTTTATTATTCTCTGGATACAAATATCAGAGTTGATGGGGATTTTTACATTGGCTTCACACAGTTTACTAACGATTTTATACATGTAGGTTTAGACAAAGTGAATGACACAGGAGACAAGCTTTATTATAATGTAGTTGGCACCTGGGTCCAAAATGAAGAGGTTCAAGGTTCCTTGATGATTAGGCCGCATATAAGCCTGGAAGCCCCATTTGAAGAGTTAGTTGCCCCCGAAGGCAATATTAGGATTTATCCCAACCCTGTAGAAACCCTTCTCAATTTGGAAGGGGTATTTAGTGAAGCCCGAGTCTTTGATTCTTTTGGGAGAGAGATTTTTCTTGAGCATCAACTTTCTTCCAAAGGAGAAATTATTAATTTTATTGGACAGCGTCCGGGAATTTATGTGTTAAACTTGGTTACCGAAGCTGGAATGCAATCATATAGAATTTTAGTCAAATAAGAATATGGAAGACATAACTGTAGAAGACCTCAAATCCAGATTGGATAACAAAGAAAAATTCATGTTTCTGGACGTTCGTGAAGAATGGGAATACGAGGATGATAATTTGGGAGCAAAAAATATCCCCTTAGCGGATTTACCCACAAGACTGGACGAATTGGAAGCATACAAGGACTCAGAAATAGTAGTTCATTGTAGGTCTGGAGCCAGAAGCATGAATGCAAAGAAATTTTTGGAGTCTAAGGGATTTTCAAAAGTCAGAAACACAACCGGAGGAATTTTAGCTTACCGGAATCTTTAATATAAACTCCCTTCGGGGAGTTTTTTTATTTGAAAATAAAGGGTTCAGGAGAGAAACAGAGAATAAATACAATAATGGCAATAATGCCTAATACTTTTCTATTGGCTTCTAACTCACGGAAACCAGATACTTCAGGGTGCCGCAAGCCCATAATTCTCCCCAATAAAAACCCGTAAAACAACCATCCCTGATATCCCTGTAATTCAGGTTTGACGAATGCCAAAGCATATTGAAATGCAGCTATTCCCAAAGAAAGGGTGATTCTATTCTTTAAACTTAGACCCGACTTTGTGAGGCATATAAACAAAAAACCTATATACAAAGGAATCCAGAGCATCAAATCCTCTACAGGTGAGTATGGGCTGATAATCCCGAGTCCTGCATAGCCTATAAACAAAACATAGGCAACTAGAGAAATCTCTTTGTGACGCTTCGGAAAAAGGCCAAATATCACATGTCCCCCATCCAACTGACCTATAGGTAATAAATTAAGAGCTGTAAAAAACAAAGCAAGGAAGCCGGCAAACAAATAAGGGTAATGGATCACCTCCGACATCGCTGGTAGGCGGTCTGGGTCAGCAAACATCTCGCCTAAACCCCAGAAAAGTAAGTTGTTGCCCAACTCAAAGTCAAGTACATCCTCCTCGTACCCTTGAAAATCTGGATCTGCATATTCCGGATGTATGGAATAGATGAAGTCAGGTTCAGGAAGTGTAGAAAAGCCATAAATAAGTACGAGAAGAGCAATTACAAAACCCGCCAGAGGTCCTGCAACGCCTATATCAAAAAACTTCTTTCGACTATTCACAAAGCCCTTCATCTGGATGACAGCTCCAAATGTTCCAATGGTAGGAATTCCGATAAATCCTAACCATCCAGGAATAAAAAAAGGCAAGGTGCACTTTACCTTATGATAAATAGCAGTAAAAAAATGTCCTAACTCATGAATAAGTAAAATCCCAATAAACGGAATGGAAAAAGCCATTGATTTCCAAAAATACTCCCAGGTAAGAATGCTATCCTCTACCCCAAGCACAGATTTACCATATACCCATTCTGCTCCAGCGAGCGTAGTAGCGATTAAAGTAACCAGAAATAGAATTCCGTGACGGAGGTACTCTTTTTTACTATACATTCTTGAAATAATCGAAAATCACTTCAGGTCCCGTCACATGCACAGCCTGAATACCTACTTCTTTTGCTCCTTCAACATTGGCTATTAGATCATCGAAAAACACCACCCGATCTCCAGATGTACCGAGATCAACTAGCATTTTCTCATATATTTCCGCCGAAGGTTTTGCGACCCCCATTTCATGGCTTAAAAACACCCAGTCAAAAATCGGATCAAAATTTTGAAGACCATGGTCATTTTGTAATATTTTATTTACAGCATTAATATGTATCAAATTTGTATTACTTAATATGCCGACTTGAAATTTTTCTCTCAATTTTGAAATTAATTTTAGTCTTTCTACAGGGATTTTGAGGAGCAAAGAATTCCATAATTCATCAACTTTCTCGTCATTCCACTCCTGTTGAAAATAGTCTCTTACCCCTTGCCGAAACTCGGCTGAATTGATTCTACCAACCTCATAATCCTTATGAAAATCAGTTAGATAAAACCCATTAAGTTTTTCATGTAAATCAGAAGAAACTTCCTCTTTGATACGATTTAATGCCTTCTGATAATCTATATCTACGATGACATTTCCTAAATCAAAAATAAGAAAGTCTACATCGGGTGCATTATTCATTCGAAATATGGGTTGTGTATTTGCATTCAAATATGTAACATTGCACACCCAAAACCAAGGTTTACGGCGAATACGGGCTAAAACAAAAGGTTTTAAAAGAATAGTACTTCCGATCAGTATCGGGATGCATTCGGTTAGAGCAACTGACTCTCCCGATGAAAGATCGGGACAGTAGGTGCTGGTAATATTTAAGAAAAAAGGGCTCCCGATCAGTATCGGGATGCATTCGGTTAGAGCAACTGACTCTCCCGATGAAAGATCGGGACAGTAGGTGCTGGTAATATTTAAGAAAAAAGGGCCTATAGCTCATTCGGTTAGAGCAACTGACTCATAATCAGTAGGTGCCTGGTTCGATCCCAGGTGGGCCCACAAGCCATTCGTTAATTCGGATGGCTTTTTTTATCTTAAGTCATGAATTGCTGCTACATACTTTTTAGTCCTTCACTTGATAAATTCTATACTGGGATTACTCAAGATACTCTCGAATCCCGGATTCTTAAGCATAATCAACACTTACATGGAAGCCATCGTTTTACTGCAAAAGCTTCTGACTGGGAACTATTTCTTCAACTAGGTGCTGAATCATTTGCTCATGCCCGCAGAATGGAATTGAAAATTAAAAAATGAAAATCTCAAAGTATATTAAAGAACTTAAAGAAAACATTCGCGCTCGCGAACTATTGCTCGATCAAACCAAATAAGCAACTGACTCTCCCGATTCATCGGGACAGTAGGTGCCTGACCCGATGAATCGGGAGATCCCAGGTGGGCCCACAAGCCATTCGTTAATTCGGATGGCTTTTGTTGTGTTATCCACCTAAAATTTACCTTTGGGGCTCCAGACGATTTCTTACCTAATAAAATCCTCACACCTATTTCCGCTTAAAAGTAGAGTAAGTTGACGACTCCGAACTGAGGTAACAAAGTGTGAAATGGTTGGAACTCAAAAAAATCATATCATCTGACTTTGTACTATTTAACCAATTCTTATACTTATCTCACTATATTAAAAGTGTTGTGCATGGTGCAAATGAAGAATAGAAACACTGCTTCAATTATTAATCCTGAAAAATAATGGATTGAATCACCTCTATACTCAATGGCTTATGGAAAAAATTCTTGATAAAGTCATAAGACTTTGATCTTATAATATCCTCTTCATCGGTTGATGAAGAAACCAAAAAAACTGACACGTTCTTATCAATAATATTATTACTCTTTAATTCTTCTAGCATACCCCATCCATCTAAAACAGGCATATTAATATCCAATAATATAATAATTTCATTATCTATATCAACCAAAGATTTAATACAATCAATCCCTTTTAAACCATTCTCACAGTGATGTATATTAATAGCAGGATAAACTATATATGCCATTTTCTCAATAATAAACCTGTAGATAGGATCATCGTCTATAAGTATCAAATGCTTATTCATTATCTTTCTTATTTAGTATTTGAGTATCCTTTACTATAGATTTTATAATTTCATCGAGTTCATTTGCTGATGTCCTCATGTGTTTTAGCCAATCAAACAATTCATTCTTGTCTAATGTCTCACTCTCAATTAAATTCATAATACCAAGCATTCTTGAAAGTGGGGCTCTAACACCATGTGATTGCATCCAGGCAATATTCCTCAATTTTTGATTTTGGATTTCTATTTGTCTAACATGACTACTCCTACTAATCGCAAATTCAATACTCTTTTGCAAAAGGTTTGGATCCAATTCATCCTTGATTAAGAAATCATAAATTCCTAACTCTAAGCTTTTTCTTGCAAGAGCTATATCACCATAGCCAGTTAATATAATTATAGGAGTGATAAAAATAACTCCTAATATTTTATCGATCAATTCCAATCCACTTAGATCAGGTAAATGCAGATCTAAAAATATTAAATCAATTTGATGATTATTTTCTGCAAGGAATGCTATAGTAGAAGCAGCATCTTCGCAGTGATATAGTTTAATATTTTTAAATCTATCTAAAAGATAGTCTTCAATTAAAATAAAATCACCCGGATTATCCTCTATTACAAGTATAGATATATTATTTATGTTTCTCTCTGGTCTAAACATAACCTAGTTAGATAGCGTGCATAATTGCAACCAAAATTCCTCTATTTTCAAAATTGCCTTCAAAAAATCATCCATATTAATAGGCTTTTTAACATAACTATTCGTATGATTTTCGTATGCTTTTGCAATATCCTTTTCATTAGAGGAAGTGGTCAAAATAATTATAGGTATCTTTTTTAGTACTGGATCAGACTTTACCGTTTGCAGTACTTCATGCCCGTTAAATATCGGGATATTAATATCCAACAATATTAAATCCGGTTTTTTCGCGTCCTTAAAATCTCCTTTCTTAAAGAGATAATCAAGTGCTTCTTGTCCATTCTTGGCTACATTAATCACTGTTTTTATCTTGCTCTCTTCGAAAGCTTCCCGGGTGAGGAGAATGTCACCTTCATTATCTTCAACTAAAAGGATGTTTGCCAACTTCATATTTCTATAGATTTTTTATTCTTGTTTTTAGCTATTGTAAAAAAGAAAGTTGTGCCTTCACCAACTGTCGAATTAAGCCATATTTGTCCACCTAAAAACTCAACACTTCTTTTTACTACTGAAAGTCCAATTCCTGTTCCATCATGCTTATCTCGATTATGTAATCTCTGGAAAATAATAAAAATTTTATCAAAAAACTGCTCATCTATCCCTATCCCGTTATCAGAAACTGAAAACTCCCATTCATTTTCATTTTCCTTGACCTTAATTTCAATGACAGGAGCAATGCCTTCTCTTGAGTATTTAATGGCATTATCGAGCAGACCATGGAAGATTTGAACTAGTACAGCATTATACGAAAAAATTGATGGCATATCTTCAGCTAGTATAACTGCTGAACTTTCTTCAATCACTTTTCTCCTCAGTTGTTTATAGCTAGCTATGACTTCATTCAAATTTACTTCTCCAAGATCTTCAGTAGGCTTACTAGCCCTAGAATATTCAAGCAGATCCAAAATGATGTTTTTCATGCGCCTAGCACCATCACTCGCAAAATATATATATTGCAATGCTTTTTCATCCAGTTCATTTTCATACTTCCTTTTGAGCTGATCCATAAAACTGGATATCATCCGTAATGGCTCCTGTAAATCATGTGAAGTTACAAAAGCAAATTGCTCCAATTCTTCATTAGAGCGCTCCAGCTCTTTCGTATACTGCTTTAGTAACTCCTTGTTTTTAACCTCTTGTGTTATGTCTGATGAGATACCGATAATACCTTTTAGTTCATTATTTTCATTATAAATAGGAGAATTGGTAATCAAGACTGGGAACTGGGTTCCATCCTTTTTCCGAACTTCAAATTCTCCCGTCCATGTTTGCCCTTTTTTCAGCATTTCCATGATTTGCTGGGCTTGTTCTCTATTCGTATCCGGAGTGGTTAGCTCCATGATATTCTTCCCTACTGCTTCTTCTGTTTTCCAACCATACATGGTTTCCGCCCCTTTATTCCAATAAGTAATTTTCCCTTCAAGGTCGGTTGCAATAGTCCCCTGCTGAACCATACTCAATAAATTAGCCTTAAATCTATCCTCTTCTTCTGCCTTCCTGCGCTCGGTAATATCCATTATTACGGCTAAATACCTTTGGCTTTCTTCAACCGCTATGAGCTGAAGATGAACTTCTACTGGGTAAAGGCTTCCATCTTTTCTTCTGTGCGAAGTGAAAAATATTATTTTTTCTTTCTCTTTGTTTACTAAAGGAAAAACAAGTTTCTCAAAAGTGACCTTTGTGTACTCAGGCTTTAGATCGATAGGTGTTAATTCTTTTATTTCATCTTCCGTATAACCTAAATTATCCAATGCTCCTTTATTGACATAAATAAATTTCTTCGTTTCTGAATCAAATACATAAATCTCATTTAGGCTATTTTCCAGAGTTAACTGTAGACTATTTCGCTCTCGTTCTGCCTCTTTTCTTTCAGTTATATCCTGAAAGTATAAAGAAAGTCCACTTGGAGTTGGATAAATATTTTCCTGAAACCACTTATTTGACAGTTTATGGTAGTACTCAAATCTTATAGATTCTTTAGTTTCTATTACTTTCTTTAAATTTTCTTCCAATTCTGTACCCAATAATTCAGGAAACTTTTCAAAAATATTCTTACCTATAATTTCTAAGGAATCAACCTGTAATAGTTGCGCACTACTGGCATTCATATAACTGAAGCGAAAATCCTCATCTAAGGCATAAAAATTATCTGAAATACTCTCCAGAATGGTGTTTTTTTCAATCAATGCAGAATAAGCAGATTCTTCGGCCTCCTTTCTGGAAGTAATATCAAAGCGAATTGCTAAATATTGAATAGGCTTGTTTTTTGCATCCAAGAATGGAACGATGGTGGTATCCACCCAAAAATAAGATCCATCTTTGGCTTTATTTTTTATTTCTCCACGCCAGATATTGCCTGATGCGATCGTTTTCCATAGGTTCTTGAAGAATTCCGCAGAATGATAGTTTGAATTAATAAGCCTGTGGGTTTGTCCTAGTATCTCCTCTCTTTCATATTTTGAGGTCGTACAGAAATTTTCGTTTATATAGGTAATCACACCCTCTTTATCCGTGACGGAAACAATAGAAGATTGATCTAATGCAGACTTATAATCTTTCAGGGCTTTTAAACTATTATCTAATTGTATTGCTGCAAGTTTTTGCTCAGTAATATCCTCACAAATAGCAACGGTTCTAATGGGCTTACCCTTCTCATCTCTTATGAATGCAAGGTGAATTCTAACCCAAACAATACTCCCGTCTTTTTTTATGTATCGCTTTTCATTCTTATATTCTTCTTCACTTCGGGCAGCTTTACTGAATAATTCCCAATCTTTTTCGCGGTCATCAGGATGGGTAAGCTCTAAAAAGTTCATATTGAGCATTTCTTCCCTGGAATACCCAGTTATGATTTCATAGTAGGAATTAACCAATATTACACGCCCATTGGAAGGGTCAACTTGAGCAATTCCCAAAGTAGCAATCTCAAAAATAGTTCTGAATTTTGCTTCACTTTGCTTTAATCCTATTTCAGCTTGCTTACGCTCGTTTATGTCTTGAAAACTACCATAAACCCTAACACAGGAACCATCAACAAATTCAGCTTTTGCAGTAGTGCGCACCCACAGCTCTTTATTATCCGAATTAACAATTATCGCTTCAATCTCATAGGACTTTCCAGTATTTATACATTCTTCAAAGTTTGAAAGTGCTAGTTGGCGAAAATCCTCCCTGTAAAAATTAATAGCATCATCAACAGATGGGGTAAAACTTTCGGGGTCTGTTGCATACAACTTGTGAATTTCATCTGACCAAAAGAGATTTTTGGTAACTAGATCCATCTCCCAGCTCCCTATTTTCGCGAGTGAACCTACTTCTCGATTTAATTCTCTTAGTTTCTTTTCTTCTGTAATGTTTTTGGCGGTGGTATAGATTAGCCCCTCCTCAAGATTGGTGTTACAAAACCAACTTAACCAAATGATTGCTCCTGACTTGGTAATAAACCGTACTTCAAAATTAAAGGTGGTTTGACCCGACTCTAAGCGAGCGAGTTCCTTATGGGCAATTTCAATATCTTCTGGATGGATAAATTTCTCAAAAGTCTGATAGAGAATCTCTTCTTCTGTATACCCCAATAGCTCACAACCTGCTTTATTTATCGTTAAAAACCTTCCCTGAAAATCACCAATAGTTACAATATCTGGAATGGCATCAAATAAATGAGTCAAGTCATTTTCCAACATTTTTCGCTTCAGTTCAGCGCCTATATAGCCCTCTAAGCGCTCAAAGACAGGAGTGTAGCTTGTTAGGTGCTGGGAGATTTTCTTGACCCCAACAGTTAGCACACCTATTACTTCATTATTGGATATTAATGGAATCCCCATGACAGATACTAAGCCAATCGTTCGTGCAGCTTTTCTTCTTAAAAAGTCGTCCTGATGATCTATGTCATTCCACAGAATTTGAGATTGATCAGACCATACTTTCCCTACCAAGCTTTCTGACCTTTGAAATGACCTAGTTTCCGATCCAACAGAATAGAAAGTTTCATCCTCTTTTGCTGACACATAGTGATTTATCAATCGCATGTGACTTTTCTCAATATTCAGCGTCCATAATTCTACCCAATCGAACTTTCCAAAGGTGCTAATCGTCTTGCAGAGCTTATGGGTTGACTTTAAGTAGTCATTTTCTGGATTAAAATTCAGACTTACTTCGGTTAAAAAATCCTTTTCAAGTTCCTTGTTTCTTTGTTCGGTGACATCTCTTTGGACCGAAATAAAGTGGGTAATCTTTCCACTTTGGTCTACTAATGGACTTACACCGAAATTAACCCAAAATTCACTTCCTGATTTGGTGTAGTTAACTACGGTTATTTCCGCAGATTCACCCTTCTTTAGCTTTTCACCAAGTAGTTTTAATTTTTGCTTCTCGGTATTTGGGCCTTGAAGAAATCGTGGGTTTTTTCCTAACACTTCTTCTTCGGAATACCCCGTATTTCTACAAAAAGCGTCATTTACATAGATTATTTTAGGACCTGGTTCTTCTAAAGGCTCCGCTTCAGTAATTAAAATAGACTCTGAGGTACTATGAATTACCTTTTCAAATAATTTAAGTTTATGCTCTTCCTCTTTTTGCTTAGTCACATCTCTTGAGACAGAAATTATCTGTTGTACCTGTTCGCTTTCTTTGTATACCGGGGACACGATCACATCCCACCATTTAGGCGTGCCTTTAGCTGTAGGGCTGAAGGCTGTAAACTGTGTTATTTCTCCTGCCAAGGCTTTTTCTATCGAGGATTTTACAAGTGCTTGGTTTTCACTTCCCCAGAGAGCCAGCCAGTTTTTGTCCTTAAAAGCTGAAAAATCATCTATTTCCATCTGGCAAAGCCCGTTGTAATTCATATACTGAAGACGGCCTTCTGTGTCTAATACTTTCAAGCAATCTGGACTGCTCTCTATAAGAATACGACTAAAAGCTTCACTTTCTTCGAGCTTCTTTCGATTATTTACCTCTTCTGTGATATCTCTAAAATTGTCAACAATCCCACCTACCGCTGGATCATGAAGCAAATTCGTTATGACCGGTTCAACCCATCGCCAAGAACCGTTTTTATGTCTTATGCGGGAATTATGTCCCTTCATGGGGACTCCAGGGTGTTCTAAAGAAAGAGCCAATGCATTTTCTGCTCCTGCTAAATCTTCAGGATGAACCAAATCTCTAAAATCCATCTCCATTGCTTCGATTGGAGTATAGCCTAGTATTTTTTTTACCGAACCCGACACATAACTAGTCTTACCTTCTGCAGAGATAATGATGGTGCAATCCATGCTATTATCAACTAAGGACTCGAACCTTCTTTGACTTTGCTCAAATTTCTCCTTCTGTTCAATTTTATCTGTTACATCTCTTGAATTAATAACAATGCCATTAATTGCTGAGTTGTCTAGCATATTTACTAAAACTGATTCGACCCATCTCCATTCATTTTCATGGTTTTTAGCACGATAGGGTTTCATTATTACTCTATCCTCTTTTATCGATTTTCTCAGTTCGGTTTGAGTTTGTTTAATATCATCGGGATGAACAAAGTCAAATGCATTTTTACCAATAAATGCTTCAGGTGGAATACCAGCGATAGCAGTAATTGAAGGGCTCATGAATAAATAACGTCCTTCAGTATCTAGCACTGCCACCAAGTCAAATGCCCCAGTAACTAGTGCTTTGAAACGTTGTTCACTTTTAAGTAACTTTTTCTCTTGTGCCAGTTTCTCTTTGCCGTCCCTTGCTACGGAGTAAAAGAGTTTTGTACCCTCATCCCATCTGGATGACCAGATATTATAAGCAATCCCGCCGTCTTTTTTTCTATACCTATTTGAAAATGACTTTATTTCCTCTCCGCTCTTTATGCTTGCATCTACTGAATCTGTAACATCTACATCTTCCTCAAATACCAACGAACTATAGTTTGTACCTAGTAATTCCTCAGGCGTGTAGCCCCAGTGCCTAATTGCTGCTTTATTAACATAAATAAACTGACCTTGCTCATTAAAAATACAGAAAACATCCAAGGAAGAGTCCAACATTTGTTCGGCTTCCAATCGCTTTTTTACTACGCGTGTAATGTCTTTAGATTGGCAAGCGACGGATACGATTTCACTGTTTCCTCCTGTTATTGGCTTAAAGGTTATGTGGGTATATTCGATTTTTTCTAGTTCAGGATTGAAAAAATGCTCTTCAACTTCAAAGTTTTCTCCATTAATCGCCCTTTTGTAATAAGCCTTCCATTTCTGAATGGTTTCTTCATCTAAGCCAGGCAAAAAGATGGATTCATTGAGTTTTTGCTCCGAGCCAGTAACTTCTTTCACCTGATCAAAAAATGCTTGGTTGGCATAAATCAACTCATAATCTGGATTTATCATCCAAATTAGATCCTTGGATTGCTGAAAGAAGAGTTCAAGTAAATGATTGTGATCCATTTAGTAAAAGTATCGTAGTTGTGTTGGAGAAACTCACTCTGAATCTATTCAAACATATTTCTAAAGTATAGATTTTCTTCTTTTTCAATTCCGTTTCCTGAGTTTTATTGCTTTAATGACTTCAACTACAGAAATACCAATGGAGAGCTTTCTATTAAGTGTGCATAATCTGGTGCTGAAATAGTTTTTCAAGCTAAGCAAATAGTGATAGATTGAATTTTTGATTCGTAATCTCTTTGGACTAAAAGAGGAAAAACTTCTTCAAAATACCTAATCTATTATCACGGGCCTCCCAGAATTTAATAGAAAAACATCAAAAAAAGCATGATATAGAATTAGACCTAATCTCAAGAAAATGGTTAAAAACCTGATTCTATGCTGATTATTGCAAGAAATAAATCATGCGCGTTTTCAGTGAGTGCAATCGAATCTATTTTTAAACCAAGAATTAATAGGAACTGGAAAAGGGTACTCACTTTTTTATCAGCTTTTGAAAGTGAGTTTTATGCTTCCAAAGTGGTTTCATAATTGATCCTCATTTAGGGGATAATGACAATTTCATTTTTCTAAAATGCTAATCATGAGGGAGCAAAGGGATAAAATCTTCACTTCCACTTAAAAGCAAAGTAAGTTGTCGGTTCGTCGCTGATGTTTCGAATGCCATGAACCGATTGGGACTCCATGAAATAAAAATCTCCAGCTTTGGCAGTGTATCCCTTGCCATCTATCATTTGGGCCGTTTCACCGGAGATCATTAGGATAATTTCAGTTTCATCATGAGCGTGTGGTTCATGACTAGCCACTTTTCTATCCAAAGTAGTCACGTGCATCTCCAACCTTTCGCACATAGCAGTTTCCCTATCAAAATAGGAACGGACCCCTCCTACGCTTGTGGACCTATAAGGCAAAGAATCAGCGTTGATCATCAGCGAATTCCCTGAGGCAACTCCTCTAGCCACATCCATTTTCTTCTTTGATCTATATCGGATGATGTAATAGGTAAGCGGAGTAGTCCCAACATTTTCGAGTGAATGCATTTGAAGCGGCATCAGAGAAACAACCCCATTAGCTCCCAGTATGGAGCTTTTGCCTTCTATAGTCACCTTCATGGTTCCTTCCTTTACTAGTATTATCTCCTCTATATCCTCGTTTGCATGCGCTGTACTTGGTTTAGCACCTACATTTTGAGTGGTGGCATGCATCTCCAGGTAATCCAAATGGGTGGAAACTCCTTCTAAAATAGGTCTGCTCACTCTATCATTGTTTGGAACAACCTTAAAATCACCCCACTTAAATACGCCGGACTCTATGGGTTTAAGTTGTGCAAAAGCTGATAATGTCATAAGGCAGAAAAGAGTGATGAGTGTATATTTCATAAGAATATTTTAAAGAAGCCGGTTAGAAATATATGAAATTGGAATCAAAAACAGGAGTGAGTTCCTTTCTCAAGCTGGCTGTTAACTTTTTTCAATTTACCAAAAAACAGCTAACCCTGCCTTTTGAACAAAATTGTCTAAAACAATTCTATTATAGAACCCTAGCTCATTTTACTGCGTCTTATCCCCTTGGTTTCAAATCCCTTTAAATCATTAAAACTATTAAACTAGAACTATGAAAATCTTTACTTTACTCTTCACCTTAGCGTTTACAGCTTTTTCTGTTGCCCCAAAAATCGCAAATGTTGACACTACAGAAAGCACGATCACCTGGACTGCTAAAAAAGTCACTGGACAGCATCACGGCAAAGTACCTATCTCGTCTGCAACGCTCGATTATCAAAATGGCAAAATCCTCGGTGGAACGTTCGAAATGGATATGACCAACTTGACTGTTGAAGATATTACTGATGCTGGATCTAATAAAAGGTTAACTGACCACCTAAAGTCAGATGATTTTTTCTCTGTGGAAAAGCATAATAAATCCAAGTTTGTGATCACAAAAGCAAAAACAAGCAACGGGAAAGATTACGAACTAACTGGCAATCTGACAATCAAAAACATCACTAAGCCAGTTACTTTCCCAGCAAGTGTGAGTACTTCTGGTGGCAAAATCATAGCAACTGGCAAATTGACTTTTGACAGAACTCACTACGATATTAAATTCCGTTCAGGTTCTTATTTCGAAAACCTCGCAGATAAAATGATCTACGACGACGTAGAACTAGACGTAAAATTGGTTGCAAGCGAGTAATTACTAAACTACCACAATACAAAAGGCCGGGAATTCCCGGCCTTTTCTGTTTTAGACTTAAGTATGAAAATTGATTTTTCCTACACACCAGAGATTGCTTCATTCATTCCTCATTCGCAATGACGACTTATTAGGCACGGGTCTCTGATATCATAGTTTCTATGGATTTACATTATAAATTCTACTCAAACCCAACACCAGTCAACCGACAGCAAACACCAAACAATTTTCTAAATGTCCCACTTCACCGTAAACAAGCCATATCTTGGCTGTACCAGATAAGAATAGGTACTGATTAGATTCTCCGTGAAACTATCTCTACGGATGGATCGCGTATCAAGAATATTCCAAACCGTAAATCTAAACTCCCAAGGACTTGACTTGCCTTGATAACTCAAGAAAGCATTGAAGAAATCATACTCACTCTTGGTCCCCGCACCTTTATTCAAGTAGGCATTGTAAGTGTAATCTGCATTAAGCTTCAACCCCTTCCAGATGTCCCAATCCACTTCCATTTTTGGGGAGTGTGTATTAAAGGTATTCTTTGCATTGGTAGAATTGTAAAAGTTCTGATTCCATGTATAGCCTAAATCAACCTCTACTGTTTTCATAAATGTGCTCGTGTATTTGATGAAGTATGAGTGCACAAACTGACTGTTTTGAATCAGGTTTTGATCGACAAAACTGTTGGTGGAGTAATTATTCCAGTTTCCACCCCCAGAGATTTTGAAGGTTTGAAAACGCTTATCAGCTTGCAGACTTGCAGTTAGCGACTCATTCACTGGATCAATATTTTGTATGCTCATGATTCGGTTGATCCCGGCAAAATCGGTCGTATTTACCAAGTCATTATGTTTTCTCGTCCAACTCAGGTTTCCAAATAAATTAAGCGAGGAGAAGAAATCAAAGTGATTATAATTCAGCGATTGGGTGTAAAACAAGCCATTGTCCAACTGTCTGTTTCCTTGCGAAATAGCATTGTAATCCGAGATCACTAATCCCTGCGCTAGCTTCTGTATATCCATGAAGTTTGCCTGACTGCTAAACCGGTATGTCAATGATCGATTGGATTTTATGCTCCACTTGGCATACATGCCTGGAAGAAGTAAGATCTTATCTTTCCGCAATTCATCCTCCATTTGAATGTCACTCCATGCGTATCTATGCAGAAAAAGAGATGGACTGATGACCACTGTTTTCCATTTGGTTTTGTAAGTCATCCCCAGATACAAATCTTGAAAGTCAAAACGGGAATCGTTTTCAAACTCTTCCAAATCAGCCTGCTCATCTATATCAGCCTGCTTCACAAATCCCACCAACTCCTGTCTGGTATCAGTATATCCCAAATTCCAGTTGATATGATTGGTAGGGTTCAGTATATGATAGTAATTGAATGCCCCTTCCAGCGTACGGGTTTTGATATCCTGATTTTGAAGAAAACGGTAAGTTTCACGGTCCACAATTGGGTACATCCCATTGAAAGGTTTTTGATTTGTAGTTAAATCATAGAGGGGGTTCGAGTAGTTTTTCTCCCAATTTGCCTCTATAGAGAAAACTCTTTTATCCGAAGGAGCATGAAACCACTCCCCTTTTTGCTGAACTGTGTATGGCTGCCGGCTTTGGAAACTATTTATTTGCTGTCGAATCTGCCCAAAATCTGAATCCTGAAAATTCTGATTTGCTATGTCAGCCAACTTTCCAAAAACACTGTATTTCACATAGGTTTCTTCTTTAGGAGTAAACGTTACTGCATATTTCATTAGGCCAGACTTATTCTCAACTGTGTTTGCTGAAGTGAGTGTCTCCTGATTATTTTCATCTGTTCGCAAATAGGTTCGCTGAGAAGAAGACCCCAATTCATTCTTGGAAGCGGAACCGATCACAAAGCCTGAATGCCTCCATTTCTCATTTGGGTTAAAATTCAAATTCACTGCGGCCAATTCTGTCCTCAGATCAAGGGCATTATTTCGCTGTGCCATGGGAATTCCCAGGTCATCCGAGCTCACGCTAAGAGAGGAGCCTGACTTCCCAGCCAAACCAGCTAATCCTCCGCTGAACCTAAAATAATCCTGCAAGGTGAAAGCCAATTCACCTACATTATTGGCGTCTGCGATCAGATTGAGATTCACTTTTGGAGAATAGTAAAAAGCATTCGCATGGCCCAAATAACGATCTTGAGGTCCAGCTCCTGCAGTCAAGTCACCAAAGACCAAGTTCTTTTTCCCATCCTTCAATTGTATGTTGAGCGCCAGCGTTTCGTCATTATCCAACCCACGAACTGGTGCTATTTCATTGAAGTTCTTCAGTACTTGCACTCGATCCACCGCATTTGCAGGAAGGTTTTTGGTAGCCAGCTTGGTGTCTCCATCAAAGAAGTTCTTTCCATCCACCATCACTTTGTCCACTTTTTTACCCTGAACCTTCACCTCCCCATTATCATCAACTTCGAATCCAGGAAGCTTTTCCAACACATCCTTCAGCTTCCGCTCTGTCCCAGTCGTGAAAGCATCAGTCTTATAAGTCAACGTATCACCTTTCATGGTGATGGGTAGTTCAGTCACTACCTCTACTTGATCCAGCATAGTTTCATCCTGACTTAGAATAACCTTTATCTGCTCCTGATCAGACCATTCAGTAATCTTCAGTTCGAATTGCTTATACCCTACGAATGAAACCCGTAGCAAATACTCAGATCCAGGCGCAAGGCCGATCTTAAATTTGCCCTCAGCATTCGTGATACCAAATCCGCCAATCTTTTGAGTAGTCTGATTGATTGCTACGACATTCGCGTAGGCAATCGGCTGATTCAAACTGTCCAAAACTTGCCCGATCAGATTTTTATTTTGAGAAAAAGATGGAAAGGCGATCAGAAGAAAAAATCCAATAGCAAAAAAGCGCTTAGCAAATAACATGGATAGAATTTTATATGCGATTAATTACCGATTTTGATCACCATCTCATTACCGCTTCCTGGTTTGCCGGAATAGCGCTTCATCATTTCCTGCATTTTCTCTTCCGACAGCGCATCATAATCCTTACTGCTGATCATTTCTCCTTTTTTTGGAACCTCTATTTCCACCGCTTCATTTGGATTCAAAACAATGCGCTCGGCGATGTAGGTCATCCCTCTATTTTGCAATTCCAGAATCAACCCTGGCAAACCCCAAAAATCATCTGGGCCATGGCTCACCGGAATCTGCATGGTAAACCAAGCGGTTACGTTTACAGTATCCTTAGTAATCTCCATCTCATCCTGTCCCATGGAAAAAGTCTTACTATCTACAATCCTTGAGAAAGTAGCTTTTTGGCAGGTGTAATCACCGATCTGCTTGCTTTCTCCAGTCAATTCCCAGTCATAGGTGTTCAGACTATCTTTCACCAAAAAACCTCTTCCCATCAAATCTTCCTCTTTGATATAGCTTTGCTCAGCCACATTCTTGTAGAGTAATCTGTCTTGATTCCCTGTATTAATCACTATGCTGGCACCACCGGAAGTAGCTGTAGCTGGACCGGATCCTAGACTTTCGACTTGCTTCCAATTGGATTCTGTTTGGGAAAAAGTAAGGATGTATTCACGTTCCATCTGCTTTTTCAATTGCTTTTGTAAATCTGAAATGACATCAGGAGCCATTTTGGTACTGTCCATTGAAATCTTAAAACTGGAGGAAGTTTTATAATATGCTCTACCAGTAAGACCTTGAGCGGTACCGGTAAAAATCGAGCCCATTAGGGCAAATGCGAGAAATAGAATTCGTATGTTCATAGCTGTAAATTTGTTGCTACAAACCAATACAAACTGCCTCTGCAACTTAGTTAATCACTGTTAACGTGTGTTAACATTCGATTTTATAAATTTCCTAGCATCTACTTTAGCACAGTGAAAAAGCTACATTTCAAGCGAATAAGCATATTGATTGCCCTCACGCTGCTGGTGAGTATAGGTGTGCAGATCTACCGTAATGTCACTCAGTTTAAGCAAAATGAAACTCAACTCAGCGCTGATATCCAGCAAAGTTTGGACAATGCGCTCGAGGTTTACTTTGCTGATTTGGCTAAAACAGATGTGATTACACTGACCGAGAATAAAAGCTCTACAATCAAACTTAGAAAAACAGGAAATGCCGAATTTGATAGCACAGAGAATGATTTTTTTAAGAGAATTGGGGAAAGCAAAGTCCTTTTTAAAGCACTGGAAAAAATGGAAGCTGGTGACACTTCGAGCTTAAGTTGGTTCGGTGAATTTGATACCACCAGAAATCTCAGGTTTCATACAAAGATTGATACGTTGAATACGATTGATCCACATGAAATACAAAATATCAATATTTTCAGAGGGCTGAATGCTGCCGACAGCATCAGGAATCTCAAAATGCTCACCAACCAGATTATTATCTCTATAACTCGGGATTCACTAGATTTTGAGAAGATCAGTAGGCTGGTGAAGGATGAACTGGACCGGCGAGATATCAGTATAAATTATGGCCTGCTCCAATACGAAAAAGACACCATAGCTGGTTCTTTCAATTATCCAGCATTAACAGAAATGCCTTTTTCAACAGTTTCAAAATCCACTTTCTTACCTCGTGGGCAAAAGCTGGAAATGTACTTTGAGAACACTGCTCTTACAGTTCTCAAGCGCGGAATAGTCGATATTCTGATGTCCCTTATCTTTCTTCTGATCATCTCAGGAGCATTTTACTACCTCTACCAAACCATCAAAAACCAGAAAGAAATCGCTGAAATCAAAGAAGACTTGATTGGAAATATCACTCACGAATTTAAAACTCCGATCGCCACCACGCTTTCAGCAATCGAAGGAATCGAGCAGTTCAACCCGGAAAACAACCCGGAAAAGACCAAAAAGTACTTGGGAATTTCCAAAGGCCAAATGCTCAAATTGAACTTGATGGTGGAGAAATTGCTGGAAACTGCGACCTTGGATTCCGATCAATTTATACTTCAAAAAGAGGAGGTCGATCCACTTCCAGTTCTCAGGTCCTTGGTTCAGAAGTTTCAAACTTTGGCACCGGAGAAAGAAATAGAGCTCGTTATGCCTTCTCATGTATCCCCCCTTCAGGTCGACCCTTTTCACTTCGAAAATGTACTTTCTAACCTATTGGATAATGCGCTCAAATACGGCGGTGATAAAGTAAGAATTACAGTTGATCAGGGAGCCAGCACTAGAATCAGAATTTGGGATAATGGTGGAAATATAGGTTCAGATCAAAAAGAACGGGTTTTCGAACAGTTTTACAGAATCCCAAAAGGAAATCTTCATGATGTAAAAGGCTTTGGAATTGGACTCTATTATGTGAAGAAAATCATTGAAAAACATGCAGGTAAAATCGAGCTGGAATCATCCGAAAGAAGCACCTCATTTATTACGATTTGGCCATGAGTAAAGTCAGAATTCTACTAGCCGAAGATGAGATGGCGCTGGGAATGATCATACAAGAAAGTCTGGAAAGCAGGGATTTTAAGGTAACCCTTTGTGCTGATGGACAGCAAGCTTGGGACAGTTATCAAAACTCAAAACCAGACGTGTTGGTACTCGATGTGATGATGCCCAAGAAGGACGGATTCACACTTGCCGAGCAGATTCGTAAGACCGATCCATACACGCCAATTATCTTTTTGACTTCAAAATCCCAAACCGAAGACGTCTTGAAAGGATTTGGATTGGGTGCAAATGATTATGTGCGGAAACCCTTCAGTATGGAAGAACTTATCGTACGGATCAAAGCTCAGCTTGATCGCCAGCAATTGCGAAAAAATCAGTCGGATTGGTTAGGTCTTGGGAAATATGAATTCCATCCAACAAAACAACTTTTAAAGCTAAATGAGGAAGAATGCCACCTCACTGCCAGAGAATCTCAACTCCTAAAAATCCTTCTGGAAAACGCAAATCAGATTACCGATAGAAGTTTAATCCTCACGCAGATTTGGGGTTCAGATGACTTTTTCAATGCGCGCAGTATGGATGTATTTATCACTAAGCTCCGTAAAAAACTTCAGGATGACGATCAAATCCAGATTCTGAATGTGCGAGGGTTTGGGTATAAATTGGTTTGCTAGCATCCATAACCGTGGGCAGTGCCGTACAGGCCAATTGAGCTAAAGTACTTCGGTGGGAGACACAAACCGAGGCGTGGAATTTGGGTATAATTTGAGCGTTAAGTATGGCATTATGGAAAGGTCTCCCAATCTGTTTATCTATCATTTTCAAATTAGTCACTTAGGGGATTTTCATCGCCAAATTCTTAAACTATTGGAAATCTAGATAGGTATTTATTTATTGTAACAAATATTACAGTAATTTGTGTTACAATGGTAAAGCAATGAATTTTTATAATCGAGAAAAAGAGTTAGCTGAATTAAGGCGAATCCGGGAAAAATCTACCCAAACTGCACAAATGACAGTTATTGTGGGCAGAAGAAGGATTGGGAAGACAAGTTTATTGAAAAAAGACAGTGAAGGTAATCCATCTGTATACCTTTTTGTAGCTAGAAAAAACGAGGTTCTCCTCTGCCAAGAATTTGTAGAAACTATCAAAAACAGTCTTCAAGTTAATTTTTTTGGGGAGATTACTAAGTTCAAGGACCTTTTCGGATGGATAATGGAGCTTTCAGAAAGTCGAAATTTCACCCTAATTATTGATGAATTCCAAGAATTCAAAGCAGTCAATTCATCCATCTTCAGTGACATTCAGAATATTTGGGATTCTAAAAAATCAAGCAGTAAGATTAATCTGATCTTCTGTGGCTCAAGTTATTCGATGATGAAAGATATTTTCGAAAATGCAAAGGGACCCTTATTCTCACGCGCAACGGCACACCTATACCTCAAACCATTTGATATCAAGGTACTTAAGGAGATCTTGAATGACTATTTTCCAGGATACACATCAGAAGATTTACTCGCATTCTATGCCTTTACTGGCGGGGTTGCAAAATATGTTGAAGGTCTGGTGGAAAGTAAAGCTTTCACGAGAGACTCCATTCTCAATGAGATTTTCAAAGAAAACTCACTATTTATCGAGGAAGGAAAAAACGTTTTAATAGAAGAGTTTGGAAAGGATTACATTACCTATTTCTCTATCCTTTCTCTAATCGCTTCATCCAAAACCTCACGACCAGAAATCGAGTCTATTTTAGAAATGAGTGTCGGTGGCTTTTTGGACAAACTAGAAAATGATTTCAGTTTAATCAAAAAGATCAAACCCATATTCTCTAAACCAGGTAGTAGGCAAAACAAATATGAAATAACGGACAATTTCCTCCGTTTCTGGTTCCGCTTCATCTACAAAAATCAAAGTGCCATAGAAATTGAAAACTATCAGTTTGTAAAAGACCTGGTGAAGCAAGGCTATTCTACTTTTGTTGGCAAAACACTTGAGCGTTATTTCAAGCAAAAACTTCAGCTTAGTGGAGAGTTCTCACAAATAGGTACGTATTGGGGAAAAGGAAATCAGAATGAAATTGACATCATCGCTATCAATGAACTAAATAAACGAGCAGTTTTTGTTGAAGTAAAAATGAATAAGTTAAAAATCAACCTGGAATATCTTCAAAATAAGGCTTCTGGTTTAGATGAACAACTGAATGGATTTTCAAAGGAATTCCTTGCCCTATCACTCGATGATATGTAAGGTCATATTCCAACTAGTTTTAGCAATTCTCCGGAATTAACAGTCTTTAAGCATTTCGCATGCTAGACGAAGACTTAACAATTCAATTCCTTCGTTATACACCCGAAGAGAATCTTAACCCTAATAAGATTTTGTGTGGAGGAAAGTCAGAGGCTAAGGCTGCCTGGGATTTAAGGAATAGGCCCCAAGTAGTCGCCTCTGCACCACGCGAGCAGACTCGTTTTTAGTTACTTTTTAAAAAGAATTTTCAATATTTTTTAGAAATATCGGATTTCCAAAATATCTGATTAGCTCAACAGTAAACATTCACACTACTCTTTCATTTATTCACCTTTTGATCAGCTTGAACTGAATTTTATGGTTAGTTTAGTCAAGCCTAACAGACCTGCTTTCTCTGCTTGAAATGACTCCATTGAACAACCCTAGTGAATAAAGTAAACTACATATTCCTCCTTCTTGCCTTGCTTGCGGAGATTATCGGAACTGTAGGAGGCTTCGGTTCTTCCGTATTTTTTGTCCCGATCGGAAATTTCTATTTTGACTTTCAAGCCGTTTTGGGGCTAACAGCCATTTTTCACTTGTTCAGTAACCTCAGTAAGATTTTCTTATTTAAACATGGGCTAGACAAAAAACTACTGATCAACATTGGGGTTCCATCTGTCATATTTGTCATCATAGGAGGATTATTGACAAAGGCCGTTGACGGAGGTATTCTGGAAATCTTGCTTGCTTTTTTCCTAATCGGTCTGAGTATCTTATTTCTTTACAAAAAAGATCTGATCATACTTCCCAATAGAAGAAACTCAATCGCAGGAGGTGCGCTATCGGGATTTTCAGCTGGCCTTTTAGGTACTGGAGGAGCTATTAGAGGGCTGACTATGGCAGCTTATAATTTGGAAAAAAGTGTCTTTATTGCCACTTCAGCATTCATTGATTTTTTCATAGACTTCACCCGAACTTTCGTGTACTACAGGAATGGCTATATCCAAAAAGAGCTTTTAATTTACCTTCCTTTTTTACTTGTGATAGGATTCGTAGGAACCTACCTAGGTAAAAGGATTCTGAATTACATCTCTCAGGATAAATTCAAAAGAATTTCACTTGTTCTTATCCTCCTAATTGGTCTTTTGACACTTATAAATGTTTTGATTCAATGAGAAACTAAGCTCACATGGTAGTAAAAGAGAGACTTAACTACCATTAAAAAATTAAAACATAACTTAGATTTTCACGGAAAAAATCTAGAGTTTGAAATCATAAATCATTTCACAAAATATAATATGCGGACTCAAGTCATTTCTCTACTTTTTCTCCTTAGCAGTTCACTGGCTTTTGCTCAGAACAAACTAGACACTAAAACTCTTGATTTTAAGCTGAAAGCGCTTCAGGAAGCCACCCAAACAGTTGGCTTTTCGGTTGCAGTAGTCCAAGGAGATCAAGTGATTTATTCCAAAGGTTTTGGGTATAGAGATCTGGAAAGCAAGATCGAAGCGGATGAAAACACGCTTTATGCAATTGGTTCCTCTTCCAAAGCGTTTACTGTTGCACTTTTAGGCATAATGGAGGAAGAAAAAGGTCTAAAATTCACTGATAGCCCGAAGAAATACCTGCCTGAACTGGAATTCTACAACGAGGAGTTGAATAATCAAGTAACTATTTTGGATATGATCAGTCATAGAACTGGACTTCCTCGTCACGATATTTCATGGTACTTATTTCCAACAGCAGATAAAGACAGTCTGTTGGCTCGCGTGAAATATCAGGAGCCTTTCACAGGAGTAAGAAAACAATGGTATTACAACAACTTCATGTATTTGGCACAAGGCCTAATCACGGAAAAGCTGACTGGCAAAAGCTGGGAAGACAATATTAGAGAGCGATTCTTTAAGCCTCTGAACATGAAAACATCAAATGTCAGCATCAGTGAAATGGTATCTCAACCCAATATCTCCAAAGGTTACAGCTTGGAGGATTTCACTACTAACAAAGCCATGCCTTACTATGATATTGCTGCCATCAGCCCGGCAGGAAGTATCAATAGCAGTGTAAAAGAGATGTCCAATTGGTTGAGAGTTTGGCTAAACAAAGGGAAACTCGGGGAAACTCAGGTCCTTCCTGAAGCCTATGTAGCTAAAGCTATTAATCCACTTATGCTCGTGGGTGGTGGAATTGCCGATAAGCAATTTCCTGATCAGCACCTCAACAGCTACGGTTATGCATGGTTTAACTCCTCTTACAAAGGCCACTACAGACTGGAGCATGGTGGAAATATCGATGGCTTTTCTGCCAATGTTTCCTTTTTCCCAACTGACAGCTTAGGCATCGTAGTTTTAACAAATCAAAATGGTTCTGCTTTGCCTGGCTTAGTACGTGATGCACTTTCAGATGAAATTTTAGGTTTGGAAAAAACTGATTGGGTGAGCTACTACAAAGAGAAAATCGGGAAAATCAAAGAACAACAGGAAAAGGCAAAAGCAGAGAAAAAGTCCAACACCGTTCCAAATACTACTCCTTCTCACAACCTAGTCGAATACACAGGTAAATACAATCATCCTGGGTATGGCACTTTCACAATAGAATACAAAAACGACTCACTTTGGGCGCAGTTCGTTCGAGAAAGAGTCTACCTAGACCATATGCATTACGATATTTTTGATGCTTTGACGGTCAAAGATGGTAAAGTAGACACTACTTCTGGCGGAGGTCTCAATTTTAATTTCCGAAGTAACGACCTAGGAGAAATAGAAGCTGCAAGTTTGAAATTAGAGCCTACTTTAGATCCGTTAACTTTCAAGCGGACTCCCGCAGAAACAAAAGTTTCTGCCGAAACTCTGGAATCTTATGCGGGAACATATGCTTTGGGAGGAACTGAGTTAAAAGTATTTATGAAGGATGAGAAGTTGACTTTATTTGTTCCCGGGCAGCCGGAATACACCCTCACTCCTACTGAAGAAAATGAATTTATCGTCAAAGGATTAGATGGTTATAAAGTACGTTTTGAAGAAAAGGAAGGCAAATCGCAGATGCTGCTAATTCAACCTAACGGCACTTTCCCAGCCACCAAAAAATAAGCTATCAATGAAATCAGTCACTGTGGTTGGTTCTGGAATAGTGGGTTTAACCTCTGCTATTTCACTTCAGGAAGCAGGTTTTCGCGTACGGATGGTTGCAAAAGAAAGATTTGATCGCACCTTATCCAATAAAGTCGGAGCAATATGGTTTCCTTTTGAAATCCATCCCAAAGAGAAAACAAACCATTGGCCGACGCTTGCCTACACGCGCTATGAACGTGAAATCCAAGAAGGAAATGGAGTAGCTTTTATTCCCTTTATCACAGCTTATACCCCAGAAAGCAACATAGATTGGACAAGTCAATTGTCAGATGGAAAAGTCCGAAAAGCAAGACCTGAGGAATTACCAAAAGGAATGCAAATGGCATTTATTTCTGAAGTCCCATTGGCCGAGCCGCATCTTTATTTGCCACATCTATTCGAGCGGTTTATTACCAATGGTGGTAACTTCGAAAAGCGAGAATTAGCATCATTGAAAGAAATGGCTGGGTTGGACTCTTGGGTGATCAATTGCACGGGTTTGGGTGCGAAAACACTCTGCAATGATGATGATCTACATCCCATGCGCGGGCAAATTCTTCGCTGCGAGAAAATGGATATTCCATCATTTGCCGATCCCACTAAAAGAGGCGCACTCAGCTATGTGATTAATAGATCTGAGGATTTGATAATCGGCGGAACTGACTATGAGAATGATTGGAATGAGAGAGAAGATCCGGCAGACACAACATTAATTCTCAATAGATTAGCACAATCCAGTTCTTCGAAAACTCCAGGTCTGCTTGAAGTAATCGTTGGGCTGCGCCCAAGAAGAAGTGCTGTTCGCTTTGAGTTTGATCCAGTCTTCTCAACAGTTTTTCATAACTATGGGCACGGTGGAGCTGGATTTACTGTGGCTTGGGGCTGCGCAATGGAGCTTGCAGATTTGCTTGTAAAAAGGCAAAAGCATTAGTTCCTCAATTATTAACCTTATATTTTTTGTATGTTCTTGTCTTTGCTTCAATCTATTTTGAACTGCCTAAGGCTAGTCATTCATTATCTGAGGCGAAGAAGCTTTGAATTGTATCACATGAAAACATGAACTCGAGAATAATCCTAATCTTATTAATTTTTAATGCCTCATTCAGTTTCGGGCAAACTTCTCTGGAAGAAATTGCTTTGGAAAACGGAGCATTTAGCGTGGGTTTTCGACACTATGTGACAGCTGACAGCACCCGCACTTATAAAAGAGTTTACGATTGGAACAATACCACTATCCCCAGACCGATTCCTGTAAGCATTTGGTATCCTTCAACAGATCATCCGAAGCAATCCGAAGCAAGGACTGTTTTAGATTACATGCAAGTTCTAAAGGAGGAAGAGGAATGGGAGTATCTGCCAAATGAGCAAATATTGAACTGGTTTTATTATCCAAATACGGTTGAAAATCAACAGCACCTCCAAGAGGTAACAAGAGCTTTTACTGGAATTAAACCTGCCAATGGCAATTTCCCAGTTCTAGTCTATGCGCCAAGCTATCAAGCATCTTCTATTGAAAACTTCGCTCTTTGCGAATATTTAGCAAGCCATGGCTATATCGTGATATCAAGTCCAAGTCGAGGAACGGAAAATAGGTTTTTGGAAGGTGGAACGGAAAAAGACTTGGAAACTCAGGCAAGAGATATTGAATTTTTACTGGCAGAAATAACAAAATTCCCAAATGCAAACCCCAACCAAATTGCAACGATGGGCTTTAGCTTTGGAGGCTTGTCTAATGTACTTGCACAGATGCGAAATGAGCAAATCAAAGCAATTGTAAGCCTAGATGGCAGTATCAAGTACCAACTTAAAACCTTGAAGAAATCACCATTTTTCAATCTTGAAAACGTAGATGTTCCTTTCATTCATTTTGCGCAAAAGAACATTCCTGAGGAAGTTTTACTAGCTGACAAAATAGACCCAAGCTTAGATCACAGTTTTGAGTTTTATGACAGCTTGAGCAATAGTCAGGCATATAGCCTAAAATTCCATAACCTATCGCATTCCTATTTTAGTACTTTAGGAGTATTATTCCAACCTCGGGATGAGAGGCAAGATAAAAGTGATCTTGAAATCATGGAATCTTATAAATTGGCTTCTGTTTACACCTTGAAATTTCTGGATGCATTCTTAAAAGATGATCAGGAAGCATTGAAATTCATAACTAACCAGCCTTCTGATAATGGCTTAAAAGAAAAGTTGGTAAGCTACCGATCCAAGCAAGCGGATATTCAAGTATTCTCATTCCAGGATTTCAATGAACTAGCTTCAACCCAGAAATATCAAAATCTGATTTCCCTACACGAATCAACTTTGAAGGAACATCCGGACTTGAAATTGCCTGAAGGAAACTTGAACAACCTGGGATTACAGCTTCTGTACAACTCAGAGACAGCCCAGAATGGAATAAATATTTTCCTATTAGCTACCCATTTATATCCAGAATCGGCAAACCTTTTTGACAGTTTGGGTGAAGCTTATCTTTTTATTGGGGAGAATGAAAAGGCAATGGAAAATTTTGAAAAATCGCTTCACTTATACCCTGAAAATCAAAATGCCATTGAGCGATTAAAACAACTTCAGAAATAAAACTACTTCTATAACTAAACCAATTTCAGGCCTTTCCAACATAGGACTTATTAGCCAATTCTAGTACCGCCTAACTATCAGAATACTGCTCTTTAGTAAGGGAAAAGCTTATTTCTCGCAGAAACAGACAATATTTGCTCAATAATCATTTTAATCCAGCATCAATTAATTACCGAAATGAAAAAAACACTCTTAGCCCTTTCTATACTTTACACAGGACTATTTTCCTGCACTCCCAAAATCGGCTCCATCATTACAGTATCAGAAGTTGCACGGGTGGAAAGGACTCTCTCTGCAGATGATATGGAAGGGAGAGGCATTTATTCTCCTGGATTGGAAAAGGCTGCGAATTTCATCGCCTCTGAGTTTGAGGCAAGTGGTTTGGAATATTTTGGAGATAATACATCCTACATGCAAAGCTTCGCTATGGTACTGGCAACTCCTGCAGAAGTGAGTGGAACGCTTGACAAAGAACCATTGAGTCCTAGCAATTTGGTTGTAAATAGTACGTCTGAGACTATAGAAATCAATTCTCTGTCAGAAATACAAGTGGTCAAAGTACCAAAAGATGCCGATTTCAATCAGTTGGTATTTCCTGTCTTGAGAGGTGAAAAAAATGCATTGGTTCTGATAGATCCTTCGCATGCGGCCAACTATGCAAGATTAGGAAGAATAGCAGGTAGGGCAAAATTCCCGATTTCAAATTCCCAGGTTTTCGTGATGACAGAAACCCTAGATCCTAGCTCTGTTTCACTTAAAATCACTAATAAAATTACTGAGCAAGAGCTGAAGAATGTCGTTGGTGTCATTCCTGGCAAATCCCTAAAGGATGAATATGTTGTCTTTGGCGCTCATTACGATCACCTTGGAATAGGTAGACCTGATGCAAGCCAAGACAGCATTTACAATGGTGCAAATGACGATGCAGCCGGAACTACCGCTGTCATGATGCTGGGTAACTATTTCAATAAGATAAAGGAGAATGAGCGCACCTTGATTTTTGTAGCTTTTACTGCGGAAGAGTCTGGAGGATTTGGAAGTACTTACTTCAGCCAGCAACTAGACCCTGACAAGGTTGTCGCCATGTTCAACATTGAAATGATAGGTACTGAAAGCAAATGGGGAACAAATTCTGCTTACATCACAGGCTTTGAAAAAAGTTCTATGGGCGAGATACTTCAGAAGAATCTGGAAGGATCCAAATTCCATTTCGAACCAGATCCTTATCCTAAACAAAACTTATTTTATAGATCTGATAACAGAACTTTGGCAGCATTGGGAGTGCCAGCACATACCATCTCTACTTCCAAAATGGACGAAGCTCCTAACAATGAGCCTAATTACCACAAAGCCAGTGACGAGTTCGAGACATTGGATATGGAGAATATGACCGAGGTAATTAAAGCCATAGCGCTCAGCAGCCAAAGTATTATCAGCGGTAAAGACACACCAACTAGAGTAGAGAAATTGGATTAAAAATCGATATGAATTTACTAAACAATTATAAAAAAACCCTGTCAAAATCACTTTTGACAGGGTTTTCCCTTAATTCAATCTAGTTCTACGACTCGTTAACTTATACTACAGAAGGCACTTCAAAACCAGGTCTATATTCTCTGGTAAGCATAGCGTCTGCTTCTGAATCGTTGACAAATTTCTCTGACTTAGGGTCAAAGTCAAGAACACGTCCCAATCTATAGGCTATATTGCCTAAATGAGCCAATCCAGAAGATAAATGTGCTGTTTCTACCGGTCCATTTAGGATAGATTTATCATGCTTACGAACTGCCTCTATAAAATTGGTAAAGTGACCATCTGTCCCTCCTGCACCTCTGTCCATTCCTGAAGCTGCTGCTCCCCCATCGTCACCGGATTGCCCTGGTGTGCGGTCATTTCCTAAGAAGGTTTTGTACTTATCGTAGCCATCGACCACCAGATACCCTTTGTCACCATAGAAGATATTCCCTACAGTAGCTCCATCCTCTGCATTAGTGTACCAAGGACGAACTTCGAACTGTATGATTTTATCCTCATCAGGATAGTTATAGATAGAAGTTAAAACTTCAGGAGTTTCCTTACTGTCCTTCCAAAGGTATTTGCCTCCCATGGAAGTAATCTTGGTTGGGAAACCTACATCCAGTCCCCACATACAAAGATCAGTCTCATGGATACCTTGGTTTCCGACATCGCCATTTCCATAATCAAAATGCCAATGCCAATTGTAATGCACCAGGTCACGGGTAAAAGGAACCTTTGGAGCAGGACCGGTCCACAAGTCATAGTCCAATCCCTCCGGCACCGGAGAAGTGCCTTTGACACCAATATCACCACGCATTCTAAACACAAGGCCTCGGGCCATATAAACTCTACCTATGTATCCGTCCCGCATCAATTGAATAGCTTCCTGCACGGCAGGTGAGCTCCTCAACTGAACTCCATGCTGCACGATCCTGTCATACTTTTCAGCAGCTTCGATCATCTTACGACCTTCAGAGATATTATGCGAACCTGGCTTTTCTACATAGACATCCTTGCCTGCCTGGCAAGCCCAAATAGTAGCCAATGCATGCCAGTGATTAGGAGTGGCCAAACTCACCACATCGATGTCTTTATTATCAAATACCTTTCTCAGGTCTTGCTCAATGCCTACATCTTTGCCATATTTCTCCTTAAAAGCTTTCTGTGCCGGGGTCAGAAGGTTCATGTCCGGATCACAAAGTGTAGTGATCTCAACGTCTTTCTGAGCCATAAAGCCCTGGATATGACTTTTACCTCTACCATTGATTCCCAAGACAGCTGCATTTATTCGGTCATTGGCGCCAAACGCTGAGGAAGGGATAAATGTGGGTAGTACCATTGCTGCCGTCCCCGCAAGTGCGGATTTTTTGATGAAGGTTCTTCTAGACGATTCTTTACTCATGGTTAAATTTATTTTGGGTTGTTAGTAAATTCAATTTATTGAAAAAATAGTATTTCTATGTATAAACTTACATGTATGGATATTTTTAGATAACAATCTAATGCACTAATTAACTAATCACCAAAATATCTTTTGTTTAGCTTGTAAGCAAATCTAAAGATAGATTTTACTAGTGTCAGTTTTTACGACTGATTTAGCCTGCCTAAAAAACCATGGGTTTGCTCCAATCCTGAATCCCACATATATAAAATGAATATGATTTACGCAAAAAACATCTTATCCTTCCTATAATAGAAAACTAAAAATCGCACATGAACATGAACATCTTTAGTAGACAGGCATGCCTCCAAAGGCTTGCAGCACCTGTAATTGCCTGCTTAATTATGACAGTTATCGTAATTCCTAAAGCTTTTCCGCAGCAGCCTACTACTTATACATCCTTCAAACCAGGAGGACAGTGGCTGGCAGATGATGGGGTTCATATTGATAGTCACGGAGGTAATATCATCTACGTAGAATCAGAGGAAACGTACTATTGGTATGGAGAGCATAGGGGTATGCCCAGAGGAGCTTCCTGCTATTCTTCCAAGGATCTCTATAATTGGAAAAATGAGGGGGTGGTATTAGAAAAAGGCGAAATTGAAGTGTTCGAACGTCCGAAGGTTGTCTATGATGAGGTAAATAAGAAATATGTGATGTGGTTTCATTTTGATAATTCCGCCTACAGAACTGCAGAACTTGGCGTGGCCGTAAGTGATACTCCAACAGGCCCATTTGAGGTGCAGGAGCATTACCGTCCAAATGGGCACGAGTCCCGTGATATTGGGATGTATTTTGAGCCAGATACGAAGAAAGCATACATTGGCTATGCTGCCGACCATATCAATAAGACAATCAGAATGGTAGAATTATCGGAAGACTACCTTTCTACCACAAGCAATGATGTGGATATAGAAGCCCATTGTGAGGGTCCTGATATATTGAAGAAAAATGGCAAATTCTACCTACTTACCAGCGGATGTTCAGGCTGGACTCCCAATCCTGCAACTTATTATACCTCAGAAAATATCATGGGGCCTTACACCAAGCATGGTAACCCATTTGTAGGCGATGCCGGAAACAACTCCTTCAACTCACAGCCCTGTTTTATTTTCAAGATCCCTGGCTACAAAGATGCCTACCTCTATATGGGAGACCGTTGGAATGGTAGGGGGAAACCGGAATCTGAATACGTTTTTCTTCCGATTACGATAACAGAGGAAGGCGAAATGGAAATACATTGGTACAATGAGTGGGATCTGAGCATGTTTACTCCTGAGAAAAAGCAATAGCTATGCAGTCAGGAAAAATCCCTTTTCATTTAACAAGTCATTCAAAATCACCTATTTTGTAGGTATAGTATTAAGCAACCATTAAACAGTAGACCAATATCAACATGAAGACATTTTTGAATACATTTTTAATAGTAGTCCTCACTTATTCAACTGCTTGCTCCCAGGAGAGTCCATCGACTGGGCCAAGCCCTGATGCAAAACTGACAGTGCAAGAAGCCTTTCCTTCGCTAACTTTTACTCGACCTGTAGATTTCCAACATGCTGGTGATGATTCTGACCGGGTATTTGTGGTAGAACAACGTGGAGTAATTTCTGTTTTTCAGAATAACCCAGCGACTACCCAAAAGTCTGAGTTTCTAGCGATAGAAAGTAAAGTGGATGATTCTGGAAACGAAGAGGGTTTATTGGGTTTGGCATTCCATCCAGACTATCAAAGTAATGGGTATTTCTACGTGAATTATACTGCAGAAAATCCTAATAGAACTGTGATCTCCCGCTTTTCAGTTTCCTCTTCCGATCCAACTAAAGCAGATCCGGGAAGTGAACTAGTCTTGTTAGAATATGCTCAACCTTACTCAAACCATAATGGAGGTCAAGTCTCCTTTGGACCTGATGGCTACTTATATATCGCCGCAGGTGATGGAGGAAGTGGCGGAGACCCACAGGGAAATGGACAAAATAAAACCACATTGTTAGGGAGTATTCTTAGAATTGACGTAGATCAGCCGTCTTCAGCAGGCAATTACTCCATACCAGCAGACAATCCTTTTGCAAATAATACGGAAGGCTTTCGGGAAGAAATTTATGCTTATGGCTTACGTAATCCTTGGAGATTTAGCTTTGATTCAGCCAATGGACAGCTATGGGTAGGCGATGTAGGACAAAACAAGTATGAAGAAATTGATATAGTAGAGAATGGGGGGAATTACGGCTGGAATACCATGGAAGGTGTTCACTGCTTCAAACCTGCGGATTGTGAAATGACTGGACTAAAATTACCTGTTTGGGAGTATGATCATTCCAAAGGTGATATTTCCGTTACTGGAGGTTTTGTGTATCATGGTTCAGCCATCGAGGAGTTAGAAGGCTTGTATATCTATGCTGATTACGTTTCCGGTAGAATCTGGAGTTTGGACGTCAGTGATCCTAATAATCCAAAAAACACAGAATTACTGAATGCTGATTTTCCAATTTCCTCTTTCGGTATTGACAAAAACCAGGAACTGTATATCTGTGGTTTTGATGACAAAATCTACAAACTAGGTTACGAGTAAGAACTGATTGAATTCAGAAGATCCCCAACACCAACAGCCCAAGAAATAACCATAGCTTTAGATAGGCTTTACTTTTCAGCAAAATGAAAGTTTAAGCCTATCCTTTTGCCTGAACCAATTAAAAATGGTTTAGGAAGACAATATATTCTGGTTATTAATAATTGATATATGCACTTACGCACCAGCTGTAATCTAAAATTTGAGATTTCTGAACCTACCCCGTTCATACTCATGCTCCGACCACGAAGCGGAAGTCAGCAGTGGGTAGAAAAAGAGGAATTTAAAATTACGCCAAGTATCCCTGTTTTTGAATTCACAGATGGGTACGGTAATCTTTGTCAGCGATTGATTGCTCCTCCAGGAATGTTCTCGATTGATACATCAGCCGAGGTAGTGACTTCTGATTTTATAGACCAAGGATTTGATGCTCCCTTTGTTGAAATCCAGAATTTACCTGACAATGTATTAAGCTATCTATTGCCCAGTAGATATTGCGAGTCAGATTTTTTTAATGAAATGAGCATGGAAATCACACAAGGGCAATACCTAGGTTACAATCAGGTGGCCGCAATTACAAACTGGCTTAGAAACAACGTAAGCTATGTACCAGGCAGCAACAATCAGCCCTTATCTGCCATTCAGGTAAATACCAGAAAGTTTGGAGTATGCACTGATTTGGCACATTTGGGTATTGCTATGTGTAGAAGCTTGAGCATTCCAGCTCGTATCGTAGTTGGATACTTACACGAGTTGAAGCCTATGGATATGCATGCCTGGTTTGAAGCTTACATTGGAAATCGCTGGTACACCTTTGATGCTACTCAGGAAGGTAACAGAGGAGGGTATGTTGTTCTAGGCTTCGGTAGAGATGCTGCCGATGTCGCCATTTTCAATCAATTTGGCACTCCTGTTTATCCCATTGAGCAGCGTGTGAGGGTTGAGTTGATTGAATCTAGTTTTTAATTTTCGACCGCTTGGAGCTGAGATAGAAAATCTCAAATCTCAAATCTCAAATTTCAAATCTTCACCCCTCAATCTCCTCCACCAACTCCGCATACCAAGCTTCTCCATACTTACGTATAAGCGCGTCTTTGAGGAATTTATAGATTGGCACTTTCAGGCTAGCTCCCAACTGACAGGCAGGATCGCAGATATGCCAGCGATCATAATTCAGCGCATCAAACTGATCGTATTTGGTAATACGAATCGGATACATGTGGCAGCTGATCGGTTTTTTCCAAGTGATCTTGCCATCTAGGTAGGCTTGCTCAATGCCACATTTTAGAATTCCACGATCATCAGTTAAGGCATATGCACATTCCCTATTATCCCCAATGGTTGGAGTTCCTTTGTCCCCATCCTTATCAAATACCCAAGTCCCTTGCTTTTCTATAGCCTGACGGCCTTCCTCGGTGATGTAATCTTTGACAATTGGGTAGATATCTTCGATGATTTTGGTCTCCTCATCTTCCAAAGGAGCACCCGCATCACCTTCCACACAGCAAGCACCCTTGCAAGCCTCAAGGTCGCAGACGAAAAAATTCTCCTTTATATCATCCGAAAGCACGGTATCCCCTACTATTATCATGGTCTTATTCGTTAGCCCGCAAAGGTAAGCAATCGAACGCTAGGCTTTCGGCTTCACCAAGTCTTTTCTTCGCACATAAACCCCTTTCTGCAACTTGGCAATAATATTTCCATTCCCATCTTTTACTTCACACGGAAATTCAAACACGCCTTTCCCATCTCGATCTACAGCTTCTTTTATATCAGAAATCTGCTCTGGGGAAAGCTTGAATTCTGCATATACCGTCCCCTTTCCAGGCTTCACAAATTCTATACTTGCTGTTTTGTCCCAGACGATGTACTCATCACTGAGCTGGGTGATGATGATAAACATAAAAAATGGATCACACATGGAATAAAGAGATCCTCCAAAAGCTGTACCCATCAGATTTCGGTTGTACCAAGTAATTTTGAGCTTGGTCTTGAAACTTGAAAAATCATCTGCATAATCGACCACTTTTATCCCTGAAAACAAATACGGAGGATACCAATTGATCAATCGAATCAATCTTCTGAACTTTCTTTGGTTACTCTTATTCATTTGGAAAGGATTTTTTAAAATAAATTACATCTCAAGATCCTGAGAAAATTTAGATCTCAAATTTATGACTGGAATAACGTGGTATTTAGACGATAAATCTTGTTTATCATTTACAAATAACCCAAAGTAATATCACCCCAAGTTAAGTTGCAGATAACTAACCTCCTGCCTCCAACTTCCCAACCTCCTACCTCAAACTTCCCAACTTCCTACCTCCAACTTCCCAACCTCCTGCCTCCAACTTCCTAACCTCCTACAAATTTTCCAAAACCGATAGCCAGAAAATGCCGTACTTTGGAACGTGCAAGTCGTCTTGTCGTCCCGATAGCTATCGGGAAGGAAAGTCCGGGCAACATAGAGCGCCATACTTCCTAACGGGAAGGGGGCTGACTGGTGACGGTCAGTTTACAGCTAGTGCAACAGAGAATATACCGCCCTGAGTACCGATAGCTATCGGCACGAAGGGTAAGGGTGAAAAGGTGGGGTAAGAGCCCACCGCTCTGGCAGTGATGTCAGGGGCACGGCAAACCTTATGGGTTGAAAGATCAAATAGGTTCCGCGTCGGATTCAGTTCCGAGAAAAGTTGCTCGCTTTTATGCGGAATGGGTAGATCGATGGACCCCGATTGCGAAGTCGGGGCTAGATAAATGGCAAGAAACTGACTCTAGAAATAGAGGAGGAAACAGAACCCGGCTTATAGACTTGCACTTTTTTATTTTATATTGAAACTATGTCGAAAATACTGATCATTGATGACGAGAAAGTCATCCGCGCCACACTCCGCGAAATTCTAGAGTACGAAAAATACACAGTGACCGAAGCCCAAGATGGTGAAGAGGGATTGGCAAAATTGCAGGAAGACGATTACGATCTAGTTCTCTGTGATGTGAAAATGCCAAAAATGGACGGCATAGAAGTACTGGAAAAAGCCAAAGGGCTTGATAAATCACCTCAGTTCATCATGATCTCAGCACATGGGAGCATAGAAACTGCCGTAGAAGCAACCAAGAAGGGTGCTTTCGACTTTATCCCAAAACCACCAGATCTAAACCGTCTTTTACTCACCGTTAGAAATGCTTTGGACAAAAAGAATTTAGTCACGGAGACCAAGGTGCTGAAGAAGAAGCTATCCAAGAAACTGGATATGGTGGGAGAATCTGCCGCTATTCATAAGGTCAAAGACACGATTGAAAAAGTCGCTCCTACAGACGCTAGAGTGCTTATCACAGGTCCAAACGGCACCGGTAAGGAACTTGTCGCTCATTGGGTACATGCGAAAAGCAATAGATCTTCTCAACCTTTTGTGGCAGTAAACTGCGCAGCTATTCCTTCAGAACTAATTGAAAGCGAGCTTTTTGGACATGAGAAAGGGGCTTTTACTTCAGCCCATAAGCAGCGTCAGGGGAAGTTTGAACAGGCTCAGGGCGGCACCTTGTTTTTGGATGAAATCGGAGATATGTCTCTTTCAGCCCAATCAAAAGTTCTACGTGCACTTCAAGAGAACTTGATCAATCGCGTAGGTTCAGACAAAGACATCAAAGTGGATGTACGTGTACTGGCAGCTACGAATAAGGATTTGAAGAAAGAGATTGAGGAGAATAAATTTAGAGAGGATTTATATCACAGGTTAAGTGTGATTCTTATTCAGGTTCCGGCGCTAAAAGATAGAAAAGACGATATCCCTTTACTTGTAAATAAGTTTTTGGATGATATATCTCAGGAAAACGGGGATGCACCAAAAAGTATCAGTAAAGCCGCTTTGGCAAAACTGCAGGAATATCCTTGGACTGGCAATATCCGTGAGCTGCGAAATGTAGTAGAGAGACTGGTGATACTAGGCGAACCTGAAATTAGCCTAGAAGACATAAAAAAATACGCTGACTATTAGATCAGCGTGTTTTTTTAGCTATTGGCGTCCTGAGTAGTCGTCGCCTTGGCGTAAGCTGGGCAAGGCTTACTGGAAGCACAAGCTCCCAATGCTAATATCCCAATCAATAATGCTGCAGTGGCTAATTTTTTCATCTGTCTGTTTTTGTTTGTCAAAGGTCAAATATGTTCAATTATTAGTTAGATAGCAATTACTGCACCAATAGATTACAACCCCTAATTTCACTGTTGTCAAATCTCCCCAGTACTTCCAGCATTCCGTTCTCATCAAATCTCCCCAAATCCTGAGTTTCAAGAAATGCACAGGAATGAAAATTCGCCAGATCAATCACGTTGATTCCTCCTTGGGATCGCTGCGAAAGTGAAAGTGGATCGTTTACATCCCTAAGCATAACGCGCATGGAATCAGGAAGCGTATATTTGCCCTGACCTTTTGAATAAGCCTGAGACATCAGTTCAGTCATTCCGTACTCTGAATGAATACTTTCCACCCCGAAAAAAGGTTTCAAAATATCATGCACCTCTTCCCGAATCATCTCTTTTCTCCTACCCTTCATCCCTCCGGTTTCCATCACTAGTAGGTTGGAGGGTGAATTGAATTTCTTTCCAGATTCAGCCAAATCCAACAAGGCAAAAGTAACTCCTAAAAGCAGCACCTTTTTAGGATCCCCTGCCAGCAATTCCATTTTGTCGAGCAACTCATCCTGATTATAGAGGTAAAAACCTGAATGAGCAGAATTGCTTTCCTTAATAAAATGATCAGCCATACTCACTAGGCTACTCCCCTTCCTTTCCAGATAAGCAGGCAAAAGTGCCAGAATATGAAAATCTTTCAATGATCCAAATTCATTTTCAAAAATGCGCTGTGCATGATCCAGATACCATTTCTCAGACCAAATGTAATGCTTGCTGGTAATCATCCCGGTAGTACCGCTGCTGGAGAAAAACTCCGAAAAATCGCTTTTCTCTCCCGATATTACTGGATGATCCTTGAAAAAACGGATGGGTAAAAAAGGAATTTGATCCATGGATTTCACCTTTTCCGTACTTAGATTACGAGCGGCTAGATATTTCCTGTAAATTGGATTAGCCTGAGACTGGAAATGAAAAAGTTCCAGGGCAAGATTTTCGAATTCATCCGAACTCAAATTACTTACCCTGTTTGAAAAACTTTTAAAGTCCTGCATCGTTTTATATTTTGCATCAATCAACCAAAGTATTGGTTTAATTTGCCGGTAAATTTACTTTCGCCCTATGCGTTTAAAAAGCTATTTAGGAATATTCTTTTTGTTATTACTCGCGAATGCCTGTATTAACCCGCCGGATAATTTCCCTTCGGTACCCAAAATCACCTTTGAGTCACTTGAATACGTTCCTACCAATGGGGCTGACTCCCTAATCATTGGGATTGATTTTCAGGACGCAGAGGGAGATTTAGGCTTATCATCCACTGATGATGATCCGCCATTCCAAGATGTGGACTTCCAAAGAGATACAAACGGAGACCTGATCACTTACGGCACTAGACCTGCAGAAGCTCCTACCTACAACCCTATCGATTGGTTAATAGATCCAATCGTAAACAACCAAGTTGTCAAAGACACCATTTGGGTAAAGCAGAACCCTAACCAGTTTAATATTTTTGTAAAATTCTATATCAAAAGAAATGGACAATTCACAGAATTTAGGTGGCAGGACCCTCCGTACTTTACTACCTTCAATGGGCGTTTCCCAAGAATTCTTACTTCTGATGTGGGGCAAGCAGTAGAAGGAAATATTAGCTATGGAATGCTATCCTCCGGCTGGGAACCTATCTTCAGAAGGGATACTATACAAATAGCTGTTGAAATCCAGGATAGAGCGCTCAACAGGAGCAATGAAGTTTTAAGCCCTGAAGTAACACTACTACAAATCACAAGACAATAAAAAAAGCCCTTTCGAAGGGCTTTTTTTATGGAATATTATCAGTTATTTAGATTGCAGGGTACTTCTTCGGATTTACTTCACTCATCATAGCATACACCTTCTCAACCACGTCCTCTACGCTAGGCTTAGAGAAATAATCTCCATCCGATGAATAAGCTGGTCTATGAGATTTTGCAGTGAGCGTCTGAGGTTCGGAGTCCAGAAATTTAAATACTTCCTGACCTTCCATTACTTGCTGTAGCATAAATGCAGAGCCAGCTCCTGGAACATCCTCATCGGCAAATATCACACGGTTGGTTTTCTTTATTGATTCACCAATGATTCCGTGCACATCAAATGGCAATAAGGTCTGCACATCAAGCACTTCTATTTCTATGCCCATTTCCGCCAAGTCATCAGCAGCTTCCATCACTATTCTACACATAGAACCATAAGTGACGATGGTAACTTCAGTTCCCTCTCTCAGTATTTCTGGCTTGCCTAAGGCAACAGTGTATTCGCCCAAATTATCAGGCATTTTCTCTTTAAGCCTGTAACCGTTAAGACATTCAATAACAATGGCAGGTTCATCAGACTTAAGGAGTGCATTATACATTCCAGCAGCCTGAGTCATATCTCTAGGAACACAAACTACCATTCCTCTCAAGGAGGACAATATCATACCCATAGGAGAACCAGAATGCCAAACACCTTCTAATCTATGTCCTCGGGTACGCACGATCATAGGTACCTTCTGCCCTCCCTTGGTACGGTAGTTTAGACAGGCAACATCATCTGCAAGCATTTGAAGTCCATAGAGCAGGTAATCCAAGTATTGGATTTCGGCCAAGGGTCTTAAACCACGTAAAGCAGTTCCAATTCCCTGACCAATTATGGTACATTCCCTTATTCCTGTATCAGCTACGCGCAGCTCTCCATGCTTTGCTTGTAAGCCAGCGAAGGCTTGGTTTACATCTCCGATTTTACCCACATCCTCACCGAAGGTAAAGAAACGAGGGTCTTTTTCAAGTGTTAGGTCAAAGTAAGATTGTAGAATTTCTCTGCCATCTACTAAAGGAGACTTATCGTTAAACTTGGCCGGCACTTCCTCCACATTCAAAACACTCCATTTTGACTGGCTATAAAGATGTGAATTGTATCTATCGAAATTTAAATCAGTCTGTTTTGAGAACCAGTTTTTCAGATCTGCCTTAACTGCAGGGCTATCCAATCTCAGGGTTAACAGTGCCTTTCGGGCTGCCATTACCACATCCTTTCTAATGGGGTTTATTGTTTTGGAAAGCTCCTCTGCTAGTTGATTGAGAATTACTTTTCTTGTGCTATGCTGAGCTGTTTCCCTAAGAAGAGTCACTACTTCATTTAATTCATTTTTGATTTCACTGGAAAAATTAGACCAGGCAGCCTCTTTTTCTTGCTTAACCTGAGCTTTGGCGTTAGCCTCAATTTTATCTAAGGCATCAGCATTGGCAATTCGATTACTCAGGATATATTCTCTGAATTTGGAGATACAATCCCAATCCTTTTCCCATTGAAGTCTCTTCTTGTCTTTGTATCGCTCATGTGACCCAGAGGTAGAATGGCCTTGAGGTTGAGTCATTTCCTGCACATGAATCAGTACAGGAACATGGGAGGTTCTTGCCAACTCACCTGCTTCCACATAAGCATTCAGCAAGGCCTCGTAATCCCAGCCATTCACTTTAATAATCTCAATTCCTTTCTGGGAATTTGTTCTTCCAAAACCTTCCAAAACCTCAGAAATACTGCCTTTAGTAGTATGAAACTCATTTGGAACAGAGATTCCATAGCCATCATCCCAAATGGAAATAACCATTGGAACCTGCATCACGCCTGCAGCATTGATAGACTCGAAAAACATACCTTCAGAAGTAGAGGCATTTCCTATGGTGCCCCAGGCAACTTCATTTCCGTTAACCGAAAACTTAGTCATTTCTTTCAGGCCTTTGTTTTCTCTATAGAGTTTGGAAGCGTAAGCCAAGCCAAGAAGCTTAGGCATTTGAGCAGCTGTGGGTGAAATATCTGCTGCAGAATTATACATTTTGGTCAGGTCCTTCCAAGTTCCATCATCATTAATAGATCTTGTGGCGAAGTGACCATTCATCAATCTCCCAGCACTGGCAGGTTCTTCCTCCACATTGGTGTGGGCGTATAACTGAGAAAAATATTGTTGAACTGTCAATTCACCTATGGCCAGCATAAAAGTCTGGTCTCGGTAGTAGCCTGAGCGAAAATCTCCAATTTGGAAGGCTCTGGCCATAGCTATTTGTGCTAGTTCCTTACCATCTCCAAAAATTCCGAACTTCGCTTTTCCCATAAAAACCTCTTTCCTACCCATCAATGAAGCATGCCTACTAACCATGGCAATTCTAAAGTCTTCAAGTATGGCTTCTTTGGAAAGATTCGGAGAATTCAGGTTTTTTGGAACTGATTGAACTTCTGACATAGAGGTTAATTTACTAAAGTTATTTGGGTTTTACTTAGCGGATTTTTTGAATCCTTCAAAAATAGCCAAATCCGCCTTCTATGCAAATTTCAACAATATAATTTTTCAATCAAAAATTTTGAGTAGAGTCAGTAATAAGAATTAAAACAGAATTTAATTTTGAAAAACAAATAATCACCATTAATAGTAGCAGGGAAATCAAAAACCCCGTAGGCTATAAACCAAGCATTTAGCCAAATATGCAGTTCAAAATTTTAAATGCTTAATTTCCCTTTTTTGAAATTTATTGAATGTTTTTATTAATAATCGGAATATAATTTCGAAATCCATTTATTTTCGAAAGCATACCAAATACTATTCTTTGTTGTGCAAATTGGTAGCTTTTGACTTACTATATTTGTTGTCAAGTTTATTTAAATCCAAAATTTGAAGTCATGATTATAGGTGTTCCTAAGGAAATCAAAAACAACGAAAACCGGGTAGCTCTTACTCCTGCCGGTGCAAAAGAATTGGTAAAAAGAGGTCATTCTGTTTACGTTCAGCACACCGCTGGTGAAGGCAGTGGCTTCCTAGATGAAATGTATGTAGAAGCTGGAGCTACTATTCTTCCTACTATTGAGGCGACCTACGAGATCGCTGAGATGATTATGAAGGTAAAAGAGCCTATAGAAGCGGAATACAAACTGATCAAAGAAGATCAATTGCTGTTCACCTATTTTCACTTTGCTTCCTATGAGCCTTTGACTAAGGCGATGGTAGCTAGCAAATCAGTTTGCCTTGCATATGAAACAGTAGAGAAGCCTGATAGAAGTCTTCCTCTTTTGGTTCCTATGTCTGAAGTAGCCGGTAGAATGGCTGTACAAAAAGGTGCGAATTACCTTGAAAAACCACTTGGAGGAAGAGGAATTCTTCTTGGTGGAGTACCGGGTGTACTTCCTGCTAAAGTATTGATTCTTGGCGGTGGGATTGTAGGTACACAAGCTGCCTGGATGGCGGCTGGACTAGGTGCAGACGTGACGATTATGGATCTCAACTTGCAGCGTTTGCGCTATTTGGCAGATGTTATGCCTGCCAACGTAAACACCATGATGTCCAATGAATTCAACATCAGAAAATTGATTCAGAATCATGATTTGATTATTGGCGCTGTATTGATTCCAGGTGCAAAAGCTCCTCACTTGATCACTCGTGATATGTTGAAGGACATGCTTCCAGGAACTGTGCTAGTGGATGTGGCAGTAGATCAGGGTGGATGTATAGAAACTTGTAAGCCTACAACGCATCAGGACCCAACTTTCGTGATCGACGATGTGGTTCATTATTGCGTAGCAAACATGCCAGGTGCAGTGCCTTACACTTCTACCTTGGCTTTGACCAATGCGACTCTTCCTTACGCCATGCAATTGGCTGATAAGGGCTGGAAAAAAGCAGCTCAGGATAATCCTGATCTAGTTCCAGGCTTGAATATTATCAATGGTGATATTGTGTATCAGGCAGTAGCTGAGGCATTTGATATGGATTATACTCCGGTGATAAAGTATTTGGCTGACTAATAGTGGCTGAGTTCAAATTATATGAATCCCTCCGGTGAAAGCTGGAGGGATTTTTTTTTGGAACAAGGTTTTACTACAAAGTTCACAGAGGATAACGCGGAGGCCGCAGTTTTACCACAATGGCTACAGAAGATAACGCAGAGACCGCAGCTTAGAGTTGACATTAACCTTGTCCAATGAAAATTGCCGATATAACTAATGTCCCGTTAGATCGAATAAATACCGATCGTGCCGTTGGCACTCTGGGATAATGTTTCTGATTAATTAACCCAGCATTGCATGCTGGGCTGTTATAGGTCTTGCCGTTGGCAAGAGGATAAAGCTTAAGTACCCTTTCGACATCAAATGATCCAGTTTCTGGAAAAGCAGGATAGCGAGATTTAACATATGAGTTGTATATCCAGCTTCTGGAGAAGATGAGTTTTTACCACAAAGTTCACAGAGGACAACACAGAGCGCACAGTTTAAAGGTGATTCCAATCCTTAATTATTGAAAATCTCCGATAGAATTCCTGTCTTGTTGGGGATTAATTATGGATAATTATTTTGCCTAAGTATGATGGAATAAATATTGATCGTGCCTTTGGCACTCTATATAATATAATCACTTCTTTAATTAACCCAGCATTGCATGCTGGGCTGTTATAGGTCTTGCCGTTGGCAAGAGGATAAAGCTTAAGTACCCTTTCGACATCAAATGATCCAGCTTCTGGAGAAGCAGGATAGCAGGCAAAGTTTTTACCACAAAGAGAGTCAAAGAGGACAACACAGAGCGCACAGTTTAAAGGTGATGCCAATCCTTGGTTATTGAAAATCTCCTATAGAATTCCTGTCTAGTTGGGGATTAATTATGGGTAATTCTTTTGCCTAAGTATGATGGAATAAATATTGATCGTGCCGTTGGCACTCTATAATATAATCACTTCTTTAATTAACCCAGAATTGCATTCTGGGCTGTTATAGTTCTTGCCGTTGGCAAGAGGATAAAGCTTAAGTACCCTTTCGACATCAAATGATCCAGCTTCTGGAGAAGCAGGATAGCGACAGCTTCAGGAAAAGCAGGATAACGCGATGACTAAAGAAGTATTTAGCGTACAGATCCTAAAGGAATACGAACGTTAAAACCTGTTGGACCTAAACTGATCTGATTGACAATCTGCGGCAGTTCCTTGGCATGGTTATGATGAAAGGTGTACATCACTGCATCGAATGTGAGTAGGAATGCTCCTTGGAGTATGATGGACTTTCCAAATCCTATAAACTTGTCCTTGTTTAGTCTTAATCCCCTTTCTTTTAAATACATCCCCCCTGCTATATAGGCAATATCGAGAGCAGCATTGAAAAGCAATATTTTCTCCATATTCTGCTGAGCATCCATAGTTGCCCAAAAGTCAGTTCCGGGAGTATCCTTAGTTGCCTGCCAGTACCCAAATCCTGCGATAACTAAATTCACCGAGTTCCAATAAAGATTCATTTGGTGAAAAGCCTTTGTCTGTCCTGTCGTCTGTCCGGCAGCTATCCCTCCCCAAATCATATTTCCTACTGCCCATCCTCCAAGAATCATCATTCCCTTTTCATTATAGGAAATTCTTGTTTGGTTGAAATCCTGAAGCTCCGCAATACTTTGTGCAAAAGTATCCAAGGGTAGAAAGACCGCAGTAAGAAGAACTATAAAAAGTAGTAGAGAATAGGATGATGATTTATTGAGCATAGGTGTGGGTTTTAGATGGGAGATTGTAGCGGTTGTTAGTTGTTGGTTGTTAGTTGTTAGTTGTTGGTTGTTGGTTGTGGGTTGTTGGGTGTTGGTTGTTGGTTGTTGGTTGTGGGTTGTTGGGTGTTGGTTGTTTCCGCTACGCCTCGGCGCACAGGCACGGCGGACAGGGTTTGTAGGTTAAGTGTAGCTGTTTAGAACCTTGAGATGATATTAATGAATAATGTAGAAAATAAAATTTTGAATAATGAAGTTGGGGGCATTTAGTAGTTGGCAGCTGCCTTGTAATAGGTCGGGAGCTTAACCTTCCAGTCTATCCTACGTAAATTCAGTAAAGCAAAATTATCAAAATCATGAAACTTATTTTTCCTACCGAACCGATTATCAGCGCAGACATTCCTCATGATTATCCCATCCCTCCCATAGGCGAGGAGTTTTATATACGATTTGAAACTTACGTAAGCGATCCTGAAGAATGGAAAAAAGTAAAAGAACTTTTGGATGGAAATGGATTAACTGTAGAGAAGGTGGAAAATGGAAAAATATATCTCTACGAGGGTCAAAAAGTAAATCTACAGGGAACCATAGAAAGTGATGAGTATATGCCTTCCATAGTTCAGTATTGGGAAAAGCATCCAGAGACTAGACCTGATTTTCCTAAGAGTAGTACGTAAGGTTGTTGGTTGTTAGTTGTTAGTTGTTGGTTGGTTGTCAGATGGTGGATTGAAGGAAGGTTGGAGTCTGCAAGGGGACTGCAGTAATGTGGGGTCAAGCCGGGGAACTTGAACCAGATGGAACGGCATTTTTCCTCTTTCTTTTTGAAGGCAAAAAGAAACAAAAACCTTTGTCAAAATAATGCTTCCCCGCGCCAGGCAGGACGCTGGCCCGCTATTTTGACCTCCTCCCCGCCTTTCACACAAGCATTTGCGATAAGAAATAAAGGTATATATGGAAGCTGTCAGGAGACTGCACGATGTAGGTTCGAGGTCCTGAGACTGAGATAGGGTGGTAAAATGTGCCATTCGTGAAACACGAACGGCGGCGGTGACCCCCGACCCCTAAAGGGGAGATGAGAGTTATGTGTTAAAAGATTTTTTTATCGGAAGTAGGAAGCATGCTGAAGGCATGCAATGTAATAGCCCAGGGTAAGGAGGCACGACGCAACCCTGGGTTTTAAGGACATATTCGTTCACCAGCGCTGGCCTAGGATCATCAATCGGAGACGGAGGCGCGGTGCCAGCAAGATGGAAACGTAATAACGGATCTGTCCGGCTTCTGGAGAAGCAGGACAACGGAGAATTGAACCAGATGGAACGGCATTTTTCCTCTTTCTTTTTGAAGGCAAAAGAAACAAAAACCTTTGTCAAAATAATGCTTCCCCGCGCCAGGCAGGACGCTGGTCCAAGTCGGGAGACTCGAACCAGATCGGTTGTTGGTTGTTGGTTGTTGGTTGGCAGGTTTGAATCCTATTCGATTTTGGGAATTAAGAAATAAAACACGGTACCTTCTCCAGGTGCAGACTTCAGCCATATCCTTCCTCCCAGAAACTCTAGATGCCTCTTGACAATGGAAAGACCTATTCCTGTTCCTCCATACTTATCGTTATTGTGAAGTCTTTGAAAAATAATAAATATTTTATCATAGAACTCAGGATCAATGCCTATTCCATTGTCGCGGATAGAAAATTTCCATTCTTTTTCATTTTCCTCCACTTCGATCTTGATTTCGGGTGATATATCGGTTTTGGAGTACTTGAGTGCATTGTCGAGTAAGCAATGAAAAACCTGAGTGATGGCTGCTTTATGTATTTTAAGGGTTGGCAGATCAACAGTGTTGATTACTGCTGAGTTTTTTGCGATAAGCTTCCTTCGTAGGTGAATAAAATCTGAAACCACCTCATTTAGGTTTACTTCTTCTGTTGGTGAGGAGGTATTGCTCGCTTTGGAATATTCCAACAAATCCAAAATAAGTTGCTTCATACGTTTGGCCCCATCTGTAGCAAAGTGAATATACTGGTGCCCCTTTTCGTCAAGTTTATCACCGTATTTTCTTTTGAGGAGATCCATAAAACTGGAAATCATTCTCAGGGGCTCCTGTAGGTCGTGTGAAGTGACAAATGCAAATTGCTCTAACTCTTCATTAGAACGCTCTAATTCACGGGTATACTGCTTGAGTGACTCATTGAGATCAGAGAGCTGAAGCTGCATGTGTTTTTGCTCGGTGATATCAGTCATAGCTCCAACCATACGAATAGCCTTTCCCGCCTCATTACGAATGATTACTCCACGGTCTATTACATAAAGCGTTTCTTCCTGCTCATTAAATATCCTGTATTCCAGCTCCCATCGGTTAATTAACGGGTTTGAAATCGCTTCATTGATACTTTCCTGAATTTTGATTATATCGTCAGGATGAAACCTATCTTTCCAGAAAATATCCTCCTTAAGTGATGTCAAAGCTGCTTTTCCAAAAAAACGTTCGATGGCGCTGGAACGGTAATAAGTTTGATTAACCAGATCCCAGTCCCATATGGCATCATTAGTCGCTTCAGTTACTTTTTCAAAGCGTTCATTTGCTTGAAGAATACTTTCTTCTGCTTTTTTACGCTCAGTAATATCAAGTATAATGGCTAAAAATCTTTTATCCTGACCTTCTTTAACTAATTGCAAATGGACTTCTACAGGATAAATACTTGCATCTTTACGTTTGTGATTAGTGAAAAACATGATTTTGTCCTTTTCATTACTCACAAGAGGAGCCACGAGCTGTTGGAATGAAGCTGCCGTGAAGTCAGGTATTATATCAAATGGGGTCAATGCTTTTATTTCTACTTCGGAATAGCCTAGGTTTGTAAGCGCACCTGTATTTGCATAGCTGAAAAGCAGTGTTTCTGAATCGAATATATAAATCTCATTTAGACTGCTCTCTAGGGTTGCCTGAAAGCTGTTTTTATCCTGCTCAACTTTCTTACGTTCTGTGATGTCAAAGCGAATGGCTAGGTATTGGACGGGCCTGTTTTTTTCATCCAGAAAAGGGACAATACTAGTATCCACCCAATAAAAGGACCCATCTTTTGCTTTATTTTTTATTTCTCCTCGCCAGACTTTACCGGATGAGATCGTGTTCCATAAGTCCTTAAAAAATTCTTTGGGATGATGGTTAGAATTAATTAGTCTATGGGTTTTACCGATCAACTCTTCTCTACTGAATTTGGATATTTCACAAAAGTTATCGTTCACAGAAGTAATCCTTCCTTTTTCGTCTGTGAATGAGGTTATGGCAGACTGTTCTAAGGCAAATTTATAGTCTGAAATTGATTTCAAACTTTTCTCTAATTCCAGAGCGGCCATTTTTCTATCGTGAATATCCTGATAACTACCATAAATTTTGGTCCGCTTGTTATTCACCACTTCGGTTTTACCAATAGCCCGGCACCAGCGCTCATTTCCTTTGGCGGTGAGCAGTAATATCTCCTCATCAAACTCGATTCCATCAGAAATGAGAAGTTTAAGGGCTTTTTGTAGTCGTTCTTTACTTTCACCTATATGAAATTCTATACCACCAGTTAGGGTGGGATTGTAACTATCGTCCAATTCCAATATTTCAAATAACATGGGAGACCAGTACATGGAATCTCTATCCTGGTTTACCAAGTCCATCTCCCAACTACCAATTCTGGCTAGTTTAGTAACCTGCTCAAGCAGCTCCTCATTTTTTGTTTCCTGAGTCACATCCAAGATCACGGAATTGAAGAGTACTGTGCCATCTGCCAGAAAGCTTGGGGCCCCATATCCGAGATGCGTTCTCACTTCTCCGTTTGGCAGGACGTATTTCCATTGGGCATTCCACTTGGTTTTGGATTCTATAGAATTTGCTATACTTTTTTGTACGTGTCCTATTTCTCCACCGGCTATTATTCTATCCCAGACTAGCTGGTTATTTTGAAGAACTTCTTCGTCAGTAAATCCCCATACCTCCTTAGATCCTTTGGTTACATTCTTCAAATTGTCTGTTCCATCAGGGTAGATTAGGTATTGAAATACTACACCGGGGAGGTTGTCTGCCAAGGACTGTAACCTTAATTCCGGTTCTTTACGCTCATCAATATTCTGGAAACTGCCATATACGCGTTGGCACTCTCCATTTACCATTTCAGCATTCCCTATTACACGTACCCAAATTTCTTTCTTTTTGGCGGTAATGACCACCGCTTCAATATCAAATGGCTCTCCAGTAGCAATACATTTTTCGAAGCTTGACTTTGCCAATTGCCTAAAATCCTCTCGGTAAAAATTGATATCTCTTTCCAAGTCCTGTGCAAATGTTTTCGGATCTGTATCAAGCATGTCGTACACCTCATCTGACCAATAGTGACTTTGAGTGACTAAATCCAACTCCCAACTCCCCATTTTTGCAAGGCTACGGGTTTGACGATTTAATTCCCTTAGTTTCTTTTCTTCCGTAATATCCTTGGCAACCGCATACAGAATACCATGCTCCGGTGCGGATGTTGCGGACCAGCTCAGCCATACTATTTTCCCCTGTTTGGTGATGTAGCGGTTTTCAAAGTTGGTTTGCCTTCCACCAGTATATAGATTGATCTGTTCTTCCCTTGTCCGGGACCTGTCTTCCTCATGTACAAATGATCTGATTGGCCGGGAACTCATTTCTTCAAAGGAATATCCAAGTAATTCTAAACCCGCTGGATTGATCCGTTTTAGGTAACCATCAAAACCTGCAACACAAATGATTACGGGAGTGAAGTCAAAAATCTGAGCCAATTCAATTTCGATTTTCTTACGGCTGAGCTCGGCGCCGATAACATACTCTAATTTTGGCAATAGCTCTGAATAATGGAATAAGGCCGATTTAGTCTTTTCAGTACCTAGCAATAACACACCGATAACCTCTTCTTTATCTTTCAAGGGCACTCCTATTACGACTTCTATGCCTGCCTTCTTCGCAGCTACTTTTCTTTGGGCAAGCCATTTTCCCTCCACATTCCCCCATATCTCTGTCTTTTTGTTTTCCCAAACATAACCAGGCATTCCTTCGCCGGGGATACAGGAATTGAGGTACTTGGTTTCTTCAATAAACACATTCCCAACCGTTCCTTTAACGTGGTTCGCTGCTCGGTTGATTGATTTAGCATCAATGGCAGGTAACCAGATTTCAGCAAAATCAAAATCACCGGAATTTGTCATTTGCCGACAGAGATCTGAAAGACATCCCGTTAAATCCTGGTCAGTGCATTGGTTGAAAATGTCACTTATTTTATTGATGTAATCTTTTTCAAGTTCTTTGGATTTTTTCTCGGTCACGTCCCGCTGGATAGCGACCCAATGGGTGTAGTGGCCTTTTTCATCAGAAACGGGAGTTATTGTAAAATTTATCCAGAATTCCTCGCCCTGTTTTTTATAATTGATAACTGTTACTTCACAGGTTTCCCAGTTTTTAATAGCAGCGTATAGTCTTGCCATTTCTGCTTTGTCAGTATTTGGTCCGTGAAGGAAACCCGGTGTTTTACCTATGACTTCTGCTGCCTGATAACCAGTCATTTTAGTAAAAGCAGCATTTGCATAAATGATTCTAGGCCCAGATTCATCCTGTGCAACTGCTTCGGTTATTAAAATCGAATCATTCGCATTGGTAATGACACTTTCTAAGAGTTTGAGTTGCTGCTGTTCTTCGATTTTATCTGTGATGTCTCTTGAATTGGCCACGATGCCTTTTACCGCTGGATTGTCCAGCATGTTCGTAAGCACAGTTTCCAACCATCTCCATTCTTTCTTATGGTTTTGAAAGCGATAGGGCTCAATTTTTACCTTAGTAACAATGGCTAATTTTTGCAAGCTACTTTTGGTTTGCTCAATATCATCGGGATGAATGAATTCAAATGCATTCTTGCCCATAAACTCTTCAGGAGGTATCCCAAGTACAGAGGTCGAGGTAGGGCTAGCATAAATGTAATTGCCTTCTTCATCCAGTATTGCGATCAGGTCAGAACCCTCCTGAACCAAGGCTTTAAAGCGTTGCTCGCTTTGGAGGATTTTTTCTTCCTGTTCAACTTTGTCTGTGATATCTCTCGAATTAACTACGATGCCATTGATGGTTGGATTATCAATCATATTGGTGAGCACCGTTTCCACCCATCGCCATTCATTTTTTAGATTCCTGGCACGGTAAGGTGGTACAGTTACCCGCTCTTCGGCGGCTATGTGTTTCAGACTGGCTAGTGTCCGTTCGGTGTCTTCAGGATGAACAAATGCAAAGGCATCTTTTCCAATAAATTCCTCCGGTGGTATCCCGATGATAGCAGTACTTGAAGGGCTCATATAAATATAATTCCCTTCCATATCTAGTACTGCGAACAAGTCATAGCCTCCTTGAACCAAGGCTTTGAACCTTTGCTCACTTTGCAGCACTTTTTCTTCCTGCTGTATTTTTTCCTTACCATCTCTGGCCACACCATACATGAGTTTAGTGCTTTCATCCCATCTTACCGACCAGATATTGTAGGCGATATCGCCGTCTTTTTTCGTGTAGCGATTGACAAAAGATTTAGTATTAAGACCATTTCTAATGGCAGTTGCTATTTCAATCGTTTTGGGCACATCTTCTTCCAGCGTGAAATCCAGGTACCGTTTGCCAATTAGTTCTTCGGGCAAGTATCCCCAGTGATGTTCAGCTGCGGCGCTCACAAAAACAAAATTTCCCTGTTCGTTAATGGTGCAAAAAACATCCAAAGAAGCATTCAGTAATTGACTCGCCTCGGATTTTCGTTTCACAATACGGGTGATGTCTTTAGAGTGGCAGGTAACTGCCACAATGCTTTGATCATCACCCTTCAACGGTTCAAAAGTAGTTTGACCATATTGAATTTCATTTGCCTCTGGATTGAAGTGATGCTCCTCTACTTCAAAAGATTCTCCATTAAAGGCTCTGATATAATAGCTTTTCCATTTTTCCTGATATGCCTCACCAAATCCTTCTACAAATGCAGAGTCATGCAGTCTATGCTCCTTTCCTGTGATCATTTTCACAGCATCCAGATATCTTTTATTGGCATAAATCAATTGGAAGCTGCGGTCAACCACCCAAAAAAGGTCTTTGCTTTGATTTAGTAAGAGATGGGTCAACTGAGTTTGATCCATAAGCGGGGGTGGTTTTTTGAAGACCTTAATGTATAAAAAAAACGAAAGAATCATTAATGTATATATCTGCTTTTATACCAGTAAGGATGTGGGGGTTGTTGGTTGTTAGTTGTTGGTTGGTGGTTGGCGGTTGGCGGTTGTTGGTTGGAGGTTGTTGGTTGGTGGTTGTTGGTTGGTGGTTGGAGGTTGTTGGTTGGAGGTTGTGGGTTGGTGGTTGTTGGTTGGTGGTTCTACGTGGCGACTAAGTGAGAATTTAAAATGAGTGTAAGTTCGGAAGTGGGAAGTTGGTGGTGTCCCCCGACTCCTTCCTGATAGCTATCGGGAGAGGAGAATGATGCTGGGTAATTTATCTATAGTATAAAGCATGCCGTAGGTATGCAAGATTGGTAGCGCCGGGTTTTAACCCGGTGTTTAAGGTTAAAATAGTTCACCAGCGCTGGCCCACGATTGTCATTTGGAGAAGGGAAATAATTGCCAGCAAGATGGAAACGGTGGATATTAAGAATTTAAAATGGATTGGAGAATAGAGGTTTGGAAGCAGGGAAGTTGGATGTCCTGTGACCGATGACCGATGTGACCCCCGACCCCTAAAGGGGAGAATGGTGGTTGGTTTCGGTAAGGATGACTGATGAAGTTGGTGGCAGTCAGGAGACTGCAATATTCAAAGCACAAGTCTGAAGACTTGCGCTAGATGGGGATGGGAGTCACAGTATCCAGTCGCAGTGGGCAGAAATGAAAGCTAAAAGATGAAGTGAGAAAGCTAATCAGCAAGAGGTTTGGAAGCAGGGAAGTTGGAGGTTTGGAAGCAATGCCATAGGCATGGCAGATTTTATAGCACCGGCCCCGATAGCTATCGGGGTTAACCCGGTGTTTAAGGTTAAAATAGTTCACCAGCGCTGGCCCACAATCGTCATTTGGAGAAAGGAAATAATTGCCAGCAAGATGGAAGACAGAATTATATATAAAGATTCGGGTTTCTAAATCCCGATCAAAATCAGCTCCGCGAAGAATATGAAATGGTCTGTGAGGACACAGACAATGGAGAGAAGTTGGAGGCAGTCAGGAGGCTGCAGCATCAAATGCACAGGTCATGAGACCTGCGCTAAATGGGACGGCACTGGGTAGATAAACCTTCGGGGTTTTGTAAACCCCAACCATTAAAAAAAGGGGCGGCTGCTGAAACACCGCCCCACAGCCCGAAACCTTGCAAGAATGGGCTGTAAAAAATACTTAGATAAGCATAGTAGCCATTCGTGAGACACGAACGGCGGCAGAGAGTCCAAAACTTTCAAGAGAGGACTGCAAAAAATGCTACAAAAGCTCAGTAACCGTACTTCGGCTGGCTGAATACTCAAGATAAAAGGCTGTCTGAAGACATGCGGTAATAAGTCGTTCGTGAGACACGAACGGCGGCACTTGTCGAACAGCAGAACAAAAACCTTTGGGGTTTTGAAAACCCCAAAGGTTAAGGAAAATAAAAGAGACTCATTTCTCTTGATAGCTTGGGGTAAGAGACTGGCTAGACCCAATGAGCCTCCCAAAGGGAGATGCCGAAAACCCTTTTTAGAGTAGGCAAACAACCAAAAACGGTTTCCCTGTTTTTGATCTGTTAAAAAACAGGACATAACGATGAATACTTTAGTAAAAAGATTACCTCTGTTTGCTTTTGTGCTGGCAGCTTTTGCTGCAGTGGCGTTTACAGAACCTACTGTGATGCCAGATGAATCCGTGGTCATTTTTGCAGAAGACCCCCTGAATCCAGGGCAATATATTGATGTGACCGTGCCTGTTTCCGAAGAGAGATACAATTGTGAAGACTCTTCTTTGGAATGCCAGGTAACTTTCACAAACAACGATCCCATCAACGGAACCAAGACGGTCCTTCAAATGGGCGAGTTTGAGGAGTTACCTTAATTAACTTTTTACCCAAGGCCAGCCGGCCTTGGGTATTTTTAATTACCTGGGATTTTGTTCCACACCACTTCGGATTATCTCATTATCCGGAATAGGAAATACATATCTGTTTGAGTTAGGTTGCAAACTAAATTCCTGACCATCAATCTCCCTGATAATTATTTTTTCAAAATCCGGCTCTTGATTCAATCTCCTTAGATCACTCCAGCGGATTCCTCTTCCAACCAGTTCTTTTCGCCTTTCCAATAAGACACGGTTCAAAAGCTCCTTTTCATCCAATCCTTCAAGAGGCATCCAGATTTCACTGAGATAACGATTTTCCAGCAGTTGATTTAAATAAGACAAGGCTAGATCCGAATTTCCCGAACGTGCAAATCCCTCTGCTGCGATCAACTGCAACTCTCCGACAGTCAAGCCTCCGAATACAATCGTGCTACCTGTATGGTGACCAGTCATATTGAAGTACCCCCCAGGACGTGCATTGAAATAGGCTTCAAGTCTTAAATCCCCTGGTTCATAACTGTTCAAAAGTACTGTATCCACATAGGTTTGGGTTCCCCTGGAAAATGCAGAAGAGTGAAGAACTGAATAAAAGATAGTCTCTGGACCAAACCGCTCAAATGGACGTAGGTTCTGTACATTTAGTTCATTGAGATCCATTCGATCCGAATAAAGATCTAAAGCAGCTTGAGAAGCCTGTGCGGCCTTTTCGTATTCAAACATCAGCAAATATACCTTCGCCAAAAGTCCATATCCTGCCGCTCGGGTAGGCCGAGTCTTAAACTCAGTACCAATGGGCAATATTCCTACTGCTACCTCCATATCCCTCAAAAGTGCTGTGTAGCATTCCTCTACTGAGGACCTTTGGGGTGAATTGTTAATATCCGCCTGCTCCCGCAGGATAATACCGGGCAAATCACTGTTTCCTCCATCCCGCTGAAAAGGCGGAGCAAACTGTTGGAGCAATTGATAATAGGCATAGGACTTATAAAATAAAGCCATTCCCCGCAATTCCTCTGCCCACTGCTTATTCGAGCCTGTATATTCATCTAAGGTTTTCAAGGCGATATTGGCATAAAAAACCTGGTTATAAGCAATCTCCCAATCCCAAATTCCTGAACCTTGGTAAGGGTCCTCCTGCCAGAGGTAAGCCCCCTGCTCCACCACACTCATCCCCTGATAGGCTTCTGAGGTTGTCCAAAAATCGTCTGCTGAAACATTAACCAGCGTTGCCTGTCGGTTAAAGACAACGTTGTTATCCATTAAAATCTGCACATCATCCAGTGTGTTGGGAACCAATAATCCCTGGTCTGGTTTGGGATCCAAAAACCCCTCGCAAGCCAGTAATAGGCTTGAAGAGCTAATAAGTAGAATGTTGAGTATTTTTTTCATATGATTATAATTTGTCTTTTAAAGGCCATATGGAATCTCGCCTGGGAGATAATCATCCCTCTGTGTGTCGCTTCCGACATGCCTGCCTGTCCGGTAGGCAGGCTCGATTTCATGTGTATATAATTTGATTTTTTAAGGTCATCCCGATAGCTGTCGCGATTTCATCGTGAGAATCTTGCCCATTGATCCCGATATCCATCAGAACATTTTATTGTAAGACATTCTGGGCTAGGCTCGCTATCGTGATTGTTGTATTTTAAAAAGGGGCCCGGGAGTTCAAACCCAGGCAGGCCAGTAAAAACCGCAGGAAACCAGCCTCCCAATGAGGAAAGTTTGCGGCCTTTTCTCTTTACTTTAGATTTAATTTAGAATTGTAACTGGAGTCCCGCTGCCAAACTTCTCAGGGGCCGGTTGAAGCCAAAATCAGGGTCCAAATCAGTTTTAGTAGCCTTCCAGATTACGCCCAGATTGTTGGCATAGACATATACCTGCGCATTGCCAAATCCTTTAAAAAGGCGACTTGTGGAATCAAATTGATAGCCAAATCGAATATCCTGAAGGCGGATATGATCTCCTTTTTCCACCAAATGGGAAGCACTTCGGTAAAACTGATCCCGAAAGGAATCCAATCTCTCCGGCATAGCGGGAATCTGCGTGGTCAATTCATCCCCAGGCTCCCTCCATCGCAAGCCAAAGTCCTGGTGGCCTCCCTGTGCCCTCAGAATGGAAATGTATTCTACCGAGCTTCTCCGGAAATAGTAGCCCAACCGATAACTGACATTGACAGAAAGGCTAAAGTTCTTCCATAAGAAATCATTTCGGATTGCACCGAATGAAGTAGGCCTGGCAGGACCATGATAGCGGATATTCTCAAGAGTGGAAGAGTTGATTATATCCCTGTATTCCTCGCTGAGGTCACCATCCAAAAATCCCTGTGGAGCACCGGTTTCAGGGTTTAAGCCACCCCACACATAACTGAAGACACTAAACAATGGTCGTCCTTTCACCGGAAAGTATTCCCCTCCTCTACCTGAAACCCCATAATTGATCAGGCTGGCAGCAGGAACATCCAATTCATAAGTGGTCACCTTTTCTTTCAATCCGCTAATCATGAAGTTGGTATTCCATGCAAGCCGACCTTTTAGGTTCCGTGTCATTAAGTTCAGATCATAGCCCTTGGTATTGGTTGAAGCATTGTTCCCTGAAAATATGGTGATGCCGGTCGATGGGGCATAAGGGGACTGCCCAATCAAATCCAGCCCATCTTTGGAATAAAACTCAAGTGTGCCAGATATATCACCGGATTTGGACTCAAAGTCCAGTCCCAAATTTGCGATAGCTATGCGCTCCCATCTTAAATTCTGATTGGGAGGATTGATAATCTGGCCATAGTTGACCTGAGTTAAGGTATTAAAAGTAATCACCTGCGCAGTGGTAAAGGCAGTTAGACTACGGTCCACATTACCGTTGTACCCATAGCTCAGCCGCAGCTTCAGATAAGGCATGCCTTCCCAGTTAAAGAATTCCTCCTCGCTCAAAGTCCACCCCAAACCAGCTGACCAAAGGGGGACAGCACGCATATTGGTACTTACGCCAAACAAATTAGAAGCATCCCGACGTACACTGGCGGTGACCAGGTAGCGGTTTTTATAGCTGAGGGAAGTATTGGCAAAAGCCGACAAGAATCTATCAGTGTTGAGACCCTGGCTTTGAACTGCCGGGATATTCACCGATGCATTGGGATTCGAGTAGCGGGAAAAAGGCGTGAAATAATCTACAGCCTGACTACTGGCCAACTCTGGGATATATCCATATCGCCTGGCGGAAAAATTGCTTCCACGCAGTGATTTGACTTCTCCGCCCATTAGGATATCCCAGCGTAATCCCTGCTCGAATTCTTTGAAATAATCCAACTGAACCCTTCCCGAATGGCTGGAGGACTGCCCGTTACTCACATTTAGTATGCCTCCGCGGGGAACAGGAAAGCTCAATTGCCCTGATTCATCCACCTGAGTATAGGTATTGATCAAATCACGGGTGGAATAGCTTTCCAGAGAATTCAGATTTTCTGAATTCCGGTTTTGTTCCCAGAATTGATAGCGACCCGAGACACGCAAATTCTCCCAAAGCCTGTAATCCAGGGTAAAATTGATGCGGTAATCGTTACGTTTTGATTCTGTAACTCCCCTTCCAAATTCATCCAGAGGACGATAGGCCCAATCCAACAAACCCACACTTTCGGCCTCCCGCTTGAAGCCTTCCCTCAGCTCGGTGACGATTTCCAGAGGATTACCATTTTCATCTGCCAGTCGGGCATAAGGATAGATGGGCGTGGTAGCTGAGAGGCGCAAATCATTCGGACGGATATTTTGGTCGGTTCCGTTTTGCTTTACCCCATAAAAAGCTCCCTCGATTTTCAACCTATCATTCAACAGGGAAAAATTCTCCCGGAAATTTAGGGTCAACCGTCCAGACTGATTGCCCTGCAGGTTTCCGACAAGTCGGTCATATCCAAGACTTACCCGATAGGATTGGATTCCAGATCCCCCTGACAATCCCACATTGTACTGTTGATTGACCTGGGGTCTGTAGAGATAGCGGTTGACATCAGTTCGCCAATCGTGGGAGCCGATCCTGCTGATCCGCTGCCCGGCTTCTGATGATGAAATGACTCCATCCCGCTGCAGGATAAGCGTTTCTACTACAGGGGTCAGAGCAAGCTTGTTTGGACTGTTTTCTGTGGAATTATAAAACCCGTTTTCAAAAAGTTGCCGTTCCACTTCAATGAAATCAGAAACCGCCATATCCGGTGAGCGAAAGGCATCCTGCGATTCTATCCAATTCACATTGGAGTTAAAGTCTACTTTCAGGGGTTGTTTTTTGTCGCCATTCTTGGTTGTAACAACGATTACCCCGTTTCCTGCCCTTGCTCCCCAGATGGAAGCCGCTGCTGCATCCCGCAGCACAGTAATGCTTTCCACATCATTGGGATTGATATCCTCCAGGTTACCGTCAAAAGGAAAATTATCAATCACGATCAAAGGTTGATTGAAGCGACCAAGTGTGCTTCTTCCCCGAATGGATATTGGATCTCTGCCGGAATCTCCAGTCTTGTTGAATATCAGGCCCGAAGTTACATCTTCTAAGCGGTCGATTAGATTTGTACTAACCCGACGATTGATCAACTTTTCGTCTACTGAGGCAAAAGATCCGGTGGAACGGGTAAGAGGAAGTGACTGGTAACCTGTGGATACCACCTGTACTTCTTCCAAGTCCATATTGATGGGCTGGAGCCTGATTTCCAGTTTGGTCGTTTCAGTTACTTCAACCTTAACAGTCTGCTTTTCATATCCGAGATAAGAAAAAATCAGACTGTACTCCCCTGTTGCAACAGTCATTTCAAATCTACCCGATTCGTCGGAAACGGTTCCTGAATTTTCCGACTCAATCAGTATGTTCACGCCCGATAGGGCTTCGCCCGATTGGCTGTCGGTCACAATACCCTCTATTTTGTACGGCGATTGGGCATAGGTTTGTGCTACGAGGAGCAAACCAATGCCGACTAGTATCAGTTTTAATTTTTTCATGGGTTATTTTGGGTTAATGAATCTTGTTTACTGAGTATCAAAACAGGAATTTCTGCCTCACGTAATTCCAAATCCAATCCTGCTTTCTGCAGGCTTTTCTTCAATTCTTCGGGATTGGAGAAGTTAGCTTCCAACGTAAGGTCAATCGGATAATCGATTCCCGTAAGGTCAATCAAAGGGTAGGGAGAAAGCTGTAGGGAGTAGATATTCAGCTGATAGATTAAACCTAGCAGGGGATAGTTGCTCAGCTTTGCCCTATAGGGATTAAATTCGTAGGATCTTTCTTTAAGAGAGCGGGGATATGTTTTTCCATCAGGCAGCACAATTGCCCAGACTTTTCTTTTTTGAGTTTGAACTTCTGCCTTGATTTCGGGAAAGTAACGTTTAAGATCTTCCCGCATCATGTGATATTGGTCCACTCCGGGTGGTGCGATCAATTCATAGCTATAAACACGGTTGCCTTCCTTCATCCATTCGATGTAATCCAGTCCGGATTTCCTGGTGTCCAGTTCATCTTCCCCAAAGCCATTAAATATCATGCGGTTGGGGCCGAAGAAATTGGCCAAGTCCCGCCCTGTATAGGCCAAGCGATAAAATTTAATCAGTGGATTATTGATCAGAATAATATGTGCCCCATCTTCCCGGTCATCGATCATTCCGCCGGAAACTCCCGGTAGGTAGCCGGTCAATGCAGACTGGTACCGGATGTTTTTCGATGGAATATGGGTATTCCCGCTGATGAGGTTTTCATTGATCGAAAAGGGAATCCGGTTATCGGCTTTCAATCGAAAATTTGCCTTACCGGTAGTGACCATTTCCCGAAGATTCTCCTCTATAATATCCTCCGAGCCTGTGATCGCCAGAATTTTACCCATGGGGTCCAGGATCACCAGGTGAGGTAAGGTAATATGAGGGAATAACTTGTTTAACCGATGCTCATCCACGATCAGAGGCAAATCCAAATCCCTCATGGATGAATAGAATGCCAGCTTTTTTTCCACTTTGGCTCCAGATTCATAGGTGACAGGAACAAACTGAATCTGGTCTTTGAACATTTCTTGCAGCAGGTCAGCTTTGGGCAGTGATCCTGAACTTGCAGTGCACCAAGTAGCCCAAAACTGCAGGATTACGTATTTTCCCCGGTAATCATCCAGGCGTAACTTATCTGAATCAAACTGCAATACCTCGGAAAATTCGATTCCGGAAGGTAACTGATCACCGATCGTCAAGGTATCCAATAGAGCAGAAGAGCTCGCGCTCTCCTGCCCTGGGAATCCAGGCTGATAAACCAAATCTGTGCCTGGGGGTGAATCAGCAACTTGTGCTGTGGATGTGCTCGTGGGTACGCATAGGTATCCCAGTAAGCAGATGAGTAGTGTTTTTTTCATGCTTTGAGTTGTTTGTTGCTGGTTGTTGGTTGTCGGGTGTCCGATGTTTGTCACGCTGAGCGAAGTCGAAGCGTATTAGCACCTGTCCGCAGTGAGCAGAAGTGAGAAGGCTGAAAGCTCAAGGCTGAAAGCTGAAAGCTGAAAGCTGAAAGTAGCATCACGAACGCTTGGTTCCAGATTCTAACTTCTTGACTCTTGGCTCTAAGATCTCGGCTCTAACTTCTTGGCTCTTGGCTCTAGCTTCTTGGTACTTGATACTTTGTACTTTGTACTCCAAACAAGACATAGTTTTTCCACCTCGGTCTATCCGACCAACCAGCAATAATGAATAATAAGATGTAATGTGTCAGCGCTACCAGCTACTGTGAGCTTGCTGACCTGAGTGTGTGGTAACCGATCTGCTCGAAGCTGCGCAACTTCTTAATCGGCGAAAAAACGAATCCTTAAATCGGATTCTTAGGCTTCAGAGGATACAGGCGATCTACCGCGGCGATGCCAGGAACTCCTCTTGTTAATTCCTTAAGCTCAGTGAACGTTAAACATAAGCTCCCTCCTATCCGAAATGGACTTGCCTTGGATACTGAAGAAAAATGCTTTCTGTTCATGACTTATTCTTTATCTGAAAAATACTCCAACAGCTTGTAGATATTCTTGATATCGTCTAGCTGTACCTTCCGATGAGTATCGGAATCGCAATTCTCAAGCTTTACTCTCTCCAAAATCCTTAGTATGGATTCCTTGAAATGGCTTGCTTCATTTTTTGGAATCAGGACCGACTTTTCTAAATCCTGAGTGTCTCCTTTGTTCCTTTCAAGCATTCAACATGAATTTATGTAAATACATCATGTTTATCTTGATATTCAAAAACATTTAATCAAGTATTTCTTGTTATTTTTTAAGAATAATTACCTTTAAGTAAAGAATAAATGGAATGACAAGACTTGGAGAAATTTTCAGCAGAAAATCTATTAACAAATCTGACGTAGCTAGAAAAACTGGATTAACACCTCAGAGAATTGGTGTCCTAACATTAGATGAAAAAGCAAAATTATCCGCCGCTGAACTCTATCTGATAGCCAAAGCTATAGATGAGGATCCATGTAAGCTATTGGATTATGTGTGTCAGGATTTGAAGTGAAAAGCGAGTAATTTCATAATGCGTCGTTATTAAGAAGATTAAAACAAAATCGAAAATATTTGGAATATTCTGGATGGTATTATTTTTAGTTTTGCTGGTCCTTTTACTTTTAAAGAAAGAATAAGAGCTCACTATACTGATAAAAATCAAACAGAAGTCATGATGAAGATGATGGAGATGAATGAGGCGATGAGGAAGATATTGGAGGGAAAATAATACGTTTAATCCAAATAGATTTGAACTACGAAAAATATGAATCAATATCGGGCTCAAGTGATTCTTTGGAGTTTGAGTTTATCAGCGAAGGGCCGAACGGTAAGTTTAAAAAAATCGTTCAATTCTCACAAACCAATAATCCCGATATTTACAATCTAGGATTTGGGGATAAGCTTGAAAATGGTGAAATAGATGATCAGATCAGGAACAATAATCAGGATAGAAATAAAATTCTAGCTACGATAGCTACAATTGTTTATGAGTTTACCTCGAAATATCCATCAAAAATGGTGTTCTTTTCTGGTAGTACTACAGAAAGAACCCGGCTTTATTGAATGGCAATTTCTAAAAATTTAATAGAATTGGAAGCTGACTTTGAAATTTCAGGTGTAAACTTTGACGAACAAAAATCCGTTATGGAAATATTCAGAAATGGTAAAAATTACGATGGATTTCTAGTAAAACGAAAAATAAGTTAACTTTACAGCCATGAAATCGAAGAAAAAATTAGAAGGCGCAAGTAAGTTTGGAATTAAAATCCAGAAGAATACTTCTTTGAATAGTTCTTCAAAAAAAGTACTCTTTCCTTCCCAGCTTGAATTTGCCAATAAGGTGGTTTCCAAATTAAAGCTGGAAACCAATTGACAGTAATAAGATATATGTAGAAAAAGGTGGGTAATAAAACACCTAACATTATAAAAAAAGATCATATCGCAGGGTAATTACCCAGCAACCTATTGGAATAGTAAAAATTTTAAATAAAAAGGCACTTTTTGGTGCTTTTTGTTTTTGTAGGGTCTCTTGAGAATTGCGAACGTAAATTGGCCGCTCCGTGAATATTATAACATGACCGGCCTGAAAGATTGGAAAAACCCAGCGATGGGTGCGGTTGGCGGTTGTCTGTTGTCGGTTGGCAGGTCTGAAGACTGCATTGAGATGGAGTAAATGGTGTGTGGGACACAAACCTCGGGTGAGGTAACGATCCTGAAAGGATCAAACTATAAATAGCCATGGGTGCAACCCATGGGACACAAAACAGCATACATTTTTGGCTATAATGACCCCGAAGTGGGTCGAACTAGTATTACCTTACAGTAGAATCCTGCCTTGTACTAAAAAGGGAGAATAGATAGCCGTTCGTGCAGAGAAATATCGGTTGGGGGTTGTTGGTTGTTGGTTGTTAGTTGGTTGTCAGTTGGTGGATTGAAGGAAGGTTGGAGTCTGCAAGTGGACTGCAGTAAGGTGGATTCAAGTCGGGAGAATTGAACCAGATGGAGGGCAGTCAAAAGATGGAAACGTAATGTCGGATCTGTCCGGCTTCTGGAGAAGCAGGACAACGGAGAATTGAACCAGATGGAACGGCATTTTTCCCCTTTCTTTTTGAAGGCAAAAAGAAACAAAAACCTTTGTCAAAATAATGCTTCAGCCGCACTAGCCTAACGCTGGCCCGCTATTTTGACCTCCTCCCCGCCCTAAAAACTAGCCAATGTGCTAGTTGAGTATTGCTCTTTGATCTAGATACAAGCACTAAAAGTCCCATAGGGACGGACTATAGGTAGTCCAGGGTTTCAACCTGGATATTCAGACAGATGGCTTGCGACAAATCCCCCTGCCCCCTTTGATTACAGCATGTTTTCCAAAATAAAACTAAAGGTGAAGGGGGAGTTTGACACGTGAAGCATCTGAAGTAGAAATCAATTTGAAATTAGTTGGGGAATGGAGATGTGCCGTGAGTGAGACACTCACGGAGGCGCAGCAAACAGCGGAATAATTTACCTAGCTTAAATTCTAAAAAAGTAGGTGCAGGGAAAGGATAAGCTTCCTAAAATCCTTATTTTTGAGTAAACGCAGGAGATTATGGAAGAATCAGAAAAATCAGATTTCACTGTACTGGAAAACAAAACTATAGGATCTATAACATACTAATAAGAGTGAGAGGTGACCAATGAATTCAGTATATTTTAGATGTAGAGAACTGATCTATAGTGATCATGCCATTAATCAGATGTTTAACCGCGATATCACAACTGAGGACATTGAGGAGGTGATCCGGTTGGGTGAAATAATTAATGATTATCCGAACGATAGACCCTTCCCTAGTTGTTTAATATTAGGTTTTGCTACAAAAAGGCCACTTCATTTGGTCATTGCCATAAATGAACTTGAAAGCAAATGTGTAATAATCACTGCTTATGAACCAGATCCCAAGCTATGGGCAGAGAACTTTAAATTTAAAATTTAACTAACTATGGAATGTACCTTATGCAAAAATGGCACTACTGAAAAAGGTTTGGTGACCGTCACACTAGAAAAAGGTAGCACAATTGTATTGATTAAGGAAGTGCCTGCAGATGTATGCGCTAATTGTGGCCATTACTACCTCTCAAGCGAAATGACCAAATTAGTGCTGGAAAAAGGAAATGAAGCTTATACGAAGGGAGCTGAACTTGAAGTGGTGAAACTTCAGGTGGCTTAATAGAACTGGGATTGGAGGTGTACAGTTTAGTGGGTGGCAGTTGGAAGTTGGAGGTCAGGAAGTTGGAGGTTGGAAGTTGGAGGTTGGAGGTTGGAAGTCGGATGTCTGATGTCCGGTGTCCCGTGTTGGATGTCGGATATCGGATATCGGTAAGTTCAATTGTTGAATATTAAATGATGAATGATGAAGTTGGAGGCAGTTAGGAGACTGCATTAAAGGTTGATCCAAGTCGGGAGAATTGGACCAAATGGGTTGATTTTTCGGATTACAAATCCTACGGTATGAGTTCGGGATTGCAAATCCCGAACAGCAGAGTGGAACGGTATTTTTCCCCTTTCTTTTTGAAGGCAAAAAGAAACAAAAACCTTTGTCAAAATAATGCTTCAGCCGCACTAGCCTAACGCTGGCCCGCTATTTTGACCTCCTCCCCGCCCTAAAAACTAGCCAATGTGCTAGTTGAGTATTGCTTTTTGATCTAGATTCAAGAACTAAAAGTCACATACTGACTGCAGTCTAGATTTCATCAAGAGTATCCTTCCTATTATATTGGTGGGATCGATTTTCTCAACAAGAAAATCAATCCCTGAACCATTCCATTTTTCATTTTAAATTAAAAGCATGAATTCCGGCATATTCTGCATTTCACTAGACTTCGAACTACTTTGGGGCATTTTTGATAAGGTGGGGACAAAGTATAACCCTAAGTATTTCGAGCATACGCGAAATATTGTTCCTGATATGCTCCAGGTTTTTGCCAAGAATAAAGTTCAGGCTACTTGGGCGACAGTGGGGATGTTATTCGCTGAAAATGAGGAAGAATGGCTGGCCTACTCCCCTATTCAAAAGCCCTCTTATAGAGAGCCTAAGCTTTCAGCCTATGAGTTTGCTGGTAAGATGGGTTTGAACCCTGCCGTGCATTTTGCACCTGAATTGATTAAGCAAATCATAAAGACCCCAGGACAGGAATTAGGCTCTCATACTTTTGCCCACTACTATACGCTGATGAGAGGTCAAAGCCCGGAACAATTCAGGCAAGACCTACAGGCAACTCAAAAAATCTCTCAGGATAAGTTTGGTATTTCCTTGAAGTCCCTGGTATTTCCTAGAAACCATATCAATGAATTATACTTGCCTATTTGCCTGGAAGAAGGCTATACCCAAGTCAGAAGTAATCCAAAAAGCTGGTTCTGGCAGGAAACCCAACACGAGGATTTAAGCAAAAAATGGTTTAGGTCGGCAGATTGCTTTATTCCAATCGGAAAAAACACCTCATTTTCTAAAGATGAAATGAAAGTCTATCCCAATGAACCCCTATTAATTCCGGCCTCCAGGATCTTAAGACCTATCTCAAAAAACAATCCCGTTTTTAACTCCGTCAGGTTAACCCGGGTAAAATCTGAAATGAGTTATGCAGCTAAAAATAAGGAAATCTATCACCTTTGGTGGCATCCACATAATTTTGCTAATGATCCTATTCAATCCATGCTGGAACTGGAAGAGTTAATGGTTCATTTTCAGTTTTTAAAAGCTGAGTACGGAATGGAGAGTATGAATATGGAGGGGATTGGGGAGTTAGTTATTAGTTGTTAGTTGTTGGATGTTAGTTGTTGGGTGTTAGTTGTTGGGTGTTAGTTGTTAGTTGTTGGGTGTTGGTTGGTTGACAGTTGTCACGAATAAGATTAAGGATTGGGAATTGGAGAATTTGAAATTGGTTGGAAGTTGGCCCCTGACCTACCGCCGATCCCTAAAGGGTATATTAAAGAATTTAAAATATTGAATGGTGAATAATGAATGTTGAATGGTGAAGTTGGAGGCAGTCAAGAGACTGCCGTAAGGTGGGTCCAAGTCGGAGTGAAAACCCCAGCGGGGTGGTAGATTTGTAGCCCAGGGTTTCAACCCTGGGATCAAAAAGTGGAGTTATTCACCAGCGCTGGCCTGCAATCGTCTTTCAGAGATATTGCGTTTTGCCAGCAAGATGGAAACGAATAGTTGGGGGGGAATTTAAAATGATGGAATTTAAAATTTAAAATTGGCGGAAGTTGTCCGGTGACCGGTGTTGGAGGTTGGTGGGTGGCCCGATAGGGACCGGAAGTTGCCCCGATAGGAATCGGGAGGTGTTGGTTGGTGTTAAGTTCGAATGATGAATGAAGAAGTTGGAGGCAGTAAGGATACTGCATTAATGCGGGTCCAAGTCGGAGTGAAAACCCCAGCGGGGTGGTAGATTTGTAGCCCAGGGTTTCAACCCTGGGATCAAAAAGTGGAGATATTCACCAGCGCTGGCCTGCAATCGTATTTCGGAGATATTGCGTTTTGCCAGCAAGATGGAAACGAATAGTTGGGGGGGAATTTAAAATGATGGAATTTAAAATTTAAAATTGGCGGAAGTTGTCCGGTGACCGGTGTTGGAGGTTGGTGGGTGGCCCGATAGGGACCGGAAGTTGCCCCGATAGGAATCGGGAGGTGTTGGTTGGTGTTAAGTTCGAATGATGAATGAAGAAGTTGGAGGCAGTAAGGATACTGCATTAATGCGGGTCCAAGTCGGAGTGAAAACCCCAGCGGGGTGGTAGATTTGTAGCCCAGGGTTTCAACCCTGGGATCAAAAAGTGGAGATATTCACCAGCGCTGGCCCGCAATCGTATTTCGGAGATATTGCGTTTTGCCAGCAAGATGGAAACGGAGAAAATTAAGAATTTAAAATGGTGGAATTTAAAATTTAAAATTGGCGGAAGTTGTCCGGTGACCGGTGTTGGAGGTTGGTGGGTGGCCCGATAGGAACCGGAAGTTGCCCCGATAGGAATCGGGAGGTGTTGGTTGGTGTTAAGTTCGAATGATGAATGAAGAAGTTGGAGGCAGTCAGGATACTGCATTAATGGGGGTCCAAGTCGGATTGAAAACCCCAGCGGGGTGGTAGATTTGTAGCCCAGGGTTTCAACCCTGGGATCAAAAAGTGGAGATATTCACCAGCGCTGGCCCGCAATCGTATTTCGGAGGTATTGCGTTTTGCCAGCAAGATGGAAACGGAGAAAATTAAGAATTTAAAATGATGGAATTTAAAATTTAAAATTGGCGGAAGTTGTCCGGTGACCGGTGTTGGAGGTTGGTGGGTGGCCCGATAGGGACCGGGAGTTGCCCCGATAGGAATCGGGAGGTGTTGGTTGGTGTTAAGTTCGAATGATGAATGAAGAAGTTGGAGGCAGTCAGGATACTGCATTAATGCGGATCCAAGTCGGAGTGAAAACCCCAGCGGGGTGGTAGATTTGTAGCCCAGGGTTTCAACCCTGGGATCAAAAAGTGGAAATATTCACCAGCGCTGGCCCGCAATCGTATTTCGGAGGTATTGCGTTTTGCCAGCAAGATGGAAAAGGAGAAAATTAAGAATTTAAAATGATGGAATTTAAAATTTAAAATTGGCGGAAGTTGTCCGGTGACCGGTGTTGGAGGTTGGTGGGTGGCCCGATAGGGACCGGGAGTTGCCCCGATAGGAATCGGGAGGTGTTGGTTGGTGTTAAGTTCGAATGATGAATGAAGAAGTTGGAGGCAGTCAGGATACTGCATTAATGCGGATCCAAGTCGGAGTGAAAACCCCAGCGGGGTGGTAGATTTGTAGCCCAGGGTTTCAACCCTGGGATCAAAAAGTGGAGATATTCACCAGCGCTGGCCCGCAATCGTATTTCGGAGATATTGCGTTTTGCCAGCAAGATGGAAAAGGGAAGATGTTTGATGTTAGGTTTTAGATGTCAGGTGTTCGACGGTTAAAGCCACCCATTGTTTTTAATGAAGAATATAGAATATCGAATGAAGAAGTTGGAAGCAGTCAGGATACTTCAGTATTCACAGCATAAGTCAAGTGACTTGCGCTAGGTAGTTGGACCCCCGCCACCTAAAGATGAGTATAGCCTTGATAGAAATCGGGATATTAAAGAATGTAAAATGTTGAATGTTGAATAATGAATAATGAAGTGGAGGCAGGGCCAGTGACAAGTACAGGTAAAAAAATCAAGGTATTACACTTGATCAAGAGTTTGGGCAGAGGGGGAGCTGAGAAATTAATCCCTGAAACGGCTTTGGTTCATGATCAGAATAAATTCAATTTCCATTGCCTATACTTCTATCATCAGGAAAACAATATCATTGATGAATTGGAGAATGCAGGCATTCAGGTCCATCACATTCCCTCTGGAAACTTAGGCTTATTTTTTCAAGTGAAGAGAGTTCGTGACTTCATCTTAGAATATCAATTCGATATTATTCATGCGCATTTGCCTTGGGCTGGAATTATGGCTAGATCGGTAGGTAATACGCTTAACATCCCCATAGTTTATACGGAACATAATACCTGGGAACGGTATAACAAACTTTCGTATTGGGGAAACAGAATCAGTTTTAAGCGACAGGATGTGGCCATTGCAGTATCCAATGAGGTTGCCCTTTCCATGCGCCTAAACTCCATTTGGGATCCTTATCAAAGAGGAGGAAGGATGAATCTGAAGGTGATTCAGAATGGGGTGAACACCAATGTATTTAAAAGAGTTACCCAGGAAAAAAGTAAGAAATCAGAAGTCAGAAATCTAAAATCTGAATTAACTATTCCAAAAAATGCTCCTGTGATTGGAATTGTGGCTGTATTCAGGGATCAGAAGCGCCTATGGCTTTGGGTTGAGGTAGCGGTAAAGATTCTGGAGCAATGTCCAGAGGCACATTTTTTATTGGTGGGAGATGGAGAATGGAGGGAGCGTATAGAGGAGCAAATTAAAAAGTCTGAAAAGGAGGCACATTTTCACCTGGTGGGGGTGCAAAAAGAGGTGATCCCTTATTTATCTATCATGGATATTTATATGAGCAGTTCTGAGTTTGAGGGATTACCTATAGCCATGCTGGAAGCTATGTCCTGCGAAGTTCCGGTGGTAGCTACCAGAGCCGGCGGTATAGGGGAAGTGATACAACATGGAGTGCAGGGCTATTTGACTGAAATAGATGATTGGGCGAAAATGGCAGATTATGCTGTTGAACTCATACAAAACCCCATGCTTCAAAATCAAATGGCTAAAGCCGCCAGAGACAGGGTGATAAAAGACTTTAGTATGAATAGGATGGTTGGTGAGTTGGAGGAGGTTTATTTGTCCGTTAATCGTTTTAGAAGGGAATTGGGGGAAAAGGGATTAGGGATTTGAGAATAGGGATTGGGGATTTGGGATTGGGAGAATAGGGATTGGGGATTTGGGATTGGGAGAATAGGGATTGGGGATTTGGGAATAGGGATTGGGGATTTGGGGATAGGAAACAGGGATTTGGGATTTGGGATTTGGAAAAAGGGAAAAGTGTGTGATTGGAAGCACTCATTGCTTTGGTGGTAATTTATTTTTTTCAGTAAGGTATCGAATGCTACCATTCAGAATTTTTAGAGCTGTAAAACAGTCTTCCCGAATTGAAAGATACAAATCCATTGAAATGTATTTACAGTCTTTTGCTTCAATCAAATGATCAAGAATTTCTCCTATCGACCCTCTAGAATTAAAAAAGAATTTTCGACTGTCTAAGAAGTGAAAGCGACCCCAGCCTTCAGCAATATTTGCAGTCGAGGACCTTGCTGCCCTTAATATCTGGGATTTTAATTCATATTTCTCTTTATCTGGAATTAGGTTAAGTACTTCATTCCTAATTCTATTTTTTAAAAAATTAGCAGCTTACCAGCATTTTAAGTCCTCGAAAGTATCCATAAAATAAGGGATTAGGGAATGGCTAATAGGGATTAGGAACCACTAAAAAATAGGTTCGGTCTTAAAATTTAGTCTTGAATTTTGGTTTTACAATTTACCCGTTTTATGGTTCTCAGCGAGCTATAGAATATAGTCTTTTCCCTAATCCCTTCTCTCTATTCCCTTTTCCCACAATCCTATTTCTCTACCAACTCCGCTTCAGCGATTCGTTTCCTCTCCTCCTCCACTATTCTATTAAATATCTCGCCACGTTTTTTGATGCGGGTGGTTTTTTGCCAGTCCATAAAGGCGACGACGACAAAAAGCATAAAGTACATGATCTGGGATTTTTGGCGTATGATAATCCCGAGATTAGACATCACGAAGGTCATGGAGATAGAGATGGAGATAAACACCACAGCAGACATCTTCACCATGGCAGGAGCAATCTTGATATAAGTCAGAAAGTCCTTACGAACAATCTTGCTAAACATGTAGATGTAGAGGGCATTCTCAAAGGAAATCGCAATTCCTAATGCATTAGGTGCATCTATAAACAGGGGTCTAAACCAGAAAGTGAAGAGCTTCATAGGCAAACTATAAGAAGCCATATCAACAGCAGACCCTGCTGATTGTAGCCTGCTCATATTTAATGCAGACTCTTCTTCAAAACTTTCAAGTAAATTATTAGGGTCATACCCAAGATAAATAATCAAATCTTCATATACATAAACACTCATTCCAATAGCAAAAAACACGACTAAATATTTTTGATACATAGGCACTTTTTCCTTCCCCAACACAAATCCCACTCCCATCCCAATCAGAATAGCAAAGAGAATGTGGGGCCTTACCATATAACATAGAAAACTACCAAATGCTATATGAGGAATTCGCTTTTGTGGCCAAGACAGCCCATAAATAAGAAACCCAATACCTGCGAAAATCACTGCCCCTTTTCCCAAAGATGCCGTCCAAAAATGCATATTGGGTAGAAACATGAAAATAGTGATAGCATCCCAACCTTCAAACTTGGGGTTAAAGCGTAGGTTTTCCTTAAAAAACAAGTAAAAATAGACAAAACCCCAGAACCCCAGCCATGTGCATAGGAACATCATCATGTCATAATTAAAACCAAACCAGTGAATCCATGGAAATGCTAACCAATGAATAAAAACTGTTCCCTCTTCAAAAGTAGTTGACCAATTTGTAGTGCGTTCTGTATAAATATAATACATCAAAGAATCAGATCTGTTCAATTGGGCATAGGTCCAGTATACCAATCCAAATAACATATGGTACCAGAAAATCTGGTTGAGCATACCAGCCTTCACCCATTTATGCTCCCGCTGTAGGTTGCCTAGGATGGGTTGGCTAATGCCAAAGAGAATTAGTATGAGGATTACCGCGCCGAGCACTGCGTTAATTTAAAATTATTGAATTAGAAATTTAAAATTAAGGTTTTACTTCATAGGTAGGAGGTTCGACTAAGCAATTTAGTGTTTTGGTAGAGATCCCCTCGCTCCTTTGTCTCTACTGCCACCTCGAAAATGTGTAATTGCTGTACTTGCCCACATCCCTTCACCAATTCTTCCTCTTCACCACCCCATATTTGTGAATAAATAAAAAGCATTTACTAGTATCCAAATGATCAATACCTCCTTCAAATCTTGAATATACGAAATCCAACTGTCTACTGAATCAGTACATTTTCTCTTGTCCTTTCCTATCTTTTTTCGTACATATCACTCAAATAGAATATTGAATGGACTGAGTTAAATGGTTTTCTTTCTCAATTTCATAATTGGTTTTTCAAAGAATCTGTATAAAAATGTTGAAATAAAAATACAGGATACCCAGAAAAGTAAATATCTGAAAACCACATCCAATTCTTCGTTTCGTAAGTGGATATCTTTCAAAATAGATCTTTTTACCAAAGCTAAGTTGGTCAGGTATAATGAATAGGAAATAAGTGAAATATGCGTTATAACTAATTTAAATTTATAGCATGGGGTTTTCAATAAGATGATTTTTGGAAAAACCATCAATATGGAAATTGATGTGATTAAAGGATAGATTATTAGAATAGTTTTATTAAAAGAACTATTTAAAATGATCTCGAAAAATAAATAAATAGTTATTCCTATAATGAATAATTTATCGGTGCTCTTAAAGAATAATCCATTATAATATTTATAAATATAGGCGCCAATTACACCTATAAATAAACTATCGAATCTTGTTACCACCATTTTTCTTATATTAAGATCAACCCAATCTTTTGAAGGTATTTCAACGTTAAAAAGAACAAATATTCTTGAAAATATTGAAAATGATATTACTATTAATGCCGTTGTGATTATTGCTTTATGAATATTTTTTTGGATTTTTAAATTAAACAAAAGCAACAAGGGGAATATAAAATAAAACCATTCTTCAACGCTAAGACTCCAGGCTTCTGTAAAAAATTTTTCAGGATGAGGGTACCATAAATTTTGAGAGAAGAAAAAGTAAGGAATAGATTTAACTCTTTCAAACATTGGAACTGTTCTTGGTGCAATAGCTAATAAAATTAGAAGAATTAAGAAATAATTTGGAAGTGTTCTTAACCACCTCCTATTCCAGAAAAATTTCAAATATTTGAAATTTAAAGGATGGGTTTCAATATCTTTTAAGATGATTCCTCCAATAAGAAAGCCACTTAAAACAAAAAAGATTGTAACTCCATCAAATGAAATCAAATTCATATACGGTCTGATTACTAAAGGTAACATGTCATTACTATGAGAAACCAGAACAAATATTATAGCTATTGCTCTTACAGCATCTAAACCGAAATTTCTTGAGTCCATATCTTAAATATAGTTTTCAAGTAATAATATTTCCATAGTATTATATCTAATCAATTCCTCACCACATTTCGATGCCTTTCGTGACTGAAACATTGTCCATTTTTTCTTGTCACTCCCTCTCTATTTTCGAATATGGCACTCAAAGTATCGGGCATTCTAGATACTTTCTGAGAGGAGGTCCTAATTTGTAAACTGAATGGGATCCACTAAACTCTTCCAATCATCCAATAGACCCAGTTCCACGACCCCGTCAATATTAATGGCAAAAACTTTCTATTTAAGCAGCATTTCCTATCCAAAAAGATATACCTGCAGAATACACCAAAGGAGATTTGACTTTTTACTCATTTACTTGACTGGATCAGGCAGCTCAATACCTAATTTCCGATCCGCTACTATTCAGGCAAGAACCTCCAGGACATGGTATTATCAGATACCATCGTCGAGAAACTTATGGTGGCAAACAAAGCCTCAAAAGCCAAACCATTTTACCCATTGAAAAGCTAGCCATTAGATAAAAAGTACCTTCGGCAAAAGCATCAAACTAATGTCTCCAACCTCTAGCATGGTTAAAATAGTTTACCGAATCTGATCGATTGAATTGGGCATAGGTCCAATAGACTAAACCAAAAAACATATGATACCTTAACATTTGGATCAGCATGCCTTCCTAAATCCATTTATGCTCTTTCTGCAAATTGCCTAGTATGTGTTGGCTAATGCCAAAAAGGATAAGTATGAGGAATATGGCGCCGAGGAAGGTTGATTAGTTATTGGTTGTTAGTTGTTAGTTGTGGGTTAACTAATATACTGATTTACCGATCACCGCCTCATACCCCCCCCCAATTCCTCTACCATTCGCTTCATACTGAATTGAGCAACGACACGCTCGCGGGAGGCGAGGGATTTGATGAGGTGAAGGGGTTTTATTTTCAAAATTAATTGTATTGCAAATACTAAACTATAATCCCTAAGCCAAAATTTTTAGGATAATTATAAGCTTTCTTTCCAGTTACTTTTGCAATATCAAAGACAGCTTTTCTCACTTCAGGAAAGCTTTCCGTATCATGAAATATACAGCACTTACTATGGCGCACAGCCCAAAGCCCACATTCAAAAGTCTCTTTGTAATTATGAACAATATCTACATGTGCAAAATCGTAATTTGATTTATCCAACTTTATCCAATCTTGGTAATTGGATTTAATTAGTTCAATGTTTGGATACTCACGCAAAGACTCTTTAGTTTCTTTATAGTGATCTCCTTTATGATCTGTATGAGTATCACCAAAAAACGTATCAATACCTTTAACTTGTTCAAAATAATTTGAAAAAACTACAGACGAAAAACCAAATTCAACACCAAATTCAATACAAGATTCCCTTTCGATATCAAACATCTCTAATATATCTTCAATAATTAATTCTAATCCAGACCACCCTGACTTATATGTTAATACTTTTTCAGGTTTTACAAACTTTTCCGGTGAATAAGGAATTAATGGATACTTAAAACTATAATATTGTCGAATTAGCTTTTTCTTTAATTTAAGTATTTTTGAAATATTCATTTACATAAAAACATTAACGAGACTAATTATTTATCTACTCTATCTCCTTTCGGCTAAGTAATTAGCCGTATGGAAAACTTCTAAGCTTGAATCATAATATTCAATTTCGTATAACCCATCTGAAACTATCCTAAACAATTTGAATCCTGGTGACAATAGTTCGTAAAAGTCTCTGAAAAAGACTTTTGAATCTATGTCACATTTGCCAAATTCAAATTGTATAAAATTCAAGGAATTGGATTCAATCATATTCTTAGCTCCTTTAATAGCAGCTAATTCATGTCCTTCTATATCTATTTTTAAAATGTCAATAACTTCAATATCGTTCTCTCTACAAAAGAAATCAACAGAAGTTACTTCTATTGATTCAGTAAATTCTTCATTAAAATAATTAAGTGAATAAGCTAAATTGTATACTGATGCGGTTGTTCTACCATTCCCGCTTGAGTACAATTTCAGTAATGTGTTTTCACTGCCTATCCCTAATTTATGCGGCTTTATTTGAGAATAATTCTCTGTTTTTTCCTCTAAAATCTTGAAGGTAAAACTAGATGGCTCGAAGGCATGTATGGTTGATTTATTCTCGAATAACTCATTTGCCAATAATGAATATTCACCTGAATTTGCTCCAACATCAAAAATCAGAATCTTATCCTTCCCTTTCAATTTTTCTTTCATATAATTCAAAGCCCAAATCTCACCGCTATGATTCAGAGAAGCGCCTCCAAAGTAGTTCATTCCAATCAAGGAAATGTGGTGTAATTTTATCCATAAAGGCTGGAGCACCTTTGATCGAAAAATTTTTAGAAGTTTTTGCCTCATTTAAATTTGATTAAAATACGCTTCGAATTGAGTTGAAATTTTGGAAATAGAGTAGTGTTCCTTTATGAATTGTGAACTAGTTGAGAGCAAAGCACAACGTTCTGAATCGGAAGTGTGAATTAGATGATTTAATTCATTTTCAAAACATTTAGAATCCCCAGAGTATACTAACCGTCCTCTATATTTATTTACTATTTCACCAATGCCACCTACATCGTAAGCGATTACAGGAACTTTGCAATACATAGCTTCCAAAATAACTCCCGGTAGACCTTCTATTTTAGAAGGCATTACCAAGGCCGTGGCTTTGGTTAAAATGGGAAAAATATTTTCAAGGGCAGGAATCATGATCACTTTAGATTCTATACCTAGCTCTTTTACTTTTTCTACTAATTTCTCTCGAAGAATGCCAGAGCCCAGAAATACTATATGTAGATCTTGGTGAGTTGCAGAAATCCTTGAGAAAATAGCTAACATACCTAAAGGGTCTTTCTCAGGCACTAGACCTCCAATTTGCAGTAGAAAGTTATCGGGTAAGTTGATCGTAGTTTTCTCCTTCTGTTTAAGGTCAATATCATTCAAATCTATTCCAATTGGAATTACGATTGATTTAGTCAAAGGGTAGCTAAAAGTACTATGAAGATTTTCTGCTGAAGCTTTTGACACTGAAATTATTCCTGATACCTGATTTAAAAGCCATTGGTTGAAGCTTTTATGAAAACCATTTCGGATAAAATCCCCCATTTGATTCGCATTTCGATAGATAATGAGGTTTTTCCATCCAAAAAACTTCTTAGAAAACACAGAAAATTTTAGTGTATCAGCTGCATTTGCCTGAATGATGTCAGGATTAAATTCTTTAATAATTCTAGAAATTTTTTTCCACCCTTTAAAATCAAAAAACCGATTGGAAATCGGTCTATTCAATTTAATCCATTCCCCGCTGAACGGTAAATCGGATTCGCCTTCAAAAATGCTTACTAACAACACTTCATTTCCAGATAGCCTAAGTTGCTCACTAAGTTGTGCCGCAAAAATCTCTGCTCCCCGACGTTGAGGTTTTTGTATTAGTTGGAGGATTTTCATTTGGGTTCTTTTTTCTTCATTGCACTACCTTAATATGCTGCTAAAAAACTAAAAGCAAATGAATAAAATTAGTATTTGAAATATGAGAGGAGTCGAAAGGTCCTCGACTTCGCTCGGACTGACCTGTTTTCAGTGTTTTGAAATCATTCAGTCAATGGTATCTAAAAATAAAATCTGTTCCAAAAAACACAGATCGCTTCGTTCCTCGCGATGACGGAATTAATGACGATCTAATGCTTTCTCGTAGATTGCTAAATAAGCTTCTCCATTCTTTACAGGATCATTCTTTTCCTTAAGGCCTTGCAAAGCTTTTTCACCTTTGAGGGCAATTATAGATGGATCTGAAATTATATCAAGTATTATCTTTTCCAACCTCGCTTCTATTATTCCAGATAATGCTTTTCTGTCTTCGTTTTGCCTATACAATCCTTCTCCATCCTGATCTTTAGGCACTTCGATTAGCCAGCCTTTTTTATTGTCATTAATCTCCGGAAGCGCTCGAATATTTGTGCTAATTACAGGACAGCCCTGGGATTGATATTCCAAAACTGAGTAACCATAAGTATCTGCATAAGTTGGAAGCAATCCTATATGGGTAGTTTTTAAGAGTTGGAGAACCTCGGAGTTTGGTATATTTTGATAATGCGAAATTTGAGTACGATGAGTTGAAATAATCTTCAAAGCCAATTCCTGATCAACTTGAGAAGTTTGGGAGGCATAGTCATTGAATTTCAAATTACTAATAATCCTTAACTGAACATTTGCTCCCTCTAAAATCAAACGATCGAAAACCCGTAAAGTCTCTGCACCGCCCTTTCTAAAAAAGTCATTTCCTATCAGGGTAAAAACCAGAGTATCGTTTATACTTATTCCTTTTTCTTCCCATGAATCAAGGTTTGACGATTGGGAAGGGTGAATGACCGTTAATTTTTCTGATATCTTTTGAAGGTATTCGGGAAACTCTTTCTCAACACGTTTTAACATAATAGATTTGGCGCAGCCACTCATAGCAACTATCCCTTTACAGGAATCTGAAGTGATGGTTTTCATACCAAATTTATCCATTCCCCAGCGAGGTAGTGAGGTTTCAAAGGTGGTGATCCAAGGAGTCTTTGAAAGTGAGAGTGCATTGAAAAAATGAAAAATATCTACTTTCCTCTGAAATGGTGCAAAATGAATATTCTTCATTACAGGGTGAGCAAACAATTTCTTTAGACTTGGTGACCGCATCAACACTCTATAGGGAGATACAAGATCCAAAACTTTGGAATAAGCGACCTTCTCAGCAATAAGTCCAAAGAAATTTTTTCTATGATTATAACTTAATCCAATAGTCCCAACTTTCAGTTTTTTCATATTAAAAATCAGTTAGGCTTTAAAAATTCTAAAATATTCTTACAGCGAATATCCCAAGTAAATTGAGTCTCCAGCGCATTTTTAGCATTATCACCTAGGTTCTTTCCAAAACCTACAGACTCCATAATTCTATTGACGCTAGCAACCCAATCAGGAAGATAATCTGGATCGCAAAGCAACGCTGTATGATTATGTTCCAAAATCTCTCTTATCACTGGAAGGTCGGAGGCTATAATAGGCTTCCCCGCTGACATATATTCAAAGATTTTTAAAGGGGACATCCATGTGGAAAGGTTGTTAGCTTGCTTTGAGTTTTTAACAAAAACCTGGCGTTGGTACGGGGCTAAAAGAATATCAAACTGTGATATAAATTTATGAGATTCACCTGGCGCTTTGTACCCATGAAATATTAGATTTTTTTGCTTTTCATCAAACTGAGACCTCCAAAATCCGATTTGGCTTCCGGTACCACCTACTATATGGAAATCTACTTCTTTCATCAATTTGCTCAACTGAATAATAATCTCCATACCCTTTCCTTGATATAGAGATCCCACATACCCAACTTTAAACTTTTCTCCTAATTCTTTTTCTTCAAACCCAGAATTTCTATATATTTCTGCACCATCATGAGCTATAAAGACTTCTTTGGAATCAATATTAAATTCACTTATCAAATGTGTTCTAAGAGGTGAGCTAATGACTATCCATTTTTTGATATACCCTTGACTGACAATAAATTGAAAAATATTTTTTAACCATTGTCCTTTGGTATTAAAAGGTTCATGAATCTCAAAAACAATTGATTTACCAAACAAGCTATACCAAAATGCAGCATAAATAGATCTTGTATAAGCTATAGTATTTGGTGCAAATGAGAAAAATGGTAGGAATGCATTATAGAGTCTACCTGACAATAAGAATGCTTTAAAAGGAAATAAACTTATTTTGAAGCTATTATCCACTCCATAAAAAGAATGGATATCAAAAACCTTTTGAACATTGTTCCTGGTCCTCTTGCCCAGAAGAGTCACCTTATAACCTTGTTTTGAAAATGCCTGACACATTTTCATCACATGAACAGAATCAGCAGAATAAGAGGGAATGGAAGAATCTGAGATATATACAATCTCTTTATTTACCATTTAAGTGAGATTTTTAACATTCTTAGTTATAAAAGTCTCAGAAACCCTTAACTCTTCCTGCTGAAGTATTTTAAATAATTTATTATCCAAGAGTATTTGTTTTGCTTCAGCATTTTTCAAGATTTTCAGAAAATTTTGAAATTCTAATTCAGCATCATGAAACCCCTGTCTGTCGATATGCCTTAAAGTTTCTTTCACAGATCTAATATTATCCCTATAACCATCAGCATAATCAGTTTTGAAAAAAGTAAAACCCGTCAAGTAAACTTCTTTTGCCTGAGAATTTAAAGCCAGATACAATCCTAGAAACCCACGTGTTGGTGTATAAGTACCAAACAACTTTTGGATAAAATTATAAGTTTTTGATGATAGCATAAATACATCCTTTGAACTGGACTTATACTTCTTAAAATAGTTAAAAACATTTCTCTTTCCCGAAGTATCAGTTTTGGCTTGAACCAGGTATTTCAAATTGAAGTTATCGAAAACCTCCCAATCTAATGGACCACCACCGCCATCGTCTAAATTCTCATGAAAATTGTGAATTAAAACATCTGTCTTCCTACCAATAAACTTTTCATTTTTTTCATTGTAGGTAATTAAAGCCTTATTGATTCTAATAACTATATCAAAATTATCAATAAAACTGCCCAACTCTCTTTCCAATGCAGAATTGGCAGCTCCGATGACCACTACTCTTTTACCTTTAAAAATTTCTTGGTACTCAAATTTTTTAGCTCTCGAATAATATAATAAACCAGCCTGAAGATTGTCTATTATTTTCATTTGCTAAAACTATGGATGTATTCATTCTCCATTTGCAAATCCATATTATTGTAACCTATAAAATCAATCCCATTTAGATTTGCTGCTTCTAAATCATTTTTTGAGTCTCCTATTAAAACTAATTCAGAGGACTCAAATGGTAAAATCTTCAGTAAATTATTAACCAACTCTGTTTTCGGAGTTGGGGAACCACTAATTGATTTGAAATGATGAGCAATTTCAAGTTGATGACAAAGTTTTCTTAATTCTATCTGATCTGAACCTGAAACTATATGCATTTCCTGAAAGGAGGAATTCTTCTTTATGAAATCTAAAGAATCATTAATTAATAAGTCTTTAGAACTCAACAATTCCAGCATGATTACTGAGAATTCCCCACAAAGTTCATCGATCATTTCTTGCTTAACAGGTACTTCTAAAATTTTTTCGAAGAAATACCTAAACTTAACATACCTAGACCAACCACCATTCCTGTGATGAAATTGAATTAACTTTTCAACGGCATCTTTGGGATAACTTTCAAGAACTTTTCTAAATCCCAATTCCCTAACCGGCATAGAGTCCAAAATCACCCCATCAAAATCCCAAAGGATAACCTTATATTTTTTTAAGTTTTTCATAAATAGCTTCTGCCATAGTGAAATCATCCTCCCAGTCTATATCCCAGGATTTGATTTTATCCATTTGATACAATGCCGGATTTGTGCCCAGTCTATTATTTTTTTCTATGTATATATTCCTCGGTGCTAGGAAAACAGCGTGATTCACTTCATAAAGGGTTGGCAGATCCTGTGTTCTTGGCCATTTGAACTCCGAGGAATCGGAATTAAATACTCTACCTTCTGAGTTCAATAGAAAGTTTTGAAAAGCAGATACTGATAACAATGAATCATGGCCATTTGCCAAATCATTCCAGTACTGCTCAACTACTAAATCATAATCTTTCCCTAAAACAAAAGGTGTAGTCACATGCCCCCATAATATGTGGTCATTTTGAATAATGCTTGGCACATATTGTATCAAGTCTGATAAGGCTGTGGTGTCCACACATAGTCTATCAGGACGAATCTCTACACGTAGCTTATGATGAGGATCAAAGATACCCTCAGCTATACGAATAGCTTCCTCATCGTTAGTGCTAAGAACTATTTCATCCAAGAGCTCACTTTCTAGCAATTGAGTAATTTTAAGTTCTAATAGTCCACCAGATAAATCAGCAAAAGGTCGAGTGCTTTTATTAATCACACGTTGACTCCCCTTACGAACGGGAAGAAAGAAAGAGACTGATTGATTCATAAGTAAGAATAAAGGGTGGATTTAAACCTATCTTGATAGGGAATTAAATTTAGAGAAGTTTTAAGTCGTTCAACATGTTAATTTCGAATTGTACAATTCAAAATCTAACTCATCTAGTAGAAATGTATTGCCCATAACGTCCTATCCATTGATGGGCAATGGCAGTAAGAGTCAACTTTGAGAATTTAAGAAAATAGATCAATCCGTAACGAACTGAAAATGGAATCTTGATTAAACTTTTGGATAAAAAGAAAAGGTAGCCCAAATAATGATTTCTTGACCAAAGAATATAAAGCATATTTCTAAGACTATAATATTGTCTATTTACTCGTGTGGGATCTCCAATAGATTTGCCTTTCCATCTGTATTTCTCACCTAAATTGCCTGCTTCTTTTCTGGCTTCCATCATCCCCTGCCCATCAATCAAAATCGAAAATCCTAGGTCTTTAACTCGAAGACAAAATTCCAATTCTTCAAAGCCAAAAAACAATTTCGGGTCAGGAAGAATACCATTCTGGATTACTCTGGAGGAAACTAAAATATGCTTATTTCCAGGAACATAGTCAGCCTCAGCCACATGCATTAATTCAGAATTACTAAGGACACGAGTACGGCCGGTATTAGGGTTAAATTTTCCACCAACTTTCCCAACTATTCCTACATCAGGAAATTGATTTGCTATTTCAAGTAATCTTTCAAAGGTTTTCAAATCAGTGGGAGGATCATCATCGTCGCCCCAGTAAATCCAATCGTATCCTTCTTTATATAAGGCCTGAAGCCCAATTAAAGCTGCGCCTGCTGGACCAGAATTAAAACCAACTCTATGATAACAAAAAGAAGATTCTTTAAAAAAATCTTGAACAGAATCAGATATACTATTATCAATAATTAGCACTTTATTAGGCTTTATTGTTTGCTTATTGAGGATTTCAACCCATTTATCTAGATGATCTTTTCGTTCATAAGTAGTAAGAAATACTCCTAATTTTTGATTATCCATTTAACAAATGAATAATTTGTTTATAATTTGACTCAGAATAATCTCTTTGTAGCTTTTCTTTATTCCTTTCAATCATCTTTACTTTATCCAAATCAGATAAATTACAAATATTAAGGATTTTATCAACGAAGGTAGCAGGAGATGTGTTATCAAATAAAAATTCATGATTAGAAGAATCTAAAACTTCGCGTATTGAAGGTATATCTGAAGCAGCAATTAGCTTTCCCGCATCCATATATTCAAGTATCACATTTGGGCATCCTTCATAATGCGTACTAAGTAAACAAATATCTGCTCTATTTAGATAAGCTGAAATATTTGATTTTCTCCCGATATAATGGATACCATACTCATTGAATGCTTCAATCAAGGATTGATTTTCATTTTTAATATCAGAACCTATTACTATTAATTTAAAGTTTGGCTGCTTTTTTTTTAAAAGTTTCCATGCTTCCAAAAGTAAGTGATAGTTCTTCTGTGGAACTATGTTTGCTATATGCAATAGCACCACATCTTCAGTTCCAAATGAAAAGGTGGAATGATCTAACTCAGAATTATTTACCACCTTTCTATAAGAGTTTTTGATAACAATAGTCTTATTTGGAAAGCGAGAATAAAGAGAAGCAGTTTGAGAATTGAAAATTAACCCTGAAGAATTTAGTAAAGCAATATACTTCATAAAGGAATCACGCCAACTGATTGATTCTTCTATCCCATGATTTCTTTCCATAAAAAAAGCTTTCTGAGCAGATGTAAACCTCCATATTAAATTTACATGGAAGCTTAAGTGCTTATTAAAAGGGAAAATAAAATCAGGTTTATATGATTGCAAGCAATTAATTAAATCATAGAAATAAAACAAACTTGCCTTTTTCGAACCATTAAAATTACTTGTATTTAAAAATCCATGATCTAGATCATTATTATTCAGAAGCTCTAAATACTTTGGATCATGGGTATATTGAGCTAAAATAATTGGATGAAATCCATTTTTCTTAAGAAACTTAGACCATAAAAAAGCTTGAATTGGTATTCCTCCAAATTCAAAACGAGCTATTAATAAAAGAACTGTTTTAGGCCTTTCTATCATAGAACCAGGTAGAACAGGCTAAAGTATTAAGGATAAAATGGAATTTGAAATGATTAGCAAAGTCATTAAGAAACAATTTCTTACATATTTTCAAATTCAAAAAAGAAACCCATTCTTTAGAAATATTTGAAATAGAGAATTTTAATGAATCTAAATATGCTTTCTTTTTTAAGGAGTTTAAAAAATCTAGGTTTTCACATTTAATTAAAAACTCTTCCCATTCAATCCAATCATCAGAAATAAAACCGTTTTCATTGTTAATAATCACTTCCGAATAGCTCCCCAGACAATTTGCCAAAACAGGAACTCCAAGTGCCATGCTTTGAGTACAGCGATTAGCTGATTTTACTAAACTCTCATCTTTATCATCAATAGGAATTATTGAAATATCAAATTCAGAAATTATTTCAGTAAAAGAATCTAATTCCCACTTAAAATCAGAATCCATATGATCAGTCAGGGTCGAAAAAGACCATTTAGGTGCAATTTTAAAAAGTTCTTTCTCTTTAAATTTTTGTATTAAGTCCCATTTACCTGATCCAGATTTTCCAAACCAAATCAATTTTTTAGAATTAATACTAGACACTTTAGGCTCTTTGAAAACTTCAACTGCATCAAATATTACCTTCACTTTATCACAACCAGCTTTTTTATAAAGATCAGCCAAGATTTTTGAAGGACAGATAATATGATCAACTTTTTCTGCCACAGACAATTTTAAAGGCAAATCACAATCTATAAATATTACTTTTGCTCCTCTATTTTTCAATTCCTCAATTAAGTATAACGTCTTTGGGCCTCCTAATTTTTGAAAAATAACAATGTCATCTCTCTTAATATTCCTTATAAAAAAAGAAACGAAATATGGTTTCCAAACAAGATCTTCTGAATAAAAAAATGGAGAATGAATTAGTCTTGAATTATAACCCAACTCTGATAATTTTTTATGAATATTAATACCATGAATTCTAGAACTAGGATTCCTTTTATTCCCACATAATAACCAGAAAATATTCAAGGTTTTCTAATACAAAACTTAAGTTCATAACAAGGAAACCTATAGCAAAATAATTCCTCATAAACCTCTAACCTTTTTAAAGAAGAATTAAACCATCTATTCAAAATACGATTTTTTATTCTTGAATAAACTGTACTTAAAGATTTACTCTTAAAAACAATAGTATATGAAACTATTTCAAAATTAAGGTCATTATAAAATGAAGGGACTTTTCTTACGAAGGACTCTTGATTTTTCACAAAATAATTTAGGGTGTAAAGACCAAAGTGATTTTTATGGGTAGGATCAGAATAAAAGTAAGGATTCGAAAAGTGAGGAACTTCACCTCTTAATGTTCCACCACGTTTTAAAACTCTATTCACTTCTCCCATGAAAAAAGGTAAATCATCAAGATGCTCCAAAAAATGATGACTATAAATTTCATCTATAGAATTTGCTTCAAAAAAAGGCATTCCCTTATTTAAATCAAAAACATAATCTACACCTGGAAAGGATAAAACATCTACACCAATAGAATCTTTTATGCGCTTATTATTTCCGCAGCCCAACTCAACTTTAACAACTTTGCTATTCAATATTAAATATTTTTATTTATAGATATTCATTTAAAACTAAATTTACACCTTAATCTCTTTACTTAGGTTTCTAATTTATAATCTAAAAAGACTTTTCCATAATCCTGATCTTCCCATTTATAAAAAAAACTTCCATTATCAAATACCCGGAATTTGTTCACATCTTTAAAATAAAATAAAGATTCATATTCATCATGAATATTTATAAGCCATTTAAATTCATTTGGCGAAAGTATTCCTCCCTTAAATTTAATTCTTAAAGTATTATCACCAATCTTTATATCAAATGGTTTTATGTGAATTGTGGATATTTTATAATCATACATATCCAAAAGTAATAAAGCAATAATCACACTGGCCTTTTTTACTTTTGATGAAAAAACAATTTCAAGATAAAAATCAAAGTTGTGAGGAATTACATTTATATTCTTTGGATTATCAAGACAAATTACATCAAACTTTATTAACTCAATATAATTATTTTTAAATCCCTCTAAACTTGAATCGTCAGCTATATTTAAATACTCAGATATAACTAAATCAGTATCACCGATAATTTGCACACCACCATTTTGCATTAATAATCCCTTTTTACAAATGGATTTAATTGCTCCCATATTATGACTAACCAACAAGACCGTACGTCCTTGGCTTGTACTTACGTCTTCGATTTTTCCTAAGCATTTTTTTTGAAACTCATAATCACCGACTGCTAAAACTTCATCAACAATCAATATTTCAGGTTCTAAATGTGCTGCGACAGAAAATCCTAACCTAACTTTCATTCCTGATGAATAAAACTTAACCGCAGTATCAATAAATTTCTCTACGCCAGAAAAATCTATAATCTCGTCTAGTTTGGAATCAATTTCCCGACGAGTCATCCCAAGTATTGTACCGTTCATATAGATGTTCTCTCTACCAGAGAGTTCAGGATGGAACCCTGTCCCAACTTCGAGCAAAGAAGCTACCCTACCATGAATTTCAATTTTTCCATATGTAGGGTCTGTGATCTGAGAGAGAATTTTCAGTAAGGTAGATTTCCCTGCTCCATTCTTCCCTATAATACCTAGCACCTCGCCTTCTTTAACTTCAAAGTTGATGTCTTTAAGGGCCCAGAAAACAGATTCATCCTCAACCCCAAACCTACTTAGTTCACGGAGTCTCTTTAAGTTTTGCCATGGGGATTTGATCAAATTACCGACTTGACCTACCAAAGTTTCAGCTTGCTTTTCTTTTAAACCTAAACGATAGCGCTTAGAAAGATTCTCTACTTTAATAACGGTTTTCAAATATTAAGATTTTAAAATAGATTTAATTTTTGATCCGATCTTCCATATGAGGTTTCCAAAATATTTTGGTGAAACATAAAAAATAATTATTGAATAGGTAATTAACCCATTCAAATGTTTCTTTTTACCAGATAAGCTTGACCAAAGTGATTCACTATGAATTCTGTAATGCATCGGGTTGCATTTCACATATCCAGCTTTACCCCACTTAGATAAGTATGCAATAAAAAAGGTATCATGGTTTTTTACCCTAAAAAATCCAGAAGGAAATTTGGTAACTACATTTCTAAACATCATTGTATTTTGATGAATTAGACATCCAGTAACCATTTCTTTTTGAGATCTATTTTTTTGAATAGTTCTATTAAAAAGATTCATATTAGAGATAATATTATTTCCCTTATCGATAGTTATGAAATCATGAAATGCGAGGACAAAACCTGGGTTTTCTTCCAAAAAATTAAACTGCTTTTGCAATTTTAAAGGATCAGTCCAATAATCATCTCCTTCTAAATACGCGATGTATTTTCCTTGTGCTAATAAAATTGCTTTTTCATAATTTCGTGCAAGCCCAAGATTCTTAGAGTTTTTATAAGACTTTAATTTCTCTGGAAATTCTACTTCAAATTGATTTATGATTTCAAATGTACTATCAGTTGAAAAATCATCTAGAATAATAATTTCAAATTGCTGATTAAATCGTTGATTCAAAATTGATTCAATAGCAAATGAAATATATTTTTCATGGTTATATGATAGGAGAATGACAGAAACTTCAATTGACATATTGGTTTAAGTTGTAACCAAGAATATAAAGCTAAAATCATCCAATTGTTCTAGTTTCTATTTCTTCTAAAAAGAAAAACAATTAGGTACTTGAAAAAAATCGGCATTAATTTCCAGTGAAAAGCATGAATACTTACTTTCTTCAAATAAAAAGAAGCATACATAATGTTTTCAGTTCTGCTTCGTCCATATTTATGTAACTGTCCAAGAAACAAATGGTATGCTTTAATCTCTAATGAAACTTGGACTCTATTGTTGAATTTTAATTTCTCAATTACTGGAAGAATTTTTCGTTTAGCTTTTTCTGTATTTTCTAACCATGTTGAATTTGGTTGCCCTTTTGAAAAATGCTCCATTAAAATGCATGGAACAAAATAGTTCTGATATTTTTGACTGATCTGATAACATAAATCTGTATCATACCCATGAAACCCTGGCAATTCTTCATCGAATTGAAATTCCAAAAAAGTAGCCATTTTTATAGCCAAAAACATCCCATCTAATGAATAAACTTTGGCAGGTATTTGATCTCCCTTTCTTTGAAGTACCCCATTTTCTGATTTGCCGGATTTTGAATTAGAAATATAATTAGCATGGATAAAGCTCCGATTAGAAACCCACCAATCTGAAGGGCTGATAGGTAAGTAAGAGGAACCAACTACACCTAAAACACCTGGGTTTTCTAATGTTTCAAAATATTCCACAAGAAGATTACCCCAATTTACAGTATGGAAAATTATATCCTCATGGATAAAAACCAAATAATCAAATATTGCCTTTGTTGCTCCTTTGTTGTAAGCTTTTGCAATTGATAAATTTTCATTCTTATTATCTACTCGAATTATTTCGTGTTCTAATCCTATTGTTTTTTCTAAGGATTCTGAAAAATTATTAAACCAAAAGTCATCAATCGAACAAACTATTATTGAAATCATTTAGTAAAAATTATCAGGAAGTTCAGCCTCTTCAAGCTTAAAATACATAGCTGGATAGTAAGATAAAGGCATTTTGAAGCTTCAGGTTCCTCTGAAATACAAACCAGTATAGTAGAAATACTATGGGTAGGAAGAGAAGGAAGGTGAAGGAGTTGAAAAGCAATGGTTGGTTGTTGGGTGTTAGTTGTTGGTTATTAGTTGTTAGTTGTTAGTTGTCCCGATAGGTATCGGGAGTTGTTGGTTGCCTCTAATCTCTCCCGATAGCTATCGGGATCTCTTAATACTTCGGCTAGTTTAACCTTTAACGCTCACAGGTGGATTATTTTGAACTCTGAGGAGTAATCTGGAAATCATTCTTTGTTCCTCGGCAGAGAGGGTATGGTAAAGCGGGAGGCAAAGCACTCTTGCTGCAGTCTGGTCAGAGAGGGGAGTAAATCCCGAGGTGTAATCGAGGGTATTTAGTCCTGGATAGAAATACCTGCGGGCACCTATGCCATGTTCTGAAAGAACCTTCATAGTTCTGAGTAATATGTCCTCATTCTTAAATAAGATTGGGAAATAAGAATGACTGTAGGCTTCGATGTTGCCGTTATCCGGAAAGCTTACATTCAGGTCGCTAAGTAGCTCCCGATATAGTTGACACTGTTCTTCTCTTTTAGCGAGAATCTGTGGTAGGTATGGGATATTGACCAAACCCATGGCAGCATGAAACTCAGAGTTTTTCGCATTGATACCTACTCCGTTGAAATTTTCAAAGCCATCATGGCCGAAGTTTCTCAGGTAAGCCATCTTCTTTAGGAGTTCAGGATCTTTGGTAAAGACTCCACCGCCTTCTATGGTATGGAAAACCTTGGTTGCGTGAAAGCTGCAGGTGCTGATATCTCCATAGTCGAAAATTGATTTGCCCTTTACTTTTACCCCGAAGGCATGAGCTCCATCGTAGATTACCTTGAGCTTGTGCTTCTTTGCTATCTCGGCTATGGCCTCCACATCACAGGGAATGCCATAGACATGGGTGGCGAGAATGGCGGATGTAAGCGGAGTGATTGCCGCTTCGATCTTTGCAGGATCTATGGTGAGTTGATCCGGCAGAATATCCACATAAACCGGTGTGCATCCCTCCCACACTATGCTGCTGGTAGTTGCCACATAGGAAAACGGGGTGGTGATTATTTCTCCCTGTAGTTCGAGTGCCTTGATAGCGATCTGCAAGGCAATGGTGCCATTGCTGACAAATAGCAGGTGATTTACATCCAGGTATTCCTTTAATCTAAGTTCCAGTTCATTGACCAGAGGGCCGTTGTTTGTGAGCCAGTTGCGCTCCCAAATGCCTTCAAGGTACTTGTCGTACTCTGCTTTAGGGGGAAGGAAGGGTTTTGTGACTGGGATCAAGGTTGGTTGTTAGTTGTTGGTTGTTGGTTGTTGGTTGTTGGTTGTTGGTTGTTGGTTGTTGGTTGTTGGTTGTTGGTTGTTGGTTGTTAGTTGTTGGTTGTTGGTTGTTGGTTATTAGTTGTTGGTTCTTGGTTGTTGGTTGTTAGTTGTTGGTTGTTAGTTGGTGGTTGTTGGTTCTTGGTTGTTAGTTGTTGGTTATTAGTTATTAGTTGTTGGTTGTTGGTTCTTGGTTGTTGGTGGTTGGTTGTTGGTGGTTGTATGTTCTACCGATTTACCAATTTACTGTTCTACCGATTTACTGTTCTACCGATTTACTGTTCTACCGATTTACTGTTCTACCGATTTACCAATTTACTGTTCTATCGATTTACTGACTTACCATTTTACCGATTACTGATTTACTGCCAACTGTAAACTGTCTTCGGCGGGCACAGCTTCGCTCTTTCACTCACACCCAAAGATTAGAGTTCTTGTCATTTCCACGCAAATAGCTCCCCTCCGCGATAGCTATCGGGAAGGGGCTGGGGGGTTGACTGAGTAATAAATTTACTCGGTTGAATTGGATTCGCAAATTTTGGGCTTAGAATGTTTGAGAATTGGGAATGGGGATTGGGTATGGAAGAAATGGTAAGTGAAATTTTTGATCCAGGGTTTTAGATGTGTGATTTTAGCTGTAGCATATATGTTCTGCTGTTTCTTGGGCTTTTATGCCAAGGGGATCCGCTCACTCGCCAAAGTCATATCTCTGGGGATGAAGGAAGGGCTATCTTAGCTGCAAAGCGACTATATTTCGCGAAGCGCATCTCCATCAGCAATATATAACTTATCTTTTTCAATCGATTTTGACCCTAACCGTACATACTATGCCTAAGATCCGATTAATCATCTGTTTTTTGATTGTACTATTCCCATCCACTACTCTATTCGCCCAAGAATTTGATTTGGTGATCTATGGAGGGACTTCAGCCGGTGTTGCTGCTGCCATTCAGGCATCCAGAATGGATAAATCCGTGCTTTTGATCGAACCCAGTTCGAGGCTGGGTGGGCTTACAACGGGTGGTTTGGGGCAGACGGATATAGGCAATAAGCAGGCCATAGGAGGTGTAAGCAGGGAGTTTTATCAGTTGATCAAGGAGTATTATAATCAGCCGGAAAACTGGATTTGGCAAAAAAAAGAGGAATATAAAGATGGAGGGCAAACGACCACTGCGGCGGGGGAAGATGCCATGTGGACCTTTGAACCCTCTGCTGCCCTGCATGTGATAACGCAAATGCTGGAAAAGGAAACTATCAGCATTGTCTATCAAGAAAGGCTGTTGAGGACTGCCGAGGGAGTGAAAAAATCCGGTGGAAGAATTCAATCCATTACCATGGAAAGTGGAAAAATCTATGCGGGCAAGATGTTTATAGATGCGACCTATGAGGGCGATTTGATGGCTAGCGCAGGAGTCAGTTATACCGTGGGAAGGGAAGGTAATAAGCAGTATAAAGAAACGCTGAATGGGGTGCAGGCAAATTATTACAGTCCTACCCTTCAAAACAAGGTTTCCCGAAATGCCATCAACCATAATTTTGTACCTGGAGTAGATCCTTATAGGGAAAAGGGGAATCCAGCAAGTGGTTTGCTTCCTTATATTTCTGAAGCCGGTCCCGGCATAGATGGAGCTGGAGACCATAAGGTGCAGGCTTATTGTTTTAGAATGTGCCTGACTGATCATCCTGAAAACAGGATACCTTTTGCCAAACCTGTGGGGTACGATTCCTTAAACTATGAGTTGCTGATCCGTAATTATGAGATGGGAGAAACTCAGGTTCCCTGGATTAATTCCTCCATGCCCAACAGAAAAACGGACAGCAACAACCGATTGGGTTTTTCTACGGATTTTATCGGTCAAAACTACGACTACCCAGAAGCCAGCTATGAGGAGCGGGAGAAAATAGTAGCTGCTCACCTTACTTATCAGCAGGGGTTGATGTGGACACTGGCATATCATCCCAGAATGCCGGAAAAGATCCGGAGGGAAGTTTCCCGATGGGGAACAAGCAAAGATGAATTTGAGCGGGAGGATGGTTGGCAAGGCCAATTGTATATACGGGAAGCGAGAAGGATGATCAGTGATTTGGTCATGACCCAGCATCATGCGGAAGGTTTGGAGGTGGTGGAAGACGCTGTGGGTTTGGCAGCTTATGGCATGGATTCACATCATATTCAGCGCTATGTAGATGCGAATGGGTTTGTTCAGAATGAGGGAAATGTGGAGGCACATGTTTCGGGTCCCTATCCCATTAGTTACCGGTCTATAATTCCGAAAAAATTTGAAGCGGAAAATCTCTTAGTTCCGGTTTGTGTTAGTGCGAGCCATATTGCTTTTGGTTCGATCCGCATGGAACCGGTATTTATGGTGTTGGGGCAATCTGCAGCTATTGCTGCTTGCTTGGCGATAGATGAAGCTGTAGCGGTTCAGGATCTTTCTTATCCGAAATTAAAAGCTAGGCTTTTGGAGTTTAAGCAGAGATTGGAGTGAGGGTTGTTAGTTGTTAGTTGTTGGTTGTTAGTTGTTGGTTGTTAGTTGTTGGTTGTTGGTTTTTGGTTGTTAGTTTTTGGTTGTTGGTGGTTGTTAGTTGTTGGTTGGGGTTCCGCTACGCCTCGGCGCACAGGCACGGCGGACCTGCCTTCGGCTAGGCAGGCAGGTGTTGGATGTCAGATGACCGATGTAGGATGTCGGATATCGGATATCGGTAAGTTCAATTGTTGAATATTAAATGATGAATGAGGAAGTTGGAGGCAGTCAGGAGACTGCATTATCCTAGGTCTAAGTCAGGAGACTTAGACCAGATAGGTAATGTCGGATCTGTCCGGCTTCTGGAGAAGCAGGACAACGGAGAATTGAACCAGATGGAACGGCATTTTTCCTCTTTCTTTTTGAAGGCAAAAAGAAACAAAAACCTTTGTCAAAATAATGCTTCCCCGCGCCAGGCCGGACGCTGGCCCGCTATTTTGACCTCCTCCCCGCCTTTCAAACAAGCATTTGCGATAAGAAATAAAGGTAAATCTGGAAGCTGTCAGGAGACTGCACGATGTAGGTTCGAGGTCCTGAGACTGAGATAGGGTGGTAAAATGAGCCATTCGTGAAACACGAACGGCGGCGGTGACCCCCGACCCCTAAAGGGGAGATGAGAGTTTTGTGTTAAAAGATTTTTTTATCGGAAGTAGGAAGCATGCTGAAGGCATGCAATGTAATAGCCCAGGGTAAGGAGGCACGACGCAACCCTGGGTTTTAAGGACATATTCGTTCACCAGCGCTGGCCTAGGATCATCAATCGGAGACGGAGGCGCGGTGCCAGCAAGATGGAAACGTAATAACGGATCTGTCCGGCTTCTGGAGAAGCAGGACAACGGAGAATTGAACCAGATGGAACGGCATTTTTCCTCTTTCTTTTTGAAGGCAAAAAGAAACAAAAACCTTTGTCAAAATAATGCTTCCCCGCGCAAGGCCGGACGCTGGCCCGCTATTTTGACCTCCTCCCCGCCTTTCACACAAGCATTTGCGATAAGAAATAAAGAAGTATTTGGAAGCTGTCAGGAGACTGCACGATGTAGGTTCGAGGTCCTGAAACTGAGATAGGGTGGTAAAATGAGCCATTCGTGAAACACGAACGGCGGCGGTGACCCCCGACCCCTAAAGGGGAGATGAGAGTTATGTGTTAAAAGATTTTTTTATCGGAAGTAGGAATCATGCTGAAGGCATGCAATGTAATAGCCCAGGGTAAGGAGGCACGACGCAACCCTGGGTTTTAAGGACATATTCGTTCACCAGCGCTGGCCTTGGATCATCAATCGGAGACGGAGGCGCGGTGCCAGCAAGATGGAAACGTAATAACGGATCTGCCCGGCTTCTGGAGAAGCAGGACAACGGAGAATTGAACCAGATGGAACGGCATTTTCCCCTTTCTTTTTGAAGGCAAAAAGAAACAAAAACCTTTGTCAAAATAATGCTTCCCCGCGCCAGGCAGGACGCTGGCCCGCTATTTTGACCTCCTCCCCGCCTTTCACACAAGCATTTGCGATAAGAAATAAAGAAGTATTTGGAAGCTGTCAGGAGACTGCACGATGTAGGTTCGAGGTCCTGAGACTGAGATAGGGTGGTAAAATGAGCCATTCGTGAAACACAAACGGCGGCGGTGACCCCCGACCCCTAAAGGGGAGATGAGAGTTATGTGTTAAAAGATTTTTTTATCGGAAGTAGGAAGCATGCTGAAGGCATGCAATGTAATAGCCCAGGGTAAGGAGGCACGACGCAACCCTGGGTTTTAAGGACATATTCGTTCACCAGCGCTGGCCTAGGATCATCAATCGGAGACGGAGGCGCGGTGCCAGCAAGATGGAAACGTAATAACGGATCTGTCCGGCTTCTGGAGAAGCAGGACAACGGAGAAGCAGGACAACGGAGAATTGAACCAGATGGAACGGCATTTTTCCTCTTTCTTTTTGAAGGCAAAAAGAAACAAAAACCTTTGTCAAAATAATGCTTCCCCGCGCCAGGCCGGACGCTGGCCCGCTATTTTGACCTCCTCCCCGCCTTTCAAACAAGCATTTGCGATAAGAAATAAAGAAGTATTTGGAAGCTGTCAGGAGACTGCACGATGTAGGTTCGAGGTCCTGAGACTGAGATAGGGTGGTAAAATGAGCCATTCGTGAAACACAAACGGCGGCGGTGACCCCCGACCCCTAAAGGGGAGATGAGAGTTATGTGTTAAAAGATTTTTTTATCGGAAGTAGGAAGCATGCTGAAGGCATGCAATGTAATAGCCCAGGGTAAGGAGGCACGACGCAACCCTGGGTTTTAAGGACATATTCGTTCACCAGCGCTGGCCTAGGATCATCAATCGGAGACGGAGGCGCGGTGCCAGCAAGATGGAAACGTAATAACGGATCTGTCCGGCTTCTGGAGAAGCAGGACAACGGAGAAGCAGGACAACGGAGAATTGAACCAGATGGAACGGCATTTTTCCTCTTTCTTTTTGAAGGCAAAAAGAAACAAAAACCTTTGTCAAAATAATGCTTCCCCGCGCCAGGCCGGACGCTGGCCCGCTATTTTGACCTCCTCCCCGCCTTTCAAACAAGCATTTGCGATAAGAAATAAAGGTAAATCTGGAAGCTGTCAGGAGACTGCACGATGTAGGTTCGAGGTCCTGAGACTGAGATAGGGTGGTAAAATGAGCCATTCGTGAAACACGAACGGCGGCGGTGACCCCCGACCCCTAAAGGGGAGATGAGAGTTTTGTGTTAAAAGATTTTTTTATCGGAAGTAGGAAGCATGCTGAAGGCATGCAATGTAATAGCCCAGGGTAAGGAGGCACGACGCAACCCTGGGTTTTAAGGACATATTCGTTCACCAGCGCTGGCCTAGGATCATCAATCGGAGACGGAGGCGCGGTGCCAGCAAGATGGAAACGTAATAACGGATCTGTCCGGCTTCTGGAGAAGCAGGACAACGGAGAAGCAGGACAACGGAGAATTGAACCAGATGGAACGGCATTTTTCCTCTTTCTTTTTGAAGGCAAAAAGAAACAAAAACCTTTGTCAAAATAATGCTTCCCCGCGCCAGGCCGGACGCTGGCCCGCTATTTTGACCTCCTCCCCGCCTTTCAAACAAGCATTTGCGATAAGAAATAAAGAAGTATTTGGAAGCTGTCAGGAGACTGCACGATGTAGGTTCGAGGTCCTGAGACTGAGATAGGGTGGTAAAATGAGCCATTCGTGAAACACAAACGGCGGCGGTGACCCCCGACCCCTAAAGGGGAGATGAGAGTTATGTGTTAAAAGATTTTTTTATCGGAAGTAGGAAGCATGCTGAAGGCATGCAATGTAATAGCCCAGGGTAAGGAGGCACGACGCAACCCTGGGTTTTAAGGACATATTCGTTCACCAGCGCTGGCCTAGGATCATCAATCGGAGACGGAGGCGCGGTGCCAGCAAGATGGAAACGTAATAACGGATCTGTCCGGCTTCTGGAGAAGCAGGACAACGGAGAAGCAGGACAACGGAGAATTGAACCAGATGGAACGGCATTTTTCCTCTTTCTTTTTGAAGGCAAAAAGAAACAAAAACCTTTGTCAAAATAATGCTTCCCCGCGCCAGGCCGGACGCTGGCCCGCTATTTTGACCTCCTCCCCGCCTTTCACACAAGCATTTGGGATAAAAAATAAAGATGTATTTGGAAGTTGTCAGGAGACTGCACGATGTAGGTTCGAGGTCCTCAGACTTGGATCAGATGGGGTGGTAAAATAAGCCATGCTTTAAGACACCAACGGCGGCGGTGACCCCCGACCCCTAAAGGGGAGATGAGAGTTTTGTGTTAAAAGATTTTTTTATCGGAAGTAGGAAGCATGCTGAAGGCATGCAATGTAATAGCCTAGGGTTTCAACCCTAGGTTTTAAGGATATATTCGGTAACCAGCGCTGGCCTAGGATCATCAATCGGAGACGGAGGCGCGGTGCCAGCAAAATGGAAACGTAATAACGGATCTGTCCGGCTTCTGGAGAAGCAGGACAACGGAAGTCGAGAGAATTGAACCAGATGGAACGGCATTTTTCCTCTTTCTTTTTGAAGGCAAAAAGAAACAAAAACCTTTGTCAAAATAATGCTTCCCCGCGCCAGGCCGGACGCTGGCCCGCTATTTTGACCTCCTCCCCGCCTTTCACACAAGCATTTGCGATAAGAAATAAAGGTATATCTGGAAGCTGTCAGGAGACTGCACGATGTAGGTTCGAGGTCCTGAGACTGAGATAGGTTGGTAAAATGAGCCATTCGTGAAACACGAACGGCGGCGGTGACCCCCGACCCCTAAAGGGGAGATGAGAGTTATGTGTTAAAAGATTTTTTTATCGGAAGTAGGAATCATGCTGAAGGCATGCAATGTAATAGCCCAGGGTAAGGAGGCACGACGCAACCCTGGGTTTTAAGGACATATTCGTTCACCAGCGCTGGCCTTGGATCATCAATCGGAGACGGAGGCGCGGTGCCAGCAAGATGGAAACGTAATAACGGATCTGCCCGGCTTCTGGAGAAGCAGGACAACGGAGAATTGAACCAGATGGAACGGCATTTTCCCCTTTCTTTTTGAAGGCAAAAAGAAACAAAAACCTTTGTCAAAATAATGCTTCCCCGCGCCAGGCAGGACGCTGGCCCGCTATTTTGACCTCCTCCCCGCCTTTCACACAAGCATTTGCGATAAGAAATAAAGAAGTATTTGGAAGCTGTCAGGAGACTGCACGATGTAGGTTCGAGGTCCTGAGACTGAGATAGGGTGGTAAAATGAGCCATTCGTGAAACACAAACGGCGGCGGTGACCCCCGACCCCTAAAGGGGAGATGAGAGTTATGTGTTAAAAGATTTTTTTATCGGAAGTAGGAAGCATGCTGAAGGCATGCAATGTAATAGCCCAGGGTAAGGAGGCACGACGCAACCCTGGGTTTTAAGGACATATTCGTTCACCAGCGCTGGCCTAGGATCATCAATCGGAGACGGAGGCGCGGTGCCAGCAAGATGGAAACGTAATAACGGATCTGTCCGGCTTCTGGAGAAGCAGGACAACGGAGAATTGAACCAGATGGAACGGCATTTTTCCTCTTTCTTTTTGAAGGCAAAAAGAAACAAAAACCTTTGTCAAAATAATGCTTCCCCGCGCCAGGCCGGACGCTGGCCCGCTATTTTGACCTCCTCCCCGCCTTTCACACAAGCATTTGCGATAAGAAATAAAGGTATATCTGGAAACTCTGAGTAGACTGCATGATGAAGGGCCCATGTCCTAAGACTTGGATCAGATGGAGTGGTAAAGCCTGCCGTAGGTAGGCAAGATGGGTAGCCTAGGGTAAGGAGGAACGACGCAACCCTAGGCAAAAAAACATCCGTATTTAATCAGCGCTGGCGCACCATCGTTTTGTGGAGACGGGAGCTTCATGCCAGCAAGATGGAAACGCGAAAAAGCGGAATATCGGTTGGGGGTTGTTGGTTGTTGGTTGTTAGTTGGTTGTCAGTTGGTGGATTGAAGGAAGGTTGGAGTCTGCAAGTGGACTGCATTGGGGTGGATCCATGTCGGAGAATTGAACCAGATGGAACGGCATTTTTCCTCTTTCTTTTTGAAGGCAAAAAGAAACAAAAACCTTTGTCAAAATAATGCTTCCCCGCGCAAGGCCGGACGCTGGCCCGCTATTTTGACCTCCTCCCCGCCTTTCAAACAAGCATTTGGGATAAAAAATAAAGATGTATTTGGAAGTTGTCAGGAGACTGCACGATGTAGGTTCGAGGTCCTCAGACTTGGATCAGATGGGGTGGTAAAATAAGCCATGCTTTAAGACACCAACGGCGGCGGTGACCCCCGACCCCTAAAGGGGAGATGAGAGTTTTGTGTTAAAAGATTTTTTTATCGGAAGTAGGAAGCATGCTGAAGGCATGCAATGTAATAGCCTAGGGTTTCAACCCTAGGTTTTAAGGATATATTCGGTCACCAGCGCTGGCCTAGGAACATCAATCGGAGACGGAGGCGCGGTGCCAGCAAGATGGAAGCGTAATAACGGATCTGTCCGGCTTCTGGAGAAGCAGGACAACGGAAAGCAGGACAACGGAGAATTGAACCAGATAGAACGGCATTTTTCCTCTTTCTTTTTGAAGGCAAAAAGAAACAAAAACCTTTGGCAAAATAATGCTTCCCCGCGCAAGGCCGGACGCTGGCCCGCTATTTTGACCTCCTCCCCGCCCTAAAAACTAGCCAATGTACTAGTTGAGTATTGCCCTTTGATCTAGATTCAAGCACTAAAAGTCCCACAGGGACGACCTTTGGGTAGCGCCGGCCCCGATAGCTATCGGGGTCAACCCTAGGTTTTAAGGATGTAATTGTTCATCAGCGCTGGCCCGCGACTTTTTTTTGTAAACCAAATGCTGGTGCCCCGCCAAGGCGGGCAGGCAAAAGATGGAAACGGATAGGTGGTTGTTGGCAGGAGGTTGGCGGTTTGCTATCGAGAAGTCCGGATGATGAATATCGAATGATGAATGAGGAAGTTGGAGGCAGTCAGGAGACTGCATTATCCTAGGTCTAAGTCAGGAGACTTAGACCAGATAGGTAATGTCGGATCTGTCCGGCTTCTGGAGAAGCAGGACAACGGAGAATTGAACCAGATGGAACGGCATTTTTCCTCTTTCTTTTTGAAGGCAAAAAGAAACAAAAACCTTTGTCAAAATAATGCTTCCCCGCGCCAGGCCGGACGCTGGCCCGCTATTTTGACCTCCTCCCCGCCTTTCACACAAGCATTTGGGATAAAAAATAAAGATGTATTTGGAAGTTGTCAGGAGACTGCACGATGTAGGTTCGAGGTCCTCAGACTTGGATCAGATGGGGTGGTAAAATAAGCCATGCTTTAAGACACCAACGGCGGCGGTGACCCCCGACCCCTAAAGGGGAGATGAGAGTTTTGTGTTAAAAGATTTTTTTATCGGAAGTAGGAAGCATGCTGAAGGCATGCAATGTAATAGCCTAGGGTTTCAACCCTAGGTTTTAAGGATATATTCGGTAACCAGCGCTGGCCTAGGATCATCAATCGGAGACGGAGGCGCGGTGCCAGCAAAATGGAAACGTAATAACGGATCTGTCCGGCTTCTGGAGAAGCAGGACAACGGAAGTCGAGAGAATTGAACCAGATGGAACGGCATTTTTCCTCTTTCTTTTTGAAGGCAAAAAGAAACAAAAACCTTTGTCAAAATAATGCTTCCCCGCGCCAGGCCGGACGCTGGCCCGCTATTTTGACCTCCTCCCCGCCTTTCACACAAGCATTTGCGATAAGAAATAAAGGTATATCTGGAAACTCTGAGTAGACTGCATGATGAAGGGCCCATGTCCTAAGACTTGGATCAGATGGAGTGGTAAAGCCTGCCGTAGGTAGGCAAGATGGGTAGCCTAGGGTAAGGAGGAACGACGCAACCCTGGGCAAAAAAACATCAGTATTTAATCAGCGCTGGCGCACCATCGTTTTGTGGAGACGGGAGCGCAATGCCAGCAAGATGGAAGCGTAATAACGGATCTGTCCGGCTTCTGGAGAAGCAGGACAACGGAGAATTGAACCAGATGGAACGGCATTTTTCCTCTTTCTTTTTGAAGGCAAAAAGAAACAAAAACCTTTGTCAAAATAATGCTTCCCCGCGCCAGGCAGGACGCTGGCCCGCTATTTTGACCTCCTCCCCGCCCTAAAAACTAGCCAATGTGCTAATTGAGTATTGCCCTTTGATCTAGATTCAAGCACTAAAAGTCCAATTGGGACGACCTATGGGTAGGTTTTAAGGATATATTCGTGCCCCAGCGCTGGCCCACGAGCATCAATCGGAGATGAATTGTTAGTTGTTAGTTGTTGGTTGTTGGGGGTTGTTGGGGGTTGTTAGTTGTTGGTTGGGGGTTGTTAGTTGTTGGTTGTTGGTTGTTGGTTGTGGGTGTTGGATAGCAGTTGTCCATGTCGGACTGACACTTCGACTTCGCTCAGTGTGACTGGAGTTGGCGGTTGGCTTGTGACAAATCCCCCTGCCCCCTTTGACCATTTTTTTTAGTTGTTAGTTGTTGGGTGTTGGTTGTGGGTTGTGCCCCAGACCCTAAAGGGGAGAATGGAGATTGGTGGTCAGAATTTAAAATTTAAAATGAAGGGAATTTAAAAATGGGGTTGTTGGTTGGGGAGTGTTCGATGCCCGATGCCGGGTTGAAGGTTGTTTTCTTACTGCCTACTGATCATTGCCTACTGATCACTGCCTACTGATCCTTGCCTACTGAGACTGTCTTCTGATCACTGTCTTCTGCCTTACTGAGTTCCGGTAATTCATAGAATAGGGGTAATCTCAATAAGCAATCGGAGTAGCGATCTGAATTGGGTAATTCTCTTTCGAATTGATCAGGGAAGTGCTTTTTAGCGAATTCTGATTTATGTAGACTTTGGTAATGGAAAACAGAAAGCACACCTGCATTCCTTAGAGTTTCGGAAAATGTAGATCTTTCAGACTCATTTTTGAAAAGCAGATAGAAGATATGGGCATTCCCTTTATTTCCCATTCCCTGCCAAGTAACATCAAGCCCTTCAGCTGCTTTAACAAGTAATTTTTGATAGGATTCAGAGAATACTTTAAGGTTTGTGCTACCCTCTGAGAAAAGTTGAGAATATGAGTACCAAATAGACATTCTTCGGCTTTGAATGGATTTTAGTTCTTCCAATTGAGACCACAGAAAGGCAGCAGTAACTTCCGATGGAAGGAAGGAACTTCCTATATCTACCCAGCCGTATTTATCTACTTCCCTTCGAAAAAATGCAGCTCGATCCGTTCCTTTTTCCCATAGGATCTCTGCTCTACTGATTAAATCAGGGTTATTTATGCCTATGAGTCCACCTTCTCCAGATTGGATGTTTTTGGTCTCATGAAAACTAAAGCAGGATAGATCGCCAATACTTCCAAGGGCTTTCTCCTTATAAAGACTATCTATTCCTTGTGCAGCATCCTCAATAACCCAAAGATTATGCTTTGTTGCAATGTGCATAATCATGTCCATCTCACAAGGGACACCTCCATAGTGCACTACTACTATTGCTTTGGTATTGGCAGTAATCAGCTCCTCGATGAGAGTTTCATCCATATTGGGATGATCTGCTCTACTATCTACAAAGACGATCTTTGCTCCCCGCAGTACAAAGGCATTGGCTGTGGAGACAAAGGTAAAGCTGGGCATGATGACTTCATCGCCTGGCTTGATGTCACAAAGCAAGGCTGCCATCTCCAGCGCATCAGTACAGGAATTTGTGAGTAGACATTTTTGTATTCCAAAGTTCTGCTCAAAGTATGACTGGCACTTTTGGGTATAGTAGCCGTTTCCTGAGATTTTCCCCCGATTGATCGCGTCCTGGATGTATGTGAGTTCCTTACCGGTTTGATAGGGTTTGTTGAAGGGAGTTTTCAGTTGTTGGTTGTGGGTTGTTGGTTGTTGGGTGTTGGTTGTTAGTTGTTGGGTGTTGGTTGTTGGTTGTTGGGTGTTGGGTGTTGGGTGTTGGGTGTTGGTTGTTGGTTGCCCCGATAGGGATCGGGAGTTGTTGGTTGCTGGTTGTTGGTTGTTGGTTGTTAGTTGTTGGGTGTTGGGTGTTGGTTGTTGGTTGTTGGTTATCAGGTCTTGATTCTTGGTTCTTGGTTCTTGATTCTTGGATCTTGGTTCTTGGATCTTGGTTCTTAGCTTTCTGTTCTAGATGATTTAATATAGATACCCAAACAGCCAGAGGGGGATTTTTTTACCAAGACCTATTTCAATACCATCTGCAGCGATATAATGATCAGTTAAACTTATATCGGGCAAATTTTTGTTTTTCCCTCCTACTTCCACTGACCAGGTTTGATCTATTCTAAAATCTGAGTCTGCTGGCAGAGTAAGTGAATGGCTATGTGTCAGTTGATTCAAAAAGAATGTTTCCCTAAGGTTGCCTATATCGACGTTGCTACCTAGCGCGTAAGCTAAATTTGTATTTTCCAAGTAGAGTTTTTCGGGCTTTTGCAAAAGAGAAATCCCTGTGCTGGATGAATATAAATTAGTGGTCAACTTGCTTTCATGCAGGTAGTTCAGATAGGTAAGCAGTGTGGTACGATTGATACCTATTTTCTGACTCAGCTTAGATACGTTGGGAATAAATGGAACTGAGTCTGAAATGATACTTAGAAAGATTGAATTATTGTTTATTATGATATACAACTATATATAATTATTGTATATCATGATGTACAGTTTTGTTGTTGGTTGTGGGTTATCGGTTGCCCCGATAGCTCGGGAGGTGTGGGTTGCCACGATAGCGGGAGTTGGTGGTTGGTGGTTGTTGGTTGGGAAATATTAATTTAAAATGTAAAATAAATAGAATTAAAAATGGATGGTGATGCGTTGCGGCGAACAAGTCTTGATTCTTGTGTCTTATCTCTTGTGTCTTATGTCTTATGTCTTGAGGTTCTTTTCTCCACAATATAAATCGGGCGGTTCTTTACTCCTTCGAAGGTTTTACCGATGTAAAGGCCGACCATGCCCAAAGTGATGAGCAGAAATCCGGTGAGCATCCAGATGGAAATAATTAAACTGGCGTAACCTGCCACGATAATCTCGCCATCCAGGTATCTATACAGCGTATATAAGGCGAAAAGGAATCCGCATAAGGCTACCAGGAGGCCAAGTTTGACGGTGAGTCGAATAGGTTTGTCAGAGTAAGCCAGCATGATATCCAGCGCAAGGTTGAACAACTTCCTGAATCCGTAGGTACTTTGCCTATCTCCATTTTCAGCATGTATCACTGGAATGGTTGTTTGCTTAAAACCTACCCATTTGACCATGGTTGGGAAATAGCGAATAGACTCTCTCATGCCTATGACTTCCTTGATGACTTTGCGGTGATAGATACCAAAATTGGCTATGCTCTCATCCTGCTTGGATCCAGTGAGCCAGGCTAGGGTTCTGTAGAAGATTTTTGAGGAGAGTTTCTTGAAAAAGCCATCTTTTCTATTTTCTCTTTTGGCTAAGACTACATCAAAGCCTTCTTGAGCTTTTTGGTAGAGGTTTGGGATTTCTTCGGGTCTATCCTGTAAGTCGCAGTCCATCACTACTATCCAGTCCCCTTTTGCAGCATCCAATCCGGCTGTGATGGCGTAGTGCTGTCCGAAATTCCTTGAGAGTTTGATACCTCTGATTTCAGGGTGGACTGTAGCTAGTTCTTCGATTTTATTCCAGGAGTTATCCGGGCTGTAGTCGTCCACTAGAATGATTTCAAATTCCTCCACCGGAACGCAAGCTTTGATCCTTGAAACGAGTTCGTCAAGGGTGTTTTCTGCGCGGTAGACTGGGGAGATGATGGAGAGATGCAATTTTTTGGTTGTTGGTTGGTGGTTGGTGGTTGGTGGTTGGTGGTTGGTGGTTGGTAGTTGTCCCGATAGCTATCGGGAGTTGTTGGGTGTTGGTTGGTAGTTGTTGGGTGTTGGATGTTAGTTGATCTGAGCTAACTAACAACGCACAACTAACAACTGGTTGTGGGTTGTCCCGATAGCTATCGGGAGTTATTGGTTGACTGTTGTTTGTGGTATGTGGTATGTGGTCTGTCTACTGAGACTGAGTCCTCAACTTTTCCACCAATGATATACATAAGCTAATTCTGCAGGTGTATAGCCTAAGGATTCGTAAAGTTTGCAGGCGGGGGTGTTGGATTCTTGGGTTGGGATAAGCATTTCTTTTGCCCCTTCCTGATAGCATTTATATTCGGCAGCTTTGACCAGCTTTTTCCCCAAGCCTTGGCCTTGATGATCTTCAGAAACTGCTATCAAACCAATAGCTCCTTGATCCTTTTCATGGGTGTAAGTGACCATTCCTGCTCTATTCGGAGCTATAAGTAGTTGCTTGGCTTCCCAAGCTTTTTGTATCCAGAGTTTATATAGTTTTTGAAATTCTTCCTGCCTGAGTCTTGGATCAATTCTAAAGCGTGAATACTCCCCACTCAAATATGCTAAGTCTAGTAGTTCATCCTCCAAAGTAGGATTCTCATAGTTCTGGATTTCTTCACTCTTCTCAATTGAAGTTAAGGTCTTTTGGAAGGTGATTTTGGTATCCACCATTTGAATAGCTGGAGAGGAAATTTCTAAAGCTGATTTGGTAAAAAGGTAGATAAGTTGATAGTCCTTAGTTGCTTCCAAAAACTCCTGCTCGTTCCAGTCCTTGGTGATGGTGGCCTTACCTACTGGGTAGTTGAAGAGGGAGGAGTCGAAGGGGAGTGGGGAGGTCAGGGTTGTTAGTTGTTGGTTGTTGGTTGTGGGTTGTGGGTTGTTAGTTATTGGTTGTTAGTTATTGGTTGTGGGTTGTGGGTTGTTGGTTGTTAGTTATTGGTTGTTAGTTATTGGTTGTGGGTTGTTAGTTATTGGTTGTGGGTTGTGGGTTGTGGGTTGCTGGTTATTGGTTATTGGTTGTGGGTTGTTAGTTATTGGTTGTGGGTTGTTGGTTGGTGGTTGGTGGTTGTGGGTTGTTGGTTGTTGGTTATTGGTTGTGGGTTGTTGGTTGGTGGTTGGTGGTTGTTGGTTGTGGGTTGGTGGTTGTTGGTTGTTGGTTGATCTGGGGTAACTAACAACATACAACTAACAACTAATTAAGCAACATCTGCAAAGATCCGTTCCATTCGGCGTCCCGATTGCATTTCAAATTATATATGATCGGGATCTACGGATGATTGGCCTTAGGCTACGTCAGCAAATATCCGCTCCATCCTCCGAAAGTACATCATGCCGAAGATGAAGAGGAAGATAGCTACCAGGGTTCCTGGCCAGATCCATTCCCAGGGCATGGGACGGTTAAGAAAGGCTGCACGGAATCCTTCGATCACACCTACCATTGGGTTAAGGATATAGAATTGCTGGTATTGCTCAGGTACAGCCGTAGTACTATAAACCACCGGAGCTGCATAGAGCAGAAGCTGCACCACGAAGGTCAGGGCATGCTTTACATCTCTGTATTTCACTGCCATGGCAGATAGCATCATCCCCATTCCTAGACTACACATCAGGAGTTGGATAATCAACAGTGGCAGTACTAATAATCCCCAGCCAGGAGTAATTTGAAAATAGATCATCATGCCCACGACCACCACAAACGCAATTATAAAATCCAGCAGTTTGGAAAGAATAGAACTCAGAGGGAGTACCATTCTAGGAAAATATACCTTGGTGATCATATTGGCATTTTGAATCAGGGAATTAGCAGACTCAGTAAGGGTGCCAGAAAAGTAATTCCAAGGCCATAGGGCGAGGTACGAAAACAAGGCATATGGAATCCCATCTGAATCGACATTTGCCAGGTTTCCAAAAACAACTGTGAATACTACAGTCGTAAACAGGGGTTGGATGATCGCCCAAGCCACTCCTAGTACCGATTGGGCATATCGGGCTTTGATACCTCTGAGTGTAAGAAAATACAAGAGATCCTTATATCGCCAGAGTTCTTTGAAGTCTATAAGTTGCCAGCCTGAGGTGGGTTGGATGATTTTGATGTTGTCTTTGGAGGGCACTGTGGGTTGTTGGTTGTTAGTTGTTAGTTGTTAGTTGTTGGTTGTTAGTTGTTAGTTGTTGGTTGGTGGTTGTGGGTTGTTAGTTGTGGGTTGTTGGTTGTTTGTTGTGGGTTGTTGGTTGTTGGTTGTTAGTTGTTGGTTGTTAGTTGTTAGTGGTTGATTGAGTACTTACTTTCCATATACCAGAATTCCTTGAATATCACCGGGGTCGGTTTCGAGGATGGAAACTTCCACTTTGCGTTGTACTTTTTCGTAGGTTTTTTCTTTGATGAATTCCAGGTAATTTTTGTCCAGATCAATGCCAATGAGGATCATTTGAATAGTTCCTGAATCTATGCCTTTCGCATAGTCTCCCACGATATAGGCCTTCTCTACCATACCCATTCTTTTGACTATACGTTCCATCAGGTCATCCAGACCGAGGAATTTGGAAACCATTCCTTTGATTTCGCCGAAGAAGGGATGCTGGGTATTTGCCTTGTACATTTTGGTTTTGCCCTCGTCTTCAGAGACTAGCAAACCAGCTTCAGTGAGTCGGTTGAGCTCCACCCTTACGGAATTGGTAGACTCGTCAAACTCCTTGGCCAGAGAGCGCAGGTATCCTGAATTGGCATGGGAAAAGAACTTGAGGAGAAGTTTAATTCGGGTTTTGGAGGTGACGAGGGATTCGAGCAAATTTTAGTTGTTGGGTGTTAGTTGTTAGTTGTTGGTTGTTGGGTGTTAGTTGTTGGTTGTTGGTTGTTAGTTGTTAGTTGTTGGTTGTTGGGTGTTGGTTGTTAGTTGTTGGTTGTTGGGTGTTGGTTGTTAGTTGTTGGGTGTTGGTTGTTGGGTGTTGGTTATTAGTTGTTGGGTGTTGGTTGTTGGTTGACAAGTCATTAATTTGATAGCCAGTATTTTTAACTATTTCTTTCGACTTTAAACACCACCGCCATGAGTAGCTATAGAGACCTAGATATTTACAAAATCAGCTTTAGTTTATTTTTAAAGACGCATCCTTTTTCACTAAGGCTTCCAAAGTTTGAGCTATATGAATTGGGAAGTCAACTGAGGCGATCATCTGATTCAGTAATCAGCAATATAGTAGAGGGATATGGTAGAAGGTCTTATAAAAATGATTTCATCAAATTTCTTATCTATGCTGAGGCAAGTGGCTTGGAAACATTAAACCATCTTGAGAAGATTCAGGCATTATATCCACATCTATCAATGGAGTGTGATGAGTTACTTAGAGATTATAATCTTTTAGGGGGTAAAATCCATTCATTCTCAGAATATGTAAGAGCAAACTGGAGAAGTTGAAAGGGGTTGTTGGGTGTTGGTTGTTGGTTGTTGGTTGTTGGTTGTTAGGTGTTGGTTATTGGGTATTGGTTGTTGGTTCGCTAAGTATATCTTGGCAGTAGCCAAATTCCATTAAGCTTTACCGCGACTTCGCTCGGCCATTTTGATCTACTGGCTAAGAATCAGATAATTTTTCTTGTAATGGAGTCTTAAATTTCAATTCCGCCTTCGGTGGACGGCTTCGCTCCTTCACTCCCACTTTTGGAAACTAGCTGACTGAGTAGTTTTTTTACTCAGTTAAACAAATTTAATGCGGCAAATGGATTATGCAAGTTTGGGAATTGAATTTCGAATTCACTCTTAATTTAAAAAGACTTGTTATTTGGATGTATTATAGACCTTTAGGTAATGGAAAAGAATAAAATTCTCTTCTTCTACTTTACTTTCCAGTTTATAATTCTCTTTCAGAAATCTCATGTAATCAGAAAAATAGAATTCCTTATTTAGGTCTACACCTAGTAAATAGTACTCATCGGCGTCAGAAATTTGCTCCAGATTAAAATGCTGTAGTTTCTTATGCTGAAAAGGACTTTGTGATATCCAGCCCAAACTTAGAAATGGAACAGGGTTTTCTTTTGTATAATCAATGCCAAGGAAATTTTCTTTGTAGCCCTCTATAACAAGCAAGGAACCTTTAGGAATAATTGCAGTGAGTTTGAGAAATTCTTTCTGCATGATTTTCCTTGCTTTAGCCTCACTGAAAAAGTTGAGTATATGAAAGCTAAAAAAAAGCAGTAGTAATAAGGATGCTATAATTGAAAACTTACTGCTCATAGCGTTTAAATGCGGTTCTACAACCGACAGAAACAAAAAGGGTAAGAAAAACAAAATTATGACCCTTCCATTGAGAATAAAAAAATGATTGAACACTAAGAAGAAAAGCATCCATAGGCTTAGGAAAATCAAAATCTTTTTGGATGCATTAAATGCAAAAATCAGATATGCCACAAGCATAAAAGAAAATATGGATTTGAAGGCCTCGGTTTTCATTACCAAGAACAACCTATACAAAGAATTCCAAACCTGGTCAAAAGAAAACAACTCTACATCCAATTCTGACTTTCTTTCTTTCAAGTCTGTGATAGGATAGCGTTCATCCTCCATCATCCATTGTGAGAAAAAAAACCACTTTGAATTGATTTCAAGGTCTCTTTCCAAACTAAGCTGATAAGAAATAGGATGATCTGAAACAGCTGCCCTTGCTTTGTTATATTGAATAAAGTCAGAATATTCTGATTGTTTTTCCCAAAGAATTTTTGAAGTAAGTATTGCTACCAATATTAAAACCGGGAGTAGGTACCAGGTTAAAGAATTAAGAATTTCCCTTACCGATTTGAAAATCAGTATATAAAGTCCAAAGCTCAATAAAATCAGAACAAAAGATTCCCAACGAATGAGCAATGATGTACTTATGAGGATCAAAGAGAAAAAAAATAGTGGTAGTTTTTTTACTCCCCCTATACACAAAAGAAGTAATAATCCAGAAAATCCTGCTATCCCCGCTACAATAGTGAATTGAAGAAATAAGGCAAAATGTAGAAAGAGGCAAAGACTGAATAGCACAAGGAGAATTTTTTCATTTAATCTTATTTTGCTTTGATTTAAAGACAAAGTCAAGGCAACAAAACTTAACCAAATCACCAAAAACCAAGTCAATGGATACCATGGCACAGAAGGAAAGAAAGTGTAGAGTTTGGAAAAAGTCCAGCTGAGAATAGGGTGAATAAAAACGGCGTAGGATTCAGGAGTTCCTGTGTAGGCACCGGAAACGAGCCACATCATGATTTCATCGTCATTTACCTGAAATCTCCAAGGAAGAAACCAGATGGTAATCATAGCTGCTGCAGCTATCAAGGAGCAAATTAAGACGAAGGAGTTAGACTTTATTTTCTCCATAAAATCTGAATTTCATTGCCATCAGGGAGCTGGGCATATTCCGTCGAAAAACCATTTTGCACAAAGGAAGGTAAGGAATCCAAGGAGTAATATATAAGTAGATCAGTCTGAAAATCCTGTGGAAAGTAATACGCTATTTGGCTTCTATCCCAAAAGCCTGGAGACTTGGGGGAGGTTTTATCCAATAGGTAAGGGATCCCGGGAATTCTATAAACGGCCAATACCTGATTTTTATCTTCTGCATATGGCCTAATAGAATTTAATAAATCAATCTGTTTTTCTGAGAGCAATATGTTATTTCCATTTCCATAGTTCCACTCCTCTGTTGCATTCCATAAGGGTTCCTGCTCGAATGGATGTATCCAAATGCCATTTAGGACCAAGAGAAAGCTCAGAGCCCCTACTCCAGCATTTATCACCTTCTTACCCTTCAACTGTATTTTATCGAAAACAAATAGAATAGCCAAAATCCAAAACACCCAAAAGTGAATTCCCAATCGTAGCCAATAAACATTACTTCCGAAATGGAGCACAAAGGGTAAAATCAATAGGGTCAGGAAAAGGAATCGCTGATTTCGGGAAATTGTTGTGAATCGAAATCTTGGCGCAACGTAAGCAAATAAAGCTACTGTAACTAGTAATACAACATGGTTCCACTCCTCTGTGATGGCAGTAATATAGGTAAGGTAGCTTAGAGCAAATACTCCAATAAGCAGCAATATATACTTCAACTTTGAGAAAGAATGTCTAAGAAATCCAGCTATTAAAAAAGGAATTGCAGCTAAGGCAAGCCAAAACCCTCCTACCAGCTCATACTTTGCGAGTGATAAAATCGCATAGGAGCTACGGCTGCCGATTAATTCCTTGGCATCTAACATTCTGGAAAACGCAAAATCACCTATGGCCATATACATCAAAAGTTCAATCATGATGTAAGGAATGATTAAACCCAGAAGGTATTTCACCTTTATCTCTTTTGAATACCCCATCCGAAGCAGGGTTAGTAAGCCCAACCCAAGACAGGCAGTAATTTTAATATACGCCAGGCAGGCTAGCATGAATCCAAGGAAGAGGTATTGAAGAACATTATTTTTCTGAGTAGAGATTACTGCTAACCAGAAACAGGTAAACACCACAGCCAGTGAATTATAGGATAGGGTTTGTGGTAAAAATCCATAGCCTGCAAAAAGCCCTAAGGCGACGATTAGGAAATGATTAACAGAAAACTTTTTTGTGCCTGTAAGATTTCCCCAAAAGAAGGTCAAAGCACCTGCTGCAAGAAAATAGAGAAATAAACGAAGCAGTCTAAGCCCAATCAATCCAAACTCAATTCCGGTGAACTTATAGAAAAGTTTGAATAAAAGGTCGTAGTTGAACACACCTGCTAAATTCTCCTGATTCGGTACTGCTAGCAAGGCATAAAGCCCTTCATCTGAGAAATCGAAGCCACGGTTGATTCCTAACAGGATCAATAAAAGGGATAGAGATGTGAGGCTTGTTAGGGTTTTGGACAAGGGGGGTGGTGGTTTGTTAGTTGTTGGTTGTTGGTTGTTGGTTGTTGGTTGTTGGTTGTTGGTTGTTGGTTGTTGGTTGTTGGGTTTTGAGAATTTAAAATTATTGAATTTAAAATGGAGGGAATTGGGAATTTAAAATGAAGAATTTAAAATGGGGGGGAATTGGGAATTTAAAATGAAGAATTGAAAATGGAGGGAATTGGAAATTATGGGATATTTTAAAATATTTCAATTAGACGAAAGTAGAATATCCATAACAAAACATTTAAAAATACAATTTTGTGGAAAACTTTAACCCTATTAAACCAAAAAATACCCTGTATAGGGTATTTTTTTGTAAGGTCGCCTATATACCTTTATGTCAGGGTGATTAAGCAACTTTTCCAGCACAACTTTTTCTAAGAAAATACTAAAGGGATTCTTTTATCTTATTTTTTAATCCCTTTTACCTTTTTTAAGTATCGAGATTTAAGACATTAGTAGCAAGACTTAAGACATTAGTAGCAAGACATTAGTAGCAAGACGCTAGAACCAAGACTTAAGACGTTAATATCAAGATTTAATATTCGATACATTGACCGTTCGTGAGACACGAACGGTGGCGGATCTTTTTTAAGTATCAAGATTTAAGACGTTAGTAGCAAGATGTTAGATACAAGACACTAGATACAAGACGCTAGAATTAGGAGTTTAGAGTACTTTATACTTTTGGTATAAAATTGAGATGGATTTGATGCGATAAATCTGCAAAATCCCCCTGCCCCCTTTGTAAAGGGGGAGTTGCCTCAATTCGGGCCTCAACCTTGCACGGAAATCTGGCACAATTGAAAAAAGAAGGATAAAAACGGGCCTCGACCTCGCAAGGCCACCAGGATTTATAGTGAAAAAAGGAGGATAAAAGTGGCTACGCCACTTTTATCCTCCTCCTTGATACATTGTACTTAAAACTTTATACTTTGTACTTGATACTTCTAATAATACCTGACCTCGCAATCGGGATTTGATTCTTTGAATCTATCGACTGCTCTGCTATTCAATCGGGTATTGAAGCAGGAAAGTTTCTTCAGGTTTGGCAGACCTTCAATAGGCCTTAGGGAGCGAAGGTTTGTGCTAGCCACGTCAAGTTCCTCCAGGTTGATCAATCCTTCCAGTCCTTTTAAAGTTCTCAGGTTGGTCCCGGAAATATTCAAAGTTTTCAAATTCATCAATCCTTCTATGGGCGATAGGTCCTCGATTCCGGAATTACTGATATCGAGTTCTTTCAGATTAGAGAGGCTTCTCAATGGGGAGAAATCAATGACAGGAACCTGTGAAATCTTTAATTTCTCTAGAAGTTTTAGCTCCACAATCGGAGCGATATAACCCAGAGGTGCATCAAAAATCACCAAAGATCTCAAATTGACAAATACAATAAGTGCATGAATATCGTCAACTGATACACGCTCGAAAGTCAAAGATGACTTTTCTGTCAAGGCATGTAGCTGCTCCGTAGAAGGCTCTTCTGGCATGGAGAATTGCTTTCTAAAGATTTCCTTCCAAACTCCATCCAACTCATTCCACCAGGTATTCAACTCTTCTATGCGGTAAATAATAGTCAAGCTTGGTTTTTGAATCAGGATTTCCGGAACTTCTTCAGTAAATATCTCAGACCCATTCACATTCAAGTAGGTCAAATTAGGAAGATTCAATACATCCATTATGGTGGTAACCGGACTTCCGTCAAGATCAATCTTTACTAATTCCTCATTTGATTTCAGGGGAGAAATATCTTTCACCTGAGAGTTTCTGCCTATGATTTCTTTCAAAGTTTTGACTTCGCTCAGAGAAATCATCTCGGTAACTGGATTATCAGAGAAATCCACTTTGGTGAGTTTGGCAAATCGAGTGATGGGATTAAGTGTTTGAATACCGGCTCCACTTAAATCTAGTTCCTCTAATCCAATAGTGCTTGTGAGTATTTCTACACTTGGGTTATCGGAGGTAATTTTAGGATTAGCTTTTTTCATACTAGCTTTCCAAGCATCAGAAAGTCCTGCCCACCAGCTTTCCAGGTCTTTTACATGGTGGATTAATAATACCTTAGGGTTATTTCGTGTGAAATTATCCGCAGCAATCACTGTAAGTTTTGTATCATCTGCCAAAACTTTATTCAGTTCTGCTTTGGCATTCAATGCGGATATATCGGAAACTTCAGTTCCGGTGATATCCAATACTTCAATATTTTTAAGCCCTACCAAAGGTGTAAGGTCTTGGATATTGGTATTTGATAAGTTCAAATTCCTAAGCGAAGCCAACTCAGATAACTGGCTGAAGTTGATTAGGTAATTGCCTGATAAATCCAGGTCTTCCAATTTTGAAAGGTCTTTGATATTCTCTGCGTTATTAAAACCGCTACGGGCAATATATAGGTTTTGCAGGCTATCAAATTCATTAAGAACGGCAAAGCTTAAGATTGGAGTTTCTTCCACTCGGAGCGACCGTATTGCCTTAAGATTCACCAGTTCACTAATATCTGTAATCTGAGTTTTGGAGATATCCAGATGCTTTAGTCTGTCAGAATACTTGATAAATTGTATATCCGAAGTAGGTGTGTTAGAAACATCGAGGTATTCTAGGAAGGTCACATTGGAAATAGGTCCAAGCTCGGTGATCTGCGTATTGCTGAGGTTGACGTACTTCAGGTTACGCATGGCTTCCATAGGACTGAGGTCGAGTAAAGAATCTGTCCCAGAAATATCCAAGGAGTCCACTTCTACGAATTTATATAGCAAATCCACATTGATGGAGTCGTATTGACTTAAAGCAAAGCGATCTCTGAAATAAGCTTTCCAGTGGGGATCTAAGACAGACCACCATTCGGCCAGTTCTTCGTCTCTACTTACCTTGGTGGTGTAAACAGAGGCAATTTTTAACTCCTGGGATTTGCTATCCAAATTCACTTCTACAAATCGAGGCTTGGTATTCGAAACTTTTTCGTTGTTGATACCGGTAGCCGTAATAGTTCTATCTAGAGATGCCAAAAAATACACATCCCCATTATCTTTCTGATGGGCTTTTACATCCCTAATCTTAAACTTGAAGTTGACATCCTTGTAGAAAAACTCAATGTCTTTTAAATAGGCAGTTACATTCTTGTTTGTCACTACCTTTCTATCCAGCAACAAATCGTCTTCCACCTGCACTTCTCCATCCCGGAAAATCTTCAGATAGCTTTCGCGAATGACCACATCCTTATCTCTAGGTTGCGTCTCTGAAGACCCGATAGTATTAAGCAGGTATTCCAAGAACCTAATTTGATCTTCGACTTTGGAAGAGTAATCATCTATTTCATCCTGAGTATAGCCTTTAATCGTCTGTGCGAATCCTGAGAAGCTCACACATAAAAGGAATAAACTTAGATATATAAACTTAGTTCTGATCATAAATGTATTTCTGTATAGACTCCTTGTCTCCAGGGTTAAGTTTGACAAGGTTTGAAATCAGCCAGCCTGTATTAAAACCAGGGCGGTTGAATTGGTTTACTTCAAAATACCAGCCTTCAATTTGAAAGAAGTGAAATTTAACATCTGTCACTGTCTGGTAACGGATGTTATTTTGCTTCATTTCGTAGAGAAATAAGGTGAGGTAATCTGGCTTAAAATTGCTCTCAGTGTAAGCTTCAGGGGAATTTGAATCTTGAAATGCTCTTCTAAGATTCATAAATCCCAGCTCATGACTGAGTGGGTGCAGGAAATCTTTACCATCTCCTACGGGCTTGTTGAAAATGTTTTTAAATGGGGGAAATGAGACCTCATCTATAACCCATTCGTACCCCAATCCTTCCGGCTGGAGTTTTAATATCAGGGTGGCTGTTTCTCTTTTGCCTTTGTAACTAAATTCAGCCTGTACTTCAGCAAGCCATCCTTCTCTGTGGAAGTTTATGTATTGCGGGTAAGCCGGTGAAAGTACTGAGTTAATAAACTCTGTTTTTAAGTCTGTATTAACGGAGGAAGTTTGATTATCAAAAAGTATCTGAAGAAAGCCCTTTCTCAGGGATCTGCTGTGGTATGCGGTATCACCGGGATAATAGCGCACATTGCCATCAGTGGGGGATTCCTCTGCATTAAATCTTCTGAAGAATTGGTTTAGTTGTTTGGTGGAGGCAGCAAATTTGCCATCATCTTTAATTGTCCCGGGGCTGCCTATGCCCTGCCCCGAGACAATTGAGATGCTTGCGATGAAAATCGCAAAAATAAAGGTTACTATTCTCATGCGGAAGTTTCTGTCACTCTCACGTCACCTAACATGACGTCCCAGAATTCGATGGTTCTACCAGCGATTTGGGTTTGCTTTTTCTCAACGTAAATAGTGATGTCTTTCTTAGTAGTGTCTTTGTAGTTCATACCTGTCTCTATAGAGGTACCTTCGAAACGTTGGAATACGGTGACAACACCTACGTATCTGCCGTCCGGCTGTCTTTCAAGGTCTGAAATGTATTGGATATCGTACCAGGTGATATTTACTCTATCGTAGTTCAAAGCCATCAAACGCTCAAAATAACGTCTTACTTTGTAGTATGCGATTTCGCTTGTGTTGATACTGGAAACACCCATCTCTGCACCTGGAGAGAAAAGTTCTTCAGCACGATCCATCACTCGGTTTGCTTCAGAGAACTGTGTCTCTTTGCTTCCGATGATGCTGATGTACTTACTTAAATCTTTTACTTTTTCAAGAGCTAAAGAGTCAATTGCTTGCTTTCTTGCAGGGCTAATTGTTTCGGACTGAGCTAGAGCACTTACTGAGGAAGCAAGGAATAAGCCCAGGAAAAGGATCATTATATTTTTCATTTTTTAATTATTTTTCAGGTGGGCGATTATTTTCTTCTAAGCTCCAATTCAGAGACCTTACCATTGGCATCCATACGGATATCGCTGATGTAGTTAAGATTCTTCTTGGTATCTTTTAAGTATTCCAAATACTTCTTGATAGTAGTAGGCTCATCGTAATCTTTGATTCCATTTTCTTCGTGAATCACGATCAAAACTGGAGTTTCCTGATTTGAAAACATACCTAGCGTCTCTTGGATAGTCTGGTTTGCCATAGATGCATTACCTGCTGCGGCTACGCTATTGAAATAATTTTCCAACTTCTCAGCTGCTACTTCTTCTGCAGAAGCCACTGGAGCTGGTGGAGGAGATACTGGCTGTTCCACTTGTTCGACAGGTGCAGGTGGAGCAGGTTGTGCAGCTTTCTTTTTACTCTTACATGCACCCATAGCCAGCATAGCGACTAAGGCAATCATAAGTGAGCGGTTGACCGAAATAGAGAACAAATTTTGTTTCATTTTGGGGATTTGATTAAGATGATGAGGTTTTTTATTTAATTGTTAAAGAAAAAGAATGAATCTCCTACTTTTTGATTTGGGTGCAAAGTAAATAAATTCGTAGGATTTTATTTCGATTTTTATACATAAGGGTTTACGCAAATGTTATTCCAATTCAAGATGCTTTTTGATAATATTTCTAAGTGATTATCCGTAATGCCACCAGTAAGCTTATTTTCTTTGTTTTACTGGCTAAAAAACCTCCCGAGCTATCTGGAGAGCTATATCCAAAATAGCCTAAAATCTAGAGTTTACCTTATTCTTTGCTCTTTGATCTTTACTTGCAGCAGAGAGGATATACATAGATTTTTAGGGGTTCTTTGAGCAGTATAAGAGTCAGCAGAGCGGCTAGTCCATACTCTCTAAAATCCTCCAAACATCGGGCGATAGTATATCAATAAATGATTCAATGATTTCTTAAAATATGTACATTCTGGCTGTAGCAGGCCTAAATCAGGGAAAATGCTATTAAATCAGTGCAAAAATACCCAACATTGGGTATTTTTTTATCGCTTGATACCTATGACATTTGAATTAGCGTTAAGTTTTAATTAGGCAGTAGCCGAACAAAAAGACCCAGAGCATCTCTGGGTCTTTTTATTTGTGGGTGGTGGTTGTTGGTTGTTGGTTGTTAGTTGTTGGTTGTTGGTTGTTAGTTGTTGGTTGTTGGTTGTTAGTTGTTGGTTGTTGGTTGGAGGTTGTTGGTTGTTGGGTTGTTGGTTGTGGGTTGTGGGTTGTTGGTTGTTGGTTTTTGGTTGTTAGTTTTTGGTTTTTGGTTGTTGGTTGGGGTCTGATGTCCGATGTCCGATCCACAGGGACGACCTTTGGGTAGCCTAGGGTTTCAACCCTAGGTTTTAAGGATATATTCGTGCCCCAGCGCTGGCCCACGAGCATCAATCGGAGACGTAGGCGCGGTGCCAGCAAGACGGAGAAAGGAATATATTCGGAATCGGTTGGCGGTTTTTCTGTTGGCTTGTGACAAATCCCCCTGCCCCCTTTGATCATTGCATGGTTTCCAAAATAAAAGTTATGGTGAAGGGGGAGTTTAGGAAGTGGATGCTCTGAAGTTAAGGTCAATTTGAAATCAGTTGTGGAATGGAGAATATGGGTTGGCGGGTGGTTGTTAGTTGTTGGTTGTTGGTTGGAGGTTGTTGGTTGGCCGTTGTGGGTTGTTGGTTGTTAGTTGTTGGTTGTGGGTTGTTGGGTTGTTGGCTGTTGGTTGGAGGTTGTTGGTTGTGGGTTGTTGGTTGTTGGTTGTTGGGTGTTGGTTGTTGGTTGGTGAGAGTTGAGTCTAAAACCTGAAATCTAATGATTTAACTAAGGACTTTTGAATATTTTTTCAGTAGAAATGCCTTAAGAGCTATGTAGACTACACCTGTAATGACTATGATTCCCAAGCCTTCGAAAGGCCCAGGAATTGTCCTAGGGTAGATGAAAAATCCAAAGTTTATTGCAAGTTGTAGCAGCGCATAAATCAATGCGATATTGACATGTGATATCCCTGCCTGATTAGCAAGCATTTGATATAAGTGAGATCTATGTGGTTCGGAAATCTTCTCCCCTTTTCGGATTCTATCAAAAATGGTAATTGCTGAATCCAACCCGTAAATAAGGAGGAATAGTATTACAGTCCATGATCCTGAGTACAAGTACCATTGAATCAAGAGGTAAATCATGACATAGGCAAGGGAAATACTCCCTATATCACCAGCAAACATCAATGCTTTTTTGCGCAAATTAAAAATCAAAAACACGCATATCGCCAGTATCTCGTAACGAATCAAATACTGGTCAAAGATTCCTAAGTAGGTATCGACAGCCAAAACACTTCCTAGAAAGACCAGGCCATATAATCCTGTGATTCCATTAATTCCATCCATGAAATTGATCCCATTGATGACGGCCAAGGAAATAAAATACAGAATGGGTAAGGCAACCCAGTTGATTTGAGCGAAGACACCCAAATCATAAAATGCCATGCTCAGTGCTAAAAATTGCACAGCAAAGCGAATTCTGCTAGAAATAGTGTAGATATCGTCCAGTAAACTAATCGTAGCAACCCACACAATACCTATTATCATCCAGGTATGTTGGAAATCAAAAGCCATCCACCAAAAAATCACAGCAAATGGGAATAATATCCCCCCCCCTCTTACGGTAGTATGCACATGCGAACTACGATGATTGGGCTTATCTACAATTTTAAACTTCAAGGCCAACCTATGGTAGGTAAGCGCCAAAAGAAGCAAGATCAAAAAGACAATAAAATAATTGAGAAACATAAATACTTACTTCAAGATGCTTGCCTTTAATTACCTGATTAAAGTAAAAGTTCCAGTTTTTTGAACTTCCTCACCTGATTTGGTTTTAAATATACCTTTATAAACGTAGTTACCATTTGGAGTAGCCTTGCCGTTCACTGTTCCATCCCAACCAATACTTTCAAGTTGGTCAGTTTCATAAATGAGCTCACCCCAAGTATTAAAAATGTAGAATTCCATTGATACAATTCCCCTAAAGACAGGCTTGAAGAATTGGTTTTTAGCTCCTGTAGGGGTAAATGCATTAGGAATCATAACGAGGTAATCATCGAATGCCGTTACTGTTTTTTGAACCTCTGCAATGCAACCAAATTGATCAATTGTAGTCAAGGTAATTGTATATGTTCCTTTTGACAGGTATTGATGCGTTGGGTTTTGGTCTGTACTTTCTGAGCCATCGCCGAAATCCCAATTCCAAATAACAACTTTACCTGTGGAATTATCATAAAAATTCACATCTTCCAAAATTTGGATTTCTGAATTTGGCACTATGATACCGCCTCCTAAGTCTGCATCATATGAGAAGTCAGGAACCAATAATTCATCAGAAATAATCACTCTTATACGTTGTCTCGGAGACCAGCATCCGGTGCCCTTAAAGCTAGTTTGCACTATGTAATCACCTGTTTGATTTACAGCATCTATATCTTCCAGTCTCAGCACCTGCCCGGAAGGATTTTCAATTCTGTAATCGTAATTAGAACTATTAAATCCTTCAATAAAATTACGCAAGTCTACAGTTTCGTTTGGATCGCAAATTATAGATGGGTTTGAAACACGTAGATTGGCAATTGCATTTACAGTGACATTTACAGGCAACAAATCAGGTGGGCAAATTCCTTGTCCTTGAACAGTCACATAGTAAGTGTACGGACTTTCAATAGCCTTTAACCCTGAGATATTAATTTCACCTGTTGGACTAACTTGAAAGCTTGCACCGTCAATAGTTGAACCATCAGAAATTGGTTGGTTACCAAGGGGATCTGAATACCACAAAAACTGAGGTGTTCCAGCGACTTGGGTGGTAGATGGCACAAGAGTAGCAACTTCACCTTCGCAAATCACCTTATCATTGGCAATAATTGGTGTGTCCTGAGAAACTAAATCAATTGCACCACTAGACACAATACAGGATCCGTCAGAAACTTCTATTGTATAGGTACCTTCAGGTAAATCGACGAATACCACTGGTGAGGAAGAGTTTTGAGTGGCTATGACTTGCGTTTGATTTTTCAAAGTCACAGTATATCCACTGGTATATCCACCAGAGAAATCTAGAGAAATAGTCCCTGATGCAGTATTACAGGTAGGATCCTCCAGTGTGGTGTTATCAATTGTTAAAGGAGAATTTGGCCCCAGAACTTCTACACCATCCAGTTGAGAAATACAGCCAGCGCTTTCTACAAAGACCGAATAGATTCCAGGAACAACTTCGAAGGTATTGCTAGACTGGTAAGTGACACCATCTATACTATAGGTGTAGGTGCCATTGCCCAAAGTAGCGGAGATAGTAATCAAACCTTTTTCTCCAAAACAGGCTTCATCAGTAACATTAGTACTGATCTGCGGCTTAGTAAACATGGATACTTTTGGAGTTGCCAGATCCCCCTCACAAATCCCAGCACCTACCACTTCCACATAGTATGTGAGTGGTGATTCAGCAGGTGTTAATCCTTCAATCGTTAATTCACCCTGAGAAGAAATCTGATAGGTTTTACCATCAGCAGCTGGACTGGAAGAGGAAACAATTTCTTGAGATTTAGAGCTATCTAAATACCATTTAAATTCGCCTGCTGCATTGAAAGGTGTCATTGTAGGAGTTAAGACAGCAATTTCACCCTCACAAATAGTCACATCCTCCACCTCTACTCGAGTAGGTCCAAAGGTGAGTGTAATTATTTGAGAGGAAATGATGCAGCCTCTATCATCAGTAACTTCAATATCAAAGTTACCCTCCAAAAGATTTTCGAATTTAAACTGGCCATCTTCAGATGTTTGGGTACCTATGACTGTAGTACCTTCAGAAATAGTAATCGTATAAGGAGCCCATCCTCCAACAACTTCTCCAGACACTATACCCGTAGGTGAGCCGCAACTAGGATCAATGGCAACAATATTTTCGAAGGCTAAACCAGCATTTGGACTCAATACCTCAAGGGAGTAGAGTTCTGAAGGACATCCTACACCATTTTGTTCCACAGAAATTGAATATGTTCCTGCTGCAAATAAGGTGGCTTCCAAGGTGGCCTGATCTACAAAAGAGCCGCCATTAATTGAGTAGATAAAGTTTGAATCTGCACCTGAAGAGACTGTAATCCTACCATCTTCCGCATCAAAGCAACTAATGGATAACACATCAAATGTGACTTCAGGTATAGGATATACGATGACTTCGACCGGCAATTCTACACCAGTACAGACAACGTAGAAATAATAGGTATAAGTACCTGCTTCTAGGCCCGAAATCGTAATGGAGGGATTTAGCCAATCAGAGTCGTCAATAATATAACTAACCTCTTGATTTTGGGAATCAGTACCGGAGAACAGCTGATCAACTTGACCTGGATTTTTATACCATCTTACTTCGGTAGCTGCTGCAGGAGGCAGAGATGGATCAGGAGCTAAATGGACCGGTAGGATAGTTACCTCATCGCCCTCACAAATTTCTTGAGGCTGGATTAGCTGATAAACTGGGTCAGAGGATTCTTCCACTACGAAATCAAAAATCTCAGTACAGCCATTTAAATCTGTTACAAGAAGGTAATAAGTATCAGGATGTAGGTCAACTGCTCCTGTGATATCACCAGGCACTATAGTACCTGTAGCAGATCCTCTTCTCCATTCCACCTGATATGTTCCCCAACCACCAGATATTACAAGATTCTGAATAATACCATTTGGTAAGCCACAATTAGCTCTTAGGATATCCGGAGTATTTATAGAAATCGGAGCTGCCGGTCCTTCAATTGTCGCATTTTCAATTATGGAGCAGCCATTTGAACTTCTTATTTCAATTGAATAATCACCAGGACTTAAGTTCTCGAATAGATTTGAGCTCACAAAGGGACCTCCATCGAGGCTATACTCAAAGATTTCATTTGCACCGCTTGCATCAACAGTTATTGTTCCGTCCGAAACTTCAAAACATGTCTCATTTGTGAGGGAAAGAGTAGCTTCCAATTCTGGAAAAACAATAATGTCTGCTTTGAAAATGTAATCAGGACATAACTGATCCCCTTCTACTCGATAGTAATATGCAAAATCTCCCTCTTGCAATCCGGAGATAGTCAGGCTGAAATCTGTAATATTTATTTGATATGTCAATCCATCAGTATCAGGAGTTGCACTGCTTGCAACAGGGATAGTAGCTGCTGCATCCTTGAACCAAGTAACCGTATAGGCTCCAGGGGTAGTAATTTGAGGAATCAAGGTAGCATCTGTACCGAAGCAGATTTCCTCTGCAATGGCCACCGTAGACAAGGGATCCAGATCATCATTAATCAAAGTCAGGGTAGGCGATGTAGTTTGGCAAAGCAAGACATCATTCACTACAACGCTATAGTCACCTGGCATTAACTCTTCAATCAAATACGTATTGCCGGTTACTGTATTCGTATAATCTGATAATGGATTTCCATTCACTTGAACGTCATAAGCTGGAGTACCTCCAGATATAGTGAAGGAAATGGTACCATTTGGATATGAACAGCTTGGGTTAGTAAAATCCAAGTCGAGGATTTCCAATAGGTCAGGCTGGGTAATTTCCACATTATCAACGATCGTTTCGCAGGAAGTAACCTTATTAATTACTCTTATTTGATAGTTGCCTGCGGGTAAGTTGTTGAATAAAGGATTATCCTGAACCGGCGAAACTCCAACTACCTCATATGAAAAAGAACCTGGGTCAACACTAGCATCCATGACAATTTCCAATTCTCCGGAATTATCTTCAAAACAATCCAAATTCTTCGTCAAAACTTCCTGAACGGGCGGATATTCAGAAACTGTGACTGTAGCTATCAAATCTGGGAAACTACAGGTATTGTCTCCAGAGATGGATAAGATATAAGGAAAGACTCCTGCGGATAAACCAGAGATGCTTAATTGATCCGGTGTAGTTGCATTAGCGTCATGATCTGATAAAGTATAGGTAACCCCTGCTATGGTAGCTCCATTGGTAATTACTGTCCCGGTTGGAGTTTTCCAAGTAAAAACCGGAGTGGAATTACTTATATCTACAATGGTTGGTAATAAGTTAACCACTTGACCTTCACAGGCCACTGCGTCATCAACTTCGAAAACCGGAGCTGGAATATCATTTAATTGTAGGGGCTGGGACATAATTTCACAGCCATTTGCATCTTTAACAGTTAGGATGTATTCCCCTACAGTCAGGTTGGTGAATGCAAATACCCCTGCACTTTGATTCAAGGTCGGGCTAGGAACAGGGGAACCATTATTTGTGAGACTCACCAAAGAGTAATCCGGGGTGCCTCCAACTACTTCCCAGGTAGCAAAAGCGCTAGTAGTAACTCCACAGGAGGTACCATCCGAATCTATCAAGCTAATTGTAAGTGGCGCTGAAGGACCAGCGACAGTTCCTGAATCTGATACTTGGCAACGCGTGCCACTGCTGAGGTCAACGGTATAGTTTCCCTGGGGAAGTCCATCAAATTCTGCCTGTGGTCCTGCCACGGAAGTTGGACTATAGACTACACCTGTACCATTGTTGGTAAGGGTAAAAGTATAAGTTGATGGTCCGTCTCCACCCGTACCTTCCACTGTAATGCTTCCACCCTCTCCGAAGCAAAGTTCATCAGAGACTGTAACTGAAGCAATCTGAAGTGGAAATTCGATCGGTAAAATTGTGAAAGGGATTACATGTCGAAAGAGTGGCTGACCGTCACTACCTGCTTGTCCTTCTCTAAATTCATCTCCTATTTGGAAAATGTAATCACCCGCAGGAAGACCAGCGTAATCAATTGAAGTTTGGCCAGTTGCCAAAAAAGTCCAATCTACAATTACTGTCCCAGCTGCATCGATAATTCTCCATTTTTCATTTCCGGGATTACCATTAGAGTCTACTCCTGTCACGGCTGCCCCGTCAATAGAAACCGCTATTTTCCCTAATTCCTGACAGGTTTCACGAATAGGTGTATTATTGAAATCGGGATTTAAATCAGGCACTATTAGGAGTTCAACTGCTTGAGCTGAAGATCCAATGCAACCAAAGGCCGAGGTAACTTCAACAGTATAATCACCAGCAGTAGTAGCTGTATAGCTTGTACCACTTTGTCCTGGAATTTGAATTCCGTCCCTGAACCACTTGTATGTATCACCTGGTACTACAGGCTCTATATTAAATAGCACCTTGATGGCGGCAGCCTCTTGCTGCTCCCAAACCAGTGGATCAAGGGTAGTGATGATAGGATCCGGTTGAGGATTGATTGTGATTGTAATTGGCTTAGCATCTGAAACCTGTCCAAAGTTGTCTGTAGCTGTGTAATAGATGGTAGTTACTCCAGAGTAGCCAGGTTGAGGAGTGAACCTCACTTTAGGAACCTCTAGCCCAGCCTCCTGAACAAGTAAAACTTCGAATTGCCCTGCTAGTTCTCCAGTTACATTATCATAAGCTGGTCTGGAAGTTCTTTCAGGACGGCAAAGAAGGTCCACGCAATTACCCGTTGGGCAATAAGTAGATGGAGCTGCTACAGGAGGAGTTGGAAATGGAATACTGATTGCATCGGCTGCCACTACTGCTTCTGCCTCTGGTACTGTGTAATATAGTTGGAGACATCTAATGAAGGCGTTGGCCGCGTCATTTCTTAATTCAACGTCTAGTTCAAAGGTGTTTGTTTCTCCTTCACAAACCTCTTCGTCCAAGGAATCAACCAAAGGTTTTTCCAATTTATCTTCATTGGAAACCTGCACAGTTACATTTCTAATTTCATGGAAATTTGTCTGGAGTCCAGTGGAAGCGGCGAATCCTACTTTCAATGATTCTGGTGCTGCGAAGGGGTAATCGATAGGCCCGTCGAATACATTGACCAACTTAACAACCCCGCCCACATTGATCAGCATTAAGATTTCAATGGTATAACCCTGAGTAGGGTCATTGATATCTTTAGGTGTTAGATCCAAGAATACTTTTCTATACCCTTCATCTGGACAGGATCCTGAAAAAGCATCGGTATCTATTTCAAATTTTTCAGTGTGTAGATAAGGTGCTACAGAGACCGGGGGGAAGGTTCCGGCAATTCCGGTACTGGCAGGATCGAAGATCCGACCATCAATAAACTTGTAGGATTCGAACCTTGGAGCACCTACAGTACCTGGTATAAACTTGTTGGAGTTAACTCTATCCCAATCGCGAAAGGGAGTGGCAGGTGCTGCGGGAGGAGGGCCATCTACAGGACCTCTAACCACCACTGAATGTGGGAACAAGGGGGTGTTGCTAAGGGCGTCCAGGTTATTGGGATCTTCAAAACCTCCAAATTTACCAGTTCGAGAATTCCCAAAATTACCTAATTCATCAAACCCAATTCCCAGATATGCTCCTTTTAGACCTGGGCTAATCAAGATAGCTTCATTAGCAGTGGCTCTTACGGAGGTATATCCTAGGGCACCTCCGGTACCGCCAATAGAAAAATCGGCAACTGGAATGGAGCCATCGAACATGAAAAAACTTACGCCATCAGCACCTGATCCCCCGTAATTGGAAAACTCAAAGGAGACCTTTAGACCAAATAGTGAGGAGAAAGGGATATCAACGAACATGTAACCACTTTCATCATTTGAAATTCCTGTAAGCTGTAGTGAGTTGCCTGTGAGTTTAACATCTGCAGCAGCATTGCCTCCAAATTCAATATTCTCTCGTAGATCGGTACCGATAAAAGTCTCACAAAATGGAAATCCGGTCCGAATAGGAATTTCAATATCTGCCAAGGTACGCGCGTTGCCATTGCTGGGAATTGTATCTAACGCAGCTAGAGACAAAGCTTCGAGCCTTTCAGAAAGTTGGTTTAAGCGATCAGTATTACTTTTAAATGGTGAGATAGCAAAAATGGCCCCCAAGCTGGAGAGCATTATTAGCAAAAAAATCGAAAGTTTTGAGTAGGAATTTTTGCTCATAATTAATTCTTGTGGTATTAATTTAATACCGGCACTAGAGAAGGGTAATCTATTTACTGTCCTTAAATTAAATTAAGTCAAAAATAGAACCAGTTTGGCAGGAAACCTCAAAATATCTTCAATCAATTTTTTTTCGGCTCACAAAAGATCCATTCCATTTGAGTGGGTCTTTTCTCAGCAAGGATAGATATTTGATCTGAAAGGGGGATTTTCTGGATTTCAGGAATATTAATTTTTCTATACCGAAATATATCATCTATGCTTTTTATCAGATCAATAGAATGCGTGTTTTGGAAACGGCTTCTTAACAAATCTGAGACACCAGGAGATGTAAAATCATGTAATTCAACAATAAAATCCGATTTACTCAAGTGGTTGATCACTGCATCAGAGAATAGAACCGATTCATATCCTTCACAGTCAGAGAATATCAAATGTCTTTGTGAGGGATCCAAACCTAAAAGAAAATCCGGCGTCACTTCCGCAATAACCCGAAACTTATCAGTATCCGCTATTCCGTTGGCATTAGCCATGACTTTAGTTTTCTCTCTGGCTTCAGGATTAATATCAGCCGCATAGATAATGGAGTCAGGAAATTTTCTGGCAAGCCCCACTGCATAGTAGCCTTCTGCGCAGCCTATGTCCAGAATAGAGGTATAGGTCTTTTTAAAAACCTTATTGAGGCTCTCATTCAGTTCAAATTCATAGCATCCCAGTAATTTTGGAAGCAAAGTAGAGTGCAAGGAACTAAAGAAAGGGTATTTCAATCCTTGAAATGGACCGTTTTTGACTTCATCGGAAATTAGGTGCTTATACTTTTCAAAAAAAAGGTGTTGGGCCTGAGCATTTTCCTCATTTTTCTTAGATATATAAATATCTGCATTCACCTCAGCAAGAGGCTTATAGAAACTCCAGATCCATTTGGAACTGGCAAAATTCATCAGCATAGTAGAAACTAAATGCTTAAGCTGTCTTTTCATTAATAGCAATATAGGATTGTTTACTTTCAATATTTGGTATTATTTATGAGAAAAAAAAAGGAAACAAGTAACGATTAGTTAGATTTGCAATCGTAAAATTCAATTTAATTCTCAGGATGAAGACAATTTTGATTACCGGTGGAACCGGTTTTTTGGGTAGAAACCTTGCTCTAAAGCTTAAAAACGAGTATCGGATTATTCTAACAGGTAGAAATAACAAACAAAATCTTTTTGCTTCAAAATACACTGGATGTCAGGTGGCTCCGCTTGATATCAGCAACATAGAATCGGTACGAGATGTATTTGTGGAATTCAAACCAGATGTGGTAATTCATGCAGCGGCTACTAAGTTTGTAGATTTGGCTGAGAAATATCCTATGGAGTGTGTTGATGTAAACATTCTTGGTTCACAAAATGTGGCTAGAGTTGCTGTAGAAAGGGAAATACCGGTTGTAGTGGGAATCTCAACAGATAAAGCTGCACCTCCAGTGAGGAATATTTACGGGATGTCCAAAAGTGTGATGGAGAGAATTTTTTGTGCGATGGATGGAAAATCCTCCACCAAATTCACTGCTGTAAGGTACGGAAATGTAGCTTGGTCAACAGGTTCAGTTCTTACGATATGGAAAAAGATGCTGGAAGAAACAGGAGTTATTGGTACTACCGGGCCTGAGATGAGGAGATTTTTCTTTTCAGTAGATGAAGCTGTAAACTTGGTAGTAACTGCCATGAACAATATAGATATCGCGAAGGGAAAAGTTCTTTCAAGACATATGAAGGCTGCTCAAATGCAGGATATACTTCAGACTTGGATAGAGGAAAAAGGCGGTAAGTGGGAGAAAATAGAAGGACGACCTGGAGAAAGAGACGATGAGTTCCTTATAGGTGATTTGGAATTGCCGTATACTGAAGAATTAAATTTTGATGGCATAAAGCATTATCTGATTTCATTTAATGACAAAGTGGAAAAGCCGGTATCCTTTGGTCTCTCTTCAGCAAATACAGATAAGTTGACCCGTGAGGAGATTTTATCTATTATCAACAATCCTCCTATTGAAGAGCAATAAGCGATGAATAAGATTAATCACGCATTAATCATGGCAGCAGGAAGAGGGACCCGCATGGCTCCGCTGACCAATATAATTCCCAAGCCTATGGCTCCCTTGTGGGGTTCGACATTGATTGCAAATGGGATCAAAAAACTGATTCCACATATTGCCAATTTGCATATTACGGTTGGTTATAAGGGGGCAGAACTGGCAAAACATGTAATAGAACTCGGAGTTCACTCGGTCTTCAACACTGAAGGCAAGGGCAATTCCTGGTGGATCTTCAATACATTGATGTCCAACCTAAATGAACCTGTATTGGTGCTGACCTCCGATAATGTAACTGATCTAGCGATAGATCTTATTTTAGATGATTATAATAGGTTAGGTGCTCCAGCATGCATGGTAGTTCCTGTTTTGCCAATAGAAGGGTTAGTTGGAGACTTTATTCATCATGAAAAAAATCGTGTGATCAAGCTTGACCGAAATGATCCAGCTGAAGCTTACTGCTCTGGTATACAGATAATCAACCCATATAAAATAAACCAGCTGATGTCAGCAGCGGAGGATTTTGGAGAAGTTTGGGGTAATTTAATTCAACAGGAAGAGCTCTTCTCTTCTTCGATCTTTCCTGACAAATGGTTTACCGTGGACACAATTGAGCAATTGACTCAAATGAATAGTCAACAATCCTGAATACTCTCACCTAGAATAGTTCATGCAAAATAAGTCTATAAAAATACTTGGCATTTCAGCATTTTATCATGACTCAGCAGCTGCTGTAACAGAAAACGGAATAATCATAGCTGCTGCTCAGGAGGAGCGTTTTACCAGAGACAAACACACTCCCGACTTCCCTGTAAATGCAATCAAGTATTGTTTGGAAGAGGCTGGGTTTTCTATAGATGAATTAGATGCAGTGGTGTTTTATGATAAGCCACTTTTAAAGTTCGAGAGACTTCTAGAAACTTATTACAAGTTTTCGCCCAAGGGATTTATATCGTTTGCCAAGGCAATGCCGGTTTGGTTGAATGAAAAGATGTTTCTAAAAAAGCTAATTCGTGAAGGTTTGAAAGAAGTGGAAGAGTATGATGGTAAGGATTTGACCATGCTTTTCCCTGAGCATCACCTTTCACATGCAGCGAGTGCCTACTACCCTTCTCCTTTTGACGATGCCGCCATACTGACCATAGATGGTGTAGGTGAATGGAGTACTGCTATTATAGGACATGGAAAAGGCGCTTCAATAGAGATTCTGAAAGAACTGAACTTTCCGCATTCTGTGGGTTTATTGTACAGTGCCTTTACCTATTTTTTGGGTTTCACTGTTAATTCCGGTGAATACAAGCTTATGGGTCTGGCTCCCTATGGCAACCCTGATTCTGAAGAAACTTCCCGGTTCGAAAAATTAATTAAGGAAAACCTGATTGAAATTTATCCGGATGGATCTATTTGGTTGGATCAAAGCTATTTCAATTATGCTACTGGTCTTAGGATGGTTTATGACAATAAGTGGAAAGACTTATTTGGAATTGAACGCAGGGATGAAGAAGCAGAGCTAACACAAATCCACTGCAATCTAGCATTGGCTATACAAAGAGTGACTGAGGATATTGTCCTTAAAATGGCTAAGGAAGCTAAAAGGCTGACCAACTCAGAAAACTTGGTGATGGCAGGTGGAGTAGCTTTGAACTGTGTGGCAAATGGCAAGCTTCAAAAATCCGGAATTTTTAAAAATATATACATACAGCCTGCAGCTGGTGATGCAGGAGGAGCATTAGGAGCTGCACTGGCAGCTACTTATATTTCTTTCGGACAAGAACGACTTAAGGCCGAACAGCCAGACTCCATGTCTGGATCCTACTTAGGCCCCTCCTATTCAAGCAAGGAAATTGAGCTGATGAGCCGCAAGGTCAAAGGAAAATACACGAAGTACGAAGACCTAACTGACCTCTATCCTGTGGTGGCCAAGGCGCTTTCTGAAGGAAAAGTGGTAGGTTGGTTTCAGGGTAGAATGGAATTTGGACCTAGGGCATTGGGCAATAGAAGTATATTGGGAGATGCACGAAACCCTGAGATGCAGAAGAGGTTAAATCTGAAAATCAAATATAGAGAGGGCTTTAGACCTTTTGCTCCCTCTGTACTAGCAGAAGAAGTTTCTACCTATTTTGACTTGGATGAGCCTTCTCCATACATGTTGCTTGTATCGCCGGTAAAAGAATCAAGAAGAAAAGAGCTTCCTGCCAACTATAATGAGCTAGGCCTTTGGGAAAGACTGTATAAAGAACGAAGTGATATACAATCAGTGACTCATTTAGATTTCTCTGCAAGAATCCAAACAGTTCATGAAAATACCAATCCGAGGTATTATCATTTAATCAAGGAATTCCAACGTCAGACCTCTTATGGTCTTGTGGTCAACACGAGTTTCAATGTGCGGGGAGAACCTATTGTTTGTACTCCGCATGATGCATACCGCTGCTTTATGAGTACGGAAATGGATGTATTGGTAATCAATGAGTATGTGTTTTTCAAGCAGGAGCAACCAGATTGGGAGAATAAAGATAAGTGGATGGTAGCCTTTAAAAAGGACTAGTAATGGGATTGATAAGTAAAAGCGATATTAAATCATTCTTTACGATCACGGTACCCATGCTGGTGATTATGTTGGTGTTAGTAGAAATTATCCTTTGGTTTGTAGCTCCGGTAGCAGATCCTTTTGAGAAATATAAGAATGCTGCGCCCCTCAATAATCAGTATATAGAGTCACAATTTCCTAAGAAGGTCTCCTATACTTTTGAAATTGAGTCCGATTTACCTTTGATGGATTCTTCAGCCACTTTCACCACCAATAATATGGGATTTCGGGGAGACTCTTTGATTTCTCCCAAGCCAGATAATGAGTATAGGATCTTTCTGGTGGGTGGGAGCACTACAGAAAATCTATTTATAGATGATGCCCTTGGTTTTGAAAGGCAGATTCAAGAGAAACTTCAGGCAGAGCACCCGACTAAATCGATCAAAGTATATAATGCCGGGAAATCCGGAGATGCCAGTCCAGATCACCTGGCTATGCTTGGCCAGAGACTGGTGCATTTAAATCCAGATTTGATCGTTCTCTTCCCTGGAATCAATGACTTGAATAGACTAGCCGCAGGATATGATTACCTGCACTATCCTGTTAAATCTACCGAAGTAGTCAGAAATTGGAAGGTGGATTTGAAGTTTTTCCTCAGCAATTTCCAGCTGGTTCGAAGACTAATCAATGTGATGAATCCAGAAGAGGAAAGCGCAAGGAAAGCTATCTTTCTATCTACGAACTACAAGGACAAGGTCAAGGAAGTGCAGACCTTACCACTAGAACCTTCTTTGCCTGAGGTAGATATTTCCATATACGAGCGGAACATTGAAAGTTTTGTGGGAATTTGTAGAAGTCAAGGCATAGACTTATTGCTTTTGACCCAGACATTTACCTGGGATAGTCAGCAGGAAAACAACCTTTCCAATTCCCATTGGATGGTAGGTATAGGTGATAAGCGTTATCCAGAGGATGCGTTAGCAGGAAAAATTACTGAAATGAATCAGACAATTATTAACCTTGCAACAAAAGATTCTGTGGACTTATTAGATTTGGAAAGTTTGATCCCAAAAACCAATGCTTACTTCTACGATGATTGCCACTTTAATAAGGGTGGGATTGATTATAGCACTGATTTAATTTCTAATACAATTCAAAAAACATATTTTACAAATTGATATGGATTTCTTAAAAGACATTTGGGCCTTTATGAAAGAGCGAAAGAAGTTCTGGCTAGCGCCGGTGATTTTCATTCTTTTGTTGTTGGGCGTATTAATCATTTTTGGTGGGGGCAGTGCATTAGCACCATTTATCTACACCTTATTCTAATTTAACAGCTTAATGAAAGCATTAAAAAGTGATCCCAGCAAAACGGTTTTGGTGATTTGTACTGGGCTAATTTTAGTATACTTTATCTTTTCTTTAAAATGGATACTATACGTAGCATTTGGGATAGGAATTTTAAGTATTCTATCTGAGTGGATCAGTAAAAAGATCGAGTGGGTTTGGTTTCAGTTAACCAAGCTTTTGAGCATGATAGTACCTAATATCCTACTTGGAGCTATATTTTATTTGTTCCTTACTCCTATTGCTTTTTTAGCGAATCTTTTCTCAAAGTCAGATCCTTTACTAATCAAAAGACCGGTAGGTACAGCATATAAGGAAGTGAATAAGCAATTCAAAGCCGAGGATTTGAAGAATCCTTGGTAAGTTTTTTAACCACGGATTTTCTTTAACCGGAGAGGGCGCGGAGGGAACGCAGGAGGACGCGAGGATTATCCATACTCGGAATGGAACGCGGAGGTCATCAAGCTTAATTATTGTTGACAATTAAAATCAAAAAAAAGCACTCCAGAAGGGGTGCTTTTTTTATGCTTTAACAGGAGATTTTTTTTTCACAAAGGGTATTAAGGCCTGATAGCTATTGTTCGTGCCGTTGGCACTCTTGGTGGCATATTCCTATCCTAAACCCAGAATTACATTCTGGGCTTTTATAGGCCTTGCCGATGGCAAGGAGTCAGGGATTTCAACTACTGCTAAATATTTCAATGAAATTATAGATCAAGAGCAGTAGCTCATAATTAATAAAAAGTATTCAGATCAATTAATCGTGATGTGTACTTTGAGCCAACGACATAACTAATAACAGCCCCGAATATAGCGCAGCGAAATTCGGGGTAAACTTCAGCCCTTTTCCTTAGGATTAGTTTTTAACCGGAGAGGGCGCGGAGGGAACGCAGGAGGACGCGAGGATTATCCATACTCGGAATGGAACGCGGAGGTCATCAAGCTTAATTATTGTTGACAATTAAAATCAAAAAAAAGCACTCCAGAAGGGGTGCTTTTTTTATGCTTTAACAGGAGATTTTTTTTTCACAAAGGGTATTAAGGCCTGATAGCTATTGTTCGTGCCGTTGGCACTCTTGGTGGCATATTCCTATCCTAAACCCAGAATTACATTCTGGGCTTTTATAGGCCTTGCCGATGGCAAGGAGTCAGGGATTTCAACTACTGCTAAATATTTCAATGAAATTATAGATCAAGAGCAGTAGCTCATAATTGATATATGATTATCTGCAATGATGCCAGTCAAGTCACCTTAGATTCTTTTCTTGGTTAGCTGGAAGACCGATGACCGAAGCGGCCTCATTGCTAGAGTATACCATCTATTAAGTCGCTTTTATCTATTTACTGGTAACAAAGCCGATATACATAAATTGATAAATAGTATTCAGATCAATTAATCGTGATGTGTACTTTGAGCCAACGGCAAAACCGATAACAGCAGCGAATATAGCGCAGCGAAATTCGGGGTAAACTTTCAGCCCTTTTCCTTCGGAATAGTTTTTAACCGCGGGGAGCACGAATGGAACGCGGAGGTCATCAAGATCAATTTGCGTTGGCTCAGTGGCAATTAAAATCAAAAAAAAAGCACTCCCGGGGGAGTGCTTTTTTTGCTTCTTATCTTCAGAACTTTAGATGGCGTATTTGGATGGATCTATATCTGGCTTATTGCTTTTCATAAATTCTACGACTTCGGACAATCCCTCTTCGAGAGAGAACTGAGGTTCCCAATCAAATAGTCTTTTTGCTTTAGAGTAGTCGCAAATCAATTTCATGACCTCACTTTTTTCTGGTCTAATTCGTTGATTTTCCGCGATAACTTCTTTATCCGTACCACAAATCTTTTGAACCATATCTACTATTTCCCCAATCGTATCTCCCCTACCTGTACCCACAGATACTACCTCTCCAACAGTGGAATCGGCTAATGCGGCCATCATAAATCCTCTTGCTGTGTCTTTTACATATAGCATGTCTCTCACCGGGTCTAGAGATCCGAGTCGGATTTCGTTGGAATCAGATAGTACTTGGGAGACAATGGTAGGAATTACTGCACGGGTAGACTGTCTAGGACCAAAGGTATTGAATGGTCTAAACACACATACCGGAAGGTTGAAGGATAAGAAGTAGCTCTCTGCAATTTTATCTGCACCAATTTTTGTGGCAGAATAAGGTGACTGACCCTGCATAGGATGTTTTTCATCAATGGGAGCATATAGAGCTGTACCATAAGTCTCCGAAGTAGAGGTTACCAAGAGTTTCTGAACACCTTGGCTTCTTGCAGCTTCCAGCATGTTCAAGGTGCCATTGATATTGGTAGATACATAAGCAGCAGGAGCTACATAGGAATAGGGAATTCCGATCAATGCAGCCAGGTGAAATACTATCTCTTTCCCTTTGGACAGGGTATTCATCAAAAAGCCATCTTGGATATCTCCAAAAACAATTTCAATCTGACTGAGTATCTCCTCAGGAAGAAAGCGAAGGTTGTTGGTGTAAGAGTTGGAGTTGTAATGAACCAAGGCTGTAACTTCAGCGCCAGCTTTAACCAATTCTTCAGCTAAATGGCTTCCAATAAAGCCACCTGCTCCAGTAACAAGGACTTTTTTTCCGGTGTAATTCATCGATTTGATTTATTAAATAGATTTTTATAATCAAGATTGGCTTTTTCGTAGTCTTGATGCTGGCCTATATCCAGCCAATATTCTTCTATAGGGAATGCGACGACAGATTGCTTCTCCTTTAATAGTACATCCATCAGATCTGTAATGTCATAAAAATTACCTTTTGGGATATGACTTAGGACTTCGGGGCTAAGTGCATAGATCCCGCCACTAATTCGGAATGAATAGGATGGTTTTTCTAAAATGGATGTTACGTGGCAGCCTTCTGTCTGTAATACGCCATACGGCACTTTGGCTTCATAGGAAGCGCTACCAATGGTCAGCTTGGCATTATTTTCTATATGAAAATCAAGAACAGACTTATAATTCAAGGAAGTCAACAAATCTCCATTCATTACTAAGAATGGAAGCTTAAGTTGATCTTCGAGGTATTTAACAGCTCCGATGGTACCAAGCTTTTTATCTTCTTTGAAATAGTGAATGTTAAGTCCGAAGGAAGAACCATCACCACAAAAATCTTCAATATGTTCTGACAAATAATTGGTGCACAGGTATACATTTCGAAATCCAAAAAGATGAAGTCTTTCGAGAATGGTTTGCAAAATAGGCTTGTTGCCAACCTTGAGCAGTGGTTTTGGGATATTTTGTGTGAGGGGTTCTAAGCGAATTCCTCTCCCTCCTACCATAAGCACCACGGGATTTTCAATAGTTGGGCTGGCTTTTTCTGGTTCTGAGGATAGAAAATGGTGTATTTTACCCTGGGCATCTACCACCGGAACCAGTTTAATTCCCTGCTCGGTAATCTGCTTCATATCCAAGGTTTTCTGCTCCTGAATGGAAACAGTAAAGGGATTGGAATTCATGACTGCAGAAAGGCTATCATCGAGTTGACAGCCATTTAAAATCCCCCTACGGATATCACCGTCACTTACAGAGCCTACTAACTTGTCATCAGCATTTACTACAAAAATGAGTCCCTTCTTATTTGCCTCAATCAGTCGCATAGCTTCACGAACTGATAGGTCTTGAGATGCTGAAAAAAGGTTGATTTTATCTTTATCAATAAACATATTAGACTAATTCCTTGATGTATGTTTCTAAGGTAAAGCTTTCCTGAAAACCAGTTAAGTCTCTGAAGAGATTATCTGATATTTTCATCATATTATCATAAGGCTTGACAGGCTCAAAATTCCTTTGGTAGTGGAAGCCTAGGTTTTTCTCGAACAAGTCAATCAATTGATGCACGTTGAAATGATCGCTGCCTACCATATTTAAAACCGAAGTCTTTCCCCATTCCATGTTCTCCATCACCTGTAACATTGCCTGGGACAAATCCTCGACATGAAGAAAAAAGCGAAAAAGACTTCCGTCATTATTGAAGTCCAACACCTGATCAGAGAGCCCGGATCTCAGCAAATAGGCAAACACACCTTTAGGCTGTGTAGATCCATATATGTTGGATAGCCTAAGGATCAATCTGTTTTCAGGTTTCATCCCAGCCAAAATCAACTCTTCGGCAGCCAGCTTCAGTGTGGAGTAAGGAGTTTCTGGGTGACAGGTATGAGATTCATCCACAAAATCTCCTGAGCCATACACACCTACACTGGACAATTGAATCAACTGGGTATGCTCTGCACAGGCCTGAATCAAGTGTTGGATTCCCAAAGTATTTTGAAGCAGGCAGGCTTGAATAGGTCTGCTAATTTGGCCAGTGAAATTGAAGATAAAGTCAAATTTTTCATCCCTAATCAGCTGCACAGAATCTGCTGAGCAGATATCCAAGCTCAAATAACGAGCACCGTTTCCTTTCCTGGAGCCTATGAAAATATTTGAAAAGCCATTTTTTTCTAAAACAGCGGAGAAATGGCTACCTAAATAGCCATTTCCTCCGAGTAGTAAGATTTTACTTTCCTTCGTAAAAGATTTTTTGGATACTGACACTTGAAAGGTCTATGTTTTTGAGGATGTCTACGATTTGTTTAGCAGAATTTCCTTCTCCGTATGGATTCTTTATTTCAGAGACTTCTTTTCTAAACTTATCATCAAATAGGGCTTTCTGAATTGCTTTCTCAATCTGAGCAGCATCATTAGGCACATCTAGGACATTGGAAGCACGTTCTCTACCCATTTGTCGATTGCCAATATTGATAGCAGGAATCTTCAAGGTAGGTGTTTCATGGATTCCAGAACTTGAGTTACCTACCAAAGCCCATGCATTTCTATACAGATTGACGAATTTCAAGGTAGGAAGAGAAGGAATCCATTTAAATCCTGATGCTTTGATTTCTTCAATGATTTTAGCATGTCCCGCATCATTATTAGGCAGTAGGAAAACCACTTGTGCATCGATATTTCTCAATGCCTTGAGCGTCTCTCTGATTTGATCAATTGAAGACATTGCCTCGGTAGTCACGGGATGCTGAATCACCAATACAAAAGGCTTGGAAAAGTCCAGGTCAAACTCTTTTTCCAATTCGGATGCATCCATGGTTGGGGTATTGACTAATACATCGATAGATGGGCAGCCTACTACGTGAATATCCTTTGGGTTTTCGCCAAGTCTAATCAATCTCTTTTCTGCATCTTCCGTGGCAGGAAAGTGAATGTGGGAAAACTTAGTCATCGCATGTCTGATAGATTCATCAATGCTACCGGTTACCTCTCCACCCTGAATATGCGCCACAGGGATATTCATGTGGGCAGCTGCAACAGTGACAGCAAAGTTTCCCCCGATATCAAAGCCAGATAGAACCAAATCAGGTTTGGATTTCTCCAACTCATAGGTGACTCCAGTCAAGACCCTAGCCATGGAACGAACCATTTCAGCCCCTGAATCGGGTGCATTGGAGTCAAACATAGGGATTTTGGCATCTATTGTAAATCCGTCATCTTCTATGTAATTGACATCTTTGCCATGAAGATCCAAGAGACATATGCCCGTCACTACCAGATAAATTTCAAAGAATGGATCAGCTTTCATTCTTTCTAAAATTGGCTTATATCTACTATAATCAGCTCTTCTTTCTATGAGTACAAATACTTTCATAAATTATTTAACTACTTATTGATGTGTTTTATTTAATACTTTTCCACTGCACCTGAATATCTACTTCTAAGTCTTCAGTGGCTGTTTTGCCCAGAATTGACTCAAAGTGCTCGGCTAAAATACCGCCTTTACCAGGTCTTTTCACCCAGATATTTTCTTTGGTAAATTGTTCGCCTGCCCGGATAGGTCGGATAGTGCACACCGTAGCAAAAGCGAAGTCAATTGTTGCTTGTTCTTCAGCCACCGCCTTCTTATCTCCTCCTCTTTGCAATTGGATGATCTTTGACCCCTCGATTAATTCAGCACAGGCTTGCTCGTCCATAGAGCAAACGATGTCCGGACCTTGTCTCTGCATGTGATCGGTGTAGTGTCTTTCCAAAATGGAAGCTCCCAAAGCCACTGCGCCAAAGCAGGCATGATTGGTAATGGTATGATCACTTAGTCCGATTACTGCCTGAGGAAAAGCTTCCTGAAGCTGAGCCATAGCTCCTAATCTAACCAGGTGGTTTGGTGTAGGGTATAAATTGGTAGTATGAAGCAAGGCAAAAGGTACCTTGTGCTTTTCCAATATAGCAACAGACTTTGCTACACTTGCCAGATCATTCATTCCTGTACTTAAAATCATAGGCTTCCCAAAGGATGCTATGTGCTCCAGCAAAGGATGGTTATTGCACTCGCCAGAACCTATTTTAAATCCTTCTACATCCCAGGAAATCAATCTATCAGCAGCTGCACGGGAAAAGGGAGTTGATACGAAAATCATTCCCTGAGCCTCTACATATTCTTTGAACTCCAGCTCCTCCTGCTCAGAAAGCGCGCAAGTTTGCATGATTTCGTAGATACTTTCTTTAGTATGAGAAGGAATGGTGTTTTTTGCTTCCCGACTCATTTCATCATCTACAATATGCGTCTGATGCTTCACCATTTCTACTCCTGCCCGCTTAGCAGAATCTACCATTTCCTTAGCTACTTTAAGTGAGCCACCATGGTTGATCCCAATTTCGGCTATGACTAAAGGAGGGAAATCATAGCCTATTTTACGTCCAGCTATTTCTATATAAGGTTTATTCATTTGTTTGAAGATTTTACCATACGGAGTAACCTCCGTCAATAATTAAGTTATGCCCAACTATATGTTTGGACGCCTCTGAGGCTAAAAACACTATCCCACCATTCATGTCAGATTTGTGGGCCATATCTCCAGATGGATTCAGCTGTTTATATCTTTCATAAAACAGGCCTTCATGTCCATTCCACACGCCACCTGGAGTTAAAGAGTTAACCCTGATTTGCTTATCTGCCCATAAGGTAGCTAAGTACTTGGTCAGTGCGATAACACCTTGCTTACTCACGCTATAAGCTACTGGTTGGAATATTCCTGTTCCTGGGTAGATCCTGTGATTAGGACTTACCACTCCATAAAGACTGGCAATATTAATAATATTACCTTTTCCCTGGGCGAGCATTTGCTTTCCAATCACCTGACATCCTAAGAAAACTCCTTTTAGATTGATGTCCATAATCCTGTCCCAATCTTCCTCAGGAAAATCCTCAAATCCAGCTTCAAAATTAGCAGTCTTAGATTGATTGGTACTGGCGGCACCGTTGATTAAGACATCGATTTTGCCATACTTATCCAAGATAAGTTTCAAGGCTTCCTTCCAAGACTGGGAGGAAGCTACATCCAGAGCAATTCCGCTAACAGGTAGCTCTTGCCATGATTTCTCGACGATGATTGCATCGCACTTGCTTTTATCCAAATCGGCCATGACTACGGTAGCCCCTTTTTCAAGTAATGCTGAAGCCATTTCAGGACCTAATAATCCTGCTCCACCGGTGATTAAAACAGTTTTATCACTTAAGTCAAAGATATCGTTCATCTATTTATCATTGTTTTTTACTCATTAAAAATTCCACCAATTCAAAATCCAAAAGTGAATCTATATCTATAGCCCTTTCTCTAGGAATAGGGAAAATTCTACAAGGCGCTTTGCTCCAGTGAGGATAGTTATACAATGCAGACTTTTTGATTACAAAAGCAGCAGGCGAGAGACTATAGACATCGGGAGCGTCTTGTCTTCTTACAATTGGTTTCTCAGACTTTTTCACAATTTCTGCTAAACCATCTTCCCTTATTTCCATCATATTGAAATAAGGGTTTCTTTCTGGCTCGTAGCCAGTAATCACTACTTCTGTGCTAGGGTTGTCCAATGCAAGTTGAATTGCGCCGTCTATATCCTGAGGTGTTTTCAAAGGAACTGTGACATCCAGATCAACCAGATACTCGACTTCTACACCATATTCTTTTTCGTAAAACTCAAGTGCATGTATAAAAACAGGCCATTTGCTGGCAGTATCCGAAGCCAAATCATCCGGTCTGAAAAAGGGTACTTTTGCTCCAAATTCTTTAGCTGCATCTGCTATTTGCTGTGAATCCGTAGAGATGATCAAGTCTGTAATCAATTCACTTTGCTGAGCTTGAACAATCGTATGACCTATCAATGGTATTCCATGCATGAGGCGTAAATTCTTATTCGGAACACCTTTGGATCCTCCGCGACAGCATATAGTAGCTAAAATCATTTAAATAATGGGGATTTTAATATGGTACTGGATTGACTGGAAAGTTTAGAAGCCACTACAAGTTGCAGGCTTTGTAATCCTTGCTCAAAGGTACAAATTCTATCATCTGATCCTTCGTTCATGAAAGCTTTTACTATTTCCAAATACCTATCATTTCGCTCAAAATCAGAAAAATCAAAAACTTCTTCCTTTTTATCTGCTAAAGTGAGTGTGACTGTGCGAGCAGCTAAATCCCATATAATAGTTCCAAGAGCGCCTGTAAAAACGCAGTTTCGGATTAGTACGCGCTGATGATAATCTAAATGAATGGTTCCTGTGGCACCAGAATCGAATCTGATCAATACATCTGCAACATCTTCAGTTTCAATTTCTAACTCAGGATTTTCCTGATAAATAGCGGAGACAGTGTGCACACTTCCAAGCAACCAAATCAGGTAATCAAATTCATGAATTAAATCCAGCATCACTCCTCCCCCTTTTACTTCCGAAGCGCTCATGCCTTTTCTATGATCTTCATAAGGCCTCCAATCTGGCAGATACTGACCTACAAAGGCATTTGCAGAGTACACCTTACCTATTGCTTTTTCATTCAATAGCTCTCTCACCTTAGTCAAACCTGGATCAAAATGCAGGTCATATCCCACATAAATCTGAACGCCAAGTGCTGAGGCAACTTTGAATTGCTCCAAATCATCCAAATTATGGCTTATCGGCTTTTCTAAATAAATTTTTGGGACTTTAGCTTGTACTAGCGCCTTCAATTGACCCACATGAAAAGCCGTAGGAGAACATACAAAAGCATGGGTATATTTATGATTTTCCGTCGCTTCGTCCAGCGTAGAAAAAACTTCATAACCATCCCATTCTGCGGATTTGGTTATTTTGGAAGAAACCAACGTAATGTTTTGATAGCCTAAGGATTTGAGGTTATTGAAATGTCTTGACCCAATAGATCCCAGCCCAATAATTACGATTCTTTTTGATTGCATAGTTTTATTCAAGCCTCTGAATCAATTGAATCTGAGGAGAGATTTGAGCTTATTTTTCAATGAATTAGGAAAAAGAGATTTAATGTGGTCTGACCAAACCATTCCTTCGGGATATCTCATTTTGAAGGGTGAATCTTTTTGAATTTTCCAGTATTCCTTCTTTCTCGGGTGACTATTATTGTATTGCCAAGGTTTACTTGGACCGGTAAAATGGAGTAGAATTGGAGAATCAATCGCCTCTTCCCTTTGTTCTTTTGACCAGCTTGATTGTCCAAAATCAAACCCTTCCTTAAACAATATTGCTTGTTGATTAAACTTAGGTGCAAGCTCTATATAGTCACCATCTATTACTGCATTCAGTGCACACTGATCCACAAATCTAATTTTCTCAGGATGGGTGTTAATAAATTCAAAGGCTTTTTTAGAAATATCCCGTTGTTTCCAAAGTTCAAGATTCATAAGCATAACGCCTGAGTTAAAATAGGTCGAAGAGTTCTTCATTCCCAGCTCAGTTTTCCATTTGTAAATGGGATCTTCTACTGCAGCTAGTGAATGATCTGTCAGGTCAATTTTTAAAAAATCATTTAAAGGTGAAACCACTATGATATCAGCATCTAAATAAATAACCTTTTTAGCCGGAAGCAGCTCAGGAATAAGTAGTCTAAAGTAATTTGCTTTTGAAAAATGATGTGGAATGGGAAAGTTTTCAAATGCATTATCATCGATTTTTATAAAATCAAATTTCGAACCTAAGGATATCACCTTGTTTGAAATCGCCGTTTTTTTGGACTCAGGCAGCGCAGAAGCAAGTAAATAAAATTGAAAACAATTATTTGGGTTTGCCCTGATCACCGAGAGCATGGTGGTCATTGCGTGAGAAATGAATTTCCCATCAGCACAAAAAACGATGGGTAATTCAAATAGTTCTTTGGTTGCCATTAGCTCATTTTCAGTTCACGGACAAAGCATTTGCCTAATCGTGCATGCCTTGCCAAGTGCCGGGAGTGTTTACTTCCCATATCTTTCATATTCTGCATATGATCCCCGCCATACACAAACGCTATTTGATCTTTGCTGTAGCTTTCAGAAACAATCTTCCAAAATGGGCAGGTAGGCGCAGTGCCTAAGACACCTTCATCAGCCCCCATTTTGCCATAGACTATAAAATCCCAGTGTTGCTTCCGGATTGAATCCTCCAATTCTACATCGTTGCTAGGTAGCGACTCTTTTTTAAGTAAAGGTTTCAGCCTTCTGGTATATCCAAAACCTCTTCCGTAGCACTTGCTCGCTTTCTCTGCAGGATAATCCTCGTAAAGAAAATCCAAAGCTGGATAAGGATGACAAAGTCCCTCATGTAACTCTAGTTCCCTACTCAGTCCGATAAAGAGAAGCTCTCTGGAGTAATTGACATTTGAATCACAATTCAAAAAGAGAATCTTATGATGGTTTTTAGCTCCTAGATTCTCCAAAAATAATTTACTGACCGCTGAACAACTGATGTTTTCCTTACAATGATTGAGAATAGCAGATGCGTATTTTTGGTAGTTTTCCTGATACGCTGGAGTATTTTTCCAGGGTAACAATTCCTTATTTGCTTGAATGATTAATGATTTGGGTAGATGAGAGAGCGTGTCACCAGGGCAATTGCTAAGGTCCGGAAATACAGGGATGGTTCCATTGCCCAGAATTTCATAGTGCCTCAGGCAATCCCAACCTCCTTTTTTCCAAGTGTAGGCAAATTTCGCTTCAGCATACATCCCATAATAATCCTGCTCATTTCCAAACCTGTAGGTATCTCTGAAACCTGGAATCACTTCTGCCCAAAGGTTTTTTTTCTCGGGAAGCTCATCCAGTATCAGTTCATCCGGAATGCAATAGCCTAATGGAAAAATGGAGTCAGAAATATTTTCTAAACCAAAATACCTTGGGAATATTTTGTTAGTAATTCTGAAAAAGTAGGTTTTTACCTTTCCTTTATAAGTTTCAAATTTATTACTGAATTTTTGGAGAATCGTCATATGTCAGTTTCCCTGAACTTGTTTAATCTGACTCATTAAGATCATTTTTTTCTTCAAACCCTTACTAATATATCTTGAAAAGTAGTAAATGGAAGGAAGGAGGCCCAGCTTTTCAATGGAATAGAGCACCTTCCACAGGTCAGCAGCATTTCCCATAAAAGAGGTGCTTTGAGAGCCGAGACGATACCTGTAGTTGGAAAGAGCCTTGTTAATACCATAAGCTTTAAACCCTTGCTTCAAAATTGCCAAATGGAACACATAGTCCTCAGCTTTCACCAGATCCAATTTCAAAAGCGGAATGGAAACCTGCATGGTGTCAACCATTATAGTTATGATAGAGAACTGGGGGTTACCTAAAAGTTGACGATATGAGATTTCGGGTGCAAATGGCACATTGCTTTTACCCATAAATTCCCCAGCTTCAGTAATTCTCTGAAACATAGTGAATGATATTGCATGCTTACTTTTTAGCATAAAAGCCAGCTGAATCTCAATCTTGTCTGACTCATAGGTATCATCTGAATCCAGGAAACACAGAAATTTACCTGTGGACTCCTGGATTCCTCTATTTCTAGCTGCCAGGGCACCGGCATTATTCTCCTGTCTAATCGCCTTTATTCTAGGATCCTTATCCGCAGCGCGTTGGCAGATCTCAAAGGAGTTATCTGTCGATTGGTCGTCAACCAACATAAGTTCCCAATTCTTATAGCTCTGATTAGTCACAGAATCTATACAAGCTTGTATAAAGTCTTGGGTATTGTAAACAGGAACAACTACAGAAACGAGGGGTAAGGTAATATCCTTCATTTGCTAAAAATTTTTGGATGCATAGTCTTTGACTAAAGTAGCAAATCTTCCGCTCCAATATTCCAATGAATTGGACATAAACTGATCGTGAAGATTTTGACTTATCGTTTGATAGACTTTTGGATTATGCAGTAAAAAAACAACTGCTGCAGCAAGTAATTCCGGCTTTCCGGGAGGAACGAAGAGGCAAGTTTCACCCTCTTGAAGTTCTTTAGCTATTCCCCCAACTTTTGTAGAAACAATGGGCATTGCGAAAGCTCTAGCCTCGTTGATAATCTTAGGTAAGCCTTCACTATAGGAAGAAATCATCATGATATCGTGAGATCTATAGAGTTCAAATAAGCTTTCTCCAAAAGCTTGGTATCCTGCAAACCTCACACAATGAGCTAATTCCAACTGATCTACAAAAGCCCTAAGCTCTTCTTCTATTCCTCCTTCACCAACTATAGTCAAGGAAACCTGAACACTTTGATTAATTAATTGGATGGCTTTTACTAGATCAAACAAGCCCTTCTCGGGCTCTAGTCTGCCAACAAAAAGGAGTTTTACATCGTTGTTGAATTCTTTTCTAGCGGGGAGCTGTAGTTTCTCAGAAACAATTGAATCACTGACATAAAAATTATTGGGAAAGAGAGGCTTGAAATGATTATACATCTCATCACCCACCGAAACAATCAGGGCATTTTTATGATATCTTTTTGCATATGCATAAAGAAATTGGGTGAATTTTTTACCTACGAAGCGATTAATACCTGAATATCTAACATGGATTAATGCTTCCAAATTTTGCCGGACAAAGAGGACAACTGGCTTTTTCCTACCCACTAGCAGTAACACCAAAAAACTTATAGGATGAGGCCATGTAAGCCAAAAAACATCATAATAAGAAACAGCTGATTTCAATAATTCCTTTGATCTACTCAATAGACCAGGTTTTTTGAAAAATTGGGAAACACTGGAATAGAAAGGAAATACAAGGATTTGATTTTCCTGATCTGTAAAAAAGTAATGTCCTTTTTCCGGTGCCTCAATACATCTGGAGCCCAGTTGAAACTGCTCAAAATAGGTTTCGCAGGTAGCCTTAATAAATAATATATGAGAATCATCTGCATATATTTTTCCTTTATTCTTCTTTAAAATAAAGTCGTTATAGGCAAAAATTTTCAATGGATAAATTAGCTTTAAAGAATTGGTAACAATTATGACAATGGAATTAGATGCTAAAATTCCTTTCGCAAAAAGACGGTGCTGAACTAGCTTTATTGATAATTTACGGGATAGAAATTAAAATAGGAGATTAAAGTTGTCCAGGCACTTTTTGTTCTAAATCCAGAGGTTCGTACTTAAATTTATTAACAGGTTTTACATTTACCTTTCTTCGCTCCTTTTTATTCTTTTTGGAAATAGAAGCAATATTGACACATGAGATCCCCATCAATAAAGGTGTGATGTAGGTACGAGTGGCGGAATGGAAGGTAGCCAGAAAGCCCATTAAAAACAGCGCGATCAAAATCCCCTTACTGATTGACTCTGGGGCATAGCCTTTATTTAAAAAGAAAACCAAAATAAATAAAAAGAAAATTATCAAGCCCAGGGCTCCATGTTCTGCAATTAATCGAGACAGTTCGACATGGGGCGCATATCCTTTGTATTCATCACGAAGATAGGCAGAAGCTCCAACTCCAACTCCTAGCAAGGTGTGATCTAGAAACAGGTCAACATCCTCCATAAAAATATCAGAACGGTTGGTGGTTATTTTATTAAGGTTTTTTTCAGCTGATCCAGCAAGAGTACCCTGGGTCTCACCCATATATCGAAGTAATAGCATCCCACCAGTGATTAAGTTTGCTGCAAACATCACTATAAAAAGAAGGATACCGACTGGGACAATGTATTTCTTAAAATTAGGAATCCTAAGTGCACTTCGCTCCTTGAAACTCAGTTTAGTCAAATAAAACATCACGACAAAAACACCGAAAAACCCTCCAATCATCCCACCCCGCGAAAACGTCAGGAGTCCTTGAATTGTAAATAGACCTAGCGTAATTCCATCTAGCCATTTAAAGCCTGAAATCCTATAGTTCAGCAGTACAGCCAGTGAAAACACAAAAACACCCAAGCCCAAAATTGTAGATACTTGATTAGACCCAAACCCTCCTGCAGTGGCGAAATTAGCACCGAGTGTAAACTCTACCTCATCAAGGTTTGGGGTACGAATGATGGTAAAAACCAAGGCCGAGACTATGGGATAAACTAGTGGTTTGGACCAATTGATCAAGGTTTTTAGATTCAAATTCAGTGTTGAAAAAAACCAGATTGCGACCCCAATATTTAAAAGTCCCAAAATGTTAAATTTGATATCATTAAAGCTGACTTGATTACTTTCATCAAATAGGACTGCCGGAATGGAGAGAATGAGGATCACTAACCCGATCATCCCTTTAGCTGTATAATTTCGGCTAAGGACAATTCCTAAGGGGCAAAGAAAAAGTAAAATATATTTCCCTAGTTCATAGGGTATAAAGGGATCCGATCCTGCTAACCTTCCCAGCCCTTCAAATGATGCAAAATAAATTATAATCTCTGCAATCAAACGAGCCCTATATGTAGCATTGACATTAAAAAGATTAATAAAACTATACCCTAGAAAGACATAAAAATAAATGATCATCGGGAATGCTGAGATGGTAGCAGATGCACCCAGCAGTACATGGACAATAAACCAAAAAAAGGACTTGTTCTGCTGCTTTAATGAATTGAAAAATATAAACATCTTAGCTCAGGCCTTTTAATAATTTAGTGTAGTTCTCCAAGAAATTCATATTGCCAAATTTACTTGAGACATGCTCGGCAAACAACTCTGCTTTACGATTTGCTTCAGATATATTATTGGCAACATAAATCATATTATCCAGCAGGTCAATTCTATTGCCCTTCTCAACTAGATAGCCGTATTTACCTTGTTCCAATAACGCGTCGCATTGACCGACAGCCGTGCATACAATAGGCACTTTAGCCAATCCCAGCTCCAGAAGTGAGACCGGTAAGCCTTCCACATCAGAACATAGGACAGCAAATTTGGCTTCTTGCATGTAGGGAGATAACTTAAGCTGTGTCCCTTCAATGTGTATTCTATTTCCCAAACTATTAATTTGAATCAACTCTTTAATTTCTTTTAGGTAAACCGGATTATCCGTTGCACCAACCAGTTTCAGCTTGAATGAGGGATGTGATTTTACAAATTCGGCAAATGTATTGATAAGCAAGTGGTGGTTTTTGGGTGGCTTTAAGTTAGCCAGACACAATACCACATCAGAAGGATCATGTCTGAAGATAGCTTCTGGAAGATCTGGAAAATTCTCTATATATGCGACGGAAGAAATTTTAGGGATTTCATTTTCTATCCAGGTTTTCAGCTCTTCATTTACAGTAATGACTGCATCAATAGAGCCATCTATAAACTTAATTTTATTTCCAAAACGTTGGTCATTTCCCGACAACCCACCATAATGAGCATGCCAAACCAACTTGCTTGAAGGAAGAAACTTTTTGAGTAAGACAGCCCAGAAAACAGAAGAGTCATGAACATGAATGTGGGTAGGGTTAAATCGACGTGACAGTTCAACCAGAGATTTAAAAGCTCTTAAATCAAAAAAAGATTTTTTGTTCAGGCAAAAAAAAATGTCTTTGTCGATTAAAAAATCATTCATTGGGCCGCTAGATCTGCTCGCAATCAGCAGAGTTGGGATATTTTGTTTGGTGAACAAGTTGGCTATATTCACCGCCATCCTTTCTGCACCTCCGACAGCCATAGAATCTATTAATTGCAGAACTCTCATTTCAGCTCTTCGATTTCAGTCTGAAATGATTCCAAGGTGTACTTTCTAGCCCAGCTGATGGCATCGGCCCTCATACGCTCAAGTTCCTTGATATCTGCAAGTAATGTCTTCAATTTCTCAAAGATCTCCTGTGGATCTTTGCTCACCAACACTCCTCGTTCCCGTTTTTCCCCAACCATTTGTGGCACACAACTAACTCTGGAAGTAAAGGGGATGCATCCCCAGAACATTGCTTCAGCAACAGCCTTAGGCCAGCCTTCCGTTTCAGAAACAAAAATGAGAAAGTGAGATTGTTTTAGGATGGATTTTACAGTTTCTGCGTTTACATTGCCTTTAAACACTACGTAGTCCTGCAATCCTAAAGCTCGGGATTGAGCTTCCAATTCTGCTCTCATCACCCCATCCCCACAATACACAAACTCAAAATTAAGACCTTCCTTTTTCATCAATTGGGAAAGCTTTAAACCAATTTCCGGATTTTTCCCATCATAAAGTGCTCCAATAAAAACTAGACGGATTTTGTCTGATAAGGAAGGTTTATTCACTGGTTCTTTCTCATTTTCCCTATAGCTGGCAGTGAAAAAAGGTAATACATTAGTTGTACTATCAGGCCATTTGCCATAGACTAATACCTTGGCATTCTTAGTCAGAAAAGTAGAATTTGCAATGAATCGTTGAATTTTATAGGTCCTTGGTTGCTTGGATTGCCCATCCCAATTGCCAGCATACTTGATAGTTTTAGGTTTTTGGGGAAACAAAACCTGAATAAACATGGCCAAAAGGCCCATGTTTCCGGGAATACGAATATGAATATGTTTGGCATCCTTCATAGCGCGATAGATTTCCCTTATAATACCAGGAAGATCTTTTAGGGCCTGTATGATTGCCTGTTTACTCTGTACATGGTATGCAGGAACCTCTGAGAAGGTAAATGCTGGATGTACATAAGGCATATCTATTTTATCAGGAATTAAGCTTTGGCTCATTGGAGCAATCACTTTTACAGATTGTTCCTTTTCTATCCATAGATTCATCTCACGGACATAAGGTCCGTAGGCATAATACTCTCCGTTTGCTTTACTATGCTGGACACAGGTAATGATTAAAAAATCAGTCATTTATCACTGAATTGTAAAATGCGAGATTTCTATCTAAAACCATGGAAACATTAAACATGGCGTGTGCTTTCTTAAATGCCTTCTTACCGATTTCTTTAAATTGGTCTTTTGCTTCTAAAGCCTGGATAATTGAATGCTCTATGCTTGAAACATCCAATGGGTTGCATAAAAAGCCATCTACCCCGTCTGTGATTGTTTCAGGGCCAGGCCCTTTATCTGTAAACACGACTACTTTTCCCATTGACATTGCTTCAGGCGCTACTAGTCCTTGAGTCTCCATAAAAGAAGGAAAAACGCAAATGGAAGCTGCCCCATATATTTTGGGGATTTGATCATGACTAACTGGTGGATGAATTTTTATTTGACTTTTCAGACTTTCAGGGATCCTTGATAGGATATAGTCCGTGTATGAATTTCCATTCGGAAAAAACCATTCTTTTCCATAGATATCCAAGGTGGTTTGGGGAAATTTTCTGGATATGTTCGGCATGGCATCCACCAGATTACCAACTCCTTTTTTCTCACAGATCGTCCCAGCAAAAACCAATGAAAAATCCTTTGCTTCGGGATACTCTTCCTTATAGGCAAAACGATTTTGGTCAATCATATACCTGATAGTTTCCAAGGGTTTACCTTGATAAGAGAGGTATTTTGCTGTATGTACTCTTACATAGTCAGAAACAGCGATAAAGGCATCCGCTTTTTTGAAAGACTTTTTCTCCTGATACCCCTTCCATTGATTAATAGGTCGGTTTTCAGATTCAGAGAAAAAATGATGTCCACCATGTAATCTGATTATATACTTCACCTTTGGCAGCTTCTTTATGAATGCCAATCCTAACTCGGATCCTTCTACAATATCAAGAGGGTGAGATTCATTGATTTCCTGGAGGTATTCATTCAATTTTCTTGCAATAATCCACCAATTAAGGCCAGGGGTAGATGGCTTGGCAAAACGAATAACTCTTAAATTACTTTGAGTATCGTCCTCAGTTACATCAGAATCGTTAGCTCCCAGGATGGTTACTCTATGTCCTGCCGCAGTGAGAGCTTGACTAAATGTATATAAAAAGACCCCGACTCCACCAGGATTAAGTCCAGCTTTTGGGTATTCATGAGAAAGAAAACAAATATGCATTTTTTACTTGTGCGTAGTTATTAGGTAATCAACTATTCGACTTGAGGCAGTAGATCCTTGATCCTGGAAGACAATTCTATCTCTCCATAGTAATCTATCCTTTGCTATTTCCATTGGACAGTCGATTGCTCTTCTTATGGTAGGCAGAATATCATCCGCAGAACGTATCCAGCCTACAGCATCCAAATCTTCGAATGTTCGAAAATGTTGAAACTGATAGACTCTTTTAATGGACCAGGGATGATCCGGCATTACCTCATAGTTTACATAAACTCCAGGCTTATTAAATTGGGCAAAGTCAAGTGCCATAGTGGAACCTACGTTTACTACGGTATCACTGTGATATGCTAAATTGACTAAGACTGCAATATCCTCTGGATAAGGAAAAAACTTACTCCAAAGCTCCCCTTTTCTCCACTTCGGCACAAGAGTTTTTATGAAGGGAAACTTCTTTAAAACTGATTGGTATCGTTCAAATCCTTCGACGGGTACTGGTCTAAAAAGCACTTCAATATCCGATTCGTTTTGTAAAGCTTTTCCTAAATCACTGAGGTAAATAGGATCATGAGGAGAGGTCAATGAATCATCGCCAGAAAAGCATATCCATCTTTTTTGAGGGTCAAGACCATTTTCAATTGCAAATTCCTCTCTGGATTTAATCAGCTTCTCATTTGAATAAAAATCAAACTGAGGAGTTCCTACTATCTTTATATTCTTTTTTTCAATGTCTGGAAAATACTTCAGCAACTCCTCCTCCATATATTCTGACCAAACCATGTAATCGCTTGCCCTCATAGGCAGCCGACCTTTGGGAAGATTATCCCAAGAAAAAATTGCGGCTACGGTTCTTATTCCTAAATCCTGAGCCGCAAGCATTGCTACGCCTGCATTTGGTTCGCGTTGATGCGTGCAAAATAAAATATCAGGATTAATTTTCTTTAGGTCGGCTTTATACTTTCTGTATGCAGCTGATTTTCTATGCTGATGTTGAATAATCGCATCGACCTTTGATATTTTATCCAAAGTCGTGAAGGTACCTCCTACTATTTCAGCAAGGTAATTGGAGAGTTTTCCCTTTAAATTCTTTTTCGGCAGCCAGTTATCTAGAATAGTAGGATTGCTTTCAAGATTAGCGTTTACTTTTAATCGGGCATATCCAACACAATCCCTTAAGAATCTTGGTAAAGGGTCTTCCTTATAAAAGTTGAAGGTGTGATTTTCAAAGTTTACTTGGGGATTTATACGTTCTGCTTCCTTCATGACTGCAGGATCCAAGGAATGCCATACAGCAACTTCGAATTTGGATTCACGGAGTAAAGGTATAATATCAGAATATAAATAATTCCTGATACCAATTCCATCAGGAATCAATAAACAGACTTTCATTTGTCGTTTTGGGAAATTAATGTTTTAGAATTTTTGATAAAATGGGGTGAAGTGAACTATGCTCGTGAAGGTCAACAAAAAAGAGTGGTTTTAACTTTTCAAGTTCTTCATCAGATTTATCCCACCATTTCAGATTAAGCAATTCTTGAATGAGTTCCTCTGAAAAACGTTTTCGAATTGGCTTTGCAGGATTTCCTGCTACAATAGTGTAAGGTTCCACATCTTTAGTCACGACCGAACCTGCAGCTAGAATTGCCCCATCCCCCACAGATACACCTGCCAAAACAATTACACCATGACCTACCCAAATATCATTGCCAAGTATAATGGGCTTCTCAGTCTTAAGTGATTTTAGTTCTCCATTATAAAGGTGGTTATTAATGTAGGTTGTCAGGTAGCTCATTGGGTGGTTCGTGGGATGGAATGCGACATCTCTTCCTAACTGACAGTACTTACCAATAATCACTTTGCCACCAAAATAATTATTAGTACCTAAGGTAGTCCTAAAGCCAATTTCTGTAGCATCTGAAAACGCACAGTATTCAGGGACAATAGTACTTCCTTCAAACTTCACGTGATGTGCTCCTGTTGCCCAAAATGAAACTAGCACCTTGTTTTTATAAGTCAGGTAGGGTTTAACCCAAAATTGAATTTTCTGAATTAATCTACTTTTAAAACTCATATTTTAATACGGCTCATTGACACCCAGATGGCTAAAAAACTGTCTTCTGAACTTATGGAATAAAAGGCGGCTTAGAAACTTACCTATTTTATATTGACTCTTTGAAAATGATATAGGGTCTGGAATTTCTAAGGGAGTAGTTATGGAGGTATCGATTAGGGTTTCCTGTAATTTTTCTTCCATCCAAGGATGAGGGCTGTTACCCATGTGATAGGCAAAATTCCCCAGCGTAGCTAACCTCAAAAAGCCAGACATATCATTAGGATCATCCAAATAATCTTCCTCACTATTATTTTGAACCCTAAATTTGCAAACCTTAGTAGGTGCAGCCTCGAAAACCTGCTTTCTAAACGTAGCAACAAAATGACCACAACCAACTACCGCTTCTGCAACTCCGTTTGAAACGACTAGGTATTTCTCTAAATGAATTTTCTGATACAAATTAGACCCTACACTCTTTTGGAAATTAATCAGGCCTTCTGGATCTTTTACCTTTTGAAATTTAATCTTCCCTTTAAAAAGTCCATAGTATAGAGTAGAAGCAGTACTAAAGAGAAATCCTTTGCTACTAGGAACTGGGGAAACCATGCCCGCTTCAGGAAAATCTACAAAAACTGTCTCGACTTCTTTTTGCCAATTCGGAAGAAACATGACATCTGCATCAGAAATTGTCAATAGGGGTTCTAGGTTACTTTTCACAATGGAATAAATCGCATTAATCTTTCCTAGATTTTCTTTTGTGTAAAAAATTTGATCGATGATTGGGTACTTTTTCTGGTAATCATAAATCATGTCTGAAATTTCCTGACAACATCCATTGATTACGATTGAAATTCTGGTTTTTGAGTGGACAGTATTAACTAGAGATTCAATGCAATATTTAAAAATCGTTTGAGAATCCTTGAAATATGCCTCTTCCAAATTCGGAATATAAACAGACAATATCACTCTGTGTGTAGAGTCTATCTCTATCGTAAAATTGGTCTTTGAGGGATTACTACCTACTCTCATATTGTATTTTCCTCTAAAATTAGATCTGCAATTTTTCTAGAAATTGCTTCATTGGAACAATTTTTCAAATACTTCTTGCGAAGGCGGTGTTTCTCCGCACTAATGTCCTCTGTAGATAATTCTCCAATTTCAGTCAACACTGAGCTCAGCGTGTTTGATTTTCCTGTGATAAATTTAGTGTTATCCAATCTACCCGGCATAGCACCCACTGAAGAGGATATAATGAGTTTACCGGCCGCCATCGCTTCTACCCCTGTCATAGGCCCAGTTTCTTCTGAGGAGTTGATAATTAATGCATCAAACTCCTGAAACATTTTATCCATCTCATCCGCTGGGAAAAAGCCACGTAACTCTACGTTATCTAACTTATTAGTTTCGATTAATTGACTATAGGAAGATTCAAGTTCTCCTTTACCGAATAGCAAAAGCTTAAGATCTGGGAATTCAATAAATGTTTCAATTACTTGTTCTACTTGTTTCACCTCCATAAACAGCCCTATCATCGCAAATATCTTGCATTGTGGCCTGATAGGTATTGAAAGTAATTTCTTTTCCTGAATTGCAGTTTGATCTATAAAGTGGAAAGGAAGAGAAGGTTTAAACTCCTTAAGTAGATTTTTATCATGAAAAATATAAGCTCTATTAAATCCATCTAGCTTAGCGCCATCTCTCAATAGGGACTCAAAGCTTCTCAATAACCCTGTGTAACGGATGAAAACAGGAACATTTAATGGTAATTCAAATATGGACCTTTCTAAAGAGGTATCAGTGATAAATAGGATGACGCAATCAAAGTCGCTAACAAATCTACTCCAAACGTTAGTGGTAAAAATAGCGTCTCTTTTAGTTTTGAGGATGGAAGAACCCCAAATTCTCAGTAACGTTTTTTTGATAAAACTATTTCGGAAAAGCCTCTTTCCAAAAACAAGATGAGCAGACTCCCAAACTGGAATATTTCCAAAAAAAGGACCTGAATTAAATCTGGTAAAAACTTCAACATGGGCTCCATGATCTTCCAAAGACCTCGCCCAAACTTTCATTTCTTCTAATCTTCCACCTACAGCATCCTTATTCAAAGGCCCCACAAGAAGGACTTTCTTATTAGGCATTAGAATTCTTGCAATTGTACCATTCTTCTGAAATTAGAGTCAGAAGAAAATAGCTGTTCAAAATCTCCGGAAGCTTTGATATTACCTTGATCTACCAAATAAATCATATCTACGTTTTTGATAGTACTCAATCTATGTGCTATTAGGATAATGGTATACTTTCCTTGAAGAGAATTAATATTTTCTTGAATAATTTTTTCTGAATCTGAGTCCAAGGCAGAGGTAGCTTCATCAAAGACAATTATTTCAACTTCTTTGAACAATTCCCTAGCTATAGAAATACGTTGTTTTTGGCCACCAGAGGCTTTGACTCCATTGTCTCCGAGAACCATTTCTTCCTGTCCTTTTAGTCCAATTACAAATTCCGTAAGGTTAGCCATGTCGATAGCTTTCCAAAAACGGTCTAAATTTCCCTTTGTTTTAGGAGACCAAAAAGTAACATTATTAAAAACAGAATCATTGAATATCACTGGTTCTTGGGTGATATATCCTACTTTGGATCGGAGTTCCAATATGTTGATGTTGGTCCTTTCCATACCATTAACATAGATTTTTCCTTGATTGGGATTAAATAAACCTACAATCAAATTCACCAATGTTGTTTTCCCACTTCCACTTGGTCCTACAAAGGCAATCGTTTGGTTTTTCTTGATTTTCAGATCTACATCTTCCAAAATTTGATGCCCATCCTTAAAGCCAAAGCCTATTTTTTCAAGAGAAATATGTTCCAAGGACCCAAAGGCTTGTTGACCATCGTTGATTTCAACTCCTTCTTCAAACATTTGAATAATTTCAGTTGATGAAACAATTCCACCAAATTGTGAAATAAATGTTTGCCAGCTGGACTGAACGCTAATTACGTAATTCAATGCTCTATAGAAGAACATTAAGCTTAAAAGAATACTAGACAATGCACCACCGAGCAAGCTCACTTGAATCAGTATTACAAGAACCACTATTATCAAAATAATAGGCTCCCTTAATCCATTCAAAAGTGAATTATAAAACCCAATCCGCTTCTGAAGATTTTCGATCTCAACTATCTGCTGTGTGAGCTTTTTCTTATAATTATTAAAGTAAGATGTAGCCTTTAAGTATTTAAAATGTTGAACTGCTTGAATTAAAAAAGACTGGAAAACATGTCCTTTACTTGAAATATTGATAGACGCTATTTCAGTTTTTCTGAAAAGCATTTTAAAAAAAACATTTGAAATAAACCCTCCTATACTTACTAATATGGCGAATTGCCAATTCGACACAAAGGCCAACCCCATATACACAACTAATAAAACTGCATATTGAAGGGTATTGAAGTAACTTATAAATGAGGCAGTTACTTTATAAACTTCAGCGGATAAAGTGTTTTGAATTCTACCTGCATCCATTCCCACAAAATTCTGATAACTAACTTCCTCCATGCCATTAAGCATTTGAAACCTTAGCTTTTTAACAAAGAAGATCTGTAGAGAAACTTTATAGTAACTATCAAAAAACTTAAAAATCCCCTTTACTAAAAACAGGATCGTCATGAATATCAGAATATTTCCAACATTCAAGTTGAATCCGATTGAATTCATAAAATCAAGAAGGAAGTCCAGCTCTCCTAACTCAGGTTTAGTTCCTTGAGAAGAATCGTCTACGGCTACTTGAAATAGAGGAATGAATAGGGCAAGTCCAAAACCGTCCAATAATCCTACTAAGAGACTCAGCAGGACTAGGACAAAAATTTTGTGTTTGAGATAGGAAAAGAAGAAAAAGAAATACTTGAAGTTTTTCTCAATAATTCCTTTTAGAAACATAAATTTTGAATAAAAAAAGGGTTTGAAATTCAAACCACTTTTTGTTAGATAAGGTATTTATTTTTTGTCGTCGTCGTAGTACCCATAGCCATAGCCATAAGAATAACCATATCCGTAAGCCACCTTTTTAGAATCAACTACACCGTTAAACACTCCAAATATGTTTTTAATGCCTTTATTTGTCTTTAAGCCATTTACTGCATCAATAAATGTTCTCTGACTATAATTTTGTCTAAAAACAAATAAGCTGCAATCCACCAACGTGAGTAGATCCAAGGTTTCACTAACCAAACCAACAGGTGGTGTATCAAGTACGACTACATCATAGATACCTTTTAAGGATTTAAGCAACTGTTCAAACCTTGCATCAAAAAGTAATTCCGCGGGATTAGGGGGGGTAGGACCAGCCACTATGACGTCAAGGTTGGCATATTTTGTTTTAGAAATTATTTTTTCATAATCCATTTCTTGACCACTAAGGAAGGTGGATAAACCTTTATCGTTTGTTAAATCAAAATTTGCAAAGATTTTGGGCTTCCTCATATCACATCCAACCAGAACTGTCTTTTTACCTGTAAGACTATAAGCCGAAGCAAGATTCATGGCACAAAAGGTCTTTCCTTCGCCCGAGATAGTAGAAGTAACCAAAAAGGTAATTTGTTTATCCTTCGGTAGAATGAATTTCAAATTTGCCCGTAATGATCGGAAAGATTCAGAGATACCAGACTTTTTATGATCAAAAACCACAAGATTACTATCGCTTTTTTTATTCTGGAGAATAGTACCAAGCAAAGGGATTTTAAGTTTGTTTTCGAGATATTGGACATCCTCAATTTTTGTTCTAAAAAGCTCCCTAACGACTACAAAAGTAACCGGAAGAAATAATCCAATTAGAAATGCGATCAAGTAATTTTTAAGTGGAGTAGGGCTGATTTGGAAGCCACCTTTTGCAGGTTCCACAATTTTATTGTTAGCCTCATTTGAAGCTTTGGAAATTGCCGCTTCAGCCCTTCTTTCCATTAAATAATTGTAAATATTCTCACTTAAGGAAAACTCTCGCTGAATTCTAATAAGGTTTTGCTCTGTCTTAGGAAGGTTTGTAAAAGACTTTTCAATCTCAGTGATCCTACTTCTCAAATCCTGGATAAGCAATATAGAATTACGGTCTATATTTGTTAGGTTCTCACGAATGGAACGATTAAGATCTGCTATTTTCCGATTGGTTTCTATTACTGCTGGGGCAGCTTCAGTCTGGCTGGCTAGCATCCTTGATTTATCCGCTTGCAATTGGAGTAGATTTTCGATCAAACCATTAAGTAAGGGATCTTCTATTCCCAATCCAGAGGGAACAATTACATCTTGATAACTTTCGTTTGCAAGGTAATCCTTAAGACTTTGATAATAGGTTCTTTTAAATTCTTCCTGAGCTAATTGAGTTTGATACTCCATCATTTGATCATACACAGAAGAACTCTCAGAACTCAGGTTATAAATTTTATTAGACGATCTAAAATCTTCCAATTGATTCTCAAAATAGCGCAAAGAATCTGCAACGCCTGCAACTTGTGAATCAATAAAGTTCACTGTTTTACTTGCGGATTGATTTTTTTGATCCAGCTCCATTTGAAGGAATATCTTCATCAACGTATTGAGATATACCTCACCCTTTTGCAAGTTTGAACTAGTAACCGACACCAACATGATAGAGGCTCCCCTCTCAACCGGCTCAATATTCAAGGAACTAGAATATCTATTGGCCAAAGAATTAAGGTCCCTCAACTTGATTAAAATACTCCCCGATTTATCTGACGAAACTTTTAAAACTTTTATATCCAACTCATTATTAGTGAGTTGATCATTAAATTTTGACTTTATGGGTTCTGGCTTCAACTCAAAGGGCACCCTACTTCCATCTGGAAGCAACTTATTATATCCTTCATCCACAAAGGATAGAGTGTAATCAGTTTCATTTTCCCATTCAATTTTCAGATACCCGTCAATTGTTTGTGGACTTTTCCAATTGACCTCCACTATTACTGGTGTGCTTTGATATATTTCGGTATCTACAAAAGTTCCCTCTTTAAAATACTCAACTTGAAAGTCAAGTTCCCTAAGCACTTCGAGGGCTACTGGCCTTGATTTCAAGATAATGGTTTCATTTTGGAGCCCCATACTGGAGCTTTCAATGATGGATGGTGAACCAAAAAATGCAAGAGGGTTTTCCTTTTCTTTAATGAAAAACATAGACTCTACCTTGAATAGAGGTTCGGAGGTCTTAGTGTATAGAAAACCAAGTGCCAAGCACATTAAAACAGAAATCAAGATAATTAACCATCTCTGTTTTAGCTTATTAAAAATAGCATTCAGCTCAAAGCCTGAATCTTCGACTACAAAGTCATTCTCGTTACTTTCAAAATTCATATATAGTGGAAATTATCTGACAATAGTCAAAATAAGGGCGATAGTAGATACTGTTGAGGTAATTAAGGCTAATGTCTGTATGAAATTAGTTCCGGCACCTAGCTCTCTAACTTTTAAAGGCTCAGCATACAAGACATCATTCGTTTTTAAAAAGTAAAATTCTGAAGCAAGCAGGTTTCTATCATTAAGGTTAATTTTGTGAATTTGACTTCCATCTGGATATTGGCGGAGTAACACAATTTCATCACGTTTTGCAATGGTAGTCAAATCACCTGCTGCCGCCAATGCTTCAAAAATTGTAACTCTACTTTGTAACACGGTTTGCTTCCCAGGGGCATTAAATTCACCTAAGGCACTAAATCTGATACCTCCTAGTCGTATTCTGACGAAAAACCCATCATCTGGAACATAAACTTGAACTTTCTCTTCAATTAAAGCTTTAGCCTCCTCAGTAGTAAGTCCAATAAGTTTTATTTCTCCTAACAAAGGGACTTCAACCATTCCTTCTTCATCCAATGTGTAGCCGTTCATAAAGAAAATATCCCCACCGTTAGGCCCCATATTCATATTGGTATTTGCCTGATCCCCAGAAATAATACTAAAAATCTCATTAAGTTCAGGGCTGGTAGTTTTAATATTTATTTCAACTATATCAAAGCTTTGAAATCTATACTTCTCTTCATTATAGCCATACCTTTCGCTTGAATAAACGTTAGGATTGCTATTCTCCAATTCCTGCATGTAAACAATCTTTTTATTGGATACACAAGAAGAAAATATGAAAATTAATAGAAAAAATTGAAGGATTCTCAATGAATTCATGAATATGCTTGGTTTAAATTTCGGCTAAATTAGTATAAATTTTGATCTAAAAATTTTTGATGAATTATAATCTTGCATCAACTAGGCTCTTATCCAAGAATCCTTTCACATCAAAGACAACTCTTGTATTTGATTTCTCTATTGCTAGGTTTGCAAATTTCTTATGTGAAACTGCCAAAATAACCGCAGAAAATTGCGTTAAGTCAGGAGCGTCATTTCCCGCTATAATATCAATTCCATATTCATCCTTCACTTCAGCGGGATTAGCCCATGGATCATACACGTCCACATCCATATCGAAAGATTTCAGCTCTTTGTAAATATCTATCACACGGGTGTTGCGGACATCTGGGCAATCCTCTTTGAAAGTAAAACCGAGGATAAGCACCTTAGAATCTATTACTTTCAAATCCTTTCGCATCATTAGTTTGATCACTTCAGTTGCTACGTGCTTACCCATGCTATCATTGAGTCTGCGTCCTGCCAAAATGATTTCAGGGTGATAGCCCATTTCCTGAGCCTTTTGTGCCAAATAAAATGGATCAACACCGATACAATGTCCTCCAACTAACCCAGGCTTGAATTTCAAGAAATTCCACTTGGTCCCCGCTGCTTCCAGCACCTCATTGGTATCTATTCCAAGTAAGTTGAAAATTTTAGAGAGCTCATTTACAAAAGCAATGTTTATATCCCGCTGAGAATTCTCAATGACCTTCGCAGCTTCTGCTACTTTTATTGAAGAGGCTTTGTGGGTTCCGGCTGTTATTACGGTACGATACAATTGATCTACAAATTCAGCGATTTCAGGAGTGGAACCAGAGGTGACTTTTAAGATTTTTGCAACGGTATGCTCCTTGTCACCAGGGTTGATACGCTCTGGTGAGTAGCCTGCAAAGAAGTCCTCGTTATATTTTAGTCCAGATACTTTTTCCAAGATAGGCACACATTCATCTTCGGTGACTCCTGGATAAACTGTGGATTCGTAGATGACCACATCTCCTTTTTTTAAGTAGCGTCCAATATTCTCGGAGGCCTTTAACATAGGAGTGAGAACAGGACGATTATGCTTATCAGTAGGTGTAGGTACTGTTACAATAAAAACGGTGCAATCTGCTAGTTTCTGAGATTCATTTGTAGGAAGCAAACCAACAATACCTGCTTCAGAGAACTCATTTACCAATACTTCTTTCAGTAAATCGTCTTCTACTTCAAGGGTATTATCTTTTCCGGCATTTAACTCCCCTACCCTTTTTGTGTCGATGTCAAAACCCACTGTTGGGTATTTTTTGGCAAACTCAACAGCAAGTGGCAGGCCTACATATCCTAAGCCTATCACAGCAATTTTCACATCCTTCAAATCTTTATTCATTGTCGCTTTTTTTCCTGAGAAACCATCCAAGTGTGATTCCTTGATAGAATATTCAAATTTTGGACAGCTTCGCCCTTTCAGTCCCAGAACTTAGCCTTATTCAAAGGATATGCGCTAACCCTTTAAAAACTTATGAATTCAGCTATAAAAAAACTCTTTACTTAGTCCCTAACCTTCATTCTCAAGTCAAATGAGTACCAAAGTTACTCATTAGAAACTTGATGCAAAACTAACAGAATTAGAGGGATTTCAAACAGCAAGTTATTTAGTTTGACCGATTCTATAGATCAAATTAAAACTACCGTAAAATGACAAAGGATTATATCCTGAGGGGTAATCTCCGGTACTTATCCCTTCGTTTTCCCATTGGTAATTGTAGCTCTTTATAAACTGAGCTTTTCCACGAAGTATCAGGTTATCCCACTTCTGATCCCATAGAAGTCCTAAGCTCAGATCAATCCAGGATTCCTTTTCTGGATTTCTAAAAAATGCTCTTGAATGAAAATCCTGATTATTTTCTAGTCTTTCGATTAGAATTCCTCTTTTATTGAAGCCAGAAACATGTGATACTTCTAAGGTCTGAACGTTGGAACCTACCCCAGAGCCTACTCCAAGCGTTTCGCCATAATTGACAAATCCTCTCGCCAGCCCATGCGTATGCCAAGTTTGATTGCCGATTAGTCCCGGATATCGGATATACCTATTTACCGATTCTTGCTGGTGAGTCATTTCGCTGCGAACCTGTATGAATGTGTTTTGAGGGCCAATAGGAAACAACTTTTGGAAGCCAACTAAATAGGCTCTTGCATGTTCGGGGTTCAATATGAATTCACGCCAGTTTAAAGCATGATCACGTCGACCGTACTCTCCATATAGTTCGAAGTTTCCTTTCGGAACAAGAAGTCTAAAAAACAATGACACCTGCTGATCCAGTCCATTGCTATCATAGATTACTGAATTCCCATTTGAAAAAAACTGCTCTTTTTGAAATCCCTCAAAAATCGGGAACCAATCAACAAATCTGTTGCCTTTGTACTTGCTGTATTGCTGAAAAGTTCTGTTTAATCCTACAAATAGATGTGGAATAAATGAAGGGCTATACGTCAAATTGAAACCATTTAAATAGCGCCAGTCGCCATCAAACTTTCTGAAACGAGCGTCATTTTGACTTGGGATTTGACTTGGGGCTAGGCCACTATTTTCAAGTCTTCCCATGATAATTTGCCCCTCGAAGTTCCCCAGAAAAGTCTTTAGAGGCCTTCTGGTAGCAAGACTCAAATGTGGAAATCCCTGAGCATTATCACTAAAAACCAAAGAATTAAACTGCCCAGGTCCCCACCAAATATTCTGGGTAGAAACGCCTAATGCTATAGGGCCAGCTACAATATTTACACTTGACTGACCCCACCAAAACTTAGAAATAGCTGCTGGCCCAAATCGCTCAGGGTTATCACCATTGTTCCAATAGAAAAATCTAGCACTGATCTCTCTGGAAGTAAAATCCTCGCCAAATCCTTGATAGGGCTTGTTCTGAGCGAATAAATATTCAGGCTGGAATTGCACTTCTAGCAGGTGAAACCTGGCGTAGAATCCTGTGCTTAAAGTGGTTTGAATCCCCACATTCGGAACCATCAGTTTGTTTCCCCAGCCGTATGGTCTTTTCGTGTTCACCTCTGTACCAAAAAGTATAGGAAGCATACTGAATTGTACATTCTTCTTTTTTGGGACCTTAGTGCCGGCTAGGAAATGTATCACTTCCCTGACAGCAGGGGTGGAATCTCTTGGAGAAAAAGAATAAGGTCTTAATTGAAAAGAATAGGCAGAATCAAATTGTTCAAGAAGCTGCTTCCTTCTCAAGAACTCTTCTAAAACAGGTGTATCAGCATTAAGAATTTGACTAAAAGCTGCTTGGGAAACCAGACTTAGAAAAACAAGAAGCAGGTAGCTACTCCAAAATTTCAATTGTCTATAGTATGAGTTTGATTTAATAGCCTGAATCATTTTCTGCCGGGTTTTTTACCCATAAATACACTAAATGACTCTATGGCTTCGACCCATCTTAGGTTTTGTCTAATTCCAAAGAATTTCAATTTTTCAGCTATACTCACATCAGGAAGACTAAAAATCTCGACAATATCTTTCCATTGAATTCTAAATTTGCCAAGAAGTTTCGCTGTAATTAGAAGCTTGCTTTGATCTTTTGGCAGGCGTCCGCCAAAGCGAATGGCACGAACACGTAGCTCCTTCCAACTCGATCTAGCAGGGTGGCCTATTTTTAATTCGGGGCTATATTGAATTTTAAATCCAGCATCAACAGCACGGTTACAAAACTCAGAATCACCTCCAGTAAAAAGGTTCGCATTAAACCCTCCAACACGTGCTACAACTTCCTTCCTGACAAGAAGATTTGCAGTTACCCCGAAATTATATTTGGAGACATACATAGCGTTGGGAAAAGCAAAAGCCTTTTCAAGGCGGACATATTTGTTATCCAAATGAGAAAAAAGCTCAATTGAGCCTGCAAAAAGATCAGCAACTCCTTCCTCGAGAAGTCTGCTCGCCTGATAAATCCAGTCATGCGCAGGGATGCAATCCGAGTCAGTAAATAGATAAGCATCACCAGAGGCCTGAGAAAGTCCTTTATTTCTTGCTGAATAGGATCCTGGGATAGTTTGCTTCAAGTATTTAATTGGAAAGGAATACGTTTCTGAAGGAATGTACTCATCTGAAGGATCGTTATTCACCACCAGTACTTCAAAGGAGCAAGTTGAACTTAATTGTGTATTCAAGGCATTAAGACATAGCTTTAAACGGGTCCAGTCCTTGAAAACAGGAATAATTACTGATATTGAATTTGAAGTCAAAACTACTTTTTGGCTTTATGGAAATAGGTCTTCAGTACTCCGAATATTGCATAGTGTGAGAAATAGTAGCAGGCCTGAAAGAGATTAAGATGCTCAAACTCCCGGTACACTCTCCATTGATATTTAGCTGCGCGAAATTTATTTCCAGAAATAGAATCGTCACGTAACCTATATCTTGCTAGGGGTTGATTGATCCCGTAGGCATATGGAATTTCCTTGAGGATTTTCAGCCAAAGTGCAAAATCTTGCCTTCTGGAGATCACAGGCATGTAAGCCTTACCCAATTGAGCAGTATCATACATTGCGGTAAGGCAGCCAATGGAGCATGTTTTCAGGAGTTCCTCATGACTAACTTTAGCTGGGACTTTGTGAATACCCACCACATCATTTCCCCTGAATTTATGATACCCTGAAAATGTAAACGCATGGTTATTGTCCAGCATGAATTTCAATTGGACCTCAAGCTTATTTGGCTCCCAGAGATCATCACTATCCAAGAAAGCAATAAATCTTCCCTGAGCCATTTCAATTCCCTTGTTTCGGCTTAGCGCAGCTCCAAGATTATGGGGGTTTTCATACAGATGAATTCTGGGATCACGCTTTTCATATTTATTCAAAATATGAATTCCCTTATCTGAAGAATAGTCATCAATAAGTATCAATTCCCAATCTGTAAAGGTTTGATTCAAAACAGATTGAATCGTTTCCTCTATATGAGAATAGGCATTATGTACAGGTGTAATTATTGAAACGAGCATCAAAGATTTGAGATGGAATTAAAGCCTTTAATACTTTCTTTTACGGAGTGAATCACTGAAATGGATTTATTAGGTTTCAATAGTTGCTTTACCATAAACGCAACTCCTAGCCAAAGTTGTGGAGATTTTCCGTATAATCTACGAATCAAAGCACCTTTACTTCGGAAGTATTTATCATCTAAAATTTTCCCTGAGCTTTCTAAAGGATGTGAGACAATATATTCTGGTATGAAATAAATGTTGAGTCCTTTATTAAGTGCATCATTTAGAAAAATCATTTCCTCGCCACTTGGGTAGCTTGTTCCCAGGCCAAATCTTTCATCAAATTTAAGCCCAGCTTCTTTAAGTTTGGAAACCTTCACTACCATTTCTACCGAAGACACTTTGTAAATACTACTTCGATCATGCTTAAACGCATTATTAGCATAGTTCTTATACGGCTGACCTGAAGGGGTTAGTATTTTAAAAGTAAGAATATCTGCATCTGGAAACTTTGCAAACCCAGCTTTTATCTTGCTCTGCAGGTCATCAGTAAATACGACATCATCATCAGCAATCAACGCGATATCAGCAGTAGAATGCTCTATTGCACGATTTCTACTTTTCGAAAGCCCACGCTCATTGAAGGAAAAAAACTGAAAATCAGTACCAGACTCCCTATGTCCAGCAGCATTCTGAGAAATAACCAAGGCGGGAATATTCAAATCCCGGAATGAAGTTGGGTCTTCATTCATGGTAGAAATTAATATTTGAAAATCCATTTATATTTTGGTAGATAATAGGCCAAAGAGCTGGCCGCTATACCCAGAAACAGCAAAGTCGCAGGCAACCTGTGCCTCACAGCCCCAAGTAGGTGAAATTCAAAAAAGGCAGACATCGCTAGGTAAATACCAATGTAAAGGAACCAAATACCATAGTTTTTCCAGTGCCGCACAAATAATACACTTAGGAAAAGTATAGCCAAAAGATATAGTCCATCGGCAAAATACGCGATTTTAGTCCAAAATGGTATGAAGATAAGGACCGGAAAAGGCGCTAAGAGAAACTGGAAAAACAGGCCTGGAAAACCGAGTATCAGGTCAAACCAATTGCTCCAAAACACCTCTGGATAGGTCACACCACTTTCGAAGTATTCCAGACGCTGAAGATTTCTGAACAGTGCAAGACTCTTAGGAGTAATTGCGATATTCAAAATGGCTTTTGAAATCGCATTTAACCCAACAAAAACAACAGGAAATAAAATTACGGTGAGTGTAATCAGTGCTTTTCTACTCAATTTCAATTGACTCAAATAATTCAATCCTATGATAATGAAAAAATAAAGCAGTAACTGAACTCTGAGAATACCGGCAAGAACAATACCTAAGACTAGGAAAATATTCAAAGTACTCTTGCGTGAAAGCCCATAAAAGAACAATCCTAAGGCCAACACAAAGTAACTCTCACGCAATGGAGTGAAGGAATATACCACAATAGAAGGAGCTAGAGCAGCAAGTACCAAAAAGAAGCGCTGCACTAGAACATCCTTTAGTTCATAGGTGCGATTAAATGCACCGGCGAGAAAGATCAAACCCAATTGGAAGAAAAAGACATTGAATAAGAAATAGTTGAAAATTGACCTAAGCGAAAGATTATAAATCGGAATTGCCAGAAACTTATAGCCGATTTTCACGCCTATGGATTGATTATCGGGAGTTCTTCCAGTCTCCAGAATAGCCGTAAATAGTTTGGTGTCAGGAAAGAAGGGAATGAGTTTGATTTTGAAATCTATTAAGCCAATTGCCAAATAGAAAAGTAATAGCCCCAGAAAATATACATTGATAAACTTATTGTCTTTCAATAAAATGCTCTTTGCGAAAGCTGTCAACAAAAAATACAGCAGTATGAAATAGAACGGAAGAGTGATCAGGTCCCAGAATTCAATATTTTGATAATACGCTTTCAACTATTTAGCCTCTTTGATTGGGTGAACCTAAACTTCCGGTATAGTATGTAACTCAAATATTTTCTGAATCGATTTGGTACTGAAAGTATTTTATCAAAAATAGTCACCATAACAGCCAAATCGCCCTTCAGATAAGATTCCCCATTTTCTTCTGCATCCGTTTGAAACAATCGCTTCACTTCCTTTACATCTGCCAGGGTAAATACTTCTTCAAATCTGAAAAGTAGGTAAATAAAAAGCCCCTCCGACTTTATAAAATCTTGGGGCTTCAAAAATGATTTCAATTTCTTGGCGTAAAGGAATCCTTGATCTAAAATAAATCGTCGCTTTTCCAGACCAATTTTAGTGTGAAATGAGGACTTCCTATAATAGGATGAATATCCATGGGAAAAGTCAATTTTGAACTTTAAAATAGAACTACTTAATGCTCTAGCATGTAGCTCAACATCTTGGAACCTTTGCTGCGAAATGTCGAAACCTCCAATTTTTTCAAAAAAGCTTCTTTCCCAAAGCCCACTGCTGATATGCCAAGGAATCCAATACCCCAAAAACATATCTCTATAGTTAATTGGAGACAGATTTAAGTTTAAGCCACTGATAAATGGCGTGGCTTCTTTAATAGACTCTGTGAAATGAGCTGTGGAAAAAATTAAAAGATCTTCATCCCGCTTAGTGCTGTTTCTTATTTCAAGACAGTCGGTAGATAGGAGATCATCTGCATCTAAGAAAATTATATGTGTACCGGAGCATTCCTTAACCCCGTAATTTCTACATGAATTGGCGCCTTTGAGGAGATCAGCCGGTCTTTCCAAATAGCGAAAACGCTCGTCAGATTCACAAAATGAATTAATTATAGCTTTTGAGTTATCCGTGGACCCATCATCCACTATCATGCATTCCCATTCAGGAAAAGTTTGATATTGAACAGAAGATAGCGTCTCTTCAATATGATCCGCGTTGTTAAAACACGGAATGATGACTGATATTTTCAATTTAGGAATTTTCTCCTTGATGAATTAGAAAATATTCACGCGCATAAACAGCGAAAATCAAAATAAGACCAAACACAAAACCTAAAGCTATTGCAAATCCTAAATTCAGGTAAAGTTTTGGGGAACTTGGGCTGTTAGCTATATATGCAGGTTCTATAGATGAGAAAATTGGCTTTTGACTATTCAATTTGATTTTAGCCAATTCCAGTTCCTGAGCTATGGTTCGAAATAGCTCAAACTTCAGGTTATATTCTGCATTCAAATTTTGCTCTATGGCTTTCATACTTTCCAAATACAAACCTTGGTTTCTCTCTCTGAATGTAGCCAAAGCAGATTGAGCGTCTTTAAAGCCTTTTTCACTTTTCAAATACTGTGCATTCAAGTATTCTACCTGAGCTTCCTGTTTTTCCAACAAATATTTGGTTGCATATTCTATCAATAGGTTCTCCACCAAATGAGAAAATGCATAGGAAAGCTCTGCCTCTGGCATTTCAGTAGTAATCGTCAAAAGTCTTCCTTCCGAGTTTGCCAGGATACGCTTACCAATTTGTATAAGTGCATACTGCTCAAAAGGATCATATTGGATTCTTTTCTTTCCTATCTCCTCTTTTATCTGAGAATCATCTACTTTGAGGGGAGCGCTGTAAAGTGTTGATGGCCTTCTCAAAACCTTATAAATGCTGTTTTGAGGTCTTGTTTCCACCATATATTTGAAATAGGTAACTGAATCTTCGTATAGTTCCGATTTCAATTTGGAGTACATCAATTCCTCCAAAAAAGGCTTACTAGTCAAAATCAATGGGTACAATGAAGGATCTAGAGTTGCCAATTGGTTATCATTTCCACCTACAGAAATTCCTGCTGCCTGAGCCAAAGAACCAAGTCCACTTGGAGAGCTAGAATTCTGCGCCTCCACAAGCAAAACAGAAGTAGTGACGAAGGAAGGTGGTGTAGTTAAAAAATAAATAAATCCTATGATCATAAAAATGACAATTGTTACGATCACCAGATATAGCTTCATCCGAATGAGTTTGACCAGATTTACGATGGTAAAATCATGATTTTGAAGGATCTTAGTTGCTTTCTCTTTCATAAGGCAAACCCGCAATGTGCGAGAGTCATTTGATTTTGAAATGAAATGATAATCATACTCTTTCTGCTTTTTTAATCCCTAAATCCAACTTCAACATTTCTTTCATTCCTATAAACTCCACATACCAAGTTGCGAAAAACAATTTTATTTTTTCTAACACACTTAAATCAGAGTAAGTAAAAATAGAAACATGAGGTCTGATAAAATGTAAAGCGAAAAATACTTTTTGTTTAGGGGTGTAGGAATTATAAAACCTGGTGTACATCCCCCCTATTGTCCTTTTCTTTTTACGGATCAATTCAGCTATATTTTTTCTTGAAGGGTGGGAAACCACAACTTGCTCTCCGTAGGCCATTTTAAAACCGGAAGAAGTAGCTCTTTTGGTCCACTCAAAATCACCTCCTGATAGAAGGTTTTCGGAAAATGGTCCGATTTGGGTAAAGACTTCTCTTTTACAAAAAAGATTGGCAGTTACACTTTGCCCTTTTTCTTCAACGTTTCTTTTTTGATCGAATCCAAACTTCTTTTCATAAATGAAAGCCAAATCTGAGGCGTCTGAAGGCTTGAAAAACTCCATTCTTCCTCCGACCATATCGAATCCTTGAAGTAAAAGATTTAAACCATTTTCCAGCCAATTTGCCGCTGGAGCGCAATCAGAATCAGTAAATGCCAAAAAATCAGAAGCGGTTTCATTGATTCCTTTATTTCTTGCTGCATAAGAACCCGGTCTAGATTCAGTGATCAGCCTTGTGTTTGGAGGAAGTTCAAAACCCTGAGGCATTAAATCTGAAGGCTCATTATTGACTATCACAACTTCAAATTGAGAGTGGGAAAGAGTTTGATTTTGTAGATACTTCAAACACTCACTTAAGGTTTCCCAATCTTTGTACGTAGGAATAATGACAGAAATCTTTAAATCCATCTTTTTACTAAGTACAAGAATTAGTTTTTAGCTTCATACGGCTTTAACTCTACAGGGTACCCCAAAGGCAGTACTCCCATCTGCAATATTCTTTGTGACAACAGAACCTGCACCAATCTTACAATTTGCCCCCACATGAACGCCAGGAAGAATAACAGCACCTGCACCGATTTGCGTGAAATCACCTACGCTGGCATTACCTAAGACCAGCGCACCAGGTCCAATTTCCACAAATTCCCCAAGTGTCACTTCATGGTGGATTTTGGCTCCTACATTTACAAGAGTTCCCGATCCAATTTTCACTTCTGGCCCAATAAATGATTGATTTAAAGCATCATATGAACCAGATGAAGAAGCACTTATGATAGCGTTTTTAGATCTAATCGGGAAGTAGATCCCTCCTATTTCTTCAAGAGACTCCATTATTTTCTTTCTAATTCGAGAACTTCCTATTCCCAAACAAAATCGAAATGACCCAGGAACTTCACTTTTTAATTCCTCTTCGGTATGGAGAATGCGAATATTCCCCTTAAAAATTAATTTCGATAGGTCTTTATCTAAGCAAATGATGTCATGTTCCTTTAGCTCTGAGTCAAGAGAATTTAATTCATCATAAACCTCCAAAGCATGTCCACCGGCCCCAGCAATAACCATTATCATCTTCAGCTATTTGAAAAATTAAAATTCAACATAATTGATCTATTACCATTTCCAAATCAACTGGATCTACAACTTCCTTCTTTCCGATGTGAGCACGAATCGAAGACAATAAATGCTCAGCATTACATTCTATCCCACCTATTGCTTTTTGCTCATCTATCAGATGCTGATAAGTGACTTCCCCTATTTCTTCAAGTATTATACTGAATGTACCTAAGTCGGCAGCTTCGGAAATACAGCCTGAAAACTTTGATACATGAAGATCAACTTCTTTCAATAATAGAGGCAAGGGAGTTTCATTTGCTAAATCCCACAAATCCTGATCGAAAATTTCCATAGACTCTAATTTCGCAATCAAGCCCTCCTTAGAAGCTGCGTCAATCCTAGGGTGCAGACGAATCAACCATGCAAACTCATCCTTTGTTTGAAGTATAGTTTCAATGATATAATCATCAATAATAGGACTCAAAGGCTGAAGTGTAAACAATATGGTGGGCACGTTACCTTTCAACTCATTGCTAGTATTATTCAGAAAATTATGCCAAGGATTTCCACCAATTGTAGTTTGAAAAGTAGAGTAATTAAAGTTTTCCTTTAATTGTTCTTCAGACTTATGATCCCACAACCAGAACACAGAAGGAAGAATAGAATAATCCTCTTTAAATCCAGAATAAGCTGCGTGCAACACACCTTGAGTACCATGTTGTATATCTATACATTCAATCCCTCGGTTTCTAGCAGCGATCAATAAACCAAAACATGGGATATTGTAATAGGATAAAAGGAAAACCTTTCGAGGTTTAGTTTGATCTAAAACCCAATCAAAACTAGCCTTCCAAATGAGAACCTTTTTTAAAGTATCCTTGATTTCTTTGGTTATGGAGAAAGTTGAATTTGAAAGCTTGCTTTCCAAAAAAGATATAAATCCCTCGAACCCGACCCATTTGGAATAATCTATGTCTTCAATAGTAACTCTACTTTCAAAATAACGAAAAATCAATTGAATATTTGTCCCTCTGTTTTTGTATGTTTTGCCCTGAATCTCGTGCCCATATTCCAAAGAGAGGAATCTCTTATTTTTTCCAGCTAAACTGTCCCCAATAGGATCAAAAAATTTATTAAAGGATTCACCGTTAAAATTTTCCCTGAAATTAACACCACTAAAAAACAAGTAATCCGTCGAAGTCAATTTCACTTCTTTCAACCAAGTTTTTGATCTAATTCTTTTAGCTTTTCGAATGAAAGAATTAACCAATTCAGAACGATTGATATTTTGCTTTTGATATCCTTTATCTCCCCAAAACACCCTTAAAAAAAGGCTGGTTTTAAGTATTGGCCAAACTTTAACTCCTCCAACTATCCAATTCTCAGTAGGATATGTAGCCTCGAGACTATCAAAAAAACTAATGATTTCCTGTCTCTCTTTAAAATTCACTAAGCAAACCTTTTTTTGAATAAGAGTCCCAGTAAAATGGATACAGCTAGAACAGATAGAGAAATAACTACTTTCACCTGTATAGAAAAATCAACGATAAAATAAGCTCCGACTGTAAGTGCTATGGTCAAAAACAACCATAAAAATGGATGGTAGTTAACGGGATTTACTGCCTTGATCGAAGGAATAAAGAAACCTATATAGCCCATAAATAATAAGGATATAAAGGTGGTATAGGCAGCCACTTCGAACCCATAGATTGGGATAAAAATGGAATTAAGAACGACATTAATAATTCCTGCTAAAAAGGTGACTTTCCAAATGATATTAGTTTTTTCTACAAAGAACAGCTTATTGCTAGAGCCCATATACATAGGTCGGTAATTATATCCCATGACGATAATAATCCCCAAGGAATACATTTGATCTAATCCCGGACTCTTGAGTAAAAATGAAAAAAGCTCCTTCAGCCAAATACTAACCAAAAAAGTCAACACGAAAAAGGCGAATTGCAACCCGAAAACTAAATTTCTAGCGACTATATCTTTACCCTCCTTGAATTTTTGAGTCATCATAGGGCCTAGCGCAAATCCAGCAGCCATACCTAATTGCTGAAATATATTTCCAACCGTATAAGCAGCATTATATTTACCTATGTTATTTACTCCTACTCCCAGCACATCCATCACCAATTTGTCTGAAGAATTCAGTAAATAGCTTGAGTAATAGTGAGGTACGGTAGGCAGACTAACTTTAAGCGATTGCTTGATAAGTCTCCATTTGAAATTGAAAATTGGCTTTAATCCAAATTTAAAATTAACGGGATAGTAATAAGAGGCATTAGACAGAACAGTAGCGATCAGGCTTGCCCAAAACCAGCCCATATAGCCTAATTTCAAGTAAGAAATAAAATAGAGGTTTAGAAAAACAGTTAAAATCCCGAATAGAGCAGTCCTCAAGCCTATTTGCAAGGGTTTTTGTTTTAGCTGGAAATAGGTTGAACCAATGATCCCAACTGGACCAAATATCACCAGAGGCGCTACGTTAATGAGCGTAATCAGCCAACGGTTTTCATGCGCTTCCTCAGGAACTATCCAATAAATCAGCAAGCCTAAAATGAGCGCATAAACTAAATTCCAAAGCGTCAGGAAGCCGTAAATTTGCCTCCAGGCCCACTTAAATTGATTTGGTGACTTGTAGAATGTATTTACTAAAATCACTCTAAGCCCCAGAAATGCCAAGACGGCAATACTACTTGTATAAGCTGTAAGTATGCCCGCTACCCCAAAATCAACCTCAGTTAAATCTTTGGTAATAACAGGTAAGATGAAAAGCTGGGCAACTTTAGGGATCTGGGGAGCAAAACCGTAAATAACCGTATGGCTAAATAACTTTTTGAACATATTAAAAATGTGAGCTACTTAAGAAAACCAGCACTTAATGAAATCTCCCCTCTTTCTTAAGTTTGAAGTAATGTTCTTTGTCCCTTTCCTTAAACACTTTTGCAGGATTTCCACCGGCAATAGCGCAGGAAGGAATATCACTAACTACCACAGCTCCTGCTTGAATAATCGCTCCCTCGCCAATAGTGACCCCTGCTAAAACAATGACATTATTCCCTAGCCAGACATTATCTTCTATAGTCACATCCTTAATGATATATGTATTATCGTAAGGAATTCTTGTTCCTTCATAATTATGGTACTTCGACAGAATCATACAGGATTTCCCTGAATGAAAGTTATCTCCAATCTTTACTATTCCCCCTTTTGGAATTTCAATTCCATTAAAATGACAATTGGTTCCTAAGAAAACATTTTCATTAAAAACACATTTAAAATTAACCTTCAAATCCTCACCATAGCCACCTAGTACTTTTTTGGCTTGCTGAGTGTGATAATTGATTCTTCTATTTTTTTGATAAACTCTGTAATGGTGGCGTATGAATTTGAAGATATTCATGAATCAAATGTTTTGAGCATCAGGTCTCTGACTCAAGAGTATTTCTGCAAGGGAAAAATCAATCAAATCATCGATATCAATGGAATTTCTTTTATCCATCAGGTATTTGGTCATATTCAGCTTTTGATAGCCTTTTTCTCTAAACCTAGCTGCATTAATCACATAGATAGCACCGTTCAATTCATAGACGATTGGGCATTCTTGCCTTCTTGTAAAAACACCATTTTTCACTTTGCATAAGACTCCTTTTTTATCTTCTTCAAATAAGACGTAGTAGGGATTGGAATCTGTTTCTTTTACCGAAACGATTAACTCTGAATCTTCTTTAATCAAAGTTAGAGCCTCTTGAATATGTGTTCCTGTTCTCAAGGGAGAAGTAGGCTGAAGAACTACAACAAAATCATAGCTAATTCCTCTATCCCTATAAAAATCCAATGCATGCATAATAACTTGCTCATTGGTTGCAAAATCAGAAGAAATTTCTGCTGGCCTCAAAAAAGGTATTTCCACACCAAAACTTTCAGCAACTTCTGCAATTTCTTCAGAATCAGTAGAAACGCAGATATCAATGGAATCAGCCACTTCCTTTGCAGCCTTAATGGTATAACCAATAAGTGGTATTCCTGCTATTTCCTTAATATTTTTCTTAGGGATCCCTTTTGATCCGCCTCTTGCTGGTATTAAATAAAGAATTTTCATCAATAGCTACTTGAGTACATTAAACTTGGATAGCCTCCTTTTCATCTAAAAATTCAGAAATAGTCCGACAGATATATTCCAACTCTCCCTCCATAAGATTAACCGAAGACGGTAAGCTCACTCCTCTTCTAGAAATAGATTCAGAAACCATCAATTCTTTTGAATCCCCATAAGCTTGATATGGAGGCATTTCATGCAAAGGATAAAATATTGGACGTGTTTCAATGGATTTATTGGTCATGTAATCCATGAATTCATCCCGGTCAAAAGGAGCATTGTCCCGAATTAAGAAAGTATAGAGCCAATAGGAATTAAAGTTTAACTCTTCGCTCTGGGGTATTTCAAAATATGGACTCTTTGATAAAACAGCATTATAAGAATCTGCTGCAACTCTTTTTCGGTCCACAAAAGTCGCTAATCTTTCAAATTGGGCCACTCCAATAGCGGCTTGAAGATTTGTGAGTCGGTAATTATACCCGACTACATCATGCCAATACCTTCTCGTTTTATTCATCCCATGATCTCGCAGTACGGTGGCCAATTCAAATACAGATTGATCTTTAAAAAGAACCATTCCTCCTTCACCAGTAGTTATTGTCTTGTTTCCAAAAAAACTAAATGTAGCTGCATCTCCAAAACTACCAACAGGTTGCCCCTGGTATTTTGATCCTAGTGCTTCAGCACAATCTTCAATAACTTTAAGATTAAATTCATTCGCCAACTCCATCAATTTATTCATATCGCAGGGTTGGCCATATAAATGCACCGGCATGATTGCTTTTGTTCTCTTGGTGATAGCTCTACGAACCAATTCTGGATTCAAATTCCACGATTTTGGATCAACATCCACCAGTACAGGTGTTGCTCCAGTATAAATAATCGCATTTATGGAAGCTGCAAAAGTTAAATCAGGTACAATTACCTCATCACCAACTCCTATACCGAGAGCCTCCATTGCCAAGTGCAATGCTACGGTTCCATTACTTACTGCTACAGAATGATATCCACGATGATAATTTGAAAAAATAGATTCAAACTCCCTGACATACTTACCTTGGGAAGAAATCCAATTTGTTTTTATGCAATCTGAAACGTAGGCTAATTCATTACCTTCTAATTGAGGAGAAGCTATAGGAATCTTTCTTAGCCTATTTCTTGTGGCATAATCTACTATCGTTCCTTCATTATTAAGAAGTGGAACAATTTTAATCTTATCATTGAGGGACTCTAAAATTGCTTGGTTGGAAGCCCCCACAGGTAATGAAATGAAATTTCTATTCATAATGACGGAAATTTCCTCCTCTAAAGAAATATCCTTTAATAAGGATCTCCTTATGTCTCCATCCGTAATTATTCCCACTAGTTTGGATTCGTTGTTCACAATAAACAACACCCCAGTCCCCACTTTATCCAATGATTTAAGTGCCGACCTAAGCGAATTATTCTCCGCGATTATTAACTCCTTAATTTCCAAAATTTTGTAATAATGAAATTTGTTCGTTTATCTCCTCCAGTGACTGTTTTTTCACCTCAAGTACATGAACCAGTGAATTAAAATGACTCATATGTTTCAAGAACCAGTAGTTTTTTCCCAGCGGCTGATTGTCATCTATTTCACCATTGTTATCACTGTGGTGAATAGCTTTTATAGTATTCCTGATCTTGTCTAATTCATCTTCAAGATCCAATTGAAGCGTGTTGCTTGTGACTTTTAAATGGGCTGTATCCAAGAGTAAACCAATTCTGGGATGATTAATTTCCTTGAAAAACTCATTTATTCCACCCGAATCGCAACAAAGCAGTGGATTCACTCCATTATAATTGAAAGGTGCCAGGACATTGTTTTCTATCAGAAAATCAATTCCTAGTTGATCGGCATATTCCAAAATTTCCAACACAGACTCTCTGAACAACTTTTTGTGTAAAGCATCATCGAAATCTTGTGAAAATGCAATCTTCCTTCCCAATTCTTCAGGGTTTGGGTCAATACAAAAACCTGCGTGAGCTGCAAAAAACGGAGATGCACTAATGCTAGAAAGCCGTAAGCCATTTTTGCAATGCTCAATTGATTTCTTCCTTATTTGCTCATCCTTACTGCCCAAGTTTAGGACAAAAGGCGTTTCTGGCGCAGGAAAATAGTTATGTGGCATTTTACTCAACTTTGCATTCAAGTAAATCTCCTCCATATTTTGCATAAAAGGCATACCGGAGCTGAATTCCAGATTGATCTGATTTTCTATGCAAATTCGAACCATTTTATCAACCGGCTGTCCTAAAAACGCCAAGGAGCTAACAAAGTAATTTTTATGCATTTCTAACCCTTAGATAAGACTTCTCTAAATCCTTCAGCACATCAAAACCCTGGCACATAGTTCCATTTAATACAGTCAAGTTATATCTATCATGAGTGAGTTGCAGCTTCTTAAAATCAGAATTCTGAGCAAATTCTAAGAAATAATTTAGAAAGGTAGAACCAAAACCTTCCCTCCTCATTTGATCAGTGACTGCGATGCTTGACCATAACGTACCATGCTGAAGGTCATAATATTCGTAGGCGATTTCTTTGGCTTCCCTGGATATAACTAAGGTTGTTGATAGATAGTTATTAATGATATTCCCAGGTTTTGGATAAAAGATCTAAGACGTTTTAAACAAACATTTCCTAACTCTTTAAGAGTAAATTCCATTACCAGCTTATGCAATCAAAATCCAGTACCTCATCCGCTTTCATTTGCTTGGATACTGGTTTTCCAATAAGCCTATCAAGCATATTTATTGGAATCCCTTTCAAAGGTCTTTTAAAACCAATCAATTCTGGAGTCAGAACGGTTCCTTCCTCCACATCCTGTAAGACAACAAGCCCCCTTTTCATGCCTTTGCTATTCTCTATTTCCACCGCAGATGGTTTTTTTACCTTGCTACCTAGTGCAGATTCAATATTCCTGATTCCGTCCACCATATCTTTAAATTCCATTGGAGTGAGGGAGCAACTATGATCTGGACCTTCCATTGCTTTATCAATAGTAAGGTGTTTTTCTATCACTTTGGCACCAAGTGCAACTGCAGCATAACAAGCGAAATTATTGGCTACATGGTCTGAATATCCGACTTCAACATCACAGGCTTCTTTTATACCATTCATAGCCAAAATGTTGGCATCCTCAATTCTTGATGGGTAGTTGGTGGTACATTGCAGGACGGTTAGCTTATTATTTCCAACACCTCTGATGGCTTCAACTGCCTCAAAAACATCCCCTATCGTTCCCATGCCAGTAGAAAGGTAGATTTGCTTATTTTTACTTGCTACGTACTTCAAGAAAGGAATTTCAGTCAATTGACCAGATGCTATTTTATATGAATTCACTCCTAACTCCTCCAAAAAATCAACATCCTCCTTATTGTATGGAGTTGACATAAAATCAATCGCTAACTTTTTGCAATAATTAACCAAATCCAGGTAACCAGAAAAATCCATTTCAAGCTTTTTCAACATGTCAAACTGGCTTTCTTGTTTGTCAGTAACTTCTAATTGGTATTTTGCTTTTGGAGATGTTTTTGTTACAATTTGCTCCGCTTTGAAGGTCTGAAACTTTACACAATCAGCTCCAGCTTCTTTTGCTTTTTGAATTAATTCCTTAGCAATTTGAATATCACCATTATGATTTACTCCTGCCTCTGCGATTATATATGTCTTTTGCAACATGGTAACTTCAATATTTAATATATAGGCTTAATCAAAAGTATACCTCCATGGGTCCCATGGAGGTAGAATAACTTTACTTTGAACCGATTCCGAAAGATTCAAAGCCTAAGGTCTTCAGGTATTTCTTATCATAGATATTTCTACCGTCGAAAATCACTTTATTTTTCAATAACCTTCCCACTACATCCCAACTTGGAATTCTGAATTCAGACCATTCGGTAACCAATAGAAGTGCATCTGCATCCACCAAAGCTTCATAAGCATCTTTGCAATAAGTCACTTTATCGAAGATGTAATGTTCCTTAGCTTCTTCCATAGCCACTGGATCGTATGCTTTCACAGTTGCACCTGCAGCTCTCAACTCATCGATAATTACTCCAGCTGGAGCTTCACGCATATCGTCTGTATTTGGCTTGAAACTCAAGCCCCACATGGCGAAAGTCATCCCTGATAGGTCCTCCCCGAAGTATTCCTTTACTTTCTTGGAGAGCACATATTTCTGATCGTCATTCACATCTTCCACAGCCTGAAGAACTCTCAGGTCATAGCCATACTGTTTGGCTGTTTTGATGATAGCTTTTACGTCCTTTGGAAAGCAAGATCCACCATATCCTACACCTGGGTAGATGAATTTATTGCCGATTCTCGGATCTGAGCCAATACCTTTTCTCACCATGTTTGCATCAGCACCAACTAACTCACACAGGTTGGCGACATCATTCATAAAAGATATTTTGGTAGCAAGCATGGCATTTGCAGCATATTTGGTCATCTCTGCAGATGGTATATCCATGTAGATGATACGCTCTCCACTTAATTGGAATGGCTTATAAAGACGCTTCATGATCTCCTCAGCACGTTCGTCATCTACTCCGATCACGATTCTATCCGGCTTGAGGAAATCTTCCACCGCTGCTCCTTCTTTCAAGAATTCAGGGTTGGATGCTACTGCAAACGGTAAATCAGAACCTCTTTTTTCCAAAGCTCCAGTTATCGCTGCACGAACTTTTTCTCCTGTCGTAACTGGAACAGTACTCTTGGTGGCAACAACTATGTAATCGGTCATTTTTGTACCGATCTCATCAGCCACAGCCAATACATATTTCAGGTCGGCAGATCCATCCTCACCTGGAGGTGTTCCTACAGCTATAAAAGCTACAGATGCTCCTTGAATGGCTTCTCCCAAATCAGTACTGAACTTAAGTCTTCCACTTTTGAAATTTCTGACAACAACCTCTTCTAAACCTGGCTCATAAATTGGCATTATGCCATTTTTGAGGTTGTCTATTTTTTTTTGATCGATGTCTACGCAGGTCACTTCAATACCCACATCTGCAAAACATGCTCCTGATACCAAGCCTACATAGCCTGTACCTACAACTGCAATTTTCATGTATTAATGATTTTTATTTTTTAAGGAAGTAAACGATCTATTAGGATACCGAGCGTGGCTAAACTTGAGGCTAAGCCAATCCATCCTGCAGCATTTAATCTCTGTCTCACTGGTTTTCTAGGTACTACAATTTCTGCTCCTGGTTCAATTTTAGGATAGGACTTTATTCCAAGGAAGCTGCGTGTACTTTGTGCATCACCATTTGCATATACTACATATGTTTTAGCTCTTCTGGAATCTTCCGTAAAGCCACCAGCTTTGGAAATGTATTTTTTGAGACTACTGCCAGACATAAATCTAGTGGTGGTAGGTAGTAGTACTTCTCCTACCATCCTTACAGTTTGAAGCTCTTTTGGTATATGGATAATATCTCCTTCCAGTAAGATTAAGTCTTCCTCGGAACCTGGATGTTGCAAAATGTACTGCAAGTCAATCCCTACAAAATCCTGCTCTTTCATACGCATTGAAATAAGAGTGGAATCTTGCCTTAAGGAATCAAAGGCAGGAGATATAGCGAAGAGTTTACGTCTCTGTTCTTCCTGCTGCAATTTCAATTTCTCTAGTTCGTTTTGGGCTATTTTTGCGTCTATTCTTTCAAAAAGAAGCTCCTCAGCTTCATTTCCTTCTCTATTTGTTTCAGGATCTAGATTAGCCCGGATATTCAAAAGGGCTTTTTCTCTTAATTCTTCTTCTGTAGGTCCTTTGTAATAAACAGTTCTTCTGATCAAACTTGCGCCCTTTGGATATGCATATTGATTAATGCCTCCAGCTCTTTTGATCACATCTGAGATTCGCTCATTTGCTCCTGCTATCGCAAATTCACCCGGATACATCACTTCTCCTTGAATAGTTACCAACTGTTCTCTTTCGAACCCGGGGCTTCTTCGAATAAAAACATGATCGAATGGTTGAAGAGGCTGGTTTCTTTCTTCCTCTGTCAATTCCAAATTGGGATCGATGGAAAGTGTTTTTATCTCGGCTATTTTACCTGAATTAGCATCTCTTACTCTTCTGGCAATTTCTATTTGTGAATTGGTCGCGGATTCCAGCATACCGCCAGATCTTAAAATTAAGTCTCCCACAGTCATATCGGACGCAAAAGGATAAGTACCAGGGTAATTAATTTCTCCAGATATTTTCACATAATATTCTTCCTGAATATCATACCTACTAGGCACAAACAAAAGGTCTTCGTTTTTCAAAGGAACATCAGGCGATGCTCCACTCAAAATCCCTTTAAGATCCAATGGTTGGGCTGCCAAAGTCAAATCTGCACTCGTTCTGTATAATGTTGCTCTATTGGAAAATGCTTCTGGTTTAAGACCTTGGGCTTTTTCTATTAATCCTTTGACAGTTAGACCACCTTCATCCAATGAATACTCTCCTGGCCGAGTGACTGATCCGGTTACCTGTACTCTATTCGAAAATCTTTCTAATGCCTCTCCGATTAATATTTCATCCCCATCCTTTAAGGAAAATGTCCCAAATTCACTCGATGGAACATCTACCACCTTTCGCTGATTATTTTCAATTCGTCTGACTGTAACTCTATCACGGTATGCCAAGCTAGTCATTCCGCCAGTGTAGATAAATAAGTCTTCTAAAGATTCACTTGGCTTCACTTCAAAAAGTCCTTCTCTTCTCACAGGACCTATTATTTCTACTCTAGTCTCAACTGCAGGAACTAAAACCACATCATTATCTTGAAGGGTAATGTTTGAGTTTTGATCTCCTTTGGATAAAAACTCATAAATATCTACTGTCGCGACTAATCTACTGTCCCTGTAAACTTGAACTTTTCTAAAGGCTCCATTCTCATTTGGACCGCCAGCAGCATAAAGCCCATTAAAGACTGTAGCAAATGAAGGCAGGGTATATGTTCCTGGTTTCGTTAACTCTCCAACCATTGAAACTTTAATTGATCGGATATTCCCCAATCTTACCTGAATAAACGTATTTGGGTTTGAGCCATTTAACCCGGAATATATTCTACCTAGCGCTGTTTTGATCCGAACACTCGCTGCTTCTATACTAGATCCGCCTACTTGCACAGGGCCAATATTTGGAATAAATATCCTTCCTTCTGGAGAAACACTTAAATCAAACGATTGCTGAGAAGCGCCATAAACGTCAATTAACAATTGATCTCCAGGTCCAATCACGTAAGATTGGGGGGTTGGGATATTAAGGCTTGGACTGAAATTAAGATCTCTATTGTGAAAGAGTTTATAGCCGAAAATCTTCTTCTGTTTTAAACTTAAATCATAATAAGGATCCGATCTACGAATCGAATCGAACATATCAGTTTCCTGAAACCCATTGACTGATCTACTATCAGACGTATTTTGACCTGTACCTGGTGAGCTCACGGCCATTTGCAGTGCGCTGATCCTCTGGCTTAGTTTAGCTGCTTCCGATGCCGGCATTCCTCTTTCTCTTGCCAAGGCAGTCAACTGATTTGTAGAGAGTCCGCTTGATTCTGCCCTTTTAATCAATTGTTCTATCTGCGCATCTGACAAATTATCGACTTTGAGGTTTTGGATATCAGAGAGGCTCTGACTCTGGGCGGCCCATGCCACCAATAAAAAAATCACCAGTAAAAGGTATTTTTTAGAATTAATCAACCAAGTATATTTTTTCAATTCAATAGTTTTCGTGTTGGACTCAATTTTCACTTCCTAAGCAACTGCTAATTTCTGATTTTTAATCGATTCTCAAACAATAATACAAAGCTTCGCCCTTTCAGTCACAAATGTGCCTATCCTCAAGTACATATATAAAACCTGAGCTAGCTAAGCTCCTACCTCCTTATCGAACAAAACCAAGCCTGTAGAGACCATCCTATCAGCTAGCAAGGTCAATACCACTTTCCGATCTATCATCTCTTCTATCTTATTTGATAGATTTAATATGTAACTCTCATTCAAATTATCTCCTGTGACCACTACGTCTATTTTTCCTGAATCGATACCTTTGGAAAGGTCGCCGACAAGAATAACTTGACTCACCTCCCCCATTCGCTCCAGTATTTGCTCGAGCAACTTGTCCAAGCCTAGATATTTCCGTATGATATCTTGTATGTTAGAGAAAAAGGGATGAGTCACATTTGCCTTGTATGCAATTTTATTTTTATCTGATTCCTTTACTAAAAACCCTGCTTGTGTAAGGTTATTCAATTCTTTGCGGATTGCATTGGTTGACTCACCAAACTCATCCGCCAAACCTCGCAAATGACTTTGTGTTTTGGAGTTAACAAAAAACTTAACAAGTAACCTCAATCTTGTCTTTGAGGTAATTAAGGATTCAAGCATAAAAATTCACTTCAATAGTGAGTAACAAAGGTACTCATTCGATTGAAATGGAAAAACAAAAAGCTGGTTTTTGAAAGAAGGCTAAGAACTTTTAACTAAATTCTTTGTACAGTTGCTATGCCCCATAGATATTATCTGGCTTCCTTTTGAAAAGTTTTCGGAATAAACTACCTGTCCATGCACTAAAAGCACCCAGCAAAAATCCTAGTACACCTGTGATTGCCAATAGTGGCATTTCTGAGCCAAACCCCATTAGTTCACCCATTTTGTCAGGTAGGGAACTCCCCGAAAATGTGCTGATATAGATACTTTGACTTAGCCATGCTAAGCCCATTCCAAAGCCCCCTGCGAAAAAAGCTTCAGCTCCTTTGTTACCACTTAAGGCAGCAAAAATTGCTATCAAAATCATAACAGACCAGTAAGGCAAAAAGGGATTAAATAGAATGACAAGTACAGCCGTGAGAAAAGCGAATAGTAGAAATTTCATGTGTTTATAATTTGTCTTTTAATTGCCACCCTGAATAGTCGGGGCAGGCTATGGAATCCCGCTTAGTTTAAAATCATCCCAGTGAGTGTCGCTTGCGAGATGGCTGTCTGTTGGCAGGCTCGCTTTCAGCGCACTTAGTTTAATCTAGTTTTGAATAACATACCTTCTACTTGATCAGCTGTTCGGAGATCGAAGTTCAGGTATTCACCATTTGCCCAAATTGGGATGAAATTGCCATAGAATTTACTTCCAGGATTTCCAGATTGACCACCTGGATAAATTCCAAATGCTTTGATCTCAGGCCCTAATTCCACTACCATTCTCCAGCTTGCTCCGGATCTCCCGCTTGTGGCATTCAAAATTCCGGCTCCCCCTCCCGTGTAGAAATTCTCCTCAGAAAATGAATTAAATTGGGGAACAATATGCTGAATTTTGGTCCGCTTATAGTTAGCCCACGAGAAATCCCCCTCTTCAGATTCCCATTTTTTCATAGCTTCTAGCAATCCGTAAAAGCCAAGCTTAACGTGGGTTGCTACAGTCTCTATTTCGGAGGTTTTCTTCAGATCAAACACTTCTCCGCTAGGCTCATTTTTCATAAAAAGTACCGTTTGATAGTAATTGGGAAGCACAACAGGTGCTAAATTTTCGGACAATTCCTTCCAAATCTGACTGTACAATTCTCTCCACCAAATATAAAATAAGGTTGGTGCATTTTGATTTGGATCAGCATAAAAATCCCATTGCTTCAAAATAGAGATATATTTTTTTGCCTCAGCATCATTTTCAAAATCGCTTCCAATCAACTCCAACATAATCGGTAAGGCTTCGGAAGCATGCAGGTAATAATCGTCAAACTGTAGCCCTTGCATATCCTCCACTGTAATATTGCTCATCTCAGATAGTTTATTATTGAGTCTGCGATTTCGATAAAACTCGTAGCTATTGTCAAAAACATAGTATGGATATGTAGAGTCCGTAGGGTGCTGGTTGGCTGAACTAACGAATCCGCGTTCAGGATTTAACGTACTTGCATTGTGCTCATTTGGAATATATCCCTGCCATTCCATTCTAGGGTCAGCCCCATCCATAAAGAATTTTCCTTGCCCTTTCCATTTCAATGGGAATTTACCCTGAATTCTCATGGCTATATCACCACTTTTGGAAGCAAAGACAAAGTTCTGAGCTGGTGCTGTGTAATTATCCAAAGCTGCATTATAGTCCTCATGGTCCCTACCAGTATTCAACTTTAAGAACGTCTTTTGCTCATTAGATCCTTCATGCACATTCCATTTTAAGGCAAAATTGACATCTTGACGGTTTGAATTAAAGGTTTCATCGTACACCACAGGTCCATAGTGGGTGTACACCACCGTATCCTTAAAAGTAGGCTCACCTTTTACTTTAATTTCCTCAATTCTAAAAGTTGTCTGCTCCCACTTTTCGCCGTAGCGGTAGGCTTTTCTAGATTTATCCTGAAAAGTAATTTTATACCAATCACGTGTATCCCGAGTGGCATTGGTAACACCCCAAGCAATATTTTCATTAAACCCTGAAATCACACCTAACGCTCCGGGAAGTGTAGCTCCTTTGACTGAGTGATTTGGTGTGGTGAGTTGCATGGAGTACCAAAGTGAGGGCAGGTTCAAGCTCAAGTGCGGATCATTGGCCAAAATTGGATTCCCGTTTTTCGTTTTCGACCCGGAAACAGCCCAGTTATTGGAGCCTGTCCCATCGGCTGGTTGTGGTAAGGGATCTATGACTAGCTGATCATCAGGGTAATTAATACTATCTGGTCGAGTGACTTCCAGAGGTTTGAAATCCCACTTATGTCCTGCTTCAATGATGGGTTCTACGCCAATTGGATATTCTGGATATAATTTATCCAACATCACATCACCTAGAATTTTTCTCAAATTCGAATACTCCAGATCCCGATCACCAACCAGCATATCGGTCATGTATTTCAGTAAAAGAATGGACTTAAATGCCGACCAGGGTTCTGGTCTGTAGTTTAAGATTTTATATTCTATCGGTAATTGTGCATCCTCAAGCTGATTGATATACTGATTTACTCCGTCAGCATAAGCTTCTAACAAGGCATAGGTCTCAGGGTCGGTTTCTTGGGCGAATTTTATACCTTTTTCCGCTCCATACGCCAAGCCTTTTCGTCTAGTCATTCTATCAAGATCCAAAGCTAATGGGCCTACTATTTCGGAGATTCTGCCGGCAGCAGCCATGGTCTGGAATTCCATTTGCCAAAGTCTGTGCTTTGCAGTAATGTAACCTTGAGCTCTATATAGGTCAGCTTCATTATTGGCAAAAATGTGTGGAATCAGATTCTCATCGTAAATCACCTGCACCTCACTGCTTAGATTATCGAGTCGCAGTTCATCTTGGGCCAATTCATCTTCAGAAATTGAATTTTGCCAAAACCCATGATTTGGATCAAGCAAAGGAGCTAAAGGAGGAATCGCTCCAAATGGTGTGGAAACAGCTACTCCAAGTGCGATTGTCAATGCTAAAACCACAAAAAAGCCTATGTACTTCATCTAATGATATCTATGTGAGGTGACGAATTTACCCTAAACCTAATATTAAAACACATATCCATTTACCCTTTTGATATTTACCTAACAAAAAAGCCCTCAATTCAATATTGAGGGCTTTTCTATGGATTGAAATTCCTTAATTAATTGTAATTGGCAGCTTAAGTTTTTCCCAGCGAATAACAATTCCTGGGTTTTCTATTTCCATGGAAAGTGACTCTTCGATTGAGTCTTCCCAGACAGGATTAACTTCAACTCTGAGTACGTCATTCTTTTCATCATATTGAAAATGTCCATGTTCTAGATCCCAATCCGAATTAAAAATAACTGTCCAAGGTCCGGTTTCTTTTGGAATAGTGAATAATGAATATTTACCTGCAGCTAGCTTTTTGCCCTCTACAGTCATGTCTTCAGCTAAGTCAACATAGGACGCTTCATTTGCTCCTGTTCTCCAAACTACATTATACGGCACCAAATCACCCCATAATTCCCTGCCTTTCACAGCTGGAGAACCATACTGTACTTTGAATGCCTTTCCGGCAATTTGACCTTCTTTCACCATCAAGGGACTAGGTCTGGCGTCTTCTGCTGTAGCAGCTTCCATGGCCTCTTCAGCTACTTCTGACTCTGAAGATTCAGTTGTCTTTGGTTCACTACACGAAGCAAAAACTATCGCTATAAATGCAGCCGCTAAGATAGGTTGGTACGTTTTCATTTGTTTATTTTTTGTTTTGAATATCGGGAGAAATCTCGTTTGGAAAATCACCATTTATGGGCGTAGCGACCTTCATCATGCGCGATTTCATTGTGGGTAATTTTCTATCGAAATAACTAATATTTGGGAAAGCAGCAAAATTCAAGCCTCTCTTTCATCAATTGCGTAACATTCATTTGCGGGAGAATCAAATACTCTACCTTTACAAATTAGTTAGATAATTCCTGAGAATCAATTTTCATTTGGATCGAAGATTGTGAATAAGGTTAAAACACCAATCACTTGAGTAGGATCATGATTTATTGCTTACTTTATTGCGAGTTTAATTTCAATTCATGAAAGTCATCACCTGGCTAATTTTTGCCGTTACTTTAGTATTATTTGCCAGCGTATTTATCTCTCCGGAGTATTTCAAATACGTTGGTCTTTTGCCGTTCTTCATTCCTGTTTTTTTACTTCTGAATCTATTTCTGGTAGTAATACTCATTTTGTCATGGAGAAAACTAGCTTTTTTGCCTCTACTAGCTCTAATTCTTGGTTATAAATTTTTCCTAGCCACTTTCCAGATTCACCCAAAAAACGAGCGTATTGATGGACTAAAAGTGCTCACTTACAATGCCCACATGTTTTACTATAAATCCAAAAGTGAGGGGACTGCAGATGCAAATGTTTTCACCTGGCTTCAGGATCAAGAGGCTGATGTAAAGGTATTTCAGGAGTTTTATCAGGATAATACCACTCCTTCCCGAGATGCGGTAAAAATTCTTGGCAAGAACTCTAATTATAAAGTTTCCTATCATATCACTGACGGAAACCCAACTAAGAGGTCTAACGGATTGGCTATTTTCTCAAAATACCCAATCATCAATGATGGAAAAGTCTTTGATGCCCAAGGGACAAACGGGGCTATTTTCGCAGATATTATGGTAAATAGTGACACAGTCCGTATTTACAATGCACATCTGGAATCTATGCGAATCGACTCGGATGGCTTGGAAAATATAGAAGGAGTCAAGGAAAACTACAGACAAACCTTAGGAAAGCTGCACCGTGGCAGTTTGGCGCGGAGCAAGCAGCTTAAAGTACTATTGGAGCATATGGATAATAGTCCTCACCCATTGATCTTGATGGGTGATTTAAATGAAATACCTTACTCCTATACCTATTTTAAGTTGAGCGAAAATTACGAGAATGCCTTCGAAAAGGCTGGGACAGGATTTGGATTCACTTATAACCGTATACTTTTCTTTCTTAGAATTGATCATATTTTTTCGAGCCCCTCGCTTCAAGCTGTTCAATTCAAAACTCACAGAGAGGTAGACTATTCCGATCATTACCCTGTCACAGCCACATATTCATGGGATAGCTTTGAGTGATCATGTAACTCTTAGGTCTTATTGAATTTTTTCTCCCACATTTTCTTCAAGGGTAAAAGCAAAAGTGGTAGAAGTAATAAATCGGCCAAAAGTGCAAATATCATCGAAGCAGAAATCAACAAACCTGTAAAGTGTGTTACGCCAAACTGGCTGAAAATCAGCAAACCAAATCCAGCTGTCAAAACTAGAGTAGTCAAAACCAGTGCCTTTCCAGCTTCTAAATAGGTGCGCTTCAACGCATAAATCAGATTTTTGCCCAAGCTAAGCTCATGCTTTAGCCTGCTCATAAAATGTATGCTGTCATCCACAGCAATCCCAAAAGCAACCGTAAAAAGTATGGCTGTCGTCAATTTAAATTCAATACCCAACAAATACATTAACCCAAGCATACAGATAAGCGGAATTAAATTGGGAATCAATAGAAGGAATGATATTCGCCAGGATCGAAACAAAAAACCGACAATTACCCCAACCAAGAGGAAAGCAACACCAAGGCCTTTGCCCATTTGCGTAGTCACTGACTTATGGCCTTTATCAATCAAATAAGCTGTGCCCGTCCACCGAACTTTTAGTAATTCCGGATCAATTTCCTTTTCAACAAATTCAATTAACTCACCTCGAAGTTCAGTAATTTTTAGCGACCCAAGATCTGGAGCCCGGGAACTAATTCTTCCCGATTTCCTGTCCTCGCTAATTACTTGACTTCCACTTGATTCTAAAGCTTTGTCAAGCCATCGATTCATTCGCTGACGTTGTCCGACAGTTGGCAGAACAAATGCTTTTGGATCCCCTTGATTCTGCGCCTGATTGATAGATTTGATCAGTGTTAAGGGCGAAATGGTCTTACCTACTCCAAATAGCTCATGAATTTTAGAATCAACTTTTTCTATTTCTTTTAAAACCTGTAAGTCCAATAAAGAATTTGTATTTCCACCAGTTGTAATGAAAATCTCGAAAGGATTCGAACCTCCATATTGCTCATCGAAGTATTCAAAATCCTTTTGAATAGGGTGATCCACAGGTAAGTTGTCAAGTAGATATCCGTTTATCTTTACTTTTGAACCAAGAAAAATGCATAGGAATGTAATTGCTAAAAATGATAAACAGATCCATTTTCGCTGCTTCAGTTGCCAAGAGAATAAGCTGTGCAAAACACTTGGTTTTTCGACCTTTGAAACTGAATAAGTATTGGGAATGGGGATCAGAAAAAGCAACCCAGGCGAAATGGATATTACTGAGAAAAATATGACTAGAACTCCCAGCCCAGTAGTCCAGCCAAAATCCTGAAGTGCTGGAATTGAGGTGAAATAAAGAGAAATAAACCCTAATGAGGTGGTTAATACTGTCAACCAAACAGGTATCAATAATTCCTTGTAAACTTCAGTAATAGCTAGTTGCTTATTTGCTCCAGTCTTAAGTTTTTTAGTTAAATGAGTGAAAAAATGAATCAACGCACTTAATCCAACAATCATAAAAATAGTTGGCTGCATCACAGACATGACGTCTAAGGGTTTTCCTAAATAAAGCAGCAAACCAAAAGCCCACGCAACTCCAATAATCAGTACCAAAAGAGGTATAACTACGCCCCACCAAGAACGAAAAATAATAATTAGTAAGAATAACATCAGTAAAATCGAGCAGCCAAAAAATAACCCGAACTCGTTCTGCATTAGCTTGATAAAGTCCCCTTGCATCTGGATTTTACCGGCTATGGCGTGCGGTTCAATGTTAAACTGAATAAACAGGCCTTTGATTGAAGCATACAGCTCATCTCCATTAGCCTTGGATATATTTTGTTCATTCTTAATCAATAAGAGAAGTGAATTTCCATCCTTAGAGATCAATTGAGAACGATATTGCTCCAAGTTCGATGAAGCCATCTCCAATGATTTTTCATCAGACCAATCCAGAACTTTTCGATAGGTCAATCCAAAAACACCGATTACTGGCTGCTTTAAATTAAGAATAGAAATGACCGTATCCACTTTCTCCAATTTTTGAATTTCGGATTGAATGGTATTGGCCTTTTCCAGAAAGTCCGGATTAAATAGCTCACCATCGGAGTTACTAAAGGCTATCAGCAGGTAATCATTATCATTTTCAAATTGACTTTTAAAGTTTTCATAGAAATCTAAATCTTCGTCATTCTGCGGAAAAAATGTCTCAAAATCATAATTGAATTGAGGTGTGGGGTGAAAAACTATAAGTAATACGCTGAGTATAACAGCTAGAGCGAGAAAAGAATAAGCGGTAGATTTTTGGAACATTTACTAATGATAACAGGCTTTGAAAGCAATTTGCCATATCAAGTATAACAAGTTTGACGCTGCTTTGTGTTAATTCAATTCCATTTATTATCTGAACTGATTAACTTGCCGAAACTTGAAAATCCAAATTAGAAGATGAAGCAATACCACGATTTGATGCGAAAAATCCTTGATGAAGGAGCTGTAAAAGGAGATAGGACAGGCACTGGAACCCGAAGTATTTTTGGCCATCAGATGCGTTTTGATTTATCGAAGGGTTTTCCGGTAGTCACGACCAAAAAGCTTCACCTCCGTTCTATCATTATTGAGTTGCTTTGGTTTCTCAAAGGTGACTCAAACATCAAATACCTTAATGAAAACAAAGTGTCCATTTGGAACGAATGGGCTGATGAAAATGGTGATTTAGGACCAGTTTATGGCTATCAGTGGAGACATTGGCCGGATGGAAAAGGTGGTGAAATCGATCAAATCAAAAATTTAATCCATCAAATCAAAACCAAGCCCGACAGTCGACGACATATCGTCAGTGCATGGAATGTGGCAGATGTAGATAATATGGCCTTGCCACCCTGTCACACAATATTTCAGTTCTATGTAGCGGATGGTAAATTGAGTTGTCAGCTATACCAGCGAAGTGCAGACGTTTTCCTAGGAGTACCTTTTAATATTGCTTCCTATGCCTTGTTCACCATGATGGTGGCCCAGGTCTGCGGACTGGATGCAGGTGATTTCATTCACACTTTTGGAGACGCGCATTTGTATTCCAATCATTTGGAGCAGGCAGAACTTCAATTGAGTCGTGAATTGAGAGAATTACCGACCATGAAAATCAACCCTGAGGTAACTGATATTTTTGATTTCAAATACGAGGATTTTGAGTTGGTCGGTTATGATCCTCATCCCCATATCAAGGCTGCAGTGGCGGTTTAATCGCGGAGAAATTAGTTTAATTAAATAGTTGAACTGATGGTAAGAATTAGCGAAAATAGTTAGATTTAGGTCAACTATTTTCTCCAAATATACTTACATCGCATGAAACTAAACCACTTAAGTGTTTTGCTAATTCTATTAGCATGTTGTGGATGTTCTTCAGAAGAAGAGTTCCCAGTAATTGAAGCCAATTTTGAAGTAAAATCTGACAAAACCTTAGCCTTTGTCCCAATACAATTTGAAGCTATACCAGATAGTGCCTATGCTTATTCCTGGGATTTTGGCAATGGAAAGACTTCAAATGAGAAAACTCCATTCCCTATTTACGAGGAGCCAGGCACTTATATAGTAAGCTTAACTACTACCTCGCTCAACAAAGTAAAAAACACAGTTAGTAAAGAGGTGAAAATCGGTGCCTATTTCATCACTAAAATAACCGCAATCCCGAGAGATGGGTATTCCAATGGGGATTTATATTTTGGAATACAACAAGAAAAACCATCAGGCTGGATTAGTGTAGACCAGGACAAAATAGCTTCTGAGCTGAGTACATCAGGAGAGCCATTTGAGATCTCCACTCCAAAAATTGCATTTGGCGGAAATAGCTTTGATTTTGGACTTCCCGTTATTATACTAGTTGACAACACTAATAATTCAGAACCCGCAAATTCATATTTACAAAGTGGTTCACAAAAGATGGAGTTAAATGAAGAACAGACTGAAGGTAAGGTATTTCTTAATTTAAGATCAGTAGCAAAATATGATTTTGAACTAGAGTTTAGCTATGAATTTGTAGATTAAGTTTCTCCAATTTCTTTTAAAAAAGCCCTGAATCGTTATGATTCAGGGCTTTTTTACTTAATCCTCTAACTCATATTTAAGCGTCTTCCCTTTCTGAACAGCAGGCAGACCCTCTGACATCCAAAGTGGTGCAGGAGCTCCCTTTAGGTAGTGGTCAAAGAACTGACTGAGTCTTACCGAAAGGTCTTTTCTATTTTTGCGTTGAACAAGGTTATGATCTTCTCCATTGTACTGAAGAAGCCAAGCTGGTTGATGCAATCTTTTCAACGCCATAAACATTTCAATTCCCTGATACCAAGGCACAGAACCATCTTCGTCATTGTGCATGATGAGAACTGGCGTTTTCACTCGATCCATAAAGAACAATGGAGAATTCTCCAGATAGTAAACTGGCTTTTCCCAAAGAGTACCTCCTATTCTGGATTGAGTTTGCTCGTATTGGAACATACGACTCATACCAGTTCCCCATCGGATTCCTCCATAGGCAGAAGTCATATTCACCACTGGCGCACCAGCACCTGCAGCTTTAAACATGTCGGTTTGAGTGATTAGGTAAGCCACCTGATATCCACCCCAGCTCTGCCCCTGAATCGCCATATTATCAGCATCTACAAAGCCTTTGGCTACAATGGATTGAACTCCTGGAATGATGCAGCTATAGGCACTTGGCCCTGGAAGTCCCAACTCATATTTGATATCTGGCACAAATACCAAGTAGTCGTTACTTACAAAATATGGGATATTAATCGTGGATGCACTTGGTGCGGGAGCTCTGTAATTGTGCAATCCATCGCTATTTCGCTCGTAGAAATAGACCATCATTGGGTATTTCTTTGAAGCATCAAAATTCTCTGGCTTGAACAGTAAGCCTTGTAATGGATCACCTTCACTGCTCAAATAATCTACTAATTCCACAGAACCCCAATTTACATTGGCTTGCTGAGGATTGAGATTGGATACCTTTTTAAGATTCTTGAAACTTAGATCGCTTAGATAAAGGTCTGGGTTCTCTTGATAAGTAGATTTGTTTAAAATAACTTCTGAACTTTCCTTGGCTTTGGTCAATCCAGAATAGCGATTTGCTGTCATTATTAACTGCTTTGGAGCTGATTTCCCATCAAAAGAACCGGTAAAATAACCAGCATCCTTTGTCTTTTCATTGAAGGCAGAAAGCAGTAACTGTCCTTTAGGATCAATACTTCGCTCTTCTCGATCCAAATCCTGTCTTCTAAAAATAATTGAAGCCTTTCTTCCTTCTCCTTGAGTCAGGTTGACAGCAGCAGATGGATTTTTAGGATCAATTCTCCAAATATCGAATCTATCATAGACCAGAAACGCCTCATCACCTGCTAACCAACCTGCATTTCCATAGCTTCCAGGAAGCGAAGGAGAGTCATGCAATTCTTGATAAAACACCTCAGGAAGTTCTTTGGTGAGGTTTATTTTAGCTTTCTGTGCAACATCATAAGCTACCCAGCTACTATCACGTGCATCATACCAATATACATACTTGCCCTCTGGAGAAATGGATGGAAACCCTGAAGCATCTTTTTCGATCAAGGACCTTGAACCATCGGTAAAATCTATCAAGTACAAATCTCTACCAATCTGAATATCCCAGCTGTAATTGATTCGATATGGATCATCCGAATAAGCTAATCCAAAATCACGTTCCACTTTTGATTCCAAGCTCACATTTTTCACATCCAAATCTGCCAGCTGCGTAATTTTATCTGTGTTCAGATCTATCGCTGCTAGATAGGAAAATCGCTCTTCTCTCCCTTTATTTTTGAGTTGCATGGGTTGAATCTCCGAATCTTGCCACCCCCAAATATCCAGACTTACTCTCTCTTCATCTAAAATAGTGGTATCACTTTCGTAGCTGTAATCCACATAATCCGGAGCTACGCCAAAAAACAGACGTTCTTCATTTTCTGCAAATTTAAGATTGCCATTTTCGCTGATTCTCCCATTACTCAAAATGCCCTCAGAATCTTTGGTTGCGATTTCCTTAGGCTCACCCTTGTTAGTCTCAACTAGAAAAACAGAATGATACGGTTTCTTGGCCTTGGCAGAATCGTCAGTAGCAAGATAAGAGAGGTATTTGGCTTCAGGTGAAAATGTAACCTCGGAATACGAAGTCATGCCTTCAGAAATCAGTTTACTTTCTCCACTGGCAAGGTTAAGCAGGTATATAGCCGCGTTGTCTAAGGTATCTTCCTCAGCCAAGACATATTGAAGGAAATCACCATTCTTTGAGAAGCTATATGACTTCACCCGTTCAAAATCATAGCTCAGCGTTCCATCCAATTTTCTCACTTTAAGTAAGGTACCGTCAGTTTTTTTAGGTTTTTCAGTTTTGGCAGTAGAATCAGCTTCAACATCCTTATCCTCTTTTGCTTTCTCTTTTTTCTCCTTTTCAAAATGAATAGCAATCCAGCTTCCTGCTTCCTCAGGGAGAGCAAATGATTTTACACGTGGAAGCTTTTCCATTTTAACTTCAGCCATATTATAAATAAAGAGGCTATCAGAAGGCATATCTTCCTTCTTAGTCTTTTTCAATTTTAACACATAAACTGAATCTGTCTCAGGAACTATTCTCCCTACAGCATACAAATCATCGGCAGAAAAGTCAAAAGAGGAACCTCTAGGGATAACCTGACGCTGATTTGGATCTTTATAGGATAAAATCTCCAATCTTCCATCGCCGTCTTGTGGAGAAATTTGATAGCCTACCCATTTACCGTTTTTGGTGATTTTCTCAGAAGCCATTCTTTCCCATCCATCATAATCTGCATGGGTCAGTGGTCTTTTCTGTTGGGCAAAAAGAATTTGCGATCCTAGGAGCAGTACAACAAGCACAGCTCCTATTTTGTGAAATTTCATAGTAAAGTAGATTAGCGGTAAGAATAGTAACAAGAACCTAAAAAAAGCATTTTCAATTAAACTCTTTGAAAAATCGGCTTTCAGGCACCCTTCAAAAATAAATTACACATATTCTATTCACTAACCGCTCAAAAAAAAGCTGGAAAAACCAGCTTACTATTTTTGTATGATTAGCTCAAAAGTTTCTACGCCATAGGTATCAAAACCGGGTACTGGCTTACAATCAGGCAATTTTCTAAGCACATAGTCAATCCGTTCTTTTAAACCCTTGTCAACATCACCTTGTACTTCAAAGCCAATCAATCTGCCTAAAGAATTTACTTGAAGCAAAATTTTCACCTCTTCAACAGCCGCAGATTTTTTTGTTCGAAATAAAAAAGGAGAAAAACTATCTATGATATCAAGTGTGCTTTCAGACCAAACCCAATGTGAATTGAGGTTATTGGCCAAGTTATTTTCGACGGCAGTAAGTTGAGAAAAAATTAAATCTGATGGGTATGAAGGTTCTTCAGAGCTGGAAATTGTTTCTACACTTCTCAATTTAAGCTTATTATACTCTACAAAATCATGCTCCGTGAAAGCAAATTCATTGGATACCTGCGCAACCAATGCATTACCGGCTAGAGGCGTGCACAAAAAAAGGATAATTATTAAATTACATAATACTCGTAGAGAGCCCATATTGATGTGATAGAAGTATGAAAGCAAAAATACAGTATTTAAATTTTCAAATACAATTTTATGCATTATAAATTTTAAATAGAAAACAAAAAAGTCTTGCCAAAAGCAAGACCCTTTTCAGAATATAAACCCAAATATAACTTTAGAGATTAAAAGTTTCAGATGAAAATAAACTAAAATTTGGAAATGCAAATGATCTCAAATTTTAATTCGACTTTTTACTCTATGAACAAAATATTCAATTGAACATTTATATCGAGTCCAAAGTAAGTAGATTTTACTTTTAATTACAAATTGAAAAAAAAATTTTGCTATATTTTGAACAATCTCTAATTTACAGGCAGATTTATTAACAATCATCCAAAATCACTCGGTAAAAATGGACAAAATTTTAGATATCGATAACATAGACTTGAAGATCATTTCTCTTCTCAATGAAGATGCGAAAACTCCATATACGGAAATCGCAAAAAAAGTCTTTGTATCCTCAGGAACAGTTCATGTTCGAATGAAGAAACTTGAAGATATGGGTATCGTGAAAAGTGCGACTTTAAATATTGATTTCTCTAAACTGGGATATGACATTTCCGCATTTTTAGGAATCTATCTTGAAAAAAGCTCCTTATATGATACAGTTATCGAAAAACTCAAAACAATTTCCGAAGTAGTAAGTGCTTATTACACTACAGGGAATTATTCGATTTTCGCAAAGATCATTTGCAGAGACACCAATCACCTCAGATATGTACTTGACAATATCCAAAAGGTGGAAGGAATCGACAGAACAGAGACTTTAATTGTTTTGGAAGAATCCATAAACAGACCTATACAGTTTTTTGACAAAGAAAAATAAGCCAATTAAGATTAAATCTAAATAAAAGATTTAGGCAAATGCATATAAAACGAAAAGTATTGAACCTTCAATACTTTTTTTTTGTAAAGACGGTATAGAAAGGACATTGAGGGCATTTTCTATCGAACGTATGTATACTTGATAGAATTATCCAATGAGTAAAAACATATTATTTTCATTATATGTTGTACCTTCGCCGTTAAAATGTAATTAGTCTAAATAACTCAGCAACAATGAGCAAAGACAATCAAATTTTAGAAGAACTAACATCAAAAGAATACGAACACGGATGGTCAGTAAACTATGAAGCCGATGAGGCTCCTGTGGGTTTAACTGAAGAAACTATTCGATGGATATCTGCCAAGAAAGAAGAGCCACAATGGCTTCTTGATTGGAGATTGAAAGCGTTCAAAACATGGGAGGCCATGTCTGAGCCTAAGTGGGCAAATGTCCACTACCCAAAAATAGACTTACAGGCACTTAAATACTACTCTGCACCAAAACAGACTAATAAGCCAAAGAGTTTGGACGAAGTAGATCCTGAATTGTTAGATATCTATAAGAGATTAGGAATCAATTTAAACGAACAGAAGAAACTTCAGGGAATTGCAGTAGATGCAGTTCTGGACTCAGTTTCTGTAGCTACCACATTCAAAGGAACATTATCCAAGTTGGGTATTGTTTTCTGTTCTTTCAGCGAAGCAGTAAAAGAGCACCCTGAGTTGGTGAAAAAATATTTGGGTTCTGTAGTTCCTATGACAGACAATTATTATGCAGCATTGAATTCGGCAGTATTCTCTGACGGATCATTCTGCTACATTCCAAAAGGTGTTCGTTGCCCAATGGAGCTTTCCACTTATTTCAGAATCAATGCTGCAAATACAGGACAGTTCGAAAGAACCCTAATCGTAGCGGAAGATGAATCCTATGTATCTTACCTAGAAGGTTGTACTGCACCGCAAAGAGATGAGAATCAACTGCACGCGGCTGTGGTAGAAATCTATGCCGGAGCACATGCAGAAGTGAAGTATTCAACTGTTCAGAATTGGTTCCCAGGTGATAAAGAAGGAAAAGGTGGGATTTACAATTTCGTAACCAAGCGAGGAATCTGCGCCGGTGACTTCTCCAAAATCTCTTGGACTCAGGTAGAAACAGGTTCAGCCGTGACTTGGAAATACCCTTCTTGTATCCTTAAAGGGGATAATTCAATTGGTGAGTTCTATTCTGTAGCGGTTACAAATAATTATCAGCAAGCAGATACCGGTACAAAAATGATTCACATTGGTAAAAACACCAAATCAAGAATTGTATCCAAAGGTATTTCTGCAGGAAAATCCCAAAACTCATATAGAGGTCAAGTGCAGGTAATGAAACGTGCGACAAATGCGCGTAACTTCTCTCAGTGTGATTCTTTATTAATGGGAGATCGCTGTGGAGCGCATACGTTCCCTTACATCGATATAAACAACTCTTCTGCGAAAGTAGAGCATGAGGCGACTACTTCGAAGATCGGAGAAGATCAGTTGTTCTACTGTAACCAACGTGGTATTGCGACGGAAGACGCAGTTGCTTTGATCGTTAATGGTTACGCAAAAGAAGTATTGAACCAGTTGCCGATGGAGTTTGCAGTGGAAGCGCAGAAACTACTAGCGCTTACTTTGGAAGGTTCGGTTGGTTAATGGAATTTGAGATTAGAAATTTCTGATTTGAAATTATGGCAACCATCACTCGTTTTGAAGATTTAGACATCAGGATAAAGGCGAGAGAATATTGCAAAGGTATCTTTGAACTAACCCAACTGGAAGGTTTTAAGAATGATTTCAGTCTGAAAAATCAAATCAATTCATCTTCAGGTTCTATCATGGATAATATAGCTGAAGGCTTTGAGCGAGAAGGAAATAGAGAATTTATTCAATTCCTAAGCATTGCTAAAGCTTCGGCAGGAGAGTCAAGATCTCAACTTTACAGAGCTTTTGACAGAAAATATATCACAGAAGAAACACTTAATGTAACTAGTGAAAAAAGTCTCGAAATCAGCAAGTCTATTTCTGGATTTATAAAATATTTAAAGGACAGTGAGATAAGGGGAAACAAGTTTAAAAGCTAAAAGTAAGGTTGCCCCAATTTCAAATATCAAATGTCAAATTTAAAATTATGTTAACAATAAAGAATTTGCACGCCTCTATCGAAGGGACTCCAATCCTAAGAGGTATCAACCTAGAAGTGAAAGCAGGAGAAGTTCATGCGATCATGGGACCAAACGGTTCGGGTAAATCTACTCTTGCCTCAGTTTTGGCAGGTAGAGAAGAATATGAAGTGACTGCAGGAGAAGTTTCTTTCAAAGGAAAAGATTTGCTTGACCTTTCTCCAGAAGATAGAGCAAGAGAAGGTGTTTTTCTTGCATTCCAATACCCTGTGGAAATCCCAGGCGTTAGCTCGACTAACTTCCTGAGAACTGCAGTAAATCAAGTGAGAGAATACCGTGGAGAAGAAGCCCTTGACGCGGTGAAGTTCTTGACTTTGATGAAGGAGAAAATGAAGTTAGTGGAAATGGACCAGAAGCTTTTAAGCAGAGCTTTGAACGAAGGTTTCTCTGGTGGAGAAAAAAAGAGAAATGAAATCTTCCAAATGGCTATGCTTGCTCCTACCCTTTCTATTTTGGATGAAACAGATTCTGGACTAGATATCGATGCGCTTCGTATCGTATCAAACGGTGTGAATCAGTTGAAATCAAAAGAAAATGCAACAATCGTGGTAACCCATTACCAAAGACTGTTGGATTACATAGTTCCTGATTTTGTACATGTTCTTTACAATGGACAAATTGTAAAATCAGGTACCAAAGAGCTTGCACTAGAGCTAGAAGAAAAAGGATACGACTGGATCAAAGAAGAAGTTGACTCCAAGGCGACCGTTTGATTTTCATCCTAAAACATCACTCATGAGTACGCTTATTAAGCAAGATATACTTGTGGAATTATTGGCAAATGCAGGAACTGGCTTTGAGCAAGTTCGTGCTACTGGAAAGGAAGCTTTCCAAACCCAAGGATTCCCTACCAATAAATCAGAAGAGTACAAATTTACAGCGATCACTAAAAAGATCGAGCAAAGTATTCAAAACTATGCCGCAGCAGGAGCATTTGAAGTAACTGCAGCGCAGGTGAAGGAGCATGTATTTGAAGGATATGCAGGTGATGTGTTGGTATTTGCCAACGGACATTTCCAGCCTGAACTTTCATCTTCTGTTGATGGAGTGGAGATTTTACCACTTTCTGACAAAGCAAACACAGCTCTTGGAAGTATTGCCAAGCCAGAGAAAGATCCATTTTGTGCTTTGAATCAAAGTTCTTTCGATGGAGGAGTTTTTATATCCGTGCCTAAGAAAGCTCTGATCCAGAAGCCTATTTTATTCTTGAATTTCTTCAAAGCAAATGCTGGTCAAGTTATTCAACCAAGAGTTTGGATCGAAGTTGGTGACTTTGCAGAAGTAACTTTCATCAATCACAGTGTGAACCTTAGTGACGCATCCTACTTTGTAAACAAAGTGGTGGAAGTGAAAGGAGGAGTAAACACTCAAATCCGCTACTACAAGTTGCAAAATGAAGGCAAAAACGCGATAGAGGTCAGCAATATCGAAACTGATATTCAGAAAGACGGAAGATTCACCTCAGTGAATATTTCTCTTTCCGGAGAAATGGTAAGAAATAACTTGAGCTTAAATATCCTAGGAAGCAATTCCGAGGGAAATATGTACGGGCTGTATTTGCTGAATGGCAAAACTCACGTGGATAATCACACCAATGTGGACCATACCGTTGCGCATGCCGAATCAAATGAGCTTTATAAAGGAATTTTAGCCGATAGCTCAAGAGGAGTTTTCAACGGAAAAATCTTCGTAAGACAAGACGCTCAGAAAACCAATGCCTTCCAGCAAAACAACAACATTCTTCTTTCTGAAGATGCTGTGGTCAATACCAAACCACAACTTGAAATCTGGGCAGATGATGTGAAATGTTCTCACGGTTGTACTACTGGTCAGCTGGACGAAGAAGCATTATTCTATCTGCAGGCAAGAGGAATCGCCAAAGATCAAGCAAGAGGCTTATTGCTTTATGCTTTTGCAGGAGAAGTGTTAGAACATATTACGGATGAAAGCTTCCGTGAATATTGCATCGCAAAAGTTCAGGAACGCTTAGGAAGTAACTTCTAAGAAATGGGATTAGACATAGAAAAAATCAGAGGTTTGTTCCCTGTGCTTCATCAAGAAGTGCATGGCAAACCTTTGGTCTATTTTGACAATGCCGCTACTACCCAAAAGCCTCAAGCTGTACTTGATGCGTTGACTAATTACTACGAGAAAGACAATTCCAATATTCATCGTGGCGCTCATGCGCTAGCTGATCGAGCAACTCGTTATTTCGAAGAAACACGAGAAGCTATTCAGCAATTCATAAATGCACGTGAAGCTGCAGAGGTGATTTTCACCAAAGGAACTACAGAAGGCATCAACTTGGTGGCTTCTACTTATGGGAGAAAATTCGTGGAAAAAGGTGACGAAATCATCATTTCTACGCTGGAACATCACTCCAACATTGTGCCTTGGCAAATGCTTTGCGAGGAGAAAGGCGCTATTCTAAAGATAATTCCGATCAACGAGGCTGGAGAGATTCTTTTCGAAGAATTCGAAAAGTTACTTTCTCCAAAAACCAAATTGGTCAGCATAGTTCACGCATCTAATGCGCTTGGAACGATCAACCCGGTTAAAAAAGTGATTGATTCCGCACATGCTGTGGGTGCAAAGGTTCTTTTGGATGGAGCGCAGAGTTCCAGTCATTTGCAAATAGATGTGCAGGCATTGGATTGTGATTTCTTTGCTTTCTCAGCCCACAAACTTTATGGCCCTACAGGTTTGGGTTGTTTGTACGGAAAAAGAGAAGTATTTGAAACCATGCCTCCTTATCAGGGTGGCGGAGAGATGATCAAAGAAGTGACGTTTGAAAAAACCACTTACAATGAGATCCCATTCAAATTCGAAGCTGGAACGCCCAATATTGGAGATGTGATCGCTTTCAAAGCAGCGATCGACTTCATCAATGAAATAGGGAAAAATGCAATCAAATCCCATGAGGATGAGTTGCTTACCTACGCCAACGAACAACTATCCCAAATCAAGGGTTTTATACCTGTGGGAACAGCGAAAGACAAGGTCAGTGTACTTTCATTCAACATTAATGCGATGCATCCCTACGACGTGGGGATGATGCTAGATGCCAATGGTATTGCCGTCAGAACAGGTCACCATTGTACTCAGCCATTAATGAAAAGATTTGGTTTGGAAGGAACTGTGAGAGCCTCCTTTGCTGTTTACAACTCGAAATCAGAAATAGATAAATTGGCAGAAAGCGTAAGCCGAATTGCCAGAATAAAAAATAAATGAGCAGTATTCAGGAAATTCAAGATGAGATAGTTTCGGAATTTGAAATCCTAGGAGATGACAAAGAATCCACCATTTATTACATCATGGAGTTAGGCGGAAGCTTGGAAGATTTCCCTGAAAGTGAGAGAATAGAAGCGAATACAATCAAAGGTTGTCAATCCAAAGTTTGGTTGATCGCTGATAAAGAAGATTCTAAAATTCATTTCCAAGCAGATTCCAACACAGATATTACGAAGGGATTAATCTCGCTTTTATTAAGAGTCTTAAATAATAGAAGGCCAGAGGAAATAATTAATGCAAATCTTGATTTCGTAGAGAGAATCGGAATGGGCTCAATCATCGGAAGTCAGAGATCAAATGGCTTTGCTTCTATGATCAAGCAAATTAAATTATATGCCTTGGCTTTTCAAACCAAGCAAAATGCCTGATAATATGTCGACAGAAAGCAAAACAGAAACATCAGTAGGACAAGTTGAAAATCTAAAGGAAAAGGTCATCCAAGCCATTAAACTGGTCTATGATCCAGAAATCCCCGTGGACGTATATGACTTAGGCTTAATCTATGAAATCACTGTTTATCCTGTAAATAACGTGTATGTTTTGATGACATTGACATCACCTAATTGTCCGTCAGCGGAATTTATTCCTTCAGAGATTAAGGATAAAATCCAGCAGATTCAGGGAATTAATAATGTGGAAATTGAATTGACATTTGACCCACCATATTCACAGGATATGATGTCTGAAGCGGCCAAACTTGAATTGGGTTTTCTCTAAATAAGAACTTTAAAACAGTAAAAATATGTATCCAGAAGAATTGATCGCTCCAATGAGAGCGGAACTTTCCAACGTAGGATTTGAAGAGTTCAGAACAGCTGAACAAGTTGCGACGCATCTTGGTCCAGACCATAAAGGCACTACCCTAGTTGTAGTAAATTCAGTTTGCGGTTGCGCGGCAGGAGCTGCTAGACCAGGCGTTACTTACGCAGTAGAAAATGCATCAGTAAAACCTACTACACTTGCCACAGTATTTGCGGGCAATGATAGAGATGCTGTTGAGAAATTAAGGGAGCTTTGTCTTCCTTATCCTCCATCTTCTCCAGCAATGGCGCTTTTTAAAGACGGAGAACTGGTACATTTCATCGAGCGTCACCACATTGAAGGTAGAAATGCAAAAATGATCGGCGACCACTTAGTGGAAGTATTTGAGCATTTTTGTGCATAAAATTAGCCCTGAGGGGCTTTTTTTATTCCAAAAAACAAATAGTCAGGGGGTTATCTAGTGATTTACTTTGGTTTTTGTGTAGAAACTTCAGTATTTAAAATAATATATTTTGAAAAAAATCACTTTTCGCAAGATTATTATCCCATTGAACACATTCAAAAGCCAAAAAACAACCTGAGTTTATTATCTTAAGGCCCTAAAACGAGGTTTTTTAACATACGCAATCCAAATAATAATTATATGTCTGAATCAGCTAAGCTTTCTTTCAAAGGACAAGAATATGAGTTTCCGGTAATTACTGGAACTGAAAATGAATCTGCGATAGATATCGCAAAACTTAGAGCTTCCTCAGGTCTTATCACACTTGACCCAGGCTACAAAAACACAGGAGCAACCACAAGTGCAATTACTTTTTTGGATGGTGAAGAAGGGATTCTTCGCTACAGAGGTTACAGAATTGAAGACTTGGCTGAAAAGTCAACTTTCCTTGAAGTTTCCTATTTATTGATATACGGAGAGCTACCTACTCAAGCACAGTACGAGGATTTCTCTAAAGAAATTACTCATCATACACTTGTACACGAAGACATTAAGAAGATTCTGGAAGGCTTTCCTTCTAACGCACACCCAATGGGCGTACTTTCTTCCATGATCTGTGCACTTACGGCGTTCTATCCAGACTCATTGAATCCAAATAGAACCGAAGAAGAAGTGAACCTAAGCATTATTCGTTTGATAGCTAAGATGCCAACTTTCGCAGCTTGGGCTTACAAGAACGAAATGGGTCATCCAGTAAACTACCCAGACAATTCTCTGGACTATTGCTCAAACTTCCTTAAAATGATGTTTGCACTTCCTGCGGAAAAGTATGACGTAGACCCAGTAGTTGCTTCAGCATTGGACAAACTTTTAATTCTTCACGCAGATCACGAGCAAAACTGTTCTACTTCAACTGTAAGAATTGTAGGTTCTTCCCAAGCAAGCATCTATGCTTCTATCTCAGCTGGTATCAATGCACTTTGGGGACCACTTCATGGCGGAGCCAACCAATCCGTTATTGAAATGCTTGAAGCGATCAAAGCTGATGGTGGAGATGCTAAGAAGTACTTGGACAAAGCTAAAGACAAAAACGATCCGTTCAGATTGATGGGCTTTGGACACAGAGTTTACAAGAACTTTGATCCAAGAGCAAAAATCATCAAAAAAGCTGCTGACGACGTGCTGGAGAAATTAGGCGTGAATGATCCAGTATTGGATATCGCAAAAGAACTAGAGCAAGCTGCATTAAACGATCAATACTTCATCGATCGTCAGCTCTATCCAAACGTAGATTTCTACTCAGGTATCATTTATCGAGCTCTTGGAATTCCTACCGATATGTTCACCGTAATGTTTGCCTTAGGAAGACTTCCAGGTTGGATCGCACAGTGGAAAGAAATGCGTGAAAATGGTGAGCCAATTGGCCGTCCAAGACAGGTTTACACTGGCGAAAATGAGCGTGATTACGTATCCATGAATAAACGCTAAGCGTAGATGCATATCCCCTTAAATAGAAATGACCAGCTAGAATCAGCTGGTCATTTTTTTATTTTATATCAAAAGCATTGTATTGCCTCAGGTGTTAAATTTGGACTTTCACCTTTAATCAAACAAAAATATAATGTCAATTAATACTTTTGAAGATGCAGTAGCATTAACAAAGAAATTCACTACCAAACCAAGTAATGAAGAATTATTAAAGCTGTACGGCTTGTACAAGCAAGCCACTGATGGTGACAATGAAACAGAACGTCCTGGAGGATTTGACTTCAAAGCTGCCGCCAAGTATAATTCATGGCTAAACTTTAAAGGCTTATCCAAAGAGGAAGCTGAACGGAAATACCGTGAATTAGTAGATGAACTTGCTAAAAAATACAGTTAAGAAATAAAGGCTTGGAAATTTTCTAAGCCTTTTCATTTTTCAGCTTTACTCTCTTTTTTTTGCCATTCTAGAGGCAATTATACTTCCTGCTATTAATTGCTGAATGTGGTAAAGCATTACGGGTAGCAACACGATTCCAAATAATGCCGGATCTGGGAAAATCACTTTACCAATAACTACTCCCTGAACCAAGGATTTTTTTGACCCACAAAAAAGGGCTGTAACCTTATCCTGCCAGCTAAATCCCAAAATCCTACACAAAAGGTAGATTAAGAACCAAACCAGAAAAAATAACGCCAGCATCGTCGCTCCCACCTCCAGTAACAAGGATATTTTATAAGGAGAAAATACTTGCTGAGAAAAAGACTGCGCAAAAGTCGTAAACACGATAATCATGATCACGGTCTGATCTACGTATTTTAAATGTCGGATGTGTTTCGAGATTTTCGGATACAACCAACTATGAGAAACTACTCCCAAAACAACCGGAAGCAACACCTTAACGGATAGCTCTAGAAGTGTCGGTAGGTATTCCATCTGGATATCCGCCGAGCCTGCCAACACTCCCATCCATGCTGGGGTGATGATTATTCCCAGCAAACTCGAAATACTGGCATTGAATATTGCCCCTGGAATATTTCCTCCAGCTATGGAGACCATCACTACTGAAGCACTAACAGTAGAAGGCAACACGGATAAATAGGTAATTCCAATTTTGAAATCCTTATCAATCCAAGTCATGGAGGAAGACAAGAGAAGAACTAGCAAAGGGAAAAGCAAAAAAGTAGCCACTTGGATAAGGACATGCAGTTTCCAATTGGACAAGCCAGATTTCAGCTCAGAAGGGTTGAGTTTGACTCCGTAGAAAAAGAACACTAATCCAATTCCAACATTAATTATCGGTTTCCAAGGCACAGGAGATTGGTTTGATCCAGCAAAGGGAAACAACCAAGCAAAGAAAATGGCAGCAAGTAAACCAAATAAAAACCCATTGATGCCAACCTTGCTAAGTATGTTGGCTAATTTTCCAATCATACGCTGGTTAGCCTTTTGAAGTTATCGCAAATAATGGCAGTAGCTATAGCCACATTCAAGGATTCAGCTTGGCCAAAACCTGGGATTGTCACCTTGTTTGTTACCATATTCTCAAGTTCTCTAGATATGCCATTGGATTCATTGCCCATCAAAATTACTCCGTGTTTGATCTTTGTCATTTGATGCACATTTTCACCATCTAAAAATGCACCATACACGGGAACATTCCATTTGCTGAAAACATCCTTTAAATCTGCATAGAAAAACCTGACTCGGGTAAAGGACCCCATACTGGATTGAATTACTTTGGGGTTGTAGAAATCAGCCGTTTGCTCTGAAAAAACCAAATTTTTGATCCCATACCAATCAGCAATTCTAATTATGGTTCCGAGGTTTCCTGGATCACGCACATCATCTAGGCCGACTACAAAATGACCTTGAGGAAAATCATAAGGGCTATTTGATTTCATCTGCACCACTGCTAAGGCACTATCATTGCTTTGATATTGACCTAGGCTTTCCAATTGATTTTGGGTAACCAAAATCACCTGAGCAGCTGATTGAGAAATGATGCTATTATGCTTTTCGAAAAAAGAATCTGTAACAACAATTAACTCCAGCTTAAAATCTGAGTTTAAGACTTCTAAAACACTCTTTTCACCTTCCACAAAGAACTTTTGCTCCTGATTTCGGAATTTCTTTTGATGTAAGGATTTAATAAACTTAACTGTATTTTTGCTAAGCATTCGGATCGACTCTGCCATTTTGAAATTCACCAAATATATACTTTTTATCTGTGTCCTTTGGGGCATGTGTGCTTGCACATTGAGTAAAAACCTGACTGATGGTGAGTATTTCCTTGATAGTAATGAACTTAAAGGAGTAAAAAAGGCAGACCCTTTGGAGGTCGAAAATTTATTTTTTCAGGAGCCTAACACAAAAATCCCACTCACCAATTCATCTCTCGGTGTTAGTATTTACAGATTTGGCCAGCTTTTTTATGACTCTGCCAGAGTGAGTGAAAAATTAGAGACAAAACAATCTGAACTACAAGAAATCAAAGCGGCTCTTGATGAGGAACAGGGTAATCGAAAACTCATTAAAAGAAGAGATAAAGTCCAGACAAAAATTCAGGATCTGGAAAAGATGGAAGAGTATGGAAATTTCCTGATGAGAACAGGAAATCCGGTGACAATTCTAGACAGTACAGAAACTAAAAAAACTGTCACAGAAATAGATAATTACCTTTATAATAAAGGCTTTTTGGATGCTGAAGTCTCCTTCGAAGTAGAGACAAGAAAGAAAAAGGCGACAGTGACCTATATCTTGGATGAAAAAGAACCCTACGTTCTAGATTCTATTTATATCAATTCTGAGAATGAAGGATTACTAGCCTTGATCAAAGAGACAAAAGAGGAGTCTTTTATAGTAAAAGGAGATAGCTACGATCAAAGCAATTTTACCAAGGAAAGAACGAGACTGGAAGAGCTTTTCAAGAACAATGGGTATTACATGTTCACCAAAAGTTTTATCGATTACAATCTTTACTACGACACCACTTCTAAGAAAATCAATGTTGAACAGCGAATTCTAAAGCCTTCTTTTGCTGAAAAACATGAGGTTTACAGTGTTGATTCGATCACGTTCAAAATAAGTCCCCCTAGTGATGAGTTTGTTGATGAGAAAGTTCAACAAAACTATCGGAATATTGACTTTACATTCTACAGGGATAGATTCTCGCCCAAACTGCTCAGCTCAAGGATATTGTTTGACGAAGGGCAAAATTACAAGCGTATAGACATCGTAGAAACTCAAAAGCAACTCAGTAACCTGGACCTCTTCAGGTATATAAATATTTCATTTGATACTGTAGGAACTCATCTTACGGCAAAGATCCTAACTCAGCCGAATCAAAAATATCAGCTGACCAATCAGCTTGGTTTGAGCATAACAGAGCAATTGCCAGGACCATTCTTTAGTACAGTTTTGAGAAATCGAAACTTCTTCAGAGCGGGAGAAATCCTGGAGTTCAACGCGCGAATTGGGTATGAAGGAGTAGCATCAGCAACTGACCAAGGCGTCTATCAAAGTAGCGAATTTGGGGTGTCTGCCTCTGTTATTTTCCCTAGATTTCTTATCCCGTTTTATGGGAAAAGCTTACAGAAGTTTGGCCAGTACAATCCCAACACCAGAACCCAGCTTGGCTATAATTACACTAATCGTCCAGAATACACCCGGTCTGGCTTAAATGCACTTCTTGCATATACTTGGGTTACCCGTGGCAATAGACAGCAGTTTACAATCAATGCGGCGGATATAAATTACATACGAACACCAAATATTTCTGAGGAATTCGGCCAAGTTTTGCTGGATCTTGAAGACCAAGGAAACAACCTAATTTGGTCCTTTCTTCCCTCTTTAATCAGTAGCGTATCTGCTCAGGCCATCATCAATTTCAATGATTACGGAAATTATACCTCAACAAATAAAGCGTCGCTACTTAAACTATTTGTAGAGAGTGGCGGAACTACTCTAAATTTTGTAAACGCTTCTAGCAACAATGAAACTACTGATTTTGCCAGATTCCAATGGCTAAAACTTCAGGCTGATTTCAGAAGGTATTATCCTTTAAACCAAAAGTCTACTCTAGCTTACCGAGCTAATTTTGGAATAGCAAACCCCTATGGAGTCAGTAGCGGAATCCTTCCTTACGAAAAATATTTCTTCGCAGGTGGAGGGACAAGTATTCGTGCATGGCAGGCTAGGCGATTAGGCCCAGGAAGCTACACCCCTCCTATTGGTGAAGAAGGGCGGTATGATTATGCCTTCGAGCAACCGGCAGAGATGATCTTTGAAACCATGCTGGAATATAGGAGAAACTTAGCCGGTTATTTCGATATGGCTGTTTTTGTAGATGCAGGAAATGCATGGATGATCGGTGCTGACAATTCACGGCCAGGATCTGATTTTAGATTTAATAGGTTTTACAAAGAAATAGCAGTTGGAACAGGAGTAGGTTTACGAATGGATTTCAATTTCTTGGTGATTAGACTTGATTTGGCAACAAAAGCAGTAGATCCATCTATGCCTGAAGGTGAACGATGGGTGTTGGATAATTTATCATTCAACAGACTCTTCGGACTAAAAGGCCAAACTGTGCTTAACTTTGGCATAGGTTATCCTTTCTAAAAATAGAATTACAATAAAAATGTCACGTAAGAGTAAAGAAGAAATAGCTGAAATCTACAGCCAGATCCAAGATTATGTCTGTACCCAACTAGAAATAGCTGATGGAACTGGGCAGTTTATGGAAGACAAGTGGGAAAGATCTGCTGGCGGTGGAGGCAGAACCCGTATTTTTAAAAATGGGGAAATTATAGAAAAAGGTGGAGTTGCTTTCTCTGCTGTTCATGGGGCAACGCCTGATAAAATTCTAAAAAAGCTAAACCTGGATAAGACCGACTTTTTTGCGACTGGTGTTTCTATAGTCCTACATCCAAAAAGCCCAATGGTCCCAATTATCCATATGAACATCCGTTATTTTGAAATGGACAATGGTGAATATTGGTTTGGAGGAGGAATAGATTTAACTCCCCACTATGTGGATAAGGCAGATGCTAAATATTTTCACCAAGAAATAAAAAAAGTTTGCGATCAATTTAATGCAGACTATTATCCAAAATTCAAGAATTGGGCGGATGATTATTTTTACATCAAGCACAGGGACGAAACGCGTGGAATTGGAGGTATTTTCTACGATAGGCTAAAGGCCAAAGATGATCAAGAATTTGAGAACATTTTGCAATTCAGTTTATCGTTAGGACGTTTATTTCCAGATATTTACGGGTATTTTATGAAGAAAAACTCTCAAATTCAATTTGGTGAAAATGAAAAGGCATGGCAAAGTCTGAGAAGAGGACGCTATGTGGAATTTAATTTAGTTTGGGATGCTGGAACTAAATTCGGATTGGACACCAATGGACGGACTGAGAGTATATTGATGAGCATGCCTCCCATGGCTGAGTGGGAATATATGCATGAACCTGAAATCGGTTCAAAAGAAGAGTTTACCCAAAATCATCTTAAAAAAGGCATTGACTGGTTACATTTTTCACAATGATCGAACAAATCAAGAATTGGGATGAGCAGCTTTTCTTAAAGCTAAATTCCTTTCATGTCGACTGGCTGGACGAAATTGCATTTCAACTATCCCAAACATTAGTTTGGGTGCCATTCTATGCAATTCTGGTTTACTTTATCTATAAGGTAGAACCCAAAAATAGTTGGTGGGTATATGGGGGTCTGGCACTAAGCATTCTCATAGCCGATCAGTTCACTTCCGGTTTCATGAAGCCCTTTTTCGAAAGACTCAGACCTTGCCATGATGAGCGATGGAGTGAAATGATCTATAATTATGGCCGATGTGGTGGTTTATATGGATTTGCATCGTCTCATGCGGCCAATACATTTGGTTTAGCAGTTTTTCTAAATTTAAAAATGAAAGGGAAATTACGTTTTCTCCCTTGGTTGTTTTTATGGGCGGCTGTGATATCCTACACCAGAATTTATCTGGGCGTGCATTATCCTTTGGATGTCATTGTAGGATCACTGGTCGGGCTTCTTGCTGGACTCCTTAGTTGGTTTATAGTGGTATTTGTAAGACGGGAAATTCTGAAATTAATTCTGAAAGGCTAACTCATTGGAACTTCATTCGAGAGCGCTAGAGATTACTTTCATTTAAGTATACCTGACTATTTAGTATTTCATTCCTTAGCCATTCTAACAGCATAAATCAAACGAGGAAATAAAACCTAAAAAGGTAATAAAGGAACCTATTTGCCCAAATAGGAGTTTTAAGAACGATTGTATTTATCTGAAAAAGAAAACTACCCAAAGCAATCGCATGTAAACCGAAACCGGTTAATACATGATTTTCAATTCTTTAGAGTAATAAGGGTATATAAATCCATCTGTAATCTAACACTTGCGCTGATTTACAGTTTTAGATATACTACAGCATATTTACAATATTGAAGTTTTAGCAACGTAGCAGCAGATCACCCTCTTGACGGAGCAGTCACTACCGAAGCCGCTTATTCTGACTTTGGATTTTAGGTAGGCTATCCCTGCAACTTCAAAAAATTCACTTATCAATAGATTATGAAGAAAATGATACTTAGTGTATTGGTCATTGTGTTTGGTGCACTTGAGCTTCATGCACAGGTCACTACGATTAACTTAGATCTTGTCACCGGAAAAATCAATGGCGGAATGCCACTTCCAGCTGAAAGGGAGTTTTACATACAAGGTGCCATTCCTGAAGAAATAGACATGGTGAAACTCCTAATCTATCCATCGAACAAAACAGAAAATTCAGGATATACGTATTTCTGGAAAACTCCATTCGGATACAAGGATCTCTCTTATCAAGTATTAATGGCAGATCCATTGCGCTCAAATACTAACTACCATTTAGAATTCGGCTATTATCAGAAAGCTGGTGCAGATCAGATAATTGAAGTTCGTGAGCTGATTCATCAAAATATCAAAACCTACCTAAGTACAGTCACTACGATCAAAAGAAGACGTATAAGATTTTCTGAATCTGATGAGGTGCTAATCAACAATCTTTCTAAGATAGTCAATCAAGGAGCCTACTATTTTGAGCTACCAAACGGAGACAAATTTCCTGGATTCAGTGATATAACCAGAGCAAAATTAGCCCAACGGGGTAACTTAAAATTGGGCAAGGCAAAGCTCAATGTGACCGGATTGGACGAGACTGACAATGCCAGAGCTGTATATGCTGAGCAGTACATATCAGAATTGGAACAAATCTTATTCTCGGAGGTAGAGCAGTTCTTAAGTCCTAACATGCTAGTAAGAGTAGACGAAACTATTTTTGAAAAATACAGTACTGAAAAAACGTCAAATTCTCTACCTATCAATATAGGATATGGAGCGATATCTCTAAGTAAAGGATTACCAGATCAAGAGTTTGTAACGAGTCCTTATGCTGGCCTCTCATTCCCACTCGGGAACCGAACATTCGCCAGATTCATGAATAATATGTCAGTATCCACAGGTTTCTTTTTATCCAATAAAATTGAAAATCAACTCAATGAGAAAATATCAGGCCCAGTATTAGACAGGCCTATTTATGTAGGTCTGGGATATAATTTCTTCAGAGTCATCAGGCTAAATGCGGGAGGTACATTTATCACCACAGAGCAAGCGGGTGGTTCTAATGTGAATAGCTTCCAACCTTTCGTGGGAATAAGCGCAGAATTCAATCTTTGGTTGGGTATAGGAAGCAAAAAAAGATAAGGATATGAAAAAGCTAATTTTATTAATTTTCGCTTTTGCCTTTGCTTTTTCTGCTCAGGCCCAATTACATGGCTACAAGTGGAGATTTGGAGCGAGTGCGGGTACTACTAATTACCTGGGAGATATAAGACCTTTTAAACTGGATAACTTCCAAAGTTTCACCAAATACTATAAGCGTTACAAAACCTATTCAGATCAATTGTCTTATCAGGTTTCTATAGAATATGCGCTGGGAAATTCGGTGGGATTAATGCTAACAGGAGGTAGCTACCAGTTTGGTTCTAGCGATAGGTTCATCCAAAATGATGGGACGCTATTTACAGAAAGTCCTTCTTTCGACAGAGCACTTAATTTTCAAACTGATGTATATGATGCTGGTTTGTCTTTTGTAATCAAGCCGGACAACAACTGGCTTTTGTCAGGAAAATCATTCTTTGCTCCCTACATCACACTTGGAGCCGGTGTCCAAAGCTTTAATGTACACGGAGATCTCTTGGATGCAAATGGCAATCGATATGACTACAGCAATCCAAATGTACTTCCAGACGGAAATTTCGAAACCAACCTGACCAACTTAGGAACTGAAAGATCGGATAAATATAAAACCACCTCATTCTATGCGAATTTGGGATTAGGAATCCGATTCCGAATCACCAAAACCTTAGAAATCTTTGCCCAATCTGATTTTAAGAGAACGAATACCGATTATCTTGACGATGTCTCAGGAGTTTATAGGGCTTCTTATGCTAATGATTTTCAAGAATATGCCGCAAAACCAGGAACGAATGTAGTTACAGCAGAAAACCCATATCGTGGAATGGAGAATGGCCGACCTGATTGGTACATCTATCACGGTATAGGAATAAAATTCAGTTTGGGCGCTAATAAAACAGCATTTAATCCACCGGTTATTACACAGCGCTACAGCTACATTCCTACTGAGGTTTCCAATGTTCAACAAGCAAAGGGAGATTCGGTTTCGGTAGAAACTATTTCTTCGAGTAATGTCCCTGTGACAAATAATTATTTTACGGTGGTTCAGCTTCCCTCAAATGAGCAATCAAGTATCAAAAGCAACACATCAGAACTTGATTCAGCAACCTTAGACCAAATTAATGCGGCGTTAGACTCTATCAAAACAAACCAAGCAGAGCTTTATGATGAAATAGAAGCCACCAAGCTTCAAATAGAAGAAATTGATCGTGATCTAACGCTTGCACTCAGTCAACAGGATTCAAGTATATCTGCTGAGGAGACTTTGGTTCGTCTGAGAAGTCTGGAAAGTGAAAAAGGCATCGCTCAGGAAAAAATTAAGAGCTTGAATGCGGTTGCGTTAGAAAATAAGTTCAAGATGAATTTGCTGAATGCTTTAAAATCAAGAACTAATCTGCCTTCAACCTTAGAATATGAATCTATGGCGAAAGAACTAATCATATATCCGGGTCAGGTGAGCAGAATAAGCTATTCCAGCAGTCCGCAAATTCTTAGATTGGATTCAGCTAGTCAAACATCTACCACTACTGAAACTGCGGCCATGGCAGCAGCCCCAGAAAAATATCCAGAGACAAGAACAAAAAATGATATTGATGAAGAAATGGCAAAATTCCGTAAGGAGATGCTTTCTGCACAGGCTACCAGGGATTCCGCTTTGATAATGGCCATAGCCAATATGAATCGTACTGTCATAGAAGCTCCTAAAAGGCAAGAAAATGTGCCTCAGGAATTTACAATTAATACTCAGGCAGTGGATGATGCATCTGAAAAAGAACTTGAGAAAAACCAGAAACAGCTGGAACAGTTACAAAAAAAAAATAATGAATTGCTTAAAGATGCACTGCTAGTCGGTGCAACAGCCGCATCTACCGCAGCAATTTCATCAGAGAGAACCAATAGATCCGATGATACTACGTCTTCAAATGACTCTACCCTTCGAGCTAGAATAGCAATGGACGCTCTGATTATTGATAGCTTATCAAGTATTCCTCGTGAGGTAGATACTGTGACAGTTGTAGATACTGTGACAGTGACAAAAACAGAAGTAGTAGAAAAAAATATAGAGACTTTGCTTACTGAAAGTAAAGTTGAAGTGTACTTCCCGATCAATGCCTATACCCTATCAGATCGAGAGCAGAGTAAATTAGATCCTGTTTCTGAATATTTGAAGAAAAATCCCGAAGCTATTGTCGAATTGGTTGGGTTTGCCGACAATACTGGCTCAGTTTCTTACAACCTTACGCTCACTGAAAAACGTGTTGAAGCCGTTACCAAAATGCTTACGGATTTTTATGAAATAGGCTCAGATCGAATAACAGTAAGTAATGGAGGCCTGATAGTTAGAGGTAGATCAAAAGGATCTGTGGAAACAGATAGAAAGGTGGAAATACGTGTACTTAAAAAATAGGTATAATTTAAATGCACCTTTCTATTTTTTGGATAACAATGGCATAGCTACACATATGATACTTTTAAATCTAGTGTCTGAGGCCCTATAAGATAGTTTGCTGAATAGCTGGTTATAGAAAGCCAACTCGCTGTGTAGATCAGTTTTAGACCAAAAGCATCGGAATATTCAGAATATTCTCGGTGCTTTTTGCGTTATTTGCCCTTCATTATTTCAGTCTTTCCCTCAAAACTTATTTCAAGTGCACTGCAAAATTGCCTTAAAAACAGTATTACTAGGTTTTATCTTAGTATTTAGTTTCAACTCAACTTTCGGTCAAGAATCAGACACTACTAAAAGTATCTCCGAAAAAAAGGAATCATTCCTCAATCATACCTCAAAAGGATTTATCCTTAAAAGTGAAGACGGTAAGTATGAAATGCAAATTGCAACGCGATTACAGCTTAGAGTTGCGCTGCCAGATGATCAAGATCCAATAACTTTCGCTGATTTTAGAAATCAGGACCAACGCGTTTTTAAGATAAATAGAGCCAGATTAAAAGTTGGTGGGCATGCTTATCAGCCTTGGATAAAATACTACTTTGAGTATGAGCTATCCCAAAGTCTCTTGCTTGACTATAGAGTGATGATCGAAAAATGGCCTTGGCTTAATTTTAAAGCTGGCCAATGGAAAGTAGAATTCACACGGGAAAGATTCATTAGTAGTGGTGATCAGCAATTAGTAGATAGGTCACTTTTGAACAGAAAATTTACCGTAGATAGACAACAGGGCGTAGAAGTCTATGGAAACCTTAACGGAGGTGGAATTGCCAATTTCAACTATTGGGCAGCTATTTTAACCGGAATGGGAAGAGGCGCACGTCAGAATGACGATTCGAAGATGATGTATTTCGGAAGGTTTCAATGGAATTTTCTCGGCAGAGAAGTCCCTTTCTCAGGAAGTGATTTGAAGATATCTCAAAAACCAGCAGCCATAATCGCAATCGCGGCAGTGAGCAATACGAGTCCTTACACTAGGTTTTCAACTTCTGGGGGTGGAAATCTTTCCGGGTATGAAGGTACCAACGATGGTCAATATACTGTAAAACAGTATCAGATTGAATCAGCATTTAACTATAAAGGTTTCTCCTGGTCAAGTGAATTTCATCGTAAAAGTATCTACGATAACTTTGATGAAATAGAGACGAACCTTGGTGGATATTATCTAACAGCAGGTTATCTTGCTCATCAAGCACTGGATTTTTGGCCAGAACCTTTGGAAATAGCTTTTAGGTATGCAGTAGTTAACCCAGATCTGGATATTTCAAGCAATAAACAACGAGAAGCGGCAGTGGCATTCAACTGGTTTTTTGCAGGTCATAAAAACAAGTTAACCACGGAACTTACTCGATTTACATTTGAAGACAAAGAATTACCTCAGGATAATGAATTACGATTTAGGCTACAACTAGACATCTCTTTCTAATGACTCGAATCTCCATTTTTCTTCTGCTTTTCTGGATCAACTTATCTGTTTTAGCACAAGATTCGGTAGTCTACAAACCCAATCAGATTCGAAACTTCAAACTAGTGCCCTTACCTGCAATTGCCTCAAACCCAGCAAATGGCTGGCTATTTGGCATCGCACCTTCAGCGACATGGAGGATGGGAGATCCAGAAAATACGCATCTATCAAATTTGGTTGGAAACCTACTCTACACCACCAAAAAACAATGGTTGATTAGTTCAAGAAGTAATATTTTCCTCGCAGATGACAGTTGGATTTTAGTTGGAGATTGGCGCTACTTCATTACCTCTCAGCCTACGTTTGGATTAGGAAGTAAAAGTCCGAATGAGCCAATAGAAAACCCAAATCAGCATGGAGTGTGGTGGGGAGAGCAACAAATGGACTACAATTGGGTACGTTTTTATGAGACAGTTCTCAAAAGAATCTCAGACTCAAAATTTTATTTAGGTGTTGGTTATCACCTTGATATCTATTCCAAAATTGAAAATTTTATTGATCAAGAGGTAAACCAAAATCTTACTTTTTCGAATGATTATTACAATCAGACAAAGGGGTTTGATTTGGATAAAAATACACTCTCAGGATTTACCGTCAATGCTGTCATGGAAAACCGGGATTTGGCAGTATCTCCCTATGAAACCAACTTTGCATTAGTCTCCTATAAAATCAACCCCGAATTTCTAGGGTCTAACCAATCTTCATCCACTCTCCTACTCGATTACCGACATTATTTCCCCCTTAGTGAGAAAAGGAAAAGGCACTTAGTCGCTTTATGGGGCTATGGCAATTTCCTGGTTTCTGGAGAATTACCGTACATGGCTTTACCTTCTATCGGGTATGATATGTTTGGCCGATCAGGCAGAGGCTATTCTCAAGGCCGTTTTCGGGGAGAAAGCATGGTATATACAGAAGCTGAATATAGATTCCCTCTTCAAAAAAATAAAGAGACTTTTGGAGGAACTGTATTCGTAAACGCGGCTAGTTTTGGGAGCAAACTCACTCAGGAAAAGCTATTCTCCCAAATCAATCCTGGATATGGACTTGGACTTCGAGTGATGATAAATAAAGAAAACCGAACTACAATCTCCGCCGATTATGGATTTGGGCAAAAAGGAAACTCTGGATTTTATTTGAATATCAATGAGTCTTTTTAATTCAAAAGACTATCACATCATAAAAAAGCCCCGAGAGTAAATACACCCGGGGCTTTTATCTTGAGACACTAAAATGATTATTTAGCGGAATTTTTCATTGCTGTCACTTCAGCTCTGATTTCTTGCGCAAGATTTTTAAGTGCCTGCATGCCAGTTCTTACTCTAGTACCTGCAGCCTTGTTGCCATTTTCGTAGAATTTTGCAAAGTCTGCTTCTAAAGAATCGACCAAATCTTTAACTTCTTGGTGTTTGCTCATAATCGTTTTATTGGTTGGTTATAAAATGTAATTAGACACAATAAACATCATTTATAGTGCCATTAGAAGTGTTTGAGTGTTTATTTTTAATTTTTAGTGCAGAAAAATGGCCTTTGCATTAAAACCTTCATTTTATTCAATTTTCGGCAACATTATATGCAATAAATTAAGTAAAATATCTTAGGTGGAAATTGACAAATCACCTCTATTTGAACTAGAGATTCCCCAAAGTGTATTTCTAGACACTTAAATCATCACTTTTTTGCCTTTTTCGGCAGACTCAAGGATTGCTTGAACGATACGAATATCTCTCAGTCCTTCTTCGCCAGGGACAGCTTGAGGTTTGCCATCCATAATAGTTTGGGCATCATTGTCCATCTGCCATACTTGCTCCATAGGTTGCTGAAACGAGAAATTTATTTCTCCTAAAGGACTTTTCCCTTTATTACCCGCATAAGCAGAAAAAGGCTCCATTTCTATCATCCCCTTTTCGCATTTGATATTCAGGAAATTCATATTGCCTCCGAAAGAAGTTTTGATCGTACCAATAACACCACCTGGAAATTCTAATTCTGCTTCAACAATTTCACCCAAACCATCTTTATAAATTTCGGGTCTCTCAGTCCAGACCTTAGCCGAGTTCACTGCTATAGGCTCCATTCCTGTCCCAAGTCTTGCGCCTTGAATAGAATATACACCCATATCATAAATCACTCCTCCACCCATCTCACGTTTTTGCTTCCAGTGATCTGTGCGGTTTTCGCGATATCCAGCAGCACAATCCAAGCCTAGGACATTACCCAAACTTTTTTCTTTCACTATTTTTTGAAATGCCTGAGTGTTCGGCTCATGCTGACAGCGATAACCAATGGATAAGGAGACGTTGGCTTTCTTGCAAGCATCTATCATAGCTTGACACTCCTCCACCGTCATGGCCATTGGTTTTTCACACCATACATGTTTGCCAGCTTTTGCCGCTCTTATGACATACTCCATGTGCATGGAGGGAGGCAAAACAATGTAAATGACATCAATATCCGGGTTGTCTGCAATCGTATCGAATGTCTCATAATTGTAGATATTCTTATCCGGGATTTTATGCTTCTCTTTCCAAATTGCGGCTTTAGATGGAGTTCCTGTCACGATACCAGCCAAATGGCATTTTTGGGTTTTTTGCAATGCTGGAGCTAGCAAATCAGTACTATAATAGCCAAGTCCAACCAAGGCTACGCCGAGATTGTCTTTGGCTGGCCTAGTAGATGAAAATACATTGAAAGGTGATATCAAGCTTACTCCTGCACCTAGAGCAAGAGACTTTAAGGTGTTTCTCCTAGAGATAGGGTTCATAGGTTTTTGGGATTTAGGTTTTTAACGTAATATGCTTATCAAGATACTGTTTTCATATTTACCTCCAAAAAAATCTTAAATTCAGACATAGTTTTAATTCCACCATAACCCAACCCACCTATGAAAAAGCTAATTATTCTAATTCTATTATTTTTCCCATTGTTTATCCATGCTCAGACAAACTTGCAACCTTACTTAACGCTAGAGGATGCAACAAGAATTTCAAATGCAGCGGAAGCTAAATCGAAAGCTGAAGGTTGGAATATGGTGATCGTGATCCTGGATGCTGGAGGCCATATGATTTCTCTTCGCAAAATGGATGGGGTTCAAATAGGCAGCATTGATGTAGCCCTTGGTAAGGCTAAAACTGCTGTTTATTTCAAACGTCCTACAAAAGTTTTTGAAGATATGATGAAAACAGAAGGAGGTGGTAGGATAGCGACTCTCCCAAATGCCGTGGCTATCGAAGGCGGTCTTCCAATTGTTAAAGACGGTGTCGTCGTTGGAGCAATTGGGATTTCAGGCGCCAGCTCTGCCCAAGATGGAATTGTCGCCGCTGCTGGGTTAGCTGTATATTGAGCAGCAACTCTTTAAATTAAAAAGCCTCCGGCTCATTTAGATTAATGAACCGGAGGCTTTTGAGCTTATTTAAAAAACTCATTCCACCTCGTCAGAACTGGGATAAACACCTGTTAGTCCTTCATACTTGAAATAAACGAACTCACTTTTGAAGTACAGCAAGATTCACATAAACCTACCTTTTCTTTAATGGCCAATGCTTTACGCAGTGCTTCTTTGCCTGTATTGTATGGGCCCAGATAATCCCGGTCATAAGCGCTCGGAATATGCTCACACTCGCGATCGTGGACTTCATGAATACCATTTTCGTTTGGATTGGAAGAAAGGTAAAAGAACTTCATAGGTTTAGTAATAAGATTTTCGCTTCTCAAAAATACCAACTGTACTAAAGCAAAAAAATACCCTATACAGGGTATTTTTTGGGTAAAAACTAAAAAAAACTATCTAATTCAGAGTATTAAAACTTTTAATTTCAGATTTCCGCATCGGCATTTGATCTATTAATTGATAGATATGCTTCAAGGAAAAATCTTGCCTGCTTCCTGAAGCCTTTACACCTCCATCCAGTCCGATCAAAACCCATTCAGGATTTTGGTTATTACGAGAAAGAACATTGAGAAATCCAGAAGGATCGACTTCGTCCTGCTCCGTATTTTTAATGTACTCACTGTGTTCAAACTCAACGAACAAAAGCTTTCTCTCCTCTATGCTTTTAGCTTTTCCTTCCAAAATTGAATCGAGCTTCATGTTATCAAAATTTGTGATAACGATTCGCTTTTCCCATTTATAGTCTTCAATAGTCTTGATGGCGTTGGGGAACATAAAAAAAAGTGTAAAATATACTATAAGAGATTTCATATAATGGTAACACCCACTATTTCAATTGGTTTTGTTAATCTGCCATTATTTTAAAAAACGACTTAACAATTCCTCCCACTCTTGTTCTAGCGATAAATCTGGTCTAACCTCCCCAGCTCTTCTATACCAATAGTCTGCATTCCATTGATCTCCTTCTTTTCGGTGTAAATAAGCATGAATCCTTGCGGCAGGCTGACCATCAAGGCTATCCACCTGATCATGAGCCTTTTCCCAATCTCCATTCCCATCGTACCAAAGCGCTTTGAGCATAGGACTGTACTCTTTGACTGCATCTTTTGAGTTTAAAAAATCATCAATTATTTTCTTATCTAGTCGCATACCATTTAAAATTTCTCCTCAAATAAAAGAAGCTAAAGTATAAATTCGTTACTCTTCAGTGCTTTTTTTGTGATACACTAGGGGCATTTTGGGATAAATCTAAACCTCAAAATTATAATTATTGCAAACCTCTCTTTGCAAACTTGTAAAACTCGTACTTAAAATTTCTGTCAGAAAGTAGCCCTTGACTAGTATTAATCCACTTTTTCATCTGCATGATAATCATAGCTCTAGGAAACTACTTCAACTTCCTTTTGCACCTCAAAATGCTGAAAACTTCAAATTCAAAACAGCATTTCCTTGCAATTGGCAATCAGAAATCCACATATTTAAAACCTAAACGCTACCAATGATGAAATTTATACGAGGGATTGTTTCATTAATTTTTTATTTACTCTGCTGCAATAGTGTCATCGGTCAAGTGCATACTGACAAAAATCTAGAGTCTTCAATCAGGGCCCTAACAGATTCATTTAATGGTGATGTCGGGATATATATCCAAAACCTAAAAACAGGAGTTACGGTGGAGATCAATTCTGATACGATCTATCCCACAGCCAGCATCGTCAAAATCCCGATTCTGTTGGGCATATTTGATAAAATCGAAAAAGGGGAAATCAGCTATAGAGAACCATTGATTTATCGGGATTCTATTAAGTATGGAGGATCGGGGATTATGCAGTTTTTTAAGGATTCTACTGAAACAGACTTAAGTACATTGATTGCTTTAATGCTCAGTTACTCTGACAATACCACCTCGCTTTGGAACCAAGCGCTAGCTGGTGGAGGTGCTGAAATTAACGAACTGATGGCGAAGCTTGGCTACAAAAATACCCGAGTGAATAGCCGAACCCTTGGCCGAGAAAGTATCTGGGAAAAATATGGCTGGGGCCAAACCACACCTAAAGAGATGGCAGATATTCTTATCAAATTAAATAATCGAGAATTGATAAGTAAGGCAGCATCCGAACAAATGTATCGACTGCTTTCAAACACATTTTATACAGATTATGCAGTGTCCGGGATTCCTGCAGGAGTAAATGTCGCCAGTAAACAAGGAATGGTCAATGCTTCTAGGTCGGAAGTGTTTTTAGTCAATTCACCTCAAGGGGATTATGTTTGCGCAATTTTCACGAATAACAATGAAGATAAAAGCTGGGAATATGAAAATGAAGCCTGGGTAATGACGCGAAAAATATCAAATCTGCTCTGGAATCATTTTAACCCTGATCAGCTCTATCAGCAACCGGAGGGTATAAATAAATACTTGGAAGGACTTGCCTACTAGGAGGATTTTACCGCAGCTTTTGCCAGTTCTTCAATTTTGGATCTGAGAAATTTAAGATTCTCAATCTTGCCAGGACGAAAAAATTTAACTGCATAGTCTGTGTGGTAGTGATGACATTCCAAGAATTTCTCACTACTTCTCAACCAATCTAATAACTCAAGAGGCTCTCCATTTAGTTGTTCGCTTTCTTTCTTTAATAGCAAGGTTTGAGCATAAAATTGATCAGAACTCAAATGATATAAATCAGCATCGCAAATAATAGAATCCATCAGATTCTTGGGTTTTTGAGGAACTTTAGTAGCAAGTATTGCTTGACAAATGACTTTTATTCTCCTTGCGGGAACATTATAGTTTTTCAAAAATTCTTTGGCAAACTCTGCTCCTCTTTTCTCATGATCAAGAGCTACTCCTTTCCAATAGCCAACATCATGCAGCCAGCCTGAAAAATAAAGGTCTTCCAATTCACTTTTATTTAACTTATAAAACTCTCCTATCTCTTTGACCTTGGAAACTATCGACAAGGTGTGATCCAAATTATGGTAACAAACCTCAGGAATTAATCGCTCGGCAAACAATCTTCTAATGTCCTGTTCAAAAGTTTTGAGATGTATCTCCACTGGCTCTAATCTGATTTTTGATAACTTAAAGAAAACTAATTTACTATTAATATTGATTTCACAAGCTTTAAATAATTGAATAGTAGTTATTTAAACTATTTAATACCGTTAAATAAGCAAATCAACACATTTAATTTCAGCAGATTTTACTTTTATTACCCAGTACTGCTTGCCAAAAAAAATTAAAGATTTGGACTTTTCACTCTCTTTTCAATTTTACACATATTCTATCATTCCCCGCATTTTCCATCACTAAACATGGCTAAACCACAAATTCTTTGCTTAATCATCAATAAATTCTTCAAAAACAGCAATTTAAGCTATAATAATCTGCAATTGGTCGGTAATTGAGAAGTTATATATTTGCTCAATTATCATTCTCAAAATAACTGTAAGAATTACTTTATGGAACAAGCTTTAATTTATGTAGTCCCTGCGCTGGGACTGGTGGGCCTGATTGTGATGGCCATTAAATCTGCTTGGGTGACTAAGCAGGAAACTGGTGACAAGAATATGATGGAGCTTGCTGGATATATTGCAGACGGAGCCATGGCATTCTTAAAAGCTGAATGGAAAGTCCTTTCTTATTTTGCTGTCATTGCAGTAATACTTTTAGCATGGTCTGGTACAGCTGTGGAGACATCTAGTCCTGTTATCGCCATTTCCTTCCTGATTGGCGCTGTTTTTTCAGCTTTCGCTGGATATATAGGAATGAATATCGCTACAAAAGCGAATGTGCGTACTACTCAAGCCGCAAGAACTAGCTTAAAGCATGCACTTAAAGTATCCTTTACGGGCGGTTCTGTAATGGGACTTGGAGTAGCAGGCTTAGCCGTTTTGGGTCTGGGTTCACTCTTTATTTTATTCTATCACTTATATGTGCAAAGTGTAGGTGCAGGAGTGAATGGGGTAGAAATGGAAAAAGCACTTGAGGTACTTGCAGGATTCTCATTAGGAGCTGAATCAATAGCTCTTTTTGCAAGAGTAGGTGGTGGAATCTATACCAAAGCTGCTGACGTTGGAGCTGATTTGGTAGGAAAAGTAGAAGCAGGAATTCCAGAGGATGACGTAAGAAACCCTGCCACTATTGCTGATAACGTAGGAGACAACGTAGGTGACGTAGCTGGAATGGGAGCTGATTTGTTTGGCTCTTATGTAGCTACAATTCTTGCGACTATGGTCTTGGGACGTGAAATTGTTTCAATTGATAATTTTGGAGGCATTGCCCCTATCCTACTTCCAATGGTTTTGGCAGGCTTGGGAATCGTTTTCTCTATCCTAGGAATGTTCTTCGTGACGATCAAAAATGACAAAGGTGACGTGCAGCATGCGTTGAATATGGGTAACTGGTCTTCTATTGTATTTACAGGAATTGCTTCATTTTTTGTTGTCAAATACATGCTTCCAGAGACTCTCTCTATTCGTGGATACGACTTCACGAATATGGATGTATTCTATGCAATCATCCTAGGATTAATAGTAGGTACTCTGATGAGTATCATCACGGAATATTACACAGCAATGGGTAAGCGCCCAGTTAAATCTATTATTCAACAATCAGCCACTGGACATGCGACGAATATCATCGCAGGTTTGGCAGTTGGTATGGAATCTACAGTACTTCCTATTCTTGTTTTGGCAGGAGGTATAATGGGATCTTATGCATTTGCAGGTCTTTATGGAGTAGCTATTGCAGCAGCAGGAATGATGGCAACTACTGCTATGCAACTTGCGATCGATGCCTTTGGCCCAATCGCAGATAATGCAGGTGGTATTGCTGAGATGAGCCAGCTTCCGGAAGAGGTTCGAGATCGTACAGATATTTTAGATGCAGTAGGAAATACTACCGCTGCATCAGGAAAAGGATTTGCAATTGCTTCAGCTGCCTTGACTTCACTTGCTCTATTCGCTGCCTTTGTGGGAGTAGCAGGAATTGATGCAATTGATATTTTCAAAGCACCAGTACTGGCTGCATTATTCGTAGGCGGTATGATTCCATTCATTTTCTCATCACTAGCTATCGCAGCAGTGGGCCGAGCAGCCATGGATATGGTAAATGAAGTAAGACGTCAGTTTAGAGAGATTCCTGGTATCATGGAATACAAAGCTAAGCCCGAGTACGACAAGTGCGTGGAGATCTCTACTAAGGCATCGCTAAGAGAAATGTTACTACCCGGTGCCATCGCATTGATTACGCCTATCCTCGTTGGCTTTGGTTTCAAAGACGTTTTCGAGCAGGTATCCTCAGCAGAAATGCTCGGAGGGCTACTTGCTGGTGTGACCGTCTCAGGGGTTCTGATGGGAATGTTCCAATCCAATGCAGGAGGAGCTTGGGATAATGCTAAAAAATCCTTTGAAAAAGGAGTGGAGATCAATGGAGAAATGTACTACAAAAAGTCCGAGCCTCACAAAGCTTCTGTGACGGGTGATACCGTAGGCGATCCTTTCAAGGATACTTCAGGACCATCCATGAACATCCTGATCAAATTGATGTCAATTGTCGCTTTGGTCATTGCACCACATATCAGCCAAAGCCCACATTCTGGAGCTATTTCTGATAAAGTTGAAATCAAAAAAGAAATCAAATATGAAGATGGAAAGAAAGTAGTCACAGAAACCATCAAGGAAATAAAGACGGTGGATTAAACACCACACTTTTAAAAGATACCTGAAAGGCTGCCTTAACTGAGGCAGTCTTTTTTTTATGCCTATGAATAAAGGAGTTAGCATTGAATTGCTTGAATACAAAATTTAATACAGCATAAACAAGCAAAAGCAAATATTATTGAAGTCGAAAGAAATTATTAACAAATTGATGAAAATCAGTGCGGAAAAATTGAAATAAATAATCTATTATCCGTAATTTATGCAACGATGGTAGTGAAAGGCCTTCTAAACTGTTCGATTTTAGTGCAATATCGCAAAAGTGGTTAAAATGAAGAGTTATGGTCACATAGCATTTAAAGCACTATAAATCAATAATATATAATCTAATCTGCCAAATATTGAATATTTCCTTTGCTTTTTGCTCTGAAAAAAAATGCAAGGAACTGCAAGAATTTAAAGCAAAACCAATTTTAATCTATAAACAAAAAACAAATGAAGAAAAACTACGCAATGACCTTGCTTTTTCTTTTAGGGTTTCTGGCGAGTATACCACTCTATGCCCAGCAAACGGTAAAAGGAAAAGTAACAGCTCAGGAAGATGGCGAGCCACTTCCAGGAGCTAGTGTTTTGATCCAAGGTACCAATACAGGTGCTGTAACAGACCTCGATGGTAATTATACCATAGATGTCCCGAATGCAGATGCCATATTGGTTTTCTCTTTTATAGGCTTTGATTCAAAAAGTCTAACAGTAGGTTCACAATCAACTATAAATGTTGCATTAGCAACTTCTGCTTCTGATCTGGATGAATTTATTGTCACAGCTTTTGGTATTTCCCAAGAGAAAAAATCATTGGGCTATGCAGCTCAAAGCATCGATTCTGAAGCAATTACAACTTCCAAGCAACCGAATATAGTTAATGCATTGCAAGGACAGGTTGCTGGTGTGCAAGTAACCAACTCCGGCGGAGCTCCAGGTCAATCAGCTAGAATTATCATTAGAGGTATAAACTCGCTGGATCCAAGTGCAGATAACCAACCGCTATTCGTAGTAGATGGTGTTCCAGTAGATAACTCTACTGTAGAATCTTCAGGTACCCCTAGAGGTATGACCAATAGAATCGCTGATATCAACCCAAATGATATCGAGACTATGTCTGTACTAAAGGGTGCGGCAGCGACAGCTTTATACGGTGTACGTGCTGCAAACGGCGCAGTAATCATTACCACCAAAAAAGGTAAAGTCGGCCAGGTTCAAGTAAATGTATCAAGCTCATTCGGTGTTGATCAATTAGTTAAAAAGCCGGCGCTTCAAGACCAATACGGTCAAGGATTCAGTGGGGAAAGAGATGATTCTAGCTTCTGGCCTTCATGGGGAGCAAATATCGCCGAGGAAAACGACCCAAACTATGTTTATCAGGACAATTGGACCAATGCATTCAACACGGGAACTACCATTGATAATAGCGTCAGTATTTCTGGTGGCAACGAAAAAGCTACTTTTTATGGATCTTTTGGCCGACTAGACCAAGAGGGTATTATTCCTTTTTCTACTTGGGGTAGAACGACAGCCAAACTCTCGGGAACTGTGAAAATGAGTGAGAAGTTTAATTTCTCTGGTTCTGTGAACTACTCAAATTCAGGTGGAAATAGAGTGCCTCACGATAGATTTCTTGAAAGAATGATGTATTGGTCAGAGACAACAGATGTAACAGACTATATCAACGAAGATGGTACCATGAAGACATATGGTAATACCAACCCAATCTATGATGCACGATTTGCAACCTATGAGGATGATGTAAATAGGGTGATAGGAAATATTAACCTGAATTACAGCCCTACTGACTGGTTAATGTTCTCATATAGACTAGGTACTGATTTTTATGCAGACAGTCGTACAGAAATCACTCCTGGTCCAATGGGCATCGATGGTGAACTAGCATTAAGCTCTACTGGAAATATGGAAGAAACTCGAATTAACAGTAAAGACTTAAATTCCAATTTCTACATTACTTTAAAAAAACAATGGAACAGCGATTGGAATACGCAATTGAGATTAGGTAATGATGTATTCCAAAGAAGGTATGACAGAGTATCAGCATCAGGCTCAAACTTTGTAATCCCTGGATTCTACAACCTCAGCAATACTACTCAAATATTTGCAAGTCAGGGCAAAAGCATCAGAAGACTGGTAGGTTTCTATGGTGACTTAATGGTGGATTATAAAAACTTCTTGTTTTTAAACATAACGGGCAGAAATGACATCTCCTCTACCCTGCCTAAGGAAAATAACTCCTTCTTTTACCCATCAGTAAACTTAGGATATGTGTTTAGTGAGAACCTGGATTTACCTTCCTGGTTTACTTTTGGAAAACTGAGAGCTTCTTGGGCACAAGTAGGTAAAGATACTAACCCTCATATCTTGGGAGCAACATTTGTATCACCATCTATTTTCCCATTGAATGGGCAGGTTGGTTTCTCTAAAAACTCTGTATTTGGCGATCCAGCTCTTAGGCCTGAGAGTACAACTTCTGTTGAATTTGGTACTCAATTGGCCTTCTTCAATAATAGATTGAATTTGGACGTGACTTATTATAAGTCAAATGCTGCGGATCAGATAATCCCAGTTCCGATTTCAGATGCAACTGGTTTCTCTTCTTATATCACCAATGCAGGTGAAATCGAAAATAGAGGATTTGAAATCGTACTTGGAGGCTCTCCTATTGAAACTGCAGATTTCAAATGGGATGTTACTGCCAACCTCACAACCAATACGAATGAAGTAAAATCAATCCGTGAAGGAATTGATCAAATCGTAGTGGGTAGCCAGTTCGGATATGCCGGATCTACAGTTACAATGATTTTAAGAGAAGGAGAAGCATATGGAAATATCTCAGGGAGCTATTATATCAGACCTGGCATACCTGAAGGAGCAACTGAATTGGATAGAGGGCTAACCCAACAAATTGGTGCTAATGGATTCCCAGTTAGGACAGGTAATCAGATCATTCTTGGTAATGCTGTTCCAAAATTCTTTGGTGGTTTGAGAAATCAATTCACATACAAGGGTCTTGAACTTTCTTTCCTTGTCGATTTCAGAGCAGGATTAGAGCAATATGACCAGTTTGGCAACTTCCTATCTGCATTTGGTAAGCAGGAAGATTCCAATAGAAGAAATGACACCGTAGTATTCCCTGGAGTACTTGCTGATGGATCACAAAACACCAAAGAAGTTTGGCTTGGTCAAGGAATTGGTCCTGACGGAGTAAATTATGGAGCTGGCTACTGGAGAAACTACTACAGAGGTGTTTCTGAAAACTTCGTGAATGATGCAAGCTTCATCAAGCTAAGAAACATCACCTTAGCCTACAGCTTACAGCCAGAGGTATTAGACAAAACTCCATTTAGATCTGCCAGAATTTCTCTAGCCGCGAATAATATCATCCTATCAACCCCTTGGGATGGGTTTGACCCAGAGTCCTTCTCTGCTGGAGCAGGTGGAAATGCAATAGGATTCACTGGGCTAGGTTTCCCAGGTGTACAGAGCTATTTCGTCACTTTGAATTTAGGTCTATAACCACTAAACCAACAGAAACATGAAATTCAATAATAAAATAAAAGCAGTTTTGGGAACATCCATGATTCTTACAGCCTCGGCTTGTGATTCATATTTGGATGTCAATGAGAACCCAAACAATCCGCAGGATGCTCCTATCTCTGGTCTGATGACCAACATTACCTACGAAACTAGCTTGAATGTCTATAGAGAAGGTAGCGCCGTTAGCAATTACGTACAATACTTGGCATCCCCGAACCCAGCAAGTGGCTCTGATACCATGGATCCGCTTAACTTCAGCAGTATGTGGTTCAGTCTATATAATGTAATGACTGACCTTTATACCATGAATGAAAAGGCTGAAGCTGAAGGTGCATTTCAATACCTGGGAGCTGGCCAGGTATTAATGGCTATGAACCTTGGAATGACAGTTGACCTTTTTGGTGATGTGCCATTTTCTGAAAGTTTCAACTTTAGCACTGTAACACCAGCATATGACGATGATCAGGTACTTTACGGTAATGTCATGAGTCTACTAGATCAAGGAATTTCAAATTTGAACAGGGAGTCTAGTACTTCAATTGGAAATGACGATTTCATTTATGGTGGAGATATAGATTTATGGCTGAAGTTTGCTTACACGCTAAAAGCTCGCTACATGATCCATATGAAAGGATCATCAGGATACAGTGCTTCAGAGGTACTTGCCGCAGCAGCAAATGGATTCGATTCAAATGCTGATAATGCATCAGTTACGTTCTTTGAGCAGCGTTTCAACCCATGGGCTCAGGATGCAATTAACAATGCAAACTTGCTATTGACAGGCTGGATTTCAGAGCAATTTATAGAAGCTTTGGATGGTACTTCTTATCCTACCGTAGATCCTAGATTGAAGCTGATGGTGGGAACTACTGATGATGGAGAGTTTATTGGTACTGTAAATGGCGCAGGTCGTGGAAATGCTCCTGAACAAGGTGCCCGTTCTACGTTGGTAGAAGGTCAATATTACACTTCTAGACAAGCCCCTTTATTAATTGCCACCTATGCTGAGTTAAAATTCATAGAAGCAGAAGCAGCATTTGATACCGATAAAGCTGCAGCATACGCTGCCTACCTAGAAGGAATAAATGCACATATGGACATGCTAAGTGTTCCCGCAGTTGAGAAAGCAGCGTACCTTGCAGATGCAAGTGTAAGCATGGGAGCTGACGCTTTGACTATAGCAGATATTTTCAAGGAAAAATACGTAGCGTTATTCCTTCATCCAGAAACTTGGAATGATGCCAGAAGATTTGATTATGCCTACAAGGACATGACACTTCCAGAAAACTTAAATCCGGATTTAGGTAATGAATACATTAGAAGATTGGCTTACCCAGACAGTGAAATAAGCAGAAATGGATCTAACGTCCCTTCGGTTTCACTTCTCGACAGAATCTGGTGGGACCAATAAATCCTTAACCCTTTTACTAAGTCTCCTATCGTAAGATGGGAGACTTTTTTATTTAACTTAAGACCACAACGCACAACACATGAAAAACCTATTAATCGCCGTATTGATACTACTGAGCTCTTGCACAGTTCAGCGGATCAATAAGTCTCTAACCAAATCTGACATCTTCAATCAAGGCCATTTGGGCTTTATGCTTGTTGACCCTGTGAAGGACAAAGTACTTGTGGATATTAATTCAGATAAGTATTTTATTCCCGCTTCCAACACCAAACTTTTTACATTTTACACCTCCTACACCATCCTGGGCGATAGTTTGGTAAATGGCCTAAACTATCTGGAAAAAGCTGATTCTCTTATATTCTGGGGAACAGGCGACCCAAGTTTGCTTCATCCGGATTTAAAAAACACCAAGGCAGTTGAGTTTCTCAAAGCACAAACTAAACCTCTGTATCTCTTAGATAACTTTGATCAGGTCTCAGCATTCGGATCAGGCTGGTCATGGGACTGGTACAATGCCTACTATGCAGCTGAGCGCGCTGCGATGCCGGTTTATGGAGATATTGTGCGCTTCGCAAAAGATGAAGGAGACAGCACCTTCACTATTTATCCGCCACGATTTGAATCTTCTTTGCAGCTTATTGAGCCTAGAGGTAGTTCAAGCTCAAGCTTCCGTCGAGATCATCTAGAAAACAAGTTTTCCTACTTTGTAACTGCTGATGCTAAAGACAAAAGATTTGAAACCGATATTCCCTTTATTACCTCAGCTGATTTTGCAGCTCAATTACTTTCTGAAGAAGTTGAAAAAAAAATAACGGTCATTACAAACACCAACTACTTTTCCGAAGAACCGAAGAAATTACTCACCGCAGCAGCAGATAGTATCTATTCCCAGATGATGAAAATCTCTGATAATTTCTTAGCTGAGCAGCTTTTGCTTTTAGTATCAGATCAATTGGATAACAAACTGAGTACTTCAGATGCCATTGCTTACGCAAAAGAAAACCTGTTAGCTGACTTGCCGGATGACCCTATTTGGGTGGACGGATCTGGTCTCTCTTCCAAAAACATGTTTACTCCCAGAAGTATCATAGCCTTATTGGGAAAAATACGTGCAGAAGTGCCTATGGATAAAATAAAGGCTTACTTCCCAGCAGGCGGAGAATCAGGCACAATCAGAAACTGGTATCCATCTGATGAAGGACAGCCACCATATATCTATGCGAAAACCGGTACACTATCCATGAGTAATGCACTCAGTGGTTATCTGATCACCAAAAGTGGAAAGATCCTACACTTCTCCTGCCTGATGAATAACTATGCTATTTCTGGTAATGAATTAAAAACCGAGCTTACAAAAGTGCTTTATTTTATCCATGATACGTATTAATCGCATGAAAAAGACCTCTCTTATTATTTTACTAGTATCATTATTTTCTGGTTTGGCTTTTTCCCAATCCTTCACTATGGAGCAAGTGGGGAAATTCAGCTTTCCATCTGAGCTTACCTCCTCTCCCACTGGAGAAAAAATAGCCTGGGCAATGAATGAACAGGGAAAGCGAAACATTTACTTCGCTGAAGGACCAGCTTTTGAACCTCAAAAACTGACTCAATTCAACAAAGATGATGGGCAAGAAATCAGCAGTTTGCAATTTACTCCTGACGGAGAATGGTTGGTTTTTGTGCGCGGGGGAGATCATGGAGGTGGCAATGCTTCCTCCACAGTGAATGTACAGAATCTCCCAAAATTACCTAAAGTAGAAATCAAGGCTATTAACCTAGCATCAGGAATGGTAGAAGATATTGTGCAAGGCGATGATTTTAGTTTAGGTGCACATGCTGAGATTTTATTTCTAAAGAACGGACAAGTTTGGACAGCAAATGCACATAACATGGAAGAACCCAAACAGCTTTTTGAAGTGAAAGGGAATGTGAATTATGCGCAATATTCACCAGACGGAAATAAGGTGGTATTTGTCTCAAATAGAGGCTCTCATTCTTTAATAGGAATTTATCAAAATGATTCGACTGCGATCCAATGGATTTCGCCATCGTTTCATCGCGATGCACTGCCAATATGGTCACCCAATGGAGAGCAAATCGCATTCATCAGACGTCAAGGAGGACAAGGAGCTGAATATCCTGTCCTAGAACCCAGGCATACTCCTTGGGAAATCTGGCTAGCAGATGTTTCAAAAGGTACTGCTAAAAAGCTTTGGAAAGCACCAGAGACGCTGAGAGGTTCCTATTCTTATCCCTTTTTCTCCTTCAGTGCGGATGGGAATTTAATTTTCCAATCCTACGAAGATGGTTGGCAACACCTGTATTCTCTTGAAGTCACTTCTGGAAAAACTACCTTATTGACACCTGGAGACTATATGGTAGAGCAGGTTAAAATCAGCCCAGATAAATCCAAGTTGATCTTTTCAGCAAACAATGGTCCCGCCCCTGAAGACATTGATCGAAGACATATTGGGACAATTGATATTGCAAGCAAAAAGCTGACTTGGGAAACCAATGGAACAGGTATAGAAGCCTATCCAGTTTGGATTGGAAATACTGGCAAGAAAGCCTATTTCAGCGCCACAGCACAACGCCCTCATCTGATTGCACTAAATGATGGTAATAACACAAAATTGCTTCAAGAATCTATCATTCCATCAGATTTCCCACAGACTTCGCTAGTCGTGCCCAAACAAGTAAAATTCACAGCACCGGATGGAACCACAGTTTATGGTCAGCTATTCGAAAAAGAAGGTGGAGCAGCTAAGAAACCTGGGGTGATTTTCGCCCATGGCGGTCCTCAGCGACAGATGCTTTTGGGATGGAGCTACATGGATTACTATTCCAATACCTACGCGCTGAATCAATATTTGGCTGAGCTTGGATTTGTGGTTTTATCAGTTAACTATCGTTTAGGAATAGGTTATGGCTTTGAGTTTCACAGACCTGCATATGGTTATTATCAAGGTGCTGTTGAGTATCAGGACATTAAAGCAGGTGGCGAATACCTTGCAGCTTTACCCCAAGTTGATGGTGAAAAAATTGGGGTTTACGGAGGGAGTTATGGAGGGTATTTGACTGCATTGGCTTTGGCAAGAGACTCAGAACTTTTCAAAGTCGGAGTGGATATTCACGGTGTACATGATTTGGATGGACGATATGATCTCCCAGAAACCTATGAAGTTGCTCCTGACTTAGACAAAGCCAAAAAGATTGCTTGGGAGTCTTCTCCTATGGCTGATTTGAAAACTTGGACTTCACCTGTACTTTTTATTCACGCGGACGACGATAGAAATGTAGGTGTAAGTCAGACTGCTGATATGATCCGGAGATTTGAAGAAATGGGAAAACCCTACGAATCTATTCTGATTCCCGGTGACACGCATCACTGGATGAAGTGGTCAAATATGATCAGAGTGGATCAAGCGACTGCTGACTTCCTGAAAAAACATTTAATGGATTAATTCGCGTATCAAATGCTTCAGCTACAAAATATCCATCATACAGCTATTATCTGCAGTGATTATGAGCGATCAAAAAAGTTCTACACCGAAATTCTCGGTCTTGAAATAATCAGAGAGGTATATCGTAAAGAAAGAGACTCATACAAACTTGACCTCAGCTTAAATGGCCAGTACCTAATCGCATTGTTTTCCTTTCCATCACCACCAGATCGGATTTCCCGACCAGAAGCTGTAGGGTTAAGGCATTTAGCGTTTGCGGTAGCCGATATAGAAGAATGTATCCTTGATCTTTCAAAGAATAAAGTCAGCTCAGAACCCATTCGGGTGGATAAATTGACTGGAAAGCGATTCACATTTATAGCAGACCCTGATCTGTTACCAATAGAATTTTACGAAGTATAGAATTCTATCGAGCATAAAAAAACCCGAGGAAATTTCCTCGGGCTTTCATTTTTATTACTAATCCTTAAAAAGGATTTTGAACCATTAAATCATTTGCGTTCAACTCATCAATTGGAATTGCCCACTGCCAAGCGTTAGTTCCGGCAGGCTCTTCAAATTTACCGTTGATTACAGATTCTACATGGTTTGCACCAGTTCTGTCCAAAGGTAGGTTAAGACGCTTCAAGTCATAGAATCTGAAACCCTCACCCCAAAGCTCAATTCTTCTTTGAGTCATGATCTCATCGATAAGTGCCTGGCCAGTGTTAGTTGACCTAGTATAGGCGTCATCTCTAGCAGATACAAGCTCAAATAGAACGTCTGCAGCATCTGAGTCATTACCAGTTCTAGCCAAAGACTCAGCCTCAAGCAAGATCATTTCCGCTGCTCTCATGTAAGGAACATCACCTACGGAGGATGCGTTTCCTTGAGCAAGGAATTTACGGTTCATGTAGTCTCTTTTCGAGAAACTAGAAAGCGTCATCTCATCAATGAAAGGATCTCTCAAAGCAGGATCAGAAGCATTTGGATCCCAAAGGCCTTTTCTAGCATCTGTATCAGGAATCATATCATAAAGCATGCTATTGATAGCCTTTGGATTGTTTCTGATGTTAGTTGAGCTGAAATTCAACGACATGTATGCAAAGTAAGAAGCAAAGAAAGTTTGCTGATCATCTACTTGACGACTACCCCAGATCCACTCAACATTATCCGTATTATTGAATCCCTCATAAAGAGCACTTTGTGACATTAACGAATAGCCAGCTCTCGCTTCTTTTGCAAGTGTAGCAGCCAATCCAAACTTACCTTGTGTAGCAGCTACCCTAGCTTTGATACCTTTTACCACATTGATATTCAGGTGTGATTTAGCATTTCTGCTTTCGTCTAGTAGAGCAATTGCAGCATCAAGATCTGCGTTGATTTGCGTATATACTTCCTCAACTGTATTTCTCGCACCACCTTCAGTGATCGGCTCAGTTACAATTGGAACTCCCATTTGGCTGTTGCCGCCTGCAGCATCATAGCGCTGTGCATACAATTGCACCAAGTTGAAATGAGCCCATGCTCTGTAAGCTAATGCCTGGCCAGTAATTTCATCTTTTTCAGATTGAGGGCCAGATGCAGCTTCAATGCCCTGTAGGATCATGTTGGCATTACCAATTATCTTATAGTAATATCTCCAAACAAAACGAGTATCACCACTTGTCTCTAAGTTAAGGTTCTGCCATCTACAGATAGAAACATACCAACCATTACCAGTGGTAGTCATGACCACATCATCAGCCAAAACATCACGCATAATCATCACTGCTCCTTCAGCAGCTTGACCTTGGCTATCAAATCTTAATAGCAACATTCTGTGAATACCATTCAAAGCCGCCATAGCATTTTGAGTAGAGGTAAACACCGCAGAGGCAGAAACTGCATCTGTTGGAATCGTATCCAAATAATCATCCGCGCAGCTAAAGTTCATTAAAAGCGCAACTATAACTATTGATTTAAATATCTTCTTCATAATTATCTCAGATTAAAGGTTGACATTAAGACCAACCGTAAAGGTTCTTGCAGGAGTATAAGTGTTTGATGTAGTACCAGCAAAATTACCAGACACGTACATTCCTTTTCTATTAGACATCCATCCTAGATTCTCGCCAGCTACATATACACTAGCACCTGCTACGCTGATTCTCTGTAACAAAGACTTAGGCAGATTATAGCTCAGGTTTATAGACCTTAAGTTCAGATATGAACCATCAATCAACCATCTGTCAGATCCAGCATTTGTTTGTGCAGCTCCTGTTACATCCATCTTAGGAACATCGGTGATGTCACCTGGTTCTTGCCATCTATTTAATGCATCTACATGAAGGGCATTTCCATCAGGATCAGCAGTCATCAAGCTAGCATAAACCCCGTCATATATTTTTCCGCCTACTGAATAAGACACCAAAACATTTAAAGAGAAACCTTTGTATGTAAACGTGTTAGTAACCCCACCGAAGAAATCAGGAATTGAAGTTCCAGCGTAGTGATACTTTGCGTTATTCTGACGAGTAGTTACAGTATCTTGGCCCACGATTCTAGTAGTAGCATCGTCCTCAGCATATTCCTCTGCTCTGTAAAGACCCTCTCCAGTTGCTGGATCTACACCCATCCACTCTCTTAGCCAGTAGTCATAGATAGATTTACCTACCATCAACTTCTTGGTTCCAGTGATCTGCTCTTCGAAAGGAAGTTTTTTGAACTCATTTTTGAAAGTCGAAACGTTTAAGCTTGCCGTCCATCTGAAATCATTGCTTCTGACAAGATCGCCTTGAATACTGAATTCAATACCTGTATTCGCAAGAGTACCAATATTTTGAGATCTGCTAGAAAGACCAGTAGTCAATGATAATGGCACGTCAAAAAGCAAGTTTTGAGACTCTCTGCTGTAGTATTCCAACGTACCAGAGAATCTACGTCCAAAGGCAAAATCCAATCCTATGTCATAGGTGTTATTAGATTCCCACTCAAGATCCTCAGCAGCAAGGCTAGCCTGAAGAATACCTGGCTCAGAAGCATTATTGAAACCTAAGTCATAAAGTGCTTGCCAAGGATAAAGACCTCCGATAGAATTGTTACCAACTTCACCATATGAAGCTCTCAATTTCAACATATCGAAGAAAGGCACATCAAAGAATGATTCTTTGTCAATATTCCAAGCTGCACCTGCAGAGTAGAAAGTACCCCATCTCACATCTTCATAAAATCTAGAAGATCCATCAGTTCTATATGATCCCGAAATAGAATACTTGTCATCAAAAACATAATTTACTCTTGAAAACACAGATTCAATTCTGTCTCTATCTACTCTACCATTTGCAGAACTAATAGTCACAAAGTTTCCTGGCTCAATATTACCTGCCAAGATTTGATCCTGCTTAGCTAGAGACTGGAAATTTAATTTATAATCGTAGTTCTCATGACCCACCAATACTTCAACAAAATGCTTTTCATTAAAAGTATTTGTATAAGTCAATAACTGGTTGAAAGTGTATGAATTAGTTCTAGAATTAGATCGGTTGGAACGTCCAGCTGGAGCTCCATCACCTACGATTGGGTTATCATAACCTATGTCTAGGAAAGAAGTCACATCAGTTGCGATATTCGTTCTTAATGCAAAGTGCTTTAAGAAAGTAACTTCAGCGAAAGCACGGGCTGAAATCACATCTCTATCATACTGATCCACGTTAAGCAAGGCTTCTTGATAGGCGTGACGTCCCGGAGATCCTCCTGTTCCTCTCCTTGGAAGACCCATTCCTATTAAATCACCAGTGTCAAATACTCTTCCACCAAATTCATCCAAAATATAACCACCCGTCATTGGTGTTTGTGCATAAACAGGATAGATAGGTCCCATGCTTCTAGCGAAGAACATAGGGTTCACATAACTAGTACTTCCACCTGTTCTCGCATTATTACCTTCACTCATTGTAGCAGAAAGGTTAACACCAGTTTTGAACCAATCAGTGGCTTCAGTATTGATATTCAAACGTCCTGTAAATCTTTGAAAATCTGAATTAACGATAAATCCTTTTTCATCTAGGTAACCGACAGAAGCGAAATAATCAGTTTTACCAGATCCGCCGCTATACGTCATGTTGTATTCAGATCTACCTCCTTTATCAACTATGTCGTCAAACCAATCAAGACTTTGGAAGTTATTTACTGCAGAAGAATTCAATGTACCGTCTGTACCAACAATCTGATTGTCAGGAACATTATATACATTGTATCCTAATACTTCAATCAAGTTTTCCGATGCATAGGTATTAGATGAAGCTAGGTCATTTCCACCTGTAAGGCGACTGTTTCTTAGTGATTCCCAAACCAAAGGGTAGTACTGATCAGCATTCACTCTATCATATTCAGGAAGTGCTCTGCTGGCAGTACCTTGCTGCACTCTGAAAGAGAAGTTAGACTTGTTCTTTTTACCTTTTTTGGTTGTGATCATAATCACACCATTAGCTGCTCTAGAACCATATAACGCAGTAGAAGAAGCATCTTTAAGGATAGTCATATCCTCAATATCCTCAGGGTTCAGGTTGGAGATAGCGGCGTCATAAGGAACACCATCCACCACATAAAGTGGAGAACTTGATGCGTTCACAGAACCAATACCTCTAATTCTAATAGCAGGAGTAGAACCTGGCTGACCTGATGCAGATGTAGTGATTACACCTGGAGATTGACCTTCAATTGCATTTGCTACGTTGTTGATAGGACGATTCGCAATTTGATCACCTTTCAGAGAAACTGCTGACCCAGTAAAGTTTCCTTTGTCTGCAGTACCATAAGCCACAATAATTACTTCGTCTAGATTCTGTACATCTGACTCCATAGTCACATTGATTACAGTTCTATTCCCAATTACTTCTTCATGGGCGCGATACCCAATGTAGCTAAACACTAAAGTTGTAGATCCTTGCGGTACTTCGATTGAGTATGTACCATCAAGATCTGATACTGCCCCAATGGTAGTTCCTTTTACCAAAACACTCACTCCAATGAGTCCTTCTGGGTCTTCGGCTGAGACTAGCTTTCCGGTTACAGTTCTGCTTTGAGCAAAAGCTGTAACACTTACTAGCAACCCCAAGAGTAAACTAAGTAATGTTTTTTTCATAAATTTTAATTAAAGGTTAACACATAACACAGCCACCGTTGGCTGCTAATTTTTAAACTATTATTTGACTAAATCTGAACTCTTAAATTGACAGATGAAAAAGCGATTTTGGGCAAATCGTAAAAATCAACTCATTTTCCAAAATATGTGTAAAACTAAATTTTTGAATTTTTACACATTTTTGGCTTTTTTCCGGGTTTTATAAACATGAAGTTTAAAGAAACTCATATTTTTTTTATTTAATGGTCAAAAATAACCTCATATAAATAAAATGTGCAAGCCGTTTAAATAAAAAAGCAACTTAAAACACAGTAGAAAATGAATGAAAAATCAGACCATTTCCCTTTTAAAAATCGCCTCTAAATTGAAAAACCCTCCCTGAATCATTCTTCAGAAAGGGTTTTTCAATTTCTTGATAAGAATATTATTTGGCTCTATCTACCACATTTTTCTCCTTAACATATTTCTCTAGCCAGTTATCCATTTCCCATAACATATGGTTAATAGATTCTTTTGCAGCGTAGCCATGACTTTCATTAGGCAAAAACACAAGTCTTGCAGTTGCACCATGACCTTTTAGTGCGTTATAGTACCGCTCAGATTGGATAGGGAAAGTCCCTGAGTTGTTGTCAGCCTGTCCATGAAGTAACAGGATTGGTGTTTCTACTTTATGAGCGAAGGAGAATGGAGACATATTGAAATAAACTTCTGGGGCTTCCCAATACGTCCTTTGCTCATATTGGAAGCCAAACGGAGTCAAAGTCCTGTTATAGGCACCACTTCTAGCTATACCGGCAGCAAATAGATTGGTATGTGAAAGTAGGTTGGCAGTCATAAATGCACCATAAGAGTGACCTCCCACTGCTATTCTATCTCTATCACCTATTCCAAGATCTACGATCTCATCAATGGCGGCTTCCGCATTTGCCACAAGCTGATCGATAAAGTAATCATTTGGTTCTTTGTCTCCTTCACCTACGATTGGCATCTCAGTTCTATCCATGATGGCATATCCGCGGGTCACCCAAAATAACGGCGAACCAGAACTTACTCTTGTAAAAGCATATTGAGATCCTCGTACTTGAGCTGCAACTTCTTTGGATTTGTATTCACGAGGATAGGCCCACATCAAAACTGGTAATGGCGCATCTTTACCTGGTTCAAAACCCTCTGGAGTATAAATTACCGCAGATAGATTCAGTCCATCGTTTCTTTCATAGGTCACCAACTGCTTCTGAATACCCTTGATAGATTCATATGGATTCTCAAAATAAGTAAGTTGCTGTGGAGCAATTCTCTTTTTCGTATTCACCAACCAGTAATTTGGCTGAATATCTGTACTCTCCTTTATAGTAATGAACTCCGTTGCATCATCATTCAAAACTTTGGCTACACGCTCATAATATGGTGCCTGCGATCTCCATAAGATGGTTTCTTCCTTGGTTTTGGTATTGAAAGTTGATAAATAAGGCATATCTCCTTCAGGTGATCCACCTGGACTGGTCATATACACCAAATCACCTTTGCGAAGCATCACATATTCTCCAAATTCATTCTCCACCATCACTGGATCGCCCGGATCATTGTACAAATCATCCGAGGAGCGTTCTATGATGACTTGCTTAGGTTGTGCAGGATTAGCAGGATTGATGATGGATCGCTTGTCCATTCTGGTTCTGGACCAGCGCTCTCCCATGATTGCAAAAGAATCATCAGACCAAATAATACCACCAAATCTATATGGAGTAGTTGCCAATTTTTGCTTGGAACCTGCAAACGGCGCAGCCAATGTAAAGACAATCTCTCGCTCTTCCATCTCAACGCGAGCATCTCCGCCATCCTGTGCCTCTACCCAATATAACATTGCAGGCTTGTCCGCTCGCCAATTGATATTTCTAGGCCCAGTCACAGTCGCATCAAAACCAGTTGGTCTATTTTCATCCAAAGGAATCTCAGCCAACACCTTTACTTTCTTCCCATCTATTGTCCAGATCTCTACATCGTATGGAAATCTACTCGCTGGCACTAAATAAGAAAATGGTTTCTTAATCAAATCCACCATTATATAATTTCCATCAGGTGAAAGATCCATTGATTTAATCATGCCTGAAGGACCTATTGGTTTCTTATTTCCTTCCAAATCAACCTCCATCAACTGAGAATCCATGAAGTAGGCAAAAAGCGCTTCATCATAAGAATTCTCAAGCAGATCTTGATAGGTTCTGCTCGGTGCTGCATCTCCAGTGGTTTCCTGAATAATCGGACCTGCAGGGGCAGAAGGTCTTTTTGGGATTTCTCCACGTGTTGGGTTTACCCCTTTTACGAGCAATTTATTGTCAGGAGTCCATGCTATTGGATTTCCATAGACATCATTGATGATCTTATCGGTTAATTTTTTAGCAGAAAAGGTAGTCAAATCAACTAACCAGAGACTAACACCGTCAGAATCGGTTTGCGTGAAAGTCATATATTTTTCATCATGAGACATACTCATCCCACCCATGTTTGGTTGAGCTGGTAATCCTGAGATTTGAATTTCTTCCCCTGATTGGGTTTTCTTGATTTTAATGTTTTCTACTCCGATTTGTCGACTTGGTCCAGAAGTCGCAGGATTAATTCTCATTCCCGCAATTTTTAATTCAGGTTGAGATAGCTGCTCAATAGTAGGATTGTCTGAACGCTCCATGAGAAGCATCCAATCACCGTTTTTGCTCCATCTTACTGAAGGCGTACTTGGCGCATTCACCAAGTCAGCTATTGCTTTAGGAGGAGTTTGATAAGTGCTCTGCGCTGAGACTTCCAAGAAAGACCCCCCCAGAAGAATTACCATTGCATAGATTATAGTAGCTCTTAGTTTCATGTTTGTTTAATTTGATTTTCAATGTCTAGATGTAATCTCGCAGGGTTTACAGTCATACCGGTGTATGATTTTTCAATCATGCTCGATTTCATAGTGTTATATTTTGGTTATTGAAAAATACCACAAACAATTCAAACCAAAATTTAGATTGAGATAGAAGGCTGAATATTAGTTTAAATCACGGTTTTATGGAATGCATTGGAAATACACATCCAATTTCCATAAAACCTCAAAAAAAAAGTACCTTTTTGGTTAATTACAAACCCAATTTTAATAATCCAACAAATACAGAATTTATGTCAGAACTTAAAACCAAAGCCACAAACGAATCTGTAACAGATTATCTCGATTCAATAGAACATCCTACTAGAAAAGCTGATGGCTTTCTACTATTAAAAATTTTTCAAGAGGAAACAGGCGAAAAACCCGTCATGTGGGGGCCAAGTATTGTAGGTTTTGGTAAATTCAATTATAAGTATTCTTCAGGAAAGGAAATGGACTGGTTTCCAGTTGGTTTCTCTCCTAGGAAGCAATCCTTGTCTATTTATATCATGCTTTCTAAGGAAGAAATTGAACCTTACCTAGCAAAACTTGGTAAATTCAAGAAGTCCAAGGGATGTATCTACATCAATAAAATGTCAGATGTTAATGAAGAGATTTTTAGGGAAATGATCCGTACTTCCATAAATTTAGTCTACAACAATAACCAATAACAAAATCATGCTACACGTATTAAATGGTGATTCTTTAGCATCTTCATTTCCAGCTAGCCTTCGTGGCGAAATTGCAGTGGCTCGGGAATGCTTAGTTGATGGTCCAGTCCAGGCAGATTCTATCGAAGAATTATGGGTGATTCGAGATAAGTATCTTTCAAAAAATTACGATGGTGTTACAGAAGGAGAGTATTTCAAAAGTGTTGTCCCTGAATTTGAGAAAATCTTAACTGCTTCGCAGGAAACGCAAGTATATCTTTGGTTTGAAAATGATCTGTTTTGTCAGGTAAATTTGTGGTTTGTGATGAATTTATTAAAAAAACATAGAGGGTCAGTTTATTTGGTCTCACCTACCACAGATTTAATCGAAGGTTTTGGAGGAATGAATCAATTGCAATTAGAGCAAGCCTATCGAGATGCGAAATTATTAACTGCTAATGAGAAGCACATTTTAAGTCACATGTGGGAGCTTTACGAGAGACCCGACGTATCTGAAGCCATCACGCTTTCTAAGCAGGTCATTCCTGAATTACCTTTCCTCTATCCAGCTGTAGAAGCATGGAAAGATTCCATTCCTCATGGGGAATATCTTGGCAAGCCGAAAGAAGCCTTAAAGGAAATTGCAGCTCAATTGAATACTGATGATTTTGGTAAAATTTTCAGAGCATTTCATATCAAACATGCCATTTACGGATATGGGGATTTGCAGGTAAAACGCCTTTGGGAAGAATTGAAAGAAGAAGTTAAAAAATAAGCAAACAGGAACCAGTCACATTGAGCGGAGCCGAAATGAAATAATGGAATAAAATTGACTTCGACTTCGCTCAGTCTGGCCTTTTAAGCTTTTTTTATTCTAATTCTCTGAGCATTTCTTCGGAGGAATCCATCACGCGTCTGTATTTTTTTAGCACCCAGCGACTAAATAGCACAATAAACACCAATCCTCCAGGTACATAAATCCCCCAAAACCATGGTTTATATACAATTTCTTCAGAGCCATTTAACTCCATTAAGGGAGGTAAAATAGTGATCATCAGAATTGCTCCAAAAATCATCCCATAGCGCTGTACCTTCCAGAATCGTATTTTGCCCTGTGAAAACTTTTCCAGCAGCTTTGCTGGAGCTTCTGAATCAATCCTAATGTTCCGCATACCTTTGACGGCAGTTAAACTAGCTGTTGGCAAAGCGATCATTAAAAAAACTGCAACCAAGGCAAAAACCTGATTGTACCACAATTCAAAGTCTCCAAATCTGAACAGAAAATACATAGCATAGCCGACACAGACCAATGAGCCTATTATTTCGGGAATTCTTATACGATTCATTTTACTTCTAAATTTCTGTTTGGTGATTTCCATCAGTAGTTCTTTTTGAATTTTATCCTGTTTTTCGACTTGCAAGCTTAGATCAGCCCAGAGTGATTTCATTTCCTCGAGTTCCATAGTCTAGTTGGTTTGTGTGGTGATTCCTGATTTTAACTTTGCTTTGATTCGGGACATTCGAGTCCCTACATTACTTACTGAGATACCGGATATTTCAGCTATCTCATCATAACTTTTGCCTTCCAAAAAGAGAAAGATGATCCCTCGATCAAGCAGATTTAGTTTTCTGATCTGAGTATAAAGTTGCTGTATTTTGTCTTCCTTTTCAGAATCTCCTTGCTCAGAAAACTGGATTTTTAGATCCTGAAGTGGAACAACCTGCAGTTGTTTTTTTGAGCGATTCATATGCGTAATCGCAGTGTTCATTCCCACTCTATACAGCCAGGTGCTAGATTTAGCCGCTTTCTTGAAATTATCAAATGACTTCCAAGTCTGATAGACAATCTCCTGATACAAATCATCTTGCTCATACCTATCACGGGTATAGATCGAAGTGATCTTGTAGATCAGTCCTTGATTTTGATGGATAAGGTTGACAAATTCTTCCTCTTTGTTCATTTGGCTTCTTTTACTCTATTAGTCTCTTATCTCGGAGAAAAATCACAGAATGAGTGAAAAATTTTTAGAAGATATTATAAACATAGCGTTTTAGCCATTCGTGAGGACCTAAATGACAGCGCAGAACTGTTCGATTAGCTTCAAACGGTAGCTTTTATTTTGGATAAAGTCCTACTTCTAGAGATTCAGGACAACCATTTCTACTAAACCCACTGCGTCCTCTGCAAAACCTTTGTGCAGCCTGTGATTAAAACAATCCATCACAAATCCTTAATTTCGGGTATGCAATGGTCCACCGAATTCACTATTCCTGAATCACAATTCCCCATCTCTCATCAAAGCAAAGTCCTGAGTATGGGTTCTTGCTTTGCGCAGACTATAGGTCAAAAGATGATTGACTCTAAAATTAATTGTCTGGTCAATCCTTTTGGGACAATCTTCCACCCAATGATACTAGGCGACCTATTAAATCATGCGCTTTTTCAGGACAAAATGGAAGAAAATGGGGTAATCGAACGTGATGGTGTGTTTTTCTATTTTGGGGCACATTCTGATCTCCAAGGTTTTTCTAAGGAAGATTTGGAGCAAAAATATGCCGTAAAACTAGCCGAAGTGAAAGAGTATCTAGAAACAGGAACACACCTAATCCTGACGTTTGGCACCTCCTGGATTTACGAGACAGAAGAATTTGGAAGGGTGGCCAATTGCCATAAAATCCCACAGAAGCAGTTTAAGAAAAAACTGGTACCGCTGGAGGCGATGGTTCTTCATTTGGGCCACGTTTTCGGAAATTTCTCTAGCGTTTATCCAAACTTAAAAATCATCCTAACGGTCAGTCCAGTCCGACACATTAAAGATGGGATTCCAGAAAACCAACTTAGCAAAAGCTTACTACGCGTGCTTTGCAATGAGTTAGAAAAAAGACACCATAACATCACTTACTTCCCTGCCTACGAAATACTTATAGATGAATTGCGGGACTATCGCTTTTACAATGCTGATCTGATTCACCCTAGTGAGGAAGCGGAAAATTACATCTGGGAAAAATGGAGTAAGGCATATTTCAGCCAAGAAACACAAGCAAAAAATCAGGAGCTGCAAAAAATCAAACTGGAACTTGCCCATCGTGCCCTCAATCCGAAAAGTGACGCCCATCAAAAATTTCTACAGAATCTTCTCCAAAAGCTGGAACGATTGAATGAGGAATTTGATTTTTCAGAAGAGATGGTGATGGTTCAAAAACAGCTTGAATAATTTATTTGGGAATTACGAAGTACGATTTACGAGCTCAAAATTAGTGTTAGGCTACCCTAAAACCCCAGTCAATTTGCAGATCTAAAAATCATTGTGTCTTACTTTACAATCTTACCACCTTCCAACTCTTAATCTTAAACCTATAATTTTTCAATCTTCCAATCTTAAAATTTTCCAATCCAAAATGTCTAATCGTCTCCTCCACTCCCAATCCCCCTACCTACTACAGCACGCGCACAATCCGGTAGATTGGATGCCTTGGGGTCCTGAAGCGCTAGAAAAAGCCAAAAGTGAAAACAAACCAATTTTAGTTTCCATTGGCTATTCGGCTTGCCACTGGTGCCATGTGATGGAGCGGGAAAGCTTTGAAGATGAGGCTACAGCAGAGATTATGAATGCTCATTTTGTCTGCATCAAAATTGACCGGGAAGAGCGTCCTGACATTGACAATATCTATATGGATGCGGTTCAGGCAATGGGATTGCAAGGTGGCTGGCCGTTAAATGTATTTCTGATGCCAAATCAAAAACCATTTTATGGAGGGACTTATTTCCCAAACCAGCAATGGAAAGGGCTTTTATCAAACATTGCAGATGCCTTCGAAAAGCATGAGAATCAATTAGCGGAAAGTGCCGAAGGATTTGGCACTAGCCTTAATCGTAGGGAAACTGATAAATATGGGATTTCAGCTGGAAATCAGGAATTGGATGCTGATGAACTTGCAGAGATCGCTACCAAGATAATTGCTCAATTCGATTCAGAATGGGGCGGAATGAATCGGGTTCCGAAATTCCCGATGCCTGCAATCTGGCATTTCATATTAGACTATGCCGTATTGAGCAAGAATGAAGCAATGCTGGAAAAGGTCTTTTTCACCTTGAAAAAGATAGGAATGGGCGGGATTTACGATCAATTGAGAGGTGGATTTGCACGCTATTCTGTGGATGGAGAGTGGTTTGCGCCACACTTTGAAAAGATGCTCTATGACAATGGTCAACTGCTGGAATTGTATGCAAAAGCTTACCAAGTGAGTAAGGATGAGTTTTTCAAAGAGAAAGTCACAGAAACGGTTGCATGGCTGGAAGCAGAAATGCTGAACGGAGAAGGAGGATTTCATGCTGCTCAGGATGCAGATTCTGAAGGCGTGGAAGGTAAATTCTATGTGTGGACCTATGAGGAATTGAAAGAATTGATTCCGGAAGAACTGCCTTGGTTTAGCAAGCTCTACAACCTTAAGCCAGGTGGTAACTGGGAAGACGGAGTAAACATACTTTTCCAAACAGAAGATGAAGAAAGCATCGCCAAAGAGTTTGGGATGAGTTTGGTGGAATTTCAATCAAAATTAAAAGAGATAAAAGCGCAACTTCTGGAAGTCCGAAATCAGCGGATTTATCCTGGAAAAGATGATAAAATCCTAAGCGGCTGGAATGGACTAATGAGCTTAGGATTGATTCAGGCATTTTATGCAACTGGCGAAAAAAGTATGCTAGACTTGGCCATCAGAAATCTTGAATTTCTTCAGGACAAACTATTGATAGATGGCGTGCTTCACCGCGCTTACAAAAACGGAAGCGCTTATACTCCTGGTTTCTTGGAAGACTATGCAGCAGTGATCCGTGCATCCATGATGGCATTTGAGGCAACTGGGAAAGCTAGATGGTTGGATTTTGCTAGGTCATTGACAGATTTCTGTTTGGCAAAATTTTACGATGAAAGTGATGGATTTTTCTTCTTTAACAATCCAACAGCAGAAAAACTAATCGCCAATAAAAAAGAGCTTTTCGATAATGTAATTCCTGCGTCCAACTCGATCATGGCAAGGAACCTCCATCGACTGTCGCTTTTCACCTATGAAGAAAAGTACACGGAAATCGCTTCAAAAATGCTCGGAGGCATGAAGGAACTTATCTTAAAAGAACCTGGCTTCCTATGTAATTGGGCAAGTTTATTTTTGGAAAAGCTAGTCCCTACTGCTGAAGTCGCCATTGTTGGAAAGGGAGCCTCGCAGAAGGCTACGGAATTTCAACAAAATTACTCACCTAATATGATTATGGCTTTCTCAGAAAGTTTGACAGAAAATGCCGCGATTCTCTCTGATAAAACTCCTGATCCGGATGGAAATGCCTTAATTTATGTGTGCTTTGATCATGCCTGCCGAAAGCCAGTGAGTGTTTACGAAGAAGCGATTTCACAACTTCCCTATTTAGCTTAATCCTTGGAAAGCCTATTTTCAGATCAAGATTTATATCCATCAGGAAGCGGAAATAATTTCGCAGATATCATCCTGCCCGTTCCTATTCCGCGGATGTTTACCTATAGCATTCCCTATTCCATGCAGTCCGAGATTAATCTTGGGGCTCGGGTGATTGTGCAGTTTGGGAAGAAAAAGGTGCTTACGGGAATCATCGGAAAAGTTCACAATAAACCTCCTCAGGCCTACCAAGCAAAACCAATTCTGGAAGTGCTGGATGATACGCCTAGTGTAAATCCCCTTCAAATCAGATTCTGGGTATGGATGGCAGAGTACTACTTTTGTCATATCGGGGAAGTGATGCATGCTGCTTTGCCATCTGGGCTTCGCTTGAGTAGCGAAAGTAAAGTTCAGCTCAATCCAAATTACGATAGGGAAACAAGCAAATATCCATTGGATGATCGGGAGATCATGATTTTAGACGCTTTGGATTCCAAGCCGGAGCTTTCTTATGATGACTGCGAAAAAGTACTTTCCATCAAAAGCATACATCCAATTTTAAAGAGCCTTGTCAAAAAAGAAGCAATTCTGATTTTTGAAAAAGTGCAGGAAAAATACACACCGAAGGTAGAAACTAGAATTCGGCTGACTCCTGAGATCGCAGAAAGTAAAAATGCTTTACAGGAAATTTTTGAGGCCTTGGCTGGTAAAGCAAAACAGGAGTCAATTCTCCTTAAATACCTACGTGACGTCCCGGTGATGAAGCTTCCAAAAGCTAATAACAACGGCGTCGACAAAGCGACCTTATTAGAAGAAGGAGATTCAGAAAGCTCTTTGAAAACCTTGATTAAAAACGGGATTTTCGAGTCCTTCAAAGTTGTGGTAAACCGACTTGCCGAAGAGGAACCTGAGTCAGAGCCTGCGCAACTTTCCACCAGCCAGCAAGCTGCTTTCGAAGAAATTAAGCATCAATTTGAAAGCAAGCAATCTGTTTTGCTTCATGGCGTAACAGGAAGCGGAAAGACGGAGATTTACATCCAGATGATTCAGGAAGTTCTGGATTCTGGTTCACAGGTGTTACTTCTTTTACCCGAAATTGCACTCACTACACAGATTGTCACCCGACTTAAAAAAGTGTTCGGAAGTAAGATGGGCGTCTATCATTCCAAGTATTCCGACAATGAGCGAGTGGAAGTTTGGAATGGCGTATTAAGCGGAAGGTTTTCTTTCGTAGTAGGGGTGAGGTCTTCGATTTTCTTGCCCTTTGATAGTTTGGGATTGATCATCGTAGATGAAGAACATGAGTCGAGCTACAAGCAATTTGATCCTGCTCCGAGATTTCAGGCTCGGGATTCTGCAATTATGCTTGCTTATTTTCATCAGGCAAGAACACTTTTAGGCTCCGCCACGCCTTCTTTTGAATCCTACTTCAACGCTAGCCAAGGCAAATTCGGGTATGTGGAATTGACCCATCGTTTTGGAGATGCCAGCATGCCTAATTTCTACCTGGCAGACTTGGCAGCTGATAAACGAAAGAACCTTCTCAAACTAGATACGACCCGCGTTTTGCGCGAGCGAATTCAAGATGCACTGGCGAAGCAAGAACAGGTCTTGATTTTTCAAAACCGAAGAGGATACTCACCTTATATTCAATGCGAAGACTGCGGCTGGACAGGGCAATGCGTGCAATGCGATGTCAGCCTCACTTACCATCAATTTTCCGAAGAACTTCGCTGTCACTATTGTGGATACAAGGAAAAGACGCCTAGCTCCTGCCCTGCTTGCGGAAGTACTCAACTCACCACGATGGGAATGGGAACGGAGCGCATTGAAGAATCCTTGAGTTTATTGTTTCCAGAAGCTAGAATTAGCCGAATGGATTTGGACACGACCAGAAATAAGCATGGATACCAGCGCATATTGGATGAGTTTGGAGCAGGAAATCTGGACATTCTCGTAGGAACCCAGATGATCACCAAAGGACTAGACTTCGGTAGAGTGACGGTAGTTGGGATTTGGGATGGGGATAGAATTCTGAATTTCCCTGATTTCAGGGCTGGGGAAAGAGCGTATCAACAAATCACACAAGTCGCTGGAAGAGCAGGCCGAAGAGAAGCTCAGGGACAAGTAATTGTTCAAACAAGAGATCCTGAAACGCAGATTTATTGCCAGGTAATCAAGGGAGATTATTTTGAGTTTTTCAATCATGAAATCCATGACAGGAAGAAATTCTACTATCCGCCTTTTGTGAAACTGGTGAAAATCACCACGCGTCATACAGATTATAAAGTTGCGGAAAAAGCCGCACTAAATCTACATCATGGAATGGCTGAAATCCCTATCAAGAAAATTGTCTTGGGCCCAGAAAAAGGCATCATTGCCAGAATCAAAAACCAGTATCAGTTTGAGAGCTTGATCAAATTGGATCGCTCAGGAAATACTCCAGTTATTTTCAAAGAGCATCTTTGGAAGATCACCGAAGAGCTAAAATCCAGACCAGAGTTTCGCTCGGTCAGGTTTGTGGTGGATGTTGATCCTTCCTAGATCAATTGATTTGAAGATTGAAAAATTGGAAGATTCCAAACAATTTAGACACTGCTTATTAATAAGTTAAGAACTGTTTTATATATTCATGCGTATTATCACTGGATCATGCGCATAGATTATGAAAAAGAGACTCAACATCACAATCGAGGAAAATCTGCTGGAGAAGATCAAAACTTATGCTAATCGGAATGACACTAGTATATCCAGTCTGGTAGAAGAGCATTTCGAGGCATTAGTCAAGCCAAAGCCGAAATTGAAAAATGGAATGAGCTTGGTGGAATACATGAAATCATTGCAGAAATCAAAGGTAGAGTTCCCCGTAGATTACAATTGGAAGGAAGAGTATTATAAAGCCAAAGCGAAAAAAATGGGCTATGAAGATCTTCTTTGATGTCAATATTCTGCTCGATTTTTTCTTAGAGAGGAGCCCAAAACAAGACTTAATAAATTCGATTTTCGAAAAATTAGACGGAAATCAAATCCGAGGTTATGTTACCATCTCTGTAATTCAAACTTGTGCTTACTATCTTAAGCAAGCCAAAGAGCTTCATGTTTGCAAGGAAATACTCGGAGTGATCTGTGAAAAGTTAACGCTGCTTGAGGGAGATAAAGCTTCAATTCTTTCGGCAATCCAATCCGCCCACACAGATATAGAAGATTCCATCCATTATTTTATTTGCCTACATCACCATCTAGATGCTATCGTTACATCGGACCGAGATTTCCTCAAACTTTCACAACCTTTCCTTCCAGTTATTACTCCTGAGGAATTGATTGAAAGAATGGGAAATTGAAATTTAGAAATTAATTCTCCTCTATAAACCCCAGCACATCTTTATAAACTCTACTTCCAGTCCATAGAAACTGCGTGATCATAGGAATATGCTTTTTCTTAGGGTAGATTTTCACCGTCACATCCTCAATTCCCTTCTCTTCGATTCGCTTCATAAATCGCTCCCTCCCAGCTTGAATGCTAGGATAAGTTCGTTCTCCTTCCAAAATCAGCATGGGAGCCAGATTGTCTGTCAAATAATACATAGAAGAATATTCCTTCCAGACGGCTGGATCATCCGTGAATGCATTCAGGTACTTTTTACCCTCCCCCTCACTCGTTTCTTGCAAATATCCATACATATCCAAACCAGCTGCATCGATCAAAATAGAGCCTGCCAGCTTCTTTCCATTCTCTGAAGGCTTCAACCTATTTTCCTTAACAGCAATCAATGAAGCCAAATGCCCACCTGCAGAATGCCCAGAAACGAAAATTCGATCTGGATCTCCACCGTGTTTCTCAATAGTCTCTTTTGTCCAAATCACAGCAGCCAAAGCAGATTCCTGCATTTCTGGAATCTCAAAATCTGGAGACAAAGGATAATCAGCAATCACTACTATCACATCCCTCCTAGCCAATCTATTCCCCAGAAAGTGATACATCTCCTTCTTTCCCGACTTCCAGCTTCCACCATAGAAAAAGACCAATACAGGTAGATTATCAGCTTTTTTGGGTGCGTAAACGTCCAGATTCTTATGAGGCAAATCTTGTTGAGTGTTGCCGGAAATGTAGTTGATATCTTTTGTTCTATGAAGTGTTTGAAAAGCGCAGGAGCTCAAAAAGAAACTAAAAACGCAAATTGAAAAGCTGGAATAAAGGGCTTTAATCATGTAGAATTGGGAAGTGGAAATTTAAAGTTGGTTGAATAGAGATTCTATTTTAGATAAATACGAAGTAAAATGATCCTTTGCTTAAAATAACTGGTCTTATCTGCTAATTGTCTTTAAATTATAAATCATTTCAATTCTTTTATTTAAAGAATACTTATGAAAAGACTTCAGATCGAGCCCCCAAATTACCTGTCTCTTTTTAGTGTGCTTTCTCTTGGTTTTATTTATTGGAGTTGCGGATCCAATTCCAGAGAGCCCATCCAACCCGAAATAATAGGGATCACTGAGTCTGTCTATGCTTCTGGCTATATCAAAGCGGTGGATCAATACGATGCTTTTACTAATGCCAGTGGGCCTATTCAGGAGATTTTTGTGGAAGAAGGAGATTCTGTTTCGATTGGAACACCGCTTTTGGCTGTTTTTAGTGAACGGGAAAAATTAAGTCGAGAAAATTCAGAATTAGCCAAAGCTTATGCAGGGCTTCAAGAAAATCAATCCAAACTTAGGGATCTACAACTCACAATTGATCTGGCAAAAAGCAAGATGCAAAACGACTCTCTGCTTTACGCTCGTCAAAAGAGCTTGCATGATCAAAATATAGGGACTGAAGTGGAATTTGAACAAAGACGTCTCAACTGGGAAAATTCAAAAACTGCCTATGAATCATCATTAATCAGATACAATGATCTAAAAAGAGAAATTCAATTTAACTCCAACAGTGCCTCCAAAGACCTTGCAATTAGTCGAGTTCTGGAAAGTGATTATGTACTGAAGAGTAAGATCAAAGGCAAGGTATATGCCCTGCTGAAAGAAAAAGGAGAAATGGTTACTCCCCAGGTAGCATTAGCAGTTTTGGGAAGTATGGATAATTTCCTATTGGAACTTCAAGTAGATGAATACGACATTTCAAAAGTTAAAATTGGGCAAGTAGTTTCCGTGTCAATGGATAGCTTCAAAGGCCAAACATTTGAGGCAGAAGTAAGCAAAGTATATCCAATCATGGATACCCAGACCAAAAGCTTTAAAGTTGAGGCTACGTTCACCAAAACTCCTCCTCAACTCTATCCAAACCTGAGTTTAGAAGCTAACATCATTACGGAGGTTAGAGAAAAAGCATTGGTAATACCAAGAGCATATCTAATAGCGGATTCATTGGTAATCAATGAGGATGAGGATACGCTTTCCGTAAAAGTTGGGCTTAAAAACTATCAATTTGCAGAAATTCTTGAGGGAATTTCTTCTGAAACAAGAATTATCAAGCCTGGCCTATGAAATGGTCGCTGATTATTGAATTGGCAAAAGCTTTAATGTTTGCAAGAATAAAGCAAACATTGGTTGCTGCTGTAGGTGTGACTTTTAGCATTACGATGTTTGTGGCTTTACTGGGATTTATGAATGGGCTTAACACCTTGCTCGATGGCTTAGTTTTGAATCGAACGCCTCACATCAGATTCTATAATCAGATCAAACCTAATCCCAACCAACCTATAGACCTTTCTCCTGAGTTTGGATCGGGAATCAACGTCATCAGATCTATCAAGCCAAGTAATTCTAGATTAGCAATTTATAATTCAGAGCCTATTTTAAAAACGCTAAATGAAGACCCGAGGGTAAAAGGCGTTAGTGCTAAAATAGCATCTCAGGTCTTTTACAACGTTGGAAGCATTGATTTGACAGGAATAGTAAACGGAATAAATCCTGAAAAGGAAACGGAGTTATTTGCATTCCAAGATTATGTTACTGTAGGCAATCCCGCAGATTTACTCCAAACCAACAGCATTATTTTGGGAAAAGGCGCCGCCGAACGGATGTTGGCAGATATTGGAGATGTCATCCAGGTGACTACCGCAAAAGGTAATAAGGCACAACTCAAAGTGGTTGGGTATTATCAATCGGGATTAGCAGAATTTGACAATTCAAATAGCTTTGCTTCAATAAATACTGTCCAAAAAATGATGGGGGAACCAAGTTCTTACTTGACAGATATTCAAGTGAAACTCTTTGATTTCAATCAAGCTCCTGCATTTGCAGATGAATACAGAGACATTTTTGAGATTGAGGCGGATGATATACAGACCGTCAACGCACAATTTGAAACCGGATCCAGCATCCGAACAATGATAAGCTATGCCGTTGGAATTACTTTATTGGTTGTCTCTGGTTTCGGGATTTACAATATCCTAAATATGATGATCTACGAGAAATTAGATACCATTGCAATTTTGAAAGCAATCGGATTCAATAGCACGGATGTAAAACGGATATTTATAACGATCGCAGTTTCCATTGGAGTTATTGGAGGAGGAATTGGACTTCTTTTTGGGTATTTGGCATGCCTAGGAATTGAGCAAATTCCATTTGAAACTGATGCGCTCCCAACTGTTAAGACTTTCCCTGTAGACTTCAGTACAAAATATTATATGATTGGTGGGATTTTCAGTTTAGTCACTACCTATCTAGCTGGTTTTTTTCCGGCAAGGAAAGCCAGTAGTGTTGACCCAGTAGATATAATAAGAGGAAAATGAAACAGGAAAGAAAAACTGTTTTGGAAGCCCGAAACGTTGACAAATACTTTTACAATCCAGTGGAAACCCAAGTTTTGAAAAAAGTAACCTTTCAAATCAATCGGGGTGAATTCGTTTCTGTGGTAGGTAAATCCGGTTGCGGTAAGTCCACGCTTCTATATATTCTTTCCACCATGGATACTGCTTTTTCCGGCGAACTCTGGATGGATCAGGAAATGATTACCGGCAAACCGGCCAACTACCTTGCGAAGCTTCGAAATGAAAAAATCGGCTTCGTTTTCCAGTTTCACTACTTACTCAATGAGTTTTCCGTATTGGAAAATGTCATGATTCCTGGCCTAAAATTAGGGAAATATTCACGGGAGGAACTGGAACATCGAGCTTTGGAAAAACTTAAGATTTTTGAAATGGAAGATCATGCTTTGAAGAAAGCTTACCAACTCTCCGGAGGTCAGAAGCAGCGAGTAGCCATCGCAAGAGCATTGATAAATGACCCTTTGTTGATCATGGGTGACGAACCAACAGGAAATCTCGACAAAAAGAACTCAGACATAGTTTTTAATAAGTTTAAAGAACTAGCCCAAGAATTCGGTCAAACCATGCTGATCGTCACACATGACCCTGAATTTGCAGATGGAACAGATCGGATTATTGAGATGGAAGATGGAAGGGTGATCAGGGGGCAATAGGCAGTAGGCAGTATTCAGAGTAGGCAGTATTCAGTGTGCAGTAATTAGGTTGATTTTGATCCAAATTTTTCAGGGTTTGCAATCATATAGCCTATTAATTTTCCAATTTCTAATGAGTCATGTTCCCAAACTGTTTTAGTGCTTTCTGAAATATAACCGCAAGCAAATGAAAACTCAACCCAGACTTGAGTCTCAGTATTTTCCATATCTGCATCTGAAAGTTTTGAAATGAAATGAGAAGGATATCTTCTTTTTCGATAACCTTCTCCAATATTGGCACAGGTGAACCTACTTGACCTCCGTATTTGATCAATCAAAGAATACTTCTCTTCCGAAGGGAAGCCTTTGCTTATCTCATAAATATTCATTGCTAGCTGGAATCCTTTTTTGTAGGCTAAAAGATCTCTAAAATCCATCTAAGAACAGTTTAATTAAAAAACTAAAATAAAAATACGTTTCAAAAATAAAACATAAAAGCATGTAAATCATCTATTTATAGAAATAAATCACATGCTCTAATATCAAAAAAAACCCACTGTCAAATTCGGCTCACTACGGACTGATAACTGCCCGCTGTAATACTGCGCTCTGATAAACTGATGACTGCCCACTGCCTACTACACAGCCGGTTCCTGCTGACTTAAGCAGTGAAAACTACCCAGCCCCCAAATAATATCTGTGCTATCAATCCCAACTACTTTACGATTAGGAAAGCAGCCAGAAATAATATCCAAGGCTTTTTGATCATTTTTATCTCTGAAAGTTGGTACAATCACGGAATCATTGGCAATGTAAAAATTGGCGTAAGAGGCAGGTAGACGCTGATCTTCATAAACGACCGGGCCAGGCATTGGCAGCTCCACAATATTCAATTGTTTCCCATCCTCTAATCGCATCTTTTTCAGGCGATCTAGATTATCCTGCAGTAACTGATGATTTTCATCAGCTCTATTTTCCTCCACCACAGTCACTACGGTGTCCTCATTTACAAAGCGGGTAATGTCATCAATATGCCCATCGGTATCATCTCCGACAATTCCATCACCTACCCATAGGATATGATTCACACCGTAAAAGTCACAAAGGTATTTTTCAATTTGCTCTTGCTTTAAATGCGGATTTCTATTTTCATTCAGTAAGCAAGCCTCTGAAGTCAACAGTGTTCCTTTTCCGTTGAATTCTACAGAACCGCCTTCCATCACCATTCCAGGTTTAAAGCATGGAATACCCAATTCCTCGGCGATCCTGATAGGAATCTGATTATCCAGATCATGCGGCGGATACTTTTCACCCCAAGCATTGTAATTCCATTTTACAATCACCTTCTTTTGATCTGCTTTTGGATTAATAAGGAAAGCCGGGCCATGATCTCTGCACCATGCATCATTTGTAGGAAAAAAGTGAAATTTGATTTTCTCCAAGTTCACTTCAGCCTTTTCCAGATGTGCCAAAGCAAAAGATTTCATGGCCTCATCTGCCACGTTGATATTTACCTTTTGACCATTGGAAACCTCCTTGATAAAAAGAGAATATGGGGAATAAATCGTATCGATTTTTCCCGGCCACGAAGCTTCCTTATGTGGCCAACTAAGCCACATGGATTCCTGAGGAGCAAATTCTGCGGGAAAATAATATCCCAGTTCAGCAGGAGTTTTTGTACCTGACTTGGCAATTGAAAAGATATCTGTCATGAATGGTTATTCTTCGTCCAAGTATCGCTTGGTGATTGGCTGATAGGAATCAATTCTACGGTCTCTCAAGAAAGGCCAGTGCGTCCTGTATCTATCAGATCCGGCAAAATCAAGTTCTTCCACATGGATCTGCTCTTCTTCGTGGGAAGCTTTAAATAATACTCTTCCAAAAGGATTGGAAACAAAAGATCCTCCCCAGAATTTCATATCTCCCTCAATTCCACAGCGATTTACAGAAACTACAGGAATGCCATTGGCAACAGCATGGGAACGCTGTATCGTCTGCCAAGCTCCGTACTGCTCGTCATTGGTCAGTCCATCCTGATCCTTGTGCCAGCCTATAGCCGTTGGATAAACTAGGAAGTCCGCTCCTTTCAAAGCCGTGATTCTTGCTGCTTCCGGGTACCACTGATCCCAGCAGATCAACACGCCGATATTTCCGAATCTGGTGGGGAAAACCTTATAGCCCAAGTCACCTGGAGTGAAGTAAAACTTCTCAAAATACCCCGGATCATCAGGAATATGCATTTTTCTGTATTTACCCAAGTAAGATCCATCTGAATCCAAAACGGCAGTAGTGTTATGATACAATCCTTCTGCTCTTTTCTCAAAAAGCGAAGCCACGATCACTACACCAAGCTCTTTTGCCAAAGCCCCAAACGTATCCGTGGACGGACCAGGAATGGCTTCTGCCAACTTGAAGTTTTCGTAGTCTTCTACATCACAAAAATAAAGGGAACGGAACAGCTCCTGAAGTACAACCACTTGAGCGCCTTGCGCCGCTGCCTCACGCACACCAGCGATGGTTTTTTCAAGGTTTGCTGCTACATCAGAAGAGCAAGTCAACTGGACTAAGCCCACTTTTACAGTTTTATTTGCCACTATTATCGGTTTTAATGGTTAGGGTTACAAAGATACTTTTGCCTGTTGCCAATGCCAAATATGAAAGTTCAAATTCACAATTGAGTAATTTGACAGGCAAGGGCTAGAATAACGGAAGAAGGTTGAAAAAGATTCAGTGCCTGAAATTTCACTAAAGAGGTAAATCTAAGTTCGCTTTAGCCAGCCTCTACGCTAACTAATTCAATTATTCCTACCTTGGAATTTGATAAGATGAGTTTGAAATCAAAATCAATTTCATCACAAACAATTAAAAAACAATTAAAGGTAAATTTTAACCATACATGAAGAAAATGCGAATATTATTTACAGGGGGATCAGGCAAAGCAGGAAAACACGTCATCCCCTACCTGCTTGATCAAGGACATAGAGTGATGAATGTGGATCTGAAGCCTTTGGATCATCCTGGAGTGGATAATTTGATCGCAGACATTACAGATTCAGGTCAAATGTTTAATGCCATGAGTTCCTATGCTGGCTTGGACGAACTAGAACCTGGAAATGGCGTCCCAAAATTCGATGCAGTGGTGCATTTTGCCGCAGTGCCAAGAATCTTGATCAATCCCGACAATGAAACTTTCCGCGTGAACACCATCGGGACTTATAATGTGATAGAAGCCGCTGTAAAGTTGGGAATAAAGAAGGTGGTTATTGCTTCTTCAGAGACTACCTACGGGATCTGTTTTTCAGATGGAAAAACTGACCCCAAATCACTTCCATTGGAAGAAGATTATGATGTGGATCCTATGGATAGTTATGGTATTTCAAAGGTGGTGAATGAGAAAACCGCGCGAGGATTTCAGCGGAGATCGGGAATAGATATTTATGCCCTACGTATAGGGAATGTGATCGAGCCGCATGAGTATGCGGAGCTTTTCCCTCATTATTTCAAAAATCCAGAAGTGCGCCGCAGGAATGCATTCTGTTATATCGATGCCCGTGATTTAGGCCAGATTGTGGATTTATGTCTGCAAAAAGACGGTTTGGGTTTTCAGATTTTCAATGCAGGAAACGATGAAAACGGTGCAGTCATCCCCACCAAAGAACTGGCAGAAACCTTTTTCCCTGGTGTGCCAATTACACGGGAAATGGGAGAACATGAAGCTTTGTTTTCAAACCTAAAAATCCGTGAAGTGCTAGGCTTCAAAGAGCTGCATAACTGGCAGAAGTATGTGAAATGGGAGTGAATAATAGTCGAGTATTCGAAAACTAACGAAAACCCCACTTGGCAATTTGTTCCAGCTATTGAGCAATCAGAATCTTCTCTTTCATAATAATTTCAATACAGGTAGGAAATGTCTCTGATTCGAAAATCAATCTTCCTCGCTTCTCTGGGTTTCCTGCTTTACTTTAGTGCTTTTGCACAGGACGAAGCTATGCTCAACGGGAAAATGCTGGCAGAAAGCTACTGCGGCTCCTGTCATGCTTTTCCTTCTCCTTCCTTTTTGCCTCAGGCTATTTGGAAGCAGCAGGTACTTCCTCAAATGGCAGCCATGATGGGGATAAAAGCTGCGCAGGATACTTTGGGGGTTTATGAGAACAAATCTTCTGAGGAAGTCTCTACTAGCAAAATACTTGGCGTTTATCCCTCTACGGCTACGATCAGTGTCGCCGACTTTCAAGCGATTGTGGATTTTTATGACACAGAAGCTCCTAAGGAGTTGCCTTTACAAAACCCAAAAGAAAATCCTGAACCTCTGCAGAACTTTACCGCAAAAAAGCTTTTCATAGAAGGCATACAAAGCCCAAAAACTAGCATGGTGGCGATCAATGAGGAAAGATCTGAGCTATTTATTGCCGATGCCACTGCAAATCAACTCTATGTAAAGGTTCAGACGGATGAACTTTACACCCTTCCCCAGACTGCCAGTCCAGCAGTAGATTTTATTAAAAAAGCACCCAATATTTTCAATATTATTTCCATTGGGTCCATTGCTCCAAGTGATCTTTCTCAAGGAGGACTTTATGAATTGGATTTGAATTCTGATAGTTGGTCTCAAGTTCTGGATCAGCTACCAAGACCAGTATTTGGAGTTTGGGAGGATCTAGAAAAGGATGGCAAGCCTGACTTCTTGCTTTGTAATTATGGGCATCATGGAGGAAATATCTCCGTTTATCCAGATGGAAATTTAACTTCTACTCCTATTGAGCTTGGTGGAGCCGGCGCTAGGAAAATAGAAGTTGCCGACTTAAATCAAGACGGAAAATTGGATATTATAGCGCTTTTCTGTCAAGGAAATGAGCGAATTTCTGTTTTTTACAATCAAGGAAATGGTCAATTCGAGGCTGAAAAGATTTTGTTGAAATTCTCTCCTGTGATGGGTTCTAGTTATTTCGAACTGCAAGACATGAATGCAGATGGAGAACTGGATTTGTTAGTTAGCAATGGAGATAATTGGGATTATTCGGCTGTTTCAAAACCTTATCATGGATTCAGAATTTATGAAAACAACCGGAATGGTACTTTTGAAGAGGCTTGGTTTTATCCTCAATATGGGGCAGCCAAAGCCATGATGTTGGATTTTGATGCAGATGGAGATTTAGACTTTGCTACCATTGCTTTTTACGATGAGCTTGAGAATCCTAAACATCAGTTTTTACTTTTTGAAAATGTAGGAAATATGACTTTCCAACCCAAGTACATTCCTGAGGCAGCTTTTGGAAAATGGATGACTATGGATGTGGGAGATCTGGATGCTGATGGCGATAAAGACATTGTACTGGGCGCGTATCTGCATAACACCTTAGAATATACAAAGCTGGTTATTCAGGGAATTGAGGAACTTCCAAGCGTGTTGATTTTGGAAAATACTCTTAAAAGCTTAAAAGTGGAAGATGGTTATAATCAATAGCTAATTAGAGCTAATTACTTTCAAATAAACACCAACATCATTTAGCTATTAAACTCGTAGAATTAGTATTAAATCTTTTTCAAAAAGTAGTATACATGTTCACCAAAATCCATAAAACTAGCCACCCACCCGATCAGCCCCTATTTATCTGGGATGGAGAATGTGGGTTTTGCAGATATTGGATCATCGTATGGAAAAACAAAACAGAAGGCTTGGACTACATAACCTTTCAGGAAGCTGCTTCTAAGTTCCCTGATATTTCGCTTAAAGATTTCAAAAAAGCATCTCGATTGATCGAGAGTGATGGTTCAGTATTTAGTGGTCCAGATTCAGCATTCCGAACTTTTTACTACTTCAAAAAGCCTAAAAAGCACTGGCATCAATGGTATAAAAGTTCTCCAATCTTCCAAAAGATCAGTGATCACACCTACAATTGGATTGCCAAGAACCGTCCTCTAATGATGAGGTTGACTTTGGCATTTTGGGGTAAAAATCCGCTGAAAAGAAAACCTTACTGGTTGCTTTGGGTCATTGGTGCTGCGACAATTGCCTTTTACATAATGAGCGTTTTCAGTTGAAAATGCATTAACCAAACAGTCAACGCTATTTAGGGAAGTACACTGAGGCCGCTTCGGTCTCCCGCGCTACAGGGACGTCTTCGGTCATCTGGCCAGATGAGCAAAGACATAATATTTTGAATAGTTAGGGATTTATTCTAAGAAATTTTAAAGTATATAAAACATAAGAAATTAAATGTTGAACTTAGATTAGATCCAGTGAATCTATAACAACATATTACTATGAAAAAGATAGTATTCAGCCTATTCCTTCTTAGCATTTCTTTCGCAGGTATTGCTCAGGGCAACTTAGAAAGGCGGGAATTTCTTGCAGCTTCTTTACAAAACAATGAAGCAGGAGAAGATCCCTTACGCCAATTATCAATCTACTTGCCTCAGGGCTATGAAAATGGAAATCAGCGCTACCCGGTAATCTATGTTCTGCATGGATATGGAGGCACAGACACCGTGATGATGAGTGTGTGGATTGATTTTAAGCGATTACTCGATGAAGCCATCAAGACTGGTAAGATGCGACCTATGATCGTGGTTGCTCCAAATAGCAACACGCGGATGCAGGGTAGTTTTTACACCAATTCAGAAGGTTCAGGAAATTGGGCAGATTACATCGGTAAAGATGTGGTCCAATATATGGATGAGAATTTCAGAACTATTCCTGACCGTGCCAGTCGAGGGTTGTGTGGTCATTCGATGGGAGGAAATGGTGCGCTTAAGGTAGGGATGTTGTTTGCGGACACATTCAGCGCTGTTTATTCACTCAGTCCTGCTGTTCTGAATTGGCATGGAGATTTTTCTCTTTCCAACCCTGCATTCAAGCGCATCAGCCAACTGAATGATGAAGAAGCGATACTACAAGGCCTGGCAGAGTCTGGTCAAACTGGTGAATTCAATGGTTTTTTTGCGGCGGTATTCACTGCGATGGCACGGGTTTATTCACCGAACATTTCAAATAAGGAGCTAAAAGCAGATTTTCCAGTGACGTACCTAGGTGACAGTGTTGTTTATAATTCGGAAGTAATCAGAAAATGGGAAGCAGAGTTCCCTTATTACATGATTGATGACTATCTCGCCCAGTTGAGAAGCCTTACAGCTTTGAAAATAGATTGGGGTCGGAATGAGGACTTTTCCCATATCCCTTACACCAGTTTAGAGTTCAGCAAGAAATTGGAATCGTACCGAATCCATCATTTTGCTGAAGAATACATTGGCGACCATGGAAATATGCTGGATGGTTTCGAAGGAAGGATCTTCACCGAGCTATTGCCATTTTTCAATACCTATCTGAATGGACAAACTCCTTCAAATTAAAATGAAAAGTTTCAGTCTGAAGGAGTTTTTTGGAATGTGTCAACCCTACTTATTTAGAGATACGACAAATTTTGAAAATGGAATGGCCTTCTGGACAAACCAATTTTCCGGAACCTAATCTCAGTAAAAAATATTAGCGTAATGCTGTGCAAAACTTTGCCATAAAACGGTATCTCTTATTTGCCAAAGCGACATATAGATTATGAATATTAAGAAAATGGTGAGAGACGCTCGGTTGCTTTTTTTTCCAGTTATATCTATGAATAATAAAATGCCAGCAATCAATAATACAAGCAAATCTGAGATGGTCATAGCCATGCCCAAACTAGCATCAAAGCTGAATAAAATACCGCGACCAATACCTGGCCCAATCGCCAATAGTCCAGTAGCAATCATGTAGCGCATGTGGTACTGAGATTTTTTTCGGTAGACCATCGCCATAGTCCAAAAAATAGTAAAGCATATCAGCCCACGGGAGTCCAAAGCAATTAATGTGAGCGCATCATGCATAGGCACATCGAACTCCATAGCCCGCCAATAGCCATGCCGTCCAATCAGATATAGGGATATAATAATGGCAGGACCTAGCACCCAAGAAACCTTTCCTATACTTCGGTGAAGCTTTGGGCGACCCATATAAAGAAGCGCAGGTTGGAGTACCAAAAGCACTAGCCAAGTCATCAGCAATGCACCGTGTACATGTATTGTGGGCGTGGCATTTTCGAACGTTGGAAACTGACTGGTGTAAGTGGAATAAAAACCCCACTGAGTCCCTAAAAAAATAAGAACCATCAAGATGGTCGTATTTCGAAAAGTTTTTTGCATAGTTAAAAGCTAGCTTGTTTTGCTCGGCATTGCAAATGAAATATTCCGATCTGGTCAAAGTGCAGAAATAATTTAATCTGTTTACAGGAACGATTTCTATATTCATTTCACCTAAAGATTGAATAAAACAAACCACAGCCTTATAGCAGGTCAGTTTTAGGCGAATTCTTATCCCAGAAAACCTTTATCTTGATGCACTTAAAACCCAAGTTGAAATCATATGTACACGCTCAAATCCCTACTTTTTCTCAGCCTAACCTTTGTGATTATCAGCAATTCAATGGCACAGAATGCCCCGTTTGATGCCTATACGATTAGATATTTCACCTTCCAAGGACATGAGGCCAAGATCGTTTTTCCGAAGGAGGCAAATGAAGCCAGAAACTGGATCTGGAGAGCGAGATTCTGGGGCCATGAACCGCAACTGGATCGAGCTTTATTGGACATGGGATTTCATGTAGTCTATGTAGATGTCGCAGATCTATATGGAAATGAGGAAGCTGTGAAGCGCTGGGATGACTTCTATGCCTTTTGCCGGGCCGAATTTCAACTCAACCCCAAAGTAGTTTTGGAAGGCATGAGCCGAGGCGGATTGATTATCTATAACTGGGCGGCGCAGAACACAGACAAAGTATTTTCAATCTATGCCGATGCGCCCGTTTGTGACATCAAAAGTTGGCCAGGAGGATCATATACCGGAAAAGGTAGTTCAGGAGATTGGGAGAAAGCACTTAAAGCTTATGGATTGGATTCAGCTTCGGTTCGGGAGTTTAGGGGAATTCCGATTTATACCAGCATTGAAGTTGCGAAAGCAAAGATCCCTGTCATTCACGTATTTGGGGAATCAGATAAAGTGGTTCCTTATATGGAAAACACCTATTTATTGGCAGAGGAATTCAAAAAAGCTGGAGGTAACATCACCCTGATCCCCAAGCCCGGAGTAGATCATCACCCGCATAGTTTGGCCGATCCACAACCTCTAGTGGACTTTATAATGAAAAGTATTCAAAAGTAGCATCATTCTATTTTCTTTGATTTTGCAAATAATCTAAGCCCCATGCGATTTAAAAACCCTCTATTTACGCTGATTCTTCTATGGCATACTGCTAATTTTGCGCAAGCTCAACAGCAAGTTCCCATCCCAACACAAGCACAGCTTGACTGGCAGAATTCTGAAATGGTGGCTGTTTTCCATTATGACCTCCATGTGTTTGACGGAAAAATTTACAACCAAGCTCAAAACAGAATCACACCCATCGCGGATTACAATATTTTCAATCCAGAAAAGCTGGATACAGACCAATGGGTAAAAGCCGCCAAGGATGCAGGATGCAAAATGGCCATTCTCACCGCTACTCATGAAACCGGCTTTGCACTTTTCCAATCTGACTCAAATCCATATAGCATGAAAGCGCTGAAATTTCAGGATGGCAAAGGAGATTTGCTTCGGGACTTTAAGGCTTCCTGCGAAAAATACGGCTTGCGAGCAGGTGTATATATAGGGATTCGATGGAATTCATTCTATGGAATCCATGATTTTATGGTTGAAGGAGAAAGTACTTTTGCCAAAAACCGGCAACATTATTACAATACCATGGTAGAAGGAATGGTGACAGAAATCTTCACAAATTATGGGGATTGGGCTATGGTTTGGTTTGACGGAGGTGCTCACGGACCTGAGCAAGGCGGACCTGATGTATTGTCGATCTTTGAAAAGCATCAGCCAAACGGTCTCTTTTATCACAATTTACAACGGGCAGATATGCGCTGGGGAGGAAGTGAATCAGGTACGGTTCCTTATCCTAGCTGGGGAACTTTTCCTTTTGCAGCTATTGGGTCGGGAGAAAGTTCGAGAGCAGAAATCAGTAATAACAACTTTGCGTTACTCAAAACTGGTGATCCGAATGGGATCTATTACATGCCAGCTATGAGTGATGCGCCTTTGAGAGGATATGGGGGCCATGATTGGTTTTGGGAGCCCGGCAGAGATCATTTGGTTTTCCCTTTAGAAAATCTGGTCAAGATGTATTACAATTCCGTAGGACATAATTCGAGTTTGATTTTGGGACTAACGCCAAATGCTGAGGGACTTTTGCCCGAAACAGATACGAAGCGCCTCAAAGAACTTGGAGATGAGATTTCCAGACGTTTTGCAAATAAGATTGGGGCTACTGCTGGAGCTGGTGACCAAGTCAAACTTCAGTTTTCCAAAAGGCAAAAGGTCAATCAAGTAGTACTAATGGAGGATATCACCAAAGGTGAGCGGGTCCGGAAATTTACGATTGAAGGTAAGACTGCAAATGGCTGGAAAATGATTTTTGAAGGTTCAGTGATTGGGCACAAGTTCATCCATGAGTTTGAAGAATTAGAAGTTTCTGAGCTACGACTTAAAATTTTAGAATCAAGAGGTGAAGCTCAAATCAAAGAATTTAGCGCCTATTCCCTTGAATAATTTGCCCTATTCACCCTTGTACCTCTCCACAAAATACATATCCACTTCACCCTTATTTTTCGCCTGCACTTTTCCTCTGTGAATGCATGAAAAACGATCTTTCACCAGCTCATAAGTAGCACCGGAAACGTTAATTTTACCTGCCTCTCCACTACTTTCCATCCGTGATGCAAGGTTTACAGTATCTCCCCAGATATCGTAGGCAAACTTATTCAGCCCAACAATGCCTGCAACAATATTCCCTGTATGAATCCCTATCCTAAGCTCAAAAACAGGCTTATTTTCACGGATGCTTACTGCTTTATGTTCTTCGATAAAATCCCGGATTTCAATAGCTGCATTGATCACATCAATAGGATGTGTAGTATTTGCAACCGGAATTCCACCAGCAGCCATGTAAGAATCACCTATCGTTTTGATTTTTTCAATTCCGTGCTTTTCGATGATCCTGTCAAACTTCTTGAAACAGAAATCAATTTCCGCCACCAAATCAACTGCAGTCATTTTCTCCGCAATCAAAGAAAATCCCACAAAATCAGTAAATAAAACCGTTGCACTGGCATACCTTTTCGTCTGAGCCGATCCTTTTTCCTTTAGTTCTCTAGCTATATGCAGTGGTAAAATATTCAGTAAAAGTTCATCTGACTTTTCCTTCTCATTCTGAAGATCCAGGGTTCTTTCTTTGACTTTAGATTCTAGGTTGGCATTGTACTCTTCTAGCCTTTTCTCATTCAATCTCAGATTCTCCTCTACTTCTTTTCGCACTTCTACTTCCTGAACCAATTTTTCATTGAGTTGATTTGTACTTTCCAAAAGCATTGCATTCTGTAGGGAAATAGCCGTCTGCGTAGCCATTACTTGAAGTATCTCAATGCGTTCTTTGGTAAATGCTCCAGATAGCAGCCTATTTTCCAGATAAAGCAATGAAAACCCAACTCCAGAATGCTTCTGCGGGATACACAGAATGGATTTTACCTTGTTAGAATCAATGTACTCTTCGTCTGAGTAAGGCAAAGTCTTGGTAGCATCTTCGAGGACGAGGGTCTCCCCAGACCTCAATACATAATTAATGACTGAGTGACTGATTTCCTCAAACTCAGCATAAGGGATATTTTGAAGCACCTGAATCTCATTGCTGGAGTTGTCAATGGATGCTTTGATCACTTTGCTATTCTTTTCGATCGTGATGAGAAAAGCCCGGTCTGCTCCGGCATTTTCGCTTACCAGCTGCATCAAGCCTGTGAGAATATTCTCCAATTTCATCTCACCGGAAATCAGATTAATAGTCTTTAGGATAGTATCCAAATCCAGGATATTAGCATTCACTCCTATTTCTTCCGCTGAAATAAATCCAGCATATGCTTCTTTCATTTGAATAAGTTTGGCCTTGGCTCCCCACTTCTCATAGGATTTATAGGCATTTGATAGGTAAAATTGTGCAGCTTCGGGTTGCTGCTGCGCATTGAAAAATATACCTGCTCTTTCCCATATCAACGCCTCATCCTGAATGTATTTATGCATTCTGGCATATCTGATCGCATAAGTAAAAGATCTGACGGCATTATCGAAATTTCCTTTTAGACCTTCATATTCTGCCTTCATAAACTCATGACGATGCTGGAAATTAACTTCGGAGTGCTTTACTAGTCCTCCAATCAGCTTGATATTCGTTTTGCATATTTTCAAAAGAGCCTTTTGTTCCGAAGCAGATCTTGCATGAAAAATCGGGGAAACGCAAAGGTTTTCGTAATAGAAAAAAAGCATTTCTGTAATTGATCCTTTTACAGGTATCAGGTGCTGCTTTTCCAAAGAACAGAACTTCCATGCCGTTTCATTTTGATTGAAAATCAGGCTCAAAAACTTCTTCTGCGAATACAGATTATGATAGTATAGACTAAAAGCAGGAATATCAGGAAAGTCTATTTTTCGCTCATCAAAGAGCTCCCCACTTAAGACCTCAAAGTCTTCTACTCCTTCCAGCAGGCACAAAGCAGATTGACGAAACAAATCAATTCGCTTGATCTGCATGATTTGATTCAGTGGAGTGATTTGTTTGCTGAGTAATTCGCCTCTTAGTAAGATCTTAGGTATTGGTTCACCTCCATAGAAATTCCAGTAAATAATCAATTGTCCGATGATGGAAGTGAATTCAAAATCTCCGGTTTCAAGTCCTTTTTTCAATGCCTCTTCCAACTCCGGGATGCTTTCCGCAAGATGCTTCAGCCAGTGCGAAATAAACATCACATAGACCTGCTTAAAGGAGACAAACTCGTCTTCGTTTTCGATAATTTCAAAAACACTATTCCCCAATTGACCCATTTTAAGACCCTTGGCCATATTACCCATAAAGGCAATATTGATATAGCCAAAAACTACGAATGCCACTGGCGTTTTAGAACCCAACCCAAATTTCAAGGTTAACCTAATCAACTCAAACATGATCAGTGGAAGTAGATTAGGTTCGGTTAAATAGGCTGCCAAAGACATATGATGCATGATAGACATGGCTATCAGTAACTTCTCGTCTTTGATCTTCGGGAGATTTAGGATTTTATCTTCAGAATAAAAAAGCAATCTTATGTTGGTCCTCAAAAAGCCTAATAATACATTCACCTGACCAGGATGACGCTTAAGGTCAATATCAACAAGACGAAGAATCTCCAATCCAATTTCAATTACCCTCTTCTGATCATTCTCAACGTTGGCATTCTGGATTTTAAGATCAGCCAATTTGAGCTTATCCAAAACACTAACTGCATTTGCATCGAGTAAAGCAGTGTATCTGGAGAATAGATCTTGATTGTTGCACTGATAGGCTGCGACGGCAGATTTCAGGTAAAGATCATAAGTGAATTCCCTATCCTTTTCCCAAGCGTCTGATGCGAGGTGTTGCAAGGCATTTTCAAAATATTGCATTGCCAACACATACGCTGTAGAGTTTTGAGCTCTCTGCCCTGCAAGACTATTTAGCTCACAGAGGGTTTTAATCTCAGATGGATCTGTGATTAATTCCTTACCAAAATTGAATTGATTTACAATCTCAAAAACATCATCTCTAAGTCCTTTTTCTTTGGTTTTCGACAGAAGAGCTTGACCTATTTTTAGATGATTTCTCTTTTTATCATCTTCAGCAATGAGTGAATATATAGCTTGCTGAACCCTGTCGTGAACGAAATAATAGCTGCCGTCCAGACTTTCTATGACTAAGTCAAGCTCTAGGGCAAGATTGAAATCTTTGGCTACTTTTTCACTTTCTTGCTCAGAAACTCTAACCAAGTCTTGCAAGTAAAATTTATTACCAATGCAGGATGCTAGTTTAAGGATTTCAATCGTGTCTACAGGGAGTTCATTGATCGCTTCAAGAAACAAATTGACGATATCTCCCTCCACATTATAACTGATCAACTTATCAATTTTCCAGTTCCATGAGCCCTCATCGCTATCAAAATAAAGCATCTCGTTTTTATAGATTGCTTTCAAAAATTGATTAGCAAACAATGCATTACCAGCGGACTTTTTGAAAACCAATGAAGCTAATTCATCTAAAGGTCGCTCAGATTTACCAAGCGTATTGGTGACCATCTGTCGTATATCCACTTCCTTCAGGTTTTCCAATAATATTTCTTCCGGCTGCAGTCCTTGCTCTTCCAATTCCATTTTAAACTGAAGAAAAAGATGCCCAAGGGTAATTTCATTATCTCGATATGCGCCTACGATGAGGATATTGTTAAGCTCAGAATTGACAAGTATAGTCTTCATCAAATCCAGAGAAGACACATCGGACCATTGGAGATCATCTATAAAAATGAAAACAGGTTTCCCAAGCTCTGCAAATACTTGGAAAAACTTCGTGAGTGCGTAGTTAAATCTTAGCTGCGCTTCGGTTCCTGTTAATACCGGAATCTCTGGTTCATTATCAAGCAATTTTTCCAAACCAGGAATAACCTCAAACAACACCCTTGCTATAGGCTGCAAAAGAGTATGAAGTTTGGCTTTCCATTTATTTAGCTCAACTTCATTTAAAAGCAAAACCTGATTGATCAACTTGCCCAACGCCTGCGAAAAAGCCGAATAGGGCACGTCAGCCCGTAGCTGATCGAACTTCCCCGAGATAAAGAAACCTCCGGATTGAACGACAGGTCTGTACAGGCGCTCTACCAGCGCAGATTTCCCAACTCCTGAATTACCATAGACATAAACAAGTTTTTTCTCGTTGTGGCTGATACTTGAGAAGGCATCTTTTAGCTGTTTTAATGGCTTGTCTCTAGCATAAAGCTGATCTGTAAATAGCAAAACGCCAGCGGAATCTTGGGTACCAAGTAGGAAACCTTCTATATCCAACTCTTTTTGGATGGAGTAAAGAATCATTTCCAGATCATACAAGACACCCTGGGCAGAATGATACCTGTTTTGCACATCTTTCTCGATCATTTTCATGATCAATTCAGAAAGAACCTGCGGCATTTCGGCTAATTCTGAAGGATGCTTAGGAGTCAACGCTATATGAGCATGAATCTTCGATGCTCCTTCCTTTGATTCAAAGGGTAATTGCTTGGTGAAAATCCAATAAAAGATGATACCTAGTGCATAGATATCTGAATAAAGCCCGATGTCTGTACTGATTCTACCCGTTTGTTCTGGGGCGATGAAGTCATAATCAGCTTCAAAAAAAACTAACCTTCTTTCAATTCCAATTTTTCTTTTGATTCGGGTGGCTAATCCAAGACTGATAAAAAACACCTCATTCGTCTCATCCTCGACAATAATATGATCTGGATTGAGGTTTAAGTGAACAAATTCTTTACGATGAACTTCTGCTAGTCTTTTTGTGATAGCTAGACAGATTTTCATCTTTTCGGCCACGTTCAAAGGCTTAGAAAGATATTCTTTTAAAGTTTTCCCTTTTATAAACTTCAGCTTTAGACATAACTCGGTCCCGGTATTTTCGCTTTGTAACACTGTCCTAAAAGCAGGGACAGAGACATCCAAAAACGAAGCTTCATTATTAGCTTTTAATGTTTCAATCTGAGAAAGTGTGGCAAGCGCTATTTTTTTGGTGACAATGGTATTTTCCCCAGATGGATTAGAATCCTGGTTGGCAGAATTATTAGTTGAAAACAAGATTTGCCATTTCATTAAAAAGAGCTGTTAAACTGTCAATTGGAAGGGCTGACCTAATAGAAATGGATAATAGGGTGATCCATTTCACTAAATTTAATACAAAATCTAATATAAAAAACACAAAATAAAATTCCCAACCGCATTAGCTTCACCTTATTTTTAATTACATTCCAACTCACTTTTCTTGTTTTTTAACCTCACTTTATCGCAGGACATGTCAAACTCAACCGAAGCTCCAAAAAAATTAGGTCATGAATATGTACAGTATGATGAAGATCGTATTGGGTATGAAATGCTTCAGGAATTTGAAGCGCAAGTCACTCGAATGTACAAGGACAAAAAAATGCTCCGCCAAGTACATACCAAAATGCATGGCTGCGTAAAAGCCACTTTTGCCGTAGAAAAAGATTTGCCAGACGAGCTCAAAGTTGGAGTATTTGCAGGCGAACCTAGAAACTACAATGCTTGGGTTCGATTTTCCAATGGCAATACAAAGCCTCAAAAAGACAAGAAAAAAGATATTAGAGGAGTTGCGATTAAGTTACTTGGCGTACCAGGCGAGAAAATATTGGAGGATGAAATTGATGCTCAGACGCAGGATTTTTTATTGATGAGCACGGAGAAATTCTTTGCAAAAAACATCAAAGAGTTGGGCAGACTTCTTAAAGCAATAACATCAGCTAGTTTTATAAAAAGTAAACTTTTTATACTAAATCCAGTTTTATGGCCAATAATACTTCGTGCATCAAAAAGTAAAGTGGCATGTAAGAACCCTCTGGACATCCCATATTGGAGTACCCAACCCTATCAATTTGGGACAGTAGACAGAGCTGTCAAATATCACCTTCGACCATCTCCAAATAACATTACAGTCATAGAAAATACTACCGACTATAATTATCTAAGGTATAATATGGCCCAAACGCTACATGACAATGAGGCCAAGTTTGATTTTTTTGTTCAGTTTCAAACTGATGCTGATGCAATGCCAATTGAAGATCCAACCGTCCCTTGGACTTCTCAAAATATCAAAGTTGCCACACTGACGATTTACCCGCAGGTTTTTGATTCGAATGTACGAATTGAATACGGAGACAATCTCTCCTTTAACCCCTGGCACTCTCTGCCTGAGCATAGACCTTTGGGTGCATTTAACCGAGTCAGAAAACGTGTGTATGAAGCCATGTCTAAATTCCGACATGATAAAAACAAATTGCCTTTTGAAGAGCCTAAAGATTCTAAAGACTTCCTTAAAGATACAAATAAGCCGAACACCAAAGTAACTATAGATCAACAAGTTCCTTCTAAGCATATCATTTTTACTACTGCTGAAGTCATTGTCAATTGTGACAAAAAGACTGCCTATGAATTTGTGTCCAGTGTAGAAAAGCTATCGAGTTGGCTACTTAAAACTGGACCTATTTACGGTATTATTAAAGTAAAAAAGCTGCGTGGAAATTGGGCTGAAGTTGGAGACAATAGGCTGGTAGAAAGAGGAGATTCCGCAACATTAGTAGAAGAACTTATTTCGGTTCACCATTATTCTAACTACGCGTATCAAACAACGGAATTCAGTGATATCTTCAAGCGTTTCACCAACAAATCCTATGGCCACATGTGGTTTGATACCGTTGATGATAAGACAAGACTAAGATGGGTGTATACGTTCACCTACAAAAATCTACTTGCTCGAATTTTCCTTTCCATCTTCGCCCCACTTTTTCTGAAAAAGTATCTTCAAAATGGGTTAAATAATGCCAAGGCATTTTTGGAAGAATAAGAATATGGAGTTAAATGGTGGATAAGTACCGAAGCACATTGATTGATGGGAAAAAGAAATAGGCCCCGCCCTTTACGGTAATCACTCTTGGCAGGTCCTTAATCGTTTTGCTTACTGGCTCATCTTGTATAGTGAAATTCTGTTCTTCTCCGAGCTCGGGTGTCTCTTTTACGCCAATAATTGGGTCAGGATCATTATATAACTCCTTGTTTTTCGGCAGATTTGCCCAGGTATATTGGAGAAATTCAAACTGACGGCTGATATCTGCATTGAAGCAAATAAATAAAAGCCCAACATCTCCATTGGGTGTAGTTTTCGTTGGTGAACCTTCATAAATCTCCCCATAAAGCCTTGCACGTCTGATGATTCTGTGTTGCTTACTTAGTTTTAAGGATTCTTTTTTGCCATGATCATCCACATTATCTCTCGGGTTGGTTCTTCTTAAGTGTGACCCAAATGGACATTTCAATCCATCCTTATCGAACTTAGCATAGCCAAAATCATTGACATCACTGAATGGTCCTGGATCTGCATCTGGAAAAAGAGTAACAGGCGCACCACTCTGCCATCTTCCCATAAACTTTGCTCCTAACTTTAAACTTTCTGCTTCATTTATAGATCCATCTGGATTCTTTGTTTTTTCATTCAAATAACCCCAAAACTTTTTTACATCCTGATCCAATTGGCGCATCACCATGAATGTCCCATCTTTTCCTATGTCTTTCTGACCGCTTCCACCCGCGTCAGGCGTTAGTAAATTCAAGTCCCCTTGTTCCTTTACAATCAAAGGAGTGTCAGGATATACTCCAAATTCGTTTTTATAACCGAATAAAAATTCCCCTGCCTTGATGACGTCATCCTTGTCTCCTACCCTCCCGGATCCCTCGATGATTGGCTGAGAAACACCGTCTCTAAACCCAAAGTGTTCTTTATTATCTGGCTGAGTTTTTCCATCTACATGAAAGAGTTCGATCAGGCCATTTTCATCAAACTTTGAAGCAAGCTCATTGTAGTAATCAAGACAGACTATTTTATCTTTCTCCAGGTCATCGTTCGAAGATTTATCATTCCCAAACACCATTAAACAAAGATGGATAGTTTCATTACGAGGCCCTCCCCAATTCCAAACTTCAGGGCGACTTGTGCCAAAATCCCCCAGTAATCTGGTTCTATGATCTGAGACCATCCCTTGTCGAAATTCTCTGGAAAATGCGCCAAGATTCTCTTCATTTAGCCCCAGCTTTCCCAATCCAGCATGAGTAAAAGCAATATTCAGATGTGTAGGAGGAATTTTAGACTTGTCGTGAATGTGCCTTGCTGATGTCATTTCTTTCCAGGACTGTGACAACCATTTTTTGGCCGCCTTAGCATCTGAAATCTGTAAGTAAACAAACCTCGAATACAACATATGAGCATAGCCTCGGATAAGGTAACCTTGGATATTTTCTAGTTCTAGCCTTGTCATATTTATAGTCTATCTATAGGAGTTTAAGAAATTTGGCGGCACGTCTTTTTGAAAGTGTCTTCATCAACTGAACCCTTATTCGGGTGTTATTATTGACATTTTTTATGGAGAGGTCAGGATATGCTGTGTACCAGAAATTAGTCACTAGCTCAGAATTACGACTCCATGCCAGAAAGTATTCCTCCTTGTAAGCGCCGCCGGTAATTAAAAAATTTGTCTTTGGAAAGACCTTCGTGTTAGAGAATATCCCAGTAAGTCCCCATCCACTATTATCTATAAAATCACCAAGGTATTGCTGCCAGCTCCCGTCAAAATTGGAGAAAAACAACACCCTAGAATTCTTCTCAAACATCACCCATTTAGCAAAGTGTATAGTGGGAATCCCCATCAATTTACCTTGTGTGAAGATAAATTTGATCAGAAAATTTGATAGCAAAAACATGAATTTAATGGCAATAAGGCGGATAGTCCCTTCTTTCATATCAACAAGCTGGGTAAACTGATTCTGATTTTTAAAATCTTCATACTTCTCTAAATCAGTTAAGAATTCATCATCTAGCTGACTTCTTTTCCTGGTGAAATTTTCATCCTTTCTCTCATAAAAGAAATGTACAATCAAAACCAAAACAAGGATAAAAGGCAATAAGGCTAGCAAGCAAATCCCTAGTATGACCACGCCAAAATAATTGATTCGAGGCGTTGTTACTCTTTCTGCTTTTAAGTATGAAAACTCAGCATTTGACAAGACCTGCTCTTTGATTTTCTTATGCACTGTTTCTGGTGACACATCTTCCCAAGTCCTAGAATCGACAAAGTTTCTAATAAAATCCCGAAGCTTTTTTTCCTTACGGATCTGCAAAACAGACCTGCCTGGAGCACCTATGTAAACTGCTGCATCCTTGATCACATGGTTTTCCAAATACGCTTTTCTACTTGCAGTGGTCACTGTATTTAATGGTGGATAATTTTCACAAAAAACATAGACCAGGTCCAAAATGGTACTGGAATTCTCGCTGACTTTATGAACCATTTCCCCTTCCTCACCATCGTAATCGATAACAAAAAGTAGCTTTGGATTCCGTTTCTGCTCGTCATCTATCCATGACTTCCCATGATCTATCACAACCCATCGAGCATAATGTATGATAGACAAACTGTCAAATTCTTTTGAGATTCCTTCTTGGGAATTCCGCTTGATTTCTACGAGTTGGTCTAATAAATCCTGAACCTTTTCGGGAATTACTGGAACAAGAATAGTAGTTGAGTTTTGTTTCATATAGATTTATTAACCTATAATTAATTTAATATCTAAAAATACCATAGTCTTGAAAGTCAAATAAATAAGGCGATAAAAGACTTGCTTGGACCAATTCCTTAGAAAAACTAAAAGTAGAAATTGATATTATTCTCATTTCAACAAAAGATTTCAAACCATTACTTACATGGTGGAAAACCTAATTTAAAAACAAAAACAAAGCCTCATTCAATATAAAGTTAAATATCCAGTATCACAATTTTGATCTAAGAATAATCCTATATAAGCTTTATCCTAAACCTTGAGAAAAACTTCCATCACTCCTACATCGAATGGATACACACAAAATGCTATGCCGAGTTTAGATTACCATCCTATTCTAGATATCTTTAAACGTAATTCTGAAAAACCCCAAAAAACCGAAACACAATGAAATCAGTCTATGTAGTTTTTTTCTTATTTGTAGTCGCAAGTTTTTCTGCTTTTGCTCAACAAACCTGCATGACAGAAGCTAGCATCAAAGCATTGGATGCCAAGTGGGAAGAGATGAACCTGAAACCAGATCCGGAATTTTTCAAAAATCAACTTGCAGAGAATTTTGTCTGGGTGCACAATCATGCTTCAATGGTAGATACCAAAGCGGGAGCCATAAAGCGAGCAGAGACTCAAGCTGCCAATGGTACAAGCAACACACGTTCTAGAGTACAAAGTGACGTGAAAGTCGCGATTACTGGAAATGTAGCTATAGTAACTGGCTTCACTGTAGTAGATAGAGGGCCTACTCCTACTCGATACCATTTCATGCGGACCTATGCGGAAATCGACGGTAAGTGTCTTTTGGTTGGAAATCATACCATGGCGATTCCTGAAGAGGAATAGTAGATCAAAGCTTTAGACAAAAGCAACCTTTACAAAGGTTTTTTAATTTTAGGTTTTTCCCAAAACCGAACAAAATTGTCCGCGGCTTTTAATTTCACGATCTAAAAAACCTTCTCTCAAGCTCACTAAGGGAGTTTAATGAAGGCATACCTTTTGGTTTTTTATGTAGAAGCAAATAAGAGAAACAGCTTTGTATCTCCAAAATTTGAAAATACCATGTGGAAAAATTACCTGAAGACATCTTTTAGAAACCTGAGACGACATAAGGGATATACGTTGATCAATATTCTCGGCCTAACATCAGGGATTGTAGCAAGCATTTTTATCTTTTTGTGGATTTTGGATGAACTATCATTTGATCAATTTCATGCTGAAAGCGATAGAATCTATAGTGTCATGATTAATAGCGAAAGACCAGATGGAACTATTGATACCTATGCTGCTAATCCATCCAGACTGAAAGAAACTCTTGTCAATGAAATCCCTGAAATAGAACTAGCGACTCAATACAGTTTTGAAAGTGCTGTATTGGTAAAATTTAAAGCAGAGGGCTTTAATGAAATAGGAATTTATGCTGATCCCAATTTTTTCAGGGTTTTTAGTTTTCCACTGATAAAAGGCAGCGTTGATAACATTCAGAATAAGTTAAACAGCATCTTCATCTCCGAAGATTTGGCCATAAAGCTTTTCAAGGATGAAAATCCTATAGAAAAAACCATTCTACTTGGGCAGGATCAGGAATTGACGGTGGCTGGTGTATTCAAAAACATCCCTGATAATTCTTCCCTACAATTTGATTTCGTTGCTCCTTTTGATCTCTATCTACAAGAGAATCCATGGATGCAAAACTGGGCAAGTGGTGGATCGAGAACTACAGTCTTGCTGAGCGAGAATTCTGAAATCCCTACTAATAAAATTGCCAATCTGATACAGAAAAACTGTTCAGAATGCATTAGCCAGCCATTTCTTTATCCTTACCATAAGCTTCGACTTCATGGAGAATTTGGAAATGGGGTGAATATTGGAGGAAGAATTCAACAAATTTATCTTTTTGGGATTGTAGCTATTTTGATTCTTGTGATGGCTTGTATCAATTTCATCAATCTTGCAACAGCAAGATCAGGTTCAAGAGGGCGTGAAGTAGGAATTCGTAAATCAATAGGTGCAAATAAATCTGAACTCGTTTTTCAATTTATCACAGAATCTATTCTGGTTTCATGGATAGCATTAATTTTTGCGATCCTTATGGTGCAATTGCTCCTTCCCTTTTTTAATCAACTCACAGAAAAAAATCTAGTCCTTGACCTTACCAACCCTATTTTCCTACTTGGTTTAGTATCTATTACCATCCTTACCGGAGTTCTTTCTGGTGCCTACCCTGCATTTATTTTATCCCGATTCAATCCTATTTCTGTTTTGAAAGGAGATAACCGATCTTTACTAAAAGGACAAAGTTTGCGAAGAATTTTGGTCATTGCTCAATTTTCTACTTCGGCCATATTGATCGTGGGAAGTATTGCTATTTATCAGCAAATTAATTTCATCAGCGATCGTAACCTTGGTTTTAATAAGGAAAATATCATCATTATTGATCAAAATGAAGGCATTGTCAAAAGCTATGATGGGATAAAAAATGAATTACTTCAGCTTCCTGGAATCGAAAATATAGCCTTTGGTGGCAATAGTATTTTTTCTGTGCCAATCACCACAAATGATCCCGTTTGGACTGGAAAATCAGAAAATTCGAACATCAATTTTAAGATTTATCGTTGCGACGAAGCATTTATTCCTACCCTAAACATCCCTATAAGTAATGGCAGAAATTTCTTAGGAACTCAAGATGCTTCGAATTACATCATCAATAAAAAAGCTGCTGAAGCGATGGGGTTGGATCTTGAAACTGCAGTCGGCACTGAATTGGAAATGTGGAATGGAAAAGGTCAAATCATTGGAGTTACAGAAGACTTTCATAACGATAACCTGAAGTTTGATATTGAACCGATGATTTTCATGTTTTCTGAAAATCTTGGTTCCCACTATTTCATCAAAGTTTCCAATCAAGCTTCCATGGCTGGATTAATTGACCAAGTCAAAGGAGTTTTTAAAAAATACAATCCAGAATATCCTTTTGAATTTTCTTTTCTAGAGGAGGTTTTTGAAAGAGAATATCAAAATGAACAAGTCATAGGCAAACTCGCTCTTTCTTTTACAATCATAGCAATTTTAATTTCTGGTTTGGGTCTTTTTGGTTTGGCTTCATTCACAGCAGAACGAAGAACCAAAGAAATTGGAATTAGAAAAGTGCTTGGCGCCTCTTCCAAAAGTCTTTCTCTATTATTATGTAGCGACTTTGCTATTTTAGTCTTTGCCAGCTTATTAATTGGCTTTCCTATCGCTTGGTATTTGATAAGGGAATTCTTATCCACCTTCACTTTTCATACAGAGATTCATTGGACATTGTTCTTTTTCACTGGCTTGCTGATGCTGGGACTTACATTCCTATCCGTCGGATATCATGCAATTAAGACTGCCTGGTCCAATCCTGTGAATTCCCTTCAGAATGAGGAGTAGGGTTTTGGTAAGAGATGGAAAATAACATTTTCTATTCAACAGGCCCCAATTTACCTCTTGCCGATTCAAGTAGAAGTTTGGAATCGAACACTTTTCCCGCTTTTACAACGGTATGTACAGATCTAGTTCGATTGATGTCTTCAATTGGATTTCCTTTGATAATCATTAAATCTCCCCACTTTCCTGGGCTAAGGCTCCCTGCCCTCTCGTCAATTCGAAAAGCTTCAGCATTTTGCTGGGTAGCAAAATATAAAACCTCAGCTGCAGGAATGCCTATTTCCACCATGGCAGCCATTTCCCTATGAATAAAAAATCCACCGATTCCACCTCCCAAATAATTATCCAATAATAGCGGGCGATCAGTTCCAACTGTGATCAATCCACCTGCATCATAAAACCTCAAAAGGGTTCCTTGCTTCACAGGGTAAATCAATGCACAAAGCTCATTGAAACTCGAAGGTTTCACTGCCTCTACGACCTTTTGAGAGAAAGGAGTTAAATACTGGGCTTCATTTGCCCAGTCCCCAAAAATTGGAGAATCTACCAAACCAATAGCTCCGTAGGTTCCCAAAGTAGCATCAAAATAGACTCCATTTTTGATATACAATTGAATGACTTCTTCCAATCTAGGGTCGGCAGGGTCTAGTTCTTTCAAGCTATTATAAGCACTGATAGTGGATACTAACAAGTCTCCCCCCAAAAAATGCTCTACTCGATCAATCCCTAATTTTATTGCATCCTGAGGATTAACAGAGTTTCTAAATCCAGAATCCAAATGACCTGTGACAGTAAGATTATGCTTATGAGCTTGGTCGATTAGAATAGCCAGATGCTCTTTTGTAATCCCTTTAGCTTTGAAGCCAAGAGCGCCACGGGAAGCCCAATAGTCAACGCGATCACGAATTTCCAGCTCGGTGAATTCTGGATTCCAATCAGGAGCAGCAGTACCAAAATAAGGACCTGAATGTAAGATTCGAGGGCCAGGACGACGATTTGCATCTATTTCCTCCTGCAAATCCCACATTTTTTCAGGTTCAATTTCACCTGCCGGAAAAGTACTGGTAATGCCATTGGCGAGAAAAATCTTCGGCATAGCCACTGTATCATCAAAAGCCTGACCGCCGTTGCTAACTCGGTAATGTGCATGAAGGTCAATCAGTCCAGGCAAAATATAATCCTCATCTGAAAATGACAGAGTCTTCCAATCTTTTAAACTCTCTCCTTCATTTACAAAAACTCCATCCTTCACATAAAGACCAGGGTTCTTCAGAAAAGTCTTACTTGGGGTATCAAAAACCCAACCTCCCTTTATCGCTAGGTTTTGAGAGAAGGTTTGGAAACTTGCCAAAAAGAAAAAAAGAGCAGTGAGCAATTGTGATTTCCTCATGAATTTGAAGGGATTTGAATTAAAATCAATCCTGAAGATACAGAATTTCCTCCCAGAATTTGTTGACCTCAAACCGCCGGCGGTCAGCTTTTATAAAGACACTAAACCTAGAAAAAGTTATTTTCAGTCATTTGATTTTCAAACCCAATTCCTCCATTCTTTTTTTATGAAAATCACTCCCAGAGATAGAGTGGGCTATTTTCACAAATTCGAAAGCCTTTTCGAGGTCATTAGTAGTTTCATAATAATCAGCCATAGAATCATACATATTGGCACTCTTAGGGAAATACTTGATTCCTTGCTCAAGGAATAGCTGCGCTTTTTCCATTTGCCCCATATCCATATTCATGTAACCTGACATGGTAAGCAAATCCTCAGGCAATGGCGGCACGCGGTATCCAAAATGAGTTTCCAACTTTTTGGCTCTATAATCCATCAACTCAAGTAGATCGTGGACCGAGGTTTCTGGAATATTGAATAGCTCCACTCTTTCCATCTGAAACCATTCAAATAAAGAAATTAAGCCGTTTCTAAGTGAAGGAAGTGGAATGGTGCCGTGAAGGTCTTTTGGAAAAAACTCCCAATCAAAGTCCAATCCAGTATCAGGGTTTGCTCTGCAAAACTCAGCAAAGGCCAAATTACTTCGAGCAAACAAGGTGAATTCTGAATCGTCCTGAACGACATTCTCAAGTGTGATTGAAGGGTTTTGCATATGAAGCTGACCATTAAGAGAAATGTAGAGCGATTTGCCATTTAGACTTTCTTTGGAGAAGGCATCCTTGGCATGCTTTAGCATCAATTGATCATCCCAATCCAAACTGGGATCGATTGCCAGATAATTTTCAAAAAGCTCAGGCTGGGTAATTAGTGTATTTATAGCAAACAATCCTCCGTAAGAATGTCCAATCAAAGTTCTGTAGCTAGTCACAGGATAGTTTTTCTCTACAAAAGGAATCAGCTCCTTTGCAATAAACTCCTGAAAATTATCCGACCCTCCATTGGGTTCCCAACTTGGCTCGACTACAGTGGGTGTCAAGTCTTTAGTTCTGTTTTGATGATTAGAAACTCCGATTAGGATCATGTCCGGCAAAAACCCACCTGAATAGAATTGCTGAGTCACAGCAAGAGCAGGTAGCAAATTTTCTCCATCTAGAATGTAAGCAGTAGGATATTTGCTGTCGCTCTCAGGATCAAATCCCTCAGGAAACTGTACATAAAAAGTCCTGATTTCTTTAAGAATTTCAGAATAAATAGAGTCTTTGATTCCTATTTCAGAGAGGAACTGGGCATTTGCATTACTAATTACGCTAAATAAGATAGCTAGGCAGAGCAGTATTTTTCTAGATAAAGAAAACATCAAGATGAACTTAGGTGGAAATTTGAATTGAAAATCACTTTGCTGCTTCGGTGTCCGCTTTTCTAATCCAGCTAAGTATTAAAGTTGTGAAGTACCCAAGAATGAATACAAACAATCCAAATAAGGGTGATAGCAAAGTGATTTTTAAGCCACCAGCTAAAATAGCCGGGTCAGCCCCTCCCGTTGCCTCGAGGGTATCAAATCCCTGAATCAAACCCATTAAACTGTTGGCAAATGAAATGACCAATCCCAGAAGCACAACTTGATTGACTAGCTTTTTATACTTCAAAAAAGTGGATTCATCCCCTTTCAGGTTAGCAAACGCTTTAAATGCAAAAAAAATCGCCAGCAGTAAACAAGCTAAAACAAGTAACATCCCCGTCAATCCTCCTTCTACAAATCTTTCAATGAGGACATTTGATAGAACCAGTTTTTGAGTAAAAATAGCTGTGTTAGTGTACATGGATTTTGTGATTAGTTGATACTACAAGTGTACAGTATCTGACATTCTTAAATTAGATTTTGCGATCAACGACTTTCCAAACTAGTAAATTGACAGGAATAGTGAGGGTTTTGAAAAAAACAAAATACGCTAGGTCACCTACCCAGCTAAATCTGTCAACCGTCGCAAATTCTTTGCAAATACGATTTTTTAAAAGACCTTGTCTTATTCAATGGAGATTAATAAGCGGTTGTTAATTCAGATTTCAAAGAAGCTTTTGGAACAGATTTCTATCTGTCTAGGGGCTCTTTTATTCTTTACTTTTTACTTTGGCATTACGATCTCCAATCTTGCACCGGCATTCACCTTTGGGATTTTTCTCTTGCCAGTCACAATGGGAATGGTGAATGTATTTTCTTTTTACCTTATCCCAGAATACCTCTATAAGCAAAAGTATTTTCTGTTTGCACTTTACACCATTTACACACTTATCATCTCCTTTTTCTTCATTGCACTTTCATCTTTTTATGGCTTCATTTTCATCAATTCATTGGATACCATCGACAAAGGATTCATGATGAGTAAGAACCTCTACCTGATCATTATTGGAGTTTACCTAATCGTGCTATTGACCTCGCTATTTTCAGCTTATCGGGAAAGTTATAAAATTCACTTACGAAATCAAGAGTTACAATATGAGTTAGTAAATGGTGAACTGCAACTAAAGCAAGATGAGCTTTCCTATCTCAAAATGCAGATCCACCCACATTTCTTATTCAATACACTGAATACGATTTATGGTTCTGCTATCGCAAAAAGCAATGAAACTCCAGAATTGATTTTGAAACTTTCGAATCTATTGGACTATATCTTGTATCAAACCAAAAAGTCTGTAGTGCCTTTACAAGATGAGGTCGATCATTTAAAAGATTACCTGGATTTAGAAAAGTTGAGACATGTGGAAAAGCTTAAAATTGACGCTACTTTTCCACAACAATTAACTGGTGAATTGATCGCTCCGATGCTACTTCTCCCACTATTGGAAAACAGCTTCAAGCATGGGAAATCACAGGCAAATGAAGCATTTGTGGAATTAAGGATTGAGGTAGGTGAGGGAAATATTAATTTCTTTCTCAAAAATACATTTGAGAAAACGGATCATAAAGAATCGCTGGAATCTTCTGGAATTGGTCTCCAAAACATCCAAAAACGTCTCGACCTCCTCTATCCAAATGCCCACCTATTCACCTTCGAAAAGGTAAAGGGCTACTTTGTAGTGAACCTACAAATTCAAACGAACCAACCCAAATCCGTATGAATTGTCTGATCGTTGACGACGAACCTATCGCACAGAATATTTTGAAGGACTTTGTCTCCAAAGTGAATCATTTAAATCTTGTGGGCTGTGCCAGCAACGCCAATGAAGCCTTTAATTTGGTTCAACAAGGACAAGTTGATCTGATTTTCCTAGACATCAACATGCCTGGAATAGATGGTATGGCTTTCGCCAAAATTATTCCTCAAGAGATGCATGTCATTTTCACTACTGCCTATCGTGAATATGCGATTGCAGGATTTGATTTGGCAGCCACAGATTATTTATTGAAACCCATTCCCTTTGAGAGATTTCTAAAAGCCATTGCAAAAGCAAAAGATGCTTTCGATTCCAAAAGTCATCCAACTTCCAGTGAAAAACCAGATTTTCTCTTCGTGAGGCAAGATAGAAAAATGGAAAAAGTAAACTTCGACGATATCCTTTACATAGAAAGCTTCGCGGACTATATCAAGATCCATTTAAAAGACTGTGTCTCTGTAGTGCGGGAAAGCATCTCAAATTTTGAAAGTAAACTCCCTGCGAGTCAATTCCTCAGATTTCATCGCTCTTTTATCGGTAATATCTCAGCAATTACTTCTTACACCCATGAATTTCTGGAAATTGACGGAAAGGCATTGACAATTAGCAGATCCTATAAAGAGGAAGTTTTAAAAAGACTCCAGAAATTCGAGTAGAGCGATTCAAAAAAAATCTGAACTATTTTTTAGTAAATGGATGGAATGACGAATTTTTCATTTTACTTTGTAACTCAAAGTACTTTTAACTATGCGAAAACCAGAACAAGAGTTAGCCGAAATCAAGTCCATGATGGAGAGAAGCACACGCTTCCTAACCCTCAGTGGTATTTCTGGGATATTGGCAGGGACCTATGCTTTGATCGCAGCAGGGATTGCCTATACCTGGATCTATTATCCAGAAGTACCCTATGGAAGTAATATCGACAAGATCAGTGAAGATGGGATCGTTGGAAAGTTATTGATCACTTCATTGATCGTATTGCTACTATCCATAGGAACTGCTTGGGTGATGAGTCAAAATAATAGCAAGAAAAAAGCTACCAAATTCTGGACTCCAGCGAGCAAACGTTTTATCCTAGCGCTATTTATACCAGTAGCCATTGGAGGAATTTTTTGCCTGGCTTTAGTTTCAAAAGGACATCTCGCCGTAGTCGCGCCAGCTACTTTGATCTTTTATGGATTGGGCTTGCTGAACGCCTCCCATTTCACTCATAACGACATCAAATACCTAGGCTATTGTCAGCTTGTGCTTGGAGTTATTTCGGCATTTCTTCCAGGATTTGGTCTGCTCCTCTGGTCATTAGGTTTCGGAGTACTGCATGTCATCTATGGAGCGATGATGTATTATAAATACGACAGGTAAGGTGAAGGGGAATTACGATAAAGCATTTGAAAATGTGGTCCGGTTGCGGGTCATGTCCATCTTGATGGTCAATGATGAATTTGATTTTAATTCATTCAAAGAGCTGCTAGATGTGACGGATGGCAACCTGGCTTCGCACCTGAAAAACTTAGAGAAGCAAGAATACATTTCAGTAGCTAAATCATTTCTGGGCAGAAAACCATTAACCAATTATTCAGCAACAGCCCAAGGTAAAATAGCATTCCAAGACCATCTGGAATTCCTAGAAAATTTGATCAAAGAAAACAAAACCTAAAAAAATTTATACACTTACTTTGAATCGCAAAGTACTTTTAAAACACAAGCAGATGAAGACAAACATAGAGTTTCTAAAATGCATTCAAGCAAAATCCGCTGCGGTAGCAGGGCTCATTGGAGCTGGAATTCCATTTTCCTGGCTTATGTTTCTCATTCTAGTCAAAAGTGAAGACTTCGAGACTTGGATGATGGTCCCCCTCACTTTTATCCCACTGGGTGGTTTGTTTGGAGGATTATTCTTCTACCTGATGGGATTTATCTGGTTCCCTTCAGGGAGAAGAAAGCTAGCAGCTATCATTTTCAGCACAGTAGTCTACTTTATAGGAATATGGCTCACTGCTGTTTTCGCATTCAGTCTTGTTGGGCTTTGGGATTAAAATCATTCGCTTCCAACTACATAATAAACCAGACACTTTTACTCACTAAATCATGGAAAAAGAAACAAACCTTTCTATCCTCGAAAAATTCCAGGATTGGATTTCACGCTCTACCAGCTTAAAACTTTTAGTAATTGGCTTCATTGCCTTATTGCTATTAATTCCGCAAGCGTTGATTACAGACCTGATTAACGAAAGGCAAATACGTCTTCAAGAAACGGAGAATGAAGTGACAGACAAATGGTCTCGGGCTCAAACTGTAATTGGGCCATATCTGGCACTACCCTATCATACGTACCGAGAGGTACAGAGTAATGGCGAAACCAAGGTAGTCAAGGAGCTACAAACTGCTTATTTTCTACCTGATGTTTTAGATGTCAATGGTGACCTTCAAGCTGAATCTCTTCATCGCGGTATTTTTGATGTGGTCGTTTATCGAGGGGATTTGGATGTAAAAGCTGACTTCAACTCCATTGCACTTGGAAAACTTGATATAACCACCGAGCAAGTACTTTGGGATCAAGCCACCTTTCTAATTTCCGTGAGCGATCTAAGAGGAATTGGAGAAAATCCTGAACTAAAACTTGACAACAAATCACTTATTTCAGAACCATTTACCGATTCTCAAACTAAGCTGACAGGGCTTCAATTTCCAGCTTCCTTGGATTCTGCATCAAAGGAATTTACTTTTTTTGGAAAAATAAAACTCAAAGGAAGTAAGGAGTTTCATATCGTACCTTTAGGCAAAACCACGTCCTTGAAACTAAGTGGAAATTGGCCTAATCCGAGTTTCCAAGGAGACTTTTTACCTGAAGACAGAGCACTGACCAGGGAAGGTTTTGAGAGCATATGGAAGGTCCTTCATTTTAATAGACCCTTTGGCCAGGAATTCACCAATACGCTGCCAAATTTCCTGGAAAGTTCCTTTGGCTTAAGCCTCAAAATGCCTGTGGATCAATACCAGCAGAGTATACGAACCTCAAAATATGCAATCCTAATAATCATCTTGAGCTTTCTGGCTTTGTTCCTAATGGAGACCTTTACTAAAAGAAGGATTCACCCGCTTCAATACACGTTGGTTGGATTCGCTTTGGTCCTCTATTACACCTTATTGATAGCACTTTCTGAGCAATTAGGCTTTTCATTAGCCTACCTCATTTCAAGCTTAGCGACTGTAGGCCTGCTAGCATTTTACTCCAAAAGCCTATTCTCCCAACTCAAAACCATAGGGATTTTCACAGGAATTCTCTCGGCATTTTACAGTTTCATTTTTGTAATCATAAAGCAGCAGGACTATGCCTTGTTGATCGGAAGTATTGGGCTATTTGTAGCACTAGCTGTTACTATGTTCATTTCAAGAAAAATTGATTGGTATAAAAAATAACCCCTCGCAATTCTGTTTAACTCCCCATAATTCGACAGCAAATGACATTATCAAGTTTACCTGAAAAGTTAGAGAACTACTATTTCAGCATAAAGAAAAATAGATGGCACTGGTGGTTTCAACTCGCTTGTAGAATCCTGCTAGCGTATGCATTCCTTGTTGCCGGCATGGTGAAAATTCTGGGTGAGCGATTTGCCAGTGGTTTATCTGTGATTCATCCTATGGGCTCCTATCTTGAAGCCCTACATCATACGGGCTATTACTACACGTTCATTGGGGTTGCTCAGGTGCTGGCTGCCATCCTACTTCTAATTCCTAGTACAGTTTTATTAGGGGCGTTGCTTTACTTTCCCATCATTGTAAATATTTGGATACTGTCTTATGCTGTTCGCTTTGTGGGCTCCTACTTCACGTCTCCTTTGATGGTATTGGCAAACCTCTACATCCTTGCCTGGCACTACGACAAACTGAGATATATCCTTCCATTTAATAATTATTCGAAGGAAGTAAGCGTATCCAAACCAGCGAAATACGAGAATAAATTTCCAATTCTATTTTGTATCGGAGTGATTTCCACCATGGTATTCTTCGTTTGGTATGCACGTAATGGACATGAAGTTATGCCTTTAAATTCCCTCTCTGACTGCAAATCTCAATTCATAGGAACAGAAAATGAAGCAGCAGGATTTGAATTCTGTGATTGTATTCATACCACCGGGAATCCACTGGACGAGTGTTTGGAAAATTTAGAAAAATCTAAAAATTAGAAAAAACATAACTCATTTATAATCAATAAAATCCTGAATAACATAATCCTTCCCGACCATGCGTACAGAAATCTTAACTCACATCAATGATCCGGCTTATCTGGAAAAGCTTTACCGAAGCAACAAGTCAGAGTTTAAAGCATCATTTACAACGCTTTATCCCGAAATAAGCGAGAAGCCAATCAGCGAATTTTGGAACGAAAGATTGAATTCCGAAGCTGGTGGAATCTCCTGGGGTTCCAATAACGAACTAGTTTACGTTGGCGTTGCCACATTCCTAGCAGGCTTGATCGCCCGGATTCCATTCACATTCTCCGTTTCAGAAGACTTCTTTTATCCTCGGAATATCGCCTTCATCATCTTCCCCGTCTTGGTAGCTTTTTTTGCATGGAAAAATAAATTACCTGCCAAAACTAAAGCGATCATTGCTGCTATTTCTTCAGCATGCCTGATTTATATCAACTCTCTGCCAGGCATTGAAACTGACACATTGATTTTAGCATGTCTTCACCTGCCTGTCTTATTATGGATTTTGATTGGAGTGGCTTTTTCAGGAAAAGAAATTCGGAATGTAAATAAGCGATTGGAATTCCTTCGATTTAACGGAGATGTGATTGTGCTATCAGTTCTTTTAGGGATAGCTGGAGCAATTTTAACAGGTATTACCTTTGGACTTTTCAGCTTGATTGAAATAAATATCGAAGAGTTTTTCCAGCAGAACCTAGTAGTTTTTGGCTTGCCTGCTGTCCCGATTATTGCCGTTTATCTGACTTGGACAAATCCTCAATTAGTCAATAAGGTATCCCCAATCATTGCCAAGCTGTTTAGTCCAGCAGTTCTGATTATGCTTACTGTATATCTTGTGGCGATCATGTATTCTGGAAAGGACCCGTACAACGATCGGGATTCCCTCCTACTCTTCAATTTAGTATTGATTGGTGTGATGGCCTTAATTTTCTTTTCGGTAGCCGAAAGCTCTAAAGATCAAAAGAAAAGCGGCCATTTTTGGATCCTTTTTCTTCTATCCATTATTACAATAATTGTCAATAGCGTTGCACTTTCAGCAATCCTTATTAGGATAGCTGAATTGGGGATTACACCAAATCGAATGGCTGTCCTAGGGAGCAATATTTTGATGCTCGCTCATTTGCTAATGATTGCTGTTAAGCTATTTCAGACTGTGTCCAAGAAATCAGAAAGCAGCGAAGTTGGAAAGACTATCGTGAATTATATTCCTGTTTATTTCATATGGGCAGCGTTTGTATTCTTCCTTTTCCCCGTTCTATTTAATTTTCAATAAATTCGATTTCAAGCAGGGATCAACTACCCAATGATCCCTGCACTTTTTTGACTCAATCAATAAATTGGTTGTATTTTGGCAACAGTCATCAAAACCAATTTTAGTAAATGGACATTTTTAATATCATTACCATACTTACTGTTCTTTCAGCTGCTTTTGCTTTTATCAACACCAAGTTTTTGAAGCTGCCTTTTACAATCGGGCTGATGATTATCGCAATCGCTTTCACGGTGATTCTAAACATTCTTGGAAACTTCAATCCTTATATTATGGAGGAAGCCAATGTATTGATAGAATCAATCGATTTTGAAACGGTGCTGCTAGATGTGATGTTGAGTTTTTTGCTTTTCGCGGGAGCCCTTCATACTAAACTGGATGCACTCAGAAGGCAAAAGGGTCCAATTGCGCTCTTCGCAACGATCGGTATTGTGATCTCTACCTTCCTCATCGGTACGATGATGTATTACCTCTTTATCGCATTCAACTATCCCATCGATTACCTCTATTGTTTGCTTTTTGGGGCGCTTATCTCTCCTACTGACCCGATAGCCGTGTTGGGGATTTTGAAGGATGCCAATGCCCCAAAAAAATTGGAGACCAAGATTGTCGGCGAATCCCTGTTCAATGATGGAGTCGGAGTCGTAGTCTTTATTGTGCTTTTCAAAATCGCTCAGCAAGGCTCGGACTCGATGAGCTTTGGAGATGTCGGCTTGCTATTCGTCGAAGAGGTAGTCGGAGGAATTGTCCTTGGATTGATTGCAGGCTGGCTCGCATTCCGACTGATGAAAGTCATCGACAACTTCGAAACCGAAGTGATGATTACTTTGGCTTTGGTCATGGGAATTTCGGCCTTGGCACATTACCTGCATGTCTCAGGACCTCTTGCGGTGGTAGTTGCGGGAATTTTTATTGGAAATAAATCACCGGAGATCGCTTGGTCGGCAAACACACAAAACTATGTCGACAAGTTTTGGGAATTGATCGACGTATTACTCAATGCGCTGCTGTTCGTGCTGATCGGCTTGGAATTATTGATTATCTCTTTAAGTACCAATTATCTGATTTTTGGCTTATTAGCAATTCCAATATCACTGCTCGCACGATTCATTGCACTTTCCGGACCAGTCGCACTTTTCAAAAAGAAGCTGGACTTCATTCCAAAGACAAATTTGATCATGACCTGGGGCGGAATCCGCGGGGGAATCTCGATTGCTTTAGCACTTTCCCTAGAACCTCAAATGGAACGGGAATTATTCCTGACAGTCACCTATGTGATTGTGGTTTTCTCAATTATTGGACAAGGCTTAACCATTGGACCTTTAGTAAAAAAGGTACTAGGTATGAGTGAATCAAAAGGATAGAAAAACAGACTAGCGCCTTACTTTTCGAAAGTAATTGCATCAGGTTTGGCTCCAAGCTTTTCTAAGGTTTTACTTATAGCTTTTACCATAGGATCAGGCCCACAAACGTAAAAGTGCTGGGAAAAATCCTCTACATGTTTTTTCAAAAAGTCCTCGTCGACACGTCCGTGTTCATGACCTTCAGCACTTTCTTTTTCGAGAATAGAACAAAAATCCCCCTTAAGAGTTTCTCTGAAGTATTTCTCCAAAATAACATCCTGCTTGGTCTTATTAGCAAAGAAAAGTTGGTTACCGCTTAACTCTCCTTGTGATTTCAACTGCTTGATTATTGCAATGAAAGGAGTAACACCAGCACCGCCTGCAATAAAAGTCCCCTTACCCTTGTATTCAATAGCACCCCAAGAGTCGTCGAAAATGAGCTCATCACCCACCACTAATCTGTCAAGTTGATTGGTGACACCATCATGATCTGCATAGGATTTAATAACGAATTCTAAATAATCGTCTTCTGGCAATGAGGTAAAGGTAAATGGGCGCTTTTCCTCCTTCCAATCCGGTTTATTGATAGCTACTTCGGTTGCTTGCCCTGGAGTAAATGAATAATCCTTTGGCTTTTCCACTTTGTACTGCTTTACATCGTGTGTTAATGTCTGAATATCAAGTATTTTTGAAATATGAGTCATTAAAATAGTTTGGTTAGTTGTAATTTATAATACGAATTCAAGGCTTTTTGTTTAATCCCGCCGGTATTTTCTCCTGCTGTTTCAGGAGCAAATGTGTTATTCCATTCAATATTTCTATGAATTAGCTAACTTGTCCAGCAGAAAAAATCAATCAAAAAATGAAAAAACATTTAAGCCTAAGAATCAGCTTTTTACTTGCTTTGACAATTGGTTTTACAGCATGCAGCAGTAAAACTGGGACCGAGAAACTTACAGAAGTAGAAGAAGGTACTGAAATTCTTTCTGGAGACTTCGGAGGTCTAGCGCTATATACATTAAGAGATGCTATGTCTAAGGACCCAAAAAGCACACTAAAAGCTGTTGCTGATAATGGCTATGCCTATGTAGAAACAGCAAATTATTCAGATGGAAAATTCTACGGAATGACTCCCACAGAGTTTAAAGCCTATTTAGAATCTATTGGCCTGACTGCCAAGAGTGCACACATGGGAATGGTTAATTTGGAGAATGCAGATCAATTGATTTCAGATGTGAAAGCTGCTGGCATCGAATATTTTGTTATTCCTGTACCTCCTATGGGCATGTTTACCTCTGGAAAAGATGGAATGGGAATGAAAGGCAGCCCAGAGGAATTGGTTAACATTATGAATACTTTGGGAGAAAAATGCAACAATGCAGGGATCAAACTTTTGTATCACAATCACGACTTTGAATTCAAAGCGATGGAGGATGGTACTGTGATTGAAGATCTTCTTTTGAAGAAATGTAATCCTGAATTTGTAAACTTTCAAATGGACCTTTTCTGGGTAACAAAAGCTGGTGTTGACCCACTTACCTATTTTGAAAAGTATCCAGGTCGCTTTATTGCTTGGCATGTGAAAGACATGAATGAAGAAGGTAACTTTGCTCCTGTAGGAACTGGTACGATAGATTTCAAGAGAATTTTAGCTGAAAAAGAAAAGTCAGGAATGGAGTTCTACTTGGTAGAACAGGATAATACGTTTGACTTAGACCCTTTAGAAGCAATCAAAATCAGCCATCAAGGTTTAGAAGAGATTGGATTCAAGTAATCCCCATTTTAATAAGTTAAAAGCCACCTTAATCGGTGGCTTTTGTCATTTTTGAAGATCCTGCTTTTAAAACTCACTAATCACCCTCTCCTCATTTCAGATGTTTTTAGTAATTTAATCGGTGTCCCAAAAACGATAACCTGATTATGAAAAACCCAATATTCATTTTGCTGCTTTGGCTTTTTATTCCTTTGATTGGTAAGGCTCAGCAAGAAAAGCCAAATATTGTCCTGATTCTGGCAGATGACTTAGGATGGTCGGATATCGGTTCTTATGGAAGTGAGGTAGAAACTCCAAACTTAGACTGGCTGGCTGAAAATGGGGTCAGATTCACTCAAATGTATAATACCTCAAAATGCAATCCTTCCAGAGCCGCCTTGATTACGGGTTTGTATGCACAGCAAGTAGGCTATGAATCTACCTACGAGCAGCCTCTGAAAAATGGAATCACATTCGGAGAACTTCTCCAGTCGGCAGGATATAGAACATTTTGGGCAGGCAAGCATCACGGATATGACCATCCAATGGATCGGGGCTTTGATAGATATTTTGGACTTAAAGAAGGAGCTTCAAACCATTTCAACCCCGGACCTCGTCGTGGAAACGAACCTCAACCTGCCCAAAAAAGGGATGATCGCCCATTTTATGAGGACCGGAAACTTATGCAGCCTTATTCTGTCCAGCAAGATTACTACTCCACCGATTACTTCACCAAATATGCCTTGCAATGGCTGGAAGAATACAAAGATGAGGACAAGCCATTTTTCCTTTACATCGCATATACCGCACCTCATGATCCTTTGATGGCTTGGCCGGAAGACATTGAGAAGTATAAAGGAAAATATTCTGAGGGGTATGAGTCTATCCGACAAAAGCGCTATGAGAAGCAGAAAAAACTAGGAATCATTGATGACACCTATTTCCTAAGCGAAGCTACCTATCTCCCTTGGCAGTCGCTTTCCGATTCTCTTAGAAATATAGAGGAACAGAAAATGGAAGTCTATGCTGCAATGATTGACCGCATGGATCAAAAAATCGGGGAAATCATAGAAAAACTGAAGGCCCTCAACAAATTTGAGAATACTGTTTTCCTATTTCTTTCCGACAATGGCGCCTCAGCTGAGGTAGTCACGATTCCCGGAGACGGGAAAATTGGCACCGTAGGACATTGGACTTCGCTGGGGCCTGATTGGGCAAATGTAGGAAACACGCCTTTGCGATTCTTTAAAAACTATTCTTTTGAAGGAGGTATCAAAACACCCTTAATCATTTCCTGGCCAAAAGGTCTGGGTCATCAAAATGAAATCAACTCTTACCCAGCACATCTGATCGATATTCTCCCAACTCTTGCAGAACTCGCAGACGCCAGTTACCCAAGTGAGTTCAAAGGAAATTCTATCTTTCCTGCTGAAGGAAAGAGTCTTTTACCTGCTATTCGAGGTGAATTGACCGAACGTATGGAACCAATTTTCTGGGAATGGAGAGTTGGAAGAGCCGTTAGAAAAGGAGACTGGAAACTCGTTGCTCATGGAGAAAACGCCTCCTGGGAATTATATAACCTAAAATTAGACCCAAGTGAGACAATAAATATCATAGACCAAGAGCCTGAAATTGCTAACGAGCTAGCGCTTGAATTCACAAATTGGAAAGAACGAGTAAGCTTTTAATGCAAGAAACCCCAAGTTGCAAACTGATATTGTAATCATTCAGTTGAGCTTGAGCACAATACTAATTAAGGAAAGTTTCACTCTGTAAAAACAAAAAAACCACTCCTGAGTAGAAGTGGCTTTTCATTTATGGGCCATTAACCTTTTTATCCCAGAAGTAAAGTCAGATTTCGATGAATAGAATTTTTACCTATCCACTTGTATCCGTCGGTTGTCCGTGCTGAGGCGGTCAGCACAAAACTATATGCACAGGATTGAGGTGGTCGCCAATTCCCGGACTCAGGAATTAATTTGTTTACAAATCCTTCCCAATTTCCTTTTGAGGGGGTGTATCCTTCGTAATAGATTGAAGTAGTCAGACCCTCCCCGTAGGTGGCATGAAAACTTACAGAACGGAGATTACCTTCTGGATCATTGGCTGTGACACGGAAATTCAATCCATCCGGTGCTGCTCCTATGCTTTCTATTGCACAAGCCGATACTTCACTCCTGCCATGTTTTACACTTTCGATTATCGTAGCCGGCACATGATTGTCTATATATAATTTCAACTCTTGGAATTCAAGCGGTCTGTAGCTAGTTCCTACAAAAAATGTGACTTTTATAGTATACAATCCTGGTAACAATCCAGAAGTAGGAAACTGTATAAGCAAGTCATCGATGGAGTAATCCGTACTTGGATTTGCCAGCTCATAATATCCATATGAATTTGGCGCAAAAGACTCCAAAGCATAGTTCGAACCCGTCCAGCGATAATTGGACCAATTGCTGATCAACTTCTGGTAGGTGCCTCCTCCCGGACCGGCTATTTCTACCATATACTTCTTATTGCTGGCACCATACAGCGATATCATTTTGGCACGGTTCCCTATCAAGTTTAGCGTACCGCCAAATGCAGCATTTTCCACATGAAGAGAATAACTGGACTCCGTTGTAGCACGACCGGTAGTTTGATTTATTATATCCTGATCAGCCGTATTTTTACCTGCAGGAATCAATCCTACACTTCCTATCAAATGGCCTAATGAACTGGAAGGAATACTTGGCTTTCTAGAAAGGACAAGCTGTCGAAGTTTGGTAAAATCCTTATAAAAATTGCCTGGGAAATCCGTTGTGAACCCAGGATTACTGGATTTTACCCTAAACCCAAAATAGGTAAATGGCGTACTCAACGGCCAAGAGAGCGACACGTTGATCTCGCTAAGTTCTATTCTGAATTTCCAGATTCTATGAGAAACTTCTGAGTTCGGACTTGGACCAAATTCTTGAACCACTGCCGAATTGGAAGGATCGGAAAGTAAACCTGTCCATTGTCCAGGACCTAGGTACTTCTGTCTACCGAGTTTGTTCGGCTGACCTGGGTAAAGTCCATAGTTCACATCTATATTAGAAGTGATCGCTCTATCCCTAGTATTGTCAAAAGTCAGCCAAAAATAATCGTTAGTACTGCTGTCATTCCCAGTATCAGATACCACATCGAGAGTGAGGTACAGAAAATTAGCATCGTTCTTTGCCATCACAAATCCTCTGGAGAACTTGAGACTACCAGCTCCCTCCCAATCTCCTTCGGTCATAGGTTTATTGATGTCAACTGGATTAATTGCCCATTCACTCCGTAGAGGAAAAGCAAAAAGTAATGGGGTTGTAATAGATAAATTTCTAAGCTTAGCCATAGTTTTAAATAATTATGAAATGTGAAAAGAAGTAGTTGTCTCCCAAAAAAAATGAGACAGTCTTGAAATCTAAAATCTCGATTTGTCAACTTAAATGACCTAAAACTATCGAGAACCAACTTGCGCCATTCAAATACGATCAGATTTAATCATCTGAATTTCAATTGATTATCCAATTTAATAATTTGAAGAAAAAATAGGTAGGATTAGGGCACAAAAAAACCCTGACTTGCACTAAATCAAGGTTTTATATTAGTATTATTTGCAAATCACTTCGCGGGTAGCACTTTAGTTTTCACTTCACCAAAGCCAACCCGAACTCCATCCTTCTCAGCAAATCCTTTCATAATTACCGTGTCACCATCTTCTATGAACTTTCGCTCAGTACCTGAATCAAGCTTTACCGTATTTTGTCCATTCCAAGAAAGCTCAAGCATTGAACCATAAGAATCCTCAGTTTTACCAGAGATCGTCCCGGAAGCCATCATGTCACCTACATTGATATTACAACCATTGACTGTCTGATGCGCTAATTGTTGAGCCACATTCCAGTACATATTTTTGAAATTGGAAGTAGAGACCTTGCTGCTTTTCTCATCTTCTGGCTGGATATAAGCCTCCAACTGTATATCAAAACTATGTGGTTTATTACATTTCAGATAGTCCAAAACTTCTGGTTCCTGAACGGGACTTTCTACTTTGAACTGTTCCAAAGCTTCTAAAGTCACCACCCAGGTAGAGATAGAAGAAGCAAAGCTTTTTCCTAAAAATGGACCTAAAGGCACATATTCCCATGCCTGAATATCCCGCGCAGACCAATCGTTGAATAGCACAAAACCAAAAATATAATCCTCCGCGTCAGCTGTAGAAACTGAATCGCCAAGCTTGGTAGATTTACCGGTAATAAATGCAAGTTCCAGTTCAAAATCCAACTTTTTACTTGGGCCAAATACCGGAGCACCTGTTTCAGGATCTTTGGTTTGACCTTTTGGACGGATCACTGGCGATCCAGATGGAATAATTGACGAAGCACGACCATGATAACCTACAGGAAGATGCTTCCAGTTAGGTAAAAGCGCATTTTCTGGATCGCGAAACATTTTGCCAACGTTCGTAGCATGCTCCATACTGCTATAGAAATCCGTATAATCTCCAATCTTCACAGGCAACAGCATAGTTGCCTCCTTACGATTTAGCATTACTTTACCGCGGGCTGAATGATCTCTTAGCTTTTCATTATCTGCCAAAAGCAGTTCCTGAACACGCTCTCTGATTTTTTTAGTGATTACTTTTCCCAATCCTATCATCTCATTCAGAGATTCGCTTAAGAAAATCCCTTCAGGTAAAAACATGTCTGAAAAGAATCCCTCTTGATCCAGAATGCTTAAGTCAACAATCTTGTCGCCTATTGCTATCCCGATGCGAGGACTAAGCTTTTTGTTTTTAAAAACTCCAAAAGGGAGATTGTAAATTGTAAAATCTGAATTTTTTGCTACTTCCACCCAGGTAGTCAGGGCGTTGCTTGGGCTGTCGCTCATTGGTAAAAATCGTTAGGACTGCAAATTTAGCCTTTCTATATGAAATGAAAAGTGCAAAAGCTGAACTAGCCGGATTTCATTTCGCAAGTATGGCTATAAGTCTTTGGCTACTTGACCGTTGACCCGAGAGAGCTAAATTTCAATTAATTCCAATCTACAAAATCAACCAATTATCAATTATTTCACCCTGTTTTCAAGCACTTTGCTAACTTAGGTACCGACTAAAACTCTGAAAAAATGAAATCTGACCAAAATAAAGTTCATATCAATTGGCTTTCCTAAGTCTTTAATGGTTCCTAGCCCTCACTTAAATTAATTTTATAAACAAATGAAAAACCTTCACAAATTTTGCCTGACTATCCTCATGGTATTGTTAGTATCGGTTGCTTTTTCTCAGGAAAAAAGCATTATCGATCAGCTTGAGGAAGTCGCTATAGTAGACCAAAAAGTCATGATGCCTATGCGAGACGGTGTTCGCTTGGCTACTGATATCTATCGCCCCAAAGGAGAAGGTAAATACCCAATCGTATTTTCTAGAACTCCCTACAACTTTAACACCTGGGGAAATGGAGAAATGAATACCCGCACCATGCAAACTGCCCTTTCATGGGTAGAAAAAGGTTATGCATATGTAGTCCAAAATGAGCGTGGCAGGTATTTTTCTGAAGGAGATTGGGACATACTTGGCGTCCCATTGACCGATGGATACGATGCATTTGAGTGGATGTCCAAGCAAAACTGGAGCAATGGCAAAATAGGAACATTAGGTTGCTCCTCCACTGCTGAGTGGCAAATGGCAGTGGCTTCACTGGATCATCCAGCATTGGCGGCGCTTGTACCCCAAGGTTATGGTGCAGGTGTTGGCCGGGTAGGTGGATTTTATGAGCAGGGAAACTGGTATAGAGGCGGTGCTGGTCAGATGCTTTTTACAAACTGGCTTTATAGCGTACAGCATGATCCAATGGCACCAAAATTACCAAAAGACATCAGTCAGAAAGACTTACTAAGACTCCAGCGCTTTTATGATATGTCCCCGGAGTATCCGAGAATTGATTCCAAAGAAGCATTGGCACACCTTCCCATTCAGGACATCATCAGACATCAGAATGGACCTATGGGTATTTACGAAGAAATGATCACGCGTAAGCCAAACGATCCCAAATGGTATGAAGGAGGATTGTATCACGATGATATGCCATTTGACAAGCCAAGTTTCTGGTTTGTATCTTGGTTTGATGTATCAGCCGGGCCAAACATTGCACTCTTCAATCATGCTCGCGAAAATGCCATTTCGCAAATGGCAAGAGATAATCAGTACTTGGTGATCGCACCAGTACTGCATTGCTCTTATACCCGCGCCTCTGAAAACACCATGGTAGGCGATCTGAATGTGGGTGATGCCCGATTGAATTACGATGAGATCATCACTGCTTGGTTTGATGTATGGCTTAAAGGAGAGAAATCTGAAGTCATGGAGGAAATGCCACGCGTACAGTATTACACAATGGGAGCAAATAAATGGCAAACTTCAGACGTATGGCCACCAGCTGAAGCAGTCATGACTACTATGTATTTGGACTCTGAAGGACAAGCAAATACGCTTAATGGAAATGGAAAACTAACTCCTAAAAAGCCTAAAAAAGACAATCCTGATACCTTCAAATACGACCCAATGAATCCTGTGACTTCCTACGGCGGCAATGTTTGCTGTACTGGAAATGCAATTGATGGAAGCGGAGGTTCCAAAGATCAGTCTGAGATGGAGAAGCGTGATGATATACTTGTTTATACTTCTGATGTTTTGGAAGAAGGAATTGAAGTTTCGGGATTCATAGAGTCCTACTTATTCCTCTCTTCAGATGCCAAGGACACTGACGTTACTATCAAACTAATCGATGTACATCCAGACGGCAAAGCTTATAATTTGGATGAAACAATTCAGCGAGTTCGCTACCGTGAGGGCTACGACAAAGAAGTCTGGATGGAAGATGGGAAAGTCTATGAAATCAAAATGACTCCAATGAGCACTTCCAACTACTTCGATAAAGGTCATCGAATCCGTGTCGAAGTCAGCAGTTCCAACTTCCCACGATTTGACCGAAATATGAATACTGGTGGAAATACCTACGACGAAACCGAAGGAATCGTCGCCACCAACTCGATTCATCATGGTGGAAAGAGTCTGAGTAGAATCGTGTTACCGATAGTAAAGAAATAATTTTATCACTATTGATAGTTAAAAGGAAGCCGAAATGCTTCCTTTTTTTATTTTTTGACTTTATGAAACTGTAGAAACTAAAGATTAGCTATTTTCAACCAGATCATTGAAAAACAAAAAACTGATGAAAGCTATATTTTTTGAGAAGTACGGAATACCTGAGGAAGTGCTACAATTGAAAGAAGCACCACTCCCGACTCCTAAGGATAATGAGGTTTTGATTAAACTCTATGCTACTGCAATCAATGATTATGACTGGAGCTTAGTCCGCGGCAAGCCCTATTTGTATAGACTGATGTTTGGCCTAGCCAAACCTAAAAATCCAATCACGGGGATGGAGCTTTCAGGAGTGGTTGAGGGTATAGGATCAAAGGTGAGCAAGCTGAAAGTTGGTGATGCTGTATATGGCGATATTTCACATTTCGGATTTGGGACTTTTGCGGAGTATATCAACATACCTGAGGATGCCGTTCTTCTCAAGCCTGATAAACTGAGTTTTGAAATAGCAGCTGCCATTCCTCACGCTTCTACCCTAGCCATGCAAGCACTCCGAGGTATAGCAGAGATAAAGCAAGGACAGAAAGTGCTCATCAATGGAGGCGGTGGAGGTGTAGGCACCATAGGGCTTCAACTGGCCAAACTCAACAACTGTGAAGTATCGGGAGTGGACTCAGGCGAGAAATTGGATATGATGAAGTCACTTGGCTATGACCAGGTGATCGATTACAAAAAGGTAGACTTCACAAAAACTGGAGAACAGTACGACCTAATCCTAGACTGTAAAACAAACAAATCTCCATTTTCATACCTAAGAGCTTTAAAACCAACTGGAGTCTATGTGACCATTGGGGGCAACCCTGGCAGTTTGATCTCAGTACTTTTTTGGGGTAAGATTTTTTCTTTATTCACTTCAAAAAAGCTTAAGATCCTCAGCCTTAAACCTAATGAAGGGCTGGATGAAATAGCCAAACTAGTAATCCAAAATAAAATCACACCTGAAATAGACGGCCCTTATCCACTTGAAGACACCCCTAGACTAATTCAATATTTTGGAGAAGGAAAGCATAAGGGAAAGGTTGTGATAAAGGTAAGTGGGTGATTAGAGTAAGGGAATCATATGATGTGAAATCTTCGAATTCATCTTAGCACTTTATATTTAAAAAGAGCTTGTGGAGAAGCAGCATAACCCAAAACCTTCGAACTCTTGGTTTTTAAAGACCTCATTTAAATTAATGGTATCTTCACGGGTTATTTCCCCCAAATCTAATCGAGAGGCTATTCTTCCATTGCAAGTGGACGTCAAACAGCCCCGATAGAAGACCATTTATGTCCAAATTACCAGAAGCGTACAAATTCCTAGATTTATCAGATTACGGAAGACCAAGTGCAAGATGGATCGCCAACGCACTAAAAGACACATCAGTTACCCCTGTGCAAGTCACCTCCTGGTTTATTGTTTCGGGAGCTTTGGCGATAGCCTGTATCTTGCTTCAGTTCTATGCAGCTGCAGCTTTCTTTCTTATTCTGAAATCTATACTAGATGCTGCAGACGGGGAGCTTTCGCGGATAAAAAACACACCATCTTACATCGGAAGGTATTATGACTCCATTGCTGATATCATCTTGAATTTCTTGTTTTTCCTTGCGTTCTGGCATATTACGGATGGCAAAATCGGCTATATGCTACTCGCTTTTATTGGATTGCAATTACAAGGCACACTGTATAATTACTACTATGTCATCCTTAGAAATACGGTACATGGTGACCAAACCAGCCGAATCTTTGAGGACGTAGCACCAATTGCTATGGTAGGAGAAAAGCAAAGTACAGTCAACCGATTTTATAAAATCTATGACCTGCTCTATATTTCTTTTGATAAGACGATTTATCATCTCGATCGAAAAGCAATGAATAGCAAGCCATTTCCCAGATGGTTTATGACAATGCTTTCAACCTTCGGACTGGGGTTTCAGCTTCTCTTAATGTCAATTATGTTGTGGTTCAATTTGGAGGCATATATAATTCCATTTTTCATCGCATATTCCAGTTTGATTTTAGTCTTCGTGGTAATCAGGAGAACTGTATTACATTGAGTTTTGTGGGATAATTCCGTAAAAAAGAATAGTGCTCTTGGAGTATTATTTCCTATTAAACCAAACTTATAATTCAGATTAAGTCCAGCTTCCAGAGAAGCAGGACAACCTCCTATCTGCGACCCTCTGCGTAATCCTCCGCGACCTTTGTGGTTAAAAAATCACTATTTTCACTCTCAGAATGACCGAGCTCGAACAAAATATAACCACCTACTTTGGCATGATGCGTGAGGATAGTTTGCAAGCTGTTAGCTCTCGCTTTCACCTAGAAAAACTTAAGAAGGGTGACAACTTTATGAAAACCAGAAAGCCCTGCAACAAGCTTAACTTTATTAAATCAGGGCTTTTGAGAATCTATAATCAAACTGAGGTTAAGTAAGTCACCCCGGCTAGGTATTGTATGGAACTACACCTTCCTATTGTAATTCGAATTCATAACCAAATTCTGATAAACTAAGACAACTCTAAAAACTGCGTGCCTAGCGTTAGAGACCCATAAACTACATTAGACTTTCTCCTCCTTTGGCGCCATCTGTAATTTATTTTTTCCAAAATCCAAGGTGCGGATTGGGAAAGGAATATTGATTCCTTCTGCATCGAATTTCTTCTTGATTAGCATAATCGCTTTATGTTGAGCCGCTAACTTTGGCTTAGGTTTGATGCTATTGATCCAAAATCTTGTCACAAAATTGATAGAACTATCCCCAAATTCCGTGAAGAAAAAATCTATTTCCTCATTTTCTACTATCGGGAAGTTTTCCTTGATCAACTCGAGAACCATTTTTTCAACTTTTTCCAAATCGTCTTCATAACCAACCCCACAGCTTACTTCTACCCGTGACCTATCAGTCAGCGAGTAATTTGTAAAAGGGTTATCAATAAAAATAGAATTGGGAATGATTACATATTCATTATTGGTTTGCCTAATTGCAACATTTCTAAGGCTGATTTCGGTCACGTAACCTTGCATACCATTGGTTTCAATAAAGTCACCGAGTCTGATCTTTGGCTGGAATGAAAGCATAAGGCCAGAAAACGTATTGCTCAAAGTGCCTTGCAATGCAAGACCGATTGCTAAACCAACGACACCAGCGCTCGCAAGAATCGTAGTAAGCACGGTATCCAACTGCATCACGCCTAGCGCAACAAAGAATCCAATCAAAATTATAATAGCGAATACCAGCTTACTTACCATTTGCCTTATCGCTTCGTCAGATATCCTTTTGTAGATAACCTTTTTACCAAGACTTCGGACGCCTTTTGCTATAAAATAAAAAATGACCATGACCAAAATGGCAACGGCGAAATTGGGCAATTTCAAAATGATGGCATCTAACCATCCGTCTAGCTTGGTCCAAAGATCAGTTATCGCATCATTGACAGAAAACTTTTCCTCTATTCCTTGTGCGTCTTGCATAATTAGTTTTTTGAGGTAAATCTCTAAGACAATTCAGTACCTATTCTAAAAGCATCAAGATTAAAATAACACCTGCCATAAAAAAAATGTTTACAATTGAACATCTTCATACTAAAAAGCAGAGTTTGAAATTGGCTAATTACTATCGTTAAAACCCTAATAGCAAAGTCAGATAAGCTCTTCAAAATAAAATACTTGTAAGACAAATCCAAATCATGTAGCTGGTGACACTTCTTGATCTCAAAACATTGAATTGCTTTTCTGAACGTATAATGAAGTGTAGATGCAGCTATCGGAATTATATAAGTACCTTCTGCTCACAAACTAACCTTTAGGTTTTGAGCCAGCATATAGAGCACCATAGAAACTCTAAAGCTTCGCGCATCCCGCATTAATGGGACTCAGCGACTTTTGCAGTTAATTATATCCATTTATACTATTTTCACTTTCGAAATGACAGAACTCGAACAAAATATAAAAAGCTATTTTGGCGTGATGCCCGAGGATAGTTTGCAAGTAGTAAGCTCACACTTTCATCTTGAAACACTAAAAAAGGGTGACTACTTTTTGAAAACAGGAAAACCTTGTAACAAACTTAGTTTTATAAAATCAGGACTGTTGAGAGTGTATAAGCAGACTGAAAGTAAAGAAGTAACGCAATGGATTTCTACTCAAGGTTATTTTGTCACTGATCTTTCGAGTTTACTTTTTCAAAGTCCGGCTCGTTGGACTATTGAGGCATTGACGGATGCAGAGCTTTACACCATCAGCGGTACCGCTTATAGGTCCATTGGGAGCTTAGTCCCGAATTGGCATGAACTCGAAAAGTTGTTTATTGCCAAATGCTTTACCTTTTTAGAGGACCGGATTTTCACTCATTTATCCATGACTGCCGAAGAACGCTATGCTCACTTCTTTGAGCATAATAAAGAGCTTTTCAATCAGGTTCCGCTCCAATACATCGCATCCATGCTCGGGATGACTCCGGAAACATTCAGCAGAATCAGAAATAAACAACTCAGCTAAACTTCTTGATATTTATCAAGAGCGCTCTGCTTACTACTTCCCAATTTTGCCTCAACACTAAATCACTTAACAATGAGGAACTTATTAAAACTGGAAGAAGCAGGTATATTTCTACTCAGCATTTACATATTCAGCACTTTAAATTTGGCCTGGTGGTGGTTTCCAGCACTATTGCTTCTACCAGATATCGGAATGATCGGCTATTTGTTTAGTCCTAAGATTGGAGCAATTACTTATAATCTCTTCCATCACCGATTACTTGCTGTCTGTGCTGGTTTATATGGATTGGCTTTTGAAAGTAAATATTTGATGCTTGCTGGGATCATACTTTTCGCCCACATTTCATTTGACAGATTAATGGGCTATGGTTTGAAATTCAACGATAGTTTTCACCATACGCATCTTGGCAGAATTGGGAAAGCAAAGGGTGATTGGGATTAATACAACTAACGCATAAACCTTCCCCGTGCTCTTTTTAAGGCACATGGCAATGAAACTTAATCCCATTTCTATTCCTTATAACGGTTAGACAATCACGACCACGCTATGAGCAGAGGATTTGTAAAAGAAGATGATCAGGAAGAAACACCTCTTGTACCACCAAGAGCGGATTTACCTGAGGGTGTCACCAACTTCATCACAGAAAACGGAATGTCAGAATTGCTTGCAGAAAAGCAAGCGTTGATTAATGAAAAGAGTGCTATAGAAGCTTCTACGGAACAGGAAAAACGCATTGCTTCAAATTTCATCAATGCAAAAATTCATTTGCTCGAAGAGCGGATTGCCATTGCCAAAATTGTAAATCTAACCGACCAGCCTCAAGATGAAATTCGATTTGGAGCAACTGTTACCCTGAAAATTGGCACTAGCTCTAAGCATCAGACTTACCAGCTTGTAGGAGTTGACGAAGCAGATATAGCTAAGAATAAGATCTCATTCATCTCCCCTATTGCCAAGATATTGATAGGCAAGAAAGTTGGAGAACAGGCCCTTTTAAAGTTGGCAAAAGAGGATAGGGTTTTTGAGGTAATGGGGATTAAATATTAATAGATATTGTGAAATTCAGGAATAGAAATCCCAAACAGCATTACTAAATTTTTGATCCAGCTTCTGGAGAAGCAGGATAACTTCGCCGCGCCCTTTGCGAATTCTTTGGGTACTTAATGGTCAAAACCCTTCGACTTCGCTCAGGGTGACAACAACTGTGTCAGGTCGAGCGGAGTCGAGACCTTCACCATGTATCAATCAATTTTCCCAACTTCCTGTAATTGATCGTCCAATCATGCCTCCGAAATTGGCTTTTTCCCTATTTTTGCCCCTCTAAATACTAATCCGAATATGTCTATTGCCAGCAAATACGATCCAGCAGCTACCGAAGCCAAGTGGTATGCTTATTGGATGGAGCACAAGCTTTTTTCATCGAAAGTAGATCCTAACAAGGAACCTTACGTGATTACCATGCCTCCTCCTAACGTCACAGGCGTCCTGCACATGGGGCATATGCTGAACAATACCATTCAGGATGTATTAATCCGTCGAGCTAGAATGCAGGGCAAAAATGCGCTTTGGGTTCCAGGAACTGATCATGCTTCGATCGCTACCGAGACCAAAGTAGTAAACTTGCTGAAGGAACAGGGAATCGATAAAAAGTCCCTTACCCGTGAGAAATTCCTGGAGCATGCATGGGAGTGGAAAGAAAAATACGGTGGAATTATTCTCGAGCAACTGAAGAAGCTCGGAGCTTCCTGTGATTGGGATCGTACAGCCTTTACTATGGATGCGGATCTAAGTGATGCTGTGATTTCTGTTTTTGTGGATTTACACCAAAAAGGGAAAATTTACCGCGGTATCCGTATGGTGAACTGGGATCCAAAAGGAAAAACTGCCCTTTCCGATGACGAGGTAATTACCAAGGAAATTGCATCCAAACTCTATTATATCAAGTATCAGATCGAAGGAACGGAGAATGAATTCCTTACCATCGCTACCACACGTCCTGAGACGATCATGGCGGATGTGGCCATCTGTGTCAATCCAAATGATCCAAGGTTCACCCATCTAAAAGGCAAAAAAGCAATCGTTCCTCTAATCAACAAAGCCATTCCAATCATCGAAGATGAGTACGTGGATATGGAGTTTGGTACAGGCTGTCTGAAAGTAACTCCGGCTCATGACATCAATGATTACGAACTTGGACTGAAGCATAAACTGGAAGTGATCGACATCTTAAACGATGACGGAACGCTGAATGAAAAAGCTCAAATTTTGGTTGGCGAAGATCGTTTCATTGCAAGAAAGATGATCGGTAAGAAACTGAAGGAAATCGACCAGTTGGAGAAAATAGAAGATTACAAATCCAATGTAGGTCACTCCGAAAGAACTGATGCAGTCATCGAACCAAAGCTTTCTCTGCAGTGGTTCCTGAAGATGGATGAGATCACCAAACCTGCTCAAAAGGCTGTGATGGAGGATATTATCCAATTGTACCCACCGAAATTCAAGAACATGTACCGCGCTTGGATGGACAATGTACGCGACTGGTGTATCTCCCGTCAACTGTGGTGGGGACATAGAATTCCTGCCTACCATCTTCCAAACGGCGAATTTGTCGTGGCTAAAACTGCTGAGGAAGCCCTGCAACTTGCGAATGAGCAATTTGATGGTACGTTTACCTTAGCTGATTTACAGCAGGATGAAGATGTATTGGATACCTGGTTTAGCTCTTGGCTTTGGCCTATTTCTGTGTTTGACCCAGAAGTATTCACTACGGGCAAGCCGAATGAGGAACTGAAATATTACTACCCTACCAATGATTTGGTGACTGCACCGGAGATTCTATTCTTCTGGGTGGCACGTATGATCATAGCTGGCTACGAATACATGGGCGAAAAGCCATTCAAAAATGTTTACCTGACCGGTATCGTTCGCGATAAATTGGGCAGAAAGATGTCCAAATCGCTGGGCAATTCGCCGGATCCTTTGGATCTGATCGCTCAAAACGGAGCCGATGGTGTGAGAACAGGAATGCTCTTCTCCTCTCCTGCCGGAAATGATTTGCCATACGATGACAAATTGGTGGAGCAAGGAAGGAACTTTACCAACAAGATCTGGAATGCTTTCCGCTTGGTAAAAGGCTGGGAAATCGATCCAAGTCTGGATGGAGGGGATAATGCTTCCAGTATAGCATGGTTTGAAAATCGATTCAATCAATCCTTGGTAGAAATCAACGAGCACTATGAAAAATTCAGAATTTCTGATGCTCTGATGACAACATACAAGTTGGTCTGGGGAGATTTCTGCTCTTGGTACCTAGAGATGATCAAGCCGGAATATCAGCATCCTATCGATCAGGCAACTTACGACAAGACCATTGCTCTTTTCGAAGATATCCTGAAGATCTTGCATCCCTTCATGCCATTTATCTCAGAAGAACTTTGGCACCAAATCAAGGAAAGATCTGTGGAAGAATCCTTAATCTTGGCTTCATGGCCGGAGGCTGAAGGATTTGATACGAAAATCATCGAAGAAGCAAATCAGGTGTTTGAGGTTGTTTCTCAGGTAAGAAACCTTCGCGCTTCTAAAGGCATGTCTCCAAAGGAATCCTTTGATCTGACCATCAACACCAAGAATGAAGGATTGTACGGACGATTCTCAGCTGTCTTAAATAAGCTGGCGAATTTGTCTTCTTTGAATTTTGGCGAGAAGGTAGAGAATGCAATCAGCTTCGTAGTGAAGTCTGATGAGTGCTTTATCCCAATGGGCGATTCCATCAATGTTGAAGAGGAAAAGGAGAACATTCAAAAAGAGATTGATTATACTCAAGGCTTCCTTAATTCAGTGATGAAAAAGCTCAGCAACGAGCGATTTGTAGCTGGTGCACCTGCTCAGGTCATTGAAATGGAGCGCAAGAAACAAGCAGATGCTGAAGCTAAAATTAAGGCTTTGGAAGAGAGTTTGGCGAAGTTGGGATAGGATAAAAATCTCTTGGTAAAACAATATAAACTAAAAAAGGAAGCCCGGTTGAACTCAAATTCAACCGGGCTTTTACATTTATTTTACCTGAAACTTATGCTGCGTTTCTAGCCGCATTGATAATTCCAAACATACTTCTCAAAATCAATTTCTGAAGCACTTCCGTGGTTTTACCGGTTTCTAGGATTTTCTGAATCGCATATTGCTGCACAGTAATGAGTGGCAAAACAATACGTTCACGAATTTCAATTGACTTTTTGATCACTTTATTATCACCCATCAATTCGTCCATGGAAGACACTTCTTTGAGCTTTTCTATAGATCTTAGGTATTCATCGTACATGATTTCCCAGAATTCCCCGTAGTTTTTATCCTGCTTCAAATAAGCGGTAGCCGGATAGAAACACTTGGTCAGTGACTGCATCGAATTCCCAAGAAGAGCTCTGAAGAAAAGACTGTTATTATATAGTTCTTTTAAATCTCCCAGCTTCCCTTTCTTTTCCAACACTTCAACTGCAGCTCCTACTCCATAGAAACCAGGGATATTCTGCTTCATTTGCGCCCATGAACCTACAAAAGGAATAGCACGAAGATCTTCAAATTTCAAACCTTCACCTTTGCCTCTTTTCAAAGGTCTGGAGCCAATATTGGTCATTCCAAAATACTTTAGCGGAGTAACATGCTCCAAGTATGGAACAAACTTCGGATGACTCTTGAATTTTTTATAGGACTCGTATGCCTCCCCAGCTAGCTCATCGATTAGCGCTCGCTGTTCTGTATTAAGATTCTTGTCAGCACCACCATATAAGTGATTTTCCAAGCCTGCACTGAGCAATTGCTCAAAGTTATAGGTACAAGAAGCTTGCTTGCCGTAGTTTGCAGAAATCGTTTGACCTTGGATCGTAACCTGAATCTCAGAGTTCTCTACTTTCTCGCCTAAGGAAGCGTAGAAATTGTGCATATTTCCTCCACCACGTGCAGGAGGTCCACCTCTACCATCGAAGAACACAACTTCAATTCCGTTCTCTCTGGAAACTCTGGTCATCTCCTCTTTTGCTCTTAGAATTGACCAGTTAGCCTGAAGGTATCCACCATCCTTGGTTCCATCAGAGAATCCAAGCATAATTGTTTGCTTATTCCCTCTAAACTCCAAGTGCTTTTTGTACTCAGGCATATTGTAAAGATTGGTCATGATTTCAGGAGCTTCTGCCAAATCATCGATCGTCTCAAAAAGCGGCACAATATCCAAAGGCATATTTTCCTTGTCTTTCCCTAGACACAGTTTATTCAGTTTGAACACCTCCAGTAGATGCTTTCTGGATTGACAGTTGGATATAATATAACGGTTCATGATCTCCTCACCACTTTCTTGCTGGATAGAATCAATCACGCCCATAGACTCCAGCATCTCCTGATTAAATGGATCTTGGAATGAAGCAATTTCAGGCAGCTCGGTTAGGCTCATAATCTGGGCGATTTGCTCATCTTCTGTGCCTTGAAGATCTTTTCCTTGAAGTGCGAAAATCTCTTCAATTAGAGTATCGTGCTTGCGGCTATCCTGACGCATATCCATGCAAGCGAAGTGGAAACCAAAGATTTTAACTTTAAGAATAAACTGATCCAATTCTGCGAGAAATAATCCCTCATGGTATTTGATCAAACCTTCCCGGGCAGACAGTAAATCTGCCAGCAACTGATCTTTGGTTTGATAAACCGAATTATTCTCAAACAACGTGGAGTAAAGACCACGCTCAATGTTGATTAATATCTCTTCTACATGCTTAAAGGTCAACCTTCTACGAACCTTACGCACGTCTTTGTAATAACACTTTAGCACCCACTTTTTCAAGCGTGCTGCCACTTGTTTTGTGATGGTATGCGTGACAAATGGATTGCCATCGCGGTCTCCTCCTGGCCAAAAACCGACTTTGAGCAAGCCTGGGTTTTCCCAATCGTGAAGCGGGATATCTAAGGATCCTAGTAAGCGAACCATGATATCGGAAATACTTTCGTAGAAAATATTTTCAAGGAACCAGATCAAGCTAACTGCTTCATCGTAAGGGGTAGGTTTTTCGCGCTTGGTAAATCCTGTTTTCCCTAATTGCTGCAAAAGTGAATTTATTTTACCGAGATCATCGGTGCGGATAGCATTTTCCAGATCGGTGATGATCGCTAGGACATTACCAGGATAAAATTGTGTAGGGTGAGCCGTCAGCGTGAGCCTAACCGAGAATGTCTTCAACTTTTCAATTAGCTCCGTCCGCTTATTGTCATTATCCGTACGGTCTATCAAAGCTTTGACCGTTCCTTTTCCTTTCAGGTCATGGATTTTCTCATACGCAGCATCCTCAATCGAGTCAAACAAAACGACTTGTCGCTCCACATACTGAATCATCTGGAAAAGCAAGTCGGATTGCTGCTCAGGTGTAGATTCTGGCATCAATTCATCGAAAAACCCTGCAATAATTTCCTTGGGAGTCAATCCCTTTTGGAAACCATCCTGACATGCTGTGCCTAAAATCGGAAGTAAAGTTCCGGTGCGGTAGATGTCATTGAAGGGAAGATCTAAAAACAAACTGTTGTAAATTGTGAAGCGCTTGGCTACTTGGGTATCATAGGTTTTATACATTATACATCTTCCGTTTTAATGGTTAAGCAAATTAGTAAAAATTCTAAAAACTGAAATAACTATTGACTATTCATTAATAAATAATCTCATTTTCTTCCTTTTTTTCAAATAAACAAGTGTTTTTACACCAATATTATAATTTCAAGAGTTGAGATAATTCAATACCTTCCTATTCTGAAATCGAACATGAGTCTTAAGTTACAAATTGGAATAACTATTTACTATACACGATTTGCTGTGACCAATGATAAGAAGTTTTAAACACATGAATAAAAACCTTTTCCTTGCGGGAATCTTAGCTGCAACTTTTGCCTGCTCTCCAGAAAAATCAACAGAAATGAACACCACTCCTACTACTTATACTTTTTTGGTTGGCACATATACTGATGAAGAGACTCAGGGACTCAATCAACTTGATTTTACTCCTTCGGAAAATAAATTAGAAATCAGAACAATCTACCCAGGGATTCAAAATCCTTCCTTTGTTGTTGCAAATTCTGCAGGAGACAAGGTCTTTACTTTAGAGGAAATAGGCAATGTTCCTGGAGGAAATATTATTAGTTTGAGCAGAGCCTCAGACAAACCAGCACTGTCGAAAATAAGTGAATTACCAAGTTTTGGAGATCATCCCTGTTATCTGGCACTTTCTCCAGATGAAAAATTCCTAACTGCTGCCAACTATAGTGGTGGTAATTTTAGTGTTTATAAAATTGATGAATTGGGAGAGTTAACCCATCTGCAAACTATTCAGCACGAAGGAAGTAGTGTAAATAAAGGCCGGCAAAGCTCTCCGCATGTCCACAGCACAGTATTTAGTCCGGATGGAAAATTCCTGCTAGTGGCCGATTTAGGGACCGATGAGGTATATGTTTATGATTTTGATGCAAATTCTTCCGAGCCGCTGACTTTAAACAATGCCTATAAAGTAACTCCTGGCGATGGACCAAGACACTTGGTCTTTTCTCCTGATGGAAAAGAAATCATGCTGGTCCAAGAGATGACCGCAGTCTTGGAAATCTTAAGTTTTGATGATGGAAAAATCAGCCCAAAGCAAAGAATTTCTTTACTTTCAGACGGTTTTACTGGTGGTGTTGGAGCTGCAGAGGTTCGGCTTTCTCCTGATGGAAAAAACATTTATGTCTCAAACAGAGGGGATGCTAATACAATCTCGGTGATCAGCAAAAATACTTCAGGAGAATATGAATTCACTCAGCAGATTTCATCCGGTGGTATCATGCCAAGAAATTTCAATCTCACTTCAGATGGGAAATATCTTCTAGCTGCACATCAAGCAAGTGATGATATCATTGTTTTTGGAAGAGATGTCGAAACAGGAATGCTCACGCAGACAGATTGGAAAGTAAGCGTCCATAGCCCTGTTTATCTCTTCAGACTAGGTGACTAGGAAGGCTGCTCCCAGATAATTTTGGTATTATACCGAATCTGTCCTTGCTCGATTTCCAAAGGAGAATGTAGATTATTCTCATATAATTTACCTGTACCCAAACCTTGGGGAATTGATGCATCCAACTCGTCCGCAAGCTGAGAGATAGCATTTAGGCCGATGTTACTTTCTAGTGCTGATGTCATCCACCAACCAATATTACGGTCCTCAGCGTGGGATATCCATTCTTTGGTTTCTAGAATTCCACCAAGCAAAGTTGGTTTTAAGATGATATGCTGAGGCTGAATTGCATCTAGGAGTCCAGCCTTATTTTTCACACCAATCAGTTCCTCATCTAGGGCGATAGGCAGCGGAGTTGCTTCGCAAAGTTGTTTCATTATATCCCAATTTCCAGCTGAGATTGGTTGCTCAATGCTATGCAAGTCATATTTGGCCAATTCCTTTAGTTTTGACAATGCATCTGTTGCTGAAAATGCTCCATTTGCATCTACGCGTAGGGTTATCTGATCTTTTGAAAAGCGCTCTCTGATATAAGAAAGCAGATCCAATTCCTGCTGAAAATCAATAGCTCCAATTTTCATTTTGATGCAATCAAATCCTTGCTCAAGCTTTTCCTTGATTTGATCCAGCATAAAGTCTTTCTTTCCCATCCAGATCAACCCGTTGATTGGGATGGCCTTTTTCCCTTCATGAAAATCCTTTCCAAGAATCTTCTTTTTCCCACCATTCTTCAGATCAAGAATCGCAGTTTCCAACCCAAAACGAATACTTGGAAGCTCGAAAGGAACAAGGTTAGCTAGTTGATCTAAAATACTCAAATCATCCTTCTTCCAGCTCACCTGAGAGATTTGTTTTAATGTCGATTGGAGCACTTCCTCAAAGTCCGGTCTATCATCTAAACTTAAGTTCACTAAGGGTGCAGCTTCACCCCAGCCTACAACTTGTGGGGTATTTACGTGAAAAGCTTTGATCCAAAAAACATTCTTTGTCTTCAAAACACCTCTTGAAGTTCCTGCGTCGAATTTAAACACAAGAGTTCTTTTCAGGTATTCAAAGGAAATTTTGGAGGACTCAGACATGGTTTTGTAGATGATTTGGAAGGTACGTGAAATGCCCTATCGAGAACCTTTCTCAATCAAGCGGTTTTTATTTAGGGCATTCCATCTGACCTTTGAAAAACAAAATATAAACAGATGAATTGACTTGGCTTATATTTGCGGGCCGAAGAACACCTAGTTATGCAGATCCCAGAAATTGATTTAAAAGCTTACGAATATACGTTACCCGAGGAAAAGATCGCAAAATTCCCTTTGTCCAGACGAGACTCTTCGAAACTTTTGCACTACAGAAATGGGCAGATTTCCCACTTGAATTTTAGTAATCTTCCGGAGTTACTTCCCGCAGAAACACTTCTAGTTTACAATGACACCAAAGTTATCCCTGCACGATTGATTTTTCAGCGGGAAACGGGAGCAAGAATTGAAATTTTCCTTCTGCAACCACTTGCACCAACAACTGTAATTCCAGAGATTATGCTTGCTAAGCATCCGGTGATCTGGGAAACGATGATCGGGAATGCTAAAAAGTGGAAGGATAACGAAGTGCTAAAAGGACAAATACCGTTTCAAAGCGGTACCATAACCCTTCAAGCCAAATTAATAGACAGAGAAACTCGAAAAGTAGAATTCTCTTGGGATAATGCTGATTTAGCATTTGTAGATGTGGTAGAAGCAAGTGGAGAAGTACCACTTCCTCCTTATTTGAATAGAAAGCCTATTGAGGAAGATAAATCCCGATATCAGACAGTTTATTCTGAAAAAGAAGGTGCTGTGGCTGCTCCAACAGCTGGGCTACATTTCACCCCAGAGATTTTCCAGCAACTTAAATCCAAAGGGATCAAAGAGGCTCAAGTTACGCTACATGTGAGTGCGGGCACTTTTCAACCCATCAAAGCAACTCAGGTCACTGAGCACCCCATGCATAGCGAGCAAATCCATGTGAATCGAGAAACTGTAGAAAAGATACTACTGAACCTTGGAAATGTTGTAACTGTAGGAACTACCTCAGTCCGCACGCTGGAAAGCTTGTATTGGTATGGCGTGAAATTGATTGAAGGCAAAGGTGAAGAACTAAAAATCCAGAAGCTTTTTCCTTATGAAAATAGGGATGGTTTGCCTTCGCCTCAAAAATCCTTCGAAGCTATTCTTGCTTTAATGGAAGAAAAAGGCTTTCAAACTATAATGGGTAGCACAGAGATATTCATTTTCCCCGGATACAAATTCAAGATTGTCAAAGGACTAATTACCAATTTCCATCAGCCTGGCTCTACCCTTATCCTACTGATTGCAACTATACTCGGAGATGAGTGGAAGCGTGTATACACTGAAGCTTTAACTAATAATTATAGATTCCTTAGCTATGGTGATAGTAGCTTGCTTTGGATAGATTAAGTCAGTCAACACAAAAATTTTCTAGCTATTTACCCGGTATAGATCAAAATTTAATCATTAAGCCATTTGCAAACTGAATTCTGAAAATTCAGAATAGTCAATTTCTTTTACCATTAGTATCATCGCATTTGCAAATTCCTGCTTACAGGAAAGAACTTCATACGCATAAAATAAATCTTCGGTGATGGTGATTTCTAATGAACCAAAAAATCGATTTAGCTCATCCTGAGAATTTGAACGAACAGATACACATCCGTTTTTCGATTCACTTTTCTCAATAATGAAATTTGCAGAAGCTGTTTGGATTATCATGTAGTTGGCTTTTTAATGATAAACAAAGCTAGCCTAGAGAAATATTAAATCAATACCCTATGCAGGGTATTTTTCAGTTTAGGCGCAAGTAATTGTCAAATTATTTTATTTGATATTCAGACTATTAGGCGAAAAGAATTAATCATTGAAATCCTATCCGTTAATGGCTTGTTAAATTCTGATCAATTGACTTATATTTGCATCGATTTACAAGATGGAGCTGGGAGAGGAATCGACCAAAGTTCTTGATTTCCTTTGAAAAGATGATTTTGTAAATCGACAAATAAGCCAAGTAAAATATCTAGAGAGTTGGGTGAGTGCTTATCCCGATAGTTATCGGGACAGCAGTTTGATAATTCTAATCTAGAAAAAATACATTTAGAGAGTTGGGTGAGTGGCTTAAACCAGCAGTTTGCTAAACTGTCGTACGTGTCAAAGCGTACCGGGGGTTCGAATCCCCCACTCTCTACCACTAAAAACCCTAACTATCTGAAATATTGATAGTTAGGGTTTTGTTTTTTGATTCAGGGATCTTTTCAGGGTCTTAGATATAAATATCTGGATAATTCATTTCCCATTTAGTCGTTCTCCATGACTCGAACAATTCGTACTGTACGAGGAGTACGAACCGTTCGAGTTGTACGAATTAAATTCTCCTTTTTCTCTTAAAAATATTTCAGAGGAATTAATATGCCTTTCCTGTTTAGTTTTTTTAATGCTAGATAAATTCCAAAAACCTATCAATCTGCTGTAAATACCACCCCCCAAATCCTTTATTGTCATAATCAACTTGAAAACCTGATAAATGATCTCCTTCAAACTGGACGATTTGACAACTATCTCCTAGTTTTTTCTGAAGCATTAAAGCAGCATCATAGGTCGTAACTTTATCATTGGAGGCGGCTAAAATCAAAAGCGGACAATCGATGGATTCAATAGATTTTTTAAAAGCTTTCGCTTTTTCGGGAAGCAAAATCTCTTTCCCTTGTTCATCATAATAATTCACAATTTCGCCAAGATCTGTAACGAAGCCCTCGCCAATTATAAAATCGATCTGATTTTTAATTTGAGGGTAGGCTCTAGATGCAATTGTAGTCCCCATTGACATTGCCCAGATACCTAATTTTTTATTGGGAAACTTATTGGAAATGATGTCTACCACGGCTTCCAGATCCCAAGCAAATTCTTTGTAATAGAGATATTCTTTCTGAATCTCGAAATTTTGGCTTTTCCCGAATCCTCGATAGTCAAATGTGACAACAGTATAGCCAGAGTTTGCCAAGATGGCGGCGTGGTAGACGAAATAAGACATATTTCCAGCGTCTGGATAAGCTAGAATCAATATAGTGTCCTTATTATTTTCTTGTTTGGCTTTGTAAATCCAGGTATTTAGACGGAAACCATCACTTGTATGTATATCCAGTTGTTGGTAGCTCCAGTTTAAAGAATCAGGTGTTCTGATATATTCCCTGTCTGGATTAATGGCAGAGACTTGATTGAAACTAAATAACAGCAAGAAAATGGATATCGCGGTGTTTTTCATAATGATTAGATTTTATGATTATTGATTCAAATCTTTTAAATCCCTAATCGAGCCTTTTTTCATTTTTATATAAATACATCTTTACTTATTTACATTTATACTTACTCAGACTTTGAAGTTAGGTCATAATTTGTTAAAATGAGCATTCATCTAAAGCACATGAATATGTGGCCAACAATAAAATTTTTAGGAACATTATTCATCAGCTTCATTGCAATGATCGGAGCATTGGGAGCGGAAAATCCATTTCCTCTTTTTGCTGTAGCTTGGGGAATATGGATCATTTATATCCTGAGCCTACGGTCAAAAAGAAAAAAGGAACTGGACAAAGAAAGACTAATCAGAGAAATCCTGGATAAACTTTAGAATCCAAAAAGTAACTTCAAAGAAGCAAACGAGCCCAACAGAAAAAAACAGATCGAACTAAAGCTGACAAGTCTAAAGCCCATTCTGGAAAGAAAGGGCTTTTTTATGTGCGCATCTTGAATCAAGGAAAGTATAAATCCAGTACCGAGAAATAAGATAACGATTAGTAGAGGTTCCAGCATATTGATTGTAGCGACTTGGAGTAAGAATTGTTAAGTTACTAAAAACAAAAACTTTTAGAAAAAAGGGGGATCACTCCTCCCCCTCTTGTTCAATTCCTAGAATATAATTGGCTGCTTGGTGTGCCTTTTGGGCAGCATAGATCAGCATTTTTGGATCATCTTGTAATGGCTTTAACCAGCCTTTCATATATGCCAATGAGTTTTTGAAATTAGCATCCTTGATCCCTGCGAACGCATTTAAATAACTTGCTCCCATTTCGGCAACTAGCTCTTCCTTGGAATATTCAGCGGATCCAAAACCAACCGAAGCAGGTCTTTCAGAAAATCTTCCCAATCTGCTTGTATTTCCTGTCGAGTGGATCATTTCATGAAAAAGTACAGAATAAAATTGTTCGTCTCCTTTGAATGTTTCTTTCTCAGGCATATTGATAAAATCATTGACAGGACTGTAATAAGCTTCGTCGCCTTCATAGACAATATTTGGGCAATCGATGTACCCTGATATAATGGACTCGCAAGTTTCGATTGGTGAAAAAACTCGTTCCTCTGTTTCTTTGATAGAAAAATCGATTCCTTCTATTTGATCGATGTTGAAAACCGTCCAGATAAACGGGGTAAACTTCCGACCAAAAACGTCCTCGTCTTCTCCTTCTTTGTTAGTTGTCTTTCCCTTAACAAATTTGGATATCTTCCAGAATACAACCTTAGTGCCCTTTTCGTTCTTTTTGACATTCCCGCCTAATTGCTTCGCTTGTTTGAAGGTTAGAAAATAAGGGCTGCTGAATTTTTTAGAGGTAGTAACCCAAGCTAGCCAAAGTGCATTAAAGCCCAAATAAGGACGGTCTGAAGCATAATTTTTAGGCGCGTTTCTAGGATTCCAGACCTTTTCCCAAGTAAGATTCTCATTTTGGATTCCCTCGATGATTTCATTGGTTACGGTTTCCGCTAGTTTGTTGAAATTTTCCCAAGCTTTCATTCTCATAAAGTTTTAAATGATAAAAAGGAACCTCTCATTGCCAAAAAACCCAACCTGATATCCAAGGATGTAAGGAAACTCGACCCGACACTTACTGAGCTTTTCCCGATAGTCAGGAGGGCAGTGTTTTTCTGGGAGAGTGGGGATAGTTGACTGAGAAGTGACATTTTTTTTATCCACTGGTGTTGAGGTTCCGACCGACAAGCGTCTATGAAAAAACAGGTTCTGGGTAAGGCAAAAACAGGAATTAAAAAGTCGGAGGCAGTCCGTAGGAAACCGTCTTTTTCACTTCAGGGCGAAGCGAATTTTTGACGATCCCAGGTTCTGGTTTTCACCTTTGCTTGATTGGGCGGACTTAACGCCAGTAGAAACCTGGAACGGATCAGACAACCAGCTTGGAAGAAAAAAGCTGCCTGACGGAAGTAAGGAAAAGCGGAAATGGCTTGCCCCTCTAAGGTGGCTCTGGCTACGGGTTCACGAAACGGCCTTCCCAAGTCTCAGGCTTGCCTGGACTTGGGATAAGGCTAAGAGAAGTGAAGCGGTAGCTGTGGGGAGTGAAAGCTCTTTCCCGAAAAGATGAGGAATGAGCAGTCATTTAAAAAATGGTGCGAATGAATCAAAATAGAGGGAATGAGCGGAACGGGGATAATGGCTTAGGGATAGAAGTGAAAATCCTTTCTCAGCGAAAGTCTGGTGTTCACGGATGAAAGATTGAGAGCGGATAGCCTGACCGAAAGGAAGCCCCATAAATCGATAGTATTCTGAAAAATCCTCACCTTTATACTCCAAATTCATAGCCATGTCCACTGCTATCCATGTCAGCAAAAAGCTGGAAAAACTAATCAAAAAGTATATAAGCCCTTCCGTTGGCGAAGAGAATACAGCGATTTTGGGAAAATGGAATGCTACGGTATTTTATGTCAACCGAAGGAAAAACTGGCTGCTTTACAATCCCAAAACCCACTATTCTCTGATCTTGGAAAACATCACAGCCAAAGACCTGCCGAACCTTCGAGAGAAAATAAGCCAAGAGTTCCATCTACAGCTAACGGTTGATGGAATCAATGCAACCCAAGAACAAGTCAACTGGCTATTGGACGAAATTAGATTCCACTCCACAGATGGAGATCGCAGTGCCTTGGGATACATAAACCAGATTATGTTCACTCTTGAATGCCATCTGGATGGAGAGCTCTTTCATAGTCTTGCTCAAATCAACGCCTACCTAAACGACAGTATCTTCAGTCTCGACGGTGCCTCCAAATACACCAACATTACCAAACCGAGGAAGGAATTGGAAAAAATCTTAAAAAACTATCTCGCTTCAGGTCAGGAAAAGCCTATTGATCCAAGCCAGTTGAATTAATAATTACAATTACTTTTATATAAAAACATAATTAAACAAATACTTTTTTATTTACTACAAGAAACTTAACCACATCTATCTAAATATCAATTGATTAAAAATTATTTTCTTAACAGATAAAATCCCCAGCTAGACAACCTTTAAAAAAGAGCCCTAAAGCTCTCCCTCATCTGCAAAGGAATAATATCCTTCTGATGTCATGATCAAATGATCTAACACTGGAATATCCAGAATAATACCGGCTTGTTTGATCCGCTGGGTTAATCTTTTATCCTGTTCTGAAGGCATTAAATTTCCACTTGGATGATTGTGGGCAATCACGATGGACTGGGCGGCACTTTTAATGGCAGCTGCATAGACCAGTTTTACATCTACTACGGTTCCAGCTGTTCCTCCAGAACTAATGGTAACAATTCCCAGCACTTGATTAGCTCTGGATAGTAGCATTACTTTAAAATCTTCAACAAACTCAATTCTATCATCTTCCCAAGCTTGGGCAAACACTTCATACACTTGTCTTGATGTACCTACTTTAGGGCGAAGTGAGTTTTTAACTTTTGTACTGTAGCTCAGCTTAATCTCAGCTACTTCAAACAAATCAATTTTTCTTTCGGAAGTCTCCATAATGTTTTTCGTTTTTGTGGAACAATGAATTATGAAGCTTCATCAGGCCGTAGGCGACAAAGACCGAAAGGAAAAGGAATAAAAAGCGCAGCGCAGCAAGCGGCTTTATGCCGGAAGCTTACGGTCACCCAGAGCCCAAAGGACTAACTTTGTGAGGAATTCTAGGCGTGCAATAAAAACATCTCTTAATTTCGAGTTCTCTATAAAAAATATCTCAATCATCTTAAATAGAATTGGCGTTGTTTTTCTAGATCAAAAGCCAGACTTAGTACCGCTGGATCCTATTTGATATCTTAGGCCATGGATGAAAACCATTTTAACCTAACGGTTGAAGTATTTCAATTTTAGAAATAGGATTTTGGAACATCAAAAAATTTTATTGTTATTTTTAATTTTTTAATTAATTGAATCAGCAAAAGGCAATTAATTTTTATTAACCCAAAAGTAAATGCACCTTACCCCTTTCCACGCCAAGTACTTCGCCTTCGAATTAACCAAAAGAGTTGCTTCGGATAGTGTAGAAAAGTTGGCTTCTGCATTGATAGATGCAAAAGTAGATTTAAACCCCCATCAGGTTGAGGCTGCACTTTTTGCTTTTCGATCTCCACTTTCCAAAGGAGCTATTCTAGCTGATGAAGTAGGTTTAGGTAAAACAATTGAAGCTGGTCTTGTTATCAGCCAGAAATGGGCTGAAAGAAAACGTAAAATCCTGATTATTTCTCCTGCAAACCTACGCAAACAATGGAATCAAGAGCTTCAGGATAAATTCTATCTGGAAAGCTTGATACTTGAGACCAAGTCATTCAATCAGGAAATCAATAAAGGCAACCTGAATCCATTTGATCAAAAAGATCAGGTTATCATTTGTTCCTATCAATTTGCTAAAACAAAAGCTCCTTATATCAGACACATCAATTGGGATTTGGTGGTCATTGATGAAGCACACCGACTACGAAATGTCTATAAGAACAGTAATATCATTGCCCAAACCTTAAAACTCACTCTTGAACCTTTTCCTAAAATTCTACTCACCGCTACTCCCCTACAAAATTCGTTGCTTGAGTTGTATGGGTTGGTTTCGATTATTGATGATCACCTTTTCGGAGACTTAAAAAGTTTCAAATCTCAATACAGCCGCGCGGACAAATTTGCGGATTCAGGAATTTATGAGGAGTTAAAAGAACGGCTTAAGCCAGTCTCGAAGAGAACGCTTCGACGTCAGGTCTTGGAATACATTCAGTTCACCAGTCGGAAGGCCTTCGTATTTGAGTTTTATCCTTCTGAGACTGAGCAGCGACTTTACACATTAGCATCAGATTATTTGCAGCAAGAAAAACTCTATGCCCTGCCAGCTTCTCAGCGAAAACTGATGACTTTGGTGCTGCGAAGATTATTAGCCTCTTCCTCCTTTGCAATTTCAGGAACTTTCAAGCGCCTGGAAGAAAAGCTTCTGGAAATCTTAAAGCGTCATGAAGAAAATCCTTTTGAGTTTGAAGATTTTTTAAATGAAGATTATGAAGACTACGATGAGCTAAAAGACGAATGGGGCGAAGATGAAGAGTCCGAATCGGGTAAAAAAGAAATTTGGTATAGTGAAGATGAATTGCTGGAAATCCGTGCCGAAGCAAATTTGTTAGGAAGCTTTGCTGATTTGGCAACTTCTATTAAAATAAATTCAAAAGGTGAAAAACTGATTGCAGCTTTAGAATCTGGTTTTATAGAGGGGATTAAACTTGGAGCATCCAAAAAGGCAATTATTTTCACAGAAAGTAAACGTACCCAAGCTTATCTATTTGAACTCCTTTCTCAGCGAGGATATGCAGGCAAAATAGTGCTTTTCAATGGTACGAATAGTGATAAGGAATCTAAAGCTACCTACCAAAAATGGCTCGCAGAAAATAAAGACTCTGACAAAATCTCTGGTTCGCCTACCGCAGATATGAGGGCTGCCTTGGTGGATAGATTTAGAAATGAGGCGGAAATCATGATTGCTACAGAAGCTGCAGCTGAGGGGATCAACTTACAATTTTGCTCCATCGTGGTGAATTATGATATGCCGTGGAATCCACAACGGATCGAACAGCGAATAGGTCGCTGTCATCGATACGGGCAAAAGCATGATGTTTTAGTAATCAATTTCCTGAATAAAAGGAATGCAGCTGATGAGCACGTATACAAATTATTGAATGAGAAGTTCAATCTCTTCAATGGGGTTTTTGGTGCCAGTGATGAAGTTTTGGGATCTATAGAATCTGGAGTGGATATCGAGCGAAGAATCTCTCAAATCTACCAAAGCTGCCGCACCACAGCCGAAATAGTGGAAAGCTTCAATCTCCTGCAGCAAGAATTGGAGGAAAATATCTCCCAGGCTATGAACTCCACCAAAGAAAAACTTTTGGAAAACTTTGATGAGGAGGTTCACGAAAAGCTCAGAATCAACCTCGCGCAAAGCAGGGAATACATCTCCAAATACGAAAGCTATCTCTGGAAACTCGCTCAGTTTTCTTTAAAAGACAAAGCTAGCTTTGATGAAAACAGTTTAAGTTTTAAGATAAGAACCCCAATTGCTCATGGGCCAGTGGGAAAATACAAAATAGGTAAAACTCCTTCTGAAAATCATTACCACTTTAGAATCAATCACCCACTGGCTCAGGATGTTTTGCAAACCTGGGAATCTAAAACCCTTCCAATCAAGTCACTAACTTTTGATTATTCTAACTCAGGTAAAATCATTTCTGCACTTCAGCCTCTTATTGGTCAAAACGGATGGATCACAGCTTACAAACTGGAAATAGAATCCTTTGACAAGGAAGATTACTGGATCGGAGTTGGAGTTACATCTGATGGACAATGGATAGATTCAGACTTGGTCAAGCGATTCTTTTCCTTGGATGCTATTGAGGGAGGACAAACAGACCTTCCTTCAGAAACTCAAATGCTTCTCGAAGAAAAAATCCAAGAAGAGATGGCTGCTGCTAAGGAAATCTCCATTGAGAAAAACGGAAAATTCTTTGATCAGGAATACGATAAGCTGGAGCACTGGGCAGACGATATGAAAATTTCTTTGGAGCGAGAAATCCGTGATTTAGATGCAGAGATCAAATTAAAAAAATCAGAAGCCAGAAAATCCGTAGACTTGAAAAGCAAAGTACAACTGCAACGAACAGTTAAAGACTTGGAAAAAGAACGTTCCGAAAAACGAAAGAGACTTTTTGAAGCACAGGACGATATTGATCAGAAGAAAGAAAACCTTCTTGCTTCAGTTGAAAAACAATTAGAACAAAAACATAAAGCCGAAAAGCTCTTTACTTTTAATTGGAAAATAAAATAATCTATAACCCTTTGGGTTAATAACTTTTAATTATACTTTTGCGTGAACATCACTTACAGGACAAACAAGCTTAAGAAACAAGCAGAGGATCTAAAGGAACTTTTTAAAGCCTTTGGAACAAATGCTAAACAAGTAAAGACAAGGTTAGAAGACTTAAAAGCTGCTGCAAGCCTTGAAGTTATTGGAAAAATATCTGGAGCTAACTGTCATCAATTGAAGGGCAAAAATTACAAAGGTTACTTGGCAGTGACTATTACAGGAAATAGAAGATTGATTTTTGAACCGAATCATGATCCAAAACCAATCAAAGATGATGGCGGATTGGATTGGACCCAAGTGACAGATATTACGATTGAAGAACTTTGCTACGATTACCATTAATAGCTAGACTAGAACCCCATGAAACTCAAAACCCAAGCTGATATCGAAATTGCCAAACTAGTGATCTCCCCTCCTGGAGATACTTTGGCGGAGACCATCGATGAGTTAAAAATCTCTCAAACTGAATTAGCGAGTCGAATGGGAAGACCTCAAAAAACGATCAACGAAATCATCCAAGGCAAAGCAGCTATCACTTCTGAGACTGCTATACAACTGGAACGGGTGACGGATATTCCTGCTAATTTTTGGTTGGAGCGGGAAAAAAACTATCGCCTTGAACTAGCAGAAATCCTCGAAGCAGAACGCTTGATCGAGGAAAAGGAATGGCTCAAAAACTTTCCGATTAAGGAAATGCTTAAACTCCAATGGCTGAGTCTGAAAACCAAAGAACCATTAGAATGTGTAGAAGCGATATTTCGGTTTTTTAGAGTAGGCGGAAAAGAAGCATTTTATACGTCTAGTTGTTTCGCTACTGTTGAAAATCAGAATTACCGCCTGACCAATCAAACCAAGAAAAATCCCTACGCCTTGGCCGCATGGCTAAGACAAGGGGAAATTCAAGCCTCCCAATTAGAAGTCAATGAATTTGATAAAACAAAATTCAAAGATGCCTTGACCGAGATAAAGAAAATTATGGTCGCGCATCCTGCGGATTTCTTCCAGCTCCTAGCTGATCAATGCGCTGACGTCGGTGTGAAAATCGTCCATACACCCAAACTTCCCAACTCCAAAGTACACGGAGCTTCTCGATGGATGGGTGATACTCCTGTGATTCAGCTCTCAAATCAATTCCAACGAAATGATATCTTCTGGTTTACCTTTTTTCATGAGGCAGGACATATATTAAAGCATGGCAAAAAGGAGGTTTTCTTGGAAGGTCTGGATTATACCGTAGAAGGGTTAGCCAAAGAAGCTGAGGCAGATGCCTTTGCCATTGCTTCTACCTACAGCGAGAAAGAGGAAGCCGAGTTTATGTCGCTGCAAAAAGGTGGGTCTTGGAGCACTGATCAGATTTTAGAATTTGCTCAACAAATCAATACACATCCAGCCATGATTGTCGGACGATTGGAACGCAAAGAAATTATTTCTAGAGGTCAAGGTCATGTGCATGGGTTTTATCAAAAAATTGAGTTGTGAGTAGTTTGATAGAGTTGCTTGATGACGCTAATAAATATTCCGCTGAGGAGTTTATAAAATTAGTATCCGAATCGGATGATTTTTGCAAACTAGGATCCCAAAGAAAGAAAACAACTGTATTTGGAAAAATTGATTTTACTAAAAATAATTACTCCAAAAAACACTTACTACTGACAAATTTCAGCTTTGATGGAAAAATTACATTTAGTGATATTGAGTTGCATTCAGGATTAATATTCAATGAATGTGAATTTAAAGCACCCATTAGCATAATAAAGTGTACATCTCATGAAGGGGGTAGCCAAGGATCGGCAAATGAAAATTTCACTTTGGGATTTCTTGGCTGCAGAATTAAAGGAATTTATGTTGCCAATTCATTTTTTGAAAATGGGATTTCTTTTCTAGGGTTGGAAAGTGAAAAGTCTCAAATAGGTCAACTGTCTTTTAATGACGTGACTTGTAGATCTACTTTTGAAATAAAAAATTGTCTTCTTAACTCTATTGATTTTTTTGGCGGAACAATTAGAAAGATGGGGCTTCAATTTATATCAATTGAAGTAATTAATAGTGTCCGAATAAGTCCCATAAAATGTTCAAATTTTATTATATCTGGCAAAGACTCATTATTTCACAAAACCGTAAATATTTCCGGAACAGATTATGGTTCAATCATTTTTGATGGTGGAATTTTTAAGGATGAAATTGTAATTCAAGACATTTCAATTTCCGAGTTTCTGAGTTTTTTAGGTGCAGTTTTCGAATCTGAGGTGCGACTTTCATTTGACAAAATGAACATGAAAGTCTTTAGTATCAATGAAGTTGATATCCTTGACACCAAATTTAAAAATGGAATTCAGTTTGATGGTAAGAGTATTATTTCAAATAAACTCCAAATCAATTTTTCAGAACAGTCATCAGGAGTAATAGATTTCCGAAATACCTTTTTTAAAGAAGTTTACCTTAAAGGAATCAACTTCAACAACTCACTTTTCCTTCGTGATTGCTCATATGATAAATTGACATTTAGCCATTTCTTCAATAAAGCATTGGTTTCACTCAATAATAACAAACCCGATGGAATGGAAGGCACACCATCCGAACTATTGATCGAAAATTCAAATTTGGGAAATACAGAATTTTATGATTTTGATTTCAGTATCTATCCATCCGTTCGAGTGATAGATTCGCGACTAGACAACATCTTTGTTTATGGAGCTAGCTGGTTTGTGAACAATCAGTTAAATATAGATTCAGATATTTCAAACCAAAGCAGAATTCTATCTCAAAAACGTGAAATCTATCGGCAACTTAAACTTGCTGCTGAAAAGCAATCCGATCGAATTACTGCCTTAGAATTTAAATCAAGAGAAGTAGAAACTCACGGTAAACTCATCAGATCTGAAAGAGGTAAAACAGATTCTATTTTAGGGACACTTATTAGATCAATAAAACCACACATTGATAAGGTTAAGCAGTTTTTAAAAAATAGAAAATTATCAGCTTGGTTTTCTTTCCAGTCGGATATGATCAGTATTAATTTGGGGAAAACCAATAACCATGGCCAAAACTGGCTCCTCCCATTTGGACTTTTAATTCTGTCAACAATAATAATCTATCCTCTTTTAGTAATTGGTGCAGATCCAATCATAAGTTGGAAATGTGATTGGAGTGCTGAAGGATGGAGTTTATTTTGGTGTAAAATGGGACAGTATGATTCTGTTTTCTGGCAATTATTCAATCCTACTCGAAGAGTAAAAGACATGTTTCCAGGACAAGTTCCTGCATCAGCTCATTTCTGGGATGGACTTCAAAGGATCGTACTTGCTTTCTTTATTTTCCAGATAGTATCCGCTTTTAGAAAGTTTGTCAAATAATTTCACTTATTCTTTTAGGATAAGTGGTTTGATTGATCACTTAGTTTTCACTTTATTCACAATAATATAACTTTTAGCAAATGCAAACCTCAGGTGTACTCAGCAGAAATTTCAAGGAAATATTCTCCACCAATGCCAGATACGAAATCCCATTTTTCCAGCGAGGATACTCTTGGCAACAGAAACAGTGGAAGAAACTAATCTTAGAGGATATTTTGGGAGAGGATGGAATCCTCGATAATGTCAATGACGATAATTTTAAAGACACCGAGCATTTCTTTGGCCCTATCGTGGTTCTCGAAAAAACAGGTGGGCATCCCTCACTCAAGCGATATCAAATTATCGACGGACAGCAACGATTCACGACCTCCTATTTATTACTTGCGGTGATCAAAGAGCTCATCGAAGAAAAGTCTGCAATGTCACCTAATGCTTCTTACTACGTGGCTGAGCTGAATAAAATGCTGATCAATACGGTCGAATCGGATGACGATTACCTGAAGCTCAAAATCTTCAGTACCAAAGGAGACAGATTTCCCACCTATAAAGCACTCTTCAATAGCAATCCAGTCAGCCCCTTTTTGGCTCAAGATCAGCATCTATACGATCCAAAAACCAATCGAATCGATGAATTCATCTCTTTTGCCAATAAAAACCTAAAAGGAAAAGACGTCCCAACGCTTTGGAATATCGCACGCGCTGTATTTGATTCTTTGAGGATCGTATGGATTCCACTGGATGAAAAAAAGGACGATGCCCAGGCGATTTTTGAAAGTCTTAATGATGCCGGACAACCGCTGACTGCGTCAGAATTGCTGTGCAATTTTCTGTTTAAACCTTTAATTACTGCAAATGAAGCCTCCTATGAACAAATTCATAATGAAAAATGGCTTTCGGCTCAGCGAAAAGTTGGCTACAATAATTTCGAAGAATACCTCCGTAACCTATTTTCCATAGGCGAAAAAAAGAAAATTGGTAAGGAAAAGCGGATGTATGCTTTCCTGAAAAACAAGCATAGACATCAGCTAGATCAACAACTTAGTCTTGACCTACTTGACCGAATTGTTGACTATACTGAAATCTATAATCAGATCATTGACCCCACTAAGTCTAAGCATCCAAATCATAAAATCAATCTGCTACTTTATTCGATCAAAAAAACAAACATGGATACGGTTCATCCCTATTTGATGGCTTTACTCAAAGCTTTTGAAAAAAGTGAGATGAGCGATGTGGAAGTGGTGAGTCTTTTAAAGGAGCTTTATACACTTTTGGTACGTCGAAAAATAGCCAAGCTCCAGACAACTAAGTACGATGTCTTATTTCCAAACCTATTTAATCAGATCATCAATGAAGGAGATAAGGTTAGGGCTTTCCAAAAAAGGGTAAAAGAAGAAAATCTATGGGTTGATGATCAAACTTTTGAAGAGGCATTTTTATCAAAAGAACTTTACAACCCCCGAGAATTAGGCTTTTCCAGACATATCCTTCAAGAAATAGACATCAAACTTCAACCGCACGGGGAACTCCCGGACTACACGACTCTGCCCACCATCGAGCATGTTCTACCCCAGACCTTGGATCAACACTGGAAAATTTACTTAGGTGCTGATGCATTAGATGCCAACTTGCCTAGAATTATCAACACCTTGGGAAACCTGAGTTTGAATAGCCAACAGGCCAATAGCACTTGGGGACAAAAGTCCTTTTCAAATAAACAAACTTTATACAACGACAGCTCCGCACTTGCCCGTGACATCAAAGCCAGGCCTGAGCCTTGGAATATCCAAGCGATCCAAAAACGCTCGGCTGATCTCGCTCAAACTGCCCTTAAAATCTGGAACTGGAAACTTTAAATCAATATCATGCCCTCCCCTAATAAAACCCAAAAACTCGAACTGACCTGGATAGGTAAGGGTGAAGAACCCAAGTTGGAGCCCCGCATTCTGATCGAGAACCCGGAGTATAGCTACGGTGATCCCAACTCAGAAAATATGCTGATCTATGGGGATAATCTGCTTGCCCTAAAAGCCCTGGAACAGGATTATACGGGAAAAGTGAAATGTATCTATATCGATCCCCCATATAATACAGGTGCAGCATTTGATCATTATGATGATGGAATTGAACATTCACTATGGTTAAACCTGATGTACTCAAGAATAAAATTTTTTAAAACTCTACTGTCTGAAGAAGGAGCAATATTTATTCAATTAGATGAGAATGAAGTAGACTATTGCAAAGTAATTTGTGATGAAATTTTTGGACGAGAAAACTTAGTAAATAGAATTACTATCGATGTAAGAGCTCCTTCTGCATTTAGCACGGTAAATCCTGGTGTTTTCAAAGCTTCAGAGTACCTATTGTTTTATGCAAAGAACAAATCATCCTTTAAAGAAATTGGATCAAGAGTTGAAAGAGAGCCAGATTATGCATACAGTATGTGGCTTGAAAACCCAAATTCTCCATTTGATAAATGGACTTTTTCTAACACAATGGATGCATATGAAAAAATTAGAAAAGACAGACCAAAAACACATCCTAGAAAAATTCTTGACAAGTATAATTCATTTATAACAGAAAATGCAAATCGTGTCGCAAGACTTGCGTCAATTAGTGATTCTGGAGCTGGTCAAAAAACTGTCGAGTTAAAATATGATTCTCTTAAATTTCCAAATACAATTTTTAAACTCGAAAGAGACGGAAAATATGATGACATTTTTATCCTTAATGGACAGCAACTAATTTTTTACAATAAAAATGTAAATGAAATTGAAGGTAAAAAAGTCGCTACGAGGCTATTAACCAACATATGGACTGATATAGCTTGGGAAGGAATTGCTAAAGAAGGATCAGTTATTTTCAAAAAAGGTAAAAAACCTGAAAAGCTATTAAAAAGAGTCATTGAACTTACAACAAAGGAAGGAGACCTAGTTCTCGACTCCTTTCTTGGTTCTGGCACCACTGCAGCCGTAGCCCATAAAATGGGCAGACGCTATATCGGGATAGAGCTAGGCGAGCATGCCATCACCCACTGCTATCCCCGACTGAAACAGGTAGTGGATGGTGAACAAGGTGGCATTTCCCAGTCTGTGGATTGGAAAGGTGGAGGAGGATTTAAGTTTTACACCCTAGCTCCCAGCCTGCTGAATCAGGATAGATTTGGAAACTGGGTAATCAATAAAGAATACAATCCCGATATGTTGGCCGCCGCCATGGCGAAGCAAGAGGGATTTAAGTACCAGCCGGATGAAGCGATCTTCTGGAAGCAGGGACGTAGCATGGAGCGGGACTTTTTGTTTACCACCACTCAGTTTATCACCGTGGAAATGCTGGACAAGATCCAGGAAGAGATGAAACCAGATGAGACGCTCCTGATCTGCTGTAAAGCCTATCAGCCGGAATGTGAAAACAGACATACTGCTATTACCATCAAGAAAATTCCAAGTTTGCTGCTCCACAAATGTGAGTTTGGCAAGGATGACTACAGCCTGAAGATCGTACAGCTTCCTAGCGATGACTCGGAAGAGAATCTTGAGGAAGAATCAATCGAATACGAAATCAAGCCTTCCAAGTCTAAACCTAAATCAGATCAAGCCTCTCTTTTCGACTAATTTTTTGACCCCATGAACAAAAACGCAAATCAAATCAAGCAGCGTCTTTCCTTACGTGAACCGCTGAAAGATTCACTTGATATTTTAGCTCAGCTGAGCGGGGAACTTTCCCTAAAGAAGGATGCTGACCTAGCGACAGAGTTGAAAATCGTACAGGAGCATTACCCTAAGGTATCTGACTTCGAGCGGGATTTTCCTTCTATCTGTTTTTCCATAGCCACTGGTGTGGGCAAGACCCGATTAATGGGGGCTTGTATCACGTATCTCTATCTTGAGAAGGGTATCCGAAATTTCTTTATTCTGGCTCCTAACCTCACCATCTATGAGAAGCTGATGGAAGATTTTGGTAATCCTGCCTATGCCAAGTATGTCTTTTCTGGTATTGGGGAATTCGTCCATAATAAACCAGTGATTATCACAGGAGAAAATTATGCACAGTTGGGTGGACTTTTCCGCGATTCGGAAGTGCGGATCAATATCTTCAATGTCGCCAAGTTTAACTCCGACAACAAAGGCACAAAGAAAGGAGGCATAGCGCTGGCACCGCGAATCAAGCGACTATCCGAATATTTAGGACAATCCTACTGGAGCTACCTTACTGAGCTGGATGACATGGTAATACTTATGGACGAGGCACACCGATACCATGCGGATCAAAGTAAAAAAGCAATTAATGAGCTAAAGCCTGTTTTGGGTATTGAGTTGACCGCTACTCCTTTAGATGAAAAAGGGAATGCCTTTAAAAATGTCGTGTATGAGTATTCTCTAGCCAAAGCTTTGGAAGATGGCAAGTATGTAAAGAATCCAGCCATTGCGACTCGGAAGAATTTCCGTGCTCAGGGTATGAGTGCCGATGAGATCGAAAAGATCAAACTGGAAGATGCAATTTCCATTCATCAGGACACTAAAGCAGAATTGGAGCTTTATTCCAGAAACACCGGAGCAAAGTTGGTGAAGCCATTTGTGTTGGTTGTTTGCCGCGATATCTCACATGCTTCAGATGTGCATCAGTACATGAATTCGGATCAATTCTATGGCGGTCAGTACAAGGGGAAAGTACTTCAGATAGACAGCAGTACCAAGAAAGACGAGGAAATCGACCGACAGTTTGTAGAGTTGGAGCGATACGAAAACGAGATTGAAGTCGTGATCCATGTGAATATGCTCAAAGAAGGTTGGGATGTTTCTAACCTCTACACAATCGTTCCTCTTCGCGCCGCAAATGCAAGTATCCTAATCGAGCAGACAATTGGTCGTGGCCTTCGATTACCTTTTAATGGAGAGCGTACAGGCGTGGATAAGATTGACAAGCTCACTGTAATCGCCCATGATAATTTTGAATCGGTCATTGCGGAAGCCCAGAATCCAAATTCGGTTTTGAATAAAATGACATTCATTACTTTGGACGAAGATGAGTTAAGACCTAAAACAGAATTAGTGTTTAGTCCTTCCTTGACCGAAGTAGCCTTTAGCCGTGAAGAAAAAGTAATTGCCAAAATCGAAGATCAGGCAAAGCGATCACAAGCACAATTTGGTCTAAATGCCAGAAGAGCAATCGTACATTTTATACCAAGCGTAGGTAAAATGGAAGGAGTAAATAGCCTGGCTGATTTACAAAAGCCTGAAGTAAAGCAGATGGTCATGCACAAAGTCCGGGAACAAGTATTTTCCGGGCAGACAGATATTTTTGCAGAAGAGGAATATAAAGCTGCTTATGAAGCTTATGACAAGTTGGTAAGTAACTATCAAGAAAATGTAATAGAGATTCCAAGAATTGATTTGGTGCAGGATGAGGCAAGAGCATGGTTTGAGGACTTCGATTTATTTACTGAGCTTGGATTTAACTTTAATCCTTTGTCTGAAGAAATTATGATTGTTGAGCTCACAGGTGAGCGCCGTACAGATTCAATCGGTGTGATCCATGGGGCCTTTCGAAGAGATTCTGCCGCAAATCAGGTGGTAGCAGAGCTGGTCAATTATCCTGAGATTGACTATGATGAATGCAGTGAATTACTTTTCAAACTTACTGGGCAGGCTTTAGCATATATTCAGAGCAAGCAGGAAGATGCGGAGAAATTTGCTTTGGTAGTGAAACAATATAGAAAACACATTGCCCGAGAGATTTACAAGCAGATGCGAACCCATTTCCGAATTAGTGATCGGGAATACAGCAAGCCGAAAGTTTGGTCATTTGTGAAGATCGAAGATTGGAACTTCAATGCCTTGCCAAATAGTAAAAGACACTACAAAGATGTGATTACACCTGTTTCTTTGATTCCGAAATTGGTTTTTACAGGCTTCGAAAAGGCCGGGCACTTAGAGTATAAGTTTGATTCCAAGACCGAGAAAGACTTTGCCTACATTTTGGAAAATGATAAGGACGTCTTGAAATGGCTTCGTCCGGCACAGAATCAGTTTAGAATCTATTGGGCGAACAATTCCAGACAATACTATCCCGACTTCGTTGTGGAGACCGCGGACTGCATCTATATGGTGGAGACTAAAGCAGCCGATCAAATGGAAAGTGCAGAAGTGCTTGATAAGAAGAAAGCAGCAGAGACCTATTGTAATTATGCATCAGAATATACTGCTGAATTTGGTGGAAAGCCATGGCGATATGTATTGATCGCACATGATGAGGTGAGTGTGAGTAGAAGTTTTGGGTATTTTATAAATTAAATATTGTAGTAATATGAATGATTGGGATCTTACATCATTTAAAAAGGAAATTGAAAAAATTGAAATAGAGAATAAAAAATTAATAAATGAAAAGGGATTTAACAACCAGTATGATTTTTCTGTTTATGAATTCTTAAGGAAGGTAATTCCTGGAATGATTGAATTAGATAACTCACATTTAAAAAAGGACGATATACTTATTATAAAGTTTTACAATTCTGAATTTGAGTATAATTTTTTCACATGCCGTGAAATATTCATCTACCCTGAGATGATGACTTTATATTCTATCCCAAAAGTGGAAAGCTATAAGAAAGAAATAATAAACTACTATAAATTAAAAAAGTCTGATAATTCAATATCTAAAATAACATATAACCTTAAGAACAGAGAGATAAAGGAAACTACTATTGATTCAAGTGCTTTAGAAAGAGAAATAAATTCACAAAAAGAAAGTCTAAAAGAAGTCATAAAGATAGAAAGATATGAAAGTGATTTTAAAAGAAACCCTGGAAAATATAGGGAAATCGATTCTCTATTTGAAAGGAAGGCCGCAGAATTAGGGAAAGAGTTTGTCAAGAATTTCTTTTCAAATAGACTTACTCAAGAAATCACTGAAGTTTTTGATACAAAAATATTGGAGAAGGAAATAATTGTTAATTTACCTAAGGGATTTAATTATTTCAAATACCGTAATTTTATTGGCTCAAATTTTTCTGGCAGAGTTTATTCAGGTCATGTTCTATTAGAAATAAAAAGAATTGATAAATCAATTACATACTTCTATTTGTTTTGGAATAAAAACCTTTTTTATATAAAATCATATATAGCGTCTATCTATTCTAAAAATTTCAAATTAGAAAATATTCTTATTATCGACTCATTATTTTCAGAATTAAATAAAGATAGAAATAATATAATAGATACTTATCTACAAGGAGATATTAATGAACATATATTTTACTACTCTCGAAAAGAATATAATACACCAGACTTATTCAAAATTGAGTTTAAAAAACTGGAAAATATTCTGAATAATGAAAATAATCAAATTGAAGAAGGGGAAGAGAATGTAAAGAAGGAAGAAAAACGTATTGAAGATTTAAAATTCATTCAAAGTATTTTCAATAAATAAGATAGCCATATTTTAAACTTGTTAAGTAAAATAGAAGTAAAAAACAATTAAATGGCGAATACACTAATCCCCTTTTCAATCATTTCTGACAGCATCATCGGGATATTTCCTGATAGATGGGGTTACAAGGATGAGCAAGGAAATGTAAAAATTGAACCAAAATTTTTAAGAGTCTCTCCATTTAACTCTTCAGGAATTGCTTCAGTATCATGTTACGAAAGAAATATGTATTTGGGCCAAGAATGGGTTCTCAGAGGACACCTAATAGATACTTCGGGAAATAAATTCACTAAAGAGGAATACCTGCAAATTAGTCATCAAAATATCAATGGAGGATATTTTGTGAAACAGGAAACTATTTTTGGAGAAGAAGAAAGTTTTATTGATTCTAATGAAAGTAAATATGAAATATTCTATAAGCTATTTTCTCATAAAATTAAGACAATAAATACTCACGAAAATTTTAATCGAACATTAAAAATAAAAGAAGACCGAGAAACGCTTTTTAGCTCTAGAGAGTATAGCGAAATCTACCAAATTTCAGAAAATCAATTTTTAGCTAAAATTGGCGGATCATACTTGAATAAATTTAGTTTAATTGATAAGGTTGGAAACAAGATAGAACCTAAGGATATTACAATATCAAAAAAACGGGAGTTTGGTATACAGATTTATCATTACACCAATAATCGTCAAATTGAGATAAATGGAAAATTCGGATATTTTGATTCAAATGGAGAAATCGCAATTCCATTCATTTATGATTCTCTAAGTCAATTTCATAACGGAGTTGGTAGATTTACCAACAATAATGAGACAGGGCTAATTACAAAAAATGGAAAATTCTTATTTAAAGGTAAAGGGGCAAATATTTCATTTTCTCATCCTCTCCAATCTTGGAGAATAATTAAAGATGGAGGGATATTCATTTTGACAAAAAGTTTTGATTACAGTATTGCTGATTTTTTAGAATTATATAAAATTGCTGATAAAATAAAACTTTCACCAACAATTGAGAATCAAACCATAACAACAAGGTTTTCTAACAATTATGGTCATAAGTTGTTTTCGATTTATTTTGATTCGATAATCGATGTCCTTCCTAATTATATAATCTATATTCAAAATCAACTTTATGGTGCATTTGATTTTAATGGAAATCAGGTTTTTGAGGCTATTTATGATAAGATACAATACTTAGAAGAGGATTCTTTTTTATTACAAAAAGAAGATACTATATCAATCATGAGTTTGAAAAATGGACTATTATATAGTTTTCAATGCAATAGATTTGAAATTCGACATCAAAACACCTTAGATCTATATAATTACCCTAATTCGAAATGTTATATAGATATAGATTATAAAATGAAAGCTATTATTTTATACCAGGATTTTTCATATCCACCTCATATCAACAAAGTGCTGAACTTTAAAGGTGTCGTTCTTTCAGAACATCAAGGAAATTTGTCGGATGAAGAAATAATGGAACAATTTGGAGATTTTGATTTGTAATAAATTGCTTTTTCAATTTTACGCCTTCTTTTAAATCAGAAATAGATTCGAATAGTTTTTTACCACGAAACTTGTCGCATTAATTGTCACCAGTTGTAGGGAAAGCTAACTACAATAAGCTGTTAATCCGTAACCAGTTTATTCCTGAGAACGCCATTTCGATACGGTTAGATACAAGCGATAAAAAAAAGCCCCGAAGGGCTTTGTAATTAAGATTCTTCCGATTCCTGCTCTTTGACAGAAACATAAACTGTGTGAGTTTTCCCGTACTGATCTGGTTCTTTCAGCTTCGCTACGTTGAACTTTACGTAGGTTGCACCTTCATATTCGAAGGTGTGGTTTTGAAGCTCTGCCATGTTAAGGCTCACTTCCACGATATCCATGTTTTCGACTTGCTTTCCTTTACCGATGTACTTTTTTGAGAATGCCATACTATTTTGGTTTTAGTTAAAATTTATGCAGGTCATTTAGGACGGTCTGGAAAACAGATAAAAATTAGAATTTGAAAACCGGGAGGCAGTCCGTAGGAAACCCTGTTTTTAGGAAATTCTGCTTAAAGCCCCAATTTTTTGAAGCTAACTGACAGTTCGACCTTTGTGCATACAATTGGACAAAACCGGAATAGGGCATTAGAATATTTATGAAAAGTTAGTGAGTGTGGTCAGGTTAATTTTTATAAAAATCAGCGAGTTTGATTAAGCCCTTTTCATCAAGAACAATAATTTTCTTCCCATCAAGTCTAATTAGATTATCTTTTTTAAATTCTGACAGCAAGCGAATTAGAGGCTCTGTAGAAGTCCCCACTAATCCGGCTATTTCCTCTCGGGAAAGTATTATATCTATTATTCGACCTCCTCCCTGTTCCACACCATAAGTATCACAAAGCTTGACTAAGGTGAATGCGAGTCTTTCTCTGATTGTTTTATGGGAAGCATCAGTAAGCTGCTCTTCCATCCCTCCCAAAGTTCGGCACAACGCACTCATAAGCTTTCTGTGGAAGTTGTTATCCTTGGCCATGATGTCCAAAAAAGTCTCTTTAGGAACAAAGCAAATAAGTGAATCCTCTATTATGGTGGCTGAATTGGAGTAATTTTCTTCACCAAGTAATGAGACAAATCCTAAAAAATCTCCCTTCTGGGCTAAGCTGATAATCTGCTCTTTTCCATTGGAAGCTATCTTATATACCTATACAATCCCTGAATTGATGCAAAAAAGTCCCAATGGTTTAGTGTTTTCGTAATAAAGGATTTGACCTTTCTTGTGGGAAATGATATTTTTATGACTAGACAACTTGCAGAGAAGCTCCTCTGAAAGCCCATCAAATAAGGAGAATTTTCTACTTTGACATAGCTCGCATGGAGTATTCTTATTGGTATTCATACGACTTTGTAAATCAAATTTAATTTAAAGGTTATTCCCCTAAACAAAAAAGGACTAATATCATAATTCAATAGCCATCTTTTCTAAAAATCTTTCTTCCCAAAAATCCAACCTGACAACCACACAGGAACCACCAGCCAAACAGAGAGGGAAAGAAAAATAATCAACATCCCCAAACCACTATTGAAAAACTGCTTAAAAAACGCACCGGTATAGCCCATCAAGGCTGAAATATCCAATTGCATCAACATCAAAATTCTGCCCAAATCAACAGGGTTCAGCATGACCAAACCCAGCGTTACCTTCTCTAGGGGATAATCTGCAAAGGAATATATCAGGTACAAGACAAACCCATCGTACACCAAGGAAAAGTAGATCCAAAGCCCCAGACTGATTCCGATAGCTTTCGCTTTGTCCCGTGTCATTACGCTGGCGAGAAAAGCAAATCCTGCGAAAACCGCACTCAACACCACTCCCACCCCGAGCAAGGTAATCAAACTACTGTCAGCTCCCCAAAGCAACATCGGCAGTCCAAATCCAATCAAAATCGATAAGCTCAGCATCAGAATTACCGCCAAAAGTTGGCTGAGAAATACATGTGAACGCTTCACGGGCTGGGCAAGCATCAACTCTATAAACTCCAAGTTGTTGTAAAAATGAGTTGTTGCAAAAACCGCAGAAATCAACGGAACGATCATGATCATAATATTCATCAGACTGAGCGAAACCTTGCTGAGATCATCCGAGACCTGGTAAATAGATACGGCTACCAAGATCATAAACAAGGTGTATATCATCGCAAAACGCGATTTCAGAATATCGTAAAGGGCGTATTTAAGTAGTTTCAACATGGCTCATTTCCGGTTTAGTTGTCTTTTTCTTTAATGTCCATTGCATCAGTTTGGCAATGGCCGGTGAGAATCTGTCTTCCCCGGTTAACTCTTTGAGGCTTTCAATGGTGTCATTGAAATAGACCTCTCCTTCGAAAATATAAACCGCCTGATTGGTGAGTTCCTCCAGATCGCTCATGATATGAGAGGTGATCAAAATCAGCTTTCCTGAGATTCGCTCTTTTTTTATTTTTGCTTTTAGAATCTCCACCGCAATCGGATCAAGTCCTGCTGTTGGTTCATCCAAAATCAGAATATCCGGAGTAAACAAAAAAGCCAAAGCCGCACTCACTTTTTGACGGGTACCGCCGGAAAGTGTGCCCATCGCTTTATCCTTCATTTGATCGAGCTTAAATGCCTCAACCAAATCCATATCGTAATTTTTGATCTCAGGACGCATATCTTTCATCATGGAAAAAAGCTGTCCTATCTTCATGTTTGATGGGTATCTACCAATTTGTGGCATGTATCCGATTTCTTGTCGATAGGAATGGCTTCTCTCTATGGAGTTACCTTTCACCAAGATTTCACCACTGTCCGGCATTACCATTCCCAGGATAGTTTTGATTATGGTAGTTTTTCCACTTCCGTTTGGTCCCATCAAAGCGTAGCTGTTTCCAAGCTGAAATTCCAGATTGAAATTTTTCAGCACTTGCAGTTTGCCAAACTTCTTGGATATATTTTTAACCGAAATCATAAGGTCTCATTTTTGGGGATTCATCAATCATTTCATCTGGTGTAAGTGTTGGGATGATTTTCTCCATCCTATCCAAAAGAGTCACCATGAAACTCCTCCAAAGGATGACTGCCGCCGGGATTTTTTCCACAATCACGCTGTAGAGATTAACAGGGCGATAGCCAATATCCCCGACCTTATCCCGATCCAAGTCATAGCCCTCATATTTATCCCAATAGTTTTCAGTCAACGTATTTAGAACCAGTGAGCCATTTGTACTGATATCGAAGGTGTTTTGGGTGAAATTATTTGCTTTAAATGTGTTTTGGTCGCAACTCGCCATGAGCTTGAGTGCCCAGCCATTTTCGCGGAATGTATTATTGGTAAACTCAATTCTGCTACTGCCTTCCATGTAGATTCCAATGGTGTTTTTCAGGAAAACATTTCCGATAATCTCACTGTCGCTGATGTCTTTCAGCAAGATTCCATACGCACTGGAACCCCAGTTTTCTTCGAATCTGTTTTCTTTCATCAGGACATTTTTAGTGTACATGACAGCGACTCCGGCGCCATTTTTACGAAAAGTATTTCGGATATAGCTGTTGTCGTGCGAAAACATAAAGTGCAATCCATAGCGCATATTATTCTCCACTACGTTTCCTTTCGCTTGTGTATGAGTCACAAACTCCAGATAAATGCCATCTCTATGGCCGGAAACCTCATTATTTCCGATAAAGGAATTTTTGCACTTCCAAAGGTGAATGCCATTTCCAACTTCAAATTCCCTAATAGCCGAAGCTGTGATTTTATTGTTGATAATGGTCATCTGGGAGGAATTGGAAAAATGAAGTCCGAAGTAGGTATTCTCCAAAATGTTGTCCCGGATGATACAATCCTTGGAATCGAAGAACTTGATCGCGGCTGAATCATCCATATTCGATCTACCCGTATTGATCAATTTCAAACCCTGAACAGTCAGGTTTGAAGTAGCGACGATCAGGATATTTCCTTTGAAATCTGCATCGATAACAGGGTAATTCTCTCCGATCAGTATCAATGGTTTTCGGATAATGATCCCGAATTGCTTGTAAGTTCCTTCGGAAATAATCAAAGTATCTCCTGCCGAGGCACCATCCACTGCTTCCTGAATCGATTGACCGGGAGCAATTCTGATGGCTGCCGACAGTACTTCAGGTGTCCCAATCAGGCAAAGAAAAAAGAAGATAAGGGCTAAAGTTTTCATGTGATAATATTTGATTTTAATCGGCCACCTGGAATCTGGCATTTCTGGTAATTATCCCAAGTGTATGACATTATGGTCATGCTCGATTTCATGATTTCATCTGCGAAACAGGTTATTTAAACTGTGTGGTAAGCTCTCCCCATGCGAGGTACACTCCTCCTGATTTATATTTGTATTCCTTTAAAAGATCATAATCCGGAAAGGCCACGATGTTACTTGCCATGGGAGTTTTGAATTCCTCGGACTTAAGATAAAAGGCGAAGTTTGCATCTAGGAGGACACCTGGATTCAGGTAATCGGTCACGAGAACGTGCTTGTATAGTTGGCCTTTTCCATCCTCTGAATCCATGTATTGCAGCATGCAGTTGACATCATCGAAGATGAAAACTTTGCCTTTCTCAGTGACCATTTCAGCCCCGAATTTAGGATCCATTAGTTTCATTTTGCAATGATGGCAAGCATCTTCACCGTATGCGATCGGTCTTGGATCCGCTGAACATGATGTCAAAAAGATCACTATTGAAAATATTGAAAGGTAGCGTTGCATAGTTTTCTGAATTTTAAAGGTTAAGCTATCTGAGTTTTTTTCCCCATTCGATCTCTCACAATTGCAATGATGAGTAAAACCACTCCGCCGATTAATATCCAACTTCCTGTATCCGGTCCGGAATAAGCCAGAAAATTCAACAACTCTTTGTATCCGATCAGGGGTGGCTGATAACTCATCCCTTCCACTTTTATGGCTGCTTTGGGATCAAGGTTGTGACCGTATTGATATCCCCAGCGGTACATATCTGCCAATACTGCCATCCCGAAGAGTGACATCAGACCAAAAAAAGCATAGAGACTCCATCTTTTTCCAATCAGAAAAGCAATAACTCCTAGGGCAATCAATGCCCCGATCACATAGATCAGGAAGGTAAATTCTGGAAACATTTCATTTCCGATATGTCTCATTCCGATGTAATGGTTTACCCCGTTGATCTGATCCACATTTCCGCTCAGGTGATCAATCCAAATCTTCATGTTGAGTCCCTCAGGGTATTGAGGAGCCCACAGGCTGATCTGCCAAAGCGGCATGAAATAAGCCGGAATGATAAGAAGGGCTGAAAGTAAAATCAGAGTTCTGTTGGATGTGCTGATCGATTGCATGATTGAAGGTGTAAATAACCGTCGACCCAGGTGGAGTCGACGGTAGGGTTTGGGTGATCACTCAACTTCTCCTGTGGAATATTTAACTTCGTTGCTCGATCCCTTGGGTGATACCCGCAGGTAGCCTTGCATTTCCTGGTGCAGTGCTGAACAGAAGTCTGTACAATAGAACGGGAAAATACCTGCTCTGTCCGGCACCCATTTCAGCGTAGAAGTCTCTCCTGGCATGATCAGCAATTCGGCGGTATTGGCGCCTTTGATTGCAAATCCATGGGGAACATCCCAGTCCTGCTCAAGGTTTGTCACGTGGAAATAAACCTCATCCCCAACTTGTACTCCTTCAATATTGTCAGGCCTGAAATTGGATCGGATCGAAGTCATATAGATGTGAACCTGATTGCCTTCACGCTCCACTCGCGCATCATTGATGCCTTTCAATGCATGTGGGTGCTTATTTTCCTCAATCTTGAAGAATTTAACCTGCTTGTCTTTAATCAGACTTGCAGGGAATGCTTCTGCATAGTGTGGTTCACCGATTGTCGGGAAGTCGAGCAAAAGCTGCATTTTATCACCGGAAATATCATAAAGCTGTGCAGAGTGCGCCAGTTCAGGTCCAGTCGGCAAGTAGCGGTCTTTGGTGATCTTGTTGTAAGCGACCATGTACTTTCCGTGAGGCTTGCCAGTTGGCCCGCCCGGGATGCTCAAGTGACCCACAGAATAATAAGTAGGAACCCTGTCCAAAACCTCAAGGGTTTCGATATTCCACTTTACGATTTCAGAAGACACAAACATGGAAGTGTACGCATTTCCTTTACCGTCAAATTCTGTGTGAAGTGGGCCAAGACCTGGCTTCTCTACTTCTCCATGGAGCACTGATTCATATTTCAGGACAGGCATTCCATCGAGTGTCCCTTCGAAGTCCTTGTTTTCGATTGCCGCAAGCATTTTGGTAAAAGAGAAAACCGGGATGATTGCCGCAAGCTTACCGCTACCGATAATGTATTCACCGGTTGGGTCTGTGTCAGTTCCGTGTGGTGACTTGGGACAAGGGATGAAATACACAATGTCCTTCAGGATTTTTGGATCCAACACAAGTACGTCTTCCATCATAGTGGAAGTAGCTGTATGAGTCTCCTCATTCCATGTGTTGTGTACATAGTTGGCTTTTTTCCTGGTTCCCTCACCTGCCTTTATGTACTCCTCAGCCTTCTTCCAATTCACTGCCATGATATAATCTTTGTCCTTTTGGGAAGCATTCACTTCCAAAAGTGTATGGGCCATCTCGGTATTGTAAGTGGAAAAGAAGAACCAGCCGTGAGATTTGTTTTTGCCGGCCCGGGCCAAGTCAAAATTAAATGGTGGCGCCTCAATTTGGAATGATAGGTTCATTTCACCGGATTCCTTATCCACTCCAATGAATGAAATATGGCCTTTGAAATTTTCTTTGTACGAATCAATCGAAACATCCGTATTATCTCCTGTGGGCACGGAGAATCGGGTTCCCGCCACCACATACTCGGTATTTTGGGTAATGAATGGTGAGGAGTGATTACCTGCTGAATTAGGAATCTCAATGATCTCAACCGTCTTGAAAGTGGTCAAATCGATCCGCGCAATTCTTGGAGTATTGTTGGCATTAGCAAAAACCCATCTTGCATCATGCTCCGCATTGGTGGTTGAAACAGCAATGTGATGCAGGTCATCCCAAGGAACGAAGCCAAGAGAGGTATTAAGCATGGGTTTGGTCTCTTCAGAATATCCCCATCCATTTTCCGGATGAACAGAAAAGACAGGAAGAACCTTCAATACTCTGCCTGAAGGCAACCCGACAACTGAAATCTGTCCATTAAAACCTCCAGATACGATGTTGTAGAATTCATCATGCTCTCCTGGAGCCACATACACTTTAGAAGCTGCATCGCCTGAGATTGCACTTTGCGCGCCCTTAGGTTTACAACTTGGTGCTAAAGCAACGGCAATCAAGCCTGCTGCAAGTAGCCATACATTTTTTTTCATTTGTTTACAATTTTAAAAACTGGGTTAAGTATGTGTTAGAACCTATATTCCCGCCTTTTCGAGATCATTTTTCCTCATAAATTCCAATATGCTACGGGCTTCATCAGCGGAAATATTTTGATTGGGCATACGGGTCAGGCATTCTTCCAAAAGCGCCTGAGCCTGTGGATCATTATCCAGCATTACATCCACATTGGTAATCATATTCATGATCCATTCCGGCTCTCTCCTGGAAGTGACTCCTTGAAAACCGGGACCTACCAGCCTTTTGTCATTTAACTGATGGCAAGCAGTACACTTCATGTCCACTATTGCTTTGCCCGAGGCAGCCAATGTCTCATCGATACCTTCGCCGATTTCGACCGATTTGAATTCTCCGATTCCCTTTGGATCGGCTTTTACTTCTTCTTTGGGAGAAGCGTCCGAGGCAGCAGAGCTTTCGCCTTCAGTACTTCCTCCACCACATGAAGTCAGGAGTATCCCCAGGATACCCATTGACAAAATCAGGGATTTTTTCATAATCTCAGGATTGATTTGTTTTTGTAATTTGATTGTAGGATTTGATATAGCTTGTTCGGGAAATTCAGTGAAACGTAAGCCCGCCATAATGAAGGCAAGACTGAGTGGAAAAAGGCAGGAAGCGATAAAAAGCCAAAAGTTGTATCCGGGTAAAAAGCCCATTTCCAACCAAACCAGGGTGCCTTGTAAAAAGAGTAAAACCTCAGTGAGCACAAAACCCGCGATCAGAAGAATCCACCCCGTTTTGCTGATTGGGAGTTCATTGATCCAGCCTCGGGCTATTGCCACAGCTGAAACCCCCATGGTCATTACGCCCAGTAAAACCAGATGAAGAAACCCGATAACATAGATTCGGATAGAATAGGAAATCACTGCTATAGAAGGAAATACCAGTAGTCCCTGGAGAATCGCTTTTGCCATCAGGCTTAATAGGGCCAAAATCAAAAGCACTCTGGCAATCCCCTTGAGTTTATCAGTTTTAACCAAATTGAATACTGACTTCAAAATCCAGAAATAGGCAATCAACTGGATAATCACCGCCATACCATTGATTTGAAAGAAGATCGGTTTCGGTGCAGCCCAGGTTACAGCAAGCATAAAAGTCATAACCACAGAGATCGACAGTATCCATTCCTGATAGGTAGGCCAAGGGATTTGGAATCCTAGTTCTTCGAAATAAAGCAGGATCAAGCCGAGTGCTCCCAACACAAACCAGCCATTCAGCTGGAAGTGAATAAACCACTGAACCGTCATAAAGTAAAGTTCATGCATCCTGCCCAGTGTCGCGGATATGGGCCCAACTGCCCAAAGCCCCAACGTGGAAATCACCATAAACCATATCGCAAGACGAATCATACGAGTGGCTGGGGTATTTTCACCTGACCGGATTACTTTAAGAAGCTTGTAAGCAAATCCATAGGAAATCAACATATGAAGTGTAGAAAAGCTGATGCTGATCGGTCCGTATCCCTGAAATGGGAAGGAAAACAGCATGCCCAAAAGCGCGATCACAGTCCCGAGGAAAAGCCACTTGTAATCCTTGATTTGGTCTTGTTCTTTCACAAGGCCAAAAACCATCCCTGCAACGAGCATTAAGTGTCCCCAACCCAGCATGGCAAGGTGTGAGTGCGTATGGAGGATATTTCGGTACTCAAAATAAGGAATCTCAACTACGTGGTATGACCTCATCACCAATCCCAGACAAACAGCCAGAAAGAAAAATCCAAACGCCCATCTCATCCAATTCTGACGGAATTGAACCCTGGAAGAAAAAGAGAAGATGGACGATATTGGATTTTGGGTGATCATGGATCAGGAATTCAGACTGTTAAACACTTCTCTGGCCTCCGGAAAAAGGATGTTGTTTTCCAGATGGATATGCGTATGCAGGTCTTTTTCAAACTCCTGAAGCATAGCAAAAGCGACCTTGTACGTCTGACAAGCATCTGCAGGAGGCGTATAGGCGTTGCTCAATTCGGAGATCTTTCTGAAGCGGTCACCCTCTGTTTCATGCTCTTCTTCCATCATGGCGATTGGGTTTTCAATACTTCCAAAGTGTGCCGGGGAAAGTGGGAAATTGTTCTTCTTTGCAGACTCCATGGCTTTGATGTAAGGAAAAAGTACAAATTCTTCCTTTTTCATATGGGAAGTCAATGCACCGGCTGTATTTAAAAACTCATCCCTGATCTCCAAAAGCTCTGGATGGTTATCGCCATGGACTTTCGCGATTTTTTCCACATAGAATTTCAGCGAGGGAATGGTGGTTTCCACATAGTTATGGTGGACATTGACAATGTGATCGACCAGATCAGTCATCCCAAAATCCTGATAATGCTTTTCATCCTGCTGCTTCACTGCTTGTTCTAGGTCGGCTGAGATTTTATCTAAATCCACCCCTTTCTTTTCACAGGCATCACTTAGCTTGATTCCTCCCTTGCAGCAGAAATCAATTCCATAATCGGTGAAGATTTTTGCAGTGCGGAAATTTTCCGCCACGATGCTTCCTACTTTTTTTTCTGCGATCTTGCTCATCATATTTAAGATAGTTTTATCCTTTATAAATTGAAAATTTTTAAATTTTTAAGAAATTAGTCCCCTTCTGTATTCCTTTCGCCATATCCTCAAGGGATGTAGTCATCATCATTCCGGCAAGATGTTCACGGATAGCTTTGAATTTATTGTGAACGGCGCAAGGGTGGTCTTCTGAGCATTTTTCAAGACCTAAAGCACAACCCGTGAAGATTTGATCCCCGTCAATTACTTGTACGATCCGATACAATTGCGTTTTCCTTCCCTCCTCATGTATCTCAAACCCACCGTTGGGGCCTTTTATAGAGGTGAGGAGATCTTCCCGAACTAATACCTGTAAGATCTTTGCAGTAAATGCTTCCGGGGAATTGATTGACTTTGAAATTTCCTTCAATCCTACTCTATCGCTTCCTTCCGGCAAGGTCGAGATGTAGATCATCGCATTAATCGCATATTTACAGGCTTTGGAAAACATCTCTTTTGTTTAGAAGATGCTCAAATGTAAATAAAAATATTAAAGGATAAAAATATCTTTTATTATTTTTTTTTAATCTTATTGATTAAAAAAATAGCCTCCAGTTTTCTAAGAAAATGGAGGCTTATCATAAGTCTATATTAGTCCCTTATTATTGTGGAAGCTGATTTCTTATGTGGCTTAAATCTGGATCAAATCATTTTCACAGGTTTTCCTTTTCAGGTCAATTACATTTTCAGATTTTCGAAAGAATAATATATAACGGGAGCTTGATAAACTGTCAGAATCCGGGATGACAATAAGCCTACGATAATTACCAGGTCTAATTCATTTTTCCACCCACTTGCAGTTCTGCCAGCCATCTCAATCGGCATCATTCCGATCACAATAGAAAAAGTCGCCGTCAAAATCAGCCTAACCCTGTACTAACTGGCTCTTGGATCCCTCATATTTCAATCCTTCTGTCAGAACTTGGTCAGGGCAAAAATTGCATGACTAACCTTACCAGGGTCTTCCCATGGTTCATCGGAAAATACAGCCACAACAACGTGCTGGCTGGCAGTAAAAAAGGAAAACTTATTGGAGCAAATCGCCCCTTCGCTCCCTAAAAATGGTTTAACTCGGATAGCTGGGTATCCATTTTAGATCTTAAGAAACTCAACCTGGTGAGAATTTGCATTAGATTTTGGTCGTCAAACTGCCAATTCCAGATTGAGCCATGGTTTTCCTGTCCGAACCCATCATTCTTTTTACCGTTATGAGATAGACATTTTTAAGGCTGCCACCACTTACTTATAAGTGAAACACATAAAAATCATAAATCCAGACCTTCAATTTTTTCTTTGATTTTGAATTGAAAAATAATTTGTTTTTATTTCAGACTTAATACTCTGAATTAGATTTGAAAGCCCTCTCCCAAGTCGGAAAATACGGTATACGTGCCTTGCTTTACCTGGTAGCTTATCCACCGAAAAATCAGTATTTAAGCATCAGGGATATTTCTGAAGAGCTGGGATTGTCCTTTCATTTTGTGACAAAAATTTTCCGCGAACTCACTGAGAGGGGAATTCTCATTTCCTATCGAGGTCCTGCAGGAGGAATCGCCTTAGCTAAACCTGCTGAGGAAATCATGCTGATCGACGTGATCAAAGCCTTGGAAGGGGATGATTACTTTGACAAATGCTTGATCGGATTGCCGCATTGCGGCTCAGCCAAACCCTGCCCTGTCCATGAATTCTGGAAAGAGGTAAAAACCCAACTTCAGCACAACTTTGCCGAAACCAGCTTGGCCACTTTGGGCGAGAAAATCCGAACCCAGGAAGTCCGGCTGGATGAATGATATTTTTTTACCCTTAATTAAGAATAAATAGTCTTAAATATGAAATAACCATTTATCCATCCATGAAGACAGAACCCAGCTTCCTAACCTATTTGATGAAGCCCAAAAACTGGTGGCTTCCCTTTCTCCTGATCTTCACCGTGAGTATCAGCGGCCTGATTTTCATAGGCCTTCAGACCTACAACGAGGCCCCTCCGATCCCCGATTACGTCGATTCAGAGGGCAATGTGATGATTTCAAAGGCTGATATTTTGGCCGGTCAGGAGGTTTTTCACCGCTATGCACTGATGGAATACGGAAGCATGTTTGGCGACGGGGCACTGCGCGGACCAGACTTTACCGCCCAAACCCTGCACGAAATGGCCGAGTCCATGAAAGAATTTTATAAGGTGCAATCCCCCACCGAACCAAATCCACTTGCCATAGCTGGTATTGAGGAACTGGTCAAACAGGAAATCAAGGAAAACCGCTATTTGAAGGAAACCAACCAAAATATTTTGAGCGATGCTCAAACATTTGCAGTCAGTGAGATCAATACCTTTTATCAGTGCGTTTTTCGAGATCCTGAATTTCATGAAGCCTTCAAACCTTCCGGATATCTGACAGACCCGAAAGAAATCGAGCAACTGAGTAAATTTTTCTATTGGGGGGCTTGGGTATGCAGCGTATCCCGACCGGGAGAATCGTACAGCTACACCCACAACTGGCCCTTTGACCCTGAAGCTGGTAATACCCCTACCGCTTCCACGATGCTGTGGAGTATCTTGGGATTGTTTGGACTGGTGCTGGGACTGGGAGCAGTGATGTACTATTATGGTCAATTTGAGCAGCTGACTGAGCAATACTATGCCAAAGGAGCCTCAGAAATGGTGACGGAGGAAAAAGTAAGAACCTTCCGACCCACTCCCACTCAACGGACGACCTTTAAGTTTTTCTATGTCGCCATTCTGTTGTTTTTGGTACAGGTACTGGCCGGTGTTCTCACAGTTCATGATTTTGTGGGATTCACAACTTTCTTTGGTTTTGATCTTCAAGCTTTGTTGCCGGTGACTATTTCCCGCAGCTGGCATGTGCAGATTTCCTTGTATTGGATTTCAGCTTGTTGGGTGGGCATTTCCTTTTTTATCCTTCCCCTCTTGGCCAAAGGCGAGCCCAAAGGTCAAGTTCAACTCATCAATTTGCTTTTCGCCATCTTCTTTGTTTTGGTTGCCGGTTCGTTAGTAGGCATTTACATGGGCCCTATGGGCATGCTGGGCAACCTCTCCAGATGGCTGGGTCATCAAGGTTGGGAATTTGTGGAGTTGGGAAGACTGTATCAATACATGCTTCTCGCGGTCTTTGCCCTATGGGCAGTGATTGTCTATCGGGGTCTTAAAGGCGTGATGACCAAAGCCAAACCTTGGGAACTCCCCAACTGGCTGGTCTATGCGGTGGTTTGTATTTTGATTTTGCTGGTATCCGGCTTCGTTGCCAGTCCGGAGACCAACTTTGTGGTAGCGGACTTTTGGAGATGGATGGTAGTGCACATGTGGGTGGAAGCCTTCTTTGAGGTATTCACCACGATCATTGTGGGCTACATAATGGTAATGATGGGCTTGGTCAATCGGCAGGCAGTGACTAAAGTGGTCTACCTCGCAACCTTGTTGTTTTTGGGTTCAGGCTTATTGGGCATTTCCCATAATTTCTACTGGAACGCCAAGCCAGTAGGCACTTTAGCCTTGGGCTCGGTCTTTTCCACGCTTCAGGTCGTACCCTTGATTTTACTGACTTTGGAAGCTTGGCGAATGCAGCGCATGCCCAAAATTTTGGCCAAAAAAACAACTGAAAATGGCAGGTCTTCTCTCTTTGCCATGCCCGGAGTGTTTTTGTATCTGCTTGGGGTCAATTTTTGGAATTTCTTCGGCGCCGGTGTTTTTGGGTTGATCATCAATCTTCCCATTGCCAACTATTACGAACATGGCACTTATCTGACTGTGAACCATGGACACGCCGCCCTGATGGGAGTTTATGGCAATCTTTCCATTGCGGGAATCCTCTTCGCACTGCGATTTCTCGTCAATCCAGAAACTTGGAACCCACGATTGGTCAAGCTTTCATTTTGGTCCATCAATTCCGGTCTGGCGCTGATGGTGATTTTGGACCTATTCCCTGCCGGAATTCACCAGCTTTTTACCGTCATGGATCAGGGCTACTGGTTTGCCCGGTCTCAGGAATTTATTCAAAGCGCTCCCTTTCAGACCATGACTTGGCTGAGAATAGTCGGGGGATCGGTGTTTCTGCTCGGCGGGGTTTTACCCTTGACCTGGATGGTACTCAAAAGCGCCCGTCATCTTAAATCGAAGCAAGATCTTACCATAAATCCAATATCACCAAAACACCAAGAAGTCGAAGTTTATTAAATCAATCCCTTATTATGCATCAACCCACACATGACTACACAGTCGACCTGGACTGGAACCACGGTCGAATTGGACAGCTGAGCAGTCCAGAACTGGAAACCCTCATCGAATGTGCCACTCCACCGGAATTCCCAAACGGGATACCCGGTATCTGGTCCCCCGAGCACTTGTTCACAGCCGCAGTAAGCTCTTGTCTGATGACAACGTTTCTTGCCGTTGCTGAACATTCCAATCTCAAATTCAAAAATTTCACATGCAAGGCGACCGGAAAATTGGCCAAGGTTGACGGAAAATGGATAATGACAGAGATTCATCTGTTTCCAGAATTGACGCTAGGTCCCAATGAAAAAAAAGAAAGTGGATTGAAAGTATTGGAAAAATCAGAAAAAGCCTGCCTGATCTCCCATTCGATCAAATCCGAAGTCAAAATGTTTCCGAAAATTCTCCACTTGGAATTAAGCTAATTCTAAACATACATAGTGAAGGTCATAAAAGGCAGATTCTTTGGACCTGCCTTTTTTCTGTTATTTTAGCTGAGGTCAGTTCAAATCAAAACTGTTAAGGGTGGGATCATACTTTTTATTTCCGATAAATAGGTCGTAAATGATTTTTGTCATATTTTTGCTTTCAACAACTCCTTTTTATGTTTTCCAAAGCTTGTGAATACGGTATCAAAGCCATGATCTATGTGGCCACTAAATCCCTACAGGGGGAAAGGGTCAAAATGGGAGATATCGTAGAGAAGGTAGGTTCACCCGAAGCTTTCACTGCAAAAATATTAGGCGAATTGGCAAAAAATGGACTCATCGAATCCCTGAAAGGTCCATACGGAGGCTTCTTTATCCGCCCCGATCAAATTGAATCCACAACGGTAATCCAAATCGTTTCTGCCATCGATGGAGACAATATATTCTCTGGTTGTGGATTAGGCCTAAAGGAATGCAGTGCCCAAAAACCCTGTCCTATGCATAAGAAATTTGTAAAAATCAGAGCCGAATTAAAAAAAACACTGGAAACAACCACTTTGATAGAATTGGCGAACGGGATCAAATCTGGCCAAACAATTTTGGTTAGATAACTCCTTTTTTTTGATTCTATTTCCGATAAAAAAGTCGCAAATAGATTCAAAATCACATTCTCAAAAAGTGACAAAATCTATAAGTGCCTAATTATGAAACACACTGCTTTATTTATAACATTCTTTGCCTTATTAATTTTCAAAGTACAGGCCCAAACCGTCCCCAATCCAGAGATTGGTCAATGGTGGTCCAGTCCCGGAATTATCGGCACGGCCCTACTTATTGCCTTGGTGTCTTTTGTCGCCATTCTCATCATCGGTTCACGCCTTTCGGCATTACTTCACCACCTCAAGAACAAATCAGAATCCCGAAACAAGGAATCTTTGAGATCCGAAATGGTGAATTGGGATGATGAAGACTTAGACTGGGTTTTGGAAAAGCGAAAAGCTGCCAAAACCTACCAGCTTTCAGGAAAGGAACTCTCAGGTCAAACCCCTTCAGAGGATAGCCTCGGGTTGATTACTAAAGTCAACCATGACCCAGAAAACCCTCTGGTCAATGAAAAAAAGCGGGAAACTCTTCACCTAGACACCCCTCAACCGCTCCGAAGCCTGATGATCTGGTATTTGGGCGCCTCGGTATTTTGGTTGGTTTTCGGCACGTTGGTCGGTCAGTATGTAGGTATGAAATTCATCTGGCCAGAGTTGGATCAAATCTCTTGGCTTTCCTTCGGTCGACTTCGCCCGGTCCACACGAATACCGTATTCTGGGGCTGGGCCTCTTTGACAATGGTAGGCTTAGGCTATTTTGTAATTTCCCGAACTTCCAACACAAGCATTTTTAGCTACAGCATCGCGAAAATCGCTTGGATTCTAATGAATTCAGCCGTATTACTGGGCAATTTCCTTCTCATGAGCGGGGTAAATAATGGTGGTGGGGAATACCGGGAATACATATGGCCTGTGGCTTTACTCTTTGCTGTCGGGATGATCTTAACCTTTTACAATTACTATAAAACGGTAGCAGACCGTAAGATCTCCGAAATCTATATTTCCAATTGGTACCTTTTAGGTGGCCTGGCGTGGACCATCACATTGGTGATTATCGGGTATTTGCCAAGCTATCAAGATGGCCTCGGAGAGACAGTGATCCAAGGTTACTACATGCACCAAGGAGTGGGCATGTGGTTCATGACCTTCACTCTTGGATTGGTCTATTATTACCTTCCAACTTCGCTCAACACGCCGATTTATTCCTATTCTTTGGGCGTGTTGGCCTTTTGGACGCAGATGCTTTTCTACACGATGATCGGCACGCACCATTTTGTCTTCAGCCCTTTGCCTTGGTGGCTTCAGACGGTTGCAATCGTATTTAGCGCAGGCATGCTGATCCCGGTCATTGCCGGAACCACCAATTTCCTGATGACTATGAAAGGTAGCGGGAGTGCCATTTCCAAAAGTTATGTATTGCCATTTTTCTTGGTTGGTGTGGTTTTTTACTTTGTGGGTTCTGCCCAAGGGAGTTTACAGGCATTTAGACTGACTAATTTTCTTTGGCACTTTACGGACTTCAATGTGGCCCACTCCCACATGACCATGTATGGAATCATCACCTTTATTCTTTGGGCTTGTATTTATGCGATTTTACCAAAAATCACCGGAAAAGAGCCTCCAGCATTGGGAGTTGGCATCCACTTTTGGCTGGCTTTTATAGGGCTATTTGCTTATATGGTTTCACTGATGGCAGGAGGAACACTACGAGGTATCAGCTGGATAGAAGGGGAACCATTCATCAATTCCGTCATTTTAATGCAGCCCTATTGGGTTTGGAGAGCAGTCGGAGGGTCGTTGATGTTGGTCTCCCACTTGGTTTTTGCCTATAATTTTTATCAGATGGCAAAAAAGGGAAATGTCGATCCGGCAAAAGTTACATCTCAATCATTTCAGCTAACCCCTAACCAACCGGATCATGTTTAATTTTCATAAAAACCATAGACTCCTTGTTGGAACGGCCGCTCTGGGATTTATTCTGCTGAGCATGGGCATTGCCATCATCCCGGCTCTTCAAATGCAGGATGTAAAACCCTTGCCAGGCATGGAAGAACTGAGCTCTGAGGAGCTGAAAGGTCTTCATGTCTATGTATCTGAAAACTGCATGTCTTGCCACACCCAGCAGGTCAGGAATATTGAAATGGATCAAGTTTGGGGTCAGCGGCCCTCTTTGGCTTCGGATTATTATTTTAGCAAACAACGGATGGATCTTTGGAGACAATCTCCTTCTCTTCTGGGAAGTGAGCGGACCGGACCTGATCTTACTGAAGTTGGAAAAAGGCAACCTGGAATAGAATGGCATCTCCTGCACCTTTACAATCCCCGAATAGTGGTCGGTGAATCCATCATGCCAAGCTATCCTTGGCTTTTCGAAGAAAAATCCCCTGCAATGGTCACTAAAAAGGATGTGCTAGTACCCGTTTCTGCCGATCTCCTAAAAAACCCTGAACATAAGCTTGTAGCTAAACCGGAAACTTTGGCACTGGTGACCTACCTGCAGTCCTTGGTACAGATGGATATTGGACAGGATCTTGGACCGGACTTTATCCCTTCCACCCGCGAGAAGAAAGGGCAATCTTCGGGAGAAAAATCACTTGAATTGGATGGCATACAGTTATATGCAGGAACCTGCGCAGCCTGCCACCAGCCTACTGGGGATGGAATTCCTGGTGCATTCCCGCCTTTGGCAGGAAGCAAAATCGTCAACGATCCAGACCCCAATACTCTAATTCAAATAATGCTATCCGGTTATGACGCTCGCCCCGAATACGGAGCTATGCCTGGATTTGCTGACTTGCTTACCGATGAAGAGATCGCCGCCATTGCTAACCATGAGCGTAGCAGTTGGGGAAACAAAGCTCCAGCAATTTCTCCGGAGCAGGTAAGTGAAATCCGAAAATTCATCCAAAACCAAAACCCATAAACCCATGCAAAATTCAGAGATATACCTCGAATCCCTCATCACCGCCACTCCACAGGAAGGCCGGGAATTGGCAATCAAATTGGCTAGAAAGTCCATCGCAGCTATCCAAACGGACGCGGAAAAGAGAAAAGCACTGAGGGCAAATTATGCTGAAGACACTGCACAGCTGATCGCATCGGCACAAATCATTGCGGTAGAATTTCAGACCATTGCCATGGCAAATAACTACTGGAAATCGTGAACAAAGCTTTAATTTCATTCTTGCTATTCTTCATTTCAGTGATTCCAGCAATAGCCTGCGATGTCTGCCAAAGAAACCAGCCTAAATTGCTTCAGGACATCAGTCATGGTACTGGTCCACAGGCAGAAAGTGACTACTACATCATCGGAGTCTCAGTAATTATCGTGTTGCTCACACTGGTTTATAGTCTGAAATACTTGCTCAAACCAGGTGAACAAAATCCCAAGCACATCAAAAATATTATCCTAAACCAACATTCGGAGTCATGATAGATAATCGGAAAATCCGTGTATTCCTCGACGAGGATTCGGTACCATTTGCCGAATTCAGCCCGCCTGTAAAGTTCGTACTGGACACCACCAAAATCCCAGATGGCAAGCATCAACTCCGAATCGTGGCACAGTCCACTTCTGGCAAAGAGGGAATGAAAACCGTGCCTTTCGAAGTTCGAAATGGGCCCTCCATTTCTATCGTTGGACTTGAGGATGGAGAGGTGGTCACTGATCAAGTTTCTGTCACGATTAACTCCTACGGCAGCGAGCGCAATGATTTCTTCCTAATCCGCGGTTCGGAGACTCCGAAAGGAATCCCTGCTTGGGTATGGGCGATTACAATCTCATTTATCGGATTTGCACTCTTCTATTTTACTATGTACTGGAATCAAGATAATTATCAATCCTTCTTCTGATGAACAAACCTGACATAACCACCCTGGACCATATTAAAATTATGGTCGACAGCTTTTATGGAAAGGTCCGAAAGGACGAAATACTGAAAGATATATTCAATGCAGTCATCGAAGAGCGATGGCCTGAGCATTTGGAGAAAATGTATCGATTTTGGCAGACCGTCTTATTGGACGAACACACGTATTATGGCAGTCCATTTACTCCGCATGCCCATCTTCCCGTGGACAAAGCCCACTTTGAGCAATGGATTAAGTTATTCCTTGAGACGGTGGATGAAAATTTCGCCGGAGAAAAGGCCGAAAGGGCAAAGTGGCAAGGACAACGAATGGCGGAAATGTTTAACTTAAAAATTAACTATTACCGCACTTCTTCTGTGCACCCTATTTTATAATTTCCACTCATTCCAACTTCTCATAATATGTCTAAATCCACCCCCCTAAAACGTGACCCTGCCCTACAACACCTCAGTCATGATCATCACCAAGGGCTTTTGCTTTGTTGGAAAATCAGACAAGGTTTCAAACTCGGAATCGAACCGTCTCGGATGCGGACCTATTCCCAATGGTTTTGGGAGAACTATTTGGAATCCCATTTTGAGGAAGAAGAAAAAGTTATTTTCCCAATACTTTCAGAAGAAGACTCACTTTTAAAGCAGGCATTGAGTGAACATAAAAGACTGCGAAAGCTATTTTCCTCATGGGAAGACCCGGAAAAAACTTTAGGTCAGATCGAAGAGGAACTTGAGCGACATATTCGGTTTGAAGAGCGAACGCTTTTCCAAGTGATTCAGGAAAAAGCTTCAGCGGAGCAATTGGAAACCATCAAAGAATATGCTACTCGGGAGAAGTTTGTGGAAAATGACTCAGACAATTTTTGGGTAACGCAAAAAAGCAAATAAACTCACACGGGATGTTTTGGATTTCTTAAGTTAAGTAAACCTGTGTTCTTCCCGAGCTGCCGCTTTCTCTTAATATATCGAGTAAATCTTGAATTAGAAGGATAAACCCGGTTTTTGGTCATGTTGTTAAAAATCAAAGCTACAAAAAGTAGTATCAAACTTCCGGTAAGAACTGGTGAAAGCACATACCAAAAACCTATTTCCTTTATTTTCTCCGTACCAATCACAGCAATCAGGGCGGTGGCACCTCCGGGAGGATGGAGTGTCTTAGTGATTTGCATCAAAATTATCGAAAAAGACACAGCCAACGGAGCGGCCAGCCAAATAAAATCCGGAAATACTTTGTGCATAGCTACTCCAGCTATCGCCGAAATCAAATGGCCTCCCACCAAATTCCGGGGCTGAGAAAGAGGGCTTTGAATAGCTCCATAAACCAACACCGAGGATGCACCAAACGATCCAATCAAAAAGACATTTTCCTCCCTACTCAAAAAGTGGGTTTGATAAAATGCGATAGCGCCCACACCTACAAAAGCCCCTACAAAGGACCAAAACTGTTCCCGAAAATCAATCAGAGTCTCTTTATAAAATATATATTGAGAAATTCTTACCGCTCGTTTAATGCGCTTTTTCAAGGTGTTAGGTCAGTTAAATTGAAACAGTAAAAGACACTATTGAGTCCTGTCATCTATAATTAAGACTCAATTTTTTTTAGTTGAGAATGGATGAACGGAACTTTCGGAGCAAGAAAATACCCCGTAAGGCTTGCGATCAAAATGGGTACAAAATGTCCAAATCCTGTGAGCACACTCAATAAAATCGTCGTACTCACAGGAGTTCGGGTGACGCAGGCATTGACAGCAGCCATGCAACTTACCCATGTAAGGATCGGATTCAAGGAGGGAAAAAACTCACATAACAGCAACCCCAGACATGTCCCAACAAAGAATAGGGGGATGATAAACCCTCCTCTCCAGCCAGAGGTAACAGTGACGGAAATAGCCAAGATTTTCATTCCTAAAATCATCAACAACCCCATCCATTGGAGATCCATTTCAATTAATCCATTGATTTCATGGTGTCCAAAATATCGCGTGACAGGAAAACCAAAGCCAATCCATCCAAGAATAAAGCCTCCCAATGTGGTTTTAAAATAGATTGGTAGTGATATTTTGTCAAATACCATCTTACAGCCCTTGGTTATGTAAATAAAAACCCAAGCTACCGCAGCCGCAATAATTGCAATCCCAAAGGCATAACCAAAGTCAAAAATCCCTTCATATTTATAGGAAGGGAAGTTCCAAATCGGCCCCAAACCTAAATGGATAATCAAAGCAAAAACAATGTAACTAAAACAACTGGCTACCAAAGCAGGAATCACTGCCCGGTAATATTCAAGCATATGCTTATGATGCAAAATCTCTACTGCAAAAAGACTCCCTCCCAAGGGTGCACCAAAAAGTGCAGTGAAACCCGCGGCCATACCTGCAATACTATAAGTTCGCAGCTTTTCCCCTTTCAGTCTAAAAATTTTTCCAAGCCAGGTTCCCGTCGAACCCGTTACTTGAACCAAAGGAGCTTCAGGGCCAAGACTTCCTCCAGCTGCTACACAGATCAGCGAGGAAATAATCATCGATGGATTGTTTTTGGGATTGAGTTTCCCCTTGTTGAATCGGATGTTATTGACCATCAGATGGATTTCACCAGGATCTCCAATCCAATGAATAACTAACCCTGCCAAAAGCCCCGCAGAAGTCATCAGCGGTACGATCATCCAGCCACCAATTCCCTCCAACAGGTGAATCATGGATTCCAGTGTGATCCAATAAAGCCCGGCAATACCTCCGCCTACTAAACCCAACAATGCCCAAAGCAAAAAATCTCTACTAAATAAAAACGGACTTATGCGGATCGGGTGATCAAGTAAATTGGAATATCCGATAAGTTTACGCTTGTGATTGAATTTCAAATCCTATAAGTTTTCTTGATCTGGCAAAGAAATAGGAAAAGAATATAAGAGGAAAGAAAAACCATCAAAACCACTATCCATGAACCCAAAGACCAAAGGAGGAATCCCAGGATTTCATTCTTCCAGCTTCAAGACCTCGGTTAGACACTTCGTATTCTGATCTCCAAGTCCTCAGACGGTCACATTACAGAGTACAGGTGTCCCAATCTACGGTTCGGCAGTGAGCACCTTGTCCGCAAAAACAGGGTTGCAAGCCCCCAAAATCAGATATCCCGGATAATCTTTATCCAGCTTTTTTTCAAAGTCGCTTGAATGTCGATTTCGGTAAGAATAACAAAACCCTCTTCTTTTACGCCTGCTTCTACTTTGGTTCTCAGAGAAGCCAAGTCTTTATATTTCAAGACTTTGGATTGATAGTAAGACATAATTCTATCTGTTAATTAGGAAAGTATATGCTTAAACAACTGATAGACCATGGAATATTTTAACGAAATACACTTTCAAAAAAAAACAGTTCTGATTGTATGCACACCGCAGGGAAATCGTCTCAGTCAAAGGCTGATTCTTATATCAATGGACGCCGAAGGGGCAATCAACTTAAATTTCTCCAAACTGATGATTCTATTTCGTAATCAGTTTTTCTACATTCTCTCATTCCTCCTAGGGTCTTTTTATCTCCCTTGAAGTGCTGCAAGAAGTAATTACCGGTATATCCCTTATCCCTGAGCCAAATTCCCATTTTATCTAAGTCCTGATGGGATAAAAGTGCTGCATGTACCGTAGTCCGAACTTCAAATCGAACAGACGAAACAAGGAGAATTTCGAGAGATTTTTCGAAAGCCAAAAACAAATTTGACCGGGTAATTTTCCAGTAATTATCAGCCATAGACTTAAAATCCAATGCTATATAGTCTACCAATCTCTCTTCCAACAACTGGCGGAGCACCTCGGGTCGACTGCCATTAGTGTCAATTTTAACTTCAAACCCCATGGCTTTCACTTCCCTTGCAAAAGGGATTAGTTGGGAATGAATTGTACATTCGCCGCCGCTAAATACCACCCCATCCAGCAGGTTCCTCCGGGAAAGCAAAAAGTCCCGGACAGGCTCCCAACCCAACTTACCCTTTCCGAGGACAATCTCCGGATTGTAGCAATAGCCGCAGCGCATGTTGCAGCCGGCAAACCAAACGATGCAGGCCGTACGATCCGGGAAATCGAGCAAAGTAAAAGGGGAGATACTGAACACAGGTCTCCCCTTTTCCAGACTACTCTGCGAAGTGGGTGCGCTGCTTGTGTTCACCTTTTTTGCCTATGTTAAAACTTTCTACAGGTCGGTGGTAACCCATTACGCGGGTATAGACCAGACATTTGGTTCGCTTCTCTTCGTTGAGTTGAAGTAAGCTTTTGGTTTCGATTTGTTCAATTGTTTTCTGCATTGTGAATTGGGTTTTGGTTTAAGTCAATTAAAAGAGCTTCATCGCATTTAGGACAATATTCATGTTCGCCATTCAGGTAGCCATGCACTGGACATATGCTGAATACCGGCGTCACAGTGATGTAGGGTAGCTTGAAGTTGGACAGGACTTTCTTGACCAATCGACGACAGGCTTCCGGCGAGGATATTTTTTCCCTCATGTACAAATGCAAGACTGTGCCTCCGGTGTATTTGGTCTGGAGTTCATCCTGCAGCATCAGTGCCTCAAAGGGATCATCTGTGTAGTCCACCGGAATCTGGGAGCTATTAGTGTAATAGATATTTTCTCCCATCCCTGCCTGGATGATATCAGGGAAGCGCTTTTTATCTTCCTTGGCAAACCGATAGGTAGTTCCTTCGGCTGGGGTCGCTTCAAGGTTGTAGAGATTCCCAGTTTCTCCCTGAAACTCTTTCATCCTCCCGCGGATGTGTTCAAGGAGTTCGGAAGTCAGATTTTGACCAAAATACCCAGTTATATCCTCCTCTCCATATGTAAAATTCAGAACCATCTCATTGAGCCCGTTGACCCCAATGGTGGAGAAATGATTGCGGAAATGCTTCAGATAGCGCTTGGTGTAGGGGTAAAGTCCACGGTCATACATTTCCTGGATAAAAACCCGCTTCTCTTCCAATGTAGATTTTGCGATCTGCATTAGATAATCGAGCCGCTCGTAAAGCCCGGTTTTATTTCCTGCAAAAAGATATCCCAACCGCGCCATGTTGATCGTGACCACTCCGATACTTCCGGTCATTTCGGCACTACCGAAGAGGCCATTACCTCTTTTGAGTAATTCTCTGAGATCCAACTGAAGCCGACAACACATCGACCGAACGGCATTGGGCTTGTAGGCATTCGGGTTTTCGATCTTTTGGCCATTCTCATCAAACGTGTACTGGCTGCCGATAAAGTTTTGGAAATAGGACGAGCCGATTTTGGCAGTATTTTCAAAAAGCAAGTCTGTGTTGGGTCCATACCAGTCAAAATCCTCGGTGATGTTAACAGTGGGAATGGGAAAAGTAAAGGGCTGCCCGTTGGCATCTCCCTCGGTCATGATCGTGTAATAAGCCTTGTTGATCAGGTTCATTTCAGGCTGAAAGTGCTTATAGGTTAATTCTTCCAAATAGTTCACACCTCGCTTTTCAGCCTTTTCCATCAGCAAATCCGAATCGATACCCCTAAAAAGATGCAGGTCGTTTTTGGTTGGTATTTGATCTTTAAGGTCATCCGGCACCACCCAATCTATCGTCACATTGGTAAATGGAGACTGACCCCATCGGGCAGGAACATTCAGATTATAAATAAAAGAACGGATCGCTTTTTCAATTTCTTGGTAGGAAAGGGAATCCTTAAATACATATGGCCCCAGATACGTATCAAATGAGCTGAAGGCTTGAGCACCAGCCCATTCACTCTGAAGAATCCCTAGGAAGTTGGCCATTTGACCCAAAGCTTCCCTGAAATGCGCCGGAGGGCGGCTTTCTACCCGGCCACGCACACCGTTGAAGCCTTCATTGAGCAGGCCTCTCAGACTCCATCCCGCACAATAGCCAGTCAGGCAGTCTAAATCGTGAATATGAATATCGCCGTTCCGGTGGGCATGCCCCTCTTCTTTGCTGTACACTTTGTCCAGCCAGTAGTTGGCGATGATTTTACCTGCTACATTGTTGACGAGGCCAGCGTTTGAATATGACGTATTTGCGTTTGCGTTGATTCTCCAGTCAGATTGACTGATGTATTCCTCTATAGTCTGGGTGCTATCAACATAAGTGGTATCCTCATTGAGTCCGGCTACATGCTCCCGCTGAAGCTTTCGGGTATGCCGATACAGCATAAATGAGCGCATGACCTCAAAATGCCCGCCCCGGTAAAGTTCTTTTTCAATCAAATCCTGAATCTCCTCCACCGCCCAGGTTGTTTTGGTCTCCACCTTTTGGATCACGGCTTTGAAAACTCCGGAATCGTATTCTGTCTGGACACTTTGAAAGCCTTTTTTCAAGGCATCTTCGATTTTAAATGGGATAAATGGAGCATATTCTCCATTGCGTTTGATTACATACTGATCCATAGACATCGATGGTTAGAGACAAAAGACAATGTAATTTTAGGTAATAAAAGATTATTTTATCCTTTTTTCCAATGTGATTTATATCAATGTTTGACCTGATCTAAATCATCCAGTTTCAGCGAAACAAATCTGCATTTCTGTTTCGTGACACCCTTAATAAAAGATATATTTATCCTCCATTTTGAAAAACATATTCTTACTGAAAATGGAAAGCTGTCCTATATCAATGAAACTTTTCCGTCATGCCACTTCACCGAAAAGGAGTAAAGGTCTCTGGAATTCAAAAATCCCCACGCTCCTTTTGTATCCCGGTTTACCGTCTATTTGAGAGGGAGTCTTTTCCGACAAAAAACAAGCATCCCCCAATCCTACCACTAACCAAATTTCACCATGGATCTCAGTCCCCTGCAGTCCCAATTAATAACTCTAAAAGCACAAAAAAATGCTGTGATTTTGGCCCATTACTACCAAAGACCTGAAATACAACAGATAGCCGACTATGTGGGTGACAGTCTGGAGCTCTCCCGGAAAGCCTCCGAATCCCATGCGGAAATTCTGGTTTTTTGCGGGGTACATTTTATGGCCGAAACAGCCAAAATCCTCAATCCCTACTGCAAGGTCCTAATCCCGGATCTGGAAGCGGGCTGCTCATTGGCTGATTCCTGTCCTTTGACAGAATTCATCAGATGGAAAAGAAAATATCCGGAACATGTCTTGGTCTCCTACATCAACTGTAGTGCAGAGATCAAAGCCCTCAGTGACTACATCTGCACTTCTTCCAATGCATTGAAAATCATCAATTCCATAGCCAGTGACAAAAAAATCATTTTTGCTCCAGACCGGAACCTTGGTGAGTACCTGATAAAGGAGACCGGCCGGGAAATGGTACTTTGGGAAGGAGCTTGTGTGGTACATGAAGCTTTTTCTGTCCAAAAATTGATAGAATTGGTGCGATCCTATCCATCGGCAAAAATCCTCGCCCATCCTGAATCCAAATCCGAAATCCTGAAAATTGCGCATTTCATCGGCTCCACTACTGCCCTGATCAACTATGTCGTCGAATCTCCGGCTGATACTTTTCTAATTGGTACTGAAGTCGGCATACTCCATCAAATCAAGGAATTATCACCTGACAAATACCTGATACCCATCCCAACAGAAGAAGACAATACGTGTGCCTGCAGCGAATGTGCCTTTATGAAGGTCAACACCATACAAAAGGTTATGGATTGTTTGCAATCGGAAAGTAACGAAATCATTCTGGATCCAATGATTCAATGTTTAGCATTGATACCAATCCAGAAAATGCTACAATTATCTTAAAGATGACTAGTGAAATTTTAATTGTGGGAAAAGGAATTGCCGGTATGACATCGGCAATATACTTAACTGAACTCCGCCCTGACATCCAGATTACTTTAATCGACAAAAGTGATGGATCAAGTAGTGCCACTTTTTTTGCCCAAGGAGGCCTAGCGGCTGTACAATCTACTCTAGATAGTTTTGACTCACATTACCGCGATACATTAGAGGCAGGGCATTTCCTGAACGATCCTAAAATTGTAAGGGAAGTAGTAACCAGGGCACCGGAAGTAATCCAAGATTTAAGTTCGTGGGGTGTTTCTTGGGACAGGTTTGAAGACGGCCGACTCAATTTAGGTCTTGAGGGTGGTCATAGCTTCTCACGGATTGTTCATCACGGTGACCAAAGTGGCAAAATAATTCATCAGCAGGTAGCTTCAAAGCTTAGAAATTACCCCAATATCCAATTGATAGAACATAGTGCAGTGAGGGATTTATGGGTCGAGGAAGGAGAATGCAAAGGAGTAATAGTTTATCAGGAAGACCTATCACAGGAAATGACGATCCCAAGTCAGACGGTCATTTTGGCCACAGGTGGATTAAGTTCGATTTTCCCCAGATCCACCAATGCGCAAAATTCAACTGGAGATGGACTGGCAATTGCCCTACGGGCCGGGGTTAAAACAGGAGACCTGCCATGGGTTCAGTTTCATCCTACTGTTTTGAATATTGGCAGTACAGACCATTCCAATTTACTTACTGAAGCTCTGAGAGGAGCAGATGCTTATATTATTAATGAGAAAGGAAGTAGGTTTCTTTTCGATTCCCTTTCAAAAGGGGAGCTATCAACCCGTGACTTAGTCTGCGAGGCAATTTGGCGCGAGATTGCTAAAGACCCAAACAGCAATGCTTATTTAGATTGTCGACACTTCCCAAAAGGCACTATGATAAGATCTTTTCCACAGGTTTATTCCCTTTGTCAGCGAGCCAATCTTGATCCTGAAAAAGATCTCCTTCCGATACTACCGGCAGCACATTATCACTGCGGTGGAATAAGTACTGACCGGACTGGAAAAACCTCCCTACCACGATTGTATGCAGTAGGTGAAGTGGCCCGCACAGGTCTCCATGGATGCAATCGCCTTGCATCCAATTCTATCATTGAAGCCCTGGTTTTTGCAAAAAATGCTGCCGCTGCACTTGCTTTGGAGCATAGAAAAGAATCCGCTAATTCATATCAATTAGATACCAGGAAAATATACTCCCCCGATATTTTCGGCCAACCTTCCGTCATTGACTTTTGGAAAGAATCCTTATTTGAATATTTCATGAAAAAATCCAAACCTGAATTTGGCTCATTACAGGAAATCCGAGATAGGCTTCAGATTTTGGAATTAAGTGTGGAACGGGGAATTTATTCAACTACCATCCTGAAAGAAAGAAACCTGCTTCAAATTTATGAAGCACTTCTAATTTTCAATAAAAACGAATGTGTTCATGATTTCCCTTACCAAAAAAATAGAATTTGAGGCTGCCCACCGCTTGAGCAATTATCAGGGTTCCTGTAGTGGGATCCATGGCCACACGTATAAACTGGCAGCAACTTTTATAGGGCCCATCAATCCTGACACAGACATGATCTTGGATTTCAAAACACTTAAAAGTATCCTCCAATTATCGGTTTTGGATCCATTAGACCATGCTTTGATCCTCAAAGAAAACCCTGAAAACAGAAGGATATTTTCCGCATATACCGGAAAAACCACCTGGATGGAATCCGAACCTACCTCCGAAAGAATGATTGAATGGGTGGCGATAAGAATAACTGCCCTCTTACCTACCACTATTGAACTGATCGAGCTGCAACTGTATGAAACTTCCAGAAGTTTCACAACGTGGAAAAATAATAAAGGATATTTTTATCTTTTATTATTTTTAATGTACTTTTGACTGAAGCAGGGGATTAACCCTCATTAGACCCAACGGGATACATATTCTATTTGATTATGAAAAACATCAATCAACTTACTATTAATGAAATCGTTTCGAATGATTACAGGGCCGCACTGGTACTTCAAGCATTTGGAATTGATGTTTGCTGCACCGGCAATCAAACCGTATTGGAAGCCTGCACCACAAAAAAAGCAGATCCGGGTCAATTGATTGAAAAACTTCTGGAATCGATGACCTCCACTTCTGAGGAAAACTTCGATTTCAAAAGTTGGCCCTTGTCAATTTTGACTGACTACATAGTGGCCAAGCACCATTCATTGATTCGGGACAGGATCCCGATAATTACGAAATTTCTCCAAAGAGTAGTGAAGGTTCATAGTGCTCACGAGCCTAACCTGAAAAAAATCAAAGCCTTGTTTGAAGATTCTATGGAGGACTTACAAAGGCATTTAAAACAGGAGGAGCTGATTATTTTTCCGTTCATTAAGAAAATCTCTTCAGATCCAGTTAGAAAAGACCTGCTGTTCAGCCCTTCCTATAGAAAAATCACCGAATTAATCTTTCAACTCATGGCCGAGCACGAAGTGGAAGGTCTTTGTCTGGAGGAAATCAGAAAACTATCAGATGATTACACACCTCCTGCCTATGCATGCAATACGTATAAAGTTGCCTTTGCCATGCTTCAGGAATTTGACATAAGCTTGCAGAAACATATCCACTTAGAGTCTAACATCCTGTTTCCGGAAGTAATTGCCCAAGAGTTTAAATCCCCTTTAAATTAATCCTGAAAGAAATGGTTTTAACTCCACCAAAAGCCGTGCAACTCCTCCCTCTTGTACTTCTGGGATTGGTACTAGGTATCTCAGGGGGATGGATCAGACTGGGCAGTCCCCAGATTCCTATCGCTTCGGCAGGGTCGAATCACGGGCTGCTGATGGTGGGAAGTTTTTTGGGTACCTTGATCTCACTAGAGCGTTCCATGGTGATGTCCCGCAGATTATGGTTGCTCGTTCCCTTAATCACCGGTGCCTCTATCCTTCCGTTTTTGCTGGGATATTCTCAGGCAGGTTTGCTCCTGCTCATGGCAGGAGCATTTGGCCTTAGTGCCATTATGCATATGCAGACCTTGAAGCATCCAAAATTCCACACCGTCCTTTTATATGCAGGTTCGGCATCTTGGTTTGTTGGAAATTTTCTTGTCTGGCAGGGCGGATTAATCGCTGCTGGCACTACCTGGTGGATGGGATTTCTGCTTTATACCATTGTTGGCGAGCGATTGGAACTGAGTCAGTTTCTTCCCGTCCCCTCTTGGTCCAAAAATGCACTAAAATCCTTTCTTGCCCTGTTTACTCTTGGTCTTGTGGTTCCTTTTCACAGTTGGGGCAATGAAATCATAGGGATTGCCTCCCTTCTGATTTCGGTTTGGCTCCTCTATTTTGATATGGCCAAGGTCGCAGCAAAAAAACACGCTCAATTCCGCTATATCGGGATCGGATTACGGGTAGGATACTTTTGGCTCGGACTACAAGGCCTGGTGTTACTCGGTATGGAAAGTCATGCGCTTTACTATGACCTGATGCTGCATACCTTCTTTCTGGGCTTTACCTTTTCCATGATCTGGGCACATGCCCCGATCATTTTCCCCACGATCTTTGGCATCCGGGAGACTCCGTACCATCCGGTTCTTTGGGCAACCTGGACACTTTATCAAGCCAGTTTATTGGGAAGAATCATTTGCAGCTTACTTGGTGAATATGAGCTTCGCAAAATTTTTGGTGTAGCCAATGGTTATCTGATCCTTGTTCAATTTGGGCTGATGGCGGCAATCGTCTTCTGGAAAATCCAAAACAGAGAAGCCATGGGTAGTCAGAATCATAACAAAACACTAAAAGCCGACCCCACATTGGATCCCCGTGCTTAGACCTTGCCTACATATTGCTCTGATCTTACTGATCCTGCTCAATGGAATGGTATACACGTGCATTCAGGCGCACTTTTATTTGGATCGGGAGCAAATCACGATTTTATATTGTATCAACAAGGAGAAGCCCCAGTTGGAATGCGATGGTAAATGCGAGTTAGGGAAAAGACTGTCTGAATCAAAAAAGCAACAGGAAAACAGAGAAGAAATCAGCCTGGAAGAGCTGAGTCTGGTCTATGTGTTGGAACGAAACGTCCCGATTCAATACAGCCTCCCAGAGCTTGTTATTTCCAAATTATTGATTGAAAATCGCACTATCTATATTTCAGAATTGTATCGGGATTTTTTTCATCCTCCCCAAAGCTAAGCATCCTTTTTTAAACTCTCATCCCCTGTCCATATAGTTCAGGCGAAAATCCCTATTTCCAAATTTATAAATTATGAAAAAGATACTCATGGTGCTGACACTGGCTTTTCTGGCCAGCGGGGCCGCTTTTGCCCAAACTATACAAGGAAAATGTTTTGATGCACTGACCAAGGAACCAATTGAAGGAGCCACCCTCCAAATAAATTCAAGCCACGGGGTGATCTCGGATTCCGACGGTTCATTTTCCCTGGATCTCGGGGGGGCTTCCTCACTTCATATATCATTTATGGGGTATGAATCCCAAACACGTGAAGACTTAACCCAGGGAAATTTCCTGTGGATTGCTTTAATCCCTAAAATAGAAGATCTTCAGGCAGTCACCGTTACCGCTTCCCGTGAAGCTGCCCAACGCCTCTCCTCCCCTGTAGCCATCCATAAGCTGAGCGCATCTTTGGTAGATGAAACGAAACCGATTGGGGTCAGCGAACTGATCAATAAAACCCCGGGAGTTTTGATGGTCAACCTGAACAATGAGCAGCACAGCATGGCCATCCGGCAGCCAGCAACCACAAGTCCCTACTACCTCTATCTGGAAGACGGGATAGCAGTCCGTCCTATGGGGATTTTCAACCATAACGCACTTTTGGAAACCAACCAACTGGCCATCAGCTCAGTCGAAGTAGTCAAAGGCCCTGTTTCCTCCATCTACGGGTCGGAGGGAATCGGAGGAGCCATCAATTTTCTTACACACCGCCCCACAGCAGTTCCCACGCTGAAATTTGGCCTAATGGGAGACAAGTGGGGCTATACCCGTTATCAACTCAGCGGGGGTGCAACTATCGGAAAGTTTGGATTTTATCTTGCAGGACTTCACAGCTTCCAAAATGACTCCTGGAGAATGCGTTCTGACTACCGGAAGGACATTTTCAATGCCAGAGTGGAGTACAGGTTCTCTCCAAAAACCCGGTTGATCGGAACCAGTATGATGGGCGACTACAACTCACAAACAAGTGGAAATGTGGACAGCACAGGATTCAATGGAAGAAGCTATCCGGCAAACAACGATTTCACCTTTAGGGAGGTCTTTGCCGTCCGAAACCGGCTTACCCTGGAACAGGACTGGAATTCAGCCAGCAAATCATTTGTAACGGTTTTCCATCGCATTAACAGAAACGGACAAAATCCATCATACAGACTCCAATGGAATCCCAAAGTCAATCCCGATCAGGGAAAGGGGGAACTCAATTCCTCCGACTTCAAGAGTCTGGGGTTGATTGCCCAGCACTCCCAGCGGCTAAATTGGAAATCAACCAAAATCCTCGGTGGGATAAGCCTGGACAATTCTCCGGTCACCTATATGGCGCACCAGGTGGACCTGAATGTGAAACTCCGGCCCGATGGCAAATCAGTGGAATTCTTTACAATAGACCAACTCCGTCCGGATATCCGGATCTCTGACTATTCAGCCTCTATAAACAATATTGGGACTTACCTGCAAGTAGAAGTCAGTCCAGTTGAAAAACTTCAATTCACTCTGGGAGGAAGGTACGACACAATGGGGTTTGATTACAACAATCAGTTGGATCAATCCAGCGGCATCCAATCCTACAGCCAATTTACACCAAAACTGGGTCTGACCTGGGAGATAAAGTCCACCCAAGGCGTCTATGCCAACTTTGCACAGGGCTTCTCACCTCCCCAACTCACTTCCATCTTCCGCCCCAGACCCGGCAGCAACCCAGTGACTTTCTACTACAATCTGGAGCCAGCGCTTTTTGACAGCAACGAACTCGGCTATTGGGGAAGTTTTTGCGATAATAAGCTGTACGTGGATTTTACATTTTACTACATGACCGGGGAAAACGAACTGCTCAGCATCCGACAGCCGGACAATTCATTCGACTATCAATCTGCGGGGAAAACCCTGCATTATGGCAACGAATTCAGTTTGACTTTCAAACCAAACCCGGAGTGGTTTATCCGCACAGGAGGTACCTGGGCAAAACATGAATTTGTAGATTTTAAGATCAGCCAACGGGAATCTGACCAGATACAGAATCTGAGCGGAAAGGAGATGCCCGGAGCGCCCCGATGGATTACCAACTCAGAAGTGACATACTATCCAGCTTTTGCCCCAAACCTTAGAACTTCCATGGAACTCCAGCAAATTTCGGGATTCTATGAAAACCAGGTTAATACCAAAAAAGCAAAAGGATATCAGGTGTTCAATTTCCGTACAGGATACAAATTCAAATGGGTTGAAATTTTCGGAAATGTCCTGAATATCTCCAACACACTCTATGCCCATACCGTCTCACGCGGTAATAATGCCGCTGATAAGCCAAATTATACCCCTGCCGCTCCAAGGACCTTTATCCTCGGCATCCAGTTCAATCTCGAAGGAAAAATACAAAAGCCATGAACTTAACTTTCTCCAAAGCCTTCTGCTGGCTCTTGCTTATCCCTATCGTCCTAATGGTGGGGTGTAGCCCTCCGGCAAAAAACTCCACTCTGAGGAATTTTCCTGGAATTCTGACCCTGGAATCCAGTCCAGAAATCGGTGCGGAAAGCATCTCTCTTACCCTTGATCCCAAGAAGCAACCGGTAGCTGTTTGGACAGAAAAAGCCATGGACTCCAATCAGATCCAAGTCCTCTATTCCCGATGGAATGGTCAAGAACTTTCCGATCCTCAAACCGTCCCAATGTCAGAAACCCCAAAGGTAGGCAGTGAGAGCATACCTAAAATGATCTTTAAACCCGATGGAGACTTGCTGTTGTTTTATGAGGTCAAGATTCACAACCCAACCAATGATCGGGTCAGCCAGATCAAATACATGGTTTCAAAAGATGATGGAAAAACATGGTCCGGACCTTTTCGGGTCCACTCAGACAATTCCCCTGACAAAGGGCACAGTTTCTTTGATATTGCGCTTTTGTCTGATGGAGAGATTGGGGCGGTCTGGTTGGATACAGCTTTAATCGAGGGAGGCAGGTCGGTGCTTTTCTCGAAAACCGATATCCAAAACAAATTCGGAAATGAAAGCGTGGTGGATTCCCTCGCCTGCCAATGTTGCCGGACCGCACTTTATGCCGATGCCAGCGGGTTGATCAGCGTGGTATACCGGGACATTCTTCCCGGTTCCATCCGGGACATTTCCCTGGCAACCTCCCTGAACGGAGGAGCGTCCTTCAGTACCGCCATCAGCTTCAGCTTTGACCAGTGGAACCTGGATGGATGTCCCCACAACGGTCCTGATGTGGTCAGTGACGGAGAAAGAATCTACACCACCTGGTACACAGGTGCAAATCAAAATGGTGTCTATTTCGCTGAACTGAATACAAAAGGAAAAACCATAAACAAGGAGCGTCTATCCCCAAACGGACGGAATATCCAATTGTCCCTGATACAGGGAAAACCGGTGGTTATATACTCTGAAAGCGTGTCTGAAAATGGAGAAAAGAACTCAAGAATCCTTAGCAAGGATATGACAACAGGAGAAATAATCCAGCTTTCAGCCCCTGGTTCTAAAGTGAACAGTCCCGTTTCCCTTGCCACCGATTCAGGCATGGTAATTTCCGGCTGGCTGGATCATTCCGGTAAAATCCAAAAAGCACGCGTAACCTTTCTCAGTCCGGTAAGCACAGATACCCTTCACTAGCAGACTATCTGATCCAATATCAAAAGCTGAGAAAAAGAGCCATCCCCGAATGCTTCGATGACGAATGCTAAAACATTTGCAAACTAGAACGACCCCCTCACCGTTCTGTCAACAACTTCCTCACTAATATTCTGGGAGCTCTAACTGCCTATTGCTTTCTATCTAAAAACCCCTCTATCCGAATTTTTACAACCTACCAGAACCGGCTTATTATGTAATTTGAACTGAGAAATTACTTCTTCTCTTTTTTTCTCTTGATGGGCTCCGGCAGATACCTCAAGAGCCAAAATGAAGCAAAAGCAAACACAATAGATCCAATGGCGGTAGTAAGGGCAAAATTCAGATTTTCCTGAAGAGCATTGTTCAGCGCACCGAAAAGAAACCAAACCTGAATCAGGACAAAAAGAATCAACAACAAAATGATTCCTGTCATCAAGGTATTTGTCTTATTGGGATGGGCTTCGTTCTGGGATTCTCTAAAATCACTCATGCTTCTCTGGGTTTAGGCGTTATGGGCTTTGACAAATATCTGGCCCTCTTGAATCATTACCTCAAGTTGAGGCAGTGGGCGAGGTGGTGGTCCCTGAATGACGTCTCCGGTACGGGGGTTGAAATACCCTTTGTGACACGGACACTCTATCTGACCTAAATCATGACGGTATTTGACTGCGCAGGAGAGATGCGTGCACTTTTGTTCAAAAGCCCTCCACTCCCCATTTCCTAGGTTGATCAGCAGGTAGGGAATAGTCTTGGAACCTTGGATTTCAAACTGAAAAGACTCTCCTTCTGCAACCTCCGATTCCATACAGATGGGATGGACTCCTTCCAAAGGTTTTTCGGGAAAAGCGAGAGACTTGACCACAATGGCGGTGTTACCAATAGCCAAAGCTCCGGAAAATAAGGTAAGAAACTTGGCAAACTCACGACGGGAAACGTGGGTCGCTTCTTTTTGCTCAATAGGAAAATCCTGTTTCCATTTTGGTATTTCGGAGTTGGGATCTTTTGACATAATGCTAAGGAATATTTAAGGATGAATATGTAAGGCAGTACTCCCTTTGGGCATCATGATGTTTACTTTGGTATTGACCTCTTCCTCGCCAAAGAAAAATTTATTGACCGGAGTGCTATTGGGCCTGAGCTTTTCGATCTCCTCACGGGTACCATAAAACAGCGCCTGACTGGGACAAACAGTTGCACACATTGGTTTTTTACCTGCACTGGTCCGGTCATAGCACATGTTGCATTTCATCATCAACTCGGCTTTCTCCTCTTTCTTTGGTACACCAAACGGACATGCCAGAACACAGTTGGAGCAGCCGATGCATCGGGATGTATTGGCTGTATGTACCACACCAAAATCATCCTTGGTGATGGCATCTGCAGGGCAAACATTTGCACAGACCGGATCCTCACAATGCATACAGACCTGTACTGTAGTCTGAACAGACACTGCACGCTCCACATAGTGGATATGGATCATACTTTCCTGTCCGTTTGTTTCACACTCAGCACAGGCCATCTCACAGGCATGACAGCCAATGCAGCGCTGCATGTCAACGAAAAACTCCATTTGCTGGTTATATTGAGGGTTTTGCATGATAAAGGGTTGTTAGGTTAAAAACTTTGATAAGCTGTTTCTTTGGTTTTGACCGAGGCCATTTTTCCTGTCGCGATTAGCTGACAGGCACAAACTTTGAATTCAGGTATTTTGCTGATAGGGTCTAAGGTTCCAATGGTTAATTGGTTCGCAGATTGAAGCCCTCCCCAGTGGTAAGGAATGAAAACTGTATCCTCTCGAATGGTCTCCACTAGCTGTGCCGGAAATGTCGCTTCACCGCGACGTGTTTTCACGATGACTTGGTCTCCATCCTTGATCCCATAGTGATAGGCTAACTTTGGGTTGATTTCCAGCAGAGGCTCGGGATACTGATCAACCAGTTTGCCAATCCTTCTTGTCTGGGTACCACTGAGGTACTGTGAGACGACGCGCCCTGTGGTCATTACCACGGGATATTCCTTGTCCACTACTTCAGAAGGGTCTCGATATGGAACAGGGTTGAAATGCGCTTTCTCATCAGAGGTTCTGAATTTTTTATCTTCCCAAAGCCGTGGAGTTCCCGGATGGTCTTCGGATGGACATGGCCAGAAAACTCCCATATTTTTTTCTATTCTTTCATAGGTAATCCCAAAATAATCGGCTGTCCCGCCTTTTGATGCGACCCGCAATTCATTAAAAATATCCTCGGCCTTTTGATAGGCAAATTTATCGCCCGCCCCTAATCGCTGTGCTAGCTCGATAATGATTTCAGAGTCCCGGCGTGCCTCGCCTGGAGGGGTAACCGCTTCATTAATTTTGACTACTCTCCCCTCCGCAGTGGTGACGGTACCTTCCTCCTCTTCGTGAAGAGATCCCGGGAAAATCACATCCGCATGCCTTGCGGTTTCATTGAGAAAAAAGTCGATAACTACGAAGTATTCCAGCTTTTCCAGTGCTTCCCGGACAAAGTTGTTGTTTGGCAAGGAAACCAAGGGGTTAAAACAGATCGTGATCAAACCTTTGATTTCGCCTTTGTGGATTGCCTCTATGATTTCATAGGCAGACAGTCCTTTTCCCGGCATTTCTTTTTCATCGATCCCCCATACCCCAGCTATGTATTTTCGATGTTCAGGGTTGGTAATGTCTCGATTTCCGGGAAGCTGATCACATTTATGACCGTGTTCCCTTCCTCCCTGGCCATTTCCCTGTCCAGTGATCGTACCATAGCCACAGTAAGGTTTTCCGATTCTACCGGTAGCCAGTACCAAATTGATACAGCTTAGCACATTATCCACCCCTTTAGAATGGTGCTCAATACCCCGGGCGTGGAGCAGAAAACTAGTCTTGGCCTTACCCCACAATTCGGCTGCCTGCTGGATTTTTTCAGAAGGTATTCCGGTTTTTTCTTCTGCCCAAGCCAAATCATAGTCCTTTACCGCATCGATGCTTTCCTGGAATCCTGAGGTGTAATTGTCAATGAAGTCATGGTCAAGCCAGTCATTGTCTACCAAGATCTTGAGCATAGCGCCAAACAAAGCAGAATCACCTCCTGGCTTTATCGGTAGATGAAGGTCAGCAGTACGGGCAATCGGGGTAACCCGTGGATCGATTACTATCAGTTTTGCGCCATTGTCTCTTGCCTGCCAGATGTAGTGCGTCAGCGTAGGAAATGTTTCCGACACATTTGCCCCTGCAATGATGATCACTTCAGCATGCTTTAGATCCTCCCAGGAATTAGAAATTCTGTCCAGACCGAATGCTTTTTTGTTACCGGCACCCGCACTGACCATACATAGACGTCCATTGTAATCCAGATTTTTGGTCTTGAGTGCTACTCGGGCAAACTTACCGATCATATAGCTTTTTTCATTGGTCAGGGAAACTCCTGAAAGCATAGCAAAGGCATCTTTGCCATAAGAATTCTGAATTCGCTGGATTTCGCTGACAGTTTTGTCCATGGATTCCTCCCATGATGTTCGCTCAAATCCTTTTCCCTCAATGCGTTTGAGTGGATTCATCAACCGATCCGGATGATTGTTTTGCAGATAGCGCTGCACTCCTTTTGGGCACAGTCTTCCTTCGTTGAAGGGGAATTCCATCCAAGGTTCAAATCCTACTACATTATTATCTTTTACTTTTAGTTGAATCCCACATTGCATACCGCAAAAGCAACAATGTGTCTTGACCAGCTTGTCAGGTTCATGTACTCCTTGGAAACCTTCTTTGGGAGTGTAACCCTTGTGTGGTCCAAATTGATCGATAATACTTTCTACTGAGGTAGGTAATTTTGCCATGGTGATATTTTTTATCCGAAGAAGGATCCGGAATTTTTTCTTACTTCAAAATGTGCTTTTGCCAATGCCGACCTTTTCCCCTCAGGGCTAAGATCCAAATGACTCCTTCCGTTCTTTAGGGTAAAGTCAAACCCCAAGTCTTTTGTGACTTGTTTTAAATCATCAACATGAAGCTTTGCGGCAAATTCTTCTTGAGTATGCGGACAGATGGCCATTCCCCTCTTTTTTCCTTCAAACCGATAAAGATTGGCCCCAAGCTGAGCCAAACGCTGAAAAATGTGGAAAAACTTGCCAAATGGAATCCAGATTAGGAAAAGAATAACTGTAACAGCATGGGTCACCGCCATAAACTGGTAGGTTTTCCCCTGCAAAAATGTATAGTCATAGGTAATACCCAACCCTGTAATTGAAATTGCGATAAGTAAGATCAAGGGCAGCCAATCCCCTTCCAATGTCTGTGTAGCAATCAGTCCCCCATCAGTAAGACGGCGTTTCATCATCATTACAGCTCCTATGGTAACCAATATCGAGCACCACACCAGTGCGTGAAATGCCATAAATGCAATGAGCGATCCCAGTTCAAAAGAACCTGCCTCAAAACCAAAGACCTTGGCAAAGTATATCATGTCATTGCCGGGCTTGAATTCAAAGTGTATCCAACCCAGGGTCAACGGTATGGTCACCGCAAAAGCGATCAAACAACCGGTTGCTAGCAGGAAGTGTCCTATCCATCGGGTGCGGCTTCGATGATAAATAAAGCGCTGGAAGAGGATGTTTTTGAAAAACAAAGACAAGCTCCTCATCAAATAAAAAGGGAAATCCCTACTAAAAAGAAACTGCATGCTACGCCTCCAGTAGAGCTTCGTAGGAGGCCTTTGCAACCAAACCGAATAGCGGTACGCAATTCCAAAAACAGCAAAAACTGTCCCCAGTAAGTAGGCTATCAGTGCAGCATCGAAATTCTGTAGATTTCTAGACCCTACGAAAACCAAGAGAATCACAGCAAGAGCAGCTATTGTCGCCTTGATTAGTGCGATTTTGTTGAGGGTTTTCAATAGGTTTACCATAAGAATTTTAAAGATTATTTTAACCTTTTCTAGTCAGCAGATCCCAATCAATATGGAAATACTTTTTGGCCACAAAATTAAACAGGCCTAATGCGATAAGTATCCAACTCCCAATTCCAACATAGACAAAAAACGTTGGAATTAAAAGAAGAAAATCAAATCCTAAAGCTTCAATAAGCTTTAGGGTACACACCGTGTACATCCCCAATGGAAAGACCATCCCCCAGTAACTTGGGTTATATCCCTTATATAGCATTGGGGCAGGCACCTTCATAATAAAATGTCTCCAGAAACCCAAAGTCAGGAGAAGAGGAATCCACCAAGAACCGAAAACCCAAAAAAACAAAGTAAACCCTTTTAGAAATGGAAAAAATGCAGATATATCCAAACCATGAGGTGCTTGAATCAATATGACCGACCCAGCCAAAGTGGTAATGGCCGTTGCGCCCATATTTATCCAATAAGGGGCTCCTAGGTCATCAGGATTCAATGGAAAAAAAGTAAGCCGTAAAAAAATCAATGTCATTATGAATATATACCAAAAACATCCCAGCATATACATGCTAAGAGCCAAAAAAGTAAAGAAACTTTTACTATCCGGTGAGAAAACTATGAGATTACCGGCAGTGACAGCTATTGCCTGAATACCAACCACTATAAGAAGCCATGTCCCATCTATCCCCTTTTCCATAGAAACCTTTTGTTTGGTCGTCGTAATCCTATAAAAAAAAGTATAGGAAAGAAGGATCCAAATCCCGAAGGCTAACCAGAAAAAAACCTTAGCTGCAAAAATCCAGGAATGCAGCAATAACATCTGGTTGGCTAAAATTGAAAACCCGGCAACAACAGTAAAAAATCCGGGCCCTTTATTATAGCTTTTAAGATCTGCAAAGAGTGCATTCCTGAAGTAGCTCAATTTTAAAATGTTCAGAAAAACCAGAATCGAACAAAATCCAATGTTTAGGTAAAAAAGAGGGTAGGCGATCCAGTTCATTTCTAAGAAAAAGGTGCCTAATGAGACTATTCCTGTCGCCATTACCAGACCGAAATACGAAGGAACAAGATTCTTAGACTCACTGATAATCATTTGTTTAAAATCAACCATATTCAAGGAGTTTAAATATTGTAACCAGAATACTTAAGCTAAATCTTCAGACGAACTGATAATTTGAATTTTGCATAACGGAAAAACCAAATTAAAGAAATTGTAGTCCATATCCTTAATGTCAAACCCCATAACAAAGAATGGTTTTGCTATTTCAACCAAACGATAGTTACATGATAAGTAACAAGTATCAGTGATAAGCATCTGGTGAAGATCCTGAGCTGCCCAGCTGAAAAACCATAGAAGACTGTTTGCCAAAAGAATTGATTTAAAGTAAAATTAAACCCAATCTATCCAACTTTTAGAATTAAGCACATTCCCTGATCCAGATGGGGAGGAAAACCTCAGCGAAATGGTAGCAACGATTAGGGTTCGCCAGACCTTCGCAATTCCTGTTAAATTCTAGCAGCCCAGAGTTTCAGTTTTCCACAATTTAAGCCATGTACTCATTAGAGATAAAGAGGTGATCAACCAAACCATCTTATTTATGTGCAAGATATTTAGAAAAAATATGAGTAAATATGACAAAAATCAGGGATATAAATTATCATGGATATTTACCCTGTAAAACAAAGAATAGTGCACAAAAGCTTCAAAACAATGGTTGAATTCTTTCCATCTAAATCGGGAAGAAAGAATTTTTACCGAAAGATATTAAGGGACTTATTTGTCTTTTATTAACCTGGTTTGTAAATTTGATTTATGATTTTCCCTTTTCAATAGAATTTCCATAAAAAACCCTAATAATTAATATCCCTAAACTCAGAAAAATGAAAAAGTTGTTTTATCTCCCAGCCCTATTCTTGGCCTTGGCCATCAACTCTTGTGGTGGCCAGGCTTCAGAGATAATGAGCGCAACAAGTGACTCACAAGGCCAAGGTCAGTCGGCGGTTGAAGATGATGACTCTAATTCCAATGTCGTTCAAGTAGCAGTAGGATCACCTGATCATACTATACTCGTATCCTCTCTAAAGTCTGCTGACTATGTAAATGTCCTAACGAATGTTGGCCCATTTACGGTATTCGCCCCAACAAATGCTGCCTTCGATGCACTTCCTGCTGGTATTTTAGATGATCTGACCAAGCCTGAAAATCAACGAAAACTTCGGAACATTCTAGAATACCATGTGCTGTTGGGTGTATACAAACATGAAAGCTTTATAAATGGGCGAAATCTCGGTACTGCAGATGGTAGATCGGTTTCTGTAATAGTAGCTGAAGACGGCAGCGTAAGTATTAATGGGGCGAAAATCATCGCAACAGTAGCTGCATCCAATGGAATAATCCACGTGATAGATCAGGTATTGCTCCCGAATTGAAAGTTTAGGTTAAATAGGTTTTGTGGTTTTTTAAATAAAAGGCCGAAGGATTGACTTCGGCTTTTTTCTTTTCAGCTCAGCAGGTTATATTTCGGACAAAATTATCCATGATGTTTTCACAAGCCACTAAGTATGCAATCAAGTCGGTCATTTATGTTTGGACCAAAAGTCTTGAAGACAAGAAGGTAGGAGCAAAAGAAATTGGATCTGAAATTGATGCTCCGGAAGCGTTCACAGCAAAGATTCTCCAGTCTTTGGTAAAAGCTAAAATAATAGGATCTCTTAAAGGGCCAAATGGTGGTTTTTATGTCGATGAAACTCATGCTAAAATCAATTTGAAAGATGTGGTGAAAGCTATAGATGGGGATCATCTATTTTCCGGATGTAGTCTGGGTCTTCCGAAATGTTCCGAAAAAAATCCTTGTCCCCTACATTTTGAAGTAGTCAAAGTGCGAAAAGAAATTGAAAATATGCTAACATCGAAAAGTTTAAAATTATTGGCAGTTGAAGTGATAAAAGGCACGACAACTTTGAGCTACCTTTTTAAATGAAACAAAATCGGTAAGGTAATGGGAATATGACACCAAACCTCTTGCAGAACCCTTCTCAAGAGTCTCCCATCACGCCGCAATTCGGGGATCTGAATGAATGGAATAGATATTTGATTCCTTCCCGTGAAGTAACAGAGGATTAGAGGGTTAAATAATGTCCTTTAATAAATTTAAATAGGTAAAAAGCCCAGAAGGGCTTTTAAGTTAAGATTCCTCAGACTCCGGATCTTTGACAGAAACATAAACGGTGTGGGTTTTTCCGTATTGATCAGCTTCTTTCAGCTTCGCTACGTTGAATTTCACGTAGGTTTCTCCTTCATATTCGAAGGTGTGGTTTTGAAGCTCAGCCATGTTCAGGCTCACATCCACGATATCCATGTTTTCAACTTGCTTTCCTTTACCGATGTACTTTTTTGAGAATGCCATACTATTTTGGTTTTAGTTAAAATTTATGCAGGTCATTTAGGACGGTCTGGAAAACAGATAAAAATTAGAATTTGAAAACCGGGAGGTAGTCCGTAGGAAACCCTGTTTTTAGAAAATTCTGCTGGAAGCCTCAATTTTTTGAAGCTAACAGGCAGTTCGACCTTTGTGCATACAATTGGACAAAACCGGAATAGGGCTTTTGATAAGATGGGTAAATAAGTGAAATAGTTGATGAAGCATACAAAAAATAAGCTTGAAGTTTCGGTGAAAAATCAGGTGGTTTTTATATCACGATTATGTATTAGGTGTGAGAAAACCCAACAATTTAGCATATCTAAAATCTATTGATTTTTAGGCTAGTGAATAAAAAATGATTAGTTTCCATTATCTGTCAAAGACACATGAAAAGCCGTATGATCACAACCAATCTTGAATTTCAATAATGAGCAAATTGAAGTATTTACTAGTTTTGTGCATATTCGTTCTTTTTACAGGTTGCTCGCAAGCTCCAAAATCAGGAATTAATTCGATAGAAATTCCAGCAACAATTGATTCAAATTTACACTTATCAGATATAGCTAAGTCTGTAAATTTAGTGCAAATGGAGACTAAAAACGGTGCTTACTTAACCTCCATTTTAGAGGTAAAACTTTTTAACGGGAATTTACTTGTTCGTGATACGAGCGGGAGTATACGGATCTTTGATTCCAAAGGTAATTTTATTGGAAAATTAGGCGTTAGAGGAGAAGGCCCTGGTGAATATAGTAGCGCATATTCGATTGAAATTGATCAAGAATTGGGTTTAATTTATTTAGGCGGAGTTCGGAAGCTGTTAGTATATGACAAGAATTATGAATTCTTAAAAGAGAAGAAGTTTTCTGATTTTATCACTTATATAAGTAAAGTTGATCAAAAGCCTATAATTATTACCGGCAGAGATTGGATTCCTGTTGAAGGTGGGTATTCTAACCAAACTATATTATTTGAATTAAACCGTGACCTCGATATTACTGACAGTCTTATTTTTAGAAATGTAGTACTTAAGGAAGCAAATGGAATTAGATATACTAGTAAGCACTTTTTAAGCAATACTATTGATGGTGCGTTTTTGTACTCTCCAGTATTGACGCAAGAAAATATACTTAGAGATACCCTTTACAAATTTGAGGGAGATTCGATAATCCCATTTGTAAAGCTTGATTTTTCAGAATTCCAAGGTTTTTCAATTATCAACATAAATGTTATTCCGTCCTATCAATGTAGTCGCAATGTGCTTGGTCCGGGGTGGAATTTACTGCATCTCCTACCTGGCTCAAGTCTAAAATTTTCAACTGGAAGACTTCTAAAGGCCTTATCTTACCCTCCTATCCTTACCAGTTTGAAATTGGTGTACAACGTCTTCCCATCCCTCTTCATGAATTCCTTCGGGATATGCCCATAAACTGGAAAACAGAACTTATTAAGGTGCTTTTATATAGCAGGTTTAATATTCTGATTTACTCTAAAGAGGTTTTTAGGATCATATTGCCTCTTGATTTTTGAAAGCCGGGCATAGTTGCCTTTATAGCTTGTTTTTACCCGCTCTTCTCCTTCATCCATAATAAAATTCAAGTAAGCTCCCCCTGAGGAAAAAGGATGTACAGAATTCCAATACTCCTTACACCAGGTAGAGATTTTTTCAGCGTTGGCAGGTTCCGGATCTACTCCTACTATTACCCCTGCATATTTGGCATCTCTGTAGGCCCATGGTGTTGCATCCTTTGCAACGCGGCCTGCCGCACCACTAATGGGGTACATGTGCATTTGGGATAGGGGAGTTGGAATTTTTGATCCGAACTCTAAGTGTTTTTCACTGGCTTCTGCACTCAAATCATCAAAGAAATCAGCTCTCCAGTACCATTGCAGCCCCGGAGGAAGTAATCCGTCAAACATAGATTGTAAAGCAGGATATGACATTGTGCCTACATGCGCAAATACTGGATTCAGGCCCATTATTGGCTTGAATACTTCTTCTGCTTTGTTTTCATCACCTAGGTAACACCAGATTATACCACAAAATTGTTTGTGATGCAGGGATTCAGGAAAGGGAGGTCCTGGTATAATCATGGTAGCAATAAACCCATTTAATTCGTCAGGTGCATCCTGAATAAATTTGTTGTACCATGCCATAATCTCCTTAGTTCGCTCAATTGGCCATAGTGTGGGTCCACCATATACATTCGTAATTGGGTGTGCCTGGAAAGTAAATGAAGTTACTATTCCGAAATTTCCTCCACCTCCGCGGATTGCCCAAAACAGATCTGTATTTTCAGTAGCATTGACCGTGACAAAAGATCCATCGGCAAGCACCATGTCTGCTTCCAGAAGATTATCAATAGTGAGGCCGTATTTTCTTGATAAATAGCCTACTCCACCACCTAATGTCAACCCTCCCACTCCTGTAGTAGATATGATTCCGGCGGGTATTGCCAATCCAAATGGATGCGTGGCATGATCTACTTCACCCCAAAGATTTCCACCACCAACTTTCACCGTATTATTTTTCTGGCTCACCAAGACGAATTTGATACCCGAAAGGTCTATCACCAAACCCTCCTCACAAAGCCCCAATCCTCCTCCATTATGCCCGCCGCCCCGCACTGCAAGCAGTAAATTGTTGTCTCTTCCAAAATTTACAGCGTGCATTACATCCGCAACATCCACACATTTTACAATCATACCCGGATGTTTATCAATCATGCCATTATATACTTTACGGGTATCATCATAAGCTTTGTCAGCAGGCAGTATTATTGTGCCTCTGAGCAGGGTTGCAAACTTTTCAACAACAGCAACTTCAAGATCTTTTATTAAGGTTGTCATAATTTCTTTTTTAAAGGATGCTAATAACTATTTACCTACAATCGAATCTTTTAATGAACTTAGGATCGCCTGCACATTGACCTGAGATTGTTCATCAATCTTATGTTTGTTTAAAACATACATGATATCATCCACCGTGTGTTGGTATTCTGCTGAAGTGATGTTCATTTCTCGGTGTGCAGTGGGCATATCTCTTCCGGTATAAGTGACCGGTCCACCACTGCCAGCTGAGAAAAAATCAACCGTGTGTTTCTTGATGACAGCAAGGCGTTCTGGCTGATCTTTATAAGGTAAAAACCTTGCACTGATTGCAGGGTTATTCATGTGTGCCTCTACCACATCATCCACAATGGCAGTGATGCCCGCAGTACCTCCAAGGTTTTCAAAAAGACTTTTGCTTTCGCTCATAGTAGTTTATTTAAAAGTTATTAATAAACTCAAATGTATAAGCTAGAGCAGCCAATGCCTGTCACATTTAATTCAAAGTCGTGTAATCTTGGATCAATTGAATCTTTAACCGGTAAAAAACCAATTAGGCGTTGACTGGTAAATATTCCGAAGGAGAATGCCCATATTTTTTATGAAAGCACTTTGAAAAATAAGAAGGACTGGAAAAGCCAGTTTCAAAAGCAATTTCTGAAACGTTGCCACTGTTTTTATTGAGCAATGCTAGGGCTTTTTTTAATCGATAGTCTTTCAAAAAAGTATTTGGTGATTTACCAGTAAGTGTTTTTAATTTACGATAAAGCTGGGATTTGCTTAAGCCGGCCGGTTTGCTGAAGTCATCTACTTTCAAATTAGAATCACTACAAGATAAATCTATAAAGTCCATCAGCTGAGTGATCAACTTTTCTTCTTGGAACTTCAAAATCACAAAGTTCTGAGCATTGCTAAATGTGTTGATATTTTCGCTGAGTGCAAGCTCTGCCACTTCTGCCGAGACTATAATATCACCGGGTATCATCGCACAGATCCGATCTGCCAAGTTTATTGTATCCTCAAAAATTGATTTCTTTTCTGTTACAGGCACACCTGCACTAAGCCCTATTTTTGACACAAAGGAATCAAATCCTAACCCCTTAAATATTGACTTTATCTCCAAAGACGTAGCAACTGCTTTTGATACTGATTCAAATGATACAATAAAAAGATCAGGAGTTTCTCGCACTACTCTTCCTTCATTAGCATTAATGACATTATGGATTGCTTCGAAATACGCTGTTAATGAATCTTTAGATTTTGAAAAGGTACTCTGTCCTGAAAACGATGATGCTTTTGCTATGACCATAATCGTTCTGAATGCAGGGTCATCAATGCTGTCAGATGTACCGTCTTGGTTTTTTTTCGGGTCTTCTATTCTTCCTAAGAAGGATTCTACTATTCCTGCATCCACCTCGATGATGCTGTGGGGTATCTGTCCGTGCGCTGTGTCGTGCATATCCCTTATTGCCTGTTCATTTGGTGCCTCAACCAGACAAAAAGCAGTCTTTCTTTTATCATCAAACCAATAGGTCAAACCTCTACAGCCAAAAGCATCCTGAATTTTCAGGTCTTCTTTATGCAATTGCGCAACATGTTCTGCTGTAACAGATTCAGAAACATCATGTCTGTCCATGTATATTGGCATAGTTGCAGTGGTAAATTATATCAATAGCTTACTGGTAATTTACTTAATTTTAATAGTTATGTAATAACTATGTTTTTTGGTTGTATTTAAAATGGTTCCAAGCTAATTTAGGATAGAAAAAAACGCCTAAAATTAGTCATCAATCTGAATTTTCTTTACAGCAATTCTGAATGCATTTTACTTTACCAGAACCTATTTTCATTCGGTTTTGTCATCCTGCTCCAGGTAATGTTTCCATAGGTATAATTGCTGTTTTTCAATTCCGTGGAACTCCCCTTTAATTGCCCTTCCTGAGTGAAGTTCGATCTGAGTTCTGTAAGTGAATATTCATCACGCTCAAAGTCATAACTGATACCGTCATCATTGTATAATAAGTAGGTATTTTCCTTTGAACCATAAATTCTGACTTCCAACGATTGGTCCGTCGTATTTTCACCTACTGAGGTTAACATTGGAATAATTCCTCCATCTTTTACAAAAAGTGGTATTTCTTCGAGTTTGGTCTGTATGGTAATAGTCTCCCCATTCCCCGCATACTCTCCGGTATAGAAATCAAACCAATTCCCTTTGGGAAGTACAATAGTACGCTCCTTCTGCCCGGTAAATACAGGTGCTACCAGTATGGAGGGTCCCATCATGTATTGATCGGTAACTTCCAATCTTTTTTGCTCTGCGTATGGGTTTTTCGCATCATCCAACTTACCTCCAGCCATGGTTTCCTGGACTTCATACCCATTCTCCAACACCATCGCTCTGAAAGGTGGAATACCCTTTTGATTGTACTCATAAAAGGCAGTATAGAGATAGGGTAAAAGCTTCATTCTAAGCTCAATTGTATTTCTGACCATGTCTGTTACTTCAGGGAAGCTCCAGGGCTTTTTTCCAGATGACCATGCATTTAGCATCATCAGCGGAGAGAAACTAACCGATTGAAAACGTCGAATCCATTCCTCAGCGGAATCAGCATTTCGGATTTCAGGAGTCCATAAAAGCCCTGCCAATGAGGAATTAGCCAATGCTGTCACGTAACCCTTGTGATCATAATAATCACTATAAAGTACAAAATTATGACTGCTAGCACCTATATAGGCAGATCTAATCAGACTATAGGTTCGCTGATTTTGCTCCTTAAAATGACGACCAAATATATCCATCATCATCATGCCATAGAGTTGTCTGATTTCTACTGCATCATTTCCTGAAGGAAAAGTGGCATGATCAGGCCATAGCCATACATCATAGCCATCCACCTCGTCAAATTTGTACCCACTCACACCAATAGCTAAATGATTCTTTTTGTGGTGATTCAGCAGCACTTGCTGTGCTTCGGGAATGGTGTAATCAGGAACTTCCCCTAGCCAGACAGTATGACTTCCCGTAAATGGACTGATATCCTTGTACATGGTCGAAACCGGTGCTACATAAGGATTCTCCCAAAGGTTTACTTTTATCCCTTTTTGATCAAGTGTCCGGACAAAGTTTTCAGGGTTTGGAAAGCGTGTGGTATCCCAATCAAATGAACAAGGGTAAGCAAAACTTTGCCAGCCTGGCTCAAGTCCGATTACATCCAAAGGAAAATTATGCTCTTCAAAATCCTCAATTTCCTTCAACACGTCCTGGTCACTGCTTTTGGTATGCATTCTATGCCAAAAACCCAGACCCCATTTTGGAGGGATGACTCCGCCTCCAAAAAAAAGGTTATATCGTTGAACAACCTCAAGAGTTGTCTGTCCGGTAAAAACAAATATTTCCATTCCATCTCCTTCAACACTTGCTTCCACCGCGTCGGACAGAGGGCGAGCTGCCCAGTTTTTGCCTGTTGTCCGGTCGATGGGTTCAGGTATATTACTGTCCTTTCGATTGCCCACTCCTACATGGATTTTTACACGTTTCGAGGAATTAATCAATACCCCGTACCCTTCACTTGAAATATAGAAGGGAACCGGCGCGTGTGTATATCCTTTGATCCCACCATAATGATCTACTTTGAGTGTGTAAACATTACTTCGTCTGTTTATCCCTTCAAACTCTAAACCTAAGCCGTAAATTTGCTCTGTTTCATTCAGTGGTAATCGTACACTTACTCGATTTGGAGTAAGTTGGCTGCGACTGGCATCTTTGGCAAACGGAAATGGAGAATCCCCCAAGGCTTCTATAGCATCAATCTTGGGCGAATTGGTATAATCCATCGGATTTAATCCCATTTCGCCAAAACTTGCCTTCCAAACACCTGGCATTACTTTCTCCCATTTTAATTCTTCTATCTCAGAAATCAAGGTGTTCTGAGCGTATCCATACCTACAGACAAGTATGAGAAGAAATAGCAATACGTTGAACTTTAAAAGACAGGGGTTTGATTTTGGGTCAATCATGATTGTTGAGTTGAAACTATTTTTATCAACCTTCTGGCAGATAGTAAGCTACAAGTTAAATAAGAAAATAAGGACACTGACATCATCAGGCAGTTTATGCGATAAAGTGAATATAGAGATCAAATAGCTCCTCTATCAGCACTTCAATTAACTCCTTGAGTTAAGTGATTCTAGTCAGAAAAAGGAATTTTGCATCGCATTAAAATTATTTATTTCCGGAATTAGTTTTTCATTTTCCCTCGAATCGGACCTAGGTTGGATGCAGACATATTAGCTCAATATTTCCCAGTTTATATTATTGTTAATGATGTCTCGCATGTTAATTTTTAACATTTCTAACACCTCCTGAAATCTAGTTTTGCCTCAAATTAAACCATTATCCAAACACTATGAGGTCAAAAACTTTTACCCATTATCAGGTAGGAATCTTATTTCTTTTCCTATTCTTTGGGTTCCAAGCCCAAACTTATTCCCAGGCGACCAATGCTTCCATTTCCGGACAGGTAATGGATGAAAACGGGGAGCCACTAATTGGAGCGGCTTTGCTCATCAAAAATGAGCTGACAGGCTTCACAGCATCTGCCATTACTAACCTTACAGGAAACTACACAGTAAACCAGCTTCCTTTGGCCACTGATTACTCAGTTACCTGCACATATTTAGGTTATGGCACTAAAGTATTCACCGGCTATTCAGTCAGCCAAGGAGATCGTATCAAATTAGACATAATTCTAAGCGAGGAGGCTCAATCCTTAAGTGAGGTAAGTGTAGTAGCCAATTCTTTGTCCAACAGCATTGACCGCTTCGGTAGCTCTACTGCTGTCACTGCCAAAGATATGGCGACCCTTCCAGTAAATGGTAGAAACTTCAACAGCTTGGTTGACCTTTCTCCTGTCTCTAATGGCAGCAACCTGTTAGGCCAGCTTTATTCTTCCACCAACTATACGATTGATGGAATGACGAATAGAAGCCCACTTTCCAGTGGATCGACCAACAGAGGTCCGTTCTCCATCTCTATGGAGGCTATCCGGGAATTTGAGGTTTCTACCAACGACTACGACGTGACTAATGGACGAAGTGGCGGTGGCATCATTAGCGCAGTTACTAAGACAGGCACAAACACTGTTCATGGATCGGCTTTCCTATTCAACAGGGCAGATTGGCTGAGCAGCAAATATGACACCCGAGGAAATGTGAGGGAAGATGAGTTTGCCATACAGCAATATGGATTTACCCTTGGTGGTCCGATTATCAAGGACAAGCTTCACTTTTTCCTTGCATACGATGGGCAGCGGGACGCCAGACCACTTTATATCGCTGACATCAGAACACCGGAAGATGAGAACAGATACAACCTTTCTCAAGAGTCTCTAGACCGATATTTGCAAATTGCAAGAAATGAATATGGAGTAGCTGAAAGCCCTCAAACTGGAAGTTTTGACAAGAAGAGATACTCCCACACAGCTTTTGCAAGAATTGACTATCAGATCAATAAGTCCAACTTGCTTACGATCAGAAACAACTTTTCCCGTGATCTAAATAGCCAAGGCGTCTCCGATAACAGTTCTATAAACCTATACGAGGTCTATGGTGATCACCTTTCTACTGCTAACAGTTTGATGGCATCCCTAAGAACTGAGATCAACAGTAAATTAACCAACGAACTCAAGCTTCAATACCTTTACACACTGGACGACGGAAGACCAAATGCCCAACTTCCAAGCAGCAACATTCCTCGCGCGATCGTGCAGCGTGTGGAATCTGTGGTAGATGGAAGCAATGTAAACACCACCATTCAACTGGGTGGTCAGCGCTACCTTCCAGAAAGATTCGAGTCCAACGTGTATCAATTGGTAAATAACCTATACTACACCAAAGGCAGAACAGATTTCACTTTTGGCATGGATCTCTTACTAAACAACCTTAACTCACTGGCAACTAGTGAATTCAACGGAAGATTCTATTTTACAGGTTTGGACAATTTTGAAAATCTACAACCTTACCGATACGCCAGAGAGGTAGCCACTGAGGACCCTACAGTAGAGCAAAGCATCTTTGGAGGAGGAGTCTATGCTCAGGCTGAGACGGATCTAGGAAGAGGAATGAATTTGGTTCTTGGACTTAGAGGAGATTACACAGGTTACCAAAACAGCCCTACTTTCAATCAGACTGTATTTGACGAGTTAGGCTTGAGAACTGATGTGAAAACAGGTGGATTTCAGGTGCAGCCACGAGTTCAGTTCACTTGGGACATCAATGAAAAGCAGCAGGACATCCTGAGAATTGGCGGTGGTATTTTTGGATCTGCACTGAACAACTACTCAGATGTAAACAACCTACAATTTGACGGCACAAAGATTTTCGCAGTAGATATTACAGGTGAAAATGTACCAATGCCTGACTTTGTTTCTTACAGAAATGACCCTACCACTGCTCCAGGTGTAGATTTATTGAATCAACCTGGCATTACCCCAGTGACCACTATTAACATGAACAGCGAGGATCTGAAAGTTCCTACTGTTTATAAAGGTAATGTGATGTACAATCGCGTATTCAACAATCGCTTGAGATTGGGTATAAACTTTATTGCATCAATCGCCAGAAACAACTACATGTATGTGGACAGAAATATGGTGGATCAGCCTTACTTCACCTTGGATGAAGAAGGAGGCAGAGGTGTTTATGTACCTGCAGCCACGATCAGTACTTCCAATGGAAATGCTGACTGGACCAAAGGAAGAAAGACAAATCAAATCGGTAGAGTATTAGAGCTAAACAGTGAAGGAAGAAATAACACCTACACGATGGTGATCGATGGAACCTATCGCTACTTCAAAGACGGACAAATCACCGCTAGCTACACTTGGAATGACAGCAAAGACAACACTTCTTACAATGGTAATGTCGCTAACAGTGCAACCCTTTTTCAGATGGTAGTGGATGATCCTAGAGATCTTTCTAACATGAGCTATTCCAATGGCCAGTACAGAACCAAAGTAGTGCTTTATGGCACCTTACCAACTTGGAAAGGCATCTCTGTAGGCGTGAGATACTCTGGAATCGGTGGAACCCGCTACTCTCTTCGCGTAAACGGCAACGTCAATGGAGACTTTGTCAATTCAAATGACCTAGCGTTTGTATTTGATCCGGCTACTTCAGGCTTGTCTGAAACCATAGCCGAAGGAATGACCAACATACTAGCCAATCCAAATAACCTAGCTACAGATTACATCCGAGAAAGTCTAGGAAAAGTAGCAGTGAGAAACGGTGGTGAAAACGGGTATTTCGGCAACTGGGACATTCGGGCAGCAAAGAAAATCTTCTTCAGTGGTGAAAAGAAATCAGGTATCGAACTTGGCCTGGATATATTCAATGTAGCCAACTTACTCAACAAAGAGTGGGGAACGTCCAAGAACTTAGGCAATCAAAACCTCTTGACTATCCGGAATTTTGATCCAGTGAAAGAAGCCTATGTGTATGAAGTAAATCCAAATGTGGGTGTCACCACTCCAGGCGGAACTCCTTACCAAATGCAGATTTCAGGCAAAATCTTTTTCTAAATAAAACTTATGTCCGCTGTCATCCGGCAGCGGACTTTTTCAAACCACACTTGTAATCATGTATCCTTCCTTTTTATCAAAAAAGATAAATATCCTTATTCTTTTAACATTAGCATTCGGAAGCCATTTTACTGCGCTTGCGCAAAACGCAAAACCGGCTGAACATGTGGTGCTGATTTCCATTGATGGCTTTCGCCCAAATTTCTACCTAGAGGAAAAGTGGCCCGCTCCAAACTTGCAAACCATGGCTAAAGAAGGAGCCCGATCTTTAGGCGTAACTGGCGTTTTTCCATCCGTAACCTATCCTTCCCATACGACTGTAATTACTGGTCACACTCCTGCCAAACACGGGATTTATTACAACGCACCTTTCGAGCCTGAAGGCCAAACTGGTAGATGGTACTGGGAAAATGAGCTGATTCAAGTCCCTACACTCTGGGACGCAGTAAGAAATGACGGAATGACCAGCGCCAGTTTCCTTTGGCCAGTATCTGTCAACGCACCCATAGATTACAATCTTCCTGAATTCTGGAGTCTGGAAGGCTATGGAAGAATCGAGCCAATGCGAGAGATGGAAACCCCGAAGGGATTATTGGCAGAAATGGAACTCAACGTGCTGGGAAAACTGAATGAAAAGACCTTCAACGGAGACTACCTGAACCGGGAAGACAGGATCGGCGATATGGCTGGATACATCCTAGAAACCTACAAGCCAAACCTGATCACCTTGCACCTGATCGCCACAGATCACTTCCAGCACAGCGAAGGCAGAGACGGCCCGATGGTACATAAATCCATAGCCGCTACCGATAGAGCTATAGGCAAAATCATGGAAGCTGCTGAACGAGCTGGCGTATTGGACAAAACCACCTTCATTGTAACCGGAGATCATGGTTTTGTGAATATTCACAGCTCGCTTAGTCCTAACATTTGGCTTGTAGAGGCGGGTTTAATGGAAAACAAAGATGACCGCGGAAACTGGAAGGCAGCATTTCATACTAGTGGAGCTTCAGCTTTTCTACATCTAAAAGATAAAAATGACACTGCTACAGTCGCTCAGGTAGAGAAAATCCTCGCTGATTTGCCAGAAAACATCAAAAAGCTCTTTAGAGTGGTGAAAAGAGAAGAATTGGACGATGTAGGCGCTGATCCAAATGCCGTATTGGCACTTGCTCCCATTCAGGGCATCTCCTTTTCCAGCTCTACAGATGGAGACATACTGAAGCCAGCCAAAGGTGGAACACATGGCTACTTTCCGGACTTTGATGAGATCGAGACAGGTTTTATCGCTTGGGGTGCAGGTATTCGTGAGAATGTGGAAATTCAGGAAATGGGCTTAGTAGATGTGGCATCCGTAGTGAAATACCTATTAGACTTATCCATTGAGCTACCTGAGAGCACATTATACCCGGGAATAAAGAAATAACAGAAACCAAAAGCCGGAGAGAAATTTATGTTTTTCTCCGGTTTTTACTTCAGTACAGCATGCCGTACATAAACTTCATATTGAAGTAACTATGTGCTAACAGTAGTCAGGTAATTTTGAGAAGATAATCTTCCGAATTATGGCAATACCTGTACGACCAAATAATGAAACTTATAAGGGTTTCAATTTTTTCGAGCACATCTCAGCTCAGAAGTCTAGCCAATCCTTTGGCATGGTTAGAGAGATTCTAATAAAAAAAAATGACTACATCTACACACCTTCTTCTGATCATACCTATATGTATGAAATAGTAGAAGGCGCAGTGAAGCTGGGTAGCTACACAGAAGATGGTGAGGAATTTATCTTTGATGTGCTGTTTAAAACCGATTTTTTTGGAGATTTAAAATACTTGAATAACCAGTTTTTTGAGTATTCAAAAGCACTCATAGATACGCGATTACGGGTGTACAACCGTGATTTTTTCAAAAAAATGGTAATCCTGAACCCAGAGGTTTCGGAGTGGTTTATCTCCTACCTAGTCAAGCGCTGGTGCAGTACCGAAAAAAAACTTAAAAAGCTACATGAGAAAAAAGCTAAAGAAAAACTTACGTTTCTCAATTCCTATTTTGATATCAAGGTCTCAGACGCGGAAGGGCTTGAGTTTGCCTTGATCGATCTTCTTACTCAAAAGGACCTTGGCGATTTGATCGGTATCACTAGACAGACCGTGGCTAATTCGTCTAGAAGTAAAGCCCTTTAGACTATGACTTCGCGTTTTTTATTAAAGAGGAGAAACATCCAATCTGCAGCTTCTTGCTATAACCCATAATCCTTTAACACAAAAAGCCCCGAAGGGCTTTCTAATCAAGATTCCACAGACTCCGGCTACTTGACAGAAACATAGACCGTGAGGCTTTTACCGTACTAATCTGGTTCTTTCAGTTTGGAAGCATTTAATTTGATGTAAGTTTCGTCTTCATATATTAAGGTACGGTTTTGAGGATCTACCATTTTGAAACTTACTTCCACGATGTCACTTTTTGAACTTGTGTTCCATTAGCATGTCAGTAAAGACACACAAAATCAAGCCGCCACCTGAGCTATGCTTTCCCAAGTCAAATCTCCAGCATATTTATGAGAGATTTTACCCCCATCATTCATGACCATCAGATAGATCCAGCCATTGTCAACTAAATCTCTCACAGCTTTATGCTTTTTCAGGATGGAGTTTATAGCCTCAATCGGTGCTTCTATGATGACATTGAGTTTTTCAGGTTGATGCTGGTATTTTTCTCCGTCGTGAACTGCCTGTATTGGTAAGCCTACCCTGAGATCGCCGGAATAACCTTCAAGTACCCCCAAGCCAGCCGTAACGTTGTGTAAAGTTTTATTTCCAGAACCAAAAGTCTTGTTATCAACCGTTGAGCCGTAATACTGAAGATTGATCCAGCTTGTGACTACCATAGGAGCAGTCATGATCAATTCCAGAACAGAAAACCCTGAATCCTTTTCCCATTCATAGGAGTGCAAAAATGACTTGCCCTCCATATCCATCCCTTTTGTTCTTTCACGCGGAGCAACCACGAAGGCAGAGCATCCGGCAAGCCCCCATTCAGGGCGGGTCTGTGACCAATCTTTACTCCTTGTGATTATCATCTTTTCTATACCCGAAGAGCTACTGGACTTCATACGAAGAGATCGTTCAGTTCTGGCTGCATGACCTGCTGAAGCCAAGGATTTTTGAAGAGATTGCAACTCTTCTATTCTATCATTTGGCACATCATATTCATTGAATATCCTTACTTCATCGGTAGTGGTATCATGAAGACAGGCCAGGAAAATTGTATTTACCGGAATGAAGATGTTCTCTGATTGCAGAGCTGTTCTGACCACTCTATTGTTTAATACTGCAGCTGCTACGCGGGCATTTGCCTCTCCAGAGTGACCTCCGCAAGCACCGCAGTCATAACCGGTGGCGTGTGGATTATTTACTGTGGTAGATCCGTGTCCTACGATTAGAACAAACCTTCCAAAATCGTCAGTCAGAGACATTGCCTTAAGTGCATTCTTGGCCATTTGGATTTGTTGATCAAGCGGAATCCCTGTCGTTTCTCCTAGATGATGATTTCTTCCCAGGCTAATAGTTCTATTTTTGAAATCCTTTTTCGACAAACCCTCCTGATCCGGATGTGGTACGGGGCGCGTTAAGCCAAATGAATCCGTGAAAATTTTAGGGAGGTATGAAAGCCCCATTGGACTGACAAAACTGAAGCATGTTACTGCTCCTGATTTAAAGGATTTCCAAACCTGTTGAACCTGTCGATTCTGCAGTCTTCCAGAAAGAGCTCGTTGATACGCCTTCGGGTCAGATAGCTCTTCCAGGATTGTAGGACCAGTTTTCAAAAGTACAGGACACTGAGCTTCTCCTTCGTTATGTCCTATTGGAACATATTTTATTGGAAAAGCGAAGAACCCAGCAAATCCAAGTGTTTCTATTTCGTGATCAACTAATTCGAGATTTCTTCGAAACACTTCGGATCGTACATCGATGCAGAATATTGCCTGTGCTTTAGCCTGCTCTGATTTTTGACTTTTCGATGGCACAGCCAGTTCGAATTTCTCGATGATTTTTCTTTGCGCTGCCAAATCAAAAGCCTCCTGTAGAATCAGGTTATGTGCTAAATGCTGATTCAATTCCGGCTGATTATTTAGCAGAGAAAATGTACCTTTTGCATCATCCCATTTTATATATATTTCTTCTTCGTTCAAGCTTTCGAGCAGACAGGCCTCCCAACAAATGAGCAGGGCTAAAAACTCGATAACTTTTCCATCTTTTCCTCCATACAGCTCAGAATCCCAATCCAATCGAGCCGCATAAGCAGCCCATCCACCTACTTTTAGGAGCAGGCGGTGAAAATAAAGTGAAGCTTGCTCAGGAGAAACCCCTAGTATATCCAAGGCTACTTTTGTGGCTTTAATCGGATCATCTGGTAATGACTTCACTAGTTTTCTAAATCCCTTCAACCCAATCAATTCTGGAGTGCGGTCAATTTGGGCTTCAGTTTTCCAGGAATAAAACAAATCTTGCTTTTGATCAGAAGCCACCCAAATTGCTTGCCCCTTATCAAAATAAGATGCAGCCCATTGAGAGACTCTGCCGATGAGAAATCTTTCCCAGTCTTTTTTAGTCACTTCAGTAGCCAGATCTGCTACTGTAGCAATCGTTTTAGTTACCTCTTTTGACTCATTCTTCTTTTTGAGAATCTTGATAAATTTTTCGGTAGATATGCTTTCTCCTCTTTTGCTGAGAGCCTGTTCAATGTCTCGCTCTATTATTTCTCCTGCATTTAGTTTGTCCAGGTAAAATGATGCCGGTAATGTCATTTGAACTGCACCTGCCATAGCTAATTCCTGAGCCACATTGCTGAATTTTTTGCTAGTAAAGCCCAAGAAAGGATTTACAGCTACGAAGTTTTCCAAAGGCCAAACTGGAGCTATTTTCTTACTTGCTTCTCGCATAGTATTGAGTAATACTTCTTGATTCATTTCTAGGTTTTCAAATAAGTTATATTCAGATTCAACATCTTTAATCATTTGACTATCATTATTTTAGATAAATATATAAGTAGTACTAGTTTACAATTCTAAGCAGGTTGTTTTTCAGGGCTATAGACTCTCAAATTATTTTGCTCGCTCAATTCCGCAGTTAAAACAGACTTGTTTTCATACTTATGAGAGTAAAGAGCTCTGACCATTCTATCAAAAATTGCATTTGCATAAAGCCCATTTTTCAAATGAATAGCCATTGCCTGGTAAGATGGTTTGGCTGACAGGTTTGGGGCGATTATTTGCAGGAAAACTGTCAATCCAAAGGCCAGAAGTAGCATGGAAATGAGTATGATTTCCATAAAGTTTGGCATTGCTAATTCAGGTATTTGTGAAGAAAGCAGAAAGTGGGATCCAGACTCCAGCGTAAAAAAAGCCGCTGTAACTAACACAGCTAGAAGACTCGCTTGACTCATTAGCTTCAAGTTCCCATTGGAGTCAATTGCTGAAGTAAAAAGTCTTGAAAGTCCCATAACTATCACTGCACCAAGTGCAAGAAGGGCTAATTCTTTTTGAGGGTCAATTCCCCAGGCTAAGGCAAATGCGGCATAAAGTCCCAGTGCTAATAGAATCCCCAAGGCAATTCTAAATGGGCTGCCGATTCTAGTTGATGAAGTGACTTTTGAAGCTCTGATAACCTCAATCACACTTCCTGAAGAAAGGAAAGCATGCGCCTTGTAAAATGAGTGAGCAACCAGGTGTAGCATTGCTGCAGGATAAAGCCCGAGGCCACAAGTCATTAAGCTGAACCCCATATGCGCAACGCTAGAGTATCCCAAGGCTGTTTTTACAGATGTTTGTGTAAGAAAAACAACTGAGGCAAAAAGAGCCGTAAATCCTCCGACAGAAATCAGAATCAAGGGAGCATAAGTGCTAGCCTCCATTACAAAGGCCATACGTACAATTAGGAACGGACCTGCATTCAACAAGCCTGCGTGAAGGAGGGCAGAAACCGGTGTGGGAGTTTCCATCACTTCAACCAACCAGCCATGAGTAGGGAATTGTGCAGATTTCAACAGTGTTGCCAAAACAAGCAGTATTGCAACTGCCTCTAAGCCTGGCATAGAGCTACCGGAAGCCAAATTTGCCTGTATCGCCTGAAAGATCACCTCCAGATTTCCTGTATCAAACTGAATATACAGAAGCGTAAACGCTGCTAATAAGCAAGCATCTCCTATTCTGGCTACAATGTACTTTTTCCGTGCAGCGATGATTGCTCCAGGTCTGTCTTTGTAGAAAACAAGCAATCTATGTAGTGACATGCTGGTAAGCACCCACGAGACAAATAATAAGGCAAGATTTCCTGATAGAACAAGGAGCTGAACTGAAGCGATTGTCGCAGCAAGTCTTCCAATAAATGCTCCATGATGCGCATCTCCATCCAAGTAATTCATACTGAATCGAACCACGATAAAACCTATGAGTGCTATCATCGTCAGCATCAAAATGCTTAACGCATCTAATCTTACACTCAACCCTAGTTGATCAATTCCGATAAGCGGAGACTCCAAAGTCCCATAATTAGCCACAAAAAAACCGCTTAAAGCGGCAATTAGAATGCTAACTACAGTGGATGCTGTTGCCACTTTTTTTACAAGTGACGGATGTATTCCATTCTGAAACCATGATGTAACTGCCGTTATTACGAATACCAGAGGGGACAATAAAACTGCAAAAGCGAGAAAACTTTGATTCATAGTCAAATGAGATTTATATGATTTCCATAGTAACCACTGACTCTATTTTCAAGGTTTTGCCTTGGGACTTCGCAGATTTTATCACCCCATTTAATTCTATATTGCTTTGTTTCAACTCCACTATTCGCGCTTCTGAAACATGATCAATCTCCCCAAATCTCACTTTATTACTGAAGCTTCTCATTCCATGAAAGTTGATTTTTTCGGAGAATAAATGGTTAATAATTTCCATTGCATCTTCTGGCGAAAATTCACCTTTAATAAGATCCTGCTGATTCGTGTCAGTTAGAGTTTTTTGTTTTAGTTGAGCTGTGTTCATTAGTTTGTTTTTTAGTTTGTGAAGCAAAGTTTAAAAATGTCATTCATAAATTTTTATTTATATTTGTTATGTAATACATAAGTAATTTTTATGAACTATACCATACACCAGCTTCAGATATTTCTTAAGGTGGTCCAGACAAAGAGCATCACAAAGGCTTCAGAAGAGCTTTTTATGACTCAACCGGCTGTTTCTATCCAATTAAAAAACTTACAAGATCAGTTTGAAATCCCGCTTACCGAGGTCATAAGCAGGCAATTACATGTAACAGATTTTGGACATGAAATTGCCATACTTGCAGAGCGTGTGGTCCAAGAATTAGAAAATATCAACTATAAAACGCAAGCTTATCAAGGAATCCTCAGCGGTAAACTCCGAATATCAGCAGCCTCTACCGGCAAATATGTGATCCCTTATTTTTTGTCAGGATTTATGGAAAAAAATACGGGTATTGACTTGGTACTGGACGTTACCAATAAAAGCCGGGTCGTTGAAAGCCTTAAAAACAATGAGATTGATTTCGCGCTAGTCTCGGTGATTCCAGAAAAGCTAAGTATTGAAGAGGAATTATTGATTGAAAACAAACTTTACTTGGTAGGAAACCGACCTATCAGAGATGAAAATAAACCACTGATATACAGAGAACAAGGTTCTGCAACACGACTTGCCATGGAAAAATACTTTGAATCTCATCGTGTAAATCAAAGAAAACGGATGGAACTCACATCAAATGAAGCTGTAAAGCAAGCCGTGATAGCAGGTCTCGGGTATTCCATTATGCCCCTCATAGGAATTCAAAATGAACTTATTAACAAACAATTATTTATTCTAACTCAAGAAGACCTACCATTAAAAACAGAATGGCGTTTGATTTGGCTGAAAGGAAAAAAAATGTCTCCTGTGAGCCTTGCTTTTCTCGATTTTATACAATCAGAAAAACAGGAAATCCTTCATCAAAATTTCAATTGGTATCTGGAATATTGAAATAACATTCTAGCCATCGCAGTATCACTTGTGATTTTGGTAAATAGAATGCTCATCCCTTTAGCATCAAACTCATTTGTTCTGAAAACTCACTTTTTCAAATTATATTGACCCCAGTTAATCAATCAAACCTATTTATGTACAACCTAGTAAAATTAATTCCTGCTTATTGTGCGCTTTTTGCGATAGCATCTTGCGGCAAACCCAGCGAAACTACCGATGTCACTTCAGAAATTGAAGTAAGTGATACTACCTCAAAGTATCTTTCCCAACCCTTAATTTCTGATCACTACACAGCAGATCCTTCTGCTCATGTTTTTGATGGGAAAATTTACATTTATCCGTCTCATGATGTAGAGTCAGATGTTCCTGAGGATGATCTGGGTGCGCATTTCAATATGATGGATTACCATGTGTATTCCATGGATTCTCCATCAGGAGCAATTACTGATCATGGAAAAGTACTCGGAGCTGAGGACGTGCCTTGGGCAAAAAGACAACTTTGGGCACCAGATGCGGCAGAAAAAGATGGTAAATACTACCTCTATTTTCCTGCAAAAGACGCCAATGACATATTTAAAATCGGCGTAGCTGTCGGTGATTCGCCTATCGGGCCTTTTTCTGCTCAGCCTGAGCCGATCAAAGGAAGTTACAGCATTGATCCTTCAGTATTCGGAGATTCAGATGGGTCTTACTACATGTATTTTGGAGGTATCTGGGGTGGACAATTGCAAAAGTATAGAAACAACAAATTTGAAGATAAAGGTGCGGCGCCTACCGATGGCCTTCCTGCTGACGATGAACCGGCTTTAGGGCCAATCATTGCAAAAATGAGTGATAACATGCTTCAATTTGCGGAGACTCCAAAGGAAATCAAGATTTTGGACGAAAATGGCTCTCCTATTTTAAATGGAGATAACGACAGAAGATTTTTCGAAGCGGCTTGGATTCATAAGTACATGGACAAGTACTATTTATCCTATTCTACAGGTGACACGCACTTTATTGCTTATGCAATTGCTGATAATCCATATGGACCATTTACCTACCAAGGTGTAGTCCTAAACCCTGTGGAAGGTTGGACCAATCACCATTCCATTGTTGAAGTTGATGGCAACTGGTTTATTTATTATCACGATACCCAACTTTCCGGTAAAACTCACCTACGAAATATTAAAGTTGCGCCATTGAAACACCTAGAAGATGGAAGTATTCAGACGATCAATCCTTTGAATTGATTAGCCTAAAACAACTATCAAACCCTTCATCCTATGAAAAAGGAGTCACCAAAAATGACTCCTTTTATTTTTTGGTCAGTACCAGTACTTTGTTCTTACAAACCAATTGAAACATTAATGAGAAAAACTACTGCACTTTTAACTGCATTTCTCTTGACACTAAGTGTGACAAGTTTTGCACAGAAAAAGAATAAGAAAAATGCAAAAGATGAGCCGGTAGCTCAAAGTCAGCCAGCCAAACCGACTAAAAAAAGCCCATTCAAAAAGTATAGCGAAATCGTCACAGATGAAGCCGTTTCAGATGAAGGACTGTTTACCGTTCATAAGGTGGGTGACAAAAGCTACTACGAAGTCCCATTTGATCTCTTTGAAAAAGACATGCTTTTAGTAAGTCGGATTTCAAAAATCGCTGATGGTCTAGGTGGTGGGTATACCACTGCTGGTTCTAAATCAAATGAACAAGTGATTCATTGGTCGAGAATGCAAAACAGCATCCTGCTTCGCTCCATTTCATTTGATAATGTGGCTGCAGATTCTCTTCCAATCTTTTTGTCTGTAGAGGCCAACAATTACAATCCTATCTTGGCTTCATTTAAAATCGAAGCCTTCAATTCGGACTCAACTGCCGCTTTAATCGAAGTAACTGATCTATTCCTTACTGATATTCCTGCACTAAGTGGGCTTTCTTCTGGAATGAGAAGGGAATACCAAGTACGAAATCTTGATAAAGAAAGAAGTTTCATTACCCGCATGGCAAGCTATCCTGAAAACGTAGAGGTGAGACATGACATGACTTATAATGCTACTTCTCCTCCTTCCAATTCAAGGTCTGGCACTATTTCCATGGAAATGAGCCAGTCTATGTATTTGCTGCCAGAGAAGCCAATGCAAGCTAGACTACACGATGAGCGAGTTGGATGGTTTACCGTTAGGCAGATTGATTATGGCTCTGAAGCACTGAAGTCAGATCAAAAAACCTACATCAGAAGGTGGAGATTGGAACCAAAAGATCCTGAAGCATATGCAAGAGGTGAGCTGGTAGAACCTGTAAAGCCGATTGTCTATTATCTTGATCCTGCAACTCCAGAGAAGTGGAGAAAATATTTCCGTCAAGGAATTGAAGACTGGCAAGTAGCTTTCGAAGCTGCTGGATATAAAAATGCGATCATAGCCAAAGATGCTCCGACTGCCGAAGAAGACCCAGATTGGAGTGCCGAAGATGCGAGATATTCTACCGTGCGCTACGTTGCAACGACCACGCGAAATGCAATGGGTCCAAGCGTTTCTGATCCTCGTTCTGGTGAAATCATAGAAAGTGATATCGTTTGGTTTCACAACCACCTCCGTTCTTACAGAAATCGGTACATGCTAGAAACTGGTGCTGCAAACCCATCTGCAAGAACTTTGAACACACCTGATGAGGAAATAGGTGAAATGATGAGAAGGGTAATATCTCATGAAATCGGTCACGCACTAGGATTGCCACACAACATGAAAGCGTCTTATGCCTACCCTACCGATAGCTTGCGTTCAGCTACTTTCACCCAGAAATGGGGCTTGGCAACTACCATCATGGATTACACTCGGTACAACTATGTTGCACAGCCAGGTGACGAGGGAGTGCGCTGGGTGAGAATGCTCGGCCCATATGACAACTATGCAATCAACTGGGGCTATAGATACATCCCGAATGCTGATTCTCCAGAAGCTGAAAAGTCTATCTTGAATAGCTGGATCAGGGAAAAGGCTGGAGATCCTATGTATTTATTTGGACGTGGAAATTCTTTTGACCCAAGTGACCAAACAGAATCTGTGGGCGATGATCCAGTTAAGGCAAGCACTTATGGGTTGGCAAACTTGAAAATCGTTGCTCCGAATCTTGCAAAGTGGACAGCTACTTCTGGTGAAGGTTATGATGATCTAGAAGAGTTGTATGGAGAATTGATCGGCGTTTGGAGCCGTTTTGCAAACCATGTGGTGACCAATATTGGTGGAGTTTATCAGGAATTAAAGACCACAGATCAAAGCGGTTTTGTTTACACTCCTACTCCTAAAGCTGAGCAGGTGAATGCAATGAAGTTTTTGAACGATCATGTATTTACTACGCCTGACTGGCTTCTCCAAAAAGAAATTTTGAGTAACATTGAAGCTAGCGGAGCTGTAGCGGGAATAGGAAGCATGCAATCAAGGTTGCTAAGTAGCGTGCTAAGAATGGATAGATTGGAGCGATTGATTGAGAATGAAGCATTGAATGGCTCATCTGTCTATACTTTGACTCAGATGCTGGCTGATTTGAGAAAAGGCATCTGGTCAGAGCTTTCTGGATCTCGGGACATTGATACTTTCCGCCGAAACCTTCAAAGAGCTCATGTAGAGCGACTCGCTTCTTTAATGACTCAGGATGAGAATAACAGGTCCGATGTCAGTGCTGCTGTTCGAGCAGAATTAAAGACCATCCAAACAACTGCCAGATCCGCAAGCACTAGATACAGTGCAGGTATAGTTCAAAATCACCTTCGCGATATTGATGCCCTTGTGAATTCAATACTTGATGCTGAATAAACTTACTTGTCATTGCCTTTCTCAGGAAGGGCAATGACATATTTTTATACCTTTTTCTGAATAGATTCTTCGCATTCTTAACATACTTTTGAGCTCAAAGAGTCTATTTTGTCTACGTCAGCATTTACTCAGCTGAATATTTCTACCTCAAAATTTTTTATTGCTTGAGGATATTATTTAAGAATATTTAAATCCCTTTTATGAAAATATCAAGATTTATTTGAAGGATTTACTTTCCTGCGAAAATTTTCAAGGAGTTTATAATCAAATAATTATAGAAAAATGTAAATTTTCATATACCAAAACTCATTTTTAATATGAAAAAGATTTTTAAAGTACTAGGCTACTTACTTGGGGTCCTTGTTATTCTGATTATTTGTGGAGTAGCATTTGTGAATTTCACCTTTCCTAAGGTCAGTCCTGCCCAAGACCTAACCATTGACCACAGTCCCGACCGAGTAGCTAGAGGAGCATACCTCGCCAACCATGTCACGGTCTGTGTAGATTGCCATTCTGAACGAGACTTTTCTCTACTATCCGGCCCGATTCAACCGGGAACACTGGGTTCAGGTGGGGATAGATTTGACCAAAGCATGGGCTTTCCAGGTGTCTTTTATGCAAAGAACATTACGCCTTTCGGGATTTCAGACTATACAGACGGAGAACTATACCGCCTTATTACCACTGGAGTAACTAATGAAGGCAGGGCCATGTTTCCCTTAATGCCTTATCAATTCTACAGCAAAATGGCCCCTGAAGATATCTATGACATCATCGCATACCTCAGGACTTTGGAGCCAATCGAAAATGAAATTCCTGAGTCAAAGGCTGATTTTCCCGTTAGCATCATCTTGAAGACCATTCCAAAAGATGCTGATCCTCAACCAAAGCCAGCTAAGACTGATCAAGTGGCCTATGGAAAATACCTAACTAATGCTGCCGCCTGCATGGAGTGTCATAGTCCTGTGGACCCTCAGGGCACTATTTTGGCTGGCTTAGAGTACTCAGGAGGAAGAGAATTTGCCTTCCCTGACGGTTCGATGGTTAGATCTGCGAATTTAACCCAAGATCAACAAAGCGGTATTGGAACCTGGTCTGAGGATATGTTTGTGGGAAAATTCAAGCAATACTTAGACTCAGGATATCAGCTCCCTAAAGTACAGCCTGGAGAATTCAATACCATTATGCCATGGGTAATGTATGCTGGAATGGAGGAAAGTGATCTAAAAGCTATTTATGCTTATCTCAAAACTATTGATCCTATTTCAAACCAAGTAGTGAAATTCACTCCTTCTAGCACTTCAGAATAGTTTTTACCAAATAAATTTTCAAACCTACTTTCGGAAATATAACTCTGGAGGTAGGTTTTCCTTTTTTGGTAATTACCTCAGCTATATAAAATTAGGGGCTAAAAAAACCGTTTTGCTCCCATCGTTGGTTAAATTTTATACCAACACCAACTCAAACGATCTGAATGCATCAAGCATTGGATCAGATGGATCAAGCTCTGTCACCAGGGTATGAACAGCTGTCATGTCACAGGTCTTGTATTTCTGGACTGAGTGGAGCTTATCAGAAACAGTGAGTATCACCGTCTTTTTCGCCGCTCTGATCATCGCCTGCTTCACCTGAATCACCTCCCAATCAAATTCAGTCAATCCAAACTGAGCGTCCAGATATCCGGTACCCAGTATGCACATATCTACACGGAGTTGCGCAAGCGCGTTTACTACCGTTCCTCCCACTGCGAATTTCGCTTCGTGTAAAAGTTTACCACCGAGAAATATCACCTCCACATTTTCATGATCAAGCAAGGCCATCGCCACATGAAGACTTGGGGTAAAAACAGTTAAATCCAACTTTTTAGGAATAAGCTTAGCCACTTCCATATTGGTAGTACCACCACTCATTAGGATCACTTGTCCATCTGAAAGCAGCGACACCGTTTTTTCGGCTATGGATATTTTCTTGGACTTCAGATAGATATTCCCGTCGTCTTTGGTGAAGGTCATAAAGCCAAAGGATGTAGCCCCACCGTGAACTTTCTTTAGCTTTTTCTCGCTATCCAGCTCCTTTACATCACGTCTAACAGTATCTATTGACACATTTAAAGAGTCCGATAAATCATTAAGTAAAACCCTGTGGTGCAGGTGTACTTGATCTAAAATATACTTCTGTCTTTCTTCTTTGAGCATGGAATAATATTTTTCAGTTTGGGAAAGTAAGAAAAACAGCAAAAACTTGCAAAAATAATCATGAGTTGAAATATCTGGCAAAAAATTGCTCTCTTTCATTGCCTATCCTGCAATTTTCTGGGTAGTTTAGCTGTGCAAAGCAATGCTGTTCTACTTTGAATTCGAATATCAAATCCTGTATAAAACCATGAATTTCAATTCATTAAATACGATTTTCCTTTACACTTTAATCTGCATTCTTTCACTTTTTCAGATTTCCTGCAGCCCAAAACCCACTTTCCGAATAATAGAAAAACCGATCACTTGGAATAAGGAGAGAGAAAATTTATCCTTACAATACCTGAAAACCCGTCATGATCTGGATAAAAAAACAGCAACTATCGACCCAAAAATGGTAGTAGTTCACTGGACTGCAATTGATAATATCGAGATGACTTTTGATGTTTTTGATTCGCCAATATTAGGCGGCAGAGCGGATTTAACTGGCGCTAGCAACCTTAATGTTTCCAGCCAATTTCTGATTGATCGGGACGGCACGATTTTTAGACTACTGCCTGACACTACTTTCGCCAGGCATACCATTGGGTTGAATTACCTGGCAATTGGAATAGAAAATATCGGAAGCGATGACATGCCTCTTAACAAGAAGCAACTGAAAGCCAACGAGGAACTAATCAGATATTTGGATATAAAGTATAACATAGACTATGTAATTGGCCATCATGAATATCAAAATTTCCAAACTACTGATCTTTGGAAAGAAGCTGATCCAGACTATCGCACGGTAAAAACCGATCCAGGAGATGACTTTATGAAGAAACTCCGAAAAAATCTGTCTGACTTAAATTTGAACCCTGTACCAACGCTCTGATTACCCTTTTATGCAATTTCATTCTAGGCACCTTTTTATAATTCTTGCCTTCGGGCTCTTCCTCTCTTCCTGTAAATCACAAAAACCCATTACTCCCGCGAGTAAGCCAAATGGTACCATAACGACTTCACCAAATACTAACCCTGGCGCAAATCTTCCAATAAAATCCCTGCCGATGGCTCCGGTTGCTTTACAGCCATTGACCTTTCAAATGCCAGAAATACCACGAGAATTTCGTGGCGTTTGGATTGCCACCGTTGCTAATATCGATTGGCCTATTTCACCGGATGACGCATACGAAAAGCAAAAACGTGATTTCATCAATCTGCTTGACTACTACAAAAATCTAAATTTTAACGCAGTCATAGTCCAAGTACGAACTGCAGGGGACGCTTTCTACCCCAGTAATTTGGCTCCATGGTCCAAATACTTGACAGGAAAACAAGGGCAAGCTCCAAATACAACTGAAAATCCACTTACCTGGATGATCAATGAATCCCATGCCCGAGGCTTGGAATTTCACGCTTGGCTAAATCCATATCGGGCGACCATGAATTTAAATACTTCAGATTTAAGCCCGGAGCACGACTACAACTTGCATCGTGACTGGATGCTGAAATACGACACCAAGTATTACTATAACCCAGGTTTACCGCAAGTGAAAGCACATTTATTGGCTGTGATCAAAGAAATCGTGGATAATTATGACATAGACGCTATTCACTTTGATGACTATTTCTACCCTTACAAAGTAGCCAAACTAGACTTCCCGGATAAGTCAACCTACGATAGATATAAAAAACCTGGACAATCTCAGGATGATTGGAGGCGTGACAATGTCAACCAATTGATTCTAGCGCTGAACCAAACCATAAAGGAGAGTAAGCCTTGGGTGCAATTTGGGATTTCACCTTTTGGAGTTTGGAGAAATCAAGACAAAGATCCGAAAGGATCCCCAACCCGCGCGGGACAGACAAACTATGACGATCTCTATGCGGATGTCTTGCTATGGATGAAAAATGGTTGGGTAGATTACATGATCCCCCAACTCTATTGGAGCATGGATCATAAGCTGGCTTCGCATAGAATCCTGAATGACTGGTGGGCAAAAAATCACTTTAATACCAATATCTACATTGGAAATGGACCATACAAAATCCGTGATGATTCTGATGCTGCTTGGGACAATCCACGCGAGATCAATACCCAGATCTCTTACACCCGTACGCTTCCGACTATTCAGGGAAATGCCTTTTTCTCAGCAAAATCCATGAAAATCAAAAATCAGGATGTAGCACAACTACTAAAAAAAGAGCTTTACAACGAACCTACTTTACCGCCAGCATTCCAGCCAAAAGGTCCTTCTGTGATAGATAGCCCGGTCGTGTTCAGTGTGGAATCCAATTCAGAAAAGACAACTATTCGCATGGCAAATCCACTTGATCCAGCCATCAGATACGCACTGATCCAAGGGGCAAATGAATTGAGCCAGTTGGCTGACGCCGAAATTCATCCGGTGTGGGTCGGTGGTATGCGAGCCAGAACTTTAGAAGTAAAAAGTCTAAATACACCATACCTAGCCATCCGTTGGATCGACCACTACGGAAGAATTGTCCAAACCCAAGTTTACCAAATACCTTAAATCCCCACTTATGCAAGACATGCTTGTCCGTTTGACCGGTTTACCGGATGTTTCTTTAGAAGAAGCAGGGTTATTGAAAAAGGAGAAAGTTGTCTTCAGAAGGTCTATTGCTCCAGAGAAGCATTTCGTAAGCAACTGGGTTTTGGAGCATTTCGGTGAGTATTGGCAGTCAGAAGTAGAAGTCGCTTTCAGCAGGCAGCCGGTCGCTTGTTGGCTGGCGCAAAGAGGAAATGATATCATAGGTTTTGCATGCTATGAAAGTACTGCCCGTAATTTCTTTGGTCCCACAGGCACATTAGAGTCCGAGCGAGGAAAAGGAATCGGTAAAATCCTCCTGATCAAATCACTGGAATCCATGAGAGAAATGGGTTATGCCTATGCAATCATTGGCGGTGTCGGACCGGCAGAATTTTACGAAAAAACAGTCAACGCTAAAATAATAGATGGATCTGACGTGAGTATTTACGAAAATCTGATCCGCAAATCATGAGCAAATCAACCCAAAGAACTCCATGGATCTGGATTCCCTCTCTTTACATGACCGAGGGAATTCCTTACATCGTCATCATAGTAGTCTCGGTCATCATGTACAAAAAGCTCGGCGTCTCCAATTCAGACATTGGGCTGTACACCAGTTTACTATACCTCCCTTGGGTAATTAAACCCATCTGGAGCCCGATTGTAGACCTTATTGGCACAAAGCGAAAATGGTTTCTAAGCATGCAATTGATTCTTGCCCTAGTCTTTTTAGGCGTAGGACTAACGACCGCTGGGAGTAACTTTTTCTTTCTGACTTTGGCGTTCTTCTGGATGGGAGCATTTGCTTCCGCCACAAATGACATCGCTTCCGATGGCATGTATTTGATCGCTCTGAAGCCTGAGCAGCAATCCTTCTTCGTGGGTTTAAGAGGTACTTTCTACAGAATTGGAATGATCACAGGTCAAGGCCTGATCGTGATGGTAGCCGGTTATTTGGAAACTTCCCTAGGAGACAACAGCAAAGCCTGGTCATATACCATGATAATTGTTGCTGTTTTGATGCTAATTCTGACCGCTGTCAATTATTTTTCTACTCCAAAAGTAGAAGAAGAATCAACGGAAAAAACTTCTAGAGAAGCAAGTTTTGGAAAGGTTTTCAGCACCTTCTTCACCAAGAAAAACATTGGGATTTCACTGGCATTCGTCTTACTCTATAGACTTGGAGAATCACAATTGGTAAAGATGGCCTCCCCATTTCTACTCGATTTCAAAGAAAAAGGCGGATTGGCTTTAAGCACTTCTGAAGTTGGTTTTATGTATGGAACGATAGGTGTAATCGCGTTGCTTCTGGGTGGGATATTAGGCGGAATCGCCATTTCCCGAGATGGATTGGGCAAGTGGATGATCCCGATGGCACTTTCGCTTAACCTACCGAACTTGCTCTACATCGCATTGGCGCATTTCCAGCCAGAGAATATCTTTTTCGCAGGCGCGGTCGTAGTCATAGAGCAATTCGGATATGGGTTCGGTTTTGCTGCTTATATGATTTTCCTTATTTACTTGGCAGAAGGGCTTTTCAAAACCTCACATTATGCTTTGGCCACAGGCTTTATGGCTATGGGAATGATGTTTCCCGGAATGCTTTCAGGATATATTCAGGAATGGCTTGGCTACACAGGGTTCTTCATTTGGGTAGGTATTGCGATGATTCCTGCGCTGGCAATCGCTGCAAGTGTGAAGTATCCGAGGGAATTTGGGAAGAAACTTGAGTAATTTACGATTTTGGATTTACGAGTTACGAGTCAGATAGGGACTTCCAACAACTTATATAGTTTTAACTCTTCGACTTCTTTACCAATAACAGATATAATTAAAGGGTCGGAAATTGGGTCAGTCCGAGCGGAGTCGAGGGCCTTTCGACTTCGCTCAAGGTGACCGGCTACTAAGAATAATTTTGCAATATTTCAATTTTCCAATCTTTAAATGAATCTAATCCAAAAAATCGCCCAATGCTTCTCCCCTGCTGCATTTATACATGATTCGGAGGAGAATTACCAAGCAATCGAAAAACTTATTCTTGATCAGGAAATCGGTGGGTTGACATTTTTTCATAGCCGACATTCTGCTGCTGCAAACTTCGAAAAGCGGGCGGAAGTACTTGATGTGAGTGGGACTTTGGAGAAGATGATTACCCTGATCAATCGCTATCAAGGCATTTCAAAAACGCCTTTGCTGATCAGCATAGATGGAGAATATGGACTGGCCATGAGGATTGAGAACACGCCTCAATATCCATTTGCCATTACCCTTGGGGCGATTAAGGAAAATGCGACAGAACTGATCGAAGAGGTGGGATATAGATTAGGATTGGATATGAAAGCTGCCGGAATTCATCTGAATCTCGCTCCCTGCTCCGATGTAAACACAAATCCAAATAATCCTGTGATTGGTTATAGATCCTTTGGAACAAATCCACAAAAGGTAGCCGAGAACTCATTGGCCATGTATCAGGGGATGAAAAAAGCTGGAATTGGAGCTTGCTTGAAGCATTTCCCTGGACATGGAGATACGCAAACAGATTCTCATTTGGGACTACCAGTAATTCAGAAAACAAAGGAGGAGCTGAGTAAAGAAGAACTTTTACCATTTCAATATGGGAAAGACCAAGGTGTTGAGATGATTATGGTAGGGCACTTGGCAGCTCCGGCTTTGTCTGGAGGAAAGGAAATCGCTGCAAGTATAAGTCGGGAGATTATCACGGATTTACTGAAAACAGAAATGGGCTTTACTGGACTGGTTATTTCAGATGCTTTAAATATGAAAGCCGTCGCCGACCATTTCCCAGTACCTGGCCAACTCGAATGGGAAGCCTTTCATGCAGGGAATGATATTTTGTGTTTCTCAGATCATGTAAAAGAAGGAATTGAGCAGATTTTCAAAAATGCCTCTGAAGAGGAAGTTGAAAAGGTATTTAAGAAAATATGGGCGCTCAAAAAGCAGTTAGGCGTGTTTGATTTTAAGGCTTTAGATCTTCATCCATTCGAATGGGAAAGTCATTCAGCCTTTCAATCCCAGCTTGCAAAAGAATACGTTTCCCTTGTATCTGGGAAAATTGATTCTGAAGAATTGAGGAGATTGGCAAGTGAAGGAAAACTTGTTCTTCAGAGTTTCTACGAAAAAGAGAAGTCAGTTTTCTCGCAAAAGCTTAATCAAAAATTTGCTTCAGAATTTAGTAGTATCCCGATAGAAGAAGCTGAAAAAGTAATCATTTCTCTTTTTGTTCCCTCTCACAAACCACTGAATCAGTTTGGAATGGAGGAAGATATTTTGGCTGAAATCAAAAAGCTAGCTCAAAACAAGTCATGCATTTTGGTTCATTTTGGAAATCCTTTGGCACTAAAACATCTCGGAAATCTTACTGATTTTGAAGCGGTGATTTGTGGCTATCAGAGTTTCGAGGAAGCTCAGGAGGTTGCCTGTTATTTTTTTTAACCACGGAGCACGCTGAGTCCCGATAGCTATCAGGATCACAGATATACACTGAGAACAATAAGTATCAGTTTGTGCCTGACAAAGCGAAAATTGACCAACCTTACTTGATTGTAGCCTATAGGAAGCAAGTTAGCTCTAGCTCTGTGCTCTCCGCGTCACCCTTCGTGATCTCAGTGGTTAAAAAAAAGCCGGCTCCCTTTCGGAAAACCGGCTCCAAAGAAATCATCATGCATTTGCAACTGGGTTAATCAGCTACGCGTACATTCTGACTTCCTAGATTTTTAAAATTAAATGCCTTCTGCCTCTAATTCTATTTTCACAAGTCTGGCATCTTCTCTATGATCTTTGACTTTACCTAAAGTCTTGTCTGAAAATGCCTTCAACGTGTTATTCTCTCCGTTATCATTTTGATTTTCGTAGATAGACATAGAGTTATCTAAGGTTTCCAATTGGAAATCTATGAAAGCCATATCAAAGTCCTCACCGCTTAGTGCAGCCAGTTCAGCATACTTTGCTTGCATAGCATCAGAAACTTCATCGGAAATCTCCACGTCTGTCCCGTCTACTATACCTTCCAGCTCAGTTTTACTTTCTGTAGTCTCGGATACAAGCATGGTTCCATAGTCCAATACAGAATCATCTTCTCCGTTGACTAGGGCTAGCTGACCGAAATCCATTTGAGCATTCAGGCTTTGTGAAGTTGCAATCGCAAAATTTCTATCCTGCTGATTGTAGGTAGTCAAAATCGGATCATTATCCTCATCTTCACAGGAAGTCATCCCGACTAGACAAAATGAAGAAAGCAGCACAGCTCCAGTGATCCTTGCTCTTCTGCTGAAGTTATTTGCTGCGGGTTGGTTTACATTACTTGTTCTCATAAGAAAATTAGTTGGTTTAGTGTTCTATCACTATTCTTACAAGTACCATTCCCATGGCTGTATAGCCATTTTAAGAGGCTTTTCCCCTAAATCACCTGTGTAAAGCTTACTCAGTCTGTTGAAAGTATTACGCTTTTAGTAAATCTCTTGCTTCACTTTTTTACCAACTCCCAGATCTCAAAAGGAATATAATCCAGCTCTTCTTCCTCATTTACCACTTTCACCAAAACTCGGTTATTTGGCAAAGTCATTTGAATCAATCCAGAGGGGATAGTCAATTCACCCGGTAGCTGAATTCCGTCCTTAAAAAGTATTATCCTATGAAATTCAGGATTGTACATCCGATAAGGCTTAACTTGGCTTTTCATCAGTTCGAGAGTACCCTCAGAAATCTCCTTTAAATAAACAAGTCCAACTAAATCCGAGTCAAATTTTAAGATCATATCATTCATTGAATAACGGGGTGTTCCACCAGAAATAGCCAAATTTGACTCTCTGAGCGGAATATCATCCAAGGCATTAAAGAATTCTTGCTTGACCGGGATTCTTTGAATTACATTCCAGTTGATAGGATTGTAAACTGTGATTTCATTGTCGATAGTAGTGGTGAAATACAAATTGCTATTCTGAGCATCAATGGTAAATATTGGATTAATCCTCACAGGAAACACCTCATCTTCTATTCCTTCAAATACTTTTCTGCTGGATAATGGAATTGTCGATTGGACTTTTTTACTAGCTGAATTAAAGTAATCAAGCATGTCTATTTTGCTTGGAGGAACATCATTAAAAACAATATTATTTATGTTGGTTCCATTTACAATAAATGAAACATCCTCCCCTCTAGTCAATGGAACAAACTTAGATCTTGGTCCAGCATAAACAACTGTCGTAACCTTCGGTTCATACAGTATTTTACTAAACTTATTGAAGTCAAGGTCATATTTCATTAGTTCTATGGAGGTCTGAACAAAGACATTTCCATCAGGAGAGAATCCCATGGCCAATGCCGATGACCTGTAATCTTCCGGCCCCTCTCCCTGACGCTTTTGACTGGCTAGTATCTTCCCATTTGCATCAAAAATAGCCAGCTCGATGCCCTCGGATCTTTTGTCAATAAAACCTACAAAAATATCTCTTTTGGGATCATAGTCCCTTATTCCTACCTCTGCAAGACTCTCTACACGGATTTCCCTTACTTTTTTGAAGGTATATTCTTGTGCCGAAAGAGTGAATGACAAAAAAGTAGCGCTAAATGAAAGCGCAGTTTTAATTAGAAGGTTTTTCATGGGTTAGTCAATTAAAAAACAAGCTAATAAAATAGTTGTAAAAATTAAACTAAAACCTGCTTTTAATACTCAGTATCAAACACATACGCAATCTCATGCACATACTTTTCTCCCGGAGCCAATGAAGTAGAAGGAAAACTTGGTTTGTTAGGACTATCCGGCCAGCCTTCAGGTTCTAAACATAATGCCCAGTGCTTCTCATATATCTTACCATCCGCGCCTGCAAAGCCATTGAACCCGTTTGCAGTATATAATTGTACGCCTGGAGCTGTTGAGAAAACTGACATCACTCGGCCGCTTTCAGAATGCTTTACTATGGCAATCTTCTTTAACTCGGAGGAGTTTGCTCTCTTGGTAACATAATTATGATCAAACCCCTCACCCAAAGCATCCAATTGAGCCCCAAGGTTCTTTGGGGTTTGAAAATCAAAGGGAGTTCCAGCAATGCTTTTTATTTCTCCGCTAGGAATCTGACCAGATTCGCCTGGTGTAATGGCATCTGCAAAAATCTGCAACTCATGATCCCGCACATCTCCATTGATTCCATTCAGATTGAAATAAGAATGATTTGTCAAGTTCACGACTGTTTTCTTATCTGTAGTTGATTCAAATCGCAGCTTCAATTCGTTGCTACTTGTAAGTTCCATCCAAAGCGTAGTCATCAAATTCCCAGGAAAACCTTCTTCTCCATCCACGCTTAAGTAAGTCATCTTCACGCCTACTGCATTGTCATTTTTATATACTTCAGGGCTCCATACTTTTACGCCAAAACCCTTCGCCCCTCCATGCAAGGTATTCTCTCCATTGTTTTTTGTAATGCGAAAAGTTTCCCCATCCAAAGTAAATGAAGCCTCTCCTATTCTATTGGCATATCTGCCTACCGCAGCTCCTAGGTAAGGTCCGTTTTTGGTAAAATAATCCGGAATTTCTTCCAACGCCAGGACAACATTTTCCAGCTTGCCATTTTTATCAGGAACGAAGATCCTGGAAATAATCCCGCCGAAATTGGTCATCTCCACCTGCATGTTTCCATTTTCTAAAGTGTAGTGAAAAACATCCTTACCTTCCCAAATCCCAACCTTTTCGCCTTTGATGGACAAAGAAGCTTCCTGTATCACAGTCATTTTGGTTTGCGAGAGACTTACTGTTACTGAGATCAATAGCAGTATTGCTACTAATTGGATTCTTAGGTTCATGTTTTATGCAATGAAAAATTTGAAAATAGTAAGAACTTGTCCGCCTTGACGCATTGGGAAATTTCGGATCGAGGTACCTTTAGATCTCGTAAATCATAATTCGTAAATCAAAACTGCTCATCTCCTTTTATGATTTTCTTCAATCTTATTGATTTGTTTGTCTAGCTCATTACGATCATAAACTTTCCCTTTCATCACTACCATTACTGGTACTTTCAATGTATTCAGATCTACCAAAGGGTTTTCCTGCACCAATACAAAATCAGCAGAAGCTCCAGCTTTGATCACTCCCCACTCTCCTTCCTGATCAAAGTATTTAGCGGGATTTACAGATCCTGATTTCAAAATTTCATAATTAGACATGCCTGCCTGAGACATCAACTCAATCTCATGATGAATAGAAAAACCCGGAACATTGAAGACCTGCGGTGAATCAGAAGTCATTAGGATAGGAACACCAGCTTCATGCATAGTCATGAATAATTCTTTCCTGAAGTCAAGATAGGGTTGCACATTTTCTTTTGTCAAAACCCCTCGTTCTTCATAAGGCGTTTTTGCATTGATCCAGCTTTGAACTTGGCCAGCAGACATATATTTCATTTCGGGTACATTTCTGTATTCTTCAGCTAGCTTGTAGCCAAAGTACCGATCAAAAAGTGTCAATGTCGGAGCCATCCATGCTCCTGTTTTCAAAGTCAAATCAACCAACTCCGGAAGCTTGCTCATATCTACTTCATTCACCAAAAGCATCGTAAAAGGCCCTGCTTTATCTGAATCCAAAACCTTGGAATAATCCGGCATCAGTGCTTCCACATAGCCATCCATATGTTCAACAGATTTATAGCCATTCTCCAAACTTGCTTTTAAACCAACCGCCAAGGACACATGGCCTCCGAAGGGAATTCCTAGCTCTTTTGCTGTTTTGGCAATTGCCAAAAACTCATCCATCTCCAATCCAGGATGTAATTTCAAATGATCATAGCCAGCAGCCTTTTCATCTTTCACCATTTGCGCAGCTTGCTCGGGCGAAGAGACAGAGGAACCACTGAAAGAAGGTCCAGAAAGAAAAAGTCTAGGCCCATCTATCTCGCCAGCTTCAATGCCGGCTTTCAAAGGTAAATGTGAGGCATGCCCAATCATTCCTCGTACCCTCAAAACTCCATTCGCTAAATAAAGCCACATAGCTTCCTCCTGAAGTTCAGTGTTTCCATTTTGGGCTACAGGAATGTGTGAATGGAACTCTGCCAAGCCTGGATAAACATAGGCCCCACCTCCATCGATCACGGGATTTACATTGAAATCAGTTGCAGATGACATTGGAGCTATTTTGATGATCTTACCTTCAGTCACCAAAATTGCTTGGTCGGCAAGCACCTGATCATTTTCCATGGATATTACATTCACATTGGAAATGTAGAAGGTTTGAGAAATCCCCGTCAAGAATGGGATTTGGAAAAACAGGAAAATCAAGAAAAGTAGCTTTTTCATAGTACAGAGAATCACATGGTTTACTCAATTTCGCTTTTATCGTGTCCCTAAACAATCCATGAGGAAAATATTAAACTCATGGGGGAGTTAATTCCCAAGGTATTTTACTGTTTACCCTTAGTTGGAGCTTCCAAATACCTAAAAGCCTCTGAAAGCATATCGTTTACACTTTGAGAAATACTCAATTTTAAACCATAATCGGGTTCTTCCCATGTCTCAAACTGCGAGTCAAGCATGCCTGCTTTCATGTAGTGATTTTTGCGGGCAAGCATACGATTCCAGATCAAATCCCGATCACCTTTTAGGTGAATCCAACGCACATCATCCTGCACTTTCAGTAATTCTCTATAGCTTTCCTTTAGAGCTGAACATGCCAATACCGCACCGCCAGACTTCTCATGCACGATTAAAATATCAGCTAAGGCTTGAAGCCATGGCATTCTATCCTGATCGTTGAGTGGAAAGCCCTGACTCATTTTTTCGATATTTTCCTTTGGGTGAAAATTATCAGCATCAAAAAATGGCAATTCGAACTTGTTGGCTATCTCCGACCCTATGGTCGTTTTACCTGTTCCTGAGACTCCTGTGACGATAATTAGCATGAATGAAAGTTAAGGAAATAATAAAATTATTTTCAACACTTCAGCTCCCAACTCTAGAGATGAATTATAATATCAAGTATTAGAGAAACTTAGATCTTTAATGAAAAAAAATTCTAGAAATAGTAGAAATCACACGGACGAGACACGAAGAATAAAACTTTCACAAAATTTTTGTAAAAGATCGTTTTATTAAAAAACATTTTTTAGATTTGTTTAGCTAAGTAGCCTGAGTAAAAACCTCCTCAATAGCAAGTTTTAAAAAGGAGAATCTTTCAAAAAGACTTCATTGCATAATTTGAATGATACTAATCACTCGGCACTTAACTAGTTGATTATAAACACAGTCCTAATAAACAAACCTGTCCAAACAGTATGCTAAGTAAGTATCCACTTTCAGATGTTGAAAAAAGTTTTCTTCAGGAATCTGGTGTAGAGAAAATCAGCACCCTCATTCCCTACCTTCAAGTTGACAATTTTCCGAAACTTGGCTTGCTTACTGCTTGTCGGTTTTTGGAGTGGGCAGCAGCAAATCCTGAAGGAGTAATCAGTTTGCCAACTGGTAAGACACCAGAATTTTTCATCAAATGGACACAGTTTCTACTTGACAACTGGGATAATAAAAAAGGAAAAGATGTCAGGGAAAAATACGGTCTGGGGAATACCAAAAAACCAATTCTCAAAGATCTGACTTTTGTACAGATCGATGAGTTTTATCCAATTTCTTCAAAGCAGAATAATAGCTTTTTTGACTACGTCAATAAGTTTTACATACAGGGATTCGGACTTTCGAAGGAAAAAGCAATTCTGATCAACTCAGATGAAATTCCGCTGGCTAACGGCCTTCATTTCAGCGCCGTTTTCCCAGACTTGAAAGTTGACCTTTCGTTGAGATTTAGAGATCCAAAAAATGATCTTGAAAAACTACAGCAGCAATCAATCTACAAGATTGACCAATGGTGTGGTGAATACGAACAGAAAATCAGAGACGCTGGAGGAATTGGCTTCTTCTTGGGCGGAATCGGTCCTGATGGACACATCGCGTTTAATACTCGAGGATCACACTTATTCTCTGTTACTCGTCTGACAGAAACCAATTTTGAGACCCAAGCCGTAGCTGCCGGTGATCTTGGTGGAATTGAAATCTCCTCCAATAGACTAGTCATTACAATTGGACTAGATACTATTGTGTACAATCCAGATGCTGTAGCAATTATTATTGCTGCTGGTGAGGCAAAAGCAGGAATTGTAAAAGATTCTCTTGAAACCCCGCTGAATAATGTCTTCCCGGGCACTGTTCTTCAGAAGCTTAAGAATGGCCGATTTTATGTTACCAAAGGAGCAGGCGTAAAACTTACTGATTCTGTAGATTCATATTATCAGAAAGGTGAATGGACCTGGGAAAAGACAGAAAGATCAGTAATCGACCTTTGTAAGAAGCTTGGTAAGTACGGTCACAGGATCAAGTTATCAGACCTTAAGGCTGATAAATACACCAAATTAATTCCTGATTTATCTGAGGAAACGGTCAGCCAGGTAATGAAAAGTATTGAGAGCAAACTCGCTAAAGGCTTAGAACAAGAAAGTAATGAAGTGCTTCTTCATACTGGCCCGCACCATGATGATATTTCGCTTGGGATTCTTCCTCACATTACTAATCAGCTCCATGAGCCAAGTAATGAAGCTCACTTTTCAGTATTGACTTCAGGTTTTACTGCAGTTACAAATACGTTTGTAATCGAAACACTTCTATCTACCAAAAAGCTACTAGATAATGGCCAGATTCAAATGGTCAATTTTGAGGATTTCTTTGACGTAGGATATAGTCTGAAAACTGACAAGGATGTTTATCACTACTTGACAAATGTAGCATCAGAAAAAGCAGATCAGCGTCTGAGAGGACTTTGCCACCGAGTGGTAAGAGCTTTGGTAATCGTTTATGAAATAAAAAATAAGTCTCAGCTACGCGAGACAATCAATGATGTAATCAGCATTCTGAAAAATAGCTACGATGGCGAGAAAAACTCCGCTAAAGTGCAGAAGCTAAAAGGAATGATTCGTGAGTTTGAAGAAGAGCTAGTTTGGGCACACTTTGGAGTACAAGTGAAAAATGTACACCATTTAAGACTTGGCTTTTATACAGGAGATATTTTCACCGAACAGCCAGATAAAGATCGTGATGTGGAACCGATCGTGGAAATGTTTAGAAAAGTTAACCCTACGAAGATTAGTTTAACGCTCGATCCGGAAGGTTCAGGGCCAGATACACACTATAAAGTTCTTCAGGCAACTGCAGCTGCTGTGAAAAAGTGGGGTGAAGAGAAAGATATCAGTAAGCTCAGAATCATTGGATATAGAAACGTTTGGTTCAAATTTGAGCCTCACGAGGCCAATGTGATTGTACCAGTTTCACTTGGAGATATGTCCGTGATGGAGGATTCATTTGCCAATTGCTACCTTAGCCAAGTGAATGCTTCTTTCCCTAGCTATTCTCATAATGGTAAATTCAGCACTGTTGCCAAAAGAATTTGGGTAGATCAACTGGACGCAATTCAACTCCTTCTAGGTAAGAATTACTTCTATCAGCACGAGCGTGCACAAGTTAGAGCTAGTCATGGGTTAATTTTCTTCCGTGATATGAATGTGGAAGAATTCCTAGCTACAGCAAGAGAATTAGAAAAATCAATTGAAGGAATGCTTTAATTGCAAGTACCGCGAAAGCTGCGGCTGTTTGTTAACCACAACAGTCACAGCTTTTCTATAAAACCTATCAACCTTATTAATTGTAGCGAATGGAAAAAGCCATTTTGGGATTAGATATTGGAGGCACCGGGATCAAAGGTGGTGTGCTAATTAACGGACATCTAGAAGATATCCGATCCATTGCTACACCTGCAAAAGAAAGTAAAGAGTATATCCTTGAATCCATTGCGGAATTCATTGAAACCTATTTGGAATATGACTTAGTAGGTATTGGCATTGGAATTCCTGGGTTAGTCGATGTGCGAGAAGGTATAGTATTGGGGCTTTCAAATATTCCTGCTTTTCAGCACGTAGAATTGAAGAAGTTTCTAACCAATCGTTTTGGAAAACCTGTCTTTATTAACAATGATGCAAACTGCTTTGCCTCAGGTGTCCATAAGTTTGGCGTAGGCCAAAGGTTTAACCATTTAGTAGGTCTCACTCTCGGAACGGGTATCGGTGGAGGCATTGTCATAAATGGCCACCTGTATAGTGGAGTAAACTCTGCCGCCGGTGAATGGTGTAGTTCAACCTATTTGGATAAAGACTTTGAGCACTATTGCAGTGGGAAATTCTTTGAAAGATCTTATAATAAAAAGCCTAAAGCTTTGGCCAAATTGGCCCTAGCTGGAGATCCAGTCGCTTTAAAAGCATTTGATGAATATGGTCACCATTTAGGAGAGCTTATCAAGCATATTCTTTATGCATTAGCGCCAGAGGCAGTTATCTTGGGAGGTTCTATCAGAAAAACGTATCCACTTTTCAAAGAATCTCTCTTTAAATCCATTTCAACCTTCAATTACCCTACGGTGATAGAAAGATTTGAGATTTTACTATCTGAAATGGATGAAACAGCAATTCACGGCGCAGTGGCTTTGGTAGAGTTAGAAAATGAAAACGAAGTAGTAAGTAATTAGATATAAATTGGTTTGTAGTAATAGAAAGGTGGCTTTTATAAAAGGCCACTTTTTTTTGGAATATTTTTGCTTAACCGCAAAGAGTACACAGAGGGTGACGCAGAGCCCACATCTTATAGGTCTAACCCTTTATAAACCTTGTCACATAGTGGTAAAAAATACCCAAAACTACCTTTCAGCCTTCTTGACCATTGAATTTGATAATTGATTTTTGAAAATTTCTTAGCCTTTTACAAAGTTCTGTATCTCCGCTTTTATACTTTCGAAGTGTTTTTTCAATCCTTCAAAGTCACCTGAACTGATCAACTTTTTATCAATCAACGAACTTCCCATTCCTACTCCGAAAGCTCCTGCTTCAAAAAAAGATTTGATATTGGATTTAGAAACTCCGCCTGTGGGAAGCAATTTGACTTGATCCAATGGTCCTAGCACATCTTTGATGAACTCCACTCCAAGCTTTGTGGCTGGAAAAACCTTAACAGCAGAAACTCCCAAAGACCAGGCTTTGTAAATCTCCGTAGGTGAAAAAGCTCCTGGGAAAATCGGGATATTCTCGTCAACAGCATGCGTTATGACAGTTTCATCTATAATAGGTGTGACAATAAACTGAGCTCCTGCATCTATCGCTTCTCGTAGTTCTGTCAGGTTGCAAACTGTCCCTGCACCGATAGTTAACGAAGGGAATTCACTGCTCAACCTTGAAATCATGGAAGCTGCGCCAGCCGTATTCATGGTAACTTCAAGCGTAGTAAGCCCCGCTGCTTCGTAAGCTTCTGCTATTTTCAAAACCACATCAAGAGATTGACCTCTAATGATCCCTACAATTGGTGCCGCTTTATACCGTTTCCAAAAGAGTGAAGTTGAAGTTTCCATATGATTTAGATTTCCTTAAGTGATAGGTGCATGATAATACAAGTTAATGCCTGCTTTCTAAACTTCAAGTACTATCGAAGCAGATCAGCCAGGAGAAAAAACCTCCCCAGCAACAACTTCTACTTAACTACACGAGAAAGCCCGATCCATTTTCTGAATCGGGCTTTACTTGATTTTCCTTAGCAGCCGTGGTTTGTGTCTCACAAACCACAAATTTCTTTATTTGGTAAGTGGCTTTTCTCGCTGCATTTCTACCATATCCACCGGCGGAGGAGTATTATCTCCTAGTAGGTGCTGTACAAAGTAATCTCCCATTTTCCAGAAGAAGTACTCCGTCATATCTCCATAGCCATGTCTCTGATCTGGCAAAACAACCAACTCAAATCGTTTTCCAGCTTTAATTAGCGCACTTGCCATTCTGGTTGTATTCGCCGGATGGACGTTATTATCTGCACTGCCATGGGAAAGCATCAAGTGACCTTTTAGATTCTTTGCCAGGTCAGGATTCTTATCGATCTGATAGATGAAAGTCGTGTCTCCTTTGGCATTTATCTGCTCTTTTACACCGTGATGCTTCTCAGACCACCAGCGATTGTACACGCTATTATCATGATTTCCAGCAGAGGAAACCGCCACTTTGAAAAAATCTGGATATACCAACATCGCAGCTGTGGACATAAATCCTCCACCTGAATGTCCGTGAATCCCAACTTTAGACTTATCAATGAAATCATATCGATCTGAAAGTTGCTCCACCGCAGCCTTTTTATCAGCCAAGCCATAATCTCTCAAATCTCCAAAACCATAATTATGGTACCACTTCGAGCGACCTGGGTGCCCTCCTCTATTTCCCAGCGTAATCACCACAAAACCAAACTGAGCCAATCGATCCGTTCTATCTAATCTGGCTGAGAATGCCTTGTCTACCGCTTCCGTTTGAGGGCCAGGATATACATATTCTATAATTGGATACTTTCGCGTAGAGTCAAAATCAAAAGGCTTGTACATCACACCATACAAATCGGTGATTCCATCATCAGCTTTGAAAGTGAAAGGTTCTGGGAATTGATACCCCGTGGCCATAAGATTGGAAAGATCAACAGTTTCCAGATCCATTACTTTGTTTCCTGCTTTGTCTTTCAAAATAACAACTGGCGTCGTGTTCACTCTGGAATAGTTATTCACAAAGAAAGTCGCATTGTCATTGATCTCTGCCGAGTGGTTGAAATCGCCAGAATTCAGCAGCGTAATCGCTCCACCATCTAAGCTCACACTGTACAAATGCTCATAATAAGGATCCTCTCCAGCTTCTCTGCCATTTGCCACAAAATACAACTTTCGGCCCTTCTCATCCACCCGTGCTACTCGATCTGTATGAAATGCGCCAGATGTCAATTGACGCTTCAATGACCCATCTTTTCCATAAAGATAGAAATGCCCCCAGCCATCTCGCTCAGACCACCAGACGATTTCGTTGTCTAAAATCTCAGGCTTCAAAAAATCGATGTAGCTATTACTTCTCTCTTCGATCACGACTTCCTTCTCATTGGTGGCAAGATTCCATCTACAGATATCTACTTTTTTCAGATCTCTGGAAGTCACAGCGTAATAAAATTCATCCAGATCGCCGAGCCAAGTCACTGGGCGGAAATCATCATCCCTGGAACTTTCCAGAGAATTGGAATTATAGACATTCAGTGTTTGATCTTTAAAAGTCCCGACAGGGAGGTTTGATAGCTCTTCAGTGTCAAAGGAATAATGCAGCAAATACGTAATCGGCTGTTCCTTTTCGCCTGGCATTGCATACTTGTAAGTCTCAAGCGTAGGACGGGGATTCTTAGTGCTGTGAATCACCCAAAGTTCTTTCACTTTGCGCTGATCAGTTCTCGTCATCACAAATTGCTTTGAGTCAGTGCTCCAGTAAGCTCCTGCACGCTTTCTCTTATCTTTATTCTTCTCTGTTTCCTCGTTATCCTCACCTCTGCCACTTGAGCCATATTCGAAGTTTTCCTCTCCATCCTCAGTCAGTTGATGTTCAACGATGGTGCTGTCTTTTTCATCTTTCACAGCTCTCAGGAAGTTCTCCTTATCCATCCAGTAGAGATTATTCTGCTTCGCAAAAAGGACCTTGGAAGAATCAGGAGCGATATTGGCCCAAGACATGCGTTCTGGATCTTTTGGAGCATCGGTGATTTCAGTCAACTGCTGATTGCTGATGTTATAATTGAAAACAAAGGTCTTTTTCTCCATCGAGTCCTTAGCGCTTTTGTTCTTTTCTTTGATCTCAGCCCAATCCTTTTTCAGCACATCTTCCGTGCCTTTTACTTTGAATTTGATGGTGTTTTCATCTTCCAAAAACTTCAGATCCTCCAATTTCAAATGCTGGCCATCCACTGGATCTTTGGTGATTTTCATAATCTCCATTGCCAGTTTATTGGTATCAAAAAGTTGACTTTTGGTTTTTCTCACCGGATCCACGATGTACCAATTCTTTCCATTACTGGTCTCGAACTCATACCAAAAACGATCTGATTTCTTTAGCCAATGTGGGTCAACTCGGGTGGAGAAAACCAGTTTTTTCATTTTCTCAGGAGAGAATCTAGCTGCAAGCTCATAATTACCTGAATAAACCTGCTCCTGGGAGTAGCTATTCTGGAAAAGTAAAATGAACGCAAATGCGAGTAAAGTGTGCTTCATAGTTGTTCTATTTGGGAAAACGAATCTAAATCAAACTTTTCCTACTAATAGAACCACTAGTATAAAAAACCTCGGTTCATTCAATCAAGGTCAGGAGTATTTGACCCTTTATCCCAAATTATTGTTGTCAGAACAGGCTTTTTCATATGTTTTTAACACTGGGATGACATTAGAGGTCAAAGTCTCAATAATGTTACTAATTTTTTAATAAAGCACTGATATTTAGTTCAATTGGAGGTTATACCTTTCAACCAAAACCAATAGAGTGAAAACCCAATTCAAAACAATCGTCATCTCTGACGTACATCTGGGCACTAAAGGTTCGAAAGCCAAGGAAATCGCCCGATTCCTAAAGCAGTATAACTGCGAAAACCTCATTCTCAATGGGGATATCATTGACGGCTGGCAACTCAAAAAATCAGGTTCCTGGAAAAGGAAGCACACCCGCTTCTTCAACAGAATCCTGAAAATGATTGAGAACCATAGCACCAAGGTCTATTACTTGCGAGGAAATCATGACGATTTTCTGGATCAGATTCTACCTTTTCAGATGGGTAATCTTTCCATTCAGAAAGACATGATTTACGAAAGTCATGGTAAAAAGTACTTCATAACTCACGGCGACGTATTTGACAGCATTACGACTAATCTACGCTGGATAGCTTATCTGGGTGATATTGGATACACCTTCCTGCTTTGGCTGAATAGCGTGGTCAACCACTACCGCATCAAGCGCGGACTGCCCTACTTCTCACTTTCTCAATATGTGAAAGGCAAAGTAAAATCTGCGGTTTCTTATATCGATCAATATGAGGAAGAGTTGGCGAAAATGGCGAAAGCGAAAGGATGCGATGGAATAATTTGCGGACATATTCACAAACCCGAAAATCGAATAATTGACGGAATTGAATACATGAATTCAGGTGACTGGGTAGAAACTATGAGTGCCCTGGCAGAGGATCATGAAGGAAACTGGCAGTTGATCTATTACAATGAAATCAACTTCAAGGAAGCCAAAGACGACAGCCTTAATCAGTTCTTTATAGGTAGAGCTGAACCTTCGATAATGCCAATGCGTGAGGTTTCTTTTGAAGCACCAAAAGATGATCTAGAGCCACCTGCTTTTACTTCTATTCAATGAAATTCTTGTTTATAGTCCAAGGTGAAGGTCGTGGACATATGACCCAAGCCATAGCTTTCGCAAGTCTGCTCAAAAAACAAGGGCATGAATTAACTGGAGTAATTGTAGGAAAAAGCAAGCGCAGAGCTATTCCAGATTTTTTCATCAGAGAAATTTCTGCTCCGATTCATTTGGTAGAAAGTCCGAATTTTGCCTGCGACAAAGCTGAAAAGAAGATTTTGATTGGGAAGACAATCCGTCAAAATCTTGCTAAAGCTTCTACTTTTTGGCGAAGCCTAAAGGAAATTCATGAGGTAGTTCAGAGGGAGCAACCTGATATCATCCTGAATTTTTATGATTTACTGGGAGGCATTTACAATGGGATTTTTAGACCAGAAGCACAATATTGGGTAATTGGTCACCAGTATTTGATTTACCACCCCGAATTCCAATTTGCTCCAGCTGCTGGTTTGAACAAGTTCTTTTTCAAGTTCAATACTCGCCTGACAGCTTTAGGAGCTTCCGAGAAATTAGCTCTTTCTTTCTACGAATTAGAATCTACAAATGAAATCAGAGTAGTCCCACCTTTGCTCAGAGAAGAAGTCAAAAACTTAACTCCAACTTCAGGTGACTTCTATCTCACTTACATGGTTAATTCTGGCTATGGAGCGGAAGTTTTAGCTTTTGCGAAAGCAAATCCACAACTGAACATCCGTGCTTATTGGGATAAAAAAGATGCTGCTGAAACCGAGCAGCCCTTACCAAACCTGAGTTTCCATAGAGTTCATGATAAGAACTTTCTTCGCGATATGGCCGCATGCAAAGGACTAGTCAGCACAGCTGGATTTGAATCAATTTGCGAAGCCATGTATCTAGGAAAGCCAGTGATGGTGATCCCTGTGGATGGGCAATACGAACAAGCCTGTAATGCGCTGGACACGGTTAACTCAGGAGCCGGGATTGCTTCGGACAACTTTGATTTTGCCAAGCTTGAGCATGCCATTCAATCACGAGAAATATCGGAGAATTCTTTCCAAGATTGGGTAAGCACCTGGCCAAATACATTCCAGCAGATCATACCTGAAACAAAAATGACTGAACCAGATTTTATTCTGACTCAGTCATTTTCATAATGCGCTAAATAATATTAGCAATTATTTAAAGCTCTTTGCTCAGGAGTGAGCTCAGAGACAGCTTTGAATACATTCTTTCCGTTTTCCTCTACGCGGTAGTAAGGGAAGTTGACCATTTTGACTTGTCTACGCTCAGGAGCACCCATATTCAGGAATGTAATTTGAAGCTCATTGTACATTAGAAACAAAGTATTTCGCTCCTCCATGGATAAGGAAGCATCGTTTCTACCTTTATTACGCATCAATTCATATTGGTAAGAGACCTTTTTGTAGGACTCTAAAAGTTCTGCAGGAGTAGGTGGAGGAGGTGGTGGACCCACTATACTAAGCTCTTCAGCAGTTAGATCCTTCCCCTTTTTGTAATAAACTTCTCCTTTGGATGTCAATTTAAGGTAAGGAACATAAGGTACCACTGCGCGCCTGACCTTTGGCTTGTCATGGAATGCAACCTGGAAGTACATACTTCTGAGTTCAGAATACATTTCGGTTAACTTCTCTTGCTCAGCTTTGCTTCTGTTTACAAAGTGCGGAGCTTGCTTTCGAAGCTTTTCGTAGGCTGCATAGGCATCTATGTATGATTCAAGATCATTCTTTACTTGTGCTGCTTTTACTCCCGGAGGCCATTTGTCTGCAGTTTCTTCTTTCTGTTCGGCGACAGGATTCTTATCATTTTTCACCCAAGCATTTCTTCTAGAAATTTCATTTTTAGATAGGTTGAGATAAAGCGTATCTTCTTTGGTTAATGGATCTGTAAAGCCAGATTCTCCTCCGTAATATTTATCAAAGCCTTTCTGATTATATAAATACACCTGATGCTCCTTTAGATTTTTATTGGATCGAGCAGCGCCACTATAGTAATAAACAATGTCATTACTTTTCATTTGATTCAATTTATCATTTGAAATCACTGTACCGTTTAGCCAAAGAGCAAAGGTTTCAGGATTCTTCCACGACTCAAATTGTTCAACTGTTGGGATAGATTTCTTAGTGGGAGGTGGGGGTAACACCAAAATCTTCTTTTCTTGATCGGAAAGCATTTGATAGGTCTTCTCTAGTAATTCCCCGGATTCATGTACGACAAAAAATGAAGCATTTCTATAATGCTTTTCAACCTTTTCAATTAGTTCGGCTGAAAATTTAGGTAATTGATCTTGGTTTTCCACCCTTTTCTCAGCTACTTCTCCATTTTTATTTTCTTGATGATCAGAACCATAATAATAAATTCTGCGGATATCCAAATCTCTTAACATCGCCTGAAAATCACTCAATTGACCCATCGAAGCTTTAGGATTAGTAATCAAATTAATAGTCAGATTATTTTTAACTGGTTTTGTTTTTTCTATTAGGTCCTTTACTTCCTCAATAGTATATACTTCATCTTTTGATTTATAAACCCCATTTGGTTTCAATTCAAATGTTAGGTCAAAATCAACTTCTTCATCATTTGAGGCATTTACGTAAACCTCACCTATAATTTCGCTATCCACTTGAGCCGCTACTCTTTCACTGAAAAAGTAAACCAACGCCCCTAGCACCGGAACCAAAGCAATCACTTTGATCCAATTATTTAAATTCTTTGATTTTCTCTTCATCATTTCAAATCGTTTTTTGGTTAATGAAAAATTCAAGCTGCTTGCCAATCCATATTTTTGCTCGGAGAGCATCATAGAGAGAAGCTGCGATTCATATTTCTCCAGAGGAGTGCTTCGCAAAGCCACTTCATCGGCAATAAATTCGTGATTGAGTTTGATCGTTGCTTTTGCCCAATACAATCCAGGATGAAACCAAAGCGGCACCATTAACGCCTCAATAAACAAAATATCCCAGCTGTGCTTTTGCTCGATGTGCGTACGTTCGTGAGCGAATACAGCATCGGTAAATTTCCCATTTTCCAGATCTGATTCTGCCACGAAAATGTACTTGAGAAAGGAAAATGGAAGTGATTCTTCTTTCAATAAAACCAAGGTCTGACCACGGTAATTGATCTTAATATTCCGCTGGATTTTATTCACCAGCACCTTGATATTTCTGGCGAACCGGAAGAAGAAAACAAGCGAAATCAGTCCATAAAGCCCAAGGAGAAGGTACTCCCAATTAAACTGAGATTCCGGAACTGCCGTAAACACCTGCTCCAGATTAGAATCCTGACTCGCCGCCTCAAAGTAAACTGGTTCAGAAATCACTTCGGTTGGATCCGTAACTATTTCCTGAGGAACTTCAATCGTATAGAGTGGAATAAGAAAGGACCCAACCACCGAAAAAAGCAGAAAGAACCGGTTGAATCTATGTAATACTTCCCGCTGCAATAGCACCCTGTGAACTAGCAGCAACAAAAGCAAACAGGCTATGGATTTGAGTAAGTAAACTATCATTTTTTCTGGTTTAGCTGGTCTTCGATTATACTCTTAAGATTTAACAACTCCTCTTCGGAGAGCTCCGTCTTTTTGGTAAAGAAAGACGCAAACTGTGCTGGTGAATCATTAAAGAAATTCTTAATCAAGCCCTTCAGATGCTTTGAAAAATAACTTTCTTTTGTGACCAAAGGGAAATATTCCCGCAACTTCCCATTAGCCTCATAACCCACAAAATCCTTGTCTCGCATACGCTTCAAAAGCGTAGAGATAGTCGTAGAAGCAGGCTTAGGCTCAGGATAGGAATCCATCAGGTCTTTCATAAATGCTCGTTTCAGCCTCCACAAATGATTCATCAGTTCTTCTTCAGCGCGGGATAGTTTCATTACCTTTATGTTAAATTTACTCTACAAATGTAGAACAATAATTTTCATCTACAAGTGTAGAGTAAAATTTTAAAAGTTAATTTCTGTGAAAAGCCGTTTTGCCAAAATAATCTCACAGTAGAATACCCTATAAAATCATTTCTCAGAGTCGAAATTTCTTAATTAAAGAATATTCAACATTTGAATGAAAAAGGGGTTTAATTAAAAATTCAAAAAAATAGCAGGGCTATTCATTAACGGATCTTTGTTTATCAAGCTATAATTAATAGAATTTGATAATTTCGAAGATTGCCCTTTAGAGAGAATTACATGTCAGCTGAAAATATACGATTACAAGAAGATAGAGACTTTACCAAACATTGGAAAAAATGGGGACCATACCTCACTGAAAGACAATGGGGAACTGTCAGGGAAGATTATAGCCCAGATGGTTCTGCTTGGGAAAACGTTACCCACGATGATGCTAGAAGTAAGGCATATCGCTGGGGAGAAGAAGGGATTGGCGGTATTTCTGATCACAAGCAGAAGTTTTGTTTGGCTTGGGCTTTTTGGAACGGCAAAGACCCTTTCTTAAAAGAACGCCTATTTGGATTAACGGGAAATCAAGGCAATCATGGTGAGGATGTAAAAGAGATCTATTACTACTTAGACTCTACCCCTACGCATAGCTACATGAAGATGCTTTATAAGTATCCTCAAGCAGAGTTTCCTTACCAGGATCTATTGGAAGAAAATAGTAAGAGAAGCAAACTAGATCCCGAATACGAGTTGATAGATACCGGGATATTTGATGAGGATAAATACTTTGACATTTTCATAGAGTATGCAAAGCAGGACATTGAAGACATCATTGCTGTAGCTACTATCCATAATCGTGGTCCTGAGGAAGCTAAAATCTGGGTGATGCCAACTCTTTGGTTTCGTAAGACTTGGTTCACGGGGCATGAACCTTTTATGCCCAAGCTTACCAAAACAGGGGATAACACGATCAAAGCCTACAATCCAAAGTCGGGGAACTACTCCATCACATTTGATGGGAATCCGAATCTAAAATTCTGTGATAACGAGACCAACCGGGAGAGAATCTACCACATTGGGAATGAAAAGAAATTCCTAAAAGACGCTATAAACGATTTCGTAGTTCAAGGTGATTCCAGCCACATCAACCCTGCCGATCAGGGCACAAAAGCTGCGGCAATCTATGAGATTACTATTCCTGCTGGAGAAAGCAGACAAGTAAAACTCAGGCTTCAGCATCAGGTGGAAGAGAATCCCCTAGAAATCTGTGATACTTGTCTAGACCAACGTAAAAAAGAAGCGGATGAATTCTATGAAGCACTTCAGGAACGAGTTACCGACGAGGATTTAGTAAATATCCAACGCCAGGCCTATGCAGGCATGATGTGGTCCAAGCAATTTTATTACTATGATGTGGAGCGTTGGCTGGAAGGAGATCCAGGTAGATATGTTCCTCCAGTTATTAGGAAAAAAGGAAGAAATAGTAACTGGCGACACTTGCAGAATTATGATATCATTTCCATGCCTGATAAATGGGAATATCCTTGGTATGCCGCATGGGACCTAGCATTTCACTGCATTCCGATTGCGCGGATAGACCCGGAATTTGCAAAGGATCAGCTGCTACTTCTGCTTAATGAATGGTACATGCATCCAAATGGTCAGATTCCTGCTTATGAGTGGAACTTCTCCGATGTCAACCCACCCGTGCATGCTTATGCGGTACAGCGGGTGTATCAGATTGACAAAAAAGCAAATAATGGCGTAGGTGACCAAGAATTTCTTGAAAGAGCACTTCACAAGTTGATGCTCAATTTCACCTGGTGGGTCAATCAAAAAGATAGTGATGGCAAAAACATCTTTGAAGGTGGATTCCTTGGTTTGGATAACATTTCGGTATTCGATAGAAGTCACGCTCAAAAGTATCATGGCAAGCTAGAACAGGCTGATGCCACCTCTTGGATGGCGATGTTCTCTCTGAACTTACTTCGCATATCTCTCGATCTCTGTGAATTCAATACAGTGTATCAATTCACTGCTACCAAATTCCTGGAGCACTTTCTTTATATCGCAGGAGCAATGAGCGATATTTCGGATGAGCATATCTCGCTTTGGGATGATGAGGACAACTTTTTTTACGACGTATTCCATATCCCTGGAAAAGAACCTCGTAAAATGAAAGTCCGCTCCATTGTAGGTTTAATTCCTCTTTTCGCAGTGGAACCTATTCGGGAAGATCTCTTTGCGAAACTTCCTGAATTCAAGAAGCGGCTGGATTTTTTCCTCCGGGAAAAACCAAAATTAGCAGCCTTAGTATCTAGCTGGATTCAACCTGGATACGATAAGCGTAGATTATTCTCACTCCTTCGTGGACACAGAATGAAAAGTGTATTGCAAAAAATGTTGGATTCAGATGAATTCTTAAGTGAATACGGCATAAGATCGCTCTCCAAATACCATGAGAAGAATCCATACTCAATGAAAATAGGAGGAGAAACGCTGTCGGTGAAATATACTCCAGGAGAATCCGACACTGTTATGTTTGGCGGAAATTCCAACTGGCGAGGACCGATCTGGTTTCCGATCAACTTCCTCCTTATAGAATCGCTAAAGAAATTTGACTTCTACTATGGAGGGGATTTTTCTATAGAATATCCTACCGGATCAGGTAAGTACATGACAATGGATATTATCGCAAAGGAGCTTTCTCTCCGCTGCATGAAAATCTTCATGAAGGATGAAAATGGTATTCGGCCAGTATTTGGAGCTAGTAATAAAAAATACCAAGAAGATCCACACTTCAAGGATTACATACTCTTCTATGAGTATTTCCACGGAGATAGCGGAGCAGGATTGGGAGCTTCCCACCAGACCGGCTGGACTGGCCTGGTCGCCGAGATGATTCACAAGTTTTATAAAATCAGAGAAGATCAGCATCATGATTCTAAAACCCTTTTTAGAAGCTAATCGGTTAGAAGCGGGATGTGATGAGGTCGGGCGGGGTTGCCTCGCAGGACCTGTGGTGGCTGCAGCAGTGATTTTGCCAGAAGATTACTCCAATCAATGGATCAATGATTCGAAAAAACTGGGTAAAAGACAGCGGGAAGATCTGATTGAGGAAATCAAGAACAAAGCCTTGGCTTGGGAAATTGCAGAAGCCTCTGTTGCCGAAATCGATAAGATCAATATTCTTAATGCTTCTTTTCTGGCGATGAGTCGGGCTGTTCAAGGTTTAAAAGTGCAACCGGATCATTTGCTAATCGATGGAAATCGCTGGAAATCTAAATTGACTATCCCTCACACATGCGTGATCAAAGGGGATGGAAAATTTGTTAGCATTGCGGCAGCTTCTATTCTTGCTAAGGTATATCGAGATAAATTCATGGAGAACTTGGCAGAAGAGTTTCCTCATTATGCCTGGGAGCGAAATGCAGGCTACCCTACCAAAGCTCATAGAGCTGGAATCGAAGAGTTCGGGGATTGTATTTGGCATAGAAAAAGTTTTACGCTCCTTAAGAAGCAAATTGCCTTAGATCTCTAATAACAAAGTCAAATTCTGAACTTATCTTTTTAAATCGGAGATCTTTCAAAGGCTAACTATTAAAAAACCGAAAAATGAACTGGATACTATTAATTATCGGAGGCTTATTTGAAGTTGGTTTTGCTTCTTGTCTTGGGAAGGCCAAATATGCAACTGGATTGGCGGTTTACGGCTGGTATGGCGGTTTTTTGGTCTGCCTCACAATCAGTATGCTTCTTTTGATCAAAGCAACTCAAACACTGCCGATCGGAACTGCTTATGCAGTTTGGACTGGAATCGGCGCAGTAGGAACGGTATTGGTTGGGATTTTTGTCTTCAAAGAATCAGCAGAATTCTGGCGTGTGTTTTTTCTCGCAACGCTAATTGGATCCATTATAGGCTTGAAATTCGTGTCCGCTTAGCTGTTTTAAGAAGGAATATTATCCAACTTATCCTCTTCTATTTCAGACTTTATTATTTCTTTTTCGCTTCCATCAGTAAGTATTTCTGACAACTCCATTCCAGCCAACATCTTTGAAGTGCCTGTTCCCATACCCATCACAGTACGCATAGCATCTTGGGTAGTCACACTCAAAAAAGTAATGAGTTCTCTCGGTACATGGTAAATGTTGCCATTCGTTGGGTTTGGAGCAGTAGGAACGAATACTGTATAAAGTTTTTCATCAATCTGATCAGTTATAAAGCCAGTCATCATAGTGCCTGATCGAAAAGGATCCAAGAGTACCACCTCTGAAAAAGGAAGCTTTTTCAAGCCTACAAATTGATAAACTGTTTGATGAATTAAATTATAAAGAGGGAGTTTAGTGAGGTATTTTCTCTCAAAGCGATTGAAGTAAACCTTGCCAACCTTATTTCTAACAAGAAGACCTATAAAAAACACGAAAGCGCTAAGAATCACCAGCGAAAGCACATTGATTATCCAATGTGGTTCAGCTGCTCCAGGATCTAGGGCCGCGCTGAGCGGTGCAACTACTCCAAAAATAAAATTGAATACAATCGATAGCAGAATAAGAATAATAGTAAGCGGAAGTAGGATTAAAAAACCTTGAATCAAACTATCAAGGATTACTCCTCTTCCAGTTTTTTCTTCTGCTATTAATGGAGTATGTGGATCTGATTTCATAGGTTCTAAAGAAAAATTTCAATGGCTTCACGACTCTTCACGAACCGCAAAACCATTGGTTAATTGTTTGAAATTGTCTCTTTGCAGAGAGCTTAAGGTTTTTTCACTAGATGCATAATCAAGGAGATGACTAGCAAGATCAGGAAAATGTAAAAGATGATTTGAGCGATAGAAGCTGCACCAGCCGCTATTCCTCCAAATCCTAAAACAGCAGCAATCAAAGCGATTACTAAGAAAATTAATATCCAGCGTAACATAGTTTTTAGTGGTTTATGGTTCGTTGAAATTTAATTCAAAATCGTACCAAGCAGCCAAACTGACTATTAAAGGTGATTTTGAGCTAATTCATGTAGCCTCCTATAATCCTTACGGGGAATAATAACCCCAAAACCAGCAACTTACCATCGGAAATGCACATCGAAAACAGCCGCTACTTTTTTCAATTCCTAACGACCTTATAGGAAATTATTTTTTACACTAGAACATCTAGGACAAAAAAAAGCTGTTAGAAAATCTAACAGCTTTTTTAATAATGGTGATTATTAACTACTTTTTTATTTTATTTTTTCAAAAACCAACTTCCCAGAACCAGGATTAGTGCTTATCGGCTCTAGAACCATTTTTTCGCTACTAAATTCTACAATTTTGGCTTTTCTGATTTCTTTTCCAGTTTGAATAGTCAGCACATCCTCGCTACTGATTTCAACTTTTGCCTGTTTTTGAACGATTTCTTGGCGGACATAGTCCGTGTATTTTAAACTGTCTCCAGGTACAAATTCATAGATAGTATTTTCAAGCCTATTATTGATTTTGTATTCCATCCCAGCTCTCATAGCTGGCGTTGCATTCTGATACTCCTGTGAGTTTCTCATTTGATCCATAGCATCGAAATGTACCAATTGCCAAGTACCAATCAGCTGTTCAAATTTGACTTGGCTGGCTTGTAATACAATTGCGAGTAATAGCGTAGGGATAATGGAAAGATGCATGGTATGAACACGGCAATTATTTTGCCAGAAAAAGGGCAAACTTCCTAATTATTCCTTTCTAGCCAGAAATCGAGGCTTACTGAACTAAGTTGCCATTCAAAAAAGGTAACCACTCCTCTGCTTGGCGTTCGGCATATTCTGATAAAAAATAAGCTAAAGAAGGTTTAAATGGCTTTTTAATTATAGTGAGCCCAACCTGCTCGGGACTTTTATCACCTTTGAGCACATTGCATCGGTGGCAAGCTGTGGTCAAATTGGTCCAGTTAGATTTTCCTCCTTTGGAACGAGGAACCACATGATCTATAGTCAGCTGCCTTTTACTTCCACAATATTGACACGCTCCACGGTCTCTTCTAAACAGATTGACGCGATTCAGGAGTACGCCACGATATGGGATATTTTTATAGTGATTGAGACAGATCACTGCAGGGTATGCAAAACTGCGGCTGACTGTCCTGATTTGAAGCAAATCATAAACCGATAAGCAGTTTGCCTTTTCCAAGAGTAAAAGGACGATGGCTTTTTGCGGAGATACTACCGCAACGGGAGAATGATCTAAATTCAATACCAATACCCGCTTTTCCATAGTTTAATTTATAATTGACCGAGTTTCTAGCTCCACCTGTTTATCCTTGCTGCTCCGTAGATGGGCTTCCCATTCACTCAGGTCCGATACTTTTATTCGATTGTCCATCCAAAATACTTCTTCAGCTCCAAGATACAAGGCATAGTTGACTTGCTTCTTTTCTAACTCCTTGAAAATAAATAAATCACCCGGCAAAACGAGCTCGGGGTCAATTTTTCTACCTGGAATTTTTCCTGACTTCCATGAATAGCCGGCAATGTTAAAGATCAGTTCAAAACCTTGTCGCTCATCCAATCCAAAAATACTTCTCCCACCTGCTTGGTACGGTGCATTCACATACTTCACGGCTACATCAATTAATTGGGATCTATCAGCTTTTATCGCATGGCTGCGAACAGAGCCAGTAAAACCAATATGGTCCTGCCAATTGAAAAGCTCTAAGTCTGAGAAATGGAGCCTGCTGCCCGGAAGTAAATAGAGATTGGAGCCTAGATATTCAATGGCTGCAATTGGACTGGTGACTACCTGAAAGTCCGCATTGAGGAATTTGTAATAGTCTGCTGCCGGAATTTCCTTGATCGTATGGGTGGTAATCCAGCCTTCCAGCCCAGTATCCTCATGCAAAATCTTGAACCATTGCTGATCGGAAGTCATCGCTATCGTCTGATAGCATTCACCAAAAAGTAACTGTGTGACCAATGCGGAATCAAATGTAGGCCTGCGGTAAAGAGGAAGAATTGTTTGCCTGCAGATCCCAAAAGCATCAATCAAAGGCCATTCGCTGGATTTCTCTTTTTGCATCTTTTTCCTTCAGGTCCTGTCGTTTGTCGTGAGATTTTTTACCTCGGCCTAGGGCAATTTCCATTTTCGCCATTCCTCGGTCGTTGATAAATATACGAACTGGAATGATAGTCAGCCCTTTTTCCTGTGACTTAGTTTCGAGTTTTTCCAGTTCTTTTTTATTCAAAAGCAACTTTCTATCTCGGATAGCCACATGATTATAACTCGCTGCCATAGAATATGGAGCAATATGCATCTGACGTACATAAAGCTCCCCATCCAAGAATATACAAAACGCCTCGGTAAGGGATACTTTCCCTTCCCTAATAGACTTAATTTCGGTGCCCTTCAAGACCATTCCAGCTACGTAGGTATCTACAAATTCAAACTGAAAACTTGCCTTTCTGTTTTTTATATTGATGACTTTGTCAAACTTATTATCCTTAGCCATGCTTAGATTTTCATTTTTGCGAGAGGAGTAACATCCATAGATGAAAATTCTCCTTTCAGGTATTTATAATGTGCTGCCATGGCAATCATGGCTGCGTTGTCTGTACAATATTCGAATTTTGGAATGTACAAGTTCCAGCCTTTTTGCGTGGCGAACTGAGTCAAGGTATCTCTCAAGCCTGAGTTGGCTGATACTCCCCCAGCAATTGCTACTTCCTTCACCCCATACTGCTTCACCGCCGCTTTCAGCTTTATCAAGAGCATTTCTACCAATGAATATTGTATGCTGGCACAAAGATCGGCCAGGTTTTCTTCAATGAACTTAGGATTTTCTTTTAACTGATCCCGAAGAAAATATAAAACTGCAGTCTTTATTCCACTGAAGGAATAATTCAATTCCGGCATTCTGGTGATAGGAAATTGAAAAGCTTTAGGGTTTCCTTCCTTGGCATATTTGTCAATAAGTGGACCTCCTGGATAAGGCAATCCTAACAGCTTGGCAGTTTTATCAAAAGCCTCTCCTACTGCATCATCCTGCGTCTCTCCTATCACTTCCATTTCTAAGTGACTTTTCACCAAAACCAACTGAGTATGTCCTCCACTTACTGTCAGGCAGATAAATGGAAAGTTTGGTTTTGGATCCTCGATAAAATGAGCCAAAATATGCGCATTCATATGATTCACTTCGATGAGGGGGATTTTCTTTGCAAAGGCAAATGCTTTAGCGAAGCTTACTCCCACCAATAGTGACCCCATGAGACCAGGACCCCTGGTGAAAGCTACTGCTGAAAGTTGATCCTTAGAAATTCCTGAGGATAAAATGGCCTCCTGAACCACTGGAATAAGATTTTCCTGATGAGCACGCGAAGCAAGCTCCGGAACTACTCCCCCATATTTTTCGTGAACTGATTGTGTGGCGACAATATTATTAAGTACTTTGCCGTCAGCTATAACAGCCGCAGAGGTCTCGTCACACGAGGATTCAATTGCTAGAATAAAGATATCGTTGGTACCCATTGGAAAAGAACGCGAAAGTTAAGGATTTTTTGCACAAAGCGTTTCGGGTAATACTTTGGATCGTCTTTTCATCAGTCATGTTTTTTATCGTATTGGCCCTGAGTTTACAGATCACTTGGGTTCAAAATAAGGTAATAAACACTGTAACAGGCATTCTGAATAATAATTCAGATTTCCACACAGAGATCGGTCAAATCAGGCTTACTTGGTGGGATGCACTCGAACTAGACGACGTTATCATCCGCGATCACCGGGATAGTTTGATGATTGGTGCCAAAAAAATCAATGCAGATTTCGAGTTTCTTTCCTTAATTCCTCCAGGAATCACAACCATCAATGCTGTACGGATGGAGACTGCTCAACTCCACCTACTGACCCATGAAGGTGATTCAGACATGAACATCAATCTTTGGGTGGAAGAACTTTCAACTATATTTAGTTCGAGCAGCTCTAGTTCGGGACCCACTCAGTTTAAGATCAATACAGTAGAGCTTAGAAATTCCCAAATATTTATTGTCAATGAAATAACCGACGCGATCACAAAAGGTCTGGATTACAATAGACTACGCTTTTCTGATATCACCTTAAATGCTTCGAACTTTTACTTGGAAGGTCCTCAGATTGGAGCTGACATTAAAATGCTAACAGGTACAGAATTGACTTCGGGTTTTGAGATCATGGAACTCAAAACCAATATGAAATATGGTCCGGAATTCATGGAGTTTGATAGGCTAAGCCTAAAGTCAATAAATAGTCATATCAAAAACTTCCTCCGATTTGAATACGCCACCCCAGCAGCATTTTCCAATTTTGAAGAGGAGGTAGTCATCATTACTAACTTGGATGAGACCAAGCTAGACTTGGGAGATTTAAAACTTTTCGCTCCATCCCTTCCTGATATTGATGATGAAATCTATCTATCCGGGAAAGTATCTGGACCTGTGTCTGATCTTAGATCAGAAGAATTCCTGATTCGGCTTGGGGAAAAAACAGCCATTTTCGGATCATTTAGACTAGATGGGTTACCAGACCTAGAGGATACTTATATCAACTTATCACTTAAGAATTCCACGATTTTGGCAAGAGATTTAGCCCCTTACTTGCCTTCCAATATTGCCAAAGAAATCAATAAGTTCAATACAGTGCGGCTCACAGCTGATTTTGCGGGTTATTTACACCGCTTTGATACAAACGGTGATTTTAAAACTTCAATTGGTGACATTACTGGTAGGGTGAGTTTTGATAGGGCTGATGGGCTACCAACGACCGTTTCTAATATAACCACCCAAAATCTAGACCTGGGAATCATTGCTGAAGACAGGGAATTATTTCAAAAAGTAAGCCTCAAAGGACGTATAACCACAACTGGTAGTTCCATAGCTGACTTGCTACTGGATGTGGATGCTGATGTCAGCAAATTCGGGTTCAAAAACTACCAATACACCAACATCAAGACGGACGCTACCTATGGGAAGGATCTTTTCAGAGGCAACCTGGCGGTAAAGGACCCGAACTTCAAAATCATTGCAAACGGTGAGGTAAATCTTAGAGAATCTACTGATTCTGTTAGGATGAGTTTACAAATTGATACTGCATTTCTAGATCGATTGAATTTGACTGAAAAGGCAACGTTCATTAGCGGAAATCTGGATATTGATGTAAAAGGAATAGAACTGGATGACATCCAGGGCATTGCACGGTTCAGAAACATTAAAGTCGGCTATGAAGATAGATTTTTGGACGTGGGAAGCTTCAATTTCCAATCTCTTTTCGCCGGAGGCACTCGAACCATGTCCGTTAATTCAGATTACCTAGTCGCGGCTGCCTCCGGTCAGTTTAATCTGGAGCAAATGGGTCGAGATTTGGACATTCTTTTAAGCCAGTACATAGCCATCATTCTAAATGAGGAGCAGCCCATGGCAGATCTTGAGCGCAATTTCTCTGAGATTTACAACCTCGATCTTAACCTTCGGTTGATCAATATCAACCCAATTGTTCAGCTTTTGGAGCCTGATTTGAGTGTTTCTAAAAACATGGTACTAGAGGGTGCTTTCTATCAAACAGCGGAGAATACTGTCTTTAACTTTTTTACCAGCATAGATACCCTGAAGTATAAAGGAAACTCTGCTCAAAACATTAACATAGATTTTAACACCTCAAAAATCATCAATAGCCCGGACATTCTAGCCTCCTTTTATGTCTATTCAAAAACTCAATTGCTTGGTAAATCCATACAGTTTACAAATTTTGGATTTGAAGCTATTTGGGATCAAAATGAAATGGATATTGATCTCACCCTAGACCAGGATTCTACGCAAAGTGCCGCAAGAGTCAATGCAGTAGCCAAATTTTCCAGCCTGAATACACAGCTGGCTTTTGAGCCATCTTCATTGAAAGTACTTGATCGGGAATGGAAATTTGATTCCCTGAACCTAATCACAATTACGCCAGGATTAATTCAAGTTGACAGCCTCAAGTTATTTAATGAAAACCAGTCTATTTCTCTACAAGGCATCATAAGTGACAGGGTTGAGGATAGATTGAATTTATTGGTCAACCATGTGAATATTGATCTACTAAACACGCTATTCCCGCAGGACTTCGACGGTACAGCAAATGGTCTTATATCTTTTGAGAAACTTTTAGACAATCCATTGATGCAAGGTGAATTAAGTCTGAATGACTTCGCCATCAATCAGTTTCCAATAGGTGATATGGCTGCAAAAGCCAACCTGGATCTAGAGCGATTACAAGTTTCACTGACTAATGTTAATGAAGGAAAAGAAACGATAAACCTGGCAGGGTATATTCTCACAGAAAATCAAGAACTGAATATGCAGGCTTCATTAAATGAAGCTAGCTTGGTGATTCTTGAGCCATTTTTATCCAATTATCTATCTGGTATGGGAGGCAGTATTTCCGGTAAATTAGACCTGGGAGGAACTATGGCTTCACCAAAAGTAGAAGGCACAGGAAGATTGAACAATGGCAGACTAACGGTAAACTATCTTAAAACCACCTATTTACTCAACGGAAATATCCTTTTTAGACCTAATCAGATCAGCCTTCAGCAGGTTTCTATGAGAGATCTCTTTGGCAATCAAGCCACTCTCACCGGGGGCATAAATCATCAAGGCTTTAATAACATCCGATTGGACATCAGAGCCAACCTCAACAACCTTCAGGTGATGAATACCACGGATAGGGACAATGAGACTTTTTACGGAACAGCCTACGTCTCGGGAACGCTTGAAGCTGTTGGTACTATTACAAATCTAGATATCAATGCACGAGCTACCAGTCAGCCAAATACTAGAATTTATATCCCCTTGACCAGCAGTAACACTCAGGCTCAGGAGGATTTTATTAACATGATCAATATTCAGGATACTGTTCGGATTCAGCAAATCGCTGAGGAGATCAATAGATTGGAAATAGAAAACGTACGAATGAATTTCGTGCTTGACATCACCCCTGACGCCTACACTGAGATAATAATCGACCCTCGAACGGAAGAAGGAATATCCGGACGAGGACGAGGAGTTTTGACAATGAATGTTGATACGCAGGGGAACTTCACGTTGAATGGCACCTACGAAATCACTGAGGGAATGTATAATTTCTCCCTTTATAATGTCGTGAAAAAGCAATTCAGTATCAAACCTGGAGGAAGGATCACCTGGTACGGAGATCCATACAGCGGAATTATGGATATCTCTGCCGAATACACGGAAAGTGTGTCTCTACAGCCTCTCGTACTAAGTTCGGTGACGCAATCCAACCAAAGTTCTGCGGCAAGCAGAAGATATCCAGTCAAAGTCTTGTTGAATCTGGATGGTGAATTACTCTCCCCTGACATCAGCTTTGGATTTGACTTTACCGAATTCCCATCCAGTGGTGAAACGCAAACTACTATTTCTTCTTTCCAGAATAAGATTGCCAATGATGAGCAGGAAATGAACCGACAGGTTTTCTCTGTTATCATGACGAGATCATTTTCCCCAGAAGGTCAATTTTCAGGTGTTTCCAATATTTCATCAAGTTTGGGGCAATTACTTTCTTCCCAACTCAACAGCTTTTTGGGTCAGGTTGACAAAAATCTAGAAGTAGATTTGGACGTGGCTAGCCTGGATCAAAATGCATTGGAAACTTTCCAACTTAGCGTAGCATATACTTTCCTAGATGGACGCCTCCGTGTGTCTAGAGATGGTGGCTTCACCAATAATCAGGGGAACGCCAGTGCTTCATCCATCATAGGAGATTGGCAGGCAGAATACATGCTCACCGAAGATGGGGTGTACCGAATCAGGATTTTCAACAGAAACAACTTCAATACATTTACCTCGCTTTCTCTTTCCAAAAACGTATCTACTTATGGTGTTGCCGTATCCCAAAGCGTATCTTTTAATTCCTTTTCGGAGTTATTCAGCAAAATCACAAGAAAGAAAAAAGAGAAATTGATCATCAACGATCAGGATGATTTTTTGCGCTATCAATTTGAAAATAAGACGGAATGGGAAAAAATTGAACTTGATAATATAGAAGAAAGGCTCGATTCGTTGAATCAGGAAAGAAGGATTAAGCTATTGAAAGAAGGAGTACTTTAAACAATTGCTCCTTATAAGAGATTAATTGAATAAAAGACAGATGAAAAAAGTAAGCATTTTTTGGTTTAGAAGGGACCTCAGGTTAGAAGATAACCACGGATTATTTCAAGCCCTCAGTGAGAGTGAAAACGTCTTGCCACTTTTCATTTTTGATAAAAACATACTTGATAAATTAGATAACAAGGCTGACGCGAGGGTAGAATTCATCCATGATCAGATCAGCAAAATCCATGATGATTTATCTAAAAAAGGTTCTTCCCTACTAGTCAAACACGGAGATCCTGAGAGCATTTACAAAGAGCTGCTTCAGGAATATGATATCCAATCAGTCCACACAAATCGTGACTATGAGCCCTATGCAAAAAGTCGGGATGAGAAAGTTGCTAGGATTCTAAATCAGAAAGACATTTCTTTCCACCAATACAAGGACCAACTGATTTTCGAACCGGGAGAAATCCTGAATGGATCAGGGGAATTCTACAAGGTCTTCACTCCTTTTAGCAAAGTCTGGCTGAGTAAACTCAGTCCCAAAATGCTTGAAGGGTACAAACCCATGCATTGGAAAAACCTTTTTCAGACCCCGGCTTTGGAGCTTCCGACTTTGAAGGAAATAGGTTTTGAAAAAAGTGATATCTCCATTCCATCAAAAACTGCAGATGAAGAAATCATCTCCCACTACAACGAAACACGTGATTTCCCAGCCAAAAACGGGACCTCGAGACTAGGAATTCATCTTCGCTTTGGCACCATATCAATCAGACAGCTAGCGCAAAAAGCCAAGGAACTCAATGCTACTTATCTGAATGAATTGATCTGGAGGGAGTTTTATATGATGATTTTGGCTTATAACCCTCAAGTAGTTGACAAAGCATTCAAACCCGCCTATGATCAGATTCCTTGGAGAAACAATGAGGAGGAATTTGCTGCTTGGTGCAAAGGAATGACGGGCTACCCAATCGTGGATGCGGGCATGAGAGAACTCAATGCCACTGGCTACATGCATAATCGAGTTCGTATGGTTGTGGCTTCCTTTCTCACCAAACACTTGTTAATAGATTGGCGATGGGGAGAAGCCTATTTTGCAGAAAAACTACTTGACTTTGAATTGGCCTCCAACAATGGTGGCTGGCAATGGGCTGCAGGTACCGGCACAGATGCGCAACCCTACTTCCGTGTCTTCAATCCAAGTTCACAGCAGGAGAAATTTGACAAAAACTGGAAGTACATCAAAAAGTGGATTCCTGAAATAAACTCAGATAAGTACCCAAAACCGATAGTAGATCATAAATTTGCAAGGCAACGTGCAATAGACACCTACAAATCAGCCCTGAATCAATGAATATCGGAGACCGAGTAAGACTACTACATGGAAACGAAGAAGGAATCATCCGCAAAATTTCTTCTAGTGGAAGAATGCAGATAGAAATAGAGGATGGATTTATCATTCCAGCCCTGAAATCAGAATTGGTTCTTATTCACGAAAGCGAAAAACAGCATTTTGGAGAGAAGCCTGTAGAAGAGAAAGAAATCGATACTCCCCTACCTATCTCTGGCCCAAAAGATCAGGGACTTTATCTTGCTTTCCTTCCTATCAATGACCAAAATCTCAGTCTGTATTTGATCAATGACAGCCGTCAGCCTTATTTGGCTCATGCTTCGGAAGTGTTTGGCTCTAACCAACGAACCTTACTTGCCGCCACTTTGAATCCTGGCGAAGCGAAGAAATTTGATGATAGGCTTTTAAAGGAAATGGACGAGTGGCCAGCATTTTTGCTTCGCTTTATTCCTCTTCATAATACTTTGGAGAAAGCAATTCCCGCCTTTGAGCGACAGCTAAAAATGAAGCCAACTCAGTTTTTCAAACACCTGAGCAAGGCACCTCGACTGGATAAAACAGCATACATTTTTGGGCTGGAGCAGACTACAAAAGAGCTGGATATCCGTGCCCTAAATCAAGAACTTGGAGAAATCACACCTAAATCTGAAACTCCAAAAGCTGTAAAACCGTCCCGATCAATTGATTTGCATATAGAAAAGCTAGCGACGGACCCAAAGGGCATGAGTAATTCCGAAATGCTTCGAGTGCAATTGGAGACTTTTGATAGAAACCTGGATCAGGCTATCGCTTCGGGAATGGACGAAATTACCTTCATCCACGGCATAGGAAATGGCGTGCTTCGCAAAGAAATTCACAAGCGATTGAGTCAACATCAAAATATTAAGTACTTTCAGGATACGCAAAAAGATCAGTGGGGCTATGGAGCTACCTTGGTCAGAATCTCCTAATCTATGCAGGCAAAGGTATCCCCTGTCTTTCAGCTTTTCGAAACTCAACACCAAGAAGCTAAAGCACTTTTCTTGGTTTTGGGAAAGCAGATCAAATCCAAGAAAGCCATAGAACTCCTAGGGAAGATGGACTTTATGGAGCTTTATGCAGATTTGATGGCCAAGGTTCATTTTGATATTGAAGGTCTGAATTTTAATATTTTTTCGGATTTCAAGCAGATGAAGAGAAGTCTCAGAAAGATCCATCATTTCAAACTGGCAGAAAAAAGCCTCAATGATCGGGAGCTGAAACTGGGGATAAAATTCAATGGCTACAGAATTCATCTGGATAAATACAAAAAGCAGATTTACACAGAAGCTTTTGATCTAATAGTGGGTAGCACGCTGAAAAGCTGGGATGATTTTCACGACAAGGCCCTAAAAGCCAGCAGGGGCATCAAACCACTGACCGTAAACACAGCTGTCAATCAAATCATCCAGGAAGAGTTGGAGTTTTTTCAACAGGATAAAAAAGGCCCTATGGACAGTAAGGCTCTGAAAGATACCTTCGAAGGATTGCGTACGATCATCATGCTGGAGAACTTGCTGATCCACTTGGGATTCAATCCGATTTTTATAACCTCCATACACGAGGAAATCGCTGCCCTAAAAGACAACTTAAAGCCTTGGTATTCCAACCAACTTTCCCTGCAATCCCTTACCTATTTCCTAAGAGATAAGCCCGAAGCAGGAAAAAAATATCTGGACTGGCTCAAAGAACTCAAAGAACAGAAAATCAACCTTGCCTCCCAAGCCGAGAAACAAGCCCATGGGTTATTTGAGAAGATATTGAGGTGAGTGGTGATGATACATCAAACTGTTAGTTTGTTATTGATAAGCATATTAACATTCCGATTTTAATGGATAAACTACTCTACAAACCGAAAATTGTAGGAATACTGGCAATTGTATTCAATTTAATCCCAACATTTTGGACTTATTTTATCGTCATATCCATCCCTTTAATTATTGGTGGGTTAATCTTCCAATTTGTTAAGTCTAGTAAAAACCTTTATTACGAAATCCCATCCGCTATCTTACTTATTGGATCATTAATGGGACTAATCTTAACAGTAGTGTCAATTTTTGAAATATTTCAATACTAATTAAAAAGAGCTTTTGCCAAATAGAAAATCAAAAGACAAAACCATTTTCAGTGAATTAGCAGAATGAAAAAATCGAATGTTGATTTATATGATCCCGAATTCAGCAGTTCCAAATTCAGGATTTCGAAAATCATTACTTAACAGCACGTATAAGAAAAGTAAATTATACACGTGTAAAATTTTCTTGTTAAATTTGAAAAAAACGGCTTATGAATACCAAACTCACCTTAACCATAGAACAAGATGTAATTCAAAAAGCTAAGGAATACGCAAAAGAGAAGAACCGAAGCCTTTCTGATATCATTGAAAACTACCTAAAAAGCCTCACTCAGGAAAATAAAGAAGAGGATAAACCAAAGCTGACTCCTATTGTCAAATCGCTAAAGGGATCTTTTAAAATGCCTGAGAATTTTGATTACAAAGTAGAATTGAAAAAAGCCCTGGAAGAAAAGCATTTGTAAATGGATAAAGTACTCATTGACTCGGATGTGATTCTGGATTTTTTCTTTGACCGAGAACCATTTGCTCAATTTGCCACAGAGATTTTTCTTCGCTGTGAGTCAAAGCAACTAATTGGCTATACCACTCCTGTCATCATTTCTAACGTCTATTACATACTGAGCAGAACAGCCAAATACGAGGTAATTATAGAAAAACTGAAGCAACTTTTAAGTATTATTGAGATCACCACGATGAATAAGGAAGTTGTCCTAGCAGCTTTAAACTCTGAATTCAAAGATTTTGAAGATGCTCTGCAAAATTGCGCAGCACTAAATCAAGGTGAAATATCAGTTATCCTTACTCGAAATTTAAAGGATTATAAGAAAAGTGATCTGGCCATATTGTCCCCTGAAATGTATCTGAAGAAGTAGCCTGATTTCTACTTTATTAGGGTAAAATCCGGATTGCAGAAACTCTAGGTTTATATGGGTACCTAGGGCATGTTAGGCAACTTATGACACTGTGATGCCCTGAGAATTTCCATAAAATCACGATATATTAGTCTGGAAATCAACTAACCCATTTTTAGGATGAAAATCATCTCAACCAACATAGGAAAGCCTACCACCTTTATATGGAACGGTAAAGAAGAAACTACTGGTATTTATAAAAAACCAACAGGCCAGCCTATCTATTTGACCAAAAACGATGTCATAAACGATGAGGTCTCCAATAGACTAAATCATGGCGGATATTACAAAGCCTGCTACATTTTTTCTGCAGAGCAGTATCCTTATTGGAAGGCTTTGTATCCAGATCTGGATTGGTCGTGGGGCATGTTTGGGGAGAACCTGACTGTTTCAGGATTTGATGAAAATGAAGTTTACCTAGGCGATATTTATAAGGTTGGCGAAACCTTAGTCATGGTTTCCCAATACCGCGAACCCTGCTATAAATTCGGACATAAGTTCGGAACACAGCATGTAATCAAGCAATTTATCCAACATGGCTTTGGCGGTACTTATCTGAGTATTTTGGAAGAAGGATATGTGGACATTGATGATGAATTCATTTTGATGGAACGACCAGAGAAAAGCCTTTCCGTTTCTAATCTATTCCAATTGGTATTTGCAAAAGAAAAAAATCAGGAGCTTTTGAAAATCGCAGCCAGTAGTAAGGCGATCCCTCCAAAAAAGCGGTTTTTCTTAAGCTCATTTATTGGTTCCAATCCCTAGAAAAGAATCAAAACGCCGACAACCTGTCTAGCGGAATTACTTGATCAAAAGGCAGAAATCATAAATGGATACTTTTTCAAAAACACTGAATAATCGAATCAAACTCATTATTTCACCCCGCATAAAACCGAAATATCCCTTAGCTTAGACCTTTCTAATCACCTATCAAACCTATGGATACCTCACACAAAACCTCATTCCAGTTTATCAGCGAACCTTCGGACATCAATTTCGGGGGAAAAGTACATGGAGGTGTAGTGATGAAATGGATAGATCAGGCGGCTTACACCTGCGCCAGAACTTGGTCAGAAAGTTATTGCGTAACAGTATATGTCGGCGGTATCAGATTTTACAAGCCTATCAACATCGGTGATGTGATCAAAGTGGAGTGTGCCGTAATCTACACTGGAAGCTCCAGCATCCACATCATGGTGGAAGTATATTCCAGAGACTTTGGTCACAAAGAGTTTGAGAAAAAGACGCATTGTATTATCATATTCGTATCCGTAGATGAAAATGGCAATCCGAAAAAGGTAAAGCCTTGGATTCCGCAAACCGATCAAGAGAAAAAACTGGAGGAATATGCCACTCGTTTGAAATCTCTCCGTGAAAATATTCACAACGAAATGAAGCCATTTTTTAATGAGTGATAAACTTTCCCAAAGTTTGGAACTTTGGGAAAGTTTCAGGCAATCCATCAATTATTCTCAATTTCACTTGTCATCTCCAAGCTGTTTCCTTCTTTGATTTTTTGAAGAAATAAATCCTCTACATAAAACTGCCAATCAGAAAACTTGATCGCCTGATTCGCCAAATGCACGTGGTGATCCTGGTCAAGAATGTAATCGTCAGGTTTGTTCAGCTCTCTGGTTTTACCATAAACAGCTTCCAGTTCTGCCAGCTGCTCCTTCCATTCATTTTCAAGATTGAGTAGTTTCTTTTTGGCAGCATCTCTTTCTTCATCAGTCTTGGCCAAATCCCATTCTGCAAGAAGAAGTAGAGACTTATTGGTGAATTGCGCAACTTTAGCCACTTGCTCATAAACATCAAGTCTGTAGGCATTTCTCAGCGCTGCTTCTTTTGAGGCAGATATTGTATTCAGAACCGACTCTATCACCTGCTGATTTTCGGTTGCTTTTGCCAGCTTCTCAGCATTTGCTTCTGCCCAAGCGCCAGGCTTTCCTGCCTCAGGCAAAGCCAAAACAGCATCTTGCATAGGATTTCCCATCATTCTTAGGCGGTTTCTATCTTTATCGTCAAGCAGGGCATTTTTCCAAAAAGCCACTGGACCCTCGAGTTCATTAATAAATGCAAAGTCTTCGGAGGCCAGCTCGGCGCCAAAGGTTCGTTGGCGGTAGGCTGCATGCAATTCACCTGAAGTTCTCTTCTGTCCAGACCAAGTGTATTCGGCAAAAACCGCAATCCCTCTTTGATACAATTCGAAGTGAGGAGAATCATCATCCCAAAGTGTTAAAAGCAAACCCTCCGCTTTATTTTCAATTGAGATCAAGGCGAAATCCCGAATATTCGCCGTATTGCTTTCTTCTAGTGGCATCAGGTTCCAGCGGGTTTGACCAGCAGTCGCTCCCATCACTTGGAAGCCGTGATCGGTAAACCACTTCATAGCGCGATTGTTCCCGATAGTCTCCGGCATGCTGTAATTCCAGCGCATATACACACAGTTTTTTGGAAACATGTCCACATAAGTATTAAGATTAGGCTCGTTTGCAGACCAAATGCTATCTACTTGCGCCTCAGAAAGATTTCTATTAAATATAGAATTGTACACACCTGCATTTTTCAGAGGCATATCATCCCAGAAAATCGGAGTCAAGCCCTTGTTTTCCGCGTATTCACTCACCCTATTCAGCCAAGTCAACTGCAACTCAAGCGGGGATTTCCCACTTCCTCTTCCTGTAGTATGAACCTCGTCTCCTCCTACATGAAGGTATTGCGCATGAGGAAAAGCTTCAAGCGCATCGGAATACAAATCAAACTGCACTTCATAGGTTCGATCGTCCAGTGGATTGAATGCCCAATCACTTTCAGGATCATCCCGTAGATCTTTATATTCCTCATGCTTTAGAATGAATGATGCATGTCCCAGACCCTGAACCAAAGGAGAAATCCGGATATTTCTAGCCATGGCATGATCACTCAGATTTTTCCATTCTGCGATGGACCATGCATCTGATGAACCTACTTTGGGTTGTTTTTCGAAAGCCAGCTTATCTTCTATCTCCAGAATTATCCCATTGATTTTCTGTTCGGCCAATTCATCCATCAATTCATAGTAATACTCCTTCTTTTCCAGGTGATGCTTGACGTCAAGGTGCACAGCACGATAGTTAAGCGCTGGTTCGTCTTTTATAGAAATCAGGGGCAATGCCGCCTCCTGATCCAAGGCATCTTGCACCAATTGACCCAGTGTGATTAATCCGTACCAAAGTCCAACTTTGGTCGCCGCTTTGATTTCGACGTGTGCCTCAGTAATCTCCAGCGTGTAGGCCTCAGGTTTCAATCCTGAAGTGGTCTCTAAACTTAGGGAAACTTCACTTGTGCCTGCGAGCGATTTACCCGCAATGAAATCTGATTTAGCTTGTTTGACAATGGCCTCAATTACAGTAGCAGAAACTGAAGAAATACCAGTTATTTCCATCGAAGCAGGGCTTGGCAATATCATATAGCTTCCAGCTTTTTTCGGGGCTGAATTGCAGGAAGCTACCAGTATGAGAAAGAGCAGCAGGTTAAAAACTGATAATTTACGCATGTAAAAGAGGTTTTGATGGGTGTTTGAAATTTGATTTAGCTAAAATACCAAATATTAAAAGGCAAGTACGCCACTCAACAAACAATTAGAAAGCTAATAAAGCATGAGGCTTTATTATTCCCTTTTTTTGCCTAATTTTTAGGTTGAAGCCAGTAGCAACACGTGGTACTAGTTTTTTTCAAACCCAACCTAACCTATAATGCTCACCTTATTGATTATCCTTTTTGCCTTGGCACTGATTCTAATTGCCATCGTCAAATTCGACATCCATCCATTTCTTGCACTTTTTTGCGGTGCTATCCTTTATGGATTATTAGCTGGAATGCCCGGAGAATTAATCCTACAATCCATTTCTGAGGGATTTGGAGGGGTTTTGGGAAGTATAGGCTTACTCATCTTACTCGGTGTGATGATGGGGACTTTTTTGGAAAAAACTGGAGGAGCAATTGTTATTGCAGAGAAAATCCTCTTTTGGATCGGAGAAAAATCGATCACAGTTGCCATGATGATTTCTGGATATATACTCTCGATTCCAGTTTTTGGCGACAGCACTTTCATCATGATGAACCCTATCAGCAAGTCACTGTCTCTGAAAGGAAAGGTTCCTTATGCTGCTACTACCATTGCTTTAGCGCTTGGAGCCACCGCGTCGCACTCCTTAGTCCCTCCTACTCCAGGACCAATCGCAACCGCCGGAATTTATGAAGCAGACTTGGGAATGATCATTTTCTATGGATTGATTGTAAGTTTAACCGCCTTGATTCCTTCTTACATTTTTGTCAAAAAGGTAGCTTACAAAATTCCTTTGGTTCCAAAAATGGCCGTCAAAACTGAGGAAATTGATAAGAAAGAAAGACCCTCAGCTTTTGCATCATTCCTACCTATTATCGTCCCTCTAATTCTTATTATAATCGCTTCTATCGCCAAGTACCCAACCAAACCTTTTGGAGAGGGTGGTTTTTACACCTTTATTCAATTCGCAGGAAGTCCAGTGATCGCATTGCTTTTGGGCTCCTTTATGGCTTTTACCTTACCAAAGAAATTCGATGCGAAGTTACTTTCTTCTTCTGGCTGGATAGGTGAGGCAATTCTGATCGCAGCACCTGTGATTCTGATTACGGGAGCAGGAGGAGTTTTTGGAAAAATGCTGCAAAACTCAGGAATCGGCGATCTGGTCAGCTCATCCATGAGTGGCGCAAGCTGGGGAATTTTTCTTCCATTTTTGATAGCTTTCGCGCTGAAAACTGCTCAAGGTTCATCTACTGTTGCGATGATTACCACCGCTTCGATTATTGCCCCTCTTCTTGGTTCTCTTGGATTAGACTCAGAAACCATGCGCGTATTCGCAGTTTTGGCTACAGGAGCCGGTGCTATGGCGATCTCCCATGCCAATGACAGCTTCTTCTGGGCAGTAACTCAACTCTCCGGATTATCCATCAAGCAAGGCAATCAGACGCACAGTTTGGGAACGTTGATTATGTCGGTGACGGCGATAAGTGTGATTTATCTGATTACGCTGGTGGTGGGTTGAAATTCACTATCTTAATTGGAGCTAACCTTATTTAATCATGATCAGGCAAACGAAATCTCCACCTAGCCAATTGTACCTAATCATGGGTTTTGTTGGTTTGTTTGCTGTTTTGGTAGGATTCTCCACTACGTTTATAATACCTGTAAGTCGAAATACATTTATTGCGCCCCCTTTAATCTATATCCATGGTGCATTAGCTATGTGCTGGGTAAGCCTGTATTTATTACAGGTCTTACTCATTCGAAGCAAAAATCTAAAGATTCATAAGCAATTAGGGATTATTGGATTACTCATCGCTCTGAGTATTGTCGTCACTTTGTTGCCCACCGGAATGCATCAAGTAGAACGTGAACTTGCAGAAGGTTTAGGACAAACTGCTACCTCTTCATTAGTTGGCATCTTATTTTCAGGGTTGATTTTTGGAGGCTTGGTGATCTCTGGAATCGCAAATAGAAAGATGCCTTGCATTCACAGAAATTTTATGCTACTCGCTACACTTGTTTTGATTTGGCCGGGTTGGTTTCGATTTAGACATCTTTTTCCGAATGTATCTGATCCCGCGTTTTGGTTTGGGTTTGTATTGGCAGATACATTCATTGTAATCAGTATCCTTTGGGACCGAGTTGTACATGGTAAATTCAATACCACATTACTCACATTTGGACTGCTGATTATCCTAGAAAACACGCTTGAACTTTACTTTTTTGACAGTCCATGGTGGCAAGAACTAGCTAACAAAATCTATTTCCTTATAAAAAAATGATAAAGCAATCGTACCCACGACTTCTCTGCTACCTCGTATGAAAAATAGACTTACCCTTTATCTTCTCCTTTTTCCACTAATTCTTCACGCCCAAATCCTAAAAAAGCCAATCCCTGACAAACTGGTCGTTTTGACTTTCGATGATGCTCCGGCTAGCCAGTATTCAGTTGTAGCTCCTTTGCTGCAGGAATATGATTTTGGCGGGACTTTCTTTGTCTGCGAGTTCCAGCCGAATTATGCCGATAGCGCACTTTATATGAATTGGAGACAGATTCAGGAATTGGACAGAGTGGGGTTTGAAGTGGCAAACCACACGCATACCCACGCCAATGTCAGCAAATTATCCCAAGCAGAATTCAATAAACAACTCAGCTACATCGAGGATAAATGTGACTCTTTAGGAATTACAAAGCCTACCAACTTTGCCTACCCAGGATATGGCTTGAATTCACAGGCATTGGAATTTTTAGAAGCAAAAGATTATGTTTTCGCTCGAGCTGGAGGAAGCAGAGCGTACGATCCTTTGAGTGATCACCCTTATTTGATCCCAAGTTGGGCGACTGATGAAACGAATAAAGCCGAAATCTTGAATGCCTTTGATCAAGCCAAAGACGGAAAGATTGTTATTCTGACAATTCACGGAGTGCCTGACATCGAGCATCCTTGGGTGAATACGCCGCCTGAGCTTTTCAAGGAATATTTGGAATACCTAAAAGTGAATGAGTTCACGGTGATTTCTATGAAAGAATTGGAGGAGTATATTGATGTGGATGAAGCCAAGCGCTTACTCAAGCCGGACTTTTCGAAGAAGCTTAGTAATTAAAACAGCCTACATAAGAAATGGCTTTAATCTCTTGAATAGAAATAAGAGATCTCTAGTAAACCCCGTTCCGTAGGAACGCTTGGTTGGTAGCAAAAGAATATTCTCACGGAGGCTCGTTCCGTAGGAACGACTGGTCAAGAATTGATACCACACGTTCCTCTGGAACGAAGAAACCCAACATCTTGACAATCAACTACCGACCAACTGTCCCGCTGGGACACATTGCAGATCAAGACTCAACTTGACAGTAGGTGAATCTTAAAAGATACCTTTTGCGAATCTTCGTGCACTTTGCTGCTAAAATAAATTATTTGCTCCCTCTGCGTACCCCGCGGTTACAACAAAAAAGGTGATCCGTTTCCAGACCACCTTTTCAAATCAATAGTAATACTAACTAAGCTTAAGCCAGATCGTAACGATCCAGCATCATTACTTTATCCCAAGCCGCAACAAAATCCTTCAGGAATTTTTCCTTAGAATCAGCACATGCGTACACTTCTGACATCGCACGAAGCTCAGAATTAGACCCGAAGATCAAATCAGCACGCGTACCAGTCCATTTCACCTGACCAGTCTTGCGATCTGTTCCTATAAATGCATGTTGTCCCTTGTCTGCAGCTTTCCAAGTAGTACCCAAATCGAGCACATTGACAAAGAAGTCATTGGTTAAGGCACCAGGAGTTGCTGTGAACACACCATGCTTTGAATTATCATAATTCGTACCCAACACTCTCAAACCTCCAACAAGTACAGTCATCTCAGGCGGTGTAAGCTTAAGAAGTTGCGCTCTATCTATCAGCATTTCTTCTGCTGAAGCGCGGTGCTTTGGCTTGTAGAAATTTCTAAAACCATCTGCTGCAGGCTCCATCGCTGCGAAAGATCCTACATCAGTCTGAGCTTGGGAAGCATCTGCTCTTCCTGGTGTGAAAGGTACGGTGATATCGCTACCAGCATTTTTAGCTGCTTGCTCCACTCCTGCACATCCAGCCAATACGATTAGATCAGCTAACGAAATCTGCTTTCCACTGGATTGAGAAGCATTAAATTCCTTCTGGATAGCTTCCAATTTATCTAGCACTTTGCTTAGCTGAGAAGGGTTGTTCACCTCCCAGTATTTTTGTGGAGAAAGTCGAATTCTTGCTCCATTTGCACCACCGCGCATATCTGATCCACGGAAAGTAGAAGCCGAAGACCATGCTGTAGAAACCAATTCAGAAACGGAAAGACCTGAATCCAATACTTTCGCTTTCAAAGAAGCAACATCTGCATCATTCACCAATTCGTGATTGACAGCAGGAATCGGATCTTGCCAGATCAGTTCTTCAGTAGGAACTTCTGGACCCAAATAACGCTCAATTGGCCCCATATCTCTATGTGTTAATTTGAACCAAGCTCTTGCAAAAGCATCTGCAAATTCGGCTGGATTTTCGTAAAATTTCCTTGAAATTTTCTCGTATGCTGGATCTTCCTTTAAAGCTATATCTGTTGTCAACATAGCTGGGGCATGAGACTTAGATGGATCATGCGCATCAGGCACAGTTCCAGCTCCGTCGCCATTTTTAGGAGTCCACTGATGGGCTCCCGCAGGGCTTTTTGTAAGTTCCCAATCGTATTTAAAAAGATTGTCAAAATAGCTATTGCTCCATTTTGTTGGAGTTGAAGTCCAAGTCACTTCAATACCACTCGTGATGGTATCGCCTGCATTACCTGTTCCATAGGAATTTTTCCAACCTAATCCCATTTCTTCGATACTAGCACCTTCTGGCTCAGCACTCACATACTGAACTGGATCTGCAGCTCCGTGCGTCTTACCAAATGTGTGACCACCAGCTATCAAAGCAACAGTCTCCTCATCATTCATAGCCATTCGGCCAAAGGTCTCCCGAATATCATGTGCTGCTCCAATTGGATCTGGTCTTCCTTCTGGACCTTCAGGATTCACGTAAATCAATCCCATATGAGAAGCACCTAGAGGATTTTCCAATTCTCTGTCTCCGCTATATCTTTCCTTATCCCCTAGCCATTCTCCTTCAGATCCCCAGTAAATATCCTCTTCCGGCTCCCAGATATCCGGGCGACCTCCACCAAATCCGAAGGTTTTGAAGCCCATTGTTTCTAGTGCCACATTACCCGTAAGGATTAATAAATCTGCCCAAGAAAGTTTTCTTCCGTATTTCTGCTTGATTGGCCAAAGTAGCAAACGAGCCTTATCCAAATTCGCATTATCAGGCCAGCTATTCAATGGTGCAAAACGCTGGGATCCAGATCCACCACCACCACGTCCATCGGCGATTCTATACGTACCGGCACTGTGCCAAGCCATTCTGATAAAAAATGGACCATAATGCCCAAAATCTGCTGGCCACCAATCTTGAGAATCTGTCATTAAATCGGCAAGATCCTTTTTGACAGCAGCTAAATCCAATGATTTAAACTCCTCAGCATAATTGAAATCCTTATCCATTGGATCCGACTTCGAAGAGTGCTGGCGCAGAATATTCAAATTCAATTGGTTTGGCCACCAATCATGATTTCTTGTCCCGCCGCCGGCTGTCTTATTAACTGATCCTTGGGTAAAAGGACATTTTGCTTGATTATCATTCACCTCCCAAGCAGGGTCTCCATGTGATTGATGTGGGTCATTGTGTTTATCCATAATATTAACAGTGTTTTTACTTTTTGAAATTCTAAAAGCTAATTTAACAAAAGATTTGCTTATGCAATTAAAAATCTCATTGATAAACTCTATGACTGTTTCATTCTTCCATTGAAATTATCAGTCGAATACCAACCAATGAAATTCAATTTATCTATCTGCTCAATACCGATTTAAATCAAGTTTTCAGTCATTTTTACAACACTTTGAATTTGCTGATTTTCTTGAGTTTTAAATAAAAGGTGGTATTTTGAATTTGTTAATTAATTGGTTCTAAATAAACTGATTTATTTCTCCTATCAGGTTCACAGTCATTTATTTTAAAACAACCCCAACATGGTAACTCTACTCATTATTATTGGAATAGCGCTTTTGATTGGCGTTTTTCTGGTCGGTATCTTCAACAGTTTTGTGAAAAACAAAAACACTGTTAAAGATGCCTGGAGCAATATTGACGTCGCTCTCAAAAGAAGATATGATCTGATCCCAAATCTGGTGGAAACAGTGAAAGGTTATGCCAGCCATGAAAAGGAAACCTTGGAGGCAGTAATCCAAGCTAGGAATTCGGCTATGTCAGTACCTTCAGATGATATCAACCAACAAATACAAGCTGAAAATCAGCTTCAAAAAACACTTAGAAGTATCTTTGCTTTGAGTGAAGCTTATCCTGACTTGAAAGCCAATACCAACTTCCTACAACTACAGGATAAACTAAATGAGATAGAAGAAAATCTTGAAAGATCCAGAAGATATTACAATGGCACCGTACGCGAGAATAATACCTACGGTGAAAGCTTCCCAGGTGTCCTTTTCGCCGGAATGTTCAATTACAAGCATTATGATTATTTCGAAGCTGAGCCAGAAAGCCGAGAGAATGTCAAAGTGAGTTTTAATTAAACATTAGTTCTCTCAATCATTCTAGTTGCATTGCTTTCTTTGCTCTTCGGAAAGGATGTCCGGTGTAGGATAACCGATGCACTCCAAAATGCAGATTGCAGCTTGGTATTTATGTAATTGGTAGTAGATTTTCACAATTGAAGGAACGCCAATTCATTGATTAGAAATCAACTTTACTTCCTACTTTCTATTGGTTTTTTTAAAAGTTCATGAGCACTAGTATGAAAAAAATCACCTTTCTATTTCTCCTATTTTTTGTGCAGCTAGAGGTCTACTCGCAAGACTTTACTGTCACTTCCTATACTGTTGACATTACTATTCATGAAGAAGGATACTTCGATGTGGTGGAGAAATACAACCTTAATTTCGAAGTGCCAAAACACGGGATCTATAGGGATATTCAGCTGGCTTATGACTTGCAAACTGAAGAAGGCGAGCAGGAAAAACGTCAACTGAAACTTAGTAAAATCATTGTTCCAGGATACAAATTTGATGCACCTTCAGCATTTGGACAGAAATATTCTGATAATGCACGGATTAAAATCGGTGATGCGAATGTGACACTAGAAGGTCCGCAGCAATATGAAATCAGGTATAGAGTTGAGAATGCTTTTCTCCATGAATCGGAAGCAATCCAATTCTATTGGAATATCAAGCCGAGTGACTGGTATGCTCCATTTAATAAAATAGACTTTCAGGTTCACCTTCCCAATGGAGTTTCTCTTCAGAAAGATGATTATTTCTTGTATTCAGGTACAATAGGATCGAATGTTCCCACTGATGATTTTGAGACCAGCTATGCAAATGGAGTCTACTCGGGTAGCAGCAAGGCAGGCGTAGTATCCTCGGGAGGAGAAGCAGTGACGGTTTTGCTGAAATTACCACTGGGCAGCGTTAAAGAAATCAAGCCACTCTGGCCTTTCTGGACAGACTACGGCTGGACTCTGATTCTTCCATTTGTTTATTTTGCCTTTTATTCCATCTGGAAAAAGCATGGGAAAGACGATCATGTAACAACCACCACGAGCTACTATCCGCCTACTGGTATGGATCCTGCTATGGTGGGTTTCTTAATTGATGACTCTGGAGATACCGTTGATCTGATCTCTTTGATTCCATTTTGGGCTTCCAAAGGTTTTTTAACGATCGAAGAAATTGATGAAAAAGGATGGTTTGCAAAGGATGACACCAAGCTCACCAAGTTGAAGGAAATTGAAGCAGATGCTCCATTATATCAGCGCCAATTATTTAATGGGTTATTTTCATCCAAAAGCGAAGTTCTCGTCAGCAGTCTCAAGGAAAAATTCTACACTACAATGAGTACTGCTAAGGGTAGTTTAAAAGATGCTTCTCAAATTTATTATGTGAACAAGTCAAGGCGAATTAAGAATTACACCATTTTTGGCTTGATCCTTTCCATGCTCATTCTTGTGCCCACATTTCTGTTTTTTTGGGGAATAATTGCTGCCGTTGCTGCTGGTGTTTCTCACATATTTTTGTTGATAATGAGTCAGTTTTTAATCAAAAAAAATAAAGAAGGGACTGCTATTTTATCTGAATTAAAAGGCTTCAAGCAATTCATTAAAGTAGCCGAGGAAAACAAGCTTAAAATGCTTTTGAAAGAAGACCCTTCCTATTTTGAGTCTACCATGAGCTATGCCTTGGCCTTTGGAATGTTTGATAGATGGGCCAAGAAATTCGATTCATTGAATCTACAACCGCCATCTTGGTATTACTCAACTAGTGGTAGAATGATGTCAATGAATCATTTTTCCAAATCCTTTAACAATTCTATCAAATCAACTCAATCCACTATGGTCAGTTCACCTTCCAGTTCTGGTAGCTCCGGCGGAGGTGGTTCATCTGGAGGCGGTTTTGGTGGAGGCGGAGGCGGAAGCTGGTAAACTTGATATAAAAAATTAAAAATCTTCCATTATGAAAAAAGTAGCAATCCTAGTTTTTGTATTAATTGCCTTTGGTCTAACTGTCAATGCTCAAAGTTTAGATGATAAATACCTCAGTAAGGTTCAGACTCTTGACAGTACAATTGAAACACTGTATGGGGTGATTTCTGGTGAAAAAGGTCAGGAAAGAAATTGGGAGCTATTCAAATATTTATTCCATCCGGATGCTAAGTTGATTCCTTCAGGAAAAAATCAGTCTGGTGTGATCGGAGCCACCTTCATGACCCCGGAGGATTACATTACCCGAGCTGGTAAGATGTTGGTAGATATAGGATTTTTTGAAGTAGAAAGCCATCGCACAGTTGACACATTTGGCAATATCACACAGATTTTCAGCACCTATAACTCCTTCAATAATGAGTCCATGGATAAGCCATTTATGCGAGGAATCAATAGTATTCAACTATTGAATGATGGAAATAGATGGTGGATTATCAATATTTATTGGATGCAGGAATCTCCAGAAAACCCAATTCCGGAGAAGTATTTACCGAAGAATTAAACATCAAACTAGCCATAATGAACCGTGAACAGCTAAAGAAAGATTTTTTTCCAGCGGAACTTATGCTAAAACTCTACAGAGATCTAGCAGACTGTGGAGCAGAAGCTAAAATAAAATTGATCGATGAATACATTGAAAAAGTTCGGGATTCTTATGATGAAGATGTACTGTTTATAAAGCAGCACAATCAAATAGCCCACATGCACTTCATGTCAGGGCAACATGAACAAGCTATTTCCTATTTTGAAATGGTGGTTGAAAAAATGGCTCCGGATGACTACCCTCCCATATATTTTCTAGCTATTAATCTATTGATTAGAAGCAATTGCATTCTTACAAATTATGATGTTGCTAAGCAATGGGGTGAGCTGGCGCTAAAAAACCACCATCATGCAGATCCAATTTCCAACTTGCACATTCTCAACGATTATATGGATGTTCTCTCCGAAACTGAAACTGATTTAGATAAAAAACACTACTCAGTGATTCAATCAATCATTGATGAATATGGATTCCCTGAAAAGTTGAGAGATCCTGTAGAGACCATTCGATCTATGAATAAAAGACATAAGATTTGGGCTAGAAAAATGGGTGATTTGACACTTAATTATGCTAAACCTGATGGTGCAGCTACTTTTGAGGATTTGGAGCGATACATAGAATCCTGTGAAATAGGTTGGTATAGAAATTATGCCAGAAACATGTTGGATAAATTGAAAAGTAACTAGCACAAGTCTGGAAACCTGCGCTAAATTCACATTCCCTCAACACCATACGCTATCTTACAGTATATGAAATCGAGCATGACCCAAAGCGACACACAGAGCTATGGTTATAATTCTTGCGGAGATTCCATTTGGCCATTAAAAATCAAATTATAATCACATGAAATCGAGCATGTCGGAAGCGACACACAGAGGGATGATTATCTCCCAGGCGAGATTCCATATGGCCTTTAAAAGACAAATTATAATCATATGAAAAACTCTGTATTTATAGCCACCAGTTTAGACGGTATGATTGCAGGAAAAAATGATGAGTTGGACTGGCTTTCTACTTTTCCGGAAATCGACCAAATCGACACAGGTTTTAATGACTTCACTTCCCGCATGGATGCGCTTTTAATGGGAAGAAATACTTTTAAGGTAATTTCAGACTTTGAGGGAGAATGGTTTTACACCAAGCCTGTTTTTGTATGGAGCAGTTCCATGACCGAGATTCCAGAAAAATTTAAAGGGAAAGCTTTTCTTGTCAAGGGAAGCATCACAGAAGTTCTTTCAGAAATACACGGCAAAGGCTTTCAAAACCTTTACATCGATGGAGGAAAGACCATTCAGAGCTTTCTGAAAGAAGACTTAATCGACGAAATGATTATTACAACAATTCCAGTATTACTAGGATCTGGAGTTCCTTTGTTTGCTGATTTACCCAAGCAATTGATCTTTAAATGCGTCAAATCAACGCTGTTTTTGGACAAAGTCGTGCAGAATCATTTTGTTAGAGCACGATAGGTTAACTAGCTGTCCAAGCTGTTGTTCTTCAGAATAGGCTGATACAAGAAATACAAAATCGTTGCGTCGCTGCGTCGCCGCGAGAAATCACCTCGTCGTCCATCCCCCATCTATAGTTACGAAGAAGTATTTACCATAAACCAAGAATTAACCTGATCAAATTATGCGATTGGATTCCTTCCAAGTAAACTAGTTCATATGAATAGTACAATTCCAAAAAGTGTTTCTACCAAGAATTTAAAGGACGTCTTTCAATGATAACCTGGCCAATAGTTGAATCCCCTCTATAGGGCACAGATATTCAACCTTAAAATCATCATCGTTGCTTGTCCATCTGTATTTGAGCCTATTAAGAACCATGTGTTACACCAACTTAAGAATAGAACCAAGAACTTTGATGATGACAAGGTCTTGACTATAGTGAATAATTCTTTTAGTTATCACGGCGAAGTTGCAAATAATCTCTAGCTGAACGCCTATCTCTAACCTAGTAGAGGCTGTTCCAGCTTAAGAAACAGCCTCTTCTTGCTAGATTATAGATTCCTATTCTTCCACCCTCTTCAATACCCAAGTGGATGGTACCGCCGGAATGTGATCAGGATCAACAATTCGTTTTGGACCCAAAAAACTTGGGAAATTCCAAATTAGGCTTTCTCCTTGAAAGGTTGCATGAATGGTAACACCTTTTGGTTTATCATAAATGTGAAAACTTCCAATTATTCCTTTTTCATTGGAGGAGAAAATAACAGGTGGAATTCTATGAAGATTTTTTGTGTCAAATATTTCTTTGAAATTAACCTTATCCTTGGAATACAAGAATTCAACAAATTCTAGATCATTATAAACAAGATTTTCGTCCACAATCAATTTGACATAACCAAATAAAAATTTATCTTCTCTTTCTAAACTTTTTACTTCTTTAAATATTAGAGTAACTGTAAAGTCAATTCTCTCATCTTTATAAAACCAAGTTCCTTCTAAATCTGTTAGCTTTTCTTGATTTTCGGGAATTTGAGCGAATATTGGGCTAGCAGCTAGTGTGAAAACTACTGTTAAATAGATTGTAATATAATTTAGTACTTTCATAATTAATTGCAATTTAGTGTTACGGTATTGGTTCCTTGTCGATTAGTTCCAATTTTGTTCCAGGAATTAAAATTTGATAACTCACCTTTAGATAAGGTAAGTCCCAAACCTGTTGAATTAAGAAAATTAATTAATCCTATTTCATTCTGTAAAGTAGAATTTGTAGGGTTAACAGAGCAACTGGTTTTTGAATGCATCAAATCAATAACCTTATTAGACAAAGTCGTGCAGAACCATTACGTCATGTCAAGATAAAATCACCTCGCCGTCCATCCCCCATCCACTGTCAGCATCGAGCCCACCATATAGCTCGCTGCATCTGAAGCCAAGTAAATCGCAGCTCCCTGAATTTCTTCCAGCCTACCCCATCTTCCGAGTGCCGTAGCGCCAACGATAAATTTCTTTCCTTCTTCCGTATCTGCAATTGGCAAGTTCATTTCCGTCAAAAATGGTCCAGGACAGATGGCGTTTACATTGATATTGAATGGGGCAAACTCCAATCCTAGCGCCCGTGTCATCTGAACCACAGCACCTTTGCTGGAAGTATAGGGAGTTCGATTGGAAAGCCCAACAAGACCTAAAGTACTTGCCAAATTAATGATGCTACCACTTTTCACCTCTTTCATGTAAGGTGTTACAGCCCTACAGCAAAGCCAAGTTCCGGTCACATTGATGTCCATCACTTTCTGAAAATCTTCCAAGGTTAATTCATCTATTGCACCTCGAATATTGATTCCAGCGGAGTTAATCAAGACATCTATTTTCCCAAAAGCATCAAAGGCAGCTTTGGCCATCGCTTCTGTCTGCTCTTTGTTCACCACATCCGCTTCAAAAGCAATAGCCTTCACGCCATAGAGTTCAGAAATTCTATGAGCTGATTCCTCGCCCTCTTTCAGCGTTCTACTGACCAACATCACATTTGCGCCAGCCGAGGCAAGTCCCTCTGCCATGGCTAAGCCGAGTCCTTTGGATCCGCCGGTGATGATGGCAGCTTTTCCTGTTAGGTCAAAAAGTTTGATTCCGGGTAATTTATTAGACATGAGTTAATTGTTTAAATGATTTTCGCAATGATGCGAGTAAACTTACTTTCTTTGGTTTTCTGGCTGGAAGACCGATGACGGAAGACCGAAGTTGCCTCAATTCTAGTGTTTAACATCGCATTTGCCGAAGTGATTTATTGCTTGTATAGTTGTTTTTAATTACCTAAACTCTATTCCAACCCCAGCGAACTTCGACTATAGTCAAGACATGCCAACACATTCTGTTCCTCGTAAGCCAATTGCTCTTCCTTACTTAGACCCGTCACACGCGGTAACTCACCTTTGAATTGATTTTCTTCCATCATTCGCTCCATTTTGTACACATCCAGTCCTGACAAATGATCGAACGTAGCCCAATAGCTATCTTTCATTACAGGGATTTCTAAGGGATCACGAGTAATCATCTCCAGACTAAAGTTGATCTCAGGATTATACTTTTTACAGAGTTCAACTGCAGATTTCAAATCAACTATTCCTTCACCCAATGGCACTTCGGATAGCAGAAATCCATCATGGTAGTTTTTCACACCCATATCTTTCACATGAGTAGAAAAGGCATAAGGTGCTAAAGTCTCAATCACTTCCATAGGATTTTCCATGAAAGAAAGATTATTCCCGAAATCCAAGGTTACGCCTACCCACTCACTCCCCAGCTTTTTAATGATTGCTTCTAGCTCCTTCGCTGTCCAATCTTTATGATTTTCTACTGCCAACTTCATTTTATGCTTTCGCATAAGGGGCTCGGCTAGTTCAATCGATTCAATCGCTTTTATCCGAAATGCCTGGTAATCACCTAAGGTTTTGAAAGTAACATAGCGCCTTCCGCTCAGACAGGCAGTTCGCAAAACCGTAGCCCCTGCCTCTTTTGCTGCCAAAACTTCTGCTTCAAACTTAGCGATCTCATCATTTGACTTTGGCAAAGCAATGCTTCCCTCCAGATACAACCCTGTCTTTTCTCGTGCATCTCTTACTTTTTTAGCAAAATCTGAAGACCAACCATTGACCAATGTCTGCACACCACCCGCTCCTACTTCCTTACAATGCTCGATTAAACTAAGGGCATTCTCAAAGCCTGGATATTTCTCGCTTGGTGTATCCGAATGCCATCTCGCAGCATAGGAATGTACCACGATTCCCATTCGTACATTTTGCAGAAAATCAGGATTTCCAGGCAGCGGAAAAGCCATTGCCATAACTCCAAGCCCAGCTGTCTTTATGAATTTCCTTCTACCTGAATTGTAGCTCGATAGACTGGGTTTAGAACTGTTCATAGCTTATGGTTTTGGGGCTTCCACAGGAGGCAATGACTCTATATACTCATCTAGTTCGGCCGCTTTCCACGGGTAAACTCTTCCTTGAGTAGACACCCGAGTTTTACCAATAGTACGGCCTGAAATTGGTGAAGCTTGGTTGCCCCACTCATTTCTAATATAAGTCAAAATCGCCGCAATACTTCCATCGTCCATGGTAGAATGTGCAGGCATAACCGGGAGAATATCCGGAGCATCATAGGTTTTTCCGGCTACTTCCACCGGACCTTCCAACCCATGAAGTAAAATCATCGCTAACCTGCCCTCGTTACCCAAAACCCATTCAGATCCTACTAAAGGAGGTCCCATCCTAGGCGCTCCTGCTCCATCTGAACCATGGCATCCTGCGCAAGTCACCAGGAACTTCTGCCGACCATCAGCAAATTGCTTCAACGCCTTCTCATCCAACTGATTGGAAACAAGCTTCACCTCTGAAGGCGTATAGCCAGGCCAAGCAAACATTCGCTTCAGCATATCCACACGATTTTCATCGATGGGCAGATCAGTCCTTTGGAAAAGTGCTGGCTCTGAAGTCAAAGGAATAGGTTTCCGATCTTTCAGGTTGGCTGCCTGAATGGACATTCCTGAAATCAGGATATTTTCTTTCCAGCCTAGCTCTTTCTCGTCTGCCAAAGCCAATAACCCTTTTACTTCATTTTGATCTCCATTTTTAATGATCGCACTAGCTAGTGTTTCAAGAAAAATCTCCTTGGTCTGCTCTTTCACCTTCCACTCTTCCGATGCCCAAAGCTTTTGCAGGAAATCATATTCCCTTCCGCCCAAACTACTCATCATCGCATCACGAATTAATGGATCATCGCCATACTTTGAGAAAATAACAGAAAGCACACGTTCATCTTCAGAAGGCTCCAGCACATAACTACTCAGCGAAAGTTGCAGAGCTTCCTGTGAAGTGGTAGAATCAACTACTTTTTCCATAGCCTCAGCAAGTCTCACTTTAATAGCACTAGACTCCATAGCAAATGGTTCCAATAACCTAAGAGCAGTACTTTGAACCAAACCAGAGGAATTTTCGAAGATTGACAAAAGGAAATCTGGGGAAAGCAGGTTAAGTCCTTCCAAGGTCCATAGTGCATGAAATCTTCCTAGTTCGGTGGACTTTGAATCAGCAGCGAGCTGCATCACCTTCTCTTTACCGGTCTTGTCATTCCGCTCTACCAAGAGTCTCTGGGCCATATCTCTATACCAGCCATCCCTATTTGAAAGAAATTCGATCAATTCATCAGTGCTAGCTTTTGAAAGCTTGGGTTGCGCTAAAGCATTTTTTCCTTTTGGCACTATTTTCCAAATCCTACCCAAATGCACGGGCATTTCCAGCCCTCTACCAATTGTTTGCTCTCGCAAATAGGGTGTCAAATATTCTCCATGCTGAATCAAACCACGATACATATCTGCAATGTAAAGTGCTCCATCGGGGCCCGTAGCAAAGTCAACTGGTCTAAACCGCTCGTCAGTTGATGCTAGAAATTCAATTCCCGAGTGCGGGTCTTTTCCTTCCAAAATATTGCCTTTTTGGCTGATGATATTTCGCTTCACCAGATTACCCGCAGGTTCAGCAACGAAGGCATTTCCATAATACTCCTCAGGGAAAAGTCCTGCTCTATAAATCCATGGAGAACAGGCAGCTGTAAACTCCATCAATCGCTGGTCTTCACTGAGGACGCCAGGAATGTATCCTCGATTGACGGCTGGCGTCTTACGAATAGGGAAAACTCTGCGATCCATGCTAACTCCGTAATCAATACCAGTTGATGGAGAATGATTGGGATTACGGGAAAGGTAATTTGGTGGAACCAAATCCGCATGCAACTGGGACCAATTGTAATTATAAAATAAACGGCCTTGATCGTCCTGACTGATTCCCCATTGACCACGAAACTCAGTAGAATCTCTAATCCATTCGCCATCTTGGTATTTATACCTCAGCCTGGATTTAGCGTTGTAATACCAATTATCAACATTTCTAAGCAAGCCATTATCGGAATGCTCAGGATTACCAGAAGATGCATAGGTTGAATCCAATAAAACTTTTGTATCGGCTTTCAGGTCGCCATCCAGATCTTTGGTAACCCAAAGTGCTGTGTTTTCAGACACCAAAACCCCATCTCCAAAAAAACCGAGCGCTCGAGGCATGATCAGACTATCAAGGTAAATCGTGCTTTTATCCATCACTCCATCACCATCCTCATCTTCCAGCACCGAAATTCTACCGATTGGCTTATCTTCTTCAGAGCCAAGCGTATCAGTCATAAAACCACGCATCTCGATCACCCAAAGCCGGGAATCCTCATCGAACGTGATGAAAACTGGATCTTCCACCATGGGTTCGGCGGCAACTAACTGGATTTGAAATCCCTCTTCTAATTGGAAAGTCTCTAATTCTTCTTCAGCAGACTGAGCAGGAGAAGGGTTTGAAGGGTCTTCTTGTACAGGTTTAGAACAAGAAAATAGGGTTATTGCTATCAAAAAAGACAAAGCAATACGAATAATCGACATACTACAAATTGGTATTTTGGGTTTGAGCTGAGAGCGCTTGAAGTCGCTAACCTCTAATATCTTGGCTAGTCAACTTAAGACAGATACAATTTTAAACATATTACTTCCTTACGCAAGAAAGAATTAATTCAATGGCTTGATTATTCATTTCTGGTCCAAGAGAAATATAAACAGACATATTGGGTATATTCATTTTCAACCTTCAAAACGTCAAAATGAAGAAAAACATACTTCTGCTAGCAATTCTATTTCTGTTTTCATTTTATGTTCTTAAAAAAGAAGTGTGGGAGAAACGTACTCCCACTTCAGTCACGTTGATCAAATCTGAACTTTCCTGGAATGGAGATTCCTTACCCCAATACCCAACCTCCAATCCAGAAATTTCAATTCTAAAAATCACCATCCCAGCACATGCTGAACTTCCTCTTCATTATCATCCCGTCATAAATGCAGGCGTGCTTTTAAAGGGTGAGCTTTTTGTGATCGATGAAGATGGAAATGAACTGACCATGAAAGCAGGCGACCCCATCATAGAAGTAGTGAATAAAAAGCATTTGGGAAGAAATTTGGGCGATGAAGATGCAGAGATAATTGTCTTTTATGCTGGAAGTGCAGGCATGAAGATTACGGAAAAAGTGCAATAGTAACTTCCAAGCCTTAACTTTGACCAAAATATAAATTCATGAACTTTTCAGATTTAGGACTTTCCAAGCAGATACTTGATGCCATCAAAAAAGCCAATTACGATACTCCTTATCCAATTCAGATAGAAGCTATCCCGGCTGTTTTGCAAATGAAAGATGTATTAGGAATTGCGCCTACAGGTTCTGGAAAGACAGCTTCTTACATCCTCCCCATTCTCCAAAGACTTCAGGAAAAGCCTATTAATAAGGGTAGAATGATCCCGATTTTAGTGCTTGTCCCGACCCGTGAACTAGCAAGTCAAGTGGCAGAAGTGACTGAGAATTTCGCCAGATTTTTAACCCGACCTGTCAAAGCATTGGCAGTTTTCGGAGGAGTTTCCATCAATCCTCAGATGATGAAAATCTACGGAACGGATATTTTGGTCGCTACTCCCGGGCGATTGCTGGATTTGCTTTCTAAAAATTCTCTGAATCTGAATCAAGTTGAAATACTGGTATTGGACGAAGCAGACAAGGTGTTGAATATGGGATTCAAAGAGGAAGTAGATTTGATCCTGGAAAAACTACCAAAAAAGCGCCAGAACATACTTTTCTCTGCAACGACCGAAGAAACCGTAGAAGGGTTAATCAATGAAATGCTTCATGAGCCAGTTCGAATCACTGCTGAGCCGGACACTGTTTCCCCAGATCTAATCGAGCAGTATGCCTACCGAGTTCCTATGGAGCAAAAAGGCCCATTCCTGCGTTATTTGATCAATTCTGGGGATTGGTCCCAGATTCTGGTTTTTGCTTCCTCTATCAGAGCAGCGAATAACATCGTCACCAAACTCAACAAAAACGGAATTGATGCTTTAGCTTTTCATGGAGACAAAAGCCAAGGTGCTCGATCTGAAGCTTTGCATCGTTTCAAATCAGGAAAAACCAGGATTCTTGTTGCGACAGATTTAGCAGCAAGAGGAATTGATATTAAGTTTTTGCCGCTTGTGATCAATTATGAATTGCCGAGGTCGCCAAAGGATTATGTACACAGAATCGGAAGAACAGGTCGTGCTGGTGCCACTGGAGAGGCAATTTCCTTGATTGCTGAAGAGGATTTGCATCACTTCAAAATCATCCAAAAGAAGATGAAAAAGCATGTGCAGCTGAGAAGTATAGATGAGATTGAGTTTTAATATGAATATTTCCCGCAGATGGACGCAGAAAAATCCGCAGATCAGCGCAGAGTCGTATAGTAGAGGTTTATAGTTATTGCTCGTGCCTTGAGCACCCATAAAATCACCCAACTCCATTTCAACCCAGAATTTCATTCTGGGCTTTTATTGACCTTGCCGTTGGCAAGGGGTTCAACTTATTTGAGAGAGTACCAACTCAAAAAACATGGCTCATCAATTACTAGGGCCTCATTTAATTTTGGGCAATGATCACCTCAAACCTGCCATTAGGTGTGATCCCCAATTTTCTCATGATCATTTGTGCCAAAGGCACAACCGATAACAGCTCCGAATACAGCGAAGCGTAATTCGGAGTTAACAATTCAGTGGAAATTCAAGAGTGCCAAAGGCAGGATCCATATTTTAAACGAATTCGATTCACAGCATAGCTATTCGACTTAGAAAACCTACTTTAGACTATCGTCAAGCCTTAACTTTAGTCTTATGAAAATTCAACGCTCCTTTATTATCCTTTTGCTTTTCACTTCTCAAGTCACTTTTTCGCAGCAAACAACAAAATCTCCCAACGTCATTCTCATCATCACGGACGATCAAGGCTACGGAGATCTAGGATTCACAGGAAATCCTCACATCAACACACCGACCCTGGATGCTTTCGCTGCAGAGAGTGTTCGATTTACTAATTTCTATGTTTCCCCGGTTTGTGCGCCAACTCGAGCAAGCTTGATGACGGGCCGCTATTCCCTTCGAACCGGTGTGCGCGATACTTACAATGGAGGTGCGATGATGGCTTCAAGTGAAATCACCATCGCTGAACTATTGAAATCAAAGGATTATGCGACTGGGATTTTTGGAAAATGGCATCTGGGAGACAACTACCCTATGCGACCTAGCGATCAGGGATTTGACGAATCACTGATTCATCTTTCTGGCGGAATGGGTCAAGTCGGAGATTTCACTACATATTACCAAGGCGATCGAAGCTATTTTGATCCGGTGCTCTGGCATAACAATCAGCAGGAAGGTTATAAAGGTTACTGTTCAGATATTTTTGCAGGTGAGGCAATCAGGTTTATTGAAAAAAATAAGGACAAACCATTCTTTACCTACTTAGCTTTTAATGCACCGCATACCCCACTTCAGGTTCCAGATGAATATTATCAAAAGTACAAAGACATAGATCCTTCTTCAGGTTTTGGAACTGATGGAAAGCCCTTCTATCCTATGTCTGAAAATAATAAAGAAGACGCGCGGAAAGTTTACGCAATGGTGGAAAACATTGATGATAACCTGAGAAAACTTTTTAAAAAACTGGAGGAACTCGGAATCGAAAATAATACCATCGTCATCTTCATGACAGACAATGGTCCTCAGCAGCAACGCTATGTAGCTGGGCTAAAAGGTCTAAAAGGCAATGTATTTCAAGGTGGAGTAAGAGCCCCATTTTTCATTCGATATCCTAATGGATTCAATGGAAACAAAGAAATCAACACACTTTCTGCTCATTTAGATGTACTTCCTACACTTGCTGATCTCTGTGGATTTGAAGTGCCAAAAGACAGGAAAGTAGATGGTCAAACTCTGCTTCCTTTGATTCAAGGCCAAAATGCTTCAACTATTGACCGCAGTTATTTTGCGTATTGGACGAGAAAATATCCTGAGCTTTACCAAAATATTTCCATCCAAAAAGCAGGCTGGAAGTTGATAGGAAATACGGATTACAATTCAGAAATCGAAAAATTTAACTTATACAATCTGAATGAAGATCCATATGAGCTAAATAATCTTTCCTCAAAAAATGTAACGAAAGCGACGGAATTGAAATCCGAAATGGATGCGATCTACTTGGAGCTGATCAATGAGAAAAATCAAAAAGATCCTCCGATCATTCATGTTGGAAATGCATCTGAAAACCCAATATTTTTAAACAGAAATGATGCTGCTGGAGAGCGGGGAATCTGGGCGCAGGAGGATATTTTCGGCTACTGGAATGTCAGCATTGAGCCGGGAATTTATGACATTCGAGTGAAATTCATCAAACCCGTACCTCCTAAAGGAAGGATGACCATTGAGACTTCCAACTACGCCAACATTGCTTTTGATAAATCCAGCGAAGAAGTGGATATACTTGAAATGAAGGGGGTATCTTTACAAGCGACCGAAGGGCAGTTACTGCCTTTTTATGAGGTGGATGGGCAACGATATTTTCCATTTTGGGTAGAACTTGAGAAAAAATAACTAATCCAAAAACAAAAAGAGGCCTACTTGCAAGAACATAAAAAATTAGCTATCTCCGCTGCTTTATCTCCTTAGCCTTGAGTTTATTTATTTCTCAGTTTAGCATAGAAAAAATGAAAATTACAGAAAAGGATCAAATTAACTCAACATGCATTCTTTGGTGAATTTGTAATCATTCAAAATAATCCAATTGAATCCAGTTACATGTTAACAAAATCTATTCAGATTAATGATTTTTCATCACACTACGATTTACCCTGATTATTCCATAAAAAAATAACCAAATATTTACGAACTCATTAACACCTACCCCTGTTTACCTCAGATACTCCGAGTTTCATGATCAAATAATTTTTAGGGTGGAAAAGAAATACAGCAAAACGGAATACTTTAAGATTGTCCTGGTACTAGGTGCCTTGTGTACGATTAGCCCATTCTCAATCGATATGTACCTCCCAGGTTTTCCTGAGATGGCCAAGGATCTGAATACACCTATCTCCAATATTCAGCTTTCCCTTACTGCCTATCTAGTCGGTATTGCCATTGGTCAGTTGTTTTATGGACCCTTGCTGGATAAGTATGGGCGAAAAAAACCGCTCTATGCAGGTTTGGCTATATACATTCTTGCATCCATTGGGTGTGCGATGTCACAGTCTGTAGAAAATCTGGTTTTCATGCGCTTCCTTCAGGCTATTGGAGGCTGTGCTGGAATGGTGTCTGCGCAAGCTATTGTTCGTGATATTTTTCCAGTGAAGAAAATTGCACAGGCCATGTCCTTGCTTATTCTCGTGATTGCCGTTTCACCGATGATAGCTCCAACTTTAGGTGGTTTTGTCACTGCGGCTTATGATTGGCACTGGGTATTTATCATCCTTGCAGTACTTACAGCTATTATCTGGATTGCTACTGTAGTCGTACTTCCTGCGGGTGCCCTACCGGACAAAGAAATCTCTCTAAAACCTAAGCAGGTCTGGAAAGGCTATATCAGAGTTCTAGAAAACCGGCAATTTTTAGTATACATGCTAGCCGGAGGAATAGCTGGAGCGGCGCCTTTTGCCTACATCGCTAGTTCAGCAGATGTATTTATGAATTTATACGGCTTGAGCGAGCATCAATTCGGTTGGATCTTCGCTATTCTGGCTTTTGCCATGATTGGGTCTACACAATTGAATCATATTTTATTAAAGAAATTTTCATCCCAACAAATCATCAACTTCTCCTTACACTATCAAGTGACTGTAGGTCTGATTTTAGTCACAGGTGTCTACTTTAACTGGTTTGATGTGCTTTCCTTGATCGCTTTGATGTTTGTGTTCCTCACAGCCCACGGCCTGAATGGTCCAAATACCACCGCACTTTCTATGGCACCATTTGCTAAAGCAGCAGGATCCGCTTCTGCAATGCTGGGAAGCATGCGTATGGCAATCGGTGGAATTGTGACGGCAATCGTCAGCTTATTCCACGCAAGTTCTGCATTCCCCATGGTAATGGGAATGGGGATCTGCGCAGTTGGAGGTTTTATAGTTTTAAAAATGGATCAGTCTATCCCGGGAACGATCAGTCGGGAAAGAAACAAAGAAGTGTTTGCCTCTTAAAGCCGAAATTCGTGATGAATTCCGGCTTTTAGATTTTAATCTGTGATCGCCTTTATCAAATCTGGATGAACCTGTTCCCCGGTATTTCGATCAAAGAGTGCAAAACCATAGTCACCAGCATAGCCATTATCCCAATAGAATGGAACCAATCCATGGCTTACCATACTTTTGGTCACATACCTTAGGTAGTCAGCCACGTAGCGGTGGTTTTCCTCAGCTTTTTTCATGATTGCCCCATATTCACCCATCAGTACGGGAACACCTTGATCAATAAAATTGGTTTTCATTTTTTGGAACTGCGCATCCACATGTGATTCCCCTCCCCAAGCAGCTGTTTTTGAAGGATCAGTCGCATTTGTGCCCCATTGGGTGATGATTTCATCCTCCCTCAGCGCGAACTCATACGGATCATAATAGTGAGATTCTACCATCAGACGATCCTCTGTATCATCCGTTGGAATATCGAAGAAATTCACCCCATGGTCAATATTTGTGTTGAATGTCTGTACGACCAGGTTTCTGTAGGTATTTCTCCCACCTGTGGAGCGCACGGCATCGACGAAGGTTTGATTAAAAGAATTCTGCACCTGATAATATTCAGGTTTCGGGGTACCATAATCTCCTTCCACCATCACTTCATTTGTTCCGGCAAAAAGTAGGTGATCATCATAATCCCGGAAATTCAATGCTATTTGAATCCACATTTTCTCCAGTCTATCATTCACATAGTCCTGCTGCGCAAAAGTCGGCTGCATCCAGCCTTCGTCCCAGTGTATGTTCATCAGCGCATACATGTCATTGTCGATCACATAATCCACCACTTCCTGCACTCTAGCCATCCAGGCAGGATCGATTTCATAGGTCTCTGCATTGGTAAATTTACTCCAGGCCACAGGGATTCTTACCGAAGTAAAGCCAGCAGCCTTGATGGCATCAATGAGCGCTTTTGTAGTTTTCGGATTGCCCCAGGCGGTTTCCCCTCCTATCGCTTCTAGGGAATTACCAAGGTTCCATCCTACCCCCATTTCACCTGCCAGATTCAAGCTAGAAATATCGCGCATTCCGGTATTATCGGCGGGGATGTAATATGTAGGAAATTGAGGCTCACTCGCCTCCTGAGTTATTTTAACTGGCTGGATGATAGTCCCGGATCGTATATTTATAACAGTAGTCCGGAGTTCTTCTGTGGGGTTTAAATCAACTTTTACGGATATCTGAGTATTCCCAGATCCTTGTCTTGGGCTCACAGTAATCCACGAGGCATCATGCTCCACCTGCCATTGTTGATTACTCGTAATTGCCAGACTTAATGTTTCTTCAGTAGAAACGAACACTAGCTCGTTTGAAGAAACCATAAGAGTAGCCGGTTCTTCTTTTTCCCCACAGGAGAAAATGCTAAGTGAGAGTAGAACTGCGAGTGAGAAAAATCTAGATAGGTTATTCATAGGGTTTAATTTAATCCTTTCAAAAGTATTCAATCCTTCACTATCCAAAGGGGGCTTAATGTTAGCGAAAAGGGATTCATTTGTTACTTAAATGTATAATTGCTGATAGAACCGCTTGTTTACTCCTATTCTATCGGCAAAGGAATAATCCCTACTTTTGCGATTCCAATACCCGCCCAAACCATGAGCAACTCAAACCTTGCAGTAAAAACAGTTATTTTCAGTATGCTGGGAAATGTTGTTTTGGCTACAATTAAATTTCTGGCAGGCATTTTTGGTAATTCTTATGCCTTGATTGCTGATGGTATAGAGTCCGTTGTTGACGTTTTTTCTTCATTACTCGTGCTTTTTGGGTTGAAGTATTCTTCTAGACCAGCAGACGAAAACCATCCCTATGGTCATGGAAAAGCTGAGCCGCTGATCACCTTTCTGGTAGTCGTTTTTCTTATTATATCAGCCTGTACGATCGCTTATCAGGCTTTCCAGCATATCCTTATTCCCCACGAACTTCCAAAACCTTTTACCTTGACCGTTTTGGCAGCCATAATAATTTGGAAGGAGGTTTCATTCCAGGTGGTCATACGAAGAAGTAAGAAATTGAATAGTGGGGCTCTAAAAGCTGAAGCATGGCATCATAGAAGCGATGCAATTACTTCCGTCGCTGCTTTTATAGGAATTACCATTGCCATTTTTGGTGGAGAGGGATTTGAGGTCGCAGATGACTACGCAGCGCTTTTTGCGGTAGCTTTCATACTTTATAATTGCTATAAAATCTTCAGACCCGCCCTTGGGGAAGTAATGGACGAGAATATCTACGAGGAATTGACCAAGCAAATTCGAGCTGTATCCTTAACTGTCCCCGGAGTAGAAGGAACTGAAAAATGTTTTATCCGAAAAGCAGGAATGGAATACCATGTCGATTTACATGCCTTGGTTCCGGGAGAACTTACAGTAACCGAAGGTCATGACATTTCTCATAAGCTGAAGGATAAGCTATGCGCCGAGATTCCAGAACTGGGAAATGTGCTTATCCATATTGAGCCTTTTTAGAATTAGGAGATAGACTTTTCGGAAAGAATACCTAATTTATACTCCAATCGATTTTTCAACTAAACCCAGATTCTGCCATGAATATCCTTGAGAATTTAGCCTTTGGGAATGAACGTCCTTCCGTCTTCCCTATTCAGCGAACTGACAAAACGAACTATTTCGCCATAGGTCTCCTCCAAGATCAGATCTTAAAAAAACACACGGCAAATGTCCCTTCTTTACTTACTGTGATAAAAGGAGAAATCGAGTTTTTCATCAATGGAGAGAATTTCCTTCTCAAAGAATTGGATACATACGACATACCAGTGATGGTAGAGCATGAAGTGAAAGGCGTCACAGAGAAGAATATTTTTACAATTGTACAAGAGAAATAATAGGATTGAAACCTCCTTTAACTAATACTTCCAAATATTAAAAATAATCCCAAACCCTATGAAAACCTTATTAACCATTGCCCTTTTACTTTCTGTCACTTTTGCCTTTGCGCAAGCAGAAAAAGACGTAGCATCTCGAGTAGAAAAACTCAGATTAGCCTTGATTGACCCCACCGTAGCCAACTTAAGCGAGTTAAGTTCCATCCACCTAAGCTATGGACACTCAAGTGGGAAGTTGGAAAACCAAGCACAATTTATAGAGGCACTCGTTAGTGGTGCATCAGATTTTGCTAAGGTTTCTTTTGAAGACCAAACCATACAAGTAGAAAAAGACATAGCTATTGTCCGACATAATTTAGCAGCAGATGTGCTAGATGGCGGTACATCAAACTCCATTAAAATCGGGGTAATACTCGTCTGGCAGAAAGAAAAAGGCCAATGGAAATTATTGGCCAGACAGGCTTATAAATTGAGCTAAGACTTTACCCTCTAACCCACTGTCTTTTGAAAAAAATACTTTTAGTAGAAGATGACACCCGAGTATGTAGTTTTATCAATAAAGGTCTGACTGAAAACGGCTTTGAGGTCACTATTGCGATGGATGGCACACTTGGACTTCAGCTTGCTCTTACTAGTCAATTTGACTTGATAATTCTGGATATAATGCTCCCAAGCATAAATGGCTTAGAAGTATGTAAGCAAATACGGCTTCAAAAATCGGAGGTCCCTATTTTATTTCTCACGGCTATGGGAAGTACGGAGAATGTAGTCATCGGGCTTGATTCTGGGGCGGATGATTACTTAGTCAAGCCATTTAAATTCATAGAGTTGCTGGCTCGGATCAAAACGCTCATGCGTAGAGGAGGCAAATCAGACGATTCAGAAGATATTACCAGCGACATTTACAGGTTTGCAGATTTAGTTTTGAATGATACTGAAAAGACCGTATTCCGAAACGATCATGAGATCTCATTGACTTCCACAGAATTTCGGTTGTTATTAATGTTTATGAAAAACCCGCGAAAGGTCCTTTCGCGAGTGGATATGCTGCATGAAGTCTGGGGAGTTAATTTTGACATGGGCACTAATGTAGTCGATGTGTATGTAAACTACCTTCGGAAAAAAATGGATAAATACGGAGACCAAAAGCTAATCCAAACGGTAATCGGAATGGGTTATGTGTTAAAAGAATATTGATGCAATAGCACTTGACTGATACCAACGGGCTTAGACCAAATACAGAAAAAAGTAAAAGGCTGAATGGGAAGTTAAAAGACATGTCATTACCCTATGAAACTTCAAAATAAGATAATCTATATCCTGCTTACAGCCTTCATTGGTTACACCCTGCTTTTCAGCGGATTTATCTATTATTCGATTTCCATTTTTGCTTTCACAGACTTTTATAAAAGACTGGAAATTAGAGCAATAGCCACTGCAAAGATAGAGCTCGAGAAACAAAAAGATAGTAATGTGGTCCAGCAATTGCGTCAAGATTACCTAGAACCTCTAGCCAATGAGCAACACCTAATCCTGGAAGACATCAATGAAGAAAACCTAGTGGATGACCCCAGGCTCAAAGATTTCAATAAGTCATTTCTAAATGATGTGGTGGCTGAGGGAATCGGAACCTACAGCCAACAAAATGCTTTTTTCTACGGAACAATCTACAAGACTCCAGACCAAAAAAAGCACTTGGTAATACTTTCCGCCGAAAACTACTTTATCACCCATCATCTCGCCTATCTCAGGAATCTTATTTTTACTTCACTGGCTATAGCCTTTCTACTCATTGTAGTGTTCTCTATTATGTTTTCCCGGAAAATCATTGAACCTATTCAAAACATAATCAAGAAGACAAAAAAAATAGGATCTGAAAATCTTCATATGAGATTGGAGGTTCCCGAAAACAATGATTCAGTCCGAGAACTAGCGCAGACATTCAATGACATGCTTAATAGGCTAGAAACTTCTTTTGAGACACAAAAAAACTTTATCAGCAATGCTTCTCATGAGCTAAACACCCCACTGACCTCAATAATCGGCGAAGCGGATGTCTCCCTTTCAAAACTTAGAAAGCCAGAAGAATATGTCGAGTCTCTTAATGCAATACTGGATGAAGCGGAAAAGCTTCAGAAAAAAACCCAAGCATTGCTTCTGCTAGCGCAAACGGGCTTTGATGGGAAAAAACAAAAGTTCGGAAAAGTACGAATGGATCAGCTGATTTTGGATGTAAAAGAAACAGTAGAGAAAATTCAAACTAAAAATAAAATTTCGCTGGATTTTAGTCTCCTTCCCGAAAACCCCCTTTTACTGAAAGTATTAGGAAACGAGCAGCTGCTACATCTGGCTGTCTCCAATATAGTCCTGAATGCCTGCAAATACTCTGATGGACAGACTGTTAATATTGCTTTGGCAGTAATGGACGGTTCCATTATTATTATCGTGAAAGACAGTGGAATTGGCATTCCCTCGGATGAAATGGACTATATCTATGACCCATATTTCAGGGCTTCCAACACAAAAAATCATGAAGGACATGGGATTGGCCTTCCTTTGGCACGAAATATCATCCGAATCCACGATGGGGTATTAAAAGTAAATTCCTCGCTCAACAAAGGCACGACCGTAGAAATTCACCTACCTAAAGGAGACTTTGTCCTCTAATCTAATTCTAATTTCAGCCCCTCAAAATCTAATTAGATCTTAATCTCATCCTTAGTCCATTCTAATACCTCGAAGATAATTTAGCCCCTGTTGATTATAACTGACAACAGCTATGGCAAAAACTATCTTAATACCAACCGACTTCACAGTTGAATCGCTGAATCTTGTAAAGACAGCCCTGGAAAATAACGCAGACCATTCTGAGAAATTAAGATTAATTCTCGTTTACGGTCAATGGGCCTCCTCCTCCATTACTGAATTACTTTTTTATTCCAAAAGGAAAGTACTGGAAACTCTGGAAAATGAGGAATTTAAGTGCAGTTGCGAGATGCTTTTGAGCAAATATGAGGCGATCATAGAGCATATGTCGATTGATATCTTCAGCGGCAACAACCAAAATGCTTTTGAAAACTACTTGGAAGGCAACAAAGTCACCGAAGCATACATCCCTCGAAACTATAAGTTTAAATTAAAAAACAGCAACAGTTTTAACCTGATCCCATTTTTCACCAAAAGTAAAACAAATCTCTTCAAGGTTAATTGGCATACAGTATCTGTAGAAAACGCAGAAAGCAGTAAAAACGAATTATCCTCTTTGTTTTTCACACATGGACAAGTAGCCCATTAAACTACACTATAATGAAATACACCTTCATCTATTTGGCGATATTTACCTCTACGATGGTGGTGTACTTTGCTCTTCTATCGCTACAGGAGTCACCTACTTCTAATATTCTAGGAGAATGGAAGGAGATTTCATGGGAATATGAAAAGTTGGATTCAATCCTGCGAAAGGACAATAGTTTCGACTACATGGTAACAGACCATATTAAGGAACAGATTAGTGAAAATCTAATTATTCATAAAGCGGAGACCTGGAAATTCACTGACGATGAAACATTGGAAATGCAAGGGTCTGAAACTCAAAAATCACTGCATTGGACACTCAAAGGCCGTGGAAATATCCTTCAAATCGATGGGGCAAACTTGATGGAACATTATGAAATACAAGAGCTCAGTTCAGATCGTATGGTATTACACTTCAATTTTGACATGCAAGTACGTGGTATTGTCAAAATGACTTTCGAAAAAATCAATACCTAATCCAATGATCAGTAACAATCAAACTCGAACAGTCAAAGAAAACATACAACTCGGTTCCTTGACGGCTTTTTCAGCGGGAATGGTAAACGTTATTTCTGTGATTATATTTTTCGCGTTCACTTCGAATGTTACTGGACATTATGCGATTTTGGCGCAAGAGATTTCCCATGGCAATTGGTATCAGGCACTGGTTGTTTTTGGCTGGATTGGTTTGTTTTTTTTAGGGAATTTCACTTCAAATCTGATCGTAATCAATTTCCGAAAAGAAAAAGCTTACTTGGCGCATTCCATCCCAATCGTATTGGAAATCCTGTGTTTGCTGGTGGTTGGCACTTACATTCAATTTTATTATAAGGAAACTTTATTGGAAACGGAATTGATGGTGAGCGCAATGCTATTTGCTATGGGTATCCAAAATGGACTTACTGCCACCATTTCAAATTCGGCGGTCAAAACAACTCACCTGACCGGATTAACTACTGATCTGGGAATACTTGCTTCACTCTTTACCAAAAAAGAAAATCGAGAAAATCCGCATCTGAGAAATAAGTGGAAATTACTATTGACGATCATGTCATCTTACCTAGCAGGGGGGATTTCGGCAGGATATATCTACCTAACCATAGCCTACAATGTTTTTTATATCGTTTGTGTCTTTTTGTTGATTGTCATCGGATATGATTTCTACCGAATAAAAATGAGAAACTTGCTTCAAAGAAAGCAACCGTATTATAGAAAAATCATTAAAAGTCAAACTCCTCAACTTTCTAATCATTAACAAAATAGACAAAACAGAGTTTACTAGTCACCCAAAATTAACAGATTAACATAAAGGTTTTGAACAATCAAAAAAGACAGTCCGATTAGTGGGGCTGTCTCTTTTTTTTGAGTTAAGAAATTTACGGTTTACTCATCTTTAATTGGTTTTTTATGCCAATAGGAAGCGAGTATAGAACCACTGACATTCATGAACGGGCCAAATACGGCAGGAGCTAAACCAACTGTGGCGATCTTTCCCATCTCCTTGGCAATACCAGAGGCTAGTCCCCCATTTTGCATTCCGACTTCTATCGCTATGGTTCGACAATCTTTTTCACTAAGTCTAAACAATCTACTTGCCCAATAACCAAGCACATATCCGAAGAGATTATGAGCAATTACTAGGACGATTAATAAAGGACCAATGTCCAGAAGACTATCTCTACCCGCAGCTACTATTACTACCAAGATCAATGCTATGGCAGCCATTGAAATTATAGGCATGAGATCATCCAGCCATTTGGCTTTTCCTTGCAAGAAGTAGTTAAAAATAAGGCCTGCCCCAATTGGTAGGATAACCATTTTCACGATGCTAAGCATCATTTCTACTACGTCAATCGCGACAAACTCTCCTGCAAGCCAGCCCATTAAAAAAGGAGTCACAAAAGGTGCCAACAAGGTAGTCACAGAAGTGACAGTAATAGAAAGTGCAAGATTGGCTTTGGCAAGGAAAGCCATCACATTCGAAGCCATTCCACTCGGCGAGCATCCGATTAAGATAATTCCGGCTGCAATCTCTGGCGGAAAGCCACTCATGTTTGCCAATGTAAATCCAATAAACGGCATAATGGAAAACTGGCAAAGTACACCTATTAAAACTCCTTTGGGCATTTTGACTACACCAAGAAAGTCTTTGATACTCATCGATGTCCCCATTCCAAACATGATCACTTGAATCAAGGGAACAATCAATGCGCTAAATTTAAAGCCCTTATATTCTTGGAAATACTGTGGATAATAGAGGGCAATTGCAACTGACCCGAAAATCATGAGGGAGTAAGCGTACCCTTTTAGTTTCGGAATTCCAAGAAATGTTATCGCGCACAAAAAGAAAAAACCGATCCAAAGGGGGCCGGCATTTGCAATACCTGAAAAGAGAGTAATGCCAAGTGCAACCAAGAGTAATACACCGCTAATTATTGACAGGGCTTTTGTAATTGTTGGGTTCAAAATGAGAAACTTTTGAGTGAATTCTTTTTTTAAAACAACCCGAAAACCAGTTTTACAACAAGTCTTCGGGTTTTCTAGCAATAAGCAAAATAGGCTTTTTTAACTGTAGGTTCTATCGTGAGAGCGCTTCTCATTCCACATATCCGTAGGAGCAAAATATGAGCTATCCGAAGGATGCAAGTGAGCTTTTACCACTTCTTCATTCAACTCAATTCCTAAACCTGGTGCTTCTAAAGGAACTGGAGCATAGCCTTTGTCGATCATTTTGCCTCCACCCGTCATAGTAACCAAATCCTCCCACCAAGGTACATCAACTGAGTGATGCTCCAAAGCAAGGAAATTCTGAGTTGCTGCTGCACAATGAACATTCGCAATAAAGGAAACAGGAGTTCCAGCTTGGTGCATAGCCATACCAATGCCTTTTTCTTCAGCATAATCAGCAATGCGCTTTGTTTCCAAAAGTCCTCCTGAAGAGGCTAAATCTGGATGCACGATATCCACAGCATGATTATCGATCAAGTCTTTGAAGTATTCTAATAAATAGATATCCTCTCCTGTGGTCGTTGGCGTATTCAGTGCATCAGTAATCGTCTTATGCTGCTGCCACATCTGCCATGGCACCATATCCTCCAGCCAAGCTAATCGATACTTATCCAGTGCCTGCCCTAGTCTAATGCAGTTGTTTAGATCAAAGTGACCATAATGATCCGTAGATATAGGAATTTCATAACCTACCATCCCACGTACATGATCCACGATTTTGGCCAATTCATCCAGACCCTTTTCGGTAATCTGCACACCGGTGAATGGATGGGCCGTGTTTGCATAGGACATATAGCCCCCTTGCCACTGACTTTTACCCATTTTGAAAATCTCTGGATTGACAATACATCCGGGGATATCCATGATCTCTCCAATAGAAACATCCATTTTGAGCCAAGTATAGCCTTGTTCTTCTGTTCTGAATTTAATCAACTTCAATTGCTCCTCGGGAGATTTTGCTTCAGGCGTATCTGCATATAGCCTCACAGAATCCCGATATCTACCACCTAAAAGTTGCCAGGCAGGCACATTGTATGCTTTGCCACAAAGATCCCAAAGGGCCATCTCAACACCACAAACCCCGCCGGCTTGTCGAGACTGCCCACCAAACTGTTTGATGATTTTAAAAATCTTTTCAACATTACAAGGATTTTCCCCGAGAATCCTGCTTTTCAGCATCAGTGCATACCTAGGATCAGCACCATCCCGAACCTCTCCCAATCCATAAATTCCTTGATTAGTATCAATCCGAAGAATAGCAGTGCCACCCATCACATTTGTATGCGCATAGCGAAGATCTGTGATCTTTAGATCTGATGGAGCGGAAGCCCGGCGTACATTCTTGGTAGTTTCAGCCATGGTGTCTTCTATTCCGAGTCCCATTAATGCGGTGAGACTTAATCCACCAAGAGCTGTCTTTTTCAAAAAATCCCTTCTATTGTCCTTTGTAAAGGGGTTATCAATCTCCGCCTGACGCTGCGCAGTGTATGCGCGCTCCTGCTCCTTATTCTTTTGAATGAGGTGTTGTAATGTGCTTTTCATGGTCTATTGGGTTATTGTTTTTATTTTAATTAAAAATGGGAATTACCAAAGAATGACCTAATCGAGTGATTGATGAGGTCTTTCTTTTGCTTTTGAAATGGGAAATCATAAATTCTAATTGAGGACTCAATAATTTCTTTCCTTCAGGTAATCATCCAATTCCTGTTTGGTCATCGGAAGCTTGCCCGGGTAATTATTTAACCAGTTAAGAAAATCCTTCTTTATCTCTTCGGTCCATTGGCTGTCGATCTGTCCCGCAAGATATTTTCCTTCCCGAAGTCTCTGGTGCCCAAACTCGTCACGTAAGCCAGTTACTTCAGAGGTCAAAACAAGCTCCTCCACCAGATAGGCTGGGATAAAAATCACCCCGTATTTCTTTGCTAAAACTACATCTCCTGGGAGCACCGTAGCTCTGCCAACCCGAATAGGACTGTTGATAGAAGTAAGCATCATTTGTTGAATGTAAGATGGATCTTGTCCTTTCATCCAGGCATTGAATCCTTCGATTTCTGACAGACCTTCCTGGTCACGAACAGAACCGTTAAAGACCACGCCGCGCTGGGATTTGGCATAGATGGCATTTCCGAGATTATCACCGATCAGCGTTCCATCTACTATTTTACCATAGCCATCAGCAACATACACATCCCCATTTGTGAGAATATCAATAGGCCAAGAATTCGTCCCTCCCTTAGGAGACCTACCTTCTTTTTCTACTCCCTGATCTTTCACCTGCTTTTCCAAATCTGGCCGCAGTGGCATGTACTGAGCAGTCACTACCCGACCAGTCATCGCTGCATCAGGAAGCATGATTTGCCAATCGCCCTCATATTGGTTCTGATAACCTTTGTTGCGCAAAACTCCCCAAGCTTCTTCTATGGAGATATTTTTCAGGCGCTCCAAAATTGAATCAGAGACTTTAGGTCTTCCATCAGGAAATCGCTCGCCAGTCCATTCAGCAGTTAAGGCTTTGATGTATTCGGGAGAAGCGCCCACATTTTGGGCTTTCAACTCTGTATTTGGCAGTAAAAAGAGACAAGAAAAAGCACCGATCAAGAGCGAAATCTTGATGCTTTTTTGGGGGTTTGAAATTGGGTTCATTGGTATTTTGGATTTAGGTTTTTTTCTTCACTATATCTCACTGAAGAAAAAATATTAACTGATTTACTCAAAGAATGGAATACCTGGGACTGCATGCTTTTTCATCCCTTCCTCGTTGATTTCTACACCGATTCCAGGTTTCTCAGAGACTGTTATAAAGCTATTTTCTGTTCTTGGGCCATCATAAGTCACTATGTCTTTCCATAGGTCATCTGTGTCCATATAGATTTGCCACTCCATGATCTGGAAGTTAGGTACAGAGGCACAGACATGGCAACTCGCCATTGCTCCTAAGAAAGAAGCTACCATATGTGGAGAAAAAGGCACATAATAAAGATTTGCTAGGTTTGCTATTCGTTGGCCTTCTCCGAGTCCACCTGCTTTTTGCAAATCAGGCATAATAATATTCAATGCTCCGTCTGATAATAGTTTTGTGAAACCGTAGGCGAGGTAAATATTCTCACCAGCACAGATCGGAGTACTAGTCTCCTGAGTGATGTGCTTATACATTTCCGGATTATCAGCAGGAATTGGTTCTTCCAAGAACATCAAGTTTAACGGTTCATATGCTTTCGCCATTTTCATTCCCGTTATCGCGTCGTAACGCCCGTGCATATCTACACAGATATCAATATTTGGCCCTACCTCTTCTCGTACTGCCGCAATGGCATTGTACATTCTGTCTATTTCCAAAGGACTTGCCGTCCAGTTGAAACGGTCATATTTATTGGGATCTCTAGCGTCATCCACATCAAATTTTACTGCATTGTAGCCTCTGGAAACGGCGTTTCTAGCCGCTAGCGCATAATCATTTGGAGTTGGATTGGTGGAGGTGTAAAGTGCTGTATCGCAGTAAACACGAATTTTATCTCTGAATTTCCCACCCAATAATTGATAAACAGGGACATTAAAAACCTTTCCGGTAATATCCCAGAGTGCTGTCTCTATCGCTGTCAAAACTGCCACAAAAACGCCAGATTGTGCGCCACCAAAAAAAGCTCCTTTTCTGATTTGCTCTGCAAGACGATTGGGGTTAAGTGGGTTTTGTCCTTGAAGCTGCCTGCCCATCCGCTGAATCATGTAGTAAGTGCCTTGGATAGCATCTACTGCTTCTCCACAGCCCCAGACGTCTTGATTGGTATATATTTTAACATAAACAGCCCCACGCACATAGCCACATTTTACATCTGTGATTTTCAGGTCAGAAGGATTAGAGTATGGATTTTGCTTGGCAACGGCTTCATTTAGTCCACCAAAAGTACCCATCAAGCCGGCGCCAGTCAGTCCGGCTACGGCACTTTTTTGTAGAAATGATCTTCTTGAATTCTTAGATTTCATAGGTTTTATGGGTTGTATTAAATATTACCAGGTTCTGTTTTTAAGTATTTCTTGAATTTGCTCGCGAGCTATTGGCAGTTCATCTATATGGGATTCTAGCCAATGAGAAAAGTCTTTCTCTATCTCATCAGACCATCTGGTATCGATATCTCCAGCAGTGTATTTTCCCTCTCTAATCCTCTCATGTCCAAACATATCTCTCAGACGCACTACTTCAGAAGTGACTACCACTTGCTCCACTAAGTGAGCAGGAATAAAGGATACTGCTCCATCACGACCCAAAACCACATCACCAGCCATCACTGTAGCTTGACCAATTTTTGTAGGTTTATTGATGCCAATCAACATGGTATTCAAATCTCGAGGTTGATTGTGATGGGAAGGATGATAGCTACGGAAATAGGAAGTGAACCCACCGATTTCTTTGAGCCCGGCGATGTCTCTGATCGCTCCGTTATAAACTATTCCATTGCCTGAATTGGCAAAAATTGCATTGCCCACATTATCGCCGATCGTCGGACCTCCATCATGAATTCCAAATTGATCGGCTACATAGACATCGCCTTTCACCAACAAATCCACCGGCCAAACATTTTGACCCTTTTTTCCTTCAGCCTGTCCACGAGCATCTATAGCTCCATGAATATCTGGTCTGCCAGGCATAAAAGTGGCAGTCAAAGCCCTCCCCACCATAATGCTGTCAGGGTTGATCATTTCCCAGCCTTCGGCATATTGATATTTATAGCCTGCATTTTTCATCACTGCCCATGCTTCGTCATGGGTTACGATTTTCATACGCCTCAGTAGGTCATCAGAAACTTTAGGGCGACCATCATCAAATCTTTCCCCTTTCCACTCTTGAGTAAGAAAGAGCATTTCCTCTTTGGAAATTTGCTGTGCAAAAGAATCTATCCCTAAAAAGAATAGAAACAGTAGGGTTATATAGGTTTTGTTCATTTCGGAATATAACTAAAATCAAAAAAACCGAGCCTGGATTTTCCAGACTCGGTCATATTACTATTTGTCCCACCAAACTTTCGTTGCAAGATTATCAGCTCCACTAGCCGAAATAGCAGCCTGCACGTTTTCAGAATTTACAGAAATCTCTGAATTTGGATAAGTTATCCGATTTATAAAATCAACCTCTTTTCCAGGAAAAGGATTGGTGGTAAGCATAGGAAATCCAGATCTACGGAAATTGGCAAAAGCTTCCGGTCCATTCATAAATGATGACACCCAATATTGAGTATTTATCATTTCAAGCGCCTTAGAAGCATCAAATGGATTTGCTGCTAAATATGCATCTGCTGCCGCTGGCGCAATAGAAGATGCAGCATCTACTGTCCCCAACTGTTCCATGTGAGCCTTTACTCCCGCGTTATAGTAAGATTCGACATCTCCTGAACTAATCCAGCCTCTTTGTCTAGCCTCAGCTAAAAGAAGGTTGTTTTGCGAAGCTGTAACTAAGAAGTTTGGTGCTGTATTTTTCGCAAGTCTTCTTCTGTCTGCTTGGGCAAATTCATAGAAGCTTGTTAATCCCAAATTAGCAGCAGCTTGTACCGCACCAGCATTGTCATTTCCCAGAGGCATCCCCACGTGCACACTAGCGTCATAAGTACCGGCTGCCACCGTCTGCTCTGGACCTGATTTGGCATCTACATAAGTGATTGCTATCGCAGAGAGGCGAGGGTCATTTTTACTTTTCAAATAATCCACAAATGGAGCTGTCAAATAGAAATTCGATGCCTCTGTAGAATTCAATAAGTTTCCAATTGTATTCAAATAGTTAGCATCATGGTTAATTTTTGCATTATCGGCATTTGAAAGAATCACTCCGCCCTGAAATGCTGCCTGAACTACCTGTTGAGCTTTTGTTGCATTTACAGCACTCAGTCTCATTCCAGCTCTTAGCAATAGTGAGTTTCCAAAGCTTTTCCACTTATTCAAATTCCCTCCATACAGGATATCCGCAGTTTCAATTTTCCCAGAAAGATTCAAAGCTGCTGTAGCCTCAGTCAATTCCTTGATGATGTCCTCATAAATAACTTCTTGAGAATCATACGTAGGGAAAAATACCTGTTGAGAATAGCCTAATCCACCTTCGAAATAAGGTATACTTCCATAGTCATCAGTCAAAACCATAAATGCAAATGCCTGAATAATCCGTGTCATGTTAAGCAGATTAGCTCTGGTCGGATCACCTTGGACTTGACTGATTACATCTCTGGTGTTCTTGATCACATCTCGATAATATCGCTGCCAAAGTTCCTGAGTTGCGTTTCTATTATCTTGATTGAAATTAGCACCTGTTAGTACGCCGGAATTTGGCGAAATAATCTGTTGAACAATGCCTATGTCATATATCAGTGTACCGTTTGGATAAGCGCAGCCAACAATTGCTGCATTTAATTGAAACGCTGGGTCAATAGCCGTAGCACTAACTTTATTAGTATTTAGCTCGTCGAAATTGCTATCGCAAGCTGATGCATACATCAGAATGGACGCTAAGAATATATAATTTAAGATCTTTTTCATGTCTGTATAGTTTAGAATTTGACATTAAGATTAAAACCTAAACCTCTGGTAGAAGGAAGACCTGTGGACTCCATACCAACCAAATTATCAGAAGAATACCCGAATGATTCTGGATCAATATTATCAACCCATTTCTTTATCATGAATACGTTATTTGCCACGAAATTCAGCTTGACTGATTTGAATGGCTGGTTTTCAGGTAAATGTTTGGTAAAATCATAGCCCAAAGTGATTTGGCGAAGTTTCACATAGCCTCCATCATAGATAACTGGCTCTACCAAAGCTTGAGATCTTACTACTTCCCAATAGGACTGCACTGGCGCTACTGCTGTATTTATTTCACCAGCTTCGTTTACTCCATCTCCTACGACTCCACCTTCTCTTCCTTCTAGGGTCATTTTATGTAAACCATGTCTGGTAGCATTAAAATTGGTACCGGAAAGCATAGTATTTCCCAACTTATAGTCAATCAGGAACGACAGCATTACTCCCTTATAATTGAAGGAGTTATTAAAGCCTCCAACCCAATTTGGTAGTGCACTTCCGAAATTAACAAGGTCAGTGGTTCTAAGTGGAAGCCCGTTAGCACCAAAGATTTTTCTTCCTTGATCATCTCTTCTGTAGCCAAAGCCTGCCACTTGCCCCATTTCCATACCAACGATTTGTCTCAATTCTCCATTGAAAACGTGGGTTCCTACGGTGATTCGCTCTCCAGGATTATCCGTCAATAGGCTAAGAACTTTGGTTTTGTTGTAGGCAGAGTTTGCGGAAAATTCCCAAGTAAAATTATCGTTCTCCACAGGGACAATGGTTAAGAGCATTTCAATTCCCTTATTTTCACTTTGACCACTGTTGATAGAAGTATTGACAAATCCAGAAGCATCCGAGATCTGCGCACTTACAATCTGGTCCGTTGTGAGTTTTCTGTAGGCCGCCAAGTCCAAACTCACTTTGCCTTGGAACATCCGTAGTTCTAATCCAACTTCTGCTTCACCAATTCGCATTGGTCGCAAATTCGGATTTGGTAGATTACTTCCGTTAGGACCACCTACTGGCTGACCTCCAAACAGGTTATTATTTATGCCATAAAATAGCACATTGGAATAGGCTCCTACGTCGGCATCACTTCCCACCTCAGCATATGCTACTCTTAGTTTTCCAAAATTCAACCAGCTGCTTTGAGCAAAATTCTCAGTGAATACCCAGCTAGCTGATAGAGAAGGATAAAGAATACTTCTATTTTCTTCTGAAAGTGTGGAAAACCAATCGTTTCTAACTGTACCAGTTAGGAACAACATATCCTTATAAGAAACTTCAGCAGAACCGTAGATTGAATTAACGGCCCGCTCATTAAGGTCATAAATAGGATCTTTTGCTCTTCCATTCTGAACCGTATAAAGATCTCTAACTACGAAGTCGGTCACCTGTACACTATTCAGGTCAGACCTTCTCTGCATGTGATTACCACCAATATTTGCATTGATTCCAAAATCACCAAACTCCTTATTAGCATTGATCAAAAAGTCTGTGTTTATCTCACGGAATCTTCGTTGCTCCTGGGTGTAAACACCATTTACAAAACCTGCTGGGGCTGGAGCTCGAGATGCTTGTCCAGTTGGAAAGTTATTATAATCCTGATCTCTAGTCCAGAAATCCTGTCCAACTCTTCCTTGCACAAATAACCAGTCAGTCAATTGGTATTTAACCGCTATGTTTCCAAAAATCCGGTCTCTACGGATATTTTGAAACTGGTCAGAAAGTGTGAAATAAGGATTGGTACGATTTCTAAATCTCGAATAAACTGCTTCATTTCCATTCGCATCATATCGGTTATCACGAAGCACATCCAAAGGCATGGAATTAGCCATATTGTAAAGTGCAACCGGGATTGTGTTATCCTGCTGACCTATGTTTGGAGGATTATCGTTCTGTTCGTGAGAGTAATTAAAGTTTCCACGGAAACTGAGCTTGGAACTCAAATCATAAGCAAAGCCTAAATTGATAGTCTTTCGGTTGTATGTATTGTTTGGGACTATGCCCTTACTGTTCAGATCAGAAAAAGACAAACTCATTCCACCCTTTTCGCCAGAGGTAGCTAGCGTAATAGAATTAGTTACGTTCTGACCGTTGCGGAAGAAATCATTGATAATACCCCTTACTGGTACATAAGGAACAGTAACTCCATCGAAAAGCATTTGGGTCATGCCAGGAGCGAATTTCTCCCCAAAGGACCATTGCCCAGAAGTAGGGTTTGGAGTGGTCGGTCTTACACCTTGCTCACCCTGACCATATTCATATTGGTAATCTGTGAAATCAAGGGGAGCTTCGTTCGTGTAGTTTAGGTTATAGGTAACTCCCAATCCTCGACTTTCATTTTTGGTTTTGGTTGTGATCATGACAACCCCGTCTTTGGCTCGAGAACCGTATAATGCAGCGGCGGCAGCTCCTTTCAGAATAGTCATTGATTGTACATCATCAGGATTGATACTGGATAGTCCATCACCACCATCAGAGGTATTTCCTCCTCCACGCACGCCAATACTACTATCAGAGGCATTATTACCAGGATTCGAACCGAAGTTGGTATTATCAATAGGTACACCGTTCACTACGATGAGCGGATTATTTTGACCCGAAATAGAGGATTGGCCACGAATACGGATTTTTGATGTACCTCCAGGACCGGAGCCCAATGCTGAAATACTCACCCCGGCTACTTTGCCTTGAAGTGCATTCATCACGTTTGGCGTCCTGTTGATAGTCAACTCATCAGATTTCACGGTTGAAGTAGCGTAACCAAGACTTTTTGCTGATTTCTCGATGCCCAAGGCAGTTACCACAACTTCTTCCAAGTCGCTAGCATCCACTTGCATGCTGATGTTCACTACTGACCGATTGCCAACCACTTCTTCTTGATTGAGGTATCCTACAAAGGAGAAAACCAGGACAGACGTTTCGCTCTCAACATTAATTGAATAGTTTCCATTATTTCCAGAAACAGTACCTGTTGAGGTTCCTTTGAGAAGAATATTAACTCCCGGAAAACCCATCCCATTTTCATCGGTCACTCTACCGGTAATCTCTATCCTTCTTCGCTCAAGTTTTGAAATGGCATTTCGAGAAATTCTCGCATTTGAAGCGGAGGTTCTTCCCTCAGAAGAAGGAGCAGCAGCAGAACTGAGGATATTATTCAAAATGGGGTCTTTAGCCGTTAGGCTGGATTTGTTTTGAAAAATCACATAAAAATTCTCTCCCGCTTTTTCATAGCTGAGTCCTGTTTCTTTCAGGATTACTTTCAATCCCTCCTCTACAGAACTAAAAGAAGATTTTGACGATTTGATTCTTTTTGATTGAACCAATTCATCCTTGTACGCTATCGAGACTTTAAACTTATTCTCGAATTGTGTCAGAACCTCTTTGAGGTCTCTGTTTTCACTCCTAGACGAATAGGTGTCTAGGTTCTTTTCCGATGCTATCAAACCCTCGACTTGCGCTGATGCAAACCAAGAAATCGAATAGCTCATACATAATAATAGTACAAACTTTCTCATTGTAAACTGGGTTCAGGTTTTTTGGGGAATACTTCATTTTGGGTTACTTAATCAGATACTTATTTTGCTCGTTTACTATTTCAATATTGAAGATTTTGGAAACTTGATCCATAAAATTTGCAGCATCTCCAAGTGGCATAGAGCCCGATGCTGTTTGCATTAGCATTTCCTCATCTTCAAATTCTATCTCAATTCCATAATTATTTTTGGCCATTGTGATGATTTCACCTAAGCTGGTTTCATCCAAGTTTAAGACCTTGTCTTTCCAGGAAGTATAGAGTGATGTGTTCACCTTTTTTCGTTGAAACTTACTTTCTTTAAACTCTACCAAATCACCCGGATTCATCAGGATTTTCCCTTCCTTATCTTTTACTGGAAAGCTGAGGGTCACCATGCCTGAGGTAAGCACTACCTCTGTCTCTTGCGATCGGTTATACACGTTAAACTCTGTCCCGAGTACTTCTATTGCTACATTTTGGGAACTTAGAACCTTAAAAGGTTGATGATCTTTTTTATGGACTACGCTAAAAAATGCCTCACCTTCGATCCATATTTCTCTGGCAGTCTGGCCCTCCCAATTGTCGACAAAAGTCAATTTTGAATTAGAATTGAGAATAACTTTAGAACTATCTGGGAGTGTAATTTCTTTGGTTTCTCCGAAGGCAGTTTGGTACTCGATCTCCTTTGGGGAGTCAAACCAAATCCAAGTCAGAAGGATCAATGAAAAGGAAGCAATAGCCAAGGCAAGTGGCCAAACTTTTCTTTGCTGAACAACCGGCTTTTGCACTGCAGTTGGCTTGATATCAGCTTGAATTGCACTCCAAACATCAAACAATTCTCTTGGCTTCATCTCAAACTTCGACTTATCTAGATCCAAAACCAATTTTCTTGCTTCTTCGATCATCGGTACTTTGGTTGGGTTAGCTTTTTTCCAAGCCTTCCAAAATTCCTCATGCGCCGAATCACCATAGAGTACCCATTCTTTAAAAAATGGATCCATGACAAAGTCATTTGTAAAAAAATTATCGTATTCAGATGAAAGATGATTCACAGCTACTCTTTTGGTTAATACCTATAAGAGTGACTGAAGATTAAAACCTCATCATTTTTTCTAAACTTTTTTCAAAGAAAGTTTGAGAGGCAAAATAAAAAGCTGATTTAGAGAGAATTAAAAAAATTAAATGATTTAGGAGTGAAGCTCCAGAAAGTTATCGCAGCGCAACCCTCATGCATTGAAGCGCTTTTGACATGAGGTTATGTGCAGCTGCTGGAGTGATGGACATTATACTTGCTATCTCAGCATAACTTAGATCATTGAAAAATTTTAATATTAATATTTCCCTTTGGCGCTTTGATATTTTAGTCAATCCATTAAAAATTTTCTTCTCGTTCTCTTTCCTGAAATCTTGAGCAAGAAGTTCGTCCTCAACAGAAAGATCGAAATCTAAAAACTCATCGTTTTCATTAGAATCCGTAAAAAGCTTTCTATTTCTATTGATATGTTGGATTAACAGGTTTCGAAATGATGTAAAAAGGTAGTGTTTTACAGAATCTATTTCAGTTAGTGTTTCCCTTCGATTCCAGATATTGGTAAATAATTCTTGAATACAGTCTTTGACTAATTCACTGTTATAGCAAAAATGCATACCGTAATTGAAGAGTACGTTAGAAAATCTCTGATAGAGGTTAGAAAAAGCGAGATCATTCCCCTTTCGGACGCTTTGCCACAGGGCAACATCGTCAGAATTAGTCCTCAAGTCAGTTTTTTGGCTTCTTGAAATAAATAGATTAACTGGACTACCCATATTCAAAATTTTATTACTGTAAAATTCCGATTCAAGGTAATAAGTTTTTTAATACATATCAAAGACTTCCTTTATATATTGTACAGAGCTAAATAACCAACTAATCATCGACTTCAATTACCCAAGCATGCCAGCTATAAAAAATCCTGCATAGGTACCCAAAGCATTCCCAAGACTTCCTACCAAGACTCCCGGAATAAGTAAATCAGGACGGTTCAAACTCTCTGCTGAAGCAAGTGCTGTAGTATTCCCTCCCACGTTTGCTTGAGAAGCAACTGCTATGACATCCCAATCAATTTTTAATAATGCTCCAATCCCAAAAATCACTATGCCATGAACTACTATGATCAGTGTCACAAATAGAATCAATGTGCCTGCCAGTTCACCCAATCCAGACAAGGTGTTCAGATCACAAAGTGTCCCAATCGTCGCCAAAAAAAGGAGTATTAGAAAAAAACCAATGGTATGAGTGCCTGATAATTTTTTGATGAATTGCAGCTGAGCCAAAATCAAAGCAACTGTAGTGAGTGTAATAATTTCAGGTATTTGTGGAAAAAACTGAAATACGAGCTTAGAAAATGCCATCGCCAACAAAGCCAAACCGAGTATTGCAGCCAGCCCAGGAATACTTACAGATTCTTCTTTCTTCAATTTTTGAACTTCATTTCCAGTCGGAAGCAACTTTTTTCTAGGAAATAAAGTCTGCAAATACTTAGGTAAAATCAGTGTAGCAATAATCCATGGCGTTCCTATCAAATTGTCAACTACCGTACTAGCAGCATACAAATCAGCATTTTCATTCACGTGGTAACTAAGCGCAACTGCATTAAAATTTATACTTCCACCTATATAAGTACCTGTGTACATACCCGCAATTGCATTTGCCATATCTCCGATTTCCGTAGCTGGCTTCACCAAAAACCAAGCAACAAGAACTCCGATTATGGTTCCCAGTCCACCAATTCCGAACATAAATAAAATTGGTCCTCCGGCTTTCTTAAGACTTTTAAGGTCAACTTCCAGCAAAGCAATGAAAATCCCCATTGGCGCCAGGTATAAAAAAACTCCAGTATAAATCGGATTACCGTTTGTTGCAGTTGGAATGATATCAATGTTTGCTGCAATTGCTGCAATCAGAATCACTAAAATAGGGGTACCGATAGTTTTCCACCCTTTGAATTTTGCAAGCCAAACAGATAGCAATACAATCATGCAAAGCATTCCACTGACATAAATTGGGTCTTGATTCCAGGTCATGGTGGAAATTAGGCAAAAAAGTCTTGAATAGATTTAACTATATTTTCTATTTCTTCATCCTTCATCCAATGGTTTAAAGGCACAGAAAGCCCTCTTTGGCTAAGATTTCGAGCATTTTTAAATTCTCCTTTACTTCGAAAAGGCTTCATATCCGGCAAAATTTGGGGATAGTGAATAGCCGTCCCAATTTCTTTCTCCAAAAGGAACCTTTTTAACTCATCTCTACGTCCAGTTTGAATCACAAAAAGATGCGCATTATGATCTTCTTGCAAAATATCTGATGGAAGCTTCAAACCATCGATTGACGATAGCTCGTCCAAATACATTTGTGCAATCCTTTTTCGAGTAGTTTGAAACGATTCAAAACGGCTCAAAATCACATTTAAAAATCCAGCTTGAATAGAATCAATACGACTGTTTCTCCCTACAATTTCATGTTTATCACGAATCACCTGCCCATGATTTAGAAGCATTTTTATTCGGTTGCTCAATTCTTGGTCATTTGTCAAGCACATTCCTGCTTCACCCAAAGCCCCCAAGTTTTTGGTTGGATAAAAACTCAAGCATCCCACATCTCCAAAAGTCCCAGCAGCTTTCCCATTTTGAAAAGAACCGAAAGACTGAGCCCCATCTTCGATGACGAAAAGCCTATGCAGTTTGGCTTTTCGCATCAAGCTTTCCATATCCACCAGCTTTCCATAGAGGTGAACAGGAATCACAGCCTTAGCTTTGGGCGTAATCGCCTTTTCCCAATCCGAAGCCAAAAGTCCATTTTCATCCGTATCCCAAAAAACAGGTTTTGCTCCAACCATCACCACCACTTCAGCAGTGGAAACCCAAGTCATCGCAGGAATAATTACTTCATCGCCTTTCCCTATTCCCAATGCTCGCAGCGCAAGTTCCAATGCATCCGTTCCATTTGCACAGGCAATAGAAAATGGAGAATTGAGGTAATTTGTAATTTGAGATTCGAAAGCTTGTACCTCCTCTCCTCCAGAAAAAAATCCCTTGTCGAGCATTTCTGCAAACTTGGATTTCAAAGCATTTTTCAGCTCCGCATCTATTCTTTTAAGATCAAGAAATGGAACCTTCATCCAATAATTTCGCTAATTGTAAACTTAGATTTCTTCGGGAGTACCGATCATTACCAGTAGCTGGCTCAGCTTTACCACTGCGCTCAAACAACTTTCTCAAACTGACTTGGATAGCGACATGATCTGAATGAGTGAAAACCTCTCCAGCTTCAGATTCTTTCAAAATCTTTGCAGAATCCCCTTCAGGATCGCCTAATGCTAAAATTGGCAAAGTAGTCGCCATGTATTCAAAAAGCTTTCCCGGGATATTTCCCTTCGCATTTTTAGTATTGGTAAGGATCAAAGCCAAAGCATCAGCTTTCTCATAAAATCCAAAAACTTCCTGATGGGAAACATATCCTGCAAAAATCACATGCCCTGATAGCCAGGAATCTGCTGCAATTTCTTCTCGAACTTGATCGCTAACTCTTCCCACAAAGGTAAATTTCACTTCTCCTGTTTCTTTAGAAAACTCCTCCTTCATTGCTTTGAGCAGAGGCATAGGATTTCTAATGGAGTCTATTATTCCGGTGTAAACCAAGTTTAGACTGCCTGCCTTTTTCTCTCCCACAGAAAATCCCTGAGGTATATCAGAGTCATCAAAACCATTGGTAATTAGATTGATTTTACGGGTTGCCAGTTGCTCCAAATCATGCTGGAAAGTGGGTGAAATTGTTGTCACAACATTTGCCTCACTAAGGACCTCTCTCTCTAATTTCCTATGCTTATTTCGAACCTGGTTTTGCATGGGAAGCTTGTCCAAAAACTCCCACTGAGACCAAGGATCTCGGAAATCAGCGAGCCAAAAGACACCTGTTTTCCTTTTCAAATCCTTACCTATTAAATGCATGGAGTGCGGCGGTCCTGTGGTGATGATTGCTTGAAATTGTCCCTTTTCAATCAATTCAGTTAAGAATTTTACGGATGGCTTTACCCAGAAAACCCGGGGATCCGGCACCATCATATTAGCTCTTAGCCATATTGCAGCTTTCTCAATGAAGCTCTGCTCTTTTTGCTCCAGTACTCTTCCTGGATGCGATTCTTTTTTGCCTCGAATTCGATCCAAAAGCTGATAAGGTTCCCAGATCGGGAATTTCATTACCTCCAGGTCTTTGGAAATTTCCTTTTCCAGCGTTTCATCCTTCAGGTCAAAATCAGGGTTCTCCGGCGTAAAAATCACGGGCTCCCAACCTGCTTCAGGTAGATACTTAGCAAATTTCAACCAACGCTGAACGCCAGACCCTCCACTCGGAGGCCAATAATAGGTGATTATTAAAACTCGTTTCTTCATAAGTGTACTATGTCCTCAGTCTAAAGTACCAAGTAGCAGGCCATAAAATCAAATATGAGTAAAAACAATGAGTCGAAGTTTCAGTATTCGGTCGCAGTATTCTGTCGCAGTAGTAAACCCGAGTTGGCGCAAGTCTTCAGACTTGTGCCGCAACTTGTGTCATATGAATTTTCAGACTTCCTACTGTAATCAGGAAACTGCAAAAAAATGGTCCAAGTCTGAAGACTTGGACCTAAAGCTGGAATAAATTTCAAATTTGAAATCTTAAATCCCCAATTTCCTTATTCCCCTTGTGCAAGAGAATAACCTCTTACTCCGTCGAATGAATACAAATTCTCAGTTTTGATAAAGTCAAATCCAAGTTCTTCTACTTGCTTCAGCAATTCTCGAACTTGTGCATGTGTGATGGTTCCTTGCTCGGCATTCTGGAATCTACATCTCCAGTGGTCGGTGCAGAAAGACTCACGCATTCCGCCAGGGAATACTTTAATTCCTCTGTTGGTAATCAAGGTCAATTGGAGTCCATCAGCATTTGCTTTACGAAGCATTTCGCCCAATACTTGAGGATCTCTTCCTGGCTCATCCCAATCTACAAATACATCCACTCCTATTAGCTCTTTTTTGGCTTTGGTCACAGGAGATACAAAGACATTCATTGGAGTGGTATCTTTATCAAATTCAGCTGGAACCATTGACGTAGGAAGTTGACCGATTCTTTCGATCACAGCATTTGCAAACTCCTCAGTGCCAACTTTCTTAGTAGAAAGACCTTCCTGATAAATATCACCTGTGTGAATTCCATCTTCCAATGTCTTCATCCATGCATTAGAGATTTTCTCAGCTATCTCAGGCTGACCAATGTGAACCAACATCATAATTGCACCATTTAGCAATCCTGATGGATTCGCAATACCCATTCCCGTGATATCAGGAGCAGAACCATGAATAGCTTCGAACATCGCTACTTCTTCACCCACATTTGCGGAGCCACCGAGCCCTACAGAACCGGTCACCTGCGCTGCTACGTCGGAAATAATATCTCCGTAAAGGTTAAGTGTTACGATCACATCAAAAGTCTCTGGTCTATCCGCGATCAGAGCCGTTCCGATATCGATGATTTTATGATCATTTTGAATATCTGGATACTCCTTTGCGATCTCGTCAAACGTCTTGTGGAAAAGACCATCAGCAAGTTTCATGATATTATCCTTAGTCATACAAGTCACTTTTTTACGACCATATTTCTTAGCATACTCAAATGCATAACGGATGATTTTTTCAGAACCTGGCTTAGAGATCAATTTCAAAGACTGAAAAACTTCCTGAGTCTGTCTATGCTCGATTCCTGCATACAAATCCTCCTCATTCTCACGAATGATTACAAGGTCTGTCTTCGGAAAATGAGTCTTGATAAATGGTGAAAAAGCCTTACATGGTCGCACGTTCGCGTACAAACCAAATGAAGTTCGTGTGGTCACGTTCAACGACTTAAAACCACCTCCCTGAGGAGTCGTGATTGGTGCCTTCAAGAAAATTTTTGTTTCTCTCAGCGATTCGAAAGCATTCGGTTCCATACCGGAACTGATTCCTTTGAGGTAAACTTGCTCTCCGATTTCGATTACATCGTATTCAAGTTGAGCTCCAGCAGCTTCGAGGATCGCCAGTGTAGCCTTCATGATTTCGGGACCGATCCCATCACCATAGGCAACTGTAATTTTTCTTTTGGAAGACATATTAATATAGTGGATTTAGTTAAAATTTGATTTTGAACAAAAGTAAATAAAAATGTGGAAGCAGGTTTTTGACCTAGGACAAAATCCACAATATCTAGGCTTTAATTACAAAAGGGGTAATAATCCTTTACCTTAGGTTAAGCATTTTCCCAATCCCCAGTTTGGGAATGACTACCCTACTTGTATATTTGTTTTTATACCCAACGATAAATTATGGCTGATTTCAAAAACATCCTGACTGAAGTGAAAGGTGGAGTGCTTCACTTGACCATCAATCGTGAAGACAAAATGAACGCATTGAATTTTGAGACTTTAGAGGAGCTAAGGACAATTTTTGAAGAAGTTTCGGATAACAAAGAGATCAAAGCGGTGATCATCACAGGAGCTGGAGAAAAGGCCTTCATAGCTGGCGCCGACATCAGTGAGATTGCCACCTTGAATGAAGTGAATGCCAGAAAATTTGCTGAAAACGGTCAGGAAATATTCAGCATGATAGAAAATTGCCACAAACCAGTGATTGCTGTTACAAATGGCTATACACTTGGTGGAGGTTGCGAATTAGCAATGGCCTGTCATATCAGAATTGCCACAGCCAATGCAAAATTTGGACAACCAGAGGTTAATCTTGGGATTATTCCTGGCTACGGGGGAACTCAGCGATTGACAATTCTAATTGGTAGAGGAAAAGCTAATGAGCTAATGATGACCGGTGACATGATTGGTGCGGACGAAGCTAAAAGTCTAGGATTGGTAAACCATGTAGTTCCTACTAAAGATGAGGCGCTAGCGAAATCTGAAGAAATCATAGGTAAAATCCTTAGTAAAGCCCCTCTTGCTATAGGTATGATTATTGACTGTGTAAATTCAGTATATGTACCTGATGAAAACGGTTTCCAAACTGAAGCAAACAGCTTTGCGCGATGTGTGAAATCCGGAGATTACAAAGAAGGAACATCTGCTTTTCTGGAAAAAAGACAGCCGCACTTCAAAGGAGAATAAACTCCTTGACACTGAATGAGTAATTTCAAAAAACTAGCTGGACAGACCGCAGTATATGGACTGAGTAGTATTCTTGGTCGATCAATTAATTTTTTGATGATTATCGTGTATACCGAATACCTCAGCAAAGAGGCTATGGGTTCGTTCACGAGTATCTATGCGCTGGTAGGATTTATGAATATTGTGTTCACCTATGGGATGGAGACTACTTTTTTTAGATTCGCAACCGGTAAAAATTTAGACTCAAATAAAGTTTATAATACAACCCAGTCCTTGCTCATCACGAGTACGCTCCTTTTAGGAACGGGACTGTATCTACTGGCTCCTTGGTTAGCTGAATGGCTCGATTATCCGGGGCAGGCCTATTTATTCAGATGGACAGCATTGATCTTGTCTTTTGATGCGATTCTGGCTATTCCTTTTGCTAAGCTCCGTTTAGAAAACAAAGCCTTGATCTTCGCAGGCACGAAGATTTTGAACATCTTCCTTAACATTTTCTTCAACCTTCTTCTGATCGTTGGCTTCCCTTATTTAATTGGTGGTGGGGTCATTCCAGAAGGATTTCTTGGCTATAGATCAGATTGGGGAGTGGAATACATTTTACTATCAAACCTTCTTGCAAATGGGTTGATTATCCCATTTGTATGGTGGAAAGCAGGATTTTTCAAATTCCAACTGGATGGAAAGATCATTAAGCCTATGTGGGTTTACTCCATCCCACTGCTTTTTATGGGGTTAGCAGGAGTTACAAATGAGTTGTTTTCCAGATTTCTCTTTGAATATGTACTTCCTCCCAATTTCTATGCAGGACTATCCGCTCGGGAAGCTGGAGGAATTTTTGGCGCCAATTTTAAGCTGGCGATCTTGATGAATTTGGTGATTCAGGCCTTTAAATATGCTGCAGAGCCTTTTTTCTTCAAACAAGCACAGGACAAAAACTCTCCACTGCTCTATGCTAAAGTGATGCATGCATTTATCCTGTTTTGCACTGTGTTAATGATTGCAATTTCCGTAAATCTGGAATGGATGGGGCCACTTTTTTTAAGACAACCCGGATATGAAGAAGGACTTTTTATAGTACCAACCCTATTAATGGGCTACCTACTTCTCGGCATCTATTTCAACCTCTCTATTTGGTTCAAAATCACTGATCAGACTAAATACAGTTTCTGGATCACGTTGGTTGGAGCGATAATCACCATTGCAATTATCTTCGTTTTCGTGCCAATCTGGGGATACATGGGTGGAGCGCTGAGTACTATTTCCTGTTATTTTGTGATGTGTCTATTATGCTATTTTTATGGTCAAAAATATTACCCCATCCCTTATCAGACGGCAAAAGGCGCCTTTTATTTGTTAGTCTCTTTTGCAATAAGTTATTTAGGCTTTTATTTAGATCTAGGCGTTCCTGCATTGAATTTCTTTATGAAAAACGGCCTGATCTTACTTTACATTGGGCTTATCTTCTTGCTGGAAAAAGACCAGATAATGTCCTACTTACCAAAAAGTAAGAAACCATAGTATTTAATTTTATTGTTTGGGATCATTTATGTAGCAATTATCGTTAGCAAACCAAACGACCCAAAAATCGCTTTAAGTATTCCATACTTATTTACAAACAAACTCTAATTGCATAAAAGGCATTATGTTTGTTAATTCAAGCTGCAGACCGTATTTACTGTGAATTTCAAAACAACAATCCTCCTATTTCTACTTGTTGCTTTCAGCTCCTCAGCAAGTTTCTCGCAAGAAAAGCTTTCAAAAAAAGAGCGAAAGGCACAATTGAATGAATCTCAAGGCACCCGCTATTTCATCGAAGGTGAAAAGAACCTCGTGCTTAATGATTTGGAAAAGGCATTTTTTTACTTTCAGAAAGCTATGGAGTTTTCACCTGATGCTCCTGCTATTCATTATAAAATTGCAGAGATTCTAGTTAAAGCGAATCAAGCAGAAAAAGCAATGCCTTATGCGACTAGAGCTGCTGAACTAGATCCCGAAAACAAGTATTACTCTCTAATGGTCGCTGAGATCTATACTAACCTAAAGCAACCACTTAAAGCTGCAGAAATCTTAGAAAGATTAACTGCTGATGGAGAAAACAATCAACAATACAACTTAGATCTAGCATCTATTTACCTGAACGAGAAAGAGTTAGATAAAGCACTAATAGTATTGGATCGGGCGGAAGAGTTTTATGGTATCATGGAGCCAATTACTATTCAGAAGCAGCGGATCTATTTGAGTAAAAACAACCTGAGCAAAGCAATAGAAGAAGGTAAAAAACTAGTTGAAGCCCGACCTGGAAACCCTTCCTATGTCATGAATCTGGTTGAGATTTTATACAATAACAATAGGGTAGATCAGGCATTGGATTTAGTTTTTGAAGAGATAGAAAAGTACCCAAGTCAGCCTGAATTGCAAATGGCAGCCCATACGCTTTTAAAGGATAAGGGCGAAATAGAAAAATCGAACCAATATCTGTATTCTGCTTTCGCCAGCGCCGATCTTGATCCAGAAGTCAAATCCAAAGCTTTTTCCAGTATTTTAACTGAAATCAAAACCCAGGAAAGAGAAACCCTCCTAGATAGCCTGGAAAGCTTAATGGCAAAATCCAGCCCTGAAAATGCGGATATCTACGCTGCTTTGGGTCAGCGGAGAATGCTTGAGCAAAAGACTAAAGAAGGAATAGAATACTTCAAAAAGTCACTTTTGATCAATCCGAAGAATGCTACTTTACTTGAGCAGGTGATTTTAGGGTCTTTTGGTGAAGATGCAGATTTCAAGGAATTGGAAAAATTCACAGTGTTAGGTGTGGATGAATTCCCTCAAAATCCAGAATTCTGGTTCTATGATGGTGTAGTAAAATCTGCACAAAAGAATGATGAAGAAGCCGTAGTTTCTCTTAATAAAGCGATCGAACTAAACGCTAATAAAAACCCTCAGCTAGACCAAGTTGCTTTCGGTTCTCTGGGAAATTCTCTTTATAACTTGGGAGAAAAAGAAGAAGCTTTCAGGAATTTTGATAAAGCACTGGAGCTCAACCCAAATGACGAGCAAGTCCTAAACAATTATTCGTACTTCCTATCCCTGGAAAAGAAGAATTTGGAAAAGGCAAAAACCATGTCTGATAAAGTTGTTCGGAGATTTCCAGATAATGGCACTTTCCTTGATACACATGCTTGGGTTCTTTTTCAGATGGAAGACTACGAAGGAGCTAAGAAATATATGGACTTAGCGATGATGCATGAAACACAACCAAGTGGGGTCATGCTTGAACATTACGGAGATATTTTATTTCACCTGGGTAAAAAGAATGAAGCATTGAGTTATTGGAAAAAAGCCGAAGGAAGTCCTGAGGCCTCTGATAAACTTTCACAAAAAATTAAAGAAGGAAAATACCATGAATAAACTTTTTGCAGGAATTGTGCTCGTCATAGGTCTCGGCCTTCTTTTCTCCTGCTCCAAAAAGACGATAGTCTATCAGGCAGATGGGAAAATGGAAGATTTCTCCCCTATTTACACTGACTATAACTACATGAGTGCTAAAGCCAAAGTAGTGATCGAGGAAGAGTCAGGTAAAATCACTCGCGGTAGTTTAAACCTTCGCGCTAAAAAGGATTCCGTATTATGGTTTGTCATTTCTCCCGGAATGGGAATGGAGGCTGTAAGAGGGCTCATCACTCAGGATAAAATTCAGATCAAAGACAGAATCGGAAAGGAGGATGTCAATCTAACCTTCACCGAATTTGAGGCTGTTTATGGACTTAAATTATCATTGGATATTTTCCAAAATGTGCTTTTTGCTAATCCTCCTCACCAAGTAGATTACAAAGACAGACTTGTGAGAGTAGGTAAATCTTTTGAGCTTACCCAAGTTAGGGACAAAGTAAGGTACTTTTCAAAAGTCGATGTCAATTATAGAAAAGTCTCAGAACTAGTAAGTAATTCACTTGATGATCGTGGCTCATTACTTGCCAGCTACTCCACTTTTCAGGATATAGACTCCAAGCCATTTCCATTTGAAGTTCTCTATAAACTTGCATATCAACTGCCAGAAGGTGGACAAAACACCATCATCAATGTGGAATGGACTTCAGTTGATCCTAATTCAGCCCCACTTAGCTTCCCTTTCAAATTTTGAATTGCATGTTTGGCAAATTTCTAATTCCATTTAGCCTTCTGATTGGATTCGTGTTTTTTACAGCTGTGGACGTAGCTGCCCAAACAAAAAAAACTCGTGAAGAATTAGAAAAGCAGAAAGCTGAAGTACAGGCTAGACTATTGGAATTTGATAAAATCCTAAAGCAAACCACTGCTACCAAGAAAAACTCCATAGGTGAACTAAACGCTGTAACCAGACAGTTTCAAACGCAAACTCGTCTTGTTAATACACTTGACCGAGAAGTGAAGCTAATCAATCAGGAGATAAGTGAAACGGAGGATAAAATACAAAGCTTAGAAGTACAGCTAAAGGAGTTGAAAGCCGAATACGGTCGGATGATTTATAATGCTTCGAAGCTTAATAGAGGTCTTTCTATAGTTTCTTTTGTCTTCAGCTCTGCCAATTTTAATCAGCTTTATTCTAGGTTAATGTATTTGAAACAATACACCGATAGCCGAAAACAACAAGCAGCCCAAATTGAGAAATTAAGCTTAGAACTCATTGATCAACGCGCCCTATTGGACAATAAAAAAGCTGAAAAAGAAAAAGTGCTTGCCGAAGAGCAAAAAGAACGAGCAGAGCTTGACAAAATGAAGCGAACCCAACAAGGCCTTGTCAATACGCTCACTTCTAAAGAACAAGAGATAAAAAAACAGATAACCGCGACTAAGAAACAACAGGATCAGCTCAATAAAATGATCAAGCAGGTGATCGAGGATGAGATTCGCCGAGCTGAAGCAGCTGCTAAAAAAGAAAATAGCACAGCCACCAAATCAACTGGAAGTAGTATGCCGATGACACCGGAAGTTGCTGCATTATCGAAATCATTTGCAGGTAATCAAGGTAGACTTCCTTGGCCAGTGGAAACAGGTTTTGTATCTCAGGGATATGGTACCTACCCACACCCTACTCTTAAAGGGATTACGATGGAAAGTGATGGGATAGATATCCGTACTCAGCCCAATTCTAACGTAAGAGCTGTTTTTGATGGCACAGTAACTAAAATCACCACCATGCCTGGATTTGGTGGAACGGTAATCATCAAACATGGAGAATATTATACCATGTATAGTAAGTTGAAAACCATTACTGTAAAATCCGGTCAAACTGTAAGCGCAAAAGACGTAATTGGTCAAGTTGCCTTAGGTGCTGACGGAGAAGCAGAAGTACATTTTCAAACTTGGAAAGGTCTATCTGTAATGAATCCTTCTGCATGGCTAACATCCAAGTAGCAGAGAATTGCGTATATTCATAAAAAAGATGGACTGCTTTCCCGCTGAACTTTGTGTAAGCGGATCACAGTTATATCTTTGTATCCACATTTACCCTTAAACACACACCATCATGACTACATTAGGTTTCATTCAAAACATGGGCGGTGGCTCGATCATATTGATCGTATTGGTCGTCCTTCTATTGTTTGGTGCTAAAAGAATACCTGAATTGGCTCGTGGCCTTGGCCGTGGTATCAGAGAATTTAAAGATGCTACCAAGGACATTCAGAACGACTTAGAGGAAGGTCTGAAAGACGACAAGAAAAAGTAATCTCTTAAGCCAAGAAAATTGGAAAAATTCATCTCATTCGACGAAATAAAAAAATCGCTCGAAAAGAAGGAAACAGACTGTCGTGCGATAGTCCAATATTATCTTAAAAACATTCAGACGAAGGCGCATCTAAACGCCTTCGTCGAAGTTTATGAGCAATCTGCTTTAGAACAAGCAGATCTCATCAATGAAAAACTGGCGAATGGAAATGCCGGTAAACTTGCCGGAATGGTTATCGGTATTAAAGATGTTCTTTGCTACGCAGGTCACGAATCCAACGCATCTTCCAAAATCCTTAAAGGTTTCGAATCCCAATTCACCACCACAGCCGTCCAACGATTGCTCGACGAGGATGCTATTGTAATTGGCCGGCTCAATTGTGATGAATTCGGAATGGGTAGTTCAAATGAGAATTCAGCCCATGGCAACGTATTAAATGCTGCGGATGAATCACGGGTTCCCGGAGGATCTTCTGGGGGTTCTGCCGTGGCAGTGCAGGCAAACCTATGTACAGTTTCTTTAGGGACTGATACGGGAGGCTCGGTGAGACAGCCAGCCGCATTCACCGGGGTGATCGGAATGAAACCTACTTATTCGAGGGTTTCTCGCTGGGGTTTGATTGCTTATGCTTCTTCATTTGACTGCATAGGCGTTTTTTCCAGAACTGTGAAAGACAATGCGTTGGTCATGGAAATAATGGCTGGCCATGATGATTACGATAGCACTTCATCAAGAAAATCTGTTTTGCCCTATAGCCAACTTTTGCATTTTGATAAAAAGGCAAAAGTAGCCTATCTAAAAGAGACAATCGAATCTCCTGCTCTTCAGTCAGAAATCAAAGCCAACACATTAGCAGTATTGGATAAATTGAAATTTGAAGGCCATCAAGTAGAAAAAGTAGAGTTCCCATTACTTGATTTTATCCTCCCAACTTATTATATTCTTACTACTGCAGAGGCAAGCTCCAATTTATCAAGATTTGATGGCGTGAAATATGGATACCGAACTCCAAATTCACATAACCTAGAAAGCATGTATAAGCTGACTAGAAGTGAGGGATTCGGGGAAGAAGTAAAACGAAGAATTATGCTGGGTACATTTGTACTAAGCGCAAGTTATTATGATGCATATTTCACCAAAGCGCAGAAAGTCAGAAGATTAATAAAAGATTTTACAGAGAATCTTTTAAATGAATTTGACTATATTATTATGCCGACTACTCCATCCACAGCGTTTAAGTTTGGTGAGCATAGTGGCGATCCGGTAGCGATGTATCTGGAAGATCTGTTTACAGTACAAGCTTCAGTTTCTGGAGTCCCGTCTATCTCTCTTCCTAATGGGAAAGATGAGAATGGAATGCCGATAGGTTTACAAGTGATTTGTAACTCTTTCAAAGAGGCAGAACTTTACGCTTTCAGTAACTACTTGACCGAATTAACATCATAAACCCAATATCCCAATGAAAAAATCTTTGTTCAGAATTTTCACACTTGCGCTCATCACATGTTTGATCCCACTGTCCAAAGCCTTTTCTCAGGATGATGAGTCTATAGCTGCCGCTCCCCTACTAGATGAGGAAGTCCTTCCTAATTACCATTACGAGTACATTCCAGATTTCACCTATGACGATATCGATAGGCGCGTGAAAGCAATGGACCATGAAATGTCCTTTGAACTCAACGATCGCATTTTTTCATTCATACAGTATTTTACAGTAAGAAATAGAGACTATACCAAAATGGTCTTGGCACGAAAAGAGCTGTTTTTCCCAATGTTTGATGAAATGATGACCAAACATGACATGCCGCTTGAGATCAAATATTTATCAATTATAGAATCTGGGCTTGATCCTCAAATCAAATCTCGTGTAGGCGCAATGGGGCTTTGGCAGTTTATGCCAGCGACAGGTAGAATGTATGGAATGAATACTAACAGCGAGGTAGATGATAGAATGGATCCGGAGCTTTCTACCGAAGCAGCTGCCAAATATTTGAAGTCACTTTATCGAATGTTTGGCGACTGGGAAGTAGCAATGGCAGCTTACAATTGTGGGCCTGGCAACGTGAGAAAAGCAATCCGTAGATCTGGAGGCAAGAAAACTTTTTGGGGTATTTATAATTATTTGCCTCGTGAAACCCGGAGCTACGTTCCTCAGGTTCAAGCAATGCTCTATATCTTAAATCACCTAGAAGAACATAATTTCTTTCCAGAAGACCCTACCTATGTGGTTGAATATGAGAAAATTCGTTTTGACAGAGCGTTGAGTTTAGACAAATTAGCTGAGTTAACAAATCTTTGTGTATCAGATTTGAAGACGCTAAATCCGGCCATAAAAAACACAAGATTACCTGAAAGTAATAAGAGCATGGCTCTTCGAATTCCTCGAACCAAAGCCCCTTATATCAAAGAAAACCTTGCATGGTTAAATGATTCGCTTAATAATGCTCCCACTATCCTACTTGCATCTAATGTCCAAGTTCAATCTGTAGAAGCTCTAGTTCAAGAAATCAAGCAAAATAGTACTGTTTATAGAGTTAGGTCTGGAGATGTCTTAGGTTCAATCGCGCAGCGTCATGGTGTTACTGTGACTCAAATAAAATCCTGGAATAATTTATCTTCAAACCTTATTCGAGTTGGGCAGACTTTGAGAATAAATTCTGGGATGTCCGGAAATATTGCTACTACGCAAACAAATGCCTCAGGACAAACCACTTATATAGTTCAACCGGGAGATTCTCTTTGGATTATTTCCAGAAAACATGAAGGCCTCACCGTGGAACAAATTAAGCGTTTGAACAACTTGAATTCAAATAATATTAAGCCTGGTCAGAAGCTAATTATTGGCTAATTCCGACCAGATTTTGCTCTAGTTTGTTAATTTTTTTTAAGTAATGGCAATATTAAGTCCTAAATAAGGATAAATGTTCTGATGTCATTAATTTACCCTATCCAAGAATCAAACGACCAAAAATGAAAACCTTTTCATCCATTTTCAAAGCCCTAGTTATGGGTATTGTGTTTACGTCCTGTGAATCCGACGGAACAGGCGCAGACAGTTCAAAGCCAAAAGCAAGAGGCTCCATAGGGGAAATCATCCTAGTAATAGACTCTGTTAAGTGGGCAGGACCAGTTGGTGATCAGCTAAAAGAAATCTTCGAATCTGATATCCCGGGAATGATCCGCTCCGAAGCAAAGTTCAAAGTGAACACGGTGGATCCTAGAGCCATGACTCGTATGCTCAAAATGTCCACAAACCTAATTTACGTTACAACTTTTGACGACAAAGGGTCTGCCAGTCAGGCAATTAATGCACAATTCTCAAAGGAATCCAAGGAAAAGGCAATGAATGATCCTGAAATCTATTCCTTAAGAATGGAAGATGAATATGCAATCGGACAGGAAGTACTTTACTTGTTTGGCAATACAGAAGAACAACTTGTAGAGAATCTAAAGAAAAATGGAAGTCGACTTCAAAACCTGTTTGAGGTAAGAGAAAGAGGCAGATTAGAAAAAATCATCCTAGCTAGGAAAAATTCTGCGGCCGCAGTAGAAGCGAGAGAGAATCTTGGAATTGAGATCAATGTCCCAGCATCCTATCAAGTTGCCAAGTCAGAAGATGACTTTTTGTGGGTACGACAAATTACACCTAGTGGAAATCGAGCGGATATAAGTTTATTTTTCTATGAGACAGAGTATACCTCAGAAGAACAAACTTTCCCTGCAAACATCCTCAAACTCAGAGACTCAATCACGAAAGAACATATTTTTGGTGACCCAGAAGATACAACTTCCTATGTAGTATCTGAAAAACAAATCCCGCCTGCTTTCAGAAACATGGTGATTAATGATAATTTTACCACAGAAATAAGAGGCGCCTGGAAAACCAACAACATAAGCATGGGTGGATCCTATCTTGGTTACCTCATGATTGATCAGAAAAAAGGAAAACTTTATTACATTGAAGGGTTCGTATTTTATCCAAATGAAATACACAGAGATGCCCTCAGAGAAATAGAGACCATTCTTCTGAACACTGATGTGAGTTGGAAGGAGGACCAGGGGGCCTAAAACCCAAATTAGACTAGCTTTTATGGCAATCAAAATCCGCAAGGAAGACGCACTAAATTATCATACGCAAGGCTCGCCTGGCAAAATCGAAGTAAATCCCACCAAGCCGCTTTCTAGTCAGATGGATCTTGCACTGGCCTATTCACCGGGTGTTGCAGAACCCTGCAAAGAAATAGAAGCGGATGTTGAAAACGTTTATAAATACACCGCCAAGGGCAATTTGGTGGGTGTTATTTCCAACGGAACTGCAGTTCTCGGGCTTGGAGATATAGGTCCTGAAGCATCAAAACCAGTAATGGAGGGAAAAGGAGTTCTTTTCAAGAAATTTGCAGGAATAGATGTTTTCGATATTGAGATCAATGAAAAGGATCCAAAAAAGCTAATCCAAATAATCAAGTCACTTGAACCAACTTTTGGAGGAATTAATCTGGAAGACATCAAAGCACCCGAATGCTTTGAAATAGAAACTGAACTTAAGCGGGAAATGAAAATCCCGGTCATGCATGACGACCAGCATGGCACAGCAATTATTTCAGGAGCAGCATTACTTAATGCCCTTGAAATTGTTGAGAAGGATATCTCAAAAATCAAATTAGTAGTAAACGGTGCAGGAGCTGCGGCAATTTCCTGTACTCGGTTCTATATTTCTCTAGGTATAAAAAAGGAGAACATTGTTCTATGTGACATCGTCGGAATCTTGAGATCAGATAGAACCGATCTGGATGAGATTAGAAGAGAATTTGCCACAGATAGAGACTTGTATACACTTACTGATGCATTGAAAGATGCGGATGTATTCTTAGGTCTTTCTGCGGGGAATATTGTTTCGCAAGATCAGTTAAAATTAATGGCACCAAATCCGATCGTTTTCGCTTTGGCAAACCCTGATCCTGAAATTTCCTATGACTTAGCAGTGGCTACACGTCCAGATCTAATCATGGCAACGGGACGTTCTGATCATCCAAACCAAGTGAATAACGTCCTAGGTTTTCCTTACATTTTTAGAGGAGCATTGGACGTGAGAGCCACAGCGATCAATGAAGCCATGAAATTGGCTGCAGCTCATGCAATCGCAAAACTAGCCAAAGAACCTGTTCCAGATATTGTAAACAAAGCATATGGTGAGGACAAACTAGGTTTTGGACGATTATACCTTATTCCTAAGCCACTGGATCCGCGATTGATTACTACGATTGCTCCTGCTGTCGCTAAAGCGGCTATGGAAACTGGTGTTGCTAAATACCCGATTAAAGATTGGGATGCTTATGAGCTTGAGCTTCAGGAGCGCATTGGAATTGACCAAAGATTGATGTCTGTGGTCATCGCCAGAGCCAAAAAAGATCCTAAGCGTGTAGTATTTGCGGAAGCAGATAATAGAAAAATACTCAAAGCCGCTCAGATCATCCGCGATGAGAAAATTGGAGAACCTATACTCCTTGGCAATAAAGAAAAAATCTTATCTCTAATAGCAGATAACTCCTTAGATCTGACCAATGTCACCATTATAGATCCTTTGGAGGAAAAGGAGATGCTGGCGAGATTCGCTGATATGCTATTGCAAAAGCGTAATAGAAAGGGAATGACCGTAGGAGATGCAGCAAGACTAGTTACTCAAAGAAATTACTTTGGTGCCTTGATGGTAGAATCTGGAGCGGCAGATGCTTTTATCTCTGGTCTTACGCGAGACTATCCAAAAACCATCTTGCCATCTCTGCAGACTATCGGTGTAAAACCAGGTGTAAACCGGGTGGCAGGTATGTATATAATGAATACTCCAAAAGGGCCGTATTTCTTTGCTGACGCTACAGTTAACCTCAACCCAACGGCAGAAGAATTAGTGGAAATAATAGGTTTAACAGCGGATGCTGTGAGATTTTTCAATATGGAACCTAGAATCGCTGTACTTTCATATTCCAACTTTGGCTCAGCTAAAGGAGAAATTCCAGAAAAAATGGCAAGAGCTACAGCAATAGCTCAGAAAAAATATCCGGATTTGGTGATTGAAGGAGAAATGCAGGCAAACGTTGCGATTAATGAAGATATCCAACGTGAAATGTATCCATTTTCCAAACTCATTAACAAGAGAGCAAACACACTGATATTCCCAGATTTGAGTTCAGGTAACATCGCTTATAAGCTGCTAGCTGAACTTGGAAACTCCGAGGCTATTGGACCTATTTTGCTAGGAATGAATAAGCCGGTTCATATTCTACAGCTAGGAAGTTCCATCAGGGAAATCGTAAACATGGTAGCTGTGGCAGTAGTCGATGCTCAATCCAATAGCAACTTATGATCGATTATCTAAGCGGAAAACTGGTTTACAAAGATCCCACTTATGTCATTATCGATGTGAATGGGATAGGATATCATGTAAAAATATCCCTTCAAACCTATACAGAAATCAAGGATGAGGAGCAGATTAAGCTCCTCACATTTCTTCATATTAAAGAAGATGCTCACACACTTTTTGGGTTCAAGAAGGAGGATGAAAAGCGTCTATTTTTATTATTACTTTCTATTAATGGAGTAGGTCCTAGCACAGGCCTTATGATTCTTTCTTCGTTAAGCTCTGCAGAAATAGAGCAGGCAATTTTGGCTGGCGATGTAGCTACCATCCAGCATGTCAAAGGAATAGGTGCAAAAACCGCACAACGTATAATTTTAGAGCTTAAAGACAAAGTAGGTAAAGGTGGTTCTGAAGCTTCCACTTCACCACTAGGATTTTTGAAATCAAGCAATAAAATCCGCGAAGAAGCGTTACAAGCACTTATTAAGCTTGGTTTTCCAAAAGCTGCAGCAGAAAAAAATATAGCCGCTGTACTGAAAAAAACCACTGGAGAAATTTCGTTAGAAGATTTAATTAAAGCATCTTTAAAGACATCATAATATTAAGTTGTATTGACCTTTTTGAGTGTACTAACTTTTTACGGGAGGAGGTTTCTCGGTAGTTGGCCTGAATTATTCATCCTATTTGGTCTATTACTCGCCTATTCCACTTCTGAGGCTCAACAAACCAATCCTGACAGTGTTCAGTCCCGGATTGATTCATTGAATCGAAGGAGACTAACTCCCTCGTATTTGCTTTGGCAAAACTTGAGGACAAATCCCCTATTCCCAACCCGGAATCCCTTCTTACAGTCCCAAATCCCATTTTTAAAGTCCAGCCCCATTACCCAAAATGTAGAAGTAAAAATAGATTCTGCTCTGAGGTACAATGTGGTGGATCAGATTGATACGGTCCGCGTAGGAAACGAGCAAGAATATGATTTTGAACAATTTTCTAAAATTCAAGAATATAAAGTCAGACAAGACTATTGGCGAAGCCGCGCTCGTGGAGGAGATGGTGAAAGCGCTGTAGAAGGAAGAGGATTAATCCCTCCGCTCACGGTTAGTCCCTCATTTGACCGGCTTTTTGGGGGAAGTGAAATCAATATTGTTCCATCAGGCTATGTCAATCTAGACTTCGGGGCGATCTTCCGAAGAGTGGATAACCCTACCCTACCCATTAGGCAACAGCAAAACGGTGGATTCAATTTTGACCAGCAAATCCAAATGGCAGTAAATGGTTCTTTGGGAGAAAAAGTGAAGATCGGCGCCAACTTTGATTCTAATAATTCCTTTGACTTCCAGAACCAGATGAAGCTAGAGTTCAACGGTTTTGAAGAAGATATTATCCAATCAATTGAAATCGGTAATGTTAGCATGCCTGTGCAAAACCGGTTGATTCAGGGAGCTCAGAATCTTTTTGGAGTTAAGACCCAACTCCAGTTCGGTAAACTGGGAGTGACGGCGGTTGCATCTACTCAGCGTGGCCGGAGAGATAACTTGACTATAGATGCTAATGGACAAGGTAGGTCATTTGACATTCAGGCTTCCAAATATGACGACAATCGACATTTCTTTATCGCCCATTTCTTCCGAGACAATTACGAACGTTGGTTGAGAGGCCTTCCTCAGGTACTTTCCGGGGTGAATGTGACAAGAATCGAGGTTTACATAATGAACCGAGCGGCAAATACAGAAACGCTCAGGAACTTTGCTGCATTCATGGACCTTGGCGAGGGAAGGGTGATTTACAATCCTACAAACCCAAACATAGGTTCAGGAACGCCTTCAGCCCCAGCTAGTAACTCGGCGAACCTTCTTTATTCCAATATCTCAAGAAACCCTGCTTTTCGCCCTTTTGACACAGGATCTCGGGCTATGGAAAATAGTCTAGGTCTCAGAAAAGGCGTTGATTTTGAACAGATAAATGGTGCTAGGAAATTAGATCCTACAGAGTATTTTTTCAATCCTCAGCTTGGCTACTTGTCACTTTTTAGAAGACTTCAAAATGATGAAGTTTTGGCTGTTTCTTATGAATACACCTACAATGGTCAAGTGTATAAAGTAGGAGAATTAACAGAAGACTATCAAACAAGACAAGAAGATGAACTGATTTTCATGAAACTTCTTCGTCCTGCAAGAATCAATACTAGAGTCCCAACCTGGGATTTGATGATGAAAAACGTCTACAGCCTTAATGCCAATCAAATATCGAGAGATGGTTTTCAACTTCAGGTAATCTACAGAGATGATAGAACCGGACTAGACAACCCTTCGCTTTTGGAAGGCGAAAATGTAAAAGACAGACCATTAATTCGGCTCACAGGCCTCGATAACCTGAATCCCCAAAATGATCCTGCTCCAGATGGGAATTTTGACTTTGTCGAAGGCCTCACAATCTTAACAAATCGAGGGCTTTTGGTTTTCCCAGTTTTGGAGCCTTTTGGATCAAACCTTGAACAATATTTTCAGCCCGGTGAAGTGGTATTAAAAGAGAAATACGTTTACGATACACTTTACACCACAACTCAGGCCGATGCTGAGCTTGTTACCCGACTTAACAAATATTTCATTAAGGGTAGGCTAACTGCAGGTTCGGCAAGTGAAATCCAGCTTCCGGGACTTAATATTTCTCCTGGATCTGTGATAGTGCAGGCAGGAAATATCCCTTTGACTGAAGGGGTAGATTACACCATTGATTACAACGTCGGAAGACTTGTTATTATCAATGATGCAATACTTCAATCAGGGAAACAGATCAATGTTAGTTTTGAAAAAGCTGATCTAGTATCCTTTCAAACACGAAGTTTACTTGGAACTCGTCTCGATTACTTATTTAGCGACAAGTTTAACTTGGGCGGTACATTCCTATATCTAAATGAACGGCCAAACGTCACTCGAATAGCCACTGGAAGTGAAACTTTGAGAAACAGCATGTGGGGTATAGACGGGAACTTCTCTGATGAATCCCGCTGGCTAACCAAAATGGCGGATGCACTTCCTTTTACAGATACTAAAGAAACCTCTCTGGTAAATATCAGTGGGGAATTTGCACATCTAATCCCCGGTACTTCAAATCGTGTAAATGGAGAACAAGCATCCTACATTGATGATTTTGAGGCAGCAATAACTCCATATAATCTAGGAGGTGCAGCTAATCAAAATTGGAAGCTTGCATCTGTGCCGCAAACGTTTGACAATAGATTTGACTTAAGTAATCAAACAGAAGACAACCTAGGTGCAGCTTACAGAAGGGCTAGAGTCGCCTGGTATAATATTGATAATATTTTCTATAGGGAAAGTGGCCCAGGCGTTCCAGCCAATATCACTCGGGAAGACAGAAGAAACCATTATGTAAGAAGAGTCCTACCTCAGGAAATATTTCCTCAGCAAGATCGTGATGTAATAGTCACTCCAGAGCCTCTTTTTGAACTAGCCTACTTTCCAAGTGAGCGTGGAATGTATAATTACAATACAAATCTGACTCAAGATGGATTACTTCCAGAGCCTAAAAAGAATTTTGGTGGAGTAACTAGGGCTATTACTACTGAAGTTGATTTTGACAGAACAAACATTGAGTACATAGAATTCTGGCTTTTGGATCCATTTATTGAAGGAGAAAATGGTAGAGTATTGGACGGAAAATTCAACCAAAACAACACCACTGGTGGTAAACTTTTCATCAATCTAGGAGATATTTCAGAGGACATCTTGAAAGACGGCCGTCATGCCTTTGAAAATGGCCTTCCAGCAGATGGCGACCCTTCTGAGACTGGACAAAATGAATGGGGCAGAATTACTCGTGAGCAATACCTTCTTCCTGCCTTTGACAATTCAGAAATATCCAGACAAAATCAAGATGTAGGCTTGGATGGCTTGAAAAATGAAGATGAGGCAAATTTTTTCCGAAGCAGATTCTTAGACCGCCTAAATGTAAGTACAAACGCCAGAAACGAAATTCTACAGGATGTCTCAGGAGATTTATTCGAATATTACCTAGATGAGACTTTTGATCAAAACGACACAAAGATTCTAGAACGTTACAAAAAATTCAATGGCATGGAAGGCAACACGCCAGTGTCTGCAAACCAAAATCTCCCTTACACTCCTTCTGGATCAAATACTCCAGACAATGAGGATCTAAACACAGATAATACCATTAACGAACTGGAGAACTATTACTCTTACGAGATGGATCTCAAGCCAGGAAGTTTAGTAGTGGGGCAAAACAATATCGTGGATAAAACCACGGCAAATGTAAATGGTGAATCTGTTGACTGGTACTTATTCCGTATCCCCGTTCGCCAACCAGACCGTGTGGAAGGCGACATTACAGGTTTCAAATCTATTCGCTGGTTTAGAACTTATTTGACTGATTTCGAGCAGCCTGTAGTATTACGAATGGCAAACTTCCGAATGGTTGGCAGTCAATGGCGAGTATTTCAGGAATCACTTTTCGAAAGAGGTCTATTCGAAATCCCTGAACCTGACAATTCAAATGTAACTGTAGATGTGGTTAGTATAGAGGAGAACAGTCAAGGAAGTTCTACTGAAAGTCCATATGTGCTACCTCCAGGCATCTTCAGGGATCGTGACAATACCTCAACTGTAGAAAGAAGGTTAAACGAACAATCACTCCGTGTCTGTGTGGAAGACCTAGGAGCAAGAGATGCCCGCGCTGTATTTAAAAACGTAACCTTGGATTTGGTACAGTTTGAGCGAATCAAAATGTTCCTTCACGCCGATAGTGAGGATGCGATGGATGGGGAAATCACTGCATTCCTAAGATTAGGTACAGATTATACAGATAATTATTACGAGATAGAAGTACCACTTATTATCACTCCAAAAGGCACCAGAGATCCAGAACTGATCTGGCCTGCGGAAAATGAAATCGATATCGCGATTCAGGAAATCGTAGGTGTGAAGGTAGCCCGTGACAATCAGCAAGTACCGCTGAATATTCCATTTTCTCAGCAAATTGGACGGTACAAAGTAACGGTGGTTGGCCGTCCTGAATTGAACCAATCCCAATCTTCGATGATCGGTGTGAGAAACCCAGGTACCCATGGCGGTGGAAGTAGGAGTATTTGCCTTTGGGCAAATGAACTCCGGGTAACGGGCGCTACCAAATCCAATGGATGGGCAGCAAATGCACTCATGAATGTGAAAATCGCTGATGTGGCAGTAGTAACAGGTTCCATAAGACACAACTCAATAGGCTTTGGAGGTCTGGAAACCAGATTATCTCAGCGTGCCAGACAATCAACTACGCAATATGATATCTCTACTAATGTGGATATTCATAAACTTTTACCGCAGGCGATTGGGGTCAGTATTCCAATGTATTTCTCGATAGAGAATAGCACTACTAAACCAGAGTATGATCCATTGAATCCAGATGTTCCTTTCGAAGTAGCTTTGCAAAAATTTGAGACCCAGGATCAAAAAGAAGCCTATAGAAAAATAGCGCTGGACCAAATCAACCGCAAAAACATCAGTTTCAATAATGTCAGAAAATTAAAGTCTAACCCAGAGGCAGAAAATCATTTTTATGACATCAGTAATTTGTCTTTTTCATATGCCTATGGGATAATGACCCAGACAAATGCACAAATTCAGGACTATTCCTATAAAACGTATAGGGGCAATGTCACTTATAGTTTCCAACCAAAACCTCTAGCTTTTGAGCCTTTCAAAGGCTCAGGTTTTTTAGATTCTCCATACTTAAAACTGATTAAAGATTTTAATTTAAACCTATCTCCTACCCTAATATTAGCTCGATTGGACATAGACCGGAAGCATCTGAGGTCTCAATATAGAAATGATCAACTTAGTACTGCTGGAGTTGATCCACTATTCCAAAAGAGCTTTTTCATGAACCGATTCTACTCTGTGAATTGGGATTTGACTAAGAACCTACGCGTTGATTATACAGGAAGTGTAATGGCAGTGGTAGATGAACCACAAGGAGATTTGGACACAGAACAGAAATCTGATTCTGTTAGATTCAATGCTTGGAGATTTGGAAGGAGAACAAACTATAACCACAGTATAAATCTGAATTATACCTTACCGCTAGACAAGATTCCATTTACTGACTGGATCAAAGCTGATTACAAATACATAACAACCTATACTTGGCTTACTGGAGCTATTGGACAAAAAGACACATTGGGGAATTCCATTCAAAATACTAGAGACCAATCACTTAACGGTAAATTTGATCTTATAAGACTTTATAATAAGAATAAAAAGCTAGCTGCACTGAACGCTCCCAAACGACCGAGTATTCCTGGCAGAACGGAAACCCAAGCAGAAGATACGATTGGAACACCTTTTACAAATCAGCTGCTAAAAACGCTGATGATGGTAAAAGAAATCACATTTAATTATGGTAAAACAGAGGGAACTTTCCTCCCAGGCTACATGCCAAATACCGGCCTGTTGGGAATGGATCGTTTATTCGAAAACCCCGGTTTAGCATTCCTGTTTGGTAGTCAGGACCCGACTATTAGAAATGAATTTGCGCAGGCGGGAATCATGGCTCCAAGCAGTGAACTGACACAAACTTTCAAACAAAGTAGTGCCATTAATATGAGGTTTGGAAGTATCGTAGAACCTTTCCAAGACTTTAAAATCACCTTAAATGCAACAAAACGTGAGGTGGGTGATTACCAGGAAATTTTCAGAAACTCTCTGAATAATCCTGGCGAATACGAGTCTATAAGCCCAAATCGCCTTGGCACATATAGTATCACCACGATTATGATTGGTACCAGCTTTAGCAAAGATGGTTTCGATAATGTTTCTCCATTATTCACAGAATTTGAAAAGAATAGAGAAATTATTAAAAACAGGCTAGAAACCTCTGGAGGTGGAGGTGAATATTCTCTCAATGGACAAGATGTATTAATACCTGCTTTCTTGGCTGCTTATAGAGGGAAAGACGCATCAGAATCCAACATCAATCCATTTCCAAAAACGCCACTGCCAAACTGGAGATTGGATTACCGAGGACTTTCTAGAATAAAGGGACTAAGCGAAATCTTTAGCAGTATCAACATCACCCATATGTATACATCTACCTATGACGTGAGTAATTTCTCTAATTCACTTCAATATCAACAAGGCTTAGAGCTTTACAATACTCTTCAAAATATTCCTAGACCAACTGAAGTTAATGAAGTAGGCCAGTATATACCTATTTATGTATTAAATCAGGTAGTTCTTACTGAGCGCTTTGCTCCATTGGTGGGGGTAGATTTATTGACAAAAGACAGGTTAAATATTGCAGTAAATTATAATAAGGAGCGGTCTTTAGGATTGAACTTCTCCAACTCTCAAGTGACAGAACAGAAGAGCAATGATTTTGGATTGACTCTGGGCTATACCAAAGCAGGGCTGAAAATCCCTTTCAAATTCCAAGGAAGGCAGTCTGTGTTAAAAAATGACGTTCAATTCAAGTTGGATTCCAAAGTAGTGAGCACGACCCAGATTCAGCGAAAGATCGAAGAAGGAAGTACGGTAACGAGTGGAAATTTGAACATTTCTATCAGACCAACAATCTCCTATTTAATCAATCAAAACCTCAATCTCACCCTATATTTTGATCGAACCATCAATGACCCTAGAGTGACAACTGCCTATAAGCGAACTTCTACAGCTTTTGGCGGCCAACTTCGATTTAATTTAGGTCAATAGATTTTATCCTTGACCGATTCCTATTAATTTTGACTCCCATATTAACTATTTAAAAAATGGATTTTCCTCAAGAACTAAAGTACACCAAAGACCACGAATGGGTTAAAATTGACGGTGATGTTGCAACTATTGGAATCACAGAATTTGCCGCAGGTGAGCTGGGTGATATCGTCTATGTAGAAGTTGAAACTACAGGTGAGACATTAGACACCAATGAAGTTTTTGGCTCTGTAGAGGCTGTGAAGACAGTTTCAGATCTATTCATGCCAGTGGCAGGTGAAATTTTGGAAGTAAATCCAGAGTTGGAAGATGCTCCTGAATTAGTGAATGAGTCTCCTTATGACCAAGGATGGATGATCAAAGTGAGAATAACAGGTGACCTTCCTGCTGATTTATTGTCTGCATCAGCGTATGCAGAGTTAGTTGGAGAATAAGCAATCTGTTTTGAGATTAGGAATTGCTATAGTTTGGTTGATTTTCATTGCCGCAGCTATGCTCACTCCAGGAAATAACTTTCCAGATCCTTCATTTCAAGCTGAAGACAAGTTGGTCCATTTTGTTTGCTTTGGCCTACTGAGTTATCTTTGGTGTGGAGTTGGTATGAAACGAGATTTTGTGAAAGGATTACAGGGTAGAGTTTTAACCAACTACTTGGTTTTCGGCGTAGCCGCTGGAATAGTTTTAGAATGTGCTCAACTGTATATCCCCTTCCGATCTTTCGATTATATGGACATGATTGTCAATGAAATAGGTGGAATAGCAGGTTTATTAGCATATTTTAAGATTCCTACCACCAAGATTGGCTTGGAATAGTGCCTATTAATTATTACAATTGTTAGTCTGAAAAAGAAGAAAAATTTAACCGTAATAAACCAAACGTATAATGGAAGCAAAAAAAACTCCCAGCGCTGATCTAACCAGAAAGTCAGGAATGTTCCTGAACTTAGGTTTGGCAGTGGCTGTAGGTGCTACCCTTGCTGCCTTCGAATGGAAGTCATTTGACGATGGTTCATTGAAAGACCTTGGTCAAGTAACTGATAACTTCGAAGAATTGCTAGATATTCCAATCACGGAGCAGCCACCACCACCACCGCCACCACCAGTAGAGCAGCCTATCATTCAGGAAATTCCTGATGAAGTAGAAATCGAAGAAAAAATCGAAGTTAACTTCGATGTCGATGTGAAAGAAACTACTGTAATCAAAGAAGTGGTGATTGCTGAAGCTCCTGTAGAGGAAAAAGTAGATCAGATCTTCGATGTGGTAGAAACGCAGCCTGAGCCACCAGGGGGAATGTCAGGTTGGAACCAATACCTTTCTAAAAACCTAAAATACCCTACTCAAGCAAGAAGAATGGGTACTGAAGGTACTGTAATTGTGGTTTTCGTTGTAAACACAGACGGTTCTATTCAAGACGTTGAAGTATTGAGAGGAATCGGTGGAGGTTGTGACGAAGAAGCAGTAAAAGTAGTAAGTGCTGCTCCAAAGTGGACACCTGGTAAGCAACGAGGTCGTCCAGTACGTACTCGTATGAGACTTCCTATCAGATTCAAATTGAGCTAATCCTTTGGATCCAAACTATATAAAGACCCGATTTCTCGGGTCTTTTTTTTGCCGTATTCTTAACAACTTTTAGCTTAGTTAAATAGTGTTAGAGGATTAGTATCAGCGGGTTATGAAGTGTAAATTATTAGAGTAGTTTTTTTTCTAACCTCTAATCAAACACTCATGGAACACAAAAAAAATCCAAAGTTGGACCTTAGAAAGTGGTCAGGAACTTTGTTTAATCTCGGACTGGCAGTAAGCCTTGGAGCAGTATTGGTGGCTTTCGAATGGAAGGCCAGAGATCAAGGAATCATCAAAACATTTGAAGGAATAGAAGATGATTGGGATGAAATAGAAATCCCACAAACAATCCAGAACCCTCCTCCACCGCCTCCGCCGCCTACCCCAATTGAGGTAAATATCCTTCCAGATGATATAGATATTGACAAGATCACTGATATCAAAATCGACTTAAACACAAATGAACAAGCTGATATTCCCGAGGTAGAATTAACTGAGGCGCCAATAAAGGAGGACATAGATGTAATCGTAGACTTTGTTGATGTGCAAGCTATGTTTAAGGGCGGTATGGATGCTTGGTATGCCTATCTTAATAAAAACTTAAAATACCCAGCACAGGCTAAAAGAATAGGAATTGAAGGAATGGTCATCGTGCGCTTCGTTGTAAACACAGACGGATCGATACAAGACATAGAGTTAGTTCGAACTATCGGTGGCGGTTGTGATGAAATAGCAAAGGAAGTTATTGAAAACTCCCCAAATTGGACTCCTGGCAGAATAGGTGGAAGAGCTGTACGATCTAGAATGACTATGCCGATTCGCTTTAGACTAAATTAAAGTACTAATTTGATAAAAAAATAAGGGGCACTCAGCCCCTTATTTTATAGTACATTTAACGATTGCTCTTTTACTTTTTCGAGTTCATCCTTCATTAGAATCACATGCTTTTGCATTTCAGCGTCATTTGCTTTTGATCCTATGGTATTGATCTCTCTTCCGATTTCCTGCGAGATAAACCCAAGTTTCTTGCCCTGACTGGTTTCTTCAGAAAGACACTTTGAAAAGTATTTCAAATGAGTGTCAAGCCTGACGATCTCCTCTGTTATGTCCAGCTTTTCGAAGTAATAGATCAGCTCTTGTTCAAATCTATTTGCATCAAAGGAATTTTCATCAAGCCATTCGCTAAAATGATTACGGATCTTTTGCTTTAATCTATCCTTGCGCTTTCCTTCATTTTCCTGAATTTTTGACAATCCAGCTGCAATTGCATCGATATTGCTCTGAAGCTTTTCTTCCAAGGAATTCCCTTCATCCTGACGAAATGAATCACATTTGTTTAATGCGATTATCAACATTTTTTTTATTTCTTCCCAATCCGCCTGATCATCTCTTTGCTCACCTGTTACCTGAGTGATTACGGTTGGAGACTGGAGTGCAAGCTTGAAAATATCCTGGGAATCGTCATTTACACTAGATGCAAGGGCTTTATATTTTTCATAAAAAAGAGCAAACAATTCTTCATTAATACTCACTGGCATTTCTGCCGACCCTTTGGATTGGAAATCAATCGAAATGCTCACTTTACCTCTATCCAAAATAGACTGAACCAGATTTCTAATTTCTAGCTCTTTATCATTAAACTGTCTTGGACTTCGGATGGACAGATCCAAAAATTTTGAATTGAGCGTACGAACTTCTACTTGGATCACCATTCGCTCATCCTCAAATCCGGCATTTCCGAAGCCGGTCATTGATTTGATCATAATAAAATTTGTTGTTAGAAATTGAAGCCCAAAGTTACATAGAACTTTAAATCTTCGGCTTCATAATTTCTGATAGGTCTTGCTACATCAAATTTGACATAGTAGTTGAGTAAAACAGTTCTTAATCCAGCGCCATAACTTTGAAGCCAAGGATTATTGAAGTTATTAAGCGTGATCGTAAAAGGAGATCCTTCTGTGTTAATTACTTCGGTATTTTGATCATTCACACGCTCCCATGGAGCAGAATCATTCCATGCTGACCCTATATCATAGAATCCAACCAATTGGAAATTACGAATAAAATTGGAGGTGATATTTCCCCTAGTTAAATAAGAGAATACGGGTATTCTAAGTTCTGCGGTAAATGTGATCATATTTCTACCTCGTATCTCATCGTAATCATATCCTCTCAAATCAACAAAGTCTGCAAAAAGGATATTGGAATTTTCTACACCGGTAGGGTTTCTGATGGGTGAAGACTCTGGTCGGTTGGATGGCGGGCGATAAAAGTCGTTAAACAACCAATTATCCATTCCACCTAGCATGTAGGTTTGCGGATTATTTCCCATAAAGGATCCTGCGTAAAGTCTTGCTGCAATAACAATGTTCTTATGGATAGCTCTATATTCTCTCAAATCGAGATAGAAATTCCCAAAGGAACGGTCATTATTATTAAAGGATTGATATTGGGTATAACCAATTTTGCCTTTGAATCCTCGCTGAGAATATAATCCCAATGGCTGAGTACGATCGTAAACGAATTCTGCCTTTCCTCCGATATAATTTACATTTAGCCTATTCTGCTCAGGGTTTTGACCAATTATTAAAGAATCTGGATTAAGATTGAAATATTGTGTTCTGGCCACGAAAGGTGATAAAGCAACTCTTGCGTTTGCATTTAAAGGGTATGAAAACCCAAGTTCCGCCTTAGTCAACACATATTTCTGGATAGTAATGTCGCCCTCCGAAACTCGAATTGTCCTACGATCAAATCTTCCTTTAAAATCTACCCTACTTTTCAAATACTCATACTCAAAGAACAAATCTCCACCTGACCTGAAATCAAGCGTCGTCATCACTCCGCCTTGGAATACATGGTTGTCTAACAAATCAGTCATTTTACCCGTCATACCAATCCCGAAACCTCTTAGAGGATCTACCACAAACCGGGTATTGATACTATTTATAAAAAACTGTGGATCCATTTGTCTAGGACCAGTCACTTTTTTCCTTAAGCTTTCTCTCCTAAAAGATTCTAACAAATTCGTTTTGGACTCTGCAGCTTCTGCAACCACTGATTGCGAGCCAAGGTTAGGTGGTAAAGTGTCGAAGGTATAATTATCAGTATTGATTCCATTCTTAGATTCAAAGCTTAAGCGCTTCAGATCGATCGATGATGTCGAGTTCTTCGGAATAGTATCCAACATAATCGTAGGTTGCACTGGTTGATTTTCATCCTGCAGAATTATGGTTTGATTTTCTCTTGCTTGCTTTTCTTCTAATAATCTTCTAGCTGCCATCCTTTCATTGAGACTCTTAGCTTGCTCCAGCTGTATTCTTGGTGTACTAGGAGTAAATTGATCTGCGCTTGAAAATCCTTCAACTACAAGAAAACTCTCCCTTCCATCACGAATAGAATAAGCCATTCTATTCATTCTACTGTTGATGTCGAAAGCTTCAATACTTTTATTGAAGGCAGAAATTTGATTTGAAACCTGATTTCCTATGCTCATTCGCATCAGGTTATTAATTCCACTTAAATCACTTAAGTAAACAATAGAATTGCTATTGACTTTCCGTGGTCTTATATTTTTACTATTCGAATTGGTCAGCTGCTTGGTGATCACTGTATCAGTCACCTGCACCATGTAGAGGTTATAATAATCTGGTAAGGATGACAGTTCAAGATTTTTTCCCATTAGTGAATCCGGCAAACTAGTCGCATTCGAGGAATATATAATGGTCGAATCATTCAAAAACATAGGTGTCAATTCATCAAAAGAATCATTGGTTAGCCTTTTGCCAGCACCTCTGGTGTTTAACGTATAAATATCAGATTTCCCATTAGAAATGGCTGACAGGACCATATTTTTCCCTGTGCTGTTGAAATCAAGGCTAAGGATCTGAGTGATATTTCTTAAGAAAATCTTATCCTGATTAGACCCATCAATTGACCTCAGTCTAAGTGTAGTGACACCTCTCTTGAAAGATGCAATGGCAATATTTGCAGAATCTCTCCAAGCTATAATTGGGGAAGTGAAATTGGCTTCTTGATCTTGCAGGGATGTTCCTCCAGCAAAGATTGTTTGTTCGCGACCGGAGCTAACTTCTCTTATTTGAACTTTGTACTTTCCACCATTATTGATCACATAAGCTAAGTTTAATCCGTCAGGACTAAACTTAATATCATTAATCGCACCTATAAATCTTGGGGATGTTTCAGCAACTGCAGCACTTCTATTTGGATCTTTGAAAGTCGAAGAAACTTGCTTGTTGATATCCAGATAATACTTTTTCCAATCTTCGGTGAATGTTTTATAATTTAATCCTACCGTGTTGGCTATACTGTTTTCCTCATTTCTGTTTATTCTCGAAAGATTGAGAATACTGGACACATACCTTCTTCCATACCTTTCTGCTATATAATTCCATACGGATTGTCCCACCAAAGCTGCTTCTCTCTCTTTCAATTTGAGAATTTTTGGTGTTTCGTCTTCCTCAAAGTAATGTCTTACAAAGTCATCCATCTCTCGACTCCAGCCTTTGGCTAAATAAAGCGCTACGCCATCTACATACCATTCCGGGAAACTATTGGTAAGGTTGGACTGGAAGGCATCAGAGACAGATGAACCATAAAGCATCTCTTCGATAATAACCTTGACAGTACCATATAGCAAATCATCCTTAAATTCATCAACCTCACCTTTATAAGCTACTTCCGCTAGAAGCCTATTGAAATTGGTTTGTCCTTGCTCACTATATTCTTCCTTATTCAGGTTGATATTGCTTTGCAAAAGCTCCTCTGGAGAATTGTATATATAGATTTTTGGCTTGGTATAGGCCACATAGCCGATCATCTGAGTCAGGCGATTAAACTCACTTTCCAGATAATCAATAGCCATTTTGGCATTTGCACCTCCTCTGTCATAGTAATAGACCTCAAAATTATTTGAGGAATAAAAGTACCATTCAAACTGCTGGTGCTGGATTCTGTTTTTCCCAAAACGCTCCTGGTCAAACTGAGCCAGGGCAATAAATGAATTCAACCATAACCCAGCAAAAACTAAAATTCGGAAAAGGTGATATCGCATTCTATTTGCTGAAAGATGTCTTTAAATATAATTAAAATACCGAGCTATGTCCACTTCGTGGTCAATTGCCTTATCATTTAGAAGGTAGTTAGCCATTATATCACTAAAATAAGGAATAAGTGACACTCCTTTGGCTCCAAAACCATTGAATATGTAAACGCCTACCTCGGTAGGATGTTTTCCCAAAAATGGTTTTCTATCTCTAGTTGCAGGTCTAATTCCTGTCTTATGGCTAATAATTTCATCCACTGGCACAGGAACCAAATCCTGTAACTTTCCTAAAAGCTCTGTTTTCGCTTCATTTGTCGGCCCTTCTTCCAAATCATGTTTAGTATAAGTAGATCCAACCCGATGTACACCATTACCTAGATGAACTCTGAAAACGCCTCTATTCACGACATATTCAGGAGCAAACCCTTGTTTCACCTCCAATATTTCTCCTTTGACTGGTGCAAAAGGTAGGTAATTGAAAAACTGAGAGTTCATAGCCCCAAGTCCATTACAATAAATTAGTGCTTTTGTTTTGATATTTCCATTAACCCAAAATTCTCCATCATGAGAAAGTATAGACTCATCAAACTTCTCTACAATTAGTTCTTCCTTGAAATACGAAGTCATCGCATCAAGTAGATTGTTGATATTCAGCCAACCTGAATTGCGAAGCATAACTCCACCAAACGGGTCTTTTAAATAGTCTGATTGACTCTCTTGATAGATCTTTTCTAGGTAAGCTTCAAAACCAGGATCAGCACTATGGCCCATCCACTCATTTTGCTCCTCTACACTGAGAAAAGGTCTATAAATGGCTTTTTCTGTAAGAAATTTGCTTCCGGTAAGTCTTTCCAGTTCTTGGTAAAAAGGTACGATTCTAGGAAAAAGCGAATCTGCTTTCCAGGTTTTGACCATTTTTCTTCCGGTCACTGGATTAAAAAGCCCGGCAGCCACTCTACTGGAATTATTAGCTCCAGGCTGATCAATAATCCTAATTTTCTTCCCAGCTTGTTTCAGTCTATAGGCCAGCGCTGATCCTGCAAGTCCCTGTCCAATGAGCAAAAAATCAATTTTCATAACCCAAAATAAAGGTTTAATTCCTTATTTTGTCTCAATTCTGACATACATTTCCCATGCTATATATTAAGTCTTTTACCTTCAACCCTTTTCAAGAAAATACCTATTTGCTTTACGACGAAAAAGGCAATGGAACATTAATAGATCCAGGATGTTTTGATTTAGCTGAGCGAAAAGAGCTACTTGATTTTGTGACTGAAGAAAAGATTCGAATTACTCAGCTTCTTAATACCCATTGCCATATTGACCATGTCTTAGGTAATGCTTGGGCAAAAAAAACCTTTGGAGTCGATCTCCTTATTCATAAAGAAGAAGCTTCAGTTTTAAAGGCTGTGGAAGTTTATGCACCGAATTATGGATTTGTAGGATATGAAAGCAGCCAAGCGGAAGGGTTTCTCGTTGAAGGAGAAGAAATCAAAATTGGAGACGAAGTGCTTAAAATCATTTTCGTCCCAGGACATGCGCCGGGCCATGTGGTTTTTTACCACCAAGCTTCACATCAGTGTATTGCAGGAGATACGCTCTTCAGAGGCAGCATAGGTCGTACGGATTTACCGGGTGGAGATCATGACCTTCTCTTGAGCAAAATAAAATCCGAGCTTTTCACCCTACCTGAAGAAACGGTAATCTATCCCGGACATGGCCCAGAAACAACAATAGGTTTCGAAAAAACTCACAACCCATTCGTGGGTAAAAATGCACGATCTTGAAAATCAAATCCCATATCCCAAATACAATAACACTACTTAATTTACTTTCAGGAGTAATTGGAATTATTTGGGTAATCAATGGAAACATACTCTCAGGCGCATATTTCATCATTTTAGCTGCTGTTTTTGATTTTTTTGATGGTTTTGCAGCTAGGCTTTTGCATGTTCAGGGAGAACTTGGAAAACAACTTGACTCACTAGCCGACATGGTTTCATTTGGAGTACTGCCCGGAATGATTCTATTTCAAATGACCAAAGTCAACACATCTATTGAATGGCTTCCTTACTTGACCTTGATTGTACCGCTGTTTTCGGCACTAAGATTAGCAAAGTTTAATCTGGACACTAGACAAAGTGATAAGTTCATAGGCCTTCCAACGCCAGCAAATGCCTTATTTATTTCCACCTTGCCATATTTCGCTATTCAATGGACCGGGGTTGGTACTTGGCTAACTTCACCCTTTTTTCTGGTAGGAATAGCATGGCTCTTTTCCATATTATTACTGGTAGAGCTCCCGCTCATTGCATTAAAATTCAAATCGTTTTCTCTGATCCAGAATAAATACAGATATGCACTTTTAGCCATTGGGCTTACTCTGATTTTATTTTTTGGATTGGCGGGAATTCCTATTCTGATTTTAGCCTATTTAGGATTATCAGTAGTAGAAAACGCTTCTAGCTAGGATGATCTGCAAAAGCTACAAGCTACTAGTCACTCTTCTATTCAACATTCTGTTGATTAATTCAGCTTATGGTCAAAATTCCTATTTCAAATTCAAAATCACTGAAGAAGGCATCTATCGAATAAGTGCTGATCAAGCTCAGGAATTAGGCGCAAATTCCTTAACCGAAATCGCTGTCTATGGATACCCTGGTAAGTTGCCACAACTTTTACAGCCTCAAAATATAGAACTACAGGAAGTTCCAAGTTGGGAAAAAGATGGTAATCTGTATTTCTACCTTTCATCGCCACATAGCTATACTTTTGACGAAGAAACAATTGAATATCAACATAATCCCTATTCCGATTCTATTAGTTTCCTAGTGGGAATATCTCCAAACCCAAAAAGGATAGCAACAATTTCTGGGCAATCAGGAACCCTAGATCCGGCTATTCTATATCAATGGAATTGGCTTAAAGAAGATGAAAACAATATCCTAAACTCAGGGAGAACTTGGTATTCAAGGGCAATTGCACCTGGTATAACTCGTGGATATTCTTTTCCATTAGAAACAAATTCTACTGCCAAATGGAAGGTTTCTGCGAAATTAATGTCAAGTGCAAGCTTAGCTTCCCAGATCACTATAGCTGTAGATGAGATGACTATTTCGGAGAGTTCATTTGCAGGAATTCCTAGCAATACTTATGCGATAAAAGGAGAAGAAGTATGGACGAATGAGAGTTTTTCACCTTTGGGAAATCAGGTGGAGAGATTGAGAGTTTCATTCCAGGCCACCAGTTCGAATGATGCTGGGTATTTCGAATACATAGGAATAGGAGTTCCGCACTCAAGTGATTCTTTGGATGAAGGCGTTTTTTCTATGAATCAAGAAACTTCTATTTCAATTGCCGCCTTAACAGGTTTGTCAGTTTGGGAAGTTGGAGATTTTTTTAATCCAAAGGCAATTGATTTCAGTGCTGGAAATATAATTACTGGACAAAGATTCATTGTGTTTGATGAAAACCAAGCAAAGCTTATCTCAGAAATAGAACCTGCTAAAATTAATCTCCGAACCCAATCCGTTTGGCCGGAACTTCTCATAATCACTCCTAAAACACTCAGCTATTCAGCCAATAAACTCAGCCTCCACAAACTTGGATTGGGTATTTACTCTGAAGTAGCCTTCCTCGATGAAATCTACGATTCATTCGGCTATGGAAATCCTGACTTAAATGCAATCCGGAATTTCATAGCCTGGCATTACCATCAAGGTGGTAAACTTCAAAATGTCCTGATTTTAGGGAAAGGAACCTTTGACTACAAAGGAATTCTTGGTGGAAGGCCAAACCTAGTCCCTATTTACACCAGTAGAAATAGCTTAAATCCTTTATCCACATTTAGCTCTGATGATTATTTCTCACTTATTGAATTTGGTCAAGGAGAATGGGAAGAAACCAGGGATGGTGACGAAATAATGCAAATCGGAGTGGGAAGATTACCGGTGATCAATGCTCAAGAAGCAAATATCGTTGTAGATAAAATTATCGATTACGAAAAAAATCCGATCGGAGGAGACTGGAAAAAAACAGTAACCTTCTTTGCAGATGATGGGGATAACAATATTCACTTACGCGATTCTGAAGCTCATGCTTCTTTTTTAAATGAAAATCACAAGGACTTCAAGCAGCAGAAATTATATCTAGACCGGTTTGAACAGGAAAAAAGCGGAGAAAGACAGACTTCTCCACAGGCAAAAACTGCCTTAGAGGAAACGCTCCAAAAAGGAACTTTACTCCTCAATTTTATTGGCCATGGCAATGAAACCACACTAACCGCTGAGGAAATATTTCTGACTTCAGACATTTCAAATTGGGCAAAACAGGAGAAACTAGCATTGTGGGTTACGGCTACTTGCCAATTTGGTATACATGACAGCCCATTTTTGAGATCTGCAGCGGAGGAGCTTTTGACCGCTACAAATAAAGGTGCAATTGGACTTTTGACCACGGGAAGACCTGTCTTTAGCAGTGTGAATTTCTCATTAAATGACGCCTTTTTTAAAGAGGTTTTCAAACTCGAAGATGAGCACTACCAAGATCTGGGAAGCATCTTCAGAAATACAAAAAACAAAAGTTTAAATGGAGCACTTAACAGAAATTTTAGCCTTTTAGCTGATCCCAGCATGAAGCTGGCAAGTCCGGAATTTCAAATTGAGTTTACCTCTTTTAAAAATCCCGAAAACCAAACTATCCTAGACACTCTTTCTGCACTTCAAGTAGTAGACTTTGAAGCAGAAGTAATTAATCCGAATACTGGCGGGGTTTCTACTGCTTTCGAAGGTGTTTATACAGTAGAACTACATGACAAACCGATAACAGACAAAACTTTGGGAGACGAAAGTAATCCTATCGAATATGAAATAACTGAAAATTTGATTTTTAAGGGAAAGGGTAAAATAGTCGCTGGAAAAATCAAAGGAAGTATGATTATCCCTAAAAATATAAATATAGATTTTGGAGAAGGAAAAGTTCGAATTCTTGGGGAAAATACGAGTCAAAATTGGGAAGCTTATGGATTTAGTCCAATTGTAATTGGGGGTACTTCCAGCGCACCACTTGGGGACACAGAAGGCCCAACGATCACTGCTGCCTTTGGTGGGAAAGGTGAATCCCCTTTTATATTCCCTTCCAAAACAATTAGAATGGAAGCAACATTTTCAGATTCAAGCGGTATAAACATTTCTGGATTTCTGCCTGCAGAAAATCTAATTGTTCAAATAAATGATAAAGCGCCTGAACTATTAAATGATTATTTCACCTCAGAAAATAGCACATACAAATCAGGTAAAGTGACGTTTGTATTAAAAGACTTAAAAGAAGGAAAGAATTTGGTAACTATACGCGCATGGGATAACTTAGGAAACGGGAGTGTATTTAATGAGGAGATTACAGTAGATGGAAGTGATAAATTAAGAATACTTAGTCACAAAACTTATCCCAACCCAGCAGTAATTGAGAGTCGTTTTGAGCTTGAACATAATCAACCGGGTGAAAATTTAATTCTTACGCTTGCTATTTTCCAAACAGATGGCAAGACACTATTTACCGAAAGTGAACGTTTAGTGAAGGCCAATGCTCAAATAGATGATTTGGTTTGGTTTTTTTTACAAAACCAAACCAAATATCCAGCAAAAGGAACTTATATTTACAAACTAACGCTTCAATCAGAGTTTGATAATTCTGTTGATTCAGTAAGCGGACTAATATTAATTCAATGAAAAAAATAGCCATTAGTAAAAGGAAAAACCTACTTATAGCAGTTTTTACCCTGGCTACTTTATCTGTGTATGCACAGAACAGCACTATCATTTCTGGTCAGGATCCTGATCGACGAGTGATAACTACGGCTGTTCCTTTTTTGAATTTTGCTCCAGACTCCAGACACTCGGCTATGGGAGATGCGGGTGTTGCCATGTCACCTGACGGTAGTTCCGCACATTGGAATGCTGGAGGACTAGCATTCGTTGAAGATGATATGGGGTTTTCACTCTCCTATTCCCCATGGCTTGGTAAGCTTGTCAATGACATGTCTTTAAGTTACCTGACCGGGTATTTTAAAATTGATGAAGTTTCAGCATTTGGATTTGACCTACGTTACTTCAATATGGGTGACATCCAATTGACAGATGGACGAGGTAACCCACTAGGTGAGTTTAATCCAAGAGATATAGCGATTGGTGGGACCTACTCAAGAAAACTTTCATCAAACTTAGGTTTAGGGATATCTGCCCGATTTATCTATTCTAATCTTTCTGGAAATATCTCATCTGTAGGTGGCAATGAAGCTAAACCAGGTATTAGCGTCGGAACCGATGTTGGCCTTTATTATTCTAAACCAATTTTCGCTGGAGCGAAAGATGCAAACTTCTCTTGGGGACTTAGTATCACGAATATTGGCCCGAAAATCACCTACAACTCAGCTGATGATTTAGATTACATTCCTACCAATTTAAAAGTAGGTACTGCCTATTCTATAGATCTTGATGCCGTAAACACCTTGACTTTTGCTTTAGACCTCAATAAACTATTAGTTCCAACTCCGCCAATCTATGCGACCAATGAGGATGGGACGTTGGAAACAGATGAAAATGGAAATCTTATTATAGAACCTGGAAACGGTAAAGACCCAAATCGTCCACTTATTTCAGGAATGTTTGGCTCATTTGCAGATGCTCCAGGAGGATTTTCTGAAGAAATGCAGGAGATTACGATTTCATTCGGAGTTGAGTATAACTACGATGATAAGTTTTCTTTACGTACCGGATATTTTTATGAAAATCCAAATAAAGGCGGCCGCAAATACTTCACAATGGGAGTAGGTTTCGACTTGACGAAGCTTGGATTTGACTTCTCTTACCTAGTACCCCAACAACAAAATCACCCACTCGCAGAGACATTACGATTCTCTTTGATGTATAATATTCCCAATTAAAAATGGTTTTAGACAGGTCGAAGGCTCCGGAATTTAACGTTCCAGAGGATTTTGAACTATTGCCTCCATTGGAACTTAAACTTTCCAATGGTGCTAAGTTATTTTATATCCCCACTCCAGGTTTAGAGGCAGCTAAAATTGATGTACTATGCAGAGGTCAACGAGCTTCACTTCCGCTTGAGCAAACGCTTGTTTCCTCATTCACTCTTCAAATGCTACAGGAAGGATCAAAAACTAAAACTGCTAGTGAAATAGCTGAGTTCTTTGATTTTTATGCATCTGAAGTTCACCCAATTCTAACTTTTTCTCAGGAAGGTTTAGGGCTTTTGTCTACCAAAAAACATCTTCCCATCGTTTTACAAGAATTTATATCCTTGTTTACTGAAGCTACATTTCCACAGGATATGCTGGAAAAACGCCAGTCTCAAAGAAAACTCAGCATCAAATTAGAAAAGGAAAAAACAGCTTCAAGAGCGAATCAAGTATTTAGAAAATGTCTCTTTGGAGCTCATCACCCCTATGGCGTAGAAATTAAGGAAAGCCATGTTGAAAGCATCTCAAGAGATCACCTGGTTTCTTACTATAACACCATGCTTTGGCAAGATTTAGAAATTTTCGTGACAGGAGATTTTGATTCAGAAGAGCTTGATACCATAAGTAAGTTACTTGGGGAGCTACCAAATCGAGCAGCAGTGGAGCCCGTACTTTTACCTGGTGTTAATACCCTTTTGGCAGTCACAGAGCCACGGGATAAATCTGTACAAAGCAGTATTCGTATAGGAAACTGGTCTATCCCCCAGAATCACCCTGACTTCGTTGCACTTTCAGTGTTCAATACTATTTTGGGTGGTTATTTTGGCTCGCGACTGGTAAAAAATATCCGCGAAGACAAAGGTCACACCTATGGCATTTTTTCTTCACTAGCCGAAATTGGAGATTCTCATTATTGGGTAATAGCAGCTGATGTCCAAAAAGAATTTTACCTAGACGTGTTAGAAGAAATCTACCATGAAATTAGAAACTTGACAGAAGATGGAATCAACTCAGATGAATTGGAGGTAGTTCGAAACTATCTAATCGGACAAATGCTAAAGCAATTCAGTACTTCATTTGACTTAATTGATAGATTCAAAGCTGTTCATCACTCTGGAATGAATTTCGATTATTACGCTCAAAAATTGGCATTCTTGAAGGAATTTACTTCGGAAGACATAAAGGAAGTTGGAAAAAAATACTTCAGCAACCCGCCATTTATTGAGGTTGTAGTGGGTTGATCAGGTAAGTTTTACATACAACCATGAAATATCTAAATCAGTCCAAATCCATAGCTTATACAAGCTGAATTCGATTCCTTTGACATTCATTTCAGCGGCAAGCTTTGCAAAGCCTTTTGCGGACTCAAAATTCGCTGACCATAGCGCATGTTTTAACTCAAATAATAACCTACTTTTCAACGCCTCATCCTCTTTCGGACTTCTATTCATTTCCTTTATTTTTTCACAAACCCGAAGAGTACTTGGAAGCATTTTGGATTGGTAACGCTGATATTGGCAGGCAGAAAGCGAGTTCTCATGCTTGCGCTTAAGAACACCAATATGGTCCGAAAATATGATTGGGAAATCTCTGGACAATCGTAATTGAACATCGAAATCTTCATAGGAAAGCGTGGCATCATATCCACCAGCTTCTTTCAGAATTTTTGCATTAAAAACTACCGTAGGAGCTGATATATAACTTTTACGGATAAGATTTTCATACATTTTATTCTCTAGCGTTAGCTTTTGTAACTCCTTGTAATCCTCAAGTTCATAAAATGAAGCTTCTTTTCCATTTTCATCTAAAATTTTAGCATCAGAAAATACAAATGCGGCTGACGGGAATAACTTCAATCTGTCTATAGAGGCAGAAAGATGATTTTCGTACAAAAAATCATCCCCAGATAAATCAACTACAAACTGGCTTTCAACCTGATTCAAAACTTCATTAAAAAGCTGGCAATAAGGTATAGATTCATGCTTGTAAATTGCTTTAACTGGAATTCGCTCAGAATTATTCGTTACCCATTCCTTGATAATTGCAGGTGTATTATCCTTACTTCCATTATCTACTACGATCAATTCAGCGTACTCATAATCTTGAAGAGCCACACTTACTAAGGCCTTTTGAATCCATCTCTCATGGTTGAAAGCAATACAAATAATAGTGACCTGATCAGTTTTATTCATATTACAGCTTTTTCACCCAAGTGATTTTATTACTGATATCATTCGAAAAGCGGGATTTAAAAAACATCAATTTGTGATTTACCCCATCATGAAGATCTGAAGAACCTAAGTCAATAAAATCTACTTTTTGCTCTACAGCAACCTGAAAAAGCTCTGTCAAAATCAATTCACCTCCATTCTTTACTGGAATTTTAGGATTGATCGCAGAGAGAAAATAATACAAGGAATTACTCGTCAATTTTACAACAAGTGAATATCCAATTGCCTCGCCATTTTTACTTAAAGTGATCAGAAAATAACGATTTGGATACTCGGATACTTGCTGTACAATTCTATTGTCATCAAGTGTAATATCATAACCTTTCTGAGTGTTCCATGATTTAATCTCTTTTAAAAAGCCAAAGTTGGAAATAGAGGAATGACCGACTTTAATATCTGATATTTTTCGCTTAGACTGGAGCTTGGGGGATGCCTTTTGAGTCAGTTTTTTAATTTTCTTTTTTCCTAAAAAAAATTGATGACTTAACACGTTTTCCTGCTCAAAACCACATTTGACTAGCAGGTAATTTATCAAATCAGTCTGCGGCTCGTAAGGTTTTGGGGCTTGGGATATAGCAATTGATTTTATACCTCTGTGAATCAATTCCGCAACAATAGCCTCTATAAAAGACTCTAACGATGCTGAACTAGAGCTATCAACTATCCAAAAACCACCAAAAGGTGACATGGGAAGGGATATAGCTTCGCCGGTTTTGGTGATTGCAAAAGTGATAAGAGCCTTAGTCTTTTGCTTTTTTTCCCAGATAAAATCAAGTTGATCCTGAAAGTTTTCAAATGGTAAATTGCCTAGAAAATAGTCTTTTCCCTCTATCAAAGAGGAAACAACCCGAAGCTCGTGAGAATCATTTATTTCCTTTTTGAAGCTTTCCAAAATAATCTAGGTCTCTGATGTAATCATCTTCTGAAAAAGCCTGGTCTGACATTCCAAGCAACACTGCGTCAGGAGTTAATCTGGCAACTAACCAATTTAAAGGAGGGATAAAAACGGCTTGCGCTGGAGAACTTAACTCGAACTTAAATGTTTCGCCTTGTACCGAATGAATTTCCAGAAAAACCTTTCCTGCCACCGCTACTACCACTTGTGATTCTTGCCAATGTGCATGATTTCCGCGAGTCTCTCCTTCCTTTACACCGGATATCCAGAAACATCGCTGAATTCCTTTAGGGAAGAGTTCCAAATTCTCCCAAAAGGTAAGGCTTCCCGTTTCAGTGGAATTCCCAGGAAGAGTTAAAGTATAGGGTGATTTTGAAATAATGGATTCAGGCATTTCGATCTTTTTCCTCCAGATAAAAGTAAGTTATTTCAGATGGATAACCTGTTACCCATTTGTTAATTTTATAAATTCGCTGCACATCAACTTTAAGAAATACATGTCAGACCTCGGCGACGAGTCAGCCTTCGAAGATACGTTTTTAACTGTTTCCAGAACTTCTGAAGGCCTATACAAGGATAGAAGCAGTAAGTTTTTCTATTTTTCATTTCCGGTAAAAAATGAAGAGGAGATTAAAAATTACCTGGCTGAGCTTCGCAAAAAATATTATGATGCTAGGCATCATTGTTTTGCATGGGCACTTGGAAAGGATGCAGAGCAGTTTCGAACGAATGACGATGGAGAGCCAAACCACTCTGCTGGAGATCCCATTTTGGGACAAATCAGATCAAATAATCTGACAAACATCCTAATCGTTGTGGTTCGTTATTTTGGAGGGACAAAACTGGGAATGGGGGGTTTAATTCAAGCTTATAAAACCTCGGCTGCGCTAGCGATAGAGGAAAATGAAATTATAGAAGAGCAGGTGAAAACTTCCATTACCGTTCAATTTCCATATCCTGTGATGAATGACGTCATGAAGGTCATCAAAACACATGATATTCAGATTCTAACTCAAGAAATGACTTTGGACTGCGAGATGAAGTTAGAATTCAGAAAGGGTTTAGAGGAGCTGATTATTTATTCCTTTGAAGAAATCGAAGATTTGGAGCTAACCCTTATTTAAACAATTCATCCAAATACCCTTCAGACTTAAGTTTTTTGAATATTTCCAAACATCCCCAAGCATCTGTAGCTGCATAGCGCTGCTGCTTAATCGTCAGCTTTTCTGCCTCCCAATTGGATACTTGCTCAGACTTGGAAATACGGATTCCTAACACCATTGCACATAGATTTCTCACGCCGATATTGATAAATCCAACCCTTTTCAACTCATCATTCAGATCAAAAAATGAATTGGCATAAAATGAATCTGTCAATTTTGCTAAGCCTTTGATGTCGTCATGAACGGCAGCACCCACTTTCACAATACTCTCTTTTTCCAGAATATTCCGAAGAGAATCTGGAAAGCCTATTTCATTCAATCTAAAAAGAAAAGCTTGTGTAGAAGTGGACAATTGTAGCAGGGAAACTTGGTTTGTTACTCCCTTTTTGAAAGCTGGCTTGGTCTCCGTATCAAAACCAATGACACGTTGCTGAACCAGGAATTCGGCTACTTCCTCAACATCTTCAATTTTATCGATTAAAAACATTTCACCCTCAAACTGTCCCAGTGGAAGGGCATTTACTTCTTCTTTTGTAATCTTAAATGGAATCATACCAACTTTTCTTCTTCTACTTCATCGTAATAGGTGATCCCTATTTTGAAATATCCATATAGAATGGTCATAAAGGGACTAATAATATTAAAAAAGCAATAGGGAGCATAGACCAAAGTAGCCACTCCCAATACCGAGGCTTGTGTAGCTCCACAGGTATTCCAAGGTACTAAAACGGAGGTTACTGTGCCTGAATCTTCTAGCGTTCTGCTGAGGTTTTCAGGTGCCAATCCTCGCTTTTTATAGACATCTGCATACATTCTGCCAGGAACCAAAATAGCTAGATACTGATCTGAAGTAGTGATATTAAAGAATACGCAAGTAGCAACCGTGGATGCGATAAGTGATCCAATGCTGTGTACTTTTTGGATGACTGCTTCTGCCAAAACGCGTAGCATGCCACTTTCTTCCATTATTCCGCCAAATACCATGGCTGCGATAATCAACCATATAGTGTACATCATGCCAGCCATACCGCTCGTGACAAGTAATTCATTCACCACATCATTTGTAGTCGAAATACTGATTTCTCCGTAAAGAGACATCATCACTGCCTTGAAGCTTTGGTAGGCGTATGAGGCATTTTCGTCAGCAATCAGCCGAATGATCTCTGGTTGGAAAATCACTGCAAAAAGACCTCCCAAAAGCGCTCCTGCAAGAAGAGCTGGGATTGCAGGGATTTTTTTGATAATCATGACTATCACCACAACTGGAACGATAAATAACCAAGCACTAACATTGAATTTCTCAAGAATTACATTCGAAATAGCCTGCACATTATTTACTTCTCCACTTACCTCATAATTCAACCCGATCACAATAAAGATGATGATCGTGATCGTAATTGAAGGAATGGTGGTTTTCGCCATGTACCGAATATGGGTAAACAAATCTGTCCCTGCCATGGCCGGTGCAAGATTAGTTGTATCTGAAAGTGGGGACATTTTATCACCGAAATAAGCACCAGAAATAATAGCTCCTGCTATTATCCCTTCTTCAAACCCTAAAGCTTTCCCTATTCCAAGTAAAGCGACTCCAACAGTAGCAACGGTGGTCCAACTACTTCCTGTTGCCACAGAAACGATAGCACTTACAATACAGGCTGCCACCAAAAATATCGCCGGGCTTAATATCTGGAGCCCATAATAAATCATCGCTGGAACAATCCCACTTAATAACCATGTACCAGCCAATGCTCCTATCAGAAAGAGAATCAAAATACTGGACATGGCAGAACTGATGCTTTTGATCGCTCCATCCTGTAGCGTTTCCCAACTGTATCCTAAGCGGAAAATAGCTACCAAAGCAGCCACCATAGAAGATAGTATAAGAACTATTTGGTTGGATCCTGAAAGCCCATCTGTGCCAAAAACTTGAATATTCAATACCAATAGGACGATCAAAAAAACCAGGGGAATTAGTGCGTCAAAAACTTTTGGAGAACGGTTAAAACCTTGCATCAATAAGGGTTTGGTGGATTAAGGAGTTGAATCTAATGAAAAAATATTAATTACATCTTGGACAAAAGAGCAGAAAGCTCCTTTCCAACTTGCCAACCAATAGCCACACCCATTCCGCCTAATCGAACTGCAGCAACAGTATTAGTACCTACCTGTTGAATAATAGGAGATTTAATTTTGCCAAAAGCCATTATTCCAGTCCATTCCATATCCCATGTAATCCTTTTACTTGGAAATATTACTTCAGTTGCCAATTTTTCCAAGTGAGATTTAATTTTGGGATTAACTTCAAAATCAGTGCTTTTTTCGCCTTCAAAATCCTTATTCCTTGCTCCGCCTAAAAGAAGTCGCCCGTCAATCTGACGAAAATAAACATAGCCTTTATCCATATGAAAAGTTCCTTTCCATGGGATTTTGAAATCCAAAGGTTTAGATAAAAGGATCAATCCTCTACCAGGCTGAATGTCTGAATCTGGCAAAAGTTTTTTAGTAAAGGCATTGGTGCAAATCGCAATTTTATTGGCCTTAAACTCCAAGTTAATTTCGCCTGCACCATCTTCTGCCAAGACTATTCCATCATCTTTCTGTATTTCATAAACTGAAACTCCTGTTAATATTCTGATCCCTACCTCTTGGGCTAATTTCCAAAGCGATGTCATGTACATCCCAGGGTCGAGTTCTCCCTCAAATTTATTTTTGACGATAAAGTTGATTTGATCAGTAAAACCCATTTTCCCTGGATTCTTAATAAGCGAAAAAACATCTTCATTAAATATTGGCTTGAGAATTTTATTCACTGACCCCATCTGATCTAACGCCTCTCGTTGGGTCTCATCCAACAGTTCATATCCATTTGAGTGTACATACCCAAGGTTTTTTTCTCCAAACTGCTTACCAATCGCCTTAAGACCTTTATATCTGCGCTCCACAAGAGCAAGAATTTCATCTTGGGGCATACTCCAAAAATCATCCAATATCTCCGTCAAACTCCCAAAGCAGGCGAAACCAGCATTTTTAGTGCTTGCACCAGTTGGAAATACTCCACGCTCTAATACAAGTATGTTGGACTTGGGGTGGTTTACCTTATAATGTATAGCAGTTGACAAGCCGACAAATCCAGACCCTACCACAATAAGATCGTATTTAAGAAAGTGTTTTTTCTCCCAATAACTGAACATTTCGATTTTAAGAAAAAGGAATTAAAATAGATTTAGTATTTTAATTCAATCTAAGCGATATAATCCCAAAATACCATGAGAAAGATCGATGAGTTATTCCAAGAATATGGTCAGAGTCATCAAAACATGACCAATAAGCTTATCCATTGGGTTTGTGTACCTGCTATTTTTTTTAGTATTGTTGGGCTTATTTTTAGCATACCCTCGGAGCCGCTACCTAGTCTTCTTCCATTCCTTGAAAATTTTGCCAATTGGGCGACGGTAGTATTAGTGCTAGTGTTGATTTATTACTTCATGCTTTCTATCCCACTTACCTTAGGCATGTTTCTTTTCTCTGCTGTATGTTTAGCATTGGCAAATTTTATAGATCTGTATTTACCAGGGAAGCTATGGATGGTTAGCCTTGGCGTGTTTATTCTAGCCTGGATCATGCAGTTTTATGGTCATAAGATTGAGGGCAAAAAACCTACATTTCTCAAAGACCTTCAATTTTTGCTGATTGGTCCAGCATGGTTAATGCATTTTATCTACAAAAAGTGGGGACTAGCTTATTGAGAAAGGAGCTCTTCCACAGCAACACTATCTGCCATTTCGATAGGATTTCTGGTAAAGAGCTCTTTTAATCTATTAAGAGAACTTTGGTTTTTCAGTGTATAGACACTTTCCAAGATTGATTTCTTCTCTCTTGCAGTCAATCTCCAGTTCAAAGATGCACGCTGCATTGTCTCCTGACTTTCTGTCAATTCCTCCACTTGTACCTTCTCCGGTGCATATTCAAACTCTATTTTTTCAAGATTAAAAGGCATAGACTCTACCATATAATTAAAAAGTACTTCATTTTGAATCGTTTGCACATTATCCCAATTCGCATAAATATTCTTCAAAGGAGTAAATACCTTCTCAAAGATCCTTGGAGGAAAGCTAGGAGCAATCTCTGTGATTTTCTCAGAATCTCGTATAGTCACCAAAACTACTCCTCCTGTATTCTCCTTGATCCAGGATTGGAAAACGTACATAAAGCGGAGAGCATCCTGAATACCAAAATTATCTGACAACCCGGTATCCATAGTTTCCATGACGGGATTTGAAGGCAATTCTATATTAGGCGTAATAAATGGAAAAGTTGCGCTCATCCTCAAGGCAGTTAGAAACCTTAGATTCTCTGAGTCATGTTCCTGAAAGAAACGAAGGAAATCAATCGACTGCTTCTTCTCATCCATACCAAGTTTACCTAGCATCGATGTTCCAAAAAACGACATAGAATGTGGCGAAATCACAAGCTTTCTACCATCATTTGTTATCAAAGTAGTCACGGGAAGCAAGGGAATACTGCCGGAAAACTCAGGTTCTTCGTATGCAGAAATCGGTTTATCCAGAATCCCTTCTGTATTCTGGTTCAACTGATTTTCGAAAGCATAACCCCTGTCTTTTAGATACTTATGCCCATTATAGTGAAAATTTTGATTTCGTATCAACAAGTCATTAACCAGCAGGGTAAAAATGATCGGATTAAGATTATCAGCGGATATTTGATCTAGGTACTTTTCATCTAGTGGATTTACGGAAGGATCGGTTAATGACCTGAGATAAACCTCTCTAAAAAAAGCCTCACCTATTACTCCACCCGAAGCACCTGTAAAAAGTTCTGTATGTTTTAAAACCTCTCCTTCATCTATCCCATACATACTCTGCAAAACTTTAACTGTCCACAATGCTGACCGCTGACCACCTCCGCTTGAGGCTACCATTACCATTTTAGGCTTTCTCTCATTAGGAAATTTTGCTTTCCAATTATTGAGAATGTTAAGGACGTTTTCCCTATCCTTTTTTACCAGTTCAGGACTCAAAAGACTATCCATGTGAGCAAGGCTGTACGTAACAGGAGGCACTGAATAATCTAGTCCATATGCTTCATGCGGACGATTGAGAAAATTGAAATTACTGAAATAATTAGCTAGAATAATAAAGGAAAATACAGCAAAAGTAGCCCATCTCCTTAGCCAAAAACTAACAGCCCCTACCAACATGACCAAAATGGCAAACAACAGCGTAGCACTCATCGCTGCGGGTAATTGGAGAAAAGGATTCTCTTTGAAAAACCCTAAAAATAAGACAAAGAGGATCAAGAATACTTGGATTACAAAGAGGTTCAGATGATTCTGATCAAATACCCTTAGTATCTTTGTTCCCTCAAATCTTGAGATATCCGGTCTGACCTTCTCGGGCTTGAGGTGAAGATTCAAGTAATACAAAACCTTGTATTTTTGAGTTTTCAGCTCCTTATATTGGCTGATTACATTTGCTCGTGTCAGCCTTACTTTACGAAGTCTTTTGTCAACCGTCCCAGCAAATAGGATGAAGAAATCCTTGTTAGTAAAAGCAAAATACCCAAATATGACAGCGTAGGTAACTACACTGCCAGCCAAAAACCCGAAAAAATAATATAATACCTCCCAGTCATTGGCAAGGTTGTTACCTAGCTGGAAATCTATAAACCTTAAAATATACACCACATAAAAAATAAAAGGGATGATTCCATTATTCACGCAGTAGTGGATAAACGGCTTATTCACAATTGCTAAAAAGGGAAAATGCCTTCCATCCATAATGTAAGTGGACATATGAAAAGCCATAGTCAAAACCGCAAAACCAATTCCCATCAAAAAAAAGCTCACCCAAGAAACCTGATGCAGATATTCAGGATCTAGGAAAAGAAACGGAATCCCCAACATGACACCGAAGTATTCCAAAATAACTCCCATCAATAAAATCCAAATAAGTACAAGACTCAGGTTTTTTCTTAGATGAAGTAATAGTAATTGGACTGGAAAGCTGTACCAGATTTTATCCCGCATTGTATTCGTTTTGCGATAATTTACTGCTTTTCTTTTACTCTCCACAATCTTTTCATGAATCCAATTTTGGTTTATGAAGAGCATATTATCTGACAAATAAATTGGTTTGAAAATCAAGGAGTTACTAATCCCCATACCATTCAAGCTGTTGCTTTTGCCGAAAACACACTTGCGCTTCAAAGGATATATTTTACCTTCGAAGCTCAAACAGAAAGAATTATGAGAACTTGGTTTTTATGCAAAGTCAAATATGCAAAGGAGAATGAGCAGGGTTTGCTTAAAAATATTTCCGAGGCATATCTAGTTGATGCGGTATCATTTACAGAAGCAGAAGCAATTCTATATGATAGGCTGGCATCTCAGATTAGAGGAGATTTTCAAGTTACTGGAATAAGTAAAAGTAATATTGTAGATGTTTTCTTTTATGAGGATGCTGACATTTGGCACAAATGCAAAATATCCTATATGGTGGCAGACGGAGAAAGTGGCAAAGAGAAAAAAGTGACACAATACATGATCGTAACTGCTAACGATGTAAAAGAAGCCTACGATAGAATTCAAGAAAGTCTAGGCAATATGCTTGTGAGCTTCAGAGTACCTGATATTGTAGAAAGTCCTATTATAGAAGTATTCCCTTTTGAGCGGGACGAAGTAGCTGATCAATTGCCTGAAGGGAATTTCAGACCGGTTTCAGAAGTTACTCAAAACGAAGAATAATAATTTACAACTATAGAACAAAAAAGATCGCGGAATTTGATTTGCCCCCAAAAAGTAAGACACTTATTGGGGGTATTTTTATGCCAAAAAATAGAAAACACAATTACGAATTCCGGCTTAGGAGAGTGCAATAAGTTATCAAGGGTCGCCACTCTTCGGAAAGTATCGGCAAAAGGGAAAACATCAGGAGTTCCTTAGTCAAATGCAATTCCTACACATAAGCTCAAAAAACAGAACACTACTCAATACCGGTCAGCCAATTCACTGATTAAATATATTTTTATGTATTTCAAATAATTATATATGTATTTTAAAGAAAATCAAATGGAGATTCTTTAAATTTACAAGATGAATGATTACGATGCTATTCAGGGTTTCAGTCAGCTAGCTGTAGTATCCGAGTACTTTCTACAGGTTACGCTAGAAAAGACTGGGCGGGTCATCACATCGGATTCTAGCATAGGCCCAGTACCGACTTTTTTCGACAATAAAGAAAAACCAATCTTTTTTTCTGATTGCTTTGCTGCCTCTAATTGGGGCAAATATGAGAGCCAGAGAATAAAAGCTTGGAAAAACTCTCACCAATCTTTTACTGTTGACCTTCAAAAGATCGAGCATCCTGAAGGTGATTTGGTTGACACCAAATGGGAATTCTTTTTTATTACTGAAGATTATGGCACTTGCTTAGGGATAGGACATCCAGTTTCCCAGCCAATGCCTTATAATTTAGGCTTAGGCGATTTTTTTGATAGTGCCACAAGCGAGGGAAAAGAAATTATTGACAGTATTTTAGAGGATAAGTTACTCGGTTTTTGGGAGTTCGACGTGTCTAAAAAGGGAGATAACATAAGCAAGGGACTGGGCCAAATGCTCGGATATACCCAAGATGAATTAAAGGGTAACACTCCTATTTCATGGCAAAAACACATCCATCCTGAGGACTTCCCAAACTTATTAAATGATTTAGGAATTCATTTTAAGACTGCAGGTAATCTGCCTTTCAAGAAGGAATTTAGGATTAACCAAAAATCAAATCAAACAATCTGGGCTTTGGGGTTTGGTAAGACGATCGAATGGTCGAATACTGGACACCCGACCAAAATCTTAGGTTGTATTTTGGATATTTCAGATAGAAAGAAACAAGAAATATGGCTAAAGGAGCATCACTACTTCCTGAAAGAACTTGCATTTGAACAGTCTCACACGCTTAGAGCTAGAGTGGCAAATATCTTAGGAATCCTCGAAATATTGGATAGTGAACCACAAAACAACGAATCCAAAAGACTAGTGCAGCTCATCAAAAAAGAAACAAAATTATTGGATCAATCGCTTAAGAAAAGTATCAAGGAATCGGTTCAAAAAAATAAGTCAATTGAAAATGATTTATCAAACGAATCAAATTCTTCTCCATTTTAAATAGAAAAGATCAGGAACTTAAAGTTTCCTGATCTTCCATTTTGCTTTCAGATAGCCCCAAATCACTTTGGGGCTCATCACTTTTTTCCTCTAGAGGCTTCCATCATATCCCACATTTCTTCAGGTATTTGATCCAAATTATTGAACTCACCTGCCCCTTTTAGCCATTCACCTCCATCTATTGTCATTACCTCTCCATTTACGTAGCTAGAATAATCTGACACCAAGTAAGCTGCTAGATTAGCTAGCTCCTGGTGTTCACCAACTCTACCAATTGGCACTTTCTTAGCCGGATCAAATTTTTTCACCAAATCACCAGGAAGTAGGCGACTCCAAGCTCCTTCTGTAGGGAATGGCCCAGGAGCGATTGCGTTTGATCGAATCCCGTACTTAGCCCATTCAACAGCCAGAGAACGAGTCATGGCTAACACACCGGCTTTAGCAGCAGCAGATGGAACAACATAGCCTGATCCAGTCCAAGCGTAAGTAGTGACAATATTGAGAAAAGTGCCTGATTGCTTTTTTGCAATCCAATCTTTACCAGCAGTTAAGGTGACTTGGGAAGTACCTTTTAAAACAATATCCAAGACAGTATTAAATGCATTTGTTGATAATCGCTCGGTAGGGCTAATAAAATTCCCAGCAGCGTTGTTCAATACCACATGAATTTGCCCCAGCTGCTCAGTAGCATCCTTCCACATAGCTTCCACTTGATCAATTCCCCTAACATCACAAGCTAATGAAATTACCTTCCCTCCTTTTGCAGCCATCATTTCTTTAGCTGTTTCCTGCAGTACATCAAGCTTTCTAGATGTGATTACCAGGTTGGCTCCAAGTTCTAAAAAATACTCTCCCATCGATCTGCCTAGCCCTGTTCCTCCTCCAGTTACAATAATATTTTTGCCTTTCAATGCTCCTGGTTTGAGCATTCCTTCTGCTAAAATCATAAATTTGTGGTTTATCGTCGAGTTCCAAGATAGTTATTTCGGCGTGGTAATTGAAGGACGAATAGTAAACCAACGCTAATATTTTTAATCACCATCTAATGAAAAGATCTATTTTCGGACTGATTGTACTAGTTCCAATTTTGATGAGTTGTGCGGAAGATGAGGAAAAAGTTATCCAGACAGATTTACCCACGGAAGCATCTCAATTGTTCAGTATTTCTAAGGACTGGAATGAAAGCCTATATTTTGCAATGATTACTTGGAAGGAATATCAACAGGTAGATTCACTTAATTTACCAGGTTGTCCAGCAATTCACTTGGACCAAGTAAGGAAGGTAGTAACGTTAGATTTTTTGGCCGGCAGTACTTGTACTCAATCAGGGGAATACAGTAGAAGTGGGAAATTGACCATCAAATTTGAAGACTCCTTAGCTAACTCTATAAACCAATGGACTTTAACTTATGACGATTATCACTTTGGCTCAAAAAAAATAGAGGGAATTAGAACTTTTACTAGAAATGGTTCCGACGAGGTTCTGGAAGAATTTAATGATCTTATAGAAAGCACAGAAACTAACCTCAGCACAGAGTTCTCCGGAAAATTTACTCATACCAAAGCATATGTCAATGATTCATTGGTCAGCTTTAGTTCTACTGGAAGCTTATCAGGTTTAAATGCTGTCGGTAGAGAATTTGAAATAGCTATTAATGCCCCTGTAAATCGATTTATAAACTGCCTACAAGAAAATGAAGTCCTTCCTAAAGTAGGTGCAGAAAATTGGTTTGTATCTCGAGGGGGAAATTCGGAAGTATCTTATTTAACTACCTATGAAGTATTAGTTGATGAATGCAAAGTTGCCGCCAATACCATGTTGCCTGACGGAAGAAAGCTACTTTTAAACCCAAAAAAGTAATCACAAAAAAAGCCCCGATTTTCATCAGGGCTTTCATTTTGACCTATTAGTCTATTAATATCTATAGTAATCAGGCTTAAATGGACCTTCAACGGTTACTCCAATATATTCTGCTTGATCCTGAGAAAGAACTTCTAGATCAACACCTAATTTAGCAAGGTGTAAAGCGGCAACTTTTTCATCTAAATGCTTTGGCAATACATAAACTCCAGGCTGGTAGTCATCTGTATTATTCCAAAGTTCAAGTTGAGCTAACACTTGATTAGTAAAGGAGTTTGACATCACGAAAGATGGGTGGCCAGTTGCACAACCCAAGTTCACTAAACGACCTTCAGCTAGTACAATAATTTCATTTCCATCTACATTGTAAAGATCTACCTGTGGTTTGATCTCTATTTTAGTGTCACCGTAAGTTCCATTCAACCAAGCCATATCGATTTCATTATCGAAGTGACCGATGTTACAAACGATGGTTTTATCTCTCATCGATCTGAAATGTTCTTCAGTAATGATGTTTTTGTTTCCAGTAGCAGTGACTACAATGTCGGCCTCTTTTACTGCATCTGTCATTTTCTTAACTGCGTAGCCATCCATTGCAGCTTGCAATGCACAGATTGGATCAATTTCAGTAACAATAACTCTTGCACCAGCTCCTCTTAGAGAAGCAGCGGAACCTTTTCCAACATCACCATATCCACCAACTACAGCTACTTTACCAGCCATCATCACATCAGTAGCTCTTCTGATTGCATCTACCAAAGATTCTTTACATCCGTATTTGTTGTCAAATTTAGATTTGGTAACAGAATCGTTCACATTGATAGCAGGCATTGGAAGAGTACCTTTCTTCATTCTTTCGTAAAGTCTATGAACACCGGTAGTAGTCTCTTCCGAAAGACCCTTGATGCCAGAAACTAACTCAGGGTACTGATCTAAAACCATGTTGGTCAAGTCACCACCATCATCCAAAATCATATTCAAAGGCTGACGATCTTCGCCGAAAAACAAAGTTTGCTCGATACACCAATCAAAATCCTTTTCGTTCAAGCCTTTCCAAGCATAAACTGAAATACCAGCAGCAGCAATAGCAGCAGCAGCATGATCTTGAGTAGAAAAAATGTTACAAGAAGACCAAGTAACCTCTGCTCCAAGAGCAACCAAAGTTTCGATCAATACAGCAGTCTGTATAGTCATGTGAAGACAACCTGCAATTCTAGCACCCTTCAGTGGCTGAGAAGTACCATACTCTTCACGTAAAGCCATCAAACCAGGCATCTCTGCCTCAGCTAGTTTGATTTCTTTTCTTCCATACTCTGCCAAGGAAATATCTTTAACCTTGTATTGAATGAATTTTTCAGATTTTATTTCTGACATATTATTGATAGTTAACGTATTAATTTCACTTAAAACCTGCGCAAAGGTACCGCTTAATATTTGGAATCTAAAATTATAAGGGGCTATAGGAAGGAGATCTCTTTCAATCCAAAAACAGCTATTTCTGTATTTTCCAACTCCATTTCCAATTTTCCATCTGCAGATATTCCAACAATTTTTCCGGAGAATTGTTCTCCATCTGTAGAATAATTGGCCCAAATTTCTTTTCTGTACAGATTCATCAAGTATTCACTTTTGATTTCTTTCCACTTTCCTTTCTTCAATTGAATGTATCCTTGCTCGATTTGAGTAATCAAAAGCCGAAACAGTTCTTCTAATGCAATCTCGCTTCCTGTGATTGACTTGATTGAAGAAGCACTAGCCGAATGAAAATCTATCTGATTGATATTTAACCCTATTCCAACCACAGCAAATTCCCACTCTTTACCTGAAAATGTATTTTCAATTAAAATCCCACCTATTTTTCCGAACCCAGGCACGATCAAATCATTTGGCCACTTTACTTCTATGTTTGGCACATAGTTTTGAAGCATCTGCTTTATACTATTTGAAACTGCCATATTGAGGTAAAACTGCTCTGAAATATCCATGAAATCAGGTCTTAGAATCAAGGAAAATGTCAAGTTCTTGCCAGCTTGCGAGCTCCAACTATTTCCTCGCTGACCTTTGCCTTTGGTCTGGTGGTTGCATATTATAATGCTGCCTTCCCTTGCCTGACCCGTCCTGACCAGATTGAGTGCAGTGTCATTAGTCGAGTGACACTCTGGCAGGAAATGAACATCTTTCCCTAAAAAAATCGTGTTGGCAAGAATTTTATACATAAATTTTGAATTCGTCTAAAAAGGATGTTTTATACGCGACGTTGCAAAATTAAATGAATAATATGACAGCAGAAGAGCTGAGCAAAGTAATCATTAAAGGAATGGAGGAAAAAAAGGCCTCCGACATAGTTTTAATGGATCTAAGAAATATCAAAAACACAGTGACTGATTTTTTTGTTATATGCTCAGGAAATTCTGACTCACAATTAGACGCTATAGCGGATTCTATTGAAGAGGAAGTGTTTAAAATTGGTCAAGGAAATCCATGGAAAAGTGAAGGGAAAAGTAGCCGTCAGTGGATATTAGTAGATTATGTGAACGTTGTGGCTCATATTTTCCTTAAAGATAAAAGATCATTTTATGGTTTAGAAGACCTTTGGGGGGATGCCAAAGTCACCCGAGTTGGATAAATACCAAAAACTTTCAGCTTAACCCTCCGTTTACCTTAAGTTTATGAAATTACCGTTATAAGAAATGAGCGATACTAAGAATAATAAAAACAAAAAATTCACCCCAAAGGCACCTCAAAAACCCAATTTTCAGCTTTGGCTGATAATCGCTGCTGTTGCCGTGCTACTAGGTCTTACTTGGATTCAGAATAGAAATGCAGTTGTAGACATTACTCAAAAGAGATTTGAGGACATGTATTTAGCTGGCGATGTCTCTAAAGTAACCATGGTCAAAAACATGGAGCGTGTAGATGTGACTCTTAAAACTGCTGCTTTATCCACCGATAAGTATAAGACTGAATTGGAGTCCAATTCAACTTTCTTTAACCCTCAAGGCCCTCACTATTCATTTGAAGTAGCCTCTGTAGACAAATTTGCACAGGATTTCGATACACTTAAAGAAGAAGTTCCGCAGGAAAACCGCATAGAGCTATCTGTAGCAACTGAAGAAAACTGGGGTAGCTATTTCAGCAGCTTTGGATTCCTGATTTTATTATTTGTTCTTTTCTGGTTTATGATGCGCCGGATGGCAGGACCTTCAGGACCAGGCGGACAAATCTTTAATGTAGGTAAATCAAAAGCTCAGTTATTCGACGCTGAAAACAAAGTCAAAATTACTTTTGACAATGTGGCAGGACTAGATGAAGCAAAAGAAGAAGTTCAGGAAATTGTTGAATTCCTTCAAAACCCAGGGAAATTCACCAAGCTAGGTGGTAAAATACCTAAAGGTGCATTGCTAGTAGGCCCTCCAGGTACAGGTAAAACTTTGCTTGCAAAAGCTGTAGCCGGTGAAGCTGGCGTTCCTTTCTTTACCCTTTCAGGTTCTGATTTTGTGGAGATGTTCGTAGGTGTAGGTGCTGCCAGAGTTCGTGACTTGTTTAAGCAAGCCAAGGAGAAAGCGCCTTGTATCATCTTTATTGATGAGATCGATGCCATTGGTAGATCCAGAGGAAAAGGCCAAATGCCAGGTTCTAATGACGAAAGAGAGAATACGCTTAACTCTCTTTTGGTAGAAATGGACGGTTTCGGAACTGACACAGGAGTAATCGTAGTGGCAGCAACCAACAGACCTGATGTACTTGATAGTGCATTGTTGAGACCAGGTCGTTTTGATAGACAGATTTCTATAGACAAGCCAGATATCGTAGGAAGAGAAGCTATTTTCAAGGTACACTTGAAGCCTATCAAAACAGCTGATGACGTGGATCCGAAAAAATGCGCTGCACAAACACCTGGTTTTGCCGGGGCTGAAATAGCCAACGTGTGTAATGAAGCTGCTTTAATAGCTGCTAGGAGAAATAAAACTGCTGTAGATATGCAGGATTTCCAAGATGCCGTCGATCGTGTGATTGGTGGTTTGGAAAAGAAAAATAAGATCATCTCTCCAGAGGAGAAGAAAATTGTAGCATTCCACGAAGCAGGTCACGCAGTAGCAGGCTGGTTTTTGGAGCATGCTGATCCATTGGTCAAAGTAAGTATAGTTCCTCGTGGCGTAGCCGCGCTGGGTTATGCACAATACCTTCCAAAAGAACAGTTCCTATATCAAACAGAGCAATTGATGGATGAGATGTGTATGACTCTAGGTGGTCGTGCTGCGGAAGAAATTATCTTTAAGAAAATTTCTACCGGAGCATTAAGTGATCTGGAGCGTGTTACTAAGATGGCCTATTCTATCGTGTCAGTTTACGGTATGAATGATAAAATTGGAAACGTTTCCTTCTATGACTCTAAAGGAGATGGCTATAAAATGACCAAGCCTTACTCTGAAACTACAGCTGAGGTAATCGATGAAGAAGTAAGAAAATTGATTCAGTCAGCTTATGATAGGACGAAAGACCTCCTTACGCATAGAATCAAGGAATTAGATATTTTGGCAAAAGAGCTTTTGGAAAAAGAAATTTTATTCCAGGCAGATTTGGAGCGCCTAATTGGTAAAAGACCATTTGACAAGGAAACTACTTATCAGGCCTTCACGAATAAGAAAGATGTGCCAAAGGAGCCAGACTTGATCTCGAAAGACGAGAAGAGCGAGTCTGAATCTTCAGATCCTTTAGTAGATCCTATACCGGAGCCGAATTCTGATAATCGAATTTTATAATATTAGCCCCGATTCATTCGGGGCTTTTTTATTTTGTTCCAGCTCGTTTATCTTTAGTTATGCAATCCCCCCCATTGGATTTTCCACTGAATGGAAAAAAACTCTATTTCGCATCAGATTTTCATCTTGGAGCTCCAAATGATGCTGAAAGTAAAGTGCGTGAAAAACGCATTATCCGCTGGTTGGATACCATTGCGGATGATGCTGCAGCAATCTTTTTAGTGGGTGATATCTTCGATTTTTGGTTTGAGTATGGGCAAGTAATCCCTAAAGGTTTTATTCCTTTTATTTCAAAAATCCACCAACTCAGAGAGCGCAGAATTCCTATTATTTTCTTCACCGGAAATCATGATCTATGGATGAAGGACTATTTCACCCAAGAAATGGGAATACCTGTTTATACTCACCCTATTGAACTGAAGGTAGAAGGAAAATCTATATTGGTAGGTCATGGAGATGGTTTAGGACCTGGAGATAAGGCTTATAAAGTCATAAAAAAAGTCTTCACAAACCCAGTAGCACAGTGGTTATTTCGTTGGCTTCACCCCGACTTAGGAGTCAAACTTGCTAAAAGCTGGTCAGGACACAGTCGTATTTCCAATACTGAAAAAGACGAAAATCACTTTCTTGGCGAAGATGAATGGCTTTGGACTTACTGCAAGGATCTGGAGGCAAAGAAGCACCATGATTTCTACATTTTCGGACATAGACACTTACCACTTGAGCTCAAAGTAGGTACAAACTCCACCTATTTCAATCTTGGAGAATGGGTGACGCAAAACACCTATCTTTCCTTTGCCTCCAAAGAAGTTAAACTTTCCTCCTTCGAAGAATGAGGGCCTTCATTCTTCTCATCATTAGCTTGGTACCGCTTTTTACCTCGGCACAAACCGAGGAAAAGCTAGGAAATCCCCTCGCAGAGATTTCGCTCCAGAATCTAGACTTAATCTCTTTCGATACTAAAGACCAGTTATTCGCTAGCACCATCTCAGGGGACATTTATTTATTCAGTGCAGATGGCAAGCAAGTGAACTTATTTTCTCCCGCTAGGCAGGGACGATTAAATCAACTGGAAGCTGCATGGACAGTGAACATTTTTAGCTTTTCGTCAGATCTGCAAGAGTATAGAATCCTGGATAGATTCCTTAATCCTTTGGCAGAAAAAGGCTTCTTCTTAGCAGATATAAACTTGGCGAAAGCAGCGACTTTGGGAAACAATAATATGGTTTGGGTATGGGATGAATCCGATCTGAATTTAAAATTATTGGATTTCAGAAGAAATCAGATTATTCAATCTCAGCCTCTTAATTTGATTCTGGAATCAAACGATTTGAGTGTCACTGAAATCAGAGAATTCAAGAATCGCTTGTTTATGAATGTGCCGCAAACGGGTGTTTTTATCTTCGATAATCAGGGCAACCTGATGCGAAAAATACAAGTCAAGGGAATCAATAAGCTTTGCTATTACAACGAGCACCTCCTCTGGATCGCTGATAATAAGCTGGTGGCAATATCTCTCACTTCCAATGAAACCAAGACATTAGCTGAACTGGAAAGTCCAGGAGGAATTTACCTTCAAATCGGACAAGAAAGATTAGCAGTCGTTTTCAAAGACAAAGTAAATCTATATACTACTCCTGATTGGATAAAGGTATTGAACTAAAGCAGTCTTACTACTCCATCTTTCTTTATTCAACTTTCAGAATTCAACATTTTCAAAAATTATCAAAGTCCAGCTGCAAAGAAGCAGGGCTACATTACATCGCTTCCTCTGTAAAAAACCGAAATCCTGCTCGGTTAAAAGAAAAATCAAAAAAAGGCCATTTCATTGCTGAAATGGCCTTTGGTACATTATCAATTGAGAGCTATTAGTTGACTTTCACCAACTCAATATCAAAGATCAAGTCTTTACCAGCTAGCTGGTGATTTGCATCTAATGTGATTTTTTCAGAATCTACACCAACAACCGTAACTGGCATAGGCTGGCCATTTCCTCCTTGAAGAGTCAAAGACATTCCGACTTCCGGCTTAATATCAGCTGGTACTTGAGCAATTGGCACATCGATCATCATATCATCTCTCCGCTCACCGTATGCCTCCGCAGCAGGAATCGTTACGGTAACCTTGTCTCCTAGCTTCATACCGTCAACAGCAGTATCAAAGCCTTTAATCATATTTCCATCGCCTAAGGTAAATCCTAGAGGCTCACGATTTGCTGAAGTATCAAATACGCTTCCATCTTCTAATTTACCGGTATAATGCACTTGAACTGCATCTCCTTTTTTAGCTTGCATAGTCTTTTGTTTTAGTAAAGTACAAAGGTACAAAAATCTCTTATGGATGAAAACCTCAGGAGTTATGTCCGATTTCAGTATAGAAGCGTACATAAATGGACAGTTCGTCTCCAAAAACCCACTTAATCCGCTTATATTAGGGTTGGCATCATTTTGCTATTAAGAAGATCAAACAATCAACCATGGAAACTCAAGATTTAGGCAAGATTCTTATCATCGATGATAATGAGGATTTACTCTTTGCCGCCAAAATGCTTTTGAAAAAGCACGCGAAAGAAGTCATGATAGAAAAGGACCCGCGTAGAATTCCTTTTTTGGTAAACAACAATAACTACGATGTTATCCTTCTGGACATGAATTTCAGAGAGGACACCACATCTGGTAAAGAGGGATTTCACTGGCTAAAGCAAATCAAAGAGATCGATCCAAAAGCTGTAGTAATACTTATCACTGCTTTCGGAGATGTGGAAATGGCTGTTCAAGCTTTGAAAGAAGGCGCGACAGATTTCATATTGAAGCCCTGGCAAAATGAGAAATTGATCGCTACCCTATCTGCCGCCATCAGATTGAAAGAAAGCTACAATGAGGTAGATAAGCTGCAGAAGAAGCAAAAGCAGATGCAGAGCGACATGAAGAAGCCTTACACGGACATCATCGGTCAAAGTGCTTCCATGAAAAACATTTTCTCAATTATTGACAAAGTGGCTCAGACGGATGCCAATGTGTTGATATTGGGCGAAAATGGCACTGGTAAAGAATTAATTGCACGAGCCATTCATGATAGATCACTCCGAAAAGACGAAATTTTTGTAGGGGTAGATATGGGTTCCATCACCGAATCCCTGTTTGAATCCGAGCTTTTTGGACATAAAAAAGGCGCCTTCACAGATGCAAAAGACGATCGTGCAGGCAGATTTGAGATTGCCGACAAAGGATCCTTGTTTCTGGATGAAATTGGAAATCTTTCACTACCTCTACAATCGAAATTGCTAACAGTTTTGCAGCGTAGAGAAGTAACAAGAATAGGCACTAACAAGGCTCTTCCTGTGGATATTCGTTTGATCTGCGCAACCAATATGCCGATTCACGATAGTATTTCTGACAATTCATTTCGACAGGATTTACTCTACAGAATTAACACAGTAGAGATTTTCTTGCCACCACTTCGTGAGCGCCAGGATGACATTCCGATCTTGGCCAATCACTTTCTGAAAAGCTATAGCCAGAAATACCGTAAAAACTTTACAGGATTTACTACCGCAGGATTGGATCTGTTACAGCATTATGCTTGGCCGGGAAACATCCGTGAGCTTCAACATGCTATCGAAAGAGCTATAATTATGGCTGAAGGCGACATGCTAGATTCAAGAGATTTCTTCTTCCTTTCCGCAAAGCCAGCTTCAGATAAAGCTCCAACTTCAGTCACGTTGAATCTCGATGACATGGAGAAAACTACCATTCAACGGGCAATAGATAAAAACGGAGGAAACATTTCTAAAGCAGCTAAGGAGCTTGGTCTGACCAGAGCTTCCTTGTATAGAAGGCTGGAAAAATATGGACTATAAAGTTGGCTTACTCGGGAGAATCGCCTTTCTAGCAGCTTCTCTTTTTCTTCTTGCCTACGCTATGATTGATAGTTGGGGAGTATTTATGATTTCCCTACTTCTCGTTTTGGTCGTATTTCAGATTATCTATTTGCTCCGTTATTCCGAAGGATCTTTCAAAAAAGTGCGTGTTTTCCTGGATAACATCAAGCAAGACAAATACTCCCAACTTTATCCTGTGAAGTTTGATGGAACAGAAACAGATGACTTACATATAGAATTCAACGCGATTCTCGCAAAGCTGAAAGAAGACCAAGCTGAGAAAGAAGCAAATTACCAATACTTCAGATCTGTCTTCAAACACCTGAGTATTGGACTGATCACTTTTGGTGAAAATGGTGGAATTCAAATAGTCAACACCGCTGCCAAACGAATTCTCGATGTAGAAGAATTGAAAAACATCGGGGAAATCGAGGGGATCAATAAGGAATTGCACCTTGCGATTAATAATCTTCGAACAGGCGGAAGTGAATTGATCAAGATCGCACATCCTGACGGCATCATGCAGCTTTCTGTTTATGTCATCGAACTGTTGATGCGTGGGGAGAAATTCAAATTGGTTTCGCTACAAAATATCCAATCTGAGCTGGAGGAAAAAGAGATGGAAGCTTGGCAAAACCTGGTCAAAATTCTGACTCATGAGATCATGAATTCAATTGCACCAATTTCTTCTTTGGCAGGAACTATCCAAGGAGAAATGGAAAGCAAAATCGAACATGTGGAGCAAATAACTCCTTCAGAAATGGAGGATTATCTGATGGGAATCAGCACTATAGAAAAGCGTAGTCAAGGTCTGATCAGCTTCGTTTCTGATTTTAGAAGTTTGGCACATATCCCTGCACCGAAGTTCAGCAGTATTGCTATCGCAAAACTATTCCATCAATTGGAGATATTACTTCAAAACCAACTTGAAGCCAATCAGATTGAACTGATCAAAGAAATAAATCCTAAAGAACTAATTCTTTTCGGAGATCAAACTCAGATCGAGCAGGTGCTGATTAACCTTACCCAAAATGCAATTCAGGCGGTAGAAGACTCACAAGTAAAGCGAATCATTCTCCGGGCGTTTATTGATGAAGCAGGAAAAATAATTTTGGAAGTAGCAGACACCGGAAAAGGAATCGAGGAAGAAGCACTTTCGAAGATTTTTATTCCATTCTTCACCACCAAATCCAAAGGTTCGGGCATAGGTTTGAGTCTTTCAAAGCAAATCATGCGCCGCCACAAAGGCAATATTCAGGTGCGTTCCACTCAGGGTGAAGGGACAACTTTTAAGTTGATTTTTAATGGTTAAGATTTAAATTCAGAAAGCTGAACTTAGAAAGCTTAATGATCTGGAATGTCATCACCGAGGTCAGACTCCCTTGTCTGTGTCCTCACTGACAAGGGAAATTAGATTGAAGTGTAAAAGCTGAGCTGCAATAGAAAATTAAGTAAAAACTGCCTTTTCAGAACTTGGCTCTGAATGAGTTAAAAGTAGTTAAGTAAAGTATCACCCCTTGATAAATCACCGTCATTGTCATGAATCTCAAATCCACTTTCATGAGAAATACTTTACTCTTCAGCTTCGTCTTGCTTTCTCAATTTTGCTTTGGGCAACTAAAAACACTCAAGGGGAATTGGGTCTCGGAAAAAAACGAAACACTATCGATCTCCGATACTACAAACAATGATAACCATCTAGCAAGTAATGGAAATTCACAAAACCTCTATATAGAATTCCTAAAAGACACACTTAGCTTTCAAGAGAGGTTTTATTCTAGCTCAGATGATTACAAAAAACTAAACGTAGTAAAATATGACATGAAAATTGAGAAAATGAATGATAGTCTACTAATCGCTACACCTGTATCTGAAGCGTCAAAACGACTTTTCAAGTCTAGCGAAGCAATAACGTTCTTTAATCAAGAATTCATTCAAGACAGCTCTTTTGTCTTTGAGAAGCTAACTTTTCATACGTCTGCATGTTTTGGATCCTGCCCAGTCATACATCTTGAGATTTCATCGGACAAAACTCTTAAATACTCAAGCAATTTTTATAAGGAAAAGTCCTTCAATGAGACTGACACTGCACGTTCAGGGAATTTCACGGGTACACTCTCCGACAAACTATTCGATGAGCTCAGGGATTTGATTATCCAGTCAAAAATCACAGCACTGCAAGGTGGTCAAAATCAAATGCTATGTTGTGATGGGGCTATCAAAACCATAATCTTATACCATAATGGCCTTAGAACTTATTATAAAGTCATGTTCGAACCCAGGATACTAAGAGAGCTTATTTCATTTTTAACTACCATAGATCAAAATGTAGATCTTAAAAAGGTTGAGGAGAAGTTTTCTTTTGAAAGATAAAAACTGCTTTAACCGCTATGTCCATTCAAATAGGAATTAATCGTAATCATTATCTTTTTATTCGTGCACACTTTTGTTCCTTTGTATAAAGACGAATATCACCTACTTGATCTTTTTAAACTCAAGTACAACCCACTTTCATGAACAAATACAAACAAATCGAAGCAGCAATCCTAGCCGCATCGAATATTCTTATTACTGCCCACAAATCTGCCGATGGTGATTCTGTCGGCTCCTCTTTAGGGCTATTGCATTTTATAGAAAAGCTTGGAAAAAAGGCTACTATCTGCCACCCTGACCAAGCGCCTGACTTTTTGGACTTCCTTGACCTGTCTCCCATTATCACGATGGACCAAGAACCTGAGAAAGTAACCGAAGCATTCATTGAGGCGGACTTGATCTTTTGCTTGGACTACAATTCTACAGACCGAGTGGGTAAAGAGATGCAAGTTTTGCTAGAAGCAGCTACATGCACCTTGATCATGATTGATCATCATCAAGACCCGCAGGGCTTCACTTCATTGACTATTTCTGAAACATCTGCTTCCTCCACCGCAGAATTGATTGTGGAGTTGATTGAGCAGTCTGGAAATGAAGCAATATTGGATGAAGAAATCGGAACTCCTCTGTACTTGGGAATTCTGACTGATACGGGAAGTTTTCGCTTTAATTCCGTCAAACCGAGAACTCATGAAGTCCTCGCCAAATTGTTAGCTTCAGGTGTCAAACATCATCTGATTCATGAATTGCTAAATGATACCAATACAGCAAGTCGGCTTCGCCTTCAAGGATTTGCGATGTCTCAAAAGATGGAGGTTTTGAATGAGAATACGGTTGCAATCATTCCATTGACCAAAGAGGAATTGGCAACTTATGACTACAAAAAGGGCGATACTGACAGTCTTGCAAACCTTGCTCTCTCCATCAAAGGAATTAAAGTAGCCATTATGCTTTCGGAACGCGATGGTATGGTCAAAATGTCTTTTAGATCAAAAGGCAAAGACAACCCAGTAAACACCCTAGCTGCAGCTCACTTTGAGGGAGGGGGACATATAAATGCCGCTGGTGGCATGAGTGAACTCTCTATCCCTGAGACTTTAGATAAAATTAAGAGTCTGATTCCGGAATATTTTCCTGTTTAGATAGTCTGAGCTATTGGTAGCTTTCAACATTTTCTTATTCAATAGATAAGTGTTGATTGCAAAAAAATTAAAAATTGAGTGTTGACAAAATTCAAAACGTTCGAGGTCAGAAAAAGACCTCAAACGTTAAGCCCCGGCGACGCTGTGAGAACCGCATAAAAAAACTCCGTGTAAAAATCACACGGAGTTTAATTGTTGGAGGCTTTTAACTCTTAATTAGTCTTTCAACGTCACTGTTCTGGTCACGTCATTGAATCCACCTGGGATCAAGTTCCCATCAGCATCAAGCAGTTCCAATTTAACAGTCACTTCACCTTTTGGTAGACCTTTAATTACATAAGGAGCCCATTCTGTGATCATAAATTCCTGACCGTTGATGGTAGCTCTTACTTTATTTCCATCTTCAGAAAGTGTAGTATTCAGCAAGAAGAAATCAAGCAATAAATTCTCTGTATCAGCGCCTGTATACTCACCTTTTGGACGGCTATAGATCATAGTAGGCTTGTCAAAATCCACATTCATATCATCGCTGGCATTACCAACAACCATCTTCTTAGCAATAAATGAATTCGCATTCTTAACTGATTCATGATATGATCTGCTCAAGAAAGCAACCAAGTAATGTGTTCCTTCAGGCATTTCTCTTTTGAATTCTGGCTCGTAGTGCGCTGAGTAAGGCTCATTATCCAGGATAAAATGGATATGCTGACCTTTGTCAGAATTGGCCAAATTCGCAGCCATTCCATTGCGCTCAGTTACTTCACCCAGCATGTAATCTTTCACATCAAAAGCAAAATCAACTTCGCCAGCTTTTCCAATGGTAGTATTGGATGGATTTTTAAGAGTTAAAGAAGACGAAGCATAAGCTGGAGAATCTGTAAATTTCTCTATCGAAATCTCAGCTGGAGTGGACATTTCCATACCATCTACGACTTCTTCTACATTTTCAGCTTTTTTCGGTTGGCAACTTACCGCAATCAAAAGTGCTGCTGCTGCGGTACCTAATATCTTAACATTCATAATTTTCAATTTTAGTGTAATTGGTTTTCAGTAGAACAGTATAAATTTCGCAAACGCTATACCATAGAAGACTGAGCTAGCCTATTGATTTATTTTGGTTCCTAATCAACAAAAATTCAAACAAAAGCCTGGTGTTTTACATTCAATCTGAAGCAAAAATAGTCAAGAAGACTGCCTTAAACCAGTATTTAGACCAAATTCCAAAGGAGAAGTAATGCATTCTATTATTGAAATCTTATCAATAAAGTAAAAAGTAATTTTAAAATATTAATAGCCATTCAGTTAGCTGAGTCATCTATTTTCCCCAAATTGGGTAAAATCCTCAACTTAGCTTTATCAATTCATCTTAACTCGTTGGCTTCCATAGGCAACATTTTGCTGGGGAGATGTGAAAAATAATAAAACCTGAAGTTATGATATGATGAATTTTAATCACTTGAATTTCCAATCATAATGAATCAAAAGGATTTTAAAAATGATCAAAAACAACCCATCTTTTGAACTCAGATCCTTTTTTAATAACTAGTCATATGAAAGCTGCCATCCGAAGATCATACGGTCCCCCAAATACGATTACTGTTGAAGAAATCGAAAAACCTGTTCCAAAGGATGATGAAATTTTAATACGAGTTGTTGCTAACACAGTGAATCGTACAGACTGCGCAAATTTGACTGGCAAGCCTTTTATCATGCACTTAATGCTAGGTTTGGTGAAACCCAGAAAAATCGTCTTGGGGACTGATTTCGCTGGTGTAGTGGTTGCAATTGGGAAGAATATCGATTCATTTCAAGTCGATCAACGGGTTTTTGGTTTTACTGACATGGGACTGGAATCACAGGCTGAATACATGGCCATGACCCCTAAAGACAATCTCATCATCATACCTGACCCGATTGATTTCAAGCAGGCCGTGGCCAGTCTTGAGGGTGCGCATTATGCACATTCTTTTATTCTTAAATCAGGAATTCGTTCCGGTCAAAAAGTCCTAATCAATGGCGCCACAGGTGCAATTGGGTCAGCATTACTGCAGTTTGCGAGGACTTTTGATGTACATATCACAGCTACTTGCAGTACAGAAAACATTGATCTGATCCGTTCACGTGGGGCTGATCAAGTTGTCGATTTCACACAAGAAGATTTCACACAGCGCGGTGAAAAATATGACCTTGTGTTTGATTCAGTTGGCAAAAGCACTTTTGGAAAATGTAAGCCAATTTTAGAGAAGAACGGAACCTACATTTCATCTGAATTAGGACCTTATTCCCAAAACGTTCTCTATGCCATCTTCACTCCTCTTTTTGGTGGTAAAAAAGTCAGATTCCCTATTCCATATCCTTTAGCTAAAACAATTCCATATATCAAATCCAAAATTGAAACGGGACTTTTTAACCCTCTAATCGATCGTGAATATCCGCTTGAAGAGATACCATCAGCTTATGAATATGTGATTTCAGGCAGGAAAATTGGAAATGTGATAATTAATCTATCAAAAGATTAAGTTTTTTAAGATGAGCACAAGATAGACTTCAACTGTGCATTCCGATAATTATAATCCTTTGTAAACCAATCCACTTGCTTAAATTCTCTTAATTTATGTAGCGAAAATATCATCGCACGCGTCTTGGTATTGATTGAAAACTAAAACCAACAAATACGTATGATGAGTTTAAATTCATTTGCAATGAAGAAATTAAAATCACTAGCGACAGTAGCCTTGCTAACCGGAACATTAGGATTAACCAGTTGTCTGGACAACGACGATATGATGGACTTTCCAGATGCAGGTTATATTTCCATTTACAATGGCGCCCCAAACAATACTGGCGTAATTGTCTATGCTGATCAAAACCAGGTAAATAATTCGCCAATTAAGTACAAGGATGTATTGGCCTACCAAAACTTCTTTCCTGGGGATAGACTATTCAAATTCTCTGATCCAAACTCTTTGACTTCACTTTTGGAGAAAGAGTACGAAATCAAGATAGATTCTGTGTACTCGATGTTTGTACTGGAAGAGGGGGGAGAATTGGATGCGGTGCTGGTAGATGACGATTGGTCCGAACCAAATGCTGATGAGGCACAAATCAGAATGATCAACTTATCTCCTGATGCAGGGTCGGTCACGCTAAAACTTGATGAGGTAGATAATCCATTCTTTGAAGGAATCGCATTCAAATCTAATTCAGACTTCGAAAGTCTGGATTCCGACACTTACAAACTAACTGTAGTTTCAGCTACAGGAGAAGTGCTTGCTACCGCATCAAACGTAGAATTGATAGGAAATAGGGTTTATACACTGGTTCTTAGGGGCTACAATCAGTCCACAGAAAATACTAAAAAACTTGATTTGCAATTATTGACCAACTATATAGACTACTAAGTAGTCCAATACCACAATGAAAAATCCCGGTCAGATCAGATCGGGATTTTTTTATTTTTGTACTTGTCCCGTCCTGAAATAGCTTTTTCAAATAATAGTAGTCAAAGTCCTAAAAGTATAACAGTTCTGATAATCCGGGAGCTTTGAATTAAAATGACAAAGCATTTTTAATTAGTTTAGTCTACCCCAAGAAAATGTATTTAACCACTAATAGCCCCAATCTAATCATGCATAGATTTCTCAACTTGATCAAACTGAAACAACTACCATTAATAATCCTTTTTCTGGCCAGTTTTATCGCAGTTTCCTGCTCATCTGATCAAACAATAATTGTCGATAAAACTGTAGAGTCCCTTACTTTGAGCATCAATGACAAAGGGTCAGTAGTCAATCTTATTGATGCAACCACGGGTAAAGATTACATTCTCAAAGACACACTAGCTCCTCTGATGTCTATTCGGGTCAATAATAAAATGATCTATCCGAAATATGCGACGATAGAAAACGGCATCATAAACTTGACTTTTGAAAATGATGTGGTCGCAGAAATAAAGATGGAAGAAAAAGAAACGCACCTCACATTTGAGTTAATTTCTATAACAAACAATGAAAACATAGAATTAATAGTTTGGGGTCCCTACCCAACCACCATACAAAAAACTATCTCTGAAACAGTCGGTGTGGTGCGGGATGATGATTTTGCTATCGGCATTCAAGCCTTAAACCTGAAGACTCTAGGAGGATATCCTTGGAATGAAAGTGATCGTATGCCAGAATTTGATTTCGTAAGAGAAGCTGAAACTGACAATATGCATCCAGAATCAGATGGCAGTGTGCTTTATAGAATTGAAGCTGCTGCCCCTCTACAAAATGGCAGTTCCCTGCAAGCGTACACTAGAAATAGAACCACTCAAAGAATATACTCCGATGTTGATCATGACATGATTGTTGCCCCGCCATATGATGATGGTGGAGTTATTGGTTCCAAAATAGCCATTTTTGGAAGTCCTGAAACAAAAACTTTGGAAACTATCGGGGCTATTGAAATCGCCGAGGGACTTCCTCATCCAATGATTGATGGGGAATGGGTGAAGACAAATCCTAATGCAGCCGCAGCATATCTCATTACCAATTTTACTGAGGAAACTGTAGATGAGGCCATTGCACTAACCAAGAAGGCAGGATTGAAATACCTTTACCATTATGGAAAAACATTTGAAACCTGGGGTCAATTCGAATTATACAAAGGTGAATTTCCAAACGGAATCAAAGGTCTAAAAGAATGTGTCGATAAAGCTGCTGAACGGGGAGTTTATTTAGGCACTCATTTCCTATCAAATTTCATCCAAACAGATGATGCCTACGTTACCCCAATTCCAGATGAAAGACTAGCCATAGTAGGAAGTTCAACCTTAGTCGATGACATAGACGAGACTGCTTCCACCATCACCATTGAGTCGCCAAAATTCTTCAATCAAATGAAGAATAATAATCTAAAAACAGTAATGATCGGCGAGGAATTGATTCGCTATGGAAGTGTTTCGGAAGCATCTCCTTGGCAATTGCTGGATTGTCAGCGTGGAGCATTTGACACTAAAGCCAGTAGTCACCAATCAGGAGAAAAGATCTCCAAGCTATTGGATCATGGGTATAAAGTATTCCTGAGCGATGCCGATTTGACCAAAGAAATGTCAGTCACGATGGCAAACTTATATAACCAGACTGGACTTCGTCAAATTTCCTTTGATGGTCTTGAAGGGAATAGATCAACTGGTTTGGGCTCTTACGGTGAAAGTTTGATGCCTTACACATGGTACACTAATTTGTCTGATGACTTAAAGAACCATTTGATCATTGACGCCAGTCGTACTACTCACTTTTTCTGGCACATTTACAGTCGTATGAACTGGGGCGAACCTTGGTATGCAGGTTTCCGCGAAAGTCAAACTGAATACCGATTTAACAATCAAGCCTATTTCAAAAGAAATTTCATGCCTGGCATGTTAGGCTGGTTCAAAATGACCCCAGAAACCAGCGTGGAAGATATGGAATGGATGCTCGCCAAATCAGCTGGTTATGATGCGGGATATGCATTGGTGGCCGATCTAGAAACTGTTGATCAAAATGGTAACTCTGATAAAATTTTAGAATTAATTGGTGACTGGGAAAAATTGAGAATTTCCAACTCATTTACCGAAGCTCAGAAAGAAGCAATGCGGGATAGCGACAAGGAATTTACCCTTAAAAATATCAATGATTCGGAATGGAACCTGCAGGAAGTATATTCAGAGATTTACGCTCATGAGAAGAAAGTCAGACAGCCAGGTGAACCTTTATATACTTCATTAGAATTCAATAATCCGGGAAAAGAACAAGTGGTACATTTCACTTTGACAGCAATGAGCTGTGATGTAAGTGCTATTACGCTTGAGATTAATGGATACAAAAAAGTAGAGCTACCAGTGAGCGTCAACGAAGGTCAAACCTTAAAATATACTGGAGGAAAAGAATTGGTCTTATATGATGCCAACTGGCAGATCATCCGCAAATACGAAATTGACCTTTCTGATCTTAAAATCAATCAAGATGAGAACGTAATCACTGTTGATAACAACTTCGATCGAACTGATAAGGAAGCCAGTCTCAAAGTAGAAATCCGAACTTATGGAGAAGAGCAAAAAGTGGTTTTGAAAAGTTGACAATTTGTAACCTTAATGTATAGCTAATAAAATAAGATTTGGTCTCCTTCCACTCTACAAAAGCCTTTCAACCTCAATAAAAGACTTTTTTTTATTTTATTAATCAATCCGTTTATACCCCACTTTACAAGAATCAATAAAAAAATCTAGCATTCTTAGTCCAGCAAATCAGTATTTGAATCATTCTGACTACAGTTTGACTCTTATTTCTATTCTCGCTTAAATAGATTAACTTTTATAAAAAGAATCACAAAATGGCTAGAATTGTAACCCGAGTAGAATATGATGTGGTACGAATACTCATGGTTATCAATATTTGGTGGCTCGGAGTAAAGCTTTACAAAAATCCTCGTACAGCTTATAAAGTTGTCAAGCGCCTCATATCCAATTTCCAAGATATGATTGGAAACAAAAAGTTGGTTCGCGCCTTTGAAATTGAAGGCAAGTATTCATGGGACATGTTTAATCCAGCTTGGCCAACACCAGGATTTAATACATTTTTCACTTCTCATTTACAGGAAATCAAACCAACTGACCAAAGTCAACTCGGTTTGAGAAGGCTATTAATAGCCATTACTAAACGTTGCCCTTTAGCCTGTGAACATTGTAGTGAAGCTGGCACTTTATACAATAATGATGTACTATCATGCGAGGAGTTTGTTAGTCGCATTGACAAATATGTGAAGCAAGGTGTTGGTCAATTGATATATTCTGGAGGAGAACCTCTAAGTCGATTTAATGATTTAATAACATTGATTAGTCGCTATAAACTTAGATGTGATCAGTGGATCTATACCTCAGGATTTGGACTCACCCTGGAGAAAGCCCATCAACTTAAGCAAGCAGGATTAAATGGCGCGGCAATAAGTCTTGACAATCATGTGGAGCAAAATCATAACATGTTCAGAGGAAGCAGCAAATCATTTTTCTGGGTACACGATGCTGTAAAAAACCTTCAAGAAGCTGGTGTTTTAGTTGCACTGAATGTATGTCCTACCAAGACTTATATCGAATCTGCTGGGGTGGAGGAATTAATAGAGCTAGCTAAAAAGTGGAATGTACAAATAGTGAATCTATTAGAGCCACGTGCTGTAGGAAACTATCAGGACCAAGATGTAGAACTAAACGTAGCACATAAAGATCGCCTCAAAAAGATTAGTGATCAATTCAATTTTGACAGAGCCTATCTAAACTACCCTACTGTCCTTTATCCTGCTGGGTACCGAGCAGCAAAAGCCTGCGGAGGTGGAATAAGCTACCTGTTTTTAGATTATGATGGCACCTTATATCCTTGCCCGTTTTGCAAAGTAAAAATGCCTGAAATTCAACAGAAGGCAGCGCTTTGTGAAGCTTAATTTGCTTTATTTCTAAGTATGCTAAAAATAGAAAGCCACAATAAATCATTAGCACTCCGGGTATTAGTTTCAAGTTTTCATAATAACCCAGGAGTTCTTTGGGTGGTTAAAAAAGACAAGCGTATTCAAGATAGAATTGCTGTTCTATGTAATTATTGTCTAATGGTTGCAATGGAAAAAGACGGTGCTTTTATTACCTCTGATGGCAAAGGAGTGGCACTCATTTTTAAAAGTAGTAAAAAGCAAAGTCTAATAAATTGGTTGCTTGGATATGCTAAACTTTGGCGAAGTTGCATAGGCTGGAACAGGCCATGGACCATAATCAGACGTGAAACCGAAATAACCAAACGTAGACCAAAACAAGAACATCTTTATATCTGGATGTTAGCCGTAGAAGATCGAAGCGAAGGGCTAAATCCTATTAAAGAAATTAGGGACTTTGTTTACGAATATTCCAAAAAAGAAAAGCTCCCGATCTTTGCAGAAACTGCAGCTAAAAACATGTTGCCTTTGTACAAGCGTTATGGCTTTACTGTTTACGACGAATGGAAAAATGACGGGTTAAATGTTTGGTTTATCCAGCGACCTTCAGAATAAGCCTAAGCTTCCTTATTTTTTGCAATAAGCTCTTTTAATGACTTGTTATACGTAGGTGAAAAAGTCCCGAAAAGCTTATCCCAAATACTTAGATAAATGCCAAAATTATAGCGTACAAATTGGTGATGCTGTTGATGATGCAAGGCAGTATTAAAAACTTCAAATCCCTTCCACTTCTCAGCACGCAACTCATATCCACAGTGACCATATACCGATAGTAAAGACATAAAAAGGGTAAATATTATCAAGGATATTTCTGGTATTGGAAGTATAAATGCTAGAATCGAAACAATCCCGATCTGAATCACTCCCTCAATCGGATGAAATGAGAAGGCTGTCCAAGGATTCGGATTAGTTGATCTATGGTGAATAGAATGGACTTTTTGAAAGATGACAGGCATATGCAGAATTCTATGAGTCACATAAAAATAAATGTCATGAATACCCAGGCAGACAAATATGGAAACGATAAGAAACCACCAATTCAGCTCTGCCGCAGTATGAATTGACTCTATTTTTAATAAACCCTTCGTCTGAGCATAATCCATAAGAGCCCCAACAAGTATAAATACGCCAAGATTCAAAAATGTAAATGCAAATTCCTTCTTGCTAGGCAAATTATCCTTCTCATCTATTTTAAACGATGGTTTTTTCTTTTTCAGCTGCTTGTTTAAGAATACAAAAAAGAGCACACTGAGTAATGATGAGCCAGGTAAGAGCCAAATCCACATCATGCTACTTCTGCTAAATTCATTTGCAAACCATTTTTCTTTAACAGCTTATAATGAGATAGATACGCATTAATAAAACTTGGCTCATAGTGGTAAGGCAACCCTAATCGTTTTGCAGTCTCTTTTATAATCGGGGTAATGCTCACATAATGTACATGGCATATTTTCGGAAAAAGATGGTGCGCCAAATGATGGTTAAAGCCTCCAAATAAGAAATTGAGAAACCAATTTGATGTCGCGAAATCCCTAATCGTGTGCAATTGATGATGTGACCAAGAAGTTCTTATTTGACCTGATTCATCCGGGAGAGGGAATGCTGAATCCTCTGCTACGTGTGATGGAATAAGTGCCAAGGTAATCGTTATGCTTGCTGTAAAATTCATGAGCAAAAAACCTAACAACAGTTGCCAGCCGGTTAAGGAAGAAAATACAAGCGGCAGAATAAGTATATAAGAAACGTAGATAATCTTGAAGAAAATAAGCTTGAGGTACTCCGTCTTTTCATGCCCACGAAACTTAAGTGAACCTATTGCTTGCTTTTTAAAATCTTGAAAATCACGGAAAAACAACCAGTTTATGGTATAAAGCAAATACAAAAAAGGTGCATAAATAAACTGAAAGCGATGGTACCCTTTAATCTCATCATCCGGAAAAATCCGAACCATGGGATTTTGTTTAAGATCAGCATCCGCATTTAAAATGTTTGGAAATATATGGTGAGAAAATACGTGGCGCTTTTTCCAGATATAGGAGTTTGCTCCCAAGAAATCAAATAGAAGTAGAAAACTACTATTCATCCATTGCTTCTTCGAAATAGAACTATGAGCTGCGTCATGCGCTACGTTGATCCCTATAAATATGGCAAAGGGACCCATCAACGTCATAGCTATTAGTGCTATTGTAGCACTTTCAGCATAAAGCAAGACAGCATACAACAAAAGGTAAAAGAAAACTAAAACCCCAGCCTTCACGAAGAATACTCCTGAGGCAAATCCTCCGGTCTCTGAAGATTTCACATATGCAGCAACCTCCCTTTTTACCTCCTCATAAAAACCATCAGTTTCTTGTAAAAAGTGAATTGGATGCTCCATTACTTAGTGACTAGATTATTGTAAAATACGTTTTGATACAATTCTTGAGAAAATCGGGATAGCTCGCCCGGGTTTTTGAACTTCATAAGTTTTGCTCGCTCAACTTTCCCCACATATTCTTGCTTCGAGATGTAATAGCCTTTAGCCCGTACAAATACAGTTCTTTCCATTTGTGATGACACGGGAAGCCCTTCAAATTTGAATTCAGTGGAAGCCCCGCTTCCGAGATGCTTCATATATTGTTCATCATCTGCCACTAAGACTTCCAAGAAGTCTTCTCCCTTATCGCCAATGGCACTTTTAGGTTTTATAACTGTCACGTTTAATTCACTTTGCTTTGAGTAATCAACTCCGGCAAAGTCCAAATCCCAGAATCTGAATCCAGATTTAAGCCTAAACTCAACATTTTCACTACCGCTACTTACTTCAAATGGTACTACCACAGAATTATAAGTAATGTCGCCCAAAAGCTCTATTTCATCTATTTGTTGCCAGCCATCTTTGGTCTTCATCTCCACTAAAAGCTTTATCCCCTGTTCGCGCATCCATTGCTCCCGCTCTTCTTTAGATTTATCCTCATTCCGCTCAATCCACTTCACGTACTTACTCCCGAACATCGAGCTAAACTCATTATAGACATAACCTGACCATTGGGTGTTTTTCAAGTTCATAACCAATTTGCCAGTTTTCTCATGAAGCGGATTTTGAAATTTTAGCAAAATTGTGCCTAATCCATCAGTTACATCCGAATCAAATTTATAGGAGGATTGATCTTCAGCAGAAATACTAGCTAAAATAAAATCAGTTTTATTATCCGAAACAGCACTTCTTGGATTTTGAATCGAATAGATATTCCCTTCCATATCTGCCTCAACTGTCACATTTTTATCATGGTTCACAACTACCAGCTCGACTAAATTGGTAAATTGATCTTCGTTCTCCTCGTTTGTAATGCTTAAAGAAAATGAGCTTTGGTGCGAGAAATAGTCAGGAAGTTTTTTCAAGTCACTACGTTCTAATTGTGCAGCTTTTGCTCCGGTATAAAGTGAATTGACTTTTTTCGCTTCATCGCCATCATTTATAAAAACATGAGGACAACTACATGCAATTGCCAAAGCTACTCCCAATGTAACTACGGTTGCACCTAATACTATAGCAACTGTAGCACCGTTCGGCAGTGCGCTTCTTGAGACTGCCACATTAAGAATTTGTCCAGAATTAAAAGAAATTTCATCACTCGACAAATCAACACCATCCATCAGCATGAAATGAATTTGTTTCACGGCATCCTTATCAGATTGACCGACTTTTCTAGGCTGCTTTTTGTTCCTCGATTTATCAGGGATTTTATTGTAATACTCTAATGGAAGACCAACAAATGGTTTAAGTTTTCCTGAAACAATTTTTTCATTTTCATCAAACGAGACGTCATACAATTCCTTCAATTGATTTTCACTATGTACTACCAAATAATTTGAATCCTCGAGTTGAAGCCATTCTCCGGCACCTGAAGGCGTTTTATCATCTTCTACACTAGCCTTGTATCTATAACTCGCGCAGGATGTCAAGTATATAAAGAGACAAGCGAACAAAATATTTCCAATGGAATTCAGGTTCTTTATCATGGCAAAATTCGGTTAGAATTAAGATAGGAAAAAACTTGTATTTTTCTAATACTGCTTTAATAGAAAGGTAATCAATTAAACTGAAACTCAAATAAAATAGCTAAGGGCAAAACCTTCGACACTAAACTATTAATTACTTAAAATCAGCATTTTAGAAAATTAAATCAAAATGAAATCATAAATTGACTTATAGAATCTCAGTCCACAGACCACTAAAGAGCATTTAGGATTATTTACTTATTTTTATTAATAAAGGAATAATACAAAAAATGAGAATCTCAAATCATACTAGGTAAATGGAAAAGTATAAGGACTTGTATAAATGGATGATAATCCCGATGGTCATCATGCAACTTGGTATTTTTGTAGATTACTGGGGGGATTTCAGAGAAAATATTTGGTCTGTGCACGTCCACTATTGGACGGGTTCTCTTTGGTATTTATATCTGATCATTCAACCTTACTATGCTACTCATGGCCAACTTGAGAGGCATAGAACGAATGGCATAATTGGGATGTTTTTAGCTGGTGGTGTTTGCATTACCGCCTTTAGTATGATGCATAGAGATATAGCCGTCTCTCAACTTTCTTTCGAAAACCCTGAAAGGTTTGGCCCATTTGAACCATGGTTTTTTCTCGGAGTAGCAAGCATTGAAATACCATTAATTATTGCTTTTGGCTACGCTGTGATAAAAAGTATACTAAATAGGAAAAATACGGATGAACATGCTTGGTGGCTTATATCAACTGTGTTCATCATCATGATGCCTGCGCTAGGCAGAGGAATACAAGGAGTCTATATTGGTATGAACAGTGAAAACTGGCCAAATATTGACATTATGGCTCCTCTGTATCTAGCACAATTAATTATTATTTTCTTGGTATTACTTACTGCATGGAAATACAAGAGATTAAAGCATCCAGCAACCTATCTGGCAGTTGCAGCAAATATTTACGCATTATTTTTAGAACCGCTAGGAAAATCTGAAATAATTGAAACGTTTTTGAAAACTGTGATCAAAGGATAAATAAGAAATTGGAAATCTAAGCTACTTCAATTCAAAAACGACAGCAGTTATTTCACATTTTCTTCAATCTGGTCCAAATTGGTTGAAGTAAGACAGAGCAAAATCTACCTTAACGCTATTCCTCTTGCGAGATATCAATCTTTAGGTAAATGAATGTGTGAAACTTTTTCTTCCTACTATTTTTCCACTCCCCCAAAATTCATCTTGAAGCTTGCGCCAAATAAGCCATAGGTATCGCCGTAGCCCGAAACTTGAGTCAACTGATAATTATAAAAGGGCATGATTACATAGTTGGCTCCTTTAGTCTCCAAAACCCGAAGGTTGACCCCAAAATTCAAGGTCGCAAACGGGTAAAATTTGCCGCTTTTTGATTCAAGAGAATTGCTTTGTACCACATCCTGTTGGCGAAGAGTAACAGAAGAATTCCCCAAAGCATCATTCGCATAGAAAGCAGACTGTCTCTGTACAGTAAATTCCTGAGAAGCAGTACCTTCTAATGAATAAAAGTTAGAAAATCCTGCTTGAATGGAAACAGAATTATTTCTTGTCACTGGATATTTAACAAAGACAGGAATTTCTACCTGCATCTGTCTTACCTCCAGTTTTTCTGTCTGTGGGTACGAATTACCAAAATTCATCACCATACTTTCTGCCTTAGCATTTTGACTAAAGTAATTAAAGCCAAATCCAGAGCCTAATGTGAGCTTCCCTGGGAGCTTGACATCTACCAACATTCCTAGTCCTATGGTAGATGCTGTCGCAACCTGATTATCATTTTGGATGGCTCCAAAACCTGGAGTCAAACCCATGCCTAGACCAACTGATGTTTTGTCCTTTTCTATAACCGGAAATTCACTTTCGGCTATAAAAATCTCCTTATCCGTAGATTTCGCAGGTTCAGAGATTTCCGCTGATACTAAAGTCTCTGGAGCTATGGTCTGCGTTAAAGAATTTAAGTTTTCCGGTTTTTTGTCTACCTCCTTTTCTATAATTGAGTTTTGGTTAGGCACAGTAGTACTAGATTTTTCAGGAACCTGCGCGATAACCTTTTCATTTGATAACACTGGTATATCCAGCGAAACTTTAGGTTGTTCTGTTTTCGCAGGCTTTTCTAAGAGCTCAGAAGCAATGGCTAGATTGTTGGTTTTGGAAGGAAGCGTCTCAACTGGCACAATCTCAGTTTTGGCAGTTTCTGATTCTGTAACATCTGAAGGTTTACCACTTACCTCAATATCAGAATCAATACTTTTTGACCCCGGTTCAACACTCGCTTTTCTATCCGAATTTATTTTATTTGAATCACTCGAAGAAAGCTTTTCCAAAGCATTCTCTGGTGTGGAATCCACCTTTTCTGCAAGTTGAATCTCTTGTGAATTAAATTCTTCAATACCAGCTATATCAACAGAATTGATCCCTACTGCAATTAAAAGCAAAGACGCTGCAATTCCTGTCACCCAATAGGCAATAGTTCTTCTTCTGCGGTGCGCACGCATTTTCTGAAAACCTTCCCAAGCACCCAATTCGTAAGGCGCTGAGGCTTCGAGCAACTTCTTTTTAAGGGAAGCAGCGATTTCCTTATCCAGCTTATCTTCCTTCATATTCTTTCAAGTGTATTGATACTAATTTGCGAAGCTCAGACTTTGCCCGCGCTAGGTAGACTCGGGAGGAGCTCTCCGTCAAGCCTAGTTTTTCGCCAATTTCTTTATGACTATAGCCTTCGATCTCATAGAGATTAAACACCATCTTGTGATCTTCTTGCAATAGATTGGTTAGGTTGATAATGTCCTGAAACGCGAGATCCTGAAGCGCATTTACCTCGTGAAACACCCCAGTTTCCTCGCTGACATCAGATTGATTCTGAAACTTCTTCTGCTTCCGAAAATAGTCGATGGCCGTATTTACAGTGATCCTCCGAAGCCAAGCCTTCACCGATTGGAAGTCGTCGAATTTTTTGATCGACCCGAAAAACTTCAAAAAGGAGTCATTCGTAATCTCATCGGCCAGTGCCTTTTCTTTGGAATAGGACAGACTGATACCCATGACATAGCCATAGTATTTTTTATAGAATACCTCTTCGTACTTAGCCGATCGTCGTTTGCACCCTTCGATCAGCTCTTGGTCAGTCCACTTCAATTCAAACCTATTAATCTATGGTTTACGACATCCAAGTTGGAGTCGGAATTATCATTTATTAGCTAATCATCTCATCACTAATTCACCGATTTTGCCGCTGAACCCTGCTCCCCCATAGCTTCTTTTATTTTTATATACTCTTCGTTCCCTGCTGAGTTTATACACTCAGCAATTCCTTTTAAGTTCTGAGGATAGATGGATTTTGTAGTAAAATTACTCCCTTCTATCATAAATCCAGATTTCTTTGCGATCGAGTCATTATCGGAGCCCGCATTTAGCGCACTGCCCGCAAATATCAAAATCAAATAGATCCTTAGAAGTGTCTTCATCTTACTTTATTACCCTGACGGAAAGCTCTATGAATACGCTACAGAAGAGAAGAATTATTTTGATTTTTGGGAAAATAATGTGAAAATCTGACTCTCATTTTTAGCCCAAAAGTTAGTGGCAGTTAACTAAAAAACTGACGAAAGTCACTTCAATCAATGAGTTCTCACAGACGATTGAAATGCAGACGAACCTAGTTTTACTGCTTCAAAATCTAGTAAAATCTCCCCCAGTAAAAATGCAAAATTATAGCAGAGCACATAGCTTCCATATCCCAGTTATGGGACTAGGATATACCGTAGATACGCCGATCAAAGTTGCCAAGTATGGGATCTCAAGTGTAGTCTCCATCATGGATGATCACTTGCTGGAAGATATGAGGAAAATTTATTCAACTAAATATGTTCGGGAATTCATTCCAATCTCCGATTTGGTGGATGACTACCGTGCAAAGCGTATCACTGCATACCTGGATTTAACCCAGTCAATCATAGAAGAGCAGTTTAATAAATTGATCCATGGTGATTGGGAAAAAAGCCTAGAATTTCAAAAATATCTGAATCTTCTCCCTGCTGAATCTCCAATTCCTAGCTTACTTGAAAAAATAAAATCTAGTCCTGATTCGGAGAAATTTCATCTAAAAGAAGTATTCAAATCACTGGTAAACATGGGCGCTGTTGACGTGAACATCATGACCAAAGTAGACAAGATAAACTCTGATAAATCAGGTAAAGAATTACCTAGAGAATATTCTGATGCTTCATCCGCTTTAAGAGGTTTTGCAAATAGTAAAGCAAATGGGTCAGTGGTCTTTTCTGCTGGAATGAATCCAGCTTTGTATAGCTATGCAGAACAATTCTCTGAGTTTTTCCCAAATCAATTTGGCGAGATTTCGAAAGGAATTATTCTTAAAGTGAGTGATTACAGATCAGCTTTGATCCAGGGAAAGTTCTTAGCAAAGAAAGGTCTTTGGGTTTCAGAATTCAGAATTGAGTCTGGTCTGAACTGTGGCGGACATGCATTTGCTACAGATGGATTTCTCATTGGGCCGATTTTGGAAGAGTTCAAAACCAAGAGAAACGAGCTTTTTCAAACACTTTACGAAACATGCCAAAAATCACTTGAAATCAAGCATTTAAACACACTTTCAAAAAGTCCTACTTTCAAGATAACTTACCAAGGCGGAATAGGAACAGCGAGTGAAGACAGCTTCTTACGGGAGTATTATGAGCTGGATGGAACAGGTTGGGGAAGCCCATTTCTTCTGGTTCCCGAAGCGACTTCAGTTGATAATGACACCTTGGATCGATTGCTAAAAGCTAAAAAATCGGACTACTTTCTAAGCGATGCGTCTCCGCTAGGAGTTCCTTTCAATAACCTACGAACATCCTCGGGTGAAGAGCAGCGCCTGAAGAGAATTAAAAATAATCGACCCGGAAGTCCCTGCTACAAGAAGTTTCTTTCCAACAATACTGAGTTCACAGAGAAACCGATTTGCACCGCTTCTAGACAGTATCAAATTCTCAAATCAACCCAATTTGAGGCAGGGGAAATTGGGTCAGAAGAAATGGATAAAACGATAGCCAAGGATTGCCTTTGTGAAGGACTGAGTGCTCCGGCTATTTTAGCAGCAGGAGAAACTCCAAGAAGAAATCTCAAGGCGGTCACGATCTGTCCTGGACCCAACCTTGCCTATTTTAAAGGCACCTTCACTCTCAAAGAAATGGTGGATCATATCTACGGAAAGTTAAGCCTCAAATTAGATATTGAGCGTCCTCATGTCCTAGTGAAAGAGCTACAGTTGTATGTTACTTTCCTGAAAAAGGAATTTGAAAATAAGGTGACTGAAAAAGTCGCGAAGAGAGAGGCCTACTTAGAGAAATTCAGAAATAACCTAATCCAAGGTGTAGAATACTATCAGGAATTAATAGAAAAGGTAGAAGTTGATTCAACCGCAATTCTAGCTAAAATGTCTGATCAATTTTCAAAAATCAAAGGCGAAATAGAACAGTTGAGTACGCCACTATTGACAAGCTTAACTTAAGAAGTCAAATACATTATTAGCTCGGATGACCAAGAAAAGCTGAAAGCTAATCCAGCCATTTTTCGGCTAATTTGCGATCTCGCAAAGGAAATGCTTTCAGCTTACTTTTTGGCACTACCAAGTTTAAGAAAAGGACCAGTGAGCGTAACCAAAAGCTGTCCGTTAACATCGCGTATTTAGAAAGCTTAGGAAGCATATGGATATCACCCTGAATGGCTTTTTTCATAGCTTCAAAGTTTTCATATCCTCTAAATGAAGGCACGATTGACAAAACTTTGATGGAATCATTTCCAGCTAACTGTTCTCTCGCCACCTGCACCTCATGCATGTCATCAACGGTGATCACACCATCTATCACGTAGGATAAGATTCCATTTTCTATAGAATAATTTACTTCCATCTTCTCCCCTAACCTCAAATGACCCTATTTTGATTAGAGAATTTTGAATTACTCAGATTTGAGAATAACTGCTGGGTTGGCTTTTAATATTTTCCAGATTTGCGAGCCTACGGTAACTGCCACTACAAGCAAAAGAATTACTAATCCACTGCCAATAGGAATTACTCCAACTCCAGAATGAAAAGCAAAAAAACTATCCAGAAAGCTAGAAATAATCAGAATAGAAAAAGCCCCACCTAATATTCCCGCTATTCCCCAAATAAGTAAATATCTCCTGAACAACTTCATAGAAATATCTCTCAAATTGGCTCCAAAGACTTTTCTAACGCAGTAATCTTTGATATGAGAATTCATATTAAGGGAAACCAATCCAAACAACCCTAGTGCAGCCAGAATTACCGCAAGAATGGCTGAGAATAAAAGAATATTCCTCACTCCCTGAACATCTGAAAATTCCCTGTCAAACACTTCAGTTTGTAACTTCCCTTGGAAAAGACCTTTTGGAATGGTTTCGTGCCAAATCTTCTTAACTGCATTCACAGAAGATTCTGCTGTCCCAGAACTCATCAACAGCGTCAGGTAATTAAATGTCGTATCTGGCGAAGCTCTTATCACCATTGGATCAATTGCTTCCTGGAAAAATATCGTGTGAAAATCCTCCACTACTCCTACCACAGAATAATTCGCGCTATCCAAGGTGATCTTTTCATCTAGAGGAAACGTCAATCCTAACCTATCCAGAAATGTCTGATTGACTAGTACAGATTCTTGAGTATCAGAAATCAGCTCTGGATTGAACATCCTACCCTCTTTCAACTTTAGATCTAAGATGTCAGGATAATTGGCTTCAGCATTCAAGAGGCTTATTTCGTACTTTTGATCGTCGAACTCCAGAACTTCTTCACGGATCCAGTTTCCCACATAATCTTGGCTCCCGCTGATCTCGTTGACAGTTCCCAGCGCTAACAGCTTGTTTTTGAGAGGTAAATAATCTTCTTGGTTGGGCACATTCACAATAATCTTGTCTGCACTAGAATAGCCCCAGTCCCGATTTTCGTTGATGTAATTTGTTTGGACAAAGGCGATTCCACCAACTATGCTAATGATCGCAAGTGTAAATTGGAAAGTCAGTAAAATGCTTGTTAAGATGCTTTTGTTTCCAATTTTTTGAGAGCCTTTCAGAATATTGATCGGCTTAAAAGAGGATACATATATCGCTGGATACAATCCAGAAATGAGGGTAATAAAGAGCAACATTCCTCCCAAAAACACCCAGATATTTGCATCTCTTAAGAGGTCAATTTTGAGGTTTTTAGAAGCTATTTCATTAAATCCCGGAAGGAAAATGAATCCAGCCAAAAGGCAGCCCAGAAATAGGGCAAAAAAGCAAACCATTAAGTTTTCACTCAGAAATTGAAAGACCAGCTGACTTCTCCTACTTCCAATTACCTTTCTCACCCCAATTTCTTTTAATCGCTTTGAGGCCATCAAAACAGAAATATTGATGTAATTAAATACTGCCAAGATTAGAATAAATAACCCTATTGAGCCAAGTAGGATCTGTGGCCCCAAGCCCAAAAAATCACGAACTCCATTTTCAATCTCGTCTACTTTGTAAACTAAGTCTGAATAAGCAACCAGCCCCATATTTAGATAGGGTTTATCAGGATTGATTTGGTTCTGAATATTGGTCAAGGCTTGTAGCCCAGGATTGAACTCAGAAATATCTTGCCCTTTTTCCAGCTGGATAAAAGTCCAGAGTTCAGAATTCCATTCTTCTTCCAATGTAATATCTAGGGTAGAATATGGATGCGACTCAATATTTACCAAAAGATCAAAATTGAACATATCCATATCGTTGAGATCTGCCAAGACACCTCCCACTTTATAGAGTTTTTCTTCACCATCCACTACCAAAGCCAGCTCCTGACCGATTGGGTGAATGTCCCCAAAAAGCTTCTCTGAAAGCTCATGAGTCAGGATCACTTGGTCTTGATCTTGTAAGGCTCCTGCAAAACCATAGTCCATTCTATAGGTGAACATTTCCATAAAAGCTGGATCTATGTAGATTGATCGCTGCTGATAACTTTCATTTTTGTGTATCAGTATTGGAAACTCACGAAGCACCCGAGTATGATTCTGAACCCGATTCAATTTTTCGGGAATCAACTCAGAGATAGGTTCTGCAACAGCTCCATAGGTCACCAAGCCATTTTCTCCTGCGGCAGTGTAAGTCAATTGATAGATCTCATCTTTGTTTGGTTGGTTTAGACCTTTGAACCAAATTTGAGCTATAAATAGGTATGCCACCATGCAGCAACCAACAGCACACGCCAATCCAAACACGGAAATAAAAGTGGTTCCCTTTTGCTTAATAAGGTTCCTCCATCCGATTTTAAAATAGTTCTTTAGCATAGCTCCATGTGAAAATGTCTGGTAAGTTGATTTTGTGCGCTTGATATTACTCCAGCGGAAAAAGCTGAGCACATGGATAAGAAATCTAACCCGAGCATAAGCCAATCCTCTTTCTTCCAAGTCCATGTAAAAAAGCTCATAGGCATCACCTTGAATCTGCTCCAACCGACTTGGATTACAGTAGAATTCCAGAAATCGATCTGGCCATTTTGGTGGGAGATGTTTGAGCTTATTGTCCATTTGAAAAGTCCAAAGCAAGTGGTGGAAGTTGATCGTATAGTTTATTTCTTAAACTTTTCACCTCTTCGATTGCGGCTCGTCCCGCAGCAGAAAGAGTAAATATGCGTTTTCTCCTTCCTCCCCTTTCTTCAGTTGCTCCACCCATATAGGACTTCAGAAATCCTTTTTCTTCCAAACGGTTGAGAACCGTATGAATCGCCGAGATATTGACCATCCTACCTGTTTGATTTTTGATCTCTTCCAACACAGCGACACCATAGGCCTCCTGATCCAAGATGCCCACAGTAAGCAAAATCAACTCTTCCAATTCACCTAAATGATAGCCTTTCATAAACCTCTATTATTTTATTTACAAAAGTAAATGTAATACATTACTTTCATATTTGTAAAACAAATATTTATCAAAAGCTTTGAGTGGATTTTTTTCAAAAAATTAGATTTAGTCTTGCTGAGATAGTACCTGCCCCTCTTCCAAAAGTAGTTGCTTTAGCTCCGCATACTTCACTTCCTGAACAGGGATGTCATTATCAATCACCAGCGAAGCCGCAGCTGCAGCTGATTGACCCAGAATCATAAACACAGGCTCCATCCTAATAGAGCCAAATGCTGTGTGTGAGCTGGACACACAGACTGGCACAAGGAGATTTGTGCACTCTTCCTTTTTAGGAACAAGGGTTCCATAGGAAATTGAGTACGGATTTTCTGGATGAACTCCTATGTCGCCTTCATTCTGTACAAATCCCTCCTTCGTCACAAACCGCTGTGTATTGTGCGAATCCAGGGAATAAGAACCCATCCCAACTGGCTCTGGAACTTCCTTATCGCCTAGCACATCATGTTCAGTCATCACATATGCTCCCACCATTCTTCGGGCTTCGCGTACATAGATTTGATGCGGCCAGTTGTTATTATTTACAAATTCGTCCTTTGCCAACCCCCAATTTGCCATTTCAGCTCTAACCGAATCAGGTACATTTTCATCATGAGACATGTAATAGAGTAGACCTTGCTGATAGTCGGTGTGTTCCTTTAATATCTGCTCCCTTTCAGCATAGCTCGCTTCCGGATAGTCATAATTTTTACCTATATAATCTGTAGAAAATGGACCGTGATTATTGGTGTCTGTCTTCAAGTTGGGAATTGGATCGTATTTTTCAAATGTCTCATCCCAACCGGCGGCATACACCCGAGCCAGTAATTCGTACCGGGCGGGATAATAGTTGTCTGGTTTTGGAAAAGGAATTCTGTTATCGGGATGCCTGCTCATCGCCAAACGATAGGTATATGCTTGAAGCCTATTATCCCCTTCCCCATTCTGCCCTGGAGGTTCCGATGAAATTTCAGGGAGCAACCCACTAGTCGAATCATCAGGAATCACATAGGGACTGATGTTATTTTGAAAATAATGTCGGTGCTGATACACACCTACCTGCACCCCATTCCACTTCTCTCTATAAGTTGCATTCGATTCTCTGCCTACATGATAGCTAACTCCTGCCGCAGCCATCAAGTCACCTTCATAAGTCGCATCTATAAAGACTTTCCCGCGGTAAGTTTTCCCTGAAAGTGTTTGGATTTGAGTGATTTCACCATTCTCCTTGATAACGCCAGATTGTCTATCCAGCCATTCATCCCGATGAATTTCCAAGTTATTCTCAACGACAAAATCTTCAAATACCTGCTCTGCCACATGAGGTTCAAAAATCCACATCGTACGATTCTCTCCATCCATGGCTATTGTACCTTGCCCTTTGTTTCCATAGTCTTCTTTTTTCTGCCATTTCCAAGCGGAATCTTGTTGGTAATGTTGGTAAATCCTATGGTAAAACTCCCTTGCCAATCCTCCTATCACTGACTTGTTTCCGGTGTCAGTGAATCCCAAACCTCCAGATGACAAGCCGCCCAAATGAGTATCCGGCGAAACGACAATGACTGATTTGCCCATCGTTTTTGCCTGAACAGCAGCAGTAATCGCAGCTGAAGTACCTCCATAAATAATCAGGTCGGCAGTGTATAGGTTAGGGTCTTTTTGCTGGCAGGAAAAAGAAATTAGGATCAAAAAAACAATTGGTAATAATTTCATAATGAAGGGTTTATCTTAATAAATTTGAAAATAGACTTAATTGATTTTAATTCAATACTTTTTCCTCTAAAAAACTAACCTACTGTTAAATGACTCTTCATACCATCCTCGGTGCCAATGGGAACATTGCAAAAATAGTCTCTACTGAACTTCACCAAAAAGGAATAAGCGTCCGCCAATTCAGTAGAAATCCAAAGAATGTGAACGAAACAGATGAGTTTTTGCATGGAGATTTAATGGATTCCACTACAGTTTCAGAAGCTGTGAAAGGTGCTGAAGTAGTTTATCTATTGGCAGGAATCCAATACAAGGCCTCGATCTGGGAACGTGATTGGCCAAAAATCATGAGAAACACCTTAGATGCTTGCATACAGCATGGTGCTCGGTTGGTCTTCTTTGACAATATGTACGCTTACGATCCTGAGCAAATTGGGAATCTGACCGAAGAAACCCCACTAAACCCAAAAAGCCGCAAAGGAAAAGTAAGAAAGCAGATTTTGGAAATGTTATGGAGAGAGGTAAAAGCTGGGAAATTAAAGGCACTCGTGGCTCGGGCCGCTGACTTCTATGGTCCTGGAGCTTCTAATAGTTTTCTCCATGAATTGGTAATCAAGCGTATGAAATCAGGAAAAGGAGCTCAATACCTTTATGATTCGTCAAAGAAACATTCATGGACTTACATTCCTGATGCCGGAAAAGCAACGGCTTTTTTGGCACTGCAGGAAAACTCATGGAATCAAAGCTGGCATCTGCCAACTGACCGGGCTTATAGCTCTGTAAATCATATTGTAGCTATGCTAAACCAAAACCTAGGCACAAGACTCAAGCTTCAGGTGATGCCTCCTTGGCTCATCTATGTGCTTGGCCTCTTCATTCCAGTGATGAGGGAAGTAGTGGAACTTCGCTACCAAATGGATTCAGACTACCGTTTTGATTCCTCCAAAATCGAAAAAGCTTTTGGCTTGAAGCCTACTCCAATTGAAGAGGGTTTGAAAAATTGCATTTAAAATCAGCTGTTTAGTCTATCGTCAATTTTAACTTATAAAGGATAATCCCATCATCCTCGTTTTCGGACAAACCTGCAACTTTGGACACGACCAATTCCCCGTCATTGTTGACAACCATTGGGAAATTACTCGACAAAGGAAAAGGTACATTAGTAGCCAACTGATTAAAGTCCTTATCGAAAATCGCTGCATAATTTGGATCTTTTTTTCGTGCAGCTAGACCATCCCGAGTCGGGGGACCAAGATCAATCACTTGTTGTTCATCAAGTCCCCTATTATATACAGCAATGTAATAGTCTCCTGAAACCAGAATATTGGTGAATTTACCAGTTCTCTTTTTCTGGTTTTCCACAAAAAACTGTTCGGCTTTGTCCAACGGTACTGGCGTATAAGAAACCCAGTCAGGTATATCTACATCAACTGTTTTTTCATAGAGAAACTGATCTCCTTCCTTAGAATAAACATAAAATCGAGGCTCAAACTACATGCTTAGCAAGAGCTTTTCCTGATCCAACGTATATACCGGAATAGGGAAACCATGCACCTGATCTCCCATTAAAACTGAAGTTTCGGGTAGACGTAGGGCACCAAGGGTATCGCCAGTTGTTTTATCCTGAGATTCAATAATAGGTAGGTTATACAATTCGCGGTAAAACTCACCTTCTTCCATATTTATAGCTAGCGTTTCCGGCCAAGGCTTGGGATAAAAGATTTTGTTGCCAGATTCAAACATTCCCAGCTTTGGATACATCATAAAAACCTGATATGAATATGGAATAGTCACTTCTCCTACTTTGGTAGAATCCCGAAACATGTAATAGCCCTTCGGTGGGTTAAAAACTGTCACGTCTCCATTGAAATATCCAAGACCAAGCGCCTGTCCAACTGGATCGATACCATCCTCACTGAACTTATGATGGTTCAGAATCTTCCCATTACCATCTACTTCCAGATATTCATAATATGAATCAGTAGTTAGAAGGTATTTATCAGTCTTAGGGTCGTAATCCAGAAGCATCATTTCTCCAAGATAATCTACTTGCACTGAATCGGTGATTTCCAGAGAAAAGGTTTTAGAAGCGGATTCACTTTCTGTTTTCTCCCCACAGGAAAAGTTGCTTATAACTAAAGTGATTAGTACAAAATGAGGTAGGTTAAGTTTCATAGTAAAAATTAAAGAGCCAAAACACTGGGATTAACTGCATGATTTACAAAATCATATCTAAAAAGATAAATACTATCAAAAAGTACAACTATATAAGTTTTTTTAACAAAACTATCTAGCTAGCAACTCATGAACACGCTCCCGAAGTACTGGCACCACGAGCTCCTCAAACCATGGGTTTCTCCGCCTCCACATAAGATTGCGAGGCGAAGGGTGCACAAGTGGAATAAACTCAGGCATGTACGATTCAAAATTCCTTACAGTCTCAGTTAGATTTTTCCTCTTCCTTTTCCCTAAGTAGTATTTCAATGCATGCTGTCCTATAAGCAAGGTCAATTTCACCTCAGGCATCTGATTTATCATTTTATGATGCCATAAAGGAGCGCACTCTGGTCTTGGAGGCAAGTCACCTCCTACACCTCTTCCTGGATAGCAAAATCCCATAGGCATGATCCCAAAGTTCCTCGGGTCATAAAATTGATCTCCACTCACATCCAGCCATCTCCGCAGTTCATTGCCGCTTGCATCGTTCCAAGGGATTCCGGTAGCATGAACTTTAGTGCCTGGTGCCTGCCCTATCACCAAAATTTTACTTTCAGGATGAATAGAAAATACCGGCCGGGGACCAAGAGGTAAAAACTCTTTACAAACAGTACACGACTGAGCATCAAGAACTAAAGATTCAAAACTATTCATCGGACAACATTTCACTTAAATGTTCACTCTTTTTGAGTGAAAAAAGAGATTATATGAAAATTGGTTAATAATTACAGGGAAATAATAGTAAATTATTAGGCTAGTTTATTGAAAAGCAACATTTTACTCTAAACAATGAGATGTTAATTCTAGTTAAATCCACTAGACCATCTTAGTTCGTACTTAGATAACAACCTTTCAACCACTCATTCCCAATTGCCATGAAAAACACTCACTTCCTTTTCGCATTATTACTTATTATTTGCGCAGGATGCTTTTCCTCCAAAGATTATGTAACTGATTACGACTATAATTATCAAGCATCTTTTAAGAAATATAAAACCTTTGCATTCGTAGTCCCTACTGAAAAGGATACCAGTATGATATCCCCAGTATTGACTGCAACTATAGGCGCTAGGTTAGGTTCTCAGGGTTTCCGCGAGCAAGAGTCCAAACCTGATTTACTAGTGAGCTATAAGATATTCATGGATTCAATCAGATACCGAGGCTATGTGCAGCCAGAATTTGATTATTACTTACAGCGAATGAAAAATGTACCTGAAAAGGAAGATGGGGATTTGGACAAGGAGCAAGAAAAGGATGAAACGTATAACCACGTAAAGTATAGCCAAAACCAAGGAATGCTAGTAGTATATGTGATCGATAGCAAAAGAGGAAATACCATCTGGCAAGGTTATACTGCCGCCAATTTTGATTCAGAATCTCCCAACTTTCAATCGGATGTAACTAGGGCAGCATACCGGGTCATGAATGAATTCAAAGTTGTAAATCGCCTCATGGAGTGACAGGTGAATATTTCTGAGTAAAGAATTAGTCAACCTGTGTAGGTATTCCACACTTTTTTGAAGAGGTTCCAAATATATTTTGGAACCTCTTTTTTATATAAAATAGGGCTCTATTGTATCCAAACACGTCTATTCTGTCGATTTAAGTGAAATAACACCAGGATTCTCTTTGTGGCAATTGCTTTGAAATAGTTGATTCAAATACAAAGAAATCAACTATGAAAAAATCACTAATTGTTACAGGACTTTTGAGCGCCACTGTGATGGTGTCATGTGTGTCAAAGAAAAAATACACCGAACTAGAAGGTAATCTTTATAAGACACAAACTGAGCTTGCTACCACTGAGCAAGAGAAAGCGGAACTTGAAGAGAAAATGCAAATCATCGAAAACAGAGTTGCAGAATACAACGCTAGAATCAATTCTCTTCGTGATACCAACGATGCATTAACTATGCAGAATGAGGGCATGTATTCTCTTGAAGGTGCTACGATGATGTCCAAAACATCCAAAGAGAAAATGAAGCAAACCTTAGCCAACGTAGATCAGGCTAAACTTGCGCAAGCACAAACTTTGGAGGATTCAGTGAACCTAGCGGTAGAATACAATTTGAAGAAGAATATTACGGAGACTACTGTAGATGGAGAAGAGGATGATGTGAACATCAGCATTGACCAAACCGTCGTGATGATTTCTGTATCTGACAAGTTACTTTTCAACACAGGAAGCTACAGAATCAATTCGAAAGCTGATCCACTATTGCAGAAATTGGCTGAGGTAATTAATGCTGAGCCGAGCCTACAAGTGATGATCGAAGGGCATACCGACCCAAGAACAATCTCAACTGGAGTAGTTCAGGATAACTGGGACCTTTCTGTGAAAAGAGCAACTAGTATCGTGAGAAAACTTCAGGAAAGTTATAATGTAGCACCAGAGAAAATGATCGCTGCAGGTAGAGCTAGCTATATGCCTATCGTAGAAAATGATTCTCCTGAAAACATGGCAATCAACAGAAGAACTAGGATCGTTTTGATTCCTGATTTGGATATGTTCTTTGCAATGCTGTAAAACATAAAAAACCACCAACACACGTTAACCACCACAACCGAAAAGCAGGCTCTAGAGCCTGCTTTTTTTGTTTAATACCACATTAATCACAAAGTCTTTTGGAGAGAATAAAGCTTAGTTTGGATTTTAAATATTGCATTGATTTTAAAAACCCAACAAGATGTGTGAATATGAAATTTTAAATCACACCACATAGACACATAGTTTGCATAGCATTTGGAATACTTCTTTCTATGTGACTATGTGGTTATTCAAAATAGGAACTTCAGTAGTTGATGCTAGAGTGCATCAAAATATTGGATTTTTAAAAATTGAGAGAGCATTTATAATTTACTAGAATTGAGTAAATTCTCACAAAAAATGGCATCAACACAAAAGATAGTAAATGACCTTTCCTACAAAATATTGGAACTGCAATCGAAGTACACAAGCATCTAGGCCCAGGACTGCTAGAAAGCATATACCATAAATGTTTAGCTATTGAGTTTGAAACAAGGAATATTAAATTCAGAAGTGAATTAATTATCCCTATTAAATATAAAGGGCATTCAATAGATACCCAGCTTAGGTGTGATTTCTTGGTAGAAAATTTAATTGTAGTGGAAATAAAATCGGTTGCAGAAATCCTTCCAATTCATCAAGCACAGCTGATCAACTATCTTAATTTATTAAAATCACCCAAAGGAATACTTATCAACTTCAATGTCGTTAACATTTTTCACCATGGTCAGAAGACAATTGTGAACAAATACTTTGAGATGCTTGATATTGAATAATTCAAATTATAGACAGCACAAGCTCCAAAAGGCTTCAACAAAAAACCACGTAGATAAATAGATTACATAGCCCTTAAACTATTGTTCTCTATGTATCTATGTGGTTTAAATGAAAAAAGCTAGTTACTCCAAGACCTCCAATGTTCCCAATGCATGCTGCATCAAGACTTCTTGGAAATACAAAGTGTAAATCGCCTGGGCTTGATCTGACTGAGCAGCCACTAACTGTTGGTTTGCAGTAGCTAAATCGACGAAATTAGAAATTCCTAAGCGGAAGCGTTCTGCAATCGCATTTTGTGCTTCTTTGGCTGCCAATACTTGAATCCCCGTATTAGTTTCCTTTTTCACAGCAGCCATATAGTTCAGATAGGCTAGTTTCACATCTTGATAGATTTTTCTGTCTACAGATTCCTTCTGCAAAATCTGATTCTTGTAAGCCACTTTGCTGCTGGCAACGTTTAGCTTATTCTGAAAATTGTTGAAAATCGGAATGGAAAGGCTAAGTCCTAGCGTATTTTGTGGATATACCTTCCAAAGCTGATCTTGGAGATTCCTATCATCCAATGAGGTAAAGAAAGTATTGTAATTATAAAACGCCCCAATTCTTGGGTAGTACATGGCTTTAATCGCTTGCATATCCTTTTTGTAAGAGGTCACCAAAAGATCCTGCTGCGTACCATCTGCTCTATTTAATTGAGCAATTTCATACAACTCCTTCATCCCCATACCATCAAATCTTAACTCACCTGACTTAGGATCCACAGATTCCAAAACAGGTACTACCCCTGGCTCCAGCTGCAGGTATTCTGACAAGTCCCAAACATCATTTTCGTATTGCAACTCTGCATCCACCAGCACAGATTCTAACCGAGCGACTTCTGATTCCTGATTATACTTGTCCGAAAGGGTGCGAAGTCCAGCATCTACAAAACCTTCAATTTGCCTTAAAGTCTCCTTTTGATTATCCAGGTTTTCTAGTGAAATCCTCATTATTTCCTGATCCAAAAGCACTTGAAGATACCTTCTAGCTACATCAAACATGACTTGTTGGGAAGCTCTATCCAGCCCTTTCTCACCAGCTTCATAGGCTAATTTCGCAGATTGAGTATCTAATATCCTTCTGCCAGCATTGAAAATAGGCATGCTCATATTTAGACCAGCATTTACAATCTCATTGGTCACATTCGTTACCACGATTTCTCCTTCAATCTGCTGAAATTGCTGTCCTGACTGCTGCGAAAGGGAGCTGTTAATATTGGCACTTGGGAAATGGGAAAGAAAGGCTGACTGCTTTTGCAGCTTCAATACTTCTATATTGTTGGACTGGGTTTGGTAAGCAGCATTTGCAGATAAAGCTAAATCCACTGCTTTTCTGAAATCAATTCTTAAGGTGTCCTGAGCTTGAATTGTACCCGTTATCATCACTACAATTAGTAGCGCTATGTACTTCTTAAACATGAATAATCGCTTCATCTTTTTCAATTTTACCATCCAGCATATCGATCAATCGAGTGCCGTAATCTGCATTTTCTCTGGCATGCGTAGCCTGAATAATAGTAGTCCCCTCTCCGTGCAATTCCTGAAAAACTTCCATGATTTCCTTAGCCTGACCTGAATGCAAATTCCCCGTAGGTTCATCAGCTAGGAGCACACGGGGTTTGCCTGCTACTGCCCTTGCGATACCTACCAACTGCTGTTGTCCACCTGATAATTGAGCTGGAAAAAGATCCTTTTTGGCCACCATATTGAAGCGGTCAAGAAGGTCAGCGATGATACTCTTACGCTCGTTGGATGACACTCCTCTATACAAAAGTGGCGTTTCGATGTTTTCATAAACCGTCAATTCATCGATCAGGTGATAAGCTTGAAAAATGTATCCAAACTCACTTTTGTGAAGTGCCGAACGCTCCCGTTCTTTCATTTTGGCAAGATTTCTATCCCCAAACCAGTATTCTCCTTCGTAGTCTTCATCCAGTAAACCAAGGATATTTAAAAGTGTAGATTTCCCTGCGCCACTTGGCCCCATAAGGGTGATAAACTCTCCTTCGTTGATGGTAAGATTTATGCCTTTGAGAATAAAAACACGCTGAAATCGTGATTCAATGAACTTGTCTAAATTCTTAAGTTGTATCATTTTTAATTGAAATAGTTGAAAACTGAAAAATTGGTGGATTTGGTTGAGTGAATCTCAAGCTCTATTCTCCGTTATCATTTCTTTTTAAGTCTTTTCCACTTTTATGCCATAAAAAAATGCCTCTGAATTAACTCCAGAGGCATTTTTTTACTTTTATCGGGTTCGCTTTCTCGAACATTTTTGTTCGCCAGCGAACAAAACAAGTAATCAATGATCAAGTTTCAAACTCAATGATCAATTCTTAAGGCTTTGGACTTTGTACATGGTACTTAGTACCCAAATTAGAATTCACGATACTTCCCGTCCAAAAACTCATTCGGTTCTTTTTCATCAAACTTGGCTTTTTTGCTATTCCAGTGCAATGTTTGATTTGGGAATCTACCTGCAATCACTCCAAGTAGAATCGTCTCGGTCAATCTCGCTGCATAAGAGAATGGCGCAGTAGTTTCCCCTTTGCCTAGACAAGCATCCACAAACTGATGGTAATGTTTCTTGCTCTCAGCATTATAATCCTTCACAGGCTTACCCAAATTGAATGATTCTATGTCCATTTCCACATACTTACCATCTACTATTTTTCGAGGTAACTGCTGGAAGTGAGGCAAAAGCAATCTGCCTTTTTCACCCATAAACATAGCTCCTTGGTCTGGTAAAGTTTCTCCATCTGGCAAAACTAAATCCAGGTGATTTGAGGGTGCTCCTCCGCCGTCATACCAAACCCATTTTAGCTTTTCAGCTGTATAATCAGTGCCTGGAAATTCATACGTAACTATATTGTGTTCAGGGAATCCAAAACCAGTAGGAAGACGACATTCGTTAAGGATGGTCTCAGGCACATCAAGCTGAAGCGCATTGTATGGCGTATCAAAAATATGTACGCCCATATCTCCTAGAGTACCACAGCCGTAATCCATGACCTTCCTCCAGTTCCCCGGATGATAAAACCCCTCCTTGTATGGACGCTCAGCCGCAGTTCCTTGCCATAGGTTCCAATCTAAGGTACTCGGAACAGGATCAGATCCCGTTGGTCCCGGACCATCATATCCCCAGTTTTTAGGAGACCATGCTCTCACCGTGTGTACTTTACCTATGATTCCTGACTGTATAAGTAGCGTCGCTAATTTGTAATCATAGAACGAGTGAACTTGGATGCCCATTTGAGTTACCAAATTCTTCTCAGCGGCCATCTTATTCATCGCTCTAGCCTCGCTCACATGATGTGTAAGCGGTTTTTGGCAATACACAGGCTTGTTCAATTCCATGGCCATCATAGATGCTGGCGCATGTGTATGATCAGGAGTAGAGACTATGACAGCGTCAATCTTGTCTCCCATATCCTTAAGCAATTCTCTATAATCCGCATAGGTTTTAGCGTTTAGATGTAAAGCTTTGGCTTTGGCTAGATTGATACCGTCCACATCACATAAGGCAACGACATCTACTAATTCATGTGAGGAGATTGCGTCCAAATCTGCCATCCCCATACTGCCAAGGCCAATGTGAGCAGTTCTTAATCTTCCTGCAGCATTCAGGTTGTTTAAAAACGAAGGTGCCAATGCAGCTCCAAATAAACCAATACCACTTTTTTTAACGAAGTCCCGGCGATCCATTACTGAAATTTTCTTACTCATTTTCTTATTGTAGTTATTTCTTGGTTGCTTATAATTCTTTGATTCTGATATCCTTAAAATAGACAACATCTCCATGCCCTAAAAACCCAATATGCCCTGAGCTTCTCTCCAAGCCTGGATGATCTTTATGATCTAATGTACCGTCTTTACTTGCTTCCAAATAATCACCTTCAAGAATGGTAGTACCGTTCACGATTACCTGAATTTTCGGATGGTTCACTATCACAGTTTGTTGGTTCCACTCTCCTACCGGATTCAAAAAGCCACGTTTGGCAGGAATAACTCCATAAACGGACCCATGATACTGGTAGACTTCAAGTTCCGCATACTTATCCGCGGTATTATCCAAAATCTGAAGCTCTTTGCCTACATAAGCAGCATCTCCTTCAAGTGGCGCATGAATTCCCAAACCATTATTGGCTCCTGGGGTTAGTTTGAACTCAAAGTGAAGAATGAAATTACCATATTCTTTTTCGGTGTAGAGATTACCTCCCCCTCCACCCTGCGGATCGATGACGATCATTCCATCTTGAGCTTTATAGGACTCCTTATTACCAACCCATCCTTCCAAATTAGTGCCATTGAAAAGTGAGGTGAAGCCTGTTTCAGTTGATTTGCTTTGGGCTTTTACCCCGAAAATTACTGCCAAAAATGTAATGGTAAAAAAGAAAGCTTTGGTCTTTGTCATGGTGATATCGAGATGAAATAAATCGATGATGGATAAAACGTTGGCACAATTTAACTTTTATGGGCAAATTCTGGTAGTTTAACTTAATTAAAAATTTTATTTACTCCTGAGGTTATTTATTGATTTTTTTGGAAAAGATGGAGAGGGAAGTCAGTACAAAGTAGCTAGTAACAAGTATCAAGTCTGCCTGAGGAATTGTATAAATGATATCTGGAAATGGTGCAAAGGCCAGGATTCAGAAAGGGCTACAAAAACACCGCACTTATGCTTTTACAATAATTAAGGCTCTCAGTCGAGCATTTAGGTACAGCTCTATGTAAGCTATATGTCTATGTGGTTCAAAAAACAAGTCAAGACTTCGAAAATCCTCTACCATAGGTTATATTTTTTGGCTTGTAGTATAAAAACTTTGCGCCGTTGCGCATTCGCAGGAAATATTTACCCTCCCTACGTTTTGGCGAGCCGTCATCATCTCTATTGACATCATTTCGGCCAAAACCCCGATTCGGCATACGATCCTATTACCCCAGGTTGAAACCTGGGGCTACAAAAACACCGCACCTATGGTGCTTTTACATTAATCCAGGCTCCTCATCTCTATGTGAACTATGTGTCTATGTGGTTTAAAAAAAACAAGTCAAGTCTTCAAAAATCCTCTACCGTAGGTTATATTTTTTGGCTAGTAGTATAAAAACTTTGCGCCATTGCGCCGTTGCGGAAGACACTTTGCATCGCAGTCCATCCCCACACTGCTCACTGCGACTGATAAATGCCTTCTAAGCTACTCGCTCTTCAACACCTTCGCAGGATTCGTTTGCGAAGCCACATAGGAATGAATACCAACGATGAGCAAACAAATTGCCATCACTCCCAAACCAGCCAAAGCAAATATCAAATAGGGCATATCGACTCTCGTATTGAATCCATTCAGCCAGTCATTCAGGAAATAATAAGCAGGGAAAACAGCAATCAGAAATGATACTCCTACCAAAATCATGTACTCTTTAGAAATCAGGAAAATGATCTGCTGCAAGGTGGCGCCCAATACTTTTCGGATGCTGATCTCTTTGGTACGCTGAGCAATCGTGAAACTGGAAAGTCCAAACAAACCCAAACAGGAAATCAAAATCGCCAAGGCACAGGCGAATCCCAACACATTTTTGATCTTCATATCCTCCTGATAGAATCGATCTATCTGCGTATCCAAAAAGTTGAAAGACGCTTCCTCATAAGGGTAAACTGTTAAGAAAATCTCCTCCAGTCGCTCCTTGGCCGCGGTCAAATTCTGATCAGAGTTTAGCTTCACATTGACTGATTGGAAGTAAGGAGCATTATAAGTGAATAATAATGGCCGGATTTCCTCACGCATAGACCTGGAATGAAAATCCCCTACCACGCCTTTGATCTTCACCTGCCTCTGACTATATCCGATTTCAGCTCCGATGGCTTCTTCAGGACTTGAGAAACCAGCCTCCTTCACAAATTTGGCATTGACCATGATTTCGTCCTCTCGGTCTATACTAGCCTCACCTGCCAAAATCGGAATGCCATTCACCCCTACAAAAGCCGAATCCACATTCATCACCTGAATCGAAAGCTCTTCAAAGGTGGTATCGACTGGCACCCTTACGATGGACGTCCACAGACTCGTTGAGGACGCCAAACTACCGCTCAGGCTGGTACGCTGCACCATCGCTTCCTGATTGTACCGATCCTGAAGTTGGAGCATTTTATCCGGATCAGACATAAATGGCAAGTGGGCATACAGCACCGCTTCCTTGTCAAACCCAAGCGGCTGACTCGTCACGTATTTCAACTGATAGTTCAGCACCAACACTAAAATAATAAAGGCTATGGAGGAGGAAAGCTGGATGACCGTAAGGTTTTTCCTCAGAAAAACACCCACCGAAAATTTCCCGTCTCGGGTCATTTCTCCCTTTAGCGCCCGCTGAGGATCATAATTGGAAAGAATAAACGCAGGGTAAATACCAGTGATCAAGGTCAACAAAACAGGGAATACTGTATAAAAGTGGATGTTCGTAAGCGAAAAGTAAGCTATCGCAAAATCCTGTGGCAGATAGGTAGAAAAAATCAACTTGAGCCCTTCCACAAAGCCCAAAGCCAAAAGCGTACTAATCAAAATAATTAAAAATGTCTCCACCAAAAACTGGGAAATCAATTGAATTCTAGTTCCGCCAATTGTCTTCCTAATCCCAACTTCCTTAGATCGGCTTATCGCCTGCGCAGTTTCCAAATTCACAAAATTCAAAGTTGCCAGCACCAAAATAATCAAGCCAATAAAAATCAAGCCTTTTAAAAATGTTTTGGAAACGTGGGTACTGCCATAATTGGGCTGAAAATGCATCTCTGAAAGTGGCTCAGTGAAAAAGCTAGTAGCATACTCGCCGTCATCCTCAGCCTCCATATTTTTTGCTATCAGAGGCTTAAAAGCCTTATCCACAGATTCAGGCGAGACACCGTTCGCAAGTTTGACAAAAAGCTGACTGCTAGAGTTTACCGAAGTCCAATCGTGCAAGCCGTACCACTCGAGCTGCTCTTGAGTCCGGATGGTACTCAGGGAAATAAAATCTTTGAAAATGAAATCAGTATTTTCAGTGTAATCAGCAATTACACCGGTGACTTTAGCGTAAATAGAATCTGAATCCACAAACATCAATTCCTGACCAAGCACATCAGACGCTTCAGAACCCGGAAAATACTTATGCATACTAGTTTCAGAAATCACCACAGATTCAGGTTGGACTAAAGCTGCTTCAGGATTCCCAGCAAGCCACTTTCTAGGAAATATCTTGAAGAAACCAGAGTCAGCAAAAGTGACTTCATTAGTCCTTCCAAACACCTTATCCGTAGATGGCAAAGCAACTAAAGCTTGATACATCGTATAGAGTCTTCCTTTTTCTTCCAAACCTGCTATCTCATCGGTAATCACTTCACCGAGCGGTCCCGGAGTTCCAGAATTAGGAAAACTCCCCCCATCTCCCCAATCTGTCAGGGTATTGATACGGAAGATTCTATCCTTATCCGGGTGAAACTGATCAAAACTATAGGAATGCGTCACCACATTGAATATCATAAAGCAGATTGCTATTCCTATAGACAAACCCAAAACATGAATAGTAGCTCTTAGCTTATTTCTTTGGAGGTTTCTCCAGGCTATTTTGAAGTAGTTTTTTAGCATTTTTTATGGTATTGAAAAATTGGAAGATTGCAAGATTTTAAAATTGATTTACAGTTTGTGGCTCTTGATTCTCGGTTTTTGGTGCTTGGTTCTTAAAACCTTGAATCTTGAATCTTGATACTCGCTACTTGCTACTCTATTCATCCTTCAACGTCTTCACCGGATTCATTTGCGTAGCACGATAAGACTGAGCTGATACAATCAATAAGGTGAACACAATCCCAGCGACACCTAAAACCCCGAAATTCAGCCAAGAAGGCCATTCTTTCACAGCAAACTGTTCAATCCAACTTTGCATAAAGTACAAACTCAGTGGTAAACCAACCATAATTCCCACGATGGTAATCACTAGAAATTCCTTATTAAACATCCAGGAAATACTCCAGCTTGATGCGCCAAGCACTTTCCTGATTCCGATTTCCTTGGTACGCCCTGCTATACTGAGTGCCGCCATCGCAAACAAGCCCATAGCTGCGATCAAAATTGCAATGCACGCCGCCAAAAATACCATTTGCCCGAGTCGCTCATCAGCCACATATTCTTTCTGAACTGCCTCATCCAGGAAACTAAAGCTGAAAGCTTCCAGTGGAAATACCTGCTCCCATTCGCTTTCAAGTAAAATTCGGAAAGCCTCAAAGTCAGTTCCATTCCCTTTCACAATTACCTTAGGATTGGCAGCAGAATTAATCATCAGCATATTAATACCGCTGAAAATAGTCTCTGGGCTTTTTGCTAAAACTATAGGCTCGATTTCCTTATAAAGTGAATTGTGGTTGAAATCCTTCACTACGCCTACGATCTCATGATTGCCAATCCTAGCACTGGGTAGCATTTCACCCAAGGGATCCTCCCAACCTAAAGCTCTGGCAAAGGTCTCGTTGATCAGTACTGCGCTGCTATCAGAGCCAGGTACCGGGTTCAAATCACGTCCTTTGGCCATCTCTAGCCCAAGCGTCTTCACATAATCCCCTCCTACAAAATTCAAACGGAAATTGAATTGCTCGTCCTCTGGTGTAGGAAATCCCCCATCCCAAAAAGCATCATCTCCATAGGTAGCGATGGTAATGCCTACGGATTGAACCTCAGACCTGCTAGCCAAAGCTTGGCGGTATTTCTCTGCCTGTGCAAATCCAGCATTAATTGAAGTCACGAAACTGGTACTCGGCACTTCTGGAACATCAACGATCACAACCATCTCTTGATCAAAACCCAAATCGTAATCACGGATCGCCTCCATCTGATTTACCATGATCAGTGTAGAAGCGATCAGCAAAAAGGAAATGAAGAACTGAAATGCCACCAAGCCTTTTCGAAGTGCCTGCTTTCCAAAACGAATAGACAGATTACCTTTCAAGACTTTGATAGGCTTCAAACTGGACATAAAAAATGCTGGATAGGCACCTGCCATGGCTGTGATCAAAACAACCAAACCAAGGATTATTGCTATTTGCGTAGTCCCATAAACCAAATCAAGTTGCTTTTCAAATAAATCATTGAAAGTAGGTAAAAGCAATTCTGCTAATAATAACCCCAAGACTAAAGCAGCTATAGTCGTTAGAAATGCTTCCGTCAAAAACTGGAAAACCAACTGCCCAAAATCTGCCCCCATAGTCTTTCGAACGCCAACTTCTTTGGCACGGGTAGTGGATCGACCAATCGCCATAGTGGTGAAATTGATGCAGGCAATCAACAGGATCAAAAATGCAATTCCAGCCAAAATCCATAGCAGTGAAGGTCTGGTAGACTCTACCATTCCTGAGTTCGGATTATCGGTCAGGTGCATCTCAGTGATTGGCTGTAACGTAAACAGGTAGGATCCTTCCTCATATTCCTCGCCTAGCATTTTCTTCATCATTCCCTCAACACCAGCTTCTACTGTTTCCTTGGACTCTGGATCATTGAGTTTCAAATAGGTGTCGCCATAAACGTTAAACCATGAATCCATACTCTGCTGATCGACGGTAAAAGCAAGATTTTCATCGTTCATCAGCATTTCAAATTGAATACTGGAATTCGCCGGCAAATCTTCCAAGAGCCCAGCCACCCTATACTCTTCATAGTTGTCCCCCATCCGCATCCGAATAGACTTCCCCATGGGATCACTATCACCAAAGAATTTCTCAGCGGTTTCCTCTGTAATTACAACCCCGAATTTATCCTGTAAAACCTGCTCTTTAGACCCCTGAAGAAGCTTGAAATTAAAAATATCAAGAAAATCAGGACTTACAGTGAGGTATAGTTGATTTTGAGTGGTTTCCTCATCCAAATAGGCCTGTGCTGATCCTCCCACCATTCGCGTAGCAAGCGTCACCTGAGGAAACTCCGCAGCAAAAGTAGGAGCAGTTAGGAGAGGTGTAGAAAAGGAAGATTGCTCTTCACCCTCTTCGATCTGATGACGTTCTACTCGGAAAATCTGCTCATTCTCCTGATGGAAATCATCAAAACTGCGCTCAAATTGTACGAAAAAGAATATGAGAATACTCACACCCAAGCCAAGGGTCAGCCCGATCAAATTAATCCCAGTGTGCAACTTGTTCTTGGACAAATTACGGATTGCGATTTTAAAATAGTTTTTCCACATAAAAGATGAATGCCAAATAAGTGTTCCTAAATGAAGTTCATGATTTGGAATAAATAAGCACCACCCCAAAAACATAGAATTTCACCTCTCCTTACCATCAAATTTCTGTGCCAGTAAAAAACTGGTAAAACAGGCTGAATTCACTTGATAAGCCATTCCATAGAAAAACCAATCGGACGATTTTGTCCGCTAGTGGGCAAAGTTTTTCAAAAAGTATTCGGTAGTACCAGCGATCAGTTTCTTTATCGAGACGATCGCACAAGGCAAAAATCTTTTTTAGCTCTGCTAATCAAAATAAGGAATGATTAGGGCATTACTCATTAAGATTTTTACTTTTAACTTCTAGGCACTTTTCAACCCAACTTCACCATGTCAAAAAACGACTCGAATAGCTCAATGAAAACGCTCAATATCTCTCAAGATAGAAGAGCTTTTTTGCAAAAAGGCACCTTGGCTGCGATGGCATTAGCTCTCGGAGTAGATATCGTCCATGCAGGGACCATGCCCGAGGGATATATTCCTGTGATGCTACCTGCCGATTTTGATCCCATGAAAGGGAAGGGTGAGGGAATGATCATTCGAAATGAAAAGCCATGGAATGTGGAGCCAGCACCACATCTATTGAATGATGCGGTAACTCCCTTTTCAAGTATTTTCATCAGAAATAATGGACTGATCCCAGAGGATGTAGATGCTGCAAAGTGGACTCTCACAATTGGTGGCGAGTCCGTAGTGAAGGAAAAAACTTATACACTTGAGGAGCTTAAAAAGAAATTCAAGTCCTACACGTACCAGCTCACTCTAGAATGTGGTGGGAATGGCCGGGCTGGTTTTTATCCTCCTGCCTCTGGCAATCAATGGGAAGAAGGAGCCGTTTACTGCTCAGAATGGACTGGCGTGCGATTGAAAGATGTGTTGGCGGATGTGGGGATAAAATCCGATGCAGTCTATGTGGGCTATTATGGAGCTGACAAGCACCTCAATGGAGATCCAAACAAGGTCGTGATCTCCCGTGGTGCTCCGATGGCAAAAGCCCTACAAGACGAGACGCTATTAGCTTTTCAGCTAAACGGCAAGGACATTCCTTTGGCGCATGGATACCCGCTTCGGCTGGTATGTGGTGGCTGGCCAGCGTCTGTCTCTGGGAAATGGTTGAATAAACTCGTCGTTAGAAACCAAGTGCATGATGGAGAGAAAATGATGGGTGATTCGTATAGAGTGCCAAAATACCCAGTAGCCCCAGGGCAGAAAGTACCAGATGAGGATATGAAAATCATAGAATCCATGCCGGTGAAATCAATTATCACCTATCCTAAATCCGGAGCGATGTTCGATACTACCAAAAAGCTGAACGTGCAAGGCCATGCTTGGGCAGGAGAAAATGAAGTAAGTGCTATGGAGGTAAGCACAGATTTTGGCGCAACCTGGAAAAAATGCAGTTTGAAAAGGCCCGCTAATCGGCTTGCTTGGCAGCAGTGGTCAATCGAATTGAACTTTCCTCAGAAAGGTTACTATGAGATCTGGGCGAAAGCAACGGACGATCAAGGAATTTCTCAACCTATGGTCATCCCTGGTTGGAACCCAAAAGGCTACCTAAACAACGCCTGTCACAGAATCGCTGTAAAAGTAAGCTAAGCCATGAGCAAATTACATGATAAAAACCCTTCCTCATCTCAAAAGGAAAAACGCAAACTCTTTGATGGGCTGATCAAGTCTGTCGCAGGACTGGTGGCAGTAGTTGTGGTACTGACCGGATTGGTTCTCGCAATGGTTTTCCAACCTGAAATTTCAGCAAGAATAAGCTCTTTTTCATCTGAAGCAACGACTGAAAACCCGCAACCCTTGACGGATATCTCGACCGAACTCGTGGATGGTAAAGATGTGGAAACTGGATTGCTTGCTGGTGATGGACTAGAACTGGTAAAGGCACACTGTACCGCCTGTCACTCTAGTGCACTGATTCTCCAAAACCGTTTTACCCGTGAAGGATGGCACGAAAAAATCGTTTGGATGCAAGAAACACAGGGACTTTGGCCTCTTGGGGATAACGAATCAATTATCCTGGATTACCTAGCGGCTAATTATGCTCCAGAAGCGCCGCGAGGAAGACGCGTTCCTCTTACAGATATTGAATGGTATGAGCTGAAGGAATAGTAAATCTTTATATATCGGGTGCCCGATGTAGGCTGAAAAATCAAAAGGAGAATTAATCAACTTTCAACTTCTCCTCCAATTTCACAATCCAATGTGCCCGATCTACTACAACAAAATCATGGGTAATTCCTTCGTGAGTTAAAATTCGCAAGCCATTATCTACAAGTTTGGCTGTCTTTCTAGCCGAAACCTCAGCTATACTTTCAAATGGAATAGCCGATTGGCCAGTCTGAATATTGAATGAATGGGATTTGAAAATCAAGTTCTGATCCGTAAGAAAAAGCTTCCCTCCTACAGCTTCGGCTCCCCTAAAAAGATTTGCCGGTCCTTCCATTTCTACTTCCTCACTGGGACTCAGCTCAGGATGAATAGACTTCCCGAGGCTATTTCCCAACTTCTTAAAAATGTAAGGAAACCCAATGGTCATAAATAGTCCTAAGAATACACTTTGAAAAATCAAGCTGGATAATGGCATAGCTTTGCCGTCCATGAAATAATGAATTAGATAAAGGCCCAGCATAAAAATGCCTGCATTGATAGCAAATATGACAAGTCGTTTTCCCCAAGTCATTTGATTAAGTTCAGTTACCATTTTCTTATTAATTATTTGTAGAATCCATTTCCTTACAGCCTTCTTTATCTACCGTATAAGACAGATTGATAATCTTCCAGTCACTCTCATTTTTTATAAGAGTAAAAACATCCACACCACAGTGCGAAAATTCTCCATTCAATCTAAACTCATACGGAACCCACGCCATGGCCATCCCTTCATGGATTTTTATATCCATTGATTTGGCAGTTTCTACGTATGAACTCTTGGATACGAGAGACTTTAGATCGTCACTGAAAAACCTCATTCGATTTCTAGCTGGCGTAACCGTGTTGTTCATGGTCCAGATCTGGCCTTCCATGAATGCTACTTCTTTCAGCAGCACAGTATCCTGCTTTTCTAAGGATTCGAAAAAGCGATTGACTGTAGTTCGTACAGCAGTCACTTCAGATCGATTAGTTTCCTGTGCAAAGCAATTTATACTGATCAGAAGCAAGAGAATTACTAAACTATTTTTCATGGATTTGGATTTTTTTTTGTTCTAATGTAAGGACACTTGCCATAAAATGGAATTCATTATTAGCTCTATTGGAAGTATAAAACATTGAAAACAAATCAATTTCCCTCATCCACAAATTCCAATAAGTCACCTGGCTGGCAGTCCAAAGCCTTACAAATTGCCTCTAGCGTACTAAAACGGATGGCTTTTGCTTTTCCAGTTTTTAAGATTGAAAGATTGGAAAGTGTCAAGTCAACCCGTTCAGAAAGCTCATTTAGCGAAACTTTCCTTTTGGCCATGACCACGTCAAGATTTACAATAATGGCCATACCCTAGACAGTTAACTCGTTTTCGTTTTGGATTTCTACGCCTTTAGCGAAAATAACTCCAATGACATAAACCACTGCAGCCATCAGGATAAAGGCTTGACTGTCCCCCCAGAATTGATCCAACACATCCATAGAATAGCCATGATGTTTGAGGTTCTTAGCCGTTTGCCTCGCAATATAACTCAACAGTCCAATAGAAAATGTGTAGTAACTGATCTGCAAAATTTGCTTCGAGACCAATTCATTGAAGGGTTTTTGCAGATTAATTTCTGTCACCAGCTTGATCACTATGTAAAATAGCACTGCTTTCAGTATGGCAATGGAAATGATAAAACTATACATCCCAAAGAATGCCCATTTGCTTCGTTCATAAATTTCGCTTAGATCCAGCCTTTGGTAAAGCTTGGACACGAAGTCTGGATTGTATAAACTGAAAAAGAAATTCACAAGCAAGCCTCCTGCTTCTATACAAAGGCCAACGAAGATGACCCAGGCAATAACCCTCAGTCCTTTGAAAATGAAATTATTTGTTTGTGACATAACTGTGATGGATATAATTATGTCACAAGAATACTAATTATTTATTGTTATTCAATAAATATGAACTCTTTTTCAATAAATATTTAGTGAAAAGCATCTAATAATTAAACTACAGCCTAAAAGCTGCGGTTTTTCTGAATTAATAAAAGTATCCCTCTCGAAAAGGAAATGAAGTGCCTCTATTCTATTTCTTGCGACACCGATTTCAATTTTAAATTTACTTTCTTCAAATGCATCAAGTGAAAGCAAAATAGCGCCTTTGTTATCTTGAACCAAGAGGATGTAAACAGGTATAATCTTCTTTATATCAAATCATTAGATGTTTCTTTTCAATAGTAAAATAAAAGGTAGTCCCTACACCAGGGGTGGATTCAAGCCAAATTTTACCTTCCAGGAATTCCACATGTTTTTTGGCTATAGAAAGCCCTATGCCAGTACCATCGTATTCATTCCGGTTATGTAATCGTTGAAATAGGGTGAATATTTTATCATGGAATTCTGGATCAATTCCAATCCCGTTATCCTTGATAGAGAACATCCATTCATCAGCTTGCTCAGTCGCATTTATTTCAATGTGAGGTGCTATTCCCGCCTTCGAATATTTTATTGCATTGTCCACTAGTGAATGAAAAACTTGTGTAATACCAGCCCTGTAGGTGTAGATAGTTGGCAGTTCAGAAGCAGAAATCTTAACCGCTTTTTCGGAAATTATTTTTCTTCTCAGCTGTTTGAAGTCTGAAAGTATCATGTTTAGATTCACCAGCTCCAAAGAGTCACCTGGTCTTCCTGCTCTTGAATAGTCCAATAAATCAAGGATAATTTGCTTCATTCGCTTGGCACCGTCAGAGGCAAAGTGGATATACTTGAGGGCTTTTTCATCCAACTGATCTTCATATTTGCGCTTGAGCTGATCCATAAAGCTGGATATCATCCGCAAGGGTTCTTGTAGATCGTGAGAAGTGATAAAGGCAAATTGCTCCAGTTCCTCATTGGAGCGCTCCAATTCCTTTGCATAGGTTTGCAGTGACTCATTAAGCTCAACCAGCTGGTGTTCAAAATTTTTCCTTTCGGAAATATCTGTCATCGCACCTATCACCCGTATTACGTTTCCTTCCTTGTTTCGTATAAATGTGGCTCGATCAATCACAAATGCATAGGACCCGTCAGCTCTTAAAAATCTGTACTCCTCATACCAACTATTCAGTGTTGGGTCTTGCATATATTGTGCAACTTTAGTTGCAATACGTACCCTATCACCTTCATGAATGAGCGATACCAAAAAATCAAACGAAGGTTTTGTCTCATCCATGTTATATCCGAACAAGGTCTGAAACCCCCTACCCCAAAAAAGGTCATTTTTCACTACATCAAAGTCCCAGATAGCATCGTTGGTAGCATCGGTCACTTTTTCAAATCGTTCGTTGGCTTGGATTAGGCGGATATCTGCTTCTTTTCTGAGTGTCACATCTTTAAAATAGACAGATAAGCCTTCTTGGGAAGGATAGACCGCTACTTCAAACCATTTACTGAGTGTTGGGTAAAATTCTTCAAAACTTACATTTTCCCCAGTTTGTAGGGCTTTGTGATACTGACGGTAAAAATCAGAGTCAATTGCATCTGCATATTTTTCCCATAAATTTTGTCCTACCATTTCCTCCCGATTTCTGCCCAAAACCAGTTCAGCCTCCTTATTCCAATAGGTCACTATCCAGTTTTTGTCCAGAGCAAAGAATGCATCTCCTATACTTTCTAGAATATTATTCTTTTCCTCGAATGCTCGTTGCAAGGCTTCAGCTGCTTCCCTTCGCCCATCTACATTTTTGAAATACGCAGAAATTCCGCCATTGGAGGGATAGGCATTCACTTCGTACCAATTACCATCACCGGGAAAGAAGTATTCAAAAGATTCAGACTTTCCTGTCTGAGCTACACGTAAATATATTTCCTGAAGCGGGGTACCTATGGCAGCAGGGAATTCTTTCCAGAGGTTTTTCCCTAAGACATGTTCACATTTTCTATTCAGTAAGTTTTCCGACTCCTTATTGAAATAAGTGAAATTCCAATTTGAATCAACTGCATAAAAAGCATCTGAAATACTCCGCAATATTTCAGAAATATGCAATTCAAGTGATTTTGTAAAGTGTATGTCCTGAAAGCTGCCATAGATTTTAGTACACTTACCGTTTATCCGTTCACTTTTTCCAATCGCCCTGACCCAGCGTTCATTTCCTTTGCTAGTGATCAATAGTAATTCTTCATCAAACTCGAGTCCTTCATCAATTAAATCAGATAAAGCATTTTTAATACGTTCATGACTCTCTTCAGTATAAAACTCAAGGCCTCCGGATAGGCTTGTGTCATAGTCCTGATCCACTTCCAGAATTTCTTTAATCAACGGCGACCAGAACATTTTATCCCCTTCCTGAGATAATAGATCCATTTCCCAACTGCCAATTCTCGCCATTTCAGAAGCCTGACGGAGTAGCATTTCATTCTTGACCTCCTGAGTAACATCAAGTACTATTGAATTGAAAAGTATACTTCCATCTGCCAAGAATACAGGTGTACCGATACCCAGATGCGTTCGTAGCTCTCCTGTTGGCATCAGGTATTTCAAGCGGGTGGACCACTTGGAATTTGTCTCAATGGATTTGAAAATGCTTGCTTTGGTTTCTTCAAAATCACCTGCAGCCCTTATCTGATCCCAAACTAAGTTTACGTTTTCTAAAACTTGCTCTGCTGTGAAGCCCCACAACTGCTCTACTGCTCCCGAGATATGCGTTAGTGCATCTGTCCCATCGGGATAGATATAATACTGATATACTACACCGGGAATGTTGTCTGAAAGGGAAAGTAACCTTATTTCAGCTTCCTTGCGCTCGGTAATATCCTGTATACTTCCATAGATCTTTTTACATTGCCCATGGTGCATTTCTGCAGAACCAAAAACACTGACCCATTTTTCTTTTTTATTCTTGGTAACGATTACTGCTTCGTAATTAAAACTTGTGCCTTTTTCTTTAGATTCCTTTAGCTTAGCTTGGGCCATGGCCCGAAAATCATCCCTGTAAAAATTAAAATCATTCGCTAAGTTGGGAATATGGTTTTCGCCATCTATTTCTAAAATTTGGTGAGCAATATCTGACCAAAAGAGCTCATTTTTTTCTATATCAAATTCCCAACTGCCTATTTTCGCCAGTTTTGATACCTGTTCCAGAAGTTCTTCATTTTTAGCCTCTGCTGTCACATCCAAAATCACGGTATTAAATTCCACTGTGCCATCAGTCAAATAAGTGGGTGATCCATAACCCAAATGAGTTTTCAATTCTCCGGTGGGCAGCACATATTTCCATTGGGCTGACCATTTTGATTTGTTTGCTACTGATTCTAAAACGCTCTTTTTTACCTGTTCAACATCGCCACCTGCAGCAATTTGATCCCAGACCAATTGATTATTCTGCATTACTTCCTCTGCTGAAAATCCCCAAACTTCCTGAGACCCTTTGGTTACAGACTTCAGACGATCTGTACCATCAGGATAAATATCGTATTGAAACACAACGCCAGGTAGGTTATCGGCAAGCGATAGCAGTCTGATTTCCGCTTTCTTTCTCTCATAAATATCCTGAAAACTGCCATAAATACGCTGACATTTTCCATCCACCAACTCTGCGTTACCAATGACGCGCACCCAAAGTTCTTTTTTGTTGACAGTCACCAATACTGCCTCAAAATCAAAAGGTTCACCATCTCTTATGCATCGCTCCACATTAGAACTTACCAATTCCCTGAAATCCTTGCGATAAAAACTAATACCTTTTTCCAAATCAGGGCGAAAGGAATGCGGGTCCGTTTCGTGCATTTGGTGTACTTCTTCTGACCAGTAGAGTGTTTGATTGATCAGGTCGATTTCCCAGCTTCCTATTTTGGCAAGCTTGCGTGATTGCCTATTCAATTCTCTCAGCTTCTTTTCTTCCGTTATATTTTTGGCGGTCGAATATATCAATCCTTCCTCTAAATTGGTGTTGCAATACCAACTTAACCAGAGGATTTCTCCTGATTTTCGTATGAATCGTACCTCGAAATTGAAGGTGGTTTGTCCCTGCTCCAAGCGGCTGAGTTCGTCAAGCGCTATAGCCTTGTCTTCGGGATGGATAAATTTCTCAAAGGTTTGAAACAGTATTTCTTCCTCACTATACCCCATCAACTCGCAACCTGCCTTATTGATAGTTAAGAACCTTCCCTGAAAATCGCCTATACTTACCATATCCGGAATAGCCTCGAACAAATGACTTAAGTCATTTTCCAACATAGTCCGCTTGAGTTCAGAGCCGATAAAACCCTCCAGGCGTTTAAATATTCGGGTATATTTTTTTAGATGATGGGCATTTTGTTTAGTCCCTATTGTCAGAACTCCCTGTACTTCATTATTTGAAATCAACGGAACACCCAAAACAGACCTCAGACCAATTTTTTTCGCTGCCTTCTTCCTTACAAAAGAATTCAAATCTTCAAAGTCAGTCCAGAGAAATTGCGTTTTATCGGCCCAGACTTTTCCAGGCAACCCTTCTGATTTTTGAAAAGTATGAATCTTTGAACCTAAGTGATAGAATTCTTCATCGTCAGGATCTGCTACATAGTGGTTGAGAAGATGCATTTGGTTTTTCTCCAGATTGGAAGTCCATATCTCTACCCAATCAAACTTTCCAAATTGGCTGATCGCCTTGCATAACTCATTCGTTGCCCTGCCATAGTCATTTTCAATATTAAAACATGAGCTAATTTGGGTCACCAAATCGTTTTCAAGTTCTTTGTTTTTTTGCTCAGTAATATCACGCTCGATGGCAATCCAATGCGTACACAGTCCATTTTCATCGGCTACCGGTGAAACAGTAAAATTTATCCAGAATTCTTCCCCGTTCTTTTTGTAGTTGATGGTGGTGATTTCGCACGACTCCTTATTGCGGAGAGCTTTACTTAATTTTGCCAGTTCAACTCGATTTGAACTTGGTCCCTGCAAAATTCGAGGTGACTTACCGACTACTTCTTCGGCGGTGTAGCCAGTCATTTTGGTAAAAGCGGCATTCACATAGATGATTCGCGGGCCAGGTTCGTCAAGAGGTTCCGCTTCAGTAATTAAAACTGCATCATTGGTGTTGGTGATGACACTACTCAAAAGTTTCAGTCGATGCTCCTCTTCTTTTTGCTTAGTAATATCTCTGGAAACAGAAATAATCTGTTGTACGGGTTCATCGGAATTACTTACTGGCGATACTAATACATCCCACCATTTTGGGATACCTTTAACCGTGGGGCAAAATGCGGTAAATTGGGAAGTTTCTCCAGCCAAGGCTTTATCTAAAGATGCATTTATTAAGTATTCATTTTGGCTGCCCCATAATTTTGACCAGGATTTGTCTTTAAATTCCGAAAAGTTGTCTATCTCCATATGACACAATCCATTGTAATTCATGTACTGGAGACGACCTTCAATATCCATTACTTTTACGCAATCGGGACTACTTTCCAATACGGTGCGATTAAACAATTCACTGGCTTCAAGTTGCCTTTGCGCACTTACTTGATCAGTAATATCCCTTGAATTAGCTACTATCCCATTCACAGCAGGATTATCCATCATATTTGTTAGAACCGTTTCAATCCAACGCCATTCATTCTTACTATCAAGTAATCGAAAGGGCTCCACAATGACCTTGCTTTCGGTACTGATTCGCTCCATGTAACCGGCAGCTCTCTCGCTGTCATCAGGATGGATGAAGTCAAATATCGTTTTGCCTTCAAACTCTTCTGGTGTAATACCTAAGATGGATGTAGTAGTAGGACTGGTATAGCTATATTTACCATCGGTATCAATGATACTGATCATGTCAGCACCTTCTTGCACCAAGGCTTTGAAGCGTTGCTCACTTTGAAGCAATAGCTCTTCTTGTTTGATTTTCTTCGTTACATCCTGACACACTACAAGCATACATTGGCGGTCATTGAAAACCAACTTATGTCCGTTGATTTCCATTTTGATAAGCGTACCGTTCTTTTTTTTGTGGATGAAAACCCCTATGTAACTATTTCCTTCATTGCTTTTTACAACTTTACGGGACTTCATAAGCTTGGGAATTTCCTCAGGCGGCCTCAAGTCTTTCAAAGTGAGGGTTAGAAATTCCTCTTTTGTATACCCATAATGTGCTATAGCTGCTTGGTTTACCTCCAAAATTCCAAGCGTTTCATCCTCATAAATCCATGACGGAAGCGGGTTAAGGTTGAAAAAATTATTATTAAATTTCTCTATTTCCATATTTTTCACTTTTGAGCAGAAGCTGATATAGGTAAGGCATAGCCAAAATGCCTCACCTGCATCTACCTCCTCCTAAACCTACTGAAAACATTTGAAATATTTAACCGCCTCCGATTCACTCAAACCCACTTTATTCGACCACAATCGGATACTATCGAATACAAACGATTAGGTACCGACTCCGCGCTTTCCCTTCCTGCAACTTTGACCCATCAGTTTTTCCTCTAGCGAAAACGACAAACAAATTATCTAACCAAAACAACAAACATCATGAATGCGCTAAGAAACAAAGTACAGCTAATCGGTCACCTAGGAGCTAAAGTAGAATTGAAAACTCTGGAAAGTGGCAAAATCGTAGGACATGTAAATATCGCAACCAACGAATCCTACAAAAACCAAAAGGGCGAGCGGGTTACCGAAACTACCTGGCATCGCTTGGTAATGTGGGGCAAGAATGCTGAGCTACTCGAGAAGTTCACTGACAAAGGGTCTGAGATAGCTATCGAAGGAAAAATATCCAACCGCGACTACAGCGATAAGGATGGAGTGAAGCGATACATCAGCGAGATTGTCGTAAATGAATTCTTAGTATTGGGAGAGAAAACCGCAAAAATGCAGGAAGAAGCAGATTTGCCTTTTTAAAAGTAACTCATTAAAAAAATCCGAGAGATGAAACTCTCGGATTTTCATTTTTTGGACATTACTTTTCTAAAATCTTCTTTAGGTTTTCCAAACTCATCAGTAAATCTTTACCCAGCATTTTTTGAAAAACCCATTTAAACAGGCTCATGGGGAATTTGGTGGGTCCACGGAAATCCCAAGTTACCTGCGTTTGCTTGTCATTAATGGCAGAAATTAAAAACTTAGAGGTCCCCGTATTTTTCATGGGTCTTTCAAATTTCATCTCATATTCGATACACTCGCCGTTGACGATATTCGATATTTTCTGCTCGCCTGCCCCCACGCTTTTATCGGAGCTATCCCATTTATATACAAAGCCAACAGTCCCATCTTTACCGGAATATTCAGTCTTTTTATTGGGATCTTTCATATTCCAAACACTATAATTATCCATGTTTTTAGAATACTTCAGGTAATCAAAAACAAGATCTTTGGGTTGATCGATCACTACAGACTTCTCAACAATCATTTCACTGGCCATGCTGTATCAATTAAGGTTATATTTTTAGAAAGAGGCTTTCCGGAAAATTTATTCTTTTCTGAAAGCTCACTAAGCTATACAAAATCAATAAGTTAAGTGAAGATTAAAGCAAGTTTAAAACTGCCTTGATTTTTTACCCTAGCTAACCCAAATAGCTAGTCTGAAAGTGCCAATTTCCAAAAACAACGTTGGGTTCCTCTGCTTCGAATCCAACTACTGACTGAAATTTTTAGAGTTTGGAAACATTCACCAAGTAAACCTCAATAAAGAAACTCCCTGTCTTTCGATATCAAGTTTTAGGATTGTTTCTCCTTGCGCTAAAGTGATCCATTTAGGAGAACTCGCCAATTTTAATTGTCCAGCTTCTTCCAATTGCGCAATCTGATCGGCTGTTGGGTTTTGTGGTGACCCCATTTCCAGCCAAAGGGTATAGGAATTACTGTTTTTTTGATCGATGGTGAAATGCTCCAGAAGCACCTTTTCTGTCGGTAATCCTTTCAGTTTCACCTGTACTGCTGTGGTATCTCCTATGTGTATGTTATCGTCATGATAGTTCCAAAGCATAATACTGGCCGAATTATCATTTTTTGTTGCCAGCGCATTGATATCTGTGCGCTCCCCTCTGACTCCACTTTCTATGATGCTGTTGTGGTTATAAGCTAAATCACCGCTTACTTCCACTCGATTTCCTCCCATCATTCCAAACATCCGAAAGACATTTAACACCGGCTTATTTACTCCGTTAGTAGCCATGTCCCTGAATCCTGCAAACCAAGCCTGATCTTCAAATTCAAAACCCCAGGTAACTGCTCCCAGTAAATTCACCCCATACTCATCTGCAAGGGCATATTTGCGGGCAAAAGAAGCGGCAGTATAACTTGAATACATGGTGCCGTTCCGGTAGGCATTGTGTGGATAATCTGCTTCAGAACATGCCGCACATCCTTCTGGATCTGATTCCCCGATGATGATAGGCAAATCTTTGAACTCTGGATACGAAGCAACAATTTCAAATCCTTTCTCAATATCATTCAATTGAGCTCCCATGTTCATTTGCACCATTCCATCTACTACTTTTGGACTACCCTTCGCGTGAAAAGTGATAAAATCCAAAGGCGTTCCCTTCTTTCCCGTGGCATAATTTGTCCCATCCTTGACATGATTAAGGAATGTGGTGAGAAACTCAGCAGCCTTATCCCAGCCCGGACCAGTGCCTTCCGGACCTCCAACTTTTGCTGTAGGCAAAGCTCGCTTAACAGCATCCGCAGAATAATCATATAGCTTGATGTACTCTTCTGTAGTTCCCTGCCAGTATCCAATATTTGGTTCATTCCATAGTTCCCAGTACCAACTTTCCACTTCTTCTTTTCCATAGCGGTCTATAGAATGCTTCACCCATTGGAATACCAATTCAGCAAACTTCTCATAATCATTCGGTGGATAGGCCCATCCAGTGTATATTTCTTCATACTTGATGCCTGGCTTCCAAAAATGTCGATAAGGTTCAGGCCTACTGGAAAGTGCTTTAGGCATAAAGCCAATCTGCGCAAAAGGTTTCATCCCTCGCTCAATGTAGGTATCAAAAATCTGGTCAATGATTGTCCAATCATACACAGGCCTGCCTTGCTCGTCTTCTGTGTAAACATTGGTAGATCCCCATTTCAATGCTGCCCGCGGTCCTTCATCGGTCACCAACAGACTATGCGCTCTCACATATACCGGCACTGGACTTAGCTCTGCGATTTCGCCGAGAAGCTTTTTCCCATCTTTCATATAGGTGAAGTTGGGTTCGTCGTACCCCCACCATGCCCATATCGGCTTCATAGGTCCTTTTTCATTGGCAAAATCAACTTCAATCTCGATTGGAATATCTGATGATTGGGCTGAAACTTCACCGATAAAAAGTAGGAGAATAAAGAGGCTTGATAAAAATCTTTTGAAGGTTGTCATGGTTGTTTTGGTGGTTAAGGTGGGATTTCGCCAACGGTTTATGGTATGGTGTCGTGCTACGCACGCGACGAAAACCTAGTTGTTGTAACCAGTTGTTTTCAGAAGCTAAAAGATCGTTCCTGTCTTTTCATTCTGATATCCAAAAAAATTCCAATTCCAATTAACAGGAATGCAATCGAAATTACTCCAATTTTGATACTAGTATCAATACCACTCTGAACAGAGAAAGCAGTAGCAAATGCAATGGCAAAACTTGCTATCCAAGTTGTGTAGATATTTTCAGGTACAAAACCTAAGTTATTTTTTAAATACTTCTTGAATTTGGCTAGTTTTTTCTTGTAAATTTCATTACTAAAAGATGGAATTTTTTCTAGTTCCAAATATCTCAAGTAACTTTCAATTCCTTCCATCTGTTCCGTACTTAAATCCTTTTCTTTTAACTTCTGTAAAAGTTTTATGAATTTTTCAAACGTTTTGATTTCCGATTTTTCATTGGTTTTAGAAAGTTGTTTTTTTAGAAAGATTATAGTTGCTTTCAAATCGATTGTTTCCCTAACCGAATTTGGACCAATTAATTCACTCAATTCAACGTCTAAAGCAATTGCTATTCTTTTAATTGTTTCGCCAGTTGGTTCCGATTCATTATTTTCAATTCTTTGAATAGTTCTTAAACTAACTCTTGATTCGTCTGCTAAATACTCTTGAGACATTCCGCGAGTTGCTCTTAAATTCTTTAAGTTTTTTGCTAAATTTTTTGTTTCCATTTTGAATGTTAATTATTGTTTAAGCAAATGTATATCGGAAACATATTTACTTGTTACGTCAAGTAAACGTCATCTTTGCGTCAATTGGTTACAACGAGTCGCTATACGCAACTATAGCTTTTATCTTCTAAACCTACTAAACTTTTTTGATTCCTCAACCAACCTCCAATTCACCCAAACCCACTTTATCCGACCACAAACGGCTACTATCGAATACAAACGACTTGCTACCGACTTGTCGCAGACCCATCCTGCAACTTTGGATCATAAGTTTTTCCTCTAGCGAAAACGACAAACAAATTTTCTAACCAAAACAACAAACATCATGAATGCGCTAAGAAACAAAGTACAGCTAATCGGTCACCTAGGAGCCAAAGTAGAATTGAAAACCCTGGAAAGTGGCAAGGTCGTGGGTAATGTGAACATTGCGACCAACGAGTCCTACAAAAACCAAAAAGGTGAGCGGATCACCGAAACTACCTGGCACAGACTGGTGATGTGGGGCAAAAATGCAGAGCTACTCGAAAAGTTCACAGACAAAGGATCTGAGATCGCCATTGAAGGCAAAATCTCCAACCGCGACTACAGCGACAAGGATGGCGTGAAGCGCTACATCACCGAGATCGTAGTCAATGAATTCCTGGTGCTGGGAGAAAAAACTGCGAAGATGAAGGAAGAAGCAGATCTGCCTTTTTAAGGAAAGTCTTGAGATAGTGTAAAAATCAAAAGGCTGGTAGTTCAAACTTCCAGCCTTTTTCATTTTATGTTTACTAATCACTGGCTGATATTATCCTGCTTCTGGAGTAGAAGGATTGTATTTTGATCAAACGCTTGAAAATTAAACCTAAAACAAAGACAAACCTTGTATCCTTAAAACCCAAAGACCTGAAATCCTTTGCGTAATTACTCTACTACTCAGGTTTGTTTTTCGATTTTTTGAAACTTACTTCACCTTACAATTCAACTGACCCAAAAGATGAAGATTCTATATTCACTTATTTTTCTATTTTTTCAGTTCTCCGCTCCCACTTTTGCACAGATTCACTCTCCAGCAGATTTAGTAAACCCTTACGTGGATAGCAAAAATTCACGCTGGTTCTTTTTCAACTCCGCAACCAGACCTTTCGGGATGGTGAATCTTAGTCCTGACACGGATACCGGTGGAGCTTGGGGATCTGGCTACAGGTATGAAAGCGACTCCATCAAAGGGCTAAGTCACGTTCATGCATGGCAACTTTCGGGGCTATCAGTCCTCCCGGTTTCGGAAATAAAGTTGGAGAAAAACACGGATTTTGGATCGGCTTTTTCCCATGATTCAGAAATCGTCAAACCAGGCTATCATCAGCTCATGCTGGACCGATACAACATAAAAGTAGAACTCACCTCTACCCTACGGGTAGGATTTCATCGCTATACTTTCCCGAAAAACAGGCAGCAGCAAGTCATGATCAGACTTGGGGGAATGCTAGGTCCCTCGGACATCATCGATGGCAAAATCACCCAACTAGATAACACTACCCTTCAAGGGCATCTGATCAATGGGAACACCGTCAGAAGACCTCATAATACCGCAATCTTTTATGCTATCAAACTCAATAGGCCTATAGCAGAAATCTCGGGCTGGTCAGAAAACGGAGTCACTTCCACCCTTTCCGAAATCAATGGAAAAGACTCTGGAGCGCTACTGACTTTTGATAATTCTCAGGAAGAACTACTCATGAAAGTAGGGATTTCCTACGTCAGCGCTGAGCAGGCGATGCTGAATTTAACTACTGAGTTGGTGCACTGGGATTTTCAGAAAATTCAAAATGAAGCTTTCGACGAATGGAATAGCTATTTGGGAAGGATCAAAGTAGAAGGTGCCACAGAAAAGGACAGACGAAGATTTTACACGGATTTATTCCATGCCCTTCAGGGAAGAAGAACGATCTCGGATGTAAATGGGAAATATGCTGATATGACCAGTGGAATACTTTTGGCGAAGCAAATCCCCTTGGACGAAGCAGGCAAACCAAAATTCAGACACTTCAATTCGGATTCATTTTGGGGAGCTCAGTGGACGATTAATACGCTTTGGCATCTGGTTTATCCGGAGATTACAGAGGAGTTTGTCAATTCCATGTTGCAGTACTATCAGGATGGAGGTTTGATCCCGAGAGGACCTTCCGGTGGAAACTACACCTACGTGATGACTGGTGCATCAAGCACACCATTTATCGTCAGTGCTTACCAGAAAAGTATTCGGGGGTTCGATATTCAAATGGCTTATGAAGGCCTAAAGAAAAATCACCGCCCCGGAGGGATCATGGAAAAAGCGGGTTATGAGCACAAAACTTCTTTGGGAGGCGGCTTATCTTATTATTTACAAAATGGGTTTGTGCCGTGGCCAATTCCAGAAGGGAACTTCGGTTATCATCAGGACGGACCAAGTTTGACCTTGGAGTATGCCTATCAGGATTGGACACTTGCTCAGCTGGCCAAAGCACTAGGTGACGACGCAGTCGAGCAAGAGTTTTTGAAAAGGTCAGAAAATTATAAAAACACCTTTGATACCGAATCCGGCTGGATGCGACCGAGAAATGTAGATGGAAGCTGGAAAACCCCTTTCGATCCTTACGAATACAATGCCGGCTTCAACGAAGCAAATGGAAGCCAGGGAACTTGGTTTGTCCCTCATGATCTGGAGGGATTGGCAAAATTGATGGGTGGAAAAGACACCGCCATTGAACGCTTGAACAACTCCTTTGTAGAAGCTGAGAAACTTGGCTTCACTTCAGGCACCTCCCATTCTCAGGAAACCCATCCAGAGTACCGGAGAATTCCGATCAATTATGGCAATCAGCCTTCCATTCAGACCGCGTTCATTTTTCACAAATTGGGAAGACCGGATCTGACCCAATATTGGTCCAGGGCTATAGTGAAAAGAATCTATTCTGACCTAAGTCCTGAAAATGGGTACAACGGCGATGAAGATCAAGGGCTGATGGGAAGCTTGGCTGTATTGATGAAAATCGGCTTATTCCAAATGAACGGAGGAACCGAAGCTGATCCAGCCTATCAAATTGGCAGTCCGATTTTTGACAAAATCACGATTAAGTTGAATACAGACTATTACTCAGGAAAGGAATTCATCATCAAAACCGAGTCAAACAGCCCTTCTAATGTTTTCGTGAAATCTGCAAACTGGAAGAATCAAAACTTAGGCAATCTTGAGCTTTCGCATAGCCAAATCACAGGTGGTGGTGAATTGAAATTAGAGATGAGTGAAAGTCCTAAAAAGTAGATTCGCTCCGTTCGTGTCACGTACGGTAAAAAGTAATAAATGACTCCTGACCAAATAAAGTCCAGCTTCCGGAGAAGCAAGAGAACTGGGAATTGGAATTGAGTGAATTACAAAACAAAGGTTAGATTGGCAAACCGTCTCGTTTTCATTCTCTGAGTCGGTGTCCAAAGGACGATATTTCAATGGACTGAAATGAAACTTCAACTCCTTATTTTTTTGCACATTGGTAACAAGGACATGCTTGAACAAAATCCATTGAAAACCTCAAAAATCATTGCTTTTAAAGCACTGGAGCATCCCAAAACAGTACAGCCTCCTAGCATGGGCCGGAACAGTTAGCTGTTTTATTTAGTTAAAACTGTATTCCCAGGTAGGCGATACATTTTTACCTAGTTGTTTTAACTATAGAAAAATCAAAAAATGAGTAATCTAAGAAATAAAATCATCGATATTCTCAAGCAAAGAGATCCAAACGATACAGAATTTATTCAGGCTGTGCAGGAAGTCATCCCTTCCGTGAGCAAGGTCTTGGAGAAACATCCTGAATATGATTCGCTCAAAATTCTGGAGAGAATGATAGAGCCTGAAAGAGTCGTCACATTCAGAGTTGCATGGTCGGATGACCAGGGAGAGGTGCAGGTCAATCGGGGCTATAGAGTTCAGATGAATTCTGCCATAGGACCTTACAAGGGAGGATTGCGCTTTCACCCCTCGGTCAATATCAGCATATTGAAGTTTTTGGCTTTCGAGCAGATTTTCAAAAACGCACTTACTAACCTTCCTATGGGAGGCGGAAAAGGCGGTTCTGATTTTGATCCCAAAGGAAAATCAGATAATGAAATCATGCGCTTTTGCTTTGCTTTCATGCAGGAGCTTTTCCGTCACCTCGGCGATTTCACAGACGTCCCTGCAGGAGATATCGGTGTTGGATCACGGGAAATCGGATACCTGTTTGGGATGTATAAGAAGCTTAAAAACAAATTCAGTGGCATTATCACCGGCAAAGGGGAAGATTGGGGAGGAAGTGTCATCCGACCCGAGGCTACAGGTTACGGATTGATTTATTTTGCCAGCAACATGCTAGAAGACAAAGATGACTCCATCAAAGACAAAAAGTGTCTAGTATCCGGCTCAGGTAATGTGGCCCAGTTTGCACTTGAAAAAATCATAGACCTTGGAGGAATTCCTATCAGCGTATCGGATTCTTCAGGATACATTATAGATAAAGACGGGATAGATAGTGCCAAACTTGATTTCATCAAAAAACTGAAAAATGAAAAGAGAGGCAGGATCAAAGAATATGCTGAAAAATACCCTGAATCCGAATATCATGAGACTAAAAAAGACCAGGATTTTAATCCACTTTGGAAAGAAAAAGCAGCTTGTGTTTTCCCTTGCGCCACTCAAAATGAAATCAACGAGCAGGATGCCAAAAACTTGGTTTCGAATGAAATCATCTTGCTTGCCGAAGGTGCCAATATGCCTTGCAGTACAAAAGCAATTGAGATTTTACAGGATTCGAAAGTCCTGTACGCACCAGGCAAAAGTTCCAACGCCGGGGGTGTTGCCGTCTCGGGATTGGAGATGTCCCAAAATCGCCAGGGAGTATATATGGACAGAGATGAGGTGGACCAGCAGCTAAAGAATATCATGAAGGATATTCATGACGAATGTCTGAAAACCGCTGAAGCTTATGGCGTCCCGGGAAACTATCTGGAAGGTGCAAATATCTTTGCCTTTTCAAAAGTAGCTCGAGCCATGCAGGCGCAGGGGGTTGTTTAATCACTAAAAACTCATTGATGTTAAAAAAAATGAGGCTCCTTCGAGCCTCATTTTCATTCAAATTACTTTGGCCAAACATTGTCTGCCGTGTCTCTATCGGGGAAACGTCCGTGAGGATCCAAGGTGATCTTCTTGATTTTCAGATTTCCAAAATGCATTACCGCATCAAAGGTTCTACTTCCATCAAACCATACCGAAACCGGCCAAGTCAATTCAACAGTAGTATCATTTATCTCTTTAGCATTTGGCATCGTGATGCTCGCCGGACCTTCAAATTCCACTTGTAACACAACTGGCGATGGCATCTCCCCTGCCTGATGTACAGTTACAGTAGTTTTGCCATTTGCCGAACTCACATCCTGAATAGAACCTTCTACAGATTCGGTGGTAAATAACCAGTAATACCAGAACCAACCGAGATTTTGCCCCAATTCATTATCCATAAAGAACATGTAATCCCAAGGTGATGGATGCTTAAACGCCCAAGTAGTGGTATATTTTTTCATTGCATTAATCACTGCCTCGTCACCGACGATTCCACCCAACATGGAAAGCATCAACGGTGTCTTCGAATAGGTTTGAAATCCATACATACTGCCCGCATCATTAGCACTCCACATCAGCGGAGCTTCATCTTCCCTCCCACTGATTCGACCGTAGTTTTGTCCCAAACCATCCAGATTATAATCTACTCCTCTGCTATCTGCATCTGAAAGAATATTCATGTATTGGTTGAATCCTTCATCCATCCATCCGTAGCGGGTTTCGTTGGTCCCAACCATCATTGGCCACCACTGATGCGCAGCTTCATGATCGGCAGCTAACTGGTTGGAATTAATCACCATAGGATATTCCATACCTGCACTTGGGCCGTCTTGGAGAGTGAGTTGGGGAAAAGGATAGGGTGTCCAAAGTTTGGAGTAAAACTCCAAGGCATGTTTTGTGATTTCTCCTGCTTTTTCAAAATACTTCGCTCTCTCCGGAATATACACCATGTAAATTGGAACTTCTCCTTTACCGGGAATATCCGCTTTGATAGCCTTCCAAATAAATCTATCCGAAGTAGCCCAGGCAAAATCATTGACTTTATCAGCCACATAGTGCCAGGTCAATTTATCTCCGGCTTTTGTAGCTTTTCCTGGACCTTTTTCATCTTCTCCTACCAGCGTCACTTCAGTGTCAGATTCCAGAACATTCGCAAATCTCTCAGCTACTGTCGGGGTCAACACCTCAGTTGGATTTTGTAACACACCAGTGCCAGTTACGATCCAGCCTGCCGGAACGGTAAGCGAGACGTCATAACGTCCGAAATTATTATGGAACTCAGCTGGACCTAGGTAAAGGCTGGTTTCCCATCCTCTCAAATCGTCATACTTCGCCAATCTTGGAAACCATTGGGTTGGTTGAAATAACGTGCTATCAAAACGCTGAGTCATTCTATGTCCACGGCCACCATCTCCCCCAGGCAATTTGGTATGCCAGTCAATCTCAACTTCCGCAGTTGTACCTGCCTTGATAGGGTTTACCAGTGTGATAGTAGCAACTGTACTTTGCAAACCTCTCACGCTTAGAGTGGTTGGATCATTTCTACTTCTTCTTGGTGCAGCATTCAAATTCACAGATTCTCCTCCAACTTTGATAGAAGTCACAATCATTCCTTCGGTGTTTTCCGCAGGAACTGAACTACCTCGAGGCACGTCTCCTCTGAAAATATTGTGATCCAATCGAAGAACAATTGCATTCAAATCATCCTTGCTGTTGTTATGCACCAAGATTTTCTCAGAACCTGTGATGGTCTGCGTACTTGGATCCAAACTGGCTTTGATCGTGAAATCCGTTTCCAGCTGCCAGTAGTTTTCTCCCGGTTTGCCTGAGAAATTTCTTGAGCCTTCTTCAAAAGCTTTACGAATCGAATTCGTCATTGGGACATCTTGCCTGATCGCCCGAGTATCCGTTTCTATGGATTTTCGGAGAGGCTTTTCTTGCTGCGCAAAAGCTACAGATGAGCTCAGGAGCATGAAAAAAAGTATTTTTCTCATAAGTTGGTTAGTTTTTTTCTAGTTGGTCACTACTTAATCAAATGGCGGGATTTGACTTACTGATCTCAAGATTCAATTAGTTTTCAAGACATGCTTCAAAAGAAAAGCCTTCACGTCCGTTAAAAGGTCAAAAACTGAATACTGCGACTGATCACTGCCTACTTCCTCTTCCCCGGTACATACCTTTCCTCCATTCTAGCCTCCACATCTTCTCTGTAAAAGGCCACGTCCTTGAACTCACCATCTACATACCCTTGAGTCTGATCATAGAAGTGTGGGGAATTTGGATCAGAACTTTGTCCTCCTGCGAGGATTGATTTGGCTTTTACTTTCTCACCAAACTCTACTGCTGCTACAAAGCTGTTACCTCTGTAGCCATACAATCTCTTCGTTCCAGGATAAGTTCTGGCACCAAAAGCGGCCAAAGCACCCCAAGTTCCTGATGCCATCCCCACAGGTGTATATTCTTTTTCATCATCAAATGGCATATCGATTTCTCCGGTCAAACGCTGGAATCTGTTGATCTCAGACCAAGGCGTATTCCAAGTCCCAAAGTCTGCATTCATCTGATCCAATGTTTTGGCAAAAGTGGCTAAAAGTTCGGTCGGCGATGGGTTTGGGATCTTTGTGTTTTCATCTTGGTTAAAAGGAATGAAGTCATTGATGCTGCCAAAATCTCTCATGAAGTTCATCCCAAAGAAATGAGCCAGAGACATCGCCACAGATTCTTTGGATGTGCGGTAATCCCAAGCTTCCAAAACACGAATTGCTTCGGCAAACTGCGGATCTCCCACACCACGCATTTCATGAGCTTTGAGCAGCATAGGAACCAAGTGCTCAAATGCAGGCAAATAAGGATCGTAAGCCAATTCGATCAGGCCATCCAAAGTCAAAGCTGCGGTATCGCTCAACACTTTAATCGCATGTATTCCACGATAATTCTCCTGGTCTGGCGCCATGTAAAACGGATAATCTTCTTCTTTTGGACTGAATTCAGCTGCAGCCGTGAATGGTGTGGAGTTACAGTTTTGGATCCATCCTGTACCTGGATTTAAGATCAGAATACTTTCATCCACTGTATGTAAACCTTGCCAATCTGAAGCAGGATCTGATCCATCAACAGGCTCTGAGAAGTCAAACCCTTCATTTCTCTTTGGGATAAAATTCCCATGGAAATACGCAATGTTTCCATCTGCATCTGCGAAAACCGTATTATTGGAAGAGTTAGTACGAATGTCCATCATCTTCTTAAACTCGGCATGATTGCTGAGTTTTGTTCGCGTGAAACTTTGAATCAAGGCATTCACCGGATCCCAATTGATCTTGGTAGCCACCCATTTGTCTTCGATGGTATGGGTAATTGGTCCGTGGTGCGTTCTATAGAAAGTGAAAGGCTTTTCTTTCATTTCCGTGCCGTTTTTATATTTCAAAGTGACCTGAAACTCTTCTACAGCTCTTGTTTCTCCTCCATATTGATACTCATATTTCCCGTCCTTTTCAGTGACCTCTTCCACAAACTCATCAATAAAATCCACTTGTGTGGACGTATGCATCCAACCCGTTTTTTCATTGAATCCCTGATAAACAAAAAACTGTCCCCAAGTCACCGCTCCGTAAGCATTCAAGCCTTCTTCGCTTACTACATGAACCTCCGGTCTAAAGTAAAATGAAGTGTGTGGATTGATCAGCAGCATCGCATTGCCTGAAGCAGTCATTTTCCCATTCAGTGCAATTCCATTAGATCCTTTTGGCTCGTCTAAAAGGGATTCATTCGCAAATTCTGTTTCATGCATAGCCATCACATCTGGTTCTTTTTCGGCATAGAAAGCCCTAATACCTCTGGTAGGAATTTGCTCTATATCGCCTCCAATAGATCCTTCGCTAAAAAACATCGGCATCCAAGGTTCATATTTTGTGATCACCTGAGGAGTCACATCAGGATGTGTTGCTAGATAATAATTTACGCCGTCGGCAAAAGCAACACAAAGCTCCTTCAGCCAGTCAGGTGCAGATTCATAGGCAGCTTTTGCTTCAGCTTCAGTCATGTACATATTGGCTCGCAAATCGCTATAAATAGCTTCCGCACCTTCCAGCTCAGCAAGCCGGCCGGTAGCCCAGATATAATTACGCTCAACTCTCCTGAAATCATCCTCACACTGCGCGTACAACAAACCAAATACTGCATCGGCATCGCTTTTCCCATAAATATGTGGAATGCCATAATCATCTCTAAGGATCTCCACTCGGCTGGCGGTATCTTCCCAGCGTTCCGCTTCAGTTAGTTCCTTGGGTTCGCAAGACCAGATTAGAACAGGCAAAAGAAAAATTAACAATCTAAGCTTCATATTTGGGTGTTTTTGGATGCTGGGTAAAATAATTTTTTTCAAAATAGACTATTTGTTGAGTTTAGGCAATTGGTATTTTACCTGTGTTGTGTGTATGAGTTTAGCGGTAATTTGGCAGTGATCTCTTTCATCAGGTCATCTGAAATCAATTTATGCTGCTGATAGGCAAAAATCATTTTCTCGATTTGCTGTACTGTACTAGTACCTATCACAAGTGAACCCACTGCCGGCTGAATGAGACCAAACCGAATCAAAAATGCTTCGGAAGGCAAACCTGAAGCTGTAATTAGCTCTCGCACTTCTTTGACCTTGGCAGCTGAATAGTCTAGAAACGGCTCAGCTGATTTATTAATCAATAGTCCCTTGGCAAGAGCGCCACGGACTAAAACTCTGGAGTCTGACTGAGCGATCAAAGGGAAAGCAGTCTCCTCAGGTCTACGATCCAATGGATTGTATTGCATCATAATGGTAGCCGGAGCACTCATTTCAAGTACTTTTCGGATTACATTAGGGCGGATCGATGAAATACCAAATGCGCGGATTTTCCCCTGGTTTTTTAGAATATCAAAAGCCTCAAGCGTTTCATCCCAAGGATCTTCTATTGTCCCTCCATGTAATTGATAAAGATCTATGTAATCTGTCTGCAGCCTTTTCAAACTCTGCTCCACTGCCCTTAGAATGTAATCCTTCCTAGGATTCCAGTCCCATCCATTCCCATCCTCGTGGAGTTGATTCCCAACTTTGGTCGCTAGAATAATATTTTTTCTCCTGTCCCGAATGACCTCCCCAATTATTTCTTCATTCATTCCTTTTTGGTATAAATCAGCCGTATCCAAAAAATCGATACCCACCGAAATTGCAGCATCAATAACCTTTTGATCGTCTTTAAGGTTGCCTCTTAGCGACATACATCCCAAGGCGATAGGACTAATTTCAAAATCGAAGGCTGGTAATTTTCTCTTTTCCATTCTCACAAATTCTGATTTTTAAGGATGGAATTCAAATTCTATTGGAAATCTGGATTTATTAAAAGTTTAATAATTTGAGAAACTGAAAGCATTCTTTCTATAATCCCTATTTTTGGATTCTCAAACCTATGTGAAATGAAAGCTAGCATGAATCAAACCATACTTTTACCATGCAGGATCATCCCGAAATGAGTTTGGGATAAGCTTAATGACCTATTAAACACAGTAATTGACTTATGAAAAAAATAGCAGTTTTTACTTCTGGAGGGGATAGTCCTGGCATGAACGCATGTGTGCGAGCGGTCGTGCGTACAGCTATTTTCAAAGGGCTGGAAGTATATGGAATCTATCGTGGATATGAAGGTATGATTGATGGAGATATCAAGCGCCTTCAATCTCACTCAGTAAGTAATATTGTTCAGCGTGGTGGAACAGTATTGAAATCTGCCAGATCTATGGAATTCAAAACTCCAGAGGGAAGAAAGAAAGCATACGACAATCTGAAAGCACATGGCATTGAAGGTCTTGTAGCAATCGGCGGTGACGGTACATTCACTGGAGCAAAAATATTTTTTGAAGAATATGGTATCCCAACGATTGGCTGTCCGGGTACGATCGACAATGACTTGTATGGCACTGACTATACGATTGGATTTGATACAGCTGTGAATACTGCTTTGGAAGCAATTGACAAAATACGTGATACTGCAGCTGCGCACGATCGGATATTTTTCATCGAAGTGATGGGTAGAGATGCAGGGTTTATTGCAGTGGAATCTGGAATTGGTGGAGGAGCTGAATTTGTGATGGTACCGGAAACCAAAACTGATTTGAATGATGTAGTGAAATCCCTAAAGAATAATAGAAAAAACAGATTCTCCAGTATTGTTGTTGTAGCAGAAGGTGATGAAGCAGGCAATGCGCAAACGGTCATGGAAATAGTTAAAAATAAGGTCAATGATCCTACAAAAGACTTTAAGGTGACCACTCTTGGACATATTCAACGAGGAGGAAACCCTACAGCCCGTGACCGAGTTTTAGCTAGTAGATGTGGGATGTCGGCAGTAGAAGGGTTACTTGCCGGTCATCAATTTCACATGGCTGGAGTTGTCAATCAACAGGTTGTATTCACCCCTTTTGTTGATTGCATAGGAATGAACAAGCCACTGATTGCCGATCATCTTAAATTAATGAAAATCTTGAGTATATAAGATGGGTTTTATACCACTATTCATCATGCTAGGAAGCGGTGCTCTCCTGTTTTTTCTTACTGTGAAAAATGAGCTGCAGCGTAAACTCAATCACCAGAAAGAGTTGCTATTTAAATTAAATTCCTTGAATCCAGCATTGGGTATTCTGGTCGATGATTCCTCCGATCCAGACTTACTTATTGTTGCGCTAAAGGATAAAAAGACAGAGAAAGGAATCACTGAAAAAGCATTGAAGATCATTCGGGATCTAAAGGTCAATCGAATTCAATACAACCAGCTTCTGAAAAAAGCTCCATACAATTGGGTTGGAAAAATCGCTCGTTTTCAGGCGATTTGATCTTCTACAAAGGCTTGGATATCATCTTGCATTTCAGGAGAAAACCAGTGAATTGATTCATCTTTTTTGAACCAAGTCATCTGACGTTTTGCGTATCGTCTCGAGTTTCTTTTGAGCAATCTGACGGCTTCTTCCTTATCATACTTACCTTCCAGATACCCGAAGATTTCTGAGTACCCAACAGTTTGCAATGCATTCAGATGCCTTTTCCCAAAAAGTGCATCTGCCTCGTCAAACAAACCAGTTTGGATCATCTGATCCATTCTTCGATCGATTCTGGAGTACAACTCTTCTCGATCTCTTTCCAAGCCAATTTTAATCGTTTGAAAGGGTCTTTCCTTTTTTGATTTCACTCTAAATGAACTAAACTTCTTTCCCGTACCTCTCCAAATCTCCAAGGCACGCATCAGTCGCTGAGGATTTTTTTGGTCAACTTTTTCAAAATACTCCGGATCATTTTTAGCAATCTCTTCCTGTAAAAACGCTAAGCCCTTTTCCTCATATTCCAGAATTATCCCCTTGCGGATCTTTGGATCCAGCTCTGGCATTTCATCCAACCCATCGACAATTGCATCTGCAAAAAGTCCTGAGCCGCCAGTCATAATGACCACCTGATGCTTTGTAAACAAATCATTCAGCACAACCAACGCTTCTTGCTCAAATTTCCTGACATCATATTCATCGGCTATGGACAAACTGTTGATGAAATGATGAGGAACCTGCATCAACTCCTCAGCACTGGGTTTTGCCGTTCCCAAATTCATTTCTCGATAAAACTGTCTGCTATCGCAAGAGACGATTTCAGTCTTGAATTTTTTGGCTAGATTTAGACATAAATCAGTCTTCCCAACTGCAGTGGGACCCACTACTAAGATTAAATAGGATTGATTTGACAAAATGAATTAGATAGGTAGCCGAAAGCCAAAAGTCCAAAGTATTGTAATGAAAACCAAAAAGGTATTGATTGTTGATGCTAATGATATGAATCGGCGGTTAATAGAAAACTTGATCGAGCAGTTGTGTGGATTTGAATCTGTAAAAACCGGATTTGAAGCAGTTGATAAAACTAGCCAAGTAGCGTTTGATCTGATCTTGATGGATATTCAACTGCCGGTAATGGATGGCATGACTACCGCTAAGGCAATCTGGAGAAAATCTCCCCACAACTGCCCAATTATCGCTGTTTCAAACTTTTCTGAAGAAAACTCCAGAAAATGTTTGTTGGAAATGGGTTTTCAAGATGTAATTTCAAAGCCAATTCGTCCTAAAAATTTTCTGGAAGCTGTATCAGATATTCTTTCCTGTACTGATGACGAAAAGCTAAGCTTTCATGATTCTCCGGAAATATTGGATAAAACCGTCTTTAATCAACTATCTAAATTTAATCCCCCAAATATTCTTAGGTCTTTGTATATTGATTTTATTGAAGAACTCGATCAGCTGATGCCCCTAATAGAGAGAGCCTTAGAAGAAAAGGATAAGCAATCGCTGATCGAAAACTTTCATACCATAAAAGGTAACTCTGGTACTTTTGGAGCCAAGTCCATTTTTACTATTTCTAGTGATGCAGATTTGCAAGCACGTGCCGAGGAATGGAATTCTCTGGAATCAACGATAAAAACCCTCAAAAATGAACGTGTTATATTTGAAAAATATCTTGAAGAAGAAACTATTTTTAACTCATGAATGAATCTAAAAAAATCCTTGTTGGGGAAGATAGTTCAGTCATCTTAAATTTGACTAAGAGCATTCTTTCATTTGAAAAATATGAAATGAAAGCTGCTAAAAACGGCAAACTTGTGCTGGACATGCTGGAGAAGGAGGATTTTGATCTTATTCTCATGGATCTAAATATGCCTGTCCTCGATGGAGCTACCTGTACAAAGATGATCCGGGCATTAGATGATGAAAGCAAATCCAAACTTCCGATCATTGCAATTACCGGCAACATGAATAATTATACCATGGATGAATTCAGGAAGCTGGGATTTGATGATTTTATCCAAAAACCACTGGACTACGACAAATTACTAGTTACTGTAAAAAAATTCCTCGTTTAAATATGGCAATAAAATACACCAAGCACTTTTTGGATAAACTCGAAAATCTATTCGCCTCGTCGGATTATATGTTGCGTTATGAAAAAGGGAATTTCAAATCTGGCTATTGTGTATTGAATGATGCTAAAATCGTAATCGTCAATAAATATTTTCCGCTGGAAGGTAAAATCAATGCTCTAATTGATATTCTCATCGAACTAAATCTTGACCCAGCTGATTTTAAGGAAAAAGCAAATCATGACTTCCTCACAGAATTGAGGCAAACACAATTAAAATTTTGAAAGTAACCTTTTTAGGAACCGGTACTTCTCAGGGCGTTCCAGTGATTAGCTGTACATGCGAAGTATGCGGATCATTAGATTTTAGAAACAAGCGTTTTAGATCATCCATCCACGTGGAGGTGGGAAAATTAAGCGTAGTAATCGATACAGGGCCTGATTTCCGAACACAAATCCTCCGGGCAGGCATCACCGATCTAGATGCAGTGATTTTCACCCACGAGCACAAGGATCACACCGCTGGTTTAGATGATATCCGTCCATTTAATTTTAAGCAACAAAAAGACATGCCTGTCTTTGGAAAGCTTCAAGTAATAGAGCAAATCAAACGTGAATTCGCTTATATTTTCAGCGGAAAAAGATATCCTGGTGTACCTCAGGTAGCCCCTATTGAAATTGATGAGACCCCATTTACAATTGAAGGCATCAGGATTACTCCCATTCCTGTGATGCATTATAAGCTTCCCATTTTAGGTTTTCGAATCGGCGATTTCACCTATATCACAGATGCCAATTATATCCCAGATGAATCTCTAAAACTCATTGAAGGAACTGAAATTCTGGTTTTAAATGCTTTGCAAAAGGAATCCCATATCTCACATTTCACATTAGAGGAAGCGGTAGGAATAGCTCAGAAAATCGGGGCCAAGGAAACCTACTTTACGCATATTTCGCATAAACTTGGCCTGCATGATACAGTCGACAAGGAATTACCTGAAGGAATAGCCTTGGCCTATGACGGGCTTCAGCTAACTTTGGGCTAATGCATCTAAATTTTCACTTCCTACAATACCTCTGTCCTGAACTGGAAAAAGCTTTTCAAGAAAAGACGATAACCGCCTGCTATTCTCAAAATAAAGATGAGTTGATCATGGAAACGGAAGATGCTGAAGAGTCGCGATTCATCCGAGCGCATTTTTTACCACCTCAGATTTACCTTTCATTTCCTGAAAACTTCCAGCGCGCTAGGCGAAATAGCATTAACCTGTTCAAGGAAATCATCGGAGAAAAGATCTTGGGTTGTAAGGTCTTGAGTTTTGAGCGGGCCTTTTATTTCAACCTTAGCTCAGGTAAAATCCTCCTTTTCAAATTACATGCGAATCGAAGTAATGTTTTGCTTTATGAGCATGATGAAGCAATTCCATTTAAATTATTCAGAAATGGCATTACAGAAGATCGCGATTTGGATTGGAGAACACTGAATAAAAATTATGATTTAAGTTGGGAAAATTTTGAAAAACTGGAAGGAAATGCTTCTCAATTTCTGCCTACGCTTGGTTCAATTCCAAGAATCTGGCTTAAAGAACGAGGCTATCCTACCGCAGAACTTCAAAGCAAATGGGAACTCATGCAGGAGTTGCTGGACATGTTGGAAACGCCACTTTTTTCTCTAATAGACCCGAACGGAGAGATTCAGCTAAGCCTTCTGCCTAATGACAATCCTGTCAAAAGCTTCTCTAATCCTATTCAGGCAATCAATGAGTTGTTTTATTTGGCTCTGGTCCGAGGGAATTTTGAGAAAGAAAAAAACTCCTTACTCAAAAAATACCAAGAGCAACTCAAGCGCACCAAATCGTATATCCAGAAGTCCACGCAAAAACTTGAAGAACTTCGCAACTCTCCTCCTCCTTCAAATCTGGCAGATGTGATCATGGCTAATTTACATGTTTTTCAAGACGGACGACTAGAAGCCGAATTGATGGATTTCTATACAGGGGAAAATATCCAGGTCAAACTCAAGCCAAACCAAAAACCGCAGGATCACGCAGCCTCATTATACAGAAAAAGTAAAAACCGGAAACTGGAATGGGAGCAATTGGAAAAAACTATTTCTGCAAAAATAACCCAAGCTGGAATTCTCGAATCTAAAATTGAGGAATTGAATGCAATTGATGATTTCCGATCCTTAAAAAGCTATAAGAAATCTCATGGTGAGGACAAGGCTTTGCAAAAAGATGAAGTCATTTTACCGTTCAAAACTTTTGAATTTGAGGGATTTCCTATCTGGGTAGGTAAGTCTGCTCAAGCAAACGACGAAATGCTTCGTGGCTACACCAAGAAAGACGACCTCTGGCTGCACGCGCGAATGGTTCCGGGTTCACATGTACTTATCAAGACTTCGGGGCTTAAAAGCATCCCGTTGGCTGTCTTAGAGACCGCAGCTTCATTGGCTGCTTTTTATTCTAAAAACAAAAATGAATCCCTTGCGCCGGTGATTCATACTGAAGCCAAATATGTGAGAAAAGTAAAAGGTTCTCCTGCTGGAACGGTCATGGTAGAAAAAGAAAAAGTACTGATGGTTATCCCAAGAGGTCCGGAAGAGATTTTTGGAAAAGGTGATTAAACAGTAATCAGTGGTCAGTAGCAGTTTACAGTTTTGATCGACAACCTGTGAGATTTAGAAATCCTCAAAGGTCATTTAATTAATTTCTTTTCGACTATTGCCTCAAGGAAGGCAAAAAAAAGAGTCCCGGATTTTATCCGGGACTCTTTTTGTAATGTTTAGAAGTAGCTTATTCTACAATATGCACTTTAAGCATGTTGGTTCTACCGTTAGCTTTTAGCGGCATGCTTCCAGTATTTACGATAATATCTCCTGTATTCACATGATCATCAGCTTTCAGCGTATTTTCTATATCGGTAAAAGTAGCGTCAGTTGACACTTGGTTTTCGTAGAAATAGGCACGCACACCCCACACCAAACTCATCTGAGTAATCAAAGGTCTATTTCTAGTGAATACGAAAATGTTTGCCAATGGTCTGTGAGAAGCAATTCTGAATCCAGTGAAACCAGAAGAGGTAATACCCACAATAGCTTTTGCTTTTACGTTTCGTGAGAGTCTTGATGCCATCAAAATCAAGTTGTTGCTTAAGAAGGTATCATCATCCTCAGGAATTTTGTAGAGGTTGTGATAGATATCAGCATTTTTCTCTAGGTAGCTAATGATGCTACTCATTGCTTTTACTGCATTTACAGGATATTTACCTGAGGCAGTTTCAGCAGAAAGCATTACCGCATCAGCACCGTCGAGCACTGCATTTGCGACGTCATTTGTTTCTGCACGGGTAGGACGAGGATTGGTAATCATGCTCTCCATCATTTGAGTAGCAATAATCACAGGTTTGCAAGCAAGCTTACATTTCTCTACTATTCTTTTTTGCCAAAGAGGAACGATTTCCATAGGAACTTCCACTCCCAAATCACCACGAGCTACCATAATTGCATCTGTAGCTTCGATGATTGCATCTATGTTATCAAGAGCTTCTGGCTTTTCGATCTTAGCAACGATTTTGCAAACTTTTCCTTTTGCTTCAATCCGCTCTCTTAGATCAATAATATCTTCGGCAGATCTCACGAATGAAAGTGCGATCCAATCCACTTCCTGCTCCAAGCCAAAAGCCAAATCTTCAATATCCTTCTCAGTAAGCGAAGGTGCACTAACTTTGGTATTCGGTAAGTTGATGCCTTTTCTGGATTTCAGAATACCACCGTGGATGACAGTGCAATTGACATTTTTACCATCGGTATCATTTACTCTTACTTCTAAATTACCATCGTCAATCAGGATTCTATCTCCTGTTACAACATCATTTGGAAGGTTCTGATAAACCGTACTCACCAAATGGCTAGTCCCAACCACTGGATCATTGGTGATGGTGATCAATTCACCAGGCTTGATTTCCACTCCATTATTTTCTACTTCACCCACCCGGATTTTCGGACCTTGAAGATCCTGAAGAATCCCCAGGTTTAACCCTTCGTCCTTATTGATCTGTCTTATTATGCTTGCTACTTCAGCGTGGATATCGTGTGTACCATGTGAAAAATTTAAACGAAACACATTGGCGCCGGCAGCTGCCAAGCTTTTGATAGTTTCGTAATTATTTGAAGCGGGGCCTATAGTTGCTAGAATTTTTGTCTTATTGAATTGGCTCATTAGGGGATTAATAAGTTAATAGGTTTTCTTTTGATTTAAGTTTACTCACATCCAGCTTCATGACATTTTGTATGTAGCGATTTTCAGCCAGCTGGTTCGCAAATGTATTAATACTTATTTGAAAGGTCTCGTCTTGAACCAAAAGGAAATAATCCATTGATTTCAATTCTGGTATCAGATAAGACACTTGATTTGTGGAGTTGAGCGCTTTATTTTTTAAAAGTTGAACAAATCCATGTGGTAAAGAAAGGAAATATTGTGAGATTTTTAGGCTTGGAAGGGTCATAAATTCCAATAAAAGATCTTCAGATTTAATAAGGTTCAAGTCTAAATCCCTGTTGATAAGCCAGGCCATTTTATAGTCCTTAACAGGCGATACGAGCCCTAAAAGCTCGAAATCATAGGTGTGTTCAATTAGTAACTTGGCCTTCTTCATTCAGGGAAAAAATCAATGAAAACAAAGTTAGAAAATATAATTCAACTTCAAGGTGCAGCAAATTGTATTAAAATTTACTTGAATCTTTTCTTTGCCAATTAGGCATTAAATATATTTCTTTGCGAAGTGTTATTAACTAAACTGATCACAAAATGTCTGAAATTGCACAAAAAGTAAAAGCCATCATCGTTGACAAACTTGGCGTAGAAGAGTCTGAAGTTACTTTGGAGGCGAGCTTTACCAATGACCTTGGTGCTGATTCTCTTGATACTGTAGAATTGATTATGGAATTCGAAAAAGAATTCAACATCTCTATTCCTGATGATCAGGCTGAGCAAATCGGTACTGTTGGACAAGCAGTTACCTACTTGGAAGCTAACGTAAAATAATAATTCCTAAATTCATTCTATGAATTTAAAAAGAGTTGTTGTAACAGGTATAGGTGCCCTCACACCAATAGGCAATACCGCAGAAGAATTCTGGCACGGTCTGACTAATGGTGTGAGCGGTGCTGCGCCGATTACCAAATTCGACGCTTCACTTTTCAAAACCCAATTTGCCTGCGAGGTCAAAAACCTGGATGTAGAGCAATTTATGGATCGAAAAGAAGCTCGAAAGATGGATCCATTTACCCAATTTGCCATGATTTCTGTTGAAGAAGCCATGAATGATTCGGGATTGGATCTTGAAAAAATCGATAAATCAAGAGCCGGAGTAATCTGGGGATCTGGAATTGGAGGGTTACGAACTTTCCAAGATGAAGTAACTTCTTTCGCTACAGGTGATGGAACACCCCGCTTCAATCCATTCTTTATTCCCAAAATGATCGCTGATATCAGCGCAGGCTTTCTATCAATTAAATATGGTTTTCGCGGTCCAAACTTTGTAACAGTTTCTGCCTGCGCTTCAGGCACCAACGCCCTAATTGATGCATTTACTTACATCAGAATGGGTAAAGCTGATATTTTCATCAGCGGTGGTTCAGAAGCAGCAGTTACTGAAGCAGGTGTAGGTGGATTCAATGCGATGAAAGCCCTTTCTCAACGAAACGAATCTCCAGAAACAGCCTCAAGGCCGTTTGATAAAGACAGAGATGGCTTCGTTTTGGGTGAAGGAGCCGGAGCATTGATTCTCGAAGAATACGAGCATGCTAAGGCACGTGGAGCTAAAATCTATGCAGAACTTGTAGGTGGTGGCATGACTGCTGATGCTCATCATATCACTGCTCCTCACCCAGAAGGATTAGGGGCGAGTAGTGTTATGAAAATTGCTTTGGATGATGCAAATCTTAAACCTGAAGACATTGATTACATCAATGTCCATGGCACATCTACACCTCTGGGTGACGTAGGTGAAACTAAGGCTATTCAACAAGTTTTTGGTGAACATGCTTACAAGCTTAACATCAGTAGCACCAAGTCAATGACTGGCCATTTATTGGGTGCAGCGGGTGCTATAGAAGCTATTGCTTGTATTTTTGCCATCAAAAATGGAATTGTACCGCCTACGATAAATCACTTCGAAGATGATGAAGCATTTGATCCAAAATTGAATTTGACTTTCAACAAAGCGCAGAAGAGAGAGATAAATTATGCGTTGAGTAATACGTTTGGATTTGGTGGACATAACTGTTCAGTAATTTTCAAAAAATATAATTAATCTGAATTTTGAAATTATTTCAAAGGCTCGGATTTTCTAATCTCTTCTTTAGTGAAAAAGACAAAAGGCTTGCTGCCTCCATCAGATTGATGACGGGGAGCAGGCCTTTTAATTTATCATTATACAAACTTGCACTTACTCCTTCCAGCCTAGGGGAAGAAACATCTCAGGGATTCCGACTTTCTAACGAGCGTTTAGAATTCCTTGGCGATGCAATTTTAGGTGCGGTGATAGCTGAGTTTCTATTCCAAAAATTCCCATTTCGCGATGAAGGCTTTCTCACCGAAACCCGTTCGAAGCTTGTTAATAGGGAAACGCTAAACGATACCGGAATTAAAATTGGATTACGGAAAGCTTTGGACATGGAAATTGGCGAACGGAGTTTCACAGGAAACAAATCCCTATATGGTGATATGTTAGAGGCTTTCCTTGGAGCTATTTACCTGGACAAAGGCTACCATTTTACCAAACATTTCATCACCCATAGAATCCTACTTCACTTTGATGTAGAAAGTATAATCGCTACTACGACGAATTATAAAAGTAAAATCATCGAGTGGTCTCAAAAAGAAAATAAACAAGTGGAATTTTCAGTCCTAAGCGTTAGTGGAAACCAGCGTTTCAAGGAATTTAGGGTTGCTTTGCAGGTAGAGGGAGAAGAAGTAGCACAAGGAAAAGGAAGCACCAAAAAGAAAGCTGAGCAGGAAGCCTCCAAAAATGCCTGCGAAACACTAAGAATTGCCACATAGCTGCGTAATTTTAGGATCAATTACATCCATTTATGTCTTCAATAAAAATAGCAGGAGCTACCGTCAATCAAACACCACTGGATTGGTCAGGCAATTTAAAAAGGATCATACAGGCTATAGAAGAAGCAAAAAAACAAGATGTCGAAATCCTTTGCTTGCCTGAATTGGCTATCACAGGTTATGGTTCCGAAGATTTATTTTTAAGCTATTGGTATCCAAAAAAAGCGATTGCACAACTGGAGCTTTTACTGCCACATTGCCAAGGAATAACTGTTGCTGTCGGGTTGCCTGTACGAATTCAAGACAAAGTTTATAACTGTGTTGCCGTCATTGAAGATGGATTTTTAAAAGGTTTTGTAGCGAAACAGTTCATGGCGATTGATGGAGTGCATTACGAATTCCGCTGGTTTACGCCATGGCAAGCTAATGAAGTGGTTGAATTAGAATTTCAAAATCAGCAAGTTCCATTTGGAGACTTGACTTTTTATCATAAAGACGTTCATTACGGATTTGAAATCTGTGAAGATGCCTGGAGAGGTAAGCTCAGACCTGGCTATAGACTTTGTGAACGCAAGGTTGATTTGATCTTTAATCCCAGCGCAAGTCACTTTGCCATGGGCAAGACTCAGCTGCGCAAAGAGTTACTTGAAGAAAGTTCATCTATTTTCGACTGCTATTATTGCTACGCAAATTTGCTTGGGAATGAAGCTGGCAGGATGATTTTTGATGGAGAAATACTATTGGCCAAATCAGGCAAATTAATTTCAAGAAACAAACTTCTTTCCTTTCAGGATTTTCAGGTAAAAAGCTTTTACCTAGAATCAACCACGCAAGATCTAGCTGCTATAAACTCGAAAAATGAAGAATTTGTCCAAGCTTCAGCTTTGGCCCTTTTCGATTATATGAGAAAAAGCAGAAGTACTGGATTTGTGCTCTCGCTTTCTGGAGGAGCAGATTCATCTTCCATCGCCATTTTGGTAGCTGAGATGGTAAAGCGGGGAATTGATGAATTAGGTTTGGAGACTTTCTGTGAAAAAGCTGGTATTAAAAACATCCCAACTTCTTCAAATCCTGAAAAGGAATTGATGAAGCAGATTCTGACGACTGCTTATCAGGGAACTAAAAACTCATCAGACGAGACCTTTTCTTCTGCAGAAACCCTTGCCCAAAGTATCGGCGCCACCTTTTACCATTGGGAGATAGACGAAGAAGTAAAATCCTACACAGCCAAAATAGAAAAGGCAATTGGCAGGAAATTGACCTGGGAAAAGGACGACATTACCCTGCAAAACATACAGGCTAGAACCCGCTCCCCTATTATCTGGATGCTGGCTAATATTAACAATGCACTTTTGCTCTCTACCTCAAATCGAAGCGAAGGAGACGTAGGCTATGCCACTATGGATGGTGATACATCTGGTAGTATTTCTCCCATTGCGGCAGTAGATAAATATTTTATCCTTAACTGGCTAAGCTGGGCAGAGAAAAATCTTGAGCGTCCGGGTTTAGCTAAAGTAAATTCACTTCAGCCAACTGCGGAACTTCGACCTTTGGAAAGGACCCAAACTGACGAAAAGGATTTAATGCCCTACGCAATTATTGTCGAGATAGAAAAACTTGCGATTCGTGACCGACGTTCACCACTAGATATTTATTTGATTCTTTCCGAAGAATTAAAACTCGAACCTGACACTTTGAAAGGCTATATCAAAAAATTCTTTCAACTTTGGTCTCGAAATCAATGGAAAAGAGAGCGCCTTGCCCCTTCTTTTCACTTAGATGAATTCAATGTGGATCCAAAAACCTGGTACAGATTCCCGATTTTGTCGGGTGGATTTGCTGAAGAACTTGCACAATTAGATCAACTATAAATCAACAAATATGCTTGAATTAATCATGAACTATATCGTCTGGGACCCTAGCCCTTCCGTGATTCCTGGCTGGGAAAGGCCACCCTGGTATAGTATCCTATTTGCTGCTGGATTCGTGATCTCTCAGCAGTTCATGGTTCACTTTTTCAAAAAAGAGGGGCAAAATCCGGAGTTAGTTGATAAACTGACTATCTACATGGTCATTGCGACGATAGTTGGAGCGAGACTTGGGCACGTGCTATTCTATGAGCCAGCAAAATACTTAAGCAACCCTATTGAGATATTGAAAGTCTGGGAAGGTGGGCTTGCTAGTCATGGCGCAGCTATAGCAATTCTCTTTGCACTTTGGCTTTACGCCAAAAGAACCCCGGGCCAAAGCTATCTCTGGGTCGTTGACCGAATTGTAATCGTCACCGCGCTGACTGGGGCATTGATCCGATTTGGTAATTTGATGAATTCTGAAATCGGTGGAAAAGATACCGGATCCGATTATGGAATTGTTTACGCATGGGATACGGAGGAATTACTTTCTACTTTGAAAGTCCCCGTAGAATCAATCGACCCATACAAACCTGCAGATCGTCAGGGCGAATTGGTGGGAAATGGAATCGTTCCTTTGAATATTGATTTGGAAATCAACAAAGGATCCTACAGCCTTGAAGAGCTAGAAACGACCTTGAGACGTGATATTAAATATGCTTTGACTCAGTTTAGCTCAAGTCAAGACTATTTAGCGGAACCTGTGGAAAGCCCACTAAACATGGCCATCTCAGATAAAGGAGACCATTACTTAGTTACAGTTCAGACATTTGGGAGAACAAAACACCCAACACAAATCTATGAGTCCCTATCCTACTTCGTGATTTTCTTGGTCCTTTTCGGCCTTTGGAACAAATACAAGGAAAGATTGCCAGAAGGAATTCTGCTTGGATTATTCTTGATATCAGTATTTGGAATGCGATTTATCTGGGAATTCTTCAAAGAAAGCCAAGTCGCATTTGAAGATGAAATGGCATTCAATATGGGACAACTATTAAGCATTCCACTGGTAATAGGAGGAATAATTCTCGTGATTCGTGCGCTGAAAAACGGCTTAAAACCTATAAAAAATTAAGGAACTGGATCATGCCCGTGGCCTCCCCAAGGATGGCAACGGGCGAGTCTTTTGATTCCCAGCCATCCACCTTCGAATGCTCCATGCTTCATAATAGCCTCCTTCATGTATTGACTACAGGTCGGTGTAAACCTACAGCTAGCAGGAAATAAGGGAGAAATGGTGTATTGATACACCAAGACTGGAAATATAGCTATCTTACGAAGTATGGATTTTGCCATGAATTAGTCCTATAATTGTGGTCGTTACGTAATTAACCAATAACATCATTTTAGAATTCCCTCTTGATCCTCAAGAAACCAAATATCCTATACTTATCTATTTTGTGCTTCGCTCTATTACTAGAGTCTAGAGCTAATATTTGCTATGCACAGCAGGTTGACACCACTTTTGCTCCTAAAAGTACAAGCACTCCTGACAGCGTTCGAGTTAATAACATTTTTATAGTTGGGAATGAAAAAACAAAGAAAAGTGTAATTCTCAGAGAGTTAGATTTCACTACAGACTTCTATTACGATTGGAATACCTTTCTAGAAATACTCATTGCTGATCAAAAGAAAATCTATAATCTCAGGCTGTTTACATCAGTCGAAATAACTCCACTTTTCACTGGAGATAATGAGGTGGAAATCCTGATAACAGTGAAAGAACGATGGTATATAGTCCCTCAGGTTATTTTTCAGCTCGCCGATAGAAACTTTTCCGAGTGGTGGACCAACCAAAACAGGGATTTCTCAAGGGTAAATTATGGACTAAGAATGAGCCATAGCAACGTAGGTGGCAGGAATGAAAAGCTAAAATTCGCAGGTCAACTTGGGTTTACCAAAGCCTTAGATCTGCAATACAGCAAACCTTATATAGATAAAAATCAAAAGCATGGACTTGCTGCCCAGCTTACATTTAAGGAAAATAAGACGATCCCGATTAGATCTGCTTTCAATAAGCAAGTTTTTTATGGGAATGAAAACGAAGATATCATTAAGAAAAGCTTCGCAGCGGCCTTAAGGTACACGTACAGAAGAAGTTATTATAACTATCACTTCCTAACTTTGGGATATAGCGGTACTTGGGTCAGCGATGATGTTTTGACCGAAAACCCCAACTATTTCCAATCAGGAGATAACAGACTCCGATACATTTTTGCTACTTATACCTTTCGACACGATCGTAGAGACAATGTCTCATATGCCACTGACGGGGAATTATTGGACCTTTCCATTACAAAATATGGGATAATATACACCGAGGAACTTGATGAAGTAGAGGTGAACCTAACTGCTAATAAGTATTTCAAAATTTCTGACAAGTTTCATTTCAATACCGGTTTGACCGCAGATTGGTTTTTGAGTGCAAGCCAACCATACACTTTAGTGCGAGGGATAGGGTATAATCCAAACTTCGTACGCGGTTATGAGCTTAATGTAATTGAAGGTCAACAACTATATGTCCATAAAAACAGCTTCCGATGGAAATTCGTTGATTGGCAAATTGATATTTCGAACATGATACCATTGGAGCAATTTAATACCATCCCGATTCGACTTTACCTCAGTGCTAATTTTGATCATGGATTTGTGAAGGATAGGAATAATATCCCTGAAAACTCTCGCCTTGCAAACAAATACCTCATGGGTTATGGGACAGGAATCGATCTAATTGGCTTTTATGATTCAGTACTTCGCTTTGAATATTCTTTGAACAACAGCGGAGAAGGCAACTTCTTTTTTAACTTTTCAACACCCTTCTAATTCTTTTCCGTCAAAAAAATCTAGTTACATGAATTGATTATCAAGTTTTTAACTAAATTAGTTAAGGCTTTTTTCAATCTATTTATGAAGCAACTGATTTTTTCCTGCTTCCTGTTTTGTCTGCCTTTTATTTCAACAGCACAAACGGACCCACTTACGCAAGTACATGGCGCTAGAGGCCAGGGAATGGGTAATCTTCGTGTACATGGAATGGATACTTGGAGTTATTTCAATAATCCAGGAGGACTGGCTAAGTTGGAATCATCAGAAATCACGGCAGGCTCTGATCTTAGATTTGGGCTCAGAGAGCTAAGTTCTGCCGATCTAGTTGGTGCATGGAAAGTGAAAGCTAGAACTTTAGGATTTGGAATTTCCAGGTATGGCGGGAAGTTATTTAATCAGCAATCTCTTGGGGTAGCTTTCGCAAATCAGTTGGGAATTGTAAGTGTTGGGGGGAAATTAGAATGGTTTCAAACCCAAATTGAAGGATTTGGAAGTGGAAGCAGCTTGATTTTCAGTTTGGGTGGTATGGCTGAGCTCAGTCCTAATTTTTCTGTAGGAGCTAGCATTTCCAATCTCAGCCGATCCAAACCCTCAAAAGACTCCGAAACAAGACTTCCAACCGGTGTGAGCTTAGGTGTTTTTTACACTCCGATTTCACAGCTTCAAATTCATCTAGAAGTAGAAAAAGATATTCAGATCAAGCCAATCGTAAAAGCCGGAATTGAATATGGTATTAGAGATTGGGTATTCCTCAGAACGGGGATCAACAGCAATCCAAGCAGACTATTTTTTGGCTTGGGACTCAAATCAAAAAGCATGAGTTTGAATTATGCTTTTGGTCAAAATCAGGCACTGGGAAGTACAAATCATATGAGTTTAGGCTTTGCTTTTGAAAACTAATGAAAGCTGTCATTTTATATTTATGTATTTCGTGTTTCCTTTTCTTTAAAGCTATTGCCCAGCAGCCACCGCAAAAAGAAATAGATCTGGAATCATTTATGGAGCGGCTATTCCCCGTTCAAGATGACGATCTGGACTATGAATCCATTTATGAGGTCCTTTTGCAGCTCTATTTGAATCCGATGGATATCAACCGTGCGAATGCCGAAGTATTAACATCTAGCTATTTACTTGACCCCAACCAAATCACCAATTTGATTACCTATAGAGACAAATTTGGACCATTGATATCGCTCTATGAACTTCAGGCTATCCCTGGTTTCGATCTCAAAACGATAGCGCAAATCCTGCCATTTTTAACACTGGGAACAGGCAGTTCAAATCAAACCCAAGCTTTCTGGAAACGAGTTTTGACTGAGGAGCAGGCTTATTTTCTATTACGGCACCGTAGGACTTGGGAAACCCGCAAAGGATTTACACCAGCTGACACCAGCTCTACTGGAAAGGTTTCAAGTCGATACCTAGGAGATCCAAACGAATTATATTTAAGATTTAGAATTCAGCATGCTCGGGATTTCAGTATGGGGTTCACTCTGGATAAAGACCCCGGTGAAAAATTCAGTTGGGACGGAAAAACTGCCAGATATGGCTTCAATTTTTTATCCTTTCACTTCACGAAGTATTATGTTGGCAAATGGAAGACCATCGCTTTGGGGGATTTCCAGGCTCAGTTCGGTCAAGGATTGGTTTTTGGTGCTGGATATTCATTGGGAAAAGGTGCAGAAACTGTCCCGACTGTCCGAAGAAGCAGTGTTGGCATACTTCCCTATACAGCTGCGTTAGAGTTTGGATTTTTTCGGGGAGCAGGTGTTACTTATCAAAATGGAAGTTGGCAAAGTAGCCTGATTGCCTCTTATGCTCCTAGAGATGGCCGCGCAGCTGCAAGTATTGACACCCTGACCTCCGAAGATTTAACAATCAACTCTTTTAATCAAAGTGGCCTTCACAGAACGTCCGGCGAGCTAAGTACCAAAAATCAATTTCGGGAATTAAGTCTTGGTGGAAACTTCCAATATTCGTCCAAATCCGGCAAATTTCAAGCAGGCACAAATTACCTCTTCACACGATTTAATCATCCCTGGATTAAAGAAAAAACGCTTTACAACCAATTTGATTTTACTGGACAAAGCAACAGCGTGGGAAGTGTCTACTTGAATTACAACTGGAAAAACATTTTCCTTTTTGGCGAATCTGCTATTTCACAATCTGGCGGAAAAGGAAACGTAGCTGGGTTTATTTCCAGCCTGAGTAAGCAGGTAGATTTCTCTGTATTGTGGAGAAAATACGATACAAATTTCCACAGCTTTTACGCAAATGCCTTCGCAGAAAACACACGGCCTGCCAATGAAAATGGCGTTTATTTGGGAATCCAAATCAAGCCAATTCCTAAATGGAAGATAAATGCGTATTACGATTACTTCAGATTTCCTTGGATGAGATATCGTGTTTATGCTCCTTCCAAAGGCTATGAATGGCTCGCAAGAATTAGTTTCCAACCCAATCGAAACTTAACAGCTTTCTTTCAAATCAGAGAGGAACAAAAAGATCGAAATTTATCAGATTCAGGAGAACCTGCCCTCCCCTATCAAATCAAACCAGTAAATAAAATCAATGGACTTCTCAGCCTTGAATATCAAGTTAGCAAAGCGTTCTTTTTTAGATCCAGAATTCTTTTTAGTAGAGTGAATTTTGATGCGCAAAAGTCATCCGGGTTTATGATCCTTCAAGATGCCCAGTACAGTTTTGGTAAATTCAGACTCACAGGAAGAATCGCACTTTTTGACACGGATGATTACGATACGAGACTTTATGCATTTGAAAACAATGTATTATGGACATTCTCAATTCCCGCTTTTTCCGGACAGGGCATGCGTCACTATCTCCTTGCCCAATACCAAATCAACTCCCAGTTGACTACATATTTCCGTTTTGCCAGAACTTCCTACACCGACAGAGAAACTATAAGTTCGGGGCTTCAGGAGATTAATGGCCCAACGCAAACTGAAACCACTTTACTGATCAGATACATGCTCCACCGCTAAATTTCCATCAATGGTATTAAGAAGAATCTGCTTTTTCGATAATTTGAACTCAAACTACCACCTGTATGAAAAAACACCTACTATTACTTCTAATCACCGCCTTTTCATTAAATATTGGTTTTGCTCAAAGCCTAGATTTGACCAAAATGACCAAAAAGGACGGGTTCATTCCTTTTTACCTAGATGAAGAAAAAGGCAAAATCTACCTTGAAATTGACAAGCTTGAATGGGAATTTCTATATGTGAATTCACTGACCGCCGGTATTGGATCAAACGATATCGGACTTGATCGAGGGCAGCTTGGAGACACTCGGATTGTAGAATTTAGAAAGTCTGGAAATAAGCTTTTTATGGTTCATAAAAACTATGATTTCAGAGCCTATTCTGACAATCCTTCAGAAGTCCAATCGATCAAGGATGCTTTTGCAGAATCCATAATCTGGGGATTTGAGATCGCTCAGAAAGATGGAGATAAGTTGATCGTCGATGCTACCAATTTCTACTTACAAGATACGCACGGGGTAGCAGAAACCTTGACCAGAAGTCGTCAGGGCTCCTTCCGTACAGATGCTAGCAGGTCAGGTTTGTATTACCCTATGACTAAAAACTTCCCTCAAAACACCGAGGTAGAAATGACAATCACGCTGACAGGACAAGCCACTGGCGGTAACCTAAGGTCTGTGACACCGAGTCCAGATGCGGTGACCGTACGCCAGCGTCACTCGTTTATTGAGCTTCCTGACGACAACTATGAGCCGCGTGAATTTGATCCAAGAGCAGGATTTGGAAGTATTTCTTACATGGATTTCACTACACCGATCTCCGAGCCGATTATGAAGAGATTCATTGCTCGCCATCGATTGGAAAAGAAAGACCCTACTGCCGCCATGTCTGAGGCTGTTGAACCAATCGTTTATTACCTTGACCGAGCCACTCCTGAGCCGGTTGCGTCAGCATTGATAGAAGGTGGAAACTGGTGGAATCAAGCTTTCGAAGCTGCAGGATTTATCGATGCATTTCGAGTTGAACTGGCACCGGAAGGGATGGATCTGATGGATGTACGATACAATGTAATTCAGTGGGTTCACAGATCCACTCGGGGCTGGTCATATGGAGCTAGTGTACGGGACCCAAGGACAGGAGAGATTTTAAAGGGTCATGTCTCGCTAGGTTCACTTCGGGTGAGACAGGATTATTTGATCGCCCAGGGACTTTTGCAACCATTCGAAGAGGGAGCTCCTGCAAATCCTAAAATGCTAGAACTTGCTGTTGCCAGATTGAAGCAACTATCTGCTCATGAAATCGGGCACACGATCGGTCTGGCGCATAGCTATGCTACTTCTGCAAATAATCGTGCCTCAGTAATGGATTATCCTTATCCATTGATCACCGAGACAGCAAATGGAGAGCTAGATCTGAGCAATGCTTATGATGACAAAATCGGTGATTGGGACAAATGGGCAATCAAATATGGATATGCTGTAGTTCCAGAAGGACAAAATGAAGCTGCATTTCTCAAGAAAACCCTGGAAGACACCTATGATGCTGGGCATCAATTCATCACGGACTCTGACTCGAGAAGTCCTAGTGGAGCACACCCTACCTCTCATCTTTGGGACAACGGAGCATCCGCATCCGAGGAACTGACCAGAATGCTAAAATTGAGAGAAAATCGCATGAAGACCTTTGGGTTGAATGCCATTGAAGAAGGTCAGCCTACGGCACTAATAGAGGAAGTTTTCGTGCCACTTTATCTAATGCACAGATTCCAGATCGAAGCCACAAGTAAACTCCTCGGTGGCGTGGATTACAGGTATAAGGTAAAAGGTGATAATCAACCTAACCATGGCTGGGTGCATGCGGCTGAGCAAGAAGCTGCCTTGAACGCACTACTATTCGCCATCTCTCCAGATCAGATTCGAGTTCCTGATCATATTTTGAAATTGATTCCCCCACGTCCTTTTGGCTACGGAAGAAATAGAGAAACATTCGTATCAAGAGTAAATCCAATCTTTGATCCAATTGCGCCGGCTGAAACTGTTGTAGATTTAACGCTTGCTTTCCTGTTGGATGGAGCTAGAGTAAACCGCGTTCACCTACAACATTTACAGCAAAGTAATCTTTTTGGGCTTAATGATATGTTGACAAGTATTGAGAAGCAGATTTTCAAAAACTACACTACCGAAGACATTAACCTGGAGATAATCCTAATGACTCAAGCAAAATATGTAGATCATTTGATTGTATTAGCTAAAAATGCGGATGTCTCCAATACCATCAGAGCGATCGCCAGAGGGAGGTTAAGGCAGCTTTCTCTTAGTGGTCCCTTATTATTAGGGGCAAATACCAGAGCCCAGCACCAATCTTATTTGGCTGAAAAAATAATTGCATTTTTGGACCTACCAGAAGAACTGAATCCGCAAGAAACCTTGAAAGCTCCTGACGGTTCGCCTATAGGAATGGAATCTATGAGTTGCGACTTTGACTATTAATACTTCTACTAAAATGCACTTTGGATTAAAATTCTGAAGTGCATTTTTTCTTTAGGTGTATTTCTCCTTCGTAGCGATTACGCAATCCAACTCAAATCGGTAAATTAACCACCGAATTGATAAAAGGAGGTCATTTAATTGAACCTTCTTGGAATGCCCCTGTTTAGATAGCCAAACGATTTTAGATTTATGAATAACCCATTACTGGCAGATTTTGCCACACCATTTGATACCGCACCTTTTGATCAAATCACTCCAAACCACTTTCTTCCTGCTATAAAAGCTGCTATTGCTGAAGCAAAAGAAGATATTTCAAAGATTAAAGCTGAAGCATTACCAACTTTTGAAAATACAATTGAGGCTCTTGATGGCTCGGGAAAACGGCTGGGTATAATCGCAGGTATATTTTTCAATTTAAATTCCGCAGAAACAAACGAAGAAATCCAATTACTAGCTCGGGAAATTTCTCCGCTTTTAACTGAACATGGAAATGATATTTTACTTGATCAAGAACTTTTCCATAGAGTAGCGCAAGTTTTTGAGCAAAAAAGCCAGTTGGAATTATCACCAGAGCAAGTAACCTTGCTAGATAAAACTTATAAATCCTTTGTAAGAAATGGTGCCAAACTAAAAGGAGACAAAGCTGATCAACTACGGAAAATAGATCAGGAACTAGCTCAAAAATCGTTGAAATATGGTGAAAATCTACTGGCTGAGACAAACAAATATGTTCATTTTGTAGATCAGGAGTCTGATCTAGATGGCATACCTGATGGAATCAAGGAAGCAGCGGCGCAAATTGCCGAAGAAAAGGAGCAACCGGGTAAATGGGCCTTTACGCTTGACTATCCAAGCTATATTCCAGCGATGACTTATGCCAAAAATAGAGCATTGCGTCAGACATTATTCATGGCTAGTGGCAGCAGATGCGCAAAAGGAGATGAACTGGATAATCAGGAAATCATAAAGAATATCTTGAAGCTTCGTCATGATCGAGCGGTACTTTTAGGATATAAAAGTCATGCTGATTTCGTACTTGAGGAGCGTATGGCAAAAAGTCCAGACCAGGTAATTTCTTTTTTGGATGCATTACTAGAAAAAGCAAAGCCAAAAGCCAAATCTGAAATTAAAGAGCTGGAAGCTTTTGCAAAGGAACTTGATGGGCTCGAGGAGTTGAAGAAGTGGGATTTCGCCTATTATTCAGAGCTTCTGAAAAAAGAAAAGTATTCCCTCGATGATGAGCTTCTAAGACCCTATTTCCAATTAGAAAAAGTAATTGAAGGAGTATTCCAAACAGCCGAGAAACTCTTTGGAATTACATTCACTCCTAGAAAGGACATTCCTCTTTATCATAAAGATGTCACAGCATACGAAGTGACGGATAAGGACGGAAAATACCTTTCAGTATTCTATGCGGATTTTTTCCCTAGGCCTGGCAAAAGAAATGGAGCTTGGATGACAAGCTACAAGGGCCAAAGTATGAAAGGTGAAGTGGATGTTCGCCCGCATGTTTCTATCGTTTGCAATTTCACTAAGCCGACCAAATCAAAGCCAAGCCTGTTGACCTTCAATGAAGTGACTACTTTATTCCATGAATTTGGACATGCACTTCATGGCATGATGGCAAAAGGAAGATATGAGTCACTTTCGGGGACCAGCGTATTTTGGGATTTTGTAGAATTACCCTCTCAGATTTTCGAAAACTGGTGCTACGAAAAAGAATGCTTGGATCAATTTGCGAGGCATTATGAAACCGGTGAAAAGATCCCTGAAGAGCTAATAGAGAAAATCAAAAAAGCATCAAACTTCCAGCAAGGTTATCAAACGCTGAGACAAATAAGTTTTGCCCTTTTGGATATGGCATATCATAGCAAAGATCCAAGTGATATAATCAGCATACCTGACTTTGAGGAAAAAGTGATGAAAGCCACAGACCTACTTCATAAAGTACCTGGAACTTTGATGAGCACTTCATTTTCTCATATTTTCCAAGGAGGGTATTCTTCTGGGTATTATAGCTACAAATGGGCGGAAGTGCTGGATGCAGATGCATTCGAACTGTTCCAAGAGAAAGGCGTCTTTGACAAGGCTACAGCGGATTCTTTTGCTAAAAACATCTTGTCTGCAGGAGGAAGTGAACACCCGTCTATTCTCTATAAGAGGTTCCGAGGAAGAGAACCTGAGCAAAATGCCCTATTAAAACGAGCTGGATTGATTTCAGAATAATTTGGTTTATTTACTTTAAAGTAATTTGTAAGGACGAATTAGTATCAAAACCCAACCCTTGATGGAGATTTCAAGCAACAAACTTCCTACTTACCTCCGGGCTCTTTCAGTAATGATTTTCATTATTGTATTAGTTTTCCTCTTAATAGTTGGAAAAAGTTTGCTTGTACCCTTATTCATGGGCGGTTTTTTTGCAATATTATTTACTCCCATTGCTATTTGGCTCGAGTCAAAAAAAGTCCCTAAAATACTTGCCTGCATCATTTCACTATTAATGATGACTGCACTTGTGGGGGGCTTGTTGACATTTGTAATCAGCAATGTGGCAGAGTTCACTCAAGATTTTGATGACGTTTCAGGCCGATTGACAGAATATGCGCATGCAGTAGATGAATGGGCAATGGATAACTTTTCGTACGACACTGCTTTAGAAGAAAAAGCAAATACGGACTATTTGAAAAACCTGCTGACAGAACATAGTTCGAGTATTGGTGACTTTGCTCTAAAAACGGTGGGGTCATTAACAGGACTGGTATTGATACCCGTATTTATGTTTTTCTTTCTCCTGTACCGTAATCACCTTACCAATGTGATCATCCATATATATAAAGACAAAGATCCTGAACTGGTAAAACTGCGCATAGTTAATTTGAGGAAGGTGATTCTAAATTATATCGTGGGGGTAATAAAGGTGATGGGAATTCTGGCAATTCTAAATATTACTGCATTTTCATTACTGGGAATTAAACATGCAGTTTTCTTTGGTACACTTGGGGCGATTTTGAATATCATACCTTACGTAGGTCCATTTTTTGGAGCGATGCTTCCTATGATATATTCGTTTCTCACCAAAGACAGCCTGTTCTACCCCGCTGGAGTGCTAGTTTGTTATCAGGTTATCCAGATGATTGAAGGAAACTTTCTCACCCCAAAAATCGTGGGTGGAAATGTAAATCTGAATGCATTTATTACATTCTTAGGATTGATAGTAGGCGGTTCAATATGGGGAGTAGCTGGAATGATCTTGATCATACCGAGTATGGCAATCCTGAGAGAAATATTTGATCTAAGTGATGACACAAGACCATTTGCGCTTCTATTGGGAGAAGAAAAAGATTTAGAAAAGAGCCAAACAGACACAATTGAAGATGAAGAAGTAAATGATGATAAAAAAGATTAAGACCTTATTGCTCCTGGCACTAATTGGAATATCAATTTCATGTGATTCAGACGATACTAAAAAAGGAAGGTTCCTATTGAAGGGAAATGAAAAAATGGAGGAGAATGACCCCAAAGGAGCAATGGAATTCTACGGTGAAGCACTGGAAATAGATTCTACCTATGCCGATGCATACTATAATAAGGCGCTGGCCCACTTACGGCTAAACCAACTTTCGGAGAGTATCCAAGACCTCAGTCTAGCTGTTAAATACAAGTCTGATTATTACGAAGCTTTGTTTCAGAGGGGATTAAATTACCTTGATAATGGAGAATACTATAACGCCAGAGCAGATGCTCAAAAGCTGGTTCAACTGGATAACCAGAACTGGAAGAGCTATTTTCTAACAGGGCTAGTGGAAGAAAAGCTCACTAATTTCCCGGATGCCATGGCAGCTTTTGATCAAGCCTCCAAACTCAATCCAGAGAATTCAGATCTACTCGTAAACCAAGCAACAATACTTTATTATCAGAAGGATTATGAAGGTGCAAAAAAGGTATTGGATAGAGCAATGGCACTTAATCCACTAGAGCCAAATTTGCATAATCTGCGGTCTATGATCTTTTTTGATGAGCAAAATTATGCTGAAGCATTGGATGCTGTGGAGAAGGCTATTTCACTTGATAAAAGTCAAGCTTACTTCTACAATAATAAAGGATTATATCTTCTGTTTCTAGATCAAAAAGAGGAAGGTCTGGATCTGATAAATCAAAGCATACAAATGGATTCAAATAATCCTTTTGCATTAAGAAATAAAGGGATTTACTATGTAATGGAGGGAGATAAGATCTCGGCCTTGCAATATTTAGTGGAATTGAGCCAAAATTATCCAGAAATGGACTTAGTAGAAGAATATTTAGAAAAAGCTCAGGCGCTCTGATTTCTCTCAAGAATAACTTCCTGAATTATCTTCTGCAATTCTGAAGCATCAATAGGCTTGGCTACAAACCCATCAAAATCACATTCTTCTATTCTGTCTTTTATTTCAAGTTTGGCTGCTGCTGTTAGCGCAATAACTGGTGTTTCAGAGATTTTTTTGATAGCTAGAGTCGCTTCAAAACCATCCATTTCAGGCATTTGAATATCCATTAAAATGCAATCAAAATTAGTTTGACTTACTGCATTAACCGCTTCCACACCATTGTTTACTCGCTCGTAGGTAAAGCCCCATTTGCTGATAATTTTACCTAAAACCAACGCATTTACATCATTGTCCTCAGCCATCAAGAGGTGAAGAGCTGAATTTTGATTGGTATAACTATTAGTAAGTGAAGGTCTCTCGAGTTGCATTTCAGCAATTTCGAATTCTAATTCAAAGTAGAATTTACTTCCTTCGTTAACTACAGAATCAAGCCCAATTTCTCCTCCCATCAGATTCAATAGCTTCCTTGTGATAGAAAGGCCCAGGCCAGTTCCACCATATTTTGTACTAAAGGTTGGTCTTACTTGATCAAAATCATTGAAAATCTTATCCTGATGCTCTGGCGCGATGCCTATTCCATTATCACTTACTTCGAAATAGACTTTAGCTTTGCCATTGCTTCTATTTATCAAATTAACGGTAACCTTTACTTCTCCTTCATTTGTGAATTTGAGTGCATTAGTAATCAGATTATTTAGAATTTGAGATAGGCGGGTCTTATCTCCAGAGACTGCAATATCCAGTCCTTCGGAGAGGTTAACTTCCAATTTATTTTTACTGTCTCTTGCATGAAATGTCAAGCCTTTGATTATCTGATTTATAAAAGAGCTCAAGTGGAAAGGTGCATTTTCTATAGTTAATTTACCTGCTTCTATCTTCTGAAAGTCTAGCAAATCATTGATCATAATGATCAAATTGTCCACCGCAAAATTGATAGTATCCAACTCTGATTTTTGGTGGACTTGAGGATGATCGTGAATCAATGAATAAGTAGAGCCTGAAATCGCATTCAATGGCGTACGAAGCTCATGACTAATCATTGAAAGGAAGTCAGATTTAATCTGATTAGCCTTTTCTGCTGCCTTCCTTGATTCATCCAAGGTTGCTTCAAACTCCTTTTGGTTACTGATATCTGTCAAATATCCATACCAAACCATGTCTCCATTCTCAAGAGCTTGTGGTCTTGCAGCTCCCAAAATCCAGCGATAATCTTCAGATTTAGGGTCAGATTTGACTCTAAATTGGCATTGCCAAGGTTCTACTGTTCTTGCTGAAGCAATGGAACTCATTATGACTTGAGGCAGATCAACCGGATGCACACGAGAGATTGCTAATGAAATATCGGTGAAATTATCAAGCTCCTCAGGCTTTAACCCTAATACCTGCGCAATTCCTTTGGATAAAAATGAAAAGTTCAATTTCCCTTCCGAATCCATCACCAATTGATACAAACCTCCAGGAACTTGCTCAGTAAGATTCATCAAGAAATTGCTGCTATCCTCCAAATTCTTCTCCAGAATAACCTTCTCGGAAATATTTTTAAACGACAGCAAAACATATTGAACACCAGCAACACTGAGTTGCTTTGATGCAACCTCTAGATTCAATTGAGATCCATGGGGATCAGTAAGATTAGTAGAAAATCGATGTATTGTATGTTCAGAAACAGCATTACTCAACCAATTTTTCCATTGAAGTGGATCATCAAATAATCCTTCTACTTCACTTAGGTGGTGTAATTTTTTATCATCAGAATATCCAAAAAGGCTTAATGCTTCAGTATTCGAAAGAAATACCTCACCATCTGGCTTAAGGACTAACTGTGGGTCTGGGAACTCCAACAAAAACTTTTGATATTCCTCTTTAGTAGGTAAGCCTTGGTCTCTGACTTTTTCACCCTTATAAAATAGAAAATAGTTTGTTGAGCTATCTTGAGGAAGTTCAATATGAAAATCATACTTATTTCCATTATGACTCAGTTCTAGCGCTTCTTTGAAAATAAAACTGCTTATATCCAGCCCCAAACCGACGAGACTTCTATCTATCAACTTTTCTCCTATTTGATCTTCAAAAGCTTTATTTGAATAAAAAATAGGATACGGGAAAGTATCATCTGCAAGAAACACCATCTCTGATGACTCGTAAATAAGTTTCTTAAAGGTACTGTTGATTCCTCTTTCCTGCATTGAAATAGTGCTTACTTGGCTTGAGTTATGATCTTGATAAAACCATAATTCTTAGGGCTGATCCATTATGACGTAAACATACAGCAATTTGTATTTCGTAGCAAGCTTTTTGATTTATAAATACATTAATTGGATAATGTTTTGATGATTAGTTGGCTAAAAAAATTAATACTCCTGACCAGTATCACTTAGTTTAGTGCAAAAATTAGATTTTGCTGGAAATAGCGACACAAAAAAAGCCGTAACAGTCAAGTTACGGCTCCCACTCTATTAATATTTGTTAGGCTTTAGCTTTGATCAGGTTGAGTGCTGACCCTGCTTTAAACCATTCTATTTGTCCCTCATTGTAGGTATGATTTACCTGAATCGTATCTGAAGATCCATCAGCATGATTCAAAACCACCTGCAATTGCTTACCTGGAGCAAAAGTAGTCAAGCCGATAATATCAATTGAATCATCTTCTTGTACCAAATCGTAGTCTGAAGGATTAGCAAATGTCAATCCTAACATCCCTTGCTTTTTCAGATTAGTCTCGTGAATTCTCGCGAATGACTTTACCAAGATAGCTCGCACACCGAGGAACCTAGGCTCCATCGCAGCATGCTCCCTAGAAGAACCTTCACCATAGTTTTCATCACCCACGACGATAGAACCTATGCCATTGGCTTTATAGTCTCGCTGCGTTGCCGGTACTTCACCATATGCTCCAGTCAGCTGATTCTTCACTGAGTTTGTAGCATCGGTGTAGGCATTCACAGCACCGATAAGCATGTTATTGGAAATATTATCTAGGTGTCCTCTGAATCTCAACCATGGTCCAGCCATAGAAATATGATCTGTAGTACACTTACCTTTTGCTTTGATCAGGAGTTTAAGACCTTTCAGATCTGTACCTTCCCAAGGCTTAAATGAATCCAATAATTGAAGACGATCTGAAGTTGGGCTTACAGCAACAGTTACATTAGATCCATCCACAGCTGGCTGCTGATATCCGGCATCCTCCACTGCAAAACCTTTTGTTGGTAATTCAAGTCCGCTTGGCTCATCCAACATAACTGAAATACCCTCTTCGTTAACAAGGCTGTCGGTCATTGGATTGAAGGTCAAGTCACCCGCAATAGCCAAAGCAGTCACAATTTCCGGAGAAGCTACGAATGAGTGTGTATTTGGATTTCCATCGGCACGCTTCGCAAAGTTTCTGTTGAAAGAAGTGATAATGGAGTTTTTCTCCTGCTTTTCAGCTCCATGACGAGCCCACTGACCGATACAAGGTCCACAAGCATTCGCAAGAACAACTCCACCCATTTGACCGAAAGTATCCAAGAAACCATCTCTATCAACAGTAAATCTTACCTGCTCAGATCCGGGAGTGATTGTGTATTCAGATTTTGCTACTAGCTTTTTATCTACCGCTTGTTGCGCTAAAGATGCTGCTCGGGAAATATCTTCGTAAGAAGAGTTGGTACAAGAACCGATCAAACCAACCTCCAATTTTGCCGGCCAGTTATTTTCTTTCACAGCAGCAGCAAACTTCGAGATAGGCCAAGCCAAGTCTGGCGTAAATGGTCCATTCACATGTGGCTCCAATTCAGACAAGTTGATTTCGATTACTTCATCGAAGTAAGTTGCAGGATTAGCATAAACTTCTTCATCACCAGTAAGGTGCTCGGCGATTCCATTTGCCAATTCAGCTACATCAGCTCTCTCAGTCGAAGCTAGATAAGCAGCAGACTTTTCGTCATAACCAAAAATAGAAGTAGTCGCACCAATTTCAGCACCCATGTTACAGATAGTGCCTTTACCTGTTGCAGAAAGTGACCTAGCTCCATCTCCGAAGTATTCTACAATTGCTCCGGTTCCACCTTTCACAGTAAGTATACCTGCCACTTTCAAGATTACATCCTTCGCTGAAGTCCAGCCTGAAAGTTTACCTGTAAGTTTAACACCAATTAATTTTGGGAATTTCAGCTCCCAAGGTAGTCCAGCCATTACATCACATGCATCAGCTCCACCAACGCCGATCGCTACCATTCCTAGGCCACCTGCATTTGGTGTATGAGAATCTGTACCAATCATCATTCCGCCTGGAAATGCATAATTCTCAAGCACTACTTGATGAATAATACCCGCTCCTGGCTTCCAGAATCCTAGACCATATTTATTTGAAACAGAAGCTAAGAAGTCATAAACCTCTTTGTTTTTATCCTTTGCCTTCGTCAAATCCTTCACAGCTCCTACTTCAGCTTGAATAAGGTGATCGCAGTGTACAGTAGAAGGGACAGCTACCTGATTTTTACCAGCTTGCATAAACTGCAGCAATGCCATCTGTGCCGTTGCATCTTGCATTGCAACCCTATCTGGTTGAAAGTCAACGTAAGAAACACCTCGGCTATATGCCTGGGAAGCGGCACCTTCGCTCAAGTGTGCGTAAAGAATCTTTTCAGTCAAAGTAAGTGGACGCCCCACAGCCTTACGAGCCGCTTCGATACGTTCTGGATATCGGGCATACACTTTTTTGATCATTTCAATATCAAAAGCCATTGTATAGGGATTTTTTGTTTGGTAAAAGTTTCGATTTTATCGACCGCAAATATAGGAAGTTAGCCCAATAATAGGTAACCATTCAACCACTGTAAAGGCGCCTTTCTCCTTATTTAAAACCATTTTAGCTTCGTCCTAAATTTCTACTGAACTAGTGTTGCTAAATCTCATGTCAAAAGGTCACTGCCAAAAAGAAAAATTTATACTGAGACACCTATCAAAAAGGAAAAAAATCTCAGCCATAATTATAGGCAGATAATATTTACTTTGCAGCATCAAAAAACTACCTGAATGGAGTTTATTCTGAATCCATTTTCATTAACGCTAATAATTTCCGGATTACTTGTAGGAGCATTATCTGTTTATATCTCCTTTAAAGTGGAAGGATCTACTAGATGGATTGCGCTCACCATGCTTTGTGCGTCAATTTGGGGCTTTTTTTATGGACTCGAACTTAGCGTTACTTCCCGGGAAGCCATTCTGATTTTCATTAAACTGGAATACGTAGGGATTTCATTTATAGGGGCATTTTGGCTAATATTTAGCTTGATTTATACCAGTTTTAGACCCAAATACTATGGTATAATACTAGCTCTAGTACTAGTGATACCTATCCTGACTTATATCCTTGTTCTTACTAATGATTCTCATCAGCTTTTTTATAAATCAATTACAATTATTGAAGCCGGCGCGCTCTCAATAGCCAACATCGAAATAGGACCATGGTACATTGTGAATTTAATTTATACCTACACTTTATATTTATTAGGATATCTCATAATCTGGTGGCGATTTCGGTTTTCTGATCAGCTTTTCAAAACTCAAACTAGACTTATGTTATTAGCAGGAGTTTTCCCGATGATATTCAATCTTTTCTATCAATTTGAAATTATAATCCCACTTCAAGTTATTGATTTGACTCCATTCTCTTTTCTGTTTACCTATCTTATTTTAGGCTTTGCTATCCTAAAATACCAACTCTTCAATATTAAGCCCATCGCACATAACAAAGTAATAGAGGCAATCACCAAAGGAGTGTTATTGGTAGACGCGCAGGATAGAATAGTGGATTTCAATCCAGCGTTTTTAGCTTTTGGTATCTCAACTGAAAAGGTCAAAATCTCAATTAAAGTACAGGAAATCTTCCAGAATCAACGTGATATTCTAGCGCTAATTACCGCTGGAGTGGCAAATAGGATAGAAAGTAAAATCACTATTGACGGAAATTGGCGTTTTTTCCAGATTGAGACAATTCCGCTTTTAAACAGAAAGTCAAATAAAAATGGTCTTATAGTTCTATTTGAAGATATTACTGAGCAAAAATCAATAAACCAGACTTTAAAAAACCAAAAACTAGAACTTCAACAACTTAATGACCTTAAGGACAAATATTTCAGTATTATCTCACATGACCTTAAAGGCCCAATTTTCGGAATCAAAGAGCTAATCCACCTGACAAATTCGGGAATGGTTGCCCAAGATGAATTTATGAGTATGCTGCCGGAAGTGTCCAGAAATATGGAACAAGTAGCATTGTTGCTAGACAATCTTTTGGCTTGGTCAAGCTCTCAACTTAAAGGAGGTGAAATAGTAAAACCTCAGGAATTTGACATTCACAAAATCTTGGAGCAGCAAAAGAGCATTTTGGAACGAATAGCGAACGAAAAGCAACTTGAAATAAAAATACAGCCTCAAGCCAAATCTCTGATCTCAGCTGACAAAAATATGATTGAACTAGCAGTCAGAAACATCATGAGTAATTCGATCAAATTTTCCAAAAAGGGAGGGGAAATCAAAATCTCCACTCATGATGAATTACTGTTCGTGAAAATTTGTATTGAAGACTATGGAAAGGGAATTTCCAGTGAAAATCTTGCGAAAATAAATGAAGGAATTTCCTTCACAACGGTTGGCGAAAATAATGAGTCTGGAACTGGCCTAGGCCTCGTCTTGGTAAAAGAATATATTCAAAAGAATAATGGATCAATCGAGGTTTTCTCACAAGAGGGCAAAGGCACCAAATTCTGCATATACCTTCCTATCAGCAAACAAGAATAGCCTTTATAATTCAAGAAGAAATGCCATTGTATCTACTTCATCGGCGTATTCCCAGGGCTCAGGAGTTTGGGCAGCACCAAAAGGAACAAGACCATTTGCATTCCCAACAACACATTGAATTTTCTCTTTCAAACTATCCAATCTTTCAGCCAATTCCTCCTCACTTGAGTAAACCTCATAGTAAAGAACTGAAATGGGCGAAACTAAGTCCTCGCTTTCTTTAAGGAGTAAAAAACCATTATCTAGATGATCCTCAAGATTAACTAGATATATAGATTTATTGTAATCATAATTGTTGTGGTATTTGTGGTGTGCGCCAACCGATGCATAAACCTCCAAAGCTCCCAGCAAATCCTGAAGTTGATCTTTCTTTTTCACATAGATTTTTGAAACGTTTCTACATCCAAGACCATAATATTGGAAAATATCTTTTCCTAAATTGACATAATCTTCGCGAGTTTCATCTCCTTTCAAAACAGCAACAGAGGTCCTATTTTGGCGGATAACATGAGGGTATTTTCCAAAATAATAATTAAAGTATCGAGAAGAATTATCACTGCCAGTAGCTATATAGGCATCCATTCCTTTTAGCATATCTTCTAATCGTACTTGCGACTCAAGTCTAGGGTCAATTTCGATCAGCTTATTAAGTAGCCATTTCATCAAGACCTCATCAGATGAGCTTAGCTTAACAACTGCCTGATGACCAGCGAGGATAACACACATAAGATCATGAAACCCAACTCCAGGAATATTGCCTGCAAGCATCAATCCTATTGATTTTGGGGTTTGCACTTCGCTCAACTCATAAATTGATAGCCAAGCATCCAATTTCTCTTGAGAAAGCATAAAGGAAATACCTTGAAGCGATAACTCTACTGATTCTTTTGTAAACCAATTATTATTATTCTCCGCTCTCCACAGCAACTCATCTTTTTGCTCAAAACTTAAATTGTCGATTGTTTCACCTAGTTTGACAAATGTGGATATGCGTTCTGCTGGCTTCATACTTTGGATTTAAAGTCACAAATTTAGGCTTTTTGAAAGGAAGCAACCTTAGAATCGAATTAAATTAGTTAGTGTGACAACTTTTTTATTGCCTCACAGCTTTAAGGTTATTACTTTTGAACATTAAATAATTGAAGTTATGGCTATAATGATAACCGACGAATGCATCAACTGTGGTGCATGCGAACCAGAATGCCCAAACACTGCGATCTATGAAGGTGGCGTAGAGTGGACTTGGGGAGGCGGTACTACTTTAAATGAAGTGACATTAGAAGACGGTACTGTAATAGATGCAAATGAAAAGCAAGAACCTGTTTCGGATGAATTCTACTATATCGTGACCGATAAGTGCACCGAATGCAATGGCTTTCACGAAGAGCCACAGTGTGCGGCAGTATGTCCTGTAGATTGCTGCGTAGACGATCCTGATCACCGCGAAACTGAGGAAGAGCTATTGGCCAAAAAAGCCATGATGCACGGCGAATAAATAGATTTACAGTAGAATTTGCTTCATATTTCTAACGTTTTAGCCTAATTAGCCAGCTTAATGGATAAAAATATTAAAGGTCTGGTTTGAAATCTCGGGTCTAAATGTTTTATCTTGGATTGAATTTTATACAACCTTATACTTAAAACATAAAGAATTGTGGACGATCAAAGAGGCTATGACAGAGAGGAGATTTTCTCCAAAAAAGTAAAAGCGGGCAAAAGAACGTATTTTTTCGATGTTAAATCTACTCGCTCAAATGACTATTACCTTACTATAACTGAAAGTAAAAGAAAGGTAAATGGGGAAAATTTCACTTACGAGAAGCATAAAATCTTTCTTTACAAAGAGGATTTCTTCAAATTCGCTGAAGCACTTAATGAATCTGTTGATTACGTTAAAAACGAACTTCTTCCCGATGTAGATTTCGAGCAATATGAGAAAGAAGAGTCTGAGTATAACGATGAACTCAAGTGGGAATAAGTTGATTGGATTCATCAGATTTATAGTTTCAAAATAGAGAAATAGTATATTAGAGGAGGCAGATTTGTCTCCTTTTCTTATTTCAGAATATGCAGCGATTTTTCATTTATCTCATTTTATCCATAGCAGTTTTCTTGCTGTTTGGTTGGTATTTCTCAAACATTACACTTTACCTGATTATTTCTCTGATTCTCGCCGCACTATTGCGCCCATTGACAAATCAGTTGAATGATTTCCATTTATTAGGTCAGCATATTCCAAGATGGTCCGCCATTCTCCTATCCTACTCTGCGATAGTTCTTTTAATAGTATTGCTAAGCTTTCTGTTTTTTCCACTTATCAATAACCAAATCATCATCCTCAGTGAACTAGATCTGAACGGAATCTATGAGCAAGTACAGCTGCCGGTGAGTAGAGTCGAAGGTTTTCTTTTAAGGCATGAATTGCTGGAAGGTCAACCTGGTTATTTATTTGGCAGCTTGAAAGCGAGTATGATAGAAATGATCAAGAGTTTTGACTTTACTTCTTTTATCAGTGGAGTCATCAATACTACCAGTAGCCTTTTTATTGGCACTATAGCTATCGCTTTTATCAGCTTTTTCCTACTTCTGGAAAATGGTTTGCTTCGCAGAAATCTGCTGAATTTGATTCCGAACCCTTATTTCGAACTTTCAGTAGCGACATTTACCAAAGTAGAAAAGCTGCTCTCAAATTATCTTTCAGGACTATTATTGCAGATGCTAGCTATTTTTTCTTTAGCTAGTTTTGGTCTAACCCTTATGGGCGTGGAGTATGCTCTAACCATTGCACTTTTTGCAGCTGTGGCAAATCTAATCCCCTACGCTGGCCCATTACTAGGGGCTTTATTCGGTATTATAGTCGGTATTTCTTCTGGATCTTTTGAAACAAACACAGAATTAAATTACCTGATAATTAAAATTCTTTCTGTTTTTGGCCTAGTACAGATCACTGACAACATATTTCTACAGCCAATGATCTTTTCTAAATCTGTAAAAGCGCATCCCCTTGAAATATTTGTTGTTATCTTTGCCGGGGCAAAAATCGCCGGAGTTCTCGGGATGATCTTTGCCATACCGGTTTATACGATCTTTAGAGTATTTATTTTGGAGTTCTATAAAGGGTATAAATCTTACAGAATATTTCAAATAAAATAACAAATTAATGGCATTACAATGTGGCATTGTTGGACTTCCAAACGTAGGGAAATCCACTCTGTTTAACGCTCTCTCGAGTGCAAAAGCTGAGGCAGCTAATTTCCCTTTTTGCACGATCGAGCCAAATGTGGGTGTTGTGACCGTCCCTGACAAAAGACTTCAAATCCTTGAAGAACTTGTAAATCCAAATAGAGTCCTGCCTACTGTGATTGAATTCGTGGATATCGCTGGCCTTGTAAAAGGAGCCAGCAAAGGAGAAGGCCTAGGAAACAAATTTCTTGCAAACATCCGCGAGGTAGATGCTGTTATTCATGTAATAAGATGCTTCGACGATGAAAATATAGTCCATGTAGCTGGCGGAGTAGACCCAATATTTGACAAGGAAGTAATCGATACCGAACTTCAATTGAAGGATTTGGAATCAGTGGAAAAGAAAATCCAGAAGACCGAAAAAGTAGCTAAAGCAGGTGATGCAAAAGCCAAAAAAGAATTGGAAACTCTATTGGAATTCAAGCAAGCACTTACCAATGGCAAGAATGCCAGATCTGTAGAAGTGGAAAAAGAAGACTTGGAGGCCGTTAGGGATTTGCATTTGCTAACTATAAAGCCTGTAATCTATGTAGCCAATGTAGATGAAGAAAGTCTACAAACAGGAAACCAATATGTTGACAAACTTCGCGAAGAAGTGAAGGATGAAAATGCTGAAGTAATTGTCCTTTGCGCCGCAATAGAAGAGCAAATCGCTGAGTTTGATGACCCTGAGGAGAAAGAAATGTTTCTTGGAGAATATGGTTTGGAAGAAAGTGGGCTAAACAAATTGATCAGTGGTGCGTACTCACTACTAGACCTGATTACCTATTTCACAGCTGGTGTGCAGGAAGTTAGAGCCTGGACTATCAAAAAAGGCTGGAAAGCTCCGGCAGCAGCAGGAGTAATTCATACAGATTTTGAGAGAGGATTCATCAAAGCTGAAGTAATCAAACTAGCTGAATATCAGAAGTTCAAAACTGAAGCAGCATGTCGAGAAAATGGAAAAATCGCTATCGAGGGCAAAGAATACGTAGTTCAAGATGGCGACATTATGCATTTTAGGTTTAATGTGTAATATTTTCTCAAAAAAAATGATAATTTTGTAATTGCTTATTCACCCAATACGTTACGATTTTATCTTATTTATTGTCTCATTTTATTTTTAATTTACCGTGAGAGTTAGACTAATATTTTCCCTAAAAAACAAGGGTTCGTACCTGCCTTTTCACCACCAGTATATTCTGGCGCAATTCCTCAAAGGTCTTATTGTGAAAGGTGGAAGAGAAGAGTTTTACAACTATAACTACTTCAACTTCTCTGGTCTAAAAGGCCAGACTAAAGTTAGTAGAAGTGGATTGCACTACTATTCCAGTTTAGTAACCCTAGTATTGTCTTCCCAAAGTGAAGACTTCATGGACTATCTGCTAGAGCAGGTTTTTGCCACCCCAAAAATCGAGCTTGGTAACCTGATAATGGTCCCTGAATATACTGAAATCGAAGTAGAGCCGGTGTTGGAGACTTCAAACAAATTTGTTTGTATTTCCCCATTGGTCTTGATCACTCCAGCTTTCAATGAGGAAGCAGGTAAACGTTTCATTAGCCCGGATAGCGATGAGTTTTCCGACCTGCTTTATGAATCAACTCTTACTAGAATGGAGCGATCAGGCTGGTACACTCCCGAGCAAATGGAAACTTTCTACAAGTTTCAGGTAGTTCCAGATATGGTTTATGTAAATAAACTCAAGGAAGCTCAGAAGAAATTTGCTAGAATCTATGCCGTCTATGACATGGATGTAAAGTATGAAGTAAGAGGATACACCCTTCCAATTACCTTATACGCAGCACCTGAAGTTCAGGACTTCGTATTCAAATGTGGTTTGGGAGCATTTACCCACAAAGGTTTTGGTATGCTAGATTTGGCTAATCACCCAACTGGGCCAAGAACTACAACTTACAAATTTAAGAGAGAAGGATTTGTTCCTTACAAGCCAAGTGGCGAGCGTACACGTGAAAACGTCGCCCCACCCACCGAAGATAATAATGAAGATTCATCTTCAGAAGAATCATAAAAAAATCCCTTCCGGTTTCGGAAGGGATTTTTCTTTTAAAGTCTTCGTCTGTTCGGATGCAAGTAAATATAACCTACAAGCTGATCGTAACGTGAGCCAAGGTTCCTAAAATAAACCAGGACCTCATACTCATTTTCAGTTTCAAAATAACTGCCTTCAAAAGGCTTTGTTTCAAATTCTCCATTTCTCAAATAAGCATATTGGTAATCATACCAACCTTGTTTTACAAGGAGAGAGGTTACATAAACGCCCATTTTCGGGTCCCATTCCATTTTTGCCTCAGGGGCTTTTCCCCAATTGGTCAATGCCCCCAAAAGGTAAACAGGATCTGATGTTTCTTCTATTGCCAACCTGAAAGTCATTAGCATATATTCGCTTTCCATTTCTGGATTTCCACCCGGGCGATCCTTTGTTTCAACTATATATTGTCCATTCAAATCCAAATACTGAGAATACGCTGTCTCAGGTCTTGGTTTATTAATGTTTCCATCAGCAAATATCACATCTGTCTCTACTCGCATATTTGCGATGTTTACTCCATTTGCCCTGATGAACCTCAAGTCAACGAAGCGAAATTCATTACCAGCATCAAATGTATTACTTCCATCAAATGACTCATACCTTAATATTTTTGAACTCTCATTCATAAAAGTTGGCTTAGCCAAAAATTTCGCATTGTCCCAACGTTGATTTTGGCGAATAAGCACTTTGATCTGTCCATCAGGATTGGTCACTTCTCCAGCAGAGTAGTTTACTACAACATTTATTTGCTGGGAAGTACTTCGATCAGCTGTCTGCGATGGCGGAACAATCGATGCTCCTACTCGAAAAGTCTCCTCATAAACCATGAAGCGTTTTGTCAAAATCACATCTGACTCATCCCGTTGCCTATAAACTTTTAAAATATAATTCCCTGATTTTAAAACGCTAGGAAGTTCAAATCGGTAATGAATGTATGGGATTCGAGTATTGACAGAATATTCATAATCCTGAATATTGAACTCGTTGAAGGTGGGTGAAAAATCATTGTCCTTGAGCTGAGACTTCTGCCAATCAGCATCACAATGAATTAATTTGGCAGTATAGAGTTCTGGATCATATGCTAAATCATCAAATAGCAAAACCAACGGCTTCCCAGATCTCAGTGGAACAACTGGCGCGTCAATAGACGCATCAAAAGTCACTCCAGCAGGAAATAAACGGACTGACTGTATATGATCCTTATATACTTTATCCTCCAGTTGCTGCGCAAAAAGATGGAAAATAGCTGATATGCTTAGTAAAAAGCTAAAAAAAACAGATTTGGTCTTCATCCTGAAAAATAGGCAAAATGAAGACCAAATCTAAAATTTACTAGGAAAGGACTTCCTGTAGATTGGAAATTTTGTCAACTAACTCTTCCCATTGCTCATTTGAAGCTTTCAGCTTGGATTGAACTCCTTGGTAACTTTCCTGAACTTCCTGAGCTTCCTCTTCTCTTGAGTACAGTTCTGGATCAGCCATTTTACGCTCCAATCCTAACTTTTTCTCCTCCAGTTTCTCCACTTCTTTTTCTACCCTCTCAAGCTCTTCCTCAAGTTTTCTAAGGTCTTTTTTAGCTTGCTGAACTTCAGGATTATTTACTGGAGCCTTGGCTTTAGGCTGTTCCTTTTTCTCTGGCTTTTGTACAGTTTGTACCGGAGCTACTACAGCTTGTTTTTCACGCCAAGCTTCATACTCCGCATAAGTACCCAAGTATTCCTTGATCTCATGATTCTCTATGTACCAAATCTTATTTGCCACACCTCTGATAAAGTGTCTGTCGTGAGAAACAGTCACAAAAGTACCCTCGTACTGCTGCAATGCCTGAATCAATATATTTACCGACTGGAAATCAAGGTGGTTGGTAGGCTCATCGAGAAGCAAAAAGTTAGATTCTGAAATCAAGGTTTTGGCCAAAGCAACTCTGGATTTCTCTCCTCCAGATAATACTTTGATCTTTTTGAACACTTCTTCATTCGTAAACAAAAAACACCCCAAAACCCCACGAAGCTCCATTTCAGATTTCGCACTGCCTGCCTGCGCCATTTCCTGCAAAATCTCATTATCTAAGGTCAGAGCCTCTAACTGATGCTGCGCAAAAAACGATTTATTTACATTATAGCCTTCAGTTCTTTCACCCTGTAGATTTTTTTCGGAGCCATCGATGATTCTAAGCAAAGTTGACTTACCCTTTCCGTTTGCTCCGATCAGGGCAATTTTATCACCTCTTTCGATACGCGCGGTAGTATTTTTCAGAATTATATTATCACCATAAGCCTTCGAGATGTTATCCAAAGTGATGACATCACGCCCAGACTGCTTTGTGAATTTGAATTTGAAATTCACTGAAACCTCATCACTCACTACTTCATGTACTCGATCCAATCTATCCAGCGCCTTGATTCTAGACTGGACCTGATTGGATTTCGTCGCTTTTGCACGGAATCTCTCAATAAACTTCTCAGTCTGCTTGATCATCTGCTGTTGATTCTCATAGGCATTCTGCTGGATTTCCATTCGCTCCACTTTCTCTTCCTTATAGAAGGAATAATTTCCGGAATATAATGTCAGCGTATTACTCGCCACTTCTACGGTGCTACTGATACAGTTATCTAAAAATGTCTGATCGTGGGAAACGACTATAACAGCGCCCTCGTAGTTCTTCATGTAATTCTCCACCCATTCGATGGAAGGAAGATCCAAGTGGTTGGTAGGCTCATCGAGCATCAGCAAGGAAGGTTTCTCCAACAAAAGTTTGGCAAGCATGACACGCATCCTCCAGCCACCGGAAAACGTTCGTAGCGGTTTATTCAAATCTGCAGACTTAAAACCAATTCCTTCAAGCACTTCTTCCGCTTTGGCTTTGATCGTATAGCCTTCATTCGCTTCGAATCTTTCCTGAAGAAATGCCAACCTATTGATCATCTCATCGGAATAATCCGTTTCCATCTTTTTCAAGATTTCATCTATCTCATCTTGAAGCGCCAAAGTTTCCTTGAAAGCCGCCAAGGCCACATTCAAAATACTATCGTCAGACTGATAGGATAGCAAATCTTGGTTCAAAAAGCCAATGGTACAATCCTTTGCCTTTTGAACTTCTCCTGAACTCGGCTGATAGTCGCCGTTGATAATTTTCAAGAGCGTGGATTTACCGGTACCATTTTGACCTACAAGGCCAATTTTGTCCTTTGGTTTGATGTGCAAATTGGCGTTTTCATACAATGGACGCCCTCCGATGAAGTAAGAGAGATTGGAAATCGATAACATGGCGCAAAATTAACCATTAACCCGCTCATAACCTTTTCATTCCCAAACATTCTGAATGTTTCTTAACTTACTATATCAAAGAAACACCCAATTATGAAATACTTAACTAATTATTCAATCCTTCTTGGAATAGGAATTACCCTTCTAGCTTTTGGTTGCGAGCAAAACCAAAAAGCTGAAGCTCAAAGCTTTGAAACCCCGAATAGTGCGAACAAACGTGATATCAGCGAAGCAAAAGCAGATGTGAAACTTGACGAAATCATGTTGCCTGAGAATTTTAAAATTGATGTTTGGGCAGCTGATATTCCAAATGCCCGTGAGATGGCAATCTCTGAAGAAGGGGTTGTTTTCGTAGGCACCAGACAGGAAGGAAATGTTTATGCTGTAATTGACGAGAATGGCGACGGCAAAGCTGACACCAAATTTATCTTAGCAGAAGATCTCCAGATGCCTAACGGAGTTGCATATAAAGACGGTGACCTCTATGTGGCTGAAGTGAGTAGAATCATTCGGTTTAAAGACATCTTAAACAATCTTAATGATCCAAAATATGAAATTGTTTATGATGAATACCCTACAGAAACCCACCATGGATGGAAATTCATAGACTTTGGCCCAGACGGAATGCTCTACGTACCAGTTGGAGCACCGTGTAATATTTGCGAATCTGAGGATGAAATTTTTGCATCGATAACTAGAATGGATGTCAACTCTTCAAATCCTACCCCAGAAGTATATGTTCATGGAGTGAGAAATTCTGTTGGGTTTGATTGGGATCCGAAAACTGGAGATATGTGGTTCACAGACAATGGCCGAGATATGCTTGGTGATGATGTTCCTAATTGTGAGTTAAACCATATAACTAAAGCTGGCCAGCACTTCGGATACCCTTATTGGCACGAAGGAACTGTGAAAGATCCTGAATTTGGAGACAAAGGTGGTCCTGCCAGTGATTATGTCGCTCCAGCAGCCAAAATGGGTGCACACGTAGCTCCTTTAGGAATGAGATTCTATCAAGGAGATATGTTTCCTTCGGAATACAAAAACAAAGTAATTATAGCTAAACATGGCTCCTGGAACAGAAGTAAGAAATCAGGCTATGTGCTTACTTCTTTAAATGTTGACGGTTCAACTGCATCTGGCGAGCAAGATTTCGCCACGGGATGGCTAGATGTGGAAGCTCAGGAAGCTTGGGGACGACCAGTCGATGTCCAAGAGTTGAAAGATGGAAGTCTGCTGATTTCCGATGATATGGCTGGAGTGATCTATCGGGTCACTTATTCGGCTAACTAACGCATAAAAAAGGGAAGCAATTGCTTCCCTTTTTTCAATCTTACAAACTTCTACATACAAGTATATTGAGGATATTTATTCAACTCTCTATTATTATTTCATAGGATATGATTACCCTAATAAGACTATCCTCAATCTTACCAGCATAGAAATGTATTCAGTATAAAACTTAGTAAAACGCAAATTTTTTCTATAATTATGAAACTGAAGTTACACATGGCGCCGAAGGTGCCAAACCATTCATAACCCTGTACGCAAGTTCAGGGAGGTTGATAAAGTAGTAAACCATAGCCCTGAAAGGGCGGAACTTCAAAGTTTCGCTCTTTCAGGGCTGCAAAGGATATTAGTTTTATACCCCCGGCTTTGCCGAGGGATTTGAATCGTTGCAATCCTTCGGATCTTTTTCGAGCTGTGAATTAAATTCATGATACATAGAAAGGCCATAAATTTGGCAACTGGTGAAAAAGCGGATTTACATAATTCCTAATTACTACAAGGAAATAGAATCTCAGCCCATGCACTTGATTTCAACTTCATAATTCACATAACTCTTCAGCGAAAAACTAAAGGTACTTCCTTTGCCGAGTTGGCTTTCGACCCAAATTTCACCTTCATGTTTTTGAATTATTTCCTGACAAAGGACCAAACCCAAACCAGTTCCTACCTCTCCCAAGGTCCCACGTTTTTGTTGAATGGATTTTGAAAAAAGCCTATTGAGCACTGTTTCATCCATTCCTGTCCCATGGTCGCGTACAGAAATGACAACATCTCCTTCTTTCTCCTGAACATGTATATCTATTATTCCATTTTGATTGGAGAACTTGATAGCATTGGAAATTAAGTTTCTCATCACCGTCAATATCATATTCTGGTCAGCAGACACATAAATATTCTCTGGACAGAATTTTTCCAGTCTAATTTTTTTATAGTCAGCCTGAGAAGAAACCATCGCACTGGCGGTCTCTATTAATTTACTCATCTGAATTACTTCAGCTTTGATTTCAAACAACTTAGTTTCTTTGATTGCCCAATGCAACAGGTTTTCAAGTAAGTTATGCGTATTACGGGAGACATTTAAGAGGTATTGAATATTCTCCAGATGCTGTGAATTCCCAGAGTCCTCGAATTCATCCTCCAAAAGCTCCATGTAACCAATGATAGAAGTGAAAGGATTTCTCAGGTCATGGCCGATGATACTTAAGAGCTTGTCCTTTTCATTGATATGGTTTTTCAATTCTAGGTTAGCGTGTTTCAGCATAGTGGTCCGCTCTTTTACAGTGTTTTCAAGCTGCAAGTTTTGTGCTTTGATTGTACGGACTCTCCATTTATAAGCAAGTAGTAAGAGAAATATAACTAGTAGTGAAGACAAAATAATAAACCATTCTGTCTTCCAGAAAGGTGGAGTTATTACTAATACCAATGAAGCTCCAGCTTCATTCCATAGGCCATCATTGTTGGAAGATTTTACCCTAAAAACATACCTACCTGGGTTAAGATTGGTATATGTAGCGTTGCGCTGCTCACCTACATAATTCCATTCTTCCTCAAATCCTTCCAATATATAAGCATATTGATTTTGCTCAGGATGGGTGTAATTGAGGGCTATAAATTCAAAGGTGAGCACATTTTCTTTATAAGTCAGTGTGATAGAATCGGTTTGAGAAATATGCTTTTGTAATGGAGAATCGGCTTTTTTAAAATCTACTGATTGATTGAATAATCTAAAATCCGTAAAGTAAACCGGAGGTACATTTGGATTCGAGTTTAAGCGGTCGGGATGAAAAAGGTTAAAACCATTCATTCCTCCAAAAAGCAATTCACCAGTTCTAGTTTTAAGTACCGAATACCGAGAAAATTCATTTCCCTGCAAACCATCATGCTTTTCAAATTTCGTAAATTCCAGATTGTTTTGATCAAATTTCACTATTCCCTTAATAGTACCGAGCCATAAATAACCACGATCATCTTCTACTATGGAGTTGATTTCATTCACTGGCAACCCATCCTTCTGCGTGAATGTGAGGAAATTATCTCCCGCGGGGTCATACTTCGACAGCCCTTTTTCAGTTGCTATCCAAATATTCTTCTTTTGGTCTTCAAAGATCTGCCGAATATAATTGCTGGGAATACTATTTGGGTCTAAATCAGAAGGATTATAAACTTTGAATTTCCCTGTTGACTTGTCTTTTGATTGGATCACACTCAAGCCAGAATGCGATCCAATCCACAGGTTGTCATTGCTATCCTCAAAAATCCGCAATATTTGATTCGAAGAAATACTTTCAGCATCATTCTCGTCCTTTTTAAAAAGTTTAAGCGCAGCAGTGCTTTTATTATACCGATACAGTCCTTCGTCGAATGCGGCTATCCATATGTAATTCTCATCAAAATGCACATCAAAAACATGCTGGATCGGATACGTGTCATTTTTTATCCAATCCTTAAAACTGGTAAATACACCATTCTCCTCATCCAGTAAAATATTAATCCCACCGGCCCAAGTACCTGCCCAAAGCCTTCCTGCCTCGTCCTCATTCAGACTGATCACAGCATCAGAGCTCATGGAGTTCGGATTTTGAGGATCGTTTGTGAAGGTTTTAAAATTACCTTTCGCTCTATCGAAGTAGTTTAAGCCACCTCCGTCTGTAGCTATCCAGATATTTCCACTTTTAGTCTCCAAAAAATCCCTAATAATATCATTATTAAGGCTTTCCGGATTTGATGAATTATTGTAATAATGGGTGAACTTGGAGGTATATGGATCAGCTACGTTTATACCAGATTGAGCTGTACCCACCCAGTACCTATCCTGCTTGTCCTGAAAAATATTCCAGATGGAATTATGAGTGAGACTGGTAGGATTTGTGGGGTCATGTAAATACCTGAAAAAACCATCCTTTTCTTTATTGTATAGATGGAGTCCGCCATTTTCGTTACAGGACCAGAGATTCCCTTTTGGATCTACGTAGAGCTTAAATATTGTATTATTGTTAAGGCTAAGCGGATTTCCAGGTTCATGAAGGTACCGAACAAAACTGACCTTGTCATCTGACACTATCATTCTATTGAGCCCTTTACTCCGGGCTCCTGCCCAAAGATTCCCTTCATCATCTATAGCAACCGTTTTAATATTATTTGAACTGATCGAATGTGGATCGGTAGGATCATGCTGAAAATATATCATCTGCCCACTTGAAGTCTTCAGCTTAATAAGACCATTTTGCTGAGTTGCAAGCCATAGCACTTCATCATCTCCGGCAACCATTCCATTTATTGAACCAAGTTGGCCGTCTTTATAAGACAGAAACTGGTTCTTATTGGGATCAAAAAAAAACAAACCTGAAGCAATACTGGAAACCCATATTTTCCCACTGCTGTCTTCTAAAATGCTGTGTACCAAGTTACCCTCCCCTGCATGAGCACTATCCTCGGAAATAAGCTTAAACCTAGTGAAATCATCCGATTCTCTATTGTAACTCGCTACTCCATCTCCAGTTCCTATCCACAATTGATTATCACTATCCTCGAAAATCGCCCCAATATACTTATTGTTGATACTGGTAGATTCTGAATCAGATACATAAACCTGAAAATCCAAGCCATTGTACTTGTGTAGTCCACTGTGAGTGCCAACCCAAATAAATCCGAGTTTATCCTGAAAGACAGCCGAAATCCTGTTATTAATGAGCCCATCGCTTATCCTTTGGAATTTTAGATCGGGCTTAACTTCCTTTATTTGGCTCTGGGCAGGAAGCCCAGTTAGTATTACTGCCACAAATGTGATCGTAAAAATAAAGCTCCACTTAATTACTTTGGGCAAACAAAAATAGATCTTGAAATTATCCATTTTAAATTCATTTCGGGTTTATCTGGGCAAATTATTAGGTTCAATGATATTTTTATTCGCTGAAAACCTAAAATCTGGCACAATCTATTGATAAATAGACTTGTAACCTACAGCCAAAAAAATGATGGCTACTTCAAAGGAAAATCAAAAAAATTATACTTTTTCTAGAAAAATTTTTACTGCATTTTAATCCTAACAATTTACTTATATTCAATTTTCATCAGGATCGACTAAAAGTCGAATAAAGAAAACACTTTCTTGTATATATCTGAAATAGAACAGACTATATTCTATCTAATAGTTTTATCAGTTAGATAATATAATTTGATTCTTTTTTAGAATTCTTGAATGATAAGATTTTAACTTTTTTAGCAAATAAAAATTCGCTTTTTTCTATAAAATGTAAAATTCGTCCCTTTCGGGACTATTAATCAGCCAGAACTGCATTCCTAAAGATAGAACGAGTTACTTCAGCCAATCTGGCTTAGTAGTAACTACTTCGGCTTGAAGCTGATTTAGCAGATTGTACAAGCCAAAATAGGTTCTGTTGACATATAATCCATGTCTAGAACCTCTGGCCTGCCTTGATTTTTTGAACATCTTATCGTTAGAAATACGGTCTCCCAAAGCGAATATTTTCTCAAAAAAGCCGTCATCTGAAAAATCAAATTTATCAACATGGAAAGGCTTTCCTAACAGAGAAATCATTTCTCTAAAGACAGATTTAAAATAAAGCTGCTCTTCAGGACTGTCCTTTTCCGATATAAAATCCAAATCGAAGAAAACCTGATCAAGCTCACTATTGTTGATCAACAAATCCTTTTTGATTAATGCAAAATAGCCTTGATAGAAATCCTCAGGTATGATTTTAACGCAACCAAAATCAATAATTCCCAACTGATCATTTTCCTGAATGATGAAATTACCTGGATGTGGATCAGCATGAACCTGCTTTAAGTTATGTACCTGATGGTGGTAAAACTCCCAAAGTGCCTGTCCGATTTGATTTCTGGATTCTTGACTTGGATTAGTTGCCAGCCATTCTTTCATGTGCGCACCTTCGATCCAATCCATGGTGATGATCCGATCAGCACTTAATTCATCGTAATAAACAGGGAATTTTAAATTAGGAATATGGCTACATTCTCCGGAAATCTCTCTGGAGCGCATCACTTCCAACACATAATCTGTCTCTTCAATAAGCTTCTCCTCCACCTCTTCCATATAATGATCAAGTTCTTTCTCATTCATGTTCAAAATTCGCAGAGCAAATGGCCTTACCAGTTTCAAATCTGAACTCACCGAATCAGCTATGCCAGGGTATTGGATTTTTACAGCTAGCTTTTTATCTCCAAGCGTAGCTTGATGAACTTGCCCAATTGAGGCTGCATTCACAGCCGAACGGGTAAACGTATCAAAAACCTGATCTGGAGATTTGCTGAAATATTTCTGAAAAGTCTTTACCACCAAAGGGTAAGAGAGTGGCGGTGCAGAATACTGCGCCATGGTGAATTTATCCTGATATGCCCGCGGCAAAAGGTTCTTATCCATGGACATCATCTGTGCTACTTTCAGCGCGGAGCCTTTGAGCTGACTGAGCGAAGAGTAAATGTCAGTTGCATTATTCTGATGCAGTTCCTCTCTGTCCATGCTTGGATTCACCATTTTCTTGGCGTAATGCTTCACATAGTTGCCTCCTACTTTTGCTCCAGTAGAAATGAATTTGGCAGCACGCTGCACTTTTGAGACAGGGATCGCCTGCTGCTCGTTTAAGTTATCTGTCATGGCCTATTTAGACTGATACATGAATTTTGCAAAATCAAGAAATGAATCCAGTGCACTTTTACCCATTAGGTCAAAAGCTAAATTCACTGATTTCTCAATTGCCGCATCGGTTTTTTCAAATCTTGGGGATCTATCATCAAGCCAATATCTGAATACAAATCCAACTTGAATCCAAAGCGCCTCGTCGTAACGATCCGAAATGACAGGTCTCGATGCGATCTCTTCTGTCTCTTTTCCTTCTAAAATTATCTCACTGGCAAAAGCTTTAAACTTCTCCTTGAATTCCGAGGATTCTTTGGGTAAAGCCATAGCTGACTTTGCCTTATTCTCGTACATACTCAATAAATAAGACCTGTTTTTCTTCAAGACTTCAATCCAGGTAAACAGAAAGCTCAAAAACTTCTCACGAGCAGAATACTCTTCGAAAACACCTTGTTTTTCAATATCTACTAGAGTTTCATCAAAAATATCAACTAGGATTGTAGATTTTATCGATTCAAACGAAGTGAAGTAAGTGTAAAACACCTCCTCCTTCATCTTCAAATCCTTAGCAAACTTGAAAACTGACTTGGGTAATTCACCATGCTCAAGCACATGGTTTTTAAATCCATCCAAAATCACCTTTCTATAATCCTTCTTTGTAGTTTTCTTAACAGTGGTAGTTTCCATAGTAACTCTTTTTACATTTGGTTAACAGCCAACAAGACCAACAGGTTTAGAAAAACATAAAAAAAACCGAAGTATTAACTTCGGTTCGAAATATTTAGTCTGGATAAGTTCATCCTGTGACTTTTTCTATCACCAAGTTGTGATTAGTATATATACAGATATCAGCAGCGATATTCAGACTTTCTCTTACCATTTCTTCAGCAGTCATTTGCGGGGCAAATTGCTTCATCGCTCTAGCCGCTGACTGGGCATACATGCTTCCTGACCCAATGGTAGCTATTTCCATATCAGGTTCGATTACATCACCATTTCCAGAAATAATTAAAATATCATCCTTATCCGCGACGATCATCATGGCTTCCAGCTTAGAAAGCATCCGGTCCGTTCTCCACTCTTTAGCAAGCTCTACGGCTGAACGCTTCATATTATTTCCAAATGCTCCAAGCTTCTCTTCGAATTTCTCTAAAAGTGTAAATGCATCAGCAGTTGACCCAGCAAATCCGGTAACAATTTTACCTCCCTGCAAAACTCTCAATTTTTTTACGCTGCTTTTTGCTATTGTATTTCCTAAAGTCGCCTGACCATCTGCTCCTATCACTACCTCTCCATTATGTCTGATCGCAACTACAGTTGTTGATTTAATTTTTGTCATGTCTGTGGTTATTGTGTGTTGGGTACATACCAATAAACGTACAAAAAGCAAAAAGTCCTGAAATCAGGACTTTTTGGCAGTTTATAGTTTTCTTAAACCAGTATTCTAACTGGATCTTCGAGTAAACTTTTCAATGTAATCAGGAAGGCAGCTCCAATAGAACCATCTACCACTCGGTGGTCGCAAGATAAAGTCACTTTCATCACATTACCGACTTGCATCTGACCATCTTTCACGATGACAGTTTCCTTGATACCTCCTACTGCTAGGATACATGCATCAGGTGGATTGATGATCGCAGTGAACTCGTCCACTCCGAACATACCCAAATTAGAGATGGTAAAGGTATTTCCTTCCCAATCCTTAGGTTGCAATTCTTTATTTTTTGCTCTTCCACCAAGGCTTTTCGCCTGAGTAGAAATCTGAGAAAGTGAAAGACTATCAGCAAATCTGATCACAGGAACAAGAAGTCCCTCATCCACTGCTACTGCCATACCTATATGGATATGGTCATTATATCTGATCTTATCCCCTAGCCAGCTAGAGTTCACTTTAGGATGCTGGCGCAAAGCTGCTGCTGTAGCTTTGATCACCATATCGTTAAAGGAAATCTTCACCGGAGCGATTTCATTCATGCTTTTTCTAGCTTCGATCGCTTTGTCCATGTTGATTTCCATGGTCACGTAGAAGTGAGGCGCGCCAAACTTACTTTCTGCAAGTCTCTTAGCGATCACTTTTCTCATCTGAGAAACTTTCTCCTCTTTGAAGCTTTCTACACCAAGTCCTGGAGCAGCAGTACCAACAGCTTCACCTCCTTGAGGAGCAGCAGCATGCACAAAGTTCTCTACATCTCTCTTCACGATTCTTCCACCGTCACCTGAACCACTTACAGTTCTAATATCAATCCCCTTATCTTCAGCCATTTTCTTAGCCAAAGGAGATGCTTTCAATCGATCGCCATCTGCAGTAGTTGCAGGAGCACTGCTTGTGGAAGATTCTGCTTTAGCCTTTGGGGCTTCTTCCTTCTTCTCTTCTTTAGCTGGTTCAGATTTAGGTTCTGCAGGCGCTTCGGAAGATTCAGCTTTTTGAGCTTTCAACAGGGTCTCGTAATCGGCACCTTTTTCACCGATCACAGCGATCACGCCATCAACAGGAACAGAATCCCCAGCTTCAACTCCTATATATAATAGGGTTCCGTCGTCATATGACTCCAGTTCCATCGTCGCCTTATCCGTTTCTACTTCTGCGATTATTTCGCCAGATTTCACCTCATCTCCAACTTTCTTCAGCCAAGATGCAATCGTACCCTCTTGCATGGTATCAGACATTTTCGGCATGGTGATCACCATTGCATTGATATCTGAAGTATCAATTTTCTCAGCTGGAGCTTCGGATTTTTCAGAGCCAGGATTGTTATCTTTCTCTTTTGACTCTTCCTCCTTTTCTTCTTTCTTAGGAGCTTCTTTTTTGTCTGATGTAGAGTCTTCACCACCGTCAAGAAGGTGCTGGTAGTCCTCACCTTTCTCTCCGATCACAGCGATCACGCCATTCACAGGCACTGCATCTTTCTCTTTAACTCCAATATATAAAAGCACACCCTCGTCATAGGATTCAAGCTCCATCGTTGCTTTGTCGGTCTCTACTTCAGCCAAGATATCTCCCGGTTTCACTGAATCTCCAACTTTTTTCAACCATGCAGCAATCACACCTTCTTCCATGGTGTCGCTCATTTTAGGCATTCTTATTATTTCGGCCATAGGTTATTCCGCGCTAGTTCGTTTTTAAAGTGTCCAAAAATAGTTTTTATAATGGCTTTAATCAAATTTAAAACTAGTAATTTCCCCAAGCATTTCAGCCTTTAAACCCTATCTCCCTGATATGCCATTATTAGAAAACTCCACCTACACCAGACCCAAGTGGCTGTTTAGCGCACACTTAGAAACTATTTACCCATCACTTTTCAGGAAGGTTTTAACCCCTAATCCAGTTAAAGAGCGAATTTTAACTTCTGACAGTGACTTTCTTGATTTGGATTGGTACCGCCAAAACAAGTCGAAATTAGTCATAATCAGTCATGGTCTGGAAGGCAATAGCACTAGAGCTTACATGCTTGGGATGGTAAATACTTTTCTGGAAAAAGGCTACGATGTGCTTACCTGGAATTTCCGAAGCTGTAGCGACGAGATGAATAAGCAGGTGATTTTCTATCACTCTGGTGCCACTTACGATCTTGATTTAGTCGTGCAGCATGTTTATAATTCTTATGAAGAAATTAACCTAGTTGGATTTAGTTTAGGTGGAAATCTGACGCTGAAATATCTGGGAGAAAAAGGAAATAGCCTTCCTAAAATTCATCGAGGTGTAGCCATTTCTGTTCCTCTGCATTTAGGAAGTTCTTCCAGAAAAATCTCTGAAACCGAAAACACCTTATACTCCAAGCGCTTTTTGCGAAGCTTAAAAAAGAAAGTTATAGATAAATCCGCAGCTCACCCGGGTCAAATCCCAGTAGAAACCCTAAGAAATATTAAAACTTTGGCTGATTTTGATGATTTTTTTACCGGGCCACTTCACGGCTTTGCAGATGCCGAAGAATACTACGAAGTCAATTCATCTTTGTATTTTCTCGATCAGATAAAAGTCCCAACATTGGTCTTAAACGCATTAAATGACCCTTTTCTAAGTGAAAAATGCTTCCCGACAAATCTCGCTAAATCGCTTGATCAGGTCCATTTCGAATTCCCAAAACATGGAGGTCATGTGGGGTTTTCTCCTGAAAACTCATCAAAACCTTATTATTCGGAACGACGGGCAGTTGAATTTATAAGCGCTGTTATCTAACTTCCTGCCAATTACAGCGATATAAAATTATGTGTGGACGATATTCCCTAAGCAAAAGCAAAGAAGAAATTGAAGAGAGATTTAAAGCAGAAATGCTGACTGATCTAAAACCAAGATATAACATCGCTCCAACTCAATTAGTCCCTGTAATTACTTCCCAGAGCCCGAAAGGATTTTCTTATTTCTATTGGGGAATCACTCCGGAATTTGGCAAAAACAGACCTGTGGCGCAGAAGCTCATCAATGCCAAAGCTGAAACGGTAAATGAAAAAATTTCTTTTAAAACAGCCTTCCGACAACGTAGGTGCATTATTCCAGCAGATGGCTTTTATGAATGGAAGCGACTTGGGAAGAAAACCTCCGTTCCATACAGATTCACTTTACGCGAAGACGAGCTATTTTCTTTTGCAGGAATCTGGGAGGAATATGAGTCTGCGAATGGAGAAACTCAGCATACTTTTTTGATCCTAACCACCTCTCCTAATTCTGTTGTCTCTGAAATTCATGATAGAATGCCTGTCATCTTAGATAGAGATGCCGAAAAAAAATGGCTGGATAGTTACGCTACTGAAGAAGAGCTTTTGACCATGTTAAAACCATATTCCGCAGAATCCATGTTGGGTTTTACAGTTTCACCCTTAGTGAATTCAGTTCAGAATGATAGTCCAGCTGTCATCCGCAAGACCTCTCCTATGGATCAGCATGGAAATTATACGCTGTTTGGTTAATTCTACCGCTAATCCTTCTCGCCTTTGCTAGAGTAAATTGATCTCGCGATATTGTCATTCAATTTTATGAATAACCCAAATTGACATGCAAAAATCGAGGATTTTAGGAGTCGGCCACTATGTTCCAGAGCGCAGTGTAACCAATCATGAGCTTTCTGAGATGATGAACACTAACAATGAGTGGATCGTCGAACGAACGGGGATAGAATCTCGCCACTGGTTTACTCCAGGGGTAGACACGGTCACTAGCATGTCAAAAGAGGCCTCAATAATGGCCATGGACAGAGCTGGAGTTCAGGCTACTGAAATTGACTTTATTGTTTTTGCCACCATCACTCCTGATTATTTCATTCCTGGAAATGGAGTCTTACTCCAGCGTGAATTAGGACTAGGAACCATTGGAGCTCTGGATATCCGTAACGCCTGTTCAGGATTTATCTACGCACTTTCCATCGCAGATCAGTTTATCAAAACTGGTATGTACAAAAAAATCCTGGTTGTCGGTGCTGAGATCCAATCTTCCGCTTTGGACAAAAGTGACGAAGGCCGCTCTAGTTCAGTCATTTTCGCGGATGGCGCCGGTGCTGCAGTCCTTGGTGCTGCAGAATCTGACCAACCGGGAATTCTAAGTACACACTTACATTCCCAAGGGGAGCATGCAGAGGAATTATATTGCAAAGATCCTGGAAGTAGTCGAGAGGTTAGAATATCTCCAGAACTGATCGAATCTGGAAGTTTTTTTCTCAAAATGAATGGTAATGCTGTTTTCAAGCATGCTGTAGTGAGATTCATGGAAGTGATCAAAGAAGCACTTGATGCAAATCAACTGGATCAATCCGCTATTGATTTACTCGTTCCACATCAAGCCAACCTTCGGATCAGCCAATACATTCAAAAGCAGCTGGGTCTGCCTGACGAAAAGGTTTTCAACAACATCATGACCAAAGGAAATACTACGGCAGCCACCATCCCTATTGCGCTTAGCGAAGCATGGGAACAGGGCCAAATCAAGGAAGGAGATTTGATTTGTCTTGCCGCCTTTGGCTCTGGATTCACTTGGGCTTCAGCATTACTCCAATGGTAAATGGTAGAAAATCCGAATGAAATAGACTTGCAACTTTGGCTTGACCAAGAGGTGATACCACGCCAAAATAGGTTAAAAGCTAAATTCTGGAAAATCCTCTCTGATATAGGAAACGCAATAGACTCAGAAGGCCTGGTCAAAATTCATTCTAGGAGTCGTGGTGTAAAACTATCCAAAGGAAATAACCTACTAGGATTCCCTTACCACGTTTTGGATTTAATTAGAGATTTTGATCAAGAAAACGGTCTAAACATTCGCCTGCTAAACTGGTTTGGACATGGTATTTTCCTATTTGTATTGATAGGAAATAAACACCCAAAAGCGCCTTTAAATCAACTGAAAAGTGAGAATTGGCTGTTTGACTTATCAGAAACACCATGGGATTATCCAGAAATCCTTTTGAATTTTGCAGCGACTAATACACCTAAAGAAAATGAAATAGCAAACTCATCGTTTTATCAATGGCACAAACCAATTCCTATTAAGTCTGCCTCAGAAATTAAGACCAGAATTTTGGATGAACTAAAAAATCTGAATTACTTACTCTCGGAAAAAATGGGATAAAGCTGGAATTAACTTATTTTTAAACAGGAATGAAGATCCTTCGTAAACTATTCAGATTATCCTTTTGAAAGATTTCAACTAACCCATGGAATCTAGACGAACTAAAAACCTTATGAAATCGAGCATAATAGAAGCTTCACCTAAAAAGCAGATTATCAACCTTGCGAGATTCCATAGCCTGCCCCGACTAGTCGGGGTGGCCTTAAAAAAAAATATAAACACATGAAATACCTCCTAATCGCAATAATCCTTTTCAGCACGCCAGTATTGGCCCAAGAAAGCTCTATGGTCCGGCAATATAATTCTGACTCTACGCTGATGGCTACAGGTATTGTTACAAATTCATTGCGAGAAGGATTATGGAAATATTATAATCCCAAAACAAATGTCTTACTCACTGAAGGAACCTTTAAAAATGGCGTCAGAGAAGGTAGTTGGACCAGTTTTTACCCAGATGGTAAAAGAAAAGTAGTAGCAGAATATAAAGACGGGATACTTTTTGGGCCTTCTAAACTTTATGATGCAGATGGAGCATTAAAGAAAGAGATGATTTTTCAGGACTCAGTTATTGTAGGTAAGTATATAGAATATTTCGGCAAAACTGGAGTACCAGATTACATAGATGCAACTCAAATATCACTAGAAGGCCAATATATAAACAGCAAAAAAACTGGTCAGTGGGTACAATATTATGACTTTGGTGAGGTAGCTACCAGAGAATTCTATGTAAATGGAGTGAAAGAAGGACCATTTTTAGAGTATGACCCAGAAGGTGTCCTAGTCACCGAGGCTTTATATAAGCAAGGGGAATTAGATGGAACATTTAAGAGATTTACTTACCCAAATCTGATAGTTGAGGAAGGCAATTATAATAATGGTAAGAAAGTAGGGGAATGGGTTCGATATTTCCCAGGAACCAAAACCAAAGAATCAGAAGAGTATTATGACGAAAATGGCAATCGCGTTGGGACTTGGAAATATTATTATGAAAACCAACGACTTGCTAGAATAGAGAAGTATGAGAATGGAATCGCAGTAGGAACGTGGGAGGAGTATTTCCCTAACAAATCAATAGCAAAACGTAAAACCTACGAACTCGGAGTTCCCGTCGGTGAATACGTAGAATATCACAGTTCAGGACAAGTTTCAGTTTCCGGGCAATACGCTAGCGGAATGAAGACGGGTGTTTGGAAGAGTTATTTCCCAGATGGAGAGATTTACTCTATAGGAGAATATCGAAATGACTTAAAAACAGGCCTTTGGAAATATTTCAATAAGATTGGAATTCTTGTTGGAGAGGGAGAGTATAGTTTAGGACTTGAAAATGGGCAGTGGGTGTACTATTACGATGGCGGGCAACTTAAATCTGTAGGTAGTTACAATATTGGCTTTGAAGATGGTATTTGGGGTCTATTTTATGACAATAAACAACTTACTCAAGAAGAATTTTGGGACAATGGACGCCTCATGAATGTAAGTGACTATAATACGTATGAGGGAAGCTCTACCCTTGACAAAGGCACGCTGAAAGACGGCAACGGCACCAGGATTACCTACTATGTGACTGGCAAGAAAGAATCCGAAGGAAATTATGTTTTAGGTAAGGCGGACGGAACTTGGGTTTTCTACCATGAAAATGGCAGGAAAGCTTCCGAAGGTCAAATGAAAGAAGGTAGAAAGGAAGGACCATGGAGATACTATAATCCTGCTGGACGCTTAGAAGATTTGATCAACTACAAAAACGATGAGATTCAGGAAGAGCCATTGAACAGTTTGCTCAATTTCAATTAATGGAAAACATTGTTGAAAATTCAGAGTTTCTATACTAAAACTCATCATGTTCGGATTATTTAATAAGAAATCAGAGAAAGAAAAACTACAGGAAGCTTATTCTAAAAAACTAGCAGAGGTGCACAAAGCATCACAAGTTAATAGAAAGGAAGCTGATCGCTTGGCAGCAGAAGCTGAAGAAATAGCAAAAAAAATAGATTCCCTATAGAAAGCTCTTCAAAAAACACTGACTACTTATAAAATATAATATTTTAAAGTTCAAGTATTTACAATGAAGATCAATCATTCCTTAGGCTAGTCCTTTTGGATTATTATTAATGACTAGAAGTTTATTTCAGGGTGACTGAGCAACAGACGGAAACTTTAAAGCTTTTAAGCTCGGACTAAAATCCGAGCTTTTTTATTTTCTAGCATAATCATCTTCCACTCTCACAATATCCTCTTCACTTGACGGGGTTTGAGGATCTGTATGCATCCAAATTTCTGCAACTAACCCCCATGAATCCAATCCAACCAATCGATGCCTTTCGCCTTGTGCTAGGAAAATAGTTTTACCAAGATCCATTTTCTCCAGCTTCCCAAGTTCATCCGTTGGGCTCCTTACTATACCAGCCTCTCCATCAATAAGCTTCCAGATTTCAGCTCTACGATGATGGTACTGCCATGAAAGTCGAGCTCCAGGAGCCACCAATAGAAATTTCGGACTTAGTTTCTGTTTTAATTGAAGCTCAGAAAATTCAACGTCTTCGAAAAACATTGCTGCAAATTCTCGAATTTGTTTTTCATCCAATGCAAAAAATCCGCCCCAAGGTCTTTGATCATCTTTAACTCCAATTCTAAAACCTTTTACCTTCAAAAAGTCCTCTACTTTTTGAAACACCTCATTTTCATTTAGTTGACTATTCTTATCAAGTAAATCCATATCTGTTTTAAAAATGTGAATGTCAAAAATAATTAATTCAGAGAGAAAACGCATTCCTTAAAAAAAATATCACATTTCGAATCTTTTGCAAAAAAACCATAGCCACACCCACTAGAATTGGGCGATATCACGACTTATAATCTACCATTAACTTATTTTTTTAAAAAAGTACTTTTTTGAAACTCGAAAATTGCCGTAATTCAGGAATAACTTAGACCTATGCACTTAATAAATCCACAAGAGATAATCCAAAAAATGGAAGGAGTGGTAGAAATAAAAAGCTACCTAAACAAAATTAAGATTATTAAAAACCTGTATACAAAGGGGGCAAATACTGCCAGCGAAATATGTGCTGAAGTCGGCATCTCCTTGCCTACTGTCAATTCACTGCTTGGTGATTTGATTACAAGTGGAGAAGTTATCAAACAAGGACGCGCGGAATCACAAGGTGGACGTAAACCAGATTTATATAGACTGGCCCCCGATGCTTTTTATGTGCTTTCTGTCGATCTTTCTAAGTTCAACATGAATCTTGCACTTTATTCATGCAATCAAACCCTGACTACCACTAAGGAAAGTCATAGAATAAGCCTAGACAACGAAAAGGAAACCTTTGATCGCATATGTACTTTTATAGAAGCGTATCTCGAAAAGACAGGTATTCCAGCCCATAAAGTTATTGCAATGGGTTTTTCTATGCCAGGCTTAACAGATTCGGTTGGTGGTGTGAACTATACGTATTTAAGGTTTGGGAATAAAACTCTACTAGAAAACCTTGAATCTAGATTTTCTAAGAAAATATTTCTTGAGAATGATGCCCGAGCAATGACGCTAGCAGAATATAAATTTGCAACAGATCGAAGTCATAAGAATGTTCTTGGCCTTTTTATAGGCTGGGGAATCGGACTGGGAATCATCATTGACGGAAAATTATATCAAGGAGCATCAGGTTTCGCTGGAGAATTTAGCCATTCTCCGATCTTTGAATCAAGAGATGTAACCTGCATATGTGGCAAAAAAGGTTGCTTGGAGGCAGTAGCCTCAGGTACAGCTATTGTGAAAATGGCTGAAGAAGCTATCAAACTGGACAAAGACAGCATACTGGCCAGAATGGCTAGGAATCACGAAGGAGATATCATGCCTAATCTTGTGGTAGATGCTGCCTTGTCAGGTGATCAAAGGGCAATTACCATCCTTTCCGAAGCAGGTTTGGACTTAGGCAGAGGTATTTCCATGCTTATTCAGGTTCTAAACCCTGAATTAATAATAATAGGTGGATCAGTTGCAGAAGCAAATCAATATTTAATTACTCCAATTCAACAGGCTTTAAATATTTACAGTATGGCTAAGTCACGTGAAAAGTCTAAGATTGCCCTATATCAACTAGGGGAAGATGTTGGTCTTTTAGGTGGAGTCGCCGTTGTAAACGAAAAACTATTCGAAGATGTAATCAATTGATTGGAGCTTAACTTCGAAGTTGTAAACACACATGAATTTCCTTCATAAATCTAAGACAGTCTTATTACTGACTTTAGGGTCTTTCATATTTCTTAAGCCAGTCGTCCTTCTTCAAGCTCAATCTTCTTCCCCCAATTTTGAAAAGATCTCCAATAAAAAATCGGGGATTACTTTCAAAAACGAGCTGAAAGAGGATGAAAAGAACAATATTCTGCGCTACGAATACTTCTATAATGGCGGTGGAGTAGCTGTAGGGGACTTGGATAATGATGGCTTGGAAGACCTATTTTTCACAGCAAATATGACTTCCAATAAGGTTTACCGTAATCTGGGTAATTGGAAATTTGAAGACAAAACAAAATCAGCTGGAGTAGGTGGCAAGGATGTTTGGACTACTGGAGTCAGTATGGCAGATGTCAACGGAGATGGCCTATTGGACATTTATGTCTGCTATTCTGGCAAGGGAAATCCAGATTCTCGGGGAAATGAACTCTGGATCAATAAAGGCAATTTTACTTTTTCGGATGAAGCAGAGGCTTATGGACTTGCAGATCATTCAAATAGCACTCAAGCCTTATTTTTTGATTTTGACCGGGACGGTGATCTCGATATGTATTTATTGAATCACCACATTGAAGCTATTAATGAACTTGAATTTAGTGAGGTTAAAACTGTTAGACACCCTTACGCAGGGGATAAGCTTTTTAGAAATGACAATGGTAAATTCATCGATGTAAGTGAACAGGCTGGTATTCAGGGCTCTGCTTTAGGTTTTGGATTGGGCGTAGTTTCCTCAGATATCAATCAAGATGGCTGGCCAGATATCCTGATTACTAATGACTACATAGAGCCGGATTATCTCTATATCAATAATGGTGATGGTACATTTACCGACCGAATGAAGGAGTACTTCCAGCATATATCGCACTTTTCGATGGGGGCTGATATTTCGGATATAAATAATGATGGGAGACCGGATATCTATACCTTAGATATGCTTCCAAAAGACAATGAGCGCCAAAAACTGCTTTATGGACCTGAAAACTACGAGCAATATGCCTTGATGATAAAGGAAGGCTTTTACCATCAAAGTATGCGAAACATGCTCCAGCTTAGTCAAGGCGATGGATTATTCTCTGAGGTGGGTCAGCTTGCGAAAATTTCAAACAGTGACTGGAGTTGGTCTGCCTTGTTTTTTGATGCAACAAACAATGGTAAAAAGGACCTTTTCATTACCAATGGCTACTACCGAGACTACACCAATCGAGACTTTCTCAAGTACAAAGGAGATTACTATTTCAAACAGGCGATTGCCAATGAGAAAGCGGATACGCTACACTTGGTCACCACGATGACCTCCACTCCTATTCATAATTACATTTTTGAAAATACCGGAGAACTAGATTTCGTTGATAGATCAATTGAATGGGGATTCGAAGATAAAGGCTTTTCGAGTGGAGCAGTTTACGCAGATCTGGATAATGATGGAGACCTCGATTTGGCAGTCAATAACCTGAATGAGCAAGCTTCTGTTTATGAGAATATTAGTCCAGCGAAAAATTGGTTACAAATTTCTTTAAAAGACAACTCTTTAAACTCGTTTGCTTTAGGAGCAAAAGTTAAATTATTCACAGGTGATGAAAATCAAACTTTAGAAGAACAACCCGTCAGAGGGTTTCAATCTTCAGTCAGCCCTAGACTTCAATTTGGATTAGGCGAACTCTCAACCATTCCTTCTATCCAAATTATCTGGCCTGATGGCACTCAACAATTCCTTGAAAATATACCATCCAACCAGCATCTAACCATTGAAAAAGAAAGTTCTCAAGGAGCACAAGCCTCCACAAAACCTTCTCCTATACTGGATAAAAGCAACTTTGCTCCAGAACACACCCCTGAGCCAAAACAATACAATGACTTCAAGCGTCAGCCTCTGATGCTCACTATGCCGAGCTACATCAGTCCAATTTTATCCCAAGGAGACTTGAATGGAGACGGCAATCCTGAGCTATTTATTGGCGGATCAAAAGGACAAGCTGGCAAAATGATTTCCTACGAAAATGGCACTTGGAAGAACTATACCGGCTTCAGATCTTCTAATGAATTTACCGATGCTGTCGCAATTTTTGAAGATTTCAATGGAGATGGAAAGCAAGACCTATTCATAGCAAGTGGCGGATATCATGACTATTTAGGTTCGGATGAGTCCCTTCAGGATAGACTTTATTTGAATGATGGACTGGGTAATTTGACTAGACAATCTTCATTTCCAGCTTATACATTTAGCACAGGGACTGCCCAGGCTTTCGATGCAAATGGAGATGGAAATTTGGATCTATTTGTGGGTGCTAGACTTATCCCTGGACGCTATCCAATTATCCCGGAAAGTAAATTGCTCATCAATGATGGTCAAGGAAATTTCACAGATGAGACTCTTGAATATTTACCAAATGAAGGTAAAATAGGATTAATCACTACCTCAGAGTTAATTGATTTGAATTCAGATGGTAAAATGGATTTGATTCTTGCTGGAGAATATATGCCTATCACCGTTTTACTTAATACTGGGCAAGGATTTGAAAATCAAACCTCAACTTATTTCAATTCAGATCTTTCAGGCTGGTGGAACACACTATCCAAAGCAGATATTGACAATGATGGAGACATGGATTTGATCGCTGGGAATTTTGGTTTAAACTCACAATTTGAAGCGAATGAAAATAAAAAGCTTCGATTGTATGCCGCTGATTTCGATCAAAATGGATCAATCGATCCTATTCTGGAATGCTTCGTGGGAGACAAAATGTATCCGTATCCAAGTCGTGATGAACTGCTAGATCAAATGGCAAGTATGAGAAGCCGATTCACGGATTACGCTTCCTACTCCAAAGCGACAATGACGGATCTCTTTACCGTGAAGGAGTTAGAAAGCTCCCAAATCCTGGAAGCAAACACCTTAGAATCAGTAGTTTTAGAAAATACCGACAACGGGTTTGAAGTTAAATCACTCCCAAGAATAGCCCAATCATTTCCTGTCTTTAGCATTCTACCTATAGACTTAAATCTGGATGGTCGTATGGATTTGATTTTAGGAGGTAATCAATCTTATACTCGCATACGCATTGGATTAATGGATGCTGGATTAGGTTTAGTTCTAATTGGTGATGGCAAGGGAAACTTCTCCCCATTAAGTCCTGCCGAATCCGGCTTAGCCATTAAAGGAGATATAAAATCTATTTTGCCATTTAAAACAACCTCAGGAACAGAGCTACTTTTCGGAATCAATCAGAAACCTTTGGAAAGCTACACGATTAAATGAGTCGATATTTAATAAAATCATTTGCCCTACTTACGTTGATTTGCTCGGTGATGAATGCTTCACTAGCAAAGCCAAAAGACATCAATTGGCCGAAAGTGTACGCACAAGAACTCTTTCACATCACCGAAGTGATGGTGACTGATGTGGCGAGCCCTCCTGTAGCAGCCAGAATTTATGCCTATTCCAACCTCGCTGCATACCTGATTTCAAAGGAATCCGGTAAAAGATTTGAAAACCAAAATATACTAGACCAGACCTACTTAGCAGATTATGATTGGGGAATTACCAATCTAGAAATTAGTTCTCCAGAGTTTGCAGCTATCTACGCGCTGTTGAAAGTCGGTGAATCCATTATGCCTTCAGGATATCTGTTGAAAGAAAAACAGGAAGAGTGGGTTGAAACTGCATTAAAAGCAAAAATCATCAATAAGAAATCGCTTCAAGCACATATTGATTACGCATCCTCAGTTGCCAAAAAAGTGATGGAAGTCGCTAAAAAAGATGGCTACCTTCAACTTTCTACGTTGACTAGATACACTCCTCAAGAGGGAGAAGGTTTTTGGTACCCAACTCCGCCTGCTTACATCGCTGCGGTAGAACCAGAGTGGGAAACAATTAAACCCTTTTTCATTCAAAATCTGGAAGAATTTAAACCTGCTCCGATGGCCCCATTCGACATGAATGAGGGTAGCTCTTTCCACACTCAACTGATGGAGGTCTATACCGTCACAAAAGAACTTGACGAAGAAAGAAAACTGATTGCCAACTTTTGGGATTGCAATCCATTCAAAGTTCAATTTTCAGGACATATGGCCATTGGCGTGAAAAAAATATCTCCAGGTGGACATTGGATCGGTATTACGGGTATTGCTGCGCAAAAAGCTGATCTTTCATTTGCAGAGACAGCATATGTGCATGCACTGGTTGGGATGACACTCCATGACGCTTTTATTTCCTGCTGGAAAGCAAAATACGACACCGATAGAATTCGACCTGAAACTGTAATCAATCAAAAACTAGATCAACGCTGGAGACCACTTTTGCAGACACCTCCATTTCCAGAATATACCTCGGGACACTCAGTGATCAGTAGGGCATCGGCTGTAGTATTAACCGGATATTTCGGAGATAATTTTGATTTTATAGACAGCTCGGAAACCTACTTTGGCTTACCGGAAAGGCCTTTTCCATCCTTTCTTTATGCTTCAGAGGAAGCTGCTATTTCCAGACTTTATGGTGGAATTCATTTTCGAGATGCCATAGAAGAGGGTGTTAAGCAAGGTGAAAAAATTGGAGATATGATATGGAAAAAAGTTGGTAGTCTACCTTAAAACCAAATTAACACTTTAACTCTTAGCTTATCGATTTTATTACCCCTTTCAGCCTAATCTGTTGCTCTAATTTTCAAAATCTCCGTGCCAATCAATTTCCTTAGAAAAAGGATCTAATATCTCATCTAACAATACAGACACTTGCTCTCGGTTCAGTTTCACATCTGTAGTAAATTCACCTCCTAATCCTCTCTTGTTCCAAGCTTGTGCTATTTCCACAAGAGGCGTATTTGGCTTGATCATTTCTAGTAAAATTTGAAATCTCTGCCCCGTCAAATAATCCCCTGAAGCACCCCAATAGTCTTTCAGGCTAGAATAAAGTGGTCTTAATCCATCGACCAGCTCATATTCTGTAACCAAGCGATCTGGATAAAACCAAGTTTGATTTGCCCAGAGATATGGAACTCCCTCCCCTTTCAATATTCCAGTTACGCCGATTTTCTGCATTGCTTTAAAATTTTCATCGTCTGGGTTCATATCGATAAATGGCATGAGGTAAGCATTCTGAGAGAGCAAAACAGACTGCACCTCTCTTATAGAAACTTCGTCAAGATTTAGCTTTTCTTTAATGGAAACCGACGCCAGTACTCCCGCAGCCTGGCCAATACCTAAAACCACCGGCTGAAGCCGTGTTGCCCCATTTACAATATTTGAAACCGAGATACTCTTTTCTGCAAGGATCAAAGCAGGATGATCCTTTGGAATCAAAGCACCCAAAGGGACATTGTAAGAAGGGACGCGAATCTTGATAAAGTCGATTGCCGGAGCATCCTGATTTTTTTTGTGATGGTGGTCTATGGTGTAATCACCAATCACCACTCCAGTTCGATACAAAGGATTCGGAGCTTCATAAGGAGTTCTTACATTAGGCAGGGTGAAATCTACTAACCCATAATATCTCCTGGATTCTCTGTGATACGGAATCATGGGCAGATCATCTTCCGTAGGATATTCCTCTTCAGCTATCCCCAAATGCGCATAACCGAGTTCATGTTGTATATAATACGTAAACCTGAGTGTTGCCTGTTTTGCAGCCTCTAAAGCAACTTTGCGCTGCTCAGGGTTCATCTCAATACTATTCAAATAATAATCATTGCCACAGTTGGGCCAATTGATCATGTATTTCCCATTAGGAAGCTTCCCGTAATTCAGCATTTTATCACAGTCCGAAGTCGCAGCCAAATCCGTAGTCGGATCTGAGTGAGCACATGCACAGGCGAATTCAACTGGATCATAATTGGCAGGTTTCGGGATTGTCTTATCAGTGCCTTTTCCATAATCCTGGAGGGTGACAACATAGGTGAGGTCCTGGATTATATCATTACTTTCTACTGGCGCAAAGCTCTCCCCAATTTCATCCCGTGCATCCATCCCAAGTCGATAAGGTAATCCTTGGGATGCAGCCACATCTCCAAGTTCTGTTGCGTCAATTAACATAGGCGCCTCTACAGTGATCAGCTCTCTGTTATGCAGAAAGCTCACAGTCCAGACATTATTGGAATAACCAGCAGTTTTCCATTCACTTTCGAAGAATACAGTCAATGCATCCACTGATTTTGCCATATCCTGAAGAATCTTATTCGCTACGCTTGGTTCAAAAAGTGTGTAGCTCACCCAGCCCGTGGAGAGCTTTTCTGCCCCCCCATAGTGATCTTCCAATTTTGCTTTGAACTCACCCCAAACCCCTGATGGCAAGCGATGATTTCCATCTATAGCCGAGACTCCAGCTGAAGTCAGCATTCCTCCGAGCCATGGAGTTGGCTCAATGATCAATGTTTTAGTCCCTAGCCTGCCTGCGGAAATACCCGCTGAAGTCCCACTTGCACCTCCTCCTATGATGATGAGATCATACTTTTCCTGTGGAAAAGCAGGTAGTAAAACAAGTAAAAAAAGGCCTATAAAAATTGTATAAAACTTAATTGTATTCATAATAATAAAGTAACTAAACGAATGATAAACATGCGCCAATCAATGCTGATTTTTCGCCCAAAAGCGACCTTTTGATGATCACAGGGTAGCCCATTCTTTCCAGATAGGCTTGCGTTGTAGGTAAATAATGATCACTTGCTAAACTTACTTTCCCTCCCAAAACAACTCCTTCAGAATGTAAGCGAATCAAATACGGGAATAAAAACTCTCCCAAAGTATTTCCAAACGTCTCAAAGACTTGCTTGGAAACGAATGAATCAAATTCCTCATTGAGCAAATCTTTTACGCCTGAAATCTCCATCCCAAATTGCCCCAAAGCATACTTCACAAACCAAGATGTACCCAAATAATCTTCTGCTATTCCATCACGAAAAGGCGCTGTCCATAGCTTCGCATCTTTCACTACCGAATGCACTTTTAAGGCAGACCCCAATCCTGTTCCTAACGTAATTCCGATAGAATTTTGGAAATCCCGACCAGCTCCAGCAAAGCTTTCTCCTGAGAGAAAGGCTTCAGCATCATTGGTAAAAGCTATTCTTGCTGGAGAAATCCCTAAACTTTCAGCTAAAAGGTCCTTGACAGAAAGCTGGTAAAGTGAGACCATTTTCCCCTGATCTTTGATCAGAGAAACTCCATTATCATAATCATACGGGCCTGGCATCGCTATCCCAAGTTGAAACTCGCTTAATTCTCCAGCTGCTTTTTTGATGACTTTGGTCCAGGCAGAAATAATACTTTCAGCTGTGCCAAAGGTGTCCACGTCAGCCTCGTAAAAATTACTAATTACCGCTGCTCTATCCTCCAACTGAACTTGGGCAGCTGAGATATGAGAACCACCAATATCGACTCCGATTATTTTCATTTAAGAATTTAGACAGTACACGTATATATTAAACTAAAGTACAAAAAGAAAGAGGCTTCGAAACTAATCGAAACCTCTTTCAAAAATCAAAATTATTAAAGGATATTACTTATCCCACCATACTGAGTTAATCCAAGTATCGCCGCCCATATTAGAGATAGCGTTTGCTAAACTTTCAGGGTTAGTAGTACTTTCCGATGCTGGATATACTTGTCTTCTAGGAATTTGGCCTGAAGAGAAATTGCCGGTATAATTCACAGCATTCAACTCAGGATAGCCAGATCTTTTCCAGTTATTCCATGACTCTACGAAATTTGCAAGGACACCAGTAGTAGCCCAGATTTGTTCGTTAATCATTTTTAAGGAAGCAGCAGCACTGCTTGTATCCAAAGGATTTGCAGTAGCAAAAGCAACAGCGTCAGCTGGCGCAACAGATCTTCCACCAAATTTACCTATGGTAGTCATTGCTCCTTGCAATCCAGCAGTATAGTATGAAGATGCTGTTCCCGGAACAGAGAAGCCTCTTACAGCCGCATCAGCTAATAAAAACTGAATTTCAGCGTAGGTGAGAATAAATACAGGAGCATTTCTATCTCTGTAAATTGCTGTAGGTCTAGAGTATGCTCCTATTGGCGCAACATCCCCACCAGTCCCAGTTGGTCCAGGATACTTAGCATAGTTAGTAATGTCCTCTGCTCCGCCTTTCAAATCAAAGCCATTTGGCAAACCAATTTGAACACTAGGATCACTATTTCCAACTACGTTTCCATTACGGTTAGCAGCGAGTCCAGCAGGTGGTACTTCAGCTATAATTGATAAACGTGGATCATCATTAGACTTCAAGAAGTCGATCAACTTTTCTGACCAACGGACCTCATACACATCGTCAGTTACATTCAACGCATTTGCACTTGAATTTGCGTAACCATTGTTCTGATCTGAAACTAATACTGCTTCATCTGCAGGAGAGGCAAAAACTCCTCCAGCAACAGCTTTTTGAACATAGGACTGTGCTGTAGAAGGATCCACGTCCACTAATCTCATGGCCATACGAAGCATTATAGAATAACCTAGTTTCTTCCATTTAGTCAGATCGCCACCATACAATACATCATTTTTGATAGGATCACCAGAAGTATTGATAGAGGAAAGAGCTCCTTCCAGGTCAGAAAGCATTGCCATGTAAGCTGCAGACTGAGAATCGTATTTAGGTTGGGTAATTCCAGCTTCAGCCATTAGAGCCTCGCTATATGGAATATCTCCGTAAACATCAGATACAAAAGAAAGCGTAAGAACCTTCCATATTTCACCTACTGCTACCAAGTTAGAAAAGCCTTTTGTCTCAGCAAGAGACTGCATTTGATACACTCTAGAAGCAGCAGCGAAGCCGTCATTCCAAACACTTTGGATGTAGCTATTTGTACTTCCAGATGCTACATACTTATCAGCATTTGAATAGTAGTTAGCTCCTCCTGTTGAAGTAGAGGCCATTACTTGTACCCACATACTTTGGAAAAGTATCGCTCCGGTATAACCGGTCATCATATTACCATAGTTATAAGAAACTGTAGGCAAGATCAAGTTAGGGTCAAAGACATTCCCTGCAGCACGGTTTGGATCTGTATTAATATCCGCAAAATCACCGTCACAGCTTGATACGGCTAATAGAATACCCGTAAGAAATAAGCTTATATATTTTTTCATATTAGTTCAATTTGAAATTAAGGTTAAAACCAAAAGATCTAGTGCTTGGAAGGTTACCACCTTCAATACCAGTGTAGTTAATATTTGAACCGAAATTAGCTTCAGGGTCAATATTCTTAGCTTTACGCATCAGGAAACCAATGTTTCTTCCAACTAGAGATGCACTCAAGCCTTTCAGGACAGGAACATTTCCAAACCATTTTGCAGGGAAAGTATAACCTAAAGTCAATTGTCTCAATTTGATGAAATCACCATCTACGACGCTGGTACTAGTTACATTCTGTGCTAGCGCTTGGTAGTAAGCCTGAGCTGGAGCTGTTACACCTCCATTTGTCACACCTGATTCTCTACCTTCAAGAGTGATTTGGTTAAGACCTCTGAAAATTGAGTAAAACTCAGTTGCAGAAAGCACTTTGTTACCGTAGTTATAGTCTATCAAGAAGGAGAAAGAAACACCTTTGTAATTAAATTCGTTATTCCATCCTCCATATAGAGTTGGTAATACTGAGCCCATATTGATCAATTCTCCACGAACAGGAAGTCCTGCCTCATTTACCCTGATGCTTCCATCAGCATTGTATGCGTAATCATAAGCTCTGATTTGAGGTCCAGGTTCGCCTACTACATAAGAAGTGATAGCATTTCCAAGTGTGCCTCTATTTTGACCCAAGTTGATTGGGTTGTTATTAGGGTCAGTGCTTAGTATTTCACTCTTAACATTCGATAAGTTGAATGAAGACTTCCAGAAGAAGTTTGGAGTTTGAATCGGCGTACCAGTCACCAAAACTTCCAATCCTTTGTTACTGGTAGAACCAGTCGCAACAACTGCGCTATTGAAACCTGAAGTTATACTTAGGTTGGCATTCATGATCTCGTTATGCGTCTCCTTCTCATAGTAAGCGATATCAAAGCCTAAGCGGTTATTGAAAAAGCTCAAATCAACCCCTAATTCCAATTCACTAGTTGTAAACGGCTTAAGGTTCAAATTAGGAAGAGATGTTGGAGATGATCCAGCTGGAACTCCATTATAAGAGTTCGCAGAATTATAATAGAATGTACTTTGATAAGCATCAAATGGCTCACCACTAGTCACTGCATAAGACGCTCTAACCTTACCAAAATCCAAAGCAGGCATATCGATCAACTGATCAAATACAAATGCAGCGGCAACTGATGGTGAAAATATACTGTTGTTGTCTGTAGGTAATGTACTATACACATCATATCTACCTGTAGTTGTTAGCGTTAAGATGTTGTTATAGCCGATACCAACTGAATAGTATGCAGACTGAACTTCTCTCTCATTGAATCCATAAGATCTGTTGAACGCCTCTACGTTAAATGGAGAATATAAGTAAGGAATTACAAATCGGCTTCCGCCTACTCCTACCGACTCAAATTTGTTATTTCTTCTATTCGCACCAGCGATAAGATCCAGATTTAACTTACTTGTTAAGTCAAAATTAGCACCTAAAATACCGTCGATGTTGGTTTCAACTCTAGTAGACTGACCTCTGCCGCCTAGACCACCTTGTAGGTTTGCAGAATATGCAAGTCCAGAAGGATCTACACTAAAGAAGTCATCGTTAGAAGCATCGTTACCAAAGCGAATCAACGCGTATATATCTTTTGTAAAGCTATATTTCGTAGATAGTGCAGTAATGGTACGCTTTCTTCCGATATCATTTACACCTTGATTTGAGATAAAATAAGGGTTAGTCACATAGATATCATCACTAAATACTGTCTCAGCACCAGTATCAGGATTATAGCCAGGAGCAAAAATGCTTTGTCTAATATTTGGAGCAAGAAGCAAGAAGTTGTTTGGGTTCTTAGGGCCATCACTTAGGTTAGGCACATTGGTAGATTGCTGATCGGTGTAATTGATCATGGCAGTTACATTAAACTTTTCAGTAATGTTTTGCTCCACGTTCAAATTGAGAGATAGTCTATCTACTCCACTATTCGGAACAATTGATTTAGCATCAAGATTGGAAGCTGACATTCTGAAAGATCCATCCTTACCTAATCCTTTTGAAATAGATACAGTGTTTGTAAAGTTTGTTCCTGTTCTGTAGAAGTCAATGTAACGATCGTTAGAAGGAGAGTATGGATACTGATTTCCATCAAAACCTATCACTTGGCTTCCATCCATCATAGCACCCCAAGCCAAACGACCAGAAGTCTGAGCGTCTACAGCAGTAGTTGGCTTCAATCCTCCAACTCCTTGACCATAAACTTCCTGGAAATCTGTAAAATCTACAGGATTTTCAGACATTACGTTCATAGTATAAGTTAAAGACCAGTCGTCACCTTTTGATCCACTCTTAGTAGTAATCAAAATCACACCGTTTGAAGCTCTGGAACCATAAAGTGCAGATGCAGCCTGCCCTTTCAATACAGTCATAGTCTCGATGTCATCAGGGCTAAGGTTACCAATACCGTCACCACCATCTGCTCCACCCCATTGTCCAGCTGAACCTCTTTGGGTATTATCCATTGGGATACCATTGATTATATATAAAGGTGATCCAGTACCACTGATACTTGGTAATCCTCTCAATGTGATCTTAGATGTTCCACCTGGTCCACTACTTGTTCCTTTTACCACCAAACCAGCAACTCGGCCAGCTAATGAGTTAGCGACATTCGTTTCGCGCGCGGTAGTTAATGCTTCACTACCTACCTGCGTTACAGAGTAACCTAGAGTTTCTTTGTCCTTGCTGATACCCAATGCTGTTACTACCACTTCTGATAGCTCACTCGCATCTTCCTCTAGCAATACATTTAATTCTGAACGGTTACCAACAGGAATTTCCTGTGTAGCATAACCGATAAAGGAAAAAACCAAAACAGAGTTTGGGCCGACTGACAAGGAATACTCACCATCAATATTAGTGGTGGTTCCTGTCTGATTACTTTTATCCAGGATAGTAACCCCTGGCATAGGCAAGCCGTCCGTTGCTGCGGTAACGACGCCTTTCAGCACCCTCGTCTGAGCTTGCACATTAGCCAGCAGGCCAACGGTCAGAACAAGTGCTAAAGCAATTGATAGAATTTTTTTCATAGTTTGAAAATAGTTGTTAGAAATAAAATGATTTTGCTAATCGTGCACCAACACACACCTCTGCGCACTAGAGGGCCATTCATTACCAGTAATTCAGTCTAGTAGGATAATAAAAACTCTTAAAATAATGCCTCATCAAATTTTTTGATGAGGAAATATGAATACAGTTCCTAAAGCTAAAAAAAACAACTCTCTATCAAAAAAATTTAAGTGATTTTTTCTTTAAATATAATAGCACTTAGTAAAAAAAATTTAATAAGTAGTCCAATTAACAGAATATTTGAGCGACCGCCCTAATTGTTTTATTGCTTTTTATTTCTCAATCCAAAAGATTTTAAATATGTAGGTTAAGAAGATAAGAAAATTCCTAAAACACCTTTTTTTCAGTTTCTGCCTACTGTGCATTTCGCATAGAAAAAAAAGGTCGTATTATCAGAAATCAGGAAGTCTATAGGACCTAATATTTAAGAAGTCAAAATTTTTATAATTCATAAAAAAAGACCTCTCAAACAAATGAGAAGCCTTTTCCAATTAATAAACCCAATCTATTATTAATTCATATCCCAAAAAACTGTGTTGTTCAATTTATCTTGAGACTGAACTTCAGAATAGTTCTCCAAATTGTAAGTCTGCTCTGACCCTGGATACATCCAACGTAATGGAGGAAGGCTCTGCTGGTTTGAATTATCAACCCAGAAATCTAATTCCACTTTACCTAGACGTCTTAATTCATTCCAGTTTTCATTTGACTGAACGACATTGAAGTGTAGCCATTTCTGGTCTGCGATGAGGGATAATTTCTCATCCATTCCAGAAGCAGCATCCCAAGAAATTCCATCCATTGACAAGTAACTGTTTATCGCATCATCTGTTGGTTCTATAGGAGCAGCTGATTCTGCATTGTTACTGATATCTCTCAGATATACATAGAACCCAATTGATTGCTTAATTGCTTCTTCGTAGTGCATTTTTGCCATAGCCTCTTGACCTTCTTTCAGGTAAAATTCTGCTGCCATCAAATGAACTTCTGACGCAGTAATAAGGATACCCGGAAAGTATTGGTTTCTACTGATGGTTGAGAAATTGTAGAGACTTAAAGTTTGGGTCAATACTAAAGCGTTTTGGTCGGTAGGATTCATCAAAGGGTCTAGACCCAAATATTCTCCATTCGCATTCAAACCTGGCTGGAATACATAAGTCAATCTAGGATCATCATTATTAACCATATGATTCAAAATTGCTTCTCCAGCAATATTACCGTTCCAATCTTCTAAACCACTGCGAAAATCATTTGCTCCAATCACTGTACCTAAGGAGAAGATATCCCACATAATATTACTGCCATTATCTGCCACTATAGGAAATTGTGTAGAGTTGGATAAAATTGCAGCAATTTCTGATTTGGCTCTGCCGCTGAATTCACTAGTACCACTTACTCTTGTCAACATTTTCAATCTTAAGGAGTTAACATACCTTCTCCACATATTAACATCTCCGTTATTGATTAAATCCTGAGTTTTAAATTCTACTGTAGTAGCAGGGTTAATCTGTAACGAGCTCAGTTCTGTAGCAAAACCAGCTAAATCATCTAACATAGTAGTATAGATATCAGTGGCCTTATCATAACTCGCATAGGATTTTGAATAATCACCCCCATTAATGCTCAACATACCAGCTTCTGACCAAGGAATATCACCATGTAAATCCACCATTTGCTGAGTATGATCATAGAAGTAAGTTGCAGCAGCTATCATAAATACACGGTTGTCTGCCTTTTTCTCATCAGATAATCCATTGTATACTTTCTGCAACTCTCTATACTGAGCCATAAAACCGTAGTAGTTATTCCATTTGTCATTAACAGCTGCAGATCCAGGCACGTATTGGTTTTCAACATTTACCCAGCCTACTGACTGCGTATATCTGTTTGAAGTGATTCTTTTGATTACAAAATAATCCCAATAGGATGGTAATACTGACTGACGGTTAGACATTATCATTCCAGTAAACTGCTTCCCAATTGTAGTCTCCGCAAGCTTGGATGGATCTGTATAATCATCCGCAAAATCATCTACTGTACAGCTAGCTAAGCCACTGATTAGTAGTGCATATATAAATATTCTTTTAATATCCATTTTCATATGTTTTTATCTTTTCTAACTATTAGAATCTAGCTGTTAACATCACACCCCATGTTCTGGTAGCTGGGTTTGTACCCGCACTAGTCAACGTCTGCGTCCATCTAGATCCTCCAGTTAATACTTCTGGATCTAGGTCTTTGATATTTCTATATAAGAAAAACAAGTTTCTGCCATATACTGATATATTCACATTAGATGCGCCGATCTTAGAAGTGATGTTATTTGGAATAGTATATGCCAATGACAATTCTCTCATTTTGATGTAATCGTTGTCCTGGATATACAATTCATATCTAGACTGGCTATATTGTGGACCACCCCAGTTGTAAGTATTCCAATAGTAGAATGCCTGAGATACTACATTTGAGTTAGTTGACCCATCAGCGACAACACCGTCCATTAACATACCATCATGGTAAACCGTCTCCCCATTTGGACCTTGCGCTGTAGAATGAGGTACTTGAATTCCTTGACCATTAGCGTTCTGATAGTAAGCCAATCCTCCGCTTGCCTCGTCCATATTATTCAAGCTTTCTTCAGTAAGACCACGGCTTATCATCCAGTTTATACCTGTAGGCATTACACTGCCACCGATCTGAAAATCCATTGCTGCATATAGAGTGAAGTTTTTATACTTGAAATCGTTGATAATTCCACCTACTGCATCTGGCATTGCATTACCAACCTGCACCCAATTTTGATCATCAATCTTGTATAAGCCATTCGGCTGAACAATTTTATTACCATTATCATCTAGTGCTATTGGTCTTGCATAAAAATCACCCATTGGTCTACCAACCACTGATCTAAGTTGAGCAGCGTTTCCATCGTAATCAGCATGTAGCAGCTCTGTGGCATTGTTTGCAAGTTGTTCAACTTTGTTTACGTTTCTAGCCAAGTTGACAACTAGGTTCCACTGGAAGTTAGGCGTAGCCATGATGTCACCTCTCAACTGAACTTCAACACCAGTATTTCTAAGGGTACCAATATTTGTCAATACAGAAGTTGCACCGGATGTGGCAGGAAGTGTCAATGGCAAGATCTGGTCACGGATTTGGGCATTATAATAAGAGATATCTATACCGAATCTGTTGTTGAAAAACCTTGTATCCAGACCGAATTCAAATTCGTGTTTCTGCTCAGGTTTGATGCCGTCATTACCAAAAGAAGATGACAAATTAGTATATAACACGTTAGCACCACCTGGCTGCTGTACACCCAAAGAGTTTTGGTTGTAGGCAATATTAGCTCTGTAGATATCTGGATAGTTACCTACAATTCCCCAAGATCCTCTTAATTTCGAGAAAGTGATAAATTCAGGCAACTTAACAGCATCAGATAGAGCAAAAGCAGTATTAACTGATGGATAGATGAAAGCATTGTTGTCAGGGTTCATAGTAGAGATTCTATCTCTACGGATTGTACCTTCTACAAACCAAACCCCTTTATAGTCTAAATTTACAGTACCTAAATATGCATCAATCGTTCTGAATTGACGACTAGAACCATTATTAGGGATATTTGTCGAAGCAACAATGTCAAAAAGATTCTCAGTACTCAGACCTCCGTTGGTACTTCTACTAATGCTACTGAATTTTTCAGTTCTAGCAGTATAGCCTGCCATTGCACCTATAGAAATATCTTCAGTGATTGCTTTCTTATAATTTAGCATTATGTCTCCATATAATATGCTAAACAATTCTGTATTCATTCCAAAGCCACCAGAAGGACCAAATGCTAAAGGTCTTTCTGAGAAATTACTGTTTTCACTATATCTATTAGTAAAATCAGTAGATATACGAGCTCTAAGATTCAAATCATTGGTTATTTCGAATGTATTAGTCAAACTACCAATTACACGATTACTTACCTCTGAAGATAGATTTTTGTTAACTCGCCATACATAATCTGCAATATCTCCTCTGAATCCATTTCCAGTAATATTTTCTTCAGGAGTCAAGCTTTGGCCGTTACCGGTTACAAATCTATAACCTCTACTAGTCTGATATCTATCTAAGTACCAAGCTCCATTATCAAAACGAGTCATCATTCCGCCAAAATTGTTAATCATTCGATCAATAGAGTATGGACGGTTTTTAGTGTTCTGATTAATGTAATTAATCATCAAATCGGTCTTCAGTCTTTTATTTACTTGATAGCTAGAATTAAGGTTTAAAATATTCTTGCTGTTTTTAGAATTCAAACTTAAAGCCTCATTGTCCTGACGAGTCAGAGAAAGACGAAAGTTTGATTTCTCTGTTGAGTTAGCAATGGATACGTTCACCTGAGAACTTACCGGGTCATTAAATAGTGCAGAATAATTATCTTCTTGGGCCACATATGGTCTAGCAATCCCATCCCAAGCAATCATAGGCTGGCCATCAAATGCCGGTCCATAGTTGGTAGTGGTGTTAGGAACTGTCCTCTGGCCACCAGCTGTATAATTAAATCCGTCTTCAGCCTGTCCCAAATTCTGAATATGAGATGGCATTCCTGGACCTCTTACATTCTGGTATCGAGGTAAATAAGCAATATTATCAACAGAGTAATTTGTATTAAAATCAACCTGCATTCCATTTTTTCCCGCTTTACCTTTTTTAGTAGTAATCAGGACCACACCATTAACAGCTTCGGAACCATAAAGTGCTGCAGCAGAAGCTCCTTTCAATATGGAGATGTTATCAATGTCTGCTGGGTTGATATCCAGCAAACCATTACCTCTCAAACGCTGATCTCCCCAATAGTTATTATTGGACACTTCCTCATTTCGGATAGGAACTCCATCCAAAACGATTAGAGGCTGACTTTTACCTGTGATCGAGTTAATGCCACGAATTTGAATATTAACTGGAGAAGTTGCTCCACCTGCTCCGCTTTGAATCCTTACACCAGGAGCTTTTCCATATAATGACGATGCAACGTTTGGGTTACCTACTTTCACTAACGCGTCTGCCTTTATTACACTACTAGCGTACCCTAGAGATTTTTCTTCTTTGTCCACGCCGAATGCAGATACGACAAATTCAGAAAGCTCACTTTCATTCTCCTTTAACGAGATATTGATTATCGATTGATTGCCAACCGTAACCTCTTGAGTTGAATACCCAATGAAAGAAAAAACTAGTACCGAATTAGGCCCTACTGAAATAGAATACTCACCATCTACATTTGTAGTGGTACCGGTCTGATTTGTCTTATCCAAGACTGTGACACCAGGCATAGGTAGACCATCCTCTTGGACAGTAACTACTCCCGTTAAGATTCGCTTTTGAGCATGAGCTGTCACCGTTAGGGCCAACATCACAATCAAAGTAAATGCAATTGATAAAAATTTTTTCATAGCTGGTAATTTGAGGTTAGCAATAAAAACTTGAAGTCATTCTCCATCGGCCGACTTTCGGGATGGATTAACGGTAAATGATGTTCCATACTAGTTTAATTTGGGGGTTTATGATAAATTTTTTAGTGCCGACTCCCTAACAATTTTCCTATCTACCACTGTCAAAGATGATTAGCACATCATAAATCTAGAAAAAAGAATTATGTATCAAACACATACATATGTTTTTTTTCTATAAAACTGATGATCTTACTGTATTTTTTATGTTAAGTAATAAATAAAGAGTACTTTTTTTTCAAAATCGAACAGTAATTCATTCACTTTTTAACATCATTTTATAAAATGAAGTGGTTTTTTTAGAGCAAGAACACTACTACACTCTTAATTATTTAAAAATGTCCTAAATAGAGGGAGGGGCTTGTTTAAAAAAGTTATAAATCTGAGTAAAAACAAAAAAAGCCGCCCCTCTCGGGGCGGCTTTGATTAATATTGAAAGTAAAGCTTATCTAAGAAAAAGCATTTCTCTATACTTCACTAGTGGCCATGACTCATCGTCAACCAATAGCTCCAATTTATCTACAGCGTATCTAATCTTGTCGAAGTAAGCTTCTTTTACGTCGGTCTGGTAGCCTTTTGCCATTTTTACGATATCCGTCTCTTTGTTCAGTTTCTTGCGCGCCTCTACCATAGCAGTGATGTTAGATTTCAAAGATTCTATATGCTTAGACACTTCTTTGATTGTCTCTACTGCAGCAGTGTGATCCAACCCAAGGCCTTTCAAACCATTAGCGTTTTGGATGATTTTATTCTGGTATAGAATAGCAGTTGGAATAATGTGATTCAATGCCAAATCTCCCATCACACGCCCTTCAATCTGAATCTTCTTCATAAAGTTCTCTAGCATGATCTCATGACGGGCATGAACTTCAATACCATTCATTACATTATGTCTTTCGAAAAGCTCCTTTGTTGCTTTAGCGGCATATACATCCAAAGCCAACGGAGTAGATTTCAAGTTAGACAAGCCTCTTTTCTTCGCTTCAGCAGCCCACTCATCAGAATAGCCATCACCTTCAAATCTTACTTTCTTGCTATCCTTGATGTATTTTCTCAATACATTAACAATCGCAATTTTCTTTTCCTTACCGGCAGTCATCTCCTTCTCGATGTCTTTAGCCATATCTGCCAATACATCTGCCACGATTACATTCAGCACAGTCATTGGTCCAGCCACATTCGCCTGAGAACCTACCGCACGGAATTCGAACTTATTACCAGTAAATGCAAAAGGAGAAGTTCTATTTCTATCAGTATTGTCAAGGATAATTTCAGGAATCTTAGAGATACCTAATTTCATGTACATGTTATCACCCTTCTCGATCTTGATATTACCGTTTTTCTCAAGCTCATTCAAAACTTCTGTAAGGGTTGCACCTAAGAATACAGAAATAATAGCAGGAGGAGCTTCGTTAGCGCCTAGTCTGTGGTCGTTGCCTGCAGAAGCGATACTAGCTCTCAATAGATCAGAGTGATCATATACCGCTTTAATAGTCGCTACTAGGAAAGTCAAGAACTGAAGGTTTTCTCTTGCTGAGTTGCTTGGCTGGAAAAGATTTACTCCAGTATCTGTAATTAATGACCAGTTGTTATGCTTACCACTACCATTTACTCCTGCAAATGGTTTCTCATGAAGAAGGACTTTCAAGTCATGTCTCTCGGCCACTTTCTCCATCACATCCATTAACAATTGGTTGTGATCTGTAGCCTTATTTATTTCCTCAAATAATGGAGCAACTTCGAATTGACCCGGAGCAACTTCATTATGTCTTGTCATTACAGGAATTCCAAGTTTAAGTGCCTCGTTTTCGAAATCCACCATGAAATCCTTAACTCTTGTAGGGATAGAACCAAAATAATGATCATCCAATTGCTGACCTCTAGCCGGGCTATGACCGAAAACAGTTCTACCACCCATTACCAAATCTGGTCTTGCAGCAAAAAGCGCTTTGTCGATGACAAAATATTCCTGCTCAACACCCAAAGAAGGCTGTACTTTTCTCACATTTCTATCAAACAGTTGGCAAATAGCTACTGCTGCTTCATTGATCGCTTCGATAGATTTCAATAAAGGTGTTTTGTAATCCAAAGCCTCACCTGTGTAAGACACAAAGATTGTTGGGATACAAAGTGTGTTTTCGAAGATAAAAATCGGAGAAGTAGGATCCCACGCTGTATATCCCCTAGCTTCAAAAGTAGAGCGTATACCACCATTAGGAAAAGAAGATGCATCTGGCTCTTGCTGAACTAGTGCGGATCCTTTGAATTTTTCAAGTCCTCCTAGGGCATCGAAAAAGGAATCATGCTTTTCTGCGGTCGAACCAGTTAATGGCTGAAACCAGTGAGTATAATGTGTTACACCTTTGGATAAGGCCCAAGTTTTTACAGCGGATGCCACTTCTTCTGCCGTGGCAGCGTCAATCTTGGTTCCTTTGTCGATGGCTTCCATTACCCTTTTATAAGCTGAAGGTGCCAAAGACACTTTCATTTGAGCGGTCCCAAAGGTATTGGTACCAAAAAAGTCCGAAATTTTGTTTGATGGGGCCTTTACAGCTACTCGCTGTCTAGTCTGCACCATTCCTAAGGCTTGTTGTCTGAGTGTTGCCATTTCTACAATATGTGGTTTAAAATTATACACACAAAAATAGAAAAATATGTATATGAAATCTCTTTTGACTGATTTTTGACCTCATTTTTCGAAAAAATTACATTTTTTTCAATAAAACATGAGTAAAAGACACCATTTTCGGTTAAATACTGTGAATTGCCTCAAAAAATTGGAGAATTGAAAACAAGAGAAGATTAATTACCTTTGCAATCTCATTGTCAGAAGCGTAATTGTGAAAAAAGTAGCCTTTTATACACTAGGATGTAAGCTAAATTTCTCGGAAACCTCCACTATCAGTCGCCAATTTGAAGAAAAAGGGTATCTGAAAGTCGATTTCCAGGAAAATCCCGACATTTTCATTATCAACACCTGCTCAGTCACCGAAAATGCAGATAAGAAGTGTAAAAAGATCGTAAAAGAGGCAAAGAAGATCTCCCCAAACTCCTATGTCACTATAATAGGTTGTTACGCTCAGCTTAAACCAAAGGAAATTTCTGAAATCAAAGGAGTGGACGCTGTTCTTGGCGCAGCAGAGAAATTTCGCTTGATCGAATTATTGGATGATTTTGCGAAAGCACAGGATACCAAAATTCTCGCTTCCGAAATCCAGGAAGCCACAGTCTTTAATAATGCCTACTCTATAAATGACCGCACCAGAACTTTCCTGAAAGTCCAAGACGGATGTAATTACGGATGTGCTTTTTGTACGATTCCTCTTGCCCGAGGCAAAAGTAGAAGCAACACCATAGAAAGCGTACTTCAGTCAGCCCGCGAAATCGCTGCAACTGACGTCAAAGAAATAGTCCTTACCGGCGTAAATATCGGCGACTTCGGAATCGTAGATGGCAAACGTAATGAACGCTTTGCAGATCTTGTCTATGCACTTGATGATGTAGAAGGAATTAATCGCCTACGCATTTCTTCTATTGAGCCAAATTTACTGACCAACGAGATCATCAGTTTCGCAGCACAATCCAAAAGATTTGTTCCACATTTCCACGTACCACTTCAATCTGGCTCAAATACCATTTTGAGAAAAATGGGTAGAAGATACCTGCGCGAATTATATGTGGATCGTGTGACCAAAATCAAGACACTAATGCCTCATGCGTGCATTGGCGTAGACGTGATCGTTGGTTTTCCAGGTGAGACAGATGAGCTTTTTCTCGAAACTTATAATTTCCTGAATGAATTAGACATTTCTTACCTACATGTATTCACCTATTCTGAGCGTGCTAATACTAGAGCAGCAGAAATGGATGAAGTAGTACCTATGAAAAAGAGAAATGAACGCTCAAAAATGCTTCGTATTCTTTCCGAGAAAAAGAGAAGAAAATTCTATACTGAGAATTTAGGCAAAACATTCACGGTACTTTTCGAAGAAGATATAGAAGATGGAAAGATCCATGGCTTCACAGAAAACTACATTCGCGTAGCTGCAAAATATGACCCAATGCTGATCAACGAATTGAAGCTGGTTACCTTAGATCAGATCAATGAAAAAGGAAATGTAGAGGTACTCGAACCTGAATTGGTATATGAAAAGCACTAATGCCAAATTTAATTTTATTCTTAACTCCTAAACAACTTTTTCTGAAGCTCGTTAGTTTAGTATGAACTCCTTATTTAAACCAGACGGAAGAATCACCAGAAGACTGTATTTGGTGATGTTTATCATTTTCTATTTTATTAATATCCTGTGCCTAATGATCATTTGGGACAGTTTCCAATCCGAGTCATGGGCTGTTTTCTATGGAGCCGGTGTAGCACTGATTGCATCAATAGCGGTATTGTTAATTCAAGCAATCAAAAGACTACATGATATAGGATTGGATTGGAAGTATGCTTTTTACTTATTAATTCCACCCCCAATAAATTTTATTGGCTTTATTTGGCTAGCAGCAAAAAAAGGGCAAGATGGGCCAAATGAATATGGTCCAGACCCGAGGAAAACAGATATTGTGTAAATGACAAATGAGATAAACTTCTTTTCTCAGCAATTCAAAGCGGTACAGAAAGTAATATTTCTATACCGCTTTTGCTTTTTTAGATGAAAGAATCGAAAGGGAATCCTAAATCTGATGCGCAATTACTCCCACATTTTTCTAAATTCAAATCAGCAAAAATAATAGCAGTGGAAGATTCACATAAAATCGCCTTAGTTAGAGAAGAACCTTGGCTTACGCAATACGAACCGCAAATTCAGCGGAGATTTGATCGATATAAGGACGCAATCCGAGAAATCAATGACTTCAGTGGGAATATTCTTGAATATGCCTCAGTGCACAAATTTTACGGGATACATTTCGAAGCATGGAGGAAAGGATGGGTATACCGAGAGTGGGCTCCTGCTGCCAGACAACTTTATTTTTTCGGCGATTTCAATGATTGGGACCGAGCTTCCCATCCCATGAAAAAAAGTGGTCGTGGAGATTGGGAGATTTTCCTTCCCTATGAACAGTACAAGGATTTATTCACACATAAAAGCAAAGTTAAAGTTCATGTCATCGCTGAAAATGGTGCCTTAGACAGGATCCCCGCCTATATACGACGTGTAATTCAGGACGAAATAACTCATGATGTGGCTGGCCAGCTTTGGTTTGCAGAGGATTTCAACTGGACTGATACTTCTTTTACTACTAAAAACAGTCTTCAACAGCCTTTGATCTACGAATGCCATGTTGGAATGGCTCAGGAGAAATTAGGAGTAGGGACTTACCAAGAATTTGAGGAATTTACCCTTCCTAGAATCAAAGCTGCTGGCTACAATACCATTCAGTTAATGGCAATAATGGAGCACCCTTACTATGGATCCTTTGGCTATCATGTCTCTAACTTTTTTGCTCCCACTTCCAGGTTTGGTACGCCTGAGGAGCTCAAGTCCCTGGTAAATAAGGCCCACGAAATGGGGATTGCAGTTGTGATGGATATCGTGCATTCACATGCGATCAAAAATGTCAATGAAGGATTGAATGAATTTGACGGGAGTGATCATCAGTATTTTCATCCCGGAGACAAAGGCTACCACGAAGCCTGGGATTCCAAAGTATTTGATTACGCCAAACGGGAAGTGCAGCAGTTTTTACTTTCGAACATCCGCTACTGGCTAGAGGAATTCCATTTTGATGGGTTTCGATTCGATGGGGTAACCTCAATTATGTATCATCACCATGGATTATTCATGGACTTTGATTCCGTAGATCTATATTTCGATGCTAATGTAGATGAGGACGCGATTCTTTATTTGCAGCTAGCAAATACTTTGATTCATAGTCTAAATCCTCAGAATATTTCCATTGCGGAAGATATGAGTGGAATGCCTGGACTAGCCCGTCCGATTGCTGATGGAGGAATTGGATTTGATTTCCGAATGGCTATGGGAGTTCCTGATTTTTGGATTAAGACGCTGAAGCACAAGCAAGACGAGGAATGGGATATGTTTGAGCTTTGGCACCAACTGACCAATCGTCCTTCTGCAGAACGATCCATTGGCTACGCTGAAAGTCACGACCAAGCCCTTGTCGGAGACCAAACACTTGCCTTCAGATTGATGAAGGAAGATATGTATTTCTCCATGTCTCAACTTCAGCAAAACTTAGTGGTTGATCGAGGGATTGCCCTGCACAAACTCATACGACTAATTACACTTACGCTAGGTGGGGAAGGATATTTGAATTTCATAGGAAATGAGTTTGGACATCCGGACTGGGTTGATTTTCCACGAGAAGGGAATAACTGGAGCCATCAGCACGCACGAAGACAATGGTCCCTGGTGGACGATCCATTATTGCGATATGGGCAGCTTGACGCTTGGGATAAGTCCATCATTAAGCTCGCTACTGACTATCAGCTTCTAGCCTCAGCCCCCGCTGTTCAACTCTACCTAGACCCAGACAAAAAGATTTTAGCCTATGAAAGAGCTGGTTTGATATTCGTGTTCTCTTTCCATCCTACCGAATCTTTTTTTGGTTTGCCTATTCATGTGAAAAATGCAGGTACTTACAAGATTCTACTCAATTCAGATGAAAAAGAGTTCGCCGGTTTCCAGCGTCTGGATCAAAATATAAACTACCCAACTGACAAGTACGATAGTCTACAACTCTATGTACCAAATAGAACGGTGGTTGTATTAGAGAAAATATGAACACCTCCGCGGAAGCATACTTTTCAGAAGGCTGTGGTCGTTGTCAATTAGGTGGCACTCCACAGTGTAAAGTCCATAGTTGGACTGAAGAACTGTCCCTTCTAAGAAAATTAATTCTTGACTCTGGTCTGAATGAGGAAGCGAAATGGGGAGTTCCTACGTATACCTTTCAGAAAAAAAACGTGCTCATCTTGGCAGCTTTTAATGAGTATTGCTCAATTAGTTTTTTCAAAGGCGCACTGCTAAGTGATGAACACAAAATCCTTGTAAAACCGGGAGAGAACACGCAGGCGGGACGATTGATTAAGTTTACGGATGTAAAAAAAATCAAAGAGCTAAAGTCTGTTATAAAAGCATACATTTTTGAAGCAATAGAAATAGAAAAAGAAGGATTAGTGGTTGAGTTCAAAAAAAATCCTGAGCCTATTCCAGAAGAGTTGAAAACAAAGCTTGAGAATGATCCTGCATTCAAATCAGCTTTTGAAGCACTGACTCCCGGGAGACAGCGAGGTTATATCTTATATTTCTCAGCACCTAAGCAATCCAATACCCGAGAATCTAGAATAGAAAAGTTTGCACCAAAGATTCTCGCAGGAATAGGATTGAACGATCGCTAAAATCGTGAGAGATAGTTAAGAAATATTACCCTTTTTCATCTCTTTCACTGCATAATCGACAGCTCTGGCAGTCAAAGCCATGTAGGTGATCGATGGATTTTGAGTTCCGGTAGAAGTCATGCAAGCTCCATCGGTAACAAAAACATTTGGAGCCAAATGCATCTGATTAAAGCCATTGAGCAAGGAAGTCTCAGGATCTCTACCCATTCTTACACCACCCATTTCATGAATATCCAAGCCAGGAGATTGCTTGCTATCGCCTCTACGAATATTTATGCACCCAGCTTTGGTAAGCATCTCCTCCCCCTGCTCATAAAAGTCCGTTAGGATTTTCTCATCATTTTCATCGTAGTCTACACTAATCTGAAGCAAAGGAATCCCCCATTCGTCTTTTTGATCCGGGCTAAGAGTTACGTGATTTGACTCTTTAGGGATGGTTTCTCCTTGCATCATCATGTAAACCGACCAAGGTCCGGGAGTTGAGTTTGCTTCCTTAAAATCTTGACCAAAAGGAACATCAGCATATCCAAAACCTGCCCTTCCAGCTGTATAAAAAGTCATATATCCCCGCATGAAGTCCATTTCCTGCTTTTTGACATTTCTAAAATTGGGCATCATCACTGCGGTTGGTCTTCTACCAAAATAATATTCGTCCATGAAACCCTCGTAATTGGCATTGATTGATCCACGGTAATTATGAAAAGCAACGTATTTCCCTAAGATTCCAGAGTCATTTCCCAGACCATTTGGAAAGCGCTTTGAGATACTATTCAGCAAAATCAAATTAGTATTAAGCGCAGAAGCATTTAGAAAAATAACATCTGCAAAATATTCTAACGATTCCTTTGTAGTTCGATCGACGATTCGCACTCCAGTGACCTTACCTTTTTGATCATCGTAAATAAGTGAATGAACCACCGAATCCGGTCGAACCGTCAAATTTCCAGTCTTTGCGGCAGTTGGCAAAGTAGATGAATTCGAACTAAAATACCCTCCAAAAGGACATCCTCTGTAGCATTGATTTCTGGCCATACATTGGCCACGACCTTGGGCGAGATGGACGTCCTTGGGTTCGGTGAGATGCGCGCACCGACCTATGATTACATCTCGGTCATTGTATGAAGCTTTAATACGTTTCTGGATTTCCTTTTCCACACAGTTCATTTCCCATGCTTTCAAAAACTCTCCATCTGGCAAAGTGTCCAACCCCTCATAACTTCCGCTTATCCCAACAAATCTCTCCACATAACTGTACCAAGGTGCTACATCTTCATACCGAATCGGCCAATCCACCGCAAAGCCATCCCGACCTGGTCCTTCGAAATCATATTTACTCCACCGCTGAGTTTGACGTGCCCAAATCAGGGACTTTCCACCAACTTGATACCCTCTTACCCAGTCAAATGGCTTATCCTGTATGTAAGGATGCTCAGAATCTTTTACAAAAAAATGCGCTGTATCCTCTTTATAAGCATAGCAGCGATTGACCACAGGATTCTCTAATTTATCGGCTAGAGGAATTCTATTGCGATGAGGCATCTCCCAAGGTGCAGCAGTCATGGTCGGATAATCTTTCAGATGTTTCACATCCCTACCCCGCTCCAAGACTAAGGTTTTCAGACCTTTTTCACAAAGCTCCTTCGCCGCCCATCCCCCACTGATACCTGAACCTACCACTATTGCATCAAACTGATTTGATTTCATCTATGTGTAAAATTTGCGTCAAAAGGCCGCTAAGCCTGTTTCGAAATTCATTTCAAGATTGAAATCTATCGAATTCCACAGAGACTTTAACTAAAAACTTTACGAAGTTCCCTTTAAAGATAAAAGACCAAAAAATATATTTGAGAATGTAAATTGTCTAGCACGATTATCCCCCACCGATGGAGGAATAGATTTAGACAATCATCTTAAAAAATAAGTGAAGTGGGTCGAGTCTATGATTAGATGAAATACATCTCAGGCTTAGCTCCTATTTTTATCTTTATCAACATTGCTGTACAAATTATTCTCCTCATCCTCTGAGCCAATTCTCTCCTGAGCATCGTCCAATTCACTTCCGGGAACATCTAGGTCATCTCCTGTAAAGTCAACTTTTTTCTTTCGCTCAATCAGTTGCTCATCAGCGCCACCATCGTCACTTAAATTAGCATCTTTTGGCCCTAAAGCTTCCAAGTCCTCTTTTGTGATTTTAGCATCTTCCACAAGTTCTTTATTAGTTTTATTTTTAGAGTTTTGATCTTTTTCTGGATTGTTCATAATATCATCGTTTATGTTCACCTTTTTTAAAAGCAACATAGATGCCTTGCTCATAAGAAAGATGATTTTTTTCAACAACCAGCTTTTGAAGGCTTATATCAAAGCTTGAACCCATAGTCGTAATGGGAAAAACAAATAAGTCAACTTATTTGCTGTGAAGAAAAATACCCATTGTGAGTCATTTAGGCTCCTTCAAAACTGGGAAAAACCTAAATCAATCTATCATGTGGCCATGAAAAGATCATGACTATCACTTTTTAGCAATCTTATTCCAAAGTTTTTCACCCCATTTATTGAGAAAGTTTTGCTCGTTTTTCTCCGCGATATCTTCATCGCCAAGAGCATAGCCCCAGGAATTCAGCATTGGGGTAGCATCAAAAATTATCTTAGCGATTCCAGCGAAGGGAATACTCAATATCATTCCTACAATGCCCCAAATGGAGCCTCCAAGAATCACAACAATAATGGTAACTAGTGGATTGATCTCCACTTTGCTACCTACCACATAGGGCTCTAGAATATAGCTTTCTATAAACTGAGCTATTGCAAATGTCACCGAAACCCCAACAAACCCCCACAGATCAGCACCTGAAATCACACTCATAATCATGGCTAACACAAATCCAATTATGTTTCCAATAAATGGGATTAGTGAGAGCAAGGCAGCTATAACACTAATTAATAAAGCATTTTCAATTCCTGAGATGGATAATCCTATGCTATAAATGATGGCTAAAAAAACAATTAAGATGAATCTTCCAACCACAAAGTCCAAAGCCAATTCAATGGAATTTCCCATCACCTTTTTTGCTTCTTCCTGATTTTCTTTATCAATAAACTTTAGAATACTGCGCTTCACTTTATTCCTATAGAGCAAAAAGAAAAAAAGATAGATTAATGTTAGTGCAGCACTGCCTAGAAACGAGAAGAGATTTTTAACAATAACACCTATTTCCTTCGCAGCTTGTGTTACGATTTTACCTTGAGATGAAGCGTTTGAAGATTTTTGTGATGAGGAATTTGTTGCATCTAATGAATCCTCAGCCTCAGTCCGACCTGAATCTACAGAAGGAAAAAGCATTTCAACCTGCTGTTTTAGATTTATACCGGTCTTTTCATTTAAACTGACTTGGATGTCTTCAACTTTAGGCCGAAGTTGATTTTTAATCTCTGGCCAACGCCCAGAAATATTTGATATCTGGGCAGAAATAATGACAAAAAAAGAAATAAAAACTGCAAAACTAGATAAAACACTTATTAGCGCTGAGATCCCTCTGGATAAACCCCAAGATTCAAATTTCCGGCAAATAGGAATACAAATCAAAGTCAAAAGTAGTGCAATTGAAATCGGCTTAAAAAATCCAGCAGCCTCAATGATTCCCAATATCAAAAAGTAGGTTCCTATAATTAGGAATGTTAAAATCTGCAGGACTTTATTGGAATTCATAGGTGATTTGTTCTAAATCGAATGTATTCTTTAATCTAAAAAGATTCGAAATGAAATGCTAGATCATGAGTTTCGCAGGGCTGAGATCAATTCCTTTTTACTCATCTTGCTTCTTCCTTCAATCCCAATTTCTTGAGCTTTGGCATATAGGTCACTCTTTGTCCTATCCTCATATTTTTCAGCTTTGCCACCTTTTTTACCCGAATTGGGGTCGTTTGCTATTCTGGCAGCCTTGCTTTTACTCATTCCTTCTTCTCGTAGAGCTTCGTATTGTTCATCATTTTTGATGCTTGGACCATGGTTCTTAGTCATTTTACCTTGAGTTTATGGTTAGATACTATGGATTTTAGGTATTCAGCAACTCAATTTTTAGCTTTACCAAATGACCGTAAATCAACATTCTACTCTAAGTAGTACATAAAAAATGCCGAAATGCCACTTCCCAAAATCAGTATTTAAACAAGTAGATTACATAAGCATAGTTTTTTTTTAAAAAGATTAGTTTTAAAAGCCAGTCTTTTTAGTAAAACATGCCATATTCTTTCACCTCAATGAGGTCTACTTTAATACAGACTATTTACCAAAAAAGGTCCTTCAATTCGATAATTGAGGGACCTTTCTACATCTATTAGAGGTATTTTCTATTCGTACCTCAACGATTCTATAGGGTCTAATTTGGAAGCTTTGAATGCTGGAAAATATCCAGACATCAATCCTACAACTATACAAATCACGAAGGCTACCATCATCCACAACCAAGGAATTAAAAATCCTCCTACTCCAATAACCAAGGCAATAATATTTCCGATAGCTATCCCCAACAGAACTCCCATGGCTCCGCCTAAGATACAGATCATGATTGCTTCCAAGAGAAATTGTTGTCTGATTCTTAGTGGAGTGGCTCCGAGTGCTTTTCGAATGCCGATCTCCCTTGTCCGCTCCGTTACGGACACGAGCATGATATTCATCAATCCTATAGATGCTCCAAGTAAAGTAATAAACCCAATCCCAAATCCGCCCATTCTCAAATAGCCTGCAACCTCCTCCAAACTTTCTGCAACTGACTCACTTTTTGCCAATTCAAAAGAATTATCCTGAGTTACTCGATCTTGTCGGATCTCTCTCATCATCCCGATAGCCTGTCCCATTTCATAGTCAATTCGTTCTGGACCAGAGGCTACGCCAGTAACGTTGTAGTTGAAATTCCCTCGTTGATCAAGACGACTAGCATTTTCAATCGGGATAAGGATTTGCCTATCTGCACCTTGATCTGGACCAACTCCTCCTTGTTTTTCAAGTACACCAACTATGGTATAAGGTCTACCTAGAAAAGTTATTTTTTGATTAAGCGGATCTTCATTTTCTTCGAAAAGGGTAGATTTCAGTTCCTTGCCTATAATGCAAATATTGTATCCATTCTGTGCCTCCAAGCTGGTGAAATTCCTGCCATCCTCTAACTTCATCGCCTTAATACTCAAATAATTCTCATCACCCCCGCGAATTCGGACATTTGGGTTAGTAGTTTTAGAACCTCTCTTGACTTCAGCTGATCCACTCACAGATACAAACACGCTGGAAATACCTATTTCATTATATTTCTCTTTGAAGCTCATCACTTCTCGATAGGTGAGGTTTGGATATCTTTTCTCTATTTTACCGTCTTGTATCGCCCTTCCTCCACTGAATCCTTTATTTCTAACATCGAATGAGTTAGCTCCAAGACCAGAGAAGCTTTCAGCGATTTGAGCCTTAATTCCATCAATGGCAGTTAGCATACCCACCAAAGATGAAATGCCGATTGCAATGATAGCTCCTGTGAGTACAGTTCGTAATAAATTTACTTTTATGGATCGTACAGCTTCTCGTACGTTTTCGATCAGATTCATAGTATGTTCGTAATAGAACGGATTTTTATGGCAATTGCGACTCGATAAGTCAATAATAATTAAATACGGGGGAAATGACTATTTGACTAGAAAATTTAAGAGTTACTCAATGAATCCGGTCGCCACGTACCTCAAGATTTTTGATCACATCTGCCTCGAAATCAAGCCATTCATTCCATCGTTTGTTCACCTTTTCTGGGGCATCATATTTTCTGGCCAACTCGATGAATGTGACATAATGTCCCGCCTCAGATACCATCAATTCATAGTAAAATTTCTTTAATTCTGGGTCTGTCAGGTTATTAGAGAGCAGCTTAAATCGTTCACAACTCCTTGCTTCAATTAAGGCGTTCATCAATAATTGTTCAGTAAGCTGCTGTATTCTACTTCCGCCTTTTTTGACAAAATCGGTAAGCTGAACTACGTATTCGTCTTTTCTAGGAAATCCAAACTTCAATCCTCTAGATCGGATTTGCTCCAAAACGCGCTCAAAATGCCCCCATTCTTCAGCGACGATTGGAGTTAACGTGTCAACCAATTCATCTAAATCATTAAATCTCAATATCAAACTGATGCAGGAAGAAGCCGCTTTTTGCTCACAGTAAGCATGGTCGGTGAGCACATCCTGCAAATTCATTTCTGCTATGCCAACCCATCTAGGATCAGTCGGTAGTTTCAAATTCAGCATTTTCTGTCTTGTGCTTTCTTCCCAACTCATCATCAATCGAACAAATACCAAGTGATTCCTAGGTCAATAAAAGACTTATATCCAGTGTAATCTGGTGTAACAAAATATCCTTCATTCTCCATCAATCCACTATTCAAATGATTGTATTTCAACAAAACCCGGGTACGATTGATTCGGAAATCAAGGAAAATATCGGCAATGGGATAAGCATAAACATTGAAGTCATTCTGCAGATAAAATTGCTGGGTAGAAGGATTATATGCCTCTGCGTAATAATCCGAATGGTATCGTATATCAAGCCCAAGCTGGACATAAACATTCTCATTAAACATGGGGCTGTCGAAATAGAATTTAGTATTTGCATAGAGCTGAGGAATCCTAAAATTATCACTGGACTCACCTGAGATCTGGGTGAAAATAACTTCAGTATCCCATTGGAATTTCTGACCAACTCTAATGCTGGACTTCAGCCCTGGGATCAACATAAAAGCTTCTCCGCTAGCCTGCTCCGCTTCCCTGCCTTGATTGAAGAAAACGTAATTATTTACTCGATTGATCGTGAGTGAGGGCCTAAGTTTGATCTTATTAAAATCCAATTTGAACACACCCCTGACTTGATCTACACCTATGTTGTTGAAATCATTATCCCATTGATAGTGATTTCCATAATACATCTGCTGCATTGCGGTAGGCTTGTAAACAGCCTTGGTGTAATCCACTTCGAGCCATGGCGAAATAAACAGACCATGAAGTCTAAAAGCACCTGGAATCAAGTATTCTCCATCCGCACTGATAGACCACTTCTCTGATATCTTTCCAATCAGCTCCCCACCAATATAAACTTCATTGAAGTTGTTTTTATCAGGATAAAAAGTGCTTTCCATTCTACCTGCCCTGAATTTTCCGTGAGCATTATAATAAAAGCCCTTGAAACTACCCTTAAAACCTACTTCATTACCCCATTCCTTGAAGTCGCTATAATTCCTTGTGGTGACTTCTTGAGTACTATCTTTCTGTGCATTTAATCTTTCGCTTGGGTAAAAAAATGAATCACTTCCAGTTAATGCTGCAGTTAAGGTAAAGTCCTTATTTTTCTGATCGAAAATGTGATAAATCTGCAATTCATCACGAACACTGTATTCATGATAGAATCTATATTCTTGACGCAGATCACTCGCTTGGGTGTTGCTAAGCCATACTTTCGCATCTTCATAAGTGAAATACACCGAGGTGCTATCCTCCTCTGGAGGAATGATGCCCCCGATCTCATTCACTTTATGGAGCATTCTGGAAAAATTACCTAGAAACCAATATTTCCCATTTTCTGACCGGTAATTGGTATGCAAAGAATAAGAGTTCTGTACCACCATATTATCGTCACGGGCATTGGGATTCAGCGTCTTTCTAGCACGAATGGTATGAAAATTAAACCCTACGTTCCACCTTGGGTTGATATTTCTGGCAAAAGCTAGATCAAGCATATTCCGTTGACCACCTCCAAAAAAAGCAGACATCTCCGTAAAAGGTGATTTCGTATCGAAATACTTATTGTCTTCTGGGGCGTGATAATATAAATCGTAAACCGAAAACCCAGACCTAGTTCCTATAACATCCGGAATCTCATAGAAAATCGGCTTGGCTGCACTTCCAATATTTCCCAGATCCTGATACTTCCAGTTACTTTTAGCAACGGGATCATAATTATGAAAATTATTCAAGGCAGTATCCAGAGGATATAGGATCAGGTTGTTTCTCTTGATATCTTTTTCAAAAAAGTACAAACTGGTCGTAGGTCCATAAACCATCCTGGTGCTATCATCCAGCAATGATCTCCTACCTTCAGTCTCCTCCTCTTCAACAGGAAGGACTCGTTCTTCACTTCTCTGCTGATTTGGGTTTTTCCGTGTCGGAGGGGCAATCACCTGCGCAAAAGTGGAGGTTAGACTCCCTACAATTAAGAAAAATATGAAACCGAGTATCCGTATATTCACTTAGCTTTTGCCTTTTTTGAAGACTTTTTGTTGGATTAGTTGGACCAAAGTAAGCTCGTCATCAGCTGAAAAACTCATTTCTATGGGTAGCACAAAAATCGGAATTTCTTCCAGAAATCCTTTGGGTGCACTAGATTTAACTTTCACGGCATCTTTTTCAGTCGTAAGTACAACGGGATTTTGGGATTCCAGTTGCTTAAACATGGCTTGAATTTTATCAAAATCAGCTTGAGAATAATCATGGTGATCAGGATATCGCATCACTTCCAACAACTCATATTTCTCCCTCACAAATTCTACAAGCGGCCGATCATTTGCCAAACCAGTTAGCAAGATGATTTTCTGGAAAAAAGGCGATGGATTACATAATGGTTTAGGTTCACCGTATGAAATAGAGCAAAAAAGTACTGGAGTTTCCTGTCTTTTGTAAGGTGAAACAGAACCTATCAACCTTCTCTTATCAGACTCTGAAAGCTCTTCTGGACTTTTTGTGACGATAATAACATCTGCTCTTTTTGCACCTGACCTGCTCTCTCTCAATCGTCCCATGGGCAAAAGATAATCAGAGAAAAAAGGCTGCTGATAGGTAGTCAAAAGAATAGTCAAATCCCCTTTCACATAGCGATGTTGATAGGCATCATCTAAAATCACCAATTCTGGAACCTTGGTTTCTGAAGCTATTTTCTCAAGTGCTTTAACTCGATCTTCCCCAACAAAAACCGAGATATTATTGCCAAACTTTTGATAAATCTGAAAGGGCTCATCGCCAATATCCTGAGGAGTAATTTGTTCGCCAGCCTTAAGAAATCCTTTTGTCTCTCGACCATACCCCCTACTCAAAGTTGCTACTTTACCCTGATCCTGAAGCTTTCTGATCAGGTATTCTACCATAGGAGTTTTACCAGTCCCACCTACACTCAAATTCCCAACTACTACAGTTGGCATTGGGGCAGGAACACTTTTTAGCCAGCCCATATCGAAAAACCAATTTCGAAGTCGAGTGACTAGGTCGTATAATAAAGCAAAAGGATAAAGCAAAAAAGCGTACCAGCGCATTCCAGAATTACTATTTTTGATCAAATAAACAGAAAAAATATGGGATACAAGATTAGCGATGTGATTTCCTACTTAGAGCAAATCGCCCCTCCATCCTATCAGGAGTCATACGATAATGCCACCTTGATCACCGGTGACAGAAGCGCAGAAGTAACTGGAATTGTTTGTTCCCTCGACTGCATAGAAGCCACAGTAGAAGAAGCCCTAGAGCTGGGAGCTAATTTAATTGTGGCTCATCATCCGATTGTTTTCAAAGGACTAAAAAGTCTAACCGGTAAAAATTATGTAGAGCGTACGATCATCAAAGCAATAAAAAACGACATAGCGATCTATGCTATCCACACCAACTTGGACCATGTTTCTTACGGAGTAAATAAGCGGATTTCCGATCGATTAGGTCTTTTCGAAACCAAGATTTTACAGCCAAAAAAGCAATTGCTGAGCAAACTTGTCTTTTTCGTGCCAGAGCCAGGAAAAGAAAAGGTACTTCAAACTGTATATGCAGCAGGGGCGGGCAAAATAGGTGAGTATTCGGATTGCTCCTTTCAAGTCAAAGGTACCGGGACTTTTACGCCTTCGGCTAAAGCGAACCCTACCTTAGGTGAACGTGAAAAAGCCCAAGAAGAGGCTGAAATCAGGGTAGAAGTACTGGTTTCGAATCACCTTCTCCCAAAAGTCCTAGGTAAAATGCGCCAAGCTCATCCTTATGAGGAAGTTGCTTACTATGTCCAAAGTCTTGAAAATGAAAATCAAGAAGTAGGAGCTGGAATGATTGGAATCCTTCCAAATGAGATGAATGGAGAGGAATTTTTAGATTATTTGAAAGCCAAAATGAATTTGACAGTAATAAAACATACAAGTTTAATCCCCCGAAAAATCAAAAAAGTAGCAGTTTGCGGAGGCGCTGGAATTTTCCTATTGAATGATGCAAAAAGAGCTGGCGCAGATGTTTTTATCACCGCTGACGTGAAGTACCACGAGTTTTTTGATGCTGACGGAGCGTTAATTCTTTGTGACATCGGACATTATGAGAGCGAAATTTTCACAAAAGAATTACTCAGGGAGTTTTTGTCACAAAATTTTCCTAATATTGCACTCTATTTGACAAAAGTAGTTACAAATCCCACATCCTACCGATAGTACATGGAAAGTACAGTAGCACAGAAACTCGAAGCTATTCACAACCTTCAACTTTTAGATTCAAAACTAGATGCCATCATTAAAGTCCGCGGAGCTCTTCCAGAAGAGGTTCAGGATCTTGAAGATGAAATTGCTGGTTATGAAACTCGATTGGAGAAATTTCAAAGTGAAATAGATTCTTTTGAAAACGAAATAAAGGCGCTTAAAGAAAGCATCAAGGAATCTGAGAAACTGATCAAAAAGTATCAGGAGCAGCAGATGAATGTTCGCAATAACCGCGAGTATGATGCAATCACTAAAGAGCTTGAACTTCAAGATCTAGAGATTCAGGTAGCTAAGAAAAAAATCACTGAGGCTGGTTATAGAATTGACACCAAGAAAGTTGACTTGGAGGAATTAAGCGCAGTGAAGAAGGACCGTCAGAAAGATTTGGATCAGAAAAACAGCGAATTGACTTCGATTGTATCTGAAAGCGAATCTGAAGAAGCAAAACTTAAAAACGATCGTGAAAAAGCAACTAAAAAAGTTGATGAGCGACTTATAAAATCTTATACCAAAATCAGAGCTAACGCAAAGAATGGTCTTGCAGTAGTATTGGTAAAAAGAGGAGCTTGCGGCGGATGTTTCAATACAGTTCCTCCACAAAGACAGGCTGATATCCGCGAGAAGAAAAAACTGATCGTTTGTGAGCATTGCGGTAGAATCCTTGCAGGTGTGGAAGATGAGATCGTAGAGGAAGTAGCACCAAAGAAAAAAAGAGCAACTAAGTCAACTAAAGCAAAAGCTTAAGTCCAGACCTTAAAAAATATAAGTTCAAAGAAACCCCTAGCTAATAACTTGGGGTTTCTTTTTGATCTACTTTTTTGTTTTCCTCGTAGATAATTTTCTATATTGTCAACTATGAAAAGTCTTGGAATTCTAACAATCACCTTATTTCTCTCCCTTTCAGTATTTGCGAAAGAGACCGAACCCAAAACTTTTTTGGTCCTATTCAAATCAAAAGAATTAAAATCTCTGAACACCTCTCTAAAGGATATTCAGTCTCAATTTTCTTCCGATTTCAAAACGAAAACCTATTCGGGCAATTCGGAACTAGCACTAATAATTGACATTCCAGAGTGTGAATTTGATGTATGTTTTCTCGGACAGTTTCTGGTCTCGCTACAAAAAGACAGAGAAATAAAGCTTCAGGATATTGCCTTCAGGTTGATCGATATGACCGCTAACAAAAAGTCATTGAACACCTACTTATCTGCCTTCGAAGAAAGTCAGAAAAAGGAAAAAAACGATAAACGAAATGCTACAGCTCCTTAAGGTGCTCAGTATCGTTTCTTTTCAGTAATTCAAACGTCCCATCTACTTTTTGTTCGATCAAATACAGACACAGATTTTTGTGCTCAAACATGTCCATGTGACACAAATCCTGCTTCATTATCAAGCTTAAGAAAATCCGCATCGCACGTCCATGCATACAGACTAAAATTGTCTCACCCGGCCCGGCAATGATCGCATCAATTCCTCTTTGCATGCGCTTTGCTACAATATTGGGGCTTTCCCCTCCTGCAATGCAATAATCAAGATTGCCTTTTTGCCATTGGTCCAGCATGTGTTGATAATACTTACTTTCTTCAGGTGACATAGGAAGTCCTTCGTAATCACCCCAAGAAATCTCATTCAAATCTGTAGTAGAAATAGCCGGGATACCTAAGTTTAAAAAAGATTGAATAGACTGCTTTGTTCGCTGTAGTCCGGTATAATATGCCTGATCAAACGGGATATCTTTGTAAGCTTCAAAAAAAGCCGCTGCCTGCCTTCTGCCATTCTCATTGATGGGAGCATCAATTCCACTTCCCTGCACTACACCTTTGAGATTATAATCAGTTTGACCGTGCCTAACTAAGTAAATTTTTTTTCGATTCAAGATTCTTTATTTTTGTCGTCACCCCAAAGAAAACTCATTTACATTAAAATTCATGGTATTCTCCCAAAAGCCTTCATTGAATCAAATCAACCAGAATGGAAAAAACACGATGACGGATCATTTGGGTATAGTATTTACTGAAGTTGGTGATGATTACTTGAGCGCTACAATGCCTGTGGATGAAAGAACAAAACAACCCATAGGCTTGTTACATGGAGGCGCCAACGTAGTGCTCGCCGAAACTCTTGGAAGTGTGGCAGCTTCACTTACCATTGATTTACAAAAACAAATTTGTGTAGGGCTGGAAATAAACGCAAATCACCTAAAAGGCGTTAGGTCTGGATTAGTCACCGGAATAACCAAACCTATTCACATTGGAAAAAGCACACAAATCTGGGAGATTAAAATTACAAATGAGCAAGGTCAGCTTTGTTGCATCAGCAGGATCACAATGGCGATTTTAGACAAAAAGTAATGCATACTAACGTAGCTACAAATCATACAAAATCAGAAATACTTCAACTTTTACTTCAGTTGGGGTTGACTTCTAGCGGTTCTTTTGCCATTTGGCGAAAACCAAAATCAAATACGGTTGAAATCGTCTTAAATGACACATCTGCGCCTGTTAAGGTGGGTTTAGCGTTAGAAAATCTGGAGCCAGGGTTTATTGTACATCCATTTGCCGACCAAGCGGACCAAAAAGCCTACTTCATAAAGGCCAACAAATATTTTTCCTTTGACCTTGAAAAACCACTTTCTACAGAGGATCTTCCTGAATGGGCTAAAATCCAACTGAAAAATCAAGAAAGGCTTTCCCCTAATGAAATCAGAGAATTGCTGATCAATCAAACCTTGGTTAGTAAAGTAAAGACTTCAAAACTGAGCGAAAATAAAGAACACTTCACCCAACTGGTAAAAGAAGGAATTAAGGCAATTCAGGAAAATAAACTTGAAAAAGTAGTTCCTGCGCGAACCAAAACTATAACTATTCCACCAAATTTCAACCTGGGTTGCACCTTGCTTAGCTTGATGGAAGCCTATCCAAATGCCTTCATAAACTTCTTTCACCTACCTCATGTAGGCACTTGGATAGGCGCTTCGCCTGAAACATTGATCGAGACAAAAGGAAATATTTTCTGTACCATGTCCCTTGCAGGCACACAAAAAGCTACTGGAGACAACCCTCTAAAATCAGTTGCTTGGACACAAAAGGAAATTGAGGAACAAGCTTTAGTAAGTCGATACATCGTCTCCTGCTTCAAAAAAATCAGACTGCGTGAGTACGAAGAGCACGGCCCAAAGACAGTTCTGGCAGGGAATCTTCTCCATCTACGATCAGATTTTAGAATTGACATGCAGGAAACTGGATTCCCTGAGCTTGGATCCATCATGCTAGGCCTGCTCCATCCTACTTCCGCAGTTTGCGGTATGCCTAGATCCGAAGCTCACAATTTCCTCCAAGAGTTTGAAGGATTTGACCGCTCCTTTTACGCTGGATTTTTAGGCCCTGTAAATATTCAAGGAGAAACTTCTATTTATGTCAACCTGAGAACTGCCAGTCTTCATGACAACGAAGCTACGCTGTATGCAGGTGCGGGAGTCACCGAAGATTCTGATCCTGAAAAAGAATGGGAAGAAACTGAACTCAAGTGTCAAATCATCGGTAAATTCATCCAAAATCCAAGCGCTTGATTCTTTCCCAGATTACAGAATTAGTGGCCATTTGTGCCAAAAAAGGCATCGAAAACGCAATTCTTTCGCCTGGTTCGAGATGTGCTCCGTTGACTATTGCCTTTGCTAGGCATCCGGATATCCATGCCAGGACCATCTCTGACGAGCGCTCTGCGGCTTTTATAGCCTTAGGCATGGCTCAGCAATTGGAAGAACCTGTTGCTTTGGTCTGTACTAGTGGCTCGGCAGCACTTAACTATTTCCCCGCTGTAGCTGAAGCATTTTTTCAGCAGATTCCTTTGTTGATTCTGACTGCAGATCGACCTGCAGAGTGGATCGATCAATACGATGGACAGACGATTTTCCAGCCTGGAGTGTACGGAAAGCATGTAAAAGGAAGCTTTCAGTTGCCTGATACAGTCAGCAATCCAGATATACTTTGGCACTCATCCAGGATCGTAAATGAAGCGGTTAATCTTGCAAAGCAATTTCCTGCTGGGCCAGTTCATATCAATATTCCACTGAGAGAACCTTTCTATCCTGCTAAAGACGAAAAAATAGTTTTTCCTGAGAAACCGCATGTTTTCAATTCAGTGAAAAGTAGAACCCAGCCTACCGATGAATCTCTCATTAAGCTCAAAAGCAGACTAGAGATTGTGCAAAGAGTATTGATCATTCCTGGGCAACAACGACCTGAACCTCAATTACAAAACTTGCTTGATCAGCTTGCTATCAAGCAAAAAGTAGTAATCGTCACTGACACTATCAGCAATTTGCAGTCCGATCAAACAATTTCATTCCACGATCATTGGCTGGGAAATGAAGCATTTTCGGAAGGTTTAAAGCCGGACTTGATTATCAGCTTTGGTAAATCAATCATTTCCAAATCACTCAAACTTTTCTTAAGAAAAACTCAAGCATCGCATTGGCATGTTCAGGAGGACGGAAATGCAAAAGACACCTTCCAGAGACTGACGAGGAAAATTGCCGCTTCTCCGGCTTTCTTCCTGCACTGGCTCAGCCAGAATCTTGGAGCCCAAAATAATGAGTTTTATCAGGCTTGGCATTGGTTAGAAAAATCCACTGGCCAGAAAATCCTGCAAACCTTAGGAAAACAAGCTTTTGGGGAATATCCAGCTTTGGCTTACTGCTTGAGTAAAACTCCCACCCCTTCAAAAATCCATGTAGCCAATAGCATGGCCGTTCGTTATTTGAATTTGTTGGGAAAAAGAAGTCAAGAAATCGTTTGTAACCGCGGAACGAGTGGCATCGATGGGTCTAATAGCACTGCCGTCGGTTGTACTTTTACCACCAAGGATATCGTTACCTTAGTTACTGGAGACATGGCTTTCTTCTATGATCGCAACGCCTTTTGGCATAATTACGCGATGCCGAATCTTCGGATTATTCTGCTCAACAACCACGCAGGCGGGATTTTTCGACTGATCGACGGACCAAAAAACCAACCTGAGTTGGAAGAATATTTTGAAACAAAACAAAAACTTACTGCACAGCATCTGGCTACTGAGTTTGGCTTTTTCTATTCCAAAGTGGTGAATCAGGAAGAACTGGAATCATCGCTACAAGACTTTTTTGAAGATTCTCTTCACCCAAAGATTCTTGAAATCGAGACCTCAAGTCCTGAAAACGCAGAGATTTTGAAATCGGTAAAAGAAAGAATCAAGCTGTCACTTGAGAACTAAAAGTAGAATCGGGAGAACTGGTCCCCCCGATTTTTTGAATCCAATAAATCATCAAACCAATTTGCCCCAATTCTGCCAAAGTCAAAGGAATCAAGGCTAAAAGTGCGCCTATTCCCGAAAACAATAACACCCCTGCAACTAAAGTTAAGGCTCCAATCACCATAGGGATGGAAGAAAATCTATTTTTGTAGCCTAAAAATCCAATCCCAATAAATGCATACGCAAAGCCGAATGAACTGATTTTGACAAAATAATAATCACTAATTTCAAAAGCGAGCGATATCATGGCTACCATATCTGTCACATACCAAATCACAGTGAAGGAAAGCATGGTCAATAAAGCATATTTCAATAGCTCATTTTTATAAAAAGCCACTAGCCTGATCCAGCCATAAATAAATATGGAATATCCGATAAAACTGGCACTTTTTGCCAGAATAAAACCAATCATTTTAAAGGAGTATTCTCCAGCAACATATTCAGCCTCCATGCTGATTTCGAAGATCGAAGCGAAGAAATAGACGATGCCCGCAGCAAACCCCAAGTATAAAACCCAAGGAGCTTTAGCAGGCTGAGTTACTAATTGCTCCGGTATGCCTTGAAAACCCAACGCTTCAAATAATGCCTTGATCGTGTAACTCCTCGGAGTCACTTCTCCTGATTCTATGCGCTGTATGGTCCGCACATTCAGGTTGCAGAGTTCGACCAACTCTTCCTGAGTCAATCCTTTTGCCTTTCTCATTTCAGAGATCCGCTTGCCAAGTTCTGGTTGTTTCATAATATGTATGTTTTGATTTACCATGGCAATTTCTCTGATTGGATTGTGACTTAAGGCGTAATAGGCTCGGTTTTGACCCGACATTCACCCGACATTTGGCTTTAATGGCTCAATTTAAGGATTTACCTAAATCAAAGGCAACACTTGGCGAAGCGCAGGATTTCTGTTTTCCGCCTTCCAAATTGCGGAAAGCTCCGTGAATTGCGGAATATGCGGAATCTGCATAAATCGGACATTAAGTTCATATCCTTCCTTTAAAGAAGTTGGTACAATTGCCACTCCCATCCCATTTTCCACCAATTTGAAAATTGTCAGCGCATGCACAGACCTATGCCTGATCTTAGGCGAAAAACCTGCGTCACGACAAATGCCGATAATCTGCTCGTAATATAGATTGCTATAATCTGAGGAAAAAAGTACAAAAGACTCATCCTTAAACTGATTTACGGAATGAAATTCCGCTGCATTAATAGGATGATCCTTCGGCACTACCAATGAAAAACTATCCCTCAAAACCACCTTCATTTCGAGATCACTTGGCACCGACGCCAACCTTACAAAACCCAGATCCAACTTGTCTTTTTCTATCATTTCCACTTGAACAGCGTTACTAAGCTCTTCCAAACTCGTGCTGATCAATGGTTGTTGAGAATTCAATTTTGAAAGCAAATCCGGCAAAACCTGATTGGACGCTGACCCTAAAAAGCCAACTCGAAGTTCACCAATTTTCCCCTCCGCTATTAACTTCAATTGACTTCGGGTAAGATCCAGATGATTCAGGACGAAGTCAACTTCATTCTTAAAAAATACTCCTGCAGCGGTCAGCTCCACATGCTTTTGATCCCGCTCAAAAAGTTTTACCTCCAGCATTTCTTCCAATTGCTTGATTTGTCTACTCAATCCTGGCTGGGAAATAAATAGCCGTTCGGCTGCCTTTCGAAAATTCAATTCCTCTGCAACTGCTTTGAAATAACTCAAATGTCTTAATTCCATGATGCCTCAAAGGTATCAAATCATGACAATATTGATATCAAAACTTATCATTCGTGCTTGGTATCTTTGTAAAGACCCTAGAATATTTACCCAACTAGTAATGGAAACCTTCAACTACGGAACAGACCAACTGACTGTCGGAATCGCTTTAAAGCTGGCAAGGAAAGAAATAAAAGGAGTTCTCAGCCCTGAAACCCAAGAAATAATAAAAGCCTCTGCTTTGGCAGTTGCAAACATCGCCAAAGGTGAAAAAGCAGTCTATGGAATCAATACAGGATTTGGACCTCTTTGCACCAGCAAAATCTCAGCTGCTGACACGCAGACACTTCAGGAAAACCTTTTGAAAAGTCATGCCGTCGGATTGGGGGAACCGGTCCCGATTGAAATTTCTAAATTGATGCTTGTGCTAAAACTTCAGGCTTTAGCTCAGGGATTTTCTGGAATTCGATTGGAAACTTTGGATCGAATGATTTGGATGCTGGAAAAAGAAGTAATCCCTGTCGTCCCAATCCAAGGTTCTGTAGGTGCTTCTGGAGATTTAGCTCCACTTTCGCATTTGTTCTTACCGTTATTAGGTTTGGGAAAAGTGCATTATGAAGGTAGCATTGTCAAAACTTCAGAACTCTTTGAAAAGCTTGGAGTAAAAGCCCTTTCCCTGGGCCCGAAAGAAGGCTTAGCCTTAATAAATGGCACTCAATTCATGGCGGCCTACGGCGTAAAAATCGTTGATCGCCTGCATAATCTGCTGGTTCATGCTGATATCACCGGTGCGATGATGATAGAAGGATTGATGGGATCAATCAAACCTTTTTCGCCTGAATTGCATCAGATAAGGCCATTTAAAGGGAATCAGCATGTAGCTCAGACGATTCTGAACTTGCTTGATGAATCAGAAATAGTCAATTCACATTTGGATTGCGCTCGAGTTCAGGATCCATATTCTTTACGCTGTATGCCGCAGGTTCACGGTGCTTCGCGAAATGCTTGGTTGCATTTGAAAGATGCCATAGAAACAGAGATCAATTCCGTAACGGACAACCCAGTAGTATTCAGCGAAGATCACACGATTTCGGGTGGAAGTTTCCATGGTCAACCTATCGCTTTGCCATTGGATTATGCCTGTCTTGCAGCTTCGGAATTAGGGAATATTTCTGATCGCAGAATCTATCTTTCCCTTGAGGGTGACACGCCTGGAGTACCAAAATTGCTTTTGAAAGAAACTGGTTTGAACTCCGGTTTGATGATTCCGCAATACACTACAGCAGCTTTAGCCTCTGAAAACAAAGGACTTTGTTTCCCTGCTTCTGCGGATAGCATCCCTACCTCACTTGGACAAGAAGACCATGTGAGTATGGGTTCGATAGGAGCTAGAAAAGCTTTACGGGTAATTGAAAACGTGGAGAAAATATTAGGGATTGAGTTGTTTTATGCTGCTCAGGCTATGGATTTCCATGCTCCCTTGAAATCAGGAAAAGTAATGACTGCGATTCATGCCCATGTCAGAAAAAGTATAACTCCTGTAATTAAGGATCGAGTGATGACCGAGGATATGGAAGCGGCGATTGAGATGATTCAAAGTGGCGAATTGATCGAAATTGCAAATAAGGTTGCGAAAAAAGAAGGGTTGCCTTTTGAGACAGAGTGGAGTGAAATATTTAATTGTTAAATAACTAGCCCGCTGATTTATGCAGAAAAAATGCGCTGATAGTCATATATCAATTATTAAAATCAGCAAATTAAATCTGCGTCCTTATCAGCGTTAATCTGCGGGAAATCATTGGAAACTGTTATAAAAACCAAGTCATGCAAAAGTTAATCGGCCCAATAACTCAACTTCTAACACTGAATCATCTCCCACACAAAGGAGCTTTGAAAGACGAGCAACTGGAAATTTTAGAAAATGCTGGGATTTTGATACAAGATGAAAAGATTCTGGAAGTCACAAGTTTTACTGAACTTTTGAAAAAAGCCAAGTCTCACGATGTTGAAATCATAGAACTAGAAGGTGATTTTGTGGTCCTTCCAGGTTGGATCGATTGTCATACACATATTTGCTTTGGAGGCACTAGAGCTAGGGATTTTGCAATGCGAAATGCTGGTAAATCCTACCTGGAAATCGCAGAAGCTGGTGGTGGCATTTGGGACACGGTAACTCAAACTCGGAAACTAACTCAAGTAGAGCTTGCTGAGAAAACCGTTGAAAATGCAAATAGACATCTCAGCGAAGGCGTGACGACTATAGAAGTGAAAAGTGGCTATGGACTCAATGTAGCCGAAGAACTCAAGATGCTTCTCGCTATCAAAGACGCGAATGCTCAAACAAAAGCCGATCTGATCTCAACTTGCCTTGCCGCTCATATGAAACCACGTGATTTTGCCGGAACAAATGCGGAATATCTGGAATTGATTTCTCAGGAGCTTTTTCCCATTTTGAAGTCAGAAAACCTCACAAACAGAATTGATTCTTTTATTGAGAAAAGTGCATTTTCACTGGAAGAAATAGAAAGCTATTACCAAAAGGCTATCGATTTAGGCTTTGATCTTACTATACATGCCGATCAGTTTACCAGTGGCGGATCTGAAATTGCTGTTAAATTCAATGCGAAGTCCGCCGATCATTTAGAGGCATCTGGAGAAAGGGAAATTGGCCTTTTAGCTAATTCCGAAACAATTGCAGTTGCTCTTCCAGGCGCGTCAATCGGACTGGGTTGTGCTTTTAGTCCCGTCCGTAAAATCTTAGATCAAGGTGGTTCTTTGGCAATCGGAAGCGATTGGAATCCAGGTTCGGCTCCTATGGGCGACTTGGTAACTCAGGCATCCATTTTGGCAACTTTCGAAAAATTAAGTACTGCAGAAGTTCTTTCAGGATTGACTTTCCGCGCTGCCGCAGCTTTAGGATTAGAAGATCGAGGGGTCTTGAAAACAGGATTATTGGCTGATTTCAACCTTTTCTCAACAGATAATTTCCAAGAAATCCTTTATCAACAAGGTAAGTTGAAACCAGAGCAGGTGTGGAAAAGAGGAGAAAAGACGTGAGACTTTAGACATAAGACATTAGAAGCAAGACCCTAGACCCAAGACTCAAGATTTTAGACTATAAACATATGACTTCAGATTATTGAATTACGACTGAAGTTCCGATTGATCTCGTAATTCGTAAATCATAAATCGTAATTATAATGGTTTTCCAAGAGCAAATATCCCAAGGCATTCCCTCTTTACTTCCTGCTAAAAAAGAACGTGACAACTCCCTAAGCCATGCTCCAAAACGCAAGGATATTCTTTCCCTAGATGAGAAAAAACTGGCTTTGAGAAATGCACTACGCTATTTTCCAAAGGAATGGCATGCGGAATTGGCGGAGGAATTTTCTATTGAACTGAAGCATTTTGGGAGAATCTACATGTATAGGTTCATGCCTGAATATGCGATGCATGCGAGGCCGATTGAGGAGTATCCAGCAACCTGTCAGCAGGCAGCTGCTATCATGCTGATGATCCAAAACAACTTAGATCCGGCCGTTGCTCAGCATCCCGAAGAGTTGATTACTTATGGTGGAAATGGGGCAGTTTTCCAGAACTGGGCCCAATACCTTTTGGTGATGAAATACCTCTCAGAAATGACGGAGGAGCAAACTTTACATATTTACTCAGGTCATCCAATGGGGCTTTTTCCATCTTCCAAAGAAGCTCCGAGAGTGGTTGTTACGAACGGAATGATGATTCCAAATTACTCCAAACCCGATGATTGGGAGAAATTCAACGCGCTCGGTGTGACTCAATACGGACAGATGACTGCGGGTTCTTTTATGTATATCGGTCCACAGGGAATTGTGCACGGGACGACGATCACGGTGATGAATGCTTTTCGCAAAAAACTGAAAACTGGAGAAAAGCCAGCGGGTAAGATTTTTTTGACCGCAGGTCTTGGCGGAATGAGTGGCGCTCAACCAAAAGCCGGAAATATCGCAGGTTGCATTACCATCTGTGCAGAGGTCAATCCATCTGCAGCCAGGAAGCGTTATGAGCAGGGTTGGGTAGATGAATTGCTAGAGAATCTGGATGAATTGGTACTCCGAACTCAGCTGGCCAAGCGAAATAAAGAGGTGGTTTCCATCGCTTACATTGGAAATATTGTTGATGTATGGGAGCGATTTGATGCCGAAAATATCTTCGTGGAACTAGGATCTGATCAGACTTCCCTTCATAATCCTTGGGCTGGGGGTTATTACCCTGTTGGCCTAACTTTCGAAGAATCCAATCAACTGATGGCAGAAAATCCCGCAGAGTTCAAGGCTAAAGTTCAGGAAACCTTAAGACGCCATGCTGATTCAATTAACAAGCATGTGGAGAAAGGAACCTACTTTTTCGATTATGGAAATGCTTTCTTGCTGGAAGCTTCTCGGGCTGGAGGGGATGTGATGGCAGAAAATGGAATTGATTTTCGCTATCCTTCCTATGTACAAGACATCTTAGGTCCCATGTGTTTTGATTTTGGATTTGGTCCCTTCCGCTGGGTTTGTACTTCTGGAAAAGCTGAAGATTTGAGAAAATCAGATAAGATAGCTGCTCATATTTTGAAAGAAATCATGCAAGAATCTCCTGCTTCTATCCAACAGCAAATGCAAGATAATATCACTTGGATTGAGGAAGCTGAAAAGAACAAACTGGTAGTGGGATCTCAGGCTAGGATTCTTTACGCTGATGCGGAAGGAAGAGCAAAAATTGCTAAAGCTTTCAATGATGCGATACAATCCGGCAAAATCTCAGCTCCAATCGTTCTTGGTCGAGATCATCACGACGTCAGCGGAACTGATTCTCCATACCGCGAAACGAGCAATATCTACGATGGAAGCAAGTTCACAGCCGACATGGCTATTCATAACGTAATTGGCGATAGCTTCCGTGGTGCCACTTGGGTTTCGATCCATAATGGAGGCGGAGTTGGCTGGGGTGAAGTGATGAATGGAGGTTTTGGAATGGTGCTGGATGGCTCAGAAGATGCGGAGCGAAAGCTTAAATCCATGCTTTTTTACGATGTGAATAACGGAATTGCCAGACGTGCCTGGGCTAGGAATTCTGGTTCTTTGGAAGCAATTCAGCGAGAAATGGAACGCAATCCAGGGTTAAAAGTTACTATTCCTAATCTCGTGGATGAGGAGATTTTAGATCTAGATTCTTGAAATCCTGCTTCTGGAGAAGCAGGATAACGTTTTAACGTGATTCATTAATTTCTTATCCTTCAAAAATAGCTTCCAGATCAAGCGAAAACCCAGGAAGCACAATCGATTTGATTTGGTCTCCTGAAGTAAAAAGTCTAGACGGCTGGAATTTACCCTCGACCAAGGTATAGATCAAAACAGTACAGTCGGTAGGATGAACCACCCAGTATTCTCTCACCCCATATTCCTCGTACAAGTCATATTTATTTTGAACTTCCACTCGGCTATTTCCCGGAGAAAGAATCTCAACAACCAAATCCGGAGCTCCCCAACAGCCTTTATCGTCCAATTTGCCAAGATCACAAATCACAGAAATATCCGGTTGGACAACTGAATCTGTTTTCGAATACTCAGGATTTCTGGAAAAGCGCACATCGAATGGAGCCGAATATACTTTGCAGGAATGGCCTTTTAGAAAATTAGCAATTTCTAAGTAAATGCTCCCTGACACCTCTTGATGCCTACGATTCGGAGCTGCGGCTTTTGCAAAAATTTTCCCTTTGATTAGCTCAACGATTTCCTCAAAATCCCATTTGAGGTAATCTGCATAGGTATAAACTGCACCCTCTGGCTCATTGAAAGCGTCCAAATCAATCTTCTCTTTTTGAGGAATTCTATATTCTTTCATAACCTACTGATACGATCTAACTGAAAATTTGAATACTACCTAAAAACCAAATACATAATTTCTGGTATCTTAAGTATCAAATCGCGTTTTTTAAGTTACTATAAAATAATACCATCATCAATATGCTGCATCAAAACCCTAATCCTTCACTTTGGTCAGGAAGAAAATCCGAAGAAATTGAATACTGGCATCAGGCAACTATCTCTGTCAAAGACCTGAATCAAGACGATAAGCAAGACACCCCCAAAGTCGGCATATTAGGATATGCTGGGGAAGAAGGTGTAAAAAGAAATCAAGGCCGATTGGGAACTGCAGAAGGTCCAAATGCCATACGTAAGAATCTAGGCACCTTGGCCTTTCACCTACCTGAAAAAAGTAGAATTTTCGACTATGGTGATATTTACACAGAGGACGATGATATGGAGTCCAGCCATAAATTGATTTCAGAGACTGTTTTCAATCTCTTGGAAACAAAGCATTTCCCTATACTTTTGGGTGGTGGACATGATCTGGCTTTAGCTCACGGAAGAGGAATTTACAGGCACCTTGCTTCCAAAATTCAGAAATTGGGTATAATCAACATGGATGCTCACTTTGACCTTCGTCCCACCCTAGATGGCAAAGGACATTCTGGCTCTCCATTTTTTCAATTAGCTGAAGAAAATCCTGATTCTTTCCAATATTTATGTTTGGGAGTACAGCGCTCTGTAAATCCAAAATCGCTCTTTAGTACCGCGGAAAGTGTGGGAGCAAAATGGATGGTAATGGAAGATTTCAGGATGAATAACTGGGAAGTAATCCAGGAAAAAATCCTCTGGTTCCTTGACTCAGTAGACAAAATCTATCTCAGTGTGGACATGGATGGTTTTTCCTCAGCATTTGCCCCAGGAGTATCGGCTCCTTCTCCTATGGGTTTCCGGCCTGAGTTTGCCTTCAAGGTTTTCGAATTACTCGCTTCATCAAAAAAACTCATTTCAATGGATGTTGCGGAGTTAAATCCAGCATTTGATCATGATCAAGCAACTTCCAGATTGGCAGCCAGATGTGCCGAGTATGTAGCAAGGAAGGTGTTAGCCCTCAAAGACTAAACGACTCATAAAACAAACTTGCAATTTCATGAAAAATCCATCCCACAGCTTTTTCATCATTCTAATATTTTCATTTTTTAGTTGCCAATCTTCTGAAGAAGGTTCTGAAATTCAGACTTTCGCAATTTCGGAGTCAGACATCTCCGCATTTGATGAGGTGGTCACTTCAATTGAATTTATCCCACTGAAAAACAAAGCAGATGAACCTGTAAATCTGAATTGCAGTGTCTGGAATCTGAAAGTCACCGAAAAGTTTTTGGTCTATACTACTCTTTGCAATCCTGAATCAAAAATCCACCTTTTTGACCATAACGGAAATTATATAAAAAGCTTCGAAAGAAGCGGAAATGGTCCTGAGGAATATCAAATCATGCAAGGAATAGATTTAAATCAAGACACACTTAGCATTACAGTTGGTGCGGGCCTTATCAAACAATACCACTTTCCTGATTTTGAGTTTATTGGGACAGTTAATCTGGATAAAGAGGCAATGTTCATTCCGTATTTCACCAAGATTTCAAAAACCAAGTGGCTAACCGCACCGATGCATACTGGGGAATTGGATGAAAATGGGGAGTATAAACTTTACAAAATAATGGACAGCTCCGACGGTAAAACAGTCGAATTGCCAATTGGCGCAACTCCATTGACTGCAGAAATCAGCGAGGGGGATTTCGCAAAATTGGGACAGGGTTATTTACTGAACTATGCATTTTCAGACACCATATACCAATATAAAAATGACCAATTGACACCCTATGCCAGCTTGGATTTCGTGGAGAGAAAACCATCCACAGATGATTTAAAAATGGACGGCGCTCAGCTAGAGGCCACAGTTACAAGTCAGCCTTTCGTAATCAACATGGGCAAAATTTGGCATACTGAGAATATTTTCCGTCTTAAAACCTTTGCGCTTGCAAAAAACCCTCAAATGGATATTACGAATATGCGTACTTTCCCTGTCCATGAGGTTTTCCTCAATCATAACACAAATCAAGTCACCGCATTCAAATCATTAGCCGGCTGGTCAAATGGAAAAGGAGATGCAAAAGATGGCTATTTCTACGACATACTCAGGACCGATGATTGGATATACGCATTGGAAAATGGGGCACTGGGCAAATATGCTGAACAGCTAGAAAAGTCGATCGGAGAACTTGGAGATTTCGAAGATCCTATTCTTATTAAATATCAAGTGACAATGAAAAATTAAGAGACTAAGATTCTCAAAGAAAACCTAAATACAATAAACCTATACCCATGAAAAAACCTATTTTAACCTTGTTCGCCTTTGCCATCCTCTATTCGGCCAATGCGCAAAATATTAAGCCTACAGGGACTATAGAATTCCTGTCTAAGGATCTTGCCCGAATTATTCAAAAGAATGCAACTGTAGAAGTGATCGCCGAAGGATTTGAATTTACAGAAGGCCCGCTTTGGGTGGATAAAGAGAAAATGCTTCTATTTTCAGACATTCCCGCCAATACCATCTATAAATGGACTGAAGGAAACGGAAAGGAAGTGTATTTAAAACCAGGTGGTTACACTGAAGCCAAAGAGAGAGGTGGCTTCATGGGGTCAAATGGATTGCTACTTTCACCAGGTGGAAACCTTTGGATTTGCCAGCATGGCGACCGGCGGATCGCAGAGATGGACGCTACCCTCCAAACCCCAGATGAAACTTACCGTACCGTAGTAGACTCTTTTGATGGTAAAAAGCTAAATAGCCCAAATGATTTAATTTTATCCAAAGCTGGGAATCTATACTTTACTGATCCCTCTTATGGTCTGGCAAGTGATTCAAAAAAGGAAATTGACTTTCAGGGTGTATACATGATGAGTCCAACTGGTAAAGTAACTATGCTTCTTGACTCCATAGATCAGCCAAATGGAATAGCTATTTTCCCAAATCAAAAAACCCTATTGGTGTCAAACTCTGATCCTGTCAAAAAGAAATGGTATGCATATGACTTGGCAAAAGACGGCTCAGTAACTAGCGGAAAAGTTTTTCATGATGCCAGCGATGCTTCAGAGCCGGGCTTATGTGACGGATTCAAAATTGACAAAAAGGGGAATGTATTTGCCTCCGGCCCAGGAGGAATCTGGATATTCAATCAATCAGGTGACTTATTAGGGAAGATAAAATTAGAAGGAGCTACCGCTGCAAATTGTGCTTTATCCCCGGATGGAAAAACACTTTATATAACAGCCGAACAGTATTTACTCAGAATGAAGATGAGATAAACTCCGCCTCAGTAAGCCTAAAAAACCTCCAAGAGATCCATTTCTTGGAGGTTTTTCTATTTCTATACTATTGAGGAATTTAGATATTGATTTGGCTCAGACCAAATCGACTGAAACCTTACCGCTGATCATCCTCTCCCATCACATCATAGCCACGCCATTTAAATGACTCTGCTAGTTCAGAAGCAGCCGGCCAGGCAATCTGGTGCTGTGGACTAGCCACCCATTTTCTTCGATTCTCTTCGGTATCAAAAGATATCTGGATTTGATAATTGAATTCGGTTGGTTCTGCTTCTATACCTTTTGCTTTCTCCTCTGGAAAAAGGCGAAGTAATTTGGAACTCAGGTATCCATCCTGAACGAGCATGGCTGGGACATATATAGAGTGATACATTTTCTCAAAAGCGGCTGCATTTTCTAGCAAAACCACAAAATCCATTTGCAAAGCCATAGCTATCGGCTCAAGAGATCCACCAGAGTAATTGGCACTTTTATCTGCAGAAACTGACACGCCAATGACCAACAATTCAAGATCATCAGGACCCGTATTTTCCAACGAAATACTTTCTCCCAACAATCCTGTGAACGCATCATCAGCTGCAATCTCATTCGTCACACCATCAATGGATAGCTTGCCCTCACCTTTCAGTACATAATAAACCTCCTCGATACCTTCCAATTGCCTCGGGCCAACAGATTTCCCCGCTGGAATCACCAAATGATCTACACTATTCCAGCTGGTTTTGAACACTTCTGGACCAAAAGCTCTACGGGCTAAAGCCCCATTCCCGCTGTAAGCGTGATTCTCAGCCTTAAGCTTATCTTTTGCAAATTGGTAGGAAACAAAAACAGGAACCTCATCTATGTCTGCTCCTTCCCGGGTATCACCCAGATCAAAAGCATCACCCTGAGCTTTTCTCTCTGAAACAGCATAATTCAACCATTTTAAAGGTTTATCACTAGAATTATAAATGGCATGAGCATCTCCCAGCTTGCAGGGTACTGCTACAGGTCCCTTGAGTGTAGAAGTACGTCCATTGACAGTAAACTCAGCTTCACCATCGAGTAGAATATACATTTCCTCAATGGAGTGGTGAAAATGATGTCCTATGCCTGATTTGGCTTGAATCTCGCCAGAATGGAGGTATAGAAAATTAGTAGATAGGTCATTTCGCCCAACCAATTGAGTAAAGCCCATTTTACCAGCCCCTGCATGTACAGCGGATAGTTCCCGGTACTTTGCTGGGTCATTATGAATTATTCTTTCGCTTTTTACGGGTTGCTGAGCCCAAGTTGCGAGCGTCACCAAAGAAAAAACTAGGGTTAAAATACTTTGCATGTCATTATAGGTTTAAGAGTTTTAATCGGTTTGAAACAGTTTGAATTCGTCTTTATAGAATTATTAAAATTTATTCTGGCAGAGAATAAACTACGTATCCTTTTGGCAAAGCCCCAGGCCTTTTGGAGAAATCGTAACTCGTAGGGTCAAACCTGTTGGAAGCATTGATCACTAAATATTGCTTTCCATTTACCACGTACATTCCAGGCTGTCCGGTCGATTCGTTGTCCAAGGTAGTTTCCCAGAGGATTTTTCCGTTATCAGCATCGAATGCATAGACAATCCCTCCTTTTCCTGTAGCAAAAACGATGTCAGTAGAAGTTATAACCATTCCTTTTCTTATAGTTCCACTTGGAGCACCAGTGGTTTTATCACCTTTTGTGAAAGCAGAATCCAAACCAATTGGTTGACGCCATTTGATAGTTCCATTGTTAAGATCATACGCAAATATAGATGCCCAAGGAGGAGCGGTTAGCGCTTGCCACTCTGTACCGTAAGCAGTAGTGTATCTATCCTCAGGGTGAATTACATCTTCTGGATAATCCTCTAAAGGGGCAGCACGAGTTGTGTCTTCTGGGATGTTCACACCTCCAGAAGCCACTATCGGCCCAGTAATTTCGGGAGCTTCTGAAGCATTCATCATTCCTCTAAACCGATTTGGTGATCCGCCAAGATAGCGGTGCATTGCCAAAACAGTAGCTTCCTCAATATGGACAAATGCTGGCATTCTTCCTCTGCCTTCCGAAAGCAGGGTTTTAAATTCATCATATGAATACCGTGCACCTACATTTATTAACGAGGGACCAGCTCCTCCTCCTTTCATTTCCTCACCGTGACAAGTCTGACAAGACCCCGCGTAGAGCGTGCTTATTTTATTCTTTTCATCATCCGAAAGAACCGGCTCTACCGGAACTACTTTTGAAAGTTTATAGATTGATGCATAGTCTTGGGCCATGATGTACATGATTCCTTTTTCAGGGTTTGTTCCCGTATTCCCATAGCTGGCGCCTCCCAAAGCACCTGGCATAGTAACGGTTTCATATTTATCAGACGGAGGAATATACAATCCTGATTTTGCGGTATCCAATCGAGCATACCACTGTTGCTTCAATTCTTCGGAGAAATATGGGTTTAAGGTTTCCTTCGTCACTTCATGCCTTGTAAAATCCGGAATTACGGCAGGTATAGGTTGAGTAGGCCAAGCTTTTTCACCTGGCATTTCGCTGGCAGGAAATGGTCTTTCTTCAATTGGAAAGACCGGCTCTCCAGTATCTCTATCAAAAACAAAAACAAACCCATGCTTAGTCGCTACTGCGACCACATCAATCTCTTTTCCATCCTTATTAATTGTCAATAATTGTGGTGCTGAAGCCAAATCATAATCCCAAAGGTCATGATGAACAGTTTGATAATGCCAGATTCGCTTTCCTGTTTTGGCATCTACTGCTACCAATGAGTTCCCAAAAAGACCTGTGCCTTCACGGTCTGCGCCATAGAAATCATATGTTGGTGAGCCTATAGGTAAAAATACTATACCGCGCTTTTCGTCCACTGTCATTTCACTCCAAACATTGACGGCTCCTACGTACTTATATGCATCTTTTGGCCAAGTGTCATATCCAAATTCACCAGGCTGGGGTATCGTGTGGAATGTCCATTCCAACTTTCCCGTGACCACATTATAAGCCCTCACAAAACCAGGTGGAGAAAAAAATGTCTCTCCAGGCGCGGAACCTAAAATCACCAAATCACCAAAAATAACTCCCGGCATCATTGATTGCATTCGGCGAATACTGGTCGGATCGCGATCCAAGCCAATTCGTAAATCTACATATCCGCCAGTGCCAAAATCAGTGATACTTTGGCCAGTAAGTGCATCGATTTCCTGAAGCGAGTTATTCAGTGTGAAGACAAGTCGTTTATCACTCTTGTCCTCGCTTTCCCAGTAGTTTATCCCTCTTCTGGACAAACCTCTCAAGTCAGTATGTATCCAGAGCTCCTTTCCAGTGACTGCATTCAGAGCAATCAAGGAGTTGTTTTTACCATACACATACATGATGGTATCAACGATAATCGGGCTAAAACTGTAAAAGCTATTATCCTCTATGGGATAATTCCAGGCTACTTCTAGCTGATTCACATTTTCCTTGGTGATCTGTGAACCATTGAAATACTTGGATTGATCTGGACTGCCACCGTAATGCGACCAAGTAGTATGATCGTTTTGTTGGTCAGGTGTACATTTGAAAATAGTCCCCAGGATTGAAACAATAATGAGACTTTTTAATAGGTTTAGGGTATTTGGGAATTTCATTTTATATAATGAATTAATTTTGCTTAAAGCTAATTTTTCAATATATACTTCGCTAATACCAATTGCAATATTAATTATATAATGACAAGAATTTTAGGTGAATTTGGCGCCCAGAAACCTTAGGGTCAAGTACTTTTCAAGAGTTTTATCTGAATACTAAAGAGATCAACTTCTTCAGAACAACGAAAAATAGCTCAGCAGCAAAATGAAAAATAACTTTAAAGGTTAGATTTCACTCGTATAAACTCTTGTTTTTTAACCTCAATTTCTATCGAATTAACTAGACTGCGGCCCATGCCCTCCCATTGTACTTTCATCTGATCCCCGGATTGCAAAGCGATACCAGCACCGAAACTGAAGGCTCCTGTGCCAAAGAAATGAACATGTCCCTGTAGCGGCTGTCTGTGATCAGGGTATTTAAAATGATGATATTCCAGGTTAGCCAAGCTGTGGGCCATGTTGTTTTCACCAGTTTTTATGTCTGCGGACCATAGCACTTCTTCTCCACGGGACACACTTACCTTTCCACTCAAATCCGAAAATTCATCAGTAAGAACGAGTTCAGGACCGATGGAGCAAGTACGCAATTTGGATGGAGCCAGGTAGAGGTAATTCTGCTTTTCCATGACATGATCTGAGAATTCATTACCTGTCGTAAACCCAATCCTAATCGGCTGGCCTTTTCTGTCTATGATATAAATACCAGCAATCTCCGGTTCTTCTCCACCATCATTTCCAAAAGCAGGAACATCCAAGGCCTCACCATGTCCTTTTAGAATAGAACCAGTTCCTTTATAGAACCATTCAGGCTGAATACCGATTTCTCCCTTCGAAGGCTTACCTCCCTCTACTCCCCACTGATAAACCTTCATGCTGTCTGTCAAGGCGTTTCCCGCTTCGCTTTGATGCATGACATTTCGATTCATCGCGCTGCTGTGATGTGTCAAGCCTGTGCCGGATACCATGCAGTTTGAAACTACATCCGGATTATCGAAAGACGGCAACAATTTCCAATCACTTGTTCCAAAATAAACTTTATCATAATCCAGCTTTTCAGTTGAAAGTTGTTGCTCCAAAAGCGTATGAACCGAAACCTCAGAGTCAAGTGATTTTATAGCTAACTGGTATATAGAAGTGAATTCATTCAGCAAAACCAGGAATGGTTCTGCTACTACTGCTACTTTTCTCCCCTTTGCTGGATGGATAAGCTGGACTAATCTTGTATTCTCTTTCATTTTGGTTTATTTAATAGGTCAAAAGTTATAGTTGCAAGTTGAAGTTATAGTAATCGACATAAAAAGCCTTATTTCTTTTTAAGTAATTCCGCAACTTTTTAGCCCAACCATACATGTTCTGCGAAAACCTGCTGCAAAAGGGTGTATAATAGAATATTTCTCTTGCAAATTCTCCTTTTACATATCCAAATCTTTTGCCTCAAAGCCTTCGGGCAATTTTTATTTTAAATCCCTCAATCCAATCTCATAACTCACTTCGTATATAAAAAAGAAGAGTTTAAACGCTTTAAAAGCCCTTTTAGAAGATATAGCAAATTTTAGGAAGAGAGCTTAAAGGCTTTAAATGGTATTATTTTTTAATGTTTTATAGATAGGAATCAGAGTAGTTTAGTATATATTTTATTCTTTTTTGAATTTAAAATTACCCATCTAATAATGGGTTGAGGTACTCTGATTGTTCGAATAATTTTAACCATTTAAAAACAATCATCATGTCAAAACAAACTTTACTAGATGAGTCAAATGCTGCTTTGAGCCAAAACAAAGGCGATCGCAGAAAATTTCTCAAGTTCAGTGGAGCAGCTATTGCTACCACTGGAATTTTATTATCAGGCTGTCAGGAAGTATTCGAAGCACTACCAAATGCACGAACTGAAGGAAAAGGACCCGCAACGCGATCAGTGCCACTTGGAAAAGGCGACATTGGTATACTAAATTATGCCTACGCTTTAGAACAACTGGAAGCGGCATTTTACCTTCAAGTTGTCGCTACGATGTATTCAGGTATCTCTGAGTCGGAAATGGTAATGATGGAAGATATCAAAAACCATGAAGTTGCACACAGAGATTTTCTAAAAGCTGCCTTGGGGAAAAATGCCATTGTCGACCTGAATTTTGATTTTAGCAGTGTGGATTTTAGTGATAGAGACAGCGTATTAGCTACCGCTAAAGTTTTTGAAGACTTGGGAGTAGCTGCCTACAATGGAGCGGGTCAACTTTTAGAAAGTCCTGATTACCTACTAATTGCAGGGAAAATCGTCTCTGTAGAAGCTCGCCATGCCGCTGCCATCAGAAGTATTTATGACAATGATTTCACCTCTTTTGCAGGAGATGATATAATTGATGCAAATGGATTGGATAGAGCCTTTTCACCTACTACTGTTTTGGAAGCTGCCGCACCATTCATCATGAATAAAATCATTGCGAATCAACTTCCTACTTCCTAACCTTAAAGAATCACAACATGAAAATATTAGAAGTACTTAAAAAATATGACATCAAGACAGAAGAGCTTGATGCATTTACCTCAAGACGTGAAGCATTCAGGAAACTGGCAAGCTTTGGAAAAAGCGTGGCATTTGCGGCAATTCCTGCAGGAATGGTAGCTGGAAGCACACAGAACGCATCTGCAGCACATATTCCTACGGTAATCAATGTGCTCAACTTTGCACTCACGCTAGAATACCTGGAAGGAGAGTACTACACTATGGGCATCAATTCTCCCGGACTGATTCCAGCTGGCAGAGATATGGCTATTTTCGCAACCATCGAAAAGCATGAAGTAGATCATGTTGCTTTTCTGAAGGCAGCAATTACAAGTTATGGTGGAACTCCTGTAGAGAAACCAACATTCGATTTTACCGCTGGTGGTAATTTCTCCCCCTTCACTGATTATGAACAATTTCTAATTTTAGCTCAAGCATTTGAAGATACAGGGGTAAGAGCTTACAAGGGTCAAGCAGGAAACTTAATTGCCGAAAATTCAGCGCTCACCGCTGCTCTTCAAATCCACTCCGTAGAAGCTAGACATGCTTCAGAAGTCAGACGATTGCGAGGCCTAAAAGGCTGGATCACGCAAGCAGAAAGAGGAGCTGGAATGCCTGCTGTTACTCAGGCAGTCTATAACGGAGAAGACAATTTAATCCAAGGGGGAGTCGATGTGACCACCGTTACTCCAATAGGTTCTGATGGTATTACAGAGAGTTTTGATGAACCACTAACCACCGAAGAGGTTTTGACTATAGCTGGATTATTTATAGCTCAGGCCTAAAAAAGGTCGTTCCAAAGCACTTAAGGCCGGATCAATATCCGGCCTTATTTTTTTAAACGACAACAAACCATTTTTCCTAATTCAATGCCTCCCACAAAATCTCTACGGGATGCTTGGCTTTCCGTCCAGTTCCGTCAGCAATCTGGTGTCGGCAAGAAGTCCCTGGTGCTGCTATGATAGTTTCAGCCTCTGCGTTTCTCACTGCAGGAAAAAGAACCAACTCCCCTACTTGCTGAGAAACCTCATAATGCTCAGCTTCATAACCAAAACTTCCAGCCATTCCACAGCATCCGCTAGGAATGGTTTCTACAGAATAGTTGGTAGGGAGTGAAAGCATTTTCTGTGTCCAAATCATGGATGAAAGTGCCTTCTGATGGCAATGTCCGTGAAGTTTAATTTTCTGAGTTTTGGTGGAAAAAGAATCAGCATGAATATTTCCAGCGGCAATTTCCTGCCCTAAAAACTCATCGATCAGCTTCACATGAAACTTCAGCTTCTTTGCTTCCTCCACCAATTCTTTTTTTACAATTCTCGGATACTCATCCCTAAAACTCAAAATAGCCGAAGGTTCCAAACCAATCAAAGGAGTTTTTCCATCAATGATTTTTGAGAAAATGGACACATTTGCTTCGGCATGTTTCTTAGCTTTTGGCAACAAGCCCTTAGAAAGCGCCGATCTACCACTTTCCTCATGATCCACGACTTTTACATCGTAGCCTAGCATTTTAAGAAGAGAAATAGCTTTTATTCCAATCGCAGTATCGTTGTAATTGGTAAATTCATCCACAAAGAAGTAAACGGATTTGATCTGCGGCGTAGCACTCGGCAAAGATTGATAATTCTTTTTGTACCATTTGCGCAAGCTAATCTTACTGATCTCAGGGAGATTTCGCTGTGGGGCTACGCCCAAAATGGACTTCATCATACCTCCGGTCAAGCTGTTGCTCAGCATGAAATTCGCCAGCCCAGCAGTTTTTGAGCCAAGCTCATTCAACTCATTGATGTAAGCAAAAGCTTTCGATCTTAGTGGTATTCCATTTACTTTTTGATATTGATACAGGAATTCTGCCTTCATACTTGACATGTCCACATTGGAAGGACATTCGGCAGTACAACCCTTGCAGGAAAGACACAAATCCATCGCTTCCTTGATCTCTGGATGGTTGAAGGCATTCTCCTTTTTGTCCATCGTGAGAAATTCCCGAAGTGTATTGGCTCGACCTCGTGTCGTATCTTTTTCATTTCGCGTGGCCATGTAGCTAGGACACATCGTACCTCCAGAACCTGGAAGTTTACGACAGTCGCCAGAACCGTTACACTTTTCAGCCAAGCGAAGTATTCCACCTACATTGGAGAAATCAAGGATAGTATCATGATTCGGAGTCTCCATATCCGGCTCGTAACGAAGAAATTTATTCATCGGAGCAGCATCAACTATTTTCCCTGGATTGAAAATATTCTGTGGATCCCAAGAAGATTTAATCCTTCGGAAAAGCTCGTAATTCTTTTCCCCAACCATCAGCGGAATAAAAGCAGCCCTAACTCGACCATCACCATGTTCTCCACTCAGGGAACCATGATATTTTTTAACCAGCTCAGCTGAAGCTTTAGAAATATTGTAAAACTCCTCCACGTCTTTAGACTTCTTCAAATCCAAAATTGGACGCAAGTGGATCTCGCCAGCACCAGCATGCGCATAATGAACAGGCTTTTGGTTGAAACCTTCCATCATTTCATCCACTTCATCGATGTAGTTGGCCAAATCTCCTATATCCACCGCAGTATCTTCTATACACGCCACAGCCTTCGCATCCCCAGGAATATTTGCCAAAAGTCCCAATCCGGCCGAGCGAAGTGCCCAAGCCGTAGAAACCATAGCTGGTTCTATGATCGGATAGGCATAGCCAAGTCCCGTTGCAATCAAATCATCGACCAAAGCCTTGCCTTTTGCCATGGCTTCTTCTAGGGTTTTCCCCCGAAACTCCACCATCAAAATCGCCTCAGGATCACCTTCTACGAAGTAACGGTTTTTAGAATATTCAATACTTTCTTTGGTACAATCCAAAATAATTTTATCCATCAATTCTACGGCTGTAGCTGGATGCTTCATTGCCGTTTGCGCTGAAACCATACTCTGATGAATCGTCTCAAAATGTGCCGCTACGACTATTTCTATGGGATCAGGTAAAGGATCCAAACTGATTTTTATTTCGGTTGTAAACGCTAAAGTCCCCTCAGAACCACTCAAGAGTTTACAAAAGTTGAATTTTTCCTCTCCTTCAAAAATATCAGCTTTCAGCAATTCATCAACAGCATAACCCGTGTTTCTTCTATGAATTGACTTTTTAGGAAATTGAGCATGAATCTCATCTCGAGCTTTTTCGTCTCCTAACTCCTCTACTACTTTTCTATAAATTCCTCCCTCCAGTGTTTGCAACTTGGTTTTTTGTTCAAACTCATTCTTTGAAAGTGCCTCAAATTTTACCAGGTTCCCATCACTCAAAATGGTGTCCAATGAAATCACTTTATCTCTAGTGACACCATATACAATCGAAGTCGTCCCTGATGAATTATTCCCAACCATTCCACCAATCATCGCTCGGTTGGCAGTAGAAGTAATCGGACTGAAGAAAAGTCCATGAGGTTTGAGGTAGCGATTGAGCTCATCACGTACTACCCCAGGTTGCACGCGAACCCATCGTTCTGCCACATTCAATTCCAGTATTTGAGTAAAATGCTTGGACACATCCACTACGATTCCGTTGCCCACGCATTGCCCGGAAAGGGAGGTGCCTGCAGTTCTAGGAATCAGTGAAGTGCCATTTTTGGAAGCAAAAAGTATCAGCTTCTGTATATCTGATTCAGTCCTTGGAAAAGCAACAGCTAGCGGCATCTCCCGATAGACTGATGCATCGGTGGCATATAGGGTCTTTGTTAAAGAATCTACTTGCAAGGTTCCTTCCAGTTGGGCAGAAAGTTCTTGAAGCAAAGGCAATAGGTTAGGCTGGTTTGAAGACATGCCCAAAAATAACCCGATGTGATGGATTTAAGGAAAAGTTGGGAAAAAGAATTTGGAAATGAACATGACACAGTTAAAAGAACCAATTATTTTGATTCCAAATACGATTCAGAAAGAAGAAAAAATAAAATATAAACCTCCTAAGATTGCAAATGTAATTGCATAAAAAATCCTTACATCTCCAGAATTAATTCCTTCTTTTCCAGAGAATACTCCTTCTCGAACTTGAATTATCAATAATATTAATCCAAAAAGGAAAAATAGTAAGCCTAAAATCAACTTAAAAAAGTCCATTTGGTAAGAAATTTAATTCAATTTTGAATTTCAAATTTATCACTTATTCCATCTAAGAGCTAATTTCCCATGTTTTTCTACCTCTCTCAATTTCTGAGTTTCTTAGCAATGCCATTGACCATTATCAGTTTACTGATCTTAATTGGGACTATATATGTGAAAAAGAAATGGGGTAAAAGATGCCTTTGGGCTGGTTTGATTTTACTCTGGTTTTTCTCTAATCAGTTTATCGCAAACCAAGCCATGCTAGCTTGGGAACCTGATTTCAAGGAGTTTACTGAAATCAAAAATTACGAAATAGGTATTGTCCTTACTGGGGTAACAAACTTGAGTAAAACAGCCTATGACCGCACTTTCTTCCATAAAGGAGCAGATCGGATCACCCATGCGCTCCAGCTTTATCGCATGGGGAAAATCAAAAAAATCCTTATTACTGGCGGTCAAGGACTCAACCCGGTCAACCCACAATCAGAAGCTGAACTTTTACAGCGATTTCTAATCATGACTGGAGTTCCACCTGAAGACGTAATGATTGAAGCCTTAGCAAAAAACACGGCTCAAAATGCCCAGTTTACAAAGGAATTTTTGGAGAAAAATGGAATAAATACCAATCAAGAATTCCTTTTAATCACCTCAGCATTTCACATGTATCGTGCAAAAGGCTGCTTTGACAAAGTTGGGTTAAAAACGGAAACTTTCCCTACCGACTATTACGGTCACGATACGAAATATGATTTTCCATCATTTGTATATCCTAACCCTGCATCAATCGAAAACTGGCATAAACTAGTAAAGGAATGGATCGGAATTTTGGTGTACAAGATAGTGGGCTATATGTAAGTGAAAATTGTGAAATGGAATTGTAAATCTTTCAAATTATTACGTACTTTGCGTAACGTACTTTGCGTAACGTACTTTGCGTAACGTACTTTGCGTAATAAACGATACCGGTAGCATGAAAGAACCCTTTAATCCATTCGTAATCAATACTTATCAGGGAAAAGAGTATTTCTGTGATCGAGAAAACGATCTAGAAATGCTCATTTCTCACATAGAAAATGATAGAAATGTAGTGCTTTATGCCTGGAGAAGACTAGGAAAATCAGCACTTATTCATAGACTTTTTGATGAATTAGAGTCTTCAAAAAATTACGAAACACTCTACATCGACCTTCTCGCTACGCAAAATATCGATGAAGCCATCCAAACTATTTCGGCTGCAATCTATCAGAAATATGGAAAAAAAAGCGGTGGGATCAGCGCAAGTATTCAAAAACTGCTGGCTTCCATAGGCGCGACTATTAGCTTTAATCCAATATCTGGAACTCCCGAGCTCACGCTTGGAGTAAACAAATCCGAGCAGCCAAGCCAGTCTTTAGCTGCATTGGGCGAATTTCTGCTCTCTAGAAAAAAACGGATTGTAATCGCAATCGATGAATTCCAGCAAATCAACGACTACGAAGGAGAGAAAGCCGCAGCCGTATTCCGAGCGTGGGTGCAGCAGATTCCTGAAGTTCGCTTTATCTTCAGTGGAAGCCATCGCACACTGATGGAAGCTATGTTCACAGAGAAAAAGCGGCCTTTCTATCAAAGTTCAATGCTGGAATCTCTACAGCCCATTTCCTTGGAAGCTTATACTGAGTTTATCATACAACATTTTCAAGCAGCCAAAAAGACAATCGAAGCTGAATCTATTGCTAAGATCTATACCTGGAGCCGTGGCCAAACCTACACAGTTCAGTTGGTTTGCAATCACCTTTTTTCCAACTACAAAAAAGTCACAAATACTGATGTTGACACGGTATTTAATCAAATTCTAGTTCAGCAGCAGGCGATTTATGCCAATTTCCAAAAAATGCTCACCCGCACGCAGTGGAATGTATTCCGGGCCATCGCCAAAGAAGAGCCGCTTCAAAACCCCTTAAGCAAAGACTTTCTTCAAAAGCATAAGCTCGGCGCAGCAAGTACCGTGAGCACGGCTTTGAAAGCTTTGGAAAGACTGGAACTGGTGATCAAAGACGAAGGAAATTACCTGGTTCACGAAGTGCAGTTAGCGAGATGGATGGCGAGACTTTAACTCCGCGTTATGCTGCTTCTCCAGAAGCAGCACAGCAGTCAAACTAACAAAGTCACCGAATCAAACAACGTAAGAAACATAAAGAAAATGCTCAACCTGAGCCTCACCCGAAAATTAAGCCAGTCCCGTAAACCTCTGCTCACTGATCACTTGACAACTCACTCACACTATACTAATAATGTATTCTGAATCGAATTGCCGATGTGAGTGTCTTCACTCACATCAAATCAGTAAAGTGCTTTGAATACCATCTCTCAATTCAGTATCCACTCCCACTTCATCTGCAAATTCAGTCCAGTGACCTACCACCGATCTTACTTTTTCTATCTTTTCTTCTGGCTTTTTGATATTCATTTTTCGGGCAACTTCTAAAAAATCATCGTCCGTAATATTTTCTCTCTTCCCATTTACCATCAGCGACTGAGCACTCACCCAGAGACTTCCAGGACGATAAGCATAGCAAATATCATAGGCGGGAGAAAGTCTCCATTTTCCAGTTTTATCCATCAAAAACGCAAAGTTCTTGGTATGATCATCACAATTCCTCGCCAGCACATTGAATACCATACGAATGAACATTTGCTCTGCCTCAGGATAAGTGAGTCGAAGCATTCTCATTGTTTCGAAAACCTGCTCATAACTATAGAAACCAACTTGATTGAAGTCAAAATGACGAATTCCACATAAGCTTTGCATGTGGACCTTTTCTCCATTTTCCAATCGATCAAAACGCTTGGTCATAAAATGTGCTCTGCCATTTTCCTCTAGCAATCGACATTCACTCATTTCAACCCCAGCTTCCACAGCCATCAAGTAATAGGCCATTTCCACCCTTCCATACCCTACCGTGGCTCCAAACTGAGAATCGTGCACCCCATCAAACTTGATAATCCAATACGAAAATCCGGCTGGAGCTTTCACTTGCCCACTTTTAACTGCCCCTGTTTTTGGATTAAAAGCAATCACAGCCTTTGCACGAGCACCGCCTGCAGAAGTACCAATCTTGAGAATATCAGAAAGAGCAGATTGCTCCTCGCTTGTCAAATTTGACTGAAAATCGGCTCTGGAATTGAGAATCTTGCCTGCAATATCTACTAAACTATCAATCTCAATGGCACTTGCTTTCACTGCCTCACTTCTGAATGAAGGTCTGATTTCCAATGCCCCAATCCCACGTTTCCCGATAAAACACAGCTGTTCAACGGGATTCAGACTATCCGCAGCCCTCCCATTTTGGATCAGCCAAGCATTGATCAATTGGTTCCCATATTTATCCGGAAGCATATCTGCCAGCAAACCCGGAAGACCTTTGAATGTATCGAAGACATCACCCCGGGACTTACGGATTTCAGGAAATGAATAAATCCTTTTCCCCTGACTCAAAGGCATTCTTATCGGAGATATATCGAGACCTGAGCGAAGAAAATTTTGGTCAAACTCAAAACTACCCAACTGCTCAGAATCATCCCAGAAGATAGCACCGGCAAGCTGATCCCATAACCATATCTCCGCCGCAACTACCATTCTAAAGGAGGATCTTCAGCTGCCATATTGCTATTCCTCACCCGTTGACGCTCATGCTTCTTTTGAAGCTTGATGTAAGTCATAGGGCTGATCGTCTTCTTCACCTCAAATGACTCCAGCCATTGTAATTGGTCAAGTACTCGCAGCACTTGGATCAAAGTGATCAAATTCACCTTTTCGCCACGCTCCAAAAGACTCAATGTGGATCTACTCACACCGGAATCGGTCGCCAACTGCTCTTGAGACTTATTTTGCTGCATACGATGATGCTTGACAAAATCTCCCAGCTTTTTCAGAATTGCTAAATCACTTATTTGATTGTAATCCATGACTTAAATATCATTCATTATCCTCAAATATACATATTATCGAATGAATTATCATACAATTATAAAAATTGTAAATGAATGATAATTCATTCATTATAAATGAAAATATAACTTAAGGAATGACTTATAAGTCAAAAATAACTAGTATCTCTTGACAAATAGTTGCCTACTCCACTTCCACTCAAACCTCCAACCCTTCTGTTCAAGTAAAATAGGATGATATGCTACAGCTGCTTTTGCCGTAGGCGAATTGAAAAATCGCTGATCATCTGTAAGGATTGCCTTCATTTCTCCATTTGAATCATCAAAAACCAAGTCCATCACAACTGAAGGGGTTTCTTTGGAATAGAATTTATTTTGATCCAACAATATATTTTTTAAGCTCCAATCAATCTCATAGCCTTTAGAAGTAGGCTCTGGGGCAAGAACTAAGGCGCTTTTACTGTGCTTCTGTACAAAACTCAAAAACTCTCTCAATAGGACCAATCCAGGATTCTTAAGTTGGCCTGGTCGAAAATCTGAAGGCTCAATACTACTGATGACATGCATCTTTTTTCGACTTCGGGTGATCGCTACATTCAGGCGATTTTCAGCCCCAGCTTTACCCAACAGCCCAAAGTTGGTCACCAACTTCCCTTCAGGGTTTGGAGCATATCCCAAGGATAAAATCACCTGATCAAACTCATCACCCTGCACATTTTCAATGTTTCGAACCTTGATCTTTGAATCCTGAAAACCAGCAGTCCAAAGCTTTTCACGGATTAATTCCATTTGGAAGTAATTCCCCGTAACTACCCCAATAGTATCAGTTGGGCTTGAGCTTAAAATTGATTCTACTTTTAAAACTACTGCATCAGCCTCCGTTTTATTAACCTGACTAGCCCATATTCCTTGGACTTTTTCCCAAGTAAATGCAGGTTCAGCAGCCATAGAAGTAGCATAATCAGGTAATGTCTCTAACTGATCATCGTAGAAATGTGTATTGGAAAAATGAATCAAAGCAGGATCAGCCGAACGATAATGCCCTTTTAGCTGATGCTTTTCAAAGAAATTCCCAGCCAATTCCAAAAGAGACTCCGCTTCATACTCCAAGCCTTCCTCATCCGAGTCCCATTTGACCTGATAAAAATCTGAAGGACGCAGTTGTTTAGAATCACCTGCCACAACCACTTGTTTTCCGCGGAGCATAGCTGGCAATCCTCGCTCCACCTGACATTGAGAAGCCTCATCAAAAATCACCAAATCGAATTCTTGACCAAGTGGAAATAAGGCAGAAACAGTTTCTGGACTCGCAAACCAACAGGGTAATAAGCGAAAAATTTCCTCTCCCATTTCTTCCACCAGCTTCCGAATCGGCCAACGCTGACGCTTTTTACACACCTGATGGAGCAAATCCCGATAAGTCAGTCGATTGCCCAAGCGATTATAGTCTAGCTCAGAAGTAACTTGTTCTCGAAGACGGAGCAAAGCGATATGCCTGGCTATCTTCCTTTTCTCAAGAACAGCAAACTTCAATTCTTCCAATTCATGCTGCATCGTCAAACTTCCAGCTTCTGCCAAAACAGGAGTTTTAGCTTCCAACTGAGCTATCCAAGCCAAATACCACGAATTCCAAAAAGCGCTGGTCTGATCCAAAACACTCAATTCAGAGTACTCTTCAGCAATTTTTCCAGCTAGGTCAAGAGTGATTTGGTCCAAACTATCCAGAAATCGATCAAATGAAACCAGTTCCGAAAATGTCTGATTTAGCTCTAATTCAGAACCAATTTCCGGTATTCCATTTTTATATGCATCCAAAATCTGGGAAATACTAAGATAAGATTTCCATTGGATTGATTTGGTATAAAATAACTCAGAAAATGCCCAAAGCTCACCAATTTGAGTCCCTAACTCAGAGATGTTCCATTTTGCTAGTTTGTGAATATCACTCTGATTTCTCCAGCCTAAAACCCATTCAATCGTAGGATTTACCTCATCGAGTATTCCTTGTAAACCCTCGATAGAAAGCTCCATTAATTCTAACCCATCAATTTTAGGCAACTTCTCAAACTCTTGATTTAGCAATTTCAATCCCTCAAGCTCTCTTTGCAGGTCAGATAAAACCACTGAATTAAGCTTTAAATTACCAGAAGCAAGTATCGAAAAAACCAGCGGAAACTTACTTTTATTGAAATTCGCTTGGAGCCTACCGAACCAAGTGCCGACTAGAGATCCCAACCCATTCAACTCCAATTCTAAAACTGAAAGATCTTCAGTGAGTGGTGAAATCCCGTACTGAAACTTATTAAGCTGTTCAATAGTGCCAGTAGCCCAGCCTTGAATTGTAGTAAGCTTATCAAAAAAATCCTCGCTAAGAGCTGCCGAAATTGCTAATTGTGGATTTTCCAGTTGAAGAAAGGAAGAATTTAGCTTGGCAAGCGTCTGAGGAAGATTAGAATCAGCTAAAATGAGCTTGGCCAAATGCGCATAATCAATCGCTAGTTCTTCCTTTTTAAACTTAGAATTAAAGTCAGCAATCTCCTTCAAACTTTGGGAAATCCGCGGGAAAACTGCAGGCTCAAAATGAGCAAAGGAAATTCGGTTTTGCCAGAACGTGCCTTTAATGTGTGACTGATAGGCATGATATAATTTAAAAGATCTCTCAAACTCCTGAGCAGATTGAAAATCAAGCTTTTTTAACCTTTCATGCTCGAAGAAGGATTTCTTTAAACTAGCCTTCAAATACATTCCTTTAATTGGAATGCCTGCTGTATTCACATCAAAAAGGGCTGTTCGTAGGTTTTCAAACTTCTCTGAAAGTCTGGAAATAGTCTTGGAGTAATTTGAAATTTCCCGCTCTAGTTCTATGGAATCAATTCCCCGGTTATGCTCTTGATAGCTGTCAATTGAATCAATCTGCCCTTTTATTTTATGAAAAAGTTCCTTTTGATCGGCACGAAAATCATGCACCAAACCTAAAAAATCTCCAAAACCTGCATTTGATAATCGCTCAAATACAACATCCAAAGCTGCTCGCTTTTGGGACACTACCAAGACCTTTTTGCCTCTGGAGCAATAGTCAGAAACAAGGTTGGCTATCAATTGAGATTTTCCCGTACCTGGGGGTCCTTCTACAACTAGGCTTTTTCCTTGGCGAACTTTCACTAATACATTCTCCTGCGTAGCATCCAGCGGAAAAACAGGAAAAAGCTGATCTTCTCTTGGAACAGGTTGATTTTCACCACTTGTGAAATGCTCAGTGAATAAATCGTCCAAAGTCTTTTCTCCAAATTCTATCTCCAGCTTTTCATGATCAGAAAATAGAAAACTGCCTTTTTGAGCAAACAAACCTAAGAGCGCATAGCTTTTCAAGACCAGTTTTCCATCATGAAAAAGACTAGAATCAAGGCTTGACTGTGAAATCGGAAAGGAGACGAGTTGGTCCTCAAAAATCGAGGAACTGAGCTGAAGAGAAAAATGCTCATTGAGAAGCTTGGTGAGTTCAGTTCGGAATTCTGTCGCATCGTTGGACAATTCCCGCAAGGCTAGATTTAAAACTTCCTCATCTAGCGCTTTGCCGTAGGCATGACTATAGGCCAAAAGAAAAGCAGGATTCCACTGCCAATCATCTGTTTTGGAAAGATTCCAGTGTTCATTATGTACTTTTAGCTTTACTCCTAAAAGCAACAAAGGTGCCCGCAGAACTTGTCCATTAAGTAATTTCCCCTCCACAAATGGCCAACCAAGATAAAGGGATTGCTCGCCTGTCTCTTCCTGTGTAAGTTGATCTCGAAAGGAAAGTCTGGAAAATGCCTTGGAAATACTATTTACGTCAGCAAGCCGAGGGTCTGATTCTGGAATTAACGAAATTTGTTTATTTGAAGAAATAGCCTTCTTGATGATTTCAAAGCTATTTTCCCCATTCAAAAAATCTAATTCTTTCAGATCGACCACTCCAAAACCTTCAGTCTTTGGCAAATAAAGTGACCTGTTTTTGGTGGACAGGTCGACTAGACGGTTTCGGTAAGTCTGAAAGATCGATTCCTGCATTTACTGGAATGGTGAGTCTTTTTCCTTTTTCAACTGATTGTAAACGATGTAATCCAACCTTCCTGGCATCCATTTATTAAGGAATTTCAACCACCATCCTTGGGTGGTCAATGTCAGATCACGCTTCCTTTTCAAGGTGGCTTTCAGGATTCTCTCTGCTACCTCCTCCGAACTCATCATTTTTGATTCATCTCTTGGTGATTCTCCTTGCAAAGCACCGTGCGCATCTAGCGCGTTCTTACGGATATTTGAGGCAGTAAATCCAGGACATGCCACTAACACATGGACACCTTTTTTCATCACCTCTGTTCTTAGGGATTCGAAAAATCCATTCATAGCATACTTACTGGCCGTATAGGCGGTTCTCGCTGGCGTGCCTCGAAATCCGTTGACTGAAGAAATCCCAATCACAGATCCTTTTTGCTCTAAGATTGACGGCAAGCAAAACTTTGTAGCATAGACTGCTCCCCAAAAATTTGTATTCATTACCTTATGAAACACCTCGAAGTCTAGATTTTCAAACAACGCTCTCATGGTTATTCCGGCGTTATTAATCAGTATGTCGATTTTACCAAACTTCGCCAAAGTAGCCTGAGCCATTCGCTCATTGTCATCAATCACGGCAGCATCTGCGGAAATGGCTAGCACTTCTATGCCTTCAGCTTCCATTTTGGCTTTGACAGAATCCAACTTATCCTGATTTCTGCCTGTAATGACGATTTTAGCACCTGCTTTGCCGAAAGCAAAAGCACATGATTCTCCTATTCCCGAGGAAGCTCCAGTGATGATTACTACTTTATCTTTAAGACTATCTTTTTTCATTAATGGTGCAAAGGTACAGAATTTGATCTTTATCAATTTTGCTTTAATGTGAGTAAATAGAAGAGAAAATCACATTCTTATTAGCGAATTACCATAGATGTGAGCTTTTAAAACATTTCTATAAACCTAGATCTAATTTTTAAAGTTTAACAAAAGAAAATTTTCTCGCTAAACCTTCGGCTTAAGATACGATCCAACTTACACCTTAGATTTTCGATTCCTTTTTACAGGCAAATTTCCCTAATTTTGCGCCCATGTCGCGAAAAATGAAAAATAAAGTGATCACCAATCTCCTCATCGAACGCATTGCTTCGGAAGGAAAATGCTTGGGACATCATGAGGAAAAAGTGGTTTTTGTAACGGGCGTAGCTCCTGGAGATGTGGTGGATGTGCGGATTACAAAGGGAAAAAGCTCCTTTATGGAAGGCGAACCAGTGAAATTCCACGAGTATTCAAAAGAGCGAATTGACCCTTTTTGCTCGCATTTCGGAATCTGTGGCGGATGCAAATGGCAGCACATCAATTATGATTTACAGAAAACCTACAAGCGTCAGCAGGTTTTGGATCAGTTTCAGCGCATCGCCAAAGTAGATATCCCAGAGGTGAAGCCAACCTTAGGCTCTGAAAAGACAAGATATTATAGAAATAAACTTGATTTCACTTTTTCCAACAAGAAGTGGCTGACCATAGAGCAGATTCAGTCTGGAGAAGATTTTGACAGAAATGCATTGGGTTTCCATATCCCAAAGATGTTTGACAAGATCGTCGATGTGGATCATTGCTACTTGCAGGGAAATATCTCCAATGATGTCAGAAATGAACTGAGAACTTTTGCGCTAGCTAACAATTTGAGTTTCTACGACATCAGAAATCAAGTGGGACTACTTCGAAATTTGATCATCCGTACCACCAGCACAGAGCAATCCATGGTCATCGTACAGTTCGGAGAAGATGATCCAGAAGGAATCCAAAAGGTCATGGAATTCCTAAATGAGAAATTCCCTCAGATCACTTCTTTGCTATATGTGATCAACACCAAAGGAAACGAGACTTTCCATGATTTGGAATTAGTGACTTTCTCAGGAAATGACTACATCGAAGAAGAAATGGAGGGCTTGAAGTTCAGAATTGGACCAAAGTCTTTCTATCAAACCAACTCCGAGCAAGCCTACGAATTATACAAAGTCGCTCGAGATTTTGCTGATTTGCAAGGCGATGAAGTAGTCTATGATCTCTACACTGGTACTGGAACTATCGCCAATTTTGTAGCCAAAAAAGCCAAACAAGTCATCGGAATCGAATATGTACCTGCAGCGATAGAAGATGCGAAAATCAATTCTCAGATCAACGGGATTGACAATACGCTTTTCTACGCGGGTGATATGAAAGACATGCTTAACGAGGAATTCACCGCGACTCACGCCGCTCCAGACTTAATCATCACCGATCCTCCACGTGCAGGAATGGACGAGAAAGTCGTGCAAATGCTCTTGAGATTAGCTGCGCCGAAGATCGTCTATGTCTCTTGTAATCCTGCGACTCAGGCTAGAGATGTGGCGCTTTTGGCAGAAAAATATGAAGTGGAAAAAATCCAGCCAGTGGATATGTTTCCACAGACGTATCATGTAGAAAATGTAATCAGCTTAATCCTAAGAAAATGATGAGAGATGAAAATGCTCCCGAATTAGACGGGAAATATTTGGGAACTATTACGAGTGATTTTGTAAAGATTTCTGATACGTTGAAGGAAGCTTCTTACCAAATTCGCTCACGCAAATTTTCTGAATACCCAATCTTCCCTATCTCCAAAGAGATGCAGCCCATCGGTAAAATCTTTATCGGAAAAGCTGAGAAAGATTTGGATTGGAACTACTTCATCACCTATCTCGATGAGTTTATTCAGCGAAAATTAATTGGAGAAGACACCATAGAAGACTTCCAAAATGCTTACAAAGACCCAGATGAATTTTGCTGCTTATTTGTCATCGACGGAGCCTTTACTAGTTTCGTTTATATTCCTTATCCGAATGATTAACTTTTAAATCTATTCATAAAAAAAGCTTTACCTTTTAATAGGGTAAAGCTTTTTTGTTTTGTTTCTAACCGATCGAATTAACTATTCATCAACTCCTCGATCTCCTCTGCTTCAATTGGGATATTTCTCATTAAGTCAAAGTATCCTTTGCCTTCCTGGATCTCGATGTTGTTTTCCAATCTAACTCCAAGACCTTCTTCCTGAATATATATTCCCGGTTCTACGGTAAATACCATTCCCGGTTTGATCGGGCCATGCATGGTTCCTACGTCGTGGACGTCTAATCCTATATGATGTGAGGTGCCATGCATAAAATACTTTTTGTAAGCCGGCCAAGCTGGATCTTGATTTTTTATATCTGTCTGATCGATCAATCCCAACCCAACTAATTCACTTTGCATAATTAACCCCACTTCCTTGTGGTAGTCTTGGATATTTGTTCCAATCGTCAAAATCCGAGAAGCTTCCTTCTGCACTCGCAAAACAGCATCATAAACAGCACGCTGTCTTTCGGTAAATCTTCCGCTCACTGGAATTGTCCTAGTCATATCAGCATTGTAGTTCCCATACTCTGCACCTACGTCCATGAGAAGCATTTCGCCAGCTAGGCAAGCCTTGTGATTTTCGATGTAATGAAGCACACAAGCTGAAGCACCAGAAGCGATAATTGGCTCATAAGCGAAGCCGTTGCTTCGATTTCTTACAAATTCATGCAAGTATTCTGCTTCGATTTCATACTCAGTCACTCCAGGTTTTACAAAAGATAAAATTCTTCTGAATCCCTTCTCGGTAATATCACAAGCTATTTGAAGTTGGTCGATTTCCTCTTTTTCCTTCACTCCTCTCAGCTCATGCATGATCGGAGCAGCTCGATGATAGGTATGAAGCGGGAATTTCTCCTTGCATTCTTTTATAAATCTCGCATCCTGAGTTTCTACGACTACCCCGGCACGCAGATGCTCATTGGTATTCAAATACACATTGCAGCAAAGCGCCATTACCGTATTGAATACCTGATCAAAGTTCGAAAGCCACTGGATATTTTTGATTCCAGAAGTAGCCTCTGCTTCTTCTTTGGTGTATTTGTGACCTTCCCAGATGGCAATATGCTCATTCGTTTCGCGGAGAAAAAGAACTTCCCGCATGTTTGGATTTGGACAATCAGGAGCTACTAAAAGTATGGTTTCCTCTTGATCTATTCCTGTCAAATAAAACAAATCGTTATTCTGACGAAAGTGCATCGTCCCGTCAGCATTGGTAGGCATGATGTCGTTGGAGTTGAAAATTGCCACACTGCTTTCAGCAAGTTTGTAGCAAAACTTCTCGCGATTCTTAATGTAAAGGGAACTGGAAAGAGGTTGGTATTTCATATTTTTCTTAGGCTTATAAGGTGGAAAGTTACAAATTCTCGGGCTATAATCAGGTTTGAAATTCCTCTGGAACCATTTTCCTGCTTTACTTTGTATATTACCGACAGGGTAAATAAAGCATGGAATTAAACATCAAAGAACTTAGTAACGGCATTCGGATTGTCCATCAGGAAGTTACCCATACCAGACTTGTTCACTGCGGATTTATATTAGACATAGGAAGTAGAGATGAGACCAAAGAGCAAGAGGGACTTGCACACTTTTGGGAGCATATGGCTTTTAAAGGCACTCAAAAACGTAAAACCTTCCATATCCTCAATCGTCTAGAGTCGCTCGGCGGAGAACTCAACGCCTACACTACCAAAGAGAAAGTTTGCTTCTATGCCTCAACTCTTAAAGAGCATTATGGCAAAGCTTCCGAGTTACTTTTTGACATTACCTTCAATAGCACGTTCCCAGAAAAGCAGATCGAAAAGGAGCGGCAAGTTATCCTGGAAGAAATGGCGATGTACCGCGATTCTCCAGACGATGCTATTCAGGATGAGCTCGACGAATTGGTTTTTGAAAATCATGCACTGGGAAGAAACATCTTGGGTACAGAGCAAACCGTGGGAAGCTTTACACAACAGGATTTCTTTGATTTTATATCCACTCGTTTGGACACTTCCAGGCTTATCTTTTCAGTGGTTGGGAATATCTCATTTCAGAAAGTTTTGAAAGGAATTGAAAGCCCTTTGTCCCAAATACAAACCAAGAGAAGTCTATACGTCAGAAATGGATTCAATAACTATTCCCCCAAAATAAAAACGCAAGAACGAGATATCAGCCAGTCACTTTGTGCAATCGGCCGCCCCGCTTTTTCGCTTTACGATCCAAATCGATTCAAACTTTACCTCCTGAATAACATTCTCGGCGGACCAAGTATGAATAGCCGCCTCAATCTTATGCTCAGGGAAAAGCACGGCTATGTCTATAGCATTGAATCGAGCTATCAGCCTTTTTCCGATGTTGGCTTTTTTGGGATTTACTTTGGCACAGAAGGAAAAACGCTGAAAAAAGCCCAATCCCTGGTACTCAAAGAAATGAACAAATTATCCAACACCAAACTTGGGACGCTTCAGCTTCACATGGCAAAGGAGCAGGCAATTGGCCAAATGGCGATGGCCGAGGAAAATTACTCCGCCTTGATGTTAGTTTATGGTAAAAGTCTTCTGGATCATGGAAAAGTGGATCCCTTGGACAAAATCTTCGCCCAGATCAAAAACACTACTGCAACAGAAATTCAGGGAATCGCCCAAGACATCTTCAATCCTGACCAGCTTACTTTCCTAACTTATACTCCCCAATAATCATGGAATTTATCGATCCCGCGCTTTTAGCATATTGTGAAGATCATACTTCAACAGAAGACAATTTACTCCTGAAAATAACCCGGGAAACTCAGGCAAAAGTCATGATGCCACGCATGATCTCCGGACATTTGCAAGGGAAAATGCTGGAGCTTTTCACCAAAATGCAGAATCCAAAAACTATTCTTGAAATCGGCACCTATACTGGCTATTCAGGACTTTGTCTGGCTAGAGGTTTGAGAAAAGATGGAAAGCTGATAACCTTAGATATTAATGATGAGCTGGAGACGATGGTACGTGGCTTTTTTGAAGAAAGTGGACTTGCTGACCAAATCGACTACAGACTTGGAAATGCACTCGAAATAATCCCTATGCTAACCGGTCCATTTGATATGGTTTTCATCGATGCTGACAAAATCAATTATTCCAATTATTACGACTTGATCATAGAAAAGATGAATTCAGGAGGGATCATCCTAGCAGATAATGTGCTCTGGTCAGGTAAAATCCTAGTCGAGGAAGGACAAAAAATCGACAAAGACACCCAAGCCTTATTGGACTTCAATACCATGATTCAAAACGACCCTCGTGTTGAAAACGCACTACTTCCAATCCGGGATGGCGTGATGATGGCAAGAAAAATCTAGCTGAAACGAAAAGGGGAATCATTTTTGCTAAAATGAGGCAGAATCGATGATGAAAGCCTTTTTCGAATGAAAACCTACAGTATTCCCTACCTTCTTTTCATCTTGCTAGTATTTTTTGGCCAGGAGTCCATGGCCCAAATACCGCAAGTCCCTGCTGAGTTGGAATTTGCAGATCTTATCATAAGAATCAACCCCCAGGCTCGCCGTGAAATCCAGCTAGACGTAGATGCACAATACCGAAATCCTGCTTATTTCAAAGTAAAGCAAGATCGCGTCAATCTCTATATGCCGATCATCGAGCGGGAGCTTAGAAACTCAGGTGTGCCCTTAGATTTAAAATACTTGGCAATTCAGGAAAGCGGCCTGATTGGAGACGCAGTTTCCACTTCCAATGCAGTAGGATTCTGGCAGTTCAAACAGGGTACAGCTGAGGAGGTTTTTCTCAGAGTAGACAATCAGATCGATGATCGGAAAAATATTGTCAATGCAACCAAGGGAGCTGCACTTTATTTACAAAAACATAACAATACATTCGACAATTGGATGTGTGCTTTAGTTTCATACCAGATGGGCCTAGGAGGTGCGAAGGCATACTTTGGCACCCAATACAATGGAAAGCGCATCGTAGATGTTAACAGAAACACACATTGGTATTTCAAGAAATTCTTAGCTCATAAGATCGCATTTGGAAGTCAAAAAACCATGCTCGTTAGTAATGGACAGTACATGGCAGAAGAGCGGGTACAAGGCCCAACTACTTTGGCCGCTTTAGCTAAAAGGTATGGGGTAACCGAACAGCATTTAAAAGATTACAATCTTTGGACTAAAAATGGAAAAATCCCTGGAGATAGAGTCTATACCGTGATTTATGTGAAAGAGGGTTCCCTACCTACGAAGCCAGCAATTATCACCGAAGCAAAGCCTAGCACTCAAAGTCCTAGCTCGACAACTACTTCTACTTCACCAGCTTATAGGCAGGCGAACTCTTTTCCAAGAATTTCAGGAAATACGACCAAAGCATCTCAGCCAGATCAGATCACAGTGAACAACCTAGAGGGTGTCCAAGCTGCTCAATCGACCACTCAAAGTACTTTCTCAGACCGAGTGGGTATAAGAGAAAATAAATTCAGGAGACTGAATGATTTGGATAAAGGAGAGCGAATCGAAGCTGGTGAATATTACTATACCGAGAAAAAGAATGCGAGTGCTGAAGTAGCCACACACATCGTACGTTCAGGCGAAACCCTATGGAGCATTTCGCAGAAATATGGAATAAAACTCTCCGCACTGAAGTCTAAGAACCGAATCAGAAAGGACAGAGACTTGAAAGTTGGAATGGTGCTAAACCTTCAAGAACATAGAAAACGTGGAGAGGATATTCCAGTGGTGAAAATCAATAATCCAGCACCAACAAGAGAAGTTGTAGCAACTAGTACATCAACTCAAGCTACAACTCAACCGGCTGAAAGTAATTCAACTGCGGATACTAGTAATACTTCTAGCTCAAAACTAACACATACCGTTTCCAGTGGAGACACACTATTTGCTATAAGTAAGAAATACGGTGTGACCGTCAACCAGTTGAAAAGCTGGAACAATATTGGAACTCAAAACATCATATCCATAGGGCAGAAATTGGTTATCTTCCGCCCTTAAATTGCAATTTTCCGCGCTTTTTAAATGTCAAAATATCTCCTAATTTTTGGATTATTTCTTTTCTGCCTCAGCCACACTTTGCAGGCTCAGGACAGGCAATACATACCTGACACTGTCCTCATCAATGGGGACACTTTATTGATGCTTGGAGATTCTCTGTTTATTGAGGAGCCTGTAAAAGAAATTTTCTGGAAAACGGGGGGCAATTATAACCTGAATATTCAGCAAGTCACTTTATCAAACTGGGCAGCCGGTGGCGCAAGTACTTTTGCAATGAACTCTGGCTTAACGCTTTTCGCCAATTACAAAAAAGATAATAAAGTTTGGGACACTCAACTCACTGTAAGTCTAGGCTTCAACCGCCAAGACGACAGGGATTTTAAAACCAGAAAGACTAATGACAATTTCACTTTTGTAAGTAATTATGGTCGGGAGCTTTCTGAATTTTTCTACTTATCCACTCAACTAGATGCGAGGACGCAGCTGCTTGCTGGTTACAAATTTTCCAGACCAGCGGGAAGTGATGTGGAAATCCGAACAAAAATATCAGACTTATTATCTCCCGGCTATGTGCAATCTTCCACAGGTCTTAACTACCGAAAAACGTATAAGGACAAGAGTAAGCTTTCAGTTATACTATCCCCTTTCACGGGTAGATTTACGATTGTCTTGGATGACTCACTAAGTCGAGCAGGTGCATTCGGTGTAGTACCTGGAGAAAATGTTAGAGCAGAGGCCGGGGTGTCAGTTGCTGCCTCAGTGACAGACGTTCAACTAATGAAAAATGTCACCTGGAAATCAGATATCAACCTTTTCTCAAATTATGAGGTGTTTGGAAATATGGTGGTCAATTTTAAATCTGTGATTAGAATGCAGGTGAATAAATTCATTTCTACCCGGATTGAGACGGTGCTTATTTATGATGAGGAAGTGTTTATCAAACAGGATGACGGGACTTCCAGGCAAGCTGTGCAGCTTCAGAACCTCATAAACTTTGGAATATCACTGGATTTTTAAAAGTCAGTCTCCAAACCAAACCTACGTTGAAACTCACCCAATGCTGGGTGTTTTTCCTTTAAAAAATTGAATTTGTCGGTACTCGTATAGAGCTTATTTCGCTCAGATTCCAATTCTTCTTTTATCTCAACTTCTACTTTAAAGTGATTGACTTTACCTAGCTCCCTGATAATTCGAACTAACTCAGGCTTCATTTTCAGTGCAATCTCTTCTTGCACATGACCCATCACTTCGAGAATAACTGTGTTTGAGTTCATCTTAATGGATTGGCCAAGAATCGCCAACTCCATACTTTTCCCAAGCTTCTGAAAGTGCTCCCTCACCTGTGGGAAGACTTGATCTAATATTTCCTGAGTAAGATCTCTTCCTTCTATTTTCACTTCAACTACCTCCTCAATCTCGTTAGATTTAGCCTGTTGAATTTCATCCTTAGCCTTCTGATCAGCTAATTGCTTTGTATGCCCTAGATTTTTTGGGATAGAAATAGTCTTTTGTAAAAGACTAGTCTTCGTAGTACTTGAAGTTGCCGGAAAAGGAATTGGTTGCTTTTGAGACTCAGGTTCTTGGTCTGTCAGACTTTTTTTTTTGCATCCTCTGCAGCCACCATAGATAGACGGAAGGCCTGAGGAAGTTTTGCCATTTTCATTAGAGCCAACTCCACATGTAAACGCTGATTCTTTGACGTCTTATAATGAATATCGCATTGATTGGCGATGTTCAAGGCAGAAAGTAAAAAGGAAGCAGAAGCGGCTTCTGTCTGCTGCAAATAGCGCTCTTTGGCAGATTCCGATACTTCGATCAACTCAACAGTAGCAGGATCTTTGGCCACTAACAAGTCACGTAAATGCTCGCAAAGTCCAACAATAAAATTATGCCCATCAAAACCTTTCTTCAGGATTTCGTCAAAAATCAATAAAACCTGAGAAAGATCCTCAGAGACCAAAGCATCCAAAACTTTGAAATAGTAGTCATAATCCAGAATATGAAGATTTCCTATGGTCTCATGATAGGTCACTTTTTTCCCGGCGGAATAAGTAACAATCAAATCAAACATAGAAAGTGCATCCCGAAGCGCGCCATCTGCTTTGGTGGCAATAAGTCTAAGCGCTTCTTCCTCATAATCCACTTTTTCCTTTTCCGCGATGTATTGCAAATGGCCCGAAATGTCTTTGATCTGAATTCTATTGAAATCAAAAATCTGACAACGAGAAAGAATAGTAGGGATAATTTTATGCTTCTCTGTGGTCGCCAAAATAAAAATGGCATACTTAGGAGGCTCCTCCAAAGTCTTCAAAAAGGCATTGAAGGCTTGATTTGAAAGCATGTGAACCTCATCAATAATATAGACTTTGTACTGCCCTTTTTGCGGAGCATACCGCACCTGATCTACTAGATTACGGATATCATCTACGGAGTTATTCGAAGCAGCATCGAGCTCGTAGATATTGAACGAACTGTTGTTTTGAAAAGAAACGCAGGACTCACATTTACCACAAGCTTCAAAATCAGCTTGAAGATCTTCACAGTTAATCGTCTTGGCAAGGATACGGGCACAGGTAGTCTTACCCACCCCACGTGGACCGCAAAACAAAAAAGCCTGAGCTAAGTGATTGTTTTTAATCGCATTCTGAAGCGTAGTGGTGATATGCTGCTGCCCTACTACGCTCTTGAAATCTGCTGGTCTGTATTTTCTTGCCGAAACGACGAAATTTTCCATCACCGCAAGATATAAAAAACTCTATATTCAGGAAGCCTGAAATCCGAGCTATTCAAAAGATTTTCCGTAAAGAATTGAGTTTGAAGCCCATCCTTTTGGATAATTTAAAACAGTATTCAGAGATCAGTGTTCAGTTTTCAGCTTGGCCACTGAACACTGATCTCTGACTTAATCAATTTAATTGCACCAACTTCATGTCGGAACTATTTTTCCATTACTTTTGTCAACCTAATTCAAATGGGGCTGACCGGTTTTGACAGTAAGTGTAAAGATCGGGCTCGCATGCAGGCTGGAGTATGTACGGCCTTGAAAAATTCATACGCACTATAAATGGCGAAGAATCTTACGCTATGGCTGCCTAATCTAACCTTTATCGGATAGATCGCTTGAAGGGTTGAGTTACGAGAGTAATTCCCCGGCCACATCTCACCGCCCGTTGTCTGGTCCGGGTGGATCTGAGGTGTCGACTTGATCAGAATGCTGCTTGTGATGCTATTATGCAGGCTTAAGACCCAGTAGCTAAGTCGAAACTAGGTGTGTTACCCAGCATATTTCGATCGAAAAACCAACAGGTAACTAAGCATGTAGACGGTACGTTGTTTCCTTATCTGGACGCGAGTTCGAATCTCGCCAGCTCCACCTGACGGCACAAATCCAATTTTGAAGGATTTGTGCCTTTTTTTTTGTGCCTACAATCCACTATTAATCAGATAGATAAGCTTACCAAATTTGTTGACTTCGGGAGTTCGAACTTTTTGGTCCTGAAAAGTGATTTTTAAAAAAAGTCGAATTCAGCATAACCTACCCTCATTTTTACCTAACTATCCAAGCTTATATACCACCATTAATCCCCTGTATATCATTGCCTTAAAGTCTTTTTCGAGGCTTTAATTTTAATTTGAAATTGAAGCTGGAAATAGTAATACCTACTAAGGAAAACATGTTATATTTTCGCTTACCAGATCAATATCTCATCTTTTTCAAACTTGCTCTTCACATTGGATTTGAACAGGTTTAGGGTCACCGTGAACTCATGGGTACTCCCCGGTAGCAGGTAGCTACTGCCCATAGGAAACTCATACAGGTAGCCGATCCGCAACTTCGGAGTCAAAACACCTGCCTGCACGTTGCTCGCATAGTCTATCCGGTGACCTCCGCCTACCCATACCTTATCCATCAGCAAAGCTTTGAAATTCATCTCAAACACATTGGGAAGATCCTTGCGGCTTCTAAAAAAGGCATTCGTGATGATTGCCAGATTTGGCGTCACGGTCTCACGGAACCCTGCCTGAATAAATTGCTCCGCCGGGTATCCTTCCATGAAGTTGTCCCCACTGCTTGCTTTGCCACCATTGATCCTATGAATCGCGTAAGAAAAATAGTACTTACGATGGGTCAGTGCCATTCCTATATTTGCGTCCAGAAACTGCATGTTGGAAAAAGAACCAAAATATTTCCCCATAGTAGGGTCGTTTTGTTCTTCGGTAGTCATCGCGTTACCATCCAGTCGGATCGTTTGGTAGTTGACCCCTACACCCAATCTGAGGTTGTGATTCTCGGTCAGTCGTACTCTGCTCGCGTAGCTGATCATCAGTTCATTGTCTCGAAATGCACCGTAGGTGTCGTGAAGCAGATTGACCGAAATGGCATTTTTCCCCATCAATGCCGGGTCCGCTTCTCCGGCAAGCTCCCCAAAGTCCAGCTCTGTGCTAAAGAAAAATGTCCGGGGAGCCCCCTCAAATCCGGACCATTGATTCCTGACGAATCCGCGTACCGTAGAGCCTTCATACCCGGTCAACCCGGGATTGAAGTAGCTCTGGAAATGAGAAAACTGGGAAATGTTCTTGCGCGACTGGGCAACCGAAAATACGTGCATCAACAGAAAGCAGAAAGTAAGCGGTAGATATTTTGAACGTGTCATTTCGTTTCGGATTTAAAATTAGAATTGAATTCCCTAGTACTTTAATCTTTCAGGATAGTGAGGATACCTCTGCGGATAATACCCGTCTCGATGACTTCGACCACCCAGAAGTAGGTTCCAACCGGCATTTCTTTGCCCTTGTAGGTTCCGTCCCATCGGACATCTGCATCTTCGGTGTAGAACATGCGCTCTGAGTTACGGTCAAAGACCTGAACTCTCACACCGGTATAGTAGCGAAGATCCGGTACACCCCAGGTGTCATTGACCCCGTCACCATTTGGCGTGAAACTGTTGAATATCTCCAGCGCCATGATGTCGGTTCGACCTCGGTTAATCGTGAACTGTTTCTCAATCACATTCCCATCGCGGTCCGCTACCTGTATCACGACCGTAAATTCGGTCTTGCCAGACACCTCGTCTGCACTGCTCCAGAACAGAATTCCACTTTTCACTTCAAAATGCTCATTGTCTCCTGCACCCGGCACCAGCATAATGCTATGCACATTGTCAATCGGGTCAACTACCGTGAAATTGCCAATCTCCTGGAAGTAATTAGCCGGATCAGGATCAAAATCATTATTGCTCAGAATGACATCTTGAGGTGCAGGCTTCGCCAAGACATTCACCTCTACTGTAGCCATCAATTCAGCTGGATTCAGAATGCCACTTGGTAGAGTGACTATTCCGGTAAGGAAGTAGGCTCCGCGCTTGAAGATGTTAAGCGGAGTCTGATCCCATGTAACCGGCAATTGTACTACTTGTCCATCAGCTGTCACCGCACTCAAATTTATTGGCAATGAAGGGCTAACAGACCAAGGCGTGGTAATCAATTCATGGTCAGAAATCGTAATCAATTCAGCCGGGATGATTTCAAACTGAGCCGAGATATACTCAACCTCGTAATTGTTACTTGGAATCAATGTGCCTAGAACTATTTTGTAAGAGCCGACCAGCTCTCCTTCTTCCCGAGATAGTTTGCCAGTCAGCGAGCTAATGTTTTCAGTCCCCTTAAATCCAATGGCAATAAATGTCAATTCAGGATCGCTTGAACCAAAGATTTTACTATGGGCATTGGCCTGAATTTTCAGCGTTGCCTTGGTTACCGTCAAGGTTCCATTTACCAGCGTAATTGCGTAGTTCTGATCCTCTCCGCCTGTCAGCGTGATTGGATAAGTCCCCACGTTCGAACTTGTCGTCGCAGTCGTTGCGATGCTTGGTTCAGTGGAAACTTTTTCGTCTCCGTTTGTTAGGCCGTTATAGCTAAAGGTCAGCGTTGGTTTTGCTTCGCCGTAGACTTTCTGTTTGTTGTCTGCGGTGATCGTTACTTCCTTCTTGCCAATAGTGAGCGTTCCATTTACCAGCGTAATTGCATAGTTCTGATCCGATCCACTTGTCAGTGTGATTGAGTAAGTTCCCACGTTCGAACTTGCCGTTGCGGTCGTTGCGATGCTTGGCTCAGTATCTACTTTTTCGTCTCCGTTTGTTAGACCGTCATAGCTAAAGGTCAGCGTTGGATTTGCTTCGCCATACGTCTTGGACTTATCGTCTGCGGTGATGGTTACTTCCTTCTTACCAATCGTCAGCGTTCCATTCACCAGCGTAATGGCGTAGTTCTGATCCTCTCCGCCTGTCAGCGTGATTGGGTAAGTTCCCACGTTCGAACTTGCCGTCGCAGTCGTTGCGATGCTTGGTTCGTTCGTCACTTTTACATCGCCATTGACTAGGCCAACGTAGCTGAAAGTCAGCGTTGGATTTACTTCACCGTAAGTCTTGGACTTGTTGTCTGCGGTGATTGTTACTTCCTTCTTACCAATCGTCAGCGTTCCATTCACCAGCGTAATTGCGTAGTTCTGATCCGATCCACTTGTCAGTGTGATTGAGTAAGTTCCCACGTTCGAACTTGCCGTTGCGGTCGTTGCGATGCTTGGCTCAGTATCTACTTTTTCGTCTCCGTTTGTTAGACCGTCATAGCTAAAGGTCAGCGTTGGATTTGCTTCGCCGTAAGTCTTGGACTTATCGTCTGCGGTGATCGTCAACGCTTTCTTACCAATCGTCAGTGTTCCATTCACCAGCGTAATTGCGTAGTTCTGATCCTCTCCGCCTGTCAGCGTGATTGGGTAAGTTCCCACGTTCGAACTTGCCGTTGCGGTCGTTGCGATGCTTGGCTCAGTATCTACTTTTTCGTCTCCGTTTGTTAGACCGTCATAGCTAAAGGTCAGCGTTGGATTTGCTTCGCCATACGTCTTGGACTTATCGTCTGCGGTGATGGTTACTTCCTTCTTACCAATCGTCAGCGTTCCATTCACCAGCGTAATTGCGTAGTTCTGATCCTCTCCGCCTGTCAGCGTGATTGGGTAAGTTCCCACGTTCGAACTTGCCGTTGCGGTCGTTGCGATGCTTGGCTCAGTATCTACTTTTTCGTCTCCGTTTGTTAGACCGTCATAGCTAAAGGTCAGCGTTGGATTTGCTTCGCCATACGTCTTGGACTTATCGTCTGCGGTGATGGTTACTTCCTTCTTACCAATCGTCAGCGTTCCATTCACCAGCGTAATTGCGTAGTTCTGATCCTCTCCGCCTGTCAGCGTGATTGGGTAAGTTCCCACGTTCGAACTTGCCGTCGCAGTCGTTGCGATGCTTGGCTCAGTGACTACTTTTTCGTCTCCGTTTGTTAGGCCGTTATAGCTAAAGGTCAGCGTTGGATTTGCTTCTCCGTAAGTCTTGGACTTGTTGTCTGCAGTGATCGTCAACGCTTTCTTACCAATCGTCAGCGTTCCATTTACCAGCGTAATTGCGTAGTTCTGATCCTCTCCGCCTGTCAGCGTGATTGGGTAAGTTCCCACGTTCGAACTTGCCGTTGCGGTCGTTGCGATGCTTGGTTCGTTCGTCACTTTTGTATCGCCATTGACAAGGCCAGCGTAGCTGAAAGTCAGCGTTGGATTTGCTTCTCCGTAAGTCTTGGACTTGTTGTCTGCAGTGATCGTCAACGCTTTCTTACCAATCGTCAGTGTTCCATTCACCAGCGTAATTGCGTAGTTCTGATCCTCTCCGCCTGTCAGCGTGATTGGGTAAGTTCCCACGTTCGAACTTGCCGTTGCGGTCGTTGCGATGCTTGGCTCAGTATCTACTTTTTCGTCTCCGTTTGTTAGACCGTCATAGCTAAAGGTCAGCGTTGGATTTGCTTCGCCATACGTCTTGGACTTATCGTCTGCGGTGATGGTTACTTCCTTCTTACCAATCGTCAGCGTTCCATTCACCAGCGTAATTGCGTAGTTCTGATCCTCTCCGCCTGTCAGCGTGATTGGGTAAGTTCCCACGTTCGAACTTGCCGTCGCAGTCGTTGCGATGCTTGGCTCAGTGACTACTTTTTCGTCTCCGTTTGTTAGGCCGTTATAGCTAAAGGTCAGCGTTGGATTTGCTTCTCCGTAAGTCTTGGACTTGTTGTCTGCAGTGATCGTCAACGCTTTCTTACCAATCGTCAGCGTTCCATTTACCAGCGTAATTGCATAGTTCTGATCCTCTCCGCCTGTCAGCGTAATTGGATAAGTCCCTACATTCGAACTTGCCGTCGCGGTCGTTGCGACTGTTGGCTCTGTGGATACTTTTTCGTCTCCGTTGACTAAGCCTTCATAGCTGAAAGTAAGCGTTGGGTTTGCTTCTCCGTAAGTCTTGGACTTGTTGTCAGCGGTGATCGTTACTTCCTTCTTACCAATAGTGAGCGTTCCATTCACCAACGTAATGGCGTAGTTAGCGTCAGCTGCTCCTTCTAAGGCAATTGGATAAGTCCCCACGTTCGAACTTGCCGTCGCAGTCGTTGCGATGCTTGGTTCAGTGGAAACTTTTTCGTCTCCGTTTGTTAGGCCGTTATAGCTAAAGGTCAGCGTTGGATTTGCTTCTCCGTAAGTCTTGGACTTGTTGTCAGCGGTGATCGTTACTTCCTTCTTGCCAATAGTGAGCGTTCCATTTACCAGCGTGATTGCGTAGTTCTGATCCTCTCCGCCTGTCAGCGTGATTGGATAAGTCCCCACGTTCGAACTTGCCGTCGCAGTCGTTGCGATGCTTGGCTCAGTATCTACTTTTTCGTCTCCGTTTGTTAGGCCGTCATAGCTAAAGGTCAGCGTTGGGTTTGCTTCTCCGTAAGTCTTGGACTTGTTGTCTGCAGTGATCGTCAACGCTTTCTTGCCAATCGTCAGCGTTCCATTCACCAGCGTAATTGCATAGTTCTGATCCTCTCCGCCTGTCAGCGTGATTGGGTAAGTTCCCACGTTCGAACTTGCCGTCGCGGTCGTTGCGACTGTTGGCTCTGTGGATACTTTTTCGTCTCCGTTGACTAAGCCTTCATAGCTGAAAGTAAGCGTTGGGTTTGCTTCTCCGTAAGTCTTGGACTTGTTGTCAGCGGTGATCGTTACTTCCTTCTTACCAATAGTGAGCGTTCCATTTACCAGCGTAATTGCATAGTTCTGATCCACTCCGCCTGTCAGCGTAATTGGATAAGTCCCTACATTCGAACTTGCCGTCGCGGTCGTTGCGACTGTTGGTTCTGTGGATACTTTTTCGTCTCCGTTGACTAAGCCTGCATAGCTGAAAGTAAGCGTTGGGTTTGCTTCACCGTAAGTCTTGGACTTGTTGTCTGCGGTGATCGTCAACGCTTTCTTACCAATCGTCAGCGTTCCATTTACCAGCGTAATTGCATAGTTCTGATCCTCTCCGCCTGTCAGCGTAATTGGATAAGTCCCTACATTCGAACTTGCCGTCGCGGTCGTTACGACTGTTGGTTCTGTGGATACTTTTTCGTCTCCGTTGACTAAGCCTGCGTAGCTGAAAGTAAGCGTTGGATTTGCTTCGCCATACGTCTTGGACTTGTTGTCTGCAGTGATCGTCAACGCTTTCTTGCCTACTGTGAGCGTTCTTTCCACCTCCAAAGCCGCAAAATTGGATTCATCACCTTCTTGGGTAGCAGTAATCGTGGTACTTCCAGCCTTCAGGATCGTAGCTTGATTTCCTGTAATATTAACCACTGTTGGATCAGCGGCGGTGTAGGTTACCGTTAACCCCCTATCAGTTTCAGCATTGCCCAAAGTGAAGATTGGATTTCCATAAGTTTTGGCACCAATCTCAGGGAAAGTGATCATCTGGGCATTCTTGGTGATTGTCGTAAAAGACCAAGTGTAAGAATAGCTACTAAATCCAGCAAATGAATTCCCCACGGCATCAGAAACAAATCCTGCTGGAATCTCCATAATCACCTGGGTATTCAGCGGTAGATTCTCAGTGATTTCCAGAGAAAGTGTAAGCTTATCTTCGGACAGCACAAACAGTGATTTCACTGCTGAATCGCTTAAGTCAAACTCTATAATGGATTCAATAGTGCATGCGTCTTCACCAACTTTACCAAGCTTAAATATTCCTGCATTTCCAAGAGTCACTTCTTGATCAAAAGTGATGGTCAGCGTAGGCTGAAGTGCAACTTCAATGGCACTATTTAATGGACTGAATACTGAAACTGAAGGGGCTATATTATCCACCGTGGCGTTGCTTGTATCTGCTGTCGTGGTCTCATTCCCAGCACTGTCATTCGCTGTGACGCTAATATTTCTATTGCTGGCATCTATTGCTCCAGCAGTAATGGTGTAAGTGGCGCTCCAGATTCCTGAACTATTTGAGGCAGCAACTGCGGATTCTCCTCCAAATTGAGAGAAGTTTATTGTGACAGAACTGATGAAATCACTATTGTTATCGCCATCAGCAGTATTATTCCAAGTAGCAGTGACCGTGTCGCCAATTTTGAAAGCTCCACCTGTACCTGATGCTCCTGATATACTGATTTCGGGATCGGTAACTGTAGGTGCGACATTATCTATCACGTAGTTGTTGGAATTTGTAGTGCCTGAACCTGTATTCCCTGCCTGGTCAGCAACTCCAGTATTATCCAAAGTAATCAAATTGGTCGCATCGGTAACTCCTGCGCTTGGTGTCAAGGTTGCTGTCCAGGTAATCCCGCCATCCGAGGAACTCAAGCCGGAAAGACTACCGTTGGCTACCGTTAAATCAGCACTTGAAAATCCTGTAACTGCTTCTGAGAAAGTAAAGATTACAAGGCTTGTCTCTCCAACTTTTAATTGGGTATCTGAAACCACTATCGTGGCAGTCGGACGCTGGGTATCTATTTCATAGTTATTAGAATCTGTGGTGCCTGAGCCTGCATTTCCTGCCAGGTCAGCGATTCCCGCATTATCCAGTGTTATCACATTGGTCGCATCGGTAACGCCTGCGCTTGGTGTCAAGGTTGCCGTCCAGGTCACTCCGCCATCCGAGGAACTTAAGCCAGAAAGGGTACCGTTGGCCACTGCAAGATCAGCATTTGTAAATCCGGTTACCGCCTCAGAGAAAGTAAAGGTAACAAGACTTGTCTCTCCAACTTTTAATTGGGTATCTGAAACCACTATCGTGGCAGTCGGACGCTGGGTATCTATTTCATAGTTATTCGAATCTGTGGTGCCTGAGCCTGCATTTCCTGCCAGGTCAGCGATTCCCGCATTATCCAGCGTTATCACATTGGTCGCATCGGTAACGCCTGCGCTTGGTGTCAAGGTTGCCGTCCAGGTAATGCCCCCATCTGCTGAACTTACTGCAGTTAATGTTCCGTTTGGCATGGTTAAATCTGCGTTCGTAAAGCCTGTCACCGCCTCTGAAAAAGTGATCGTCACTGTGGCCGTTTCACCTATCTTAAGTGCAACATCGTTCAACGTTATGGTAGCAGTTGGTCTGGTTGTATCAACAGCAAAGTTGCCTGAATCTGTAGTACCTGTCCCTGCATTGCCAGCTGCATTCGTCACGCCAGTGTTATTCAGTGTAATCACATTGGTAGCATCAGTAACCCCTACTGTTGGAGTAAAGGTGGCTGTCCATGTAATGCCCCCATCTGCTGAACTTACCGCGGTAAGTGTTCCGTTTGGTATGGTTAAGTCTGCGTTCGTAAAGCCTGTCACCGCCTCTGAAAAAGTGATCGTCACTGTGGCCGTTTCACCTATCTTAAGTGCAACCTCATTCAACGTTATGGTAGCAGTTGGCACTATAGTATCGATGGTATAATTACCTGAGTTGGTCGTTCCTGTCCCTGCATTGCCTGCAGCATCACTGACACCAGTATTGTCCAAGGTAATCACATTCGTAGCATCGGTTACACCTGCTGTTGGAGTAAAGGTGGCTGTCCATGTAATGCCTCCATCTGCTGAACTTACTGCAGTTAATGTTCCGTTTGGTATGGTTAAATCTGCGTTCGTAAAGCCTGTTACTGCTTCTGAAAAAGTAATCGTAACCGTAGCTGTTTCGCCTGCTTTAAGCGCTGCATCTGATATAGCTATCGTTGCGGTTGGTCTGGTTGTGTCAATCGTATAGTTACCTGAATCTGTTGTACCTGCCCCTGCATTACCCGCAGCATCCGCAACTCCTGTATTGTCTAAAGTAATCACATTCGTAGCATCGGTTACTCCTGCTGTTGGAGTAAAGGTGGCTGTCCATGTAATGCCCCCATCTGCTGAACTTACCGCGGTAAGTGTTCCGTTTGGTATGGTTAAATCTGCGTTCGTAAAGCCTGTCACCGCCTCTGAAAAAGTGATCGTAACCGTAGCTGTTTCGCCTACCTTAAGCGCTGCATCTGATATAGCTACTGTTGCGGTTGGTCGAGCGGTATCAATGGTATAATTACCTGAGTTGGTCGTTCCTGTTCCTGCATTGCCTGCAGCATCGCTGACACCAGTATTGTCCAAGGTAATCACATTCGTAGCATCGGTTACACCTGCTGTTGGAGTAAAGGTGGCTGTCCATGTAATGCCACCATCTGCTGAACTTACTGCAGTTAATGTTCCGTTTGGTATGGTTAAATCTGCGTTCGTAAAGCCTGTTACTGCTTCTGAAAAAGTAATCGTAACCGTAGCTGTTTCGCCTGCCTTAAGCGCTGCATCTGATATAGCTATCGTTGCGGTTGGTCTGGTTGTGTCAATCGTATAGTTACCTGAATCTGTTGTACCTGACCCTGCATTACCCGCAGCATCCGCAACTCCTGTATTGTCTAAAGTAATCACATTCGTAGCATCGGTTACCCCTACTGTTGGAGTAAAGGTGGCTGTCCATGTAATGCCCCCATCTGCTGAACTTACCGCGGTAAGTGTTCCGTTTGGTATGGTTAAGTCTGCGTTCGTAAAGCCTGTCACCGCCTCTGAAAAAGTGATCGTAACCGTAGCTGTTTCGCCTACCTTAAGCGCTGCATCTGATATAGCTACTGTTGCGGTTGGTCGAGCGGTATCAATGGTAATACTTAAAGCAGCCGAAGACGCACTCACGTTACCGGCTGCATCTGTAGATGTAACTGTAATGCTATGCACACCTGCTGATAATACAGGGCTAGCATTAAAAAGCCAGGTCGTTGTTCCATTATCCAATGCCGTGCCCAAAAGACCATCGACAGAAGATGTCAACTTCACAATATCACCGATCGCTCCTTTTCTACCTGTAAAATTCGGTGTTGTATCCGAGGTTAGGTTATCAGTGCTCGAACTACCTGTATCTGTACCCGCTTGTAGATCTGCAGCACTTGGTACTGCAGGAGTATTCGCATCTATTGCATCTGCATTTTGGCTGATGGCAGAGGTAAAGGTATTTCCTGCTTTTCCACCTGAATCTGTCATGGTAATGCTGATTGGGATATCGCTGCCAGCGACTACATCTGTTCCCCCTTCCGTTACCGTAAATGTGGCAGTATACGTTGTATTATTGATCTTTGATAAGCTACCCAAAGTAAAGCCTCCAATCGTTCCACTCAGACCTCCCGAACCAGTGGTATAATTATCAGCATCGCTGGTTACAGTTATTGTGGCAGTTACAACGCTGCCCACCTTCATTGTGGCGTTTGGAATACTAACAGCTGTTATTGCTGGTCCCACAGCACTGGAAATTACCGTGGTTGTATTATTGGTTGCATCAACTGTACCGTCATTCATTACTATGGTAAAGGTGGTGGTTTCTGAAGTTGCAGTTCTGTTGTCCGTTGGGTTAAAAACCAAAGCCCTTAACGCTGTCTGCATCGCGGCTGGTGTTTTGCTGGTCATAGTATATGGCCCAGAACCAGCATCTGCCCCGGTGATTACCCCTTTGGCATTGTCGTCAAGTGTAATTGTTGCCGTTACATTATCACCATCAGCATCAGCAACGGTTATTGCAGAAAAAGGAGAAATAGTGGCATTGTCATTAACATTTTGACCTGCAGTGGTGCCTCCAATAGTTGGGGCTATATTGGCAGGGGCATTTGTAGTAAAACTCTCCTCGCTCCCATAACTCGTACCTTCGCTGTTGATGGCATAGGCGCGAACATAGTATGTTGTTTCAGAATTAAGCCCTGTAATAGTTTGTTCAAATTCTCCCTGCCCGGTTCCTGCCTGTACCTGGGTTGAACGACCATCACCTATGGTTGGATTTATATTAGTTCCATACATGAAACCACGCTCTGATACTGTGGCACCGCCGTCATCGGTTACTTCACCTTTTAAAGTAGCTCCTGTCGTCGTTACTGCGGATGTAACCCAGGTGGCAACGGTGGGGGCGATGTTGCTACTTTCAGCCTGAATAGTAAACGTTTTGGTCTCCCTTGCATACATAGAAAAGTCATCATGAACCCAATTTGATTTATCATTGATGGCCGCTCTCAGCTGAGATTTTGTGCCGGTAAAAATCCCATTATATTTTGAATTGTCTATTTCAGGATCTGTGGTTACACTATAAAACAATGAAATACAATTAACTCCATTAGTCAGACCAGTCGGTATTCGTGATGTTTGGGTGCCTGTTACAAAAGCATCCGCTCCAGACGCTTCTTCCGCCCAACGTGTAGTTGCGTCATTTCCATACCCATTTGAAAATAAAGCCCCTCCATCATCATTGGTAAGTCCGGTAATAAATTGGGGTGATGAAAGAGATCCCTGATAAACAATCACCTGATCTCCACCTATATAAGAAAAATTGGCACAAGAAGTAAATGAATAAGACACAGAACTTTCACTGTTCACTCGAACTGAAATTATATTTCCACTTTCCTCATCGAAATGAAAAACCGTACCGGCCGGATAACTAGTTGTCGTTACCAATTCCATATGACACTCGGTATTCTCCTGCCATTTCAAAGTAGCTCCCCTCCATCCTTGTTCGGTAAAGAATATACTTGTGCCTATTTCTAAAGGAACTAATGTGACTACCGAAAATCCGTCAACTCCGTCTGAATTAATTCGAATGACTCCTATATCTCCCTTTTCCAGAGTTGTACCTTGAAGTTCAACTGCCGGTTCAAAAACAATGTTATCCAACCCAATATATAGGTTATTATATGGCGCTGATTCCGCAGGATAAAAGCGAACTTCATCTACATTACTCCATCCTGAACCGAAGCTTAAAGTACCAGAGTTACTTCCATCCTGATTATGGTCTGCTCTTACCCAATTTAGTATGGCAGTTCCACTTCCATAGCTTCCTGATGCGGTTACCTGAAAACCTTCTGCACTAATAACTTCTGAACCGTTGTCATAGCCTTTGATATTATATATTTCGGATGAATTCCCATTAGAATGTCCAAAAAACTCTCCTACTAAAGACACAAGCTTAAAATTACCTGTAGAAATACTTTTGAATGAAACATAACCTCCAGAGGTATTTCCTCCCATTACTACAGCACTACCTGAAAATAAAGGACTCGTAGAAATTCCTTGACCAACAGCATCGCCTATTCCTACATAGGCATCACTTCCTGTATAGGTGATACACTGATAATCAACCGAACCACCATAAGAAATATCTTCATGGGTGCCAAAATCCTGATCGGGAGGTGTGGTACAATCTAACCCGGATGTAGTGAAACTCTCTATTCCACCATAGCTCGAACCGGCACTATTCGTCGCATAGGCCTGATAATAGTAAGTTGTGGAAGCTGTTAGTCCTGTGATTGCTTCGCTAAAGGTCCCCGTTCCGCTTCCATCACTTACATTAGTTACACCACTTTCACCTATTGTCGGCGTATTGTCTGAGATAGAATAAACAAAACCTCGGGCTGACACTGATGCTCCGCCGTCAGCGGTTACATTACCATTTAGAGTAGCTCCGCTCGCAGTGATGGAAGTTGCTGCTGTGGTGGTGAGGGTTGGCGTTACAACAGTAGATGGTATAACATAAGATACATTATCTAAATAAAAGTTTATATCTGCAGCTTCAATCCATACCTCATCAATATTCGTAAAATCAGGGTTTCCTGAAACATTTATATCACCGTTAAAATTTACGTTTACTGTACTACCAACTTGTGCTCCATTTCTACGTGCTTTTAACGTCCCACTGGTGCTCGCTCCTACACCTGCTTCCTTCAAGTATATACTAGATAAAGTAAATTCACTGCCGTCATGCCTGCTTATGGTCCATTTTGTAATACCACCAATATCTTGGTTATTATCATATAACGCACCTGTTCCCCCAGCCCCTTCGTTTGCTTTAAAAGTTATCAAATCATTTGTGGCTGCAGAGTTTATTTCAAAATTCAGCGGGCCAATGGCAGTAGACTTACCTAAGGTATTAGAAAAAGTACTTGATATCCCTAAACTATTAAAATCTACTGATGCAGGTCCTGAAGGTACTGCGCCTGAAACTATATTACTTAATGTTATATTTCTTATTGTAAAAGCATCTACAGAAACGGTGCTTGGATTAATTGTTATTTCAATTTCCGAGACTCCTGTTACCGGCAATGAGGCATTATTATCAAAAAAAGCACCTATAGAAACTCCAGACGTTGAAGATGTAAGCGATTTTGTTGCATTTAATGTCATGGTACGGATAATTGTACCTACAGAATTTTTAAAAACAATTTTTGTGTTGGTTGTGTAATCAGCCGCTGAAGCAGGATCTAAAAAATTAAAAATGCTCAAATCGTTTACATCAAAAGATATGGAGTTTACCCCATCGGCCTTTAGAGTAATTACATCTGTGCCTCCTGCAGTGGTTAATTTTGAAAAAAGCTCTGATCCCACTACAGAATTCGTAGTTCCTGTGGCATTATTACTAACCACTAAAACAGAATTTGTTGAAATCGTTTTAAATCCAGTCCCAGCGGAATTATCAGCTCCTAATCCTCTAAACTGAGTGAAAGACTGAGCATCGATTTGAAATGCAGAAAGATATAAAACAAAAAATATTGAAAGTTGAACAATTTTTTTCATCAGGGTATTTTTTTTTATTGTTGTGATACAGAATGGAGCACTCGTATTTGTATTAGAGTCCTCGCAACCATTCTCAAGTTCGCGGAGCTTGACTTGGGCTATATAAAGTGAACTCAAAGGGGACTTTAAATAGCTAGACTTGCGATTGGACCAAAGGAAGAACTTCTCCATATTCTGCTGGGTTATTCGAGTTTTTGAAATCAGATTAGGATCGAAAAGTACTCGAAAAAGTCACCTTTGCACACAATATTCTTTTCCAAATACCGTTTTTGAAACAAGAACTTAGTGAACCACGAATTAGGATTGACGAACTACAAAAAGTAGCCGATCAGTGAACTAGACTTTTTTGAATTAAAAATGATTTTTTGGATTTTTCAGAAAAAATGAACCACACTGTAGTGAGTTTTGTAAGATCTCAACTAAAAAATCGACCGGAATTCTAAAAAATTATAAACAAAATCCCGACAGTTTATCACACCTCATTTTCCTGAAAGGCGCGCCAAAAGTCCCTTGGACTTTTGTAGTATTTTTTCTTAAAAGCATTAAAAAATGTGGTCCTGCTACTAAAGCCACAACATTCTCCCAAAGCTTCCAAAGTATATACGTCTAAGTAGCCTTCTTCAATCATCTCTTTGGCTAAAGAAACCCTGTAATCATTTAGAAAACTTTTAAAATCAGTCTCAAAAAAAGATTTGAAATATTTCGGCAGCTCTCGTACGGAAATTCCTAACTTCTTTGACAAATTACCAACCGTAAGATTTTGAACCTTAAAAATTTGCTCCTTTTCAAAGAGTTTTAAAATCTGTTCCCTAACTGTTTCGTCCAAATGCACATCCTTATTAGATACAAACTCGTCTTGGTCATGGTGATGGTGTGTTTCCCACTGACTGCTACGTCTTATATTTGATTTTTCGTTACGTGACATTTTAGAATAAGATAATTCTGATCAAAAAAACCGATCTAGATTTAAATGATTGTAAATACTGAGTAACCCACGGCAACTAGGATCAAAACAAAAGAGCAGGGCGGTAATATAAACTAATAGGCTTCCTGTCAGCATTGAATCATAAGCCCCAAGACCCATTTCAAACCAATGGACGATAGCCAAGATATACAGGCTATAAATAAGCAATGACCAACCCAAGAAATGGTTACTTATCCCTTCTAGATTCCCTTTACGGATTAGTATAATGGCACTTACAATCAAAAATGAAAGGGAATAGATTTTTAAAAGTAAAACTATAAGCATAAAGATAAAACGATTTTCTTAAAATAATTGGTACTTTAAGCTATCTGCCAATTCTTATATTTCCAAAAAATAGCATTTCTATCAAAGAAATACAATTTTGATGATTTGAAAATCATAAATACTTAATTATGCCACCATTTTAATAGAATGGGTAGTTATGCATTTACAGATTTTTAATAAAAAATATTCAACTACTATTTTTCTGTTATTTTAAAAAATCACTAGTGTTATCTGCGTTTATATCGAGACTTTTACTTCAAGAATTGGTGAAGGCTGTTTCAAGAAAGGCCCTCTAGATTTCTATGTAATTTAATCCCACAGCTATTCGTCTTCACGCTCCTGAACACTAAGCCAAGACTGTATCGGATACTAAAACGGCTTGATAATTTTAGAAATCACAAGGCAAATTTATGCGTGAATTATTGATTTCAGGCTTATAAATAAACTAAATAAAAAGTATTACAAGGTGTTGTAAATCACTATTCTGCATTTCAAACAAGTAAAAATGAAACTTTTAATTTAAAGGAAATATTCGATCCTAATTATTTGGAAACAAGGGTGATTTAATACTTAATTCACCAAATAAATCACCCAAATATCATGATCAATCTCCTAGAAAAAAAAGTGACTAATCCCATCCCAGAAAATGAGATGGAAAGGTTGTTAGAGCTAAGTAACCTAGATTTAGATTATACGGACTTGGAAGAATCCCTATCTGATCTTACTAAGCTTGCAGCAAAAATTGCAGGGACAGAAATCTCTCTAGTCAATCTAATCGATACCTACACGCAATGGACAGTTTCTTCCTTCGGAATTGAAATAGCACAAATGCCCCGTGAAGAATCTATCTGTCAATATGTGATCCAAGGTCCTCAGGTAAATGAATTAGAAATAGATGATTTGGCTGAAGACGAGCGATTCAAAGACAAATTCTATGTCGCAAGCGACCCAAACCTCAGGTATTACTATGGGATTCCACTGAAACTTAATGATGAAGTCAGCTTAGGAGCACTGTGCGTGTTAGACACTCATTATAAGGAGATCAGCCCTGAGAAAAAGGAGATGCTTTCAATTATTGCCAAGGAAGTCGTAAACAGACTCAAAATTTATAAAGCTGTAGAAGGGCTTCAGAATAGGGTTCACGAAACTCAGCAAGTGAAAAACAAAGTAGCGCATGATATACGTGGCCCAATTGGAGGAATAATCGGCTTGGCGGAGATCATCCATGCTCAGGGTGATGATAACAAATTGGAAGAAGTATTGGAATTCATAAATCTGATCAGGAAAAGTGGCAAATCCCTTTTGGAATTGGCGGATGAGATTTTGACTCAGGACTATGAAGTAAGCAAAGGCCGAAAAAAAGTGGCCCCTGCTGAGGGTGAGTTTACACTGAATACAGTGAAAGATAAGATCAAAACCATGTTTGATCCTCAAGCCTTAGTCAAGCAAATCCAATTTGAAATTGAAGTGGATGCTCCTAATGCAGAAGTACCGATTCCTAAGAATAAAATTCTGCAGATTTTAGGGAATTTAGTGTCCAACTCAATGAAATTCACCCCTTATGGAGGTGAAATCCAGGTGAAATTAGACCTTTTAATCAATGATATTGAAAGAAAACTGATTTTTGAAGTAATAGATAGTGGTGCTGGAATGGAGGAAGATAAAATTCAAGAGATACTCAGTGGAAACTCCACCTCAACAGATGGATCCTTGGGAGAAAAAGGCTATGGTTTTGGATTAAACCTTGTTTTTCATCTAGTCAAGTCTCTGAAAGGAAAAGTGGAATTGGAATCCAAATCAGGCTTTGGAACGAGTTTTAAAGTTGAAATTCCATTAAAGTAATAAACTATCAAGAAATCTATAGTCGATTTTGATATACTGACGCGAGTTCGAATTTAATCTATTCAAATTTTCAGTAATAGCCCTGTAAGCAAATTGTTTACAGGGCTTTATCATTATCAGCTTAATTCACCTTTTAGTTGGTAGACACAAAAAGCACACAATTAAATTATTGTCAACAAAACCGATGATTGATTGATAATATTTAAGCAATAGCACTTGAATTCGATGAAAACGTTACATAAGTTTGTGACCAAATGGCAACATATTTAGTTAGATTCCTTTTATCGCTGAGTATTCTTATATCGAGTGGCTATAGTTCAATCTATGCCAGTATTGATAATAAAAATACCTTGGATAGCAACGGCCTCTCCTTTGAGAGTAGCCTCGGAGTCAACAATACAGACCAGCATCCTTTATCCTTTTCTACTACCAAAGAGCATGGTACTGATATCTTCACCGTCAACAATTCGAAGATAGAGGAGGAAGACGATGAGCTTGCCAATAACCATAGTTTTTTAGACGGGTCTCAATTCGACGCCGCTTACTTTACACGGATTTTCAATTTTCTTTTTCGTGATTCTTCACATGACTTGCATTTCAGCAAGTTCATCCCCAACCCAAACAAACATCGTAAGCACATTGTAATTCAGGTATTTAGAATATAATACCTTACTTTTTTTAGGCAAAGACTCAACTTTGCCAACACTCCCCCATTTCCAGATTAAGCCCTAGAACCATTAGCCCAAAGCTCATGCAGTTCGACGGATTCTGTGTATTCCCTATACACAACCAACCAAAATCACCCGGAAATTAGTATCGTTTTTATCAAATCAACCTATGAAATCAACCATGGCTTAATCATACACGAGTATGATTTAAAGCAATAAGAGATTCATAACGATAGCTATCGGGATGGCCTTCAAAAGACAACTAATAATTATATGAAAAATCAAATTCTCATGCTCTTGAGCCTGTGCGGCACATTATTGATTGCAAGCTGTAACTCACACAGAGAAGAGCATCATGAGGCCGAAACCACATTTCTGGTTACCAGCCCTTTAATAATGGACACATTGATCACCAAGGATTATGTCTCCCAAATCCATTCTATCCAACATATTGAGCTACGTGCCCAAGAAAGAGGATACTTGCAAAAAATCTATGTAGATGAAGGCCAATTTGTAAAAAAAGGTCAGCTCATGTTCAAGATCATGCCGAAGCTCTATGAAGCTGAGCAACAAAGTGCCAAAGCAGAAGTGGATTTTGCTGAGATCGAATACCAAAACACCAAAACGCTTGCCGACAGAAATATCGTTGCACCCAATGAATTGGCAATGGCAAAAGCTAAACTAGCTAAAGCTCAAGCAGAACTTGCTCTTGCAGAAGTTCATTTACAGTTTACTGAAATCCGAGCACCATTTGATGGTATCGTGGGTCGATTCCTTGTAAGAGAGGGAAGTTTACTCGGGGAAGGTGAATTGTTATCTGATTTTTCTGACAACAGCAAAATGTGGGTTTACTACAACGTACCCGAAGCAGAATATCTAGAATACAAAGCGGAAGTAAAAGGTGATGAAGATGTGATTGTCAAGCTATTGATGGCAAATAACAAGCACTTCCCCTACCCTGGAGTGGTCGAGACTATAGAAGCGACCTTCAATAACGAGACTGGCAACATTGCTTTCAGAGCTACTTTCCCAAATCCTGACGGTCTTTTGAGACATGGAGAAACTGGCAATATCGAGATGGGTATTCCTTTGTTTGGCGCTATGTTGATCCCGCAAAAAGCAACTTTTGAAGTACTTGATAAAAAGTATGTTTTCGTGGTGGATGAGGAAAATAAAATCCGATCAAGAGAAGTCAGCATCGCTGCGGAGATTCCACACATTTTTGTGATTTCAGCAGGCTTGGAAAAGACCGACAAAATCCTACTTGAAGGACTACGACTGGTGAGAGAAAATGAAGAGATTCATTATGAATTCGTACAGCCTCACACAGCATTGTCTCAGCTAGACTTGTATGCAGAGTAGTCAATTATTTCCTAAAACCAGAAAAACTGATGTTTAGCACATTCATAAAACGACCAGTCCTCGCGATTGTGATTTCGATCATCATCGTATTCGTGGGATCGCTGTCTATTAATCAGCTCCCCATTTCTCAGTTCCCTCCGATTGCCCCTACCACCGTAAGTATTTTCATCGCTTATCCCGGATCTAGTGCCAACGTACTTGTTGAGTCCACTTTGATCACCTTGGAAAACGCCATTAATGGTGTGCAGGATATGAGATACATGGCAACAGACGCTACCAGCGCCGGTGAAGCAACGATAAATGTTATCTTCGAACCTGGCACCGATCCTAATCAAGCAGTAATTCGAGTCAAGACCAGAGTAGATCAGGTCATGCCCCTTCTTCCGGAATTGGTGCAGCGGGAAGGTGTAATTATTACACCTATCCAGCCTAGTATGTTGATGTATGTCAACTTGTATTCTACGAGCGAATCTATGGATGAAAAATTCCTGTACAACTACGCTAACGTGAATATGATCCCTGAGATCAACCGTATAAAAGGGGTGGCAAGATCACAAATATTAGGTAGCCGTACCTATGCCATGCGAGTTTGGCTAAATCCAGATCGTATGCGTGCTTACAATATTTCCGTGGATGAGGTAATGGAAGCGATGCAAGAGCAAAGTATAGTGGGAAGACCGGGTCGAATAGGCCAAAGCTCTGGTATAGAAGCGCAATCACTGGAATATGTACTGACCTATAAAGGGCGATTTAGTAAAGCTGAGGAATACGATAACATCATCATCCGAGCAAATTCAGAAGGTGAATCTATCAAACTGAAAGACATTGCACGTACAGAATTGGGAAGTGAATTCTTTGATATTTATTCCAATTTGGATGGCAAGCCATCAGCTGCAATTGTCTTGAAGCAAAACTATGGGAGCAATGCGAGTGAAGTAATAGATGAAGTAAAGGCGAAACTGGATGTAATGAAAGAATCATTTCCTCCGGGGATGGATTACAGTATCAGTTATGACGTATCCCGATTCTTGGATGCTTCTACGGAGCAGGTGATCCATACACTTCGAGATGCATTTATCCTGGTCGCCTTAGTTGTATTTATTTTCTTGGGTGATTGGCGATCGACGCTGATTCCGATTATTGCGGTGCCTGTATCACTGATTGGAGCCTTCTTCGTTCTTCAGATGTTTGGACTCTCTATCAACATTATTACGCTTTTCGCTCTGGTACTTGCCATCGGTATAGTGGTCGATGACGCGATTGTAGTGGTGGAAGCCGTGCATGCCAAGATGGAAGAAATGCCACACTTGTCACCCTATCAGGCTGTAAAACGAGTATTAGGTGAAATCTCCGGTGCAATCATCGCAATCACTGCGGTAATGGTATCTGTATTCTTGCCTATCTCATTCATGAGCGGACCAGTTGGTACTTTCTACCGTCAGTTCTCCATTACTATGGCGAGCTCCATAGTAATCTCAGCAATCATTGCGTTGACGCTGACCCCTGTACTTTGCGCGATGCTCTTGAAAAATCACCATGGAAAAGAGCGGAAGAGAAATCTATTGACAAAAGCTTTGGATGGCTTCAATAGCGGTTTTGATAAGTTGACTGGAAAATATGTGGGTTTACTTAGAGCAATGGTTAGCCAAAAATGGCTCACTTGGGCTATTCTATTACTCTTTGGAGCTGGTATTGTTTTCGAAAATGAGATCCTACCAGCAGGCTTTATCCCAAGTGAAGATCAGGGAACCATCTACGCCATCATCCAAACGCCTCCAGGCTCTACTCTGGAGCGCACCAACCAGGTTTCTCAGAATCTCCAGAAAATATGTGAAGAGATCGATGGGGTAGAATCTGTTTCATCTCTTGCAGGATATGAGATCATGACAGAAGGTCGTGGCTCCAATGCTGGTACTTGTTTGATCAACCTCAAACCTTGGGGAGAACGCAAGCACACAGTAAAAGAAATCATGGAGGAGTTGGAAGAAGAGTCTAAAAACCTAGGAGCTGTTGTAGAATTCTTCGAACCACCAGCAATCCCAGGATTCGGTTCATCCGGTGGATTCTCCCTACGACTCTTGGACCAGACCTCAACTACTGATTATCAGGATTTTGATAGGATCAACCAGAAATTCATGGATGACTTACGTGCTCGTAAAGAGATTACTGGCTTGTTCACATTCTTTGCAGCAAACTATCCTCAATATGAATTGGAGATTGATAACGACAAGGCTATGCAAAAGGGAGTATCTATCGGAAAAGCGATGGAAAACCTTGACATACTCATCGGTAGTACCTATGAGCAGGGCTTTATTCGATTTGGTAGATTCTTTAAAGTATATGTGCAGTCGGATCCTGAGTTTAGAAAACTGCCATCTGATGTCATGAACTTGTTTGTGAAAAATGAGTCAGGAGAAATGGTGCCTTATTCAGCCTTCATGACTATGAAAAAGACGCAAGGCCCGAATGAGATTACCAGATTCAACATGTACAATTCAGCATCTATTCGAGGGCTTCCGGCTCCAGGCTATACCACCGCGGATGCCATTCAGGCAATTAGAGAAGTATCTGCTCAAACACTGCCTAGAGGTTATGACATTGCATGGGAAGGGCTTTCGTACGATGAATCCAATAGAGGTAACGAAGCGCTTTATGTATTCTTGATCGTATTGATCTTCGTGTACTTTGTATTAGCAGCTCAGTATGAGAGCTTTATTATTCCTCTCGCCGTTGTATTCTCACTTCCGGCAGGGGTATTTGGTTCCTTCTTCTTGCTGAAAATGATGGGACTGGATAACGATATTTATGCTCAGATAGGACTTATCATGCTAGTCGGTCTATTGGGTAAAAATGCCGTGCTGATAGTAGAATTTGCGGTGCAAAAGCGCCAAGAAGGCTTATCCATTTTTGAAGCTGCCATTGAAGGTGCTAGAGTTCGATTCCGACCTATCTTGATGACTTCCTTTGCTTTTATCGCAGGTTTGATCCCTTTGATCGTCGCATCCGGAGCAGGAGCAATTGGTAACCATACCATTGGTGCATCTGCACTTGGTGGTATGTTATTCGGAACCATTTTCGGGGTGATCATTGTCCCTGGCTTGTACTTCATTTTCGCTAGTTTGGCTGATGGCCGTCACTTGATTAAGAATGAAGATGAAACTCCATTGTCCGAACAAAAACAACATTCACATGCTTAAGAGAATCCTATATATATGCCTAGGGGCAGCATCTCTAACACTAGCGGTGTCTGCTTGCAAAACCCCGGAGCTAATCCAAAAAGACGTAAATAATGAAGTACCTGAGAGCTTTGCAAATGGCTCTCAGGACACTACAAACACTGCTTCTGAAGTGATATGGCAGGATTATTTTTCTGACCCATATTTGAAAGCCTTGATTGACACTGCTTTGAGCAACAATCAGGAATTGAACATCACTTTACAGGAAATCCAGATAGCACAGAACGAGATCAGAGTCCGAAAGGGCGAGATTTTACCTTCTGTAAACATCGGAGCAGCGGCTGGAGCAGACAAAGTAGGTCGATACACGAGTCAAGGAGCAAACGATGCAAATACAGAGATCAAACCGGGTGAAGAAATGCCTGATCCATTGCAAGATTACATGCTTGGAGCGTATGCTACTTGGGAAGTCGATATTTGGCACAAACTTAGAAATGCTAAAAAGTCAGCAATGACCAGATATTTGGAAAGTGTGGAAGGTAAAAACTTCATGGTGACCAACCTGATCTCAGAGATTGCTAATTCTTACTTTGAACTACTAGCTCTTGACAATGAGCTTGCCATAGTTCAGCAAAACATCGAGATTCAAAACAATGCCTTTGAGATTGTAAAATATCAAAAAGATGCAGCGAGAGTAACTGAATTGGCTGTGCGTAGATTTCAGGCTCAGGTGCTTAACACTACGAGTCTACAATATGGTATTCAACAGGAAATCATTGAGGTAGAGAATAGAATTAACTTCCTGGTAGGTAGATTCCCTCAGCATGTTGATAGAAACCCGAATGCCTTTGGAGAGCTAATCCCAAAAACAATTCAAGCGGGTATCCCTTCCCAGCTGTTGGCAAACAGACCAGATATCAGGCAAGCTGAGCTGGAATTAGCAGCATCAAAAATTGATATTCAGGTAGCTAAAGCTGATTTCTACCCATCTCTTGCAATCACTGCAGGAGTAGGTTTTAATGCATTCAATCCACGCTACATCTTCACTTCACCAGAATCGTTGATTTATTCACTTGCAGGCGAATTAGTCGCTCCGTTGATCAATAGAAATGCGATAAAAGCGAGGTATTTGACTGCGAATGCTAAGCAGATCCAAGCCATTTACAATTATGAGCAAACCATTTTGAATGCCTATATCGAAGTAGCCAATCAGCTTGCTAAAATTAACAATTTGGAACAAACCTATGACTTAAAGTCTCAGGAAGTAGAAGCGCTGACGAAGTCAGTCGATATCTCCAACGAACTCTTCAACTCTGCAAGAGCAGATTACATGGAGGTTCTTTTAACCCAAAGAGATGCACTGGAATCCAAATTCGAGTTGATAGAAACTAAGATGAAACAAATGCATGCCAAGGTTGACATCTACCAAGCGCTTGGTGGCGGTTGGAAATAAATTAATTGGTTGATTAAAGGTTGAATAGTTATCCAGCAAATCTTCTGGATAGCAATTTCAAAAGTCCCTCTGAATGTTCGGAGGGACTTTTTTTATGCCTCACGACTTGAATGAGATCTTGGCTATTTTAAATATTCAATATTAGAAAATGAAATCCAGCTCTAAAACTCAGTCTTTGAAGTAAGCATACATCATAGAAATTAAACGGCATCGCAAATGGCAAATAAATCAGAAATAGTGCGACCATCATAGGTATAATCATAAGAAACAGAGCTGCTACAGAAAAAACCTCTCTAAATCAACGGAGAGTTTTTTTTTGTTTTTACCACAATTCTTATTTCCTTGGTTACCAAATTCACCTTCCTAAATGTTCATCATTTTACGTGCAAACAAGTTTAATTCAAGTCATATCATGGTGAAAATGCTACCTCTTCTTTTTTTAGTTCTATTAGGTTGCAATATTATCCCGCCAGAACCGTCTGATTATACTGTGGAAGAGGTAAGCGTGATTGGAGGGCCTGATCAAAATCTCCAAGACAGTGTTGGACTTTTGCTTGTGGTCAGAGGCCTCCCTCCCACCAACAAATGGGATATGATTTGGGAAGTCAATGGTCAAGTGGTGTTTACAGAGGAGGTTTCTGGAAAGGCAGGAAGGATCTCTTCTATTCAGAAATTCAAAGGGAGTCAGCCAGGAGAATATATTTTTAAAGGTTGCATCTTATCCAAGACTATGAAGGTCTGTGACGACGTGACCTTTTTCCTACGGTGACTACTCCAAATCCGCTTATCCAGTAAAATAAGCATCCAGCTCAGTCAGCATCGCTGATTTATCTCTCAGGTCATTGATAATTTTACCTTTTTCAAGCAGTACGATACGATCACAAATTTCGGTGACGTGAGTTAGGTCATGGCTGGAAATCAAAAAGGTTACCTGCGATGCTTCCTTCTCTTGAAGAATTAATTTCTTCAAGCGGATCTGAGAACTTGGATCTAAATTTTCAAAAGGCTCATCCAGGAATACTACCTCTGGGTTGCCCATTAAGGCTGCCGCTATACCTACCTTTTTTAGATTACCCTTAGATAGGTCACGGATGTATTTCTTTTTCCCGACTATTTCATCGTTGAAAAACTCAGTAAACTTGCCGAGATGAAGTTGTAAATCGGCCTCAGATAGGCCGTATATTTTGCGAAGCGTCTGAAAATACTCATCAGCAGTCAGGTAAGACAATAGCATATGCTCATCCAAATAGGCTCCAGTTGTTCTTTTCCAGTCTTCAGATTTACTCACGTCCCGCGAATCGATTTCCACTTTTCCCTGAGAGGCACGAACCAGATCGAGCATAATCCTAAAAAGGGTCGTCTTTCCAGCCCCATTGTTTCCCACTAGACCAAAACATTCTGATTTTGGTATCTCCAGCCTTGCCACGTCCAGGACCACGGCTTCTTTATATTGTTTTTTCAGATTAATAACTTGAATCATAACTCTTGACGGAATGAAGATGAAATTTCGTATCGGTTCGCTAAAACTCGATTAATATTGATAGTTGAAAGCTTATTGAAGAAAATAATCCCTATTACCCCTACGGTGCTTAAAGCAGCTAACCCAGCGTAGAAATTGAAAAACATGGCAAATGGCAAGTAAATTACATATGGAGCCACCATCATAGGAATAATCATAAGAAACTGAGCTGCGCCTACTCCTTCATAATTGAACATTGCTCCCTTATTCAGGTCCATGGGTTTCGGCTTCCAGAGAGCCAGATAAATAATCAAATGAATCATCACTCCAGCATTAAATAAGAAAGTAGCCAGGTGAATCAGCAGGAATGACCAACCAAAATACACATAGGGAATTGACAATAAAAAACACAATAAAGAGATGGATAGAAGCAAGAGGTATTTACCTCTTACCAAGTTTTTAATACCATCTTTTCGGTTAAGAAAAAAGTCAAAATATCCGGAGTTCCAGCTTAAGAATAGTTGACCATATTGAATCATAAAAATACCTGTAATAAATATTCCTACGAAAATAAATATGTTCTGCATAGGCCCATCCTTATAAGCTGGGTTGTCATAAAATATAGTACCGTAAAGCAAGAAAAAAGCACTGAGCATCAGGAAAGTACGGCTCTTCTTATGACGGATTATCAATTTCCATTCCAGGTCAGCAAGCTCCCCAGCCATTCCAAATCTTGAAAAGAAACCAACTGACTGATTTACAAATCTAACTTCTTCCTCCTTGGCCAAATCTTCTAGATAAGCATTATTGAGATAGTAGGAGAACGCCATGTAATACCCTACAAAACATAGAACTAACATGATCGCCAATGGTAAAAAACTACCCATCGCCAAGGTGAAGAATGGCGCTACTATTTCACCCAGATTAAACCACCCCATGTAGGTAGATCCTCCACCTAGAAGCAGAATCACAAACACAATCACTACTCCAATCAAACTATCTTCAAATCGCTGCTTGAACCACAGCATAAACCAATGCAAAGTCCAGCTGATAAATAGGATAGTCCCCAGCCAAGAAATAGCTCCTTGAACTCCATATTGCATAGAAATTTCTGTGAATGCGAATGGACTAAAGAGTATTAAAGCAATAATGCTTAATGGAGAGAAAAATGATCTCCCTAGTAACATATGCATAATTTTCTTTTTGGAAATAGGCAGATGTAGCAGGCTTTCCAACTCTATTACGGGCAGTTTCTGGAGGAAATATCTATACATGAATTCCACCAGAAAAAAGAAGATTAAGCCTGAATTCAGAACCTCTATAGGGTCTTGTCCTTCAGCAATTTCACCCAAAATCCTACTTAGAAATATCCCAGCCATCAGCAAATACCCTAGGAGCATAATCGCCAGAAAGCCTAGGAAAATGGCAACCATTACGCTTTTGGCAAATGATGTGGATCGGAAACTTTTTAGGAATTCCAGTCGAACCAGTTCAAATAACATATAAAATTAAAAGTAAGTCGGGGTATAATTTGAACTCAAAATATAGGGAAAAGATCCTTCAATCATAGGCCCACTATGTAATAAATGAATTTTGAAGGGATTTAGAGACCTTCGAGGTTTTCTAAACCTCAAAGGTCACAAAGCCAAAATAAACTCCTCTACCCTATTATATTCCCTTCCAGCATATTTAATCAATAAGGGATCTCTGCTAACCTCAATAGCTCCTGCCAATTCTTTTATCCCAGCCTTTTCAAGTGCTTTTGAAATCCAATTAGCGAGCTCCTCGGGACCTGAAATTTCAAATTTCAAATCTTGAACCTTAGACTCAATCCTTCCCTTTTCCACACTAAAATGGAATTTCTTTCCTGGTAACAATTGATTGATCTGACCTGAGATTACTAAATCCTCAGGCAAGCCAGAAATCAATGGAGTTCCACAATTCAACAACCAAAACCGATCTGCCGTTTCCAAAGCAATCTCCAAATCGTGAGTTACGACGAGAATAGCTTTTCCCTGATTTTTGGAGATTTCTCTCAACAAATGCATGATTTCGTAGCGATTTACCAAGTCCAAATGCGCCGTTGGCTCATCCAACACCATCACCTTTCCATCCTGAGCTAACGCACGTGCAATCAAAGCTTTTTGTCGCTGACCGTCGCTGATTTCGGAAAGTCGCTCATCGCGCAAGTATTCTATTTTCGTAGCGGAAAGGGCATTTTGAATCACTTCTCGATCTCTACCTTCGAGTTTTCCCGTCCAACCCGTATGCGGAATTCTCCCCATAGCTACCAATTGCCCCACAGTCATATTTCCTGGTAAAAATGGCTCAGTTAATACAACAGCTAGTTCTTTAGAGAGTAGCTCATTGGAATAGCCAGAAATAAGTTTCCCTTTGAGTAAAACTTCACCTTTGAAAGGCTTCAATTGACCTAAAATTGCTTTTACCAAAGTAGATTTCCCTACGCCATTCGGCCCGAGCAAGCAGGTCATTTCGCCGGAAAATAGCTCAAAATCCAACCCATGAAGAATCTCCTTTTGGACTTTACCTTTGGTGTAACCCAAGCTTAAATTTCTCCCGATTATTGATGCTTTTCTCATGGCTTAAAATTCCTTGCTGAAGTTTTTGCGAAGCACCAAACTGATCACTATCGGAGCTCCAACGAGTGACGTCACGGCATTAATGGGCAAAGTCTGGGCGGAACCTGGCAACTGCCCAACGGCATCACATAGAAGCAACAAACTCGCTCCAATCAATGCGGACGCCGGAAAAAGAATTCGATGATCTGAAGTTTTCCAGACAATCCTAGCGAGATGAGGAACTGCGATTCCTATAAAAGCAATCGGTCCACAAAATGCGGTAACACTTCCAGCCAACAAACCTGTGCTTAGAATCATCAGCCAACGCAGGCGATCAGGATTGATCCCCATGCTTTTTGCGTAGCTCTCACCGAGAAGCATTCCATTATATGATTTCACTGAAGCGATCACAGGTACAATTCCAATGACATTCACCAAACCTAACACCCAAACCTGATCCCAAACCAGTCCTCCTAGGCTACCCATGGACCAAATGGTAAATAGCTTCAATGCTTCTGCTCCAGAAAAGTACGAGAGAACAGAAATAACCGCCGATACAGCCGAGCCAAACATCAATCCTACGATCAAAAGCGTCATGCTATCTTTGACTTTCCATGCAGCTAGACTCACGGTGAGCAAGACCAAACTTGCGCCTAAAGTCCCAGCAATGGCAATGGCCCAGGGGTTGATAGCTCCTCCAAAGGCTGCAAAGCCAAATGCTGAACCGGCCAACATCAAGATCGCTACGCCCAATCCTGCACCTGAACTAATCCCCAGTACGAAAGGTCCTGCAAGCGGATTCCTGAAAAATGTCTGCATTTGAAGGCCGCTAATGCTCAGCCCAATTCCAGCTAAGATTGCGACCAAAGCTTTGGGCAATCTATAATTCAAAATAATCTGCTCCCGTGATGCCTTATTCCATTCTCCAGTGAATAGCCCACTCAAGATTTCACTGGGAGAAATGGATACCGATCCCAAGCTGACATTCAATAGGAAACTGAAAAGCAGCAGAATCAGAGCAGCCGACAGAAGAAGAAATGGACTATTTTTTTGCATGGAGTTGTTGATAAAAATACAACTCATAATCTGGAAGTAGGTCGGGATGAAGGATTTTGATGAGATCTTTCAAAATCAAATCCGGTCGCATATAGCCCAACTCAAAATACTCCAACCCTCCTGCTCTACCTCGTTTCTGGGTATAAGAAAAAATATTTCCTGTTTTGAAAGCTTCAAAAGCTTTATATCTAGGCTCAGCATTACCCATAGTTTCTAAGTCTGGAAAATCAGCCGAACCAATCCAAAAATCAGCCTCTAAGGAATTTTCAAGCACATATTCATAGTTCAATTGAGCAGATCCCGTTCCTTTTTGATCTGAGAAAATATAGTCTCCACCAGCATTCTGAAGGATTTTCGCTCCCCAGCTTTCACTTCCCGGCGCATACCAAATATCCTGATAAAGCACGCCACTAAGCACTGTTGGACGTATAGAATCAGCAAGGGACGCACTCAGTTTTTCCGCTTCCAAATAGTCATTTTCTACTTGCTCAAAAGCTACTTTGGCTTCCTCATATTTCCCCAAAAGCACTCCGGTAAACTTAATCCATTCTGCTCTTCCAAGTGGATGTTGCTCCACATATTCCCCGTTAATTACAGCAGGAATCCCCGCCTGAGCCAGCAAATCCAAGTACTTCAGATCACCTCCCAGCGTAGAAATCATGATCCAATCCGGCGTCAAATCGATCACCATTTCGGTGTTTGCCGAAGGTCCAGCTCCCAAATCTTCCACCTTGCCTGCATCAATTTGTTGCCAGGTTTTCTCTGAAGAAATCAGATTCAAATTGGGAAAACCAATCAACTTTTCAGTCACATTCAGCATGTCCAAATGTGAGATTTGCGTGGTAGAAGTAAGCACAATTTTCTCAACCGGAAGTTGAATTATTGCATCATAATTCCCTTCAGGTTTTTCTGCATTTTCTTCTAAAACTAAATACCTGAAAATTCTATCCGCTCCTGTCCAAGCCTGGGTAACTTCCACCTCCCAAAAAATATTTCCTCTAGAAATGGAAAATCCAGAAGCATAGCTTAAGTCTATTTTTTCAGGATTCTCACCTTTGTCTACTTTAGCATCATTACACGCTGTAAAAGAAAAGGTTACAGCTAAAAAAACTGAAGTAACAAAGTGCCTAAATGGATGATTTTTCACAGAATTTCTTGGAGATATTGAAAGCCAAAATAAGCGCGGCTTTTCGCCACTTCCAAAATTTCTCTGCAAACAGATTTTTTTTCTAAGCTTTCCCAATCTACTTTTGCAGCCGAAATAGGTTCCCAATCTCGCATCTGAGCTCTTGGGATTAAAAGGGAATTTGGTGTAAAACCAAAGCTGTCCCCGCAACTGTAAGCCTAGCGGATTTTTCCGCAAATGATTTGTCAACCGTGCCATTGTTCCGAAACCAATTCGGGATGAGAAGGCGGCAAATTAGGTGAGCCAGGAGACCTGCCCATTTCTGTTGATTCTGTGCTTTCGGAGGAAAAGCAATGAAGAAAGTACCAGAGCTGAATTATTGGCCTCGTTCCCTTCTTCCCATTTCTCTTTAAGCCTGAATCGGATTTATAACTAATTCGATCAGGGATGTTTTTGCTTTTGTGGGCAATTTCTTTTGTGGCGCCTAGCCAAACTCAGGACACGGTCAAGCTCGACCAAGTGGAGGTCTATGCGCCTGCTTTGGATCGTTTTGCCCAAGGGCAAAAAGTCATGAGCTGGGAAAAAGAGGACTTGATTGACTACCAGGGCCGCTCACTTGGAGATATTCTTCAGGAGCAATCGCCAGTTTTCGTCAGGCAATACGGAGCCGGAATGATCGCTTCCCCATCTTTTCGAGGCACTTCAGCGGGACATACCGCGGTTTTTTGGAATGGCCTGCCAATCAACAGTCCCTCGCTCGGGCAAAGTGACTTATCCATTTTGCCTATTTCCGCCATCGATCAAGTGAGTTTGCAGTTTGGAAATGCTGGAGCACTTTTTGGAAATGAAGCCATAGGCGGATCGATCCATTTAGGAACTCAAACACAATTCGGTAAAGGATTTCATGCAGGTATTTCTCAGCAGATTGGAAGCTTTGGGATGTTTAATTCTTCGGCTTTTGCAGGTTTCTCTTCAAAAAACTTCAGTAGTAAAACCAAAGTTTATCGAGAGTTTTCAAAGAACAATTTCCCCTACAAAGACCTGGGACAGCATGGTACACCAGAAGTCAAACAGGATCATGCTCAGTTTGAGCAAATCGGAATTGTGCAGGATTTGGCTTGGAATCTGAATGAAGACAACCAATTGAAAACAGCTTTTTGGTGGAATAAAACCAACCGGCAAGTTCAGCCTGTGATGGGTTCACAAACAAATGATGAGCAGGAAGATCAGGCTTTTAGGGCAGTGATTGATTACTTCCATTTTGAAAAAAAGTCCCTTTGGAATCTGAAAACTGGGTTTGTGAGAAACGAGCAACTTTTCAATGCCAGTCAAAACAACAGCACGCAATACTTTTTGGCTGGAGATTGGGATCAAGAGATTTCTACCAAGTGGACTTCGAAACTTGGCGCCAGATATACGCTAACAAAAGGTCATCTCAGTACCTACCTAGCGGGTGATGAGCGTATCGAATTGTATCAAAGCACAAAATACTCACCTTCTGAAAATCTATCTTTTGCACTGAACCTTAGGCAGTTGATTTACTCCGGCACCTTTGCTCCATTTACTCCTAACCTTGGAATGGATTGGAGCTTTTGGAACCGAAACTCTCAGTCCTTACAACTTAAAACTTCTATCGGAAAAGGCTTCAAAGTTCCGACGCTGAATGATCGTTTTTGGAATCCTGGAGGTAATCCAGACTTGCTTCCCGAAGAAAGTCTGAGCGGAGAAATTGGCTTGACATGGAATAAAACAGGGAATCTCAACTGGACTCAAAGCCTGACTTATTACAAGATGTCCGTGGATAACTTGATCATTTGGCTACCAAAAGGAAGCTTCTGGACTCCGGAAAACATCAAAAAGGTCAGCAACCAAGGTGTAGAATATCAAGGAAGTTTAGATGGAACTTTTGGGCTTTGGAATTGGGAATTGACGACCTCTTACACTTACTCCAAAGCAGTAACCACCAAAGGAACCGACGAAAATGATCAGTCTGTCAGCAAGCAATTGCCCTATACGCCCCAGCATCAGGCTAACGCAAAAATCAGAATCGAGAAGAACGGTTACTCAGCTATTGCAAGCACATTTTATGTAGGAGAGCGATCTGTCACAGCTGACAATCCTCGCATGATGCCTTCATTTCAGCTTTTCAATTTCGGACTTGCCTACGACCAACTTGAGATCGGAATGCTGCAAGTTCCTCTAAGTTTTCAAATCAATAATGTTTTTGACACCGACTACCAAGTGCTCTATCTCAGAGCCATGCCGGGAAGATCTTTTCAATTTAACTTATCTATAACAATATGAAACTAAACCAACTACTATGGGCTTCTGCCCTGATCTCTGTCTCTTTTGCCTGCTCTGATAGCGGAGAAGAAAAGCCACTAGGCAAATACGACAACGGTATCCTGATCATGAACGAAGGGAACTTTGGAACAAACGATGGAGAAGTCTATCATTTAAATCAAAATACGGAAGAACTTCTACCTAATATTTTTGAAGCTGAAAATCTTCGTCCATTTGCTGGCTTATTAGAAGACATAGTGCTTGAGGCAGATAGATTATACTTGGTGGCAAACACCGGAAAAGTAGAAATAGTCAATCCAGCTGACTTCAAAAGTTTAGGGGCAGTTTCTGCAGAATTGGACCAACCAAGATCTTTAGCTGTGAACGGAAGTAAGCTTTTCATCAGTGATTATGGTCCTTATAATGCTAGCTATGCTACGCCAGATTCTTATGTAGCCGTGGTAAATGGACTTGACGGTGGAGTCGTTTCAAAGAAAATCGAAGTCTCGAACAAGCCTGAGGATCTTTTCTCACATGGCAATTTCATCATCGTAGCTGGTTCTGAAGAAAACAAAATCGAAATCATCGACGCAACTCAGGAAGTGGTGGTCTCAACAATTGACTTGGAAGCATCTCCAAAACAGTTTTATGCTGTAGGTAATGTGCTTTGGATCTATGCAGTGGCAACCGATGAAGTGATTTTCTATACCGTAAATCTGAGCAGCTTGACTTTAGGAAATACATACACTGTGCCTGTCGCTAATGCTACTAGCAGGATTGCATTCGACGGAGATGACGAAATGTATGTTTTGACTAGCTCTGGATGGCCAGATTACAATGATGCTGTGGTTAACATTGACATAGAAGGAAGCTCTGCTACTTTCACTGAATTAATGACAGGATCAGGGCTCTACGGAATTGGTTACGACCATAACTTGGATCAAGTTTATGTTTCCAATTCCAATGGATTCCAAGGTAATGGAACGGTAACTGTTCTTTCTGAAACTGGTTCTGTGATCAGAACTTTTGAGGCAGGCAGAGGCCCCTCTGGGTTCTTGGTTTATTAAGGTTGGAAGATTTTAAAATTGGAAGATTGGAAAATTAGTCTCTGATAAAACAAACTTTCTTACGATGTAACTAGGTGAAAAAGCCGCTAAGATTGATTTCTCAGTGGCTTTTTCGCTTTAAATTCTAAATTACTAAAATTCAAACCCATAAAAAGACGGCTTTTTGTGGATTTTATTCCATAAAAGGACGGACTTTTATGGATTATATTCCATAAAAGTCTATATTTGAGCATGAAATTTAATAGAATTCATTTTCATAACCTTTCAGCAAAGCTACAGGACAAGAAAGTGATTATACTGATAGGTCCCAGACAAGTAGGGAAAACTACCCTAATTTATGATTTGCTAGCTGGAAAGGATTATCTATTTCTAGACGGGGATGACCCAACTACCAGACGATTGTTAGATACACCTAACACAATGCAGATCAAATCGATCATTGCTGAATACAACTATGTGTTTATTGACGAAGCTCAGCGGATCGAAAATATAGGAATTACTGCAAAGATAATCCATGATCAAATGTCGGAAGTGAGATTGATCCTGAGCGGATCATCTTCTTTCGAGCTATCAGGATTAACTCAAGAGCCCCTTACTGGGAGAAAAGTGACCTTTCATCTTTATCCTATCAGCTGGAAAGAATTCGAGCAAACCGTAGGATATGTCGCCGCAGAACAGGATCTGCCTAACCGGCTGGTTTACGGCTTTTATCCAGAAATAATCACCAATGTAGCTGATCAAGAAAATCTACTGTATGAATTAACAGAAAGCTATCTTTATAAAGATGTGTTGGCTTTGGGGATCATCAAAAAACAGGATGTAATCTTCCGCCTTTTGCAACTTTTGGCTTTTCAGATGGGGAGCGAAGTGTCTTACAATGAACTTTCCAGATCATTGCAGATCGATGTAAAAACCGTCATTAGCTATATAGATCTCCTCGAACAAGCCTATGTGATCTATCGCATGGGAACTTTCAGCAGAAATCTTCGCAAAGAAATAAAGATGAATAAGAAAATCTATTTCTATGATAACGGAGTCCGGAATGCACTAATCAAAAACCTTCAACCACTTGCCTTAAGAAACGATATTGGAGCGCTTTGGGAAAATTTTCTGATGTCCGAAAGACTGAAGTATCTAGAATATCAGGGAATAAAAGTCAACAGCTATTTTTGGCGTACCAAAAACCAACAGGAGCTGGACTATCTCGAAGAAAAAGACGGGAAATTGAAAGCCTTTGAATTCAAGTGGAATCCAGATGCAAAATTCTCAATTCCTTCTGCATTCAAAGAGACTTACACAGCTGATTACAATTTAGTTCACAGGGAAAATTTCAGAGAATTCATCCTCTAAAACCCCATCACTTCTGCCTAACAATCCCTTCTAACTCGTTCAATTCAAATTCAAGGTCCGTATATCCCAGCACATACGGACCTATTTCATAAGGTATGTAAGTCAGTACAAACTTCCCATCCTTGTACCCGATTGCGTTGGGAAGAAAAAAACCAGTTTCAGGCAAAAAGAACCCTGCTTCTTCTAATGATTTTCCTTGTTCCACCTCATGATATTTTCTGAAAGCAGTTTCTGCCAATTCCAGCATTTTATCCTGATCCAAAACTACTCGATCAAAGCTTAAGTACTCTCCCGTTTGCTTATCGAAATTCATATAATAAACACTGGAATTTGGATGAGCTCCGCCAGAGAAATTGTATTCGCTAAATTTAAAACTCAACGTACTGTCCGATTCATAGCTTTTCTCTACGTCCAACTCAACCGCCCATCCTCCAGGAGCATCTGGAAAATCGTTAATGAAATTTTCGAAAGAAGTCAGATAATCATTGGCGGCAGAATCCAGGTTATCATAGGTTTTATCTTGTTGAAAGTAAGCAAGCAATTGATGCTCTATTTCTTCATTGATTGTAGAAGCCGCCGGTACATTTTCAGCGATTGGCCAACTCAATTCAACCTTGGCACAATTATCATCACTACACCTTTCAGAAGTAAAGGTTTTTGTGCTGAAACTAATATCCTCCACGATTTGCTCTTCATCTTGTGTTGGTCTTCCACAAGCTACACCTAGGAATAAAAATATAATTAGCAGGTATTTCATTTATAGTTTTTGGTTGGAATGAAAAAAAGTACTTATCAAATCCCTCGCCAAAGCCAATGGACTGAGCTCTCCATTTTCAACTCGCGAACGATTTTGAGTGAGCATTTTCTGGACTTGCTGATGTTCCAAAAAGAATTTACTAAGTAAAAATTGTAGGTTTTCATCTAGCCAGTTCAACCTCTGCTCAGCACGATTTGACTCCCAAAAGCCTGACCTAAGCATTTTGCTTTCAAAGTCTAGAATCATTTCCCAAATTTCCATCAAACCTTCCCCATTCAATGAAGATGCCGTGATCACTGGAGTTGACCAGTTATTTTCTCCAAGAGGGAATAGGTGAAGGGCATTTTCATAAGATGATTTTGCTTTCTTGGCACTCGTTTGATTATCGCCATCAGCTTTATGAATTACGACGCCGTCAGCCATTTCCATAATTCCTTTTTTGATTCCCTGCAGCTCATCTCCAGCACCAGCTAGCATCAGCAAAAGAAAGAAGTCAACCATGCTTTTTACAGCAGTTTCGGACTGCCCCACTCCCACCGTTTCTACAAGAATCACATCAAAACCTGCTGCCTCACAAAGCAGCATAGCTTCCCTTGTTTTGGAACTAACACCACCTAGGGTATTGCCCGTTGGGCTAGGGCGAATGAATGCTCGCTTATCTCCAGCCAATTTTTCCATCCGGGTTTTATCCCCAAGAATACTCCCTTTGCTTTTTTGGCTGGAAGGATCCACTGCCAAAACAGCTACAGATTTACCTGCTTCTATAAGCAACTGACCGAAAGCCTCTATAAAGGTGCTTTTCCCAACTCCAGGAACTCCTGTGATTCCAATTCTGATTGATTTCCCAGTATGAGGTAAAACTTCTTGCACCAAATCAGATGCCAATGCTAAGTCACTTTCCAGGGAGCTTTCCGCCAAGGTAATCGCTTGGCTAAGCTTCGTTCTATCCCCAGAGAGAACCCCTTCTTTGTATTCCTGTAGCGTGAAACGTTTTCTCATTTTGGATAGCCTTCGGTAAAACTCACATCCCCCATCGGGCTCTTTTGGTACGTAGCAATCACATAAGGTTGCATGCCTTGAGTGAAATATGGATCGGTCGGAGACAGCTTGATCTCCTGATCTATCCCATCATTGAAAAAGAACACGACTGTACGTCCATATTTCGTATGTGGCATCGCATCTCCGTATTCCCGCATCCATTCCTTCGAACTATCCAGAGCCTTTACCGCATATATCCGCACCACCGGACCGGTATTGTTTTCATTTCTAAACGTCGACAGCTCTTTGTATTTCCCATCGAATCGCTCCATTCCTGGCTGAGAGAGTGAAGCCATGGAGATGTAAACTACAAGTCCAATCACGATAAGGGTGATAATCCAGAAAATGATTTTAGAGCTTTTCAAAATTAAGGTGCGGTTATAAAGATTAGGCCTTAATTTAGCCGAAAATCCCGAGAATGACCTTCGAGTACCTCAAAGCACTTCATATCATTTTTGTAGTCACCTGGTTTGCAGGGCTATTCTATATCGTCCGATTATTCATCTATCAGACTGAAGCAATGGAACGCCCAGAGGCCGAGCGATTGATCCTCAAACCTCAGTTAGACCTGATGGCCTCCCGCCTTTGGTACATCATCACCTGGCCCTCTGCCGTGCTCACTTTGATTTTTGGGACTTTAGTATTGACCTACCGCTTGGAGTTCTTGCAGCTGCCTTTTATGCATGCAAAATTAGCATTCGTCTTCTTATTGTACTGCTACCATGGCTGGTGTCACAAACTCTTCAAAGAATTGCAAGCTGGTCGAACCAGATGGACCTCAACACAGTTGAGGATATGGAACGAGGCGTCCACGATTTTACTCTTTGCTATTGTATTTTTGATTGTATTGAAAAGCACTTTGAGCATGGTTTGGGGTTTGGCTGGATTAATCACACTTGGAGTAAGCCTGATGCTCGCCATCAGACTCTACAAAAAATTTAGAAAAAGCTAATGAATTCTGTGAAAATGAAGTTTTCAATCTTCTCCCTTCTTATTATTTCAATTCTATTTTCTCAATGCAAACCTGCCGGAGAAAAGAACACACCACTTCCAAAACTTGGCAACTGGCATGTGGATGAAAAAACTGTAGATGGGAAGCTCGTTCAGGACACAGTTTATCATACGATTGCAGACTTTTCATTTACAAATCAAGAAGGAGAAACCATCACTAATGCATCTGTAGATGGTAAAGTTTATGTAGCGGATTTCTTCTTCACTACTTGCCCAACGATCTGCCCGATCATGAAAAAAGAAATGATTCGTGTGTATGAGAAATTCGGTGACAATCCAAATTTTAAGATTCTGAGCCATACCATTGACCCTAATCACGATACAGTCGAGGTGCTAAAAGATTATGCTCAGAAACTGGGAATTGAAGATGCAAAAACATGGAATTTTCTTACCGGAGAGGCTGAGAAAATCTACGAACTTGGACAAACTAGTTACATTACCACTGCCCAAGTTGATCAGAACGAAGCAGGTGGATTTCTTCACTCGGGCGCTTTTCTACTTATTGATGATGCGGGGCACATTAGGGGTGTTTATGACGGCACCAAGGCTGATCAAGTAGATAAGTTAATTTCTGATATCCCAAAGCTTTTGGAGTAATGAAGAGATTTCTAATACTACTATTTTTTGCGGCAGCATGTAGTCCCAAAAGCTCCAATGAAGAGAATACACTGGCACAAATAGAAGATCCCGAAGTAATGAAATATGCTGTGGAAGGAAAAACTATCTACGAAAACCACTGCGGGAATTGCCATCAGGCAGACGGTCTGGGTTTGGGTAATTTAATCCCCCCAATAAAAGATTCAGATTATTTCAAAGAAAGTATTCACCGAACTGTTTGGATTATGAAATATGGGCAGGAAGGTGAAATAATGGTGAATGGGCAAGTTTATAATCAACCCATGCCAGCAAGCCCAAAACTTACTCCTTTAGAGATTTCACAGATAAGTACCTACTTATATAATATCTGGGGAATGAATGAAGGGAAAATCACTTCAAAGCAGGTGGAGAAATACCTTCAGGAAAAGCCTGAATTTTAATTAATTCAGAAGTTCATCGGCTTTTGCTAACACCTCTTTCATTTCTACATTGACAGCAGATACAAGGACCATTTGCTCTTCCAGATACTGTTTAATCTCTTCAGGTGATTGTTCTCCATCCTTAGGCTCATATTGACGCATCCACTTGAACATGGCTTCATGTGCATGATTCAGATCGTAGGCAAGTGCTTTATATTCTTGGATTTTAGCTGAATCTTGAGGACTTCCTTTCTCGAGTTCACCTACTTTTTCTAGAGCTCTTCTTTCCAAAGATTTCAGATTACCCATTTTTGGCATAACTTCATCATGAACGGCAATTACTTCTTCACGAAGTATTTCATTCTCACTTGGACTCTTTGGGCCACAAGCTTTTACCAATAAAAATGAGGAGAAAATTAAAAATAGAATTGTACGCTTCATAAATACTATAATATTAGGCCGTAAAGTTACTATTAAATCTATAAATAGTGGTATAAAGTAAGATCATAATAGAAGGTGATTTATTCAGCTTAAGCTATTATTTTTAGATGCTCTTAAACTAGAAAAGAATGAAACCATTTTGCTTTGCCGATGGGCAAATTATCTCCTCAGAAAAAGCCACCTTACATCCTATGGACCTAGGGCTAATTCGAGGCTACGGGATTTTTGATTTTTTCCGAACAGTTAACTTTAAACCTCTTTTTCTCGAAAGTTACTTGGATAGATTTTTGGCATCTGCTGAGAAAACCTTTCTTCCGTTGGATTATTCCCGAGCAGAGTTAAGGGCTATAATCCACGAATTGATTGAGAAAAACAATTTGAAAGAAGGAGGAATTCGAATGGTGCTAAGTGGTGGCGTTTCTCCAAATCACTTTTCACCTGCCAAAGGAAAGCTATTTATCTTCGCAGAATCACTGATTTTCCCTGCTCAGGAAAAATATGACAAAGGCATCAAATTACTCTCTCTGGAGTATGTACGCCCTATCGCCGAAATCAAAACAACGAATTATGCATACCCCGTTTGGGACAGCATCCGGTGGAAAGATGCAGGCGCTGAAGATGTAATCTATCATATGAACGGCATACTAAGCGAGAGTTCCCGAAGCAATTTCTTCATCGTAAAGGATGGGATTATTAGTACTCCAGACTTGCATGTGCTGATGGGAATTACACGAAAGAATGTAATAGACTTGGCTGGTCATGTGCAAATCAGGCCTATTAGTATGCAGGAGGCTTTGAATGCTGACGAGGCTTTTATCACCAGTACCACCAAGGTCTTGCTTCCAGTAACTCAAATCGATGAGCACGAAATAGGGACCGGAAAACCTGGGTCTGTGTCCCTTGGATTGTTGGAGAAATTCCGCGAGTTGGAAAAGGAGATTTGTTTCTAGAATAGAAATGAAGTCAGAATATTGAAAGGTTTAGTCTTAATTAAAAGACTAATATCTTTTAATAAACAAATCTGAGATTGGAAATAAGCAATGATCGTAGCGAGGAAAACTATGAAATCTATGATCCTATATGGTCATAAAACATTTAACTATATAGTCACATAGAAAAACATAGAAATGCGATCACTTCATCTGCAAAACATATATTAGTTAGACTTTGGTCCTTTTGTCACTTTATGGTAAAAAAGGCAGTTTGTTTGCTCTTTTATTGAAGTACAGACCAGAGAATCTATCTCGCTTAATTCACCAGTGTTGCGTTCTTCATAATGTACATGAGTTTCTCAGGATCTTTACTATTTAGAGTAAGTGTACCTCGAACTCGAACTCTATTGGAAGTGTATTTGATGGGCGAAGCCATATCTACTTCCATCACAGTTTCCGGACCGCCAGATCCGCAGAAGAAGCATTCTGCCAAAGGCAAACTGGAAAGAATAATATGCTCCGGCTTGAACATTCCCTCAAAAGGAATAATGTAGCCATCAGCCTCCACTACTTTACCTTCCATTTTGGTGATATTTTCGGAAAAGACAGGAACATAGAGCTCACCATATTCATCTTCAGAAATTTTATAGGTTACCTCAGAGAGGTTTTTCCATACATTGGTGCTTTGTGCCAAAAGAGGCACCTGTCCCAAAATCATCAGTACAACTGCCAGAACGGCTATTTTTAACTTTCTCATATATTCGGGTTTTAAATCAGCCGCTAGTTAAGCCTTTGTCAATTGCTTTGCAATACTTGTTTGATAAGCTGCAAATGCTGGGATAATCGAAGCCAAAACTCCAACCACTAACGCATAAACTACTATCCAAAGTTCTTGTTTGAGGAAAACCCATGGCTGAAGAGAAGCAACAACGCCTTGCTCATTCTGAGAAATAATTACCGAAAGAAAGGAATGCCCTAATAAAATCCCGAGAATTGCACCCATAAAGGTTAGCATAATCCCTTCTAAGAAAATCAGGAGTAACAGTTGAGCTCTCGACGCTCCAATTGCTCGTAAAATCGCCAGGTCATATTTCCTCTCTTTAAGTGAGTTAAATAGCGCAATGAAAATCCCCAATCCAGAAATACCAATTATCACCACTGCAAGTCCCTGAAGTAAAGTAATTCCAACACCAAGTAATTCGAATAATCTGGACATCTCAAAAGAAGGAGAAGCAGCCTGCATAGAAGTCCCTGAATTGATCAATCGCGGGAGCTGAATAGCCGCCATGGGATTTCTATATTGGATCAATAGGGTGGTTAGATCTCTGGATTCGGTGGTCTTTGGAAAGCCTTTTACAGCAACTGAATCGGAAAGGCTCATTTGCTGATGTTCCATATGATTCATTGTTGAATCCCCCGCATTTACTTCTGATCCTTCGTCATGGGTGTACCAAATAGATTCCACACTAGTAAGGATCAATCGATCGAGTACATTGCCTTTTCTATTCAATACCCCAACAACTTTGAATTTATTCGCCTCATGCTCATGACTTCCAACACTAATGCCATGACTTCCCACGAACTCATCACCTACTGAATAACCTGCTTTCTCGGCTACTTCTGCTCCCAACACCACCTCAAACGGTTTAGCCCAAAGCACACCACTGTGAAGTTGAGTTTCATAAAGCGCTGGATAATCGTGATTCGTCCCGACGATTCTAAAACCTAGGTAATTATCTCCCAAAGCCATTGGGATAATATTTTTCACCAATCTATTTCTCGAAAGCTTTTGTGCTTCTTCCATTGGGATATTTCCGGTAGGAAAATCAATGTGATACACACCAGCGAGAATCAATTGCAACGGGCTTCCCTTTGCTCCTACAACCAAGTCAATTCCGGCTGCATCCTGGTTCATTTTCTTTTCAAATTGATCTTGGATAAGTAACAGCACCGTAATGATAGCCAATCCAAGAGCAAGTAAAAACACATTCAACCCTGTAGAAAGTGGTCTGAAAGTCAAATATTTCCAACTTAGTTTAAATAAATTCATGCCGCTTTCACTTCTACAAAATTTGGAATATGAGCCTTTACACGTTGGTCATGAGTGACAATAATTAAAGCCGCACCGATCTTGGCAGCTTGAGTCTTGAGAAGGTTAATGACTATCTCAGTATTTTCATCATCTAAGCTGGAAGTTGGCTCATCAGCCAGAATTAATTTCGGGCTATTTGCAAGCGCTCTAGCAATTGAAACACGCTGAGCTTCTCCCTCACTCAATGTTAATACTGAAGATTTAGCTTTTGTCGCCAGCCCCAATTCCCCAAGTAGGTCCTTAAGATTCTGCCCCTTTTTCTTACCGAAAAAGTGAGCCATTTGGAGATTCTCTTTCACATTTAGAGCTGCTAAAAGATGTGGTTTTTGGAATACGATTCCTATTTCCTTCCCACGAAACAAGTCCAACTCCTGCCCTTTCAAACTAGCCAAATTCTTACCTGACAATTTTATTTCTCCTGTCTCAGGTTTGAGTAATCCAGCAAGTAAATTCAACAAGGTAGTTTTCCCAGAACCAGATTTCCCTAGCACCAAAAGACATTCGCCTGCTTCTAAAGAGATATCGGGGAAAATCAATTTCTGTTGTCCAGGATGCTTGTATTCTATGTTTTTTGACTCAAAGAGCATAATTAACTAACGGGAATTTCCACTTTAAAAGTTGTGCCGTTTTTGGTATCACTGTCAAAGCTGATCTGCCCCTTCAGCACATCGATACATTTTTTGACAATCGATAGTCCCAACCCTGATCCTTCTACAATTCCCACATTTTTCGCCCTAAAAAAGCGTTCAAAAAGCTGGTCTTGCTCTGCTTTAGGGATACCAATTCCCTTATCTTCAATCGTTCCTACCAATTTTTTACCATCAAATTCCAATTTGAATACCACTTCCTGACCATCCTTGGAGTATTTCACGCTATTGGATAGTAGGTTTTCGAAGATCTGATAGAGAAGCTCACTATCGGAGGTGATCACCTTCGGAAGGTTTACCAATTCAGTCTTGATTTTCACATCATTTTCCTTGCTAGCACTTACGGTATCGAGAACTTCCTTTACAAATGCACCTAAGAACATCTTTTTTGGCCTGAACTCTATTTTATCAGCATCTGCTTTTCCAAAAAACAATACACTAGTCAAAAGGTTGTTCAGTGCTCTGACAGAATTCTCAATTTTGAAAGCATGCTTGGTGATCTTCGGCTTGAACGGGTGATCTTTCTCGGCATAAAGTTGGAGCAATTGTGCAGAACTCAAAATCGAAGTCAGTGGAGTTTTGAATCCATGAGAAACGTTCAGTACGATTCTAGATTTTAATTCATTGATTTCCCGTTCTTTTTCCAAAGCCTTCATCAGCTCCTTGTTGGCATTATAAAGCTCAATGGTACGCTGTTTCACTTTCTCCTCCAGCTCATTATTGAGCTTTTGCAGTTCCTTTTCTTTCCTGTCTTTATAGATTGCCAATTCTATCACCATGTTCAATTCACGGATATTAAACGGCTTGATCACATAGGCACTCGGATTGGTACCAACCACCTTGTTAAGTGTCTCAGCATCAGAGCTTGCACTCAAATAAACGACGGGAACATCGTAAATTTCATTGATGATCTCAGTAGTTTTTATACCATCTAATTCTCCTGCTAAATTGATATCCATCATCACCATATCGGCGTGATTTTCAGCTAAAATCTCAAGCGCTTTTTCTCCAGAATCTGCTATTCCAAGTATTTCGTGTCTGTTTTTCTCTAAAGCTCGCTGAAGTAAAAGTGCTGAAACAGGATCATCTTCAACGATGAGAATTTTAAGGCTAAACATAGATGATGTTGGATGTGATAAATCTATTTGGAACCGAAAATATAAAAAATATATGTCTACCAAGTGGAAATAGTACAATTGCTTCGCAAAAGCCCCTATTCTTTTATCTCACTTTATTAAGTCGCAAATATAAAAGAGATAGTCTTTAGGTAATTCCCTTGTTGTAGAACTCAAGTTTGTCAGGATTCTTAAAGATTCAAGGAATTCCCAGCATATTGTCACCCTTTTCTTTTGTGGGTGGTGGGTTTATTATATTTTTGTGCCAAACTATAGAAATCGCATCATGAGTGTACTAGTAAATAAAAATTCCAAGGTGATCGTACAAGGATTCACCGGGTCTGAGGGTTCTTTTCACGCACAGCAAATGATCGAATACGGTACAAACGTAGTCGGCGGTGTAACTCCTGGTAAAGGAGGCTCGACTCATTTGGAAAAACCTGTGTTCAACTCTGTAGAAGAAGCTGTTCAAAAAACTGGTGCAGACACTTCCATCATTTTCGTGCCACCGGCTTTTGCTGCTGATGCAATCATGGAAGCTGCTGATGCAGGCATCAAAGTAATCATCGCTATCACTGAAGGTATTCCTGTAGCTGATATGATGAAAGCTAAGCCATATATCATTGAAAGAGGTGCTACGCTTATCGGCCCTAACTGTCCAGGAGTAATCACTCCAGGAGAAGCAAAAGTTGGTATCATGCCAGGTTTCGTCTTTAAAACAGGTAGAATCGGTATCGTATCTAAATCAGGTACATTAACTTATGAAGCTGCAGATCAAGTGGCTAAAGCTGGTCTAGGCGTATCTACTGCTATCGGTATCGGTGGAGATCCTATCATTGGAACTTCTACTAAGCAAGCTGTCCAGTTGCTAATGGAAGATCCTGAGACTGACGCGATCGTGATGATCGGTGAGATCGGAGGAAACTATGAAGCTGAGGCTGCAAAGTGGATCAAAGAAAACGGTAACAAGAAGCCTGTAGTGGGATTCATCGCCGGACAAACTGCTCCTGCTGGACGTAGAATGGGTCACGCTGGTGCGATCATCGGTGGAGCTGACGATACGGCTGCTGCCAAAATGAGAATAATGAGAGAAAATGGAATTCACGTAGTAGATTCTCCAGCGGAGATCGGCGCTACCATGGCTAAGGCTTTGGGCGTGAATGCTTAAAATATGTTGGATGTTGGGTGACCGATGACCGATGTTTTGAAACCGCTTCGATTAAGTTCGGAGCGGTTTTTTCTTTTTTAGTAGCTAGATGTAAGACATAAGTATCAAGACCCGAGACTTGACATTAACCTATAAATTCCAAAAAGCTAGACTTCAAATTTAACTAGCTGAACAATCTCAAATTTTCAATTAAAAATTTCAAATCTGAAACCTTACCTTTGCCGCTTCAATTCTAAGACTTATGATTTCAGTAGATAACGTAGGCGTCATTCACAGCGGCTCGACCCTTTTCAGTAATGTTTCCTTTGCCATCAACGAAACCGACAAGATTGCCTTGATGGGGAAAAATGGTGCTGGTAAATCCACTCTTTTAAAGATCATTGCTGGCCAGACCAAACCGAGTTTAGGATCTGTTTCGGCTCCGAAGGACTTTGTGGTGGCATATCTTCCTCAGCACTTGTTGACTTCAGATGATTGCTCCGTGATGGATGAGACATCCAAAGCTTTTGCGAGCTACCTGAATATGAAGACGGAAATCGAGCGAATCAATGAGGAATTGACTGTGAGAACTGATTACGAATCGGATGAATATTATAAGCTGATCGAGCAAGTTTCGGAATTAAGTGAGAAATTCTATGCTATTGAGGAGGTCAATTACGAGGCAGAAGTGGAGAAAGTATTGCTTGGTCTGGGTTTCGAGAGAACTGATTTGACACGTTCCACTTCAGAATTTTCTGGAGGATGGAGAATGCGGATTGAGTTGGCAAAAATCCTTTTGCAAAAGCCTGATTTGATCTTGCTTGATGAGCCTACTAACCACTTGGATATTGAATCCATTCAGTGGCTGGAAGACTTTCTATTGAACAAAGCCAAAGCGGTTGTGGTGATTTCCCACGATAGAGCTTTTGTGGATAATATAACTACCCGCACAATCGAGGTGACCATGGGTCGTATTTACGATTACAAAGCTAAATACAGTCACTACCTGGAGCTAAGAAAAGAGCGTCGTGAGCAGCAACAAAAGCAATATGAAGAGCAGCAAGCTACGATTGCAGACATTCAAGGTTTCATCGACCGCTTCAAAGGAACCTATTCCAAAACACTGCAAGTACAGTCCCGCGTGAAAATGCTGGAGAAAATGGAAATCATCGAAGTAGATGAAGTAGACAGTTCTGCCCTAAAACTCCGCTTCCCTCCTTCTCCACGATCAGGAAACTACCCTGTAATCGTAGAAGACATGAGCAAAAGCTACGACGAGCATGTGGTCTTTAAGAATGCTTCCATGACTATCGAGCGCGGGCAGAAAGTCTCATTTGTCGGTAAAAACGGTGAAGGTAAATCTACCATGATCAAGGCGATTATGGGCGAGATCGACTTTGAGGGCAAGTGTGAATTGGGCCATAATTCAATGATTGGCTATTTCGCTCAAAACCAAGCTTCTTTGCTTGATGAGAGTTTGACCATTTTTGAAACGATCGACTATATAGCAGTTGGAGAGATCCGAACTAAAGTAAAAGATATTTTAGGCGCATTTATGTTTCAGGGTGATGCCATCAATAAGAAAGTAAAAGTGCTTTCTGGCGGTGAGAAGACACGTTTGGCTATGATCAAACTTTTACTTGAGCCGGTGAACTTGCTTATTCTCGATGAGCCTACCAACCACTTGGACATGAAAACCAAGGACATCATCAAAGACGCTTTGAAAGCTTTTGATGGCACGTTGATTATTGTATCTCACGATAGGGACTTCTTGGATGGGCTGGTAACTAAAGTGTTTGAGTTTGGAAACAAGCGGGTGAAAGAGCACTTTGAGGATATCAATGGATTCCTTAGAAATAAGAAGATTGAGAATTTGAAGGAAGTGGAGAGATAGTCGGTTGTCGGTTGTCGGTTGTCGGTTGTCGGTTGTCGGTTGTCGGTTGTCGGTTGTCGGTTGTCGGTTGTCGGTTGTCGGTTAAAGCGAACTCAAGCTATTGAAATAGGTTTCAAAAGGAAGGTTATATAAAGCTACTTGACACAATTAGTAGCAGACTTAAATTAGATTAAAAAAAAAACGGCAGTCGCTAAACTGCCGTTTTTTGTTATTCCTATTTTTTCAGATTTCATACCAATCTTCGTTCACACATCCCACTTACACCCCAAATACTCTTGGAAGCCAAAGTGTGATCTCAGGGAAAAGCATGATGATAATCAACGCTAACACCATAGCTGCATAGAAAGGCAACATGGGTTTAAGGATTTTTTGGATGGTCGTATTTGCCACACCTACCCCAATAAACAAAATAGAGCCCACAGGAGGAGTACAAAGCCCAATACAGAGGTTGAGGACCATCATGATACCGAAGTGCACTGGATCAACTCCCAAAGCCGTTACAACTGGCAGGAAGATCGGAGTGAAAATCAAAACTGCTGGAGTCATATCCATGAAGATCCCGACGAATAACAACAATAGGTTGATCATGATCAGAATCACAAAGATGTTATCACTTAATCCAAGCAAGGCATTTGAAATATTCTGAGGAATCTCCTCACTGGACATCACCCATGACATTGCCATGGAAGTTGCGATCAATAACATCACCACTGCTGTGGTCTCCGCTGACTTCAACAATACTGAAGGCAAATCCTTTACTTTCAGTTCACGATAAATCAGCGATAACACCAAGGAATAAACAACAGCGATGGCAGATGCCTCGGTAGCTGTAAACACCCCTCCTATTATTCCTCCGATCACGACAATCAGTAAGAATAAACTTGGAACTGCCTTCCAAAATGTACTCAAAATGACACCAAAAGAAGATCCTTCTCCCGCAGGTAGTTTATGTACCCTTATCATTATAGCAGCGGTAACCATCAATAACAATCCAACCAAAAGGCCCGGTAAATATCCAGCTACAAACAACGCTGCTACAGAAACCCCACCAGAAGCCAAGGAGTAAACAATCAACACATTGGATGGAGGAATGATTAATCCAGTCGTAGAAGAAGTAATATTTACCGCCGCTCCCAGTTCTTTTGGATATCCTTCTTTCTCCATTCTTTTTCCCAAAATACCCCCCATTGAAGATGCCGCAGCCACCGCAGAGCCTGCAATCGCTCCCATTAGCATGGCTGCAATGATATTCACGTGAAGCAAACCGCCACGCATTCTACCTGTGAGCGCTTTCGCAAACTCTATGAGTCGATTGGCAATACCACCTCGGTTCATCAATTCTCCTGCAAGAATGAAAAAAGGAATTGCCAAAAGAGAAAAACTGTCCAATCCAGTCCCCATACGCTGCGCTATCGTGGTTATTGCAGGCATGGTTTGGACGGTCACCATCAATGTCAGCATACTGGAAAGTCCAAGACTCCAGGCTACTGGCACACCGATTCCTAAAAAGAAAAGAAAGGATAGTACTAATACTAATACACTTAACACCTCCATTACACTGTAGCTTTTAAAGTTGTCAAAAATTTGATAGCAACTACTTGGTAGTAAATCACTAATAACCCGCTAAACGGGATAATACCGTAGATATAAGCTAGTGGAATCTGAAGTACAGCTGATTTTTGTTCCAAGATAAAAGTCAAATAAACGAGGTTTGATCCTCCTATGACCATCACCACAAGTGCAAAAATAAAAATGCAGGTGTTGATCAAAATCATCAATTTGTCCTGCGCCTTTTCTTCGAGCTTTGTAAGCAAAATATCAATTGCCAAATGCTCATTTTTTCCTGCAACATAGGCTGCTCCCAGCATTCCTACCCAGATCAGCATGTACCTGGACAATTCATCCGTAAATGAACTTGGGCTTTGGAAAATATAACGTGAAACCACCTGCCAGGTCACATTGACCACCATAAGTGACATCAAGATGACTAGTAAATAGGCAATCCATTTATCCAGGATTAGCTTGGTTTGGGGTGAAAACATAGGATTGAAACTTTGGGTTAACAGTTATTTTACAGCGCGAATTTCTTCTACAATTTTATAGATTTCTGGTTGCTGAATTTTGAGTTCTGAGTACATCGGCTCGACTGCTTCGCGGAATGGCTGCTTATCTGGGTAGGTGATAGTTACTCCTGCCTTTTTCAATTCATTCAAAGACTCCTGCGTAGCTTCTGCCCAGATCTTGTATTCATAAGTAGCTGATTCATCAGCCGCCTCTTGCAACCATTGCTGCTCCTGCTCATTCAGACTTTCCCATACTTTGGTGCTCACGATCATCACATCTGGCAAAGCTGTATGTTCATCTAAGCTGTAGAATTTACATACTTCATAGTGCTTGGAAGTATAAAGGCTCGGCGCATTATTCTCCGCTCCATCCACGATACCTTGCTGCAGAGCTGTGTAGAGTTCGCCAAAAGAAACTGGCGTTGGAGAACCTCCCAGACTTTTCACCATATTTGAAGCGGTGTTACTTTCCATCACCCGAACCTTCAAGCCTGCAAGATCCGCTGGTGTCTCTACTGGTTTGTCCTTGGTATAAAAGCTTCTTTTCCCGGAATCATAGTAGCACAGTCCTCTCAAAAGATACTTCTGAGGATCTAGCAAAAGCTTTTTACCAATCTCACCTTGCAAAACCGCCAACTGATGGGCATCATCTCTAAAAAGATATGGCATTCCAAAAACCTGCATGGTCGGAGCAAACCCTTCCAGTGCAGCTGAGGACACCTTGGTCATACCTAAACTACCAATCTGTAGGAGTTCTACCAATTCACGCTCACTGCCTAATTGCTGATTAGGGTAAATTTTCACGACCATTTTGCCGCCTGATTTCTCCTCTACTTTTTTAGCCAAAAAGAGCATGGCTTCATGTACAGGGTGTGTAATGCCTAGGCCATGGCCAAGCTTGATTATTCGCTTTTCCCCTGTCGCCTGGCAGGATACGAAAAGTGCTAGCACAATACAAAAGGAAAGGGTTTGAAGTTTTTTGATTGTCATCTGGTTATTTTTTTGTTTTTGAATTGTCAGATGGAATCTCGCAAGGTAAATAGGCGCTATACTTAATGACGTTCTTCGTCATGCTCGATTTCATGGGTTTATTGATCATAAAACATACTACACAATAATAGGTGTTTCTAAGATGAAATGTCAGGTTGATTTACGGAAACGATTTAGTGAGCTGTATAATATGGTAATTCCTTTGAGTGATCAAGGTTTTAGGTAGGTAGAAAATTCCAAAAACATTCTATTTTCAAATTATGAGAAATGATAAAATTCATTTTAGTACATCTGCACAAATATTTTAATTTTCATTAAGGATTTTCGTTATTGCAAATGAATAATATAAATTGCGCAATCGATTGCGCAATATAATAATTAATTCTAATGAACCATAAGACATTATTAATTCATCCTAAGGACAATGTGTTAGTCGCTTTACAAGACCTTAAAGCAGGCGAAATAGTTGAACACAATGGCCTAAAAATAACCCTCAAGGACAGTATTCCTGCGAAACATAAGTTTGCAATAAATGAATTGAAGACTAACTCTCAGGTCTTTATGTATGGCGGAATTGTGGGTAAAACTCTTTCTACCATCCCTTCAGGAGGTGTTCTCAGCACTCAAAACGTAACTCACGAAGCTGAAGACTTTGGAGAAAAATCAGGAGTTTACCAATGGGATGCACCTGATATCAGCAAATTCAAAGACAAAACGTTCAATGGTTTCCATCGTCCTGACGGACAAGTAGGAACGGGTAACTATTGGTTAGTGATCCCGATGGTTTTCTGTGAAAATAGAAACGTCGACATCATTAAAGATGCTTTTCTCGAAGAGCTTGGTTTCGGCAAGCCAAACCCGTTCAAAAAGATGGTGCGGGAAATGGCAAGTCTTTATAAGTCTGGGCAAAAAGATTCCTTTGACTCTGTTGTTGTGGAAACATTCGCGGAAAAGGCAGAAGAACGTCTTTTTGAAAATATCGATGGAATTAAATTCCTAAATCATCAAACAGGTTGTGGCGGCACAAGAACAGATTCGCAGGCTCTTTGCGCGCTAATCGCTGGTTACATCAACAATCCAAATGTGGCTGGTGCAACAATCTTAAGCTTAGGTTGTCAAAATGCCCAGTCTTCTTTTATGGAAGAAAAGCTTCGTCTAATCAACCCAGATTTCAAAAAGCCTTTGATTATTTTGGAGCAACAGGTAGAAGGGACCGAGCAGCAGATGCTTACCCGTGCGATTAAAGAGACCTTTATTGGAATGGCTGATGCCAATACCCAAACCCGTCAGCCTGCTCCTTTGAGTAAATTGGTGGTAGGATTAGAGTGCGGCGGATCGGATGGATTCTCTGGAATCTCAGCAAATCCAGCTGTGGGTTATGCAGCTGATTTGGTTGTAGCGCTAGGTGGAACAGCCATTCTTTCTGAATTTCCTGAGCTTTGCGGTGTAGAGCAAGAATTGATCAACCGTTGCGTTTCGAATGACAAAGCCGAGCGTTTTTCTACGTTAATGCGACTTTATGCTGCTGCTGCGGAAGCTTCAGGTTCTGGATTTGACATGAATCCTAGTCCGGGAAACATTAAAGACGGCCTGATCACAGATGCAATGAAATCTTCCGGCGCTGCCAAGAAAGGCGGGACTTCCCCAGTAACTGATGTGCTGGACTACGGAGAATACGTAAACACACCAGGCCTGAATTTACTATGCACTCCTGGAAATGATGTAGAAAGCACCACCGCAATGGCAGGCGCTGGGGCGAATATGATCTTATTTACAACGGGACTTGGCACACCAACCGGGAATCCAGTTACTCCTGTCATCAAGGTTTCCTCAAATCACAAACTAGCCGAGCGCATGCCTGATATCATCGATATCAACACAGGTTTTGTGATCTCCGGTGAGAAAAACATCCAACAAATGGGTGAGGAAATCTTGGAGAAAGTAATCAAAGTAGCAAGCGGCGAAGAAAAATCCAAAGCTATGATTCTTGGCCAGGACGACTTTATCCCTTGGAAAAGAGGCGTTTCTCTTTAAACATAATCAAGAAAAGGGAGCTCAACTTCCTTCTCCAATTCGGAAGACTTGTAAATGGCTCGGATCAGCTCCACTGATTTCCGGGCCATATTTCCTTCTACCAATACCGACTCATCATTTTCTACAGCATTTAGGTAATGCTCCCATTGTGCTTTGTGCAATGCATGTCCAATTGCCATTGGATCAGCAGCTCCTGACCCAGCACTGGTATCTGCAACGATTGGCTCGGGTTCTTCCCCCTGAATACTCCATTGAATAAGCTTTCCAGCCTCCAAAACTGCAGACCCACATTTTCCAAAAATCTCCAAACGCTCTGGTAATCCAGGATACAATGCAGTAGAGGCAGTGATATTTCCCAGCGCTTTGTTTTCAAAAGTCACTAAGGCAGCACCCAAATCTTCCCCCTCTATAGGATGAAGAGCTGTTTTTACTTTAGCAAAAACAGACTTCACATCACCCATTATATCAAGTAGCAAGTCGAATGTATGAATGCCTTGATTCATGAAAGCCCCGCCTCCATCTCCTTCCAGCGTTCCTTTCCAAGGGCTGTTACTATAGTATTCAGGCGCTCTGTACCAATTAACATGAGCATTTCCCATCAAAAGTTTTCCAAATTTCCCTTCTTTCACCGCTGCTTTCAGCTTAAGATAATCTTCAGAAAATCTATTTTGAAAAATAACTCCGAGCTTTACACCATTTTCTTCGCAAGTATCAATCAGCTGGTCAGCTCTTCTAAGATTTATCTCGATTGGCTTTTCTATTATCAAGTGCATACCTGCTTTTGCTGCCAATAAACCCGCTTCCATGTGATGTCCGCTAGCCGTGCAAATGCACACAATATCAAGCTCAGGATGAGTCAAAAAAGCAGAAACATCGGAGTAAGTATCAACTCCGAATTTCTCTTGAGCTGCCTTTGCTCTTTCAGCAGAAGAACTGCAAAGCGCAACCAATTCAGCATTTTCGATTTCCGCGATCGCATCTGCATGCTTTCCAGTGATCGCACCTGTTCCCACTATTCCTATTTTAAATTTTCTCATTTTTTCAATTCATTTTGAAGTTCATCCCATAGTTTTTCAGAAATCGGAACTCCATTCTTGAGGTTTCTATTTCGGGTTTCTAAGGTACTTTCGCCCGGATATCTGACTGACTTGTCAGCAAAAGTTGCTGAACTTTTCAAATCGTCGATCAGCGCGTCTGACTTAGTTTCTATCCAATCTGTAAGTTCAAGTTTGGTGGGATCAAAGCAAAGGAAAACCTGCGAAACAGCACTTTCATGGCCAGATTTTCCTATTTCAAAAGAAGCATTTCCTCCAGAAAGAACTGCTGCCAGCAAATCCAAAACCATACTCAGGCCTGAGCCTTTCCACAGTCCAATTGGCAAGCCCAGGTGATTATCAATCACTGTTCCCGGATCTTTGGTGAGATTACCCTCCTTATCAAAACCTGCTTCATAATCCATTTGCTCACCTTTAGCTCTTGCTATGCTCAATTTCCCATAAGCGAATTGAGTAAAAGCCATGTCCAACACCACCGGGCCTTTTTCTCTGGGAATTGCAATCACCAGAGGGTTGTTGCCGATTTTGGGTTCACTTCCACCCCAAGCGGGCATATTGGGAATTGTATTTGTGAAGCAAATCCCGATGCATCCAGCCTCTACCGCCTGCCAACCGAAATTACCACCACGCATCCAGTGATTGGTATTTTGCAAGGTAACACAGCTGATTCCAAACTCTTTTGAAAGCTGAATTGCTCGGTTCATCGCAAAATCAGCATTGAGATTCCCCACGCCCTCCTGTCCATCCCAACGCTCAAACATGCCTAGTTGAGTTAAAGCAACAGGTTCTTTATCAGGATAAACTAAGCCTTTTTTGATAAAATCGAGGAAAAGGAAAAAGCGATTTACCCCATGAGAGCGTACTCCGTCAAGATCAGCTTTGGCAAAAAGAAAGGCACATCGCTGCGCCCGTTCTTCAGTAAAGCCATAATTAAGTAATATTTGCTCAAGTGTTTTCCTGAGTTGCTCAAAAGGAAGTTGCAGATCAATCATCGAAAAGTCTGAATTTATTAGTGGTTTCCTCTAAGATAAAACCTAGGCTCAAATTTCGCATATATTGTGAAAAATTAGTTGACCAAGCTGTTCAAATAGACCTCCACGTTGCTGTAATTCTTGTCCAGATCAAAACCTTTGGAGTCATCCGGATTCTTTGGATCCAAGCCATTTTTCTCTTCCCAATCATCTGGCATTCCGTCTTGATCCGAATCGATTTTTACAGTTCCTTGATCAAGAATCGGCCATCCTCCCACCTCAGCTTGAGAATTGATTATTCCATTTTCACCGAATTTATTCACTCCCGTTGCCACTTCCTTTACAATCCTCTCATCTATTGAATCTCTCCTGAGGCTTGCGCCAGCATTCTTTAAAACTGCATGATATGCTTCCTCAGCACTCATGGTTTTTGCTCCCGCAAAGTCAAAAGCAGCTGAAGCTTCAACTTGGTCGGCATCCACTCCTTGAATTCCCAAACTGTTATCTGCCGTCACATTTTCAAATCCTTCCACTACATTTCCATTTACATAGAATTTCGCATAAGGTTCATAGGGTTCGACTATCCTATCTCGATTTGATTTCGTCGCTGGACCGGCTTTGTAGTAGTTATTGACGATGTTGTATTGCCCCTCTTCACCTGCATAGGAACTGTTTCCCTTCCAATTGTAGATGACGTTATTTCTAAAATCCACCCATTCTTTTGCTGGTTCTTTGTGATAACGAGCGCCGTTAAATCTTGGGTTCCGGCTATTATGATCTGCGAGAAGGTTGTAGATAAAAGAAGCTTTTTTACCACCCCATATTCCTCCATATCCATGGTCACCCTTTTCGTGCACAGATCTATTGAGGCTTTCTGATAGAATTGTCCACTGCAACGTGAAATTCTCATTGTCATAAAAAGATCCGCATTCATCCGTAGCCCAACTCAAGGAACAATGATCAATAATGACATCTTTCACTCGAATGGCGCTCATCGCATCATCCTGAACGTTGAGTTCATCGCCTAATCGGCTTCGGATGTATCGAATGATGACGTTATCATCTTTCACTTTAATAGGATATCCTTGAAGTGTAATTCCTCCGCCGGGAGCACTTTGCCCAGCAATAGTCAGGTGACCATAGTTTATATCCAAGCTTGATTTCAACTCGATATTTCCAGAAACAGCAAAAACGATTATTCTTGGTTCCTTTTTTTGGATCATATCCCGAAGTGAGCCTGGTCCATCGTCATTCAAGTTAGTTACCACCAAAACTTTTCCACCTCGACCACCTGTAGTGAATTTCCCAAAGCCTTCAGCGCCTGGAAATGCGAGTGGTTTACCTGCATTTTCTGACAGAAACTGGCTTTCAGCTTTTCCCTTTTCCTGAGCTTTACAGCCTAAAGAAATCAGCAAAATCAATCCTAATCCGATTGTGTTTTTTAGAATCATATTCAAAGATTATATCATTGGGTTTGCTCTTTTGCATAACTGAAGTGCCAATCCCCAAGGGTCTTTTACCATGACCAGGTGGGAGCCATCAGGCAAAATATCGTCAGAAATCACCTTAGCTCCAGCTTCAACCAAGCGATCTCGGTCTGCATTTGGATCTTCAGAAACCAATGCGAGATGAACGGCAAGTGGATGAAGTTTTTCAAAATCAAGAGTTTCACCTTTTGGATTGGAATAAATCTCAATCATAACCGTACCACTATCATCCGCCAAAAAGGTCATGTACGGTGGCTCTGCCATTTTCTTGACTACTTTCAGTCCCAGATGTTCCTCATACCAATGAGAGGCAGCAGATGCATTTGCAACGTTTAGTGCAAAATGTTCGAATTTCATATGTTTATAATTGTTTTTTTATGGCCATATGGAATGCCCTGGTAATCGTTTCCCTGTGCCGTCCCTAAGTTTCAAGATCATGGGCATTTCATAGGTCTATTTTTATGTCAATTGCTTAACGGAAAATCCTTGATAAGACTATTCAGGTAAGTCTCCAAATAAGAATAAGGAGTTCCAGGTTTGATTTTAGCTGCATCTGTACCAAGATTTGGATCAAGCTCATTTGCAGTTTCCCAATTGTCGGGAATCCCATCTTTATCAGTATCTATGACTGGGGTTCCTGCTGCGAGTTCTGGCCAACCTCCTAAATCTGCTTGGGAGTCGATAATACCGTTTGTAGAACCAAGTGATCCTTCTACCGAATAGGAATTATTATTAACGTTGTCAATAATTCTCAAATCAACCTCATCTCTTTTCAGTGAACTTCCAGCATGAAGCAATACCAATTCCAAGGCTTTTTCTCCAGAATGCGTAGTGACATTACCATTAATAGGGTGAGGAGAAGCTTGTCGAATTCCATCAATATCGCCTTGAGAAACTGTGCCATAACTACTATGAAACTGGTTCAAAACACCAAAAGCCCAGTTGTCCTGAGAAGCTGAAGTACTGCCTTCGATAACATTTCCATCAATGAAAAACTTTCCCCAGACGTCATAGACTTCAGTTCCTTCATTCTTATTCTTGTCAATTGAAACTATTCTATTCCGCTTCGATCCTGAAGGAGTTGCCGGGCCAGGCTTGTAGTAGTTATTAACAATATTCACATTCATAGCCTCACCGCCGTATGCGCTATTGGAACCCCAATTGTAAATGACATTATTTCTCATATCCACGAGATCAGTCAGTGCAAAAGCTTTTCCAGCCTCTTCTCCAAGCCGAGGGTTTCTGCTGTCGTGATGAGCCAAGATATTATGGTGAAATGAGGCATTTTTTCCACCCCAAATTCCACCGTAACCATGTGCTCCTTTTTCATGAACTGAGTTTTTCAAACTTTCAGAAATAATACTCCACTGCAGCGTAGTATTCTCATTGGCATAGAAAGTAGCCGTCTCGTCTGTGGACCAGCTCATGGAGCAATGATCGATGATAATATCCTTTTGAAAACGAGCCTCCAGAGCATCGGCTTGCTGCTTGCCTTCGTCTCCCATCCTGAATCTAATGTACCGGATGATAACATTATCTGCATTGATAACGACCGGGAAATCCCGGATCGTAATCCCATCTCCAGGAGCACTTTGCCCTGCGATGGTAATGTCTCCGAAATTGATCTGAAGTTTGGATTTCAACTGAATCGTACCACCTGTATTGAAAACGATCGTCCGTTTACCTGATTGATTGACTGCGTATCGAAGAGTTCCTACCGATCCATCATCGGTCAATTTATCCACATAATAGACCTTGCCTCCACGACCACCAGTTGTGAATTGACCGAAGCCTTCAGCCCCAGGAAAGGCATAATGCAACCCTTCATAGGGAGGGACAACTTCTTCAAGTTCCTCCACTACCAAAGGATCGGAAAATTCCTTGCATGAAATATTTGAAAAAAAGATGATGGGTATAAAGAAAAGCTTAATTATCGAATTCATTGGTTTTTGATTTGGATTGAAAAGAATAAGGTGCGGCAAAACCACACCTTATCTCAATTAATTATTAACCCAATACTTAACTATAATGTAACTCTCCAACGCTTGTCACCTGTATCAAACCTTCCAGCGAATCCACTGTCCTTAAAGTTAAAGTTATTCGTAGCTGGACTCACCCAAAGGTCAGATTGACCTTTTGAATAGTTGCCAACAGGGAATCCAGGGATCTCATTTCCAGAAAAGCTGAAATTTGCAGTGCTGTAATTATTAATTAAATTAAAATTAGTACTCTCCAGACCATCCACGCCTCTTATCCCATAGTTTTCAGATTCTGACTCATCCCAAGCATGCCCAAAAATACTGTTGGTAATGCTAATGCCACTGGCCACATTGTTATTGCCATCTCCACCTCTGTATCGGAACATTTGTCCATTTGGGCTAATGAAATTGGCAAAGGTACAGCCATCTATTGTGATGGAATTTGAGTTGTTTCTAGAAGTGATACCACCCTGGATTTTGTTGAAGGTAGATGACTCAAATACTATATTTTGAACGTTTGCAGTCAGCTCATCATCACTTGGGTTTGTATCCGTAGTCAGAAGTCCATAACCACCGATGCTGTCCACCAATGTGTTTTTGATGAGATAGTTTTCTATGGTTACCGTTCCTCTTATCCTTATAATTCCTCGGAAAGTACCCATTGTGCAATTCTCGAAAAGTAATTCTCTCACATTCACTCCACTTGTATTAGGATTAAACACGTAATCTCCTGTGTAATCAGCTCCCCTAATTTCCAGATCAATAAATCGGATATGATCGATCTGAGCGCCTTCAGCTATATTCCAGTTGCCTGTAGTATATAACTTGGCTTTTTGCTCACCAAAGCCATAAGCTGCCTGGATGGTGATAGACTTATCCAAGTTCTCAGAAGGCAAGTCGTAAGTAACGCCTCTTTTCACCAAAATAAGATCACCGTCAGCTGCTGCTAGCACTGCATCGGCCACTGCGCTTGGGCTTTCATTGTCCCGGATATCAATTACTCCTGGAGCTGTAGGATCTATATCAGCTACTCGGGTAGTATAGTTAACCCAGCCTCTCAAAACATCTCCACTGTAGATAGCTATTTGATACTCTGTTTCAGGATCCAAACCTTTCACGATCACCTCTGCTTTTGCCCGCTCTTCACTTGTCACCATCTGCTCATCGAAAAGAGGAGTACTTAACTGTAAATCTTGAGCAGAAAACACTTTGACCCCAGTCACTTCTGCACCAGCTTTTGTCCAAGTAACTCTGGCTGCAATATCAGTTACATCAAAAGATGCCGGATTATTCAAAATGGTCGGGAAACGCTGTGTACGCACATTTCCAAGATCTGATGCTTTGCTATCAAAAGCTGGATCTGCAGCTCTAGCTGTTGATCTCACTTGATAAAGCGTATTCCAGAAAAGCTCCTCTCCTATCAGAGCTTTGTTGATCTCGACATAAGAAGTATCTGTTTCAATGACATATTCAATTGTATTGAATGTATCACGACTCACTTCCAGTGTGTAGGAAATAGCACTTTTCATATTTCCCTGATTGACAATAATTGTATTGCCTTCTGAGTAAAGATCTTCGTTCAATACCGGTCTGAATAACCTTGTCTCCTCGAACATCTCCTCGTCCTCCTTACATGCTGACACTGCCAAAACGGCCATCAACAGCATAAAAAGGGTGCTTTTTATATTTCTATTTAGAATTTTCATTGTTGAACTTTTAGATTTTGACAGCCTCATTAAAATCCATAACCATCATTGGTCAATGTCCCTTGGCTATTGTTGATAGCCGTAGAAGGAATCGGGAAGATGTAGCGTGCTACACCCGGATTTGGACCATTATAATAGTTTGCCCAATCCTTTGTGATCCATTCCTGGTACTGCGTAGTTTCACTATGCATACTCAATAAGAATGGAACCTGATTCCATGTATCATCCGGTGGAGCGACCACTCTCGTATTAGGATTCAGTAGTACAAACTGTCCAGACTCATTTACTTTCCAGTACATGTAATCAGGCAAATTACCAGTTCCGTTGAATGCCTCATCAGCCATTTCTTTCAAGCCTTCGACAGTTTCTTCCATTTTCTCAGCATAATTTCCCCAGCGAATCAATTCGTACTTACGGATCATCTCACCACCAAACTCCCAAGCTCTTTCATCAACTATGGCTTCGAAGAAGCTCTCTTTGCTGGCAGAAATATCAGCCACATATCCATCTACTCGAGTACCCCAAAGATCATCCGAAAATGCTCTTCTTCTCACTCTTTTGAGTGCTTCCTGAGCTGCGACAGTTGGACCGTTCAATTCATTTTCAGCTTCCGCAAACATCAACAACACATCTGCGTAGCGCATCATTGGCCAGTTGATGCCTGTTCCTTTGGCAGAGGATGCACCTGGAGGATTTTCCAAAAACGATCTACTCCACTTGCCTTGGGCGATGTTTGTTCTCCCGTTGACAAATTCTTTCTCAAAGTTTGTATTGATCTTATACAATGCACAAGTCACATCTCTTCTAGTATCTAACGTATCAAAAGAAAAGTAATAAGTAGGAGGAATAGCCATGTAGTTATTACCCGAACCGAAACTGTGAGCCGCTGTAGGACCGCCTTCTACTGTAATACCGATGTTCCAGGCTACGTCACCATTTCCCAGAGCAAATGGCACTTCGAAAAGCACATCAGCATTTACCGGAGAGATGAATTTTGACTGATTAAGAAATACCTGACGGTAATCGGAAGGAAGCGCACGATCCTTCAATTGCATCAATTTCTCAGTGTAGTTTTTGGCTACTTGATAGTACTCTAAATAATCGCTAGATCTCGTCTGAGAAAGGTCAGGTTGTAAGTAATACCCACCACGCTGCAACGCAATTCTGGCGATCATTCCCAAGGTATATTCTCTGGTCACCTGCTCGATTCCATAAGGAGTCTGATCAGCCCAAAGCATTTTCTCTTCTACTTCGATCATATCCTCGATCACTCCAGACAAAATGACGTTACGATCTTCCTTTGGAAGGTTAAATTCAAGCCCTGCCTTAGGCGCTTCATTCACATAGGGCACATCCCCAAAATAGTACACCAAAATACTGTACCAGTAGGCTTTCAAGGTTACTGCCTCACCTAGCAGGTGATTCATAGTTTTCGCTTCGGCTACATCGGTAGATTCTAATTTACCGGAGGCACGAAGTCCTTCTATAGAAATATTAGCATCGCGAATAGATCGATAAGCATAAGTCCATACGATCTCCAAATCTCTGTTTGTTTCCAGAGCATTAAGATCCCAGATTTGATATCTGTCTGAAGAGCTAGTCCAGCCACTTTGATGTTCTATATCGGTATTACCAGCCATATTATTTGAAAGTCGAGAGCGAAAAGCATCCTGACCAAAATTTGCGTAAATAGCATTGACACCTTTTCGTGCATCATCCACATTTGAATAAATGTAGTTCGTATCGAATGTGGAAATAGACTCAGGCTCAAGGAAGTCATCGCAAGAGAAACTCATCCCAGCAATAACAGCTATAATTATATGTTTGATTTTCATGTGTTTATATTTTTATTTTATGACCACATGGAATCTCGCAGCAAGAATAATTATCGGATTTTGTGAAACTCTTCATTATGCTCGATTTCATTGGTTTAAAAATTCAGATCCATTAAAATGTAACATTTAACCCCACCGTGAATGAACGGCTTCGTGGAAATGAGGAGTAGTCAACTCCCGGAGTCAGCGCAGCATAAGAACTGCTGCGGCTCGTACTTACTTCAGGGTCATATCCTGAGTAATCTGTCCACAATTTCAAATTGTTTCCGGTACCGTAAATTCTCAATTGAGACAACCCGATACGTGAAATCAAATCTCTTGGAAAGGAATATCCTACGGTTAGGTTATTCAATCTGATAAAGGAACCATCTTCAACAGCCCAATCAGAGATAACTGCACCGGCGATACCAAAGCTACTATGTGACCAGATGTTTTTATCTGCATTCAACTCGCCCAACTGACCTAGATCAGTTACGACTTCACCAGGAGTTCCTGTATAGGTTCCATCGACATCGATGTAGGTGAAGCGATTATCAGAACTCATGGTGGTGAGCAAGTTGCCATAGGTAGTTCTTCTGAACTGGTTGTATTGGATTTTACCGGTGTTATAGACATCATTACCAAACTGGTAATTGAAAAATATCTGCGTATCAAATCCTTTCCATCTGGCATTAAGTCCAAAACCACCCTGATTTTTTGGTAGTGCATTACCGATTACTTTTCTGTCTTTGGCATCGATTACCCCATCTTCATTAAGATCCTTCAGCTTCATGTAGCCAGGCTTGATGTTGGTGTTACCCACTACTCCGCCAGAGCTTGGAATCCCTTCTTTCAGGATATAACTTCCAGAAACAGCATCATAAGATTGGAAATCATCCACACTGTAGTAGCCATCATTTACATAGCCATAAATATCACCGAGTTTACCTCCCACTTGTAAGTAAAAATCATTGATGTTGTTCAAATCTGTACTTGCCCAGTTGGACTGAAAGAATCGGTCATTTGTCCCATCAAGCTCCTCAATTCTAGCGATATTAACACCAGTATTGAAGTTGACAGAAAGTGAGAAATCAGGTCTGTCCAATAAGAAAACATTGATTCCCATTTCGAACCCTTTGTTTGATGTACTACCGATATTATCCCACTGAGAGTTAAACCCTGTATTAGGAGGAATAGCAGATTGAAGCAATAAGTCTCTGGTAGTATTAGAGTAGAAATCCAAGCTACCTTCAATTTTAGCCTGCATAAAGGCAAAGTCCAATCCCAAATTCCGGTTTACAGTAGTTTCCCAAACTAAGTCAGGATTGTATAATACAGAGCTACTTGGCGTGTAGTACACGTTATCCACGTTGCCAAAACCTGGACCTCTATTGGTCGATCCTTGGAAAAGGAATTGTGTAGCAGTAGGATCGATCCGATCATTTCCCGTCTCTCCATAGGAAACTCTTAATTTCAACTCATCGACAAAAGTGGAATTTTGAAGAAATCCTTCCTCAGATAATTTCCAACCCAAAGCAACCGCCGGGAAAACACCGACTCTATTTTCTTTAGCAAATTTACTGGAGGCATCAGCCCTTACAGTACCTGTCAAAAGCCATTTGTTATTGAACTGATAATTCACTCTGCCAAAAAGTGAGAACCTGTTAGAATTAGTCTCATTTCTGGTTTCCAAACGATCCACTCTACCGAAAGTCATGTTTGCAAAAAGCTCCTCAGGAGTAATAGACAATCTGAAGTCTTCAGATCGGATCATAGAATAGGTACCCCCGGTAGAATAAATTTCCTGCCCAACCAAGAAGTCTAACTTGTGTTTATCTCCAAGTCCCTGCACTACCCAGTTTACACTATTCAACCAACGAAATGAATTAGACTCTCTGTTAGTTTTGACACCAAGCGGTAAGCTCCCTCCATTGTTGAAAGACTCCCCTGTTAATGGTCCGTAAAACCTTAGGTCTTCTCTAAAAGACTTAGAACCGTTGACGGTAGTTTTGAAATCTAAACCTTGTACAATATTCCAGTTTAGACCAGCATTGAATACATAATCGTTATCTGTACGTTTTCTCCAATCTTGCTCTGCCAATTCAACCGGACTTACTAGACTTAGCAAGAAAGATTGAAAATCATCTTCTGAGTTGAGCTGATTTAGATCTATTTCCAATTCATCAGCTACCCCATTTACAGGTCTGGTTTGTACAGCGTCCTTAATGTTGATCTGAGCACTGCCTGATGTACCTGCTCCATCAACCACCGTATTGGTGATACGGGCACCAGCATCAAACGTAAGTTTATTGGATAGCTCCTGATTCAATTTGAAGTTGATTACGTTTCTATTGTAACCTGAATTAATCATCAAGCCTTCATCGGTATTATTTGTCAAACTCAACATCACTTTTGTTTTGTCTGTACCCCCTGAAAGGGAAATATTATGATACATGGACATTTTTGGGTCACCAAATAATTCCTCCTGCCAATCTGTTCCTGGCTTTTGCTTATAGAGCTCCAGATCATCATAGACTCCATAGAATCTCTCAAATCGTCTAAGATCAGCCTCAGATCTCAATTTGGCATATTCATAATTTGCCAACACATATTCGTAGGGATCTAGCACTTCATATCTACGATCCTTTGGCAAGGTTTTGTATTGGAAAAAGTTGTTGTAAGAAACAGATACTTTACCCGCCGTCGGTGTTTTAGTAGTCACTACAATTACTCCGTTGGAAGCTTGAGCTCCATAAATGGCCGTGGCAGAAGCATCTTTCAGAACCGAAATACTCTCTATATCTGTAGGAGGAATATCACGGATACTATTTACTATAAATCCGTCTACTACGTAAAGTGGCGCATTATCCTGGGTAATCGATCCACCACCACGAACTCGTATAACAATATCTGCATCTGGAGAACCGTCTGTAGTAAGGACGTTTACACCTGGAAGTCGACCGGTGATTGCCTGTGCAGCACTGGCAACAGGAATTTTGGAAAGATCTTTTCCTGAAATAGAGGCTACCGATCCTGTCAGATCAGTTCGTTTCACTGTTCCGTAACCAAAGCTGACTACTTCAACTGTTTCCAGCTGAGCCATGTCTTCTTCGAGTGTTACGTTAATGATTGATTGATTTCCTACTTCAATGTTTTGAGTCTCCATTCCTATAAAGGAGAAAACTAAAGTTTCTGAAGAAACAGCAGGGATGGAGTAGCTTCCATCAACATCTGTGACCACACCTCGTGTAGTTCCTTTTACCGTGACATAAGCCCCTGGGAGAGGCAAGCCATCCGAACCAATCACGGTTCCGGTAATTGGGCTTGATTGCGCAGAGACCTGAAAACTTAGGCTGCACAATAAGCACATTAAGAGAATTAGATATCGGGACTTTTCCGATACGAGTAGAGTTTTTTTCATTTCATTGGCTTTTTGGGTTGACAATTCCCTTTTTAAGGATAAAGAGCATCCGACAAATTCTTAGAATCCGACCAGCAGTACCTTCATGTTATTGTAAAATTTGAGTAGTTAAATAAGTTATAAAGCTCGAATTGACTGCCGATATTAGATATTTATTGTGCAATCGATTGCATGTTACATATTAATATTTAATGTCGCAAGATTTTTATCAAAATTTTCAGCAATTCAAAATAAATGGCCTATAAGGCTATTATTGACAAAATAATAATTTGGAGAATGGAATCTGAGCACATCAAACCGGCAAAAATCTTATAACATCGTGCAATCGTTTACACTCCATTTTTAAAATAATAGTGAGAATAGATTCTTATTTCAGGGTCTTTCCCAAAAAATCAGCCATTATCTCTACTGTAGTATTAAACCATGTGTCGTACAGCCAAAAAGGATGTGGACTGCCAGGAAAAGTATGAACCTCAGAATAGACTCCTTTTTCAGTCAATTTGACTATCAACTCGTCTCTTCCCGCATGAAATCTAGGATACTGAGAATTGATAAAAAGTATGGGAACCATTTCTGGTGCTTTTAAATACAATGGAGAAGCTTCATCCCAGACTTCCGGTTTCTGCTCGTATGTCCCACCAAGCCACTCTGATGCCACCTGACCTTCAGCTGATTCAGGATGGTGAAATGCCAAAACTCCGTCCATGTCTATAATCGCTTGAACAGCTGAAGAAGCAGATAACTCAGTGAAGCCTTCGTATTCCAATGAGTTTGTCATTCCTACCAATGCAGCAATCTGACCGCCGGCAGAACTTCCAGAAATGGCTATTTGTGTAGTATCCAATCCAATTTCATTCGCATGCACCTTCAGCCAACGAATCGCTTCCTTTACATCATGAATCGCAGCAGGATATTGTGCCTCCGGCGAAAGTCTATATTCAACAACTGAAGTCACATATCCCTTTTCTGCCAAGGCTATCGCCATTGGAATCTGTAGTTCTTTATCACCGGATTTCCATCCACCACCATGAATCATGACGATCCCCGGACGTAAAGACTCAGCCTGTGTTGGCGAAAATACATCCAACTTCAGCTCCCTACCTCCGAGCTTTTTATAGACATGCCCTTTACTTTCCGTTACTGATTCGCTGGAAAGAATCACAACAGGCTTGATCTCCGGAAAATTCTTCACATCCTTTTTCCATGCATCTTGCAGATTAAAAGAAATGTCTTTCCGATAGCCAAACCAGCGATTTCCAAAGTAATCTGCATCGGTAGTTTTGCCTGAGAAGATTAAATCAGTGCTATAACTTTTGAGTTCATCTGCACTTAGCTGATGAGACCATTCTACCCGTGAATCTGCATTAGCACCAGCACCAAAACTTCCAGATTCTGCATAGAAAACAGTCTGTTCCGCTTTTTCCCGGTTCCAATTATGCCAACCTTCTGGGACGATGTGAGCTCCCATTTCAGTATTTATGAAAACAGTTTTGGCAAAATCCCGCCAGGGTCTTCCCAAATAAACCTTCGTCACGCCTTCAGCGGAAGTGAGTCTACAGTTCTTGAAAACATAACCGTATTCCACCCACTCTGGAGTCGAAGCCGCAGTGATGTAGGAATCTGATTTGGAATGGATCACACAGTTTTCAAAAAGAGCCGTGGCCGAGCCGAAGATAAAATCCGTTGTGCCCTCGATATAGCAATTCTTGTAGAGTTGACGGGAGTTTTCACCTGAAGCAAACATGGTATCCTGATCTCCTATAAAGCGGCAATTCTCGAACACCAAGCGATCACCCTCCGCATGAAGCGCCACTGCCTGCCCAACTGGTCCAGCTGTATTTTGTATGGTGAGATTTTTGAAAGTCAATGAATTGCCAAGGACTTTCAAGGTATAAGTTTCGAAAGTTCCCATATTGTCTTTCGCTGCAAAATCATCGTAGGTAATGATGGTATTTTCAGGGCTTTCGCCTACAAAAGTCACATTGGTCACTGGACCCAGAATTGTTAATTTCTCCTTGTAAATTCCCGGCTTGATATAAACCGTCAATGGTTTCGGAAGATAAACCCGAATTGCATCCAATGCTTCTCCAATCGATTTGAAATGTCCGGAACCATCTTGGGATACGACAATATCATGTTCGATTTTGCCTTTCAGTGCTTCCGAATCAAGCGGTTTGATTTCTACAGAAGGCACCTGAGAAAAAGAATTGCCAATTATCAAGAGCAAAAACACCAGATAAAAAAATGTTGATTTCATAAACCTTTTCATCATTACTTCCATACTTTCTGGTTTTATAGCCTCCTGGTTCTTAATACTTTCTTCTTGGATCTAGATTCTATTGTCTTGATACTTGATTCTTGGCTCTTGACTCTTTATTCTAAGCTCTTGGCTCTACGTTCTTGATACTTGATACTTGCTGCTTAATACCTGCTACTTCACAATATCCCTCATCCCTTCCAGCACCAACGCAGCAACAGCTTTCGCTCCAGCAGGCTGAAAATGTGTATTGTCCTTTTGACCATCTGGATAAGCTTCGTATAGCCCTGGGCCAAAGTTCATAAAGTAATTCTCGGTCACATATTCCTGCCCTTTTGCAGAGAAAAAATCCATCGAACGCTGATTCAAATCTATCATTAAAGCATCCAGCTCCGCTGCCACTTCTTTGGCTGCAGCATCATATTCACCATGGACATTCTCCAAATGACCGTCTTTCCAAGGGTAATTTCTCGCCACCGGCGTCAGCACAATCGGAGTCGCACCTTTCTCTCGGGTTTGATTTACAAACAACCGAATGTATTCCTTGTAACCTTCCACCGTCACATAGCGCTCAGTTTTTTCCACCGCCGCATCGTTGTGGCCAAATTGCATAATTACCAAATCGCCAGCTTGCAAATCCTTATAAACAGCCGACCAACGTCCTTCTTCGAAAAACGTCCGCGTACTTCTGCCTCCACGAGCTCTATCATCGACAATTACGGAGTCAGCATCCACCAAACCAGTTAATGACTTTAGGTTTTCTTTACTCATAAACTCTTGAAAAACCTGACCCCAACCCTTCACAGGATAGCGATCTTTCATGTAATCATCGTCACCTCCATAATTGGAATAATCCGCCATGGTAGAATCACCGATAAGGTATATTTTCTTGATCTTTTCCTTTGGGGAAAAAGCTGAGATAACTAGCAGTGCTAGAAGTATTGGAAGGTATTTTTTCATGGTTTATTTATTTATTTATTTATAACCACAGACGACGACCGACAGTCCACTGCAGTCTAAATTATTAGAAGAACGATTTGCTCAACAGTTATTTGTAATTGAGCTTTTCCACTAAAGCTAACCTACTGTCGACGGTTGACTGTGGACCACTTCTAATCTTTCAAAAACTTCACCAGCTCCGGCAATTTCTTTCTCAATTCTTCTACTGCCAAATCACTTACTTTGAAAGCGCCTGTTGGCGAAAGATGGGTATTATCTTCTCTTCCCTCAGGGAATTGGGAGTAATCTCCGGGGCGGTAATGAAGAAACAATTCCTTGGATTTTTCTACGCCAAATTGCTCAATCAAAGCAATCGTTTTTGCATGCAGATCGAAAAGCGGTACTTCCATCTCAGTAGCAACTTCTCTTACCACTTCAGAATATCTGCCATGCGTATCGGTCAACACTCCATTTTCATCAAAGCTCCTTCTTGAAATCGGCGTCGCCAAAACTGCCTTCCCTCCTCTTTCACGAATCTCTTGGACATATCTAACCAGATTATCGCGATAGGTAGAATCCGCAAATGCGTAGCGGTCTGCAGAATTGATCTTTTGATCATTATGACCAAACTCTATAATGACGTAATCTCCTGGCTTGATCCGCTCCATCACCACATCCCAGCGGCCTTCATCTCGAAAGCTTTTGGTACTTCTCCCGTTCACAGCATGATTTTCAAAGCGGATTCCTTCTTTGAAATAAAGCGGAAAAACCTGTCCCCAACCTTTCTCTGGATTGCTACCCGAGTACGGTTTGTCAGCCATGGTGGAGTCTCCTACCAAGAAAACAGTGATTTCTCCTTCTACTGCATCCTTACCAAAAATCGCTGCATAAAACAATGTGAAGGTTGAAAATAGAATTACAAACAACTTCATCTTATTTCAGTTTTATAGCTTTCTCTGAAACACCATTACCTTTGGTAATCTGGTTTGGACTTTTAAAATCTGCCCGGTCAAACTCTAAATTATCGGATGTCCCTAGTACACGGACAGCAGCTTTTCCATTCTCTTCAAATGTAAAACCACTCACTTTTACGCCCTGACTGTTAAATATTGTCAATGGAACCTCATCAGTGCCCAACACCTTTACATTAATCAGCTCCAAACCTGCTGCATCGATTGCCGTGATACCTTTTTTCGCTTGCAAAACAGCATTTTCCAAGCGTATATTTTCCAATTTCATTTCTGGTAACCCCATAAAAAATGCTGCTACTTCTGAATCTGTTACCGTGATATTTTTCATACTAATATTTCTGAAAACAGGTGTTTCCTCTGTCACGGGCTCTAGATTTTCCTGTCTCGCCTCATCATCGGCACTTTGATCTTCTTCGATCACAGGACTATTTCCAGTGTAAAACATATTGAAACCAATCGCCTCAGTTGGAATTCCAACCATATCAATGTCCGAAATCCAGATATTCTCCACCACTCCACCTCGGCCACGTGTGCTTTTGAAGCGAAGACCAATGTCTGTCCCAATAAATGTGCAATTAGAAACATGGATATTCCTCACCCCACTGGACATTTCACTTCCCACAGTTACTCCCCCGTGACCATGATACACGATGTTGTTCTTGATGATCACATTTTCTGTTGGAATGGCTCGATCTCTACCATCTTTGTCCTTTCCGGACTTGATACAAATCGCGTCATCTCCCACATCGAAGGTGTTATTATAGATCAATGCATTTTTGCAAGACTCCAGATCCAAGCCATCTCCATTCTGAGAAAACCACGGGTTCCTCACATTCAGGTTTCGGATGATCACGTCTTCACTCATGAGTGGATGGATATTCCAGGCTGGAGAGTTTTGGAAAGTCGGGCCGTCTAATAACACTACCTTACTTTCGCGGATACTAACCATCACCGGGCGAAGGAAATCTTTCATCTTCTCCAATTCAGCGCGATCGGTAATATCCGGCACATTGAAACTAGAACTTGCATTACGTCCATCCAAGTAAGATTGGGAAGGAAACCAATTCGTCCCTTCTACTATTCCGCCACTTTTGACCAAGTCTTTCCACTGAGAATCCGTCATTTTTCCCTTCTTCACTGCTCTCCATACTTCCCCACTACCATCTATGGTTCCATTACCGGTTATCGCAATATTTTCTACTTGGTAGGCATTGATTGGAGAGAGGCAACGAATGGTATTCAAACCCTCAAAACTGGTCTCGATTAACGGATAATCATCTTTATCCTTGCTGAAAATAATAAGTGCTCCGTCTTCCAGATGAAGATTCACATTGCTCAAAATCGTGATCGGCCCAGTGTACCAAACACCTCGTGGTACCAGTACTTTTCCTCCACCGGCCTTGTTCACAGCTTCGATTGCTGATTTAAAAGCATCGGAGTTCTTCGTCAAACCATCTCCTTTTGCTCCAAATTCTGTAATGCTTTTTTCAAAATCAGGAAAGCTAGCCTCCTTCACCTTTGGCATATCAAATTCCACACCCTCATAAATGGTTTCCAGTGTTTGCTGCGCAAAAGCTAAAGAAATACTCAGGAGCAAAGTGAGGAGGATTAAAAGGCTTTTAAATTTCATATTTTGGGTAGTTAATAATTTCAGTTTTTGTTTTCTCTGGTGATTTTTTCTGTTGGATCCCAGCCGTCAGTTCCCGCTAGGATAGCTTTTACCGTATATTTTGTCCCTTCCTTTTCAGTCAATTGATGTGACCAAGAAACACGTTGGGTTGCATTTGCTCCTGGACCTTTGGAACCAAACTCTGCGTAAAATGCAGTCTTTTCAGCATTGGGCTTACTCCAATTGTGCCATCCTTCAGGCTTGATATGCGCTCCCATTTCTGTGTTGATGAAAACTGTTTGCGCATAATCCCTCCAAGGTCGTCCCAGATAGACTGAGCCAATTTCGGCATCACTTGTCAGTTTGCAATCGACAAACACAAAACCGAACTCAGTAGCTTCTTCTGTTGAGGCAGCAGTGACATAGCTTCCACCTTTTTTGGAGAAAATCTCACAATTTTCAAAAACTGCCGTAGACCAACCGAAGATAAAATCGGTCGTTCCTTCTATGTAGCAATCTTTATAATATTGGCGGCTACGATCTCCATGTGGATAAAGTGTATCCTGAAATCCGAGAAATCTGCATTTCTCAAAAACTACTTTGTCCCCATCCACACGAACGGCTACTGCCTGACCAACAGGTCCAGCGGAATTCTCAAACGTGATGTTTTTAGCATAGAAACCATCTCCAAAAACGAAAAAGCTGGTGGAACCAGTGGTCCCCATTTCTTCTCCAAACTTGTTTTTCTTTTGAGCAAAATCGTCGTGAGTCACCAAGGTAGTTTCTGCATCTTCTCCTATCAGAGAAATATTGGTTTTCGAAGCTGCCAGCACCAATTTCTCTTTATAAACCCCAGGCTTTAATAAAATCCGGGTTTCATTTTTCCGAAAATCCGGAACTGCATCAAAAGCAGCCTGAATGGTCTGAAAATCACCTGAACCATCTTTGGATACTACAAAGTCAAAATCCTGACCGAAAAGAAATCCACTTAGAAAAAAGGCTAAAATATATAGAATTGATTTTTTCATGATTAATCAGCCAATTGCTCGTATTGTAAGGAAGCTAGAATAAATGGCCCAACACCCTTTGGATCGTTCACTCGGATCTCTTCTCCTACATAATATTCAAATGAGCCATCCCGATAAGGAGTACCTCCAAGCCCAGCTACGCCGCAGACATTCGTCAGGCTGATACCTCCATCAGCATCTTCCCGGACAAACTCAGCTAACATGCCTTCATATGCTTTCTTGCCGGCAGCAAGATCTTCTTGATCCAAGTAGCCCTTTTGGGCACCTTTCAATAGAAAGTAAGTAAACATCCCTGAAGCGGAAGATTCCAAGTAATTTCCTTCACGCGTGCCCTGATCTACTACCTGATACCATACGCCTTCCGGTGTTTGGTAGCGCTGAATTCCTTTGGCCAGCTTTTTCGCTACAGCGATAATATCATTTCTTTTTGGATGATGTGTAGGTAGAAAATCCAACACATCGACCAGGGCCATCGCATACCAGCCTATACTTCTACCCCAGTAATTGGTGGAAAGTCCAGTCTCAGGATCGGCCCATTTCTGTTCTTTGCTTTCGTCCCAAGCATGATGATACAAGCCTGTTTTCTCGCTGTATCCATATTTATCCATCAGCAAAATCTGATTTGCCACATCATCAAAAAGTGCAGGCTCATCGAAGGTGGCTCCATATTGTGCCAAAAATGGAGAACCCATGTAGATGCCGTCAAGCCACATCTGATGCGGATAGACCTTCTTGTGCCAGAAACCACCTACCTTATTTCTAGGATGATTTCGCATTTGGTCACGCAGTTCATCTACAGCTAGCTTGTATTTTTCTTCACCCGATTCCTCATAAAGGTTGATCAGAAACTTACCCCCGTTCACGCGGTCTATGTTGAAATCCGTCTTCTTGTAGGTCAGAATAGTTCCAGCGCTATCCACCATGAAGTCCGCAAACTTCTTAGTGTAATCGTAAAACCGTTGCTCACCTTTTTGCTTCCAAACAGCCTGCATAGAAGACATGATCAAGCCATGGGTATATTCCCATTTTGGTTTCTTATTGAAATCTATTGTCCAGCCTTCAGGATTTCTGGCGATTTCCGAGTCAGCCATCCACACTGAATAGGCTTTCCCAGAAGCATTTTCGATTTCAGGACTTTCGTTGACTTCGGATTTTTCTGCTGAGCAAGCAATAAGAAAGGCTCCTGACAATAGGGCGAGAGAAGTGAATTTGAATAGTTTAAGCATGGTTTAGTTTGGGTTTGCTTGTTACTGTTTTACGACGAAAATCACTTTAAAGCTATTTTCAGCGGATTGGAAAGTTTTAAAATCTCCCGATCCAAATAGTCTTTAAATTCTTCTTTGGAAGTTATTCCACCTGGCTCTTGTTCCCAAGCCGCCAAAAAGTAATAGCTGAGTTTTTTACTTCCGGAATCAAATACCAGAATATGGGACAGCTCATCTTCAGTGTCTTGCGTTAATTGAGCCGTCGGATAAATTACTGCTATGCCTAAATTATCCTCAGCCAAGCTTTGCGGACCATAAGTCGCTAAATAACTGTAAGCTAGACTCCCATCACCTTTCAATACTTGTGCTTTAGCGTCTTTGATCAATCCCGTAGCGTAATTGTCAATTGCATTCGTAGATTCGAGATCCATTTTGGATAGACGCGTTCCAGAATGAATGGAGATATTGGACAAAATATCAGTTTTGCCGGCAGGCAAATCCCAACCAGAATAGCGGGTTAAAATTGATGAGTAAACAGGGCCGTTATTAGTGATTTCAGCATACAAACTATCCGTCACATCGACTCTTCTGGCTTTACCATTTTCGAAGGTAGCAATGCTTCCAAGACCTAGGGTTTTCCCAACTTTCAAAACATCCATACCCCAATTGGCTGGTTCGTGATAAGAATCAAACCCATCCTGTCCAACTTCCTGTAGAACGGGAGTATTCACTTTTTTCCCAAAAACATCTATCCCATTTCTCCAATCTAAATAAAAACGATAACCGACTAAATCGGACTCCCAACCAGGGCCTTCATATCTAATAAACCAGGAATGGTCTGTATGCTCTGCAGGTACGTGAAGTGAGTCCACATTTTCAAAGTGACCTCCCAGGTATTCACGATTTTTAAATTCACCTCCGAATTTATGTGATAGTTCAGCCTGTGTAAGTTTTGGATAATCTGGAACAGTAATGTCAGATGAAGCCTTGACTTCTATCTCAAGTTTTTGATTTGCTCCTATAAAAGGAAGAACAAAAACCAGCCCCTTATCAGAACCTTTTTCATTGAGTTGAGAAGGAATCTCCGCATCACCCAAAAACACACGATAGCTTACACCATCCTCCAAATAAAATTTCTCTTTTAATTCTTCCAGGCTGATGACAATCATTTCGCTGCTTCTATCGATGGACAAAGAATTTTCCATAGAAAAATGAACAGATTCAGACGAATTTTCCGAGTTTTCAACTTTCTTCTCCTGTGTACAACTTAATGCAACCACTAGGACAAACCCTTGGAATAGTTGAGAAAACAGTGGTTTTGACTTGCGGAATACTCTAGGCTGATAAATCATTAGTGCACTTAAAATCAATGAATTAGACTATAAATTGACTCAGGAATTTGAAATCAAAGGCTCAAATTTTCACATAATTTGAGCAATCGATTGCATATTAAAAAGAAATTAAATAATAAAAAATTTTAACTATGCATAATTCATCATTTTATACATTTATGGACTATTTTTATTGAATATACAAAATACTAGTTTGTCACAACTCCGTGAACGATTAGTATCATCCGTATTTGAATTTCAAAATTAATACTATATTGCGCAAACGATTACACAAAGACCCTAATGAGTACTACTATTGAAACACGGTATTCCTCACATCCTGAGGATTTCAAAAATTACCCAACCCAAGAAATTCGAGATAAGTTTTTGCTTGAGGAAATCTTCGTTCCAAATCAAATCACAGGGATTTACACGATGGAAGATCGGCTGATTGTGGGCGGAATTCATCCCGTAGACAAACCTGTAAAATTGGAATCTGTCGATCAATTAAAAGCACCCTACTTTCTAGAACGTCGAGAGATCGGCATTATAAACGTAGGCGATCAATGCACGATTGAGGTAGATGGTGAGTCGATTACGCTTGGTCGAAAGGAAGCTCTTTATATAGGAAAGGGTATTCAGAATGTAGTATTTCATCCTGCTACTGAGGGCAAGACATTATTATATTTCAATTCGGCACCTGCGCATTGTAGCTACCCGACTCGAAAAATAACACAGGAAGATGCTGAAGTGGTTACACTTGGAGCATTAGAAAACTCCAATCACCGAACGATTTATAAGCTTTTAGTCAACTCGGTTGTAGAAACCTGTCAACTGCAAATGGGCATGACCGAGTTGAAGCCAGGCTCTGTTTGGAATACTATGCCAGCGCACGTGCACGACCGAAGGATGGAAGCCTACTTCTACTTTGATTTGAAGGAAGAAAACGTGGTCTCTCATTTCATGGGAACTTCAGCCGAAACTCGTCATATCTGGATGAAAAATCATCAGGCAGTAATCTCACCAGTTTGGTCTATTCACAGTGGCGCAGGCACTTCCAATTATACTTTTATCTGGGGAATGGCGGGTGAAAACATGGACTATGGAGACATGGACATGGTGAAACCTTCCGAATTAAGATAAATCGAAAGCACATGAAACCAAATTTTGAACTAAAAGGCAAAATTGCTTTGGTCACTGGAGCGACTCATGGACTGGGTATGGCAATGGCGAAAGCTTTAGCTCATCAAGGGGCCACTTTGGTAATCAATGGCCATACTCCTTCCAAAATGGAAGCTGCGATTGAAGATTATGCCGCTGAAAATATCCAAGTTTATCCTTATTTGTTTGATGTAAGCGATGCGAAAGCTGTTGATGCCGCCATCTCCAAAATCGAAGAAGAAATTGGAGAAATAGCTATTTTGGTGAACAATGCCGGGATGATCCAGCGTGTGCCGGCATTAGAAATGAATCCTGAAGACTTCCGAAAAGTTGTGGATATTGACCTTGTTTCTCCGTTTATAGTTTCCCAGCGAGTAGCCAAGACTATGGTGAAAAACAGAAGTGGAAAAATCATCAACATATGCTCTATGATGAGCGAACTCGGCCGTAATACGGTTAGTGCCTATGCAGCCGCAAAGGGTGGTTTGAAAATGCTGACAAGAAACCTTGCAACCGAATGGGCCAAATACAATATTCAGGTGAATGGAATAGGCCCAGGATATTTTGCTACTGAACAGACAGCTCCAATCCGTGTAAATGGTCACCCTTTCAACGATTTTATTGTAAATAGAACTCCAGCTGGCCGCTGGGGAAACCCCGACGATCTCGGTGGAGCAGTGGTTTTTTTAGCCAGCCCAGCAAGTGATTTTGTCAACGGCCAAATCATTTATGTAGATGGAGGTATTTTGGCAACTATAGGGAAGCCCATCGGAGAATAGTTATTTTAGCTTTTGTTACTTTAAACCCAACCTAAAGGCAATGAAAAACGGAAAAGCCACCATTCATGATATCGCTGAAAAGCTACAGGTAACTGCGTCTACAGTATCAAGAGCACTAAATAATAACCCTCGGATCTCCGATGCGACAAAGAAAAAAGTACTAAAGGCTGCCAAAGAACTTAATTATCAACCTAATAATATTGCTTCAGCTCTGAGAAGTGGAAAAAGCAGACTTATTGGAGTGGTGGTACCTACCGCAAATCGAAACTTCTTTTCTTCCGTAATTCGAGGTATTGAAGAAATTGCAAATTCCGTTAATTATAAGGTGGTGATTTCACAGTCTTATGACGACTATGAAAAAGAGATGCAGACAATTGAGGCGCTGCTCAATGTACAAGTGGATGGCATTATTGCCTCAATAGGAAAGACCACTGAAAATGTTGATCATTATAAGAAAATCCTTAAAAAAGGAATTCCTTTAGTCCTATTCGATCGGGTTACAAATGAACTTGATGTAAGTCAGGTAGTAATCGACGATTATTATGGAGCATTTCAGGCAACCGAGCATTTGATAGAACAAGGCTGTAAGCGCATCGTACATTTTTCCAACTCCCAAAACATCAACATTTACAAAGAACGAAAAAGAGGCTATGAGGACGCTTTGCAGAAGCATGGCATCCCTGTAGATCTTGAATTGATACGATTCAGTAAACTACAGTTGGAAGACGGTAGAAGATCCATGCAGGAAGTCATCGATGCTAAAATACCTTTTGACGCAGTCTTCTCTGCATCTGACTACTCAATTATGGGAGCAATGCAGGTCTTGAAAGAAAATGGATACAACCTCCCTGAGGATGTCAAATTAGTAGGGTTTGGCGATGAGCCATTCACTTCATTCACAGAACCTACACTTACTACAGTGAATCAAAAAAGTATTCCTATGGGGAATATCACTGCAGAAACTTTCTTTGAGATCCTCAATCAAAAAGATCAAAAGAATGTCATTTCGAAAAAAACTATTCTTAAACCAGAGCTGATCATTCGGAATTCTTCATTAAAAAACCAGAACCATAACAGCACTATTGACCTTATCGCCTAATGCAACTTCTTTCGAAAACTAACCATTCTACCCCCCAACGCCCAGTTAAGATACTTCAATTTGGAAATGGCAATTTCTTAAGGGGCTTTACTGATTGGATGATTGAAAAATCAAATGAAGCCAATGTTTTTGACGGTGACATTCACATCGTACAAGTTCATAGCCGATCAGGAAGTAATCCTATGAAGGATCAGGATTGTCTTTTTCATGTGATTGAGCAAGGGTTGAAAAATGGAGAGTTGGTACAAGAAACAACCCTTGTAAAATGTGTTGCAGAGATCACCAATGTATTTGAGGAGTATGAGGAATATCTGAAAATCGGTGAAAACCCAGATTTACGATTTATGGTTTCGAATACTACTGAGGCTGGAATCGCCTTTGATCAAACAGATCACTCAGCAGAAAGCATTTCCAAAACTTTCCCTGGAAAGCTTACCGCACTACTTTATCACAGATTTAAAACCTTCAAGGGGGATGCTTCCAAAGGACTGATTTTTCTTCCTTGCGAGCTGATCGAAGCAAATGGAGAAGCACTCAAAGAATGTATTCAGAAGTACATTTCCTTTTGGAAGTTGCCAGCAGAGTTTTCGGAATGGATTGATTGGAAAAACATATTCTGCAATACACTTGTGGATAGAATTGTACCTGGATTTCCGAAAGGATCAATTGATGAAATTCAAGAGAATCTAGGTTACAAAGATGACATGGCAGTGATGGTGGAGCCTTACCACTTCTGGGCAATAGAAGGAGCTGAAACAGTTAAAGAAGAATTCCCGCTGGATAAAGCTGGACTCAATGTTAAATTCGTAGATAATCTCGCTCCTTTCCGTACTCAAAAAGTACGAATTCTTAATGGAGGTCATACTTCCATGGTACCCTATGCCTATCTCAAAGGCCTAAGAACGGTAAGAGAAGCAGTGGAAAACCCGGAAATCGGAGCTTTTCTGAAAGCTGCGATTTACGAGGAAATCATACCTACACTAGACATGCCTCAGGAAGAGTTGGAGCAGTTTGCAAACGATGTGTTAGAGCGATTTGCTAACCCATTCATCGTGCATGAATTGAAGTCTATCGCGCTAAATAGCATCTCCAAATTCAAGGTTCGCGTGCTACCTTCTTTGCTAGCTTATTATGAGTTGAAAAAGGAATGGCCTGAAAAATTGATTCTTTCTTTCGCTGCACTTTTAGTATTCTACAAAGGTAACTACAAGGGAGTAGAAATCCCTGTTAATGACAATCCAACACTAATGACTGAGTTCAAATCTGCTTGGGCACTTGACAGCACAAAGGAAGTCGTGGATAAACTCTTGAGTGAGAGAGGTTATTGGGGAGGGGACCTAAGAGGTTACGAGGGATTAGTAGAAGCTGTAACTGAAGCTGTTGACCAATTACTTATTTCTTAACCCACACCCTAGGATCTTGGCGCATCAGCCGAACCAAAGTCCCATATAGCTCGGGATGATAATCAAAAAATTCGTGGGGCTTTTCGAAGAAAGTCTCCAATGCTACCGCGAAAAACTCATCATCATCTAACCCAGCACTTGACCTGAAAACGGTCAGGTTTCCGGCTTTTATCTTTTGGATTTCCTCACTTGCCAGCACTTGAAATGATCGGTAAATCTCAGGATTAAAGAACTCGCATTCATCGTTGTAGTAAATCTGATTTTCCAGTTTCAACGCATGAGCTACTTCATGGATTCCTAGATTCACCCCATCATTTTCATTGGCCATTCCATTCAAAAAGCAGTTCCAAGACAAAGCAATAATACCATGCCGTGGATTTACTTCTCCACGATGATATTGCTTGGAAATAGTACTGTAATAGGTGTCTGGATAGACTAAGATCTTACTGAAATGAGGCAAGCGTAGATCATTCCAACCAAAAGTCACCATCACGATAGTTGCTCCAATAAGTATTTTCATCTCCGGGGTAACAACTTTTATTTCTGACCTGCCTATAAAGGATTTTCTAGTTAATACCATCTCCAATTTTTTCACAAACTCATCTTGATGGAGTGGATTAAGTCTCTGAAAATATGGAAAATAATTTTCCAAAATAGCTCTTTCCGAGCTCGATATTTTTCGCCTATTCCAATAGGTAAATCCATCATAGAGCCATTCGAAAATCTCAGCTAAAAGCGAATAAAGAAATAACATAGGTATAAAAAAGGGCAGTCACTAAATTAGTAACTGCCCTCAAAATAAGAATTAATTCTTAAGTTATCTAGCGTAATTTACTGACCTCATTTCTCTGATTACAGTAATTTTGATCTGTCCAGGATACTGCATTTCCTTCTCGATTTTCTGAGAAATGTCGAAAGATAGCTTACCTGCTGTGGAGTCATCTACATTATCTGCATCTACCAACACGCGAAGTTCACGACCTGCTTGCATTGCAAAGCATTTGTTAACCCCGTCGAAGCTTAAGGCAAGCTCCTCAAGGTCTTTCAGACGCTTGATATAACTATCCATCACTTCGCGTCTTGCACCTGGTCTAGCGCCTGAAATCGCATCAGAAGCCTGAACAATTGGAGAGATCATAGAAGTCATCTCTATTTCATCGTGGTGAGCTCCGATCGCGTTGCAAATCTCTGGATGCTCTTTGTATCGCTTCGCAAGCTCCATACCTAATACTGCGTGTGGTAGCTCCTGCTCTTCGTGCCATACTTTTCCGATATCATGAAGCAAACCTGCACGCTTGGCCATTTTCGCATTCAGCCCCATCTCAGCTGCCATAGTAGCACAAAGCTTGGCAACTTCTCGAGAGTGCTGCAATAGGTTTTGACCATAGGAAGATCTATATCTCATACGACCCACCATTCTGATCAACTCAGGGTGAAGACCATGGATCCCAAGATCTATACAAGTTCTCTCGCCTATCTCGACGATTTCTTCTTCTATATTCTTTTCTGTCTTGGCAACTACTTCCTCGATTCTGGCCGGGTGAATACGTCCATCCTGCACCAATCTATGAAGTGAAAGTCTTGCAATCTCTCTTCTCACTGGATCAAAACCAGAAATAATAATAGCCTCAGGTGTGTCATCAACAACGATTTCTACTCCAGTAGCTGCTTCCAGCGCTCGGATGTTTCTACCTTCTCTTCCGATGATTTTACCTTTGATATCATCACTTTCGATGTTGAATACCGACACACAGTTCTCTACTGCATGCTCAGTTGCTGTACGCTGGATGGTGTCCAACACGATCTTCTTAGCCTGCTTTGTAGCTGTAAGTTTTGCTTCGTCGAGTATATCTTTGATCTGAGAAGACGCTCTGGAATTAGCTTCCTCAGTAAGCATAGTCACCAATTGATCACGCGCTTCTTCACGAGTTAGATTAGCGACTTTCTCTAAGTCAGCGATTCGCTGATTGGTCACGCGGTCAAGCTCTTCTTTTTTTACTTTGAGAGAATGTAATTGCGCATTTAAGTTCTCAGACTTACTATCCAGTTCTGCTTCTTTCCTCTTCACCTGCTCCAATTCTTTGGAAACCTGTTGCTCTCTTTGCTTTACTTTGTTCTCATTGGTGATGATAATGTTTTTCTTATTACTCATCTCCTCATCAAAGTCAGACTTCAGCTTGAGGTACTTTTCCTTTGCTTCTAGAATCCTGTCCTTCTTGATGGATTCGGCGTTGATTTCAGCTTCGCGAAGCATAGACTTCACTCGATCACGAGTTTCTTCCTCCAGCTTAGCATTTTTGTTTTTTATTAATGCGCCAGCAATTGCGGCTCCTGCACCAGTCCCGATAAGGGCTGCGAGGACGATATATAGTATGTCTCCCATAGGTATTTTGGATATAATTGAACCTTGGGGAATCTGAAAAATCTCCTGAATTTTTGTGTTGTGAATAATTACAACGCCTTAACTAATAAGGAGTTGATGTGAGAAATACTGGATTTTATATGCTCGGAATCTTCCGTATTAACTTGACTGGTTTCTAACGACTCCACCATGCAATCAAATGCTACCATTGCCAGCAAATCCTGGTTATCGTCCAGTCCGTATTCCTCTTTATACTTTTTTAATTTTTCATTAATCAGCTTGCCAGCATGACGGATCTTGGACTCGTCCTCGATCTTCACACGCATAGGATATTCTCTATCCCCTATTTTTAATCTGATGGCAAGTGTCTCCATATCACTCGGATAAGTAGGTGATTAAATGATCGATTTCTTGTATATAATTATTGATTAGGTCACTCATTTCAGTTGACTGTTCCGGATTCACCGGTTGGTTGTCTACAATGTTACTAATTTTAATTTTATTTTTAAAATGTTCGATTTCCTGCTCTTTTTTATCCAAAGCCGTACTTACTTCAGATAATTTTTGCTTCAATTGCTCATTCTCCTCGCGTATTTCAAGCAATTTACTACTAGCTTGAAGTGCTAGTTTCTCTAATTTTTGCAGTTCCTCTTGAATCATTTCTATGTTCTTATCAATGCACCAACCTCTTTCTCAAAGGCTTGAATCAATTTACTCATAGTTTTGTCAATTACCTTATCGGTCAATGTATTTTCCTGATCTTGTAGGTGAAAACTCAACGCATAGGCCTTCTTTCCCGCATCGATTTTGTCTCCTTGATACACATCAAATACACCGATTCTTTTCAATAATTTCCCGCCAAACTTCGTAGCCACTGATTTTACCTGATCATAACTGACAGTTTTATCAATTACCAAAGAAAGATCACGGCGAACCTCAGGGAATTTTGAGATTTCCTCAAACTTCTTCAAGCCAGAAGCTTTTTTGCAAAGCAAATCCCAGTTCAAATCAGCATACCAAACTTCCTGTCTTACTTCTGCCTGCTTCAACATCTTATCGTCAAGCAAACCTATTGTCGCGAGTTCCTTCTGACCAAGCATGATCTTCAAGCCATAGGCAAAAGGTGCAGTCTCAACCATAGTAAGATCTCCAGCCTGCACATTCAGCTTCTCCAGAATGCTTTCCACTGTGGAATAAATATCAGGAAATGCAAAACTCCTGGCCGGCTCCAGCCAGCTTTCAGCAGTCTTTTTCCCTGTCAGGAAAAGTGACAACCTTCTGCTCTCTGCATATCCTTCTTCAGCCTTATGGTAAACGGTACCAAACTCGAAGTATTTCAAATCAGTCTGACGACGATTTATATTTCTAGCCAAAACTTCCAAACCAGAGTACAGCAAACTTTGACGCATCACGTCCAAATCTTCGCTTAGCTTGTTGTAGATGACTACATTTTCGGAAGGATTCAAAAAGCCCGACTTCTCTGCATAAGTAGACTTGGTCAAGCTATTGGTAATCATCTCGTAATACCCCTGACCTGTTAAAATCTCAGTCAAGCGATATTGCAACTTATTCAAATCCTTCACAGGATGCTCAGCCAGATAGTCAGTCTTTAGATTTTCGGAAAGCTCCACATTGTGGAAACCGTAAATTCTCAAGATCTCCTCGATAATATCAGCTTCACGAGTTACGTCTACGCGGTATGGCTTGGCAGTAGCTGTAAAGCCTTCTGCAGTTTCATTTTCCACTTTGATCTCCAGACTTTCCAAAATAGACTTTACCTGAGAAGGTTCAATCTTTTTACCTATCAGGCGATTGATATGGCCATAATTCACTTCAATCACGAAATCCTGGATCGGCTCAGGGTATATATCAATCAGCTCAGAACTTACTTTTCCACCTGCGATTTCCTGAAGTAGTTTAACTGCCATTTTTAGCGCATAAACAGGCATATTTGGATCAGTTCCTCTTTCGAATCGGAAGGAAGCATCTGTTTTCAAGCCATGAAACTGACTTCCTTTTCTGACTATATCAGGGGAAAAATAAGCCGATTCCAAGAAAATAGAAGTCGTACTATCAGAAACTCCAGAATCTTCACCACCAAAAACTCCAGCGATGCACAACCCTCCTGTAGGATCCTTGATCATCAATTCTTCTCCAGAAAGTTTTCTTTCCTTCTCATCCAAAGTCTTGAAAATCGTGTCCTTAGGAAGCTTACCTACTATGATTTTTCCTTCGGAAATTTTAGCAGCATCAAACGCGTGCAATGGCTGACCCAAATCATGTAAAATGAAATTGGTGATATCCACGACGTTATTGATTGGCTCCAAATCCAGGGCTTTCAGGAAATTCTGAAGCCAAGCTGGAGAAGGTCCAACTTTCAAATCTGTAATTACCACACCTGCATAGCGCGGGCAGTCAGCACTATTTTCTACTTCTACCTGAATAGCAGGGCCGGCAGCCTCCACTTTAAATTCCGGAGCAGAATCAATTTCTAAATCCCTACCCAAAAGTGCCTTTAAGTCTCTAGCAACGCCCAAATGGGATGCTGCATCAGCACGGTTGGGAGTCAAACCTATTTCCAGGACCTGATCCTGCCCTATTTCAATGTATTCAGAAGCTGGAGTACCATTTGGCAAATCCGTGTCTAGGACCATAATTCCAGCATGGCTGGATCCAAGTCCAAGTTCATCCTCTGCGCAAATCATTCCTTCAGAAACTTCGCCTCTAATTTTAGCTTTTTTGATCTGGAAAGAACCTCCTTCAGAAGGAAAAAGTGTAGCCCCAACCGTTGCAACCAATACTTTTTGACCTTTGGCGACATTTGGCGCTCCGCAAACAATAGGAGAAATTCCAGTACCAATATCAACTGTAGTGATACTCAACTTATCAGCATTGGGATGCTTATCGCAGGTCAACACCTCTCCAATCACTATTCCTTCAAGACCTCCTTTGACGGAGACAAATTCTTCAAGTCCCTCTACTTCCAATCCAGATTGGGTCAGCAGGGCTCCGATTTCCTGAGCAGATTCAGTATGGGGAATATATTTTTTTAATCGATTTATAGAAATCTTCATCAGTAAAACTTAAAGTGCAAATCAAAATTGACCTGCGTGATAAACAAAAGGGGTTCGAAAACCCCGTTTTATTCAATTATGCATACAAATTTAAGAGATTTGAGCTAGGCAGAAAGGCTATTTCCCGTAATTTTTCTCGCCAACTGGAATTGGAATCTCCAGCAAATTTTCTTTGGGAGGAAGAGGACATCCAAAATCTGGATTATAAGCACAATAAGGGTTGTATGCCAGATTAAAATCAATAGTGATGCTGTTTTTCCCATCTTGGCGAGCATTGATATATCTACCTCCTCCATAAGTCTCCGCTGCACTGGTTTCATCTGCGAAGGCCAAAAAGAAGTTACGCTTATCCGGCTCATTTATCGCCTGCAGAAGCAAGAGCTTTTCTTGCTTCCCATTGAGCTCAAATTCAGCCCAGGAATGCTCAATGTATTTTTCTTTTGTGCCATCGGTGAGAGGAACTTCTCTTACTTTCCTGTCTTCTATGTTCACCATTCTCGCCTTTACCTTATAGCTTGGGTCAATGGGATAGAAATTCAATTCCTTAAATGAGGCCTTTTGCTCATCTGTCAAAGGTGACTCAAAGTTATAGCGGATGAATTTGAACTGTCTTTCGCGCTCAGCTTCGATTCTTTCAATGTAATCTTCTGGGCTTTCTGTGCCTGTTAAAGTATAAACAACAGCAGCCAAAACCACCACAGAAATAATGAGAAGTATAATCGTATTGTTTTTCATTAGCTTATTTACTATTCAAAGGAACATGGCTCAACGTAAATCAGAGTGTTCCGTCATCGGCGAAGCTAAAGTAGCCACTATCTGTAAAAATCACATGATCAAGTACGGTCAAATCCAATTCTCGACCGATATTAACCAAACGACGGGTGAGTCGCTTGTCTTGATCAGAGGGACTGATATTGCCACTGGGGTGATTATGTACCAAAATAATAGACTGCGCAAGATGTTCCAGAGCAATCTTGAAAACAACCTTGGGATCGACTACTGTCCCAGCAGTTCCGCCTTGGGAAATGAGCTGCTTTTTCATCACCTGATTACTTCGGGTGAGCAAGATTAGGTAAAAGTACTCCACTGGCGCATCAAGTAATTCCGGACGCATCAAATCATAAATATCCTGAGAACAGGTGATCTTGGGCTTTAGCACTGGTTCTGAATCTTTCCTTCTCCTCCCCAATTCCATAGCTGCAATAATCGATATGGCTTTAGCTTCGCCTATACCCTTAAACTTCTTCAAATCCTGAATCGACAGTCTTGCAAGTGCGCGAAGATCATAATTCACATCAGCTAAAATATGCTTCGAAAGATCCACAGCACTGACAGAGGGCGTACCTGAGCCAATCAGGATAGCAATAAGTTCTGCATCGGTTAAGGCTGATCTGCCTTTAAGTAGGAGTTTTTCCCGAGGTCGATCTTCTTCGGCAAGCTGGGAAATTTTGATAGAGGAGTAAGTATCCATAGCAATCCATTAAAAAGTGAGCTATGAATTTAGATACTTCAAGGCATAAAAAAAACCCTGGCCAGCAGGGTTTTAGAGAATTAAAATCTTATAGAATTAACCTAGTGCAGAAACGAACCTAGCCAATCTTGATTTTTTGTTACTTGCGTTGTTCTTGTGAATCACATTCTTCTTAGCCAACTTGTCCAACATAGAAGAAACTTTTTTGTAAAGCTCAGAAGCTTCTACTTTGTCAGTAGTTGCTTTCAATCTTTTGATAAAAGTTCTAGTTGTTTTAGCCTGATATCTGTTTCTCAAACGCTTAGCTTCGTTAGCACGAATTCTCTTCAGAGCTGATTTGTGATTTGCCATATCTTAATTATAATTGAATTTCTTTACGTGTCCCTATTCCGAATCGGAGTGCAAAGTTATTGTAATTTATTAAATCTGCCAAAGGAATTTTAAACATTCCCTTTGAAAGCAGTCAATTATAAACTCAATAAATTGGCAAAACCCTCGTTTACGGTGCAAATATACCGATTATCTATTCATATATCTGACAAAGATTTTGATTATTTTTAGGTATGAGAATTTTTCTAAGCTTGATATTTACCGCTTTTTTAATTTTTGGGACAGCTTTCACTTGGGGATTTTATGCACATTCTCTGATAAATAGGCTTGCAGTCTTTTCTCTACCTGAGGAAATGATCGGTTTTTACAAACCTCAGATCCAGTACATTACTGAGAATGCCGTAAATCCTGATCGCAGAAGATATGCTGTTGAGGGTGAAGCTGAAAAGCATTACATAGATTTGGATTATTACGGAGATTCAGCTTTGCAAATACTTCCAAAATATTGGAATGCAGCAGTAGAAAAATTTTCGGAAGATAGCCTGAGAGCTAATGGAATCGGACCTTGGTCTGCCTATTTCACTTTTCTAAATCTCACAAAAGCCTTCGAAACCAAAAACTCAGCAGCCATCTTAAGACTATCTGCAGACTTGGGCCATTACATAGGAGATTTAAATGTCCCACTTCACACGACCGTGAATTACAATGGACAGATAACCGATCAAGTCGGGATTCATGGTTTCTGGGAAAGCCGGGTACCAGAACTACAAGCCAAAGATTATCCACTTTGGGTTGGTCAGGCGGAGTATGTAGAAAAACCACAATTAGCGCTTTGGGACGCTGTCGCCTCTGCACATGCGCAAGTTGACAGTGTCTTGGCTATAGAAAGGGAACTGACGAAAAGCTTCTCTCCCGATCAAAAGTTTAGCTACGAAGAGCGAAACAATTTAACCGTCCGCGTTTATTCAAGAGAATTCACTGAAGCTTATGCACTTGCATTAGATAGTCAGATCGAGCGACAAATGAAAAAGTCCATCAAAATGATTGCTGATTTTTGGTTTACCGCCTGGGTTAATGCTGGGCAACCGGATTTGACTACTTTTTCAATGGAAGCAATTGAGGAAGAGGATATTGTTCCTGATGCAAGGATAAAAGTGAGAGATCATTGAAAATGTGAAAGTACCCTCCGAGGGCTTTAGACCCTCGGAGGGTTACCAATAATTATTCAGTTAAATAACTTTTACTATGCCAAGACCTACAACACCATTTGAACGAGGTGGATATTACCATGTATGGACTCATGCAAATGGAATAGAAAACATTTTTAGAGAGGACGAAAATTACTGTTTTTTCCTATCGAAGTATTCTTTCTATTTGTCCCCTGCAGTAAAGACTTTCGCTTATTGCCTCATGCCAAATCATTTCCACTTTTTAATTCAGGTAAATGAAGATCCAGCACTATCCACAAGCAAAGCATTTTCAAATCTTCTGAATTCATATTGTCAAGCTTACAATAAGAAATACCATAGAAAAGGGAGTTTATTCATGTCTAATTTGAAAAGGAAAAAGATAAATAATGACTCTTATTTCACAAGGTGCATCACCTATATCCATCAAAACCCTGCTCATCATGGATTTGTAAAAGACTTTACAAAGTGGAAACATAGCTCTTGGAAGGCTTTCTTCTCTGAGAAGCAAACTCTTCTAGAAAGAGAAAAAGTCTTAGAATGGTTTGGAGGAAAAGGGGCGATGATTTCTGCTCACAAAACATCAATTGAATTAAATTTTGATACGTCAGAAGAATAAATGGAAATTCTAGCCGCGAAACTCTCCGAGGGTTTTAGAACCCTCGGAGAGTTCATTTCACTACTTCAAATAACTCTCAATCGCTTTCCCCAGTCTCCTAAACGTATTTTTAAACACCTCTTCGTTTTCCTCCAAAAGCGTAACTCGGAAACCTCTTAAATCTGAGCAAAAAGATGATATAGGCACCACACAAATCTGCTCAGCCGCCAAAAGATTATAAACGAATCGCTTATCCATTGGCATATTTTTCTCTTCCAACCATGAGGCCAGCAAACTTTGTAATCTCTTGTCTTCAATTGGCAGAAACTGATCTTCCTTCAATACTCCTTCATCAAATACGATTGTATTGTAAAAGGCTCCTTGAGTTGGATTAAACTTGATCCCTGGGATATCTCCTAAGATCTCACGCATCCAATCGCTCCTCTTACCTATCTGTGCATTTGCCTCTTCTCTATACTTGAAGTAAGCCGGATGCTTCATAATTTTTGGAATGGCTAACTGAGGCAAAATGGTAGAGCAAACTTCTATCATCTTTGCATTTTCCAGTGTCTGGCAAAGTTTTGAGAATTCTTTGGAAGACTCACGATTATAAAACTCCATCCAGCCACAGCGTGATCCAGGCCAAGGGAATTCTTTGGAGATCCCTTTCAAGGATATTGCAGGTCGATCTCCGATAACTTCAGCGAGAGGAACAGCTGTGATTCCGTTGTAGGTAATATTTTGGTAAATCTCATCGGTGATCAAGAGCAGGTTAAACTCCTCTGCAATTTTCACAAAAGCCTCCAAAACCTCCCTTGGATACACCATTCCCGTTGGATTATCCGGATTGATAATCAAGATTCCGACAATGGAAGGATTATATCGAACCTTCAAGTACAGGTCTTCCATATCTGGAAGCCATTGGTTGTCTGGATCAAGTTTGTATGTAATTGGAGCAGCATTGGCATGAGCGGCCTCGGCAGAACTATGTGTGCTATACGCTGGCGAAGGGCCAATAATTCGTGCCGTCGGGATCAAAAACTGATACAGCTTTGCGATAGCATCCCCCAGCCCATTAAAGAACAAAATATCTTCTGCTGTGATCTGAGTTCCACCTCTTTCGTTATTCAGATCCGCAAGAAACTTACGCGTTTCCAACATCCCTTTGGAATCCGCATAACCATAAGTCTTGTCGTCTTTCATCAGGTCAGCGATGATTTCCTTCATCCAATCAGGCACATGATTGCTCTTTTGGATGGGATCACCGATATTTTCCCAAGTCATAGCATACCCCAAAGCTTCGACTTGACGGGCTTTTTTTACGATTCCACGGATCTCATACGTCAATTCTTCCGCTCCGGGTCTGAGGAGTAGCTGTCTCATAGGTTTGTTAGGCTGAATGCAAAATAATTCGGGCGTAAAGAAACGAAAAAGGGGAATGAAAATTGCCTAAATGGATAAAAGTTGAAATAGTTGATATCAAAAAAGAAATCCAACTGTCAGGATTTGTAAAACAGATCTAATGATGAAGATTGCAAATCTTCTGATCAGGCTTCGAGATTACAAATCCTGAAGAGCGAGAAAGCTCCACTTCTTTGATGGACAAAGTCTTTAGCCTATTTCAACCATCTAGGCATTTTTTTGCGTACAAGATTTATTCTATTTTGCTTTACCCTGTCAAGTCATCCTATTTCCTTATTTAAAAACCTTTATCTATTGGTTCGCATTGCAATCCTCCTAGTCATCGTATTCCTTATCGACTGGTATTCTTATCAGGCTTTCAAAACGGTATTTCCAGAGCAAAGCTGGATTAAAATAGGGTTCTGGATTTTTTCTATTTCACTGTACCTTTTTGTCGCCTATGGTTTTCTGACCTTCAGCAGAAGTAATCTGAGCCCCAACTTTGGAAGACTTATCTCCCTGCTGGTGTTATCGTTGATTCCTAAGCTCATTGTCCTAGGCTTTATGTTTGGGGAAGACATCTTACGCTTTTTAACCGGGATATTTTATTCGGTCGCTGGCCATCAGGAAGGGGATTTTCTAGCAGATAGAAGAAAATTTGTAAGCCAAACTGCATTGATAATTTCCGCCATTCCTTTTTTAGGAATATTGCATGGCGTATTAATAGGAAAATACCGTTATCGGGTAGTGAATCATACGCTGGAATTCGATGACTTGCCGGAAGAATTTAACGGATTTACTATCACCCAGATTTCAGATATACATTCCGGAAGTTTTGACAATAAAAAGAAACTGGAATATGGCATTGAGCTGATCAACCAGCAAGAATCGGATGTTATCCTTTTTACTGGCGACTTGGTCAATAACCAAGCGGAGGAAATGGAACCTTGGATCGACACATTCAAAAAGCTGAAAGCTCCCATGGGCAAGTATTCCATCTTAGGAAATCATGACTATGGGGATTATGTGTCTTGGCCGAGCAAGGCAGCCAAAGAAGCCAATATGCAGCGTCTGTACGAAATCCAAAAAGAATTGGGTTTCACACTTTTGCGCAATGAAAATATCAATCTTAAAAAAGGAGATGCAAGTGTAGATCTAATCGGTGTGGAGAACTGGGGAAAGGGATTTGGACAATACGGAGACCTAAAGAAAGCTGCAGCAAACCTGAGCGATAAAAGTTTTAAAATACTCATGAGCCACGATCCTTCTCACTTTGACGAGCAGGTGAAAAATTTCTCCCAATTTATCCATTTGACCTTAAGCGGTCATACCCATGGGATGCAGTTTGGGATCGAGATCCCTGGATGGATCAAATGGAGTCCGGCTTCCCTTCGCTATCCGAAGTGGGCTGGATTGTATGAGGAACTTGGCCGCTACTTGCATGTCAACCGTGGATTTGGATTTTTAGCCTTTCCGGGAAGAGTTGGGATTTGGCCGGAGATTACGGTGATTAAGTTAAAGAGGAAGTAAATTATTTGAAAAACTATTACTTTAAGGATTGAGCCCTTAGGAGGGGGGCAGGAAAAATGCTTGCAATTTTATCTGAGAATTATAAAGCTCCAACACAAGTCTATTTACACCCTACTCCACTTCCCTCAACTCATAGATATAATAGCACTGATAGTCTTTTTCATACTCATGGATTTCTGCCTGGTCTCCGTATTGTAAATATCGATTTTTGCCCACATTTAACTTCAGCGAACCCGGCAAATCCCATAAAATCGGACTACCTATTTGTCGCCCTTCTTTAATAAAATAATAATAGCGTTTTTTAGAAGCATCCATCATTTTCCGTTGATCAGCTGTCTGATTTTCAAATACCAAATTAGGGTCGGCACCAGTTCGGTAACCAACTAAAACCTCATCGCCATTTCCCATCATTTCATTAAAAGCAGCACCTAACATCACATTCTCAGCTCTATACTCTTTTACCGAGGTAAATGATGCTTCTTCCATTGGAATGTCTTTGATCAAGTCGGGTTGGATTCGAGTAAAGTTGATTTTGTTGACAACTTTGAAATTTTGATTTGGGTCCAATTGATACAAAGTCGAATCTCCGTACAAAATGGTGGAAATATAGCTGGACTGCTCATCCGAAAAATAAACCGGCTTATCCATAAATGGAAAAAATCTACCGGAACGGAATTTTCCATTTTCTTCCATCTTTCCTCCTTTTGAAACAGTACCTGTGCGAACTTCCAACAGATGAACCATATTTAGTGTATCATAATAATCCTCTGGATAAGGTTGCAAATAGCCATCATTTAGATTTGCTATCGCACTTAAATTGCCATTTGAGGATTTAAAGGTGCTAAGATTGTCCAAGGAAAAATGAACCAACTTCACTCTAGGGTTTTGTTCAAAAGGAAACTTCCTCAGTTGCTTCAGGTTTAGATCGTAGACAAAAGCCACTCCATCTGAGACAAACATAATTTCATCTCCCACAAATCCTGCTCTCAAGAGCACCATCCCAAATGCATCTGGGCCTTCGGATAGTTTATTTTCAGCCAGAATTTCGCCCTTTTTATCTATGACCATATAGTGACCTTCCATGCTGGCTTGCTTTACGATCAGGTACTGTTCTTTTTCCTTATGATAATCTAAAATATGTACTGTCTCCAAAATATCTAACACCAAAGAATCTACTTTCACAAATTCAAATTCTAGGCTTTTATTGGTTTCAGTAGTCTTTTGATTACAGGAAAATATCAAACAAATAAGACCAACTAAAAGGTGGTGAAATTTCATATACTTGTATTTTTAGCTAATCTATTAAATTTTCGTATCAGCACAAGCCTGCTTATCAAAATTGAACTAATGGAAGCGTTTTTTTTAGTAAAACTATTTCAGATTGTGTACTTGAGTCTATTTAAACATATTGCTACCAACTTCATTTTTCCGCTTTTACAATTTGCTCCTATAGATTTCAATAGGTCCCTCCTAAACTTATATCTACCCTTTTTTTTTAATACTATATCTTCAAAGCATTTCCAATTTGTTCTCCTATTGGCCAAACTGACAACTCTAAAAGCAAATCATTTGAGCTTTATCTGGAAATCCACGGTTTCCAAATAGATTTTATCCGAGAAATAAATGACGTGGGAGAATAGGAGATTAACACCTACACCAAGGAAATTTCTTGCCGCTTTATAAACAGTGTGAAACCGACTTTTAGACAATCCATAAGACAGCAAATCAAAAAAAGTTAACCTCTTTTCTATGTCAGTTGTGCTTGAAGTCTATTTTCCAGGTATGAAAATGATGCTGTTGGTTCTCATTTAATTTGAATACCCAGGCTTCACTTGACATGTCAAAAAAGTCACACCATTTTTAAATGACAAAATATTCTTTGGCGTTAAGAGATTTTCACATATATTTAATCATATTTCATATGCATCAATATGTATTTGAATTATTAATTGTTGGAATGATCGCCCTTGCTCATTTAATCAATTTATAACCAAATATCATTTTAAACGATGAAACACATGTACAAGAAAAGACTAATAGGACTAGTATTCCTTTTAGTCTTACCATTTTTTGCCTTTAGCCAAACAAGGGGAAGCACCTCGTCAGTCCAACAAAATCTCCGTTTTGAAGAACAGTTTAATGGGGTAAATTTAGACCCAAACCCCAATGTCGGCAGCGGATCAAGGGTAGAGTTTACACATCGCTTTCAGAACGGGACCAATCCAAATATTGGAGGAACTATTGCCCGAAATATTCTGGCTGATCAAGGGATAGATATTCCAGGTTGGCTGGTCGACTTGACTTCTGGTGCCAGTTTCTTTTGCTCTTCTATCCAGCCCACTTTCCAAGCAAACGCTTCTGTGGATGCGGGAGGGTATTACCAAATTCATAGCATTGGAACTTCGGATATAGGGATTGATTACCCCGTTTTAGTTCATGTAGAATACCCTGAAGCCAATACGTTTGCCTGCGGGGAAACTGTCAGAATTAACACATCATATGAGATCCTTGAGCCTAATCTCCAAAAACTTCAAGTAAGTCCTCCGTTTTTCAATCAAGAACTTGGCCCCTTGATAGATAATCTTTCTTTGAGTGCGGCAATCGGGATAAACGCAGAGGTAGGGTTTGGGGTCACTGTTTACTACCCATGTGCATCAGGAATTTGCTCTAGCGAAATCTGTTCAGATAAATTATATTTTAATGAAAGTGCTGATTTAAAATTAAGTCAATCTCTTCCATCACTGCCCTCGCTGGTAAATATTTGTGACCGAGCTTTTGGTCCAAACGCAACCCAAGCAGAGATACTAGCTTGCAAATGGTCGTCAGGACTTCCCCTATTCAATCTTGGAGAGCAAGCTCTCAATGCATACAATAACCAGGAAGGAACCAGTTATTCTTTAGCTACTTTCCCAGATCAAAACACCGTTTTAGTAACTCCTCCAGATCTTCCTCCTAATGGCCCCACTCTACCAGAGTTTGAGGCAACTTTTAAAAATTCCAGTAGCACAGAATTAAACTATGTGGCTCTAAACGGTGGTAGAACTTTAAAAGTCTCCGGAAATAAGTCCTCCATTACCAACATGAATTACGACTTGGTATCCCTACTTGACTATGCTGGGTACACGACTTCTTATAGCTTAGGCAACAACTTAGGAAGTATAGACGCAGGCGATATCTCTCCAACTTTGAACATTGATCAAAACATGAATTTCGAATTTGACCCTAAAGTCAATTTGACGATCAGTCTTGGTCAAGTGATGAATTACACGGTATTTAAAGAAGATGGAACGGTCTCGTATTCTTCTGCTGGCAATACGGTAAACTTATTGGCCGGTCAGTACATTGAAGCTCAATTTCCTCAGGCAGTTAGCACCCCTATTGCAGTGGGTGGGCAGTCCTATATCGACGGCGAATTTAAAAGCAATTCAAGCCAAAGCATTTTTGAAAGTACCCAATTAAGATTTGCGGAAATCAAGTTCCCTGGTGTTATAGACCTCACTTTAATCGACGAAGAGACTCCTCGTGAAAAAGTCGGTGAAAAAAAGATAATTGACCATGCCTTCAATCTCGAAGGAACCACCAGATTAGACCTTCCAAACTTTCTTTTAGACCCCGAAAACCCCATCATCGAGGTGACTGATGTCATCACAAAAGACATCCTGAATATAGGTGCCGGACAACGGCAGGTGGTGTATGAAATCGGGTTGAGAAATGGCGGAGATGTACTATTGAGCGATGTACAATCTACTTTTGACTTAGCCCAATCCTTTTCAAACGCTAATAATTTTACAGTAAACTGTATTAGTAGTGAAGGACTTATAGTCAACCCTGAATTTGACGGAAAAGGAGATAAAAATCTTCTGGCTGCTGAGAACCAAATAGGAATTGGCGAATCCTTTACCATTGAAGTTTTGGTAATTGTCACGCCTGAAATCTCCGCAATCTCAGAATCAGGTTGCTTCGAAACTGTAGAATACGATGTTTTTGCTAAAGCAACAGGAGTTAGTCCTATTGGAACCTTCGTAGAAAACAACTTCAACCAGTGTACTCAGGAAATCACTGGCCTCGATATTATTAACACAGTTGATTTAGGCGCTGCAGTTATAGATGAGTTAGCAGACTTTACGATCTATGGATTTGAAGAGCTATACTTTAGCAAAAACTTTGAAACATCTCAGGGTTCAATTGGCACCTCAGGAAATCTAATCTTTGAAAATGTCTCTTTGCAAGGAGCTCCACCAGTAACCATAGTAGGAGATATGTATGCCGGCAATGAATTGATTTTAAGAGGAGAGTCCAAAGTTATATTTGATTATCTACAACTGAGAAAGGATGTAAAAAGCCAGAAAAAATCTAGCTTATTGCCAACAGGGGCGATTAGCAATGACTCGGAATGTGTAGTTACTTTTGACCGACCTGAGCTCAATTTTCCACCTATCTCTTCCAAGGAGCGAATCCAACTGAAAAAAGGAGAATCACTTGATCTCGAGCCTGGTATTTATAATGCCGTAGATATGCTGGAAAACACCACCTTAAATTTAGTAAGTGGGGTTTACACCCTTGATAGCTGGAAAATCTCTGGTAAAAATGCACATGTCAACTTCGATGTAACTAATGGCCCAATTTTAATACAGGTCAATAAATGGCTACCACACGCAGATCAGCAATACTTAGCAGGAACGGATGGTGCACAAGCCTTGGTAACTATTCATTACTCTGGCAATCAACCTATTCGATTCAAAAACACCTTCTTCCAAGGTAATATACTGGCTCCTTTTGCCTCTGTAGACTTTGCTGAGAACGCTGTACTGGAAGGAACTCTGTACGCAAACAAGGTGCAATTTACAGATGGGTCCACTTTCAAAGGACCAAAATATTTAGTGCCACTGAATGCCAGTCCTGAGTGTCAGCCTAGTAATGAAGGTGCTAGAACACTCGAAGAAGAAAAGAAAGAAAAAATCCAGGAATTGGACAAGAAAACTGAGCAGATCCGGGTGTATCCAAACCCAACGTCAAACCTGTTGACCATTGATGGAATCCAACCTGAAATACTACCTGCACAAGTTTACATCTATGACACTAACTTCAGGCTAGTGAAATCACTGGTGGTCACAAGCACTGATATACAATTTGCTATACAGGACTTGAGTAATGGTCTATACTTCATTCGTGTAGGAAACTTTGGCAGCCTGCATCGAGTAATTAAAAACTAATACCTGATTAAACCTAAAACAACAAAGCCGGAAAATCCGGCTTTGTTTTTATATCCCTTTTCATGAGGAGAAAAGAATGCTTCTAATTGGAGATAAAAGCAATTCATTTTAATTATTCTAAAAGTCTAAAAACTGAAACAAACCTATTCCATAGCAACTTCTAGTTTCAATCAAGATCAATCTCCTCTTTGAAACGATAGATAAACAGCACGGGATTGTCATCTCGCTTAATATCCTTTTCCCTTAAAAAATCAAGGTATGAATTAGCCATGCCTTGAGAATTCTTCAGCACCTCATCCACAACAGCCGCAGGTATGATTCTCACATAAAACTCTGGCTTGGAAGATTCCTCACCAGCAAATGCATTGCCTGAAGGAAAACCTGTAAGATCATCATCAATTTCATTTACATAAATGCTTCTTCCGGTTTCCTTATTATAGATAGCCGTACGAACAGCAATGCCTTCAATCACAGGCAAAAACAATAAATCACCTCCCTCAAAAAGAGCATTCCCGAAATAAAACAGATTATCCCGTGATGCTATATTGTAAAAAGACCTATCCGTCCCGTTGTCGATATCACTATAATCCAACTCCCTACCTGAGAATCTGACATGATATGCTTTCTGTAACGTATCTCCGCCATACTCCAAAAAATAAGGAGACACCACATCTGAAAAATAAAAACCATTTCCGGAGGATTTGGGATATATAAAACTATACTTCGTTGATCTATAATGATATGCTTTATCCCTAGAAAGAAATTTTTCAGGAATTAGTATCTCTTTGAAATCCTGAAATCCTACATCAGAAACCAACAGTGACTCATTCTTACCATATGCATTCGCCCGTAGGAAATAAAATTTCCTGTCAAAGAACTTAAAGTCAAACAAACTAGTAATTGAATCAAGAAAAACATCTTTGGTCTTATCTGTATTTTGGTCGACGAAAAGCAACTTATGAGTCCCTGCGCTGTAAATCACTACCTCTTTCTCATCAATCAACTGTGCATCACTAGGCCACTTAAATTCACCGGGACCCTCTCCTCCATTAGCCAGAAACTTGATAAACTCACCCTGCCAATTGTACAAGTAAGCTTTCAGCATTTTCTTTTTATCCAAAACCAGAAGTTGCTCTTCATCAAAGTCCACCTCACTCACAACTCCGACTAATTCTCTATTATCTAAAGGAACAATAAAACAGGTATCAAAAAGCTGTGACATTTTCAAAGACTTGGGATCTCCTATGTCAATTTGGACATCTTGGATTTGGACATCATTGTTTTCTGAATCATTAGTATCGCAAGCGAAAAAAAACAGAAGAAAACCGAATGGCACTAAAAATAAAAATCGTCTCATCGAACTAAACTTATAAAAAAATAAAAACCTCTTCCAATCTTAGCTGTCAAGACTGAAAGAGGTTTTATAATATTTAACAAAACCTCCGAAGTCTTTCCTGCTCCGGAGGTTGCATTTTAGACTGCGTCACTGCCTCGCCCTCCTGCCGCCGGACAGGCAGTGACGCAGGATATGTAAACTGAAAACTGCGACTGAATACTGATCACTGCCACTGCCTACTTACTTCAAATTCTTATACCTAATCCGCTTCGGCTCCACATCACCTAGGCGCTTTTTCTTATTCTCTTCATAGTCGGAGAAGTTACCCTCGAACCAAACCACTTGAGAATCTCCTTCGAAAGCCAGGATATGCGTACAGATTCTATCCAGGAACCATCTATCGTGAGAAATTACCACGGCACAACCACCGAAGTTCTCCAAGGCTTCTTCCAGTGCTCGAAGCGTGTTCACATCCAAGTCGTTGGTAGGTTCATCGAGCAATAGTAAGTTTCCACCTTCTTTTAGCGTCAGTGCCAAGTGAACTCGGTTTCGTTCTCCACCTGAAAGTATTCCTACTTTCTTCTCCTGATCTCCTCCTCCGAAGTTGAATTTGGAAACATATGCTCTTGAATTCACTTCTTTATTTCCTAGTTTCATCAGTTCATTTCCTTCCGAAATCGTCTGATAAACTGTTTTATTTGGGTCCAAAATATCATGTCCCTGATCGACATAGGCCAGTTGAACCGTTTCTCCAACTTCAAAATTACCAGCATCCGGTTTTTCTTGTCCCGTAATCAATTTGAAAAGCGTGGATTTACCAGCACCATTTGGCCCGATCACGCCGACAATTCCACCTTGAGGCAAGGCAAAAGTCAAGTTTTCGAACAATAGTTTGTCTCCATAAGCTTTAGAAACGCCATTCACCTCAATAACCTTCGCTCCTAAGCGTGGTCCTGGAGGAATAAACAATTCAAGCTTCGCTTCTTTTTCTTTGGATTCCTCTCCAACTAACTTATCATAAGAATTTAGACGAGCTTTACCTTTTGCCTGACGGGCTTTAGGAGACATTCTAATCCACTCCAACTCCCTTTCTAAGGTCTTCTGACGCTTGGACTCTGTTTTTTCTTCCTGCTTCAAGCGGTTTTGTTTTTGATCCAGCCAAGAAGAATAATTTCCTTTCCATGGAATCCCTTCGCCACGATCCAATTCAAGAATCCATCCGGCTACATTATCCAAGAAATACCTATCGTGAGTTACCGCAATGACGGTTCCCTTATAATTCTGCAAGTGTTGCTCCAGCCAATGCACGGATTCCGCATCGAGGTGGTTGGTAGGCTCATCAAGAAGGAGAACATCTGGTTCCTGCAGAAGTAGACGGCAAAGTGCCACTCTACGCTTTTCCCCTCCAGATAGATTAGCCACGTTGGCATCACTAGGCGGCAGTCGAAGCGCGTCCATGGCTTTCTCCAACATCGTGTCCAATTCCCATGCGTTGGCAGCATCTAACTTCGTCTGCACTTCACCTTGCTTTTCGATCAAGTCATTCATCGCGTCTGGATCTTCCATCAAGGCCGGATCCATGAATTTCTCATTGATAGCCTCAAATTCTTTTAGCAAAGCCACCGTCTCAGAAACCGCTTCTTCAACTACTTCTTTCACTGTTTTGGTCGGATCAAGTTTTGGCTCCTGCTCCAGCATTCCTACTGTGTAGCCCGGAGACCAAACCACTTCGCCTTGGAATTCTTTATCCATTCCGGCGATGATTTTTAGTAGGGAGGATTTACCCGAACCGTTCAAACCTAGAACCCCGATTTTGGCTCCATAAAAAAATGAGAGATAGATATCTTTGAGGACTTTTTTCTGTGGCGGATAAATTTTTGAAACTCCTGCCATGGAAAAGATGATTTTTTCTGAACTCATGCGTTATATTTTTACTTAGAAATTGCACTTAAGAATCAAAGATGGCAAAAAAACCGCTTTCTTAGGATAAGTGCTTTTGAATTAATTAATTTGCGGAAATTCGAAAACCGCCACCTAACCTACTGTAGAGCAATGGAGCATCCGTATGGATATATCAAAAACGACAAAGTTTATTTGAAGGGTTTTTTGGGGCAGGAAGATAGGATAATCGGTGAAGTAAAAGAAGATGAAGCTTCTACGCTTAAGTATTTTGAGGATCGATTTGAGCAGCTCAAGGAAAAAGTAGAGAAGCTCAAAAATGACATTCAAGAAAACCAGAACAAAGGTTCTTTCTTGATGAAACTCATTCACCTTAGAGAATCGCTTATGCAATCTGATGCATTGGGGGATTTTGAACCACTGATCAAGGACCTAAGCCAACAAGAGGAGTACTTGAATGAAATCATACAGGTAAACCGTACCAAAAACCTTGAAGTAAAAAAAGGGCTAATTCTAGAAGCCGAGGAGAAAAAAGACGATACTGACTGGAAAGAAACTACCGAGTTTTACAAGGAACTAAAACTTCGCTGGATCAAGACTGGCCCTGTAGATAAAGAACATCAAGAAGAAATCGAAGGCACTTTCAATGATATTGTTCAGCATTTCTTCGAAAACAGAAGACATTTCTTTGAAGGCTTAGCCCTTCAGGCGGAGGAAAACATCAAAGTGTACGAGGCATTGGTCGTGCAGGCTCGAGAGGCACATGATTTTCCAGATGCTAAGATTGCCTTTGATATTTCCAAAAAAATCCAACGTCAATGGAAAGAGGCTGGAAAAGTGCCTGCAGAAAAACGTCAGCCTCTTTGGGATGAGTTTTCTAAACTGAATAACCGAATTTTCTCTCGCTATAAAAGAACGCTTCAAACTGGTCCTCAAATGAACCCTCGGGAACTAATGAGGAAAGTAGAAACCTTAACAGAGGAGATCAAGGCCCTTTCAGGAAAACCAACTTCTTATGAACTGATAGGTAGAGCCAAGGCTATACAGGAAGAGTGGAGAAAGTTACCTCCGCGCAAGCCGAGAGAAGCGAATTTGATCGTTAGATCATTCCAATTCTTCTCCGACATCGTATTTGAGAAAGCTTTCTTGGAAAAATTGGTTCATGGTAAATACCAAGACTTCGACGAAAAACCTGAAGCGGAACAAATTCAGATAAAAACGGCTTTACTAAAAGATTTATTGAAAAGAGATCAAACTGAGCTGGAAGCGGCACAAAACAATACGGAGAATTTCCGCGTTCAGTCAGCTGATTTTGACATCATGATGAAGAAAAAACTATTTGCTGTAAAGCGGAAGGTTGACGTTAAAAATTATATTTTAAAACAACTTTCTTTTAAATAGTAAATACACAATTGAATATTTCAAAAAAAGAATAATTTTGCAACCCTTAAACTCCGGAACTCCTTTAAAATAAACATTATGTACTGGACACTCGAATTAGCATCCTATCTAGAGGACGCCCCCTGGCCAGCCACCAAGGATGAATTAATTGATTATGCCATCCGATCCGGCGCACCAATGGAAGTAGTAGAAAACCTTCAAGAATTAGAAGATGATGGTGAACCTTATGAGACCATCGAAGAAATTTGGCCTGATTATCCGACCAAAGACGACTTCTTCTTCAACGAAGACGAATATTAAATTCAAACAGCCCTGAGTGATCGGGGCTGTTTCTTTTTACTGCACAGGCTACTATAGATCTTCATACTTGGGCCCACGATAATGAAGTCTAAATCTGGTTTAAGTCTATTGACTTGGACCTACAGCAATGAAGTCTCCTGACTTCCTATCCCAATTTCACAACTTAGCAGTCTGAAGACTGCATTAAGTAAGGCACAAGTCGTGAGACTTGCGCCAATCAAGCTGGATTTATCAACACCATCATTGCGAGGAGCGAAGTATGAGCGACAAAGCAATCTCACAAGTGGTGCATATTAATCAAAATAGATCGCTTAGTTGCTAGTCTCTCACTACTCGCAATGAGGCATGACCAACTAAACAAAAAGTACCGCAACTCTTCGGGAATCTCGTAAATCGTACCCCGATAGCTATCGGGGCGTAAGTCGTAAATAAAAACAGATTGCTTCGTCGTACCTCACTCCTTCCAATGACAGATTGGTTTAAGTGCACTATAAGCGCGTCAGTCCGAGCGGAGTCGAGGACCTTTCGACTTCGCTCAAGGTGACTAAGCTTAATGTTCCAAAACAAATTACTGTCATTCTCTTTTTGTAAGTTCAAAGAATATTTAAGACTACAATGACGAATACTGAACACTTAGACTGAACACTATATTTTTCAATCCGCCACGGCAGACAAGTTATTTCATTTTCAAATTTTTCAATCTAACTCTCAATTCCGTACCTTTGCAGCTTACCAGCCAAAGGACATGATTTTCTTCTTTGAATCCCCTCTAAAAACCGTTTACGCTGTACATTCTCCACAACCTTTCGCGCCCGAAGACTTAGAAAAGCTGACCTGGCTTTTCGGCGGAGCAACAGCAATCAATACACCAGCACTTTCCGGCAAATACTCAGGACCTCGCAAGGAAATGATTACTCCATGGTCAACCAACGCGGTGGAAATCACTGCAAACATGGGAATCCCTGGTGTAATCCGTATCGAGGAATTTTTCCCGCTAAACGAAGGAGATCAAATAGACCCCATGCTTCAGCATGCTTTTGACGGGTTGGATCAGGAGATTTTTGACATCCACTTGCAGCCGGAAGCAATCGTAGAGATCCACGATATCGCTGCATATAATACCGAGAACGGATTGGCACTAAGTCAGGTAGAAGTAGATTACCTGGACAATGTTTCCAAGCAATTGGAGCGTCCACTGACAGATTCTGAAGTTTTCGGATTTTCGCAAGTGAACTCAGAACATTGCCGTCACAAGATTTTCAACGGTACTTTTATCATAGACGGAGTAGAAAAGCCACAGACGCTTTTCCAACTCATCAAAGAAACTGCAAAAGCGCATCCTAACCGGATCGCTTCAGCTTACAAAGACAACGTAGCTTTTGTAGGTGGACCAAAAGCACAGCAATTTGCTCCGAAAACCGCACATCAGGCAGACTTCTTCGAAACCCGTGAGATCGAGACAGTTATTTCCCTAAAAGCTGAAACACACAACTTCCCAACTACGGTGGAGCCTTTCAACGGCGCGGCAACTGGAGCTGGAGGAGAAATCAGAGATCGTATGGCTGGCGGAACTGCCTCCATTCCTTTGGCAGGTACGGCAGTTTACATGACTTCGTATCCTCGTTCCGAGAAAGGAAGATCTTGGGAAAGCAAGCTTGCCGAGCGTCCCTGGCTATACCAAACGCCTATGGATATTCTGATCAAAGCTTCCAACGGAGCTTCTGATTTCGGAAATAAATTTGGTCAACCGCTTATCTCCGGATCCCTTTTGACTTTCGAGCATGAGGAGGACGGCAAGCACCACGGTTTTGACAAAGTAATCATGTTAGCTGGTGGCGTGGGCTTCACCAATGCTAACTACACTAAAAAAGACGCACCAAAAGCCGGTGATCAGATTGTGATCATGGGCGGCGACAACTATAGAATTGGAATGGGCGGTTCGGCGGTTTCTTCCCTGAATACAGGAGAACTTTCTAATGCAATCGAGCTAAATGCAATTCAGCGATCCAATCCTGAGATGCAAAAGCGTGTATCCAATGTGATCCGCGCCATGGCTGAGAGCGAAAACAACCCAATCATATCTATCCACGATCACGGAGCTGGCGGACATTTGAACTGCCTTTCTGAATTGGTGGAAGATGCCGGAGGAACTATCCACATCGATAAATTGCCGGTGGGTGACCCTACCCTTTCCGCTAAGGAAATCATCGGAAACGAATCTCAGGAGCGTATGGGATTGGTGATTGGCAAAAAAGACGTAGATACTTTACATCAGATCTCCGACCGTGAGCGCGCGCCATTCTATGTGGTGGGCGAGACAACTGGAGATATGCATTTCAAATTTGAAAATGGCAAAACCGGAGAGAAACCGGTGGACTGGAATCTGAGCTATATGTTCGGTTCTTCTCCTAAAACCATTTTGGAAGACGATACGACCAACGCAACTTTTGCGGAAGCAAACTACGAAGCTGACCTGATCCAAGCCTATGTACGCGAAGTACTTCAACTGGAAGCGGTGGCTTGTAAGGATTGGTTGACAAATAAAGTAGATAGGTCCGTGACGGGTCGTGTGGCGACGCAGCAGACCGTCGGTGAAATCCAACTTCCGCTGAATGACGTGGCTGTAATGGCACTTGATTTCACTGGAAACAAAGGTATCGCAACTTCCATCGGTCATGCGCCAGTGGCAGCTTTGGCAGATCCGGAAGCAGGTAGCCGATTGGCAATTGCTGAGGCGATGACCAATTTGATCTTCGCTCATATTCAGGACGGCTTGCAGGGAATTTCCCTTTCTGCCAACTGGATGTGGCCAGCCAAAAACAAAGGCGAAAACGATAGACTATATAGAGCTGTTGAGGCAGTTTCTGAATTTGCGATTGAGCTGGGTGTGAATATCCCTACTGGAAAAGACTCACTTTCCATGACTCAGAAATATCCTGACGGAAAAACGGTATACTCTCCGGGAACAGTGATTATATCCACTGTGGGTGAATGTAGCAACGTTCAGAAAACAGTGAAAACTGCGTTGAAGCCTATCAAAGGAAGTAGAATCCTGTACATAGATTTCGCTAAGGATGATTTCAAACTGGCTGGTTCCAGCTTCTATCAGGCGTTGAACAAGGTCGGAACAGAAACTCCAGACGTCAAAAACCCAAGGTATTTTGCGAAAGCATTTACTGCCATTCAGGATCTGATCGATCAGACTTGGATCCTTGCAGGACACGACATCTCTTCAGGTGGTTTGGTAACAGCCCTTTTGGAAATGTGTTTCCCTGTGCAGAATGTAGGCTTGAAAGTGAAACTGGATCGTCTGCATGAGCCGGATGTAGTGAAAGCCTTATTCGCTGAGAATCCTGGTATCCTGATTCAGGTAGCTGATGATCATGCGGTGGAAGCCTTATTGGTGGAAGCTGACATCGATTATGTGGAGCTCGCGAAAGTGACTGATTCCGGAAACATTGAATTTGCAGGAAAAGACCTGACACTGGATATCAAAGAACTACGTGATGTATGGTTCAGATCTTCTTATTTATTGGACAGAAAGCAAAGCGGAGCAGAGCTTGCGAAAGACCGCTTTGACAATTATAAAAATCAGCCGCTGGCATACGAGTTTGCAGAAGGCTGGAAAGGCAGTTTCGAAACTGCAGGACTCGATCCATTCAGAATTACGAAAGGCAAGGCTAAAGCAGCGATCATCCGAGAAAAAGGTGTGAATGGCGATCGTGAGATGGCTTACTCACTTTGGTTGGCAGGATTTGAAGTGAAGGACATTCATATGACCGATCTGATTGCAGGTCGTGAAAACCTGGAAGATGTACAGATGATCGTCTTCGTGGGTGGATTCTCCAACTCAGATGTACTGGGTTCGGCCAAAGGCTGGGCAGGTGCATTCCTCTACAATCCTAAGGCTAAGCAGGCGCTGGACAACTTCTACGCAAGACCTGACACCTTGAGTTTGGGCGTATGTAACGGTTGTCAACTGATGGTAGAACTTGGCTTGGTGACTCCTGATCATGCAGATAAACCAAAGATGCTCCACAATGCATCCCATAAGTTTGAATCTACTTTCGTGAATGTAACAATCCCACAAAACGAATCTGTGATGCTAGGCTCACTTAGCGGACAGAGACTAGGCGTATGGGTAGCACACGGAGAAGGTAAATTCGCACTTCCACAAGCAGCAAGCGACTACAACTTCGCGATGAAATACAGCTACGAAGCCTATCCAGGCAATCCAAACGGTTCCGATCACGCTACGGCAGGTATCGCCTCAGCAGACGGTCGTCACCTGGCTATTATGCCACATATCGAGCGAAGCTTGAAGCCTTGGAACTGGGCGCACTACCCAGCAGATCGCAAGGATGACTTTACTCCTTGGATGGAGGCTTTTGTGAATGCGAGGGTTTGGGTGGAAACTCATACTTCTTAAACTTCGATACCTGCCTGCCGTAGGTAGGTTCTTCATTCGACGTTCGACGTTCAGCATTCGATATTAAAAATTTGAGATTAGAAATTAGGAGAATAGAGATTGCGTGACCACAAGCGTTTCGGTTCTACTTCAATATTCAGAACCTCAAACAACAAAAAATCCCTTGGAGAAATCTGAGGGATTTTTTTATCTCTTGCCAAAGTTGGTATTTTAAGAGATTCGATATCTTGGAAAAAGAAAGAGAGCATTCAAAACACATTTAAACTTTTGAATCAGCAATAAACCTCTCTGTCATTCACAGGCCTTTAGCAGGACTCATTTATGACTGTTCCATTATAATTACTTCGTTTTCCGAACACAAAAGCATTTGTAAATAAAGTTTTCTTCTTTGATATGCTTCCCTTCATACGGTACATGTTCCCACTCCTGCTTTTCTTTTGGCAACATGGCATTACGTCGAAATAATCGGCACTCACAGACAGCATCTCCTACCCTCTCGCAACCATCGTCTTTTATCTCGCACCACACAAGCTCAATTGGATATCTCTTACCTGTTTTTGTTTCACAGTTTTTTTGCTGATAACATTTCTTCCAGCCCCCTTGAAATTTAAATTCATTGATATCGGCCTCAGCCACTTTTTCCCCTTCCATTTTATATTATTATTAAGTTGAAGAAATAAGACAAGTGTTCGGTAGAATAAAGATTATGACATCAGGATTTTACCGCTTTTCTGTTTTTAAAGAACTCCTCAGATTCGTTATATATTGAAAATCAATTAATTATAATCTAAACAAAGATATTTGAAAAGCAAAAGGAAATAAGAAAAATATCGTATAGTTAATACAGTCCCGCACCTTCGACTGGGGAGCGCAATCCAAAGCTGAGTTATCATTCACTTTAAGAGTAGTTAATAAAACGCTTAAACATCCTATTCAATTTGAAACTAATAAACAATAAAGAATTCTCAGCGGAATAGCAGATGGGAAGCAAATGAATAGCCCCCCCTCTCAGCGTAGTCTGATCACCCCGTCTGAGTGTAGTCAGATCCTCGGTCTAAGCGTAGTTTGTAACTACGCATTCATATTCTATTCAATTTGAAATTAATCATGATATTTGGGTGAAGTTGCAAATTCACCCAGTGACTGTCACTAGCCCCCTATTCCACAGGACATGTATCTAGATCAAAGAGTAGCAGAACGAAAGGAGAAGATTAAAAGGCGGGGCAGCAGAGTCATCATGTTTTCTCTTTTAGGGATCTTCATTTTTATCATGGTCCTATTTTTAACCGGAACTCCTCTCCAACGAGATACGCAAATTAAAGGAAGAGTCTTATTCAATATATATAATCACGGAGACTATTTGATCGTTTTGACGAATCAGATAATTTCGGCTTCATCTATGGGGGATGAACTCCAAGGGAACTTTATTATTGGGGATGAACTTCAAAAAAACTCCGGTTCTGACACTTTAACTGTTAACTGCAAAAAACATATTTTGCTGAACTTTCTAACATTGGAAAAATGAATAGCAATCCCGACCTAGGAGTAGAATGCTAGCCTAAGCGTTGTCTGCGACAATTGTCGCGAACTACATCCAGTCACCAAAATCTTGTGGCTAAATTAGGAGGAGGAATTACGGCCATCAGGGTTTGTTGATGAGATAAAAATCATAGCTCACCACAAAACCCTCAGTAATTCCAGGAATAGTAATAGCCTTACCTTGCCTTTCACTTTCTGTATAAATCACATAGTGGGTCCAATGATCATTTTCGACTGTTAAAATATACTTTTTACCTGATTCATTATCCTTCAAAACATTAACTTCTTCTACATCTCCTTCCCAAAGTACTTCGCCAGAATCTTTAAATGTCAGAATTAGTTCTCTATCTGCAAATTTTATCTCTATAGGGCTGATATCATTAATTTTTTTGTCCCATTCTTTACCTATTTGCAATTTGTAAAAGCTATCTGCGGTAAATTCAAATTCCTGAGCCTGACAGAAAAAAGTTGAGAAAACTAAGATGAATATTATCAATAGGTTTTTCATGATTTACGTTAGTTTTTTGAATAAAACGAAACGAATCGACACTCGATCTTTATTTACAATTTACAATATATATAGGTAACAGTCAATGATTCAGGATAGAATGCCCCGTCTGGGTGTAGTCAGATCGTTCGTCTAAGCGTAGTTTGTAACTACGCTTTCATATCAAATAAAATTTGTAGGTAATTCATAATCCTTTTAACTTACTGAAATACAAACCTATAGAAAACCATTAGGTTGAATTATTCTAATCTTCGAACTAACTTTTTCAAATATGGCTAATGTTTCAGAAATAGAAAGTCTACACGTTCCAGCTGGCAAAAGGACATACTTCCTGGATATCAAACAATCAAGAGAAGGTCTCAGATTTCTTAAAATCACTGAGAGTAAGCGTCTTGAAAACAGAGAATACGAAAGACACTCCATTATGATCTTTGAGGAGAATATTAACCAAATCGCCGAGGCTCTCCAAAAGTTATTACACCACTTCCCATCCTTAAACAAACTAGAGGATAAAAGTAAAATGGAGCAGACAAAAGCAAAGTTTGCAAATGCTTATAAAGCATGGTCAGATGAGGAAGATTTTAAATTAACCGAACTTTTTTGCTTAGGTAAAAAACCTGCTGAAATTTCAAAAATCCTTCAGCGGAACCCAGGAGCAATTACATCAAGAATAGATAAACTTGATTTAAAAGGAAAGTATGGGTAATAAATATCATTTAGACATACCTAGGGTGTAGTCCATTATCTAAGCGTAGCCCCGTCTCGCTGTAGTCAGATCGTTCGTCTAAGCGTAGCCGACTTTCGGTGTTGTCAGAACGCTCGCCTATGCGTACTTTGTAACTACCCTTTCATATTCAATAAAATTTATACTTCTCTATAGCTCAGAAAGGCCAATATTAATTAGCCTAAAAATTTTACTTACTCAGCAACTTCTCCAATCTTTCCATCATTTCATCCTTTTCTTTTAGCATCCGCTCGTACAGAGCGATTTTTTCATTGTGGATTTTAATGATTTGATCCACAGGATTAATAGAAGAGTTGTAGAAAATAGAGGCAGGTTGGTTACAATTTTCAAAGGAGTTAGAAATGATATTTATCGCCTTTTCTTCATCAAAACTCTTAATCGCTTCCGCCGGAACCTTTAAAATCTCAGCCACCTGACGTAATAGCTCCTCCTCCACTTCTTCCTTTTGCTCCAGCAGGCTGATTTTCTTCTGGGACCAGTCAGGCCCGAGTTCGAAGGCCAGTGACTCCTGCTTGATGCCCATCATCTCACGAAAACGCTTGATATTCCTGCCGTGGTGGATTTTTTCGTTCATAGTCTGAAGTATTAGAAAGGGAAATTAACAAAATCTACCCAAAATGTTTAGACTAATTTATTCATTAGGGAGGACACCAGCAAGGAAATCGAGGTATTGGATGATAAATCCAGACAAAATGTGTCGGGGATGGGTGGTTTATGATTGAACTTTCGGCTACCGATGGCGCAGGAATTACTAGATTGTTTGTTGTGGATTTTTAATATCGGCCATGCCTACGGCATTTTTAGACCCATGGGTTTATCATTTTACCAGCCATTAAAATGGCTGGCTAGAGAATCGGTCATGCCTACGGCATTGATTCTACAAATCACCAATTAATCAGTCCCAGCGGGACGACCGATTTTCTAGCCAGAGGTTTTAACCTCTGGAATATTTGAATGGTAATGAACCGTTCAAAAGCCCCATAGGGGCGAACGATATCTATTTGCCACCCTTCATGATTTTAATTACAGAATTTCAATTAATCTACAATTTGGTTCATAACACAATATCGGCCATGCCTACGGTATTTTTAGACCCATGGGTTTATCATTTTACCAGCCACCAGCCATTAAAATGGCTGGCTAGATAATCGGTCATGCCTACGGCATTGATTCTACAAATCACCAATTAATCAGTCCCACCGGGACGACCGATTTTCTAGCCAGAGGTTTTAACCTCTGGAATATTTGAATGGCAATGCACCGTTCAAAAGCCCCATAGGGGCGAACGATATCTATTTGCCACCCTTCATGATTTTAATTACAGAATTTCAATTAATCTACAATTTGGTTCATAACACAATATCGGCCATGCCTACGGCATTTTAAAAAACGTAGAACTACCATTTAACAGCCATTGAAATGGCTGGCTAGATAATCGGTCATGCCTGCGGCATTATTTGAGAAAAATTCCTTATCAGTCCCAGAGGGACGATCCATCTTATAGCCAGAGGTTTCAACCTCTGGATTATTTGAGAATCATGTGCTCTGGCAATGTCCCATAGGGACGGACGATATCTATTCCAATTCCCTAAAAAGGTATTCTGGCAAAAATTCTATTTTATGAGCCTTAAGCATCTCCAGATATTCCTCTCTAAAGGTCATCTTTTCATGATGCTTTTCCTGATTTTTCACATAATCAAAAATAGATGAGATCTCCCTTTCACTATAGGTAAAGGAACCAAAGGCAGCCTGCCATTCAAACCTATGCTCAAGAAGCTTTGATTCATTTAACCACTTGGAAGATTTTGCTTTAGCACTTTTCATGATTTCAGAGACTGCCTGCTTGGGATAGAACTGGAACAGGCAATGAACATGGTCAAAATGACCGTTAACAATTAGGGTCTTCGCACCAGTCTCATTGATCAGGTTTCCTATCACTCCGTATAGCTCGCTCTTAAAAACATCCTGAATGACTGCTTTCCTGTATTTGACCGCAAAAACTGCCTGACAATACATCTTTGAATAGGTGTTTGGCATAATAGATCATATTAATTACTCAAACTAATTTAATCAATATCGGCCATGCCTACGGCATTATCATGAAAACCGCATTCCTTTTTTTCCAGCCATTGAAATGGCTGGCTATAGAATCGGTCATGCCTACGGCATTCATCCCACAAAATCATTAATGAGTCCCATAGGGACGACCGATTTTCTTGCCAGAGGTTTCAACCTCTGGAATTTGAATGACAACATAGCCCGCAAAGTCCCAGAGGGACGGACGATATTATATCTCCCAATACAAATTCTATTGCTTCCCCAAGCTGAATAAAATATCCCTTCCAGAAATACCATATACCTGAACACTTATGCAATTTCATAACCTTACTAAACAAGCTCCTGATGAAAAAGAAAAAGACAAAAACCACCCTCATGGATTCCTATAAACAATATGCTGAAATAGGTGACATGTATACTTCCAGATGGCGCAAGTTGGATCTACTTATCCCAAGTAATTTCCGTATGCTCTGTGCTATCCTGAATGTAAAACCAGAACGAATATTGATAGATTTTATGTGGAAGCTAAGCTACTCGGTCATTCATGGAGCCACAGAAAAGCAGAGAAAAGCCGGAATGAAGTTCTTTATAGCATGCGATTTTGGACAGCCTGCATACGCAAAGGAAGACATTAAAAAGATGTTTAGCGAGCTGAAATCCATCCGAGAACTCACTGATACCACGCAAGATATGGAGGATGGAAATAAGGAGCTATTCTGGAAAAACAACCATATGTATGTAGAATTCTGGTATAAGCGCTGGTTTGAAAAAAATACTCGACAAGATGATCTGTCAGTGCTTGAAGAATATTAATGATCTGATCATTCCTATACTCTACATGCGCTTAACAAGCCAGATTCCCCGTTGATCTTACACACAAGTAATCAGGATTATAGTGGTATCATTACTTGTTAAACCATACCATGACCAATACAAAAACAATATAGAATCAATCATTAAACATCATATGATTGGTCTTTTAATAATCTTAAACTGCTTTTTATAAATTTTTACTACAATTTATTATGTAGTTTTCCCGCACTTAATCTATATTAATCTGTAAATCAAACGGTAAGCATATGGCAAGGATCACTAACTCAATACTAGAGGGGCTATCTGGAAGCGTGGGAGAATTGGTTTTCTACAAAGTGGGTGGGAAAACTTATTCCCGCAGGAAACCCGGAAAGCAAAGTAAAACTACCAAAGCGAAAACCTCTACAAGAAAGCGCAACTCCCAATCGGTGAGTACCCAGACCCAAAAATTCCTGAAAAACATCACACATATCTTACGCTTTGGCTATCAAAACCACGAGAATGGTGCAAGCAGACCTTACCATGCGGCGGTGTCTTATACCATGAAAAACTCCTTCAAATTCGAAGGCACTACTGCATCAAAAGTGCTGGATATCAGTTTGGTGAAAGTCAGTCGGGGAAGTCTTCTGGGACCTCAAGACCCTAAAGTAGAACGGGTTGCTGAAGGAATAAAATTCACTTGGAAAGACAATTCCTGGCAGTCAGCTGCAACTCCCTATGATAATGTCTTTGTCTTCCTGCTTTCGTCTGAAGGAAACGGCACAGAATGGGAGTTTTTGGGCAATACAAGAGACAAGGAAAATCACGTGCTTACCGTATCTCCTATACTAAAGGATACAAAATGGCATGCCTGGATTGCCTTCAGCCAGGAAAATCCTTGGAATAAAAAAAGGGCACTTTCCGATTCCGTATATCTGGGCGTAGTATAGTAGCGATGACGATGATTAGTCGCCTGAGCATAGGATAATCTTTGCCCCGTCTAGGCGTAATATAATCGCTCTTGAGACTGGGTGTAGTTTGTAACTAAACCCTAATACCCAAACCGATTTAAAATCGAAAACAAATTCATCCTAGCGTCCTGTGATGAAATCGAATTACAAATTCCTTTGGATAGGAAGGCAGGATTGAGCTAAAAAAAGCTTCAGTGAAGCTTTTTTTAGCGAAAGGTCAGCTTGCAGAGTGGGAAAACTACGTCTAGCGTCGGAAATATGAGGGATTTTTATTGTTCAGAATTTAGGAAATATTGAACTAGGATATCGGCCATGCCTACGGCATTATTTGAGAAAAATTCCTTATCAGTCCCAGAGGGACGATCCATCTTATAGCCAGAGGTTTTAACCTCTGGAATATTTGAGAATCATGTGCTCTGGCAAAGTCCCATAGGGACGGACGATATCTATTCCAATTCCCTAAAAAGGTATTCTGGCAAAAATTCTATTTTATGAGCCTTAAGCATCTCCAGATATTCCTCTCTAAAGGTCATCTTTTCATGATGCTTTTCCTGATTTTTCACATAATCAAAAATAGATGAGATCTCCCTTTCACTATAGGTAAAGGAACCAAAGGCAGCCTGCCATTCAAACCTATGCTCAAGAAGCTTTGATTCATTTAACCACTTGGAAGATTTTGCTTTAGCACTTTTCATGATTTCAGAGACTGCCTGCTTGGGATAGAACTGGAACAGGCAATGAATATGGTCAAAATGACCTTTAACAATTAGGGTCTTCGCTCCCGTCTCATTGATCAGGTTTCCTATCACTCCGTATAGCTCGCTCTTAAAATTATCCTGAATAACTGCTTTTCTGTATTTGACCGCAAAAACTGCCTGACAATACATTTTTGAATAGGTGTTTGGCATAGTAGATCATATTAATTATTCAAACTAATTTAATCAATATCGGCCATGCCTACGGCATTTTATGATCCCATTATCCATCTTAAATTCCAGCCATTGAAATGGCTGGCTAGTTGATCGGTCATGCCTACGGCATTGATTGGAATGGAAATCCTCATTATTATCTGATCATATTCACTCGGCTAACTAAATTATAGTCCATATCTAATTACAATATCACAAGATCTATTTCTTATCAGTCCCAGAGGAACGAACCATCTTATAGCCAGAGGTTTCAACCTCTGGGATTTGAATGAACACATAACCAAGCAAAGTCCCAGAGGGACGGACGATATGAATTAAACAATAAATTTGTTTTGAGGAAGTCAGTGGTCAATGCATTACCTGTTAAAGTGATCGTCAGCACCCACATTCACACAATTAAATTTTGATTAAGATATTAGCAAAAAATTAAACTCTTCAGCAAGTCCCACCCATGCACCTCGAACAAACCATACACCAACTTGGCGAGCTCTACGCACCTTTATCCAGAGCATGCCAGCAGGACCTTATTGCCAATTCCAAACTCAGCACATTTAAAAGAGGTGAGGTTGTAGTCCGGGAAGGGCAGTATTCTGAAAAAGCGTATTTGATCGTGGAAGGTTGCGCCAGAGCATATTATTTAAAAGAGGGAAAGGATATTTCAGATTGGTTTACTTTCGAAAACCAATTTATGGCTCCTATCGTCAGTTTTTTCAGTGCCAAACCTAGCCCGCATTATGTAGAGTTTGTGGAAGATTCAGTGGCTTATGAGTTCTCAAAAGCCACTTTTGACAGCCTTTCCCAGAAACATCATGACTTTGAGCACTTCGTGAGCAAAGTGGTCACAGAAACCATGCTGGGGCTATGCGAAAGGCTTTACACCATACAATTCAACAGAGCCGAGGATAGATTTAAACATCTGATCAGCATCTATCCGGATATCACCAATAGAATCCCGCTTACCCATATTGCCTCCTATTTGGGAATCACACTCGAGACCCTGAGTAGAATTAGAAACAAAAAATCCACCACTTGATCTAGATCAAATGATCACGCTTCCATTTAGCTAATCTTTGTCAAAAGGATCAAAAAATGGAAGAAAAGAAGCAACCCACATCGATTTGGGGGAAATATTGGGAGCCTGTCCGAAAGTGGTTTTATCCCGGCTGGCTCGCTTATGAAGTCACCGTTCGATTTTACGACTACTCGAAAGCTGTTTATCAATTTTTTACACAGCAGCATGATTTTATTGCAGTCTATATTGGCAAACTTGGCAGCCAAACCCTAGCTATTTTTAGTAGCCTAGCCACTTTTGCTATTTGTACTGCATACTTAACCATCCCGGCTTGTTTTGCCCTTTACCAATTTTTCAAAAAAGAAAATTTGACAGGAGCTGCCTTTGAAACAAAGTTTAAACCCTGGTTCTAATCACTATGCAAAAAATACTAATCATCAACGGCCACCCGGATGCGGAAAGCTACAATTATGCGGTTTCTGATGCCTATAAAAAAGGCGCTGCTAAAGCTGGGGCTGAAATCCAACAAATCAATATCAGAGAGTTGGATTTCAATCCAAACCTACAATTCGGATATAGGAAAAGGACTGAACTGGAACCGGATTTATTGGAAGCGCAAGAAAAATTGAAATGGGCTGAGCACCTCGTCTGGATTTATCCGGTTTGGTGGGGTTCTGTACCGGCGATGATGAAGGGCTTCCTGGATAGGGTCATGCTTCCTGGCTTTGCATTTCAAAAAAGAGAGAATTCCCTATGGTGGGACAAGTGCCTTACTGGCAAAACCGCACGAATCATCTGCACCTTAGACCAACCGGAATGGTATTACCGATTGGTTTACCGAAGCCCAAGCCATCATGCCATGAAAAGGGTGACCTTGAATTACATCGGGGTTAAAAAAGTACGGATAACAGCCATCGGCCCCATTCGGCTTTCCAAAAAGGAGCTTAAAGAAAAATGGCTGAAGAAAGTCGAAAAGCTGGGAGAAATGCTGAAGTAAACTGAGACTGTGGATTCTTAGAGTTATTAGGTGAAGTTCTGAAAAAGAAAACATCCAACCCTATTCGATAAAAATCCGTAATTATTGCAGCCTTTTTTGATGGCTTATGCACACATGGGGAAAATCACTAATATTGCAGCGTGATTCTTAGCTTAAGAAATAGCGCAGTTGCAAAACTTTTATGGGTACTGATGGGGCTGTATATTCTCAACCTCAGTGCTGATACTGCAGACCCGGCGTCTCCGCATATTGCTGAAGATCTCACAATAAATGACCAGGAAAGTATGGTCGAAGTACTAGTTGAAACTATTCTGGGTTTTGAAGACACTTTTGAGGAATTCGATGATCCTGACGGGGAAGATCAGAGTAATAACAGCTTCAAGAAGGTAGTTATGTCTCTTCATAACCCTGCTGAGCAAGAGCATCTTTTCAATTCATCTACTCCAGCTGATATCTATTTTTCAGATCCTAGAACTGCTCTGAGCCTAGGATATTATCGACTTGATTCCCCACCACCCAACCGTTGATTGATATTTCCAAAAATACCATTCAACTTCTATCCAGGGTAATTCTCCCTTGGCAATAATCTATTGCTTCAGCAGAAAGTGATTGCAAAAATTTTAGAGTGGTCCTGATAGTAAGACTAACTCCCAATAGCAATTTCACCTTTCTTTGAATTGACCGGTTTGTTATCCGGTAGGTAGTTGAATGATAAATTCTATATCAATCAATAAAATCGATCACGCTGTGAACATCAAATATATTCTAACCATCGTAATCCTGTGGGTTACTTTATGCAATTCCTTTGCGCAAACTACCAATACAGAAAAAGACAGTCTTTATATCCATCAGATAGAGGAATTAAAAGAACCTGACAAGGTACTCCATGCCGAGCCACTTTACATAGACTTGATCCGCGATCTGGGTGCACGGAAAGGGGAAAAAGAATGGAATGTAGGATTAGGACTGACTGACAACCTGAGTTTTGACTCTTATGAAGCTCTTGTAGAATATGAATGGGCGCCAATCAACAGACTTGGTCTGGAAGTGGAACTGCCATTTACATTCTATGCACCTATGAATGGTACAGAGAGAGATTCAGTGCCTTCCAATCAATTAAACAGTCTAAAGCTTGCTGCTCAATGGACTTTCTTTGTGAACGCTGCTCATGCTACTTCGATGGCTGTGGGATACATCAACGAGTTTGAACTTGCTGATTTCAGAAGCATTGGTAATCCTATCATCAAAGGAAATGTGTACAATCCGTTTCTGGTAGTCGCTAAGCGTTGGGGCAATAATTACCATTCGCTAATCTACACCGGTCCAATGTTTCATCAGGACTTTAACCATAAGCAAATGCACATGACCTATGACATCAATACTAGTTTTCACTATATGATTACTGGTACGAGAAACTTCCTTGGGGTTGAGTTTAATCAGACTATCCATAATAAAAACCTCAAAACGGTGATACGTCCCCAAATGAGGGTAGGTATAAGTGAAAGTCTAATGGTAGGAATTGTGGCCGGTATCCCAGTTCAAAAAGGCGATGAGCGTCTGAGTTCTTTTCTGAGGTTAATTTGGGAACCAAAACATAAATAGAAAAACAAGACGATTGACTTGATAACTAATCTGCTGAAATAGATTAGCTAGTTAAAGAAATTGAGGCCACCTGTCTTGGGCATAGTCGGATCGTTCATAGAAGCTAAGCTTTCTACTATACTCTCCACGTCTGGGTGTAGTCAGATCGCTGGTGTCACTGGGTGAAGTCTGTAACTACTTCATTGGAAATTGATACAACGAGAATAATCACCTTAGTCTACCCCTTATATTAAACCGATCTGCAATCAGAAACCAACTCAAACTACCCTCAGGCATTAAATAAAATCGCAAAGTCGACCGGGCAGGGTCCTTTAATCCCTAGAATTAATCATTCCCAACAAAATTAGCTCTTCCAAAAAATCTTCGATTCACGAAGTTATTGAGATTAGAACCAAAGCGGTAATTAAACCCAAATCTGGTATCGATGGTATAGGCTGAAGGTAGGTTCACCCTTCCGCTCAAAATATCCTGTTCGGTGTAGTCTCCTGCTGCCAGGTAAATCTGGTCTTTTACGTAGTTACCTTCTGCCCGCACAAAGAAAGAAAAATTCCCAGTGACACGGACTTCTGCACTAATATTCAAACCTGTGGACCAGGAGCTAAAATCATCTAGATAATTTCTCACACGGTATCCCACTTCCAGGTTACCCCAGCGTTGATTTAGACCCAGACTGACTCTCAAACTATGGAGCACTCTAGTTTCTCTAAAAACCCCGGAAATCGTCTCTTCGACATATCTATTATTTCTGACTTCAATCCCATAGTTCCCTCTTAGAAATCTGGAATTCTGCACCGATTCCGGAAAAAAATTATACTCTAAAGCTGGTCTAAAGCTGGTCTGAAACTGATAATTAAAGCGGGTATTCTGACGACCTGCCATATCATACCCATAAGACCATTGCGGTGAAATAGACTTTACAAGCTGGTGACTGAATCCAAATTCTGATACATCAAATTTATTCTCCACATCATCGATGATTTGGATACCGGATTCGTCAATAACCGGATTTCCATTGTTATCCACTCTTGGTACTTTTTGAATCGTTCGTCTCAGCCTTTCATCTATTCTACCGGATAGGGATATTTTCCATTTATCCGTGATTCGGTCAATATTGATTTCTCCCCCAAAATTGATTTCCCTGCTCAATTCCTCTAATTCAATGTTGGCGTCACTACCCACATTAAAAACCCAATAATCCCAAGGGTCAACGCTTTCCTGCACTGTATCTTCCAAATTGCCAGAGCCAGTCTTCATATTGATTTCGATACCCTCTCCAGCTTTGGTTTTTGCAACAAATGGAGCCAAACCTAACTTGATAAACCGGGTAAGTTTTTCCCGTACTTCAAAGTCGGTATCCGTCTGTATGGTATTTACATAGAGGGTATCTCTTCTTCCCGCATGAAGGTTTTGTTGGCCTATAAACAAAAGTTGATATTGCCTTCCACCACCACCCGATCTGTTATTGTTAATCAACAGAAAGACATCAGCCGTTTGATTATCTCTATAGAAGTCCACCGCAGTAATTTCCGTTCTGATAAAATCCATATCGCAGCCTCCATCCCTTCGATCACAACCATCGATAAATACTCTGAGCTTATTGGGTAGGTTGTTATCACCAACTAATGTTTGACTATTTGAAGGAGTAGTCAAGGAAAAGAAGGTGAGGATCAGTAGAAGTAGTATTTTGCTCATTTAATTCGGTTTAATTCGTGTTGATCGTCGCATTTCGATCGAAATTGATTTCCAGCTATCAACCTTGAAACGATATTTTTCTCATTAATATCTGAAAACGAGTAATCATTTTACACTAAAAAATTAAGAAAAACAAAATTATATTCTTCGCATTTCAATTTCTTAAATTAGGCGCTTAGCCTTCACTTTTTGGTAACAGAAATAAAAAAACTTTTGTGGCAAGCACGCCGTCTTCCGACTTTACGGAAATTCCAGATTAAACATCGGCAATCTATTCCCAACGGTGCAGTTGGCACTCCAAAGCTCAGCTTCAATCTAACTTACCCTGAATTTCCTTTCGATGTATTCAGGGCTGTTGATGCTTGTGACTTTGCTACAAAATTGAGGGCTTTTCAGAGCATCTTACCAAGGCAAGAGCTTTCAACCCCGGCGGAGCATAGTCAAATCGTTCATAGAAGCAGAGTTATTCTATCTGCTCCCTGCATTGCTTGTGCACTGTTCCAGGACTAAAAACTATAAAAATATCCGACCTTTGCCCATAAACGAGTTCGGAAACCTTCCTCAATAAATTTATCGGTGCGGTAATCTAAACCCCATTCGAGTTTTTGACTAGAAGTGATCAGTTTACCAATGGAGAATACCAAGCGATTTTCGATTTCGAACTCACCTCCCTGAAGACTGAAAATCGGTTCATTGGACAAAAGTAAATAATGCTCACCAGGGTCTAAGCTGCTCCCGGAGAGCGGTATTTCCGTTGCTATCCTGTACCGAAGTCTGATTTCTAAAGATTCACCTTTAGTGAAAGTTTGATCGGTCCTGAAACGATGCGCCAGTTTCAGTCCTCTCAGCCGGTTTACTGAAGCAAATTGCTGAATAATCCTATTGGCATTTGCCCCCTCTTGAATTCTGTGAAATACTCCAAAGGCGACACTTTTTGTAGGGCTCAACTTAAAATCATAAAAACCCATCAGGTCCGTCCTATAGTGGGTGAATTGTATTTCATCTCGTTGATCACCGGAATTATTATAGAAAATATCCTGATGCTCAATTTTGAAAAGTATCTTTTGATCATTCTTAAATTTCTTAGTTATCGCCACTTCGGGAAAAAATCCCGTAAAGAACTGACGGTCCTGCGCAAAAGAGGTAACCAAGCTAACAAGCAATAAGAAAATAGTCAGGTAATATTTTCTCATCTTAAAACACGAGGTTTTCACTGGGTACCAAGATTATTTTACGCTTCATGATAAGCTCGCCTGTTTCAGAAAACAAGCCCTCAAATAGCTCCAAGTCTCCAGTCGCATCAGGACCGATAAATTCTATTTCGAAACGGATTAAAATTCCTTCCAAACTATTTTGATCAAAAAAATCTTCCAGATTATCCGGTTTGCCAGAATATTGGATTTGAATCCGTTTTATATCTGAACTTTTATAATCCGCAGAAAGATGGCCCTCCAGTCCAGCTTGAACTTCCATTGGAAGCTCTTTAAAATCTATCTCAATTTCTACGTCTTGAATTAAACCCAGAGAGTCGAATTCTACACTATAAAATTTACCTTTCAACTTGAATTTGGCTTCATAAGAATACCCTGATTCGAAAATTTCCTGATACCATTTTGGCCTTTTTGTAGTTTCAAAAGCATCATAGAGCCAATCTCTTGCCTCTTTAGGAACTACTTTCTCCTCCACACGAAGCTCGCGCTCGATTTTGTCCTGAGCAAAAAGAGACCCAGAGATTATCCAGAAAAAGGCTAGAGTTGAAATATGTTTGAGCGTAGGTTTTATAGATTTCATGCTTGACCAAACGTAATTCAGTTAAATACGATCAACTTAAGTAAAAGCTTAAAATTTAGTGAATTTTTTTTGGCTTGATCCTCCGACTCTAGTTTATCTGATCGCTTTTACCTTTGGTTACTTCTGCGTGCCTTACTCCGAACAATTGTCGCGGAATGACCCAAGGCTAAAACAACCCACCAAAGTGAGGTGATTTTAAACGCCTTGTCCTAACCAAATATCCTAACCGATTTCTGTTTGCATCAACCATAACAATCACCATTTATCCACATCGACCTTCCCTTTGAATACTGAGCGCCTAAGTGATTCGGATTTACTTTACTCAAAAACAAACGATTCCGTAGTATTGGCAAAACTTAAGACCTCTCTTTGCTTTGCATTTGCTAAATTGTCTGTCAAGAACCCTAAATAATCCCTATGAAAATCGTATTGACCATTTTGCTTTCATTCTCCCTAATGGTATGCAAAGCACAAGAAACCAGACCAGGACCACAGCTACCGCCAGAAACAGGTGAGACTTTCAAGGTAGGAATCGCCGGCTATACCTTTGTGAAATTTGATCTAGACAAGACGCTCGAAACATTGAAAGCCTTGGATGTTCATTATCTCTGCATCAAGGATTTTCATTTGCCAATGACAAGTACTGATGATGAAATTGCTGCTTTTCATGAAAAACTGAAAGCCAATGATATCACAGGATATGCTGTTGGTCCGATCTACATGAAATCTGAAGAGGAAATCGATAGGGCATTTGATTATGCAAAAAGAGTAGGTGTAAAGCTAATCGTGGGCGTTCCCAATGTTGAGCTTCTGCCCTACGTGGATAAAAAAGTGAAAGAATATGATTTTAAATTCGCAATCCATTTGCACGGGCCAGATATTAAAATCTACCAAGATGCAGACGATGTCTGGAATCACACTAAAGATCTGGATCCTAGAATGGGAATGTGCCTGGATATTGGCCATGACACACGTAACGGTAAAGACCCGGTAGCCGACATGGAAAAATATCACACACGCGTGTTTGATATGCACATAAAAGACGTGACAGGTCCAACAAAATTGGGGTATTCACTCGAAGTAGGCCGTGGAATAATTGACTTTCCGGCGATGGTAAGAATGATCAGAAAAGTAGGTTACACTGGAGTGTGCAGTCTAGAGCACGAGAGAAATATGGACAATCCATTTATGGGAATTGCCGAATCCCTAGGTTATTTTCGCGGTGTAATTGAGACAACCAAAGAATAGAATTCGAATAATTTTTAAGTTTAAAAAGGCTGAATTCTAAGGAGTTCAGCCTTTTTTAATTTGCCCTCCAAAAATCAGTTTCAATACATTTTACCCTAAATTTAGCGTCGCTGTTTTCAGGGCTGTTACTGAATATGACTTTGGCACAAAAACGCTACTTTTTCAAAGCATCTTGCCAAAGGAAAGATCTGTAGAAGCCCAGAATGCAATGCTGGATTTTGGTGGCTAGTAACATTAGATTACTGTGCCAACGGCATGATCCATATAAACTTCGGCTTCAGAATTTATCTCAACCCATGATAAAAGAATCAAAAAAATCAGAAGCCTTTATTGCGCAACCAATTAATTGCATATATTTGAGCAACCAATTAGTTGCACATAAGAAAAGATGAAAACCAGAAGAGATGTATTTCAAGCCATTGCTGACCCTACCCGACGTGCAATCATATTGCTTTTGGCGGTAGGTGCAATGACTCCTAATGCCCTTGCCGATCATTTCAATTCGAGCAGGCAGGCTGTTTCCAAACACTTACAAATTCTCATGGAGTGTGAATTAGCACATCAAGAGCAACAAGGCCGCGAAATTAAATATCACTTAAATGCGGATAAAATGAGGGATATAGAAAAATGGCTGGAACAGTTTAAGCAACTACTCACTCAGCGTTTCGACCAACTTGATACTGTTTTAGAACAATTAAAATCCAAAAGAAAATGAAAAGCAATCTGAAATTTGACTTCATAGTCAACAAGGAAAACAACACGGTAAATGTCAACCGTGAATTTGCCGCCAACCTGGAGTTGGTCTGGGAAGCCTGGACAAATCCTGAAATTCTTGATCTATGGTGGGCTCCTAAGCCTTACCGCACCAAGACCAAATCAATGGATTTTAGAGAGGGTGGAATGTGGCTTTATGCCATGATTAGTCCACAAAACGAAATGCATTGGTGTAAAAACGAATACCACAAAATTGTTTATCAATTGATGTTTTCAGGTTTGGATGCTTTTTGTGATGAAAATGGGGTTGTAAGCAAAGAAATGCCGAGAACACATTGGACAAACACGTTCCTAGAGCAAGGCAAAAACACCCTGGTACAGATTACAGCCAAATACGATAGCCTAGCTGACTTGGAAAAAATCATACAAATGGGCTTCAAAGAAGGATTCACCATGGCGATGGAAAACCTCGACCAATACATCGAGGCTCGGTTCAAACTTCGCCAGCAAAATAAAACAAGCAACAAAGCGCGTGTTTCAAGCTATTTGAATTTTGACGGAAAAACAGAAGAGGCCTTTCTATTCTATAAGCAGGTGTTTGGAACAGCCTTTCTAGGAAAGGGTATCGAACGATTTGGTGATATTCCAGCAGAAGCCGGGAATCCACCGGTAGCAGAGGAAATTAAAAAAATGGTGTTACATGTAGAACTTCCAATTCTAGGTGGACACATATTAATGGGGACTGATGCTCCTAAGGAAATGGGCTTCACACTAGCCAAAGGAAATAACATGCATCTATGCCTTGAACCTGAAACAAGAGAGGAAGCCGATCGCCTTTTCAACGAACTCTCTGCAGGAGGGAATGTCACTATGCCAATGGCAGACATGTTTTTTGGGGCATACTTCGGAGAGTTTTCTGATAAGTATGAGATAAATTGGATGATAAATTATCAAAACCAGGTCTGATGAAAAAGAAAGGCCAATTTGAAATTCAAATAACCTCATCGAATCAATTGAAAATTAAGAGTTACCACACATGGGTATAGTCAGTTCGCTCGTAAAAGAGAAACTCTCCATATACTAGCAGGTAGTAGCTAAACCTAGTCCATTGCCACTAGTCAACGGCAGGGTAAAAATAAATTCACTTCCTTTTGCCACTTCACTTTGAACCCAAAGATGTCCATTAAGCCTTTTTATAAACTCTCTGCAAAGGACAAGTCCTAAACCTGATCCACCTTCATTTTCTGTACCTAGTGATGTCATTGTAGAAGATGGATCAAGGATCTTACGAATTGTCTCTTCATTCATCCCTACTCCATTATCACAAATAGAAATTTTCACCTCATGCTCATCAGCAGTTGCTAGGACGATAATATATCCTCCTTGATTGGTGAATTTTATCGCATTCGAAATCAGATTCCGTAAAATGGTATCCAATATATTTCTATCAGTATATAGTTCAATATCACTGGTTGGAGCGTAAGTCAAAGAAATGTGTTTTGCCTTTGCAAGTGATTCTTTCAGCCAAATAATTTCAGAAATAACTTTAGTCAGTTTTATTTTCGTGGGGGTAAAGCTTAATTCCCCGGTTTGTGATTTTGCCCAGTTCAACAGATTATCAAGCAAATTCAAGGTATTTTTCGCGGTAGAATTGATTAGATCAGCATATTCTATGGCTTGTTCTTTATCGGTATCACTTTCTTTAAGCAGTTCTGAAAGGCCTACGATGTTATTAAATGGGTTTCTCAAATCATGCGCAATGATGGAAAATAACTTGTTTTGGGTCTGATTTAATTCTTCTAGTTTTAGTTTACTCTGTTCAATTATTATATTTTTTTCAAGTATCGTTTTTTGATCTATTTCTTTCAGAAGCATGATAAAACCTATGCAAGATCCACTGATAACGAAGAGCGATATGATTAAAAACCAATTGCCAAGCGGTGAATTAGTCGTATAGATATAAGTTTGACCTAATTGGTAAATATTAAAAGCCCGGATGAGCTGGAATATCGAGTAAATAAGAAGTACGCCACTTATCAGTATGGCCGATTTATACTTATGCGTATTGGTAAAAAGGTAATAAGACCCAATCCCAAAGAAAATTGAAGAGGATGATATTCGAATAACATTAAGCATTGTGTTGTTTTCTTCGACAATTAAAGAGCCGAAAAAAACCAACACAGCAATGGCAATGAAAGCCCACAGGAGCTTTTTTCTAATGATACCATCGAAAGATAGAAGACCAAACGAAATTAGTGGAAAGCTGAAAATCAAAAGAAAATTACTAATTCGTATTGGAAGTAAAGGAGGAAAAGCCTCTCTAAAATTAAATAGAATTATAGCAAGTACCTGAAAGCCAATCCCTAATGCAACCAAAAGCAGGTACCATTGCTTGTGATGAAAAAAATACTGATAAATGTATAGGGCAATAATGAATAAATTATTCAGTGCTAAGAAAAACAAGATCGAAGGGTAATCTAATGTCATATACTTTTGCTATTCATTTGAACCTACTCAATATTACAATATCCGCTCATAAATCTTATTTTATAAATGCAATTCTTAAAAATAAAAAATGATACCTGCAAAAAGACTTCTTAGAATATCTAACTTTTTTTTATTTAGAAAGTACTCTGATTAGAGTTGGGTTAATTTGCTTGCCCTAATCTCTCCACCTTTACTCAAACTTCTCGTCTGAGAGTAGTCAGATCGTTCTTTGGACTGGGTTTGTTACTAAAGCCTAATATCCTATGCAATTTGAAATTGGCTCTACAAAACAATTTATCAAATATCCAACTCTATCATCCCCCCTTAGGTGTAATCAGATCGTTCTTCCTAGTGTAGGTTGTAATCACACTATAATTACCTTGCCCAAAAACAGGTCACTTCGCAGGATTGCACCCCTTTTTTTAAATGCAACTAATAAAACCTTTAGTGTTCAAAGAATTGTGAAAAATTGAATAAATAGGAACCCGAAACTTTTGGAAATAGAAATCAGTAGCAGAAATAAAAATTTATTTTTTACTACACTTCTGATTTTTCTATTTTTGATTATGCATGAACACTAAGCAACCCTACTTAAGAATCCTTAGCGAAATTGAACAGGCATTCACCTTTTCTAATGAAGCATTTCCTTTGGCTGTCGTATGCGCACTTCATTTAACTTCAGGACCAGACTCAGAATCGTTAAAAGACGCGTTGAATCAACTGCAAGCTCGACACTTATTACTTCGGTCTGGAATAGTAAAGAAAAAAGGTGCATTCTACTTCCAACCATTAATCGCTAGTTCACCAATAGAACTTTGTTTAATTAGTCGAACTGATAAGAATTCTTGGCGAAGTGTTACAGAAGATGCGTTGAACACAACCTTTGACTTAGCTGGGCCACTGATGAGATGCTGGTACCTTCCAAGTCCTGAAAAAACTGAATGTGAATTGATTGTTTGTTTTCATCATGCAATCATCGATGGCATTTCAGCACGATTGCTACTTCACGAATTACTTAGCCTTGCAGGAGGACAATCACTTCCGAGGCCATCGGAGCATAGCATAATTTCAACATTCCCTCCCTCTTTTCAAAAATGGAATTTGGTTACACGGCTAGTAGCTTTTTTGGGTAGGCAAATGAAAGAAGAATGGCACTATAAAAGTAAGGGAGTGACCGCACCGATTCCCTTAAAGTCAACCAATGCCATTTTAAGCTTCAGGTTGTCAGCGGAAGTATCCAGAAAATTAAGTGTCAGAATCGCACGAGAAGGTCTTAGCCTTAACAGTGTGCTTTTGGCAACCATTGCTCAAAAAGTATATCATCACCGGCATTCTGATAAAGGAAATCGTTTGGTTAGAATGATCAGTTTTGCAGACCTTCGTTCTTCGATGGATCCCCCTGTTTCTGATCAAGAATTGGGATGCTACATTTCGATGCTACGATTCAGTATACCTATTGCACCTAACCAGTCTGTCTTTCCATTGGCCAAAACTATTTTCAAAACAATTTTTAAGGCAAGTCGGCAAGGTGATGTATTTATGATGTCTAAAATGAGCAAATATGTGATCAAGATGGTTCTGAAGCTAAAAAATATGCGACTCGGGCTAGTGGCACTCAGCTTTATCGGCAAACTAGATTTAGAACCTCAATATGGATCGATTCACTTAAATAATGTAAATGCCTTTATTTCAAACAATCCTTTAGGGCCCGAATTTTCTGCCTTTGGGAAAATTTTATTTGGTTCTATCGGCCTAGATTTCAATTATTTGACTGCTGAAATGGATGCTCAACTAGCAGAAACAATTTTGAAAGAAATCAAAGAGACTCTTGAAGAGATTGCGAATGTTCCGTAAATTGAAGAAAACTAAAAAGGGATGAAAAAGATTGGGATTTTTATTACCGCCATCATTCTATCCAGTTTAGGTTGGATGGGATTTATTAGAGAGCCTCTTCCTCCTATACCTACCATAACTACTGAAATTAGTGAAGAAGTTGATTTCGACTTTTCCATAAATTCAATAGACTACTCAGGCCTGGAGTTGTCTCTTAATGACAAAGTAGAGGGAAAAGGCATGTACGTTGAGTTCAAGATGAATAATGCTTGGGAGACTGGACGACCAGGATTGGTGATCAACGGAATCAAGGCCGAAAGCAGCTTTGATAAAGGAATGTCGCCGAAAAAATATTTGGAAAATAAAAATCGACCAAAAAAAGGAAATAAAGATTTTGGTGATTTTATGGAAGATTCCAAAGGGAAATCTGTTTCGACCTATAAATTTAAACAAACCCTAGTCGAAGACGAAAATGGAAAAACATTCATGCGAATGTCTTATGATGGTTCAGAGATGGAGATGATACAAACCTTGGAAATACCCCGCCCTATTACACTTCCAGCACATATTTCGCGTAAGTTTAGTCCTAATGGTATTATTCAATTTCAACGTGGAGTGGTAACCTTTGACAATAAGATTAAAGGATTTTATATCCCTGTCTTAATTAGGTAATCACTAGAGTAAGTAATAAATAAACTATTCGGAATATCCTTTGAAATAATCTAAATGGACTATTTTCAATATTGAGTTTTTAATGGAATACTGAATGAGATATAATCATATACAATTATATACTCGCACCAATTGTATCAAAGATTTCGCATCTCATTTTTAGAGACAATTGAATTCGTACTAAACACCGAGTCAAAAGTTTCTTTTGGATTACCAAAAATCAACTTCAATCACGGGTACCTGCCCAACGTGGTTGGATTCCAAGCATAGAAATAAAGATGTACTTATAGCTTTTTTATAATTCCAGTCAAGGTAAAGATCCTTCGTTTTAAAAAGGATCCTTTACAGCGCACAAACAGAAATTGCCCTAATATTTATTCCTACTCAGCTCCAATACCAACTACCACCCTTGCAATCAATGATTTGAATTCTGATAGAAAGGCAGTAAATTTTATCAGCTATTATTTTTATACCTAATCCAATCCATATGATTAACCAATCCATCTTTTTTGCAATACATCCCGATGCTCCCAAAGACATGCGAATCTTTGGTGATAAGCTAAAGAAATCGGGAACACGAGGAGCTAGCCGTTCTGTGGGCTTCGAGACCAAAGAACTCCAACCAACACCCGGATTACAGATCCCCGAGTTAATCAGCTCATACAAAGGTGGTATTGACACCATTTTGTTTGCTTTTCCTTCTATTCCTTTCTCAGGAGATTCTGAAAGAACTCTTGCTTATCAATCCTTGATCAAGGAACTCCGGATAGGCACCAATTTCATTATCGTTCATTATAAAACTGACCGGGCGGTAATAGAAAAATGGTTTACTTCCATTGGCCATGATTCTCAGTCTATTTCTTGGGTTCCAATTCCTAACTATGTAGATTTTACAGATTGGGCTGAAGATGCCTATGTAGCACTGAAAGATGCTCATGACGATACATATTACCTGATGGAACCCTGGGAATTCCCTCGGTCTGGTGATCAATTGCTCGCCGATAGTATAGAAGAATATACTTCCCTTAATGCCAGCCAAGCACCATTGATTTTCCAGGGTGGAAATTGTCTGGTCGCAGACGATTTTTGGATTCTTGGAAAGGACTACTATCAAGAAACTATCAACCTAATTCAGGATCAAACCCTGCCCCTGAGGTCCAACCCCGGACAAAAACTGGAGGACTTGGTTCGCCAGAGTTTTTATGATTATGTAGATAAAAAGAGACCCATGTTTGTGGCTGGCACCAAGAAAAAAATCCCGCTAGCAACTTATGTAGGCACACAGGAAGCAGACAAATTTATTCTAGATATAGTTGGTGCAGGAACCGGCCCATACCAACCGATCTTTCACGTGGATATGTTTATCAGCTTGATTGGCAAAAATAAAAAAGGTCAATTTGAGCTTATGGTCGGATCACCAGAATTGGGAAATGAGTTGCTGGGCCTACCAAATCGCGCCCACAACTTACAAGAGGCATACGATGAAATCGCCAGATCCTTTGCTAAGCAAGGGGTAATTGTCCATAGAAATCCCCTGATTCACTACCCTGAGTATACCGGAAGGAGAATCGCGGTCAAGCATCTACAAAACCTAGCATTGCAGAACCCAGAAGATCAGGACGTCAATAGTCTGATGAAGGATTTACTCAATTTAGGCGCGCGGGAAAATGACGCTGTGCACGTCAGGAACTGGCATCATATCACTAGCAACAACTGCTTGGTGGAAAACAGCAAGACCTATGGCAAGCATGTGTATTTACCCACTTTTGGACATGGAGAATATGCCGAATTGAAAGTGCTGGATGATCATATGAAAGCAATGTGGGAAGGCTTTGACTTTATTGTTCATCAATTAGGGGATTTCAACAGCTTTGCCAAAAGGCAGGGCGTAGTTCATTGCATCTCGAAATACATAAAAAGAAGTGATTGAACCTATCCCTTAAACAATCCGAGTCTAGCCCGGCGTAGTTATTTCATTCACGAGGGATTTTCCAGTGCTTACGTTGTGATCAACTACGCTTGCTTTTATTTGTTAATTTGAAAATTAATTAAATCCTCCCATAGCGATTACAGTTGTCACCCATACAATGACACAGGAGATAAAAATCCCAATGGTATTTGCCAAAAAAGCCTTTTTCTTGCTCATTCCGAAAAGGTATCCTGCAATAGTACCGGCATAGACGCCTGTACCCGGAATTGGAAGCAATACAAAAAACATAAGACCCCAAAATCCGTATTTTTGGACATTTTTGCCAGCACCCGCTTTTGCTCTACGCCCTACAAAAATTGCCGCCTTTTTATAATGATACCATCTCAAGAAATAACGGTTGACTACGTCCAAAAAGAAGGACATAACGGGGAATACCAGCACATTAGCAACAAAGCAAAGCGCAAAAGCTAAATAGATATTTATATCATTTAGCAACGCGTAAGGGATACCTAGTTTCGCCTCTCCAAATGGAGAAATGCTCCAAAGCATGGCGATAATTATTTCCAAAAACATGTAGTGGTGATTAGGTGCTGCAAAACTAATGATTTTCCTATCTGCTACCGCTTGGTAAGCAATCAAATCATCGAAATCATAAAACGACCTTTCTGTTAAAAGGATTCCTTTTTTTTTCTAAAATATCAAAACACCCTATGAACTTCACCAGACCATGGGACTCTGATTCATTTCCTAGCAGATTAAACTAAAAAAAGCTGCTTCCAATTGAAAGCAGCTTTTCCAAAATTTACCTTAAACCCTTACATTTTATTCCTTCTCGAAAACTCTAACATAATCCACCGCAAATTGTTGGGGAAAGATGGTAGAATTATCTGGGCTTCCGGGCCAATTGCCTCCTACCGCCAAATTGATCAGAATGAAGAAAGGCTTTCTGAATTCGTCCATGGTAGAAGAAGAGATATCCATTCGATGAAACTCCTCATCATCAATCAGCCATGCAATACTTTTTTCATCCCAAATTATAGAATAGACATGGAAATTATCCGCATACTTCTTACCATCAGCAAGAGTCTTAGAGCCGCCTTGGTAGGCATAATCTCCATTGTTTTGCCAATGGAGCGTGCCATGAACCGTATTGTCTCTTCCGCTTGCCTCTCCTCCAATCATCTCCATGATATCGATCTCTCCGCTAGCTGGCCAACTAACTTCAGAAATATTGGCGCCTAACATCCATAGAGCAGGCCAAATCCCCTGGCCTTTTGGAACAGCTGCACGAATGTCAATTCTTCCAAAAAGAAATTCCTGTTTACCTTGAGTTTTGATTCTTGATGAGGTATAATTCTTGCCCCCAATCGCTTCCTGTCTAGCAGTAATTATCAATCGACCATCCTTCACTTCTGCATTTTCCCTGCGATAAAACTGCAATTCATTATTTCCCCAACCACATACACCCGGACATCCATCTCCCAAATCATAAACCCAATCTGAAGAAAGAGATGTACCATTAAACTCATCATTCCAAGTCAATGTATAACCGGCGTACTCCAATGGAGACTCAAAACCAGTTGTAGGCAATCCAATGCCAAGCACCTGATCTGTAATGAGTACTTTTTCTTCCTTTTTTATAAAATCATCCTCAGTGCTATGCGCTTGAACGGTGATCGTATATTCTCCTACGGCCGTGTAGCGATAGGACACTTGATTACCCGTCACAAGCTCTGGAAGCTGATTATTTACCCCAAATCCAACACGATAGAAATTAGCTTTATCTGCAGAAAAATTCACATTTACTATCCCATTATCGCCCATCTCAACAAGTACTTCCAAATTACTGGGAAGCAAAATCTGCTGATCAGCATCTTCCTGATTACAGGAAGATGCCGCCATAAGCATGAATAAATAAAAGAGTGTGTTATGAATTTTAGTTAGCATCAACATTTTTAATTAGTGTCAGGAGTTAGAACAAATGTCCAGTATACAGCACCTGTACCAGATACATCGATGGTAATGGTCAATTCCTCCACTCCTTCTTCGTTTGAATAACCTATGACATCATAAGTGACAGATTTATCCGCATCCGGCGGTCCGGCACTATATTCTCCACCATTGAAGGCTTTTGGCAGAACCAAAAAGGCCCCCGTCCCTGTTACAGTGATTTGCGCATTGGAAGAATCCGTGCCTTCTGTAAAGCTAAATGAGTGAGAACCAGCTCCCCAAGCAGCACCAGGCGTATCGGCTAGATTATCCACCGACTGGCAACCTTCAGCCTCTACCCCCATGTATAGTTCTGCGAAAATATCGCCTTGAGGATCGTAGGAATAGGTGCCATCTTGGTTGAAGATAAATAGGTCGTTAAACAAACATGCTCTATCACCTGAAATATCTGTCCCGTTAGGGAAAAACTCATCACTTCCGGCTCTTGGACCTACTCCAAAAGAGCCTGCCGCAGGTTTTAGCTTCCAGGCTTTTGTACCATCACCGATTAAATTATCAAGCGTAAAATCTCCTGATGGCTCTGGTTCTGGGTCTGGTGTCTCTTCATCCGGCACAAAACCTTCTGGAATCAAACGGACATACCATGCCAAACCGGTGTTAGCCTGATCCACAAACCTCAACAAGATCTCATTTTCTTCTATAGTTATGAGTTGATAGGTTCGGCCTCCAGCAAAATACCCCAAAAAGCCACCTTGAGAAATGGTCAATTCCGGATATCCTCCTTCTGGCTCTGATATACTCCACTTCAGTCCATCAGGAGCTTCATAAGGTGCAGAAAGATCACCAACACCAGGATCAAAAGCCCCAGGGAAATTAGAACCTTGGGCTGCATTTAAATACACAAAGCCGTTTGTTTCCATATTAAAGTTAAAACTGTCCAAGAAGAAAGTATAGCGGTCGGTATACATTCCAGAACCAGCCTTTTCATTTGGCTGCGCTTGGTACCACTCCGGGAAATCCCCAGCTGCGGAAGATGGGTTTGGCCCAACTCCAAAGTGTCCCACTCTGGTAGCATCTACTTGCCAAGTTTTACCTTCTACTGCATCTGCACCGCCGGTCAAGTTATTGAAAAGAGGGGTATCCAGTAAAAGCGGGTCCGTCTCAGCAATAACAATTTCTCTACTTGCACTGACACTCCCTCCTTTATTGAAGACTGTCAAGGTTACCGTGTAAGTTCCAGCGGTCGGGTAAGTCCCAGTTACAGTTTTACCAGTACCTGAACTTCCATTTCCTAAATCCCAATTCATGAGGAAAAAGTCATTATCCGCAGTAAATCTTAGGATGTTGTCACTTTGCTCAGTGGACTGAAAACTGAAGCCCGCCTCTTCTGCTGTTGGAGGAATATCATCTAATGTATACTCCTCCATGCATGCTGCCAAAGCGAACAATGGCAACACATACATGATATATCTTATATATTTTTTCATCTGTTTATAATTTGATTTTTTAAGGTCAGATGGAATCTCGCATGGTTATAATCATCCCAGTATGTGACGTTCCTACTCATGCTCGGTTTCATTTGAGTTTATGTTTAATATCCAGGATTTTGACTCCAATTCCCCCCAGCCAAGTCAATCTCAACCTGAGGAATAGGAAACAATTCATTCTTTCCTACCACAAAGCCACTGATATTATCTGCAGCTTGACCTGTTCTCACCAAATCAAAGAATCTGTAACCTTCACCAGAAAGCTCAAACCTTCTTTCTTCCAAAATCGCCTGATATAAAGCATCACCTGAGCTGTTAATTGCAGGCATATCCACCCTAGCTCTTACTTTATTCAATTCAGTTCTTGCTCTACCGTCGTTTCCGGATTGTTGAAAAGCCTCAGCTGCCATCAATAGCACATCTGCCCAGCGGATCACTCTGTAATTCAGAGGACTTGTCAAATCATCATCAGGGAGACCGATTTCACCTTGTCTTTTGATGTATTTGTTATTGAAAAAGCCTGTATGACCTCCAGCACCAATGCCGTAAGTAATTTCATCTGAATTTGGCTGAGCCGCGATAAATTCATCCAAGTTCAAAACGGTCGCGTCGCGTCTCAGATCTCCGTCTACAAAAGCATCATACAAATCCTGAGTAGGTAAGTTATAGGCGTTGCCATCAGCATAAAAAGGCCCTGTATATTGTCTGATACCCTGGAAGCCGACTGCAGCATTTCCGTTCAAACAAATCAAACAGCCATAATCACCACCCTGCAGGCCACTGAATTGTACAGTGAATACATCTTCAGAAACATTTTCATTAGCCGCATAAAACAACGTACTATAATCATCAAACAATGCATATCCACCAGGATTGTTATCGATCAGATTTCCAAGTACCGTGCTGGCTTCAGTATATTTCTGCTGATACAGCAACACTTTGCCAAGCAATGCCATGGCCGCACCAGTAGTCAATCTTCCCACTTCGCCAGCCGCGGCCGGAAGCACAGCTACCGCATCCTCCAAATCAGATTCGATTTGAGCATAGATCTCTGCTTTAGGAGTCCTAGGAGTATTAGGAATTTCATTAATTGAAACCCTTCTATCCACGATTAGAGGCATATCTCCAAAGTAAGTTACCAAGTTGAAGTAGAAATAAGCACGCATGAACTTGGCCTCAGCCAAAATCAATTCCTTGCCTTCAAAATCAATTTTATCCTGGTTTTCAAAGATATAGTTAGCTCGGGCAATGCCGGTGTAATTCACTCGCATTACGGCTCTTAGTTCCTCATTAACACCGCCATGAGTCATGTTTTCAATCTCATGTAGTCCTCTTGTATCATTGACACTTTCTCCTCCAGCAATGGAGTTGTCCGAAGCAATCTCACCAATCCAAATATTCAGATAAGCTGGCTGCATCATGTCATATACACCGATGATGGCCCTGTCAAAATCCTCTTTTGTATTGAAGAAGTTTTCTGCATCCTGAGTGAATTCAGGGTCAATATTTAATAAACTATCGCAAGCGGTACCCATCCACAAAGACATGAATAGAAACCATTTTGTTATGTTTTTCATACTTTCTAGAATTTAAAATTTAAACCAGCCATGAACGAACGTGCCTGTGGGTAGATGCCATTATCTACGCCTGCAAAAAGTGGATTTCCTGATCCCACGTCCGGGTCAAATCCTTGGTACCTGGTCAAAGTGACAAGGTTGTTGGCTGCTACGTAAAACCTGAAATGCTGAACCCCTATCCTCTTGGTGATGGCATTAGGAATGGTATAGCCCAATTGTACGTTTCTTAATCTCAGAAATGATCCGTCCTCTACATAAAAGTCCGAGAAAACATTATTTCTGGTTGCTCCGGTCGTTAATCTAGGAATCTCAGTGCTTGTCCCTGGACCAGTCCATCTGTCAATATTGTAAGACAATTGATTCGCATAGATCTGCTGTCTTTCATAGTTCCGGATGATATCCTGACCCAACGCCGCATAGATATTTGCTCCAAGGTCAAATCCTTTGAAATCAACATTCATGTTGAATCCCATGACCACCTTTGGTATTGGCGATCCAATCATTTCTCTGTCAGAATCATCACCGAAGTTGATTACTCCATCACCATTTTGATCTACAAATCTCAAATCACCTGGCTGAGCTCCTGGTTGGGAAACTGGGCTGTTAGCAATTTCCTCTTGAGTTTGGAAAATACCGTCAGTCTTGTAACCGATGAAGTATCCAATTGGATAACCCTTTTCAAATCGGGTAGCAATGTTACCGCCTACGCTGAAGCCTGCACCTGGAATAAATTCAAAGCCTTCCGGCACTGCAGTCACTTCATTTTTCACGAAAGTAACGTTGTAACCAACTCTGAAATTAGCTCCAGTTGTATTATTTGTCCCATAGCTCAATTCCAATTCAAGTCCACTGTTTCTCACATCGCCAGCATTGATCACTGGTGGTGATCCGCCTGGTCCATAGGAACCTAGGATAGCTGATACGTCTGGTTGGAAAAGTAAATCCTTTGTGTTTTTGACAAAGTAATTTGCCGTAAAATCAAAATTCTCGAACAGGGAGAAATCAAGACCAATATTTGTTTGATAGGTTGTTTCCCACTTTAGATCTGGATTACTGGTATTTCCAATAGCAGCACCATTAATTATAAAATCATTGAAAACGTAAGTAGCAGATCCATTCAGTAAGCCTCTGTATCGGAACAGACCAATCTGATCATTACCGGAGACACCGAAACTTGTTCTCAATTTCAAAAAGTCAATTGCGCTGGAATTGAAGAAGGATTCGTCAGAAATCAACCAAGCTCCTGAAATAGCCGGAAAATATCCGATTCGGTTATTTGGACCAAAGTTGGAAGATCCATCTCTTCTAAGAATCGCAGAAACAAAATAGCGCTGCTTGTAATCGTACTCACCTCTGACAAAGACTGAAGTTAAGCGCTGAGAACTTTGAAAAGAGCCTGTATTGTTCAAAAAGCCTCCAGTAGCCTGATTAGCAGAAATATCTGCAAAAGCCAGATCATTATTAGGAATGTTGAAACCCGTTCCATTCAACCCTTCACTTCTGTTTCCTACCAAGGAAAGTCCAAAAGTCCCTTTGACTCTGTGATTTTCACCGAAGCTTTGGTTGTAATTTAAGAAAGTCTCCAAGTTGTAATCCAAGAAGGTATTTCTGGATTCAAATACATTGGCACCTCTCTCGATTTCTACCCCTCCTACATCCACTAAAACCGGATCTAGATTCTCGTTGGCAGCAGAATTGGCAAATTTACCTTGGCCATACCATACTAGTGGGTTAAAGGCTTTGAAATCCACCATGGCGAAATTATAGCCTGCTCTACCTGTCCAGGTGAATCTATCATTGATCTTAAATTCAATCTCTTCTTTACCTACCAATTTATTGACCCATGAGTCATTATAGGTGTTTTCCATTTGAGCCAAAGGATTGATAATATCATTCACATTGTTCAAATAAGAGTATCTATCCCCAACACGAAGTGGCTCTGTTGGATAAGCATTAATTGTATTGTAAAGCACAGAGCCGATTCCTCCTTGAGGCAAACCGCTACTCATCTCTCTTGTAAAAAGGGTAACATTGGTGAACTTCAGTCTAGGAGCGATTTCTGTGATAAAGTTGATTCTGGCGTTTATTCTTTCAAGGTTAGCTTTAGGTCCACCAACTATACCTTCTTGGGAAAAATAAGACCCACCTATTGAATAAGAAGTCTTTTCCGAACCTCCAGTAAGCGTAAGGTTGTATTCCTGAATTGGTGCGTCCTGAAAAACTGCATCTTGCCAGTTAGTACCTTCACCTAATTCAACATTGTTGAAAGGCATTGCCTGACCGCCTGCCGCAAATGCCTCATTCTTCAAAATGGCATACTCACGCGCATTCAATAAGTCAAGCTTTCTTGCTGTCTGTTGCACACCGTAATAAGTGTCAAAATCAAGTCTTGGTTTAGAACCCAAATTTCCTTTTTTGGTTTCAATCAAGATTACACCATTTGCAGCTCTTACACCATAGATACCGGCAGTACCGTCTTTCAACACATTGACTGATTCGATGTCATTTGGGTTCAAAGAGTTCAGACCAGCTGCGTCATAGATTACTCCGTCCACCAAGATCAAAGGATCATTGTCTCCGAATGTGCCAATTCCTCGGATACGAATGTTTGAGGTTCCTCCCGGAGCTCCTGAGTTGGTAGTAATGTTTACCCCAGCGATCTGTCCCTGTAGCGCTTGATCCACTCTAGGCATGTTCATCTTTTGTACATCCTCTCCACCTACTTGGGAAGTCGCACCAGTCAGTTCGCGTTTAGTCGCGGAACCATAACCAATCACTACTACTTCATCTAGATTAGTCAGGTCGTCCTTTAATACAACATTGACCTCAGTAGAATTTCCTACCCGAATAGTTTGAGGTTGGAAACCCAAAAAGGAAAACCTCAACTCATCATCAGCACCTGCATTGATGGTGTAAAGTCCATCAAGGTCTGTGACTGTACCTACGGTGGAATTAACCTTTAAAATACTAACTCCAGGCAGCGGTTCCCCCGTTCCATCCACTACTTTGCCTGAAATCACAGTTGATTGTGCCCAAGCCATATAATGGGCAGCGAGCGCAAAGCACAGCAATAAAATTTTTTTCATTATTTTTTGGATTTATTACGTTAACAAGGTGAAAGAAAATTCACTACAGGCAAAACTATTGAGTACAACAATACTACATCATGCCTATTTTTTGACTTTCACAAAAACTCTACAAAAACAACAATAATAGGCCTTCAATTGTTTTTAAATGATAATACTGTTGCACAGAGAATCTCATGCTCCTTGAAAACACATTACATCAATTTGAAAAAACCTATATTGCTTTTCGCAACAAGCGATATGAGTCCATGAAATATATCTCAACCTGTCTGCTGCTTTTTCTATTGGCTAATTTTGCATCAGCACAATCAATAGGATTGCCATTTTCCAGGTACTATTCCAGCCAGGAATATCAAGGTGGTATTCAGAATTATGCTATCACGCAGAATGCAGCTGGGTTGCTTTATGTAGCAAACAACTATGGCCTGATAGAATATGATGGCACTACTTGGAGAAGGTATGCATTGCCCAGTGGAGCCAAAGTGAGACACGTGCAGGTGGATGCCAGTGGAGCCATCTATGTTTCCGGACAGGGTGATTTCGGAACCTTTCTTCCAACCGCCAGGGGACAACTTAATTTTGAGTCACTTAAAACCGAACTTCCGGATGAAATCAAAAATCTGGAAGAAGTCTGGAAAGTATATGTCACAGGAGAAAACTTATTTTTCTGCACCTACGAGCGAATCTTCGTATTTGATAAAAACCGGAAGTTTCAGTACAGCCTCGAAAGTGAGCGTAGTTTTGAAAGCTTTCATTTAAGTAACAATATCCTCTTGGTCAATGAAATCGGGGGAGGCCTTAAAAAGCTACAAGATGGAGCTCTTGTATCCTTAACCAATCAAGGATTCTTTGGGAATTTCCTGGTCACAGGGATATTACAGATGGGACTGAACAGCTACCTAGTCTTTACTCGCGATAATGGCCTTTTCACTATGAATGGAGGACTGGTTGAACCTTGGGAAAGCTTAGGTAATCTGACCATTAACGCTGCCTTGATGCTCCGAAATGGCACCATTGCTATCGCTACTCAATTGCAAGGTCTTTTGCTGGTGGATACCAATGGAAAAGTGCTCATGAAATTGAACAACGACAATGGATTGAACAACAACTCTATAGTTTCACTTTTTGAAGACCTGAGCGGCAACTTATGGTTGGGGCATAACAATGGGATTACCATGGTTCAACTTAGCCTCCCATTTACCAGAATCAATCAATTCTCCGGTTTGACTGGCACAGGATATCATGCCACTTTTTTTAACAATAAGTTCTATTATGGCACAAACAACGGGGTCTATGTACAGGAAAATGGAAATAATGGACTTTCTCAAATCTCTCTGATTAAGAATTCAACAGGACAAGCCTACCAGATTAAAGCCATTCAAAACCACCTCCTGATTGCTCATAACGATGGTGCTTTCATGATTGAAGGCAACTCCGCTAAAAGAATTGAAGGTCCAGGCGGGGTATGGAATTTTCAAACGCTCCGAGGTCGCCAGGATTTGATCCTGGTAGGTACTTATAATGGACTCCACCTTTTTCAAATCGATGGAGCTAACATTCGGTACTTAAGACAGATCAAAGGCTTCAATGAATCCAGCAGGATAATTGAACAAGATGACAAAGGCAATATCTGGGTTGCACATGGCTACAAAGGACTTTTCAGAATCGAACTCGATACCCAATTAGAATCAGCTACGGTAACCTATTTTGGGCAAGAATCCGGATTACCAACCAACATCCTGAACAATGTATGGCGGATTAATAATCGGCTTGTTTTCACTACACAGGCAGGGTTTTTCAGGTATAATGAGATTGAAAATAAGTTTGAACAGGATGATTTTTTTATTCCTTATTTTGATCCAGGATTTCTGGCCCATTACCTAGTAGAAGATCAAATGGGCAATATTTATTTTATAGGAGAGACAGAAACCGGGGTTTTGGAAAAGAAAGTGGACGGTAGTTATACCAAGCATTTTCAGGTCTTTAACAAACTTTTACCCATTCTAAATGATGACCTACAAAACATATCAACTATTCAGGGAAACGAGGTCCTTTTCGGAGCCAATGAGGGTTTTATCAGGTTTAGCCTCAATGAAAACACCTACCAGCCCTCAGCCTTCCCAACCCTGATTCGAGCAGTCTATTTAACTGGGGCTACTGATTCATTGATTTTTGGTGGAAATAAATACCCGATCAATACACGAAGCCAAAATGGCATTCTGAAGATCCCATACAAAAAAGCTAATATCCGTTTTGAAAGCAGCAACCCAGTTCCAAATAACGAGAAGGATTTGCGGTTTCAGTACTGGCTAGAGGGTTTGGAGCCGGGGTATGGGGATTGGATTGAAAAGCGGGAAAAAGCCTATACCAACCTAAGGGAAGGCAACTATACCTTCCATGCAAAAAGCAAAAATCTCTATGGAGAGATCAGTGAGGTAGCCATTTATTCCTTCGAAATTCTGCCCCCATGGTATCGCAGCAAAGTAGCTTACTTTGTGTATTTCCTGATACTTATTTTGGTCACCTATCTCATTTATAGAATTATTGAAAAGAGGTACCAAAAAAAGGAGCAATTAATCAAATCTGCCTCCACGAAGGTCATTCAGGAAAAAGACACTGAACTCAAGAATACCCAAGCCCAATTCGAAAAGCTAAAGACTGAAAAGTTAAAGCAGGAAATACAGCTGAAGGACAAGGAACTAGCTGCTGCAACCATGCATTTGATTACCAAAAATGGTTTTATAGATCATATGCGTAATAACCTCAATGCAATTACCAAAAAGAGCAAGAATCAAGATGTCAAAAATGAAATTCAGAAAGTAATTAAAAACATAGAACGAAATTTCTCCGGAGATCAGGACTGGGAGCAGTTTGAAATTCATTTTGATCAGGTGCACGGGGATTTCATGAGCAGGTTTAAGAAAGAGTATAGTAGCCTGAGTCCTCAAGAAATCAAATTGAGTGCTTACCTGAGGATGAATCTTTCTACTAAGGAAATTGCCTACCTAATGAACATTTCAATCCGTGGTGTTGAAATCGCCAGATATAGGCTTCGCAAAAAACTAAATCTTGAACGGTCTGATAATCTACAGGAATACATTCTGAAGTTTTAAGAGCTGTATTTCGGTGAAGTCACCAATACTTTTCAACGTCTATTGCTTGAAATCCTTCCTCATTAAGTCCAGCTTCCGGAGACAAAAGGACTAAAGGAACCAATGTCAAAAATGGGAGATTTTATTTGACGCACTATTTATATACTTTAGAAATAGGGAAGGTCAATCGAAAATAGAGTTTAAAAAAAGCTGCATGCAGGATCAAACTAGTGAAGCCTATTGTAAAAAATGTGAAACCAAGCTAAGCGGCAGCTATTGTTTTAACTGCGGTTCTCCAGTAACGCTAAAAAGGATCGATAGAAAATATGTTTTCAATGAGATCGGAAGTGTCCTTAACTTTGACAAGGGTATTTTATATACTATAAAAGAACTGCTTCTCAGGCCTGGAAAAACCGTACAGGAATTTATTGTTGAAGATCGAAATCGGATCGTAAAACCCATCGTTTTCATAATAGTCTGTTCTCTGATCTACACTCTTTCCCAACAGCTGTTTGAATTTGAGGATGGCTACGTTAATTATTCCACAGGAGACACCACTACCACCTCCTTGATTTTCGAGTGGGTTTCTGGCAACTATGGCTACGCCAATATCCTGATGGCACTATTTATAGGCTTTTGGATAAAGGTTTTCTTTAGAAAATACAGCTACAACTTTTTCGAAATACTCATCCTACTATGCTTCACCATGGGAATGGGAATGCTGTTTTTCGCAGTTTTTGGAGCTATCGAAAGTCTGATAAATGTGAAAATATTGGATAAAGGAGCCTTATTGAGTTTCTTTTACATTTCCTGGGCGATAGGGCAATTCTTTAATAAAAAGAAGTTATTCAACTATGTAAAAGCGTTTTTAGCCTACCTAATTGGGTTTGTCACATTCACACTAATCGTAATTCTCATCGGGTTCTTGATTGATTATTTGAAGTAAAAACCAACAATCCTTCGACTTCGCTCAGGGTGACAAACACAGTAATTTCAACTGACAACTCCTAAACCTACTCCTGCTCCGAGCTCTTCTTAGACTTTCTGTAGGTATAATTCGGATAGATAGCACGCTTGGCAAAGCGGTTGATTTTGTCGCTATTGATCATTTTTTGAAAAACTTGTGGCGTCACACCAAAGTATTCGTAGGTATTTCCATCCACAAACGTGATTTCCAATACCATACCCTTGTGATGATAATCAGCAATTCCGGCAACATTGATCATCTCTGTGTAAGCTTCTTGGTTAGCTGTATGGGTCTCTGGAGCAATACTCACCAAAAAATGATACCCATCAATAATCCTTCTACTTTGTAGCTCCGCCTCCACTTTCATCGCATCGCCATCTTGGAATTTGTCGGGATGCCACTCCTTCACCAAGTTGCGGTAAGTCTTCTTAAGAGTTGCCAAATCGATTTCTTTTTCTACTCCAAAGAGCTTCTTGTATTCGTTGATGCGTTTCATTCGTGTTTTTTCTTTGCGGCCGCAAAAGTAGGTTTTTATTTGACGGTAATTGCTACTTAGTCTTGCCTTTATATAGCAACTCCATTTTTACTACGCTAAACTTTGAATCGCACAACCCTAAAAAACTCAAACCTTAAATTCCTATATTTATTCAAATGCTCGCAAAGGCGAATAACAGATTATCAGACTTTTAACTAACAGACCATGAAAGATTTTTTCATAAGCTATACTGCCAATGATGTGCAATGGGCTACTTGGATCAGCAAAATCCTGGAAGAGGCTGGTTACACGACGGTTTTACAGGCAAAGGATTTTCGACCTGGTTCTAATTTCGGTTTTGAAATGCTCCATGCTGCGGAGTCTGATAAAATTATCGCTATTTTCTCACAGGATTATTTTGCTTCAATTTATACCATGCCTGAATGGGCAGCAGCTTTTCAAGCCGATCCAACAGGAGCAAAACGGATGATCATCCCGTTCAAGGTAAAACCATGTACTCCACCGAAAATGCTGAAATCACTTGTTTATGCAGATTTGGTAGGAAAGGATCAGGAAACTGCCAAGCAGTTGATCTTGGATGCTGTGGCCAAAGAAACCCCCTTTGATTTGAGTAAAGCCGAGTTTCCAGGAGCTGAAGCTAGTGCAAAGGAAACCCCTGCTCCCATTTCAAATAAAGCAGCCGCTGAAAGTTTGCTGGAAGTACTGGATACAGCTTGGACTACATTTCAGGCGCAGGTAAAACTTCGGAACAAACTGGCCCAAAAAGTCAAAGACCGAATTCCAGATACCAAGCGCCTACAATACGAGGAATTCTTTCATGAATATTTTGATCAGATGACGGCAAACGAACTGATCCTTCATCGTACGATTCGCGCCTATACGGCTAATGTTTTGGCAGAATACAACCAATCAGCCTTGGATCTACTCAAGCAAAACCGAGCGCTTCTTTCTGATATCCCTAGACTCAAAGAACTGAAAGCCCACTTAGAATTATGGCTGGCCAAGTTCAAAGGCATCTTTGAAAGCACTCCTTCCAGCTGCTTGGTCTACGTGGGCGTTGAAGAGAAAAAAGGCTTTCCTGTGGGGATAGAAGGAGAATTGAGAGAGTATTTAAGGTGAGATTTTGAGGCAGGAAACCTACTCCATCTCAATTTATTCAGAACGATCTTAGAACTGGGTATATCTGCGGTATAATGCTAGAAAGTTTACACTTGAATTCATTTTTGCTAAAAATGCAAATTGAAGGATGTTTTTGAAGAATTTCTCGAACTTCACCCCTTTGACCAATTCAAGAAATAGATATGCTACTTATACCTGACGAGAAAATCACTGAACTTCTAGATTACGAAAAACTGATAGAGGCACTTCGGGATATTTTCCAGTCAGATTATACTATGCCAGTACGGCATCACCATTTTTACCATACTCCAGAAGGAATTGAGAACACCTTGATTCTTATGCCTGTTTGGAACTCCGAATACCTGGGCATGAAACAAGTCACCGTCGTACCTGCGAATGCCACCCAAAATATGCCTTCCATTTTTGCTCAATACATTTTGAGTGATTCCAAAACAGGTAAACCTCTGGCTATAATGAATGCCACTGAACTCACAGCCAGAAGAACGGCATGTACTTCCGCGCTTGCTTCCGCTTATTTATCAAGAGAAGATGCAGAAAATCTATTAATTGTGGGGGGAGGATCTGTGGCAAAACACTTAGTTCAGGCGCATAGAACCATCAGGAACTTAAAAAATGTAAATGTCTGGATGAGAAATCCAGCCAAAATGGGAGAATTCGTAGCTGACCTGAAGTCCCAAGGGATTTTGGCAGAAGGAGTAACAAACTTAGAAGAAGCCTCTCGCAGGGCTGATATAATTTCTTGTGCCACTCTTTCAAAAACTGCCATTATAAAAGGCGAATGGATAAAACAAGGAACTCACTTGGACTTGATAGGATCACATAAACCAACCACCCGTGAAACTGATGATGATTCCATTCGCAAGAGTTCCATTTTCGTGGATTCACGAGCAGGCGCACTCCATGAAACCGGTGAACTTGCATTGCCTATCGCAGATGGGATTATCACCGAATCAGATATCAAAGCTGATATTGTAGAATTAGTGAAAGGCAATCACGAAGGAAGAAGCTCTCGAGAAGAGATCACACTTTTCAAGTCTGCTGGTTTGGCAATCGAAGATCTCGCCGCAGCGCTATTGGTTTTCAAAAGCTTCTAAGAATTACTTTTCAGAGGTCTGATTTTCAATGGAAACCCATCTTCCAGCGGCTTTTCAACCCTAGATTTTGGCCTAAGACTCAAGGCTTCTAAATTGGCTTAGAATTCGCTAGGAGAAATTTGCTAAAATCTATAGCTAGCCTTATCTATTCCATTCTTGAGAAAAACATGAAAACGCCTTTATTTCTCTTCCTATTTCTGGTTACAGCTGCCTATTCGCAAGCTCAGACGGAAATAACTGAACAAATCAAAACGGATCGTGACAATCAACTGAAGGAGCTCAATGAAAAGCTGAAAAAAAACGAGGAGATTGTCAACGGACTCACTGAAAAGCTCGCAGCTACTGACAACAAAACAGCTTCGGATAAGGAAAAAATTGAGGATATGGAAAAACTCCAAATCGCCCTTGATTCACGTTTGAAAATCTTGGAGGAAGCTCCTAAAACAAAGATAAATCTTAACGGACAGCTTGCTTTCACAGAATTGCTGAGCATCCAACGGGACATTCAGCCCCTTGAGTTATTTCTCTCCTCTCAGTCCTTTTTTGATCAGTTGGGAAGCATTGGCAAAATCCAACAATACAAGTCCTTTACGACTTGGAAAACTGACTTTGATAAATGGTATGAGAAAGATGGTAAGTCAGATGCGATGTCTGGATTACTCCAAAATTCTCTTTCCTTGATTTCTACTGCATCTTCAGCAGTTCCGCTTTATGGCACCATGGTAAATACTGCCATTTCTGGTGTTACCAGCCTGATTGGAACACTAGGAAAAAAAGAAAAGGATCTATATGACAAGACTCCTGAGATGCTTAGAATACTGACTATCTCTAGTCAATTTGAACAGCAAAAATCAATCATAGATCACGAATGGAATCTGATTAATCAAGAACTAGAGCAACTTCAGATGGAAAATGCGCTTTTGCTAAATGAGCAAATGAGCTACTTCGCTATTGATAAACAGCGTTTTGAAAGCAGGTATTTAAAAGCCACACTTGATTCTGAACGAGAGCAGTTCAAGAATGAATGCCGAAAATCAATTTCTGATAAAATCATGTACTTGGATAAATCTCCTGACACTAGAGGTAAATGGCTCGGTCAGGTAGAAACTTACATGTATAAGGTCCAATCTTTACGACTTAGATTTGGGCAGCTCACCACTAGAATGCTGGCTAATATTGATCAATACGACACTCTTTTGAAGAATTACTCGGACACTACCAAGTTCCCAGTAGAATTTACATCTAAAATAATGGCGATGAATAGTCCCCTAAATAACCTCAGAAATAAATTCTACTCCAGCTTCAATCCTGCCAAATACGTAGAAGACTCTGCTGTGATGTATATATAGCGGCAATAGTTTGTCACCTGTTTATGGTTGAGCAATTGACTTAAAAATGACTGGGTTTACTTCCCATAAATCTCACTCATCCTTAAACATCCAAAGTCCACCTTCCCTTTTCACCAATCCTCTTCAGAGTATCCTCAGTGATGTATTTCTTTTGGTCGATCTGCTGAGGCTGCTCTCTGCTACAGAAATAGCTGTGAATGCTCCTTCGTACGTTTTCAGTTTCATTCATGGTGCCTCCATGCCAGACATGCGAGTTGAAGATAAAAACTGAGCCTGCTGGCGCTATAATCCGGATTTCATCGGGATGTTTGTCAAGAGGATCTGCCATCACCTCATCAGGAAGAGAACTTAACTTGTGGGACTTTGGAACGATCCGCGTAGAACCATTGTGCTCGGTAAAGTCGTCAAATAGCCAAATGCTATTACAGACTTTGTACGCTCCATTGACAACCGTGTTTTTCCAATCTACATGAAGTTTCTGAAGCCCCATACCAGGTTTTGCAGCCCGATAATTAAGTGAGGATAACTTGTATTGCTGTCCTAAAACTGCCTCTATACCAGCCAGCACTCGAGGATGCGTATAAAAAATATCGAAGACAGGCCCCTTATTAACCAAATCGGCTAAGCGGTCCGCTCCTTCTTCTTTTGGGTGCCTGATATATTTGGACTCAGCTAATTCCGCTCCAGCATTTTCTCCCTCGGTCTGCATTAAATCTGCTATTCTATCATTGACTTGTTTGACCTCTTCGTCGGTCAGAAGCTGACCCAAATTAAGGTAGCCATAAGTTTCCAAAAATTCGATTTCCTGTGCCGTGAGCATAGCTGGATATTTTTTTTCTAAACTAAGAATTGGCAATCAAATCATTCCATTTTGATTGAAAAATAATGTCAGAATTGTGACAATCTTCCTTCAGTATCGATCCCTCAACAACAGCTTATCTCGTTACATTTTTCATTCCAGTCCCAAGGTAAAAACTTGGGTGAGGAGGCTGGTTGTAGCCCACATTTTGCCAAGCAATACTTAAACGATATTGAGAATCTTGCATGAGCGTAGGCATTCTAAAAGTTGTTGGAATGGTGGTTGAATAAATGCGAAGTTCAGAATTGTCTTCACTTCGTAAAATCAGTTCTTCGCGCCAGTCACCTAGAATATCACCGGATAAAGCTGGGGTAGCCTTTGTGCCATTATTTGAAGTTGCTCCTTCAGCTTCGAAAATCAGACCTTTCCCATATTTGGTAATTCTATTTCGGTCCAAGATTTCGCGAGACAAATCACCGTCCCACCATATCAGGAAGTTTTTCTCCCTAGGGGCTTCACCAATTACATTCCCTTTGATATCATATAAATTGGGGTCTCCCGACCACCACATCTGTGCTCCAACTCGGGAGGAATCAATATTGGCAGCTACTCCTCTACCCACATCTATATCCGGGGCTGCTTCAAAAAGGGCGTCACCATGTCGAGCATTGAAAAGTACCACTCCAGGTCCCTTGGTCCCATCTTCTATTTCATGAATTCCAAAAACCTCCAAATCAGGTGTGGAAGGATCCAAATCACTAACATGAAGGGCATCGCCGTGCCTGAACCCAGTCGTGTACAAACCTTCTCCGGTATCATCCACGACCATAGCTCCATACACTATTTCATCTTTCCCATCAAAATCTACATCACCTACAGAGAGTCCATGGTTACCCATGCCTGAATACGGATTCTCCCCATCTTTTGAGTCAAATACCCAACGGGCTTGAAGTTGATCATTTCTGAAATCAAAGGCAGCTAACACTGTCCGACCATAATATCCTCTTCCCATGACCAAGCTTGGGTGAATACCGTCCAAATAGGCAATACATGCCGTGAAGCGATCCGCTCGATTACCGGTATTGTCATTTCCACCATTCCCACCTATACCTCCCCAGCCAGCTAAATTCCCTCTACCTGGAATATAATCTATGGTGTGTAAGACTTTGCCTGTGCTTCCTTCGAAAACGCTTAGGTATTCCGGTCCGCTCAATATTTTTCCAAAAGTGGCGGACTTTTCATCCAAATCCCTAAAGTCTTTTGAAGGATCTCCGATTACGCTCCCGAACGCATCGGTGGTGCCATCGGCAGTTTTGCAGGCAAATTCTGCTTTACCATCTCCATCCAAGTCAAAAACCATAAACTGAGTGTAGTGAGCTCCTTCTCGGATGTTCTTACCCAAGTTAATTTCCCAAAGAAACGTACCATCTAATTTATATGCTTGAAAAATAGGTGGATCTGTGATTCCCTTTTGGGAATTATCACGACTCCGCCCGACCTGATGCACTATAATTTCATACTCACCGTCACCATCCAAATCGCCCACCGAAAGATCATTTGGCACATACCCTTCAGGATTCTTCATAGGAATAGAAAAGTAGGGTTTGGCCGGCGCTAAGGCAGCAATTGTAAAACTTCCTTTTTCAATAGAATCCTGCTTACCTTTCACTGACTTCACATACCAAGTATGCTCTTGATTTGGATCAAAGGACTCATCCTGAAACCAAGTCACTTTCTCGATAGGCGCTTCATTGATTTTCAAAACTTCGCCTTTGCCATTTTTTCGATAAAGGTTAAAGGCAATATCATCAGGGTCGTCATTAAACAATCTCCAACTAACAAACACTTTTTTTTCCGCTGTTTTTATGGCTACCAAACCACGATCTAGCTTTTCCATTTGGCGTTGAGCACTCAGGAAGGTTGGGATTATGGATAAAATCAGGACGAAAATAAAGAGTCTATTTCTCATGAGATTTGCATTAAAGGAAGACTTTCAGATGTACGATTTATACCCAAAATCAATGTTATCTCCCTAAACAAATCTATTAAAGAAAGTGAAAGGACCTCAACCGTTTAAAAAAAGCAATCCCATTCCTTTTATCCGAACCCAACTTAAGGGTATCGCATTTCGGATAAAATACCTCAAGAGGTTTAGACATTGATTCTTCCCTGATCGATAACTTCATTGGTTTGAAAACCCCAATTTTGAAAAGCGAGTAGAATACAATCCTTGAAAACATAGTAACTTCAGAAAATAAAAAAGTTAAAATCCCATTATTAATTCGTGCCGCATAACAATGAAGCCCAATATGGATCTTACTATACCTTTCTAAAAATAAAATCAACTCCATGAAAGCACTCCTTTTTTTTCTCACAATTACCAGTGTGTTTTTCAGCTGTTCAAATCCCGAATCCTACGATATCCTAATCAAAAATGGTCAAATCATCGATGGATCTGGAAACCCTGGCTATGTTGGAGATATAGGCATTCGGGCAGATACAATTGCTGCCATCGGTAATCTTCAAGATGCTATTGGCACATCAGAAATAGATGCGACCGGTTTGGTGGTAGCTCCAGGCTTTATCAATATGTTGAGCTGGGCAACGGAGTCCCTAATCGAAGATGGAAAGTCCCAAAGTGATATCCGGCAAGGCGTGACTTTGGAAGTATTTGGTGAAGGCTGGTCCATGGGCCCACTCACTGATGAGATGAAAGTGGATGAGGAAAAATCGCAGGGAGACATTAAATTCCCAATCAGCTGGACGACTCTCGGTGAATACCTTGATTTTCTTGTGGATAAAGGAGTCTCCACCAATGTGGCTTCCTTCATTGGCGCCACCACCGTTAGAATCCATGAGCTAGGATACGAAGACCGAGCTCCAACAGCGGAAGAATTGGAGTCTATGAAATCCCTGGTTAAGCAGGCTATGGAAGAAGGTGCATTGGGCGTAGGATCTTCCTTAATCTATGCTCCCGCCTTTTACGCCAGTACGGAAGAACTCATAGAACTCTGTAAAGTAGCTGCAGCTTATGATGGCATGTATATTTCACATATGAGAAGTGAAGGAGGAAGGCTATTAGAAAGCTTGGACGAACTGATCCGAATTGCTGATGAAGCAAAAATTCGGGCAGAAGTTTATCATTTGAAGGAAAGTGGACAAGCTAATTGGGGAAAATACGATGCGGTGGTTGCCAAAATAGATTCGGCAAGAGCGGCCGGATTAGAGATTACGACAGACATGTATAACTACGTAGCCGGAGCTACGGGTTTAGATGCTGCGATGCCTCCATGGGTACAAGAAGGTGGATATAACAAATGGGCTGAGCGCTTGCAGGATCCTGTAATTCGTAAACAAGTACTTCAGGAGATGAAGACTCCTACCGATGAGTGGGAAAGTCTGATGCAAGCGGTCGAAGGTCCAGACAAAATGATACTAGTTGGTTTTAAAAACGACAGCTTGAAATATCTTACTGGCAAGACGCTGGCAGAAGTGGCAGAGCTGAGACAGCTTTCTCCCGAAGAAACTGCTATGGATTTGGTGGTTCAGGATGGCAGTAGAGTTGGAACCATATATTTTCTGATGTCTGAAGAAAATGTAAAAAAACAGCTGGCGCTTCCCTACATGAGTTTTGGATCAGATGCTGGCTCCTACTCCATAGAAGGAGTATTTCTCAAGTCAAGCTACCATCCTAGAGCTTTTGGGAATTTTGCCAGAGTGCTCGGCAAATATGTTCGTGAGGAAAAGGTAATCTCTTTGGAACAAGCTATTTACAAAATGACAACTTTGCCAGCCACAAACCTGAAAATCAAAAAGCGTGGTACTTTAAAAGAAGGGTATTTTGCTGATCTGGCAATTTTTGATCCTACTCAAATTCAAGATCATGCTACCTTTGAAGAGCCTATGCAGTACGCGACTGGAATGGTTCACGTTCTTGTAAACGGAACACCCGTTCTCCAAAATGGAGAACATACAGGAGCATTTCCAGGACAAGTAGTAAAAGGTCCAGGGTTTAAAGAATAGCCCTTTCTAAACATTCATTTTGTATTACCTAATTACAAACCCAACAGAATAGATATCCGTGAGTTATTAGTAACTGAATTTGAATCACTGGTTTTGATAGACTCCATAAGAAACCTGACCCCAAACTTGTTTGCTCCAATGTTACCTCAGTGCCAATGAAAATTAAACTTTTATATCTCGTCGGGTTAATACTTTTGCTTGTAGGGGTTTTCATCGGAACCAAGAAAATATCAGATGGTATTCATGAGAAAAAACGTCAAGAAGCGATCAGACAGTTAAAGTCAACAGCCTCTCCCAATGTGGAAATTCTCTATGACAGTATCCCAGTGGCTTACCTAAATGAGAAAAGGACAATTGCCATTTATTTGCCTGAAAACTATAAATTAGATAGCGCCAGCTATTCGGTCATTTACTTTTTAGATGGACAAAGCCTATTTGACCAAAAAATCCAGGAAGGTACAGAGTGGGAGCTTGATGAAGTCATCGATAGCTTGGGGAAGCTTGGCGGTGAGCAGTCGATTGTAGTAGGTCTATATAATTCCAAAAATAGAACAGAGGAATACAAACCCCTACCCGAAATGGGCTGGTTCGCAGATAAGAGCTATAGCGGGGATAAGCATGCCGCATGGATAGTTGAAACTGTCAAGCCTTGGGTAGATACAAGATACAGAACGAAGAAAGAAGCTAGCGCTACGATCATTGGGGGAGCATCTCTTGGGGGATTGATGTCTTATTATATGCTGATGAAGTACCCGGAAGTTTTTGGAGGAGCTATTGTGTTCTCCCCATCATTTTGGATCAACGATGAGGTATATAAATGGCATGAAACCAATGAGCAAGTATTCAATCAAAAAATCTACTTCAATGGGGGCAACCTAGAGCGGGCTATGTTGCAAAATGTGGAAAAAATGCAGAATATTCTCCTTAACCACGGAGTACCCAAAGAGAATATAAAGGTGGATGTGGAAGACGGATTTGGTCATTCCAATTCGGTTTGGAAAAATGGTTTTAAAAAAGCGTATCCCTGGGTTTTGGGGCGAGAGTAAAAAGGCAACTGGCACAAAAATATTTTTTATTCAATAAATTGAATTCTTTAGAGTATCCACCTTAGTTAGTATTTGTAGAAAAGAAGACAAGCTGAGTCCGTCAACCTGGACTTTCATCTGCAATTTTCTTTTTAATAAAAGTTTAAGTTGAGTGTAATAATTTTTGATTGAAGCCACTAACCAAATAAAACGATTTGAGTCAGGACTTTTACAATACTTCTATAACACCCTTTTCGGGAATAATCATTAAGCTTTGCCGGGCCTATACAAGTTCGCAGGAGGATTTCGAAGATTATTATCAAGAGGTCTGCTTACAGATTTGGAGAAGTAAGGATAATTTCAGAGCTGAATCAGAATGGAGTACTTGGGTCTACCGGATTTCTCTAAACGTCTGCCTGACCTTACTAAAGAAAAAGAAAAACAACACGCAGCATTTCGTGTCAGATTCCATGCCTTATCTGGATACAGTTGACAATCATGCATTTTCAGACGAATCATTGAATCTCCTATACGATGCTATTCGACAACTTTCAGAAATAGATAGAGCGATCATCATGCTTTATTTAGAGGAAAAATCATACAAGGAAATCGCTGACATCATTGGCACAAATTATAATAACATTGGAGTCCGTGTTCAAAGAATTAAATCAAGACTAAAGAAATTATTAGATGGAAAGATCAATTGAAAACATATGGAAAGAGGGTTTTCTGAAAAGTGACGCATTAATTGCGCCTAAAATCAATGACCTCTACGCTCAAAAATCCATTCATATCATCGATAAGTTCACTAGAATGTTCCGGATAAACCTGAAGGCAATTGTTGTGTTTTCATTTGTCTTTCTGTTAATATCCTACCTAGTTGGTATCCCAATCATGGGCATTATATTTTTCGTAACGCTGATGGTATTGGTGGCCATCAACAGAAGTCTATTGAAGAGTCTAGAGACAATCGATAAAGGTGAAAACAGCTACGAATACCTTAAAAAATTTAATCACTGGATAAATAAACAGGTTGAAATCAACAAGCGAATAGCGATGTTCTTATATCCAATTTCTTTCATGTCCATTATTTTGGGTTTATGGTTTAAGGATGCAGAAGGAATGTTCCTTGGAGAAAGACTGGTAAATAAGATCATGATACAGTTTCCTGAAATAGATTTACTATTCGGAATCCCAACCCTAGGGATTGCGATTGTACTTTTGATTTTAGGATTGTTAGCATTTTTTTCGGGTAGAATCTATATGTGGGATTTAAATCTTGTCTATGGAAGAGTCTTCAATAAAATGAAAGAATTAATGAGCGACCTGGAAACATTGAACAACTAACACTTAAAAATCAAATAGTTACATCCTAGTTTTAAAAAAATATCTTTCCTATGTAATATTTACTGATTTCTGCCACTAATCAAGAAAACAATAAATAGTATGAAAATTCAAGAAGCTTACGACATTGTTGAACGTTTACAAAACAAGAGTTCATCGAAGTCCCAAATCAAAATCTACACGAGTTTCCTTCAAATCCTCGAGAAGCTAAAAGGAAGAGATTTTTCGACAGAAGAGATTCAAGCCATTGAAACTAAGTTGGATAATTTGACTTTGACTTCACCCCTTGCTGATAACAAAAAACACTTCGGCAAAATCATCAAAGATTTTAAAGAATACTTGAAGGAAAACCATTCTCTCATCACGGCAGGATATTATTCATCTTTAGGCGTATCCATGGGAGGCGCATTTGGAGTGGTGTTAGGAGTTCTTTTTGGCGAGCGCTTTGAAAGATCCTCAGGGATTGCGCTGGGCGTGAGTATCGGGATGCTAATAGGTCTATTTATTGGCCGCCATATGGACTCTGTAGCAGTAGCTGAAGGTAAAGTTCTTTAAATAAAAGTGTCTTGGGATAGTAGAGTTAAGGTTTTAAGCTGATTAAAATATTCGCTGTTTATCTCCTCAATTCTACATTCCAACAAAGTAATTCCGCTCATGGAGGTCTCCTTGGCATGCTTTATCTGAACCCTAAAGGGCATATATAGGTTTGATAACTGATAGGCATATCTACATTGATATCAGGTTTAGTTAAACCATTTATTCAGTTATCACCTTAACTTTCCTATAAAGTATTTCACCTTACGATTTGAGAAAACTATTCATACCAACTATTGCTACTTTGATATTCATAGGCGGACTTATTTCGCTTCTGCTTCCCTTCGTACCCTTGGGTTGGTTGCTCATAGCACTTTCTTCCTTGCTTTTGGCACCTTATTTTAAGCTGATGCGGAAGTTCATTGGATGGCTTGCTAAAATTGACAAAACGGGATTCGTAGAAAAAGCTGGACTAAAAGCTTCAAAACTATACGAATGGGCAGGAGAAAATCAGAGAGCTAAAAAATTGGAAACAATCATTGATGAAAATACCAGTGATAAAAATAGGAGTGCAGATTAAGAACTACTCTCCTATTTACTATTTTTATCACGCTCCTCATTATCTACCGTTTCTTCCTGAACATCATTTTTTAGATTGTTTTTCCGTTCAATTTCATTGAATTCTTCGGACTTGGGAGGCCTCGTATCTCCAGTCTGTCCTGGAGTTTTTCGGGTAGTCCTTTTATCTACATCATGCTTCTTTTTACTCAGTAGAAATGCCGGAAATAATCCTGTTGGTTGGTTGTTAATGAAAAGCATATTTGTAGATGTTAAATGGTTAGTAGAAATGGAAAGGGATTATGCCTGAAGGAGGCGACATGGCTAAATAGCTTACATTCCTTCTATCTCTTCTATAGGTACCCGCTTAATAAAATCATCGTAATATTGATTGTCCATGTCTGAATAAGTACCATACGCATTAAGTAAAAAACCTTTTTCTTCAGCGCTATGTAATAAATATATCACAGCCATATCTGATGGGTCAGATTCTCCCTCGAACCTATATACCTTCACAATCTTTAATTGCTCGGGTTGATAGATTTTGTCAGAACCGTCAAATGAACCTCCCGCACGTTTGACAGTTAATTCTTTTCCGTAGCCTTTGGCTGGCAGCTGATTTAATACTTGTGAGTAAGTGGTCATTGATTTGGAAGTGCTCATAAAGTTTGATGTTTGGTGAAAAAACGGAATATCTATTTCAATTCTATCATACAAGACAGGTTCCATCGATGATTCTATTTCTTTAAAAGTTATAAAAATTTAAAAACCCTTTCAAAAACAATATAGGGGAAGTATTCTGGAATTTTTGAATAGCCCGGCAGGCAACCGAAGGATTAGTAGATAGCGGCTGATCTACCCCAAAATGGGGACTTTAGAGAACGTTCTTTTCAGATAAAAGAACCCTCTTCCCAATCATTGAAATTAAGTGCTGAGACAAAAAAAAGGCCTTGATCTGCACCCAATCAGATCAAGGCCTCAGTATTTCGCTTACCCTCCAGATTAATTTCCCAGGCTAGCTATAAAATTATCGACCACCATACTCAAATACTCGTTCAGTGCCGCTTGAGTTTTAGCCTTATAAGCACCTGGATCAGCTTTCACCTGATGTGATACTTCCAGCTCTTTATCATTCGTGTAGGCAACACCCGCAAATGTGGTATTAAAACTCATATCAGGTGCTACATACTCCTTAAACTTCTTTTCTTCCATCACCCCAGGGATTTCAATCTTACCTTTAGGGCTATAGGATAAAATAGTGTTGGCTCCAGAACCATTCATTCCACCTTTCCACACCACCCGGGCAGCAACTCTAGAGGTTTCAATTTTACCTCCTAAAAACCCTTCTGCTGATTTGGCTATTGCCACTTCTGGGATTTGATATTCTACCACGCCTTTCATCTTGGTAGCATCTGTTACATAAGAACTATTTCCCTCAATGGTCACAAACTGAAAGCTGATATTTGCTTCGAATACTGGAATATCTCCCAAATCTTTAGATAGAGCGGGTGTCGTATCCACGATAAAAGAGCCTTTGGTTTTCCCTTTACTATCCATTTTTTTGTAAAAAAAGTCAAACCCAGTTGGCACTGTGCTTACATAACCTAGGAGTTGAGCTTTGGAAGGATTCCCTCCTTGGGCTTTTGTCCAATTACTATAAAAATCAGTCTTTTCAGCCTCAGAAGAACTGACAATCTCGATTCCGGCATCAGTTAATTTTTTCACCACCATTGCATAAGCATTATCAGTAATTTCTTGCATGATATCTACATCAATTCCAACCATACCCACAGCCATTTCAGCTCTGGTTTTGCCACCTGAACTTGATTCGGAACTTGCAGCGATTAATTGGTAATTGATATTAAATTGATTCAGATAAATCTTCTTGGGAGCATCCTTCAATTTCTTTTCTCCATAGCTATTATCGCTAAGGTTTTTGCTAGTCACTAGCTGCCCATTTGCTATGGTGCAGACAAAAAAGGCAAAGATTAATAAAGTGTTTTTCATAGTTCAAGAATTTTATATTCTAATTGATACAAATAACTGAATTAAAAGCACTTGCTTCAATAAGGTTGATTAGGTATTTTGCCATACCTAATGGTAGGTATATAAGCTTAAACCAGCTGTCTTGAGACCACTTTGTATTTTTATTCTTTGTCTATATAGTTTTGTTTCCCACGGACAAACAGAACTGATTGACAGCCTTCAAAACATTTTAAATAATCAACCAGATGATTCGACCAAAGCTTCTGTATTAGGAGATCTCTGCTGGCATCTGAAGTATTCAGATCCGCCAAAAGCGTTGGAATATGGGTACGAGTCTATTTCCATCGCTAAGAAGAATGGGTACCAAGCCTTACAAGCGTATGCTTCTAATAATGTTGGCGTAGTTTTTTGGGCAAAATCAGATTATGATTCAGCAGCATATTACCTAGACGAAACCCGCGAATTATACACTTCATTAAATAATGAACGGGGTGTTGCAGTCACGTCAGTGAATTTAGGATTGATCCTGCAAAACAAAGGAGACTATGACGCCTCCCTGGAATATCAATTGGAGGCACTTCGAATTATCAATAGCTTGGAAGATCAGGGTATGAAAGGAAGTATACTGACCAATATTGGTAATGTGCATTTCCTAAATGAAAAGTTTGACAAAGCAAAAACCTATTATTTCGAGGCGCTTGAGTTCAAAAAATCCTTGCCAGAAGACCAATTCAGACAAAACCTTCAAAAAACCTTATTGAACATTGGAAATGTGTATGATCGCCTAGCTAATCAGGATTCCGCTATTTATTACTTTCAGGAGGCACTGCCATATGCACTTGATGCCAACGACACAAAAAGCCAAGCACTCATTTACACAGATCTAGGCCATGCATTCTCGGAAAAGGGAGATATCAATCTTGCCAACAGCTATTTTGAAAAAGCTATGGCTGTCTATTCCACTGGGAGCTATGAGAATGACTATGATTACTCTATCCTCCTTTATTCATTGGCTCAAAATGAACTCAAACGAAAAAACATCCCTGTAGCGATTAAATTCGCTGAGCAGAGTATAGAACTCTCCAAAAAATTGGACAACCTTAACCGCCTTAAGGATGGCTATGGCCTATTGGCAGAGGTTTATGAGGCGAATAATCAATTTGGAAAGGCACTGATAGCACACAAGTTTCAAAAAGTATATGCGGATAGTTTGCTGAACATTGAGACGAATAAGGAAATCGCAGAGCTGGAAACCAAATACGAAACAGAAAGGAAAGACCAGCAAATCATTTTATTAGATCAAGAAAACAGTATTCAACAAGCGACCAATCAGCGAAATAGTACCATAATTATAGCGCTGATCCTGGTGCTATTGCTGATATTACTGGTGTTTTACCTTTGGAGAAAACAAGCAAATATCAATCAGCAGAAGGTGCTGAGCGAGCAAAAATCCAGACTTCGGGAGGCTCAAATTCAAGCAGTTATCTCCAGTGAGGAAAAAGAAAGAAAGCGTTTTGCATCTGACCTTCACGACAGCATGGGGCAATTAGTGAGTGCTTTGACGATGAATATCCAAGGCTTGAAGAATACTAGTAATGACCCTCTGGTCCGAAACGAGATAGTCGATAATTCTACAGTTTTGCTAAATGACATTCAGCGTGAGATACGAAATATCGCCTTTAACCTAATGCCTCAAGTCCTTACAAATGAAGGCCTGATTCCAGCATTGCAGGAATTAATTGCCAGGATTAACAAGTCAAATCAAGTAATTGCAAAAGTTCAGGTATTTGGAATAGAGGAGCGATTAAATGAGGTTTTTGAAATCTCTCTCTACAGAATTTTGCAGGAATGGATATCGAATGTGCTGAAGTACGCCGAAGCAACGGAGCTATTGATTCAGTTTACCGCACATGAGGAAGAGGTAATTATCACGGTGGAGGATAATGGAAATGGATTTGATTTAAAAACCTTTGAAAACAGCAGGGGAAATGGCTGGAGAAATATCAATACCAGATTGAATCTCATCAAAGGATCTATGGATATCGATACCAAGCAAGGACGAAAAAACACCATGCTTACTATTACTATCGATAAGTATCTTGCTTTCAAAAGGACTGAGGCAGAGATGAATACCTAGTCGTAGGTATTGAAATAAACAGTAAACGCAGCGTACTTTGTAATAAAAAATGCTGAGTTTATTTAAAAGTAGGACTGAAAAACTGACGATGAAAAAGTACCGAATACTTTTAATAGATGATCATAAGATATTGCTTGAAGGCACCCAAAGTCTTCTGAGTGGCTTGGATGACTATGAGGTTTCGGCAACTGCCTCCAGTGGCCAAAAAGCTATTGAACTTCTAAAAACACAAGATTTCGAAATACTCGTTACGGATTATGAATTGCCCGATTTTTCAGGTTTGGAAATCATCAGAATAGCTCATTCGATTAATCCAGACATCAAAGTTATCGTACTTAGCATGCATGATGACCCTTCGGTAGTGAAGGAACTTCTAAAAGAAAACATTGATAGTTTTGTATTGAAGAATGATGCTCATTCTTCTTTAATGCAAGCTTTGGATAAAGTCACTTCCGGTAAAAAATATTTCAGTGACGAAATCTCAGAGATACTGGTCAGACAGCTTAACAACCCTCCGGAAAAAAGTGACCTTTCACCTCGGGAAACAGAAATCATTAAACTCATAGCAAGGGATTTCTCCACCAAGCAGATTGCCGAAGTACTTTTTATAAGCGAGAAAACAGTAGAAACTCACCGTAAAAATATCCTCCGAAAAATTGATTGCTCGACTTTGGTTGGCTTGGTCAATTATGCACACGCTCATAATCTAGCGTAGGTTTTTTACCCGCTTTCTTACTTGAAGTTTTAAGGATACTTTATATCATGATTTCTAAGAACGTATTTTATCTTTCACTTTTCCCTATTGATCTCCTTTTCTTTGGACTTACCTCCTGTCAGCATAAAGTACCAAAAAACAGAATAATAGTCTCTACAGATATTGGAGGAAGTGACCCAGATGATTACCAATCACTCGTTCATCTTTTCCTATATGCAGACACCTTGGAGATAGTGGGTATAGTTTCGTCTCCTCCTTATGAAGGGAGAAAAGAGCATATTTTAGAAGTAATTGATGCCTATAAAAAAGATTATCCAAAGCTCATAGCTCACTCAAAAGAGTATCCTTCTCCTAAGCAGCTTAGGTCAGTTTCAGCTCAGGGAGCGATTGAACCACAGGAAGGCCCATCACCTACTTCTGATATCTCTGAGGGTGCAAAGTTGATTGTAGAGGAGGCAAAAAAGAAAGATTCAAGACCACTTTACGTGCTTGTTTGGGGGTCATTGACAGATGTTGCTCAGGCGCTACATTTTTCTCCTGAAATCAAGGATAAAATACGGGTTTACGCGATTGGATCATGGAATACTGTGCAGGATACCAACGCAAGAAATTACATATTCGAGCAACACCCAGATTTATGGTTCATAGAAAACAATACCACATTCAGAGGAATGTATATGGGTGGATATCAAGAGGACGATTATGGGAATGAAACCTTTGTAAGTGCACATATCAAAGACCATGGTACTTTAGGAGATCTTTTTTACGGAAAGAAAAAAGACATCAAGATGGGTGACACACCTTCTGTTTTATATATGCTACATGGAGATCCTTCAGATCCGGAAAGTTCAAGCTGGGGAGGTCAGTTCATTAAAACTGAGCATGGCCCAAATTATTGGACAGACATGCCTGATCCTTCCTTGGTAGAAAACAAGCGGAATGGCGCCAAAACCGTCAATAAATGGCGAAAAGAATTTCTTACAGACTGGAAGAATAGAATGGATATTTTGAAATAGCTCAGCGATTAAGCCGCCGCATTTTCCTTCTCAGTAATCTTATCTACCACCAAGGCAATTGCTCCATCGCCAGTAACATTACACGCAGTGCCAAAGCTGTCCATTGCAATGTAAAGTGCAATCATCAAACCGATCATTTCCTCACTGAATCCAAGCATAGATTGCAGAATTGCAATTGCTGCCATAATCGCTCCGCCAGGAACTCCAGGAGCAGCAACCATGGCTATACCTAACATGAAAATAAAGCCAGCGAACATCCCAAAATCAAAAGGAACTCCCTCCAAAATCATCAAAGCCATGGCACAGGCAGTGATTTTCATGATACTTCCGGAAAGGTGTATGGTCGCGCAAAGGGGAATTACAAAACCAGCGATCTTCGGAGAAACTCCATTTTTTTCTGCTTGTTCCAGGGTGACCGGAATCGTAGCAGCAGAGGACTGCGTTCCCAAAGCCGTGAAATAAGCCGGCATCATCGTAGCCAGTAACTTGAACGGGTTTTTCTTAACGATTGCTCCTGTTATCACATATTGAAGCAAAAGCAGGAAAATATGCATAGCGAAGATTACTCCGATAATATTTAAGAATACGGATAGTATGGAATATACCTGCCCACTATAGGCCATATTGGCAAAAATACCCAGGATGAAAATAGGCAAGAGTGGAATGATTACGTTCTCGATCACCTGCATGATGATCGTTTCAAAATCCTTCACCACGTTTTTCAACGTGGAATTCTCTTGGTACGAAAGCCCCAAACCAATCACAAATGCCAGCACCAAAGCAGACATTACATCAATCACAGCGGGAATGGTAATACTGAAATAAGGCACCAAATCCTCCCCTCCATCAGACACCTCAGCCACCTCATTCACATGTGAAGCGAGAAGTGATGGAAATATAGTAGAAGAAGTGAAATAGCTCATAAAGCCTGAGAAAAGCGTAGACCCATAGGCAATAGCTGCGGTGATCAGCAGTAATCTCCCGGCTCCCTTACCCAAATCAGAAATCGCCGGCATGATCAATCCAAGAATAATCAATGGGATGGCAAAATTCAGAAATTGCCCAAAGAAGGCATTGAACGTAGCGAAAATTCGATTGATGGATTCTGGCAGATACAGACCAAAAACTATCCCTAGCACAATAGCGATGAATACTTTGAAGAGGAGATTGGAGAATATTTGCTTCATTGATGATTGGAATTCTTTAGGGAAAGGAAAACAGCCTATTTTTTTGAATCGCTAAGATATAAGAATAGGATTTTAGAATTGAACCGATTAAAATTTATTCAAAAGCCAAGATTCAAGACACATAAATGTTTAACATAATACAGTGCCAGCAAATTTTTAACCTTTTCTCTTTCAAATTGCTCAGCACCAGGACTGTCAAATCAATTTCATTTAACATATTGAGAGAACAATAATCCCCAAACCATGCTTAGAACTCCTTTGAAAAAAATATACCTAGCGTTTACAATTGTGCTATCCATCAACTTTCTAGCTATTGCTCAGGAGCCACCAAAACTAGTCGCAGGTTTCCCTGTCAATTACGACGAAGAGGCCATTCCTACTTATACTTTACCAGAGTTGCTCTCCCTAGAGAATGGTAAAAAAGTCACTAATTCAGAGACTTGGATGAATGAACGAAGACCGGAGCTTTTGAATTTCATTGCAGAACTTCAGTATGGAAAAACCCCTCCAGCTCCAAAATCAATAGACTATGAAGTTTTTGATAAGGAAAGCGAGGCATTAAACGGCAAGGCAATTCGCCGGCAGGTCAGAATATATTTAACAGAAAACAGCAAAGACCATCCCATGGATTTGCTCATTTATTTACCCAAGAATTCTACCGAAAAAACACCCGTTTTCTTCACCATTTCTTTCACCGCCAATAATCTTTCCGTCGACGATCCAGGAATACGAGTTGGTGAAATCTGGAACAGAGAAGGCAAAAAAGTCAAGGCTGATCAACCAACTGCTTTTCGGGCTACCAACGTGGAGCAATTCATTGATGCTGGATACGGTTTCGCTACCGTTTACTATGGTGACATAGATCCAGATTTCAAAGGTGGTTTTGAGCATGGAATACGCAAGGAATTCCTGGAATCTGGTGAAACCAAGCCACAGGCCGATGAGTGGGGCACAATCTCGGCTTGGTCATGGGGACTAAGTAGAGCCATGGACTATTTTGAAAAAGACGAGCAGATTGATGCCAGTAGAATTGCGCTTATGGGAGTTTCCCGCTTAGGTAAAACCGTGCTTTGGACGGGAATTAGAGATACTAGATATAAAATGATAATAGCAAGTTGCTCAGGAGAAGGTGGGGCTGCTATTGCCAGAAGAGATTACGGCGAAAACATTAAGCACATGTCTGATTCCTCCAGGTATGGCTATCAGTTTTCACCAAATTATCATGCCTATTCCACCCATGTGAATGATTTCCCTTTTGATGCTCATGCACTTGTAGCGATGATCGCCCCAAGGCCTTTATTGCTGCAAACAGGAAATACTGATTATTGGTCTGACCCAAAAGGTGAGTTTATTGCTGCTCAGGAAGCCACTGAAGTCTATGAACTTTTTGGTGAAAAGGGTCCAAAAAACAATGAAATGCCTGCTGCGGGAGACACTTCATTGCTGGAAAATAAACTTGGGTACTACATGCATGATGGTGGGCATGGGACTATTCCCTCCGACTATCCTGTCTTCATCCAGTTTATGAAGAAGTTTTTATGAGTTAGGATCAGTAAGAAACAGGGATTTCTACCAAAGTCTGATCCCAGCCCAATCGCATTACTGCTGTATTATTTCCTAAGTCTTCAAATCGAATCGAAAATGCCTCCACAGTTTTCGGGAGCGACTGAGATGCTACTGTGAAACGGGTCACATCTTTGCTTTCATCATACTTAAATGCTCCCCAGTAATCCAGATCAGAACTGATAATGATAGTCCATTCTGTTTCTCCTGGAATTGCAAATAGAGAATAAGTACCTGCTTTGAGCGCTTTGCCACCTATTGTCAAGTTTTTGAATGCCTTGAATTCTACCGCTTCATTAGCTCCCACTCTCCACACTTTCCCAAATGGAACAATTCCTCCAAAAACCACTCGATCAGACTTGTTTGGTCTGCTGTAGTATACTTTGGCTATTGCTTCTTCTCCCGCTTTACGATCATGCGCAAAATTATCCGGTAAGTAAGCGACATCCATTGGGCTTTTATCCGTGCCTCGGAAATCCTGAGAATGGACTAGGGCGGAAAAACTACCTAAAAGAATTAGAAAGGAAACAAGGAATTTCATAGAGATATAGTATTGTTAGTAGTGAAGCAAATTAGTCAAATTAAACTGAAGCAATTCCGCCATTCCTGTAGATTCTCAAGGCAAATACTAGGAAAAGTGACCTTAGCTTTTACCTGAGTAAATTCAATCCTTGACTCAAATTTTCTCTCTACAAGAGATTGGCAGGTGTACTTAATCAGCCTTTTCAAAGATCAAATAATGCTGAATTGGTAAAAAATTACCGTTTTCCACTAATTCGAATCCGTTGGCTTTAAGCTCCTTTTTGGCCTGCTTTTCAGTCATTTTATGAAGTGGCTTAATTGCAATACTAGGATCCTCGCCTTTATATTCAAGCAATAAAATCTTACCGTCTGGTTTGAGAGCCTTGTAAATAGCACTTAGCATTTCCTGCGGATAAGCCAGCTCATGATATACATCGACCATGATTACCAGATCGATCTCGCCTTCAGGCAAGTTGGGTGACTTTTCCGTTCCCAGCACCGGAATTACGTTTGCCATACCAAGTTCTCTACTTCGGGTTTTGATATAAGTGACGGCATCCTCCTGAATATCTATGGCATAAACCTTCCCTTCTGACACCAAGGGAGCCATTCGAAAGGTATAATAGCCAGAACCTGCTCCTATATCTGCAATGACACTATTCGCATCAATAGGAAGATTCTTCAAAGCCATGGAAATACCTTCTTCCCGTTCCCGCTCAGCTCTTTCCAGCCAGGCTTTCCCAGCAAAACCCATCACCTGGGAAATCTCTCTTCCTAAATAGACTTTACCAGTACCATCCCGGCTTGCATCTTTGAAAGTGTATGTGGCATTGCTTGTAGTCTGAGCCTGACAGGAAACGTTGGTGCAAAAAATGGTAATGAGTAGAAAATGGAAAATTGATTTGTTCATATGTGCTTGATTATATCTTACCTAACTGATTACCTAATCGCTTGTTTCAATTTGAAATGCACTTATTCCTTTTAATTGAACAAACGAAAGGCTTTAAGCTAAAAATAGAATAGTATTATTATAAGAATTTACAATTCATCATAAAACAGGTAATTATTCTAAATAGATTTTCAATTAATCGAAAAGTCCACTTTAGGCCTAGCACAAACTAACTTGACATTAACTGTCTATAATTCAGATATATAATTGTATTAACCAGTTATAAGAGTTATATTCATTAACCAATTTTTTAATCACCGATAGTTCAACTAAGCACTTATCCAACTTAAATTATTTTTATATGAAAGATCAAAATAGTAATTCTCGAAGAAATTTTATCGGAAAAATTGCACTTGGCTCAACTATAGGAGGCCTTGCTGGATTAGCGAATCCCGCCGTGGGAAACACAACAAAAGACAGTGAAATTTCACTGCACGAAGCAGATGAATGGTTCAAAAACATCAAAGGCACTCATCGAGTAGTGTATGATGGCTCCACTCCACATGATGGCTTTGCGATTATTTGGAATTGGGTATTTTACCTTACTAACAATCAAACTGATAGCCCGGATTCTGATATCACTGCAATGACCGTTCTTCGACATAGCGGAGTTGGTTTTGCTCTAGAAGATTGGGTTTGGGCAAAATACAAGCTTGGAGAAGCATTGGATGTAAAAGACCCAGCTACGGGTAATCCTTCCTTGAGAAACCCATATTATGATCCAAAACCGGGAGATTTTCCAATGCCACAGATTCAAGGAATAAAAGATCTTATAGGTAGAGGCGCTATGTTCTGTGTTTGCGATCTAGCCTTGCAAGTAAATAGTGCAGGAATTGCTGCGAAAATGAATATGAAAACAGAGGATGTTTATGCCGATATGGTCAAGGGTGTACTGCCAGGAGTCAACCGAGTACCTTCAGGAGTTTGGGCTTTAGGAAGAGCTCAGGAACATGGATGTGCCTATATTTTCGCAGGTGGTTAGGAGAATATCAAGAGGGTTTTATCTATCATACAAAATCACGGTTTTCCTAAGGATCGTGATTTTGATTTTTATATCTGACCTAGTCTACAGCCTTAAATACCTGAACTTGATACAACTAAATAAATTAGGATAATTGACAAGGCTTACTTTTTCAAAGGGTTTATTTATACAATTATCTACCAAGACGAAAGCTTATTCTAATCCAAAGCTCAATCCACTAAACTAGAAATACGAGGACACTTACAAAAGGCTAGGTGGTTTTCAATTAATCTACAGATAAACTAGGCTTGAGGTTTTAGCAATCGTAATTGCTATTTTAGTAAAACTATGACTAATAATAAAATCGTTAAAGTTGGCGTGGTGCAAGCCACTCCTGCCCTATTTGACCTTGAGAAGTCAGTAGATTTGGTTATTTCTTGGATTGAAAAAGGTGCAAATGATGGTTGCCAATTGCTGCTGTTTCCAGAGTCATTCATCCCCTGCTATCCCAGAGGACTGGATTTTGATGCGATCATCGGAAGACGCACGGACAAGAGTAGAAACCAATGGTTAGATTATTGGAATAATAGCGTAGAGGTCTCTTCCGAAAGCATAAGAAAGATCAGTGAAGCAATCCACAAGGCTAATCTTTTTGTCGGCTTAGGCATAACAGAAAAAGAAAGCATTGGCGGATCACTTTTTTGCTCTTTGCTGTATTTTGACAACCTCGGCAAACTGATGGGCAAGCACAGGAAATTAAAGCCTACAGGGCTGGAACGCTACATATGGGCGGAAAGTGATGGAAGTACATTAGTAAGTTTTGATACTCAACTAGGGAAAATTGGTGGGCTAATATGCTGGGAAAACTACATGCCCCTTGCTCGAATGGCCATGTATAATCAAGGAGTGGAAATTTACCTGGCGCCCACAGCAGATTCCCGGGAATCCTGGCAAAATTCCATGCAGCACATCGCATTAGAAGGACGCTGCTTTGTTTTGGCAGCTAACCAATTTGTTCGTAAGTCAGATTATCCAAAGAAATATCAAGATGATTTAAAAGATGAACCAGAAATCATGAGCTCAGGTGGAAGTGTGATTATTTCACCTATGGGTGAGATCCTGGCTGGACCACTTTGGAATGAAGAAGGGCTGCTGATTGCCGAGTTGGATTTTTCAGTTTTGGCAAAAAGCAAATTAGACTTTGACGTAGTCGGACATTATTCGAGAAAGGATGTGTTTAACTTCGAGGTCAATAAGCAGCCTGATATGCTAAAAACATAGTATCTCAACTACAAAAAGTAAATCCCGACTCTTTTATAGAGTCGGGATTTTGTTTTCATTCCTCAACCTCGGTCTGATAGACACAGGCCATGGAGAATTATTACTTTCTCATTTTCTTGTAAGCATTGATCAAGCCATTGGTGGAGTCATCGTGTGCGGTAACTTCCTCGTCTCCTTTGAGCTCTGGAAGAATGCCAGATGCCAGCACTTTGCCTAGCTCGACTCCCCACTGGTCAAAGCTGAAAATATCCCAAATCACACCCTGCACAAAAATTTTGTGCTCGTACATGGCAATCAAAGCCCCTAGTGTAAACGGTGTAATCTCCTTCACCAAAATAGAGTTGGTAGGACGATTTCCTTCAAAAACCCTATGAGGAGCAATTTTTTCGATTTCCTCTGCTGATTTACCAGCGGCTTTCATTTCTGCTTTCACATCTTCCAGAGACTTACCGTTCATTAGGGCTTCTGTCTGCGCAAAGAAGTTAGAAAGCAACTTCTGATGATGATCTCCTATAGGATTATGAGAAATCGCCGGAGCGATAAAATCACAAGGAATCAAATGCGTACCCTGATGAATCAACTGATAAAAAGCATGCTGACCGTTCGTGCCTGGCTCTCCCCAGATAATCGGTCCTGTGGTATAATTCACCTTTTCACCGGAACGGCTTACGTATTTGCCATTACTTTCCATATTTCCCTGCTGGAAATATGCAGCAAAACGGTGCATATACTGATCGTATGGCAGGATCGCCTCAGAACTTGCACCTAGGAAATTGGTATTCCAAATACCTATCACCGCGAGAACAACCGGGATATTTCGATCAAACTGAGATTGGCGGAAATGCTTATCCATAGCATGTGCACCTTCCAAAAGCCTTTCAAAGTTATCAAAACCCACGGTGCAAGCAATCGGCAAACCGATCGCAGACCAAAGGGAATATCTTCCTCCTACCCAATCCCAAAACTCAAACATATTGGCGGTATCAATTCCAAATGCCTCCACTGACTTAGCATTGGTGGAAAGTGCTACGAAATGCTTTGCCACTGCAGCTTCATCCTTTGCATGTTCCAAAAACCAATTACGTGCAGTATGCGCGTTGGTCATAGTTTCCTGTGTGGTGAACGTCTTGGATGCAATAAAGAAAAGTGTGGTTTCCGGATCTACTTTCTTCAGCGTTTCCGCGATATGAGTTCCATCCACATTAGAAACGAAGTAACATTCTATGTCCGGGTTTTTGAACGGCTTCAACGCCTCTGTCACCATCACTGGCCCAAGGTCAGAACCTCCAATCCCGATATTCACCAGTGATTTGATCGGCTTGCCAGTATAGCCTAGCCATTGCTTATTCTGGATCTTGTCAGCAAAAGCCTTCATCTTTTTCAAGACAGCTGAGACATCTTCCATGATATTATGACCATCCAGCACTACGGCCTCATCAGCTGGATTTCTTAATGCTGTGTGCAATACAGCTCTGCCTTCAGTGACATTTATCGGCTTTCCTGTGAACATGTCTTCGATTGCCACGTCCAGTTTGCATTCAACAGCTAGGTCAAACAGAGCCTTCATGATATCCTGATTCAGCCTATTTTTAGAAAAATCGACCAAAATATCTCCCATAGTTAAACTCATGCTATCAAAGCGACCCTGCTCCTCAAACTGAGATAAAATAGTCATGTTTTTATGATCTTCGGCAAGCTGCTGCAGCCTTGCCCATGCAAGCGTTTTGGTAGGATTAATTGCGTTCATCGGTTCTTAGTTTAAAAGGAATGAGTCACAAAAATAAGGTTTATCTTCCGGGATAAAAGGGATTTGGATTAAAGTGGATCATAGCCTTTTGATCAATAGGCTTTTCAATTTCAGATTTGTTTGACTATAATTAAACTTCACTATTAGTCAACCAGAATGAAAAACAAACTGCTCTTCAAATTGTCTTTAGTACTGATTGTTTTTTGTGGTCTTGCACTTAATCAATCCAAAGCTCAAGGAAGAGTAATCATCAAGTTGGATGGCGGCTTGAAGCCAGTTACTAATGACAGCTTTGGTACTCATAAATACAATCAAATTATAACGACCGACCAAGACAGTTCATCCATTTCCAAAATATACGACCTCAAAAACCGACTGATAAGTCAAACCAAAGAGAAATACAATGAGGAATTAGGCTACAATGAGGCTATCATTTCCATGTATGACACACTCCAAAATCTGATTTCCAGTGAGCTTAAAAATATGGATAATGGAAGTTTTGTTAGAATATTTTTAGAGGATGAAAAAGTAATATCCCGATTGGCATATTTTGCAGGCCAAGATTTCAAATTTTATCTCGGGGAGTCAGAAACACCTACTGTGGAGAGTGAAAAAAATCCCATGGAAATTCAGACTAATTATGAAATGAGTGATTACCATAGGTTTCTAGCTCAAAACTTAAGATATCCGCAACAAGCAAGAGATCGAAGAGAAATGGGTACGGTAATACTTCAGCTCGTTATCAATGAAGCTGGAGAGGTCGCGGAGATTTCCTGTCTTAATGAAGATGATCTTTATAAACCATTGATTAAAGAAGCCATCCGTGTTGTCGAAGCTTACAACCCAAGTTATATAGCCCCAGTTGATATGTATGGAAACAAAACTACCTCCACGGTGAGATTGCCCGTTCGATTTAAAATCAACTAAATACAAAAACCCGCCATTTCAGGCGGGTTATGCTTTCATAAAAAGATAAAATTACATAAGGGAGGTTCAACTCTTGCTACAGCCAGCATCGGTCAACGGACATCTGACACCAAGCTTCTTAATCCTTCAAGAAGTCTCTCAGCACATAATTCAAGATCCCTCCATGCTTGTAGTAAGCAATCTCTACTTCTGAATCTAATCTAGATAGCACTTCGATTTTCTTCTCCTGCGAATCTGATTTGACTATCACTTGAAACTTTTGAGTTGGAGTTAATCCTGATTCAATTCCAAGAATACTGAACTCCTCTTTGCCTGTTAAGCCTAAGCTCTCGGCATTTTCTCCCGGCAAGAATTGAAGTGGTAATACGCCCATTCCTACCAAGTTACTCCGGTGGATACGCTCATAACTTTCAGCGATCACTGCTTTTACCCCCAACAAAGTGGTTCCCTTAGCTGCCCAGTCACGGGAAGATCCTGAACCATATTCTTTTCCTGCCAAGACAACTAAGGGAATTGATGCTGCTTGATATTTTTCGGATGCTTCGAATACACTCATTTCTTCCCCGGAAGGAACATAAGTAGTAAATCCACCTTCTTGAGTACTCAATTGATTTTTGATCCGCACATTGGCAAAAGTACCACGAACCATTACCTCATCATTTCCTCTTCTCGAACCGTAAGAGTTGAAATCAGGTCGCTCCACTCCGCGACCATTCAGGTATTTACCTGCTGGGGTGTCTGGTCTAAATGATCCTGCTGGAGAAATATGGTCTGTCGTAATCGAATCACCCAATTTCAATAAAACACGTGCATTTACTATATCTTTTGCTTCCGGCACATCAACTGAAATTCCTTTGAAGAACGGAGCCTCTTTGATGTAAGTACTGGTATCATCCCAAGGATAGATTTCTCCCTCGCCTGCTTGTAGCTCTTTCCAAATATCATTTCCCTCGAAGATCTCACCGTAGCTTTTTTCATAATCATCCGGAGTAAGGACTTTTCTAGCTACCTCGGCTATTTCCTCATTTGTAGGCCAGATATCCTTCATGTAAACTGGTTCCAAATTTGGATCATAGCCAATTGGTTCGTTATATAAATCCACGTCCACTCGTCCAGCGATGGCATAGACCACCACCAGCATAGGAGACATGAGGTAATTCATTTTCACTTGCGGGTGTACTCTCGCCTCAAAGTTTCTATTCCCAGAAAGCACAGAAGCTACCACCATGTCATTATCTTCTACTGCCTGCGCAATATGTCTAGGAAGTGGACCTGAATTCCCAATACAAGATGTACAGCCGTAACCCACCGTATGGAATTTCAATGCTTCCAAATCTTCCAGCAATTCAGCTTTTTCTAAGTAATCTGTCACCACTTTTGAACCTGGAGCCAAGGAGGTTTTCACCCATGGCTTCACGTCCACGCCCAATTCCCTAGCTTTTCTGGCAACCAAACCTGCTCCTAACATCACAGAAGGATTCGAGGTATTGGTACAGGAAGTAATAGCCGCGATAACAATGGAGCCATCGTACAGTTCGAACTTGTCATTGTGAAGCTTGACAGAAACTGATTTCAAGCCGTTCTTGATTTTCGTTTTAATCTCTGTTTCAGCCGGTGCTTTTGCATCTGACTGATCTTCTGTCTGCCCTCCTCCTTCTTCTACGAAACGGGCAACTTCTTCTCTTTTATCAATAGGGATGTAGGTTCGACCGTGTACGGAATGTAGCAATTCTTCAAATTTTGGCTTAAAGTCCCTTACCAAAATCTTGTCCTGAGGACGTTTTGGGCCAGAAACTGTAGACTCCACTGTTCCCAAATCCAACTCTACCACAGAACTATATTGGATCAAATCCTCATCTTTTCTCCAAAGTAAATTTGACTTGCAATACTCTTCAACCAGTTTGATCTGATCCTTTGACCGGTTGGTTTTTCCCATATAATCTAGTGTGCGATCATCAATCGGGAAATACGAAACTGTACAGCCAAACTCAGGGGACATATTTGAGATCGTAGCGCGATCAGGGACTGAAAGGTGATCCAAACCGGGGCCAAAGACCTCAACAAATTTCCCAACTACCCCATGCTTTCTCAGCAATTCGGTTATGGTCAGCACCATATCTGTGGCGGTTGTACCTGCTGGTAATTTGCCTGTGAGCTTCAACCCTACCACTTCTGGCATAATGAAGTAAATTGGCTGACCGAGGATTGCTGCTTCCGCTTCTATTCCTCCTACTCCCCAACCGACTACGCCGATACCATTCACCATCGGTGTATGAGAATCTGTACCAACTAGCGTATCTGGAAAAACCATCCCATCCCGCTCAATTACTCCCTGAGCCAGATATTCAAGATTTACCTGATGGCAAATCCCCATCCCCGGAGGAACTACTGAGAAATTATTAAAGGTCTTCTGAGCCCATTTTAGGAATTTGTAGCGCTCCGAATTTCGCTCGTACTCCTTTTCTACATTTTTCTGATAACTATAATTTGTACCAAAGTAATCCACCTGCACAGAGTGATCAATCACCAGATCCACTGGAATCAAAGGATTAATTGTGCTTGCGTCTTTGCCTTTTCGCTGCGCCTCAGATCTCAATGAAGCGATATCTACTACAGCAGGTACTCCTGTAAAATCCTGCATCAGCACTCTGGCTGGTTTGTAGGGAATATCCTTATCCGAGGGTTTTGGTGACCAATTGATCAGCGTATCCAGATGCTCCTTTGTAATCGCGAAGTCATCAAAATTCCGTAACGCATTTTCCAAGAGTATTCGAATAGAAAAAGGTAAATGCTTTACTGGGTGACCACTTGCTTCAAGTTTCTCCAAACTCCAATAAGTATGGTCACCAGTTGAAGTTTTTAGCGTGGTTTTAATTTGGTACGGGTCTTGGCTCATGATAAAAAAGGATTTAAGTGAAAAAAGGATCCAATGTAATAACTCAAATTAGCATGTTTGGATTCCATTGAGACTAACTTTAAGTCCCAAATTCCTGCCAAAACAACACTTAATTTTACCATATTAAATTTAACTTAAGATAATTAAACTGTTCATGGGGCTATTCATACTTCGATTATTCACCGCATTTTTTATTCTAGCTACATTTTTTCCTTTGGTCAAATTAGACTTTTGGTGGATAAGGGTATTTGATTACCCCAGACTTCAAAAATTTGTTTTCACCTTGATTTTAATTATTTGTTGGACCTTCACTTTGACCGTAGAATCAACTCCAGAGCCCTTCTATTGGATTTTCGCACTAACGGTTACTTCAGCATATCTTCTTAGCAAAGTATGGCCATTCACTCCATTGGGCAAGAAAATGATAGAAACCGTCCCTTATTCAGAAGAGGCAGGAATAAATATACTAGTAGGTAATGTCTATCAATACAATAAGGAATATAGCAAAGCTGTAAGCTTGGTTCGTGAGGTAAATCCGGATTTGATATTCTTTGTAGAAACAGATAAAGCCTGGGAAAATGGTCTTTCAGAAATAGAAAAAAACTATCCCGCTCAAGTCAAAATCCCCTTAGACAATACTTATGGGTTACTACTCTATACCCGAATGGAAATCGTACGGCAGGTAATAAATTACCTGATTGATGAAGAAATCCCTTCGTTGGAATTGGATATCAAGCTCCGAAATGGGGAAATAATTACCATATATGCGATTCATCCCACACCTCCCGTACCAGGCGAAAATGAAAAAAGTACCGAGCGAGATGCTGAAATATTGATGGTAGGAAAAAAATCCAAAGAAAACCCGAAGCCTTCTTTAGTCATCGGAGATTTGAATGATGTGGCGTGGAGCTATACTACGGAGCTATTTTTGAAGAACTCAGAGATGGCTGATCCTCGCCGAGGAAGAGGCTTATTCAATACCTTTCATGCAAAAGTGCCTTTGTTCCGTTGGCCTTTGGACCATATCTTTTTAAGCAAACACTTCGGTTTGGCTAGCTTGAAAGTTCAAAAAGGAATCGGCTCAGACCATTTCCCAATAAGCTTAAAAGCTGTTTTAACTCTGTCAAATGATACAGAAACGATGAAAGCAAATGGTACCGAAAAAGAAGAAGCCCGCGAAAAAATTTCCCGCGGGCTTGAGGACGATTAACTACAACTTTTCTTTTTCTCTTAGTTGTTCTCTTTTTCTTCAGCTTTTTGCTTACGCTTAAAGCCTTTATTGAATGGCCAAGTATATTCCAGTGCTTCCATTCCACGATTCAGATTGTAAGTGGCTGAATCTGTATTCTCCAGCGTGCTTTTCAAGGTTTCGGCAAATTCAGGATCGTTCAACAACATTCCAAAAGAATTATTAGGATCATTAAACTTATCAGTTATTGCACTCAGTTTCTGAGTCATTTCCTCTGAATTAGCAGCAGTTTGTTTGAAACTTTCCATAGTTTGCTTCAGCTCATTAGCCATGGTCGTATCCGTAACTAGATCGTTGAAAAGATTGCCTTCTTGATTCAACTTTTTAGTGAAGCTCTGTAGCTCAGCAATCATGCGATTACTGTTGATTGAAGCTTGGTCAAGGTTTTTGACTATTGCTCTAAAGCTTTCAGCCAATAGAGAATCTGTCAACGCGGCGCCAACCATTCCTTCTCCTTCAGCCAGTTTACTTGTAAGATTCTTGAGATTCCCTGTAATTTCTACCAAATTCTCATTGTTCACCTGAAGTGTTTCCATCATCTGATCGGTATCCAGTGGCATTACTGACTCCAGTCTGTCTCCGTCTTCTACTGGCGGCGCCAAAGTGGTTCCCCCGTAGATCACAATGATTTTGTTACCGATCAGACCATCAGAACTGATTGTAGCCTTAGAGTCTTTCCTGATGAATTCGACTACTTCTTCCTCCACGTTCATCTCTATTTCCACTTGGGAATCTCCATAGAAATTAATTTTTCGGACAGTACCGATTTTAACACCAGAAAACCAAATATTATTACCGGCTTGCAAACCTCCGATATCATCGAATACCGCTTTAAGCTGAATTGCTTTTACAAATTTTTTCTGCTGGCCTCCCAACGTGAGAATACCTGCTACCAGGATTGCTATGCCTAAAAAGACAAATATCCCTACTATAACTGACCTCTTATTTTCCCCTCTCATGAGTTGATGAAATTATAATCGTAAAATGATTTTATGCGTTTGTCCTCGGCGTGAGGAAATACTTCTTCAAATGTCCCAACAGCATCAAACTGTCCATCCAACAAAACTGCCTGACGATCCCCAGTCACTTTGGCACAGGTCAAATCGTGCGTAATCACAATTGACGACGTGTTGTACTCTTCACGTACCTGCACTATCAGATTATTGATATCCATGCAAGTGATGGGATCAAGACCTGCAGTAGGCTCATCGTAAAGCATTATTTCCGGTTCCAGAATTAACGTCCGAGCTACACCGATTCTTTTCTTCTGACCGCCGGAAAGTTCGGATGGCATTTGATTGATTGATTGCGGTAAGCCCACACTATCGAGAAGCCCTTCGATTTTCTTATCTTTTTCCTTTCTTGACAGGTTTTTGATATTTCTGACTAAAGGAAACTCCAAGTTTTCCTTCACCGTCATACTGTCGTAGAGTGCTGAATTCTGAAAAGAAAAGCCGATTTTCAATCTTAACTTGTTCAATTCTTTCACTCCTAGGTTTGCCACATCCTTTCCCAGAACTTTCATAGCTCCTGAATCCTGCTTCAAAAGACCTACCATAATTTTAATCAAGACAGATTTTCCTGAACCTGATTTTCCCAAAACTACAAGGTTTTCCCCTTTTAACAGATCCAAATCTACTCCCTTCAGTACATCCAGGTCACCGAATGACTTCATCAAATTGCGCGCTTCTATTACTTTCTCTTCCATGGCTTACATCATTCGAATTGCATTCACAATCTGAAGAACCAGTAGCTCTTCAATAAATATCAGGAACATCGCCATGACCACCGCAGCATTTGCTGCACGGCCAACGCCCTCTGTTCCTTTGGAAGAATTATATCCTTTATAACATCCTACTATTCCTATAGTGAAGCCAAAGAGCAATGCCTTCAATACGGATGAAATGATATCCAGAAAACTGATTGCATCAAAAACCTGAATGAAAAAGGTGAGCATACTCACATTTTCGTTGGCATTCACACTTAGAAAAGACCCCATCAGGGCTACAAAATCTGTAAACATTACCAGCACAGGGATCATAAAGGTGGTAGCTAATACGCGAGTTACCACCAAAAACTTGAAAGGGTTGGTAGCCGAAACTTCCATCGCGTCAATCTGCTCGGTTACCTTCATAGAACCGATCTCTGCTCCGATGCTGGAACCGACTTTACCCGCAGCGATTAATGCCGTCACCAATGGACCCATCGCGCGAACTACTGCAATTGAAATCAAAGAAGGCAGCCAAGAGGTTGCACCAAATTCTGACAAGGAAGGTCGGGATTGATTTGTAAACACAATACCTACGATGAATCCAGTCAACGCAATCAAAGGCAATGATTCTACACCAATACGATAGCACTGGTGCACCACCTCTTTAAATTCATAAGGAGGTATAAAAACTTCCTTGAAAAACCTACGCACAAAGTTCCAAGCGTCCGCCAGTCCGGTAAAAAACTTATCTATTTTCTTTGAAAGCAGGGGCTTTCTATCTTCTGCTTTTTCAGTCATACATTCTTTCTGATGGCTCGAAATTAATTAAATTATTGATAAGGATAGTTCTAAAATAGTTCAAAGTCCAAGGATTGCTCTCAAGTCAGATTCGCTTAAGGGCTTTTCGAAAATTTCGCTAATTCGTATATCCGAAGTCGCCCGCTGATATTGCTCCGAGTCCACTGAGCCTGATTGTAAAATCACACGCGAATCAGGACTAAATTTAGAAGCCTCTTCCACGAATTCCCATCCACTCATTTCAGGTAAATTCAAATCCGACAAAATTAAATCCACAGATTCAGACTTCAGATATTCTAAGGCTTTATCAGGCATATCAAAATAAACAATTTCAATTCCTGGATTAATTTTGATCAGTCTTTTCTCAAGTAAAATTTTCTGAATCCTATCGTCATCAAGCAAAAGTATTTTATAGATCGCTGTTGATTGCATACAAAATTGAAATGGTTAGGGAGATGGATTAATAAAGCGAAAATTAAAAAAATCTGAATTAAAACTCATTAGTTGTCTCAACACGAATAAAACAAATACAGTTCGGACTAATGCTCACAACAACATTACTAATGGTATTTATTAAAATTAGGTAGTTTTTAATTTCTCCAACACTTCTTAGCTCTGCAAACCATTGATGCGGGATTTTTAGCCTAATCTAATCTTTTTAGCCCAAGCAAATTACGTTAGCCCTAAACCACCTTTAATCCACATACAATCAATTACTTAAACCATTTAACACTAAGTAAAGATTACTAAGCAAGTAGATGTTTTTTTGGAACTAGAAAGTTGCTGTAAGAAAAAGAGCTTTTGCCTTACAGTATAATATTCTGTATTTGGGACAGCGCTTTTCTACTTCAAAGCAGGCTTAAATCCTAGCTAGTTGGTTAAGATTTGAGACACAGTTATTGTGAAATCTGTGATAATAAAAAGACGAAATACCCTGATCTTCCCCTTCAAGTTATCTGTCAAATTGCTTCTATTTTCAAATATTCAAAAGTCAAAAAGAAAAGCTTTAGACCTCATTGAAAACCTGAAAATGAGTGAAGAACTCTGCATCAAACCATTAACTTTTGCTTGTTAAAGATTTATTTTCCCCTTTTGATTCTAGAAAAAATTAAGCTGAATCAACAGTAAGAACCATACTCAATCCGCCCCTATCTAATCCCAATTTGGGCAAAGTGGAGCGAGAAATATTTACATTTTTGACTTGCCCAACCAGTCTACCAAATCATATTCAATTAGGAATAAATTACTACATTCGATCAAATTCTTGGCTTCACTTTCCTCCACAAAAGCAACGTATTTAAAAACTTAATTCCCTATGAAAAAGCTTCTATTTATATTAATTATTTCACTTTACGGAACCTCCTATTCACTTGCTCAAACCGCCAAATATGACGAAGCTCTTGCTACCGAAGTTGGTGCCGATGAATATGGAATGAAGAAATATGTCATCGCTTTTCTTTACCGAGGAGATAGAGTTCAGGATTATACCGAAGAGCAAAGAACAGAGATTCAAGCTGGACACATGGCCAATATCAACCGCTTGGCAAAGGAAGAGAAAATGGTGATGGCTGGTCCTTTCTTTGGAAATGAGGAACTGCGAGGTCTATTCTTTTTTGCTGTCGAGAGTTTAGAAGAAGCGCAAGAACTTACCGCATCTGACCCTGCCATTAAAGCTGGCGTGCTGAAAATGGATCTGAAAGAATGGTATGGTTCTGCTGCTTTGATGATGATGGGTGACCTACACAGCAAGGTTGCGAAGGTAGAAATCTAAAATAAGGAGAAGGCCAATTTATCCGTCAAAAGCTCTAAAGCCCGAATCGATTTGACAGAATTCCCCTTTTCATTTAACTCCGGACTCCACACGGCGATGCTAAACTTATGCGGCATAACGGCCGCTACGCCACCTCCCACCCCACTTTTACCCGGCATCCCTACTCTAAAAGCAAATTCTCCTGCTTCATCGTAAAACCCACAGGTTAGCATCACTGCATTGACGCGTCTTGCATGGCTCTCTGATAGAATCTGACGGTTGGCAAAAATGGAGTACCCATCATTTGCAAGAAAGGAAAAGGATTTTGCGAGATCTACGCAACTCATTTCCATAGCGCAGTGGGAAAAATAGACTTCCAACACTTCATCGATTGGATTGTCAAAGTTCTTGAATGATTTCAGAAAATAAGCCAAAGCTGTGTTACGCTCCCCGTGCGCCATCTCTGAATTCTTGACATCCGCATTGATTTTCACGCAGCTCTCCCCTGTCAGCTCATTGATGAAGTCGGTGATTTGATCTATTGGATTTTCGAACTTGCTGCACAGCGCATCAGTAATCACCAAAGCTCCCGCGTTGATAAATGGGTTTCTCGGGATTCCCTTCTCATATTCCAGCTGTGCAATAGAATTAAACGGATCGCCGCTTGGCTCAACATTCACCCGCGTCCATAGTTTGGAATTAAATCGATGAAAAACCATAGTAAGCGTATGCACCTTGCTGATACTTTGTATAGAAAATGGCTTCTGATGATCCCCCACGCCATACACATTGCCTTTGAGGTCCACCAACGCTATCCCAAACTGATTTGGATCTACATTGGCGATTTCAGGTATGTAGTCGGCGACTTTGCCTTTCAGATTCTCTGCTTGCACCTCTTGGTACACTTCTTCTATAAGCTGCTGGTAGTCCATTTTGGAAAAGTGTGGAAAATTGGTAGAGAAAGAAAGTTTTTTTTGAGATATCAACTATGGGATAATTTAACATCCAGAAAATGGCTGACAGTTATTTCATGTTTGAGAAGACAATAAAACAAAGATGGCGATGTCAGCCTGAGCGAAGTCGAAGGCCTTTCAACTTTAGTAAAACTTTGTCCTCGACTCCGCTCGGACTGACATGAATCCTGATAACTACTAGCCGTTCGATTGATAATAAAAAATAATACCTCAGATTCTTATGTATATAATATTTTTATATATTTGAAGAAGCTAGGTAATACAGCAATCTCATGTCGAACAACAATCTGATCAAGGGCTCTCTTCAAACCATCATCCTCAAACTTCTGGAGGAGAATGAAAAAATGTATGGCTATGAAATCACCCAGCGGGTGAAGGAACTGACAGCAGGTGAAATCAAAATCACCGAAGGAGCACTCTATCCTGCTTTGCATAAGTTAGAAGCCGAAGGATTGCTTAGCACCGAGATCCAGCAGGTGGATAACAGAATAAGGAAATACTACAGCCTCACCCAAAACGGCCAAAAAGAAGTCACCAGCAAAATGTCTGAACTACAAGGCTTCGTAGAAAATCTCCAACGAATCCTAACTCCAGACCTTAAACCAGGTTTCAACATCTGATTTTTTAACTAGAATGGAAATGAGAAAGCTATCCGAACAGGAACTTGAACAAGTAAAAAAGGCCATTTCGGCGAAGGAATTGACTTCGGCAGAAATCCTATTGGAGATCTATGATCACTACGTGAGTCATTTGGAGCATTTTGAGGAAGAGGAATTCGAAGAGGAACTGTTTGAGTTGGAAGAAAAATTCAATTACGCCTATTGCCACGCGCTTCAAGCGAAATTCATCAAGGCAACAAAAAAAGAGATCTTCAATCTTCAGTGGTCAATTTTCAAGACCTATTTCACCTGGCCTAGATTTGCTGCAACTATAGCTTTTCTTGTATTCTTACTCAGTTTTTGGGACACTATTGATAATAGATCAAAGGCAATATCACTTCTTTTGCCACTTGCCTTTACAGTTCTATTGACTGGATGGATTTACCACAAATCATACACTAAGGTCACTAAAATCAAGAAAACAATACTTAGTAACAAAAGAATCGAATCGTCTTATTTAAGTACGATCATGATACAACTCTCTTTGTTTACCTCATCTTTCAACTTGCTGATCTTGGTTCCAAAAATCCTTGACATACCCAACTTCATGGAGAGCATTTTCTTTCTTCTGGTGAGTTTCAGCTTATTTATAATCTACACGAGTTATAGCCTAACGCTTTTTGAAGCCTGGAAGATCAAATCTAAAACCGCATTGATATGAGAAAACTATCAGAAGAGGAACTCAAATGGATTCACACACGATTGAAAAGTCTTCATATCCGCTATACAGAAGTATATGAGGAAATATTTGATCACTACTGCACAACATTGGAGAATACGCCTGAATTGGAATCTCCGCGAGCTATTGCTAAGCTCAACCAATCCTTTGCTTGGTCGGTAGTAAAGAATATGGATAAGGAGTTGGAGAAAAATGTATCCAAGCAGATGAATCTTGTTCAAATTGCATATCTCAAATTCTGGAACTTTGGATCGAAAGGATTTCTTGTTGTTTTAGGTGTAGTGATTGGAGTAGTTTTGTTTTTTGCAGTCGTCCCAGAAACTGAGCTCTTAATCAGTTTACTAATCATCGTTTCTGTTGGGTTGATAATCGCAAAATATATTCTTCAAAAAAATCTTCCTTTCACGCTAAAGCACAAACCTATAGGCAGTTGGCCTGCATCGGTAGCGAAAAGAATTAGTCTTTTTGGAAACGTCTATGTATGGATATATATTATGCCCAAGATTTTTTTGGAGGATAAGACTTTAGCAAGTCCACTATTTTCAAATGCAGTCCTGATACTTACTTTATTCGGAATTCTATATGCCGCCAGCTTGGTAGCAGTCGCATTTAACTCACCTAAATCAAAACTGATATGAGAAAGTTGACTTCCTTTATCACAGCATTAGAAATGAACAATACATCCAAACTTCATTCAAATTGAAACTAACTGCCGACCAAATCGCCAAAATCGAATCATCACTATCTGATGGGAACATTTATTATGATGATATAAGGGCAGAATTAGTGGATCATATTGCGTCAAGAGTAGAAGACGCTATGGAAGCAGGAATCCCTTATGAAAGGGCTTTAATAGAAGTTAGAAAAGAGATTAACCCAGCTACTTTTCAAATGAAGCTTTTGGTAGCTTCTCACTTAGGTTTTGTTAAAACCATAGCTTCAAATATGCTGAAAGGATCAGTTGTATTGAAAGGTATTTTACTGTTTGCAGTTTGGGTACTCATCATTAATTTCTTTGAATACAGTCCTGAAGTTGCAGAAAAGCACGTAAAAACTATATCCATTAGCACTACACTAGGATTGGTATTGATGTGGTTTTGGGCAGGACTATTAAAAAACTCCCAGACGCTATCTGTAGGAAACACACTATGGCTTATGATCTGTATTTCTCAATTTGCGCTCAACCTTGATCTAATAGTTTGGCTTGGCCTATCCCCTCAAATCGGTATTTACATGATCACTTTTTTACTTTCACTTCTGTATATAGCTGGACTTTCTGAGGTAGTGTTGCAAACCAAAAAAGTTAGGACAACTTGAAACTCTCCCCTTCCCAAATCGACACCCTTAAAAAACTGATTTCTTCCAAAGGTTATCCAGAGATAGACCTGCAATATGAGATCTTAGATCATGTGGCGTGTAAGGTAGAAGTGCTTTTGGAGGAAAAGCCCGAAATGGCCCTTGATGATGCCTTTCGAAAAGTCCACAGCGAATTTGGGATCTTTGGGTTTTCTGATTTGGCAGAGTCTTATACCAAAAGCATAGAAAAACGCTATCGAAGATTCTTCTGGGAGGAATTGAGAGCCTTTTTCACAAGCTATAGAATCATTTACCCAGCAGGAATCGGTTTTATCTTGTATTGGTTGAGTTTGAACACCAGACCATTTGGTTATGAATTTAGTATTCTATTTTGGGGAGTCATGGTCTTTTTTATAGGTGCAATCTATATTTTCATTCGCTTATTTAAAATCGACAAAGGCCTGCAAAATTACCTGGTTTTCAAAAACTCTACGAATTGGCTCGTGATTCTAAATGTATCCATGCAAGTCAACATTCATGCATTACGTTATATAGAAAGTCCAATCATCCCCATTGAATTTACTTGGATAGGAATTGGAACATCAATAGGACTGGCTATGATTGTATTATCTTTCTTATCAGTTTTTCTCCTTCCAAGAGTTCTGGACAGATCCATAGCCGAAACCAAAAAGCTTCAGGCGATTTATGAATCATAATTGATTGGTAGACCCTTGCTGCCAAAAGCCTGGCCACATCAAGAACACTATTCAATTCACGGTATTTCAGACTTTTAACCTTAGATTTTATAATTCCGTAACCTTACTCCAAAATATTATTTGTACTTTTGCGCCTTCAATCAGGCAAACCATGCAGAATATTCGGAATATCGCGATTATCGCACACGTTGACCACGGCAAGACTACACTCGTGGACAAAATCATTCACGCTTCTCAGATTTTCAGAGAGAACCAGCAGTTTCAGGATCTAATCCTGGACAACAATGACCTGGAACGTGAAAGAGGAATTACCATTCTTTCAAAGAACGTTTCCGTTCGCTACAAAGACGCAAAAATCAACATTATCGACACCCCTGGTCACGCCGATTTCGGTGGTGAAGTAGAGCGAGTATTGAAAATGGCTGATGGTGTGATCCTTTTGGTGGATGCATTCGAAGGCCCTATGCCTCAGACCCGATTTGTATTGGGTAAGGCACTTGATCTTGGACTGACTCCAATCGTCGTAGTAAATAAAGTAGATAAAGAGAACTGTCGTCCTGACGAAGTTCATGAGTCAGTTTTTGAATTGATGTTCAATTTGGACGCTACCGAAGAGCAGTTGGAATTCCAGACGCTTTACGGTTCAGCTAAGCAAAACTGGATGGGTCCTGATTGGAAAAACCCTACAGATACTATTTTCCCTCTTTTGGATGCAATCTTGGAACATATTCCTGCTCCAAAAATCGACGAAGGAACGCTTCAGATGCAAATCACCTCTCTGGATTACTCCAGCTTCGTAGGTAGAATTGCTATCGGTCGTGTGAAAAGAGGCTCGATCAAAGAAGGTCAGCAAATCGCTTTGATGAAAGCTGATGGTTCTATCAAAAAAATGAAAGTAAAAGAACTTCATACATTTGAAGGTCTAGGTAAGCTAAGAGTAGAAGAAGTAGGTGCTGGTGATATCTGTGCCGTAACAGGCATCGAAGATTTCGAGATCGGCGATACTATCGCTGATGTGGAAAATCCAGAAGCTCTTGCTAGAATCTCTATCGATGAGCCTACCATGAATATGCTTTTCACCATCAACAACTCTCCTTTCTTCGGTAAAGAAGGAAAATTCGTGACTTCCCGTCACTTGAGAGATCGTTTGATGAAAGAGACTGAGAAAAACTTGGCACTACGTGTAGAGTCAACTGATTCTGAAGATAAATTCTTGGTTTACGGGCGTGGTATTCTTCACTTGTCAGTTTTGATTGAAACGATGAGAAGAGAAGGGTACGAACTTCAGGTAGGTCAGCCTCAGGTAATTTTCAAAGAAATCGACGGTGTAAAATGCGAGCCTATCGAGACCTTGGTAGTAGATGTACCTCAGGAAACTGCGGGTAAAGTGATTGAATTAGCAACTCAGCGTAAAGGTGAATTGCTGATCATGGAGCCAAAGGGCGATCTTCAGCACTTGGAATTCAACATTCCTTCCAGAGGTTTGATCGGTTTGAGAAACAATATGCTTACCGCTACTCAGGGTGAAGCAATCATGAACCACAGGTTCACATCCTACGAGCCTTTCAAAGGAAATATGCCAGGCCGTACCAACGGTTCCTTGATCTCTATGGAAGGCGGTCAGTGTACTGCTTACGCAATTGACAAACTTCAGGATAGAGGTACATTCTTCGTAGATCCAGGAGACGAGCTTTACACAGGTCAGGTTATTGGTGAAAACTCCCGTGACAATGACATTGTGGTAAATGTGCAGAAAGGCAAGAAATTGACCAACATGCGTGCTTCAGGTTCTGACGACAACGTGAGAATCGTACCGGCTAAGAAGTTCTCTTTGGAAGAGTCTATGGAATACATCCAAAAAGATGAGTACCTAGAAATCACTCCTAAGTCTATCCGAATGAGAAAAATCTATTTGGACGAAGGCGAAAGAACCAGAATGGCGAAAAAAGACGCTTAATAGATTTTAGAACCAAAATTCTAGAGTCAGGATATAGAAATCCCTCATACGAAAGTTTGAGGGATTTTTTTTTATGGCGCTAGATGAATTTCTGTAGGACTATAATTTTCAGAATTGAATCTCGGGATGAATTGGAGAAGTATCATTTCATACTCCACGTTATCACGATAGTGTCCGTTAAATTGACATCCTTGATTTCAAATCCTGCTGACTGACCCTGACTACTGCCGTAGCCTACCACAGTCTCTTTTAGGGCTGTTCGATAAAATGGATTTGCCCTGGAATAATTTATTTCCTCCATCTGCCCGAGCACTTTTCCAGTATTCTGAGCAATTAGTTCGGCCTTGATAGTTGCATCCTGAATAGCATTTTTAATGAGTGCTTTTTTAAGCTCCTCCATTTTAGAATCTGACAGCCCAAAGCTAAAATCAAACTGTACGCTGGTTTCTCCCTCTGCAAAGCGGTTGATGATAGTACCTAGCTGTTCTTTGGAAAAAGGAAATTCAGCTTCAATGCGCTGAACCCCAATAAAACCATCTTTGGATCGTATATTATTATTGAAAATAAAATTTTCCCGGACATTGAAATTTGAGGTTTTGATATTTTCTTGTTCAAACCCCATGTCAGAAAGTATTAAATACAAACTATCGGTCTTCGAATTGAGCTGAGAAATTGCATTTCCAAATTTGGCAGCTTTGGTCTCGATAGTAATATTCAAAAATCCCACATCAGGTTTTTCACTTATTTCTCCAGTACCTTCTACAGAAATCGTAGTATTTTGCGCGTTGGCAACAGAGGCACAAATGAACAATAGTATCGCTATCAGGCCAGTTTGTTTAATTCCAATCATAAATTATAGTTAGTTTTTATTTACCAAAACTGATGAACCTCTTCTCTGATATACTTGTCGTAAATGGTCTTTACAGCAAGCATTTGCTCATTAGTCAAGGGTGGAAGTTGTCCAGCATTGACATTTGATTCCAGTTGTGACGATTTAGAGGCTCCAGGGATCACTACACTTACCTCATCGTACATTAGAATCCATCGCAGTGCAATCGCAGCTAAAGCTCCTTCTCCTTCAAACACGCTCCTCAACTCCTCAATCGCAGGAAATGCTTTTTCCAACGGAACTCCAGAGAAAGTTTCGCCCTTATCAAATGCTTTTCCATCCCGATTGAAATGTCGGTGATCATCTTTTGAGAAAGTTGTTTCAGGTGTTATTTTCCCTGAAAGTAACCCACTCGCCAAAGGTACCCGGACGATCAATCCTATGTTTTTGGCAAACGCAAGCCTAAAAAGTTCTTCGGCTGGTTTTTGCCGGAACATATTAAAAATCACCTGAACTGTAGATACCACATCATATTCCATGGCCATCTTGGCCTCCTCTACTTTCTCCACACTGACACCCATAGCTGCGATTTTCCCTTCCGCTCTCAACTTCTCAAACAACCCAAAAACCTCATCTCGCTTGTATACCGAAGTAGGCGGGCAATGCAGCTGAATCAAATCCAGGCGATTCAAACCAGTATTCCGCAAGCTATCCTCCACATGGCGACGTAGTTTTTCGACAGAATACGTTTCATTGATATGCGGTTGGATGCGCCTTCCACATTTGGTAGCCACATAGATCTTCTCTGATCTTTGTCTTACAGCCTCTCCTACCGCTGCCTCGCTGAGTCCCGCATCATACACATCCGCCGTATCGATAAAATTAATCCCCCTATCAAATGCAGCATGTAGAATATCTTCGGCTACTTTCGGATCAAAAGGAGACCCCCAGCCACCACCTACTTGCCAAGTTCCCAAACCTATCTCAGAAATTTTCCAACCGGTTTTGCCTAAAGTTCTGTAATTCATGCTGCTGATTATTAATATTAAAAAGAGGTTAATTTTGGAAATAGAAGGCTAAATACTCACCTATTATCTAAAAGTAATTTAAATATTTATCTTTAGAATCACGGTTCAAACCGATATTTGCCCGTAAGAATAAACCTTCTAAGCCTTAAGCCTAAAATCAAATCAAATGAAGACAAGACGACAATTTATTAAAACAATCGGCGTGGCAGGTGCCACCGCTGTCTTACCTATAACCACAATCGCTAAAGAAATGGCAAAACAAAAAATGATTCATCAAGTATATTTTTGGCTTCACGACACTGCCAATACACAAGAATTTCTTACTGAAGCTGTTCCTATGCTTGGTCGTTGCAAAACTGTTGGCAAATTCATCGCAGGCACACCTGCAGCCACAGAGGATAGAAACGTAGTGGACCATAGCTTTCAAGTCGCTTGCACTGCATATTTTGACAGTTTGGAAGATCAGTTGGTATACCAAACAGATCCTACACATTTAGAGTTTATAGAAAAGTATTCACATATGTGGAAAAAAGTCCAAGTTTACGATATCGCTATCTAATCTAAATCTAAAAGCACCTCTCACTCGTAGTTAATAAAGTTAACAGCTAAGCATGGCCTTATGAAAAACTCAAAATGGATTTTCGGACTAGTAATCATTCTCTTTTGGTCATGCCGTGATAAAGAGGAGATCGTTCCTGACCCTCAATCCGATCTAGTGAGAGGTGCTATTTTTGAAGCTATGCAAGAATGGTATTTCTGGAATCAGGAACTCCCGGCTGTAGTCAACACAGCTGATTATGCTTCAAATGAGGAATTACTGAATGCAATTATTTTCAAGCCACTCGATAGATTCTCCTATCTCACTACACAGGAAGCGTTTAATAATGCATTTGTAGGAAGAAATGCTGGCCATGGCTTTGGCTTTGCTTTCGATGCCACGGAGAGATTATATTTAACTTTTGTTTATGATCAAGCTCCCGCAGGTCTTGATGGCTGGCAGCGTGGCTGGGAAATTTTAGAAATTAATGGAAAACCCTTATCAGCCTACAAAACAGCCTCCGGAGGATATGATTTTCAACTTGGGCCTACCGATCCAGGGATCACAAATTCCTTCACCTTCAAATTACCGGATGGTTCTATTACCACTAGATCAAATGTAAAAGCAGAGTACCAATCCAACTCGGTATTGCATCAAGAAGTCATAGATGTCAACGGTAAAAAAGTTGGGTATTGGGTGTACCAAAGTTTTAAAGCTACAGCAGGTCAGTCTCCTACCAAAAGTCTAGAGGTAGATGAATCAATGGCATTTTTCACAGATGCAGGAATTGATGAGTTGATCATTGACTTGAGATACAATGGCGGAGGTTCGGTGGCAGTCGCAGAGCAAATCAATAATTACCTGATTCAGGCTTCCAATTCGAACAAATTAATGTACACGAATAAGCTGAATTCCTTGAAAACTAATCTTGAGAAATCTGTGAATTTCAAGAAAATCGGAAGTTTGAATTTGGACAACTTGATCTTCATTACTTCTAGAGGCTCTGCCTCAGCGTCCGAATTGGTCATTAATTCATTGAACCCGTACGTTGATATTACCTTAGTCGGAGATAACACTTTTGGTAAGCCAGTGGGTTCTTTCCCACTTTCGAGCTACTACAATACCCTCAAAGACAACAATGTAGAGCTAGTCCCTATTACATTTGCTACTGCAAATGCTGAGGGCAAAGCTGATTATTTTGATGGATTTCCTGCTGATTTTTTGGTGGGCGATTCTCCTCAATTCAACTGGGGTAATCAAGCTGATCTTCGCTTAGCTGCTGCACTGAATGTTATTGAAAATGGTGCCGTTGGAGGAAGACTTCTGAATACTTATTACAGACCAAAATGGGAAATGATTGATCAGTTTAAGGGTTTGAAGCAGGAATTCCCAGCTTACTAAATAAAAGGCCTGATCATGAACTAGCCCCCAAAGTTAGTCGTGGTTTGTGTCTCCACAAACCACTAAATATCGAATCTTACTTTTTCTGATGACGATCGATGAGGACATCCATCACTTCGTCTAATTCATAGCCTTTCGCTTCCAGCAAAACCAGGTAATGGTAAAGCAAATCCGCAGCCTCACCCATAAATAGCTCCTTGTTGTCATCTTTGGCTTCGATCACGATCTCTACAGCTTCCTCTCCCACTTTCTGAGCGACTTTATTAATGCCTTTGGCAAAAAGTGAAGCTGTGTATGAAGTATCAGTTGGATTGTTTTTTCTGTCTTTGATAATGGCTCTAAGCTGATCGATAAAACCAGTTTTGGAGGAATTTACCTCATCAAAACAAGTATCTGCTCCAGTGTGACAAACTGGACCTCGGGGATTGGCTTTCACCAATATTGAATCATTGTCACAATCAGAAGCCATACTCACCAACTCCATGAAATTCCCGGAAGTTTCTCCCTTTGTCCAAAGGCGATTTTTACTTCGGCTAAAGAAAGTTACCATTCCTGTTTCATTAGTCTTGGCAACAGCCTCCTCATTCATATAGCCTTGCATCAGCACTTTCCCGCTGATCGCATCCTGAACTATGGCCGGGATTAAGCCATCCATTTTCTTAAAATCTATATTCATATCCTTTCTAACCTTTGGGGTTTCCAAAACCCCGAAGGTTTTGACTACTTATAATTCTTTCCTTTTTATTACGCAAACCTTCGAGGTCTTATAGACCTCAAAGGTTACCTCATTTCCTAATACTCACTTTTTCATCCACTAAATATCTCTTTAACTCAGGAATTCCTATTTCTTTAAAGTGAAAAATGCTTGCTGCCAAAGCCGCGTCTGCTTTGCCAAAGGTAAACACATCCTTGAAATGTGCCATTGTCCCGGCTCCACCTGAAGCAATTACAGGAATGGAAAGTGCAGAAGATATCTCTGCAAGCAACTCATTGGAGAAGCCAGCCTTCGTACCATCGTGATCCATAGAGGTCAATAAGATCTCTCCAGCACCTCGATCGCAAACCTCTTGTGCCCAAGCTTGAGTCTTCAGTAAAGTAGCTTGTCTGCCACCGTGCGTATGTACAAAGTCAATCCCATCCACATTTCTTGTGTCAATTGCCACGACGATACATTGAGAGCCAAACTCAGCTGCCATTTCGTTAATGATTTGAGGGTTTTTCACAGCGGAAGAATTAATGGAAATCTTGTCAGCTCCTGCGTTCAAGAGCACTTTCACATCTTCAATAGTAGAAATTCCGCCGCCTACTGTAAAAGGAATATTGATTGCTTTAGCAACTTTAGTCACGAGTTCGGCTAAGGTTTTACGCTTATCTACGGTTGCAGTGATATCCAAAAACACTAATTCGTCAGCTCCTTCGTCAGAGTAGATCTTCGCTAACTCCACCGGATCACCCGCATCACGAAGCTCTACAAAGTTCACTCCTTTGACTGTTCTGCCTTCTTTGATGTCCAGGCAGGGGATTATTCTCTTTGTTAACATATTGTAGTTCTCAATACTTCACTATTCATTATTCGGCGTTCTTCATTCATTATTTGAAATTACGATTTACGACCTCAATCGTAGCATTAACTTTCTTCCCTATCTATAACCATTCAAAAAACTATACTTTAGAAAAAGAGGATTGAAGTTCAGTTTAATCTCGTAAATCCAAACTCGTAATTCGTAAATACACTAGTAAATCAAACAAAAGCTGCCAATTCCTCCAATGTCACTCTTCCCTCGTAATACGCTTTTCCAACAATCGTCCCATATACACCTATTTTCTCCAGTTCTTCTAAATCTTTCACAGACGAAACACCGCCACTTGCGATTAATTTCACACCTGGAATCTCTTTCAAAATATCTATATATAAATCAACTGAAGGCCCCTGAAGCAAACCATCTTTCGCTACATCGGTACAGATCACATAGCTAATACCCTTTGCCACATAGTCTTTGATAAAAGGAATCAAATCCACTGAAGTAGTCTCTTCCCAACCCCCAACAGCTATTTTTCTATCCTTTGCGTCAGCTCCTAAGATGATTTTTTCAGATCCGTAAGTTTTGATCCAAGCCTGAAATAGCTCAGGATTCTTTACGGCAATACTTCCACCTGTCACTTGCCTGGCGCCTAACTCAAAAGCCCTTTCTATTTCCTCATCAGCTTGGATTCCTCCACCAAAGTCAACCTCCAAACTCGTACCTGAGCTGATTCGCTGAAGTACATCCGCATTTACGATTTTCTTGGCTTTGGCTCCATCCAAATCTACCAGATGCAGTCGTTGGATCCCTGCACCTTCAAAGCGCTTGGCCATTTCCAGCGGGTCATCGTGGTATTCTTTTTTACTGCTGTAATCGCCCTGACTAAGTCGGACACATTTTCCTCCGATGAGGTCGATTGCTGGGATTATTTGCATTTGGATTGAAAGATTGGAAAATTCTAAAATTGAAAGATTATATTATTAGTAGGGCTTCGACTTCGCTCAGCCTGACATTTATCGAACGTTTGAAAAGGGCATAGCGCTTGTCACACTGAGCGAAGTCGAAGTGTCATTACAATATTTTAAAGAGAAATAAAATTCTCCAACAACTTCTCTCCTACCAAACCACTTTTCTCCGGGTGGGCTTGGATGGCATAGTAGTTATCCCGATGGAGAATGCCTGAGAAGTCATGGATGTAATGCGTCTGGGCGATGGTAAACTCACTCACCTCCGCATAAAAGCTATGCACGTAATACACAAAAGGGTTGGCTGGTAAATCTATCAACAATGGATTGTCGGCCAGATTCTCCAATTCATTCCAGCCCACATGTGGCACCTTGAATTCCTGGGAATTCTCCGGCACAAAGCGCTTTACTTTTACAGGAAAGATCCCCAAGCATTCCGTATCATTTTCCTCAGAATGCTCACAAAGCAACTGCAAACCCAGACAAACACCTAGAAAAGGCTGTTTCAGGTCTTTGATCAAGGTATCAAGCTTTCGCCCCTTCAAGTACCGCATTGCTGTACTTGCTTCTCCTTGCCCTGGAAAAATTACTTTGTCTGCTGTTCGGATTACTTCTGGATCATCCGTCAATTCAGCGTTTGCACCTAGCCTCTCCAAAGCATAGAGCACCGACTGCACATTGCCTGAGTTATATTTTATTACTGCTATTTTCATTTTTAAGATTCAAGATGCTAGACACAAGACAAAAGATTCAAGACTATGATCCTCTTTGATCTTATCTTAGTCAAATAGCATATTTATCAATTATATCTTTACTCAATCTCATCAATTTCGATCGATACAGTTCATTCAATTCAATTATCTCTTTTTCGTATTTGATGAGTATATCAATTTTATATTTCAACCTATCTGACCCCAGAGGATAATCATCTAGCTGGTTGTCGTCTTCAATAAATTCCTGTGAATTAAAATTCAAAGGTTCAATATCAATTATCCATCTGAAAATTTTAGCCATAATGTGAATTCCCAAAGGGAAAGCGATTTCGTTGCTTAAAATTCTTCTTGAATTACTCACCAAATCTCCAATCAATTTCTTCTTCCGTTCTAATTCGTACTCAGTCATTATTCGATTTTCCAGATATTCAAAAATAAAGCTAGACCTAAGACTGCAACATCTTATGTCTAGCGTCTAATGTCTATTGTCTTTTCTCTAAAAGCATCTCCTCCAGCACTTCTTCTATCTCTGGAAGGGACTCGTAAAGTTGCTCGTAACTCTCAATCACAAAGTATTTATCCTGAAAGCGATCTTTCCAGTATTCCTGATTCATAATCTTCCGCACATCATATTCCAGATGCGCTGGTTCATTTGAAAGGCTGAATTTAGTCTCTCCAGCCGAACTTAGGATACCTGCACCGTATATTTTTAACTCACCATCCTCACGGATCAGACCAAACTCTATCGTAAACCAATAAATTCTACTCAGTAACTGAATCGCCCAAGGGTTATCTATGTGCTTCAACGCTATCCCAGAGAGGTTTTCCAGAAAGTCTACATAGGGCTGATTTGTCAGTAAGGGCATATGCGCAAAAGCATCATGAAACATATCGGGCTCTTCCAAATAATCGAGCTGCTCCATGGTGCGAAGCCATGTAGAAGAGGGAAACCTCCTGTTATTCAGCAAGCCAAAAAATAGATCATCATCGATTAGACCTGGTACCACTTGCACTTCCCAACCCGTATTATTAGCCAAAATCTGATTCAACTCCTCAAAATTGGCGATTTTATGGGCGCTAAAATCAACCATCTCAACTCCTTCTAGGTACGCTTTGGAAGCCGCTTTAGGGAGATTTGGCATCTGTCTCTCGAAAAGAATTTTCCATACTTTAAAGTCCTCAGGCGTGTAGGTGTCGTACTCCTGCTTAAGGTTTTGAAGTCTAGGGTCACTGAAGACCCAGTTTTTTTGTTTGATGTTAGTGTTCATGGTATTTGGGTATATTCTATAGTTACTTATTCGGTTGTCCTGCTTCTCCAGAAGCAGGACGATAATCATATATTCAGATGCTGCTTCTGGAGAAGCAGCATAACTGGCCTAAAACCAAAAAAAGGCCCATTCCACTAGGAATAGGCCTCTATTTATTTTTACCAAAAATTCATAGTCATCCTATTCCTTCATTGAAGATGGTAGTGAGAATGATGAATGAAAGTTCTTGGAGTTGGATTCACTTGAAATTATTGTATTGAAATACTTCTTTAAATTTCACTCTGCTAAGATAGGCAATGTATGATCAAAAACAATTTCCTGTAAAATCTATCTATCTTTTCGAAGCTTCTAAAAAAAACAGAGCCCCCGAACGCTCGGAGGCTCCTGCAAGCAAAGAGTGAAGATTAAATTTATACTCAAAATTACCATTTTCTCTGTATGATAAAAATCATCCGCATACTATTTACTGCCTATTCTATCCTACTATTCTTTACTCTTCTAATCATCCTCGGAGCCTTTATCGTACTCCCTTTAAGCATTAGTCCAGCCGGTGGTAATGTATCCTTTCTGTTTATTCGTATTTGGGCGAGAATTTGGTCTTTCGGCTCTGGAATTCGCTTCGAGTTCCACGACAGGGACCTGATTGATCGCAATCGGCCTTACATCTATATTTTCAACCATACTTCCTTTTTAGATGCTGCCATCATTCCGCTTGCTATACCCCAGCAAGTTCGGGCTTTGGGAAAGAAAGAATTATCCAAAATTCCATTTTTTGGATGGGTAGTGGGCAAAGTAGCCATCTGGGTAGATAGAACAGATTCTGAATCAAGAAGAAAGAGTGTTGATCAGTTGGTGACTTTTCTTAAGCAAGGAATTTCCGCGGTGGTTGCTCCTGAGGGAACAAGAAATGCCAGTGATGCCGTACTTTTGCCATTCAAATCGGGGGCTTTTCGGCTTTCAGAAGAAACAGGGATTCCTATCCTGCCAATTGCTGTAATCGGAGCAAATAAGGTCATGAAAAAAGGATCACTTTTAATCAGCCCCGGCAAAGTGAAAATCTACTTTTCTAAGCCAATTTATCCGATGGAGATTTCTGAAACTTCAGTAAACGAGCTTTCGGAAAAGTGCCGCGCCAGGTTAAAAGCGATGATTCTCACAAATGAATAATCGGGTCCTTCGGCTCCTCCTCAATAGCATCAATAGTCAATTCTTCGAAAAGAATATAAACTGACAAATAGCTCATAGGAATGGTAACAAATAGCCCAACGATAAAAAAAAGAAATCCAGCAATATTGAGGGCCAGAAGAACTAAAAGGAAAAGGAAAAACTTAAGCCAATTTGTTTGAATCAGTTTACGACTGAGCTCCATTGAGGTCCAAAAATCAAAACCTCCGAAAATCACAAACAAGAGACAGAATAAATAACCTACAAGAAGGTAAACCCCAGGAACTATAAGGAGTACTATACCCCCAACGATTAAAATAGAACTGATCAAATTGGTAATAACCAGATCCCACCAATACTTAAACCCATCGAAAAAATTCTGGAAATCAAGATACTCTTTTTGGCTTTGTCGATTAGCAACCAAGTAAAAGCCACAGACTAGCGGCGGAGCCAAGAAGATGCTGTAGAGGAAGGTATAGTCTTTTAGGTATACCGCAAATCCAGCCTGAATAGCACCTACCAAAAACATAAAGCCAATATGGAATAAAGCCCGGGATTTGAACATCTCCCAGGCCTTTTCAATTATGTCTCCAATATTAAAATCTACTCCCGAATCTATGATCCGCTGAATTTTAGCTTGATTCATTTATCGTATTTACTTCGTGAAAGCCTCTAAAATATCATGCTTAGTGATGATATGAATCTGGTTTTGAGTATCTCTTACGAGCACTGCTTTTTCCTTTTCCACCATTGAAGAAAGTACATCCAACGTGCTGTCTAGTGCTACAAAATGCATGGAGTCCTCCATCACATCAGCGACATTCGCATCTTTCAAAGCGGGATTATCGATGATTCTAGCAAGCAGTTTATTGTCTGTCAAGCTCCCTACTACTTCGTCATTTTCCATTACTGGAATCTGCGAAACACTGGTTTTATTCATCAGGCCTATCGCACTTTTCACTGAATCAGTTTTTAGCGTAGAAACCAAAGAATAGGCTCCATTTCGCTGCGCAATGATATCCCGGGCAGTTGAGAACGTCTTATCTTCCAAAAAGCCATGGTTTCTCATCCATTCGTCATTATAGACTTTTCCTAGGTAGCGAGTTCCGTGATCCGGCAAAATAATCACCATCTGATCACCTTCCTTCAAGTTATCTTTTGCCCACTCCAATGCTCCATGAACAGCTGATCCACAGGACCAACCCACAAACAAGCCTTCTTCTCTAGCCAATCTCCGTGTCATCACAGCGGAATCCTTGTCCGTCACTTTCACAAAGTGATCGATCATATCAAAGTTCACATTCTTTGGAAGTATGTCTTCGCCAATTCCTTCAGTCAGATACGGATAAACTTCCTTCTCGTCAAAAATTCCAGTCTCTTTATATTTCTTAAAAACCGAACCATAGGTATCAATTCCAACAGTCACCACATTTGGATTTTGCTCTTTCAGATACTGAGCGGTTCCACACATAGAACCGCCAGTTCCTACTCCAGCAGCATAATGAGTGATTTTTCCATCAGTGTCATTCCAGATTTCAGGTCCAGTAGTCTCATAGTGAGCGGCTGTATTGGATAGGTTATCGTATTGATTGGGGTAGAAGGAATTCGGAATATCTTGATTCAATTTCCTAGCGATAGAGTAATAGGATCTTGGATCTTCTGGGGAAACGTTTGTAGGACAAACGATCACTTCTGCGCCAACGGCTTTAAGAATATCGATTTTTTCCTTTGACTGCTTATCTGCCATGGTGAAAATACATTTGTATCCTTTAGCGACAGCGGCCAGTGCCAATCCCATCCCGGTATTCCCTGAAGTACCTTCGATAATCGTCCCGCCAGGCTTGAGCAAACCGGCCTTTTCGGCATCTTCTACCATTTTGATCGCCATACGATCCTTCATGGAGTTGCCTGGATTGAAGTATTCTACCTTCACGAGGACTTCTCCTTTGATGTGTTGTGCAAGCTTGTTTAAACGGATCATCGGAGTATTCCCGATGGTATCAATGATTGAGTTGTAGATCATAGTCGGTTACATTTGGTCCTATTCTGTAACCAAAAATAAAGGAATTTTCTGGGGGATGCGATTATAGGAAAATTAAAACAGAATAAAATTCTGCCTTGTCAAACCAGTTATGAAAAAGAGAATTAATTTTCTGCAACTGAAAAACTGAATAGTGAGACTTGTTTATACCTCCTTAAACTCCAATCGCTTCATCACATCCAGCGTCACATGCATCAAAATAGCAGCTACGAAAAACATTCCAAACGTCCCGCCGAAAAGTGCCCAGACGAATTGCTTGGAAATAATAAAGGCTACTATACTGAAAACTAGAGCTGGTATTAATCCGAATACCAAAATGCCACCGATCATAAAGGGTTTGATCAACTTCCGATCCCAGCCTTCATCCAAAGCGATCTGGGGAATGATATTGATCCCAAATCCAACCAGGTAAAGCTCTAGGGTAGCAAATAAAAACAAAGGGATAATAAACCAATTTAATCCCGCTATCAGGACGGAAGGGATAATCAATGCCAAACAAAACAAGGTGATCTGCAAAATATCCAATTTGATCATATTCCAAAACTTCGAAGTCCAAGTAGCCGGAATCAGGATGAAAAATGGCTTTTTCAAGTCTCCTACATTTGCGCGGCCTATGCCAGCAAAGAAGTAGATAAACAGCAAAATAAGGAGATAGCCATAGAACACATAGTGTGAAAACCATTCAAAAAGAGACAAGCAAGCCAGTACTATTCCTATTCCCACCATGATCAGGGAATACAATCCAAAAAGCGGATGGAAATCCTGTCTGGAACTGTGTACGTAATTTCTCCAATAAAATGCTTTTGCACCGGATCCAAAGTCCGGCAACGCAAGCTTTTTCTTGGTGTTCAAACTGTATGAACTTTCTCCAACTTCCTTCTTTCCTTTTACTTTCTCCAGCTTCTCCTCGTTGGATTTGGTAGCCTCCAAGACATCTTCGTAGTAATATCCCGAAAATCTAATCACCAATTTTAAAATCACGAAATAGGAAATCCCATAAAGCAGGATAAAGCCAATGGAAATAATTGCATTTCCATGCACCAAGTAACTTGCAATGCCTCTACTCCAGCCGACTATTGGAAAGAAATCAAACCATGGAGAGGTGACCCAGGCGAACATTCCCATCCAGAATTTCTCTGCCATCAAGCCTGGAATTACAATCATGCTGGACAGTAAAACTGCTAAGACTATTACACCTGTACGGATATATTCCATCACATCGTACTTGGAGTTCAGGGTATAGACCAGGAATTTGATAGGAGATACGATGAAGAAAAATAAACCAGCAGCTAAAACCAGAAAGGTAAAATTCGCTACTGTCATCTCAAACGTGTCAATAGCTTGGCTCGAAGCATACCCCACAAAGATGATAGCTCCACCTAAAGAGGGTAAAATAGACCTTGCCATGTAGTAAATCAGGATATTCTCTGGCTTGACCGGCGCAGTAAAAAGCAAGTTTACATCAGCCATTTTGAAGAAGCTGACATTATTTTTTGTGGCTCTGAATAGCTGATAAATCAAAATAACCAAAGCCAATATCGTCACGCCGCCAATGATATTCTGCAGTGCGAAATTTACCTCCGGGATGCCATTGAGATCCAATTCAGGCATTTCCTGGGTGGAGGCATCATCGTCCCTGTTTTTTAAGCGCAGCCAATACATAAAGAATATGTAACCAGCTATACCTGCATATGGTAAGAGTCGGAGCGGATTTTTAAGAATAAGTTTGATATTATTGATCAGAATGAGGATATCCTTTCTGAACAACAGCCGGATTTCATTCATCTTTGGTCATTTCTAAAAACAGATCTTCCAGCGTGGTTCCCTCACCTTGGAGTGATTGTATCTTCAAGTTTGCCACTGTGTCATTTCCGACAATATTCCCATCTTTCAGAATCATCACCCGATCCGCAATAGCCTCAACACTGTCAATCAAGTGCGTACTGACCAGAATAGTCTTACCAGCTTCCTTCAATTCTCTAAAAACTTTCTTGGTATTTTTAATCGCCTTAGGATCTAATCCAATCATCGGCTCATCAAAAAATAGCACTTGCGGATCTGGAAGTAATGCACAACAAATCGATACTTTTTGCCGCATTCCTTTAGACAAATCGCGTCCAAGTTTATCTTTTTTATCCGCCAACTCAAAAAGTTCCAAGTATTCACCCGCTTTTCCTCGCCACTCTTTCACCCCATAGGCTTGCGCTACAAATTGCATGTGTTCTTGGACGGTGAGCAAATCATAGACATAAGGAGTCTCCGGGATATAACTAAAAAGACGCTTGGCCTCCACGCTTAAATGATCATATCCACCCAGTGTGATTTCTCCGGAAGTTTTGCGAAGCAAGCCAACAATGCACTTCATAGTCGTACTTTTTCCAGCTCCATTTGGTCCGAGTAACCCGACTACTTCTCCTCCTTGGAGTTCAAATGTGATATCATTGACAGCATTCTGCTTGCCGTAGGTTTTCACCAGATTGGTTACACTTAGCATAAAAGTAATTTTGAGATTTAACGCGAAGCAATTTGAAATCTCAAATTTGAAATTTCAAATTGATCAGCCTTTTGTTCCTGCCAATAAATACAAAACTGCCATTCTAACGGCAACTCCGTTCTGAACTTGCTCCAGAATAATCGAATGCTCAGAGTCTGCTACATCTGAACTTAGCTCCACTCCACGGTTTATTGGACCAGGATGCATGATCACGATCTCCTTGTCCAGCTGGCTCAACAACTTTTTATTGATGCCATAGTAAAGGGAATATTCACGCAAACTTGGAAAATACTTGATTTGTTGTCTTTCGAGCTGGATTCTAAGCACATTTGCCACATCGCACCATTGAAGCGCTTTTTTCACGTCCAATTCTACTTTCACGCCTAGACTGGCAATGTATTTTGGAAGCAAGGTAATCGGCCCACAAACCATCACTTCAGCACCGAGTTTTTGCAGACAAAAGATATTGGAGAGTGCTACTCTAGAGTGTAGGATATCTCCGATGATCGCCACTTTTTTTCCTGCCACATCTCCAAGTTTTTCTTTGATGGAAAAAGAGTCAAGCAAGGCCTGTGTCGGATGCTCATGTGTTCCGTCTCCGGCGTTAATGATGTTTGCATTGACGTTTCTAGAAAGAAAATGTGGAGCGCCAGGACTGGAATGCCTCATAACCACCATATCCACTTTCATAGAAAGTATATTATTGACTGTATCGACTAGTGTCTCCCCCTTTTTCACCGAGCTATTAGCCGAAGAAAAATTCACCACATCGGCAGAAAGCCTTTTTTCTGCTAGCTCAAAGGAAAGTCGGGTTCGCGTAGAATTCTCAAAAAACACATTCGCAATGGTGATATCACGGAGAGAAGGCACTTTTTTGATCGGGCGGTTGATCACTTCTTTGAAGTTAGCGGCCGTGTCCAGAATAAGCTGGAGATCATCCTCAGTGAGGTTTTTAATTCCAAGTAGGTGTTTGGTACTGAGTTGCGACATGGTTAGGGGTTAACTTTCTCTGTGATCCAAATTGCGTCTTTTTCGCACCCATTTTGCTGCCATTCCACTAGCACGTATTGGCTTTCTAGGGTATGTACTCTTACACCATAATAATCTGGCATGATGGGGTAATCCCGGGTGAGTTTACGGTCTACTAGCACCATGAGCTCGACTTTCTGCGGTCTACCAAATGCGATCATTGCATCCATTGCTGCCCGAACAGATCTGCCTTTGTAGAGCACATCATCTACCAATATTACTTTTTTACCTTCAACAAGAAAGTTGATTTTGGTTTCGTTGGCTTTGAGTGGATAATCTCTCCTGCGAAAATCATCTCTATGAAAAGTAGCATCAAGATACCCTGAAGGAACTTTCATCCCGGAAATTTCTTCCAGAAGTTTTACGATTTTGTCCAACAATATTGGACCTCTAGGCTGCAAGCCCAAAAGTACGGTATTGTCAAAATCATTGTGATTTTCTATCAGTTGGTGACAGAATCGCCTGAGTATGATCTCAATCTGTCCTTCGTCTAAGACAAGCCTTTTTTGCATGGGGTAGATTTGAGGGTAAATATAAAAATAAAATCTAGTCTGGGAGTTCTTCTGGAGTATACAAATCCCCATCCACCACGATTTTGGTAAGAAAGTAAACTTCCCTGATCTCATCTGCTCCAGCATCATTCAAGAATCGAATACGTTGCGTACCTGAAAGTAAAAAGTATCTATCGTACCAATGAATCAATCTCAAGCTCGCCAGATTTGTATCACGAATACGTTCCTCCTCATTGACCAAGCCTAATTCAAACTCTTGATTTTCAAAGATTTTTTCACCGTTTCTGAAAAAACTCAACTTAATAATCTGGTCTTCCACATACATGTGGTAAAAATCTTCTCCCACTACCGCAACTTCTCCAAATGCTTCCGGATAAGTAGTCACGAATTCATTATAAGAAGTGGCATTGTCCCAAATAACTTGACCTGTCTTGGCGACTTTCGCAAAGTGTGCAGACACATATCGGTACTCGGGCACAGTCTGATAGCTACTAGACATTGGGAAGCGATTAGCCAAATAGGGGTCTGAAAAGGTAGTAGCACCCATTCTGCTCCATCTATCATATCTGTAGCCGCCCGTGGGGGAATACATTCCATTTTGAAATCCAGACCTGCTATTAGAGACTGAGTATTGATCAAAATAAACGTAATAAGCATCTGGGGTTTGCTGAACGTTTCGAATAGAATAAATGCTGTTTATACTGGGTATCCGTTCTTTGTCAAGTTCTTTAAGTATTTCGGCATCCCGCTTTCCCTTTGTCTTTTCGTTGAGGTAATTGTAAAAATTCGGAAAATCTGCTAAGGTGTAAAGCTTAAAATCAAACTCACCAAATTCATTGATATCCATGATGTACATTCCTTGATAGGAATTCCTTCGCTCCAATCCGAAAGCACCTATCATTGCCTCTTGGTAATTGCCAGTGGAAAGTAAAATGCCGTCAATAATTTCTTGACCTGGATCTGCAAACTGATCTACTTTCACTTCTTGGACAACATTTCCGGCCATATCATAGGTATTGATAATGATATCACGGTTTCTATAGGCTCCTTTTCTACTCAAAACTACTTCTAGTGATCTGACCTCAGGATTTTTTTTGATTTGGAGAATCTGCGTATCATTTCCATAAATTCCCTGAAGCGTATGAACACTTTTGGTCACTAAATCATGGATCTGTAAAACTGGTCTATTATCAGAACTACCCATGAAAATGGCCTTTTGATCCTGTACAAGAAACTCCACCAACTCCATAGCAAGCACATTATCTATCACAAACTCGAGGCCCCGCTTAGTCTCTAAATCCACCTGAAGCAAATACTTATCAGCATTCAGAGCAAATCCCTGAGTAAAAAGTACAAAAAGCTGGTTATGATCTATATCGTACCCCAACATATCGAACCCCTCTCTAACAGGAAATTCAATTACACCTTCTTTAGAATCCAAACGAGTATCAGCTATAAAGTATTGAAAAACACGCCTCATACTCAATCCTTTATCCGGGAGTGTTCTAAAGCAAACTAGTCCAGCTTCTGAGTCAATCATTTCAAATAGAGGTGCATCCAACTCAGACTCTACTTCAAAGCGTTCAATGAATCTGACCTGAGCAAATAGCCCATGACCAAGAACAGATAGAAAAAGAACTAGAAATATTTTTTTCATATAATTAATATTTGACTAACAAAGGCCATTTGATTCTCGAATGATTATCCCGAAAGGTGTTGCGACACCTCTAGGCCCGCTTTTCGGCATCCTCGAATTCATGAACCCATTTTTAGTAGTAAATCAAAGGCCTCTTTTCCTACTGGCAATACTGATAAACGGGACTGTTTCAGCATTGGCAACTCAGAAAGTCTATCCTCGGCTTTTATAGCTGCTAAAGGAATTGCATTTTTCAAGTCGCTTTTTACCTTAAGTTTAACTGCTGTCCAAGCTTCATCCTTTGGGTCAGGAAATGGCTCCTCACTCACCTCTGCAATACCTACAATGGCTTTTTCCTTTCCGCTGTGATAAAAAAACACCAAGTCTCCCAACTGCATTTCTCTCAGATAGTTCCGGGCTTGAAAATTCCTCACACCATCCCAGATATCTTCATTTTTTGACACGAAATCACTCCAAGAATATGAACCTGGCTCTGATTTTACCATCCAATACTTCATTCTTATTTTTGGTTGAAAGTTAAAAAGTCGTTGACTTGAATAACGTAAATACACTCTTTCTGTTCAATATGACTAGAAATAAGAATCATTCTTACTCCTTTTCTAGGCTTTGTAATGCTGAGGGTAATAGAATATCAGATTTCAATTTTAAGTTAAGCCATAGCCCCTTAAATTGAAACTTTATTTCAAGACATTTGTCTTACTGTATTAATTCAACCCGAGAAATTTTGGATCACAAGACGCTACTGAAAAAACTAAAACTCAGCATTCAGCTGATGGAACTGCACGATGAAAACCCGTTCAAAATACGTAGCTATCAAAGTGCGCTGATTTCCTTAGAACGTGGCGATCAGGATATTATGGGATTGAGCGAGAAAGAACTTGCAGCCATTCAGGGTGTTGGCAAAAGCATGGTGGATGCTATACAGCAACTAAAAGAAACCGATACATTTCCATTCCTTGAAGAATTACTTGCTAAAACACCAGAGGGAATTCTCGAAGTACTTCAGATCAAAGGCTTGGGACCAAAGAAAGTAAAAACACTCTGGGAGGAGCTTGGTATCACCTCCACCCATGAGCTGATGGAAGCCTGTCAATCTGGAAAAGTCGCTAAAATCAAAGGCTTTGGAGAAAAGACTCAAAATACAATTATAGAAAATCTGGAATTCAAAGCATCCAATGCTGGCAAATGGCTCTATGCAGATATAGAGGAGACAATCGAGAAACTTCAAGAAATCTTGACCGAAATTGCCCCGAATGCTGATTTGGCGATAGTTGGTGATTTCGCCAGAAAGATGGAAATCATCACTGAAGCTGAGTTTCTTTTCGCTGCCGATGAATTAGCTTCAGTAAAATCCAAAATCAAAGCAATGGACTCCATCGAGTGGATTTTGCTCGATTCCGGTCCGCGAACACTCAGAGGAAAACTGAAGGAAATCGAGTTGAAGGTTGTAGTTCACTTCTGTGCCAAGGAAGATTTTCTTTGGAAAAAACTCTCGCTTATCGCTGCTCCACTCCACTTGGAGTCATTGGTTGATGAAAAAGATACAGTCGCTCAAAAGCTTCAGAAAAAGGATTATTCTACAGAAGAAGATTTTTTTAGCATTAATAATCTCCAATTTATTCCAGCTGAGATGAGGGAAGGTTATGGAGAAATAGAACTAGCTAAAGAAAATAAAGTCCCAGAATTACTTGAAGAAAAAGACCTCAAGGGAATTCTTCACAATCACTCCACCTACAGCGATGGAAAGCATAGCTTGAGACAAATGGCAGCGTATTGCCGAGATCTTGGGTTTGAATACTTGGGAATCTCAGACCATAGCAAAACCGCTTTTTATGCAGGAGGACTGACAGAGGACCAAATCGTCAAGCAACATCAGGAAATCGATGCTTTGAATAAGGAAATGGCACCTTTCCGCATTTTCAAAGGAATTGAAAGCGACATCCTATCTGACGGAAAGCTGGATTATGCAGATGAAGTATTGGCAAGTTTTGACTTTATCGTAGCGTCAGTACACTCCATTCTAAACATGGACATAAAGCGAGCTACCATGCGATTGATTGCAGCGATAGAAAACCCTTATACTACGATTTTGGGCCATCCGACTGGACGACTTCTTCTACGCCGTCAAGGCTATCCTATTGACCACAAAGCTATTATTGATGCTTGTGCTGAAAATAATGTAGTCATCGAGATCAATGCCAATCCATGGAGACTGGATCTGGATTGGAGATGGGTTCGCTATGCGATGGATCAGGGCGTAATGCTTTCTATCAACCCTGATGCCCATGCGATGGAAGGTTACGCCGATATGAAATATGGAGTTTTGGTTGGTAGAAAAGGCGGACTGACTAAAGAAATGACGATGAATGCATTGACTGGGGAAGAAATAGCCAACTATTTTGATTCTAGGCTGAAAAAGGTCAAAGTCAACTCTTAAAAGCATGACCGAAGGCGGTAAGTCTTGTATCTTGCGCCCTAATTCTAGAATCTATAAAAATGAAATCGAGCATGAAGCAAAGTTCATACACTGAGAAAATTATCAGGTATGCGAGATTCCATGTGGCAAATAAAAAACAAATTATAAACCCATGAAATGGACTAACCACCCACCCAAAACCTTACTCCAGCGCTCATTTTTATTTGGGATCACTGGAATAGCACTCTGCCTTCTTGCGCTATTGAATTCATATTTCAAGGTATTGGAGGCTCCAATGGGGCCTTTAAACGGCGTAGGTTTAGCTTTGCAATTGTTGGGATTGAGTTTGGCTGTCTTGGTGATCCGTCAGCGAAAACTTACCCCAGAAATCAAAGAAAAGGCGCAAAAGATGATTTTGGTATTAGCCGTGGGATTACTTTTTTTTATTTTGACGCTATAAAATCAAAAACTAACCTGTTAATTTTTTCGTAAGCTCTGAAGCAATTAAACCTCAGAGACCAATGAAATCGCAGCTTTCTTATTTCGCAATTCTATTTTTCCTATCTACTTACACCTATGCTCAAGACGCTGATAATTCGGCTAAGCCAGAATTCAAAATAGTTACTATTGTAGAATCAATTAGCTATAGGGGGAATGGTGAGTCAAGGATAATTGATTCACAAACAGAAGTGGATAACTCTGAGTATGCAGCGTTTAAAACAGACGGATCTAAAGCTAAAAACAAGGAACTTGAAGGAAGGTATACCAAAGTCGAGAAGTTAGAAGAAATAAAACTGCATAATATATTCGATGGATTTGAGGTTGCACCTAAAAACGTAGCATTTAATGACGCAATGATTTCTTCTAAAATCAACAGCATGGTGAAGGAGGGGTGGAACCTAGTTTACGTCACTTCAGCAGTAGAAAACGATGCTGGAGATGCAAATCAAAATGGCATATTAATCACACGGCTATTTTTTTCTAAGTAATTAAGAACTCAGATGTTTGTTAGCAAAAAAGGATAATCAGCTGTTGGTTTCTTTATATTCTTCAATCTGAATGAGCATTTCTCGGGCTTTCATAATAGGACCCCATTCATAGCTGCCAAATAAGAATTTAAACCAACGCTTGTCACGGTTTTCATATCGAATATTGATATACAGCCAGATAGCAAGTCCTGCAAATGCTATGGTAACAAGCACTTGAATTACCCAAAATAGAAGGTTTCCAGTTCCAATCTCAGAAGAACTTAGAAAGAATATAGTCCAAAATGGGAGTTGCAACATCAGAATTCTCGTTACCCAAAGTGTAGATGTTACTAGTCCCGCTATCTTTTTTTGTGTACCAATTATTGGTGAATTGATGTTTACTGAAGAAATCAAAATCAACTGATAGAGATAAATTCCAACAGCAACCTTGTTTACCAAAGAGATAAAACCTGCTGAAACGAGGAAAAATAAATTCGCTGCTGAAAACAGATTAATAAATATAACATCTAAAAAAAGTACCCAAAGTATCCCCAGCAAAACTGTAAATATTTTGATAGGACGCATACCCGTCAATTCACTTTTTACCTTCATTTTAGTAATCTCGAACGCATTTTTTCGACTGAAAACCAATTGCTCCTGAAGCCTTTGATCGTAAGATTTCCATATTTGCTGTAGTTCTATATCTTCCATGATTTCCCTTATTGAGCAGTAAATTTTCTTTTTAATTGTTGCTTGATGCGAGAGAGCTTTGTGGCCACGTTGGTTTCTGAAATACCAAGCATCTGCCCAATCTCTGGATATAAATAGCCATCCAGGTAAAGCAGGATAAGCGCCCGATCCACCTCCTTTAGTTCCCGGATCAGTGCTTGTAACAAATCACGGTTTTCATTTCGCTCGCCTGTATTCTCATCTAAATAAATGGCCGTTTCAGAAAGGGGCTGATGAACCTTACTTCGCTTACTTGCCTTCCGGTATGCTGAAATCGCGACATTCAAAGCAATTCTATACATCCAAGTGCTAAGCTTGAACTCGGAATTAAAGCTTGGGAAAGTCTTCCAAAGCTGAAGAATGATTTCTTGGATTAAGTCCTCCCTATCATCGGTATCCCTGCAATAGGAATTTGCCACTTTGTAGATGATACCTTTGTTGGATTCAATACTGGTGAGGAAATATTCTTTTTCTCTGGACAAGGATTTATAAGTTGATGTCAAAACTCATTCAAGCTATTATTCGCAGAACATCCAAAAAAATCACAGAAATGAAAATAAAATTTAAAAATCAAACACTTTAAACTTAATGGCTAGAAAATAAAAAAGCCCCAAATTCATCATTTGGGGCTTCTAATCTATCTAAAACAACTGATTAGTCAGCTTTCTCTTTTTTCTTTACGACTATAGTCAATTCTGTGCCTTCTCCAGAATAATCGGCAGTGATAATATCGCCTTCAGAAAGATCTCCTTTGAGAATCTCTTCGGCAATAGCATCTTCCAAGTATTTCTGGATCGCTCTGTTTAGAGGTCTTGCTCCATATTGCTGATCGTACCCCTTCTCAGCTAAGAACTCTTTAGCTTTCTCGGTTAATTCAATCTTGTAACCTAAGTCAGTAATTCTGGAGAACAACTTTCCAAGACTTATATCAATAATCTTAAAGATATGTTCTCTGGTTAATGAATTAAAGACGACCACATCATCCAATCTATTCAAGAATTCAGGACTAAATGCCTTTTTCAAGGCAGATTGAATCGTTGACTTCATCACTTCGTCCATATTATCAGATCTGGCCTGACTGGCAAAGCCAATTCCTGCTCCAAAATCTTTCAAATCGCGAACTCCAATATTCGAAGTCATGATGATGATCGTATTTCTAAAATCGACTTTTCTACCCAAACCATCTGTAAGGACACCATCATCCAGCACCTGCAACAAAATGTTGAAGACGTCTGGGTGAGCTTTTTCGATCTCATCAAGTAATACTACTGAGTAAGGCTTTCTTCTCACTTTTTCAGTCAGCTGACCACCTTCTTCATAACCTACGTAGCCTGGAGGCGCTCCTACCAATCTGGATACGGAGAATTTCTCCATATACTCAGACATATCAATACGGATCAACGAATCGTCTTTATCGAAAAGATAAGTTGCTAGCATTTTAGCCAATTCAGTCTTACCAACGCCAGTAGGTCCTAAGAAAATAAATGAACCAATTGGTTTTTTAGGATCTTTCAACCCCACCCTAGTTCTCTGAATTGCTTTTGTCAGCTTCTTGATCGCTTCATCCTGACCGATTACTTTTCCAGACAAATCACCGTTCATATTCAAAAGCTTAGCGCCTTCTTTCTGGGCAATTCGTTTTGCAGGAATACCAGTCATCATGGCAATTACCTCTGCTACATTATCTTCTTCTACAGTAAATCGTTTGGACTTACTTTCTTCTTCCCACTTGTTTTTAGCTGTTTCCAATTGCTCGAGCAATTTCTTCTCCTTGTCTCGCAACTGAGCCGCTTCTTCATATTTTTGAGATTTTACCACACGGTTTTTCTCAGTTTTGATATCTTCTACCTCAGCCTCCAATTTCAAAATATCTTCCGGCACATGGATATTATTGATATGGACTCTGGCTCCTGCCTCATCCAAAATATCAATCGCTTTATCTGGCAAGAATCTATCGGAAATATACCTATCGGATAGCTTTACGCAAGCAACTATAGCCTCGTCGGTATAATTCACATTGTGGTGATCCTCGTACTTATCCTTGATGTTATTCAGAATTTGCACGGTTTCTTCTGGTGTAGTAGCATCTACCATCACCATTTGGAATCTACGGGCTAGTGCTCCGTCCTTCTCGATGTACTGGCGATACTCATCTAGCGTAGTTGCTCCGATACATTGGATTTCTCCTCGTGCCAAAGCAGGTTTGAACATGTTTGATGCATCCAAAGAACCAGACGCTCCACCAGCTCCCACGATTGTATGAAGCTCATCGATGAAAAGAATAACATTTGGAGATTTCTCCAGCTCGTTCATCACGGCTTTCATTCTCTCTTCAAACTGTCCTCTATATTTAGTACCAGCTACCAAAGAAGCTAGATCCAAGGTCACCACGCGCTTATTAAAAAGAACACGGGACACTTTTTTCTGAATAATTCTCAAGGCCAATCCTTCGGCAATGGCAGTTTTACCTACACCTGGCTCACCAATTAGTATCGGGTTATTTTTCTTTCTACGGGAAAGAATCTGCGCGACACGCTCTATTTCTTTCTCACGACCTATGATTGGATCAAGCTTGTCATCTTCGGCCATTTTGGTCAAATCCCTTCCGAAATTATCCAAAACCGGCGTTCTTGACTTTTCAGCTCCAGGCTTAGATGCACCAGAACCACTGCCAGTAGAACCGAAAAGCTTAGAACCATCGTCATCTCCATCTTCTGCCTCAGCTTTGGAGCGAGGCGCAGAATCCGATGACATTTCTAGCATCTCTTTTACCGAATCGTAATTGATTTCAAATTTGTTAAGTATTTGTGTGGCGATGTTGTCCTCATCTCTTAAGATGGAAAGAAGCAAATGCTCAGTTCCAATCAATTGACTTTTAAAGATCTTGGCCTCCAAATAAGTTATCTTCAATACCTTCTCTGACTGTCTAGTCAAAGGGATATTTGCCATATTTTTGACGTTGTGATTTGCGGTACCTTTTACAGCGCGTTCAATTGCATTCCGCAACTCATCCATTGGCACTCCCAATTTCTTAAGAATGGAAACAGCAACACCTTCTCCTTCGCGAATCATCCCCAGCAAGAGGTGCTCTGTGCCAATGTAATCATGTCCAAGGCGAAGAGCTTCTTCGCGGCTAAGAGAGATCACCTCTTTGACTCTGTTCGAAAATTTTGCTTCCATTTAATTCCTATCTGATTGTTTAATAATCCTGTACGTATGTTACCGAATTTGTTTTAAAAACACAATCCTTTTGCAGATTGTTCAATGTTTTTTTACAGACTTTAAGACTATGCTTTTAGATGCAGGCCCTTCGCAGAACAACAAATCCAGAATGCTCAGGTTGGGATCAAAGTCTAAGCCAAAAAGTTGGAAATAGGGTTCCGGTTGGTAGTAGTCACGCTCCGAAAAAGGCACTGATGGCATGAGAAGCCCTCTTATGTCTTTTCCCCAGGTTGGATCTTGGTCCTTTTCATGCTCACGCATCTTGACAGATACACCTAATAACTTCAGACAGATTGTCAGCATTTGCCAGTTTAAGTCCCAAAGGTTTTCTTTTTTTTGCTCGAAAACCTTTTGAAAATACGGGAAATAATATTCGAAGAAGGGGGCTTTACCGTAAGCGCTCTGAATTCCGCGAAGGTGAATATTGACCCAGTTTTGATCATTACTTACCTTAATTTTATGTAGGGCAATTCTTGGTCTTCGCCCTTGAATCGGCACACTGAGTGTCCCAACATTGTTTGCTAAACGAATTTGAGTTCTATTAAAATAGGATTGTCTTTGATACCTATCTTCTGGAAAAAAGATCAATTCATCAGCGCCGGCAATAGCAGCGAAAAACTCAAGATTTGGGAAATAATGCAGGTCAGCTGCAATGATCTTAGTCATTCTATTCTAACTCTTCAACTTTGCCTAATCCTTCCCTAAGCACTTCCACTTCATACCCAGTGCAGTCCAACACCGTTGAGGCTACATTTTGCCCGTACCCCCCATCAATCACTATATCTACGAGATGTTGATATTTCTCGAAAATCAATTCTGGATCAGTACTGTACTCTATCACTTCATCATCGTCATTTATCGAAGTTGTAAGGATGGGATGTCCCAGTTCCTCAACAAGCATTCGAGGTACGTTATGATCAGGAACCCTAATTCCTATAGTCTTCTTTTTACTATGCAAAATCTTAGGCACTTGGTTACTCGCCTCTAAAATAAATGTAAATGGACCAGGTAAGCCCTTTTTCATCATCTTAAATACCGGTTTTGTGATCACCTTAGTGAACTGAGAAATATTACTCAAATCAGCACAGATAATCGAGAAGTTGTGCTTTTTGGGATTGATTCCCTTGATTTTGCAAATGCGTTCCACCGCTCGCAAATTCATGATATCACAGCCCAAACCGTAAACAGTATCTGTAGGGTAAATCACCACACCACCATCACGGAGTTTGGATGCAATTTCTCTGATCTTATCAGGATCAGGATTTTCCTCATATAATCGTATTAATTCAGCGGACATATCCTATAGTTCTGTGTTATTATCAACTAGTTGTTTTTGAATTATGTTCCAATTCTCAAATAGGTCTTCAACAATTGGAATATCAGCTGGTGCCCACTCAAGTGATTTTAAATTTTCTTTAGCCACCCATGCTACACTTTGGTGTTCAAGCAAATTAATATCTCCGTCTTGCCAAATACAAACAAAAGGCATCAATCGAATCACCTTGCCTATGGAGTATGAATGATCATTAGGCTTTAAAGCCCCTATAACTTGAATCGAAATTGATAATTCCTCCTTGATCTCTCTAACCAAGCATTCCTCCAGGCTTTCATCTTTCTCGATCTTTCCACCCGGAAATTCCCATAAGTTAGAGAGATGCATTTTATCGGACCGTTGTGCGCAAAGTACTTTTTCATCCAAAAATATCAGGGCACAGGTGACTAAAACCACTTCCATGAAACATAATTTTACTTAGAAAGATATCATTACCTTATCTCAGGCACAAACTCCACCTTAGATTTTTCCCTATTTTTGGCATCAGTATGCTAAGCGAAAAAAGAAAAAACATCTACCTCGTCCTAGTCATTGCTTTTTCAGTGATGGCTATCTCCTTGAGTTTCTATTTCTACCAGATTTTTTTCAGCCCAAATGTGCTGATTGAATCTGACCAGAATTACATGTTGAAAATTGGGAGTAATGACACGTTCAAAACAGTTTCTAATAAGCTCTATGACAATCATGTCGTCAATGACTTGGTGAGTTTTGGCTTTTTAGCCAAAGTCATGGACTATCAGGAAAACGTGAAACCAGGACTTTACACCATCGAACCAAAGATGACTAATCTGGAATTGGTTAGGCTGCTACGTTCTGGAAAACAAACTCCAATCCGGGTAACGTTCAACAATGTGCGAACTAAGGAGGATTTGGCAGAAAAAATAACGGCAAACATGGAGATTTCTGAAGATCAATTTTTAGACCTGATCCAAGACTCAGTGTATATCCGAAAGTTTGATTTTGATGAAGAAACGATCATGTCGATGTTTATCCCAAATACTTACGAGGTTTGGTGGAACACAAGTGCAGAAGCACTATTTGACAGAATGCACCGGGAATATGAAAGCTTTTGGACAGATGAGCGAAAGCAAAAAGCCAGTTTGCTTGGACTAACTCCAAAAGAAGTCAGTACGCTGGCTAGTATTGTTCAGGCTGAAAGTCAAAAATCGGATGAACGTCCGAAAATCGCCGGAGTTTACCTAAACCGATTACGTTTAAACATGCCTCTTCAGGCAGACCCAACATTAGTTTTTGCACTGGGAGATTTTGAATTAAAACGTGTATTAAATGTCCATAAAGAAACTGATAGTCCATACAATACTTATATGTATGCTGGCCTCCCTCCCGGTCCGATAAACTTGCCAGATATCAACTCACTGAATGCTGTCCTGAATGCGGAAGATCATAAGTTCTTATACTTCTGTGCCAAAGAAGATTTCTCCGGGTATCATTCTTTTGCTACCAATTTGGCGCAGCATAATGCAAATGCCAGGAGGTATCAAGCGGCACTGAATGCTGCCAAGATTTACTAATTATGTATCAAGCAGAAACTCAAATTCGTGTAAGATATGCTGAGACTGACCAGATGAGTTATGTCTACTATGGCAATTACGCGATGTACTTCGAAGTGGCGAGAGTGGAAGCCATGCGGAGTATTGGGTTTTCATATAAAGAAATGGAGGACGAGGGTGTAATGATGCCCGTACTAGAAAGTCATTTCCGATACCTGAAGCCAGGCAAATATGACGAACTGCTTTCTATCAAAACCACCATTCCAACCTTGCCTGGGGTTCGAATTAGGTTTGAATATCAGGTTTTTAATATGCAGGAAGAATTAATCACTGAAGGCTGGACCATACTTACTTTCCTCAAAAAAGACAGTCATCGTCCAACCAGACCTCCACATAATTTGTTAGCTTTATTGAAACCGTATTTTCAAGAAGTAGGATAAAGTGATCAAAACAAAAATCCTTAGGTTAGAAGTCAAATTGCTTTGGCAAGCTCGCAAGCTTAAGAAAATTCATTTCGGAGACCCCGATAAAAACCTCTTTGATGTAGGGAGAATTTTTTTGGTTCAGATGCAGAAAGATGACATCATCGAGCGTGCAGGATCAATGGCATTTAGCTTCACTATCGCCCTATTCCCTTTAATTCTTTTCCTACTAAACTTGATTCCTTACCTGCAGGACATTTTTCCGTATATCACTACGCAGAATATCCTGACCTTTATCCAAGAAATCTTACCTGCAGAAGTATATACCCAATCGGAAAATACCATCATGGATATTGTATCCAAGCCCAGGCAGAGCATGCTATCCTTGGGTTTTTTCTTTGCCTTATTTGCTTCTACGCAGGGAGTAATGTCCATGATGAACTCCTTTAATTCAGTTTATCAAACCAAGGATAACCGAGGGTTTCTCCAAAGTCGCGGGATTGCTGTGAGTATAGTGATGGTATTGGCATTCACAGTGATCACTGCTAGCATAGTGATGATTGTGGGAGGCGTATTGATCAGAAGGTTGGATGAGCTTCAGGTATTCAATTCAGGGTTTATGATTTTCTTATTTTCAAGTCTAAAATTCCTGATTTTACTTTTGATGTTCTATATCACTACTGCTTTCATCTTCCGGTTTGCCCCAGCAGTGCATGACAAATGGAATTTCTTTTCCACGGGAGCCAAATTAGCAGGCCTACTAATCACCCTGGGTTTTTACGGCTTCTCCTTTTACTTAAATAATTTCGCAAGCTACAATAAGCTATACGGCTCTATCGGGACTTTGATAGCTCTCATGCTTTGGCTGCTGATCACTTCTATTATCGTGATTGTTTGCTTTGAAGTCAATGTGAGTTTGGATTTGGTAGAGGAAAATAAAAAGCGAAAGAGAAGTACAGATTCGGAAAATTCAACTTTGGAGATAAACAATATAATCACGGAATAAAGATAGTCTTCCAATTTTAGTACTTCTCGCCTCCGGCCCCCCTCACGTACTTTGAACCCTATGCCTCACTTTATTTTATCATCTCTTTTGCAAGAAAACAATTGTAGAATAGTCCAATATTTTATTTAGAGACGGTTTCAAATGCTGTGTTTCAAAAAATAATCCTAAAACAATCAGCGGGTTAGAATAAAAAGACAATATGAGCTTTGCAAAAGTTAGCTTTTAATTTACCTTTGCAGACCAAATCAGGGAAATATCTCTGAAGACGACCTAGAGGAATGGCAGAGCGGTCGAATGCGGCGGTCTTGAAAACCGTTGTACCGAGAGGTACCGGGGGTTCGAATCCCTCTTCCTCTGCACTAAAAAACCTAACTATCTGAAATATTGATAGTTAGGTTTTTGTTTTTAGATCAGTAGCGATTTTGTGTATTTCTTAGATCAATCCTAAAAGTTAAGGTTATTGGCTAAATCTATTTTTTTTGGATCCAACCAACCATGCCTATCAAGAAAAAGACTTTTAGCATGAAATTTTAACAAGAGATACGTTTTAAATCAACACTCTCTGGCATAAAATTCTCCTTCCACTTTGTAGTAAAACTCCTTTAGCTGACATGCTATTTTCTTGTCGGAATTATACCTAATCTTGCGGAAAATTAGGCGGAAAACCCTCCGATATCTTTAAGAAAAAGCAATGCAGTTGCACCAAATTATACCTTTGGTTGCCTTTATTTTGGCAACCTATTCTGTAATCGGAAACGATGTCATTCAGACATTAGGGACATTTCTTACATCCAACCATAAAAAGAAGTGGTGGATCCTGTGGCTATATGCTGCAGGTATTTTGACTTTAGTGATTGTATATGGTTGGATCATGCACCAAGGGGATGTCTCTTATGGAAGGTTGGATATGATCCCACTGCCAGAAAAGATGGCTTTCTGGTATATAATTCCTCCTTTGGTTCTGATTATTCTTACTAGGTTTGGACTTCCTGTAAGTACCACATTCATGATCTTAAGTGTCTTTTCATCTCAGGCAGTGATTGAAAAAATGATCCTAAAGTCGATTTTGGGATATGCAGTGGCTTTTGTTTTTGCTTTTGGGGTTTACCTTTTGATTGCTAAAAAGTTTGAATCAAAAGAAAGTATTTCGAGGGCAGAAAAGGAAAAATCCAAAAAGGGCTGGCTAGTAGCACAGTGGCTATCTACTGGTCTATTATGGTCCCAATGGCTAGTTCAGGATTTTGCCAATTTGTATGTTTATCTACCGAGACAGTTGACTTTGGCAGAATTGCTCATTTCCTTGTTCATCATTTTGGTGTTAATGGCACTTCTTTTTAAATCACGAGGCGGCAAAATCCAGGAAATTGTCCACTCTAAGGCCAACACCCAGCATATTCGTTCGGCCACTTTTATAGACCTTACTTACGCCATCGTTTTATTTCTCTTTACAGAGCTGAGCAATGTCCCTATGAGTACTACATGGGTATTTATTGGGATTTTGGCAGGACGTGAGATCGCAATCAGTTACCGACTCAATACGAACGAAATCGGTAATTCCAGAAAGCAAATTTTCAGGGATCTGTATAAAGTCAATATAGGATTGATTGTGAGTATCCTGTTGGCCTATGCAGTAGGAATGTTAAACCTTATGGAAGTATAACAGGCATACTCTAGATCTCAGTACAGGAGGGAAGTTCCTGATATTCATTAGGAACTTCCTCGCTGAGTCATGAATGACACATTTTCACTTAAATCAAAGCAGGTACGTGGAGAGTAATATTACGGGGCATTAATCATTTTCGACCACCTCAGCCGGGATTAACAAGGAGGCCAATATCCCTCCTGTCAGTGCAAGTGATATCACCACCAAAGAGAGCCATTCGGGAGTTTCTATATGATGGGAAAATATCATTTTTAAGCCGACAAATGCCAAAATACCGACCAGACTATAATTGATAAATCGGAACTTATTGAGCATGCGGGAGATCAGGAAGTACATAGATCTTAATCCCATGATAGCCAGAATATTCGAACTGAAAACAATAAATGGGTCGGCCGTAATGGCAAGTATGGCTGGAATACTATCCAGGGCAAAAAGGATATCCGTAAGCTCTATGATAATCAATGCCATGAAAAGCGGGGTGGCTACACGGATTCCCCTTTTTACAATAAAGAAGTGTTCCCCGTCAATATGCTTGGTAAATGGAAGTACTCTTCTCAACTTTTTAAAAATAAAGGAGTTTTTGGGGTTAAACTCAGAAGCATCCGATTTCAGCATTTTATAAGCTGTGTAAAGTAGAAAGGCACCAAATAGATAGACAATCCAGTCAAATTGGTTGATCAGTGCCACACCGAAAACTATCATAATGGCTCTAAATAGGATTGCACCTAAGATTCCCCAGAACAGCACCCTGTGTTGATAAATATCTGGAATCGCGAAAGACCTGAAAATAACTGCAATCACAAAGACATTGTCTATGCTCAGGGAAAATTCAATTAGATAGCCAGTAACATATTTAAGTACAGCATCTTTAGGCTCTAATCCTGTTGGATTTGAAACCATACCTTCCGAGAAAATCCACCAGATGACCCATGAAAACATTAATGCAATGAAAACCCAGATACCGGTCCAAATAGCGGCCTCTTTAGTCTGTATGACATGGGCTTTTTTGTTGAACACGCCTAGATCCAGCGAAAGAAAAAGCAAAATGCAGGCGATGAAAATTATCCAAATACTCATACTAAGGTTGATGATTTAATTGTTCAAATGATAAGATTAACATGGGGTCGGGGTACATACTAATCTCTAGACTTTAAGTGATGCAATGATAAATTAGTGATCAGTGTGCAGAGCTACCCGTTTTTATATGACCAAAATTGGCCAAGGGGCTTTTGTTCCTTTCCCATTAGAGCCAGTTAGTGGTCATCAAACAGAGTTTGTGAATACTTATGGTCAAGGTTTTTGGTATCCCCGGCATTGTGCATCATTGTCAAGAAGCCTGAGATTTTTTGATTTTATAAAACTGTCTTACTAATGGAATGGCGGTGACAACCACTATTAAGGCAATAATCCATTCGAGATAATGAATTAGGTCTGGAAAGATCAGTTTCAGGAAGTATCCTGCCAGTACCAAACTGGATGTCCAGATTAAAGATCCTAGGAGGTTATAAATCATGAAAATCTTAAAATCTGATTTTATAAGCCCAAGGCAGAGAGGGAGGAAAGTTCGGATTACCGGGATAAACCTTCCGATAATGATAGCCCCTTGATGCCTCTTTTCAAAATAAGATGCGGCCATATTGAGATATCTTGCTTTGAAGAAAAATGAGTCGGGACGGGAAAGTAGCCAATTGCCGAGCTTTAATCCAACAACATAGGATAGTAAATACCCTAAGAATGCTGCCAGTACAATGCAGGTTATCAATAATAGAATGCTGACATCCAAAATGGGTAACCCACAAAGCATACCAGCTAAAAACAAAAGAGAATCTCCAGGCAAGAAGAACCCAAAGAATAGGCCATTTTCTGTAAAGATAATAGCAAGTAGAAGGATGAGACCGCCTTTATTGATAATCAATTCAGGGCTCACAAGCCCTAAAATGGAATGAATAAATTCATACATAAGTTGGTTGAATTAACTGTGGACAGATGTGAATGGATGCACTATAGTTGCTCATCTCAATTGCTCATTACCTCCTGCATTTCCATATCCAATGCAGGTTCCTGAGAACTCAAATCCATTTTCTCATTTGAGGGAAGCCCAAATTCACCTTCCCATTTTGCTATCACGCAGGTGGCCAGACAGTTACCAATTACATTGACTGATGTTCTAGCCATATCCATCAATTCATCGATTGCCAGGATCAAAAAGATCGGGGCCATAGGCAGATTGAAACTAGCCGCGGTTCCCATCAAAATTATTAAGGAAGCTCTTGGAATTCCTGCTACTCCTTTGCTGGTAAGCATTAAAGTAAGGACCATCAATAGCTGTTCTTCAATCCCCATTTTTATTCCTGCCACCTGGGCAACGAAGATCGCTGCCAATGACAGGTAAAGAGTAGTGCCGTCCAAGTTGAAGCTATAACCTGTTGGCATTACAAAAGCAACAATTTTACGGGGTACACCAAACTTTTCCATCGCTTCCATTGCCTTGGGAAGTGCCGCCTCCGAACTGGTGGTAGCAAAGGCAATAGACACGGGCTCCGAGATTGCCTTTAAAAATTTGATTACAGGAATCTTCAGCAGAAGCGCGACTGGAAGCAAAACCAGTAGTAAGAATGCCAGCAATGCAAGATAGAGTGTGGCCAACAAATGAAGCAGATTGACCAAAATCCCCAATCCCATCTCTCCTACCGTGTATGCTATCGCCGCACCCACACCAAAGGGAGCGAAATACATGATCACCCGCGTGAAATTGAACATTACTTCCGAAAGGCTTTCGGTGAAAGAAAGCATCGTCTGCTTATTTTTGCCATCTTTCACCATGGCTAGTCCTATCCCAAATAGAATACTAAAAAAGACTATCTGTAGAATTTCTCCTTCAAAGATAGATTTTGCAATATTTTCCGGGAAAATATGGAGAATCACCTCCTGCCAAGTTCTAGCAGTACCTTGTATAGGAACTTCACCAGCAGGTAGCTCAATTCCGACTCCAGCTTGGGATATATTGATTGCCAATAATCCGATCAACAAGGCAAACGTGGTTACTATTTCAAAATATAGCAGTGACTTCCAACCCATTCTACCGACTTGCTTCAAGTTGGAATGCCCGGCAATACCCACAACAAGCGTAGCAAAAAGAAGAGGGGCAATCACTGTTTTGATCATTTTAAGAAAAACCTGACTGATCACTTTCAGATTCATGGCAAGCTCAGGAAGGTCCAAACCAATGACAATGCCAATAACCATACTGCCGAATATCCAAGTAGTTAGTGAGGCTCTCTTCAGGCAGTATCCTAAGATTGCAATTAGGCCTAACCATCTGCTTGTGATTAGCATGGATTCGGAGGCCAATCCAGGCCAAATCATATGAATGACGATAAATATTGATGACTGCGTAGCCAAGGCAGCAAGGATTAACGTGATATAGGTGTTTTTCTTAAGTGTCATAATATGTTGTGAAGCCTAATTAGCTTGTATAAATAAGAGTGATGATTAGGGAATTAGGGGAATTCAAATCCAAGTGACAGACTCTTTTTGCTTTGTATAGCCTGATTAAATAACTGTAAATGAATATTATACAGACAGCATTTCCAGGAACACAGTATTGAATTCAACTGAGAATGAAGAATCTCTTGATCACCTTTTCATAGAATCTATCTTGGAAGAATTCCTTGAATCAAAACAACGGGGTACATGATGTATTTCCCGCATTTTTCAGTAAAAGGATAATAACCTAGTATTCTATTTTAGCATGAATTGAGCGGAACGCAGCTTGATAAAGCAGGTAAATCCATTCATGGAAAAGAATAAGGTAGATTTACAGGGTTTAGCCAAGTTCTTTTAAAAGCCTGTAGCTAGGCTTTCAACTAAGTAAAATAATGATGGGGAAAAACGATTAAAAAAGCAGGTAAGTTTGTGTCTAGGGTAAATGCCACTTTTTTATAATTCAGCTCAATTGCTTGACAGACTGCCGATAAACCGGAAAAATCACCAAGTAAAGTTTGATATTTGAAAAAATAATGGACGGAGCGAACTACCGGTCTTTCTGGAGCTATCCTATTTGTAAGTGCATCACCAATCTCCAGGATTGAACTTTGCTGAATAGCTAATTCAGGAAACGCTATTTCGCTGTTTGATTGAATTGAGTAATCAACAATCAATGAGGTATTAACCGCCCAAAAGGTTACCGATGCAACTAGATTAAGAAATAAGATTAGAATTCCTGAAACCTTCATATGAGCTAACTGGGATCAAAGCTAGTTGAAAAAAAATCTGATTATATATAGGTGAAAAAAATATTTATTCACATAGTTTGCAATTAGAAAAGCCTCCACGTTCTCGTCCAACTCCCTTCTAGATTTTCCCAGCTTCCCTCTGTGCTATAGGGGATGAAACTTGCAAAAAGCTCCTCTGCGTACCATCCCAACCTATGCAACCATTTAAATTTCGATCTCGGTAGGATAATCACATTTTTTTGTGAAATACAGATTCATAAGTGGGCATCTATAAATAATCAACAGAATGTCAGTGTATAATAGACTTTAATAGAACAAATCAAGGCACTTATAATCAATATTTTACCTACCAAAAATATCTCGATAAAATCTAATCTGATCGACCAGAGCTCCTTTTGTACTCGCTAAAAAAAGCAGCCCGATCAGCCATAAAAGAATTCATTTTGCTTAATATTGAGATTAAATTACTCTTTAAATAACACCATGGGAAAAATCATTGCCATAGCCAACCAGAAAGGCGGAGTAGGCAAAACTACCACAGCGATGAACTTGGCGGCTAGTTTGGCTGTCCTGGAATTTAAAACCCTGGTGATTGACGCTGACCCACAGGCTAATACTACCTCTGGTTTAGGTCATGATCCCAAATCCATCAACACCAGCATTTATGAGTGCATGGTAGATGGAATTGACGTTAAAGAAATCATACATAAGACGGAAATTGAAAATTTAGAATTGGTACCATCTCACATTGACTTAGTGGGTGCAGAGGTGGAGATGATTAACCTGGATAATCGAGAGGAAAAGATGAAGGAGGTCATTCACGATCTTAAGGATTTGTATGATTTCATCATCATCGACTGTTCTCCGTCATTAGGATTAATCACAATCAATGCGCTTACGGCTGCCAATTCAGTGATTATCCCAGTTCAATGTGAATACTTCGCTTTAGAAGGTTTGGGGAAATTATTAAATACCATAAAAATCATTCAAACAAGACTGAATCAAGATCTTGAGATCGAAGGGATTTTGCTCACCATGTATGATATGAGACTTCGACTATCTAACCAAGTCGTCGAAGAAGTTAGATTGCATTTTAAAAACATGGTTTTTGAAACAATCATCCCTCGTAATGTAAGGCTTAGCGAAGCACCGAGCTTTGGTTTGCCAGCTATTTCATTTGATGCAGATGGTAAAGGTGCCGTTGCGTACTTGAATCTGGCGGGTGAAATAGTACAGAAAAATGATGTACAAAAAGTGACCAAATAACTATGTCAGATAATAAGCCTAACCGAAAAAAAAGTGTCTTGGGAAGAGGTCTTGGAGCCTTGCTTGAAGATAGTCCTGCCAAACACAAATCTGAGGAGATTTTACCTGAGGTAGTTAAAACTGGCATTTTTGGAATACCCCTTGATCAAATTCAAGTCAATCCTTTTCAACCACGTGTTCATTTTGATAAAGATGCACTGGCAGAACTTGCCGAATCAATAAAGGTTCAAGGTATTATTCAGCCAATCACAGTAAGAAGGTTGGATGCAGATGAGTATCAACTGATTTCAGGAGAGCGTAGATTTCAAGCTTCAAAAATCGCTGGATTAACTCAAATCCCAGCTTACGTCCGTACTGCCAATGATCAGCAAATGCTGGAAATGGCGCTTATTGAAAACATACAGCGTGAAAACCTAAACGCGTTGGAAATTGCCCAATCCTACCAGCGACTTCTGGCAGAATGTGATTTAAAACAGGAAGAATTGGGAGATAGAGTTGGTAAAAACAGGACAACTGTAAATAACTACCTCCGCCTTCTAAAACTTCCTCCCACCATTCAGGCAGCGATCCGCGATCAGCAATTATCTATGGGACATGCTCGTGCTTTAATCAATATTGAAGATGTAGATAAGCAACTAGCTATTTTCAAAAAAGCAGTTGAAGAAGAACTAAGTGTGAGAAAAGTTGAAGCTCTTGTAAAAGCTTTGAGTGAAGGAAAACCAGAAAAGCCTGCCAATAAGGAGCTAGATCCGGTCCGTAAATATGAGATCAATAAACTTCAGCAGCGACTGGCCTCTCATTTTGGGACTAAGGTAGCATTGAAGTCAAACCCAAAAAATAAGGGTGAAATAAAAATCCCATTTAACTCAGCCTCTGATCTCAACCGAATTCTGGAAATCCTAGAAATCATCTAACATTGAAGCTCACCTATTCTCATAGATTTGTTCAAATAAAGACCCCACTTATTTTAGTGGGATTTTTGCTTTTCTGTTTATGCCTGAGTTCAGTTTCCTTAGGACAGGAAATAGAGAAAGTAGAAACCGAAAGACCTAAAGATCCAAAACCCGAAACTGATTATTCTTTACTTCCAAAAAACCCAAAAAAAGCGACTATACTTTCAGCTATTTTGCCAGGTGCTGGACAGGTTTATAACGGAAAATCGTGGAAAGTCCCTCTTATTTATGGCGGACTCATCACAGATATTTACTTCATTAATTTCAACAATAGAAGGTATCAGATCTTTAAGCAAGCTCTTTCTGATTTTGACGATGATCTTCCTACAGATTTCCCAAGTTTAAATCGGGATGGCTTGGTTCGAAATGTTAATTATTGGCGAAAAAACCGTGATCTTTGCTACCTATTATTAGTAGGTATCTATGCACTGAACTTGATTGACGCAAATGTAGATGCGCACCTATCAGGTTTTGATGTATCGGACGATATCGCATTAAAATTTGAGCCTCACTACGAAAGGTTTTCTTCAAACAACACATCGGTGGGGCTTTCAGTAAAACTCAACTTTTAACTATGAATATTTTACTTCTAGGGTACGGGAAAATGGGCCAGCTGATAGGTCAGCTAGCCGAATCACGTGGCCATAGCATAGCGGGGAAAATCAATATTGACAACCTTGAAGAATTAAATACACTAGACCCTTCTACTATAGATGTAGCGATCGAGTTTAGTCAGCCAGAAGCAGCCGTAGAAAATATTAAATGGGCAATCGAGCGAGGTATCCCTATTGTCTCGGGCACTACTGGATGGCTAGATCAAAAACCTGAAATAGAGCAATTAACATTGTCTAAAAATGGAGCCTTTTTCTACGCCTCTAATTACAGCATTGGAGTGAATATCTTTTTCAAAGTCAATGAATTCCTAGCCAAGCTCATGAACGAAACTACTGGCTACAAAAGCTCCATAGAAGAGATACACCATACTGCCAAAAAAGATGCTCCATCTGGGACTGCTATCACTTTAGCCGAAGGCATCATCAAAAACACAGAAGGGCTAAACACTTGGAACCTGTCCGAAGGATCGAACGAAATCGAACATTCGCTACCTATCACATCCAAGCGCATAGATCCTGCTCCCGGAACACATATTATCCGCTACTCGTCAGAAATCGACGATATCGAAATCACACATACAGCTCATAGCCGTCAAGGATTCGCCCTTGGCGCAATTTTAGTATCTGAGTGGATTCAAGGAAAGAAAGGTGTGCTTTCCATGGATGATTTTCTATCTTTCTGAACCTAAAAACTAATCATGAGTAAGTCAACTAAGAAAAAATCAGCAGCCAGAGAATGGGGTGATGCTTTGATTTTTGCCGTAGTAGCAGCCAGTTTAATCCGATGGCTATTACTAGAACCCTTTACAATTCCCACAGCTTCGATGGAAAAATCATTGTTGGTTGGGGATTTTCTATTTGTAAGTAAGATGCATTATGGAACTAGATTCCCAATGACTCCACTTCAGGTACCACTAACGCATCAAAAAATATGGGGAACAGAAATCCCTTCTTATTCCGATGCTATCCAGCTTCCTTATTATAGACTTCCTGGTTTCTCCGATGTGGAAAGAAATGATGTGGTAGTTTTTAACTATCCTACTGAATTTCAATACCCTACGGATCTAAAAACCAATTACATCAAAAGAGCAGTCGGGATTTCAGGTGATGTGGTTCAGGTAAAGAGCGGCGATCTATTTGTCAATGACCAAGCAGCTGAGAAACCTTCGGAAATGCAGTATTCCTATGATGTGATCACGAATAGACCACTGACAGAGGATTTCTTCAAAGATTATGAGATCAACCCTGATAGCTATATACCATTTAGTGATGGGTCAGGCTATTTGGTGTTCGGTACAGAACAAATGATTCGCAGATTAGAATCTTCTCCTGTGGTTAGCTCTGCGACTAAGCGTATTGAGAAAGCAAAAGGAGATTCACTTATTTTCCCTGATGGTCTTGCACTAGGTTGGAACCGGGACAACTTCGGTCCACTACAAGTTCCTGCCAAAGACTGGACTATACAGATGACTGCGGATAATGTCATGCGCTATGCATCCACCATAGTAAACTATGAAGGACTAGAAAATGTAGAAGCCAAAGACGGTCAACTTTTCATCGATGGTCAGAAAGTAGACAGCTATAGCTTCAAGCAGAATTATTACTTCATGATGGGCGACAACCGCCACGATTCACTGGATTCACGGTATTGGGGTTTTGTCCCTGAGGACCATATCGTAGGTAAGGCATGGTTCCTATGGCTTTCTCTGGACAAGCATGAATCAATGTTCAGCAAGATTCGCTGGAGCAGAATATTTAACGGAATAAACTAATGATAAAGCCCTGGAAAATTTCAGGGCTTTATCATTTACCATTCTATTGGCTTTTTCCCATTTGCAATCAGGTATTCATTGGTTTTTGAAAAGTGCTTACATCCAAAAAAACCTCTGTAAGAAGATAGTGGACTTGGATGTGGAGCTTTCAGTACTAGATGTTTTTTTGAATCTATTAGTACTGATTTTTTTTGAGCATAAGCTCCCCAGAGTAAAAAAACGACGTTTTCACGGTCGTTACTTATCGTCCGAATTACCTCATCCGTAAATTCCTCCCATCCTTTTTTCTGGTGAGAACCTGCTTCATGAGCTCTTACCGTCAAGGTCGCATTTAATAGGAAAACGCCTTGATCTGCCCAGCGTGTAAGATCACCGTTTGAAGGTAAAGGTTTGCCTAAGTTAGTTTCTATCTCCTTAAATATATTCAACAGGCTAGGAGGAAATGGCACGCCGGCTTTTACAGAAAACGATAAACCATGTGCTTGCCCAGGACCATGGTAAGGATCTTGCCCAAGCACAACTACTTTAACAGCAGTCAAAGGGCAGTGATCAAATGCATTGAAAATTTCTTTACCCGGGGGAAAAACCTTTCTGCTCGAATACTCGTCTTTGACAAAAGTAATTAAGTCTGTAAAAAATTTTTGTTCAAATGTTTTACGCAAAGCCTTGTACCAACTTGGTTCTATTTTGACCATCATCTGTATTTATTGATATTATTACTATAAATCATATCTTTACAAACTTTTAAATTATTCTTTACATGGTAATAGCAGTTACATCTGGAATCCAGGTGAGTGTTGAAGTCACTTACCAGTCAGAATTCTCAAGTCCACATCAGCACCATTTCGTATTTACTTACAAAGTAACTATTGAAAACAAAAGCAGCCAAACTGTTCAGTTATTACGCAGAAGATGGGAAATTTTTGATGCTGCAGAAACAAAAAAAATTATTGAAGGTGAAGGTGTAGTTGGCCAGCAACCAATTTTGGAACCAGGAGAATCTCACAGCTATGTTTCAGGTTGCAATTTGAAGTCAGGTTTGGGCAAGATGACTGGAGTTTACAGCATGGAAAAACTTTTTGATGGAACTAAGTTCGATGTGACTATTCCAGAATTTCAAATGATCGCCAGTTACTTCCAAAATTAATTTGCTGAATCAGGTTTACCCACTTCTCTCCTATCTTAATTATTGGCTAAAGAAGGAAGATAAATATTCTCTTCAGTCTCCTTTATTATTCAATACCTATCAAGGTCTGAATCATTTTATTCATTCCAGGAAAGAAGAAGACCTAGAAATTGAAGCTTTTAGAAAAAGTCTGCTAACTACAGATGATATAATTGAAGTATCAGATTATGGAGCAGGCTCAAAGCGTGTAAATACCACTTTGAGAAAAGTCGCAGATATCACAAAATTCAGCACAAGCAGTCGAAAATTCGCCCAACTCTACCAGTACTTCTGCACACTTACCCCTGCAGACAACGTCTTAGAACTAGGAACATGCATGGGAATTACAAGCAGATACCTATCGAAAGTCACTAAAGGAAATTTGTATTCCTTTGAGGGCTCAGAGGAGATAGCAAGAGTAGCAACTCCCAGTCAAGGATATGATAATTTGAGCCTCCAAATTGGTGTGCTTAAGGATACACTTCCCTACACTTTGAGTAATCTTGCTCAAGTCGATTTTGCACTGATAGATGCTACGCATACCTATGAAGGCACTCTACATTACTTTGAAAAGATTTTAGAAAAAACCCATCCAAAATCAATTATCGCCATAGGCGATATTCATTGGTCAACAGAAATGGAAAAGGCCTGGGAAGAAATTAAACGTAAACCTGAAGTTCGACTTACTTTGGACTTCTTTGAATGTGGAATTGTGTTCTTTGAATACCCAGGAGAAAAATCAGAATACATCCTGGATTTTTGAATTCCCCAAAATCATAAACACCTCCGAACTCGCTCTCTCTGGAATGGAATTGTAACAGGGAGAACAAATGATCACATCAAAATATTGTTCAAAAAGGCTTCGATATTCAGATGACTTTCCTCCAAACGGAGGCCCATCAAAGTCAAACTCCCGATTAAACCAAACTCCCACTAGCTTTCCGTTTGGTTTAAGTAGCTCCTTCATTTTTAAAGCATAATTGTTTCTCAGGGAAGGATCAAGTGCACAAAAGAACGTTTGCTCCAAAATCAAATCATAGGAACCTTGATGTTCGAAAAAATCTTGGTGATGAATTTGGGTAGCTGGAAACCCTGGATCAATGGCATTAAACCTGACCAAAGCTTCTTCGGAGAAATCTAAAATATGGAGATTTTTAAAGCCCAATTTTCTGGCATAAGCTACCTCATACCCCGAGCCAGCTCCCGGAACCAAAACTTGCAAGGTCTTATTTTCAATTTGGTCTAAATATTGTATTAAAGGAGGAGAGGCAAAACCAATATCCCAGCCAGTCTTGCCTGTAGTGTACCTTTCAGTCCAATAATCTTTGTCTAAAAAAGCCATTCTAAAGTCCTGTTCTAATGAATACTGAATTTGAAAAAAATACACCTGAAAAGAAAGATCAGGGTAAAAACATTATCATAATTGTATTGATACTCTTAGTAATAATAAGTGGCATCAAACTATATACGGATTACATCGATAGAACTAAAAAGACAGAAGAAATCCTGTTGCTTTCTACAGAAAATAATGACCTGAACAAGCGACTGGATTCTGTTACTTATCAGTTGGATCTTAGAATTCAAGAAATTGAAAAACTTGGAGGTGATGTAAAAGCACTTGAGGAGGTTCGTGATCAATTGATCGCGGAAAGAAATACGTCAAGACAAAGAAGCTCTTCAGAGATAACAGCTTTAAATGAAAAAATAAAAAGCTACAATTCTATGATCGTTGAGAAGGATCAGGAAATCTTAGAATTGCGTGCCTTGAATCAACAGCTGTTTACTGAAAATCAAGATTTAAAAACTACCCAAGCTGAAATAGAAGAAGAAGTCGCACAACTTAATCTTCAAAAAGAAGATCTACAGGCTAAAGTCAATGTAGCGTCTATGCTGAAAGCTGAAAACATTGAAATTGCAGCCGTAAATTCCCGAGGGAAAGAGAGAGTAGAAACTACCAAAGACTTCAGAAATCGTCAAATCGAACGGATCAAAGTAAGTTTCAATCTGGCGGACAATAAAGTAGCAGAAAAAGGCCCAAGAAACATTTATGTTCAGGTTTTAGCGCCAAACGAGCAGCCAATTTTTGATGTAGCCAAAGGCTCTGGTACATTCATGATGAATGGAGCAGAGAAGTTCTATACTGTAAAGCAAGATGTGATATTTGATAACACAGAGCAGGAATTGACATTTTTCTATGAGAAAGGTTCTGATTATGTTTCTGGAACTCATCAGGTCAAAATATTTGTAGATAATTACGAAGTCGGCTCAAAGACTTTCACTGTGAAGTAATCAAAGCCTCCTTCGGGAGGCTTTTTTTTGATCTTCTCCTACTTTTGTGTTAGCTATTCATTTGGAATACAGCAGGATTTCCTTACTTTTGCATCCTGTTTATTAAATTCCTTAAACACATTAAAAAAATGTTCCAAAGAAATTACGAGACGGTATTCATTTTAACTCCCGTTTTATCTGATGTTCAGATGAAGGATACTGTCGACAAGTTTGTGAACTTGTTAAAAGAACTGGGGGCAGACGTTATTAATGTGGAAAATTGGGGTCTTAAGAAAATGGCTTATACCATTGAGAAAAAGACTACTGGTTTCTACGTTATGGTTGAATTCAAGGCCGATCCTACGCTTATCCGCAAATTCGAAGTAGAATTTAGAAGAGATGAGAAAGTGATGAGATTCTTGACTACTGTTTTGGATAAGCATTCAATTGTTTATGCCGAAAGAAGAAGAAAAGGAGAGTTTAACAAAAAAGTTGAAGCTAAGGAGGAAGCCACCAAATGACATTAGTTAACGAGCCAATCAATAGAGGCGAAATCAGAAAAAAGTATTGCCGATTCAAAAAGCACGGCATCAAGTACATCGACTACAAGGACCCTAATTTCTTGTTGAAGTTTGTCAATGAGCAAGGTAAAATTCTTCCAAGAAGACTTACTGGTAACTCTGCGAAATTCCAGAGAAAAGTAGCTCAGGCTATTAAGAAAGCAAGACATTTGGCTTTGTTGCCATTCGTAACCGATGGGTTGAAATAATCGTCCAATCACAAAAGATCATTACAAATGGAAATCATACTAAAAACAGACATCAAAGGTCTTGGCTATAAGAATGACTTGGTAGCTGTAAAGCCAGGGTACGGAAGAAATTACTTGATCCCTCAAGGTTTCGCAGTACTTGCCACTGGATCTAACAAGAAAATTCTTGCTGAGAATATCAAGCAAGCTGCTCACAAAGCAGAAAAGATTAAAACTGAAGCTCAGAATATCGCTGAGAAACTTGAGGCTCTTACTTTAGAGATCAAAGCGAAAATCGGTGAATCAGGTAAAATCTTCGGTAAGGTAACAACGCTACAGATTGCTGATGCATTAGCAGCTCAAGGTATCGACATCGACAGAAAGAAAATCTCTATCAATACACCAGTTGATGGTGCTGGAGAATTCGAAGCGGAAGTTGATCTTCACAGAGAAGTGAAAACTAACGTTAAATTCAACGTTTCAGGAGAATAATTACTCCTAACATTTGATAAAAATAAAAACCCCGAAAATTCGGGGTTTTTTTATGCCTAATTCAATGCTTTTTCAAAGCTTTCGACAAGTTTCTTAGAAACCGCCTTACTATTCTTTTCTCTTGCTTCTTTGAATAACTCAAGAGCAGCCTGACCTTTTTCGATCAGTCCTACTGGGTTTTTATCATTCTGGAAACTTACCCAGCACCAAGACAGCTCAGCTGCCAAAGTTTCTGATTTCAACTTTGTTAACTTCTGTACCACTTCAGGTACTGTTTTTTCTAATTTCTCAACTTGCATAGTGAATAGAGGTTTAGTCATTATTTTCAATATTTCGACAAAAATGAATAAACATTTCTAAATAAGCAATATAACTTGCTCATTATTAACAATTTCACAATCTAATAGCGTATTCTTTCTAATTAAGGAAATAGCTACCCCCTGCTTTCAAATCAAAAAAAAGAGTCTCATGAAATTAAAACACCTTTATTTTCAGCAGATTAAAGAGGAATACACTGAATACCTGAAAAATGTTTTGAGGCTAGCTTGGAAAAAAAGAACCAAGACTTTACCTTTGTGACACTTTAAGAGAAACCCAAACGGAATCTCACCCAAAACTGGTCTATGGTGTAACTGGCAACACGTCTGATTTTGGTTCAGAAGAGTCCAGGTTCGAGCCCTGGTAGACCAACAGAAACTAAAAAACCGCTGGATTTCAGCGGTTTTTTTTATACCCATAATTTGTTCAAGGATTAAGTTCATACCCAACTAGCCTCCAAACTCTGAATTAGCTTTTCAATATCAGCCGGGGTATTAAATACATTCACCGACACTCTCAGATTCCCTCCACGATTGGAAACAGAGATTTTGTTTGCTTGCAGGTTGCTTTTCAAAAGCTCAGAGTCGAATTCCTCTGGAAGTTTTAACCCAAAAAGGTGATGAGAAGTATATTGCTCCTCCTCAAGAACCACATTTCTACTTTTGAGATAATTATAAAGCGGTGCAGTGAGCTCATGGCAGTACTTCTCTATTTCTGCCACTTTCCATTCGTTGATCTGCTTCAGCGAGGCATTTAGCATAGGCAAAAGAATGAAATTACTCATCTCTCCTACATTGTATCTACCTGAATCCTCTGTGTACTCATGATCGTATTTGGTGAGGTTACCAAAATCCTGCGAATTGGTACGATTCAGCCAAGATTCCTCTAATGGCTTTCCTCCATCAAATGCATGTCCGAAATAGGAAATCCCCATTCCATAAGGCCCAAAAAGCCATTTGTAACTTGCACAGATCAATGCATCGATCTTAAATCGCTTGACATCCATTTCAGCCGCTCCAGTCGATTGAGTGCCATCCACAATGAAAATCGCTCCTACGGTTTTACATTTCTGGCCAATACTCTCGAGATCAAACTTCAACCCATTCATCCAATGGACTGATGACATGAGCACCACCGCAGTCTCAGAAGTGATGCTAGCCAGTAAGTTCTTATTCCAACTTTCACCTGGAGTTGGAGCATCTGCATCTGGCCCGACTACTTTAAGTAACGCCTGATTTCTGTCGCACCAGGTTTTAAGGGAAAAATACCCGCTTGGAAACTCATCTTCAAGTACGATCGCATGCTGACCATGTTCACAGGAAATATTCCCAAGTGCGGTAGCAAACCCGTAGGAAGTAGAAGGAATCAATGCTACTTGAAAAGGATCGCAATTGACTAGCTCCGCAAAGCTTGACTTAACTTCCCTTGCCCCGGAGAAAAAATCCTGCGGGCTAATGTTTGTCGGGTTTCGTTCCCGAATAAGCGCTTGAATAGCAGCTTGCTCAGCAGACTTCATGAGCGGACCTTTATACCCGCAATTGAGGTAATGAATATCAGGATCAAGACTAAATAGGTGTTTCTGAGAATCCATAGGTTTATAAGTTCCAAGTTGTAACAATACAGCTTCACTTCACTCTAACACACGTAATCTATAAGCGTTCATTGCATATCGGCCTAGGTGCTCTGTCAGACGATAATTTGCGATAGCTCCCACTCCTGCTCCCACGACAGGAATCAACTGAGCCAGTTTCGCAAGATCAATGTAATCTCTATAATCCAATTGGAAAGTCTTCCAGTCGAACTCTTTGAAGTCCTTTGGAAGCGTCTCTCGATACTCTTCCCAGTTCTCTATCAAGCCAATCAAATCATTTCTTCTTTGCTGACTGGAAAAGCTTAACTGAAAAACATAGAGTAAGAATAAGCGCTCATGGAAATCTTTGGTATCAAACCCATAAAGTGCTGCGATATCAAAAAGCATTTTCATTTTGATGGTCAGAAAAGCGGGGAAATCAGCGAACCCCATCAGAATCCCACCAGCTCCAGTAACTGCTCCTTCCACAGAAGCTGTGTTTCTATACCACTTGATTCTACTTCTAACTTTGAATTCGCGCTGCTTGAAAGACAAGGTTTCTTTAGGTTTAGGGACGATCCAGCTCGAGCCGGTAATCACTGCTTTCACCATATTCTCAATAGCCATGGTGATCGCTTTATGCACCTTATCGGGAATCCAGCTATTGATTTTATTCTGCACTCCATGCGTTAACCTTCCTCCCAAACCTGGTTTTTTCTTGAGTTGATGCTGCCAAAGCGAGAGTTCGGCATGGGTGTAATGTAAGTAGGAGTCCATTATTAAACAGTTTTAAGCTAGAGTTTCTAAACTAGCATTTTTTAACCTAACGGAAATCAAGTTTGAAAGATGAATACCAATACACATTTTGAAATTTAAAAAGTTGAGAACACAAAAAAACCGCCTCTTTCAAGGCGGTTTTCAATAATCAGAATTTAAATGTTATTTATACAACCCATTAAACAGCATCTTAAATGTACCATGTGATTGAGCTCTGAATGTGATTTCTGGACCAAAAGCATAGAACTTACCTTTTCCTATTTGAGCTTCGAATGCAGTAACTCCATTTTTCAGGTAAGACTGTCCCCAAGCCCAACCACTTCTTAGCGGCTCATCTTCCCCAAACCACGCAATCGCCTTCACTCCCACAGTTCCTGCATTTGGAGCAAGGTTGAACACTGGACTTCTATTGAACATGATATAAGCAGTTTCGCCCATGCCATAGTTGATAGGCACAGAATTATCTACATGCATTTCCAGAACTGAGCCTGGAACGTAGTACTTTTCTCCACTGAGCGATCTAGCCTCTCCATCGGCTCCGATTTCCACTAATGCATCTTCCACAGGCAGACCAAGATGAAAAGCCAAATCAGTTGCGGATCCGACAGAAATAACCTCTCCACCTTCCTCGATGAATTTCTTAATCTGAGGCACTGATTCCTCCACTGTAAAACTTCCAAGCATATGATGGTACTTCTCATCGATTTCTTCAGGCTTAGGCTGCGATCTGCCATATCCTCGGGAGCCAACTGAAGGAATCCCTGAGCTGATAAATAGCATCACATCATACTTGTCTTTCAAATCGCCGGCATTGATTTCCGCTGGAAAAACCAGTTGATATTCGAAATGGAATTGCTCCATCATCCATCGTACCCAACCGGAAGGCATAGACCCCCCATAATAATCATACAAGGCAATTCGTGCAGGCTGAATCTGCGTAGCGCCTTTTGGCATGGAAGCAGGCACAGGATAGACTCCATATTCTTTGGCAGCAACCTCCAATTCCTTTTTGCCTCCACTGACATAGAATGAGCCGGTAGGCAAGCCATCTACAGGAGCGGCAGTTCTATATACTTTTACTTTTGCCTTAAGCAAATCATTCACCGCCATGTAACTGTTATTGTTTCTGGCGTCTAGCAAATAGCCAGATCCACTCACAAGTGCTTTTGCTGGAGGTGATTGTATTTCCCCGTATGGAATTCTTTCAAAAGGCCCATCAAAACCTTCGTATAACTTATCTACTTCCACTCCCATTTGCAAAGCCAGGGTCCAGCCAGCTGCATCATACGGGCGGATTGGAGGTCCACCAGGATAAAGGAAATCATTTGGGTGATCTTGTGGCTCGAACATATCAATCACGTGTGGTCGAAATGCCTGAGCTGTTTTAACGATAAAGGAATTTGCCGGATATCTTTTCCCATTCACTGTAAAGTCCGCTGTCGCTTTTTCTACCAAAATACCTGACTTGATCAACGCATTCATGAACTTCACCGCAGTAGGGAAATCGGGTTGATCTGCGGAAAGAATATAGCCGCGGGGATCTCTATTTGCGGGATCAGTATAAACGGAGTCATAAAACTGCGAAGGGAATCTTGATCTATTACTATTTCCATCTCCATTGCTTTTCTGTGCCTTATTGAATGCATCCTCCACAGCTTGAGCATATTTTGGGTACATAGTCCAGTTATCTTGACTGCCTTTTTCAATAGATTTCCTACCCATCAAATAGATATTGAAAAGCAATTCGTCTCCGTGGCGGACGGCGTGATTAAAAATTGCGTAATTCAATGAAACCGAGTAATCAATCGACTGTCTAAAATGCCACTCCTGCGGAGTTACTGGGTATGGTGTCCCGTTATTTGGAATCAGACGCTCTGGAACCAAAGGTATCTCCATAGGTGTGGGGTTTCCGATGATTTCAGTCAGGATTCCGATGATGTTATGATAATAGGGGGTAGTTCTTAATCCACCATTCCACCACGTAGAAAATACGGAGCCATCTAGTCTGGTGTAGCCAGGACGATCTTCCTGATGCATTCTATTGATCATCGCGGCACCAACAGCATCCAGACTGGTGATAATCAACGGATCAAACACATGATTGAATGGATCTCGGTAAGGAGGGCCAGCCACGACTGTACCTGCTGGACCAGTCTGATGGTGATTATAAATTACCTGAGGAATCCACTCTACGTATTGCTGAAGTGACATATTAGCCGCTTCGCTCATGTTGTTCATGTAGAAATCACGGTTATTATCATGCCCCACATATTTCTGATAGAGAATTGGAATATTTTGATCGCGCTCTTTTGGATCATCTTTTCTCATGTACCAATCAGACATGATTTCCATTCCGTCAGGATTAGCATGTACAAGTAGAATAATGACATCATCTAAGATTTTCAATGTCTCTGCGTCATCCCTAGAAGCTAATTGATAGAGTGTTTCGATCAACTGATGTGGGCCAACCACCTCATTAGCGTGCAGTCCTCCATCAATCCAAATAACCGGTTTCCCTTCTACAGAAAGCTTATGAGCCTCTTCCTTGGTAATTTCTGCATGCGCAAGAGTCTGTGATATTTCTCTGTATTGTTCAAGCTTCGCAAAATTGGCCGGTGCAGTCACGATCATCATAGGCTGAGATCTACCGTATTCTGTCTTACCGATTTCTACCATTTGAACACGATCACTGGCATCAGCTACTTTCTGAAAATAAGCCTCTGTCTGGGAGAAATCAGCAAGTTTATAATCATCTCCAATGTCAAAACCAAAGTGGGATTTAGGAGTTGGAACATTCTGTGCAAATACTCCTAAAGTCAAGGAAATAAGCAGAATAACTAGAGTAGTTTTTAATCTCATAAGCATATGGGTTGATAAATTACTGGATTAGCTTTCTAAAATAATACGAAAAAAAAGGCCATCATTGAATGTAGGCCTCTTTTATCAGAATTTTACAGGACTGGAAAATTGCCTCAATAAGTAGGACTAGAATCAGATGTGATGTAACATCAAGAAATAGTGAGGAATATTAATTCCACTATGTTTAGAGAGCAAGTTCACGCTGGCTAAAATTTGTTGTGCTTACTACTCCTTTTTCCACCATAACTAAATTCTAGGCTTATCCTTAATAGTTTCAGAAATCAACATAATATTCTGAATCAACAACAAGTATCATAGCCTTCCATTCAAAAATTATTACTTTTGATCTTAATTCCATTCCACATCTTTCCCGAAAAAAACAACTAACCATGTCCGAGGTTAAAATCTTTTCAGGCACCAACAGCCAATCACTTGCACTAAAAGTCGCTAAAAACTATGGCAAAAAGCTAGGTGATCTCACTCTCTCCAAATTCAGTGATGGAGAATTATCACCAAGTTTTGATGAATCCATAAGAGGTTGTACAGTCTTTTTGGTACAAAGTACCACACCTCCAAGTGACAACTTGTTGGAGCTTTGTCTGATGATAGATGCTGCCAAAAGAGCCAGTGCTTACAAAGTATGCGCGGTAATTCCATATTTCGGATACGCCAGGCAAGACAGGAAGGACAGGCCTCGTGTGAGTATTGCAGCTAAGGCAATTGCCAATATGATCACTTCAGCAGGAGCAGATCGAATCATGACCTGTGATCTGCATGCCGGACAAATTCAAGGTTTTTTCGATATACCTTTGGATCATTTGAATGGATCAGCTATTTTTGTGCCCTATTTGAATTCGCTGCGGTTACCGGACATGATTTTTGCATCACCAGATGTAGGAGGAGTAGCCAGAGCCAGGGCTTATGCCAAGCATTTTGAAGTAGAAATGGTAGTCTGTGACAAGCACAGAAAAAGAGCCAACGAGATTGCTTCTATGCAGGTAATCGGAGATGTAGAGGGTAAGGATGTTATTCTTGTGGATGATTTGGTAGATACAGCAGGCACGCTCTGCAAAGCCGCCGAAATGGTCATGGAGAAAGGAGCTAATTCAGTAAGAGCCATTGCAACACATGGCGTACTTTCTGGAAAAGCCTACGAAAACATCGAAAACTCAGTATTGGAAGAATTGGTCATCACGGACACCATTTTCCCAAAACAACAATCATCCAAAATCAGAGTATTGACAGTGGCAGATCTATTCGCAAAGGCAATTCACGCCGTGACTGGAAATACTTCTATCAGTTCTTTGTTCATTTAAGAACCAATTTAATACAAGTACAATATGAAAAATCTAGAGATTATAGGGTTTAAAAGAGCAAATCTCGACAGCGCCAGTCTTTCTGAATTGAGAGAATCAGGTAATGTTCCCTGCGTGGTTTACGGACCTGGTATCAAAGAGCAGATTCACTTCTACTCTCCTATCATCCTTTTCAGAGAATTGATTTACACTCCTGAAGTTCACATGGTAGCATTGAACATCGAAGGAACTATCATCAAAGCCGTACTGAAAGACGCACAGTTTCACCCAGTAAGTGAGGCACTTCTTCACGCTGACTTCGTAGCTTATGCAGAAGACAAGCCGATTAAGTTTGAGATCCCTGTTAAAGTATCAGGAAGCTCCCCAGGACTTGCTAAAGGTGGTAAATTAGAATTGAAAACTAGAGTATTGAAGGTGAAAGGTCTTGCAAAAGATTTTCCTGACACTATCCCTGTTGATATTTCTAATCTTGATTTAGGTAAATCATTCAAAGTTGAAGACTTAAGTGTAGAAGGCTTTGAAATCCTGACAAGCCCTAACGTTTCTATCGTGACTATTGGTATTCCAAGAGCACTTAGAGGCAAGAAAGGCGGAGAGGAATAATTCCTTTTTCGTAATCACTCAAAATCCTGCCCACAACTGGGCAGGATTTTTTATTTTCAAGGCAATATTATTACCGTAAAATGAAATACCTCATCATAGGTCTGGGAAACATTGGCCCGGAATACGAATTGACTCGACACAACATTGGGTTCTTAACGGTGGACAGGCTTGCTGACGCAAAGGAATGCGCTTGGAAAAGCGATAGACTAGCCTTTAAAACAGAATTCAAGCATAAAGGCCGATCGATTCACATGATCAAACCCACCACTTACATGAACCTAAGTGGCAAGGCGATGAATTATTGGTTGAAAGAACTACAAATCCCGAAAGAAAACACGCTAGTAATTGTAGATGATGTCGCAATTCCTTTTGCGAAACTTCGCATGAAACCAAAAGGAAGTGCGGCAGGGCATAATGGCCTGAAAAACATCGAGGAACTTACGGGTGGTCAAAATTATCCAAGATTAAGGATGGGCATTGGGGACGACTTCCCAAAAGGCAGACAAATCGATTTTGTCTTGGGAAAATTTACCCAAGATGAATTTGCTGAACTACCCACTGTGATGGACAAAGCAATAGATATGACTCTCAGTTTTTGTGCAATAGGAATAGAGCGCACCATGAACCAATTTAACGATTGATGAGATAAGATTTGGAATTCCCCGAATCCCGTTCTTTCTTTGCATCACTTCAGGCAACTGATTTATAAAGAAGAGGCGAGAGATTAGGCTCTAAGACCCTCTGGCAACCATCCCGAAACGGAGAACGGTGCCAAATCCTACCCTTAGCGGGAACTATAGATTGGCTTACTTCACAAATAATCCCTTTTAGTTCTTTAACCGCCTCCGGGTTTGATTTTCTCAAATCTGCTTGATTAGTCATGTCAAAATATAAACTGATCAATAATGAGTAAGCACTTCGAAACTAATTCTGTACGGATCTCCCCTTCCAAATCCAGCCAGAGAGAGCACTCTGCTCCTATTTACCTTACTTCAAGCTTTACATTTGATTCTGCTGAAGAAGCCAGAGCAACTTTCGCAGATGAAATTGAAGGTAATATCTATTCCAGGTATGCTAATCCAAATTCCAGTGATCTGATCGATAAAGTCTGCGCTGCAGAAGGAACTGAGGATGGTTTTGCGACAGCTTCTGGCATGGCTGCGATGTTTGGAAGTATCGCTGCACTGCTTCAGCAAGGAGATCATGTGCTAGCTGCCCGATCACTTTTTGGATCAACACACCAACTGTTGACACGAGTATTTCCTAAATGGGGAATTACTTCGACTTACGGTGATATTTCTGATTATTTGAATTGGGAAAAGTTAGTGCTGCCAAACACCAAAATGCTGTTCATAGAGACTCCCTCCAATCCGGGACTGGAAATTATTGACCTTAAATGGGCTGGAAAATTTGCGGCAGCGCACAATTTGATTTTGGTGGTGGACAACTGCTTTGCTTCTCCCTACCTTCAACAGCCAGCAAAATGGGGAGCTCATATCGTGACTCACAGCGCTACCAAATACATCGATGGACAGGGAAGAGTACTTGGAGGTTTGATTTTGGGAAAGGCTGATTTGATGAAAGAGGTACAGTTTTTCGCAAGACATACCGGTCCTGCGATATCTCCATTCAATGCTTGGATTCTTGCCAAAAGCATGGAAACTCTTGGATTGAGAATGGATAGACATTGCAGCAATGCACTCAAAACAGCAGAGTATTTCGAGGGAAATTCGGAATTGTTAGGAGTAAAATATCCATTCCTAAAATCACACCCTCAATATGAAGTAGCTAAGAAACAAATGAGTCAAGGCGGCGGCGTAATCACATTGGATTTAAAAGGAGGCGTTCAACGTGCACAACGCTTTATTGATAAGCTTCAGATGATTTCTATCACTGCAAATCTTGGAGATAGTCGTAGCATCATTACGCATCCTGCATCGACTACCCATAGCAAATTATCAGTAGAAGAAAGAGCTCAGGTAGGTATATCAGATGGATTGGTCAGACTCTCAGTGGGTCTAGAGCATTATGAAGACATCATACAAGATGTGGAAAAAGCTATTGAGGGTTCGAAATGAGTATGAATTGAAGAATGTCCAGTTTTTCAGTCGCAGTGATCAGTAATCAGCATTTTCATCCTGAGCTGCTTGGCCGTCGTGGCGGAAAGTCGAAAGGGTTGTACTTGTATATTGAAAACCAAAGCAATTTTGAATCAAATCTGAAAATCTCTTGACTAACAAATAAGCTCCAAATGAGGATTAGACTTCGCTCAGGCAGACAATTATCAAAACTCTTAAAGCTGCGTTCTCTACGAAAAACTTTGTGATCTTTGTGGCTAATTAACCAATAAAAATGCCCCCTCAAGTTTTGAGACTTTTGGGGGCATTTACACTTTAACCAATATACTATTTTACCAGGTAGTCTGTTTCAGGGTAGGAAAGATACGGATCACATCGCTGAGACTGATTTGTCCCAATAGCTGGCCATCTTTCATAACTGGAAAACGTCGATACCCATGTTCCAAAAATTTCGAAGCAGCATCAAAAATCGATAAGTCCGGCGAAAGCGTCATCACATCTACAGACATATGCTCACTTACTTTTGCAGGGAATTTTGGCGTGTTCGTGTATTTCCCTTTTATGATCTCTTTGAGACAATCTACCTCCGAAATGATTCCTACTAGAGCTCCAGATGCATCAATAACCGGCGCTCCAGATATTTTTCGCTTGGTGAGCACCTCCATCACCTGATCAATAGTATCATCAGGTTTGAAAGTAATCAACTTAGTACTCATGCACTCTTTGACAAGAATTTGCGGAATTGGGGCTTTTTTAGGCTCAGCCATTCTAACCCCCTGAAAACTTTTTACCATAGCTTAAAAATTAAGGATGAAAGAATAAATTACCGATAATACGCTACAAGTAAAAATTATAATTCAAAAAATATAATAAATCAGTACTTTATTTCTAAATAAAAAGATTTTTCAAAATTAACACTTCTACCCTAAATGAGAATAGAGTCACTAAATCATAGCAACTCTATTCCCCATTAATTAAAAAGCTTAGCAATTCAATCTTATTCTGCTAGTACATTCAAAAACTCATTCACTACTTCCTGATCTATTCGCAAGTGATGGGTAAAAGACTTTGGATCATCAGAAAATGACACATTCGGGTTGACAAACTGATTCGATGAAGCTTTCCAAGTTTTGCATGACGCATGGATTTCTCGCAAAAAGCCAGTTTTTTTCAGTTCTATAACATGCTGAGGTTTAGTTCCTCCACCCGGCATGATGCTAATTCTATCTTGTGCTTTTACCAACAACTGCTTGAGTGTTTCTAAACCCTCGGTGACAGAGTTTTTCCCACCTGAAGTCAATATACGGTCAAATCCACAAGAGATGATTTTCTCCAAAGAATCAAAGTAATCCGCTGAAGCATCAAAAGCACGATGAAAAGTGCAGGGTTTTCCAGAGGCAGTACGCAGCAAAGACTCACAAGAATCTTTGTCCACAAACCCCTGATTATCCAAAACACCGAAAACAAAACCATCAGCTCCTTGCTCACCTAGCAACTCGATGTCCCGCTTCATTACCATCAACTCCTTCTGAGAATAAGCAAAGTCTCCGCCTCTTGGGCGAATCATTACGAATACTGGTAGATCAATCTCTGTTTTTAGAAACTTAAGCAGCCCTGTGCTTGGTGTCTCTCCTCCCTCTGGAAAATTGGCACAAAGCTCCAATCTATCCACGCCAAATAGAGCCGCATCCATGGCTGCCTCCACATTGAAAACTGGGGATTCTAAGATTATTTTACTCATCCTTTTTTGAAATGAGAGCCTGAGTCAATCATTACATTATTTTGAAGTGTCGCTTGCGCAAAGTTGAAACCTGGGTGAACGGCATAAGCACCGACTTCTCCATCTTTATTCATAGCCAAGAAACCGGCCTGAATATCTTTAATGTCTTTGCTGTTTTTGGCTATCAAACGCTTCACTGCTTCTTCACAAGCTTCCTGAGGAGTTCTACCCTGACGCATTAATTCTACGATTAAGAAACTCCCGCAAATTCGAATGATTGATTCACCAAGTCCTGTGGCCGTCGCAGCCCCTACTTCATTATCTACAAACAAACCAGCCCCGATAATTGGGCTATCGCCCACTCTTCCATGCATTTTGTAGGAAAGTCCACTTGTAGTGCAACTTCCAGCCAAGTTACCCTTCTCATCCATTCCAATCATTCCAATCGTATCGTGATTTTCTATATTAATCACTGGTTTGTATTGGCTAGTTTCTTTCCATTTCAAATATGCTTTTTTTGCACCTGGGCTCAGCTCCTCTTTTTCTATTGGAAATCCTTCCGCAATGGCCAGTTGCTTGGCTCCTTCACCTACAATCATCACATGAGGTGTTTTTTCCATCACTACTCTAGCCAAAGAAATGGGATGCTTCACCTGTCTCACAAAAGCAACAGCACCACAAGCCCCATCCCCTGACATAATAGAAGCATCTAGGGTAGTAATCCCTTCTCGATCGGGTAGGCCTTGAAGCCCCACAGAAAGATTACTCAAATCCAATTCGGTGTCTTTCACGCCAGTTTCAACCGCATCAATGATACTGCCTCCAGCTTTGAGTTTTTCTACAGCGGCAGCATTTGCCGGTAAACCGTGATTCCAAGTAGATAGAATGAGAGGTTTTTCTCCTTTAAAAATTGAAGATGCTTTTGCTTCAGCGATGGTAGACACTCCAGGTATAAATAAAGCCGAACCCATTAAGGATTGCTTGATAAATTTTCTTCTTTGTGACATTCGAGTTAATTTTGAATCAGGCCTCAAATTATTAAAATTGAAGCTAAATAGGCTAACCATCCTTAATTTCATTTGAAATCGAGTATGGAAATTTAGAATAGCAATGAAACTTTGAACTGAGTTATCATCAAACAAATCACAACTATCCGACCAATCTTAAGTAAATGAGACCTTACCTACTTGCAGAATCAAACTGGAAAAAACTTAAAGATCATCTCTTTGAATTGGCAGTTTTGCCATGGGGAGCTACAGAAGCACACAACTATCACCTGCCTTACGGCACGGATGTCTATGAGGCGGATGCAGTAGCAGCAGAAGCAGGAAGAAAAGCTTGGGAAAAAGGAGCTAATGTGACAATTATGCCTACTATTCCTTTTGGTGTGAATACAGGGCAGTCAGATATTTATTTGGATATCAATCTGAATCCCAGTACCCAATTATTGATTCTGAAAGACATCATTACAGTCTTGGATAGGCAAGGAACAAAGAAACTTTTGATAGTAAATAGTCATGGAGGAAATGACTTTAAAACGATGCTACGTGAGCTTGGGCTACAGTTTCCCGAGATGATGCTTTTCACCTGCAACTGGTTTCAGGCATTGGACAAGACGAAATACTTTGATGAAACCGGAGATCATGCTGACGAAATGGAAACATCCATCATTATGCACCTGCATCCGGAATTAGTATTGCCTTTAGATCAAGCTGGGGATGGAGCAGAAAAAAAATCCAAAATTAAAGGAATACAGGAGAAATGGGCTTGGGCTGAGCGAAAATGGTCTGAGGTGACTGAAGATACAGGAATCGGAAATCCAAAAAAATCATCTCCTGAAAAGGGCAAGAAGTATTTTGAAGATGTTACCGATAAAGTCGCCCAGTTAATGCTGGATATTTGCGAAGCCAAAGCAGGGAGTTTATACAAATAATATTCTCGAAGACATCAATCTTCCTTCTCACTTGTAGCAGGCCTGAAAATCTGGAAAAACTCCTCAGAGGATCGTAATTCCTCAAAAACCGGATCAACCAACGCTTTTTGATAAAGCAATTCACTTGCATGAATAGCTCTATCCAATTGCAATAAAGCGACTTCTGCCTGACCACTTTGTGCTGCGATCATTGCCAATCCATAAAAGCCATAACCATAATTCCGACCTGCCATAACGGACTCTTCGAAAGACAAACTTGCGTTGCTAAAATCCTTGGACAAATAATAGGCTAAGCCTTTATTGAAAAATTCCTTTGGCTCAGTGTAATCGTAATCAAAACGTAGCGTCGCCAACTTATAATCACCTCTCAAAATATCTAATGCACCCCTCAAACTTTCATTATACTTGAGGAAATCCTCATTCCGGGTAAGAACAGAAGCATCAGAAAGTTTCTTGTATGCCTCCCAGGTCTTGCCTTGCAGCACCATGATCTGTCCTTGATTATGCAGCACATATGGATTCGTATCAATTTTAGCAGCTTGATAAAGCAGGTCATTCGCTTCTTTCCAAAGTAAATCCTTCGTCTCCTGGTCCAGTGTACGCTGCGCTAAACGCATCTTGACTACAGCTAAATTATTATAAGGTATCACAGAGCGAAACAGCTCAGTCATCTTACTGTAGATTTTAGCTTTATCCTCTAACCTAGGTGTGGTTTCTCCAGCGATCGCCCAATCAGCCAAATCAAGCTCTGAACTCGCAGTACTTTGTTCCAAAGCTTTTTGAAGTACCAAAGATTGAGCTTGGTTAAGTCCTGGAAGAGGTTTTGCAACTACTTCAATTTTTGCTACCCTAAGACTTGGAAATAAATCACCTGCCACTTGGTTGAAACCTGTGATCTTTCTTAATCCTTGAGCTTGAGTTTGATAATCTGCTTCATCCAACAATACAGCATAAAATTGATCCTTGCGCTGAGTGGAAATCTTTTCATATTCCCTTAATAACAACCTGAAATCAAACCAATCATTCCACCTAGAAGTCACTTCTATGAGGCTATCTCTTATTGTAATATTAGATTCTTTGAGCAGCTTATTAACTGCCACTGCCCTATCCATTCCAAGCTTGCTGCTACTCCCTTCTGCATTTTCAGGAGACTGTACACCAGTAATTTTAAAAGATAAGACTGAAGAGTTTTCCGTTAAAAAATTCTTCAAATCTGCAATAACTTGAGTATTTGCACTATTCATTTTGATACTGGAAGACCCAGCATCAAACTTGATCAGAAATTCCTTTGAACGTGAAAGATCCGTATCCATAACTCCAGTGGAAATAAAAAGTCCTACTTGCGGAATTGGTTCATCAAAATTCACCTTCCCTACTTTCGCCAGCAATGGCGTGGTAATCACTCCGCGAGCTAAAACCTTCTTCTGATAGGGTTCCTCCTGAGCCTTTTTCCCCTGAAAAAATTGAACTTCCAAAAAAGCTCCTTCCATCCAAGGCTCATAGGCGAGGACGAATTCTTTACTGTAGGAATAGTAAGAGACATTTTTGGTCAACTCAAGCTCTTCAAAAAGCAAAGAATTTTCAGAGGATTTAAAGAGGATATTAACTTTTGGGTTTTTAGGACTAAGTACAGATTCAATAGGAATGGTACCGGTAACTTCAAACCTTACTGAATCTCTGATGAATTCCAGCTTACCTGGAATCACTTGAGAATCTTCCAAAAAGTCGGTTTCGGGCATCATTATTGACCCGCAAAGAAGTGGGAACAAAATAAATAGCAATAAAACAGGCTTATTCTTAAACAATTGGTCTAGCATTCTTATTTATTATTTCACCGAACTTTTTTCTAAATTTACCCTAACGAAACCACCTATTACCATGGAAAAGCTGAAAATATTTTTCGAAGAAAGAGCCTTTGGGGTTTGTTCACGCTTAGGTGAAAAACTCAACTTTCCTATTGACAGCATTCGTTTATTCTTTATTTATGCCTCATTTGTTACGATGGGCTCACCGGTTATACTTTACGTGAGCATGGCGATGACAATGAAAATCAGAAAGTTCTTTAGGAAAAAGAACAACCCGGTTCTTTTCGATTAAAGTTGATCAAACGTTTTTTTCCCTAACACTTTCCAGTTCCAAAAGATCAAATTCACCTTTCCCTTTCTAACCACTTCTTTTCTTCCATCCATTATGGGTTGGAATTTCTTCATTTCAATCTTTCTTTCTCCAAAGTCTTTGTAAGCATTTAGAACAGCTTTTGAAAATTCTTTTTTGCCTTGGCTTAGGTAACTTATCGCAGCAAGATGTTCTAACAAAGACTTGACCACAAAAATCTTGAGAAATCTTGATGAACTTTCATTCTTGTAAATCATACTTAGACTGTTTCTAATGTTCAAGTATAATTTTTTGGGACTTGCCCTATCTAGCGTAGCACCGCCCAAATGAAAGACTTCTACCGACCCAAAGTAACCAACCTTCCAGCCTGACCTACGCATTCTCCAACAAAGATCTATTTCCTCCATGTGCGCAAAAAAACTTGAATCAAATCCCGACAATTCGTGGAATACTGATCCATTAACTACCATGCATGCACCAGAAGCCCAATCCACTTCAATTACGTCATCATATTTCCCGGAGTCTTTTTCTATAGTTTCCCAAATTCTACCCCGGCAGTAAGGGTAACCATAGGCATCCAAAAATCCGCCTCCTGCACCAGCATAATCAAATACGTTTTTGTCTTTCCACGACAAAATTTTGGGCTGAAGAGCAGCATAATCTAAGTGAACTTGCATCCAAGTGATCAGGTTTAAATCCCAATCAGCGGTAACCTCCACGTCTGAGTTTAATAGAATGTAATATTCATATTGACCATTGATTTCTGCCAACCCAGCATTATATCCTCCAGCGTAACCAAAATTCTCCTCAAGTTTGATTTGCTGAACCTGAGGATAGTTTTTATCTAAAAAATTAATTGAACCATCAGAACTTGCATTGTCTATCACCCAAACGTCATAAATACTATGCATACAAACAGAAGGAAGAAATGTCTTCAGCATTTCTTCCCCATTATAATTCAGTATGACGATGGCACAGGGTTTCATCCAAACATGTTGCCTAGATCCATTCCTGGGATATTTGGCATCATACCTTCTGTGGCAGCTTTCATCTCAGCTTTGATTTTCACGTCGATAGACGTCATTGCGATATTTGTAGCAGCTACAATTAGGTCACTCAACATTTCCTTGTCCTTTGGAGAGATCAATGAATCATCAAAGTCTATACTTACTACTTTCCGATCACCATTAACGGTGACTTTCACCATACCAGCACCAGATTCACCAGTGGAAGTGAGGTGCACAAGCTTAGCTTGAGTTTCTTTGATTTTTGCTTGAGCTTCTTTCACTTTGCCCATCATGCCCATTATATCAAACATATTATTCTATTTAAGACCTTTATGATCGTGAATTCACTTTATTTCAGTCGCGCGATTGCTTCTTCCAAACTTACAGATTCCTGAGTTCCAGTTTCAAGATTTTTCAACGCTATTACATTACTTTTAATTTCCACATCTCCACAAATCCCTACAAATGGAATTGCTTTTTTATCTGCAAAATCAAGTTGTTTCTTCATTTTGGTAACATCGGGGTAGAGCTCTGCTTTGATTCCCGCAGCTCTGAATTTCTTCAGAAGACCTAAAGCATACACATAAGCCTTTTGGTCAAAGTGTGTCAATAGAATCTTGGTGCTCTGGACACTATCCTCTGGAAACAAACTAAGCTCCTCCAACACATCATACAAGCGATCCACTCCAAACGAAAAGCCTACACCGGACATTTTCTCCTTTAGCCCGAAGTTCTCAGTCAGATTATCATACCTACCACCTCCACTGACGGAACCTATGGATACATGGTTCACTTTCACTTCGAAAATAGCTCCGGTATAATACGAAAGACCACGAGCCAGCATAATGTCCAAATCCACAAAGTCCAGATTTTCGCCCATGTCCGTTAAAATCTGAAATACTTCTTCCAGTTCTTGTACTCCTTGAAGCCCAATCTCGCTGCTTGCTAAGAATTTCTTCAGGAAATCTAACTTTCCAGCTTGATCAGAATCTAACTTAACCAGCGGTGCCAATTTCTCCACAGAATCTGCTGCAAAACCTCGCTCACTCAGCTCCTCTTTTACTTTCTCCCAGCCTATTTTATCCAGTTTATCTATCGCTACGCAAAGCGGTGCTTCTTTTCCAGCTTCTCCGATTGCCTCAGAAATTCCGGTCAGAATTTTTCGATTATTCAGTTTGATGCTGTAATCATTCAGCTTCAATTTCTCAAAAACTGATCGAATCATCAGAATGATCTCAGCTTCGCAAAGCAAACTATCCGTTCCCACCACATCTGCGTCACATTGATAAAACTCACGGTATCTCCCTTTCTGAGGTCGATCTGCCCTCCAAACTGGTTGAATCTGAAAGCGCTTGAAAGGAAAAGTCAACTCATTCCTATTCATTACCACAAAGCGGGCAAATGGAACCGTCAAATCATAACGAAGCCCTTTTTCAGACACCTTGGGCAATGTCTTCTTAAAACCATTTTCCAAGTCTTCTGCGCCAACACTCTTTAAGTAGTCCCCACTATTCAAGATTTTGAAAAGCAGCTGATCTCCTTCATCGCCATATTTCCCTGTCAGCGTACTGAGATTTTCCATTGCTGGAGTTTCGATCTGATTGTAGCCAAAAAGTTGAAAAGTGCCTTTGATCGTATCTAGGATATAATTTCTTCTGGCCATCTGGATGGTCCCGAAATCTCGGGTTCCTTTTGGCAGACTCGGCTTTTGCATAGCTTATTTTTTGGTGATTAGCAGCCAAATTTATTCAAAAAAAAGGAAACACTCCCTGATATCGTGAAAGTCAAAGAATTAAATCCCAAATTATTTTAGGCAGAAAAGAAATGTTTGTTTACTTTTGCGACTCGTTTCGAAACAATACTATTAAAAATATACGACCATGGCAGTTACTACACTGAAGAGAAAACTTAAAAGAAAAAGACAATCTCAGACCACACGTGTGATTAAGATCAAGCAATTGTCTGCTCAGCCTGTAATCAAAAACGTGGACGTTGAAGAGCTTAAGAAGTCTTTCACGAAATAATCTTTATTTCGGTAAAACATTGAAGGCGGTCATTTGATCGCCTTTTTTTGTTTATATTTTTTTGAGACTTAGGACGTTAGACACAAGACATTAGAAATAATGTAAACTCTAGTGGTTTGTGAGACACAAACCACGGTAAAGAGGTCAATTCCAAAACCGACTGAGACTGCGACTGAAAACTGCCACTCTCTCACTTCTTACTACTTACAAATTTCCCAAAACCTTTCCTCTTTTCCCCAATTCTACTACCCTGAGATTTTTTACTTGTCCATCCTCCAAATCAAACAGTAGCATAGTCCGCATTACATGAAAACCATGCTGCCCTATAGCTCCAGGGTTCATATAGAGGCAACTCACTGTCTTGTCATACTCCACCTTGCAGATATGTGAGTGTCCGCAGATAAACAGGTTTGGCGATGATTCTTTGATTTTAGTTTTTACACCTTTGGCGTACCGGGGAGGTTTGCCCCCGATGTGAGTAATCAAGACCTTCACTCCTTCCAGCGTAAATTCTAGCCATTCAGGATAAGTTCGCTGCATTTCCTGATCATCTATGTTTCCAAAAACAGCCCGGACCGGCTTTCCTTTGGGTAATGAATCCATTACTGCAAAATCTCCGATATCTCCGGCATGCCAGATTTCATCTACCCCATCCAAATAGGCGAGCGTTTTGTGGTCTATATAGCTATGTGAATCTGATATGAGAGCAATCTTGGTAGGCATTTGGATTTAATCTTGCTAAATTTTCCATCCAATATGGAATGCCAAATTTTCACATCAAATTCAAAATCATGAAACTTCAAAAAATCCTCGTATTACTAATTGCTTTTGCATTGGTCAACATCAATTTTGTACAAGCACAATCCGCAAAAGTAAAGGCAATTAACCCTTCCGAATTTGAAGGACTAATGAAAAATAAAGGTGCCGTAAGAGTTTTAGATGTCCGAACAGCTGACGAGATGTCTGAAGGTTATTTGCCTGGAGCTATAAACATTGATTTTAACAGTGGCAATTTCAAGAACGAGATCGCCAAACTAGACAAAAGTAGAACTTATTTGATTTACTGCAAAGTAGGTGGTAGGTCAGGTGAAGCAGCCAAAATGATGCGGGAGGCTGGATTTACACACCTGTATTCGCTGGACGGAGGAATAGACGCTTGGCAAGAAGCAGGAAAACCAATAGAAAAATGAACTTAATAAAATCTATCAACCCATACACAGGGGAGTTATTAGCAGAATTTAATCCATTAACTGAAAAAGAAATTGAGGAAAAGCTTAGCGCTGGATCAGTTGCGTTTTCTTCCTGGAAGAATACCGATTTCACCCATAGAGCTGATTTGATGAATAAAGCAGCTCAGGTTTTGAAAGATAGACGTGAGAAGTATGCTACGATTATCTCCCAGGAAATGGGAAAAGTATTCAAAGAATCACTTTCAGAAGTTGACAAATGCGCTTTGGTCTGTGAATATTATGCCGAGAATGCGGCTGAGTTCTTAAAAGCAGAGCCAATAGATCTGCCTGACGGCGCAAAAGCTAAAGTTATCCATCAGCCCCTCGGTATTGTTTTAGCTGTGATGCCCTGGAATTTTCCTTTTTGGCAGGTATTCCGTTTTGCTGCTCCAACTTTAATGGCTGGTAATGTTGGGGTGTTAAAGCATGCCTCAAACGTTCCACAATGTTCTGAGGCCATAGAAGAAGTTTTTACTGAAGCTGGATTTCCACCGGGCACATTCCAAAGCCTTCTAATAGACTCCGAAGCCACCAATAAACTGATTGAAGATGAGAGAATCAAAGCGGTCACACTCACTGGGAGCGAGAAAGCAGGTGCTGCTGTAGCCTCAACTGCAGGTAAGCATATCAAAAAATCTTTGCTTGAATTAGGAGGCAGCGACCCCTTCATTGTCTTAAAGGATGCCAACATCAAGTCTGCAGCAGAAACTGCAGTGAAAGCTAGAATGATCAACTTTGGCCAGAGCTGCATTGCTGCTAAGCGATTTATTGTGGAGGAAGATATTTACGAGGATTTCATGACCCTTTTTGTTGAACATTTTAGAAAGTTGAAACAAGGCGATCCGATGGGTGAAAACTCAGATTTTGCTTGCATGGCAAGACCAGATTTAGCCAAGGAGTTGTATACCCAGATAAATGAATCTGTAAAAGCCGGAGCCACTCTTCTGTTGGGAGGCGAAGAACCTGATGAAGATTCAGCACGTTTCCAACCCACCATTTTAACTGATATTCCAACAAATGCACCGGCTTATTATGAAGAGCTTTTTGGTCCTGTAGCCACCATCTTTAAAGTTAAAAATGAAGATGATGCCATAGCTCTTGCCAATGATTCAGAGTTTGGGTTAGGAGGTTCGATTTGGTCTGAAAACAAAGAAAAAGCGGAGGAGTTAGCAAGCAAAATCGAAACTGGGGCAGTGTTCATTAATGCCATGGTTGCATCAAATCCCCACCTGCCTTTTGGAGGAGTAAAAAAATCAGGTTATGGAAGAGAATTGAGCAGATTTGGGATTTTGGAGTTTGTTAATTCGAAAACAGTGTATTTGGGCTAATCTATTAGGGATTAAGCAGGCTTTATTTTTGGTTTTGGCCAATTCCTTTCTATTTTTACGAGCCAAAATTTTGTCATAAACTAATGAGAGAACTACAGTTTCGAGAAGCCCTAAGAGAGGCAATGTCCGAAGAGATGAGACGTGATAAAGACGTTTTTTTGATGGGCGAAGAAGTTGCTGAATACAACGGAGCTTACAAAGTATCCCAAGGTATGCTGGATGAATTCGGTCCTGATCGAATCTACGATACGCCAATCGCCGAGCTTGGTTTTTCTGGACTTGCGGTAGGTGCTGCAATGAACGGTCTTAAGCCAATAGTTGAGTTCATGACTTTCAACTTCTCTCTGGTAGCAATAGATCAGATTATCAACTCCGCTGCTAAAATGCTAGCCATGTCAGGTGGAGCTTATAGCGTACCAGTAGTTTTCAGAGGCCCAACAGGGAATGCTGGTCAATTGGGAGCTACTCACTCTTCCAACTTCGAGAATTGGTTTGCCAATACTCCAGGATTGAAGGTGATCGTTCCTTCTAACCCTTACGATGCTAAAGGCCTCCTTAAAGCTGCTATTCGTGACCCAGATCCTGTGATCTTTATGGAATCTGAAGTTATGTATTCTGACAAGGGTGAAGTGCCAGAGGGTGAGTATTTGCTTCCTATAGGTGTAGCTGACGTCAAGAGGAAGGGAAAAGATGTCACTGTTATTTCATTCGGTAAAATGATGAAAGTGGCCTTGGAAGCAGCAGAAGAAATGGCAAAAGAAGGCATCGAAGCTGAAGTCATCGATTTAAGAACGGTTAGACCTATAGACTATGCTACTTGTGTTGAGTCGGTTAAGAAAACCAACCGCGTAGTGATCGTAGAAGAAGCTAATCCAATCGCAGGAATTTCCTCTGAATTGACCTATCACTTCCAGCGTTATGCATTTGATTACCTAGATGCTCCAGTAATTCGTGTCAACTCAATGGACATTCCTTTGAGTTACTCTCCTACTTACATCGAGGCTACCTTACCAAATGTAAAGAGAACTGTGGATGCTATTAAGAAAGTCTGCTATAAAGACTAGGAAAACCGGTCTAACATATTAAAGCCCGAATTCATTGATTTGAATTCGGGCTTTTTGGTTTTTAATTGGATTCTCTCAGTAACAAAAAAAAGAAGGCCTGAAACAGTCAGGATACTACTATGTCCGAGGTCCATGCCTTGCTGCTATCGGTATGCAGGAAGACTTTATGCCAAATAAAGATTCTATATAGATACAAGTAGTGGTTTCTGTGGTAAACATTGCAACCCCACAGTTAAAAAGCGTAAAAAAACCCACCCTAAATAAAGGGCGGGATTTCACAAATGTAACCCAATCTACTATTTAATATTCTGAATTATTTGTTCTGCTGCATTTCAGCTCCTCCACCTTCGCTTCCACTTTTTAAATCATCGTTAGAAACAGATCTCTTCTTTCTCTTGTTCTGATCTACACTTAGCTTGCCGATTCTGTAGCTGAAGTTAATTTTGAAGTTCATGTTTCGCATGATGTTCGTGCTATTCTGAACGATGGTAGCTGTATTGATTTCATTCTTCATCTTAAATTCCTTAGTAAGGAAGTTATCCGCTCCGAAGCCTATTGTACCTCTCTTCTCATCAAACTGCTTGTTGATTCCCATTCCGTACATGTAGAATCCTCCAGATGAACCTTGCAACTGAACCTGACGACCTCTAGCAAAAGTGAAGGCCTGAATCTGCCAATCATTCGGAAGCGAATAATTACCAAATAAACGTCCACTGATTACGAATCCTTCATTAGATGCTGCGTACGTTGGATCTGTAAGCCCATTGTCTAGCATCGCATAATAGGCATCCACACTAGCGTTCAAGGATATTTTGTTATTTACACTAATGTTTGTAAAGATGTTAGTTCCTACAGCATTCTCTTGGCCGATATTATCGAATCCCGTGTAGATCACCCCGTCTTCAGCTACAGTTCTGATTGACTGAATGGAACCAGTGGTATTTCTAAAAAATCCACTAAAACTTACCATTGTGTTTTTGAAGAAGGTGCTGTAACCTAACTCATAATTATCAGTGAATTCTGGGTCCAATTCTGGGTTACCTTGAGATACTTGAAGTGGGTTAGAAGAATCAATATTTGGATTCAAAAATCTAAGCGATGGACGAGAAATTCTTCTATTATAAGAAGCTTTGATCATGTTACCGTTAGCAAGTTTTCTACTCAAGTTCAGGCTAGGCACAAATGTTCCATAAGAAGGAATATCAGCTGAAGTAGTCTCAGTTTTGAAGTCTGCATTGATAGTAGTGTACTCATATCTGATCCCTGGCTTGATTGTGTAGTTTTTAAACAATGTAGCAGTGTATGATACATATCCAGCAGTTACATTTTGATCATAACTAAACGCGTTACTAAAGTTTGGATTTGGATTCTCTACATAAGCTCCATCTGCTCCATCAGCTTGGAAGTATGCAAAGTCAGAGTAGGCCTTTCTTAAGATGTTTTTGGCGCCATACTCTAAAATAGACTGCCCATCTTTCCCAAGTGGTTCTATTAAGTCTAGTTGAACTGTAAACTCTTCATTTTTGCTTGGATTGTCATTCTTCAATCTTGAATCGATTGTGGACATATCCTCCTCGAAAAGTGTATTTACAAATGAATTCTCTCCGTTGTTTCTGCTATATAAAGTCAGTAAAGAAATTTCTTTTCCTTTCTCCTCAAACGTTTTAGTATAATTCAAGCTAACATCTACTGAATTCGAGTTGTCTTTAGTGTCTGTTTCTCTAAGCGCAGTTCTTACTAATTCACCATCAAGATAGTTTTGTGATAGGAAATTTTCTTGGTTGCTACTTCTGTTTCTTATTCCAAAATTCACAGCAGCAGTTAAGAAATTATATTTATTGACCTCATAATCTACCCCGAAATTATATCTTCCGAAAAGCTGATTGCTTTTGGTATCAGCAGATTGTTGGATGGTGGAAATGGAATTATCAGGATTAGTCACTATTTGCTGGTTAGCAAAACTACCATTGATATTATAACCTGATCTACCATGACCTCCAAGTGTGAACCCAAACTTACCTTTTCTTGCACTTGCATTAAGACCCAAATCTGATCCTCTTAGACCAACACCTGTACGAATGTTTGCGGACATTCCCTGAAGGTTATTCTTTTTGGTGATGATGTTGATCACACCAGAAGTACCTTCTGCATCATATTTAGCTGAAGGCGAAGTGATCACTTCTACTTCTTTAATTTCCTCAGCAGGAATCTGCTTCAAGGCATCAGTAATGCTACTTGCCGCAATAGCAGAAGGTCTACCATCGATCAACACAGTAATATTGCTACTTCCTCGCATCGAAACGTTCCCATCCAAATCCACAGATAGCATAGGTACTCTTCTCATCACATCCGTACCATCACCACCCGCAGTAGTTCTATCGTTTTCAGCCTTGTAGATCGTACGATCCACACGCTCTTCAATTAAATCACGTTGACCTTGTACAGTCACTTCTTCCAGTGCCAAGCCTTCGTCAGACATTTCGATTTCGCCGATATTCACATCTCCGGTCTTGGACAATACTTGTATACCAGGGATAGTTTTTGTTTCAAATCCCAAAAAACTGATTCTCAACTCGTAGCTTCCTGGCTCCATACCTGTGATAAAAAACTTCCCGTCACCATCAGCTACTGCACCAGCGACGTTTGTATCACTTCCTGGCGTATATAATGCAGCAGTGGCATAGCCCACAGGCTCACCGGTATTCGCATCCTTGGCAATTCCAACGATTTTTGCAGGAGTAGTTGCTTTTCCAGAAGTCTGCTGGGCAATAGAGCCGCTAGTGCTGATTAGTAGAAGAGCTGCGATAATGTTTAAAAACTTTTTCATGTGTAGTAGGATAATGTCTTATTTAATCTGGCGAAAGAAAGTTGACTGTTGTAAATATTTGTCTGAAGCCCCTTTCTTATTCACCAGTTAATTTCAAATTCTTGGGCCTCGTGCTTGTTGATACCCCAAAACAACAGGGTTTGTTTCGTAGATTTTTGCCAAATAGACGGCTAGGGTATATTCATCGACAAACACCCCTTTTCATCAGACAGAAGACATATATTAACCTGCGAATCGTTTTATCTAGTCAATTGGACTTTTCGCAGTCTTAATCAGCTAATTCGTAGATTACATTTTATATAAAGAAGTGCTTTGCTTTAGTTTGAGCACTGAAAATCAGATTTATGATCAATCTAAGTCCCAAAAGGAGCGTCTCAATTCTAGTACATATTCTTGGCTGGTCCATGCTAAGTACAGTACTCCTCCTTCTATCTCCTCTTTCATGGCGAATCGATATTCCGGTTGAGTTTTGGATGAGACAGGTATTTATGGCTCTATTGCTAGTGTGTCTTTTCTATGTGAATATGCTTTGGTTTGTGCCAAAGGTCTTACTGAAAGGGAAGCATGCGATCTACCTTATAACCATTATTCTGGGTGGAGTTTTTTTTGTAGGGCTGCTTATCTACGCTGACAACTTTCTGAATTTGCCAGAATTGATGCATAATGCCTTCAATCCAGATAAGCCTTATGTTCAAAAGCCACGAAGAGTTTCAGGAGACATCTTTAATATTATGCTCTACTTATTGACTATCGGAATAAGTACTTCGGTGGCATCAGTGCAAAAATGGCAAAAAGATGAAGCATTGAGACGAGAACTAGACCAACAAAGAATCAACACAGAACTCTCCTATCTGAAAGCTCAGATAAACCCGCATTTCTTTTTCAATACATTGAATAATATCTATGCATTGACAAATCTGGATGTAAAAAAGGCTCAGGAAGCTCTTTTGAAACTCTCTCGAATGATGCGTTATGTATTGTACGAAAACCAAAAAAATGAAACGCTCCTTAGCAGAGAGGTGAGCTTCATCAATGATTACATAGAGTTGATGAAAATGAGATTGACGGACAAAGTCACGCTTAACATTTCCATCGACGAACCAAAAGACGACTTAGTAATAGCGCCTATGCTGCTACTTCCTTTTATGGAAAATACATTCAAACACGGTGTAAGCAGCCAGCAACAAAGTGAGATTATGATCAAGCTGGAAATCATGGGGACCACGGTCTTCTTTGAAACTCGAAATCATATTTTCCCTGTTCATGCGGACAGCCCAGAAGCAAAAGAAAACGGCATTGGTCTGGTGAATACCCAGAGGAGATTGAGCTTACTCTACCCAGATAAGCATAGACTGAAATTTGGAAAAGACGAAGCAAAACAAGAGTATTGGGTAAATCTTACCATCAATCTCGAATGAAATCGACCATGACTCAAGCATCAAAAAACGTGATGAATATAAATTTTCGGAGATTCCATAGCTTGTCCCGATTTTTCGGATGACCGCTGAAAATCAAATTATAAGCACATGAAACTCAACTGCGTTGCCATAGATGACGAGCCTCTTGCCCTCGAATTATTAAGCAAATTCATCGAGCAAACCTCCTTTCTCAATCTGATCGGCAAGTTTTCTAATGCGATTGAAGCCCTAAGCTTTATTAATCAAAATCAGGTTCAGCTAGCGTTTATGGATATACAGATGCCTGATTTGTCTGGCATGGAACTCGCGAGAGTCTTAGATGGAAAAAAGAATTCTGACAAAACACGGATCATCTTTGCAACAGCCTATCATCAGTTCGCCATAGAAGGCTACAAAGTAGAAGCGCTGGATTACTTGCTAAAACCTTACAGCTACGAGGACTTTTTAAATGCAGCGACTAAGGCATTTTCCTACTTCGAAAGACAAGCGATTTCAAAAACAGAATCCACAACCTCCGAGACTCCTGCTCCCGAATATATTTTTCTAAAAGTAGAATATCAGCTGGTCAAAGTCATGCTGAAGGACATTGGGTATGTAGAAGCTTACAAGGACTACGTTAAAGTACATTTGTTATCCAAGCCGAATCCCTTGCTTTCATTGACTAGTTTGAAAAGCATGGAGGAATTACTTCCTGCTGACAAGTTTATGCGTGTACACAGATCCTATATCGTGGCGCTGGACCATATAGACTCCGTTTCAAAAAATGTAATTCAGGTTGGAAAAAACCACATCAGTGTCAGCGACAACTACAAGGAAGCTTTCTTGGAATTTATGAGTCGCTGGATGAATTGATGTGGAATCTAGTCAAAAAAAAGGACCGTTTTCTAAGTGAAAGCAGCCTTTTATTATTAGCCTTGGCTTGAATCAATTAGTTTTTAGATAAACCTCTTGGCTAGTACAAAAAGCGTTCGGCGGGCATATAAATGAAAGCTGCGTATAATCCTCTTCAATTGCATAATCTGAATAATATTCATCCCCATCTGAAAGCGTTAAATCGGCTTTAGGCATGTAGTAAATATCAAAGAAATTCATCGTATAATAATCTTGCCATCTTAAAGTGACTTTTCCATCAATTATGGTATAAGTACCATTATAGTATGATCTATAACCAAGTATATCATCCTCATCAGCCTTTGTTGTATAGTTTTCGCTGGAAAATGTTCCATCTGATTTAAAATCCAGCGTATTAACTAGATCGAGTTTTCCTCCAGAAATTTCAATTTCAACAGTAGAAACATATTTACCTTCTATTCTTGAATTTGGAGAAGGCTCCTCCACGTCTTTACAACTAAAAATGATTAGAAATAAAGCAATAAATGGTAAGAATCTTGTTTTCATGATTTTATGTAATTGAAGTGAATATAAAACCTAGTTAGAATAAATAAAAACTAAATCTTAAACTATACGCCTACCAAGTTAAAAACGCTACAGACTATACCTAATAAAGTTAAAACGCAAGAATAATCAGGAACATCTATAAATCACTTGCTCCCTCAGCATTAATCGCGGTTAAAAAAAACAAAAAACCCGCTCTCTCGACCGGGTTTCATTCTTTTATCTCCTTCCCTTACCTGGAGGAAGCATTTTGCTCATAGCGGCTTTGGCACCGCCCATCTTGTTCATCTGTTTCATCATCTTGCGCATATCTGCAAATTGCTTCATCAAGTTATTTACCTCAACGATCGTTCTACCAGATCCTGCAGCAAGTCTCTTTCTTCTATTACCATCGATAATGTCCGGTTGTTCCCGTTCCGCTGGAGTCATAGATCTGATAATCGCTTCGATAGGTTTGAACGAATCATCGTCGATATCCATTCCTTTCATGGCTTTACCCATTCCTGGGATCATCCCAAGCAAATCTTTGATATTACCCATTTTCTTCACCTGCTCCAGCTGAGAAAGGAAATCATCAAAGTTGAAATTATTGGAACGAATCTTCGAATTGATTCGCTTGGCTTCATCTTCATCGAAAGACTGCTGTGCTCTTTCTACCAAGGAAATCACGTCACCCATTCCCAGGATTCTTTGGGCCATACGATCTGGGTGGAACACATCCAGATCTTCCATTTTCTCACCTGTAGAGATAAACTTAATCGGCTTATTTACTACGTGGCGAATAGAAATCGCCGCACCACCACGAGTATCACCATCAAGTTTGGTAAGTACTACTCCGTCGAAATTCAATCGCTCATCAAAGGTCTTCGCAGTATTCACGGCATCTTGACCAGTCATGGAATCAACTACAAAAAGCGTCTCTGATGGGTTCAAAGCCTTTTTAAGTGCTTCGATCTCATTCATCATCATGTCATCAACTGCCAAACGACCAGCAGTATCGACTACCACGGTTTTCTTACCTGTCTTCTTAGCGTAAGCAATCGCATTATTAGCGATTTCCAGCGCGTTTTTATTCTCAGGCTCAGCGTATACCTCCACGCCGATTTGCTCTCCCAATACTTTCAACTGATCAATCGCAGCAGGACGGTAGATATCACAAGCCACTAGCAATACCTGACGGCCTTGCTTTTTCAAGTGAGCACCAAGCTTTCCAGTGAAGGTGGTTTTACCAGAACCCTGAAGACCTGAAATCAAAATAATGGATGGATCGCCAGAGATTTTGATGTCCTCCTTTTTCCCGCCCATAAGCTTGGTCAGCTCTTCTTGGGTGATTTTGATCAACAATTGACCTGGAGAAACGGCAATCAATACATCACGACCAAGAGCTTCCGTCTTGATCGTATCAGTGACTTCTTTGGCTACTTTATAGTTGACATCGGCATCGATCAAAGCTCTTCTGATCTCCTTTACGGTCGTTGCGACGTTTATTTCGGTGATTGTCCCAGTACCTTTCAGTGTTTTGAAAGCCCGGTCTAATTTTAAACTTAAATTATCAAACATTCCTTATCTGGCTATTTGGTGCAAAAGTAATGATTTTCATCAGCTAAGGAAAGCGCTAATCAATCTATTCTGACAGTAGACTGTCAATTTTTGTAGCCTGCGTTTGCCCATAAATTCCTAATTTGCGCCCGCATCCATTTTCTAAAGAAAACCTCTTTTCATGCAGCTGAATTTCAAAAAAGACGTACTTCCCCACGCGGTGGGAATCGCCATTTTCTATGCTATAGTCGTCGTTTATTTCGCCCCTGTGGTACTTCAGGACCAAGTAATCATGCAAGGCGATATTCTCAAATGGGAAGGATCAGCCAAGGAGGCGTTGGATTATCGTGAAGCCACTGGTGAAGAAGCGCTCTGGACAAACAGCGTTTTTGGCGGAATGCCAGCGTATTTTGTCAGCCTGGAGTTTTCCGGTGATATCACAAATGCCCTTGTGAGTGTTATCACGCTGGGTCTTCCACATCCAGTCAACAGCCTCTTCCTTGGCATGGTCGCCATGTATGTGCTGATGCTGACTTTCGGGGTTAGGCCTGTCTTCGCCATCATTGCCAGCGTTGCGTTTGCTCTGAGTTCCTACAACCTTCTGAGCTTGGCTGCAGGTCACAATGCCAAAATCTGGGCGATCAGCTTGATGCCGATGATTTTGCTCGGTATTCATCTGGCTTTTACCAAAAAACAGCTGCTGGGAGCAGCAGTGTTAGCTTTAGGCCTTTTGCTACAACTCAAATTCAATCACGTCCAGATCACCTATTACACCTTGATCATAGCTGTGATCTATGTAATTGTGAGGCTAGTTTTTGACTGGAAAAAAGAAGGACTTACCAAACTTAGTAAGGCCATAGGTATTCTTGCTATTGGAGCTTTGTTGGCTGTAGGAGGAAATATTGGACGATTGGCAACAGCCATGGAATATGCACCTTATTCCACCCGTGGTAAAGCGACCTTAGAGTCGGCCTCAGCGGGATTGGATAAAGATTATGCCTTTTCCTGGTCAAATGGCAAGTTGGAAACACTCACGCTTTTAGTGCCAAACTTCTACGGAGGAGGAAGTAGCACTCCTCTTGGGGAAAACACTGCCTCTGAAAAAGCTTTGCGAAGCAATGGACTTGATCCGGGACAAATCAATGGATTCTTACAAGGCGCGCCAACTTACTGGGGAGATCAACCCTTTACCGGCGGGCCGATTTACGGAGGAGTGATTCTCGTTTTTCTAGCCTTCATTGGGATCTGGGCTGCGCCAAAAGAGAGTTTGTACACTTTTAGTGCAATCATCATTTTATCTTTGATGCTTTCCTGGGGAAAAAACCTGAGTTGGTTTAACTTCCTACTTTTCGATATCCTGCCGGGTTACAATAAATTCCGCGCGGTCTCTATGGCCTTAGGAATGACACTTTTTGCTATCCCGGCTTTAGGAGCCATTTCACTGGAAAGAATCTATAGAAGCAAAGATTTCAAAGGACTATACATCGCAGGTGCATCAGTTGGTGGTCTTTTACTACTGCTTGCCATTGGTGCCGGCGTATTTAGATTTGAGGGAGCGGCAGATGCCGGCTTGCCGGACTGGTTGATCAATGCCATTCGCCAAGACCGCAAAGCCATGCTTTCAGCAAGTGCTTGGAGAAGTTTAGCGCTAGTCGCAGCTTCAGCTGGCTTGATCTATTTTGCGCTGAAAAACAAGATTTCAGATCTAGTCTTAGGCTTAGGCATTTTCGCTCTTGTTACATTAGATCTATGGACGGTAAATAAGCAGTACTTGAACGACAGCTCCTTCCAGGCAAATCCAAGCAGAGCTTATTTCGCAGAAACTCCAGCTGACCAAGTAATAGCCGATGATTCAGATTACTTCAGAGTACTTGACCTCACTGAGGGACTAACCTCCACCGGCAAATCTCCCTACAGATTTCACAGTTTGGGCGGTTATCATGGTGCCAAAATGCGCAGGTATCAGGACTTATTGGATAATCGATTGAATTTTGAGTTGAATGACTTTGTAACTAAAGCCCAGGAAGGCAACTTCGATTTTGCTGGTATTCAGACTATTAATATGATGAATACCAAGTATGTAATCGCCGGCACTGCCGCGAATGCTGTTTTTGAAAACCCGGAGGCAAACGGTCCAGCTTGGGTTCCATCTCAGATCGTGTCGGTGGAGACCAATCAAGAAGAAATGGATGAACTTGGGAGAATTGACACCAAAGCTCAGGCGACTGTAAATACGGCTGAGTTTGGTGAAATCACAGCTGGAGCTGGAGAAATCACGCATACTTCATACACTCCAAACGAATTAAAATACCAGGCAAATATGAGTCAAGAAGGATTGGTGGTTTTTTCAGAAATCTACTATCCTGAAGGCTGGACGGCGACGATCGATGGTGTAGAAACTGATATTTTGAGAACGAATTATCTACTTCGTGGATTGGAAGTCCCAGCGGGCTCACATGAGATTGTTTTCAAGTTTTTGCCAAAAAGCTATACCGCCACCAAAACACCGATGATCATTTTCCAATATCTGATAGTGTTATCCTTGATAGCCGGACTATTTTTCACCTTCAAAGAAAAAAAATGAAAGAGGATAAGGATAAAGTCGTCAGCTTTTACGATCAATTTGCAGATAAACAGGAGAAAACCGGGATCAACTCCAGGCACCTAAGCATCTTGGACAAGGTCAAAGATGCTGGTTTGAACGCTAATAATAGCGTGTTGGAAGTTGGTTGTGGTATTGGGACGGTGAGTCATTTACTTGCTAATCAGGTAAAACAGGGTGAGGTAATGGCTGTGGACATTTCTCCTGAGAGTATAGCCAAAGCAAAAGTCCTTTGGAAGGATCAAGCCAATCTGAAATTTGAGGTTTCGGATATGTCCGACTTTGACAAAAGCGGGAAAACCTTTGACTTCTTTGTGTTTCCAGATGTTTTGGAACATATTCCGGTGGATCAGCATGATCGCCTTTTCCGCAATATCCACAAGCACGCGCATCAGGACTCAGTGATTTTCATTCATATTCCCGCGCCGAGATACTTGCAGTGGATGATTGAAAATGAACCGCAAAAGCTCCAAGTAATTGATCAGCCGTTGGACTCTGGAGACCTGATCAAAAGCATTACCTCCAATGGTTTTTACTTGGAAAAAATGGAAACTTATCCCATCTTTTTCGAAGAGAAAGATTATCAATACTTCGTGTTTAGAGCAATAAAGCCACTTTTCAAATCCACTCCTAGAAGCAAATGGGAGATTTTGAAGGAGCGAATTATCATTAGATTAAAGCATGGAATTTTAAAATAAAAGAAATGAAAATAGCAGAAAATACCGTTGTAGGACTTACCTACGAACTCAAAGTAAGCAAAGAAGCAGACGAGATAGAATCAGCTCCATTCAGTGTAGAAATCCGAGATACAGAAGATCCTTTTTACTTTCTTTTTGGAGCAAGTGATCTTCCGGAAAAATTTGAGGAGTTGCTTCAAGGAAAAGAGCAAGGTGAAGATTTTTCCTTCGTAATTCCTGTTGCAGAAGCTTATGGTGAGATAGACGAGGATTTGATTGTCAATTTACCGAAATCGCAGTTTTCAGGAGAAAATGGTTTCAATCCTGAAATGCTTGAAGAGGGCAATTTCTTGCCTTTGATGGACGAAGACGGGTATCCTATGCAAGCAAAAATCCTAAAAGATATGGGCGAAGAGATTCTATTGGATTTTAACCATCCACTGGTGGGATTCGATTTGCATTTCGAAGGAAATATAGAAGAAGTCCGCAAAGCGACTAAAGACGAGCTAGCACATGGTCATGTTCATGGTGCTCATGGAGCCCATGACGAGGAGTAAATCGTTTAATTAAAAATTTAAGAGGTAGGAGGTTAAACGTTTAACATCTTACCTCTTTGTTTTTCACCATTGTTCAACCCCTTTCAAATTGCATAGAAATCTGATCTTCCTTATGATCACCTTAGTTGCTTGCACTCAGAAAACCGGACAAGAAATGATTGATACCTCCGATCTAAAAGACCGGGAATATATTCGAGCCATCGAAGGTGTGGATGAGGTTTTAGATCCTGAGTTGGTCAAGCGAGGAAAGGTTCTAATCTCCTATTCTGACTGTGCAGAATGTCACAAGCCAGATATGAGAGCAAAAGGTCCTGCCTTTCAGGATATTGCACAGAGATATCCAACCAGTCAAGTTTACATTAACCTCCTTGCTCGAAAAGTGATTTCCGGAGGTACTGGATCATGGGGAAGTCCTGTGATGGCTGCTCATCCCGAACTTACTATGGATGATGCCATTGCGATGGTTAGCTACGTTCTGTCTTTGGAAAAATGAGTTTTAGATCTCCTCATTTTCAGCTTCGTTTTTGATTTTTTCCTGAGCAATCCCCACCATATCCTCCTCCAATACCCAACCTTTTGAAAGTGCATATCCCGATGCTTGGAGCGTATCTTTGACGAGCAGCATTTCGACTCCCAAGCTTTGCAATTCTTCTCTAATTTCTTGAACAAAATCATGGCGAGAGGAATGAACATCACGAATAAAAATCATTAAAATTCTCCCAGGAAACTCTCGAACAATTTGGAGATAAATTGTGGGATCCTCCTGCCCACTATCACCAATTAGCATAAAAGGCAACTGAGAATAGGTGGACAAAATATGGCGGATTTGCTCCAACTTATGCTCTGAGTGACTTCCTGCGATCAGCTGTGTACGAGACAATCCAATATCCCGAAGCATCAAAGGACCTTTGGGGATATGGTGTATTTGGAGTAGTTCCTGAAGAAAATCAAATAGATTCCAAGGACTGCTAGACACGTAGAAAAAAGGATTACTCTCTACTCCATCTGTCCCTTTTTGTAAAGCCTTATAAAAAGCAGAAACACCTGGAAAGGGCGTTCGGGTATGTGCATTCTTGGCAAAAGTGGTTTTCAGCATCTCAGTTAGCCGCATGGCTCCAGTGGGAATGATCGTATCATCTATATCTGAAATTATCCCATAATCAATGTTCCCTTTTGGCAAAAACACATCTGCAAACGCTGTCACCTCACCTTGATTTCGGATCACCTGATCCGCCAAAGTCAGTTTAATCTGCTGCCAGCGAGATAAGAATGGGATTTGCTTTTTAGGATAGATTCTAAACTCGAAATATCCTTCTTCATCTGTTATTGCAAAGTATTCTTCTCCATCAAAATCTGCCCTAACCTCTACGCCAGGAATCACCACAGTCATAAATCTCCTGCGCATTTTTCCGATATTCTGCCATAAAGAATCCTCTGGAGTCGAGCTCCCAACTCGATTATCACGAATAACCCGGCCTACCAGTAAAATCTCCTTTTCATTCCCAAAACCTTCGTAAGGCATGATCAAGATCGATTTCACCCATCCCAATTTGATCCAAAGCCATAACACAGCCTGATTGATCGCAAGCTTGGTTTCATAAAGAACGGTAAGAGGTAAATTTCTTTTTTGAGTTGAAGACATGTGTAAAAAATCTTTTCTCTGTCAAAGCGTCATCACCTTAGGACCATCCCAACTCAAATATACACGATCTCCTATTTCGTATTTTCTCTGCGGGTCATCCACTTCCCAAGTGATTCCACTTTCCTTAAGCTGTATCTGAAGTGAATTGTAGTGCACCAAAAACCTGGAATCTGTCACATGGGCGAGTAAGCCTCCTTTGGTTCTCAACTTCACATCGGCAGGTCGGATATAGCTGTTTTTAGTATCGGGAAGTTTATTTATCGGGCTGAAAAGCTGAGCGACGTATTTTGTACTAGGCTTCTCACAAAGCTCTCTGGAAGTTCCTTTTTGAGCTACTTTCCCCTTTTGCAAAATGATCAGATTGTCTGTTAACCGAAGAGCATCGTCCAGATCATGTGTGACGAAAATTACAGTGGTACCGAATTCCTTGAAAATCTCCTTCAACTCTGAAATCAGTCGATGAGTCTGAATCGTGTCCAGCGAGGAAAAAGGCTCATCCAACAATAAGATATCCGGTTCCACCGCCATGGCTTTGCCTATCGCCACTTTTTGTTTTTGCCCTCCGGAAAGCTGCCGTGGAAACCTATCCTTAAAATCATTTAATCCGAGAAGCTTCAACAGTTGAGCTACTCTACTTTTCGCATATTCCTTTTCGTAGTGAAGCAATTGCCTGGAGATATTTTCCTCCACCGTAGAATTGGGATATAGGTGGAAATTCTGATGAATTAACCGGATCTCGTCGTACCCGGAAACGATCTTCTGATTTGGGTTCAAAATCGGCTTGCCATCTAAGAATACTTCCCCAGAATCCTGTACTTCCAGACCTGCCATGATCTTGAGCAAGGTACTTTTACCCGACCCGCTTTCTCCTACAATAGCTAAAAAGTCCCCTTGCTCCATTTCTAGAGAAAACGGCTGCAAAGCAGGTAGCTCATCATAGGATTTGGAAACATTTGAAATAGAAAAATAACTCATGGGCGAATTTCGGCTTGCAGTTTTTTGGTCAAGCCGCCAAAGATAAGCGCGTAAGAATGATCTGCCAATTCCAAAATCAAGCGATCGGGCACATTTCCTCTCGTACTCACCGAATTCCATTGTTGTTTGTTCATGTGAAATCCAGGTGTAATTCCGTCGTATTGCTCCCGCAATTCCACCGCGCGTTCAGGATCACATTTCAAATTGATGTATTGAAACTCCGAAATGGAGCAGATCGAAAAAATCTTGTTACCTACCCGAAAGCAAAGTGCGTCGGCATCAAAAGGCGTGTCTTCCGTCACTCCGGGCATTGCTAGGCAATAATCGCGGTAATATTCTAGGGTCATAGTGAATGTAATTGAGAAAGGAAATTAATGAAAAGAGCTTGGAGAAAAAATGTCCAGACTTTTTACAGGAACTACAATTCACTATTTTCCAACTATAATCGAACCTCAACTCATCTCTAAAACTCTATGAGAATAAATTTACTTGCTTGTACCTTGATCCTAATTCTTGCAGGTTGTCATTCATTGACCAAATCTAAAATCACTAAAAAAGACTTAAACAAGGATATAGAACTAGTTACTTCAGAAGGACCAATTGTCATTCGGCTCTACGATGACACACCCTTAAGTCGCAATAATTTCCTCAGCTTGGTCAAAGAGGGGATGTATGACAGTATACTTTTTCATCGGGTGATTGAGAAATTTATGATTCAGGCAGGAGAAAGAGTTCACGAGGATTCTTTTACCAAAAAGAAGGAGTTGCTTGGCTTCGATGACCTTATTCCTGCGGAGATTACCAGTTCACATTTTCATAAAAGAGGTGTGCTCGGAGCAGCCCGCGAAGGCGATGATTCTAATCCAGCGCAAAAAGGAAGCTTTATCCAATTCTACATTGTGCAAGGACGAACCTACACAGATAATACCCTTGATATTGCTGAGAAACGCATCAATAAAGGGCTTGCATACAATCAAGTCATAAACGATCCTGCTACTAGTTCTATGTTTGCCAGATATCAGGAATTATTGAAAAATCGCGACCTAGGCAATAAGGAGGCCATCGACAGCCTGAAAAGCCAGCTTGATTCCCTTACGGAAAACTACCTGAAAAGCATGACTCTTTATCACTATCCAGAGTCACATCGTGAGGCGTATAAGACTGTTGGTGGAGCAGCACATTTGGACCAAAACTATACTGTATTTGGTGAGGTAATCTCTGGAATGGAGATCGTCGATAAGATCGCTACGACCGAAACCAGCAATCGAGATCGACCTTTGGTTAATATCCTGATCTTAGCTACCAACTTGATTGACAGAGAAAATTAATCAAGATTTCCCTTTAAACTTTAATACCTAAAATGCTGCTAAATCCCCTAACCATCATCTCGTAAGCAACTCAAATTCTTCCCTTAGCATGGCGATTGTATGAATAGGCGTATTAACCTTAACATTCATTAAAAACCAAGACAACCATGGGAATTGTAAAAGTATTAGAGGTAATCGCCTCCTCGGAAAAAGGAATTGAAGATGCCATTCAAAATGCAGTGGATGAAGTTTCAAAAACTGTTCACAACATTGATTCAGTTTATGTGAAGGATATCAAAGCGCACGTAAAAGAAGGGAAAGTAACTTCTTACGGATGTGTCTGCAAGGTTTCCTTCAGGGTGAACCCATCCTAAAACGTTCAATATTTCAAGAGCGACAGTCCAGAGCTGATCGCTCTTTTTTTTGATTTGGACTTTCCCCCTTCCCTGGCGAAAACTTGGATAATTTAACGTAATCGGATAAAACCATGCAGCTATAGAATCGGTTGTTAGCCTATTGAGTGATATTTGATACAATATCAAATAGTATAATTAATCATCTTTGCAGCATGGAAAAATACATCAAAGCAATTGCTGACGGCTATTATGGCTACTGGAATTACTTTATTGGAGAAATCCTGAATCCGAGCTGGCACAATTACTTTTATTGGCTAGTAGGTGCATCTTTGGTGATTTATGGACTGGAGATTCTTTTTCCATGGAGAAAAGATCAGCCGCTGATCCGGGAACATTTCTGGCTTGACATTTTCTATCTTTTTTGGAATTACTTCCTCTTTGCACTTGTCGCCTACAATGCCCTTTCTATGGTGGCTGTGGAAGCCTTCAATGATTTCCTGGGATTATTTGGCATCACGAATACTGTTGCCATCAAAGTGGATCAGCTGCCTGGCTGGCTACAATTGTTGATCATATTTATAGTCAGAGATTTCATGCAGTGGGCAATTCACCGCATGTATCATCATGTAGGTTGGATGTGGGAATTTCATAAAGTTCACCACAGTACACGAGAAATGGGATTTGCAGCTTTGCTTCGCTATCACTGGATGGAAAACATCCTGTACCGTACGTTAGAATATATCCCTTTGGCGATGATTGGTTTTGGGATTACAGACTTTTTTATCGTCCATATTTTCACGCTAGTCCTTGGACAACTTGGCCATGCTAATCTGAATATTCCGCTAGGACCATTCAAGTATATAGTCAATGGACCGCAAATGCACCTATGGCATCATGCCCGTGAATTGCCCAAAAGCCATCCTCACGGATTCAACTACGGGATTTCTTTGAGCCTTTGGGATTTTCTTTTCCGCACCAATTACTGGCCTTCTGATGATGAAAACCTCCTAGTTGGACTACCTGATGAAGAAAAGTTTCCTGAAGGATTTGTTGGGCAAACTGTGGAGCCATTTAAAAGGATTTTCAAGAAAAAGACATAAAAATAGCCAGTGAGAAAATTCTCACTGGCTTTAAAGGTAATATGACGAGGAATTAATTAATCTCTACAACCTTCGTGTGAACAGATTCATTGATAAAGTATATTTTTTTTCCTCCGAACGATTTCTCCTCAGCATTGTAGCTAGCCGCCTGCACCAATCCAGTACTTGTAGCTCTTAAGCCACCAAGTTCTGATGCTGAAAAAGTCACAGAAGTTGTTTTGGATTCTTTGGTAACAGTTGTTTTACCATCAGAAACCACCCAAAGGATATTATCCGTATTGGAGGTCATCGCCTCGATAGAGAGTGTAAGATCCGAACCTTTGCTAAAACTAGCTGCAACAGAGGAAGCAAACTTGACCTGTGAAGGCATTCTCTTAGCTGTCACATGTGAAAAAGCATCAAAACCACTCCCTCCGGCTACCTCCCACGTATTGGTTTGACCTGGCACTAAGGAATAAGAGAAGTCAATAGGATTATTAATGTAGGCATTACCACTAGGTATGGTAAGAGCTTTAGAGTTTAATTTTACTTCTCCTACATTGACCAATGCGCTCCCAACAGCTCCATTGAAAAATGATCCTGACGCTACGTCTATCGCGATCCCTCCTAATCCAGGCACGCTAGGCACTGAGCTAGGCAAGTCGGAAAATGATAGAACTGCCGCTAATACGGCATTGGCATCACTCGGTGCTGTCGGCGTTGGGTTGGTCTGCGTCGCTTGAGTAGGATCGTTATCATCATCCGAGCCACAAGCTGAAAAAGTAAGGACGACTCCTAAAAGTAAAGTCCAAAGTGTAGAGTTGTAAGTTTTCATAGTTTTATAGATTTAAAATACATTTCAAATGTATAAATGCATGATTCTCCAGGCCATACGACAAATAGCGTATATTGATTAGATACAGGTAGGAAGATGTAAACGCTGTTCTTTTCGTTCAAGCAGAAGATTTTGATACCTTCGCTTCTTCCATCTCCTTCAGCAGTATAACCTTCCTATATGGATAACATCCTTGCCTTCACACTTTCGGTTTTCACCGGTTTTTTTGCCATCATGAACCCAATTGCGAATGTTCCAATATTCGCTTCTTTGACGGATGAACTAGATAAAACTACCAAACGAAGTATTAGCAAGAGAGCTACAATAACTGCCTTTGTGATTGTTGTGGTATTTGTGGTGCTGGGTAAATTTATTTTTGAGCTATTCGGAATCACCATTCCTGCCTTTAAAATCACAGGAGGGATACTGATTTTCTATGTGGGCTTTGAGATGCTTCAATCCAAAAAATCGAGCGTCAAACATATCAAAGAGCCCGAGACTCATGAAAACATCGCAATCTCACCCTTGGCAATTCCTATTTTAGCAGGCCCAGGAACTATTGTAACTGCGATGAACTTTGCCTCCAAAGGCAATTACATTAACATTCTTATTGTAATAGCCGTGTTTGCAGTGATGTGTCTGCTCACTCATATTGCATTTGAATTAGGCGAAAAAATCGTAAAACGTCTTGGTAAAAATCTGATCGTGGTGATCGGAAAGATCATGGGGCTGATTATAGCCATTATTGGGACCAATATGATTATCACAGGGATTAAGGCTGCTTTTTTTGAGTAAAGGCTAAAGCATTACCTCTTCCCCAACACATAAAACAAATCCAATCCCACTGCAGGATCTTCCACCAGTAAGTAATCCTCGTGAGAGATATCTACCACGTTTTTGCCTTGTTGTTGATGCAGTTTATTCCTATTTCTACGATTTAAAATCTCATAAGGCATTCTCAGAATGGATGCTGGAAGTTTGTGTTGCAAATCAAAAATATCAAAGCGCATGATTTTCTGAACTGATTTGCGGTTGGCCTCGTGATATGCCCAGACACGCTCATTTCCTCCCACTCCTTTTGCATCAACTGTATCAAAAATGGATGAGCACAAATCAATCAATTGCTGAGGAGTATATTCCCGCTCATGCCAAGGGTTTCGAGAAAGGGTATGGTTGATATTTGGTGTTGAAATCACCGCTCTTCCTCCTGGCTTTAGAACACGATAGATTTCTTCCAAAAACAACCGATCATTCGGAATATGCTCGATCACTTGAAAACTCACGATCGTGTCGAAAGAATTATCAGCGATTCCCTTGAATGGAGGAATTACAGCCTGCTGAAACTCAACAGCTGGGAATTTTATTTTCAACTCATTGATTACTTCCTGAATCTTATCCAAGCCAATATAGCTTTCTGCCAAAGGCAGAAGTGTCTCCACTCCACGACCTTCTCCACAACCTACTTCCAGCAATTTGCCCGAAATCCAAGGCTGAGCAGCAATGTATGCTTTCAGTAAGCGTTGATGAATAGGATTGTCACTGACCAACTTGTCAGAGGCGATTTCCGTTGTATAGGTAGCCATACAAAAATTTACTATTTTGGCAAAAGTAAGGTTAATTTCCCAAACCCGAGATCAACACCCGATGAACTGTAAAACAAGCCGACTCCTGATTTTTTTAATCCTCTTCGCAGGAACCACATTATCCACCCTAGCACAAAAGACATTAAGCAGTCTAAATCAGACACTTCGCTACTCTAGGTACTCAAGACTATCGCTTAAGATCATTCCCATCAAAGAATCTGAGACGAGTTATAAACTTCAGTTGCAGGCAGAGAAAATAGAAGAAAACCCTGTCTTAAACACATTTAGTTTCACTTATTCTATTTTGGATAGCTATGAGGAGGAAATCCTTTCTGACAATACGTTTATTTTAACCTCAGATGACCTAAAGTATGACACGGATAGGCATTGGGTTTTTGAAAAGACTGTAGAAATACCCGCCACTACAGAAACTGCAATTGCCTTATTTACTGCTTTGGACACGAGGCAAGGGGATGAATATTATTATTCTACTGACATTAAAAGTAGTTTTATATTCGACATTCCAAATTTCGGAGCTTATTATGCCAATAATGTGGGTTTTGACCAGAACTACCTAAATGTTGGTGAGTCATTACTTTTCAAGTCTAAAGGCGGTCCAACATTACATAACTTTTACTATCCAATCAGTTTAGAGGTGCCTTATCCTCCCATGGAAACCAAACCGGCAGCAGTACCGAGGGAATTAGAAGTAATTGACTCCGGAGATTTCTTGGAAAACATCCCTAAATCTTTTGATCAAATAGGCTATTACTTCATTCAAAGTGATACTTCTGCAAGCACAGGACTTGTCCTTAAAACCACCCATGAAGCCTTTCCAAAAGTGAAAGACTGGGAGGAAATGGTGGAAATGGTTACTTATATCTCTACGCGAAAAGAGCACGAAGATTTGAAAACTGCTCAAGACAAAAAGAAGGCTCTGGACGCTTATTGGATAGGATTGACAAGAAATCCAGAAACAGCAAAAGAGCTAATCCGTGAGTATTTTCGCCAAGTGGAATTCGCTAATCTGCTTTTTACAGACTTTAAAGAAGGCTGGAAAACAGACAAAGGAATGGTCTATATTGTCATGGGGCCACCACAGGAAGTCAACTTTTATTTAGATAGAGAAGTGTGGAGTTATGGAGGAACTAACGAGAGTTCAAGAATTCGCTTTACCTTTGCGCGGGTTAAAAACATACTTAGCCCTCACTATTACACCTTGAACCGCTCCCGTGCTTACCAGCCGGTTTGGTTCAAAAACATATCCATATGGAGAAGCGGAAAGATGGCTTTTTGATTGAAAAAGGCGAACACGAAAAAGACTTTATTTTTGGAACCAGGGCAGTTATGGAGTCAATCCATGCTGGAAAAGACATTGACAAAGTGTTGGTTCAGAAAGAAATCAACAATGACCTGATCAAGGAATTGCTGAAGCTTTGCAAAACCGAGAAAATCCCTGTTGTCAGAGTTCCAGAGGCAAAGCTGAATAGAATTACCCGTAAAAATCATCAGGGCGTAGTAGCTCAGATGTCTTCTATAGAATATGCTTCGTTGGATCATGTGATCGAAAGTTGCTTCAATGTTGGCAAGGCTCCATTGATCCTGATATTGGATAGAATCACAGATGTTAGAAACTTTGGCGCTATCGCTAGAACTGCAGAATGTGCAGGAGTAGACGCAATCGTAATTCCCGAAAAAGGCAGCGCTCAAATCAACTCTGATGCAATTAAGACTTCCGTCGGAGCATTGAATTTTCTTCCTGTAGTGAGATCTAGAAACCTTTTCTATACTTGTAGAGATCTGCAAAAATCAGGTTTGGTATTGGTAGCAATCACTGAGAAAACGGATAAGACGATGTATGACACAGATTTTTCCGTTCCAGTTGCGATGGTGATGGGGTCTGAGGAAGATGGAATATCTACCGAATTGATGGGAATCGTCGACGAAAAAGTAAAAATCCCTATGGCTGGTAGAATCGAAAGTTTGAATGTATCTGTTTCTGCAGGTGTGGCTATTTATGAAGCGATCAGGCAGAGAAAATAAGAATTAACACGAATGTAGAAAAGGGGAAGGTTTTAGATAAACTCTTCCCCTTTCTTTTTTGCGTTGGAGACAAACTCTCGAAATTTTTTCTCCGCATCAAGTTTACAGATCAACAGCACATTATCTGTTTCGTTTACTAGGTAATTTTCCAGACCTTGAACAACAACTAGCTTATCCCCTTTCACCTTGATATAACTGTTTTTTGTTTCATACAAAACAGCATTTGCCTCCACCACATTATTGTCTTCATCCTTGTCCCGTAGATCATACAGACTACTCCATGAACCCAAATCTGACCAACCGAAATCACCCAGAATAACATATACCTGACTCGATTTTTCCATGATTCCATAGTCAATCGAAATATTTTTCATTTGAGTATAGGCAGCAGATACAAACTCTGCCTCACCAGCTTTACCATAGATTTCTTTCCCTTCTTCAAATACTTCAGCCAAATCCGGCATGTGCTCTTCAAATGCATTGATTAAGCTTCCTGCTTTCCAAATAAACATCCCCGAATTCCACACAAAATCCCCACTTTCGATTAAGGTCTTAACTAATTTGGAATTTGGCTTTTCTATAAAAGTCTTTACTCGGTACACATGCGTATTTGGCTGTTCTATGTATTGGATATAGCCATATCCTATTTCCGGCCTGTTTGGCTTGATTCCGAGGGTGATTAATTTTCCGTCATTTGCTGCCTCTATCGCTTTCTGAAGGGTACGATCAAACTTCTTCTCTTGCAAAATCAGGTGATCAGCAGGAGTTACAATAATGGTAGCGTCTGGATCTTTAGAATAAATACTGTAAGTCGCATAGCCAATACAAGTTGCGGTATTTTTTCGCAATGGCTCAGTTAAAATCTGGTGATCGTTCAGCTCCGGCAACTGTTCTTTGACCAATGCGAGGTATTTTCTGTAGGTAATGACCACAAACTGATCTGGATCTGCCATTTCAGCAAATCGATCATAGGTCATTTGCAATAAGGTACGACCAGTCCCTAGTATATCCAAAAATTGCTTTGGTCGCTTTCTGCGACTGTAAGGCCAAAATCGGGAGCCGATGCCACCGGCCATAATAAGAATATAGGGTTTATTGTGCATACTAAAAGTTAAACAATTCCTTCTTTCATCAATTCATGAATATGAACAAAACCAGCGATTTTATCTCCATTCATCGCGACGAGCTGCGTGATATTATGATTTTTCATCATATTCAGCGCTCGAATGGCATATTCTTGTGTTGAAATCGATTTTGGATTTACAGTCATAATATCAGAGGCCTGAAGCGACTGAATATCAAGTGATTTTTGAAGCATTCTTCGCAAATCTCCGTCGGTGATGATTCCTTTCAAATTACCAGCTGAATCCACTACAGAAGTAGCACCTAGCCTTTTTCCAGAAATCTCCATGATTACTTCTGCCAATCCGGCATTTTCGGTGACTATAGGAATCTCATTTCCACCCAAAACATCACCTACTCTAAGATACAACTGCTTTCCTAAAGATCCGCCCGGATGATACTTTGCAAAATCATCTGAAGTAAATCCTCTGGCTTCCAAAAGACATACTGCCAAGGCATCTCCTAAGGCTAAATGTGCAGTAGTACTGGTGGTCGGCGCCAAATTATGCGGACAAGCTTCCTCCCCGATGGTTGCATTTAACACATAATCCGCTTGCTCGGCCAGAAAGCTTTTTGGGTTACTAACGAGTGCCACCAGTTTTGACCCTAGCTTTTTAAGTAGAGGAACCAGCACTTTTATCTCCGGAGTATTACCGCTTTTAGAAATACAAATAATGATATCATCTTCCTGAATCATTCCCAGATCTCCGTGAATCGCATCAGCTGCGTGCATGAAAATAGCTTTCGTTCCAGTGGAATTGAGCGTGGCAACTATCTTATTAGCAATAAGTGCGCTTTTTCCCACACCGGTAATTACCACCCTGCCTTTTGAAAGTAAAATATGCTCTACGCAGGCGTCAAAATCGCCATCTAAAAAATCAATAAGATTTAACACTGCCTGAGCCTCGTTTTGCAACACTCTCGTGGCTGTATTTCTAATATTTTTAGCTAAATTCAATTTTACCTGTGTTTATAACTAATTTTGAACCTGGGTATAAATGTAATAAATCATTCCTGTTTACAGGCTTTAGTTACCCTTTTAGCCCCTTAACAAGTGGAAGAAAAAGTAAAATCAGATCTCAAAAAAATCTTTGGATTCAGTCAATTCCGTGGAAATCAAGAATTGATCGTTGATAATTTGCTCAATAAGCGGAATACGTTCGTCATCATGCCTACGGGCGCTGGTAAATCGTTGTGCTATCAATTGCCGGCTGTGATGAGAGAGGGCACTGCTATCGTGATTTCCCCTTTGATAGCTTTGATGAAAAACCAAGTGGATCAGTTACAAGCATTGGGAATCAATGCGCATTTTCTGAATTCTACTTTGAATAAATCGGAAGCTACTCGAGTAAAAAGCGAGGTGCTCAAAAAGAAAACCAAACTTTTATATGTGGCTCCTGAGTCATTGACCAAGCAGGAAAACGTGGATTTTCTTAAGTCTGCGCATCTCAGTTTTGTCGCCATAGATGAAGCACACTGCATCTCTGAGTGGGGACATGATTTCAGACCAGAATACAGAAGGATTAAATCCATTATAGCACAAATCGCACCTGATCTACCGATCATTGCGCTTACGGCTACTGCGACGCCAAAGGTGCAGCAGGATATTCAACGGAACCTACAGATGGAAGAGGCAGATTTATTTAAGTCTTCCTTCAACAGAACCAATCTTTTCTATGAGGTTCGACCAAAAGTGAAAAATGATTCTAAAAAGGATTTAATCAAATTCATAAAGGGTCACAAAGGCAAATCCGGCATAATCTATTGCCTCAGTCGCAAAAAAGTAGAGGAAATCGCTCAACTTCTCAAAGTAAATCAAGTCAATGCGGCTCCTTATCATGCAGGGTTAGATTCCTCTGTTCGGATCAAGACTCAGGACGATTTCCTTAATGAAGAACTGGATGTAATCGTTGCAACAATTGCTTTTGGGATGGGAATCGACAAGCCGGATGTTCGTTACGTAATCCACTACGATGTGCCTAAATCTTTGGAAGGATATTATCAGGAAACTGGTCGAGCTGGGCGTGACGGACTGGAAGGTCATTGCCTCATGTTCTACAGATATGAGGACATTGTAAAACTTGACAAATTCAATAAGGACAAACCTGTAACTGAGCGGGAAAATGCCAAAATCCTTTTACAAGAGATGGCAGCTTACTCTGAGACAGGTGTGTGTAGAAGGAAGTTTATCCTGAATTATTTCGGAGAAACGATGAATGACGATTGTGGCTTCTGTGACAATTGTAAGCGACACAGGGAAACATTCGAAGGTATGGACATGGTGACTACCGTGTTGGAAGCTGCCAAACAAACCAATGAACGTTTTGGACTTGATCACCTTGTAAAAGTGATTGTGGGCGAATCCACCGATTACGTGCTGAGTTATTCTCATGATAAACTTCCAGTTTTTGGGAAAGGAAAAGAATCTTCCGAGAAAACTTGGATTGGTGTAATCCGCCAGGTGATGATTCTAAATATGCTTGAAAAGGACATCGAAAGTTACGGAGTCTTGAAATTAACTTCTAAGGGCAAGGATTTTCTTGAGTCTCCTTTTAAAATTGACCTACACCATGACCATGATTTCGCTAAGGAAGTAGAATCAGGCCAAGCCGAAATTGTGATCAGTACCGGAATCGCCTATGACGAGAAGTTGTTTGAACTTTTAAAAGCAGAGCGTAAAAAAGTAGCCCGTTCCAAAGGACTTCCTCCCTATGTCATCTTTCAAGATCCATCATTGGAAGAAATGGCAACCGTCTATCCTACCACGCGTGAGGAGCTAGCGCAAATCATAGGCGTAGGTATGGGAAAAGTCGTTAAATTCGGGTCTTCATTCCTGAAACTTATATCAAATTACGTAGAGGAGAATGAAATTGAGACTGCTTCAGATGTGGTAGTAAAATCATCTGGGACCAGGTCCAAAGTGAAAATTTCAATAATCCAGCAGATCGATCGCAAGGTAGGCTTGGATGAGGTAGCCGAAAACCTCAACATAAGTATGAGTGACTTGCTCCATGAAATCGAGCAAATCATTTATAGCGGAACTAAACTAAATATAGATTACTACATAGAAGCAATTATGGATGAAGACCGGGAGGATATGCTCCACGATTACTTCATGAATGCGACTAGTGATCAGATCAAAGCAGCTTTAGATGAACTCGAAGACGAGGACTTTGCAGAAGATGAATTGCGGGTTTATCGGATCAAATTCATCTCTGAGCATGCAAATTAACTTGAATTGAGTCAATGAATATACTCTTATTAGGGAGCGGAGGCAGAGAACATGCTTTCGCTTGGAAGATTGTACAAAGCACCGATTGTACCCAATTATATGTAGCTCCAGGCAATGCCGGCACCGAAAGCATAGCAACCAATGTCAATCTCAGCATCACAGAATTTGACGGAATCAAAGATTTTATCACTTCCAAAAACATTAGCCTAGTAGTCGTAGGACCGGAAGAGCCTTTAGTAAAAGGCATCGTCGATTACCTTCAAAACCAACCTGAAACTGCTGCAATTCCCGTTGTGGGACCTTCCCAATTAGGGGCTACATTGGAAGGTAGCAAGGACTTTTCGAAACGCTTTATGCAGCGTAATAATGTCCCGACGGCAGCCTATGAGACATTCACCGCAGATCAGTTGGAAGAAGGGCTTACTTATTTGGATAGGCAAAGTCTTCCGATTGTATTAAAAGCAGATGGCCTAGCTGCCGGCAAAGGCGTGCTTATCTGTTTAACTTTAGAGGAAGCAAAAAATTCGTTGAAGGAAATGCTTTTGGATCAGAAGTTTGGTGAGGCTTCTTCGAAGGTTGTAATTGAAGAGTTTTTGACTGGAATCGAGCTTTCTGTTTTCGTCGCTACTGATGGGAAAAATTATAAGATTTTGCCGGAGGCGAAAGATTATAAGCGAATCGGAGAAGGAGATACAGGATTAAATACAGGAGGAATGGGTGCTGTGAGCCCAGTTATTTTCGCAGATGAGGCCTTTATGGCTAAAGTAGAAGAAAAAGTAGTTAAGCCTACCGTAGAAGGTCTCGCAAAAGAGAATATCCCTTACAAAGGATTCCTATTCATTGGCCTGATGAATAAAGATGGAGAGCCACACGTCATCGAATATAACGTGCGTATGGGCGACCCGGAGACAGAAGCTGTACTTCCTAGAATTGAAAGTGACTTTTTGGCTTTGCTTCATGGCATCGGCACTGGAACCCTGGATTCTTATGAATTAAAAATCTCTCCTGACTATGCGACTACCGTAGTAATGGTTAGTGGTGGATATCCAGGGTCATATGAAAAAGGAAAAGTTATTTCTCTGCCTGATACGGTGCAGGGAGCGGAGATTTTCCATGCAGGTACTGGAAGAAATGAATCAGGAGAATTAGTCAACCAAGGTGGTCGGGTAATCGCTGTAACAGGAAAAGGGGAATCATTGCAGGAAGCCTTGAGCAATGCCTTCACAACCGTAAAAGGGATCAATTGGGATCAAGCCTACTACCGCAAGGATATCGGAATGGATATCTTGAACTTAATGTAATTAAACCCAAAACTAATCAGGGCTTAGTCCCTGTCTATATATTATGTCTGGATGTAGCACATGCTCAACCTCCTCAGGAGGAACCGGAGGCTGTCAAAGTAACGGCACCTGCGGGACGAGTGATTGTAATAAAATGAATGTTTTCGATTGGCTGTCTCACATGGGAATTCCCGAGGTAGACAACTTTGATATAGTAGAAGTAAAATTCAAAGGAGGAAGAAAAGAGTACTTTCGAAATGTAGATTTTCTCGCCTTAAATACCGGTGACCCTGTCGTTGTAGACGTCCCAAGCGGGCATCACATCGGCTATGTTTCCCTGCAGGGCGAACTTGTTCGTCTGCAAATGCAAAAAAGAAAAATCAGGAATGACGACGAAATCCTGAGAATATACCGTGTCGCAAATCAAAAAGACATGGAAAAGTGGGGAGAAGCCCAAAACCGGGAAATCCCAACGCTTTATCGATGCCGTCAGATAGTCGAAGAATTTGGGCTGAAAATGAAAATGTCCGATGTTGAATATCAGGCAGATAACTCCAAAGCTACTTTCTACTATTCTGCAGATGACCGTGTTGATTTCCGTGAATTGATCAAAGCACTGGCAGGAGAATTCAGAATCAGAGTAGAAATGCGCCAAATCAGCCTACGACAAGAAGCTGGAAGACTTGGCGGAATTGGCGTTTGCGGAAGAGAACTATGCTGTTCTACTTGGCTGGTTGACTTCAAAAATGTCAGCACATCTGCAGCACGATATCAGAACCTTTCTCTAAACCCAGGTAAATTAAGTGGTCAATGCGGTAGACTTAAATGCTGTCTCAATTATGAGTTGGATACGTACATAGATGCTATCAAAGACATTCCATCTATAGATCGTCCTCTTCAGACAGAGTCAGGCCCAGCAAAACTTCAGAAAACGGATATTTTCCGTAAGCTGATGTGGTTTAGCTACAACAATGATAACGACTGGCATAGCATCACTTGTGAGCGAGTGAAGGAGATCCTTGAAATCAACGAAAAAGGAAAAAAAGTCTTTACCCTTCAATATAATGAAGCTTCAGAAATTGAAGATTTAGCAGCTAAATCAACTAGAGAACTTGAGCTTTTAGATAAAAAGTTTGCGTCTTCTAGCCCTAAACGCAAGAAAAAGCCACGTCCACAAAATAGAAATTCAGGCGGAAACAGAAATCAACAAGGATCGAATAAACCTGATTCTAAACCAAACAAACCTGAAGCTCAGCAGAATGCTAATCAGGGTCCAAGACCAGCTGGAGATCAGCCTAAAAAGCGCAGGAACAAGAACAGAAATAAGCCTAGAAATCCTGATGCAAATGCTGGACAAACACCAGCAACTCAACCTCAGCAGCCAAAAGCAAAGGGTGGACCTCCCAAGAGGCAAAATGTACAGAAGCCAAAACCAGCTGAAGGTAATGCAGGAAATGCTAGTACAAATGACGCTAAGCCAAAACCACAAGCGAAGAAGAGATTTCCACCAAGAAAAAACCAAGGTCCTAATCCAAATAAACCAGGGAATGAATAAGGTTAAACATTACCTTTTTATAGTTCTTATCCTCGTAACTGCTGCCTGCACAGACGGGCGCATTTACGAGGATTTTCATAGCCTCCCAAATCAAAATTGGAGTATTACAGATAGTCTTGTTTTCGACCTTCAGGATGTGGAGCTCATCAATACGCCTGATCTAGTCGCAGTGAAGTTTAACGAGGAATATGCTTTTTCTAATTGCTATATGAGAGTAATTAGCAAAGATTCTGCTGGTGTAATTCTGGACAATAAGCTAGTGAATTTGATCTTATTCGACCCTAAATCCGGTGAACCCCTTGGTGAAGGATTTGGAAATTCTTACACGCGCTACGATACACTTCCTTTCCTATTTGATCAAAATACCAAGAGTGTTACGCTGTTGCAATACATGAGGCAGGACTTATTGCCAGGCGTGGAAGCAGTTGGGATTAAGATTTTGAAATAAATTATTAACGGCTATTTCAGACCTTTCTGAAAACAAACGCTATTCTCAACCCCAACGTATTGCGCATAATTTGGGATGATGGAATACCCTTTCTTTTTATAGAATTCTACTGCTTCCACTTGCCGTTTTCCAGTTTCGAGCACACATTTTTTATAGCCTAATTCGGCAGCCCAACTCTCCAGTTCAGACAACACCCGCGAAGCCAGTCCCTTGCTTCTGGCATCTGGCTGTGTAAACATCCGCTTTACCTCCATGGAGTCTTTATCAAATTCCTTAATCGCACCGCATGCCATTGGAATCCCATTTGCATAGCAAACCACCACATTCCTCAGATTAACGATCTTATTGAATTGATTGTAAAAATCATGCTCTCTACCATCCTTTTCAGCTAAATAGGCATCGAGTTGCTTTACTAAAGCTACAAAATCAGGATTGGAGGAATCAGTACGAGTAAGTGTGATCATAGGATGAATGTAAATTTCTGATGGAATCAATTCGAACAGTTTATGGAAAAAATACAAAAACTTATAGAATAGTTTATCTAAATAACTATCTTAAAAGCAGAAAACACATCCTATGATTAAAAAAAGACTTTTCATCTCCTGCCTTTTTATTGCCTTAATTTCTTGTTCAAAAGAATCTTCCCTAGTTCAAGATCAAAATGTAACAGTCACAAAAGTTTCAACTACCGTCCGCCATTCCCTAGAGGATAAATTATTTAATGCGAAAACTGGAGAGCCTATCTCCATGGAAGAGTTCTCGAAAATGATAAAAGAAAACCCGACCATCGGCTTAGATAAAATTTATGATAAATACGGAAATCCAGAAAAATTCCTGTACGACCCAGATGAACCAAGCAAAAATTACTCTCAAAGAGATCCAGCACTCCAACCTCAAGTTGGACAAAAATTTCCTGACTTTGTTTTCACAACTATAGATAATAAAGAGATCTCCTCAGAGGAAATGTTGGGAAAATGGGTGATTGTTAGATTTGATTTTTTTGCAGATAAAATGGATATAGATAACTACGTTTCCTTTTCAAAAGTCATCAATAAAATTTCTAAGTCAGGGAACCTAACTACTGTTTTATGTTCTTTGGATACAAAGGAAAACATTGATAGAGAGTTAAGTATGTTTTCTGATGTGATTCATTTAGTCGGTGATGGCCAAGGCTTCTTTGCAAAATATCACATAACCAGAATGCCTACCACCATTTTGATAGATCCATCTCAAAATGTGGTTTCATATTTAGATAAGGATAGCTATTCAGAAATTCAATCATTGATTCATCCCTAGTCCACATTTGCTAAGAATTTAAAAAAGTTTGTAAAACCCCAAATCTTATTTTTAGAGGTTAACCTCTAGATTCGAGGACACAATCGCCATTCCTTAGAAAATACCTTTGTTAAAATTTCATTTCTTATCTTGAAACAATAAACCAAAATTAACTCAAGAGATGAACAACAAGGGCCTTTTTGCTTTAATTCTAACTCACCTTTTCGTATTAAGCTCCTTATCCATCAGCTTTGGACAATCCTCTCCAAAACCTTTTGTCTATGGAGATTTATTGCCAGATGCGCCAGAATTGGCAGCACGAGGTGAGTATTCCGTTGGAGTTCAGACCTTAGATTTAATAAATCCGAATCAGATCGATATTCTGAATTATGGCAAGGGAGGAGATTCCCTTTATAATAGACCTTTGAAGGTGGAAATCTGGTATCCCGCAACTGCGAATTCAAATGAATTAATTTCTTATGATGAAGTAATGGGGCAGAATGGATCGCCAACTCGACCTCTTATTCCCTTCACTTTTCTAGGTAGAGCGACAAGAAATGCTAAATCAGCCAACTCAAGCGCCCCTTTTCCACTGGTAATTGTATCGCACGGATATACTGGTTCTAGATATTTGATGACTTACCTCACTGAAAATCTCGCATCCAAAGGCTATGTAGTAGTAGCAATAGATCACACCGAAGCCACATTCAGAGATGCGGCTGGATTTCAAAGTACGCTCCTAAACAGATCTCTTGATGATCTTTTTGTGCTGAATGAAATAGCAAGGTTGGGTAATGAGGAAGGCTCATTTTTGAAAGGTGTTGTCAATGCTGATAACACCGCACTAATTGGTTATTCGATGGGTGGCTACGGCGCGGTGAATGTAGCAGGTGCAGGCTATAGCCCACAAGCTGTCCAACTATTCACAGGCATGACTGGAGGAAGTAAAGCTTTGCTGAGACGCTCGGTTGGCAATCCTGAATTTGAGGCATCCATCGATCCACGAATCAAAGTGATCGTTGCTTTTGCTCCTTGGGGAATGCAACGTGGTGTTTGGAATGCAGAAGGTTTGGCTGGAATTAAGATCCCTTCGCTATTCATAGCAGGAAGTAAGGATGATATCTCCGGCTATGAGGAAGGGACAAAAGCCATCTATGAAGGGGCTGTCAACTCAGAGAGATACCTTCTCACATATATTGACGCTCGACATAACACTGCTCCTAACCCTCCACCAGCTGAAGCGCTTGAGCTAGGAAGACCAATCGATGAATATTTGAGATATGCTGATTCCGTTTGGGATATGCGTAGAATCAATAATATCAACCAACACTTTGTTACTGCATTTCTTGGATACTACCTGAAAGGAAATGAAGACTACAAATCCTATATGGATGTGAATGCAAATCCAGAAAAGAAGGAATGGCCAGGATTTAAGCCAAGAACTACAGTTGGATTAGAGTTGGATCACCAAAGTCCTAAAAACTAACTACTGTAATTCTGCCTCAATCCTTTTTCAAATTAGAATGTTGATCTTTCTTATGAAAAAAGTGCTTTAATACTATTATGAAAAGAGGTTTTGAATTTCTCAAATTGCTAAAAGAAAATAACAACAGGGAGTGGTTTATTGAGCATAAACTTGAGTACGATTTGATTGCAAAGGCAAACAAAGCGTATTTCAACAAGATTTATACGGAACTGCAAAACCACGATAGTTTATCCGGAATTCACATTTCCAGAATCTACCGCGATGTTCGCTTCTCAAAAGATAAAACTCCCTATAAGACCAACTTCGGAGCTGGATACTCCCGAACAAAACCCTTGCTAAGAGGTGGTTATTACATTCAGTTAGAACCAAATAATAGTTTTGTTGGAGGAGGCTTTTGGGCTCCAAACAAAGACGATCTGCTAAATATTCGAAAGGAATTTGAAACGGATACTAGAGAAATTCAGGAGATAACTTCAGAGAATACATTTGTGAAATACTTCGAAGAACTCCAAGGGGAAGACGCTGTAAAAAACGCTCCAAAAGGCTTCGATAAAGATCATCCTGCAATTGATTTGATTAAGAGAAAGCAATTTGTAGTAAAAAGAAAATTCTCAGATAAAGAGGTTTTATCTGAGAATTTTATGGGCGAAGTCATTCTGACATTTTTAGCTATGCGCCCATTTTTTGATTACATGAGTGAAGTGCTTACTACAAATCACAATGGGGAATTAATAGCCTAGAGGATCTCAATAAGGCACAAAAGCAAGTTTCCTTGGTCTATCAAATCTTACAATCCGTACTTCTCCCCCATTCCTTTGATCAGCTTATAACCATTCTCTGCCATATCCCATGGTTCAGAGAAGTTTCTCCACACGCCTATAGAATTTGCAAAAGCGGGATCATTTCTGGTAAAGCCTTCGATAGTCAACCAGCCCTTATAATTCACTTCTGCAAGCGCTTTAAACGTTTCATCAAAATTCACATGACCGGAACCTGGGGTTCCTCTGTCATTTTCAGAAATATGAAAGTGCCCCAATTGTGGAGCAATAAACTTAATTGCATCTCCGAGCTTTTTCTCCTCAATATTCGCATGATGGGTATCAAACATTGCTTTTACATTCGAGTGATCGACTTTCTTCAATAAATAAGAAAGCTGCTCCATCGTATTACATAGGTAACATTCGAAGCGGTTTAATGCCTCTGGGGTCAATAAAACCCCAGCATCTTTGGCATAATCCCCAACCCCACTGAGCACTTCAGCTGACCAATTGTATTCATCCTCGATTGGTTCTCTAGACGCAAAAACAGTGAATCCCGAATGAAACGGCCCACAAAGCACTTGTGAATTGAGATCATGAGCTCTGTCAATTACCCATTTTAGTTGCTCACTTGCTGCTTTACGCACGGTGGCATCTGGAGAAATTGGATTTTGCTCCGGCCCCATCACCGTGACTGCAGTCACTTCAAGTCCTATGTCAGCACAATGTTTTCCCACCAACTTGAAGGATTCTTCAGGCGAACCTCCGATAAAAAACTCAGCTCCATCGTACCCAATCTTTTTCAGGCGATCGAGAACTGGCAATAGTGCCTCTGACATCTCTGCCGACCATGCCAGCACATTGAATCCTATTTTGTTCATAGTTTATTTTTGCAAACTGACCACAGTCCACTGCCAAATTTCGGTCGACCGTTGACTGTGGTCTGTGGACTTATTTTTTACTTAAAATCACTAACCTTCATTCCCTTCCTAAAGCTATCAAAGCCAAACATAGTCGGCTCATAGTTGCCCACAATATCTACTGACAATTCAGAAGTAATCACCTCAGGCATATCCAATAACCAAAAGGAAGCATTCACGATCAAGCGACGCATATCCTCCACTTGAAAATCAATGGAAGATCCTAGAGTACTGCCCAGTACTTTCCCAGTTTTCCCACCGTCAAGCGAATACTCCTTTGTCCAGGCAATTGGCATAATTGACTTATCCCACATCAACGGGGATTCAGGAGTCATTCCAGCTGTAGATTGACCGAACAGAAGTACGTTGGCAGAAGATGGTAAATTCTTTATCGAGTAAACATCGGTTGGAGCCCAGATATCATCAACTCCTCTCAATATCGGGTGATCAGCATCACGGTCAACTCCATCGATCAATGCTCTTGTACCCTCAGATTTGTGGATACCATGGTGTGCTACCCAGGTTTCACCAACAATTTGCTGACCAAAGCCACCTTCCCAGCCAGGCACTTTGCTGTTCCAAGTCCATTTAGCAAAAGGAGAGTTTTGATCTTTTATAGCAAAAGGATGAGTAGAAGTTCTGAGTGCGATAAAAGGTTTTCCTGATTTGAAATAGTCTTCCAAGTGTTTCATTTGATCCATTGGAAGGTCTCGAAAACGAATAAGCATAATCACGAGATCAGCCTGCTTTAGATGCTCCAAACCAGGAATGTTATTTTGATAGCTAGGGACAACATTACCGGTTTCAGGCTCGATAGGGAATAATACAGTAGTGTTAAAACCAAAGTGCTCTGAAAGAATTTTTGCCATCATCGGCATGGACTCCTCGGACCTGTACTCATCATCTCCTGATATAAGGACTACATTCTTACCTTGGCCAGGCCCACTTTTACCATTGAATTGTAAAAAGGTTTGACCGTTTTGAGCTGAAACACAGGAAATTGATAAGACAGCAATTAAAATCAATAAAAATGCAGATTTTTTGGGAGGTGAGATTTTCATAGTATTTAAGGGAATGAATTGGGAAAATAGTAAAACTTTCAAGTGTTTTCGTCCTGTTTCCAAATTTCTATTTCGGTATCGATTCCGTTAATTCTTTAGCCTTTCAACATAGATATAGAAAGACTAGCAATAAAAAATACCTACTTTCTCATTCGAAAATCAATTTACAATACTCAAATACCCTAAAAACATGAAATCAAGCAGATCGTCTCGGACAAACCCCGGAATGATATTTAAGCATGCGAGATCTCAGCGGGTGATATAAAAACAACAATAAACTCATGAAAACGGACAGAAGAAATTTTCTCAAAACTGGCTCACTAGCCGCATTAGGATTTAGTGGGATCTCTATAGTTCCTTCCTCAGTACTAGGCAAATCTATGGGACATATAGCTCCGAGCGATAAGGTCAACCTTGCTTGCTGTGGGATAGGTAACCGTGGTGCTCAAATTATGAATGCACTTTATGAAACTGGGCTCTGCAATATCGTAGCCCTTTGTGATGTAGATATGGGCGCGCCCCATACTACTGCGATGATGGAGAAATTCCCAAATGCTAAGCGATTCAAAGATTTCAGAAGAATGTTTGATGAGTTTGGAAATGGGTTTGAAGCAATCACTGTGGGAACTCCAGATTTCTCTCACTTCCCAATCACCATGCTTGCTATGTCTGAAGGGAAGCATGTCTATACCGAAAAGCCAATGGCCCGTACATTCAATGAGGTAACTCTTATGATGGACAGTGCCAAAAGGCATAAGGTAGTGACTCAAATGGGTAACCAAGGTCACTCAGAAGGCAATTACTTCCAATTCAAAGCTTGGAAAGAAGCTGGTATTATCAAGGATGTGACCGCAGTGACGGCTCATATGAACAGCCCAAGAAGATGGCATGGTTGGGATGTAAATATGCAAAGCTTTCCAAAAGCTGAAGCAATGCCATCCACGCTCGATTGGGATACTTGGCTGATGGCTCGGTCCGAACACGACTACAATAAAGATTTTATCAATGGCCAATGGAGATGTTGGTACGACTTCGGCATGGGCGCGCTAGGAGATTGGGGTGCACATACTATGGATACTGCACATGAATTTCTTGAATTAGGATTGCCTTATGAAGTAGATCCAGTGATGCTCCGAGGTCACAATCCTTTCTTCTTCCCAATGTCATCAACTTTAGCATTCAAATTCCCTGAGCGTGGTGATATGCCGCCTTTGACTATGACCTGGTATGATGGGGTGGATAATGTGCCACCAGTACCTGCTGACTATGGAACCTCAGAATTGAATGCTGATATTCCAGCTGCAAGTACAGGTCAAATTCAGCCTGCAAAGTTGAATCCAGGGAAAATTATTTATGGTAAAGATCTTACTTTCAAAGGTGGATCACATGGAAGTACACTCTCGATAATCGGAGAAGAAAAAGCCAAAGACATGGCAAGTAAACTACCTGAAGTACCTGAAAGTCCATCAAACCACTTTGCTAACTTCCTGAAAGCTTGTAAAGGAGAGGAGGAAACTCGTTCTAGATTTGAAATAGCAGGTCCACTTAGTCAAGTATTCTGCTTAGGGGTATTGGCACAGCAATTAAATACCACCTTGAAGTTTGATAGAGAAACTCAACGCATCACGAACAACCCACTTGCAAATCAGCTACTAACTGGTGAAGCCCCAAGAAAAGGTTGGGAAGAGTTCTATACACTGTAATTACGATTAGCTTAACGCCAAAGGCTGGAACGAGAGATCGTTTCAGCTTTTTTTATGGGAAAAAATTTCTCGCGACGGGGCTGCGACGCAGCGAAAACATCTCCCGTAACAGGTTTACCTTTATCGTATCGCAAAATCTCATAAGAAATATTTTCAGGACAAAACATTCGAGATTCAAGAAAACTCAAATGACATATAACTCCCCGCGCCGTTGCGTCGCCGCGAGAAAAAAACAATGATTTCCCGGGATACTTTGTTAGAACTTAGGGCAAGGAAGCAATGTGTCTCTTCTTCGTGGTTGGCCTTGATTACTATTTGGTAAGGTCCAAGATAAGCTCAACTCGTGTGCTCCGCCAGATTGAATGCCTAGCTGAGAAACCGTGTAATCGAAGCTGTAGCCTACATTCAGTCCTGAGAGTAAGTTCAACCCTACCATCATCACGATCGCATCTCGATTACTTTGCTCTTCTACTTTTTTGTAAGGCAAACCTCTATACCAAAGTCCAAATACTATAGGCTCTACATAAAAATAAGCTCCGACATCCAGCTGCTCAAATGGCCCTTGCTTCTTGTAATTGATGGTTGGAGTCAAATAGCGTTGTTTTCTGATATGGGTGAAATCACCTCGCATAGAACCTTCTCCCAGATTTATTCTATAGCCTGCATGTGCTGAGAACTTTACAGGTAAAGGACTATCGCCGTCAATAAAAGATTGATTCGGCTGGTTCACATGATGTGCAGACCCACCAACCCAAAAATCTTCCGTAAAAAACAATCCGCCAAAACTAAGTGAAAGCATATTAACCGGATCACCTAAGCCAGCAATATCTGTTCCTGGGAAAATAGGGCCAAAGGGGTCGTTTGGATTGATTTGATTGGCGAAAATGAGATTTTCATAAAACCCAATTTCTCTTCGGATATAGCTAGCCTGAAAACCTGGGCGGAAAAAAGTTTTTTCTCCAAGCTTCAACTCGTAAGAATAAATGGCTGAAATGGTAGTAGACCGAAGTTTGGATGCTCCCTCAGTATCTTGCATAACCATTACACCTATACCTGAGTTGTAATCATTCAGGTAGGTATCGTAGTAAGCAGAAAATGTTGTGAACTGAGCATCAATACTTGGCCATTGGTTTCTATAGTTGAATCCAACACGTCCAGTCAACTCAGATCCAGCGAATGCTGGATTTAAGTAAAGTGGTGCCGCGTAATATTGGCTATATTGCGGATCCTGTGCATAAGCATTACTCCCAACAAATAGTCCAACCACACAAAGAAAAACAACGTAAACCAGAGACCGTAACAAGTATTTGTTCGTTAATTTGAATATTCAGTAGGCTTCTTCAACGTTACAGAACGTATGTTGTTTTAGAAGCAGTTCGAAAATTATGAAAAGCAGCCCTAATTCCATAAGGTTACCCTACATTTTTACGATTACCCTCCTATTTACAACTTTTGTATTTAATACCGCGGTGTATTCGCAGGGATTTAATGACAATGAGTGGATTTTTGGGTATTGTGGTGGATCTACGGAAAATAATTATTTATCCTTCGGAAAAGGAAACTCGCCTAACGTACAGTCTATTCCGGGATCAATTGTCTTTACAAAAAACAATTCTGCTCTTGCGATTGACCCTATCACTGGACAACCTCTTTTTCTTACCAATGGGGAATTAGTTTACGACTTTAGTCAAAATCCTATCCAAGGAGTTGGCTCAGGGCTGAATGGTAATATTGACGGTGTACAGCAGGTAGCAACTGGCTTCTTAGAATATGATCCAGATGGAAACAAGCTTTTTTATATTTTCTATCTCTCGCTGGGAGGAGAGCTTCAATATGCAGTAGTGGATATGAATGCCCCAGGCCAAGCAACTGGAAATGAACGACCTTTGGGTGAAATCACCTCAAGCGACAATGTAATAGGCAATGGATCTGGAGCTATTTTAGTTGTAAAAACGCCAGCTTCACCATCCTACCTGATCAGCTTTGACAACGGAAATCTAATTTCTAGAAGTATTGACTCTGGTGAGGGAAGTTTCACTGTTACAGACAATCAGGCTATTTCCTCCACTCCAAAACAGATCGTTTTTAATGAGGAGACTAGTCAGTTAATCATCATACCTGAATCCAATACTGACCCTATTTTGGTATTGGACTTTAATACTAGTAGTGGGACTTTTGGTTCACCAACTCCAATATCTCAATCTTCTGGAAATGGTGACTATGGTGGAGCGGAATTCTCTCCTGATGGTAATTACATTTATTATTCAGCTGGAGATTCGCTTTTTAGAGTTCCTGTTTCAGACCTTTCTGGCACTCCAGAAGTAATGCCAATTGTTGGACCAGGAACGCCACCTACTGGGATTTTCGCAGTATATGATATCAAAGCGGGACCAGACGGAAATATTTATTATATCTATGAAGAGGTAGATGGTGGCCCGCAAATGATAGGGAAAGTAACGAATCCAAACGAAACTGATTTGACTCTGGTGGAAGTTGAGGAAGACCCTTTTGCTGGGGTAGATTTCTGCGGGACAGTATTCCCAACTTTTGCTCCAAATGCAGATATTACTCCTACTGTAGATTTTACATGGGATCCAGAAATGCCTTGTGCGAACAATCCAATTCAACTAACATCAGTGCTCACTCCTGAGAACTATAGACCGGTAAGTTTTGCATGGAATTTTGACCCTCCACTTACAGACTCCACAGGTAATGCTTTGCCAGCTGACTATGCACAGGAGCATTTTTTGATTCCTGCAGATGCTGCGTCAGGACAAAGTCTAAACGTGACGCTGGATGTAACCTTTGCCGATAGTTCCACACTATCTGCAAACCATACCATTACCTTAACTGAAAATAACCTTCAAGCTAATTTTTCTCCACAAGACACCACTTTGTGTGAAACTTGCATAGATCTAAGCCCTTTACTATCTGCTCAGGCAGGAGAAGAAGATGGTGGCGCCGGTGGCGGAGGTGGAGTTGGTAGTGGGCAAGGTGGTGGGGAGAATTATGAATACTTCTGGTCCAATAAGCGTGATCAGGGATGGATCGGAGAAGAAGCCAATGAAGTTTGTTCTCCAGGTCTGTATTGGGTTTTGGTACGTGAACCAGGAACTTCCTGCTACGCTTATGCTGAGATTCGTGTCAAGATGTGGGATGTCCAGGATCAGACAAATAATATCTGGTACTTTGGTGATGGAGCAGGACTTGATTTCAACCCTGATCCAGACGATCCTGATGCTCCGACTCCGAGACCAATAGCATCGAGGCATCCTCAAAACATACCAGCTGGAACTACTACTATATCCGATCAGGCAGGCCAAGTACTGTTCTACACAGATGGCGAATCAGTTTGGGATCTCAATGGAGATTTAATGGAAAATGGCGAGGACATTGGCGGAGATAATTCCAGCAGCCAAGGAGTAATCGCTGTGCCTGTTCCAGGAGAAGAAACGCTTTTCTACTTGTTCACAACACAACTTTCGGCAAATGGAACCAACGAGGCGAAATACTCTTTGGTAGATATCAAATCAGAAAATCCAACGGGTGTTGGAAATGTCGTCACCAAAGATAATTTCCTTTTCAGTCCATCCTCAGAGCATACTGCAGCTTTGGATGCGGGAGATACTACTTGGGTTGTATTTCACGAACTCGGAAACAATACATTCCGAGCGTACCCAGTATCTGCACAAGGCATTGGTCAACCAGTTTTGAGTTCTGTAGGATCTGATCACGGCTTCAATTCTGGCGTTGGTACTATGAAGTTTAATTCTGATGGCGATCAAATTGCTGTGACCATTTCTGAAGGTGGATGTAATAAATTAGAAATTTTTGATTTCGATAGTGATACTGGAGAAATGACCGAATACGCAAGAATTGATCTTGGCTGTGATGGAGATGTGTATGGAATGGAGTTCTCCGAGGATGGGGAGCGAATCTTAGTCTCCTATAGAAATGGCGGTCCAGGAATTGAAGAATTCATAATTAAGGCAAATGAAAATGACGGCGATCCGGATGCAGCTGTTTGCCCAACCTGCTTCAATGGAGCAAGTACAAGAGCGCAAATAGAAGCTTGTATTATCAGCACTAAAAATCAAATTAGCGATACAGGGGGACTTGATCTTGGTGCATTGCAAATTGGACCAAATGGCCAGATCTATGTTGCTGTAGTAGGCGATAATAGAATTGGTCAAATCAATGTAGGTTCAGGTTGTAATTCGCAAAGTACCTTTACTCAAGATGGTGTAGAGGCCATGCCAGGTACCTCAAATCTTGGATTACCATCCTTTGTCCAAAACTCAGGAAGTTCAATTCCCGAACCAAGTCTAGCTGCACCTGCCAGACTTTGTCTTGATCCTGAGCTAGGGGCTGGAGCACTATTAGAAGGTGGTGGAGAACCAGATATTGATAGCTATTTCTGGACTATTACCAATCAGGATGACGGTACAATTATTCGCAGCAATTACGGCGGACCGGGAGATGAATTCCAGAATTTGGATCAAATATTTAATAATCCAGGTACTTATACCGTAGAACTTAGAGTGGATAGATGTGGTGATGCTGAGTATTTCAGAGCGACCACAGAGATTTTGGTAGAAGCTCCACCAGAATTGACTTTAGCAGATGATGCTACCCTTTGTGCAGGTAACCCTGTCACTCTGACTGCTATAGATGGGTATGATCCTGCTGAAGGCTTGTATGATTTCGAGTGGACTAATGCTGCTGGACAAGTTTTTGGAGACGTCGATTCTAATACAATCACCGTTGACGAAGAAAGCATCTACACAGTAAGTGTTAGCTATAGACTGCCAGATGGCCTTTCTGAAGATGAAGCCCTACTCTATGAAACCTGTCCTTCTACGGCTGAAATTTTTGTAGGCCCAGCATTCGAATTTGACCTAACTCAGACAGCCACGGAAGTTTGTTATGAAGAGACTTCAGTAACATTTGCGCCAAACACCCCTATCACAGGAGAATGGTTTTACGAGCTGAATGGCGATCCAAACAGAGTTGCATTAGGAGAGTTTTTCGAACTAGAATTGTTTATCAATTCACTTCCTGGTCCTGGCCAATACGAAATCATTTTCGTTACCCAAGACCCAATTTTGGAAGGATGCATAGTTGAGAAAAAATTAGATCTATTGGTGAATGAGTTGCCTATTTTCACAGCAATTCAAACTACCCCGGCAACAGATTGTAATACTCCTGATGGATCATTTGAGATCACCATGCAATCAGATGCTTCCACTTTGACTGTGCTTGAGACTGGGGACACTTTCTCCAATGTAACCGCTGGAAGTTCTGTTCAAGTAACAGGTGTTCTGCCTGGAGTTTATACTATTGAAGCCGAAAATAGTTTTGGCTGTACCTATACCGGAAGTGTCACTGTAGAGAACAGTAATCCTCCGGTAGGATTTGAATATACAGTCACGCCTACTGAGGAAATTTGTGGACCATCTGGCGTTCAAAACGGCATGTTGACTATTAACTTCACCAATCCTCCTCAATCTGGCTCTTATACGGTAACTCGGCAAGGTGACGGGCAGACTTTCCAAGGGACATTTACTAATACCAGTCAGTTTGATATTTTGGTTCCTTATGGAGATTACGCAGTAGAGATCCAGGATCCAACTGGTTGCGCTATCCCTGACCCAACGATTTATAATATAGCTCAGAAATTTGAAGTAGTATTTTCGGTTCCTTCTGACTTAACAGCCTGCGAAAGCTTCACATTCATTCCTACTTCGCCTGATGCCTTGAACTATACAGTGACAAATTCAGGTGGAACCGTAATCACTCCAGACGCAAATGGAGAGTTTACAATCACCCTTTCCGACACCTATTCGGTTAGAGGCGAAGATCCAACTGGCATAAATTGTCCAAGAGAAGAAACGGTTGTGGCTAACATTACACAGCCAATAGATTTTGAGATTTCACCACCAGTAGTGGACTGCCAGGTAGGAATTCAATATGAGGCTATTTTGAACAATGCTGATCCGGCGGATGTGATTTTCCTTTGGAAAGACGAATTAGGCGTGATTGTGGGAAGAAGACAGATTTTTGTTCCTAGCAGATCTGGTGATTACACCTTGGAAGTTCAGCCAGTAGCGGGTGGGTTATGCCCAGTGGACAAAAAATCTTTCACTGCAGAAGTTATTTCCCAGCGAGTAGATGTGAGTCTTGATATTGTTCCTTTCTGTGTGGACCAAACCAGCACAACTATAACGGTAGATGCGGATATGACTAACGTGGCAGATATCGAATGGTACTCCGTACTGAATGGTACCCGTACTCGGATCACTGCTTTTGATGGGTTGCCAATTATTGAAGTTTCCCAGGAAGGCACTTATGAGGCTTTACTCAGAAGTAGCGTAGGCTGTGAACTTGGCCGTGCCAATGGAGTAGTTTCAAAATCGACAATTATTCCTCCGGTAGTTCCTGCTGGATTCACCATATGTGCTATTGAAGGAGTGACTCAGACTATTGATCCTGGTACATACGATAACTACTCTTGGAAATTAAACGGGGTTGAAGTCTCTCAGGCACCTATTTTCACCCCAACTGAGGGTGGGATCTATGAACTTACCGTTTCTGACAATTTAGGCTGTGCCTATGTGGCCACCATTGATGTAGTGGAAGATTGTTCATTGAAAATTGTCTTTCCAAATGGCGTAGTGCTCAATGACCCAAATAGAAACTTTATCCTTTATGCAAACGAATACATTGATGATGTGGAAGTCTATATTTATAATCGTTGGGGTGAATTGATCTTTTATTGTGAACATGAAAATGTTGAGCCAAGCCAACCTTTCTGCCCTTGGGATGGACAAGTTAGAGGAGAATTTGTGCCAAACGGAACATATGCGGTAGTTGTGAAGTTTACCAGTACTGACCAGAACATAACACAAAAATTAACCAAGGCGATTACAGTAATTCAATAGTATGCTTATCCTTATTTCACCAGCAAAGACGCTGGACTATAGCACCCCAAGTTTCACAGAGTCCACACAACCTGATTTCCAAACTGACACTCACACCTTAGTGAGAATCATGAAAAAGAAGTCGGCCAAAGAAATCGGAGAACTTATGCATATCTCTGATAATTTGGCTGAGCTGAATAATGAACGATTTAAGACGTTTCAAAAGGACTTTACCGAGGAAAATTCCAAGCAGGCATTACTGGCTTTCAAAGGTGATGTCTATACAAAAATAGATGTAGACGAGTATTCTAAGGAGGATTTTGATTTTGCTCAAGAGCATTTGAGAATACTTTCTGGCCTATATGGTTTATTGAAACCATTGGATCTAATTCAGCCCTACCGGTTGGAAATGGGGATTAAATTGGAGAATAAAAAAGGAAAGAACCTTTATGAGTTTTGGGATAGAAAAATCTCCAAAGCCATCAATAACGCAGCAAATGGGAAAACTATAATAAATCTTGCTTCCCAGGAATACTTCAAAGCGGTTCATTTGAAATCCTTAAAAAGCCCAGTGATTAACATTGATTTCAAAGAATACAAAGAAGACAGTTACAAAATCGTAGGTTTTTTTGCAAAACAAGCTCGAGGTATGATGAGTAATTTTGCAATTAAAAATAGAATCTCTGATCCTGAGCAGCTGAAGACTTTTAATGAAAGTGGCTATGAGTTTTCTGAGAAATTGAGTAGCGAGAACAATTGGATATATGTAAGGTAATAAGGCAGTAGGTCTGAAAAATCCAGCGCTCATTTTTAATCGCTGGATTTTTTTTGACCTTATTTAAATGGTAGCTTAGAGGTCTGATTCTCACCGTTTTTATATTTTCAGTTGAAGTTCATAGGCAATAAAACGTTTAAGCTATTCACTTTAATGCTGCTTTTGGCAGTAGTTACCCTCGGTTTATCCTTTTCTTATATCCTTGAAAATAAATCCAATGAGGAACTCTCTGGAATTACCGGTGTTGCTGATCCTGAACTAATTGGACCGGGTATTTTGTGTAATATTTCAGGAACAGTCATTGGTAGTTTTAGTGGTGCTGGAGATCCAGTGACTGACCTGTACGGATGGAAAATTTATGGTCCATCAGGTAACCTTTTGTTTTCAAAGAATTCGGGAGCTTTTCAAAATATCGATTATACTTTTATTACAAACGGAGTTCATAAAGTAGAATTAGACGTTAGCCGTGGCGGCATCCAGATAGCAAAATTCACAAAAGATGTCCAGGTCATTCAGAAGCCTATACAACTTCTCGCTGCTGAATACATTTCATGTGCTTCAACCCCTTTAGAGATTCAAGCAATCGATCCTTCAAGCAGCAATTTTTCAAATTATAAATTTGAATGGAAAAATAGTACAGGTTCAATTGTTTCCACCTCAAATACTCTGGTGACAACTGATGAAGGTGAATTTTCAGTTAGGTATTTTATTGAAAGTCCGTCTGGAGAGAAATCCTGTGACTATTTATTGACAACCAATATCTCCAATATTTCAACAATAGTTATTGAAAGTTCAGATGTTGGAGTTTGTATAGACGGAGAAATCTCTTTTACTACTAAACCACAGCTGCTAGGGGAATGGTTTGTTCAAAAAATTGGGGATACTTCAAAAAAATCATTTGGGATTAGAAACTCATTAACAATTCGGCCAGGATCAGATTTAATTGAATTTGGTGATTATGAAGTCTCTTTTGTATTGTCAAATTCTCTCAATCCAGCTTGTTCATCAGAGGGCAAAATAAATTTCAGCTACAACCCTGAACCTATTTTTGTTTTCGAATCCGCAAACACCTCGAGTGGATGTCTTCAAGCAGATGGCATGTTAACCATGAGAGCAATAACTGACTTAGATTTTATTAACATTGAAGGGACTGGACTATCTTACGGACCCTATGCTGCTGGAGATCTGATAGAAATCCCCAATTTAAAATCGGGCACCTATAATTTAATAGGAGGTTTAGGGCCGTGTATTAACTCATTAGGGTCGGTAGTTCCATTAACCAATCCCCCTCCAGCACTGGAGTTTACTGTAGATGATATTATCGGAGAGGCTTGTACTATTAATGGTAAAATCCCAGGGTCATTTCAAGTGACTATGCTGAATGGCCCTAACCCCAATGCATTTTACAGAGTGGTGAATGAAAAAGGTGGGGTAGCCAAAAATCTAGGTTTACCTAATTCTGCCGTATTCCGCGTGGATATCCCTGGAGGAAATTACTTTTTTGAAGTTTATGATGATGATGATGAGTGCATTTTACCAAGTAGAACAGAGCTAGTAATACCCGGAAAAGATCAAACTACCTTTCAAGTTCCAAGTAACTTAAATATTTGCGAATCCTTTAACTTAATACCCGAAACTTCACAGCCTCTAACTTTTACTGTAACACGCCCAGACTTAAGTGTTGATGTTAAAAATGCAGGTGAGGAAATCCTGTTAGATCAAAAGGGTGAATACAAGATCATTGGAACTTTGGAGAATCAGAGCGACATATGTCCTATTGAGAAAACAATTTTGGTTGATTTAATAGATCCGGTAGATTTCGAAATCATCCTAGTTAGTGAAGATTGCACTGTCGGAAACAGAAGCTATGAAGCTGATATTTTCTCCAGAGACCCTTCTACGGTATTGTTTTTCTGGAGAAACGAGAATGACGAAATAATAGGTACTAGCCAAAGACTTGACCTCCCACCTAGTTCCTTTGGTAATTATTCACTTGAAGTGCAACCTGCCAACAGTACGGCCTGTCCAATAGCACCTAAGCCATTTATTGCAAAAGAGCCGGTGCTCTCTGTAGATATATCTTTAACATCAACAAAACTCTGCGAATTAGGCCCAAAAGCCATCATTGACATGACTACTACTTTCCCAGAAGAAGTCACAAATGTAGAATGGAGAAGATATGATAAGGATGGAAACATAGAGTTTCTCAATCAATTTGATGACAAATACCAAATAGAGGTAGATTTAGAGGGAACTTATGAAGCGGCTGTTTTTGCTAGAATCCCATCATTGAATAAAGATTGCGAATTGGGTAGAACCATAATTCAACTTGATTTAACTGCTGAAAAAGTCATCTTTACAGTTCCCGACTCCCTTTCAATTTGTGAAACTTATGATCTTATCCCAGAAACAACACAGCCTCTTCAATTCTCGCTAACTCAGCCGGATGGTACTATCGTTGACAAAAACGCAGGCGAAGCATTTACTCTCAATCAATCTGGTACGTATAGTTTGTACGGTTTTGATCCACTAAATAGTTCTCCAAATTGTCCTGAAATAAAAGAATTCTCTGTGATCGTAAATCAGCCAATTCCATTTGAACCAATAGTATTCAGTGAAGATTGTGATGGGCAAAAAACCTATCAAGCCAAACTCACTGGCTCTACAGCTTCGGATGCCAATATCTTCTGGTATGACTCAAATGGGGCAGTAATTGGAACGGATGAGTTTTTAATTTTAGACAATGTCTCAGCAACATATTCCTTGGAAGTGCAACCAAAAGGAAGTTTACCTTGTGTATTAATACCTATTGAATTTAATGTTGAAGCGTCTATTTTAGATGTACCAGTATCTCTCATAGCGGAACCACTTTGCCCTGATTCACCATCAGCAAATATTCGAGCAGAGGCAGACTTTAGTTTAGTGACCTCCATAGAATGGTGGTACACCTTTCCTACCGGTGAGCAAATAGAACTGACGAGCGAGCGCAACAAAGAAGAAATTTTAGCTATTAGAGAAGGAACCTATGAGGTTCGTATTAACAATAATGTACCATGCCTTTTAGGGTTTGATCAGGTTTTGATTTTAAGAAGTACAGACACAGTCAGGCCTGAAGTAGAAGAAAGCTACCAAATATGCCCAAAATACGATATTGGCCCATCAATCAATCCGGGCAGCTTTGCTAGCTATGAATGGTACTTTGAGGACCAGCTTGTCTCGACCAATTCGGTTTATAAACCACAGTCAATAGGAAACTACAGACTCATCGTTTATAGTGCTGAGGGTTGTGCATATCAGACAGACTTTACCACTGAAGAAGAATGTGAGCTAAAAGTAATCTATCCTAATGCTGTACAACCTGGCAATCCAGACAAGGAGTTTTTGATTTATACCAATTACCTAATCGACGAACTCGACCTCGTCATCCTAAACAAGTGGGGACAGGTGGTTTTTGAATGTACTCAAACTAATCTTATTTCTGAAGAATCTACCTGCATATGGGACGGTACCTACAATGGGAAAGCAATACCAAATGGAAATTATGCTGTGCGCATAAATTTTAAAAATTATCAGCAGCAGGTTTCAAAATCGGATTTTGGCTCCATTCTCATTATAGAATAGCTCAGAAAATAGAGTCAAAAATCGGATTGGAACATTTTTTGAACTCGCTTACCACTATACCAGTCTATTAAAGTTATGGTATTGCTATCTTTGCACACACCCTAATTTGATTTCATTGAACCTTAATAACCAATTCCCCGCAAGGATGATCGGGTTGATTTTGGTTTGGATTATTCTTATTTCGTCTCCCTTTGTAAACCTTGGGAGAGAAATAATAATCCCAAATAAACCCGAACCTACCTATTCTGCAATTGCAAATCCCCAACTCACAGGAGACTCAAATTTGTGTATCGTCTTAGGTGGGGTAATCGGAACATACAGTGCTGGAGGCGACCCTGGCGATGTATATCAGTGGATAATAACAAATTCTACGGGGCAAGAACTCTTAAATAGAAGCGGTGGTAATCAGTTTGAAACCATACAATTTTTATTTGCTGAAGTAGGATCTTACACTGTTTCATTGAAAGTAAGAAGGGGCACTAATTCCAATTTTTATCAGGAAGATTTAGAGGTAAAAATCCAAAAAGGAGCTGAATTGGCGTTGAAGCAAGACTACCTCGTTTGTGGCGATCAACCTGTTTTGCTAACTGCCTTAGACCCAACTACACCTAGTCTATCAGATTATACTATCAGTTGGAAATCTCTGGATGAAAATGGCGATGAAGTAGAAATTGGAACAGGAAATGAATTATTGACCTATAGCGTTGGCTACCATTTCGTTGAGTTTTATTTAACAAACGCGGACGGAACTCAAGCATGTACTATAAGAGGATCTACCTTCGTAGGCCCTGCAATCGATTATAAAATCACACAATCAAGCAACCAAATTTGTGAAGGTAGTAGCATTACCATTGGTACAGATACACCTTTGACAGGAGAATGGTTTATCCGCAAGAGTGGGACTTCCACAAAAATTAGCCAGGGTAATGCTTATCAAATCACCCTAGAATCGAGTGATCTTGATGGCTCCGGTATTTATGAAGTATTTTTTAGTGCAGTGGATGAAAACTATCCAGATTGCCCTTCAGAAAGAAAAATAGCATTTGAACTTTTAGAATCTCCAAAAATTAATACACAAATCCTGATCTCGCCAGATGACTGTATTTCTGAAAATGGAAGCTTTCAAATCACATCCGGGTCCAATCTAGAATCAATAGAAATTCCTGAACTTGGAATTAGGTTATCTTCAGTTACCGCCGGACAAGTATTTACTTACACTAACCTTGAGCCTAAAATCTATTCAGTAATTGCTACTCAAAATGGGTGTAACCTCACCAACTTAGTACAGTTGCAAGCCAAAAACCCTCCGGTAACTCCAAGTCCTCCCAATCAAATTTCCACTACTGTATCTACTGAACCCGAATCATGCTCTGCAACTGGAGTTATTCAAGGAAAAGTAGAGGTTGATTTTGGTCAGCCTATTGGCATAGGAGAATACCGATTATTTTCGGATTCAAAAGGGGTGATCGACGCCGGTACAATTCCAACAAATGGATTATTGGCCCTCAACCTGTCGTCTGGAAATTATATTTTAGAGCTAATAATTGATGGATGCACCTATCAAAACGAAACCTTTACAATTGCCAAGCAAGCGCAGGTAGAATTCAGTACGCCTGGTGATTTTTATATTTGTGACAACTTCGACTATATCCCGGAGACTAGCCAAAATTTACTTTTTACACTGACGTATCCAGATGGCACTTCCAGGTCTTTAAGTTCGGGACAAGCCTTTCCTCTTGACGAAGAAGGGGCTTACTCATTGAAAGCTGAAGCGAATAATTCTTCCTCAACTTTATGTCCACGAGTGGAAGACTTCCAAGTAACTTTTTCTTCAAAATTCACATTTGAACCAGTCAAAATAGAAAAAGGATGCTTTGATCCTATTCAATATGAAGCAGTACTTCAAGGCTTACTCCCAGATGAGACCAGTATTCGGTGGATTAATTCAAATAACGAAATAGTAGGAAGAGGTGTGGAATTCTATCCAGCCACAGCAGGTACATTCTCGCTTGTTATCCAACCATTGGCTAGCGGATTTTGCGAGCCTGCACCTGTAGAATTTGAGGTTACTCCACCTATTACTTCTGTACCCATGGTTCTAGAAGCTACCAAAATTTGCCCTCAACCTGGAACGGCAGTGGTTACTTTGACGACTGATGAGGTTGAGGTTCTAGAGACAGAGTGGATTTATTATGATCTAAATGATCAACGGCAAGAACTCCCAGAATTCAATAATCTCTTCGAAATAGAAGTAAATGCCCCAGGCACCTATGAAGCTGTGGCCTATAATAAGTTTCATTGTGAGATAGGAAGAAATCTTATTTTGGTAGAGGAAAGCACCCTGTTGACCCTGCCGAATCTGGACGAAAGCTATCCTGCCTGCTCTAAAGGCAATAACATACCTCCGATCGATGCTGGGGATTACCAATCCTATGAATGGTATTTTGAAGAGCAACTCGTTTCAACGAATCGATTGTTTAAACCTAGTAAGGTTGGGAATTATAAATTGATGGTGACTACACTGGATGGGTGTGAATTTGAGGATGAGTTTAGAACCTATGATGTCTGTGACTATCAAATCGTTTATCCTAATGCTGTAATTCTAGGAAATCCTGACAAAGACTTTAGGGTATTGATGAGCGAAGGTGTGACAGAGGCTGAACTTTTCATTTTTAACCGCCAAGGTGAGTTAATCCATCACAGTAAAACTAATGATATTCCAGTAGAAGTCGCTGTGCTCAAATGGGATGGAAAAGCCTTTGGAAAATATGTCCAGCCAGGTACTTATGTAGCTGTAATTGCGCTTAGAAACCCTCTTTACGGGCTTGAAGAAAAAGAAACTGTTTCTCTGCTGGTAATAGATTAAAGATATAACCAGAAAGATTTTTTTTTATTAGCGGGAAAGTTGAATGCAATATTTTTCCTACTTTCCCACCTCTAGAAAAAATCGTTCACAACCCAAAATTCTAAAACCTATCATTATATGACTCAAACCATCAACAAAAGTGCACTCTTTAATGCAAGTTGCTTTGCGCTAATTACCACCGCCTTCACCTTCGCAATTCGAGCAGGTATACTTCCTGAGTTAGGAGACACATTCGGCCTAAGTGCTGCGCAGCTTGGCTTTATCAATTCCATGTGGTTCCTAGGATTTCCTATTTCCATGATTTTAGGTGGGCTATTATACCATAAAGTCGGACCCGCCAACATCATGCGAGTTGCATTTCTTATGCACACATTAGGTATTCTTTTGACCATCTACGCTGATGGTTACACTACACTATTGATATCTACCTTATTTATCGGATTTGGTAATGGCTGTACAGAGGCAGCTTGCAATCCAATGATTGCGGATATGTACACCGGCGTCAAAATGAATAAGATGCTGAATCGTTTCCACATGTGGTTCCCGGGTGGAATCGTCCTTGGATCTTTGATTTCCAAGTTTATGACGGATTTAAATATGGGTTGGGAAGCTCAAATCTGGGTAATGATGATCCCTACGCTTGTTTATGCATTCTTATTCTTTGGCAAAGCTTTCCCTCAACCGAAAATTGAAGGCTCTACTTCTTTGGTTGAGAATCTTAAAGCAATGTTCAGCCCAGTTTTTATCTTCCTTTTCATTGCAATGGCTTTAACGGCGATTTCCGAATTTGGACCACAACAGTGGGTTGGATTGATCATGGGTTCAAGCGGTGCTAGCCCAATGTTGATACTTGCATTGACTACAGGCGTAATGGCAGTAGCCAGATTCTTTGCAGGACCTGTAGTGCAGACCTTGGGTCAGACTGGTGTACTCTTGGCAGGATCAATTTTAGCAACTTTAGGGATATATTTATTTAGTACAGTTACAGGGCCAATGGCCTATGCTGCTGCGGTAATTTTCGCATTAGGTGTGGGTTATTTCTGGCCGGTAATGGTAGGAGCTGTCGCACAAAGAGTGCCACTGAGTGGTGCACTTGGAATGTCCATCCTTGGAGGCGTAGGAATGTTCTCTACTGCTATTTTCCAACCGATTATCGGAGGCTGGATTGATGGATCCAATGCCGCCATGTCCGCAGCAGGTCTCACCGGAGCAGATTTAGAGTTGGCAGCAGGTCAGGAAACTTTGCAGAAAATCATGATTTTCCCGATTATCCTCATAGTCCTTTTTACGATATTTTTCTTCTGGCAGAAGAATTCCAAATCAACTGAGGCAATTCCTACAACGCACTAAGTACTCTATCTAAAAAGCAGCCTAAGGGCTGCTTTTTTTTGCTCTATAGAGAATACTATAACTAGTTAAAATCTAAAACAGGTCCTGAATTTAGTATTGATTTCCATTCTCTACTATCTCCTTCAACTTTTTAGCATAAGCTGATGCATACTTTGCCATCCCCAAATCCGTGGGATGCGTACCGTCTACGAAATCATCTGTACCCAAGTCTAATTCGTCTTTTGTTAGCATATACACATTTGTGATTCCACCCTTTCTTAACTCCAGGAAACTTTGATGAAGCCAGTTATTTAAATTCTCATAAATCTCCGCTCTTGGCTCATAAACCAACCCATCCGAATAACCTGCATGCTCAGTCAATAAAATAGGTGTGGTTGGATATTTTGACCGCAGAGTGTTGACCGCATAGATCAGTTTGTTTTTGACTTCGCTTTCAGAAAAGCTACCTAAATTTGGAAGACAGTCCAATACAAAAACTGCAGGATCAATCTGAGAGACATATTCAATCACCTCCTCCTCCATCCTACCGTTTCCTGAGAAAGCCAAATTGATTATGGGGAGATTCATTTCCCTAGACAAAATGTTGGTCCAAGCCATCCCTGCTCGTGAGGCGCAGGCTCCCTGAGCTATGGAAGTTCCGTAAACCAAGATAGGCTTTTCGGTTCTCTTGGGAATAAAAGCAAAGGCTTTATCATCTGGAATACCAATCTGCAGCTCACTCAATCCATTATAAAGTGGCAGAAAAAACTGAAACTCTTTAGAAGAACCAGCATCATTATCAAGTTGAAATTTATAGGTGATTTTTTCAGCAAATTGATAATTCCCTCTCACCCACAGGAGTTTTCCAGAAGCATCTTTTACATACAAATCAACTCCACTTACACCCGTTGCTGGCATGTGTGGCATTTCCAGACGGGTTGATGTAGGCGTGTAGGATACTTGAATTTCGGGGCTGTCTGTTGTAAAATGTAAGGAAAGGCCTGCTGTCTGTCTAGACAAGTTCCATACAGGATCTCTTACAATTCCTTCTGAGGATGCTGGCAAACGATTAAACCCTATATCATCCCAACCTCGACCTTCGACAGCAGCCATCATTTCCGGACTTTCTCCAAACCATTTTATTTCTTGTGCCCATGATGCATTCACCAAAAGGATACAAATCAGGACTGCAAAACTTGTACGTGTAGTTTTCATACTCTAAAAATAAGGCTCTCTAAGTCAAGAGCTATAGTCTAGTTAAATGAAAAACTGCTGAAGCTGTTTTTTGGCTAGTAAATAGTCGACCCCTGATGATTCAAACCTTTCTTTCTCATCACTTTCCAAGACTTTTCTTTAATTTAAAGTCTTGTTTAAAAACCCTGCTAACCTTTAACCCTATGTTTAAAAAATTATCTCTCCTAAGTCTGTTAGGCTTTATACTTTTTTCTTGCGAAAAAAAACCTGTCCAACTTACAGATGAAGAATATTCCAAACTAACAGAAGAACAAAAAAGAAGCCCCGAGCATGCTTTAGATGGGATTCTCGTGTCGGATGACCGTTTAGAACTCACACTTTTTGCTTCAGAACCAATGATGTCAAATCCTACAAATATGGATATTGACGATCGTGGTCGCGTGTGGATAGCAGAAGCATATAACTACCGAACTTCTTTGAACCCTAGAAACCCAACCCGAGCTGAAGGAGATCGAATCTTGATCATGGAGGATACTGACGGTGATGGAGTGGCAGACGAGTCCAAAGTTTTTTATCAAGGAAATGACATCAATGCCGCTTTAGGTATTGCAGTACTTGGAGATAAAGTCTATGTCTCCGTCAGCCCTTATGTGTATGTATTTACCGATGCGGATGGAGATGATGTGCCAGAGAAAAAGGAGATCTTATTTGAAGGCGTCGGAGGTGAGCAACATGATCACGGGATGCACTCATTCAATTTTGGCCCTGACGGCAAAATATATTTTAACTACGGAAATGAAGGAAGAGGAATCCGCCATGCTGATGGATCACCAATTCTAGACCCTCTTGGAAGGCCAGTAAACAGTGAAACCCAACCTTATCGGGAAGGGATGGTCTTCCGAATGGATCCTGACGGGTCTGATGTAGAAGTGTTAGGCTGGAATTTTCGAAACAACTACGAATTAGCCACAGATAGCTATGGCAGAATGTGGCAATCCGATAATGATGATGACGGGAATAGAAGTACCCGAATCAACTATGTAATGGACTATGGAAACTATGGCTTCAAAGACGAAGTAACCGGGGCGGACTGGAGAGCCAGAAGGATAAATATGGAAGATTCTGTCTATCAGCAGCACTGGCACTTGAATGACCCAGGTGTGGTTCCTAACCTTCTTCAGACCTATGCAGGTTCGCCTACAGGGATTTTAGTATATGAAGGAAAATTGCTACCGGAAGAATATCAAAATCAGATAATTCACTCAGATGCTGGTCCAAACATTGTGAGAGCCTACCCTACTACCCCTTCTGGAGCAGGTTTCAATGCGAAAATCATAAATCTCCTTGATGGAAATCCAAGAGATAATTGGTTTAGACCTTCTGATGTGACCGTTGCTCCCGATGGCTCTTTGTTTATTTCCGACTGGTATGATCCGGGAGTTGGTGGACATGCTATGGGAGATTTGGACAAAGGAAGAATTTATAGATTGGCGCCAAAAGGGGTTGATTATAATGTAAGCAAACCAGATTATTCCAGCATCTCTTCATTAGTTGAATTACTACAAAGCCCCAATCGCGCGACTCATTTTAAAGCTTTTATGGCGTTGGTAGAAAAAGGGGCTGAGGCAAAAGACGCTTTAGAGAAACTCTATACTGAAGGTGATAGTAGAATGAGAGCGCGGGCATTTTGGGTACTAACCAAACTGCCAAATGGCAATGATTACATTAAAACAGCAGCGTCAGACTCGGATGAAAATATAAGAGTAGCGGCCGTTCGTGCCTATAGAAATAACAAAATGAGTGACGTATCCTTCTTGCTAGAAATGGCAGGAGACGAATCCGCTCAGGTCCGTAGAGAAGTCGCATTGGCGATCCGATATAAATCAAACACAGAAGTTTGGCTGAAGCTTGCCAATAATTATGAAAGTGGAGACCGCTGGTATTTAGAGGCGTTGGGAATTGCTGCTGAAGGTTTTTGGGATGATTACTTGCCAAAATATCTAGATGCTGTAGGAACAGGCTGGATGGAAAGCCAAGAGGCCAAAGACATTGTCTGGAGATCACGAGCAAGCAACACCGCCGAATTGCTTGGTAAAATCATTCTCACTCAACCTGGAAGAAATAATCAAGCTTACTATAGAGCACTGGATTTTCAACCTTCTAATACCAAGAATGAAACCTTAAAAGGGCTTTTAGCAAATGCTCCTGAAGAAGATCAATTGATTATTTTGAGGCAGATCAGCTTTGATCCATCTAATCCAGACAGACAGATACTTTCCCTTGCAAGACAAACAGCCGGAAGCATTTCGGATGATCGGGACTTCATGGATATTGTCAGCAAATATGAGTTGACAGATCAAAAAGACAGACTGAGAAAGCTTGTTTATCAATCTGAAAACAATAGGCATTCACAGATGGCAGCAAATATTTATGCATCCCTTTACGGCATGGATGATATCGAAAAATCATTTTCAGATACAGATCAAGCACAGAGCATTCTTGCTATTCAAAAGTTTGGGAGCATAGACAATGAAGCCATGGCAAAAGCTCTTGCCAAAATCTATACCGACGAATCAAAATCTTTGGAACTACGAAAAGCAGCTATGGAAGCAGCCAGAGGTTATAATTCAGAGCCCTATTTATGGGAACTTGCAAAAGCCGATCAAATACCGGCAGATATGCTCCCTATAGCTGAAAAAATCCTCCTGTCCTCTTGGAATGGGACTATCCGCGCCGAAGCAAATGAGAAATTTGGAGATGCTTCTGATATGGACGCAGTGGATTTACCAAAGCTTCTTGCGCAGCAAGGAGACGTGGAAAAAGGACTGCTCCTTGCTGATACTTACTGTCTTGCCTGCCATAAAATCGGAGATAAAGGAATTGATTTTGGCCCTGCGCTGACAGAAATCGGAGATAAATTATCCAAAGAAGGGCTATTTAATGCTATTCTAAATCCATCTGAGGGAATGGGATTTGGATATGAGACTCAGCTTGTCAAACTAAAAGATGGTACGCAATTCACTTGCATAGTCAACTCTAAAACAGAGAATGACTTGGTGGTAAAATTGGTGGGAACTGCCGAACAAAAGATTTACAAGCTGGTGAATGTGGAAAGCATCACTCAATTAGAAGAATCTTTGATGCCAAAGTTCCCGCTTTCGGAGACGGAGCTGGTGAATTTGGTGAGTTATTTAGAAACGTTGAGGAAATAATTTAAAAATCACCTGCACTGGAATTCAATTTTTCAAGCCCTGTGCAGGTGTTTTTTCACCCCATATTTTTCACTGAACTTATGAGCAAAACATTCAGCTTCCCCATCTACACTACCATAAGTGATACACCCACCCCTTACTGTGAAGAAATTGATCCTGAAGTATTTCTTTACCCATTTTTCAATCAAGGGGTTTCAGCGAAACGAAAGGCATTTACCGATCGAAAAACTTCCACTTTAGGAGAGTCCCTATTACCACGAGAAGAAGGATTATTGCCTATCCGTGGCTTTATTTTTCATACAGCACACTGTGGATCTACCCTCCTAGGCAGAATGATTGGCTCATCACCCCAAGTAAGAATGATCTCAGAACCTGAAGCAATAAATGGCCTTTTGCTGTCTTATTTGATGCACCAGATCACTGAAGCACAAGCTCTGAATCAACTAAAGCAAATAATTGAAGCGTATGCTATCTCGGGAGATGGTAAGAAGTCTATCATTTTCAAATTAACTTCTTGGAATGTATTCTTGATTCAGCTTTTCCAAAAGCTTTATCCAAGTTCCCCGTGGATTTATATAGACCGGGAGACCGAAGAACTTGTTAAGATACTCACAAAGGAAGATGGAGGATTTATCGATTGGTGGCATCATCCAGTAGATATTTTGAGAAAACATTTTGTAGAAAGCTCTATATGCGAGGATCAAGAGAGTTACCTCCGCCATATGATTGAAGGACATCGGAAAAATGCTTTAGCAGCAAAAAACTCCAATGCCTTATTGATAAATTATCCTGATTTTCTCACAGCTTTTCCTGAAATTTTGGCACATTTCCAGCTAACCTTTTCTTCAGAGGAAATGGCAAATGCATTAGATTTTCAACGATTTGAGTCCAAGCAATTTGACCCTATTCTCTTTGAACCGATCGTATAACGTCTCTCAAACCTTCTATAAAGAACAAGATGAAGCAGTACCTTTTCAATCTAATATTTTTCTTTTCAATATTGGCAAATGTCACTCTCGCCCAAGAGACGCTATATAAATCCGAAACACTTCAAATCCAGCAAATCAGCCCAAATACTTTTGTCCACATCAGCTACTTAAATACCGATGATTTTGGGAAAGTGGCCTGCAATGGAATGATCGTCATGAACGATGGAGAAGCTCTGGTTTTTGATACGCCGGCTAATGAAGAAGCCAGTCTGGAGTTGATCAACTGGCTGGAAAAAGAGCAAAGAGTAAAAATCAAAGGGGTTATCGCAACCCATTTTCATTGGGATTGCTTGGGTGGATTGAATGAGTTTCATACCAAAGGAATTCCCTCCAACGCTTCTGACAAAACAATCAAGTTGGCGAAAGCCGCAGGATATCCCACTCCTGAAAATGGCTTTAAAAAGAAGTTGACTTTGGAAGCCGGAGATCTAACAGTCATCAATCAATTTCTAGGTGAAGGTCATACCAAGGATAACTTTGTCACCTACGTACCTGCAGACAAAGTACTTTTCGGTGGCTGCATGATTAAAGCACTTGGCGCTAGAGAAGGAAACCTCGAAGACGCCAACGTCGCTGACTGGTCAAAAACGGTTTTAAAGGTAAAGTCCACGTTTCCTAAAATTACTGTAGTGATCCCAGGACATGGGAAAGTTGGTGGGACGGAATTGTTGGATTATACGGAGGGGATGTTTACCCCAAAATTTAAACCCTGATTTTCTCCCTTCCCACTGAACTCTATTCCTCGCTGGCTGTTTTGTAACTATTCAAGAAACATGAAACTATGCAATTATTAAAAGGAAAAACCGCACTGATCACTGGTGCAGGCAAAGGACTAGGTAAGGCAGTAGCCTTGGAATTAGCAAAAGAAGGAGTTCATCTGGCAATACTATCCAGAACAGAATCAGACCTACTAATGGTTAAAGAAGAAGTAGCTTCAATTGACTCCTCATTGAAAGTTGCGATTGCTGTTGCTGATCAATCTGATTTTAGGACAATCAAAACCGCCATCGCTTCTTTGATCTCTGAAGTTGGAGTTCCTGATATTTTGGTGAATAATGCTGGAACCGGGAAGTTTGGGAAATTCATGGATCTGGAAGTTAGCGAATGGGAGCATATCGTGAAGGTCAATCTTTTTGGCGTTTACTATGTAATCCATGAAGTACTTCCAGGAATGCTGGAGCGCAAGTCTGGCGATATCGTAAATGTCTCCTCTACTGCCGGACAAAAAGGAAATGCGATGACAAGCGCCTACAGTGCTTCCAAATTTGGGCTGAACGGACTGACTGAATCACTGATGATGGAAGTTCGCAAATCAGATATCCGAGTATTTAGCATGAGCCCCAGCACAATTGCTACAGACTTAGCCATGGATAATAATCTGACGGACGGTAATCCAGACAAAGTCCTACAACCCGAAGATTTTGCTGAATTGCTCGTAGCTCATTTGAAGTTGCCAAAGCGTGCTTTAGTGAAGGAAGTAGGACTTTGGTCTACCAATCCTTAGTAATAACAAAAAATTATTTACTAAATCAACCCAATCCCTTATAGATAGCTTCCATAAGGGATTGGGTTCAGTTGGTTGTTTATCCTAGCCGTAGTGATAAATGGCAAACCTTCCTCTATTATTTGACAAAAGTCAAGGCATTAGCTCTCCTATCTACTTAGCTTTAAGGGAATTATCAAAATCAATAAACTCCCTATGAAACAACTAAGGTTCCTAAGTCTTTTTTTTATTTCTAGTATAGTTATCAGCTGTAGTAGTTCTTCCAATGAACAGACCTTTGACAGTTCTGTTCTTCCAAAAATGTCTCAAGAGCAGACAGAAAAAGTCATCGAAGACTTTATCATGGCTGAAGACGGAGCGACGATTGAGATTCCAGGCGGATTTTATGAATTAAACACCCAATTGATTCTTGACAATAAGTCAAACATTACCATCAAAGGTGCTGGAATGAAGGAAACTGTCCTTTCATTTAAAAACCTCAAAACCGGTGGAGAAGGTATCAAACTAGTAGGAAATAACCTGACTATCCAAGATCTAACCGTAGAAGATGCTCCAGGAGATGGAGTGAAAGTACAGCTTACCGATGGCATTACTTTTCGCAGAATCAACGTCACCTGGACGAATGGAGACAAGTCACAAAATGGTACTTACGCCATTTATCCTGTGCAGTGTAAAAATGTGATGATCGATGAAGTAATTGCTTCTCACTCGCGCGATGCAGGAATCTATGTAGGCCAATCTGAAAACATTATTGTCAAAAACTCTCTTGCCTTCGGAAATGTAGCTGGTATAGAAATCGAAAACTGCGACAATGCAGAAGTATTCGGCAATGTAGCCCGTGACAATGCAGGTGGGATTTTGGTTTTCAACTTACCAGGCTTGCCGAAAGCTGACGGTGCAAAAACCAAAATCTACGATAACGACATCATCGAAAACAACCATGAGAACTTTGCAACAGCAATCGGTGAAGGGCCAAATGGTAACACAGTGACAATGATCCCTCCTGGATCTGGCGTGATTCTTTTGGCTGCAAAAGAAGTGGAAATATACAATAACAGAATCCTTCGCAACAAAACTACAGGCGTAGCAATTGCCAGTTATCAAATCACAGGATTCCCCAGCGAAGCTCCAAATTGGTCACCTTACACCTCGAATATTTACATTCACGACAATGAATATGACCGGAGTAAAGGTTTTCCTGATCTAACCCGCGAACTCGGACAGTTGATCAGTATATACAATGCCCATGGCAAAGCCAAAACTCAGGATATCATCTACGATGGTATTTGGGATGAGTCCATTAGCAAAGACATCACTACCAATCCGATGAACGTTTGTATAGCGGAGAAAAATATGGTAGATCTGTTCTTTACCAGATTCGATCTAAGCGAAGGTGAAGACAACATCAAGTCTTATGAAAACGCTACACCGTTTCAAAACTGCAACGTTACTGTAACTACAAACGTCAGCCAAATCGCTGAAATGTAATGAGAACTAGTGAAAATTTCTGGGGGTTCAATCTTGTTTTATCAATTACGGTTTTAATCGTTGCCTGTAAAACCGAACCCGAAACCGCAGCTGTACAAGAACCTACTTTATTAGAAGAATCGGCAGATGGCGTTTTCCCATACGGAAGGCTTTCCACCTATGGTTTCTTTTCTGGTGAGTTGAATGAATTGAGCCCAGTGGAAGAAGTGGTTCCTTACAAACCTGCCTCTTCGCTTTTCACAGATTATGCACTGAAAAGCCGTTTTATATTTTTTCCAGAAGGAACAAAAGCCTCGCTTATTGAGAATGAACTTGATTTTCCTCAAGGCACTGTTCTCATCAAGAACTTCTATTATCCGGAAGACTTCAGAGAACCAGAAGGCGCCAGAAGGATCATAGAAACAAGACTATTGATCAATGAGGAAAAAGGCTGGGTAGCCTATCCTTACATTTGGAATGAAAGCCAAACTGAAGCGATCCTAAAAGTAGTAGGCGGAGAAATCGAGGTATCTTTCACAGATTATGATGGAAAAGACCAAGTAATCAACTACCTCGTTCCAAACAAAAATCAGTGTAAAACCTGCCACAACAAGTCTGAGGTATTGGCTCCAATTGGAGTAAAAGTTCAGCACCTGAATAATAAGCTGGAATTTACTTCAGGCAAAGCTAACCAATTGGCGTACTGGACAGGGTTAGGTAAACTAGAAGGATTTGAGGGAGAAAAGGCCCATCCAGCGATGATTAACTATGAGGATAAAAATCTTCCGCTGGATGACAGAGCTATGGCTTACCTGGACATCAATTGCTCGCATTGCCATAGCGCAGAAGGCCCGGCAAGCACTTCTGGGCTTTTCCTAAAATATGATCAAAAAGATCCGAGGAAACTAGGGGTGAACAAAATTCCGGTTGCAGCAGGCAATGGTGCTGGAACTTTTGACTTTGATATCGTACCTGGCAATGCCGATGAATCAATCCTGACTCATCGCATGAATTCAACTATAGTTGGGATTGCAATGCCGGAGCTAGGACGCACAACTGTCCACAAAGAAGGTGTACAGCTCATCAAGGACTGGATAAATGGGATGAAGTTGGAGCATTAAAATATGTCTGTGTATTATCGTTCCATAGGAACGAATAGTAATTTTAATCAAACGTTCCGATGGAACGTAAAACATAAATCCAAGACTCCAAGACAACCAACCAGATGTCCCTCTGGGACAAAAGAACCGCCCTCCAATTGTGCGGTGAACTCAGTGATTAAAAAAAATGCCCCCAACTTTAAAGTCGGAGGCATTTTACATTACTGAATTATTCCTTAGAAAGTAAATCCAGCGGACAATTTGAACCCTCTGTTATATACATCTGCATCGCTGTCTTTGAAGATCGGAGTAAATCCGTAATCATAAGAAGCTTGCACGTTGAAGCCTTTTGGAAGGTTATAACCTACACCTAGAACCAGTCCCAAGTCAGTTTCTTTAATTGCGTCTGAATCGTAAGAAATGGTATTTCCAAAGAAATCACCTTCAAACTTAGATCCTGCTAGAAAGGAAATCTGAGGTCCAGCGAACACGTTAAAACCATCTCCTGGATACAGTCTAAATAGTACTGGAACCTCCACATAATTCAAAATCGCACGGCTGTCTACAAAATCATCATTCTGAGTACCTTTAACAGAATAATAAACACCCGGCTCCAACGCTAAACGATCTGTCATAAATAGCATGGTGTATCCACCTACGTGGAAACCTACCCGGTTTGTGTAGGAATTTTCAGAGACATCATCTCCCCCAAAATTGAACAAACTGGCTCCACCTCTGACACCGAAGCCTCCTAGTTTTTCAGATGATTGGGCCTGTGAAAGCTGGATTACTCCGAATCCAAGGGCAAGAATTAGCAATACTTTTTTCATAGTCATATACAAGTTGGTTTTCAAACTGTATTCCCACGACCATGCCAATAATTATTTTTGGTAACTGCTTTTTAACTAATAACCTTCTTATCGATGTAACTTGAGTTCATTAAACTCAATGCACCCATGTATTTCATGTCAAAGTTTAGGGTATCTCCGACTTTGTAATTTTTGGGGTTTTTCCACAAATTAATGATGAGCATATCGGAACTACCTCCAAGGATTTCATATTCACCATCTATCGGAATCAGATATTTTGGATCCACGTCAAGCAACCCTATGTCGATGATCGCTCTAAAAGAACTTTGTCCATAGAGAGATTCGTCGATTTCAGCAGTCTCTCCCTGAGGGTTAGCAGCCAGATTACCAACTGGTAAAAGCGGTTTCTCCTGCATTTCTATTATTTCCGCATGCAGTTCAAACACATCGCCATTCATTCCTTCGATCAATTTTTCCTCAAATAAATCAAGCCCAAAATAAAGCGTTTCCCCTACTCGAAAATGATTGATTCCTTTAGGTAATTGGTGTGTCAACATCAACGGAATAGTAACCGAAGTCCCAGCAGATACCCACGGGATTTCCTTGTTGAATTTGAGCTCTATGATTTGCTTGTAAAGTGAAAGCTGAATGAGTTTATCTGCAGATGGCATTACGCCATTTAAGCAATTCAAATTCGTCCCCAGTCCTATCACCTCAATGTTTGGAAGTTGGAAAATTTGGGAATAAAATTCCACCAATTGCTCTCCCATTACTCCTTCACGAAGGTCTCCAGTCTCGACCATGATGATGATCTTATGCTTCTTGTTTTGCTTGACCGCCTCTTTGCTGATCCATCGGATCGTCTCCAACTCGCTGTTCAAGCTAACATCCGCAAACTGAACCATCTTCCGCACATATCTTTTGGATACAGGCTTGATGTAAACCGTTTGAAGTTCCGGATTAAGTCCTTTGACAATTTCCAGATTTCCAATCCTACTATCGTGGATCTCCTTCACACCAAGGTCTATAAGTTCTTGGACAAAAAGTTTGTTGCCACAAAGTAATTTGGACACAGCTCCCCAGGATACTTCTCTATCTTCAAACGTTTGTTTGAGAAAATCAAAATTCTCTTTGAGCTTTGTTCTATTAAGTGTTAAATAAGCCATCTCACTTAGTCAACCTCATTTCAAGGTATTTGTTGGTGAAACCAATTCTTTCGTAAAGATTCTTCGCTGGATTATCAGGCTCCACGTGCAATGCGATGGAACCATTAGCCATTTTGATAGCCATGTCCATGATTTTCCCACCAATACCTTTTCCTCGTTGCTCAGCATCTACAGCAATATAAACCAAGATATTCTCAGGAATATAGCCGGACATACCTGTTTTATTCATGATCAGAGCGCCGAGAATTTTCCCCTTTTCACGAGCCATCACTACAAAACCACCGGCGTGCATACTTTGATCTAGGGCATAATCCAGGCACTTCATAATATCCTCCTTGGGATCACCATATTGACCAAGGTGAAGAAAAAGGAAGTCTGCAATCTCATTTTTCTGTAAATAAGTCGCATTGTCAATAGTTGATAGAGTTTCTAGCTTGATCATATAGATTTTAACTTTGAACTGTTATTTTTTTCGAAATAAATCACTGACAAAAACGTCAGCAAAGAGAGCGTAAGCCCGAATAAATTGGCATCTAAGCCAAATGGAAGTTCGACTTCGGTAATAATCAATCCCGCTGTCAGCGAGCCTCCAGTAATCATAGAAGCAGTAGCTGCTTTGGCACTGGTCTGATTGAAAAACAAACCTGCAACCACGGGTACCAGTAGCCCAGAAACCATAAATGCATAGGAATATAACATCAAACTGAGAACCTCTGTCATCTGCCAAGCTATTATAATAGCAACGATGCCTATCGCTAAAGTTAATAACTGAGAGATTCTCATCTCTTCCTTTAGAGATTTCTGTTTGAAATATTTCCCAATAATATCTGTAGTCAGGTTACCTGAGGCGGCCATCAGACAGGAATCTGCAGTAGAAAGAACTGCTGAGAAATATGCTGACATCATTAATCCCAATATACCTGCTGGTAAGATCTGGCTTAACAGCACAGGAAGCCCCATCTCTGGATCCATCGCAGTGGTGAACCCTTCCAGCGCACCCTGCTCGACAGCCACTCTTGATAGTAAACCCAAAGAAACGCCTAAAAGTGCCATAATCGGCCATTCAAATAGGCCGGCGATAAACCAAGCCTTCTTCGCAGACTTCACATCCCGAGCTGCAAAAATCCGCTGATAAAGTGTCATCCCCACAAACCAGATTGGAATTATGGTAATTCCCCAGTTGGCGAGATCCTGCCAAGTAAGGTTGGAAAAGGAGAAGAATTCCTGCGGCAAAGTGCTTTGAATCCCTTCCCAGCCTCCTACATATTTGTAAGAAATAGGAATCCCAATGAACATCAAACCCGCCATCAAGATTATCCATTGGATAGTATCGGTATAGATCACTGCTTTCAAACCACCCATTACGGTATAAACTACTGCAATAGCTCCCATGATCAGCAGTGCATAAGTTAGATCAAGCGCTTCAAAAGTCCCCGAAGCGAGCTTGGCGCCAGCCAAAAGTTGTGAAGAGGTAAAACCCAAATACCCGAGAAAGCAGATCACTGCTGCGACTTTGGCTGTGGTGGAATTATACAGATGCCCGATGATCTGTGGAAAGGTGAAAAACTTAGCAAAAGCTGGGTCTGATTTTACTCTCGGAATCAAAACTACCGCAGCGAGCCAAGCGCCCAGAAGACCTGTAAAAAGCATCCAGGATCCGGAGAGCCCCATTACAAATCCTAGTCCACCGAGTCCAATCGAGAAACCTCCTCCTACATCAGTGGCTACTACGGAAAGACCTATATGCCAAGGCCCAATACTGCGACCTCCCACATAATAATCCTCCTGACCTGAGTTCTGTTTCATGTAAAAAAATCCCACACCCAGCATCGCCAGCATGTAGGCCACAAAGATCCCCAGATCTAAATAACTCATACCTATTTTCTATTTGTAACAAATTCCTCTTGAAATATAATTTTTCAAAGTTAAGCAATAAGGCTCATATTCAAAATTTTATTGGGTTTAAAGGATAAATTTGATCATTCAGTGCAATTTTAAATTGGAATAATTCTATAAATAAAGAAAAGGACGGAAGTCTGAAGACCGAAGACCGAAGCAGGGTAATTGTAAAAATTAAAAGAATTCTTGTGGGTGGATAAAGTCTGTTCAGGGATGAATGAAATAAAGCAAATTCTCAAATCGAAAGATCGAAATAGAATAGCTAGCGCAGGATCTGGCTGGACGGGTGTAATTAGCCTTACGTTTTATTTCAAGTAATAAGTAAAATCCATTTCAGCTGCCTTTTGAATTCCTTCATCATTGACCATAACAAGAGTCACTTTATCAAAAATCTTGGGACCTTTTCCGATAGTTACAAATTCAATTAGCACACGATTTTCATCAACAAATAAACTTAAGCATTCAAGCTGAGTCCTATGCTTTGGCTTAAATATTCCACTATTCTCAATAGAACAATTTGCATATGCTTCAATAATCTTCCATTCATCGGTTTCAGAATAAATTTCAGCTTTAAGCGTGTCTCCACCGGATAAGGAATCAGGAAATGTATGTGTGATAAAATTAAGATCGTCCTCAAATTGCATTATCTGATGTCCCATTTGATCATTTGCAGCAGTACTTTTAGTATTACTTTCACTTTTACAGGAAGTAATGATTACGCTTAGAATAAAGTATAAGATTGGTTTCATTCTTTTCATTAGCTACAAACGTTTAAGTGTAGCTGCCGTGCGGGCTTAGATGCTGTTCACTGTCTGTCAGCACAAGACAAGCAAAGTGGTACAACGGTTCAAGTTTGCACATCCTCCCGCATGGAAGCTACACAATGTTGCCAGCCGTAAGATTAAGTCCGATATTTTTTTGATTGAATTTGAAGTTATTTTTTTCTTGTAAAATTATATTGAAGTTTAAGGCCAACATTCAAAATAGACGTTTTTAAAGTATCATTAATTTCTGGGTTAGGTGAACCTCCTGGAATTACTCTTGTTGTCATAGAATAGTCAAAGTTTGAGTTTTGGTATGATAGCTCAATCCCCCAGTTTAGTTTTGAAGATTTTTGATACTCGATATTTATTGAAGCCCCTAATAGAAGAGCTTTCAAATTTGGGAGATCACCATCATGCGCCCATTTTAGAGGGGGATTTGTTGTTGTATATGTCAGAATGCTTTCATAGTACGGATAGTTTGTGAAAGCGATACCTGAATAAACACCAACTCCAAGGTTAAAAATCCCTATTTTTTTTTCGTATCCCAGACCCGGAGCAGCATGAAATATTTTGTAGTCTTCATGTTCAAATTTTTGATCTCCGTAATTTGTAGAAAGGAACTGAGTAATACCCTCAGTCCATACGCTATTAAATGTGTATCCTGTTCGTAAACGTAGCCCAAAAGATTGATTCAACATATATTTCATTTCTATATTAAAAAAGTAGCCGGATTCCGCAAAACCACTCTTTGATTTGTCTATACCTATCACCAACGGGTTTTGCACATCCTCTGGTGTATAAATTGCTGAACTAATAATGTCCTTGTTCCCAAATGAGCCAATAGGAATCGCCCGTCCGCCACTAACAGAAATACTAAATCTGTTATAAATATCATCTTGACCAAGTAAGTCCAGAGATAGTGTTAGCATCAACACGCATAATATGATGAAGTTTTTCATGGCCAAATCTTGAATCAATTTTTAGAAACTATAACTCTTTGTCTATGGATCAATTTTCCCTCAAAGGAAATTGACAGCACATAATCACCATCTTTAAGGTCGGATATGTCAATGGAAGAGCCGCCCCTATATTTGGAGACTTCTCTTTTGGCCGAACCATCAAGACTTTCTATGAAAAGACCAAATTCAAGATCTTCATTTAAATCCACTGAAAGAGATGTTGCAGAAGGGTTGGGATATACCATAAATGAGCCAAAATTGTAAAAGGTTACACTTCTTGTGGCTAGAGTGGTTGAGCCGTTCTTCGCAGTGACTGTAAAGCTAATCGAACCACCTGAGGTCATTGTAAATGAAACCGTAGCCCCGGAAGCTATCCATCCGTTTATAGTACCTGATGTTTTTTGCCAAGTGAAAGATGTTGCATTAGGGCAAGTTACAGTTGCTGAAACACCACCTGTTGAAACACTGTTTACAGTATTAAGATTTTGTCCATTGTTACCAGCATTGTTATAGGTGCCTTCAAGGCAAACATTGGTCTGTATATTTAAAGTGAAATGCTGTGTCTTTACAGAACCGCAAGCTGAACTAATATTGAGTCTTAAAGTCGCTGTGCCGCTATGAGTAGGGGAAAGGGTTACTGTGCTTTGATTGGAGGCGGATGAAATATAAATTTTATTAGACCCACTTGATATTGACCATGAATAATTAACCCCAGAAATGTTATTCACAGAAAACGTCCTAGGACTCAGCCCAACAATATTTGGATTTCCTGAGATTGGCCCTATATACGACCAAAATTCAATTGGTGAGGGAGGAATATTTTCTTGACCTGTCAAATGATACCATGATCCAGTAAGGTTATGAGCAACTAAAGGTCCGTCAAAATTGTATTTTGATAGATACTTAACCATAGAACCACCTCCAGTTGCTTCTTTTACCGCAGAATGATCACCTTGAGAAAACTTGTAGTATGCAATGTTAGCTGAAGTTTCTGAGCAAACTTGAACATATTTACCGCTATTTTGGTAAGCTGAGGCTGACTTTATGCCTTGCGAATTCGGGCAGGTATAGGGTGCTGGTATTTGACCGCCAATCCAACTTGGCGAGGTGCACCCATTTTCAAAATAACTGATTACAAATCCATGACAATTGTAATACGCACTTGGGTGGCAATTCGACAATCTTTTCGAACCGTATAAGGATTCACTTATTTTCCAATAGGAATCGCTTTGATCTGACCAGCAGCTGCCTTGAGAAAAAGCTGAAATAAAAAGGTTTATGATTAAGAGGAAGCTTAAAAAAAACTTTTTCATAATTTTAAAATTTTGTTGAAAATAATGTTTTTCCTGTTCAAATATTGACCCTCAACTGTTTTCGATCATTAACATATTTATCTAAAGGTCAATTGTTTTTCTTTTTGAATATCATAATTTGTAAGCGTCACTTGTCAGTATGCTGCGTTTTGTCCGACCCTATGGCTGGCAACTGTTTATATGCGCAATTGCGCATATTTCATTTTTATCTAGAAAATCCTGATCATTCAGAGCTCACTAGCTTTCGATTCCTCAAATTAGGAGAAAACCTTCATTAAAATACTAACCTGAGCTTTTAACAACTAATTTTTCTTCAGGACGTCCAGAAATTTATTCTTGTTTTAAGGTTAAACCTACTAATCCACCAAGTTGCGTCTATTTCTATATGTGGATGATATACGCAACTCCAATCTAGCATCACCACAAACCAAAAAAAGCCGACTCTCGCCGGCTTTTTCTATATTCTGTGAATTCTAAAATCCAATTATACTGTCTCGCTCTTAACTGAAGCAGCGAAATATTCTCTGTTCATTCTAGCTATATTCGTCAAGCTGATGCCTTTAGGGCATTCTGCCTCGCAAGCACCTGTATTGGTACAAGCGCCAAATCCTTCTTCATCCATCTGAGCAACCATCTTTTCTGCTCTTGTCATTCTTTCCACTTGACCCTGCGGAAGCATCGCCAACTGGGAGATTTTCGCAGAAGTGAATAGCATAGCAGAAGCATTTTTACATGCTGCCACGCAAGCTCCACAACCTATACAAGTAGCCGAATCAAAAGCTTCATCCGCAATTCTCTTCGGAATAGGAATCTCATTCGCATCAGGGACACCACCAGTATTCACCGATACATAACCCCCAGCTTGGATTATTCTATCGAAAGAGCTGCGATCTACCACTAAATCCTTCACCACTGGGAAAGCTTTCGCTCTCCAAGGCTCGATCGTAATGGTATCCCCGTCAGAGAAAGACCGCATGTGAAGTTGACAGGTAGTAGTTTGTTTTGGACCATGTGGATGGCCATTAATATACAATGAGCACATTCCACAGATACCTTCACGGCAATCGTGATCAAAATGTACTGGATCTTCTCCTTTGGCAGTAAGTTCCTCATTCAAAACATCCATCATTTCTAGGAATGACATGTCAGTGGAAATACCATCTATTGGATAGGTGACAAAACCGCCTTTATCACTGGCGTTCTTTTGTCTCCATATTTTTAATGTCAGTTTCATGTGTTTATATTTTTTTTTCAATGGCCACATGGAATCTCGCACGGTGTACAACCTTAACTCTGTGTATCGTTTTCGACATGCTCGATTTCATAATATAGTTATGAATTAAAGTCTTGAATTTATTTGTAAGATCTCTGAGTCAGCTTTACGTTTTCGAATTCTAACGGCTCCTTGTTCAATTCTTCAGGAGCATTTTCAGCTATGAATTTCCAAGCAGCTACATACGCATAATTCTCATCATCTCTTAGCGCCTCTCCTTCTGGAGTTTGAGATTCTGTTCTGAAGTGTCCACCACAAGACTCATTTCTATTGAGTGCGTCATCTATCATCAATTCTCCCAACTCCAAGAAATCAGCCACTCGGCTTGCTTTCTCTAACGTCTGATTCAGTTCCTCATTGGCACCAAGCACTTTCACATCTTTCCAGAAATCTTTTTTCAGATCTTGGATCATGCCTTTCGCTTTCGTCAAGCCTTCTGCATTTCTAGCCATACCACAGTATTCCCACATGATATGTCCCAGTTTCTTATGGAAGTAATCCACAGTTTTACTGCCGTTGATACTTAAAAGCTTTTGGATTGCATCTTTCACGCCTTTTTCTGCTTTCGCAAATTCAGGATGATTCGCGTCAACCGGTGCTGGGCCTATTTGTGCCAAATAATCACCGATCGTATAAGGAACTACAAAGTAACCATCTGCCAAACCTTGCATCAAAGCTGAAGCTCCCAATCGGTTTGCTCCATGATCTGAGAAGTTTGCCTCGCCCAAGGAATAAAGCCCTGGAACAGTAGTAGACAAATTATAATCAACCCAAAGCCCACCCATCGTATAGTGTACCGCTGGATAAATCTTCATTGGAGTCTGGTAAGGATTCTCACCAGTGATCTGCTGATACATGTCAAACAAGTTGCCGTATCTCGCACGGATCGCATCTTCACTATCACGATTAATTGCATCTCGGAAGTCAAGGAATACAGCCTCACCTGTTTCATTGACGCCACGTCCTTCATCACAAACTTCTTTCGCATTTCTGGAAGCAACATCTCGAGGAACAAGGTTACCAAAAGAGGGATACTTTCTCTCCAAGTAATAATCCCTATCCTCCTCCTTGATATCTTTTGGCTTTATTTCTCCTTTGCGTAGTTTTTCTGCCGTCTCTTTAGTCTTAGGTACCCAAACACGACCGTCATTTCTAAGTGATTCAGACATCAAAGTCAACTTAGACTGATGATCTCCGGACACTGGAATACAAGTTGGGTGAATTTGAGTGTAACAAGGATTAGCGAAATAAGCGCCTTTCTTATGCGCTCTCCATGCTGCAGTTACGTTTGATCCCATCGCATTGGTAGATAGGAAAAATACGTTTCCATAACCACCTGTACAAAGTAGAACCGCATGAGCAGCATGAGTTTCGATCGCTCCTGTGATCAAGTTTCTAGTCACAATACCGCGTGCATGACCGTCGATAGTCACGACGTCCATCATTTCGGTACGTGGATAAAGTTTCACTTTACCATTGGCAACCTGACGGCTCAACGCTGAATAAGCACCAAGAAGCAACTGCTGTCCCGTTTGGCCCCTCGCATAGAAAGTTCTGGATACCTGCGCTCCACCGAACGAACGGTTGGCAAGCAATCCTCCATATTCTCTGGCGAAAGGTACACCTTGAGCAACGCACTGATCGATGATATTTACAGAAACCTCTGCCAAACGATAGACATTTGATTCGCGGGAACGGTAATCACCACCTTTGATGGTATCGTAGAATAGTCTGAAAACAGAGTCACCGTCATTCTGATAGTTTTTGGCAGCGTTGATCCCACCTTGTGCAGCGATAGAGTGCGCACGACGAGGGCTGTCCTGAAAGCAAAAAGCTTTGACTTTATACCCTAATTCTGCCAAAGAAGCCGCAGCAGATGCACCAGCTAGACCAGTACCTACTACGATTACTTCGTATTTTCTCTTGTTTGCCGGGTTCACCAGCTTACTGTTAAACTTATGTTTAGTCCACTTTTCGGCTAAAGGGCCAATTGGGGCTTTTGAATCTAGTATCATAAGGGACTATTGATTAGCTCTGTGTGAAATAGATGTAAACTGGCATGCTGGCGAATAGAATCGGAACCAGGATGCAATAGATTTTTCCGATTGCCTCGATGGCTGGCGAGTATTTCGCATGATTCAAACCTAGGGTCTGGAAAGCACTTGCAAATCCGTGAGAAAGGTGAAACGCTAAGAAAGCCATTGCAACTACATAACCGATGACCATCAACTCATTTTGGAATGCAAAGCTCACAATGCTGAATAGATCCTTGTATTGCTCACCTTCATAAGTTACAATCGGTAGGTCTCCCCAGTGCATTTGAGCCCAAAAACTCTGCATGTGCACCACGATGAAAATTAAAATGATGGTACCAAGAATTCCCATATTACGGGAAGAAAGTGTGGTAGAAGGTGGTGAAGAAACACCATAACCAACTGGTCTTGCTGATTTATTCCTTCTGGAAAGCCAAATAGAAAATATCACGTGACCAATGATAGAAATATAGGTCAGGTAAGAAAGTAACTTCACTGCAGGATTAGTGGTCATGAACTTGGCATAAATATTAAATGCCTCTCCTCCATCACCTTTAAATAACAGTAAATTACCCGAAACGTGACCTGTCAAAAACAGGATCAGGAAAAGTCCGGTCAGTGCCATGATCAATTTCCTGCCTATTGTGCTACTCAAGGTTTTTGTAACCCAGCTCATACAATTTTTGCGATTAGATTAAAACGAAATCTTTGATTAATTGTGCCAAATTTACATTTGGAACAACTAGCAAACAATCCATTCAAATACAGTTCTCTTATTTTAATCAGTTCTAAATAAACTTCAACCTTTGAAGAATTTGTTGGCGTCATAACTAAATGAAGAGATTTAATGTTTGAAATTGCAGAGATTTTCTACTTACTTCTATTTATTTCGTATAGAAACAGAAAGTAAGTTAAAACCTATGAATAGGATAAATTCGTACATTCTATTTCTCCTTACTAATGAACTTGACCAATATGAAGCTGAAACTCACCCTAGGACTTTTTTTAATCTTCCTGATTGCGGGAATTTCTGAATCTTGGGCCACACATATTAGAGCTGGAGAAATTACAGCCGAGAGAGTCTCTCCGCAAACTCTAGAATACGTCATAACTGTTGTGGGTTATACAGATACAAGGTCAAATGTAATTTTTGGACCTGGTGAAATTAATTTTGGAGACGGCAGAATCGTTGATGGGCTTAATACAGAAACTGAATTTTCCTTGGTAGAGGACCTAGGTAATCAAATTGAAAAAAATACGTTTGTAATCTATCACACTTTTCAAGGACCTGGAACATATACCATTCGATTTCAGGAATTCAACCGAAATGACAGAACATTAAATATGGACAACTCGGTGGATACTCCTTTTTATGTAGAAACCACCATCACCATTGATCCATTTATTGGGGTTAATAACTCTCCAGTTTTGACAATTCCTCCAGTGGATAATGGAGCAGTGAACGTTCGATATATTCATAATCCAGGTGCTTACGATCCAGATGGAGATAGTTTGGCATATGTAATGGATATACCTAAGCAGAATTTTCAACGACCTGTAAACAACTATAGAAGCCCTGCGTCTGCAGAATTCAGTTTTAGTCAAGAAGATGGTACTACCCCAGCATTTTTAAGATTAGATCCAATAACCGGAGATTTGATTTGGGATGCTCCTGGTACCGCAGGACAATTTAATGTGGCATTCAGGATTAACGAATACCGTAAGCTCAACGGGAAATATGAGCTTATCGGAAGTGTAGTCCGGGATATGCAGATCATTATTGAAAACTCAAACAATAGGAGACCTGAGTTGATCTTGCCTCCTGATATTTGTGTAGAAGCTGGGACGAAAATAGAAGAAATCATTCAAGGCCAAGATCCTGATGGAGACCCTATCAAAATCGAAGTATTTGGCGAGCCCATAGAAATTACTACTTCTCCAGCCACGTATTCGCCAGAGAGCGAATATCAAGTAAGTCCGGGAATTGTAAACTTCGATTGGCAGACTGTCTGCAATCACGTGAGAGCAAGGGAATATGAGGTCAGGGTGAGAATCACAGATGATCCAAGTTCTGGTCCAGCACTAGTAGACATTAAAACGTGGCGAATAAAGGTGGTCGGTCCGCCGCCTGCTTTTGATGAAATAGAACAAATGCCTGGTAGAGAAGTGGAGCTTAAGTGGGATCCTTATGTTTGCGCCAATTCAGCAAATGAAATGCAGATTTGGAGAAGAATAAACTCAGATCCTTACCTGCCAGATAGCTGCGAAACTGGAATAAGAGCCGGTTATGAACTAATCGGAACTACCAACATGCAAACGATGGATTTCCTTGACACTAATGGTGGACAAGGTTTGGCTCCTGGAAACACCTATTGCTATAGATTGGTAGCAGCCTACCCAGAACCTAGGCTTGGAGAAAGTATAGTCTCTGATGAGATTTGTGTGACTATCGACGTGGATGTACCTATCATTACAAATGTCAGTGTAGAGGAAACCGATCCTACTGCTGGCGAGATGTTTGTAAAATGGACCCCGCCGTATGACATTGACAGAGTCCAGTTCCCGGGTCCGTATAGCTACGAGCTTTTGCGAAGCACAGGATTCACGGGGGATGCCGGACAAGTTTCTTTGGGAATCACCTCCGATACGCTTTTCACCGATACAGGATTAAATACCCAAAACCTGGTTTACAATTACGAGGTAGTTCTTCTTGATAGAAATACTAAAATTGATACATCCTCGAAAGCTTCATCTGTTTGGACAGATTTGACTATTATCAATGAGGCAATAGAAGTTAATTGGGCATTCACTGTCCCTTGGAACAATGCAGTAAGCGAGTTCAGTCATGAGGTATATAGAAACCGAACAGATCCAGCGGCTGCGGATGATGCTACTTTTGTGAAAATAGCTGATGTGGATGTGACATCTGAAGGTTTCAGCTATTTAGATGATGGTAGCTTCAACGGAATTCCGCTTGAGAAAGAATTAGAATACTGCTATTACGTCATTACAAAAGGATCTTATAATGTAGCTGGACTAGTTTATCCTCTTGAAAACAAATCTCAAATAGCTTGTGCTAAGCCTGATGATAATCGCCTTCCATGCCCTCCCGTATTAACTTTCGAGGGTCCAGAATGCACCGAGTATCTTGCTGAAGTTCCTTGCAACAATTCTACCTATGAGCATGATTTAAGCTGGGTTCCTGACTTCACAGGAGAGTGTGATGATGAGCTAAGTGGCTATAAACTCTACTTTACTCCTGACGGAGAATCTGGCCAATTTGAATTAGTGGCAGAATTATCTTCTCTAAACTTAGAAACTACAATTTCTAATCTACCGAACTATAGAGGTTGCTATTACATAACAGCAGTAGATCGCTCAGGAAATGAATCTGAGCCGAGCAATATTGTCTGCGTAGATAACTGCCCAAGCTATAATCTACCGAATGCATTTACTCCAAATGGAGATGGATTTAATGAAACCTTTATGGCTTTTGACAATCCATTTGCGCAATGCCCAAGGTTTGTTCTGGGAGTTGATATTCTGATAGTCAATCGTTGGGGCGTGGAAGTTTTCGCTTATAACAGCCTGGAAAGCAATGAAAATGATATTTATATCAGATGGGATGGCACAGATAAAAATGGAAATGAGTTGCCAGCTGGAACCTATTATTATTCAGGCAATGTTGTTTTTGACGTTCTCGATCCTGCGAAAAAAGAGCAGACCCTAAAAGGAACGATCCAACTTCTTAGATAATGTCAGATAAATCCATCATTTTCTTTGATGGGGTATGCAACCTATGTAATACTTCCATTGATTTTGTAATCCAACGCGATAAAAAAGATCACTTCTTAGTTGGAGCATTGCAAGAGGATTTCAGTAGGCAAATACTTTCCAAATTTGAGGTTCGCGAGGATTATTTAGACTCTATTGTACTTGTAGAAAAAGGAGAAATCTATTACAAAAGTACTGCAGCGCTTAAAATCGCAAGAAATCTCTCAGGACTCTGGCCGGCTTTGTATGCTTTTATTCTACTACCCAAATTTGTTAGAGACCCAATCTACGATTGGATTGGAGCAAACCGATATCGGTGGTTTGGAAAGAAAAACACCTGTAGACTGGCTAGTCCCGAAGAAAAAGCTAAATTTCTTTCCAAAGAAAATCTAGAGCAAACCGGTTTTGCTGTGTTGTAACATCGGACTTTACTAGCAAACCGACATTTGAGAAAAGACTTATATTTGCCCCGAACAAAAAACACCAATTAATGAAGGCATTTGTTTTTCCGGGCCAAGGCGCCCAATTCCCAGGAATGGGGAAAGCACTTTATGAAGAGAGTACCGAAGCAAAAGAATTATTTGAGAGAGCAAATGAGATCTTGGGTTTCCGCATCACAGACATCATGTTTGACGGAACTGCTGAGGAACTCAAGCAAACTAATGTAACCCAACCTGCTGTATTTCTTCATTCTGTAATTTTAGCCAAAACAACTCCTGATTTTGCGCCAGATATGGTTGCAGGTCATTCTTTGGGCGAACTTTCAGCCTTGGTAGCCAATGGTACGCTTGCTTTTGAAGATGGACTAAAACTAGTTTATCAGCGAGCGCTAGCTATGCAGGAAGCCTGTGAGATCAATCCATCCACGATGGCTGCCATTTTGGGTCTAGCGGACGAAAAAGTAGAAGAAATCTGCGCGAGCATCACTGAAGAAGTGGTGGTTCCTGCAAACTATAACTGTCCTGGCCAACTAGTAATCTCAGGTTCCAACAAAGGAATTGAGATTGCATGTGAAAAGATGAAAGAAGCTGGAGCCAAGCGTGCCCTTCCACTGCCTGTGGGCGGAGCTTTTCACTCTCCATTGATGGAGCCAGCGCGTGAAAAATTACAAACAGCTATCGAAGCAACTACCTTCCATACACCTAGCTGCCCTGTTTACCAAAACGTGAGCACCACGGCAGTTACTGAAATATCAGAAATCAAAGCCAATCTAATAGCACAACTCACTGCTCCTGTGAAATGGACACAATCTGTTCAAAACATGGTTGCAGATGGCGCTACAGAGTTTGTGGAATGCGGACCTGGAAAAGTGCTTCAAGGCCTTGTGAAAAAAATCCATGCTGAAGCAGAAGTTTCTGGATTATAAAATAAGAAGTCACTGAAAACAACTAGGTGATTTTAAAAAACGAAAAGGTCTAAGCTCTTACCAGCTTAGACCTTTTTTATTTGTGGATGAGTGTATTGAACCTTGGGTATTATGGATTTGAATGATTCTTCTTTCCTAGCTTAAATTCGTTCCAAGTGGAATAAGCAAACAAAACAACTCCTGCTGACCAAACTACCAGGATTATATACATGGAAAGTTTATCTGCCTTCAACAGTTTATGATAATTGAAAAAAGAACTATCAAAAATATACGCAAACCTAAAGTAAAGAAATGCTAAAAGTGAAGTGGAAGAAATCCATAGAATATGGGATTTAGAAAATTGAATTTTAGCCCAATCATAATATCTCCCAAAATCTATAAAAGCTACATAGAAGATGAAATTTGCCGAAAAGGCAATATTCAAAATCAACAAGTTCAGCAGGTGAAACGTGCAAGCCCCTAGAAGCCAGAGCTTCCAGAATTTCCTGCCTGCCAATAACAAGAGAAAGGCTGACAACTCGAAAAATACTCCTCCCCAATCAAATATATCGAGCCAAGCATAGGGCAAAGCATTTAATGAACCTGAGAGAAACATACCTGACTGCTTCACATAGATAGAGGAATAATACCAGCGCAAAAACCCATTTTTTGTGATGTCAAAATCTATCCAATTGATCCCTTTGACCGATCCGGCAGTAAACATCCCAAAGCAAAATAATACCGCCAATAAAGCCATACATTTTTGGACGATGAGTTTGGCTACTGGTTTATCAGGAATTAAAGCAAATCCAGAGCCCCAACCAGCGAAAGACAAGCAACCCAAAAAGATCAGCAAAAATATATTGTGATCAATTTTCCCCATAGAAAACTGAAAATTATATCCTACAAAAAGTAAAAGAACCAGAGCTCTTGTAGCCAGTTTTGCACGGATACCTAGCGTCATCAGCACAATACTAATACTCACTAGAATATCCAGCCATAGAAAAAACCATGCTGGCGGAAAGCCGCTTAATAAATTGGGTAAACTCAAAAGTGGGGGATAAAAAAAGACGCTTGGAACTTCTCCTATCCATGCAAAAAATGGAGAATATATCATCAGGAGATAGATCCCAACAAAAGGCCTTAAAAGCCATAGAGACTCCTGCGAAACTTCGGTAGAAACCCTTACTCTATCCCAAAAAGTCTTATTTAAGCCCTCCACCAACGCTAATAATCTCTTCATCACCAATTATTTTTTCAAATTTCTCATCATTTGGATAGGATAGAATCTCGACATTCACCAGTTTAATCCTATCAGGTTCAAAGCCTTGTGCTTTTAATTTTCCAGCAAACCAGTCTGTAGATTTTCTTCTGTCTTCTTCTGATGATTGTTTTTCTTGATTTCTGAGTAAATAATCAAAGGCCCAGGACAATTTAGCTTTTATGCCACTCTCACTATCTTTCTTCTTTGGCAATGAGTCTATAATATTAAAAAGATCAGAATTATGTTTTAATATATTCCGTAAGTAATGCTGAGGAACCGGTTTCATGAATTCTACCTCATCTATTTTCCCCCATCCAATCCCTTCCCGATATCCATGCAGCTCAGAATACCTGTAATTAATTATAGCCGAATCCAAGGGCACAGAAACCATTCCCTCGCCTCCTGGGAAAAGCAATGCCGGATAGGGTTCGAGTCTATAACTTAATGTCCTTAGGATAAAAGGAACCATTAAAATCAAAAGCAATGCTATGGTAAACCTGACAGAAAACATGGTTGTATAAAATCATTTATTCTAGATACAAGTAAACTGAAAAAAGGCAATAACTAAAGACGTTTAAGAAAAATGTGGATCAAAAATAAAAAACACAGGATTCGACTCATGTCACTTTCTGCTGGCAAAGTCTAACCTAAAAAGCATGAAGAATTGAAAATCCATAAGCTACACTTCCTGAAAAATGGCAGATGAAGGCAACAAATATTACTCCTTAACAGCTTTTACTTTACTTTTATCTTCACATTCTTCAAGCATTTGCTTACTATTTTTCCCAGAAACAGGATGTGCAAAACCCGGCAAAATCTCCGTCAATGGGACAAGCACAAACTTCCGGTCTGCCAAATAAGGATGAGGGATTTTCAGCTCCGAAGTTTCAAGTACCAGACCTCCAAAATAAATAATATCAATATCCATCGTTCGATCTCCCCAGTGTTCCTCTCGTTGCCTTCCAAGATCTATTTCAATCTGTTGGATAGCAGCTAAGACTTCTAAAGGAGAATGTGCAGTATTAATTTCAACGATTTGATTCAAAAAAGGGCCTTTAGCCACTCCCCCCCAAGCTTCTGTTTCGTAAACTTTCGACTTCGCTGTCACTTCACCTAATTCCGAAACAGCCTTTACAGCCGACGTCAGCAGTGCATTTCTATCTCCTTTATTTCCTCCTAAAATTAAAACTGCTTTTTTGAACATTCTTCTCCAGTAATTGCTTTTGTAAACATGGCTCAAATTAGGTTATTTTGGGCCTTCAAATAATTTAGCTTATGAAATTCTTAGGAAATGTACTGGCGGTGATCGTCGGTCTTTTTGTTTTCAGTATACTCGGTGTGCTTCTAATGTTTGGCTTGATAGGCATTGCCGTGTCTTCAAGTTCAGATAAAGAAGTATCAGTAAGTGAAAACACAGTTTTGCACTTGGATCTTAATGGTAGATCTATTGTAGAGAGAACGTCAGAGGATGACTTGGACCTTTCCATGTTAGGAAATCCATTTGGCCAGGAGTTCAGCGCAGGACTAATCAACCTTAAAAAAGCCATTGGTGAAGCCAAAACCAATGAAAACATAAAAGGGATCTACCTTAACACTGGACTGGTAATAGCTGGACAGGCAAATCTGCATGAGCTTCGTGAAGCCTTAGTAGACTTTAAAACTTCCGGCAAGTTCATTGTTGCCTACGATGAAGCTTATTCAGAAGGTGGGTATTACATTGCTTCTGTAGCTGATGAGATATACTTGAACCCTATAGGGGGAATGGACTTTAATGGCTTTTCTTCTGAAGGAATCTTCTTTAAAGGACTTTTTGAAAAAATAGGGGTACAACCAGAAATATTCCGGGTAGGTGAATTCAAATCAGCTGTAGAACCTTTTATCCTTGAGAAAAGCAGTCCTGAATCCAGGCTTCAAACTCAGTCGTTTCTTGATGATATGAATCAATTTGCACTTCAAGGAGTATCTGAGTCTAGGGGTATACCCTTCGATAGCTTGAAAAAAATCAATGATATGATGTTGGTTCGCAAGCCTGAAGACGCCGTTTCTTATGGATTGGTGACAGAGTTACTTTATATGGACCAAGTACTTTCTAAAATGAAGGAAAAGCTTGGTATAGACGAAGACGATGACATCAAAACGGTCAACGCCACTGACTTGAGTAAATTAGCTAAGTCTAAAAACCTTACATCTTCTAATAGAATCGCTGTGATCATAGCCGAAGGCGAGATAGTAGGAGGAAATGCCGATGGTGTCATCAGCTCAGAAAAGTTCGCCAAAGAGATTAGAAAAGCACGCAAAGATGATAATATCAAAGCAATCGTACTTCGGGTGAATTCTCCTGGAGGATCGGTCGTTGCTTCAGAAGTGATTTGGAGAGAGATGGCAGAGGCTAAAAAGGCCAAGCCTGTTTACGTGTCCATGGGTGAAGTAGCCGCTTCTGGCGGTTATTATATCTCTGCACCAGCTGATACCATCGTGGCACAGCCAAATACTATTACAGGTTCTATTGGCATTTTCGGTATGATGTTCAATGCCCAAGAGCTGCTAAATGAGCATTTAGGAATTACTACAGATGTTGTAAAAACAGGTGAGCTTTCAGATTTCATGAATCCTACCAGACCAATGACTGAAGTGGAGAGAAACATCATCCAAAACACCATAGAAGATGGGTATGAGACTTTCGTCAAAAGGGTATCCGAAGGTAGAGGGATGTCCCCAGAAGCTGTAAAAGAAGTAGCTTCAGGAAGAGTCTGGACGGGAAATCAGGCTAAAGAACGTGGATTAGTAGATGTACTAGGAGGACTGAATACTACAATTGAACTTGCAGCGGCGAGAATTGGTGCAGGAGATGATTATCGTGTTGTATATTACCCTACTAAAAAACCATGGTTTGAAACTATCATGGAGGACCTAGGGAACAATGTTCAAATCAAAATCCTTCAGAGTAAGTTGGGATCTAACTACGCTATTTACAAGCAAGTGGAAAAACTAAAATCCTATGAAGGCATTCAAGTAAGAATGCCACAGGAATTCATTATAAAATAAAAAAAAGCGGCCTAGGCCGCTTTTTTTATGTCTTTTGCAACAAAATCAACCAGGCCCGATCCACATCATCTTCATCGAGTGCTTCTTTCGCTAAAAGATGTAAGTGATCTATTAAAGAATCTGGATCATTTTTAAAGCGGACTCTCATCTCTTGGACCTCTGCACTTTTCCCAAATTCCGCAACCTCTACTTCGCTAGGTAATGCTTCTACATTCCCTAATCTTCCCAAATTATTCCCACTCAGGATTGCGCTATTTCTTACCTCTGCTGGCATTTGGTCAATTCCAATTCCTAGGTTCCTTAGCGGCTTAGGGATCTGAAAGAGGGAAGCACCACTGGCACGGCTATACCAATTCCCACCTAATCGTGCTACAGCATCTAGTTTATTAGGATCTATCACACCTGCCTCATCAAAAATGGCTTCATTTACATGAGCCGCCAGCACCTCACAGATCACAATACTTCCAGCACCTCCACTTTCTCCAAGTGACTTCACTTCATTCACCTTGCACTCAAAGGACACATGGGCTTCTTTTATCCGAGGCGGTTTCACTTCATTTGATACCACTTGCGTAAACCCCGCTTTTTCAAATTCATTCACTCCCTTTTCATACTCAGTGCTAGCCAAGGACATTTGCTCCACCATCCCAAAATGTACGATGTGAATCACTACTTCAGGAACTTCCAAAATATTTTCAAGGGTATGTTTAGTAGTGTTATTCCTCATTCGCCTCAAGGGAGAAAAAATTAGAATTGGTGGCTGAGAACTTACCAAATTAAAGAAACTAAAGGGGCTTAGGTTTACATTTCCAGCCTTATCGATAGTGCTGACAAAGGCAATTGGTCTTGGCGCCACTGCGCCTTGCATCAAGCCATAAAATTCTTGGGTACTTAGGTCTTTGGGATAAAAGGTTTTCATGTGTTTACAATTATTTTCTTATTTGTCATATGCTTAACTGTAGCCGGATTTGCAGTTTCGGATATTGAAATTCATTTTCTTATCAGTAGCTTAAATCCTCCCTTTATATTGGGCGGACAAGGTTTCATTTGATGAAATTATGATTCAATTTTAATTACATAAACCATTTCGAACGAATAAGTTCTAAAATCATGACAAGAACCCTGAAAAGTTTACTAAAAACTAGCCTATTACTGGTGATACCACTAATGGGAATGAGTTCGATTTCCGATGCCCAAACCCACAATTTTGCTACGTTCAATATAAGATATGCTAACCCAAATGATGTTGGAAATCTCTGGGCAGATCGCCTTCCGCATGTAGCAAGCCTGATCCAATTTCATCAAATTGAATTGGTAGGAGTGCAAGAAGCATTAAATAACCAACTCTTGGATCTGACCAGAGAACTTGGTTATTCCTACATTGGTGTTGGCCGGGATGACGGAACAGAAAAAGGTGAATATGCGGCTATTCTCTATAATCCAGAGATGTTTGAGATTTTGGATCAAGGCACTTTTTGGCTTTCGCCAACTCCTGAGAAGCCAAGTAAAGGTTGGGATGCAGCACTAAATAGAATCTGTACTTGGGGCAAATTCAAGGATATGAGCGGAAAAATTTTCTACGTTTTTAATATTCATTACGATCACATCGGTCAGCAGGCACGTGAAGAAAGCAGCAAACTGGTAATGGCTCAGGTATCTCTGATAAACAAGGAAAATGCGCCCGCAATTTTGATGGGTGATTTCAACGTCCGACCTGAGAATGCGGCCTATTCTACCATCACTTCCAACCCTGATTGGCAGGATGCCAGGTTAATTTCCGAAATCCCTAGCTATGGCCCAGCTGGATCATTTACCAGTTTTGACTGGGAGAAAATGCCTGATGGAATCATCGATCATATTTTTGTGAAAGGTGATCTCAAAGTAATAAGACATGGAATACTGACTGATAACTATGGCAAAAAGTATCCATCGGATCACTTTCCTGTGTTGGTTGAAGTAGCTTGGAAATAATTCACTTATTGATTTAAAGTAAAAAAGGCCGTCAGAATTTGATTCTGACGGCCTTTCGCTTTATGGCTTATTTAGTATCACGGCTCCAAAGCCGCAACTCCTGGAAGCACTTTGCCTTCCATGTGCTCTAGCAATGCGCCTCCGCCTGTAGAGACGAAAGAAACATCATCTGCATAGCCAAATTTATTGACTGCAGCAGCGGAGTCTCCGCCACCGATAAGAGAGAAAGCACCAGCTTTAGTAGCAGCTACAACTGCTTCAGCGATGGCCTTAGTCCCTTTATCAAAAGAAGACATCTCGAAAACCCCCATTGGGCCATTCCAAAGTACAGTCTTGGATTTCATAATTTCTGCCGCAAAAAGCTCAGCCGTTTTTGGTCCAATATCTAATCCCATCCAGCCGTCAGGAATCTCGCCTTTATTCGCTAATCCTTGTTCTGCATCGTTTGCAAAAGCCTTGGAAATAACCGTATCAACTGGAAGAATCAAATTCACTCCTTTCGCTTTTGCCGTCTCCATCAATTCCAATACGAAATCAAGTTTGTCAGCTTCCAAAAGTGAATCACCGATAGTCCCACCTTGCGCTTTGGCAAAGGTATAAGACATTCCTCCACCAATAATCAGTGTATCTACTTTGTTCAGTAATTGCTCGATGATCAAAATCTTATCAGCGATTTTCGCACCGCCCATAATTGCCGTGTACGGTCTCTCAGCATTACCAAGAACTTTATCTGCGTTTTTCAACTCAGAAAGCATCAGGTATCCACAAACCTTATCGTTGAAAAACTGTGCAATCACAGCCGTAGAAGCATGCGCTCTGTGTGCTGTGCCAAAGGCATCATTCACATATACATCTCCAAGTTTAGAAAGCTTTTCTGCAAAGTCCTTATCGCCCTTTTCTTCTTCCTTGTGAAATCTAAGGTTTTCCAAAAGCAAAACTTCGCCTGGTTTTAGGCCTTCAGCAATCATTTCAGCTTCTCTTCCAATGCAGTCAGGAGAAAATTTCACGGGTTTATCAAGTGCTTTTTCTAGCGCTAAAACAATGTTCTTAAGAGAAAATTTATCTTCAGGACCAGATTTAGGTCTGCCTAGATGTGACATCAATATCACAGATCCACCATCATTCAATATTTTATTGATCGTAGGTAGTGCAGCCTGAATACGAGTGTCGTCAGTTACACTCAACATGTCGTCCAAAGGCACATTGAAATCCACTCTAACGAGTGCTTTCTTGCCTTCAAAACTTAGATTATCTACATTTTTGATTCTAGAGTTCATAGTAAGGTTAATAGCTTTTGATTAATTAAATAAATAAAAATCAGGTGTGAATTTATCAAAGATTACGGCAAAAATCGACTTTCGCCTGTGATCAATTTGCTAAGAAGTGATGGAAAGCAATTTTATCCCTTCGTCGCAGCCCGCTTCAATCGGTCATTTATCGCTTTGCCTAAGCCTTTCTCAGGCATCATTTCCGCTAAAATCACTTGGACATTTGATTCATCCAAAGTCCTCATTGCAGCAAAAAGATTCGTGGCAGCCTCTTTCAAATCAGAGCCTGGACTCAAGGCTATTTGATATCCAGAAGGAATGGAATCAAACTTTTTGTCCAAAGAAAGGACCGCGAAATCGGTGCCTTCTTTTGTATGATCCAATATAAGGGTTGCCAAATCTCCGATCAAAAAAGGCTTCGTTGGTGCGTAATGGCTTTCCAATAAACCTGGGGCCTGTGGATTCGAGGAACTGTGGCTTTTTACTCTCACCTTCCCAACCAAGGCTTCGATGTCAGAAATATCTAAACCTCCTAGTCGATAAACCACGATTTCATCACCCTCCATTCCCACAATCGTACTTTCTAAGCCCACTTTACATATGCCGCCGTCCAGAATGTAGGAAATTTTGCCTCCTAGCTGTGCGTCCACATGTTGGGGCGAGGTAGGGCTGATGTAGCCAAAGGGATTTGCACTTGGCGCTGCTAAAGGGTAATCGATCTTCGAAAGTAACTCCAACGTCAGTTGGTGATCTGGGACACGAACTGCAACGCGATCCAGCCCGGAAGTCACTATATCTGGAATGGTCTCTTTCCTAGGAAGCAAAAGTGTCAGTGGACCTGGCCAAAATTGCCCTGCAAGCTTACGAAGTGGCGCGGGAATATCAGTCACATAATTTTCAGCTTCCTTAAGCGAAGGAACATGAATTATCAGCGGGTCAAAACTAGGGCGGTTTTTCGTCTCAAAAATAGACGCTACAGCCACTGGATTCAACGCGTTCCCTGCCAAACCATAAACGGTCTCCGTAGGAATGGCTACCAATTTAGCAGCATCTAAAACTCTTTTTGCTTGCGATATGTCTTGCCCTATCTCTGCCATTTTACTCGCAGAAGTCGTCTATCCAAGTTTTGGCTTCAGTGTATCCCAACTGAAGTGCCATTTTCAGGTCTGCACATCCTTCTTCTTTTTCTGATTCTCCCAAAGCCGACATTCTAGTTACTCCTAAAAGGTAGTAAGCGGCAGCATTTTTCCCATCCAAATTGATGGCATCAGTCAATGCTTTCATCGCATTACCTGGATCGTTATTTCCTAAAAGGGCTTTGCCACGATTAAAGTGCACCAACGCCTGATTTGGCTCTACCTGAAGTGCCGCATCAAAATCCAATAATGCATCTTCGTACTCTTCCAAACCTAACAAAGCCAGTCCACGGTTATAATAAATATCAGTTTGAGTAGGGTCAAGAAGAGTTGCCATATTATAATCTGAAACGGCGTTTTTGAAGTTTTCCAGTTTCAAATTGGCATTCCCACGGTTAAACCAAGCCTTATAACTAGCGGAATCTGCTTCAATGGAAGCGGTAAAAACAGGAATTGCTTCTTCAAATTTGTCCTCTTGAAAAAGTGCTGCGCCCTTAGCATTCAAAGCAAGTGCATTTTCTGGGTTGATCTCCAGCGCTCTGTCAAAAAGGGAAATTGCTCCCTGCCAGTTTTGAGCATCCATTTGCAGGATTCCCTCTTGTACCAATTCCTCTTCACTTGGGCTACAACCCATTAATCCTGCCATCAGCAAGGTAATTATCCAAAGTTTTTTCACAGCTTAAATTTTGCGCAAAGATAAGGATTGTGACTTTGTTTTCAGGAATTGGACTGAAGTTTTGCCCTATAGTTTTCAGGAAGCGGCATAGGCTTCATCGTTTTCATGTCCACAGAAACGAGTATGCATTTGCTCTTTGCAAAAATATGGGGATCACCGGATTTGGTTTCTCCTACCAAATATTGCTCTAGATCAAAGGAGCTATTTCCCAGCCTGCTACATTTTACCAAAGCTTTGATTCTATCATCTACATGAATAGGTCTGAAGTAATCCATTTCAATTCGTCCTACTACACAGCCGACTTTCATAATATCCCATTGGCACACCTGCTCCAAGAAAACAGCTCTGGCATGCTCGAAGTAATTGAAATAGATCCCATTATTGACATGCATGTATCCATCAATGTCGGAGAATCTAATCTGAATGGGTAAGGAAAACGCTATCTCGCGCTGTAACTGCGCAGGGTCAGGTTTAATCATTAAAGGAGGATTTCTGATTTACTGGTTTTCTCAAGCATTCTCAGAATTGAAGGATTGTATCCAATCACATCCTGCACTGAGTCAAAAGCCACCCAGGCTAATGAAATACTCTCATCACTTTTGATCAAGGGCTCGTAGAGATCTGCCTCCAAAATGTAACGCACATCGAAATGAAAATGCTCAGGAACGTGCGGCCTCTCAGGAATAATATGCTTATCCAAGTCAAAAATAGTCTTATCTACAAACTCCAAACTTTTCAAACCACTCTCCTCAATCGCCTCTTTCATCGCTACTTCCAGCAAATCTTCATTTCCGTCAGCGTGACCGCCGAGCTGAAGCCATCTTCCTAATTTGCGGTGGAGAGTAAGTAAGGTATGTGTACGTTTACGATTTACTATCCATGCAGACGCGGTAAAATGACCTTCCAATCGCTCTCTATCGTAGGCAATAGGATCTTCCGTCAAATCCAAGAAATCCTGAATAAAACTTGCCTCCTCCTCATATGGTGTCCGGTATCTTCCTAGTTGCTCTTTAAAGTTAATTCTGTCCATCATGGGTTGCTTCAAATAAATGATCAAGAAATTGATCGAAAGGTTCTGGATCTAGGTATAGCCTATCCGAATAAAACGTCGCTAATACCTTGAGGTAATTGGGCTGGTTATTTACATTTATTTTCTCGATGGAAATATTGCCATATAACTGAGAAATCAACTCATTCTTGGCAAGTATTTTCAAGGGCGGTTTGAAATAAAATTTTTCGGTGACTTTCACCTGATCGTTTACTTCTTCCATTTTCCGATCAAAACTCACTTGCCTATAGCCCAAAGCTAGAACTCGCTGCGCAAAAGCCAAGAAAAGCAATGAAAATGTTTGCTCATCCAAAGGATCGTCATAGGTGATCGCAAAACCTCTGGCATATTTCGAATCGAGAATGTGAGTTTGCGGACGCTCCTCGATCTGTATAGTTTTGAAGTAATAAGACTTAGAGACTTGGGCAAAAAGCTCTCGTCCCTCAGTTGAATTCATCCAATCCCGTACTTTGGCTACTTCTTCGTCTTTCTGCACAATGTTCTCCTTGTGATTCACCGGAGCTTTTTCCGATGAATTGAAAACTTTGTTGAACAGATCGTCAAGAAAATTACTCATGAGTTGTAAGTGCGTAGTTGCCAGATGCAAGAAGTGTAATATATCCTTGATCCTGCAAAATGCGCAAAACTCGAAGGTTTTTTTCAGAAGCCGGCAAGCGTATACGTTCGAATAGGTTCCGTTCTGTCAACTCCCCTACGCTGTTTAAAGTTTCCAGAATTTTATTTCTGAGCTTATTTTCAGCCAGATCAGGGTGATTAGACTTGCGCTGAGATATGCACACATCGCAAACTCCGCAGGTTTGATCTGTACTTTCTCCGAAATATTCCTGAATGAACTGAGTCCGGCAAAGCTCAGATTGCTTCCCGTAATTCACCATACTTTGAGCCTTTTCCAGCGTCAAAGCTCTCCTAAGTTCTATTCTTTTGAAGTTCAAAGGTAATTTTCCTGCGTCATAACGTGGAGTCAAAAAGGTAATCTGAGGCTTATCCTTGCGCTGATCATACACCATTACTTCCAATTGCTCCAGTTGCTTTAGTGATTTGATTAACTCACTCTCATAGATGTTGAGTGACTTAGCAAGTTTTGATTCCTGAATTTTTATGTATTCTGAAAAAACATTTCCTCCATACGTTCTCATGATGATTTTCACCACAGGATCCAGCTTTGCGTAAGCGATTTGAATCTCATATAATCGAGAGGGGTCCACGGTAAAATGGATCTTGGACGGAGAATAATAGCTTTCACTTAAGCCAATGAAACCCTCCTCCTCCAATAATTTCAAGGCATAAAAAGTCTCCAAAACTCCCAACTCATAGGTATTTGCAAACTCATTCCATTCAAAATCAAAACTGCTGAGCATGTTACTTCCAACAGCAATCCGGTAATAATTTGCGAGACACTGGTAAACCCTTCTGACAAAATCCAGCGGAGGATAAACTAGCTCTGCTCGCCTCAAAATAGTTTCGAAATCCTGATTATTTGCCAATAACACTCCATAAGCCTTCTGCTCATCTCGCCCAGCTCGTCCAGCTTCCTGATAGTAATTCTCCACATTTTCTGGCAAATCGCTATGAATCACCACACGCACATCCGGCTTATCAATTCCCATCCCAAAAGCATTGGTGCTGACCATCACACGAACTTCATTTTTCATCCAAGCTTCTTGGCGCATGGCTCGATCTTGCATGGACAAGCCCGCATGATAGGCTGAAGCAGAAATCCCCAATTGGCCTAATGCCTTGGCGATTTGATGTGTTCCTTGCCTGTTTCTCACATACCAAATCGCAGTCCCATCAATTCTACTGAGTATTTCCAGTCCCTTTTCCAGTTTATTTTCTACCAGTCTCACGCTGTAGCTAAGGTTTTTTCTGGCAAAACTCTGATGAAATTCTGCTGGCTTTTTCATCTCCAAGCGCTCGGTAATATCAGCGCAGACTTGAGGTGTAGCCGACGCGGTCAAGGCTAGAACTGGAACTTTGGGGTGAAAAGGACGAATCAGCGCGATCTCCAAATAAGGCGGACGGAAATCATAACCCCACTGCGAAATACAATGCGCCTCATCCACTGCAATCAAATTGATCTTCATCTGGCGAAACCGCTCGATAAAAAGCTCAGCTTTCAGGCGCTCCGGGGATACATATAGAAATTTATAATCTCCATAAATGCAATTGTCCAGCGTGCGATCAATCTCCCGATAACTCATCCCAGAGTAAATCGCGGCGGCTTTGATCCCTTTTGCCTTCAAGCCATCTACCTGATCTTTCATCAAGGCAATCAGGGGACTAATAACCAGGCAAATTCCATCTATGGTCAAGCCTGGTATCTGATAGCATAGTGACTTCCCTCCCCCCGTCGGCAAAAGCGCAAGCGTGTCCTTCCCTGCCAGTACTGACTCGATTATTTCTTTCTGGACTGGCCGAAAATCAGCATGTCCAAATACTTGTTGAAGGATCTCAGTAGCTCTAGTTAGCATTTACCAATCTGGCGAAGTTTTATTTAAGAAAGCAGTAATTCCTTTCTTACAGTCCTCATGAGCTCGAGCTTTGGCGTTAGTTTCAGCAGCTAGCTCCAGAGATTTATTTCTGCTTTCTAGGTTTAGCTCTCGCAAAAGGGACTTGGTTTTACCCATTGCGTAGTCGGAATTTTGGGAAATTAGCTTGGTTGCAAATTCCATGACATATTTCTCCAAAAACTCAGAAGGCTCCACTCCAGTGATCAAACCTAATTCTGCCGCTTTGGTAGCAGTAATAAACTCGCCAGAGAGCAATAGCTCCTGAGTTTTGGCTGCTCCAATTTGCTCCTGCAAAAAAACAGAAACCAAAGCTGGAACAAACCCAATCCTCACTTCGGTATAACCAAACAAAGCTTCCGGAACAGAAAAAGCGAAATCGCAAACCGTAGCCAATCCACATCCTCCAGCTAACGCATGGCCTTGGATCTCCGCTATCACGACCTTGGGAACGCTATAAATCAGATTAAATAACTCCATCAATCTGCGGCTGTCTTCCAAATTCTCCTCATAGGAAAAATCTTGGAGTTGTTGCAAATAGGCCAAATCAGCACCTGCACAAAAAGCCTTTCCAGTGGATCGAAGCAAAATAATTTTCACTTTTTCGTTTGCATTCATTTCCACAAAAGCCTGGTGCAAACCACTAATCAACTCAGGGCTAAGTGCGTTACGTTTTTCTGGCCTATTCAGCCTGATAATTCCTATTCTATCGAAGATTTCTGTGATTACAGCGCTCATTTGTAGTGCAATTTGGGTTTGGGATCAAGTTAGTTTCAATAGCAGGCTTTGCAAAATCAAACTCAGAAAAGTATTCGGTATGCTACCGAATCAACCTCCAGCGTATTTTGTGCTGGCACGATAACCCACTTACCACCAGCCCAACTATAAATTGATTTTGGAGGCTTTAAAAACTGGAGTCTTTTATGTTTTGGATCAAAGCTAAAGTCAGCTCCAATGAAGTCTAGTTTTCCTGAATCCAGCTCGTGCACAAGTAATGAAGTTGGGAATTGAGTGAATTGATTTTGAACTCGATTGGGGTCCACTGAATAGCTGATCTCTCCTCCTTCAAGACCTTGGTTCCAGGAATAAATTTCTCCGGAAATAGAAAAATCAAACAACTGAGACTTCTTTCCTTGATAGACAAATAACTCTCGGGAAGGGCTTTGCAATTCGGAATAAAATTGAAATGCGCTCCAAAGAAAGATTAAAGTCAAGGCTAGCCAAGTTAATTTTCTTTTCGACCCAAACTCCCAAGAAGCTACTATCAAAAGTATTCCCCAAACGAGTATCATCCCTGAAAACTCTATGGTCAGCCGATCTAGTTTTCCACCGGGAATTAACCGGATAGCTTCAGCAACCCAATTTTGAGCCCAAATCAACCAACTTAAAGCCCAACCTAGAACATCACCCAAAACTGGAATCCACCCGAAAATCATTAAAGGAACTCCTACCTGCATAATGACAAAAGCAAGTGGCAAAATCAGCAAATTCCCTATCAAGAAGTAGGTTGGAAAGACATGAAAGTAATAGATAGAAAGCGGAAAAGTAACCAGTTGAGCCGCAAAGCTAACTGTAATCAATTGCCAGATGTATTCTAGAATCTTATGTCTTGGCAACCACAAATTCAGAATTAAAGGCTGAATCATCACAATCCCCAATACTGCCAAATAGGACAATTGAAACCCTACTTCGTAGATCACATCAGGATTAATTGTAATCATCAAGATCGCTGAAAAGGCTAGGATATTATAAATGGATGGACGCCGCTCTCGCATCTGACCAAATGTGAGCAAAGAAAACATCGTTGCCGCTCTTACCACAGATGGTGACAATCCAGTGAGAAATGCGTAAAGCCAGATGATAAAAATGACGAAAAGAAGATAAAGTCTAGCTTTTTCTTTTTTCAATTTGAGCGGCTTTAATATCAGTATGAACAAGGCATAAATAATCCCCACATGAAGTCCTGAAACGGCCAGTATATGCATAACGCCAGCTTGAGTGTATGCTTCTCTAATAGTCGGATCAAGCTCTTTTTTCTGACCAAGTAGCAACGCCAATGCGATTTGAGCTGCGTTTTCATCAGGAATTTTCGATTTGAGCATCTCTCCGATGTCATGTCTCAAATTCACCAAAAAGTATTCAAACCCAACACCAGCAGTCGAATCAACTACTTGGAAATCTTTACCAATAAACTGACGGAAGAAAATCCCTTGCCTAGCCAAATATTGTCGATAATCGAATTCATATGGGTTGAGTGGAGCAGCTATTTGCTCTGGACTTTTACTCACCATCAACACATGCCCTGGTTTTAGTCCCTGTTCATTTTGATGATAGATCAAGACTTTGGCCTGTGCATCTTTCCATGCGCCATCGGCGAAAATAGATTTCACTTCCAGAAGATTCTCAAAAGAATTAGGCTTTTGTTGATCGTAGGCTACCACTTCAGCGAGATAGCTTTGTGAATATAGAATCTCCGTGCTGACATCAGTTTGTTGCTGCTTGAATAAAACCAAAAGTGCCCCAAAGAATATCAATGCCATATAAGCCAGGTAGCTTGGCTGAAATACCATCCTCCTTTTTTCCTGCTTAGAAACTAGAATCAAATAAACCAGCCAAAATAGGGTTAGTATAATTGAAAGGACCATCAGGTCAGGAGTCCCATTCGAGTTGCCCCAAAAAACCCCGATCAAAACAAAAGGCAGATACCGTAAAAATGGAAAGTCAGCAAACCTCATATTGAAAAAATTAAAGAATTAATTTACTTCATTTTTTTCATAAAAGCTCACAACTTTCTAAATAGGTAAGACAAAAAAAAGAGCCCAAACTGGGCTCTTCAAATAATGTATGTTGAAGTAAATTTAGAATCTATAGCCTAAATTAAATCCTGCATTGAATTCTATACCAGCAAATCTGTCTGAAACATCATCACTGAAGTTTCTACCCACACTCGCGAAAGGTCCAAACGCAAAGTTTTTAGACAATTCCCACTTATATCCTGCACCGGCACCTAGGATAAATGCTGTCATATCAGTTGTTTGAACTCCTCCTCCATCTGCAGGCTCTTCAAAATCTCCTAATCGAAGTTTAGCCAAAGGGAATAAGAAAAAACGACCACTGTTACCTTTACCAAAGTAAAAGTTCAAGGAAGCTTGTAACGAATTGGTTTTATATTTTTTGCCGTTTTTCTCATTATTAATCCCAAAACGATCGTTAATAAAGCCTTTAAATTCCAAGGAATGATCATCACTCAAGTAGCGCTCATAGCCTACTTCTAACGACCCAAACCAAATTAAATTAAGAAAATTGACGTGAATTTCGTTTGAAAAACCACCATAGCTGGGAGTGGAGCCGCCGCTGCTAGAAATCACATCTTGTGAAAATCCGGTCACCACAAATGCCAGAATCAGAGTAAGAGTAAAAATAATTTTTTTCATCTGTTTATAATTGTTTTCTATGGTCATATGGAGTCTCGCCTAAGAAATAATCATCTCAGTGTTTAACGTATTCGTTATGCTCGATTTCATATTTCTATAATTAGTTTTCGAATAAGAGGCAATACTTAAGCCAATTGCATTTTATAGTGCATAATATTACACTCTTCAAATATATCTCCAGCTTTTTCAAATCCAAATCTTGAATAAAGTGGGACTGCAGATAGCTGGGAATGAAGATACTTTTTGAGCCCGTTTGCCTCTGGTGTTGCCTCAATATCTTTCAAGACAGCAACGACTAATGCTTGCCCTACACCTTGCCCCCGTACATCTTTTAACACTGCAAAACGCTCCAATTTCACCCCATTTGGGGTTATTCTCCATCGTGCAGCTCCCACAGGCTGATCATCCATACAGGCCAAGAAATGGGAACACTGACTTTCATACTCATCGTATTCAGCCTGTGGGTCCACCCCCTGCTCTACCACGAAAACCTGCTCTCTGATCTTAAAAGCAGCCTTCAGCTGATCATCACGGGTTATTTTTTCTACTTTGAGACTCATTTCTCTCTTGTTCTTTGTAATAATGATCTTTCTCGTATGCCTCGATAATAGACTTCACTAGTCTGTGTCGGATCACATCCTTACCACTAAGATTTACAACACCAATTCCCTTCACATCTTTGAGGATTTTTAGCGCTTCAGACAATCCGCTTTTTTGCCTCACAGGCAAATCCACCTGAGTCTGATCACCTGTGATTATCACCTTGGAATTTGGCCCCATACGAGTCAAGAACATCTTAATCTGCTCATTTGTTGTGTTCTGAGCTTCATCCAGAAGGACAAAAGCATCATGTAGGGTTCTTCCGCGCATATAAGCCAAAGGTGCAATCTCGATCACACGGGTTTCTTGGTAGTATTTTAGCTTTTCAGGTGGCACCATATCCTGAAGCGCATCGTAGATTGGTCTTAAATACGGATCCAATTTCTCTTGTAGATCGCCAGGCAAAAATCCTAGGTTCTCTCCAGCTTCCACAGCTGGCCTAGTGATGATGATCCGCTTAACTTCTCTATTTTTCAAAGCCCGAACGGCAAGTGCTACTGCTATATATGTTTTTCCCGTACCAGCAGGCCCTAAGGCAAAAACCAGATCATTCTGCATGGCAGATTCAACCAGTTTTCGTTGATTAGCTGACTTAGGCTTGATTACTATCCCTTTGTTTCCAAAAACAATAACCTGATCCCTGTTAGCCTCCTCAAAAGGAACTCCTTCCACATCCAAATAGTCTTTAACATTCTCAGGGGTAATATGACCGAATCGATCCACGTGCTCCAATAACAAATTCAGAACATCGTTAATCCTCAGAATCTCAGGAGCTCCGCCTTGGATACGGATCTCATTGCCTCGAGAAATAATTTTACTTTGGGGAAAGGCAGCGGCAATTTGCCGTATATTCTCATTGGCTTCGCCTAGAAATTCTGCCAAGGGAACATTTTCTAACGTGATTACTTTTTCGACCAAACTCTTATTATTGATTAGATTATCGTTGAAGGTAGAAGAATAAAATTTCTATTTTTGTTCCAATCCCTCCTAAACAAAAGTACAAAAATTTTAATTGACTTGCTTCTATGGCATTGGTTACATTCCTCTCAGATTTTGGGGACAAAGATTACTACGTACCGGCAGTAAAAGCTAAAATGCTTGCCGTAAATCCACAGTTAAACATCATCGATATTTCTCACAATATCGAGGCATTTGATATCGCTCATGCAGCATTTGTATTACGATCCACATTCAGAGATTTCCCTAAAGGCACCGTCCATCTGGTATCCTTAAACACTACGGGAAGTATCACGCATGGGTATATCGGTGTAAAGCTGGAAGAACACATTTTTGTAGGACCAAATAATGGGATTTTAAGTCTGTTGGCAGATCATGAGCCAGGCATAATGGTTCAGTTTGCAGATATACATTTGAAAGATTCCACGTTTCCTACAAAAGATATTTTGGCACCCATCGCTGCAAAAGTTGCCAGTGGAGCTGCGATCCATGATTTCGGTGGGCCACTGAAAAACTTCCGAAAACTCATGTCGCGACATCCTAAAGCTACTCGCGAGCACATCACCGGTCATGTTCTTCGAGTAGATCGCTATGGAAACCTGATCACGAATATTAATAAAGAAGTATTCGAAAAGTTAAGCCCAGGCAAATTCACCATAGAATTTGGTCGAGAGTCAGTGAACAAACTTCACAATGGCTACGATCAAGTGGAACCTGGAGACTGCTTCGCTTTCTTCAACAGCTTGAACCTATTGGAAATCGGAATAAACCATGGCCATGGCGGTGAATTGCTCGGTCTTAAATACGACAGTGTCGTTTACGTAACCTTCCATGCCTAATGCTAATCCGAGTTGTAAGAATGACTTTCAAGCCAGAAGGGGTAGCTGAATTCCTGGAAAATTTCCAAGCAAATAAGAAATCTATCAGGAATTCCCCCGGTTGTCATTATTTGGAGCTTTGGCAAGATGAGAATGAGAAAAATATTTTCCTGACACACAGCCATTGGGAAAGCGAGGAAATGCTGAATCAATACCGTGATTCTGAGCTTTTTAAAACTGTCTGGTCGTTTACCAAAACACTATTCTCTGAGAAACCCTTGGCTTTTAGCTCAAGAAAAGTAGAAGAAGTAGAAAAATGAGTTTGTAGAAAAAAGATTCTTTCCTCATATTTGCATCCCGTTACGCAAGTGATGGAGCCAAGTCTGGTGTAAGGCCAGACTTACCGAATGCCCAGATGGCGGAATCGGTAGACGCGTTGGTCTCAAACACCAATGCCGCAAGGCGTGCCGGTTCGACTCCGGCTCTGGGTACACAAAACCCCTTCTTAAGCGATTTTGAAGGGGTTTTTGCATTTTTTGGCAAACTATTGGCAAACATTTCAGAAAATTAGGTCTCTGTGTTCTTTTGATATCAAATAATCATCGGGAATACTTTTGCAGAATCCAGACTTGAAAAGGGAAATTGCAAATCCCTTCTTATCAATGAATGACGCTGAATAAATCAAGACTGCTTTTTCTCCTTCACTTAAAAGGTTCTCTAAATATTGTATTTTACTTTCAAGCTTACCTCTTTCAGCCATTTCAAGTAGAGGATAAACCAGCTTCTTAAAAGTATCATATTGACCTGTTGAAGTGTTAAAAGAGCTATTACTTAGGTGATGGAGAAGTGATTCTTTAAATCCTTTAGGACTATTTATATCAAACCCCAATTCTTTTTTTGAATCACCTTTCACAGCTTTTCGGACATTTTTCCAATAGGAATCAAAAGCTTTTGCCCCAGACTCCTTATTCCAAGTGTATTTCACCTTTGATCTAAATTCAATCCAAAGATTCAAGTACTCTGCAAACTCTTTAGATGCTTCCTCCCTATCAAGTCTCTCCCTCTGCTCATCTAATTGCGTTTGTTGACCAAGAAAAGTCAGGTACACATAAATAAAGCCTACCAAAGCAGCCAGGGGGCCTGCAAGACCGCCAACAAACATGGCATAATTTATTAAAGAAAAACAAAACTTTTCCTGCCAGATTAAGGGCACTAAAAAAACCACAAACACCAGAGCCAACATCACCCATGAAACTAGTTTTAATATTCTTTCCTGTCTATTGATCCGGCCTACTTTTCCCATGTCTCAAAATAACAATTTCTTCCTACATGGTATAATTGTAAAAAGTACAATCCTTTTCTGCTATACTACAAGATATAAGTGCTTAGATTTTCTGGAAATTCCTACTTGAGAAAAACACTGCAGCGAATACAAACAATTTCAAAACAAAAAACCATGCAATAATTACATGGCTTTTTGGGCTACCTCAACAGGCCTCAATTGAATTATCTTATCTTCAAGCAATATATTTAAAATTTCATTGCAATCCTGAATCCGAAATTCATTCCGCAGTTCCTCATACCTCCGTTCATGGCCTTTATAGGTTCGGTAATTTGACTTCTTCTTCAGTACTTTTCTGTAATCTGGATCACCCATGAAAACAACTACTGTAGCATCATGAAAGTCATGAACCTTCATAGGATCAATCCCATATTTAAAACCTAATGACCATATGACTTCAAACAATTCGAATGCTAGGTAATCGAATGAGACTGGATTAAGCAAATCAGATGGGGTATAGATTTTAATAGGATTCTTTCTCCTTTTTTGAAAATAAGGTAGCTTCATTTCCTTCTCTATTCTAATCGTCGGTAAAATAGAAATTCGGTCTTCTTTATTGACCTGAAAACTTTTGTCATACACCTTTATGTTATAATGCGTAGTAGCGAACCTCTTCCCATAAGCTTTACTGCTATTTCTAGGCCTCATAGGCTCCATAGGACTCCCTTTATAAGAAATCAGGTTATCAATAACCCCTGTTGCATCGTAATGCAAATTCACAGAGGTAGTCAATTTTGTTATGCGGGCTTCCCAAAACCCCTCACCAAATATCTTGGCAAGATTTTGCAAACAGTCCTGCAGGTTTTTCCATGTGAAATCAGAATAATTGTTGCCTTGTTGAAACTTATGCCAGGAATTCATTACCAACAGCTTTCCTGAGATCATCTTTACATAGAGATTTTCCTTTTTGCCAGAATAAGATATCACATCTCCACTTTTATTAAACTCCGGACTAAAAAAAAGCCCATAATATTCAAACGGATAAGTCACTTTTTCTTTGAATTCAAAAGGTGGCTCGATTGCGATTTCAATTTTCAAGTCATCTACCATCGCCCTTTTAATTTTAATACTTCCAAATGGCTTTGTTCAATAGGAAATTCAAATCTTAGAGTCAAGCTTTTCCAGTTCAGTCTTAATCCTGCTTTCAGCTCATTGAGACCTGTTTCCGGCAAAAAAGGGTTAAACACTAAATCCTTAAATTCAAATTTGCTATCCTCAGGAACCTGTGTCAAAAAATAATTGGTTGTTCCATCCGGATTAAAGGCCAGCTGTTTTTTTGAAAGCTGACTAGACTTTATCACTAAACTAGACGGCAAACAATCTAACAATAAAGCGACCCATAGGACATCTGCATGATTAGACCTCCAATCATGCATATGAAACAAATCACTGTCATTATTACCTCTTTGGTAAACGATGACCATTGTGGGTGAATTGTTTGCTTTCATATCCCCTCTTGATTTAATGGTATGAGAGCCTTTTCGATATCTGATCTCAGGAAATAGACCCTGTTCCCAATTCCATATGGCTTTAATTTACCCTTCTTGCACCAATTATGTATTGTGCTGTATGGGACTTGAAACAAAAGTGAGATTTGCTTCCTTGTTAAGTAATCATCTTTCTTTTGTTCTAAAGGGATTTCTTTTAAGAGGGATTCAAATTGAGATTTGACTACCTTCTTAATCACCTCCTCGAATTGTTCGGGAGTAAGTTGAGTTATTTGAATAGTTTGAGAATACATAGATTTCATCGTTTGATCTATGCAATAATCCCAATAGGCTTGTGCAAGAGAATGCACAAAAAATGTACATTGAAAAAAAAATTGGATTTACTTCAATTTCAATTGATGCTTAACATCATAATAGCGCCTTTCACGAGCCTCGTGACTTGGTCCTACAAATTCTTTTAGAAGCCGCATCCTGATCAACTCCGGAAAATTAGGATAGTTCCCTGCAAACCAGTCCATAAACCGAGTATCTCCCTTTTTGGCATAAGAATCGTATTCCATCAATCTAAAAAAATGACCAACTTCCGCCTGAAAACCATGATCTTTTTTAACTATAATTTTTACCAGCGAATCAAATAATCTGTATCCATTTGGTGCAAAAATCTCAGGGAATGCATTTTCCAAATCGTGATTCTTCTCTATGTCACCTCGTGCACCAACCATCTCTTGTCTTGCAATCTTCGCTGACAACAACCTCTGCAATCTAGCTGCCATCAAATCGGATTCATTTCCATAAAAGAGCCGGAAATCATCCCAAGTTAAAACATCCTCTTGCAAACGCTCCAAATAATCGATTTCAGAATTGAGATCTCCACCGAACTTTTCCAATCGTTTCGAAAGTCCTTCTTGCGAGAGAATTTTTGCAAATCTGTTAAGATCTTTGAATACCGCATCAATTTGACCTGGGTATTTAGAAAAAAGTTCTTCAAACACTTCAAATGACTCCCTTATACTCTTTTCTGTTTTAGAATAGTAAATAGCTGAGCGTACTTCCCTAGAATATGGCAGCTCTAAATATTCTCCTTCCTTGATTAAATCTAAAAGAGATGAAAGCGCACTCCTTGTGTGATTTAGAGCATCAAATTCTATTGGAATATAGTTATGTGTGAATGCTAAAGAATATGTATTAGGATTTTGCAATCTCAAATTCTTGAAGATGAATGCTTCCAGTATCTGAGTCGCCTTTACTTTCAATTCGGCTAGATCCTTTTCGGATTTTTTTTCACCGTATTTTTGAACTTCTTCTAAAAATTTATTGACGTGCTTTTCTATCATCTCGAGGCCTTGAAAAAATTACTATTTATCCTTAACCAACTCCCATAGTTTTAACAAAGCACCAAGTCGATCATGCATATTTATCATCACACCTGTTTTGGTTTTCTTCAGCGTTTTGATGCCTGCCGATTTTGACTTAGGTATATCTGCCAATTCCTTTAGTGTCCAATCGCCTTCAAAAAAATCTGTGACATTAGAGAAGGCAATGTTTGCTAGTTCTTTTAATACCCGTTCTTGAGTAATTCCAAGCTTCTCTAGATTTGAATTCGTTTTCTCCTGAATGTATGCTTGAATGTAAGGTTTTGTCAGGTTTTCATATCCAATCTGTCTTGCAGAACGCTCACTGTACCCTGCTGCTTTTGCTGCTTCAGTTGCATTGAAGGTGCAGAGGTAGTTTTCAGCGAAGGAGATTTCTTTTGGTGTCATTGCCATTAAGCCTAGTCAACAAAATCTAACTATAATTGAGTAAATGGTAAAGTAATTCAAGCAGGGAATGAAGGGTCTCCTCAAATTATGATAATCAAACTCTGAGATGTTTAAACTCATCATTTTTCAATGCTTCCTTATGGCTATTAACAATTTTCAATTCCCTTAGATAAGAAAAAACTTGTACAAAACTTTTCCTGCCTTTTTCGAATTGTTGAAACCTAAACTTCCTTTCGTCTCCTATTTTGTCCCGAATATTAGCTAAAATCATAACACTTCCCGATGATGTTAGCCCAACTAGACCCCAAGACTCCATACATTCTAGGTAAACTTTAATCCCATTACTTTCAAATTCACACACCTCATGTATAGTGGCCGCCACAATTCCCTTCTTACCTTTACCAAGTTCTACTTTTTGTCGATTTTCCGAATGATCATAGTTGAAATACCTATGATCGAAATAATTCCAAGCTTTCGTTGGAGTACTCTTCCTGTAACTGGAATGTATAAAAATTAGTGGTTTTATTCTATCTGAATTAATGGGATGACTCAAATCAAAAAGATTAAAATCTTCATCAACAATAAAATGTAAATCTGGTTTATTCATTATTTTAAATTATTGGTGAACTAATATTTTAAGTATAGGGTCTGAAATATCAACATTCTCAGCCTTTGCTATATCCAGCCAATCCTTCTTAATCGAAGGATTTTCATTAATTAAACTATCTAATCTATCCAATAATCTAAAAGGATAATATTCTCTGGCAAAAACCTTATTTATTACAACTAACCATTCACTGTCAATACCATTAAATTTCAAATACCCATAAATAAGCAGCGATTTTTTATTCATCCAATTGAAGTCTTTATTCTGGCAATTTAAAAGCAGATATTCTCTCAATACATTAGAAAAACCACATTTCACTAATGTTAAATGATTTTCCATATCACTTACATAAAGTCTAATCGTGGTGACGAGATGAGAATTAGCTTCATCAATTTCTGCATTTGGAATCATATTATTCCTTACAAGGTTTGCATAAATATCAATCCCCCCAGAAACATCTTGAATTTTAACTTTCCAAAAATTCCTAATTTCTTCTGCACTAAAGCCAAGCTCAATAATAAACCTAGGTCTTTCACTCAATACATTAACCAAAATTTTATTATCAGATTTTAAAAAATCGTAAAATGAGTTAATTACAGAAGCAGAAGTTTTTTGCAATAACAAATCTAAGAAGTTCAAAATTGTTTCGTCCCAAAAGAAATCAGGAAAGGTCGGATCGATAATAGGAAATAATTTCTTCCAGAATTCTAGCAATTCCCCTTTTGGAACAGCTGATTCAATTTCGTTTATCAATGGAGTTACATCCCTTCCTTTAGGAGTAAAATTCACATCATAATGCTTTTCTATTTTTTGAATTAGAGAGTCCATTCCCCCTTCTATTGTAATCTTACCCAAGTTTGATTGAAGAAATGCCCAAAAAACTTCCACATGGGCTTCTAATATCAAACTATCCTTATTATGAGCACATTCATTCCTTCTATCTTTCCAATATTTAATTTCATCTCTCAGAGAATCCGAAATTGTGAAAACTGGAGATTTTTTTATTGATTTATCTTGATTAGGAACTTCTTTCAATTGAGTTAAATCAAAAATAGTTGATTCCCATTTATCTTCATTTCTAACTTTTTTTAAATATTCATCCCATTCACCTTGGGGAAAAATTATCGGCTTATCTCCATTCAAAAATCGATGTTTTAGGCAAGTTGTAAAAGCTAAATACGATAGTAATAGAGATGCCCTACAGGCACCAGCCTTATAGCAGACGATTGACTCTACAAAAAGTGATTTTGCCTCATCATTAATAGAATTTGCATTTTCTACCCAACTTTCAAATTTCAACTTCATCTATTCAATTTTTAACCACAAAATACGCATCCCGAATCACCTTCGAAATCAATTTCCTTCGCTCTTCCAAGAATTCCAGATACTCCATTTCTTGCCAATCCTCTGGAAGTGCATGCCAGTAATACAGCTGTTCCTTTTCTCCTGGCTTCAACCTTTCCAAGTAGTATGGTAAGTATTCACGAGGATGCTTTGCTGAGATATTAATATTGTCGCTCCATTCCACCAAAGCATAATTAGCAATCTGATTCCTTACTGTTTGATCTGAAAAGCCATTCTTCTCAAGCCAGGATTTCGGAAATAAGTGATGACGCTCCAATGCTGATTTTTTACTACGTAAGCCTTCCTGTAACAAATCTGAAGTCTTCAACTTGCTAAACATTCCATAAGCACCAAGGACGTACTGAGCAGCATAAAAACCATATAGAGATGGAGATGTGGAAGATGATGTAGCCAAATCCAAAGGGAGTCTAATATCCCAAAAATCATCCGTCAGCTGTGCCTCAATGATATCTTCCAAAATTTGCTTGAATGCTGCACCTGTTTCAACTCCTCTCAACTTGGCCAAATCAATCTCCATCACTGTCTCTGGAGAACCGGTATATCTCTGCGTGATCGATGACATGAAAAACCATTTTGCAATCAGATTTTTCAACTCGTACAAATCCATCTTGAAATCCTCCTTACCAATCAAAAAGAAAATGTAAGAGTAAAGCAGGTTGTTTGATGAACTGATGTAATCCTTTCGTGCAAATCCTGCCTGTTTGATTGCTTTGATGAACTCATGCCAATTCACCACATTCAAAACCTTGCTCTGCGCTTCTTGCAGCCTACCAAATTGAAGCGTTCTCCGCTCGGTGCTGAATTCACCTGTATCGAGATCCTTTCCTCGGAGAATGCTGTAAACATACTGAAGACGAGCCCTTCGAAAGGCAAGACCAACTCCAACACGTAACATTTGATCAGGATCCGGATCAATCAAGTAATTGAATGGGGAAGCTGACTCCTTACTTGGGAGTCTGCAAAGCCTACAAAATTCTTCCAAGTCCTTTCTGCCATCTTCCCAAAACACACTCATCAGGGTAAGAATAAAGTCTGCTTGATTCAGCTTTTTGCCTTGGGAATTGATTCTCACAAATACGTCGGCAACTTGCTCCTCATTGATTTCAGAAGAAAGTTCAAGTGCGGAGAAAGGATAATTGTCAAGCTTTTCAAGATTATGAAATGACTTTCTAATTTTCTTGATTTCTTCTTTTGTCAATTCCTTAATTGAATTCAATCGTTCAATAAATTCCTCAACTATCTCATGAATATCAGCATCCGGCACCCAGATTTCAGAAACATTCTGGAACAGTCTTGGATCCTTTTTCTTGGCAGCATCAGGGATTTCAAACTTCTCTTCCAGAGGATTAAATGCAATAATGATTTTCGCTTTTTCATAGTTCTCCCTAATCACTTCCTGACCTTTGATAACAGCATAAAGAGAAGTAAGTCGCTGCTGTCCATCGACAATCAAAAGAGAGGGATGCTTCTGTTTTGCAACCGTTCCAATTCCTTTGGTTCCTTCAATATTGGCATTGGCCCAAAACAGAAAGTAACCCACCGGATAGCCTTTGTACATGCTGTCAAACAGATCCCGAACTTTGATATCCTTCCATACAAATGGACGCTGAATATCTGGAAGCCCGATTAATCCTAAATCAATTTGCTGGATCAAAGATGCCAGATTGTAGTTTACTTCTTTAAAAAGTGTTGCCATAAATCATTTCTTTTTCTTTAGGATTAAAATCCAAGTATAAAAATCTTCTCTATCATCATTAAATTCAATCCAAGTGCCTTTTAGCAAAAATTTGTTAGTGTTTTCAAATAGCTCACCCTCTACTTTTGCATATTCTTCCCCTGTTTCACTAATTATAGCTTTTCCTCTATAATAATTGGAAGTATCTGTAACCATGTTGACAGTTAATCCAGAACCATTCTCATCATCTTCAGTATAAAACCTAATCATGTTTGGATCCAAAAGCCAGCTATTTGGTTCAATTTTAGCTACTGAATCCCAACAATCGGGATCCTTTGTGTTTAAAATTTTAAAATCTCCAAACAACCAATAAATCTTTCCTGATTCCATACTTCAAATCAATTTTCCTTTTCCATGAATATTCCAAATTAACTTTTCTCGATTCCGTAAGATCAACCATTCTTCCAAAGGTTTCCTCATATAATCCGGTTCAATTTTCAAAAAGCTAAAACCAACTTTCCTTCCCTCTAATAGAACCACTTTGATTCTTTCAAGCTGGGACCCAGTCCTCGGGTTCTTTTTCACAAAATGATTGGTAATTCTTTGCCGTGAAAGCTTGGAGGATGAATGTCCTATGTAAACAGGAGAAGCTTGCGATCCATTTGATATCCAAATGCAATAAACAATTGCTTCATTCTTCACCAAATCAATAAGATCTATTCGATTTTGACATATAAAATCAATATCATAGCTGAACCATCGAATATTAGTTTCTGATAAAAGATTAGACTCAGCTTCTTTGAATATATCTTCTAACAGATCTCTATTAAATTCAACGACTTCCATTAGCCTTTAATTATTGGCCCCTTGCCCATAGAAATCACCTCATATGTCCATTGATAGGAGCTATAAATAAACTTACCTCCACCTTTCAAATCATTCAACTTTCCTTTGATCAGGAAACGTGTACCCACAGGGTGTTCCGTACTCAAATCTTTAGAGCATTGAACATGTAGGGAAGGATCAAACCCAGCCTGTCCTGGAACTGGCCTTATATGAACTTCACCATAGCGACCAGATCTCTTGTCTGGAATATAACTTTCAACTTCAATTAGACTATACGTTTCTCCTTTGATTGCCATTTTAATTGAATATTACTTTTTTAACATTTCATTTAAAATTCGCCAATGTCCCTTTACTTGACTATTGATTTTGTTTTTTTTCATCTTGGCAGCAGCTTTAAATGCATAGGTGAGGAAATTTCCGTAATTATAATAATCAGACTTTTCGAATTTTGTAAGCTTGTCATTCCAAATCCATTTCCTCAACCTTCTGGCTCCTTTGTAAGAAAACTTCTTGAAAATTCGCCTCTTAAATATCTCTCCTTTTGACTTAGAATGACGCTTGGTGGAATAATGCTTAGCCCTTCTGACATACTTCTTCATTTTTCTGTAATACCCAGAAAGGCTTGCAGATTTCAAAAGCGAGTACTCTCCATCAAATTCGAACCCTAAATAAACAAGGTTCTTATTCCAGTTTATCCCAGTTTCAAACTCTTGCCCACATTTCAATTCATCTACAGATTCTCTTACAAAGTGAAATACCTGAGTCTTAATTGGTTGAATCTTTAAGCAAACTTTTTCTATCTCAATAGACACCAATTTTTCTACATCTTTTTTCATGGATTTTGGGCAGACCACTATGATGTCATCTGAATATCTCCGAAACAATCCCTTTTTAGAAACAAAGTCGTTGACAGCTTTATCGAAATTTAAAAGATAAATATTTGCCAGAACTGAGCTTATTGGAGAACCTTGGGGGATCCCAAAATCCCTTTTAACGATACTACCATCTTTAAGCTTCTTGGTTTTTGAGGGCTGTAACAACTTTCCTTTTACTCGTAAAAAATCTGGCTTTTCGCAAAAAGCAACTGCATTTTGATTTCGGAGGTATTTGATTTTCTTTAAGGGCTTGTTTTTTATTGCCCCAGGTGTGCCGTCCTTACCTATTTTCCGTGTAATTATCCTATCCTTGAATTCCTCAAAAATATCGACGATGTCAATATAGCTAAATCGAGTAATGTTCTTGAAAACATTGAAATGATCTGGAGGAAGCTTCCCTTCTTTAAAACCTTCTTCTGAACCCATGACATCAAACCATCTTTCCCTTAGAAGCTTGTGGCTGAGATGATCAAAAAAACTTGTGATATCAAATGCGATAACCACGAACTCAGACTGTTCATATCCTCTGATAAATTGAAATGCATCATTTGCAAAATCAATGTTACACTTGTTGGGACCATCCTCCTTTGAGGGATCAACCGGCACAGAACGATAGGCATTGACTACCTCTGATAAACCATAATTAGTCTCTTTAATTTTCCTTTCGTATGCGTCATTTAAGAGTTTGGAATAGTAACTAAATACAAGGGAATCAAGGTGGCTAGCATAAAACAGCTCCCTTACCTTCTTGTCGGGATTACGAATAGGTTTTTTTACATTTAAAAATTCCGGATCAAGCTTCCCAGTCTCTTTAAGATATACTTTCCTGAATTTCTTAACAGTAAGTGATTTATGAATAAATGGTAAAAATCGATGAACGGCAATCTTTTCAGGATCTGTTATATAAGGCTCGATCCATTTAAAACGGTCTCTCCCATCGAGTGGTAGCCCGATATGAGGATATCTTTTTATTTTGAACCAATCCTTTTGCTTTTTCATATTTAAAAAATAAGCAGGGGAGACCCGTGCGAAGCTATTTGCTTTTACAGAAACCAAAAATGGTTTCCAGAAGTATGCATGCTATTTCGACACTTGGAAATACTCACCAAATGCCGCTCCGACTCAAGCTGGGTAGCGAAATTATTGTTGTATATTACTTGTTAGAAATATGAAATCTCTAAAGAAACACACACGTTACAAGGCTTACCGAATAGTCAGAAGACTACTGGTACACATCGTTGCTCGCATCCTAGGGGAAATAATCCTCAGGAAGTTTGCAATTCTGGAATTCCTTGGCACCAACCGTTTTTCATTAGATCAAGTTGGGCGTAACAAGAGAATTTTTTCTCTATACCATTAAACGCATACTTCGGCTTCTCCCACTGCTTAGAACTAAAGTAATATTATTATTTTAATTTTTCTCAGAAGCTTTCATAAGTAAATAATAATCTATTCTCTTCACTCTCCTCTAGTGTTCCAATTTGCATCATCAGCTTCTTCGCCTGGCCCAAAGACCTCATCCCATGGATTATCTCGTGCCTCTTCATAAAAACCAGATTCTTCAAAATAATCTTGATTAGAGTTTTCCGCTTTTTTACTGTCCATTGAAATATCATCGGACTCTTTAAAATAAAATTTCAATATGCCCGCCCAGAATTTATCTCCTTTATAGCTTACATATCCTAACAATATTTGCCCCCCTAGGCTAGAATCTATATAACAAACTAATAAACGTGTGGACCGACAAGGTTTTATACGTATTTGAAAGTCATGTCTATAATAATTCAGATATTCGAATTGTCCTTCATAAAAGTCATGCTTTGCAAGCTTGTTACCTTCAGAATCATAAAAACTATAAGTAAAACTCAAAAAACCTGCTTCGTGACATAAAAACAAACTCCTTCCCAACAATTCAATTGATTTATACTTATTGGGAACAACAATAATCCCACTATCATTTATTACTCCTTGCCCTTGGTTTAATTCAAAAACAGCAAACTCATCAGACAATAATTTAATAGAATCAAAGCATGGTTCAATTAACTTCACAACCTCTGACTTCTTTTCTATACTTAAGCCATATAGCGGCTTTTTACCATGTAATAAACCTCTTAACCTTTCTCTAGGAGAATCAGCGATTTTTTTGTCAATAATGAAGTTATTTTGTGAATTATCTAGATACTCAAAAACGAAAAAAAAATCTTCTGTAAACTGGGCCAATACATACTTATTATTATCTAACATTCCTTCCCAGATACATTTTGAAGCATTAAAATATATCTCATCATATTCTTCGTGGGTTAAACATTTTCCTCTTTCTGAAATGAGAGTACTCTTCCCTTCTTTTTTTGCTATAAGAACACCATTAAAATAATCAGACAGCTTATTGTAACAATAAGGAATAGCTAATTGACCAGACTCTAAGTAATGACCAGCAAAGCCGTTAATGTGAGTTGTTCCAAATTGGCATTTCAAATAAATAAGGAATCTAGCAACAGAGGGCTTAATCTTTTTCGGCAATAAACTTACATCTAAAGGCGTGTCATGCTCATTTACAAAATGGAGCTTAAAGAAAGGTCGAGAGTTGTAATTCGAACTCACTATTTCAAATCCCAAAAACTGATCTTCTCCTAAAAGAAACTTTGATCTGAACTTTTGATCTGAACGAAATCTATTGCTTTTATTAATTAGGTCTTTCGATCCAAAAAAGTTGAATTTGTATTCGCAAGGAAGTACATTATCTAAAATAACTTGCCCCAAATCAATGTCAATTTTGGAATTTTTGGGGTCACGAACTATTTTAAAATTTCTATTAATAATCCCTAAACTTATAGGCTCCTTAGTTCCAGGGTTAAATGGATGTGCGAAGTATGCCAATTCATATTTAAACCCTGAAAGAATCCCATATTTAGGCTCCAATAGAACATTACCTTCTCTATCACAGTACCCCCATAAATGCCCTTTTCTAAAGGGTATTAATTCTTTAAAATCCTTCATTTTTTATTTATATCTCAATCCCCAATTATTATGATCCAACTTTATTTCCTTCAATTCAATACTTCCTGCATAAAACTCTTGATTAATCAATTCAATTTTCTCTTTATCAGGATCACTCATGTTAGGACCTAAGAAAATTGATTTAATAGCTCCTTCTGGTAGTGGTATCCTATAGCCATTAGATTTGTGCGCATGGTTCCTAGCACCATTCCTAATTGCTCTCCCACTAAGAATAATTCGCCACTCTTGTTCTTGGCCCCAAACTTTTTCATTCTTTTGAAGTAGGAGCATCTGAAATAACCTATCCGTTTTCTTAGGACACTCCAAAATCCATCGCAAAGGAACTTCTTGAATATAATCCCCATCTATCTCCCAAGTAATCCTTTCGTCCAAATTAATTGGGTATTCGTCGTACTTGCATTGAAGCAATTCACAATTTGCTTGAAATAAATCAGAGCAAAAGCTTTGAATAATTTCTTTATCAAATTCCAGACAAAAGCCTTTATATGAATTCCCATAATGCGACCACATATGAAGATTTAAAGGATCTTCTGAGAAGCAGCAAACCCCAAATTCTTTGGTATTCGTTCTTATAAAGTCTTTGCCTTCATTGGAAAGCTGAGATTCTCTGGAGATCAAATGCTCCATAGAACAATCAAATGGATCATTCAAATAAGGAGGTTTTGAAAACCACAAATATTTGCTAGAAAGACAGTCCAACGAATAGTCATCCCCTCGATAATATTTAAAAATAGATTCAGACACTACAAGAATTAATTTTTGCCCTGAAAAAAACCATCAAAAACCCAATATAGTATCCTCACAGATACCCAAAATGGTATGTAACAAAGAATTATACTTATACTTGTTAGAATTATCATCCCAGAATCAGAGTCGAAATCTTGATCGCTAGTTAGCAAAATTATCACATTAGCAATCGCCATAAATAAAGCCAAGACACAAATAGGAAAAGTCACAAGAAAGAGTAACCTTTTTAACCCCAAATTCATCGTTTCAAACCTTTTAAACCTTGGATAAATCAACTTATCAATATTCATTTTATATTATATATTTTGTAACCGTTAATCTATTTTCACCCCTCAAACCCCTCCTTCAGCACCGCCTGCATCAGCATCTGCGCATGCTGCTCGCTTAGGGTAATTTCTTTTTCTAATTCTTGGCATTTTGCCATTAGTGATTCTACTTTTTCTATAATGGCTTTTTGTTCTTCAAATGGAGGAAAAGCAATAACCCAATTCTTAAAAAAATCAAGAGGAATTCTTTTCTGACCAGCTGTTCCTGTCATTTTTGACTCGCCGATTTTTAAGAATAATGGACTTTTCACCACCAAATAGATAATCTCTGTAATCAAATAGGATGTAGTAACATTCCTAAAAACATGTAATTCAGTTGTTCCTGCACCAATTCCATTGGTTAAGTTTTTGAAAATCGCCGCTTTAGAATTTTCAAAACATGGAGTGATTTTAGCGACTGCAACATCATCTTCTCCAAAATGGGTAAACCCAGATTTTACTTCAACCCATTTTCTTGAAATATCAGAGTTAGGTTTTATTCCAAATTCTTGACTAATTGATGCCATTGGAATAAAGGAAACCTCAATCAAATCGTCTAACTGATTTCTAGGGTTAATTTCTCCTAATTCCCCTAACCTACACCACTCCCATCCTTCCGGCAGTTCAAAAGGCTTTTCTTCTTCGGTTATTGTAGGTAAAGGTTTTTCTTTCTTGATCTTTTTCTCCTTGATCAGTCTGGTTTTTTCTGCCTGGATGCGCTTCAGTAGTTCGCTAGCGGGTTCGGTTTCGATTCCTGCTTCTTGCATTTGAGCTCGCCATTCAGCAGTCAATTTACCCTGAATCGCTTCTTGAAGAATGGATTGCTTGAGGACTGAAATTTGTGCTAAGCGATTTGGATCTTGAATCTGAGAAACAATGGCGTTGATTTTCGATATAGAATCCAATATTTCACGCTGTTTTTCAACAGACGGAACATTCAACTCTATTCTTGCCAAATCAGAATAATACAATCTTTTTCTGACAGCTCCCGATGCATTCTTCTCGATTGCTTCTAAACCAATATCGCTTCTCAGAAAATACAAGAGATACTCAGGCATGATTTTATCCGTGCAAGAAAATACAACATAATCTGGGCTAACAATCCCTACATGTTCCTCTTCCTTTGCAATCCCAATCGATCCAACATTCACTCTCATAGGGTTGTATGCAAACCAACCAATCTTAATGATTTTATACCTACTCAAATCAGCAATCCTTTGGGCTCTGGAAGTATGTAGCCCGTATTCATTGCTTACCCCAATAAGATCCAAACCACCACCGTCAGGAAGTCCTATCTTAGTTTTCTCTTCGATGAGAACAGAGCCTAACTTTACTTTTTTCATGAAAGCGCTGTTTCTAACTCTGAAATCAGTGCTTTAATCCGATCCTCTTGTACTGAGATTTTTTTCAAGATTGATAAGCTAGAATCTAACTCTTTATCAGAAACTTGATTCCTTGGATTCTTAATATCTAAATCCCAGTCTTTCAAGTCCTCCACCTTCACTTTGTATGCTTGATCATTTTCAATTCGATTTCCCCACCATTCTATTAATGGTGCAAATTCTTCAAACTGGATCGGTTTTGTCTTGGAGTAGCTTTTTTGTCCCTCTGGTAGCTTATGCTCGTAATACCATATCTCTTTAGTCGGTGTACCTTTTTGAAAGAAGAGCAAATTGGTGCTGACAGTTGCAGGAAAGAACGTACTCTGTGGCAAGCGAACAATTGTGTGAAGGTTAGCTTTGGTTAACAATCTTTCTCTGATTCTTACTTTTACACCTTCCCCTGTAATCGAGCCATCTGGTAATACAATTGCGCAGCGTCCATTGTCTTTCAACAATTGTAACATCAGCACGACAAACAAATCAGCAGATTCCTTGCATCGCAAAGTGGCCGGAAAGTTAGTTTCTACTCCGTCTGCGATACTTGCCCCAAAAGGAGGGTTAGCTAGGATTACATCTACTTCATCCTTTCTGCCTATGCTGTTGTATTCTTTCTTGAGACTGTCTATGTAATGGTAATCTGGCACATCCATTTCATGCAAGATAAGGTTGGTCAGTCCCAGCACGTAGGCTACAGGTTTCAATTCCCAGCCTGTAATGCTTTTTTGTAAGATATGCTCATCTTCCACTGTTTGTACATAGTCCTGTCGCACATGATCAATAGCAGCCGTCAAGAATCCACCTGTCCCTGCAGCAGGATCTAAAACTTTCTCATGTAGCTTCGGATCAGTCATCTTCGTCATGAGCTGCGTGACTGCTCTTGGGGTGTAATACTCCCCTTTGTTTCCAGCATCTCTAAGTTCTTGCAGGATGCTTTCGTAGATGTTGCCAAAAATATGCTTGTCTTCCGAATTGTTGAAGTCAATTTCATTCAGCTTATTGATGACCTTTCGCATCTCATAGCCCGACTTCATGTAATTGTTTGAACCGTCAAAAACCTCCTTGACGATTGCTGCACGCTTGGGATTCGCAGGATCTTTGAGTTCTCTAAGGGAAAGAAACAGACCTTTATTATCAGATTCTGTACTATCGATGAATTTGAGCAATTCATCTCCTGTTATGCCCTCTTCATCTGCAGCCCAGTTTCTCCACCTGAACCGATAAGGAACTACAGAAATGTAATTGTCTTTGATTAATTCCAGCTCTTGATCCTTGTCATCAAGAATCTTGAGAAAAAGCATCCATCCCAATTGCTCCAGTCGCTGAGCGTCACCAGAGATACCCCGATCCTGACGCATTATATTTCGTATGCTGCTGATTACAGCACCTACATTTGCCATTTATGCTTGTTTGTATAATTCTGATTCTAATTCTTTTATTGCTCGTTCGTAATCTTCTTTTGATCCAAAAGCACGAACCAATTCTAATGGAGTCCCGATTTTGTTAAACGGATCCATTCGAAGTATTTCTGTTGATTCTACATTGACCAAACCGCTGTCTGCATATTTATCTAAGAGATTCTGCAATACAGCTTGAGCCTTCTTACCGTATTTGGAGAAATAGTCTCGCTTCTTCACATTCTCTGCTCGTTCATTTCGTGTCAAAGGTTTCGCATCAAACGCTACATGGCAAATCAAATCAAAAGGATCCCATTGGTACCCTACTTCCTCTTTCAATGATTCGAAGAATATACCTTCTTCCTCCAGCTCCTCGATGATTACTTTCTTTTTATCCGCTTGATTCCAATGAAGCAGGAAATTATCCAAGGTTTGATATTTCTTCAGCAAATTGGTTCTAGTGTAATCAGTCAAACTCTCCGTGATGATCTTACCATCACCATCAAGATATTGTACTCGTTGATTTACGACTTCTACTTGGACTCCATCCACGTACACTTTTGGCCTAGGTTCTGGTTTTGGTCCAGCTGTGCTACCTCCCTCCAGCTCTTGACCTGACTCAGGAAAATTAATTTCCTCTCCAGTTTCCCCATCCAAAGGCGGTCTTTCTTCCTCGCCAGCTTCATCAACACCTTCAAGTGACTCATGTTCTGACACCTCTTTGATCATGACAGGATCATCATCAAAAGCAGGGTCTGCAAAATGGTTGGTAACATTTCGGAAATCCATGATAGTGAAGTATGTTTTCCCATACTCCTCATTGATCCGTGTACCTCTACCGATGATCTGTTTGAATTCGGTTGGTGAGCCAATGTTAGAGTCCAGCACAATCAATTTGCAGGTCTGTGCATCGACTCCTGTAGTCATCAATTTTGATGTAGTAGCAATTACAGGATACGTTTCTCTGGGATTGATGAAGTTATCGAGCTCATCTTTCCCTTCCTTGTTGTCGCCAGTAATCTGCATTACATATTTGTTGCTGATCTGCACTTGGTCAGCATTGGCGTTTGCAAGCTCAGCACGCATTGCTTCTGCATGCTCTATATCGACGCAGAAAACAATCGTTTTAGCAAAGCGATCATTCCCTTTCAGGAATTCTGTAATCTTCGAAGCCACTTGTTTTCTTCTTCCTTCTAAAACAATGCTTCTATCAAAATCAGTACGGTTGTAAATTCTGTCCTCAACAGGATTCCCTGCTTTATCCAAAAATCCTTTCGGTGGTCTCCATCCTTCAGCATCCACATCCAATGTCACACGAATCACTTTGTATGGAGCTAGGAACCCATCATCAATACCTTGTTTCAGTGAATAAGTGTAAATCGGGTCACCAAAATATTCCTGATTGGATATTTCGGACGTTTCTTTTGGAGTAGCAGTTAAACCAATATGCGTAGCAGTATGAAAGTAATTTAGGATTTCCCTCCACTTACTGTCTTCTTTGGCTGATCCTCTGTGGCACTCATCCACTATGATCAGGTCAAAATAATCTCTGCTGAAGTCCTTGAAAGCATCAGGCACTTCTGGATCAGAATTGCTCAGCCCTTGATACAATCCGAGGAAAATATCAAATGCCTTATCAGCAGAATCTATTCCTCGCTTATTATTTGAAACCAACTTTTCCTTACCATCAATCGTCACCAACTTCTTTTTGATAACTGCCATCGCATCTTTGAAATGTCGGAAATCACCACGCAATGTTTGATCAACTAAAGCAGTTCGATCAGCTAAAAAGAGAATTTTTCGCTTTGACTTTGAAGTAAACAGCCGATATGCAATCTGGAATGCAGTGTATGTTTTACCTGTTCCAGTTGCCATCACCAATAGGATCCTTTTCTGACCTTTGGAAACAGCCTCAATTGTGCGATTGATGGCAATAGACTGATAGTACCTAGGCTTGCGGCCCGACGCATCCTGGTAATACTCTTGCGTGACAATAGCCTCCTGTTCTGGAGTTGTTATTCCTTTGTAAATTTTGTATTTGCTCCAAAGTTCTTGTGGACTTGGAAATTCATCAAGAGAAAGCTCCTTCTCCAGTTGCCCATCTGTGGCAGTTTTATCATGAAACCAAAATCCATCTCCATTGCTACTGAAAACAAATGGAACATCAAGCTTATTAGCATAGCTCAGTGCCTGTTGAATGCCAGATCGAATAGAATGTTTATTATCTTTTGCTTCAATAACTGCCAGGCGGATGTTTAGACCTTTGGTTTTGTGGTACAGAGAATAATCAGTGAACTTCCCTTTGCCTCTCGCTGTCAGCTTGCCTTTGACATAGATCCGACCGTCTGTAAAATACTCTTCCCTCTGAATCTGAGACATTTCATCCCAACCAGCTTTGATTAAAGCTGGTGTGATGTACTTCTCTTTAATGTCTGATTCCGAGAGATCTCGCTTATTCATTTAAAAAGTATATAGTTTGGACAATGCAAAATAGCGAAAACTAAAAGGTATCAAAGGGTTAAATCAGTCAATATTCCAATACCAATCTGGATCAGCAGAATTAAGATCGTCTAAGCCATCTTTTGCAAAATCAAAATCATCTTCAAAATCATGATCCCATTCTCTCTTTGAATTTTCAACTTCCTTATCATGCTCTATTTTAAGTTTTCGTTCCGTTTGAATAGATACTATCCTAGAAATTTCATAAAAAGGAATCTCTAGTTCTAAAGTAGATTGATAAATATTTTTATTTGATTCTGCCTCAAGTTTCACCTTCAGGTTTTGGAGATATTCCAAAAATGTATTCCTAATAAACTTTTCTCCTAGATGAGAAAATTCAGTTTTCAAATATTTGACTGGAGTTGAATCCCTTTTCTCAGCTTTAAAACCAGGAATTGGGGGTAGAGGCGGCCCTGGAATCCTTGCGAAATATGAAAAAATATCAATTTCCCTTATAAAGCTCTTTAATTCTAAATATGGATTATCATATTTTCTTTCTAGAAAGAAATGATAGGAAGGGCTAAATTTAAGCAAATCACCCAATTTTGCCCTAACAAGCATTTTTTTCTCAACTTCAATTTGTCGAAAGCTATTTATGACTTTGATCGAATTCTGTTTTAATTGAAAAGGAGAAACAATTGATTCTATTTTATTTTCTTTGATAACAAATGCTGACATCCTTTTAACATCCTGATACCTCAAATTGGCTACCTCTTCATCAAACAATAAATCACCACTTAGGGAATATTTGAATCCAACATAATCCCTCTTGGTTGGTATGAAAACTAATTTGTCAAGATTGAAATAATTATAAACCAAAAAAACATCTAACAAAGATTCTAGTTCTCCCATTTTGAATTTCTCTTCAATTTTTTTGAAAAATAGCCTAACAAATTGGTTATTAGTCCCTCCAAATTCATCCACAAAACAAAGTGGATCAGTTTCGCAATTCGATTTGTGATTATTCTTTAATTCTTCAAATTGCTTCTCCAGCCTTTTTTTAGCTTCAAGTATGAATCCTGAAGCCAACTGATCATTACTTGAAATTGACCTGATAAGGTTATACTCAAAAAAATGTAATGGATCTAAGACGGAACATTTTTCAAATATTTTAAAATCAATTTCAGAAATAAAGGTGTCATTTATTATTTCCCACGAAGGTGTCAAATTCAAATTCTTCTTGGCTGTAATATTCATAAAAACATGAAATTCAACTAATTGAAAAACTGGAATTTGTGCAATTTTTATAAAGAGAGCTGTCATCAAGAGACTTTTTAAAATATAAATAATTCAAAACTATAAAAACAATTCAATTATCCACTTCTCTCAATCAGTATAAAAAAGTTTTACATTTTTAAATAAATGACCCGTCCTAAAATAGATTGACAGGTTTAAATTAATAAAACTTGAGACCGAGGTTGATTTTCATCCTATGCCTTTTTATACATAATGAATTAAAGAAAACTATTTTCCTCCTTCGGAGATATCACCAAGAAAGGTTTTCCAAGACACCCTCTAGATTTAAACTCTAACACTATTCCATAACCATTCGAGATTGAGCAATATTTGTTTGGGTGATTATTGCTTGATCGGCAAAGATTTCAAAAACTCAAACACATGGGTAAAAACTCTGCCTTCCCAATGAACTAGCAAACTATGTCGCTTTAGCTTCAGTTTATCAATTTTAAATTTTGAGTTTGCTAAGCTTGCATTTAGCCTTTCATCAAGCCCACCCTTAGAGTTATTAGAATGCTTTATAATAAAGTAAACTCCATTTATCTCATCATACTCTGAATCCAAATAGTCGCCTTCATGAGTAAAAGCGTTCCGGATCTCAAAAAGGCTTTCAAACTCTTGGTAGAAATTATTCATTATCTCACTAGAATGGGATTTTCTGAAAACTTCCTTTTTTTCAACTAAACCCCATCTTAGTTTTTTCTCAGATAACCCTAAAGCATATGCTTTATTTGCAATTTGCACCATCGTATCCCTAACTGCAAAAATTTTATTCAAAGTCATCTCGGTAAAAAGTCGGATAGTATCTAAGTCTGAAACTTCGTCTGTGCTCAACCAGTCTTTTGGTTCATATTGAATAAATAGATCTGATATTTTAGTAACGTCTTCCAATTGGTTCGCCAGCCTAGTGAGAAACTTAAATTCATTTAGAATTTGAGCCTCCTCTACAGACAATTCTTCTTCCCTCTTTTCACCTTTTTCCAAAAAAAAATCAGTCTCTCTATTTAAAATAATACTTGCTCGTTTAAAACACTCCTTGAAATAAGGATTGTCGAGGGTTTCATTAATTTCCATTTTCCGAAAAATATTTTAAAAACAATTTAGCATTTTCATCCCTATCTTTTGGCTTATTGATGTATTGAAGAAAAGTACTTTCTTTTATATGACCTGTAATCCCCATGATAACGGTTGTAGGAATTTTCTTGTAATAATTGGTAGCAAAAGACCTCCTACAAACATGAGATGTAATCAATTCATGTTTTGGATATTTACCGAAAGCCTTGCGTTTGGATTCTGCATCATACTTTTTCCCTTCAATGATCTCATAAAGCTTAGCTGCTTTAGCTACTTCCTTGATGTAATCATTCAGATTTTGTAATGAGATTTTTTGAGGAAAGCCAGTATCCAAAACCTTCTTGGCTCTCTTAGTTATTGGGATTGTCACATGTTTTTTCCCTTTCTGCTGAAATACATCTACAACTTGATCAACGTCTATTTTTCGGAAATCAGATGGCTTGATCCTCATCAGATCTTCACCACGCTGCCCTAGTTCACAACCTAGCAAAAGCCACTTTCGGGCATTGATCAGCACTTCTCTTCTCTGCAATAAATCTCATAAATAGAATAAAGGAAAGGATTTTAATCGCCAAATGACACTTGAACTTAGTTTATTAATCCTTTTTTGGAACTTTCGGTAAATACTATAAAATAACATCCATTGAAATTGAAGGTGCTCTCCAATATGGGGATTCAATAATTTTTGGAATGCTTAAGGAATCCTCTTTTCAATGTGGAGTGTATGCATTCATTTTACAAAAGCATATAAATAAGGACTCCAAAAAATATAGTAAATACTACTCCTATTCCAATTACCAAGTAGGTAAGCTCGCTAATTCCTTTTCTATTTTCGAAGGTCTTATCTTTCAATAGCTCTATCTGCGAAGAAAAATCAGCAATGATAAGCTCAGTCGATTTATCTAATCTTGAGGTTAAGGAATCCAGTTTTTCGGATTTGTCCTCTGAATCTTTCCTGAGTTGTTCTTGTATGGTAGAATGTTGAGAGTTTAATTGATCTGTTGTTGATCGATTAAGTTCTTGGACATCTAATTCGATTTTATCCTTGAGCTCACCCAGCTGAGTTATATAATCATCTACCTGAGAATCCCATTGTTTTTTCAAAGACTCAACTTCCTCAGAAATGAACTTCGAATGTTCAGAATTTAGGATTTTGAATTTTTCAGATTGATCATCCACCCCTTTAACCAGTTTCGTAAGTGCATCTTTTAAGGCCTTTTCAGTTTGGAGAAAATCCTTCTTTTTTGATTCATAATCTTCTTCAATTCCGGCCACAAGTTTAATTACCGCATCGACGAACCCTTTTATTTCATCAATAGTATGTTTTGCATTTTCACTGTTTGACGAAGTGATTTCATTAATTGATTTCAGTCGCTCCAATTCTTTGATAAGCGACTCAAACTCCTCTTGTAACTCGATTATTTTAGACATTAATTCGATATTTGGTCAATAAATTCATTCAGTTTAAGCGTTGTTCTCCGGATCAATAATTCCGAATGCAGCTGACTCATCAGCGCTTCTATCTCAGAGTTAAAATCAAGTACCTTATCATTAAATACATCCAGTAAGGATTTTACATTTTCCCAAGAGTCTATGACAACCATCCTTTTAAATCCCTGCCTGAATAATTCAATAGCTTTTTTTACCAAAGGCTTTTCATTGGCTGATTCAAGTGTATCTCCTTCTTTTAGCTCCAGAGCAAAGAGACTGAACGCCGTCAACAGGTCAATGCTGGCATTATCGACCATATTGATCCTGAGATTATCACAAGCCCCACGAAGATGTTTTGCATTATCAATTTGGCCTCCCAAACCATCAGGTGGATTATCAATGAAATCAATGTATTTTAAAACGATAGCGCAGTTTTCCTTTGTTCCCTTTTCCGTATCTGCAGGAAGGTAGTCTTGACGTGCATATTTAGAGGTGAAATACCGAATCATCCTTTCTCTAAACTCTCCTTCACCTTCCTTCAAGTGTACCTCACAGAGCTCTTGCATGTAATCGATAGATCTTTTTCTTTTTTCGGATATCTCACTTTCTATGAATTCTATCAAAACATATAAAACCTTCGTAAGCACCGAGTTTTCTTCTATTCTATCTACTTTGTTCAGCCATTTTTTGGTGGTTTCAATTCCAAGGTAACGTCTTAAATAATTTTTGAAATTATCTATGTAGGTTTCATCGCTCTTTGCCTCAAATCGTACTTCAATCATTTGCCCTACGTAATCAATCACATAGTCATCTATAATTCCTAGAATATTCAATCGATAAATAGCCCTTTGAGTATCTTGAGAATTTCTAATTCTCAAAAAATTCTCTTTCAAAAACTTTTCTGTATCTGGATTAGGCTCAAATTTTCTTAGTGCCTCACCATATTCTAATCTTTGAAATTTATAGTATTGATAATTCAAATTTGCGATAAATTCATTTTCATCATTACTAAAATTATACGCAGCTCTAATAATTCGTTCTTTAAAATCATTATAACCAATACCTATAATTACATTATTAATTTCGGTAACAATACCATTGGTAAAGCCAATTTTGAGGATATATTTTTCCTGAGTTCCACTTTCCATCAAGGTTTTAATCCCCTCTACAGATTTGGTTTTAAACCAATTTAAATAGTTTTGATCTGGACAGTATTCACGAAGGAGACTCCTTGCAAACTCTAAAATTTCCTTTGCCTGAATTGGATCAAAATTTTGAGTGGCATTTTCATAGCTTATGAGGTTTCTATTTAAATCCAACACACCTATTTTTATACGATCCCTAGGAACATCCCTCCAAGGTCCATTTATGTAAACATATCGATCGTTGGATAGATTAACCCCGTAGACTTCTGGATATTTGTCTTTGATCCTCTGCTTCAAAACATTTACAAAAAAACCATCTTCGTATTGAACCTCCTCTAGTAATTCATCAATGATGAATCGCTCTCGTTGAATTCCCTTAAATGCATTTTGATAAAAATCATAGTTGGTTTGTACATCAGCAGGATGATAAAGAATCGAACACAGCGATGGATTCCCATCTCGGCCGGCTCGGCCTGCCTCTTGATAGAAGCTTTCTACCGAATTAGGAAAGGAATAATGAATGGAATAACGAATATTCGGTTTGTCTATCCCCATCCCAAAAGCCTTGGTGGCAATCATTAGGTTCGCTTTATCCTGAATAAAATCCTCTTGATTTGCATAGGATTCATCAGCCAACGTTTCGATTTTATCATCTCTCACCACATCGTCCCCGCCACCGCCAAAAAAAGTTCTTAGGTCAAGAAAATCCAGATCTAACAATCCATCTCCACTACCATTATAACCAAAGGCGAGATGCAATACACCATTTGCTAAAATATTGGATTTCGTGGGACAAAAAATCAACCCAGCATTTTGGTACTTTCCGTCAACTTTTTCATAAAAATTAGTCGAATCAACCAAATACCCATAGCCTTTTTCAAGAGATTTAACTTTTCCAGGGAGATCCTTCAAAAACCTTTTCAAAACAGGATACTTTATTTGCCCGATTTGAAATTCTCTTTGATTGTAAGGAAGCCCTGGTTCTATTTGCGCCGAAATCGGAATAATATTAAAATTCAACTCCTTCCTATCAATAGCCTCAGCAGGTAAGCTGATTATGGCTTCCTCTTTTAATTCGAGTTCCCTTTGTACATCTGCCAAAACATCAAAGGATGCTGTTGCAGTTAAACCAAAAATAGTGAGTGTTCCCGATTTAGGGACACAGTGATTTTTTAAATTTCTGGCTAAATTTAGATAGACATGCCTAAAGTCATGTCCCCATTCAGATACACAATGGGCTTCATCGATCACCGCAAAACTGAAAAAAACATTGCAATCCCTACATCCAGATAAAGATTGTCTGAAATTTTCCATCTGAAATCGCTCAGGAGAAACAAACAAAAATAAATAGTCTCCTAGCATCAGTCTTTCCATTCGCTCTTCCTTTTCCTCTTTACTATTGAAAGAGTTGATAAAGCTTGAATTGCCGATTCCGTTATCTATCAATTTGTCATACTGATCCTTCATCAAAGAGTTGATAGGATCCACCACAATCGTCACACCTGGATGAAGCAATGCGCAAATTTGAAAGGTCAAGGATTTACCACCTCCAGTGGGAAGTAGTCCAATTACATCATCACCAACCAAGGCCCGATTTATTATGGCTTCCTGCCCTGGTCTGAATCTAGATTTTCTAAAAATGTTATGAAGAAAATAGATCAATGATCTATCCTGTTCAAGACTTGAATAATGGAATGAGTGAACTTCCTTTCGTTCACCATTATGTATTTCTTCCTCCGTGATTACTACTTTACCAAGTTTTTTATATCGAATCTTTCGATCCGTTAAGATTTTAAAATTCAGATTTGGTGATTTTTTGGGATCTATTGGGTTAAGTAATATCCCCTTTATTGAACCATCTACAGAGATGGTAATTTGATGATGTAAGTCCCCTTGGCTAAGGAGCGGTATTTTGGTTTCATTTTCTGAAGCTAGATTATTCAGTGCTTCAAAAAGCTCATTTAAGTCCTTATGCAGTAACACCTCTTCTTCCTTGGATACCCCCGTGATACTAAACCAGCTTTCAGTAGGGTTGCCCATCAAACTCAGCAGCATCGTTTTATGCAGTTGATTATATAAAGCAGACCTTTGGAGGAATTTGAATACAGCAAAAGTCTCTTGACCAAAATCGACTACTTCCTTTTCCTGGATATGGTCGATATTCAAAAACATCTCCTTTAGACTTAGTAAATCAGTAGCCTCAAAAACATCAAAGGAGGCTCTGATTTCAGATTTGGAAATAGTAAACCCCTTCTGGAAATCGAAATATTTTCTCAGGAGATATTCACTTATTTTTAACGAGGCTCTTGTTAAGTCTCCTCGGTTTATGATATTCCAGGCTACCTTAAGTAGAGGGGGTACTTGATCTTGATCGATGTAAGCCGGTAAATTCTCTATAGAAAAGGACGAAAATCTTGCAAAGACTTTTTCGATTTCTTCCTTGTCTAGTAAGGCTTCAAGTCTGGACTGAACCTCATCTATGTAATATGTACCCTTTAGTATAATCATGATAGAAAAAAATAGTGAAATTCTTAACTAGCTAAACCGTAAAATTTATTGAAATCCTAAATCAAGCAAGTTAAGATCTGAAAATGTCACAATAAATACCCTAAACAGGGTATTTATTCACTTCTTTTCAATCTTATATTTATCATCATTTTTACTCCATAATTGGAAGAACAGCTTTTTCTTAAATATAAAAAACTACTAATGTCAGTAATCGATGAAATAATAGATGGTGAATTCCAAAAACAACAATTTTCGATCCCAGCCCAACGACTAAAAGATAAGCTCCTTCCAATCCCAAGTAAGGCTTCGGAAATGAGTCGAAGGTGGTTTTGGGAATTACTTCAAAATGCAAGTGACATTACCAATTCTGTAAATATAAAACTCCTCATTGAAGAAGATTTCATCACATTTGAACATGACGGCGGTCCTTTCCGAATCATAGATGCATTAAACCTAATTGCACCAGACACGGGGAAAGACACAAAATTAGACCCAAACATTCCTCAAATTGGAAAGTTTGGGTCAGGTCAAGTTTCTACTCACGTTTTGTCAGGAATTTTAGAAGTAGATGGTATACTTTTGGAGTCAGATGAATATTACAAATTCTCTATAAAACTTGATCGTACAGAATACAGCAACAAAGATTTTTTAATCGATTCAATAAAAACAAGCAAAGCAGGTTTTAACCCCAAAAAACTAGTCGAGACCTACTCTCCACAAAACTTCCCGACAAAATTCAAATATCATCTTAAAAGCCCAATTGCATCCATTGATCCAAAAACTGTTGTCAAAGATGGACTCACCACAATCCTAGATCAGCTCCCTTTCACCATGGCCTTTTTGCCAAAAGTAAAATCGGTAACAATTGAGAATAAGAGCAATTTTTATTCAGACTTCAAGAACTTTAAAATCCAAAAAAGTAAAGAAGAAAACAACCTTATCACCTATACAGCTAATATTGATTCGAAGCCTAAAGACATTAAATTACTTTGGATGAAAGAGGGTGAAGTCGAAACCGCCGTTTTAATTGATAATGGAGACTTAGCGGCTTATCCCAATAATTCACCAAAATATTTTTGCGGACTACCGCTTATAGGTACTGAGGAGATAGGTCTACCAATTCCAATTCACTCTTACTTATTTGAAACAACTCAAGAAAGAGAGTCCATTGAAATCTCTCCGTCTGACACAAAGAATAGAGAGCTACTAAAGTCTGCTAACAAACTCTATAAAAACTTACTTCAAAAATGCGTGGAACTTGAATTCAAAAACATTTTTCACGTCACCAAGATGCAAAAAAAATACCTTGGCGCTGAGGGCAGTAAGATTCACTTTAAGGAAGTAATAATTCAATTGTTCAAAGAATCCCTTAACCAATCTAAAGCTATTATTAATCGAAGGGGAGACCGAATTATCTTTTCAGAATTTATTCTTCCATTCCGCTTAGGCACTAATGATTTGATGTTTGATGTAGGAAAAGCATTAAGACCATCGAATACCTGTCCCGATCAAGATTATGAAAGCTGGATTCCAGCTATAGATGCCGACTTATTTGCAGTTAATCGAGTAGGATATGATAGGTTGATGGCAGAGGTGATCAAATATTCCAATCTAAACTCAATCATTCTAGAGGAAGGTACAAACCCAAAGAATTGGCTTAAGATGGTCATATCACTTATTCTGAAAGTAGATGATTCTCATTTCAAAAAATATAGAGTTTTCCCCAACAAAGAATTAGAACTATGTTTTCTAGAAAATCTCAACTATTCAAAGGACTTACCTGAAAAACTTGTTCAGATTCATGATGAATTAACCAATTCCAAGCTAGGTAAATCCATACTTGATAAAGATTTTGAGGAATTTCATCATTTGTTCCCAAAATCAAAGGAGGTAGACGAGATTGGTCTATGTAATTTGATTGACAATGCCCTTCAAAAAAAATATTCAGAAAGCCAAAACAATACTTCAGTCATAATTGGTCCTTTGCGAGCAATATTTGCATGGTGTGATCAGGCTCGATATACTAAAGAGGAATTAAAGAAAAGGTTTGAATGGTTTGAAAAGAAACGAGCAATCCTATTTTTAGAAACCTTTGATGACAAAGAAAGGGAGCTTGCGCTAAGTATTTCACAAAGCGGCAAGCTAGAAGCCTTAGCAAAATTGGCTGAAAGCACTTTAACAGGAGACCAACTAATGCTACTGGCAGAAAACCCTTCCTTATTCCAAAGCCTATTGAATGGTCAAGCCCCAAAAGTGGATGATCAAACCTATGCAAATGAAGAAATAGGAAATCAAGGTGAGGAACTTGTCTTTTCTGATTTAATGAGAAAATTCCCTACCGGACTAGGGTTTCAAGTTATTTGGGCGAGCAAATTGCTAGGGGAAGCACGATTTGATTTTGAGGTCAAAAAAGGATCAGAAACAATTGCTTACATTGATGCAAAGACAACTGGAATTAGGGAAGGAATAAATGGATCTATCCCATTCTTTGTACGACCTGCTCAATGGAATTTTTTGAAAGATTCCATGTCTTACGGAAAGTACTTTATTTCAAGAGTATTTTTGAAGCCAACCCTTGATGTCAAATACCTTAAAACAAATCTTATAACCGAGATAAACAACCAATAATCATGAACTCTGTACGCAAATATGGAACTGCACTATTTCAAATCGACGGGATTTTCTTCATGGAAAAATATGATTTAGAGGAAAAGTATGACGAAAACATAGAAAACTCTAAAGAATTAGCTGAAAATCAACTTAAAAAAAGAATCAATGAGCTAGAAAAAAAGAGTATTGGGACTCTAGAATATCACACAGGATCGATAGCACTTTTTGGAGGCAGGGTAGTGTTTAAAAAATACAGTCAAGCAAGTTTGAGCATCGATGGAATATATATAAATAAACCTTTATCTAATGACGAATTTACAGCCACCTCTGATTTTTATGAAACTGCAGAATTGCTTGGATACATAAACATCATTTCAAAAATTGGAGTTGATTCCTTTTTTGAAAATTATAAAAAGGAAACTGAATTATTGATTGAAAAACTTGAAAAAAAGTTAAAATCCCTAGAAGAGCTTTATCGACTTGAAGGCACCATTGAAAAAAATGCAAATACACTAACTAAATATTGGAGAGACATTAAAACATTTCACATTCATGGATTCATACTTGGATTATGGATGATGCCCGGAATTGAAAACGAGACGGCTTCGATTGCCTATGATAAACTTCAGGTGATTATTGCTTCAATCTAAAATCATCCTTCAAAAGGCGTTACAGAAACTGAGTGACACCCAACTCCCTTTTCTTTTTCATCAAGTACCTTTGTTAGATAGTCGTCGCAATCTTTGGAGAAATTCATAATACGGACATTATTTGCACAAGATTCTGGAGTAAACTCAAATAATCTCCTTAGAAGTATGGAGGCAAAATAATACCCGATTTTTTCATTGATTTGGGAATCAATGGATAAGGCTATTGAATATTCCCCCTCATCACAAGTGCCCAATGAAATCACACAAAAACTTGTTCCAACTTGATCCAAAATGTATTTCGCCCTATCATCTTTCGAGAAATCCGAAATCACATTTACTCTTAACCATTCTTCCTCAAGCCAATATTGAATCCTTTTAATGCATTCCTTCATATTATGAAATGCCTCAACTAGAAGTTTATTTTTATTAATAACCTCCCCAGATAAATTAACTGACATATAAAAATTTTTTTGATTTTAAAATTCTTCAAGTTTAAAACAATCTTTCAACTATTAAAAAAAATATAGACTTCTAAGTGCTAGCATATTTCAAAAACAATCTTGCATTTTCATCCCTGTCCTTTGGCTTATTGATGTATTGAAGGAAAGTGCTTTCTTTTACATGGCCAGTAATTCCCATAATCACAGAAGTGTGGGTTGTTTTGTAATAATTGGTTGCAAAGGACCTCCTACAAACATGGGATGTAATCAATTCATGTTTTGGATACTTACCAAAAACTTTACGTTTGGATTCTGCATCATACTTTTTCCCTTCAATGATTTCATCAAGCTTCGCAGCTTTTGCTACTTCCTTTATGTAATCATTCAGATTTTGTAATGAGATTTTTTGAGGAAAGCCAGTATCCAAAACCTTCTTGGCTCTCTTAGTTATTGGGATTGTCACATGTTTTTTCCCTTTCTGCTGAAATACATCTACAACTTGATCAACGTCTATTTTTCGGAAATCAGATGGCTTGATCCTCATCAGATCTTCACCACGCTGCCCTAGTTCACAACCTAGCAAAAGCCACTTTCGGGCATTGATCAACGCCTTCCTAGATAATTCTGCTTTTGCAATTTGTTCTAATTCTGCAAATGAGAGTGTCACGATGTTTCTATCTTCGTTTGACTCATTAAAGGCTTCAATCTTAAATGCATTTGGATGAACACTTATTCCAAGCTTCTCTGCATCCTTGGAAACACTTTTCAAGTGGGCAAGAGACCTTCCTGCATGATTAACGGAATACCCCTGTTTCTTTAGCAGCCAGTTCTTAAACTTCTCAATTACTTCTGGTGACAAATCCATGAAACGCAATGGTTTTTTAATCACCAATTCAAACTCTTCAATGATGTTCTTGAAGGTTTGATAGTTTTTCACAGTGTTTGCAGCGAGACCGATTTTGCTTTTCCCTTGAATCTTTCGAGTGTCTGCATGATCGATGATGTATTGAATCTGATAGGTTACCAAAGAGTTGTCAGTCTTTTCTTCTCTATTGAAACATCCATTTGTTTTCTGTTCTAGAAACTCATTATTGATTTCTACTCCATTCGCCTGAGCATCATTGATACATTCAAGCAGATGCTTCTCTAGCGTTTTCAAATTAGCTGCAACCTTCTTATTGGCTTCATCATTCTGCTTGGGAAATCCCTTGGCTTTACTCCAGTTTGATGGATGAATTGAAAAACCTGTCCGTATTCTAAAAAATGATCCTCTTCCCATGGATAGGTAGAAGTAAATTGGAACAGCCTTGTTTGCCTCGCTCCTTAGCTGAAATTTGATTGTCGCCATTTCATTGATGTTTGCCAAATTTATGTTTTTGGCAAACCATTGGCAAACATTTCATGGATTTAAATGGATATCATGATATCACATGCTATTTGTTGATCAAGTGAATAATTTACAAAATTGCCCATTTTGATTAATTAAAGCATATATTTCGATTGGTAAAGCACCTTAATTCAGCTTTTATAAATTCGGAAAATCCAATAGGTTCGACTCCGGCTCTGGGTACACAAAACCCCTTCTTAAGCGATTTTGAAGGGGTTTTTGCATTTTTTGGCAAACACAATTTAATTCCCTCTATTTTTCTGAACTTGGAGTAAGGTTGAAAACTGGGGAATTATCAATTTCACTACTTTTCTTACCCAAACTTTCAGTGCTGAAATTTAAAAATCTAATACATAAGGTGCGTAGTCTTCTTTTGATTTTTTTGCTCCTTATCACTTAGGTTTGATACTCTATTAATGGAAGCTGTAAACGAGTCCACGGCTAGAATACAGAAATTATCAAGTGTCTCAAAATTTCTTAAATACAATCTTTCAAAGCTTCATTGTGTTTCACTCGGAGTTGGGTCTACAAGTAATGTCCATAAAAAATGCAAAAAATACCCCGTACAGGGTATTTTCTAACGAATTAGAAATGCGCAACTTTCGATTCTAATATTGCCATATCACTTTCAAAATTCTCTTAACTAAAATTATTGATGAAATTTTACACTTTAATCTTTTGCTTCTTCTTGATAAGTTCATTCGCAACTGCTCAGACCCATTTGTACGAGCACCCTCAAATCGAGCAGTATATTGCAAAGCATCAGAAAGTTGCTATTCTGCCATTCAAAACCTCAATTACGCTACGGCCAAAAGAAATGAAGTCCATGACGAATGAGCAACTCAAAAAAATGGAGGAGGATGAGGGTCTTAGCATTCAAAATGCAATGCACTCTTGGTTTTTGAAGCGAGAAAAAACCGGAAAATTAAAGGTAAGTTTTATTGATCCTTTGACTACTAATGCAAAGCTCAAAAAAATGGGTGTGACTTCTGAAAATTTCGGGGAGTATACTCCAGACGAATTAGCAGATATAATCGAAGTAGATGCCATAATAATGGGGTCGTTTGAAACAAATAAACCCATGTCCGAAGGCGCTTCTGTCGCACTTGGCTTATTAGTAGGCATGTATGGTAGTACAAACAAGGCTACGTTAAACATGTCAATTTATGATGCTGAAGACGGCATTCAAGTAGCAAACTATAATAAGGCAGTATCAGGCTCTATAGGCTCCTCTACTGAGGATCTCATCAATAAGTTAATGAGAAAGGCTTCAAGGAGAATTTCTTACACAGATTAAACATTCCCAAAAAAAGATAGATTTATAAATAGTACTAAGCCAACCCATGAAAACTGGGTTGGCTTAGTCTTTTATTGAATAGGCAAACCTCAATAAGATTCTCATGATTTAAATAAAATATGTATTTCAACTACAAATATTTCAAAAATAACCTTGCATTCTCATCCCTGTCCTTGGGCTTGTTGATCTATTGAAGGAAGGTGCTTTCTTTTACATGGCCAGTAATACCCATGATCAATGAAGTAGGTATCTTTTTGTAATAAGTGGTAGCAAAGGATTTCCTGGTAGTAGGAAAAGTTATAAATCCAAGTTTGAGTTATTTACCTAATACTCTTCGATTGATTTCTTGGCACTTCTTTTTCTCTTCAAAGATTCCCTCCAAAAAAGGCCCGCATTCCCGCGAGCCATTTCAGATTTCATAATTCCAATTTCAGACTTTTAGGTCCCTCTCAAAATCTCCATCGGGGGCTGATTGATGATTTTCCTACCATTTAGCCATCCCAAAACTATCGTCAAACTTGTGATCGCCAGATAAAGTACAAATGCCTCAACCCAAGCTCCACGGAATGGAATATTGAATACAAACTCACTCAAAAGCCAAGTGGCTCCGAATGACAATATGATTCCGGAGAGCGATGCTAAACTTCCCAAGAAGAAGTATTCCAGCGTATTTATCCTGCTGACAATGGCAGAGCTTGCGCCCAAAGTACGAAGCAGAATACTCTCACGCATCCGCTGATATTTAGAAATAATTAAAGAACTAATCAAAACCAAAACTCCCGTGGCAATACTAAAAAACGCCATAAACTGAATCACAAAGCTGATTTTTCCCAAGATCTCTTCCAGCGTCGCTACGATAGTCCCAAGATTTATGATGGAGATATTCGGAAACTGACGCACAATCTCAGCCTGCACATCTCCTGCCTCTCTGTCATTCTTGGTTTTGGTGATCAGCACATGGAATTTAGGCGCTTGATCTAATACTCCATTTGGAAATAGCACCAGGAAATTAGTGGAAACTTGGTTGAATTTCACATCCCGAAAGCTACCCACGAATGTCTGGATCGGACGACCCTGCACATTAAACTCAATCTGATCGCCTATCTTCAAGCCATTCCCTTCTGCAAATCCTTTTTCAAAACTCACAAAAATACTATCGCCTCTAGCACCTACAGGAATCAATTCTCCAGAAGTCAACGTCTCTGAGGAAATCAGCGTATCACGATAGGTAACTCGAAATTCCCGATTATAAATCCATCTAGAGTAGTCCTCTTCTTCAGGCAACTCTTCATTGGCTTGCTTGTCTATCCCGTTGATCGCATTCAGGTTCATCGTCACAATTGGCACTTCCTGCATTATCGGCAAGTCACGGGAGATTATTTTAGCTTTCACATCCTCCAGCTGAGCAGTCTGAATATCAAACATCAGCATGTTTGGCTGATCTTCCTTATCCGCAAACTTGGCTTCTTCCAGCAGTTGATTTTGGAGGAAAAAGAGCGTAGAAATCATCGCCGTCCCCAAGCCAATCGTCGCAATCAAAGAAACTGTCTGGTTATTTGGTCTGTACAAATTGGCCAAAGACTGACGTAGCGTATAAGTGAAAGAAATTGGCAGAAACTTCCTAACAGCCCAAATAATCGCCTGAGCAACAGCCCATAGGATACCGAAAGCAAATACGACAAAACCAGTAAATCCAAATGCAAAATCAACCCGATCCAGCAAATAAAAGCTAAATCCCCAGATAAAAGCCAGAATTGCGACGATCACCAACCAACGAAGGGGATCCTTCAATAAACTGGTATCGGCTGTCTCAGGTCGCAACGTAGCCATCGGAGACACATTCCGTACTTTCAGCAATGGCAAAAGTGCAAACAATACTGAGACAAATAATCCCGTAATCACTCCAAATCCTACAGATAACCAGGAAATCCCAAAGGAAACTTCTACTGGAAGAAAATCTGCAAAAACCGCAGGCAAAACAAATTGCAAAAGGGTACCCAGAAAAGCTCCTAGCACTGCTCCCACCATCCCCATAATCATGATCTCAACTAAGTAGATCAACAACACATCTCTGGACGAAACCCCGAGACAGCGTAAGACGGCAACTGAACCCAATTTTTCCTTTACAAACACATTTACAGCACTAGCCACACCCACACATCCTAGCAAGAGTGCAATGAATGCTACCAAGCTCAAAAAATTTGACATGTTTGCAAATGACCTTCCCGTAGAGCGCTTTTGATCCTCCACAGTATCTGCATCCACCCGGTCGATTTCCCATTGATCTTCGAAAGGCTTGATCAATTCATCCACATTCGTATTTACAGCAAACTGATAATACCGATTGTAATTCACTCGGCTACCGTATTGTACAAGGCCAGTTTCTTCCAAATATTCCATCGGAATATAAACCGCCGGAGCTACAGTGGCCGTAATTCCCGTTTGACCAGGCACAGCTTGAAGTTCGCCTACGACAGAAAACTCTACATTACCGACTTTAATTACATCCCCTACTTCAGCCCCAAATTGAGCCAAGAGCGCTTTTTCTACCAGCGCTTTTTTACCGCCACTTCTGAAATCCGCATCACCTGCTTCTGGGATTGTTTCTAAAACTCCATAAAATGGGAAGGCTCCTTCCAGCGCTCGCACTTGTGTCAGGCGACTGGCGCCAGTGGCAGGATAAGCCACCATGGAAGCAAAATTCACTTCTGAAGCCGTCTCTACAGCCAGAGAATCTATAGGCTGATCGCCCAGGGCTTGATTGTTTTCCAGCACCAAGTCGGCTCCCAAAAGCTCCTTGGCTTGACTGTCTATATCTTTGGTAAGATTCTCACCAAAACTACTGATCGCAACCAAAGCGGCTATGCCTACCACTATGCTGCTGACGAAAAGCAAAAGTCTAGAGATGTTTTTTCGGAAATCCCGAAACGCCATCTTCAAAATCCATCCGAAATCAGGCATGTGCTTCCTCCTGTATTTTACCCCCTTTGATATGAATAATGCGCTGGGTTTTGGCAGCTAGCTCCAAGTCGTGAGTGACCAAAACCAATGTTGTTCCCTGTTCTCTATTTAGATCAAAAATCAATTTTTCTATCATTTCCCCTGTCTCCGTATCCAGATTACCTGTGGGCTCATCTGCGAAAAGTATCTTAGGTTCGTTGGCAAAAGCTCTGGCAATGGAAACCCGCTGCTGCTCTCCACCTGATAGCTGGGTAGGGTAATGTGTCGCTCGGTTGCCCAAACCCACTTTTTCAAGTAATTCCTGCGCTTTTGCACGGGCATCTTTCCTTCTCTTTAGTTCAAGCGGAACCATCACATTTTCCAGCGCCGTCAAAGTAGGGAGCAATTGGAAATTTTGAAAAATAAAACCTACGTGCTGATTGCGAACGGCAGCTCTTTGATCCTCATCCATGGTTTGTAAATTGGCGCCGTTCAGGCTCACCATGCCTGTACTGGCAGAATCCAAGCCCGCACAAAGTCCAAGCAAGGTGGTTTTCCCACTACCCGATGGACCGACGATGGAGATGATTTCCCCTGCTTTGATATCAAAATTAACTTCGTCTAAAACAGTAAGCTTTCTACTGCCACTTTGATAAACCTTACTCAGGTTTGATACTGATAAAATATTCATGTGATGTACTTGGGTGGGAAAAAGAGGTAAATATGCTAAACGGCAAAGCTCCTAGATAGTTTTTGGAAGATAGCAATAGCCTCATTAATCAACAAGCATCCTTACAGCAGAGGTATTTGAAACCATATTTTTACTAAAAATGATGAACCTTTTGCTAAGAAATCCTTTTGCGTATATAGTTTTACAATTCATCAGTTAGATTCCATGCGATTTAAAATACTAAACTCATTCTTCCTACCCGTAGCGCTTCTTTTCACCTTAGCAGTCGTTTCTTGTTCTGAAAAGAAGTCAGAAACCACCAAACAGGAAGTGATTTCTGAAAAAGCTACAGAGACAAAAACAGATCAGAAGACTATTCTATTCTTTGGTAATAGCCTCACAGCTGCTTACGGCATCGATCCGGAAGATGGTTTTGCCGGATTGACACAACAAAGGATCGATAGTTTGGGCTTGAACTATCGAGTCATCAATGGTGGATTAAGTGGGGAAACAACCGCAGGTGGAGTTGGAAGATTGGACTGGTTTCTTGAAGAAAAGCCAGATGTCTTTGTATTAGAACTTGGAGGAAATGATGGACTCCGGGGGATCGCGATAAGTGAAACCAAGAAAAACCTGATGCTCATTATCGATAAGGTGCGGGAAAAATATCCTGATACTAAAATCATTTTGGCGGGAATGCAAATCCCGCCTAACATGGGGACAGACTATGCGAGAGAATTCACCGAAATTTACCCCGCTGTAGCACATGAGAAGGACGTAACCCTAATCCCTTTCTTACTTGAAAATGTAGGAGGAATCAAAGAACTAAACCTCCCTGATGGCATTCACCCGACGGAGGAAGGTCATGAAATTGTTTTTGAGACGATCTGGCCTTATATTGAAAAGACCATCGAATAATTACTACACGCAATACTAAAACCCCTTCACACTAGAAGTAAGTATCAATTCTGTCAGAAAAAACATGAAACTCAGTCGATAAGGCTGAGTTTTTTTTGCTCTCAACTGTTTAACTACTATCTTATTCATTTATTCTCAACTCTTGTTCAAATGCGTAAAAATCTATTAATCCTCTTCCTGATAAGTTCGTATTGGCTAATATCCTGTGAGGGGAAAGAGCGTGCCGCAGAAGAGACTCCTATAGAACTTTCCATAGATTTGGTTGACTCCTTGGACTTAGAAATCCTCGGCAATCCTTTGATGGCTTCTGTAAACAAGGAGGGCAGCCTTGTTTCCTTTTTCGATTTTCCCTCTAGCGAGACTATTATCACAAATTCAAACGGTGAAATTCTTGGTCAATTCTCAAAAAAAGAAGATACGCCTGACGCTTATGGGTTCAAACTGGAATTGCCAGTACTTTGGGGAAATGATAGGGTAATTCTAATCGGTATGAAAGGAATATTTATCTACGACCTGAGTGGTACTTTGATCAAAAAAATTGATCATGCTGAAGCTATGGGTAGTGCAGGATCCATGTCAATGCCTGGATTAACAGCTAAAATAATCACACTTGAAGGGAAAGAATACCTTATGACTAAGTCTTTTCGCAGTCGGGACACCTACCCAGGCGAGCAGAAATTCTACGATACCTACAAAGCCGTTGAGCTGGTTGATTTGGGAACTGGAGAAATGCAGGACTTCGGGCCTTTCGAACCAGAGAGCAAATTCCTTGATGGCATGGGCTATGATCAAAGTGATTATGCTCCAGCTTACGATGTGCAAAGCGATAAATTATATCTGTCCCACGGCTCAGATCCTACGCTTTATATTTATGATTTTTCTACAAAGGAGGCAAAACTCGACACTGCTATTTACCTTGATATTCCCGATTTCTATGTAGTGGAGGGCAAACCGAGAACTGAGTTTTCCCCGGGAAGTGTCTCAATTAATGGAGGCACGGCAGCTATCCGGAATATTTTGGTTCAAGACGGGAAAATACTTGTCCACTACTACCCAGGCATAGACCCAAGAATCATAGAAGAAGCAAGGGCACTTTGGAGCTCTGGCCAGGAAGAGGAGGGAGAGGCAATCTATAGCAAAGGATCTTCAAATACAAAACCCGGCATCATGGTTTTTGATGAAAAAACTTTCTCCTTTTTGGGAACACTTGATTTTCCTACTGGTGTAAATCAAGCTGGTTTTATGGCAAGTAATGAATCGCTTTATTTTCAAAGAACACCCGACCCCGAAGTCGAGGAGGATTTTTTAAGAATTTATAAAATGAAACTAACTGAAAAATGATTTACAGACACATTTTAATTGCCTTTTTAGCTTACAGCTTTCTGAGCTGTTCCTCCTCAGAAAAATCCGAAAAAATAGCATCTGAAACTTCAACTGAATGGGAACTCCAAGTTCTTGACTCTATCCATGTGGATTATATGGGAAATATTTCCACTGGAGATTTTAGAGGGGGAATGGGTTTGCTATATGATTATACCGCGAACACAGTAATCAAAATCGATTATGAGGGACAGATCCTCTCCACCAAAGCATTTCCCAAAGACGGCCCAAACTCAATTTCTTTTATCTCCACTGTCAAAATTGATCCAGATGGCGATCCTTATATAGGAGGCCACGATGGCCCTTATTTCGAGTTGAACGAAGATCTATCTGTGAAAAGAAACATCGAAATGCCATTTGCATCCCAATCCTTTGGTGGCCTGATGGATGCGAAATCATTCGAGTTCTGGCAGGATAAAATAATTCTTTACTATACAGGAAGAGATGAAGTGGGACCTTTTACAGAAAATTATTTAAAAGACTATTTCTTGCTGGAAATGCTTAATCCCGCCACTGGAGAAAGCAGTCCCTTAATCCGAACTCCTGAAACCTCAAAATTCAGTACAGGCTTACTCTACGAAAGACCTTCTATATCATTTACGACAGTTGAAAATGACTTATTGCTCTACTTCAACAATGAGCCAAAAGTTCACAGATTTGACCTGCTAGACTCTGGAAGGCACATTGAGACCCTAGATCTTAATCCCACAAAATTCATCGAAGCTCCGGAATTGAAAGATAAATACGAAAACTACAACTACGAAAAACTGGTCGAAGGGAATATTTTTGGAGTATTTTCAGATCAGAAACGCCTCGTAGTCCACTATTCAGAAGGGATTTCAGAGGATGTTTTCAGCGCACAGAACTTTACGTTCCCTGAGGACTTCCCTAGACTAGCTGAATTAAACCAATCCTATTTCAAAGTCTATGAGACTGAAAAAGGCTGGTCAAACGAGATCCCCATTTCTAAAAAAGTTAAGCAAATCTTTGCTATAGAAGACCCAACTCAGCCATTCTTTGCTCTTCGAAACGATGATTACATCGGCGAAGAGCAGGATTATCTTACTTTTTATAAACTTCAATTAGTACAGAAATGAAAAAGAACTACCTACTATTTTCATGCTCAATCCTACTGGCTTTTGCCTGCTCAACTCAGAAAAACGACTCAGAAAACCAGTCCACCACATCCAATGAATGGGAGCTTCAGATCGTGGATTCTATACAGGTTGATTATTTGGGAACAGTGGATGGAGGAGATTTCAAAAATAATGAAGGAGTTATATTTAATTTCAAAGAAAACAAGCTGATCAAATTTGATGACTCAGGAAAAATACTTCATGAACAATCCTATCCTAAGGAAGGACCTGGAAAAGTTCAATATCCAACTCAAATTAAAATCCGCGAAGAAGGTGATATTCTGGCCGCAAGTTTCATCGGTTGGCTATATGAGATAAACCCAGACTTATCATTTAAAAAGGAGATTAAACTTGAATTCCCTACCGAAGCTAAAGACGGAGGTGGGCTATTGAAAAACCTTGACGTATGGAATGGGAAAATTATCTCATATTACCCAGGTAGGGATGGCGCCAACCCGTATGGCCCGCATTTTTTTAGAGACCATTATTTACTTGAAAAAATTGATGCTGACAAAGAGACATCCGAACCAATCATTAGGATACCAAACACCTCTCGGTATTCCACTGATAAGTATTACGAACGTCCATTTCTCCAATTCGTAGTTTTAGAAAACTACCTATACCTAGCATTGGAAAACGAGCCATTGGTTCATGTGTACGACCTTTCTCAAAACAATGAATATTTACATACATACAATTTTGAGCCAACAAAATTTTTAGACAATGGAGAGCACTCCAAACCCTATGAATACATTTCTTTTAGTAAAATGAGAGACGCTAGTATCCAACAATTCTTCCCAACCGAACAAGGAATTTTTGTGCTTTATACAGAAGGGATTTCGGAAGAAATATATGCCCAGTATGAATTGAAAAAACCAGAAAACTTTCCTCAGCACAAGGACCATCAAAGACAGATTATCAAAATTATAAACCCTGATTCTACGCTTTCCAATGAAATAGATCTCTCCTATAGAATCGGTAGAATCTTAAACATAGAATCCCTCTCAAAACCTTTCTATGCCCTACGAAATGATGATTACATCGGCGAGGAGCAGGATTATCTTACTTTTTATAAACTGAAACTCGTTCAGAAATGAAAAACCTAACCTATTTATATTTCCTCCTTTTTGCTCTCACAACACTAGCCTGCTCAGGTGAAAAAGAAGAAGCCAAACCCTCCACTCCTTTTTCGGAACAAAACTTTGAATTCGAAATTTATGATTCTCTGGTGGTGGATTATTTAGGGAATTTACACATGGCAGACATAACTGAAGATGGCAAGACCTTCCTGCTCATTGACCAGCGAAAAGACACGCTTTTTGTCATTGATCGGGAAGGAACCATTCTGAGCAAATTCAGAAGGCTTGGAGATGGTCCAGGTTTCTATCAAGACTATCGATTGGTCCTGCCCAACTTCTTAAGCTCAGAAGAGATCATAGTTCCAGCTGCAAGAGGTTTTTACCTGTATTCACTTTCCGGTGAACCTACCAGATCTTTTTTGCCTGAATTTACCCCCTCAACTTCCCTAATTGATGGATTCAATACAAATTTGGTCGTACATGATAACCAAGTCATGTTTCCATGGGAAGGCCGACTCTCAGATGAATTAGGAGTGGATGGGAAAGAATTTCAAATGGCCTCCCATCGGGTGGAAGTTTTGGATTTAGAAAGCGGCAAATTTACCCCAGCTATACCATTTCCAGAATCATCTAAATTCAGAACTGGAGAAAAAACTTTTTTGAATATAAATTACCGCACTATAATCTCATCAAGCCCTGACACACTGTACCTCACTTTCCGTAATGAACCGGTGATTTACAGTTATTCTTTTTCGGACTTAAACACCCCATCGTCCATCTACCAAATCCCCTTTGATGAATTCATCCAAAAGGAGCCAAAAGACGAAGAGCACTTTGGAGCTTACGACATGAAGGATATCTATGTGGGAATGATTCATAACTTCCACCCGACAGAAAAACAACGGTTTTTGATCTCATATAGCAGAGGACTGACAGATCAGGAGTATAAAGAAGTCTTTGCCTTGCAGGCTTCAGACCCTGAGGAGTTTAGGCGTAAGCTAATAGAGACAAACACTAATGGACAGGTTCTATTTGATGGAAAATCCATCTCCCAAATCATCAGTAAGCCAGAATCTCTAGGCTTTACCTTCAAATTCATCTCTGAAGAGGAAATCTGGTTCACCCCTAATTTTGAATACACCGAAAAAGACTACTCGGTGATATACAAAACACGAATAGTGGAGAAGTAAATGACCAATTCTCAATTTTCAAACTCAATGATCAGGTAGTTTACGAACCTTCGTTGCTTTTTGGCGAAAAATTCTTGCCCTTAGAATTCCCCTTTTCAGTCCATCTTCTGGAGAAGCAGGACAACAGACAGACAACAACCGATAAAACTGTGGCCTTTTCGTCAAACTTTGTCCCCACTAGGGCTAAAGCAAGCGCATAAAAAATCCCGATTGATGAATTTCAATCGGGATTTTTTTGAGTTTTGAGGTTTTAGAATAACCTAAAACCAACAGAAAGGATCCATTGATTCACCCGCTGATCTGTGCTGAACTTCCCCATGCTCCCTGTAATCTTATCCAATGAACTTTCGTATTTGGCATCAATGATTAGGTTTCCTATATCCAAGCCAAGGCCAGCCTGATAGCCAATAGTAGCATCTTCAAACTTGGCATTTTGAACCGTCTGACCTGCATCTTTCAGCTCAGAATTGACATTGATACTTGCTATGGGACCAGCTTGAATTCTTAGCACCTTAAACATCTTTAATCCCACCATAAGCGGGATATCCACTCGATTAAAATCTGCTTCATAGTCCTTAATTGGCGCATCTGCCGGATTAAAGGTAAACTGACCTTGGGTCTGCGTGTACAAAATCTCAGGCTGTAAATAAAGCGGACCTAGTCCTATTCTAGCGAATAATCCTACATGGTAGCCAAATTTAGAATCTCCGTTTTTGAAATCATCACTTTTGAGATCGAGCTGTGTTTGGCTTAGACCTACTTTTGGACCAAAAGCGAAGCCCTGCGAATAGCCCGTCAGCGCAAATGCCAACAGAGCCAGAGAAAGAATGAGTTTTTTCATGGTTTTATGATTATTGGTTTAGTAAGCTTAGTAACGAAGTTTTTTAAGAAAAATTAGCAATTCCCTTGCCAACAAGGAAAAATCAGGTAAGAGGTTTGATTTGAAAAGTAATCAGTGATCAGTATTAAGTAATCAGTTTTCGAACCAACCTACTAAATAGAATATTCACCCAAGATTAGAAAAAGTCAGAGTTGTGCCCTCCGCGTGTACTCCGTGAGCTCTGTGGTTATACACTTGAAATAAAAAAAGGAAGCCCGAGGACTTCCTTTTTAAGTTCTATAACAATGAGGTTATTTTATGCAGCTTGGGCTGTACCGAACACTCCGACCATATTTAGGATGAGTAAAATAATAACGATTGGACATATCCACTTTACGAAGAATATCCAACCAACTCTGAAAGGCCCTTTGAACTTTGGAGCTCCTAATTTTAGCTCATCAGCATAATCAGAAATCTTTGATGCCCAACCTGTGTAAAGAGCCAGCATCAAACAAATCACGATCACCGCAAACGTACCGAACACAAAGTCCATAATTCCGAAGAAACCTTCTAACCTATTTCCAAAGAAATTGATGTGCAGATTAGCAAAGAATGTACCTGGGATTTGAGATAAAGCAGATGGTACAGAAAGTGCCATTGCAGCCAAACCTATAGTCCAAGTTGCTTTTTTTCTACCCCACTTTCTATCGTCAATCATATAGGCTACAGGAACTTCAAGCATTGAAATAGTAGACGTTAAAGCTGCTACCATTAATAGGATAAAGAAAAGCGCTCCGACCACATGTCCACCTGGCATAGCTGCAAATACCTTTGGCAACACATCGAAAACCAGTGCGGGACCTGCTGCTGGATCCTTGCCAGGAAGTAGTGCAAATAGTGCAGGAAACACCATTAATCCTCCCAAAAGAGCAACTGAAGTATCCATACCTGCAATCCATCCTGCTGATTGAATGATATTAGATTTCTTAGGCAAATAAGAACCAAATGTGATCATTAGACCCCATCCCACCGACATAGAAAAGAATGCTTGACCAAGTGCCTGAAGTATAACTGCAGGATTGATTTTGCTGAAGTCAGGCTTCAAATAGTACTCAATACCGGCTCCTGCGCCTTCCAAGGTAACGGCTCTGCCAGCAATGAAAATGATGATAATAAAAAGTACCGGCATCAAGAATTTAGATGCTTTTTCAATACCTCCTGATACTCCACCCAACACAATCAGGATGGTCATCAATATAAATATAAAGGTCAAAGGAATCACATACAATGGAGTCTCCACAAACTCCGCAAAGTCAACAGGAACATTGATGATTTCCGTGATAATATAGCCGACAGTCCAGCCCGCAATAACGGAATAGTAACTAAAAACGAAAAAACAGACTAGCACACAGAGAACGCCTGCAAGCTGCCAAAACTTATTTCCTCCTGTGTCTCGTATAGCTCCGATTGGGTTTTTACCAGATTTTCTACCAAGTGCTATCTCGTTAAATAGTAGCGGTAATGCTATAAACAGCACACATAAAATATAAACAAAGACAAAGGCTCCGCCTCCATTTTCACCCACTAAATAGGGGAATCTCCAAATGTTCCCAAGACCTACGGCAGAACCGGCTGCGGCCATTATGAATCCTAAACTAGAACCAAATTCGCCTCTTTCTTCGGTTTCGTTGATTGATGCCATAAGTTATTTTAAAGTTAAATTAGGGTGTATAAACTGCTTTTTAAGAGCGGGCTAAGATAATTTGTTTTGCCAAAATACCAATTGCCGTTCGGAAACTTTTCGGTTCGAAACCAAGCTGTTCTCGGGCTTTTGTGATTACAAAACCTGTTTTTAAAGGTCTTTTTGCTGGTTGGGTAAAAGTGGTTGAATCTGCCCGCTTGATTAAATCCTTATTCAAACCAAAATAGTCTGCGGTGATATTTGCCATTTCATAAGGAGTCAAAAAGTCTGGCCCCGAGATATTAAATATTCCTTCGGCTTCTTTCTCAGCGATCAAAATACATCCTGTTGCTAAGTCCTCAGCAAGCGTTGGGGTGCGGAACTGATCATCAACAACTTGAATTTCTTTGCCAGCTTCAAGAGAGGATTTCACCCAAAGCACAATATTGGATCGACTCAAGTCATGTGCAATCCCAAATACCAACACAGTTCGTGCTATTGCCCATTTGGTCTTAGATGCCATGACCAACTGTTCAGCTTCAAGTTTGGTCTCGCCATAGTAATTTACAGGTGCAGCCTCAGCATTTTCGTCCAACGGACCTTCTACTCCAGAGAAAATAAAATCTGTGGAAACGAAAATAAAATGAGCTTTTGCGGCTTCCGCTGCTTTGACTAGGTAAGCTGTAGCATTGACATTGGAATCGTAGCAAGCTTCCTGATTCAACTCACACTGATCAACATGAGTCATTGCGGCACCATGAATAATGATATCTGGCTTTATTTCAGCCAAGGTTTTCTCTATTTCATCTGCATTCGTAATCTCCAGAGACACATATTCGAATCCATCTCCAGGTAATCTGCACTCACCTTTGCCACTGGCGAAAATCTGAAAATCCCCTTTTTCGACTAATTGAGAAACAAGCTTTTGACCCAGCAAGCCATTCGCTCCAGTGATAAATATCTTTTTCTTATTTGCCATCTGGGTAGCTGTAGCCATATTCCTTTTCAATTTTCTTTCGGGACATTTTCTCCACTTTCACCGTCATATAAACCGGCTCAACTGGCCTATCTCTAGTGTTTGTAGTAGTATTTGAAATCTCCTCGGCCACTTCCAATCCTTGGATTACTTCTCCAAAAACGGTGTATTCCTTGTCCAAATGCGGTACTCCACCCACGGTTGTATAGGCTTCGATTTGCTCTTTGGTATAATCCTTTGTCAAGTTCACATTGAGTGACTTTTCCAGTTCATCTCTTTTGGATAGAATCAAATTGGTCAAGCTATCGAACTTCTGTTCATTATAAAGGCGGATGTATTGATTTTTCAATTCCTCCTGACTACCCAGCTCCATGTACTTCATCAGCGACTTTTGAAGCTCCTTCATGTCAGTCGTCAATTCCAGTTCATCGTAAACTTGCCCGATAGTGATATAAAACTGTGAACCATTTGAGCGACGCTCTGGATTGATTCCATCAGGCTGACGTGCGGCAGCGATCATCCCTTTTTTGTGGAAATATTTCGGTCTAATTTCAGCTGGTAAGGTTGGCCATTCCTGAGGTGGAAGATTTTCTTTTGTAAAAACATCTCCACCTTGAATCATGAAATTCTTCATCACCCGCTGGAATTCAGTAGAGTCAAATCTCCCCGCTTCTGCTAGTTTGATGAAATTGGACTTATGCTCAGGCGTATCGTCAAAGAGAACGGCCACTATATTCCCGTGACTTGTTTCAATTGTAATCACATAATCTTTCTCTGCGGCACAGGCAAAGGAGCTCGCGCAAAGAAAAAGCACAAGTAAGGTTCTTATAAATTTCATTTATTGAGTGTTTTTTTGATTTGATCCAGTATGACTTTCCCGCCCGCAGCAAAAACCTTATTTGCAAGCTCCTGACCGAGTTTTTCTGGATTGGCAGAGTCGCCTTCCACAACGATGGAAATCCGCTCTTTCCCATCCAAACTCACGATCCCACCTTTTAGGCTTAGCTGATCTCCTTCAAGATTTGCTAACGCAAAAACAGGAATACTACAGCCACCTTCCAAAACTCTCAAATAAGCTCGCTCGGCACGAAGTCTCAAGGAGGTTTCCAGATCATTGCAGGCTTTAGTTATCTTCGCTTTTAACACAGAATCCAATTTTTCAGCGACTTCGATAGCGACGGACCCTTGACCAACTGCCGGAGTGAATTCATCCAAATCCAACTCCTCAACAATCATGTGATCATATTCCATCCGATGCGCTCCTGCATAGGCAAGCAATAGCGCATCACAAAGTCCCTCTTCCATCTTTCGGATTCTAGTTTGCAGATTCCCACGTACCTCCACAGTTTTCACATGTGGGTAAAAATGCTTCAAGGTAGATACTCGACGGGTAGAAGAAGTCCCTAGCACAACTTCCTTCCGCAGAGAAACAGATTTGTCGTGAGAGACAAGCACATCATTTTCTTTTTCACGCTCAGTAAACGCTATGATTTCAAAACCATCTGGCAAATTGGACTGCATATCCTTAGCGCTGTGAACAGCGATATCGATCCGTCCGTCCAACAATTGATCTTCCAATTCCTGTGTAAAAACCCCCTTGCTACCAATCTTGGCAATGGAAACGTCCAGAATTTGATCTCCTTTGGTGTCGATGATTACAATTTCAGTACTCAGACCAGCTTTTTGTAAAAGCTCCTCTACATGGTACGCTTGCCAAAGCGCCAATTTACTTCCGCGCGTACCTATTTTCACTTGGTTACTCATTGACTCGATATTTTCATAGGGCGCTTATTCACGCCTTCTTCTATAAATTTAATGATGGAACCTGCCACATCGATTCCTGTAGCTTTCTCTATTCCTTCAAGTCCAGGAGAGCTGTTCACTTCCAGGATCAATGGGCCTCTCGCCGACTGAAGCATATCTACTCCAGCCACGTCCAAACCCAGCGCTTTTGCAGCACCCAATGCAGCAGCTTTTTCCGCACGACTTAGCTTGATTACAGTAGCTTTACCTCCACGGTGAAGATTAGATCTGAATTCACCTTCAGCTCCTTGGCGTTTCATCGCTCCTACCACTTTGCCATTGACGATGAACGCTCGGATATCTGCTCCTTTGGCTTCTTTGATGAATTCCTGAATAATAATTCTCGCTTTCAACCCATGAAATGCTTCAATCACGGACTGACTTGCTTTTCGGGTTTCTGCTAAAACTACACCTAGCCCTTGAGTTCCTTCAAGTAATTTTATGATAAGTGGCGCACCGCCCACATGCTCAATTATTTGCTTCTCTCCACCTTTGGAAAAATTGGTGAACGCTGTTTTGGGCATTCCAAGCCCAGCACTTGACAAAATTTGTAAGCTTCTCAGCTTGTCTCTGCTTCGTACAATCGCCTGGGAATTTACTGCAGAAAAAGCACCCATCAATTCAAACTGACGAACCACAGCCGTCCCGTAAAACGTAACTGAAGCTCCAATTCTTGGGATAATTGCATCAATATCAGTTAGTTTTTCGCCTTTATAAATAATGGAAGGCCCTTCCTGCTCTATGATCAAATCACATATACTATGATTTACAATCAGTGCCTCATGACCTGCCTTTAGAATTGCTTCAAAAAGTCTCTTTGTAGAATATAAATTTGGGTTCCTGGAAAGGATTGCAATTTTCATCTGTTTAAAATTGAATTTTATGGTCATCCTGATTGCTATCGGGAGGAATCTCGCAAAGAACAATCATTCTTTGAAATGTAGCTTTCGTTTTGCTCGATTTCATTAGAAAATTATTATATGGTGTGAGTCCCGTCTATGACTCGTAACGTGGATCAGGAAATATGTTATTTTACTCTGTATGCTCTGGCCAAATTGACCTTTGACACATCCACAAGAAAACGATTTTTTAAGATCTTTCGCCCGAGAAGTATTGCATTTCTCATACTTGACCGATCTGATAATGTAAATTCTGCCGAATAACTTTCACCTGCTAGCTCAAAGGTAGTTTCTATCAAGTATCGGACTTCAGCATGGCCAAAAGAATTTTTTACTTTTTTCTCTCTGAAGTGCTCAAAGGTAACCATTTCTCCAGTGTAGGATTTATGCCCAGGCAGCAAAGGGTGAAACCTTAAAATCCTTTTACCATTCTCCTCAACCACTTCTAAGTTCTCCGCGTGAATGCTACTTGTATATGCACCAGTATCAACCTTAGCCCAGACTAAATTCAGACCTAATTTGGGAAGTGAGATTTTCTCTTTTCTACCTATTATTTTCTGATCCATATCAGCTGATTTTAGCCATTAATCTAGTCACGTTCATAGATAAATCTGTGAAGATAAACTTGGCGTTACCATTTCTTTCCAAGTGATAATGAGCTGTATTGAAATCACCATACAACTTGCCTACATGCTCCTCTTTGAGGATTTTCCCAGAGATATTATTCACAAATGTACGGTCCTCATCATGCGTCCGTAGCAACTCGTCCAAACCCGCGTTTTTTAAAAGAATCTCTCGAAGCACATTTAAGCCTGTCAGCACAAGTGATTTTTGCGCCTCTTTATCAGATTTGTGAAAATCATCTGCGAGCCCAAAAATGCTTTTGAAATCTGCCTTGTAGCAGGACAAAAACCATTCTCTGATTTTTCTCACCTGCAAATCTTCTACCTGATCTACGAGACGATAAGCCTCTCTAAGATTTCCATCAGCAAGCATCGCAATCTGATCCGCAGAAGCCTCGTCACATAGGCCTTTAGCGATAAGATGATTTCTCACCTCTTCGTCCGCAAACCCCCTTATCGTTACTTTTTGAGTTCTGGAAAGGATCGTCGTAAGCAACTGGTCGGCAGCCCCAGTAACCAGGATAAATAAAGTTTTAGGCTGCGGTTCTTCCAGAATCTTCAGAAGCGCATTTGCCGCAGACGGATGAAGAAACTCTGGTGCCCAAATCATCATAATCTTGTATCCTCCTTCGAAAGACATCAAAGAAAGAGCCTGGATAATTTTGCGAGCTGCTCCTTTGGAGATATTTAATTGTTTCTTTTCGAAATTGTTGAAATAGATAAAATCGTGAACATTTCCGTAAGGCTGCTCCCTGGCAAACTTCCTCCAGCTTGTCAATATGTCCACTTTTTCCTCGTCATCCTTATCATCTTCCTTTGCTTTGGCGATCGTCGGAAAAGCAAAATTCAAATCCGGAATAACTAATCGACTCATTCGCTGGCAAGAAGCACAAGTACCACAGGAATCGGTTTCCCCGGGATTTTCACAGTACAAATAAGTACACAGCGCCAGCGCCATGGTCAAATTAGCCGAACCTTCAGGTCCGTGAAACAACAAGGCATGCGCCAAATGATTGTTTTTGACGGCATTGATTAGGTTTTCTTTGGTTTCGGGAAGTCCCGGTATATCTGCGAATTGCATGAATTAATTAATCAGGATGAGGTTTCCCAAATTCTATAGTTTTTGGACATTTCGAAAATCGTGCGTAAGATTTCTTGTTCTTCCACATTCAATTCAAGTCCCCTGCGAGCCACTACTGCTTTGGCTGTCTCTAGAAATTTTGGAAACAAAAAGGTAGAGAATCCTTCTTCTCCACCCCAAGCAAATGAAGGAATAAATTTACGTGGAAATCCGGGGCCGAAAATATTTGAGCCAATCCCAACCACAGTCCCGGTATTAAACATGGTATTGATCCCACACTTGGAATGATCACCCATCATCAGTCCACAGAACTGCAAACCGGTATTGGAGTAATTTCCGACGGTATAATCCCAAAGTTTCACAGGAGAATAATTGTTTTTCAAGTTGCTGGTATTCGTGTCAGCACCCATGTTGCACCATTCGCCGATCACGGAATTGCCCAAGAACCCCTCGTGACCTTTATTGCTGAAGCCAAAAATCACCGAGTTGGACAGTTCCCCTCCTACTTTGGAATACGGACCGACGGTAGTATCCCCTTTTATTTTGGAACCCATATTTACAGTAGAGCTTTCGCAAAGCGCAAAAGGCCCTCGAATCATCGAACCTTCCTGAATCTCGGTATTTTTCCCAATGTAAATAGGTCCATTCTCCGCGTTCAAAACAGCTGCTCGAATGACAGCTCCTTCTTCGACGAAGATATTTTCGGGTGAATACACTTTAGTATGAGGATCTGTGATCTTTGCCGATTTCCTTCCTTTTGTAATTAGCTCAAAATCCTTTTTGATTTCTGCGCCATTGAATTGAAATATATTCCAAGTTTTCAACAATAAAGTAGGCTCATATCCAAGTTGAACTATCTCTTTACCTTTCACAGCGGACAGATTCTTTTCCGTTTCACCGATATAGGTAGCGATGAGTGTTTTGCCGAAGTAAAGGGCTTGATTAGTTGAAAGAGCTTGTAATAGCTTAAGACTTTTGTTGTCAGGAAGCCAGGCTCCATTGATTGCCAAGGCATTTCCGGTACTCCGAGGAAATTTAGCTTGGAGGTAATCTTGGGTAAGAAATGAAACCGATGCTTCAGATATTTTCTCCCACTTCTCAGAAATCTTCAGTATTCCTACGCGGATTTCCGCCACAGGTCTGGTAAAAGTAAAAGGGAGCAATGATCCTCGAATGGCGGGATCATCAAACAACAAAATTGAGTCCATGAGGCAAAAATAAAAAAGTCTCCCGGAATCCATGCTCCAGGAGACTTTTTAGCCTGATTTAAAGAAGAATTACTTCTTAGCGTATCTTCTGTTGAATTTCTCAACACGACCCGCAGTATCAAGCATCATTTTCTTACCTGTGTAGAACGGGTGAGATTCAGAGCTCACTTCGACCTTGAACAAAGGATATTCGTTGCCATCTTCCCAAGTGATAGTTTCGCTTGTTTCGATAGTTGACTTAGTAAGAAATTTAAACTCGCTAGAAGTGTCGTAGAAAACGACGTCTCTATAGTTTGGATGGATATCAGCTTTCATATTATTGCTAGTTATTATGTACCTCTTTCAAATGAGGCACAAAGCTAGGCTTTTTCACAAAACTCACCAAATCTTTGCCAAGTATTTATAAGTCAATTGGTCAAAAGGTTTCAAAAAGTAGAACTTTACCGGCAAAACAACCGCTTTTCTCCCAATAAAGAAAAAAGCTTAACGAACTCCTGGTGATTACAAATATCAACTTGGTGCTATAGAGGACATATAGCCGAGAATTTCATACACCTGAATAGTATCTCAATTTCAGGAATGTTTTTTAGATTTAGCCAATGCTAAAGCTATACAAACACCACCTAAGCCTCAGGCTACTTATTTTAGTAAGCTTATTTTTTCTTCCACTTTTTGCGTTTGCACAAGGAAGCTACATCCCATATGACCGGGACTACTATCATAAAATCGAGCGCTACGAAATTCTTCAGGGCAAAAACAATCCAGTATTTCATACGGGGGCAAAACCTTACCGACGAGACCATCTAGCTCAATTTCTTGATAGTATTGCCAATGACGCGGTTATCCGAACTAGCGTTGATCGGTTTAATCTCGCCTATTTAAGTCAAGACAATTGGGAGTTTGTAAGTAGGGAAACTCCACTTTCCAAAAATCCTTTATTCGACGCGATTTACAAGAGACCTGGAGACTTTGCATATTATAATAGTGATGAATTCGATATCCATGTAAGTCCCGTTTTGTACTTGAATGGCGGGATAGAACCTGATAATGACCGAAATCCAAACCGCCTTTCTCGTGGAGTAGTTTTAAGAGGCTCGATAGATAATAAAGTTGGATTTTACACCTATTTCACTTCTTCCGAAGCTTTTTTTCCAAGCTGGGTAAAAGGCTATACTGAGCATAATGGTGCTGTGCCAGGCGAAGGGTTTTGGAAAGAATATAATGGAGATGGCTATAGCTATTTCTCTGCTTTGGGACATGTGAGCTTTAATATCACGAAGCACATCCAAGTAGAAGCTGGCCATGACCGCAACTTCATCGGAGAAGGTTATAGATCCTTTTTGCTATCTGATTTCTCCAATCCTTATATGTTCATAAAGCTAAATACACAAGTTTGGAAGTTTCAGCTAACAAATATTTGGAGTCAAATGACGGCAGACGCCTTTTATGATAGAGGTAGACCAACGGACGGGAAATATCCTCAGAAATTTTTCGCATTCAGCAGGCTTGCAATGAATGTTGGTAAGAACCTCAACTTGGGCTTCTTCTCGTCTGTAATGACAGAGGAGGTGAACTTTAATTATTTCAACCCAATAATTTTCCTTCGTTGGGTGGAGCAGCAGCAAGGCACGCCAGACAAGGTCATGCTTGGCTTGGACGGAAAGTGGATTTTTACTCCTGGAATGGAACTCTATGGACAGTTTGCACTGGATGAGTTTGTTTTCAATGAGTTTTTTGGGATAGATGGCAAAAACTCAAAACGCAATAAATATGGGGTACAAATGGGCTACAAGTACATGGATGTATTGGGTGTGTCCAATTTAGATTTTCAGCTGGAATGGAATCAAGCAAGGCCTTACACTTTTCAGGAAAAATTCGATTACCAGTCTTACTCCAACTGGAGAACTCCTTTGACTCATCCAAGAGGAGCAAATTTCAGGGAATTCATCGGCATAATGCGCTATCAACCGATTCCAAAGCTAAATCTAACATTTACGGGAATGCATCAACTCTATGGAGCAGATCCAGACGAAGAAACCAACTGGGGTGGAGATGTCTTGAAAAATAGATTGGAAGGAAGTCCAACAGGATTGTTTGGAAATGTAATTGGTCAGGGAATTGAGAATACGGTGGTACAAACAAACCTGAATGCCTCTTATATGCTGAAGCATAATTTCTTTATCGATGCATCGCATACATTTCGGAGAAGAACTGCACAGGATTTGGATAGCCCAGAAACTTCCCAATACCTTCAATTGGCTTTCCGTTGGAACTTTACACGACCTGATTACAACTATTAACAAGGAACCTCCGCTACCATTTTTGCGTAACTTGCGAGATTATTCCACGAATATTAGTTTATGAAGACCTATTTACGAATTCTCTCTTATGCCAAGCCTTATGGGAAATTCGTGCCTACTTATATTATTTACGCGTTCCTTTCTATTGTTTTTGGGCTTCTGAATTTCACACTTCTGAAGCCTCTTTTCGATGTGATTTTCGAACAAGTAGATCCTGAGTCATTGGCGAAGTATGCGGATAAACCTGAGTTCAGCTTTTCCATAGAGTATTTTTCCCATCTCTTCAATTACAATTTCCTGCAAGTCGCTGAAGAGTATGGGAAGATGGGGACGCTGTTTTACGTCTGTATTATCATCGTTGTATCGGTATTTCTCTCCAACCTCTTTACTTATTTATCAGGCGTAGTTTTAGCCAAAGTACGGGCAATCGTAATCAAGAGAATGCGGATGGATATTTTTGAGCATGTCAGCGGCCTGCACATCGGGTACTTTTCCAACGAGCGAAAAGGCGACCTGATGTCAAAAATGACCAATGACGTGCAAGAAGTAGAAAACACCATTGTACAGTCGCTTCGGGTAGTTTTCCGTGAGCCCGCCACCATTATTCTTTATTTTTCAGTGCTGTTCTTCATGTCAGTGAAATTGACACTTTTCACCATTTTGATCATCCCTATCTCTGGAGCCATCATTGGAGGAATCACTAGAAGACTAAAAAAGAAGGCAGTTCAAAGTCAACAATCACTGGGCCGTATTGTGAATATTCTAGATGAAGCACTGGGCGGTATGCGGGTGATCAAAGCTTTCAATGCTGAAGGCTTTATGAAAAACAAGTTTGATGGAGAAACTGATTTCTATGCCGATGTCAATGTAAACATGGCTCGCAAGAATGAACTCGCCTCTCCTATTTCCCAGTTTTTAGGTGTCTTCGTAGTGGCGGGGATTCTAGTATATGGAGGAAGCATGGTTCTTAGTGGCAGCTCCGATCTTGGCGCTTCTGACTTCATTACTTACATCATTATTTTTACACAAGTACTCAATCCTGCCAAGGAAATCTCCAGAGCAGTAAGTAGCATTCAAAGAGGTATTGCTTCAGCAGAACGGGTTTTCACAGTAGTGGATACGCCCTCCCAAGTTTATTCCGCCACATCTCCTGTTCGATTGAATTCATTTGAAAATTCGGTTGAGGTCAAAAATGTAAGTTTTGCTTACGAAGATCAACTGGTCTTAAAGAATATCAACTTTACGCTTGATCGAGGAAAAACCATAGCACTTGTAGGCCCTTCTGGAGGAGGTAAATCCACCCTTGCTGATCTAGTCCCACGTTTTTATGATCCTAGTGCTGGTGAGATTTTGCTCGATGGCAATAGCTTGAAAGATTTTGATCTGAAAGAGTTGAGAAGCCTTATGGGTATTGTAACCCAAGAGTCCATACTGTTCAACGACACCGTCTTCAACAACATAGCCTTTGGAGTAGAAGGAGCCACAGAGGCCCAAGTAATGGAAGCAGCAAAAATCGCCAATGCACATGAATTCATTGCAAAAATGGAAGATGGCTATCAAACTAGTATCGGTGAGCGCGGTTCCAAGCTTTCTGGTGGTCAGCGACAGCGTCTGAGCATTGCACGGGCCGTATTGAAAAACCCTCCGATTTTGATTCTTGACGAGGCAACTTCCGCCTTGGATTCGGAATCTGAGCTTTTGGTACAGGAAGCTCTGACGAAATTAATGAGTAATAGAACTACACTCGTCATCGCACATAGGCTAAGCACGATCCAACATGCGGATGAAATCTTGGTGATAGAGCGCGGAGAAATCGTGCAAAGAGGAACACACGCTGACTTGAGTCAAATTGATGGCTTGTATCAGAAGCTTTCTAGTATTCAGTCGGTTTAGTATATTCGTTAATACTAATTTTAAAACCTATGAAATCGAGCATGTCGAAGATCAAGTAAAATAGGATCTTCCCCTTTGTTGCGAGATTCCATATATCAGCTAAAAATTAAATTATAATCATATGAAAAAACTTCACCAAATACTTCAAATAGCCCTTTTGGTCTATTTTGGTGCTTTTCTTATTTTCTTCGTTGCCTTCGAGACCCTTGGTGGGCTCTTTGGAATGGAAGAAATCACCTCAGATTCCATGGTCACTATTATTCTCATCGGGATGATCCTTTTTCTAGCCGCCTGGGGAAGCAGCTATGCAGCATACAGCAGTCTTTCGTCCCAAATCAAGAAAATGGAAAGCGAAACGAATGCACTCAAAGCTAAGATATATGACTTTGAGCATCCTGCAGTACGCGCAAATGCTCCTGCTAACAAACCAGTAAAACCCACGGAACCTGATCAAAGCAACCTTCCGCCAAGACAAAATTTTACCGATAAGTGAGATATTAATTTTATCAAACTAGTATATTGAGGAAACCATTTAGGTTTCCTTTTTTTGTAAAATATGGTAGCTAAAACTTTTGGAAGCGCAGTATCAGGCGTAGATGCAAACATCATCACCATCGAGGTGAACGTGGGGCAAGGAACCAGTTTCTTCATGGTCGGTTTACCAGACTCGGCTGTGAAAGAATCCCAACAACGGGTAGAAAGTGCCTTAAAATATTTTGGCTACAGAATGCCTCGGCAAAAAGTCGTCATCAATCTTGCACCTGCAGACATCCGAAAGGAAGGTTCTGCATATGACTTGCCGATTGCGATGGGGATTTTACAGGCATCCGAGCAGGTCGAATTTCCGACTTTGGGAGATTACGTGATCATGGGTGAACTTTCGCTCGATGGCAATCTCCGCCCTATCAAAGGGGTTTTACCAATTGCCATAGAAGCCAGAAAGAAGGGATTCAAAGGTTTTATCCTTCCTGTAGAAAACGCAAAAGAAGCCTCTATTGTCAATAGTTTGGACATTATTGGTGTGGAGACAATGCAACAGGCTACAGACTTTTTGATGGGAGACCTGGAAATAGAGCCTTTGGTAACGGACACTCGGGAGATTTTCTATCATTCACTGGATGATATTGAATTTGATTTTGCAGATGTACAAGGTCAGGAAAACATTAAGCGCGCTATGGAAATCGCGGCTGCCGGTGGTCACAACGTGATCATGATAGGTCCTCCGGGAGCGGGCAAGACCATGCTTGCCAAACGTCTCCCTTCGATTCTTCCACCGCTGACTTTGGTGGAAGCGCTGGAAACAACTAAAATACACTCCGTTGCTGGGAAGCTAGGCAGAAATGGTTCTTTACTAGCTAATCGCCCTTTCAGATCGCCACATCATACCATCAGTGATGTCGCTCTTGTGGGAGGAGGAGGAAATCCTCAGCCTGGCGAAATTTCTCTTGCACACAACGGCGTACTTTTTCTGGATGAATTGCCAGAATTCAAGCGCACGGTGCTCGAAGTAATGCGCCAGCCACTGGAAGAGAGAAGAGTTACGATTTCCAGAGCGAAAATTTCGGTGGATTTCCCTGCCAATTTTATGCTGATTGCCAGCATGAACCCGTGCCCTTGTGGCTATTACAATCATCCAGAAAAAGAATGCGTATGCGGGCCAGGAATAGTGCAGCGCTATTTGAATAAAGTATCTGGCCCCCTTCTAGATCGTATTGACCTTCACGTAGAAGTGACTCCGGTGAAGTTTGACGAGATGACCTCCACCCGAAAAACAGAATCCAGCAAGGAAATCAGAGAACGAGTGATCAAAGGCAGAGAAAGGCAAAAGGAACGATTTAAAGGAAATCCCGAGGTTTTCTGCAATGCCATGATGCCCTCACATTTGACCAAACAAATCTGTCAAATCAATGAAGCCGGAAAAATGCTCTTAAAAACGGCCATGGAGCGCCTTGGGTTATCCGCACGAGCCTATGACCGAATTCTGAAAGTAGCCAGGACCATCGCTGATATTTCTGGAACTGAAGAAATCAAAGTCGAACATTTGGCTGAGGCTATCCAGTATCGAAGTTTGGATCGAGAAGGCTGGGCGGGGTGAGGAAAATTTGAAGTTTAAAATTTGAAATAATCAATTTATGACCCTAGAAATTCTCCTCCGCTACCTTCACTTCATCAGCATATTTGCTATTGTGGGTTCACTTGTGTCAGAGCATCTTCTGCTGAAAAAAGAACTGACACGAAAAAAAATCAAGCGACTGGCAACCATAGATGGAGTTTATGGAATGGGAGCTCTGACACTTTTGGCCGTTGGGCTTACACTTTGGTTGGGTGGATACGGTAAACCTACTGAGTTTTACACCCACAACTTCATCTTCCATATCAAAATCACACTTTTTGCCCTAATTGGAATTTTGTCCATCTATCCAACCGTATTTTTTATCAAAGAAGCAAAAGGGGATCCTGAAGAGATTGTTCAAATCCCAAAAACAATTTTTATGCTCCTGAGGTTTGAACTCCTGCTATTAATTATCATTCCTTTATTAGCTGGATTGATGGCAAAAGGAATCGGGTACTTTGGCTAAATCTTCTTGATTTCACTTTGCTAGGCTTTTCTTTCTCTTATTAAACTAAACAACTATTCACTTTACAACTATGAAGAACTTAACCTTATTGATGATTTTCATCTCCTTTGGAGCATTTTCCCAAGACATAATCCCCGCAAAAAAAGGAGACATCACCATCAACCCAATCACTCACGGCACCTTAGTGCTGGAGCATGACAACCAAGTAATTTATGTAGATCCTTATGGCGGTGCTGCTGCTTTCGACGGACAGAAAAAGCCGACTTTGGTGCTGATCACAGATATTCACGGAGATCATCTCAATCAGGAAACTCTAGATGGATTAGATCTATCCGAAGTGACCATCATCGCACCTCAAGCTGTTGCTGACCAGCTTGCTGAAGGAACAGGAAAAGACCTCATCATTTTGTCGAATAATCAATCTAAAGCTGTCAATGGGATTAGGATCCAAGCAATACCAATGTATAATTTGCCAGAAAGTACGAAAGCTCCACATACAAAAGGCCGCGGAAACGGATACATTGTTCTCTTAGGAGGCAAGCAGTTTTATATCTCAGGAGACACTGAAGACATTGCGGAAATGAGAGCGCTTAAAAATATTGATGTAGCATTTGTGTGCATGAACTTGCCTTACACGATGGATGTGGATCAGGCTGCAAGTGCAGTTTCTGAATTTAAGCCTTCTATTGTCTACCCTTATCACTACAGGGGAACAAATGGGTTGAGCGATGTAGAAAAATTCAAGACCTTAGTCAATGAATCTGCTCCCAATGTAGATGTTCGATTGAGAAACTGGTACAACTAAATTCAAAAAAAGGGAGTAGAAATTGATCTACTCCCTTTTTTTTAGTGCAATGCCTCTTCCATATCTTCCAGCAAATCATATAAATGTTCTAACCCGACGGACACTCGGATCAGATTCTGAGGTGTCAAGGTATCTGGCCCTTCAGACGCTGCTCTACGCTCAATCAAACTTTCTACGCCTCCGAGACTGGTAGCATTCGTAAAATATTTAAGCTTAGAAATAATGAAATCTGCGTCGGATGCTTCTCCTTTCACCTGGAAAGATAAAATTCCTCCAAACCCAGTCATTTGATTGGCGGCTATTAAATGACCGGGATGGTTTTTCAACCCAGGATAATAAACTTTTTCAACAGACTCGTGTGTAGATAGAAAATTGGCCAAAACGATCGCATGTTCAGCATGCCCCTTCATCCGATAAGGTAAGGTTTTGATGCTTCGGCATAAGTAATAGCAATCCATGGGAGATGGTACTGCACCTCCACCTATCTGAACATTCTTCACTTTTTCCCAAAATTCATCAGCTTCCTTTGTAATCAAAGCGCCACCTAAAATATCTGAATGGCCTCCAAAATATTTGGTACTGGAATGCATGACGATATCAGCACCAAAGTCAATTGGATTTTGAAAGACAGGTGTAGCAAAAGTATTATCACAAGCAAGCATTGCTCCTTTTTCCTTGGCCAATTGTGAAACAGCAGCAATATCTGTGATTTTCAACAAGGGATTGGAAGGCGTTTCTACCCAAACCAATTTTGTGTTTTCCTTGAATGCCCCTTCCACTTTTGCTAAATCTGTCATATCCACAAAAGTCGCCTCCAGAATCCCTTTGAAAATCGAGAGAATAGCATTTTTCAACCCATGATACATATCATCAGGAGCGATAATATGGGAGCCAGGCTCTAAAGCTTGGAACACCGCTACACCTGCAGCATTGCCAGAGGAAAATGCTGCTGCATCAGCCCCTTTTTCCAAACCTGCCAATAGCCTCTCTAAAGCATGGCGATTCGGGTTATTAGCCCGGGAATAAATCATCGAGTCTGGCTGATGAATAAATGTAGTACTCAGGGTGATCGGCTGTATTACTGGCTTTTCTGAATCTGTTACAATATTTCCTCCGTGGATGGCGAGTGTTTCGAGTTTCATATAATTATTGTTAATAGGGGCTATTAGCTATGCTTGAAATTACCAATATTTCAGTGGTCCCCGAAAATAATTTGTAAAATGGCATAAGTCTGAAAAAAAACTTTGAGTTCCATTCCAACCTTTTGCCAACAAAGCATCTCTTTCAAGTATAAGCCAATTCAATGAATCTTCAAAAACTAGACACTCACCTAATCACAAGCGTCCTCAAAGGCGACAGGTCAGCGCAGTTTCAGCTTTTTGAATTGACCAAAGGAATGCTTTACTCAGCTTGCTACAGAATTGTGAATGACGAGGATGAGGCCAATGATGTTTTACAGGATTCTTATGTTGAGATTTTCCAGAAAATCCATTCGCTGAAGCATCCTGAGGCTTTGCTCTCATGGATGAAAACAATCACGATCCGAAAGGCAATTTTGCAAAGCCGAAAGAAAATCCATTTTGAACCAATTGAAGAGGCTGTAATGGATTCAGTTGAAGATTTTGATTCTTGGTTTGATGCCGAATTGCTCGATCAAGCAATAGAGAGTTTACCCGCTGGGGCAAAAGCCGTATTCCTGCTTTTGGCGGTTGAAGGTTATTCACATAAGGAAGCTTCCGCTATGCTGGGTATATCAGAAAACACTTCAAAATCCCAATTGAATTATGCAAAAACGCTATTGAAAAGGCGCATCACTAAACTTCTTCAGGCATGAAATCACACAAACCAAAACCTGATTTATGGAGTAAAATCCAGCAGCGGAAGGATTTCGATTCGCAGGTGAAGGAGCATGTCCCTAATCTTCCTGTGAAGATGCCAAAAGCAGATCTCTGGGATTCAATTGAAAGCAAATTGGATCAAAAGACTCCGGTAATTCCACTTTGGAAATATGGAATGGTGGCAGCTTCTATTGCTTTGATTTTAGCAGTGACTGGTATTGCCTATTTAGAATTTAGAGAAAATACTGTGGTAACTCCACTGACAACTGATATCACGGTAAAGACTCCAGAACTGAATATCCCTGCAAAATCAGAACCTGTTGAAATCAAATCAAAAGCGGAAATTCCGACGCAAAATGAAGCTAAAGAATCGATCACTAATGTTCCTGAACAAAAAGTATCCACTAGGATTTCTCCAGTTACTATCCAGATTCCGACACTTGAATTACCAGAAATCGAAATTGAATCCAGCTTAATATCAGAGGTTATTATACCTCCTGCTCCTGAAAAAGACGAAACACAAACCCTTCATAAAGTTCGAATATCATGGGGAATCCAAGAAAAAACCAAACTCCAAACAAAGTTTGGTTCAAGTACTCCTGAGGACATTTCTACGGGGCAATTAGGACTTGCGAACCAACGCAAAAACTCGATTAAGATTAATTTCCACAAACAGTAATCATTTAAACCTTTCTAATAAATAAAATCATGAAACGACTACTTCTAGTTCCTTTCCTGGCATTGCTATGCACATTTCAAACTTATAGCCAGGAATTTGAAAACGGCCTCTCAAAGAATCTACAGGAATGGCTAGACCGGGATTGGCCGATCACTGACACCTTGGTTTTTGATTTTCCAAATGAAAGCGCTTTGGTGCTTTATTTCAACAAAACTGAATTCACAGCAGAAGGGTTGACGGAAGAGTTTGAGCCATTACTTCGCAAAGCGACCGACTTTCCAGAGTTCACCACACTATATTATAGAATAGGCGAAAACTTTCAGCCTACTTCTCTGAAGAATGTGAAATATCAAATTGAGAAAAAATATGTGCCGTATGTCGATAGTCTGGAAATGACCTTTCCCGTTGGGTTAGATTTCACAGGAGGAGATTTCACTCCAGTTGTGGGGTTCAGAGCTCATTTGAATTGGAGAAATTTCTCCCTAGGCGGATCCATCTCCAATACTATTTATTTTCCTGACCGAGTAGAGAACAATGTCAAAGTCAATAGCAATTGGTTTGCAAATGCTGAATTTGTTTGGGAATTTGGAAACACAGATAAACAAAGAAGAAACACATTCGGCGTAGGCTATCTGATCAATGAAAACAAAAGCCAACTTTTCAATGGAACCACCATGCAGGCATACTACAACAGAAAATTAAGCAAACATATCTCCATTCAAGTAGGTGTGATTGCTACAGAAAATTTCAAAACCTTCTATCCCACAGTTGGGGTGAGGTTCTGGTAGAAAAAGTGATTGGATGCTGCTTTTGGAGAAGCAGTACAACGAACCTTTTAAATCCAATAAAGCCAGCGAGTTGCTGGCTTTATTGGATTGTGCTTTTTATTGAGATTGCTTCTCTTCTACGTCGCTCGTTAAGAGAAATCTAACGTCTTGCTACTTATATCTAATGTCTCAATTATCTGATTCTATCCACAGATTTCAGCAAAGCCACATCTTTTCGGATAAATCGATTTGCAAGCATATTACAAACCATTGCTACCAAAATTGCCCAGAAGCCAATTTGATATGAACCGTTGTCCGCTGCTCCGATTTCTTTATTCACACCATTGGTGGTCAAAAAAACAATCGCAACCAAACCAACCATAAACAGGGAATTGATCATATTAATCATCATCTGTCTGCCGTGATTTCTGTATTGGAAAATCGATATTATAGCCATGAGTCCAACAAATGCTGCCAATGCTGCTATATACCAATTGGAAGAAGACTGGACTATTTCTCCCGCAGAGCTACTTTGGATCATAAACAAAGCATTGAGTTTCCATGTTTCACCGGAATCGGCCACTACTTGAGTCCAAAGGTCTAAGCCTAAAGTCAAACCCATGGCAACTGCCACAAGGAAAAGGAAAATTGATTGTAAGCGCTGGATCATTTCTTTCTGATTTTTTGGCAAAGAAAAGGTCTTATGACTTCATTAACAAGGAAAGCAGGTTTCTCGCGCTGATTTGAATGGGAATAGTATCTTTGCAGCCGTATGAGTGAGAGCAAAAGATATTTCTTGGACATAAGCTACAAAGGCACCCGCTATCATGGCTGGCAAATCCAGGAAAATGCATTTACTGTTCAAGAAGCTTTGGAGGCTGGGCTTTCAACTTATTTCAGAGAAAGAGTTTCTGTGATGGGCTCGGGTCGCACAGATACCGGTGTGCACGCGAGCATGCAGGTTTGCCACTTTGATACAGATCAGGAAATAGATCGAGAGAAATTCATTCGTGCAATCAATGGAATTTTGCCCAAAGACATTTCTATAAATTCTATACGAGAAGTAAAACCCGACGCACATGCAAGGTTCAGTGCCAAAAGCAGGTCTTATGTTTATAGAATGATTTTACAAAAAAGCCCCTTTGTCGAAGATTTCGTCTGGAGACACTATTTCAACCCAGATATAACTCGAATGAATGAGGCAGCGAAAATCCTCCTTGAGTATAATGATTTTGAGTGCTTCAGCAAAGTGCATACTGCTGTGAAACATTTTCGCTGTGAAATAAAATCAGCGCATTGGGAACAAAAAGACGGAGAATTGCAATTTCATATAACTGCAAACCGATTTTTGCGTGGAATGGTAAGAGCAATTGTGGGAACACTTGTTGATATTGGACTCGGGAAAATGGAACCTGAGGAAATGCACCAAATTATAGAATCGCGGAATCGGAAGAAAGCAGGAAAATCAGCTCCTGCTAACGGGTTGTTTTTCAGCAAAATAGAATATTCAGAAGACATTTATTTAGACTAGTTTACCTTGAGTTTAGAACAAGAAAAATCATCCTCCGGCGAAATCGTCGATTCGAAAGTACTCAAGCAGCTATACGGCTTTGTAAAACCATACAAAGCACAGTTCTATTTTCTGATCTTTCTCACGATCGCACTGGCTATTTTGGCGCCTACTCGACCTTATTTTATTCAGGTAGCGATTGATGATTACGTAGCTGTGGGAGATGCTGAAGGTCTTTTGAAAATCATCTATCTACTCGTAGGCTTGATGATTCTCCAAGCCTTCGTGCAATGGGCCCATACGTATTATTCTGGCTGGATTGGTCAGATCATCATTCGTGATATACGTGTGAAGCTTTATAAGCACCTTCTTAAGCTTCGCTTAAAATTCTTTGATAATACGCCAATCGGACGATTGGTCACAAGAAATATTTCAGATATAGAAACACTCGCTGACGTCTTTTCTGAAGGATTGGCAGCAATCATCGGTGATTTACTTCAGTTAGTCACCATCCTTGGAGTCATGTTTTACATTGACTGGAAACTAACATTAGTGAGTTTGTCCACCTTGCCATTGATGATTATTTCCACCTACGTATTCAAGGAAAAAATCAAAGTGACCTTTAATGATGTCAGAAATGCCGTTTCAAACCTAAATTCCTTTCTTCAAGAACATATCACAGGCATGAACATCGTGCAGATTTTCAACCGAGAGGAACGAGAGTTTGAGAAATTTAAGGAGATTAATAAGGAACACCGAAGAGCACATATCCGCTCTGTCCTATATTATTCTATTTATTTCCCGGTGGCCGAAATTATTCAGGCAATCGGGATCGGACTAGTCGTTTGGTATGGCGCAGTGGGTGTTTTAGGAATGGACATCGAAATAGGAGTTTTGATTTCCTTCATCATGTACCTGCAGCTTTTCTTCCGACCTATCCGAATGATTGCGGATAGATTTAATACCCTTCAAATGGGGGTTGTTAGCTCCTCCCGTATTTTCAAATTGCTGGAAAGCAACGAGCATATTGCAAATGAAGGTGACTTTAGCCCTGAAAAAGTCAAAGGGAGCATCAAATTGGAAAATGTTTGGTTTGCCTATGTCGATGAAGACTATGTACTGAAAGACATCAGTTTCGAAGTCGAGTCAGGCCAGACGGTTGCATTGGTTGGGGCTACTGGAGCTGGAAAGTCTTCCATAATTAATCTGATTTCCAGATTTTATGAAATCAACAAAGGACATATTTCCATCGATGGACATGACATCCGTGAATTTGAACTAGATACTTTGCGTAAGCATATAGGAGTAGTTTTACAGGACGTTTTCCTTTTTTCCAATACAATATTCTACAATATCACGTTAGGTAATCCAGATATCACCCGGGAGCAGGTGATGTATGCTGCTGAGCTTGCTGGCGCAAAAAGATTCATAGAAAGACTTCCAGGTGGACTGGATTACAATGTCATGGAGCGTGGAGCTACCCTTTCTGTGGGGCAGCGACAACTAATATCCTTCGTTCGGGCGATGGTCTACAATCCTGAAATTATCATTTTGGATGAAGCTACCTCTTCTGTAGATACAGAAACTGAAGAACTGATTCAAGAGTCTATAGAAACTATGATGACGGGAAGGACCTCTATCGTAATTGCCCATAGACTTTCTACCATCCAGAAGGCAGATAAAATTATTGTACTACACAAAGGCGAAATTGTCGAGACTGGCACACATGATGCTTTATTAGAATTAGGTGGTTACTACACTCAATTGCATCAGATGCAACTCAAAACAATGGCAATCTAGCCTGATTTTGAATTCTAATCCTAAACCAACATTTAAAGTGAAATTCAAATTAATTATCCTTTTGCTATTGCTACCAGTGATCAGTTTTGCACAGGAGAGAGGAGTAGGCATCCGTCTTGGAGAGCCGCTTTCTATCACGTACAAAGACTTTCTTACCGAATACATTTCTATCGAAGGGATGATCGGCAGTGCTGGGATCAATGGCGCTAGCTATTATCAAAAGGACTTTGAAAGCAATCTTCCTGAATCCAATGCGTTTTACATCTCCCATAGTGCCAAAAAAGGAATTTCTTTCAATGTGCGCTCTGCCTATCACGAGGATATCACGGATGTATTTGGGATCACCGAAGGCTACTTGATGGCTTATGGTGGAGCTGGAGTACAATTGAGGACAACCAATGTAACTTATTCCTATGCAGATGGTCAAAACTCTTCTATGATAAAGAATGACAGTCGAACCAATGTGGATTTTGGACCTGAGGCATTTATTGGTGCCGAGTATTACTTTGATGAAGTTCCAATCTCAGTTTTCGGAGAAGCAGGATTTTTCTTGGAACTAATCGATCGCATTGGCCATATTAAAGGACAGGGTGGAATTGGAGTCCGTTATCTTTTCTAAACATGAAAAAGTTCGTGGTTTTAGGTGTAGCGCTGATCTCTACACTCACTGTTTTGGGTTTTTGGGGCTTTAGCAAATTGGGTGGCAACACTCCTATTGAGGTGACACTCATAGAAAACAAACCTGAAAATCTTGCAGGAATTACTTATCGTGGAACGCCAGGGAATGAGGAATTAGGGGAAATATTCAAGAAAATGGAAGCCCAAAAAGGGTTACACCCAGGGAGTTACCTTCATACAATCTACGAAGTAGAGCCAGCCGGCAAATTAGATACAATGGTAGTTTTCGTAGGAATCAATCAAATCCTACCTCTCGCTGACATGGAATTTAGATCTTTTGAAAACAACAGCTATCTCCTAGCCAAAATCAAAAGTAATAAGTGGGTAATGCCAGACCCTGAGAAAGTGAAGGAAAAGCTGTCAGAATTTGCCAAAGAAAATAACCTAGCGCTAAGCGGTATTTATATCGACAGAATCATCTCAGAAAACGAAGTTCAAGTCATAGCACCAGTTAAGTAAAAATTTGTTAAGGAATTTAAGCCAACCTATTCATGGCACAATTCGTGAAAACAGTTTGCTAACCTTAACAAACTACGACTATGAAAAATATCAACTTATTAATTTTAGCGCTTTTTGGAATGTTCATATTCCAATCATGTGAAGGTCCAGAAGGGCCTCAAGGCATTCCAGGCCCTATAGGAGAACCTGGGATCAATATATTATCTGAGGTATTTGAGCTGGAAATTGATTTCAACGAAGGAAACAACTTCGAAGAAATCCGTGATTTTAATCCTGCAATTATTGATGGGGACATGGTTATAGCATTTATCCAATGGGATGCAAACGGAACTAGCCCGATTTGGAGAGCACTCCCGCAAACCGTTTTCTTCGAAGAAGGAGTTCTGATGTATAATTATGATTTTACTAACAATGACTTTAGATTATTTCTAGATGGACCGCTTGACTATAGTTTACTAGGGCCAGAATGGACAGACAATCAGTTATTCAGAGTTGTAGTAGTGCCTGGAGAACTTCTCTCTGCCAATGCTAGAATTGACCTGACTGACTATAATACCGTCACAAAACTCTTGGGCTTAAGTGACTCAGATTTCAAGCGCATCGAGTAATATTCAATCAAATACATTACCTAAACCAACTCGATTACCACAAGCTGGAACAATGAAATTCATTGTTCCAGCTTTTTTATGTGTCAATTTTCCAAGCCATATATAATTTGGCGCTTATCTTTGCCCCATGCATTTACAGAATGACCTTTTACTTCGAGCCGCGAAAGGCGAAATTATAGAAAGAACTCCAGTATGGCTGATGCGCCAGGCTGGGAGAATTTTGCCTGAGTACAGAAAAGTACGAGAAAGTGTCAGTGGATTTATTGAGCTTGCTCAAACCCCAGAACTTGCTGCAGAAGTAACTATTCAGCCGGTAGATCTGCTTGGCGTGGATGCTGCGATTATATTTTCGGACATCTTGGTGATTCCAGAAGCGATGGGATTGCCTTATGAAATGGTGGAGAAAAGAGGTCCCCTATTTCCAAATACTGTTAGATCTGAAGCTGACCTAAAAAAACTACATGTATCTGACGGATCTGAACTTCAATATGTGACTGATGCTATTCGTATCACAAAAAGAGAATTGAATGGCCGAGTTCCTTTGATTGGTTTTGCGGGGGCTCCGTGGACTATTTTTTCCTATATGGTAGAAGGTCATGGTAGCAAAACTTTCTCTGCTGCACGGGAAATGCTTTATACTCAACCTGCATTCTCACACCAACTGCTTCAGATGATCACAGAAAGTACGATCAATTATCTAAACGCTCAGATCGAAGCTGGTGCTCAATTAATTCAACTATTCGATAGTTGGGCAGGAATACTTGGCCCAAAGCAGTACGCAGAATTTTCTCTTCCATATATCGCTCAAATATGTGACGCGATTACTTCAGTTCCTAAAACCGTTTTTGCTAAAGGAGCATTCTTTGCCAGAGAGGAAATGGGGAAATTAAATTGTGAGACGATTGGATTGGATTGGAATATGGGAATAGCTGAGTCAAGAAAACTTATAGGTTCAGATAAAACTTTGCAAGGAAATCTAGACCCAGCGGCTCTTTATGGGACTGCCGACCAAGTGCGCCAAGCAACGATCAGCATGATGGAGCAATTCCGTGGAACTCGACATATCGCCAATCTAGGCCATGGAGTGTATCCAGATATCAATCCAGAAATGGTCAAAGTTTTCATACAGACAGTGAAAGATTTCAAATAGAATAACAGCGGCGAACACAGAGTCCCGATAGCTACCGGGATTCGCGGAGTCTACAGAGTTATCCTGCTTCTCCAGAGTCAGAATTTTCTGTTTAATAGCTATCTACAGGAGCTTCTTTGCTTGATTTATAATCGGAATTACTCCACTGTGAGTTTGTCTCCGACTTTGATGGTCCCGTTGGATAAAGCCACCATATTTTGCCCAAAAAATATTTTGTTGCCAACTTTTCTATAGGTAGCCAAGGTTTTTAGCGGTTCAACCCCTTTTACACCAGTATTCTGCTCGACTGTGATCATCACACATCGCGCGCATGGTTTTATGACCTGAAAGTCAACTTGTCCTATTCGTATTTTTTTCCATGAATCCTCCTCAAAAGCTTCCCCACCGGTGAAAACAATGTTTGGCCGAAAGCGATTCATAGGCACCATTTCATCCAATTTGGAATTGAGGTCTTCCAGTGATTTCTGGCCGATTATCAAATAAGGCATTCCATCTGCAAAACTTACTGATTCTCCGTTTACCGCATATCTTGAATCTACTTTTCGCTCCGTTGAATTCGGCATTTTTACTAAACGGACATTGACTCCCAAAGCTTTGGTAAACCACTTGTCGATCTGAGAATCAACAAGTGTGGCAGGCATCGCATCATCCCACACAATAACCGAAGTTAGCTCTTCGACTTCCTTATCAAATGGTATGTGTATCATCTCTCCGGGATGAGAAATATGATAAACGACTAATGAATCAGCTCCTATTTCGACTTGAAGCATAGCCATAAGCGGAAATTTGCGCTGAGAGACAAACTGACCTTCCTCATCTATCAGCATCCATCGGCGATCTAACTTAAAGCCTTTTTCCTCCACTTTAGCCTCGGAAACGCGAACTCCCGCCAGTGATTTGATTGGATAGATGTATAGGTCTTGAATAGTCAGGGAATCTAGCATACTCTAAAAATAAGAGCCTGCTTTGGAAATTCTTATTTCAAATAAAAAAACTTGATAACGCAGGCACAAAGCCTTTTATAAAAGACCAAGCGGTAGGCACAATTTCCAATTCTCTGTTTGCTGTAAGTATTGCCATTCCCAGGATAAACACTAGGCTCCATCGGCATCTTTCTTTCATATTTCCCCTAAAAAATGGTTTCATTCTACGTAATAGATGCAAAAGGCCGCCAATAGGTTGCAATTCGATCTGATATATTTCTAAAAAACTGTCAATTTGTAGATTTCATTTGAACATGAAAATGACAATTCAGTAGTACACTGACTATCCGCATGTCAACTTTTCTGCCAATGTGACACAAAAACTGCTGAAAACTCAGATGGCACATCCATTGAAGAAAGGGAGTAGTATCCATTAGAAATAACTTAAAAATATATAATCATGGGAAAAATCATAGGCATTGACTTAGGAACAACCAACTCCTGCGTAGCAGTGATGGAAGGTAACGAACCTGTAGTCATTCAAAACAGTGAGGGAAGAAGAACCACACCTTCAATTGTGGCTTTCCTTGACAACGGAAACGGTGAGCGTAAAGTGGGTGATCCTGCAAAGCGTCAGGCGATAACTAACCCTCAGAACACTATTTCTTCTGTTAAAAGATTTATGGGCAAGAAATTCTCTGAAGTATCTGAGGAGAAAAAGCATGCTTCATATAAAGTAGAAAAAGGAGCCAACGACACGATTGCTGTGAAAATTGGTGACAGATCATATACTCCACAAGAGCTTTCTGCAATGATCCTTCAGAAAATGAAGACTACAGCAGAAGATTTCTTGGGACAAGCAGTGACTGAAGCGGTGATTACCGTACCTGCTTACTTCAATGACTCCGAGCGTCAGGCTACCAAAGAAGCTGGACAGATCGCTGGTCTGGAAGTGAAGCGTATCATCAACGAGCCTACTGCTGCGGCATTGGCATACGGGATGGACAAGAAGCACCAAGACATGAAGATTGCAGTGTATGACCTTGGTGGTGGTACATTTGATATCTCAGTTTTGGAACTTGGTGACGGTGTATTCGAAGTAAAATCTACCAACGGTGATGTTCACTTGGGTGGTGATGACTTTGATCAGGTGATCATGAACTGGCTAGCTGAAGAATTCAAATCTGAAGAGCAAATCGATCTTAGACAAGATCCAATGGCGCTACAGAGATTGAAGGAAGCTTCTGAAAAAGCTAAGATTGAACTTTCTAGTTCTGCTTCTACAGAAATCAACTTGCCATATATCACTGCAACTCAAACAGGTCCTAAGCACTTGGTCAGAACATTGAGCAGATCTAAGTTTGAGCAACTTTCCGAAGACCTAGTAAGAAGATCAATGGAGCCTTGTAAGAAAGCTTTAGCTGACGCAGGTTTGAGCCCATCAGATATCGACGAAGTAATCTTGGTTGGTGGTTCTACAAGAATTCCAAAAATCCAGGAAGAAGTTGAAAAATTCTTTGGTAAGAAGCCTTCTAAAGGTGTTAACCCTGATGAAGTAGTAGCTATCGGTGCTGCAATTCAAGGTGGTGTATTGACAGGTGAAGTGAAGGACGTTCTTCTTTTGGATGTAACTCCTCTATCTCTAGGCATCGAAACAATGGGTGGAGTATTGACCAAATTGATCGAAGCTAACACAACTATTCCTACTAAGAAGTCGGAGACATTCTCTACTGCTGCGGATAATCAACCAGCTGTGGACATCCACGTACTTCAGGGAGAAAGACCAATGGCTAAGGATAACAGAAGCATAGGTAGATTCCAGCTTTCTGACATTCCACCAGCACAAAGAGGCGTACCTCAAATCGAAGTAACTTTCGATATCGATGCTAACGGTATCCTAAATGTATCTGCGAAAGATAAGGGAACTGGCAAAGAGCAGAAGATCAAAATCGAAGCTTCTTCAGGACTTTCTCAGGAAGAAATCGACAGAATGAAGTCTGAAGCTGAAGCTAATGCTGCTACAGATAAGGCTGAAAAAGAGAAAATCGACAAGTTGAATCAGGCTGATAGCTTGGTATTCCAAACTGAGAAGCAGTTGAAAGAATACGGAGATAAACTTTCCGAAGGAAACAAAACTGCAATCTCTGAAGCACTTGAAACTCTTAAAGCTGCTCATCAATCTCAAAACATTGAAGGCATTGATACTGCAATGGAAGGATTGAACAAAGCTTGGGAAGCTGCTTCTACAGAAATGTACAACGCTGCTGGAGCTGAAGGCGCTGGTGCAGCTGGAGCTGACCCAAATGCTGGATCTGGCTCTGCTGAGGCTGGTGATGGAGTATCTGACGTCGATTACGAAGAAGTAAGCGAAGAAGAGAAAAAATAATAGCTTAAAAAGCTAGACCAACTAATACTGGCACCTGTGTAAAAGCAGGTGCCTTTTTAGTTAAAGGACAAAAAACATGACCTAAGAATCAGGAATTTTGATTCATTCATTTTCACTCTAGCATACTATTACAATGCAATTGACATCTGACAATAAACTAAAGAAACTCATAGTAGTTGGTGACAGAGTTTTAATTCGCCTGAAAAAGCCCAATGCCAAAACAGGTTCAGGCTTATATTTACCACCTGGAGTTCAGGAAAAGGAAAAAGTACAACAAGGTTACATCATCAAAGCGGGACCAGGATATCCAATTCCTGTCGCTACTGATGACCACGAACCCTGGATGGATAGTGAAGAAAAAGTGAAATATGTACCTCTGCAAGCAAAAGAAGGTGACTTGGCAATCTTCCTGCTTTCTGGAGCTCATGAGGTTATTTATGAGGGAGATAAATACTTTATCATTTCTCAAGCAGCAATATTAATGCTTGAAAGAGAGCAGGATTTATAAATGAAAAAAGCTCGGAACCAACCGAGCTTTTTGTATGAATATTGAATAATAAAGGGACTCTTAATCTTCCCAAACTTTTCTATTTTTTGCTTTAGGCCCTTTCAAAGGCTCTTTTCTTCTGACGAATATCGTCTTGGTAGTTCCATCCTCTTGTTTCCAAACCTTTTGATTCTTTGCCAATGGACCCTTTGTATCGTCAGGTACCGTGTAGAATTTCATTGGTTTAGCATTTGCATAGCGTTCAGTCGCTGATGCGTTCTTAGCTTTTGGACCTTTCAAGGTTGATTGTGAAAATCCCACTGCCGATACCATCATAACTGCGAGTAATAATACCGATCTTTTCATAACAAGTATAGTTTAAGTTGCTCTTAGTGTACTATACTACAGAGGTAAAAAAAAGTTACGTAAAATCAGTACTTATTAAATGTTTTTTGACAAATGATAAAATTATATTTTCCAAATATTCATAAAACTTATTTTATTCAGTTAAATATCAAACCTAAATTTAAATAAGCCACCACAATTCCTGACAAAGCTGACATCAAAAAGAACCATTTTTAGACCAAATTGCCTAAAAAATAAAAAACCGAGATGAAATCCATCCCGGCTTTAAAATTAACAATAGACCCTGTTTGTATTTTTAGAAAGCAAAAACCGCAGCCAACATAAAGGAGGTAAGGTTTTTACTAGCATTCATGTCGTTATCAGTGAAAAAATCTTCACTCATAGAATCCATTCTCAACTCAGGAATCAACGTAAGGTTTTTATGAACTCTTACATTTCCAGAAAGAGTTGCTGCAAAAACACTTCCATCACCTTGAGTGTCTAAGCCTACTACCCCACCAAGTCCACCGTTGAAAACACTGAAGTATTCACCTCGAACTCCAATTGAGAATATATCAGAAGTAGTAGCTTGAAGGTACCCGGCAAATCCTAGAAAACCCGAGCCGTCACCATCCAAATCAGATACACTAGAACCAGTGAATTGCTCACCAGCTGAAGTAGTATTGTATGTAGTATTCAAGCCAACATAGATAGACTCTGACACATCAAACCCAGCTGTCAAATCCACCTGAAAAAGACTTCCCATGGAAGATTGTCCAGATACCAAAGGAGCATCTGCATCAAGCTTTCCATCTTGATCCCCATATACGAAGTTCAAATAAGCCCCTCCAGCATCTGTAGAATATCCTAACTGTGCACCCAAGGTATAAGTACCCATTAGATTAAATTCTGTCATATCAGTAGGGTTCATCACTGCAGCCATCAAAGACCAATTATCAGATAATGCAAAGTCCGCTTTCAATCCTGTGTGAGAAAATGGTCCATAGGAGAACATGTAAGAAGTAGAATAATTGAAATTGGCTGTTGGTGAGATCACCTCATATCCAAGGAATGTATTGAAGTTACCCATAGTTAGAGTAACCACATCACTTACATTCCAATACACATACAATTGATTAACGATCTGAGAACTACCGGCCATTCCACCTGCATATAAAGGAGAACCAAATACAGCATCCTCTCCTCTAGGCCCGAAAACCAAGTCGGCTACTGCTCCAACCTTCTCACCTTCGTACGTAGCTATAATATTTGCCATGCCTAGTGAAAAGCCTGGCAAATTACCAAATGATGTGGCTGGTGCTTGAAAGTTCTCTCCCTTATTCGGCCCGTTAAAGTTTGTTCTGAAATAGGCATCTACAGAGCCTGAAAATGTTAATTTAGAAGGCTCCTCTTCTTCTATGATGATTACATCTTGAGCAAATGAATTTGTAGCGCCAATCAATAATAAGGCTACTATTAGTAGTTGAATTTTTTTCATGTTGTTAATAGGTATAGGTTTATAAATAATAATTAATGTAGTAGTGATACTGCCAAAGAATGAGTGCACTCAACTCTTTGGCAGTAGAAGGATTGACTATTCGTCGTAAACAATTGTGTAACCACGGATTCCGTGTTCGTGAGAATCCAAACCGTTACGCTCATGCTCCTCAGAAACTCGAATCCCAATAGTCTTTTTAAGAACAAAGAAGATGATGAAAGCAGCAGAGAAGGCTGCAACACCGCATATGGCTACTCCAATTAATTGAGTGAAGAAGGTGTGATCAGGGTTTGTAGAAAAAATACCAACTGCCAACGTACCCCAGATGCCACAGGTCAAGTGAACTGAAACGGCACCAACTACATCATCAAGTTTAAGTTTATCTAATAATACAGCCGAGTACACTACTAGTATGCCAGCTATAAAACCAACTAAAACCGCTGCTCCAGGATTGATCACATCAGCGCCGGCAGTGATACCTACTAGTCCAGCTAGCACTCCATTGAGCACCATACCAAGATCGAGGCGTTTGAAAACTAGATTCCCAGCAAGAAATCCACCTATACCACCTGCACAAGCAGCCAAACAAGTTGTCACCAATACAAAGGAAACTAGCGCTGGATCTGCAGATAGCACGGAGCCACCATTGAATCCAAACCATCCTAACCAAAGTAAAAAGACACCAATTACTGCCAAAGGAACACTCGATCCAGGCTTATCAACTGTCTTTCCGTTTACATATTTTCCTATTCTAGGACCAACTAGTATTACACCAGCCAATGCTCCCCATCCTCCTACAGAATGAACTAAGGTACTTCCTGCAAAATCATAGAAGCCCATTGCATCTAGTGCTCCACCACCCCATTTCCAGGAACCGATCAATGGATAGACAATTCCAACATATAGTAGGGTGAAAATCAAGTAAGCCCATAATTTCACTCGCTCAGCGATTGCTCCTGATACAATAGTCGCAGCCGTTGCAGCGAACATTGCTTGAAACAAGAAATCAGTCCAATAGGTGTAGCCACCATCTGCATACCCACTTGTCACATCAGCATCTCCTGGAGAAAACCAAAACATGCTCCATCCAGCTGTATCAAATGATAGCCACCCTGGAGTTTCAAAACCCGGATACATCAGATAAAATCCTACAAATGCATAAGACAAAATACCGAGGATAGGGGTAATAGTGTTTTTGAATAAGATGTTCACAGTGTTTTTGGCTTGGCCAAAACCTGCTTCTACTCCAGCAAACCCCAAGTGCATGATAAACACCAAGGCAGTGGAAAGCATCATCCAAACGTTGTTTGTTGTGAGGAGATTTTGAGAAATCTCTGCCGACAAGTCCATTGTTGCGGCCACATCTTGGGCCAACAGTGTTGCGAAATACTTCATAGGTTAAATATAGTTTTTAGAACAAATTTCAGAATTTACGATAGGTTTGATGTATTAAACTCGAATCGAATGTAATTATATTATTGGTAAAAAAACAAATCCATTTTTACATTTAATACATTAAAAACTGATATTCAATGTGATTTTTAACCCATTTTTTACATTTTTTGCAAATAAAATAAGAATTATACCTATTTCGTAAACTTATTACTACGAGAAATAATATTTGGTTTGGATGTATAATATTTTATGAAACCGATTACGATACAGCGAATTCAAAATATTGGTGAAAAAAATAAGGCGTATTTGGAATTTTATTTTAAAAAAAAGAAAAAAACAGTATTCTTAGCAAACTGTTTGTTTTTACGAAAAATATAAATTTTCAGATTACTGATATTTATTTCACCCAACAGTAAAAAAAATAATGCATTTATTGAAAAAACAGGTGATAATCATAAGCTAACAACAAAAAAAACCGGCATATACCGGTTTCTTTCTCAAATATATAATTCCAAAGACCTACTTCACCAGACTTGCATATTCTTTGGCAAAGTACGTAAGAATAACCTTTGCTCCAGCCCGTTTAATACTCAACAACACTTCGAGCATGGCACGATCGTTTTCGATCCAACCCTTTTCTGCAGAAGCTTTGATCATACTATACTCTCCAGACACATTATATGCTGCAATTGGCAGTGGGAAATTATCGTTTAGCAATTTGATGATGTCCAAATACGAAAGTGCTGGTTTTACCATCAAAAAATCTGCACCTTCTTCAGTATCCAGATCTCCTTCAATCAATGCTTCCTGAGAATTTGCAGGATTCATCTGGTATGTCTTTTTATCTCCAAATTTCGGGGCAGAATCCAACGCATCCCGGAAAGGCCCATAAAATGCACTCGCGTACTTTGCTGTGTATGACATGATAGAAGTGTCAGTAAACCCACTCTCATCCAACAACTCACGGATATAGCCTACTCTGCCATCCATCATATCTGATGGGCCAATGATATCCACACCAGCATCAGCTTGAGCCAAAGACATCCTGGCAAGAATTTCAAGCGTTTCATCATTTAAGATTTTGCCATCTTTAACTAATCCATCATGACCATCACTGCTATAGGGGTCCATCGCAACATCAGACATCAGACAGACTTCGGGGAATTGCTTTTTTATTTCACGGAGTGCTTTTAAATAAAATGTCTCTGGATTATAGCTTTCTGAAGCTACTGGGTCTTTAAGAGACTCCGGATAGGCAGGGAAAACATCAAAAGCAGTGATACCGAGCTTAAGACATTCCTCTATTTCTTTAAGAAGTAGGTCTTGAGAAAATCTGAAAATCCCAGGCATAGACTGAACTTCAATTTTCTTATTTGAACCTTCGATGAGAAATAAAGGAAAAATTAAGTCTTTGACTGACAAACTGGTTTCTTCCACTAAATTCCTAACTGAATCAGATTTACGGTTTCTTCGCGGTCTTCTTAGCATGATTTATTTAACTGTTGAGAACTCCCAAAGTTAACCATATGGTTTTTATCCATTCCTTTTATAAAAACAAAAAGCATCTCCATAATTGAAGATGCTTTTACTTTTAGGGTTAATATGATCAGAAATTCACCTGCGCCTGTATTCTAAGCAGCCCCCCCCTCTCTCTATTCAATGGATCCAGAGAATTCTGTGCAGATCTATCTGATATTGTGTACATCGTGACCAATTCCAAAGCTTTATGAAATTGCCACTCTACCCCCAGTTCAAGCTCACTTACCCGATGTCGAGTGGCATCCACTTCAAACTTCTTTCCTCCTGAGTAGTAGTGATAACGTGTGAAAGGTATGATAGCACCTTTACTTGTTTTTTGCATATAGGAAGCCAACACGTAGCCGCCTTTCAAGGGAGCGTCTTCGACATCGTTGGTTTCAGGATTGTATTGTGGTCCTCTTCCCCAGTTGAATTCCGCCTGAAGACCAAATGGCTGAGGATAAATAACAAAGGTCGGCCCGAATCTAAACTCTGGAAATTCTACCTGATCAAAGTCTGTCAGGGGATTTCTACTGATCACAAACTTGCCAGCATACCCTTGAAAAGAAGCTTCAATGAATTGCCCGGAAGCTAACTTCATAGGATAGCTAAATCTAGAAACCACATGGAAGTTTCTGTTTCTTTCTGGCAAATTGGCTGTTTGTCCATTGTAAGCACCAAAGCCAAACATTCCATAATCCCCAGAACCTTTAAGACCAGAGGAAACTAAGTACTTAAACCTCTCACGAACCTCGGTAGGTGCATAGTAAAAGAACAAACCAATATCCCGTTCATTAAGGACAGCAGAGTTCAATCCGTCATTTCGATCCAAAGGAAGGCGGTTTTGGCTGGACTGTAGATTCTCAAAACCAAAAGGAACTTTGGACTGCCCAATCCTAAGCCTGAATTCTTGTTTGGCATCTAATCCTAAATCGAAATAGGCATCCCGGATCTGAACGAAGTTTTGGCCTCCCGAAGCAAAATCAGGCTGTATATACATATATATACGTTCATGGATTTGTCCAGAAAATATCATCCGGATCCTGCGAAGGAAAAACCCTCCAGTACCCCATGATTTATCACATTGAGAACAGCCCAAATCGGGGTTTGTTTCAAAAAGACCGTTGTATCGCATCTGAGCATAACCTCTCAGCTGAATACGGTCATACCATCCAACTTGAGTTGATGGCACAGATGTTTTTGCCGGCAGCGAATCCCCCTCAGCGCCCCTTGCAAAAGCGCTTATTGAGATCATTGTCAAGACGACAACTGCTGCAGCGAAGTGGATTCGCATACAGTAAGTTTTTTAATTGATAATTTACAGCGCCGCAAAAGTCCAACTTCAATATTTACTCAAAGTGTCTCCTATATTATTTATCCATTAACAAAACGAAAAAATTAATCAAATTTCAACGGGTGATTTATGATAGATTGAGTCAAAAAGACATTGGAGACGGTTTTCTATATTAAGCTAATGTTAACTGTATATTCAATGTTAACAAATATTTAAAAAATTGTTACGCTGATCTCAGTTAGTCAAACAACGAATATAAGGTCGAAACCTCCAACTTTTCATAATTATCAATAAAAAGATCACAATTCGGCAGCTGATCCTTCGTATGGCTAGAAAGTACCCCTACCACTTTCATTCCGGCATTTAGCCCTGCGCTGGCTCCAGAGAAAGAATCTTCAAAAACCAAACAGTTTTCAGGCTTCACACCAAGATTTGCTGCAGATTTTAAGTAAACTTCTGGATCAGGCTTATGCTTAGTTACGTCTTCCGAGGCAAGCTGAGATTGCATTTGATTGCCAATATCCAGAGCGCCAATAATTAAATCAAGGTTTGCACGCGGGGCCGAAGTCGCCACTGCTGTCAATAATCTTTCAGATTTTAGCTTCGCAAAAAACTCCATAAAACCCCTAATTGGATTTACTTCATCCTTATATATTTCTCTGAAAAGCCCTTCTTTTTCGTTTTCCAGCAAAGCCAACTCCTCCCCTTCAATTTTCCTTCCCAAGAAATGGCTCAGAATGTATCCGTTATTTTTCCCGTACATATGTTCTGCATATTCCGCTTCCGTCGGATTTAGATTTCGCTTCGCAAAAAATCGCTGGAAAGCAATGGAGTGAAATGGATTGGTATGGCAAATGACGCCATCCATATCAAAAATTACTGCTTTTAACATGAGCTGGTTAAGTATTTAAGTCGTAAAATTAAGGATAAGACTCTAAAAAACCCTCCCAAGTTCCAAATACAAGGGAGGGCTTCCTTTCTTACAAATACTGATTACGTATTATTTTTCAAATGCAGCTATGGTCTTCTCTATAATATCACAACATTCATGAAGTTGCTCTTCAGTCATCACCAATGGTGGAGCAAAGCGAATAATATTCCCATGAGTTGGCTTCGCCAAGAGCCCATTATCTTTTAGTGCCACGCAAATATCCCAGGCCGTGCTGCTTTCTTCGGTATCATTGACCACCACAGCATTGAGAAGGCCTTTGCCTCGCACCAGCTTGACTATAGTGTAGCGATCAACCAATATTTGCATACGAACTCTGAATAGTTCACCAAGTTTTCTGGCGTTTTGAGCTAGGTTCTCATCTGAAACTACCTCTAGGGCAGCCATTGCCACTTTGGCCCCAAGCGGATTTCCACCAAATGTGGAACCATGTTGACCGGGTTTGATTACGCCCATAATGTGGTCATCGGCCAGTACAGCAGACACAGGATAGAAACCGCCAGAAATCGCTTTGCCCAAAATCAACATATCTGGCTTCGTATAAGTGGACTGTTTCTCGCATGATTTTTCACACGTACAATTCCCACAAACTGCTAAAAGCGATCCAGTCCTGGCAATTCCAGTTTGAATTTCATCAGCAATAAGAAGTACGTTTTTTGCTTCACATGCAGCCTTAGCCTGTTTGATATAATTATCAGAAGGCACATAAACACCAGCTTCACCTTGAATCGGCTCCACCAAAAAGGCTACCACATCAGGATCCGAAAGAGCCACTTTTAAAGCATCAACATCATCATATGGTATTTTAATAAAACCAGTTGTATAAGGACCAAAGTTTTTACGTGCATTCTCGTCATTAGAAAAGGAAATGATTGTAGTAGTCCTTCCGTGAAAATTATTTTCAGCTACAATGATCTTTGCTTGATTTTCATCTACTCCCTTTTTCTCGTACCCCCACTTTCTGGCAATTTTGATAGCCGTCTCAACACCTTCCGCGCCTGTATTCATCGGAAGAACTTTATCAAAACCGAAATATTCAGTAATGTATTTTTCAAATGGCCCAAGCACATCATTATGAAAAGCCCGGGAAGTCAAAGTCAAAGTACTCGCCTGCTCAATTAAGGCATCTTTAATCCGCGGATGGCAGTGTCCTTGATTTACAGCAGAATAAGCTGACAAGAAATCATAATATCTTTTGCCTTCCACATCCCATAAAAAGACTCCTTCTCCCTTTGCCAAAACAACTGGTAATGGATGATAGTTATGAGCTCCGTATTTATCTTCTAAAGCTATAGCTTGATTACTTGAAGTTATAGTCTGCATGTTTTTCTTAATTTTGTGTACTATATAATAAGGACTGGATAAGCTCAAATATAGTAATTGCCATTGCCCTAACCATGAAAGATACCAAGAAGCCTGCCGCAAAAGCAGCAATAAGTCCGGAAGACTTTTATTATAATGAGCAGGGATTAATGGTATTTACAAAAAAATACCACTTAAAACGTGGCTATTGCTGTGGCAATGGCTGTAAACACTGTCCCTACACAAAAGCCTGAGATAAAAGGAAATATTTTTGAAATGCATTGTTGCAAATCCCCCAAAAGTTCCGATATTTGCAGACTCATTACAGAAACGGATACAATTTACTATACATTACCATGGCAAAAGTTTGTGACATTACCGGAAAAAGACCTCGAGTAGGTAACAACGTGTCCCATGCAAACAACAAAACTAAGCGTAGGTTCTACCCAAATCTTCACAAGAAGACGTTCTACGTTCCAGAAGAAGATGCATGGATCACTTTGAAAGTTTGTACTAAGGCATTGAAGACTATCAATAAGAAAGGTATCACTGCGGTTTTGAAAGAAGCTCAGGATAACGGGATGATTGTAATCAGATAATCAAGGTCACTACCCTTAAATCAATACAAAGATGGCTAAGAAAGGCAATAGAGTACAAGTGATTATGGAATGCACGGAGCACAAAGCTTCTGGATTGCCAGGTACTTCAAGATACATCACTACCAAGAATAGAAAAAATACTACTGAAAGATTGGAATTGAAAAAATTCAACCCAATTATGAAGAAGGTAACTGTTCATAAAGAAATTAAATAATTTAGCTCGGAAGCAATTCCGTTAAAACGATAAGATTATGGCTAAGAAAGTAGTAGCAACCCTTAAGAAAGAAGGCGGCGTAACTTACGCCAAAGTTATCAAGGCGGTTAGATCTGAGAAGACTGGCGCTTATACCTTCAGAGAAGAAATGGTTCCTTCCCCTTTGGTACAGGACACCTTGAAAAAATAAGTTGCATTTTGCAGCATAAGGCATTCTAGTCCCTCTGTCCATCGGTCAGCAGGGACTTTTTCGTTATATTCCACTTTCAAAACGCATACCCATGGGAATCTTTGGTTTCTTTTCAAAAGACAAGAAAGAAAGCCTCGATCAAGGCCTTCAGAAATCAAGCGAAAATATTTTTTCAAAACTCAGTAAGGCCGTAGTTGGCAAGTCCAAAGTGGACGATGAGATTTTGGATGAATTGGAAGAAATTCTAATCACCTCCGATGTGGGGGTGGACACTACTATCAAAGTCATTCGAAGAATTGAGGAACGAGTAGCACGTGACAAATATGTAAACACAGCAGAGCTCGATGTGATTCTCAAAGAAGAAATTGAAAACCTTCTAAAGGAAAATAACTCTCAGGATCTAATGGATTTTGACCTTCCGGAAGGCAAGAAACCCTATGTCATCATGGTAGTAGGAGTCAATGGTGTGGGTAAAACCACTACTATCGGAAAACTGGCAAATCTTTTCCAATCCGCAGGAAAGTCAGTCATCCTAGGCGCTGCGGATACGTTCAGAGCTGCAGCAGTAGATCAATTAATCCTTTGGGGAAATAGAGTCGGCGTACCTGTTGTGTCTCATGGCATGAATACAGATCCGGCTTCGGTGGCATTTGACGCGGTAAAACAAGGAGTAGACACTAATGCAGATGTCGTCATCATTGATACTGCCGGGCGACTCCACACCAAAGTGAATCTCATGAATGAACTTGGTAAAATCAAGCGTGTCATGCAGAAATTCATCCCTGATGCACCACACGAAATCCTATTAGTTTTGGACGGATCCACCGGTCAGAATGCTTTTATACAAGCCAAGGAATTTACGAAAGTCACAGAAATCACTTCTCTTGCAATCACCAAACTTGACGGAACCGCTAAAGGCGGAGTGGTAATTGGAATTTCGGATCAATTCAAAATCCCGGTCAAATACATTGGAGTAGGCGAGAAAATGACTGATTTACAGATTTTCAACCGAAAGGAATTTGTGGACTCCCTCTTTACTAAGAAAAAATAAGAAAACAAACCTATTCACATACCCCGACAAACATCGGGGTATTTTTTTTGCGAAAAATTTGAACCTTGTTTGAAAAATGCCGTAATTCAATATGATATCATTTTAACATCATAATAATATGGAAAAAATAACTAAACCTATTTCTGGATATATCCTTATCCTCGTTGTTCTGGCTCTTATTCCAGTAGCTATTTTCAGTTTTATAGGTGATCAGCCAATAATAGGCTTTGCAGCAGGTTTATTATTCTTTGTCTGCATTCCAGGCTTTTTCATCGTGGAGCCTAATAAAGCAATGGTTCTTCTGCTTTTTGGTAATTACATAGGCAGTGTAAAAGCAAATGGTTTCTATTGGGTCAATCCTTTTATGACAAAGAAGAAAATTTCTTTACGAGTGAGAAACTTCGAGAATAAGCCTGTCAAGGTGAACGACAAAATCGGGAACCCAGTAATGATAGGCACCATCGTAGTTTGGCAGGTGGAAGATACATTCAAGGCTACTTTTGATGTGGATGATTATGAAAACTTTGTGCATCTCCAATCAGATGCTGCAATCCGAAAAATGGCGGGACTTTATCCATACGATAATTTTGAAGCTGAAGAAGCTGAGGTTACGCTGAGATCTGGTGTAGAAGATGTCAATCATTCACTGGAGCAAGAAATTAGTGAGCGTCTTCATCATGCGGGAATCAAGGTAATTGAAGCTAGAATTTCGCACTTGGCCTATGCTTCTGAGATCGCATCTGCTATGCTTCAAAGACAGCAAGCCACAGCTATCGTAGCGGCTAGACAGAAGATCGTGGAAGGTGCAGTTGGTATGGTGGAGATGGCCTTAGCCGATTTAAAATTAAAAGATATTATAGAATTTGATGACGAGAAAAAAGCTGTAATGGTCTCCAATCTGATGGTAGTGCTTTGTTCAGACAAGAGTGCAAGTCCTGTCCTCAACGTCGGCACACTAAACCAATAGCTATTATGTCTAATCGGATTTTCAAAGAAAGCCAGACATATTTCGGCACCTGGGTCATGTATTTTATAATACTGACGGAGGTGCCAATCCTGATACTACTTACAGTATTGTATGCTACTTCAAATGACAAACAAGAAATGGCAATCGCATTAGGGGTAGTTTTGGCTACTATGGCCTTGTTATTTGCCCTTATTTTCAATCTAAAACTTGAAACTAGAATCGACGCAAAAAGTATCGCCTTTAGATACACTCCATTTATTAGAAAATGGAGGCATTTCCCTAAAAAAGAAATAAAATCATGTAAAGTAATCACCTATAGCCCTATCACAGACTATGGCGGCTGGGGGTTCAAAGGCAATAAAACAACCAAAGCTTATTCAGTACTAGGAAACGAAGGGCTTCTCATGGATGTGGGTGAAAAGAAAAAAATAATGATAGGAACGATGAAGTCCAAAGAACTGACGGACTTCATGAAAAATTGGATGGAGGAATAAATTATGCCAAAGAAGAAAGCATTTGCACTACGGCTGGATGAGAACATGATGAAAGCGATCGAAAAATGGGCCGCAGATGAGTTTCGTAGTACCAATGGTCAGCTCGAATGGATCATTCGTGAATCATTGAAAAAAGCTGGACGCATACCAAAAGGCGATTCCAACCATTCGGATACGTAGTAAACAAGCCGAAAACTTATATATTGAAGCAGTAAAACCTTAACCACTGACAACCATGAAAAAACTAATTTTATTATTTGCTCTTTTAGTTGGGGTAAACTACTTTTCGCCCGCTGAAGCTCTCGCTCAAACAGTAATTTCCTCAGGAATAGATAGTAAAACCCAAGAGAAAATTGAGAAAGCGAAGATCAAAATTGAGAAATACCAAAATGATCATGAAAAAGCAGTGGCAAAGCGGCAAGATCTGAGAGAAAAATTTGAAAAGAAAAATTCCGCTGGCAAACTGTCTCCTAATGACATCGAGAAAATCACTAAAAAAATTGAAAAGCAAGCGAAGTCGATTGAAAAGCTGGAGAAAAAGATGGGTAAACTGGAAAAATTCATCAACGAAAATTCCTGATTCATTACTATTGGCTAATTCGCTTCTGGTACATATAACAACTCTCCTTTTTCAAAATCATATAAAGTAAGTGATCTCAGCTCATAGTAAGCCATCCAAAAGTCGCGTAATGAAGTATAAAAAGCTCTTTTATTAGAGTCTTTTTCATTTTGGGCTATATTCAGATTGGTGATGGTCACATTGCCAGTCTGATACCTTTTGAGGGCGATTTCGTACCTGCGTTGAGCCACATCGTCAGAGATTTTAGTCACGTTCAAACGCTCCTTTATCATCAAGAAATTCTTTACCATAGTGAAAATTTCCTGCTCAAAATTAATCAGTTCCTGTGCCACCGTACTTTCCACAAGCTCCTGGTTTGCCATAGCCATAGACATGCGGGCTTTATTTCTACCCCAATCTAAAATCGGAACTGACAGTCCAAGACTGACCAAAGCCTGAGTATTTGGATTCTGATATATGTCCGGGAAATTAAAAGCCGCGTTATTGTAACCATACCTAGCGTTTAAAAGAACTTGAAAACGCTGCCCACGCGCTTGGGCCACCTGAGACTCTGCCTCAGTTTTCTGCCGTTCATATCCTATTGCTTCTGATCTATTTTGAAAGGCAAGCTCTATCGCCCGCTCCACATTCACCTCAAACTCGGGAATATCTATTGGGGAAACGAGATTCAAATTGGAAGATTGATTCAAGCCTATAAATGAGTTCATCGCAAACGCAGCACTTTCCAAATCTACCTGCGCCTGCGCAGCAGCCTGCTGCGCGTTTAAAACCTGCAGTTCCACCTGTAAAAGATCATCTTCCGGGGTCACACCCAATTCATTCCTCTTTTTTTCTATCGCAAAAATATCCTCTGTATTCTTCAGGTTAGACGCCGCGATCTCCGAGTTGACTTGGGCAATAAGATAATCGAAGTACAACTGAGTGACGTAGATAGAAACTTCCTCCATTTCCTGTACATATTCCCGCTTACTCTCTTCATATAGCAAAGGCTCAATCTTCTTATCCCATTTGTAAGGATTGAATGCAAATATCGGCTGATTCAAAGCCACACTTATCGGCACCCCGGAATACCTGGTCTGAGGTTGTCCTGGATTTGTCAGAAAATTATCAAATCTATTGGTTGAAGTATTCACAGACACTGTCCCTCCGGTAGCACCTATCACCTGCTCCAATCCGAGTCCCAAATCCATCAGATTCTGCTTCACTTCTATGAATTCTATGGAGCCGTCTGGCTGCGTGATATTATTAAATTCCTGATAATATTGAGGAATCGTACCCGTCAGTCTCAATTGGGGGTTATAATTTGACCTGAACAATCTATACTGCCAATAACGGTTTTCCCGTCTTGTTTTTGCTCGTAGGGCCACTGGTGAACCATCCTTTGCCTGCTGCACTAGCTCCTTAAGTGTGAAAGTTTTTGTCTCCTGCGCAGCAGCAAAATCAAGTGATGAACAAACTAAAACCAGAGTAATAACAGTCTTGATAAAAAGTAAATTTCTAATCTTCATAAAGTTGTTTTTTAGGATTGAAAAAGGAGGATAATTCACATCAACTAAAATACTGATTGATTCTACACAAACAAGAATCTTATTGCACTTCAAATCCTAAAAAATCTAAAAAAGACAAAACATTATATTTAATTACGCTCCTTTTGACCCTTTGCGTAACTTGCAGGCTGATTCAAAATAACCATGAAGTCCATTATTAGCTTTGTTATTCGTTATGTCCCTAGACCACTTCTACAACGAGTAAGTCCCTTGGTGATGAAAGTTTTTGCCCAGATGAATTCCGGCAAAGACGTCACTTGTCCGGTATGTGATCACAGCTATAAGAAATTCCTACCCTACGGCCGAATTGCCAGAGCAAATGCGCTTTGTCCAAATTGCCTCTCCTTGGAACGACACAGATTAATGTGGCTTTTCCTCAAAGAGAAAACAGATTTTTTCACCGCTCCACTTCGCGTGCTCCACGTAGCGCCAGAACATTGCTTTATCGAGCGATTTGAAGGGTTAGACAACTTGGATTATATCACAGCTGATATTGAATCACCTTTGGCTAAAGTCAAAATGGATGTGCATGATATTCCATTCCCAGACAATAGCTTTGACGTAGTCTTTTGTAACCATGTACTGGAACATGTAGAAGATGACCTCAAAGCCTGTGCTGAGTTCAATCGCGTATTGAAGCCAAGCGGCTGGGGAATACTTCAGTCGCCTGTATATCCTATCGAAAAGACGTTAGAAGACAAGACAGTTACTGATCCGGCTGAGCGAGAACGAATTTTTGGACAGCGCGATCATGTCCGTAAGTTTGGGAAGGACTATGCGGAGAGATTAAGAAAGTCAGGAATAAAAATTGAAGAGAATAAGTTTGTGAAGGAAATCCCTTCTGAACTATTAAAGGTAAATGCCCTTCCTTCTGAAGAAATCATCTTTGTTTGTAAAAAAGGAAATTAACCTTTACTAGCTTTTTTTAGTAGTTCAAAAGGCAAACCAACTCCATATGACCACAGCTGCAAAATAGAAGTAATCCAACTTAATGCTCCCACCTTAATTGAGCTGTTTTGTGAGGATGAGGATAAAATCACCCCCATGCTCCATAATAAAAATATTCCAACACTGATCTGAAATAAGAATTTGTTTAGGAAATATAAAAAGGGAATACTGAGGCTGAAAAGCAAAAAAGCTGTAGGTAGCCAGTGAACCAGCTTTATTGCACCGGGATGAAATCTGGATACATTCACCCGATTTCTACCGAAGGAGAAGGCTTGCTTTGCAAATGAAAGGAGCGTGTTTTTGCGTTTATGATAAACAAAGGCTTCTCGAACCAATTCAAGTTTGAATCCAGCCTTTTTAATTCGGATACTCCATTCAATGTCCTCGCCTTGATTTGGATCTACAAAACCACCGGTAGCCTCAAACACGGCTTTTGATACACCCATATTAAATCCTCGGGCTTGATATTTAGATGGATCTTTCATTTTACCACGAATCCCACCAGTTGTCCAAACCGAAGTCATCGCAAAGTCCATTGCTTTTTGTAAAGCAGAAAAATCCTCACCGGCAGCATCAGGGCCACCAAAAGCATCAAGATTCCTATATTGAATCACTTGTGAAAGCTTTTGTAAATAATCCGTTGGCAAAAGGACATCAGAATCAAGAATTACAAAAAAATCACCTTTAGCGATCTTCATTCCGTTATTCCTGGCAAAGCCTTGCCCAGTATTAGGTTGTATTAAATATTGAATAGGAAGTTGAGACTTGAATACCTCTAAAATTTCAGATGAGTCAATAGTAGATCCATCTTCAATTACTATTACTTCAAAATCATGATAATTTTGAGTTTTTAGACTTTGTAGCAGTTCCCCTAATTCATCAGGTCTATTATAAACCGGTATGATAACCGAGAATTTCATCAAAAGTCGAAGTTAACCTCTTCATCAATTTTGTATTCTGTTTCTTTAGATTGATTGGAAGTCATCAGTTCGGCAATAAAACCCGTCACAAATAACTGCACGCCGATAATTAAGGCGATCAAAGCCAAAAAGAATAAAGGTTGCTCAGTGATTTCACGCACAGATATACCTTTACTGAGCCCATAAACTTTCTGAAAAATCAACCAGCAAGTGATAATAAAGCCTGTTAAAAATGACATACTCCCAAGAAGTCCAAAGAAATGCATGGGTTTCTTTTTATACCGATGTACAAAAGAGACAGATATCAGATCAAGGAACCCATTTAAAAAGCGCTCTAATCCAAATTTAGAATAGCCGTACTTTCTGGCCTGATGCTGAACTACTTTTTCTCCTATTTTCCCAAAGCCATTCCACTTCGCAAGCAAGGGAATGTAACGATGCATTTCGCCATAGACTTGGATATTCTTTACGACTTTTAGTCGGTAGGCTTTCAGTCCACAATTAAAATCATGCAATTTGATCCCCGAAATCCATCGAGTAACCCCATTAAAAAATCTAGAAGGAATTGTTTTACCTAGCGGATCATGACGCTCTTTCTTCCAGCCAGACACAACATCAAGCTTCCCTTCTGTGACCATCGCGTATAATCCTGGGATTTCATCTGGACTGTCCTGAAGATCTGCATCCATAGTGATTACGACGTCACCACAAGCTTTTTTGAAACCCGCATCCAGTGCAGCTGATTTCCCGTAATTTCTGGTGAAATTAATTCCTTTCACCTCATTGAATTGCTGTGAAAGCGTATTAATAATCTCCCAAGAAGTATCAGAACTGCCATCATTTATAAAAATCAACTCATAAGAAAAGCCGTGATCATGCATGACACGGCTAATCCATTGAGTTAATTCAGGCAGTGACTCCTCCTCGTTAAATACAGGAACTACAACTGAAATCTGGGTCATAAATTAATAATCGAGAGACTTGTCTCTTTTCTTGAGGATTGCTGCCAAAATTAAAGCAATAATTGCATAAACTATCAGCCCGAAACCAAAACTCATAAGCTGGCCAGAAAGGGTGAATCCTTTAGCAGCACCCGTTCTCATTTCTTCCAAAACGGCTGGATCCATAGTATCAGGATCTTGCCCGAACTTTTCCATAATGGACATTTGGGTTTCAAAAGCCTGATCTGCTAATACGCCAGCCAAGGAAGGATCAACGACTTGAAATAAAAGGATCTGCCCGATCAAACTAATCAAGCCAGAGATAACTATAGCAATAAAACAAAAATTAAAGGCTGTCCCAAAACTCATAAAGCCACCCAATTCTGTCCTATATTCTTTTCCAAAGTATATTATGAGTACTATAAAAACGACAATTGCAACTAGCCCGAACCATCCTGAACCTAGTAGTGTAGAATCAATGAAATAGGCTATAAACGTAAGTGCTAGAGAAACCAAACCGATTGTTAGACCTGGTTTGATTGCTGCCTGAAAAGGAGATTGTTGTTCTTCCATGAGTTCGTTAGTTAGGATTTTTTCTTAAAATAATAGATATAATAATAGTAAAAAACAGACCAGGGATGATTTTCCAAAGCGCATCGTTCAATGCGATATCCCAAGGCAGCATGTTTTGGATGCTTTCAAGGGTCAAATTAAAGGAATTTTCTCCCACCTGAGCCACTATGGATTCCTTACTATCGGACAATACTTCAAGTTTTGATTCTTTGACCTGCTCAAACAAAGTGGAATGTAATAAAAGCACCAACCATATTCCTCCAAGAGAGACGATTGCTTCTAACATATAAGTGACAAATCCCACCGACATCCCTTCAGCAAAAGACAAATAGCCATTATTACTATATTCCTTGAAAAATTTAATAGCCAAAAAGATTGCCACAGGTGTAATCACATAGCCAAAAACCAGGTTTAAGTTGGTAGGGTCCGGGTACAAAAATGAGAGGGAAATGAATGCGATAACACTGAATGCACCTGCTATTCCTCCGAATTTGTAGGCTGAGCTAAAATACTTATACATTAGCCTCTAGTAATTGCCCTTTTTGAATCACATATTTCACCTGACCTTTAAGCTTCTTTCCATACCAAGGTGAATTAGATGAAAGTGATTTATTTGACTTCTCATCATATGTCCACTCCTTCTCTGGATCAAATATGGTCCATGAGTTATTAAGTTTGTGAGGCAAAATAGCCTTTGGACCTGAAGTGATTTTTTCAATAAGCAGTGACCATCCAAGCTCATTTTCAAGTTTCACTAGGGCTGGAAGAAATGTTTGCAACCCTACCATACCAACATTAGCCAGATCAAATTCCATAAACTTAGAATCTCGATCTTCTGGCTGATGATTACTCACCAGTGCATCAATTGTCCCATCCTTAATACCTTCAATTAATGCCATTCTATCCGCATCACCTCTGAAAGGAGGCAACACTTTAAGATTTGGATCAAAGTCCATTAAATCACCATCTGAAAACAACAATTGATAGATAGATACATCAGCTGTAACATTCAGTCCTTCAGTTTTAGCTTCCCTTATAAGGTTAACTCCTTTTGCAGTATTCACTGTTTGAAAATGAACTCGGCCTCCTGTATATCGGATAATCTCAAGATTTCTTTGAATAGCTACATCTTCTGCAAGATTTGGAATTCCTTTTACACCAAGCATTGTAGAATTTTCACCCTCATGCATGTGCCCAAAGATTGCGAGTAAGGGATCATAAGCATGATCAAACAATACCCCGTCAAACTTCTGGAGATATTGGAGTATTTTCATGTAGCGATCTCCATTCGCTAGAGGCTTAACGCCCTCTCCAAAAATTGAAACACCTGATTGATGGTGCATATCAAGAATCTCAGTGAAATTCTCTCCATCGGTGTCCTTAGTAACAGCTCCCTGAATAAAAAGCTCTGGTGTATATTTCCTAGATCTATTCAGGACAAAATCCACATCACCCTTAGACTGAATAACTGGGTCTGTATTAGGCAATATTACAGCTGCTGAAAACCCACTAGATAGCAAGGAATCAGCGAGACTTTCAATAGACTCTTTATATTCATGACCTGGTTCGCCCAACCCACATCTGAGATCTACCCAACCCTCCGATAGCAGCCATCCAGAAGCATCAACTTCCTGGTCAAATTGTGATTTTTGACTAGAAGAAGCAGGTGTTAACTCTCCATTTTCAAAAACGTAATCAGTTAATTCTTCAGAACCAGCTTGATTAATAATACGGAGATCTTTAAATAGGATGGACATTCAAATTTACTTTGATGCAAAACTGCAATAATATTCTAAAAATGAAAAGTGGAATTTGAAATAGTATTTTAAAAGGCTTCTACACAGAATCAATAAATACTAGCATTTAAAATGGATAGCAAAACACTTCCAAAAAGCCTGATCGATTTAAGTCACTAACAAATCATAGAACAGATGTCTTAGATCCATTTAATTTAAAAACACAAAAGTATATAAAACCAAAACCCAATGGAATTAACCATCGGGCTTAGGATAAATGAGGCTGCATTGGACTCCTATCGTTGGCTGTTCTTCCGGGTTTTGTATTCACTTACCAAAACAGGCGTTAACGCAAAAAAGCCAGCTGGTTAAAGCTGGCTTTTGAATAAATGAGGCGGCGACCTACTCTCCCGGGTGTAACCCCAGTACCATCGGCGCTGCAGGGCTTAACTTCTCTGTTCGGGATGGGAAGAGGTGGGACCCCTGCGCTAGGCCGCCTAAATTGGAAGACTTAAGTAGCTAGTATCAAGTAGCAAGATCTCTTTCGTATCTCAACCAGTCTCCTGTCTAGCGTCTATTGTCTAATATCTTAAGTTAATAACATGTCTTTGCAGAAACTGTAACAAACGTAGGGTAAGCTTTTGGGCAATTAGTACTACTCGGCTATGACATTACTGCCTTTACACCTGTAGCCTATCAACGTCATCGTCTCTGACGGCCCTATTTGGAAGTCTCATCTTGAGGGGAGTTTCGCACTTAGATGCTTTCAGCGCTTATCTCTTCCCGACGTAGCTACCCGGCAATGCAATTGGCATCACAACCGGTACACCAGCGGTCAGTCCAACCCGGTCCTCTCGTACTAAGGTCAGGTCCTCGCAAACTTCCCACGCCCGCAACAGATAGGGACCGAACTGTCTCACGACGTTCTGAACCCAGCTCGCGTGCCACTTTAATGGGCGAACAGCCCAACCCTTGGGACCTTCTTCAGCCCCAGGATGTGACGAGCCGACATCGAGGTGCCAAACCTCCCCGTCGATATGAGCTCTTGGGGGAGATCAGCCTGTTATCCCCAGCGTACCTTTTATCCTTTGAGCGACGGCTCTTCCATTCAAAACCGCCGGATCACTATACCCGTGTTTCCACCCTGCTCGGCTTGTCGGCCTTACAGTCAAGCTCCCTTATGCTATTGCACTCCTCGTACGGTTACCAAGCGTACTGAGGGAACCTTTGGAAGCCTCCGTTATCCTTTTGGAGGCGACCACCCCAGTCAAACTACCCACCAAGCAATGTCCCCGAGATTCGGGTTAGATACCAAACAAACAAAGGGTGGTATTTCAACAGTGACTCCACGAATCCTGGCGAACCCGCTTCAATGTCTCCCACCTATCCTACACATCATTTGTCCAGTACCAATACTAAGTTGCAGTAAAGGTGCATGGGGTCTTTCCGTCCCGTTGCGGGTACGCGGCATCTTCACCGCGACTACAATTTCACCGAGCTCATGGCTGAGACAGTGCCCAGATCGTTACACCATTCGTGCAGGTCGGAACTTACCCGACAAGGAATTTCGCTACCTTAGGACCGTTATAGTTACGGCCGCCGTTTACTGGGGCTTCGATTCAATGCGTCTCTTACGATAACATCCCCTCTTAACCTTCCAGCACCGGGCAGGTGTCAGGCCTTATACTTAGTCTTGAAACTTTGCAAAGCCATGTGTTTTTGTTAAACAGTCGCCTGGGCCTCTTCACTGCGGCCTCTGTTGCCAGAGGCGCCCCTTCTCCCGAAGTTACAGGGCTATTTTGCCGAGTTCCTTAGCCATGATTCACTCGAGCACCTTAGGATACTCTCCTCGACCACCTGTGTCGGTTTGCGGTACGGGTAATTATACGCTTAACGCTAGAAGTTTTTCTTGGAAGCCCTTAGGATCACTATCTGATTGTCCGTAAACGCTCAGTACTATCAGCTTCGGCTAAACCCACGCATTTAACTATGGGTCCAATACCTACTACCTTTAACGCGGTATTCCGTCACCGCGCGGATCTTTCATCACTCCGTCGCTCCTTCACCTGTATAATTAGTATGGGAATATTAACCCATTGTCCATCCACTACCCCTCTCGGGTTCGCGTTAGGTCCCGACTAACCCTGATCCGATTAGCGTTGATCAGGAAACCTGGGTCTTACGGTGTGCGGGTTTCTCGCCCGCATTATCGTTACTTATGCC
>NZ_CP187512.1:3012500-4587500 GCF_049821175.1 Algoriphagus yeomjeoni
TTTGCTCCTATAAACTTTCTAAATATACCTTTGCTTTAAGTAGTCTACTACCGTACCAAGAAAACATCTCTCCATCAACTAATCTAACATTAGCCTTCGGTAAAAGCGATTTGAAATACTGAAGGTGTGACTCTTTAAAAGGATAAGGCTCTGAACTGAGTAATAAATGTTCAGGATTTAACTCTACCAATTCCTTTTCTGATAGCTGTGGATATCGCGAAGTTCGAACTAGGTTCTCAAATCCAGCAAACCCCAACATTTCATTAATAAAAGTATTGTTTCCTGCTGCCATAATAGGATCCTTCCATATAAGATAAATAGCATTTCCCTTCTTTGGTAGCGAAGAAGCAAAGTCGTTTTTCAACTTCTCTACGAGCTGCTCTGATTTGGTTTTTTTTCCAAGCATTTGTCCAAAAGCCCCAATCATCTCCAAGCTATCCTCCAAATTATAAATATCACTCATCCAAACCGGGTACTTCCCCATCAATTCTTCTATTCCCGATTGCTCATTCTCCTCTTTGTTACCAATAATCAAATCAGGCTTCAGAGATTCGATCACTGCCATTCGATAGTTTTTCGTGCCACCAACTATCGTTTTACGCTTTTGCAATCCACTCGGGTGCACACAAAACTTGGTAACTCCTACTATTTTTTCCTCCAAACCCAAATCAACCAATAGCTCGGTCTGAGATGGAACAAGCGAAATAATCCGCTGGGGAGGTGAAGTAATTGAAATAGTTCGTTTCAGTTGGTCGGTAAACTGCATGTTGATTTATATTCCATAATCCATGGCGCCATGAACTATGGAACATTTGCTAATAGCTACTTTATATATCTAAAATCAAAAGTTGGATCAAAATCAATCAGAAACTCATACATCAAATTGATCACCTGCTCGATATCATCCTTGCTTGCAGTCTCAACAGTAGTATGCATGTATTTCAAAGGGAGGGAGATCAATGCCGATGGCACACCTTCATTAGAATAAGCAAATGCATCCGTATCCGTTCCTGTGCCTCTAGATGCCGCAGCTCTCTGGAAAGGAATCTCTTTCTTTCTCGCCGTGGCAATAATCAAATCCAACAACTTCTTGTGAACTGAGGCACCAACTGGCAACACCGGGCCTTTGCCTGCGGTGTAATCTCCACTTGTGACCTTATTATAAAGCGGAGCAGTGGTGTCATGACAAACATCTGTGATAATTGCTGCATTAGGTTTGATTTTGGCAGCGATCATTTGAGCTCCACGAAGACCTATTTCCTCTTGAACGGCATTTACTATATAAAGTCCAAATGGCAATTTCTTTTTCTCTTCTTTAAGTCTCTTGGCGACCTGAGCAATCATATAGCCTCCTATTCTATTATCAAGGGCTCTACCTGAGTAGAATTTGCCATTCAATTCAGTCAACTCATCCTTGAAAGTGATCACGCAACCTACATGAATCCCCATTTCTTCAACTTCCTCCTTTGATCTAGCTCCCACATCTATGAAAATATTATCCAAAGTTGGCGCATCCTCCTTGCCTTCTTTCCTAACATGGATAGCTGGCCAGCCAAATACCCCAGGGAGTATTCCTTTGTCTGTATGGATATTTACCCTCATGGATGGAGCGATCATGTGATCAGAACCTCCATTTCTACGAACATAGATATACCCATCGTCTTTGATATAATTCACAAACCAGCTGATCTCATCCGCATGAGCTTCGATCACGACTTTATATTCAGCCTTTGGGTTAATTACCGCAACAGCAGTTCCGTAATTATCAGTAAAATAATCATCAACGAATGGCTTAACATAATCCAGCCAAATTTGCTGACCTGATGCTTCAAAGCCTGTTGGGGAAGCGTTGTTTAAGTACTTATATAAAAAGGTATTCGAATCCATTGAAAATTATATTTGAAAATTGATAATTGAATTTTTTACAGCGGAATATTCCCATGCTTCTTTCTAGGGATCCTATCCACCTTGTTTTCTAGCATTTTGTATGCTTTGATAAGTTTGATGCGGGTTTCCGAAGGCATGATGACTTCGTCAATAAAACCTCGGTGCGCTGCACGATAAGGATTGGCAAACTTAGCAGTGTACTCATCTACTTTTTCCTGAAGTTTGGCTTCTGGATCTTTGGCTTCTGCGATTTCTTTCTTGAAAATAATCTCTGAAGCCCCCTTAGCTCCCATGACAGCGATCTCTGCTGTTGGCCATGCAAAGTTTAGATCGGCACCTATATGCTTAGAATTCATCACGTCATAAGCACCACCATATGCCTTTCTGGTAATCACTGTGATTCTGGGAACTGTAGCCTCCGAAAAGGCATATAGCAATTTTGCTCCATTTGTAATAATGCCATTCCATTCTTGATCGGTACCAGGCAAAAACCCTGGGACATCTACCAAAACTAAGAGTGGAACATTGAAACTGTCGCAGGTCCTCACAAATCTGGCAGCTTTTACTGAGGCATCGTTATCCAAAACACCAGCCATAGACTGCGGCTGATTCCCTACTACTCCGATACTCCTTCCAGCAATCCTTGCGTAGCCAACAACAATATTGTCTGCAAAGTTTTCATGTACCTCCAAAAATGAACCTTCATCTACTATTCCTCTTACTGCATCTCGAATATCATACGGTTGATTGGGATTATCTGGAATCAAGCTGTCCAAATCCTTCCGACTTTCATCCTTTAATAATTCATATGGATAAACAGGAGCGATTTCCTCACAATTTTGAGGCATATAGCTCAAGATCTTTTTGATGTGTTGAAGGCATTCTAATTCATTTGCGCAAGCGAAATGAGTTACACCACTTTTGGTACTATGAGCCGAAGCTCCTCCAAGTTCCTCGGCGGTAACATTTTCCTGGGTGACAGTTTTCACCACATTTGGTCCTGTCACAAACATATAGGAGGTGTTTTCCACCATCAATATAAAGTCTGTAATTGCGGGAGAATAAACGGCTCCACCAGCACATGGACCCATGATCGCTGAGATCTGAGGTACTACTCCAGATGCAAGTGTATTTCTATAAAATATATCAGCATAACCGCCGAGCGAATTCACTCCTTCTTGGATTCTCGCCCCTCCAGAATCATTCAATCCTACCACGGGAGCACCATTTTTCATCGCCATATCCATGATCTTGCAGATTTTCTCCGCGTGGGTTTCGGAAAGGGATCCTCCAAAAACTGTAAAGTCCTGAGAAAAAACATAAACCAACCGCCCATTCACCTCTCCGTAGCCAGTAATCACACCATCACCTAGGTAATGCTCCTTGTCGAGCCCAAAATCCTTTGCGCGGTGCATTACGAATTTGTCAATTTCTTGAAAAGTGCCTTCATCCATCAGCAATTCTACACGCTCACGGGCGGTGAGTTTACCTTTCTGGTGTTGAGAAGCTATTCTTTTTTCTCCTCCACCGAGTAACGCTTCCGCATTTTTCTTTTTCAGCAACTCTATCTTGCCTTCTTTTCCTGGTAAAGTATAATTGGGTTTATCTTTTTTGCTCATACGATAGTTTTTAGACTTGCTCAAATATAGCAGGCTTTGCTAGCTAAGGAAAAAAACGGGATAGAATGTATGTGTCTGCCTCTATGGTAAAAAGTAAGTGGTAAAGGTTTCCAGAAAAATCCATCTTCAAATAAACAAGCGTATGTACCTAAGTAGCCCATTAGAGAAGAGCAAGTTGCAGGCGAAACCACTCTCTGTGGATCTCCGCGAAATCTCTGTGCGCTCTGAGGTTAGATGACTTTCTTAAAAAAACTGAGTAATAAAATAAAGGTTGAAATACCTCATTTCAAATAACTTTCTATATTCGCCCATCTTTAAAATTGGCAGCGTATGAGTACCCGAAAGGCGGCGGTAATTGACATGGGCACCAATACATTTCATTTGTTATTGGTTGAATTAGACAATGTAACTTTTAAAACAATTTACAAGGAGAAAATCCCTGTGAAATTGGGTAAGGGCGGAATCAACCAAAACAACCTTGCTGAAGATGCCGTAAAACGAGCTTTTCATACGCTCAAACATTTCAAAAACCTGATCGATGGTGAAAACATAGATCAGGTTTTTGCTTTTGCTACCAGTGCTGTTCGAAATGCGGAAAATGGTCCAGAGTTCGTCAAAACTGTCAAGGAAACTATTGGAATTAACATTCAAGTGCTGTCAGGCGAGGAAGAAGCTCAAATGATTTACCAAGGAATTCGGCTTTCCGGTTCTTTAAATGGACAAACTGAACTAATGATGGATATCGGCGGTGGTTCTGTAGAATTCATAATAGGTAACAGTCAGGAGTCTCTTTGGAAACAAAGTTTTGAAATAGGAGGTCAACGTCTTTTGGAGCTTTTTCACTACCATGACCCAATTCTTCCAGAAGAAATCGATAAGCTGGAAAGTTATTTGGAAGAAAAACTTCAGCCACTGATCGAAGCTATCCAACTCTACAAGCCAGTTGGGTTAGTTGGAGCTTCAGGGACTTTTGACACCTTAACTGATATTTACTTTGAATCTATGCTTCAGTGCAAACTCACTGGACGTCATGTTTTTGAACTACCCATAGAGGAATATGAAGCAATTCATCGCATGATTTTGACGAAAAATAAAGAGGAGCGTTTATTAATTCCAGGCATGATTCCCATGCGGGTAGATATGATCGTGGTAGCATCCAGTTTGATAGAATTTATTTTGCGCTACATAGAGGTGGATTTTATCACCTGCTCGCACTATGCACTCAAAGAAGGAGCAATTGCTTCTTTGCTAATTCCTGAGCAAACCGCTATTTAAGCCTTTCTGAAAAATTTCATTTCTTATATTTAGCTGCTAATTATTTAACAGTTTATTCCCTCTATTGCTATGACTTATTCTTTTGAACAACTTCACGCTTTTACATTAGGCATGCTTACCAAAATCGGTTGCCCGGCAGATCAGGCCAAAACAGCTGCTGACGTATTGCTTGCGGCGGATCTTCGAGGAGTGGACAGTCATGGCGTTGCACGGCTTTCTGGCTATGTGCGTTTGTGGGAAAAAGGGAGAATAAATGCTACGCCAAATGTGCGGGTAGTTCACGAAACTCCTTCCACTGCTGTGGTAGATGGAGATGGAGGTTTGGGGTTGGTTGTAGCTCCTTTTGCCATGAAGGTTGCTATCGAAAAAGCTAAAATCGCTGGAACAGGTTGGGTTTCTGTGAAAAACTCGAATCATTACGGCATTGCCGGTTATCATGCTATGCAGGCTTTAGCTCATGATATGATTGGGATTTCCCTAACTAATGCAAGCCCGCTAGTGGCTCCTACTTTTTCTCAGGAAAGATTATTGGGAACGAATCCAATAGCAGTTGCCATTCCAGCAAAGGATCAGCCTCCTTTTGTCGCGGATTTGGCAACCACTACGGCTGCCAATGGTAAATTGGAAATCCTTCAAAGAAAAGGAATGGATACGCCAACCGGCTGGGTACAGGACAAAGAAGGAAATCCAACCACTTCCGCCAATGGCGTAAAAGATGGTGGAGCTTTACTTCCGCTCGGTGGCGATCGGGAACATGGTTCTCATAAAGGATATGCTTTGGGTTCGGTCGTGGATATTTTCTCCGCAGTACTTTCCGGTGCTAATTACGGTCCTTGGGTTCCACCTTTTGTGGCATTCCTCGAGCCAGATCCTAATCCAGTTGGAGAAGGAATCGGCCATTTCTTCGGAGCAATGAGAGTAGATGCTTTCCGACCTGCTGATGAATTCAAAGCACATATGGATAACTGGATCACCCGATTCAGAGCTGCCAAACCAACGCCTGGAAATGAAAAAGTATTAATCCCAGGTGATCCTGAGCGGGAATTAGAAGCTATTCGCATGAAGGATGGAATTCCATTGCTTGATCCAGTAGTAAAGGATTTGACAGAATTGGGAGTGCGATTTGGGGTGAAGTTTTAGGAGTGTGGGGTGTTAGGTGACCGGTGCATACCTCCCACTTTTATGAGCAAGTAGGATTTTAGGTGAAAAGAGATTTGAGATAGAGAGTGATATGCATACAATTTTTCAAGGTGACTTTTTATCTTTAAAAGAATATGTCTAACAGCCCTAAGAAATTTAACCATGACCGATCTGCCTTCGAGCAAGAAATGCTTCGGAAAAGGTCTACTATGGTGAAGAGGATAAAGATTCTACGTGTCAGGAAAGACTTCGAATCCATCGTTATCTGAATAGCATTGCTTACTGTAATGACATTGATAATCCACCCAGGATGGATAAAACAGCCTCTAGCGCACGCTACCAAGTAAAATGATAATCAACAGCATTCGGCGGTTTAATCTAATCATGTCTTTGATTATTTTTATCACAAATTTTTGCCTATTCTTACCTCTAACAATAGAGATTTTGCTGACAGGAGGAGGCCCTTTCGCCTTCGGGTTGTTACTTCTACCTTTTCAAGGAATTGTCCATCTATTTTTAATTCCTGCATTTTTCGATGTCAATAATAATCGAAATTCTCACTCATTTAAATGGACCAATGTACTTGGGGCTTTTATCTCAATACTTTGGTCAATAATAGTCTTAATATCAATTGAATCTTACCCAACCCTGTTCTTAGAAATCTTTTTTAACTTTATGTCATGTCACTAACTCCCCTCACGTTACGCCCGTCTTTCGAAGAAAATCCAAAACACGCCAAAGCTGCTAGTAACCTAAGCACGCTCATTGCCACCATTGAGCAAAAGAAAATCCCACTGGCTCAACAACAGAAAATCAACGAGATCATCACGGGAGTAAATAACTTCCCAGGGCCAGATCCAGAATTGCTGAAGCAAATAAAATCAGCACAAGCAGCTATCATTAAACTCCTAGATCAGGAACTCAACCTTGTCCCACAAAATCACTATCAGCTCCAATGGCTCGTTCTTGGAATGGCTACTTTCGGGATCCCGCTAGGAGTGGTATTTGGCATTTCCCTGGGAAATCTTGCTTTTTTGGGAATTGGACTTCCCATCGGCATGGCAATAGGCATAGCAATTGGAACGTCGAAAGATAAGCAAGCAGCAGAAGAAGGCAGGCAGTTGGATTGGGTGGCTAAGTGATTCAAGCCTTTTCCAAGCTATTTTTTTTCAAACTGAGTTTCATCAATTTTATCCTATGATCACATACTGATTAAAAAGCACTTGATGAAGACTGTGCTTTTTGTAATTTAAAGCTCCTATTCCGAAAACCCATAACCTATGAACCCACTCAATCGACGAGAATTTTTAAAAGGAAGTACCGCTTTGATGTCTCTGGCAAGTTTTGGCTTGCTCGGCATGGATTTCAAAGATCGCGAAGGCCCATTGCAAGTTGCATTGATCGGCACAGGCTGGTATGGGAAATCTGACCTTTTTCGCTTGATTCAAGTGGCAGATGTAGAAGTTGTTGGCCTTTGTGATGTGGATAGCAAGCAACTAGCAGAGGCAGGAAGATTGGTTTCGACTCGTCAAAAGTCGGGTAAAGTTCCAACTCTTTATGAGGATTACAAGGAGCTTTTGGCAAAAGAAAAGCCAGAATATGTTCTGATCGGAACTCCAGACCATTGGCATGCGCTCATGGCAATTGATGTCGTTAAGAGTGGGGCACATTTGTATTTGCAAAAGCCAATTTCGGTGGATGTGATCGAAGGTGAGGCGATTCTAGCAGCTGCAAGAAAGTACGATCGCAAAGTACAAATCGGCACGCAACGCAGAAGCACTCCACACTTAATGCAGGCAAAAAAGGAAATTATTGATTCTGGCAAACTTGGAAAAATATCGCATGCTGAGGTTTGCTGCTATTACCATATGCGCAACAACAGCAATCCTGATGTCATGCCTGTCCCAGATAATCTGAATTATGATCTTTGGGCTGGTCCTGCACCAATGTTACCCTACCGAGGTATACTTCATCGAGGCTGGAGAGCTTTTATGGAATATGGAAATGGGATCGTGGGCGACATGTGTGTACACATGCTGGATTCCGTCCGATGGATGCTGGATTTGGGTTGGCCAATTCAGGTCACATCAACAGGCGGGATTTATGTACAAAAAGATAGTGTTGCAAATATTTCAGATACCCAAACTGCTCTATTTGAGTTTGACGAGATGAATGTGGTCTGGCAACATCGCACCTGGGGCAATCCTGTGGACAAGGATTATCCTTGGGCTTTTAAGATCTATGGGGAAAATGGAATGCTCGCTGGAAGTCCGATGCGTGCGGATTTTTATCCTGAAGGAAGAAATAACGGTGATCCTATTCATTATCCGGTAGTATTGGAAAAAGAGCAATACCCAGAAGATTTTACCGAAAAAGACAATGAAGTTCATGCAGCACCAGCTACTCGTGAACAGATGAGAGATTGGCTTAAGGCCATAGAGAATGATACGTTGCCTGTTGCAGATGTACTTGAGGGACATATTTCAACTGCTTCCTGCATTTTAGCAAATATGTCTATGGAACTAGGTGGAAGACCTCTTCGCTACAATCCAAAGACTATGATCGTTGAGGGCGACGAAGAAGCTACGGCACTTTTGAGAAGACCTTATCGAGATGGCTATGTTCATCCGGAGCCAGATAAAATCTAAATGATATTCTGAATATGATTGATATCATTCCTGCCAATGTTGAAGACTTGATTCACGTTCAGTCAATCGCTCATCGAACTTGGCCACATACTTTTGGCGAAATATTAAGCCCCGAGCAAATCAAATATATGCTCAATTGGATGTATAGTTTGGAGACTTTGGAAAAGCAAGCTAGCGATGGCTACCTCTTCTTGCTGGCTGAAGAAAATGGTGAAAATCTTGGATTTACGGGAATTGAAGTGAATCAAGAGCCTGGGAAAACCAAAATCCATAAAATATATATTCTCCCTACTGCTCAAGGAAAAGGAATTGGAAAGAAATTAATTCAGGCAATAAAGGATATAGCCTTAGAAAATAAGCAGAAAAGTCTACTGCTGAATGTCAACAAATACAATACTGGAGCAATTGCGTTCTATGAATACCTAGGGTTTGTGAATATCAAGGAAGAAGTCATCGACATCGGAAATGGGTATGTGATGGATGACTATGTGTTTGAGTTGAAGCTTTGAGAATTAACCTTTGAGGTCTCAAAGACCTCGAAGGTTTAGATTCGAGCCCTATTTCATCCAACTAACCAGAATCGAAAGAGATTGATTTGGTGTTATTTAACGTGTCCACATTACAAAGGTCGGGCAAAAAATACAGTAAGAAAGAAAGACCAGGGTAATTATTTTTAAAACCTTCGAGGAGATTTCTCAGTCGTTCCTCCTTCGAAATGACACCTCAAAGGTTATTCAGAATAGTCTCCCAAAGTACCAGACCATTTGCAGGAGCTGGAGGTAGTTTTTCGAATTCCTCAGGGGATTCAAATCGACCTCCAATTTCCGATAAATCCATTTCTCCCTTTCCTATTTGCCAGATAGCGGACATCATCATGCGAACCTGATGATGCAAAAAACCTGTGCCGGTGATTTCGAAATAATAAATTTCTTGAGGGAAAATCTGTCCTAAAAAATCATTGGTTTTATGAATCCCAGCTGCAATCACTTCACGAACATAATCGGTCTTATTTTCTGAAGGCTTACAAAAGCCCTTATAATCATGCTTGCCAATAAATAATCCACACGCTTCGTTCATCTTCTCCCAATTCAGCTCTTCTGATACATTCACCATAAAAGCAGAAGCAAAAGGGTGAAAATCACAAGAATTGGAGAAATAGTATCGGTAGGTTTTCTGCTGAACAGATTGAATCAAATTGAAGCTTATGGGAACCGACTTCACTGAATTCAATCGTATATCCTGTGGAAGGTGTTCGTTGAATTGGGGCAAAAGTGAGTTCATATCCATCTCCTCCCGAAGGAAAACCTGAACATATCCACCCTCGCAAGAGACACCTGAATCTGTACGACTAGCCCCGATCAGTGAAAAATCCTCATGCCCCAAAACATGCCGAATCACACGCTCCAGTCGTCTTTGCACAGTAGGCTGATTTGGCTGAGGAGCCCAACCTTTATATCGAGCGCCGAAATAGGAAATGGAAAAAAGATAAGAGAAGGGACGGGATTGCAAGAGTTTACTTATTTGAGATTTAAGAATTGAAAGTAAGGGCAATTTCGCTCAAATCATCAATGCATTATGATTTTTGCTAGCAGTCCTTTTTAGTGCATATGGAACATTTGAGAATGCCAAAATGAATGAGGTCTTCCATAATAATCACAATTATACATAGGTATTTCAAGAAGAAACCAAAGGACTAATCCAAAGATAACTACTACCGTAAGTACTCCTGCTTTACCTTTTTTGATTTTTAATATTCCAAAAACAATCAATAAAATTGATAAGCTTAGGTAGAAAAAAAATTGACCTAAAAAGATGCTAGAGGAAAATATATTACCCGATAAATCTGCTGACTTATCAAAGAAATAAGATGACTCTAACCACATATTCCTGTATAGCCAAAAGGAAAACATCCCAATTGTTACGAAAAAGCACCCTATGATTTTATTCTTCATTGTTTTATAACTTCATTCCACTTTCACTGGCTGTGTCCAAGCCGTTTCAGTGTCGCCAATTTGATATGGATTTTCTTTGGGTTTGGAAGAGATGATTTTTGCACGGACGTACATATCATTCTCATCTAGGGTATATGCAGCGGTTTCACCCTCCGACTCTTTCAAAAGAATGCCGCTGTCCTCCGGATTTGATTTTCTAGCCCCAAAGAATTGAATGGTATAATCCACACCGTTTTCAGGTTTAACGGAAACTGATAAGGTCTTTCCATCGAAATTGATCTCATCCATGGTAATGCCAGTTGTCGAATAAAAGTCACCTTTTTCCATTGCCTCGATTAAAGAAGCAGGATCTAAGCTTTCTGATAAAACCATCACCCAACCCCGACCTGGATTGCTGTTATTTTGGTCGAAAACATGATAATTATGCGCATCATCTACTGCCAATCCATAGAGCAAAGGCTTATTAGCGAGTAAGTAAGCTGCTTGGACTTTATCCCAAAGTACTTCCATACTTGGTCTCAAAGAATCTCCATAATTGTGGACTTGCGGATGACCGTTGTATACTTCAAAAAATCGCTCACCATCCAATGCGATAATATCCTCCGGAGTAATTGCCCATACGAAATTGGGATGGTTAATATGTAAAAACATGGGAACACCGGTAGAATCACGTTGGGCCTTAACTCTATCCAAACCATGCTGTAATATTTCAGGAATAGAGTTCCCTCCTTCTGCAGGGATCAGTTTCTGGATATTCGTCACGTTCATATGAAGTGGTTTACTCTCAAAACTCTCCGTTAACTCCTGCGATTGAATGATCAAGAATTTGCCTTTCTCTTCGAACATTGGAGCATATTCTACCAAGGTTTTTAACTTCACTTCTATCCTACCGGCCGAATCCTCCCGAAAGATTACCTTATCGCCATACTTCTCAACATATTTCTGAAAGCCCATTTCATGGGATGGAGATTTTGGAATCAACTTCCATTTTTCGCCGCTAGCTAGAGTATTGTGATCAGATAGTACCACGAAATCGTAGTCGTGCGACTTGTACCAATCCATTATCATCTCAGGGTAATCATCTCCATCAGACCAGTATGAATGTGTATGAAGATTGCCTTTGTACCATTGTTTGGTTGGTTCTTCCTGCGGTGTGCAGGCCAAAAGGAAAGCAAAAAGACAGGTCAAAATAAAGAAGATGCTTTTCATGTGTGTCTGGTAAGATTGTTCTCAATATACCAAAGCTTGGAGAATTTGGGATAGTTTCCAAGAAGACTTAGCCTGAAGATTAGGTGCAGCTGCAATGTCGAAAACACAAACCAAATCATTCTAGATTTTAGAAACCAGTAAAAAATAATGGTAAGGGAGGCCTTAAATTTGTTTAAATTGTATGTTTAGATACTGGTACTAATTTTATTTAAAGAGTCATGAAAACGACAGAGGCAATCAAGAAAAGCATAGCATCACGGCGAGATGACTTCTTCCAAAAGTATTCTATCAAGTCTTTGGCAATATTTGGCTCATTTGCTAGACATGAACAAAATGAGGATAGCGATTTGGATTTGATGGTAGAGTTTAATCGATCTGTAGGTTCTGAGTTCATTCAACTGGCTGATGAACTGGAAGAATTTCTGGGATTTAAGGTCGACTTAGTCTCCAGAAATGGAATTAAGCAGAAATACTATGATCGTATAAAGGATGAGTTGATTTATGTCTAGTCGAGATACTAACCTTTTACTTTGTGACATTAAGGAATCTGCAGAAAAGATCCTAAAATATACGGAAGGTCTAACTTTTCTTGAATTCCAAGAAGACGATAAAACAGTAGATGCTGTAATCCGAAATTTCTAAATTATTGGAGAAGCTTCTATAAGAATTGATGACGACTTTAAGCTTTCCCACCCTCAAATTGAGTGGAAAAAATTAAGAGGTTTCAGAAATAGGATTGTTCACGAATATTTTGGAATTGACATTGAGATTGTGTGGAATATTATCGAATCAGACATTGATGATCTACTATTTCAAATTGAAAACCTGCTGAACAAAAACCAAAAAAAAACCACCTCTGTCAAGGTGGTTTTTTATTTTTTAAGCTCTTTTATCCTAAGCCAAAATCTTAGCTGCTAGCCAATCACCAACTTCAGAAGTCTTGTAAGCGGTACCGCCATCAGCGATATCTTCGGTTACATAGCCGTCAGCTAAAGATTGATTTACCACATCAGAGATCAATTGAGCTTCTTCCTTCAAGTCAAAAGCATAATCAAACATCATGGCCGCAGAAAGCACAGTAGCCAAAGGATTGGCAATGTCTTTTCCAGCTGCCTGAGGATAAGAACCGTGAATTGGTTCGAACAATTTGATGGAAGTTCCCAAGGATGCAGATGGCATCAAGCCCATAGAACCTGAAATCACAGAAGCCTCATCTGTCAGGATATCTCCGAACAAGTTTTCAGTAATCAATACATCATACGCTTTTGGCCACTGGATCAATCTCATCGCCACAGCATCTACGAATTCATATTCCACTTTAACATCTGGATATTCTGGAGCAAGCTCCTGCACAGTCTCTCTCCACAGTCTGGAAGTAGCCATTACATTTGCTTTATCCACGCAAGTCAGGAGTTTTCTTCTTTTTTGCGCAGCTTCGAAACCCATTCTTGCCAAACGAACGATCTCATGCTTGCTATACACATTGGTATCGAAAGCTTTGGTGCCTTGCTCGTTTCTTCCTCTTGGCTCGCCGAAGTAAATTCCACCAGTTAATTCTCTGAAGAACACAAAATCAACACCGTCCACACGATCTAATTTCAAAGGAGATTTGTGTACCAAAGAAGGAAAAGTGAAGGTAGGACGCACATTGGCAAACAAACCTAATTTCTGACGCATGAGTAACAATCCCTGCTCTGGACGAACCTTAGCTTTAGGGTCATTATCGTATTTTGGATCACCGATAGCTCCGAAAAGCACTGCATCGGAAGCTGCTGCGATTTCGTGAGTTGAGTCTGGATAAGGTTCACCAGTCGCATCAATTGCAGCGGCTCCTACAACTGCTTCTGTAAAAGTGATTTTGTGTCCGAATTTCTGGCCAATAGCTTTCACTACTTTCACAGCCTGGTCGATTACTTCAGGTCCGATGCCGTCACCCGGCAACAGCGCGATATTCATTTCCATAAAACTTGGATTCTTCTTTCGTTGGTGTTTGATTGAATGATTCGACGATGTTCAGCATTTTCTCTGTGGCCATCATCGCAGCCACTGTTTGATCGGGATCTAGCCCTTTCGTTTTAAATATTTTCCCATAATCCCAGGTGATGACAGTCTCCACAAAAGCGTCTGTTTTTCCTCCAGGAGGAATAGAGACATGGTAGTCAATCAATTTAGGAAGTTGTCTTTTTCGTGATTTGTAGATTTTCTTAACAGCTCGCATGAAAGAATCATACTGACCATCTCCTGTAGCGGTGGCATCGTAAGACTTCCCGTAAATATTCAATCTCAACTGCACCGAAGGCTTCAATCCTTTGGAATGAGTCATATGATAACCTTCAATGAAGATGTTTTTGGAAATGGAATTATTCTGCAACACATCAGAAATGATGTATGGCAAATCTTCCGTAGTGACCCGCTCCTTTTTATCACCAAGTTCGATGATTCGTTGTGTCACTTTTGTCAACTCATCCTTTTCCAAAGATATCCCCAACTCCTCCAAATTCTTAAGAATATTGGCTTTGCCGGAAGTTTTACCTAAGGCATATTTACGCTGGCGACCAAATCGCTCTGGAAGCAAATCGTTGAAATATAGATTTTTTTTGTTGTCACCATCTGCGTGAATTCCCGCAGTTTGGGTAAATACATTTTCACCTACTACAGGCTTATTTGCCGGAATATGCTGTCCGGAAAACTGCTCTACCAGTTTGCTAACTCGGTAGATTTTCTGCTCCTGCACGTTGATCTGAAGATCAGTGAAATCTTTAATCACAGCAATAACGGATTCCAAAGGGGCATTTCCTGCTCTTTCACCAAGTCCGTTGACCGTAGTGTGGATTCCTGAAGCGCCGTACATGATCGCTTCCATGACATTGGCAACAGAAAGATCGTAATCGTTGTGGGCATGGAAATCGAAATGTGCATTTGGGAATTTGGTAGAGATTTGGATGAAAAATGCCTTTGTCTCTTCCGGAGAAAGAAGTCCCAAGGTATCCGGGAGCATTATTCTCTTCACAGGAAGAGTTGTCAGGAAAGCTATCAGTGCAAGTGTATATTCCGGAGAATTACGCATGCCATTCGACCAGTCTTCCAAATATACATTCACATCAATCCCATTCTCCTGAGCGTATGCTATGCTCTTTTGAATATCTTCGAAATGCTCTTCCTGAGTTTTTTTGAGCTGATGTGTCAAATGATTATGTGAGCCTTTGGTCAATAGATTCATGACTTTGGCACCAGCTTTCAACAGCCAATCCACCGAAGCCGGCGTATCCACAAAACCCAATACCTCCACCCGATCCAGGTAGCCTTTCTCAGCCGCCCAATGGGTGATTTTCTGAACTCCTTCTAATTCCCCCTCTGATACTCTCGCTGAAGCCACCTCAATTCGATCTACCTTCAATTCATCCAGCAAAAGTTTGGCGATCTGCAGCTTTTCAGAAGGCAAGAAGGAAACGCTTGAGGTCTGTTCTCCATCCCTCAGCGTTGTATCCATTATTTCAATGCGCTTCCCTGCGGTCATTTTCACTTATTTATCTGCAGCAAAAGCATCAATTTCATCAGACATACTCAACAAGTAGTCTATATCATCAAAGCCATTTTGCATATTGTCCTTCTTGTATTCATTGATATCAAAAGATTCAAATTCTCCAGTGGAGTCCAACGTAATCTTTTGATTCGGAATATCTACCGTAATCGTAGTTTCAGGATTTGCAGTGATCGCCTCCATAAGTTTATCAGAAAACTCAGGTGAAACAGTTACAGGTAGTACTCCAATATTTAAGCAGTTATTTTTGAAGATATCAGCAAAGAAGCTGGAAACTACGCATCTGAATCCATAATCATAAAGAGCCCAAACTGCGTGCTCCCGACTGGATCCAGAACCAAAGTTTCGGCCTGAAACCAAGATTTTACCGCTATAGGTAGGATCATTTAATACAAAATCCTTTTTAGGATTGCCCTCTACATCATACCTCCAGTCACGGAAAAGATTATCCCCGAAACCTTCACGCTCAGTAGCCTTAAGGAATCTAGCTGGGATGATCTGATCTGTATCCACATTGTCGGTCGGTAAAGGAACCGCAGTGCTGGTGAGAACAATAAATTTATCGTAAGCCATTTTATAGTAATTGAAAGATTGGAAATTTGGAAAATAGAAAGATTTGATCGGCACTAAATCCTACTTACCGGATCAAACTCGTATTTCCCATTTCTGACTTCGTATTTTTAATTTTGAAATACTTCTCTTGGGTCGCAGATTTCGCCTGCAATGGCTACTGCTGCCACGGTCAAAGGAGATGCGAGCATAGTTCTAGCTCCTGGCCCCTGACGTCCTTCAAAGTTTCTATTGGAAGTTGAGACGGCATATTTTCCAGAAGGAATCTTATCATCATTCATCGCTAGACAGGCAGAGCAACCAGGCTGACGTAGTTCGAATCCAGCTTCTTCTAGGATCTTCACCAATCCTTCATCATGCGCCATTTTCTCTACTTCGCGAGATCCTGGTACAATCCAAGCAGTGATGTTATCCGCTTTTTTGTGACCTTTTACATAGGCTGCCACAGAACGGATATCTTCAATACGACCATTGGTACAGGAGCCAACAAATACGAAATCCACCTTTTTGCCTTTGATTGCTTCACCTGGCTCAAAGCCCATGTATGCCAACGATTTCAGGTAAGAAGATTTATTGCTTCCTTCCATTCCTTCGGTCGTAGGTATATTTCCTTTCACTTTGATGCCCATTCCAGGATTTGTTCCGTAGGTGATCATCGGCTCAATATCTGCAGCGTCGAAGTGATATTCTTTGTCGAAAACAGCACCTTCGTCAGTTTTTAGTGTTTTCCAGTGAGCTACTGCTTTGTCCCATTCTTCGCCTTTTGGAGAATATTGTTTTCCTTTTAGGTATTCGAAAGTAGTCTCATCCGGCGCGATCAAACCTCCACGTGCTCCCATTTCGATAGACATGTTACAAACAGTCATTCTAGCTTCCATAGATAGGCTTTGGATCGCAGATCCTGCATATTCCACAAAGTATCCAGTAGCACCAGCGGCTGAGATCTGAGCGATGACGTAAAGGATCAAATCTTTGGAAGTCACGCCTGGCCCGGCTACGCCATCGATAGTAATTCTCATTTTCTTAGCCTTAGACTGCATGATGCACTGCGTCGCCAAAACCATTTCTACTTCAGAAGTACCAATTCCGAAAGCAATAGCTCCGAAAGCACCATGGGTAGAAGTGTGGCTATCTCCACAAACTATCGTCATTCCAGGCTGAGTGATTCCAAGCTCTGGACCGATCACGTGAACGATCCCGTGATGTGCAGAACCCAAATCGTGAAGCTCGATGCCATATTTGGCACAGTTCTCACGAAGTCTTTCTACCTGCATGCGTGAAAGCTTGTCTTTGATAGTCTTGTCCTGATCTACAGTTGGTACGTTGTGATCAGGCGTAGCTACTGTTCTGATTGGGTTTTTAACTCCGATACCACGCTTCTCTAGATTGAGGAAGGCGACCGGTGAAGTTACTTCATGGATAAAATGCTTATCGATGAAGAATACATCTGGTCCAGCCGGAACTGATTTTACTACGTGAGCATCCCAGATTTTATCAAATAATGTTGTCTTTTCCATAATTAAGCGGTCGCGTATTCTTTGACCGGGATTTTATTGAGTGCATCTACAAAGGCTTGAGCTGAAGCCAATACGATGTCTGTATGTGAAGAAAAGCCATAGTAAGGCTTATCTCCTTTGATTAATCTCATGTGAACTTTGGCCACATCATCACTTCCGTGGGTAATGGCTTGGATCAGGAATTCTTCCAGTTCTACAGCTGGCTTGGCAATTTTATCAATTGCTTTCAACACTGCATCCACTGGGCCATTTCCATGCGCAGTAGAAGTATGAGATTCGTCTCCGATTTTCATTTCTACCTGAGCTTGAATAGTTCCATTGGATGAATAGGTAACTTTTCCCAATTCTATGAAATTTGAATCAGTCACAAATTTACCCACCAAGCCCATCAGATCTTTACGACCGATATCACGCTTGCTATCTGCCAAAATCAAGAACTCTTCGTAAACTTCACGAAGTGCTTCCCCTTCCAATTCCACTCCCAAAGCATCCAAGTGATGCTTTAAGGCAGCTCTTCCAGATCTTGCCGTCAGCACGATAGTGGACTCACCTACTCCGACATCTTTGGGATCGATGATCTCGTAATTTTCTCTATGCTTCAACACGCCATCTTGGTGAATTCCTGATGAATGCGCAAATGCATTTCTACCTACAATAGCCTTATTTGGCTGAACTGGCATGTTCATCAATTTGGAAATTAGACGACTGGTATTGTAAATTCTTGGCGTGACAATATCAGTATGAACTGGAATAGACTTGTGACATTTGATCGCCATCACTACTTCTTCCAGAGAGGTATTTCCAGCACGTTCACCTATGCCGTTGATGGTTACTTCCACCTGACGGGCACCATGCTGTACTCCGGCTACAGTATTTGCAGTAGCCATTCCTAGGTCATTGTGACAATGTGTAGCAATAATAGCTTTGTCAATGTTTGGCACATTATTCTTCAAACTTGCGATAATAGCACCGTATTGCTCTGGAAGGGTATATCCCGTAGTATCAGGAATATTCACTACTGTCGCTCCTGCCTTGATCACTTCCTCAATAATCTTATTCAGAAAGTCTGCTTCTGCACGACCTGCGTCTTCAGCGTAAAACTCAACGTCATCCACAAATCGTCTAGCAAACTTCACTGCAGCTACACCCCGAGCAATAATATCCTCGGGAGTGGAGCGCAGTTTGTATTGAATATGATAAGGTGAAACACCAATTCCAGTATGAATACGACCTTTTTTTGCGAATTTGAGGGATTGAGCCGCTACTTCAATATCTTTTTCTACAGCTCTGGAGAGGGCGCAGATAATCGGGTTAGAAACTGCCTTTGAAATCTCGAGTACAGAATTGAAATCTCCTGGACTAGAAATTGGAAAGCCGGCTTCGATAATATCTACACCTAGTTCTTCCAGCGCTTTTGCTACCACAATTTTCTCCTGGGTATTCAGCTGACACCCGGGTACTTGCTCCCCGTCTCTCAGGGTAGTGTCAAATATCCATAGCTTCTCACTCATAATTCTTGGGGTTTTTGTGTTAATTATTTTCTGGTCTCAACTGACGGACGACAGCACCTGCCTGCCACATTTCAGAATCTCTCAATTCTTTCAATTCAGCTTCCAATTTCACTCTGTAATCTTCTTTTGAATTAGAGTCGATTGACTTCTGAGCCTCTTGACCAGTTTTTACACTGTTATATAATTCTTCGAAAACTGGCTTAGTAGCATCTCTGAAAGGCTTCCACCAGTCAAGTGCGCCTCTTTGTGCAGTTGTAGAGCAGTTGGCATACATCCAATCCATTCCGTTTTCAGCTACCAATGGCATCAATGATTGAGTCAATTCTTCCACTGTTTCATTGAAAGCTTCAGATGGAGAGTGACCATTCGATCTAAGCACCTCATACTGTGCAGCGAAAATTCCCTGAATAGCACCCATCAAGGTGCCTCTTTCGCCAGTCAAATCGGAAGTTACTTCACGGTAGAAATCTGTTTCAAACAGATAGCCTGACCCAACTCCTATACCTAGTGCAACAACACGATCATAAGCTCTGCCAGTTCCATCCTGATAGATTGCATAAGATGAGTTCAACCCTCTACCTTCTACAAACATTCTTCTCAAGGAAGTACCAGAACCTTTAGGAGCTACCAAGATCACATCTACGTCAGCTGGAGGAATGATACCTGTTTTTTCTTTGTATGTCACACCGAACCCGTGAGAGAAATAAAGTGCTTTACCTGGAGTAAGATGCTTTTTTACTGTTGGCCAAAGAGCAATCTGACCTGCATCGGAAAGAAGGAACTGAAGGATAGTACCTTTTTCGCAAGCTTCTTCCAATTCGAAAAGTGTTTCGCCAGGAACCCAGCCATCAGCTACAGCTTTGTCCCAAGTTTTGGAGCCTTTACGCTGACCTACAATCACGTTGAAACCGTTGTCTTTCAAGTTAAGTGCCTGACCTGGACCTTGGACACCGTAACCCAATACTGCGATCACTTCGTCTTTGAGCACTTCTCTTGCTTTTTCCAGTGGAAATTCTTCCCTAGTTACTACGTTTTCTTCTGTTGAGCCGAATTTTAATTTCATCTGTTTTTTATTTATTACTAGTGTTTAATAGGTTCCTGCGGAAGCCTTTTTTTGGTTTATTATTATTTGACAAAACTGTCAATGGTTAACATTCTTTTTGCGACAGCTACCCTGCCAGATCTAGCAAATTCCAGAAGACCATAGCCTTTGAGAATTTCTAATAGTTCTTGTGTTTGTTCCTTATGACCTGTCAGTTCCAGAACCACAAAATCAGGTTCTGCAGCTATAATCTTGGCATTGTGCTGACGGATTATTTTCTCCAAGCCTCCATCTAGTCGTGAAACCGGAATTTTATACAAAGCAATTTCCTGATACACCACGCTTTCATCTTCATGATAAAAAGCCTTAATCACATCGATAATCTTCTCAATCTGATTGACCAGCTGAATGACAGTATCCTCTGAAGCTGTCACCTCGATGGTGATCCTATGGATTCCTTCCAACCGGCTTTCCGAGGCTGTGAGGGCATCGATATTGATACCTCTACGGGTAAAAATAATGGTAATGCGATTTAGAATACCGATGAAGTTTTCGGTAATAACGAATATGGTATATCGTTTCATTTGTTTGAATTAGCTAAGTCTAACCTCTTCCACTGAACAGCCAGTGGCAATCATTGGGAATACATTATCTTCTTTTTCCACTACCACCTCGAGGAAATAAGGTCCATCGTGAATCAACATATCTTCGATAGCTTCCTGCAAATCACCTCGTTCGGTGACTTTTTGCGCTTGGATATTATATGCTTCAGCTATTTTGATGAAATCCGGATTGTCAAGTTCGGTAAATGAATAGCGTTTGTCAAAAAACATTTGCTGCCATTGCCTTACCATGCCTAAGAAATTGTTGTTAAGCAGGACAATCTTCACAGGAGCTTTGGTCTGCATGATAGTTCCTAGTTCCTGAATAGTCATCTGAATCCCACCATCTCCTACTACACATACTACCTGTCTGGAGAAGTCATACATCTGGGCTCCCAATGCTGCAGGAAGAGCAAAACCCATCGTCCCTAAGCCACCGGAAGTGACTTGAGTTCTTGGCTTTTTGTAATTAAAATACCTCCATGCAATCATTTGATGCTGACCTACGTCAGTCACTAATATCGCATCATCAGCTTTGTACTGGTTGACCCGATGGATGACTTCTCCCATGGTCAAACCATTTTTGGTTGGCATTAAATCTGGCTGAATGACTGTAGCATTTTCTTCATCAGCAAGCTTTTGAAATTTAGCCATCCACTCTGGATAGGAATTCTCTTTAACTGCTTGAGTCAATAATTCTAAACTATCCTTACAACTTCCTAAAACCGCTACTTCACATTTCACATTTTTATTGATCTCTGCTGGGTCAAGTTCCAAATGAATCACTTTGGCTTGCTTGGCATAACGCTTCAAATCTCCCGTCACCCGGTCATCAAATCTCATCCCTACAGCGATCAAAACATCACATTGGTTTGTCAAAAGATTTGGCGCATAATTTCCATGCATCCCGAGTTTACCAACATAATTTGGATGATCCTCAGATAATGCTCCTGAGCCCAGCAATGTGCAGGCTGCTGGGATTCCTGATTTTTCCAAGAATGCTTTTAATTCAGCCTCCGCTTGTCCCAATACGACACCTTGACCAAAAAGAACATAAGGTCGCTTAGCCATATTGATAAGAAATGCAGCTTCTTGAATAGCAGTTTTTTCTATTGGAATGTGCGTCCTATAAGATCTGAATCCTAAACATGGCTCATAATTAAACTCACCAAAGTTTGTCTGTGCATCTTTAGTAATATCAATCAAAACTGGCCCTGGCCTTCCTGATTTAGCTATATAAAAGCCTTTCGCAATGGCTGGAGCAATATCTTCCACTCTTCTGACCTGGATATTCCACTTGGTACCTGGCATAGAAATGCCCACTACGTCAGTTTCCTGAAAAGCATCTGTTCCCAAAAGATGTGAAGCGACTTGTCCTGTGATGCAAACCAAAGGAGTGCTATCGATTTGGGCATCGGCCAGACCAGTAATCAAATTGGTAGCACCTGGACCAGAAGTAGCAATACAGACACCTACTTTACCAGAGACGCGTGCGTAGCCTTGAGCAGCATGGATCGCACCTTGCTCATGGCGTGTAAGTACATGTCTCAACTGATCATGATAATCATGCAATGCGTCGTAAACGGGCATTATTGCTCCTCCGGGATACCCGAAGATTATTTCCGCATTCTCAGCAATGAGTGATCTAACCACGATGTCAGCTCCTCTTATCATTGAATCCTTCATGGGCTTAGAATTTGTCTGTTACGCAACCTTCGGATGCGGTAGATACTAGTTTGTTGTATTTCTTTAATGTCCCTTGCAATTCAGGCATCTCTTTCTGCTTCCAGGATTTTTTCCTTTCAGCTAGTTCTTCATCAGATACTGCTACTGTAAGTTTTAACCCATCAGCATCGATGGTAATTACATCTCCATTCTGCACAAGTCCTATAGGGCCACCAGACCAAGCCTCGGGAGTCACGTGTCCTACGACAAAACCGTGAGTACCTCCAGAGAATCTTCCGTCTGTGATTAACGCCACATCCGAACCTAATCCAGCTCCGATAATCATAGAAGTAGGCTTGAGCATTTCCGGCATACCGGGACCTCCTTTTGGACCAATATTTCTGATGACGAGTACTTCACCTTTTTGCACTTTATGATCGCGGATCGCATCATTTGCCTCTTGCTCCGAATCAAATACGTGAGCAGGGCCAGTAAATGAACTTCCTTCTTTACCTGTGATTTTAGCTACGGCTCCTTCTGGTGCCAAATTCCCATCAAGAATGCATAAATGGCCCGTTGCTTTGATAGGAGTCTCTAGTGGGTGAATCACATTGACCATAGAAACGGTCACTGGCTCAATATCTCTTAGATTTTCTTCCAAAGTTTGACCTGTCACAGTCATGCAATCTCCGTGAAGGAATCCATTTTGAAGCATATATTTCATAAATGCCGGAACTCCACCTTGCTCATGAAGATCTTCCATCATGAATTTACCTGAAGGCTTGAAGTCACCAATCATTGGTGTTTTAGCGTTGATCGCTTTGAAGTCATTTATAGTAAAATCTACTCCGGCAGTTCTAGCAATTGCAATGATGTGCATCACCGCATTAGTGCTTCCACCTAATGCAATCGCAACTGTAACAGCATTTTCTATACTTTTTCTGGTGACGATATCACTTGGTTTGATGTCTTTTTCCAACAAAACTTTCATGTACTTATTGACATCACGGCATTCCTGAAGTTTCTCGGGAGAATTTGCAGGATTAGAGGCAGAATACGGCAACGACATGCCCAATGCTTCAATCGCTGAAGACATGGTATTTGCAGTATACATTCCTCCACAAGCACCAGCGCCTGGACATGCATTACGAATTACACCATCGTAATCTTCGTCCGAAATATTTCCATTTACTCTTTTTCCAAATGCTTCAAAAGCTGAAACAATATTCAACTTTTCCCCTTTATAATTACCTGAAGCTATCGTGCCCCCATAGACCATAATAGAAGGTCGATTAATACGAAGCATTCCCATGACAGCACCGGGCATATTTTTATCACAACCAGCAACTGCCACACAGGCATCGAATGAGTGACCTAATATAAAAGACTCAATAGAATCTGCAATTATCTCTCTGGAAACCAATGAATAACGCATTCCAAGCGTACCCATAGACGTTCCGTCAGAAATCCCAATGGTATTAAAAACCAAACCGGTCAGATCTTGATCCTGGGAGGATTCTTTGATCAGACCGGCAAAGTCATTTAGATGCATGTTGCAGGGATTGCTCTCATAACCACAACTGGCTATCCCTACAAAAGGCTGTTTCATTTTCTTATCACTCATTCCAGTGGCATACAACATTGCCATTCCTGCTGGATGCTCAGGATTATCGCTTATTTCCCAACTGTGTTTTTTCAGGGTCATATTCATGGGGTATAAAAAAAGTGCCTCAGGTTAGTGAGGCACTTCAGATTTTTTTTTATTTCATTATAAAGAATAGTCTAGTGCCTCACATTTAGAATCCAATGAGAATAATTAAGCTTAGCAAAATGACTACTTTATACATACTGTTTTTCAAAATTATCTCCGGCTCTCAGCCGAAGTACTAGACAAACTTAAAACCGAATTTTCAGACTTACAATATTTAATTTTACATTTTTAAACTTACTCATATAAAAAATGTATGTTAAATTAATTTTTTCAAAATAAAAATCTTATAAACCCGTCATTTACCCCTGTTTTTCAGCAAATGATTTGTTGAAATTTTCGATTCTCAAAATTTTGTACTGATTTCAATTTTATTCAATTTTAATCAAAAATTATTCTCTTTTTTTTAATAAGAAAAATGATATACCATATTTACTTCAATAAATACTAGATTTTTTACCGAATTCTCAATTTGGAAAAGCTTCGCTTCCCCTGCTTTTTGTTTTATTTTTGACCAAACAACAAATCCAATGATTTCATTTCCAAACGCTAAGATCAACTTAGGACTTCATATCACTGCCAAAAGAAAAGATGGATACCATGATATTGAGAGTTGCATGATCCCGATTCCACTGAATGACGCCTTGGAAATGATCGTAAGTACCAAAAAAACAACATTTGAAAGTACAGGGCTAGAAATCCCCGGAAATTCCAATGACAATCTAATTCTAAAAGCCTATCAGCTTTTGAAAAAAGACTTCCCAAACTTACCGCACCTGAACATCCACTTGCACAAACATATTCCGATGGGTGCTGGATTGGGTGGTGGCTCTGCCGACGCAGCATTCGCATTGAGTTTGATGAATAATTTATTCGATCTGATTTTGGATGATTTCTTTTTGGAAGAATATGCTGCGCAACTTGGAAGCGACTGCGCATTTTTCATTGAAAATACACCTAAAATCTCCAGAGGAAGAGGTGAGCTCTTGGAACCGGTGGATTTGGACTTGGGTGGCACTCATTTGATTTTGATAAACCCGGGGATTCACATAGGAACCAAAGAAGCTTATGAGGGAGTGACTCCAACTGCGCCAAAAGTAAAGTTGGAGGAAGTTTTGACCGATAAAAGGAGATGGAAAGGTGAACTTGTAAATGACTTCGAGGCCAGCATTTTCCCAAATCATCCTGAGATCGCAGGTATAAAAGAAAAGCTTTACGAACATGGAGCTTATTATGCTGCAATGTCTGGGTCCGGCTCTTCGGTCTTTGGGTTGTTTGAGGAGAAACCGGAAAACATGGACTGGAACGAGAGCTATTTTAAATTTGAGGCACGAATTTAAAATGCTTAAAATAAATGACTTAGCCACATTGTAAAACAATAATTGGTTATTTATATTTGTAATTCATAAATATAAAATACAATGGCAACTTTCACTAGTACACTTCCAGACGACCTGCTCCAACGACTCGCTGATTATGCTAAAAAGCTTTCTCTGCCAAAGAATAAATTGATGGAAAATGCGCTCAACCTCTATCTCGATCATCTAAAAAGAGCTGAATATATCAAATCCTACAGACAAGCTGCTCAGGATGATGATATACTTATGGTCGCTGAAGAAGGAATGGATTACTATCTAAAGCAGATCGAAGATGAGGCAGGGTGAAATCTGGATGTCTGATCTCAATTCTGTAATAGGTTCTGAGCAAGCAGGAAGAAGGCCGGTGGTGATCCTTAGCGGAAATCTGATGAATAAATTTCTGCAAGTGGTGATCACCGCTCCGCTAACTTCGAAAATCAAAAACTATCAGGGAAACCCAATTTTGAAACCATCAACTAGCAATGGTCTGAAACTGGAATCTGAACTGATGGTTTTTCATATCAGATCAATTTCAAAGGATAGATTGACCGAAAAAGTGGGAGAAATATCCAATGATGAGTTGAAAATGGCACTTGCTACTTTACAGGACATTACAACTCTTTAAGTGTTCACCCCAACGGTCTTACTGGCTTCCGCCTTTTATTTATATAATTTAAGACTGGGTAAGTAAGAACCGAAACCAGAATAATCCCAGTACCCAAATAAAACTGTGGAGTCATTTTTTCGCTTTCCCCAAAAATCAAAACAGCTAGAATAATACCGTAAACAGGTTCTAAGTTAACAGTCAGATTGATTGAAAAAACTGAAAGTCTCTTCATCAATTCCACCGAAACGGAAAAAGCATACACCGTACATATCCCTCCAAGGATAAACAGCCAAAACCAATCGTATCCAATCCAAGCAAGTTGTAGACCTTCTTCGGTCATGAAATTGGAATAGATTGGCATAAATAAAATAGTGAAGAGACAGGCCCCGGCCATTTCATAAAAAGTGATTTGATATGGATTGTACTTATGCGCAAGTTTCCCATTCAATACTGAGAAAACGGCAGCAAGAAAAGATGACCCCAGTGCCATACTTAGTCCTAGCCAATATCCTGATTCGAAACTGAAAATCACCAATAGCCCGCAAATCACCATTAACCCCAGTCCTACTTCGTACCATTTGATCTTTGTACGATTGAACAATGGCTCCACGAAAGCTGTCCAAAGTGAGGTCGTTGCCATTCCTGCGAGACAAACCGAAGCTGTAGAAACTCTGGCAGACCAAAAAAACAATATCCAATGCATCGCAATTACAAACCCAACCCCAGTAACTCTGATCATAGAAGGGAATGGCATAAGAAGATTTTTCTTTTTCAATAGAAAAAGCCCAGCTACTCCCACGGATGCAATCAAAGTCCTATAAAACACCAGTTCTATCGCAGGCAAACTAATAAGCAGTCCCAGAATAGCGGTAAATCCCCAGATCAGTACGATGAAATGAAGCATCAAGTAATCCTTGATTGTTGAATTCATCTAGCGAGGGACAGTTTTATAAAGTAAAAGGCCAGTAACAGCAAAAATGATATTGGGTAGCCAAACTGCAAAAATCGGATAGGTAGCTCCATTTTCAGCGAATGTCCTAGCGAGAATAAACAGTATGATGTAAATAAATGCTAATAGAAAACCCATAGCAATCTGAAATCCAGAACCACCTCTAGTTTTCTTTGCAGACATGATCACCCCAATAAAAGTTAAAATTATAGCCGCGAAAGGCGACATAAAACGAACATAGCGCTCGATTTTATAAAAACCTACATTGTCAGCTCCCCGTGCTTCTAGAACTTTAATCTGCTTCCCCAATTCAGGAAGCTTAAGCGTCTCATGATGATTTGGAGGTAGATCAAAATCCTCAGGCCGGATGGAAAGCATGGTATCGAGCTCTTCGCCAACCGTATATTCTTCTGTTCTACCTTTAAGTTTGCGTAGCCTCCAGTTGTTTATAGTCCAAACATTCTTGGCAGTGTCCCATTCTATATTATCAGCAGTGAGCTTTGCTAAAAGCTCTCCGTCTTTTATGGTTTCCAAAGTAAAAGAATATCCTATTAATGAAGTATTATAGAAGCGACTGATGTATGCATAAGATTCTTCGCCTACTTTAATATGAATATTTGCTTCTGAGGTCGTTTTCTCCTTTTCCAAATAATTAATGCGGAATTCAGTAACACCAGCAGTAGCTCCTGGCAGAACCCAACCATTCAGTAAAAAACTAGCTCCACCTATCATACTTGCTGCAAATAGAAATGGCCGAAGCATTCTCATAAAACTTACTCCACTGCTCAGAATTGCAATAATCTCCGTTCTTCCAGCCATTTTGGAAGTAATGAAAATAACTGAAATAAATACGGTGATCGGTGTGAGGAGATTATTCAGATACAAGCCGTAATTGGCCATGTATTTGAAAATTTCTCTTGAAGGAACATCATTCCTAATGTAGGTGTCGTTCTTTTCGGTGAAATCCAAAACCAAAACCACCAGAACCAACATCACCACTACGAAAAAGTAGGTCTTGAGAAAATCCTTGATGATGAGCTTGTCTAGTAATTTCATAATTAGAGTCTGGTACTCACTTTTTTTACCATTTGATCTTTCCAAACGGCAAAATCACCTGCAAGGATATGTTCTCTAGCTTGGCCAACTAGCCAAAGATAAAAACTTAGGTTATGGATACTGGCAATCTGTGCAGCCAAAATCTCCTTACTGACTGTCAAATGCCTCAAGTAAGCTTTAGAATAGAATGTACTGACGTAGCCGCCGATAGCTGGATCGATAGCACTAAAGTCTTCCTTCCATTTTTCATTACGAATATTGATGAATCCTTCGGAAGTGAAAAGCATACCATTTCTAGCATTACGGGTTGGCATCACACAATCAAACATATCAACTCCGAGAGCAATACACTCCAAAATATTTGCTGGAGTTCCTACGCCCATTAAGTAACGTGGTTTATCCTGAGGCAAAATATCAGTGACCAGTTCGGTCATCTCGTACATCATTTCGGCAGGCTCGCCTACCGATAGGCCACCAATTGCATTTCCTTGTTGATTGGTAGAAGCTATGAATTCCGCACTTTGCTTACGCAAATCCTTATAAACAGAACCTTGAACAATAGGAAAAAGCGTCTGATTGTATCCGTATTTTCCTTCAGTTGCATCAAATTGATTAATACAACGCGTCAACCAACGATGAGTCATCTCCATGGAATTTCTCGCGTATCCATATTCGCATGGGTAAGGAGTGCATTCATCAAAGGCCATAATAATGTCAGCACCAATAGTCCGCTGAATATCCATGACATTTTCTGGTGTAAAATGATGCTTCGAGCCGTCGATGTGAGACTTAAACATCACACCATCTTCCTTTATTTTGCGGGTGCCGGACAGCGAAAAAACCTGATATCCTCCACTATCCGTCAAGATAGGTTTCTCCCATCCGTTAAATTTGTGGAGCCCACCAGCCTTTTCAAGCACATCGAGCCCTGGCCTCAAATACAAATGATAAGTATTCCCAAGAATGATTTGAGCCTTGATATCCTGATCCAACTCCCGCTGATGAACAGCTTTTACGGAACCTGCCGTGCCTACGGGCATAAAAATCGGTGTCTGAATATCACCATGATCAGTTTTAACTACACCTGCTCTGGCTTTACTCTTGGAATCTTGTTGGGCTAAAGTAAACTTCATATCGCTAATGGGTTGCTGTTGAGACATTCTACACCTTGTCTCTTTCAGCCTACAAAAATATACGCTTATTCTTAAATGGTTTGCTGAATTTGATTTTATATTTGCTCAGCAAAAGCGACCTATGGGCCTATTTTTACTTTGGTTTTTCTTCGGTGTTGGAATCCTTATCCAAGCAGTTTACCTATTGGTTATTTTCGGAAAATCAGCATTTTATGTGGGTAGCAAATCCCAATCTAATTCTGAAAATGAGGAAGGGGTTACGGTTGTAATTTGTGCTCATAATGAATTTTCAAATCTTAAAGTTCTAATCCCTAAGCTTTTCGAGCAAGATTACCCAGCATTTGATGTAATGATCGTCAACGATCGATCCAACGACAGGACTAAACGCTTGCTGGAGCAAATGATGGAAATTTATCCCAAGCTTCGATCGGTCACTATCAAATACACACCGACTCATGTCACTTCCAAAAAGTATGCACTGACACTAGGTATTAAAGTCGCTAAAAATGACGTTATACTTCTGACCGATGCAGATTGCGTCCCAGAAACAAATCAATGGATCAGAAAGATGACAGCTCCAGTGCGAAATCAAGACAAAACATTTGCTATTGGGTTCTCTAGGTATGAGCAAAAGCCTGGTTTTTTAAATAACTGGATTCAGTTTGAAACCTTGCTGACTGGTTTATACTATCTGTCTTTTGGCCTGTGGAAAAGACCTTTCATGGGAATCGGTAGGAACTTATGCTATCGCAAGGATTTTTTTATGGAAGTAAAGGCTTTCAAAGGTCTTTGGCATATTGAGGGTGGAGACGATGATCTTTTCTTAAACCAATATGCAAGCGGTGGAAATACGGCAATTGTGTTGGATCCTGAAGCAAACACGATTTCCAAACCAAAAGAAACGCGCAAAGAGTACCTCATTCAGAAAAAAAGGCACCTGCATGTGGGTAAATATTATCGTGGCGAAGACAAGAGAAAGATTGGATTATACTCCTTTTCACATGCATTATTCTGGCTTGGGGGGATAGGATTGCTTATTTATTTCGGTTTAGCCCAAAGCTGGGAACATTTTTCAGCTGTTTTCGGTATTATCCTATTAAGATCTATTCTCGTAACGCTGATTTTCAAGGCAGCTGAGAAAAAGATTCAAGGTACTAAACCACCGAAAAATATCTGGATGCTAGATTTCTTGTATTTAGGTTATTTTTGGATTTTAGGGACAATATCCCATCAGGCAAAAGACATCCAATGGAAATAAATGAACGCGGTTTTTCTAAGAAAGCACTTGAAGATTTTGAGTTAATTGATCAGGCTGTTGATCATAAAGATCAGCAAGCATACGCCTCCTTGATGAAGCGCTACAAAAAGGCCGTTTATTACATGATCCTGAAAATGATCCGTGATGCTGACGATGCTGAGGATCTGACGATGGAGGCTTTTGCGAAAGCATTCAAAAACCTACATCGCTTTAAAAAAGATTATACTTTTTCCACCTGGCTTTTTAGAATTGCCACCAATAACACCATTGACTTTATCCGAAAAAAGAAACTCAAAACCATGAGTTTGAACACGACGATGTCTGATGATGGGGGCAATTCGGTGACCATCGATGTGGAAGATGATGACAACAACCCGCAAGATGAATTCATCCGTACACAGCGAATCGAAATGGTGAGAATCTTCGTGGACAAGCTTCCTGCGAAATATAGAAAGCTAGTCCAGCTTCGGTATTTCGATGAGCTTTCTTACGAAGAAATTGCGCAGGAACTTGAAAAACCATTGGGAACTGTGAAGGCACAACTTCACCGCTCCAGAGAACTACTTTACGAAATTGCCGCGGGCAAAGAAAAACATATTTGATGAATTCTGGCAATCAGCTTATCCAGTCCTATTTTCCTGACCTTACCGAGACTCAGCTTGCCCAATTCGACAAGCTTCAAGCTCTTTATGAAGATTGGAATTCTAAAATCAATGTAATTTCACGTAAGGACATGGAGCAATTCTACGTACATCATGTACTGCATTCTCTAGGGATCTTGAAAGTGATGCCCTTCGAGCCAGGGTCTAAGATTTTGGATATTGGTACGGGAGGTGGATTTCCTGGGATTCCGCTGGCGATTATGTTTCCAGAGACGCATTTTCACTTGGTGGATTCCATTGGGAAAAAGATCACTGTTGTAAAGGACGTGGTGAAGCAGCTCAAACTCACTAATGTGGAAGCACAGCAAGCAAGAGCTGAACAGTTGATCAGGAAATATGATTTTGTGATCAGCCGGGCAGTTACTCGCATGGTTAACTTTTATCCTTGGGTGAAAAACAAAATCCGCAAGGAAGATATCAATGAATACCCTAATGGCATTCTTTACCTGAAAGGTGGGGAAGTTGATGAAGAAATGGAGGAGTTAGGAAAATCTTATGTGGTATATCACTTAGAAGACTACTTCAAGGAAGAATTTTTTGAGACCAAAAAGGTGATTTACATGCCTTGGGAGGATAAGAGGTAGAAATTTAGAATTTCTTTGGGTTCTGTTTAACATGTCTAATTCTCAATATTTGGAGTTGCTCAGGTGTGATTTTATAATAGATGCGTACACTAAATCTTTCGAAAGCTCTGAATTCCCCTCCATTATTTAATTTAAACTTATCTGAAGGAAATCTCTTTGGATGTAAAGGTAAACCTTCAATTTCTGTAATGATTTCAGACTCTATTCTCTCAGCTTGAATTATAGAATCTTGGGCAATCCATTCTAAAAAATCTGACAGTTGTTTTACCGCCACATTACTCCAAACGATTTTCATCGCCAGCTTTGAACTTTTTTTGTAGCAGAATTATGATCTAGGTACTCTCCCCTTTCCATCTCAGACACTGCATTTTCCAGATCTTTATTATATTCTTCAATTGAAACCGCATCGTTTAGGATTAAATGAAAAGAGCTTTCAAGCTTCTGAATTGCCTTCTCATCCATTTCGACAATCTTTTCAATCATCTTCAATTTCCTAGTTTGTAAATCCATGATGTATAAATTATCCCTAATAAATCTAACGAAATAAAATTGGAAAAGAATGCCGCACTTCTCTCAGAGTTAGCCTTGCTCTCCCTATAAATAGAATAATATTATTACAATTCTCCGACAATTACCCCCTCTCGACTTTCCTCCTTTCGGAGATTAGCCCTAATTTGAAGTCTCAATTCCCCAAGCTGTATGTATTTAATTTTTGATACCGAAACCACCGGTCTTCCCCGCGATTATAATGCTCCCATGTCCGATGTGGACAACTGGCCACGGCTAGTCCAACTCGCATGGCAACTGCATGATGCTAAGGGAAACCTGATTTCGAATCACAATTACATCATCCGACCTGAAGGATTTACTATTCCCTACAATGCGGAAAAAGTACATGGGATATCCACGAAACGTGCTTTGGCCGAAGGCCACGACCTGAAGCAGATTCTTGGAATATTCGAAGGCGATGTGAAGCAAGCCAAATACTTGGTTGGTCACAATGTGGAGTTTGATGTTAATGTCACTGGTTCGGAATATTACCGAGCGGAAGCAACTATGCCGCTGACGGCAAAGCAGCTGGACACCAAAGACATTTCCACGGATTTCTGTGCACTTCCCGGAGGTCGGGGAGGTAAATACAAGTGGCCAACACTTACTGAATTACACCAAAAGCTTTTTGGGAAAGGCTTCGGTGATGCCCACGATGCAGCTTACGATGTGGACGCTACCGCTCGATGTTTCTTTGGGTTAATTACCCAGGGAGTCCAAGCGCCAGAGTCCGGAATCTCTATTTCTGAAGTTATCTACGAAGCTCCAAAACTGGAGGAAGCGAACTTTGCGCAAGCAAAAGATGCTCAAAAAACCGCTGCAAAAGATGTACTGAAGCAAGCTGGAAAAGCGGATATCTCAGATCTTACTGACATTCCATTCACCCATCTGCATGTGCATAGCCAGTACTCCGTACTTCAGGCCACCTGCGAGATTCCGGCTATGATTGCTCGCGCAAAAGAGTTGGGAATGCCAGCCATTGCGATGACTGATCACGGAAATATGATGGGTGCTTTTCACTTCGTAAAAGAAGCCTTAGCAAAAGAAATCAAACCGATTTTAGGTTGTGAATTCAATCTTTGCCGCGACAGAAAAAACAAAGCAAATAAGGATGACGGCTACCAAACTGTCCTTTTGGCAAAGAATAAAGCGGGGTATCATAACCTAGCAAAACTGGCTTCCTATGCCAATATCGAAGGTTTTTACTACTTACCAAGAATTGATAAAGAGCTTTTAGTGGAATATAAAGGAGACCTCATCGCTACAACTGGTGGCCTTTGGGGTGAGATTCCATTTCTGATTCTGAACGTCGGTGAAACGCAAGCGGAGGAAGCTTTTGTCTGGTGGAAAGAACAGTTTGGAGAAGACTTCTATGTGGAGCTCAATCGACATGGAATTCCTGAAGAAGAGAAAGTGAATGAGGTGCTCTTGGAGTTTGCGAAGAAATATGACGTAAAGTATTTCGCAGCAAACAACTCTTACTACAGCGAAAAGTCAGATGCCAAAGCACATGATGTCCTGCTTTGTGTGAAAGACGGTGAGCTTTACGATAAACCAAAAAAGTACATCGGTAAGCGTGGACGTGAGTTTCGCTACGGTTTTCCAAACGATGAATTCTACATCAAAACTCCCGTTGAGATGAAAAAGCTCTTCGCGGATTTGCCTGAAGCCATCGAGTGTACCAATGAGATTACCGAGAAAATCGAGACCTACAAATTAGCCAGAGAAGTTCTACTCCCAGCTTTTGAAATCCCTGATGAATTCAAGCATGCAGAAGATGAAGTTGATGGTGGAAAACGAGGAGAGAATGCATTTCTAAGACATTTGACCTACGAAGGAGCAAAAAAACGCTACCCAGTAATCACACCCGAAATCGAAGAACGCTTAGATTTTGAGTTGGCAACTATCCAGAATACCGGGTATCCAGGTTACTTCCTGATTGTACAGGATTTTATCGTAGAAGCGAGGAAAATGGGGGTTTCTGTAGGTCCAGGCCGTGGATCAGCGGCGGGATCGGCAGTAGCTTATTGCACAGGCATCACCAACATTGACCCAATCGCATACAATCTACTATTTGAGAGATTCCTAAACCCTGACCGGGTTTCACTTCCCGATATTGATATTGACTTTGACGATGAAGGTAGGGGCTCTGTGATCGACTATGTGATCAAAAAATACGGTTCCAATCAAGTTGCCCAAATTATCACCTATGGCACCATGGCCGCAAAGTCTGCTATCCGTGATACCGCACGCGTCTTAAACCTACCACTTCCTGAAGCTGGAAGACTTGCCGGCTTGGTACCGGATATTAAGCTAAAAGCATTATTTGGTTTAGCTGGAAATCGGGCTGCACTTTCGGACAAGCTAAAGGGGCAAGGTGAAATGATCGCCAAAGCAGACGAACTGATCCGGATTTCCAAAGGCCAAGATGATTCTGCAAAAACGATCAATCAGGCTACCATGCTGGAAGGTTCAGTTCGAAATCTTGGGATCCACGCCTGTGGTGTAATCATCACACCGGCCGATATAACGAATTATGTTCCCGTAGCTTTGGCGAAGGATTCTGACATGGTTTGTACGCAGTTTGACAACTCCGTGGTGGAATCTGCCGGCTTACTAAAAATGGACTTTTTGGGCCTTAAAACCCTGACGCTGATCAAAACCGCTGTTCGAATTGTAAAAGAACGTCACGGAATCGAGTTGGATGCGGATCACTTTCCAATTGACGATGCAAAGACTTACGAGCTTTTCCAACGGGGAGAAACAGTTGGCATCTTCCAATATGAATCTGCAGGCATGCAGAAGTACATGCGCGAGCTGAAGCCTACGGTTTTTGCGGATTTGATTGCCATGAACGCCTTGTATCGTCCAGGACCATTAGCTTACATTCCTTCTTTTATCAAAAGAAAGCATGGAACTGAAGCGATCGAATACGATCTGGATGACATGCAGGAATACTTGGAAGAAACGTATGGAATTACCGTTTACCAAGAGCAAGTGATGCTTTTGTCCCAAAAACTTGCTGGTTTCACTAAGGGTGAGGCGGATGTTTTGCGTAAGGCGATGGGTAAAAAGCAGAAGGATGTACTCGACAAAATGAAGCCAAAGTTTGTCGAACAAGCTTCTGCCAAGGGTCACGATGCCAAGAAACTTTCGAAGATTTGGACTGACTGGGAAGCTTTTGCATCCTATGCATTCAATAAGTCACACTCGACTTGCTATGCTTGGATCGCTTATCAAACAGCGTATCTAAAAGCTCATTATCCAGCAGAATACCTTGCCTCGGTACTGAGCAACAACATGAACGACATCACTCAGGTGACGTTTTTCATGGAGGAATGTAAGCGTGCCGGAATCCCAGTTTTAGGACCGGATGTGAATGAATCCAAAAATGGATTTACAGTAAACCAAGCTGGAGAGATCCGATTTGGCATGGCTGCAATCAAAGGCGCTGGCTCTGCCGCAGTGGATGCGATTATTGAAGAGCGGGAGAAAAACGGTCCGTATAAAAACATCTTTGACTTTGCGAAGCGGGTAAGTTCCAAGGCTCTGAATAAGAAAACGATGGAAGCGCTGGCAATGGCAGGTGGATTTGACTGCTTCCCACAGCACCATAGAAGACAATACTTGGAAGCAGCAGATGGAGATTTGAATTTAATTGAAAAAGCAACCAAATACGCCCAAAAAGTACAGCAGGAAGAGGAAAGCAACCAAGTAAGTTTATTTGGAGGGGGTGCTGGCAATATGGAAGTTCCCCTTCCTACGATTGCCCCAATGGAGCCATTTACCCAACTTCAGCAATTGAACATTGAGAAAGAAGTGGTTGGGCTATATATCTCCGGTCACCCTCTCGATCAATTCCGATTGGAAATTGAGTCTTTCACCAATGCCTCCTTGCCTGATCTAAATGATTTGGAAAGTCTAAGAAATCGATCAGATATCAAACTAGCAGGATCAGTTTCAACGTTTGCTCACCGAACTACAAAAAATGGAAAGCCCTTTGGTACCCTAACACTCGAAGATTATCAGGGAGCATTTACATTTTTCCTGTTTGGAGACGATTACGTGAAGTTCAAAGAATATTTTATGCCAGGCTGGTTTTTGTTCATCAGTGGAACGGTGGCAGGTAAGCGATGGGCGGAGAATGAGCTGGAATTCAAGATTAGTAGCATCACCTTGCTCGATGAGATCCGTGGAAAAATGGTAAAAGGTCTGCGTGTCAATATTAATCTGGACGATCTCACCCTTGATTTGATGGAGAAATTACAAGCCATCACCGAGAAATATAAGGGTGATGCCAAGCTTTACTTTGATGTGATTGACCGCAAGGAAAATATTGCACTGGAGCTTTTCTCTAAAAGATTCTCCATAGATCCAAGTGCTGATATGATCACTGAACTGAAGCAAATTCCGGAGGTGATGTATAAAGTTGTATAGTTTGTTTTCAGATTTACAATAAGACCAATTATCTTATCCCCGTTGCTTTACTTTACTGAAGACCGAAGTGGCTTCAAGAATATATGCAAAGGTGCTTCAAGCAATTTTTGGACAGTAGGTATTTGACATTCTAAAAAAATACGTTTTATAAATCATCGCTTTTGTCAATCAATCATTGACAAAAAAATTAAATCCCTCGGAACTTATTAATACGCTATTGGCTTTTGGTCATATATTTGAAATCCGAGAAATTTTAAACCAAACATACAATGTCAAAAGCAATAGAAATTACTGACGCAAACTTTGAAGAAATAATCAAATCTGAACAGCCAATCCTAGTGGATTTTTGGGCTGAGTGGTGCGGACCTTGTAAAATGATCGGTCCAGTAGTGGAAGAGCTAGCCGGAGATTATGATGGCAAAGCTGTCGTAGGTAAAGTAGACGTGGATGCAAATCCAGGTGTAGCGCAAGCATTCGGAATCAGATCTATCCCAACTCTGCTCTTCTTCAAAGGTGGAGAAATAGTAGATAAGCAAGTTGGAGCAGTTCCAAAATCTGTTTTATCTCAAAAACTTGATGCTCAACTTTAAGTAGTTGACTATATTACATTCAGAGCCGCAAGGAATTCCTTGCGGCTTTTTTTATCTTCAAACTTTATGGCCGAGCAGTTAATTACTTTAGATGAATTTTGGAGTTTGAGAGATCAATTTCCTGTGATCGATGCCCGTAGCGAAAAAGAATTTGATCAAAGCCATATCCCTGGCTCCATTAACATCCCAATTCTGAATAATACTGAGCGAATTCAGGTCGGCACACTTTATAAAGAAAGAGGCCCAGAAGAAGCGACCATCAAAGGGTTCGAATTAGTTGGGCCTAGATTCCATTTAATCATAAAAGACGCTCTCAAGCACTTTCCTGAGAAAAAAGTAATAATCTATTGCTGGCGTGGAGGGATGCGAAGTCATATTCTTGCTTGGCTATTGACCATGGTAGGTTTTGATATTTTTCGCCTCAAAGGTGGCTACAAAACTTACAGAACTTACAGTTTTGATTTAGTCAGAAAAGACTGGAATCTGATCGTTCTAGGAGGAAAAACAGGAACCGGGAAAACCAGATTACTGAAAAAACTTCAAGAAACTGGAGAGCAAATCATAGATTTGGAAGGCTTAGCCAATCATAAAGGATCTTCCTTTGGCGCTATTGGACAGCCTGCTCAACCCTCTGTGGAGCAGTTTGAAAATGAATTTGCCGAAACCTTACATAAGCTAGATCCAAAGAAATCCAGCTGGGTAGAAAATGAAAGTCGGAAAATTGGGCGCCTGATCCTCCCTGACAATTTTTACCATCAGATGCTTGGTTCACCAATGATCGATATATATAAAACCGAACAAGAACGAGTCAATTTGATTGTAGAAGAGTACGCAAGCTTACCTCAGGATGAGTTAATTCTTGCTGTTTTAAGGATCAAAAAGAGACTGGGGGGCTTACGAACTTCCCAAGCGATTCAAGCAATTATTGAAGGAAATCATGAAGACTGGATCTCAAATATGCTGATCTACTATGATAAGGCCTATAGCTTTGACATAGATAAGCATGCTGATGGAAAAACATTCCAGATAGACCTTTCTGGAATGGATGAAGGAACGGCAACAAAAACATTACTAGAAGCAAAATCTCAATTTCATGGAAAATACACCAACCCGACTGACTGAATGGAGTGAAGGTTCAGGCTGTGGCTGTAAAATCGCTCCAGCCATATTAGACCAAATACTAAGTTCAAGTGGCTCATTCACCCAATCTGACCCAAAGCTATTGGTGGGAAATTCGGGAAAGGATGATGCAGCAGTATATCAGGTTTCGGAGGATTTGGCTGTGATCAATACAGTGGACTTTTTCACTCCTATCGTCGATGATCCTTTTGACTTTGGCAGAATAGCCGCAGCTAATGCATTATCGGATGTCTATGCCATGGGAGGTAAACCGATTTTTGCAAATGCCATTCTCAGTTGGCCAGTTGAAAAACTTTCACCCGAACTTGCCTCTAAGGTAATGGAAGGGGCAAAATCCATTTGTAAAACTGCTGGAATTGAATTGGCCGGTGGACATTCCATTGCCGCAAAAGATCCAATTTTTGGTCTTTCAGTCAATGGCATTGTTCATCCACATAAAATCAAGAAGAATCAGGGTGCAAAGGCAGGAGACATCATTTACCTCACCAAACCACTTGGTGTGGGCGTATTGGCGACAGCACTAAAACGTCAAAAGATATCTGACAAAGATTATTTGAGCTTACTTGATACAGCCTGCAGATTGAATTCCATTGGAGAAATAATCGGCAATCACGAAGAGGTTCATGCCATGACGGATGTGACTGGATTCGGTCTACTTGGCCATTTGATAGAAATGTGTGAAGGCTCTGGGGTTTCCGCAGAAATCGATCTCTATAAGCTCCCAATGATTGAAGGTGTTCAAGAATATATTAATCAGTTTATTTTCCCTGACAATACTTATCGTAATTGGAATGCTTACAGCTCCAAAACAAAAGGAGTGGTTGGAATGGATTTGGTCAAACTATGTGACCCACAGACAAGCGGCGGGCTAATGATGGCTGTAAATCCTGAAAATCAAGCTCGGTTTGAAGAGGCAATGAAATTGCAAAATCAGGTTATTTGGGAAATAGGTCGCTTCACGGAAAAAAATGAGCAGATAGTTGAAGTTTTGCAGTAGCAAAAAGAAATCAAAACTTTAATTTGAGAAGCTAATTTTGATAATAACTTGGTTTTGAGAAAGTCCGAAAAATTGTTGTTTCACTCCCATTCTTTCATAATCATCATTCATCAAATAGGATAGCATATAGTCATCATTAATATAAAATGGCCTTTTAAAGATTACATTTTTACCTTGATAGTTTAGCGTCTGGTTGTGTTTTTTATCATAAAAGGTAAAGTTCTCAAATTCATCTTCTCCCCACCACAAAAAGAACAAGAACTTCTCATTTTCAATGAAATTCCCATTATGGTAAAATGGAACTTCTCTCATCAATCTCATTCTCATATCCATAAGTGGCAACTTTTTTATTTCATCAGAAACACTTTTATCGCCAAAATCAATCAAATACTTAGGATAAAAACCATCTTCACCCACTCTATAAATGGTATCATTAAATGATTTAGAAAATAATAGATCTTTACTCCCAAACAAAAAATCACCTCCCGTTATATTCTGGTCAGTTTTTGAGAAATCCAAAACACCTTGGTAGATAAATTCTTTTTTTTGAAGGTCCAATATTCCTCCTAAATAATCTAATTCCTTTCCTGAAAACTGCCCGTCGAAGTGAACTGCAATTAAATCCGGCGAAATAAACTGCAACGACTTTGCCTGGAAATTAATTGGTATTTCTTCAATAAAATTTCCATCAAGGAGAGAATAAATAATAATTTTTCTCTGGTTTTGATCCAAGACCGCCAACCTATTAGTTTCTGGAATTAAACTTATGTCAAAAGGTAATACATAATTTCCCAACCCATCACCCTGAGTTCCGATTACAAATTCAAATCCTCCATCATTGTTAAATTTGAGTACTCGTTTAGTTATCCTTTTATCTGAAATGATAAATCCATCTGGTACTTTCAAAATCCTTGAAATATCTCCTATGATGCAATCATCACAAAACTCTAACGGAATGAATGTAGTGTCGCTTATAAAGTCGACTGACTCAGTAAATTCCGTGTTCAATTTAATAGTTGAAAAATTATGATTTTCCGAATCGGAATTATCTGGCGCACAAGAAAAAATGATAAATCCTATTAGAACAAATAAAATATATTTTGACATGTTTTTAAGAATAAGAAAAGGCTAGAAGTATGAGATTCTAGCCTAATTGAAAATTACAAATTACCCGCCTATTACAGGTGGTTCAGGATCAGGATGCGACACGCAACAGATAGCTTCAGTCGCCTCATCACATGTTAATTCCTATCGGCCATTTGGACCCCCTAATTCTTGGTTTCCAGTAGAATAATGACCTTCGTTACAATCCGCAATAGATGGTGTTATGCTTAAAAAGCACATAAAAAACGAAAAAGGCAATACTGCCAAAAGAACTTTTCTCTTCATAATAAATAAACTTAGAATTGAACAATTATTTTTTCTAAGAAAGAAAGAAAGAAAGAAGCAAATTCTTAGTTCATTTTTTTTTAAAATTAAATCAATGGTGACACCCCACCAGAAACCATAAATTTCATCACATCAGAGCTTTTCACCCCTAATAGCGGAGTTACTTTATCTTTTGGCACCAAGAATACATTCCCAGAAACATTGTAGCTATGAGGGAAATAAACAGCAACCATATCAGGCTCACCCACAATAGCCATATCCTCTTGGGTAATAAATCCCAATCGAATTAACGTATCACTCAGCTGTACTTTGACAGGAGAAGAAAATTTCTTTTTGTCCCCGACAAAAGCTCCCATCAGATCCTTGATGCTTGTGTAGATCAGATTCACCAATGGAATCTTGATCAGTCCCCGCTCAAACCAATCAAAAATAGGTTTGGCAAAGAAAAGGCTGGCCAGATATCCTACAAAAGTAATCAACGCCAAAACCATCAAAATACCGATCCCAGGTAATGGTACCGGGATCAAGTTATCCAGAAAAAGGATTGTCTGATAAATGATGTAAAAGGTGACTGCTAAGGGAGTCACAAATAACATTCCCCGAAGGAAATAAGAAAGAATACGCTTGTATGTAAATGTCATGACTGTAAAATGAAAATCCTGATTATTACTCAATAATAATCAGGATTTGTGCTTGAAGATATTTAATGTCTGATTTTCTCTCAGATTAATCCGGTAAGATTTTCACTTTAACGCTTTTGTAATAGATCACAGACTTTGGATCATGCGCTTGAAGAGCAATGGTACCATGATCAACTTTCTTTGTACCTAGATCACCTTTACGGTTTTCATCCTTAGATTGATCATAGACATTGACAGTTTCGCCATTGATCTTTACTGTCACAATATCACCTTGCACGATGATATGCTCAGTGTACCATTCTCCATCTTCCACATAGACATCTCTTACGTCTTGGAAAGAATACACACTGCCCGTCTTTCTCCAGTCACCATGACTTTGATTGACTTGAATCTCATAGCCAACATTTGGCCAGCCGTCTTCTTGGTATTGGGTATGGATAAAAATGCCTGAATTAGCTCCAGGCATGGTTTTCACTTCAGCAATTACTTCAAAGTTATTGAAATCATGATTTGCTACATCTCCATTGTAAAAAGCGTGTCCACGTGGTCCAGCTACTTTAATCACGCCATCTTCCACTTGAAAAGATTGTGAGTTTTCAGAGATCTTCCAGCCGTCTAGATTTTCACCATTGAATAATTCGATCCATTCTCCGCTTTGTGCGGCAGCCGAAAATGTAAGTGCTATAAAGCAGCAAAATGCTAATAGGGTTTTCATAAGAGTCAGGGTTATTGAATAGTAAATTAAAGGTAAAAGTTACGAGCTATTAGACAAAATCAAATACCACTAAAAACAAAAGCTCCGAGATTGTATCCCGGAGCTTTCGAATATTTTTATAAAAGGCTGATTACAAATCAATCCCCATAAAGGACATAAATGCGATTCCCATCAAACCTGTCAAAAGCATAGTGATACCAAGTCCTTTCAAACCATTTGGAACATGGGAATATTTTAATTTCTCACGAATAGCAGCCAGAGCTACAATGGCAAGACAGAATCCAGTTCCAGACCCGAAGCCATAAACCGTGGATTCAGCAAGTGTGTAATCCCTTTGAGCCATGAATAGGGAACCTCCTAGGATCGCACAGTTTACGGCGATCAACGGAAGGAAAATACCCAAGGCACCGTAAAGAGCTGGAGCAAATTTCTCAACCACCATTTCCACCAATTGTACCATCGCTGCGATAATCGCAATAAACATGATGAATCTTAAGAATGAGAGATCTATGTCTGCTAATCCTGCATTTACCCAAGATAAAGCACCTTCTTTCAGTACATACTCATTTAATAACCAGTTCACCGGAACAGTCACTGTCAATACAAATATTACTGCTGCGCCAAGACCGATAGCTGTAGTTACTTTTTTGGAAACTGCCAAAAAAGAACACATACCAAGGAAGTAAGCGAAAATCATATTGTCGATAAAAATCGACCGAATACCTAAGTTAAATAAATCCATTTCTTCAGTTGGTTTTAGTGTTCAACATATCCAGTTTTGGTACGCTGTACCCAAATCAATAATCCCAAGACCATAAATGCCCCTACAGGTGACACCATTAGGCCGTTTGTTGCCAATTGGAAATCAGGACCAAATAAGCTAGAGACATAGTCGTAAATAGGGATACCAAATACTGCACCTGACCCTAACAATTCTCTGAAGAAGGCCACAGTTAGTATAATCCAAGAATATCCTAGAGCAGACCCAAATCCATCAAGAATGGAATCGTAAGGCTTATTACCCAAAGCGAAAGCCTCTAAACGACCCATCACAATACAATTGGTGATGATCAAACCGACGAATACGGAAAGCTCTTTATACATATCATACGCAAAAGCTTTTAGTACCTCATTCACCAAAGTCACCAATGTAGCGACTACTGCAAGCTGTACAATGATCCTCACTCGGCTAGGAATAGTATTTCTCAAAAGAGAAATCAAAAAATTGGACATCACAATAACGAAGATAACCGCAATAGCCATAACCAATGTAGGTTTCATTTGCGTCGTAACTGCAAGAGCAGAACAAATACCAAGTACCTGGATAGTCACCGGGTTGTCATCGATCAGCGGATCGCTTACCAGTTTTTTCCTACGCTTGGAGAGTAACGCCTCTGCAGGCTTTTTTTCTATAGTTTCAGCACTCATATTTAATAATTATTGAGTTGAATAGTTCGATTAAAGTGTAGCTACAGATGAAGAAGACTTCTTGTTTTCAATGTAAGCTTCATAGTAGCCAAGATAATTCTTAAGCATATTATTAACTCCTTTTGCAGTAATAGTAGCCCCAGACATACCGTCTACTTGGTGAGGATCGCCAGAGTAATCTTTGCCTTCTCCTTTTTGCATCTCTACTGCCACTAACTCTCCTGACTCATTGTATATAGTCTTGCCCTCATATCTCTCTTGCACACCTGGCTCGGTGATTCTAGCTCCTAGACCTGGAGTTTCTCCCGCATGGGCTAAGGTAATTCCTCCTACTGTGTTCATATCTGTCTCCAAAGCAACATATCCCCAGATAGCATCCCAAAGACCTGCTCCGTATAGAGGCAAAATGTAATTTTCAGCAGATTCAGGACTTCCTTCTGCATGGAAAATATACACTGGATATAGTCTTTCTTCAGCTGGCTTTTTATAGTTCTTAGCAATATCAACAGTTTCAGCAGTGACTGCGGCACCATCGCGCTCAGTAACTTCCTTACCTGTAATATCCACTACTACGGAAGCAATTCTGTTACCGTAGTATTCATTCACTTCCTGAGGAGTCATGGCCGCAATCTCTTCGCCAGATATAACTGCACCCAAGATTTGTTTTTTGTTGTCCAATGCAATTGCTTCTTTTTGCAAAGGACCCAAAACTTGAGAAGTACCTGAAAGAAGTAATCCCAGAACTACCGTCAAGATGACGGAGAACGTAATAATATAAGTGTTAGACTGTTGCACGTTGTAACCTCCTTGTTTTATTTGCCTTAACTACATAATAATCGATCAGTGGAGCGAACACGTTCATAAATAGAACCGCTAGCATAATTCCCTCAGGGTAAGCTGGGTTAGTCACTCGAATGATCACAGTAAGCATACCTATCAAAAGACCGTAAATCCATTTTCCAACCTCTGTCTGCGCTGCAGATACAGGATCAGTTGCCATAAAGACAATACCGAATGCCAAGCCACCCATCACCCAGTGATACTGAGGAGGCAATGACATGTATTCATTTGCTGAGAATAGATTCATCACAAATCCCATAATGTACGCTCCTGCGAAACCTGAGAAGATAATCTTCCAGCTTGCTACTCCAGTACCGATTAGGATTAATGCGCCAACCAATGCCATCAATGTAGATGTCTCACCAATTGACCCTGGTATCCATCCTATGAACAAGTTTGTGAATTCATACAATCCAGATCCTAGTGCTGTGTTGTGGCTTGCTAAAGCTTCGACAGCGGACTGTGTACCGTCCACGCCAGCATTGTAAACTACTGATAGAGCAGTAGCTCCAGAGAAGCCATCAACTGGCATTTTGTCGCCTAAGTAGGTCCAAACCTGATCACCAGAAATCTGTGCTGGGTATGCGAAATACAAAAACGCTCTTGCTGTCATGGCAACGTTCAACACGTTCATACCAGTACCACCAAATACTTCTTTCGCAATCACTACTGCAAAAACAGTAGCCAAGGCAACTTGCCATAATGGCGTGGTAGCAGGCACCACCAACGGAATCAACATCCCTGTTACCAGGAAGCCTTCGTTGATTGGGTGCTTACGTACAATCGCAAAAATAGCTTCTACCATACCACCTGCTGCATAAGCAACTAAGACGATTGGTAAAACTAAGAATGCGCCAGTACCTAACTTCTCACCAAAATTTTCCCAAAGGCCAGCTGTTCCGCCAGTTGCCAATAAGTGCTGATGACCTGTATTGTACATACCAAAAAGCAAACATGGAATCATAGCGATTACCACTGTGATCATCATTCGCTTCAAATCAATAGCATCTTTTACTTGAGCACCTTTGATGCCGGTAGTATGCTTAGGGCTGAACATGAATGTCTCCCCTGCCTCAAATGCGTAATATAGACTTTCAAGCTTGCCACCTTTTTCGAAAAGTGGCTTCTGCTTGTCCAATAAATCTCTTAGAAACTTCATATGGATTAACTGTATTGGATTAATTCAATTCCTTTTCTCACTAACTCCTGCACAGGATGCTTTGACACATCCACAAACTCGCAAAGAGCTAAATCTTCTTCCACGATCTCATAGATCCCCAATTCTTCTATTTCGTCAAAATCCTCAGCCATGATAGCTTTCAATAGATAAACAGGAAGTATATCCATTGGAGTCACGGATTCAAAAACACCAGTTTGCACGAATGCTCTTTCTTCTCCTCTTCCGTTAGAGTCCATGACGAATTCTTTGTTTGGAGTAAGGAAAGAAAGCAACCCTAGCGCTCTGTGGTAGCTCAATCTAGTGGTAGGCTTTGCCCATCCCATGAATTCATAGTAATCACCCTCAGGGATAACTGTGATCTGGTTGTGGTAAAAGCCTAAGAAGCCTTCCAAAGAAATTTTCTCACCAGTAAGCACATTTCCAGATATCACTCTTACATGACCAGAATTAAGGTTTCCTTTTACGAAAGAGGAAACTGAAGCCCCCATGTAAGTCTTTACATAAGCTGCTTTGGTCAATTCAGAGCCAGTTACAGCGATGATTTTAGAAGCATCATATACACCTTCTAAAATGAATTTACCGATCTGAGCAAGTCCATATGGGGTGATAGTCCAAGCAATTTCACCTTTGTTCATAGGATCAAGGTGATGGATCTGAACACCTACATTACCTGCAGGGTGAGGTCCTGAAAACTTATTTACTTGGGCACCCTTCAAGTTTGCGAAAACAGCTGGAGTAGCTTTCGAACCATCAACATTCAAGTGAACTTTGCCACTAGTAAGTTTAGCTAAAGCCTCAATACCTGCCTGAAGGTATTGTTCTTGGCCTTGCAGGGCAAAACCGTAATCCGGAGCTAGCGGGTGTGTATCAAAAGCAGATATGAAGATACTCTTTGGAGTATCAGCGGGATTTGCTACTATACCGTAAGGTCTTTGGATGATGTTTGGCCAAACACCACTAGCTGCCAATTTAGCTGCCAAAGCGTCTCTATCCAGAGATGCGATATCAACTTGGCCAAACTGCTCGTGGGAGATGGTAGCATCCGCCAAAATACTGATTTCAAGCAATTTTCTACGATCTCCACGCTTCACTTCGACAATTTTGCCGGAAACAGGAGCCGCATACATTACTTGATCCAATGCTTTGTCGATCAGGATTGGAGTACCTGCCTTTACGGTATCTCCTTCATTGACAAGAACTTTAGGGCGCTGGAGCCCGATAAAGTCTGTCGGCTTAATTGCGAAGGTTTGAGCCGGGGCGAAATCAGCAAGCTCTTGCTTAGCCTTTCCCACCAAGTTGATGTCAAAACCTTTCTTAAGCTTCACTATTTTAGACATATCTGTTTTTGAACTATGAGCTTTTGAAAAACGCCCCAAATCTAATAAATAACCTTTTTAATTTGAGGGTATATGAACTTTAATGTTTGAACTTTTGGAAGAATGGCTTCCTAAGTTTTTAAATAACTCTCTTTTATACTGAAAGCACCCCTTCTTCGAGCGATTCCACATAAGATTTAACCTGTTCCATCAACCACATGGGCGTAGATGTAGCTCCGCAAATCCCTACTTTCTCATCTTTTTGAAACCAGTCTGGATCAATTTCCTTTTCATTTTCAATGAAATAGCTTCTTTCGTTTTGTGCGAGACAAACTTGATGAAGAGCCTTGCCATTGGAACTTTTCTTTCCCGACACAAATAAAATCACATCATTTTCCTGAGAAAACCGCTGCAATTGAGGTTCTCGATTAGAGACCTGACGACAGATGGAATCATTCGTATTGAATGTTTCTCGGTTAACCTCTTGTTTTGCGGCTTGTATTCGCTCTTCTATTTTTTGAGAAATCTCGTAAAAGCCTTTCGTGCTTTTGGTGGTCTGACTGAAAAGTGTCACAGGTCTGGAAAAATCAATCTTTTCCAAATCAGCATCTTCCATCACCACTATGGCTTTCTCCAGCGTCTGCCCAGTCAAGCCGATCACTTCCGCGTGGCCTTTTTTGCCATAGATGACAATCTGCCCTTCATCTCGCTCCATCTTGTCGAAAGCGCTTTTCACACGATGCTGAAGCTTCAGTACTACTGGGCAAGAAGCATCAATCAACTCAATATTATTTTCAATGGCAGTTCTGTACGTCTCAGGTGGTTCACCATGAGCTCGGATCAGCACTTTACAATCGTGGAGCTCTGACAATTGCTCACGATCTATCACTACCAAGCCTTTTGCACTAAGACGAGAAACCTCCATATCATTATGGACGATATCGCCTAGGCAATATAGCTGATCACTTTGCTCCATTTCATCCTCTGCCATTTTGATGGCAAATTCGACACCGAAGCAATACCCAGAGTTTTTATCAATGCTTACCTGCATAGCTCTCTTGTTTATCAATGATTTGTCTGGCCAAGTAGACAATCTTCCCCACTTGCTCCGCAAAGGTAATATTACTAGTATCTACCTCCACAGCATCCGGCATTTTCTTTAGTGGACTTTCTGCCCGAGATGAATCCACTCGATCTCGTTCTGACAAATTGGTCTTTATAGCCTCAAGCTCTACCATTTCGCCTTTTTCCAAAAGCTCCTTCTGACGTCTTACTGCTCGGGTATCCAAATCAGCAGTCATAAATACTTTTAAATCTGCATCTGGAAATACGACTGATCCAATATCCCGACCGTCCATCACCACTCCTTTTTTCCTTCCCAGACGTTGCTGTTGAGCAACCAATTCTTTTCTGATGGAAGCAACGGTAGCTATTTCTGAGACTTTATTGGAAATTCGCATGGTGCGGATCTCACCTTCCACATTCAAACCATTCAGATAGGTTTCTTGTTTGAGCGTATCAGGATTTAGGTGAAATGAAATTTCCAGTGATTTCAGCCCTTTTTCCACATCATGTGGATTGGATGGAGAAAGGAAGTTGTTCAAAAAGTGTAAAGTCGCCGCCCTATACATGGCTCCGGAATCGATGTAAGTATATCCCAAATCCTTTGCAACTGCTTTGGCCGTGGAACTCTTCCCACATCCCGAATATCCATCGATGGCGATGACGATTTTATTCATTCAAAAAACCCGCTTAATTCGTTTTTTTATTACTGCGCAAATATAGTAGTTTTAATCTAAACCAATCCCCAAACCACAGAAGCGAATCGCTTATACGGATTCACTCCAATTAATCCCTTCCCAATTTTTATGCAGATCCTAGGTCAATTCGTAGACATCCCAAACCGAGAAATCTATGCCGCTTCTCTCAATATAGCGGATGGAAAAATAGTGAAAATGGAAAAAATCGAAGCGGATCCTACTTTGCCCTATTTGATGCCTGGCTTTATCGATGCACATGTACATGTGGAAAGCTCTATGCTCGTCCCTTCCGAATTTGCAAGACTTGCTGTGGTTCATGGCACAGTCGCAACTGTCTCTGACCCACATGAGATCGCCAATGTCTGTGGAATGCAAGGCGTGGAATACATGATCGAGAATGGAAAGCAGGTTCCTTTCAAGTTTTACTTCGGCGCGCCTTCCTGCGTACCAGCAACTCCTTTCGAGACGGCAGGTGGTGAAATCAATGCTGCTGATATAGAAAATCTGATGTCTCGTCCTGAGATTCACTACTTGGCAGAAATGATGAACTGGCCCGGAACGGTGAATAGGGATGAATTAGTGATGGAGAAAATCCGAATCTCCAAGAAATACGGAAAACCTATCGATGGGCACGCTCCTGGACTGAAAGATAAACTTGCTGAGAAATACGTAAGTGCTGGCCCAAGCACTGATCATGAGTGTTTTACTTCTGAGGAAGCTTTGGGAAAATTAAAACTTGGGATGAAAATCGCCATACGTGAAGGTTCAGCTGCCAAAAATTTCGAGGCGCTCATCGACCTCATCGATGAATATCCTGAGATGATTATGTTTTGTTCGGATGATAAGCATCCAGATAATCTAGCAGTTTCTCATATTAATGAGCTAGCAGCTAGAGCTGTCGCAAAAGAAAAAGATGTGTTTCATGTGCTTCAGGCAGCTTGCCTGAATCCTATTACCCATTATTCCATGAATGTGGGACAACTGAGAGAAGGAGATCCTGCTGATTTTATTTTAGTAAAAGACATGAAAGAGTTCCAAGTCATCAGCACCTATATAGCTGGAGAAAAAGTAGCTGAAAATGGAAGGACGCTTATCAAACCCATCAAAAACGCAATCATCAATAATTTCAATACTTCTCCGAAAAAGCCTGAAGACTTCCAACTCAAAGCTAACGGATCCAAAGTCAGAGTCATCGAAGCTCTCGATGGACAATTGATCACTCCGGAAATCTCAGGTGAAATTTTGATCAAGAATGGCTTTGCCGAATCGAATCCTGCGGAAGACATCCTAAAAATCACCGTGGTCAATCGATACGAAGATGCTCCGCCAGCTGTGGCTTTTATTAAGAACTTTGGGATAAAAACTGGAGCAATCGCTTCCTCCGTTGGACACGACTCCCATAATATTATCGCGGTAGGAATCGACGATGAATCCATCTGCAAAGCAGTGAATCTAATCATAGCGGCCAAAGGAGGGGTTTCCGCTGTCTCTGGGAATCAAGAAGAAATCCTTCCCCTTCCCGTCGGAGGAATCATGTCAGCATCCGATGGCTACGAGGTGGCGGCTTCTTACACCCGAATCGACAGAATGGCAAAAGAAATGGGAGCTACGCTAAACTCTCCATTTATGACGCTGAGCTTTATGGCCTTGCTGGTAATTCCTGACCTGAAGTTGAGTGATAAAGGGCTGTTTAATGGAAAGGATTTTGCGTTTTCTAACGTATTTTTTGTAGTGTAACCAATTTTTTAAAATATTTTTACAAATTAGTTGCTTTCTTACCCCCCCCACCTATATTGCTAGTAATCTATTGGCCAAGTGATTAGGAAAACGAATCCGCCTACTCAAAAGGATTTTTTAATGTAAATTTTAATTATTATGAAAAAAGTATTTCTAATCGCATTAATTTCAATTTTTGCTTACGAGATTAATGCAACTGAACAAGGGGATCAGTATTGGTGTATTACATCATCGATAACTTCGGAAAATGATGGGCATTGCAGAGCATTATCTACTGGGCATGGTGATAGGTGTTATCCATCTGGCACAGGACCTGCATGTGCCGGAACTATATCCGGAGTAATTGTTGGAGAATAAACAAACTCATTTGTAATTAATTCTTTTAAAGCCTGCTATCATAAATAAAAGGTAGCAGGCTTATATTTATGTATATATGAAATTTAAATTAATACTTAAAAGAGTCTTATTCCTCACTCTCATTATATCTGGGTGCAATCAAAAAATGGAGGGAACATTTTCAATCCCAACTTACACTAAATCAACTTCCTTAATTCCAATAGATTCCTTTAAGATTTCAACCGAAAATAAATTTAATTTCTACTCAATTTCACTATCTTATCTCAAATCATTTGAGTCAGAATACATTTCAGTTTTCAACGCCAATACACAGTCTATTTTCTTATATAAGAATAAAGCATCTAATGCAATAAAAGAAATTCCTCTGGAACTTGATGGGCCACATGGATTGGGTGAATTGGGATTTGATTCATCCCATTTTCTGTTTTCTAAGGATTCAATTTACATATATAACCTACAAATTGGTATTCTATTTCTTATTAATGAAAAAGGGGAGGTCTTAAATCGGCAAAGATTAACAGATTATTCAGACCCAATCAATCTTCCAGTTCCATATCCTTCAAATGTACGACCTATTCAATCTGACTTCAAAAAACTATATTTCCCCTGCGGGATTAATAGTTATTCCGATGACTTTGAAAACCATCCCTCTGTCTTATCCATTGATTTGAATAGTGGAGAAATCAAATACCCGATCACATACTCCAAAATTTATGATAACGCGTTCTATGGGCTGTCTTTCAAATACGACACTGGAATTGCATTCAACAGAACCGATAACTCTGTAACAGTTAGCTATCCTGTAGATAATTTCATTTATAAGTACTATACAAAAAATGCTAATAAGGAAAAGAAATACGCGGGCTCTGAACATTTCAATAATATTGAAGCTTATGATGCTGATCCAAGTAAATTTGAAAAAATCGATTTCAGTAATGAAAATGATAAATTAAAAAATCATGCACTTTCTAATTCAGATTTTGCAGGAATATTATATGACCAATTTCGTAATTTTTACTACCGCATTGCGTATATAAGACCAACTGTCGAGGATGTAAAATCCGGCAAGACTATTCCTGAACTTTCAATAATTATTCTTGATAAAGATCTTAATAAGGTTGGGGAAGATATTTTTTCTTCAAAAATTTATGATAATTCACTGATCTTTGTTTCCGCGACGGGTCTGAATATTGCCAGAAGGGATTTATATGAAACAGATGAAAACTTCATTGTATTTGACACATTTATTCCAAAAGAGACCGGAGGATAAATGTAAAAAACCAAAACACTCAGATCAGAAGGGTTCTCACAAACCTTATCAGTCTATTATCCAGATTTTACTAATTAATTCTAGAAAGAATTTCTAATTCCTAGGATCAAATCCTTGATATTATCAAATATCAGAAGTAAAGTGAAACTCTATTTCAGGGTAATTATCCATCACCATCTGAAGCCAGGCTTTTGACTCGGCCATAAAGACCAGCTTACCATCTTTGTCGTGCGCGATGTGACGGTTTTTGGAGCGTACAAATTCATCCAGCTGCTTTTTGTCCTTGCTTGTGATCCAGCAAGCTTTGTACAAGTTCATCGGATGAAACTCCACCGTGGCATTGTATTCGTTCTTTAATCGGAACTGGATGACTTCAAACTGAAGTTGACCAACCGTACCCACTACTTTTCTGGAACCCATATCGAACGTAAAAAGCTGCGCTACTCCTTCTTCCATCAGTTGCTTCAAGCCTTTTTCGAGTTGCTTGGTCTTCATGGCATCCTTGTTCACCACCTCACGGAAAATCTCTGGGGAGAAACTTGGAATCCCCACAAACTGCATGTCTTCGCCATCAGTCAGTGTATCCCCGATTTTCAGGTTTCCCGTATCATACAATCCCACGATATCTCCTGGGAATGCCTCATCGATCATCTCCTTATCCTGCGCCATGAATTGTGTCACGTTGGAAAAACGAAGCGGCTTCGGTCCACGCACATGATTGTAAGGCTTGTTTCGCTCAAAAGTACCGGAGCAAATTCTCAAGAAAGCGATTCTGTTTCGGTGATTTGGATCCATATTGGCGTGAATCTTAAACACAAAACCTGAAAATTTCTTCTCGTCAGGTTTCACTTCACGATCCTCCGTTCTACGACTTTTCGGAGCTGGTGCAATTTTGATAAACGTATCCAGCATCTCGTTGATCCCGAAGTTATTCACCGCAGAGCCAAAGAATACTGGTGCCACTTTTCCTTCCAAATACTCAGTAGGATCAAAGTCAGGATAAACCCCCTCTATCAATTCCACATCTTCACGAAGTTGCTCAGCATAGGTTTTTCCGATCAATCCTTCCAATTCAGGATCATTCACATCCTCGAAAGATTGACGCACATCGCTGAGTTTTCGCTGAGAAGGGGTAAAAAGATTGAGTTTGTGGTCAAATAGATTGTAAACGCCTTTGAATGTTTTCCCCATTCCGATAGGCCAAGAAAGTGGGCGGCACTGAATATTCAGCTTTTGCTCCACCTCTTCGATTAACTCATATGGATCACGTCCTTCTCTATCAAGTTTGTTGATAAAGCAGATCACTGGAGTATTTCTCATCCGGCACACTTCCATGAGTTTCTCCGTCTGAATCTCCACGCCTTTCACGCAGTCAATCACCATAATCACCGAATCGACCGCCGTCAACGTACGATAGGTATCCTCAGCAAAATCCTGGTGACCAGGTGTATCAAGCAGGTTGATTTTGATGTCTTTGTACTCAAAGCCCATGACAGAAGTAGCCACGGAGATACCTCTTTGCTTCTCAATCGCCATCCAATCCGACTTCGTTCCTGTGTCGATTTTATTCGACTTTACCGCACCCGCTGTCTGTATCGCACCTCCAAAAAGCAATAGCTTCTCAGTCAAAGTGGTCTTACCTGCATCAGGGTGAGCAATAATTGCAAAGGTTCTACGCTTCTGGATTTCTTCTTTCAAACTCATGGGACTTGTATTTCAGCGGGCAAAGGTAGGAAAAAAATGGGTGGTAAGGTGGTAAAGTTAAAAGTTGGGTTTTGATGTTTGATTTACGAAGTACGATTTACGCGGTTCGCGAAAGTGTTTACCTCATTCTTCATTTCAGTCGTATATAAGAAAAGTATATTAATCTTGTCGCGAACTCATCCTTACCTCAAACTTCATTATTCGCTATTCTTCATTCGACATTCATCATTAAAAAGTTTATTTTGATTGGGGAGTTACATCCTCGCGAGGCACGAACCAATCTCATTATCACAACCAGACTGCTTCCGCGTACCGCGTCGCAGTGGTAAGCGGAGACTTCATCATTCAAAATGCACAAGGGTTTACTGCGAGTAGTAACGCTTGATTTCCAAATTGCCCTCGTAAATCGTAATTCAAAAAATCGTAAATCCCCAGTCAATACTCAAGAATTCCTTCGGTAATAAACTGCGATGCTCCCTCATGACTTCCATGTAGCAAAATTCTAAAAGTAGTTCCTTTCCCTACTTCAGAATGTTTGACGAAAATCTTCCCTCCATGATAGCCTTCTACGATTCTTTTGGCCAGCGTCAGCCCCAAGCCCCAACCTCTTTGACGGGTAGAGAAGCCAGGATTGAACACCCGTCTATACATTTTCTTCTCCATACCTTTTCCAGTATCAGTGATATCGATGATTACAAACTTGTCACTGTCTTGAAGAATTTCTATATCGATTTGACCTTTTCCTTTCATCGCATCTACGGCATTCTTACAGATGTTCTCGATCACCCATTCAAAAAGTGGCTTATTCATCATCGCATCCAAATCCTTGGAATCTGCATGAATATTCAAATCAACCTTGGTGGAAATCCTCGGACGCAAGTAATTCATCGTTTCCTCGATGGTCTCATAAACATTCCCGGATTGGATGACAGGCTTAGATCCTATACTACTAAATCGCTCTGTCACCATCCTAAGCTTCACCACGTCTTTATCCATTTCAGTGATAATTTCCTTATTTTCCTCCCACACAGGAGAATTCCTGAGATAATCTATCCAAGCCATCAAGGAGGCTATCGGCGTCCCGAGTTGATGAGCAGTTTCTTTGGTCAATCCAGCCCACACACGGTTTTGCTCTGCGATTTTACTTTGATTGAAGAGTGCATAGGCAAAAGCACCAAAAATCAGAATAATCCCAAGCTGCACGTAGGGGTAGTATTTTAGATTAATCAGCAGCTCAGAATTCCTGTAAAAAACCTGAATATCTGCCTCTGGTAGAAGAATTGGCTCGTATTCTCCACGCATTTCAGCCAGTTCTCTCTCGAGAGTTTTAACTGAATCTTCCGCAGTGGCATTTTTTTTAAATGGAATGTTTCTGAATTCTATGGGGTTTTCGGAGTCATCCACCATAATAATCGGAATGGAATAATTCTGTTGGATGATCTCTTGGTTGATGAAGGTGAGATTCTCCATCGTAGTAGCAGCGTATTCCAGGGCACTGGAAAGCAATTCTATCTGCCTTCTTTCTCGCTCCCGCAACTCCTCCACAAGGCTATTGGTATACCAAATCGACCCGGCTCCAATAATCAAAGAAGAGGCAACCACAAGCCACTTGACTTGCTTCCTATTCGTGTAAAAATCTAGAGAGGTAAGGTCCTGAAATCGTTTTTTCATTAATCAAACTTGAATTACTATCGTTACTAACTACCTATTCAAAAAGATAGTATCATCGGGATACAGAATTTATTAGACGGAAAGGCACAGCTTCTGGAGTAGGATTGTGATATTTCTTAAATAGGTGATACTCTTCAACTCAATCAAAAGATAGGAAATTTGAAGATCAGCAGTCAAATAAAGAAAATATTTGAGAGAAATACTTTCATTGATTTCCAACAGAAAATCCAGACGGTTATGTCTGGATTTTCTGTTGGAATCTAATCATGGTACTCAACCATAGTGCAGTAAATATCAATTATTTGTCTTAATCCACTTCCAGAGTGTTTTATAGCTAGGCTTTGTCCCATGCATAAGAATCCCGATTCGGTAGATTTTGCCAGCTACCCAAGTAGTGACCAGAAAACCAGCAATCAGTAATCCCATTGATAAAGCTAGCTCCCAGAAAGGAACACCATAACTCACTCGACCCATCATCGCAATCGGAGACGTGAGCGGAACGACTGAGAGCCAAAATGAAGTCGTGCTAGTTGGGTCGTTCAGGACAAACACAAATAAGCCCATGTATGCAACAATCAATGGAATAGTCACAGGTAACATAAATTGCTGGGCATCTGAAGGCGCATCCACTGCCGATCCAATTGCGGCAAACAAGGCTCCATACAGCAGATATCCTCCCAAGAAATAAAACACAAAACTTAAAGTTATTTGCACGTAATTGATACCTGCAAGAACAAGAAGTATATCTCCCATTTCAGAATTCTGCGCCATACTCTGGGCCAATTCTGGATTAGCCATTTCCATGGCTTGCTGCTGCGGCATTTGCATTCCCAGAAAACCTGTCACTAGTGTAGTCAAGGTTCCGACTAGCACTATCCAAATCAAAAGTTGAGTAAGGCCAACTCCAGCAATACCAATTATTTTACCCAGCATCAGCTGAAATGGTTTGAGTGAAGAAACCAATATCTCTACGATTCGGCTGGATTTTTCCTCAATCACGCCCTGCATGATTTGATTGCCATAGATGAAAATAAACATGTAAATCAAAATACCAGCAACAAATCCAATCGCATAATTCACTGTGGCGTCACTTACAGTTTCTGTCCCCTCTTCATCCAGCGTGATGGATTTAATGCCCACTTTCGTACGCACGTCATTGATGATTTTTGGATCTATCCCACTTTCAAAAAGTCGTTGTTCTTCGATTTTCTTACGAAGATTATTTTCCAAATAGCTGATCAAACTCATACTTGGGTTTTCCTCTCCATAAAAGGAAATCCCTTGGGGATCCTTTATATCAAACTTAGGGATATGAAGAAAACCGTAACGATCTCCATCCTGTACTAATTTCTTGGCTTCATCGGAATTTATATCCGAAAATGAAAAAGCATATTGCTCCGAACTCTCAAGAAAGAATAGCTTATTATCATCTACCACTTCTATAATCCTTAGCGCTTGGTTGTCGTCTTCTTCCAAAGCAATCCAAACGAAAATCCCCATGATGGCAGGAAAAATCAAAGGAGTCAATAAGGTGACAAGCAAAAAAGATTTCTTTTTGACACGAGCGACATATTCTCGCTGAATTACTAACCAGATCTTATCCATTTTCAGTTGATTTTACCTGGTGAATAAAAATTTCTTCCATACTCGGAATCAGTTCCTGAAAACGGTTCACTTCTCCATATTGCATTAGCTCACTTAGAAGTTCATTTGGGGTCTTACCGCTAAGAGGGAGTGTAAAACTGTGACTTCCCTCATCTTCCTTGGATATCCATTCTGTAGGTAAATCCCTTTTGATTTGGTCTAAGGTAATCGAATAAACTTCAGGTCTATAAATTGATTTCACTTGTTTAATGGTGCCGTCAAGAATCTTTCTGGAGCGATTGATCATTGCTACTTGATCACAAAGTAACTCTACAGATTCCATTCTATGCGTACTCAGGATCACGGTAGTTCCCTTTGCTTTTAGCTCCAAAATCTCATTTTTGATGATCTCAGCATTTACTGGGTCAAAACCGGAAAATGGTTCATCCAGAATTAACAGCGGAGGGTTATGAATTATAGTAGAAATGAATTGGACTTTCTGAGCCATCCCTTTTGAGAGATCCTCAATCTTCTTCTCTCTCCAAGTTTCCATTTCCAGCTTTTCCAGCCAGTATTTAATCTTGATTTTAGCTTCTTGTGGAGTAAGTCCTTTGAGTCTGGCGAAATAAAGCATCTGATCCCAGACTTTCATTTTCTTATAAAGCCCACGCTCTTCAGGCAAATACCCGATCAATCCAATATGCTTAGGTGCCAAAAGCTCACCACCAATGTAGACTTCCCCGCTATCGCTGTCAATAATCTGATTTATTATTCGGATTAGGGTGGTTTTCCCAGCTCCATTTGGCCCAAGGAGACCAAAAACTACCCCTTCGGACACATTCAAATCCACATCTGTCAATGCCTTATTGGCCCCGTAGGATTTATTAAGCTTTTTAATTTTCAGCATATTCCAAAAAATAGGGATTATTCTACAGTTAATGAACCCACTCCTACATCAATGATCAATTCCATTAATCTTGGGTCATCCGCTTTGTATCCTTTCGTGATGTAAGTTCCTTTTTCTAAGGTTTTTAAATATTTCGGTAAGGTAGTTTTACACATCGCCGTTGTTCGCATTTTTATTTTGATTGGAAAAGAGTCTGAAGGCAAACGCAAATGAAGCGTACCTGCCCCTACTGCCGCGATTACATGGCTAGCATTATGCATCCCGTCTGAAAAATTCAAATCAATTTTACCATAATTCACTTCGAATATCATTTTCTTGGCATTAGTGAAATTGGCATCATTTACCACCACAGATCCCATATTCAGCGTGACCAAAAGAGTATCCATCTGAACTTGATTTGGAGATTCACTACCATAATGGATCGCTACATCAGCGCTGGCACTTTTCACTTTCAACTGGCTAATGGTGAGATTCGCTAAATCTAAGTCTGACTTGCCCATACCCAAATTGAAATCCAGATGATACAGGAAATTGGTGCTTAGCCCTACATTCCAGCTATGATCAAAATCATCAGAGGAACCCGAAAAAAGTTTTGAGGTAATGCTTTTCCCTAAGTTTTCAGACTCCACATTCTTGTGAATCAAGGATGTCTGAAGGACATTATTTGATACCTTCTGAGAAAATACAGGAAGGATATTCGTTTGATTAAGATGTCCATGAATATAGACAGGATCGGAAGATTTAGTTCTTTTAAGTTGAGTTGTACTTTTATAAGAAGTAAACTCTAGAGCAACCATATCAAAACCGTTTCTTTCTGTCGCCTTGAACTCTTTGACGAGTTGCGCCTTACCCACAGCTACCCATCCAATCATCATCAGGAAAAGCAGACACAATTTTCTAAGCATACGGTTAGGTTACGAGGCGACTTTGAAAAGGTTTTTTAAAAATATAAAAAAAGCCAGAATTGCTTCCGGCTTTTTTTGTATTAAAAGAACTCTTTCATTTTATCAAAAAAGGATTTTTCACTGTTCCCTGGGTCAGGTTTAAAATTATCTGAATCCCTGAGCCCTTCCAGCGCTTCTTTTTCCTCTTTAGATAAATGCGTAGGAGTCCACACATTTACCATGATCAGCTGATCACCTTTAGTATACCCATTGATGTCTTTGATGCCTTTACCTTTCAGACGAAGCATTTTACCACTTTGGGTTCCCTGATCAATTTTGATCTTTACTTTACCCTCGATTGTTGGCACTTCTATAGAAGCACCAAGTGCTGCATCGATAAAGGAAACGTATAGATCATAGATCACATTGTTTCCATCACGCTGAAGAACTTTATCCTCAATCTCCTCTATAACTATAAGTAAATCTCCGGCAATACCACCTGGGATTTCATTTCCTTTTCCAGACATGCTAAGCTGCATTCCTTCAGCCACACCACCTGGGATATTAATAGAAATTACTTCCTCTTTTACGATTAGACCTCTTGCATCAGCATCTGCAGGTTTTTTATCGACTATCTGACCACTTCCTCCACAAACACCACAGGTGCTTGCCGAAACCATCTGTCCCAGCATGGTATTGACTACTTTCTTCACTTGTCCAGAGCCTTGGCAGGCAGAACAAGATTTAAAAGTCACACCATCAGCAATCAGATGGCGCTTCACTTTAATCTTCTTCTCGACACCATTAGCAATTTCAGCAAGTGTTAGTTTCATCTTCACACGGAGATTGGTTCCTTTCTTTGTTCGTCGACCGCCGCCGCCGCCGAAAAATGAACCGAAGCCTCCACCGCCACCGCCGCCGAAAATATCGCCGAACTGTGAAAAGATGTCATCCATATTCATTCCGCCTCCGCCAAATCCTCCGGCACCACCTACTCCTTGATGACCAAATTGATCATAACGCTGCTTTTTCTCCGGGTTACTTAACACTTCATAAGCCTCAGCTGCTTCTTTGAATTTGTCTTCAGCCTCTGGATTGTCAGGGTTTTTATCCGGATGATATTGAATCGCTAGTTTCCGATACGCCTTTTTTATTTCATCGGCAGATGCGGACTTCGTTACTCCAAGTACTTCGTAATAATCTCTTTTCGCCATAATATTATGCTCCTGTCACCACTTTCGCGTAGCGCACTACTTTATCTCCTAATACGTAACCTTTTTCGATTACATCAACTACTTTACCTTTCAATTCTTCGCTAGGTGCAGGAATTTGAGTGATTGCTTCCTGAGTCTCAGGATCGAAAGGCTTTCCTACTAAGTCATCCATTGGCTTTAGGCCTTTAGAACCAAGTATTTTACCTAATTTCTGAAAAATTAGGAGATTCCCTTCTCTTACCTTAGCACCTTCAGCCTCATTTTCGCTAGCTTTTAAACCCCGCTCAAAATCATCTACAATTGGGATAAGATCCCTAATAACATCCTCAGAAGCCGTGGAAATCAAATCCAATCGCTCCTTAGCGGTTCTTTTTCTATAATTCTCAAAATCTGAATAGAGACGAAGGTATTTATCTTTTAGATCGGCTACTTCATACTCCAATTTATTCTCTTCTGATTCAGTTTGAGGTCCTTCATCTTCAATTTCCATCTCAGGAGAAGTGTTTTCTACCGTTTCTTCATTGATATTCTCGTCCTTGAGATTCATTTCTTGATCCACTTGTTCTTTATTAGTCATAATTGAAATAGACAATAGTTGGCGTTGACCCTGCAACAATATTGTTGCCACAGCACTTTCTCTGACAAACTGACACCTTAACCCTCGTGTATAGCCTGCCAGATTAGATCTTTGAGCCTGTCAAGATTGTATTGTGAGACAGATGAGATGAATACGTGAGAAATGCCTTCTGGCACTTCCTTTTCCATTTCTTTTACCAGCTCTTCATCCAACATGTCTGCTTTAGATATTGCAAGGAGTCTTCGCTTATCGAGTAGTTCTGGGTTGTACTTTTCTAATTCCCCTAGCAAAATCCTGTATTGATCACCAATATTAGCAGCATCCGCAGGCACCATGAATAATAAAATAGAATTTCGCTCGATATGGCGAAGGAAACGTATACCTAATCCTTTGCCTTCAGCGGCTCCTTCAATAATACCCGGAATATCAGCCATCACAAAAGATTGATCTCCTCTGTAGCCTACCACACCCAAATTTGGAACGAGGGTAGTAAATGGATAATCGCCTATCTCTGGCCTCGCTGCAGAGATAGAAGAAAGTAGCGTGGATTTACCAGCATTTGGGAATCCGACCAAGCCAACATCAGCCAAAAGCTTTAGCTCAAGAATAATCCATTCTTCTATTCCTTCTTCGCCAGGTTGTGAATAATGAGGTGCTTGGTTGGTTGAAGTTTTGAAATGATCATTGCCCAATCCTCCTCTACCACCTTTAGTAAGCACTACCTCTTGACCATCTTCAGTGATTTCAAATCGCTTTTCTCCAGTTTCAGCATCTTTGGCAATGGTACCAAGTGGCACTTCCAGGATCATATCCTTGCCGTCAGCACCAGTTCTTCTTCCTCCTTCTCCACCTTTACCAGCCTCGGCGATTACATGCTTTTTGTATTTTAAATGGAGTAAAGTCCATACTTGGGTAGTACCTCTTACGATAATGTGCCCACCTCTACCACCGTCACCACCATCTGGACCTCCTTTAGGCACATGTTTTTCTCTTCGAAAATGTGTCGATCCTGGTCCGCCTGCGCCTGATCTGGAACAGAACTTTACGTAATCTATGAAATTTGAATCAGCCATTTTTTGATAAAGAAAAAGGCTAAGCTTACTAGCCTAGCCAAATATGAATTGCAAAATTAGGAAAATAAAGGCAATCAGTAGCTATCAATTACCGAAGTGATGTCTGAGAAGATCTGCTCGATCTCACCTACACCATTGATTTTCTGAAGTTTCCCTTGAGACGCATAGTAATCCGCCACCGGAAGAGTCTCATCCAGATACACTTTAATACGTGTATTGATTTTCTCATCATCCTGATCATCTACTCGGTTTGAAGTCTTACCGCGTTCTTTGATCCTTAGTCTAAGTACTTCTTCAGGCACATCAAGTGCAATCATCCCACTGATTGCAATTCCATGCTTCGAAAGCATTTCATCCAAAGCTTCTGCCTGTGCAGTAGTGCGGGGAAATCCATCAAAAATAAACCCTCTAGCGTTATTGGTCTCATTTATCTTATCCTCTACCATTCCAATAACCACTTCATCAGGAACCAAACGACCTTCATTCATGTACTTTTTGGCAAGCTGACCAAGTTCTGTGCCTTCTCCTAGATGCTTTCTGAAAAGATCTCCAGTTGATAAATGAGTGAGACCATATCTCTGAATCAATTTTTCACTTTGGGTGCCTTTGCCTGCACCCGGAGGACCAAATAATACAATGTTATACATTCGTAAGTCTATTATTTAAGGAGTACTGAGTTGGTAAATATCAGGTAGATTCCTACCCAAGCCATCGTAATCAAGGCCGTAACCAACCACAAATTTATTGGGAATTTCAAAACCCACATAATCCAAGGCGTAATTAAACTGAAAAGCCTCCGGTTTGTGAAGTAGAGTAACTATGGAAATTTTGGTTGGATTGTGCTCAGAAAGTGTCTTTAACAAATAATCCATGCTGATTCCTGTATCTACTATATCCTCAACAATCAAGACATTCTTTCCTTCAATTTTTTCTTCCAACCCTAAAATAGACCGGACTTTTCCTGTTGATTCTGTCCCCGAATAACTACTCACCTTTATAAAAGAAGTAGAAATAGGCAAGTTAATCTTTCTGCAAAGGTCAGCCATGAATACAAAAGAGCCATTCAATATCCCAACTATAACTAATTCTTGACCTGCAAAATCCTGAGTTATCGCTTTCCCTAGTTCGGAATTCCGCCCATCAATTTCCTCAGCACTTAGGTAAGTTTCAAATTCCTTGTCTTTTACTATAATGTGCATTTCATTTTTTTAAAGTCTTTCCATTAAGTATGGATATATATTCAGCATTGCTTCATAATCAGCCAGTGAAACTTTTTCGTCAGGTGAATGTACATTCTCTTCTGCTGCTCCAATAAAACACCAATCAATTGCATACGGTGAAAATTGCACTTCCCTACCATCACTTCCGCCATACTCCTCCACTTCAAGCTGGAAAGGAATACCACTATCCTTAGCAAGGCTTACAATTCTATCAATGAATTTTTTGCGCGGGATAAATTTATCACGAATTGAGATTACAACTCCTTTATGAAACTGAACTCCTTCAGTAATCCAGGTAATATCGGATATCAATGCTTGCTTAATAGGAGCAGTCTCTTGAATGAACTTTAACAAAAACGGCATGCTTCCTCCCCCATGTTCCTCATATGTGGAAAAAACCACCCACCCGAGGGTAATAGTTTCACAAAGTTTTAAAGCAGCATATACACCTAGCCTATTATCCAAGTAAGCTGCTTGAATAAACTCTTTATCAACTCTTATATTCTGAGCGAAAGATAGTCGTGTTCCGGGATCAATTCCCCTCGGAAAATCATGAGTGATATTATTTTCGTCCCCTTTTAATTTACAAGATATCTCCCCGAGTGAGTCTCTCCCCTCCAAAATAACACCTTCAATTACTTCAGGTCCACCTATGCTAATCAACTGATTATTATACCTTGACATAAAACCAATAGTATCAATATGAGCAAAAACAGCAGTTCTAGGTTCCCCGAATTTCAACAAAATGCAATCATGAAAATCTTCACCTGAATAGATCTCTGGCAAAACTTTCCAACTTTTCTTCCGTTGTTCAATATACTTTAAAATGAATTCAGACGTTTGTGATTCATCACTCGAAACACTATTTTGTTTAAGGATTTCGAATAAAAATTTCATTATGGCATAAATTATGTTAATATTTTGACGTTATATTTGAAAAAAGACTTGAATTTATTTTTTATCCTCAGTGGGTTCTAAATAATTCAGCTAGATTTGCAGTAAATTAAAAGTTTATAAATTTGTATTCACATCAATCAACACTTAAAATTTGAACAAAAATTTTTTGTTATGAAAAAACTAATACTATCAACAATTATCGCAGGCGGTCTCGCATTCGGAGCAAATGCACAGGAATTCGACAAATTCTCTCTCGAGGTTGGCGGAGGTTTTAACAAACCTATGGCACCATTAGCAGGAGGTTTTCTGTCCCCTACTCTTAATCTAGGTCACATCGATTTCGGTGCTAGGTACATGTTCAATGAGAAATTTGGTTTGAAACTAGATTACGGTTTCGGGTCCGTAAAGGAAGCAGGTAACGAAGATGCTATCACAGGTTCCTTTGATACCAAATACTTCCGTTTAGACCTACAAATGGTTTCTAACCTTGGTAGAATCATGAACTTCGAATCATTCACCAGATCTCTAGGCTTATTGGGCCACTTTGGTGGTGGTATAGGTAATGTAAAACCTCAAGAAAATCAATTTGCTGGTTTTGATGATGACGTTTACAATTTAATGGTAGGTATTACACCTCAATTGAAATTAGGTAAAGGTGTTGCTTTGTACGGTGACATCAGTGCAATCATGAATGGCCGTCAAACTGTTACATGGGATGGATCTACTCCTGTAGGACCAGCTATTGATAATGGTTTCTTCGGAGCTAATAGTGTTTTGTGGACTGGTACACTTGGACTTCAATTCTATATCGGAAGTAATGAAGAGCATGCTGACTGGTACATCGCAGCTGATAAATATGCTACAAAAGAAGAACTTGCAACTCAAATCAACGGAATCAAAGATATGTTGAAGGATTCTGATGGTGATGGCGTTCCTGATTATTTGGATAAGGAGCCTAATACTCCAGCTGGAGCAAGAGTTAATTCTGCTGGAATGACTTTAGATTCTGACGGTGACGGTACTCCTGATCATATGGATAAGTGTCCATTCCTTCCTGGCCCAGCATCAACTAACGGATGCCCAGTTGAAGAAGTACAAGAGCAAATCGATTTCTTCAAGAAAGCTATCAACGATGGTTATGTAAATGTTTACTATGCATTCGATAGCGATAAGCCACTTGGATACTCTACTAGCGCAGCTAGTTATGTTTCTAACTTCTTGAAAAAGAATCCAGGTGTAAGTGTTGAAATCAAAGGTTATGCCGACGAATTAGGCCCTGAAGATTATAACATGAAACTTTCTGAAAGAAGAGCTAAGTCTGTTTATGACATCTTAATAGCTTCTGGAGTTGACGCTTCAAGATTATCTTACAAAGGATATGGCGAAGATACTAGCGTAGATAAGTCATCTGCTGATGCAAGACAAATGGCAAGAAGAGCTAGTTTCGAAGTGAAGTAATTAGCGCTTAATACATAAAATGAAGGGGTTCGATAATATATCGAACCCCTTTTTTGTTGAGGTAAAACCTATTTTTTTACTTTTTACCTATTGGAAATTTCTAATTGGTTCTGAAGCGTATTTCATTCTATAACCCAAAACCCATTTATAGTTTAATCCAATCAGATTTTTCATCTTAAACAATCGAGCTCTAACTAAGGCTAAATGATGTAAACATAATTGTAGAATCTCCCTCACCTTTTATAAGTCAATTAGTGAAATGCCAGAAAACGCTTTATTTGCACTGATTTTAGTCTCAACAGCGTTTAATCGGGACAGTATCAATTAAATCACTATCTAAAATTTCTTCTAGTTGGAAGAACAAACCGTTATAGGCGTTTAGATTGTAAGGATTATCAAAAAAATAGTTGACAGAACGTCGAATATGCCTTAAAATATTCTTGAAATAAATTAATCTTCACTCACATTGAGATAAGAATATCCCATCTGATCTAACTTGATAAAGGTAGTCTTTGCTGATACCGCCATTTTGACGATCGGTGTAATATTCTCAGTCTTCAAGTTGTAGAACGCCATGCTTTGACCGCATACGTAAAATTCAACTCCTACTTCTTCAAGAGCTTTTAAGGCCATCAAATTAGGGTTAGGAAGACCATACTTATTTAGGTAGTCTTCTTCTTTTAAAATTGCCTGTACTAATCCTCCATGGATTACTGCAGCTAAATGAATCTTTTCAGCAGGTACTCCATTTGCAATAGATAGGTTATAAGTCCGAGCTACTTCCAAAATAGCAGCGTTGATTGCTGTAGAATCCTTCACTTTTCCATATAAGTCCAGTGCAACTTTATAGTCAAGATTAGAATCATAGGTCATGGCCGGGTTGGCAACTGGCATGACTCCTACCCAAGGATGAAAATCCAGGAAAGGATAAGTAATACTTTCCTGGATATGGGGAGGCATATTGTCTTGAGCCAAAGATTCGCCACTTGAAAAAGTAAAAGCGAATAATAATACTAAGCAAAACAGTTTCATAAAATTTTGTTATTTAGAGTCTTAGGAAAAGTATCAAATAAAAACAACAAAGCAATCTTAAAATGTAAAAGATAAAATGGAGGATTAAAACAGTCAGTATTTTATTCTAAAAATATTTATTGGTACAGCATGAAATTACCCACATTTTTCATTCTACTTTTGATTGATTTTTTAAAGCGTTATGCTTTAAAGGAAAAATCAATAAAGCTATGATTCTTCAAAGTATAATTCTTATTGTCGGTCTTTTACTATTAGTAAAGGGTGCTGATTGGCTGGTAGATGGAGCATCGGTATTAGCAAAAAAATACAAGGTTTCGGACTTAGCCATTGGTTTGACAATAGTTGCTTTTGGCACATCTGCCCCAGAACTAGTAGTCAACTCAGTTGCTTCCTCGGGAGGGTATCCAGATATAGTTTTCGGAAACGTAATCGGTTCAAATAATTTCAATCTCTTTATAATTCTCGGAATTGCAGGAATAATAACTCCCCTAACTGTTCAGTCTAGTTCAGTATGGAAAGAGATTCCTTTTTCATTTCTTGCCGCGATCATCTTGCTAGTTTTGGCAAATAATTTCTTTTCAGGAACTGGGACTGGACTTTCTATTATTGAGGGCTTTGGCTTATTGGTTTGCTTTGGTTTCTTCCTGTATTATGTTTTTACACAATTAAAATCAGAGCCTTCAAATGAAGTAGTAGAATCTAAGGTTTATTCTAATCTAAAGATCTGGGTCTTGATACTAGGTGGACTGGGTGGTCTAGTGATTGGGGGAAAATTAGTGGTAGATAATGCCGTGAGTATCGCTCAGAGCCTAGGTGTTAGTGAGAAAATAATTGGTTTGACCATCATTGCAGCGGGAACTTCCCTGCCAGAATTGGCCACCTCTGTAGTAGCATCCATGAAAAAGAACAATGATATCGCTATAGGCAATATTATAGGGTCTAATATTTTCAATATTTTCTTGATCTTAGGTGTTAGCTCGATCATTAGTCCTTTGTCTTTTCAAATTTCATTTAATACAGACATTTACATTCTTTTGGGAGGCACCCTATTTCTCTTTATCGCAATGTTTACAGGAAAAAGAAAAAGCCTGGATAGATGGGAGGCTGCAATTCTTTTGCTGACCTATATCGGATACACCACCTACTTAGTAAGTATGGAGATTTGAAGTATTGATTAATATTTATAAAAATGATCCTGGAATCAATTTTTTCTTCCGAATTGCCTATTACCAATCCGGTGATCAAATTCCTATTGATTCTATTGATCATCCTATTAGCTCCCATCCTATTAAATCGAATTAAAATCCCTCCATTGCTAGGGTTAATTATAGCTGGAGCCTTTGTTGGTCCAAATGGCTTTGATTTGATTGAACGGGATAGTGGAATTATCCTTTCTGGAACAGCTGGGCTACTCTATATCATGTTTCTAGCAGGATTAGAGATTGACTTGCAAGACTTTAAGAAAAACAGGAATAAGAGTCTAGTTTTTGGCATGTATACCTTCATGATTCCCATGACATTAGGAATCATTTCAGGACTTTATCTTCTTAATTTGTCATTGATTTCCTCAGTTTTGCTTGCAAGTATGTTTGCCTCGCATACCCTGATAGCCTATCCTTTAATTTCAAAATTGGGAATTGGAAAAAATCGAGCCGTGAATATAACCGTCGGAGGCACATTGATCACAGACACGTTGGCTCTATTGATTTTAGCAATTATAATTGGGTCTACAAAAGGCGAAGTAAATACAGCATTTTGGTTTAAACTTATACTCTCCATCTCCGCATTTGCATTAATTATCATCTTTGGGTTCCCGAGGCTAGGTAGATGGTTTTTTAAAAAATATTCAGATAATTCTTCCCAATATATTTTTGTATTAGTTCTGGTTTTTCTGGGTGCCGCATTGGCAGAATTGGCTGGAATCGAAGCCATAATTGGTGCATTCCTTGTCGGTCTATCCATCAACTCCCTGATTCCTCACACTTCTCCCTTAATGAATCGGGTCGAATTTGTAGGGAACTCGATATTCATTCCATTTTTTCTAATTGGAGTAGGAATGCTGGTCGACTTTAGGGTTTTCTTAGAGAGTTGGGAAACGATCTGGGTAGCGTTTGTGATGACAACAATTGCTATCTCTGCCAAATGGCTGGCAGCATTTGCAACTCAAAAAACATACAAATTCACCATAGATGAGCGGAGAATTATTTTTGGGCTTAGCAATGCACAAGCAGCAGCGACTTTGGCAGCAGTAATCATTGGATATAACACATTTTTAGGTTTTGATGATTTAGGTGAACCTACCCGACTTTTATCCGGATCTATTTTGAATGGGACAATCATCATGATACTTATCACTTGTACCATTGCATCTTTGGAAGCTCAAAAGGGCGCTAAGAATATTGCGCTAGCCGAAACGGTTATTGACGATGTAAATGAAGAAAAAGAAACTCCCGAGCGAATCCTTATTCCTGTTAGAAATCAGGAAACTTCAGACGAACTTATCAATCTAAGTATCTTGCTCCAGTCTCCGAAAAGAAAAAGTAGTATGTATGCTTTGAGCATTATCAATCCTGATCTGCAGGATTCTGCTGCGGAAATGAAAGCTCAAAAAACTCTAAACAAAGCAAGTGAAACAGCATCAGCTACTGACCATTTCCTGATTGAATTACTTCGCTATGACACGAATGTTGAGCAAGGAATCACCGGAGTAATTCATGAAAATAAGATTACCGATTTGGTCTTGGGACTTCATGAAAAACAAGGTATGGACGACAGCTTTCTGGGAAATCTCACTGAAGGTCTGCTAAGCAAATCGAATACAACGACGTTTATCTACAAATCCCATCAACCCTTTGATACGCACAAGAGACATTTGATTCTTGTGCCTCCGAATGCAGAAAAAGAGTTAGGATTTCCGTTTTGGCTGGTCAAGGTCTGGAATATTGCGAGAAATACCGGAGCACGTATTATTTTCTACGTAGCACCTGAAACAAGGGAATATCTAGCCGACATCCTAAAAAATTACCCAATCAGGGTTGATTTTCGCGCTTTCCCAGATTGGGAAGAGCTTTCAAACCTAAATATTCATCTCAAACCAGATGATAACTTAATCATGGTATTAAGTAGAAAAGGTACTATCTCCTACCATACAAAACTTGAGCAGGTCCCAAGCTTAATCAATACTTGGTTGCAGAATAATAGCTTTATCTTAATCTATCCCAACCAACCCAAATTCGCAGGAATGGACGGAATGGAAATGATACATGGATCACTGGTAGGGCCTATTGAAGGACTAGACTATACGAGTAAATTAATAACCAGACTTTTTCGTAGGAAATAATCAGTACATAAACTATAATTACCGAAGACAAATTAATTTAGCTATTGATGAATTTAAGGGTTCTGGTATGCTTACTATTTTTAGGATTAATTCCTTTGAAAACCTTTGCCCAGCAGCATCTTGACCTTGAGAAAAAACTGCTAATAAAAACTTCTCCTCTTGCATTGCTGGATCCTGAAACCTTCGTGATTCAAGGAGGAATTGAATACTTTATTGGTCCTAAATTTAGTATTCAGTCAGAATTAGGAATAAACGGTGGGGTTTTTGGAATTCCTGCTGGAAGAAGCAAAAATGAGGATTTCAAATTATGGAGAAGTAAAAACGAGCTGAAATTCCACACCAAAAACTATTATTGGGGACTTGAGCTATTTTTTGTGGACAAGGACTTTATACGTACGGACGATTATTTTTTTGATTCCAATAGTACAACCTGGTATAACAAAGCACATATTGACTTCCAAGTTCTAGGCACAGGATTGAAATTCGGGAAACAGAAATACATTTCTCAGAATTTACTTCTAGACAGTTTCCTTGGAATAGGAATCCGGTCAAGATATAGAAAAATTACTATGCTGGAAATCTCTCCGGATCAAGAGCAAGAAGATGAGTATTTTTTGAGCAGCGATCGATACCGAATCAATGGAAGGGACTATGTTCCTCATTTCACGATGGGAATAAAAGTAGGTATCCTTACCATGGGAAGGTAAAACAAATCTTCAAAGTATCACCTTCAATTTTCATCCAGCATTTTAAACCTTTGATCAATTATTCTCTGGATATACGGATTATTCAAAATATATTTCCAAAATTTCTTCTCAAATCAATATTTGATTTGGAGACGCAAAACCCAAAAATCAACCCTAGATGTGCAAAATGGACCAAACCAAAAATACTTGTGTTGGGAAATTCGCTCCTTTACTTTTTCTCGCAATCCTTATCAGTACATATGGATTTTCGCAGCAACGCAGCGCTAAGCTTTCCGGAACAATCCATGAAAAAGGAAATGAAAACCCACTAGGGTTCGCTACTGTTGGGATTTATTCAGAAAAAGACAGCTTGGTAGCCGGGGGAATAACAGAGGAGAATGGAAAGTTCAGCATTGATGTTCCAATGGGTAATTTTTATGGTTTGATTGAATTTATGGGCTTTGAGTCACATAAGACTAAATCAATTAATTTCTCCCCTGAAAACAACAAAGTAGACCTTGGTATCATAGCATTGGAATCCACGTCTGAAGATTTGGACGAAGTCGTTGTACGTGGTGAGAAGACCATCATGGAACTTTCACTGGACAAGAGAATTTTTAACGTAGGAAAAGATTTGGCAAATGCCGGCGGAACAGCAAATGACATTTTAATGAATTTGCCTTCTATTGCAGTCGACCCGGATGGAAATGTACGTCTAAGAGGATCATCGAACGTTAGGATACTAATCGACGGGAAGCCATCAGGTTTGGTCAGCTTCAAAGGTAGTAGCGGATTGCGCCAGCTGCCTGCCAATATGATCGACAGAGTGGAAGTCATCACGAATCCATCTGCCCGATATGAAGCCGAAGGTATGGCTGGAGTCATCAATATCATTTTGAAAAAAGAGAATAATCAGGGTTTCAATGGTTCTTTTGAGGTTATTGCCGGAACACCAACTAACCTGGGTTTTACAGCTAATTTGAATTACAGGCACAAAAAAATCAACTGGTTTATAAACTACGGGCTCGCTCACCGCCGATCTCCAAATGTGGCAGATTTGTACCAAGAAGTTTATTCTGAAGACACCACTTTCATCTCAAATCAGACTAGGGATGGCTATGTGGAAAGTTGGAATAATAACATCCGAGGAGGCCTGGATTATTATTTCAATGAGAATAGCATCCTAACTTTTTCCTATTTGTGGAGAAGAAGTGATGCACATCGAATCACAGACATCCGCTACGAAGATTCCTGGAACAGGATCGGCAACCTTCAAAGCTATACGCTCCGGAGACAAGATGAAAAAGAACAGGAGCCAAACTCAGAGATTTCAGCCAACTATAAGCGGACATTTGAGGAAAAAGGCCATGAGCTCACTACTACTTTTACCTACCTAAACTATTGGGAAAACTCGGATCAAATTTTCACACAGAACACTTTTTCCCCTGATGGCATCGAAAATCAAGCGCTAGAGGAAGTCCAAACTTCGCTAAATGACGAATACGAAAATCAATATTTGCTCATGCTGGATTACGTCAGACCTTTTGGAAAAGAAGGAAAGTTTGAAACGGGCTTTAGAACGAGTTTCAGAAGAATGAAAAATGATTACCTCGTGCAGGAAAAAGGTGAGGATGGAGAATTTACACCGATTCCAGGATTGGATAATATCTTTCTTTATGATGAAAACATCATGGCTGCGTATGGCATCATTGGCAATAAGACGAACAACTGGAGCTATCAGGCAGGTTTAAGAGTGGAAAACACAGATGTCAGAACTATTCTGGAAGAGACAAATGAAGAGAACCCAAGAAAATACACCAACCTTTTCCCAAGTGCTCATTTGACCTATAGCATCACCGACGAAAATGCTTTTCAACTCAGCTATAGCCGAAGGGTCCAAAGACCTGTTTACAATGATTTGAGTCCTTATGTTACCTTCTCAGATGCGAGAAATTTCTTCAGCGGAAATCCAGATTTGGATCCAGAATACACCGATGCATTCGAATTGGGCCACATCAAGTACTTTGAAAAAGGGACCCTCTTTTCCACCGTCTATTACAGGAGTACTGTAGAGAAAATTGAGAGAATTCGAACCGTAAATGAACATGGTCAATCGATTACAAGGCCCTATAACTTGAACGGTGAAAACTCATTTGGAATAGAACTAAGCGGAGATTACCGCCCAAAAGACTGGTGGAAAATTGACCTAAATGTGAATTTCTTTCATGCTACAATCGATGGAAGCAACATTCAGGCTGACTACACTGCAAAAACCTATTCTTGGTTGTTCCGTCAAACTTCCCGATTTACTCTAAAAAATGGGCTGGACTTACAGTTCCGTGCTAATTATGAAGCAAGGCAAAAGACTGCTCAGGGAATCAGAAAAGGGATTTTCTTTATGGATTTATCCGCTAGTAAGGATATATTCAAAGAACGGGGAACTTTGACATTGAACGTGACTGACATTCTAAATTCAAGGAAAGACAGAAATATCACTGAAGGAGTGAATTTCTATACAGAATCCAGCTCTCAGCGTCAAATGAGACAAATCAACTTGACAATGAGTTATCGCCTAAAGCAGTAAATACGAGTTTCATTAGTTTAAAAAGCACAGTAAACAGGTCACATTGATCTGTTTTTCGTTTGAATTGACCTCTATTGAAAAATCTTGGGATATTCCCTTATTTTTGAAGACTTCAGTTTAAACTAAACAAGTCATGCGTTTTACAAAACCATCACAACTGTTATTCTTCCTTTGCTTCTTTATAACAAGCTCTATTCTTGCCCAAAAATCAGACTTACTCACACTAGAACGAATCTATGCTTCGAGTGAATTCCAGCAGGAAAGACTTCAACCCATCCAATGGATAGAAAATGGAGCGGCTTATGTGACCGTGGAGGACGGAAATGAATTGGTGAGATGGGATAGTAAGAGTTTGGAGAAAAGTGTTTTCGTGCCGGGTTCTGCGTTGCAAAACAATGGCAAACCAATCACAATCGAATCCTTTAGTCTTTCTGATGATGGATCTAAAGTCTTGATTTTCAGCAATTCCAGTCGGGTCTGGAGATCAAATACAAAAGGAGATTACTGGGTTTATGATTTGGAGAATGAGAATTTAAAGCAACTTGGAAATGACTTTGAGCCTTCGTCTCTGATGTTTGCAAAGTTTTCTGCCGACAACTCAAAAGTCGCTTATGTGCAGAAGTTCAATCTGTACCTGGAAGACTTTCAAACTGGAGAAGTCACCCAATTGACCTCCGACGGAACAGACAAAATCATCAACGGAACCTTTGACTGGGCTTATGAGGAGGAATTTGGCAAGCGGGACGGTTTTGCCTGGAGCCCTGATGCGGAGCACATCGCTTTTTGGCATATCGACGCCTCGGAAATTGGCACTTTTTACATGATCAATAATACCGATTCGGTTTATTCTAAGCCCATTCCACTTCAATATCCAAAAGTCGGTGAAGAGCCGGCTGGAGCCAAAATCGGTCTCATTGATTTGGCTTCGCAAAAAACCAAGTGGATTCCTATTCCGGGTGGAGAAAAGGAAAATTACTTGCCTGGCATGCAGTGGATCAATGAAGATTTGTTGTTGATCCAACAGATGAACAGAAAGCAAAACCAACTAACCATCTGGACCTATAAACCTTCCAACGAAGACCTGAAAAAAGTGTATGTGGAGACGGAAGAGACTTGGGTAGATCTAGCCTATCCTGATTTGTCCAGATATGGCTGGAGCGATAATAGCTTGCCGCTGGTCGATGATGGAAAAGCTTTTCTACGCATGACCGAAAAAGACGGATGGAGACATATTTATAAAGTAAATATTGCTTCCGGAAACAAGACTTTACTCACACCAGGGGAATTTGATGTCGCCTCATATGGAGGACTTTCGGACAAGGAAGTTTTCTTTATCGCTTCACCAGTTAACGCCACCCAGCGGTATCTATATGCGATTGATCTAGCTGGCAAAGGAAAACTCCGACGAGTGACACCAGATGCTTTCGAAGGAGTGAATACCTATGACATCGCACCAAACGGACAAGTTGCGGTTCACAATCATCAAAGCACTTCAGATCCTTTGACCACAAGATTGGTTGCCTTGCCTGATCATAAGGTCGTAAAATACCTGGTGGAAAATGAGGCTTACAAAGCAAAATTAGCTTCGCTCAAAACACCGGAAATCAAATTCACAACCGTCACTACGTCTGGGGGCGTAACCTTGGATGCACGGGTTATTTATCCGGTGGATTTTGATGAGAAAAAGAAATACCCAGTGCTTTTCCACGTCTATGGCGAACCTTGGAGCACGGTGGCTACAGATACGCAAGTTGGACTTTACAATATCATGCTGGCGCAAAAAGGCTACTTCATCATTGATATGGATAATCGAGGAACACCTACGTTGAAAGGTAGCGAATGGAGAAAGAGTATTTACCGGAAAATCGGTGTGATCAATACTCGGGATCAAGGTTTGGCTGCGAAGGAATTACTGAAACTTCCTTACTTGGATGAATCTAGAGTAGCCGTTTGGGGCTGGAGCGGTGGAGGTTCTATGACTTTAAATTTGATGTTTAAATTCCCTGAAGTGTATCAAACTGGAATGTCGGTAGCGGCAGTTTCGAATCAGCTGATCTATGACAACATCTATCAAGAACGCTACATGGGACTCCCTCAGGAAAACATGGACGACTTTGTCAATGGGTCTCCAATTACTTATGCCAAAAATCTCGAAGGAAATCTCCTGATCGTACATGGTACAGGCGATGACAATGTGCATTATCAAAGTGCAGAAATGCTGATGAACGAACTGATCAAACATAATAAGCAATTCCAGATGATGCCTTACCCAAACCGATCACATGGAATTTATGAGGGAGCTGGAACGTCCCTTCACTTGTATACACTATTAACAAATTATTTGCTTAGAAACACTCCAGTTAACTAATTATCAAAAGATTAGGATTAATCAACTATTTTATTTTTCTTGCTATTAAAATTTAGTAGAGCTATGAAAAACACATCGATTGATTCACACAAACGTAAGTTAAGGAGGATAAATATTGGGGTGATCGTCTCATTTTGTTTATTTCTTGGAGGATTAGCCTTTTCTATCTCCAAGCTTACCGCAGCTCCTGACACGGAACAAGTAGAATATGAAAAAACTGTAAAAGGCCTTATTGTTTCATCAGAAAACAAGCCAATCCCTGGCGCGGTCATCAAAGTCAAAGATGCAACTACCGGAACCGTTGCTAACATAGAAGGTAATTTCTGGTTGGATTTGGAAAAATTTAATGAAGAAACTGTGACCTTAAAAATCTCAATGATTGATTACGAATCCACAGAGATGTTGGTAAACACAAAGAAATTACCAAAGGACCTGGGAAAAATCACCCTGAAAAAAGAAGTAGAGTAGCTTAATGCTCGATTGATTTTGCTTCAAAAGAAACAAGTTCATTTTCCTCAATCGTGATCTGAACCTCAATCGGATTACAGCAAATTTCACAGTCCTCAATATACTTTTGGGAGGCCACGGAAGGATCAATCAACATAGAAATCTCCTCGAAGCAATAAAGACACTGGAAGAAGTGTTCAAGCATATCGGAAGGTAATGAATAACATTTTTCTTATCAACTGACGCTATTTACGTTAATTCCGTCAGTTATCTTTTTAATTCTGGCAAGAATAATTTGCCTTGCACTGTATTTCAATAAGATAGACGGTGCAAAATATTCCCAGAGCATTACGAGCCGATTTTGATCGGAAACTCATACCGAATAAAGTATTGATGATTCTCGGTCCACGTAGATCAGGGAAAACTGCGCTTGTACGTCAATTTACCAAAGATGTCGATCCTCAGCAAAGCCTGATCCTCAATGGAGAAGATGTGCTCGATGCGGCGCTTCTACAAGAAAGATCAGTAGCAAACTACAGCCGTTTGCTAGCTGGCAAAACGTTTTTGATCATCGATGAAGCACAGCATATCCCTGAGATTGGGCTGATTCTAAAGCTGATTGTGGATACGATTGAAGGAATACAAGTAATAGCCACTGGCTCCTTATCCTTCGACATGCACCAGCAAGTAGGCGAACCCCTGGTAGGGAGAAAAAACACGCTATTCCTCTTTCCTTTAGCCCTGATGGAATTTGCTCAAGTGGAAGATTTCAAAACTACGCTGGAAAAGCGCGAAGAACGACTGATATTCGGAGGCTACCCTGAACTGACTCGCTATCCCGATTGGAAAGATAAGGAAGACTACCTCTATCAGATTATGAATGATTATCTTTTGAAAGACATTCTGATGGTGGATGGGGTGAAAAATTCCGACAAGCTCTACTCGCTACTCCGGTTAGTGGCTTTTCAGGTAGGAAAGGAAGTTTCGCTGGAAGAACTCGGAAAGCAACTTGGAATGTCCAAAAACACCGTGGAGCGCTACCTGGATCTCCTTTCCAAAGTTTTCGTGGTCTTCAAGATCGGTGGATACAGTAGAAATCTTCGCAAGGAAATCGTCAAAAATAGCCGCTGGTATTTCTATGATAATGGTGTGCGGAATGCGATTATTCAAAACTTCAATCGATTAGAACTTCGGGCTGATGTGGGGGAACTTTGGGAAAACTACCTCGCCGTAGAACGGATGAAGTTTCAGTATTACAGTCATATTCGCTGTACTAATTATTTCTGGAGAACTTATGATCAGCAGGAAATCGATTGGGTGGAAGAAGGGGCTGATACACTTCGGGCTTACGAGTTTAAATACAAAAGTACCAAAGCTCCCAAAGCTCCCGCTGCCTGGGCAAAAGCCTATCCTGACTCCACATACGATGTGATTCATTCAGGGAATTACCTGGATTGGATCGGAGGGTAACAAAAAACCCTCGAAGCGACTTGCTCCGAGGGTTTAACTCTAACCAATAACCTAAATTACACTTCTATTTCAGAGCCAACATTTTTAAAGTAAACCTGCTTATCAGCATCCAAATCCACCAAGACCGCAGAGTCGTTTTTGATATAACCTGCCAAAATCTGTTTGGAAAGCTCGTTGAGTACTAATCGCTGCATGGTTCGCTTCAGCGGTCTTGCTCCGAAATTCGCATCAAAACCTACTTCACCTAGATAATCCAAGACGTCTTTGGTCGCTTCTATTTCTATACCTGATTCTGATAATCTGTCATGTATTTCTTTCCATTGAATATCCACGATCTTACGGATGATCTGCTTATTCAGCGGCTCAAACATGATTGTCTCATCTATTCTATTTAAGAACTCTGGCCTTACTGACTTTTTCAACAACTCATAAACTTCTGCTTTGGTCTTGTCCAAAATCTCGTCCTTATTCCACTCTTCCATCTCAGCAAATCTCTCTTGAATCAAATGCGAACCGATATTAGTAGTCAGGATGATAATCGTGTTCTTGAAATTGGCGATTCGTCCTTTATTATCAGTCAATCGACCATCATCCAAGACCTGAAGAAGTATGTTAAATACATCTGGGTGAGCTTTTTCGATCTCATCCAATAAGATCACAGAATACGGCTTCCTACGAACAGCCTCAGTCAACTGCCCACCTTCATCGTATCCTACATAGCCTGGAGGTGCTCCTACTAAACGACTGACCGCATGTCTTTCTTGGTACTCTGACATGTCGATTCGCACCATGGAGTTTTCATCGTTGAAGAGGTATTCTGCCAAAGCTTTCGCAAGTTCAGTTTTACCAACTCCAGTGGTACCCATGAAGATAAAGCTACCAATTGGACGTTTTGGATCTTGCAACCCAGCACGGCTTCTCCGAACAGCATCTGATAAGGCAGTGATTGCTTCCTTCTGACCTGCAACTCTTTTACCCAATTCATCCTCCAAGTGCAATAACTTCTCACGTTCAGATTGGATCATTTTGTTCATTGGAATTCCTGTCCATTTAGACACTACAGCTGCAATATCCTCCTGATCTACCTCCTCTTTCAGCAAAGGAGAGCCAGCTTGCATTTCCTTCAACTGACTTTTGAAAGACTCCAATTTCTGTTCTGATTCACCAATTTTTCCATATCGGATCTCAGCTACTTTGCCAAAATCTCCAGCTCGCTCAGCTTGCTCAGCTTCAACTTTATAATTGTCAATACGCTCCTTTTCACGTTGAATACCCGTGATTACAGCCTTTTCACTTTCCCACTTCGCTTTTACACTGTCACGCTTTTCAGCCAACTCAGCCAATTCCTTACTTAATACTGTCTCCTTATCCTTGTTTTTTTCCCTTCGAATTGCCTCTCGTTCGATCTCTAGCTGCATAATTCGACGATTCAACTCGTCTAATTCCTGCGGTAAGGAATCAATTTCCATCCTTAATTTGGCTCCGGCTTCATCCATCAAGTCAATGGCCTTATCTGGCAAGAAACGATCGGAAATGTATCGCTGAGAAAGCTCTACAGCCGCGATTACCGCATCATCCTTGATCCGAACTCCGTGGTGCAATTCATACTTATCCTTGATTCCCCGAAGGATGGAAATCGCATCCGCAGCGTCCGGCTCATCTACGATTACTGCCTGGAACCTTCGCTCCAGCGCCTTATCTTTTTCAATGTATTTCTGATATTCCTTCAGCGTCGTAGCACCGATCGCATGAAGTTCTCCTCGTGCCAAAGCTGGTTTCAACAGGTTAGCTGCATCCATGGCTCCTTCACCGCCTCCACCTGCACCTATTAGTGTATGAATCTCATCAATAAAGAGAATGATTTCACCTTCTGCATCAGTTACTTCTTTGATCACTGCTTTCAATCGCTCCTCAAACTCTCCTTTATATTTGGCTCCTGCCACTAGCAAACCCATATCTAAAGAGATAAGGGTCTTGGATTTTAGGTTTTCAGGCACATCTCCAGAAACAATTCTTTGCGCGAGGCCTTCCACAATTGCAGTCTTACCCACACCTGGCTCACCAAGAAGAATCGGGTTATTTTTGGTTCTTCTAGCCAAAATCTGAAGCACTCTTCTAATTTCTTCATCACGGCCTATCACAGGGTCAATTTTCCCCTTTTTAGCCATCTCGTTCAGATTCTTAGAGTATTTCTCCAGTGCCTGATATTTACTTTCTGCGTTTGGGTCTGTCACTTTATTTCCTTTTCTAAGTTCTTTAATTGCCTCGATCAGTGCTTTTTCTGAAATTCCTTGATCCTTCAATAGCTGAGAAGTAGCATCACCTGAGGCCAAAATAGCCAGCAACAAATGCTCTATTGCAACATATTCATCTCCAAAAGTCTTCAGGTAATCCTTCGCTTTTGTAAGCACTTGATTAGAATAATTCGATAAATGTGGCTGCTGCCCGCCGCTTACTTTCGGCAGTCTCGCCAATTGCTCGTCTAGCCTTTGAGAAATGAACTGCTTATTGGTTCCAAGTTTCTTAAACAAAAACTCAGTTACATTTTCATCCTCTGAGATAATTCCTTTCAGCAAATGTGCCGGCTCAATATTGGGCTGTCCAGCTGAAGAAGCTATCTCCAGAGCCTTTTGAATCGCCTCCTGAGATTTTATAGTGAATTGCTTAAAGTCCATAGTTATAGTTGGTTATTAGTGGTATCTACTTTTACTAGTCAAGGCCAAATGATTCAATCTCTGGACTTGCTTTAATCCTTATTATCAAAACTACCTCCAATTACTTTTCTCGGTCACAATGGCTGGAAAAATTAAATTTTACCCTATAAAACTGAAAAGTTGGCAGAATTTTATTCGGAATATGATGATTTCACGACATTATAAGTAGTTAAAAGAGGCTATTTTTATATATTAGTTTACACTTTTTAAAACAATCACGTATGAGTGAGCTTTTAAATGAGGAGCAGGTACTACAGCTCATTCACAAAACCCGAAATCAGAAGGTAATGCTGGATAGTGATCTGGCGGAAATGTATGGAGTTGAAACAAAAGTTTTGAATCAGGCCATCAAAAGGAATCCCGAAAGATTTCCAAAAGACTTTATGTTCCAACTTTCTACAGAAGAATGGGAAAACTTGAAGTCACAATTTGTGACCTCAAGTTGGGGAGGTCGTCGAACCTTGCCATATGTTTTCACAGAACAGGGCGTTGCTATGCTTTCATCAGTGCTAAACAGCCCTAGGGCCATTCAAGTCAATATTTCTATCATTCGAACATTCGTAAGGATCCGAGAATGGGTGCTTAATTATTCAGAGCTGCAGGACAAAATTCAAGCATTACAAGATGCCGAATCCAACCAAAATCAGCACATCAATCATATCTATCAAATGATAGAAGAACTTCTGAAACCAAGTTTAGGGGAAAGGAAAACAATTGGTTTTAAAAAATAAAACCCTGTTCCATTTCCATGAAACAGGGTTGAATTAAAAATATCTTTCAATTTTTCATCCCTTTTCAGAAACTGCATAATCCTCCACAGCCTGCCATACTCTGAATATATTTTTATAACAAATCTTCTCAATTTCATCCCGAGAGTAACCACGCTTTAAAAGTTCCGCAATCAGGTTTGGATACATAGAAACATCTTTCAGTCCTGTAGGCAAAGAATCACCAACTCCATCGAAATCGGAACCCAAACCTACGTAGTCAATGCCCACTAAATCTTTCACATAATCTATGTGATCAGCAACTCTCTGCACTGTTGGAAATGGGTTGTTAGCGGCTGTGTATTCAGAAATATACGCTTGAGCTGCTGAATCTCCTCTCGAAAGATTATTTTCTGCTAGGTAGTTAATAAGATGCTCACGTACCGCTGAACTTCCCGCCGCGTAAGCAGAATCAATAAAAGTACCACCGAAATTAATCATCATCACGCCACCATTTTTGGCCATTGCCTGAATCAACTCATCACTCATGTTCCGCTCAAAACCTGGAGTAAAAGCCCTCACAGAAGAGTGCGAGGCGATAGTAGGAACTTTGGTAATCGCCAATGCATCTTTGAAAGTATCATCGGAAACGTGTGACAAGTCAACCATAATACCCACTCGGTTCATTTCAGCCACTACCTTCTCGCCATATTCACTCAAGCCATTATATAGTCTTACTGTATCATAGCTGCTGTCTCCAATCAGATTGGCTTTCCCGTGAGTTAGTGTGATGTACCGAATACCTCTTCCGTGAAAATATTCCACGTTTGAGATATCATCCTCTAGTGCGGATCCATTCTCCATTCCCATCGGAAGAGAGACTTTGCCTAGGGCAAAATTAGCTTCAATATCGGCGGGGCTATATGCCATGGCAAATTGATCTGGAAAAGTCTCAGCTAAACGCTCCGTCATTAGAATAAGAGAATCTGCCAAAGCCTTGGAAGAACCTGGCGTCTGCTGAAGTCCAGCAGGGATATAAATAGACATAAAAGGCGCATCAAGACCGCCTTCTTTGGCTCTGGGAAAATCAAAGTTCCCATCAGGTGTACGGACAGACACATCCAAAATCTCGCGTTGCAGTGTAAATCCACCTACTTTCATTCGGTAGGGTAAATCCACATGGCCGTCTACCATGATAGTTTCATGTGCAATTTGTGTTGCTATCTCAAGGCGCTCTTCATCAGATAGAGCTGTGTAATCGACTGCAGTTTCTTCTTCCTTTGGGGCGCATGCAATTGCCATGGTTGCCAATAAGGCAAGGCTTAAATATTTTCTCATAAGTTGGTGGGTTAGATTAATCCGTAAGATAAGTGGTTTTTCTAATTGAAATCCCATTAATCCATCAATGGCGTTTTGAACCAAATTATTATCGATTCTAAAGTTTATAAAAACCAATAACCCCTAGAATCAATGGGAAATATGTAAATTCCAACACAAAACCACCCAACATGAAACAATTCATCTATTTCGCCCTGATTCTATTTGCAAGCTGGGCCTGTACTTCTCCAAATAATTCTCAAATCGAAATCGAAATTGATGAACCTCTACAAACAGAGCTAAAAGATGGGCGAGTGCTCTTGATTTTTTCTACAGATAGCACTTCAGAACCTCGATTCGGAATCAATGATAATGTGGGTACAAATCAGGTTTTTGGGATGAATTTTGAAAATTATGAAGCTTCGAAAGCAATCGTTTTCGACATTGAAAGTTTTGGATATCCAGTAGAAAGCATTGGGGAAATGGAAGATGGCACCTATTATGTCCAAGCTTTTATCCAAAAGCACGACACCTTCGAAAGAGCTGACGGACACACCGTAAAACTTCCCATGGATCAAGGAGAAGGTAGGCAGTGGACACGGGCTCCAAAAAATATTTACAGCAATCCAGTTAAAGTGGACTGGAAAAAAGGGCAAAAATTAAGCTTGACGATTGAAAATATTATCCCGGAAGTCACCCAGCCAGAAGACACAAAATATATCAAGCATATTCAATTCAAATCAGAAAAACTTTCAGAATTCTGGGGAAGAGACATGTTCCTTGGCGCAAACATTTTGCTTCCAGAAGGCTATGATGAAAACCCAAATCAGTATTACCCCCTGATGATTTTCCACGGGCATTTTCCTTCGGATTTTTCAGGTTTTAGAACAATCCCACCTGACCCCAGCCTTTCTGAAGATGATTACAGTGCACGGTTTGGAATCTATGGCTACGAAAAAATTCAGCAGCAAGAAGCCTATGATTTCTACCAAAAATGGACTTCGCCAGACTTCCAGCGCTTCATTATTATCGAGATCCAACATGCAAATCCTTATTATGACGATAGCTATGCTGTCAATTCTGCCAATCTTGGGCCTTACGGAGATGCCATTACTTATGAATTGATTCCCCATATTGAGGAAAAATTCCGAGGTATAGGGGAAGGGTGGTCACGCTTTCTCTATGGAGGATCTACCGGTGGATGGGAAGCTTTAGCGGTACAGGTTTTTTATCCTGATGAATACAATGGCTGTTTCGCAGCATGCCCTGACCCTATAGATTTCAGAGCTTATACTTCAATCAATCTCTATGAAGATCAGAATGCCTATTATCAGGAAGGCGAATTCCGGAAGACCCTTCGCCCGGGTCATAGGGACTATTTAGGCCATATTTCTGCTACTGTGCAGGATATGAACCATAAAGAACTGGCTATAGGGGGCAACAAAAGTAGGTCCGGAGATCAGTTCGATATTTGGCAAGCTGTTTATTCTCCTGTGGGCACAGATGGTTATCCAAAACCAATTTGGGATAAATATTCAGGAGAAATCGACTCAGAAGTTGCTTCCTATTGGAAAGAGAATTACGACCTTCGCCATATCATGGAGCGGGATTGGGATACTTTAGGACCAAAACTTGAGGGAAAAGTAAATATATACTGTGGGGACATGGATAATTATTACCTAAATAATGCAGTTTACTTGACAGAAGAATTTTTGGAACAAACCCAAAATCCATATTATGATGGCACAGTCGCATACGGTGACCGCGCCGAGCATTGCTGGAACGGAGATCCTACACTGCCAAACTATATCTCCAGACTAAGGTATAATACACTCTATCTGGAAGAAATAGGGGAACGTCTAAAAGAAACAGCCCCAGCAGGATTTAATCAATACAACTGGACACTAACTAAAAACTAACTAATATGAAATCATCTGCACTAAAGCTTGGTCTTCTCGGACTTTCAAGCGCATTCTTATTTGCAAATTGTTCCTCTCCAAAAACAGAAGAAACGACTGAGGAGGTAGTCGTAGAGGAAGTAAAAACACCAACACTTACTAAGATTTGGGAGACAGATTCGACTTTGACAACTAATGAATCTGTACTATTCGACGCTGCTTCTGGCAAAATCTATGTATCTAATATAGAAGGGCAGCCTACTGATAAAGATGGAAAAGGTTCTATTTCCATCATCGATAAAGAAGGAAACATAGTCAATCAGGAGTGGGTCACTGGATTGAATGCACCAAAAGGTATGGGCATTGCAAACGGAAACCTTTACGTAACTGACATTGATCAATTGGTCGAAATCAACTTAGAATCAGGAAAAATCTCCAAGAAATATCCGATTGAAGGTGGACAGTTTCTCAACGATTTGGCTACTTATGATGGCAAAGTTTATTTCACAGATATGAATACTGGCAAAGTACACATGCTCGATGGCGGTACAATTTCCACCGTAACTGAAGGTCATGAGTCTATCAATGGTATTGCTATTGGAGAAGATGGGGCATTATATGGTTTGGATAAATCCGGACTAGTTGCGCTCAACTCAGACGGATCTGACATGATCATGAATAGCACTGTCACAGGTGGTGATGGATTGGTGATTTTGGGAGATGGCAATTATGTAGCTTCTCGCTGGGCAGGAGAAATTTACTTTGTAAATGCAGAAGGAGAGACATTGCTATTAGACACTAAAGATGTTTCGTCCAATACTGCAGATATCGGGTTTATTCCAGAAGACAACATTGTTTTGGTCCCTACATTCTTCAAAAACAAAGTTGTAGCCTATAAATTGGATTATTAATCCTCCCTTGCAAATCTTAGAAAAAAGCCTTCCTTTGGAGGCTTTTTTTAGTTAAGTGAACGGGAAGGCCTGATTTTTCCTTATATTAATGAACATGCCTCCTAAAGAATCTCACCCTTTTTGGAGCACCTAAAAGCAAAACATGCACTATTTTATGAATAATATCATGTTTTGTATAGTTAAACCTCTGTAAGTTGACCACTTATAGAATGACAAATCATTGATAGGTACTTTCTATCAGAAATTTGTTCAAATGTGAGTAAATTTGTCCTAATTCAAAACCATACCGAGTTAGCCATAATTCGGACTTAAATTTATCCATGATGAAATCAGGAGAAATAGATTACGAACTAGAAAAAAACATAGAGGTTATCTCTCAGCTGGATGGTCTTGTTGGCGAAGCCGTAGATAATATCCTAGTTGATCCAGACAAATGCTGGCAACCATCAGATTTCCTACCCGACTTTGGAGATCCGGATATTCATGATCAAATAAAGCTGCTTCAGCAACGATCTGAAGGTATTCCAGATACAGTTTTCACTTCCCTTGTTGGCAACCTGATAACTGAAGAAGCTCTTCCAAGTTATCAGACTTATTTCAATCTCTTAGAAGGAATCAATCCTGAAAGAAGTTTACTTTCTCCTTCTGGCTGGGTGAGATGGTCTAAATCCTGGACAGCTGAAGAAAACCGTCATGGTGATCTTCTTAATAAATACCTCTACATGACTGGAAGGGTAGATATGAAAGCTATGGAACAAACTATTCATAGATTATTGATGAATGGTTTTGATGCGAATACTGGAGGAGATCCCTATCAGGCCATAGTTTACACCTCATTTCAGGAAAGAGCGACGAAAGTCTCTCACGTAAATACCGGGAAACTGGCAGATATCGCTGGAGACCCAGTTTTAGGTAGAATCTGTAAGCAAATTGCTGGAGATGAAGCGAGACACGAGAAAGCCTATAAAAGCTTTATGTCAGCCATTTTTGATATTGATCCGAATGGAGCAATTCTCGCTTTTGAAAAATTAATGAGAAAGCAAATCGTAATGCCTGCAGTGCTGATGGGAGAAGGTGGTTCAAACCCTTCTCTTTTCGCTGAATTCTCAGCGATCACTCAGAAAGTAGGAATTTATACCGGGTGGGATTATGCGAGAATTATCGAGCATTTGGTGAGCCTTTGGAAAATCGAAAGTCTAACGGGCCTAAACGATGTAGCTTCAAAAGCTCAGGATTACCTTGTCAAACTCTCAGATAGATACATGAGGTTGGCTGATAGAATGAAGGCTCCAGAAGAAGTTAAACTAGCTTGGTTGAAATAGTCATGAACAATATTCAAAAAATCCTTTCCACATCGGAAGGGATTTTTTGATTAAGGACAGTTTAAGCTAACTTATAAGATTGTTATAAATCTGGACGTGATTTGAAAATTATGAAATACATATTTTGCCTGCTTCTTTTATCCTTTTCAGTTTCTTGCTTGAAAGCTCAGGAAACTCAATCAATTCTAGTAAACCAAAATCGCCTTTCTGGTCTGATCAAAGAACTGTCAACGTATGGAAAAAATGAAGCCGGCGGATCTGATCGAGTTGCCTACAGCCCCCATGATATTGCAGCCCGTAAATTTTTAATTCAAAAGTTAGAAAAGCTCGGATTGGAAGTATCAGTTGATTTTTCCGGTAATATCATCGCAAAAAAGGCTGGAAGCAATCCTAGATTGAAGCCCATAATTTTCGGATCTCATATCGATGAAGTTCCAAACGGTGGCGATTACGATGGCCCAGTTGGCTCTATGGGTGCCATTGAAGTCATGGAGACATTACTAGAAAACAATATCACTACACTGCATCCGTTAGAACTCATTCTTTTCACCAACGAAGAAGGCGGAGTCGTAGGAAGTCGGGCTATCGCTGGACAACTTTCTCCAGAAGCTTTACTAACAAAAAGTAGTAGTGGTTTAACCCAATCTGAAGGAATCAGAGCAGTAGGAGGAAATCCAGATCGTATCATGGAAGTAAAAAGAGAAAAAGGTGACATCGCTGCGTTTCTAGAACTTCACATCGAGCAGGGTGGGAATCTTGAGAAAAATCAAAAACAAATCGGAGTTGTAGAAGGAATCGTCGCTATAGAATGGTGGCAATTCACGTTTAAAGGGATGGCAAACCACGCTGGAACCACTCCAATGAATATGCGAAAAGACCCGATGCTTCCTGCTGCCAAATTCATTTTGGCAGTGAATGAAACGGTTAAATCTTACGAAGGAGCTCAGGTAGGAACAGTGGGGAAAATAGAAGCTTTCCCAGGCGCAGGAAATGTAATCCCGGGAGAAGTAACTCTGAATCTAGAACTGAGAGACCTTTCTTCTGAGAAAATCTGGAAAATCTACGCTGAGCTTGAAAGCAAAGCGAGGGCATTTGCTGAAGAAAGTGGCACCGAGCTCCAGATTGTTCATCAAGAAGTGGCTAGCAAGCCAGCATTAGCTAATCCAGCTATCCAAAAAGCAATTGAAAACTCTGCCTCTTCTCTTGGTTTGAGCACCATGTACTTACCAAGTGGTGCAGGACACGATGCACAGGAAATGGCCAGGCTAGGTCCTATTGGGATGATTTTTATCCCAAGTAAAAATGGAGTTAGCCATTCCCCACAAGAATATTCTTCGCCAGAGGCCATTGCAAATGGAGCGAATGTCTTGCTTCAGACCATTCTTAGAATTGACAAAGAATTAGACTAATATCGCACCCAGTTAGCGGCCAACAAACCACATTTAGCAACTCCATGGACAATACGCAAGTAGAAAACATATCATTATCCTACCTACAACCTTCTGATTACGCAGACCTCAAATCGGCGATGATCGAAGCATACAGAAGTATGCCTGGTTCGTATTGGAAAGAAAGTCAAATTGAAAGTTTAATCACCAAGTTTCCTGAAGGGCAAGTCGTAATTCGAATTAATGATAAGCTAGCCGGCTGTGCACTATCGATCATTGTGAGCGATTCTGATCTGGAAGGAGAGCATACATACAAAGACATCACGACCAACTTTACGTTTGATAATCATAACAATGGTGGAGATATGCTATATGGTATTGACGTCTTCATAAAACCAGAATTTCGAGGCTTGAGGCTTGGTAGAAGATTATACGATTACCGAAAAGAGCTTTGTGAAAAACTAAACCTTAAAGGGATAGTATTTGGCGGTAGAATCCCTAATTACCACAAGTATGCGGATCAAATGGGACCAAAGGAATATCTGGAAAAAGTAAAACTTAAGGAGATCTACGACCCTGTATTGAATTTTCAATTGGCGAACGACTTCCATCCAGCGCGGATCATGAAGAACTACTTGGAGGGAGATGCTGCATCAAGTGAGTTTGCTGTCTTGTTGGAATGGAATAATATTTTCTACGAAAAGCCAAATAAAAAAGCCTCCACAAACAAGACTATCGTGCGCCTGGGATTGATTCAATGGCAGATGCGCTTGTATGAAAATCTCGACGAACTGATGCAACAGGCAGAATATTTCATCGATGCTGTGTCAGGATATCGTTCGGACTTTGCCCTTTTCCCCGAGCTTTTCAATGCTCCGTTAATGGCAGAATTCAATCACCTGAGCGAAGCACAGGCTGTTCGTGGTTTAGCAAAATATACAGATGAGATTGTCAAGCGTTTTGCGCAGCTGTCAGTCTCTTACAATATCAATATCATCACCGGCTCCATGCCTAAGATCAAGAATGATAAGCTGTATAATGTAGGTTATCTCTGCAAACGTGATGGTTCGGTTGAAATGTATGAGAAGCTGCATATTTCCCCACTTGAAGCAAAAGTCTGGGGAATGCAAGGAGGAACTCAACTGAAAGCTTTTGACACAGACTGCGGTAAAATTGGCATTCTGATTTGCTATGATGCTGAATTTCCAGAATTGAGCAGAATTCTTGCTGATGAAGGAATGGATATTCTTTTCATTCCATTCTTGACAGATACCCAAAATGGCTACTCAAGAGTCCGAAATTGTGCAATGGCTAGAGCTATCGAAAATGAGTGCTATGTAGCCATGGCCGGAAGTGTAGGGAATTTGCCAAAAGTTCACAATATGGATATGCAATACGCCCAGTCCATGGTCATTACTCCTTGTGATTTTGCATTTCCAAGCAATGGCATCAAAGCTGAAGCTACACCTAATAGCGAAATGACTCTGATTGCGGATGTGGATCTATCCTTGTTGCGTGAATTAGAGCAATTTGGAAGCGTGAGAAACCGCAAAGATCGTCGGACAGACTTGTTCGAGCTAAGACTCAAGGATATTTCAAAATAAATTGGATTTATGTAAACCAAATTCGCCTCAAAACCATTACATGTATATACATCAATTGGAAAAATCATGAGAGCAATTAAAAAAATACACAAAGCAGAATATAGACCTATTGCAGATTTGGAGACTTATAGCCCAATGCCTACTCAGCAGCTCCAGCAACTGGACCCTTTCATTTTCCTAAACCATCACGGTTTCCAAACCTATCCTGCCCATAATCAAGGGTTGCCTTTTGGTCCGCATCCACATAGAGGTATGGAAACAGTCACCTTCATTACCGCAGGAGATATCATGCACTTGGATTCATCTGGTCATGAATCGGTCATTGGTCCAGGAGGAGTTCAGTACATGAGTGCTGGGAGTGGCTTGATTCACTCGGAGGTGAGTAGTTCAGATTTTAAGAAAAACGGAGGGGATTTAGAAATCCTTCAACTTTGGTTAAATCTCCCGGCAGATAAAAAAATGATGAAGCCGAGCTATGTAGGCTTGCAGGAAAAGGAAATTCCAAGTTTCACCTTGGATAATGGCAAAATAAAAGTTCAGCAGCTTTTCGGAGAATGGGATGGAAATGGTGGCGCTTTTGAAGGCAATTTTCCAATTACGATGAGTACGATTTACTTAGAAAAAGGAGGGAAATTCGAGAAGGCAATTTCTGCTAAAGAAAACATTTTCTTCTACATCGTGCGAGGTTCACTCATTGTAAATGGCGAAGAAGTCAATTTCAGAAACTTGGTAGAATTTGAAAATCAGGATGGATCAATCTCAGTAGAAGCTACCGAGGATGCTATTCTGATTCTAGGTCATGCAGCACCTTTCAATGAACCAATGGTCGCACAAGGTCCATTTGTAATGAACACACAGCAACAAATCCAAGAAGCTTACGATGATTATCAAGCAGGGAAGTTTGGTACTTGGACCCACTAATTAACTATCTATAATATCCTGGGAGATAAGTCGGTAGATTTCAGCGATAGATTCGTTGTAATTCAAAAAACGATGATGATCTTCCAGGGTTTCATAATCCTCCCGGATAGCCGGACCTGTTTGCGCTGCCTTGGCTCCTAGTTGAAGACTTTTGGAAATAGTCTCAATAATCAGCGGCTTGAGCATGTCAAAATCCAATCCTTGCCTGTGCATCACTTCCTCAGCAATTCTAATCATGTGATTGGAGAAGTTGCTGGCAAATACTGCTGCGATATGCATTGCTTTTCTATCTTTTGATCGTACAGTATAGATCAGTGGAGACAGACTTTTTGCTAATTTTTTGAGCTTTTGTAATGTCTCCTCATCATCAGATTCTAGCAAAAAAGGCACTTCATCAAATTCAATTTTTCTTCCCTTGGTAAATGATTGCAAAGGATAAAATATACCCGTGTAGCTGGCTGAGCTATAATTCAACATATCCAACCCTACGGATCCTGAAGTATGTACAAGAATAGAATCCTCTGGCAAAATAATCTGGTCTGCTACTTCCATTATAGCAGAATCTTTAACTGCCAAAATAAAAATCTCTGCGTCACTCGCCGAAAAATCAAAGTCATCTTTAGCTTCTCCTGCATAGACCCGATCTGTAATAGTCTCTGCACTTTTCATGGTGCGCGCATAGACTTCTGTGATGATGTGACCTGCGTCTTCTAAAGCTGGCGCTAAATGCCAAGCGACATTTCCAGCACCAATTAGGGCAATTTTAAACTTCATACGCTAATTAAACCAAAAATTCGACCAAAGAAAAAGCCATTCGAATCTCTTCAAATGGCTCATTTTAATTCTATATTTTCAAACTTAAATATGCAGCGCTCTATTATCAGTAGCGGCCAAACAAGCTTCTTTGAAAGCCTCTGTATAAGTCGGGTGAGCATGAGACATTCTAGCGATATCCTCAGCAGATGCTCTGTATTCCATCGCAACAACCGCTTCAGCAATCATATCAGCCGTTCTTGGACCGATCATGTGAACACCTAGGATCTCGTCAGTCTCAGCATCTGCCAAGACTTTCACCAAACCATCGGTATCCATGGAAGCTCTCGCACGGCCAGAAGCCATGAAAGGGAATTTCCCAGTTTTATATTTGATACCTTTTTCCTTCAATTGCTCTTCGGTATATCCTACAGCAGCCACTTCCGGCCAAGTGTATACTACACCAGGAATCAGGTTGTAATTGATATGTGGCTTCTGTCCCAAGATCGTTTCTGCCACAAATACTCCTTCTTCCTCAGCCTTGTGTGCAAGCATTGCGCCTTTCACCACATCACCGATTGCATAGATATTTGGCACATTAGTCTGCAAGTGATCATTTACTTCTACTTGACCTCTGTCCGTAATTTTCACACCTGCTGCTTCCGCATTCAAGCCATCTGTATAAGGTCTTCGGCCAATAGAAACTAAGACATAATCACCTTTCACCTCTACTGTTTCACCTTTTGAGTTCTCTGCTTTTACAGTAACTTCTTTGCCTTTGCTTTCTACAGCTGTTACTTTATGCTTTAGGAAAAACTCAAAACCGATTTTCTTCAAAGACTTCTGAAGTTCTTTTCCCATGGTACGATCCATGGTAGGAATCAGTGAATCCATGTACTCGATCACGGATACTTTCGAGCCCATTCTACCGTATACAGATCCAAGTTCCAAGCCAATAACTCCACCTCCAATGACTACAAGGTGCTTTGGAATTTCTTTCAAATTCAACGTTTCAGTAGAGGTGATTACTCTGTCCTTATCAATCTTGATGAAAGGCAAAGTAGATGGCTTTGATCCAGTTGCAATGATGATATTCTTGCCCTGAATATCAGATGTGGTTCCATCGTCTTTAGTCACCTTCACGGTAGTTTTATCTACGAAAGTGCCAACTCCTTGATGAACTTCGATCTTATTCTTTTTCATCAGATAGTTAATTCCATCTGTATTCTGCTTTACCACGTCTTCCTTACGTGCGATCATTTGCTTCAAATCAACTTTCAAATTACTCAACTTAATTCCATGAGTTTCGAAAGTATGAGCAGCATTATGGTAGTGCTCAGAGGAATCCAACAAAGCTTTGGATGGGATACAACCCACGTTCAGGCAAGTCCCTCCTAGCCTTGGGTATTTTTCAACAATGGCGGTTTTCAGTCCAAGTTGCGCACAACGAATCGCTGCAACATATCCACCCGGACCAGAACCTATAACTATTACGTCGTACATTTTTTTTAGATTTTAGAGTCTAGAACCAAGAGCCAAGACTGTTTAAAATGAGGGCTGAAGTTCCTCAGCCCATCGTAAATCGTATATCAGAAATCGTAAATCCTTATACTCCAAACAACAATCTTGTTGGATCTTCAAGCAATTCTTTTACCCGAACAAGGAAGCTTACTGACTCACGTCCATCGATGATTCTATGATCATACGAAAGTGCCAAGTACATCATTGGAAGTATGACAACTTCACCGTTCACTGCCATTGGGCGCTGCACAATGTTGTGCATTCCTAAAATAGCGGACTGAGGTGCATTAATGATAGGAGTAGACATCATGGAACCGAATATTCCTCCGTTAGTCAACGTGAAGGTACCTCCAGTCATTTCCTCTATAGAGAGTTTATTGTCTCTAGCCTTGCCAGCGAGTCTTACCACTTCTTTTTCTATCTGATCAAAGCTAAGTGTTTCAGCATTTCTGATTACTGGAACTACTAGTCCCTTTGGAGCAGAAACGGCAATAGAAATATCACAATAGTCGTTGAAGACCATCTCATTTCCGTCAATCTTAGCATTTACTGCAGGCCATTCTTGTAGGGCTACGCAAACAGCTTTGGTAAAGAAAGACATAAATCCAAGTCCTACCCCATGCTTTTCTTTGAATTGCTCTTTAAATTTGGATCTCAAATCCATGATTGGCTTCATGTTCACCTCATTGAAGGTGGTTAACATGGCCGTCTCATTTTTCACAGAAACCAAACGCTTAGCAACCGTTTTTCTCAAAGAAGACATTTTCTCTCTACGCTCATCTCTTGAACCAGGAACTGGCGCAGGAGCAGAAGCCGCGGCTGGTTTGCTTTCAGCTTTTGCAGGAGCAGGAGCTGATTTTTGAGCAGATTGAGCATCTTCTTTGGTAATTCTACCATCTTTTCCAGTTCCTTTTACGGACTCAGGAGAAACTCCTTTTTCTGCCAGGATCTTGGAAGCAGCTGGTGATGCATGTCCTGTGGCATAGTTTGTATTTCCTGAGTCAGCGGATGCTGATGAAGGAGTTGAAGAAGAATCTGAAGATGCTGCAGCAGGAGGCTCGCCTTCCGTCACTTCGATTTTACAGATCATTCCGCCAATCTCAAGCACATCACCTTCTTGTGCCACATGGCGAAGAATTCCTGATGCCTCGGCTGGCAATTCAAAAGTAGCTTTATCAGAATCTACCTCAGCGATGATTTCATCCAACTTCACATAATCCCCGTCACCTTTCAGCCAATTAGCCAAGGTAACTTCCGTGATAGACTCACCTACAGTAGGCACTACCATATCTTTCACTTCTCCGGTACCTTTTGCTCCCGAAGATTTCTCTTCAGCTTTCGGTGCAGCCTCAGCTGCTGATTCTGATTTACCTGGAGTTCCAGTTTCGTCAATTTCACAGATCACAGCTCCGATTTCCAGTACATCACCTTCTTGGGCTTTGATTCTAAGCACACCCGCAGCTTCTGCCGGCAATTCAAAAGTGGCTTTATCAGATTCCAGCTCGCATAGGACTTCGTCCATCTGAACTTCTTCCCCATCTTTTTTAAACCATTGACCGATAGTTACTTCCGTGATGGACTCTCCTACCGCTGGGACTTTAATTTCTTTGCTCATAAGTTTTTCTTTTTTCTCTTTTGTAGTCAAAAAGAGAGGAACAAAATGATACGATTATTTTGGATGTCTTTATAAAAAGAGCTGTAATTATTTTAATTTAAGTGCCTGAGCAATAATGTTTTTCTGCTCTTCTACGTGTACTTTATTGTATCCAGTAGCCGGTGAAGCACTTGCTTTTCTTGCGATTACGTCCATTGGGATTTCTTTATAAAGTAATCTTAAGATATAATTCCAATACCCCATGTTAGAAGGTTCTTCCTGAACCCACACGACTTCAGCTTTAGGATAGCCAGAAAGAACATCTTGCATTTGTTTCTTTGGAAGTGGATGGAGTTGCTCGATTCTCACGATAGCTACATCTTTCACTTTCTCTTTCTCGCGAGCTTCTTCCAAATCATAGTAAATCTTACCGGAGCAAAGCACCACTCTCTTCACGTCTTTGGCATTTACAGTAGTATCTGGAAGCACTTCTCTAAATGTACCTTCGGTAAATTCGGAAAGTGGTGAAACCACTTTAGGATGTCTAAGCAATGACTTTGGTGACATCACGATACAAGGCTTTCTGAATTCCCACGCCAACTGTCTTCTCAATAAGTGGAAGAAGTTTGACGGCTCAGTTACGTTTGCCACAACGGTATTGTATTCAGCTGCTAGTTGAAGGAATCTCTCAGGACGCGCATTGGAGTGCTCTGGTCCCTGTCCTTCATAGCCGTGAGGAAGTAGCATCACCAAGCCATTCATTTTCTGCCATTTTGATTCACCCGAAGTAATAAACTGGTCAATCATAGTCTGAGCTCCGTTGGCAAAATCACCAAATTGAGCTTCCCAGATTGTCAAAGAATTTGGGTTTGCCATGGCATAGCCATATTCAAAACCTAACACTGCATACTCAGAAAGAAGAGAATTGTAGATGTAGAATTCACCTTTTCTATCCTTCATCTCCTTAAGAGAGTTGTAAGCCTTGTTGGTATTGGCATCATGAAGCACAGCGTGACGATGAGAGAAGGTTCCTCTTTGCACATCTTGTCCAGTCAGTCGAACTGTCTTTCCTTCCAAGGTCAAGGATCCGTAAGCCAGTAATTCTGCAGCTGCCCAGTTCAATGATTTAGACTGGAAGAACATGTCTTTACGCTGCTTCAACTGCGCTTCAATCTGTTTTAGCGGTTTAAATCCTTTTGGAATTACTGTCAGCGCTTCAGCTACTTTTTCTATTTGCTCCTGAGTTACTCCGGTCTGTGGAGATTGATCAAAATCTTCTGGCTTGGATCTTCTCAAGGTACTCCATTCATTTTCAAAGCGAGTTGCCTGATAAGGGAGTGGCTTTTCTTTCACCAAGTTTAATCGGTCTTGAAGAAGTTGTCTAAACTCCTCATCCATCTGCGAAGCCAATTTCGCTTCCATATCACCACGTTCTGCTAGACGCTTCACGTAGATTTCCCTAGGATTTGGGTGCTTAGAGATAATGTTATATAATTCTGGTTGAGTGAATTTTGGTTCGTCAGATTCGTTGTGTCCATGACGTCTGTAGCAGACCATATCGACAAAAATATCTCGGCTGAACTTCTGTCTGAATTCTGCAGCAAGTTTTGCGGCAAACACCACTGACTCAGCATTATCACCATTCACGTGGATTACTGGTGCATCAATGATTTTAGCTACATCTGTACAATAGATGGAGGATCTGGCATCGTCAAAATCAGTCGTAAAACCTACCTGGTTGTTAATCACAAAGTGAATTGTCCCTCCTGTATTATATCCTTTCAGGTCTGCCATCTGAGTAACCTCATATACGATCCCCTGTCCAGCAACAGCGGCATCCCCATGAATTAAAATTGGAAGAGCCTTGGTCTTATCTCCTTTGTACTCAGAGTCAATTTTCGCTCTCAAGAATCCTTCTACCACTGGATCTACCGCTTCAAGATGTGATGGGTTTGGAGCAAGCTTCAAGTGGACTTTATTTTCATTTGGAGTCACTATATCGCTTGAATAGCCCATGTGATATTTCACATCACCATCACCCATAGTTAAATCCGGCTTTGCAGTTCCTTCAAATTCAGAGAAAATCTGTTCATAGGTTTTGCCCATAATGTTAGCCAAAACATTCAGACGGCCACGGTGAGCCATACCGATCATTACTTCTTTAACTCCTAACTGAGAGGAGGTATTTATAACGGCATCCAAGAATGGGATTGTGCTTTCTCCACCTTCCAGCGAAAAACGCTTTTGTCCAAGGTATTTGGTATGTAAAAAGTTTTCAAAAACTACCGCTTGGTTAAGCTTGGAAAGAATTCTCTTTTTCTCCTCATGAGTTGGGTTAAATGCTAAAGCATCTTTTTCCACCTTAGTTTTAAACCAATCCAGCATCTCAGGATCACGGATATATAAGTATTCAAAGCCTACTGAACCTTCGTAAATGGATTTCAGAGAATCTAAAATTTTGGAAAATTTCGCAGTACCAATTCCAATCTCGTTTCCAGCTTGGAATTCAGTATTCATATCTTCTTGACCCAAACCGAAGTCCTGCGGATCAATCAACGCTTTTCTATCACGTCGCTCTCTTACTGGGTTGGTCTTTGATCTCAAGTGAGCTCTAGAGCGATAAGCGTGTATCAACGCTCTTACCTTGATTTCTTTAGGCAGCTGCTCCATGTCCATGATGGTACCTGGTGTCGCAAGTGCGCCATTTTTTGCAGGGGCAGCAGCTTTTCCATTCGATGAAGGAGGATTGTCTTCGTCACTGTAGTTTGTCAGCGCAAAGTCAAAGCCATCAAAAAACTCTTTCCAGCTTGGGTCGATTGATTCTGGGTCACTCTTGTAAGAAGAGTAAAGCTCATCGATATAAGACACATGAGCATTAGCGATATAAGAAAACTTATCCATTGTTAATTATTCAAGAAGAGTTCAAAGCTAAGGTCTTAAATCTATAATAAAAAATTGCTTATTTGCCTTTGCGAATATATAGTTTACTCTTACAGATTTATTTGGCATATAACAGCGAAACCGTAGATTTTAGAAGTAATACTCCCAATTTCTTTATTAAAAGAAGTTGATCAACTCAACTTGGAAGGAAAAAACTTCAATGTTGGACGCAGACAAATTCATGAAATTACTTTCCAACAAAAGCCAAAGGATCGGTTTTAAATTGTTTCCAATCTTCCAAAAGTGCCTTATGGAGATTCTTGACCTGATCAGTTTGATATTCTAAAGGCAGTTTCTGTATGTACTTGATCAGATTGTAACAAGTAGTAAACTGTCCACATGCAATAAGGTTATCTTGACGATGTACTTTTAAGTCTTCACTATCCCACCAAAGCGTGGTTGGCATCTGAGAAGCGATAAGTGCTGACTCTTTAATTCTTCTGGAAATAGTGATATCATCCGCTTTTTCCTTTTGCTTTTCATCACTGATAGTATTTTGCTTCCCATTCAATTGGTACACTGTGGAGGTTATTCGGCGATTAGCAAACTTCGGGGAGGTATACAGCAAGTCAAAATTCAACCTTCTTATTTGTCTCAGGAATATTTCATTGATCATCAGTAAGGCAGAAGTCCACCTGTTAATTATCATTTTCTTTACCTGGTTCACTTCCAAATCAGCGAACTTTTCTACGTCATCCAGCAGAGCAGAGGGCAAGACATTTTTAATCGTACTTTGAACCTCCTTTTTAGCTTTTTTCACTAAATAATCACCTAAAAAACCCAAACCGGTCAATAAGCCAAATACGCCAATCAAGCCACTTGAAATCCCATAAAGCAAAATCCAGGTTTTCTCAAAAAACACGTCTAAAACACTAGAGAAGATTAACCCAAATACCCCTATCAACAGACCAATCCAATAAATAGGTTTCATTTGAAGATGCCCTAGCCACCCGGTAACATAGGAGGAAAACGATTCTTTACCATTGCTGGAATCGGAACCTTCATAAGGGTTCCAAGGAGGCATGACAAAGCCATCCACATCATTGACAATTAGTAGATCTAAAGGAAAGCCATCCCGAGAACTTTTATCAAAATTCACCATACTGCCAATTCCTTGATTATCCACAATTCCTCCATCCATGACACCTACTCCCTTAGCAAATTTGGGGACCGTGATCAAGTCAATATATTCTTGTCTTTCATGATCTTCTACATAATCATTAGGGAATATCATTGGGGAAAAACCAACAGGAAAACAGGAAGAGGATGCAATTGCATCGGCAATACGTATGTCATTCAAAACCGCCTGAATCTGGTCACATTTCAATTCATAATTCCCAAATTTATTGACGTTTTGAAATCTAAAAGTTAACCCATAAGAAAACTCGGTGGCATTGAAGCAGACATATTTTAGGTGACCTTGTATTTTCTCCGGCTTCAAATCCTCAAAGCTTTCAGCGACTAACTTCTCATAGTAAGTGAGCGCAAAGCCGTTAATAACTGAACGACTCCGAGTGGTGGTCTTCCAAAATTCATCATCCATGAACTTTGCCGTTGCCTCATCTACCAGCTTATCCTCTTTCAAAAAAGTATAGAGTTTTGAGTAAAAAGTATCAAAGGAATCACCTTTTGCATTACTGGCTGCAAACAGCCCAGCTGTGATTGTACCCCCACTTACCGAGCTTAGAGCAATTACGTTTTCAAGAAGAGGCTTACCTTCAAACTTTATTCTATTCAGGTAATCCAGAACCCCTAAGCTAAATGCGGTTGCTCGGTATCCACCGCCACTGAAACATACTCCGATTGATTTCAGAGGTGTTAAAGGTTGCGAAACATCATCTGATTGCGCCATAAAAGTGTAGTTATAAAAAGAGACTTAATTAAAAATTAAATTTTAATATACCGATAAAGAGTGATATAAAATATAAGCAATAAAAAAGCAGCGCCTAAATAGACACTGCTAATATCAAATAACATTTTCACAATACTGAATTAAAAACTCGCCTTATAATGCTGTCAGTTTACCGAAAGTCACCTTAAGCTACAATGAATACCTCAGCGTAAAAGCAACTTCATCTTCCCAAAACTTTGTGTATTCATTGAAATTATAGGCAGGCTTCCAATAAAGCCCAACAAAAAAATTACTCCTATTGATATTATATTCTACACCTGTAATTGCATCTACTCCATAAACATTATAATCCTGGTCAATCTTATAAACCCAAGGCGGCTCCCCTTTTCCATCTTTCCAAATTCCGTAATGAGCCCCGCCCCCAAAATACCATTCCAAACCTCTGAATTCCCTAATATCCATATGGTGTTCATATAGAGCGGCTGCCACCCAGCCTTTCCACCTTCTGTAAACGAGCAGGTCAACAGCGCCATTATAAGAGATAAATTGTTTTACAGTCCCACCAATGTTAGTTCCCCCTACTACTCCTATCATCGTATTGTAATCCGCAATCTGTGCGCTGGATTCATTCACCAATGAAAAAAGTATGGATACTGTGACAAAAAGGACGAGTAGAGTAAATCGCATATAATGGCCTGTTAATTCAAGGTTAAAAAGTAATAATATTTTCTGGGGTAATGCAATAATCAAGTGGGATATCATGAATTTCGGGAGAAATCCTTAACTCAGGAGGAAAAAAACTCAATCCTACTTTGATAACAGACGAGTCAAGGCTAGCTAAAAAAACATCATAAAATCCTTTCCCAAAGCCAATTCTATTTCCTTTTTGATCATAAGCGAGTAAAGGCACAAAAACCACCTGAATCAACTCATTCGAAGTTATCTCATACTCCTCAGGAATAGGAATCCCCCAACTATCCAACTGAAATTTTGTCTTAGGCCTCAAAAGTAAAGTCTTCAATTCCAAAGATTCAGAATCAACTTTTGAAGTATAGATCTTTCCACCAATTTCTTCTAGGTAGTCCTTAATAGGATAAGTATTTATCTCTAGCTGCTTTGAGATAGGAAAAAATAAGTGAAAATACGTGAGACCTTTCCTTTCACTCAAAAAATCAATCACATTCTGAGAGATCTGAATAGACTTTTGTTCTCGTTCGTCAGCGGACATAGCTGCTCGCAACTTCTTGTAAAAAACCCTAAGTTGATGTTTATCAGGACTCATCTGACAATACCATCATTCTAAAATCCAATGGGTCAAAACAATCCAATAGCTCAGTAATCAAATCTGGATTGCCTAAATAAAACTGCATCATATTTACAACACGCTCCTGTGGACTTCCCCCTGGCTTTACAAGTTCTTGAATGCAACTGGCACGTTCTATTTGTGTGTGCAATCTTCGTTCCTCAGCTTTACGAAGTTTTCTCGCCATTTGATCCATGATCTTCAAAGAGCGGACCTTTCCAGCTGCAAAAGCATTCTCAAGGCTTTTCTCCAAATGCGCAGCTTCTTTTCCCTTCAAATCAAACAGCGTAGCGATAACCTCCTTTTGCTTGGTGAGCTCTATATCCATGCTAGCCTCCGCTTTCACAAAAGTCTTTTTCCAATGCTCCACATCTACAAAAAGATCCTCGACACCCCAATTCAACTGCTCCATTTTACGCTGCACTTTCGTGTTTAGAAGTAAGGCAAAATTACGAGGCAATAAGACAGGGAAAGGAGTATTAAAGTGCTCAAAAACGCCCTTCAGTTGAAGCCAATAAACCACTTCAGCCGGGCCGCCTAAATAAGCTAAATTCGGCAAAATCATCTCTTGGTATAAAGGACGCAACACCACATTCGGGCTAAATCGCTCAGGATGTTTGGCTACCAAATCCTTCATCTCCTGATCTGAGAATCGTAACTCAGTGTTCACCACACCAAAGCCTGAATCCATCTTTTCAATTCGCTCCCGAACACCTTTGTCTAAGTAGAAGAAATTCACTTCCCTTGGGAAAATCTGACTACTATATCCTAGTTCTTCCAACTTTTCTGTCGCCTCGGTAGCTTTCTCATAGGAAGTATGCTCAAACAAATCTGAAAGAATCACTTCTGAGAATTCTCGCTTCAAGTTCACATCGTCCCCATCTACAATCAGCAAACCTTCCTCCCCGAAAAGTGAATTTACATACTTGCGTACTGCCTCTGCTAGTGTCTTTGAGGAAGAATAAGCCTCCAAAAACACATCTGGGGCGAATGATACCGTCTTCAAAAACTCTTTAAAATCTTTACCTAATTCAAAATCACCGACGGCACCGGTTTGATCAGAATTCCACTGGTATTTCTTACCATCGAGTTTGAAGTAATTGATCTCATCAAAATCATGATCCTCCGTGGCCATCCAATACACTGGTACAAACCTATGCTTTGGATAGGTTTGTGCTAATTTCTTAGCAAGATTGATGGTAGATACAATTTTGTAGATGAAGTAAAGAGGTCCTGTGAATAAATTCAGCTGATGACCTGTGGTGACTGTAAAAGTATGTGCCGATGATAATGATTCAATATTCTTTGAAACTGCATAGCTCACTTCTTGGTTGGCATATTGACTCTGTAGCGCCGCTACAAGTATTTTGCGATTTTCTTGAGAAAAAGTCTTCTGGTCAATTGCTTGCTTAAAACTCTCCAAGTTGGGAGCATGAGCATAAAATGGTTGTAATTCTTTTTTCCCTGCGATGTAATCCAAAAAAAATTGTGAAAACTGTCCGGTCTCGTAAAGTTCTACGCAATGTTTTAACATAAGGGAGTTGAGCTGAGGGTTATATTGGAAAACTAACTTAGGCAATCATTCCAAAGTTCGTTTTTTTTTTCTGAAAAATGAGGAATGCTTATACCAATGGGGCATAATCTGATTAAACATTAGAATTCCGTGGAAGGTTTATTTAAAATAAGCTTTCCTAATTAGCCAGAATTGCCAATTATCTTAGCTTTGCAAGCTACAATTATGCTACCCTACACAAGATTTTTCTTAGATAACGGATTAGAAGTGATCGTCCATGAGGATCACGGCAGTAAAATCGCTGTTTTCAACCTACTTTATAAAGTTGGATCCCGGAACGAGAAGCCCGGAAAAACCGGACTTGCACATTTCTTCGAGCATTTGATGTTTGGAAGTTCAGCGAACGTTCCTGTTTTCGACCGAGAATTAGAGCGTGCCGGCGGCGCCTGCAATGCTTTCACCAGTCCTGACATTACTAATTACTACATCACTATCCCCGCTGCCAATCTGGAAACTGCCTTTTGGCTGGAATCTGATCGTATGCTGCAATTAACACTCAGCGAGAAAACGATAGAAACTCAGCGGAAAGTAGTGATGGAAGAATACAAGCAGCGCTACCTCAATCAGCCTTATGGAGATGTATTTCACCACTTGCGCGGCCTTGCTTTCGATACACACCCTTATCGCTGGCCAACTATAGGTCAGAACTTAGACGATATTATCAACTATACCCAGGAAGATGTCTGGGCATTTTATCAGGCAAATTATCGGCCTGACAATGCTGTACTCGTCGTCGCTGGAGCTGTTAGCCAAGCTGAAGTAGAACGGTTAGCTAAAAAATGGTTTGAACCCATTCCTAATCTTTCAAAAGCAAATCACCAAATCCCTGCCGAAGCACCTCAGCTCACCAAAAAGACAAAAACAGAGGAAGCAACAGTGCCCACAGATGCGCTTTACAAGGCATATAAAATGCCGGCAAAGCTATCGCCGGGATACTTAGAAGCTGATTTAATAACTGACATCATTGGCTTTGGAAAGTCTTCCTTGCTTGAGCAAACCTTAGTGAAAAATGGGAAGTTGTTTGCGGCAGTTGGAGCTTATATTTTAGGATCAGTAGATCCAGGACTGCTGATTTTCTCAGGGAAAATGGAATCAGGCGTTTCAGCTGAAGAAGCGGAAAAAGCATTGGACGATGTAATTTCTAAATTCCTTACTTCAGAAATCTCAGATTACGCGCTGCAAAAAGTAAAGAATCAAGGTGAAGCTATGAAAACCTATGAATCCATTCAGGTATTAAACCGGGCTATGAATCTGGCAAATTATGCGCAGCTTGGAAACCCAGACCTTTATTACCAAGAATTCGAAAATAAATCCAAAATAAAAGGAGACGAAATTATGATGTGGGCTAACCGACTTATTCGTGAAGAAAACTCCTCTGTCTTATATTATAAATCTGTACCTGCATGAACAAATTCAGAATAGGTTTTGGCTATGATGTCCATCAACTCAAAGAAGGATATGACTTCTGGCTGGGAGGAATCAAATTAGAACATGAGAAAGGTGCTGTCGGACATTCCGATGCAGATGTTTTGATCCATGTGATTTGCGATGCGCTTCTCGGTGCTGCAAACTTACGTGACATAGGATATCATTTCTCTGATCAAGATCCACAATTCAAAGGTATTGATAGCAAAATTTTACTTGCAGAGGTGATGCTTCTAATCCGGGATGCTGGCTTCGAAGTAGGTAATTTAGATACGACGATTTGCTTGCAACTTCCTAAGGTCAACCCACATATACCAACTATGAAAATCTGTCTGGCTGAGGTGATGAATATCTCTGAAAACGACATTTCCATCAAAGCTACTACCACCGAAAAACTAGGTTTTGTTGGTAGGCAAGAGGGAGTCTCGGCATATTGCACGGCTTTAATTTATTCGGTATGAGCGGAAACTTAAAAATCATAACCACTGAAGACGGTTCCCATTCTCTTTACAACGAAGAGCTAAAAGAAACCTATCATAGTTTTCACGGCGCTTTCAAGGAATCTATTCATGTTTTCATGCTTTATGGACTAGATTCATGGGTGATAAATAACCCTAAGAAAAAACCACTGAGGATTTTTGAGGTTGGTTTTGGGACAGGCTTGAATGCTTGGTTAACGCTCGTTTGGGCAGAGCAAAATCAGATTCCAGTCCTATATCATAGTATTGAACCCTTTCCATTAACCGAGGATATTTATTCCCAGCTTAATTACGGTGATATGGACGATGCCATATTTCACTATAAGCCATATTTGCAGCGATTGCATAAAGCGGACTGGGACAAAGGCATCATCATGTCTGAGTATTTCAACATGAAAAAGGAGAAAACTACACTGGAAGATGTAATTCTTTATCCAACTGACGTAGTATTTTACGATGCTTTTGCACCAAGCAAACAGCCTGAAATGTGGTCAAAGGAGGCTCTAAGTAAGGTTTGTGAAACTTTGAACCCAGGTGGAATATTCACCACCTATTGTGCATCTGGACAGCTAAGGAGAGATTTGAAAGATCTCGGACTTGAGGTAGAAAATCTGCCTGGCCCTCCGGGCAAAAAAGAAATGACCCGAGGCTGGAAACGATAAAAACAACAAGTTTATTGCTGTTTAGAAAGAGATTAGGAAATCCTTGTAAATTATCCATGGGTAATTCAAATCTTCGAAAAGGACATCGTGATTACTCAAAAGATTCAATCACAAAATTAAATTGAAGGGGCTTCAATTCGTTCTATATAAATCGTCATTCTCTTTCCTTTATATTCGAACCAAAGTGAATTTTCTATTCCCTGATTCGTTACTACTAAGTCCTTTAATATCTGAAGAAAAATGATCCTAATAGCACTTCTTACTTTTCTAAATGCATTTACACCCCAATTCACGGAAGCAGGTAAAGCAAAGCTGGAAAAAATGGTCCAAGAGCGTGATGCACTGACCCAACAATGGAAGGCATCAGAAAGTAAAAAGTCCGGAATCTTTGGTAATCGGACCAAAAAGGACATGATCGAAACCAATGAATGGCTGGAGCGCATTATCGCAAAGGACAACCTGATTATGGATGAACTACGAATGATTGGGGATATCGAAACCACCGTTGCCACTCAGACCGGGGAAGACTACAAAGCCATTGCATTCAAGCAAGAAAAGGATGTCCAAGCGCTAAAAAGAGCAGTTGCAGAAAGAGACAAACAAATCGAAGAAAAGCTTTCCGAAAAAAGAACTTTCGAATGGATCAGTCTGATTTTATTTCTGATTACGTTGGGACTTGGATTTGTGGTGTACAAAAAAGTCATCAAGGCATAAAACCAAAAAAGCTCCTTATTTGGAGCTTTTTTGGTTTTATAGGTTTCTTAAAAAGTTACGCTTTCAATCTCGCAATCGGAGTTCTCCCTCCTTTGGTTTTCTCGTCTAATCCTACCAATATCTCAGCCTCTAATGGAAGGTAAACATCCACTCTGGATCCGAATTTGATAAAGCCAAATTCACCGCCTGAGACCAATTCGGAACCTGGCTTCACATACCATTTGATTCGTCGTGCCAAGGCACCTGCTACCTGTCTTACCATAAGTTTTGTTCCATTCTCATGAGTCACGACCATGGAAGTACGCTCATTTTCCGTACTTGACTTTGGATGCCAAGCTACCAAGTATTTACCTGGGTGATATTGAAAAAACTCAACTATTCCTTTGATCGGAGATCTAGTAACATGCACGTTGATCGGAGACATGAAAATCGAAATCTGTCTTCGGTTTTCTTTGAGATATTCATCTTCGAAAGTCTCCTCGATTACCACGACTTTACCATCCACAGGCGCATATACCAAACTTTCATCAGTTGGCAATTTGAAAATCGGACTTCTGAAAAATTGTAGGATAATCAGGTACAATACAATGCTGCCTAAAACAGCAACATTAGAAAGTACTCTGGCATCTGGCATAAAGTAGATGATAAGGTAATTCCCAGCCACTAAGACAATTAGCAACCAAAACAACAAAACTTTTCCTTCTCTGTGTATAGTCATATTCTTTAAAACTAAAAGGCGTGGAGATATCCCCACGCCTCAAAGATAAAATATTCTTTCGATAGAACAGGCTTAGAAGCCTCCTCGGAATGTATAAGTCTTCGCTACTTTATCGATAGCAACAATATATGCTGCAATTCTCATCGGCACATCGTACTTCTGAGACGCCTGATAGACCATTTCAAAGGAATCTTTCATAATACGATCTGAACGCCTATTTACGCGGTCAGCAGTCCATTTGTAGCCCAATCTGTTTTGAACCCACTCGAAGTAAGAAACAGTCACACCACCGGCATTTGCCAGGATATCTGGTACAGCCATGATACCTTTTTCATTGATGATCGCATCTGCCTTTGCCGAAGTAGGACCATTGGCACCTTCAACGATGAGTTTAGCCTTAATATCGTTTACGTTGTGAATAGTGATCACATCTTCTACAGCTGCAGGCACTAACACATCAACTTCCAAGGTAAGCAAATCGCCAGCATCAAGCATTTTCTCACCTCCTGTGAAGCCTTCCAAATTATTGTTATTCCCATCCCGGTAAGCGATAGCCTCCAGAATATTGATTCCATTGTCATTGTAAAAAGCACCTGTATGATCTGAGATTGCTACGATTTTCAAACCTCTTTCTTCCAACAATCTAGCTGCCCAAGAGCCCACATTTCCAAAGCCTTGTACAGCACAGGTGGCTTGAAAAGGGTTGATTTTAAGTTTTTGCATGGCTGCCAAAGCGGTTACCATCACACCTCGACCTGTCGCTTCTGTCCTGCCGAGAGAGCCTCCCAACACAAGGGGCTTCCCCGTTACAACCGAACTTACCGTCATACCCTTTGCCTTGGAATACTCATCCATCAGCCAAGCCATCTCTCGAGGACCAGTTCCCATATCCGGAGCAGGAATATCCTTATCCGGACCGAAAACATCGATCATTGCCATGGTATAAGCTCTGACAAGACGCTCGATTTCACCCTTAGACATTTCCCTTGGATTACATCTTACTCCGCCTTTACCTCCACCGTATGGAATGTCCACTACTGCACATTTCCAAGTCATCCAAGCCGCTAAGGCACGAACCTCATCGATGTGTACATCTGGCGCAAAGCGAATACCGCCTTTGGCTGGGCCAAGAATGTTGGAGTGAATTACTCGGATCCCCTCGAAGACCTGAATCTTACCATTGTCCATGGTGATAGGTAGGGATACGATTACTTGTTTGGCTGGATTTTTCAGGACATTGTACACCTCTTCGGAGAGGCCTAGCTTTTCAGCTGCAATGTTGAATCTTTCCATCATTGACTCCAAAGGATTTTCTTTATCCTTAATCGGAGCCGGTTCAATGTAAGCCATATTCGGGTTTGATTTAGTTATTCAAATGCGGTGTAATATTAAGCAGATTTTCAATCAAGAGGGCTTCAAATTAGAAGATTTTCAAAAAGGCTGTGATAAAAGGGGCCGAAAGTAACAATCCATCAAAACGATCCATAAATCCACCATGCCCAGGAAGTCCTTTTCCAGAATCTTTAATCTCAATTGATCGCTTGAAAAGCGACTCTATAAGATCTCCATACGTACCGGCAATTATTATGATTCCGGCAATTACTAACCACTTCCAATCTTCGATCACATGGAAGTATCTTGTCAAGGCAAAAGCTACTCCTATTGCGGAAAATGCCCCCCCCAGAAATCCTTCCCATGACTTCTTAGGTGAAACCCGCTCGAATAACTTAGTCTTTCCAAATTTTGTTCCCGCAAAGTATGCGCCTGTATCGCTGGCCCAAAGAATCAACAAGCAGCCAATAATGATCTCATAATTATAGGTAGCATCTACTGAAAATACCGCAAGATTTAGCAGAGAAAATGGCACCGCCACATAGAAAAGGCCCAAAAAAGTATATGCGACACCAGTGAAAGGTTTTTTGTCTGTTTTGCGATAAAGTTTAATAAAGAAAGTAATGGAGACAATCGGAAAAATCAAAAAGAAATACTTATCTGATAGATGTTCCTGCTGTACCAAAAAGGTGAGACAGAATATCATCAGCCCTAAGAATGTACCGAAACTTCTCAAAGGAAGCATGCCATCCAATCCACTAAGCTTGTAAAACTCCATTTGTGAAAAGCCCAGAATTCCTGCAAAAACCAAAAAATAGGTGTATTCCGAATAAATACATCCACCCACAATAAGCAAGGCTCCAAACAATCCAGTGATGGCCCTCTGTCCTAGATTACTGTAATTATTGATACTAAAACGTGATCTCATTCTGGACAAGGTTATTCGCCTTAATTAAATCTTTTTGCTGCACTAGTACCTCGTAGTTTCCAAAAATCTGATAAATAGTTTCTTTTTTGTTCAATACCACAGCTTGAATTTGGTTCTCCTCCAAGACTCCTTTTACAATCTCCGCTCGCACTTGCATTGAGCTTTCAAATACCTTATTCCAGTTCTCCATTGGGCTTATTTATTTTCTTAAAGTAAAAGATTCCTGCCAAAAGAACTAATAATCCAATGATTGCAGCAGGATATGACACCGTGTCTGTGGACTCCATATCAAAATCAATCAATCCTTGATTCGAGGCGTAAACCATCAAGACAGTCACTGTATTATTTAAAATATGAGCTAAGATAGGATACGTAAGACTTCCAGAATAATAATAAAGGTAACCAAACATACCTCCCAAAAATAAACGAGGAAGAAAGCCGTAAAACTGAAGGTGAATTGCTGAGAAAATAAAAGCCGTCACCCAAACCCCAGCATGTCCATTCCCTGTATATAAATGCATCTTTGGCTGAATTAGACCTCTAAAAAACATTTCTTCACCTATTCCTGCAAGAATCCCAATAACCAGAACACCCATAAGTAACTCGGGAATTGTCTGAAAATCAGTGAGGTATTTAGTCATCTCCATCAGCTGAGTTTCCATCTCCAGCATCCAAATCTCTAGGTCAGAAAAAACCTCTGGAAGTACCAGTTGAGAATTCCAATACACCAATAGCCCATTGAAAAGCATCCCTCCTATAGCGATAAGAAAAACCAAACCTGCACCTTTGGCATTAAACCTTGGCAATTGAATTTCCCAATGCAAATCTGCTTTATCAATAAAATGCATGACTACATAAGCTGCTAACCAGAATCCTATTCCAGAACCTAATCCCTGTACAAAATACATGGCCATCCGCCCATTTGGAGGAGAATAATCACCAGTCATAAGACCAATTATCTCTTCCATGGTGATATTAAATAGGAATGGAGCAATTGCCAGCGCCACTACCTGTAGTACTATCAAAACACCTAATCCTACTAAAACAATGACTATCAAGGACAAAAGCCAACTCTTTCTCTTGGCAATTTCTGATTCCGTTTCGTATATCTCCATAATTGAGGTAAATTTACGCGCAAATTTAAAATAAGAAGTGGTTAAGATAGGAAACTTGGAGTTAGGGGACTTCCCATTGTTGCTTGCACCGATGGAAGATGTCAGCGATCCGCCGTTCAGAGCAGTCTGCAAACAGAACGGTGCAGACCTCATGTACACAGAATTTATCAGCTCAGAAGGCTTGATCCGTGATGCCGCCAAAAGTGTGGCTAAGCTCGATATTTTCGATTATGAGAAGCCTATTGGGATTCAAATTTTCGGAAATGAAATTGATTCCATGCGTGAAGCAGCAGCTATCGTAGAAGAAGCTCAGCCAGATATTTTAGATATCAATTATGGCTGTCCTGTGAACAAAGTAGCCTGCAAGGGCGCTGGAGCCGGGATTCTTCTGGATATCGACAAGATGGTCTCCATGACCGCTGAGATCGTAAAAGCTGTAAATATCCCCGTCACTGTGAAGACTAGACTAGGCTGGGACCAAAACACAATTCGTATAGTAGAAGTCGCTGAGCGTCTTCAAGATGTAGGAATCCAAGCAATCAGCATTCATGCGCGCACTAGAGCTCAAATGTACAAAGGCGAAGCCGATTGGAGTTATTTGAATCTGGTCAAAGACAATCCACGCTTACACATTCCAGTCTTTGGAAATGGAGATATTGATACTCCTGAGAAAGCACAGGAATACAAGAATAAATACAACGTCGATGGAATGATGATAGGCAGAGCATCCATAGGATATCCGTGGATATTCAACGAGATCAAACATTTCCTTGCCACAGGAGAAAAACTCGCTGCACCAGGATTGGAAGAAAGAATAGCTGTAGCAAAGAAACACTTAGATTTCTCTGTACAGTGGAAAGGACCAAAACTTGGTATTCTTGAAATGAGGAGACACTACACTAATTATTTCCGCGGTATGCCAAATTTCAAACAGTATAGAGCTGAGATGGTTACTGCAGAAACTTATGAGCATGTTTGCGATATCCTGAATCAGGTTTCTGACGTCTACGCAGATCATGTTTTTTAGAAGAAATAGTTAAAAAGTTGGAAGGAGGTAAAGTTGGAAGGTAAACTGCAACTTTACCACCTTCCCTACCTTACCACTTCTCAATTTCCTCAAATGTCAACTACCACCAACGACGGCAACCTTAAAAACTGGGGTTTACTAATTCTACTATCCTTGATCTGGGGCAGTTCATTTATTCTAATCAAAAGAGGCCTGGAAGTTTTTTCACCTGGAGAAGTGGGAGCCTATAGAATAGTCGCGGCCGCCACTTTCTTGTTACCACTTTCTATCCCAAGGCTCAAAAATCTTGATAAAACTCAGATCAAAAATTTGATTATCGTAGGTCTTGTCGGAAGTTTCATCCCTGCTTTTCTTTTTGCAAAAGCACAAACTCAACTCAGTAGCTCCTTAACTGGCGTCTTAAATGCACTCACTCCTCTTGCAGTGGTTGTGATAGGTGCATTGTTTTTCCAGTCTAAAATCACTCGCAGAAATGGAATAGGCCTTGCCATTGCTTTCGTAGGGGTTTTTATTTTGGTTACTGTCAAAGAAGGTTCTGGCTTCGGCGCTTTTACTGATATCAACGCCTATGCTTTCTTTGTGATTTTAGCTTGTATTTGTTATGGATTTAACCTGAATATCATCAAATACCGCTTTCAAAAATTAAAGCCGATTGAGATCACAGCTATTTCATTGATAATGGTTTTGCCTGTCGCATTACTCTATTTAATGGCCGGTACTCAGTTTTCTTATAAAGTCGTGAATATCGAAGGTGCATTGCCTGCCTTGGGTTACATCACATTACTGGGAGTGATGGGAACGGCTATTGCCTTGATCATTTTCAACGTGATGGTAAAGACTGCCACTCCTGTTTTTGCTTCCTCAGTGACTTATCTGATTCCTATTGTTGCAATCTTCTGGGGAGTACTTGATGGAGAAGTGCTTCTTTTCGGTCATTATGTTGGGATTGTGGCAGTGATTATTGGTGTTTGGTTCGGAAATAGAAAGAAAATAGTTCAACCCTGAATTTCCGCCTTATACTAAGTGGTTTTGCGATATAGGCATCAGATGGCGAAACCCAATAATTCGCATTATAAAAACTATAGCATTTTTATAAAGCTTGCTTACAAAGCTTTATAAAATCAGCTAGCTAAACCTTATAAATTATTCATCCGCTCCCTCCATGCAAATGCCAGCTTGGGAAGCTGCTGATAACTATTTATCCCAGCTTTGACGCCTTGAGTTTTTAGAAACACGTCGTTAGTTTTTCTACTTATCTCTAATGAAAATGCCTGAATTGAATCACTGTTTCGCTTGATGGACATCATGTCGTTTTTGATTCCTGGATCGAGATTCTTTAGCCACTCTCTGTAGTCTTCCGGTGCCATTCTATAGTAATCGCGGATCTGATACATCAGCAGTCTCAACTGCCCGGAATAGCGAAGCAATTGGTCCTCACTATTGGTGCAGATCACCCAAGCAATAAAGTTTGCCTCTCCTTCGTCAGTCACGCCATAACTATGCGCCATTTCATGGGCGACAGTAAAAGGTTGTTCTAAAGCGTGTAGCGTAGGGTCTATATAACTTTCGCCCGTAAAAGGAAAATAGATTCCTAGGATACCCATTTTCCTCATAAATCCAGGGGGAGGAAAAAGCTTGGTTCGGGGTCGCCCAGTAAAATTCAATCCAAGCATGTCTAGGTTGTCTGCAATGTTAGCTCTTACCAGTTTTTCCAGCTCTGGATAAGGCAAAATATTTTCAATAGCAGCAGTATCCTGAGTGATCGAGTTCCTGTATTGTTGTGCCAAGCGCTGAGTAATAAGAACTTCATTTTGCAATTCCTCCAAGTTCATGGCGCGTGGACTTAGTCCGAGTTGCTCCACTATAGGTGTCCGCTGATAATTGAAACCCCAAAGAAAGAGAAAGAAGAAAATCAGGGCCCCAAGGCCATTCGCCAAAGCTCGAGAGGAATATAAGACTCTATTTCTCCAACCTACTTTTTTGCGAAGCTTAAAAATATAAATCCCGATGATCAGTATTACCGATAGGATAAACAAATAGACGCTGGGAAAAGGCATTCTTCCCAGCGTCATGTCAATTACATTCCGGATTCCCGGAAAGAAAATTCTAGAATAAATATCGTCAGTTGCTTCAGGATTTTGAGCCGCCAAATAACGTATTCCCAAAGCAATAACTCCAAGAATCGCCCAGGACCAATCTCTCTTACCCATAAAAGAACAACTTAAACTCCCTCTGCTACCACTTCCTTCACTTCAGGAAGCATTCTGGTCAGCAGGTTTTGAATTCCGGCTTTTAAGGTCACCGTACTAGAAGGACAGCCAGAGCATGAGCCTTGCAACTGCACTTTCACCACGCCCTCATGGAAAGAATGGAAAACGATCGCTCCACCATCTTGCTCTACAGCAGGACGAATGTACTCATCCAAAATCCCCTTGATTTTTTTCACCACCTCTGAATCATTCTCATCGAAAAGCGGATCCTTGTCAAATCCAACAGGAACTGGAGCTTTTCCTGCCTCCAAATACTGCTTGATATGATCACGAACGATGCCTTGAACTTCTGCCCATTCTACAGATTCAGATTTGGTAACAGTCACGAAATTAGAAGCTATAAATACTCGCTCGACAGCAGCAAAATTAAAAAGCTCTTGAGCTAAGGGACTTATTTTGGCACTTTCAGCATCCGGGAAATCAAAACTTACTCCCTCATCCACCAACATGAAGTTGGCTACAAATTTCATGGAATTTGGGTTTGGATTGGCCTCCATGTAGAGGTGAACAGGTCTTGCTTGTGCTTGTAGCATGGTATTCTTGATTTTTGTTTAGAAAACCGATTTGCTGGCATTAAGTTCCAGCAAATCCAATTTTCCTGCAAATGTATTATTTATACGGTTCACCCGTAGCAGCATACCAGATTCCTCCGTATAGGTGCTTTAAGAAATCATCCTCTTCCCAGGCGGCCTCCACATGGCCCAAAGCAGTATAAAACACTCTTCCACCGTCAAACTCATGGTACCAAGCCATCGGGTGATTATCTCCATTCCCTCTAGCTACTTTATAGGTACTTTCATCAGCTTTGATCAGCACTTTGATATCAGGATTGATTTCTCTGAATTCATACAGTTCATCAGTCCACAACCAGTTTTTCGGTAAATGCCAAGTCGATGGGTGAGTTTGATCGACTACATCAAGTCTTAGTGTCTGCTGGGCTGGGTGCGAAAGGAAGTAAGCTCCAATCATTTTGTTATACCAAGGCCATTCATATTCGGTATCTGTAGCAGAGTGAATGCCTACAACTCCTTTTCCACTTTGAACGAATCGCTGGAAAGCTGCCTTCTGCTCCTCATTGAAAATCGTCCCGGTTGTGGTGGTCAAGATCACTACATCATATTTCGCCAGTTTTTCATCGGTGAATTCACCAGCATCTTCTGTAGTATAAACACTGAAAACCTGTGTTTTACCCAATTTCTTTAACGCCACAACAGCATCAGAAATGGATTGATGGCGGAAGCCTGCGGTCTTGCTAAAAACCAGCGCTCTAAATTGCTGAGCATTAGACATCAGAGCAATGCTAAAAATCAGCGAAAAGGTGAGAAATATTCGTTTTAAGTTCATAGGGTTTGAGTTGTTGGGTTATTGAAAATTGTATAGTGTATTTGAAACTTGATTATTGATTATTGAAAATTGTTACTTAATGATTTCAAACTTTTCTCCAGCTTCTTTTCTGGAATATGCATTGAAATGCCACCATTCTGAGCCAATTCCTGTGAAACCGTTTGAAGTCATCACGCTGCGAAGAATTTCCCGATTTGCGATTTGTAGGTTGGTTATTTTTGCTTCGGCGAGCATTTGCTCTTCACGATCTGGATAAGCTTGGTAGCCAAAGAAATCGTAGCTAGTGCCCATATCCAACGTAGAATCAGCTTTGGTGTCAAATATGGTCAAATCCACCGCAACTCCGAAGTTATGTAAGCTACCTATTTTAGGATCTGCCACATAAAGCGGTTTCAAACTATCCGGTTTGTCTAAATTATCCCAAAGTATCTGTTGCACAGAAGCTGGACGAACGCCATCGTAAACCAACAAAGTATAATCAGGATATTGAGTCTGGAGCATTTGCTGAGCTTTTTTCAATTGCTCTGCGACTTCAGGTTGAAGAAAAGCCTTAGTCAAATCGCCATAGACATCTTGACCGAAGAAATTGTCTGTTGTGGAATATTTCAATTCTACTTTAATCCCTGGAATAAATCCCTCCAACTCTACCAATCCTTGTTCGCGAAGCGTCTTCTCTAACTCTGGCATTTCCTCCACAAGATCTATTTCCTGGATAGGATCAAGTACTTCCCGCTGCTGCTCGGAGAATATCTCCTGATCGCTCTTCTGGGAAGTGCCACAACCAAGCATTAGTAGTAAAACAGGTATGTAAAGTTTTCTCAAAATTTCTAATTTCTATTGACAAGTGTAGCGGAAGCTTGAGCTGTTGGAAGCACCACCACATCAGCAATCGTTACATGCGGAGGTCTAGTTACAGCAAATTCAATAATATCCGCAATATCCTGAGCTACCAATGGCTCCATTCCCTGATAAACAGTCTCTGCCTTACCTTCATCTCCTTTAAATCTCACCAGTGAAAATTCCGTCTCCACTAATCCTGGGTGAATTGCGACAACGCGAATACCAAAGGAATTCAAATCTATCCTCATCCCTTTTGTGATCGCATCTACTGCATGCTTGCTACCGCAATACACACTTCCGTTGGGATAAACTTCCTTTCCAGCGATAGATCCTATATTGATGATCATTCCTGATTTACGAACTGTCATTCCAGGAATAATAGCTCTGGAAACATACAGCAATCCTTTCACATTAATATCCATCATCGCATCCCAATCATCGAGATTTGCTGACTGCACAGGATCAATTCCGTGGGCATTTCCTGCATTATTGATCAGGACATCGACTGATTTCCATTTTTCGGGGAGATTATCAAGAACCTCTTTCACATTTTCACGATCACGCACATCAAAAACCAATGGCAAAAAATCAATTCCCTGAGGTATTTCACTCTTTAATTCTTCCAGACGATTACCACGTCTTCCGGTGGCGATGATATCAAATCCAATTTTAGCTAGGGTTATTGCAGCAGCTTTACCAATACCTGAGGTTGCTCCTGTAACTAAGGCGATTTTATTTTTCATGAAGGCAAGTTAAAAAAATTATCAATGGACAATTCTTAATAATCAAAGTTCAAGGATGTCAACCTTCCCACTTTACTACTTTTCAACTTTTAACTTCTATTGGAAATTCAGATAAAGCGTAATACTCTTTCTTTTAATAGACTCGATTGCTCCCTGAAGTTCAGGACGGGTGTTTTCTGCTTGATAGGCATTCATCAGTCCATGTGAAAAACGAACCTCTGGAGCAAACTTGAAGTATTTGAAGTAAAACTCGAATCCCATTCCCGCTTCTAGAGAAAAATCCTGTCCGGTCATCACGATGTCATCTACATTAGCTTCATCCTGTCCCTTTGTCCGAAACTGGTAACTCGCTCCGCCTAGCCAATACATTCTAGTATTGTTGAATCTCACCGAACGGTATTTAAAAAGCAAAGGCAGCTCGACCATGGTGGCCTCTGAAGTGTATTCTATAACCTGCCCCAGATTTTCGCTACTGATTATCACATCGCCTCCTATTAATTCTGTATCGATTTGGTCTGTAAAATAGGTAACCTCAGTCTTATACTCATAAAATCCCACCTTGGGCGTAAAAATCAGTGACACCTGATCATGAAATCTCAGAATCCCGATAAACCCTAAGGAAAACCCGGCAGAAAATAATGGCTGAATACTTCTAACATTGTCAAACTCATTCGCAGAGGTAGAATTAAGAAAAGCATCCGTATATTTTATGCGAAGCGTGCTATTGTGGCCGGCCAAAAAGAAGCCGTAGGAAAGCGGTTTGTTGTCTGAGGCTGATGCTGAGGTCAAGCCAAACATACCTTGCCCAAACGTCGGAATCGCCGCAAAGAAAAACACTACACCTACTAGGACTATTTTGTTCCTACGTAGATTGAGCTTATTCCAAATGTGAGTGGTTTGCATAGGTTACTTGTGAATCCGACATTATTCATAATTCTCAGAAAATCCATTCCGTCTGGAAAGGCCTGTACTGACTCAGGAAGATAAGTATAAGCAGAATTGTCTTTCGATACAATTTTGCCAATCTGTGGAAGAATAGCTTTGGAGTAAAAAGCATATGCCTGCTTCATTGGAGCTTTGGTAGGCTTGCTAAACTCCAATATCACCACTTTGCCTCCAGGCTTGAGCACACGATACATATCTGCCAACCCCTTCTCCAGATTCTCAAAGTTCCTAACTCCAAAAGAAACGATGACCGCATCAAACTTATTATCTTCAAAAAGTAGTCCTTCAGAATCTCCGAGCTGAAGCTCGATTTTATCCTCAAGACCTTTTTTCTTCATTTTCTTTCGGCCTTCTTCCAGCATGCCTTCGGAAATATCCACTCCGATGATCTTATCTGGGTTCAATGCAAGTGCTTCAATCGCAAAATCTCCGGTGCCAGTAGCAATATCTAAGATCAATTTGGGCTGATCATCTTTCAGATATTTAATTGCTTTTTTTCTCCAAGTAATATCAATTCCCATGCTGAGCACGTGATTGAGCAAATCATATTTGCCGGAAATGTTATTGAACATCTCAGCTACCTGATCTTTTTTGGAATCTTGCTTGTCTTTATAAGGTACTACGGCCATCTGAATTCTATCTTTGAAAGGACAATAATAGGCAAGAAACACGAGGAAAGGAAAATTGTTCCGCTTCGCTTTCATCCTGCCCTTTTCGGATAATGTCGTACTTTTGCAAACAAACACCAGCAGATGATCCAGAAAGCCACCTTTGTAATCAGTAATTCGAACCCAGGAAATTGTCCTAAGCCAGACCGAGCTGAGATTGCTTTTATTGGTAGATCTAACGTTGGAAAAAGCTCTTTGATCAATATGCTGGTCAATCAAAAGGGATTGGCTAAGACCTCTCAAAAACCTGGTAAAACTCAGTTGATCAACCACTTCATGATTAATGACAAGTGGTACCTTGTCGATCTCCCGGGTTACGGCTTCGCCAAAGTAAACCTGAAAGTAAAGCAAGGCTGGGAAAGCATGATAACTACTTATCTCACAAAACGAGAAAATCTTTGCGGTGTATTTGTATTGATCGATAGCCGGCTACCACCACAGCAGATAGATTTGGAGTTTTTGCTTTGGTGCGGGACACAGGAAGTCCCTACAGCTTTGGTTTTCACTAAAGCGGACAAACAGTCCAAATCAAAAACCGACCAGAACATTCAGAAGTTTTTGAAGAAAACCAGAGAGATGTTCGGAGAGAATCCAGACTACTTTGTCACCAGTGCAGAAGCTAGTACCGGAAAAGAAGAACTGACTAAGTTTATGGAAGAACTAGTAACAGAATATAATGCTAGATGAATCATTTAATTGATAATCCTATATTTGCAGCCTCGAAAAAATAAACCAAATGAATTTTAAAGATCTTGCCACCGTAGCCGGTAAACCCGGTTTGTTCAAAGTTTTGAAGCCTTCTCGCACAGGAGTAATCTTGGAAAGCATGGATGCGAAGAAAACTAAACTCGTTGCCGGCATGTCCCAGCGTGTGTCTATTCTTAGCGATATTTCTATCTACACCTTGACTGAAGAGGGCGCAGAGCCATTAGAGTCCGTGATGCAAAAAATTGAAGCTGAATTCCAGGGTGATCTTGGTTTGGATGCCAATCCTGATGAGGCTGAGCTAAGAGCATTCATGAAGCATATCCTTCCAGAGGTCGATGAAGCTAGAGTTTACACTTCAGACATCAAAAAGTTGATCACTTGGTATAAATTAATCCGTGAGCAGGCACCTGAGGTCCTTCAAAAATCTGAAGAAAAAAAGCCAGAGGAGGTAAAGCCTGCTAAGGAAAAAGAACCAAAAACTGCAAAAGAAACTAAGTCTGGTAAAAAATCAGAAAAATAAAACTAAAGCCCCGGTTCAACTCGGGGCTTTTTTGATACTATCATGAGTGAATCCCTTTCTGAAGAAACTTTTCTACTCCTGCGAAGAGATTTTGACCTACCTGAAAAAGCAGAGGGATTTGACGAAGACCAAGCTATCTCCGTACTTTCCAAAGTCATTGCTTTTATGTTGGATCGGGAATTTGAGCGCTTGCTACAGATTTGCTACCGCATCGACCTGGGAGAGGAAAAGCTGAAAAAAATCCTTCACGAATCTGAACCAGACCAAGTTGCCGTAGACTTAGCAAAAGCTCTTTGGAGTAGGCAAAAGCAAAAAGTGGAAATCAGAAAACGATATACAGCAAATGAATAACCACTTCAATTCTAATTAAACAGAGGTTTCAGTCTATTTTTCCTATTTTAGATTTTCTAAACCATAATATTTTTCCCTATGAAATCGAGCCTGAGTGACGGTAGGCAGACATGACACAAGCGACACACAATGGGATGATTAGTCATTCTGCGAGATTCCATAGCCTGCCCCGACTATTCTGGGCGGCCACTTAAAAAATCAAACTATAAACACATGAAAACTTTTCAAAAACTCTCCTTTCTGCTTTCCATTCTCTGTATCGTTTCCTTCAGCTCCTGTCATCAAGATTTGGACAAAGATCCAGTTAAGTCAGATGCGGAAATTATAGGTTCTGGAATTGCCTGGAAGCTGAGTACTGCCAAAGTTGGTATCTTCAACGTAATCTCTGAAATAGATGACTGTCTTCAAGACAACGTAGTGACTTTTAATTACAGCCCAAGCGTTAAGCTCGGAGTGTTGGATTCAGGGCCTACTAAGTGTAGTTCAACTGAGTCGCAGACTGTTAATTTTATATGGGATTATAACGAATCCACCAAAATCCTGCTTGTCGATACTGATATCATTGAAGTGCCTGGTGCCGAAGGAAATATGATAGTAGAAAGCGTATCGAATAATGAGCTCGTGATTTCACAAAACGTTTCTGTTTCAGGAATTACTCAAAAATTAGTGGTAACCTTTGTTCACTAATAACTTAAAATTCAAGTCAAACTGAATCTATGGAAATTGCCTAGCCCTGTATTAAGGCTTCGGCTATTTCCTTTTTTTATATCATCTAAATACTCCCAAAATGGCGAACCCAATCTGGATCATGACTTCTGCTTTCGACCAACTCAACTTGGATCAAACAGTAGAAAAAGCATTGGAAATTGGCGTACAAGGACTTGACCTTTGCGTTTTCAGGAAGGATGGGACACGTGATGATTTCGTCGCAACACATCTGGATTATGAAAATTTTGGTCCAGACAAAGCAAAGAAACTCATAGCCAAATTCAATGGTAAACAGCTTCGCCTTTCCATTGGAGCTTTTGATAATCTAATCGGTGGAGATCCTGTCGAGCGGATCAAGAATCAAAATCACCTCCTAAAATTGATTCGAATGGCTCACCTACTAGGAGGCGATGAGAATGATGTAAAGGTCGGAACATTCGTTGGCTACAATCATGAATTGGGAAATCAGGAAGGCGGATTTGAGAAAAACCTACTGGAATATCAAAGAATCTTTGGGCCGATTATCCGCTACGCGAATAGCCTTGGAGTGACTGTTCTCTATGAAAACTGCCCAATGGAAGGATGGAGAAGTTCTGGTCATTTTGGAACGTTTAATAACCTGACGGGAGTTTTGGCAGCTAGAAAAATCATGTATGATCTAATCCCAGAAGCCAATCACGGAGAAATCTACGATCCCTCGCATGATGTTTGGCAACGCACTGATCCAGTGGAAGTAATCAAAAACACAGACATGAATCGACTGAAAAGAATTCATGTTAAATCCACTCGAAACAATCCCGATCCTTTTTGGGGAAATATGTATCCCATGCAAGAAGTAAAGTCAGAATGGGCAAAAAAAGCCGGCATTCCTTCCAGCACCAACCCTTGGGACAGACATCACTACGAAGCTACGTTACCTGGTTTTGGGCTTGGAGACTCCATGGATTGGCGAGCCTTTATGACTATTCTCAAAGAGCGCAATTTCGCCGGGCCTTTTGAAATTGAAAATGAAGCAGTTCTCTCTAAGCAAACGGGCAATATGGGAGCAATCGTCCAAGGCTGTAAAGCTGCTGTGCAAAACCTTGCTCCTTTGCTTTATGAATTAGGAGAAAATGGCTGGCAATATCCTGAATCACAGTACAAACCACTTTCGGAAGTCAATCGTGAGGATATTCCGTTGATGACGATGGAGAGATTGTGAAGTCTGAAGTCTGAAAAAAGTACTATCAGACTTCCGATCTTTTATTTCTGGCTTTCCTCGTATCCCGTATCTGCCTTCAGATCAAATCCCTCTGCGGCCTGCACCGCCAGCACATCACATCGTTCATTTTCAATGTTTCCGGCATGACCTTTTACCCAGATGAATTTGGGTTTGTATTTCAAATGAAGAGGAATATATCGTAACCAGAGATCTGGATTCTTTTTGTCTTTGAAGCCTTTTTTCTGCCAGCCCCAAATCCAGCCTTTCTCTACAGAATCAACTACATACTTGCTATCAGAATAAATCTGAACAGGAAATTCTGTTGTATTGATAGCTTGTAATGCGCGGATTACAGCCAGCAATTCCATGCGATTGTTGGTAGTAAGACGGAAGCCTTCGGAAAGTTCTTTTCGGTGTTTGCCGAATTTCAGAACGGCACCATAGCCTCCCGGACCGGGATTGCCTTTGGCAGCGCCATCAGTGTAAATGGTAATCATGAAACAAAGTAAATAAAAATCTAACCGAGAATTGGGTTAAATGCCCGATTCCACTCCTATAGGAAAGGCATTAGTTTTGAAAATCTTGACAGCGATGGAAAGAAGAATAATCCCAAAAATCCTTCTCAGGACGTCCAGACCAGTCTTTCCGATTTTTCGCTCCAGCCAACCAGTGCTTTTCAACACGATATAAACCAAGATCAGATTCAGAAGAATCCCGATTCCAATATTGATTTGAGCAAACTCAGCTTTCAGTGTCAGAATAGTAGTCAAGGTGCCTGCTCCTGCTATCAAAGGAAAAGCAATCGGAACAATAGAAGCACTATCGGTAGCATCTGGATCAGATTTGAATAGCTCAATGCCCAAGATCATCTCTGCGCCAATCGCAAAAATGATCAGCGCACCTGCAATGGCAAAATCCTCCACTCCAATGCCAAACAGACTCAATATAGCTTTGCCTGCTAAAAGAAACAGAATCATCAAAATACCAGCAGCCAGAGTAGCTTTCTCGGATTGGATGTGACCGACTTTCTGTCTCAGATTTACTATAATCGGGATAGAACCAAGGATATCAATCACAGAAAAAAGGATCAAGGAAACCGATAAAATTTCTTTCAAATCAAACATTCCGCGAAAGTAGGGAATTTAACCTTTGAGGTCTATAAGACCTCGAAGGTTTTTGGATTAAAATAAAGAGAAGAAAAAAGGCGTCTAACCATTGAGGTCTTACAGACCTCGATGGTTTTGTTAGAACAAAAATCCTATCCTTCTAAAGAATATTCATCAAGTAAATATTCATCCATCAAACTATCATGGATTTTTAAAAACTCGTGAATACCACCAAACCATACCAAACCCAATTCTTTAGATACTTTGGAAGTTTTGTTTGTGCAATAAGATTCAAATGAAGAATACTTCCACTCATTTACCTTTTTCACTAAACCATGCTTAATGGGGTTTAAGTGAATGTAAAGGATGATGCGACTTAGGTAATTTTCATTATCAATTACTTTACGTTTGAATTTTCTCTGAAAAAGCCCTCCATTCCTATCAATTGATTTATTGAAAGCTTTTGCATAACCATTAAGAAAATTGGAAAATGCCTTTACTATTGCCAAATCTTGCTGGTTTTCTCGAATCCTAACCAAGAAATGAAAATGATTTGGAATAAGGCAATAAGCAATCGTCTCAAAAAAGTCATCACAATAAAGAGAATACCTGCTCAAGAAAAACTTATAATTCTCATCCCTCAGAAACAATTCTTGATTACCAATCGACCTGGAGTAGAGGTGATAGATTTTACCAGATTCAAAAGTCTCAGATGAGTTTTTCATAGCTGATTAAAAAGTAATCTAAAATAAAAAATTCTTTGGGTTTTATTAGTCTCTACGATTACATAAAAACAAAACCTCCAAAGTCATTAAAAGACTTCGGAGGTTTGTAAACCTAAGACCTTCGGGGTTTTATAAACCCCAAAGGTCAAAATCAATACCTTCCCAAAAACCCAATCAACTTATCCATTTCGGCATTGGTGATTGCAGGGAAATTAGCGATTCGGAAGCTGGTTGGTTTATGAGGCCCATAGCCTGAACCCAACTGCATACCTTCTTTTTCAGCGTCTTTTTTCACAGAAGCTATCAAATCTTCAGGTCCCGTCACTGCCAAAACTGTGGTACTTCTTGTCTCAGCATTATCCACCAGCATTCTAAGCGACTTTGATTGAGCAACAGCATTTTCGAGTTTTTGCATACGCTCACGAAGATTCGCATCGATGTGTTGGATTTCTTCCAAATCTTTCAAAACTCTGTTTAACAGATAAATTCCCAGAACATTCGGAGTATAATGCGTCTGATATCCGGCAGCATTTTCCAACATAAAACTTAAACTGTTGTAAAGCCCTTTTTCTCCCTTGTCCTCACACTTTTCTATGGCTTTTGGAGACAAAATCAAAATCCCCAGACCTGCAGGAAGTCCGAAGCATTTCTGCACAGAACCATACCAGATATCTGCTAAGCTAAAATCAAATTCAATCCCAGCCATAGAAGAAGTAGTATCCACCGCGATCGTTTTCTCAGGATATTTATCCTTGATTGCCTCAATCACGGACATCGGAACCTGCGTAGCATTGGCAGTTTCATTTTGCGTGAGCGCGATCACATCAAAGTCCTCGCTGATTTCTAGACTCGCCACATCGAGTGCTTGATTTGCTTCGATTTTCAGGCCGTCAGTAGCAGGATTGATATGCTTGGCAAAGCCTATCCACTTTTTGCCAAAGGAACCTGAGTAAATATGAAAACTCGCCTGCTGCACAATGGACTGAGTGATAATTTCCCAGTTTTCGGTAGCGCTGGAAGTGAAAAGCAACTTGTAATCATCCGGCATGTGCAGCTTTTCACGCATCAATTGCTCAGTTTCCTGATACAAATGCATAAACGCATTGCTGCGGTGATTGGCACTTAGGATACCTGCAGTGTAGGCATCTTGCAAATAAGTGGGAAGGGCATCGTAAACTTTAGATGGCCCGGGTGCAAAAGTGAGCATAGAATAATAGGTTATTGAAAATAGAGAATTCCTAAAGCGTATCCTTTCAGGCCAAGTCCAGAGATCATGCCGACGCAGGATTTGGAAATAATGCTTTTGTGGCGGAATTCCTCTCGCTTGTAAATATTGGAAATATGAATCTCAAGAGTAGGTGTGGTCACTCCAGCAATCGCATCTGAAATAGCCACAGAAGTATGTGTATAGCCTCCTGCATTGAGCAGAATCGCATCATAGGTAAAGCCTACCTCATGTATTTTATTGATCAATTCGCCCTCCACATTACTTTGAAAATAATGCAGTTCGATATCCTGAAAAGCTTTTTTCAACCCCTCAAAATATTCTTCAAAAGAGGTGCTTCCATAGACTTCCGGCTCCCTTTTTCCAAGTAGATTGAGATTTGGGCCGTTAATGATCATTATCTTCAAAACAATATTCGGTTTGATGGTTTCTGAGTCAAAGTTAAAAGGATTTTCAGTTTTAAAGTGGTAAAGTTGGAAGGTTTGAATGTGGCAAGGTAAGACACACTAAACTTTCTAACTTTAACACCTTACAACCTTACAACCTTAATGCATAAAGACTGGAAAAACCACATCAAGCAATTCCGGCATTTCCTTAAGCTAGAGCGATCCCTAAGTGGGAATTCAATCGAAGCATACACTCGCGATGTTGAGAAGCTAGCAGCTTATTCGGACGCGAATTTCCCTGAAAAAAGCCCTTTGAACTTGGAATTGGAGCATTTAAGAAAGTTTGTAAATGACTTAGCTAAACTGGAAATATCGGATTACACGCATGCCAGGATCATTTCGGGAATCAAAGCCTTCTACAAATACCTAATGTATGAGGACAGAATTACTGAAGACCCGGCTCAACTTCTCGAAGCCCCAAAACTTGGCCGAAAACTGCCGGACACCCTGAGCTATCAGGAAATCGTGCAACTCTTGGAAGCTATTCCTCTTGGCGAACCTGAGGGTCATCGCAATCGGGCCATGCTGGAAATGTTATATAGCTCAGGGCTTCGGGTTTCTGAATTAATTGAATTGAAAAAAGGGCAGGTATTCGAAGATGTTGGATTTCTAAGAGTTACTGGAAAAGGCAATAAAGAGCGACTAGTTCCTATCGGAAAAGATGCGTTGAAATACCTGAATATCTATAAAGATGAGGTTCGGGTGCATCAAGTCATTGCAAAGGGTCATGAGGAATATGTATTTCTAAACCGCAGAGGCAAGAAGCTTACACGAGTCATGATTTTTCTGATTATCAAAAAGACTGCGGAGCAAGCTGGAATCGAAAAGAACATTTCTCCGCATACTTTCCGTCATTCCTTTGCCACGCACCTGATCGAAGGCGGTGCTGATCTTCGGGCGGTGCAGGAAATGCTAGGTCATGAAAGCATCACCACTACGGAAATCTACACGCACTTAGATCGGGATTATCTGCGGCAGGTGCTGACGGATTTTCACCCAAGGAAATAAATGTTGGTTGTTGGTTGTTGGTTGTTGGTTGTTTGAAAATTAATAATTTCGTAGAAGCCTTTTTATCCTTAATTAACCGAAGTAATTACTGAAAACACTACCATGACCTATCTCATCAACAAACTTTTCCCACGCATAAACAACCTCACCAAGCGTCAGAAACTCATGTTTCGCCTTTTGCTTCTCAGTGTGAGTATGATACTTTTTGGAGCTTATTTTAAAATTAACGGTAAACCAAATACTGATTTAATTCTAGGCTCAGCAATGGTTATTCATGTTATTTCAATCATTGGATTGGTGAGTAAATGGGCAAAGTATCGTACCGTAAGTGAGTTTTAAAGTATTGAATAAGTACATGATGAAAAATGGTTGCCTTCTACTTATTACCCTTCTCGTTTTTTCTGCCTGCTCATCTACTAAAATCTATCCTAGAATCAAGTGTCATGTTCATCTAAACCAAAATGATGGAATATTACTCCTTCCGCTCAACTGGCAAGAGAGCTTTAGAAAGCTTTCTCCTGGAGATCACAGGTATCTGGAAGAATTGATTGTCGAAATATTTCAAGAGGAGGGTTTTACCAAGGTGGCCATCTATGATCAAATGGAATATGAACTGCTAAAGGCAGGCATCAAAGACATTAATGACCCTGATCAACTTGCTCAACTTAATCTAGAGCTGGGGATATCCTATCTCATAGGGCTAAGTTTGGGAGAATTAGCATGGACAGGCAACTGGGAAAAAATCGATCCCTCCGACTTTAATTCTCCAAGCTATTGGGATGCAGATACGGAAGTCAAAAGCAGTCTTCGGATCGCAATGAAGGAAACTGCAACAGGAAATATTATTTCTGAAAAATCCGTTGAAACCAATATGGGAGGATTTCCAATTCCAATCGGTGACGGAGAAACGATAGATTTGAATTCCGCTTCACTTTTTAAAGCTGTTAGAATTTCAACCCGAAAAGGGATCAAAAATCTTATAAAGGATTGTAGACCTTAACCTGATATGGGCTGAAAGCTGCAGACTTTTAGGCACAAATAATCAACTAGTCTGTTGACTTAGCTCGAAGTAGCCATTTGCTGCTGGAAAGTAAGCACGATAAATTCTGCAGGATGAGTTATAGCGACTCTAATACTAACATTCATATATCCATCCAAAATATCCTGCGCAGTCATCGTTGTCCCGAGTCCACATTCCACAGAAAATGCATCGTCAGGACGTGACCCAGCCAAGCCTCCTTCTTTCCATACATTAGTCAAAAAGTTATTAATCATAGACTTCACTGCGGTCCAAGTATTTGCATCATTAGGCTGAAAAACATAAGCTTCTAGAGCAGATTTGCAGGACTGCTGAAGAAATATAAGGGTTCTCCGAACAGCAATATATCGGTAATCCTGACTATTTCCGTCAAGCGTTCTCGCTCCCCAAACCAGTACGCCTTCGCCTATGAAAGAACGAATTACATTTATTGATTTCCCGCTGACTGGATCTACGTTAAGCGGTCCCTGCTGATCATTATTCAGAAGAATAGGCAGGTCTTTAACTTGGTTGATTCCGATATTTGCAGGAGAATTCCATACTCCTTTGACATTATCATTCATAGTGATCAACCCAGCCATCGCAGCACTTGGAGGTAAAGTATTAGCTAAATCCAGTACTTTGGCGAAAAGCGAAGCATAAAATGCACTCGATTTAAGCAGGGCATTATTGAGCTGATTGACACTGATCGATTGATTATGGATATCATTGATCATTTCGAAAACACTTGTGACTGAGGCATCGCTGTTTTTAGGATTGATTAGCTCAGACAATTGATCCAAATCCCCTCCAAAGAGATTCGTGTAATTCAAATCCTCCGGCTGAAGAACTGTGGTTCCCAAAAACGGAAAATAAGCTGCGCCAAAGCAAAGCCCAATGCTTCCTGTGCTATTTCTAAAATTCTCGACTAATTGAAGGTAATTCTGCTGGGTAGGATTATTCCCTCCTTGCACATCAAGCAAACTCATGGTAGATCCAAGCTCTTCACATTGAAGAAGCATAGCTTGCATTAGTGTGGCATAATTTTCATTTGAAAGTAAAGTCGCATCAGGAAAAACATACAGTGTGGGCTCAGGCTCCTTTTTCAACAGGGAAAGTCCTTGTAGAAATGCTTTCAAAGAAACATTCTGATTTATCAAGGGATCATTTGAGCCAAGAGGTCTGCCCGATACTTTACCATATGTTCCTACAGATACGATGTAAGCTTCACCTCCACCATTTTCAAAAAACAGTTTCACACATAAAAATAGATAATAAATGGTGCTAGGATCGGGTAGTATTAGATAGTCGCCCTTAGCTAAACTGAAAGAATTGACAGCTACTTGACTTTTGGGTTTGTTAACCACAAAATAGTTTGGACTATACTGCTGTGGCAAGTCTCTTTCTTTTTTGGGGATGCAGAAAATAGCCAAAAATTCATTCCATGAGGAAATTTTAATAGGAACATTCAAGTAAGACTTACCCTGATATTCTGCCTGTGGCGTATAACCTACAAAAGCAGGAACAGCTGTAGGTACAGCCACTACTGAATTGGGAAAGGCATTCTTCTCTTCTATATAAACTCCTGGTTTCTTATACTTTGCAGCCATGATTTGAATAAGTTGAAAATGGAAAATGTGAAAAAGAAAAAGATGGGCTAAACTTGATTCCAGAGCAGAATTTTCACGATTAACTATGAGTACAGTAATTTTGGAAGAAAGCCTCTTCAATTCTAAAATAAGGTTTATTTCAAACTATACCTTAGAATAAGCCGAAGACTTTCCTACAAGTTTGCTTGAAATATCCTTCAGAGAGGAGTTTGTAACCGCATGTAAAAACCATCCATATTGTAGACTACCAAAAAATCTCAAATTATAAATTCTCTATCTTCATTCTTATGAAGCAAGTGATCATATTACTATTCTTGATATTGGTGAGTTTAATTCCAAAAGATTCTCAGAAAATCCAGAAATCATTTTTCGAGGACTTTTCTTCCTCAAAGTCAAAAATTTTCCGCTACGGTTCTACAGGAATGCCAGCCGATTTCAAATACAAAATGGGAATCTCATCTCCCTCCGAGCCTAAAACTGAAATCCTTTCTTTTAAACTGAACCCAGACGAAAAAGCAGGCCCAGGCAAGGGTCCGGAGATCATTTCCAAGCATTTCACACATTTTGGAACTTACTCTGCTAGGCTAAAAGTGCCAGATGTAAGCCATAAGCAACCGAATGTGGGAGCAGTTGTCGGATATTTCACCTATCATGAAGATGAGAAAGAAGGACTGAGTGAAATTGACTTTGAATGGCTGATAGCTGACCCAAGAATTATCTACGTTGGGACTTGGACTGGGGAGCAAGGCAAGTTGCAGCGCATAGGCAGAATCATCAATCTAGCTGAAGGGAAAATCCTCGAAACAATCTCAAAAGTGAATTACGATGGGACTCCAACTCTCTTAACTGGCTTGCAGAATATCCCGGAGAGTATTCCCGCGATCAAAAATTACGATGCTTCTAAACAGTTCTATACCTATGGTTTTGACTGGGAAAGTGAAAAAATGCGCTGGTGGATGCTTCATCCTGAGACGGCTGACACCCTAATATTATGGGATTATCAAGGGTCTCCACTAGGAATTCCCCAACATGCGTCCAAGTATAGAATGAACTTCTGGCATACGATAGACTGGGCAGTGGAAGGCAATCCAAATTCTCTTGAGAAGCCTGAATTCCCCTTTGAACTGGAAGTGGACTGGATGGCCTACAAAAAAAATAAGCTACTCTAAGGAACTTTTGAACAGATCCGGCAGAAAAGAATATTCAAAACAACTTGTTAAATTTTGCAAATAGCTGTACCTCAGCATTTCATAAACAGACCTTTTTTAGTTAACTTTTAGTTCAAACTAATCAGCTATCCTATGAAGAAGGCGCTTTTATTCGGAATATTATCATTTCTTTTAATTTCCCCTGAGCTTTTTGCCCAATCAAAAACAGAACTAATTACCGTAGATGGAAATCAAATGCGGGCTAAAACTTCAGGTTTAGCGAAGCGAAAAGCGTACCAGCCCATTGTAATTCTGGAAGCAGGAAGTGGGGAAAGTTTAGAAGTGTGGAATTCAGTATTTGAGCAAATCGCTGAGTTCTCCCCTGTGCTATCTTATGACCGACTTGGGCTTGGGAAGTCAAGCGATTCTAGCGGAAAGCCTTCAGTAGATGCACGCGTCGAAGAACTGGAAGCACTTTTGGCAGAAATGAAAATCCAACCTCCTTATATTTTAGCGGGAAATAACTGGGGAAATCTTCTGACACGTGAATTTGCAGAAGATCATCCAAGTGAAGTAGAGGGAATGATTTATGTTGATCCTGTTTTGGATACAGAAAACTCAGAGCAACTCAGTGCATACTTGAGCGAAAAAGGTTTGGATGGGGATCAATTGATTTCCGAATATATGGATTATCAAAAATTGAGAATGACTGGAAGATCAACAGGAAATAAGCAGGAAGCAGAACTGTTTTTGACGATGCTCAAGGACAATAAGTTAATCTGGTCTTCACAAGCGGTACCGGAAGTCAACTCATTGGTGATTCTAGGAAGTAGATTTAACGCATTTCCAATGATGGGTTCACTTTCAGCAAATTCTGGTGAATTTTTCAACTTATTGATTGAGTCCAAAAAGAAATTTCTAGACGAGTACACACCTATTCACCCCGAATATTCTGTGCTTCTCTCTTCAGGGTCATTGAATTCACTTCTTCTCCAAGAGCCTACGCAAATAGCACAATCAGTTCGCCAGGTAATTTACGCTGATCCAAATAAGAAAATCGCGAATGCTGCACAGAAGCTCAGCCCAGAGGAGTTTGATACATTTATCACAGATCTCTACTCCTATCTGCCCGGCTCGTTACTCACTGAAGAGAATATCAACATGATGGGTTATAGTCTCATGCGCTTTGATAAATACAAGCAAGCGGTTTCACTTTTCCGAAAAAACCTTGAAAATCATCCAAATTCAGCCAATGTCTATGATTCTTTAGGTGAAGGTCTAATGGCTTTAGGAAGAGTAGAAGAAGCTGTTCCTCTTTTCCAAAAAGCAGTAGAAATGGGTGCTGAGCCTCAACATCGGGACTATGAGCTTTTCAAAAAGAATTTGATCAAAGGAGAAGAGATGCTGGCAGGGATGGATAACTGATTTTTCTTAAGAAAATGACAATTCTAAATCGACACAAAAACTAAGGACATTCCATAATCACCTTTTTCACCGCTAGCAAAAATCATTTTAGAGTTTGACAATTCCACAAGTTGCAAACTGAAAAAGTTGTTTTTAATGACTCCATTAACTACGGAAGCCTTGCTGATCGAAATGAAGATGAGACCTTCCTGCTCATAAAATTCATAGGAAGCCGTGGTGATTTCATCCTCCGGATCGACGTCGCTACAGCTGATTTCCCCCGGAACAACCTGTATTTCATTCGTTCCTTTCTGGAAAACAAAAATATCATCAATAAAACAGGCGTTTTTTGCACTTAGCACTTTCTGCTTGTAATTATCATAAAAAGCTTCAATTCTCCAATCCTTCAGATCAGTACCATGCAACTTGTATAAATCTTCAGTTGTGTATTTTTCTTGAAAAAGAGGCTCTTCATCAGGACTACAAGCAAATAGAATGAGAAATATAAAACTGGCTAAAAATAAAGAATGAGAAATTTTCATTTGAATGTAGATACGTGTAAGAGTTGGGAAAAAATGCTTCTCAAATCCTAAACCAATTTTAAAAATACCCGATTTATAACCACAATTAATTTTAGCTAGACATGTAATCGCCTGATTCTTTGAAACAAAAAAACGAAGCACTTTTTGCCTCGTTTCATAATTTTAAAACTCAACTCTATAACTCAATATCGGAATCAGCGGAGCCTGATAGGAAGTTTTGATCTTGTTTTCCATAGGTTCGAAGTATTCTCCATACACATTCTTCCGATTTGTAGCATTTTGAATATCAAGTGCCCAGGTACGGGTGGATTTTGGCTTGTTTTTCTTAAGACTAAAGCGAAGATCGGCTCGGAAATAATTCGGGCTTTTTTCCGAATAAAGCTGATCTTCAATATAAACGCCTTCACCTTTTTCGATAGAAGCTGCCAAATCAATCGGTGTATCACGTAATCCACCACTATAAATAGTTCGAAGATTTATCCCAAAAACCCGGTTCTTCTTTAGGACATATTCCTTTCCAGCTGTGAGGGTCACATTGAAATTGCCATTATACGCCGTATTTCTCCAGACATTCTCGTTGGTTATATACTGCGAATTGTACAGGGAGGTGGAAAGAAGAAAGTACAAATCATTATGCGTAAACTGCTCCAAGGTCACTTCAACCCCATAGTTTTTCCCAAAACCCTCATTGACCAACGGATCCGTGGCAAAAGTCCATTGCTGATTGATGATAGAATAGCTCTCATCTTCGCCATTTTTGATAGGAATATTAAACAAATGCTGGTAATACGTTTCCACTTTCATCCGTAAATAGGGAGTGAGCGATCGATCATAACCCAGCACAAAATGATGTGATTTGCTAAGATCTAGATCTTCATTTGGAAGCGTAATTTGCCCATCAACTTCCTGCTCGGCGAAGTAAGTCCCGAGCGGCTGCACCTGGGAATGTAAGCCGTAACCCACGCTCAAACGCTGCTTTTCGTCCAGCGCATAGGACGCACTGAATCTAGGTTCGATAGACTTAGAATCATTCAGCAAAAGTTGCAAATAATGTAAGCCAACATTAATTGTTAAGCGTTCACTCGCTCGGTAGTTCAGCTGGGAAAAAGCCTGGATGCTCTGTGTATTTCCTTTGGAATTGATGTTCGTCTCCAAGCGTTGTGACTCCTCCTCAAAACTATCTTCGCGAAGATTATAGTACAGCTGGTTCACATAAAAACCAGATCTCAAATTCGCCTTTGCCGAAAATTTAGTATTCAAAACAGAACTGAGTGTGATTTTCGAGTTACTGTAGTTTTCGTAGAAGCGATCCTCAAACTGCAAATTATCATCCAATCTATTCTCTGAGGTTCCCAAGGAATTCCCCGACGCCAGAACGGTAGTTTGCAGGAAATTTGCCTCATTCAAAATAAAAGAATGCTTGATCCCAACTGCACCAGAATTGGAGAAAAATGTCCCGCCGTAGCGATCGCCTTCAGACTCCCACTCCAATGAATCTGTCAAAGCATCACCATTCTGATCACTTAGTCCACCGAACCCAAATAAGGTAATCGTGCTTTTTGGCCCTGTTGGCAAATAGACGTTGAAAGACAAATCCTGGAAATTTGTCACAAAATCGCCCAGAGGAAGTCCGATTTTCGAGAGCATGGACAGCGTGGAATACCGATAGTTTATCAGATAAGAACCTTTGTAGTTTTTGGCAATAGGACCTTCCGTAGCTACATCCAATCCAAGAAATCCTGCCTGAAGTGTAAACTCCTGATTTTCATTATTCCCCTTTCGCAAGCTCAGGTCAAATACGCCAGAAAGTGCATTACCATATTCCGCAGGAAAAGCTCCTGTCAGAAAATCTGAGTTTGCCAAAAGTTGTGAACTCAAGATGGAGACACCGCCGCCTGAAGTGCCAGGATTCACAAAGTGATTTGGATTAGGAATCTCGATTCCTTCCATCCTCCAAAGCAAGCCATTGGGACTATTGCCACGGATAGAAATATTATTATTGCCATCATCCGTACTTGTAACGCCCGAAAAAGATAAAGCCATTCGCCCTGGGTCATTTACCGCAGCGGCAAACTTCCTAGCTTCCTCCACAGAGAATGTGCGTCCACTCACCTGAATCATATCATTGATCGTTCGTTCTTTATCTATAGCGGTGACAACAAATTCGTCGATTTGAGTGATATCTTCTACCAAAGGAATAGTGAGAACCACTTCCTTTCCTGAGTTCAGTTGCACATTAGGAAAGATGATTTCCCTGAAGCCCATAAAACTAATTTTAAGCGAATAGGCACCTAATGGGAGATTTGTGATCTTAAAATCTCCAGCTAAATCTGTGGTGGTGCCGACCACAGGATCTGACCCAATAATCATCACTGTGGCACCAGGCATTGGAGCTTTTGTGATTTGATCGATCACTGTACCACGAATAGTTTGTGTGAGTTGCTGCGCTTGAAGGGGATTGATTGCCATGAAAAATAGTATCCCCAAAATCTTTGTAAACGAATTCATAATAATTGGTTTAGTTTGATTCTATGACAAGGGGTTGGGGATTTACCCTTAGTGGCAAAAAAAAATCTCGCGGCGGCGCAGCGGTGCGGCGATTTAACTATTCAGTGAATCCCATTTTTTTTTGAAATCCTCCCGCAACGGCGCGAAGGAGCAATTGTTTTGGGGTCAAATTCTTACTGTCCCGTTTCCTTTTATCCTGACCCACTTATCCTTTGAGCATCTTTGTACGTCATTCCCATTTTTAAAATCTTTACTTTTGCGCCCTCGTTATTAACAACCATGGAAAAGGAATCAGAATCTGTAACACCAGTGAAAATCACCGCTGAACAAATTGCTCAAGCTATCGCAGTGCTCGAAGGGTTGAATGCGGATACTGACCAGATTTTTGATATTCCTAAAGAAAGTAGGCTTGCGCTATTGATGGCTGCAGGGCAATTTTCAAGACCAAGCAAAGAAGAACTTGCCGAGCGTAAAAAAGGCGCTAAGAAGATCCACAGAAAGAAAGTTACCGATAAAGACAAATCTGCCCGAAAAACAACTGGCATCCGTTCTGCTCGGGAAGCTTCTGTTTTCATCGCACCAACTATGCTGGAATTGACTGGAAAAGAAGCTGATGAAGCCATTATTCTCGAATCACCTCGCGAATGCTATGTCTGTAAGGAATCCTTCGATAGACTGCATCATTTCTACGATACCATGTGTACAGGTTGTGGGGATTTCAATTACGCCAAGCGATTCCAGACTGCGGATCTGAAAGGACAAGTGGCTTTAGTGACGGGTTCTCGCCTGAAAATTGGCTACCATATTACGCTGATGATGTTAAGATCGGGAGCGACTGTGATTGCCACTACTCGATTCCCGGTGGATTCAGCTTTGCGATTTGCCAAGGAACCTGATTTTAATGAATGGGGAAATCGACTTCATATTCATGGCTTGGACTTGAGACATATCCCAAGTGTGGAGATTTTTTGCAATTACATAGAGCAGAAATATGATCGCCTGGATGTATTGATCAACAATGCTGCTCAGACAGTTCGCCGACCATCTGGCTTTTATCAGCATTTGATGGAAAATGAGACCTTGGAATGGAATGACCTCTCTTCAGCTTCGCAAAAATTACTTGCCGATCATCATGCCTGCTTGCAGGAGATTCGTATTCTTAGTCAGGAATTCGCCGATGGAGAAAACAAAAACTTACCTGTCTCCTGGCATGGAAAGCAATTAGGAATAGGATTGACTTCCTCTGCCCAGCTGACTCAAATTCCTTACAGCATCGATGATTCCTTGAGTTCTGAGGAGATTTTCCCTATTGGAAAACTTGATGCTGATCTTCAGCAAGTGGATTTGAGAAAAACGAATAGCTGGAGATTGAAGCTGGGAGAAATCCACACCAACGAAATGCTTGAAGTTCAGCTAGTAAATTCTGTTGCTCCGTTTGTGCTATGCAATCGTCTTGTAAACATCATGAAGAAGGATAAAACGGGTAAAAAACACATTATCAATGTGTCGGCGATGGAAGGCAAATTCCATCAATTCCACAAGGAAGCCCGACATCCACATACCAACATGGCGAAGGCTGCATTGAACATGATGACATTAACTTCGGCAGCTGAGCTACCTAAATTTGGAATATACACCAATGCAGTCGATACAGGCTGGGTGACGGATGAGGATCCAGCTGAGTTGGCGAAACGTAAGCAGGATTTACATGACTTCCAGCCTCCTCTTGACATTGTTGACGGAGCAGCCCGAGTAATGGATCCGCTATTTGATGGGATCAATACAGGAAAACATTGGAATGGAAAATTCCTGAAGGATTATAAACCGACTAGCTGGTAGGGTATTCTCACGGCGGCGCAACGTCGCGGCGTTTAAAGGCTAGGTGTCTCACTGAGCAAAGTCGAAGTGTCTCCCGCCAAGGCGCAGAGGCGCAGTTTTCTTTATCCTGGTTAGAAACTCATTTAAAACAGGGCTGAAAGCCCTAAATAACCTAGACCAGCCTGCTAGGGCTGGGTGCTCTGGGAAACGTGCCAATCTCAAAAGCTCTGAAAGAGCGAAATAAAACCCCTTTGGCGCTTTGATATTTTGAATTGAAATACTGATCATGCCGTTGGCATTTAAGATTTCTCTTTATTCACCAAGCATTTCATACTGGGCTTGTATTGGTCATACCGTTGGTATGCAGAAGGAGAACTAAAAAGCCCAGATTCTGGAGAAGAAGCACAACTAACTTCAATCCATCTTCCTAACCACTTCCTTAATAATCTCTGCCATTACAGGCTCGGCTATTGCGGCAGCAGCAAGAACTTCGGCAATAGTAACTTTGGCTATTTTCCCTTCAACTCCCAAATCCGTAATCGCAGAAATACCAAATACCTCAATTCCCGCCTGTCTAGCTACGATCACTTCAGGAACTGTACTCATGCCAACTGCATCCGCTCCTATTCCACGTAGGTATTTGTATTCTGCTGGAGTTTCAAGATTTGGACCCTGAACGCCGACATATACTCCTGTATGAACCCGGAAATTATTTTCTTTAGCAAAACCTAAAGCAATTGCAGTTAAATCAGTAGAATAGGCATCACTCATATCCGGAAATCTAGGACCAAATTCTTCGTAATGCTTTCCTCGAAGCGGGCTCTCGGGAAACATATCTATCTGATCCCGAATCAGCATGACATCTCCAACTTCCTGTTCTGGATTCAATCCTCCACTTGCGTTTGAGACAAGCAATGTTTTTACACCGAGCTTTTTCATCACGCGAATAGGAAAAGTAACTTCCTGCATGGAATAGCCTTCGTAGTAATGAAAACGTCCTTTCATTGCCATCACTTTTTTCCCTGAAAGCTCTCCAAAAATTAATTTACCTGAGTGACTTTCTACAGTAGCTAACGGGAAATTGGGGATATCTGCGTAATTAATTTCCTTTTCCACTGTGATCTGCTCACCCAAATGTCCAAGTCCGGTACCAAGAATAATTCCTATTGATACCTGGCCAGAATATTTGGATTGGATGAAAGAAGTTGCTTCAGAGATTTGATTTAGGTAGTTCATACGATGTAATTTGCCAGCCCTAAATATATAAATTACCTCCTAGCTTCAAACTTTTATAGTGCTAAGAGTGTATTGCATTTAGAAAAAACAAAACATGATCAAAATAATCGTAGGAACCAACCGTAAGAATTCTGTTTCAAAAACTATTGCAGAGCTTTATCAAAGCATTCTTAAGGAGAAAGGAGAGCAATCAGAAATCCTTGAATTGGAGGATTTACCCAGTGATTTTATAGATAATGCACTTTATGAAAATAACGGGAAACATGAGTTGTATAACGAGTTCCACGATCAATTAGTGGATGGGAAAAAGTTCGTTTTTATCGTCCCTGAGTACAATGGTTCTTTCCCGGGAATCTTGAAAACCTTTATAGATGGGATGACCTACCCTAATACCTTCAGGAATAAAAAGTGTGCTTTGGTGGGTATTTCATCTGGAATAGGCGGCGGTGGCATCGCTATGAGCCACCTTACCGACATCTTCCATTATCTGGGAATGCATGTCCTTGCTCTCAAGCCGAAACTGGCTAAAATAGAGCAAAATATGTCAGATAACCTGCTCACCAACAGGTTGTACATGGACTTGCTGCAAACCCAGGCAGACATGCTGCTTGAATTTTAGGACTTAGTCCACATTATCGTGCAGGAATCTATTATTTCCTAGAATCTCATTGTCATCGCTCAAGTTGTACTTACTGATGCTTGGCTCAGAGCTATGCTGAGGTTCGTTCAATACTACATTTTTACGCTGATAAGCAGGAACTTCCATTTTCTCCTTCAATTCTTCTGGAGTTGGGTTGAAAGCACGGTTACCTTTTAGCTTTTCAAAACGCTCGTGCGCTCTTTGAATCGCCTTTTGCTTCATTTGCTCATAGTAATCATTTGCAAAAGCTGGAGTAGCTGGCTCTTCTTTCTTAGGCTCTTCAGCAGTATTTTTCTCCTCCTCTTCTTCGAAAAGGTCATGTACGATTTTCTCTTGAGCCGGCTTTGGAGCCTCAGCTTTCACTTCCTCCTTTTTCATAAAAGAAAATAAGCTTTCTTTCTTTGGAGCTGGCTTAGGCGCTTCAACTGGCTCTTCTCTCTTTGGAGTTTCAGCAACTGGCTTCACTTCCGGAGCTGGAGTTGGTGCAGGAGCAGGAGCAGGAGTTTTTGGCATAGAGAACACAAAAGTAGATCCGTTAGCAACTGGCTCTTCTTTCACTTTCTCGGATTTACCAGAATCCAAATTGATTACTGTTTTCTCTTCTTCTACTTCCTGCACTGGACTTGGAGTTGGAACTGGAGAAGGCGCAGCAATTGCTTTTGCTGTTTCCTCTCTTTTAGTGCCAGCTAATCTGTCCATTTGGAAACCTGTAGCAATGACAGTTACACGGATAGCTTTGCCCAATTCCGGATCAATACCTTGACCAAAGATCACTTCAGCATTGTCGCCAGCTTTCTCCTGGATGTATTCAGTGATTTCGCTCAATTCGTCCATTGACAATTCCTCATCTTCTCCAGACATGATAGAAAGCAAGATTTTCTCAGCTCCTTTGATGTCCACGTTGTTCAACAATGGAGAAGAAATGGCAGCACCGGCTGCACGGATTGCACGTCCTTCACCTTCCTCGGTTGAAGATCCCATCACCGCAGCCCCAGCGTCTTTCATTACTGTCTTCACATCTTCAAAATCCACGTTGACATCCTGATGAACAGTGATGATCTCAGCGATAGATCTTGCAGCAGTAGATAAGATATCATCTGCTTTGCTGAAAGCAGTTCTGATGGCAAGATTGCCATAGATCTCTCTCAATTTGTCATTCAAAATAACCAAAACCGTATCGCAATTCTCACGAAGTGCTTCAATACCAGCCTGAGCCACATTCATTTTCTTTTTTCCTTCAAACATGAAGGGGGCAGTCACAATACCCACAGTAAGGATATTGAGCTCTTTCGCGATTCTAGCTACCACAGGAGCTGCACCAGTACCGGTACCTCCACCCATTCCTGCTGTGATGAATACCATTTTGGTATTGTCAGCCAATAGTTCACGGATCTCATCCTCTGATTCTATCGCTGCATTTTTACCTTGCTCAGGATTTGCACCAGCACCTAGACCTTCGGTCAAATTGGCGCCAAGTTGCAATCTCAAAGGTACCGGGCTAGACTTAAGTGCTTGAGCATCGGTATTGACTACCACAAACTCAACGTCCTTAATCCCTAGACCAAACATGTGGTTTACGGCATTGGAACCGCCTCCTCCTACGCCAATTACTTTTATAATTGACTTCGGGTTTTTGTGTAAATCAAATCTGTAATCTTTCATGTTATCTGACATATTTATATTTATTGGTGAATTTTCTATGGTTGTATTAGTGGAGTTTTAAAAAGGGAAATTGGCAGCAGAGCCATCAATCTCCCCAATCATAAGCCCTAGTAATTAATATCGTCTCCGATGTCATCGCTTAGAATTCCTTTCAGTCTTCCGGCGATTTTATCGAATATGTCTTTTGGATTGATCTCCATACTTTTCGTTCTTTTCACTGATTTCCCATTGGCAGTGCGGTTGGTATATCCCTGATCTCTATCGTCGAGTGCTTTATATCCTGCCAGTACCAAGCCTACCGAGGTTGCATACATTGGACTTTTCACTTCTTCGATCACTGACTTGCCCAAGTGTTCATTTGGATAGCCAATTCTAGTATCCAGTCCAGTCATGTATTCAAACAGCTGGCTGATAAATTGTAATTGTGACCCACCGCCCGTCAGGACAATTCCTCCTGCCAGTTTCTTGTAGTGGCCACTTTGCATGATTTCATTTTGGACGATCTCGATGATCTCTTCCATTCTTGCTTGAATGATTGAAGCCAGGTTTCTAATGGAAATCTCTTTTGGAGCTCTATTTCTTAAGCCTGGAATCGATACGATCTCATTAGGATTTGCTTCTTCTGTGATGGCTTTTCCAAATTTGGTTTTTAGCAATTCAGCTTGGTTCTGCATCACCATGCAGCCTTCTTTGATGTCTTTGGTGATGATATTTCCTCCCAAAGGAATCACAGCTGTATGACGGATAATGTTCTCGTAGAAAATAGCGATGTCTGTGGTACCGCCTCCTATATCCACCAGGCAAACGCCCGCTTCTTTCTCATCATCACTCAAAACAGAAAGTGAACTTGCCAACGGCTCCAGAATCAGTTGCTTGGAAACTAAATCTGCTCGGCGTACACATCTGTTGATATTGTTGATAGCGGTGGTCTGGGCTGTAATGATATGGAAATCAGCCTCTAGACGAGTACCCGACATCCCAACTGGATCTTTGATACCACCTTCGTAATCCACAGTGTAATCCTGTGGCATTACGTGAATAATTGTGTTTCCCGGAGGAATAAGGATGTTTTCCATCTCACTGGAAAGTCTCCTTACGTCTTCGATAGTGATCTCATCATCCGTCGGCTGACGCATAATGCTTCCACTCTGAATCTTACTTTGTATATGCTGGCCAGCAATTCCCACAATGACATCAGCGATGTCCACATTGGCCATTTCCGAGGCTTCTTCCACCGCCTTTTCTATTGCATGGACAGTTTTGTCTATGTTGGTCACTACGCCTCGATCAACTCCGTCAGAAACGGCTTTGCCCATACCAAGCACCTCGAGTTTACCATACTCATTTTTGCGGCCTACGATGACACAGATCTTGGTTGTCCCAATATCCAGTCCTACTATTAATTCTTTGTTTTCCATATCCAAGCTATTATTCACAGACGATTTGATCCTTAAACTTCACGCTTACACGGTTGTAAGCACTCCACCCCTTGCGAGGCAATATTTCCTTATAAAAGACCGATATCCGGTCAAACTTATTTACTATGTCATGTGCATCTCCGAACTCGATGATTTGTCTCCCTACCTGCTGATAAAGGCGGATATCATCTCTGGAATTCAATTCCACTTCGGTGATTTGAGCATTCCAAAACTCATCTTCCGTGATGAATGTGATCAAGTCCATCAACTCAGGCATATCCGTATTGATTTCGCCTTTATCCATCAATCTCTCTGCATATTCTCCTTCCAAAATCAGCACTCGACTAGTGTATGAAGTCGAAGTAGGAATGACTTTTCCTTCCGTTGTGATATATCCATCTGCGCCTAAAGGCTGCGCAATTCTTGCAATCGGCTGATGCTGGCTGATCTTCAAATTCAAAATCCCCTTCTGACCCAGCATCGCCTCAGCCGACTTCACAAATGGATGACCCAGTAGTCTAGCTTCGATTGCCTTCATCGGAACCTCTTCCAGCATCAACCCAGCTTTCAAGTCTGGAAAGGCTTCACTGAGGATCTTAGCGATCTCAGCATCTTCCACGAAATAAACTCCACTTACTCCTTCAATGTCAATCTCAGTACCTTGGAAGGTTTTATACAGGGTTTGCTTTTCCACAAAACCAATAAACCCCACCAGCACCAATGTGAGCACTACAAAAGCAAGCACTTTCTTTATATTGGCCCTCTTCATAATGCGTATCGGTTAAGTCCTTCTTTCATCCATGATGCTATTACTGGCACCAGACGATCGATATCACCAGCTCCCAGTGTCACCAAAACTTCCGGAGAAGTCTGATCCAAATGGTTTATCAAATTCTCTTTGGAAACCAATTCTTTATGTCCCGTATTAATGCCTTCAAGAAGCATAGCAGAGGTAATTCCCTCAATTGGAAGCTCCCTTGCTGGATAGATATCCAACAAAATCACCGAGTCTGCCAAGGATAGACTTTCGGAGAAGCCTTCGGCAAAATCTCTCGTGCGGGAAAACAAGTGAGGTTGGAAAATCACTGTCAGCTTTTTAGCTGGAAACATCGCACGAACAGAACTCAAGCATGCTCGGATCTCCTCAGGATGATGCGCATAATCATCGATGAAGACCTGATTTCCTTCATTTACATGAATCTCAAATCTTCTCTTTACTCCTTTGAATGAGCTAATTCCTTTCCTGATTTGCTCCTCAGATATCTGATGATCCAAGGCAATTGCAATAGCAGCCAAGGCATTTTCCACGTTATGAAATCCTGGGATGAACAACTCTAAACCCTTGATTTCATTTTTGCCATCCACATAATCAAATACAAATGACCCTGGTCTTGCCTGAATATTTTCTGCGCTGATCCCAGATGATCTTAATCCGTATTCCCGAGTTGAGACTTTTGGAAGTTTACCTTCTCCCAGTCTTTGCGCGGCATGCTGCTGTATGTATAGCCTGCCTTTTTTATCTACCAGATTGACGAACTCAAGGAATCCATCGAGGATATGCTGCTCGTCTCCGTAGATGTCTAAGTGGTCAGGATCAGCGCTAGTAAGCACAATCTCATTTGGATGAAGTCTTAGAAATGAGCGGTCAAACTCATCTGCTTCCACTACCACTAATGTGGGGTCTTTAGACTTTTTGCCTCCCAAAATCAAGTTGCTCTGGTAGTTTTGAGTGATTCCGCCAAGGAAAGCCACCACAGATTTCTTTGCAGATTTCAGCATGTGAGCGATCATGGAAGAAGTGGTTGTCTTGCCATGTGTCCCAGCTACTGCGATGGTGTAGTACTTATTCGTTACTATACCTAGCACCTCAGATCTTTTCTTAATTTGGAAGCCATGATCTCTGAAGAAATTCAACTGAGCACTTTCCTTCGGCATAGCCGGAGTCCAAATGATCAGTGCTTTTTCAGGATTCCCTGTAACTGAACTTGGGATAGTTTCTTGTTTGTCATCGAAAGAAATTTGCATCCCTTCAGTGATCAACTCATCGGTCAGCGGCGAAGGTGTACGGTCATAGCCAGACACGGCATATCCTTCATGGCGAAACCAGCGAGCCAAGGCGCTCATGCCAATGCCACCAATACCGAGCAAATGGACGCTATTTATTCCTTCGAAACTCATGCGATCAATAGTTCTACTTCCTCCACTATGGCGTTGGCCGCATTCGGCTTAGCCAGATTCTTTATATTTTTCCCTAATGACTCAGACAGTTGAGTGTCCTTCATTAGCTCCATTATTTTTTGTTCCAAAGCGCCTACGGCTTCTGAATCTCTCAAAAGCAATGCGGCATCGTGGCTTACATAAGCCATGGCATTTTTGGTCTGATGATCCTCAGCCACATTTGGAGACGGGATGAAAATCACCGGCTTGCCCACGAGAGAAAGCTCAGAAACTGACAATGCGCCAGCTCTCGACACAATCACATCAGCCGCCGCATAAGCCAAATCCATCTCGCGTATAAATTCATTCAGGTGAATATTCTTCAATCCTGACTCAGCCAGCTTGGATTTCATTTCCTGGAAATAAAACTTACCGCTCTGCCATAGCACCTGATAGCCCTCAGCCTCCAGCTTTTGCATATCGGCGAGTACCGCATTATTCAGTGTTCTAGCTCCAAGTGAGCCTCCCAAAACAAGAATTGTTTTCTTATCAGTATCAAGTCCGAAATGGACAATTGCTTTCTCTCTTTTTCCAGATAAATCCAGGATATCCTTGCGAACTGGATTACCTGTGTAGGCAATTCTGTCAGCTGGGAAAAAGCGATCCATTTCAGGATAAGCCACACAGATCTTCTTAGCTCGCTTGGCCAAAATTTTATTAGTCAAACCGGCATAAGAATTTTGTTCTTGAACCAGCGTTGGTATTCCTTTCTTTTGCGCAGCATAAAGTACCGGACCACTTGCATAGCCTCCGACTCCTACTACCGCATCTGGATTGAAATCCTTAATGATTTTCGAAGCTTGGGTCAGGCTTTTCAATAATTTGAAAGGAAACTTAAGGTTTTCCAGAGACAAACTTCTTTGCAATCCAGCCACCGGAAGACCTTTTATTTTGTATCCAGCTTCTGGTACTTTTTGCATTTCCATTTTGCCCAAAGCACCCACAAATAAGATCTCGCTGGCAGGATGTTTTTCCTTCCAGGCATGGGCAATAGCGATAGCCGGATAGATATGTCCTCCGGTACCTCCACCACTGATCAAAATGCGATATGTGCGCTGTGCGTTAATAATTATGCGGTTTTAAGTCGTGTTTTATTCCCAAAAGCAGAGCTAGTCTGCGATTCATCCTGATGATCTCCACGGCTTACCGAAAGGATAATTCCCAGCGATATTCCAGTGAAAACCAAAGAGGTCCCCCCCATACTTAGTAGTGGCAGTGGCAAGCCTGTTATCGGACCCAAGCCAACGGCCACAGCCATATTCACTAAGGCTTGGATCACCAATGCGAAACTCAGTCCCGCAGATAGCAATCCACCAAATGCTTTATTTGAATTTGCCACGATACGCATGCCCCGGTAAAGCAAGGCGAGGTATAGGAATAGCACGGAGAATCCTCCGATCAGACCATATTCCTCGATGATGATGGCATAGATAAAATCCGAGTAAGGATGCGGAAGCGAGTTTCTCTGCTCAGAATTTCCTGGGCCTTTTCCTCCTATTCCTCCAGTTGCGATTGCGATGTAAGATTGCTCAGCCTGGAATGGGATTTCATCCTTGTTCATAAAGTCTTCAACCCGGGATACAAGAGTTGCTCCTCTTTGTCCTATGAATCCAGCAGCTGTCAATCCTAATGCGCCAACCATTAACACCATTGCTAAATATTTCACAGGAACTCGCCCTATGAACATGATGAGCAAGCACGTAATCAATAGAAGAATTGCCGTTGAGAAATTTGCCATAGCGATCAATCCACTGATCAATCCTATCGCAATAATGATAGGCACGAAAGTGCTCTTAAAGTCCTTGATATTATTTTGACGTCTTGCAAGCATACCCGCAATCGAAGCTATCAAGGCCAATTTTGCTAAATCTGAAGGCTGAAATGCTTGGTTAATTACCGGAATGGTAATCCAGCGATTTGCCTCATTGATATTGGAACCAAACAAATAAGTCACCAGCAAAAGTGGGATAGATATAATCACTCCCAATCGAGCGTAAACTGCATACTTTCTGTAAGGAATTTTGTGGGCAAACCACATCACCACCAGCGACACGAAAATCAACATGGAATGTCTGATCAGGTAGATCTCTGTATTTCCTCCCGCATATTTATACGCCAAAGAGCCCGTAGCGGAATACACTACCAGAATACTGAAAAGCGACAATAGAATGACAATGCCCCAAATGATCGGGTCGCCTTTGAAATTCCTATCTATCCATGCTTTAAACTCACTCATGAGATGGCTTTGGTTTTAAGGTTTTCTACAGCTGCGCGGAATTGATTTCCGCGGTCTTCATAATTTTTGAATAGGTCAAAACTTGCGCATGCAGGCGATAGCAATACAATATCTCCAGGCTTGCCTAGTTCTTGGCCCCAACTCACTGCTTCCCGGATATCCTGAGTTTCCCGGATATCAGCTATATCTCCTGCAAAAGCTGTTTTTAGTTTATCATTGTCCTTGCCCAAGCAAATCAGCGACTTCACTTTTTCATTTACCAAAGGCTTGAGTACTGAGTATTCGTTACCCTTATCCACCCCACCAGCGATCCAAATCAAAGGATTCTCATAGCTTGCCAAGGCGTAAGCAGTAGCTTCCACATTAGTCCCTTTGCTGTCATTGATGAATTTCACGCCGTCGACTTCTCTGACTTCCTCCATTCGGTGTGGCGCGTTTTTGAAGGTTTGATAACCTGCGATCATCTGAGATTCGGTTACCCCGGCACAAAGTGCTGCAGTTCCGGCGCAAAGTGCATTTAGCACATTATGCTTTCCTTTGATGGAAAGAGAATCCATCGGAATTTGAGCTGATTTCCCTGCTATTTTCATCTCAAGCGTGAGTCTGGATAAATAGCCTCCACTTTGCTGCGCTTGCTCGAGTGAAATCCAGTTTTGGGTTGCAGGAATTGTTTTGGTCTTCAATCCTTCCAAAGTCAAATAGTCTTCTGCGAAGAAAATGGCTTGATCAGCTGAAGTCATATTTTTGAAGATCCCAAACTTGGAATCCATGTATTTATCAATCTGATAATCGTAGCGATCCAAGTGATCAGGCGTGATATTGGTCAGAATCGCAATGCTAGGCTTGAAAGTCTGGAAACCGTCGATTTGAAAGCTACTGCACTCGATCACCCAATAGTCATGATCTCCTTCAAGTAGTTGGCCAGCCCAGCTTTTGCCTACATTTCCAGCTAGTCCCACATCTAAACCCGCTTCTTTCATCAGATGGTAAGTAAGCAAAGTCGTGGTAGTCTTTCCATTGGTTCCAGTAATCGCAATCACCTTTCCTTTGGAATAACCGAAGGCAAATTCCAATTCGTCGATAATTGGAATCCCAATGATCAATGCCCTAGCTACTATTTCTGTTTTTGGAGAAATCCCAGGACTCTTAATGATCAAGTCGGCACTCAACACTTTGACTTCGGAATGTTTGCCTTCTTCATATGGAATCTCCAATCGCTCCATTTCTTCCTTTCTAGCGGGAGAAATCTGCCCAGCATCCGATACAAAAACGACATAGCCATTCTGCTTGGCAAGCATTGCTGCTCCCACTCCGCTTTCTCCTGCACCCAGAACGACTATTCTGTTCATATTTATTATCTAAGTTTTAGTGTTGCCAAAGTGATCACTGCCAAAAGAATCCCCACAATCCAGAATCGGGTTACGATCTTGGCTTCAGGGATATTTTTCTTTTGGTAATGATGATGAAGTGGAGACATCAGGAAAATCCTTCTGCCTTCCCCGTATTTTTTCTTGGTGTATTTGAAGTAGCCCACTTGGAGCATCACACTGACATTTTCGATTACAAAGACTCCGCACATTACTGGAATAAGTAATTCTTTGCGAAGCGTCAAAGCCAAAACCGCAATCACTCCTCCAAGCATCAAGCTGCCTGTATCGCCCATAAAAACCTGGGCCGGATAGGCGTTATACCAAAGAAATCCCACACAGGCACCAATGAATGCCGCAGCAAAAATCACGAGCTCACCCGAGTTGGGGATATACATGATATTGAGGTAAGAAGAGAAAATAGCATTACCGCTGATGTACGCGAAAATCGCAATCGTCAACCCGATAATGGCGGAGGTTCCCGCCGCAAGCCCATCAATTCCATCGGTGATATTTGCACCATTTGAAACAGCCGTGATAATGAACGTCACCACGAAAATGTATAGAATTGGAGTCATCGCTTCGCCCATAAAGCCAAGCAAAGTCTCGTAATTCAGCTCGTTATTTTTGGTAAATGGAATGGTAGTTTTAGCCACTTTCACATCTCTGTAAACCGAGGTTTCTACCACACCTTCTTCTATAGAAACAGAATTTGGGAATTCACGGATAACTACACTTTCGTTGAAATAAAGCGTGGAACCTACGATAATGCCGATACCGATCTGACCGATGATTTTAAATCTTCCTGCAAGTCCTTCCTTGTTTTTCTTGAAAACTTTGATGTAATCATCCACAAAACCAATCCCTCCAAGCCAAACTGTGGTGATCAGCAAAAGGATGATGTAGATATTATTAAGATCTGCAAAGAGTAAAGTCGGGATCAAAATGGCCGCCATGATCATCAAACCACCCATAGTTGGAGTACCTTTCTTCTCCTGCTGCCCTTCCAAGCCTAAATCTCTTACCGTCTCACCGATCTGCTTATTTCTGATCCAAGCGATAATTTTGTGACCAAAGGAGATGGTTATGATTAAAGAAAAAAGCGATGCCATTCCAGCACGGAATGAGATATAACGAAACACCCCTGTCCCTGGGATATCAAGTACTTTGTCCAAATAATCAAAAAGTGGATATAACATCTCAGCTCTGGTTCAATTGTTGTAAAAACTCTGTTACTACTTCAGTATCATCAAAGTGATGCTTCACTCCTTTGACCTCCTGATAATCCTCATGGCCTTTGCCAGCGATAAGGATTATATCTCCTTTTTGCGAAAGCATACAAGCAGTCTTAATTGCCTCTCTGCGATCCACAATGGATAATGTCTTCCTGATTTCAGACGGACCTACGCCAGCCTGCATATCTTTCAGTATTGCTTCCGGCTCCTCAAATCGAGGGTTGTCAGAAGTAAGAATTGCTTTATCGCTTTCCTGAACAGCTATTTTTGCCATCACAGGACGCTTGGTTTTGTCCCGATTCCCGCCACAGCCAACCACTGTGATCAATTGCTCTCCACCAGTTCTTGCGCCGTTTATGGTTTTCAAGACATTGTCTAAAGCATCAGGCGTATGCGCATAATCCACGATTGCTGTGATGCCCGCAATAGAAATTCTATCGAATCGACCTTTTGCTCCGCGGATGCCAGAGAGCTCACGAAGTACTTCATCTTCCTCTTCACCCAAAAGAACTGTGACGCCCAAAACACCCAAAAGATTGTAAGCATTGAATGCACCTATCATTCGGAACCAGATCAATTTCCCATTGATATCCAGCTCAAGGCCTTCAAGTGTATTCGATATGATTTTTGCTTTGAATTCTGCAGGAGACTTTAGTGCGAAATACTGATGTGATGCTTTGCAATTCTGAAGCATCACTGCTCCACGCTTGTCATCTCCGTTTACTAGTGCAAAAGCGTCTTTAGGAAGCTCATCAAACAGCTTCTTCTTTGCTTTTATGTACTCGTCAAACGTGCCATGGTAATCCAAATGGTCATGGCTGATATTTGTAAAAACAGCCCCTGCAAGCTTTAATCCTGCTATTCTCTCTTGCACAATCGCGTGAGAACTCGCTTCCATAAAGCAATTCGTACAGCCTTCCTCCACCATTTTGCGAAGCAAAGCCTGCACACTTACCGCGTCGGGTGTAGTGTGAGTTGCATGAATTACAGTTTCATTAATCTTATTTTCTACAGTGGAAAGCAAGCCAGTGCTGTAGCCCATCCGCATGAAAAGCTGATGCAAAAGCGTAGCTGTGGTGGTCTTGCCATTCGTGCCTGTAATGGCGACTACTTTGATACTTTCCGAAGGATTATCAAAGTAATTGCTAGCCATAATGCCTAATGCTCTGGCAGAATTCACTACTTGCACATAGGTTACGCCATCTAATATTTTCTCAGGCAATTGTTCACAAACGATGCTCTGAGCTCCAAGTCCAATAGCTTTCTCAATGAATTCATGGCCATCTACCTGCGTACCTTTGATCGCTACGAAAGCACTTCCCTCAGTCACCTGACGGCTGTCAAAGACAATATCTTTCACCCCCAACTCCATATCTCCAGTGGTAGAGGTAAGTGATACTTTATATAATATGTCTTTCAGTACTTTCATTTATCCTAATACCAGATTAATTGTTGCATTTGGAGTCAAGGCAGATCCAGGCGAAATCGACTGCCCTTTCACTCTGCCTTTTCCTGTATAGTTGACTTTCATTCCTTTGTTTTCCAGAATGAAAAGTGCGTCACGCAGCGGAAGTCCCGACACATCTGGGACAAGTGACTTGTCTGTGTCATTGGCATTCATTTCCACGCTCGCTTCACGAGAAACTGTCTTCACCCACTCTTCTGGATTGGCTGCCGAGGCTTTCAATCCTAATTCTTGGAATATCTCTTGAAGTTCTTCCGCTTTCCCAGCCTGCACATAAGGCAATTGCGTACCCTCAGCTTCAGCTCTAAATATCTCTTGTTGATTTTCCGGGTTTAGCTCAATATCAAGCGCATAAATTTTGTCTGCTATTTCTTTGAAAACCGGTGCAGAAACGTCTCCTCCATAGGCTGCAAAGCCTTTTGGACTGTCAATGACCACGACCATGGAATACTTAGGATTATCGGCAGGGAAATAACCAGCGAAACTGGTGTAATAAACTCTCGTGTATTGCCCATTGACCAACTTCTGGGCAGTACCGGTTTTGCCAGCGATTCGGTAATCAGTGTTGGCGATATTTTTTGCTGTGCCTCGTACCACCACACCTTCCAAAAGTTCTTGGAGAAGTTTGATGTTTTTCTCAGAAGCAATCTGCTTTCGAACCACCTCAGGCTCATACTGTTGCTCAATCCTGTTTCCTTTGGAAATAGATTTCACGATGTACGGCTTCATCATTTTTCCACCATTCGCCACTGCATTGTACAAGGCAAGGGTATGAAGTGGGTTTAGCTTAACTTCATATCCAATAGAAATCCATGGAAGCGAAGTTCCATACCAATCTTTTTCACCAGGTTTTTTGAAAAAAGGCTTGCCTTCGCCGATCAGCTGAAAACCAAAAGGCTCTCTCAATCCAACCTTATCGATGTAAGCCATGAATTTGGAAGGGCTGGAGCCAAAATGCTCGTCCACCAATTTTGAGATCCCAACATTAGAAGATTTCTCAAATGCCTCACGAATGGTCAAGGTTCCATAACCACCATTCTTTGCATCACGCATGGTTTGGTTATAGAATTTGTGGGCACCGTTTCCAGTTTCTACCGTTTCGTCCAGCGTGATCTTGTTCTCTTCCAAAAGCGCAAGCATGGAAAGCAGTTTGAAAGTTGAGCCAGGCTCTGTGTTTCCCTGATCTCCAATTGCAAAATTGTAGTTTTCACCGTAGCCATTGCCACTCGTGTTTCTTTGCAAATTGGTGATCGCCTTGATTTGACCGGTTTTCACTTCCATCACAATCACAGAACCAAATTCCGCATCACGATCAGTCAGTTGACGTCTCAAAGCTGTTTCGGCCACGTCCTGAATGTTCACATCCAAGGTCGTAGTCACGTCGTAGCCATTCTCAGGCTTCACATCTTCTGCATCGAAGACCGGCTTCCAGCTTCCCCCAGCTAGGCGTTGAAAAAGTGCTTTCCCATCCTGCCCTTGAAGGTAATTATTGAAACTGTACTCGATTCCTGCGCCATATTGGTCTTCATTCAAAAAGCCAACTGTACGGCTGGCAAGGGAATTAAACGGTCTATATCTTTTTTCTACTTTCTCGAAAATAACTCCACCCCCTAATCTTCCTTCTCTGAAAATTGGCCAATTGGACATTTCCTGCATTCCTTGATATCCGATTTGCTTTCTATTCAGCACCAAATACCGTTTGTTGTCCAGCCTGGCGTCATTAATCATTCTCTTATAAGAGTCAGCCGACTTATCCTTATAGTATCCGGAAAGCTTTCTAGCAAGCGAATCAATTCCAGCTTTGTAGCGATCAGACTTTGCGATAGTTGGATCTAGTGCAACTCTATAAAAAGGCAAACTGGTAGCTAGTAAGCTTCCATCAGCTGCGTAGATGTTGCCACGAGTAGCTGGCACTTCCCGATATTGGAAGTTGATTGTTTCGGCTTTTTCACGCCATACGTCTCCATCCGCCATTTGAAGCTTGGCGATTTTATACGGGATTAGCGCAGAGATCAGCGCTATGAGGATGAACACCACCCGTACTCGGATCAATATGGATCGTTTAAAATTCACTATTCTACCTCGATTTTAATCGGTGGTTGATTGAGTTCTACTATTCCTTGCTCAGCTACGCGCTTCGCTACTTCTGACTGCATGCTGCTAAGCATGTATTCTGCTTCCAGCGTAGTCACATCTGCTCTTAGATCTTCTACTTCCTGCTGTGCCTTTTCGATTTTGCGCACCATATTTTCAGCGCGGTGATTGCTCCAGATGTAGACCAAAGCCAATAAAGCCACAAATCCAACCGGCGGAACCAATTGGACAGGCACTCCTTCACCCAAGATTCCAGTAACATCGAGCTTCTCTTCCATCCATGTGAAAATGGATTTGCGAGGACCACCTTTTGGCTTGTTGCCCGATTTCAATTTTTTCCTGAATGTGTTATTGCTCATATCTCCGTCTTCTTAGCAATTCTGAGTTTCGCACTTCTTGCTCTTGGGTTCGATGCTATTTCTTCTGCATCAGCTACTACAGCACCTCTGCTGATTGGCTCGAGAGGTCGTATTAGATTTCCGTAAAAATCCTTCTCCACCTCACCTTGGAATTTCCCTTTGATCATCAGGTTTTTCACCAAGCGATCTTCCAAACTATGATAGCTCATCACCACCAATCGCCCTTCTGGCTTGAGAATATCTACTGCTTCAAGTAGCATTTCCTCCAAAGCCCCCATCTCATCGTTCACTTCTATTCGCAAAGCCTGGAAGACTTGCGCGTAGTATTTAAAGTCTTTGCCTTTTGGGGCGTATCTTTTCAGAAAAGAAGTAAAACCCTCTGTCGTCTCAAATTGCTGGGAGGTTCGTTCGGAGACTATAGCTTGCGCCAACGTCTTCGCATTTTTCACCTCACCATACATCCCAAGAATCTTGTGAAGCCGACCCTCATCGTAAGTATTCAGAACTTCTTTTGCAGAAACCTCTGCCGACTGATTCATGCGCATATCCAAGCTTCCACTGAATCGGGTAGAGAATCCTCGGCTCGGCTCATCGATCTGATGCGATGAAATCCCCAAATCCGCCAATACCCCATCAACCTTCTTCACTCCATGAAGCCGTAGGTATTTTTTCAAATCCCTGAAATTGGCAGCGATGAAGGTGAAGTTGTCTGATGCAGGAATATTTGCTTCAGCATCCACATCCTGATCAAAGCCATACAAATGACCTTTGTCCAAATGCTTCAAAATCTCACGGGAATGTCCACCTCCGCCAAACGTCACGTCTACATAAACCCCATTGGGATCAATAGACAATCCTTCAGTGCATTGGGCTAGCATCACTGGTATATGATAAATAGACTCCGTCATGAGATTAAGAGAGATGCTTTTCCATCAGGCTAGACAAGTCCGCCGGATCCTTGATTATATTATTCAGGTAGTTTTCAGTATTCCAGATCTCTATACGAGTTCCGTTTCCTACTACCATGATGTCTTTCTCTAGCCCTGCGTAGATTTGAAAATGCTTTGGCACCAGCAATCTGCCAGCGCTATCCAATTCCACGTCAGTTACTGAATTGAAAAAAGACCTTTGCAACAATCGCTGTTCAGCGTTATTGATGTTCAGAGACTTGATTTGATTCTCCAGTTTTTTGTATTCCACTATGGTATAAAGTGCCAGGCACCTATCTTCAGCCATGCGAAGCATAAGCGCACTCCCATTAGCCTCCGGTATTGCCGCCTTTATCTTGGCCGGCAAAACCAAACGCCCTTTGGGGTCTAGCTTGCAATCGTATTGACTGTTGAACATAATTTCCTGTACTCTTTAGAATGATGAGTTTGTGGTAAAGACAAAAGTAATAAAATGACTTTCACTTTCTACCACTTTCCTCCACAATTTCCCACTTTGACTTAAAAGTAGGCAAATCTTTATTCCATCCCAATATTTATATGAAAAATTCACTGTTTTTTTTCATTGTATCCTATTGATTAGAAAGAGGTTAGATCTTCCCCAAAATGGGGCAAAATAGAGCGTTTTAGCCATTTTATCTGGCTAGAAAAAAATATCTATTCTATTATAGGAGTGACAACAAATGAAAAGTGGGGGGATTTCCCAGGATTTATTAAAAATCAAGAGTAAAGTGGGGAATAAACCCACAATGCAAAAATTCGAGCATTAATTTTAATAAAAACCACAACTACAGATTTCAATTTCAAAAATCTTTAGAATTAAAAAATCTTTCCAAATGTCATGGACTATTGATCCGAAAATACATTTGGCAATGCACAAAAAAAACACCCTCGCGATGAGAGTGCTTTTATTAATTGATCTGATTTTTTGAAATTAGATACTATCTATAAAGGATTTTACTTCCTCTTTGGATTTACCCGTTTTCTGCTGGATTTTTCCTAAAAGCTCGTCTGCTCTCCCTTCGTCATGCATCAAGTCATCCTCGGTCAATTCACCGTATTCCTGCTTCAACTTACCTTTAATCTCGTTCCAATTTCCTTTTATTTTATCTTCAAATGAACTCATGATATTTTTCGTTTAGGTTAAAAATTAATTTCTTATCCTACTAAATCCACAACTTGTGCCAAAGCAATAGTTATTCCCTAAAACAGCCTCTAAACACTCCTAAAGGCATTTTATGAAAGATTCACCGGAGATTACTTACAGTTTTTTCGTCAATTTGGGGAATCACATTCGGGAATTGAGGATATTTTTAATTGATTAAAGAGATTTTAAAAAGTTGAGGTTAAATGGAATTTCTTTAAATCTTAACAGTCATATACTTTTTCCCGTCAAATTTGTTAGGAAGGTTGTCCCTCATAGCTAACCCAATTGATTGAATCCCGCGATTCGTCGTTTGATTATTCTTTAGCTAGCTATATTAATCTCAGAAAATGAAGCAGTCAGATCTTTTAATTTTTAATTCCAAGGGTATTTACTGCCCAAAAGCTCAGATTTATATTGATCCCTGGAGGCCAGTAAATAAGGCTATCATCACGCATGGACATTCGGATCATGCGAGGTCTGGCCACAAGAAATACCTCACACACCATAGTAACATCCCCATCATTCGCCATAGACTTGGAGATATACATGTCCAAGGAATTAGCTGGAATGAGCCTTTTCAAGTCAATGGAGTCACATTTAGTCTTCATCCAGCAGGGCACATCATAGGGTCATCACAGGTACGAGTAGAATACAAAGGTGAAGTCTGGGTTTTTACTGGAGACTACAAAACCGAAGATGACGGAGTCTGCACGCCCTACGAGCCTATTAAGTGCAATACCTTGATTACTGAATGCACCTTTGGACTTCCTGCTTTCAAATGGAAACCTCAAGCAACAGTATTTGAAGAGATCAATGCCTGGTGGAGAAGCAACAAAGAAGAAGGTAAAACTTCTGTATTGTTTGGCTATACTCTTGGAAAAGCTCAGCGGATTCTCAAGCATTTGGATCCATCCATAGGGAAAATCTACACCCATGGCGCCGTAGAAAATATGACGGAAGTTCTCCGCCCACAATTACAAATGCCAGAAACACATCTAATCACCAAAGAAACTGAAGGGAAGGAAATCAGAGGCAATATGGTAGTAGCTCCTCCAAGTGCGCATGGCTCGCCTTGGGTGCGGAAAATGGTGCCATTCGAAACAGGAACCTGTAGTGGCTGGATGGCTTTTCGCGGAGCAAGGTCACGAAGAGCTACAGATAAAGGCTTTGTGCTATCAGACCATTGTGATTGGCAGGGTTTATTGCAAAGCATCAAAGAAAGCGGAGCAACTCGTGTGATTTGCACACACGGTTATACCGATATTTTCAGCAAGTACCTTCGGGAAATTGGATACGATGCCAGCACAGAAAACACCGATTATGAGGGAGAACGAGAGGAAATTCCTGCAACTGAAGCCATCCAATCAGCATGAAACAATTCGCTCAACTGATCGAAAAGCTGGACTCAACCAACAAGACAAACCAGAAAGTCGCTGCTTTGGCTGCATACTTTGGTGAAGCCAATGAGAAAGACAAGCTGTGGACGGTGGCAATTCTATCCCACCGAAGACCACCACGTCCTGTAAATACTACCTTACTTCGAGTTTATGCAGCAGAACTCGCTGAGATTCCACTTTGGCTTTTCGAAGAAAGCTATCATATCGTGGGAGACTTGGCTGAGTCTATAGCCTTAGTCGTACCAAGTGATTTCCACACAAGTGAAAAATCACTGAGCACTATTCTGGATGAACTCGTTTTATTGAAGCCCAAAACTAATCTCGAAAAGAAAGAATATGTGCAGCACATGTGGCTGCAGTTTGACTACTATTCACGATTTGTATTCACGAAATTACTCACAGGTTCCTTTCGTATCGGGATCAGCCAAAAGCTTATGACGAAGGCACTTTCTCAAGTCACTTCTGTCCCTCAAGATGAGCTTGCCTACCGTTTGATGGGAGACTGGAGTCCCGCCACAACTACTTTTGAAGAATTGGTTTATGGCAGAAATGAACAAGCCTATGTTTCCAAACCCTATCCATTTTACCTGGCTTATGCCTTAGAAAATGACTTGAACGAACTTGGCGATGTGGCCGATTGGGTAGCGGAGCACAAATGGGACGGCATTCGCGGCCAGGTGATTTCCAGAAAAGGTGAGATTTTCGTTTGGTCCAGAGGTGAGGAATTAGTTACAGATAAGTATCCTGAAATCGCAGAATTGGTGAATTTCTTACCAAAAGGCACAGTCATCGATGGGGAAATTTTAGCATTCATCGACGGTCAAATCGGGCTATTTAATGACCTTCAAACTCGAATAGGAAGAAAAAGTGTTAGCAAGAGTATTCTACAAAAAGTCCCCGTAATTTTTAAAGTATATGACCTACTAGAGTATAATGGCGAGGATATTAGAGCATTGAGCTATCTGGAACGAAGGGCTATCTTGGAAACTTTGGTCATGAAAACAAACCATCCAGCTTTGCATATTTCAGATCAAATGGAATTCACTTCTTGGGAGGAAGTAGCTGCCGAGCGAAAGCTGTCAAGGGACAAAAGAAGTGAAGGCTTGATGTTGAAGAAGAAATCTGCATCCTATCAAGTCGGCCGGAAAAAAGGAGATTGGTGGAAGTGGAAAACTGATCCGCTCACGATTGATGCCGTGCTTACTTATGCGATGCGTGGCCATGGAAGGAGAACAAACTTATTTACCGATTATACTTTTGGCCTTTGGCAACCCAATGAAACTGGAGAAATGGAGCTGGTAACTTTTGCCAAAGCATATTCAGGCCTGACAGATAAAGAGTTTGCAGAAGTAGATAAAATCATCAAAAAGACCACTTTGGAGCGATTTGGCCCAGTCCGCAGCGTTACCCCAACGCTTGTTTTTGAACTCGCATTTGAGGGAATTGCTTTTTCAAACCGTCATAAAAGTGGCGTTGCCGTTCGCTTTCCCAGAATCCATCGCTGGAGACAGGATAAATCAATCGAAGAGGCAAATACCCTTGACGATCTTAAGGCATTGATTCCAAAGTAAAGAATACAAGAAAAAAGACCTGTCCAACGGGCAAGTCTTTTTCAAAGCATCAACACACAATTACCTTTTCAGGTATATCTTAAGAAGAACGTCAGTTCTATTTGTTATCGTCTTTTTTCTTTAATTGTTCTTCTAATTTTTTCTGGTAAGCCTCAATTTTGGCTGCGTTCTCTTTCTGCCAGATTTCCATCTTTCGCTGAAACTCTTCCATTTTTGGCTGCATCTCTTTCTCCCAAGCCTTCATTTTCTCCTCATACTCCTTCATTTTTGGCTCATTAGCTTTTTGCCATGCTTCCATTTTAGCTTCGAACTCTTTCATCTTCGGCTCATTAGCTTTCTGCCATGCCTCCATCTTCTTCTCGAATTCCTCCATTTTTGGCTTCATAGCTTTTTGCCACTCAGCCATTTTTGCCTGGTATTCTTCCATTCTCGGCTCATTGGCTCTCTGCCACTCTTCCATTTTTTCTTGAAAGGCTTCCATTTTAGGTTGCATAGTTGCTTGCCAGTTCTCCATTTTCCTGGCATACTCCTCTGCCTTCTTCTCCATATCCTTAGCCCACTTCTCTTTTTCCGCTTTGGTCATATTAATCGTGTCCTTAGGAGAAAAAGAATTTCCAAAAAAAGCGAAATCCATAGGAGGTGAAACTACGAAATCCATCATAGGCATATCAGACATCACAAATTCCATAGCTGGCATTGCTGCCATTTCAAAATCTACCATTGGCGCCATTTCAAAATCCATTGGAGGCATAGGTGCCATAGCAAAATCCATCATTGGGGCCATCGTCTCAGCAGGGAAGGGAGGCATTGGGGCTAAATCCAATGCTGGCATATCTTCTAAAACCATCGTCTTACCATTTTGCTTATACACGTAAGAGCCGTTCTTACCTTTCTTTATAACTATTGTATCACCTTTAGTAATAATGGTGTCTCCTTTAATCATAACATGCTCCGGCTTGGCGTATTGATATTCTACGACTTGATTTTTAGAGTTTACATAAGTTGGCTTTCCATCAGTGATAACAACCTTTTTAACTTCATTATCAACAATAGTGTCTACCGAGACATTCAGATTGGTATTGATGTTTGAATTGACATTGACATTGATATTTTTCTCAACCTCAGCAATTGCTTGCATTTCTGCATTCACATCAACTGTAACAGGATTCATTTTCTCAACAGAGACGGAAACGTCCTGTTGTGCGGTAGCCATCAGGCCAGCGCTTAATAAGAGTGTTAGTAGCATAGGGATAGAAATAATAGGGTTTTGTGGATAGGTCTGAGCGGGATGGCCCAGAATTCTTTTGATTCTTTGAAGGGTTGGATTCCTTCTTTTTCCGGCTGCCAAGGCAAGCTCAGGAGGATTTTGCTTCGCAAAGTTCAGCACCTCAGCAAGACTATGTGCAAGCTCCTTGGGAACTACACCTACCTGAACTGCTAAGTCATCAGCAGCATTTTCCCTCAGCTCTTTGACGGTCTGATTCATCCACCAGTAACAAGGGTGATAAAAGAAAAGCACTTCTAGAGCTGATTGAAATAGGTTTACCAAATAATCATTCCGCTTCACATGTGCCAATTCATGGGCGATGATCGCTTCCAACTGCACAGGTGTGAGTTGCAAAATAAGTCCTGCAGGTATAAGTATGATAGGTTTGAGAAAGCCAAATGTAATTGGCGAAACTCCATAGCAAGTCAATCGAAGCTCAACGTTCTTGGATATATTCATCTTGCCCATCAGGCGATAAAGCATTTTCTCCAACTGGAAATCTTCAAGGTCTGAGGAAGATTTTCTAAGCATTCGGACTTCAGAAAGACTATTGAAAAGACGGAAAAGGAAGAGCAAAGCTCCCAAAAACCAAAAATTGACTAACAAGGGTAATTGAAGCTCAATCCATCCCACTGCCAGGTAGATAAATTCTTCCATTCCAATGCTAGAAGAAGCTTCAACAGTCTGCGCAGGGATAAATGATCTATTGATTCTCTCGAAAAGTGGTGTAGGTGCAAAACTTGCAACTTCGTAAATGAAGGTTCCAAATGCTGCAACTACTGAAAGACACAAAGCCGCCAAACCTAAATTATACTTGAAGTCGGCGCTTTTCTTGCTAAACACTTTCAACATTAACCAAAGTCCAGCTGCTAAAATGACAAGCTGCCAAAGTGAATGCACGAGCGTCCAGCCGATGGCATACAATATACTTTCCGATACCCAGTCGTTTAAAAGATCCATTATTTCTTATTTTCTAGTTGGTCTAAAAATGCTCTTATTTCATCTAATTCCTCTTTGGAAGGGTTTTCTTCACCCAATGCCTGGAGTACCAATTTTTGCGCTGAGCCACCAAAAGCAGTAGTCACCAAGTTTTTAAGGAGGGACTTCTGGGTCTCCTTTTGGTTGGTAATTGGGCGATAAACATGAGTTCGTTGCTCTTCATTGCGATTGACCATTCCTTTGGCATGCATATTCTGCATAGTCTTCAGCGTGGTCGTGTACCCAGTATCCTTTATCTCTGCCAATCTCTCATGAACTTGGCGGACGCTAGCTTCTTTCATTTCCCACAAAAGGGAAAGTATTTCTAATTCTGATTCGGTTGGCTTACTCATGGGAGTTTATACGATAACTTTCGTAGCAAAGATATACGAAGAGAATCGTAAGTTCAAAATATCTACGATAATTATCGTATTAAAAAGTGTTAAAAGCTTGTTTACCAGAATTTTACTATGAATAAATAAACTTAGAAAATTTTTTAAGACAAATAAATAGTCTGATTGTTGCCTAGCTTCATTACAAAAAAAGTGTCCGTTTTTATTCATTGGAAAGGTTTTGAAGGCATAATAGAAAGAATTACGATTTATTCCTTGAGACAAATATTCATGATTTAGGATTTTCATTGAACTTTACCGTCTCGACATTAGTTGTATAGACACTGAATTTTTGAAATTAAACCAACGACCGAAATGAATAACGATCAAGCATTATTAAAACCCATTTCACTCGCAGGTGGACTAGAGTTAAAAAATAGAGTATGGATGGCTCCGATGACTAGAAGTCGTGCAGCTAATCCATCGAATAAACCTTTTGATATTCACGAGAAATATTACGCACAACGAGCATCTGCTGGTCTTATAATTACGGAAGGCTCCCAAGTTTCCAAAAAGGCAGTAGGCTACATTAATACTCCTGGAATTTATTCAGCTGCTCAAGTAGAAGGGTGGAAAGGAGTCACTAAAGCAGTGCATGATAAGGATGGGAAAATTTTCATACAATTATGGCATGTAGGAAGAATCTCGCATCCAGATTTTCATGGTGGGGATTTGCCATTGGCACCTTCCGCTATCAATCCGCATCAAAAATCTTATACCCCGGAAGGTTTTAAAGATACTGTCACTCCGAAAGAAATGACTCGTGCAGAAATTAAGCAAACGATTCAGGACTTTAAAAATGCAGGTAAAAACGCAATGGAGGCCGGTTTTGATGGAATTGAGATTCACAGTTCAAATGGCTATCTGCTTCATCAATTTTTTAATGCAACCAGCAATACCCGAAGGGATGAATATGGCGGATCAATCGAGAACAGAGCAAAAATCCTTTTTGAAATTATTGATGCGCTAAAAGAGGTGATGCCAGAGCAAAAAATCGGATTGAGATTAAACCCATCACTTAATGGGGTTTTTGGAATGGAAGCTGATGAGGAAACTATCCCAACTTTTGAATACATCGTTGAAAAACTGAATTCCTACGATCTTGCCTATTTACACTTATCTGAGCCATTTTCGGATGTTTCAGACATTCCATATTTAGTAAGTGAAATAGCCAAGCATTTCAGACCGTTATTTAAAGGAACTTTGGTCATTAATGCTGGTTTTGACCAAGAGAAAGGAAACAAAGTGATTGAAGAAGGATATGCTGACGCCGTGGCTTTTGGCACGTTATATATTTCCAATCCTGATCTAGTAGAGCGCTTCGCTGAGCATGCAGAACTAGCTAGTCCTGATAAAGACAGGTATTACACACCTGGAGAAAAAGGGTACACTGATTACCCCAACATTGAAGAATTAAAAGTTGGATAATCACCCTAGGGCCGGAAATTCCGGCCCTTTTCTTTATTTTTAGCCATGTGTCTTGTAGCTTTTTCCTGGAAAAATAATCCCAAGTTCCCTTTAATCATCAGTGCCAATCGAGATGAGTTTTTCGATCGGCCTAGCGAAAAAATTCATCTTTGGAAATCTGGTTTTTGTGCCGGAAAAGACCTGAGAAGTGGCGGTACTTGGATGGGTTTTCACCCAAATGGCAGATGGTCTTTACTGACCAACTATCGGGATTTCAGTAACCCTAGGAAGCCTAAAATAAGCAGAGGCAAGCTAGTCCAAGATTGGCTGGAAACTAATATTACGCCTGAAGAGTATTTGAAAGGCATTCAAGAGAACCAAAACCTTTATGACGGCTTCAATTTGCTGGTGAGCGATGGACACAAGCTTTTTTACTTGAGTAATTATGCACCTGAAGTTCTGGAATTGAAGCCTGGGATTTACGGACTTAGCAATGGTTTATTAAATGATCCTTGGCCAAAAGTTGAATTGGCTAAAACTCAACTTAAGCAACTAACCCAAACTGCCTTTTCCACCGCTGACCTTTTATCCATTTTGAAGTCAACTGAAACCTATCCGAAAGAAAATTTACCTGATACAGGAGTGCCGTTGGAAATGGAAACTTCTCTTTCTGCACAATTAATCAGAATGTCAGGAAATTATGGAACGGTTTCGGCGTCTGCCGTGGTTCAACATACGTCTGGGCTGGTGCAGCTCAAACAACGAAGCTACCAATGGAATCCCGAGCTATATGATGACACGGATTTCAAATTTCAACTCGATCAAACCTAAGACCTAATGGCAGAAAAAATATATGATTTGCTCATCGTCGGTGGCGGACCTATTGGTCTTGCTTGCGGCGTGGAAGCAGGAAAAGCAGGATTGGATTATGTGATTATTGAAAAAGGCGCATTGACTAATTCTATTTATAATTACCCAATCAACATGACTTTTTTCTCCACTTCTGACCGATTGGAAATGGCTAATATTCCCTTTATGTCAATTGGAAATAAGCCGACTAGAACAGAAGCGTTAGAATATTATCGCAGAATATTTTCCCACTTTGATCTAAATATCAAGCTCTATGAGCCCGTTGAGACTTTGGAGAAAAAAGAGGAGCTCTTCCATATCAAAACGTCCAAGGACGAATATCTGGCAAAGAATATAGCAATGGCTACTGGCTTTTACGACTTGCCAAATCTGATGAACATCCCGGGCGAAGATTTGCCCAAAGTAAAGCATTACTACAAAGAGCCTTGGCCATTCATCAACCAAAAAATTGTAGTAGTAGGGGGAGCAAATTCCGCAGTAGATGCGGCACTCGAGACTTGGAGAAAAGGCGCTGAGGTAAGTATGGTTTTGCTGGAAGATGAGGTGGATCAGGCAGTGAAGTATTGGGTTCGACCAGACATCGTAAACCGCATCAAAGAAGGATCCATCAAAGCTTTTACCAAATCGACACTCAAAGAAATCCGTGAGCATGAAGTTGTCATTACTACTCCTGAAGGTGAGGTGACGATAGAAAATGACTTTGTCTTAGCAATGACTGGTTACAAGCCGAATTTCGGATTATTGAATCAATTGGGTGTAAAATTAAGTGAAGATGAAAAATGCCAACCTGAGTACAATGGGCAGACGCACGAATCAAATGTGCCGGGTGTTTATCTTGCTGGAGTGGTTTGTGGAGGTCTCAATACCAGAGAGTTCTTTATTGAAAACAGTGTGGTACACGCAGGGATGATTGTGAAAGATATTGTGGGGAAGTCAAAAGTGAGAGGTATCAAGTAAAAAGTATTAGACTATGCTGCTTGGCTAAGCACCTAATTAAAACAAAAGAGCCTGATCGAATCGCTTCGATCAGGCTCTTTTTATTTTTTAGCCAGCGTTCGTGTCACAGGACCGGTTTTAAAACTGCTTTGAATCTATTATTCTTTAATTTCAATCACCTTAAACTCAGTTCTTCTATTCGTCTGATGCTCTTCTTCTGTACTCGCATTCTCGATAATCAACTGACTTTCTCCATAGCCTCTCGCAACTAACCTGTCTGCAGAAATACCTTGAGAGACGATGTAATCTACAGCAGATTGAGCTCTACGTTGAGACAAATCCTGATTATAAGCATCACTCGATCTATCATCGGTATGTGAGCTTAATTCGATTGTGATTGAAGGATTGTCTTTAAGTATTTGTACCAATTTATCCAACTCCGCAGCAGCATCAGGCCTGATCTCTGCTTTATCCAGATCATAATAAATATTTTCCAAAACGATGGAACGATCAAGTACCAGCTGATCCAATACAATTGTAGTATCCAAGGTAATGTTAGTCACATCCTGTACAAGCGTAGAAATATCAGGAGTCTTTCCAGTAGTGGTATAAGGAATTGACTTAGAGAAATATCCACTCTTGGAAGCGATAATCGTAAAGTCAGAATCTGGTGTCAAGGTAAATCTCACTCGACCGCTAGTATTAGAAAAATCTCCCCCAGCTTGCTTATTCAAGCTATCGTAAAGAACCACTCTAGCTTGCTCCAAAACAGCATCATCCTCTCCTGCTACACGCTGCTTAGTATATACATTCAGCAATACATTGATGATTTTTGGCTTAGGAGTTTTATCCTCAAAGAAGTAAATATCATCGTCTCCAATTCCGCCTTCACGGTTGGATGAAATGAAACCAGCTTTTGGATAATCTGTGAAGAAAAGTGAGAAATCATCATTGTTACTGTTGAAGTTTTCTCCAAGGTTTTTAACCACCTGTGTTCCAGAAGCATCTTTCTCGGCTACGAAAAGATCAAGTTTCCCATAGCCCGGATGTCCATCCGAGGAAAAGAAGAATTTGCCATCTCCCATTGGTCTAGGAAAAAGCTCATTGCCAGGCGTATTAATAGTAGGCCCTAAGTTCTTTGGGTTGCCGAAGTCACCGTTTGCCAACTTCGTTGCTTTGTACAAATCAATTCCTCCATATCCTCCTGGTCTGTTCGAAGCAAAATACAATTCCTCTCCATCTTCTGAGAAAGCTGGTGTGGAATTCCACCAAAACTCATCCTCATTTACTGGCATCCAAATCGGCTGGGTAAAGCCTCCACCTCGGAAGTATGAAACAAAAAGCGCAGTTTCAGGGAGATCCTTATCCGAAGTAGAATTACCGCGGGCATAAATAATGGTGTTTCCATCCGGACTGATCGCAATGGCAGCCTGATTCAACCCCTCTTCATTTTTGAATTCGGGAAGCGCCTGAGCGCCGCTCACATCTACCCTGAGTCCGTCAGCTCTAGCTCTGAATAATTTGGTATAGGGAGATCCATCAGCAGGGTAAAGTCCACTGGCCTGTCGTCCGGAAGTAAAGTATATAAAATCTTCAGAAATGACAGGTGCATAATCTGGCCCTGCCGTATTTAAGTCTTTATAATTCAACAGCTCATGATACGGCCAGTAATCTTCGATTCCCTCAGATAATTTAATTGCTTCTAGTTGGCGTTGGGTCTCCGCTAAAAAAGTCTCATCCTGAGTATAGCCCTTTGCTTTCTCGAAAGCTTCTTTGGCTTCCTCGTCCTTACCTTGAGCTTTCAAACTTAGGCCCAAGCGGTAATAGCTTTCAAAAGTAGGGTCCTCTTCTACCAGCTTTTCATAATAAGGCGCAGCATCTTCAACCCGATTAGAAAGTCTGTAACTCTCAGCTATGACCTGATTTGCCTCTTTGTTGTCAGGGTCGTCTGCCAGTATTTGGGAAAAAGAGTTGATAGCGTACTGATATTGCCCAGAGAGAAACTGCTCATTCCCTTTTTCCTGAAGGCTCTTGCAAGAACTCACTCCTATGAGGAGTAAAAGACAAATCCACAAAAAATGGTTTTTCATCTGTTTATATTTTGATTTTCATAGGCCATACAGCCTGTCTTAAACTCGTTTCTGGAGAACCTCACATGATAAATAAATTTCCAAGTATATGATCCTTGAGTCATGCTCGATTTCATCTGAAAGGGAGATTGATGATCTATTCTGAATATTACTAAATTAATTTGGAAAGTATCGGTTCAGCCAACTATTCCCTGCCAAAATCCACACACTCTCTAGGTCTTTTTTGCTTTTCACCTGCGGGTTGATCACGAGGGTTTGCGAATCAATCTCACCAGAGGTGACTTTTGACTTGATCCCTAGAGCAGAAGTTACGTTGATTTCACCTGAGTTGGATTTAAATGTCACTTTGCCTTGATCTGTGATATTATTTTCAATCTCACTCTCCAACTCTCGCAATGTTCTGACTGAACTATCGATCGAGCAACCACTTGCTCCCAACCCAGACTCATCCACTGCCAGCACCAAAATCTGATTATCCAAAATCTGAAACGAGGTAGGCATTCTATTGCCATGCGTATTCCACCCGTCGCAGAACTTGGATAATCTAGCTTTGATTAACTCTTTTTCCTGAGCAGAAAACTGACGTGCTGCCTGGTAAATCCAAACCCGTGAATCTTCTGATATATCTTTAAAATCAACGTACATATGTGCTAGTAACTTTATGGCAAAGAAAAACCCTTTCTACCTAACGGCAAAAAGGGTCAAATTGATTCATTGAAAATATCAAATCCCCATGTCTTTGGCAATCATCTCTGCCAAGTCATAGACTTTCACTTCCGATTCTTTCTCCTTGTTCTTCACGCCATCTGTCATCATCGTCAGGCAGAATGGACAACCAACTGCAATTGTACTGGCTCCAGTGGCCAAAGCTTCCTCTGTCCGCTCCACGTTAATGTCTTTTTTGCCTGGCTCTGGCTCCTTGAACATCTGAGCTCCTCCAGCTCCACAGCAAAGACCTTTGGTCTTGCAGCGCTTCATTTCCACCAGTTCCACATCAAGCGCCTTGATTACATCTCTAGGAGCTTCATAGACATTATTTGCTCTACCTAAATAGCAGGAATCGTGGAAGGTAATTTTCTTTCCTTTGAACTCTCCTCCACCTTGCAGCGCTACTTTTCCTTCATTGATGAGTTGCTGAAGAAATTGGGAGTGGTGAATCACTTCATAATTCCCACCCAAAGCTGGGTATTCGTTTTTGATGGTGTTGAAGCAATGCGGACAAGCAGTTACTACCTTTTTAATATTGTAACCATTCATCACCTGAATATTCGCTACTGCCTGCATCTGGAAAAGAAACTCATTTCCGGCACGTCTTGCTGGATCTCCAGTGCAAGCCTCCTCTGGGCCGAGCACGGCAAAGCTCACTCCTACTTTATTTAAGATTTTCACGAAAGCCTGTGTTACGGCTTTGTATCTATCATCAAATGAACCGGCACAACCCACCCAGAATAAGACTTCTGGATTTTCTCCTTTGCCGGCCATCTCGGCCATAGTTGGTACTTTATATGTTGACATAAGTTGGATTTACGATTTATGATATTGGATTTACGAGGGCATTTTCATGGTTGACTTTTGTTCTGAAACCTCGATCTTATTTCAATTTCTCTACTTATTCAGTCCACTTTCCTAGTGAATTCTGAGACTGAATACTGGTAACTGATCACTTTATTTCTTCCTCTTTCACTTTCTCCGCCCAATTGAATCTATCCTGAGGGCTGAATTTCCAAGGAGCAAAGCTGGTTTCCATGTTTTGGAACATCGCATTCCACTGCTGTGGCGCTCCGGACTCTTCCATGGCAACATAGCGGCGCATATCCAAGATGATTGCTAGAGGATCGATATTCACCGGACAAGCTTCCACGCAGGCATTGCAACTGGTACATGCATTCAATTCTTCTTTGGTGATGTAGTCTCCCAAAAGCGACTTTCCGTCTTCCAAGCCTTTTCCTCCAGCATCTATGCTTTTCCCAACTTCCTCTGCACGATCACGCACGTCCATCATAATTTTACGAGGAGAAAGCTTCTTTCCGGTCAAGTTTGCTGGACATTCTGAAGTACATCTTCCGCATTCTGTGCAAGAATAAGCGTTCATCACATTGATCCAGCTCAGGTCATTGATGTCTTTGGCTCCAAATCTTCCTATTTCAGCAGGTGGATCAGCTGGAGCATCAGTCGGAATTCCAAGCATCATATTCACCTCATTAGTGACAGAAGGCATATTTTCCATTTCTCCCTTAGGTTTCAAGTTGGAATACCAAGTATTTGGGAAGGCTAGGAAAATATGGAGATGCTTCGAATACGTCACATAAATGGCAAAAGCTAAAATCCCAAAGATGTGAAACCACCAGGCGGCTCTTTCTACTAAAATCAGAGATTCCGTACTCATACCAGCGAAGATCGGATGCAAAATACCACTAAAGAAAAGGTTACCGACCACTAGGTAATGTTCGGCTCCTCGATCTGCCAAAATCTGATCGGTAGCATTCATCGTCAAAATTGCCAACATCAGCACAATCTCAATTACTAGAATCAAATTGCCGTCTAATGCCGGCCATCCTTTCATTTCTGGCTTAGTGAATCGCGGAACTTTGATGACATTCCTACGAATCAAAAAGATCACACAGGAAAGCAAAACAGTGAAGGCGAGAAATTCAAACAGGTTCATCGCAGCTGTATATACACCTCCAAGGAAAGGCGCAAATAACCGGTGAGTGCCCAAAACTCCATCTAGGACGAACTCCAGCACTTCTAGGTTGATTACCACAAAGCCTACATAAAGGAATAAATGTAGGAAAGCAGGGATAAATCTCTTGAACATTTTCTGCTGACCAAATGCTACCAGCAGCATAGTTTTCCATCTTTTGTCCGGCTGATCATTTCTAGTTTCGGATTTGCCCAAAAAGATGTTTCGGCGCAGGAATTTGACACGTTTGATCAAAAAGAAGCTCGCAGCTCCCAGAATGATCAAAAATATTAATTGCGGTAAAAAGCTCATAGTTACTTTATTAGCGTATTTCTTGGGTTTAAATCTATATTTTTTTCTAAAATGGCTTGCTTGAAAAACTGAAATATCTACCTTTGCATCACTTTACAACAAGGTGATATAGCTCAGTTGGTAGAGCATCGGACTGAAAATCCGTGAGTCGGTGGTTCGAGTCCACTTATCACCACAAGCCATGAAGCAATTCATGGCTTTTTTTATGCTGTTACTTTTTACCGAACAGGACATAACTCGATATTTACGAGAAAAATTCGATTCATCCATTTCCTTATTAATCCCTGTTTCAATTACCCAATCCATCATTTATTCGACTTGATGATTCCAATTTAGGGAATCATTTTTTCTAAAATAGGAAAGCAAATTAATAAATAGTCTGCATGCATACTATTTCCAACTCTTATTTAGAAGAAATTTAGTCTAGCTTCAGTTTGTATATTATGGAACATCTTGATCTATTCAATGTTGAGGCCAGCAGAAAAAAACTTTCATTTTTTTTTGCCTCAATTGTAACATTTGTCTTTGCCATGCATAACAGTAATGAATGAAGTCATTTTTTGAAGCACATATCTGGCCGCAAAGAGGCAGGCTCTACCGGCTGGGATATCTCTGGGTGAGGGATAGGTCCCTCACTGAGGATATGCTTCAGAATGTCTTTGAGAAATCTTTCGAACGGGAAGAGGAACTTCGTAGTCACCCGAATCTGATTGGATGGCTGGTAACAAGCTTGAAAAATGAAGCATTAATGCATTTCAGGCAATCCAAAAAATTGGACTCTCTGGAAGGACTTGAAGAACTCAAAATGGAAGAGACTGTATCGGAAGACACAAAAGATTCCATTCGCCAGGTGATGAATCTTGTAAAAGGTTTGCCTTTGCGACAGCAGGAAATTTTCCACCTAAGAGAAGTAGAAGGGCTGAGTTACGAGGAAATCACCGAGCACTTAGATATAAGCCTGGAACAAGTGAAAGTGAATCTTCACCGAGCCAGAAAAAGCATTCGAGAGCGGATGCTCAACCAAAAATCAACCAAATGAAGAATCAGCGAATAGACGAATTACTCGAAAAGTATTGGGAAGCTGAGACTACCCTTGCCGAAGAGCAGGAATTAAAGGAATTACTTCAAGCTGCAGAAGGATATACAGAAGAGAAAATTTTATTCTCCGGAATTAGTGAGCTCTCTTCGGAAGAACCAACGCTGAAAATGCCTACCAAGACAGTTCCAATCAAATCCAGAACCTGGATGAACTGGGCAGCATCAGTAGCAATTCTAGTGGGTTCTGTCTGGGGATGGACTGTTTATGAACAGAAGCAAGCTGAAGAAGAAGCATACATGGAAGTCATGCAGGCCTTTGCACTGATCCAAAACAACCTCTCCAAGGGTCAAGAAGAAATGGGTGTGATGAATGAAATGAAATACCTAAATACAACAAACCAATTATTTGGCAATCCTATATCAAAATAAGCCATGAAGAAATTTATACTAATTCCGCTTTTGCTCTTCGCCTTTATAATAAAGGTGCAGGCACAGGACGATGCCATACAGCGGTTTTTCTCCAAATACATGGATGACGATCGTTTTTCAAGAGTCTATATCAGCCCTAAGATGATGCAGATGGCTGGAGGTTTTCTGAAAAGCAACGCTGGCACCGATAAGGACTCTGAAGATTTGGGTGTCTTGATTCAAAAAGTAAAAGGTATCCGAATTCTTTCCTCGGACGAGGTAGATGGAATGACTTTTTACAAAGAGGCGATGGGAACCCTTACTAAAAATAAGTACGAAGACCTGATGATCGTAGAAGACAAGGGCAGTAGCCTGAAATTTATGGTGCGCGAAGAAGGTGGCTTGGTAAAGGAACTCATGATGATCTCAGGGGAAGCAGGAGACTTCACCTTACTGTCGATGCTGGGAAGCTTCACCTACGAAGACTTAAACTTGCTTGCTGAGAAGACGGATATTCCAGGTATGGATCTCTATGGGAAAGGAAGTAAGGGACCAAAGGGGCCTAAAGGAGTTAAATAAGTATCAAGTATCAAGTATCAAGTATCAAGTATCAAGTATCAAGTATCAAGTATCAAGTAAGGCGAAACTGAAAGACAGTGAGAAGGTTTCACAATTCGAAAATAATTAACTACAAACCACACTTTATAATAAACACATGAAAAAGCTATTCTTAACCCTAGCATTAATTGGATCAGCGATGGCCGCACAGGCGCAGAGCAAAAGTGTCAAAGCACTTTATGAAAAATACAAAAGCGAAGAGGACTTCTTCCACATGGAACTTGGAGGTAACTTCATGAACTTTGCCGAAGGCTTCAAAATCGATATTGATAAGAACGATATGGCCACTGTGGCCAAGTCAATCGAAAAGCTAAACTTTTTCACTTTGCCCGATCATGTGGATGATAGTAGGGTTGAATATAAAGCCTTGCAAAAAGGCTTGGAAAGGGAGCGCTATGATTTACTTATGGAGGCCTCTGAAGGAAAAAAAGGAGGAGTGATGGTGTATTCCAAAGGAGGAAATACCATTTCTGACTTAGTTGTTCTTGTCGGTGGTGATGATGGCGACTTGATAGTAGTAGAATTGAAGGGTAAATTTGACCAGGAATTGGTCGCGAAAGCCACAAATTATAAGGGAATTAACTAAATCCGGGAAAAAATCAGGACAAGTCACATTTCAATTTATGTAAGAATTACCAAAATGGGTTTAGATTTTCAATTCTAAACCCATTTTTTTTGTCAATTACCAACAACCCGGGTCAAATTAGGGCAAGGATATTAGCCAAAAACTGTTGATTTTTATCAAATCGGTTTCCTATCTACCCATTTGAAAAAGCCTTTTAAAAAAAATTTTAAATTTTTTTTCACAAAATTTCCATTGGAAATCCATAGATAATCTCTTGAACCGTAATTACAATATTTTGCTTTAATCAATTTTGCCAACTAATATTTTTCAAAATAGGTAAAACTCAAAACACAGGGAGTTCCGCTATCGATTGCGGGAGCATTTTATTAAATCGGCAATAATTGCAATGATCTGTTACCATATCATTAACAATGATCTTTTTTTATTAAGGTATTTGCAATTGATGTTTTCAGTCGTACCTTTGAATCGTAATAACAAACCAATCGGTAACCGAATTGAATTACAGCCCAAATTTCCCCACCTGAGACGGAGTAGCCGTCAGGCGGTTAATTTGAAAAATTAGAACCTATTCAAACCAATTATTAAAATGAAAAAATTATTCACATTGCTTTTCGTAGCGGGGATCGCTGCAGGAGCGTTTGCCAAATCAGAAGGTACATCTGTCCTAATTAGACAAACTGAAACTACTAAAGTGGCAGTATCCTTCAATGAAGCACCACAAGGAACTGTGATTGTTAAAATCACAGATTCTGAAGATCGTTTGATCTTGAGAGACAGAATTACTAAAAGCGAAGCATTTGCTAAGAAATATGATCTTAAAGCGCTTCCTCAAGGAAACTACTCTGTAGAAGTAATGGACGAGTCAGGCGTATTGAGAACTGCTTCTTTCAACAATTACTTAGTAGAAGCTCCAACTGTCTTCTCTCGAGTATCTCCAATGGGAGACAATCAGTACAGATTGCTTGTAAGCAACCTAGACGCTAAAGATATCGAAGTGATGATCTATGATGGAGACAAATTGATACACACTGAGAAAATCGACAATCCTCAGGGACTTCACAAAATCTACACTATTGATAACGGAAGCGGAGCAGGTATCAACTTCAAAGTGAAAACTGCATCAGGATTCGAAGGGTACGTAACAAGCCTATAAGTTAAACCAACTTCATATAAACTAACCCCGCTTGAGCAACCGAGCGGGGTTTTGTTGTTTAAGGGGAATTAACCACAGTGGTCACGGAGGTTTTCGCAGAGACCACAGCTTATTTCTATCCTGCTTCTCCACAACAAGGACATTTTATATCTATTGAATAAATGTTAGCTAAAGCCGTACCTAAAGGCACTGCAGATTGTTCAATAAACACCACATTCTACCCATAGGTTGTTCCTTCGGGAACTTGCATCCAACTACCATAAACTTGTGACCTCTGTGTTAATCTCAGTTTTCATTGCGGTTAAAAAAAAATGCGAAGCATCACTGCTCCGCATTTTATACTATTCATCGATTGTAATCTGACTGACAACTGATCACTGAGACTCTATTTATCCTTCTTCCAACTAGCCTTTCCACCTTTGGCAGAATCCACAGTTATTGAATAATTAGAGCCTGAAGACACAATCCACTTCACTTTCACTCCAGTCATTCCAGGCACATTATCTACCAAAATCTTCTCAGGATTGTTCTTTTGCTCTGTGAGCTTATTGAAATCCTCATCTTCCACTACAAAACCAGCAAGCACTTTGGCTCCAGTAATGGTCACATAGTCAGGTCGCTCGATATTATATTTGAGATCCTGACTCGCGTGAGTTGGCATGAGGCGCTCGTTGAAGATGGTAGCGGTAATTGATTTCAAACCTCCACCCAAATCTTCTTCCTTCACATCCATCACAGAGAGTTTTGGTGTGTGATAGCCATGGTAAATAGTGAAAGCAATATTCCTATGCGCATCCTGCTCGAGTAAGAACCCTGGGTGAGCACGACCGAAGTTTTTCTTAAATCCGCCGATTTCCACTGTTCCAAATTGTGGATGCTCAAATTCGTTCCACATCACAAAGGCATCTCCCATTGTCAGGAACTCATCTACTTCGAACATTTCATTTTGTCCACCGCCTTGTTTGTGGAAATATAAGTAAGGAACCATCAGCTCATTGGAAAAGGTAAAAACTCCTCTCACTCCATAAAACCAATCCAATTCCCCACCAAATACTGAATACAAATCTTTATATACCGTCAGGTATCTATATCCAGGAATCATTTCCTCACCTTTTTGCCCCAGCGCATCATAGATTCGGATATCATTTCGGTTATAGGTACTTACATCCTCTTCAGCACCTGGACCTCTTAGGATCATTCCGCCAGAATTGTGAAAACTTTGAGCTCCAGCGATATTCGGATGCTTCATGACAAACTCCATGATGGAACGGTTCTCAGGAAGTGTAAATGGATACTTCAACGCTCCCCGCTGTATGTAATCAGGCTGCCAATTCCATCCCCAATCTCTGTTTGGATCATAATATCCTACACCATCGTCATTCACACGACCATCTCCGTCCCCATCAGTACCTTCCTGACCCAGCATTTCGTATTCACCTACTTTATCCGCACCTACCATAATCAGCTTACGCGGATCCTGCGGATCTTTGATGTATCGGCCGGTTGGGGATTTTCTGATCATCATTGTGATGTGTCCATCACCATCTAGATCATCCATTCCATCTTCGCCAGCTACTCCATCGCCGTCATTATCCAAGATCATCATCCCAGATCTTGGTGAATTGGCAGTGTTTGGCTCCAAAAAGAAGTCATTTCTTGCATCAGGATTGATCGTTGGGGTGATATAAAACACCTTATCCTTCAAGAGCTGCTGGATAAATTCATTATCCGCAAACATCTCCGTCAGGTACCAGGCACCATAAAGAGAGAATTCTCCACCCTGAATTTCATTGGAGTGAATATTCCCATCGATCCACATTCCGGGCTTATCTGTGTCTTTTCCGGTGGAAAAATCCGTAATCGTAAGCGTCCACATGTCCCTACCCTCATAGGATTTACCAATGGATTCGAGCTTGGCGATATTTGGATGCGCTGCCGCAATTTTTTTCATATTATCCACCAATCCTTCATAGGTATAATACCTGTTAAAAGCGATATCTACTTTAGGATTGTGCGGAGTACCGACTGCGCGGAAAAACTTCTCCTGCGCATCTGCTTTATAACTTCCCAGGCTAAGTGCTCCCAAAGCCAAAGCGAAGATCAATTTTGTTGTTTTTATCTTTTTCATGGCTTAGAGTTTTACAGTTGTGGAAGTGAATCCGGCATGAGAAGCGCCGGCTTTTACAGTCACATTTCCCGAACCACGAATGATCCAACTGAAGCTTGCTTTCTCATAAGCTCCCAAAGAATCCATCAATTCGATTTTATTACCTGAGACAATTTTCTCCGCATCGGCATCTATGTCAATTCTGACTTTGCGCAGCCAACGGGAATTTTCTCCCATTTCAGAATGTGTCGGGATAGCTGAATTGTTAAATAGATCCATGGTCACTCTAGTCAATCCGTTGCCCAATGATTCAGATTTCACATTATGAATCTCAAGCTTAGGTTGCATCTCAGCAAGCTTCAGGATAAAATCTGTGTGCTGAACGGCGATTTCCTCTACTTTATCAAAGGAAGGGGTAGTCATCATAAAAGGTTTGATACCACCTACTTCCACTTTTTTACCCGGAAAATCCGGATGTTGAATTTCCGCCCAAGGAACAAACACGTCTTGCATGCCCAGCGAATCTGCCCAAGCTAAATAATTAGCTTCTGCATTTGACTTGCCTTTACCGGTCGAATCTTTGTATTCAGGAACCCAATAACCCGGAGTACCGAAGCTCAATCTACCAAAGTGGAAATATGCCCACTGAAAGAAATCCCCATCAGTACCTTGATTATCCTGCTGGTAAGCTTTCTGCTTTACCGTCTTTTTATAGACATCAGAAATCATTGCGTTTAATGCCTGATCTTCTTCCAAAATAGAAGTGACAATTCTCTTTTTAGCATTTCCTGCATTGTACTTCAGCGGTGAAGAGAGATTATTTGCCGGAGAAAAAGTAACAAAGGCGAAAATATTCCACTGCTCAAACAAGTAATCAAGCATAGCTCGGGATTCTTTTTGGGTCACTGGCATATCACCAGCCAATGGCTCAAAAACAGGGAATTTATAAGTCAAAGACTTATTGAAAGCAATTCCCTCTTTCAGGTCTTCGGCAAATTCACCGTCCTTATCTTCATCTTTTGATTCCTTATAAAGAGCGTATTTTCCTGATTCACCTTTTGATTTATCTGCTTTTACAAGCACTCGATCATCCTCTGGAGAAATTAAATAATCCCCCGTTGGATCTTCTACACGCATCATCGTGATCAGACCATCACCATTCAAATCAGAATAACCACTTCCGCCTGGAATCCCATCCCGATCATGGTCAATAGCAACTGCATTTCCTCTTCGCTCATATTTTAGCGATGCGTGATACTGCTCGTAAGCATCCGGAGACATGTTTGGAAAAATGTAAAAAGTGGTGGCTTCAAGTGCCTCTGCATGATCTGAGACTAGCTTTTCAGCAAATTGAACGGCGAGCTCTACGCTTAGCACTTCATATCCTTCCACTCCACCTACTACTGCGATGGCAGGTTTTTCATCCAGTTTGCCAGTACCTATTTTGAGCACCCAGATATCCTTGCCTCCTTCAGTTTTGGTGAGTGAGGTGAGTTCAGCGGAGGCATTGGAGGCCACACGCTGCAAACGCTGATTAAGCTGACTAAGCGTAGGATAATCCGACTGCGCAAATGCAGCTCCTGATAATCCCATTCCCCCAACCAGCAACCAGCTGAGTAGTGTTTTTTTCATAAATCGTTTGGGTTTTAATTCTCTGATTTCTGCAATCTCGAAAAAGATTGACCCTAAATTTTACTAAAAATTCGGGACAAAAAGCCTCTTCCTTTTTCGGAGTGCATAAATAACAGGTGAATGGATCGGGATCAGGATAAATGGAGTTGTGATAAAAGTATTGTACAGATGCGGAAAATTCGCTTATTTAAGGTCAATAGCTTTTTCAAAATGTATCATAAAGTAGCCCTTGCCATAGCTTTTTCCCCAAGGATGGAAGCTTTGATTTCAGAAACCAAACGACTTGTTCAGCTTTTCGGCTCCGAACTGATTCTAATTCATATTGGTAAGAAAACAGATGAACTAGAAGCCAAACTTGGAGAGATCATGGTAAAAAACGGCTTGAATGATGCCAAAACCAAGCTGATCTGGAAAGAGGGAAAGCCGGTAAAAATGATCATCGAAGCGTGCAAGGAAGAAAATGCTGACCTATTGGTAGCTGGAGCATTGAAGCGTGAGGGATTTTTGACCTATTACATGGGTTCTGTAGGCAGAAAAATCATCCGAAAATCCCCATGTTCAGTTTTGACTTTGATCGAACCGAAAGTTCAATCCACGGTTTTTGAAAAAGTAGTACTCAACGGAACTCAGTTGGAAATCACAGCTAATGTGATCGAGTGCGGAATAATTTTCTCCAAAGCTGTGAAGGCAGATCAAGTTCACATTTTGAATGAAATAAAAATGTATGGCCTGCAAATGGGCACCGCCAGTGAAGACTCTGAAGAGGAAGCCTCCAATACCAGACGGCAATTGGTGCAGAATGAAGTGGAATATGTAGAAGGGATTTTAAAGAAAATTGATCAAGGGAATTTGAAGATAAACATTAAAGTGACTGGCGGAAGATGGGCGGTTGAGTTGGCTAGATTTTGTGAAAAGATCGAAGCAGACTTATTGGTAGTGGGTGATGATCAAAAACTGAATTTTTTCGACAGGATTTTTCCACATGATTTGGAAGACTTGTTGAGCACTTTGCCTTGTAATTTATTAATCGTAAAAAATTAAACCTCCATGGAAACTTTAGACCATAAGGAGGTAATTAATTTACTCCTCCAACTCGCATCTATACTTATTCTGGCAAGAGTATTTGCAGAACTAGCCAGAAAATTCAAGCAACCTGCTGTAGTGGGTGAAATATTTGCAGGGATCATTTTGGGCCCCACCATCCTTGGAAATTTCTTTCCCGGAGCACAAGAATATCTCTTCGGAACACATGAGATGACTAATATAGCCTTTGATGGTTTTGTGCAAATCTCAGTCGTACTGCTGCTCTTCATTGCAGGATTGGAGGTGGAGTTACATATCGTATGGAGCCAGGGAAAAAAGGCACTTTACATAGCTGTGGCCTCGATGATCTTGCCGATAATCGCTGGTTTTGTCGTGGCCTACGCATTCCCTGAGTTTCTGGGAGTGAATATCAATGACAGAGTTGTAGCCTCCACTTTCTTCGGTTTGGCGATTTCCATCACAGGATTGGCCATTGTAGCCAGGATTCTTATGGATCTCAACCTCTTCAAAACATCCTCAGGCCTTCTCATTATTGCAGGAGCAATGATTGTTGATGTGCTTGGTTGGCTGATTTTCTCTGTGATTTTATCATTATCAGAATCAGGAAGCGATGGGCTGGGAGTCTGGCCTACAATTGGGCTAACCTTGCTATTTACGTTAGTTATGCTGACTATTGGAAAAGGATTGATCAATAGAGTTTTGCCTTGGATCAATAAGAAACTGGCCTGGCCAGGAGGACTCCTTTCTCTTTCGTTGGCACTTTGCTTCTTGGCTGCTTCCTTCACTGAATTCATCGGAATCCACGCAATTTTTGGAGCATTTATCATCGGAGTGGCACTGGGAGATTCGGAGTATTTGACCGAAAAAGCGAAGGAAATTTTACACCAGTTTATCAATAATATTTTCGCTCCTATCTTCTTTGTTTCCATTGGACTCAAGGTAAACTTCATCACTGGATTTGATCCGGGAATTGTAGGAGTGGTGATTATTGTAGGTCTTTTGACAAAATATTATGGGGCTTACTTCGGTGGAAGACTTGCTGGCGTTTCCCGCAAAGAATCAATCGTAGCCGGATTTGGTATGAGTACCCGAGGAAGTATGGATATCGTACTGGGACTGATTGCCTTAGAGAATGGATTGGTCACTGAACCTCTCTTTATTGGCTTGGTTATTTTAGCGATTATTGCCAGTATGAGCGCTGGGCCATTGATCGGCTGGGCGAGAAACCTGAAAGTTTAACAGCTTTTTTCAATAACTGATTCTCAGGATCAATTGGCGAAATCTAACAATCGGACGTATTTTTGGGTTCTGAATCGCAAATCCTCACAATAGAGCACTCATGAATAAATCCGGAAAAATCGGCGTTCTGCTGGTGAACCTAGGAACTCCAGACAGTACCGCTACCGGCGACGTAAGAAAATACCTCCGCGAATTTCTAATGGATGGACGAGTGATCGACATCCCAGTTGTCTTTAGATGGATGCTGATCAATTTGATCATTGCTCCCTTTCGGGCACCCAAATCTGCGCATGAATACCGCAAACTTTGGACGGATCGTGGTTCTCCCTTGCTTTTCCACACTGAAGATCTTAGAGACAAACTGATCGAAAAACTCGACTCCAAGCAATACAAAGTGGCTATTGCGATGCGCTATCAGACACCTTCCATAGAAGCAGGACTGGAGGAATTGAGAAAATCGCACGTCACCAAAATCATTGTACTTCCGCTTTTCCCTCAGTATGCTTCTGCTTCCACTGGTTCGGTTCAGGACAAAGTGATGGAAATTGCCAGAAGTTGGCAGATCATTCCGGATATATCTTTTATCAGTAATTTCATAGAGCAGCCACTATTTCTTGAGGCTTGGGCCGAGCGAGGAAAAGCAATGCTAGAAGGAAAAGAATACGATAAAATCCTCTTCTCTTACCATGGGCTTCCAGAGCGGCATATACTCAAAGGTTCTGTAGATGGCTACTGTCAGCTGGGTGCTTGCTGTAATAAGTATGGAGCAAAAAATCATTATTGCTACCGTGCACAATGCTTCAAAACAACTAGGTTGATCTGCGAGAAACTTGGAATCCCAGAGGAAAAAGCTGTGAATTGCTTTCAATCCAGGTTAGGGAAAGATCCTTGGGTAAAACCTTACACAGATGATGTTATTGAAGAGTTGAATAAACAAGGTGTCAAGAAAGTATTGGCTTTTTCACCGGCTTTCGTGGCTGACTGTCTTGAAACTACGGTAGAAGTAGCAGAAGAATACAGAGACAAATTCCTCGAAGGTGGTGGTGAAGAATGGGATTTGGTACCAAGTTTGAACTCGGAAAACACCTGGGTGGAATGCGTGAAGGAAATGGTGCTAGAGCATTCTTAAGTAAGGATTTTAACCACGGAGCACTGAGTTTTGCGCGGAGAAGGCTGATCTGGTTTATCTAAATCAATTTTAAAAAAACAGGGCTGAAAGCCCAAGATATCCCAGCCCAGCATAAAGGGCTGGGTTATTTTTTTGCCAGTCCATACAGCTCTGAAAGAGCGGAATCCATTTTAATCCATATTACTTCAATTGCAAAGCTGTCTGAAGACTGCAATAATTTTAGATCCAAATCTGAGGTTTAATCCTAAACTGTGGACTCTGCGTAATCCTCCGTACCCTCTGTGGTTAAATCACCCATTCAACTTTACCCCTCTTATTCATCCATTTTGCGGAGAACCTATTAACTTTGCCCCATGAACGAGCGATACATGCAGCGCGGAGTTTCCGCCTCAAAAGAAGATGTCCACAAGGCAATATCCAATCTTGACAAAGGACTTTTCCCTCAGGCCTTTTGCAAAATCGTAGAAGACACCCTCGGCAACGATCCTGAGTATTGCAATATCATGCATGCGGACGGCGCAGGAACTAAATCTTCCTTGGCCTATTCCTATTGGAAAGAAACTGGCGATGTGAGTGTTTGGAAAGGTATCGCGCAGGATGCGATCATCATGAACACCGATGATTTACTTTGCGTGGGTGCCATCAACAACATCCTCGTTTCCTCTACGATTGGCAGAAATAAAAATCTAATTCCTGGAGAAGTGATCTCAGCGATCATTGAAGGCACGGAAGAAGTGCTTCAGATGCTTAGGGACAATGGAGTCAATGCTGTACTCACTGGTGGAGAAACTGCCGATGTGGGAGACTTAGTCCGCACAATAATCGTGGACAGTACAGTCACTTGCAGAATGCGTCGCGATGAAGTGATCTCCAACGACAAAATCCAAGGAGGTGATGTGATCGTAGGTTTGGCTTCTTTTGGTCAGGCAAAATATGAAACAGCATACAACGGCGGCATGGGAAGCAACGGACTTACTTCTGCGCGTCACGATGTGTTTAATAAAGTATTGAAAACAAAATACCCTGAGAGCTTTGACCCTGCTGTACCGGAAGATCTGGTTTATTCAGGAAAATATAACTTAACTGATCCGGCTCCAGGAGCTCCTGTGAATATCGGTAAGTTGGTACTTTCTCCTACAAGAACTTACGCACCTATCATGGTGGATGTGCTAAACTACATGCGACCAAGAATTCATGGCTTGGTGCATTGCAGCGGTGGAGCACAGACAAAAGTCCTTCACTTTGTGGACGACGTACATGTGATCAAGGACAATCTTTTTGAAACTCCTCCCCTTTTCCAAATCATTCAGGAAGAAAGTGGTACGGACTGGAAAGAAATGTACAAGGTATTCAACATGGGACACAGAATGGAAGTTTACCTAGACGAACGCTATGCTGAGGAGATCATTGACATCGCAGAATCTTACGGTGTAGAGGCACAGATCATCGGTAGAGTTGAGCCACATCAAGGTAAAAAAGTAACGATTAATAGCCCTCATGGCACTTTTGAATATTAATTGTCAATGAGCACTAAGAGCATTTTACTTAAAACAACAAAAGTCCTAACCTGGACTTTTGTTGTTTTATTAGTAATCGGACTAATCACTTTGACCAAAGTAGACCGATCTCCTATTCAGGATCAGGATTTTTATAAAGAGACTTTGGAGCGATTGGATCAAAGTGCTTTTTCAAATACCCAAGGCGACACTTGGATTACTGGCTGGTCTAGTGTCAACATGACCCCGTCCGAGCCCGCAGATTTGGTGGGCTATGCGCCTAGAGGAAAATATGAGTTCGTGCAAGACAGCAGTTATGTGAAAGCATTGGCTCTTTCCAATGGGAAAACCCGAATTGCTTGGCTCAATTATGAATTGCTGATCGTGCACCCTACGCTTGCAGAGCAAATACATACAGCTATCAAGGACGCTAATTTACCCGTGGATCAGGTGATTTTCACGGCAACACATACGCATTCAGGAATGGGAGGATATATGCCTGGTCCGATGGGAGAAATAGCTTTTGGAGGTTACGATCAAGATATAGTAGACCTGATGGTTTCGCGTAGTCTTTCGGCTTTGCAAAATGCGATAGCTACTCAAGACACTGTTTCAATTACCTATCGCAAGTCTGATGCAGGCGATCTGGTTGCCAATAGATTTGTGAAAGAGGGACCGAAAGACCCTTTTGTGCGCCAGCTTATTTTCACCAAAAAGTCAGGCAAAAAAGCTACTTTCCTCACCTATTCAGCACATGCTACGGCGATGAGCACGAAGTTTATGGGGTTATCCGGAGATTATCCATTTTACCTCACAAAGAACCTAGAAGCAGACGGTTTTGACTTTGCTCTGTATGCTGCGGGGACAGTAGGAAGTCATAGGCCACTTCGCCCAGGAAACACACCGGAAATGGTTGAGCGCTATGCTCACCAGTTGGATTCTACGCTAAATCTAAGAATGACCCATTTCGGTACGCTCAAAAATAATCGTATCCGAACCGGCTATCTACCGATTTCTTTGCGAGAGCCACATCTTAGGATCACAGACAATCTTCGCCTTCGCCCTTGGCTTTTCAATTACCTATTGGGCGAGACAAATGCGCATCTAAATATTTCTCAGATCGGCTCAACTTTGATGATCGCATCAAGCGGAGAACTCTCTGGCGTATTCTATGAAAAGTGGGAGAAGCTGGCTAAAAGCAAAGGATTGAATCTGATCATCACGACATTCAATGGTGGCTACATTGGATACATCACACCTGATGAACTCTATGATGAAAACTTCCACGAGGTGCGGGAAATGAATTGGTACGGACCTGGAAATGGGAAATATTTTGACGACTTGATCGAAAAAGTCATAGAAAAGTCAAATCCCTAATCAGCTTAATTGTCCTATTAGAAGTGTTATTTATCCAGTTTGTTTAAGGGATGATGATTTAATTTTGCCAAAACTAAAAAGCAATGAGATTCTCCACACTGAAAAGTATCTACCAATGCAAATGTCCTCGTTGTCATCAGGGAGACATGTTTTTACGTGGTAAATTATTGAGCCCAACCAAGTTCTCCGTGATGAATAAAACTTGCTCGCACTGCAAGCAATCATTCGAGCCAGAGCCAGGCTATTACTTCGGAGCAATGTTCGTAAGCTATGCGATAAACACTGCGCTATTTATTACAGCTTGGCTGACTTTGACGATTTTGAAACCAGATTATTCGCTTTCGCTTCTGCTTTCATTGCTGGGACTTGCCGCCATCGTTTTTCTACCCTTCATTTACCGAATTAGTAGATCTATCTGGATATCGATTTTTATCCAATACCAAGGAGACGAGTTTCCGAGCTCTTCCTGATTTCTTACTTCAGACGAACTGGGTATATTTGAGAACTGCTGCAAAAGAAGTTTTCCAGAATGCCGAAAAGTCCTCTGCCCATATTTCATATTCCCGATTTCGGTCCAGATGCAATTGATTCATCTCATTTCTATTACGCTGGGCTGAAGAGCCATTTGGCCACACATCAGTTTATTCAAAAGCCGCATAAGCATGATTTCTACATTATTGTGGTTTTTACGCGCGGAGCAGGAAGGCACACTATAGATTTCAAAACCTATGCTGTAGAGCCCGGATCTGTGTTTTTTCTAAGTCCAGGACAGGTTCATTCTTGGGAACTGACTCCAGACACAGACGGTCATATTGTTTTCTTCAGCGGAGAGTTTTACACCTCCACTTTCCCGAGAAAAAGACTAAATACCTACTCTGTTTTCAACTCAATTGTGGATTTTCCAGCATTGAAAATCGGCTCTGAAGAAGCAAAAGAGATTTTATACATAGTTGAAAAAATTAATCAGGAGACGAAAAAGCCAACTTTGCACACCAAGGAGCTTTTGAAAAATTACATTGATACCCTCCTAATCTTTTTCTATCGCTACAAGGGGAGCAAAACAGCTTTTTCTCAGAAAGAGAAACTTGTTCATGACCAATTTCAGGAATTGGAATTGCTGATTGAAGATCATTTCAAAAAGCATCGAGAAGCGAGTTTCTATGCCGATAAGATGAACTTAAGTCTAAAACAGCTGAATAGCTTGTGTAAAAACACGGTATCCAAAACCAGTTCCCAACTCATTATGGATCGAGTGATCTTGGAAGCTCAAAGACTTCTGACTCACTCGGATCTCAGTATTTCTCAAATTGCTTACGAGTTAGAATTTGATGACGCTTCCTATTTCAGCCGGCTCTTCAAAAAGAAAACGAATATGACGCCTGAGCAATTCAGGAAACAATTAGGCCCCGGCAGGTAATATCCAAATTTGAGCTTTCACCCAACCTTTTAAAAATTCCTTGTCTATCGTTTTCTCCCAGTCATTAGACTGCAAAAGTTGCTCATAATCGGGAAGATTTGCCCGCTTGTGCTTCGTCACCAGCCGAAAAAAACTAATCATGGCTTGATGTATAAATCGATGACGGTTATTTTTTGGGGCAAAAAAATCAGCCAGGTAAATCTTCCCTTCCGGTTTAAGGCTTTTCCTAATTTCTCCCAAAAGGCTTTCAATTTCTTTGTCCAGCATGGTATCCAACACAAAGTGAAGCCAGACTTCATCAAAAACTTTCCCTTCCTTAGCCTGAAAAAAGTCCAAATGGAAGGAAAGGTCACTTTTTCCAAGATTTACTTTTGCCCGATTGAGCATGGATTGGGAGATTTCCCAGTATTCTCCTGACAAATTCTCTTGTAAAACCTGATAATCAAGTCCATCTCCACCGCCTATAATTAAGATTTTCTTGCCGGTAAGATTTGATACAAAACACCTTTTAGCCAGCATCAATTGCTCCCCAAAAATGAGTTTGGTCAGGGGATTGTAAAAAGGAGTAAGGAAACTGTAATTGTCTTTCACTAGTTTAAAGGAATGAACTAATTCCCAAAATAGATACCTATGAAAAATCTTTTTAAAAATATCAGTGGTTTGCGCAAACTTTTGTCAAGTGTAGACTTAGATCAAATCTCCAAACTTTCGCAGAAAGTAGATATCGCCAAGATGGTCGGTTTGGTATCGCAAATGAGCGAGGAAGACCTGTCCAAAATGATGGGAATGATGAAAGGAGGCAGCCGTCCGAAGACTATCCCGCCGATCAATGGGGATTTCTATGAGCTTGGTAAAACTCTGGCTCCGCATGAGCGGGAAATCCAACTCAAGGTGAGGGAGTTTATGGAGCGGGAGATCAAACCCATTGCAAATGACTACTGGAACCTTGGTGAATTCCCAATGCAGATTATCCCAAAAATGGCAGAACTCGATATTGCAGGATTAACTTATCAAGGCTATGGCTGCCCGGGACATTCCGCTTTGTTAGAGGGATTTATAGCCATGGAAATGGCAAGAATAGACACCTCGATTTCTACATTTTTTGGCGTGCAAAGTGGCTTGGCCATGGGCTCAATCTATTTATGTGGATCAGAAGAGCAAAAGCAAGAATGGCTTCCTTCCATGCAAAACTTGGAGAAAATCGGTGCATTTGGCTTGACGGAACCCGAAGTAGGATCCGGCGTAGCGGGTGGCCTGACCACTACTTGTAAAAGAGAAGGCGATGCCTGGGTGCTGAATGGGCAGAAAAAATGGATTGGGAATGCTACGTTCTCAGATATGACCGTAATCTGGGCGAGAGATTTGGACGATCAGCAAGTGAAAGGATTTATCGTGAGAAAAGACAATCCAGGATTTAAGGCAGAAAAACTGGAAGACAAAATGGCGCTGAGAATAGTGCAGAATGCACTTATCACGCTGACGAATTGTGAGGTGCCGGAATCAGACAGATTACAGGAAGCAAATTCCTTTCGGGACACTTCAAAAGTACTTCGCATGACCCGAGCAGGTGTCGCATGGCAAGCTGTAGGCTGTTCAAGAGGAGCCTATGAGTTGGCCTTGGCTTACACCAATGAGCGCAAGCAATTCGGCAGACCTATCGCTTCTTTCCAACTCGTACAGGATCTTTTGGTGACCATGCTAGGTGATCTGACAGCTATGCAGACCATGGTATTCAGACTCTCTGAAATGCAGGATGATGATATTTTGAAGGATGAGCATGCATCTTTAGCTAAAGTATTCTGTACGCTTCGTATGCGCTCCATCGTGGATCATTCCCGTGAGCTTTTCGGAGGAAATGGCATTTTGCTGCGCCATGACATTGCAAGATTTGTAGCAGATGCAGAAGCTGTTTATAGCTATGAAGGCACCAAGGAAATCAATTCCCTGATCGTAGGTCGGGCAATTACCGGGCATAGTGCTTTTGTCTAAAGCAAGATCAAAATAGCAGGAATCAGGAAGGCGATTTCCATTCGCATCCGGATTTGTTCAGGGCTTGAGCCAGATTTGAAAAAACTCAAGTAGTGAACAAGCAACATCACCAATACTAAACCCGGGAAGATCCTATAAAGAGAATTCACCAGTAGCAAACCAATCAATGCAACTAGCATTAACCCAATTGCCAGCTGGTGAATTCTCGGGTTAAGCTTCTCCTGAGGGATAAGTGTGGCGATGGAAGAAAAGCCAGATTCCGAGTCGCTCTCCTTATCCAAACTAGAAAGCATAATCAAATTTAGGTAAGCTAATCCCATGTATAATAGCGTGAGCCCAAATGCCGTCCAGGTATAATCGATGGCTGGAGCTTCATACCAAGGAAGCCAGGAAATCCCGATTACATAGAATATAGCGGAACTGAGTTCCTTCAGACGCGCTTGCTTTGCTGCCAATTTTCTTACGGCAAGCATGATCGCTAAAATCACAACCCCAAGTCCAGCGCCGAAAAACAATTCCTGAGAAAACCCAAAGAATTTTATCGCCCAATACAGACCAATACATCCAACTATACCTAGCATGAGCAGTAAAGGCTTTTGGTAAATCAGATGGAAATGATGTCTGTCTTCTGCATGCTCGACTGCCAATTTTCGTGCATCCATCAAATGATCCGCGGTATAAATACACCAAACAGCCATACCCAGCAGCGCATATTCCTGCCAGTTCAATTCTACCCTTAGTGCTCGCTCAAAAAAAAGCATTCCAGCCATTGAGCCAAGAACCACATCCAAAGAAAGCCAGGTAAGCCGCTGATAGATTTTAAAAAGAAACTGCACGGATTAAAGATAAGGCGAATGGGCAAAAGTCCATAGTTGGTGGGCAAATGCTCAGAGATAATTGGTATTTTACCAGCCAATTCTCAAATCGATAAACCTGAAATCAAATTCTTAATAATGAAAAAACTCAATTTACTTTTAGTCGCTCTTCTGGCTTTTGCCAGTGTTTCTTTGGCACAATCTCCTATCAAAATCGCCTGTGTAGGAAATAGCATTACCCAAGGTCCAGGAAGAGACAATCCAGATAGTTGGCCGTTACAGATGCAAGCTATTCTTGGCGATGCCTATGAAGTTGGGAACTTCGGAGTAAGTGGAAGAACCCTACTCAGAAAAGGAGATTATCCTTTTTGGAATGAGCCACAGTTTCAGCAGGTGAAAGACTTCAAAGCCGACATTCTGATCATCATGCTGGGAACAAATGATTCCAAGCCTCAGAACTGGAAATATGCTTCGGAATTCAGACAGGACTATTTGGATATGATCGCCGAGTTCAAGAAAACTATGCCTGCCGATGGCAAAGTCTATGTAATCATGCCGGTACCTGTAACCCGTGAAAACTTCGGAATCACCCCTGTAGTCATGAACAACGAGCAGCGCATGATGATCATGGATATCGCTATAGACTCAGGTTCTGAGTTAATCGATCTTTATACACCATTTATGGGTCACGAAGATTTACTACCTGATGGAGTGCATCCAAATACGGAAGGGTTAGGGATCATGGCGAAGGTGGTGGCAAGGGCGATACGGTTGTAGGATTTCTCGTCATTGGTAGGCACGAAGCAATCTCTTTGAAAGCCACAAAACCTTCAGGTTTTAGCGATCTGGAGGGTTTTGTTTTTAAGGAAAATTCCTTTCAATCGATGAAAACTGCTTTCCGTTTTCAAGGTATATCTTTAGGAATAGTTTTTTAAAGGAAAAATATGGCATTAAGCTGGAATGAAATCAAGAATAGAGCCTTAAGTTTTACTAAAGAATGGGAAGGAGAAACTCGTGGACGAGCAGGTAAAACCGTGGATCTGTGCTTTAGACCTCAAGCAATCACCTCCGAAATGTGTCAGATAGAATTTCTATCTGAGCTGTATGAAGGATATTTGGTACGACTAATGATAAAGAAGAAGTGAAGGTTTTTGATTCAATAGAAGAAAACCCCTTAAAAGCTATTTGGGATTTTCTTAGTGTAATTGGAGGTGTATTTGGCTTAATCAGCTTTTTTGATGACTTTATTGCTTGGAAAAACCAAATCTCACAAATTATTGATGTCTATCAATCCATTGTTCAATTCCCTTTCAAGATCTTTAAAATTCATTTAAATCAAATGATTATAGATTATGCTTTCATTGGCGCATTATGCGGATCTTCATTTGTCAAGGCTATAAACTATGGAGAAAAAAGAGAAATTTTAAATACACGTGCCAACCCTAAAGGATCAAGAATTTTTTATTTCGCTATATATTTTTTGACTTGGCCTCTTGCATTATTTATAGCTATAAAACAGGTGCTTTTTGGCTTTAAAGATGAAGGAGAAATTGTTTTAAAAAGGAAGTTTTTTCAATGGCTATTTACAATCGTTATTTTATTTGTCCTGGTGATTATTGCAAATATTTCCCTTTCCTAAATGCTCTTTCCTGAGTCTAGAGTTTTAGCCTAAGCAAAGTCCTCAATAGCAATCGGGAGCAACTCCGCTTTTCTTTTTTTTGAATTTGTCCCAATAATGAGTTTAACCCCTTCAGGGTTATATGGTCTATCATTGTTCCGCATATCCACGGGTTGCACCCGCGGTTATTGAAAAGTTGGACCACTTCGTGGTCACGGGTCGTATGTGTTGACTTCTCCTCTAAAAACGATGGAGATTGTAAGATCAAATGATTTGCTGAAAATCGATTTAAAAGCATGACCCATAACGGGGTCAAACCATTAATAGCCATGGGTGCAACCCATGGTTTATTGGATACCCAACCAAACCACGACCCCGAAGGCGGTCGAACTCATTCCTGAATTTCTTAAATACTCTTTGTGATTTCCTGATAAAAGTGAAGCAACAACTTTATTGAAAATCCCACTAAGCATAGATCGCATCTAAGCTCAATTATCTTAAAGAATTTGAAATTCCAACTTTTAAACCTCTTTGCGCCTTTGCGCCGTTGCGGGAGTATTCCCACTTCTGGCTTAATCTATCACTCCTCCACAAACCCAATCTGCTTCCACTCCCCTTCGATTTTATCATTTTGCTTAGCAGTGCTTCTACCATATTTAATGTGTTTGAATAGTTAGGTTTTTAATGAAGCTATTTTATTCAATTTTTCACTTTGGATGAAATTACTTACTCTTTGTGACAAAAAAATCATAAAATATGGTTCGCTTTGTGACATATATCCATTAATTTAACCTACTCTTTGTTACAATTGGAAAAATGATACTAAGGAATTCACTCAGCAAATTACTGAAATGGAAGGAGTTGGAAAGTAGAAAACCACTGATCATCCGTGGAGCAAGGCAAGTTGGTAAAACTACCCTGGTAAGAGAATTTTCCAAGGATTTCTCTACTTATATAGAATTAAACTTGGAAAGAGACAGCGAGCGAAGACTCTTCGAACTGGAAGGAACGGAGAAAATCCTGAATGCAATTTTCCTGTCTAAAAACACAAGTCCCAAAACTGGACAAACTCTCTTGTTTATAGATGAAATACAAGAAAGTCCCCGCGCAATTACTCAATTACGCTATTTTTTAGAAGACAGTCCAGACCTATTCGTTATTGCAGCAGGATCTCTCCTTGAGTTCGCACTATCTAAAATCCCAAGCTTTCCAGTCGGAAGAGTTGATTATTTATACTTACACCCACTCAATTTTGAAGAGTTTCTTCTAGCAATGGGACAGCTTAGGGCTTTGGAGTCATTGCGCGACGTACCCGTTCCAGAATATGCCCATCAAATTCTTAAAGAGCATTTTCATCAATATGCATTGATCGGTGGCATGCCAGCTCTAGTAAGTGATTTTGCACAAAATAAGAATGTGGAGGCCTTATCATCAAACTATCGCAAGCTTTGGCAAGCTTATAAAGATGATGTAGAGAAATATGCGAAAAATGAAACCGAGAAAAGAATCATTAGGCACGTGATCGATACGGCACCTTTTGAACTAGATCGCATTAAGTTTGAGGGTTTTGGAAACTCGAATTACAAAAGTAGAGAAGTAGGAGAAGCCTTGCGTGCATTGGATTTAGCTAGAATTATTCAATTGATTTATCCAACTACCAGTGTCAAGCCTCCTATTGTGATTGATTTCAAAAAGCGCCCAAGACTACAATTTCTTGACACTGGTCTATGGAATCAAGCAATGGGGCTTCAAGCTCAACTCATTCAAGTAGGAGATCTGGATGAGGTTCATAAAGGTAGAATTGTCCAACATTTAGTAGCTCAAGAAATTAACTCCACTGTAGAAGATTACTATTCCACTTCTAACTTTTGGGTTCGACAGGAAAAAGACAGCAACTCTGAAGTTGACTTAATTTTTCCTTTTGAAAAATATCTCATCCCAGTAGAAGTAAAGTCGGGAAGCAAAGGTACACTTCGCTCTCTTCACCAATATATGGATCGATGTGAACATCCATACGCCGTCAGAGTATATGCTGGAGAATTTAAAATAGAACCCGCTCGAACGATTGCTGGCACTGATTTCTATTTAATGAATTTACCTTATTACTTAGGCACCCAATTAGAAAAATATGTTCGGAGATTTGTTAATAAATATAGTTCTAGTGAATTAGGACCTAAATAATTTTGCCCCTACTCCACAAACCCAATCTGTTTCCACTCTCCTTCGAATTTATCATTTTGCTGGGGAGCGCCGGGGGTGCTTCTACCCTCTTTGATGTACTTCGAAAGAAGCGCTTTTAGCGAGGCTACTTTCTCAGGATTCTCAGCTTGCAGATTGTTGGTTTCTCCCGGGTCGGAAGCCAAATTATACAGCTGCACATCAGGAAGTCCTTCCTCGGCTGGAGTATTCGGTTTGGGTGCGCTCCATCCCCCAGATCCTTTGGCCATGATGAGTTTCCAATCTCCTTGACGGATCGCAAAAGAACCATTTATCGAATGATGGACCGTCGCTTCGCGGAATTGTTCTACTTGCTTATCAGCATCAAATAGGCCCAGAAGACTGAAGCTATCTTCTCCTTCATTATCTTTCAATTCATACCCCGTAATCTCTGCGCTGGTCGCCATTACATCTGTCAGACAAATGGTATGGTCTCTGGTAGTGCCTGCTTGGATCTTTGCTGGCCACTTGGCGATAAATGGAACCCGATGTCCACCTTCATATGCATCTGCCTTGTGACCTCGGTAAATATAGCTGGAGAAATGCCCCGCAGCCTGCATCACATCTAATCCAGCTGCCGGCGAACCGCCATTATCACTCGTAAAAATAATCAGTGTATTCTCTTCAATTCCGGCATTTTTGATCGCTGCATTCAACTGACCTACATAATCATCGATCATCATCATAAAGTCCCCAAATGGAGCAACTCCACTTTTTCCCTGCCATTCAGCTGGAGGTAGAATCGGAGTATGCGGTGATGGAAGTGCTAGGTAAAGGAAAAATGGCTTCTCCTCCTTTGCCTGCTCCTGAATGTAGGCAATGGATCGCTCAAAGAAGTTTGGAGTGACTTTTTCATGGTTAAAATCAGGAGAGGTTGGGCCTTCGCGCCACCAGGAATATTTGCCTGTATTCACGGTAACGGTATCAGGAATCGCGGTCACTTTGCCATTCTCCACATACACATAAGGCGCCATATCCAGTGAACCTGCATGGCCATAGGCATAGTCAAAGCCCAAATCATTTGGAGTGTGTTTGACAGGTTTGGCAAAATCAATATTTTCAAAATCATTTGGCCCCCAACCATCAGCAGTCAGGGAATCACCATCAACTGTAGCCCAATTCCAACCCAAATGCCATTTGCCAATAAAAGCGGTATGATATCCTTGCCTTTTCAGCATTGAAGCAATCGTAGTTCTATTATCAGGAATCAAAGCAGTAGAATTCCCGGTAAGAACACCACTTTTCAGCGTACTTCGCCAATTATACCTCCCCGTCATAAAACCATAGCGTGTAGGAGTGCACACTGCAGATGGCGTGTGAGCATCTGTAAACCTCATACCTTCAGACGCCAGTTGGTCTATGTGAGGAGTCTTGATTTTGCTTTCCGGGTTAAATGCCTTGATGTCACCATAACCTAGATCATCTGCAAGAATAACAATGATATTTGGTTGCTTGGGCTGTTCTTTAGCTACCTCTGAGCAAGAGAAACTGCTAAATAATAGGCAAAATATGGCCAAAGACTGGATGGTGTATTTCATTGGAGTTTAGGAATATAATTCGATCAGACAATTTAGGGCATACGACCCAAGTATAAAAGGAAAATCTGTTGAGTAGTTAGAACTATGCAGACAGGGAAAAATAATATGGTTTAATTATAGTATTTGGGCTAAAAAAAAACACTAATCAACAACTTCTTAAGGTTTCGACTTCGCTAAATCTGACAAAGATTAAAAGATACTGGTGTAAGAAGGTTCGACATCACTAAGCCCGATAAGCTGGGTAACTTCAAAGTGGTGTGAGGACTGGTAGATGAGATGAATCCTGCTTCTGGAGAAGCAGAATAACCTGGAATATTGTTTTCATAATCAGCGCTAAGATATTTTAGGCTTGTAATCCAAATCATATGAAGAAACAGGAAAAAACAAACCAAATAGACACATAGAAAACATAGTCTAAATGGAAGATCCCGAGTTGAACCTATGACTGCTATGTTTCTTATGTGGCAAAACCTTGGTGCTATCTTCGTGGCCTTCGTGGCTAAAAAAAAACCACAACCCTCGCGAGTTGTGGTTTCGGAAAGTAGGTCTATCGTTTATTACTTACCTCCAAGTGCATTTGCACCGGAGACAATTTCAAGTATTTCGTTGGTAATGGCAGCCTGACGCGTTCTGTTGTACATCAATCGAAGTTCTTTCAACAATTCACCAGCGTTTTCAGTCGCCTTATCCATTGCTGTCATTCTAGCGCCATGCTCAGAAGCATTGCTTTCCAATACAGCTTTGTAGAATTGGATCTTCAAAGAAGTAGGAACCAATTCTTCGATGATGTATTTTCTAGAAGGCTCCATGATGTAATCTACCTCAGGCGCTTTTTCTTCTTGGGTAGAATCTTCCTTTGCCATAGGCAAAAACTGCTCAACAACCACTTCCTGGGTAGCTACGTTTTTGAATTCATTGAATACCAAAACTACCTGGTCGTATTCGCCAGCGATAAATGCATTCATTGCGAATTCCGCTGCATTTCTCACATTGTCAAACGTAAGATCCTGAAAAAGCTGAGAGTACTCAGACACCATCGCGAACTCACGCTTTTTGAATGCTTCAAAAGACTTTTTACCAATTGGAAGAATAGTGATATTCTTACCAGCAAATTGTCTTGTAATAGCAAGATTTACAGCCTTGATGATGTTTGAATTGAAAGCACCACACAATCCTTTATCTGAAGTCACAGGAATGATCAATACATTTCTAACTTCTCTTTTTTCAGCAAATACAATATCTGCAGCTCCATCAGAAGTAGCGGATACGTTGTTCAGGATTTGAGTCAACTTCTGAGAGTAAGGACGCATCTGTACGATTTTATCCTGTGCTCTTCTAAGTTTTGCGGCGGAAACCATTTTCATGGCCTTAGTAATCTGCTGTGTAGAGACTACTGAGGTTATCCTTTCCTTTACTTCCTTAAGATTAGCCATCTTGGTTGCTTTGTGCTTGGGGTATAAATAGCCGGAAGACTCACGCCTTCCGGAATTTTAATCAATTATTTCGCGAATTTAGGAGCTAACTCTGCAGCTGCCTTAGAAAGAACTTTTCCAGCTTCGTCTACATTTCCTTTCAAGATGAAGTCTAGCGCCTCAGGATAAGAAGTATCCAAAAGGGTATAAAATTCTTTCTCAAAGGCTCTAGCTTTTTCAACTGGAACTGTATCCATCAAGCCTTTTGTAGAAGCATAAATAATAGCTACCTGATGCGCTACAGATACAGGAGAGTACTGAGCTTGCTTCAAGATCTCCTGGTTTCTTCTACCTCTTTCGATCGTACGCTTAGTAGTCGCATCTAGATCAGAACCAAACTTAGAGAATGCTTCCAACTCACGGAAAGCTGCCTGATCCAATTTCAAGGTACCGGCAATTTTTTTCATTGACTTGATCTGGGCGTTACCACCTACTCGTGATACCGAGATACCTACGTTAATTGCAGGACGGATACCGGAGTTGAAAAGGTTAGTCTCCAAGAAGATCTGACCATCTGTAATCGAGATTACGTTAGTCGGGATATAGGCAGAAACGTCACCAGCTTGAGTTTCGATAATAGGAAGTGCAGTCAAAGACCCGCCACCTTTTACCAAATGCTTGATTGAATCCGGCAAATCGTTCATTTCCTGAGCGATCTTATCAGACTTGTTGATTTTCGCAGCTCTTTCAAGCAATCTTGAGTGAAGATAGAATACGTCCCCAGGATAAGCTTCACGTCCCGGAGGTCTTCTCAATAGAAGAGAAACTTCACGGTAAGCTACTGCTTGCTTAGAAAGATCATCATAAACTACCAAAGCTGGACGACCTGTATCTCTGAAGAACTCACCAATCGATGCACCTGTAAATGGAGCAAAGAATTGCATAGGAGCTGGTTCGGATGCAGGAGCTGCAACAACTACTGTATATGGAAGAGCGCCACCTTTTTCAAGTGCTGCTACTACACCAGCAACTGTAGATGCTTTCTGACCGATTGCAACGTAGATACAGAAAACTGGCTCGCCTTTATCGTAAAATTCTTTTTGGTTCAAGATAGCATCGATAACTACCGCAGTCTTACCTGTCTGACGGTCACCAATTACCAATTCTCTTTGACCTCTACCGATTGGAATCATCGCATCGATAGATTTGATACCTGTTTGAAGAGGCTCTGTAACTGGCTGACGGTAGATTACACCTGGAGCTTTACGTTCCAATGGCATCTCGTACAACTCACCAGCAATAGGACCTTTACCGTCGATAGGGTTACCTAGGGTATCCACTACTCGGCCAAGCATTCCTTCACCTACTTGAATTGAAGCAATTCTTTTGGTTCTCTTTACTGTATCCCCTTCTTTCACTCCTTTGGAGTCACCGAAAAGTACAGCGCCGACATTGTCTTCTTCCAAGTTCAGTACCATTGCTTTCAGACCGTTGTCGAATTCTAGCAATTCACCAGACTGAGCCTTAGAAAGTCCATAGATACGAGCTACACCATCCCCCACTTGAAGGACTGTACCCACTTCTTCGAGTTCAGCTTCGGTTCTTGCACCAGAGAGTTGCTCTCTTAAAATTGCCGAAACTTCATCAGGTCTTACTTCTGCCATGATATATAGATTAATGCTTTTTGTTAGATTTTACTTTCGTAATGATTTGTGATAAACTGAGTCTTCAACTGTCTCAATTTGCTACTCAATGATTCGTCAAGCTGACGGTCATTTACTTTCAAAATATACCCACCGATTAAGTCTGGATTTACTTTCTCCACCAATTGTACCGTCTTCTTACCAGAAATTTCTTTTACTACTTCAGAAAACTCCTTGCGTAGTTTATCATCAATAGGAAAAGTAGTAGTCAACTCAGCTACCTGAATAGACATATGAAGATTGTACTGGTTTTCAAATTCTTTTGCGACGTCTAGAAGAATCTCCTCTCTATTCTTACGAGAGACAATCTCAAAGAAGGTCATGGTAAGAGGATCAGATCCCTTAGCAAAAAGTGCTTTAAGCACATTCAATTTCTTATCCGAATTGACGACAGGGTTCTTAAGAACCAATCCCAATTCACGATTGCTAGCTTCCAACGCAGTAAGACGAAGGAAATCAGAATGTACCTCCTCTAATCTTCCTTTTTCCAAAGAAAGTTCCATGATTGACTTGGCATAGCGGGATGCTACTCTCTGGTTTGACATGGAGGTGGATTAGTTAAGCTTAAGTTCTTTGATGAATCCTTCTACCAAATCTTTTTGAGATTTGCTGTCGGATAGATTTGCTCTCAATAGCTTCTCAGTAACTGCAAGAGATAGCGTAGCAACCTGAGTTTTGACATCTGCCAAAGCAGCTTTCTTCTCAGTCTCAATAACAGCTTTTGCATTTTCGATCATCAAAGCACCAGCCTTCACAGCGTCAGCTTTTGCATCATCGATCATTTTCACAGAAGCGTCCTGAGCTTTCTTCAAAATAGTATCTCTTTCAAGTCTGGCATCAGCAAGAAGTTTTTCATTCTCAGCTTTCAAATTTGCCATTTCATTTCTAGCAGTTTCTGCAGCTTTCAAAGCATTGTTGATGCTACCTTCTCTTTCGTCCAAAGCAGCTAGCATAGGCTTCCATGCAAACTTGATCAGGATGAAAAGTAGGCCTAGAAAGCCAAATAATTGCCAGAAAATAAGACCGGTACCTGGTGTGATTAAATCCATGGAGTTTGTATTATCTCAGATTGTTCAATAGAATAAAGAAAAGGGAAAGGCCTAGCGCCAATCCCTCTTCAAGTAAATTATGCGATCTCCGCGATGTTTAGCGCGATCAACAAACAGATTACCGCTGCGAACAGGGAAACCACCTCGATCAAGGCTGCAATAATCAACATTGCACCCTGGATTTTACCAGCAGCTTCTGGCTGACGAGCAATAGCTTCCATTGCCTGTCCACCAATACGACCGATACCAAGGCCTGCGCCAATCGCAACAATACCTGCACCGATACCAGCTCCCATTAGAGCGTAACCAGCAGTCAACAAGATAATAGTTAACATAAACTTAGATTTATAAATTGAACAAAGAAATTACTTATTAATGATCTGCATGAGCATGCTCAGCTACTGCCGAACCAATGTACATCGCTGAGAACAGCGTGAATACATAAGCCTGAATAGTAGCAACCAATAACTCAATTAGATTTATAAAGGTAACCATCAGCGTACTTGCCACACCGATAGTATACGATTCAAAGATAAAGGCCAAAGCTATGAAGCCAAGGATTACAATGTGTCCTGCTGTGATCGCAACAAAAAGTCGAACCATCAAAGCGAAAGGCTTGGTAAACAAACCGATAATCTCTACAGGAACGATAATCAATAACATCAAAGGAGGGACACCTGGAGTCATAAAGACGTGCTTCCAATAATCCTTATTTCCATTCACATTGGTGATGATGAAAGTCAATGTCGCCAACACCAAGGTGACAGCAATATTTCCAGTCATGTTGGCTGCACCTGGGATAAGCCCAAGTAAGTTACCAAACCAAACAAATAGGAAAAGGGTAATCAAATAAGGAACAAAACGCTTGTATTGTGGCCCAATTGATTCTTTTGCAATATCGTCTCTTACGAAAATAACAATTGGCTCAATGATAGCAGCAGCACCTTTAGGAGCAACAGCGCCATTTTTCTTATAGAAAGAAGCTGCAGAAAGCGCTAGCCAACCTACGAAGATCAATACGATAAACAGCATGACCACGTTCTTAGTAATAGAGAATTCAATAAAGCTGCCGTGATCTACTCTTCCCAAATGATCATGCTCATCTATATAGTAACCTTCGTGAGCGTATTCTTCTCCAAAAGAATGAGTTTCATGATTTTGGAAATCAGAAGACTTAAAGAACTCCAACCCTCTATCACCAGAATATACAATAACTGGAAGTGGAAGAGTGACGTGAGTATGACCAAAAGTCACCAAATGCCACTCATGAGAGTCCTTCACGTGATGCATGATGAAGCTAGTCTTGTCTTCTTCTTGCTCTGCGGCAAAAGTGTTGCTATTAAAACCTAGCAAAAATGCTGAAATTAAAAGACTTAGGGCCAGTATTTTACGCTTCATTAACTCTTTTTTTTGAGGGCTACTTTGAAATCGGGCGCAAGTTAGACAGAAAGGCGTAGATATCAAAAACTAAGTAGAACAAAAAAACTACGAAGAAATCCGCTATAAACAGAATAATATTCTCCATTCCTGGCCAAACAGCAAATCCAATAAATACAATTGTGGCTATAAATCTCAGAATCATAGCTAAAACCATGATATTGAAGAAATTTTCGGCAAATGATTTCAGCAGAAACGCATTCAATAAGCTGATCAAAAAAGACAGAATCACCATAAAAGAATAAATGTTCCAGATTTTTTCGTGTACAATATCTGGCAATAAAACACTAAATAAACCGATCAACCCCGCTACTGCTGTTGAGAAAAGGAGGAATTGAAGATGCATATTTTTAGGCAAGCGCATAGTAATTGACTGTTAGCCTGCAAAATTACCTCATTTTTTTAAACTCACTTATTATCCTGCTTCATGGACATCCAGAGTTGATAAAAAGCCAGGATGATAGAAAGGAAACAGAACAAGAGTAGCCAAACGGGAAACTTCATTTCACTTCGCTGCTGAAGCCACCACCCAAACCAGGTACCCGCACCTATTATTCCAAATAACTGGAAAGATAGACCAATGTATTTCACATAAACTGGAGTACCGTTTGACTTGGAATCTTTGTCTTCTGGGCTCATAATTGCGTTAATTGAGACTATTTTTGTTAAAAATTGCTAGTTATATCTTAGTGAGTCAGGTGAACACAAATAATAGACCACAGTATTCGTTCACTAAGTAAATCAAAAAACCTATTTTGCTACTTGAATTGGGCAAAACAACTCATGAAGATATTTTCCAGGCTTGTAGTAGTCATTTTATTTTTTTGCGTAGCGTGCTCTTCAGAGCGCAACACCTTTACAAACAGGACATTTCATAATGTCACTGCGCATTTTAATGCGTACTACTTAGCAGATGTAAGATTAAAGGAGGTAGAAGCCGAAGTTTACCAAAACTACAAAGAGGACTATACTCAGGTACTACCGGTATTTATTCCGCTGGATTCTGCAACAATTCAATCTAATGAAGAGAAACTCCAATCCTCCCGCGAATTAGCCTCAAAAGCCATAGAATGGCATAAAATCAGCAATTGGGTAGATGATAGCTACTACATTCTCGGAAAGCTAGATTATTACCAATCACACTTTGACGATGCACAAAACACGTTTAAATATATTAATGTAAATTCAAAAAGTGATGACCTGCGTCATAAGACCTTAATTACCTTGCTTCGTCTTTATGTAGATCAAGGGGAATTTGAAAACGCCAATTTCACGATAGATTACCTCTCCAAGGAATCTGGGATTTCTGATGAAAACAGGTACGAGTTATACAGAACATTAGCCTATTACTACGAAAGGCGAGGGGATAAAAGTGGGGTCATTGGCGCATTAGATAAGGCAATTGAGTATTCTCGAAATAATAAAGAAGAATCCCGAATCAACTTCATTCTGGCTCAGCGTTATCAGCGGGAAGGCTTTGATGCCTTAGCTCACGAATATTATGAAAAATCACTCGCTGGAAACCCTCCTTATGAGCGAAGCTTTTATGCCCAATTGTATGCACAACAAGTTGCGGAACTGAATGCCTCAAAGGATCTCAGAAAGGTACGTAAGTACTATGACGACCTCTATGAAGATCCAAAAAACAAGGATCTAAAAGATGTAGTGATTTATGAAAAAGCACTATTTGAGGCAAAGCAAGGTGACACTCAACTTACTCTTGATTTACTTCACCAAGCAGCTAAAGAGCCTGGAAGTAATCCCAGAGTAAAAGGCTATATATACCAGAAGCTGGCGGAAATAAATTTATCTGAATTTAAGGATTACAGAGCCACCAAGTACTACCTGGATTCTGCACTCACCTACATTAATGAGAATGATCCGGTAGCGATTCAAATTACAAGTCAAAAAGAGTCTCTTGACCAATATGTCTTTCACTTTGAAAGAATCCAAAACAATGACAGTTTGTTAAGTTTAGCAGACTTAACACCTGAAGAGCAAAAACTAGTCGCTGAAAACTTTATCAAATCAGAAGAAGAACGACTGATGCGGGAAGCTGAGGAACTTCAGAAGCCCAGAAGCACAAGTGTTTTCGACAATCTCTTAGCATTTAGTGACAGAGGTTCTGGTTCATCGTTTTACTTTGACAATAGCGTCGCTATGCAACAAGGAGCTATTGATTTTAGAAGAACCTGGGGCAATCGCCCATTGCAGGATAATTGGAGGAGAAGTGCTATGAGTTTCCAAAGTTCAGCCCCTACAATTACTGAGCTCACTGAAGGGGACTCTATTTCCACGGAAAAAGAAAGTCTTATAAGCCAATTGCCAAGTTTAGATAATCTATTGGCAGAAATCCCAAATACACCCGAACAGATTACAACGCTAAATCTTGAATTAGAGGAATCTTACTTCGAATTAGGAAAGCTTTTATATTTTGAGCTAAAAGAAACCGAACAGAGTGTTGACAATCTTGAAACTTTGGTTCGAGTATATCCTGCCTCTTCTAGAAAACCTGAGGCATATTATTTATTGTATTTGGCACAAAAAGATTTGGGAGGAAATTCCCAACAATATGTCAGCCGACTGAACAGGGAATTTCCCGAATCTCAATACACTTACTCTGTTAATAATCCAGATGCTGCATCGGGTAATTTGGCCTATGTTGAGTCCTCCAAAAGATATGAAAAGGCTTATAACGCCTATTATGATGGGCAGTATCAGTCTAGTAAAGCTATCATAAAATCAACATTAGAAGATTATCCACTAACTCGAAATACGGAACGACTCCTTCTGTTAGATATCATGGTCTCTGGCAAAACTGAAAGTAGAGCTAAGTACCGAGAGCGCTTAGAAAATTATATAGAAAATACGCAGGACGAAAATTTGGTGGAATTGGCAAGGAATATGCTAAAACCTATGCTGTCTCAGGAAGAAATAGCAGAACTTAATCCAAAAGAAATAGTAGAAGGTGATTCCACGCAAGTTGAGAATAAGGCATCGGAAGAGGAAGAAGAAAATGAAGGAGCATCTTCCTCACCCTACAAATACAATGAGGCGGCAACGCATATCTTTGCACTTGTGATGGACCCCAGTCTTTCTGAAACTGCAAAAAGTCTTTTACCCGATATCGAGAGTTTTCATTCATCGAATTTCTCCAAGGAAAGATTGAGGACAGGGGACTTTAATTTCAACAGGGAGAATACGATTTTAATTATTAGCCCTTTTTCAAATGCCGAAAAAGCAAAAGAGTATTACAGCAAGTTTCTAAAAGAATTCCAATCAGAAGGACTTCCAGATGAAGTAAAGTCAAATTCATTTGTGATATCGATCGAGAACTTTCAATTACTGAGTAAAAGCAAAAATTTAGAAGAATACAGGACTTTCTTTAAGTCCACTTATAAGTAAACTATGAGTAACAAAACAAAACCCCAAACATCCTCTTGGGTATCCAAGACCATAAAATATCTATGGATCGCCTTTATTGCAGGATTTTTTGGTTTCATCCTGTTTGTCTGGATGGTCAGTATCAACTTTCTGGGATTATTCGGATCTCTTCCAGACTTTAAAGCGTTGGAAAATCCTGATTCTGAAATTGCATCAGAATTATATTCTACAGATGGAGTTCTTCTAGGGCAATATTTCCGTGAAAACAGAAGCCCTGTCAAATACGAAGAACTAGCTCCAAACCTAGTTAATGCATTGATATCGACTGAGGATGTGCGTTTTGAAAACCATTCAGGGATTGATATGCAGGCGATGGCTCGTGTTTTTGTCAAATCAATTCTCCTTGGCCAAAACGCCGGAGGTGGATCAACACTAAGTCAGCAAACCGCAAAAAATCTTTTCAAGACTAGGACGGATGCTTCTCAAGGCTTGCTGAGCTCTATTCCAGGCTTAGGAATGCTCATTATCAAAACGAAAGAGTGGATTGTAGCAACCCAATTAGAAAAAGCCTATACTAAAAACGAGATACTTACACTCTATCTCAATACTTCTGATTTTGGATCTAACGCGTTCGGAATAAAAACTGCTGCTAAGACATTTTTCAATAAAACACCTTCAGACCTTGCTGTCCAAGAATCAGCCGTATTAGTCGGCTTATTCAAAGCCCCTTCCTATTACAGCCCTGTTTACAACCCAGAGAATTCACTTCGCAGACGGAATACAGTTCTATCTCAAATGCGTAAAAATGATGCATTAACAGATAGTGAATATGATTCTTTGTCAAAATTACCAATAGAACTTAACTACAGTGTAGCAAATCAAAATAAAGGATTAGCCACTTATTTCAGAGAAATCGTTAAGGCAGATTTGATCAAATGGACGAAGGAAAACCTGAAATCTGATGGAACTGCCTATGACCTTTACGGTGATGGCCTTAGGATTTATGCAACTATCGATAGCCGTATGCAGCAATACGCAGAAGATGCAGTTGCTGATCACATGGCAACTTTGCAAGCCAAATTCTATAAAGAAATGGGGAATAGGGATCCATGGATCGATGAAAATCATCGTGTCATACCAAATTTCATCGAAGATGCAGTAAGAAGGACCGAGGCTTACCGATTACTTAAGGTACGATACGGTAACGATACAGATTCTATTAATCTAAAGTTGAATGAGAAGAAGAAAATGAAAGTTTTCTCTTGGGAAAAAGGGGAAATAGATACTCTTATGAGCTCCATGGACTCCATGAGGTATTATAAGAAGTTTCTTCAAACTGGCTTTATGAGCATGGATGCACATACCGGGCAAATCAAAGCTTGGGTAGGTGGTTTGGACCACAAGTATTTCAAGTATGATCACGTACTCCGAGCAAAGAGACAGCCCGGCTCTACGTTCAAACCCTTTGTTTACGCGGCGGCCATTGAAAACGGCTACAGCCCGTGCTATAGCGTTATTGATCAGCCAGTCGAAGTCTATATTCCAGGTCAGCCGGCATGGAGTCCCTCAAACGCAGACGGAAAATTCAGTTACGAAAAAATGACTATCAGACATGCTATGGCTGAATCTGTGAATTCGATCACTGCCTATATGATGAAGAAGCTAAGCCCGAAAATTGTTGTTGAGACTGCAAGAAGGTTAGGTGTTACAAGTGATCTAGAGGAAGTACCAGCTTTGGCTCTAGGAGTAAATGATGTCTCTATTTTTGAAATGGTGGGAGCCTTTGGGACTTTTGTCAATCAGGGTGAGCATACGACACCATTCTACATCGACAGAATTGAAGATAAAAATGGAAATGTAATTCAACAATTCACAGCCAAAAAGAGACCGGCAATGAGTGAGGAACATGCTTACTTAATGACGTATATGCTCCGAGGAGGATTTGAAGAAAGCGGGGGTACAAGTCAGGGGGTCGATTGGGAATTAAGACAGGACAATGAACTAGGGGGTAAGACTGGAACAACACAAAACGCTTCCGATGGCTGGTATATGGGGATTAGTAAAGACCTAGTTAGTGGTGCATGGGTAGGTGGAGATGATAGAGCCATTCACTTTAGAAGTTGGTATGAAGGACAAGGTGGTAGAACTGCAAGACCTATCTGGCAGAATTTTATGAAAAAAGTGTATGCTGATAAAAGTCTAGGTTATACTAAAGGACCATTCCCAAGACCTGAACGTCCATTGAGCATAGAGATAGATTGTGATGTCTATGAAAAAGAAAGTCAACGGTTTGCTGATTTTGATTATGATGCCAAAAAGAATGACTTTTAAAAAAATATAGAACCTCTTTCAAAAACAGCCTTAAACCCAAGGCTGTTTTTTTTAATTTTATACCATGCAATCATCCTCCTTTTCACCTACTGATCACTTAACACTCCCAGATAATCCAGGGGTTTACAAGTATTTTAATGAGGAGAATGAATTGATCTATGTAGGTAAAGCCAAAAGCTTAAAAAAGCGAGTTAGTAGCTATTTCAATAAAAATGCTGGCGTTAATCTGAAAACCAGAAAGATGGTCAAGGAGATACGAAGAATTGAAATCACTTTAGTTGATAGTGAATTTGACGCGCTCCTTTTGGAGAATAATTTGATAAAAAAGTCTCAACCAAAGTATAACATTCTACTTCGAGACGATAAGACCTACCCATACTTACTTTTAACAAAAGAGAATTTCCCACAAATCTTCCCCACCAGGAAAATGATTCCTAGACGGGGTACATATTATGGACCTTTTGCAAGTGTCAAAGCAATGAATAATGTGTTGGATTTGATCCGAGAGCTATTCACGATTCGAACTTGCAAGCTCGATTTATCACCTTATAAAATCGCTGAAGGGAAATATAAAGTATGCCTGGAATACCATATAGGGAATTGTCAGGGTCCTTGTGTAGGGTTACAAAATGAAACAGATTACAATAAAGATCTAGAGCAAGCAAAGCATATCCTGAAAGGAAACCTTGGAGTGGCTAAAACCTATTTCAAGCAGGAAATGCAGCAGCATGCAGAAAATCTTGAATTTGAAAAAGCTCATAAACTCAAGGAAAAACTGGATTTGCTTGAAAAATATCAAGCTAAATCATTGATTGCAAGTCCTTCCATTAACAATCTGGATGTGTGTACCATCGTATCCGATGAGAAGAACGCCTATGTGAATTTCATGCGTGTGAAGAATGGTTCGCTTATTACTTCGAAGAATGTGGAGCTTAAAAAGAGACTGGATGAATCAGATGAACAGTTGCTTTTAACTGCATTGATTAGACTTCAGGATCAATTTCAAAGTGATGCTGAAGAAGTCCTGCTAAACATAGAATTGACAGAACAAATTGAAGGACTGAATGTATTCCATCCGAAGATTGGAGATAAGAAGAAGCTTATCGAGCTATCATTGAAAAATGCACTTTACTACAAAAAGGAAAAAGCACTGCTGATAGGCTTGAATCAAGATAAAAAGGATCGTGTGATCCGACAACTACAACAAGACCTAAGTCTGCCCGAAATTCCAGATCATATCGAATGTTTCGACAATTCCAACATTCAAGGAACAAACCCTGTAGCAAGTATGGTCTGCTTTTTAAATGGTAAACCTGCGGTCAAAGAGTATAGACATTACCACATTAAAACTGTCGTTGGGCCAGATGACTTTGCTAGCATGAAAGAGGTCGTTGGGCGTCGGTATAAGCGCTTATTAGACGAAGGCAAGCCAATGCCTAAGTTGGTTGTAATAGACGGTGGTAAAGGTCAGTTATCATCCGCGGTAGAAGCTCTGAAGGAATTAGGAGTTTATGGTCAGATGCCAATCATTGGTATAGCTAAAAGGCTGGAAGAAATATACTTCCCAGGTGATTCTTACCCAGTACATATTGATAAGAAATCAGAGAGCTTAAGACTATTACAAAGAATCCGAGATGAAGCTCATCGATTTGCCATAACATTTCACAGGAATATCAGAAGCAAAAATGCTTTTGGTACACAATTAACAGCAATCCCAGGAATAGGAAAAAGCACAGCAGACAATTTATTAAGCCACTTTAAATCAGTTAAAAAGATAAGTGAAGCAAGCGAAAAAGAAATAGCTGCGATAATAGGGACTAGTCGGGCAAAGGCATTGATAGCATGGAAAGAAAAAAATAAAGGGGCTTAAAAAGCCCCTTTTATATTACCACTCCCATAGGGAGTTTTCATATTCTAGCAATTTATATTCAAATTCAAGTGCATCTACGTAAGCCTGCATATCTGGATTAGGATGATCTACAGCCACAAGGTCAGCTATCAGAGCCTCTTCAGAGTTTGTAAATCTCCTTACTACAGATCTAAATAACCTTGTTTCAAAAGCTTGGTCATAGGTTAGACTCCTAGCCATATTCTGAAAATTAAGCCATCTAGCTTCAGGATGATCTTTGAAGTAGTTATAGAAATCTTTATATCGAATGAAACCAATAGTCTTCTGACCAGCATTAGAGTTCGTCTCAGACGGCATCACCAATTCAAGATATTTGATATCAAATACCATATCTGAATGATGCTTATCAAAAACAAAATCTTCTCTGAAATCAAGATAATAAAGTTGCTTTGAGAAAATACTATCTCCAGTCGCATTCAACCAGAAGTTCTCCTGAAATTCAGCGATAGACAATGGCTGAGTAAATTCCTCATCGCCGAAAACTTCTAAAGCATTTTCCTCTACAATAGCATCATAAATTTGATTAATAATGCCATTATCTTTAGTATCTCCTGATCCATAAAGAGGCATATTGTATTTCTCTCGCAGGTCGATTCTTCTCCAGACACCAATTTGATACATTTTATCATCTTCTCTAATTCTCTTTGCAGAAAAGATCGTATCCATATCAAACTGACGATCACCATATCCAGATGGACTTACGCTAGTAGCAGGGATTTGCGCCTGACTAACTAGAGGCGAAAACCCTATTGCGATGAGTAGGGAAAGGATTAATTTTGTCAGAAACTTTTTCATAATCATTCGTTTATGTTAATCCAATACTCGAATTACTTAACTCGAATAGTGATAACTTGTCTTAATTCTGAAGGAATTTTATTTCCTCTGAAATTTGTTCTGGTGACTTGTCGAATTTCGAATACCACAACATCTCCAGCTCTAGCACTTTCTAATAACGAACGCATCGCTAAACTATTACCATTAGAGATAGGAGTAGTTTGTCTCGGTACTTCGTTTCTCAATAATCTCATTTCACCACCAGTCACTTCAAAAGCAGCATCTTTGGACATTGTTCTTGCAAAAGTTGGTTCTGCTTTGGCTAGCATCTTGAGCCCCATTAGAGAACTGATTGCTTGTGCTTGACTCAGATCAATTTCAGTGCCGTTAGAAGCAGCAGGAACCAAATTAGGCAAAGGAACTGGCTTGATATCATAATCAACTGTACCAATCTTATTTCCTCCGCTACTAACTCCAATATTTACCTTTCCAGATGCGCCTGGAATTACAGTCAATTGGCCAGGCTTATTACCCTTGATAGATTGACCGTTGCTTACTGCAAATTCTGGTGAATATGTATTTCCAAGAGCAGGCACTTCAATCAAAAGCTCATTAGCGCAATCAGCATATAGCTGCTGAACAACTTCAGATGAAACCTTAATTACTGGCTGGGCTACGAAGTATTCATATTCTACCGGCAGAACTTTGTCTTCCCCACCTACATTAGTGATGATTTCGCCGTTGATAACTCTTCTTGCCAATCCTCTGTCATCATATTCCGAAGCTGGAGTTACGTTAAATTCAATTTTACCAAATCCCGAAGCATCTACAGGCACAGAGCGACCATCTATCGTCATAGTAGGCGCTGCTGAAGTAGAACTAGAAGCTATAAACATATCAGCTTCGAATTTAGTACCCGCTGCTACCACATTTGACAGCGCGGCAATTCGAGCTTCAGTAACATCTGCCTTGAAAAAGAATGAACCTATAGAATTCTGTATTGCCTTCAATGACTCACTTTCTATGTTCAAAATTTCATTTTGAAACTGAGATATAAGGGCAATAACAGCTCCAACTGGTGATTTCACGAACGTCAGCGCAACGAAATCCTTATTCTTTACTTCTCTATCATTGGCAAAAAGCTCAATATCTTTAGCATCTTTCGCGATTGGCTCAAATTGCGGATCTGGAAAACCAATCTTTGTCAAAATTGCAGAAATCTGTTCCGGATAAGCATTCAACTTTTCCTTCATCTCAGCTCCTCTGCCATTATTTGCAAACAAATTCCCCGTGATTTCTGTATTTTTGAGATTTGCATTGACAAAATTCCCTTCGTCATTCTTGGCATTAGACTGAATAATCAAGTCTTGCTTTAATCCTTCTAAGTAGTCATAAATTTCCTTAGTAGCATCTCGTACTTCTTGAGAGGCTGCTACTTTTGGCACATCTACTTCTTTATTGCCTTGTTGCTCTACTGTATAAGCTATTGACTCTACTGTAGAAACGTTTTTACCGATGAAATTTCTGGAAGTTCGTTCCATTCCATCATTAATTAATATAAATTTTTGGAGGATTTGGTTGCTTACCTGTAAGGCCAAAAGGGCCGTTAATACTAGGTACATCATACCAATCATCCGCTGTCTAGGTGTCTCTTTAGCTCCTGCCATTTTTAAGTTTTAATGGATTTTAAAATGAATTGAAGAGAAATTAACCTTTCATAGCGGATAGCATTCCACCATAGATCTTATTCAATGAACTAACGTTCTGATTCAATTTTGATAATTCTGTTTTGAAAGCTTGAGTTTCTTTACCTGCTTCAGTAAGACCTTCCATTGCAGCAGTCATGTTAGCATAGAATTTATTCAGAGTCTTAACATGGCTATTAGCATCTTGAAGTTCCATCTCGTAGACAGAATTAAGCGCAGAAAGATTTTTTGTTACAGTGACAACTTGGGTATGATAAGCCTTAGCATCTTGCGAAGCTGCGGACATTTCAGTCAGGGCAGCAGCAGTTTTGCTGTACGACGCATTCATGTCCACCAAAGTTTTAGCTGCAGACTTTACATTAGTAGCATACTCATTCGTTGCAACCGCTGCGTCTGATAAATTACCCATTTTCTCAGCTGAAGTAGCTAAATTTTGCATTCCTTTACCAAGGCTTTCAATCAATTCAGGACCCACTTTAGCTTTAGAAAGCATTTCATCTAACTTTTGAGAAACTTGATCTCCACCTGCAACTACTCTTTGGGCTCTTGGCGCTGCTGGTGCATCGCCTGCTAATTCAGGATATACTTTAGACCAATCCACTTCTTCAGATTTAGGTTCGAAAGCAGAAAGGAAGAAAATTAATGCCTCAGTACTAAGTCCTACACCAATCATAAGATTTGCAAATTGCCAATCTAAGATTTTGAACATTGCACCAAGAATAACTACAGCAGCACCAATACCGTAAACCTTCGGCATTATGCTGGAATAAAATTTTGCTGAAAACGAGTTGCTGTTGCTAGCCATGTGTTATAATGTAATTAAGGTTTTAAGGTATTTTATGTGTGGGGATAAATTTCTCTTATCTTCTTCTTCTTGTTGAACTTTTCACATCCATCGATCCAGAACGGCCAATGAATGTCATTTTAGTTCTAAAACCAATGTGAGCTTGAGCCACATCTTCGTATTCATATGTCCTTGTACTTGTTTCAAGGTAGTGGGCGATGTCCTTCCAGGATCCTCCTCTTACAACTTTCCTAGGCTCATTTGGATCTTCATATAGTGGATTCAAATCCCAGGTAATTGAACTAGAAGTTGTAGCATAAGCATCAAGTACCCATTCGGCCACATTTCCAGACATGTTATACAATCCAAAACCATTTGGTGCAAATACATCAACTGGTGCTGTATAAGGGAAACCGTCATCTATGTAGTTACCACGTCCAGGCTTGAAATTAGCCATTAAGCAACCTCTCTTATTCTTCAAGTAAGGCCCACCCCAAGGGTATTTAGCTACTTCCTTTCCTCCTTTAGCAGCGTATTCCCACTCTGCCTCAGACGGAAGTTCAAATGCAGGCCCATCAAAATCAACCTCGTCATTTGCTCTCATATGGTAAGTTCTCCATTCGCAGTATTTTTTAGCTTGATCCCAAGTAACACCTACCACTGGATAGTTATCAAATGCTGGATGATCGAAATAAAATTCCATCAATGGATCTCCATAATGATATGCAAAACTTGTAGACCAAACTGTAGTGTCCGGCTTAAGCTCATCATAATTTAATTGAGGAGGATCTTTTAAAGTTGTTGGAGTACCTGTTTCATATGTTCCGCTTTTGACGGCCTCTAAAAACTGACGATACTTGTTATTGGACACTTCATATTTGTCCATAAAAAATTCTGAGATGGTTATTTGCTTGTTCAATGCAGATTGCGAGAATGCAATATCTTCATCGGCTTGCCCCATCCAGAATGTCCCAGCTTTTACTGGAACCATATCATAAGGAAGATTTTGTTGCCAGTTTGTACGCTTAGGAACACCTGTTACTTCTCCTCTTCTATTCATCTTTTCACTAGCTGATCCTTTCTTACTAAAAAGACCACAACTAGGTAAAAGTGTCACTAGTGCCAACCCTAAAGTAAGAGGCAATAAGCGAACATTCATTTTTTTATACATAAATGACGTTTTTTCGTTCATCAAATAATTACGATGTGTAAAGTATTTTCAAGATTCGAAATTTAGCTGAATTTGGCACAATAATGCAAATAACCTGCCAAAATATGAGGTTTTGATATTAGTTTGTTTTCTCAACTCAACCATCGTTCCTATTGAATTTCAGCTAATTTAAAATCTAAACCTTGGTGTTCTTTGTATCACTCTTTGTACTTCCCTACTTACATTGGATAAAGCATATCGAAGCATAAGTTCATGACTTGTGGGAGATTTAGCTTCAACTCCACTAAACACCAAATCAAAGGCATATCCCAATTTCAAAGAATTATCTTTTAATAGGGTATAGCCTAAAATTAATGAAACTGACTCTTCTCCTCTAAACCCTATCCCCCCACTTATTTTATTCTGATGAGTAGCAATAACGCTAGCCTCATAAGAAAAATTATTAAATGATACTGATTTTAATAGAAAACTTGGCTCAATAACTAATTGACCGACCGGTCTAAACCTATATCCCAAGAGCAAATACGAATGATTTTTCAATTGATTTGCATAGGAACCATCTCCAAAATCAAAATTAGGCTCATTTATATGTCTACTACTGAGACCTATGTAATAATTTCGAGCATCTAGCAATAAGCCTGCCCCAAAATTAAAGTTCAATTGACTTTCTTTTCCAGCTACCGGTAGATTCGGTTCAGGATTAACAACAATTAGTTCTCCATAATCTAATGCACTGGAGAACATTCCAAAATACGCTCCTACACTTAAAGTTGATCTGTTGAGCTTTTTATGATAAGCCCCTTGTAAATTGACCTCTAAGTTACTAGTAGCTCCAATTCGATCATTGACAATGGTAAGACCATATCCAATATTTTTTCCTTCTATCCTTCCTTGACCACTCACCAACTGAGTCACAGGAGCTCCACCTTGACCTGTGCTGGTTGTGTAATTCAACCATTGAGAGCGATGCAGTGCTGAAAACCTCAAACCTCCATCTTTACCAGCGAATGCGGGATTATAATACATCCCGTTGTACATGTACTGAGTAAATTGAGGGTCTTGCTGGGCCATCAGCGAAGAAACCTCAAAAAAGAAGAACATGAGAAATGTGTATCTCAAAAAATATAAACTATGGCCTCTTTTAAACATTTTGTAGTGGTTTCGTCTAATATATTAGCTAGTGTAAGAATTTAAACTGAAAAACCACAGACTTAGGTTTTATGTTTTACAAATTATTTGCCTTTTTAATATAAAGCTCCAATGCACCAGTCATACTTGGAGCATTTGGCATAGGTGCCTCAATATCCAAAAACAAATCCAAATCTCTTACAGCTTGAGCTGTGGTAGGTCCAAAAGCAGCTATACGAGTGGCTCCCTGTTCGAAATCCGGGAAGTTAATTTTCAATGATTTAATACCTGATGGGCTAAAAAAGGCTAATATATCATACTTGACGTCAGCCAAATCTGACAAATCTGCTTCTAACGTATGATAAATGATAGCTTCTGTAAAGGCTATCCCATTTTTTTGCATGTATTCAGGAATATCGTCTTTGCGGATATCAGAGCAAGGGAAAAGATACTTTTCAGATTTATGTTTTTTAAAGTAATCAAATAAATCCTGTGCTGTCTTTTGACCTACGAATAATTTACGTTTTCGGATTACAATATACTTCTGAAGGTAATGTGCAGTTTGATCTGAAATACAGAAATACTTCATATCTGCCGGCATTTCGATTTTGAAATCTTTGCAGATCGCAAAGAAATGATCTATAGCATTACGGCTAGTGAAAATCACCGCAGTATGCTTCAAAATATCAATCTTCTGCTTGCGAAATTCCTTTGGAACTACAGGCTCAACCTTAATGAATTGACGGAAATCAATCTTCAAATTATACTTTTCTGCCAATTGTACATAGGGAGAATTCGCTCCCGCAGGGGCTGGTTGAGATACTAGGATACTTTTTACTGGTCTAAACCTGTCTTTGGTAACTGTGCTCATGCTTCTTTTATTCCTTTTGGTGATTATCGCAATTAATAACCCAAATCAAGCACCAATTTGGCCAAGATTAAAAAGGGCACTAATTCTGCGATGCAAAGGTAAGTAAATAAATGATATTTCTTAAAGCCGAGTCTATTCACCATAATTAGGAATAATCCTAAAATCCCGGAAATATAAATCCAGAAAAACCCTACAAATGATGCTTCTAAAGCAATCCTAATTGCTGAAAAATCATTAAGTAAAAAAAACGCGCATATAAAAATCAATACTATAGTCGCTATCACTACTAGGCGGAGCAAATAAAAAAAATGAGGGAACTCTAATTTACCTAAATCGAATAAATATGATAATATCCTGATAGCTGTAAACTTTAGTATAGTCAGCACTAAAAGCAAAAATGAACCTAACAACCATAAAACTGTAAGGGAAGTGAAATTCAATTCCATCCTCACTTCTAGCCATTCTTGACGAAAGATCACCATAGAGGTCACCATTGCTAGCGACAAAAGTGTATTAACAATAAATACGTATAACAAAATATCTCCTGAAAAAAACTTCTGTAAACTCCCACTTTCAGAGAAATCTTCTGCATTAAGCAGGGAAATAGGCTTGATCATCATAGCAAAAATGAAGGGGTATGCCAGTTTATACAAGGTGATCAATAGTAAGCAAGATATCATCGCAACGATAAAAAAATCACGAATACCTTGTCGATTAAAATCTCTTTTATTGGAGAAGAACCCTTCGCTAGTCGAAATTACGCCTAACGGCTCAGACTTCAAGATCTTCATCACACTTGCCTGTTCTGAAGAAATTCCATTCTTAAAAACTGTTAGACTTACTTTTGACTCAGAAAACACTCTTTTGAGCTCCGTCACCTGCTCATTAAACATCGTATCTCTTTCTGTAAAAAACCATAGTTTCTCACCAATAAAAACCACAGAATGATCTGGGAATTCAAATGAATAGTAGGCAAGCGGAAATGTTTCCAGGTCCAACTCTAAAATCAACCTATCATTTGAACTGAACCAAGTCTCTCGCTCCCCTTCTTGCCACATTGGATTGTAATCTTCCAAAACCTGAGCAAATGCTACTTCTCCTACTGTCAAAAGAAGTGTAAAAATAAATATTGACTTACTGATCAATTTTTTCATACTCAAAATCTGGCTAGATAGCCAAAATGTATCCTAGAATAGGAGAATTGTAAAGGTTGAAGGTTTGATTTCCCGACACCATAAATAAATCGAAAGATACCAGAACCAGTATCAAGATTGATCCCTGCTCCAAACGATATCGGTTTATCAATGGAAATTGCAAAGTACGGGTTTTCCAGAATGCCAAAGTCAGCAAAAACCATGAGAAATGAGTTTTCTCCAAAAAAAAGTCTTTGTTCCATATTCAGGTACCCGTAAAACTTTGCAAAAAAGTAATTCTCATTAAACCCACGGATGCTTTTCAAACCTCCCAAACGGAAAAGGTCGTTCAGAAGAAGGTTTTGATTTTGGGTAAAACCTCCACTTCCCTTTAACCATATTCCCCAAGTTGGTCTAACATACAAATGTTTTTCAATTTCCAGTTTGCCCAAGTATTGTGGGCTCTTCAAGTCAAGATTGTCATAAACCTCAGCCGGAAATCCTGTATTCTCTATAATCCTTTTGTTGCCTAGGGCAAATTCGCCAGTAATCAAAAAACCTCGTCTTGTGAAAACTGGAGAATCCCTTCTATCCCAAGACCAACCAATCCCATATTGGTTCCAGCGATAATCTGCTACCTCAGGTAATTCAGTCAATTCATCAAAAGCCTCAGTATTCAGCACATCGCTGGATTTCCTCCTAGTAAAAAATCGGAGATAACTCTCTTGGCTAATATGGTATCCAAAGTCCAAACTCAAGAATCTATTTAGAAAGGTAGAATCTTGCTTGAGCAAGCTGAATCCTACACTCACGTCAATTGGAGCATTAAATAAGAAAGACTCCTTGGCCGATATTTCCAGCGATTGAGTGGCTATATTCAGACGCTTCCAATGGAGAGCCACATCTCTTCCTTTACCACCCAGATGATATAATTCTAAATCCAACTGTCCCGTGATGAGCATCTTGCCTGGTTCATTCTGATTTGGAAGTAACCCGATTACTCCATCCAAAACATTGGTATTCCTATCTCTCAAAGTGAACGTGGGCTGTGCCTTTTGTATTTGAAAATCGACCTGTGGAGCTTGTGTCTGAACAAAATAAGGCGATCGAGTCAATGCCAGCGTTGCGGCGTCGAGTTGCTTTTGCGAAAAAGGAGTACCTGGTCGGATCCCAGTAGTATTTTGCAAATAATTTTCCTGGGTTTTTGTTTCGCCGGCTACTTTCAGGCTATCCCAAAGAATCAACGGACCTGAGTCAAAGTAAAAAACTGCTGAAAGCAAGTTTCCCCGACGCTGAATGCTATCAAGTTTAATTTGTGCAAATGGGAAACCCCTATTCTCAGCATTAGAAATAGCTTCTCTCATCCATCTGGTAGCGGAACTATATTCGGATGTGATAGGATCAATATTTTCAGAGAATTCCTTTGGAACATTGCCGAGAGAAATTGATTCCCAGCTATACTTTTCTCCAAGAACTATTTTCAACAGTAAGGAGTCTTTTGAAACTTCTTCCTTTTCCAAAAGAAGAGAAAGATAACCGAGGTTTTGAAATGATTGCTGCAATGAATCAAGATACTTATTCCCCTCTAGCTTATTGGAATATGAAGTCCAGTCCGCAGATTCCTGGACTGGCTCAGTAGTCCATTTGATCCAATATGCACCTTGGGCTTCGCATAGCTGTCCTCCGGCAATGAAAAAAAGAAAGAATGCCAAAAGGGAGGTTTTCAAAGGGATCTTAGGGAATGATTATATTCGCAAAATAATAGAATTCACTTTGGCTGGCATATACATCCATATTCCTTTTTGCAGGCAGGCGTGCCATTATTGCGATTTTCACTTCAGTACAAATCTTGATAGAGTCGAGCAGATGGCTGATATGCTTTGCCGGGAAATTAAAATGAGAGCTAATTACCTGCAGGGCATGAAGCTTGAAACAGTCTATTTTGGCGGAGGAACTCCTTCACTTTTACCTCCACTTCTGATTGAAAAAATACTAAATCAAATTTCCCTTTCTTTCAACTCTGACTGGAAGGAGGTTACGCTTGAGGCAAACCCGGATGATCTGAGTGAGAATAACTTAAACTCATGGAAAGGTCTAGGTATAGACCGATTGAGTCTAGGAATACAGAGTTTTGATGAGGAAGTATTGAAATTCTATAATCGAGCACATACTGCTAAAGAGTCTAAATCTGCCATAGAAAAAGCTAGAAAAGTAGGTTTCGAAAAATTCAGCCTGGACTTAATCTATGGTTTTCCCCAAGAAAACCATTCCCTTTGGAAACGCGATTTATCAGAGGCTATCAGTCAGAATCCTGGGCACATTTCCAGTTATGCACTTACCGTAGAACCTAAAACTGCACTTGGCAACTGGGTGAAAAAAGGTGATTTCAAACCAGCTGATGAAGATTTCGTCGCTGAGCAATTTGAAATCCTACAAGAACAAACTGAAAAAGCCGGGTATATACAATATGAGGTGTCTAACTTTGGAAAGCCTGATCAATTCGCTCTGCATAATACCAATTACTGGAAAGGTGTTCCCTACTTAGGAGTTGGGCCGAGTGCTCATTCTTTTGATGGACAAAATAGGGGTGCAAATCCCTCCAATAATTCCCTTTATTTGAAAAGTTTGGAAGGTCAGACTTTGCCTTTCATTATAGACAATCTTTCCGAAGACGAGAGACTAAACGAATACATGCTTACTGGATTGCGAACCTTGTGGGGAATAGATTTCGAAGAGATAAACCGGGTTTTTGGAAGAGATCTTCTGACTACGAAAAAAGTAATATTGTCTCAGATGGATTCTGAAGGCTGGCTCATTTGGAAGGATAAAAACCTATCTTTGAGCAAAAGCGGAAAGCTACTTGCAGACAGCATCGCAGCAGCACTTTTTGTTTAAGGTTAATGGAATTATGAGTAGAGACGGATATTATAGTAGAAAAAAAGAGGTTGCTCCACTTGAGTCAGCTTTCAACGATTTGCTGAAAGCATACCGTTTAGAAGGTAAATTCAAAGAAAAGTCTCTGGTTCATGATTGGCCAGAAATAGTAGGAAAGACTATTGCAGATCGAACTTCATCGGTTTTTATCCGAGACAAAAAACTCTTTGTGAAAATAAACTCAGGTCCGATCAAAAAGGAATTGCTAATGAATAAAAGCAAAGTAATTACGCTAATAGAAGAGAAGTACGGAACTGGAGTGATCGAAGACTTAGTCTGTATGTGAATTTATTTGATTCAGGATCTGAGCCCCTTCAATTTACACTTTTTAACAACTACCCGCATTCAGTAAGCTCTCTACCTTCATTTATTTCCAATCCGAATGAGTATTATTGTGGCAGCGCATTCATGATCAAACTACCGCAAATCCATATCGGAAAGCTAAGCCTGCTGCTCGCCATCCTCGTATGGCTGGGTTTGCTATTTGTGAATTTGGTCAGATTGGTAGGGATACTCAATGAGATGGATTCCGGAATTGCCATCGAATTTACGTGGATCTTGCAAATCCTATATTTTATTACTGTATACAGTTTTTATAAATATTCGATCAATAAAAGTACCCAAAGCGACTTTCTCAATCTCATCTGGCGAGGTGCGTCGACTGGAATATTCGCTGTTTCTGTCTATTTAATCATAGGTTTTTTTTACACGTCTCTGGGCGAAAGTAAACTCGCTGGAGATCCATTTCTCAAAACTTTCTTTTATCATGTCCGCTTTGGACTGATGACTATTTTTCTGATCTCTACCTCATTATTATGGCAGCATCTTATTCTTTACCAAAAAACTAAGCGAGTTGTAAAACAATGGCAGGCTTATGAAATTGCACTGCTTATAGCAATGTTCTTAGTGTTTTTTGATAGAGAGGCTTATGAATACAGCTTCTATTTTGGCATGGTCCTACTTGGGATCTTAGCAGTGATACTCTCTACTAATTTGAAATGGATTCCATATCTGACTTTCAAAGAGAAATGGAAATCACTTCTGTTCCTTGCCATTATAATTTTATCCATTAGCTACATACTTTGGTACACTATTACAGTGGATATGGAGTACGATTATTACCCAGCAAACCTCATGGGTAACTTATTCCTGATATCGCTTTTTTGGTTTATCCTGGTTTATGCCGTTCTCAGCTTTTTAGTAACATTATTTAACCTTCCAACCTCCTCAGTATTTGAGCAAAAGCTGACTGAAGCGATCAATTTCCAACGACTGAGCCAGTCTATACAGCCAGAAGAAAATGAGGAGCAAGTACTGGATATTCTTATGGACTCCTGTATGAGTGCTGCCTATGCCGATGCGGCATGGTTGGCAATGAAAAGTGATGAATTCCCAGAAGGTTATTTCCAGGAGAGATTTATAGATCGGAAGACAAGAGAAGAAATATCTGCATTGATCGAATCTCAGAAGACTATTCAAGATTGGGAGTCTGAAAAGCGACCAGATAATTTAAGCCCTATTAATCTTAGGATTGTTCACTCAAAATATGAATCTATCCTCCTAGTTCCTCTGGTAATCAATAAATCTGTTATTGGTAAAATCGTGCTGTGTAAGGAAGTGCGGGACGGCTTCAACAAGGAAATGTTGAACATCATTAGCACTTTTGGAAGGCAGGCTTGTATTGCAGTGGAAAATCATCGTTTGCTCAATCAAGCCATCCTAAATGAACGATACCAAGAAGAATTGAAAATTGCTCAGCGTGTTCAAAAATCCCTACTTCCTACCCAATTAGATCATAACGAGTACTTTGACATTTGCGCTTTTTCCAATGCAGCGGATGAGGTAGGTGGTGATTATTACGACACTTACAAGCTTGATGAAAATCGGTATGTATTGATTATTGGTGACGTATCAGGAAAGGGAACTTCAGCTGCTTTTCATATGTCTCAGATGAAGGGTATTTTCCAAAGTCTGATTCAGCTGAATCTTAGTCCCTCAGAATTTATGATCAAAGCGAATTCAGCACTAAGCAAATGTCTGGAGCGTAACCACTTTATCACTGCATCCATATTTATCATTAACACTGCAAAACAAACCATATGTCATTCTCGGGCAGGCCATGTTCCTACTTTAATACATAAGAAAAAATTAAACAAATCAGAGTATTTGGAGATTGATGGGTTAGGTTTGGGAATTTTAAGAAACAAGCAATATGAAAATCACGTTGTGGAAAGAACATTCACTTATCGGCCTGGAGACGTATTAGTCTTATTCACAGACGGGATAGTGGAAGCAAAAAACAACAAATCCAATCAATTCGGTTATGAGCGTGTTAGGACCTTATTGGAAGTTTACAACGAACTAAATCCACAAGAAATTCAGACTAAAATTATTGATTCACTACATGATTTTGTAGGTAGAGATAGATTGATTGACGATGATTATTCGATAATGGTAGTAAAATTTACCGAACATAATAAAGCAAGCTAAAAGATGCTATCAATAGAAACACAGGAAGAGAACGGCCATACTATATTGCTACTCAAAGGCGAAGTAGATGCTAGCAACTCAGTAATACTTGATGAAGCAATCACTAAAGTGGTTGCCGATGGTAGTAATTCTATTTTAGTCGATGGCGAAGGGCTAGAGTATATTTCTTCGGCAGGATTAGGCGTTTTTATGTCCTATTTAGAAGATTTTCAGGAAAAAAAGATTGATCTGAAAATCTATTCTCTTTCTGAACGAGTATATGAGGTTTTTAAAATATTGGGCTTAGATCAGTTGATGCGTATTTACCCAAACAAAAAAACTGCTTTAGAAAGCTGAAATGAAACATCAGATGAAAATATCCTGTCAAACAGCAGCACTTTCCGAACTGCGCGTCTTTTTAAAAAAGACTCTGGGAGAGTTACACCTGTCTGAAGTAGACCAGCTCCAACTTATCTTGGCAGTGGAAGAGGTATGTGCTAATCTGATCATTCATTCACACAAGTGTAATGCCCTAGACTTTATTCAGTTAGACATTAAACAAAATCCCGGAAAATTAATTTTTGAAATTACCGATGAAGGTAAAGCGTTCAATATGCTCGATTATGAGGTACCGGACCTAAATAAAGTTAAAGGAGATAAGCGAAAAGGAGGTTTAGGCATAATTTTGGTCAAGAAGATAATGGATGAAATTGAGTTTGATTCTACCAGAGGCACTAATACCTGTCGGCTGATCAAATGGTTCCAGTCCTAATTCATGTTAAAACCTTAGTATTCGGGACTTTTGACTTTAAATCCTAATAAATTTGTAAAATTGCATTCCAATTCTGGCATTCACCACATGACAAACCGAACCATTTCGGCATTTATTATCACATTCCTTGTAGCATTTGGATCCACCGCATCTGCGATGGCGTTTGTGCAATCGCCAAATCAGGGTGACCCCTTATTGACTTTGGGTGGTAAGCCTGTTGCTAAGGATGAGCTGATTTATTTATTATCTAAAGGAAATAAGTCTGAACCTGGTACTCCAGGGATGTCCAGAGACGAATACGAAGAAAACCTTGACCTATTTATTAATTACAAATTAAAAGTAAGAGAGGCCGAAGCGCGGGGACTTGATCAGACGGAGGAATTCACAAGAGAATTTGATTCGTTTAGAGAAAATCTAAAGGCTCCTTTCCTGATTAGGAACTCATTGGAAGAGGGAGAACTACGGAAAGCTTATTCAAGAATGCAGGAGATTATCCGTGCGAGTCACATTTTGCTTCAATTTCCGCCAAACGCAAAAAAGGAGGACAGTTTAATTGTTCTGCGGATGGCATTGAAAATTGAAGACGAAATAAAAAACGGAGGTAGTATTAATGAGTTGGCAGTAAAATATTCTGATGATCCTTCGGCTCAAGTAAACGAAGGTGACCTAGGTTATTTTACAGCACTTCAGATGGTTCAACCATTTGAAGACGCAGCATTTTCACTGCAACCTGGACAGGTTTCCGATCCCGTTTTAACCAATTTTGGCTACCACATTATCAATGTGAAGGACCGCCAACCGAATCCAGGACAAGTAAGGGTATCGCATATACTCGTAAGAATCGATGAAAATGCTGAAAATGGCGAAGACCTCGCTAAAAGAAAAGTAGCAGACATCTACACTGAAATTCAGAAGGAAAATACTATCTGGGAAGATATAGTGAAAAATTATTCCGAAGACCCTTCAAGTAGTCAAAAAGGAGGTATTCTTCCTTGGTTTAGCGTTGGGTCAATGATTCCGGAATTTGAAATGGCTGCTTTTTCGCTGACAGAATTAGGTGAAGTTTCCCCGCCTATCCGCACCAAATATGGGTATCATATTCTGAGGCTGGAAGACAAAAAACCAGTTGAAAGTTTTGAATCAATGGAAGAGAGTATTCGCTCTAGAATATTAAGAGATTCTCGTTCTACGATGATTCAGTCCCAGGTGATGGCGATTCAGAAATCCCGCTACAACTTTGATGAAAACGAACAGAATGTTGCCAAATTAAGAACTGAATTAAGCTCAACTTCTAAGAATGATGTTGCGCAAGTTGTGGCCGCTAAAGATTTAGCTAGTGACCAAATCTTTTCCCTACAGGGCAAAAGTTACGTCGCTCAGGATCTTGTCGATTATATAAATGAGCAAGAAATCAGAATTCAAACTAATGACGGGGTTTTTGATGCTTGGTATGAAAGATTTGCAGCTTCCGTATTAAATGAAGCTGAAGAAGCTGACTTGGAAGCAAACAATAAGGAGTACCAAATGCTCTTGAAAGAATACAGAGATGGTATCTTGTTGTTCTCACTCATGAATGAGGATGTTTGGCAAAAAGGTCTAATGGATTCAGTTGCACAAAAGGCCTATTTTCAAAATAACATTGAGAATTACCAGTGGGAAGAAAGAGTAAACGCATACATCGTCAAAGTTCTTGACATGACTCAACTGGATGCTGCTAGACAATTGCTTCAAGGAAAATCACTTTCTAATGAACTCATTTCAACTTTTGAGTCAAGCTATGAAAGCATCAATCCCTTAGCGTATCAAACTGAAGCTGGCACCATCGAATACGCTGAACATCCTGTCCTATCCAAAGCAGATATGGATTCAAACTACCAGGAAATAGAAGCTAATGGACATTTACACATTGTAATCTTAGGAGAAAAAACAAGCGCAGGACCTAAGGAATTCGAGGAAACTCGAGGATTGGTAATTCGAGATTATCAAGAATACTTGGATAAAAGTCTAGTTGAGTCTTTACGAAAGAAGTATCCCATCAAGATAAATCCAAAAGCTAAGGAAGAAACATTCATAGCTTTAAATCAATAATATTTTACATAAGAAACCCGTCAAATTAGAACTAAAAGACGGAACAACTCCCATGAAATTATTAAACCGACTAACCTTTACTTTAATAGCCAGCATGCTGATTACCGCATCATTTGCTCAAGAAACCACGCCTACTACAGGCCAGGTACTTGACAAAATTGTGGCTAAAGTGGATAATTATATATTATTGGAATCAGACGTTCAGAAAGCATATTTGGAAGCTATTTCTCAAAATCGACAGGGTCAAGAAGCTCCAAGCAGATGTCAGATATTTGAATCTCTGATGATCAATAAACTGATGGTAGCCAAAGCAGAAGTGGATTCTGTAATCGTCACCGACGCAGAGGTTATGCTTCAAACTGAACAGCGATTCAACATGGTGCTCCAGCAGTTTGGAGGAGATGAAAATACACTTGTAGAAGCCTACGGTAAAACCTCAGACCAACTCAAAGCTGAGATTGAAGATGTGATCAGAGAACAATTAATTGTGCAACGGATGAGAAGTCAGATCACCGAAGGATTAACTGTTTCTCCAAATGACGTTAGAGAGTTTTTTAATAGCATTCCTACCGATTCTCTTCCACTATTCACATCTGAGGCTACTGTCGGGCAAATAGTCGTCAAACCCGAAGTAAATCCCCAAACCAAACAGGCCCTTTATGATCAAATGGTCCAATTCAAGAAAGATATTGGTGAAGGCAAAGCTGACTTTGGCGATTTAGCGAGAAGATATTCTGAAGATCCTGGCTCAGCTTCCAATGGAGGAAATTTGGGTTTTTCTTCTAGAGGACAAATGGTTCCGGAATACGAAGGAGCTGCATTATCCCTAAGACAAGGTGAAATTTCTGATCCGGTAGAAACTGCGTATGGTTTTCATATCATCCAGCTATTGGAGAAGAAGGACAACACCTATAACACGAGACACATTCTAATGTCACCAAAAGCTACGATGGCAGATATAGAAAAGTCTGAGAGATTCCTTGATAGTCTTAAAACAGAGATTGAAGCAGGAAGAATGGAATTTGCAAAAGCTGCTAAAGACTTTTCTGATGACAGAAGCACATCAGATAATGGCGGTTTCTTCACCGATCCATCCAATAGTTCCAATCGTCTTTCTTTAAGAACGCTTGAAGACCCAAGTCTATATTTTATGATAGATTCAATGGAGGTAGGTGATATTACTCCACCGATGCAGTTTGACGACCCAAGAGAAGGTAAAAAAGTTCGTATTATCTATTACAAAGCAAAGTATCCTGCACATAGAGCAAATATGAACGATGACTACGAAAAACTAAAAGCAGCAGCGCTCCGCAAAAAAGAAGATGATTTGCTCAGCAAATGGTTTGTTACAGCCAAGGAAGATATTTTCATAGATCTTGACCCAGCTTACGATCGATGCAATGCACTAGCTGCAAAATGACGAAAAAGGCCCGAGAATTTGCTCTCGGGCCTTTTTTGATATCTTGAGATCTTAACTTTTCTTCTTACCAAAGAGAGCCTTGAAAGCTAATCCTAATTGCTTTAGGCCTTCCTTCAAAAATCCTTTAGATTCTTCCAATTTAGGCTTGAAATCGTCAGAACGCTCTTTAAATTCTCGTTCTAAAATCTCTTTCCCTTTTTTAAATTCAGCTTCAAGAGACGTTTTATTCTCTTTCAAATCCTTAATTTTCTTGTCTATTTCTTCCTTTGCATCTGAACCAGCATCAGCTCCTTTTTTTACTAATTCTTCAATTTTATCGCCAATCTCCTTGAGGACTTTTTCTAGATCTTGGGTGGTTGATTTCTTCTCCGTCATAACTAAAAATTTTAAGATGAACTGATACTCTTCAAGTTAATTACTTTTTTCAAAATGCCACTTTTCTGAGTTATAATATAGATAGAAATCATTAATTATCAACGGATTCTCCTGCCTGAGTCTGTTTTTCGTAAAGCTCAGCATAGACTCCCTTTTGGGCCATCAACGTCTTATGATTCCCTTGTTCGATTACTCTGCCATCATCCAAAACGATAATCTGATCTGCCAGCTTAGCTGATGACACGCGATGGGAAATAATAATCGATGTGCGGTTTTGCATGATATTTTTTAGAGCTGTCAATATCACATTCTCAGTCTTAGTATCCACAGCAGATAGGCAATCATCCAGAATGAGGATCTTTGGCTCCTTGGCAATAGCTCTAGCAATAGAAACTCGCTGTTTCTGCCCACCTGAAAGGGTAATTCCTCGTTCGCCTAGCATAGTCTCAAAGCCTTTCGGAAATTCAATGATATTCTGATAGACATCCGCATCCTTCGCTGCTTGCTCTATAATCCTTGGGTCTGATTCCTCGATTCCAAAAGCAATGTTATTTCCTATGCTATCTGAAAACAAAAATACATCCTGAGGAACATAACCAATTTGCCTCCTTAAATCTGAAACAGAAAGCGAATCAATTGGCTTTCCATCCACTTTGATCACACCTGAGTTAGGATCATACATTCGCATTAACAAGTTAGCTATAGTAGATTTCCCTGAGCCTGTTGTGCCAATAATCCCAAGCGTTTGTCCTTCTTTGATTTTAAAGCTTACATTTTTTAGTGCTTGGATCCCAGAATCCGGATAGATGAAAGAAACATTATCCATTTCTACTGTCCCTGTAATTGTTGCCTTAATGTCGTTAGTAGTAAGAATATCATTCTTTTCATCAAGAAACTCATTGATACGGGTTTGGGATGCAGCTGCACGCTGAACAATACTTGTCACCCAGCCTAGCGAGGTAACTGGCCATGTCAGCATGTTTACATATAAAATAAATTCTGCAATAACCCCGTAACCTATCTCTCCGCTGATTACCTGCAAACCACCTACATAAACAGTGATAATTGTAGAAACACCAACAAGAGCCATAATGATCGGGAAGAATAGCGCATTAACACGGGTCAGCCGAATAGACTTCACCTTATAATCTTCACTTGCTGTCGCAAAATCATTCACACTATCACTTTCTCTGACAAAAGCTTTTAGTACCCGAATACCTGAAAAAGCCTCTTGCACAAACGTACTTAATCCACTTAAACTTCGCTGAATCTTTTCAGAACGCTCATTGATCATGTTATTCACATAATATATGCTTAGAGAAAGTACTGGAAGTGGCAACAATGCGTAGAGTGTCAACATTGGATTGACCGTAATCATATAAGAGATCACCAATGGAAACAAGATCAGAAGGTTCAACCCATACATGATAGCTGGACCGAGATACATTCGTACACGGCTCACATCTTCAGTGATTCTAGCCATCAAATCTCCGGTGCTATTTTTTCTATAGAAGCTAAGAGGTAGTTTTTGGTAGTGATCGTAGATTTCATTTTTCATGTCATACTCTACCTTTCGAGACATGATGATGAGCGTCTGACGAATAAAAAATAAGAAGATCCCTCTCAGTAAAGCCATTACTAAGATTAATATTCCAAACACAAACACGAATTTTAGAAAAATATCTTGAGCCTGATTACCCATACCACCCTGCTCTAAAGGCTGATAAATTGAAAAACTTTCAACAACATAATCTATTGCAAGTCTTACTAATTGTGCAGGGATAATTACGAAAATGTTAGAAATCACCGTAAAAACTATCCCCAAAAGGATTAAGCCCTTGTATTTGTACAAATACTTATTGAGTCGCCAAAGTGGTTTCACCAAATAAAAATTTTAAAATGAAAGAAATAGATTAGGAAGACTGGGTATATTAATCCTTTGAAGGCCAATAAAAGTATTTAATTTTGTATCGGTCAATTTCGCAAGGAGTACCCAAATATAACACATTCTAAAAAGCTAAGTTCACATGTTAGAGATTAAAGCTACCGAAACAGTACGTGAAGGTTCAATCTTTGGCCAAATCACTACGATGGATCACGAACAACTTGTGATCTGCCACGATGAAGCTACCGGCCTAAAGGCATTGATAGGAATTCACAACACCACGCTGGGCCCTGCTTTGGGCGGAACCCGTATGTGGCCTTATGCTTCTGAAGAGGAAGCGATTACAGATGTCCTTCGTTTATCCAGAGGAATGACATTCAAAAATGCGCTGGCTGGATTGAATCTTGGCGGTGGTAAAGCTGTGATTTTGGGTGATCCAAAATTGAAAAATGAAGCTTTCCTAAGACGCTTCGGGAGATTTGTTCAAAGCTTAGGTGGCAGATACGTAACTGCAGAAGACGTAAACATGAACACTTCGGATATGGAGTTCATCGGCCTGGAAACTCGCCATGTCACTGGTCTTCCTGAGATCAAAGGCGGTGGTGGAGATCCTTCTCCAGTTACGGCTTATGGTGTTTACATGGGCATGAAAGCAGCAGCGAAAAAAGCCTTTGGATCTGAATCCTTGGCAGGAAAAAGAATTGGTGTCCAAGGTGTAGGGCAAGTAGGCAAGTATTTGATTGACTATTTAGTAAAAGAAGGAGCCAACGTGCTGGTAACGGATATTTTTGAAGACAAGCTACAGGCAGTTGCCAAAAAAACAGGCGCTCAAGTAGTTGATCCAAATGTGATCTATGATTTGGAAATGGATATTTATTCGCCTTGTGCCCTAGGAGCCACTGTCAATGATGAGACGATTGACCGCTTGAAATGTGCCGTAATTGCAGGTGGTGCAAACAATCAATTAAAAGACGAAGCCAAGCATGGCAAAATTTTAGTGAAAAAAGGAATTGTATACGCACCTGACTTTCTAATCAACGCTGGTGGTGTCATCAATGTAGGCGCTGAGTACTTCGGCGGATACAACAGAGATACTGTTTACAAGCAAACTGAAAAAATATTCGATACTTGTTTGAGTATTTTAGATAAATCAGAAAAAGAAAACATACCAGCTCAACAAGCAGCTATCGAGACAGCTAAAGCTAGAATTGAAGCTATCGGAAGAGTAAAGCTTTCTTTCTAAGATCACATACATCCTCATCAAAACCACCGGAAATGGCTTTCGGTGGTTTTTTTGTCTCATCTACCTACATGATAGCCACCTCAAATTACCTATATTTGCAACTCATTTCGAAGACATGCTAAACAGAAGAATACTCAGAGTAAAGGCTTTTCAAAACCTATATGCATACGAACAGTGCAAAGGTTCTAACCTAAACCTGTCAAAAGATTTCATCCGCGCCTCATTCATGCCGGATCTGAACAGTATGGAAGTGCAAGATAAAACTGCACTCAACAAAGAAGCTGAGGAGGCTATCAAGCTTTTTGAGCAGAATCTCACGTCAAAAGACCTACTAAAATCAAGCGAGGCGAATAGAAAAGTAAAACAGGTTGTTTTAGATGCTTTGAAAAAGTATCATGAGGCAAACGAAAAAGATCACCAGTTTTTGTTAAAAAACATGGTGGTATCTGCCGAACGAATTCCACAGCTATATTTGCTTGCGATTGAGCTTTTACAGGCGTTTGCAAAGCACGTAGAAAAAGAAATTGAAAAGAAGAAAAAATTCGCTTCCAACAATCCAGTTGGATTTGGGAACGAACTGAATTTCCCAAACAACACAGTTCTTGCGTCCCTTCGTGAATCTGATTCATACAGAGCAGCGATTGCGAGAAACAATGTTAACCTGAATGATATAGAACTGGAAATCAGAGAATGGTTTAGAGACTATATAAAGCCTTCTGAATTTTACCAGGAATACCTTCAATTGGAAAGTCCAACTGTAACCCAAGATTTTGAGCTGGCTGATGATCTATTGAAGAAAGTTCTGTTCAAAAATGAAGTGATCTTGAATTTCTTTTCTGAAAAAGATTTAAACTGGACAGAAGATAAATCGGTAGTTAGAAGCTTAGCTTCCAAGGTATTGAAAAATGCGGCTAATCTAAACGAGGAAAATGAAAGCCAAATGCCTGAGATCGCTATGAACTGGGACGAGGATAAGGAGTTTTTTCAAAATATCTTTAACTTCACCATTGAAAATGATGTAAACAGTAAGGCCCTTATTACTCAAAAAACCAAAAACTGGGATATTGATAGACTTGCATTTACTGATAAAGTGATTATCTCGATGGCAATAGCGGAAATGAAAAACTTCCCGAGTATTCCTGTCAAAGTAAGTATAAACGAGTATATCGACATCTCAAAAACATACAGCACACCAAAAAGCAAGCAATTTGTGAATGGATTGCTAGATGTAATGGCAAAAGAGTTAACCGAAAGCGGAGAAATCCGTAAGAGCGGAAGAGGACTTTTAGACAATAAATAACTTAACTATGAGCAAGAGCAGTAATTCACTCATCGCATTCCTAATAGGCGCAGGCGTAGGCGCAGCAGTTGGAGTACTTTTTGCACCAGATGCAGGGACAAATACCCGTGATCGACTTTCTTTTAAACTTTCAAAATACAAGAAGGAACTAGAAGAATTAATCGATGATTTGGTAGACGGAAAGGAAATGCACCTTAACGAAGCAAAAACCGAAGGAAAAAGAGTAATAACAGAAGCGAAAAACAAAGCTGAGAACCTTCTCAGTGATGTGAACAAATTAATAGATCAAATCAACCAAGGAAACAATTAACAGATATGAAATCGAGCGTAAATTATCACTCCCACTGAGGAATGAAAATCGATCAGCGAGATTCCATATAACCACTAAAAAAATATAAATAGATATGAAAATCAACGTAATTAATATGGCGGTGTTTTCCGTCATCCTTGCTTTGGGAACTTCTTGTAACCAAAAAAGTGATCAGGACGAGAAAATCGCTGCTCTTGAACAAAAAATTGCCCAATTAGAAACTAATAGCCCTGTAGCAACACCTGTTAATGCGCAAGCAACACAGGTTGCGGATCCATCTACTTTAGGTGCTTTTGCATTTCCAGAGGAGGAGTACGACTTTGGTGCTATCAATGAGGGCCAAGTAGTAGAGCACATTTTCAAATTTACAAATAATGGACAGGCTCCATTAGTAATCTCCAACATTACTGCTTCTTGCGGATGCACTAGTCCTGATTGGTCTAAAGCACCTGTAAAGCCAGGAGATGAAGGATTTGTGAAAGTTGTATTCAACTCATCCGCCAAATCAGGTGCACAAGCCCCTACAGTAAGTATTCAAGCAAACACTAACCCAGCTGTTACCAGATTAAGATTGAAAGGTACAGTTACTCCAAAAATTGCAGGCGCAGCTACTCCAGTAGGCCCAGTTAAACGATAATTATGATTTCTACAGTACTAGCCCAAGCTGCCGCAGGTAGCAGCGGAATTTTAGGACAAGTTTTCCTTTTCGGTTCTATTATTCTGATCATGTATTTCTTTATGATCAGACCTCAGCAAAAAAAGCAAAAGGAAAGTAAAAAATTCATTGAAGAAATCAAAAAGGGCGACGAGGTAGTAACAATCGGCGGACTACATGGTAAAGTAAGCTCAGTTGAAGGCGATGCTGTAATGCTTGAGCTCGACAGAGGCCTGAAAGTCAAAGTGGAAAAATCTGCTATATCATTAGATTTCTCGAAAAAGACAGAGACAAAAAAATAAATTGAATTTTGCCGGAAACTAAAAAATCCAATAAAAGGATTTCTCCAAAAAAACTCTCTAATCTGAAAGTGGTAGTCCTCTGCATCGCAGCAGCTACCACTTTTTGGATTTTAAACGCCCTCAATAAGGACGATTATAATACTGTTGTCGATTTTCCTATTGAGCTAGTTTATGACCAAGATCAGTATGTGGCTGTCGCTGGTCTTCCAACTACTTTGGAAATAGAAATCTCAGGAAATGGATGGGATTTACTCAGGAAATACTTCAATTTCAATAGTGACTCTTACCCTGTTGAGCTTACAAATCCAGCATCAAAAAATTACATCCTTACTGCTGACCTAAAAAGATCCCTGGGTGAATTCCTTTCCCCAACACAGCTTAATTCTGTTCTTAAAGATTCTTTGAAATTCAAAATTGACAAAATTAAAACTGTCAAGGTCACCCCTGTCCTGGATTCTACAAGCTTCTCCTTGGGTAAGAATTTTAGAGTCATCGGGCCTGTTACTTTTAGTCCAAGCATTATAACAGTCAAAGGTCCTAGCTCAGTAGTGGATAGTGTGAAAACCTTTCCAATTACTTTAGAGGAAAAGCGTATTAACAAATCAGTTGATAAAGAAATCATACTAACGCTACCTGAAAATCTCGGTAATCATGTGACACTTGAGGTAGATAAAGTCCAAGTTAAATTTGATGTTGTTGAATTTTTAGAAGGAAATAAACGCCTTAAAATCAAAAAAATAAACTTTCCGAAATCAGTCACTCTACAGAATGAAGATGTGGTAATTATGATTTCTTATTTGGTAGATGAGCGAAAGTCAGCCGAATTAAAGGACCTTGAATTCGAAGCAATTTTGGATTATTACAAAAGGAACAAAACGGACAGCACGATCAGCGTTCAGGTAAAACCAATGCCTGAATACCTAGAACAAGTTGTAGCTCAACCTGCAATCTTAAAGCTCAAATATGAGTAATACCTCGCCCATCTTAGTGGGTATAACTGGCGGAATTGGCTCAGGAAAATCAACCGTAGCCAAGATTTTTTCTATACTTGGAATTCCCGTTTATTCAGCTGATGAGCGGGCAAAGTGGCTAATGGGAAATGACGAAGAACTAAAGAATCAAATTAAAAATGCCTTTGGAGCGGAATCTTACCTTTCTGACGGCAGCTTAAACAGGAGTTTCCTAGCAAATGAAGTCTTTTCAGATCCAGAAAAAGTCAAAACAATCAATTCCCTAGTTCATCCAGCGGTTGGAACGGATTTTTTGACTTGGGCATCACAGCAAAATTCCCCTTATGTGTTAAAAGAAGCTGCTTTAATCTTCGAAACTGGAGGTAAAAAAGCGCTTGATTATGTGATTAATGTAAGCTCACCACTGAAAATCAGAATCGCAAGAACGCTAATGAGAGATCCCCATCGCTCCGAAGAGCAGGTAAATCAGATCATCAATCAGCAACTTCCCGACGAGCAAAAAAATGAATTAGCTGATTTTATAATTAAGAATACCGATAACAAACTTTTGATTCCTCAAGTATTAAAAATTCACCAGCATTTAATCGCAGCTAAGTAAAAAATCACCTTCTGTGATACTAGCTGTTAAGTCCTTATTTCTCTTCATCCACCCCAAAACCCTTTTCACAATAGTATGAAAGGATACAACCCCAAAGAATGGTTTCAGGTGATCTTTATAATTCAGAAATCTGACACTTTAGTCAAGTTAGGTCCATTTATGGTCATCATTTTCCTATACTCATTAGGAATTGCTTGGTTAGAAATGGACTTTCTGAAGATTGGAGAAGATAGTTGGGTACAAAACATACCAATCATGCATAGCTTATTAAGCTTTGTGATTTCCATGTTACTGGTTTTTCGGACAAATACAGCTTATGACAGATGGTGGGAAGGCAGGAAGCTATGGGGACAACTGGTAAACAACAGCAGAAATCTAGCACTTAAACTCGCTGGAATGCTAGACAATTCTGATGAAGAATCCAGAAAATTTTTCAGAAGGACAATCCCCATTTATGCTTTTGCACTAAAGGAACATTTGCAATCCAAAGTGACACTTTACATGCTGGATGACAAGGAAGATGAGGAGATAAAACCAGAGATTGACCCAGAAAAACATGTGCCTAATCAGGTTGCCAAATTGATGTTTGCTAAGGTGAATGATCTTTACAAAGTAAAGAAAATCACCGGTGATCAATTGATTGTATTGAATCAAGAATTAATGTCTTTCACTGATATCTGTGGAGCATGCGAACGAATCAAGAATACACCAATCCCCTACTCTTACAGCTCTTTTATCAAGAAATTCATCCTCGCTTATGTCATCACATTGCCATTGGGCTATGTATTTTCTTTGGGATACTATGCAGCTCCCATAGTCACATTCATATTTTATGTGCTGGCGAGTTTGGAACTGGTGGCCGAAGAGATTGAAGAGCCTTTTGGAACAGATGCTAATGACTTACCCATGGGCAAATTATCTGCAAACATCCAAAAGCATGTAGAAGAATTGATTTAGAACTGATTCTTTAACTTTGGATTTTCAAGCTTTACCGAAAAGCATCAAATGGATACTAAACTAAACCTTCGCAAGGTAAACGTGACCCGTTATATTCTACCTCTTCGGGAAGGAGGATCTCTGCCTGCACTTGCCGATGCAGATGACGGTTTCAAATATGTATTGAAATTCCGTGGAGCTGGCCAGCGGGAGAAAGCACTTATCGCTGAACTATTAGGTGGAGAAATTGCGAGAGCTTTAGGAATGAAAGTTCCTGAATTGGTCTTCGCCAATTTAGATCCGGCTTTTGGTAGATCTGAAGGAGACGAAGAAATCCAGGATCTGCTCAAAGGAAGTCAAGGGCTGAACTTAGCCTTGCATTTTCTATCCAGTGCGATCAATTACGATCCAGTAGCAATGAATACTGATTCCTATTTAGCATCCCAAATAGTATGGCTGGATATGCTGATCACTAACGTGGATCGGACTTTTAGAAATACAAATATGCTACTTTGGAATCGTGAGCTGTGGCTGATCGACCACGGCGCTTCGTTTCTGTTTCAACATGCGTGGGTCAATTGGAAAAAAAATGCTGAAGGCACTTTTCCAATTATAAAAAATCATGTGTTGCTGCCTGTAGCTTCTGAACTAGATGCTGTGAATGAAGCCTTCAAAAAGCTTTTGACACCAGAGAAAATCAGCACAATTGTTAATACTATTCCAGAAGAATGGCTACTTGCTGGTGGCGATTCTGAAGATCCCAATGAAGTGAGAAAGGTTTACCAAGACTTTCTGAATCTCCGTCTTTCCTATTCTGATCAATTCATAAAAGAAGCTAACGATGCAAGAGCAACACTTATATGAATACGCCATCATTCGCGTAGTACCGCGAGTGGAAAGAGAGGAATTCATCAATGTTGGTGTAGTGATCTGTCATTGGAAAAGAAATTTTCTAGGCTGCAAGATTCATTTAAACACTCAAAAATTATTGATGCTAGACCCGCAGGCTGATGTGGAAATGATAGCACTTAACTTGGCTTCTTTTGAAAAAATATGCCAAGGATCTACAACTGGTGGTAATATCGCATCCATGGATCTAGCCTCCAGATTCAGATGGTTAACTGCTGTGAGAAGCTCCATCATCCAAACTTCAAGACCTCATTCTGGTACCGCCGAGGACTTGGAAAAAACTTTGGAATGCCTTTTTGAAGAAAATGTAGGTTGAAATAGACCTTAGACATAAGACTAAAAAAGCGAGAAGATTAAATCCTCTCGCTTTTTATATGTCTTTCTTCTTAAGAAATCTTATCAAATCCCAAATAAGGATGTAACACTTTCGGCATGTTGATGCCATCTTCGGTCTGATTATTTTCCAAGATGGAAGCTACAATTCTTGGCAAAGCCAAAGCAGATCCATTTAAAGAGTGTGCTAACTGTGTTTTCTTATCCGCTCCTTTGAATCTCAGCTTCAGACGATTAGACTGATAAGTCTCAAAGTTGGAAACAGAACTTACCTCCAACCAACGCTCCTGCGCCGCAGAATATACTTCCATATCATAGGTAAGCGCAGAAGTGAAACCCATATCACCTCCACAAAGTCTCAAAACGCGGTAAGGCAATTCCAGCTTTTGCAAAAGACTTTGCACATAACTGCTCATGCTTTCCAATGTCTCATAGGATTTATCAGGATGTGTGATCTGCACGATCTCCACTTTGTCAAACTGATGAAGTCTATTCAAACCTCTCACATGAGCGCCCCAACTTCCTGCTTCTCTGCGGAAACATGGAGAATGCCCAACATTTTTGATTGGCAATTCGCTTTCAGAAAGAATCACATCACGGTAAATATTCGTGATAGGAACTTCACCCGTTGGAATCAAATACAAGTTATCCGCATCAGCGTAATACATCTGCCCTTCTTTATCCGGTAGTTGACCTGTGCCATAGCCTGAGTCTTCATTTACCAAAATTGGCGGTTGAATCTCGTAATATCCTTGAGCCAACGCCTCATCCAAAAAGAAATTGATCAGCGCTCGTTGAAGTCTTGCTCCTTTGCCTTTGTAGACAGGAAAACCCGCTCCAGTTATCTTGTTGCCGAGATCAAAATCAATGATATCGTACTTTTTGATCAAGTCCCAGTGAGGAAGCTTACCTTCATAAAGTGTAGGAATTGCTCCATTCTCCAATACAACTTCATTGTCCTCTGCTGATTTCCCTGCAGGAACAGAAGTATGTGGTACATTAGGAATGGTATAAAGTAAAGCGATCAAATCAGCTTCAGCTTTTGAATTTTGATCTTCAAGATCTTTGATCTGAATCTTCAGCTCAGCAGTTCTCTCTTTTATTTTAACTGCTTCTTCAGCTTTTCCCTCACGCATCAATGTCCCAATTTCTTTAGAAATCGCATTGGATTCGCTTTGTATCTGATCGCGCTCTGATTGGGTGGACTTTCTCAATTCATCCAGCTCAACTGCCTGATTCAGTACAGCTTCTGCATTTGGGAAATTTCTCTTTTGAAGACCGGCTAGAACACCGGCATAGTTTTCTCGAATTTGATTAACTAAAAGCATCTTAAAATCTTTGAAATTGAAGCTTCAAAGATAAGCATGTTAGCGAACAATGATGTCTTTACTCACACTTGAAAATGGCCCATCAAGCTCTTTTCCATTTGATCGAAGTAATTGCACTTTCACCTGATAAGTACCTGAAGGGAGATTTTCTACTCTTACAGGAGCCATGTGATCAATCTCATAGCTTAGGTCATTTAGCTGAATAGCGACCTTCAGTCCGTCAAGTTTCATATCTCCTCCAATGACCAGAAAATCAATAACTACTTCACTACCAGCCTGGTAAACCTGATCTGATCTAGGGTAATTCAATGCCAAATACGGCTCAGCTGAATATGGAAAAGGTCTAGAGTCTCCAACTTGAAAATCTCTGTCCACGTAATTCCCGAAATTCTTCAATGCAAGCCCTTCTTCATCCACCAAGTATGCGACCACACGGTAACTTCCTTCTGTAAGATCTCTTTGAAAAATAGGAGAATAAAACCCAACGGGATCGCCTCCATTTAAAATATTGAACAACTTAAATTCCTTAGTTTCATTTAAATCAAAAGGGAAGTTTTTGACATTAAATTCGAAAGGCACTTTTCCAGGCTTAAAAATCTGATTTCCTAAAGGTGTGTATAATTCAAGAATGGCATCTGGATAGGCCGCTTGGTCTTCGTATTGAAAGAATTTTACCTGAGGAGTAGTAACCTCGTCAGCACCTTGGCTTGTCGGCAGTTCTACTACTTCCTCATTAACTCTCTCTTTCTCGGAAGAACAAGCTGAGAAAAGACAAATGAATGAGAGTAAAGTCAGGATTTTATTCATACAGCGTGTAAATTGAGATTAAAGATATTTAATTTTGAAGATAAATTAGACGTTGAACTATAATACATAAGCATATGGACATCCTATTTGATGAGATCCCAAGTTTAGATTTAGCTGATTTTACGACTGGCACGCCAGCTCAAAAAGCGGCATTTGTACAAAAGCTCGGTGAAGCTTACCAAAACATTGGCTTTGTAGCTATTAAGAACCATGGCTTATCCCAAGATCTACAAGATAGACTTTACGGATCTATCAAAGACTTCTTCAAACTTCCTGACGACATTAAAGCCAAGTATGAGAAACCGGAAATCGGATTTCAACGAGGCTATACAGGTAAAGGAAAAGAGCACGCTAAAGGCAGAAATACCGGAGACTTAAAGGAATTTTACCATGTAGGGCAAGAACTCAGCCGAATTCCCGACACGGATCCTATCAAAGCTGAATATCCTCCAAACATATGGCCTAGCGAGCTTCCTAAGTTTCAAAATGATGCAAATGAAGCCTATCGCACGCTTGAAAGTGCTGGAAAATCCATGCTTCAGGCAATTGCACTTTCATTGGACTTAGACGAAAATTACTTTGAAGACAAAGTAGCTTACGGAAATTCAATTCTGAGGCAAATCCATTATTTCCCTATTGAAAACCCTGATGAGGTACCAGCTGATGCTGTACGGGCAGCCGAACATGGTGACATCAACTTGATCACTTTATTAATGGGAGCAAGCGCGGATGGACTTCAGGTGAAGCGTATGGATGGCAAGTGGATTCCAATCACAGCACTGCCTGACCAACTCGTGGTAAACGTCGGTGATATGCTGGAAAGACTGACAAATAAAAAACTGAAGTCTACAATTCATCGAGTAGTCAATCCACCACGTGAAAAAATGAATACAAGCAGGTATTCCATACCATTCTTTATGCACCCGCGATCAGAAATGGATCTTACTTGCTTGGAAAGCTGCGTAAATGCCGAACGTCCAAAACAGTTTGATGACGCTACTGCCGGAGAATTCTTAGAAGAAAGACTGCGCGAACTTGGACTGAGAAAATAAGGGATGTCGGTAAAGAAAGTTCGATACTATTTATTTTTGAAAGATATTATCACGCTTTCTCTTACTGCCTTTGGTGGACCTCAGGCTTTTCTTGCGATGCTACTTGAGCGTATGGTCAAGCGAAGAGCCTACATTCTGGAAGATGAGCTTTGGGAGCTAAATGCATTGTGCAATATGCTGCCTGGCCCATCTTCCACTCAGCTGGTTTGTGCGATTGCCTACCGTGTTGGCGGTCCCAATCTAGCCTATCTAGCTCTTCTGGTTTGGATTTTACCGGCCACCCTACTCATGATTTTTGCAGCGATGCTCATTTATTTTCTCCAGGAAAACACCCCCGGGGCATTGAATTTTGCTCGGTTTATTCAACCTATGGCAATTGGGTTTATCATTTTTGCTGCGCAAAAAATAATTGGTAAAACAATAAAGACAACTGAAGCAATGGTGCTGGTACTCATTTCAGCCTTCGTTTCATTCTTCTATAGTTCTCCCTACATTTTCCCTGTTCTGTTAATTATTGGAGGTCTAAGCACTTCTATAAAGTATAAGCAACAACCCAAGTTGGAGAAAGACGCTCCACTGAAAATTGAATGGGCTAATTTCTACCTGTGGGCTGGAGTTTTGATTGTGGCAGCCGGACTGGGTGCTATTACAAAATATCAACCTCTTATACTTTTCGAGAATTTCTATAGAAATGGAAGTTTGATCTTTGGAGGAGGCCAAGTGCTTGTACCTTATTTATACACAGAATTTGTTGATTTCAAGCACTTCCTTAGTTCCGAGGAATTCCTTACAGGGTATGCAATTTCCCAGGGCATACCAGGACCGACGTTCAGTATTTCATCTTATGTCGGTGCTTTATCAATGAAGGAATTTGGGACTCCTGGCTTTTTTATGGGGGGATTTATTGCGGCCGCTGGAATTTTCCTACCGGGAATTTTCCTTATATTCTTCGTTATCAGATTTTGGGACCAGTTGAAAAAATACCGTCCAGTAAGAGCAGCACTAGAGGGAATAAACGCTGTTTCATGTGGAATGCTGATCGCAGCAGCCTACTTACTTTTTGAGCCTCTGGAGGCAAATGGACTGAATATTATTTTTATTCTTGCCACATATGTTTTGCTTCAATTCACTAAAATCTCATCACCAGTTATCATTGCTGGAGGGGTTTTATTAGGGATTATTTACAATAATTTTCTTTTGTAGCACTGGAGAAAAGACTGGTTATTTCCTCAAAAAGGAACAAGAATAGGTGTTCGGTCGTTTTATAATCTAAATTCATTGCCTATCTTTCTTCTATGCACGCCTACGAATACATCAACAATCTGATCCCACCATTGAAGCTTTCTGACAAAACAGGAATGGCATTAGCATGGATGGAAGAAATCAGAACTGACGTACTTCCTATTATAGATAAAGGGAATTTTTTGGGCCTGATAAAAGAAGAAACCATTTTTGAAGTAAACAATCCAGAAACCTTAATCGCTGACATTCAGCCTTCCAACCCGCATTGCTGGGTTTATTCTGATAAACATATTTATGACGTACTGCGTGTCAGTTCAGAGCAAAACTCAAATATTGTAGCCGTTTTAGACAGAGAGTCAAATTACCTCGGCATTATCACTATGGAAGATTCTATTTCTGCATTCGCAGATAGTCTTTCCATTAAATCACAAGGAAGTGTAGTAATTCTGTCTCTTGCAATGACTGATTATAGTTTAGCTGAGATTTCTCGAATTATCGAATCTGAAAACACGAAAATCCTGAGTTCTTTTATCACGACTGATCCTTTAGATGACAGCAAAATTAAGCTCACGTTGAAACTTGATCAAACAGAGCTGAGACATATTAAGGCCACGCTTGAACGATTTGGATATAAAATTATCGATCATTATCAGGAAGAATCTGGCGTAAGCAGCGAAGAAGACAGAATCGGAAACTTGTTAAGATTTTTAGATATTTAGGACATGAAAGTCGCCCTTCATGGCTTAGCTCTGAAAGCAGAATTATTTTCAGACGTTCAGTCACTTTTCAACGAACTCACAAAGCATCAATTTGAAATATTCGCCACAGAGCAATTTGACCGGCAACTTCGCATGCATGGCAATAAAGCCTTGAATTATTGGGTACTTGAAAGCCGGGAGGATATTGCCGCTATGGATTTTATGATTTCAATAGGTGGAGACGGCACTTTGCTTGATGCTGTTACCCAAGTTGGAGATCTTGAAGTCCCCATTTTAGGATTGAATACTGGCAGACTTGGCTTTTTGGCAACCGTGGCAACAGAGAAAATCTCTGATGCCATAGCAGATTTGGCTGCAGATAATTTCCAGCTGGAAACTAGAACCTTGATCTCACTTGAAAGTCATCGGAAGTTATTCAATGGCTTAAATTTTGGCTTAAATGAATTTACCATTCATAAGCGGGACACCTCATCCATGATTACAGTTCATACGTATATTGATGGGAAGTATTTGAACAGTTATTGGGCGGATGGTCTGATAGTGTCTACTCCTACAGGATCTACAGGCTATTCCCTGAGCTGCGGAGGGCCATTAATTTCACCTGAAGCAAAAAACCTAGTCATTACTCCAGTGAGTCCTCATAATCTAAATGTACGCCCCATCATTGTTTCTGATGAAAGTGAGATCAGTTTTGAAATAGAGGGAAGGGCCGAAAAATTCTTAATATCTTTGGACTCACGATCAACGTCAATCTCCTCGGAAGTGAAGCTTAGTGTGAAGAAGGAAAAGTTTTCAGCAAAATTGGTAAAGTTGCCTCATTATCATTTCTTTGACACATTAAGACAAAAGCTCAATTGGGGTTTTGACATGAGAAATTGAATCATTGTCTTTAAGACTTAGCCAATTTGAGCTTAACAATTATTAACCCGCTAAATACTGAGATGCGTTTTTTAAACGTTAGGTACTTCATATCTTGCAGCGTCTTGAAAAAGGTCAATTTTCAGATTATCAGTTACTTAGTTTTGTTTCTGCTATTTTCTTTTGGTTTTTCCCAAAAATCTATAGCTCAGAAATACGATATAGGTGGTGGAATTGGAGTAGCCGCATATAGTGGTGATATCATTCGGAAAATAGACCCAGGTCAATTAGGACTTCAAGGCACGTTGTTTGGCAAGAGAAATTTTGACAATGTGTGGTCATTGAGAGTTGCAGCGAGCGCGGCATTTCTTAATGCTGCAGATAGTATCAAACCTATTGATCGATTGGCAGAGGTCAGAGATGGAAGGTTTAGAGCTGGAGTATTGGAAGCTTCTGCAGTTTTGGAATTTAATTTCCTCGACTACTTAAGGACCAATTCAGAATTCCGCTTTTCTCCCTACGCCTTCTTTGGTATCGGATATGCCTACGCTTTCGCAAAAGGCAACACATACGCCTTTAATGTCTCATCAAAATATAATGTCGGAACTGTGGTTATCCCTTTTGGAGGGGGAATCAAATACCAATTAAATGACCGATGGACATTAGCAGCTGAATTAGGCTTTCGGCCAACTTTAACAGATTACTTAGACAAAATAGATAGTACAGAGCCAGTAATTCCAAGGTTTCCGGATCCCAATAATCCTGATGGCCCATACGGAATCAATTTTGGCAATGCCTATGATAAGGATTGGTACTACTTCTTAGGCGTAACAATTAGCTATACTATCACGACTACCAAATGCTACGCATATTAATAAATCGCGCCCTAGGGCTAATATTTGGAAAAGAAATGGCATTTTTGTACCTCCAAAAAAGTAAGGAACCGGAGACGGCTGGAATGAAGGAAGTATCTGAAAATAACAACATCCCAAAGCATATTGCAATTATCATGGACGGCAATGGACGCTGGGCCACGAAAAAGGGCGCTATGCGGATATTTGGGCATAAAAATGCCACTAAGGCAGTTCGGGAAGCTATAGAAGGAGCAGATAGTTTGGGGGTTAAATACCTGACTTTATTCTCATTTTCTACAGAGAATTGGTCTAGACCAAAAGCTGAAGTCGATGGACTGATGGAGCTGTTGGTGAAGACCATGTCCGATGAGATCCCGATGCTGATGAATGGCAACTTCAAATTAGAAAGTATTGGAGATGTAGATAGTTTACCACCATCAGCACATAAAACGCTGATGAGAGTGAAGGAAATCACCTCAAAAAATACGGGTCTCAAAGTGATCTTAGCGTTAAGCTATAGTGGTCATTGGGAGCTCACTCATGCAGCTAAACACATTGCTCAAAAAGTCTCAGAAGGAAAATTGAATGTCGAGGACATTACTCAAAAAGTAATGGCTGAGCATTTGGAAACAACCGCCTATCCTGATCCAGAATTAATGATCAGAACTAGCGGGGAATACCGAATAAGTAATTTTCTACTTTGGCAATTGGCCTATACGGAGTTATACTTCACTCCTGTACTATGGCCGGATTTTAGAAGAGAGCATCTATTTGCTGCAGTCTCCGATTTCCAATCACGGGAAAGGAGATTTGGCAAAACGGGTGAGCAAGTTAAATCTTAAGTAATTCATGAAAAAAAGTTTACTGATTCTGTTTTGTCTGGTTTGGGCAAGTTCAGCAATGGCGCAAATACGTTTGGGCCAAAGTCGCTATGCCACAAGCAAGCCAATCGATATTTTGGAGCTGAATTACGCTAAGCCTCAAACCTATAGAATCGCAGAAATAAAAGCTGTGGGTCTTACCACTTTGGACGAGATCGCCATTCTTTCCTTATCCGGACTGAAAGTGGACGATGAAATCGAGGTGCCTGGAGACGCAATTTCAAATGCTCTTAAAAAGCTCTGGGGTCAAGGGATCATTGGAGATGTTAAAATCTTGGTGACCAAAATAGAAGGTGATGATATTTCATTACTCCTTGATTTGACTGAGCGCCCAAGATTCTCAAGAGTGGAGTTCACGGGTATGAATAAAACTCAGGAAAGTGAACTACGTGACAAAGTAAATATACGAGGTCGAGTAGTTAGAGACGATGTGCTGAATAACGCTAAAAGAAATATTGAAAAATATTATCTGGATAAAGGTTTCATGAATGCGGATGTTAAAATCAAGCAAGAGCGCGACACTACGCTACCCAATTCAGTAAAGTTAATATTTGATGTTGAGCAAAATTCTAAAGTTAGAATCAATGCAATTGAATTCTATGGTAATGAGGAGCTGAATGACACTAAACTCAAAAAGAAGCTTAAAAAAACCAAGGAACACGCACGAGTTAGTGTCTTCAAAGACGGATATTCCCGATTAACAAATGCATCAGCAGAAGATATTAAGAATACAATTCTTTACACAGATTCTGTCTCTCAAGACAATGTAAAAGAATACATCAACAAAAACTTCAAACTTAACTTCTTTAACGGCTCAAAGTACATCCCTAAGGAATACAGAAACGATAAAGATAATGTCATTAATTTCTATCAAAGTAGAGGATATCGAGATGCTAAAATCGTAGCAGATTCCATTTACAACTTTGGGGAAGATAAAATCAACATTGACATCGCATTAGAAGAAGGTAAAAAATACTACTACAGAAATATCACATTCAACGGCAACTTCATTCACCCAGACCCAGTCCTTTTAGCTAAGCTTGGTATTCAAAAAGGTGATGTTTACGATAAGGAAAAGCTTGATAAAAGACTGAATTACGACCCAACTAAGGGTGATGATGTGAGTTCACTCTACCAAAATGACGGTTATCTATTCTTCTCCATAGACCCAGTTGAAGTGAATGTATTTGAAGACTCTATTGATTTGGAAATGAGAATCTTTGAGGGACCTCAAGTAACTGTAAATTCTGTAAACATCAGTGGAAATGAGCGTACATCTGATCACGTAGTTATGCGTGAAATTAGAATTCTCCCTGGTCAAAAATTCAATAGAGAGCTTTTAGTACGTACGATTCGTGAACTTTCTACCCTAGGTTATTTTGACCCAGAGAAAATCAATCCGGATCTAAGGCCTAATTTCGAAGCAGCGACTGTTGATATCACCTTTGAACTAGAAGAAAGACCGAATGACCAGATTGAGCTTTCAGGTGGATGGGGTGGCTTCTACGGTTTCGTAGGTACAGTAGGGCTTTCATTTAACAACTTCTCGATTAGAAACATAAAAGATTTCTCCAAATGGGACCCACTTCCAGTAGGAGACGGTCAAAAGCTATCACTAAGAGTGCAAGCAAACGGTCGTTCTTTCCAGAATTACTCAGTTTCTCTGACTGAACCTTGGTTCGGGGGTAAAAAACCGAATGCATTAAGTTTCTCATTCAACCATTCTGTTCAGCGCCAAGTTGATTTCTTCAATCAGGCAAGCTTCGGCGACGAATTAGGTTTCTTTAAAATCACGGGGGTCACATTGGGACTTGCTAAGCGAGTAACATGGCCCGATGATAACTTTAGTATAAGTAATTCCTTGCAGTTCCAAGTTTATGAATTTGATCAGTTCGGTACATCATTCGGCTTGAGCTATCCTACTGGTACGTCTAACAGTATTACCTGGAATACTACCATAGCAAGGTATAACTTAGATAATCCAACTTATCCTAGATTCGGATCTAATATTATCCTATCGACTGCTTTCACCCCTCCGTATTCTTCTTTAAACAAGAATGTAGATGAAGAATCTACAGACCAGGAAAAATATAAATGGTTGGAATATCACAAATGGATGTTTGATGCTTCTGTCTATACGCCACTATTTGGTTCAAACAAGTTAGTAGCAAGTGCAAGAGCTCACATGGGCTTTCTCGGATCATACAGCCAAAAGATTGGAGTTATTCCACTGGAAAGATTCGTTATGGGCGGAAATGGTATGTCAATGAACAACTTTGCATTGGGACAAGAAATCATCGGTTTACGTGGCTATGAAGATCAATCAATCACTCCAGGTAGAGATAGTAGAGGTACAGCTAATCCAGAACCTTACGGAGGAATTGTATATAATAAATATGTGATGGAAGTTAGATACTTGATTTCACCTAACCCATCAGCTACCATTTTCGTTCTTGGATTTGCTGAGGCAGGAAATAACTGGGGTTCATATAAGGACTTCAATCCATACGATCTGAAGAAATCGGCAGGTATAGGTGCAAGAATCTTTATGCCAGCGTTTGGTCTATTAGGAATTGACTGGGGGTACGGCTTCGATGCAATTCCAGGAACTACTGAAAGAAGTGGCTCGCAATTCCACTTTACAATTGGTCAGCAGATTAGATAAGTATGGATTTAGGGAGGGGAATAGTTAATTTATGCAAAAATTGACGCTCTTTGGATTTGATAAAATTAGGTCATTGTAAATTTCCCAAACTCATGAATAAACCACTGAAAATTGTATTTTTGCTGCTTCTAATGCTTCAAGCAGCTCCTTTAATAGCACAAAAGCTAGGATACATTGACACAGAATATATTCTAAACAAGCATCCAGATTACAAAGTAATCCAGCAGGAGCTGGAAAACATCAGTGCTGAATGGAAAAAAGAGGCACAAAATTTGGATAAAGAGATCAAAGAACTTTCTGTACAGCTTAAAGCTGAGGAAGTTTTACTAACAGAAGAAATGTACCAGCAACGGCTGGTAGACATAAAGTTGAAACAAAAAGAATCCCAAGAATTCAATAGCAGAATTTTCGGTATTGATGGTCAGTACTTCCAAAAGCAAGCGGAATTAATGCAACCACTTCAATCCAAAATTTATGATGCTATAGAGCGGGTTTCTAGAAGAAACAATCTGGGAATGTTATACGATAAAGCGGCTGCACCATCGGCCATTATCTGGACAGATCCTAGACATGATTATTCGGAATTCGTTTTAGAAGAATTGGGAATAGAAGACAACAAATAAATAGAAACACAGAAATGATGAAAGTAAAAGTTATCCTTTCCGCAGTAGCATTGCTTTGCGTAGGATTCGCAGCTCAGGCTCAAGAAGTAAAGATTGGTTATACCAACGTTGAATTTATTATGGATTTGATGCCAGAAATGGAGCAGATTGCTGCTGATATCAAAGATTATGAAACACAGCTGCAAACCACTATGCAGTTAAAAGGTGAAGATTTCCAGCGCCAAGTCGCTGCTTATCAGCAAGCAGCTCAATCAATGACTGAAGAAGCGAGAGCTGCTAAGGAAAAAGAATTAACAGATTTACAAGGCACTTTGCAAAAAATGGAATCTGATTCTCAAATCAGCTACCAGAGAAAATTGGGTGAGCTTCTTTCCCCTGTTCAGACTAAGGTAGTCAATGCAATCAATGCTGTTGCAGCTGAAAATAACTACACGCATATTTTCGCTGAATCAGCTGGTCAAGCTCCTATCCTACTTTACACTAAAGAAGAAGATAAATTCACAGAGCTAGTTTTGACTAAATTAGGTCTTGAAATGCCAGCAGCTCCAGCAGCAAATTAATTAACCAATAGTAAATTAGAAGCCGCTAACTCGTTCTCGAATTAGCGGCTTCTTCGTTTTCAAGCTATGCCAAAAAAGAACCCGAAAGATATAATCAGCAAAAGTCAAGACGCTGTTTTGGTAGATTTCTATGCAGACTGGTGTGGACCCTGTCAGACGATGGATCCAATCATTGACGAGGTCTTAACTGAACTTGAAGGAAAAATCAAGTTGCTAAAAATCAACATTGATAAAAGCCCTCAGCTAGCTCAGCAGTTCGCTGTGCGATCTATTCCTAATTACATTCTCTTCAAAAAAGGGAAAATCCTTTGGAGAAAGGGTGGCTTGATTACAAAAAGGGATTTGCTTCAGGGATTAAAAGGGTTTGTATGAAATAAACTGATGCTAGCTTCATGAAAAATAGAACGGCCTTTGTATCTAAGAATCGCAATTGCTATAGCGTTAACAATCACCTTGAGGATTAAAAAGACAGTACAAAATGAAAAAAGCTCCCAAATTGGGAGCTTTTAATGCTTATATGAAGAACTTCAATCGAATCACTTCCTGCTCAGAAAGGAATCGATAATGTCCACGTTTCAAATCTTTTTTATCCAATCCTGCATAGACCACGCGATCAAGAGCAGTGACCTCGTACCCCAAATGAGCAAAGATTCTTCGCACAATTCTGTTTCTACCAATGTGAATCTCCAATCCAAGAATAGTTCTATCTAAAGAAAGCACCTGCATATCATCGACATCTGCCTTGCCATCTTCCAGTGTCAACCCTTCAATGATGGCTTCTTCGTCTTTCTTAGTAAGTGGTTTATCCAAAGTCACCTGATAAATCTTCTTGATTTCATTAGAAGGGTGTGAAAGCTTAGCCGCCAATTCACCATCATTCGTAAATAGCAAAAGCCCAGTCGTATTCCTATCCAATCGTCCGACAGGGAAAATACGCTCTTCGCAAGCATTCCCCACAAGGTTCATAACAGTCTTACGATCCATAGGATCATCAGTCGTAGTGATGAAATCCTTTGGCTTATTCAGCAAAACGTAAGTAGGCTTCTCAGGATTGATCTTTCTACCTTGGTAAACCACCCGGTCAGTTTTCTTAACTTTACGACCTAGTTCAGTACAGACCTCACCATTTAGCGTCACCAAACCATTACTGATTAGATTATCAGCTTCTCGCCTACTGCATATTCCAGAATTAGCGATGTACTTATTGAGACGAATAAGGTTTTCCTCATTCTCTAATTTTTTCTTTTTCTGTGGAAGTGAGTCAAAATTATAATCAGGTCTCTCCACGTTAGTATCTTGGTCTACAAAACGCTTCTTCCCGAAACCTTTGCTGTCCTTCTTATCGGACTTGTAGGTCGGTCTGCCTGCTGCAAAGACTGGCTTCTGATCCTTTCCACGACCCTTATATATAAGTCCTTCTGGCTTTTCAGAAGATTGCGGCTTACCTCCTTTAGAATCTCTATTGTATGGCTTTGGCCCTTCGGATTCTTCTTTTTTGGCGAAAAATTGCTTCTTGCCAGCACCAAAATCTTTCTTTTCAGTAAATTCAGAACCTTGATCTTTCTTAGGTCCAAAATTAGATTTAGAACCGAATTTCTTTTCTCCTAGCGTTTTGAACCCTGATTTTTTGTTTGTCCTTGGCTTTTTGCTGAAATCAGAAAAGTCGTCTTCGCTTTTGCTGAAAGGTTTTTTGCCTGTACCTGATTTGGAGAAACCTGAATCTATGGATTTATTGAAGCCCTCTGATTTCCCTTTGTAACCTCCTCTTTTTCCTGAATTTGAAGAGTTGGAATCTTTTTTTCCTTCGCCGAAAAACGGCTTTTTTGAATTGTTATCTTTCATAGATGTGCAGCATCACTGCTGGATAAAATTGTGAAGATTAAGCGATTGACTTTCAACCCCTTAATCGGGGGTGCAAAGATACAGCCTCTTTTGGGAAATCTAATCATCACATTCAAAAATATTCCTAACTCATAAACCTGGAAGGTTCTCAGAAATCTAACTCAGATTTTTATAAAAATACTCGGTCGCTTTTCTAACCGACCCCTCACTAAGCAATAGTTTGTAAGCTGTTTCCTCTTCTAACCCAGTCGCCTCCATGATCATTTTGGTGCCTCGCTGTACCAGTTTAGCATTGGAAAGCTGCATGTCCACCATTTTATTTCCTTTTACTTTTCCCAGCTTGATCATCACAGTCGTGGAGATCATATTAAGAATCAGTTTTTGTGCTGTACCAGATTTCATTCGTGTACTTCCCGTGATAAATTCTGGACCAACAACTGCTTCTATCGGATGCTCTACTTCTCTTGAGAGCGGCGAATTAGGGTTACAAGTAATGCTACCTGTTAATAAGCCTTTTTCCCGCGCGGTTTTCACTCCTCCAATTACGTAGGGCGTCGTGCCTGACGCAGCGATTCCTATAACCGTATCATTTTGATTAAATCCATATTCTAGAATATCATTCCAAGCTTGGTCTGGATTATCCTCAGCATTTTCCACAGCTTTCCGGATTGCTTTATCTCCTCCAGCAATTATTCCCAGCACCATATCAAAAGGAACTCCATAGGTGGGCGGACACTCAGATGCATCGAGAACACCAAGCCTACCACTTGTCCCTGCACCTATATAGATCAATCTTCCACCTTTCTCCATCCTAGGTACAATCTGCTGAATCAATCCATTGATATTCAGAATAACTTTCTCAACTGCAAGGGCTACTTTTTTATCTTCCCGGTTAATATTTTGGAGAATGGAAGTGACATCCATCTGCTCCAGGTTATCATAAAGAGAAGTACTTTCGGTTACTTTCATTGTTCTAAATTTTTACTGAGCGTATTTCCAACACTGGATTCCATTTCACAAAGCTTCTTGATGGTAAAGTGTCAAGCCTGCTATCGGACTTTCAATTATTAAATTTACATTTATCTGGACATCTGCGGCAGCTTTACGAAGGATATCACTATTATAATATGCGATAGAACCTACAAAATTTACAGGCTTTTCCCTGTAATCCTTATACTTCATCACATGCTGTTTGAAGAAATCCTGAAAGGAATTATAATAGAGCATGTAGCAATAAGGGTTGGATTTATGCTCCGAGATAAATCTGCAAAAACTCGCCATATACCGATTTGGAAAAGGCTTTTGATAAACATGCTCTTGTATTACAGTATTGGTCAAATGAAAATTATCTATAAGCTCTTTTTTGATCTCTTTAGGCATCTCATCGTTGATGAAATCCTTCAGAAGTTTCCTACCAACATATCCTCCACCTCCTTCATCCCCGAAAATATAACCTGGAGCCGGACGAGAATCTACGATTTGAACACCATCGTAATCACAACTATTTGAACCAGTACCCAAGATACATGCTATACCAGATTGATGGCCGCAGGTGGATCTGGCGGCGGCTGCAAGGTCATGATCGATAATTATTTTAGCTTTTGGAAAAACTGTCTTTAATGCAGATGAAACTTCATTTTTCCGATCTGGGCTTGAGCAACCGGCACCGTAGAAAAATATTTCTTCTATTTCGCTCTCCAGATTGACCAAGAAATCACTTTGCATTTGAATAGCCATTTCTTCTGAAGTCTGGTAATAAGGATTAAACCCTATTCCACGATGCTGACTGATCTTGCGATCAGAATGAATTACTCTCCAGTCCGTTTTGCTGGAACCACTATCTGCGATTAAAATCATTTATGCTAGTTGCCCAATGGCTTGAAATTTCTCAAATACTTTTTCGGTATGGGGTGCATCCGGCAATTCCTCAGTCAAATCCTGTCCGGCCCAATGCTCGTAATGCATGCCCTTTTTCCAAAGTCTGGAACTACTCACATCGTATATTATGCCTTGATAAGCTACCCAAATTTCAGGTTTATCCTGCCCATTTCGAAGTGCAAGCTGCTGCTTGGTATAAATCTCCATCAAAGTAACTTGATTTGAGCATTGATCCAACGCTCAGGAATTTCACCCTTTTGAGCCATCTGATAGTCAGCATAGCTACAAGGAACTGTGCTAACTCGATCAAATTTCTCAGTTTCATTATGTGGAATCTCCATCCACCATTTGCCACTTCGCTTACTTTTATAGAAAACCAGCGTATTTGGCTTCGTATCCAGCGAAACGGTGTACTTGCTATAATCACTGCTTTTAAAAGAAAGGCTATCTTTCCGGGAATAGAATCCTTCCAAGAAGTACCAAATCATCACAGAAACGACTTTAGCAGTCTTATTTGCAGCATCGTCATAATAAGGCTCGTAGCCATAAATTCCGATTGAACTCAGCTTTTCATTTGTTCCTGCAAACCAGCAAATCTGACACGCCTCCTCAGCTGTCAGCCCAAATGGTTCAGCATTCACCGCTCCTGGAGCATCTGCAGATTGAATAGCACATAAGTCAAAGCTTAACAAATCCGCATTTCGAATCAAAGGCTCAACTTCTTTGAACTCACTTCGCAATTCTCCTAATCGCACGTGCTCGAAATACAACTTTTCCACCACATTGATAAGTGATGGATCTACCAAGAAACTCTGATAGGCCAAATGGGCTGAAGAAAAGAGAAAATTAGGCTGATGAAGTATGATTTCCTGCGTATGCTGATCCGCTAGTGGTCCCTCTTCTTCCATATCCAATTTGGCATCCACTGTTAACAAGCTGACCAACTTTTTCATTTTCTGGTAAGACAAATACTGCCCGTAATCCAAGTCGTGCGAACCTCCAAAGTAAATTGGGAGAATCTGATGTTTCATCAGGTAGTCTCCTACTTCTTGTATTCGTTGGTATGTATCGCTTAGCTTTTCTCCAGAAATCAAATCACCCAAATCAGCTACTCTATATGCCCCAAAGCCTTTTTTCAACTCATAAAGTTTCTCGCGAATCTCACTACTTCCTCTATCCGCACTTTCCACTTTGCCCAAACCACGATTTTCTTTGATTCCGACAAGGGCTATTTGAACTCCCTTGAGATCGGGAAATTCCTCACCGAAAAAATGGATTTGCTTAAAAAATGAATTGTTTTGATACTTTTTCTGCCAAAGGTATTCGGCTACTGGGTCAAAATAAGATTGGATATTCATAAGGGGTGATAGTCTAAGGTAAAAATAATCAAAAATGGTTCTTAAATAAAAAATCCCGCCGAAGCGGGATCTTTTGTTTTTGATTAACCTCCGAAGTCATCAAATCGGATATTTTCCTGAGGAATTCCCAGATCATCCAGCAACTTCAATACTGCTGAGTTCATCAAAGGAGGGCCACATAGGTAATATTCTACCTCATCTGGCTCAGGGTGATTTTTCAGATAGTTATCATATAATACTTGGTGAATGAAACCAACGTAACCGTCACCTTCATCTTCAGGGGTTTTCTTGATTTTCCAATTATCTTCTGGAAGTGGCTCAGAGAGTCCAATGTTAAATTGGAAGTTAGGGAAGTCCTTCTCTATATCTCTAAATTGAGGTACATAGAACAATTCTTTCTTTGATCTACCACCATACCAATAAGACACTTTTCTGCTAGTCTTCTCTGTATGGAAAAGGTGAAAAATCTGCGCTCTCAATGGAGCCATACCTGCACCACCACCTATGTAAACCATCTCACGCTGTGTAGGATTGATGTGGAATTCTCCGTAAGGTCCAGAAATAGTTACTTTATCACCAGGAACTCTTGAGAATACATAAGAAGAACAAACTCCAGGATTAACATCCATCCATTTGTTATTCGCTCTATCCCACGGCGGAGTTGCGATACGGATGGTGAGCATCACGATGTTACCTTCTGCTGGGTGATTAGCCATAGAGTAAGCTCTGAAAAGCTCCTCGTCATTCTTCATGGTCAAGTCCCAAAGGCCGAACTTATCCCAATCGCTTTGGTAAACATCATCTGGGTGGCCAAGATCAGGATGCGGGGCGATATCCATTCCTTTGAAGTTCACTGTGATGATAGGAACGTCAATCTGAATGTATCCACCTGCTTCAAAATCAAGGGTTTCACCTTCAGGAAGTTTCACCTTGAATTCTTTGATAAATGTAGAAACGTTGTAGTTAGAGATAACCTCACACTCCCACTTCTTAATACCAAAGATCTCTTCCGGAACCCTGATCTTCATGTCATTTTTTACTTTCACCTGACATGCAAGACGGACGTTACTTTGCTGCTCTGCTCTGCTCAAGTGACCTACTTCTGTAGGAAGAACTTCTCCTCCTCCTTCTTCGACCACGCATTTACACATAGCGCAAGTTCCGCCACCACCGCAAGCGGATGGAAGGAAGATTTTTTGGCCTCCCAAAGTAGAAAGCAGGGTAGTTCCCGCTGCAGTTACAATTGGAGAACTAGTGTCACCATTGATTACAATGTTGACGTCTCCTGAATTGACCAGTTTTGACTGAGCAAAAAGGAGAATAAATACCAGTAGCAGTATAATTACTGTAAAAGCTACGATGGATGTGATAATTACTGAACCCATGAAATTTTGGTTTAATTTTTCTTATGGATTGGCCCAATACGGGAGCACAAATATATTTATTAATCACTAAAAGAGACCAAATCGATGTTCAAATTTGGCTCGAATAATCAAATCCTTTTAGAAGTAACTCTTTTAGTTATTTAAAAGGTTTAGCAGGGTTGTCAATCGACCTTTCAATTGACGACGGTCTACGATGAAATCAAGAAATCCATGCTCCAATACAAACTCAGAACTTTGGAAACCTTTAGGTAAATCCTTACCAATTGTCTCACGGATTACTCTAGGACCAGCAAAACCTATCAATGCTTCAGGCTCGGCGATATTAAAATCACCCAACATTGCATAAGAAGCTGTAACCCCACCAGTAGTCGGATCTGTAAGCATAGATATGTAAGGAATACCTGCTTGATGTAACAACGCAAGCTTGGCAGATGTTTTAGCCATTTGCATCAAAGAAAATCCAGCCTCCATCATTCGTGCACCTCCAGACTTGGAAATCATCAAGAATGGGATCTTATTTTTCAGAGAATGATCAATAGCTCTGGCTATTTTTTCACCTACTACCGAACCCATGGATCCACCGATGAAATTGAAGTCCATACAGGAAATCACGATGTCCAATCCGTTCATTTTACCCACTGCAGATCTCACAGCGTCATTCAACTCTGTTTTCTTGATCGTAGCTTCTATACGTGAAACATAGGGTTTCGTATCGGTAAATTTCAAAGGATCGCCAGATGTCATGTTGGCATCGAGTTCCTTGAATTTATTATTGTCAAAAAGAATTTCGAAATATTCCTTCGAACCAATTTTTACATGAAAATCATCATCTGGGCATACGTAAGCGTTATTCTTAAGCTCTCTCGTATGAATGATATTTCCGTTTGGGGTCTTAAACCAAAGGCCATCAGGTGCATCTTTCTTCTCAGCTGTAGATGTTTTGATGCCTTTGTCAGTTCTTTTAAACCAAGCCATATTGAGTTTTTAGGTTGTTTTTGACGAGTCAAAGGTTACAAATTTAGTCGTTAAATCCCGTAAATAAAACCTCCTTGAAAATTGCTTAGGATTTCCGCTTTCTAAAGGAAAACGAAGCATTATGAAAAATCGCTTTTTCAATGATTAATATTTACCTTATTTTGAAATCAAACAACTAGAATAGGTTTTTCCTCGAATCCCCTTTTAATTCCAAATATCTACTCATGAACCTAGCCGTTCTTCTTCTTATTTCCGCTAGTATTTTATTCTTGGCTTATAAAGTTTACGGCAGGTTTGTATACCGTAAATTTGGATTGAATGACACAAATCCAGCGCCTTCACACACTCATAGAGATGGAGTGGACTATGAACCAAGCAAGCCTATCGTTGTTTTGGGACATCATTTTGCTTCGATTGCTGGAGCTGGACCAATCGTGGGGCCAATCATCGCAGTGACTTTTGGATGGATCCCTGCAGTGATCTGGATTTTGGTTGGTGGGATATTTTTTGGTGCTGTGCATGATCTTGGAAGTATGGCTACTTCTTTGAAAACCGAAGGAAAATCAATCGGTGTGATCATCCGAAATCAAATTGGTATGAAGGGAAAGCAGCTATTTGTAATCTTTAGCTTTTCTACTCTGATCTTAGTAATTGGTGTTTTTGCAGATATCATTGCAAAAACTTTCGTCACCAATCCGGGTGTTGCTTCAGCATCCATTCTTTTTATTTTACTGGCAATCATTTTTGGGATAGTCAATAAAATGATTGGACAAAAGAAGACAGCATTTATTATCATCTCTGTAGTTGGTGTAATTCTAATGTACTTCTTTGTGTATTTGGGAATGAAACTTCCTTTTGTGCTAGACTATAAAATCTGGATTTTGGCACTTTTGGCGTATGCATTTCTAGCTTCAGTGACTCCAGTCAGCATGCTCCTTCAGCCACGTGATTACCTGAATAGCTTTTTGCTTTATGGCTTGATTGTCGCAGCGGTTCTAGGAGTTTTCATAGCCAATCCTGAAATACAAATGAGCCATGAAATCCATGTGTCAGATGAAAATCTAGGTTATATTTTTCCAGTGCTCTTTGTAACTATAGCCTGTGGTGCAATCAGTGGATTCCACTCTCTAGTAGCTTCTGGTACAACTTCCAAGCAACTGAATAAAGAGTCTGATGCCAAATTAGTAGGTTTTGGGGGAATGTTGATAGAGTCATTTCTGGCAATAATTTCAGTCGGCGCAGTAGTGATTTTGTCGAGGTCCGAATATGCGGCCAGACTTACGGGAGAAGGGCCGGTAGCACTTTTCTCAACTGGTTTGGGAGGCATGATTGCCTCGCTAGGAATTTCGGAAGAGTTTGCTGTTGGGTTTGTAGCGTTGACTGTTTCAGCTTTTGCTCTCACCACATTGGACACTTGTACTCGATTGGCTCGATTTACCTTGCAGGAATACTTCGAAGACGTGCCTCAGGCTGCAGGTCAGTTTTTGGCTAAAAATCGATACGTCTCTACAGGAATCGTAGTTATCTTCTCCATTCTCTTATTGCTTTCTGGAGAATTCACTACGCTCTGGCCAATCTTCGGTTCAGCAAATCAATTATTGGCCGCACTAGCTCTTTTGACTATCGCAGTTTGGTTAATTAAGAAAAATATCAATGCGCTATTCGTGACCATCCCCATGTTTTTCATGTTTACCGTCACCTTATCTTCATTGGGGCTTTTCGCATGGAAAAACTTCAAAGAAGAAGTATATGTCCTTTCCATTATAGCAGCACTGCTATTCGTATTAGCGATTTCTTTAATGATTTTGGCTACAAAAAGCCTAAAAAAAGAAGTCAAAGAACCCGCAAAGGCTCTTTGACTATCTGAAATTATAGTGAGTTAAAAACCTCTTTAACTTTCTTAGGAATTCTCACAGCCACAGTGAAATTGATTAGATAATCTGCGAATGCGGCGTCTCCATGGACTTCATTATCTGGAGTGGAATTCTCCATATCCGTCACACTTTGAGTTCTATTTCTGAACAAAGCTATTGGCACATTCAGCGTCCCAGTTACATTTCCAAACATGTAGCTAACGCCAGGCTCCACAGAAATAATGTAACCAGGTCTTCTGAATCCTTCACTGCCCCCAAAAGCATCGTGGACAGGAATCCCTTCAATTCTACCACCAACAGAAGCACCCAAACCATGGATTTTTTCAAAAGAGTGAAAAACACCAGTTCTCAAGGCAAATTGATCAGGAACGCTCATGATTGCTTCATTTGGACGGCTTCTATTGGTAGGAGTTCCATTGGTTTCTTTAGGGTTAAACATATAAAATCCATCGTAGTACCAGAAGTTGGTACTACCGATATTCCATAGTCCTTGAAAATCCACGATCAAACCAGTACCGCCATCACCTAATTGTATGGATTGGTCGACAGTCATTTCAGTAGGTACCCCTTCAGCTCCTTTATAGAAGGTACTTGTTGCAGCATAATCTCCGGTCGGAAATTTGATTCCCAGCCCAATTGCTGTATTTCCTTTCTTGGCTTTTTCACCAGAAAGTAACCAGTATCCAGCACCGATTCTCATATCGCCAAAGCCTTTGGAATAGGTCGTATGTCTCTCAGTTCTGTTATGTTCGTAAAGCGAACTTCTTTCATTGTATTGAAAAGGCAGAGAAATGAGACCATAAAGTCGCTCAGAAAAGGCATAACTGATATTTATATCGAGCCCATGTTGATGATTGATCACTTCGGTTCCATCTTCGATCCGATTTGGTTCTTCGTGGGTACCTCTGAAGTGACGGAACGATTTGAAGTAGCGATAATTAGCACTAACATTCCATTCTCCTCTATTCAAGATGTTGCCTTGCCCGACAGCATTTCCTAGGCCTGAAAACTGGCGAATGGCGACACAGCCTTGGGCGAATGATTCAGAAGGCACAAAGTAAAGAGAAACTAATATGATAAAGAGTATAGCGTATTTTTTCATGATAAAGTAGATAATTTCTTGACAAAATTTAGGTTTGATTAAATGCATTATGAATGCTAAATCTTCTATTTTTGGAAATAGCAGATAGCATCAAACGTCCTCGAAAATCTTCGAGAAAGGTCATAAAGCAGAGTAAAAAAAGAATTAACCTATACGAGGAGGTGGGGTAATTAGCTGGAAAAATGGATTTGAATGAGAATAAAAAATAAATCCAGCGAAAACGACACTTGGGGTGATGAAGGGGTTTTGTATTAGATGATTAACTGGTTGCAAATAATCTTTCACCAAAAGCTTAGTGACAGTCTTACCATTTTGATCTTGTGGAATTTCATCATCCGTTAGGAAAGAAATCCACTTTTTCACAGTATTATCGAGCACCCCTCGAGCGGTATCTGGCACGATTACCACTTGCAATGTATCATTTTGATATCGTTGCTTTATCGCCCGATAAAATTGCCCATCTTTCTCAAAAGAGGTATTTGTTGGGTGAAACTCTTCTTGATTAGCCAAATAGGGTGCAGAAAGTGGGATTTCCACCAGAGTTTCCTCAACTTCTATGGAGTTATCACTATAAATAATTGCCTCCCACTTACTCTCCAAATGTGAATCATAGGAGAAATAGAATGCGTAGTAACCAAAGTGGTACATCGCAAAGCATAGTAAAAGAAATATGGAAAGGAAATTTTTCAACTCTGGGTTTATTACAAGATGAAAAGTAAAACTATTCAATTTGCAAAACCAAAGTTGAGCTAAAAAAATTGAGGGCAAATTTCCTCATATAACAATAATTCAAATTTATTGACTAAAATAAAGCCCTACCCAAAATAATATTTCGAAGAAATCAGAATCACTAAAAGCAATAAAGAAGACAGCCCATAAATTTTTAGGACTTTTAGCCGATTCATTCTGTCCAAAAACCAAAGCACAAGGACAGGACGAACTAACCCAACCATTAAGCTTATCAAACAAAAAGAAAACAAAATCCATAAAAGGATCAAGACAGCTTCAATCATTTGGTAAAACTAAAAAAGGAACAGCTATGCTGTTCCTTTTTGCTCTAATATATCTAAGCGAAGCTTATTTCTTACGCTTGATTTCTTTCATTTCGTAGCCTTCGATGGTGTCATCAATCTCGATATTATTGAAGCCTTTGATAGAAATACCACATTCGTAACCAGCTTTCACTTCAGCCACATCGTCTTTGAATCGCTTCAATTGATCGATCTCCCCTTCGTGAATCACGATACCGTCTCTGATGACACGGATCTTGTTCTTTCTGGTGATGAAACCATCTGTAACATACGAACCTGCAACAGTACCAACTTTAGTGATTTTGAATACCTCACGAACTTGGATATTACCAGTGATAACTTCTTCAAATTCTGGCTCAAGCATACCCTCGATAGCATCCTTGATCTGATTAATCGCATCGTAGATGATCGAGTAATGTCTGATTTCAATCTCTTCCTGCTCTGCCAATTTCTTGGCATTGGAAGAAGGTCTTACTTGGAATCCAAGAATAATCGCATCAGAAGCAGAAGCCAACAATACGTCGGACTCAGAAATCTGACCGACACCTTTGTGGATGATACTCACTTTCACTTCATCTTTAGAAAGTTTCAATAGTGAATCGGAAAGTGCTTCTACTGATCCATCCACGTCACCTTTGATGATGATATTCAATTCTTTAAATGAACCGATAGCCAAACGACGACCGATTTCATCCAAAGTGATATGTTTCTTAGTTCTTAAGCTTTGCTCTCTCTGGATTTGCTCTCTTGAGTTTGCGATATCTCTAGCTTCACGTTCAGTGTCGTAAACTTTGATGATATCACCTGCTTGAGGAGCTCCACCAAGACCCAATACCTGGACAGGAGTAGATGGTCCGGCTTCTTTCAGCTTTTTACCTTTGTGATCAAACATCGCTTTCACACGTCCGTGATGCTGACCGGCAAGAATGATATCTCCAATTCTCAAGGTGCCAGCCTGAACCATGATTGTGGATACATAACCACGTCCTTTATCCAGAGATGCTTCAATTACAGTTCCTGCAGCATTCTTGTCCGGATTCGCTGTAAGTTCCAATACTTCAGATTCTAGAAGAACTTTCTCCAACAAATCATCCACACCTTCACCAGTCTTAGCAGAAATATCCTGAGACTGATATTTACCACCCCACTCCTCAATTAGGAGATTCATATTTGCAAGCTCTTCTTTGATCTTGGCAGGGTTGGCATTTGGTCTATCAATCTTGTTGATAGCGAAAATCATCGGGACACCAGCTACTTGCGCGTGATTGATCGCTTCCTTAGTCTGAGGCATGATGCTATCATCTGCCGCAATTACGATTATCGCAACATCTGTTATTTTGGCACCACGTGCTCTCATCGCTGTAAATGCTTCGTGACCTGGCGTATCTAGGAATGCAATTTTATGACCTGTTTTAGTCATTACGTCATAAGCACCGATGTGCTGAGTGATTCCTCCAGCCTCATCTGCAGTTACTTTTGACATACGGATGTAATCGAGCAAGGAAGTCTTACCGTGATCGACGTGTCCCATGATGGTCACGATCGGTGCTCTTTCCACCAATTCTTCAGGAGAATCTTCTTCTTCTACCTCGATTTCGTCTTCTATAGACTTGGTGAATTCTACTTCGTAACCAAATTCGTCAGCAATAATAGTAATCGCCTCAGCATCCAAACGTTGGTTGATCGAAACGAACATACCAAGTGACATACAAGCGGAAATAATCTGATTAACAGTTAAGTCCATCAATGCTGCCAAATCGTTTGCTGAGATAAACTCAGTTACTTTTAAGATTTTTGTTTCTTCAGTTTCAAAATCTACATCGCGTTCTCTCTCGGCTTTTTTGTCTCTACGACTCTTGCCTTTTCCTCCTCCAGAGCTCTTGCCTTGAAGACGAGCTAAAGTCTGTTTGATTTGATCCTGAATTTCCTTTTGTGTCGGCTCAGCTTTTTGAGCTCTCACCGGAGCCCCACCTCTTTGGTTGCCAGCAGGACGGTTGCCTCCGCCTTGATTTGGACGGCCACCTGGACCTCCTCCTGGACGATTGCCTTGCCCCGGTCCTCCTGGTTTGTCAATACGCTTACGTGGACGTTTTTTATCTCTTCCTCTTTCATCAGAAGAAGCTACTGGACCTCCTTTTTTCTTAGGTCGATCTGCAGGCAGTTCTATTTTCCCTAAAACAGTAAGGCCTTTAAGTGAGTCAGCTTTCGCAGAAATCACTTGATCCTTTGCCACTGGCGGCACTGGCGTAGCAGGTTGCTGTGGAGCAGGTTTTGGCTGTTCTTTTTTTACTTGTGGTGCTTGAGGTGCAGTTGGTTTTTTGACCTCCTGAGCCGGTTTTGGCTGCGGCTTATTTTGCTGCGGAGCTTGTTGCGGCTTCCTAGAATCTCCATGCTTTTGACCGTGCTTATTTTGGCCATGCTGCTGTTTATGCCTATGAACAGAACTTGTGTTTTTGCTTAGATCGATTTTACCCAAGACTTTAATGCCCTCTAATTTTGGGGCTTCGGTAGAAACTTTCTCCGTATCGGCTGGCGGAGTAGGTGCGGAAGAAGGCGCAGGCTTTGGCTCATCGGCTGCTTTTGGAGCAGGCGCCGGAGTTGGAGCGGCTGGTTTTGGCGCTTCCTGAGCTTTTGGTTCAGGAGCTGGCGCAGGCGCAGCTGCCGGCTTTGGCTCCTCTTTTGGAGTTTCGGGCTCTATAGAAATAGGCTCATGGCGCTTCCCTATCGAGAGGTGCGAAGCCTCCTCCTTATCTAGGGCAGAAGATTTGAACTCCTTATTCAACATCTCAACTTGACTCATGTTGATTTTTGAATTCGGATTATTCTCCACCTCATAGCCCTTTTTAGCCAAAGACTCAACTATGGTTGCCGTTCCCACGTTGAGTTTTCTGGCTATTTGGCCTAAACGCATCATTTTTTCTTCTGACATAAGCAAAAACTTCTTTCGAAATCTTAAATAATTAGGGTATTACACGGGGATTATTTCCCGCTCTATTGATCAAATTCTTGTCCGAGTATCCTGAATATCTCATCAACAGTCTCATCTTCTAGCTCTGTTCTACGAGTCAGGTCCTCTTTAGTCAAGCTCAATACGCTTTTGGCAGTATCCAAACCTGTCTTCTTTAATTCGTCGATAATCCAGCCGTCGATTTCATCAACAAACTCCATTAAATCGACATCTTCTTCTTCGTATTCGTTCAATTCACGGAATACATCGATCTCATAACCAACCAATCTACTGGCAAGCTTGATATTGTAACCTCCTTTACCGATAGCCAGGGAAACCTGGTCAGGCTTAAGGAATACGGATAATCTTTTTGTCTCTTCGTTCGCAGTGATAGAAGATACCTTAGCTGGACTCAATGCACGAGTGACATACAAATCCAGGTTTTCTGTGTAATTGATTACATCTATATTTTCATTCTGCAATTCTCTTACCACAGCATGAATTCTAGATCCTTTCATTCCCACACAAGCACCTACTGGGTCGATACGATCATCGTAAGATTCCACAGCAACTTTTGCTCTTTCTCCTGGCTCTCTTACTATCTTAATAATAGTAATCAATCCATCGTAGACCTCAGGAACTTCATTCTCGAACAAACGCTCCAAGAATACAGGTGATGTTCTAGATAGAATAATCTTTGGATTTCCATTAGACATATCCACTCTGTGAACGATTGCCTTCACGGTATCACCTTTTCTAAAGCGGTCTTTAGAAATCTGCTCAGCTTTAGGAAGAATAAGTTCGTTGCCTTCACCATCCATCAATAGAATTTCTCTTCCGAGAATCTGATAAACTTCAGCGCTTACGATCTCACCTACCAATTCCTCATATTTATTATAAAGTAAATCTTTTTCAAGATCCTTTATTCGCTGGATCAATGTCTGACGGGCCATCTGCACAGCACGTCTTCCAAAAGCTTCCAGTTCAATTTTCTCGTATACTTCTTCTCCTATTTCAAAATCAGGCTCTATTTTACGAGCCTCAGTAAAACTGATTTTGTCTAAATCCCATATATCCTCAGAATTGTCGTCGACAATTTCACGAATACGGAATATCTCAAGATCACCTTGATCAGCGTTAATGGTCACATCGAAGTTCTCATCAGTTTCAAACTTCTTGCGAATCATAGCTCTGAACACATCTTCCAAGATACGGATCATGGTAGGTCGATCCACATTTTTAGATCTCGCAAATTCAGCGAAGGATTCTATTAAGACTTTGGCATCCATTTGATTTATTTAAAAGATACTTGTACAATTGATTTCTTCATCTCTTCGAAAGGAAGAGAAATTTCCTCTTCAGTGGCTTTCTTGCCTTTTTCCTTTTTCTTTTTCACTAGTAATTTCACACCAGCTTCTGAAACTTCTAATAGTTTACCTTGAATTTCCTCTCCAGAAGTCAAAGAAATCTTTAGCTCCCTGTTGATATTTTTCTCAAATTGTCTTCTACTACTCAAAGGAAAATCTAATCCAGGTGAAGAAACCTCCAGAATATATGCTTCAGGCATCATTTCTTTTGCCTCAAGTTCTTCCGAAACCGCCCTGCTTAACTTTGCGCAAGCCTGGATAGTAACACCTTCATCAGCATCCAAAAGAATATTGAGAAGCGTTTTGCCTGATTTCTCAGACAATTTCACTTCAACAACGAAATGATTTTCATCTGGAAGATGCTTCTCTACAATCTCTTCGATAGCTTGTTTCAATTCAGTCATAGTATGCATAATGAAAAAGGGGACCATATGGTGTCCCCTCCAGAAACTTTCGAATACGACGCAAAGGTAAAATAATTTTACTCTAAAAACAATGAGGTCTCTTAAATCAAGATTTAGAGTTGCATAGGTTTTCTTTCAGAAAAAAAATCGAACAAACTAAAGCTACCTTAGACTCATTTAATATTGTTACTAAAAAATATCCTGATTCTATCAAATTTGTCCCATTAAGATAATAATTTTGTCGACCCCCGTTTAATATGAATACTTCGCGTAGTATATTAAACTCTTAACTCCAGTAAATACAATCAATACCTAAAAATGGGATTATTTGACTTTTTCTCTAGTGATATTGCAATTGACCTCGGTACCGCAAATACCCTGATCATTCATAAAGATAAAATTGTAGTAGACGAACCTTCAATCATTGCAATTGACAAAACTACCAACCGTGTTTTGGCGGTAGGCCGTGAAGCAATGAACATGCATGAGAAAACGCATGAAAATATTAAAACTATCCGCCCGTTAAAGGATGGTGTGATCGCTGATTTCTATGCTGCAGAGCAAATGATCAGAGGTTTGATCAAAATGATTCCCGGTCAGAAAAAAGGCTTATTCCCTCAGTCCCATCGAATGGTTATCTGCATCCCTTCCGGAATCACTGAGGTAGAAAAACGAGCTGTACGTGACTCTGCTGAGCATGCAGGAGCGAAGGAAGTTTATATGATTTTCGAGCCAATCGCCGCGGCAATCGGTATAGGAATTGATATCGAGAAACCTATGGGCTCCATGATCGTGGATATCGGAGGAGGTACCACGGAGATTGCACTTATAGCTCTTTCCGGTATTGTAGCAGATCAATCTATCCGAGTAGCTGGAGATACATTTACTAAAGATATTCTGGACTACATGCGCCGTCAGCACAACTTGCTGATTGGAGAGCGTTCTGCAGAAAAAGTAAAAATTGCAATCGGTTCGGCGTTGACAGAGCTCGATGATCCACCGGAAGATTACGAAATCAGAGGGCGTGACTTGATGACGGGTATTCCTAAGGTGATCAAAGTTTCCTATTCAGAGATAGCATTCTCCTTGGACAAATCAGTTTCGAAAATTGAAGAAGCAGTATTGAAAGCATTAGAGATTTCTCCACCAGAACTTTCAGCAGATATATACGATAACGGGATACACCTCACTGGTGGTGGAGCACTTCTTAAAGGTCTGGACAAAAGGCTACATCAGAAAACGAAGCTACCGATTCACATCGCAGAAGATCCATTGAGAGCTGTAGTGAGAGGAACAGGCACCGCCTTGAAAAACGTACAAAATTTCCGAACAGTATTGATGACTTAAACTCAGAATGCTACGCATCCTTCAATTCCTTTATAGCCTAAGGTCTTTTCTATTATTTGTTTTGCTTGAAGTATTGGCGATCAGTCTAATAGTCTCCAATAATTCACCTCAGGGTGCAGCTTTCTTCAATAGTTCCAATGCCGTAACCGGATCAATTCTCAAGACCCGCTCAGACGTGGTGGATTTCTTTTCCCTTGCGGAAGACAATGAAGCACTCTTAAGTCAAAACGCTTTATTACTTGAACAACTTAAAACTATCAATGCTATCCCTGACAGCGTAACACTTGAGTTGGATTCTGCATTTGAGGCACAATACACCTTTAGAGGAGCACGAATAATCAGCAATTCCTTACGCTTTTCACAAAATCATATTACCCTTAACAAAGGCTCCAAAGATGGAGTGAAGCCTGGAATGGGTGTATTTAACGAGCAAGGAGTAGTTGGAAGGGTGCAATCAGTATCTGATAATTTTTCAGTAGCCTTTTCGCTGTTAAATACGGAAATGAGAATTTCTTCAAAACTCAAAAGCAATGGTTCATTTGGGTCAATAAACTGGGATGGTAAGGACTCAAAAAAAACAAAATTACTCTATGTCCCTCGCCACGTAAAGGCTAGTCCCGGTGACACCATCGTAACTAATGGATTCAGTGCAGTTTTTCCGGAAGGAATTATGGTTGGCACCATAGAAAGTGTAGATCAAAGCTCCGACCCTAACTCTTTGGATATTGTGGTAAATCTTAGTGTAGACTTCAGTAAAGTGCACTATGTCTATTTAGTAGAAAATAGTCGATTGGCCGAAATAGATTCTCTGCAAAAGCAATCAGAAATAGAAAATGAGTTTTAGAAACCTAATCACCTTTGTCTTCTTGGTGATTTGCCTGTGCACAGTACAGATTTTGCTATTGAAAAACGTAGCTCTTTTCGGTGTGGCATTCTGCTTCATTTACTTACTGGCTATATTGAGTTTTCCAATTAACATTCGAAGCTTTTCGTTAATCTTAATCAGCTTTGGAATAGGGCTATTAATTGACGTATTCTACGATACCCTCGGACTGAATGCGGCCGCAGCCACTCTCTTGGCCTTTCTTCGTCCCTATTGGCTAAAAGCGATCAGCCCAAATGGTGGCTATGATGACGGCAACAACCCAACTTTAAGGGAGATGGGAATTGGTTGGTATATAAGCTACTCTTTACCTTTAGTTTTCGCATTTTCACTTATGTTTTTCACTGCAGATCAGTGGGGAACAGGGGGATTATTTGGCGTGCTAAACAAAAGCCTTTTCTCCTCGATTTTTACAGTCATTTTGGCTATAATTGTACAACTACTGTTCTTCAAACGCAGGAGAGGAATCTGATGAACGACCAAAGGCCCGTAGTAATTATCATCTTTGTTTTCTTGGTAGGCGCAGTCCTTTTGACCAAGCTATTTATGATACAGGTGATGGACGACAGCTTCATGAAAAGAGCTGAGCGGAATGCTATTCAACGAATAGTAGATCACCCCTATCGTGGATTAGTTTACGATCGAAATGGAAAGTTGCTAGTTTACAATAATCCGATTTTTGATTTGATGATTGTTCCAAAGGAATTTGAAGTGGGCGATACTACTCGTTTCCTAGAACTTTTTAAGATCTCCAAAGAGGAACTGATTGAGTCTTATCAAACAGCGCGCAACTATTCCTCAGTCAAGCCATCCACCTTTATCAAGCAAATATCAACCAATGAATTTGCTAGAATTCAAGACTTCTTAATTGATTATCCAGGTCTATTCATAATGACTAGATCTGTTCGTTCCTACCCAAATCCTATTGCATCGCATGCGCTAGGCTATATCGGTGAGATTAGCGGCAGGCAACTGGAACGAGACAGTTCTGGCTATTACGTGCAAGGTGACTACGTAGGCCTCAGCGGAATGGAGAGATTCTATGAGGACGAACTCCGTGGTGAAAAGGGAGTGAAGTACAAAATGGTCAATGTGAGAGGAATTGATAAAGGTCCATTCAAGGATGGTGAGTTTGATACGGCGTCGGTTGCTGGTCATAACATCAACTCTTCCATCGATATGGAGTTGCAGAAGTATGGTGAGATGCTGATGATGGGAAAAACAGGTTCGGTGGTAGCGATTGAACCAAAAACCGGCGAGATACTCTCCATGATTTCCGCACCGTTTTATGACCCAAATAGTCTTACCGGTTCCGACTTTGGCAAAAGCTACACAGCACTGAATAAACTAGAAACAAAGCCACTTTTTAATCGCCCAATTATGGCGACTTACCCTCCGGGTTCAATTTTCAAAATTGTCCAGAGTTTAATCGGCTTACAGGAAGGCGTTCTTACTCCAGAAACTACATTTGCTTGCAATAAGTCTCTGGTTGCTTGTCATAATCACCCTTCACCAGTCAATCTTTTCGGCGCAATTCGAAATTCCTGTAACCCGTATTATCATCAAGCTTTCCGTCAAATCATCAATCGGGAAGTTTCAAGTAACACATTTAAGGATACAGAAATTGGTCTAGACGCTTGGCGTGAAAACGTGTTGAAATTCGGTCTTGGTGGCCAATTGGGCGTGGACATGCCAAATGAAAAAATTGGTGACGTCCCATCAAGTAGATACTACGATAGAGTTTATGGCGAAGGGCGCTGGAAATATTCCACAATTTATTCTCTATCGATAGGCCAAGGTGAGTTGCTAGTCACACCGCTTCAAATGGCAAATTTGGCAGCTATTTTTGCAAATAAAGGATTTTACTACACTCCGCATTTGATTCGCGCAATTGACGGTGACAATACCAAAATCCCAAAAGAATATCAAACAAAACACATGGTAGGCGTTGATGCATATCATTTTGATATGGTTCAGGATGCTATGGTCCAAGCGCTATATGGTACTGCCACGCGTGCGATTATGAAGGATATCCAGATTGCAGGCAAGACGGGGACCGCCCAAAACCCTCATGGAGAAGACCACTCCGTATTCATTGCTTTTGCGCCAAAAGAGAATCCTCAAATCGCAATAGCTGTATATGTGGAAAATGCTGGCTGGGGAGGTCGAGCTGCTGCAAGTACAGCCTCTCTTATGATTGAGAAATATCTCAAGGACAGTATCTCCAGACCGGATCTTGAGAACTATGTAATCGCCGGAAATTTCATCTATTAATGCGCGAGACAGATATTAACATAAATCGGGTGGACTGGATCACCGTTATGATCTATTTCGTATTGGTGATGATAGGCTGGTTCAATATCTATGCAGCTGTCTATGACGGGCAAGTGGACAAAAGCATCTTCGATACTTCGATAAATTCCGGCATTCAACTCGTTTGGATCGGCACCGCTATAGCCATCATCATCGTCATCATGGCGGCAGATTATCGATTGTTCGAAAATCTGGCTATTCCCATATACTTGGTTATGCTTGTTCTGCTACTACTAACTCCTTTCATCGGAAAAGAAGTAAATGGGCAAATTCTAACTATTGGCTTTGGCTCCTTTCGAATTCAGCCAGGGGAGTTTGCCAAATTTGCGACAGCCCTTGCGCTGGCCAAATTCATGGAAAGACCCACCTTTGATCTCTCCAAAACCAAATATCAGCTACAGGCATTTGGTGTACTTTTATTGCCGATAATATTGATCATTCTTCAGCCAGATACGGGGACAGCCATGGTCTATTTTTCCATGCTAATCATGTTCTATAGAGAAGGGCTACCGCAAAAATACTACATACTTGGAATCGGTATCATTGCAATAGCGCTATTGGCACTGGGTATAGAAAACAATCTCTATTTAGCTGGCGCGATAGTAGTGATCGTTGTGATTCTCATCATGATGGGGAAAAAGACCCCACAGCAAATTATAGGATTTAGTGTTATTGGACTGGTATTAATTGCATTTACTTATAGTCTTGATTTGGTAGTTTCTAAACTGCCAGAACATCAACAGAACAGAATAATGGTCCTTTTTAACCCCGATCTAGATCCGCTAGGCGTTGGGTGGAATGTAACTCAATCTAAAATCGCCATCGGTTCTGGAGGACTTACCGGTAAAGGCTATTTGCAGGGCACCCAAACCAAGTTTGACTTTGTCCCGGAGCAACATACGGATTTCATCTTTTGCACCTTGGGAGAAGAGTTTGGTTGGCTGGGGAGCTTGGTTGTGATCGCGCTATTTGTCACCTTGCTCACCCGGCTGATTTTCATGGCTGAACGTCAAAAAAACAGATTCAATCGAATATATGGCTATTGTGTCATCTCGATTCTGATGTTCCACTTCATGATCAACATTGCCATGACCATTGGACTATTTCCAGTAGTGGGTATTCCATTACCATTTTTTAGTTACGGAGGATCTTCGCTATGGTCATTTACCATTTTGCTATTTATTTTCATCAAAATGGATAGTGCCAGAGCACTACAGCTAGGAAGGATGGGTTAAGAGTCCAATAGCTTTTTCAGCCAAGCTTGCTTCTTCGGTTCTCTATTCTTGATGGCAAACGGTGTATGAAAATGGTGAGCTTTCAAAAAATTAATCTGTAGATCCTTCCATTGTTTAGCGGTAGAGATCACATTCATATTCTTTAATTCCTCAAATAATTTCTGGCTAATTTCCGGGTAATCATTTCTGCCTAAATAATCTAAGTCAGCATCACAGATAATTCGTTGCAAATGGTTTTGAGGGTTCTGAGGGATTTTTGTTGCCATGACCAACCCTTTGATCACGTCAATATCACGTTGGTCCACTCCTAAATCACTTAAAATATTCTCTGCCATCCCTGCCCCCACTTGCTCATGGTTTGCTGCACCTTTGAGAAATCCCATATCATGAACAATTGCTCCAACTTTCAATAAATACCTTTCTTTGTAGGGAATTTTTTCCCGCTTGATGTATTGATTGCAAACATTTAGCACATCTAGCGTATGTTCAAGCGCATGATAAGTCAATGTCTTGGGCAAATTTGCTTCAAGATCTGATAAAACTAGGTTTCGAAGAGTACGATATCCTTTCATGGCAAGAACAGGGCTTTAGGCTAAAGGGCAGTCTTTAAAGCGTAATACAAAATAAAAACAAACACTAGGCCAATATTAAATGATAAGTATCGTACAGAAAGGTTCACATTTCTAAACTTAGTAGCGGTGATTTTAGCATTGATATAAACCTGCTCTCCCAACTGATCAAACAGCGGGCGCCTCTGGGTGCTTACCTTTTCCAATTCTTTCACGTAGTCTTTGATAGGACCATATGAAGAAATAATATTCCCAAAAAAGAAAACACTCTTGTCATAATTGGCCTCAATTTGCGGCATGAAGCATCTAAAACTATAATAAATAGAAATGACGCTGAACACAAACCAAGTTCCCATGAAGCCATAAGTCAAATAGTCTGAAGAGGCTAGTTCAATTAAATGCTCATAAAACTGAAAAAAAACGTTCATCAACAATCCATAAAAGGACAGGACCAAGCCCGCTTTGATCTCCGAAGCTTTGATTAAATCACGCAAATACATGATTAAATACCAATAATTATCCACGGCATCTATGCCTGGATCAAATGGAGGAAGGTCTTTTAAGTCTTGGAGTTTCTTACGCATTGATTGAAAAAAGCTTACTCAATATTATCAATAGGTAAAAACAAGATAATCTGTGAATTAAGCAATTCCTATAAATTAAGGGGATTTCATTTTATAAAACTAAAAAAGAGCTGAAAACCAGCTCTTTGCACTTATATAGTTCAATTTTATATCAAACTTCAAACTTTCTATACACCAGCAAAAGAAACTCCTGTACTGGTTCAGTTTCAGATTGCCATCCTAATTCTTCCACATAGCGGGAATTAACGAGCGTAATCGCTTCATCAAATGTTTCACATTTATCTATGGATTTTAACGCATGTTTGAGTAGATCTGCATTTCCGTCAAATAGCTCCTTCGTAAACATGAACCGCTGATTGATTGCTAGACTTTCAGCTAGTTCACCCATTATCCCTTTCATACCTTTATAAGAGAGTGTCTCAAATTTAGCTTTCAGGTTATATGAATCTAGGGTGCCAGCAGAACCATTTGTATAGCGCATTTGGACAGTCGCAACTTGCTCTGCCTCAATTTCTTTCTCAGGTTCTGGAGCTACAGGCTTTCTAATTGGAGCCTCATTTTCTACCTCATCGAAAAATGAACTTGTTGATTCCTGCAACTTATTTACTTCAGGTGTTGGGTTAGAAGGAAGTTTTGTTTCCACATATTCCCGAACTAAATAAGCATCTAAATCAAATGGCTTGACATCTCCAAATGTTGCCAGGAGCAAGTTCACAGATTCTAACGACTCTTTAATTGCTTGATAATTTGCTGCCACGGCACGTAGATAAGCGCTTTCATCATGACCAAAACCAGCCTTATCTATTAAAAAAGAAACAACCTGAGCATGCCATTTGTAATACTTTTTATTCTCTTTCAGAAATTCATTGATATGCCCAGAAGGAGCTTTGGATATTTCATTTTGATAAAATGAAACCGGATCTGTTGCAAGCTGGATTGCCTGACTCACCGCAGTTTCTAATAACGGCTGAAGCTGCTCTTTCTCTACCTTGATTCTTCGCGAAAGCACGTTCATAAACTCAGTAAGTGCTTCATGCACCGTAATATCACGGTAATCGAAATAAGGATTACTCTTGAGCTTTTCGAGCTCTCCCTGCCACAGCTCGAATAACCTTTTAATAATAAAGAAATTCACCTGAGCACTATTGGTGAGCTGAACTATATCCTGTCCAGTCATGTATTGCTTGGAAGAGAAAAACTGACCACAAACAATTGCGGCATAGTCTTCGGCATATTTTTCTAAATAATTGCTGTTAATTTGAGTAGTCATTGTAGAGTGGTGTTTACAAAAGTCAACGAACAAATGCCCCAAATAGTCATAGAAAATCTATTTAATCTGAAGATTAATTCTGTTAGCGTTCCCCGTAAAGTTATCGAAATTATTCATGAAAATGGAATTGACTGGATGCACGCCTGCGGGAAAAAAGGCCGATGTACCACCTGCAAAATCATTCTGAAATCAGGTGAAGAAAACCTCTCACCTCCTACCAAACCGGAACTTGATTTCCTGCAGCAAGGAAGATTGAGAACGGGAGAAAGACTAGCATGCCAGACGGAACTCCTATCAGGAGAAATTGTCGTCCGTGTCGGTAACATCAATAAATTCCCACATATAAAATATAGCGAATAGAATTAGGCATGTTTATAGAACCTTCAATTGGTAGGATGAAGTCCTCAGGAAATAAAGGTCAGATCGAGGTGATTTGTGGGTCCATGTTTTCTGGAAAAACGGAAGAATTGATTCGCCGGCTGAACCGTGCACGAATCGCAAAGCAAAAAGTGGAGATTTTCAAGCCCTCAATCGACAAGCGCTACGATGAACATGATGTCGTTTCTCATAATGAGAATTCGATTCGTTCTACTCCGGTCAACTTTGCTGATGACATATTATTATTAAGCGGCGATTGTGATGTTGTGGGAATTGATGAGGTTCAGTTTTTTGATGAACAGATAGTAAGAGTTGCCCAAAAACTAGCTCTTCAGGGTAAGCGGGTGATATTGGCTGGACTTGATATGGATTTCGAAGGAAATCCCTTTGATCCTATGCCAAGGCTGATGGCAATCGCAGAATATGTAACAAAAGTAAATGCAATCTGTATGAAGTGTGGCGACTTGGCAGCATTTTCCTTCAGGCTTTCCGATGCCAAAGAGAAAGTGGTTTTGGGTGAAAAGGAAAGCTATGAAGCGCGATGCAGAAAGTGCTTTTATGAGGATAAGAAATAGTAAGGTGTTGGGTGACCGATGTTTTTTTGATTGATAGAAAACAATTGAAAGCAGTGTTTACTTAATGACATCGCTTTAGCCATATTCAACTAATAACTACAATCGGCGTAGATCTGCGTACTTTTCTGCGCTAATCTGCGGGAAAAATGAAGCAATGCTCAAAAAGACCCAAGGGATAGTTCTCAGTGCCATACGATACAAGGAGACAAGTATAATTGTAAAGATCTTTACTCGCGAACTAGGTCTGAAATCTTACTTGGTGAATGGAGTAAGGACTCAAGGTAACAAATCAAAAATAGCTTTATACCAACCGTTGACATTACTTGAACTTGTCGTATATGATAAAGACAACGGTGGACTCCAGCGAATTTCTGAAGCTCAACTCTACCGAGCACATCAGCTCATTCCTTTTGATTTTACCAGAACTGGAATAGCACTTTTCATTACCGAAGTAACAAGCAAGTCGATCTACGAGAATTACCAGAATGAACTACTCTTCGATTTTCTTCTAGAATGTATTATTGAATTGGATAATAAGCATGCCCAACTTGGCCAATTCCCATTGGTATTTTTAATTAAAAAAGCCAGTTTTCTCGGCTTTGCTCCAGAGGAAGCTCTTGGTTTTTTGTCAGAAAGTCGCTCCCAGCCTTTTTCTCCTACCGAACTGTCGCAAGCAGAAAATTACCTGAATGCTCTCATGAAAGATTCTTTTTCCAATCAATTCAAAATAAGTAAATCCCTACGCCAAAAGCTTTTGGATCACCTACTAGATTTTTATAGTCAGCACCTGGATAATCCAGGAAACTGGAAATCATTGGCGATTTTGAGACAAATTAATGAATGAGTATGGCTCGCGGCGGCACGGCGACGCAGGGAAAATCATGAACATTCAAGGTTTTTTAGATCCCCGAATGTTTTTGGGTTCCTTAAAAAAATCTCCATTCTCCAATTCTCCAATTCTCCAATTCTCCGATTCTCCAATTCATATTCCCTGTGAATTTCTGCTTATCCCTCTGTGAATCTCTGTGGCTCAAAAAATTCCATGCTTCCCAAATCACACAATTCCAAAACAATAATTTGTATTATCCAAACTCATACCTTAATATTGTGACATCACCGTGAATGAGCAAGTCAGCCCACTTTGACTTGAGTATTTCCTGCAGATCTTTTTTGCTCAGAAAATCATCCACGATCTCAAATACCGCATTTACTACATTTTATTTATTTCATCCCCTCTTTATGTACAACATAGAAGAACTCAGAGTCAGGTTATTATCTGAACTGAAGGAAATCGCTGAGGAGCTAGGTGTCAAAAACCGTAAAACTCTAAAGAAAGACGAACTCGTCTATGCTATCCTCGATCAGCAAGCCATCACCCCAGAGCAATCCTTGCCTAAAAAGAAACCTTCTGCTGCTGAAACCCCAGAAGCAGCAAAAGCGCCAGCATCACCCGCAGAGACTCCAAAGCCTGCAGCTGCCGCAAAGCCAGTGGAAGAATCGGAATACAAGCCTAAGTTCAAAAGACAAAATGTAACGGCAATTCCTAAAACAGAAGAAACTCCGGCTGAAGAGCCTAAAAAAACACCTGAACCTAGAGCCAAAGAGCCAAGACCAGACTGGAAAGCTAAAAAAGAAGGACAACAAGAGCGTCCAGAAAGAAAACCACAGCCACAAGCTGAGTCAAGCAATGATGAGCCAAAGACGTTCAGACCGAGAAGAAAAGCTGTTGATGAAGTAGAATCTACCTCTGAAAGCAAAGAAGAGAAAACTTCAAGTAAGCCTGTTCACACTAGGCCAGAACAAGAAGTAGAACTTCCTAAAAGAAGAAATTTCAAGTCTCCAGATGAAGTAATGGCACCTGCTGCCGAAACAACACCTCATTCAAACAGAAGACGCCCAGGAGTAAATCCACGTGATTTTGACGGCGTAATCGAAAATGAAGGTGTGCTGGAAATGATGCAAGAAGGATATGGCTTTCTTCGTTCGCTGGACTACAACTACCTGGCATCCCCAGATGATATCTATGTATCTCCTAGCCAGGTGAAACTTTTCGGTTTGAAAACCGGAGACCATATTAAAGGATCTATTCGACCTCCAAAAGAAGGAGAAAAATATTTTGCTCTCTTGAAGATTGCCACAGTAAACGGCAAAACCACAGACGAAATTAGAGATCGAGTTCCTTTCGAATACCTTACTCCTCTTTTCCCAGAGGAAAGATTAAATCTATCTACCACAGGAGATAAGTTCTCCACTAGAGTAGTAGATCTTTTTGCTCCTATAGGTAAAGGTCAAAGAGGCATGATCGTAGCTCAGCCAAAAACCGGTAAAACGGTCTTGCTGCAGCAAATCGCAAATGCTATTACCAGAAATCACCCTGAAGTGCACTTGATGATCTTGCTGATCGATGAGCGTCCTGAAGAAGTGACTGATATGGCTCGTTCGGTAAATGCAGAGGTAATTTCCTCCACATTTGACGAAACTGCTGACAGACATGTGAAGGTGTCAAATATCGTGTTGGAAAAAGCTAAGCGAATGGTGGAAGTTGGCCATGATGTGGTAATCCTGCTGGATTCCATTACGAGACTTGCACGAGCTCACAATACCGTGGTACCTAGCTCAGGAAAGATACTTTCCGGTGGTGTGGATGCCAATGCTCTTCATAAGCCAAAGCGTTTCTTTGGTGCAGCTCGTAACGTAGAAAATGGTGGTTCATTAACTATCATCGCTACAGCTCTTGTTGAAACAGGCTCCAAAATGGATGAGGTGATTTTTGAAGAATTCAAAGGAACCGGCAACATGGAACTTGCATTGGATCGTAAGCTTTCTAATAGACGAATATATCCTGCCATCGACGTGCTTAACTCAGGTACCCGTCGTGAGGACCTACTCATGGACAAAGAAGAAATGCAGCGTGTATGGATCCTTCGTAAGTTAATGAGCGACATGAACTCTCAAGAATCTATGGAATTCCTACTTCAACGAATGAAAGGAACTAGAGACAATGCTGAGTTTTTGATCAGCATGAACGGGTAAATCATTACTACCCACATTAAATAGCCAGACTCTTAGGGGTCTGGCTATTTTTTTTTGTAAAAAAACCATATCATTTTTTCAAGACCCAAATTCAATTTATTGATGCGTAGTGAGCTAGGCATTACTGTAACATCATAACTATTTAAAGGAATATTATTCTATAAGAGATATAAAACTGTATCTGTCTAACAAGAAAATGTATCTGTGAAAAACACTGAAAATCCGAGTTAGCTAGGTCAAGCCCTAATCATTTATTACGCATTGAATAATACCTATAATGAATTAAACTGAGCCAATAACGCCAAACAATAACTAATTAATTAGAAATTAAATATATTTTTTATGGTCTCTTTTATTTATGAAATTTTGTTTCATTTTTGTTCTGTAATTATTGAATACCCAATATAATTAACTGTAAAAAATAATTTTACAAAACATAATTCTAAATACTATATACAAAACACAATTTTAAGTAGATGAAATAAGGTCTTACCCCTATCTAAAACAATATGAAAAAATATCATTTAATCGGCTTGGTTACTGTCATAGCGTTTTATTCCTGTAATGACAGTTTGTCCCCTATTGACGAAGTTCCAACTATCGCAAAACACGTCACGATAGACACTGACAGCCAATCTCTTACGACCCGTGTAAAAAGAGATAATACTGGAGTGATGGCATTAATTGACCCAGACCTTCCTACTGGAAGACTGCTAGAAGTCGCATCTAATCTGCCTCTAATTATGGTATCTCAGGTAGAAGCACCTGTCTATGATGGAAAAACACTTAAAGCAACGCACGTAGATATTGATGGTGACTATGCCTATGTCTCTTACAATACAGAAGGAGACACCTATCTGGGAGCAGTTGATATCTTTGACATCACCAATGTGTATAGCCCGGTTATCACAGAGCAGGCTATTTTCACGGATTCGGATATCAGCTCTTTAGAATACAAAAACGGTAAACTTTATCTTGCTGCTGCAGTAAATATTGATGTAAACTCAGATGTGACTTCACCAGCGAATTTGATCACAGTATCAGTGGCTGGCGGGAAATTTATTTCAGACTTTGTATACACTTCTCTGCCTAGCTATGTCGCCACAGATGTTGCAAATACCAATTCAAATACAGCTGTCACTAGTGGAAATGATGGGGTAATCGGCCTTTTTGACGCATCCCAAAAATCTAAGTCCAGTACTCAAATGGGAGACCTAAGAGCGGTGGCTTTCGGAAGTGATAAACTAGCAGTACTCAGCGGTACTTCAGGTGTGCATATTTTGGATCCAAACAACTTATCTGAAGTAATTAATATTCCTTTGCCAGCTGATGTGGCTGGTGCCAAAAGAACTTTGGACATAGACAATGGAAATTTATATGTGGCCGAAGGAGCTAACGGAGCCGGTATATACAAAATGACTGACGGAGGCCTGATCCAAAAACTGCCTATTCCAAACAATCCTGATGATGTAGCTACAAGTGAAATTGTTACAAATGCTGTTTCGGTAGATAAAAACTTACTGTTTATGGCAAATGGTGCTGCAGGAATTTCTGTATCAGACGTAGCTGATTTAGGAGGTATCAAAAGTTTGGGGGTTTTAGAACTGGAAGGATCCTCAAACTTCTTACGAAATGAAGAAGAGTTTGTATTCATTGCTTCTGGCCATGGTGGCCTTCAGATTTTGAAAATCAATAAGAGTGAGGGGTCTAATGATCCGAGCTGCGCAGGATTGCCCAACTATAACGGTACTGCCTACTTGAACATCAATATGTTTGAGTCAGCTTCCTATTCGGGCTCCAGCGTATTAAAGGCTGTAAATATTGGAGGTTCATTGTTATTCTGCGGATCCTTGGCAATCGAGCAAAATCTCAACATCAATAGTGATGCAATAATGACTGTAAACGGCACCTTCGTTTTTGGTCAATACAAAAAGAACACAAGTTTAAATTTGGCTAGCTTTGCTACACTTAAACTTCAAGGTAACACCGTAATTTATGGTGATTTAAAATTACAAAGTGGATCTACGCTTGAATTCATAGGAGAAGACAGTTCCATTACGGTATATGGTACCGTAACCGTAAACAGTGGAGCTCAAATAATAGGAAAGTTTAAAGACACAGAAGGGAAATTCAAATAACAATATCTACATAAAATCAATTATTGAACCGACTCAGAAATGAGTTGGTTTTTTTTTGCCTCAGTCCTAATCCATTCCTAGCCGGCAAACAGTATATAGTTATATATTTCAAATGAATATCCAACTTGAGAAGTCAATTATTTTCAACTGGTTAAACCCTAACCCATTGGTTTTAAATTAAATCCTATTAAATTTGAAATGCATTTTACTAGTAATGAAATAGTTTTTACAAATTAAATTTAAATGCTTCTGAAGCACTTTTTACCTAACTTCCTTTCCAAGTTCATCTTTCTATCAGGATTGGTGTGGATTGCAGTATCTTCTAATTTTTCAGGAGCACAAACAGTGACTTATAATTCAGGCTCAGGAAACTTCACAGTTCCAGCTGGAGTAACTAATATTAGTGTATCCGTTTGGGGAGCTGGTGGAGGTGGAGGTTTTAATAACGCAACGAGACCGAATGGATCACCATTAGGAGCTATTGGAGGAGGAGGAGGAGCTTTTATTTTAGCAAATCCCTACCCAGTAACCCCAGGAGCAACTATCCCATACACTATCGGTACTGGAGGTATAGGTCAAACCGCAGGTTCACCTGTTCCTCATACAGCAGGAACCGGAATGCCTTCAAGTTTTGGTTCTGGCACTAGTCTTACTTATTTAATCGCAAATGGTGGAGCTGGAGGAAGAGGCACGTTAGGAGGAGGCGGAGGTTCTCCAGTGACTGGTGGTCCTTATGTCTACAGTAATGGTGGCAATTCTGAAACTCCAGGTAATGGAAATAATAGCCCGGGCTCAGGAGGTGGAGCGGCAGGAAGTTCATCAGGAGTAGGTGCAGATGGAAATGCTGGGGGAGGTGAAGGAATTGGTATTAACGGCGCAGGTTCAGGTGGCCCCGGTGGCGCAGCAGGAGCTTCTGGAGGTAACGGTATTCAACCTGGTGGAGGTGGAGGGGGTGAAGGAGGCGATGGAGCTTCTGGAGGAAACGGTGGAGCTGGACGGATTATAATTTCTTATATAGCACTTACTTCCGCCACCAATACTGATGCTCAAACAGTTTGTTCTGGAAATTCATTAACACCAATAACTTACAGTGTGCCTATTGGATCTACAGTTGCTATACCAGCACTTCCTGCTTCGGGCGTCTCACATACATACAATAGTGGAACCGGGATTGTTACAATTTCCGGAACCCCAACGGCTTCTATATCATCATATACAATAAATGTTACCACTAATTATGGTGTCACATTAACTAGGACAGGCACAATTACACTTAATCAAACACCAACATTAAGCAGTACATTAACCCCAGCTGCGATTTGTAGTAATTCTACATTTACCTATACTCCAACAAGTGCAACCAGTGGTGCTACATACACTTGGACTAGAGCTGCTGTCACTGGAATCAGCAATGCAGCAGTTACCACTGCTCAGTCAAGTAGTCCGAATGAGACCTTAGTAAACACTACGGCCAATCCTGTCAATGTGGTGTATGCTTACACCATTACCGCAAACGGATGTAGTAATACTCAAAATGTAATTGTAACCGTTAACCCAGCTACAACTTTAAGCAGTACATTAACCCCGGCCGCAATTTGTAGCAATTCTGCATTTACCTACACGCCTACTAGTTCTACAGGTAGTGCCACATTTACCTGGACACGAGCGGCTGTTTCTGGAATCAGTAATGCGGCTGTTTCTACTGCCCAAGCTTCTAATCCAAACGAGACCTTAATAAACACTACTACAAATCCTGTCAATGTGGTTTATGCCTATACCATCACCGCAAATGGATGTAGCAATACTCAAAATGTAACCGTAACCGTAAATCCGACACCAACATTAAGCAGTACATTAACCCCGGCCGCGATTTGTACGAATACGGCATTTACCTATACTCCAACAAGTGCAACCGTTGGCGCTACATTTACCTGGACTAGAGCTGCTGTCACTGGAATCAGTAATGCGGCAGTTACCACTGCCCAAGCTTCTAATCCGAATGAGACCTTAATAAACACAACTGCCAATCCGGTGAATGTGGTTTATGCTTATACAATCACCGCTAATGGATGTAGCAATACTCAGAATGTAACAGTTTTGGTAAGACCAACTCCATCATTATTCAGTACGTTAACCCCGGCTGCGATTTGTAGTAATTCTACATTTACCTATACTCCAACAAGTGCAACCAGTGGTGCTACATACACTTGGACTAGAGCTGCTGTCACTGGCATCAGCAATGCGGCTGTTACTTCTGCCCAAGCTTCTAATCCGAATGAAACCTTAATAAATACTACTGCAAATCCTGTGAATGTGGTGTATGCTTATACCATCACTGCAAATGGATGTAGCAATACTCAAAATGTAACCGTAGCAGTAAAACCAACTCCAACGTTAAGCAGTACATTAACCCCGGCCGCGATTTGTAGTAATTCTGCATTCACCTATACACCAACTAGCGCTACCGTTGGCGCTACATTTACCTGGACTAGGGCGGCTGTTTCTGGAATCAGTAATGCGGCTGTTACCACTGCCCAAACTTCTAATCCGAACGAGACCTTAATAAACACTACGGCAAATCCTGTCAATGTGGTGTATGCTTATACCATAACCGCTAACGGATGTAGCAATACCCAAAATGTAGCTGTAGTCGTAAACCCAAGCCCAACACTAAGCAGTACATTAACCCCAGCCGCGATTTGTACGAATACGGCATTTACTTATACTCCCACAAGCGCTGCCGTTGGCGCTACATTTACCTGGACAAGGGCGGCTGTTTCTGGAATCAGTAACGCGGCTGTTACCACTGCCCAAGTTTCTAATCCGAATGAGACTTTAATAAACACCACTGCAAATCCTGTCAATGTGGTGTATACTTATACCATAACCGCTAACGGATGCAGCAATACCCAAAATGTAACTGTAGTCGTAAATCCAAGCCCAACACTAAGCAGTATATTAACCCCGGCTGCGATTTGTAGTAATTCTACATTTACCTATACTCCAACAAGTGCAACCAGTGGTGCTACATACACTTGGACTAGATCTGCTGTCACTGGCATCAGCAATGCAGCAGTTACTACTGCTCAGTCAGCTAATCCGAACGAGACTTTAATAAACACCACTGCAAATCCTGTTAATGTGGTATATGCATATACCATCACCGCAAACGGATGTAGTAATACTCAAAATGTAACCGTAGCAGTAAAACCAACTCCAACGTTAAGCAGTACATTAACCCCGGCCGCAATTTGTAGCAATTCTGCATTTACCTACACACCTACGAGTTCAACCGTTGGGGCTACATTTACCTGGACAAGAGCTGCGGTTGCAGGAATCAGCAATGCAGCAGTTACTACTGCACAGGCATCTAATCCGAATGAGACCCTAATAAATACTACTGCCAATCCTGTCAATGTGGTGTATGCTTACACCACTACCGCAAATGGTTGTAGTAATACCCAAAATGTAACCATTACCGTAAATCCAACGCCGACCTTAAGCAGTTCCTTATCTCTGGCAACTTGTAATAATGCTGCATTTACCTACACGCCAACTAGTGCTACTACTGGAGTCACATTTACCTGGACCAGAGCAGCTGTTTCTGGAATCAGTAATGCGGCTGTTACCACTGCCCAAACTTCTAATCCGAACGAGACCTTAATAAACACTACGGCAAATCCTGTCAATGTGGTGTATGCTTATACCATTACTGCAAATGGATGTACCAATACACAAAATGTAACGGTAACCGTAGATCCAACTACAGTCATAACAACACAGCCTGATAATTCTGACCGAGTTGAATGCTTTGGAGACGGATTCAACCCTTTATCTGTTACCGCAGAAGGTGCTAATTTATCCTACCAGTGGTATAGCAATCCGACTCAAAGTAATTCCGGTGGTACAGCTGTACCAGGGGCTACTAACTCAACTTTTACACCTTCCTCTACTGTAGAAGGAATCGAATATTATTATGTGATTGTGACCGGAAATTGTGGCATTGTCATATCTGATCCTTCTGGTCAATTTAGAGTTAACCCTCCGATCACGGTGATTGATGACAATCCAAATACAACTCCACAGACTCAGTGTCTTGGTGGTAGTTATGTTGGAGCTGAACTTACAGTTTTGGCAAGTGGCGAAGGAACAGTTACTTATCAATGGTATAAAAATACATCCGCTTCAAATTCTGGTGGAACAGAAATAAGCGGAGCGACTTCAGCAAATTATCTTCCTCTTGCTGACGAAGAAGGTACCCATTATTATTACGCAGTTGCATCAAGCAATTGTGGTACTGTCCCGTCAGATATTTCAGGAGCCTATGTAACAACTGCCTTGACTGAAATTGATTCCGAGTCGCTGGCTGGACAAATTATCTGCGAAAATGATTCATTTACACCAATTTCAATTGTCGCCGATGGTACCGCACCAATAACATATCAGTGGTATAGAAACGATCAAAACTCATTATCTATCGGCAATATAGCTCCTGTAGGCACCAATTCAGACACTTATACGCCAACTGCTGATTTAGGCACTTATTATTATTTCGTTGAAGTTTCCAGTGCATGTGGAACAAATGTCACTTCAAGTGTTTCAGGAGCCTTTATAGTCAATCCAATACCAGATGTATCAAATACAATTTTATCTCAAACCATTTGTTCAGGAGGAAGTACTACTGAAGTAATATTAACATCAGGGGTAGCGGGTGCTACCTTTACATGGACTGCTAGTGCAACGGCAGGTGTATCTGGATTCTCAGCCAGCGGATCCGGACCAATTCCAATTGAAACTATTTCTACTACTGGAACTACTCAAGGAACAGTTACTTATGTAATTACTCCTTCGGCTAATGGATGCCCAGGCCCAACTAAAAACTATACCGTTTTGGTGAATCCACAGCCTACTGTCACAAACTCAACATTAACGCAGACCATTTGCTCAGGTGGAAGTACTACTGCAGTTACGCCTACCTCAGGAGTCGCTGGAACTACCTTTACTTGGACTGCTAGTGCCACTCCAGGTGTTTCTGGTTTTACAACAAGTGGAAACGGACCGATTCCCGTTCAGACAATTTCAACAACAGGAACAACACGAGGTACAGTTACTTATGTCATTACGCCGACTGCCAATGGATGCCCTGGTCCAACTACAAATTATACTGTATCGGTGGATCCAAGACCTACAGTTACTAATACCCCATTAACACAAACCATTTGTTCGGGCGCAAGTACAACTCTTGTTACCCTTACTTCAGGCGTTGCGGGAGCCACCTTTGCTTGGACTGCTAGTGCCACTCCAGGTGTTTCTGGTTTTACAACAAGCGGTAACGGGCCGATTCCTGTTCAGACAATTTCAACGACAGGAACAACACGCGGCACAGTTACTTATGTCATTACGCCGACTGCCAATGGATGTCCTGGCCCAACAACTAACTATACTGTATTGGTGGATCCAAGACCAATAGTCACTAACACTACCTTAACTCAAACCATTTGTTCTGGAGCAAGTACAACACTTGTCACCCCTACTTCAAACGTTGCAGGAACTACATTTGCTTGGACTGCTACTGCCACAGCAGGCGTTTCTGGTTTTACAACAAGCGGTAACGGGCCAATTCCAGTTCAGACTATCTCAACAACAGGAACAACGCAGGGGACTGTTACTTATGTGATTACTCCAACCGCGAACAGCTGCCCTGGCACACCAACCAACTACACTGTATTGGTGAATCCTAGACCAACTGTAACTAATACACCGTTAACTCAAACCATTTGTTCAGGGGCCAGTACAACTCTCGTTACCCCAACTTCAGGTGTTTCTGGAACTACCTTTGCTTGGACGGCTAGTGCCACAGCAGGTGTTTCTGGTTTTACAGCAAGCGGAAATGGGCCAATTCCCGTTCAAACAATTTCAACAACAGGAACAACTCAGGGGACTGTTACCTATGCAATTACTCCGACTGCCAATGGATGTACTGGTCCGACTACTAACTACACCGTCTTAGTTAATCCTCTGGCTACTGTTGGCCCGCCTTCTATAGCTTTCCCAAGTGTATGTATTAGTAGTCCTGCGCTAACTCCATTTACTCAAACCACCTCAGGTGTTACAGGTATTGATCAATCGGGTGTCGCAGGGGTTAACGGTTTACCTCCTGGGATTAAGGCAGACTTTTCAGGAAATACGATCACTTTCTCAGGAACTGCTACAACCACAGGCCTTTACACTTACAATATCCCAGTAACTACTGGAACTTGTGTAACTGGTCTTGCAGTAACCGGTACTATTGACGTAACTCCAGAATATGATATTACAGCGGTATCGTCGGTTTCCGCGACTTCAATTGGTGGCGCTGCAACAGTAACATTCTATGCAGATCCTACTAAAATGCTGAATGGAACCTATAAAATAACCTATCAGATTAAACAGGCATCTGGAGCTTTTACCACAGTTGGACCAGTAGATGCGACAGTGGTAAATGGTAAAGGAACATTCACCACTACTCCAATTAATAGTAATGTAGACACGTATACCGTACAGATTTTAACCATCAAAAAATCTACAGACGTTTGTACTGTCACATTGCCAAATCCTCCAACTACTTACTTTGGGGTTTGTTCAGCAGTATTTGGTGGAAATAGTACCTTTTTCGTACCCGCTGGTGTCTATAGCATCACCATAGAAGTTTACGGTGGTGGTGGTGGAGGAAATAGTTTTGGAGGTGGTGGAGGAGGGTATTCCATTAGACAAAATATTCCAGTTGTACCAGGAGAGCCACTCGGTGTTTTTGTAGCGGGAATTACTCCACAAAATACGAATGGAGGTTCTTCTTATGTTACAAGGGACTCCAGCTTACCAAATCCGACGACAAACAGCTTAGTTTATGCAACTGGAGGAACAAGAGGAGAAACAAATAATTCTCCTGGAGGAATTTTCGATCCAAGATACTCTGGAAGCAATGGAAGTATTTCTACAGGAAATAACGGAGGAAATGGTGGAGGGCCTCTTGGCGGACTAGGAGGCGTAAATCGTCAAAATGGCCGCTCACCAGGTGGAGGAGGTAGTAGAGCACAAGGTCAAGATGGGACAGGTGGTGGAGGACTCGTAATTATCTCTTATTCTTGTCCAGATGCTGATATTACAGATTGTATAAAGGTGATAGATGATGGCTCAAAATCAGGAACAACAGTGCTTGAGTTTACCTGTAATTATACTTGGATAGCCCCTGAAGGACTAACTGAATTTACTACCTATGTTGGAAGCGGCGGCGGCGGCGGCGGATCTGGTGAAGGTTCCGGTGGTGGTGGATCTGGCTCAATTATTCGCCAAACATTCACAGTCACCAATCCATATGGCTTACCAGCTGGAACTGATTATGGGATTACTGTTGGTCAAGGAGGTGCGGGTGCATCGGGAATCAATGCCAATGGATCCCCAGGTCAAGCATCCACATTTACAGGTTCTATAAATGGAAGTCCAGTTAACATATCAGTTCCTGGAGGTGGAGGCGGTGGCTCTCAATCAACAAATGCAGGGGGAAGTGGCGCGTCTGGAGGTGGAGGCGGAGCAAGTCCGAATCCATCCCAAACATTTGGAGTTGGGGGAAGCGTACAACTTATTACTTATACAGGAACAAATGTGACTGTATACCAAGGAAATGTGGGAGGAAGCGGAGACTATAGTGCACCGCAAAACTCAGTTGCTGGTGGCGGTGGCGGTGGTCTTATTCCTTGGGGTAATGGTAATGATGGCCAAAATGGAAAAGCTGCAGGAAATGGTCAAGGTGAAGGCGGTAGAGGTGGAGATGGTAGGGTAATATCTTTAGGCGACTCTACAAGGAACTTTGGCGCTGGAGGTGGGGGTATCGGGAGATATTTTAATGGAACAGATAAAATTGGCCTAGGAGGATCCGCAGGAGGAATACGAATTGGAGGAAGTGGAAATCTAAGTGGAGTTAATCCAATAGGTGGTGCTGGAACAAATAAAACTGGTTCAGGAGGAGGCGCAGGATACTTTGGAGGAGGAAGAGGAGGAAATGGAGTAGTATATATTACTTTCTTTAATTTCCGTATCCTCGAAGTCGAATACCTCTACTTCAATGCTGTATTTAACCCAGAAAATCGTAGTGGAGAACTTACTTGGGCTACAGCTCAGGAATGGGAAAATGACCGTTTTGAAATAGAACGAGCTACAAATGGAGATTTGACTTCTTGGACTAAAATTGGAGAAGTAAAAGGACAAGGATATAAAGAAACCCCTACTGAATACAACTTCGAGGATACGGAACTTCCAGCAGCGGGTGGCAATATTTTCTACCGATTGAAGCAAATCGATGCCGATGGCTCGTTTAGCTATAGCGTCACTCGTTCGATTCAGGTAAAAGGACTCAAAGGCCAGTCCACTTGGATAGTCTATCCTAACCCAAGCAGCCCAGGGAATTACGTGACCCTAGATCTGTTGGATAGAAGCAGCTACAGAGACGAGCAAATTTTGGTTAGAATCGCTAATGTAACGGGTGCTTTTGATTCCTATTCTGTGCGAACAATACAAGATGTTAGTACAACGGTTAACAACTACTTAGAAAAAGCAGCTCCAGGAATTCATATCGTACAGCTAATTTGGGGTGAGCATAGTGAGCAACTCAAAATAATCAGGAGGTAAAACTATTCGCAAATAAATCAGAAAAGCCCATATGGAAAAATTTCCATATGGGCTTTTTGGTTTTGAGGGAAACTAAGATAGTTAGTTCAAGTCAATTCAAATTTTGCAAGCATCTTGACTTGTAGGTTGATTTTGAAGTTTCTAGATCCCGTTCCTGGTTTGATATTTATGCTTCATACCTAGATATTTCAAACATAGATTAGGATATTAATTCCAAGCGAGGAACATTAACGGAAAACTGAAACTGATTGCTGCGACTAGTTAAAACTCCTCTTCTTCCCTTCTCCTCGGTTTTTTTGGCTGACCAAGACCTATAGCGCCTTTCAAACCACTAAAGGTTGCGCGCCACCAACCTCCAAAAATAAACTTAGACTTATCCCGTTCAAAGTACACTCGGGAAGCTACTCGGCGATTAAAAAATTTTCGAGGGTTACTGCTTTTGGTAAAAACATTTGCTAAGAAAGTCATTATTCCAAGCTTACCCGTTCCGCGTTCCAAGGTTAGTGAATCCAAAAACTCAAGTTTTAGATCCTCATATCTAAAGTTCATTTCACCTCTGGCGACATCATCATCCATTCTGAAATTCCACTTCCCGCCAGTCACTTGACCATCTAGCACTTTTATAAATACGTTATTTGCAAGCATAGTATTTAATAGTGAAAGATCAAATTCACCCATTTCTACGTCAACATCCATAGGATAAGGCGCATCAAAAAACATAGTTGCATTTAGCTTAACATCTCCATCTCCCATTAATTTGCTCGTGACCGAAAGCATACTGGATTTCAGTGAAAATTCCTCGCTACTCTTTCGCATCGCAAAAGGTGCTATAGAAGCATTAACCTCCTCAAACTGAATAGAGCCTGGGAGCATAGCTTTTGGGGCAAACTCCTGATAGCGTATCAGTCCATTATTCACAAGCACAGAATCAAGCGCTAAATCAAATGGAGCATTTTGCATTAATTCTTGAGGCATAGGTTTACTCACACCTTCTTTGAGCGGTATTCTCTTATCTCTAAAAACATCCAGCTCTAGACCATTTATTCTTAACGCATGGGCTTTGAGATTTTTATTAATGAAATAAGTATCAAAATCTATGTCTTCCAGCCTGATCTCTTGGACAAAAGCGTCTATCGCATTATCCTGATATCCTTTTCTTCGCAAAAAATCATATCGCCCAAAAGCAGGCTGGAAATAAACACTATCTATAACGATAGTATTATCCAAGTACCTAATTTTTCCAATGCTCAATTTATTCATACTATCATTTGTATAAACTTGATAGTTCGATAGGGAAAGGCTCAAGTCCTTTTCCAGCAGAAACTGAGGACTCAGCTCAGCATTATTATTCATCAGGTCAAAGTTCAACTCCTTTAGGCCAAAATTAACTTTATGGAATGCCATCTTTGGGATCTGTCCAGTCTCTTTGTTGTGAATAATAATATCTCCATTATTGACTAATATATCCTGAAGCAATACTGACTCAATTAGTCCAGCGCTTTTAGAGCTAGGGCTATCAGATGATTTTCTTGACTTAGGGGCTTTGCGTTCAGTATCTAAGTACAGATCGATCTTAGGATTTAATAATCTAAGCTGAGCCAGATCAAAAATCCCTGTTGATTGAATATCTCTGATGGTATTATTCCTCACCCCCAACTCATCTATCTTGGCAGATAAAATCGGTGAACCTGGGTTACCGTAAGTATTGCGCGGAATAATTTCAAAATTTGAAAAAACCGTCTCATCAGCTGTATTATCAACATAGAGATTAGAAAACCGAATGGTATGAATACTATCCGGTAAGGCGTAAGAAAAATCATTCAGATTGAGGCTGATCTCGTCAAACAAGCCTGCAATATCTTCCCTCGCATTTGCAGCAGAATCAAGGATCAAGCCTTTGATGCCTATATCAAAATCGGTTTGTATGGATTCAAAATCATTTTCCCCTACTCTATAATTCAGACTCAATTTAGAATTCGTTGCCTCTATTGCTCCGATAGAAACCAGTTCAATAGATTTTGGAAGCGTTTTTTCACCTACAGAACCAGCAACTTTTCCAGTATCTTCGTTCTGATAATCCCGGTTAATCTCCAGATTTATCATACTCCCATCGACAGCAAGTTTCTCTAGTTGCAACTCATTTTCGAATAAAAAAGACTCAATATCAACCCCTTCAAAAGAAACACTGGGAAGATTTAAGGACAACGCTATCTTACTATTTATAGAGCTACTTGGACTTAGGGTCAGGTTTTCAATCTCTATGGTTTTGGAGCGAGAATTAAATCGAAGCCCGTCGGTATCCACCTCATAATTTCCTCCAGCTACGCTGAAGTCATATTTCCTTAATTTCAAATCAATCTCATCTGAAAAAAAAGTTCTACCTGGGCTTTTCGCCATACCTTTTTCAAGGTAAAACCCTTTTAGGCTCAATGAAAGGCTATCTTCGCTCAAGGCTAAGTTTTTCTTTCCTGCAAAATTTTTATATTGAACTTGGCCATCACTAAAACTGATGGAGTCAATCTGTATTACAGAAAAATAAGAGGTCAATAATTCCTCTATTTCATCAGAAGATTCTACAAGAGTAGATGTGTTGTTTGCCTCCACTTTGTTCTTTCTGAATTTTGTGAAACTAGCCACTGGTGAGGGAATGAAAATTTGATTGATTATCAACTTCTCATCCATATAGGCAGACATCAAATCTATTCCCTCCACCCGAAATTCTGGGACTGAAATATCCAGAATAACAGACTTGCCATAAGTATCTAGTATAGCCTGTGCTGAATCTGGGTTTTCTGGCCTTAGGGTAAAATTATTTACCACTACACGTGAATTCTTACTATCTATCAAAACTCTATCTGCCAAAAACTCATGGAGATTATCCCGCAATTTTAACCTGTACTTATCCAGACTTAACACCATTTCGTCAGCTAGGAATTGGTTTCTGACATCGCTGTCAAGATCCAGATTGGGTTGTAAAAAGACGTTCTCGAGCAATAAGCTGAATTTCTCAAAACCTATATCATCACTTCGGACGCCCTTTTCATTTTTAAACTGAACTTCCCCATCCCTCAGATCCATTGTTCCGATGGCAAGCTCATTCATGTATCCTTTTAGAAGCTCTTTTACTGGTACACTTTCAGAGTTCTGTTTACCTTGCCTAAGTTCAGTGATTTCCACCTTTGGAGACTGAATAAGCATTTCCTCGATATTAAAAACACCCTCGTTATACAAACCCTTCAAGTTGGCTTTCGTGAGTGCAAGTTTAGGAAGCGAAATACGCATGATATGGTTAGCAAGGCCACTTTTCAAAGCATCTTCCCTAGGCTCTATTCGAATATTTTCTACGACAATCTCATCCTTAAACGAAGAAACACTCACCCTGTCCCCATAGATCACATGCACATCATCTGACAGGTACAAGTCAGCATTTCCTATGTCCATAGCAGCATCCTCCCCATAGAAAAATTGATTAGATTTTCTGGATTCATCAGCTCCCAAATAAAAATTAATCATCTTGAAATCAAGCTTTTGAATATCAATCCGATTTTTCAATGTGTCTGACAGACTATAGGTAGTGAACTTTCCATTGTTCACGGATAATTCCTGAACCTCGAAGGATTTTAGAATTCCCTGAATCAACTCATTTAAATCTCCACCTGCAGTACTATCCTTTTCACTGATGACATTTTGCTCAACTTTAAAATGAGGATCATTTAAGACAATTTCATCGATTATGACATTTGAGGACATAAAAGCCTCATTCAAATCAACATTCCCTACCCTTAACTCACTTAAATAAACGTCATAATAGGATTTACTTTGAATGCTCCTATCCGGACTAAGCTGAAAGCCATTTATTAGAATCCTATTATCAAGAGAGCTGATGTACACATTTTCAGACTGAATAAAATGCACACCGTCCGGAAGGGGAAAGTTTACATTGTCCAAGTCAAATTCAAAACCTCTGGCATTAAAGGGAGTCGTCCACTCCTCCTCGGTTGCCCAGTTAATATCTCTTACGACTAGCCTGGTATTCTCTGCTTTTAATGAATTTTGACTAAGAAAATTTAAAAAGAATAAATCCGCATGATCAATTTCAAGTTCGCTGATGTAAACGCCCGTGAAATTGATCTTATTAATTATCTTCTTCAACTCATCTTCAAGTACTTTTACAGGAGATCCTTTTTTCTGATCATTTCGAACCTCTTCCTCGCTGTCGGATTGACTTTTGGGAGGCAAGTCCATACTAATGTTAGGGTTGTCAAACTCCACTTTACCAACATACAAAATGCCTTCAGAAAAGCTAAACCATAGTTTTTTAAGAGCTAATTCATCTAAAGTCAAATCAAATAAAGCTTGATTCTGTCCTGGCTTACGCTCTCCTATAGGTTTCATTACTATGCCATCCATGAAGATCCCACGCCGTAACAACGAAAACCTAACTCGGTTAAAATCAACCAAATAAACACCTTTAGCAATTTCATTGATTTCACGCCTAGCCCAGTTGGAAAGCACTAGGTTGGATCCGAAATACACGATGAACTCCAGAAAAAGTACAGCCAAAAAAGTAAACATAACCCACCTCAATATTTTCTTTCGAAAAGGGTGCTTCGAATGCTTGCCTGTTTGCTCTTCTGTCATTCAGTTGGTTTTTTGTCTAAATTAGACATTTAAGACAAATTTAAACGAAAAAAGCAGCACGTGGGTGCTGCTTTATATGCTGTAGGAGAAGGATTCGAACCTTCACGGAGAAGTTAGGCAATAGTCCGGTTGAATTACGCTTTTTCCATTCCCGATAGCTATCGGGATCTCCACCCCCGAGACAGGAGGGCTTGTCTGCCAGTTTCAACATCCTACAATGATGAATGTTACGCTTAACTGGCCTTTTGCCAATCGATTTGATTTTTATTAATCAAAATTTTATAGGTCTGAAAGCAATATTTGTATAGCCACTGATTAGTAATCAAACACGCCATCTTTTATTTCGCTAGGGCAAAATTAGAAATATGATTGGTTTATTACAATTATGATAACATATAATTTATTTTTTTATAGAAACAGTATATTATAAGGCATTCTATTACATTATCAATAAACAAATAGGAGATATAAGCCCAGCAATTAATGATTTAATAATGAAGGTATAAAGCTACATCAGCCAAATCTTATTGGGATTTTTATAATTATCACAAAATCATAGTCAGTAGAAACAAGACATAAAAAAAACCATGAAACAAAATTTCATGGTTTTAGTCAATTAACAATAAACCCAAAATAACCTGCTGTAGGAGAAGGATTCGAACCTCCACGGAGTAGTTAGGCAAATTTACGAGCTCGCTAAATGCTTTATCCTATGACCTCCACCCCCGAGACAGGAGGGCTTGTCTGCCAATTTCAACATCCTACAGTGTAGTGTAATTTCAATGTATTCTGAGTGCTTTGAGAGTAAACCGTTTGTTTTTCCCTCTTTGTATGATTCAAATATAGAAGGTCGGTTTATTTATTGCAAATAATTCAAAAATAAAACTGAATATTTACAGTATTTTTAATAAAATCACTTGTAAAATGCTATATCATCAAAAATAGGTAAATAATCACAGCTCAAATTGACTATTTCTCAACGAAACCTATCAATATTGCCAATATAGCTCATAAACAAGGTTTTTATTGCCGAATTCATAGCATTATAGATTAAATATTGATTATTCTTTAACGGAACACCCTATTCAAAGTTCACGTAATTTTCCCACTTAGCTAAAGCTGACTGAAAATCATCAGGCAAGGGAGCTTCGAAATAGAGTTTTTCGTTAGTCACAGGATGTATGAATCCCAGTGACTTTGCATGTAGCGCTTGGCGCGGTAGCAGCTCGAAAGCATTTTGCACAAAAGTTTTATACTTAGAAAATTGGGTTCCCTTGCGGATTTTATCTCCTCCATACATGGCATCATTGAAAAGCGGATGTCCCAAGAATTTCATATGTGCACGGATCTGATGGGTACGTCCTGTCTCCAAGTTACACTGGATCAGTGACACATACCTCAATCGCTGTAGAACTTTCCAGTGGGTCACGGCATACTTGCCCTGACTTCCATCTGGATACACATCCATGACCTTGCGGTTTTTGGCACTTCGCCCTACATGACCAGTGATGGTGCCCGAGTCTTCTTCCGGCTCTCCCCAAACCAAGGCCAAATACGTCCGCTCAATTGTATGGTGAAAAAACTGTTTGGCAAGATGCGTCATCACCTCTTCAGCTTTCGCTATCACAAGTAATCCAGAAGTATCCTTATCTATTCGGTGCACCAGACCAGGTCGACCTTCATTGCCTTTCATTTCTGGCAGATTTTGAAAATGATGCACCAGTCCATTGACCAGAGTTCCTGACCAGTTACCATGGGCAGGATGTACGACCATCCCCGCAGGCTTGTTCACCACGAGCAAGTACTGGTCTTCATACACAAAATCCAACGGGATATCCTCTGGCACAACTTCCGTGTCGCGAGGAGGCTTGCCCATCAGCACGCGAATATCATCCAGCGGTTTTACCTTGTAACTTCCCTTGATAGATTCACCATTTACCTGAATAGCCCCAGCGTCTATGGCTTGCTGTATCTTATTTCGGGTAGCAAAAGCGATCTTGCCTGTCAAAAATTTATCGATCCTGATTGGAGTCTGGCCTTTGTCGATTACGAACTTAAAATGTTCGTAAAGCTCTAATTCCTCCTCATCAAAATCTTCCTCTGGGTGCATGCTCATGCTGCAAAAATAGGATTATCAGGCTTAACTTTGACACCTTAGCAAAAAAGCAGCGCAAATGCTCCTCCCCAATCCAATTCCTACACAATTCATTTCACATTCCTTTTTGGAGGAAAAGGGAATAGAATTGGCAATCAAGCGCTTGGATTTAGTCCATCCAGAAGTTTCTGGCAACAAATTTTTTAAACTCAGATACAATTTGGAAAAAGCCAAATCACAAGGCAAATCAAGTATTTTGACCTTTGGAGGGGCTTTTTCCAATCATATTTATGCCACTTCTGAGGCAGCAAAAGCTGAAGGCCTTGAATCAATTGGAATCATCCGAGGGGAAAAAACTGAGCCATTGAATGCCACTCTGGCTCATGCAGAACAGCTCGGCATGCAGCTTCATTTTATTGATAGAAAAAGCTACAGAGAAAAATCCACCGCAGATTTTCTTAATAGTTTAACAGAGGAATTTGGAGATTTTTATTTGATTCCGGAAGGGGGAACCAATGAACTTGCCATCAAAGGCACCCAGGAAATCTTTGACTTGGAAGATCAGCAATTCTCATATATCTGCTCTTCCATAGGTACCGGAGGCACTTTCGCTGGACTTTATACCTCCCTTGCTTCACACCAAAAACTACTTGGATTCTCTTCCCTCAAAGGGGAATTCATTCATCAGGAAATCTCTGAACTCCTAGAGAAACACCAGCTGAGCAGCAATGGCTCATACGGGATTTTTACCAATTACCACTTTGGGGGCTACGCCAAACACAAGCAAGAACTCATCGATTTCATCTGGTGGTTTTATGAAAACTTTGGGATAGTGCTAGACCCTATTTATACCGGGAAAATGGCTTTTGGAGTCTGGGATTTGATCAAAAAAGATTATTTCTTCAAAGGCTCAAAAATCCTGATGATTCACTCAGGCGGACTGCAGGGAAATATGGGTTTTACCGAACGAACCGGGTTCAAGCTACCTACTCTTTCAGGGTGAAAAAATCCTCCGACTCCTGGGGATGAATCAGTAAAACATTGGCTAGGGTTAGTCGAACCAAGGTTTTTGAAGCTAAAAATTTTGGGAGCTTAGCAAGCTTGGCAAATTCCTTCAAGGTGATTTTGTCCGTTTCACCCAATGCTTTCATCAGAATTTCTTCCTTATTTCCATAGGTAAAAACCATATCACGTGGATTTTTACCTCTCCTCAAAATCTCCCAAACTTCCCTACTCGCCTGCACCGAGCGATCTGCTACGCGTATGAAGGCTTGCTTCCGGTCTTTCTCTTTCAAATAATGAGGACGATTTGGACTGACTGAGATCTTAAAAACTGCCACACCTTTTTTCTCATTCAGCTTCAAGGAAAACAGTTCATAGTCTAAGGGTGGAAAGATCAACTCCTTAATCGCCCTTTCCATCACAAAAATCTCTTCTTCAATGTAACGCTGCCCACTAACCGTCCCATCATCATCCACACCGATTAGCAAGTCTCCACCAGAAGTATTTGCAAAGGCAATTAGCTCCCGAACAATTTTTTCAGGATAAGTAGCTTTCTTTTTAAATTCTATCCTCTGCCCCTCGCCTTTGGCGGCAAGCAACTTCACCTCTTGAAGCGTCATTTTTACTAATTTTTAGCTCTCCCAAGCCTATTTACTTACTCCACGATTCAATTGTTCCAATCTTGATTTCTGCGATTGCCACTCGTCCCGAAGTCGGGCAGCTTCCATGAAATTCAATTCCTTGGCCGCTTTCTCCATTAATTTCTGAGTCTGTGCGATCAGTTTCTCCAACTTGTCTTTGCTTAAATATTGTACCACTGGATCAGCTGCCATACTTTCTTCACTCGGCATTGGTTCGGCGTAGAACTTGGCATTTTTCTTCGAGTCTGCAACTTTGGTTTGTCCCATGATCTTATCATGAGATTTCAAAATAGTTGTTGGGGTAATGCCATTTGCTGTATTGTACTCAATTTGTAAAGCACGTCTTCGTTTGGTTTCATCAATCGCTGACTGCATGGAGTCGGTGATTTTATCTGCATACATAATCACACGGCCTTCTGAGTTTCGCGCAGCTCGACCTATAGTCTGTACCAAACTACGCTCATTTCTAAGGAATCCTTCCTTATCGGCATCTAAGATCGCCACCAAAGAAACCTCCGGTAAATCCAGCCCTTCTCTAAGCAGATTCACCCCGACAAGCACGTCGAAAATCCCTAATCTCAGCTCCCGCAAAATCTCCACCCGATCAAGTGTTTTTACTTCAGAGTGAATGTAACGTGACTTTACCCCGGCTCTTTCGAGGAATTTCTGAAGCTCTTCAGCCATTCGTTTGGTTAGCGTAGTTACCAAAGTTCTTGCACCGGTCTTAATCGTTTGATCGATCTCCTCCAGCAAATCATCGATTTGATTTTGACTTGGCCTCACTTCGATGGTAGGATCCAAAAGCCCGGTAGGTCGTATGATTTGCTCTACTACTACCCCTTCGGTCAAGGACAATTCATAATCTGCCGGAGTCGCAGAGACGTAAACCACCTGATTAGTCAAATCCTGAAATTCCTCAAACTTCAACGGACGATTATCCAAAGCAGAAGGAAGCCTAAAACCAAAATCTACCAAATTGATTTTTCTGGATCTATCCCCTCCCCACATAGCCCGTACTTGCGGCAAAGTCACATGGCTTTCATCCACTACCATAAGAAAATCATCCGGGAAATAATCCAACAAACAGAACGGTCTAGCGCCTGGAGCTCTGCGGTCAAAATACCTGGAATAATTTTCCACTCCTGAGCAATAGCCCAACTCACGCATCATTTCCAAATCAAACTCTGTTCGTTCCTGAAGTCTCTTAGCCTCCATGAATTTGCCCTCTTTTTCAAAGAAATTTACCTGATCCACCATATCATATTGGATCTCGTGAATGGCAGTCTGCAAGGTGTCTTTTCCTGTCACAAATAAGTTTGCAGGGAAAATCGAGATAATTTTCTCGTCATTAAGTTTCTTACCAGTAGCAGGATCAAATCGCTGAATCGCCTCAATCTCATCCCCCCAGAAGAAAATTCTATATCCCCAGTCAGCATATGCCACAAAGATATCTACCGTATCTCCCTTCACCCGGAAAGTCCCATGAGTTAAGTCATGCTGGGTTCTGCTATATAAAATATCCACCAGCTTAAATAACAACTGATTTCTAGGAATTCGGTCTCCTTCCTGAAGTTTGATAACATTTTTCCCGAACTCATCCGGATTTCCTATACCATAGATGCACGACACAGAAGCCACCACGATTACATCTCTACGGCCTGTAAGTAATGCCGATGATGCACTCAGACGTAGCTTCTCTATCTCCTCGTTTATTGAAAGATCCTTTTCTATATAGGTCCCTGAAGTCGGAATAAACGCTTCAGGCTGGTAATAATCGTAATAGGAAATAAAATACTCTACAGCATTTTCAGGGAAAAACTGCTTGAACTCCCCGTAAAGCTGAGCAGCAAGTGTCTTGTTATGACTAAGCACCAGTGTTGGTTTCTGGGTTTGCTGGATTAGGTTAGCAACGGTAAAAGTTTTCCCAGAACCAGTTACACCTAATAATACCTGGGCCTGATCGCCATTATTCACTCCTGCCGTTAGCTGTTCTATGGCCTTTGGCTGATCGCCGGTAGGTTTATAATCTGAGGTAAGTTTGAATTCCATAAGCTTTGTCCGAAAATACCCAACACCAATCCCCTATGCAATAGTTTAGAAAGGAAAGAATTTATGGAGTAAAGTACCAGGAATCATCTGGTTACGACTTCGCTAAACTGACATACTGTGTCACCTTAAGCACTGAAAGACGAGGGTCTCTAAATCGAGAGGTCATACCACTCGTTTAAACTTCCCGATGTTATAATACAAATAATTCGTTCTCAGAATCAGTACCAACAACAACGGAATCAGGCTTGGGTGGAAAGACTGCCAACCCAAAATCCAAAATACCACTGCTGCATCTGCCATAATCAAAGCAAAAAGCAGGTACTTCAGCACCCAGGGTTTGATCGTTTTCTTAAATAAAGTAAAAGCTAAAATCAGATGTCCTGGAAATGCCCAGAGAATATTCCAGTTATACTTGGTAGACTGAATTTCCGATCCTATCCACAGCAAGGATATGACTATTCCAATGATTCCCAATATCCCAAAGAATGCGATATCAAAGCCTACGAAGAGCTTTTTCTTCTTGAATCCAAAAAATGTGATTCCCGTAAATATGATCGCCACTACCCAGAAAATCCAGTAGGGATTGATCGCTCCGAATGAACCTTCGGTTTTTTCAAAATTCAAGATAGTCCTGTTTTTCTCCACCAATGGCCGGGTAGGTCCATCGCCTTGGATCATCGCTCTCGAAAATGCTCCTTCCACATACTTAGGCAGAAACTGCTCTTCAAGCGGGGTAGCATCCCTATCCAAGCGGGAACCCAGTGCCAAATCAATTCCCAAATCTGACCAGGTCATGTAGTACACCATTTCGTCTATCAATTCCCGAAATGTCTTATCCACCGGCTCCCGCACTTCATCATCCCAGATCAGCTGATCTCCCAGGACCGTACTGACCGCATCACGCACACGGGTAGCACAGTTGTCAAAGAAAAAATCATAGCGATAAGCCCGATTCTCAGGCAAGTAATTCGTCTCGAGAAACCTAATCAGCTCCAACTTCTGCTGCTCGTTCAAACTTAGAACCTGCTCTCTTACGCTGCGCTTGAAGTAATCATATTCTGCAATAAAGCGATCAAAAGTAGAAACCGAGAGGTAGTAATCCAGTCTGCCTCCGGCAAAATTCAATACGAAATTAGGTGCCCCAAAGTCAAACGTGCCATAGTTATACACTACATCCCTGCCCGTAGACAGCTCGATTACCCGAATCCCGCTATGCCCAAAAGAACTGTAGATCTCCTCTCCCGGATCGCAAGTCAGTAGAGAAATCTGGTATTGCTGGGCTTGAACAGGAGCTAAAGCACTGACAGTCAATAAAAAAATTAAACTAACTATTGTTTTTTTAAAATTCATTTCACTAAATTGATAGACGCTTTTTCAGAATACTTTTTAAAATGAAAACACGGGGCAAAACGTTGGCCTGTAAGGCACTTTTTCAAAGCCGAATATACTTGATATTCTCGGCAGTAGCATTTCATTGTCTTTACAATAATGTCACACTGTGCCAAGAAATTGGGGCCTATCGCACAGTAACTTCCGGAAATTTTGGGAATATTTCTATATGGCAAGTGTATGATGGAACAGTGTGGCTTGCGGCTTCGGTTAAGCCTAATCAGACAAATGATATTTATATTGATCAAACTCATAAAGTCACGTTAACCGCTAATGAGGAGGTCAAAAATTTATATATAAACGCACAGACAGGAGCAGGAGAAAAATTAAACCTCAATAGTAATAATATTAACGTATATGGTTCGCTTCAAGCATTTACTGGAGCTGCACCTGGAACTCCAGCAGGAACTTGGAACAGCCAAAACTGGATAGGAAACTCTATTTCAAGCACACTTACATTCAAAGGAAATTCAAGAATAATTATTCCTAAAAATGCTTGGAGTGGCTTTACCACCCAAAGCCGTTATACCGTGATATTTGATCCAGGAGCCGGGAATACTTTAACTATTCAGGAGCCATTTAAGGCTGTTCAATTCATAGTACGATCTGGAACTTTAAGACAGACATTAGACACTTCTGTAGCACCAAATTTTTGCTCGTCAATTACATTTAATACAGAAACAAGCTATTATCCATCAGGCTCCTTTGGAGACTTTATCATTGAAGCAAATGGAAAATTTATTTCCGAATGCAATGAAAATATAATTGCCCGGTCAATATCAGGTTTGGTGAGTGCAGCTCTTTTCGACCTTCAATCTGGAGGAGAATTGATTTTGGAAGGTACCTCACCTCAAATCGAAGCCGCTACTTTTCAATTGAACGGGAAAGTGACTTTTAGAAAAAATACTGGTACTCAAAATTTTTTATCGAAGTCGTACGCAAGTTCCTCACAACCATTAAACTTTCATCATTTAGAAATTCAAGGCACAACAAACGTTACTTTGCCTTCTTCCTTATCACTAAGTGGAGATATGACTCAAGTCGGTTCTGGAGCATTTAATCTCACAAATACAACACTCCTTTTTAATGGGCCTGAAGTTCAAAACATTTCTGGATTTACTATGAATGTTAGAGATTTGAATGTCGATAAACCTGCAGGTAAAGTCATTCTAGATCAAAACCTTTTAGTTTTACGAAATCTCACCATGCTCAGTGGCCAGTTGGATTTCCAAAACAACTCGCTCACCATTAATAGCTCGAATGCTGGAGTATTGGACTATCAAGGTGGCTCTTGGGAAAACTTGTCTTCTTTCACCTACTCAAATTCCCCTACAACTTTAACTGCTTCAAATGGAACGTTCCCATTTGGAGATCGGTATCATGGTGGTATCCGGAAAGTGCAATTACTTGGTACAAATGCAGGAGGAAATCTTACTGTGGATTACACTGAATACCGAGGAGCAGATTTCAACCCGGGTTTTAATGATCTAGACGGAACACCAATTCTTTATCGGCTCTTTAGTTATTTCCAATTTTCAGGACTTAATGCATCTTCTAATCCACTTGAGTTGCGGGTTTCTGCAATGAATTTAATTGTAGATCAGCCAGAAGATCTTCGCTTGGTATGTACAGGGTATGCCGCTCCAGGAACCCATGTCGAAAGCAGCGATGCAATTAATCTCTGGGCCATCAGAAACTTAACTTTTGATGATTTATCAGGTAAAAACTTCACTGTAGGAAGCTTTAGAACTTTAAGTATTCTTCCAGTCACCTGGCTTTCCCTTACTGCCAATAACTATGTATCCTCAAAAGAGATAAGCTGGATAGTAGCAAGTGAAACTGACAATGAAAAGTTTGAGATCTATAGTTCCGACACTCCTTTGAAGGTGTGGAAAAAAATAGGAGAAGTCTTGAGTCATGGTAATTCTGACTTTCCTGCTTATTATTCCTTTATAGATACAGTATCTTCAAAATCAACCTCAACCTATTATCAAATCAGGGTTTTAGACCTTTCAGGCCAATCGTCTTGGAGTAAAGTTGTACGGTTAGAAAACACCCCGGCCATTTCCCCTAATCAAATCTCAATTTTCCCAAATCCTCATTCCATTGGAAAAATCAGAGTAAATCTTCCTGAAACCTTCCTTTCTCAAGAGACAAAAGTTATCGTTTACACAAGTCAAGGCCGTTTGCTCTCCTCTTTCAGTTACAATGAATTCGAATTTTCCGAACATCTGGAAGTATTGAAACCCGGTCTATACCTGATTACTTTTTCAAATGCAGTGACAACTTTTCAAACTAGATGGATCAAGAGATAGTCCAATTTAGATTGCAGATGGACACCTACTACAAGCGTTGTCCTAACACTCTGAGATTGATTACTACGACTGCAAACTGCTGACCCTATTTTCACCAACTATCTCCACCTGTAAAACCCAAATCCACCAATGTTTTTTATCTTGTAAGCTAAACCCAACCTATTCCTATGACCATTCTTCTCGTGTTGCTCAGTATTGCAATTCTTGTGCTGCTGATCGTATGGGCAAAGCTCAATCCTTTTTTAGCATTTCTGATAGCTTCCATTGCTGCTGGTTTTCTGCTTGGCCTTCCCGCAGATCAGATTGCCGGATCTGTACAGCGTGGTATGGGTGGCCTCTTAGGCGACTTGGTCATAGTCATCGTGATGGGTGCTATGCTGGGTAAGCTGGTCGCAGAATCAGGTGCAGCTCAGCGTATTGCTGGTTTTCTGATGAAGATCTTCGGACAAAAGCACATCACTTGGGCCATGTCTATCACGGGTTTGGTCGTAGGAATCCCATTGTTCTACAATGTTGGCTTTGTGCTCCTAGTCCCTCTGGCTTTTACGGTAGCCTATCAATACAAAATCTCCGCGGTGTACGTGGGTATTCCACTTTTGGCAGCACTGTCTGTTACCCATGGTTTTTTACCTCCACATCCATCACCAGCGGCCCTCGTTGCACAGTTTGATGCCAACATGGGCTTGACCCTATTCTATGGTTTTGCGATAGCCATTCCAACCATTGCGCTGGCAGGTCCTATTTTCGCAAGAACGCTCAAAAATATGGAAGCTAAACCGCTAAAGACTTTTCAGGCAGAAACAAAGCCTGAGTCTGAGCTTCCTTCCACATCAAACAGTTTTTTTACAGCTTTGCTTCCTGTAGTTCTTTTGGTAGGAACCACGGCATTGAATCTAAACATTTCCTCAGACAGCAGCTTGGCTCCTGTGATTGCTTTTGTGGCAGATCCAGGAATCGTCATGTTAATTTCAGTGCTGATTGCTACGTTTACGCTCGGTCTGAGACGTAATTTCACCATGAAACAAATCATGGATCTCTATACGGTAGCCACCAAAGACATCGCTATGATTCTGTTGATCGTGGCTGGTGCAGGGGCTTTGAAACAAATATTCACAGATACCGGAGTGAGTATGGTGATCGCTGAAGGACTGCAAAGCTGGGATATTCATCCATTGATTTTGGCTTGGATCATTACTGCTATCATTAGAGTTTGTGTAGGCTCAGCGACTGTGGCTGGGCTGACAACAGCTGGGATAATTGCTCCGCTGGTAACAACCATGAATGTGGACCCTAATCTCTTGGTACTTTCCATTGGTGCAGGCAGTTTGATGTTCTCGCATTTCAACGATGCTGGGTTTTGGATGTACAAAGAGTTTTTCAATGTAAGCATCAAAGACACCATCAAATCCTGGTCGGTGATGGAAACGATTGTAGCAGTCTCAGGCTTAATTGGAGTTCTTATCCTTGACATTTTCATATAAAAATCAAATATTATATTCTTATGGAAACTCCAGAAAGCAACTTCAATAAACTTGGTTTTACGCTACCTCCAGCCCCAAAACCATTGGGTGTTTACAAACCATGCCTGATAGATGGCAAATACCTCTATCTCTCAGGTCACGGAACTGTTCAAGAAGATGGCAGTTTGATCATTGGACGAATAGGGCAAGATTTGGATATTGAAGCTGGGAAACTCGCTGCCAGGCAAGTTGGTCTGGCGATACTGTCCACCATCAAAGCCAACTTAGGCTCTCTCAATAGAGTGAAGCGGGTGATAAAAGTTCTAGGAATGGTAAACTGTGAATCCTCTTTTGAGCGACACCCTTACGTAATCAATGGCTGCAGCGAGCTATTCATGCAGGTTTGGGGGGAGGAAAATGGCGTAGGGGTAAGGTCTGCTGTAGGAATGGGTTCCCTACCAGGAAATATTCCAGTGGAAGTAGAAGCCATGTTTGAGCTACACGAAGGCGCTTAAGGCTGCACTAGCGCTTTATACGACTCAAACACGCTCATCACATCCTTAACATAATTTACTGCCAGATGCCCTTTGGCAAAGCCACTCTTGACAATAGGATCACGGTAATAATCGGGATCACTTTTTAACTCCAAAAACTCAGAGACTGAAGACCAAGACTGAGTGTTTTTCCCATACTTCAACGTCAATCTCCAAGCATCTTCCACATGGCCATGGCCAATATTATAAGACGCTAACACGAATTTCAAACGCTCCGAGGTATCAGGTACTCTTTCTATCCAAAACTTATCCAGGTATCTCAAGTAGCGAACTCCACCCATAAGCGACTGCGCTGGATCATTTGGGTTATCCACTCCGAATCTTTCTAAAGTCACTGGCATCAGCTGCAGCAAGCCTCTAGCACCAGCATAGGATGTCGCAACAGTATCGAATCTAGACTCTTTGTAAACCAAAGAAGCCAGCAATCGCCAATCCCAACCTAACTGCTCAGCACCATCTTTGATAATCTCATCGTAAACAGAAATCTGATTACCTGCTAAAGAAGAGAATGGACTGTTGCTCCTGAAATAACTATTCTTAGAATTCAGGAAGTATTTGGCATATAAATCTGGAAGAAATCTTTTTTGCTTATCCTCCAACCAATTATTCAGGGAAGTAAGAAGTTTTGGAGCGTTTTCCCTCACTACCCAAGATACATCTCCTTCCTTTTGCACTTTCCATGAAATATCCAAATCTCCATAATAAGTGGCATTGGCTTGAGCAATATTTTGATCCGCTATAGTCCATTTGATTTCACCTTCAGCCACCTTATCGATTAGCGTTTCTTCGTGATCTGGAGTGGGAATTATGGTATAATTTAATTGAAGCGAATCCTTCAAATTGCACAATTGGGTTTTGTAAACGGCTCCTTCACGAACATAAATAGTATCGGAATCAAGTTGATCCCAGGAAGTGATTTTACCGGAATTCTCGTTGCCCACCAACACAGTGTTCATTTTACCGAGTGGAAGTGAAAAGGAAGTCTTTTCAGATCGTTCCATGCTTTTTTCGAGGTTCATAGCGATTATATCCACTTTCCCCTCCTGCAAATAATCGAAGGCACGATCAATATCAGAAACCAAAACTAGGTGTAACTGAACATTCAAACGCTTGGCGAGGTCACGAAGAAGCTCATATTCATAGCCCATCCTACGGCCTCGGTAGATATAATAACCCGTTGAATTATTATCCACTGCTGCACGGATAAAACCTCTATTTTGAATCCCGGGAAGGTCAAGTACATAGGCATCTTCCTTGGAAATAGACCCAAAATGCTTCTCAATAAAAGTGCATTGCACACCGAAGAGGAGAAGTATTACTATAGAGGAAAATAGAATTATTGCTTTTTTCATTCAATAGAGTCGTAAGACTCTGGATGTTACACGCATGCCCATTTGGCAAATGCTATGCCAATTGAAAAAGTAAGCATTCGTTAAAAAAAGCAAATAATAAAACGAAGACTCATCTCAAAGCCTTCATTTCGGAATTAATCCTCTGAAGGAAGGTTCAACTCCTCAAAACTATTGTCAAAGAAAATCTTACCTGAAAGACGTCTCAACTCGATTTCCTGCTCTTTAATGTTGAAAATAGAGGTGATCAATCGGTTCTCAGCTGTTAGCAAATTCACCTGTGCATCCCGGAATTCCAAGTAGGAAGCAATCCCGAGTCTGAACCTTTCCAGCGCAATTTCGGAGCTTTCCTTGGCGACAGCATAGTTCTTCTGCTCCACCTCTAGCAAGTTTCGATTGGTGGTGTAGGTATTGAAAGCACGATGGATATCAGATCGAAGTTGAATCTCGTACTGATCCACAGCAAAACCTTGTATTTTCTGCTGAACCTTTGCATTCTGGATCCTACGGTTCAAGGTGAAGCCATTAAATACATTTAAAGCGACATTTCCTCCGTAGTTGAATCCTGATCGTTGGTTTTGAATTAGAATACCTGCGTCAGAATTGGAAGTATTGGTAGCATAGGATGCATTTAGGTTGATGACAGGCAGTCGGCTTGCCCGTAATTCTTTCAGTTGGAGAAAGGCAACATTTTCCTGACGCTGGGTAATGAGGTAGGTTTTATTTTCAAGGAATGCATTTTCTACCAGATTCTGCAAAAGCAAAGGCTCTCCTACCGTGATGGTATCATTAACCAGAAACTGTTCTTCCGGATTCAGCGCCATCAATTCATTTAGATTTACCCGTGCATTCTGAATCACCTGCTCCTGGCCAAGTACTAAGCTCAAATCGGAATTGTAATCAACTTCTGCCGTCAGAAAATCACGCTTGCCTGCTCCTCCGAGAGAATATTGAGCCTCTGCAATATTCAGTCTAGCCTGACTGAGTTCCAGCGTTCGCTTTAGAACTTCATAACGTTGCAATTCCAACACTAAGCGGTAGTAAGCTGATGAAATATTTGCCACGGTGTTTTCCACCGCGATCTTGGCATCCAATTCAGAGATTTCTGTCAGAACTCCCAGTCTTTTCATCACAATGAAGCTCTCCGGACGAAACCCATAAATACCTACAACGCTAAAGTTCTTGGATCTGGATTGCGCATTGTCGATAGTCCTCGGATTGGGATCGGTAGCAAAAACCTGCTCCACATCTTCATTACTGAAAGACCGGGTATACGTAGCATCCACGATTGGCATGAGATAATCACCCGAGCCGATGCGCTGATTTCCTTCCTGAATTTCCACCGTTTCCACGGCAATTTTAATATTCAAGTTTTTTTCAAGACCAATAGTAATAGCCTTCTCAAGATCCAGAGACTCATTACTTTGGGCAAAAAGGCTTGTTCCAATAATGCTCATTAAGAGCAATAGGCTAAGATTCTTCATTAAATTCTGGCTAATCTTCCTTCTTTGGAAGTGAGATAAGTATAAATAGCTGGGATCACAAAAAGGGTCAATATAGTCGCAAAGGCTAATCCGCCAATGACAGCTGCCCCCATAGGAACACGACTTTCAGCACCGGCTCCTAATCCAAGTGCGATCGGTAAAATCCCCAAAATCGTAGATAAACTAGTCATCAAAATAGGTCTGAATCTGGCAACAGCCGCTCCAAAAATCGCTTCATGAACAGACATCCCAGAAGCCTTTCTCTGATTAGCAAATTCTACAATCAGGATACCATTTTTGGTCACCAGACCTATCAACATAATAATACCAATCTGACTGAAAATATTCAGCGTAAACCCAAATGACCATAAGGTCAGCAGAGCCCCGAAGATTGCCAGCGGGACTGTAAACATGATGGTAAGTGGATCCAAGAAACTCTCAAATTGTGCTGAAAGCACCAAATAGATCAAAATCAACGCAAATAAGAATGCGAATAACAAACTGTTGGAGCTTTCTCTAAATTCCTTGGAAGGACCTGAAACGTCTGTAGTAAATGAGTCATCCAAGACTTCTCCTGCAATTCGATCCATCTCATCCAATCCATCTCCGATGGTATAACCTTCGGCTAAGTTGGCAGAAACGGTACCAGCTACAAATCGATTGAATCTGTACAATTGCGGTGGTGTACTTTTCTCAGTTACTGTAACTAGGTTGTCCAGCTGAACCAGTGAACCATTCTCGGCACGCACATACAGCATTCTTAGATTTACAGGTTCATTTCTATCTTCTAGCCTCATTTCTCCTACTACCTGATATTGCTTACCATTTTTGATGAAATAGGCGAATCTCTGTCCTGAATAGGATAACTGTAATGTTCTTGCAATTTCTTGAATAGATACTCCAATATTTCTTGATTTTTCCCTATCAATCTCAATTTCAAGTTCAGGCTTGGTAAACTTCAGGTTGATATCAGAGAAAATAAATACTGGGCTTTTGCCTACCTCTTCCATGAAAGTAGGAATAACTTCTTTCAATTTATCCAATGTAGGCGCCTGCAAAACGTACTGTACCGGAAGACCTCCACGACTATTGCCGATGGATTGTGCCTGAGATGCGAAGGCTCTTACTCCGGTATATTGTTTAAGCTTTTGGTTAATTTCATTGAAATATTCCTCTTGAGTTTTTTCTCTGTTTTCAGCATCTGTTAAAATAAATCGCATGAAACCAGAGTTCGTGCTTGATGAACCAAAACCTGGTGAGGTAACTGATACCATCCCTCTGACCTCATCTTTTGGGTAATCTGCGCCAAAATCAGCCACCATTTGATCGATTACACGATCCATATACCCGAAAGTGGCTCCTTCCGGGCCTGACATTCTGATTACGATTTCACCTCTATCCTCTGTGGGAGCAAGTTCTGTAGGAATCTCATTGAAAAGCCAATAAATTCCAAATCCCATAAAACCTACCAATAAAAATGACACCCATCGGAATTGCATAAACCATGCGAGCGCTCCGTCATACTTGTCATTTATCCAAACAAAACCCGGCTCAGTAAAATTATAGAATGCATTATGCTTCTCTCTTTTCTTGAGAAGTTTTGAGCTCAACATTGGAGTCATCGTCAGCGCGACAAATGATGAGATGATCACTGCTCCGGCAACTACTACACCGAATTCTCTGAAAAGTCGACCAGTCGTTCCTGTAAGGAAAATTACCGGGAGGAATACTGCGGCCAGCGCAACTGTGGTAGCAATAACTGCAAAGAATATTTCTTCTGAACCTTTTTCAGCTGCTTCCTGCGGGTTTTCCCCCTTCTCAATTCGAGAGTATATATTTTCCAATACGACAATAGCATCATCGACTACTAATCCAATCGAGAGGACTATTCCCAGAAGTGTAAGTACGTTGATAGAAAAATCCATCAAATACATGACAAAGAATACTCCAATGAGTGATATAGGAATTGTCAATACTGGAATGAATGTAGTACGCCAGTCTCTCAAGAATAGAAAGATAATGGCAACGACAAGTACAAATGCTGTAATAATTGTTTCTTTTACTTCGGATATGGAGCTTCGGATAAAGTTTGTCTTATCAAACCCAATCTCCAACCCTACATCAGACGGCAGATCCTTCTCGATAAATTCCAATCTCCTATAGAACTCATCAGCAATTTCTATACTGTTGGACCCAGGAAGTGGGACCAAAACTATTCCCACCATAGGTACTCCGTCCCGCTTCAAAATACTACGTTCATTGAGGGCGGCCAACTCAGCTTTACCCACATCCTGAAAACGTACAATGTTATTTTGATCTTCTTTTATGATCAGGTCATTGAATTCCTGGGGGCTGCTCAATCTACTTTTTGTTCGAACAGATAGCTCAATAGTCTCCCCTTCTATTTTCCCAGAGGGCAATTCGACGTTTTCACTTTGCACTTTGGAAAGTACATCCAATGGAGTCACTCCGTAAGAAGCCATCTTGAGAGGATCCATTCTTAGACGGATCGCGTATTCTTTTTCCCCCCATATCTGAATCCGGCTCACACCTGGAATGGTCTGAAGCCTTTCTTTGAAAATATTCTCCGCAATATCTGAGAGATCCAAGAGGCTCCTTTCATCACTTTTTACGTTCAAGAAAACAATAGGCTCGGAATCTGCATCAGCTTTGGAAACTACAGGAGGCTCCGCATCGGGAGGAAGATTTCGCTGGGCACCTGAAACTTTATCACGCACGTCATTTGCAGCTGCTTCCAAATCTGCTCCAACGTCAAATTCTACTGTGATGCTACTTCCACCATCATTACTAGTCGATGTCAGTGATTTAATTCCCTGAATACCGTTGATGGCTTCCTCTAAAGGCTCAGTGATTTGAGCTTCAATGACATCTGCATTAGCTCCTACGTAGGTAGTCCGTACGTTTATGACTGGGGGGTCAACACTTGGAAATTCTCTGATTCCCAAAAGTGTAATACCAATAGCACCAAAAAGCATGATGACCAGAGACATCACAATGGCCAATACAGGCCTGTTGATACTTACATTTGATAAGCTCGACATGTTAGTTGATTTGTGTGAATTCAACAGGCGTTCCCGTCCTTGCTTGCAATACACCTGTGGTGAGTACCAGATCTCCTACTTCCAAACCACTCGTGATCTGAACTTGCGTATCTGTACGAGTACCAATCTCCACCGTACGTTCCACGGCTTTGTTATCGGCACCAACTACGAAAACTTTATAGCCTTGCAATTCAGGCACTACTGACTCAGATGGCACCATAAGGGCATCTTCAGTTTCTCCTAATACAAAACGAATCCTTACAAACATTCCAGGTAAATATTTCCGGTCTTTATTTGGACTTTCTGCTCTTAATTTCAATGTACGAGTAGCAGCATCTATCTGTGGCTCAAAAGCGTAGACTTTCCCAATCATTTCCTCAGGTGAAGATTCGTTCGAAAAGTAAATTGGAGATCCAACAGTGACCTGATTGGCATAGCGCTCGGGAATAGAAAACTCAATTTTGATTGGATCTATATTTACGAAGTTTGCGATTACATCATTAGTACCGATTACCGAACCTTCACTCACTTGTCTCAAGCCCAAAATCCCATTAAAGGGGGCTCTGATGATCGTTTTTGAAAGCTGTGCCTCCACCAATTTCAAATCAGAAAGGGTCGTGTTATATTCATTGAGCACGATATCGTACTCTTCCTGACTAATAGCTTCGCGTGCTAAAAGTTGTTTTTGTCTATTCTCTTGAGTTTCAAAAAGCTTCTGAGTAAACTGAAGACGCTGGAATTGAGCTTGGAGTTCATCGTCGTTCAGGTAAAGTAAGGGAGTTCCTTTACTCACATATTGACCTTCCTTGAAGGAAATTTTAGTGACTAACCCAGTGATCTCAGTACGTAGATCTACTGACTCATTTGGCATAATAGTACCAGTAATGGAAAGTTGATTTCTTAAGGTCTCACGCTGAAGCTTTACTACTTTTACTTGCAGATTAGATGGTGTACCAGGACCCGCACCCACCGACGCGACACCTGTATCATTGCTTTTGCGAGTGTCCATTCTTGGGTAGAAATATGCAACAGCTGCAATCACGATAACTGCAATGATCAATATGGCTTTAGTTTGCTTCTTCATTGAGAAAAATAATGTGCTTAATTGTGTTGATTTTGAATAAATGCCAGCGAAAGTTTATTGAATTCCTCAGGTCTTTCCACGTTCACTACGTGTCCGCATTTTTTCAAAATATTCAGTACTGAGCTTTTATGAGTTTTGATAATCTTTTTAACTGGTTCCAAAAACATAACATCCTGATCTCCCATCACATAGAGAGTCGGGATACCAAGGTCAGATTCCTTAAAATATTTCAAGAGTGGATTAATATCCTTAGTCAATTGAAACCAGCGAATAAATTCCTTCTGACAAAGTTTTTGAGCTTCACGGACAAACAAATTTCTAGATTCTACATGCTGCTTCCGAGGTAAGATTATAAACGCAAATAATCTATAAAGCCACATATAAGGGATCACACGCTTAAATGCGTTGCCTAATGAAACCAATATCCTTGATTGCGCGGTGAGCCGGGTTATAGCTCCTGCCAAGACAAGTGATTTCACTCTCCACTGCTCTAGCTCTGCCAATTGCCGAACAATTATCGTCCCCAAAGACACCCCCATGAAATGAGCCGGAGGAGTTTTCAAATGATCCAGAACCTCAATTACATCATTAGTGACTCCCGTAAAGGTATATTCCTCATTATAAATCTGCTGTGGAAGGTCGGCTGACTTGCCATGCCCACGAAGATCAATAAGTAAAAGGTTATACTTCTCCCTGAAATCTTTTAGCTGCTTAAACCAAACCGCAGACGATCCTCCAGCACCATGTATAAACACGACCCATTCCTTACTCACTGAATGAGAAAATATTTTATAATACAACATGGTAGCTTAACTTTTAGGACCTGCTTAAGGTTGTCAGAATACAAAAATAACTTAGTAAATACAGGAAAAAGTAACAAAACATACTGAAGGCAAATCTTTGCCACCAATGGAGGAAAATGAGGATACTTAATTTAAAAATACCCAAGATCAAACAAGATATCGGGTATTTGGGATTGGGTAAAATAGGATTTAGCCTAAAGCTGCCAACCCACCTTAGTTTGAATAAAATAATCCAGTGTGGCTGATCCAGCGACTGGCTGATTATCATAGTTTATTGTTATCCCCAATTCTCAAAGCTCAACCTCTGAAACCATGGCCAATTTAAAAGCATAATTGTAATCGTGCTGAATGCACTTAACCTACTTACCCACTGGTTCTTCTTTCATAACATTACTTTTTGCGTAACGCTATTTTAAGACAGGACACAAGTATAAAAGAAAAAAGCACCCCATTTCTGAGGTGCTTTCACAATTATAAGACTTCTTATTCTTAGAAGATATATCTCAAACCTATCTGCATACTCCAGGTAGTAGAGAAGTTACTTACATTCTGATAAGGAGAAGTTGGCAACTGACCAGAAACTTGGTTCATGACATAGTTAGGATTTGCACTAACAGCACCAGAGCGAGAAAGAAGATTCTGAGCTCCGTTAGTTCTCTGCTGAATTCCCCAGTCTTTGTTCAATAAGTTACCGAAGTTCACTACGTCCAAACTTACTTGAAGTGTGTTTCTTTTCTCACCGATATTTGTGAAGATATCTTGAAGCACTCTCACATCAAATCTACTTAACCAAGGCTGAACGATCGCATTTCTAGGAACATACCCACCTCTGTACTGCTCAAGATCATTTTCAGCTACATACTGATCGAAGGCAGCTCTTTGCTGTTGAGCAGTGTAAACTACATTGCCATTAGATACAATATCCACAAAGTTGAAATCAGCAGTACTTGCTGGAATGTATAGCAGGTCCGCATTGATACCATCACCATTTAGATCATTCCCATAAGTGTAAGATAGTCTACCTTGATTTTCACCTGTGTAATACACACCAATAGTAGTTGCTAGGAAGTTTGCGTATTCCACTCTATAGCTCATGTTTGCAACTACTCTATTTGGTAGCGCAAAATCTGAGATATTCAAACGCTGATCGTTTGGAGAGTTGATGTTTGGAGATGCTCCCCAAGCAGAACTTGCACTAGATCCAGAATTAGAACTAACCTCTTTTGCAGCAGAGTAAGTATAAAATAAACTTCCTGAGAAGCCATTGTATTCAGGAACTGACAAACCGATAGTTGCACTTACAGCATGACCTTTTATATCGGTGTTAGTCAAGATAGTTGCATTATTAGCACCCAATGCTGAATTATAAGCTACGCTGGTACCAGGCAATACAACCTCTCTGTTGTCACCAGCACTATTCATAGTATTTGTAGAAATAGTTCTGTTTGCTCCGAATTGGAACACGCCATTTATATCTTTAGTGTAAAGGAGATCAGCAGTCAACATAAATGGAGAATCACCTAACTGGTAATCAGCTCCTAAACTAGATCTCCATACCATTGGCATTCTGAAATCGGTATCAACCAAAGCAAAAGAGTTTGGCGCTCCTTGAGTTGGATTCTTGATGAATACGTTTTCAGCACCTTGAGGAGGGTTTTCTACATAATAGTATTTCTCAGGCTGGAAATTTACATTCCCAATCCAACCAGCAACATCATTATAGCTACCAGGTTCAACTGTGTTTTGAAGAACACCTGCTCCAGTTGGCATATTTGTTAACCATACGAATGGCACTCTACCAGAGAAAATACCAGTACCACCTCTTACGATCAGGCTTCTATCACCCATTACGTCATAGTTGAATCCGAACCTTGGAGACAACATCACACGTGATTTAGGCCAGCTACCAGAATCGTAATTTTTTGGTTGATATTCTGTATCTAATAAAGTAAGATCGTTGATCGCCTCATTTGGAGTAAGGTCATTCAAATAAATTGGTAATTCAGCTCTTAAACCTAGCGTTAAAGTCAATTGATCATTAACAGCGAATTTGTCTTGAGCATATAAAGAGGCCAAACCAAAGTTAACTCTAGCATAAGTCTCTTGTCCTTCATACGGGTAAGTCAAACCGAACATGATTGGAGCTACCTCATTTGGAGTACCTGTAGTCAAGAAGTCTTCAACAGAAGCATATCTATAATAGGAAGTACCCATTCTTACGAATGAGTTACCAAATTTTTGTATCTCAAAAGCAGCACCTGCAGTCACTGTGTGGCGACCTTCTGTATAAGTTAAATTGTTGATGAATGAGAAGTTATCATTGATCACATCGTTGTTATAAGAGAATAACTCAGTACCAAAAGACATGTAGTTAGCGTTTCCATCACCTCTTCCACCACCATCCCAAATATCCACCATAGGGAATTCAGCGCCTGGAGTAGTTCTGGTATCTTGGATCTTGGAGTAAGTAGCCAAAAACTGGTTAGAGATCTTAGGGCTAAAATAAGAGTTCAATTCAGCAGTAACCGATCTTACAGAGTTTTCGAAACCATAAGCGGCGTTTTCAAAAGCCATAGAGTTTTGACTAACTCTTTGTGCTGAACCTGGAGTCCTTGGTCTTGGACCAGAAGATCCGTTAGTTATTTGAGGAGAAGTGCCCACTACTTGGTTGTATCTTACAGCAAGCTTATGTTTATCACTGATATTCCAGTCAATTCTAGCCAAAAACTTAGTGCTTGCTTGCTTTGCTTCATTCGCAAATCCTTGGTATCTACCTGGATCATATCCCCACTGATTGATCAAATGACTTTGCACAGCTTCAAGATCAGTTACTGTAGTTCTTGCAATGTTATTATCAGGATCAGCAACACCATTTGTAGATGCTTTCCAAAGGTTAGCTCCAGAAGCGTTAGCTCCAGTGTTCACTTCTCTTTCAGCATTTACGAAGAAGAACAATTTGTTTTGGATGATAGGTCCGCCAAGTCTAAAACCAAAATTATTGGTAGCAGCTTCTGTTGCCTCTAGTTCAGTCTCACCAATTTTCTTGCCTTGCAAGTCCTGATTTTTATTGAAATAGTAAGCAGAACCAGTAAATGTATTTGTACCACTACGAGTTACCGCATTGATACCAGCTCCTGTAAAACCAGATTGCGTTACATCAAACGGTGCAATGTTTACAGAGATTTGCTCGATTGCATCCAAAGAAATCGGCTGAGAACTTCCACCAGGAAGTGGGTTGCTGCTCAGACCAAAGCCGTTATTAAAATTAGCCCCATCTACTTGAAGGTTGTTATATCTAGAGTCACGACCAGCGAAAGAAGTACCATTTGCTTGTGGTGTCAATCGGGTAAATTCTGTGACAGATCTGTTGATCTGAGGAAGATCAGTCAACTGCTTAGTAGAGATACTAGTGGAAGTACCTGTTTTGTTGGAATCAAATTCTGACGATTTAGACGCGGAAACGATTACCTCGCCAAGTTCTGTACTATCATCGTTTAGCGTTACCGAAAGTGCAAAAGGCTCTCCTAGTCTAAGCACCACGTTGTTATAAGATGCAGCTTGGAATCCAATAAAGCTAACCTGAATGGTGTAAGGCCCACCAATTCTCATATTAGGAATGGTAAAGCGGCCGTCTAAGTTTGTGACAGCACCATAACGCGTACCTGAAGGCACGTGTGTTGCAACAACATTTGCGCCGGGAAGTGTTTCTCCCTGTGCGTCAACTACTAGCCCTACAACAGAACTGGTAGTCACTTGTGCTTGGGATACACCGATAGTGGCAATGACCACCAATACGAGTGAAACCAAACTTTTAAGTAAATTTTTCCTCATAATTTGTACGATTTTATATAAACTGGTTTGAAATTATTCCCTACAAAGGTAAATTCACCCGCGCTGAACTGCGGGTACATACCGTTAAGTTTTTCGATACAAATTTCACTAATTTTAACTATTTCTTAACATAGAGAGGTGAATAAAATTCTGCTAAAAGTCTAAAAAGATTTGTTTCGCATTCTTTCTACCCAGAAAAGTAGGCTTATTTTAGAATAAAATTTCAGAAAACCCCCGATTTACTGAAAACTGGAAAATGAGCTGTTATCGATAATATATTTTGAATAAGTTGATAACTCAAATAAAAATTACGTCTATTAAAAATTACTCAAAATTATCCTTCACTTGAAAAAGAAAAATGTCCTTTGGCTTTACCTGTTTTTATTCGCGACTTTAGTCGATTTAGCCTTTATTATTGAGCAAAAAATAGAGCTGAGATTTTTTTCCAAACCTCTGATTATTTTGGGGTTAATTGGGTATTTCTACCAAATTACCAAACCAATTTCCTCTACTTTACTATCCAAATCTATTTTAGGAGCTTTGATTTTCTCCCTACTTGGAGATATCCTACTATTATGGGATCACCTATTCATCTATGGAATCGGAGCTTTTCTGCTTGCCCATGTCTGTTATATCATTGGATTCAAGGTCGCTCAAAAAGCTCCGGAATCTCTTCTTAATGTGAATTTTGTAAAAACCTTCTTTGTCAATCTCCCAATTTATTTTTTGGCAGCCTTCACATTCTACATGATCAATCCGAATCTTGGCGCATTGAAGATTCCTGTGATTGTCTACATTATTACGATTGTGAGCATGGTGACTACAGCCAGAGAGCGATATGGCAAGTGCAATCCAGCCTCCTTTTGGCAGGTTTTCATTGGAGCTAGTCTTTTCTTTATTTCCGATGGTTTGATCGCTTTGGATAAATTCTATCTTCCAATTCAGGATGCTGGCATTCTGATTATGGGCACATATGCTATCGCCCAGTTGATGATAGTCATGGGCATAAGATCGCATATAATCCAGCCAACTTTAAGCTAACTTAGGACAATGAGACAATTAAAAGAATTAAGAATAATACTCAGCTATTTCGAATTTCCACAGGCTATTTAATGGCAAAATTGAAATTATTGACCTTGGCAGACCAAACTGGAAAGAAAACCGGCTTGAAGTCGTTATGATCGACAAGAAATTAATAATTAAACTTTTATGATTCTGATCCATTAGAAATAAATCAGCAATCGAAACTCCAATTGCACCTAATGGCTAGTAGTTATTCTTAAAGTTTCGGAGCCACTCTATGTTTAGTGCCTTGCTCGTAGCTGTAGGTCAGTCGTATCAATGTTGGCTCAGCATACATTCTGCCAAGAAACTGAAGGCCAGCAGGAAGATTTCCTGAGCTAAAGCCCATCGGCACAGTGAAGGCAGGCTGACCTGTAGCAGGAGAAATAATCTGGGAATTGTCACCTCGATATTCTTCTTGGAATTGATCAATCTTCGCAGGAAGGTTATTCCAGGATGGGTAGACCAATGCATCTAGTTTTAAGGAATCCATAGTCTTCTCAATCGCTTCGCGAAAAGCAACTCTGCGCTCATCCTCATAGGCATTTCCACATGGGATTTCTGGGTTTCCTCTGCGAAAAGAATCTCCTCGGAAGGAACTTATCCGCTGTCGTGCAAAATCCGATTTGGTTCCTACCCGAATCACATCCTCCAAATTCCTCATTGTATCCCTTTTGACATAGGTTTGAAGAAAATCTTCCAAATCTTCTCGAAAAGCATGACACCATTGATCTTGCCTCAACTCATCGAAATTTGGAACCGCGACTGAGTCAACAATCACGGCTCCCAAACTTTCCATGTCTTTTAAAGCCTGATTAAAAAGTGTTGAGATCTCAGGATCTGGATCCTGCTCACTTAGCGTTCTAAATACGCCAATTCGTGCTCCTTTCAAACCATCTTTATCGAGATATTGGATGTAATCAGTCTCAGCATTTCCTTCGGAATAGGAAGTCAAAGGATCTTTCGGATCAATTCCCACCATCGCCTGAAGCGTTCTGGTAGCATCTTCAACTGTCTTACACATAGGTCCAACGACGTCATTTCGAAGATAAAGTGGGACAATCCCTTCCCTACTCACCAGTCCAAGTGTACTTCTGAATCCAACCAAGGAATTATGTGAGGAAGGTCCTCGAATGGAATTACCAGTATCTGTTCCAAGTCCGATAGTTCCAAGGTTTGCAGCCACTGAAGCACCTGTTCCTCCGCTTGATCCTGCAGGCACGTAGTTTAAATTATATGGATTTCGGGTAGTTCCAGCTGTAGAGCTTTCGGAATGCATGGGAGAAAATGCCCATTCTGCCATATTTGATTTCGCAATGATAATTGCACCCGCATCCTCTAGTTTCTGTATGATAAATGCATCTGTCTCTGGATAGAAATCTGCCAAAGCCAGTGAACCTGCAGTTGTCGGCATACCAACTGTATTGATATTATCCTTCACGATCATGGGAATGCCATGAAGCGGACGGAGAATTCCGGTATTGTGATATTCAGCATCCAAGGCTTTTGCAATTCCCAGTGCTTTTGGGTTTACAATTGTCAATGCATTGATTTTAGGATTTATGGAATCTATGCGAGCCAGGTAGGCTTGGACTAGCGTTTCGGAGGTCATTACACCCGAAGCATATAGCTCGTGGATTCTCTCAATCGAAAGCTCTTCAAGATCAAGCTGAAATTCTCTTTTCTCTGGAAGGCAGCCTGCAAAAAGAAGGAGAACTAGGAAGGTGCGTATCCATTTCATCTGTTTATAATTGTTTTTTAGCAGTCATATGGAATGCCCTGAATAAACATTTCCCTGAGTGAGAAGCCATTCTCATGGGCATTTCATCTGTTTATAATTTGATTTTTATAGGCCACATAGCCTGTCCCGATTTTTCTTCGGGGGAATCTCGCAGCGATTATAATCATGCCAGTGTGTGACATTTTAGTCATGCTCGATTTCATCGGGGAAGTTAAAATAGTTTTACATAAAGTCTAGCACTCATTCTTCAAATTTGACTTGAGGTTATTTTACTGGAGGGGGAGTTTTCTTTTTTCTCAGTAGAAAAAATAGAAGTGCTGCCATAGCTAGAAAAAATGGCCAAAGATTAACTAGGAATATCACAAACCATTGGAGATTTTTCCAGCCATTTTTGACTCCTTCCCTTAGCTTAGAAATGAACCCAAAGGCTTTTTCTGATTCCTGATAGAAAGTGACATGCAGCGTGCTTAGGCTTACCCGATTTTGAAGGTAGTTTATTCGGCCTTGAAGTGATTCTATATCTCCTCTCACAGTGGCTAACTCTCTTTCTAGTCCGAGAACTTCCTCCAGATTTTTCGCTTGTTGCAATAATTCAGTGTACCGCTTTTCCAACTCTTTTTTGGCGTTAAGCCTAGCCTCTACATCAATGTATTGTTCCGTCACATCTTCATTGCTACTTGTAGCGTTATCAATTTTCAACGCATGTAGATTTATCTTTTCATTCAATAAATCAAAGTTTTCCGAAGGTACTCTGATCGTCATACTTTTCTCGGTACGTTCTCCGTAGGCATTTTTAGATTCCATGGAAATAAAACCATTAAGTTCCTTCACCTCTTTTCTCAAAAACGTCTCAGTCTCCAAGATATCTCCACACTTAAAGTTAATGCTGCCTTCGCGAATAACTTTTCGCTCTGTGAACTCGGTAGGAGGCTGGCTTGATGCCATTTGGTCTGAGCCTTCAAGTTCTGAATAATTGGATACTTCAGCTAGGTAATCTGTAGATACTCCAGAATTACCACAGGCTGCAATCACGAAGAGCAGTAAAAGATGAATTTGATAAATGACTAGTTTCATAGCGGAAATGATTGTTATACTCTAACGAAAAGTATTTAAAAATAAGCTAGCCAAAGCGCATTACTTATAATAAATAGTTTTGATAACTAAAGAAATTAGAAATACTCAGCGAACGCATCGTGCAGCTAAATTTCCTTCGATTCGTTAAAAATCAGCTATTTCCATTTGCTGATAATCTACCAGGAATTCTATCCTATCGAAACTTATAGTAAATGGAAGTTAGGAATTGAGTGGAGACATCTTGACAGCTAGAAAATTAATCGAGCTTAAACAACCTAAAAACCAATCAAAAAAAGCTGCCTCATCTCTGAAACAGCTTTTTTTGCCTAGGTCGGTGTCCTTACCTACCGAAATGAATTTATGTTAAGGTCTGTGGGGACACCGCCCACGGAATATAATATTTTGCCTTTACGATTTTACCGCCAATTGTATGGACAATTCCTTCAATTGCTCGTCAGCGATACTGCTAGGAGAATCGATCATCACATCTCTTCCGGAATTGTTTTTAGGGAAGGCGATGTAATCTCTGATCGAGTCGGAACCACCGAAAATCGCACACAATCTATCGAAACCAAAGGCAATTCCTCCATGTGGTGGCGCTCCATATTCAAAGGCTTCCATGAGGAATCCGAATTGTTTTTGCGCTTCTTCTTCAGAGAAACCTAAGTGCTTGAACATCAATTGCTGAGTAGCTCTATCGTGAATACGTATGGAACCACCGCCTATTTCGACGCCATTAATTACCAAATCGTAAGCATTTGCTCTTACAGCTCCTGGATCGGTATCCAGCAAAGCAATGTCTTCTTTCTTCGGAGAAGTGAAGGGGTGGTGCATAGCATGGAATCTGGCAGTTTCCTCATCCCATTCCAACAATGGAAAATCCATGACCCAAAGTGGTTTGAAAACTGTGCGATCACGAAGTCCAAGATCCTCTCCCATTTTCAGACGAAGCTCAGAAAGTTGCTTGCGCACTTTATCCGCATCTCCGCTTAGGATCAACATCAGATCACCCTGAGTTGCTCCAAATGCATCTGCCCAATCCTGAAGATCATCGGCAGAATAGAACTTATCCACGGTAGATTTGATGGTCCCGTCTGCATTGTATTTGGCGTAAACCATGCCTTTAGCTCCGATCTGAGGGCGCTTCACCCAGTCAGTCAGCGCATCCAATTGCTTACGGGTATACTCAGCAGCACCTTTGGCACAGATCCCAACTACCAATTCTGCTTGGTCAAAAATGCTGAATCCTTTGCCTTGAGCCAATTCATTCAGCTCAACAAACTTCATATCAAAACGTACATCCGGCTTATCATTACCATAAAATTTCATGGCATCGGCGTAAGTCATTCGCTTCACTTCTTCCAGCTCAACGCCCTTTACATTTTTAAAAAGATGCTTGGTCAAGCCTTCAAACGTATTTAGGATATCTTCCTGATCTACGAAAGCCATTTCACAATCAATCTGAGTAAACTCAGGCTGACGATCTGCTCTCAAATCTTCATCACGGAAACACTTCACAATCTGGAAATATCGATCAAAACCTGACACCATCAACAATTGCTTGAAAGTCTGTGGTGACTGCGGTAATGCGTAAAATTCACCTGGATTGGTACGGCTAGGAACCACAAAGTCACGTGCTCCTTCTGGAGTTGACTTAATCAAAACAGGCGTTTCCACCTCTATAAAGTCCTGCGCATCCATGTATTTGCGAGTCTCCTGCATCATTTTGTGACGCAGTTGAAGTTTCTCGCGAACTACATTTCTACGAAGATCCAGATATCTATATTTCATTCGGAGCTCATCGCCTCCGTCTGTCTCATCTTCAATGATAAACGGAGGAACTTTCGCGGCATTCAACACTTCAAGTGAAGTCACTTTGATTTCGATAGAACCCGTTGGAATCTTATCGTTTTTGGAAGTTCGCTCAATTACTTTTCCGGTTGCTTGAACGACAAACTCACGCCCAAGCTCTGCCGCTTTCTCCAACAATGCTTTTTCACTGGAATCCTCTTCAAAAATCAATTGGGTCAAACCATAACGATCGCGAAGATCGACCCAGATAAGTCCTCCTTTATTTCTCACCCGCTGAACCCAGCCGGCAAGCGTTACTTCTTGATTTACATGATCCAGGCGTAGTTCGCCACAAGTATGCGTTCTCAGCATGTTATTTTAGTTTTTTTTGGGAGGTCAAAGATAAAGAAATGACCGTGAGAACACACGAATCATTGAAGGATTAGCAGTTATTTCAGTGATTTCCTTCCATTTTTCCCGAAAAACCCCTCTATTCTTTATGAAAAGTGAAATAAGAAGGAAGCCTTGTGATTTATGTAGCTATCTACAATTTGATCAGTAATCATTATAAAATACTCGCACCTCAACTTCGCTAGGTGGCCTGATGGCTAGTTCTTGAGCAGGAAGGGGAAAGTGCGGCGTGGCCTAGCGAAGTCTAGGAAGTTTGGTAGCCCTTTTAAACTTTAATAAATGCCCAAAACATATTTATAAAAAATAACAGCATTTTTTCATCGTTGGTATGATAGTTGAAACGGTGCGAGCGAAAGGTTTATACCCCAAGTCTTGGATAAAAAGCCCTTTTTTGCCTTATTGAGATAAATTTCACCTCCCCCAAATAGAAATAGATTAATGAAAAAGACCTGGATAGGAATTGCTGCACTCGTTATCACCATTGGTGCAGCATCTTCACTCCAATTTTTCGACCTGCCTTTTCAGAAAGAAAAGGAAGCTGAGATCGTAGAACCGCCGCTTATTGATTCTCTTGAAAATCAGGTGTTTCTCTACGGAATCAACGTAACTGGGTTGAATATTGTAGAAGGCACAGTGAGTAAAAATCAGACTTTAGGGTCAATCCTAGCACCTTTCAACGTCCCCTACCAGATTATCGATCAAATCGCGAAGAAGTCAAAGGAGATTTTTGACGTGAGAGGAATAGCAGCAAACAGGAAATTCACGGTAGTCACTCCTGCTGATTCAGCTCAGGCAGCATTTTTTATCTACGAGCCAAATCCAGCAGAATATGTAGTCTTCAATTTGGACTCGATTGACATTTATAAAGCTGAAAAGCCTGCAGAATTCAGAACCAAAGAAGCTGGCGGAATTATCAATTCCAATCTCTCGGCTGATATGACCGGTCTCGGAATCACCTATGATATTATCGATCAGTTTGCTGATTTGTATGGTTGGTCTATTGATTTTGGAGCCTTGCAAAAAGGCGACAAGTTCAAGGTTTCCTACCAAGAAAAAGTGATTGACGGAGTTGTTGTGGGAGTTTCGGATATTCAAACGGCATTTTTTGAGCACAAAGGAACTCCATATTATGCAATTCCTTTTGAGCAAAATGGCGAAATCGCCTTCTTCGACCAAAATGGTGACAGCTTCAAAAAAGCATTCCTGAGAGATCCTTTGAAATACTCAAGAATCAGTTCTAGGTATAGTTTAAAAAGATTTCACCCAGTTCAAAAACGTTACAAAGCACATTTAGGGACAGATTACGCAGCTCCTACTGGTACAGAAATCAGATCAGTAGGTGAGGGGACAATTACCGATGCACGCTACTCCTCTGCAAATGGCAATTATGTAAAAATCAAGCACAACGGCACCTATACTACGCAATACCTGCACATGTCTAAAATCGCAAAAGGCATAAAACCAGGAACACGCATCAAGCAAGGTCAGGTAATTGGTTATGTGGGGAGCACCGGCTTGGCTACTGGACCACATCTTTGCTTTAGATTTTGGAAAAATGGCAAGCAGGAAGATTGGTTGAGAGAGAAGATTCCACCTTCTGAGCCTATTTCATCAGCAAACAAACTTGCTTTTGAATCTACCAAAGCAGAATATATGGAAAGACTGGCAACGATTATTATTCCAGGTGAGCCTGAAATTTTGGTAGCGGAGACTCCGAAGCCAGTTATCCCAGTTAAAAGCGAGTAGGTTTCAAATACATCATTTCAAAAGCGCAGGTCTTCGGATTTGCGCTTTTTTTGTTTTGTAACACAAAGTGCACAAATGTTTCGCAGAGGACCCAACTCATTTGGATTTGAGTGATTCAAATAATCCAGTCGCGCTCTATGCGTTACCCTCCAGGCCCTCAGTGGTAAATATCTATTATGTAACTTGCAACTCAAATTCATTTTCGATTTCCAGTGGGAGAAGAACAATACATACGAATCAATAAATACCTAAGTGAAGTTGGCTTTTGCTCCAGACGAGCCGCAGACAAATTGTTGGAAGAAGGCCGGATCACCATCAACGGAAAAGTACCTGAACTTGGTACTAAAGTAGGCCCAAGCGATGTGGTGGCAGTTGACGGAGAGTCAGTAGGAAAGCCAAAACAAGTGCATACCTATATCGCTTTTAATAAGCCGGTGGGAATTGTCAGCACGACTGATACGAAAGGGGAAAAAAATAATATTATAGATTATATTGGTCACTCACAGCGGATTTTCCCAATTGGAAGATTGGATAAAGACAGTGAAGGATTAATTTTTTTGACAAGTGAAGGTGATATTGTTAACAAGATTCTTCGTTCCAAAAACAACCACGAAAAAGAATACATCGTCACCGTTGATCGACCTGTGAATGATGAGTTCATCAAACTGATGGGAGCTGGAGTTCCTATTTTGGATACGGTAACTGATCCTTGCAAAGTAGAACGCATCAGCAAATTCAAGTTTCGAATCATCCTGAAGCAAGGCTTGAACAGGCAGATCCGTAGAATGTGCGAGCATTTTGGATTTAAAGTGGTTCAATTGAAACGAATCAGAATCATGAATGTGCACTTGGATATTCCAGTGGGAAAATGGCGAGACTTGACAGAAAAGGAGATGGCTGAAATCAACGAAATGGTTTCGGATAGTTCGAAGACTTTTGATTAAGGTTTTTATTCCACAGTGACCGCGGAGAGTTTCGCAAAGGACACAAAAGAAAACTACACTCCTTCATTATCCCTAAGTCTTGTACAAAACATTTCTTGCCTTAAGGCACAAACTATGGGTAAAAAGAAATTGACACCAAACTTGCCGTGCCTTTAGGTACGGCATTCTATTGAATTATAGCGCTGTATCTAGTGGGACAGCTGTCTGTTGTGATACTTCCCCACAAGCAGCATTATCCACCAAAAAAACTACTTCTGGAGAGATAGCTTAGCTAAAAACAAAACTACTTCTGATAAACCCGGACATAATCCACTACATATTCTCCTGGGAATTTAGAAAAAGTAGGATCACCACCATTATTGCCTCCAATGGCAAGGTTTAACAGGATATAATGAGGCTGGTGAAAGGGGTTAAAACCATCTGGGTTGACAGTTCTGGTAAGATCAACTTCATTGAGTAATTCATCATCTAAAAAGAGTTTTATGGAATCTTCGGTCCATTCCATTCTCCAGAAATGGAATTTACTTGGCCACTCAGGGTCATTTTGAAGAAAGTTTCTCAATGGGATTTTCGCGTCATCCCATTTGGCATTGTATTGTCCTTCATCGGCCCAGGCTGCATTGGCTAGGATAGTAGCTTCGCCTTTTACCCGGTAAAATTCCATCACATCTATCTCACCATTCGACGGCCAGGGCTTCGAAATTCCCAAAGTCCAAATCGCAGGCCACATACCTAAAGCTGTGTCTATCTTTGCCCTAACTTCCATGATGCCGTATTGGAATTCGTACTTCCCACGGGTATTGATACTGGAGGAGGTGTATTCTGCAAACTCTCGATTTTTTCGCCAATCGGTACTCTCAGCATCAAATTTCGTGTTTTTTACTTGTTCTCTGCGTCCTGTAATTACCAGCCTCCCATCTTCTACGATGGCATTTGGCTGCTGATACCATTGAAGTTCATTGTTTCTTACAAAGCCATTTTCAAATGACCATTTGTCTGCATTCACTTGACCATTAACATAAAATTCATCTTGCCAAACTAGTTTGTAGTCAGTTCCTCTCGTGTCGAATTGTGCCATCACCTTTTCTCCAATGACGAACGCGATAAAAAACAAGAAAAGTGCTTTATTGATCATTTCAAATGGTTTATTACCTAGTTTTTCCTAAGATAATTGAAAACACTTTTTAAAAGCCACCTATTAAAGATTTTAATAGAAGAATGTATATCTGTATTTATTGGTAATATTCTAAAAACATAGAGTGAACCATTACTTACAAAATGTAATTAATTAGATTTTCAAAAATTATAAAATAACCCTAATTCTTAGAAAAATTTAAACAAAAAAGAGTCCCACAAATGCGGGACTCTTTTTACATTTTACTATTCACATCAATAACGTATTACAGCGTATCAACTTTCTTTTTCCTGCCTGTATAGGTAAAGGATGTCTTGCCTACCCGAAGTTCGGTGCGTCTGTTCAACTGGTGCATCGCCTCAGTACAGGTAATTTCAGTACAGTCATTTATTGGCTTGGTTTCCCCAAACCAGGTTTCTTCCATTCTGTTGTCCTCAATACCTCTTTCTGTAAGGTATTTCTTCACTGCTTCTGCTCTGCGCTCAGATAGGGGTTTGTTGTATTCGTCCGAACCCCGTTGATCTGTATGCCCTTCTATGTACAGCATCAGGTTTGGCATACGCTTCAACATTATTGCTGTACGCTCAAGCTCTTTCTTGTGTACCGATCTCAACATCGACTTGTCAAAGTCAAAGTAGATGGTAGGAATTGCAGCAAGCTCTTTCTGGATATCTTCAAATAAAGACTCCGGATCACAGAAATTAAGATCTTTAAAGCTCTCAGGAATTTCATATTGCTTACTTGGATCTGGGAAGGCTTCCAAGATGAGTTCTGACCTTCTGTTCATCTGATGATTTGCTTCACTACATGGCTTACCATTTCCACAATCATTCACCAATTCCTGCTCTCCAAACCATTCCAGTCTGATTCTATCGGCAGATATGTTATGCTGTGCCATGTACTCGGTCACTGCTTTTGCTCTGTTGTTGGAAAGAATAATGTTGTACTCGTCACTTGCTCTTGAGTCTGTGTGCGAAGCGACTAGTAGATCCAGGAATGGATATTTGTTCATCATTTCTCCAAGCTTATCCAAGGCCGGTTTTGCATCATCCCTGATCTTGAACTTATCCAGGTCATAATACACGATATCCACATAAACCGGCAACTGGTAAGGAATAGCGATCAATGTATACTCTCTTTTTACCGTGTCGCCTTCAAAACCCTTCGTAGTAATACTCTCGTCAGTCACACTGAAGTATCCAGGCTTCGAAATCACGATACCAAAGTCACTGTCCGGCTCAAGTTCCGCAAGAAGCTCACCTGTATCACCACGAGTAGTCTGTACGTTTCCATTTTGGGTTTTATCCCTTAATGTAGCCATGTAGCTGGAACTGATTACCAGTCCCTCACAATCAATCACTCTTGCCAAGAATTGCTTATATACATCCTGAACTGTGTAAATATCATCCAGTCCCTGGCCTCCCTTTCTATTGGAAGATAGGTATACTTCTTCTTTGCCATCTTCATCTAAAACTACACGATAGGCAAAGTCATCAGCTAAGGAGTTAATCGGCATGCCCATATTCTGTACATTGCTAAATTGGGTAGCTGTATAATCAGACTGGAATACATCCATACCTCCCACCCCAGGATGTCCCGTGGAGCTAAAGTAGAATTTATCACCCTTCCTGAAGGCATGTGATTCATTGCCGGAAGTATTGATGGTAGCGCCCAGGTTGACCGGAGCTCCAAAAGTCATGTCCGCATCATACGTGGCATAATACAGGTCTGTCCCACCCATTCCACCAGGCATATCCGAAGTGAAATACAAGCGCTTGGCTTCCTCATCCACATAGGGGTTCATTACTGCATAGCGTAAGGAGTCATTGAACGGTACCGCGGAGAATCCTTCCATTGTACCGTCTTCATTTAACTTGCTGTAGTAAATCTCCGGCTGAACAACGATGTCATCACGCTTGCGTACTTTCTTGATGTCTCTGGTTACCGAATAGAACAGCATTCCCTGCCCTTTGTCGTAACTTGGATCTGAAAAGTTGTATGTACCTGGCACATTTGAAACTAACTCAGTTACATTGCCTTCCGAATCTTGCTTATAGACCGAAAAATATTCCCGGTCTGTGAAATCACTTTTCTCATCACTGAAATATTTATTCTTGGCGTCAAACCTCAAACTTGGCATCTCACTGGGATAGCTCCCTCCCCGGTCTGACACAAAATATTTGTTTCCATTGGTGTCTACCGCCAAGTCAAAATCTGAACCGGCGGAGTTCAGCCCTTCAGCTGGCTCCAGCTTAACTTTTCGCTTACTCTTCAAAGTCAATAATTTAGCTACATCCAAACTGTCAGCTGATACTCCTTTTGCTTCAATGATACTTACTGCCTCATCAAAATTATCTGTCAGCTGAGCCGCTCTAAGAAACTGGGTATAATCCGAATTAGTCGCTTCATCATAGCCAACCGTGGTTTTCCACCACTCGTACGACTTATCATAATCACGAATCACATCTTCTGCCCCGGCTACTTTTTTGGCCGTAGCATACGTTGGCTTATTCGCATAAGCCTGCTCATACACTTCCAAAGCATGCGTATAGTTCATCAGCTCCATCTGCTTGTCTGCATAACGGATCTTGCTCTTCTGCGCCTCTGTAACTCCTACTGATCCAAAGATCATGGCTGCGGTAATACTGAGTATTGTAACTGTCTTTTTCATAATCAGAACCATCTTTGGTTTTTCATTACTGCGGTTTTTGGAGTGATGTAGTAACCTACAGATAGCTCATGGGAGTTGTTTCTGTAGTTGCTCAGCACATTCAGGTTGTGGTCATAGGCGTAGCCTAATCTTAAACGCTTGGTCGCGTAGATCTCAACAATCGCCGCAACTGCATTTCGATTATTCAGATTCTCCTGCAAATTGTCATTCCAGATCTTCATGTTACTCCGGTAGGATCCACCCACCCAAATCCGCTCTGCAAATAAAAACATCGCGTTCAGATCGTAGTTGGTAGGAGCTCCCTTCACTTCCTTGATCAGGAAGCTCGGCTTGAATTTTACCGTCTCCCCAAAATCAAAGATGGCTCCGGCGGTAAGGTAAAAATGAAAGTCATGGTAGGCCAGAGCCACATCCTCATTTTCCAGTGCTTTCCTCCCTATCATGTTGTACACACTAAATCCGGCATAGAAGTTATTCGTGTTGAAAAACAAACCTGTATTCAGGTTCGGGGTGGTCAGGTTGATCCTCCCGTCCGGAATTTCACTATCAGGCCAGTCATTCGGATCCAGCTCGCTGCCGTCTATCGAGTACTGCGAAAAGCCTGCACTCACTCCCAATCCCAGGTAACTGTTCGTCCCGGTCTGTATTCTGTAGGCATACGTCAACAAGCCCCCGGTGGTCCTGGTAGGACCCACCTTGTCGTTCAGAAACGATACCCCGAATCCCATCGTCCCTTCGTTCGCGGATAAATCCGCTGTCACCGTGAAGGTCTCAGGGGCTCCCGGGAAGTTAACCCACTGGCTGCGGTAGGTAGACTGTATATAGCCCTCCTGCTTGTAGCCTGCATACCCCGGATTAATGTGCAACCCGTTAAAGATATACTGGCTGAACTGCGGAAGCTGCTGCCCAAAAGTCCCTCCGGTGGCCAGTATGGCCACCAGAAAGGTCATTCCAATGATTTTAAAAGTAGTTTTCATATGCTGTCTATTTTCTTCCTGTCCGTAGACCAATGATTAGTCTTTAATTACCTGTATCCAACCTTTGAACTCATGCCTCTGCCCCGATGAATCAACTCCTGTCAATACATAGAAGTAAGTACCTGCTGTCTGACCCGGAGCATTCCAGTCATTCCTGTAATTCTCCTGCTCCAGAACATGGTCACCGTATCTGTTAAAGATTGTGATCTCAGTGCTTACAAATATATTAATCCCTTCGATTTCAAACGTATCGTTGTCGCCGTCTCCATTTGGAGTGATCACATTCGGTATATGGAATGGCTTGATCACATTCACATCGTCATCCTGATTATTGGTTTCATCCGTGTCATCTTCATCAGATCCGACTATTACTGTATTGGTGATCGTGCCCGGAGTTACTGCTTTCACCCTCACTCGTATAGTGATCGTAGCCCCGGCTTCCATTGCCGGAATTGTCCATGTGATGGCGCTTCCCGATACGTTACCGTTTACTGTGGCATTTGTGGTATTACTTGTAACAGTATTGCTGATGTAGCTCACCCCATTAGGTAGGTTATCAGTCACCACCACATTCGTCGCAGGAGTATCCCCGTTACTGATGACGATCTCGTACTCAAACTCATCCCCTTCAAAGATCTCTGCCTCAAAAGACGTCTTGGTCACACTCAGATCCACCTCATCGTTTTGCAGTCTGAACACTACTAAAGCATCATCGCTGTTAGATGGGTTGGCAACCTCACGAAGCGTATACTTCAAGGTGTATTCTCTAGCCTCATTCACCCCTGGAATCAGACTTAGCTCACCATTCTCATCGATCAGTAAACCTATCACTCCGTCCAGCTCGGTGAATTCGAAGTCAACATCCGCATCATCTGGCCTTACTCCATTCAATAAATCATTATCAAGGATGTTACCCAGTCTACCGCCATAGCTTAGGAAGTAAGTCCCGAAGTCATCGTCGTTGGCTATGATTGGCCTGATATCCGCTCCTACTGTTACAGAATCTTCTTCCTCTAGCTCATCTCCAGTTGGTGTCTGAGCTTTAACTGTCGCCACGTTCAATACTGATCCACCGTCCAGGTCTTCCTGAGTCACAGTGTAGGCTGTCTCAAAGCTAACCGATTCTCCGGCCTCAAGAACGTCAACTGTTTCTTCCAATCCTGTAAGTGGATCATTTACTGTTATGGATGTCAAGGTTGCATCTCCGGTATTAGTCACCGTAATCGTATAGGTGACAACTTCTCCTACTGAACTGATCGTCGATTTATCTGCCGTCTTCTCAATTGCTATCGTACAGCTGTTGATAGTCAAGGTCACCGGAGTTCTGCTTGAGCTTTCACAACCCGCAACAGGGTTCAGCGAAGCTGCATAGTACGTGATACTTCCTTCTTCAGCCAAGATTGGATTCTCTACCCTTTCTCCTCCTGTTGGTGCGTTGTACCACACCACTTCAAATCCTTCGTCCGCTGTTGCTGTAGCAGTAAGTATTACCTCTTCCAATGAACATACTGACTGGTCTCCTCCGCTTTGCGGTGCCACAGGTGTAACCGGTTGTGGATCTACCGTTACAGGAGTACCTGAACTCACACATCCTGCCCCAGACTGAACAGTTACTGTATAGTTCCCTGATGCTACACCATTAAAGATGTTAGAAGCCTGGTAAGTCTGTCCGTTGATTGAATAAGTCACCCCATCAACCGGAGTCACGGTAATCGTTCCCGTTGCTACGTCGCAAGTAGGCTGAGTTACACTCGCTACAGGTGCAGATGGAGTCTCAGGCTGTGGATTCACCGTTACCGGAATACCTGAACTAACACATCCTGCCCCAGACTGAACAGTTACTGTATAGTTGCCTGGTGCTACACCACTAAAGATGTTAGAAGCCTGGTAAGTCTGGCCGTTGATTGAATAAGTCACCCCATCAACCGGAGTCACGGTAATCGTTCCCGTTGGTACATCGCAAGTAGGCTGAGTTACACTCGCTACAGGTTCAGATGGAGTCTCAGGCTGTGGGTTCACCGTTACCGGAGTACCTGAACTCACACATCCTGCCCCAGACTGAACAGTTACTGTATAGTTGCCTGGTGCTACACCACTAAAGATATTAGAAGCCTGGTAAGTTTGCCCGTTGATTGAATAAGTCACTCCATCAACCGGAGTCACGATAATCGTTCCTGTTGCTACATCGCAAGTAGGCTGAGTTACACTCGCTACAGGTGCAGATGGAGTCTCAGGCTGTGGATTCACCGTTACCGGAGTACCTGAACTAACGCATCCTGCCCCAGACTGAACAGTTACTGTATAGTTGCCTGGTGCTACACCACTAAAGATGTTAAAAGCCTGGTAAGTCTGGCCGTTGATTGAATATGTCATTCCATCAACCGGAGTCACCGTGATTGTTCCCGTTGCTACATCACAAGTAGGCTGGCTCACGCTTGCGACCGGGGCAGCTGGAGTAGCCGGCTGTGGATTAATTGTAACAATAGTGCCTTCGCTGATACACTCTCCATCGCCAAACCGTGCAAATACAAGATACTGACCAGAAATTAGATTGGTAAATAAACCAGTTTGATTATAATTTACTCCATCAATTGAGTATTCCACCCCTTCTACAATTTGAATTTGGAAAGATCCTGTTGAAATGTCGCAAGTTGGCTGAGTTATTCCAGAAACAACAGGAGCACTAGGTGTCTGTGGTTGTGGGTCCAAAGTAACCTGTAACCCATTACTAACGCACTCGCCATTTACAAATTTGGCAGTGATAGTATATGTTGCGGGACCAAGATTTCCAAAGAATCCAGTTTCAGTATAATTCACTCCGTCGATAGAATACTCTAGTCCCTCGGCAGTAACTACTTGAATTGAACCAGTTGGAGTCTCGCAATCAGACTGAATTACTTCTGCTAAAACTGGTGCCGATGGGGTTTCTGGCTGTTCATTTACTGTCACCGGACTACCTGGGCTTACGCAGCCTTCTGTAGACTGAACAGTAACTGTATAGTTACCTGATACTACACCAATAAAGATGTTAGAAGCCTGGTAAGTCTCTCCGTTGATTGAATATGTCACTCCATTAACCGGAGTCACGGTAATCGTACCCGTAGCTACATCGCAAGTAGGCTGGGTCACATTCGCTACAGGTGCTAAAACTTGGATAACTTCCACTACAGCAATATCACTTGTAACTTCTCCACACTCGCCAGTTACCACAATATAGTAATAAGTCGTGCCTGATTCGGCAGTCGATGGTAGATAGCTCGACCCTATCGCTCCCTCAATCGCTGTTCCTGTCGTATTGTTATTTTCAGTATTACTGTACCACTGGTAAGTCAACTCTCCAGTGCCAGAACCTGTTACGGTCAACGCATCCGCTACAGAATCAATGCAATAAGTGTCCCCTACCGGCTGTGTCGTGATCGCTGTCGCTGGTGTAACCTCTACGGCTACTACATTCGAAGTGGCTGAACCGCAGGTTTCGCTGGTCGCTACTGCATAATAGTAAGTTGTGCCTACCGCCTCAGTGGATGGAGTATATGTTGGTCCGTCTCCTACGAAAGTCCCGCCTGTATTGCTGTTCTCCTCATTGCTGAACCACTGGTAGGTTATCGTTCCTGTTCCCGATCCGGCAACTGTTAGAGCATCCGCTTCAGAATCAATGCAATAAGTGTCGCCTACCGGCTGTGTCGTGATCGCTGTCGCTGGTGTAACCTCTACGGCTACTACATTCGAAGTGGCTGAACCGCAGGTTTCGCTGGTCGCTACTGCATAATAGTAAGTTGTGCCTACCGCCTCAGTGGATGGAGTATATGTTGGTCCGTCTCCTACGAAAGTCCCGCCTGTATTGCTGTTCTCCTCATTGCTGAACCACTGGTAGGTTATCGTTCCTGTTCCCGATCCGGCAACTGTTAGAGCATCCGCTTCAGAATCAATGCAATAAGTATCCCCTACCGGCTGTGTCGTGATCGCTGTCGCTGGTGTAACCTCTACGGCTACTACATTCGAAGTGGCTGAACCGCAGGTTTCGCTGGTCGCTACTGCATAATAGTAAGTTGTGCCTACCGCCTCAGTGGATGGAGTATATGTTGGTCCGTCTCCTACGAAAGTCCCGCCTGTATTGCTGTTCTCCTCATTGCTGAACCACTGGTAGGTTATCGTTCCTGTTCCCGATCCGGCAACTGTTAGAGCATCCGCTTCAGAATCAATGCAATAAGTGTCGCCTACCGGCTGTGTCGTGATCGCTGTCGCTGGTGTAACCTCTACGGCTACTACATTCGAAGTGGCTGAACCGCAGGTTTCGCTGGTCGCTACTGCATAATAGTAAGTTGTGCCTACCGCCTCAGTGGATGGAGTATATGTTGGTCCGTCTCCTACGAAAGTCCCGCCTGTATTGCTGTTCTCCTCATTGCTGAACCACTGGTAGGTTATCGTTCCTGTTCCCGATCCGGCAACTGTTAGAGCATCCGCTTCAGAATCAATGCAATAAGTGTCGCCTACCGGCTGTGTCGTGATCGCTGTCGCTGGTGTAACCTCTACGGCTACTACATTCGAAGTGGCTGAACCGCAGGTTTCGCTGGTCGCTACTGCATAATAGTAAGTTGTGCCTACCGCCTCAGTGGATGGAGTATATGTTGGTCCGTCTCCTACGAAAGTCCCGCCTGTATTGCTGTTCTCCTCATTGCTGAACCACTGGTAGGTTATCGTTCCTGTTCCCGATCCGGCAACTGTTAGAGCATCCGCTTCAGAATCAATGCAATAAGTGTCGCCTACCGGCTGTGTCGTGATCGCTGTCGCTGGTGTAACCTCTACGGCTACTACATTCGAAGTGGCTGAACCGCAGGTTTCGCTGGTCGCTACTGCATAATAGTAAGTTGTGCCTACCGCCTCAGTGGATGGAGTATATGTTGGTCCGTCTCCTACGAAAGTCCCGCCTGTATTGCTGTTCTCCTCATTGCTGAACCACTGGTAGGTTATCGTTCCTGTTCCCGATCCGGCAACTGTTAGAGCATCCGCTTCAGAATCAATGCAATAAGTGTCGCCTACCGGCTGTGTCGTGATCGCTGTCGCTGGTGTAACCTCTACGGCTACTACATTCGAAGTGGCTGAACCGCAGGTTTCGCTGGTCGCTACTGCATAATAGTAAGTTGTGCCTACCGCCTCAGTGGATGGAGTATATGTTGGTCCGTCTCCTACGAAAGTCCCGCCTGTATTGCTGTTCTCCTCATTGCTGAACCACTGGTAGGTTATCGTTCCTGTTCCCGATCCGGCAACTGTTAGAGCATCCGCTTCAGAATCAATGCAATAAGTGTCGCCTACCGGCTGTGTCGTGATCGCTGTCGCTGGTGTAACCTCTACGGCTACTACATTCGAAGTGGCTGAACCGCAGGTTTCGCTGGTCGCTACTGCATAATAGTAAGTTGTGCCTACCGCCTCAGTGGATGGAGTATATGTTGGTCCGTCTCCTACGAAAGTCCCGCCTGTATTGCTGTTCTCCTCATTGCTGAACCACTGGTAGGTTATCGTTCCTGTTCCCGATCCGGCAACTGTTAGAGCATCCGCTTCAGAATCAATGCAATAAGTATCCCCTACCGGCTGTGTCGTGATCGCTGTCGCTGGTGTAACCTCTACGGCTACTACATTCGAAGTGGCTGAACCGCAGGTTTCGCTGGTCGCTACTGCATAATAGTAAGTTGTGCCTACCGCCTCAGTGGATGGAGTATATGTTGGTCCGTCTCCTACGAAAGTCCCGCCTGTATTGCTGTTCTCCTCATTGCTGAACCACTGGTAGGTTATCGTTCCTGTTCCCGATCCGGCAACTGTTAGAGCAGTCGCTTCAGAATCAATGCAATAAGTATCGCCTTCTGGCTGTATCGTGATCGCCGTCGCTGGAGTAATAGTCACCACAACTGGCTTGATCAGTTCGCAATTAGTGATCGGATTAGTTCCTTTAATGTAATATGTTCCTCCAACAACAACCGCATCTGGGTTATTTAATGGCTGAGTGGCTTGGTCATCTAACCAATAAGTATACGTTAAACCAGCTGATGATCCATTGGTCACAAACGCAGCTGTCAAATCCACAGTTCCTGGCAAACAAACAGCTGGGGGAGAATTGATTGTTAAAGCTATTGGGTCAAAAACTGTGACTGCAAATGTCTCCTCGTCCGAAATTCCAGAGTTAGATGAGGTTAGAGTAACATCATAAGTCCCCGCAGCAGCATAAGTATGAGTTGGGTTAATTTGGGTAGAAGTGTTTCCATCTCCGAAGTCCCAAAGATAAGTTGAAACAACCTCTGGATCACCTCCAGTACTCAGGTTGGTAAAGGCTACATTTCTATTGTCACAAAAAGTTTCAAATTCAAAATTTGCTACAATTGGAGTTTCAACAACAAATCCTTCTCCCTGAAAATCACATTGAGAATTTCCTGCTGAAGAAGGACAGGATTTATCATTTGGTTTAGCATTACCTGTAACCCAAGTTTGGTAAACGTTTTTAATTTCAACTTTATCTCCGTAGTTCCAAGTAAAGTCAGCAACCTTAATTTGTAATCCATTTGTGATGTTTATAGTATTACCATTACCATCCTCAACAACAATACATAAACCTTGTTGACCTTGGGACACATCATTTATTAGAAGATCATATTGAACGTGGAAATTATAACCCTGTCCACTCACTGCAAAGGTGACAAAAATATCCCCATCAATCGGAGTACCTAAAGGCGTACCATCAAGTTCAATAGGATCAAATGGTAGGCCCGTTAATGGATCCCTAAAGTCTACTGCTATAATTCGCAGGTTATTTTGTGGACATGATGGAGGATTATTTAGATCGATGTTAAACGGAGTAGCCGGATTAACTACAGCAGTTTGCCCAATAAGCTCTGAACTATTAAAAAATCCAAGCAAAAAGATTAATGGAAAAATTAACATAATCCGGAAATCAAATTTCCTTGCCACCCTTGCGAAAAATCCACTTGCTTGTGGGTGAGCGTTTAATTGACAATTGGATAAAGTGTCCATATCGTTAGTATTTAAAATTTCTCGAGTACTTAAAAATTAACCTCAGACCTTAAAAAGGCCATTATTAAGTTGTATAATACCTTATTTCAAAATAAAATTTTGCAATAAAGAAAAATCCAATATTTGAATTAATGTCTATTGAACCAGTTCTTGAACAGGATACACTATATGCAAATTCACATAAAATACCCAAGCCTTCTATTATGCTGTTAAAGTACACTTTTTTGTATTTCATATCCAAGTGTTTCTTCAAAAAAATTTACATGTAATGCAATTTTGTAGATATGAAATCTATTTTTTAGGATTTAAAAAAGCTCTTTTACTTTCTGATTTCACAAAATAAACAATCCCTTAAAAAGCAACCTGGGTAAATTTAGGTACCGGATAAAGCCTAGGGAGTACTCGGGTTGTCAAGTTTCGACAACCGATAAATTCTAATTAACAAAAAAGAGTCCCACAAATGCGGGACTCTTTTTACATTTTACTATTCACATCAATAACGTATTACAACGTATCAACTTTCTTTTTCCTGCCTGTATAGGTAAAGGATGTCTTGCCTACCCGAAGTTCGGTGCGTCTGTTCAACTGGTGCATCGCCTCAGTACAGGTAATTTCAGTACAGTCATTTATTGGCTTGGTTTCCCCAAACCAGGTTTCTTCCATTCTGTTGTCCTCAATACCTCTTTCTGTAAGGTATTTCTTCACTGCTTCTGCTCTGCGCTCAGATAGGGGTTTGTTGTATTCGTCCGAACCCCGTTGATCTGTATGCCCTTCTATGTACAGCATCAGGTTTGGCATACGCTTCAACATTATTGCTGTACGCTCAAGCTCTTTCTTGTGTACCGATCTCAACATCGACTTGTCAAAGTCAAAGTAGATGGTAGGAATTGCAGCAAGCTCTTTCTGGATATCTTCAAATAAAGACTCCGGATCACAGAAATTAAGATCTTTAAAGCTCTCAGGAATTTCATATTGCTTACTTGGATCTGGGAAGGCTTCCAAGATGAGTTCTGACCTTCTGTTCATCTGATGATTTGCTTCACTACATGGCTTACCATTTCCACAATCATTCACCAATTCCTGCTCTCCAAACCATTCCAGTCTGATTCTATCGGCAGATATGTTATGCTGTGCCATGTACTCGGTCACTGCTTTTGCTCTGTTGTTGGAAAGAATAATGTTGTACTCGTCACTTGCTCTTGAGTCTGTGTGCGAAGCGACTAGTAGATCCAGGAATGGATATTTGTTCATCATTTCTCCAAGCTTATCCAAGGCCGGTTTTGCATCATCCCTGATCTTGAACTTATCCAGGTCATAATACACGATATCCACATAAACCGGCAACTGGTAAGGAATAGCGATCAATGTATACTCTCTTTTTACCGTGTCGCCTTCAAAACCCTTCGTAGTAATACTCTCGTCAGTCACACTGAAGTATCCAGGCTTCGAAATCACGATACCAAAGTCACTGTCCGGCTCAAGTTCCGCAAGAAGCTCACCTGTATCACCACGAGTAGTCTGTACGTTTCCATTTTGGGTTTTATCCCTTAATGTAGCCATGTAGCTGGAACTGATTACCAGTCCCTCACAATCAATCACTCTTGCCAAGAATTGCTTATATACATCCTGAACTGTGTAAATATCATCCAGTCCCTGGCCTCCCTTTCTATTGGAAGATAGGTATACTTCTTCTTTGCCATCTTCATCTAAAACTACACGATAGGCAAAGTCATCAGCTAAGGAGTTAATCGGCATGCCCATATTCTGTACATTGCTAAATTGGGTAGCTGTATAATCAGACTGGAATACATCCATACCTCCCACCCCAGGATGTCCCGTGGAGCTAAAGTAGAATTTATCACCCTTCCTGAAGGCATGTGATTCATTGCCGGAAGTATTGATGGTAGCGCCCAGGTTGACCGGAGCTCCAAAAGTCATGTCCGCATCATACGTGGCATAATACAGGTCTGTCCCACCCATTCCACCAGGCATATCCGAAGTGAAATACAAGCGCTTGGCTTCCTCATCCACATAGGGGTTCATTACTGCATAGCGTAAGGAGTCATTGAACGGTACCGCGGAGAATCCTTCCATTGTACCGTCTTCATTTAACTTGCTGTAGTAAATCTCCGGCTGAACAACGATGTCATCACGCTTGCGTACTTTCTTGATGTCTCTGGTTACCGAATAGAACAGCATTCCCTGCCCTTTGTCGTAACTTGGATCTGAAAAGTTGTATGTACCTGGCACATTTGAAACTAACTCAGTTACATTGCCTTCCGAATCTTGCTTATAGACCGAAAAATATTCCCGGTCTGTGAAATCACTTTTCTCATCACTGAAATATTTATTCTTGGCGTCAAACCTCAAACTTGGCATCTCACTGGGATAGCTCCCTCCCCGGTCTGACACAAAATATTTGTTTCCATTGGTGTCTACCGCCAAGTCAAAATCTGAACCGGCGGAGTTCAGCCCTTCAGCTGGCTCCAGCTTAACTTTTCGCTTACTCTTCAAAGTCAATAATTTAGCTACATCCAAACTGTCAGCTGATACTCCTTTTGCTTCAATGATACTTACTGCCTCATCAAAATTATCTGTCAGCTGAGCCGCTCTAAGAAACTGGGTATAATCCGAATTAGTCGCTTCATCATAGCCAACCGTGGTTTTCCACCACTCGTACGACTTATCATAATCACGAATCACATCTTCTGCCCCGGCTACTTTTTTGGCCGTAGCATACGTTGGCTTATTCGCATAAGCCTGCTCATACACTTCCAAAGCATGCGTATAGTTCATCAGCTCCATCTGCTTGTCTGCATAACGGATCTTGCTCTTCTGCGCCTCTGTAACTCCTACTGATCCAAAGATCATGGCTGCGGTAATACTGAGTATTGTAACTGTCTTTTTCATAATCAGAACCATCTTTGGTTTTTCATTACTGCGGTTTTTGGAGTGATGTAGTAACCTACAGATAGCTCATGGGAGTTGTTTCTGTAGTTGCTCAGCACATTCAGGTTGTGGTCATAGGCGTAGCCTAATCTTAAACGCTTGGTCGCGTAGATCTCAACAATCGCCGCAACTGCATTTCGATTATTCAGATTCTCCTGCAAATTGTCATTCCAGATCTTCATGTTACTCCGGTAGGATCCACCCACCCAAATCCGCTCTGCAAATAAAAACATCGCGTTCAGATCGTAGTTGGTAGGAGCTCCCTTCACTTCCTTGATCAGGAAGCTCGGCTTGAATTTTACCGTCTCCCCAAAATCAAAGATGGCTCCGGCGGTAAGGTAAAAATGAAAGTCATGGTAGGCCAGAGCCACATCCTCATTTTCCAGTGCTTTCCTCCCTATCATGTTGTACACACTAAATCCGGCATAGAAGTTATTCGTGTTGAAAAACAAACCTGTATTCAGGTTCGGGGTGGTCAGGTTGATCCTCCCGTCCGGAATTTCACTATCAGGCCAGTCATTCGGATCCAGCTCGCTGCCGTCTATCGAGTACTGCGAAAAGCCTGCACTCACTCCCAATCCCAGGTAACTGTTCGTCCCGGTCTGTATTCTGTAGGCATACGTCAACAAGCCCCCGGTGGTCCTGGTAGGACCCACCTTGTCGTTCAGAAACGATACCCCGAATCCCATCGTCCCTTCGTTCGCGGATAAATCCGCTGTCACCGTGAAGGTCTCAGGGGCTCCCGGGAAGTTAACCCACTGGCTGCGGTAGGTAGACTGTATATAGCCCTCCTGCTTGTAGCCTGCATACCCCGGATTAATGTGCAACCCGTTAAAGATATACTGGCTGAACTGCGGAAGCTGCTGCCCAAAAGTCCCTCCGGTGGCCAGTATGGCCACCAGAAAGGTCATTCCAATGATTTTAAAAGTAGTTTTCATATGCTGTCTATTTTCTTCCTGTCCGTAGACCAATGATTAGTCTTTAATTACCTGTATCCAACCTTTGAACTCATGCCTCTGCCCCGATGAATCAACTCCTGTCAATACATAGAAGTAAGTACCTGCTGTCTGACCCGGAGCATTCCAGTCATTCCTGTAATTCTCCTGCTCCAGAACATGGTCACCGTATCTGTTAAAGATTGTGATCTCAGTGCTTACAAATATATTAATCCCTTCGATTTCAAACGTATCGTTGTCGCCGTCTCCATTTGGAGTGATCACATTCGGTATATGGAATGGCTTGATCACATTCACATCGTCATCCTGATTATTGGTTTCATCCGTGTCATCTTCATCAGATCCGACTATTACTGTATTGGTGATCGTGCCCGGAGTTACTGCTTTCACCCTCACTCGTATAGTGATCGTAGCCCCGGCTTCCATTGCCGGAATTGTCCATGTGATGGCGCTTCCCGATACGTTACCGTTTACTGTGGCATTTGTGGTATTACTTGTAACAGTATTGCTGATGTAGCTCACCCCATTAGGTAGGTTATCAGTCACCACCACATTCGTCGCAGGAGTATCCCCGTTACTGATGACGATCTCGTACTCAAACTCATCCCCTTCAAAGATCTCTGCCTCAAAAGACGTCTTGGTCACACTCAGATCCACCTCATCGTTTTGCAGTCTGAACACTACTAAAGCATCATCGCTGTTAGATGGGTTGGCAACCTCACGAAGCGTATACTTCAAGGTGTATTCTCTAGCCTCATTCACCCCTGGAATCAGACTTAGCTCACCATTCTCATCGATCAGTAAACCTATCACTCCGTCCAGCTCGGTGAATTCGAAGTCAACATCCGCATCATCTGGCCTTACTCCATTCAATAAATCATTATCAAGGATGTTACCTAGTCTGCCACCATAGCTTAGGAAGTAAGTCCCGAAGTCATCGTCGTTGGCTATGATCTGGTTATTCGATACCCCAACTGAAACGCTATCCTCATCTTCGATGGTCTCCTCATTTGGCGTTGTTCCTTTTACAATCGCTACATTCAAGATCGATTCCTTCTGAAGATCCGCATCAGTTACCGTATAGGTTGTTTGTTCTTCTACTCCTTCTCCTGGCAGCAATGTGCCGATGTTCTTATCAAATCCAGTCATTGGATCTGTGATAGTAACGTCAGTTAAGGTCACATTTCCAGTATTAGTTATAGTTAAGGTATAGGTGATCACTTGACCAATTTCCTTAACCTCAGTCTGATCTGCTGTCTTCACAATCTGGATAGCCGGAATCTGAGTCACTGGTGTTTCAACCTGATCTTCATCACTTGGATCTTCATCACCCGGTGCATCACCTGTGGTAAGCGCAGTATTCAATATTGAACCTGCATCCACATCCCCCTGGGTCACTACATAGTCTGTGTTCACAGCTGAGGATGCTCCCGGAGCCAATGTTCCAACATTTTGGTCAAGCCCTGTCAACGGATCCGTAACCATTACATTGGTCAAGGTTACGTTGCCTGTGTTCGTTACTGTCAAGGTATACGTGATCACATCACCCGCTGCATCCACTTCAGCTCCGTTATCTGTCTTCACAATCTGGATAGAAGATGTCTGAATCGCATCAACCGTAGCATCATCACTGTCGCTCAACTCGGTTTCCCCGAAGGTAGCCGCCGCTGTCGCCGTGTTGGTGAAGCTGCCCGCATCCAGATCAGACTGGGTAACGGTATAGCTTGCAGTTACCACCGCACTCGCTCCAGGAGCAAGGGTCGCAATCGGACTGCCGCCGGTAATGGTAGCCTGTGGATCTGTTACCACAATGTTCTCTAAAGTCACATTGCCGGTATTCGTCACCACAATCTCATATGTTAGGATATCGCCTACTGCGTCGTAGCTGTCCTGATCTGCTGTCTTTTCAATGCTCAACGATGGAGTCTGAATCGCATCAACCGTAGCATCGTCACTCTCACTCAACTCGATTTCCCCGAAGGTAGCCGCCGCTGTCGCCGTGTTGGTGAAGCTGCCTGCATCCAGATCAGACTGGGTAACGGTATAGCTTGCAGTTACCGCCGCACTCGCTTCAGGAGCAAGGGTCGCAATCGGACTGCCTCCGGTAATGGTAGCCTGTGGATCTGTTACCACAATGTTCTCTAAAGTCACATTGCCGGTATTCGTCACCACAATCTCATATGTTAGGATATCGCCTACTGCGTCGTAGCTGTCCTGATCTGCTGTCTTTTCAATGCTCAACGATGGAGTTTGAATCGCATCAACCGTAGCATCGTCACTCTCACTCAACTCGGTTTCCCCGAAGGTAGCCGCCGCTGTCGCCGTGTTGGTGAAGCTGCCCGCATCCAGATCAGACTGGGTAACGGTATAGCTTGCAGTTACCGCCGCACTCGCTCCAGGAGCAAGGGTTGCAATCGGACTGCCGCCGGTGATCGTTGCCTGAGGATCTGTTACCACAATGTTCTCTAAAGTCACATTGCCGGTATTCGTCACCACAATCTCATATGTTAGGATATCGCCTACTGCGTCGTAGCTGTCCTGATCTGCTGTCTTTTCAATGCTCAACGATGGAGTCTGAATCGCATCAACCGTAGCATCGTCACTCTCACTCAACTCGGTTTCCCCGAAGGTAGCCGCCGCTGTCGCTGTGTTGGTGAAGCTGCCCGCATCCAGATCAGACTGGGTAACGGTATAGCTTGCAGTTACCGCCGCACTCGCTCCAGGAGCAAGGGTCGCAATCGGACTGCCTCCGGTAATGGTAGCCTGTGGATCTGTTACCACAATGTTCTCTAAAGTCACATTGCCGGTATTCGTCACCACAATCTCATATGTTAGGATATCGCCTACTGCGTCGTAGCTCGACTGGTCAGCGGTCTTCTCTATGCTCAACAATGGAGTCTGAATCGCATCAACCGTAGCATCGTCACTGTCGCTCAACTCGGTTTCCCCGAAGGTAGCCGCCGCTGTCGCTGTGTTGGTGAAGCTGCCCGCATCCAGATCAGACTGGGTAACGGTATAGCTTGCAGTTACCATCGCACTCGCTCCAGGAGCAAGGGTCGCAATCGGACTGCCGCCGGTAATGGTAGCCTGTGGATCTGTTACCACAATGTCACTCAAGGTCACATTGCCGGTATTCGTCACCACAATCTCATAAGTCAGGATATCGCCTGCCGCGTCGTAGCTGTCCTGATCTGCTGTCTTTTCAATGCTCAACAATGGAGTCTGAATCGCATCAACCGTAGCATCGTCACTGTCGCTCAACTCGGTTTCCCCGAAGGTAGCCGCCGCTGTCGCTGTGTTGGTGAAGCTGCCCGCATCCAGATCAGACTGGGTAACGGTATAGCTTGCAGTTACCACCGCACTCGCTCCAGGAGCAAGGGTCGCAATCGGACTGCCGCCGGTAATGGTAGCCTGTGGATCTGTTACCACAATGTTCTCTAAAGTCACATTGCCAATATTCGTCACCACAATCTCATAAGTCAAGATATCGCCTACTGCGTCGTAGCTGTCCTGATCTGCTGTCTTTTCAATGCTCAACGATGGAGTTTGAATCGCATCAACCGTAGCATCGTCACTCTCACTCAACTCGGTTTCCCCGAAGGTAGCCGCCGCTGTCGCCGTGTTGGTGAAGCTGCCCGCATCCAGATCAGACTGGGTAACGGTATAGCTTGCAGTTACCGCCGCACTCGCTCCAGGAGCAAGGGTTGCAATCGGACTGCCGCCGGTGATCGTTGCCTGAGGATCTGTTACCACAATGTTCTCTAAAGTCACATTGCCGGTATTCGTCACCACAATCTCATATGTTAGGATATCGCCTACTGCGTCGTAGCTGTCCTGATCTGCTGTCTTTTCAATGCTCAACGATGGAGTTTGAGTGAAGCAACCAGTAGCAGAATCAGCGTCTCTTGCAATCACGATATATTCTGCGCTAGGATTTTCAGATCCTGGCTGAGATTGTTCGTCATTGTATTCTCTTGCCTCAGCGAAGGCTGTATTCTCATAACACTCGCCCTCGATCATTTCCTGAGTAATAATAACATTCACAGTGAACGTTTCAACTCCTTCTGGAGCCAATTCAGCGATGGTCCAATTATCACCTGTAGTTTCATCCTCAACATAGATATCATACAAGGTAATATTACCTGTGTTTTCTACTTTGATTTCGAAGCTCAGGATACCATTAAGCTCATCATCATTAGAGACAAGTGTTTTGGTGACATCAAGAGATGGGTTTTGAGTCAACATAACTTCTTCACTTGCCTCAATCAGATCTGTCTGATCCGATTCTGCAGTCGCCGTGTTGTCGATGTCGCCATCTCCACCACCGTTCGTGTTCAGATCTTCCTGCGTGATCGCATAGCTCGCTTCTACTGTCTCACTCGCTCCTGGAGCAAGGTCCCCAATATTTACATCCGTTCCAGTCAATGGATCCACAACCATTACATTGGTCAAGGTCACGTTGCCTGTGTTGGTCACTACGATCTCGTAGTCTATAATCTCTTCTGCTGCGTTCAGCACTCCGTCACCTGCTTCGTCTACCATTACAGCAGTCTTGGTGATGGTCATCGTCGCACGCTGAGTCAACATAACTTCTTCACTTGCCTCAATCAGATCTGTCTGATCCGATTCTGCAGTCGCCGTGTTGTCGATGTCGCCATCTCCACCACCGTTCGTGTTCAGATCTTCCTGCGTGATCGCATAGCTCGCTTCTACTGTCTCACTCGCTCCTGGAGCAAGGTCCCCAATATTTACATCCGTTCCAGTCAATGGATCCACAACCATTACATTGGTCAAGGTCACGTTGCCTGTGTTGGTCACTACGATCTCGTAGTCTATAATCTCTTCTGCTGCGTTCAGCACTCCGTCACCTGCTTCGTCTACCATTACAGCAGTCTTGGTGATGGTCATCGTCGCACGCTGAGTCAACATAACTTCTTCACTTGCCTCAATCAGATCTGTCTGATCCGATTCTGCAGTCGCCGTGTTGTCGATGTCGCCATCTCCACCACCGTTCGTGTTCAGATCTTCCTGCGTGATCGCATAGCTCGCTTCTACTGTCTCACTCGCTCCTGGAGCAAGGTCCCCAATATTTACATCCGTTCCAGTCAATGGATCCACAACCATTACATTGGTCAAGGTCACGTTGCCTGTGTTGGTCACTACGATCTCGTAGTCTATAATCTCTTCTGCTGCGTTCAGCACTCCGTCACCTGCTTCGTCTACCATTACAGCAGTCTTGGTGATGGTCATCGTCGCACGCTGAGTCAACATAACTTCTTCACTTGCCTCAATCAGATCTGTCTGATCCGATTCTGCAGTCGCCGTGTTGTCGATGTCGCCATCTCCACCACCGTTCGTGTTCAGATCTTCCTGCGTGATCGCATAGCTCGCTTCTACTGTCTCACTCGCTCCTGGAGCAAGGTCCCCAATATTTACATCCGTTCCAGTCAATGGATCCACAACCATTACATTGGTCAAGGTCACGTTGCCTGTGTTGGTCACTACGATCTCGTAGTCTATAATCTCTTCTGCTGCGTTCAGCACTCCGTCACCTGCTTCGTCTACCATTACAGCAGTCTTGGTGATGGTCATCGTCGCACGCTGAGTCAACATAACTTCTTCACTTGCCTCAATCAGATCTGTCTGATCCGATTCTGCAGTCGCCGTGTTGTCGATGTCGCCATCTCCACCACCGTTCGTGTTCAGATCTTCCTGCGTGATCGCATAGCTCGCTTCTACTGTCTCACTCGCTCCTGGAGCAAGGTCCCCAATATTTACATCCGTTCCAGTCAATGGATCCACAACCATTACATTGGTCAAGGTCACGTTGCCTGTGTTGGTCACTACGATCTCGTAGTCTATAATCTCTTCTGCTGCGTTCAGCACTCCGTCACCTGCTTCGTCTACCATTACAGCAGTCTTGGTGATGGTCATCGTCGCACGCTGAGTCAACATAACTTCTTCACTTGCCTCAATCAGATCTGTCTGATCCGATTCTGCAGTCGCCGTGTTGTCGATGTCGCCATCTCCACCACCGTTCGTGTTCAGATCTTCCTGCGTGATCGCATAGCTCGCTTCTACTGTCTCACTCGCTCCTGGAGCAAGGTCCCCAATATTTACATCCGTTCCAGTCAATGGATCCACAACCATTACATTGGTCAAGGTCACGTTGCCTGTGTTGGTCACTACGATCTCGTAGTCTATAATCTCTTCTGCTGCGTTCAGCACTCCGTCACCTGCTTCGTCTACCATTACAGCAGTCTTGGTGATGGTCATCGTCGCACGCTGAGTCAACATAACTTCTTCACTTGCCTCAATCAGATCTGTCTGATCCGATTCTGCAGTCGCCGTGTTGTCGATGTCGCCATCTCCACCACCGTTCGTGTTCAGATCTTCCTGCGTGATCGCATAGCTCGCTTCTACTGTCTCACTCGCTCCTGGAGCAAGGTCCCCAATATTTACATCCGTTCCAGTCAATGGATCCACAACCATTACATTGGTCAAGGTCACGTTGCCTGTGTTGGTCACTACGATCTCGTAGTCTATAATCTCTTCTGCTGCGTTCAGCACTCCGTCACCTGCTTCGTCTACCATTACAGCAGTCTTGGTGATGGTCATCGTCGCACGCTGAGTCAACATAACTTCTTCACTTGCCTCAATCAGATCTGTCTGATCCGATTCTGCAGTCGCCGTGTTGTCGATGTCGCCATCTCCACCACCGTTCGTGTTCAGATCTTCCTGCGTGATCGCATAGCTCGCTTCTACTGTCTCACTCGCTCCTGGAGCAAGGTCCCCAATATTTACATCCGTTCCAGTCAATGGATCCACAACCATTACATTGGTCAAGGTCACGTTGCCTGTGTTGGTCACTACGATCTCGTAGTCTATAATCTCTTCTGCTGCGTTCAGCACTCCGTCACCTGCTTCGTCTACCATTACAGCAGTCTTGGTGATGGTCATCGTCGCACGCTGAGTCAACATAACTTCTTCACTTGCCTCAATCAGATCTGTCTGATCCGATTCTGCAGTCGCCGTGTTGTCGATGTCGCCATCTCCACCACCGTTCGTGTTCAGATCTTCCTGCGTGATCGCATAGCTCGCTTCTACTGTCTCACTCGCTCCTGGAGCAAGGTCCCCAATATTTACATCCGTTCCAGTCAATGGATCCACAACCATTACATTGGTCAAGGTCACGTTGCCTGTGTTGGTCACTACGATCTCGTAGTCTATAATCTCTTCTGCTGCGTTCAGCACTCCGTCACCTGCTTCGTCTACCATTACAGCAGTCTTGGTGATGGTCATCGTCGCACGCTGAGTCAACATAACTTCTTCACTTGCCTCAATCAGATCTGTCTGATCCGATTCTGCAGTCGCCGTGTTGTCGATGTCGCCATCTCCACCACCGTTCGTGTTCAGATCTTCCTGCGTGATCGCATAGCTCGCTTCTACTGTCTCACTCGCTCCTGGAGCAAGGTCCCCAATATTTACATCCGTTCCAGTCAATGGATCCACAACCATTACATTGGTCAAGGTCACGTTGCCTGTGTTGGTCACTACGATCTCGTAGTCTATAATCTCTTCTGCTGCGTTCAGCACTCCGTCACCTGCTTCGTCTACCATTACAGCAGTCTTGGTGATGGTCATCGTCGCACGCTGAGTCAACATAACTTCTTCACTTGCCTCAATCAGATCTGTCTGATCCGATTCTGCAGTCGCCGTGTTGTCGATGTCGCCATCTCCACCACCGTTCGTGTTCAGATCTTCCTGCGTGATCGCATAGCTCGCTTCTACTGTCTCACTCGCTCCTGGAGCAAGGTCCCCAATATTTACATCCGTTCCAGTCAATGGATCCACAACCATTACATTGGTCAAGGTCACGTTGCCTGTGTTGGTCACTACGATCTCGTAGTCTATAATCTCTTCTGCTGCGTTCAGCACTCCGTCACCTGCTTCGTCTACCATTACAGCAGTCTTGGTGATGGTCATCGTCGCACGCTGAGTCAACATAACTTCTTCACTTGCCTCAATCAGATCTGTCTGATCCGATTCTGCAGTCGCCGTGTTGTCGATGTCGCCATCTCCACCACCGTTCGTGTTCAGATCTTCCTGCGTGATCGCATAGCTCGCTTCTACTGTCTCACTCGCTCCTGGAGCAAGGTCCCCAATATTTACATCCGTTCCAGTCAATGGATCCACAACCATTACATTGGTCAAGGTCACGTTGCCTGTGTTGGTCACTACGATCTCGTAGTCTATAATCTCTTCTGCTGCGTTCAGCACTCCGTCACCTGCTTCGTCTACCATTACAGCAGTCTTGGTGATGGTCATCGTCGCACGCTGAGTCAACATAACTTCTTCACTTGCCTCAATCAGATCTGTCTGATCCGATTCTGCAGTCGCCGTGTTGTCGATGTCGCCATCTCCACCACCGTTCGTGTTCAGATCTTCCTGCGTGATCGCATAGCTCGCTTCTACTGTCTCACTCGCTCCTGGAGCAAGGTCCCCAATATTTACATCCGTTCCAGTCAATGGATCCACAACCATTACATTGGTCAAGGTCACGTTGCCTGTGTTGGTCACTACGATCTCGTAGTCTATAATCTCTTCTGCTGCGTTCAGCACTCCGTCACCTGCTTCGTCTACCATTACAGCAGTCTTGGTGATGGTCATCGTCGCACGCTGAGTCAACATAACTTCTTCACTTGCCTCAATCAGATCTGTCTGATCCGATTCTGCAGTCGCCGTGTTGTCGATGTCGCCATCTCCACCACCGTTCGTGTTCAGATCTTCCTGCGTGATCGCATAGCTCGCTTCTACTGTCTCACTCGCTCCTGGAGCAAGGTCCCCAATATTTACATCCGTTCCAGTCAATGGATCCACAACCATTACATTGGTCAAGGTCACGTTGCCTGTGTTGGTCACTACGATCTCGTAGTCTATAATCTCTTCTGCTGCGTTCAGCACTCCGTCACCTGCTTCGTCTACCATTACAGCAGTCTTGGTGATGGTCATCGTCGCACGCTGAGTCAACATAACTTCTTCACTTGCCTCAATCAGATCTGTCTGATCCGATTCTGCAGTCGCCGTGTTGTCGATGTCGCCATCTCCACCACCGTTCGTGTTCAGATCTTCCTGCGTGATCGCATAGCTCGCTTCTACTGTCTCACTCGCTCCTGGAGCAAGGTCCCCAATATTTACATCCGTTCCAGTCAATGGATCCACAACCATTACATTGGTCAAGGTCACGTTGCCTGTGTTGGTCACTACGATCTCGTAGTCTATAATCTCTTCTGCTGCGTTCAGCACTCCGTCACCTGCTTCGTCTACCATTACAGCAGTCTTGGTGATGGTCATCGTCGCACGCTGAGTCAACATAACTTCTTCACTTGCCTCAATCAGATCTGTCTGATCCGATTCTGCAGTCGCCGTGTTGTCGATGTCGCCATCTCCACCACCGTTCGTGTTCAGATCTTCCTGCGTGATCGCATAGCTCGCTTCTACTGTCTCACTCGCTCCTGGAGCAAGGTCCCCAATATTTACATCCGTTCCAGTCAATGGATCCACAACCATTACATTGGTCAAGGTCACGTTGCCTGTGTTGGTCACTACGATCTCGTAGTCTATAATCTCTTCTGCTGCGTTCAGCACTCCGTCACCTGCTTCGTCTACCATTACAGCAGTCTTGGTGATGGTCATCGTCGCACGCTGAGTCAACATAACTTCTTCACTTGCCTCAATCAGATCTGTCTGATCCGATTCTGCAGTCGCCGTGTTGTCGATGTCGCCATCTCCACCACCGTTCGTGTTCAGATCTTCCTGCGTGATCGCATAGCTCGCTTCTACTGTCTCACTCGCTCCTGGAGCAAGGTCCCCAATATTTACATCCGTTCCAGTCAATGGATCCACAACCATTACATTGGTCAAGGTCACGTTGCCTGTGTTGGTCACTACGATCTCGTAGTCTATAATCTCTTCTGCTGCGTTCAGCACTCCGTCACCTGCTTCGTCTACCATTACAGCAGTCTTGGTGATGGTCATCGTCGCACGCTGAGTCAACATAACTTCTTCACTTGCCTCAATCAGATCTGTCTGATCCGATTCTGCAGTCGCCGTGTTGTCGATGTCGCCATCTCCACCACCGTTCGTGTTCAGATCTTCCTGCGTGATCGCATAGCTCGCTTCTACTGTCTCACTCGCTCCTGGAGCAAGGTCCCCAATATTTACATCCGTTCCAGTCAATGGATCCACAACCATTACATTGGTCAAGGTCACGTTGCCTGTGTTGGTCACTACGATCTCGTAGTCTATAATCTCTTCTGCTGCGTTCAGCACTCCGTCACCTGCTTCGTCTACCATTACAGCAGTCTTGGTGATGGTCATCGTCGCACGCTGAGTCAACATAACTTCTTCACTTGCCTCAATCAGATCTGTCTGATCCGATTCTGCAGTCGCCGTGTTGTCGATGTCGCCATCTCCACCACCGTTCGTGTTCAGATCTTCCTGCGTGATCGCATAGCTCGCTTCTACTGTCTCACTCGCTCCTGGAGCAAGGTCCCCAATATTTACATCCGTTCCAGTCAATGGATCCACAACCATTACATTGGTCAAGGTCACGTTGCCTGTGTTGGTCACTACGATCTCGTAGTCTATAATCTCTTCTGCTGCGTTCAGCACTCCGTCACCTGCTTCGTCTACCATTACAGCAGTCTTGGTGATGGTCATCGTCGCACGCTGAGTCAACATAACTTCTTCACTTGCCTCAATCAGATCTGTCTGATCCGATTCTGCAGTCGCCGTGTTGTCGATGTCGCCATCTCCACCACCGTTCGTGTTCAGATCTTCCTGCGTGATCGCATAGCTCGCTTCTACTGTCTCACTCGCTCCTGGAGCAAGGTCCCCAATATTTACATCCGTTCCAGTCAATGGATCCACAACCATTACATTGGTCAAGGTCACGTTGCCTGTGTTGGTCACTACGATCTCGTAGTCTATAATCTCTTCTGCTGCGTTCAGCACTCCGTCACCTGCTTCGTCTACCATTACAGCAGTCTTGGTGATGGTCATCGTCGCACGCTGAGTCAACATAACTTCTTCACTTGCCTCAATCAGATCTGTCTGATCCGATTCTGCAGTCGCCGTGTTGTCGATGTCGCCATCTCCACCACCGTTCGTGTTCAGATCTTCCTGCGTGATCGCATAGCTCGCTTCTACTGTCTCACTCGCTCCTGGAGCAAGGTCCCCAATATTTACATCCGTTCCAGTCAATGGATCCACAACCATTACATTGGTCAAGGTCACGTTGCCTGTGTTGGTCACTACGATCTCGTAGTCTATAATCTCTTCTGCTGCGTTCAGCACTCCGTCACCTGCTTCGTCTACCATTACAGCAGTCTTGGTGATGGTCATCGTCGCACGCTGAGTCAACATAACTTCTTCACTTGCCTCAATCAGATCTGTCTGATCCGATTCTGCAGTCGCCGTGTTGTCGATGTCGCCATCTCCACCACCGTTCGTGTTCAGATCTTCCTGCGTGATCGCATAGCTCGCTTCTACTGTCTCACTCGCTCCTGGAGCAAGGTCCCCAATATTTACATCCGTTCCAGTCAATGGATCCACAACCATTACATTGGTCAAGGTCACGTTGCCTGTGTTGGTCACTACGATCTCGTAGTCTATAATCTCTTCTGCTGCGTTCAGCACTCCGTCACCTGCTTCGTCTACCATTACAGCAGTCTTGGTGATGGTCATCGTCGCACGCTGAGTCAACATAACTTCTTCACTTGCCTCAATCAGATCTGTCTGATCCGATTCTGCAGTCGCCGTGTTGTCGATGTCGCCATCTCCACCACCGTTCGTGTTCAGATCTTCCTGCGTGATCGCATAGCTCGCTTCTACTGTCTCACTCGCTCCTGGAGCAAGGTCCCCAATATTTACATCCGTTCCAGTCAATGGATCCACAACCATTACATTGGTCAAGGTCACGTTGCCTGTGTTGGTCACTACGATCTCGTAGTCTATAATCTCTTCTGCTGCGTTCAGCACTCCGTCACCTGCTTCGTCTACCATTACAGCAGTCTTGGTGATGGTCATCGTCGCACGCTGAGTCAACATAACTTCTTCACTTGCCTCAATCAGATCTGTCTGATCCGATTCTGCAGTCGCCGTGTTGTCGATGTCGCCATCTCCACCACCGTTCGTGTTCAGATCTTCCTGCGTGATCGCATAGCTCGCTTCTACTGTCTCACTCGCTCCTGGAGCAAGGTCCCCAATATTTACATCCGTTCCAGTCAATGGATCCACAACCATTACATTGGTCAAGGTCACGTTGCCTGTGTTGGTCACTACGATCTCGTAGTCTATAATCTCTTCTGCTGCGTTCAGCACTCCGTCACCTGCTTCGTCTACCATTACAGCAGTCTTGGTGATGGTCATCGTCGCACGCTGAGTCAACATAACTTCTTCACTTGCCTCAATCAGATCTGTCTGATCCGATTCTGCAGTCGCCGTGTTGTCGATGTCGCCATCTCCACCACCGTTCGTGTTCAGATCTTCCTGCGTGATCGCATAGCTCGCTTCTACTGTCTCACTCGCTCCTGGAGCAAGGTCCCCAATATTTACATCCGTTCCAGTCAATGGATCCACAACCATTACATTGGTCAAGGTCACGTTGCCTGTGTTGGTCACTACGATCTCGTAGTCTATAATCTCTTCTGCTGCGTTCAGCACTCCGTCACCTGCTTCGTCTACCATTACAGCAGTCTTGGTGATGGTCATCGTCGCACGCTGAGTCAACATAACTTCTTCACTTGCCTCAATCAGATCTGTCTGATCCGATTCTGCAGTCGCCGTGTTGTCGATGTCGCCATCTCCACCACCGTTCGTGTTCAGATCTTCCTGCGTGATCGCATAGCTCGCTTCTACTGTCTCACTCGCTCCTGGAGCAAGGTCCCCAATATTTACATCCGTTCCAGTCAATGGATCCACAACCATTACATTGGTCAAGGTCACGTTGCCTGTGTTGGTCACTACGATCTCGTAGTCTATAATCTCTTCTGCTGCGTTCAGCACTCCGTCACCTGCTTCGTCTACCATTACAGCAGTCTTGGTGATGGTCATCGTCGCACGCTGAGTCAACATAACTTCTTCACTTGCCTCAATCAGATCTGTCTGATCCGATTCTGCAGTCGCCGTGTTGTCGATGTCGCCATCTCCACCACCGTTCGTGTTCAGATCTTCCTGCGTGATCGCATAGCTCGCTTCTACTGTCTCACTCGCTCCTGGAGCAAGGTCCCCAATATTTACATCCGTTCCAGTCAATGGATCCACAACCATTACATTGGTCAAGGTCACGTTGCCTGTGTTGGTCACTACGATCTCGTAGTCTATAATCTCTTCTGCTGCGTTCAGCACTCCGTCACCTGCTTCGTCTACCATTACAGCAGTCTTGGTGATGGTCATCGTCGCACGCTGAGTCAACATAACTTCTTCACTTGCCTCAATCAGATCTGTCTGATCCGATTCTGCAGTCGCCGTGTTGTCGATGTCGCCATCTCCACCACCGTTCGTGTTCAGATCTTCCTGCGTGATCGCATAGCTCGCTTCTACTGTCTCACTCGCTCCTGGAGCAAGGTCCCCAATATTTACATCCGTTCCAGTCAATGGATCCACAACCATTACATTGGTCAAGGTCACGTTGCCTGTGTTGGTCACTACGATCTCGTAGTCTATAATCTCTTCTGCTGCGTTCAGCACTCCGTCACCTGCTTCGTCTACCATTACAGCAGTCTTGGTGATGGTCATCGTCGCACGCTGAGTCAACATAACTTCTTCACTTGCCTCAATCAGATCTGTCTGATCCGATTCTGCAGTCGCCGTGTTGTCGATGTCGCCATCTCCACCACCGTTCGTGTTCAGATCTTCCTGCGTGATCGCATAGCTCGCTTCTACTGTCTCACTCGCTCCTGGAGCAAGGTCCCCAATATTTACATCCGTTCCAGTCAATGGATCCACAACCATTACATTGGTCAAGGTCACGTTGCCTGTGTTGGTCACTACGATCTCGTAGTCTATAATCTCTTCTGCTGCGTTCAGCACTCCGTCACCTGCTTCGTCTACCATTACAGCAGTCTTGGTGATGGTCATCGTCGCACGCTGAGTCAACATAACTTCTTCACTTGCCTCAATCAGATCTGTCTGATCCGATTCTGCAGTCGCCGTGTTGTCGATGTCGCCATCTCCACCACCGTTCGTGTTCAGATCTTCCTGCGTGATCGCATAGCTCGCTTCTACTGTCTCACTCGCTCCTGGAGCAAGGTCCCCAATATTTACATCCGTTCCAGTCAATGGATCCACAACCATTACATTGGTCAAGGTCACGTTGCCTGTGTTGGTCACTACGATCTCGTAGTCTATAATCTCTTCTGCTGCGTTCAGCACTCCGTCACCTGCTTCGTCTACCATTACAGCAGTCTTGGTGATGGTCATCGAACAAACTTCCTTAGCAATTGTAAACTCTTTAGTAACCGTACAACCTCTATCGTCAGTTACAATTACGGAATAAGTTCCAGCGGATAATCCAGATTGATCTTCAGCATTAGCCACTAAACCAGAGCCATTATTAGTTGACCAAGCATAGGTAAAAGGCGCTAACCCACCAGTTGGTGTTAAATCTATAGAACCAGTATTAGTGACAGTACAATCATCATCTACTTTGATACCACTCGCACCTAAAAATTCATATAGTGAAACAGTCTTTTGAAGGGTTTTAGTAATTCCTTCACTAGTCACTTGAAGTGTAACACCATATTCACCAGCTGATCCAAAATTAACATTTTGAGGATCAGAAGCTCCTGAGGAAGCTGGATTACCACCAGTAAAGGACCATGCATAAGTATATGCTGCAGGATTACCGCCAGTGGATAAATCTTCAAAATCAACTGTAAAATCATCACAATTAGCAGTGAAATCAAAATTGGCAACCAATGGCGTTCTTACTAAAAATGTCGCGGAGGGACGAGAACACTGAGAGTTTCCAGCGGATGTTTGACAAGCATCTGTATCACTATTTATATTTCCTGTTAACCAGTGAATATAAAGATTATCTATAGATAATTCAGATCCGTATGGCCATGAAAAATTTGCTATTTTAAAGGTTTCTCCATCAATAATATTTCGAGCAACACCGTTATTCTTCACTGAAACACAGTTAGCAATTGCTGTCGGAGCATTCCCATCAATTGAAATATTAAATTGAATATGAGGATTATATCCATTACCGCTAACTGCCCAAGTAGCCCAAATCTCACCTACAACTAATTGTCCTATAGGGGTTCCTTCAAGGTCTGCTGGATCAGCAGCCCTGAATTCAATAGCTGTGACTCTCAGATTTTGCTGATTACAACCCTGGTTAGTTAATACAAATGGGGTTGTCGGGGTAATTACTTGAGCGAAAGATGTCATGTTTGGCAAAACTGATCCCACCGCTAAAAAGAAGAAGAAGGTTAAAAACCAAAGACTCCTTTTTTGAAATATGCCCCTTTCGAAAAATCCACTTTTCTGTGGTCGGGAGCTGAATTGACAATTGGATGTACTGTCCATATCGGTATTAGTTAAAATTTTTCTAGTTCGTAATTGTCTATCTATAATCTTCTGTTTTTCAGATACTTCGTAAAGAAAAAACATTCTTTCCTAACTACTTTTTTCCTTATTCTTTGGAGCCCACATCATTCAAAAATGGACGAATGAGATGCCTTCCCCCCCAAACAACACTAATTATTTGTCGTAAAAATACACTTTAATGTTTTTCATATCCAAATTTTTCTGCAAAAAATATTGCATGTAATACAATTTTATAGATATGAAATTATTGTTATTGTGTTTAAAAGTATATTTAATTAAATAGTTATGGTTATTTCTCCCAGAATTTCTCTCCAAACCAAATGCGATTAAAATCCTATTTTTAGCGAGAAATTAAATTCCTTGTTGATAAAAAAATGATTAATACAGACTCATCTTTAAAAAACCCAAATCCAGAAATTATTTTTCAGTCTCAGCGTGAGACTTCCTTCAAATGGAGAAATTCTTCTTATGAAGACAGGGTAAATCGATTAAAAAAAATAAGAAACTGGATAAAAGATAATCAGCAAGCGATCCGTGAAGCGCTAAAGAACGATTTTGGGAAGCCTGAAGCAGAAACAGATCTCAGCGAAATATTCCCAGTAACTGCTGAAATCAATCATAGTATTAAAAACCTGAAAAAGTGGATGAAACCTAAATCGGTCTCAACCCCACTTCCCATGCTAGGAACAACCAGCAAAACATATGTAGAGCCTAAAGGCACTTCACTGATTATATCTCCATGGAATTATCCCTTTAACCTAACTATTGGCCCACTGATTTCAGCCCTATCCGCCGGCTGTACCGCCGTTATAAAGCCCTCAGAGATGACTCCTCATACTTCTGAACTGGTCTCCAAAATGATTTCTGAGCTTTTTGAACCAAGTGAAGTCGCAGTAGTTTTAGGTGAAGTTAAAGTTTCAACCGAACTACTTAAACTACCTTTTGATCATATATTTTTCACTGGAAGCCCGGCAGTTGGGAAAATTGTCATGAAAGCTGCAGCTGAGAATCTAAGTTCTGTCACGTTGGAGTTGGGTGGGAAATCTCCTGTTATTCTAGCGCAGGATGCTGATTGTAAAGATGCTGCTGAAAAGATTATCTGGGGAAAGTATGTCAATTGTGGACAAACCTGCATTGCTCCAGACTATATATTAGTACATGATTCTCTTCAAGAGACTCTTATCATGGAATTGAAGGTAGCTTTACAAAAAATGTACGATCCTGATTACACTGGAATAGAAAAATCACCTGATTTGGCTAGGATGATAAATGATAAGCACTTTGAAAGACTGACTGGAATTATGGAAGATGCTTTATTGAAGGGTACTGAGATAGCATTCGGAGGAAATTATAACCCACAAACCCGCTACATAGACCCAACTATTTTAACCAAAGTAGATGATGAAATGCAGGTAATGCAGGAGGAAATCTTCGGCCCCATCTTACCTATTTTAAGCTACAGCACTTTAGAAGAAGCTATAGAATATGTCAATTCCAAACCAAAGCCATTAGCACTTTACTATTTTGGTAAGAATCAGGAAAATACTTCAAAAGTTTTAAAGGAAACAAGCTCAGGGAATACTGTAATCAATGACTGCGTTTTACATTTCCTCCATTTAGAACTACCATTTGGTGGGGTAAATAATAGTGGAATAGGAAAAGCACATGGTTATCATGGGTTTTTAGCTTTCAGCAATGAAAAAGGAGTACTCAGGCAACGGGTAGGGTTCAATAATGTTACGCTACTCAGGCCACCTTATGGGGTAAGGGCAAAACAAATAATCGCTTCATTAATAAAATGGTTTTGAAAATGAGGAATAGGTTTTATTGCATCTCCAAAAAAATCACATTTGGAATATTTATTCTTGCTGCTTTTTGGAGCTGCACTTCCAATGGAGATGAAAACCCATCAAAGGGACTCGAATCATTAGACTTATCCGATCAATCGTATGGATCAGAGCCCAATCAAATGATGGATGTGTACCTACCTGCCGGTAGATCAACAAAAGATACCCCCCTACTAATCTATATTCACGGAGGAGCTTGGGTAGAAGGTAGCAAAGAAGAATTTAAACAATTTAGATCATCCCTTTCGTCTGCTTTGCCAGGTTATGCTTTTGTATCTATCAACTACAGCTTATATAACTTTACAACTGGAACAAATAAATTTCCAACCCAAGAAAATCAAGTAATTGAGGCAATAAACTATATTCTAAGCAAATCGCTTGAATGGAATATTTCTGACACTATCATTCTCGCAGGAGCAAGTGCAGGAGGGCATTTAGCATTATTACATGCCTACAAGCATGAATCAGTTGGCAATCTAAAAGCTGTAGTAGCTTTCTTTCCTCCAACTGATCTAGCTGAATTATATGACTATAGCTTCCTTACAATTACTGGTCTCGGAGGACTTTTAGGAGGCAGTCCAATGGAAAATCCTACAGCCTATGCCGATTCCAGCCCGATTACATTTATTGATAGTCAATCAGTTCCAACTATTTTTTTCCATGGCACAGCAGATAACGTAGTACCTATTTCCCAAAGTGAAATTTTAGAAGAAAAATTATCTGAGGCTGGTGTAAAGCATGAATTTACCAAAGTCCTGAATCAGGGACATGGATTTAGCTTAGAAACTTATCCTGTATTGTTTCAGCAAGCAGCAGCCTTTATCAAGGAACTGCAATAAAAAAATCCCGCCAAAAGAGCGGGATTACCATATTTTCAGACTCGCTCGAGTCCCGTAGATTGGGCTCTCGATTTGATCGCCTGTACTACTTTTTCCGAAGGTTGAAGCTGGATTTGATCCATCTGCTCTATTGTGCTCAGCATTTCTACGTATTCTTGCATCAGTGATTCATCACTGTGTAAGGCTTGCACTAAGAGTTCTTGTTCTACCTCCGACATTTCCTGATAAATATATCTTACCAGATCATTTGGGGTAAATGGTTTTATCATATGCAAAATTTAGTTGTTTCATCTTCTTCCGCAGATGGATTAGCGCGTATCGCATCCTTCCAAGAGCAGTATTAATACTCACACCTGTCTGATCAGCAATTTCCTGAAAACTCATATCCAGATAATGACGCATAATCAGGACCTGCTTTTGAGTTTCGGGAAGCTCTTCGATCAGGCGCTTCACTAGCTCAATATTCTCATCCCTTACCTGTCGATCTTCCACATTTTCCTCTGCAAATCTCAGCGAGTTAAATATATTAGAACCATCCTCCATCAGTATGGTTGGATATCGCTTGGCTTTTCTAAAATAATCAATAGCCAGATTGTGAGATATCCGCATCACCCAAGGCTGAAACTTCCCCTCTTCGTTGTATTTATCTGAATTGAGTGTTTTGACCACTTTCACAAACACATCTTGAAGTAAATCTTCAGCTACCTTCTGATCCTTAACGATCAAAAATATTGTGGTGTACATTTTACCTTTATAGCGATCTACTAATAGATCAAAGGCAGCATCACTACCATTTCGATACTGTGCAATCAATTCGCTGTCCTTAGGACCAATTCGTTTACTCATTTTAAGTTGGTTTATTATAAACGTAAAGGTCTAGGCCATAGTATCCAGTAAGGGTGAAAGAAAAAGAAATGTTTTTAAAAGTAGGATTTCGAAAACAACTCTGCAAAGAAAATTCAAGGATTTTATTTCACAAAGCATAAGAAGAACACAATCCAAATTTTATTTTTCAAATAAAGCCGAAAACGATATTTTCTTTGAAACATACAAAATCCAGACTACTCATTAACCAATGTTTATGCCAAAAAATGTTAAAATTCACATTAAGAACGAAGTAAATTGAACCCGTCCAACCAGAACATTTCAAGTGCTTTGTGTAACTTCGCGTAGATAGAAATTTAAAATAAATACAATGGAATTGAGCGGAAAAATTATCCAAAAACTACCCGAAGTAGGTGGAACATCAAAAAGCGGTAACTCTTGGAAAAAGCAAGAATATATACTGGAAACCTCAGGGCAATACGCCAAAAAGGTTTGTGTGTCAGTTTGGGGAGATAAAATCGATCAATTTGCTATTTCCGAAGGTGAAAATGTAACCATGAGCATAGACGTAGAAAGTAGAGAATACAATGGCCGATGGTACACTGAAGTGAAGGCTTTCAAAGTAGATAAAAATGGCGGTGGATCGGCCCCTTCAAATCTGCCTGAAATGGATACTTTCCATTCGGAGGGAGAAGAAGATAAATTACCTTTCTAAAAACTTCGGTCCTATGTGGGATGATGACGATGATGATGAGTCAGGATGGGACGAAGACGATGAATTCGATGCGCGCAAGGAACACGGAAACATCTATAAGCACCCATTAATGAAAAAGGCAAAGGATATCTTTGCCTTAACCCGAGCGTTGGTAGGAAGTCTAGATGAGGCTCGAAAGGAGCTTTATGGTAATATCATGATGGAAGATGCGATGGTTTTGAGTGCCAAATTTGCTGCTGCTGAAGCTACCTCTGACTACGTCCTCAAAATGGAAAAGGCAGTAATCATGAAAGTACATGCTAAAAGCCTAAACACCATGACTTATCAATTGGGAATGGAAGAAACCCACGCAGAGGAGCATTTGGAATTGCTAAGAGAAGCTATAGAAGAATATCGTATGCTCTTTATTGAGTGGCAAAAGGGATTTGACTCTACTGAGAAAAATGATGACGGATGGGGAATCTTTACGGATTAACCACTTCCAAATTGGAATCCGAAATAAGCCCCAACACCCATCAAGACCAACGTGATCACTCCCAATAGGACTAACACGTCTAAGGGAACTTCCCAAGGCACATCTCCGATTTTAAATCGAATTATCTTTTTCCAATTCATAGTAACAAGTAAAAATGCGGCTCAAGAGCCGCATTTTTTTATTTCTTTAAAATCTCTCTCCAGCCTTTAGCTTCTATCTGAGCGGCAGATTCCTCTACTTTTTCCTTCAGTGTCTTTTTATACGCATCCAAGCTTTCTCCAACTTTAGAATCGAATGATCCCACAATTGAAGCAGCAAGAATACCGGCATTTTTCCCGCCATTCAATGCAACTGTTGCTACAGGAATACCTCCTGGCATTTGCAAAATTGACAAAATGCTATCCCAGCCATCGATGGAATTTGAGCTTTTGATAGGAACTCCGATTACGGGAAGGCTAGTCATCGAAGCTACCATTCCCGGCAAATGCGCCGCACCACCCGCTCCTGCCACAATAACCTTAATCCCACGCTCCCTAGCTGAATGTGCATAATCAATCATGCGCTGTGGGGTTCTGTGTGCAGAAACTACTGTTAGCTCATAGGGTACTCCTAATTCCTCTAGCATTTGCGCAGCTTCTGCCATAATCGGAAGATCCGATTGGCTGCCCATGATAATTCCTACCTGTGGATTCATGATATAGATTTGATTTTGATTAACTCTTTTATTCGCTGCGCTTTTTCTTTCAAGCCTGCAACGGTATCCGATACTATGGTCACATGTCCCATTTTTCTAAAAGGCTTAGTGACTTTCTTGCCATACAGATGAATGTAAACTCCCTGTTCTGCAAGCGCTTCCTCCTGCCCTTCTACCAAAACTGGCCCTGTAAAGCCATCTTCTCCGAGCAAATTAATCATTGCAGCTGGGCATCTCAGGTCAGGATTACCTAACGGCCAATTCAACACGGAGCGTAAATGCTGCTCAAATTGCGAGGTAAAATTAGCTTCTATGGTATGATGCCCACTATTATGAGGACGAGGCGCTACTTCATTGACCAGTACTTCCCCATCTTTGGTGACAAACATCTCTACAGCCAAAATCCCTACCATTCCAAGTTTGAGAATCACATCCTTAGCGATCTCTTCAGCTTTTTCTGCTACTTCTTTACTGATCTCTGCTGGCGCAAAAAGAAACTCCACCAAATTAGCCGTTGGGTGAAAAGCACATTCTACAGCAGGATAAGCTATTAAATCCCCGGCCTCATTTCTTGCTACAGTGACTGCAATTTCCTTATCAAAGTCGATTAGTTTTTCCAGCAAACCAGGTGCATCAAAGGCCTTGTCCAAGTCAGCTTCAGATCTCAATACCTGAACACCGCGTCCATCATAGCCTTCTTTCCCCAGTTTATTTACTGCGGGAAGAAAATCCGCATTGTGGATAACTTCAGCTTTATCAGAAGTCAGAATAAAGTCCGCAGTAGGGATCCCGTTCAGCTGATAAAACTGCTTTTGCTTACGCTTATCCTTTATCAAGCTCAGAATATCAGGCTGTGGATAAACCTTCTTTCCTTCACGCTGCAATTTTTCAAGCGCCTCGGTATTAACACTTTCAATCTCCACCGTGATTACATCACAGCCGTGACCAAATGCATAAACAGTATCAAAGTCTTTGAGGGAGCCTACAGTAAATCGCTGTGATAGATCCTTGCATGGCGCGTTCGGATCTGGATCCAAAATGTGGATATCCTGATTATAGTTGATTGCCGACTGAATAAGCATTCGGCCCAATTGACCTCCTCCGAGGACTCCCAAAATGGGTGATTGCGATGGTATTGCCATAGTTTATTTGTAATCAAAAATAAGATAATCTCAAGAAACAGAACTCACATTTCTTACTGAAAACGAATTCCCATCAACTCCATGAGTTTATGTGCATTGAAACTCGGGCATGCCCCCCGTTTAATTTTGTAATCAAAATCAATATTCTGATCGTGAATCTCAGAATGAAAACTGTAATTCCACACAGTACTCATTCTTTCTTCCAATTCTGCTAACTCAATATCGTGCGTACTGATGATTCCAAACGCATTGGTATCATTCACTTGCCTGATCAATGCTTCTGAGCCAGCGATACGATCTTCGGTGTTTGTTCCCTTCAAGATTTCATCCAGCAGGAAGAAAATTTGCTCTCCTTTCTCGATTCTATCGATCAGTTTCTTAATCCTGCTGAGCTCCGCGTAAAACGAACTTACACTTTCTCCCAAGTTATCCGCATTACGCATACTGGTGTAAAGTTGAAAGTCACTAAACCCAAATTCCTCAGCGAAAGGTCTTAAACCTAGATTGACCAACACACAATTAATCCCGAGCGTTCGCATAAAGGTGGTCTTTCCACTCATATTTGCCCCTGTGAGCAAAATGACTCGCTGATTCCCATCAATCTCGAAGTCATTAGGAACCGCAATTCCAGGTGAAAGCAATGGGTGAGAGACTGACTTTGCTTTGATTCCCTTTTCTATAGAAACAATCTTTCCAGACCCACCAACTTCATTTTCAAATGCCCCTAAGGAAATCAACACTTCCCATTCTACTAGCTGAGCTGGAAAGTGAGCAACTAGGTGACCATATTTTTTCTTCCAAGAAACAAGTCTGACGAATAAAAACAAGTCTGTCCAAAAAATGAAGTTGATCGGGATATACAGAATATTTATCCGGTTTTGCATCCAAAGTCCTAAGCTATCCAACTGATTAAAAAGTGTTGACGCTTTAATCCCTTTGGTCAGAAACGGTGCTTGCATTTCGCTTAAAAGAGTTGATTGCATGGGTTCCATTTCTAACACAGCCAGCCAATAACGATAGGTTTTCAATTGGTGGCGACTTGGAATTGAGTCAGCAGCTTTTTTTAATGGCTTAAATACCATTCCCAAAAAAGCCATCCCAATCAAAATCCAAACACCGAAAAGTGCTCCAGGGACTATTCCTATATATATTAAAACGGAAAGCGTCAGACCTCCGATTGGACCAAGTAAAGCGCCAACGGTAATTAACAGGTTACTTTTATCACTTTCTTCCAGCCACTTGATCCAGCTTGAGGTTGATTTTTCTTCATTATAAAAAGCAATTCCTATGCTTTCCATCGCTTGAAGAAACTCAGATTTTAAGGATAACTCATTAGAGGCTTCTCGAAATGCCCCAGCTTTGTCCAAGTCAAACTCAGATTTCATTTTGGCAGCAAGGATTTCCTTGCCTTTCTTAGACACCGTGTGATTCAGGAGTTGGAATAAGGAGTGGTCTCCAAATAGATCCAGGTCATTGGAGAAAGGATGAGTTTTTTCTTGAAATTCACCACCAGCATCAAGATCTTTTAGGTTTCTGCCAACTCGCTTTTCTCTAGCCAGATTCATGGTCCGAAGCGCTAAATAAATAGCCTCCTGATCTTTCTGATAATTATACTTTCTAATCAAAGAAATGAAAATGGCTACCGAGACTGCAAAAAACAATAACCAAACTGGACTCTCCGCTACCGCCAAAACAAACAATCCTCCCATGCCAAAAAAGACCACCAAACGCAATAAAGAGTAGGTTCCGACCTTACTTTTAACAGCTTTCAGTTTTTCCGACAGATTAGAATTTTCAAAATCAAATCCTTTCATGCCCAAAGATAGGAATTGAATTAAGCTAACTAATCAAATTGGCGCAATCCTTGTCACCTATTCAAATTTTTAGCAAGTCCTAGACGTTTATCATTAACTACATTGGAATTATGAAAAATGCCAAACCTAAAAAAACGACTGAAAAGGAAATAGAAGCTGAGGACTGGGACCTTTCGGAGGGAATGGGAATTCTACCTGACGATATCTCATTTACTCAAAACATAGGATGTGTAGGCGGAAAGTCCAAAAAGCCAAACAGTTCAATAAAAAAACCAACTAAATAATTACCAAAATCTATCGTAAAAGACCATGAAAAAGACACTTAACCCCGCAATTTTATTTCTGATGATCTTCGGCATCATGCTCGTATCCAGCTGTGATATGAATGAAGAACCGCCAGTACCAAATCTTGCAGTTGTCACTGAAGACCTGGAAGTCAATATGGCATTTGAGGATTTGGATAACCTTACACTCTCAGTTCTGAGCACTAGCGGACTCAGCGCAAGAACTTCTGTAAATATCCCAGCTTCTAATATTTGTGAAGGAGCAATAATCACCTTAGATGAAAGCACAAAGACAATTAAAGTTGATTTTGGTGATGGCTGCACCAGCGAGAATGGCGTCATTAGAAAAGGAATCGTGAATTTGGCCTACACTGGCAACCTATTAATTACTGGTGCAAAAATCACCACTACATTTGAAGGCTATGAAGTCAATGGTCATAAAATCGAAGGCACAAGAACACTTACTAATAAAGGTGTGAGCCTCGAGAATGGCACGATCACTTTGGAAGTAAAAATCCAAAATGGAAAAGTCACTTGGCTTGATAATACGTTTGTCTCGTTGACAAGTGACCAAGTCCGTGTCATCAAACTTGGTACACAGGGAGAATATGAAGCTTCCATTACAGGTACAGCTTCCGGCACAAGTCGTGAAGGACTTAACTATACAACTTCAGTTACTGAGGCATTGGTTTACACAAAAAGCTGTATTGATTCAGGAGTGAGAATCCCAAGTTCTGGAATATTGGCATTTCAGTACAATGGTATTGACATCACGGTGGATTACGGAGATGGAGCCTGTGATAAAATGGCTACAATCTTCTATCCAAACGGATCGTTACCAGTTACACTGGATTAATTCAACTCCAATTATAAAATCAAAACGGCTATCTTTCGATTTAGCCGTTTTTTTATGGACAAGAAAATAATTGAGGGTTTTGAGCATGTCAGATATGAGCGTCCGCAGCTCAGTCTGGAGGAAATGACCTTGCGATCGGAGCAATTTTACCAGGAAATGGATCAACGTCGGACAGTTAGAGAATTCGATTCACGTCCAATTCCAATCGGGATTCTGGAAAACATAATCCTCACAGCAAGTACAGCTCCCTCAGGCGCGCACAAGCAGCCATGGACTTTTTGCTTAATCTCAGATCCTGCTATCAAAAAGAAAATCAGAGATGCTGCCGAAGAGGAGGAAAAAATCAGCTATTCGAGCCGGATGCCGGATCAATGGAAAGCTGATTTAAAACCATTGGGAACAAACTGGGAAAAGCCTTTTTTGGAAGAAGCTCCCTATTTGATTGTGGTGTTTAAGCAATCCTATGGAATGGAAAACGGTAAAAAGGTTCAGCACTATTATGTGAACGAATCCGTGGGACTTGCCTGTGGATTTCTAATAGCTGCAATTCATCAAGCAGGACTCACCGCAGTGACCCATACGCCAAGCCCGATGAATTTCCTGAGTGAGATTCTTGCAAGACCATTTAATGAAAAACCCTATTTGCTCATTCCAGTGGGTTATCCAAAGGCAGAAACCTATGTGCCAGATATAAAAAGAAAGTCACTTGATGAAATCATAAAAAGGTTTTAAAAACAGAAAGGCGATCGTTTGATCGCCTTTCTGTTTATTGAGCTTCACTTTAAGAATTTGCCTTTTCTTCCGCTGCTTTTTCTTTGATCTGATGAACCACACGCTGAGGAAAAGGGATTTCAATTCCCGCCTTTTCAAATTCCGTGTTGATCGCTTCCATTCCGTCAAAGTGCATCGGCCACAATTCACTTGATTTGGCCCAAACACGAACCACCAAGTCCAAAGAGCTATCTCCAAAATTGGTTAGCGCTACGAAAGGTGCAGGGTCTTTTAGGGCGCGAGGATCATTTTCGAAGATATTCAGAATGATTTCCTTAGCCTGTTTAATATTAGTACCATAAGCCACCCCAACATTCAGTTCTGTTCTTCGAGTTGCCTGGGTACTCATATTTACGATATCTGAATTTGCAAGACTACCGTTTGGAAGAACGACTTCTTTATTGTCGAAAGTCATCAAGTGAGTGTACAAAATCTGAATTTTGTCTACGGTCCCTGTATGCCCTTGAGCCACTATTACATCTCCGACTTCAAAAGGTTTAAATCCTAAAATCAGAATACCCCCTGCAAAATTTGAAAGAGAACCTTGCAAGGCCAAACCTATAGCCAAGCCTGCGGCACCAAATATAGCCACTGTAGATCCTAGTGGTGCTCCCAAAATACTGGCCACACCCATGAATAAAGTGATGTATAATACGATTTTAACAAACCCAAAAAGAAATTCATTTAGAGAAGGATTAGTCTCCCTCTTTTCCATGAAATTTCTCAATCCCTTTAAAAGGGCATTTACAATAAGTTTACCTACAAAGTAAAAAATTATGGCAAATATGATTCTTGGTACAATTAAGTACGCCATGTCTATCGCACGTTCATAAAATGCATTTACCGTTTCCTGAGAAAATTCCATGTTAATTAATTTTGGTTGATGATTCTTTAAAATAAATAGTCACTTGCCAACGAAAAGCCCAATGCCAGCTAATTTTAAAATTTTCTATAAATGCAGATTGCAAAACCCTTTCCCAATCTGATCTCGAAAAGCTACGCAAAACCGATAAACATGCATCGTTCCGAACCATTTTTGACTTGCTAAATACCCGAGTCAACCACTTAATGCTATAATAAGCAAGTGGATGTCTGTGCAAATCGTTAATGATTATTCCTAAGCGGGATTTTGCTCGAAGAGAGTCCAGCAATTCTACTAACTCGCTGTCTGTAAAATGATGTGTAAAGAGCGTACACGTAGAGATATCAACTTTTTCTATAGAAAATTCAGCTTCAAAGACATTTTGAGTTTCCCAAGTGACTTCTGTTAAGTCAAATAATCTAACCCGCGCAAGGTCAATAATGTTCCTGTTTGCGTCGATTCCAATAAAATTAACCGCTTTTCCACGACTTTTGGCCCAGTTATTCATCACTCTGATCATATCACCTCCACCGCAGCCAATGTCTGCTACAGTATAGGAATCTTGTGGATAACTCTTAAAAATCTTTGCCAAGCCAACAGTAGTCACATAATTTCCCCCCAGCCAGCGGTTAATGGTTTTTAGCTCTCGCAAAGTCTGGTTAAGTTCCTCTCCAGAGCAATTGAGGTCGTCCATCAATTCTTTCTCTTCACTTCGCTGCGCAAATTTGCCCATCACTTTTCCAGAAGTAAAGTTTCTAACGTAAGCCCAGGACCAAATCCCATAGAAAGTATATTTCCCTGAATTTGCTCGTCACGCATCATTCTCTCTAATACAAATAGTATGGTGACAGATGACATATTTCCAAACTGCTTAAGTATTTCCATTGCATGAGCATTGACCGATTCTTTGAGACCAAATGCCTCTTGAACTTTCTGCAGTATCTGCTTTCCACCAGGATGAATTGCAAAGTTATCCACAGTGGATAACTTGAATTTCTGCTCAAATTTCTCTTTCAATTGGCCAATGCCTTGATCAAGAAGCGTTGGAATATACTTACTTAGACGCATCTCAAAACCAAAATCTCCGATCCCCCAAGCCATATCTTCCTCGCCTTCACGAAGTACCTGACTGAGGTACGATTTGATTTTCAATCCCTTTTCGGACCGCATCACCAAAGCCGCAGCCGCCCCGTCGCCAAAAAGTGAATTTGCAAGAATATTATCCTCCACATATTCCTTCTGAAAATGCAAGGTGCACAACTCCACGCAAACCAACATTACTTTAGCATCTGGCTCTGCCTTAACAATTTTATCTGCCAATTTCAACCCTGTAAACGCCGCATAGCATCCCATGAAGTGTACGCAGTACCGTTCTACGGCATCATCTAGCTTAAGACTTTTCATCAAGGCCAACTCTACTCCCGGAGCCATCATTCCGGTGCAGGACACCAAAATTAAATGCGTAATCTCCTGAGCTTTTACATCAGATTTTGAAAGGCAATTTATCACAGCCTCTTCACAGAGATTCGGTGCAGTCTGACGAAAAACTTCCATCCTTGCTTTAGTACCGGGAAAAGGTTCAAAGTCTTTAGAATTCGGAAAAAAGGAGAAGTCTTTAGGATCCGACTTCTCAAAATCACTTAACACACTATAACGGCTAGAAATCCCGGACTTCCTATACAAAAAGCCCAATTTACGAGACTCCACCTCATCCAGCTGATGTGCTTTCTGCATAAAGCTAGCTATGGCTGATTGATCTATTGGGTTGCCTGGATTAGCTACGCCTATGCTTACGATACCACTAATCATAAACAGCAGATTGAACCTGAGGAAATACCCATCGTGCCTAAACTATTTGTTGATTCTATTTCTGTCATTAAATAAATCCTTAAAGATTTGATTCCCCTAATTTGAAGTTCATAATATCAAGTTAATTGAATATATCTAAATTGGCTGAATGTATGGTAACTATGTCCAGCTGGAATAGTTATCAGCTCAACCTCAAGGACGATATGATCTCTAGTTCTAGCCTTAAGCATCTTCGAATTCCCTTTTCGCTCTTTTTGATGCCTATCTTTTTCTTTGCTTTGGCACTCACGCCCAATCATAATGAGTCCAGAATCCTCTGGGTTTTCATTGCTCTTCATCTTTTTCTCTACCCATCGAGTAACGGCTACAACAGTTATTTTGATAAGGACGAAGAAAGTATCGGAGGACTGAAGCATCCACCAAAAGTCACCAAAGACCTCTTTTGGCTTTCACAGGTATTATTCCTACTTGCGATAGGGATCGGTGCAAGTATCAATTTCAGTGTTGCGCTTATGATTTTGATTTATGGGCTGGTGAGTATGGCCTATTCTCATCCCGCCATCAGGATCAAAAAGTACCCCTGGCTGAGTTGGTTTATTGCTGGGTTTTTCCAAGGATATTTCACCTTCGCCATCGCTTATGCCGGCCTGAGCAATTTAAGTTGGGAAGTCCTTTACAAGCCTCACGTATTTATCCCAGGGCTATTAACAAGCTTGATGCTTTGGGGGAATTATCCTCTGACACAGGTTTATCAACATGGAGAAGATGCAAGGAGAGGCGACCGGACCTTAAGTTTGGTATTGGGAATCAAAGGCACTTTCCTTTTTTCAGCCTTGACATTTATGGTGACCGGTGCAGGATTCGCCTGGTTTTTCTTGGATCGAAATCAACTCGATATTCTTTGGATTTATCTAGCTGCGATGACTCCGATTATGCTTTACTTTTTGACATGGTTTAGCTTTATCCGACTAAACCCAACGAAATATGCAAATTATAATTGGGCGATGGGAATGAACTACTTCTCTGCACTTGCACTCAACGCATTTTTCATTTATTACTTTCTGGAAAACACACAGATAGTGCAAGCTTTGGGTTATTAAAAAGGTTTTCCGTGGGTGTTTTTTATGATTTGGTCTGAAATAAAAGGCACATGCTGAATTAACATTCTTGTCAAAACTGACGCTTGATTAGATCCGAAAAGGCGTTGAACCTTCCTTCCTAGCCAAAGTCTCCGCTCAAAAAGTGATTTCCAGGAATGCACATATCGCGCCTCAATTTCTTCTCTGGATTTTCCTTCCAAAATTGCGTCCGCTGCCAATTTCCCAGCATGAATAGCCATAGCCATTCCGTTGCCGCAGAGTGGAGTGATTAATCCAGCTGAATCGCCTGCCATGAGTATATGATTATCCACAGGCTCCTTTCGCTCAAAATTGATCTCATTGATCACCTCCGGCTTGTCAAAGAGAATTTCACTTTCTGTGAAAAATGGTTTCAGGCTGGGATTTTTCCACAATACTTCTCGTTCCATTGCCTCAATTGAGCCGTATTCCCGCAATTGCCCCCTATCTCCCAGATAGCACAAGTTAACTTTGCCATCTTCTATGGTATTCAGTCCACAATACCCGCCTTTGAAATTATAAAGCGCAACTGTGCTTCTATCGAAATCAGTCTTTATGTGATATTTAACTCCTATATACGGACTTCTCTTTTCGATGAAAGCTCGCTTAAGTCTTTTGTCCAATTTAGATCTCTTACCAAAAGCTCCGATTACATTTTCAGCCCTCAACTGTGATCCATCTGCCAATTCAATCTTGAAAAAACTCTCATTCTCATCAAAGACCACAGACTCTACTTGCACTCCCGTTTGCACGGCACCTCCTTTTTCCAAAACTTTATGATAGATGTGATCATCTAGCACGTACCGGCTAATCCCAAAACCTCCTAAATCTAAAGGTGTGGAAACGCTTTCCCCTCCAGTATCGGAAAACAAGAACCTGTTGATTTGAGGCAATTCAAATTGACTGGGCAGCAGGTCTTCCCTTTGTAAAAAATCAAGTACTTCATTGGATAAGTATTCCCCGCAAACCCTGTGAAAAGGATAGTTTTTCTTTTCGACCAAAAGTACTTCTCGTCCGGCTTTGGCCAATAAATAACTTGAAATCAAACCTGCCAGTCCACCTCCAATTACAACTGTATTTTGTCTATCGTTCACAGTTCTGCCTTTAAATTTACATATACACCGTTCATCAAAAATGGATGCTCTTTACAGATCCTTTCTAGAAATTCACGGTTTAGAAAATACCTAACCAAATAATAACTATGAGAAATACGCTACCCACATTACTCAGGAGATTAACATTAGTCCTTGGTGTAATAGGTGTGATGTTTTATTCTACGGATACTTTTGCTCAGAAAAAGAAGAAAAAGGATGCCAAGAAAGAAGCGGCTACACCAGCAACCCCAGCCAAACCAAAAGGTAATGATTCAGATCCAAAACCTTACAAAGAGGTAATCACTGCCAAGGCAAAATCAAAAGATGGACTTTTCAAAGTTCATCAAATTGAAGACAAATACTATTACGAAATTCCAGATTCCCTTCTAGGAAGAGACATGCTGATGGTCACTACCATTGCCAAAACTGCCGATGGAATTGGCTATGGTGGAGAGCGCACCAATACGCTAATGCTTCGTTGGGAAAAGTACAACAACGATATTCACCTTAAAGTTATCTCTGTAAATAATTTTGCAGCAGATTCCCTTCCTATCGCGTTAGCTGTTAAAAATTCCAACCTGGAGCCAATCCTACAGAAGTTTGCTATCAAATCTCTCGCTACAGATTCTACTGGAATCGTAATAGAGGCGACGGATCTATGGGCAAAAGATGTACAGGCAGTTGGACTTCCGAAAAATGAGCGTACGCAATATAAAGTCACTCGACTAGATACAGACAGATCGTACATAAGTCACATCAATACGTATCCAATCAATATCGAAGCGCGATACGTGATGACTTATCTTGCAAATGACCCTCCATCAAATAGTTCTACTGGTTCAATTACATTGGAGATGAATTCTTCCATGTTACTTCTTCCAAAAGAGCCAATGAAGCAGCGATTAGGTGATCAGCGTGTAGGTTGGTTTAGCCGTTCGATTGTAGATTATGGAGCTGATGCTCAAAAAGCGCAGAGCCGTACCTTCCTTGACAGATGGAGACTGGAAGTGAAGGATGAGGACATGGCGAAATTCAAGGCTGGAGAATTAGTAGAGCCTAAGAAGCAAATTGTTTATTACATCGACCCTGCTACTCCTAAGCAGTGGATTCCATACTTGATCGCTGGTGTAAATGACTGGCAGGTTGCTTTTGAGGCAGCAGGTTTCAAAAATGCTATCGTTGCTAAATTAGCTCCTACTAAAGAAGAAGATCCTGATTGGAGCCCTGAAGATGCGAGATATTCTGTGATCAGATATTTCGCTTCCGATATCCAGAATGCTTATGGACCTCACGTGTCTGATCCAAGATCAGGTGAAATATTAGAATCTGATATCGGATGGTATCACAACGTAATGAACCTATTGAGAAACTGGTTCTTCATCCAGACAGCAGCGATCAATCCTGAGGCACAAAGTGTTCAGTTCAAAGACGAAGTGATGGGCCGCTTGGTACAGTTTGTCTCTTCTCACGAAGTAGGTCATACACTTGGACTTCCTCACAACTTTGCATCTTCTCATGCTTATCCAGTGGAAAAACTAAGAGATGCGGCATTTACCAAAGAAATGGGAACAGCTCCTTCAATCATGGATTACGCGAGATTTAACTACATCGCTCAGCCAGGTGACGAAGGTGTTAGCTTAATGCCAAACGTAGGCCCTTATGATAAATATGCAGTTGCTTGGGGTTATAGACCAATTCCTGATGCTGCTACTCCAGAAGATGAGTTGGCAACTTTGGATAAGTGGATTTTAGAAAAACAAGGTGACCCTATCTACCGATATGGACGTCAGGGCAATAGCTATGATCCTACTGCGCAGAGTGAAGATTTAGGAGACAATTCTATGAAGGCTTCTGAGTACGGTATCGCTAATTTAAAGCGTATCATGCCTAACCTGATGGAATGGACTGCTGAAACAGACAAACCTTACAAAGATTTCGACGATCTGGAAGAAATGTATGGACAGGTGCTTACGCAATTCAATAGATACATGGGTCATGTAAGAACCAATATCGGTGGTGTAGCTGAAGTTTACAGAGCTGTTGGACAGGATCTACCAGTGTATACACATACTTCAAAAGAAATTCAGAAGTCAGCTGTTGATTTCTTGAACAAAGAGCTTTTCACTACGCCAGAATGGATGATGCAAGATGACATCTTTGCAAGAACAGAAGATTTTGGAGCTTTAGAAAGAATCCGTGGAGTACAGGCAGGCACGTTGAATTCAGTACTTGACTTAGGAAGACTAGGCCGAGTAATCGAAAACGAAGCCTTGAATGGCAATGAAGCATATAAGATGACAGAGCTATTCGATGACCTGAGAAAAGGCATCTGGACTGAGCTATCGTCCGGTAAGACAATCGATGTTCACAGAAGAGCATTACAAAGAGCTTATATCGAGCGTATGGAATATTTGATGACCAGCGATGGACCAACTATCCCTGCCTCTTTCAGAAGATATGTAGGCCCGCAGATCAATGCTTCTCAGTCTGACATCAGACCGATGGCTAGAGGCGAATTGAAAATCTTACAGAGAGACATCAGAGCAGCAATTGTTAGAACTTCAGACAGAATGTCTAAGCTTCACCTTGAGGATGCATTAGAAAGAGTAAACACTATTCTAGATCCAAAGTAAGAGTTTGAAAATACAAAGTATAAATGGGCGTCAGTTTTGGCGCCCATTTTTTTTGTAAAATTTCTCGCGGCGACGCAACGACCCAGCGATTTCCTTTTTATCTTTTTTATTCAGGGTCTGCTTTTTTATAATTAACTCACCTTTGAAAAAAATTGGGCACAACTAATCCATGATTTTAATAGTAAAAAAACGTTTCGTCGCCGCGCTGCTGCGAGAAACGAATGTCTTGAAATCAATTTTTGATTAGTTTTGTTTCAAACACATGAACATGTCCTCACCACTTTCCATACTTCAAAGTCATAAACTACGCATCACAGATTGTCGTCAGGAGATTATCCGAGAGTTTCTGGACAAGCAAGTGGCTTTGGCTCACTCGGATTTAGAGGAATCACTGGATAGCCAGTTTGATCGGGTGACGATTTATCGCACGCTAAAAACTTTTGTAGATAAAGACGTAGTGCATAAAGTACTTGATGATAGTGGAGCCACTAAATATGCGCTATGCTCACATGAAGAGGCAGATCATAACCACGAACATGTCCATTTTAAATGTGAAATCTGTGGAGAAACCACCTGTCTAGAATCTATTACCCTTCCGAGCATCAAACTTCCTTCAGGGTTTAGAAAGAAGGAAATGAATTTATTAGTACAAGGAGTTTGCAACAAGTGTCATTAAAATTCGACGGGCTCAGGAATTCTCGATTTTGGTGAATCACTTGGCCATTGCACCCCTGGAGGTAAATCTATCTTTGGTGGTGTAAAATCCTCTACTCCGCCATCTCCATCATCTTCACTCCTACCACCCTTTCTTAAAGAGTTTTTAGTCATAGTCGCCATGACATATATCAAGATGACGTATGCCAAACCACAAAGGATCAAATCGATTACAAGACTGCTCATCGCTAAAAGTTTGAGATAATATAATTGAATACAAGATTTAAATCAATGGTAGCGCCGATTTGTTTTCGAATAAAGATGTTTTTTATGATTTAAGCGGGCTTGCTAATTCCCTTGGATAGGTGGATATTTGCGCTCTGAAAAAGAAAAGTGATGATAGTAAAAACAAAAAAATATCAACTCCCTACTGGCACCTATATTAAAATGGCTTTGGTCAATGTTTTGAAGGAACAATGGTGGGTTATCCCAATAGCATTAGTAATTATGTGCGGTTATTTTTGGATTCCCTCGATATGGTGGATCATCGGCGCATTGATAGCATACGGACTTTATGTGCTGTTTTGGGCGATCCAGTTTACAGGAGTGACTCAGATGGAGCAAAACAAGGTGATTTTCGATAAAATGGCTTATGAAATCGACAGCCGTCAGATCCTGATGAAAATTAATACCAAACAAGGCATGCCCGTGCAATGGAACATGATCAAAAATGCTGAAGTAAGAAAAGACGCTTTCGTTCTTTATATGTCCAAAGCTCAATTTATACATCTTCCTTTCCGGATTTTCAACTCAGATAATGAGCGAAAATTTATGGAAACAATCCTGAAGCGTAAAGAACTGATCAAATAAGCACATATCAATACATCGCAAAATGCCTCCTTAAATTGGAGGCTTTTTGCATTTTACAGGTTTAGATATCCAATTTAAAAATCGAGAAATTACTGAAAATTTTATCTCTGATTTTAAAAGCTAGACAACATTTCAGGCTTTCACAAAAAAAAGCCCATCCAAAAGGATAGGCTTCAAAGGGTTGAAAACAACTATTCAATTACATTGGAGGCATGATCACTGTATCGATCACGTGAACTACTCCATTATCTGCTTCAATATCTGCAGCTGTTACTGTTGCATTGTTGATCATTGCTTTTCCATTCATCAAAGTCACTTTGATTGAGCTTCCTTCTACAGTTTTTGCCATTTGACCGTTTTTCAAGTCAGAAGACATCACTTTACCTGGTACTACATGGTAAGTAAGAATTTTTACCAATTGAGCCTTGTTTTCTGGCTTTAGTAAATTCTCTACTGTTCCAGCAGGTAGCTTCGCAAAAGCATCATTGGTAGGAGCAAATACTGTAAACGGTCCGTCTCCTTTTAAAGTACCCACCAAATCTCCTGCTTTCACAGCTGCTACCAAAGTAGTTAAGAAATCTTGGGAAATTGCCAAATCAACGATATCAGCTTCAATTTTTGTCTCATGGACTGCATTCATTTTTGGTGCAAAAGAAGATGCAACTATTAGCATAGTGAGCATCATTACTATTCCTAATTTTTTCATTGTTGTTAAGTGTTAATTTTAATATTGGTTGAATACCCCTATAACACTACTTATAATCAATTGTTTTTCAGTTTTTTAAGAATTGTCTTTCATTCGGTGATTAAAAACCATGTACATATCAGACACCCCAATTTTAGACCTTTCAGATACATTTATAGACCATAAATAGAAATTCTAGATATTTGGGAATGCAAATAAAACTTATCGCAATAGGTAAAACTGACAACAAAGCAATCCTTTCTCTGATCGAGGAGTACAGCAAGCGCCTGAACTTTTATATCAAGTTTGATTTTGAAGTGATCCCAGATTTGAAAAACACTAAATCTCTTTCTGAAGTCCTCCAAAAGGAAAAAGAAGGTGAACTGATTCTGAAAAATATCATTCCCTCAGACGAGGTACTTCTATTGGACGAGCGAGGCAAAAGCTATAGTTCTATGGATTTTTCTGAGTTTCTACAAAAGAAAATGAATAGCGGACTGAAGCAATTGATTTTTATAATCGGTGGGCCTTATGGCTTTTCTGAAGCAGTTTATGCTCGTGCAAACGGTAAACTTTCCATTTCAAAGATGACTTTTTCGCATCAAATGATTCGCCCATTTTTTATAGAGCAGCTTTATAGGGGGTTTACTATTCTAAGAAATGAACCTTACCACCACGAGTAAGAAATATTCAGTCTCTATATTTTCTATTGGCAATTTCAATTTAGCATCTGTGTAATTCTTTACCAAACAGAATTTCAAACGAACTTGCTCAACATTTTTTAAAAACTTGAAGCTATTCCTGTTGTCCAAATAATACAACTGAGCCTAAAAATTGAGCTCTTTCATTACTCCAATGTTAAGTTTTGGATCATCATATGGTTTAATGTTACCAAATTGTTAACTTTACGTAACATTGGTCGTATGTTTAATAACATTAGCTTCACTCAGTTTGAAAAAAGTAGTACTCACATATCTTTTATTATTCACCATCGGCATTTTTGCCATGGCTCAGGATGGTATTGGAATTTCTGAGGATTTACGTTTTGACAATAATTTAGAGAAGGAACTTTGGGAGGCTGGTCGACAAAGTCCATTCTTACTTTTTAGAGCAGTGCAGGCTGAAAAATCTCTTTCGGATGTCAAATGGGATAATTTACTAGCTGATCTGGACAAGAAATACAATAAAAAAGGGACACACTTAAATGTGCTCCGCAATATTTTCGAAAAATCTCATCAGCAGCTATTCAAAACCTACGAGCAACATTCCACATTCAATGATATGCTTGAAGAAGGCAAATATGATTGTGTTAGTGCTTCCGCTGCATTGGCCCTTCTTTTAGATAGATATGGGTTTGAATACAAAGTTGTAGAAACTGATTACCATGTTTTTATAGTAGTGAATCACGAGGAGAAAGACATTATTTTGGAAAGTACGTTACCAATTGGCGGAATGATTACAGCCCCAGCAGAAGTAGCTTCCTATTTAGAAGGTTATAAAGCCAATGACTCAGTAGAGCTTAAGTCATTAAATCAGCGACTAGGGGCACCAAAAGTAGATCTTTCAGACAATGCAATTTTTAGAAAAGTCAATTTGACTCAATTAGCAGGACTACAATATTACAATGATGCAATCTCCCACTTTAATGATCAAAGCTTTGAAAAGGCTTCTGTACAATTAAATAAAGCATTGAAGCTTTATGACTCTGAGAGAATTGAAGGCCTTAAAGCATTGGCTGAAGAGCAGGCTAATCTACTAGCTTCTAACTAAAAATGGCCTCCCAAAGGAGGCCAAAACCTGATGGATCAATCACCCCTGTTGTCCAAACAGTCTATCGAAAAAACCTTACTCCAATTTCTGTGATTAGTTAGGCCATAAATGCCACGAAGAAACCAATCAGCAAAGCCTTTTTTATCACACCGATAATAACCTCCTCAGTCATAAAAGTTAGGATCATTTGTTTCTTCAAAAATATTAGGATTTGTAAACTCACCCAATACGACAAATGCCCTATTCTAAGAACAGGGCATTTGAAGGGGTTAATTTAGTGATGATGATGTCCATCTGGCCCATGAGCATGTCCATGTTCCAGTTCTTCAGGTAAGGCGTCTCGGACAGAGATGATTTTACCTTCAAAAGATAGATCATATCCCGCTAGCGGTGGATTGAAGTCCATATGGACACCTTTATAATCAATCTTGGTAATCTCTCCTCTGATCTGTCCACCCTTATTATCCTGCATAGGAATTACATTTCCTATTCGAAGAAGATTCTTATTAGTCTTTCCATTTTCCTTGAAATTAGCTTTTGGAATTATGGTTTTTTTCTCTTCCATATAATCCCCATAGGCATCATCAAACCCAAGATCTGCAGTGAATTTGTCTCCAGCAGACTTGCCGAGCAATGCATCTTCAAACTTAGGAAACACCTCTCCGGCGTTAAACAAAAAATAAAAGGGCTTATCTTCTGGAACAGTTTCATAAGAAACCATTCCTGTCTCTCCATCATCTACTTTCAGGTCATAGCATACTGCTACCACTTTATTCTTTTCTATTTTCATAATTCTATTGAATCAAACTTTACTAGTTGAAAATATACGCCACACCTACCTGACCTACGAAGTTTTTCCTGTCGTAACCCGGCACAAAATACTGATCTGGACTATTTTCCAGATACCATTTGTAATTCAATGTATTGACATATTGTAGTCTGGCATTTACCAAAATACTTCCAAACTTCCAGTCTCCGATTAAAGAAGGAACTAGATCCACGTATTTGTTTCTCCAGTCTTTGGAAGCTTCATATCGGAAATAATAAAAGTCATTATTGTAGACAATTCGCTCCATTTGGAAACCAATTCTATTCATCTTGTTCACCCATGCAAACTCTACAAAAATGACATTACTTCCCGGACCATTCCCTACTCCTAACACCTGACCGTTTTGGGTATAGCCCTCTACTACATGGTCATGGATGTACCAAGTTTTAAGATCTCGTATGTTTTCTCTTATGGATTGACCTGTTTGGGTCATCTCGGAACTGATCTGAAAATAATGACCCGGTTTTTTCAAAGTCATCAAGTGTGAAAAGCCAAAAGTAAAGGCTCGACCAGACTCAGGTGTAATAATGAAATCACTCATTGTACGATCATTGTCTCGAGTTCCATATTCTCCATAGAACTCAAAGTGCCCTTCTGGACTTAACCATCTGAAAAAGCCAGAACTAAATTGCTGTCTTCTTTCCTGAATAGGATCTACTATATTTTGAGCTTTTTTCCTGCCGTTGAAAATAGGAACAATATCTCCAAGAGTTGAAATATCACTACGGTATATGTGATTTGTCGAGCCGTAACCCAAAAATAATCCCGGCACCCATTTAGGCTGATAAGTCAACACTATGCCCGATAAGAAGCGTTTGTTATCTTCTGACTTTGGCATAAGCACTGGATTCTCCTGAATCCTATAATCGGACAAAGGAGGCAGATATCCAGAGGATCTCAAGAATCCCCCAATCATTTGACCTTCAAATGATCCAATCTTTGTCTTTACTGGTCTGCGGGTATTTGCGGTAATATGGATAAATCCGGGGGCATTATTACCCAGCAATAGAGAGCTACGTCTTCCTGGTCCCCACCAAAGATTCTCTGTAGAAATACCTATTGAATATTCACTGAAATTAAAGCGAAGGCTAGACTGTCCAAAATATGCTCTATTATATGAATCCTCACCAAATCGCTCTGGCATGTCTATCCTGTTCATATACTCATAGTAGAACAAAACAGTAGCTTGATGATCTATTGGAAATCCTTTGTAATCTTTATTTTGAGCAAGTAACAATTCCGGTTGAAATTGTAGGCTTACAGGTCCATATTCTAAATATGCCCCAGCGCTATACAAACTTTGCATTCCTCTATTTGGAATAAAAGCACCATCATTCACTCCAAAAGCATAAGTAGAGTTATATTGAAATTTGGCATTCGCTGGCAGAAGTAGAAACTTACCTTGCTTATTCTTTCCAAAAACCTTGTTGACTTTGGAGGCGTCCAAATCAACCACAGAGCTATCGAGGTCAAAGCCATATTTTATCCCGAAGGCATCGACGGGATATAGGGGTCTGATCATAAAAGAAGATGCAGAGTCTACATGTCCCAATAGCTGAGCTCTTCTTAAATAATCATCCAATACCGGAGTGCCAACTGGGACAGTCTGAGCGAAAGAAGAATTATTGAGCAAAAGAAATAGCAATAATGTCCCAAAAAAACTATTCAAAATTTTCCCTGTCTTCATCATTATTTCAAGGTAAGGGCTTCAATAGTAATTTTAGCTAGAGACCAAGATTCATCACATAAAGGATCCGGTGAATTATCAGCCACTAATTCTGAATTCATATAAACTCTTGTATTGGGATTACTATGGTCTATAATTTTTGATATACTATATCTGGTGGTATAATTTGGAAAGGCGCCAAAAAGACAAATTCCTGGCATATTCGTCTGAATCGCTCCTGTTTTAGGTCTATTTTGTTTGAAGAAATTATCCGGGTAAGATTGGTAAAGACAATAGGTGGATTCACAAGGGGTATTGGAAAATGAAGTTCTAAAAACCTCTTCACCATCGACACCAAAAAACCATTGATCTGGCCCATTTCCATTATCTGAGGCATTTCCATCCCATGAATCATGGGCTAAGACCTCAAGAGTGATTTTTAATAGATTGTGGGAAGGAAGGCCAGTCAAATTAACTGCAATTTCCTCATTATGATAATACCCAACTACAGTATCATTTTCAAAAATAATAAGTCTGCCGTTTTCAAATCCTGCCAAATCTAGATTTGAAAAATCATTGAAATAGACCACTTGTTCTGACTCCAATGTTTCAGTACATGAGAAAAATAACCCTAAAGTCAAAAGAAGTAAAAGCTTCTTCACGGCTTTTGACCATTTATAATAATCCATCAAATTCAAATAGTTAAGAAAATATCACCCTGCAAAGAAACAAAAAAGGAGCCAAATGAGACTTACTAAAAGAAGGGTAATTTTAGCCCAGGTCTCCAAAAGGTTTTACTATTTTTGGATAGAATATAAAACTATGAGATGGCAACTTTTACGATAGTCGCAGGTGCGCGACCCAATTTTATGAAAATAGCACCTATCATTCATCAATTTATCAAAAAGCAACAGGAAGGCGCTCAGGTCAAGTTTCGGTTAGTTCACACCGGACAGCATTATGACAAAAAAATGTCCGGTGATTTTTTTGAGCAACTCAATATTCCTGAACCTGATGCAAATCTAGGTGGTGGCGGTGGAACACAAGCAGAACAAACCGCGGCGATTATGATCGCATTTGAAAAAGAACTCCTGGAAAATCGTCCAGACCTTGTACTAGTTGTAGGAGATGTCACCAGTACACTTGCCTGCTCTATTACTGCCAAAAAACTTCAAGTCGATGTTGCTCATGTAGAAGGAGGAATTCGATCAGGTGACTTGACTATGCCTGAAGAAATAAACAGGATGGTAACCGACAGTATCACTGATCATTTTTTTACAACTTCTGAAATTGCCAATACTAACCTGAGAAAAAGTGGTTTTGCCGAGGAAAAAATCCACTACGTAGGCAATACCATGATTGATACATTAATGGCTCAGATGCCAAGATTCCAAAAACCGGAAGGTGAAATCTTTGAAAACCTAGAGACTGGACAATACTTCGTGATGACCCTGCATCGCCCTGCAAATGTGGATCAGGAGCACAAGCTGAAAGCTATGATCGATGCTATTTTGGAAGGAACAAAAGGTTTACCTATCATATTTCCGGTACACCCTAGAACTGCCAAAAACTTGCAGTCTCTTGGGATATCTGCTGCAAACCTTCACATGTGCGAACCTTTGGGATATTTGGAATTCAACTTTTTGGTAAAAAATGCCAAAGGCGTGATCACAGATTCTGGTGGAATTACAGAAGAAGCATCGGTCATGAACGTCCCTTGTATTACGCTGCGAGATAACACCGAGCGACCAGAAACCATAAAACTCGGTACAAACGAGCTAGTTGGCACCGATCCGGCTAAGCTAAAACCTTACTTGGAAAAAATCATGAAAGGGAAATGGAAGCAATACCAAGGAATTCCACTTTGGGATGGCAAAACAGCCGAGCGTATTGTAGCTATATTATTAAAATCTTACCCAGCAGGCTAAAATGAATGTTGTAGAACGAGTTGCCTTTTTAGTTGACAAGTTAAATCTCTCCCCACATCCTGAGGGAGGTTTCTATTCGGAGACTTATCGATCTGATGTGAACATTGGAACAAATTCTGGCAAAAGAAATCTAACAACAGCGATCTACTTCCTGCTTACTTCTGAAAACGTATCAAAATTCCATCGTATCAAAAGTGATGAGCTTTGGTTTTTCCACGAAGGGAGTACGTTGACTGTGCATAAGTTGACAGAAAAAGGCCATAAGCAACTTTCACTGGGAATCCCAGCAAGTGCGAATAACACTGCTCCGCAACATTTGGTCGAGGCAAATACAATTTTCGGAAGCTCTGTGGACGAGCCAAACAGCTATGCGTTAGTTTCATGTGTGGTATCTCCCGGTTTTGATTTTGCTGATTTTGAACTGTTCGAAGCAAAGGACCTACTCGAAAAATACCCTGAAGCATCAAGTATCATCAAAAAATTGACATAAAAAAAGGCTCCATTGGGAGCCTTTTTCAGTTGTGATAGTTGGTTTATTAGAATGAGAAAGCTACTCTGAAGGTCATTTTGGTACCTGGTGAAAGGCTGCTGAAAATTTGGTCATCAGCTTCATATGACTTGTAAACAAACTCTCTTCTAGAATTTAGGATATTTTGGACACCAAAACCTGCTTGTAAACGCTCATCAGCACCGAACGTTTTGTTGATGTTCAAGTTTAAGCTATTGAATGGTACAGAATACGTATCAGTTCTGTTACCAAAGCCAACATACTGAAGAGACGAACCTTGAACGTTATAGAACACACCAGCTTCCCAACCAGTTGTAAATGAGTTGTAGCTCAAACCAGTGTTGATCAAATAAGGTGCCTGTCCCGCCATGTCACGTGTATCTTCAATTACCTGACCTTCTCTAGCTGTCAATGATCTTGATCTGAATTCAGATTCAGACATTTTGATCTGAGACTTAGTGATCGTTACGTTTGTGTTCCAAGAGAAATTCTCGAAGCTAGGAGCAATGAATTTCAGCGATTTTCTGAATTCAAACTCCAAACCAGCAACCGTACCATTTCCTACGTTTCTAGGCTGGAAAGTTCCTGGATCAGCCAAGAACTGAACCATTTCGATAGGCTTTTCGAAAGTCTTGTAGAAAGCACTTACTGAAAGCATTTGACCTCTATCCTGGAAAGCTTCCCATCTCAGATCAAAGTTATTGACGTGAGTAGAAACCAAATTACCATCCCAAAGAACTTCAGTTCCACCATTGGTAGTTTCAGGATATAGACCTCCAATAAATGTTCTACCTGTTATTGGATCAAGGATTTCCGCGTAAGAAAGTTCTTTGAAAGAAGGTCTTGCGATCGTTCTAGAAGCTGAAGCTCTTAGATTCTGATTTTCTTTCAAATTGAAAATCAAATTAACAGTTGGGAAGAAATCCATGTCATCCAATACCTCAACTAGATCATAATTGATCGTACCAGTCTGGTTAGTACCTGTATAATATTGATTGTATTTCTCAACTCTCAAACCAACGATAGCTTTTAATTTATCTGCAGGATTTGCCTCCACAGATACATACCCACCCATATTTGTAGCGATGGAATTGTAAGCATTCGCATTAATCGGAATAAAATCCGCATTATATCTCACACCGTTTCTATTATCAGCTGAGAAAAGGTTTTCATCAACCAATATCTCGTTAGGGTCACCAGTGAACTCTGAGTTTCCTGTCGCAAACTGGAAACTTTGGATATTGAAATCACGCTGTTTGAAGACATAATTTCCTCCAAATTTAACTTTACCTTCTCTAGCGAAAAGCGTTAGGTTTTTAGCAATATCACCTTTGGCTACAATACTATATTCTTCCAAATCTCTCCAGATTCTAGCAGGAAGTCCTACTTCAGTTGACACTGTGTTGGTAGGCTCTCTAAATCTTGTAAATCTAATGTCTGGATCAGAAATAGTAGATCTGGTTGGTGCTAGTTTCCAATTAAGCTCCCAATCATTTCCATTGATGTAATGAGTTCCTGCAAGCAAAATATTTGTCAGACTTCTTTGGCTATATTCCAAGTTGTACTGCTTGGCCTCGAAGTTTGCTCCTAAGTTTGTGTTGACAAAGTCGAATTGACCCGCTTTTGATTCACCGTTTTGAAGGTGCATCAGGTTCAATTTGAATTTTGAATTATCTGTCTTCAAAGCGATTCCAGCAAGTCCGCCTAGCAATACGTTATTCACTCCGAAATCACCACGCTGTCTTTCCAAAGGCTCAAGTTCTGTTTGATTTGCCTCTCTTGGCTTAGCATACAGGTTATATTCTGCATCCTGATAGAACTCCGTCTCATTCTTATAGGTCAAAGCAAAATTGTAACCCCAAGTAGCTTTTGATCTCGTAAATTGATTTCCAAGGGAAAAGCTAACGCCAACATCCATCAAGCTATTTGCTCTGTAGCCACCCAATGTTTTATTGAAGTTTCCAAGAATCTCTTGATACTCCATTCCTTTTGGACCAGTTGGATTACCAACTGCATCGCCGTACTGAGGGATATCGGTTCTTCCGTCAGTAGGAATAGCTCTGGTTCCGTCATCAAATCCTAAAAAGTCAGTGTTGCCACCATCATACTTCAAGTAATTTGAATTGAAGTGCATGGATGGGTTGATACCACCACTCAGACTCAATCGCATTGTTTTTTCTTCAGGAAAATCCTTTGTTTCAATATCTACAACTCCACCTGTGAAATCAGCAGGAAGGTCAGCAGTGAATGATTTAGAAACGATAATGTTGTCGATCACATTCGTAGGAAATATATCCATCTGGATCGTATTTCTATCTGGATCAAGGCCTGGAATATCCACACCATTCAAAACAGTTTTGGTATACCTGTCGCCAAGTCCTCTTACATAGATGTATTTACCACCTTCAATGGATACACCTGTAACACGCTTCACAGCAGAAGCTGCATCTCCATCACCAATCTGACGGAACGTGCTTGCAGAAATACCGTCAAGAAGGTTTGCTGCATTTCGTTTTACAGAAAGCAAAGCTGATTCAGTAGTTCTGATCGCAGATGCGGAGACAGTCACTGTCTCTAGATCTGAAGCTACCTCAGCCATCATTAGATCACTGATTACGTTTACTTCTCCAGCTTTTACTAACACCTCTGTAAGATTGATAGTAGAGTAAGAAATGTAAGAAACCTGAAGTGTGTAGGTTCCTGGAGCAACTTTAATCTCGAATTTACCATCGAAATCTGTTACGGCTCCAGTAGACGTTTCTTTCACTAATACAGAAACACCAAATAGTGGTTCGCCTGTGCCTTCTTCATAGATTGTACCTCTTATAGTACCGTTTTGGGCAAAAACAAATCCTGCAAATACTTGAGAAAGCACTAGCAGAACTAAAATCAGAAATCCCTTCATGAGTGGATTAGTAGATTGATTTTTCATACAGCAATTAGAATAAATTTTGAAAGAAGGAAGAAAGTGACCTTGCAAGTTCTTTCTCCCTTCTTTCAAAAGTGTGTTTGTTTATTTTAGATCAGAAATAGAGCCTGAGGCTGCGGTCCAAGACCAAGTGTTAGCAAAAGCAGCTTTATTTGCACCTACAGTATTTGCACCAGCAGCTACCAAAGTTGCAGAAGCAGCAGTGCCATTTTTGAAGACGGTAGCCAACGTCACGCCATCAGCTAGAGTAGCTTCAAGATTCATGAACTTCAAAGTTCCTTCAGCGAATGTCGCTAGTGTTTTGTCTCCGCTTAGTGATAAATCGCCACGTCCTTCAGTTGTTGCTGGGTCAGCAAAACCTGTAAAGTAAAGGTTTTCGAAAGTACCTCTTGCTCCATCTCTAAAGTCAGCCATTTCTGCTACCGCATTACCTATTATAGTTCCGTTTTTTAAGGTGTGACCTGCATTGTAAGATCCTTCTGGACCATCGATTTCTAGGCAGTGATCAGTTTCTCCACCAGCAACTACTATGAAGTTATCCAAGGTACCAGACCAAGCTTGATCTGTATCCAGTGCATCATCTCCTGCATTCCAAACAATTGCATTTTTCACGCTCACAGAACCACCGAACCATTCGATTCCATCATCCTGATTTGCGATCACTTCCACGTTTTCGATTACTGTACCAGATCCTACACCACCTAGTGTAAGTCCATTAATTTCATTTCCTTCACCGATGTTTGCACCACCATGACGGATAGAAATGTATTTGATAGTTCCTGAGTTGTCCTCATCATTTGATCCACCGTAAAGTCCGTTTGTATCGGATGGCGGGATGCCTTCAATTTGCACTTCGGTAACATCACCAGCAAGGGAAGCCTTAGCATTTCCCAAGACGATCAAACCTCCCCAAAGACCAGAAAGATCTGGATCAAGATTAGGAGAGGCAATCTGACCTGGCAAAATTTCATCAGCGACTGTAGTGAAGATGATTGGAGAAGTTGCAGTTCCTTGTGCGTCAATTTTACCACCTCTAGCGATGATCAAAGCAGTAGCGTTAGATCCAGATCCAACTTCACCTTTTACGATTACACCTGGCTGAATTGTAAGTGTGTTACCGGAAGTAACAGTAATTCTACCTCCTAGAACATAAGTTTTACCTGTCTCCCAAGTTGTATTGGAAGTGATGTTAGTATTTACCAGCAATACATTATCTGCTCCTGGATCTACAGGATCTACTGGTTTGTCATTTCCGTCTATACAGCTTGTGAATCCAATCACGATTGCTGCAAACATGAATAATAGGGAATTGAACTTTTTCATTGGTATAGTATAATTGAAATGGTTTGCCTTTTTTGACACTGCAAATCTGCTTCAATTATTCCCCTCAAGAGAATTTTCCGAATTATGCTTTTTTTAATATTGTTTACAGAATTTAATATTGGAATAACAAAAAGTGCATAAAAAAAGGCTTCTCTCTCGAAAAGCCTTTTTTTGCAGAAATAGCAGTTATTTCAATGTTACCGATTTGTTAATGGGAACTTTCTCCATCAAAATTTTGACTAGATCCCTTGTATTAATCCCATCAGCTTCTGCCTCATAATTCAAAATAATTCTATGATTTAGCACATCTTCTGCTATCTCTTTGATATCCTCTGGTAACACATAATCTCTACCATCCATGAAAGCAACTGCCTTAGATGCCAGGTTCAAATTGATACTGGCACGAGGTGAAACACCAAACTGAATGTATTTAGCTTCCTCTTTAAGTCCGTACTGCTCCGGGAATCTGGTCGCGAAAACCAACTCTATTATATAGTGTTCCAATGGCTCAGCCATTTTCACCGCATTGATCTGATTGCGTATATCAAAAATCTCATCTTTGGAAAGAATTGCATTCACCTCAGAGCTAAAGGACATGTTAGCCATTCTACGCATAACTTCCATCTCATCAGCCTTGCTAGGATAATCGATATGCACTTTCATCATAAATCTATCCACCTGTGCTTCTGGAAGAGGGTATGTTCCTTCCTGATCAACTGGGTTTTGCGTAGCAAGTACCAAAAATGGTCTATCCAACAAATAAGTAGTATCACCAATAGTCACCTGCTTTTCCTGCATGGCTTCCAAAAGTGCAGATTGCACTTTAGCTGGAGATCGGTTAACCTCATCCGCTAAAATCACATTGGAGAAGATCGGACCTTTCTTCACTTCGAAGCTTGCCGCCTGAGGATTGTAGATCATTGTACCGATCAAATCCGCTGGAAGTAGATCTGGAGTAAACTGAATTCTATTGAAATCAAGATGAAGCACTTTGGCCAGTGTATTTACCGTCAAGGTCTTCGCCAAGCCCGGCACACCTTCCAAAAGAATGTGACCATTTGTAAAAAGACCAATCAAAAGTCTGTTGACCATTCTGTCCTGGCCCACAACTACTTTCTTTACTTCTTGTATTACGTCTGCTATTTTTTCCTGATGCATGGAATCTAAATCTTTGAGTGCTTTTAACCGGAGACTAAAATAGAGGTTTTTGTCCCAAAGGACAATCTTAAATCTTAGAAGCGGTAATGCCTCACGATTAAAGGGATTTTATGATTTTTTAAGAAGGTATTTCTCGCGACGGCCAATTGTCTCTCGTGACGGCGCGGCGACGCAGCGTTTAATCTCCCGCAAAGTCGCCAACGGGCAGTAAGCTTATGCCAAAATCTTAGAGGTCAGAGAAAAACTGCAAATACTTGTTTTTCTCCGCGCCGCTGCGTCGCCGCGAGAACTTTGAAATTCAACGTCTAGGTTTCTTTCCTTCTGCCTTCTTAAAACCTGTCAATCCCAACTTATGATAAATCGTTTTTTCATCGAGCTCCTGCACTTCACCAACTTTAAATCCTTGAATGGTTAATTTCTCCATGGACCAGCGAACCAACCTCAGCGTAGGATGTCCGATCGCAGCAGTCATCTTACGAACCTGACGGTTTTTGCCTTCTATTAAAGTCAGAGAAATCCAAGTATCCGGAATGGAAGCTCGGTAGCGAATCGGAGGATCGCGGTCTGGAAGGGATGGAAGAGGATCCAAAATCTTAGCGATCGCAGGTTTGGTTTTGTAATCTCTCCCCTCCACATTTATCATCACTCCTTGCATCAATCCTTTTAGAGTTTCTGGTTCAGGCGCTCCCTCCACTTGTGCATAGTATGTCCGCTGGTGTCCAAATCGAGGATTGAGCAGATGATGATTTAGGGATTTGTCATCCGTAATAATTAGAAGACCCTCAGAGTCTTTGTCGAGCCTACCTACCGGGTACACCTCCTTTGGAAAATTAAAAAGAGAGGCAAGCGTCTGCCCCTCTCCAGAAAATTGACATAAAACCCCAAAGGGCTTATATATAACAAAGTATCTAGCCAAAGTCAGTTAATTAACTGCCGCAGCCTACACAATCAATGCTGGAATCAGTCGGCTTCACACCGTCACGTTCCATCTTCAGGTTGTGGATCTTGTCACGAATCTCCATGTCTGCAAACATGTCACCGGTGATTTGTGATTCCAAAGCTTGGATTTGCTCGTTGTAGTTTTGAATTTGTGCTTCGCTCATAAAAGTTAGATTAAGGGTTGAAATGATATCCTAAAATAGCCAGCGATCTTGAATAGTTCCTGATCAAAGCTTCATTTTTTTCGTCAAAAATGATTCCAACTGAGCAGTAGAAACTTACCTTTCGAAAATTTATTAGAATAATGCCTCTTTCAGAACTTATAAATCTTCGCCAACTCTTACATCAAACCCCAGAGATTGCCGGTGAAGAATCTGCCACAGCGGAGAAGATATTATCCTTTTTCACAAACCTCAAACCAGATCAATCCATCCAAAATCTAGGTGGAAATGGGCTTGCTTTCGTTTTTAAAGGGGAAAATCCAGGTAAGCGAATTTTGTTCAGAGCTGAACTGGATGCCTTGCCTATTCAGGAAACAGGTGAGCCAAGCTATAAAAGCATGACTGAAGGGAAAGCCCATCTTTGTGGTCATGACGGCCACATGACGATCATTTGCGGGCTGGGAGAAAAGCTAGCTTCCCAAAGGCCTCAGCATGGTGAAGTCGTTCTTCTTTTTCAGCCTGCAGAAGAAACCGGAGAGGGTGCAAGAAGGATCTTGGATGATCCGAAATTCGAGCAAATCAAACCTGATTTTGCTTTTGCTCTGCATAATCTCCCGGGATTCCCGCTCCATCAAGCAGTGATCAGAAAAGGAACATTTGCCGCAGGAAGCACTGGTTTGACTATTGCCCTCACAGGAAAAACAGCACATGCCGCTCATCCGGATGCAGGGGTCAATCCTGCTCAAGCCACCGCACGATTGATCCAAATCCTGCCCAAGCTTCCAGAAAAGCTAAAAAACTTTGCGTTGGTCACCGTAATCCATGCTGAGCTAGGAAGCTTGGCTTTCGGGACTAGTGCGGGTAGGGGAAGTTTGAGCTTAACTATTCGGGCTTTTGACCAAAAAGATCTAGATGGCTTGATCGAAATGATAAAGACTGAAGCTAGCAGAATCGCTTCAGCTGAGAAGCTTGGAATAGAATTCAGTTTAGTAGAATCATTTGCTGTTTCGAAAAACGATCCAAATGCGGCAGAAATTGCAGAAAAGTGCATTGAGGAATTAGGCTTGGAGATAGTAGAAAAAACAGAACCATTTCGTTGGTCTGAGGATTTTGGCCTTTTTAGTCAAAGTTGTCCTGCCTATTTATTTGGATTAGGCTCAGGAGAGAATTGCCCACAATTACATGAACCTACCTATGATTTTCCAGATGAACTTATTGAAACAGGAATCAGAATTTTTGAGGGAATTGCAAGGGAAGTGAATGGATAAGAAAAGACCTTCCAGGCTTTGAAAACCTGGAAGGTCTGGTTAAAGTCCAGCTTATAGAGAAGCAGGACAACAGGCAGAAGCAGGACAACAGTAGTTTACAGTCACAGTGATCAGTTTCAGGCTCATGTTCTCATACCACTTAACTAGCTTGGTACAAGGCTCCTTTAAAACTAGCGCTAAATCAGCCATTTTCAGATAATGAAAATCCTGCGCGCTCTGTGAAAAACCCTGTGCCCACTGCGGTTAAAAACCCGACTTGCGCCAGCTTTTTACTTTCAATTACAGATCTGAATACTCTGCCGGGTATAGCAGTCTCGTGTCGTTACGTGATACCGTATTGGCATATTCTGGTAAGTCTTTCATCCCTGCCCAATCTGGATCAGCACCGAATTGCTTCCAGTGTTCATTTCTGATGTCCATATTTTCATGGGTAGTCATATAGACTAAGTTTGGCATATTCGCCCCAGCTATCGTTTCAGCATAGAAAATCGGACTGCAGTTTAGCTTCTCGAAGATGTCCATTTCACCGGAATTAAACATCTTCACTTTCGCTTTGTACAAACGCTCAGTAGCAGCCTCATAGCTTCTCAATTCGTAAATTCTATCTTTTTTGTCATTGGTCAATTTAGACTCCGCAAATTTCGGCTGTCCAGTCATCGCTTGAAGAATTGAGGTCTCTATTCTCTTGTAAGGTGGGTTGTCATATACTGCATTGATATATGCACTGCCGGCAGTTTGGTAAGCCGCATCTTTTGCTAATTTGCCTTCCAACCCCATAAATTCATCCATTGATTTGAATGGAATGAATACATAAACTTTTTTTCCAGCATCAGCTTGAGTGGAAATAGGTTTGAATACTCCGACTTTAGCAATGCCATTCCTATGGGCTGCAGGTATAAAAGCATTTTCCAAATAATTATCCAACATCGCCTCTTGAGCTGGCGAATCGATATGATAAGTTTTCAATTCATAGATATCTCTTTTTTGGGCAAAAGCAGTTGAGCTGAGCAGCAGGAAAAAAGCAAAAAAACCGAGTGATAGTGTTTTTAATTGTTTCATTTTTTAGGTTTTAGGTTAAGAATGGGTAATTGATTTGTAATCTAAAGCAAACATTGAATTAAGCTGTCCTGTTCTAACAATCCTAAGTGAACTTTAAGAAAGTTGAAATATTGCTTCAAATGGAAAAAGCCGACTCTCGCCGGCTTTTTTCTTATTTATTGTTTTGTGCTTCCTTCATCGGGTTGCTACCAGTAGATGTTCCTCTAGCAGCTCCTGAACCTTTAAACAACTCAAATCTGCTTGGCTGAAGCTGAGATGGCCAGTAATTGTTCGACTCATCGATATCGGCAGTTTCTCTTTTTGGATCGAGAATGATTTGAGTGACTTCTTTTTCTTTCACAAATACTTTTGTGACCTGAGTTTCATTTTTTCTCCAGATTTCCACAGGAATACGATCAATCTCAGAAGTGCCATCAGCATATTGGAATTCAAGGATGATCGGCATTACCAATCCCCCCACGTTTTTGAAGGTGATTTCATAGAAATTCAAATCACTTTCCATCAGCTCTTTTTCCTCTGGAGAAAGGCTAGCCATAAATTTCTGATAGCTTTCCTCGTCTGCTGGAGTTACTGTGAAAGGATTATAAGAAGTATAGAAATCACGCGTAGCTGGATTTGCCTCAATTACGGTCTCTTGGATATCTGTCCTATTAAACTCTTTGGAAACGTAATCTTCTTCTCTGTCTGCTTCTGCCTTCATCGCTGCCATTCTCTCAGCTGGAGTACGGTTTTCCATTTTGTACAAGGCCACATTCTCTATAGCGATATCCACAGGGTCCGTGCCATAGAACCATCCTCTCCAGAACCAATCCAGGTCAACTGCAGAAGCATCTTCCATTGTACGGAATAAATCATCAGGCGTAGGATGCTTAAACATCCATCTTCTTGCGTACTCTTTGAATGCATAATCAAACAACTCTCTACCCATCACCGTCTCACGAAGGATGTTAAGGGCAGTAGCTGGTTTCGCGTATGCATTTGGGCCAAACTGAATGATGTTTTCAGAATTTGTCATGATTGGCTCAAGCGTATTCACGCTGCTTTTCATATAAGGTACAATCTTGTGCGCAGGACCACGACGAGAAGGGAAATTGCGATCCCACTCCTGCTCAGCCATGAATTGCATGAAGGTGTTCAATCCCTCGTCCATCCAAGTCCACTGACGCTCGTCAGAATTGACAATCATAGGAAAGAAGTTGTGACCTACTTCGTGGATAATCACACCGATCATTCCGTTTTTCACGGCTTCAGAATAGGTACCATCTGTATCCGGACGACCATAATTGAAGCAAATCATAGGATATTCCATTCCATTTGCAGCCTCTACAGAAATCGCAGTTGGGTACGGATAATTGAATGTGTGAGCAGAGTAAGATTTAATCGTATGTGCAACTACTCGGGTAGAATACTGACCCCAAAGTGGATTCGCCTCTTTTGCGTAATAAGACATAGCCATCACTTCTTTTCCACCTTGTTTCACTGCCATTGCATCCCAGATGAACTTACGGGAGGATGTCCAGGCAAAGTCACGAACGTTTTCAGCCTTGAATTTCCAAGTTTTCTTAGCAGTAGATTTGCCCTTTTCCAATTCAGTTGCTTCATCCTGCGTACGGATGACCACTGGATTATCGTATGTTTTCTTAGCAGTATTCCATCTATTCAGCTCAGTTGCAGAAAGCACCTGGCTTGCATTTTGAAGTTCGCCAGTCGCTCCGACCATGTGGTCAGCAGGCACAGTGATGTTCACTTCATAATTTCCAAAAACCAAAGCAAACTCGCCTGAGCCTAGGAACTGCTTGTTTTGCCATCCTTCAAAGTCAGAATAAACAGCCATTCTGGGGAACCATTCAGCCATGGTGTATAAGTAATTGCCGTCTTCTTCGAAGTACTCGTAGCCTGGGCGACCGGAGATATAGCCAACTCTATTTGTAATGTTGAACGTCCAATCTACCCCAAAAGTGAAGCTATCTCCAGCTTTCAAAGGTGTAGGAAGATCGATACGCATCATAGTTTTATTCACAGTCACAGGAAGTGGGTTGCCTTTGGCATCTTTTACTTCCAATACCTTGTATCCAAAATCATCATTTGCCCAAATGATTCCTTCGAGTGTTCGAAGAGTCATGCGAGAGTTGATAGAGCTTTCAGCAGCTTTGGGAGAATCAGAATCCGGTCCACGCTGGTTTTCCTCCAGTTGAACCCAGAGGTACGTCAGTTGATCAGGAGAATTATTGATGTAAGTGACTTTCTCAGATCCTTTTATGGATTGATTTGCATCATCAAGCTCCACGTTGATCACGTAGTTTGCCTGCTGCTGCCAGTACATGTGACCTGGAGCTCCAGATGCAGTTCGGTAAACATTTGGAGTTCGCAGCATCGGGCCGAGCTGCTCAAATCGCTCAGCATGATTCTGCTCTGATTGCTGCGCAAAAGCAGGAAAAATCCCTGTAATTGCTAGTGCTGTAAGTGCAAGTAGTTTTTTCATTATGTAATTATTTAGGCTCAATTCTATTATTTATCTCAATTCATCAGCTACCGATCAATCAGCAGCTAAGGTATTTCTTACCAATATTTTGCTTCTAACATCAGCATTAGCGCCACTCCAAACACCATGGAAGCCACGACTAAAGTCCATTCTTTGCGGCTCACTCCCGCTAATCCTACCAAGATAGATGTGGCTAGAAGAAAAATCCCCACGATCACCAACTGACCCAATTCCAATCCGAGATTGAATGCTAGCAATGGCTGCCAAATACTTGCCTCTTTGCCTAAAAGACTTCTTAGGTAAATAGAAAATCCAAGTCCATGAATAAGTCCGAAGAACAGAGCGAAAACATAATTAATCGAAAGCCCTTTGCCAGACGCGGGTTTTGGTCGGAGAATTGTAATGAAGGCAGTGATTGCTATAGTCACCGGTATCAAAAACTCTATTAGATCAGAGTTTACGCTAATCAATCGGAATGTAGCCAGTGCCAAAGTTAAAGAATGACCAATAGTGAAAGCAGTGACTAATATCACGACTTTGCGCCAGTCTCTAGGAATAAAGACTGCACAAAGAGCCAAAACAAAAAGGATATGGTCATAGCCATGGATATCAAGAATATGCTCAAGGCCTAGACGAAAATATAACTCAAATGAATTCATAAGATGGGTGAAATACCTCTAAAGAAGTAAATTGCGCAATTATACGTCATAATTGGCAGAAAAGACAGGCAACAGAACACCAAATGCAACAGTTTTACTTATACATGATCAGCTTGGGATGGCTGGTATTTGCACATCCTTTTCATATCAGCTTGACAGAGATTAAATGGAATGCTGAGACTGAGCATCTAGAGATTTCGCAGAAGATTTTCTGGGATGATTTAGAGATTGGGCTGGGAGATTTTCATGATGAATCCATTGATTTTCTAAATCCTTCCAACAAAGACAAGCTCAATAAGCAAATTGAATCCTATTTGAAAGAAAAAAATATGATTTGGATTGCCGACAAAACAGTCCCCTTGAATTTCATTGGATATGAGGTGGAGGAAGATGCGGCTTGGTTCTACCTTGAATCCGAAAAGGTAAATGAGCCAACAGCTGTTAAAATCAAGAATAGTTTATTGCTCGACGATTTTCCTGATCAAAAGAATGTAGTCCAAGTTTACTTCGAATCTAAGAGCCCAAAAAGTATAATACTCGGTAAAGGAAAGGAAATAGGCATATTGAAAAAGAATTGATCTTAGGCGCTAAAGTATAATTCGCCATGACAATTAACTGTATTTGCTTTCGCTACTATTACAGATTCCTCGCTCACTAACTAATTATTCTGAGGTTTTGAGTCATTACTCTTTTCAGTTCCGGGATTGACTTATATTTTTCTTTTCTTATGGAATAGATTTTTCATGAAAAAAAAGTCCGACCTAAGGCCGGACTTTTGATTTATGATCATTCCCAATTAGTAACCAGGATTTTGCTCTATCGGTGCAGAGATATTGGTTTGTATTTCTGTCAGTGGTATAGGCCATACAAATAAGTGGCTGCTATATTCTAGCGAGTGATCCATTGGAATAACTCCTCCCTGATAGAAGCTGATATTTGTAATAGACCTTGTAGTTGCTTTCATCGGAATACCAGACATTAAGCCTTCTCCAGACAATCTGTGAATATCTGGCCATCTTCTACCTTCAGCAAGTAATTCAATTCTTCGTTCATTCAAGATCGCTTGTAGTGCACCGTCACCTAATCCTTCTACAGTGTACATTGGCACTGAAGCAGGCAATGCACGGCTTCTTACTGAATTCAATAAATCTACCGCTTCCATCATTTTACCAGTTCTTGCATTTGCTTCGGCGGCATTAAGAACTACCTCTGCAAATCTCAAGATAACATTAGGGTCAGTGTAAGTCACAGCATCCTGATATTTACTAGTGAAGATACCTGTTGTACTCTGAGATGTCAAAAGACTTCTTCGAGTATCAGCAGGATCCCAGAAGTCTGCTCTCCAGATGATTGGGCTTATTTTCACCAATCCTCTAGCACCATTATTCGGGTTGCCATACATAGCCGGAAGTGCACCGTTCACCCCTGGATTTGCCTCAGCAGAGTTTACAAAGGAGAAAATATTATCAGTACTTGTACCACCTCTAAAAGGAGTAGCTGGGTTTGCAGTGATCGCATATTTGGAAGCCAGCTTTGTATATTCTGCCAATACACCTGGCCAATCTTCCATGTGCAATTTCACTCGAGACTTAAGTGCAATTGCAGCACCTTTATTTGCTCTAAATGCACCACCTTCTGGCAAAAATCCTTCAGCTGCATCTAGATCTTGTAGCAACTGTGCATAATCTTCGCTTACAGTTCCTCTTTGTACAGCCTCCCCATCAGGAACTTTGGTCACGTCATCGATACCAAATGTTCTGTAAGGAATACCTAAAGAGGAAGGATTATCAGAATAAGGTCTTGCAAAATGGATTAACAATTCGTGGTGAGCCAAAGCTCTCAAGAAAAGCATCTCGCCTTTGTATGCATTGCCCTCGTCAGTTGTCAATACACCATTAGTAACAGCTACATCCAGATTTTCCAAAATAATGTTTAGCCTGTTGATCATTCTGTAAAGAGAGATCCACATACCTACGTTGTTGGCAGAAACTGGGCTATAGGAATTGTTGTAGGTGATTTCGTAGAAGGCCTGATCGTTATACATATCTTCACCTCTCATGTCACCTTGTTCCACGTTTGCTGCTCCGAACGGATAACCACGTTGAACCGCATTTGCATAGAAACCTCTCTGTGCTGACTCATACACGCCTAATACTGCAGACTCGATACGAGCACCTGTAGAAAATGCTTCTGAATCAGGGATAAGGTTTGCAGGTACCAACTCAGTTACCTCACATGCACTGGTAAAGCCCAATAAGGCTACACCTACTAGTGCCAATTTGATATTTTTTATCGCGAATTTTTTCATAATAAATATTCTTTTCGGTTTGAGTGATTAGAAACCTACGCTAATACCAAGCGTGTATGTACGGATGACTGGAGCTACGTTCGAATCAACACCAAAGCTAAGTTGACCTGAGAAAGAGTTTGCTTCTGGGTCAAGTCCTGAATAACCCGTGAATGTGAAAGGGTTTTGAACTTGGGCAAATACACGTGCATTAGAAATTGCTCCACTAAAAGCCGACTGTAAGGCAGTAACTGGGACAGTGTATCCAAGGACAATGTTTTGGATTCTTACGTAATCACCTTTCTCCACAAATCTTGAATTGGAGACTGAGTTTTGCCACATATTTTGATCCTGACCTGAGTAAAGCTTAGGAATATCAGTCACCTGACCACTTTCAGTCCATCTTGTTAGGATACTTGCTTGGTTATTTGAAAAGCCTTGGCCTAGAAGTCCTCTAAGAGATTCATTCATGATGTAGTTTCCACCTGAGAATCTTGTGAAGATTTCAGCATCAAAATTTCCGAATCTGAAATTGTTTGACCAGCCACCTTGCCACTTAGGCAATGTGTTTCCAAGGTATTCCTGAGTAGGACCAGAAGCAGCCACAGATACATCAGATGGATTAGCTGAGTCATATTGTCTGAATCCTAAGGCACCACGTACTAAATTATACTGCACAATGTTGTCTCCAGACCTGTATAGAGGGTTACCATTTGCAGGGTTTACGCCTTCCCATACTACGCCATAAAGCTGAGCGATTGGGTTTCCAACCTCAGTTCTATTGTATGTTCCTGTTAATGGGCTGATCAAATTAGTAACCTCGTTTTTGATGTAGGAAATGTTGAAATCTGTATCCCATGAGAATTTACCTCTACTAATCACATTGGAAGCTACTCTAAGTTCAAAACCAGTGTTCTCCATCTGACCCACGTTCTGGTTGATGCTGTTACCTGGTACGCCTAATGAAGGTGCAGTAGGAGCAGCTAAGATTATTCCGTCGATGTTATTTTTGAAATAATCTGCAGAAACAGTAATTCTTCCAATAGTCATATCAAGACCAAAGTTCAACTTCTTGGAAGTTTCCCACTGTAAGTCAGCATTGGCAATTCTATTGTAACCAATACCTGCACCAGCACCACCCAATACTGGGCTATATCCACCGTAAGCTGCAAAAGAATCAATACCAGTATTTCCTACTTCAGCATAAGAAGCTCTCACTTTGAAATCCGAAATCAATTCAGAATTGAAGAATGCTTCATCAGAAATTCTCCATCCCACAGATCCACCAAAGAAAGTTCCTCTTTGGTTTTCTACTGCCAAATCAGAAATTCCGTCATTTCTTACTGTGAAAGAAGCCAAGTATTTTCCTTTGTAGGAATAATTGAATCTACCGAAATAAGAATCATACCCTCTTTCGGTGTAGCCACCACCAGAGAATTGATTATTGTAAGAACCAGTGATTAGGTTATTTCTTCTGAAATAATCATCAGAGATGTCAGTACCCGAAGCACTGAATCCATAGAACTTAGCGAATTGGTATTCCAAACCTGCAGTAAAGTTCAAATTGTGGTCTTCAGCGATAATTGTCTGATAATTCAAGGTATTCTGCCAGTTCCACTGGAAAGCAGGATTAGCAGCCATGAACACACTACCATTTGAACTTCTACCGTCACCATGTCTTGCATCAAGTGACTGGAAATCGTCCGCCATAGTTAAGTCAACACCGATTTGAGTTCTAGCAGTAAGACCATCCAAAATATCTACTTCACCATAAGCGTTGCCTATTATTCTGTGCGTACGGCTTCTATAAATATTGTTTTTCAATACAAAACCAATGTTAGGTATGTTGTTGTCTGGACCAGCTAGGTTGTTTCCAAAACCAGTTGTAGCACCATTTGCTGTTACATTGAATCCATCAAAAGCAGTATTAGCTTCATCATAGATTGGAACGTTTGGCAAAGAACGTGTAGAGTTGTAAATCGCTCCCGAAAGAGAGTTGGAACCGTTATTTAGACCAAATATCTCAGTATATGAATAAGACATAGAAGTACCTACTCTTACCGCTTTCGAGATATTATGATCCACATTTCCTCTAAATGAATACCTGCTTAATTCATTTGGTCTTACAGGAGATTCCTGATCAGTGAAACCTAAAGAGAAAAAGTATTTCGTAGCTTCAGAACCTCCAGCAATAGAAAGATTGTGCTGCTGAGTAAATCCTTGTCTGAATACTAGATCTTGCCAATCGGTATTTACACCTGGAGCAGCTAGTTCTGATTGGCCCGCATTTGTTCTCTTTTCATTAGCTATAGTTACCCATTGGTCACCAGTAAGTAGGTCAAAAGTATCTACAGCTTCATTGATACCCATTGAAGTGCTGTAACTCACTTTAGCTTTGCCTGTAGCTCCTCTTTTGGTAGTAATTAGAATCACACCATTTGCTGCTCTAGAACCATAAATAGCAGAAGCAGAACCATCTTTCAATACCTCGAAAGAGGCAATATCAGCTGGATTAATGTTAGCTAATGGGTTTGCATCGTTGACAGATGATCTGTCGGAATTGACTAATGGAACTCCGTCAATTACGAAAAGTGGGCTTGCGCTAGATGTCAAGGAGTTCACGCCACGAATACGGATGATAGGAGCTGAGCCTAAAATACCGCTTGGGGTGGTTACCGACACACCTGGAGCTCTACCAGCAAGTTGAGATTCAAAGGAAGGAGCTACTAGATTCTCAATCGCTGATGCATCTATAGATGCTACAGAACCAGTGATTTCTCTTCTTTCCTGGGTACCGTAGCCTACCACTACTACCTCATTGAGGGTTTTTACATCCACATCCAATACCACATTGATAACGGAATTGGAACCAATTGGCATTTCCTTAGATAAGTAGCCAACAAAACTGAATACAAGGGTAGTCGCATCAGCTGGAGCTTGGATCGAATAACTTCCGTCCAAATCAGTGATAACGCCTATTGTAGTACCTTTAACTACTACACTAGCACCTGGAACACCATCTGGCTCTTCAGCCGAAGTAACCCTACCGGTTATTGGCTTGCTCTGCGCCAAGACTGACACCAAAGTCAGAATCGCGAAAGCAAAGGTTAATAAAACTTTCTTCATAGATTAATCATTTACGTGGAGTGAAATTTGACGCGAATATTAAACCGAAAGTTGGTATTTCAATAGCCCACAACTTGCACTTAATCAACCTGATAAAATACTTTATTTCGAAAATTTGTTAAAAATTGAAAAACAGAATTTCAAAGCTCCCCATCTTTATATTTCTCAGATTTTTATTTCTCATTTTTCACTTTTTACTCTTAAAAAATCTGGATTTCTCTTAAAAAATTCTGGATTTGATTCTTTTATACCTAAATGATTAATACAGGCCTTATGCACTAAAATTCTTTTTGGACTAATTATCCAAACAAAATTCTTTTAATCAATTAGTTTACTGAGAAAACCTCCAATTTAATCTGAGAAGATAATTTTTAAAAAAAATTCAAAAAGAATAATATTTTGACCTATATCCATTTCACAAAATATATTTTGTTTTAAAGAGAATTAAAAAAAATTCAGTTTTTATCTGTATTTCGCTAAAATGAGTAACAACAAATAAAAATGAGCCTCTTTTTATAGTTTTCTATACAACTTCCACACCCTATCTACTCTTTTTAAAAGTATAATATTAGAAATTTCTATTTTCTGAACCAGTCTTCTTTTAGCCACAAAGTGAAGAATATTCTGAAACTGAGCTTTCTTAATATCCTTAAAAGCTACGGTCATATGCGGGTGATAATTTCGATCACTCAACTCATCCACTAGATTTAATTCCCTTTTACAAAAGTTTTTTAAGTCATTTTGAAAATCATATAGATCTTGGTCGGCATGGACATCTAGGTAGATGACCCGCTCTCCAAATGTTTTCACTCCTTTTATAGTTAGGGTCATTGGCTTATAATCGCCTAAAAAGCCTTTTAGTCTCTCTATTAACTTCTCTTCCTTTGCCTCATTGTAGGTAAAGGGCATTTTAACTGTAATATGAGGCGGAGATTTCAAAGCGTATTTTGCTTGGAAGCGATGCTTGATCTCCAACTTTAGATTTGTTACCCGTTCTTCAAACTCACCTTCAGGCACGATAGCCAAAAAATATTTTTGCAATAGTTTCATCCCGCTAAATTACCTTGAAAAGGATTTCATCAAGTAAAAACAGAAAAACTATTCGATTAACTGGATCAAAGTTTTAAATTAAGGGGAATAAACACCAAACAACTATGAAGTATTTTTATAAGGCTATGATTGGCCTTGATCTAACCGAGATGGATGACATCCTGATCAAAAAAACGATAGTTTTCCTAAAATTCTTAGGAATAGATAAATGCTATTTTGTGCATGTCTCCAAAAACCTAGCAGTTCCTGATGAAATCCTTAAAGACCATCCAGAATTATTAGCTCCAGGCGATGAGTCTATCGAGGCTTTGATCAAGACGAAGTTAGAGGAGTTTGATTTTCCTGAATCGATGGATATCGAAGTTTTTGCAGAAGAAGGCACAAACCAACTAGAAACTCTGCTAAGATGGGCCAAGATCAAGGATGTAGACTTGATTATTATGGGTAGAAAAGAAGAACTGCAAGGAACAGGCTCTCTTGCCAAAGGGATTGCCAAAAAAGCTCCTTGTTCAGTCTTACTCTTACAGGAAGGTAGAAATCCTGGACTGCCAAAGAAAATAATGATTCCGTCGGACTTCTCTGATCACACCGATTTGATCTATGATTTTGGTGAAAGAATCTCTGAAGAATTAGGTGCAGAATTAATTCCTGTCCATCTCTATGAAGTCCCTCATGGATATTCAAAAACAGGAAAATCCTTTGAAGAATTTGCGGACATTATGAAAGAAAATGCCCGACGGGACTTTAGACGATTTATCCAAAAGTTCAACCACAAAGAACTAGAGTGTAAATTCATTTTGAACAACGGAGAAGGTCAAGGTAAGGCCTTATTAGAGGAGGCAGAGAAAATTGATGCCGATATGATACTGCTAGGATCAAGAGGAAAAACTAAGTCAGCCGCAATCCTGCTTGGTAGTGTAGCCGAGAAACTAGTTTTGGTTAATAACCGCTTGCCCATGTTGATCTTCAAGAAAAAAGGTGAAACAATGGGCTTCTTTGAAGCTCTGTTTAAAATCTAATGAGGTTTACTGAGAAAATACATACCTGATCACCTTTGCCCTCCATATTATATTGGAGGGCTTTTTTTTGAAGCTCTAGTTTAGGATAGAAAAACTTCTTTATAGCCCTTAAAATGGAGTTTATTAGCTTTTTAGATCCGAATAAATAAACCAAAATTTTACTCAAAATTCATTTCAATCTTAAAATTGAGCGAAGAATCCCGCAGGCTGATTACTTTTGTGATTATTTGTTAGCTGAATCGCCTAAGGGCAACGCATGAGTTTTATTTCGAATTTCTTTTCACCTTCAGACAATCCCAATTCTTTGGGAGCCAAATTTAGAAACCAAAGACAAAAAGATTTTGAAGATTTATTCTTTCGGAATTTTTCCAAAAACGATCCAATTCGAGTTCTTGATGTAGGTGGAGCTTCGTATTTCTGGGATACCAGCAGCCTTCCTTCTTTGCCAAATATTGAAATCACACTTCTCAACCTAGGCAAAGAAGACACCACTCATCCTAAAATAAAATCCGTCGTTGGTGACGCTACAAGTATGCCTGAGTTTGCCGAAAACAGCTTTGACCTAGTCTTTTCCAACTCTGTAATTGAGCACTTGTATACTTGGGAGAATCAGCAGAAAATGGCGAATGAAATCATGCGCGTGGGTAAAAAGTATTTTATCCAAACACCAAATAGGAAATTCCCAATAGAAGCTCATTACGCAATCCCTTTTGCCCAATATTTACCGCATAAGTTGCTTTATTTTTTACTTACAAAAACAAAAGTGAGTAGGCTTCAGAAATGGGACCCAACGCACGCAAAGCAATACTTGGAGGAAATTCGCTTACTCGATCAAAAAGAAATGCAGCAACTTTTCCCAGAGTCTAAAATCTATCAGGAAAAATTCGTGGGCATGATCAAATCAATCTGCGCCCACAATTTAGGTTAATCAGCGAATTGTAAGCGAACCAAGTTGGCATAAAACCCATCTTCTCTAGTGAGCAGATCGACGTGATTGCCTTGCTCCACTATCTCTCCATCGCTAAGTACATATATCCTATCCACCTTGCGGATAGTGGCTAGTCTATGAGCAATGATAATGGTAGTTCTTCCTTTCATCAACTCATCTAATGCTTCCTGCACCAAGTGCTCTGATTCCGCATCCAAAGATGACGTAGCTTCGTCCAAAATCAGAATGGATGGATTTTTCAATATAGCCCGAGCAATTGCAACACGCTGTCTTTGGCCACCAGAAAGCTTGATCCCTCGCTCTCCTACCAAGGTATCTAGCCCTTCAGGGAATTGAGAAATAAACTGCCAGGCATTAGCTTTCTTAGAAGCCATTATAATTTCCTCTTCAGTCGCTCCAGGCTTGGCATACTCGATGTTCTCACGAATTGACCCACCAAATAGCAGAACTTCTTGAGGCACCATTCCCACATGGGATCTAAGGTTTTGCAAATCCCATTCACTCAATTGACGATCATCTACTTTAATTGAACCTTTCTGCACATCATAGAAGCGCATGAGCAATTGAATAATCGTAGATTTGCCTGCACCTGAGTGACCTGCCAATGCAACTTTTTCACCTGGGTTGACATAGAAAGTCAGATCTTTCAGCACTTCCATTTCTGGTCGGGTAGGGTAATGAAATCCAACCTGATCAAAGGAAATTTTACCTTGGAAATTATCCGCTTTTTGCCCTGCAATTGATTCCGGCTCTTCGTCTAATATTTCCAAAACCCGCTCTGAGGAACCTATGGCTTTCTGTACCTGCCCATAAATATCTCCCAATCCAGCTATAGATCCTCCGATAAACGTGGTGTACAATACAAAAGAAACTAGCTCCCCTACACTCATTTCACCGGAACTGACCAAGCTTGCGCCGTACCACATCACCGCTACTATACCTCCAAACAAAGCGAAAATGATAAAGGAAATAAATGCTCCACGGTATTTGGCAGCACGCAAGGCAACACCGACTACTCTGTTCAATCCAGCACCATATCGAGCTGATTCGAACGCTTCACCTACAAATGATTTGACAGTACTGATAGACTGTAGCGTTTCCTCCACTATCACATTAGCAGCAGCTAATTCATCTTGGGTACTTTTGGAAAGCCTTCGGATAAATTTTCCAAAAACCATAGCTATCACCACCAAAACGGGGAAAGTAGCTAGCATGAATAAGGTTAATTTTGGCGTATTCACCATAAGGAAAATCACTCCAGCAATAAGCGTCACAACCTGTCTAAAAAGCTCCGCTAGCGTAACAGAGAAAGTGTCCTGAAGCATACTGACATCAGAAGTAATTCGGCTGATCAATTCTCCAGTCCTGCGCTTATCAAAAAATGTCATCGGAAGGCGTACCATTCTAGAGTATAGTGCAAGCCGGATATCCCGCATAGACTTCTCAGAGACTAAGGCAAAAAGCCAAACTCTAAAAAAAGAAAAGATACTTTGCACAGCAAGAATCCCAACTAAAATTAAAGCGATCGAATTGATGTCGCTTACAATCCAGTCAGTGCCTTGCGCGGTGTCGATAAGCTTGCCAGCTACAAAAGGAAAGGTGAGCAGCGTAAGTGAGGAAAATACAAGGAAAATCAATCCTAGAAAGAAGGTTCCTTTATACGGCATCAAAAACTGAAAAATGCCTCCCAGTTTACTTAAATTCTGCTTATTCAACTTCCTCTTTTCACTCTCTTCCAAAGCAGTTCCTCTTTTCTTAGCCATCCGTTAATTTTGGTATTGAGGGGACAAACTTAAGGCTTTTTTGTAAGGATTTCCTCAGTAAAAGTGAAAGCTTTGGCAATCAACTCAGACTATCAAATCAATTTAATAATCGGGTTTCACTTTCACCTTAGATATCATAAATACCAGAACGGCAAAAACTGACCAAAATCAGCCTAGGCTACAGAATAAGTTTCTTATTACTTTTGAAATGACACGAGAATAAATAGCCGCTGCTGTGGAATAAGACAACTATCTGCCCAATTGCGCATCAACCAATTCCCGCTTTAGTTTACGCTCACGTTCAAGCATATTCTTTCGGTGGTTTTCAAATTCCTCCTGCACTTCTGCCAAATCCTTCTGTGCCTTTTTGATTTTTTTGAAGCTGGTGAAGTATTGAAAAGAAAAAATAGCAAGTGCTCCTGCCAATACTGCCACCAGAATCCACATCAAAGAAGAATAAACCCCTTTGTGGATTCCCATTCCCAGAAATGAAAAATTATCTTTTTCAGCAATCGCAGCTAACTTCTCAGTTTCAGCTGTCGCCAAAATTGTTTTCAGATTATTGATCGAGTCTTTCTCCTTGACAATCAATAGCTTTAGATCGCCCACCTCGGTTCTCATGGTACTCATAGAATCAAGGATATTAGCTTTTAGCTGATCCAAATTTGACCGCTTTACAACCTTATATTCTTGGAAATTATTTGACACATTGTAGATATATTCAAATTGACTATCAATCGTGCCGGATTCAAGAGATCCTACATCTTCGGAAGCTTCTTGAGCAAATGTGAATGAAGGGAGAGAAATAAAGAAAATTATGATAAGGAATAGGGAGAGTATTCTTTTCATTTGGGAAGTAATTTACAAACTAGGGTGAATTGCGTGTTTTTTCAATAAACATGCCTAGCTCACAATTTAAGGCCATTTTTTAGAAGTATACCAAAGGCCTCAGAACAAATTTGCTGCTAAACATTGATTTACAGCATATTATAAAAAATATTGATTTTGATTTTTTAAAATAATTTTTGAAATGGTTGTACCCAGAAAAAATTGGCTGGTTCTTTTGCCTGAGATTGTGGTTGTCAGAGCGGTGCTATTTATTCATAATCTAAAAAAGGGTTTGACTCTACAAAATTCCAACTTTTATACAGAATTCAAATTTGGGGGAAATGATCCATTTGCTTAACCAAATAATTTAAATTTCCTTGACGGTATCTACTTGAGAAGCAATCCAGGCTGGTCTGGAGGAAGCCAAAAAAGTGATTCCTATCATCGCAATACTAATCCAGAAAAAGTCACTCCAGATCATTTTGACAGGATATGCATCTACTACTGCTGATGAAATACCAAGAGATACCAACCCAAATGTCTCTTGAAGAAAGCAAACCAAATATCCAAGCACAAGCCCAATCACAGCACCACTAAAAGCAATCATAGCGCCCTGCTTCAAGAAAATTCTTCTGATTAATTTCTCTGGTGCTCCCATAGCTTTCATCACAGCGATGTCTTTCTTTTTTTCTATTGCCAACATACTAAGGGAGAAGAAAATATTGAAGGAAGCTATCGCCAGAATAAATGTAAGTGTGAGAAACACGAATAGCTTTTCCATCTGAACGGTCCGAATCAGGCCGGCATGTTGTTCATCGGCATTTTTCACAAGAAAGTCTTCTCCTAAATGTGCTTTTAGTGTTTTGTGAACTTCAGCAATAGAGTATCCTTCAGCAACTTTCACTTCAAGTGAAGTTCTTTTATCACCGTATTTTAACAGTTTCCTTACAAAAGAAAGCGGTGCTATCACATATTCATCGTCAAACTGTCGATCAATGCTAAAATAGGCGACCGGGTCCAAGATGGCAGTTTCATAAAACTGAGAGGGATCGATGGTTGCTGCGCTTCTAGGTGCTTTAGGATAATAGATTTTCAAAGGTACATTGACATTTTCCAGATTGACCGACAGAAAAAATCCTACACCTCTCCCAAGAATTGCTGCAGGATTAAGTTCAGTGCCTAGCGTTGTGTCGCCCCAGAAATAGCCATTAGCGAATCGTTCTTGATCCAGGAAATTATCCGACACACCCTTTATTCTGCCTATCATTTGGTTGCCGTTGTAATCAAGCAGGACATTGTCCTCAATGACCTCCGTTAGAATTGCTACGCCTTCCAGGGTTTTAATACTATCCAACCATTCTTCGTTGGTCATAAAACTTTTACCAACGGCCGCCTCAATTTTCAACTCCGCATCGAAGCTGGCAAAAATACCCCGAATCAAATCTTCCAAGCCATTGAATACAGACATCACAATCACCAAGGCCATGGTGCCCACTGCGACTCCTATCATAGAAATCCTGGACAAAATGGTGATGAAGTTTCGCTTCTTTTTACTGCGAAAATACCTGGAGGCTATGAAAAAACTGAGATTCAACGGTAGCTTGATTAATCCTCTTCTTCTTGACCCTCTTCCTCGTCCTCAGGCGGTGCTGGCGGAATGGCAAGATTAGAAATCACCTTGTCCATGTGTTGAGCATAGGCAGCCGAATCATCCGGGAAAAATGCGATTTCAGGAATTACCCGAACTGATTTTCCAATTCTCTTGGCTAATTGGTGCCTGATTTCCTTTTTGTGCTCATTGATCAGATTAAATGTTGCTTCTGGATCAGCTAATAAAAAGCTCAGGTAAACTTTTGCCAAACCCAAATCAGGGCTCATCATTACACGAGTAATCGTCACCATAGCACGTCCGACTAGGTGTTTTGATTCTTTTTGAAATATATCTCCAAGCTCTTTTTGTATCAGCTTGGCGTATTTTTGTTGTCTTTTACTTTCCATATGAAGTATTTGTGGTACAAATTTAGCGAAATAGTTGGGCAAGCTTTAATTTCGGGCAAAACCAACCAAACACTCTTCTCAAATTCACCTTGTTCAGCTTTTTCAAATTAAATGATCCCTTCAGGCTAATTGGCATAGGAATATACGTTCTACTGCTGACATTCGTCTATTTGATGCTAAATCCTTTCCCTATTACCAATCCACAATTAATGTGGATGCTACTCGGAGAGCGCTTGGGGCAAGGTTATTATTTATATCAAGACATCATAGATGACAACGGTCCTCTTTCGGCGGGGTTTTTCACCATTATGGATTTACTGTTTGGCCGTAGCCTTTTCGCTTATGAAGTGGTAGGAAGACTTTTAATTTCCTTCCAGATCCTTTATTGGAATTCTATTTTGATCAAGTTTAGGGCATTTGACGTCAATACCTATCTGCCAGCTATCATCATGGCTGCTCTTTTCCATTTTTCTTTTGACCTATTGAGTCTTAGCCCGGCATTATTGGGTAGCACATTTTTAATACTCGCCCTTGGACAGCTTTTTTCGCAAACCGTATTGCAAAAAGACACAAGTGAATCTACCCTTTTAATTGGAATTTATGCTGGATTGGCCACAGGCTTCCAGCCAAATTATATCCTATTTTTGCCCTACATGATATTCACTGGAATTGCCATCAGTAGCTTTTCCTTCAGGCAATTGATGCTCTCCTTAGTTGGGTATTTTCTGCCAATTTTGTTGATTACAGTATTTTATTTTTGGAACGATGGATTGGAAGAAGCTATCCAAATCTGGCCTCTTACATTTCTATCGGAAAAGTATGAATATCAATCCCTCATAGATTGGCTGATTCTTGGGATATTTCCACTTTCCTTAGCTGTGGTTGGGTATTTTATAGCCACAGTATTACGTGGGTCTACTATCAATCAGCAAAAGCAAAGGCAGCTTATCCTAATTTGGTTGCTGTTTTCAGCAGCAGAATTCTTCATCATCAAAAAGCAGGCGGCATATCAATTAGTGATTTTGATTCCCGGGCTGACTTACCTGATTACTCAGTTCTTCCTAACTATCAAAAAGGAAATCGTTGTCAAGATTACATTTTATCTTTTGGTTATAGGCCTCCCTGCTGCTGGAATATGGTATTGGCAACAAAAAATCGCAGATTCGGAATATTTTGTAGGGCAAAATGAAGCCAATTATTCTGATGCTATCCTAGTAATGGGAGACGATCTCGCTCCTTACCTTGAAGCCAGAATCGGTGGTCCATTTCTTAATTATCGCTTGAGTAAGCTGTATCTTGATCAAGATCGGGATTTAAGAGAAAAGGCAAGGCTTTTTCAAATGCTTCAAAAGCAGCTGCCATCCACAGTCATAGATCCTAATGGCGATTTCGAAACACTACTCAAGCAATTTCCGGCTTTGGAAAGTCAGTACAAAAAAACCTCTGCGGGTGTTTTCACTTTAATAAAGTAAGATTCCCCTTGTTTTAGGTACTACACCTTAAGGGCAACTTATGTTTTAATCGTTTGATTATCAGGTAAATAAATCGTATTTTAGACCTAATCAACCCTTTTTTACGCCTTTAATACTTTTTTATGGAATCTATCAACCAATTGTTGGAAGCATGTTCATTGCCAGAAAAAACGCAGTTGCTAGAATTTGCTAAAATCAAAAACCCTCCTGGTTCAAAGAAACTGATGCTCATGAAACTCTTTGTGAACCAACCTGGACTTAGCGATACAGAGTATTCTCAAAAAATCTACAAAAAGCCAGAAGGTCCAGCCTATTTTCAACTCAAGAAACGAGTGAAAGATGAGTTTGAAGAACTTTTTCTACTCCTCAAACCAACTTGTATAAAAAAGGAAAATCAGCTTCATATCGAATGCTCAGAATTACTTTTGAAAAGCGAGCTTATTCTGGCTAGGGGCATACGGAGTGAAGGTTCTAAATTATTAGAACGAGGGCTAAAAATGGCTATAAAGAACGGCTTTCACGACTTGGTTTTGACTATTTACAGTATAGCCGCCCGATTTGGGATTTGCGAGGTATTGAATAATAATGACCTTCCTGAACTTGAAATTGCGATCAAAAGCCATTTGCAATTATTAATCAAGGAAAATTATAAAAATCCAGAAGATCAAAAGGAGTCAAAAAATGAGCACTTAAAGACGATGATCCGTCAACTTAATTATAACCGAAAATCCTGGTTAATATTAGATGATATTAACCGATCTATACAACACAAGGATTATGAAAACGCCCTGTCTCAGGTAAATGAAGCAGAATTGGATTTGAATCAAAATAACCAATCCCGCACAAAAGATGAATTGCTATTAACGAAGACTTCTATACTTCTTGCTAAGCGGGAGTATACCGAAGTATTGGAGGAGTGTATATACTCAGTAAACCCAAGTAAATTTTCAATTGAAAATAAACTTAGATACTCCCTAAACCATTGGTATGCCTTATTTCATTTAAATAAGATTGACGAAGCACAGCAAATCCTCCATAATAATTTAATGAAATTGGATTCCGATCAAGATAAAAAATGGAGATATCTAGAAGCCTATATTCAATTCAAACAAGGCAATTTTAAAACTGCATTGAAAGAAATTCATTCTTGCCAGAAATACCTGAAGAATAATTCTGACTATTATTTGGGTTCAAAAATGCTGGAAATAATGATCCTTTTTGATCAAAATGATCAAGACTGGTTAGAATATAAAATTGAAAACTTTAGGAAATTAATTTCAAGATATAAATGCAAGACACTTACACGAATTCAATTGGCATTTCAAGTATTTTCAAAATTACAAAAATCACTTTTTAAAGCTTGTTTAATAGACTTGGTCAATGATCCGATTCTTAGTGATCTTCGAAATGAAATTGAAGGCTTGGAGTGGAGACCTGCCTCCTCTGAATTAATTCGATATGATAGCTGGATCAGCGCAAAAGTGAATAGCCATTTTTCTTAATCTCAAAAGCTGCCAAACAAATGAATCTTTTGAAACGATCAAAACTTTCTTGATTATTAAGAAAGATTAATGTCATTAATTAACGATAATTTTTAACTACTCAAATGATTTTCAGCTAATTGTAATTTTTTAATTCTTAATTATTGCATAATTCAGCTATATAATTTCCTGTCAATTTCGAGCTAGGTTCAATACCTTGACAAAGGTTTTTAACCATCTTTTTCACATTATTTTTTCTAGCGATATGATTCATTCTACACTGGAATTTTTGACTGCAGAATTGAACGCCTTTATCAAGCTGAAGGTAGGCGATACGATGGGGAATAGAATTTATCTCTCCAGTGTCACTAATGAATCTGGGCTCGCTATTCCTGATCAAAGTCTTGGCCTTTCACTAATAAATATAGAAGAAGAGCGCACGATTAAAGAGCAGCGAAGTACTTATATAAATGCTGTAGGAAAGACTGAAAAGCGAAACCCAGAGATTCAACTGAATCTGTATGTGTTGATCACCGCGAATTTCCAGAACAAAAAATTAAACGATTCCTCGGATGATTATGTGGAAGGGCTAAAGCAATTGGGATACGCCATCGCTTTCTTCCAATCCAAGAATGTATTTACCAAAGAAAACAGTCCTGGCTTGGCAAACTTCGATCCTGAGCTTTCAAAAATTGTAGTAGAGCTATACAGTTATTCTTTTGAGCAGCTCTATAACTTCTGGACTGTAGTAGGGGCAAAATATCTGCCCTCCGTCTTATATAAAGTTAAAACCTTGAAAATTCAGGAAAACGCAATTCAGGAAAGCGGCGATCCAATTGAAAAAATTCATCTCGATACACTTCATAAATCATGAGCATCATCTACACACGCCTCGGCGAAGTAGCGCTTCGCCATGACTTTTACCGCGATGGCTTGGCCAAAGACATGATTCTCATGCCTTCACCTGAAACGGCGCAATTGATGAAAAATGGCAAAATTCTGTTCAGAAAAACGCCTGGCGGAATAGTCTTACTATACAGGGCTGAAGAGGATGAAGTTACACCACTTATTCCTGTAACATTACCGCAATCATTTTTCTTCTTTTTCAAACCTGAAAATGCAGCCGCCTTTCTTCAGGTAACTGATTTGGATAACGGTTCAGAAGAATTTCAAGCTGGTAAGCTTCCCTTTTTTCGAAATACTCCGGCAAATGCCTCCACGGCAAGCGAAAATCCAGAAGAACTGTCCTATCAATTATTAGATGGGTTTCGCCCAAAAGCATTTTCTCTGCAGCTCACACTAGACCCAACCCCAGCTTCAGTTCGGATCAAGGTCAGAAATGCAGCAGGAGAAATAGTGTCTGCTGGAAAAGATTCTTCGGGCCACCCATTGCCTGACGGATATGAAATTATGCCAGATGAAAATGGTCTTTTTAGAATTCTTTTTGATCTCAAAGGAAGAAAAGAAGGTGTTTACACATTCACACTGCGAAATTCCGGAGACACCGATGACTTGTGGTCCAAGAAGTATTGGCTTGGTGGATCTTTATCTTTGCAGCCATTTGGCCTGATTGAACTGCGTTTCCAAGCAACACCGAATCATCTCTATGGGGCTACCGAATTTTATCAAGTTTCCTTTTCAAGAAAAGAAAGTCGCTGGACCTATTACGTCGTCAATTGCAATAAAAAGGTAGATCTAGTGACCACCCAGCTGAGAATCCAAGACTTAGGTAATGTAGGAAGCGTTCCCTATGGCTCTTATACGTTTGATCAAATTGGAACTAGTCCGAGTGCTGAAGTCAAAATTAACAATTTGGATACAGTTGTTTTTCGCTCGCAGAATAAGATCCCATACTTCGAAATTCCAAAACTCAATTTTCAACTCAGAAGAACACCTGGAAATCAGATCCTAATCCCAAATCTTCCAAATCCTTCCCGATCCGCTCCGACTAAGCAAAGTGGTGGAGAGGCTAACTCAGAAATATATGTATTCATCTAGCAAACAATTCGAATATGGCAGACTTTAAAACCCCCGGGGTTTATGTTCAGGAAATATCAACCCTCCCCGCCTCTATTGCTCCAGTTGCTACAGCAATCCCAGCATTCGTAGGCTATACAGCAAAACGCGAAAAAAACGGTGAGACCTTACCCTTAAATAAGCCTGTACGAGTCAGTTCCTATTTGGAATACAAGGAGATTTTCGGTGAATCCTATGCAGAAGATTACGGCGTAACTTTGACAGAAGCAGCTGATGGATCGACGGTAGTAGAAATAACTGACCCGACAAATTTTTCTCCATACCGAATGACTTACCAAGTCTACATGTATTTTAATAATGGAGGCGGTCCATGTTATATCGTACCAGTTGGTGGTTTTGTTGCTGGCCCAAATCCAGCTCCAGCCTCCATTGATCCTGGTGAGTTGATAGCAGGCATCAATGCCTTGGAAGAAGAGGATGAGCCTACACTTTTAGTAGTTCCAGAAGCAGTCATCCTAAGTGCCATAGATCGAAAGACTATCCATGATACACTAATTGCTCAGTGCGCTAAACTTCAAGACAGATTTGCGCTAATGGATGCACTGCACTATGGTACACAGAGTGTAAAAGATGATGGTGACTCTTTCCGTGACGAAGTAGGAAGCAGCGAGCTAAAATATGCTGCTGCATATTATCCATCGTTGAAAACCTCGCTATACAAATACTATTCTGAGGCCAAGCTGACAATCACGGACAATAGAGGAGGGGCTGGACTTGGTCCTTTTCATAATAAGAGACTTAATACTGTCGGGGCAGGTGATGCCTTTGCAACAGCAACCATCAGAATAAATAATAATGCCACCATAGACGGGGATATTTTCACCATCGCCGGCGATAGCTTTGAAGAAGGGACCGATTTTATAAAGGGGGGAGGAAATGCTTCAACAGCAGGAAATTTAGATACTCTGCTACTAAACCATCCTGATTTCTCTACTAGTAGAGACGGTGATACAATTACCCTTACCGCAAAAGCACCAGGGATTGCTGGAGCTTCTATTGTACTTACTTATGACGATAATGGCGATGGAGGAGCAGTGGTGTCCGGCGCTGGTACTTTCTCCTGGCAAGCACCAGACAAGACACTTTATAATACCATTGTAGCAAAGCTGCAATCCAAAAAAATGGAACTCTATCCATCTGCATCGATGGCAGGTATTTGTGCACGGGTTGATCGTCAGCGCGGCGTATGGAAAGCACCAGCAAATGTAGATGTTCGCGGAGTAATTAAGCCTGTTATTTCGGTGAGTGCTGAAGATCAAGGATTGCTCAATGTAGATCCTACTTCCGGCAAATCAATAAACGCTATTCGCTTTTTTCAAGGCAAAGGAAACTTGGTTTGGGGAGCTAGAACGCTCTCTGGAAATGACAACGAGTGGCGCTATATCCCAGTTCGCCGACTTTACATTTTTGTGGAAGAGTCAGTCAAAAAGGCTACCGAATTTGTCGTGTTTGAGCCTAACGATGCCAATACTTGGCTCAGGGTAAAAACAATGATTGAGAACTTCCTGAGCAATCTCTGGAGAGATGGAGCCTTAGCTGGGGCCAAAGCGGAAGAAGCTTTTTTTGTACGAATAGGCTTGGGCAAAACCATGACCCCTCTGGACATTTTGGAAGGACGCCTAATTGTTGAAATCGGTATAGCGGCAGTGAGACCGGCAGAATTCATCATCCTGAAATTCTCTCATAAACTTCAGGAATCTTAATCCATTTCATTTTAAAAAAATTTAGCCATGTCAATTCAATCTACACCAGGCGTTTATATAGAAGAAATTTCCACTCTACCAGCGTCGGTAGCTTCTGTGGAAACAGCAATTCCAGCATTTATTGGTCATACTGATTTAGCTGAAAAAAATGGCGAGGACGTGCGGGGAGTACCGACTCGTATAACCAACATGCTCGAATTCGAAGCAACTTTTGGCAAAGGAAATCCAGAAACTTTCACGATTTCGGTGGTGGACAGCTATGACGCGGCTAAAGGTTCGGGAGAGAAATTAGCAACGAGAAAAATCACTGTAACTCCACCTGCTACCCCAAGCCCTTACAAGCTCTATTACAGCCTGCAGATCTATTTTTCCAACGGTGGTGGACCATGTTACATCGTGTCAGTCAATGACTATGACAATGTACCCGTCAAAGGGGATTCTGCTACTCCAGCGAGTATTTTGGGAGGTCTTGATGCAATCAAAGCAATCGACGAACCAACTTTATTAGTGTTCCCAGATGTAATTCCTGCAGTCTTGCCAGAGACAGTAGGCTCCGTTTATAAAGACATTTATGATACAGCACTTTCTCAATGTGACAATTTAAAAGATCGATTTGTAATCATTGATGTAAAGGATGTCACTTCAGACCCATTTGCGGATGCTCAGAACTTCAGAGATAATGGAGTAGGTATTTCTAACCTAAAATATGGAGCAGCTTATTATCCAAACTTGAATACTTCTCTGAATTACGCTTACTCTCTAGTTGATCAAACAATTGCGCATACCAATAATTATCCTTCTGGAGGCACACTTACAGAAGCAGGAGTTTCTGATACACTCAACTTGGAAACACTTGAAATCAGTGATCCGAGCCTTTTTAGAGGAATTGTGGCTGAGATCAAAAAACAATACATCACTTTACCTCCGTCAGGAGCCGTTGCGGGCATCTATGCAAGAGTGGATCGCCAACGTGGTGTATGGAAAGCCCCAGCAAATGTAGATGTACGAACAGTAATCGGTCCATCGCGCAAAGTTTCCCATGATCAGCAAGCAGACCTCAATGTTGATGCTACTTCAGGAAAATCCATTAATGCAATCCGCACTTTCACAGGAAAAGGAACGCTGGTCTGGGGAGCAAGAACTTTGGCAGGAAATGATAATGAATGGCGCTATGTACCGGTGCGAAGACTCTACATTTTTGTCGAAGAATCAGTGAAAAAAGCGACTGAATTCGTGGTCTTCGAGCCAAACGACGCAAATACTTGGCTCCGAGCCAAAACCATGATTGAGAATTTCCTTTCTAAACTTTGGCGTGACGGGGCATTGGCAGGAGCCAAACCCGAAGAGGCATTTTTTGTAAGAGTGGGACTGGGTCAGACGATGTCTGCTCAGGATATTCTCGAAGGGCGACTCATTATCGAAATCGGAATGGCAGCAGTAAGACCTGCCGAATTTATTATCCTGAAATTCTCTCATAAGCTTCAGGAATCCTAACCTAACATTTCATCGAAAGCAAACTTAAAATCAAAATATTATGGCAGTAGCATATCCAGTTTCCGTGTTTCATTTCCAGGTAGAATGGGGCGGATCCCGCATAGGTTTCACAGAAGTATCAGGCCTTACTGTGGAGCTACAAAGCATAGACTATCGTGAAGGCAGCTCACTTGAATACCATGTGAGCAAAATGCCTGGCATTCCTCAATATTCAAATATTACATTAAAAAGAGGGGTGTTCAGAGCTGACAATGAATTTTTCCAATGGCTCAATACCGTGAAAATGAACAACATTGAACGTAGAGACCTCACCATCAGCTTGCTTAACGAAGAGCATGAGCCAGTGATGGTTTGGAAGGTGAAAGAAGCCTGGCCATGCAAAGTGGAGGGTCCTTCATTGAATTCTACTGGAAACGAAGTGGCGATAGAAACAATCGAACTTTGCCACGAAGGATTGGCAATCGAAACCCCGTAAACAATGGCGCTATTTCATCCACCAACCGGGTTTCACTTTCTAGTAAGGTTTGAAGGGCTTTTACTAAAATACCCGGCCTTACCTGATATAGGGTTCCAAGAGGTATCTGGATTGAGCGTGGAGATAGGAGTTGAGGAATATGCCGAAGGAGGAGAAAACCGATTCAAGCATAGAATGCCTAACCCGATTTCTTATCCAAATCTAGTTTTAAAAAGAGGGATGGCAATCAGTTCTCAAATCGCAAAATGGTTCAAAGACAGCGTGGAAGGCTTTCAGTTTGAAACGCAGGATATCACGGTCATTCTTTTGAGTCCAGAGAAGGTACCACTTCAAGCTTGGAATTTTGTCAATGCCTGGCCAGTGAAATGGTCAGTCGAGGGATTCAATGCCATGGAGAATTCTATCATGATCGAAAACATAGAATTCGCCTACCAATACTATAGGAGAATTAGTCCAGACGACCTTTTACCATAGAAAGATGCCCATAGAAATCAGAGAACTAATAATTCGTACTACTGTGGATGCAGCTGAAAGTAAGCCTACAGGTAAGGGAAACAAACTTCCGGATACAGGTGCTGTCATGGACGGAATTCGAGAATTAAGCCGATTAATTAAAGAAAAAAACGAACGCTAAAACTTAGCTTAATGTCACTTTTAGATATTTTTTCTCAAAAAGGAGGGTTAGAAAAGCTGAAAATCACAGCTTTCAAGGACGAAAACTACAATGAGTCAACAGCGACTTATGTGGTGATGTACAACCCTACAACTTTCAGCCAGGAGTTCAAATCCAAATGGATTCCAGAAGAAGGGCCTTCCGACGGGAAACAATATCAATTCAGGACATTGGAATCTGATTCGGTATCCTTTGAGTTTCTTTTTGATGCCAGTGCAGCTTCCCCGCCCAGTGAGGACAAATCCGGTGATACTAATTTGGATTACCTAGGTGAGGACAAGCCAAATCTGGAAAGTATCTCCGGCAATAAAATCTCTGCCATTGAGCTGATCAATCAAGATAAACATGTAGACCGGGCGATTAGGAAATTTCTGGATATCACGCAAAATATTCAATCAGATACACACAAACCCAACTATTTGCAGATTAACTGGGGAGCCTATCAATTTCGGGGAGTTTTGGCTTCAGCTACGATTAATTACAAGCTTTTCAATAGCTCAGGCTTACCAATTAGAGCAACTGTCACTGCCAATTTTGACCAGTCGCTTTCCCGACAGGAGCAAGCAGCAACTACGGCCCGGACTTCACCTGATCTTACTCATGAGCGAATTGTCAAAGCCGGCGACACCTTGCTTTTGATGTGCCAAAGAATTTATGGAACGCAGGAGTATTATCTGGAAGTAGCTCGCGCCAACCAATTAGGGAATTTCAGAAAGCTCACTCCAGGCCAAAAACTAATTTTTCCACCTCTAGCTAAAACGTCAAATGCCTGAATCCTCTACATCTGCGCAAACTCAGCTCGACCTTGCCACTTTCAAAGTCTATTCTGATGGTCAGGAGCTACCACCATCAGTGGGAGTGGCAATAATTGCTGTACGCAAAGGGGTAAATAAAATCCCCATGGCTAAACTGGTTCTTTTCGATGGAGATATAGCTACGGGTGAATTTCAATGGAGTGAAGGCGATTTATTCAAACCTGGGGTAAGCCTGCGTATTGATGCGGGATACCACAATTTGGAAGAGCCCATATTCGAAGGAATTATTATCAAGCATGGACTGGAAGTCTATACCGACAAGGCATCAAGACTAATTCTAGAGCTTCGTGATCCTGTGATCAAAATGACTGTCGGGAGAAAGAATAAGTACTTTTTCGATAGCTCAGACAGTGATGTGATGGAAGAATTGATCGGTGACTATTCAGCTCTAGAAGCAGATGTAGAAAGCACCAGCTTATCGCATGCTGAGATTGTCCAATACCACGCTACTGACTGGGATTTTATGCTCAGCAGAGCAGATGCTAATGGAAGAATTACCACTACAGAGTCTGGGAAAGTAACCATCCAAAAACCACAAACTAGTGCCGATCCTATCATCGAACTTCAATATGGAGATAATGTGGTAGAATTTGAGGCGGAGATGGATGCAAGGCAACAGTATACCGCCACTAAGGGATTTAGCTGGGATTTCATCAAGCAAGAAGTCGCCGAAAAAGAAGGAGCTAACCCCTCAATGGACTTTCAAGGGGATATCAGCGGCGATGATTTAGCAGCAGTTATCGGGCTGGAATCCTTCCAAATGCAGCATGGTGGTCTGTTGGCAGACGAAGAACTTCAGGCTTGGACCGATGCTGGCATGATGCGAAGCCGTCTTTCCAAAATCCAGGGAAGAGTCAAAATCCTTGGCGACAATCAAGTAAAGCCTGGCGATATGGTAGAGCTAAAAGGCTTTGGATCACGATTCAATGGCAAGGCCTTCGTGTCGGCAGTTTATCACGAAATTTCTCCCAACCAAAAATGGTTTACCCATCTTGGTTTAGGCCTGGATCCAAAATGGGTTTCCCAGCAATACGACGATATCATTGACGAACCTGCTTCGGGACTTGTGCCAGCGATCAAAGGACTTCATATCGGGATTGTTACCGTGTTGGAAGGAGATCCGGATGGAGAAAATCGAATTAAGGTAAGGCTCCCTTTGGTAAGCAAAGATGAGGAAGGAATCTGGGCAAGATTTGCTTCACCGGACGCTGGAAATGAACGGGGAATATATTTCAGACCAGAAATAGAAGATGAAGTTATAGTCGCTTTTATCAATGAAGATCCTCGAGACCCAGTGATTTTAGGAATGCTACACAGCAGCAGCAAACCATCACCAATTGAAGCGAAAGATGATAATCATGAAAAAGGGATTATCACCCGTGACCAACTCAAGTTACTCTTTGATGACGATAAAAAAACAATTTCCATTGAGACTCCAAATGGAAATAAAATCCTTCTCACTGATGATGAAGGTTCCCTCCTTTTGGAAGATGAAAATGGTAATAAGATCAGCATGAATAGCGATGGGATAACAATTGAAAGCGCTAAGGATCTGATTCTAAAAGCAAGCGGTGATGTCACCATCGAAGGTACCGGAGTGGAAGTAAAGGCCAGCGCTCAGCTGAAAGCTGAAGGGTCAGCAGGAGCAGAGGTTACCTCTGGAGGTCAGACAGTTATTTCAGGTTCACTAGTACAAATCAACTAAACTATGCCTGCAGCAGCACGATTCGGAGATACAACTACACATGGGGGAACCATCATTGGCCCAGGGGAAGCTACGGTTTTGATCGGCGGAATGCCGGCAGCAGTCTTAGGCGATAATCACGCCTGCTCTCTTCCTCCAAATACCCATCAGCCGACAGTCAGCCCTTTCATAGCTGGTAGCGCAACAGTATTAATTGGAGGAAAGCCCGCTGTAAGAGTTGGGGATGCCTGCGTTTGCGGTGCTTCGGCTGCTGTGGGAGAACCAACTGTAATCATAGGATAACATGGAAAACAACAATTCATTTTTAGGTAGAGGCTGGGCATTTCCAGTGACTTTTAGCTCAGAAAGCCAGCAAGTGCAGATGGCCGAAGATGAGGAGGATATCCAGCAGAGCTTGATCATTCTTCTAAATACTACGCTGGGAGAACGGGTCATGCGTCCAGATTACGGAGCAAATATGGAGGATTTATTATTTGAAGCGCTGAATGTGACTACGGCAAATATGATAGCAAATCGCATCAAAAAGGCGATTCTATTTCATGAGCCTAGAGTAAAAACTGAGGATATAGACTTAAGGCCAGATTATAACGAAGGAAGGATCGAGGTCCTGGTCACCTACACCATCATTGCTACAAACAACCGAAGGAACTTGGTGTACCCTTATCTATTCACCGAAGCAACTGATATTAAATTATGAGTAAAGACTGCAACGATCTAACCCTTCCCGGCAACGGAACTAGCCGCGCCCAAAGACTGATTAAAAGTCTTTTGCCTGACTATGTCCAAGTAGATGAAAGGAAAATGGAGGATTTGCAGTCATTCGCAGTGAAAATTGCTGGAGAATTAAAATTCATCAAAAATGAAGATCCTTGGACAGTGGGAGATTGGTCAGGATTTTTCGATCAGAAGATTGAGGAAAACCAATTAACAAATCCTCATTTTGCTCTTTTTCTCGCATTTCTGAAGCTTTTCAATTTTGCGCAGCAGGATATAAATACTATCACCCAGAGGCATTTGGATTTTTATTATAGAGATGTACTTCGCCTCAAAGAAAAACCAGCTGAGTCAGATCAGGTCTATTTAATTATAAAACTGGCAAAGCATATTCAAGAACATTTTCTTGCCAAAGACACCGCCTTCAAAGCTGGGAAAGACGACTTGGGAAAAGAAATTCTGTTCCAATCAACAGATCCAAACGTCATCAACAAGGCTGAGGTCAGTTCGCTGATGAGTCTTTTTAAAGACGAAAACAGCAGGCTATACAAATCTTCAATTGCCAATTCCGCTGATGGATCGGGTGCAGAAATTCTAACTGAGGAGATGCAATGGAAGACCTTTGGAAGACCGTCTAAACAATTCCCAAATCAGGACCGAGAGCTAGCAACCCTAGGATTTGCTTTTGCAGCGCCAATTCTTCTGATGGGAGAAGGTACGCGCAAGGTTTCCTTAAGGATCCGATTTGAGCCAACCGAGGGATTATTGGAAAAATTGCGAACGCTACCACTGGATGAAACCTTCGAAATCTGGTTTAGCGGAGAAGAGGAGTGGATTCGTGCAACTATTGGATGGGAAAATTCTGAGGATAATGTCGATGCAGAAGTTCTGGAATTTCTAAATAATGCAAGTTCCTGGCAGGACATCGCTGGGCTAGAACCTCAATTCGGGCCAGTGATCGATGATCCAGAATTTGGAAAGCACCATCCGTTCAAAGGCTACGATATCGGCGAGATCACTGCGAAAAATATTCTCAGCCGTAGAGAATCTTTCTCAACCAAAAGATTTTCGAATTTGGACCAAGTTGAAGCAGTCCGTGGCGTTGGCACAGACAAAATCAATGACCTCCGCTATTCTTTCCAACTCACAAAGCACAAGTTAATTTCTGGAGCAAACGGAATCGATCTGATTCTCAACTGCATGCTTTTACCAGATGATCCGGCAGTGGTTAATTATGACGAAGAAGTCCTGTTGCAGCGAATCCAAACCAATTCACCAGTCATGAAAGTGAATTTGGCGAATACCATCCAAAGCTATGGCTATGAAATTCTGAAAGAATGCGAGGTAAAAAATGCCAGTATCAAAATCGATGTATCAGGGGTGGAAAATTTGATTCTTCAAAACGACCAGACCATTTTACCGATTGGCAAAAACATCCAACCTTTTGGATTCAGACCAGTCAAAGGATCTAATTTTTATATAGGTAGTAAAGAGGTTTTCGGGAAATCTCCGAAGACGATCGACTTAAAATTCAAATGGCATGGACTGCCAGAAGCTGCCACGGGATTTAGTGACCAATATGCAGGTTATGAAACTCGAAATAATCAGAGCTTTACAGCAGCCGTGGATTTCTTGGATCAGAAAACCTGGAAACCCATCAACTCATCAAAATCACTATTTCAAGGAAATAATAGTCTTCCACTAAGCACTGACAAAACAATAAACCTCAGCGGTGCAGCTTGGAATTCAATCACAGATGATCCAGAACTTGAGAATCTTACCCAATGGTCTCCAGCTTCCAACCGTGGTTTTCTGCGATTAAAACTGAAAAGCCCTGATTTTGGGCACAAGGAATATCCCTTGCTTTTTGCCAAGGCTGCACTTTCACAAGCTTCACCAACAATTACTGATATAGCTCTTCCTAAAGAGCCATATACTCCCGAGCTGCAATCAGTAAGTCTAGACTACACTTCTGAAGAAGAACTGAATTTGAAGAAAAGTAAATGGGATGGTTTCTTTCATCTTGGAGCATTTGGAGAAGCAAAAGTTTCAGGTCAGAATGAGAGTTCACCTCTACTGCCCAATTATTCTGATGAAGGTGAACTACTGATCGGACTCTCTGCTCACCAAAAATCGCAAAATATTCAGCTCTTGATTCAGATTCTGGATGGCTCTGCTAATCCTGAAAAACCAGTTCCACAGGTCAAATGGAGCTATTTGGCAGGAAATCAATGGAAAGAATTTGATAAATATTCCGTCTTAACGGACGAAACAAATGGATTGATTCAAAGTGGATTGGTATCCTTTGCTATGCCCCGAGAGGCAGATAATACGCATACGATTCTGACGGATCAACTTACTTGGCTGAAAGCTTCAGTCAATTCTGATTCGGATGCTATCCCTGATTTTATCGCAGTCTTAGCGCAGGCCGTCAAAACCAAGTTTGAATCCATTGAGAACGATCCTTTGCGGGTTGGGAAAGCAATTCCAACAGAAACTATCAGCAAACTAAAAATTGGTGAAAGTGCTATCAGTAAAATCCAGCAGCCTTTTTCATCCTTTGGAGGAAAAACTGCTGAATCCTCCAATGATTTTTACCAGCGAATTGCTGAGCGGATTCGGCACAAGCAACGGGCTATTACGATTTGGGATTACGAGCATTTGGTTTTGGAGGAATTTCCTGAAGTTTATCAGGTGAAATGCCTCAATCATACTAGCTATGACGGCGACCTTACAAAATACCGAGCCTTAGCTCCTCGAAATGTGACTTTGGTCATTATCTCAAATGTGCAAAACAAAAATGCCATTGACCCACTTCGACCAAAGGCAAGTGTAGCCCAACTTTCCAGCATCCGAGATTTTATCACAGAAATCTATCCTCCGGGAGTATTTCTTCATGTAGTCAACCCAGTTTTTGAGGAGATCCAGGTGAAAACCAAGGTGAAATTCCACTCTTGGGCTGACAAGAGCTTTTTCGCCAGAAAACTGGAAGATGATCTCAAAGCATTCCTTTCTCCATGGGCATTTGAGACCGATTTCGATTGGACATTCACCGAATCCTTGCATAGTTCTGTTGTACTTCACTTTGTAGAAAAACTCGAATACGTGGACTACCTGACTTGTTTTGAACTCTACCATCTGGTCAAAAATCCAGTTTCGGGTGAGCTTCTTTCAAGAACCCGAGTAGAGGCAGCTAAGGGAAGTCGTGGCGTATCGGTACTAGGGTCTATTGGCATATTGAATTCCTATGGAGATCACCTCATCGAGGTCTTGGAAACTGAGGACTGCCTCTGTGAGGACAATGAAATAAAACCTGCTGCGAGCATCGCATCTGTGGAAGACGAGGACTTGGATGAGGCATTTTGATACTTGAAAAAATGGAACAGTCAATAACCATATCGAAAGCAAAACCAACCAACAAAAGCATGGATTATGAGCTGCTGCGCACAGAAGCAATCAGCTATATCCAACGCGTGGGAGGAAAAATATGGACTGACTACAACAGTCATGATCCCGGCATCACCATCCTTGAGGTACTTTGCTATGCGATTACAGACTTGGGCTACCGAAGTAATTTCCCTATTCAGGATTTACTGGCAGATGAATCTGGCAGTTTGAAAAACCAATTTTTCTCAGCTTCCGAGATTCTTCCCTCCACACCTGTCACGATAAATGATTATCGGAAATTTTTGATGGACGTGGAAGTCGTCGATGAAGATGACCTGGAATGCCCGCGTGCTGGAATCAAAAATGCCTGGATTATCATTCGTGAGAGCAATGAAATTGCTATTTATCCTGATCGGAAGGAAAAAACCTTAGCCTACAAGCCTTTCCCACCAACCGAAGAAGCTCTTCAGCTTGGGATATTGTACGATGTATTGCTTGAGTTTGACTCTTGCGAGAATCTTGGAGATCTCAACGAGAACAAGATCAGCATGGAAATAGAAGTCGAGGAACATCCAGATTTGGAGGGTGTGGTCATCGATATTCAAATAGAATTCCCAAGATGGGATGATGCCAAAGTCGACTGGAAAGATCCGGTAAGCATTCGCAAGAATGTGCATGCGATCTCTATTCAATTCCAAAATGTACCGGATGGAATTACGCTTGAATTCGATCTCAGCCCGAGCAATCTCATAGAATTAAAAGGAAGCAAACTAGTGGCTGAGGGACTTGATCCTCTTGAGGGACTAGGGACTTTGAGCAATCAGGTAAATAATTTCACTTTCGACAGTCCTGAGGGTATCTTGGCATTTTACCTGAAAAAAGTAGCCAAAATCAGACAAATTCTCGGGAAGGCAAAAGGGAGTTTGCATGCGCATAGAAACCTATGTGAGGATTTTGTGGATTTTCATGCATTGAGAGTGGAGGAAATCTTGGTTTGCGCAGACATAGAACTGTCTCCAAATGCTCCGATTAATGAAACAGAAGCACTAATTTTTCAGGCAATAGGTGCCTTTCTTTCTCCCCAGGTAAATTTTTTCAACTTGGAAGAAATGCTCAATCGTTGCAAAGATGAAGCATTGCCGATAACCAAGATCCAGCAAAATCCGGCTAAAATCTGGATTGAAATACCGACCTCAGACTATCCAAAACCAAAGTCCAGCTTAAGTATAATCGGCTCTGGTGGAAACGTAGGTATCTATGAGGCGCTTGAGGTGAGAACAGATCCAAAAAACAGTAAACTCTGCGAAATCCTACTTAGTCCAAATTTCCCCTCACCGGTTTTGATGGATGACGATCAAGTATTTCTGGGAAATTGGAAGGAATCTCAGTGCGTCCCAACAGAAAAACTTTTCGAAGGACCACTCCTAAAACATGGCTTTATAGATGAAGGAGAACTAGCTAAAGCCGACCGAAGATCCAGCATTCATGTAACGGATCTGATCCATATAATTATGGACATTCCAGGTGTGAAGGCAGTGAAAAGTATCCAAATAGCGAACAAACCACAGGATAATGCCAGCGGATCTATTCCATCTAAAAGTGTAAGATGGTGCCTGGAATTAGCAGTGGATGAGTATTACGTCCCAAGACTAAATACCGAACTGTCTAAAATCACTTACTACAAGGAAGAATTGCCATTCCGGGCAAATCGGGAGAAGGTCGAGGATTTGCTGCAAGAATATAAAGCTGGCGAACGCAAGCAAAAGATCTATTATCCTAAAATGGATTTCGACTTACCTCAAGGAAATTTCAGAAATCCTGGAGCTTACAATTCCATCCAAAATGACTTTCCCCTGGTCTACGGTATCACAGAAGCTGGTATGCTTCCAAAATCCCAAGGGAGGCCGAATCTGCCTCAAGTGCAGCAATTGAAGGCTTATTTGATGGTTTTTGAGCAGATGCTGGTGAATTACTTGAGTCAACTTGCCAATACCAGACACCTATTTTCCATAGATAATAGTACCGATGAATTTGGAAACCCAACCATTGATGCGACCTATTTTTCCCAGAGCTTAGAAAATCTAACACCTGATGGAGCAGAACTTTGGAAGGATTTAGTTGCTCTTGAGCCTACTGTTAAAGAAATTACTGAGTCTGTCGAGGGCTTTCAAATTAGAAGAAATCGCTTCCTAGATCACCTACTAGCCCGTTTTGCTGAGAAATTTACCGACTACGGCTTGCTTGCTTTAAGGCTGAATCCTGCCGAGGGCCAAGCAAGATTGATTGAGGATAAAATGGCTTTTCTCAATAACTATCCGGAAATCTCCTCTGAGCGAGGAAAAGGATTTGACTACAAAATCGGAGATCATTTTTGGCATCGGGAAAACTTGTCTGGCCTGGAAAACCGGATTCAAGGTTTGATGGGAATTAGAGAAAAATCTGCTTCCTGGCTCCGATTCTCACCTGCGTTTGAATTTGTGGAAAGTTCAGGTAACTGGAAAGTTCAAGTAAAAGATTCTTCAGATGTAGTTCTATTTGAATTAGAAGCAGTTTTCCCTAGTAAAGAAGAAGCTGCTTTGGCATTGGAAATAGCTCTATTGATCGGAGCAAGCAAAGAAAATTATCAGATTACAGCAGAGGATTCGGGCTTCTCATTTGAATTACTTTGGGAAGGAAAAACTGTAGGTTCAAGCATAAAAGAAGATTTTGGAGATGATACTGAAGGAGGTGATGCAGACCTTGCTCTTTCAGAGGTGAGGGAAATCCTTCGCGAAGAATTCCTTAACAACCCCCTAGCAAACCGGAAGAATTTAAGTCTTGCTTTAGATGCATTTTGGCAGGCTGAGATTACGGTTAGCTTGGCTCCCGCTCCTCCAAAATACACGTTGGAATACGCACTTTTTGACGCTCCTTTTGGTGCCGGAACGAAATTGATCGAAGGAACTTTGGAAGTAGAAGTCCCTGATGCTACTTCAGAGCCAGAGCTTCAAGATCTAGCGGAAGAAAGGCTGGAAGAGTTGATTTGGCAGATTTGTACAGCAGGGGTGATGGAAGCTGCTTATGTCACTGACCCTGCGCCTTATTCTGCACCTTACAGATTCTCATTAACCGATCCTATTCGCGGTGGTATACTTGCCAAAAGTGTGGAATCCAACTTCAATAATCCTTTGGCTCTCGCTATTTTAAATGAAGATTGGGGAGATGCTTGGCTGGTTCAAGCTGGATTTGAGCCAATAGAATTGAACTTCACAGAAGCCACAGCGATTGGACCATATATTCAACTTAAAGCCAATCAAACGCCTCAGAAGTATGATCAGATTCATTTCGAACGGGCTTTTGAGGTTATTGGACTCGATGTTGAAGCCCATGAAATTAAAATAGCAGGGCTACACGCCGCACTTTTTGAAGACTTCGGGGACATTGAAGTTCAATTTATGCAAGGCGAAACCGAGCATTTGATTTACTATTCCATCCATCAAATCAGAGAAGAGGATGGAAACACGATTTTGATTACCAAGAAAAAGCCAAGACCAGACTTGGTTGAATATCCTGAAAATGCCGAAGAGCAACCCGGTGGATTCGTGATATTCAGTAGACAGTTTGAAGTAAAATCTGTGACTGGAGACTCTTTTAGAATTCTTGGGGGAGCGGAAATGAAAGCCATTCAAAAAGTACAGCAATTTTTCGTGAAGGAGTTTTTCTCACATGAAGGAACACACCTGATTGAGCATATTTTGCTCCGACCAAAAGTAAAAGGAAAATATAAAGTGGCCGACGGACTTGGCGGATTTGTCAATGAAATCCTAGAAGATAAACTACTTGATCCGCACTCTGAAGAAGAATGCGTCTGCACACTAGATGATCCTTATACCTGCATGGCGCATGTGATTTTGCCTTACTGGGCAGGTCGATTTACCAATACAGACTTCAGGAGATTCCTAGAGAAAAAGATAAAAAGAGAGACGCCAGCACATGTGTTTTTGACCATTTGCTGGATTAGTCCTAGCCATATGAAAGCGTTGGAATTGGCCTGGAAACTCTGGCTACTCGAAACGCTAAAATCAACTCAGGAGCCCAAAAAGCTTTCTGAAACACTCGCAGGGCTAATTGATGCCTTGGCGCAAATCCGAAATGTCTATCCTGTAGGCACTCTTCACGACTGTGACGAGGATGACAATTTGGAAAACTCCATCATTCTCAACTCCTCATCACTGGGAGAATTTTAACCACGACGATTATGAGCCAGATCATTTCAACTTATCCGATTTTTGAAGGTAGCCAGGTACTGACCAGTACTCAGCTCAACCAGCTCTCAGCCTACTTGGATCAGCAAGGCCGGCTCACCCGATCAAAGCTCATTGGTATTGGGGTAGTTTGCGGAATGCAAGTTCAGCCCTTTCCCCAAGGTCTGCAGATTACAAAGGGATTAGGAATCACATCCGAGGGCTTTTTGATCCAAGGAGGTACTTTCAATGCGACACATTATCGCCCATATTCCTTACCAGAAGGCGTGGTTTACAAGCCATTCAAAGATGTTGATCATGAAGTATCACTTTTTGAACTCCTTACAGAAGTTCCTACTGACAACACTGGCGTAAAAAAACTAACCAATCCCGCCAATTTTCTAAATGATAAATATGTCCTCGTTTTCCTGGAAATCTTTGACAAAGACCTAAAATCCTGCCTTGGGAATGCTTGCGACGATCGAGGTCAGGATCGATTACTTACGCTGAGAAGGCTTGTTGTAAGCGGAGCGGATTTGGATAAAATTCTGACCAAATCTTCCAACGTTCGTGGACCGTTTAGAAATGCACTAGACCTTCCAGAATTTTTCCCGCAAACTCCGCTGTTTTACCCGGAAAATCCTGAATCAAATGAATATGAAGCCTTTGTAAAACACTATCAAAACTATATATCCCAAGCATTAAGCAAGGAATTTTTCGAAGCGCTTTCACTTTCATATTCCATTTTTGAACCTATTCTCAGTAAGGGTTACAACTTTTCAAATCCGCTGGAGAACGCTACGATACAAAACAAGATCTCTACTATTTCATCTTTTGTAGAAGGAAACCCAGCAGAAATTCAAGGCATTCAGTACCTCTGGGATTTCGCCAAGGAACTTCTGAAAGCATATGGAGAATTCCGCGCTTCCGCAGTTGAGCTTTGGTACAATTGTGTGACTGATAGCTCACTTTTCCCACTTCATTTGATGCTCGGTCGGGCAAAAACTAGCTCAGAAACACATGACCAATTCCTAAAATATCGTCATGGTTTCGTTCAGCCACCCATATTCAATCAGCAGAAATTGCTTGCAGAAACCTGTATTCAGCGACATAGACGGGTAATTTTATTGATTGAAAAGCTTGAAACAGGTTTATTTAAAAAAGCTGACACTGATAAATTTCCCATCAAAATTACTCCTTCCTTTGAAAAACAAGGGCTTTTGGGAAATCGTGCGCTTCCATATTATTACGACATCAAATCCAAAGGTGCTATTTCAACTTGGTTTTCTCTGGAAAATTGTTGGGTAGATCCGGGGAACTTACAAATGATAAATATAGGGCGAACTGCTGTTCAATCTTATGATAACCAACCTGATGAGGAAGCTACAGAGGCTAAAAATCCGATTGAAACGCCCCTATTCTTTGATTTAGAATCTTATCCTTTTCTTCGAATTGAAGGCCACCTAGGAAAACCTTTAAATAGCACTCTTAACTATTTGAATAAGCTCATTTTACAATTCAACCTTCCGATTCATGTGGAAACCCTTCATTTGGGTGAATCAGGAAAAGCTGAATTTATAGAAGATTGCGGATGGAAAGACCTTCAGGAAGAGTATGCATTCCAGCGGTATTTTATGCTTGGGATGATTATGGAATTGAAGCAACTTTTTGACTACGTGACGGAATATGCTGAAGATATGGAGGAAGAGGATGTCACTTCAAATGAGTTTTATCAAAAGGCCTCAGATGTCTTGGATTTACTTGTTGGGATGACTAATGCCTTGCCAGAATGTCTCAAAGATTTGGTGTGGACGAGCTTTCAAAACACCTATAAAAAACTCCTTCAGTACTTGATTGATTTTGCTTTGCTGGAATCTGGTCTGCTAAACCAGATAAAAGCAGATCCCGAAAACACTAAAGAATTGGATTTCTACAACGGTATTTTGATGCGTCTTTCACCAATTCTATACAGGATATTGGACTTATTTTTCTTTACCAAGCTCCAGCGAATCTACACCAGTTGTGAAAATCGGATTCAACAGCTTGTCAAGGCAAATCAATTTTCAACTTACCTCAAAAAACACAATGGGCTTACCCATGAAGCAGGAGTGCTGAAGGCTGGGACATTCTTCTTACTTCATGATCCAAAGCAAGAGCGGATTATCGGTGACTTCAGCCTACCATATTACTGTTGTGAATGCTCGCCATGCTTGGATGCATGTGGAGAGCAAGGGTTCTCTTTACCTCCGTTCGCTAGGCCAGATTATGCTATTGCTTATACTGAGCAGCCTATTAGGTTGGAGATCACACTCAATGATGCCTTAGTTTCGGGCAGGAGCTATGTGGTATTAGCCTCAGGATCCTCCACGGCTCAAAATGGAAAAGTAGAAAAAGATCCCGAATCGAATGTTTTCCGATACACTTCAGCGGCTGGATTTACCGGAATTGACAGTTTCCAATATGTCTTGCGGGACACCAAAACAAACCAATCTGATCAGGGAAAAGTCAGCATTTTAGTTAAGGCTGAACAAGGATGCTATTCTACAGACGTATTGACTTGTTGGGGTATTGATCGAGTTAGGGAGACTTTGAAAGTACGTGAAATTGATTCGGCAAATGAGTCTGATTCCAGAGCCGTAGACTTATTGCTCAAGAGCCTTAGTGAAACAAAAGGTTTCTCTAATGATGAGATAAGATCCAGTGTGCTTAAGGATGAGCAATCAAGAAGTCAGTTGCTAAGCTGTCTAGGTCTTCTAACTGATCGGATGACCTATCAGGAGCAGGAACAAGCTATACTTGATTATCAAGGTAAGAATTGTGGTGGAATAGTAACTCCAGAATGCACATCGCTTGGTGTAAAAGGTGTGGTGAGAGGTGTAGATGGAAATGTGCTATCCAAAGTACGAGTGACCGTGGTTGGGCAAGATATAGTCACTTCAACTAATGGGGAAGGTCTCTATGAAATCCAATTCCAAACTCCTGGACAGACTTTACTATTTGAATTTGATGGATTTGAAAATCAAGAAGTGGAAATCTGTAGCCAAGAAGTAGCAGATGTGACTATGGTCCCAAGTCCTAAACCTGCTAGGGAGTGCTATTCCCATTCAATCATTTCTAAATGGCCAGAGAATTTTATCCGAACCTTAGCAAGAAGTCGGCAATTAACCAATCCGTCGGGAAACCTTCCTGAAGTGATCACTAATCTTTTGGAAAGCCTGAGATCAACCGCTGGCTTTACCTCCACGGAACTTCGGGAAACGACCGCAAATTCTACAGATATTCAAAAAATGATTTTGGAAAGTGTAGGGATTGACCCAGCTACAATCAGTCCAAAACTGTATGAGAACAGAATCGAAGAATACCAAAATATTAATTGCGGAGCTCAACGGGTAATTGTGGGAACAGTCTCCTCCGAGATATTAACAGCTGAAGAAATCAAGGTGATTTTGGACTCAAAAAAGGTCAGTTACATCCCAACTGCCGATAAAACAGTCTTGGATGAAACTTACAGGGCGGCAATCACAGATTCAGCCTTGACAGAAAAGGATCTCACACTTCTGAAGAAAGACACCTTGATCAATATTCTCAAAGAAAAGTCTATTTCCACCAGTACCGCAGACAACAAAAGTGTATTAATCGGGAAAATCTTAGGTAAATAATGGCGTCTCACTTGATCCATCGGCAACTTATAGAAGCAAACTTTCAGAGTAAGGAAACTGCTTTAGCTGGGCAAGACTTGCTTCAGGAACGCTATAAGAATGTCTTGGTTCCCTTGATGGAGCAGGTTTTCGATGAGTATAGCCCCAAGAGTTGGTCACTCAGAATAGAAAAATTAGTACTTGACTTAGGAAAGTTTCCTGCTGATCTGCCCGAAAAAATGATGCGAGATAGGCTAAGAGATGTCCTGGAAGATCAGCTCAGGAAAATCTATTTGGAAAAAGGAATTTTAGCCGATCCAACATCTACTTCTAATTTCAAGCGCGAAGATCTTGGTTCATATAAAAGTCATTCGGACTGGGAAAAAATCACTTTTTACCTTATTCACGGGAGACTTCCTTGGTGGACTTCATCAATAGGCAAAAAATCTATTCAATCGCTTTTCAATCAAGTACTGAATGGAAATCATTCCTTACTCAAATCATGGTTGAAGGAAACTCCTATTTCCTTGGCTGCAACAAAAAGGCTGTCCATTCTTCTTACTGAAAAACAACTGGAAAGTCTATTTCAAAGTGGCTCAGGACCTACTAAACAAGAGTTCAAACTAGTAATAAAATTCCTCGAATTACTGCTTTCTAATTCAACCCTCAAGAAAGCTGAAATTCGATTTTGGCTCAGGGCTGTTGTCTTGTTTGCGCTGTTTGGAAGAAAGACTGCCCTCACTTCTTTAATCAAAAATGGATTTGTTTCTTTGACAGCGCAGAACAAAAAGAAAGCTTTTGAAACAGTGCAATTTTTGATTTTCCTGAGTTTTTTCATCATTCAAATCAGCAGAAATAAATCTGTCTCATCGAGCAGCGAAATAGGCCCAGAATCACGCGATTTGATTAGAAATAAGAAAATTGACTTTTCAAAACCAGAGAAATTTCTCACATCTACTTCTCCATTTTGGAAAAATGTTGTGGAAAACTTAAGCATGGAATCTTTTCCTGAAAAGGAGTTATGCACAGCCAAAAAAGAGCTGGAAGAGTTAAAACTCCAAGAGAAAAATGTAGCGGACAGCAAAGCACCGGGGTTAGACGAGATGATAGTTATCAACAATGCAGGTCTGGTTTTGACTGCAGCTTTTCTTCCTCGATTTTTCGAAAATCTAGGCTTGGTGAAGAAAGGTAAATTCATTTCTGATCAAGCTCAATTGAGGGCAGTAGTGATTCTGCAGGAAATGCTTGGAACAGATCAGGAATATGACGAGACAGATTTGATTCTTAACAAACTTCTATGCGGAATACCGCCTGCATCGGCGCTAGGTTTACTTCCCAAAATCACTTTGTCTGAAAAAGAAGAAATCACTTCTCTTCTTAATAGTATGGCGGAACAATGGACAGCTTTAAAAAGCCGCTCCGGAAAAATGGTTTCTGAGGGATTTTTTCAACGGGAAGGATCACTTAGGAGAGTTAGCAAGGGTTATCAACTTCAAATCCAACGAATGCCTTTCGATCTATTGTTGGATCGCCTGCCTTGGACTATCGGGATGATCAAGCTGCCCTGGATGGATGAATTAATAGCTGTAGAATGGTAAAATCGAACCCAAATAATGCGGAGGTAGTTCAGGCAGAGCTAGACTGGCTTCAGACACTTCTGAAAGCTCGATCGGCAATGAATGCCAATTCTGGTTCGAGTATTCGGGACGTCTTAGAAATTCCCGCTCCAACTTTTGAAAAGGAGTCTGGCTCATATGCCAGGCTTATTCAGCGAATAAATCTATCTGCAGAGGAAAGATTCTTGTTGATTTTGGCAGCTGTCCCTCATATCAAGCCTCAGATGCTGGATATGTTTATGGGAAAAAATCAGTTGACCCAGCAGATTTTCACGGAATTCGGCGGTAGAAAAGGCAAAAACCACAACGGTTTTATCCCCACAGGCGAGACTGTTCTTTTTATCCTAGCTGGAAGCGACCTCGCAAAGCGATTCAAATACCTCGGCTTGCTCAGTCAAGAAACCACACTTTTCAAAGAAGGTCATTTAAAGCTCAGTGATACGGATCCTGATGATCCCTACCTGAATGGAACCCTGACTATCTCCCGAGATACACTTCAAGAAATAACTAGTGGTACTGTTCGTAAGCCTGATTTCAGTGCAGATTTTCCTGCGCAATTATTGGAAACAGAAATGAGCTGGGATGACCTCGTGCTCAATCCACATACTGAAGAGGAGCTTCGGGAGATTGAAATCTGGCTTAAGCACAAGGATAAATTGCTTCAAGAATGGGGCATGCATAAGAAACTAAAGCCCGGTTTCAAGGCGCTTTTCTATGGACCTCCTGGAACAGGAAAAACGCTGACTACAACGCTACTTGGACAAAAACTGGGATTGGATGTTTACCGAATCGATCTCTCGCGAATGGTATCAAAGTATATCGGCGAAACTGAAAAAAATCTTGCGAAGATTTTTGATCGGGCGGAGCGAAAGGGATGGATTCTATTTTTCGATGAGGCTGATGCTCTTTTTGGAAAAAGGACTTCTGTATCCGATGCGCATGACCGCTATGCAAACCAGGAGGTTTCTTACTTACTCCAGCGAATTGAGGATTACGATGGTATGGTGATTTTGGCCACAAACCTTAAAAATAACTTGGATGAAGCCTTTATGAGGAGATTTCAAGCCTCAGTATTTTTCCCTATGCCTCAGCCAGAAGAACGAAAAAAACTCTGGAAGAAAGGGTTTCCTTCCAATGTAGAACTGGAAGATCGAATTGATTTGCAGGATATAGCTAGAACATATGAGCTTTCTGGTGGATCCATCATTCAGGTTATTCAGCATAGTCTTTTAATGGCATTGGATCAGGAAAGTGCCCAAGTAAAGCTTGGGGATATCAAAGAGGGAGTCAGAAGAGAATATCATAAAATGGGGAGGACAATATGAGGAAGAAAGTCAGAAAAAAGCAGGATCAAGACAAGGATCAGGAAGATGTGGTGGTAGTAGTAGCCGAGAAAGAGAAGGAGAAGGACCAGAAACCTGAAGTGAAAATGACGCCTGTGGAAGAGGAACAGGAGCCAATGACACCATTAGCTGCTGCCTCTCCTATGAAAGCTGAAGTAAAAAAATAATATGGGAGCACTCGCTGAACGTAAGCCTATGCCTATGCCATTGAGTAATGGTGAAGGAAGACATACGATTCAGCCAAGCTTAAAAATTGGTCGACCCGGAGACAAATACGAGCAGGAAGCAGAATCAGTAGCCAATCATGTGGTGATGGCTCCTTCCAATGCAGCACCTGCATTAGCGATGAGTCCGTCACCAACTTCTGAGGCAGCTTTTCAAATGAAAGCAGAGGAGGAGGAAGAAACGCTGCAAATGATGCCTTATACTGAAAGCTCTTCTATTCTTCAACTGAGCTCTATGGAGGAGGAAGAAGATACCGTCCAACTCTGTCCGGACTTTTCCAAAACAATCCAAAGACAGAACGAAGAGGAAGAATCTATCCAACTTTCTCCGGATGGTACACCTACAGTTTCACCAAAGGTATCTTCACAAATCACCCAAAGCAAAGGTTCAGGCCAGGCACTTCCAGCACCAGTTCAAGCGGAAATGGGAAGTAAGATTGGAGCGGATTTTAGTGGAGTCAGCATTCACACGGATTCTCAGGCAGTTGGAATGAGTAATGCGCTAGGGGCTCAGGCATTTACTCATGGAAATGATGTCTATTTCAATGAAGGGAAATATCAGCCGGAATCAAGCGAGGGCAAGCATCTTTTAGCTCATGAATTGACGCATACCGTGCAACAGGGAGCTGCACCAATACAGAGAATGCCTATCCAACAAATAAGTTCGACTGAACCACAGGTCCAGCGTTTGCCATGGGCAGTAAGAGAGGGGTTGGCAAGATTTGCCAGTTATATTCCAGGTTATTCACTATTGACAGTGATCATAGGATATGACCCTATTGCTGGACGAAGTGTGGAGAGAAATGGTCCAAATCTACTCGGTGGACTTCTCGGTTTGATTCCAGTATTCGGAATGCTCCTTTTCAACAAGTTGACGGAGCTGGGGATTATTAACGATGCATTTACCTGGGTTCAGGGAGAAATGTCCTCTCTCAATCTTACTTCCAGTAGACTTGGAGATACCTTAGAAGAAGCTTGGGATAGGATGGGGATTACCGAGGGTTGGGATGGGAATATCCGGATTTTAGATGAAACATTTGGGCAGCTCTATCTAGACATAGTCACTTTTGCCGGTAGGGTAAAAGACCAGATTTTTACATTGATCAAGGAGGCTTTAATGGCTGGCTTACGTGCTTTGGCAGAGGCCTTTCCTGGTTATCCATTACTCACCAAATTACTAGGGCACGACCCGCTCACCGGAGAAGAAGTCGTTTCTACCACAGCAGAAAAAATCGAAGACTTCCTACGCCTGATTGGTAAAGAAGAAGAGCTTGAACGTATGCAGGCTGAGGGGACCATTCAGGAAACTGCTGATTGGATAGATGCAGAATTGGCTGCGCTTAATTTTAGCTTTGAGGAAGTAAGAGGACTTTTCGAAACGGCATGGGATGCATTTTCACTGGAAGATCTGCGAAATCCAATTGCTGCTTTTCAAAGGACCGTAGCCATTTTCACCCCGTTCACTACCCGTGTTTTTACTTTCGCAGCCAATGTAGCAATCAAAGTTCTGGAGTTTATCAAAACAGCTCTTTTGGCTCAATTATCAGCCTATGCCAGAGAGCAACAAGGCTTTCATTTGCTTACTGTAATTCTCGAAAAAGATCCATTTACGGAAGAAGTGGTACCGAGAACTACGGTCAATTTGATTCGTGGATTTATGAGCCTCATGCCTGGCGGCGAAGCACAGTTCCAGCAGATGCAGGAAACTGGAGCGATTGAACAAACAGCTACCAGAATTGATGATGCCGTAGCTACACTAAATTTCACTTGGGCTTATATAACAGGTCTTTTCCTTGGGCTTTGGAATAGCTTTTCTATACAAGACGTTTTTCATCCTATAGATGCATTCTTGAGAATCGTGGAGACTCTGGCTGCCCCGGTTCAGCGACTTTTTGCCTTTGTGGTCACCATAGTCCAGATCCTGATCGAAGTGCTGCTGGTGGTGATGAATTTTCCTATTGATACCATTCAGCAGATAATAGCAAATGCCCAAAGTGCTTTTGCTGATATCAAGCGGGATCCGATCGGCTTTCTGAAAAATTTACTTGGTGCTGTCAAACAAGGTTTTGTACAGTTCTTTGACAATATTCTCACACACCTTTTGGGTGGCTTGAGAGATTGGTTATTCGGGGAATTAGCATCTGCCGGGATCAATCCGCCAGCTGATTTGACCTTTGAAAGCATCCTAGGATTTGTCTTGGATGTGCTAGGACTGACCATGGACAACGTCTGGGAAAGACTGGAAATGAAACTTGGCCCAGAGCGGGTTGCTCAGATCCGTGGAGCTATCGATACGCTGACTGGTATTTGGACTTTCATCAAAGATGTGTGGGAGCGTGGACCGATTGCGATCTGGGAATATGTGCAGGAGCAATTGAGCAACCTATGGACTATGGTGCTGGAGCAGGTGCAAAACTGGGTGGTTACGCAGATCATTACTCAGGTCACCACTCGACTGCTATCTATGCTTGATCCTACGGGAATTATGGCAGTTGTCAACAGTTTTATAGCATTCTATAGAGCCATACAATCCTTTATTGAGAAGCTAAGGGAAATGTTGGAAATCGTCAATTCCTTCGTGGCCGGAGTAGCGAATATCGCTCGTGGAAATATCGCTGATGCAGCTAACTTCCTTGAGGCTGCTCTTGCTAGGGCAATTCCAGTGGCCATCGGCTTCTTGGCAAATCAGGTAGGACTGAGAGGTCTGGGAGCGAGAATAGCTGAAATGATCGGCGGTCTAAGAGATCGGGTAAATGCCGCGATTGATTGGTTGATTGATAGGGCAATAAGTGTTGGGGGAGCGATTTTACAGGCGGGGAGGAATGCAATTGATGCAGTGACAAATTGGTGGAGCAATAGAAGGGAGCTTTCCACTAGAGATGGTCATAGACATGAAATGTATTTTGAAGGAGAAGGAAATAACGCAACACTAAAAATTGCTTCTACTCCAATAAATTATTTGACATGGGTTACAGAACTTGAAGCAAACCCGAATATCCCTACCACCTCAATTGCTCCTCTGAGGGCTAAGGCGCAGGAAATATCCACGGAGCAGGCACGAAGTGTGGGGCCAGATGAAGAATCAGCCAAAAATGAAAGAATTGCAGCGCTTTTCAATGAGTTGGTTGTCTTGACTCAAAATGCTCCAATCCCTTCGTCTGGCAACAACACTCCCGCAGTCTATGGACCAATGTTTGGCGACTTTGGCTCTTTAGCTAGGGTCGATTCGCTAGCAGACGGACATGTGGAAGGGACAGAGGCAAATAGTAGTTTGTTTACAACTAATTACAGAATCATTAATGCCAGAAAACAAGGCAGCCGAGCATTTTATATCAGAGGCCACTTGTTAAGCTGGCATTTAGGAGGGCCTGGAAATGATTGGCAGAACCTTACTCCACTATTCCAAAATGCAAATGCAGATCATGAAAGGAGATTTGAAAGCCGAGCTAAAGAGCATGTAAACGATGATAAAAAGCAAGCCTCAAATTTTTCAGTAAGGGCAGTTTACGGTAGATCCATTTCGCCTTGGGTTTCACAAATAAGAGACCCTGAAGATGATACATGGCCTACAGGATTAAACCAAAGTGAAGATTTATCCCAAATAGCCAATATTCTAGAAGCTGAAATGATGGTTCCTACTAGTCTTGAATGCTCGATAGATCTTATTCAAGATGATGGCTCGATACAGAATGTAGTAGTTCCTATACCAAATGATATTTCTTATGGCCAACTTTCTCACTATAGAACAGACGGTGTTGCTAGAACAGATTTCAATTTAACTGCTACTGTTATCAGTGCATCGAATGATGCCGCTGCACTTTCAGCTTTACAAGCCCTGAGTGGTGTAGGTCCAGTAACAGCTGGAAAAATTCTTGAAAGGGTTAAAAACAACCAAAGAATCACAAATTACCTTTCACAAATTGGTATTACTAAAAAAAGGCTAGAAATGCTCAATCCTACCAAAAGAATTGTTCAATAAATACACGACTATCCATTTACCGATTATTTCAGGTGTTGTGTTATACCAAATAAATCCCACTTGAATTGAATTTATTTTAAAATATTGTAGTAGGAATTATCTATTCCTATCTGAACCTCATCAAAGTAAGGAGCCTATTTGCACCTTTACTTTCTTTATATTACATCACTTCGCCGGCCCGCATACCGTCTGGCTTAACCAAATATTAGACATACAATATGAGATTAGAGTCTAATGCAACTATACAGATACAAAAACCAATTGAAGAAGTTTTTGAAGGAATTGTGAATCCAACCCAAATGACTAACTATTTCATTTCGGAAAGTAGTGGAAGGCTTGATTCTGGAAGTGAATTGATTTGGAAATTCCCAGAGTTTCCAGACAAATTCCCAATAACAGATATACGCGTGGAAACGAATCGCTCAATTTCTTTCGTTTGGGACCCTGAAACAGTGGTGAAAATTACATTGGAAAAACTACCAGACAACAGCACGATAGTCAGAGTCAACGAAAACGGGAAGGAGTTGACAGAGGATAACCTGAAATGGGCTTTAGACAATTCTGGGGGATGGGCAAATTTCCTTGCCTGCATGAAAGCATATTTGGAGTATGGTATACAACTCAGAAAAGGGGCTTTTGATTTTATGAGAAACAGTGAAAACAGGTGATAAATAATATAAAGCTGCCAGTAATTTCGTTCATGAGAGTGAGGCAAACGCTAGTACTCCCCCACTAGGTGGAATTTGTAACTACACCTTTCTATTTTATGGAATTAGTAATTTCTAACCCTCCCTGCCGTCTCACTACCATATTGAAGGTAAAAGAATCGCGCGAGACTCTATTTGCATCAAGTGAGATACTATTTGGCTCAAGCTTTAATTTTATTAAATCTACTGATTACCAATAGTATAGCAAGTTTTTTAAGTTGTCAAACAGTTGCATCAACGGAAAAAATAGGCTATCTTAATTAGACAGGAATTTTCGAAATAATTGTATCCTAACAGAATAAGGATTTGCCAACTCCACTTTTGAGGCTACACTTTTAGTCATTTCAAGAAATAGTGAAGGCAATGATTTAAGAAAGTCAATTTACAGTATTTCGAAGGGTTCAGAAAGCCTGAATAGGTTGACACTAAGAATCAGGATGATTTTGATGGCTTTAACCCAAATTCCAGAAATATTTTTATCCATTTTTAAACAAGCTTATTATGTCAAAGAAACAGTTTGGAAACATTGGAAATCTCAGTAGCAAAAATCTGAAAATAAAACCTATTGATATTCAGGTTACGCCGTCAAATCGAATTTCGAATGCACAATTGAAAAAGCTTGATCCAAAGGGAATCGCAAGTATACCGGCGCTTAGAGTAAACAGGAATGATTTAATAAACCTGAAGCCCAACGAATCCTGGGAAATCACGCCTCAGAAAATGAAAGATAAGGATATGTTTGTGGCTGAATATTTCGGATGGTATAGATCCGACCAAACAACCATAGATGTACATCCGGAAAACAAATACTATCCAAGGTTCCATAGTGGCAGGCCAGGATTTCTGCCTGAAATGAGATTCTTGGTTTTACGATTTAGACCCGAAATGGGTAAACGGTATCGGGTGACCGTTCAATTAAAACCTGGTGCTTATAGAAATAAAAAAGTAATGACCAATGTCACAGGTAGGTTTAACGACGCATGGTATATCAATTATCAATTTAATGAGTTGATGTTTGATTTTTTGGCTACAACTAATGAGATTAAAATAAGTCCTATAATTGCTGGTTATGAGGAATATTACGTCAAGTATCAACCTTTAGAGATTGAGAAAATTAATGTGGATAAAGTTGAAAACTGATTCAGATCCAATTAGATAGTGAAACTCCGGTTAGTGTTTTATGCAAAACATCAATTTGAATTTGTAATCCAATCCCATTTTATTCCCCAAAGCACAGAAACTCTTCAAAATCCTCTAAATTGATTCGATTAGCATTTCTGCCAAACCAAGGCAATTTTTGAATTAAGAATGGATTTTAACAAAGAGAATATTGCGCGTTTTGGGATTGCCACCAAAGGTTTTGTGTACACCTTAATTGGGGCTCTCACTTTTATGGCTACTATCGGTTCCGGGGGTTCCAAATCAGGGAGCAATGATGCGCTGAAGTTTCTCCAGAATAACAGGCTTGGAACTATTTTACTCGGGATAACCGCTGCAGGACTAGTCGCTTATGTATTCTGGCGTCTTTATCAGGCCATTATGGATCCTGACAAGGAAGGGAAAGATCTTAAAGGAATAGGAAACCGGTTAGGGTTCTTTTCAAGTGGTGTTTTTTATGGTCTTATGGCCTTTTCGGCTATTGAAATTCTTATTGGTTCTGGGGGCGGATATGGAGGCGGACAGGAATCTTTAATTGCAATTGCCTTAAGCAAGCCAGCCGGGCAAGCCATTGTACTAATTATAGCCACAGTCTTTCTAGGAAGAGCCATTTTTCAAATGGTCATTGCCTACACCAATTTGTACAAAAAGAGAATTAAAGCTCAAAATTTGGATCCTAAAATTCAAAACTTGATGGTTACCCTTGGGAAAATTGGCCATACGGCAAGAGGAATAGTCATAGGAGTGATCGCATTTTTGACATACAGAGCCGCCTTTTCATACAGTTTTGAAGAAATTAGAGGCACCAAGGACGCCTTTAGTTTTCTTCAAGACGAATTCGGAACTATCGCTTTATCAGTGGTTGCTATAGGCATGATGATGTATGGCATATTTTTGTTAATTAATGCCCGCTATCGTGACATGAAGAGGGTATAGGAAATGCCTGCTAACAGAGATTGCTCTTTTTTCAATCTTACCCAACCTTCCTAATCCAAAAACACGTAAAGGATAAGACCTAAAATAATTTTGTTTCCGTTCTTCATGGCTTGGACTGGAAGTTTTTGATTGAATAAAATAGAACCATGCATAAATATCACCTCCTACTGATCCTCTTCATTTTTGGAATCGGGCAAGCAAAATCTCAAGATAAAAGCACTATTGAAATTGGCGCCAAACATCAACTCTACTCCATTATTTTGGATGAAGAAAGGGAGTTTTGGATTAGCCTTCCCGAATCTTATGGCAGTGAAGAATCGACCTACAAAAAGTATCCACTATTGATCGTTCTGGATGGAAGCAGTTTTTTTCATCCGATTACCGGAATGGTCAATTATATGGGGAGAATTGGAAAGATACCAGAGATGATTGTTGTCGGGATTCAAAATGTTAGTCGAACCCGCGATTTCACTCCCGATAAAATCGTCACGGCACGGGAGAATGATTTTGGAGGTGGAGATAATTTCTTGGCTTTTCTAGAGAAAGAGTTGATTCCCAAGCTGGATCAAGAGTATAGAACAGAACCGTACCGGATCCTTTCTGGACATTCCCTTGGCGGCCTACTCGCTACTCATACTTACATGAAAGAAAATACAATTTTCAATTCATTTATTGCTATTGATCCAAGTTTTGGCTCCTGGGATGCCGAAACGATGGACAAAAAATTGAAGGCAGTAAGCCCTCAATCATTTAATCGATACATCTATTTCGCAACAGCGAATTGGGGGAAAAGGAATATCAGAAACCGGGACCGACATGTGCGATTGTTTGAATCACTAAACAGTCAATGCGAGGGAGAGTTTCCTGCCAAATTGGAATACTTCGAGAATGAGGATCATAGTTCCGTTCCCATGATTGCTTTTCACAATGGCATCACCAGCATTTTTGAAGGATATGGAATTCCTTATCGGGATGTGGAGAACAAGGAGCAACTCACAAAGCATTTTAAGGATATTTCGAATCGTTTATCCTGGACTTTTGCTCCTCCGGAAAACCTAGTGAATCGAATTGGCTACAGTAAACTTCAAAGCAGAGACGAAGCGGAAAAGTCTCAGGCTCTAGAATTCTTTATTTTAAATACAGAAAATTATCCTGCCTCCTACAATGCATTTGATAGTTTGGGAGAAGCATATGAATTAGTTGGCGACACTTCGAAAGCCATTGCAAAATATGAAAAATCACTTTCTCTGAATCCGAATAATGGACATGCGAAAATGAAGGTAGAGGAATTGAAAAAGAAGGAATAATCTGATAGGAGAAAAAAAGTCCAACGACTATCCCAAATCATCCGCTCAAGTAAAACAACCCATACTTCACGATTTTTAACACTCATTTTTAAGCTCTCTTTTAAAAGTGAGCGTTACTTTTAACTATGATTAAAAGCAAGATTCAAATTTTGGCAGGGCTGGGCATCGGACTGCTAGTGATGGGATGTAATTCCTCATTAGTATTGACAGCCCCTCCTATCAATTACACAAACACCAGCCCCAAAGTAGCCGAGCTATCAGATCAGCAATCCAAACACTGGGGACATCTAGATCTTCAAAAAGACACCATTCCGGGCATGAGCGTGGACCGTGCCTATTCCGAGCTACTGAAAAAGAAAAAGGGCGAAGGAGTCATCGTAGCCGTGATTGATTCTGGAATTGACTTGGATCACGAAGATATCAAAGACGTGCTTTGGACCAATGCTGGCGAGAAGCCTGGAGACGGCATCGACAATGACGGCAATGGCTATATAGATGACATTCACGGATATAATTTCCTTGGCGAATCTTATAATGAGCAAATGGAAATGGCCAGAATCCTTCGCCTAAAAATCGGTGATGAAGCATATCAGGAAGCCGCTAAGAAAAAGCTGTATGAAAAGCTCCCTGAAGCTCAAGCTGCACTTCCGCAACTCAAGCAGATCGAAGCAATGGTGACCATGGCAGATAAAAACATCCAAAATGCCTTGGGAAAGGAAGAATATTCACTGGCTGATCTGCAGCAATACAAACCAAAAAACACCCAAGAAGAAAGTATAGTAGGCATGCTCATGCAGGTGATGACCATGGGCGAGGAAATTCCAGCTGCAATCAAAGATCTTCAAGAGGGCATCAAGTACTATGAGGCGCAGGTGAACTACAATATGAATGTGGATTTCAATGGTAGAATTCCTGTGGGAGATGATCCTTACGACTATTCCGATCAAGGCTATGGCAATGGGAATCCAAATAACATAGACCCTGACGAAAGCCATGGTTCGCATGTATCAGGAATTATTGCTGCGACCCGAAATAACAAAAAGGGAGTGGATGGTGTCGCCAGTAATGTAAAAATCATGGCGATCAGAGCTGTTCCAAATGGTGATGAATATGACAAAGATATTGCTTTGGCCATTCGCTATGCCGCTGATAATGGCGCTAAAGTGATCAACGCAAGCTTTGGAAAGGGTTTTTCTCCAAATTCTGAGTGGGTATATGAGGCATTAAACTACGCAGCTTCCAAAGATGTACTATTTGTACATGCTGCAGGAAATGACGGGATTGATTTGGACTCTCCTGAGAATCAAAACTTCCCCAATGATCTTCCAAATGGAGTTGAAGCTAATTTTGCCAGCAACTACCTGACAGTAGGTGCTTTGACTCAATATTTTGGAGCGGATATGATTGCAGTTTTTTCAAATTATGGAAAAGAGAATGTGGATATCTTCGCCCCTGGAGATCAGATTTATTCCACTATGCCCGATGATTCCTATGAATTCCAAGGGGGAACATCTATGGCAGCTCCGGCTGTGACAGGTTTGGCAGCAATGATTCGGTCTTACTTCCCAGAGCTAACTGCTGTGGAAGTAAAGCAAGTCATAATGGAATCAGGAATTTCACCTTCGGTAAAAGTGCAAGTTGGCGGAGCAGAAGGAGCTGAAAAGTCCTTTTCAGAAATCTCAAAATCCGGCAAGATTGCCAACTTATATAATGCTTTGATCTTGGCAAGTGAAGTTGCTAATGGAACTGTAAGCTTGTAAAAGCGCAGAATCATTCATCAAAAAAACAAACCGAGGGCTTGCCTCCAGAAAGTGTCTAACTTTTTTGGGGGCAAATCACTCTCATCATGTTTTTGTAAAATGCTAGGGTATCGCAAAAGTCCTTTGGTATGCGAAGTATCTAAAATTCCTATTTACTTCATCATTTCCCTCAATCTATTCCTCGCTTCTTCAAATCGGCTCATCATTCGATTCATTTCAACAGAACCATAAGCTCTTCTTGCTATTTTTTCTGATGCGTCAATCGCCTGAATGAGATCCGCTGCAGCAGCCTTGCGGGAGTCGGAATCTGTACTACCAACTGCCTCGATCCATATTGGAGAACTATGGGCAAATGGCCTGGCATGCATAATAGGCCATGAATCTTTAAGAGGCTTACTTGCATAGGCGCGCATTGCAACCCAGCCCCCACCAGGCAGGGTTACTTGCCCTTTGAATGTTCGCGTTTCTCCAGCCTTGATTCCAGTTAACTTTTCAACAACGATTCCATTAACCACAAGCTCCACTACGTCGATGTCATTGGTTCCAGCCAAAGTGGCTTGCCATTCATGCTGACCACTAGATACAACATCACCTGGTTTTGCATCTTCATCCAATTCAAAAAGCAATGCCGGGCCTGTCGTCACAAATCCTCTGCCGGCCATGGCAGCTTCAAGTACTGCTTCAGAGCTTAGTTCAGCTCCTTCTAGACGGACATAGTTTCGGCCTGTGCCTACCGCCATGGTGCGATGGAAATCAAACCACATGTCTGTTCCGGACATCGCCGCAACAGGCCTTCCTATGTTAAGCAGACGATACCAGACCTGACTATTTCCCAAAGGGCTGGTCCAAGCGCAGACCATTTCCAGACCGATTCGGTTGGCTAATACGGCATCAGAGATAAGTTCGATTGGAATGGGACCTTGATCAAGTTGCTCGAAGGGATCTGAATCTATCGAGATAGGATGCACATAGGTGGTAAATGCCCCAGTCCGGTCAGCATAGTCGATCACTTCTCCATTGCTCCGATCAGGGTCGCCAAGAGTTGGATTATTTGGTCCCCAAAACCAAGGTGCATAAGGTTGTTCGACACCAAGTAAGCTCACATGACCATGAAAGTGAGATCGAACCTCTTGACTTTGGGTTACAATTCGACCATTCTCGGAAGTTTCCACTCCTACGAGTGGGGCATCAACCCTTCTTTCCCAGCGATTCCAAGACATAGGTGCAACTAAATCGAGATCCTCTCCAGCTAAATTGCGAAGTGCATTTTGATGGGTGGATGGCAGATGACCATCGCCGTTTAAATGCACGTGGTGATCCGCGGATACGTATCCTGCAGCACTGGCATTCCAAATTGGCGTGAGGGAGAGTTTGACTTCAGAAACTTTATTTTCCCCTACGAAAACCTTCGACTCTACTTTTTGTGTCATTGGCCCCTGCACTGCTGTCACTGTATAATTCCCAACAGGAAGGCTAAACTGAGATTCAGCTTCCAAATAAAAATAATGACGCCCGGTTTGCGGATCGACGTAGGTAGCGTCCTCGTGAAAAGCAACTGGATATCCATCTTCTCTAGCTATAGAGACGCGCGCAGTGATGGGTTTCCCCACTTCATCGCTCATCTTAATACTCAGGATACCGCTGGCTTCTCCTAGTTCCCAATTAGAAATCCTCACTTCCTTAGGGCTGCCTCCATAGGTAGGAATTTGCATAAGGCGATATTGACGATTTTCATCTAGTTCTGTGAAATAGATAGTATTCCCATCAGCGCTGAATGCTGGATTAATGGCAAATGGATCACCTTCGGTAATTCGATGATGAACCCTTGGGTTGTCAAGGTCCATAGTCCAGAGATGGTAGGCGTTGTCTATGGGTGCGCTGTATACAATCAGACGTTGAATAGGGTGAGCATCAGCCGTCAAGTGGTAAACCAAGGTCTGGGTAAGCGCAATAGAGTCAATCCCAGACTCAAAGTCCCTGATTCGAAGTACCCTATTAGCACCACGTCCATGAAGGTAAATCATGCTATTACTCTTTGCCAAGCTACGGGAGTTTCTTTCCACTTGAGCCAAATCTGTGAGTTGCTTGTCCTCCCCTGTAGCAAGATTATTTTGCCGAAGGTTAATCGATCCGCTAATGCCTGACGAGTAATATAGTAATTCACCATCCGCAGAAAACTCCGGGTCTAACTCGATTGCTTCTGTGTCAATCCTCGTTTCAGTTCCGCTTGCTAGTTCCAGTACAATGATTGCAGTATTGCTTCCTTCATCACGAACGAAAGCGAGCTTTTCGCCGCTTGGTGACCAGCGTGGTCGGGAATCAATTCCCGGGCCTTGGGTCAATCTGACTGCGGTCTTCGTCTCTAGGTTCAGATTCCAAATCCAACCTCGTGCAGCAAAAGCCAGATGGATACCATCAGGTGCAGGCGCAGGGTCAGTTGGCCCGTAGGCCAGGACAGGAAGCTCATGCTCCTCTAAATAAACATGGTGCCCAAAGTCATCGAGCTTGGAGTAGTGATTAGTCCACTGTGCTGTAGCGATATTTAGCGTTAAAAGTTGTGCTAAAAATGAAAATATTACAATAGCTACTTTGTGAAATTGATTTCGCATTTTGAATTGAGTTTACGTCAATAAATTCGGGATTGCCCTTTGTTTTTTCCACTAATGAAATGACTTGATGGCCGTATCTTTCAAATTAACTATTAATTTATGATCATTTAGTCATTTGGTAAAGTCACAAATAATTGTGACTGAATCAGCCAAGTTCCTGATTTTTTTGTCCATTGAGCTGCATATTTTCCACCAACTACGGGAGTGATAGCTCCTTCAGTATAGCCTTCCCAAATGCCTTCCTCCCAAGCCAGTTGTAATTCGGAGTTTACGATTACTTCATTAGCTGTTCGGATCCAATACATTTTAGGTCCCTTGGCATTTTTGATATATTCTATTAATTCGGCTTTTCCAGAAAGCAAGGTGCCAGCACCAGTAGTGATCAATACATCATCTGTCATAAACGTATTATTTAGCACCTCATCAAAGTTCTTTAGTGCTTTGTTTGACGCTTCTCGCTGGGCATGGATTTGTTTGATTTCCGATTCTTGACCGTACAAACTCGACTGCAGCAGAAGTAAAGCCAGTAGAGGACTAAAAAGAGCTAGGGTCCTTATTCTCATCATAGATCTCTTAAAGTGCAAAAAGCAGGTATCCTTTATTCATCAAATCCGTGGTTGCAGTAAATCTTGAAACTGCCATTTCCACAGTTGGGTGGATCATTTCAGGGACTAGATTCTGCTTCATCATAGATTGTCCACATACGATAACGCGAATACCAACCCTTTCGAGCTCATCCAAAAGTCCTGAATTAGGATTATCTACTTCGAAACGTTTTTTATATTCCTCATTACTCATGGTAATCGGCGTGGAGCCGGCAAAAACAACAAATACCATATCAATGTTTTCTTTAGGGATACCTCCGTAGATATGGACATTATACATCTTAGCAGCATAATCCAAATATCCGGCGAGCTCCTTTTTATCAGAGATAGAATTACTCAGTTCTACCACAAATTTATATTTCTGATTAGGGTCAGGTTTCAGGGTTTCAAAAGGGACTTCATTGACCCCACCATATCCTTGAATGGCAGGATAAACAATGCCTTGGGCGTTTGAAAGGCTTGCAATTGCACATATAAAAATTAGTGTAAAAAGGTATCTCTTCATAGAATAGGAGTTAGAGTTGAAATAATTAATGACTTATCGGTTTTAATCATGAGTTGAAAAACCCTTCAAAACCTCTTGAATTATCTGAATCTCACCAGGATTTCGGGTTAGCTTAGCGCATTTGCTTTAGATGGGCTTAAAGGAGTTTTGGGTTTTTTCTTTCTAAGTTATTCAAATCTAGGTGTATCTATTACTCTGTGCATCAGAATATTATTCTGTTCTTTAGCCCAGTTTCAAATCAAAAGCTAAAAAGATGATTTTATCACCCTTAGTGGTATTTAGCATGTAGCTTTTTTACTTTTAAGACTATTCAGGCAAAACCATGATTAAAACCAGTTCATTTCTTCTCATTTGTTTGATTACTCTTTGTTTTTGCATGCAGACAAAGGCCCAAACTTCACCCAATATCATCCTGATAATGGCGGATGACTTGGGTTTTGAAACTTTGGGAGTAAATGGATCTGATGATTATAAAACTCCCAATTTGGATAAGCTGGCAAAGGAAGGAATGAATTTCACGCAGACATACGCCATGCCGTTATGCACTCCTTCAAGAGTGCAGATCATGACTGGTAAATACAACTTTAGAAATTACATTGGCTTTGGGTTGCTAGATCCAAATGAACTCACCTTCGCTGATTATTTGAAACAGGCAGGATATAAGACCTTCATTGCAGGTAAATGGCAGCTTTATGGCAATGAACGTCAGCAGGAATTGGCAGGAGGAAAAATAGGTTCTCTTCCGGAAGAAGCCGGATTTGATGAGTACTTCCTGTGGCAAATCAAAGAACTTGGCAGCAGGTACAAGGATCCTCGGATTAGTTCTAATTCAGGCACAGAAACCTATGAAGGGAAGTATGGACCGGATCTTTTTACCGAGCAGGTCAACCTTTTCATGGAGAGAAATAAGGACGATTCATTCTTTGTCTATTATCCGATGGCGATTACTCATGACCCATTTGTGCCAACTCCCTCAAATCCAGGCTTTGAAGAATTTGATTCCAAGTCCAAGACCAATGACCCGATATACTTTGGAGAAATGGTGAACTACATGGATATGCTGGTGGGTTCCATCGTCGCTAAAACCGAAGAGCTTGGTATCTGCGAGAATACCTTGATTCTGTTCGTAGGAGATAATGGTACGGATAGAAAAGTAACCTCTTCTCAACATGGTAATGCTATCAAGGGAGCAAAAGGATATACTACCACCGCAGGTACGCATGTTCCTTTCATTGCAAACTGGAAAGGAAAGATCAAGCCAGGAAGCAGAAATGATAATCTGATTGACTTCTCTGATTTTTTGCCTACTCTTCTTGAAACAGCCAATTTTCAGAATTCAGTTGCTTTAAAAACCGATGGATTGAGTTTTTATGGCCAGTTACTGGGGAAAAATTCTCAGCGGAGAGACTGGATTTATTGCTACTATGCGCCGAACTGGGGAAATTTTGAAAACGCTATCTATGTAAAAAATACCGAATGGAAATTGTATGGAGATGGTAGAATATACTCCCTTTCAAAAGATCCTCTGGAGCAATTTCCGCTAATAAAAGAAGAACTTTCAAAGAAGGTTAAACGGAAAATCTCCTCTTTTGAAAAAGTGCTGGAGGGTTATGTAGTGACAAACTAGTGAGACCCAATCCTTAACTTGGTGCTTAGTCTTAGGCCATACTTTTAACAAACCTAATCATGCTAAAACAAATACTAATAGTCTTCTTTCTTTGCTTATTTAAATCTGGATTGGTTTATTCTCAAGAGGTGAATTTCAAAATAGGAGTTAAAGAGAGTATAGGGTCCGAAATGCTGCAGGAGAGAAGGGAGTTTATAGTCAGTCTTCCCTCTGACTATGAGTCCTCCAACTTATCGTATCCGGTGCTCTATGTTCTGGACGGGAATGAAACTGCGCTTCTTGAGGCCATTGTGGTGACGCGTGATCTTGGAGTGAAAATGATTATTGTAGCCATTCCCAATACCGACCGCGACAGAGATATGATGCCTCTAAGCACGCCTACCTATGAAGTGAAGAACCCTGAAGCGAAGAACTTCCTTTCATTTATCGGCTCTGAACTTATACCCTATATCGAGAAAAAGTATCGTTCAAATGGAGAAAGAACACTACGTGGAACATCACTTAGTGGATTATTTGTGATGTATGCTATGTTGGAAAAGCCTGAATTATTCAATAATTACATTGGAAACAGTGCCGGCTGGTACGCAGATATGCAGCCTTATTTTGACAGCTTGATTGAAAAGGCATTCCAAAGCAAGGAGATGTTTGATGGGAAGAAGGTGTTCATCGCTAATTCTTTAAATGATCCCTACGATCCGGATAAAGAAGTCCATTATGCCATGCAGCAATTCACCAAAAAAGTGAAAATGGATCTGGGAGACAGGCTCTCTTTTGAATACAAGACCTATGAGGAATATGGTCATGTACCCTTTCCGAGTTTTTACGATGGCTTAAACTATATTTTAGAAAAGTAATTGCTAAACTTATCTTGAACTTACTGCCCAAATATGAATTTGAAATCCACTATGCTAAAATCATTTAACTATTCACAAATCACCCTTTTTATAGCCATTTGTTTTCTTTTTTCCTGCCAGGCTAAGGTATCCAAAAAACAAATGTTACAATCGACGATCCAAGCTCAGCTTGACTCTATTCAAGGCGATGTCGCAGTGGCATTTATCAATCTATCAGACCCAAGTGATAGCTTATTCATTAACGCCAGCGAGGAATTTCATGCGGCCAGTACAATGAAAGTACCCGTGATGATTGAGCTTTTCAAGCAGCAAAAACAAGGGAAACTTGATCTTAATGATTCAATTCTGCTGAAAAATGAATTCCGGAGCATAGTTGATAGTAGCTTATACAGTATGGATATTGGCGTGGATAGTGATGATGCTGTTTATAACAAAATTGGTGCGAAGGTAACCCTGAAAGATCTAATGTATCCCATGATCACAGTGAGTAGCAACTTGGCAACGAATGTTTTGATCGAACTCGTAGGAGCAAAAAACGTGACGGCTACTATGCGGGATTTGGGAGCTGAAAAGATAGAAGTACTCAGAGGAGTAGAGGATCAGAAAGCCTATGACTCAGGCCTGAGCAATTCTACTACTGCCAAAGATTTGATGGTTATCATGAAAGCGATTGCAGAAGAAAAAGCTGGCACAAAACAGGATTGTGATGAAATGATCAGAATTTTGAAAGACCAGAAATTCAACGAAATCATTCCGTTTTACTTACCAAAAGATGTGACCGTAGCACACAAAACTGGATCGATCACAGGTGTTCACCATGATGCGGGAATTGTTTATTTACCGGATGGTCGCTCCTATGTGTTGGTTTTACTTTCCAAAAATTTGGAAGATTTTGACAAAGGAACCGAGCAATTGGCAGGGATATCCAAGACAGTGTATGACCACATGATCTCACTAACGAATGAAAATTAGTGCCAATAACTACTTTATAAATGGCTGCGGGTGATTTTTGAAGGGAAGGAATAGAATTAGTTTTAGGTTTAGCGTAACTTAATTTTAGACTCATCGGTCTGAAATACTCAAAGACTTCTCATTAATATCTCTCACGATTTTATCCAACTCTAATGTGGAGTTTTTAATGTGATACAAAAGTTCTTTTGTGCCTTCATCAACTTTATTTTCTGAAAGCTCCAGCAGGTTGACTAATCCAAGCAATCTGGCCAAGGGAGCTCTGACTACGTGTGATTGAATCCATGCGATCTCCTTAAAGGCTTCATTCTGCTCCTCAATTTTCCGCAAATATTTAAGTTTATCTGTGATATCATTGACCAAGACCAAACCTGCATCTTTGTTGTTAATTTTCACTTTGGCAGGACTTATTTCTACATCAATAATCTCACCGTTCTTTTTTATATGCCTCGTAATTCGCTGAAAATCTGAATCTTGATTTACCCAGAATCCTGCAAGAGATTGCCTCAATGTTTCGGATTCTTCCTTTGGCCGAAAATCAAAAAGAGTCATTGCTAAAAATTCCTCCCTGGAATAGCCATATTTTGAAAGTGTAGCCTCATTTACATCTAAGACTTTCAAATTTTCCAATTCATATACGATAATTGGAGAAGGGTTTAATTGGAAGAGATCGGAGAATTTTCTCCTTGATTCTTTGAGTTCAGAAATAAATTTGACTCGCTGAATATTGTAGAGTAAACTTTTGTAAAGTATTGCTGCTGTCAAATCATCTTTGAGTAAATAATCAGAAGCGCCCAAAGCCAAAGACAAGCCTCCAAATTCAAAATTAGAAAAGCCGGTTAACACTACTACGGGAATTCCTATTGCTCGCTTTATGATTTCCAATACTAATTCTTCACCAGATTTATCAGGGAGGGAAAGATCTAGAAATACGATGTCAAATGTATGTTCATCATGTTCTAAATAAGCAGCGGCAGTTTTGAAATTTTCGGCGTGTTGGATGTTTAAATTAAGAATTGATTCAGAAAGATATTCTTCCAAAATCACAAAATCACCAAGATTGTCCTCAACTACTAGAATATGGTATTTAATTTCATCTTTTGGCATTATGTTCTTGTTTTGGAATTAAGTGTCGATAACCAAAACTCCTCAATTTTACTTACCACATTCACGTATTCATCTATTTCAACTGGCTTGATAATATAACAATAAGCTTCCAGGTTTTTTGCTTTAATATTTTCTAACTCTGAAGACGATGTGGTAAGAATTATTATGGGTATGTTTTCCAACAACGCGTTAGTTTTCATAAAATCGATCACCTCATAACCATTTATTTTGGGCAGATTAATGTCTAACAAAATCAAATCAGGTAGTGTATCAGAATCCTTAATAGCCAGACCATTAAGTAAATCTATTGCTTCGGCTCCGTCTCCTAATGTATCGATTTTGTTCACCATTTTTGCATCGCTCAGGGCTTCGGTTAATAAAACGATGTCTCCTTCATTGTCCTCGACTAGCAAAATATTAATCGCTTGAATTGCCATATATTTTAAGCGTAAAATGAAATTTAGTGCCCTTCTCTGAAGACTCTACCCAAATTTTTCCACCATGCTGGGTTATAACCTTTTTGCATATCGCAAGTCCTATACCAGTTCCGGAATATTCATTTTTACTATGTAAACGACTGAACACGTTGAACACCCTATCGAAGTATGTCTCATCGATCCCTATTCCATTGTCCTCCACTGTAATTCGGCAGAACCCTCCCTCAGTTTTAGAATATATGGAGATTAATGGAATATTTCCTTGTGCTTGATACTTCAATGCATTGGAAATTAGGTTGATAAAGACACTTTTGATGGGTGTTTTAATTCCTGAGACATCTGGCAAATCCCCTACATTCACTTGCGCCTTTTTTTCATAAATTAAATCCTTTTTGAGAGTAATCACCTCTTCTACCAGCGCTTTGAGATTGACTCGATCTAATTTACTCTCATCAAAACCAATACGGGAATACTCCAGCATATCATCAATCAACGCACTGAGTCTCTTCGCTCCATCCACAGAGAAATTTATGTATTGAATCCCTTTTTCGTCCAATACAGGGCTGTATTTCTTCTCCAATAGCTTAAGAAAAGAACTAATCATCCGCAGTGGTTCTTTCATATCATGAGAAGCCATCGACGCAAAGGATTTTAGCTCAGCATTAGCTGATTGTAGGTTGAGGTTAGCAGTTTTGATTTCTTCCTCCCTCAATTTCTTTTCTGTGATATCTACATGGGTCCCGTACATCATCAATGGATCGCCATCTGGCGTCCAAGACAATACTTTTCCTCGATCGACTATCCATACCCAATGCCCATTTTTATGTTTCATGCGGCACTCAGCTTCATAGGATTTGGTTTTGCCAGCAAAATAGTCCTCTAGTTGTGTATTGGATTCTTTCAAGTCCTCAGGATGAGAATGATCAATCCAGGTTTGGATGGAGATCGGCTCCAGCTCTGCCAGTGAGTATCCAAGGATATTTGCCCAAGTTTCATTGTAAGTGGCTTCACCTGTCTGCACGTTCCATTCCCAGGTGCCAGCATGCGTCCCCTCAATTACATTAGAAAGCCTCTGCTTTTGATTGGCTAAGTCTAGTTCCGCCTCTTTCCTTTTAGTCACATTTTGAGTGGCTCCTATCATCCTGATGGCTTTGCCAAACTTATTGCGAATAATCAATGCATTATCGGTGACATAAACTATATCCCCATTGGCTTTTTGAAATCTGAATTCTTGGTACCATTTATCCCCATCACCAAATAACGCCTCTTTTAAATTCTTCTCAACAATCGGTAGATCGTCTGGGTGAATTTTTGATTTCCAAAACTCATCCTTATTAGTTTCTTCATTACTTGAATACCCAAGTAGTTCATCGAAGTTGTCACTACGAAAAGTATATCCGTCCACCAGGTCCCAATCCCAAATTACCTCAGATGTTGCTTTTAAAGCCAGTTTAAATCGCTGATTACTGAGTCTGAGTTTACGGGTAGTCTCCCTGACTTTTTTTGCAAGTTTTTTCGGTTGGTTCGCTAAGTTATAGATTAAGTAGCCAAGAATTACAGCAAGCAGTAGGCGCACAACTAAGGCAAAACTGATGGAACTAAGCGTCTTGCTTGAGTTGAGCTGAACTTGAATAACCCAATTTCCTTGAGGGATTTCAATTTCATTTAAAGGACCCTCAGCAACCGTAAAGTCACTGGACAGTAACGAGCTTCTAGTAGCATCCGAAGGGAAATGTTTGAATAGGTCGACTGTAAATTCCGGGTTATTTTGAAACCCGTTGAAAACTTTATCTATGAATTTTTGCCAGTCGATTATAGCTACTGCAAATCCGGTGAATTCATCACCTTTAAATAGTGGCTGACGAGCCAAAATGCCTTTTCCTCCTTGTCTAAGGTTAATCGGGCCGGCAAAGAATAGTTTCCTTTTTTCTATTGCCAAAGCAGCCTCCATAGCGACCGCAGAGTCGGCTAGAATATTATAGCCTATGATTGATTCATTGCCCTCCAGCGGAAAAGTAGCCACTATGACTCCACTATCTAAATATTGTATTTGATCAATTATATCAACATTATCTATGATGTTCTTGCCAATTTCAAGGAAATTTTGATCAACCTTATTGGTTTGAAGCAAAAAAGACAAAATACCTACTGAGGTATTAGCTGTATAAATCACCTCCTCTATTCTGTTTTCAATCAGTTCCGCAGCTTGGGATACTTTATTGTTTTCTTCGATTTGGATTAATTGATATTCCTTTAGTGTAAGAAATAATCCAACTCCTAAGGATAGTATAAATGCAAAAATCCCTAAAATAATCGGGAATTTATAGATCACCTTTTTCATTTTCTTCATTCAGCAGGTGGTTTTTTAAGAGTGAAATAGAAATTAGTTCCTTCGCCGAGGGTTGAATCTGCCCAGATTCTCCCTTGGTGAAGTTCTACTATTTTCTTACTAATAGCTAGCCCTATACCTGTCCCAGAGTAAGTTCCTTTTAAATGCAACCGTTGAAAAATCACGAAGATCTTTTCCAAGTATTGGTTTGCTATTCCAATGCCGTTGTCTTTGATCGAAAACTCCCATTCATTTTCTTTTTCAATGCAAGAAACCCAGATTTCTGCCTTTTGCCCATGTGGCTGATATTTGATAGCATTTGAGATCAAATTTTGAAATAACTGAACCAATGTGTTTTTGTGCCCATAGACCCTAGGAAGCGGATCAATATGAAAAACAGGTCTCGCTTTATCAATATTTTTCTTCAAAAAAAGCAGAGAGGTTTCTAGCAATTCTTTTGACTCCACCCAGGTTTTGGTTTCTTTGACACTATCAAGTTTAGAGAATTCCAGCAGGTCTAAAATGATCTCACGCATTCTTTTTGCGCCATCTATTGCAAAATGAATGTATTGCTTACCTTTTTCATCTAGGACAGCATCGTAGCGCTTTTCGATCAACCCCATAAAACTGGTGATCATCCGAAGAGGTTCTTGCAAATCATGCGAAGCAACATATGCAAACTGCTCCAGCTCCTGGTTAGAAAGTGCAAGTTCGTGATTTGCTTTTTTAAGGTTTTCGTTGAGAGTTTGCAGTGAGTTTTCGTATTCTTTTCTATCACTAATATCTTGAATAGCACCAACTATTCTTACCGCGTTTCCTTTTTTGTTCCTTATGATAATAGACATTTCATTAACAAAAGCATAACTACCATCATACTTCCTGAAACGATATTCTCCTGACCAATATTTCTGAGATAAATCCTGTCTCGCATTTTGTATACTGCTTTCAATTCTCTCGAGATCATCCGGATGAATAGCGTTTGACCATAGATCTCCAGAAGCCTGATTTTGATTTTCGGGATAGCCAAATAGTCTATTAAACCCCTGACCCAAAAAGACAGAGTCATTCTCCAAATCCCAATCCCAAATTGCGTCTGAAATTGCCTCCGAAACAAGGGTAAATCGATCATTGCTGACTTTCAACGCTTGCTCTGCCAAATAGCGCTCGGTATCATCTGATACCGTGGAAATCATCAGATTCAAATCAGGTACCGGAATATTTTTTGCATTTATTATTCTTTCTCGACCATCTTTTGTGTTGATAAATATGCCTTCCCAAGACATTCTATCTGGATCCTCACTAGTGATGTCTTCAAGTATCTTTGTTTTAATCCAGTTGCGATATTCTGGATTAGGATAGACATTAGTAAAGAAATCATCTACACTGAGCAGTTCGGACTTTGGCCATCCATAAATATCCGAAAAGGCTTTATTCATATAGGTAGCCTCACCATCACTGATTTTGTTTACTGCTATTCCTAGTGGGACATTGTTTAGGGTAGATTCGATAAATAAATTTCTATCCTTGAGCTCAAGTTCAATTTCCTTCTCTTTGGTTATTTCCTGCGCCGTTCCTCTGAATAAAACTATTTCTCCATTTTCATCTTGAATGGCTTCCCCTTTTTCATGAATGTATTTGAATCTATTTCCTGCTAAAATAATTCTATACACAACATCCAATTTCTTTTCCTTGGACAAAGCCCTATTCATGTGATATAAAAAAGTATTCTGATCTTCTGGATGTATTGACTGAAAGAAAAAGTCATGAGTTATGGCTTGAGCATTCTTATTAACCTCCCATATTTTATACATTTCATCGGACCAAAAAACTTCCTTGGTTTTCAAATCACTCTCCCAGTAACCTATATTAGATATTTCTTGGCCTTTGAGAAGCTGCTTGTTTTGCTCCTTTATTTTTTCTGAAGCGGATCTTTTTTCAGTGACATCCCTAGAGAAACATGCTAACCCTACAATCTCTCCATCTACTTCGATTGGGGTTATTTTGGTCTCAAAAAATATAGGGGATTCGCCGTTAGCCGAAACGGCTTTTTCTTCGGAATATATCACCTTTCCCTTTAATGCTTCTTTATAATTTCTCTCCCAGTATTTTATCTCCTCATTTAAAAATAACTCCTGTGAAAGAATCAATTCACCAGGCTTAATTTCCCATCCTTTTGAGTTTTTAAGGTGCTTCAAAAACGTATCATTGCCACTGACTAGCTTGAAATCTCTATCCACGCTCCAGATTAAATCCGGTGAGGAGTCGAGAATAGTTTGAACTCTGAATTTCTCCTGAGCGCCCTTTTTTTTCAATTCTACCAGTTCCGTTATATCGCGGGCTATCCCAAATACCTGATTCGTATCTTCTTTTAAATTACCAGACCAATTAAAGTAGAGGAGCTTCCCTTTTGAGTCAATTAATCTAATTTCAAAGTTTCTGACTTTCTCCCCTCTTAAAACACTTTCAAAAGCCCCATGGGTCTTTTCTAAATCAGGTGGATACAAAAAATTAACATATTCCTTTCCTACTAACTCTGTTTTTGAATATCCTAAGGTCTCCATTACACTTTCAGAAACTTTCGCTATGAGTCCATTGGCATCAAACAAAAAAATCAGATCAAGTGAGTAGTCCAATATATTACCCAGTTCGCTGGAGGTAGCTGCATGCTCGCTTTCTCTACCTTTGAGATTAGTAATATCTTTAAAAGTCCCTAGTAAGAAATGAGGCTTCCCCTCTTTATCATATTCGACGATTCCTTCAGAGACTACATGCCTAATTTCTCCTGAAGGCCATATAATTCTTTTTTCCAGTTGGTATGGTTTCCCTTGTTCTATGCTGTCTTCAAAAGCTTTTTGAGCAAGAATTTTATCTTCCGGATGTATGATAGAAAGCCCAAGGTCGGTGCTTGGAGGATTCTTTAGACGATCCAACCCACAGATCTTATAAAATTGATCTGACCATTGATTTTCTCCTGTTTGTAAATTGGCTTTCCAAAACCCAACTCCAGATATATTCTCAATTACTTCAAATAACTCTTTGCCACTTTCACTCAAATTCATGTGAGAAAATGCAGTAGGGCTTACAGAATTGGAGTTTTGTTTTTTTGAGCGAGGCATGCTAGGAAAGTTTCAAAAGAAATATAATCCTTTTCTATGGTTTGTTTAAATTTTAAACCATAGATGGGTTCAGAAAAATATAAACAAAAAACAGTCTATTAGGCATTTTAGCCCAAAGAATGATTTTGTTCTAGTTATATTCTAATTAAACCTTGACAAATTACCATTATGTGTTTTGAGTGATTCATTTATAATTAAAACCCCTATCAACTGCAATTAGATTTTTCTTTTGTAAAAATAAAGAACCTTGCACATTCCGCTAGCGAGTGGAATATGCAAGGTTCTAGATAGAATGGGTTTTATTTTAGTCCAAACTTATAAATACATGTCTGTTCGTACTTTTCTCCCGGCTCCAAAATCGTAGAAGGGAAATTCGGTTGATTTGGAGAATCTGGATAATGCTGAGTTTCCAGACAAAATGCCGACCGCTGTTCATAGACTTTTCCACCTTTTCCTGTGATCGTGCCATCTAGGAAGTTACCGCTGTAGAACTGGATCGCAGGCTCAGTTGTCCACACTTCCATTTCTATTCCCGTCAGTGGAGAGGAGATCACGGCGGCCTGTGTCAAGCCATTTCCAGTTTTGTCCAGTACCCAGTTGTGGTCGTACCCACCACCAAATTTCAACTGCTCATTTTCATTTTCGATTCGCTCACCTATTTGTGTAGGAGTAGTAAAATCAAAAGGAGTTCCTGTCACCGAAGGAACTTCACCTGTGGGAATCAACACCTCGTTCACCGGGGTGTATTTGCTGGCATTCAGCTGTAGCGTATGGTTCAGAACTGTTCCGTTACCCGCACCATTTAGATTAAAGAAGGAGTGATGAGTCAAGTTTACCGGCGTGGCTTTATCGGTTTCGGCCTCATAAGTGACCTTGAATTCATTGTCATCGGTGAGTGTGTAGATCATCTTCACTTTCAGCTCTCCAGGGAAGCCTTCTTCTCCATCCGGAGAAGTATAACTGAAGATCAATGCGTTTTCTCCAGACTTTTCCACATCCCAAATCACAAAGTCCATTCCCCCAGGACCACCATGAAGTGTCTGCCCGTTATTATTCTGAGGCAAGGTATATTCCTCACCATTTAGCATGAATTTTCCATCGGCGATGCGATTACCATATCGGCCAATCGCTGCTCCAAAGTACTTTTCGCTGCTTTCTAAATAGCCGTCCAAGGTCTCAAATCCGAGTACCACATCCACCAGATTTCCGTCTTTATCAGGAACCCAAAGATTAGTTACACGTGCTCCAAAATTGGTGACTTTCATTTTAATGCCATTGGCATTTTTGATCTCGTATGTTTCCACTTTTTTATCTTGAAATGTAGTGCCAAATATCTGTTCTAGTAAAGTATCTTCTACTTTAGTTTCTTCTTTTGGTTTGCTCTCGCAACTGTAAAGTAAAACCCCCAGCGCTATTGCACCAAAGGTTTTGTTGAAATGATTTTTCATTGGGATTACTTAGTATATAAAGGTGCGTGAATGCTTTTCATCTTTGACACATCAAATTTGATGACTTTTCTGTCATATGTCATCAATCCGTTTGTCTCTATTTCCACATCGGTAGTCTGTGTGTAAACTGCCGCCGAAAGCCCTGCTTCAATCAATTCTCCAAGCTTAGTCATCAGACCGGCATAGCGATCGAATAACTCATCCTGATTCTTGAAACTCTGGTAGCCCCAGTTGTCTTTTTGCTGCCATACGTGCCCATCCACAGGAAGTCCCAAACCTCCAAATTCACCTAAAACAAGGATGTTTTCCCTACCAAAAATCCCTGGAGCCGGCATTTTCGCATCAGGATAGTTGTGCAAATCGATGATGTCACCTGCTATTTTTGTTCCTTCCATTTCGAAGTTGCCACCACTGGCACTATTTACCAATCTTGAAGGATCATGATTTTTGGTCCACTGGGTGATTTGTTTGGTTTTAAACTGTCCCCAAGCTTCGTTGAAAGGCACCCAAACTACGATTGAAGGGAAATTGTAAAAATCATCCATGATCTCTTTCCACTCTACTCGGAAAATCGCCTCAGACTCAGGAGTTCGATCACGGTCTGTACCACTTCCCAATACACCTACCTTCATCTCCCAACCGTTTCCCATATCACCACTCGGCATATCCTGCCACACAAGCATTCCCATTTTATCACAGGCATGATACCAAGTGGCAGGCTCCACCTTCACATGCTTTCTGATCATATTGAAACCCATGTCCTGAGTCTTCTGAATGTCAAAAACCATTGCTTCATGGCTAGGTGCGGTGTACAAACCATCTGGCCACCAACCTTGGTCGAGTGGACCATATTGGAACAAAAACTCGCCGTTTAGCATCATGCGTTGAATGCCATTCTCATCCGGAGCCATGCTGATTTCTCTCAAAGCCGCATAGCTTTCTACAGCATCGACTACTTTCTTTCCGTCAATTAATTCTAGTTTCAAATCATACAAAACCGGATTTCCCGGAGCCCAAAGCTCAGCATCTTTGATGGTCAACTTGGCTGTTTGAGATGGATTGATCGTTTGCTCAGCGAGCATGATACCATCTTTCCACACAGCTACTTTCACCAGCTGTCCAGCGGCGGCATCAGCCACTTCTGGAGTCACCATGATTTGTCCGGACTGAATATCAGAGGCATTTCTCAAACCGGAAATGTAGGAAGCAGGAACTGTTTCCAACCAGACTGTTTGCCAGATGCCAGTCACCGGAGTGTACCAAATGCTATTCGGATTCTTCACCTGTTTGCCTCGTGGCTGAGGGCCATCATCAGACGGATCCCACACGCGTACTTGTAGATTTTGGGATTTTCCGGATTTCAGAAACTCGGTAATTTCAAAGTCAAATGGGTCATAGCCACCTTGGTGTTTTCCCACACTTTTCCCATTTACAAAAACCTCCGTTTCCCAGTCAGATGCTCCGAAATGCAGAAGAACTTTGTCCTTGCTTGATTTCTTAGGGGTGGAAAAAGTGGTGTTGTACCAAAGCTCATTGTCTTTACCCACTGTTTTTCCTACACCCGAAAGCGCGGATTCTACGGCAAAGGGAACCAGAATTTCTCCATCAAAACTTGTTGGAACCGCCTGACCTTTTGGCTTGATAGCATAGTCCCAAAGTCCGTTCAGATTCACCCAGTTCTTTCGGGTCATTTGTGGTCTTGGGTATTCTTGATGGACATTTTCAGGAGTGACCTGCGTAGCCCATTCAGTCATTATTTTCCCTTCCACGGGTTTGAAGGAGGAGGTTTGAGCATACGCTAGCTGCTGCGCAAAGAGTAGACACGCGGCAATTGTAAGGGTTTTTTTCATAGGTATATGAGGTTTATTGTTTTTATTTTCGAGGAAAGGATTTCTTATTTGATAACTTCTTCAGTTATGCCTCGGCCTTAATTCTTTTTCAATTGTTTGATTTTTTTGTCAAAGTCAGAGATGATTGTTTGAGTCTTATTGAAGTCTTCATATTCACTCACTGCTTTTTTGTCCGCCTGTAGTTTGGATATAACCCCTTTGCCAGTAAGTACTTTGTACTCGTTAAAAGTTAGAAATTTGTTTACACTTTCCGCAAGACCTTCCATGGTGAACGTGTTTTCTCGTTCTATTAGTCCTTCTATGTAGTCAAAGTATCCTGTAACGGCTCTTTCCAATTGCGAGATTTCGTTTTCCTGAAGGTAGTTTTTAGCTATGATAACATCGGATTTTAACACTCTGCCATCTGGACTATTTTTCCAAGTTGTGAGTCCCATATTATCCTTCTTTGCATCTGAAGAAAGATGAATGATTTCAGCTGCCGTTTTTCCCGTGATAGCAAAGTGAAACTTATTTTGCACCATGGCATAGAAGTTTTTCGTGATCTCGGACTTAGGATTGTAGTCGATGCTGCATTCAGCAAAAATATCGGTTACTTGTTGGTAGATTCTGCGCTCGCTCGCTCGGATTGAACGAACTCTACGAAGCAATTCCTTAAAGTAATCTTTGCCAAAGGTAGTAGTGCCCTGTTTTAAACGCTCATCATCCATCACAAAACCCTTAATGATATACTCTTTTAAGGTTTGCGTAGCCCAGATTCTAAATTGAGTTGCTTTGGATGAATTGACACGGTATCCGACAGAAATGATGGCGTCAAGGTTATAAAATTTTTGATTTCGAGAGACTTTCCTTTCACCCTCTTGCTGAACTTGTAAGATTTCCTTACAAGTTGCAATCTCCTCTAATTCACCACTTTCATAAACATTTTTAAGGTGTATGGTTATGTTTTGTGGTGTTGTATCAAAGAGCAAACCCATCGCCTTTTGGGTCAACCAAACACTCTCATCCTGCAGGAAAACCTGTACCCGGACTTCACCCGAAGGTGCAGTATAAAGCAGAAAGTTGTTTACTTCACTCATTGTCTAAATCAAGATTTACTTAAATATGCACGATGGAATATTCTTGATACCTACTACTAATTACTAGCTACTCCTAATAAATCCTCACTTCCTTGAAATGCGCATAGGAATCTGTTCCTCCCTTTGCCACTAATCCAAGTCGGAAGCCCATGCCCCAAGGGACTAAATGCTTCACATCTTGTTCTTCACCAACTTGAATTGCTCTTCCATCCACGATAGCTGAAGTAGTCATTTTATAGCCGTCCTTCATGCTCAAGATCAACTTGACTTCTTTGCTATCAGGAATTGTTTGAGTTGCTATTTCTCTGGTCTTTTGATTGATAGTCTCCCAAAGGATCAGCTGATTTCCCTTTACCGAAATGCCCATTCCAGCCGGAGGAGCACCAAATCCGTTATTTGCCCCTCCGATCACCGCCAATCCTGCAGCTGCTTTCTGATCTGGAATAATTGTGGCCTCATAGTGATAATCCAATGATTTGGTGCCTTGCACCAAAAGCGTTCCCAGCATTTCATTTTCAGTTGAGGCTTGCAGTTTCAGACCAGCTTTACCTGTTTCGTATTGAATATCCTGAGTCACACGCCATTGCCATACTGGATCCAGTCGTTTTTTGAAATTATCAGTGAATTCCAGAGAAGCTTTACTTCGCTCATAGCCGGCATTGTTTGCTAAAATTGGCCAGCCATCAGCAGTCCATTCTATTTTCTCCAAAACTCCCTGACGTCCCACGTACACAGATCCTTCCGTATTATAAGCATGATAAAGCATCCAAAAATCCCCATCTTTCTCCACCACAGTCCCATGACCGGCGCATTTCCAGTTTTCATTGTCTTTTAAAACTGGGTTCATGTCATACTTTTCCCAAGGTCCCAAAAGAGTTTTGCTTCGAGCTACCCCCGTGACATAATCACAGCTGATTTCGCAGCAACCGCGTGCAGAATAAGTCGCATAGAAGTAGCCGTTTTTTTGAAAAATGGCGACGCCTTCCACGAGTCCACCTTCCCAGGGCTGATCGTTGCGGAAAAGCTCATGTTTCTCTCCGATCAATTCAGTGCGATTTTCGTTCACTTCCTGCGCCCAAATCGGTGTTTTTTGTCCCTTGCTGTTTCCGTCTTCCTTCCACAGGACGTAGATTTTACCATTTTCATCACGAGCCTCAAAAGCATCAATGGAGCCGTATTCCTGAGCTACTAGCGGACCGTGGTCAGTGAATTGACTTTCAGGAGAATCAGCACTGGCTACTGCCACAGAGAGGCGGTTACTTTCTTTGTCCCGTGCGGTGTAGTAGGCGTATATTTTCTTTTGCTCCGCATCGTAAGAAAGCTCTGGCGCCCAAAAATTATTTTTCGCCCAGTCCGGTGCACCAGCGGGAAAAATATAATTGACCAATTCCCAATTCACCAAATCTATGGACTTGAAGATCGGAAAAAGCGGCGCCCATTCATTGGAAGTGGCGGAAGCGTAGTAAAACTTGCCGATTTTCACCACCGTCGGATCAGGTCGATCACCCGCCAAAACGGGATTGTCGAACGCACGGTTTTGGGCAAATCCTACTGCCGAAAGTCCCAGTATCAGGAAGAAAGCAGTAGCTGTTAAAAGAATTCTATTCATTGATTTTTGGGTTATTTTCTAACTGTAGAAAAGCAGGGATGCTAAGCTTTACCACTAATTTTCTTCGGATCATCATTTAAGCATCCCTTCTCTATGGAGAGACAGTTATAGTTTTCTCCTAGGTTTGCTATAAGGCCATCTTTATAGACGAAAAATCTAAAGCTTTCTGGCCTTTCGGGAAGCTTGATCATCAACCGGGCGCCAAAGGCGCCCGGTTGATGAAGTAAATTGATTTGTATTTTCTGTGGGGATTCGGTCTACGGTCGTGACCGAGTTATTAGAGTTGTTGGTAGGGTTGCAAGAAATCAGTTGTGCACTGAGAAATAGTGCAAGGGCTGATTTAAAGTGGTTTCTTGACATTTTTAGCAGGTTTTGGGACAATGAAAGTTCCCGAGATTGCTACGCCCTGTTTCAGACTAGGCTTGATTTTGGTCGTGTTTCTAGTGTAAGTCTTTTTCATAATAGGTTTGGGTTTTTGTTAATAAATGAGTTTAAACGCCAAGTTAACAATGTAAATCTAAAATGGCCTTCATTATTGAAAGCAAAATGTAAATGTCTCCAAACCTTTTTTGAAATTTATATACTTCTATTTCAGGTTCTTGGATAAATCTAATCCAAAATGGGAGGTTGCTGAATGGTGATACTAGGTTCTCTACCTGCCACACTTGGCCAGCCATTTTCCCAGATTAACTTATCCAAAAGCAATACTCGCCGATTCGTACCATTATTCAGTTTAGGCTTTTGTTTTGCCATTCCATGATACAATAACCAATCCTGACCTTCAGCATCAGTTACAATTTCTGCATTGTGTCCTGGACCTGCATAGCCATTTCCGCTTGTATTTCTGCCTACCACTAAGGTGCCGGAATCTGAGTCCATCAAGCTTTTGCCATCCTTGTCTAGATAAGGCCCTTCCAACTTCTCAGATCTGCCTACCAACACTCTATACGTACTATTAGCTCCTTCACAGCATGTTCCAGCAGAACCGAACAAGTAATAATATCCGTCTTTCTGAAAGACATAAGCAGCTTCGAGATGATTACCTGCCACTTGGACTTTTACACCAGTTGGATTTTTGCCATCGGCAGTCAGTTCTGTTAGATACAATCCATGGAAACTTCCCCACATCAGGTATTTCTTCCCGTTATTTTCGATGTAAAATGGGTCTATGGAATTCGCAACGCCAATTTCTTCTGAGTCAAAAACCTTCCCTTGATCTACAAATGGTCCTTCCGGCTTGGCAGCAATTGCCAATCCCACTCCAGGGTTAGGGTCTCCCCAAGTAGAAAATGAATAATACATATAAAATTGGTTGCCTACCTGAGTTACATCTGGAGCCCAGATGCCTCCTCGTTCTTTCCAATCAGGCTTTTTGTCCATCGAATTGCCCACCAATTCCCAATTAACCAAGTCTTTTGATTTGATTACAGGAACCAGGTGATAACCACCTTCCTCTCCCCAATTGTCTTCCGTGCCGTAAGCATAGAATTCATTTCCTACCTGAACCACTGTTGGATCTGCCAATACAGGCTCGAAAACAGGATTTGTATAGTTGAGCGTATCTGCTTGCTGCGGATTATCGGAGTCTATAACTTGACCGTCATTCGTCCCTGAGCATGAAGCAAAAGCAAGTAAAAGGCAAATGGATAAGTACATAAGATTTTGTTTTTTAAACATAAGATAAAATAGCCGGGTCACCCAGAATCCATCTCATTGGCTGGGATCGCCGGCTTATCCATAAGAGGCTTATAGATTTACTTTGACAATTTGCGAAAATATTCTATCCTCCACACCTTCTAATTTTACTCCAATGCGTGCATAGGCGTAGTTTTGAGTAGGAACTCTATCCGGAACATTCACTTCCATAGAGATGGAAGATAAACCTTCAAAGTCTCCTCCGCTTCTATTTGCAGTAGCGATACTGGTTCGGTTATCCACAAATGAGGTTTTACTCACGTAAAGAGAAACCTCCTGTATATTCTTGGCATTGGAATCAGTGATAATCTGTTCTAAGTCAAAAGTCGCTGTTACTTTGTCCGTTCCACCGCTGATGGAAGCATCGCGAATCATATAATAAGGCATCACCTCTATGTCCATGGTACGACTTCCTGTGAGACTGATAGGAATTGTGTCATTACCAGATTGATCATTAGTGATCTTTCTGAATGGCCCCTGATTATTTGGAATGATCATTTTATAATCCCCTTTGAATAGAAGGGAAGAATAGGAGCCGTCCTGATCAACAGCGACGCCGATATTGCCAAGTCGCTGCCAGCCAGATTCCCAAAGCTCGATGTAGACGTCATTATAACTCACGCCGATTGGCTCTCCTTGGTAAACGATCCTGCCTTCCAATTGGAAGCTAGGCTCATCGTAATTGTCATATTTACAGGATGCTAGGGAAGCTACTATTCCCATCATGCCCAGTATATTTTTGAAATTTAGTTTCATTACTTATTGAGTTTAGAGGAATACTTATTGATTAGGATTTCTGACAATCATCGGATTGTTGTTTCTCACATTATCTCCTATTAGAGAATAGTAATTTCCTAATCTGAATCTGTGTGCATTGAAAACCGGGGCAGGTAGAAACTCTTCGAAAATCCACTTTTCATGATTCGGAGAACCCGGCTCATAATATTTGAATGGCTTCAGACCAAAAACACGTGTACTAACTGCCAAAGCATTACCAGGATTATTGGTAAGATCTGTGGTCTCACCGTTCCAAACTCGGTGTGCCAATCTCCAGCGCTTTTTGTCCCATAGAATGTGATTCTCAAAAGCCAACTCGACCTTACGCTCATGCACTATTCTGTCAAAATCAATTTCGCTTGGCGTCAAATCAATAGGGAAGCCAGCCCTTCTTCTCACCTGATTCATGTATTCTGCCGCTTTGTCCAACTGATCCAATTCAAAAGCAGCCTCAGCAGCATTCAACAGAATTTCCGCATATCTGAATCTCACCAACCAAACCGCAGAACCAGTACCTCTTTGACCAGAGCCTACAGATGTATCTACATATTTTCTTAAGTAAAAACCGTTTTGAGCTGACCATTCCAATTGATCAATTGGGCCGTCAAAACCAACAACCTGCTGAAGACCGGATCCTCCAGGGAGGGTAGCTTGCCCACCTAATTGGCCAGAAGTAATCACTGATCCGTCAGCTAACTTATACCCCGCCCAGATATCTACTTCTTTGCCTCGGAAGGTCGAGCCCGGTACGATCACCGTTCCCATCAATCTCGGATCTCTTCCTTCGAAAATATCCATTGGATCATCGTAATAAATAGGATTTCCTGATGCGTCTTTTGTTGGCAATTCTGCAAAAGTATTGTCCAGCAATTCGTAGGACTGGATCAGGTTAAGCGATGGATTCATCTTTCCTCCGGAAGTATTTTCTTCTCTTAATGAACGAGGGATATTCTCGATGGTGAACCCGTGAGTTCTTCCTTGGACTAGGAAGTCCTTGGCCATAATGATCTCATTGTTCGAGTTTTTATTGAGGAAAATATTGGAATAGTTCTCTGACTTGTCTGGGTCCTGATCATACAGCTCGTATGTTCCAAGAGCCATTACTTCCTCTGAAGCTTTTAAAGCCTTGGTATAATACCCATCAGCCATACTGGAAGGAATGCCCACCTCTCCACCTGGAAGTGATACCTCAGGAGTCAATTGACCATAGTTGGCAATAGATCCGGCATACAGAGCTGCCCTTGAAATCAGAGCCAATGCAGCACCTTTGGTTGCTCTGGATTTTGTGTTTCCGTTTGGAAGATCATTTTTCACAGATTCCATCTCTTCGATCACAAAGTCATAAACTTCGTGCTCCTTAGCTCTAGGATGTTGGAGGTAAGTTGGGTCACCACTGTAGTCGTATTCTAGAGGCTCCAATATTAATGGTACGCCACCCATTCTCTTCACATGTTCGAAGTACACCATAGCTCGGATGAACTTGGCTTCAGCCAAAAATCTGGTTTTTGATTCCTCAGAAATTTCGGTTGCTTCTTCACATTTCCGTATGAAAAGATTCAGATCACGGATGTAGCCGTAGTCCCACATTCCCCAGTCACCATAGCCATACTCTTGGTTTTGATGTCTCCAATAGTCTCCTGCATTGCTGGCAAAAGTCTCATCGAAATTGGCATATTCCCACCAGTTTTCCAGTCCCTGATAATCTGGAAGTCTATTGTACAGATCAGCCAGCACGGAGAATACTAAGTCATCATTTGCCCATACCTGGTCTTCGCCAAGAATATCAGTAGGTTCTCTATCTAAAAACTCGTCATTGTTACATCCTGCAAATGCGAGGAAAATGACTAGGTATATATATTTCAAATTTTTCATTGTTCGTTCGGGTTTATTAGAATGACACGTTGAATCCCACATTGACCACTTTATTCTGTGGATACTGCAAGCCATTTTCATCAGCTACTTCCGGATCAATTCCGAACTGATGCACATTATCCAGCGCAAACAGGTTGAAGCTGCTCACATATACTCGTGCTCTGGACATATTCCATCTGTTCAGCAATTTCTCAGGTAAAGTGTAGCCTACTTCAAGTGTCCTCATTCTCAGATATTTCACATTAGTCAGCCACCAAGTTGAGTTCTTGTTGTAGTTACTATGTCCACCAGTGTTGAATCTCAATGGAGGGTTTTTACCTGGAATCCACTCACTGTTGATGTCCAAAATATCCTCTCTGTGGTATCTGTCATCATACATAGAGGCCAGTAGGTTTCCGCCGTTTTGGTATGGCCAGCGCATTTCCCAGTTTTGATTGTAAGAGTACATTCCTCCACCTGAGAAATCAGCAGTTAGGTCAAATCCCTTGTATTGGAAATTGAAGTTTAGACCAAAGTTCAAGCTCGGTAAAGCACCGGATTGATAGCCAATTGGCCGAACATCATAACCATCGATTTTGCCATCCATGTTTACATCTTTGTAAATCAAATCTCCAGGCAGCAAGGTCTTGTTTCCCTGTCCGTCGATATTAACCGGATAATCGTTGATTGCTTCGAAAGACTCAAATTGTCCAGTGACTTCATATCCCCAGAAAATACCATTGTAGCGACCTTCGCGGGAGTTTCTGTAATGATCCCAAGATGAACTGAAGGTTGGGTTATAGGATTCTACAAATTTGCTTCTCGAATAAGACACGTTGCCGCCAATTCTGAATACTAAGTCTCCTGCTCTTCCATTCCAATTGATAGCAGCTTCAGCACCGGAATTAGAATCCGAATTTAAGTTTTCATCTGTCAAGCCATAGCCAAGCTCCAGCGGTAAGAATATATCATTTCGTACACCTCTGAGGCCGGTTCTTTTTCTATTGAAATAATCCAAAGCCCCTGTGATTTTGCCACTGCCAAAGGAGAAGTCTATCCCTATATCTGCTATAGTTGCCACATACCAGGAGAGGTTGTCAATTGGCTGACCTGTATTTGCAGACCCCTGGATATTTTCTCCGTCTACAATTACCGTGGAAGATCCATATCTGTATCCTGTGAGGTAATCAAATGGGCCGATTCCAATGTTATCATCACCCAATTGTCCATAAGATGCTCTGATTTTAAGTTCATCCATATTCAAATTGGAGGAGAAATCATCCATAAATCCTTCTTCAGAGATTCTCCAGCCCGCAGAGACTGAAGGGAAGAAGCCCCAGCGATTGTCTGGTGAGAATTTCCAGGAAGCATCTGCTCGACCAGCTACCTCAAGAAGGTATTTACCAGCATAGTCGTAATTGACACGGCCCACATAGCCGATTCTTGCTTCTTCCTGACGCTCGTCATTATAAGTGTCTGTATCAGCAAACTCAATAATGTCCAAGTAATTATTGGTTGGTACTGAGTGCAGGAAATTATAAAGACGGGTTCTCTCGATCCGCTCGTTCAAAAAGAAAGCGGATACATTGTGCTTTTCGGCAAAGGTCTTATTGTAGTTCAAAGAAAGCTGCCATACATTTTCCATGATTTTAGTCTGACCTCGGTCACGGTACGGATTGTCATTCCCGCCTGATCTGAAATACTCATCCGTCTCAGGATTGTACCCAAATACATCATAAGTGTATTCAAAGGTGTTGAACATGTTGTCTGCCAAATAGTAGGAATACATTCCTTTGGCTTTCAGTCCTTCTATTATCTCGTATTCAGCGATAAAGTTGGTCTGGAGAACCTGCCACTTGTTTTCATAAAAACCGGTACGGTCATAGTTTAACAGTGCCCAATTCGTCTCGATGTTGTTGATGTTAGCAGGATAATCAGGATTGTCATTGGCGTATGGCCGCTCGGTAGGCCTATTTCTGAAAAGCGCAAACCTTGGCTGCCAGTAATCATCTCCACCTGGAACACCTGGGTTTTCACGATTTTCTATACGACCATTGATTTGCATGCCTATCGTGAGTTTGTCGGTAATATCAGTGGTGATGTTTGACTGGATATTTGTTCTGTTGAATTCAAACTCATCTGAGAACACGGACTTTTGATCAAACCGGGTTACCGATAAATAATAATTCGTGCGCTCTGATCCACCGGAAACAGATGCATTGAAGTTACTTTGAGGCGCATTTCCTTGGATAATAAAATCCTGCCAATCAAATGACCTGTAGCCATATTCAGTACCCTGCTTCCATTTTTCCAATTCCTCAGCAGTGATATTGGTATTACCAAACTGGTTAATATCAGCATCTGCTCTACCCAGCATCCATTCGTAAGCATCCACTCCTTCTGGGAACCTGGACCAGTTTTGGACTCCATAATACCCATTGATATTGATAGTGGGAGTTTCGCCACGTTTGCCTTGCTTGGTTTTCACAACGACTACGCCATTTGCAGCTCGGGAACCATAAACGGCCGCCGATGCATCTTTCAGAATGGTGATACTTTCTATATCGCCCGGAGCAAGGTTGTTAAACTGTCCTTCGTCTTTTTGGATTCCATCAATTACGAACAAAGGTGTACCCATATTTCGAATCTGAAGCCAAGCTCCAGCTCCCGGGCGTCCGTCTGGCTGGCGAAATGCCAAACCTGCCATTTTACCCGCTAACGCTCCAGAGACTGTTGCTGATGGCACCTTGTCTATATCCCGACTTGTTACATTCGCCACAGCTCCAGTGATAGTTTCTTTTTGCTGCTCTCCGTAACCAACGACAATTACTTCATCGAGGCTTCCAAGATCACTTGCTAATTCTAAATTCAGTTCTGTCTGGCTTCCGACTAACACTTCTTGGGTTTTGAATCCTATAAATGAGATTCGGAGTGAAGCATTATCACTTTTTAATTCGAGGACAAAATTACCGTCCAGATCTGTGACGGTTCCGTTAGTCGTTCCTTTTTCGAGGATACTGACACCAGGCAAAGGCTCGCCAGAGGACTCTTCGAGGATCGTGCCTCGGATCGTGGTGCCGGTCTGAGCTAGTAGCGGCAGTACCGCTAACATCCCTATAAGGAGCATCAGAGTAGATTTCATGAGAAGAAGTCTTTTCATATGATTTCATTTTGGGTTAAAAATTATATAAACAAATAGGTGTTCGGTTTAGGCAATATTTTCCAATGAAGCCTTGAAAAAGGCACTTTAAAACATTTAGAAATAGAGGGAAAACACTGCGTTAGCCCGTTTAAACAATCTAGTAAGCTAGATCTTCAGGCTAAGTGGGAGTTGGTGTTTTTAGCATAGAGGTTTATTGAGGGTTATGTGTAAATAAATAAGTATCGAATAGGAGCTTTATCTTAAGTGAAAAGGCTCTTTTTCCGATAGTATAAATGTAAATTCCCCCGAGGCGAGCTTATATCACTAATGCTTCAAAAAATAGAAGATTTACCGCTTCAGCTTTTCGTTAATCTTGCTAAAACTCTAAAAATCAATATATAATTCTGCCTATTTGTTAATCATCAAGTATTTATGTATAAAATTTGTTGTTAATTCTATAAAAAGTAAATCAATATTCTGAATTTAATAAGATCTGGATAAACTGATCCGAAATCGATTGCGAACTGAAAAGTCTAGTAGGGTAGTTTTGTAACTTATCAGTCATCAAATGATAAAAATTCTCCAATCATTCATCAGAGAATGTAATTATTGACTTCAAAATGAGCTAGCTAGGCGGATTTTGATAATTTCAGCATTACAACCCAAAATCCTATGACCTGGTCAAAAAGTAGAATGGCAGGTTTTCTAATCCTCATTATTCTCCTGTCTATTTTCAGTCATGCATTAGCGCAGGATAAGCGCTACTATTTTCGGAATTACGATATAAATTCAGGTCTCTCGCACAACTCTGTTTTTTCGATTTTTCAGGATCGTCAAGGATTTATGTGGTTTGGGACCAAGTATGGACTAAATCGCTTTGACGGACAGCGATGGAAAGTGTACAATTCGGATTCAAAAGGGAATCCAGAAGATAATTTGGGGAGTGATTACGTCCATGTAATCCATGAGGATAGAGATGGAATCTTTTGGCTTGGAACGGATGAGGGGATTTATCTCTTCAACAAATCACTGGACAAATTCACGGCTTTTCCATACCAAACAGCAGACGGACAATCTCCTGTAAACATTATCTCTTCTCTGGCTGAAGACAAAGCTGGTAACATCTGGATTGCAGGTAATAATCAGGGAATATTCAGGTTTGACTTTCAGAAAAAGGAGTTGGAGCTTCTTTCCCACGACCCAACTAAAAAAGGAAGTATTCCTTCAGGCAGTGTTTCATCAGTGAAAGTGGATGATCAAAATGTAGTTTGGGTAGGCCTACTTGAGAAGGGAGTTGGGCGATATATTGAAGATAGTCAAACATTCTCCATGTACATGGATGAAGATGGCAAGCTCTCTCAGGATCAGGTTTTAGGCTTGCAGGACTGGGGGGATTTTATGTTGATTGGCACCAAAAATGCCGGGGTGAAAAAGCTCGAAAAAAGCAATGGAAAGATTACAGATCTGCTCACAAAGGATGCTAATGGTAATCCAATATACGTCCGTGATATGTTCCAATTCAGTCAAAATGAACTTGGGATAGGCACTGAATCAGGGCTTTTCATTTATGATTTTGTGACCAATACCTTTCAAAATCTTCAAGAGAATTCGGATGATCCTTATTCCCTTTCCAACAATGCGATCTACTCACTTTGGAAAGATACTGAAGGAGGTATCTGGGTAGGAAGCTATTTTGGAGGTGTGGATTTCCTTCCAAATCAGGCGGTCAAATTTGAGAAATACTACCCTATCACGAATGCCAATACTATAAGTGGCATGCGGGTAAGGGAAATTGTAGGAAATGGTGACGGCAAGATTTGGATTGGAACTGAAGATGCTGGTTTGAATCTTTTTGATCCGCAAACAGGAAAATTTGAGCAATTGCCTACCGGTGATTCGGATCGAGAGCTGCCTTATAGAAACGTCCACGGCTTGGCAAAACAAGGAGACAAACTCTGGATAGGCACATTCAATACAGGAGTAAATATTCTGGATACTTCAACTGGAAAAATCAAAAAAATCACCTCGAATACACCGGGGTCCGGATTGACGAATGATGATCCTTTTGCAATACTTGCCGATAGCCGTGATAGAATTTGGATTGGAACCCCAAGTGGCCTTTTTCTTTTTGAAAAAGGTAATGAACGGTTTAGAAAAATAGAGGAGTTCAGAAATTACTTTGTGTATGATCTGCTTGAAGATGAATCTGGTACGATCTGGGCAGGGACGTACAATGATGGTTTGATTAGATTCAACCCGGACACTGAAGAAACTTCACAGTTCGTCCCCGACCCATCCACAGCTGGAAGTATTCCGCATCAGACAGTGATCGATCTATTTGAGGATTCTGGGCATACACTTTGGATCGCCACTGCCGGTGGTGGTTTCGCAAAATTCAATAAGGCAGATCAATCCTTTACATCCTACACCATAGAAAAAGGATTTCCAGCAAATACCTATTTTAAAATACTGGAAGATGATTTAGGAGCACTTTGGCTCACTTCTAATAAAGGTCTTATCCAGTTTGATCCGGAAAGTGAGGCATTAAAATTATATGATGAAAAAAGCGGGCTGATCCCGAGTCCCTTCAATTATCGTTCTGGATACAAAGCAGAAGATGGTACACTATACTTTGGCTCGCAGGGAGGATTTATCTCTTTTCAACCTGATAAAATCGAATCAAGTAATTCCCCTTCCAAACTTATTTTCACCGGTATTGAGCTGTTCAATGAGGAAATCCCAATAGATCCTGAAGATGGAATTCTCAAAAAATCCATTTTATACACGGATAAAATCTCGCTGATGTCCTACCAAAACTCCTTGACTTTTGAAGTAGCATCGCTGGGTTATACGAATTCTCAGAATTGGAATTTTCTCTATCGATTGAAAGGATTAGAAAAAGACTGGAGACAGATGTCTGAATCCCAAGCTATTTCCTATTCGTATTTACCTCCTGGCAACTACACACTTCAGGTCAGGTCTCCACAAGCCCAAGGTTCAAATACTTATCAGGAAACCGAGCTAGAAATTGAGATTCTTCCGCCATTTTACAAGACATCTATAGCCTATGCTATTTATCTGCTGGCCATAATCTTACTCGCTTATTGGATTATTTCCTTTTATAAAAACCGAGTGAATAATCGCCATCAGGTTCAAATCAATTTACTCGAAGCTGAGAAGGAAAAAGAGCTTTACGAAGCCAAAATCGAGTTTTTCACGAATATCACCCATGAAATTAGAACACCTTTAACGCTGATAAAGGGGCCTTTGGAAGATATTCTGAGCAAGAATAGAAATACTGATCCCGAAGTGAAAAATGATCTGTTGATCATAGAGAAAAACACAAACCGCCTGATCGATCTCAGCAATCAGCTACTTGATTTCCGGAAGACAGAGCAGCGGGGATTTAAGTTGAGTTTTCTCAAAACTGAAATATGTGGAATACTGCAGGAGCTTCATGACAGATTTAAGGTGACCGCAGTACAATCCGGTCTAAACTTCACCATGGAGAAGTCGACTGCCACGCTTTTCGCAGATGTGGATAAGGAAGCTGTGATCAAAATTCTGAGTAATCTCTTGATCAATGCCCTGAAAAATGCGGAAAGTATGATTCACATTCGACTGGAATATGAACCTTCTTCCCCGTCAGTTTTTCAAATTGAGATATCAAATGATGGCGATCTTATCCCTAAGGAAATGGCCGAAAAAATCTTTGAGCCTTTCTTCCAAATTGGGGACAACAATGCCTCCAAAGCAAATCAAGGAACTGGATTGGGATTGCCCTTGGCAAAATCTCTGGCAGAAATGCACCATGGCACATTGATAATGGCTGAGGATCGCGAGCTGAATCGATTCGTTTTGGAGCTACCTATTAAGCAGAAAGACGCCATACATTTTGAAGAGGAGAATGACTTAGTTTCTGTCGTAAAAGGTGATGAAGAAGAACAAGTTATTTTACCTGCAAAATCAAAGAAGAAAGGTAGTCTCCCGGCTATTTTATTGGTAGAGGATAATAAGGAGTTGCTTCAGTTTTTAGGGGAAAAGCTGAAAGGGAAATATGTGATTCATAAGGCGGCAAATGGTCTTTTGGCATTGGATGTAATGAAAAAAGAACCAATTGATCTGGTAATTTCCGACGTAATGATGCCTGAGATGGACGGCTACAAACTCTGTGAACATATCAAATCAGATCTGGATACCAGTCATATTCCTGTGGTGCTTCTTACTGCGAAAAACAACATCAATGCTAAAATTACCGGGTTGGAAATGGGAGCAGACGTTTATCTGGAAAAGCCGTTTTCACTGGAGTTTCTTTACCTGCAGATCAAAAACCTTCTGCAGCACCGAGATCAGATCAAAAAAGCTTTTGCCAGCCTTCCACTAGTCAATTCTGATACCATCGCCCATTCCAAGGCAGATGAGGAGTTTTTGAAGAAGATCAATGAAGCGATTTTGGCAAATATAGAAAATGAGCTTTTTGGAGTTTCAGAGCTCGCAGACCAACTTAACATGAGTCAATCCAGCTTGCTTCGCAAAATCAAAGGAATCTCCGAATTGACGCCAAATGGCTACATCCGTCTTGTCCGGTTAAAAAGATCTGCAGAATTGTTGGGTGACGGACTTCATAGCATCGCTGAGATCAGCGAAATGGTGGGGTTCAACAGTCCTTCCTATTTCACCAAATGCTTTCAAAAGCACTTCGGGGAGCTTCCGAAGGATTTTGTTAAGAAAGCTGATGTGTTGTAAAGTAAAACCAGATTAACCGGAGTTATGCCAGTAGCGACAATTCCTTTGCTCATCCAGTCAGAAGACCGAAGACGGGTGACCGAAGACGCCTACACGTTATAGTTAACCTTAATTATTATGCTTTAATCTCCTTACTGGATCAAAAGCGGGTGTTCAATAAAGTAATATTTACTAATCAAACATGAATCAGTTTCCAAACGGAAATCTCTGAACCAAATTGAGGCTGAGGATTTACAAAATCTCCTATAATTGGTAATCAGTCTGTTACAAAAACTCCTATATTCCAAAAAGAAGGGAATTTGCTATTTTTTGAAGTTTTGAGACTAATCAAAAAGTATGTCAATGGCTAGTTTTACAGCCTAAGATGAAGCAAAGTCCTCACTTTAATTCATCATCTTATTGATAAACCCTGATAAACCGAATTAATCATGCGATTAAGTAGAAACATCAATGTTCTATTCCTGCTGATTGTGACTTTTTTTCTCAGCCACAGTTCAGTTTCCTTAGCTTCTGAGACTACAAGCAAGCCAGAACCTCGACGCGCTGAAGTACTTTTTCTCGGACACGCGAGCGAGCATCACAATTCTCGATTGTACGCACCTTGGCTTGCAACTGCGCTTTTCGCAAGCGGAATTAACATCACCTACACCGAAAAACTGGAAGATCTCAATAAGGAAAATCTCTCTAAATATGATGGCTTGGTCATTTATGCCAACCATGACGTGCTTTCCAAAGATCAGGAAGCAGCGATGAAAGGCTTCGTGGAGGGCGGCAAAGGATTGATTCCGCTTCACTCCGCTACTGGATGTTTCAAAAACTCAGATTGGTATATAGAAACTATCGGTGGACAGTTTGCTTCACATGGCGAAGGTGAGTTCACAGGAACTATTGTAGCACCAAATAATGCGGTGATGAAAGACTTAAAACCTTTCGAAACTTGGGACGAAACTTACGTGCATCAGCGAATCAATCCTGATATGACTGTGCTAATAGAGCGAGTTGATGGGGATCATAAAGAGCCATACACTTGGACGAGAAATGTGGGTAAAGGACGAGTTTTCTACACCGCTTATGGTCACGACGAGAGGACTTGGAAGAATGCAGGCTTTTTAGCTTTAGTACAAAACGGCATTTTCTGGGCAATGGGCGATGATGTAAAAGCCAGTGTAGCTGCCTTGAATATTCCTGAGGTTTCTATCTACGATGAAAAAATTTCTGATTTTACCGCTAGATATGAAGTGCCAAAACTGCAGGATGCTTTGGCACCTGAAGAATCTAAGAAACTGATTCAGAAGCCTGTTGACTTCTCGATTGAGCTTTTTGCATCTGAGCCGGATATTCAAAACCCTATTGCTATGGCTTGGGACGAAAGAGGCAGACTTTGGATCGTAGAATCTGTGGATTATCCGAATACGTTCAAAGAAACTGACGGTCTGGCCAATGACCGTATCAAAATATGTCAGGATACCGACGGCGATGGAAAAGCAGATAAGTTTACTGTTTTCGCAGATGGATTGAATATTCCTACCAGCATGGTGTTTTCCAACGGGGGAATTGTTGTGTCCATGGCACCTGATTTTGTATTCATGAAGGATACTGACGGTGATGATGTCGTGGATGTGAGGGAAGTCATCATGACTGGTTGGGGCAAAAACGATACACACGCGGGTCCATCAAACCTGCAATACGGGTTTGATAATAAGATCTGGGGAGTGACTGGCTACTCAGGTTTCAATGGTACTATCAATGGTGAGCAGATGAGTTTCCCTCAAGGTATTTATAGATTAGATCCTGATGGAAAAGACTTTGAATACCTAGCCGGATCCAGCAACAATACCTGGGGGCTGGGATTCTCCGAGGACAACAACGTCTTCATGTCCACAGCAAACAATACTCATGCGGGCTACTATTCCATTCCTGCGAAATATTTACAACGCGTTTTCATTAAAGCTGGCGAAGGTGAAGTTGCTCCAGAATTTGAAATCCAACCGATCCAGAAAATCGATGGACACTACGATGCGCATGCGATGACTCCAAACCTGAGACAGGTGGATGTTGTCGGTGGATTTACTTCTGCTGCGGGATTTAGACTGTATACTGCTAGAGATTTTCCGAAAGAATATTGGAACAGAATCGCTTTCGTAAATGAGCCTACGATCCGATTGACGCATAATGCTATTGTAGAGCCAAAAGGAGCAGGTTTTAGCGAAAAAGATGGCTGGAATTTCTTGGCAAGTTCTGACGAATGGTTCGGTCCAGTTCAGGCAGAAGTTGGGCCTGATGGTGCCGTTTGGATAGCTGACTGGTACAATTTCATCATACAGCATAATGTCTTCGTTGAGCGTCAGGCGCCATCCAGAATGATCTTGCCTTTCGAAGATCAGCCACATGGCCAAGGCAATGCCTTCCAGAGTAAGCTTCGCGATACCAACCATGGCAGAATCTACCGAGTAGTTTATAAAGACGGCAGCAGTGACAAGCCAATGAAACTTTCTAAGGATGATTCAAAAGGACTGATCGCGGCCTTGAAAAATGATAATATGTTCTGGAGAATGACTGCTCAGCGACTTCTCGTGGAGTCTGGAAACCAGAAAGTATTCGGTGACTTGTACTCCATCGTCAATGATAAATCTGTTGATGAAATTGGGCTGAATAGCCCGGCAGTTCATGCACTATGGGCACTTCATGGATTAGGGGCTTTTGAATCAACTAATGCTGAGGCGACTAAGGTAGCTACGGCAGCACTGTCACATCCTGCTTCTGGGGTAAGAAAAGCGGCTATTGCCGTGTTGCCAAATAGCCAGGCTACGACGCAGTCGATCAAATCCGCTGGACTAACTCAGGACAAAGATCTGAATGTAAGAATGCATGCAATGTTGAAGCTGGCAGAAGTTCCTAGAAGCGCAGAAGCTGGAGAAATGCTCTATCAGGCTAGTTTGGATGAGGCAAATGCGAAAGATGACTGGTTGCAAAAGGCCATTTTCGCCGCAGCTGCTGAGCAGGGTAAATTCTTTACAGATGCTATTGGCTCTGACAAAACCGATCTTACCAACAGGCTGATGACTTCTGTAGCAAACGAGAAGTATGACTTGGGAAGAAGAAGTACCCTTCAATATTCTCCGGATGTAAAAGGCAAAGAGATTTCCATTTCTACGCAGATTTCAAAAAGAAGAGAAGAAGAACCATTTGGTGTGATCACTGCTCACGGTGATGCACAAAATGGCTATACTTTCTATCTCGAAGAAGGCAAGTTGCATTGGATAGTGAAGCAAAACGGGAAATCTTTCGAAGCTGTAACGAGCTCAGCCTTGCCAGAAAGCTATGAAACCGAAGCTATCATTTCCCAAGATGGAAAAATGGAAATCTTGGTTGATGGAAAATCTCTAGCAACAGCCAAAGCAAACGGAGCTTTCACCGGAAAACTTGCACCAAGTGTAAGATCTGGTCGTGACTTCGGTGGAGATAGAAATGTAGGTTCTTACAAAGACGAATTCAGCTTTGAAGGCAACCTGAGAAATGTAGTATTAGAGTTAAAATAAGCATACCATGATTAAAGCAATCTTATTTTCCATGACGGCTTTTCTGCTGTTAGGGAATTGGTTTTCTCCGAAAAAGGTGAAATCGTCTGAAGCGATTGCTCTTTGCGAAGCAAAACCAACTTTAGAAAACATAGACCAACCAACGAGTAACTTCCGAATTGAAAGAAATGCGGAGAAGAGGGAGACGACGATTGTGCTGGAAATCGTTCCAGAGATGATGAAGTTTGATCTGGAATCTTTCAAAGTTAAAGCCGGCGACAAAATCATTCTGGAGATTGATAATCTTGACGGAATGGAGCATAACCTGCTTATCGCAAAACCGGGAACTTTAGAGAAAGTAGGTGCTGCGGCGGATGCTATGCTAAGAGACCCAAAAGCTTCTGAGAAATTTTACGTTCCTGAAATTCCCGAAGTGCTATTCTCCACCAAAATGATCGGTCCGCAGGAATTGTACACGTTGACTTTTACTGCTCCGACTACTCCTGGCAAATATCCCTTTGCCTGCACCTTCCCAGGTCATTGGAGAATGATGAATGGTATCATGGTCGTGGAAAGTTGATTTTATATTGAGCTATACATTAACATTAACAATACTCAAACCCATTAAATTATGAACACAACTCGAAGAGTCAACTTAAAGGGACTTCTCAAATTAGGTCTGTCTTTTATCCTGACATTTGGATTGATGATGAACCTGAGCGCTGAAACCAAGGAGAATCCAAATTCACGACGTAAGCCAATAAAGGTTCTTATTGTTGGAGGAAATGCCTCCCACGATTTTGAAAAATGGTACAAGGAAGTGGATGCCGCAACCTTGGAAAGAAATGGATTGGCTGAAGTCACATATACAGAGGACACTGACAATATCAAGGATTATTTGGATACTATTGATGTACTTTTTCTTTCTAATAACAAACCGATCAATGACGTTGCCACCCGTGAAGCAATATTTGCTTTTGCAAATGCTGGTAAAGGAATCATCATTGCACATGCAGGAATGTGGTATAGCTGGAGAGACTGGCCTGAGTACAATAAAGAGCTAGTGAGCGGTGGCTCAAGAGGACACAATAGATACGGAAAATTCAATGTTGATCTGACTGAGGTAAAGCACCCAGTGACAAAAGGTGTTCCTGCTCACTTCTCTTTGGATGATGAATTATACTATCAGAAAGTGGATCCAGCAGGTCCTGGAATTGAAGTTCTAGCCAACGCCAGCACAGAAGGAAGTGAAGTTTTCCCTTCCGTGTACATTGTTAAACATGCAAAAGCGAAAATTGTCGGCATTGCATTAGGTCATGATGCAGCTTCACATGAGCTGGAAGCCTATCAGACTATGATTCGAAACGCTGTAAAATGGGCAGCTAAATAATTCTCTCAACCTGAGGCCCTGGTCTGTGTCTCACAGACCGGAATTTCTATACTAAGTACAGCTATAAACCTATTAAACCAATCTTTTTTAACCCAAAAATAGAAACTTAAAGCACATACAAATGAGTCAAAAGCAAATCACTGTAGTTATAGTCGGACTGGGTTTCGGCAAGGAGTTTATTCCAATCTATCAAGCGCATCCAAACATTAAGGCAGTTGGGATTTGTACCAGAAATCCAAAGACAATCGACGAGTTGGCTACTAAGTTTAACCTGGACAGAAATCTTTGCTTCACCAATTTCGATGATGTTCCTAAGCGTGATGATGTGGATGCTATTCATATTGTAACGCCGGTTCCTGATCATGCTAGAATGACATTAGCGTCACTAAATGCCAATAAACATACTGCTTGTACTATCCCAATGGCCATGACCAAGGAAGATTGTGCGGCTATCGTGGACGCAAAGAGAAAGTCTGGCAAAGTCTATATGATGATGGAAACCGCGCTTTATACCCGTGAATTTTTGTACGGATTGAAGTTGGCAGAAACTGGCCAGCTAGGAAGAATCCAGATGGTAAGAGGATCACATATTCAGGATATGAGCATGCCGGGTTGGGATGAGTATTGGAAAGGTTTTCCGCCTATGCTAAATGGGACACATGCGATATCTCCACTTTTGAGAATCAACAATACCAAAGCTGAAACGGTAGTTTGCCATGGTTCAGGTCGATTGAGCGAAGATCTGGCAAGTAGACATGGATCTCCTTTTGCGATGGAAACTGCGACGTTCACGTTGAAAAACTCTGATGTAATCGCAGAAGCAACTCGTTCATTATTTGATGTGGTTCGGCAGTACCGTGAATCCTATGATGTCTATGGAACCAAAATGTCCTTCGAATGGGAGCAATTGGAAGATGAAAGTCATGTGATCTTTGATGGTGGAGAAAATGCCAGAAGAATCGATGTGCCGGATACTGATGAGTTGTTGATTGAGCCAATCAAGCATTTCACCAAAAGACAGACGATAGATGATCCTAATCACGTGTCATTCCTACAGGGAGCTGGACATGGAGGTTCTCACCCACACTTGGTGCAGGAATTCGTTGCCGCTATCGTAGAAGGAAGAGATTCTGCTGTAGATGCTGCCATGGCTGCAAACTATACCTGCGCGGGAATTTGCGCACATGAATCTGCTATGAAAGGTGGAGAGAGAATCCAAATTCCAACCTTTGACTAAGATGCAATTTGGAGTAAGTACATTTTTATGGGTATCGCCTTTCGATACCCATTCTTTTGACCTTGTGCATAAAGTGAAAGAGATGGGCTTTGATATCATCGAAGTGCCTGTGGAGGATAAGGACCTGGTGGATTGGGATGCGTTGAAAAAGCTGACTGATGAATTGGGTTTGAAAGTGAGTATTAGCGGAGCTTTTGGAGCAGATCGGGATATCTCAAGTGAGGATCCTGACATTCGTGCAAAAGGTCTGCAATACATAGAGGATTCTATTAAAATAGCCGCGAAAATGGGAAGCCCCTTATTTGGCGGGCCATTGTATTCTGCTGTCGGTAAGTTACGCCCAATTTCTGCTGAGCAGAAAAAGCAGGAATTTGACTGGTGTGTGGAAAACCTGAAAAAAGCAAGTTTAACTGCAGCCGAATATGGAATTACGCTTGGCTTGGAACCACTCAATCGCTTCGAAAGTGATATGGTTAATACGGTAGATCAGGCTTTGGAAATTGTAAAGGCAGTTGACTCTCCTTGGTTAAAAATCCAGCTGGATACCTTTCATAATAATATAGAAGAGAAAAATATCGCGGCTTCTATACGGAAAGTTGGAAAAGATTTGCTTTGCCATGTGCAGGGAAATGAAAGTGACAGAGGTACTCCTGGTACTGGAAATCTGGCTTGGGATGAGATCAAGGAGGCTTTGGCAGAAATTGGATACGAAGGAGCTATTGTGATTGAAACTTTTGGTGCAGTATCTAAAGAAATGGCCAAAGCTACCTGCATCTGGAGACCATTGGCTGAAAGTCCTGATGTTTTGGCTAGCGAAGGATTGGCTTTTTATAAGAGTCAGTTTGGAAAATAAATGATGTTATTTAGTCTATTTCAATAATAATTGGTCGTACAGTTCAGGACTTCGCAACTACGACTGATTTATTTAAGGACACCTAAAGCGTGTCAGTCCGAGCACCCAGAAGACGGAAGTCTGAAGGCACGAGGACAATAATTTCACTAGTAATAAAGGAGGCTTCGACTTCGCTCAGCCTGACTATACCATCCAGGGTCTGTGAGACAGACACAGACCGAGGTATAACAGCCCTTAAAAACCCAATAATCCATCAAACCATGAACCTTACCCATATCCTTATTACCACATTTTTGATTAGTCTAAGCTTTTTTTCAGCTACTGAGGAAAACCCTATTTTACTTGCCGACCCGACGATTTTCTATCATGAGGGGACATATTACCTCTATGGTACCAGTGGGAATGATAAGAATCTGGGTTTTGAGGTTTACGTTTCCAAAAATCTAAGATCCTGGAAACGCTCGGATAAAAACGATGGCTATGCACTCAAAAAGGGAGAATCCTATGGGGATATGGGATTTTGGGCACCTCAGGTTTTCGAGTACGAAGGCAAATTTTACATGGCTTACACCGCCAATGAACACATCGCAATTGCAACTTCAGATAGCCCATTAGGCCCTTTTACCCAAGCGGAAAAGAAAGATCTGGAAGCGCCTGTGAAGCAAATTGATCCTTATATTTTCATAGATGATGATGGGAAAAAGTATATGTATCACGTGCGCTTAACTGAAGGAAACCGACTTTTTGTGGCAGAAATGGAAGATGATTTCTCGGGAATTAAAGCCGAAACGTTGACCTATTGTTTCCATGCGGAAGAGCCATGGGAAAATACTCAAAATGTGGATTGGACAGTTTCTGAAGGTCCAGCAATCATCAAACATAAGGGGTTGTATTATTTCATTTATTCTGCAAATGACTTCCGAAATCCTGATTATGCTGTGGGTTATGCAGTAAGTGAAAGTCCGATGGGGCCTTGGACGAAAAGTCCGACCAACCCTATTTTTGACAAGGCTGACGCAGGGATTAACGGTTCAGGTCATGGAGATTTTTTCTTTGATGCGAAAGGCAAACTTCAGTATGTACTGCATACCCATAACTCGGATGAGAAGGTGTCTCCAAGGAAGACTGCGTTGATTGAATTGGAATTCAAGAAAGATGGAAACGAACCGGATCTTTTGGAAGTAAAGAAAGGGAGCTTTAAATTTCTAGAATTGAACTGAAATGGTGAAAGGGTCATTTCGAAGGAAGGATGACTGAGAAATCCAACGCCGTGGTCTGTGGATCAAAGACCACCACCATTTATGGTTTGTTAATACACAAACCTTGGCAAAAGTAAACGAAAGAATTAATTAAACGAAGATTTCGGTCTGTGGAGACACAGACCGAGGCATGATAATACTGTAAACCATGACCCAAAAACCTACAATCTTGATGCTTGGCTGCTTCGACACGAAAGGGGAAATATTCGCTTTTCTTCGAGACTGTCTTTTAGCACAGAGAGCCGAAGTGATTACGGTGAATGTTGGTGTCATGGGTTCCACAGCGCTCTTTCCAATTGAGGTAGAGGCAAATAAAGTCTGTGAAACCGCGGGTGGAAATCTTGAAGCCATCCGAGGTAAAAACGATCGCGGCCATGCCATGGAAGTCATGGGCAGTGGTGCTGCAAAAATCTTGGCAGATCTTCAAAAGCAAAAGAAATTTGATGGGGTAATCGGAATGGGCGGGGGAAGTGGTACTTACGTTACCCTGAAGTCTATGCAAGGACTTCCCTTAGGAATGCCGAAAATCTGTATTTCCACCCTTGCCAGCAAGGATCTTTCAGATCTGGTAGGAGTGAAAGATGTACTCTTGATGCCCTCTGTGGTAGATGTAGCTGCGCTGAACAGTATTATCAAACCGATTATCCAGCAAGCTGCCGCTGCAATTGTAGCTATGTCAGGAGTGGTTATTCCCGAAAATTCAGCTACTTCAAAACGCATTGCTATCAGCATGTTTGGAAATACCAGTGCTTGCGTAGATCATTGCACCCAATTGCTGGAGGCCGAAGGCTATGAAGTGATGACGTTCCATGCAAATGGTTTAGGGGGAAAAGCGATGGAAAGCCTTGTGCTTGAAGCCTGTTTTGCGGGAGTGCTGGATATTACAACCACCGAATTGGCAGATGAACTTTGTGGGGGGGTCTGCAGTGCAGGGCCAAATAGACTAGAAGCTGCAGCTCAACTAGGAATTCCACAAGTTGTTGTACCGGGTTGTATGGATATGGTCAATTTTGGCACCATGGAATCAGTACCGGAGAAATATAAAAACCGTCAATTGTACAGTTGGGTGCCAACAGTTACGCTGATGAGAACAAATGAAGATGAAAATAAAGCATTAGGAGAAATACTTGCCAAAAAACTAAATCAAGGTTTAGGGCCCACAGCGGTTCTTTTTCCAGTTAAAGGTCTTTCCCAAATAGATGCTGCCGGAAATGTATTTTATAATCCAGAATCAACTCAAGCACTTTCAAAATCTATTCAGGATAACTTGAAATCCGAGATACCTTTTGTCAACTTGCCTTTTCATATCAATGATCAGGAATTTGCCAAGGCTGCAGTGGAGAAGTTGTGGGAAATGATGAAGTAGAAGATTAATTTCGGTCTGCGAGATAAAAATCGAGACCTTTTAATTAGGTGATAGACCTAGAAAAATCAGTAATAGAGTCCAGCTTCTGGAGAAGCAGGACAACCTGACAAGAAGCAGGATAACTTTAGAATGAATTTGTAAAATCCGTGCCCTCTGCGATAAACTTTGCGGCCTTTGCGGTTAAAAAACGATAATGTAGAAATTATGCCAAATCCATGGACAGGAAAGGGAAATCCCTACACCAGACAGGAAGTAAGAGATCGACTTAAAGCAACCTTAGCTCAGAAGAAAGCCATCATAGCAGCAGGCGCGGGCACTGGCATTTCAGCTAAATTCATTGAAAAAGGTGGTGCTGATCTCCTTATTATTTATAACTCCGGAAGATTCAGAATGTCGGGACACGGTTCCACCGCTGGATTGATGGCGTATGGTGATGCTAACGCTGTAGCTATGGAAATCGGTGAGTTTGAAGTACTGCCTGTGGTAGAAGAGATTCCTGTTATATGCGGAGTTCATGGTTCAGACCCGAGAAGACGCATTTGGCATCACCTGCTGAAAGTGAAAGAAATGGGTTTCTCTGGAATCAATAATTTCCCTACCCATTCCATAGTTGATGGACATTTCCGCCAGGTATTGGAAGAAACAGGTATGGGTTTCGAAAAGGAAGTTGAAATGGTAAGAATTGCTGATAAGATGGATTTATTTTCCATAGTCTATGTCGCTACTGCTGAAGAGGCTCGTCAAATGGCCGAAGCAGGTGCAGATGCGATTATTTCCCATGTTGGAACAACGGTAGGAGGTTCTATTGGAGTTACTGGCGCGAGCTGCAGCATGGATGATGCGGTAGCGAGAACGAATGAGATTGTGGCTGCGGCCAAAGCAGTTAATCCAGATTTATTTTTCCTAGCTCATGGAGGCCCAATCAATACTCCTGATGATGTCCGTGAAGTATTAGAGAAAGCCAATGTACACGGATTCGTTGGAGCTTCTTCACTGGAAAGAATGGGTGTGGAAGAATCACTGACCAACCTTACCCGGGAGTTTAAAAAGCTGATGATTAAGTAGGTAACGGCTCGGCTATGAGTAGTTGCGAGGATTAGCGTTTAACTTCGCATGTGCACACCAAGCTGAAAATCCGCGAAGATTTTCAAGACTAGGCAAGAACAAGCAATTACTTATAGCCATTGTTATGCTCCTTAAAGTTGATATTATTGACCAATTCCCATTTCTTCTTCGAGTTCTGTAACTGAATTCAAAGCAGTCTGGTTTTCTGGATTAAGTTGAACTGACTTCTGGTAACTTTCTAAGCTCTCTTCAAGTCTGCCTTTTTTTCGTAACGCTTCACCATAATTATTATAGGCATTCCAATCATTAGGAAATAGCTTTATGTTGATTTCAAAAATAGCAATAGAGGCATCAATATTTTCTTTAAGGTATATACGGCCCAATCGGTTTAGTGGAAAGGAGCCATAGCTGAATTCTTGTAGGTTATTGATCACTGAATCCTCAAAAAACGCTTTGGCTTTTTCAGGACCGACTAAATCAATTTTTAGTGCGAGTTCAGTTGACAATGATCTTTTAATTTCTTTCAAAGAATCAGAATACATTAAATAGGCACCAATGTCACTTGGGTCATAACCAGTAGCGAGTACTACCACCCCCTTTTGCATTGTTTTATTAAAACCGATATAGGAGGTATACCCACCTGTACTTCCACCATGCCAATAATTATTACCATCAGAATTTGTTGCGATTATCCAGCCTAAACCCATACCAAGAGGATTATCTCCCCTCCTCACAAGGTACTTTTCATGACGTTTATGGTGTGTCAATTCAAACGCCTGCATTAATGGGGTTTGTGTAAATCCTAATTGTGCTGAGAGGTACTTAATCATATCTGCAGTCGAACTTCTAATCCCACCTGCGCCTGCAAGTGTAGAGAAATTCCAGTTTTCGGTACTTTGCCCAAATTCATTTTTACCTACTGCAAGATTTTTTATCATTTGCTCATCGAAAGTGGTTTTCGTTTCATTCATCCCAAGTGGGCCTGTAATGACTTCACTTACTAAATCCTCATAAGTTTTCCCAACATGCAGAGACAAGGCGTGACCTAATAATCCAAAAGCTAGGTTTGAGTATTCAAAGTTAGTACCAACCTCTCGCGTTGGCGTATAATTGGAAATAAACTCATACATCTGTGGTGGTGTATAGTCCGCAAAAGGATTTTTGGGGTTAGCTGGTTTAAAATTTCCAGGCATATTCGGAAGCCCTGAAGTATGATCTGAAAGATGCCCAAGCGTTATTTTTTGCTTTCCTAAAACCGGAATTTTGATACGGTCAGGGAGTAACTCATTGATAGGATCATCTAATTTTAAATCTCCATTTAAAGCCTGGTCTGCTAATAGGGTAGCAGTAAATGTCTTGGAAATCGATCCAATCTCAAATATTGAATGTTCATTGACCTCAGCGCCAAAGGAATCTCGTGATCCGAAATTATAATAACGAATACCGTCCTGGTCGATAATTCCGATGGCGATGGCACCATTAAGTCCGTATTCGATTCGTTTCTGGATATTCTGAGTTACATCGTCTGGTAGAGGATCTGTTTGTGTTGAACAGTTAGTGAAAACAATTGTAATTATCACCAGCCAGATTGATCGATTTAGTTTCGATTTCATTTATTTACATTTTTTATGGAGCATAACGGTCCCGGCTATGAAGCGTAGGAACGGTTTGGTTGGTTAGGCCTATGCTTTATAGCCATTGTTAGCCTTTCGTTATTTATATTACTTCTTGAATAAACCATAATTGATGTTAATCATTCAGACTAAGCAAGAATATCCCAACCTGCAAAGCCCACAACAGCATAAAATAAGTTACTTAGAACATGAATTAGGATCGCCATTTTTAAAGAGCCGGTACGTACCAAGATCCAACCCCAAGTCGCACTATACAGAAAATACATGGGCCACAATATCATGGGATTATGGCCAACGGTAAAAACAATGGAAGTAATCAATATAGCTGCCCATAAGGGTATTTTCTTGGCTAATGAAGACTGTAAATAGCCTCTAAATACAACCTCTTCCATAATAGGTCCAACAAAGAGGGCCAGCAATAAAAAACCGCCCATTTCAAGTGCTCCTCCATTTGTTTGGATGAAGTTGAACATCTTGGAGCCGCCCCCAATGATTCCTTCGTAACCGAAGTCAGGTAAAATCACCGACCTATATACCCACGCTAAAAAGTGTGTCGATACCAATACAGCTATAACCAATATAAGACCTTTGCTTTTTTTAATCTTACTTGGTTGAAGTCCTATCTCAGGATAAAAAGGCTCACCTGATCTACGGATATCCCACCAGAAAAAAGTAATTATCATAATGCCACTGAGCAAAGCAGAAGTGAGTCCCAAAATCTCGATAGGAATTTCATTACTAGGCGAAAAGAACTTAAACCCATAAGAGATAACAATTCCGGCTAGGAGTTGACATGCGTACATGACCACAATGGCCAGAATTCCCCGTTTTATTGTTAGTTGCTTATGTTTAGTTTCTGTCATTCAGTTTTAAATGTAATGAAGGCTAACGGCCCTGGCTATGGCAAGGGCGGGATTTTGAAACCGCTATCTTGACAGCCTACTGTAAATTTATGTAGTTTTAATATCTTCATTTTTAAACAGCCAGCCCGCATTTGCTATAGCTGATGTTGGCAAGCGCTTCTCATTCTATCAACTATTATTCAAAGACTTCAATTATCTCAGAGGGTTCAATAGGCATGGGTGGTATTGGGTTTAAAATTGAGTCATTCTCAAAATACTCTAATAATTGCTCTCCAAGTTTATAAACTGTATCATTTTCGATGATCATAAAAACTAACATATTTTTTCTCCGTGAATGACTATGAAATTCAGCTACTATACCATATTCAGGGCTATAGAAGTAAATCTGGTTCCAAGGCCAATCATTGTGGTATATGCTAATCTTTGAAAAATTCAATTCCTGACCAGATAAATTAAATGAAGAGTTCCCTAATAATGAAATCTCAAATTCACCTAAAAAAAACTCTTGCCCATCATTTAAAAATTTTTTCTCTTTAGCCTTTAACATGGAGTCAATCTCGAGCTTAAATTCAAGAGTCGAATTATTATAAGGAGAACTACCAAAGGTATCAACTATCACTAAATGTTCTTCTGGATATTCTTCTATAATTTTCCATCCAACAATGGTTTGCTTCTCCTTTTTCTCACATGAAAATAGTAGAATAAGAAATGATGAAAAAAAGATAAACTTATATTTCATAGTGATTGCCAACGGTTCGCGGCTAAGAAACGTGGGGCTTTCGAAGCGATTACCTGTCAAACTGCAAAAAAGGTAGCTTCGATTAATAGACCTTGGGTTTACGAATATCCGCCCCATGTTTTCTTAGGTGCTGTTGTAGGTCGTTTCTATTTTATCCCAAGTTCCTTTTTTATCTCTTCAAGTTCTTCCATATGTTTTTTAGAGTCTACTCGAAATCTCAACCTATATTCTTTATTATTATGGCTAAACCAAATGTGATTATATGTACCATTTGATTTCACCAAATATCTTAACATAAGGGCATATTCTAATACTTTTCTTCCTCGATAGTCGTAACATATAATTTTCTGGACTCTAATTTCATTCATAGGAAAATTTTTTTCTCCAACAATAATTTCATTAGGAGCTATTGATATTTTAAATGGAAATGAGCCATTCACTTTAGCGTATTTATTTGTGCGAGTTGCTAATAGCCAAAGATTTCCTATTATTAAACCAAAAATTATTATGAACGCAGGATAAATCAATTCAAGGACAAAAAAGAGAACTGCTATAAGTAAAATAAGCCAACTTATTAAATTTCTACGTTCTTCTAAAGATTCGAGCCTTTCACTCGGCTTGAAGACATATGATTCAAAAGGTTTATTAACTCTTATCATTACAATTTTTGGGTAGTAATTTAAAGCCTGATTATCAAATATTTTAAATTGACCTCAATTTCGCTCTCTACCACTCTCAAATATTCATGCTTAGCATTTAAAGCTCTGCAGTACAGAAGTAATGACCTACAACGTCAAGCTATGATGAGTGGGAATTAGAAAGTACTAACCTCTCGTCTTGCACATAGCCACGCCTTGCTTTAAATTTAACATTTGTGGCGGACTTTCCGAATGCCGCCAAACTTTCCAGACCGATGAAACCCCATTCATTCATAGCATATGTTAGCGAGCGTATTCTTTCGTCCAGATTGTTACAGCTCCATTCTTGGCGTTTTGTCCATAAAGTGCGAAAGATGTATGGTTAACATACTGGATGTATCGCACATCATTTGGTCTAAGTTTTGAGATTGTTTGTCCAGCGTTCTCAGGTGAAATCAGTTTGTCGTTAAGAATTAAGACTGGGTCTTTCGGATTGGGATGTAGGTTAAAGGAGTTATCAAATTCATCGCTGAACTTTGATTGCTGTTCATGGAGCTTCTCGATCCGTTCACCTTTCTTGAGTTTTGGAGTTGCTCCAACTAGAATTACCAATAAGTTGGGCTTCATAAAAGTTGTTTCTACACTATCCGAGTTCAGATAATCAATGAACCATAGTTGGTTTTTCGTATCAAACGATTTTAGTTCATCTTCTGGATTGTCGAAAGGTACACCGTTAATGATGTAAAGTCGTTCCAAAGAATCAAGGTTTCCTTCAGGTTCGCATGAATTAATCCAGTTCTCCACATACGAAGTGCTGAGTTGAGCTGATGCTCCAAAAGATAGAACAAAAATTGGTAGTAAGATAAATTGTCTCATAGGTCAGAGTGCTCGCTAACTTGTTTATTGCTGTACCTTTTGTATCCATACTTGCCTAAATTGGTCAAGTATATGCACCTTTGGTAACTTTTATTTTTTATAGGTCGTCAAATGGACTTCGTATATTTTGAAGGCTTTTCTGACTGACATGCGTATAGATCTCAGTAGTTTTACTGGAATTATGCCCTAATAATTCTTGAATAAACCTCAGGTCAGTACCACTTTCCAAAAGATGAGTAGCGTAGCTGTGCCTCAACCAATGCAAGGTAACTGGCTTTTGGATTTTAGCTTTTTTCAATGCTGATTTCAACACCTTTCGCAAACTCCCTTCACTGTATTTTTCTCCTGAGTGTTGACCTTCAAATAAATACACGCTTGGTTTTTCGAATCTGTAATATATCCGAAGCAATTCTACTACTTTTTCGCTTATAGGTACCATGCGATCCTTCTTTCCCTTGCCTTGATTTACTCTGAGCATTCCGCGATTTGAGTCAACATCTTCTGGCTTCACGTTCAAAAGCTCCGAACGTCTCAGTCCACAAGCATAAATCAAACTAAGCATTGTGCTATGTTTTATGTTCTGATGTGCTTGAAGGATTGCTTTCACTTCTTCTTTACTAAGCACATGTGGTAGTAATCTAGGATGCTTTGGTCTTTCGATTGCTATGGGTTCTAATTTTCGCTTTAATCTAGTTGAAAAATATAGTTTCACCGCATTGATTACGAGTGATTGAAAAGATGCAGAGTAGTTGTTTTTAATGATGTAGTCTTTATGGAAGTTTTCCAAATCCGCATTGCTGATTTCTGCTGGATTCTTGTTTCCCGTAAACCTCAAAAATAGGCTTAGGCTATGTACATAATTTCGGATTGTGGATTCGGAGTAACGCCTATTACGCATCCAATCTGTAAATTTCTCGATTTCTTGAGCTATTCCAGTATCTATCGCCGGCAAAGCTATTTTTTCCTGCTTGGTTATTTTCACTTTCTTAAACTGCGAATAGTCTATCCATGCTTTTTGCTTGAAAAGGTTTAGTAAGTGAGAAGTTACTTCATCTGAATAAGGGATCGCCCATGCTTTTAATTTAGGCTGCCAAGCCGCGCCAGGGACGGTCTTGATCAGTTCTTTGAGTTCCTGATCATATGGAAATTCGAGTAGCACAATGGGCTTCCTTTTGATTTCTCCATTTCTTATAAAAATTGTTTTCATATGTCCTTCTTCAAAAAGTATCTTTAAGTTATACCATAGGAAGTTCAAATCAAACTTTTATATTCTCTTCTATAATTCTCCAGAAGGATCTGTTCTGAAGCTTTGGTCTATGTATCCACAGACCAATTTCCTGGTCTTATTAACCCTAAAAAATCTTCTGATAAACCTCCTCCAATTTACTCACCGGCATCACTGCGATTTTGTATTTATCCAGATCCAAGCCTTTCACAGCGTATTTGGAGACAATGATCTTTTTGAAACCAAGTTTTTCCGCTTCTGCAATACGCTTTTCGATGCGCTACTCCGATAATTGGGACTTTCGTTAATAGGCTTTTTATTCTACTGTGATCTTGGTTCCTTTCTGCAAAAACACATTATTGGGCACCATGATTTTTTCGTTTGTACCTGTTTTCAAAATCACGTAAAACAAGCCTATATCAGAAACCTTCCCTTTGATCTCATAATCTTTATCAAGAATGGTAATTGACTCTCCTAGTTTCACAGGATGGCTGATGAATATGATCAAGGCCGAAGATATATTGGATAGAATAGACCACTGTGCAACTAGCGCAATACCTACAACTGTCAATACGGAGGTGATAAACGTGAGTAGTTTAGACTGCTCAACTCCCCATACAGCAACCATCACGATAAGTAAGGTTATGAAAATAAATAGGTTACTAAACTTCAAAATCGGTCGTATTCTATATTTCGAATAGCTGTACTTATCTTGAATTTTTGAAAGAAATTTTACAGTTGCAAATCTTATTACAAAGAAGGAGGCAATGGCAATTAGCGTTTCTATTACTCTGATATCCATCTAGGTATGTTTTATGAGATTTCTTACTGTATTGGTAACCGTGTAAATTTCTTGTTCTCTTTATTCACTGACTTGTACCTGTACTGCTTAGCTTCTCTAGTCCTAAGCTCAATTCTAATATAGGGCTTCCTTGCCGGTAGTTAGGTCTCCACAGTCTATTTAGCACTTGAAATTCCTAAAAAATCTTCTGATAAACCTCCTCCAGTTTACTTACCGGCATTACTTCGATTTTGTATTTATTTAGACCCAAGCCTTTCACAGCGTATTTGGATACGATGATTTTTTTGAAGCCTAGTTTTTCCGCTTCTGCAATACGATTTTCGATGCGATGAACCGCCCGTATTTCTCCACCCAAACCAACTTCAGCTGCGAAGCAAATCTGCTCCGAAACCGGCGTGTCTTCATAGCTGGAAATCAAGGATGCGCAAACGGCCAAATCCAAAGCTGGATCATCCACTCGAAGCCCTCCCGCGACATTCAAAAATACGTCTTGCTGACCAAGTCGCATTCCGCCTCTCTTCTCCAACACTGCCAACAGCATATTCAATCGCTTGGAATCATGACCAGTGCTACTTCGCTGGGGAGTTCCATAAGTGGCTGGACTGACTAGTGATTGGATTTCTATGAGTAAGGGACGGTTACCTTCCATCATTGCTCCGATAGCCACGCCGTTCAAGACTTCTTCTCTTTGTGTCAATAGAATCTCGGAAGGATTCGCGACTGGGCGAAGTCCTTCCACGCGCATCTCGTAGATTCCAAGTTCATGGGTAGATCCGAAGCGGTTTTTGGATGTTCTTAGAATTCTGTAGCTCATGTGTCTATCTCCTTCAAACTGCAACACCGTATCCACCATATGCTCCAGCACCTTTGGTCCTGCGATAGATCCGTCTTTGGTGATATGGCCGATCAGGAAAACAGGCGTTCCGGTTTCCTTGGCAAATTTCATGAGTTCCGCAGTGCATTCCCGCACTTGGGAAACAGATCCGGCGGCGGATTCTACATACTGCGAAGTCAAGGTTTGGATTGAATCTATCACCAGCAAATCAGGTTTCAAAGCTTCAATTTGCTGGAAAATCTGCTGCGTATTCGTCTCCGAAAGCACATAACAATCTGGGTTTTTTGCCGACATTCGATCAGCCCGCATCTTGATCTGTGCTTCGCTTTCCTCCCCAGAAACGTAGAGTATCTTTTTGCCTTCTAGGATCAAGGCTATCTGAAGCATCAAAGTGGACTTGCCAATTCCAGGTTCTCCACCGATGAGAACCAGTGATCCTGGCACTATTCCGCCACCGAGTACTCGATCAAGTTCATCATCACCCGTCACATACCTTGCTTGCTCCTCATAATTTACCTCCTGAATTTTCTTTGGAACGCTGGCTTTTTTGGTGCCTGAAGAAGGTGTTTTCCAAGATCCTTTACCAGATTCCTCCTTTTGAACTACTTCTTCCACATAGGTATTCCATTCTCCACAGGCAGGGCATTTGCCAAGCCATTTCGGGCTTTGGGCCCCGCAGTTTTGACAGAAGAAAGTGGTTTTTATTTTAGCCATTTGGAGGTATAAATTACGAAATACTATTTTTGATTTACGGGGTTTGCTGGAACCTCGGAGATTTTTATAAGTAGTAAGGTTTTCCTTCTATAGATAACATTAGGTGGAGCCTACCTTTATGGAATCAATTGTTGAGGTTCAATTTTAGGTATTCCCCCTTTCAAAGGGGGTTAGGGGGATTTATTTCAATCTTCCAATTTCAAATAATGAACATAGAATGATGAATGCCGAAGTACTTGATACTTATGTCTAACGTCTAGATACTTACTAGTGCGCCTGCAGCCAATCCGTTCCTGTTCCAACCTCAACTTCTACCGGCACAGCCATTTTGATGGCATTGGACATCAGTCCAGGTACGTTGGCTTTTAGAATTTCTACTTCGTCTATGTGTGCATCGAAGACCAATTCATCATGAACCTGTAGGATCATTTTGGACTTGAGGTTTTCCTTTTTCATCCACTTGTGCACATCGATCATGGCTACTTTGATCAAGTCGGCTGCCGAACCCTGAATTGGTGCGTTGATTGCGTTTCGCTCGGCAAAGCCTCTCATAGTTGCATTTCGGCTATTGATATCTCGCAAGTATCTACGACGACCGAGGATGGTCTCTACATATTCGTTTGTTTTAGCTTTTTCTATCGCTCCATCCATGTATTCTTTCACTGCTGGGAATTCTTTGAAATAGGAATCAATAATCTCTTTGGCTTCACCTCGCGGAATTGAAAGTCGCTGGGAAAGTCCGAAAGCAGAAATACCGTAAATAATCCCAAAGTTGGCTGTTTTGGCTTTTCTACGCATATCCGAAGTAACTTCTTCCAGGGGCACTTGGAAGATCTTTGCAGCTGTAGTTGCGTGAATATCTCGTCCAGTTTTGAAGGCTTCAATCATGGATTCATCACCCGAGAAAGCAGCCATAATGCGCAATTCAATTTGGGAATAATCCGCTGCCAGAAGAATGTGATTTTCATCCCTTGGCACAAAAGCTTTACGAATTTCACGCCCTCTTTGAGTCCGGATAGGAATGTTTTGAAGGTTAGGATTGATAGAAGAAAGTCGACCTGTGGCTGCCACAAACTGATTGTAAGTTGTATGAACCCGACCAGTTTTGGAATTGATCATGGTTGGAAGCGCATCCACATAAGTTGATTTCAACTTCACCATCTGGCGGAAATCCAGAATGTTTTGGATGATTTCGTGTTCATGGGCAAGTTTGCTCAGAACTTCCTCTCCAGTTGCGTATTGCCCGGTTTTAGTCTTTTTGGCTTTTGGATCTAGTTTTAATTTATCAAAAAGGACTTCTCCCAATTGCTTTGGCGAAGCCAAATTAAACCGAACTCCCGCCATTTCATAGACTTTGTTCTCGATCTCCTTACTTTCTTTTTCTAAGAGAATTGACATTTCGGCCAGACTTTCCATGTCTATCCGCACTCCCTCAAATTCCATATCCGCGAGCACGTTGATCAGAGGATTTTCAACCTCATCAAAAAGTTTTTCCAGGTTGTTTTCCTTCAGCAAAGGATCAAATTCTGCCTTCAATCTCAGTGTAATATCTGCATCCTCAGAAGCATAAGCGGTGACTTCATCTTCATTCACATCACGCATATTTCCTTGATTCTTGCCTTTCTTGCCAATCAATTCTGTGATGGAAACTGGCTCATAATTCAGGTATTGCTTTGCCAACCAATCCATGGAATGCTTGCCATCCGCATCGATCAGATAATGCGCGAGCATGGTGTCATATAGGACTCCTTTGACTTCCACATCGTAATTCTTGAGTACCAAGATATCGTATTTGATGTTTTGGCCGATTTTCAAAATGCCTTCGTTACTAAATACCGGTTTCAAGAGAGCCAAAATTTTCAGTGTTTCCTCACGACTTTCTGGACAAGGGATGTAATATGCTTCACCCGTAACATAGGCGAAGGAAATCCCGACCAATTCTGCTTCCATTGGATTTACTGAAGTAGTTTCAGTATCAAAGCACAGCTCTTTTTGGATCTCCAAAAACTCAACGAGCTCTAGGATTTCAGCTTCTCCTTTGACTTTATGATAATTCTGGATATTACTATGAATGGTGTCTGGGGCTTTTTGTTCTACCACATTTACCGATTCCTCTTCAAATTCTATCGCAGGTGAGGAAGAAGCAGTGGGAGCCGGAGCTTCACCAAAAAGTCCTAACTGATCATTTTTCTGAACTGCGGCCTTTTTGTCTGTGCCTTTGAAAACCCGCGAAGCCAGCGTGCGAAACTCCAGTTCGGTAAAAATTGCACGGACTTTTTCTTCGTCAATACCCTCGTATTTTAAATCTTCCTTGACATAGGTAATTGGCACATCGCATTTGATCGTCGCCAGTTCCTTAGAGAGAATCCCCTGTGCGGCGAAGTTTTCCACATTCTCCTTTTGCTTGCCTTTTAGGTCAGCTGTATTTTTCACCAACTCTTCTATTGTCCCGTAAGTCTTCAGAAGTTTGACGGCTGTTTTTTGGCCTATACCAGGAATTCCAGGAATGTTATCCACAGCATCTCCCATCAACCCAAGAATGTCACGAACCTGATCCACTCGCTCGATATCCCATTTGGCACAGATCTCTTTTGGACCCATAATGTCTACACCGTTACCCATGAAAGCAGGTTTGTAGAGAAAAATATGATCGTCCACGAGCTGCCCATAATCCTTGTCAGGAGTCATCATGTAAACCGTAAAGTTTTCCTTCTCAGCCTGCTTAGCCAAAGTCCCGATCACATCATCAGCTTCGTAGCCATCCAGTTCCAAAATCGGAATATTGAATGCCTTGACGATTTCTTTTACCCAAGGAATGCCAACCCCAATGTCTTCGGGCTGCTCCTGCCGGTTGGCCTTGTAGGGTTCGTACTGTATATGTCGGAATGTTGGGGCGTGAGTATCAAAAGCCACCCCAATGTGGGTAGGTTTTTCCTTATCTATAATCTCAAGAAGCGTGTTGGTAAACCCCAGCATAATTCCTGTGTTGAGTCCTTTTGAATTTATTCTCGGGTTTTTGCTGAAGGCAAAATGCGCTCTGTAGATCAGCGCCATGGCATCAAGTAAAAAAAGCTTACAAGGCTGTTTTTGGGACATTTTTGGATTATTTTTGGTGAAAAGGCGATCGTATTTTAGCTGTGTAAGTTACAAATTTTCGGCTAGCAGACTTCCAAAAGTTGGTGATATCCAGAGATACTACGACAGAGTTTGGCTATAATTTTGACGATACTCAAAACCAGACCATAAACAAACAACCGTATGAAAAAATTATTCGCAATTCTCGCACTGGTATTTTCCGCGCACATGCTAGTAGCAGCGCCAACCAATGATGAAGACTCTAAAAAAGAGAAAACTGAACTAACGGAAGCTCAAAAGGAGCGACTAGCCGAAATCCAAACTAGAGTGGATGAAATCAAAGCGATGGACTTTAGTGAAATGAGTAAAGAAGAAATTAAGGATGTTCGTAGTGAGCTTAAGGATATGAAAGAGGAAGCCAAACGAGCAGGAGGTGGAGTATATATCTCTGTAGGAGCAATTATTATTATTTTACTTCTATTGATTTTGTTGACCTAAGTAAAAACTAAATCGTCATGAGTGAAAAGGGAAGATCGTTGCTGATCTTCTCTTTTTTTATTTTTCTGTATTCTGAGCGAGGTAACTCTTTACCTGACACCCTCTTAAAAACACCACAATGAGGGGAATTAACCATATAATCTCATTAAAAATCAACTGAAAAGCAGTTCGTTTATTCCACCCCAGATCCGGTAGGAATCCCAAGAAAAACCAGATTGCCAAAATTATTTTTCCAGTAATTCCCGCAATTATCAGATATACCCAACTAATGGGATAAAATGCACTAAAGAATATAAGCAGGCCCACTAAAATCCCAAATCCTCCATAATAGGTCACAGGTAGAGATGCTTCGATCAAGTTTCCATCAGCGAACCAATTGACAATAGATCCTCCCATGAGTCTGAAAATGGCAGACCAGGCAATTGTGTACATTCCGGTTAAGAGAAGAATTCCACGAAAGGACATGGGGAATACAGGAAAGGAAGGATTTTGATCCATTGGTTGATTATATTGGGTGATTGAACATGCACTTAGCATTCTTAGATTACATTATTACAAAACTATTCAATGGAATCAAAAAACACAGTTTCTTCATCGGCTTTTATCCTTGTCGCGGCGGCAGGCTGCTTACTTCTAGGTTTTACACTAGGTAGAAATACTGGTGAAATTACACCACTTTCTATCGAGGGAGCTTCAGAGCTATTTGGTTTGTCTTTTACCCAAGCAGAGAAAGACAGTATGTTGGGATCATTAGAGAACCAACGCAATAGATATGAAACTTTGCGAGAAGTAAAGTTAGACAACTCAGTAGCACCTGCTTTGGTTTTCAATCCGCTGCCCTCGGGATTTCAACCGGATCAAATACAAAAGCAACTAGACTGGGGCTTGGCAGCAGAGATAAGTTTGCCTGCTAAAGAATCCGACATTGCTTACATGCCAGTTCATGAGCTCGCAGTGTTGATCAAATCCAAGAAGATATCCAGTGAGCGACTGACAAAAATCTACCTGGACCGTATCAAAACCTATTCAGACACACTTCAATGCTTGATCACTTTAATGGAGACTTCTGCATTGGAAAAAGCTAAGGAGATGGATGCGGAGTTGGCTACTGGAAAATATCGTGGTCCCCTTCACGGGATACCTTATGGAATCAAGGATCTTTTGGCTGTAAAAGGCACCAAGACGACTTGGGGAGCTATGCCATATAAAGATCAGGAAATTGATATGACAGCTACCGTAGTGAATATGTTGAATGACGCCGGTGGCGTACTGGTGGGTAAATTCACGCTTGGGGCCTTGGCAATGGGAGATGTGTGGTATGGCGGAGTGACCAAAAACCCTTGGAATCTGGAGCAAGGAGCAAGTGGATCTTCCGCAGGCTCAGCTTCGGCAGTTAGTGCTGGCTTAGTTCCTTTCGCCATTGGCACAGAAACTTTGGGATCCATCGTATCACCTTCAACTAGAAATGGTGTAACTGGCCTTAGACCAACTTATGGTCGGGTTAGTAAGAATGGTGCAATGGCCTTAAGTTGGTCAATGGATAAAATAGGGCCAATATCCAGATCAGCTTTAGATGATGGGATTGTCCTCTCGATAATCAACGGAGAAGACGCAATGGATGCCAGCACCATAAAATCAGCATTTAATTTCTCATCAAAAACAGATGTAAAAAAGCTAAAAGTTGGCTACTTCAAAGCCTATTTTGAGGGGAATGGATCTGGCTCCCAAAACAATCAAGATGTACTGGATTTGTTGAGAAATCAGGGATTTGAGTTGCATCCAGTGGAGCTAAAAACTTCTGTAAATCCCCGAGCAATTCAAATAATGTTATCTGTGGAAGCTGCTGCAGCTTTTGATGAGTTGACTAGAAATGGCTGGGATGATCAACTGGTAGCGCAGCACAAAAATGCCTGGCCAAATTCATTTCGCTCGGCAAGGTTTATTCCAGCTGTCGAATACGTACAAGCAGCCAGACAAAGGACTATCCTAATCCAGGAAATGCACGAAATCATGAAGGATTATGATGTGATCGTAACTCCAAGCTTCGGAGGAGCGCAGCTACAGATCACTAATCTGACTGGGCACCCTGCACTTTGCCTTCCAAATGGCTTTAGTGAATCAGGAAGTCCAACTTCTATTACGCTGTTGGCCAATCTTTTCGAAGAGGAGAAACTGGTAATGCTCGGAGACTTAATTCAAAAAAACAGCGACTGGCAGGCTAAACGACCTCCAATGTTTGACAAATAATTGATGAAAAAAGAAAGGACTGAAGATAATCTTCGGTCCTTTCTCTATTTCTTCCAGAAGTCCTTTTCAATTCGGAACTATTGTTCCTTTGATCTTCATATCATTCTCATCTAAAAACCAGATCTTCTGAGACGTCTCTATTGAATAGCGGTCTATCAACTTGGTAGAAGTATCAATGTATATCGCTGCCAAGGTAGTGGTGGAATAGAATAAGTTATCATCAGCTATTTTGATTGAAACACTACTAACAGCATCATTTTCATAGGTGACTTTGATGTATTTTACTTTTTCCTTTGATTTTGGTGGCGCTTCATGAGTCAGAAGATCATCTGAAGTTGAAGTTTTATACGATTGAAGCATGGAAGCCTTATTGATATCAGCTTCTATGAAAATACTGAATTCTTCCTCCAAATCCTGAATAGAATAAACCACAGAGACCTCATTTTCTTCCTCTTGAATCTGAGATACTTTGGTTACTTCTACGCTATCAAGTTTTTGAATATTCTCTTCGACAAATCCTTTAAGATCGAAGTACGGATCTTCTTCAATTGCAGTTGAGATTTCACCCACGCAGGAGAAAAGCCCGAAAACGGCTAGAAAGATAATCCCGAAGGAAAAACTTTTGGTTTGCATCATTAAGTCAAAAGGATATTTCCAGTCATATCGGCTGGCTTTTCTATTCCCATCAGTTTAAGAATCGTAGGTGCCAAATCGCCAAGTTTTCCATCATTAATGGTAAGCAGGTCATTTTTGTCCACCATGATGCATGGTACCAAGTTAGTAGTATGCGCTGTGTTCGGAGTGCCATCTTCATTGATCATCATGTCGCTATTTCCATGATCTGCTATGACTATAATGGTGTAGTCGTTTGCCAAAGCGGTCGTGATCACGCTATCAGCACAGGCATCTACCGCTTCACAAGCTTTCACAGCTGCATCGAAATCACCCGTGTGACCTACCATATCCGCATTTGCGAAGTTGAGACAGATGAAATCAGCACTTTTCTTTTTCAACTCGCCATTGATTTTGGAAGCGATTTCAAAAGCACTCATTTCAGGTTTAAGGTCATAGGTTGCTACTTTCGGAGATGGGCAAAGTAGTCTGCTTTCACCATTGAATTCTGATTCTCTTCCACCGGAAAAGAAGAAGGTTACGTGAGGATACTTCTCAGTTTCAGCGATTCTGATCTGCTTTTTATTCGCTCTTTCAAGGACTTCGCCTAGGGTATTATTCAGATTATCTTTTTCGAAGAGAACTTCTACTCCTTTGAAGGTAGCATCGTAATTAGTAAAAGTGACGTAGTCTACATTCAACTTTTTCATATTGAAATCTTCGTAATCACGCTGAGTAAGCGCCTGAGAGATTTCTCTTCCTCGATCAGTTCGGAAATTGAAGCAAATCAAAAGATCACCCTCCTCTATTGTCGCCAAAGGCTTATTATCTGCTCCAACATGGATGATTGGGCGAATAAATTCATCTGTAACTCCATTTTCGTAGGATTTACGCATGGCAGCAATGATGTCTTTGGATTTTTCACCTTCACCTTTTACCATCGCATCGTAGGCAAGCTTTACCCGCTCCCAACGATTGTCTCTGTCCATGGCATAATATCTTCCTACTACGGAAGCAATCTTACCAGTAGAATTAGTCAAATGAGCCTGAAGATCTTCTAAATATCCAATGCCACCTTTTGGGTCTGTATCTCTTCCGTCTGTGAACGCATGAATAAACACATCATTCATCCCATTGAATTTAGCTGCATCACAAAGTCCTTTCAGGTGTGTAATATGTGCATGTACTCCGCCATCTGAAAGTAATCCCATGAAATGAGCTTTCTTGTTTGCGGCTTTGGCTTTGGCAAATGCTTCTACCAAAACTGGGTGGGTATTTAGCTCTTTATTCTCTACGGCGAGGTTGATTTTCACTAAATCCTGATATACCACTCGACCCGCACCGATGTTCATGTGGCCCACTTCGGAATTGCCCATTTGGCCTTCAGGTAGGCCAACTGCAAGACCAGAAGCTTCCAGTTTTCCATGAGGATACTTTGTGTAAAGACTATCTACAAAAGGGGTTTTTGCTTTGTCAATCGCAGAAACAGAAGGATTGGTGGCTATTCCCCAACCATCCAAAATCATTAAAAGTACTTTCTTATCCATACCGCAAATATATTATAATTAAGAGTAAAGTCGTCCCAAAATACTGATAACAGAAAACTTCCCAGACATGCACTTGGTAAACTGATAAATGCAGTACATGATTCCGTTTTTGGCTTAGTATTTGCCTAGCATGGACTATGACCTCAATAGTAAGTTTAATCGTTTCGATATTCCTGTTTATTCAGTTTCCAGAAATGGAATTTGAGAACGTGGATTCTATAGAAACGATCATATCTGCAATTGATAGTGGTTCTAGCAGCGATTTAGCCAAATACTTCGATTCCAGTATTTCCTTAAATGTTAACGGACAGCAGGGAGATTATTCTAAAAATCAGGCAGAAGTTGTATTAAAAGATTTTTTCAAGAAAAACCCATCAATGGGCTTTAGCCTTGTTTTCCGAAGTGAAAATAACCCAATACTGAGTTCCTATATTGGTGATTATCAGACAGGTCAAGGTATGTTTAAGGTTTTTATAAAAGTATCTCAACAAGCTTCTGAAATCAAAATTTACAGTTTGGAGTTTGTGAAAGGATAAGGAGTTTTTCTAATTTTTTTTACAGCCAAAAAGAATAGCATTTTAGAGGTTGAATTAATTCTTACTCAGTGGAGATTGGTGGATCAAAAAAATATTTTTCTTTCGATCATTGATAAACTATACATGATTGTCCCAGCTGGACAATTGGTCGGTAGTTCAACCGATTAAAAGGTCTTCATCACGTTCCATTGGAACGTATGATGATATATGGTTTACCAGACGTTCCTACGGAACGAATAAATAAAAACCCACATTAATTCTACCGACCAGTCGTTCCTACGGAACGAAATCTATCCTACTCTAAAAGAAATTTGAGCTATAACCCCGTTACAGGAGCTTCAAATCCCTATTTTTGGGCATGAAACCAACTTATCTCACCGAAGAAGCCATTTCCACATTTATCGCCGCTGCTTTTCTAGAGGATATAGGCCCAGGTGATTACTCTTCACTTTCTTCGATTCCCGAGGGAAAAACCGGGCAGGCAAAACTCCTTATCAAAGACGATGGTATAATAGCGGGTATCGAGTTGGCAGAGAAGATTTTTAAGACTTTTGATCCAAATCTCGAAGTCGAGTTGCTGGTCAAAGACGGTGATGAGGTGAAATACGGAGATATCGGACTAATAGTAAAAGGTCCTTCTGCTTCGATACTTTCTTCGGAGCGCTTAGTGCTTAATTGCATGCAGCGGATGAGTGGCATTGCAACTTTGACACACCGACTCACGCAGCAGATCATCCACACCAAAGCTCGACTGATGGATACCCGAAAGACTACCCCGAATTTCAGATTGATGGAAAAGTGGGCTGTACACATCGGCGGAGGAGTAAATCATCGATTTGCGCTTTATGATATGGTGATGCTGAAAGACAACCATGTGGATTTTGCGGGAGGAATACCTCAGGCAATCGAGCGATGCAATGCATACTTAAAAACCAATAATCTGGATCTTCGAATTGAAATAGAAACCCGTAATCTGGATGAAGTCAAACAAGTGCTCGCAGTAGGTGGAGTAGATCAGATCATGCTGGATAATATGGATTACGCTACTATGCGTGAAGCTGTAGCTATGATTGGGAATCAATATAAAACCGAAGCTTCAGGAGGCATTACCGAGGATACACTTGTAGATGTGGCTGAGTGCGGAGTAGATTATATTTCCATGGGGGCATTGACACATTCGGTGAAAAGTTTGGATATCAGTCTAAAGGCTTTTTAAACTAAGAATTCGGAACAATTGGCATGATTTAGGCCTTATAAGTAGTAAATCACCCAATTATGAAAAATATATTCTTTGCGTTCACCCTTCTTATTTTAGCTTCATGTAGTCCCAAATCTTATCCTGATAAAAATTGGGAAGGCAAACAATGGACTCTTGTGGAGATCATGCAAGTACCAGTTCAAACTTCAGGTTCAGAGCAAGATGCTCATTTGATTTTTGATTCCCGACAAAGTATGATTTCTGGAACGGGGGGTTGCAATCGTATTTTTGGTTCTTACGAAATAGGGAAGAAAAACATGTTAGAATTTGATGAAATAGGTTCAACCAGAATGGCTTGTCAAGATTCTCCTTTCGAAAACAAATTTTTGGAAGTCCTCAAATCTGTGCGCTATTATCAGGTAAGTGCTGGAGAACTTTTGCTTAAAAATGGGAAAAAAGATGTCATTCTCAAGCTTCAGTAAAATTACAACCAGTTTTTCTTGCGGAAGAAAAACAGCATCCCAATTACAGCTAGCGTCATCCCTCCCATCACTACGAAATAGCTGTATTTCCAGTGTAGCTCAGGCATATTGTCAAAGTTCATCCCATAGACCCCTGCCACAAAACTCAACGGAATAAAGATCGTGGAAATGATCGTGAGTACCTTCATGATGTTATTCATGCGGTTTGAAAGACTATTCATATACAGGTCCAGCACACCTGATGACATATCTCGGAATACTTCCATTGTCTCTATGACCTGAATCGTGTTTTCATACAAATCCCGGATAAAAGGCCTTGTCTCAGCACTGATTTTATCATCTGCATATTTGTCGAAAGAGCCGATTACTTCACGCAAAGGATAGACGGTTCTACGAAGATCCATCATTTCCTTTCTTTGAACATACAACGCATTCAGCGTTTCATTGCCAGGTGACAACATCGCTTGGGATTCCAAATTCTCAATTCGCTCCCCTATGTTTTCCATTACGATGAAGTAATTATCAATGACTGCATCAAGTAATGCATACAGCAAATAATCTGCTTTTCGTTGCCGAATGGCACGCTTTTGGTCTGCAAGGCGATTTCTCACAAACTGGAAAACGTCCCCTTTTTTCTCCTGAAAAGTGAGTAAAATCCCGTCTTTTAAGACAAAACTGATTTGTTCATCATCAATTGGAGATTCGGGTGTAGGGCATTGGATCATCTTCATCGCTGCAAAAAGATAGTCCTCAAAAGCTTCCATTTTGGGGCGCTGATCTGTATTCACGATGTCCTCCATCGTCAGCTTGTGAATTCCAAAAAGCAAACCGATTCTCTCCAGTAATTCTACATCATGCAAGCCGATGATATCAACCCAAAGAACCTTTTTTTTCAGTTTTAAATGCTCTTCGAGTTGATCTAAGGCAATTGTTTCTTCATATAAATCAACCTCATCGTAGCTGATTAAATTAATTAAGACATTGTCCAGCTTTTTTTCTCCGGTATAAACCAAGGAACCGGGAGGCAGGCCAAGCTTAAAGTTCTTTTTCTTTCTTTTTTTAGGTTTAAAAAGCTTCTGTACGGACTTAAGGTTTGGAGCTATAGGACTCATATGGATATCGGATCTGGTTATTTAGACTTAAGAAATTCGACATTTCTTTTCAGTCCAGCAAGTTTAGTGCGCTTTACTGCTGATTTTTTAAAAACCTTCCTAAAAGTTTCTTCGGTTATCTCTTGCCAATCCCGATTGTTAAATTCTGCCAGCTCTGGATGAGGTAGGAATTTTGGCTCTTGATGGGGTTTGGAAAATCTATTCCAAGGACATACATCCTGGCAGATATCGCAGCCAAAAGCCCAGTTTTCCATTTTTCCTTTAAACTCAGTAGGGATGGCATCTTTCAATTCGATGGTCAGGTAAGAGATACAGCGGGAACCGTCAATGACTCCATTATCTACTATGGCGTCGGTGGGACATGCATCGATGCAGGCAGTGCAGGTACCACAGTAATCTTTTGCCAAGGGTGTATCCGGTGTCACTTCCAGATCGATGATGAGTTCGGCAAGGAAAAAGAAACTTCCCATTTCCCGATTTAGCAACAAGCTGTTTTTCCCGAGCCATCCCAATCCTGCTTTTTGGGCCCATTGACGCTCCATGACTGGAGCAGAATCTACAAATCCCCGACCGTCTATTTCACCGATTTCGTTGCGGAGGCTTTCCAGAAATTCATTGAGTTTGTCCCGAATTACAAAATGATAGTCCTCGCCGTAAGCGTATTTGGCAAGCTTGATGGAGTCTGAGGTTTCAGGAAGTTTTTGTTCTGGGTAGTAATTATAGACCAAAGAAACCACCGTTTTGGCACCTTCCACCAGTTTTGTAGGATCGAGCCTCTTGTCAAAGTGATTGGCCAGATAGCCCATTTCCCCGTTGTAATTCCGATTCAGCCAGTCTTCCAATCTCGGAGCTTCCTCTTCCAAAAATCCCGCTTTCGCTATCCCACAAAAGTCAAAGCCCAGCCGCTTGGCGGTGGATTTGATGATGAAAGAGTGTTTTGAGGCGGGAGTCATGAGGCAAAGATACAAGACTAAAGTTTCCCCTTTAAATTCATAAATGGAACATCTTTCCCCAAAATACACGTATATTTAAGTCAAACACGTGTCACTTATGAAAACCAAACTCACACTCACTGTAAAAAAGGAAATTGTAGAGAAAGCCAAGATGCAAGCAGCTAAGAGAGGAATTTCGCTTTCTAGGATGTTTGAAGAGATTTTTGAAAAAGAAACACCTAAAGTTGAAAAAACTCAGGAGCAGCTAGCAGCTGCACGATTTTTAGAGAGATTAAAAAAGGAGTCTCCAATAAAAGCCCTCGAAAAGTCAGATAAAGAATTAATGCGAGAACACCGCGATAAAAAGTATGTATAGGATATTTTTAGATTCTAATGTTGTGCTGGACTTAGTTGCAAATCGGGAGCCGTTTGTGGAAGACTCTTTGCCATTTCTTACCTTAGTGGCAGATGGTGAAGCTCAGCTGTTCATTTCTGAAGTGTCTTTAGGCCTACTTATTTATATGTCTTTTGACCGCTATAAACTAGTTGATGCTAAAGAAAAACTGCTTCAGTTTAATGGCTTTTGCAAGGTAATCTCTGGGGGAGAGCAAGCATTTTTGCGTGCTATGAATTCAGATTTCAAAGACAAAGAAGATGCTCTTCAATACTTTACTGCCATTGAAAATAAAATGGATTTCCTAATTACTCGTGACCTTAAGGACTTCAAAACAGCGAATCAAATTCCTGTTCTCACTCCCAAACAATTTTTCTCAAGCTAAACCCCTTCTCCGCATTTCAGGCTCATCCTGATACCATTGTTCTTCAAAAGTTTCTTTTACGACCACATCTGCAATCAGCACTGACCACACCATCCACAAGACCAAAACAGGGCCTGCCAAGAAAAGCAGCCATATCAGAAACATACCTAAATTGAATTGTATAGCGCTGACAAATATGATTAACACACCAGTGACTATACCGACGGCTCCAAGGTAGTTTTTCATAATTTTAGAGTTTTTATTCCATTTACTAAACTACCATACCCTTCTGTTTGTTACCTGAACTGTCGGAGTCAATAAAATTCCACTAAATTGAATTTCAAGGCTTTCCGGCTTAGTTAATTTTGACAAGAGTCTCGTTGGTTACTTTAAAACCAAAGTCTTGTGTCTTGAATCTTGATACTTGAGTCTAATTATGAAAGGATTTCGATTTACTCAGTTCGTACCCACTCAGGATCCTGAGAAGAATACGTTTGAGAATCTGTTGAATATATTTTTGCAACTCGTCACCATGACTGGCGGGGATGTGGCTGAGGCGATGAGCTGGCTCACCAATCTTGACAATCGCTACAACATGACCAATCCCAACTATGGAATTGGAGACTTTTTCGAAGATCTGAAAAGTAAAGGCTACCTGACTGAGGAAAACCAAAAGGGTGAGTTAAAAATCACTGGTAAAGCCGAACAGACTATACGGAAATCAGCTTTGGAAGAGATTTTCGGGAAACTCAAGCGAGGAAAATCAGGTCAACACAAAACCACCCATTCAGGTCAAGGAGACGAACGTGGCACGGATCGCCGAGCTTATGAATTTGGAGATAATTTGGATCAAATCGCTTTGACGGACTCCCTTAGAAATGCACAGGCAAACCATGGTTTCTCAGGAGAATACTTATTGACAGAAGGCGATTTGGAGGTTGCGGAAAATGAATTTCGCTCACAGACATCTACGGTGCTGATGATAGATATTTCCCACTCTATGATTTTGTATGGGGAAGATAGAATCACTCCCGCGAAGAAAGTAGCCATGGCTTTGGCAGAACTGATCAAAACTCGATATCCAAAAGACACACTCGACATCATCGTCTTCGGAAATGATGCCTGGCAGATAGAAATCAAAGATTTACCTTACCTGCAAGTTGGCCCTTATCATACGAATACTGTTGCTGGATTAGAGTTGGCAATGGATTTATTGCGAAGAAGAAAGAACCCAAATAAGCAGATTTTCATGATCACGGATGGAAAACCAACCTGCCTGAAAGTGGGAATCAAATATTACAAAAATGCTTTTGGGATTGACAGCAAGATCCTTAGCGAAACGCTAAAACTCGCTGCGCAATGCCGAAAACTGAAAATACCAGTAACGACTTTTATGATTGCCTCAGATCCGTATCTGAAGGAATTTGTAAAGGAATTTACCAAAGTGAATAACGGGAATGCCTACTACAGCAGTCTGAAAGGGCTCGGCGACCTGATTTTTGAAGATTATAGACGAAATAGAACGAAACGCTTTTAAGCAATATGGACTACCAAACACTGACACCAAAGGAACTCACCCAGATAAAAACCCTCGGCCAACTCAAAGCTGCAGGCTACCAATCCAAATCCATCAAAGAAGAACTTCGAGATAACTTGATCCTAAAAATCAAGCGAAAGGAAAACGTATTTGAAGGAATTTGGGGATTTGAGGATACCGTAATTCCCGATATTGAGCGGGCGATTCTTTCCAGACATAATATCAATTTACTTGGGCTAAGAGGACAGGCGAAAACGAGAATTGCCAGAATGATGACGCAGCTGTTGGATGAGTACATTCCCGTCGTTTTTGGAGCTGAGTTGAATGACGATCCATTGCAGCCGTTGACTACTTTTGCCAAGGATTTGATAGAGGAAAAAGGTGATAATACGCCAATTGGATGGTGGCATAGATCAGACCGATATACTGAAAAATTAGCAACTCCTGATGTTTCTGTAGCCGATTTGATTGGTGATGTGGATCCTATCAAGGCCGCCACTATGAAGCTGAGCTATAACGATGAGCGTGTGATTCACTATGGTCTGGTACCAAGGTCCCATCGCTCCATTTTTGTGATCAACGAGTTGCCCGATTTGCAAGCCAGAATTCAGGTTGCCTTGTTCAATATCCTGCAGGAAGGTGATATTCAGATCCGTGGGTTCAAGCTGAGATTGCCGCTGGATATTCAGTTTGTGTTCACAGCAAACCCTGAAGATTACACTAACCGAGGAAGTATAGTTACTCCGCTGAAGGATAGGATTGAGAGTCAAATTATTACGCATTACCCAAAATCAATTGAGATCGGGAGGAGAATTACTGCTCAGGAAGCCAATTTGAAAGGCAAGCCTGTCGAGAATATCTTTGTTCCAGAGTTGATGAAAGACTTGATCGAGCAGATTGCAATCGAGGCAAGAGGTTCTGAGTTTGTAGATGAGAAAAGTGGTGTGTCTGCAAGGCTAACCATCTCTGCTTACGAGAATTTGATTTCTGCTGCCGAACGCAGAATGTATATGAACGGTGAGAGCAACACCATTATTAGAATTGCCGATTTGATCGGTGTGATTCCTGCAATCACCGGAAAAGTAGAGTTGGTCTATGAAGGTGAGCAGGAAGGCGCAGGACTCGTTGCTTACAATTTGATTGGCAAAGCCATTCGTAAACAGTTTGTGAATTATTTCCCATCTCCAGAGCAGAAGAAAAAATCCAAAGACGGCAATCCGTATGTGTTGCCATTGGCTTGGTTTGGCGAAGGAAATGAATTGGATATTTTAGCCTCACAGGCAGATAAAGATTACAAGACCTCCTTGCAATCTGTCCCTGGTTTGGAGGAAGTGGTCACTCAATTAGTGAAAGAAGTACCGGAAAAAGAGAAGGAATTCTTTATGGAATTTGCCCTTCATGGATTGGCGGAGTTCTCTCAGCTCAGCAAAAAAGTGTTGGACACAGGTTTACAGTTTAAGGACTTATTCAGCTCTATGTTCGATATGGGACCTGGGGATGAGGATGACTTGGAGGAGGATGATTTATAAGTGATTTCCCGCAGACCAGCGCCGATAAAAGTCGCAGATAATCGCTGATTAGAAAGATTCAGCGATTATCTGCGAAATGATTAGCGTAAATCTGCGGGAAAATTCTACTTTAAGTGGAGTAAAATGAGTGCAATCAGCGCTGGTAATCCCTGTACCCAAAAGATTTTTTTGCTGGCGGTCAGTGCACCAAAAATTCCAGCTACCAACACACAGCTCAGAAAAAATAAAGCGACATAGAAAGACCATTTTTGATCCTCAATCAGCAGGGACCACACCAATCCTGCCACTAGAAAACCGTTATACAACCCCTGATTGGCTGCAAGACCCTTGGTTTTAGGAAATAGTTCTGCAGGCATGGACTTGAATGTTTTTCGTCCTATAGTTTCCCAAGCAAACATTTCGAAGTATAAAAAGTAGAGATGAAGGGCAGCAATGCCGCCAATGAGGATCTTAGTGAGGATTTCCATAACTCTTTAGATTTTAGCCAATCTACTCATTTATAAAATCGCTTAAAACATTATGATTCTGAAAACTGATCACTGAGACTGAAAACTGATCACTTATCTTTGCCCCATGCCAGAAACAAATCTTCCTAAGGACTTCGAGTCTCAGATGCTCGAATTACTCGGTCAAGCCGAATTTGAGCAATTTAAAGAAGCTATTAACAAACCTTCACGCACCTCTGTCAGATTAAATTCTGCCAGGACTTTTTCTCTTAACTGGGCAAATTCCTCCATCCCTTGGTCTGAAACTGGTTTTTTTCTCGAAGAGAGGCCATCTTTTACCTTAGATCCGGCGATTCACGCTGGGGCCTATTATGTTCAGGAAGCATCTTCGATGTTCATCGAACACATTCTAAATTCCTTGGAAATTCCCAAAGGAATTTACCTTGATCTGGCCGCAGCACCTGGAGGAAAATCCACGCTGCTCTCCGGCTATTTGGGGAATGGAGGAATGCTGGTTGCCAATGAAGTTATCCAGCCCCGTGCTCAGATTTTGAAGGAAAACATTATAAAATGGGGTTTGGGAAATACCATAGTTACCAATAATGATTCTGAGCATTATGAACCATTGGAAGGATTCTTTGATCTGGTGCTGGTGGATGCTCCCTGCTCTGGCGAGGGGATGTTTCGCAAGGATCCGCAGGCGCGCGAAGAATGGTCTGTGGATAACGTTCAGCTTTGTTCGGCACGTCAGAAGCGGATTATGGATCAGGCAGGAGCGTTGGTGAAGGCTGATGGGTATTTGATCTACAGCACTTGCACTTTTAATGAGCAGGAAAACGAGGATATGATTCGGTTTTTGACTGAGGAGTTTTCCTATGAGCCCGTTCGAATTCCGTTGGATGCCACTTGGAAAATAAAAGAAACTCAGGTAGAAGTTGATGGTAAAACCTATTACGGTTACCGCTTTTTTCCACACTTAGTGGAAGGAGAAGGTTTTTTTATTACCATTTTGAAGCGCTCAAGTGAGGCTTACATTCAGGAGCCAAAACGTGTTAAAGACTTCAAGCACCCATATTTAAAGGAGGTTTTTAATCGGGAATCAAGCGAGTTGGATGAAGAGTTGGGATTTGATGGGACAGGGAAATATTACAAACTGAATGATTCTTTTTTTAGAATTTCGAAGGATTGGAATCTACACTTTCAGAAGATCTCTCAGCATCTGAGTTTGAAGTATTTCGGTGTGGAGATTGGTAAAAAGCAGAAAAGTGACTGGATTCCTACGCACGAATGGGCTTTATCCACACTACCTAAAAAGGACTTCCCTTCTCATGAGCTTTCGGAAACTGAAGCCATTGAATTTTTGCGTAAAAATGAGCTTGAAATGCCTGATTTACCAGTTGGCTGGGTGTTAATAACTTTCAAAAACCTTCCGCTAGGTTGGATCAAAAATCTCGGAAACCGTGTGAATAACTATTATCCGAAGGAGTGGAGGATAAGGATGTAAAGATTGAAGTGAAAGGTCTAAAGTCTAAAGGATTAAGGTTTTAAACTTCCTCAAGAACGGACTCTCCTGCTGAGCAGTCTCCGGAAGTCCATTGCCAAGTTTCATGGAGGCGAATTTTACCATTTTCTAAGACTTCAGGCTTGGATTGACAGGTTCCTGTCATCAGTTCACCTGCCGTATTCAGCTGTTGATAGCGCATGTTTATATTCCCAGCTTCGTCTACCAAAGCGATCAGGTGACCTTTTATTATTTTCCCCCCAGAATAAATACAGGTGAGCACATTTTCATCCTGTTTGTAGTGGAAAAGTGTTTCTGCTGAGGTCTCTCCATTTTCAGAATTGCTTATTGGGCGAAAGGTTTTGTTGTTATAGTTCATCGAAATCGTACAGTGACTGGTTTGGATTGAGCAGGGTTTGGGACAGGCTCTTCACTAAAATTAAGTCCTTTCGTGGAAATGTATAGCTTTTCAATAAATCCTTCCAAGTATCTTGTGAATTCAATTCCCAAATTTCGACTTTGCCATGAGATTTATACTACTAAGCTTTTCCCTACTCTTTTGCCTAAGTGCCCATGCACAAATGTTTCCTCATGGAGAGGAATTTACTCGTCAGGATACGCTGCGGGGTACAATTACTCCAGAGCGAGCTTGGTGGGATTTACAGCACTATCATTTGGAAGTAAAAGTGGACCCTGATACCAAGTCACTTTCTGGGAAAAATACAGTCAAATACAAAGTCTTAGAAGATGCAAATCGAATGCAAATCGACTTGCAAGCACCTATGCAACTTGCAAAAGCCGAACAGGACGGAACCGAATTAGAAATAGAGCATGAGGGAAATGCACATTTCATCACCTTGAAAGCCGCCCAGCCAATTGGTGAAGAAAAGGAATTGACACTTACGTTCTCAGGAACTCCGGTAGAGGCAATTCGCCCTCCTTGGGATGGTGGTTTGACCTGGCAAACGGACGGTAATGGCTTGCCTTTTATTGCAAATTCCAATCAGGGTATAGGAGCTAGTATCTGGTGGCCCAACAAGGATCATGGCTACGATGAGCCGGATCAGGGAGTCTTGATGAGTGTGACAGTTCCGGAAAATCTAATGGACGTGTCAAATGGCCGACTGATAGGAACTGATCATGACAAAGAAGCCAAGACCAAAACCTATCACTGGGAGGTGAAAAACCCAATCAATAATTACGGAATCAATATCAACGTAGGTGATTACGTCCATTTTGGAGAGAAATATAAGGGGGAAAAAGGCGACCTGGACATGGATTATTATGTGCTTCGTGAGAACTTGAAGAAAGCCAAAAAGCAGTTTGAAGATGCTCCAAAAATGATGGAGGCTTTTGAGCATTGGTTTGGACCGTATCCATTTTATGAAGACAGTTATAAACTAGTCGAGGCTCCTTATTTAGGCATGGAGCATCAGAGTTCGGTGACTTACGGCAATGCTTATGCAAATGGCTATTTGGGACGTGATCTCAGTGGAACAGGCTGGGGTCTGAAGTTCGACTTTATTATCATCCACGAGTCCGGTCACGAGTGGTTTGCCAATAATATCACCTACAGAGATGTGGCGGATATGTGGATTCATGAGAGTTTCACGGCCTATTCAGAGAATCTTTTCCTGGATTATTTTTATGGAAAAGAGGCGAGCAAAGAATATGTCCTAGGAACCAGAATGGCGATCAGCAATGACAGTCCGATTATTGGTACTTACAATGTAAACTCAGAAGGCTCTAGCGACATGTATTACAAGGGTGCCAATATGTTGCATACCATTCGTCAGATCGTCAATGATGATGAAAAATGGCGAAGTATCTTGCGCGGACTGAATGAGGAGTTTTATCATAAAACGGTAGCAACCCGCCAAGTTGAAAGTTACATTTCACAAAAAGCAGGGATCAATCTATCCCCTATATTCAATCAATACCTGAGAGATATACGAATTCCTATTTTCAGCTATAATCTAAAAGACGGCGAACTCTTTTACCGCTGGGAAAATGTGGTAGTTGGCTTTGAGATGCCGGTGAAAATCTACGTGGATGGAAAAGAATTGGATTTGAAACCAACGCAACGCTGGCAGCAAATAGCTATTCCGCAAAAGGATGCTAAAATCAGCGTAGATGAAAATTACTACGTGGGTACGCTTAATATTTCGGGAGATTAATTCAAAAATGGGATCAGAACTTCCTTAGCCTTTTCTTCGGTAAATAGTACTAATCCACTCATATTTCCTTCTGGATATTTGAATACGATCATTTGATTTCCCAAACACTTTACTTCAAAGCGAAGTGGAGGATCGATGTCGTCTATAAATTCCAAAACTCCCTCTGGGCTTAACTTCCAATCTAGTTCATGTTCCTCCCCATTTTCAGTTTTGGTTGAAGTACCATTTTCATAAAAAGTATAAAAGCAGTCAATCTTGCGGGTTTCGGTAAGACAATGCCAAGGATTAGCGATGAGAAGCTCACGAGTGATAGGCTTCCCAAAAAATATAATGTCAACAGATAATAGATTGATAAAGTCGAACATAGCAATTCAATTTACTAATTCGTTTCAGAAATCACACTATCTCAAGATGCGCTTTTTTGCACACGCTATTTTCTAGTTTATTATTTTATAAATCTTCCCATTTGTCTTGCTCATGATATAAATATTGTTTGCCGCATCTTTCCCGAACTTTAGGTCAACTCTATCATTTTGGACTAATTCTAGGAGGGTCATTTCTTTTCCCTCGAAAATCACTTTCCAGCTTTGGACTTTCATGTTACCCAAATCCTTGAGATCCGAATAAAGTAGCCTGCCAGAGAGGATATCTCCGAAGATAAACTTGCCTTTAAGTTTTCCATAAGGCATTTCATATCCTGCGAAAATTGCTGCAATCTCATCGTGGTCAATTTGAATTTCGGGATAGGTGATTCCTAGATTCTCATCATTTGGTTGCAAATCGAATACATCTCTGAAGTTGCCATAAGGATTGATGATAAACCTCCCTTCCCGGATCGGCCAGCCGTAAAATTGACCAGGCTCTATCTTATTTAGTTCTTCTACAGAGTGTTGTCCTATATCAGTAGCAAACATATTTCCTCTAGGATCCCAGAATACACGGTTGGGATTTCTAAATCCATAAGCATACACCTCTCCTGCTTTTCCATCTACATCAGCAAATGGGTTGCTTGATGGAATTCCATACTTGCCATTAGGACTGTCCGTTCCCATGGGGTCAATTCTCAGAATGCTACTATAAACAAGCGCACCCCTGCTATCCGAGAAATAGGCAGCCCGTTGTTCTGTCAGGCCTCCATCGCCAAAACCAATGTAAAGCAATCCATAATCTTCCTCTCCTCTTTTAGCATGAGGATTAAAGGTGACTTCCTGCATTCCGTGCGCTTGAGAAGGAATGTCTATTCTAAGCATTTCTCTACTGCTTCCCGCAAAGCGAGTTGCACTAGGGTCCACTGCTTTCCATTCTGTCAATACCCACTGCATAAAATGTCTAATACTATCTGGGTAGCTGTAATCGGCAGGTTTGGAATTTCCGGCATCGGTATGCGCCGTATAGAAAAGTCCATTTGTTGCAAAATCTGGATGGAAAGTAAAACTAGCCATGCCAGTAGCCCATCCAGGATTACTCACTAGGTCAGGTAACAATTCAGTAGCAGGAAGGTAGAGATTTGGTTTTCCTTCTATTAACTCGTACAAACCTACTCGTTGATCGTTGATGAATAAACGTCCAGAGTTAGGCTCAGTTTCCATTTTAGTCATTTTAGCCAAAGGAGCTTTTGAATCTGAGGCAGGAAGCTGCGCAAAATATTCTATCTCCAGTCGAATACCTGAATCAGGAATGCTATCAGGAATAGGATCTTTCAGTCCAACCATCGGAACGGTGTCAGGAAGGGCTGCAAATGTGTGGAGGTAACTTAAAACTGCGTCAAGCTCCTTCTCAGTGAAATTTTCAAAAGGAGGCATAATTGCCTTATATTGCTCTAGCAGGGTCACCGCACGCGGATCACCGGAACTGATCACTTCTGAAGGATTTTTGATGAAATTTCTGACCCATTCAGTTTCAACAGTATGTGTTAATCCACTTAGATTAGGCCCTATGCCATGCTTGTCAAAACTATGGCAGGTAGTACAATTAGCTTCAAAGAGTGACTTTCCAGCCATTATCTGTTCAGAATCTGTGCTGATGGAGCTACCCAACTCGCTTTTCTGAGAGCAAGAGAAAAATGCCAGACTGACAAGAAGAAGTAGGAATATCGATTTTTTCATTAGTACTAAGATGTAGGTTTTCGCTAATTACGCCAAACATAGTACTATTATAGATCTATCTATCCTGCATTGTCCTTGGGATATTATCGATTTTTTCTACATGAAATTTGCCTAGGCATTTAGCTTAATCCGAAACGTAGTTCCCATATCAAGTGCGCTTTCCACTTCTATAGTACCCCCAAGAGACTTCACATGATTGTAAACTAAATAGAGACCTATTCCATGACTATCTTCTTGATTAGTAAATGTTTGCTGAAATCCGAATAGTTTATTCCCCACTTTTTCCATATCAAACCCGAGTCCATTGTCAGAAAAATCAATCTGAATTTTATCTTCCATCAGTTTGCTAGAAATGGTAATAATTGGAGGAATTCCAGGCTTCCTATATTTGATTGAATTGGTAATCAGATTCAGAAAAATGCTTTCTAAATAATTAGGGTTTGATTGGATCTTCTTCACTTCGGTAAAGTCATTCGAAATAGTAGCCCCAGAATTTTTTATGAGGGAACTGATTGATTTAGAGACTTTTTTCACAATTTTTTTAAGGTCAATCTCTTCAAATGGAATATAAAGAGATTGCTTGTCTTTAAGCTCTTTAGAATAAAAATTGAGTTTCTCTCTTAAGTCCTCACAGCATAATTTAAAAACCTCCATGAGCTCCAGCGTATCCTTGTCTGTGATTTTTGAATAATCTAATAGTTCATATATAGAAAGTAGGTTATTCACGGGTGACCTGAGATCATGTGAAGTCATGTGACCAATATGTCGAAGGTCTTTATTGAGCTCTGTTAAATTGGTCAAGAGCGTGTTTCTTTCAGCTTCAAGCTCTTTTTTTTGTGTGATATTCTTCGCTATTGCAAAAACCAATTTAGCGTGCTCTACTGGTTGGGAGGTCCAGGAAAGCCATACAATCTCTCCTGATTTTGTAACATATCTGTTTTCAAAATCAATTAAGGGTTCTGAATTGAGCAATGACTTTCTTACCATCGCTGTCTTTTCTTTATCCTCCTCGAACACGAAGTGATTTACCGGTTTTGCATATAATTCTTCATAACTATAACCTAAGACTTCTATAACTGCCGGATTTACTTTTTTGAAATATCCATCAAAACCTGCAATACACACTAGGTCAGGCGTTATTTCAAAAAAAACGTCGTATTGAGAATACTCAGAATTCATTCAGGTATGATTAGCTAAGGAATAAGTTTAAAAATAAAAGCGAGGATAGGCAAAAAAATAATAGGAAAGAAAAAGGATCAATTAAAAAAAATTGGGTATCAATAAATTAATACCCAATTGAAATTTCTTATTCTTCCAGCGAAAAAGTTTGATCCTCTAAGTAATGAGGATAGATTTTTCGGTGCTGTTTTTTTACCTCTGTTACCAATGCCTGACGGAAACCCTCCACATTCTGGCCACTTACTGCAGCCATAAATACTGGTGGAATACCGGTTTTCTTCTGGTACGCTTCTGCAAGCGCATCAAAATCAAGAAAGTTAGCTTCTTCGAGTTCAAGCTCAGTCATTTTCATGCTATCTTCCTCGCTAGGCATAGTTTCTACTAAATCGATCTTATTAAATACAAGTAAAATCGGCTTATCCCCGGCATTGATTTCACTTAATGTCTGAGTGACTACTGCGATGTGATCTTCAAAATGTGGATGCGAAATATCCACTACATGCACCAGCAGATCCGCCTCTCGAATCTCATCCAGCGTAGATTTGAAAGCTGCGATCAAGTGTGTAGGTAGCTTTCTGATGAATCCAACTGTATCAGATAGTAAGAAAGGTACATTTTCAAGTACTACTTTTCGGACAGTAGAGTCTACCGTTGCGAAAAGCTTGTTTTCAGCAAGAATATTTGTCTTGGTGATCAAGTTCATAAGTGTGCTCTTCCCTACGTTGGTATAGCCTACCACTGCCACTCGAACAATTCCCTTTCTCCCTTTTCGCTGGGTTTCTCCTTGCTTTTCTATTTCACGAAGCTTTTCCTTGAGGAGAGTTATTCTTCCTCGGATATCTCGCTTATCTGTTTCTATTTCTTTCTCACCGGCTCCACCACGCGTGGTAGTTCCTCCTCGCTGTCGCTCTAAGTGAGTCCACATGTTCGTCAATCGAGGAAGTAAATATTGGAAACGAGCCAGTTCTACCTGTGTTTTTGCTTGGGCAGTTTGCGCTCGATTCAAGAAAATATCCAAGATTAGTAACGACCTATCATAAATCGTCACTTTCAATTCATTCTCTAGGTTTCTCATTTGAGAGGGTGAAAGGTCATCATCGAATATGACCATATCGACTTCAAAATGCTTGATATATGCTGCGATCTCCTCAAGTTTACCAGTGCCTACAAATGTTTTGATATCTGGCTTTTCCATTTTCTGGGTGAAGCGATAAACAGTCTTTGCGCCTAGTGTTTCTGTCAAAAAAGCCAATTCATCTAAGTATTCCTCAGTTTGTTGCTCTGTTTGATATTGTCTAACGACACTTACTAAAATGGCAGTTTCCTCCTTCGGAGCTGTTTCGTAAAGTTTTTGGATTTTGCGGGAGTGTTTACTCATATTGTAAATTCTATGTCAAAACAATGCGGAAAACTTGAATTTAGTTTCCTAATTATCATAAAAACGACCAGTTGAGGTGGTGTTTTTTCGATTTGTAGCATCGGATACAACAAAGTTCGACATATTTCCTTAGAATTGATTAGGATAGTGTTTTGTCTCTTGGTTATTTTACCATTGAATGCCAGTATCAACAGTCACCCAATGGCCCAAATAATAAAAGCACCTTTAGCAGGTGTGTTAGAGATATTTCCTAGAGTTTTTGAAGATCAAAGAGGCTATTTCTTTGAATCTTATCGAGCAGATTGGCTACAATCTGAAGGGGTGCATCATGATTGGGTGCAAGATAATCAGAGCTTTTCCCAAAAAGGAACAGTCCGTGGGTTGCATTTCCAGAAAGGGGAATTTGCTCAGGCAAAATTAGTACGAGTAATCCAAGGCAAGGTCCTAGACGTGATCGTGGATTTGAGAAGAGACTCATCAACATTTGGTGAGAAATACTCAGCTATTCTTGATGCAGAAAGGAATAACCTCATGTATGTTCCGGCAGGTTTTGCGCATGGATTTTCAGTTTTGGAAGATGCTATATTCGCCTACAAGTGCTCTAATTATTATCATAAAGCAAGCGAGGGAGGAATTCTCTGGAATGACCCTGCTTTAGCCATTGACTGGCAAGTGAACGTCCCGATTACTTCGGATAAAGATGCTGTTTGGCCAACGTTAGAAGAATTTAAAATTAGTGAAGGAGAACTGTAATGGGGTTTTTAGATCTGTTTAAAAGAAAGCCGGAGGTGATTGAAGACCTTGACCTTAGTTGGTTGCAGGTGGATATGCACTCACATTTGATACCAGGAATCGACGACGGATCTAAAACTATGGAGGAATCTCTCCATTTGATAAAGCGCCTTGCAGATTATGGATTGCGTAAAATCATCACTACTCCACACATTATGTCCGAGTATTATCGCAATACCCCGGAGATCATCACTATGGGACTTGAGGATTTGCGTAAAGCGATTAAAAAAGAGGGAATTTCCATCGAAATAGAAGCTGCAGCTGAATATTACATGGATGAGATTTTCTTGGAGAAAATCAAAAATGGTGAGGACGTTCTGACATTTGGAAATAACTATATTTTGGTAGAAACAGGCTTTATAAATAGGCCTCAAATGCTACTGGAAATTATTTTTCAACTCGAAATGGCCGGTTATAAACCTATTCTAGCCCATCCTGAGCGATATCAATACCTGATTGCAGATAAAGGACTGCTTCAAGATCTTACCGATAGACAAATCCTTTTTCAAGTAAACATATTGTCTCTAACTGGGTTTTATTCCAAGCCGGTAAAGGATTTTGGTGAAATGCTGGTTGAGACTGGACTGGTTAAGTTTCTTGGGACTGACTGTCACAATCAGCGCTATTTGGATATGATAGAGACCCTTCCAAAGTCAAAATTGTATCAAAAATTAAAGCAATTAGACTTGCTCAATTCCTCTCTTTGATTTGCATAAAAGTCAATGAAAATTCTCATCACAGGTATTACAGGGTTGTTTGGCAGCTATTTGGCAAAGGAATTTGCATCGCTGGGAGAAATACACGGTGTCCGTAGAGCAAGCTCTTCCACCAGGCTTCTTGATGGAGTACAATTCCCCATTACTTGGCATGAAGGAAAGCTTTCTGATATTGAATCTCTAGAAGAAGCGATGGCTGGGATGGACTTGGTTATTCACGCTGCTGGAAAAGTTTCTTTCGACGCAGGCGAAAAAGATAGCCTTTATCGAATTAATATGACTGGCACCACCAATGTAGTCAATGCCATGCTGAATACAGGAGTGAAAAAACTGGTGCATGTCAGTTCTGTCGCTGCTATAGGCAGAAGTCCTGAATTGACGCAACTTGATGAGAATTTTAAGTGGGTGGAGACTCCCCTCAATACCGATTATGGCGTTTCTAAGTATTTGGCAGAATTAGAAGCTTGGCGAGGAGAGCAGGAAGGGATTGACCTGATAGTTGTAAATCCTTCCATACTACTCGGAAAAATCAGCGATGATAGATCCTCCACAGATATTTACCATTATGTGATTGATGAAAACTCTTATTATCCTAAAGGAGATTTGAATTACATCGATGTGCGAGACGCTGCCCATCAAGTGAGAGTATTAGTAGACAAAGAAGTTTGGGGACAGCGATTTATTCTAAATAAAGAAAGCATTTCATATAAAGAATTCTTCGAAAAAATGGCTTTGGCTTTTGGCAAAAAAGCACCTAGTACAGCAGTAAGCCCAACGATGTTAAAAGTAGCTGTGATTTTTAACACGATTTTTAGAAAGCTGGGTTTGAGCAAAAGCCCTCTGAACAAGAAGACAGCAATGATTTCACAGCAAAAAGTTTTTTTTGACAATAGCAAAGTGAACAAGGTTATAGGGACGCCCTATCATAGCCTAGAGGACACCTTTGAGTGGTCAAAGTAAACTTATTTTTAATCCTGATCGTTGGTACGCAAAGCCTGAAGCAGAGTTGGTACTATTTCTGTTCAGAACTAAAATGAAATTTAACAAATCGAGATTTTGAGAGACCAAATTTATTGGTAACTTAAATAAACCATAACGCATCCTAATGACCGGAGATCACGATCACGATTGGGAAAATGACAAGAAGCTGGTAGAGCGATTTGAAAATTCCCTACAATCCAATCTGGACCTTTATTTTGAAGAGGAAGAATTGGAGGATATCATCCGATTTTACTTTGATCAGCAGAAATTCCTAAAAGCTTTGCGCGCAGCCGAATTTTCCTTGGAAAGATTCCCTTTCTCTGTGGAAATTAAGCTCCTGAAGGCTCAGTGTTTGATTTTCAATGATGAGTTGGAAGAGGGACAAGAGATTCTGGAAAACATCAATAACATTTCGCCAAACAATGAAGAGATCATCCTTGCCTTGGCTAATGCATATATTCTTAGCGGAACTCCGAAAGAAGGCATAGAACTGTTGGAGAATTACCTCCCTTTAGCAGAAGACAAAGCAGAGGTATATTATTCATTAGGAAACCTTTATCGTGTTCAAAATAATAATGAAAAGGCGAGCTTTTATTTCAAAGAGGCTGTAAAAAACCGTATCAATCACGAAGACGCCCTTTTTCAGTTGGCAATGATCACTGAAGAAGAAGGCTCTTTTGATGAAATCCTGGAGTTTTATCAAGAGTTCATCGATCAGGACCCCTATAGCGCTGGTGCTTGGTATAATTTAGGAGTGGTCTATAACAGATTGGGCAGGTTTGAGGAGGCGATCAAAGCATACGATTATGCCATAATAATTGACGATTCCTTTGCTTCCGCTTATTTCAACCTTGGAAATGCGCTAATGAATACGCAGCAGTATGAGCTTGCCTTGGAAGCATACCAGAACACGATTAATTGTGAAGGTGCAAATGCTGAGAATTGCTGCTACATGGGTGCCGCTTATGAGAAGCTTGACAAAATCGATGAGGCTTTTAAATATTTTAAGAAGTCGGCCAAGTTTGATGAGGAATATGATGACGCTTGGTTTGGACTCGGAATGTGTATGCTTAAGAAGGAAAAATTCTTTGAAGCCATACATTATTTCAAAAAAGCTTTAAATCTCACAAAAGAAAATTCAAATTATTGGGTTGGACTTGGAGATGCTGAATTTAACTTGGGAAATATGCAAGCCAGTGCCGAAGCTTATGAAGAAGCGATCAATTTGGAACCAGGCATTCTGGAAACCTATGTGAATCTGGCACTTATATACTTTGAGCAGAACCGCTTTGAAGAAGCTATAGACGTTACTCGGGAAGGAATAGAAGAAATGCCTGAGGAGGCTGAGCTATATTATCGCTTAGTTGTATACCTAATCAAAATGGGCAATTACAAAGAGGCGTTTTCATTTTTGGAAAATGGGTTAACTTTGGACTTCGAAAAGCATATGATCATGTATGATCTGATGCCAGAGCTTAAACAGCAGAAGGCCTTATACAAGATTATTGCCCAATATCGAGAGGAAAACCTCGAGTCTTAACATTAAAACCTCGCTAATGAATTATGAGCTGAATAATATCCCTGTTCGGACTGAAAAGCCACGAACCAAAGGATTTACCATGGCCATGGACAAAGGCTTAAGCCTACGTGCCACAGAAGATTTTGTTGAAAGCTGTTCTGATTTTGTAGATATAGTAAAACTTGGCTGGGCTACGTCATATGTCACTAAAAACCTCAACGAAAAACTTGCCATTTATAAAGAAGCTGGGATTCCAGTTTACTTGGGAGGTACACTTTTCGAAGCTTTTATAGTAAGAGGTCAATTTGACGATTATAGAAAAGTATTGGATAAATATGATCTTTCTTTCGCTGAGGTGTCGGATGGTTCTATTTCTCTAAATCATGACAAGAAATGTGAGTACATCACTACGCTAGCCAAACAAGTAACCGTACTTTCAGAAGTAGGGTCTAAGGATGCTGCGAAAATTATCCCTCCATACAAATGGATTGAGCAGATGCAGACAGAATTGGATGCAGGTGCTTGGAAAGTAATCGGAGAGGCTAGAGAAGGTGGAAATGTAGGTCTGTTCAGGGATTCTGGTGAAGTAAGACAAGGTCTTGTGGAAGAAATTCTTACTCAGATCCCAGAAGAAAGAATCATCTGGGAAGCTCCGATCAAATCGCAGCAAGTATGGTTTATCAAACTGATCGGTGCTAATGTAAACCTTGGAAATATCAGTCCATCGGAAGTTATTCCTTTGGAAACTATTAGGCTCGGCTTAAGAGGTGATACCTTCGATCACTTTTTGGGAGAAATCAAATTGTAATACAACTCAACTCATTACAGGCTGATTGGAATTTTCCGATCAGCCTTTATTTTTGACCATGGATTCAATCAGAAAATACCTACTCACCTACCTGAAGGGAATGGGAATGGGGGCAGCAGACATAGTGCCCGGCGTGTCTGGTGGTTCTATCGCCCTGATCACCGGAATTTACGAAGAGCTACTCAATAGCATAAATTCTTTCAATGGCGATAGTCTGAAGTTGTTGCTGAAGTTTGAGTTCAATAAATTTTTTCAAGCGGTAAACGGTGCTTTTTTACTAAGCCTACTGCTTGGGATCATGACGAGTATTTTCTCACTTTCTAAGCTAATCACCTATTTGATGGCTGAGCATCCCATTCCGCTCTGGTCGTTTTTCTGCGGGTTGATTTTAGTGAGTGCATTTCTGATTTTAAAAGACATTAAAAAGTGGACCATAGGAGTAATCATCGCCTTAATCATCGGGACGGTTTCAGCCTATTTCATCACGGATCTGCCACCTACGAGTAGCCCAGACGCACTTTGGTTTACTTTTGTAGCCGGTGCGATTGCGATTTGTGCAATGATTCTTCCTGGTATTAGTGGAAGTTTTCTTTTGTTGATTCTTGGCAAATACGAGCCTATTCTTAATGCGGTATCAGAGCGTAATTTTACTACACTTGGCGTTTTTGCGCTTGGCTGTATAGTAGGACTATTATCATTTAGCAGAGTGATTTCTTGGTTTCTAAAGTATTTTTATTCAATTACGATCGCATTGCTTTCCGGCTTTATGCTTGGGTCTATCAATAAGCTTTGGCCATGGAAAATCGTCACGGCCTACCGTACTTCTTCAAGTGGAGAAGAAAAACCTTTTTTGACTAAAAATATATTTCCAGGAGAGTATTTAGAACAAACTGGTTTTGAGCCAAAATTAGTCTTGGCTCTAACTGCCTTTCTATTTGGGATCATTTTAGTTTATGGAATTGATCGCCTTGCTGCATATTTAAAGAAATCATGAGGAAATTCGGTTTGATAGGGCATCCACTGACACATTCTTTTTCGAAGAAATATTTCACAGAGAAATTCGAAAAGGAAGGAATTGAAGATTGCGAATACGAACTGTATGATATTCCCAACGCATTTGAGCTAGATGAAATCCTAAATGATGATCCGGAGATCGAAGGTATCAATGTCACGATTCCGCACAAGGAAGATGTGATTGCTTGGGTCGATGATTTGGAGGAAGCCTGTGAAGAAATCGGAGCGGTCAACTGCATTCATATCAAAGACGGAATCCGCACAGGTTATAATACAGATTACATAGGATTCAAAAACTCACTTTCTCCATGGCTTGGCGGTAAGAAAGTAAAAGCTTTGATTCTAGGAACAGGTGGGGCTTCCAAGGCAATTAAACAGGCCTTGAATGATTTGGGGATTGAGTATTTAAATGTTTCCCGATCAGAAGATGAAGACCAGATTACCTATAAAGATTTGGCGGTGGATCCTGAGATCATGAAAACTCACCATTTGATAGTAAATACTACGCCTCTTGGTACCTTTCCAAAAGTTGATGGCATTCCAGCTATTCCTTTAGAGCAGTTTTCAGCTGAGCATTTTGTGTATGATTTGGTCTATAATCCTCCGGTGACTACGCTGATGAAAGCTTGTTTGGATGCTGGAGGCAAAGCGAAAAATGGCCACGAAATGCTTATTCTACAGGCGGAGGCATCGTGGGAGATCTGGAATTCGTGAAAAGCTGGAAGACAGTTGACGGAAGACCGAAGTATCGTTCCATACATGTTTTCTAAAGCATTTATAACTAAATGAAAAATTTGGACATATTTCAAATCAAAGCCCAACTTAATAAAGGGAAAAGCATTGAACAGTGTTTAGGAACTGCCAATAGTGGCGAGCATGAAATACTAAAATGGATAGAAATTAGACCTGGAAAATATTCATTCACTCTTGTCTATCACGAAGTTTACAATGACTCTGACCAAGGAATTGAAAGCGTTTATAACTTTTCGTATGTTTTGCCAGATGACCTTTATGGAAAGAACATAACTGAATCAAAAAGCGTTGAGGAAATTCTTAACAAGGCTCAATCTATATTTGGGAATAGCAATTTCTATAATGAAGGATTTTTGGACGAAATCATAAATGAAATATAAACTGTATAAAAGCAGCTAATCCAAGCGGTAAAAATTCCTGAATTAAGAATTGGTCGCAATTTTGTAAATTTGAAATGCTATGACTTATCAAGTAGAAATTTTGAATCCTAAGGCTGAAAAATTGCTGCGAGAACTCGCGGACTTGAACCTCATTTCTATTTCTGACTCTTCAGAAGACCCTTTTATGGATGTTGTAGAAAGACTTAGGAAAAATGCAGCAGCTAATCCCCCAACTTTAGAAGATATAACCAAGGAGGTTGAATTAGTGAGATCTAAGCGCTATGCCAAGGGAAAAGCATAGAGTTATTCTTGACACCAACATTTGGGTGAGTTTTCTTTTAACTAAAGATTTCTCCAAAATTGATCAACTGTTTAAAAATGGCAAACTTACTTTGCTTTTTAGTCAGGAACTTTTGGATGAATTCATAGAAGTAGCGCAAAGGCCTAAATTCAAAAAATACTTTTCCCCAACTGATCTTCTAAGCCTACTTTCAAAAATCAGGACAAACGCTGAATTTGTAATGGTTACTTCCTCTTTTGAACTCTGTCGCGACGATAAAGATAATTTTCTTTTGGCTTTGGCAAATGACGGAAAAGCCTCACACTTAATTACAGGGGATAAAGACTTATTGGTTTTAGAAAAACTCAACCAGACAGAAATCTTAACTATTAGCGATTATCTTGCTCAAATATGATCGTATAAATTTCTTTCAATGATTTATCATGGCGTTTGCCACATTTACAGACTCTTTGATTTTTTTGCAGACAACCAAACAATTTAATTATGAAAAAAGCCATCCTAATCATTCAGTGTCCTGATCAAAAGGGAATAGTAGCAGAAGTTTCTAGTTTTTTATATAACCACAATGGAAATATTCTTGAGGTTGATCAGCACGTGGATGAGGAAATGGGGATGTTTTTTATGCGAGCTGCCTGGGAACTGGATACCTTTTCTTTAGGTAAAGAGGAGATTTCTCAGCGTTTCAAGTCTGAAGTTGGAGAGCGATTTCAGATGGATTTCAAACTTCATTTCAACTTCCCAAAACCGCGAATGGCGATTTTTGTGAGCAAGCTCTCACATTGCTTGTTTGATATTTTGGGAAGGCACTATGCTGGGCAGCTTGAGGTTGATATTCCTTTGGTCGTTTCCAATCATCCAAATTTGAAGCAAGTGGTAGAAGCCTTCGGAATTCCTTTTCACCATATTCCCATTTCCTCAGAGACCAAAGCTGCTGCTGAAGCAAATCAACTGGAATTGATGAAGTCAAACCAAATTGACTTTGTAGTCTTGGCGAGATACATGCAGATCTTGTCTGCGGAGTTTATTCAGCATTTCCCAAATCGAATCATCAATATTCACCACTCATTTTTGCCTGCTTTCGTGGGGGCCAAACCGTATCATGCAGCATTTGAGCGAGGTGTCAAAATTATTGGAGCAACGGCTCATTACGTCACAGAAGAATTGGATGCAGGGCCGATCATAGAGCAGGAAGTGGCCAGAGTGAGGCATCATAATACCGTTGCTGAGCTCGTACAGATTGGTCAAGACGTGGAAAAAGTAGTGCTTTCTAAAGCTATCAAATATCACATAGATCGAAAGGTGATGCCAATCAATAACAAGACCGTAATTTTTTATTAAGGGATAATTATCCTTGGAATATCTTTCGGCAATCTGGTGAGCATCTCGTAGTTGACTTGCTGAGTAGATTCAGAAAAAGACGCCACAGTGATTTCTTTTCCACCTTGCTTTCCAATTAATATCACCTCATCCCCTATTTTGAGATCTTTGATTTTGCTCACATTTACAGCAATCGCGTTCATGGTGACAGTACCCACCACTTGACAATGTTGCCCGCCGATCAGAACCATTCCCTGATTACTCAGCATCCGACTATAGCCGTGTCCATACCCCACAGGTACGATGGCCAAACGAATGTTCTCTAAGGCCATGTAGCTATTGCCATAGCCTACAAATTCCCCGGTTTTGACTGCTTTCAAACTCATGATGGTGCTTTTCCAAGTGATGAGCCGGCGTAAAGGATTTTTATTTCCTTTGGGAAGGGAATTTAGCTTCGCAAAAAAAGTTTCTTTAGTGGGCCAAAAACCATAGCCCGCTATACCTATTCTTACCATATCCATGATTGTTTCTGGGAAAATAAGTGTCGCTGCAGAACATGCTGTATGATAGATTTTGAACGCTATTCCTCTAGAATTGAAAAAGTCTTTAAACTCATGATATCGGGCAATTTGATTCTTAACTCGTACAAAGTTGCTTACAGATTCAGCCCCAGCATAATGGGTGCAAAGTCCCTCGATGGAAATATTATCCTTTTCCTCAAGGAGTATTTCTGCAAGCTTTTCACGTTGGCTCCAATCAAATCCAGTTCTGTGAAAGCCCGTTTCGATTTCAATATGGACTTTAGCGTGAATGCCAATTTCTTTGGATATATCGATTGCTCGTTGTAGTCTTTCGAAATCAAAAACATAAAAGCTGATTCCTTTACTTATCAGTTCTGGGATCTCTTCAAGGTGCAGCATACCCAAGATCATGATTTCGGATCCTCTTTTAGAATGCTCTAAAACTTCCCACGCTTCGTCCGAACTGAAGGTGCAGAAATGGCGTATTCCGGCTTTCTCAATTATTTCGACCATTTGGGCGATTCCATGGCCATAAGCATTTCCTTTGACTACTGCAGAAATGATAGGCTTCGGGCCGATTTCAGAGCGTATGTAACGAATATTTTGTCGGTAGGCTTTGGCGCTGATTTCTAGAGTGGAGGTGGCAATCATTTTAATCTGTCAATTGAAGTCAAAAAGTAAGGCACTCTGCCTCCTAATCCCAACTCTTGATTAATTTTATTCACCTAAATTGTCACAAATGAAAAATACTTTTCAAATTACTGATCAAAAAACTCGCTGTCCTTGGTGTCTGGGTTTTGAAGAATATGTAGCCTATCATGATACGGAGTGGGGAGTTCCGGTTTGGGATGATCGTGTGCATTTTGAGTTTTTGATTTTAGAATCTGCTCAGGCTGGATTGAGTTGGGCCACGATTTTGAAAAAAAGGGAAGGTTATCGTAAAGCTTTTGCAGACTTTGATTACGAAGTTGTAGCAGAGTTTCCAGAAAGTTATGTGCAGGAATTGCTGCAAGATCCTGGCATAATCAGGAATGTTTTAAAAATCCGGGCGGCAATAAACAATGCAAAACGCTTCATGGAAGTCCAGAAGGAGTTTGGTTCTTTTTCTAATTACATCTGGGGATTTGTGGGAGGAAAGCCGATTCAAAATCGCCTATCCTCTATGAGTGAAGCTCAAGCGACTACCAAGGAATCCGATTTGCTAGCCAAAGACCTAAAGAAAAGAGGTTTCAAATTTCTAGGAAGCACCACAGTCTATGCACACATGCAGGCAACAGGTCTTTTCAATGACCATTTAGAATCCTGTTTCCGGTTTAGTGAAGTGTAATTTATACGAAAGCGAAAAATACCAGCCATACCAAGAATAGAAGTGGCAGTAAGATCGGCAAGGAGAACCGGATAATGTAACCGAAGAAGGAAGGCATTTTGATGCCATTTTGCTCAGCGATAGACTTCACCATGAAATTTGGCCCATTACCAATATACGTCATTGCTCCAAAGAATACTGATGCAATTGCAATCGCCATTAACTCAAATGCTGAATCATGGTATCCGTCAGCCGCAAATTGCCTAACCTCTTCAATATTATTGATAGATGCGCCTTTGGAAGCCATAGCAGCGGCTAAGAAGTTCAAGTAGGTAGGTGCATTGTCTAGAAATCCTGATAAAATTCCAGTTCCCCAATACAGCGTATTATGGGTAATCATAGCAGCGCCATCAGGAGATTTGGCAAAAGCACCTACAAGTTCCAATGCAGGCATCATAGTGCCGAAGATTCCTATAAATATAAAAGCTACTTCCCGAATAGGCTCAAAATTGAATTCATTGCCTTTAATAGCTCGCTGGTCAGCAAACCGATAGGAAAGGAAGGCTACTGTAAGCATGATAATTTCTCTGATGTAAGAGAATTTCTGCCCGTCATAGACGATAGCCGGAACGCCCTCTATCACATTTGGATCAAGGAATACTGAACAAATAATAATAAATAACCATCCAAAATTCTTAATTCCTACTAAAGAAAATTTGTTAGTATAAACAGTTTCTTCCAGTTCATTATCATCGTTGGCTCTTCCAATTTTTTTATCAATGAAATAGAACACCACAGCCAACATCACTAAAGTAAATATCCATGCAGGCCAGTTATGTTCTAGTGTCCAAAAGAATGGTATGCCTTTCAGGAAACCCAAAAATAGCGGTGGATCGCCGATCGGAGTGAGTGAACCACCTACATTACTCACCATAAATATGAAGAATATGATGTGATATGCCTGAATATTACCTTTATTCAGTCTGATGAATGGTCGGATCAAAAGCATGGAAGCTCCTGTAGTTCCGATCAGATTAGAAATCAGCGCACCAATGACTAGCAAGGTTACGTTTGCAAATGGTGTAGCTTTCTTATCTATCTCTATCAATATGCCTCCCGAAGCGATATATAAAGATGCTAGCAGCGCTATAAACTGAATATATTCGGCCAGCGCATGGACGGGTGCATGGACATTTCCTAGGATAAATAAATAGTAGAAAACGACTAACAACGCGAATCCGATAGCAATTTTAGGATAATTGTGGTGCCAAAAATGCTCATAGAACAGCGGTCCTGTGGCAATCATGAGTAGTAGAGCTACAAAAGGAATGACAAGCCAAATAGGTGCTGTATGATGTTCCTCCTCCACTGCTTCTTCCACCAAATCTTCATGTGTTCCGACTTGATCAGCATCTACATGATCAACTTGAGCTAAGAATACGTTCTCATTATCAGTGGTTTGAGCATAGGTATATTGCGTGCCTATCCCACCAAAAAATAATAAACCGAAAAGTATGGAGAAACTAAAGATAAAATTCTTCATTAGGCTAACAGGGTATACTGGGGGTTCTTTTCGGTTAATTTAAGCAATTAATTAATTGTTGTTGTACTGCTGTGGCTTCTGCTAAACTACAGATTTTGGCTGATACAGCACAATCAAAACATTCCATCCTGATGGAATTAATCAAAAATTAACTCCATCAGGGCAAAGAGAAAGCATGATTTTACACGAGTTGTGCTAAAGCTATGCTAAAGGAGCTTTCCGCTAGTTTAACTTTTTCAGGATTTTTCGAATTTACCTTCAAAAGCGCTTTTTCTATAGTCTTGCTGACATCTGTAAATATAGCCTTATCGGTGACTTCTGCATTATCAGTCATCAAGTATGCAAACACACGAGCCATCCCACAATTTGCTATGAAATCTGGAATGACAGAAACACGCTGATCAGTCCAAACACCAATAGGACCGAAGAAAATCTCTGGGTCAGCAAAGGGCACATTTGCTCCACAGGAAATAACTTCCAAACCTGCATTGACCATTCGCTCTGCTTGGTCCTGGGTGATCAGTCTGGAGGATGCTGCCGGAATGAAAATTTCACTTTCCAGATCCCAAATTTTTTCATTGATCTCTTCAAACGTCAGTTGATTTTCTGCTACGAGTTTATTCCCTTTTCTATTGAGGAAGAGCTCTCGCACCTCATCTAGTGTGTAGCCGTTTTCGTTGATAACGCCTCCGTCTCGATCTATAATACCAACTATTTTCACGCCTTCCACAGCTAAGAAGCAGGCAGCAGCAGCTCCCACATTTCCCCATCCTTGGATGACCGCTCTCTTTCCTTTAATACTTCCTCCCCAAATGGTGTAATAATGTCGTACAGCTTCGGCCACACCAAAACCCGTAATCATATCTGCTACGGTATATTTCTTTGGTCCATTGGGAGTAAAATCAGGATCTTCGAGAACTTTTGAAACTCCCTGTCTCAATTGGCCGATTTTTCTGATTTTCTCAGGTTCTGTAGCATGATAGTGACCGTTTACGACTCCTTCCTGCGGGTGCCATAATCCATAGGATTCCGTGATTGGAATTACCTCATGGATTTCGTCCACATTCAAATCACCACCTGTACCGTAATAACTTTTTAACAATGGAATGACAGCTTTGTACCAGCGTCGGAGAACTTCATCTTTGCGGGGATCATTTGGATCGAAATTGATTCCTGATTTTGCACCACCAATAGCGGGACCAGAGACAGTAAACTTCACCTCCATAGTTTTGGCAAGAGATTCTACTTCACGCTTATCTAGCCCTTTTCTCATTCGAGTACCACCGCCGGCAGCTCCTCCCCGAAGAGAATTTATCACCACCCAACCTTCTGCTTCTGATTCGCTGTCGCTCCATTCAAAAGTGATTTCTGGCTGCTTGTTTTCAAATTTTTTAAGTAATTCCTGCATGTAATTTGGGTTTATAATAGGGCAAAAATAGAAAAATAAACCAGTGTTGTTACATGAAGTCTGACGGGCGGTTAACCATAAATTACTCCACCACATGAGTCAATTCTTGCTCCTGTGACAGAAGCCAAGCAGTTATTTTCATTGCGAAGACGCAACACTCCAAGAAATCCAAAAATCAATGCTTCCTTAAATTCTATAAGTTCCTGTGCAGCACAAGCATGAACCCATTTATTATCAAGCTGTTTGGCCAGACATTCTATAAAAAATGAATTATATGCACCTCCTCCAGTAATCAGAACAGAAGGCTGATCATTGCTTTGATGATACTTGATAACTTTGGCGATTTGAAAAGCAAAATGCTCCACAAGAGTTCTGAGGACCTCTTTTTCTGAAAGGCCACTAGAATTTATAAGTGGGATGAAATCATTTTCCAGATCCTCTCTACCCAAAGACTTTACTTCTGACTTGGAATAATAAAAAAGTGCATTTAAAGCCTCATATAGGGGTGTATGTAACCTACCCTCCTTTGCCCACACACCTCCTTTATCATACTCGGCACCTAATTTTTTTGCCTCGGAATTTAGCAAGAGATTAAAAGGACAGGTATCAAAAGCGATCCGCTTACCTGAGGATTCCATGCTAATATTTGCTATTCCTCCCAGGTTGATACAAAAATCAATTGAGGAGAAAAGCAAATGGTCTCCGATGGGAACCAAGGGCGCTCCTTGCCCGCCAAGCTGCACGTCATGCATTCGGAAATCATTGATTACTTTCTCGCCTGAAGCTTCATGAAGGGCCCAGCCATTCCCGATCTGAAGGCTCAGCTGCCTAGCTGGCTGGTGGAATACGGTATGCCCGTGAGAGCAAACAGCCATAGGTTTGATTTGCTTTTCGCTACAATATTGCCTTACTTTTTCTCCCATCCACTTTCCAAAATCCACATCCAGAAGTGCCAACTCCAAAGCGGAGAGCTTGTGACAATTCATGAGCTTTGATCCTAATTCTTCTGGAAAAGGAGCAGTTACTGCATCTAAAATCTCGTAAGACCACTGATCATGAAGTTCGTAGCTGCAATAAGCTATGTCTAATCCATCTCCGGAAGTACCAGACATCAATCCGATCATGGTGTATTGGGTAGGACTCATGGGTTAAAGTTTGTTAAGTACCAACTAGCTCAAAGATAATTTAACACGGAGAAAAGGCACTACTTTTTTTGAATGGCTATTTTGCAGACTATTAATTAACCTGCATGACTAATCTCATTATAGATATTGGTAATACTAGAATCAAATCAGCTTTCTTTGAAGGGGAAAAGTTGATCGAGGAAGATGTCTTTGACACGCTAGATAATGCATTAACGCATTGGAAATCAGTTTCATTTGATCAGTGTTTAATCAGTTCTGTAAGGTGGAGTCAAGAAGAATTGCAGGAATTAATCCCCTTTCAATTTGCCTACCTAAGTTCTGACACCAAACTGCCCATTACTAATTCATACGGAACTCCGGCAACTTTAGGCCTAGACCGAATAGCTGGAGCAATAGGAGCTTGGGCGATGCGGGGTAAGGGACCCGTTCTCGCAATAGACTTAGGAACTTGTATTACTTTTGATCTTATCGATGAAAGAAACTCGTATTTGGGAGGAGCCATCAGTCCTGGTCTCGGGATGCGTGCCAAAGCTATGAAAGATCAAACAGCGAGATTGCCATTGGTTGATCTGAAATATAAACCTGCTGAATTAATCGGCAACAATACCATCACCTGTATGCAAATCGGTATTTGGTACGGAGTTGAATTCGAAATACGAGGGCAAATAGAAGCATACACTAAAAAATTTCCAGAAATTGAGGTCTTTGTTAGCGGTGGAGACGCCCAATCTTTTGATTCATTGGCAAAAGACCTCATATTTGTAGTCCCAAATTTGGTCCTATACGGATTGAATTCTATTCTAAACCACAATGTTGAGTAAAATCAAATTGCAATTGCTGGGTGTACTATGCACCCTTTTCTTATTTACGGAAACGCAGGCACAGACCAGCGCATCTACTTATAGTGCCTTAGGTATCGGTGAATTTAATTATTCAGGCCTTACCAATAATCAAGGAATGGGGGGGCTTGGCATAAGTTACGGTACTCCATGGAATCCGAACACAGTTAACCCGGCCCTTTCTACCAAAAACACAATTTTTAATTTTGAGGCGGCACTGAATTACAAAAAAATCGCTGCCAATAACGGTACGGAAACTTCTGATGTAGATGGCGGTGGATTGTCTTATGTTGCATTTTCACTTCCAGTGAAAGTAAATAAGTTTACAGTAGGCTTTGGCTTGAATCAAATCACCAGTGTGAACTATAGATTGAGAATACAAAGTACCGTAGAGAATGCTGAGGTAAGGGCATTCAATGATATAGAAGGTGATGGTGGTATTTCCGAAGCTTACTTAAGTTTGGGGATGGTAGTTGCCAAGAATTTCAGTCTTGGACTACAAGGATCCTATCTTTTTGGGTCAACAATTCGCACGGATCAGTTGGCACTTTTTAGTGATGAAGGAGCTCCGGTCGGGAATGTCACAGAATATTATGAAAGATTAACAGTTAGTGATGTGGGTATCAAAGCGGGTGCATATTACTTCATCCCGTTGAACACAAAGAGCAAGCTTCACATGGGTGCCATTTATCAGCATTTAGGAGATGTTAATGGAAAAGCTTTTGCCAAGCTCGCAGCATTTGGCCAAGCTAGCGATCCGGATTCGGATGGAGACTTGATTGCTAACGACGAGCCAGGTAGCATTTATATCCCTAATCGCTACGGATTCGGGGTTTCTTACGAGAAAAACAACAAATTTGTAATCGGATTAGAAGGCCAATATCAGGACTTTAAAAAGTTCAGATCTTTGCTCGACGATCCTATTAGATTGCAGGAAGCAATTAAGGTAGGCTTGGGAATCCAGTTTACACCGGATTATCTTAATGTAGATAGTCCATTGAAGAGGGGGACTTATAGAGTCGGATTGGAATACCAACAGACTCCATATTATTTGAACGAGACAAATATTAATGACCTTGGCATTAACTTTGGAGCTTCACTTCCTGTGAATCAACTTTCATTATTGAATTTCGCAGTGAAGGTAGGTCAGCGGGGAACCACTGATAATGGCCTGATCAGAGAGAACTATGTGAACGTAACCTTAGGTTTATCATTGAATGATAATAGTTGGTTCTTCAAACGAGTATTTGACTAATAATTAACCAAACCATTCAATCAAAATGGTTAAATCCTAAAACTTGGATTTAGACATGAAGATTAAATTGTGCCGAATTAAACCATTATGAAAATGAAAATTAAATCTACAATCCTAGGGCTTACTGCCCTGCTTCTGGCCGGCATGGTCCAAGCTCAAGAAGGATGGAATTTTCCATCTGATCCTGCGCAAGAAGCTAAAGCAAGAGAATTAAATGCAGCCTATACTGATTATATGAATTCTGATCAGGTTATAGAAGCTACACATCCCCTGCATTGGTTGCTAACCAATGTACCTGAGCTGAATGAGTCTATCTATCAGAATGGTATCAAAATTTATGATGAAGCTTCAAAGATTACCACTGACGAAGCTCAAAAAAGAGTTTATCAAGATTCTGTGATTTTGCTATTCAATAAAAGAGGCGAAATCTACGATAATGAGAAAAACTGGATCGAGAATAAGGCATATTACGGATACCAATACTACAAAGGTGATAAAGATATGTTGGAAGGTCCTATTGCAGACTTTGAGAAAGCAATGGAACTTAATGGTACTATCAACTATCAACTGACCGCTGCCTATTTTGATCTTATCTATAGAAATTATGCTTATCACCAAGCTTATACGGGTGAAGAGATTCTAGCTATTCATGACAAAATCAATAAAATGCTAGACAAAGCTGCAGCAGAAGGAACAGATGTTTCCAGTCAAAAGTCTACTTTGGAAACTCTATTGGTAGCTATGGAGCTTATTGATTGTGAATTCATTGAAAATACATTGGGTCCAAAATTGATAGCTGATCCAACTAATGAGGCTCTTGCTGACCAAATCTTCAAGTATTCTGTACAATATAAATGCTTTAATACTGATGCCTTCTTACAAGCACTAGAGATCAAGCATGCGAAAGAGCCTTCATTCTCTACATCCCAAGTAATTGCGATGAGGTATATGCAGGAAGATAATGCTGCAAAAGCAGAGGAAATGTGGAGTCAAGCACTAACTCTTGCTGAGAATGATACTCAAAAAGCGGAGGCACAATTTGAATTGGCAAAAATATACCTGAAGCAAGGCAAAAAGTCTGCTGCAAGAACTGCAGCAAGAGAAGCTGCTAATCTGGATTCATCTAGAACTTCAGATATCTACTCCATGATTGCAGGAATGTACATGAACTCCTTCAATGATTGTAAAGCAGGAAATAGCCGTGTGAAAGATTATTCAATCTATATCGCAGCTTATAATGCTTACCAAAGAGCAGGTGATTCTTCTGGAATGGCGAATGCGAGATCTAGATTCCCTTCTAAAGAAGAGTTGTTTACAGAAGGTATGCAGGCTGGTCAAACCATTAACACTGGATGTTGGATTGGTGAGACTGTCACCTTAGCTACTAGAGATTAATATCTTATTTAATATTAAAAGGCAGTCTTCGGGCTGCCTTTTTTCATTTATAGACTAAAGCAATTTTCAAGTATCTTTGAGCCGTGAAAACCATACTAATTTTCTTCTTACTTATTTGTGTACTCAGTGTAACGAGCTCCTGCAGGGAGGATATAGATGCATCTCTGCTTGAGGAGTATGAAGGTCCCACGAACATGAGTACTAATTTTCACCTGATTCAGAGTGATTCTGCCATAGTCCGTTCAGAAATCAAAGCTCCCAAGCAATTGGAATTCGCCAATGGAAATATGGAGTTTCCTGAGGGAATAGAGATTCAGATTTTTGAAAAGGATGGTCAATTGAGTACTACCTTGACAGCTGACCGAGGATATTTATTTAAGCAGGAAAATATCTTCAAAGGAGAGGGAGACGTACAGGTTCACAACTTAGTAAAAGACCAAAAGCTGCAGTCAGAAGAGCTTTTTTGGGAGCCAAATAAGAAAAAAATATATACTGAGAAGTTTGTAAGAGTACAGGAGGGAAATACATTTTTCTTTGGATCTGCATTGGAAGCCGATGAAACTTTTACGAATTATTCCTTGAAAGATATCAGGGAAAGCAAGTTGGAATTGACCGACGATGGGCTTTAAATGAATTCTTTAGAAAGAAATTTCTTAGTAAATAAAACTGAACTTTACTCGTTCAGTTTACTTCAATATTATTCAACATGAAATTACTTGACGCATTAATATTATCGCTTTCACTGGCACTGATGATTGTTGGCATCCACCAGACTATTACCCAAGGAGTAGGTGCTTCGTATGCAATTTTTATGTTTGCGGTAGCCTTACTATTTTGGTTTCAGTACCGCAAAATGCAAAAACCCGAAGAGCCTCCTACCCCTAAGAAAAAGACCCAACCCCGCAAAAAGCGTTAAGAATGGAAATTAGTTATTATTTGATTTATGTGATTATCACCCTTGCGATGTCTGCCTTTTTCTCAGGAATGGAAATCGCGTTTATCTCAGCGAATAAGCTTCAGATAGAGCTTCAAAATAAGCAAGGTGACCTCACAGGTAAGATCTTAAGCGTATTTGTACAGCGTCCTGGGCAGTTCATCGGTACCACCCTGATGGGCAATACCATCATGTTGGTTCTCTATGGTATTTTCATGGCTTACTTGATGGAAGATCCGCTGAAAAACTTGTTAGATGGCTACGCCAACGATGCCATTGTACTTTTGCTACAAACAGTGATCTCCACCATAGTTGTCCTGATCACTGCTGAGTTTTTGCCAAAAAGTCTTTTCATGCTGAACCCAAACAGCATGTTGAATTTCTTTTCTCTCCCATTTTGGGTTATTTATATTTTGTTCTATCCAGTTGTTTGGGCTGTGGTAGGCCTTTCCAGGTTTTTTATAACCAAAATTCTCCGATTGGAATACAGTGAGGACAAGCCTGTTTTTACGGTTACAGATCTCAATAGCTTTGTCCAAAATCATATTCATAAAGGGAAAGAAGAAGGGCATGTGGAAATCGATACGAAGATTTTTGATAATGCAGTAGAGTTTAAAACCGTTCGTGTGCGCGAATGTATGGTGCCCCGTACCGACATTGTATCTGTGGAGGTGGAAGATGCTATCGAAGAATTGAAGCAGGTATTTGAAGAAAGTGGGCATTCTAAAGTCATCGTATATCGGGAGTCTATCGATGATGTGATTGGCTATTGCCACCAATTAGAGCTTTTCAAAAAGCCTAAAACCATCGAAGAAATCCTAACCCCGATTATTATTGCTCCGGAATCTGCCTTGGCTAATGAGTTGCTGATTCAATTTATTCAGGAGCGAAAAAGCCTGGCTTTGGTAGTTGATGAGTTTGGAGGCACATCTGGGATAGTTTCTATGGAAGATATTATTGAGGAGATTTTTGGGGAAATCGAGGATGAGTATGACTCGGATGATTTGATCGAGCAGAAAATTTCAGACCAGGAATATTTGCTCAGCGCGCGTCATGAAATTGACTACCTCAATGATAAATATGGATGGGAATTGCCCATAGGAGACTTTGAGACCCTATCCGGCCTGATTCTTTCGCTTACTGAAAACCTTCCAAAGAAGGGGGAATCAGTTACTTTTGAAGCATATAATTTCACTGTGGTGACCAAGCAAGAGCATAGAATAGAGACAGTTCGCTTGAAAATAAATAGCTCTGGAATTTTCTAGTTAAGCGTTTGATTCAGAATATATTTTGAATTTCGTTAGTAATGCTCTTATTTTGCGACTCTCTAAAAAAGCGTAGTAATAATAATGGCGTTAATTAAACAAATTAGACAACGAACTGGTCTGATGATCGGCGTAATTGCCGGCGGATTGATTTTATTCCTCTTAGGAGGAGATTTATTAAGCCCAAATTCCTCCCTTCTAGGCTCAAGTCAGAACATAGTGGGTGAGATTGCTGGTGAAGATATCACTTACGAAGAGTATATCGCCCGCGTGGAAGAATTCAAAATTGCCAATCAGCAGCGTACTGGAAGAGTTCCTTCTGAAGTAGAACTGTATTCTATCAGAGAGCAAGCTTGGCAATCAATGATTGTGGAGCGCGTGTTCAAAGAAGAATATGAGAAGTTAGGCTTGACTATTTCTGATGCTGAATTAGTTGACATGGTTCAGGGCAAAAACATCGTTCCGGAATTGCGTCAGCAATTGGTAAATCCGCAGACTGGTCAGTTTGACAAAAGTCAATTGGTAGCTTTCCTACAATCTTTGGAAACTGCAGATCCAGCGCAGCAGGCATATTGGAATCAACAAGAGCAGCTTTTTGCTGACTCAAGATTAAGAATCAAATATGACAACATGCTCGCTACTTCTGAGTTTGCAACTCAAGCTGAAGCTAAAGTAGAATACAAAGCAGCGAACACTATCGCAGATGCTTCTATTCTTTTCGTTCCTTTCTATGCTGTACCCGATGCAGATGTGACAGTTTCTGAAAGTGAAATGCAAGCATATTTGACTAAGAACAAAAGCAAGTTTAACGCTGGAAATGCAGCTAGCATCGAGTATGTAACATTCAGCATTCAGCCAAGTGGAGCAGATTCATCAGAAGTTATTTCTCAGATTCAAGAATTGACTGAGGAGTTGAAAACTACTGAGAACGATTCGCTTTTTGCATTGAGAAACTCTGAAGGTCAAGCGCCATTTTTGACAGTAAGACCAGGTGACGAGCTTCCAATCAATTTGACGAATAACGTCCCTGATATTCAAGCAGGCGAGACTTATGGTCCTTTTATCACTGCTAACTCAACTTACGTATCTTATAAGATCTCTGATCAATACGAAGGAACTCCAAGATTGAGAGCTTCCCATATTCTATTCAGTACAGAAGGAATGGATGATGCTGGAAAAGCAGCTGTAGAGGCGCAAGCTGAAACAGTTCTTGCACAGGTGAAAGCTGACGGCAACTTCGAAGTAGCTGCTAGACAATACGGACAAGACGGTACTGCTCAAACTGGCGGAGATTTAGGCTGGTTTGCAAAAGCTGATTTCGTTACAGAATTCGCAGACGCGGCTTATGCTGCAAAAGCTCCAGGCATCTTAGATAATCTGGTAGAGACAGAATATGGCTACCACATCATCAAGGTGACTGAAATGCCTAAAACTACTTATACCAAAATAGCCACTGTAGAATTGGAATTGGTAGCTAGTGATGCCACTAGAAACGAAGCTTTCAGAAATGCAGATTCCTTTGCAGCGAATGCTGGAAACAGAAATGAGTTTACTGAAAATGCTACTACTGATAATTACAGAATTCTACAGGCAAATAATGTAGACGCTAGTGCTAGAAATATCAACAACCTTCAAAACGCTAGAGAAGTAATTCGTTGGGCATTTGCTGATGGGACTTCTACAGGTGAGGTTTCTGACGTATTTGAGCTTGACAATTCTTACATCGTTGCTACTTTAGTAAGCAAGAGAGACGAAGGCGACTTGGAGCTAGCAGATGTGAAAGAACAAGTAGAAGCTCAGGTTAGAAATGAGAAAAAAGCTGAAGTCATCAAAGAAAAGCTTGCTGGTAAAACTTCATTGGAAGATATGAAAGCTGTATTCCCTGAGGCTGCTTCTCTAAACGAGATTCCTGATTTGAAACTAAGTGCCAACGTAATCCCAGGAGTAGGTTTTGCTCCACGTGCGATCGGTGCGATCTTCGGAATTGAGCAAGGTCAAATGACCCAGCCAATTCGTGAGGATGTGGGCGTGATCGTAGGTAAACTGAATGCATTGACTCCAGCGGCTGAAATCGGAGACTATTCTGCTTACCAGGGTCAATTGACACAGAATGCTTCCCAGCGTACGACATATTCTGTAATGATGGCACTGCAAGATTTGGCAGGCGTCAAGGACTATAGATATAAATTCTTTTAATAAAGAAAGAAACTAGAATCGGAACCCATGCCCCACAGCATGGGTTCTTTGTTTATATTCGAAACGTAATTTGACAATCGCTCCCTATCTATGGACAAAAAGGAATTCGATAAAGAAAACTTTAAGGAAAAATTAATAGCCAGTGGTGAATTCCCACAGCTTTATATGTTTAAATTTATAGTTCCTAACGAAAAAGAAAACGAGGTAGTAGCCTTATTTCCCAAACATGAGGTGACAACTAAAGCGAGTTCTGGAGGTAAGTACGTGAGCGCCACTATTCAGGCAATGATGAAAGACCCCGATCAGATAATAAAAATCTACGAAGAAGCTGCCGAAATAGAAGGATTAATATCACTTTAAACTCAATGATTTATGTGGAAAGAAGAAGATAACAAACTTAAAAAAACATTCAAGTTCAAAGATTTTAAAGAGGCTTTTGGCTTCATGACCCGAGTGGCATTTCTGGCCGAGGGCATGCAGCATCATCCAAACTGGAGTAATGTTTACAATACAGTAGAAATCGAGCTGACTACACACGACTCAGGAAATACCGTGACAAAAAAAGATCGTGAATTAGCGAAAGCCATTGATGAGATCAATTAATGAGTGAAACTTCCCCAAACCTATTTTTGGTACCTACCCCAATTGGTAACCTTAAAGATATCACGCTCAGGGCAATTGAAGTACTGAAAACGGCTGATGTGATTCTAGCTGAGGATACACGTACTAGTGGCCAATTGCTGAAACATCTAGAAATTTCCAGACCACTTCAGAGCTACCATATTTTCAACGAACATAAGACAGTCGAGAAGCTAGTCGAGCGGATGAATAGAGGTGAAGTATTCGCTTTAATCAGCGATGCTGGTACACCTGCTATTTCGGATCCTGGATTTCTCTTAGTCAGAGAAGTTCTTGCCGCTGGTTTGGATGTGCAGTGCCTTCCTGGAGCTACAGCATTTGTACCTGCTTTGGTCAATAGTGGCTTGCCCAATGACCGTTTTGTATTCGAAGGGTTTTTGCCTCACAAAAAAGGGAGAAAGACCAGACTTGATGGACTGATCGAAGAAGTGAGAACCATCATTTTTTATGAATCACCACATCGACTCCTGAAAACGCTGGGGCAGCTAGCTGAAGCTTTCGGAGCAGAAAGGCAAGCCTGCGTATCCCGCGAACTTACTAAGCTCCACGAGGAGAACGTGAGAGGCACCTTAGCCGAGTTAATTGAATATTACGAAACAAACACCCTAAAAGGCGAAATCGTCCTTACAGTGGCAGGTAAGAATCCCAAATCCTGATTTAGAAAATCAACTTTTATGATCTCAACAGAAAAACTTACGCTACTTCTTGAGAAAACTCAGGAAATAGCCAAAGAAGCCGGCGCTTTTATCCGCAGGGAAAGGCGTCACTTCAACCCAGAACGAGTAGAGCACAAAGGCGTCAATGACCTTGTTTCCTATGTGGACAAGGAAGCAGAAAAGATCATTGTGAATAAGCTTTCTCAAATCTTTCCTGAGGCCGGCTTTATTACCGAAGAGGGTACTAATACCACACAGGCGGAAGAGTTCAACTGGGTGATAGATCCGTTGGACGGCACCACTAATTTTATTCACGGCGTACCGATTTATTCTGTAAGTATTGCTTTGATGGAGCGTGACGAGGTGATTTTGGGGGTAGTCTATGAAGTGAATCTCCACGAGTGCTTCTATGCTATGAAAGGTGGAGGAGCATTCTGTAACGATACCCGGATTAGAGTAAGTGAAGCAAAAACGCTTTCCGAATCGCTGATAGCGACGGGATTTCCATACAGTAATTTCGATTTGATTGATAAATACCTAGCCGCTTTGAAATCAATCATGAAATCTTCCCATGGTGCCCGTAGATTCGGCAGTGCAGCGGTAGATCTTTGTTATGTCGCTGCTGGTCGCGTCGAAGGATTTTTTGAGTATAACCTGAATTCCTATGATGTAGCTGCGGGTACTTTGATCGTGGAAGAAGCGGGAGGAAAAGTGACTGACTTCTCCGGAGGAAGAGATTTTGTATTCGGCAGAGAGATTTTGTCTACGAATGAAAAAATCCACGAGGAGATTTTAGCCAACTTGAAAACCGCTTGGGCCTAGTCAGCTAAGGAAATAATACCAAACCATAAGTGTCACCAGCGAGATTGGTATTCCCAATCCTGCTAAAAGTGTGGCTAATTTTGGTTTGAGGTCGTATTGGATGGCGACAATAGAGCCCGTAATCATTGGAGCCATGCCACTCTCCAAAACTGTGACTTTCAGTTCAAGGCTATTTTCTGGGAGAATATTTTGGTAAATAAGCCAAACGATCAAAGGAGCCAGCAAAAGCCTGTAGCCCATTCCGTACCAATAATATTTGGAACTCAGGGAGTCAAAATCCAACGAGAACTTGAGGCCGATTGCGAAAATCGCCACTGGAGCCATTGTTTTGCCTATGAGCGAAACGATGGGAATAAGAAACTCCGGAGTCTTCCAGCCTAGTATGCTCATCGCTATAGTGAGCAGAAGAAAACCGAATGGTGGGAATTTTATGATTTTCAGCGGGATTTCGCTCAGATTACCTTCTTTGTGGGAATAGATCGAGCCGACCAAAATCGATAGAGAAGAAACTAAAAGAAAGGATCCGCCTTGATCTATAAGTAATGCTATGGGCAAGGCCTCTTTTCCATACAGTGCCTCCACCACAGGAAAGCCTAAGAAGGAAGTATTCGCCAAGCCAGCCACAATCACAAGACATCCGGTTAATTGGTTATCCCACTTTAAGACTTTGCCCAACATACCAAAAATCAGCCAAGAAAGTAAGAAGGTAAACCATGCCGAGGAGACGGGAATCAGTAAATCCCAGCCGGGGTTTATTTGAGGAATATATAACAACGCAAGAGCAGGGAGAACAATGTTGAGAAGATAGGCATTGACCCATTTCGTGATTTTTTCCTGCGGAAGATTAGGTTGTTTCTGAAGAAAAAGCCCGAACAGAAGACATAAAAACGCAATGATAGCTCCTGTCATGCTGATTTTGGATTGCGGGTATTTTTTGTTAACATAAAATTAATTTGGCAAAATTGTACTTTGCTGATTATCAGTATACTTTTGGTCTAAATAACCGAGAATCTATGACTAAACTTATACCGATTTTTATCAATGGAAGAAAATGGATTCAGCTTTCACAGCTCTCAAAGGAGCAATCATTGAAGTTGAAATCATGGCTTCCAATTAGTTGCCTGAAGAAAATCATGTTTCAAGGAAGCGAATTTACCGATTGTCTGGATTTTGAAACCTACGAATATTGGTTTCGCACACATCAAGTTTCAGAGCAAAAGCAAGCCTTGTTGGATTTTTAATCCAATCCGTAATTTTTTCTCTTTTCCTCAAAATATCTACTCAACTCAGGGTAGACGTCACTTTCGACTTCAGGAATTCCGTCTAAGATCAGTTCCATATTTCCCTCCATCCCATCTGTATTCACCTGCATTCCTTCGACTAGATAGACTATATCCTCCATAGACAAAGGCTCAAAACTAGATGATGGGTATAGCATGTAATCATTTCCATAGAAATCAACCGCCTCAAACTGGATCTTAAGCTCCAGAAAATGTGCATAAATGCTAATTTGCTCTCCCCACTGGCTCTCAGGGTAGTTCAATTTTACTAATAAAACAGAAGTAGTTCCTTCCGTAAAATAGCTTTCAGGCTGGAATTTGAAATCAATCATCCGCCAAAAATAACAATTCCTTAGAATTGGAAATTCCAATACCATTTTTGGATTGGATAATCGGGACTTTCGGACTATTTTTGGGCACATTTGCAGGTAGGCCATCTGGCTACCTTTCCATTAAAATTTGCTTTCAAACCCCTGATTATGAAAAGAGATTCGCTTGTTTTCGACCTAATCAACGAAGAAGAGGACAGACAAAAGAGAGGCATCGAACTGATTGCTTCCGAAAACTTCACCAGCAAACAAGTGATGGAAGCTGCGGGAAGTGTGCTGACAAACAAATATGCTGAAGGTCTTCCGGGCAAGCGCTACTATGGCGGTTGCGAAGTTGTGGATAAAATCGAGCAATTGGCGATAGACCGTGCAAAGGAGCTTTTCGGGGCGACTTGGGTCAATGTACAGCCTCACTCAGGTGCCCAGGCGAATGCTGCTGTTTTATTGGCATGTTTGAAAGCTGGCGATCCGATTTTAGGCTTTGACCTATCACATGGTGGTCACCTGACTCATGGTTCTCCGGTTAATTTTTCAGGAAAGTTATATGATCCACACTTTTACGGAGTGGAGGAAGCAACTGGAAGAATAGATTACGATAAGTTGGAAGAAAAAGCGCTGGAAGTTTCTCCTAAATTGATCATCTGTGGAGCTTCGGCTTATTCCAGAGATTGGGATTATGCACGATTGAGAGAGATAGCGGATCAAGTGGAAGCGATTCTTTTGGCAGATATTTCTCATCCATCTGGATTGATTGCAAAAGGACTTTTGAATGATCCGCTGGACCACTGTCATATTGTGACTACCACTACTCACAAGACTCTGAGAGGTCCAAGAGGTGGAATGATCATGATGCGTGAGGATTTTGATAATCCTTGGGGATTGACTACTCCAAAAGGAGAAATCAAAAAGATGTCTTCTTTGCTGGATATGGGCGTATTCCCAGGAACTCAAGGAGGGCCGTTGGAGCATATCATCGCGGCAAAAGCTATTGCTTTCGAAGAATGTCTTTCCGACGAATACATGCATTATGTCCTTCAGGTGAAAAAGAACGCATCCGTAATGGCTGATCAGTTCGTAAGTCTTGGATATCAAATTATCTCTGGCGGAACAGACAATCACATGATGCTTATCGATCTTAGAAATAAAGACTTAACTGGCAAAATCGCCGAGCAGACGCTTGGCAAAGTGGATATCACCATCAATAAAAACATGGTTCCATTTGATACAAAATCTCCGTTTGTTACCTCAGGAATGAGAATAGGAACGGCAGCGATCACCACCAGAGGCTTGAAAGAGGACGATATGGTAAAAATTGTGAACCTGATCGACAGAGCTTTGGTAAATCATGAGAATGAAGCCGAATTGGCAAACATCCGTAGCGAAGTAAATGCTTGGATGAATCAGTTTCCATTATACTAGAATTATAGACCACACGTGGCGTTAGATCAATATCAAGAAGAGGAAGAAGAAGGAGGAATGTCCTTTTTGGACCATTTAGAAGCATTGCGTTGGCATTTGCTTCGATCAGTAGCTGCTATCCTAATTTTATCTGTTGCGGCCTTTTTGGCCAAAAGCTTCGTTTTCGGAGTAGTAATCCTAGGTCCATCCAAAGTTGACTTTGTCACTTACAGATGGCTATGTGAACTCAGTGATTACGTAGGATTGCCTGCGCTCTGTATAGACGAACTTCCATTTACTATCCAAAGTAGGCAAATGACAGGTCAGTTTACCATGCACATGACGTCAAGTTTTGTGGTGGGATTCATCGCTTCATTTCCCTTCGTATTCTGGGAGGTATGGAGATTCATCAGTCCGGGATTGTATGATCAGGAGAAGAACGCAGCAAGAGGAGCAGTCTTCTTTGTGAGTTTACTATTCTTCATGGGAGCAGGATTCGGATACTTTATCCTTTCCCCGCTTTCGATCAACTTCCTCTCTAACTATCAGCTGGATCCCTCGATTCTAAACGAATTTGACATTACTTCTTACATCTCTACACTCACGATGTTGGTACTTGCTTCTGCGATCATGTTCCAGCTTCCGGTGGTAGTTTATTTCTTGGCGATGTCTGGTTTGGTGACTTCAGGCATGCTGAAATCCTATAGAAGACATGCGATCGTGGTGATCTTGGTATTGTCGGCTATCATCACACCTCCGGATGTGATTAGCCAGATTCTGATTGCAATGCCGATTCTGGTGCTTTATGAAGCTGGGATTCAGATTGCGAAAAGACTGGAAAGAAAAAGAGCTGCAAAAAAAGCGAAGGAAGATATTGATGATGCACTTTAAGGTTAGATACTAGTAGTAAGTAGCAAGATTTTAGAATCAAGAGATAAGAACCAATAGACAAGATGGAAGGCCTTAGTTCGGTCTCCTGTCTTCCGGCTTCGGTCTTTAAGAAAAAATTATGGCAAAGAAAATAGCAATAGGAGGAGATCACGCAGGAGTAGAGTACAAAGCCAAAATGGTTGCGAAACTCGAGGCGCTAGGATATGAGGTGAAGGATTTTGGTCCCTCCACCGATGCATCTGTGGATTATCCAGATTATGTACACCCTTTGAGCTCAGCTATCGAAGCCGGTGAATATGAGCTGGGCATTGTGATCTGTGGTTCTGGAAATGGTGTCGCAATCACAGCCAACAAGCACCAGGGAATCCGAGCAGCATTGTGCTGGAACGAGGATTTGGCGGCTTTGTCCAGACAGCATAACAATGCAAATGTATTGGCTCTTCCGGCTCGATTTATATCGTATGAATTGGCGGAAAAGCTTGCTGAGATATTCTTGACTACTGAATTTGAAGGCGGAAGACATCAGAATCGAGTAAGTAAGATTGCTTGCAGCTAATGAGACTTGCCATTCGTGAGCACGAACGGCGGCAGCAGAGTAAAATTGCGTGTAGCTAAAAAGCTGGAAGATCAAAGACGGAAAAAGCTTTGTACCTCCCTAAATAGTGTTGACTACTTATAATGTTGTTTTTATCCTCTTACTGGCATTATAGGGCATTTACATTTCAGGTTAGGCTAAGTCCATAAAACCAGACAGAGAACGCTTTCCAAAACTCCAATTTATAGAATGTGAACAAGGAAATGTGGTAACACAGCAAGAGTACTAAAACGATCAGGAAAACACCCTTTCTTCTGTGGACTCTCCAATCCCAAATAGCCAATCCAATCACAAGCAAGTCGGCCATGGCATATCCATAAAATGGAACAACCGGCATTCCCTCCAATGTTGGGGCATACTCGATAAGGCTTGGAATGTACTTGTATATTATCCGGTCGGTAATCGGAGTGAACAAAGGAAAAATAGTGCAGAACATATACCTGGCATGCGTCAACCTATCCTTTCTATAGATAATCCCCAAACTATAAATGATTACCAAAACAATAGTACCATTGATCATTAGTGCAGTAGAAAAGTAGGTGCCCAGATCAACTACATCACTTTTTCTGATTGTAGCGTGGATTAAAAGGAATGTGGACAAAATCAGTATGGGGAAAGTCACATATGAAACCTTCCCTAGTAACCTGTGGATTTCATACTTTTTTATTCGGATCAAAAAGGCCTGCGCAATCAAAAGTAGTACCCAAAGCGTCATGAATATCCCATGGAAATGCATGTAAAAGGACATTTCCCTACCCAAAATAGAATAGTAACTACTCCAAAAAGCTAAGAGAGCAAACGCAAAGAAGGCAATCAAATAGATTGCACTTCTCTGATATAAAAACTCATTTAATTTGAGGGTCTTTCCCACACGCTATTAATTATTTCCATTTTTAAAACTCTTGTCAGGATAAGCAGGAGCCTGTGGTACCGGTCTTGGATCAGCCTTGATCAAAGCCTTCAGGTGCTCGATTGCAGCTTCCAATTGAGCATCTTTTCCTTCGAAAGTCTCCTTAGGTAAATTGATCACTTCGATATCGGGAATAAAGCCAACTCCTTCGATGAGCCATTCGCCCTCTTCGCCATAGACACCATTCATCGGAGCTCGTGCAATTCCATTATCAGTCAATGTGTTTGAACCAGAGAGCCAAACTTCGCCTCCCCAAGTCCTAGCTCCAATTGCTTTACCCATACCTAGTCTTCGAAAGCCTTCTGCAAAAGCTTCACCATCTGAAGCAGTAAACTCATCCACCAACAAGACTAAATGACCACGGAAAGCATAAGGCATATTCCAATAGGGCTCTCCATTTCTGCTTTTCCAGTAGAAGAAAACCTCCCGCATCAATTTCTCCAAAATAAAGGAATCAATGTTACCTCCACGATTGTGACGCATATCGATGACCAAGCCATCTTTTTTGAACTGAGGGTAAAAATCCCTGTACCACTGACCAATATCTCCAGACGTCATAGCGCGCAGGTGAACATAGCCCAATGCTCCATCCGACTTGGCTTCTGTCTCTAATCTTCTGGTATATTCCCATTCGTTGTATCGAAGATTAGATTCTGCCTGTGAAGACATAGGCATCAGGATCTGATCTGTTTTGGCTTTGCCATCTGCAGAAATCAAGGAAATACGAACCTGCTTGCCAGCCTTGTCTCTTAATAAATAATAGATATCTGGCACTTCCATCACTCCTACTCCATCAATAGTTGTGATGATGTCTCCTTCAGCTATCATCAGATCAGGATGAGAAAGTGGTGACATCTCATCAGGATAATCAGGGTCTGACAAATAGATATGATCAATAGAATACCCCTTCAATTTATCGTTTCGACTTAGTTTTGCACCAAGCATCCCAAAACCGATATTGTCCTCCCCATCTCGCAGATCTCCACCTCTTACAGATGTGTGAAGTACAGAAAGTTCGCCCACCATTTCCCCGATCACATCAGAAAGCTCGGCACGAGTGGTAACCCGATCTACCAAAGGCAGGTATTTCTCATACATCGCATCCCAATCGACACCATGCATGCCAGCATCATAAAAATAGTCCCGTTCCATTCTCCATGCATCGGTAAAAATTTGCTTCCAATCTTCCTTTGGATCGATGGAATATTTCACTCCGCTGATATCCACTTTGGTTTTGGATAGGTCAGAAACTGGAGAAGTACTCAGCTCAACCACAGAAAACATGCTTCCATTCTGAACTAGGATGTATTTCTTATTGAGTGAAACCGTATAGTTTCTGACATTATCGATAAACGCTTTTGGCTCTGGCTTATTGGAAATTGGTACCATCATCAATGGTGCTTTCTCATTACCACCTCCGCCTCCACCATAAAACACTCCCATTCCAGGGCCTATTTCATGGAAATATAGTGCTTTGTCAGTCACAATGAGATTGGTATAATTCCCTGCAGGAACTGGCACTTCACGAAGCCTGGTTTGAATTCCATTTTCTTCGATAGTTACGGTCACCTTTTCAGGTGCTTTTTCTGCCTCTTTTTGCAATTCATTGTTGAAAAAGAATGGTGAAACAAGACCATCCTTTAAACCGATTTGATAGATTTTCATCTGCTTTTCCCAGAATGGTTCCGGCTGACGCGTTCCCCATGGACTACCTATAGCAGATTGGAAATTACGATCTGAGAGAAAATACAACCAATTGCCATCTTTGCTCCACTGTGGGCTAAGGCTATTTGCCCGGTCAGAGGTCATAGCGATTCGCTTCTTGCTTTCTATATTGAATGCATGGATTTGGGAAAAAGTATTGCTTGCTGCCTGAGCATAAGCGAGCCATTTGCCATCAGGAGACCAAGACATACTCGACGTAATATCTTCATCCGAATCTGTCACTTTTGTTTGAGCTCCAGTGGCTTTATCCATCACCCAGATCGTATTATTCAAATCCCGGAAGGCAATCATTGATCCCTCTGGGGAAGGAATCATATCAAATTTCAGGGTAGTTCCATTCTTGGAAACTTGCTTTCCCTGATCCATTCCCATGCTATTGTATTCGTGAATTTCAAATTCTGAAGTTTCGTCTGAAAAGCTTAAAATCGATTTTCCATCAGGGGAGAAAATCGCATCCCGGTAGCGGACACCTTCTTTTCGACTGAGCCGAACTGTTCTGCCATCTTTCACAGGAATAGAGAATATCCGTCCGCGCGTCGTCATTACTACTCGTTCGCCATCATTGGACACAGCCATGTTACTGAGATAGGACATGGGATTATCAACCCATTTTTCACGAAGCTGATCGAAATCTGAGATTAGCTGAATGGCTAGGGTTTTTGCTGTTCCTGCACTCAAATCCATAAGTTTCAAATCTGCCCCAACGCGATAAACTAATTGATTCCCAGAAATCGAAAACTCCCGAACATCGAAACTTGGTTCTTTGGTGAGTTGGGTAAGTGAACCCCCGTTCTCATCCATGCTCCACACATTCACTATTCCATCTCGGGAGGAGAGAAAATATACTTTTCCTTGATGCGGCAATGGATGATGATCCTCTCCATTGTAATCTCTCGTCAATTTTACTGCTTCAGCAGCTCCTTCGGTATACTTCCAAAGCTGGCGGGCAGTGCCCCCCTCGTACCGCTTAGTGACGTTATTGTGGAATGTCGGTCGTACAAAAAAGTAAGTCGAGCCATCAGCAGAGAAGCTTCCTTCTGCTGCCATTTCCAGCGGGAGAAGTTTCTTCGCACCGTTGGTAACATCGACCGTTACCGTGTTGAGTTTTGGTAGTCTTGAATATTGATTGGTGACATAGGCTATTTCCGTTGCAGATTTCCAAGCCGTAGGAACTGAAGAAGAAGGTTCATAAGTCAATCGCTTAGGTAGCCCTCCAGAGATAGGCATCACATAAACCTCCGTTGGTCCTTCATAACTGGCAGCATAGGCCACCCATTTGCCATCAGGGGAAATCTTAGGGTCAGACTCATCTCCGGGATGTGAGGTAAGTCGGGTGGCATTTCCGCCAGCTACTGGCACTCTCCAGATATCACCCTCCGCCACGAAGACAAGTTGATCTCCGTTTAGGTCTGGATGCATAAAATAGCCTCGAGCTGTTTGAGCGGAGGAAAAATTGCAGATAATGAGGAGGAAAAGCGAAAGAATGAATTTTGACATAGCTTCTAGATTTAGGGGAAAGAACTCAATCTAATTCATCTAAAAGAAATCTCAATGCCTTTGGTATAATATTCAAGTTCAACTCAATACTAACTATCAAGGAGTGATGCTTGAAATAAAAGAAATATAAAAAATCTGAGGGAGAGGTACTTTATCTAAGTTCATTCCAGTATTTTGACAATACCAAACATGATTATTTAGGACTTTAGCAAATTTCACTTTTTTGAAATGATCTCCTTGTTCCGAAAAAACCCTTCAAAACAAAGTAACTTAATACTCGCCTTTTTCAGCCGAAGGAATTTTACAGACAGCGTAGCTCAAAACAACCGCTAAGAAGCCAAAAAATCTAGCATGGGATTTCATGTCAAAAAGGTTTTTAGTATGTTAGTGAATGCGGTATTCCTTAATACTCCTATTCTTTACGATTTTTTTTGAGATCAAAGCACAAGTACATCTATATCCAGATTCACTCCGCCAAAACCTCCAGAATGTAGAAGAAAAAGATCAAGTATTGGATCTGCTACGGATTGCCTTTTACTATGCGCCAGAAAACACCGATTCAGCACTTAATTATGTCAACAAAGCTGAAAAGATTGCTATAAAATATCAGGACACCTTGGGTGAAATCATCACCTACCGTATCAAGGGGGTGGTGTTCTATGAGTCCAATCGCCCCGACTCCACCATTTGGTACTACCGAAAAGGTCGCGCTCTTGCGGAAATAGCCTGTGAGGGTCTTCAATTAGCCCATTTCAACAATAATATTGGAATGTACTATTGGAACAAAGGCCTTTTGACAGAGGCATTGGGACAATTTTATGAAGCTAAAAAAGCCTACGATCTCGAGGAAAACCTCTATGATAAAGCCATGGTCTCCAACAATATTGGACTGATCTATCAATCCTTGGGTGATTTTGAAAAAGCACTGACCTTTGGTGTGGAAGCTCATGATCTCAGAAGGGCCATTCCGGATAGTATAGATATTATGACCTCTCTGGGCAACCTTGCCTTTATTTATACTGAATTAGAAGAGTATGAAAAGTCAGATTCGATCTTAAATGAAAGTCTCGCGATCTCTGAAGCCCTGGACTACACTGTCGAAGAATCCAAGGCTTACTCGGGATTGGCAAGCAACTTGGAGCGACAGGGGAAATACCAAGAAGCTGAATCCCTATATTTAGAATCAATCAAGCTCTCCAAAGACTTTGTAAACCAATCTCATCTGATGAACCGCTATGCCGAGCTGGCAGATCTCTATCTCAAGACTGGGCGATTCAATGAAGCCGCTCAGACAGCAGACCTATCACTCAAAATCTCGGATTCACTCCAGATTAGGTCTGCAAATGCCGGTGCCCTGATGACTTTTGCCATGAGCAAAATAGCACTGCAGGATCAGGAAGAGGGGTTTGCTGCGCTTGAAGATTACAACGAACTCATAGACTCCCTTTTCAACGCTCAAAAAGCTGCCAGTCTTTCAGAAATGGAAGTACGCTATGACACAGAGAAAAAAGAACAGCTCATTGCTTTGCAAAAAACAGATCTGACCCAGCAGAAATACATCAACCGAATGCAACTTTATCTGTCAGCAGGAGGCTTTATGTTGCTTTCACTCTTGGGAGGATTGTGGTATAACCGAAGTCGATATCAAAAGCAACTCGATATCCAAAACGTCAAGGCGACAGAAGAAAAAAACAGACTAAAGGCGGTGATCGAGGCAGAGGAAAAGGAACGCTCCAGAATAGCGCGGGAGCTACACGACGGACTGGGCCAAAGCCTCACCGCCGCAAAAATCTTTGTCGGAAACCTAAGCAAAAACTCTGATTCAGAAGAAGAACAGAAGTCTAAAGAAAAGTCCATGGGCTTATTAAGTCAGTCCATTCAGGAAGTGCGTCAAATATCCCACAACCTGATGCCCAAAAAATTTCAGGGACAGGGTCTGATACAGGCCTTGGAAGAAATGGAAGAGCTTATCAATAAAACCCATCAGGTTGATTTTCGACTAAATCTACAGCCATTCGATCTGAGGTTGAAAAAGGAAAATCAAGTCCACCTCTATAGGATTATCCAAGAACTGATCACTAACGGACTGAAACACGGCGATATTTCACAAATCGAGTTGTCCATCCAAGAAAACAAGAAAAACATCTACGTCAATTACCGGGACAATGGCCCGGGACTTTCGGAAGAAACCTTAATTAACAGCACTGGAATCGGCTGGCAAAATATGAATACCCGCACAGGATTTCTAGGTGGCAGTATACAATTGAACCCCATTGACCGAGGTGCAAATCTTCAGGTCACAGTCCCCAATCGCCCATGAATGCCATAAAAGCAGTCCTCGTAGACGATCACCCTATAGTCATGGAGGGCATTGAAATGCTACTCCAGGAAATTCCGGAAATTCATCTTCTTAGCAAATTAACGAATGGAAGATTCGCTCAGGATTTTCTAAAGACTACTGCCGTGGATTTAGTCATCACAGATATCAATATGCCTGAATATGACGGGCTGCAGCTTACCAAGTGGATCAAAGAAAATCATCCATCTACCAAAGTCATCATCCTATCCATGCATGACAATGACCACTATGTCCAAGAAATCATTTTGGCTGATGCCGAAGGATACCTACTCAAAGAAAACACAAGTGAAGAGCTCGTAAATGCTGTCAATCGTGTGCTTGATGATGGCATCTATTACAGTGATCAAATCGTCGGAAAACTCCGCTCAAATTTCCAACTCCAAAACAAGAAACATGTAATACTTCAATCGCTAACCGAACGGGAACAAGAAGTACTCCAATTAATTGTCCAAGAGCTCACCACACAGGAAATTGCCGATAAGCTATTCATCAGCAGACATACGGTAGAAAGTCATAAGAAAAATCTATTCAAAAAAACTGACCAAAACAGTTTGGTAGGCTTGGTGAAGTTTTCAATTGCCCATCAACTCATTGATGTCTAGATCCCTTTTGGAAGATAAATTAGTGATACCTCAGTGTGATACCCCGCCTTGGTTAATCTTTCGATTTATCCAGGGCAATAAACTTTTCCATTCCTCTGATTAAGTCAGTTGCCATTCGCTCAGTCACCACATCCAACCCTTCCAAATACCATTCTTCAATTGCCCCATTGGACTTATTTATTTTTGCTATTTCAAAAGGCTCTACATCAAAGTAGGTAGTACTGAAACTTAGGCCATCCCGATACATATTCATCATGCCAGCCCCAATTCTTCCTTTATACTCCTTGGACTGATCATCATCTATTGGGCCAACGATCCCAGCTTCAAGCCCATGCAAGACCAGAGATTTTCCATTTCGTACTAGACTTACATTGACGGTAAGAATTAAGACGGCATCCAGACCCAAATCCTCAACTATTAATCCAAGAGAAGCAGGAGATTTAAAGTCTGAACTCATAATACTAGCGCTGACCGGGTAAAACTCGTATCCTGATGCAGACAAGGAGCTTTGTACTTCTTTGTCTTTCCCTGTTAGAAAAGTATTTATGCTTAGCAATGACTTAACCAAACCACTGACTTCTATAGCATATACTCCCTCTTTATAAATCGTTCTTTTCTCCTCATCAGTAAGAAATTCTTGGGGTTCAATTAAAGAAATCCCTTTCGTTTTGAATTGATCCCCATATATGGGAAGCATTGTTTCAATAAATTTATCTGCTACAATGTTACTTCCTGAAGGTGAGAGAAAGTTTTTTGAATAAGTAGTGGTAGTTGTACTTGAATACATCCCCTCAAAAGTACTCTGTGAAACAACGGTTTCTGACTTATCCCAAACCTGCATCGTCAAAACTCCTATCCCTTTCGGATCGGGTAAATTCTCCTCGGCTAGGAGGTCTTCATTGAGCAAGCCCTGTAGCTGATCGATCCAAGTGCTATTATTCCTGTAGTTTTTGACCAGTTTGTCCCATTTTTTGTCATTTAGCTCTGCAATATCTTGAAGTGATTTTTGTGCAGAAACAAGGTTAGAAAAGCATAAAAACAATAGAATGAAGAAAACTAAAGATTTGAATAATGATTTCATATTTCGTTGATTTTTAGATAGGATATTGTTTTGAGCTTAGAAGTCCAGATCCCTAAATTGAATAGAATAGCCTATCTCATTTCAAAAGCGACTAATTTGATTGATTCAAAATTGGGCGATTCAAATCCTAAAATCAATCCCCAAGATTGGGTATATTTTATCCCTATCATTCGAGCTGACTCCATGCTTTTACAATTTCCAATTCGTTATACAAGTATTTTTTTTTGCATTGAGTAAAGGCTTCTTTCCGAATTGCCAAATGCCAAGAAAGGCTCTAAAGCCGATGCGAAAAATGGCTTTGGGTCACAATAGCTTAGTTGGTTTTCACTTCAAAAATATCAAACAGGGCAAATTTGGTACCTGAAGCAGAAAGCACGTCTATGAAAAAATGTGCTCCTGATAGACTTTGATGGACAGCAATTCCCACTTTGGTAGGCAAGCTATGCTGGGGTAAATACTTTCATCCTAAGCAGGCACTTTGGTCTGATCTCCCGTGCCTTAATGCTAGTTTAGAGAAAAGAAATCTAAAAAATCTGAGGGAGATGTACTTTATCTAAGTTCTTTCCAGGATTTTGACAATACCAAACATGATTATTTAAGATTATAGCAAATTTCACTTTTTTGAAATGATCTCATTTTCCCAAAAAATAACTTCTGACTGGGGTCAGTTTGATCGCTATTTACAGGAAGGTTTTATCAAGGTGCCACCCAGTAGATTCCCTGATAATGACTTCAAATTTCTGGAAAATCAAGAATTTGAAAGTCAGCTTTTCCTTTTTTTAACAGCCTCAGAAAATCTAAACCAAAACTATTATTTTCCATTAAGAGACAAGATCCAATCTCTAATCCAGCAAGTAAAGGATGAGTTAAACTCTAATTCTGATTAACCTTGGATAAAAAATAGCATCTAATTTTCTCTCACAGTGCAGCTAGTTATAAACATCATTTTTGTGGGGATAAGATTGAAAAAATCCAATTTTTTATAACGATTTCGATTGATTTCTCTTCGTAATCACTTATTTTCAAGTAATTAAGTGATAAACTCGAATTGTAATATTTTTAGTAGATATGCAAGTTTTAGCAGATTCATCATCCCATTATTTTTCTGTTGAGATTCAATCTTCGCCTTTCAATCTAAGACTTCACAAGCAGTTTTTCATTTCCATTCAACACCCAACTTGAGAACACCTAAATATTAAATAAAGTCGTCTTCCCTCCTATAAATTTTTAATTAGATGAAGTATTCAATAAAAAGATCAATCGTAAGCAGGAGTATAATTTTTACACTTTCCATTTTTGTTCTATTTGCTTTTGACTTAAAAGCCCAAGAAATCCAGCTGGAAACCATCTCAATCTCAAATGGTCTCGCGTCTCCTCAAGTCATGGATGTGATGCAGGATAGCTATGGGTTAATTTGGTTAGCCACTGGAAATGGGGTACAGCGCTACGATGGCTACTCTTGGAAGACGTTTCGTAACACCATCGGAAACCCTAACACCCTTCAAAACAATGTGACATTTGATATCGAAGAAGATCAAAACCATGACTTATGGATCGCAAGCGATAAGGGCGTCACAAAGTATGACCGATCAACCAACACCTTTTATAATTATGATTTTGAGGGAATATTTGATTTAGCACTTGGGTCTGGAAGAACTTTCAACATTCTAGCGGATTCTCAGGGCCGAATATGGGCAACCACCGCAGCTAAAGAAATTGTCCAATTTATGCCAGCGAGTGGTACTTGGGTCTTAGCACCTTATGAGCATTTGGATGGAATAAAAGGAGAGCGATCTGGAATCTCTTTTCCCATAATTGAAGATAAAGACGGTGGGATCTGGGCTGGTTCCTCAAGCTATGGTTTACTGCATTTTCCTAAAGGAGGAGCTGGGTTTAAACCTATAGAATTTGACCAATTTGTTGATTTTAATTCTACTATAAATGGTATTTCAGGACTTTATTTTGATAAAGACGGGATTCTCTGGATTACCAGCAGACTGGAGGTTCATAAATATAACCTAAAGACCAAAGAGCTAAGAATGCTCGCTGAGTACGACTATTCACTCGAAGATATATACAGCTCCCTCAACTCCATCAAAGAAGATCGGGATGGCAATATTTGGATTTTGAATAATTTCAGAGGTATCCTGAAATTTGAAGGGAATACAGATTCTTTTCAGGAGATTCTTATTCCTGGCAATAGAAAAATCAATTCCGGGGGATGGACTCATCGCTTTACCCACATGCTGATTGATTCCAGTGGGATCATCTGGTTTGGCTCTCTGAGTAATGGACTTTTCAAATACGATCCTATTAACAAACCTTTCAAGTATTACAGCAACCAACCGGAAGATCCTAATTCAATAAGTCCAGGGGGCGTTTATGGACTGTATGCTTCCAGCATCAATCCTGGAAAAGTATTCATTGGGACACGTGGCCATGGTATTAATGTTTTTGATAGTTCTGATAAATCAATTACAAAAGTGAATTTCTCTTCAGACAAGGATATGTTCGGGGGGTCTGCCCGGTCAATATATGAGCAAGAAGATGGAACTATTTGGGTGGGAACTTGGGGTGATGGCTTGATTAAAATGGATAAAGATTACAATGAAATCAAGCGCTATAAAAATGATCCGGAGGATAAAAACAGTCTTATCAACGATCAAGTCAGAGTAATCAAAGAAGACAGAACAGGCAAACTCTGGATAGGTACCAATGGGGGCTTAGAGGTTTTTGACCCGAAAACAGAAACGTATAAGGAGGTCGTTAGCCAATATGCCAAAAGCTATTCTGAGGAGATTATTACTAAGGTGAAAGGTTGGCTTGAAAAGGAGGAAGCAATAGCCATCATCGATAATGTTACAGAAAATAAAGAGCTCACCAAAGAATTCGAAATTACAGAAAAAGCCACTTATTTTTTAGCCACGGTGGGTGAAGGAGATCTTGCGAGTATGGCAGATTTTGGATGGCTGAGAAACCCCTCCGGCGAGACTATTGCGGGCATGGAATCATTTGGAGACAGCTATTTTGCTGGAGGGGCACCTAAAAACCGAATGATAATTACCCAACTTGAACTTTCCCCGGGTACGTATTCTTTGCGATATTCTTCCGATGATAGCCACCATTACAACAGTTGGAATGCTCCTGAACCCGAGTTTCTTCCGCTGTATGGAGTTGCCATTTTCAAACAAGAAAACCAAGCGGAGAGTCAAGCTAAAGTAGTGAATATCAATGAACAAAATGCTGAAATAATAATTCAGGATCCAAATATCTCTGATATTGAAATAGGCAAGAAATACATTTGGATAGCAAGCCTGAATGCCGGCCTAACCCAAATAGATCCTGAAACGAATTCCGTTAAATACTACACTAGTGATCCTCTTGACCCTGCCACCTTGAGTAGCATACAAGTGAATGACGTATTTGAAGATGAAAATGGACTAGTCTGGATGGCAACATATGGTGGCATCAATGTTCTGGATCCAAACACTGGACAAATCTCTAGATACACCGAAGAAGATGGATTGCCAACTAATTTTTTAGAGACTATTCTGCCTGGAGAAAATGGTGAAATGTGGCTTTCATCCCGTAATGGATTGATCCAAATGATCCGTAATGAATCTCTGAATAAAGTCACCTTTATCAATTACAATGAAGATGACGGAATCGGAGGTGATGTATTCATATCATTAGCTGCTGAAAAAACCCCGAACGGTGATTTTTATTTTGGTGGTGACCATGGGCTAACGACCTTTTCTACCATCGCCTCAAATAAAGTCCCCCCATCTGTGATCATCTCAAATCTTTCGATTTCCAACCGGTCAATCTACGATATGACTACGGACTCTCCGCTGGACGAAGATTTACTTTCCACCAAAGCCATCACACTCAGGTACGATCAGAATGATTTGAGCTTTGAATTCGCAGCTCTGCATTATGCAAATCCTTCCAAAAATCAGTATGCTCACATGATGGAAGGACTGGATGAAGATTGGGTTTATGACAACAGAAATTTTGCTTCTTATACCAATCTCGAACCTGGCACCTACACCTTCAAAGTGATTGCTTCAAATGCCTATGGAGTTTGGAACGAAGAGGGCACCTCACTTCTAGTCACTATTCTGCCTCCTTGGTGGAAAACCTGGTGGGCATATACGCTTTACCTAGTAGGACTTGGGCTAGTAATTTTCGTAGCCTACTCTGAGTTGAAAAGAAGAATTAGAGTGAAGGAAAGAGCGCAAAGTCTAGAGCGGGAAGTGGCCCAATCCAAAGAAATCGAGAAAGCATACACCAAGTTGAAAGCTACCCAATCGCAACTGATCCAATCAGAAAAAATGGCATCATTAGGTGAACTTACTGCTGGAATCGCTCATGAAATTCAGAATCCACTGAATTTTGTCAATAACTTCTCCGAAGTCAGTGTCGAATTGATCGATGAGATGCAAGAGGAATTAGCGCAGGGAAACACTGAGGTCGCAATTGAAATATCAAACGACCTGAAGGAAAATCTGAGTAAAATCAACCACCATGGGAAGCGAGCTGACTCCATAGTGAAGGGAATGCTGGAGCATAGCAGAACCAACGCGCGAGATGTGCAGCCTACCAATCTCAATGCACTTGCAGATGAATTTTTGCGCCTGAGCTACCACGGATTGAGGGCAAAAGACAAAAATTTTAATGCTGATTTCTCAACGGAATTAGCCCCAAGCCTACCTAAAGTGGATGTGGTAAGTCAGGATATCGGAAGAGTAATTCTGAACCTGATAAACAACGCCTTCTATGCGGTAGATAGTAAGTCGAAGGACCTAAAAAGCACGGGCGATGATCTGGGAGATTACCAACCAAAAGTAATCGTACGGTCTAGATTAGTAGACCTAGCAGGAAATACTGGAGGCGTAGAAATAGCCGTAGAAGATAATGGCGAGGGAATTCCTAAAGCTATCAAGGACAAAATCTTCCAGCCATTCTTTACAACCAAACCTACTGGAAGTGGAACTGGACTTGGTTTGTCTATGAGTTACGATATCATCAAGGCTCATGGTGGAGACTTACGGGTTAAAAGTGTTGAGGGTGAAGGCACCGAGATGATCATCTTTTTACCGATCAAAGAGCAATTAGTATGAAAATCACCGAAGCGCTTAAAGAAGAAATTAAACGTCTTCAAGAGGCTGTAGATCAGCGAACTTCCGAGCTTCTTGTGAAGAATCGGGAATTGGAGATAGAAGCTTCACTCGAAAAAGTAAGGAGCCGATCTCTTGCCATGCAAAAAAGTGAGGAATTGGCAGAGGCTTCTTTGCTTTTGGAAGCTGAAATCAGAAAACTTGGGATAGAAAATTGGGGATGTGCTTTTCATATTTACGACGAGGAGACTTCCAGCGGGACTCCTTGGGACCTAGAATGGTTTACTTCATCGGCTGGAATACTCCCTTTCTACAATACCCCCAGAGAAAATGTATTCCTCAAATACTACGAAGAAAGTAAAAAAGGAAAACCCCTCTATATACAGGAATTTGGACCCGAAGTAATCAATGAACACTATGACTACCTCAAAACGCTACCAATACTTGGGGATGCGTTAACTGAATTGCATAACTCTGGAGTTCCACTACCCGAAAGACAAATTGACCATGTAGCTTTTTTCAACCATGGGCATTTATTGTTTATCACATATAAACCTGTCCCTGAAGCCCACACCATTTTTATCCGATTTGCTAAAGCTTTCAACCAAGCTTATACCCGATTCCTCGATCTGCAGAAAGCGGAAGCGCAGGCTAGAGAGGGTCAAATACAACTGGCTTTAGAAAGAGTACGTGCCAGAACAATGGCCATGCAGCATAGTGATGAACTGATGGAAACATCAGAATTAATGTTTGAGCAAATAAAAAATCTAGGAATCAAATTATGGTCTTGTGGATTTAGCTTATGGCATGATGATGATAGCTATTTTTTAGGGTACAACCCAGGGCCTCACGGAAAATTAGGGAATCCACTCAAGATACCACTGACAGAAGATACCTTCTTTAAAACGATACGCGAGGCAAAGCGAAGGAATGATAAATTTCTTGTTTTCGAATCGGAGGGAGAATCTCTAGTCCAAACTTATAACTACATGGATGGCCTGCCAGTGGTAGGTGAAACAATGCGAGGATTTGTGAAGGCAGGTTTCCCACTGCCCACCTTTCAGGTAAACCATTGTGGCTTCTTCGCTAACGGTCATTTGATGTTTATTACTGAAGAACGTAATCCAGAAGCGATTGAAATATTTAAACGTTTTACCGATGTATTTAATCAGACCTATACCCGCTTCCTAGACCTCCAAAAAGCAGAAGCACAAGCACGAGAAGCCAAGATAGAGGCAGCTTTGGAGCGCATCCGATCCAAAAGTCTGGCCATGCACCATTCTTCGGAGCTATCAACAGTGGTGGATACGCTTTTGCAGGAATTCACCAAGCTGGAGTTTACACTTACATTCTGTATCATCAACCTCATCGATGGGGATGATCTGTCGAATACAGTTTGGGCGGCAAATCCTGAAACAGGAAAGGATGCTGAATCCTACTATATGAAGTTTGAGGATTACGATTTTCACAGGGCTATGTGGAGTGCTTGGAAATCACAAGACAAGCGATTTGTATATACCCTTGAAGGCGAAGAGAAGAAGATTTACGATGAGTACCTCTATTCAGAAACTGAATTTAGGCGATTCCCAAAACATGTGCAGGAAGCTAATAAAGCACTCCATCGATATGTGGCTGGCTTTACCTTTTTTAAATACAGCGGACTACAAACTGTAAGCGAAAACGAGATCACTGAAGCCGATTTGGAAATTTTGGAGCGCTTCGGAAAGGTCTTTGAGCAATCCTACACCCGCTTTCTCGACCTCCAAAAAGCAGAAGCGCAGGCAAAAGAGGCTCACATTGAATCTTCCCTAGAAAGAGTGCGAGCCCAAACCATGGCTATGCACAACAGTGAGGATGTAGGGAAGTGTATCGTGATGATGTTTGAAGAACTCACAGCCTTAGGAGTAAATGAAAAAACTCGTTTTGGAATTGGGATCCTAAACCACGAGAATGAAAACAATCAGCTTTGGACAGCCTCCAAAATAGAAGATGAGTTCAAGCTTCATATCGGAAATTTAGAAATGTCTTGGCATCCTTTGTTAAAAAGTGCACGAAAAGCATGGAAGGAGCAGCTCTCGCTCCATACGTATATTTTAGAAGGAGAAGATCTGATCAATTACTATCAGATGCTTAATCAAGCACCCGACTACAAAATACAAATACCAATAGATAAACTGCCCGATAGAGAATTTCATTATGGCTTCGTCTTCGAGCATGGATTTTTCTATGCCTTCAGTCCTCTTGAATTTTCTACCGATCTAATTCAAATTATCCATCGTTTCCGCTCTCTTTTTAGTCAAACTTATCGTCGTTACTTAGATCTGAAAAAAGCTGAAGCACAGGCTAGAGAAGCACAAATCAATCTTGCCGTAGAGCGAGTGCGAGCTAGAGCTTTAGCGATGTTCAAATCCGAAGAAATTCTGGAAGTGGTAGTTAAGCTGAAGGAAGAAATCATAGGTTTGGATATTCCGGGTGTAGCCGCCGCAGCCATTTTATTGAAAGAAAAGAATGGAATGTTCCGGAGCTGGGATCTCACCTCCTTAGAATTGAATGGAGAAAGTATGCACACTCCATTGGACGTCCCTTTTGAAATGGAAAAAACCCATCCTGATTTCTATTTAAGAAAAGTTTGGGAAAAAGGAACAAACTATACGGTGGTGGTTCAGGATACAAAATCATTGCAAATCACATGTGATTGGCTTCGAGAGAATAACAAGGTAAAAGAAGCGGAGGAAGCAGAGGAGTTTCTCAAATCTTCAGGATTACAAAGGGGTTATCACCCGACAGTTCCTTTAAATAATGGAAGAATGATTCTTGATTTATTGGATCCACCTGAGGATGAAATTGAATTCATCTTGACTAAGATGGGAGGTGCTTTTGATTTGGCCTATAAGCGATTTGAAGACTTAGAAAAAGCAGAAGCACAGACAAGAGAGGCCAGGATTGAGGCTGCATTGGAGAAGATCCGAGCTAGGACTATGGGAATGCAACATAGTGATGAGCTTCCTGAAGCAGCTCATCTGCTTTTTACAGAGGTACGAAACTTGGGAATTCCAGCTTGGAGCTGCGGATATAATGTCCTGGCAGAAGACAATAAATCCTCCACCTGCTGGATGAGTAGTGAAAATGAAATTCAAGTTCCTTTTACACTACCGCTTACCGAACACGAAAGCTTGCTCCCATGGTACGAGGCTGTTAAAAATGGCGATGAGCTATTTGTTTACGATCAGGGTGGTGAAGATCTGGTGCAGCACTATAGATACATGACCGATTTACCAGAATTAAAACCTGTTTTTGCCCAATTCGAAGCTGCTGGAATTTCCTTACCAACCTACCAGGTAAATCATTTGGCCAAATTCAATCAAGGATTTCTACTTTTTATTACCTATGAAAAAGTACCGGAAGCACATGAAGTTTTTAAGCGTTTTGCAAAAGTCTTCAATCAAACATACACGAGATTCCTAGATCTTCAAAAAGCAGAAACCCAAGCTAAAGAGGCTCAAATAGAACTGTCGCTAGAGCGAATCAGAGCTCAAGTCACGGCAATGAGAGAATCTGAGGACCTTTTGGAAATCGTGGTGAATATGCGGAAGGAATTTGTCAACCTCGGTCACGAAGCACATTACTTCTGGCATATGCGCTGGCTTCCTGAGACCTATGACAAAGCCATGACTTCAGGTGATGGAACACAAATCGGGATGGTGATGTCCCTACCTCGGCATATTCATGGAGATATTCCGGCTGTAGCTGCATGGGAAAAGGGTAATGAGCCTACTCATATTTTGGCTATGGATGTGGATTTGGCAGTCAACTATGTCGATAAAATGGTCAAACTTGGTGATTTTGAAAGGATAGATCCCCAAGCTCCAACTTTGGATGACATTCGGCATATCGGTGGTCTGACCTTCGTGATGGCACGCACTACTCATGGCGAAATCGGCTTTAGTCTCCCGGGAAAAGTAGACCATCCACCGAAAGAATCCATTGATACCCTCACTCGTTTTGCCGGAGTTTTTGATTTGGCTTACAGAAGATTTGAGGATTTATTGACAGCAGAAAAGCAAAACCGTAAAGCTAAGATTGAGTTGGCCTTAGAACGTGTACGCGCTCGGGCTATGGCGATGCAAGAGCCGGAAGAGCTTATCCAAGTAGCCAATGTGATGCGGGAAGAAATGGGGAACTTAGGAGTGGAGGAATTGGAGACGAGTTCTATTTATATCAACGATTCAGATACAGGACTTGCAGAATGCTGGTATTCCATCCTAGATGTACGAGAAGGAGCTAAGAAGAATATTGCTGACCATTTTAGCCTTGATTACAGAGACACTTGGGTTGGTAGACAAATGTTCGATTTCTATCAAGGCGATGAAACCAACATCTCCATTTTGATGAAAGGCGAACACCGCAAAGAGTGGATTAATTACTGTGCCCGGCAATCTCCAAAGTTAAATGGCTATTATGGAATCGAGATCCCAGAGCGAACTTACCATTTGACAAAGTTCTCGAATGGAGCGATTGGAGCAGCTACTCCCGGGGAAATCTCCCATGAGAGCTGGGATCTATTACAAAGAGCAGCGACGGTTTTCTCTTTAGCCTATTCGAGGTTTAAGGATTTGTCTCAGGCAAGAGAAGATCTAAAAAAATTGAAGCAAGCCAAAGCCAAAGCAGAAAAAGCACTCAAAGAACTTAAATCTGCTCAAGAGCAACTCGTACAACAAGAAAAGCTCGCCAGTCTGGGTCAATTGACCGCAGGCATTGCTCACGAGATCAAAAACCCGTTGAACTTTGTCAACAACTTCTCTGATCTAAGTCGCGAGCTGATTGAAGAAGTTTTCGAGGAACTCGAAAATCTAGAGGATTCTAGTACCAAAGCAGAAATTCTAGCGATTCTTGGAGATGTAAAGAACAATCTTTTCAAAGTCCACGAGCATGGTACCAGAGCGAATGGCATCGTTTCCTCCATGCTTCAGCATAGCCGGGCATCTGGAAACAAGCGAGAACCAAAATCCTTCAATCCATTGGTCAAGGAATTTACAAATCTTTCTTTCCATGGCATGCGCGCTGCCAAGGAACCAATTAACGTGGACATAGAATTAAAGCTCGATCCAAAAGTCGGAGAAGTGTCACTGATAAGCGAGGATTTTTCCAGAGTGATCTTGAATCTCTGCAACAATGCCTTCGATGCGATGCGGGATAAATTGAAGAGACAAAACGGAAGTCAGGATGCAGAAGCAGAGGTTTACTTACCTAAATTGACGGTTACCACTGCTTTACAAAAAGACAAGGTAATCCTTTCCATTGCCGACAATGGGTTGGGAATCCCAAAGGAAATACAGGACAAAATCCTCCAACCGTTCTTCACTACTAAAAAAGGAACGGAGGGCACCGGACTAGGACTGAGTATTACCAATGATATAATTAAGGCGCACGGAGGACAATTGGATATTCAATCTCAACCCGGAAGCACCATATTCAAAATCCAGTTAACTCTTTAACGAATGAAAGCAAAAATAATCAGAGGAAATTCTCTAGCTGACATACAGGAAGCATATGATGAAAGCACAGGGGCTGCCCACCCACCTACCAGCGAGGGATTCATACCCACACTCGCTATTATAACCCTGACCACGAGTGAGCTTGCGGATGCTCTAACCTCACTATTTAACAGTAAGGGTATTGCGATTTTCGGGGTCACTACATCCCAAAAATTCACCGAGCAGGGCATGGAGTCTGATGATATCGTGGTTATGCTACTAGACATGAAACCAGAGTATTTTAGCATTGCCCTAAACGATTACATGGATTCGTCGGCGTTTAACGCAGGACATCAGCTGGGAATCACCGGAAAATCCTTATTTGCGAATCCCGGCTTCATCATTTCCCCAATTGATTTCAGAATGTCGGGGGATGAATTGATCAGGGGACTAACAGATGCTGCAGGTAAGGACGCCTCCATTATGGGCGGTGTAGCCGGGAACCCCAGCGATTTCTCAGGTATATTATTCACCAATGCCTCATCCAGCAAGGGAGGAGTACTTGCACTTATTATTGACCAGGACAAAATAGTGATCAATGGATTGGCCGTTTCAGGATGGAAACCCGTTGGAACGACTAAAAAAATTACAAAAAGTGAAGGTCCTTGGGTTTTCACCATCGATGATAAACCTGCGATGGATGTCATCCAGAGATTTTTGGGGGATGAAATGATCAGTCCAGAAAAACAAGCCAATGGCTTGCTTCCTTCAGACCTCGGCTACCCATTACAATTTCAACGACCATCTGGAAATGCGATCATGAAACCAGTGCTGTTTTGGAATACGGCCGATCGATCAATCATGATAGGAACCGAGGTCAAAGAAGGAGAGCTTTTTAGATTTTCCCTACCTCCTGATTTTGACGCAATTGATGTCGTGGTGGACAGTACCAGAATTATCAAAGAAAAGAATATGCCTGATTCAGATGCCATGCTGATTTTCTCCTGCGTAGGTAGATTGGGTACATTTGGGCCTATGATTTCAAGTGAATTAGAAGGACTTGCTTCAACATGGAACAAACCTATGTTAGGTTTTTTCTCCTTGGGTGAATTTGGAAAGCTGGATGATGGTCAAAGCGAATTTCACGGGACTACGGTAAGTTGGGTAGCATTAAAGGAGAAATAATTTCACCACTAATCACTGAAGCTATGAAAGGAAAATCAATCAAAGGAAAATCCTTGGATGAAATCAAAGTCGCGCTATCTAAAAGTACGGAGGATGGCTTCAGTCCCACATTGGCGATTGCTTTCATCTCCAAAAGTGTGGATAGAAAAGCGATTACTAACTTGTTGGATCAGGCAGGAATTACCGTTTTTGGTTGCACCACCAATGGGGAGTTCATTGATGAAGTACCAGAGAAGGGCTCTGCTGCAATTCTTCTATTGGATATGAACAGTGATTATTTCGAAGTTTATTTTGAAGAATACCCTAAAAAGAATTACCGCGAGGTATCACATAGGATTGCGCAAAAGGCGAAAGCAAAATTTGCTGATCCCGCATTTTTCATTGGCACCAGCAATGGAGAAACAGATGGAGAAGAGGTGCTGCATGGTATTGAAGAGGTCGCTGGACAAGATGTTCATGCGTTTGGTGGGGCTGCCGGAGACGATTATGCATTTACTCAAACATTTGTCTTTACTAATAATAAAGAAAGTGACAATGGAATGGTCTGTATAGCTATGGATGCTTCAAAAGTAGAGATAAAAGGTGTGGCCACCTGTGGATGGAAAGCTGTGGGTACAGAAAAAACAGTAACCAAAAGTGACGGCAACCATGTGTACACGGTAGATAATATTCCGGTACTTGATATTACCGCCAAATACGGTGGCCTTGAAAATGTAACTCCCGAAAATAATAATTTACTTGTTGAAATTGCGGCCAATTTCCCATTGCAATTACAGCGGGAAAAGGGCGACCCAATCATGCGTCCTGGCCTAACAGTAGACTGGAACGATCATTCTTTTTATACTAGCGGCTCAGTGCCACAAGGTTCAAAAGTTCGTTTTTCTCTTCCTCCTGATTTTGACGTCATGGAAAAAGTGGTGAAAGGCGTAGAAAATTTAAAAGCTACCGAAATGCCAGAGGCCGATGCGATCGTGGTGTTTAGTTGTGCGGGTAGAATTCTTTCATTGGGGCCATTGATGAGTAAAGAACTGGAGGGGGTAAAAAATGTATGGAGCGTACCGATGGCTGGCATGTTCTCCAATGCAGAATTGGGCAGAGCTACAGGAGGAAATTTAGAAATGCATAACCTGACTACCTGTGTAGTGGCGCTTAAAGAAAAATAGATGAATCAGCAACTTCAAACTATCCTTGATATTGTTCAGCAAAACGATTCCCTCGCGGATGAAGAAAAGGCTGTACTGATAACAGCGATTAAAAAAGTCGATAGCGATCTGTCCATTACAGAATTCAAACTGGAAAGAACCGAAAAAGTGAAGCGGACTACAGCTATTTTACTCGAAGAAACCATAGAAGAACTGGAGCAAAAAAGAAAGGCTATAGAAGAAACAAATTCAGCACTTGAAAATTCTTTGAAAGAGCTGAAAGCTGCCCAAGCCCAACTCATCCAATCCGAGAAGATGGCTTCGCTGGGTGAGTTGACTGCCGGTATCGCCCACGAGATCCAGAATCCGCTGAATTTTGTGAATAACTTCTCTGAAGTCAGCGGCGAACTTATTGATGAAATGAATGAAGAACTTGAGAAAGGCGATCTAGAAGAAGTGAAGTTCATCGCGGCGGACCTTAAGGAAAATCTCTCCAAAATCAATCATCACGGCAAGCGGGCTGATGCCATCGTCAAGGGAATGTTGGAACACTCCAAATCCGGAACCGGTACAAAAGAATCTACGAATCTCAACAAGCTGGTTAAGGAATTTACTCAATTAGCCTATAGTAGTCAGCAAGCCAAAAACAAAGGTTTTGAAGTAGATCTAACTTTTATTCTTGATCCAAACATTCCTTCCATAGAAGTCATCCCTTCCGATATCGGAAAGGTTATGTTGAATTTGGTGAATAATGCTTTTTACGCATGTGCTGAGCGAAGTCGAAGTGCAGTAAATGAAAAGTCAAGACAGGAAGTAGAAGAATATAAACCCGAGGTATTCATCAGTTCGAAAAAATCTGAAAATGGAATTGAGATTTCAGTCAATGATAACGGCTCCGGCATCCCCTACTCGATCAAAGAAAAGATCTTCCAGCCTTTCTTTACGACAAAACCAACCGGCTCCGGAACAGGCTTAGGATTGTCTTTGAGTTATGATATCGTGAAGGCGCATGGAGGTAAATTCAGGGTAGAATCAATTGAAGGAGAAGGATCTACTTTTTTCATGCAATTGCCACTGCAGTAATTTCCAGGTATTAAAACTAGAGGCAAGAATTTCTATTGTTTAGCCATTAGCTCACCTAGATCCTTAAAGTATCAATAGTAACTAACTGGCCTTCAATTATGTCGAATCTATATAAGAATTAGCTTTTTGTTTAAATGTGAAAAAACTTCACCCTCTGTATAATTTAGTTTTTTGTTAGAATAATAATTTTTAATAACAAAATAGTCATATAAATATTAATCTCGGTTATAATAGTTAAAGTTTATAGTACAGAATGAATTAACTCTTATGAACCAGGGCTTTTCTAATTCTAAAAATTATTCATAATCATTTGATATTTAATATTATATGTGTTTTTTTTTGACTATTTTAGACATACTAATTGTTGGTACCATTCTGCCTATAACAGAAGGTAAAAGTAGTTTTTGATACTTTTTATTTGATTTTAGATTCTATCAAAAACCATATCATTTCTGATTAAATTTTAATTCTTTAAACTTTACATGCCATGATGCAAAAGTTAATTCCTATCACGAAGGGGTTTGTTTTTCTTTTATTACTCTTATCAAATTTCACACTTGCCCAAAATGTAAAATTGGAACAAGGCCAAAATGGCGGATTTGATAGTGACCCTGTAAACCCCATAAACTGGTCCTCTGGAAATTCAAATTCAGGAAATAGCCATTTCTACGAAGGACAATCCATTCCGTATCGTCTTATTGTTTCAAAATTAAAACCGGGTACTCATACGGTTGAAATTGAATGGGATACAAGTAAGGACACCAAATACGCGATCGACTATATCACTAGTTTCGATAGAATTTGTGAAGCGGTCATTCCCCATTCAGGAATCCCAAATTATATCGCAATTCCAACTCCTGATGGGGCTCCGCAGCCTTTAGCAAGCTTTAATGAACTCTCCGCCTTAGAAAAGAGAATGGCTATTTATGGAGGTACATTTAAAGATATTAAGTATGTGCTTCAGGAGAAAAGTTCATCAACAAGCACCATCACAAGATTAAGTATAACCTTCTCAGCCGATGGTGAAAATGGGGCAAATAACACAGTAATTATTGCTTGGGGAGGTCATATCGCCAAAGCACAAGATTGGGGAGATGGAAATTCAGCTTCCAGCATCAACGGTTCACCATACCATACCAGAGTGGTTTCTATTAATGGAAAGTCTGCAGGTAGTCAAAGTGTTTCTGTTCAAGCTACATCAGAAGTAATTGACTTTGATACCGAATGCACAATTAAGGGAGAGACTGAGGTTTGTGCTGGATCCTCTGCTGCCTATACAGTACCAGCTGGATCACTTTCATACGTTTGGTCTTTAAGTGGAGAAGGACAAATAATTTCTGGAGAAGGCTCAAATTTAATTACTGTAAACTGGACTGGATCCGGCACTGTGTCAGTTAAAATCGACAACATTGGAGCCTGCGCTCCTACCGAATGTACTCTTGGTGTCAGCTTGATTACCCCTCCAGATATTTCAGTCGTGGATGCTGTACTTTGTAGTGCAGAAAATGGAGGAAACACAACCATCGCAAATCTGAATGATTTTGTAAGTGTAGATAATGGAGACTTGATATTTACCCGGAATGGTCAAATCATTGAAACTCCAGAATCTATTTTAGTGACTGATGGTGATGAAATTGAAGTTTCCGTAGAAGGAAATTGTGGTAGCACCGAAAGTTTTAATGTAACTGTGAACGATCGTCAAATTTTCGGGATTTGTAGCCAAGGAAAAGTATACGAGCTGATTGGTTCTGAATTAAGTGCGCTGCATGAAATCTTCAATCAAGGACAGGTTGTAGAATCAAACGAAGTTTTTTATATCGATGGAAATGAAGTCCTGATCGAAGTAATTTACATGAAAGATAAGTTTGGCGAAGCCAAAACGATTCTTGAAAATTTGGGATTTGTCACTCCTACAGAAGATGAACTAAAGCAAGACCCTAATTCTTTGATTATTGCTGGGTTTTTCCCAATAGAAAAGCTGTTGGAATTAAATCAATTCCCTGAAGCCATCAATCACGTCAGACCTGCTATTCCTCCAGTGCCCAATAAAGGCGCTACGACGACTCAAGGTGACCGGGTCATGCGTTCCAATTTAGTAAGAGCAGGATATTCGCATTTTGAAGGGGATCAACCTATAGACGGAACAGGCATAAAAATCGGAGTATTTTCAGATAGTTATGCTACTCGCACAGATGCTGGAGTCAACACTTTAGCTAATGATATATCGAATGGAGATTTACCAGCAAGCACTTATTTCTTAAGAGATATGCCGAGTCGATTTGGGACTGGTACTGACGAAGGACGTGCAATGATGCAGATTATTCATGACGTCGCACCAGGTGCAGAACTTGGTTTCAGAACTGGGGTTCTAACTGCAGGTGATTTTGCGCAAGGAATTAGAGATATGGCAGTAGCGGGAAGTGATATTTTAGTGGACGATATATCCTATATGACTGAGCCAATATTCAGTGATGGTAAAGTGGCAAAAGCTGTAAATGAAGTCACTGCAAATGGAGTGTCCTACTTCACTTCTGCAGGAAATTTCGGAAGCAAAAGTTTTGAAGGGTTATTCAATCCTACTACTGATCCAAACATTCAATTGCCATTGAATAGTGGCACTTGGGAAGGTGGCCGCGTGCACCAATTTAGTAATGGAAGTACAACCCAGTCGATTAACGTCTTCCCAGGTCAAAATGGTCCTGCAGTATATATGATAGCTCTACAGTGGGATGATCCTTTGTATTCTATTGACCAGACTGGTAGCTTGTATGATCTTGATATTTATCTAAAAGACTATGGAGTTCCTTTGTTTGGTTTCAATAGAAATAATGCAAATGGCGACCCTATAGAAATTCTTTCCTTTACTGTTTCTCAACCTACCACCATAGAGCTATTGATAGCTAGGGAGTGTGAAAGCTGTCTTGACTTGGAAACCAACCTGGGTATTAAGTTCAAGTATATTGTTTATCGAGGTGAGCTCGACCCAAATGATCCAAATGGAATCAATGCTTCCACAATTGTAGGGCATGCTAATTCGGAAGGCGCCATGACTGTGGGAGCTGTGCTTTATGCTAACACTTCTGTTTTTGGATTTGATTCTGACTTGGTTCCTAGCGGAACTGATCCTTTTACAGTTGCCACATTCTCCTCACGGGGAGGAACAACCACCAACGGTGTAGTTAGAAGTAAGCCGGATTTTACAGCACCAAATGGAGTGAATACAACCGTGAACTTTGGAGCTCCAAATCTGGAGGGAGATGATTTTCCAAACTTCTATGGAACTTCAGCTGCAGCTCCGCATGCTGCCGCAATTGCTGCCTTGGTGAAACAGGCACGTGTAAAATATTATCCTGAAAGCAAACCCACAGATTGGGTTGGAGATGTAGGAACTAGTTTGCCGGAAGACATTCGCAGAGTCCTTAAATCTACCGCTGAAGACATGCATGAATCCGGAGTTGATTTCAAATCTGGGTCAGGCCTTGTAAGGGCGGACAAAGCTTTGCTCACACTCGCCGCTCCTAATCCAGACAACATTGAATTGGTTTATGATGAGGGTATAAATCCTGGAGAGGTAGAATTTAAATTGATTATAACAGGGACAAATCTCTATGAAGGATCAAATGTTTATTTGAGAGAAGAACAACTGATTGCTGTTTATGGAGTTGATGAATTTGGAGCAGGCTATTTGGAAGTAACAGTGCCTACTTTCGAAGGAAATCCGGGCGTCACGGTGGTAAATAATGCCATTTCTGATAGTGAACTGGATGGAGGAACTGCAGGACCGGAGTATTTCTTTGATATAGTCAAAAAGACTATTGCCATCAGAGCAGACGATGTGACTAAAAAGTTTGCCCAAGTTATTGAGCCATTTTCTGCGAGTGTATATGAAAGGATAGATAGTAATTGGGAGCTGAGTGATCTTACGTTAGAGGAAGTAGGTTTGACCCTTGATCCTGAAAATACAGATCCTTCTTTAGAGCTAGTCAGCCTTAATAGCCCGATCAGTGGAGATTTGGCTGAGGTTGGGACGTATATTATTACAGTCTCTCACACTCCAACAAGTTATACTTTCTCAGATTTCTATAATTATGTTGGTGTTTTACAGGAAGATGAGACTCTTTTTTATGACGGTACAAATAATGCCTTTGGAAATTATGGCCCGGGTATTATTACAGTGGAAGCACTGCCAATTTCCATCAAACCTGTTGATTTGGTTGACGAACTTGCCGTGGAATATGGTGAGTCAATCAGTGATGCTATAGAATTTGAAGTCATCATTCCTGAAGACCTAATTGAATTTGAAGGAGTAGTAAAAATAAATGACGTCCAAGGTTTAAAAAACAGCATTCTTGCAGAGTACATTGAGGATCTGGAATTAGCTAAAAGAGATGGAGATAACAGCCTCCCTCTGGGTATTTTTAACGGTAGGATAATTATCAATAAGGACAGCTTTATCAACAAAAGCTTCATGGTCAGTGGACGAACCATTGTCAATGCTAGATCCATAATTAATGCAAGAACTATCCTGAACGGTAGGCCAATCATTAATTCCGCATTTGATGTACCGGGGGATTCCTTCCTTGATTACTTAGAAGATCCGCTAAATCAAGAACTGAAATCCGTGAGCATAAATGGAAGGCCTATCATCAATGCCAGAACAATGATTAACGCACGAACCTTGATCAATGGAAGAGTCATCATCAATGGTCGTGTCATCATCAATGCGCGAACGCTGATAAATGGAAGAACGATCATTAATTCAAGAACGATCATTAACAGCACCGGAGGAGGAGAAGAAGAAGCGGAAAACAATAGCCTTGTAATTTTTGGTGAAGCTGATCTGGAATTGGCAGAGGAAGGTGAAAACGCTGAAATAGGTAAATACTATGATTTTGGGGAAGAAGTTGGGGAGAATGATACTGATTTCAATCTTGAATTCTTCTCAGTAAATATGGTCACAGGAACAGATGTAGGAAATCACTTCATAATCCCAGGAACATTTGAATCCCGAAACTTTATTTCATCTTACTTGCCTGCCGATCTTACGATCACTCCTGCTCCATTAACTGCCACTACTTCTGCAGAGCCAGACTTAATTAATTATGGTGATGAAGCCCCAGATTATAATACCGAGTTTGATGGGTTTAAGATTAGCACCACTTTCCTTGATCCTGATGGAGTAGAAGTAACTCTCGAAGACAACGAGGAATCTGTAATTAGCTCGATTTCCTATTCACTGCTTAAAAATGAAGTGTCGTATGAAAGTAGTGGTATAATCAACGCCGGAATTTATGAGATTGACCCAACAATTACTTTTGTTGATCCTTCAAACTATAGCATTGAAGCCATTACCAAAGGCCTGCTGACCGTAGAAAAAGCAACTCCGACGGTGACAGTAACAGGAGGAAGGTTTGAATACAATGAAGGTCCAATTGAGGCAACAGCTTCAGCATTTGGAGTCGGTGGAGAAGAAGATGTTTTAGATCCTGCATTACTCACGATAGAATATGTGGGTGTTGGGGAAACCAGTTATGGTCCTACTTCTTTTGCACCTATTTTCCCGGGCACCTACCAAGTAGTAGCAACCTTTATTGGCAATGAAAATTATAATCCAGCAAGTTCAGAAGCTCAAGCATTGCTGATCGTTGGTTGTATCAATGAGGCTCCGGTGATTGGAGATTTTGAAACGGCAATGGGAGCTGGAAATACAAGTAATCCAGCAACTATTAAAAGGCCTGCAAATACGAAAGTCGGTGATTTGTTGATCGTAGGATTGATGATTGAAAAAGGCGAAGGCCCTTCTGTCAACCCACTTGACAAAGATTGGGTTCTCATCAATCGAGTGAACCAAGAGAATCAAGTGGCAATGCTTACTTTCTACAAAATAGTGAAGGATAATAATGAACCGGAGAACTATGAATTCAGAATCAATCAAGCTCCAAAATGGACGATGGGTATTACTCGAGTAACTGGAGCAGATGTAGCGCACCCTGATGGTCCAATTGCGGCATTTAGCGGTGCTTCCGGAGCTCCAGGATTAACTGCAACGGCCCCGTCACTTACTACTATTGATTGCAACTCCATGGTAATGTTATTCTATTCCAATAAGAAAAACTCAACATGGACAGCACCAGTAGGTACTATAGAAGTTTACGATGATCCTAATAATCAACAAGGCTTAACTTCTAACATGATGTCCTACTTTATTCAAAGTGAACCAGGCGCAACTGGTGATTTAAGCGCCACGGCTACTGAGAGTGAGCAATGGGTTTCTCAAGGAATAGTGATCCGTCCAATGGTTTCAAGCTTTGAAAATGCCAGAAAGGTCACTGTGTTAAACCAAACGAATACGGAGATAGTATTATCTGAGGGAATTGAAAAACTACTGGAGGAAGAGATCGATACTCGCACAGAGTTAATAGCGTATCCTAATCCTGTAAGAGACATACTCAATCTTAACCTAAACGGCCTGGTTACAGAAGAGCCATCTGATTTCTCTTTAATTATTCTGGATGCAATGGGAAGAGTTCAGCATTTGCCAAAAACCTGGTTTGAAAATGAAAATCGACTTCAATTAGACTTCTCACGGATGCATCAAGGCCTTTATATTATTCACGTCAATACTTTGATAGGAATTAAATCCGTCAACGTGATTAAAGAGCCCTAAATAATTGAGAAATACCTTTTTTAGAAACGTATGGAATAGTATTTCATACGTTTCTTTTCTTAAATTAATTCCCATAATACCCTCATAAACAAATTGTTCTTATGAGATTTGATTATTTTTAATAAAAAGGTAGCGTTTTGCCGACAGTGGAAAAAAAGAGCATTACCAATCTGGACAAAGCCTACTAGTAAGCAATTAAAAAGTTGATATGAATAGAATTTTGACTGTCAATAAGTACTTCTTTATAATACTGTTTTATTTTTCTCTTGTAAATGAAAGTGAAGCACAAACTTCTCGGGTAGATAGCCTAGTAGTCGCTATTGGAGAGTCAAAAGAAGACAGTTTAAAAGTTAAGCAATATTTAGATTTAGGATTAGAACTTTTGGGCACTGAAATAACTGATGCCATCGATTATTTTGAAAAGGCCATCCAATTATCAACTGAAATAAAATATAACAAGGGATTGGCGGATGGTTACAATTCCAAGGGAAGAGCCTATGCCCAACTAGGCAGCTTTCAAGAAGCTATTTTAGCTTTTCAGGAAGCCCTCAAGGTGTATAGAGAGCTTCAAAACAAAACCGGTGAAGCCAATATTCTAAGCAATCTGGGGTCGATTTATTACATGCTAGGCAATAATACCAAGGCATTAGAGCTTCATTTTGAATCACTTAAAATTTCTGAGCAGCTTGACAACAAATTAAGAATAGGGACTTCTCTCAATAACATAGGGACTGTTTATAGCAAGAACAGCAATACCAAAAATGAGGCCTTGACTAACTTTAAAAGGTCGCTTGAAGTATTTGAAGAAATCAACCTAGAGTCTGGTATGGCCATAGCAGCCATGAATATAGGAGAGGTTTACTTTTTGGAATCTAACTATGATTCAGCCACCAATTATCATGAGGTAGCTCTGGCACTTTGCGATGGAACCATCGATGCAACGTTTCCACTGACGCAGCTTGGCGAGATTAATTCAATTCTGGGAGATTTCAATAAAGCCTATGCATTTCATGAAAGGGCAATTGAAATTTCGCAGAAGTCTGATGCAAAATTTGAATTAACCCAGAGCCTAATAGGCTTGGCCAAAACACAGAAATTACAGCAGAATTATCCAGGAGCAATTGGCAGTCTAGAGAAAGCAGAAGTTCTGGCCATAGAGATCGATGCTAAAAACGAATTGGTGGAGATTTATCAAAACATGGCAGAATCCTATGCCTTGGCTGGAAATTATAAGGCAGCATATGAAAATGAAGTAAATGTTAAATCTGTAAAGGAAATTATTGCAAAGACCAGTACAGAAAAAATGATTCAGCAGCTTCAATTCGAATTTCAGCTGGATAAAAAAGAAGCTGAAATAGAGATTCTACAGAAAGATAAAGACCTGAAAAACGCTGCTGTTTTTAACCAAAGGATTATAATAATGGCTTCATTAGTGGCTTTAATTTTGTTCGTTATCATAAGTATCTATCTCTATAGAAACAACCTTGGAAAGCAAAAAGCAAATCGATTGCTTCATTTCCAAAAGGAAGAGATTCGAGCTCAACGAGAGATCGCAGAATCAGCTTATGACAAATTAATATCCACCCAAGCCCTACTTATTCAGTCCGAAAAAATGGCCTCTCTTGGAGAACTCACGGCCGGAATAGCTCATGAGATTCAGAATCCTCTGAATTTTGTAAATAATTTTTCAGAATTAAGTGCTGAATTAGTAGAGGAAATGAACGAGGAATTAGAGAAAGGAGAAATAGATGAGGCAAAAGCTATTGGCAAAGACTTAAAAGCAAACCTTTATAAGATCAACTCGCATGGCAAGCGAGCTGATTCCATAGTCAAAGGCATGCTCGAGCACAGCCGAACAAATTCCGGTGAAAAAAGTCTGACCGATATCAATACCCTAGCGGATGAATTCCTACGTCTTTCTTACCATGGAATCCGTGCCAAAGACAAAAGCTTCAACTCAGACTTTAAGTTGGAACTAGATCCTTTGATCCCTAAAGTAAATATCATCGGAAAGGACATTGGAAGAGTGATTCTTAACTTAGTAAACAATGCTTTCTACGCATGTGCGGAACGGCGTAAAAGTTCGGATAAAGATGAAGCCGATGATTACCATCCTATGGTAATTGTCTCTACCAAACAATCTCTCAACGGTGTAGAGCTCTCCGTCAAAGACAACGGAAATGGTATCCCCGATTCTATTAAAGAAAAAATCTTCCAACCTTTCTTTACGACCAAGCCTACTGGAAAAGGTACTGGATTAGGTTTGAGCCTAAGCTATGATATTGTCAAAGCACATGGAGGGGATTTTCGGGTGCAAAGCAGCGTAGGCAAAGGAACAGAAATGACGATCTTTCTACCAATAGAAGAATAAGCAACCAGATTGATCCGCTCTTGAAAACCTTAGAAAAATCAATTCAAAAGTACTTTTGTAATTAGATATACAGGAATTTCAAGTATTCCTTGCCATTTTTACTCTACACAATCTAAAGTGATCCGAATAATGAAATCCTTCTTATCTTCCTTTTTTACATTTTCTTTTTTCTGCATTATTTCCTTTACAGCGCTGGCAAGTGTCGACACGGTCGCCACTTATAGTGCTTCAATGCAAAAGGAAATCAAAGCTGTGGTAATTACCCCTAGCGGTTATAGTCAGTCTAAAGATTACCCAGTAGTTTATTTGCTACATGGCTATTCAGGAAATTATAGGTCTTGGATACAGCAAGCTCCTCTTCTAGAGACTTATGCAGACCAATATGATCTAATCATTGTTACTCCAGATGGAAACTTTGGTAGCTGGTATTGGGATAGTCCTGAGGTAGAAGGCTCCAAATACGAGACCTATGTGGGAAAAGAATTGGTGGAATTTATTGACAAAGAATATAGCACAATAGCAAGTCGTGAAGGAAGAGCTATCACAGGACTCAGCATGGGAGGACATGGTGCACTTTATCTTGCTCTTAGACATCAGGATACCTATGGCACTGCGGGAAGCCTCAGTGGCGGCGTGGATATCAGCCCTTTTCCAGAGAACTGGGAAATGAAAAAATACCTAGGAACAAAAGCTGCAAATCCGGAGCGCTGGGAAGAATATTCCGTTTTCTACCAGAGTAATCGTCTGATCCCAAACAAGCAGAAATTAATCATTAGCTGCGGTACAGAAGATTTCTTTTACGAAGTAAATGTAAAACTCCACGAAAAATTAACCTACAACAACATCCCACATACCTTTATAATTGGCCCTGGAGGCCACACTTGGGACTATTGGAGAGATGCGGTACAGTATCAATTGCTATTTTTTCATAATTATTTTGAGCAAACAAAATAGTCTGTCTCCCGGCTGATTTTTCTACCTTGACCCTAATAATCTCATTCCATGATTAACCGCCGTGATTTCATAAAGCAAACCGGACTTGCCGTATCTGCTGCAAGTTTTGGACTAGCTGGATTCAATTCCCCTAAGGCTAAAGATTACAAAATGGGACTTCAGCTTTTTACGATCAGAGCTCCCATGGCAGAAGATCCAAAACTAGCTTTAAAAACAATTGCTGGATTTGGCTATCAGGACACCGAAACCTATGGTTATGATGGTGAAAAAAAGGAATTCTATGGAATGCCGGCTACTGATTTCAAGAAGGTTTTGGAAGATAATTCTCTGGTAAGTACCTCTGGTCACTACGATTTTATCAAGTATTTCAACGGATCCTCCGAGGACTTGATGCGATATACAGATCAAAGTATTGTGGGAGCTCATGCCCTAAACCAAAAGTATATTACCTGGCCATGGCTTGACCCAGAGTCCCGCTCCATTGAAAAATTCAAGATCTTATCAGATAAGCTGAATTTGATTGGAGAAAGAGTGAATAAAGCCGGACTTGGCTTTGCCTATCATAATCATGATTTTGAGTTTATTGACCATAACGGTGAAATCGGCTATGACATCATTTTGCAAAATACAGATCCAGAGCTAGTCAAACTTCAGATCGACCTGTACTGGGTGGCGCACAGCTCTCCAGTAACTGCCCATGAACTTTTCATGAAAGCTCCGGGCAGATTTGTCATGTGGCATATCAAAGACATGGATAAAGTCACAAGAGACTATTCTGAAATGGGGAATGGTTCGATTGATTATACGAAAATACTACCCGACGCTACCCTCTCAGGAATGGAATACTACTACATCGAGCAAGGAGGGAATTTCGCGCAAAACCCTATTCAAAGTGTAAAAGAAAGCGCTACCTATTTTAAGAAGAACCTGATTAACTTATTTGCTTAGGGATCATCCCAAACATTTTCCCTTTTATACAGAAAAAACAGTCATCAGATTTGTGCTCAATCATAAGGACAAGCATCAATTCTGTACGCCCACAAATCCACCAACGGTGCGGAAATCACGTTTCTAAGCGATAATTTTAAATATAAAATATCCAAATATGAGATCACGCATGTTCAATCCTCCACAAATTGGGATGTTTATATCATATAAAATTCCACGGGACCAAAGAAAACCAAATATAAACATATGAAAAAGAGATACTTATTAGGCATTGGCCTGATGCTGCTTCTCGGCAGCAATGTCCAAGCACAAGATGAGGTGATTGAAAAAATCATCAAAGAAGAAACAGAAAACTCTCAACTCAAGCAGATCGGCCACGAATTGATGGATGGAGTAGGACCAAGATTAGTAGGTTCTCCTCAGATGCAAAAGGCGCACGATTGGGCTGTAGCCAAATATAAAGGCTGGGGCATCGAAGCCCGCAATGAGCAATGGGGCGAATGGAGAGGATGGGAAAGAGGAATTTCTCACATCGACATGATTGCTCCATGGACGAAATCACTTTCAGGTCAGCAATTGGCTTGGAGTCCTTCATCACCGGAAGGCGGAGCTAATGGCGAAGTGGTGGTGATTCCGGATTTGGCTGATGAAGCAGCTTTCAAAGCATGGCTTCCCTCGGTAAAAGGCAAATATGTAATGATCTCAGCTCCGCAGCTGACTGGTCGTCCAGACTATAACTGGGAAGAATATGCCACTGAAGAATCTTTCGAAAAAATGAAAGAAGATCGTACTGAGTCCAATAGGGCTTGGAATGAAAGACTTCAAAAAACTGGTCAAGGTAGAAGAGAATTACCTTTAGCACTTGAAGATGCTGGAGCATTAGGTATCATCACTTCTTATTGGTCACAAGGTTTCGGAGCAAATAAAATCTTCTCTGCATCCACTAAAAAAGTACCTACTGTAGATCTTTCACTGGAAGATTACGGAATGCTATTTAGACTTGCTGAGAGTGGCGAAAAACCAATGATCCACCTCAATGCACAGTCCAAAGAGAATGGAATGGTCCCAACTTTCAATACCATTGCTGAAATCAAAGGAACTGAAAAGCCTGACGAGTATGTGATGCTCTCTGCACACTTTGACTCTTGGGATGGCGGAACTGGTGCTACGGATAACGGAACTGGTACTATCATGATGATGGAAGTAATGCGGGTTTTGAAGGAAGTTTATCCTAACCCAAAGAGAACAATCTTGGTAGGTCACTGGGGTTCTGAAGAACAAGGTTTGAACGGCTCAAGAGCTTTCGTGGAAGATCATGCTGACATGATGCCAAAGATCCAAGCACTTTTCAATCAAGATAATGGAACTGGCCGAGTGGTAAATGTTTCTGGTCAAGGTTTCATCCACAGTTATGACTACTTAGGCCGTTGGATGTCTAAAGTGCCAAGAAACATTACGAGAGAAGTAGAAACAACCTTCCCAGGTAATCCAGGTGGAGGCGGATCTGATTATGCTTCCTTCGTGGCAGCCGGAGTTCCTGCTTTTTCATTGAGCTCTCTTAGCTGGTCCTATGGCAATTATACTTGGCATACCAACTTGGATACCTATGATAAAATCATCTTTGATGATGTGCAAAACAATGTGATCATGGCAGCGATCATGGTTTACATGGCAAGTGAAGAAGACGATATGGTTTCCAGAGAAGTTAGAATTCCAATAGGAAGAAATGGTGAACCAACTGAATGGCCAGCTGTACGTTCTCCTACTAGAAAAGGTGGAGTTGAATAAGCTTTAAACCTCTTATAATATGCTAAAAGCCACAGAATTCTGTGGCTTTTTTTATTTTTTGATCCCCGTAAGACCTAAGCCAATTTATCGAAAGAGCTTAAAAAACACCTAAAGTCACAGGTTAATTCATCTAATATCTAAAGACCTAATCTATCCATTAGCGCAATAACAAAAGGTTTTGTAATTTCCATATAAATCCCCCTAGTCATGAATAGATTCCTAGCGCTCCTCTTGTTGGCTTTTGTCTCCTTTAATGGCCAAATCCTTGGGCAACAGAAAATCCTAAAAGAAGCAATTGAAAGAGCTGAGAGAGAAGGCTTTTCTGGAGTAGTCCTTGTTGCAGAAGATGGCAAAATACTTCTTGAAGATGCAATGGGAATGCGGACCTATGAAAATCGTGCGCTTCTCCACAAAGACGATATTTTCGAATTGGCATCCCTATCAAAGCAATTCACAGCTATGATGATAATGATGTGTAAGGAAAAAGGGCTTTTGAGTTTCGATGATCAGCTTTCCAAGTATATAGAAACTCCATACCCAGGAATCAGCATCAGAAACCTCCTCACGCATACAAGTGGCTTACCAGACTATCAAGCCATCATGGATGAGCATTGGGACAAAAGCAAGGTTGCCGGCAACCCAGATATTCTAGAATATCTTCGAGAGTATGCTCCAGTCAAATCTTTTGATCCAGGTGATAAATATGAATACAGTAATACGGGCTATGTATTATTGGCTAGTGTCGTAGAAAAAGTAACTGGAGAAGATTTCGTAGATCTCATGCGGGAATGGATATTTCGACCTCTGGGAATGAAAAACACAGATATCCGCTCTTTAGAGGAAAAAGCAACCGTTAAAGATTTTGCTGCAGGACATCTCAAAGATGAAAACGGTAATTATGTCAATGCAAATACCTTTCATTCTTCAGATTACACAGTTTGGCTAGGCAATCGCAAAGGCCCTGGAAGAGTTTCCAGTAATGCGGAAGATCTTTACAAATGGGATCAGGCACTCTATACCGAGAAGTTAGTTTCTAAGGAAACCATGGAGGAAGCTTACACCGCTTTTAAACTGAATGACGGAACTCGCAGCTATTATGGCTTTGGTTGGGAAATAAAGCCACAAAGTCCCTTCGGGAAAATGGTGATGCATACAGGATCTAATCCAGGCTACAGCACCATCATTGTTCGGTTTTTAGAAGAGAAGAAAACGATCATAATCCTAAACAACAACGCTCATCCAGATATGATGCGCCTAGTAGAAGCGGCTACGCTCTCATTGGGAAAATGGTAGGCAAGACTGACTATATCTTTTGGTTAAGGTTCATTATTATTAATCCATCTGATATACATAGAATGTCCGAAATGTATCTTGATTTTCATCCTCCCTACTCGAAATTCCACCTACAATTAATTGGTTGCCAATAAAAACGAAATTTCTAGCAATCGGCATTTTGTAGTAGTTAATTGAACTGTTTTTTGGGTCAAGTTTTATCATAGTAACACCACGAAGATCTTGAGTTATAATATCCAACACTGGCAATTCTCTGGCATTTTCATTTTTTAGATGTGAGACTAGACGATATATTTTGCCATTGTGCATTTTGGAAAACTCATAGTTTTTTTCCTTAGCTATATAGTCTATACTTTCCGCTCTATCAGGGACATGATCATAAAACTTAGTCCTATGTCCAGTTTCAATTCCACAGTAAAAACTCTGCATAGATTTCCTTTCATAATTGTAGAGATATAAACTATCTGAAAATGGGTAGTTCAAGAGTGCATTAACATCATCATAGTTAGAAACCTGTCCTCCTGTCAGATTTGAAGGCAGAAATTTTCCTGCTAAGCTCTTTATGTATTCAATACTATCCGAAAACCTTTGCTTGGTCAAATCATATTTTTGAAAGGGAATTACTTTTTCAAAATATGATTTATCGTCGTAACGAGTGTCATTAATGGTGGGAAGGATCATTTTCCCATCTGAAAAGAAAATGTCAGAATAAAAGCCACTCATATAGAAATGAGTACTTGAACTACTGTTGTACCGATATTCCCCTGTTCTTTTGCCTAAAGAATTGTATAGAAAAAACCTATCCGAAGTTGCTGGAAAAACATAAATTGAATCCAGACCTTGATAGGAAATAAATACATCAGGAGCATTAAATCCATCAGGCCCTTCTCTTGGAATGTGGATAGGATCTAAATATTCTCCTTTTTCAAAATCTAATCTCAAAACCAGTAAATCTCCATTTCTATCCAGTCCATAGTCTATCAACAGATTTTGGAAACTATCATTAAATGTTTGCCATTTTGAATTAGGTAAAAATTCCAATGGAAGCTTTATTTCAATACTGTCAACAAGAGGTAAGTCTGAATACTCAAAAATATCTGAACTGCGCTTTGAAGAACAGCCAATCGAAAAAGCTATAAAAGACAAAATAATCTGAAGCCTTCTACCTTTTTTAAAATCAATCAATTTCATTTTTTTAATTTATACTCCCCATGAAATATGGGTAACCAAACCCTTCAAATCTAAAACATTAATATGGGATGGTAATCCAAGGGAATTACTAACATCACCAAATTAAGACTCAATTTCCATTGTTGAAAAAACTAGTTTATCACAATTAATCCCCAAGCGCAGGCATTCTGAAGCGTTCTAATGCTGAAGTGCTGTGCTCTTTCTTCATTATAGCTTCCATCTTTTGGATGATTTCTGGATTAGCATCTGCTATGTTTTCTTGTTCTTTAGGATCATTAGACAAATCATACAGCTCTATTGCTAGATTTCCTTCTTTCAATATGTTTTGGCGAACAGCCTTCCATTTGCCCATTCGAACGGCTTGCTGCCCACCATATTCAGGATATTCCCAAAATAAGTATTCGTGAGCTTCTTGATTTTTGCCAAGTAACGTAGGGAGAAAACTCTTGCCATCTGCATCTGCAGGAGGAGCAATCCCCAACAAATCACAGATTGTAGGCATTACATCATAAAATGCAGAGATATGATCTGTCTTAGTTCCAGCTTCTACTTTCCCTGGCCAGTTGACTAACATAGGAATTCTGATTCCACCTTCATACACAAAGCCTTTAGTGCGTCCATAGCCATTTGTGAAAGGTGAGGAGCTTTCGAAGTAATCAAAATCCACTCCACCTGTGTAAGTGGGACCATTATCACTGGTCACTATAATGATTGTATTTTCTTCCAAGCCTAGTTCTTTCAGCTTTGCTTTCACTTCACCAATCTGCTGATCCAAAAGCGTGATCATAGCTGCATAAGTTGCGTGTGGATATCTATTAGGAAAATAGCCTTGCGATCCATCATATGGAGCTTCATCTCCAAACTCAGATTCGTACTTATCCACATCACTGATAGGTGCCTGAAGTGGCACATGAGGCAATGGAGATGCATAGTAAAGGAAAAAAGGTTCGTCCTTATTCTCCTCGATAAAGGTCAGCGCCTTTTTGTGTATCAATGCAGGTGCATAATCCTGCTGTTGATATTTTGAATAACTAGCAGGGTCATTAAGGTCAGCACCTTCATCAAGTTTTGTATTTGGAACAACTACAGGGTTATTTAGCGACACCTTAGTCTCATTTTCCCACATATGCGGAGGATAAAGATTATGTGCTTGACGCTGACAGTTATAACCATAGAAGTAATCGAACCCCATTTTGGTAGGAATACTTTCAGTCAGCGGTGCTCCCAAACCCCATTTTCCGACGATTCCTGTTTTATAACCTTGACCTTGAAGAATCGACGCGAGTGTAGTAGTCCCAGCCGGCAAAGGCCTTTGACCTTCTAGATTTGGATCGGCCGCAGCTTTAGCGTAATCCCAAACTTCTCCTCGCTCCCTCCATTCATCATTGCCACGTATGTAGGCATGTCCTCCATGCTTGCCCGTCAATAAAATACACCGAGCTGGGGCACAAACAGGAGCGCCAGAATAATGGTTAGTAAAAACCATCCCTGAAGCAGCTAGCGCATCAATATTTGGCGTTTTGATTTTCTTTTGGCCCTGATATCCCACTTCACCAAACCCTAAATCATCTGCCAAAATGTAAACTATATTTGGTTTTATAGGCTTCTGTTCCTCAACTTTTTGGCAGGAAAAAAATGAGAGCACTAGAATTAAAGAGTGAATATTTCGTGTCATAGCATTGTGTTTTCAAACTCGAAACTAAAGTAATTCAAGGGCTTTTGTAAGCCGCGCATCCCTATTTCCTGAAATTAGAAAAAAAGGAAATCCACTTTCTTCAGCCAATTTGGTATATAAATCAAGGAAGTAATTTCGCATCTCTAGTTCTGGATATTCACGCTGGGGATCAGGAGTCCATGGCAAATCCGTATCTGTCAGCAGTATCAAATCATACTTTCTAGTAGCTATTCCTTCCAATACCCAAGGATCCGTTTTCCCAAATCTATGCTCCGACCAAATGTGGATAACTCGCAAATCTGTATCTACAAAAAGATAATCATTTGCCTTTTCAGCAAGTTTATCTTCAAGCGCAATCTGACCTTTTCCGATTTTCACCAAGTCCTCGTACCGGTATTCCCGACCCAGATTATCGAGATACTCTCGTGCATATTCGGGCACCCAAGGCTCAACGAAATGATTAGCCAGATCTTCTGCCAGTGTACTTTTCCCGGTAGATTCTGGGCCTAGAATTAAGATTCGTTTTGGATTGGGCATTGATAAGGATTTTTACCGCAGAGGCCACGGAGGTCAACGCGGAGGACTCAGAGGTTATTAATTTTATTAGAGCTACTTTTCTTTCAAATATTCTTAAAAACAGAGGTTAAAGTTCAATTTCGGCAATTCCTCCTTTTTCAAAGGGGGCTAGGGGGATTTTTAAAAATTCTTAATCATTTACGTTAAAGCTATATTTTCTCGCTGACTTGATCCAGGCAATTAACCCAATAATCGCCAACACTGTGAAGAAAAGATACTGAAATGAGGTCAAAACAAGACCTTTATAGAAGTATAGTGGTACCGCTACCAAGTCGGTAATAATCCAAAATATCCAGTTTTCCACTTTCTTTTTTGCCATCAACCACATCCCTACAAAAGCTGAAGCAGTGGTGAATGAATCCCAATACGGCACATCACTATCAGTGAAATTAACTAAGACGAAAACAAGGAGAATGTAGGAAACCACAAATATCCCTAAAGAAATAGCCCAGCCTCTTGCTTTGAGCCAAGTAACAGGTAATTCCGCTTTCCCCTCCTGAGGATGAGTCCACACATACCAGCCGAAAATAGACATACTGAAATAATAGGCGTTGATTCCCATATCGGCGTAAAGCTTGTATTGCAGGCAAATCCAAACATAAATTAGCGTAGAAATAATCCCAGTAGGATACACCAAGATATTTTCGCGCATGGAATAAAAGACAGAAGCAATTCCGAAAAACACAGCAATAGCTTCCAGCCAGGTCATTTCTGCGAGCCCTTGGGCAAAGCCGTCTATAAGCCATTGGATATCCATGATGCGAAGAAAAGAATTTTAATTGGAAGTACTTGTCCGAGGTAGCGGATTAGAAGATTGGAAGATTATCGCGCTATCCATATCCGACAATTTGCTGCAAGCTTCAAACTTTCCAAGGAGTTCCTCTGTTCCTTTCGTAACTTTGTCCCATATGACTTTGAGTACATTAACTGCCAATACATCCATCGATTCCATCGATCCCAAGGAATTCATCATCATCAAAAACGCCCGGGTAAACAACCTGAAAAGCCTGAGCGTCGCGATCCCAAGAAATAAATTTGTTGTTGTAACTGGGCTCTCGGGCTCTGGAAAGTCTTCTTTGGCTTTCGATACCCTTTTTGCCGAAGGCCAACGCATGTACGTGGAGAGCTTAAGCTCCTACGCCCGCCAGTTCCTAGGCAGGATGGAAAAACCTGATGTAGAATACATCAAGGGTGTAGCTCCGGCAATCGCCATCCAACAAAAAGTCAATACTAAAAACCCTCGCTCCACCGTAGGAACTACAACAGAGATCTATGATTACCTGAAGCTTCTTTTCTCCAGAATAGGGAAAACAATCTCGCCAATTTCCGGCAAAGAAGTGAAGCACCACACCGTCACAGACATCGTGGATTACATTCAATCTTTTGAAGAGGGATCAAAAGTCATGATTTCCTGCCCGCTTCAAATTGAGCGTGGAAGGAAGATCAACCAAGAGTTGGAATTGCTTTTGCAAAAAGGATATACACGGATTTTAATTGACGATGAAGCCTATTTTGTCGAAGATTTGCTTCAGGAAAAGAAGATTCAAAAGGGAAATTATGAGATCTTAATCGACCGTGTGGCTGTTCACAAAGAGGATGAAGACAATCAATTCCGTATTGCTGATTCGGTGCAAACTGCTCTTTTCGAAGGCCATGGTGACTGCAAAATCACTATTCCTGGTCAAGAGACAAAGAGTTTCTCAGATCGCTTTGAACTCGACGGCATGCAGTTCGAGATCCCTTCGGTCAACTTCTTCTCTTTCAACAATCCATTCGGTGCCTGCCGTACCTGCGAAGGGTTTGGAAATGTGCTGGGAATTGACTCGGATCTGGTTATTCCCGAAAAGGACCTTTCAGTCTATGAAGGCGCAATTGCTCCTTGGCGAGGGGAATCCTCGCGAGCTTGGGTGGAACCGCTTTTGAAAAAAGGAATCGAGTTTGACTTCCCTATTCACAGAGCTTATGAGGATCTGAATGACAAGGAAAAAGCCTTGCTTTGGACGGGGAACAAGTATTTCAAAGGTCTGGACGCATTTTTCAAAGACCTAGAAACCAAAACGCATAAGATTCAATATCGCGTAATGCTTTCACGTTTTCGAGGTCGAACTACCTGTCCAGACTGCAAGGGAACCCGCCTTCGCAAAGATGCTTCCTATGTAAAAATCGAAGATAAATCCATTCAGGATATCGTGCTGATGCCGATTGACGAGGCATTGCCGTTTTTCAATAACCTTGATCTTCCTCCACATCAAGCGAAAATTGCCAACCGATTGCTGAAGGAAATCCAGAGTCGATTAGAGTATATGGATCAGGTTGGATTAGGATACCTGACTTTGAATCGATTGACCTCTACTCTTTCTGGCGGGGAATTTCAACGTATCAAATTGGCGACTTCCTTGGGTTCTGCGCTGGTAGGCTCCATGTATATCTTAGATGAGCCAAGCATCGGTTTGCATCCAAGAGACACCGATCGCTTGGTCGAAGTGTTGAAGTCACTTCGAGATCTGGGCAACACCGTGATCGTAGTTGAACACGAAGAAAAGGTAATGAAAGCGGCTGATCAGATCATTGATATTGGCCCAGATGCTGGTGTACATGGAGGAGAGTTGCTTTTCCAAGGGACAATAGCTGAACTTATGACCTCCGCTCAGACGCACACTGCCAAATATTTGCGTGGGGAAGAGTTGATTTTCCAGAAAGATGGCAATCGCAATTGGAAGGATTCAATTACAGTAAAAGGCGCTAGGGAAAATAACCTTAAGAACATTTCTGTAAAATTCCCGCTGAACACGCTCACTTGTGTAACCGGAGTGTCAGGCTCTGGCAAGTCCACTTTGATTAAGAAAGTTCTTTATCCTGCTTTGGGAAAAATGCTGGGAACTGTCATCGACGAAAGTGGAAAGTACGACAAGATCGAGGGAGACTACAAATCCATTTCTCAAGTAGAATTTGTGGATCAAAACCCTATAGGAAAGTCGTCCCGATCTAATCCTGTGACTTATGTGAAAGCCTATGACGCAATTCGTATGCTTTTCTCCGAGCAGCCTATTTCCAAGCAGCGAGGCTATAAACCTGCTTTTTTCTCATTCAATGTAGATGGAGGTCGCTGTGAAAACTGCGCCGGAGAAGGAATCACCACTGTGGAAATGCAGTTTATGGCAGATATTCATTTGACCTGCGAATCCTGCAAAGGCAAGCGGTTCAAGAATGAGATATTGGATGTAAAGTACAGAGAAAAAGATATCTCGGATGTGCTGAATATGACCATCGATGAGGCTTTAGACTTCTTCAAAGGAAAAACCCAGATCATCAACAAACTTCAGCCTTTACAGGAAGTTGGGCTTGGCTATATCGGTATGGGACAAAGCTCCAATACACTTTCCGGCGGGGAAGCTCAGCGGGTGAAGTTGGCCTCATTCCTCGGAAAAGGCGGAACAAAATCCAGCGATCATATCTTATTTATCTTCGATGAACCGACCACTGGACTTCACTTCCACGATATCAAAAAACTGCTTCATTCCATCAATGCGCTGATCGATCAGGGTCACTCCGTGATTATCATCGAGCACAATACCGAAGTGATCAAATCCGCAGACTGGGTAATCGACTTAGGTCCAGAAGGTGGAAATAAAGGCGGTTACCTGACTTTTGAAGGAACACCTGAGGATATGATGAAAGAGGAAGGGAATTATACTGCGAAGTATTTGAGGGAGGCTTTTGTGTAATTCCTAGCATGCAGATAGCATGACTATTCCCTTTTTACTTCTTAATTATCCTTAAATCAAAGGGCAAGTATTTTAAAACCTTCATCTTAATGGATATATTAATTCAGATGTTTTGCATATCCTAACCTTGAATCCATCATGATCTATCGCATCTTATTTCTATTTTTCCTATCAGTGATTCCACTAGTTACTTTTGCTCAAGAACGAGTCGTAGTCAATGATCCAGAAATCAAATTCAGCTATGTTTTGCCACAGAACTGGCAGGTAAGTGACGACGGCTATGATTATAAGATTATTGCTAAAACCATAGATAATGCTGTCTTATCTATGACGTATCTAGAAGGCGCTCAAGGAACAGAAAATTTTGAATCGGTAGGTGCAAAGCAATCCTTCAACGAAGATTTTCTTTTTGAAATTCAGTACATTTTACCTGAGGAGTTTCCGAATTTAAAAGTGGGGGAAAATGGAACCGCGACGATAGACGAAACTCCGGCTAAGTGGGTAAAATTCTCCTATGGCACAAATGGAGATAAAACGGGCATTTTTTACATGTACCAAAAGCTGAATCAAACCTTCAAAATCACCGGTTCTGCCCCAGCGACCCAGTTCGAGAAAGTAAAGCCTAGTTTTACCGCTATTATCAATAGCTTCCAGGCAGAGAAGCGGTAGGTTGATTTTTAGGTAGGCAAAACTCACCTGGGATTTAATGGTCTGAAGATCAAAATAGGGAGCGAGCCACTTGCCTGCCGGCCAGCATAGCTAAGTTTCCAAAACTTGGACTTTCCGAAATTCTCAGTTGCTTGGGTCGTTATACTGGCAAATAACTAAGAATAAAGCCTTATTTTAGCCTTTAACTCACATGACTTCTACCATGACAAACGATGATATTCGCTGGAAGCAACGCTTTTCTAATTTCAACAAAGCGATGAATCATTTGGAAAATGCGCTGCAAATCACCAATCCTGATATCGTTCAGAAAGCTGGAATTATTCAATTTTTTGAAATGAGTTTTGAGCTGGCCTGGAACGTGGTAAAAGATTACTTAGAGGAGCAAGGATTTGTGGATATTAAATCCCCAAGAAGTGCACTGAAGAAAGCATTTGAAATGAATATTCTAGAAAACGGCCACGATTGGATGGATTTGTTGCAAGACAGAAATCTGACGGCTCATACATACGACGAGCAAAAAGCTTCTGATATGGAGAAGTTAATAGACCATAAATACTTTCCCATTTTGAAAGCTTTGCAGCTTAGTTTCAATCAAAAGCTAGATGAAGAATAAGTTCGGACTCTTGGATTCAGATTTGGAAGCGATTCTAAGCGTACTGAGTAATCATGCTCAAGTGGAAAGCGCATACATTTTTGGCAGTAGGGCCAAGGGTAATTACAAAAATGGCAGTGATGTGGATATTGCCATGAAAGGTGAAGGAATTGATTTCGACACGGTAAGCCAAATCAGTTATTTCCTAAACGAGGAAACCAATATGCCTTATAAATTTGATGTGCTGAACTATCACACCATCAAAGAACCTGACTTATTGGAGCATATTGATAGAGTGGGGGTGGAGATTTATAGTCAGGAGCTGGCTAGATGAGTAGTTTTCAACACACTCTATTCTACCTTCATTTCAATGGCAGCTCGGAATAAAATGCAAATCTGAGTTCCGACTCATTATCACTATTTGATCGCTGAAAGTAGATACCATCCTCCGCTACATAAGGTCGTGCCAAGTGATCATCTGGCAGTTTGAAATGACCTAAGACCTCCCAATCCTGAGAAATTACATTGATCCAATGATCTCCTCTGCGGGTATTGATTCGCTCTCCGTTCTCATCGAAATGCTCTTCCTTTTCAATCCTGTAAAACACTTCCCGGAAGGGATCCCAAACAATATCCCAAAACTGGGCTGAGTATCGGATCGACCTTGCTTGATACTCACCTTTCACAAAGTGTGATGGATCAATTCTTCCATGTATGAATTTCCCTGGCACATCCAGCATCTCCTGTTTTCCAGATTCAGGATCCAGTTTGATCACATCCGAAGTGAATGGAAATTGGATATAAATATGCTTTTGGTTAGTAGAAATAAAAGGGTTTTGAAGCCCTTCATATAGGGCTAGATTTTCTATAAAGTCCTGATCCAAGTCAATAGGAACAACCTTTCTCACTTCGAATCGATCTGACAATAGATAAACTCCTGCAAAACCAAATGGCCTATCCAGGCTAAAAATTGGCAGAACCAAATGATCTTGAAGTAGTGGAATAGGAGAAATATCATTTAAAACTGAGACAATCCCTTGAGCAGAATTGAAAAATGTTTCCCCACCAAAGGGGAGTTCAGAATTCAGTGGATAGTTTAGCTCTGGTTCATTAGAGCCTTCAGAAAAATAAAAAAGCTGATTATGGGTTTTGTAAAATAAACCAGCTTCAGTAAAAGTGATACCGCCTCCCTGTGTCACAACTGTCGAGTTGGAGGATTGAAGTTGAATTTGACCAAGACTCTCCTTCTTCTTTAAATCGATTAGATCTATGGTATTCCTTTGGAGAAAATACCCGGCGAATACTTCGTTTAAATTGTCTGAGGCAACTGAATAGGTATTCGAGAAATTATCCGAAATGGGGATAGAAATGTCTGTTTTAATCGGAGCCTGTTTTTTTTCCTTCTTGCTTTCTCTACACGAAACTAAGAGAATCAAAAGGTACACTAGTATGATTTTCTGCATATAATTAAACTATGAAATCATTAATGAAGTGACCATAAAAACAGGCTCCATTAAGTGACAAACGGTCCTATTGGTTACTATGCTCCTAAATATGGTAGAACTTCTTCATATTAAAAACTCCCTCAACCCCACCGCTCTCACCTTTTCCGAAAGCGGATACTCATCATCAATTCTACAGATCACCACCCCATTCTCAGCTCCGGTATCTTCCATCGTGATCTGAAGTCCTTTGGTGAGTTTGGGCGACAGGGTGTTTTTGATTTCGATAGCAGTCTTCACCACACCATTTTTCACCAAAAGCAGATCACATTCTGCTCCCTGATGCGTCCGGTAAAAATAGTATTCGTAGGTTTCGCCGAAAGTCGCCGTGATCTGCTCAATCACAAACCCTTCCCAAGAAGCTCCAATCAACACTAAGTTCTTTAAAGCATCCATAGAATCCACGCCAGTCAGCGAATGCAGCAATCCCACATCCCGGATAAATACCTTCGGAGATTTCACGAGTCTCTTTTTGATGTTGTGATGAAATGGCTGCAGCACCCGAACCATAAAAGAGCCTTCCAGATATTCCAGAAAGCGATTCACCGTCGGTCGGGTGATTCCCAGCGCCCGGGCAAAACTCTCTCCATTCCAGATTCCTCCTTGTGCATTGGCCAGCATCATCCAAAAGCGCTCCACCAAGCGCGGATCGGTACTCAGACCTATCTGCGCCAAGTCTCTTTCCAGATACGTTTTGATAAAGTTCTGCCGCCAAAGCTGTGATTCTCTTTCACTTTTTGCCAAAAAAGACAGCGGGAAACCGCCTCGCATCCAGAGTTTTTCCAACTCATCATCGCCCACTTCTCCCAAGAAAAAAGGAGGCAGTTCCAAATAGCCTATTCTACCTGCCAGTGAATCGGCACTTTTTCGGATCAAATCTGGCGAAGCTGAACCCAAGATAATAAATCTCCCCGGTTCCCGCTGCTCATCGATTAGACTTCTCAGTTCGGCAAACAACTCCGGCATAAGTTGGATCTCATCCAAGATCACCGTCTTATCTGCATTTCCTTTCAGGAAAAGTTCTGCATCCTTCAGTTTCGCACGATCAGAGGCTTTTTCCAAGTCGATGTAAATGCTTTCTTTATCTAAAGTGAGATTTTTGACAAGCGTAGTTTTCCCTACCTGTCGCGGCCCAAGGAGCCCAATAGCAGGGAAAATCGAGAGATATTCCTGAAGTAATGGAAGAATTAGCCTGTCTTTTACCATGAAAATCGAAGGTTTGATTTACGGATTTCATGGTAAAATAAACGATATTTAGCTGTAAAAACAAGTAATTGTTACTTAGAAATCAAAAGTTTTACCATGAAAATCAATAGTTTGATTTACGATTTTCATGGTAAATTCTAAAAATAAATAAGGAGAGTCAAGCGACTCTCCTTTTTAAATAGGTCAATCTTTCTTAACCTACTAACTGATTGACATTGCTCCAAGAGCCCCCGTTGATGACATTCTGAATACCATTTCTTTCCAAAATGCTTTTCGCCTGTCTGCTGCGGTTGCCACTTTGGCAAAAGACAACGATATTTTTCTTGTCTTTGAATTTGGTCAATTGACTACCAATCTCATCCAAAGGGACATTTACTGATCCTTTGACAGATCCTGAGGCAAATTCGCCTGGGGAACGCACATCCACTAGAAATGCTCCTTCCTGAATTGCTTCTGACAATTTACTATTGTCCGTTGTTCCAAACATTGCTGAGAAAAAACCCATAGCTATTATTATTTATTTGGTTACTATTTCATTTCCTTGCTCTCTCCATTCCTTCATTCCTCCAGAATAATTCTTCACCTCATCAAAGCCATTTTTTCTCAAAAGAGAATAGGCTATAGCAGCACGATCTCCACTTTGACAGTGAATTACCACTTGTTTGTCTTTGCTGATTTTATCCAAATTGCTCTCAATAGTACCTACAAAGACATGGTCCGCACCTCGGACATGGCCAGCTTTCAACTCGGTGGTATTTCTAACGTCCACTACCTGTACATCATCCTTTTTTGCCAAGGCCTTAAATTCTTCCATATCGATCACATCAGCCGTCTGTAATTCCAAGTCGTAAGCAGACACATCCTCTATAAATCCATAGATATTATCCAGTCCAACGCGCATCAACTTTCTAGTCAAATCTTCCATCTCGTTTTCCTCTGCGACTAAGATAAATTGCTCTTGATAATTCAGCAGCCAGCCAGCCCAAGTTGAAAATGAATTATTACCCTGAATATTGATGCTGTTTGGTAAGAAACCTTTAGCGAAATCGACTTTATTTCTGGTGTCTATTACTGTCAGCCCATCATTATATGCCTTGAGAAATTGAGCCTTGCTTAGCTTGGGATGCTGAGGAACTTCCACCAAAAGAGGCCTCTCTTCCTTATTCAAATGCTTCATCATAGCAAAGTATTTAGGAGGCTCAGGTTGACCCTCTAGCAAATAATCCACGAATCCTTTCTCATCAGAAGCATATTGAAATGCCCAATTTCGGATTTTTTCATACCCTACAGTAGAACTTGGTACAGACCCCAAGGATTTGCCACAGGCCGACCCAGCGCCATGTCCTGGCCATACTTGCAAATATTCAGGCAGCTCCGCAAAGCGTTGAATCGATTCATACATTTGCACAGCTCCTTTTTCCTGTGTACCTACGACACCAGCAGCTTTTTCCAACAAATCTGGTCTACCGACATCTCCTACAAACACAAAATCCCCTGTGAAAATCATGACTGGTTTGTCCGTAGCAGGATGATCTGTGAGCAAAAATGAGATGCTCTCAGGAGTGTGCCCAGGGGTATGCAATACTTCCAAGCTTAAGTTTCCGACGTTAATTTTATCTCCGTGTAGAAGTCCTTTATGGTCAAACTCGTACTTCCATTCTTTAGGCCCTTCGTCTGACAAGTACATTGTGGCACCAGTCACGGCAGCTAACTCTCTAGATCCACTAAGGAAATCAGCGTGAATATGAGTCTCGGCAATGTGAGTAATCTTCATGTTATTTGCCTCGGCTATTTTCAAGTAAACATCCATGTCCCGCTGGGCATCGATCACAATGGCTACACCTTTTACTTGGCAGCCTATAAAGTAACTTGCTTGTGCCAGTGACTTGTCATATACATGTTGGAAATACATCGCTATAAGTATTCTGATTAAACTTCGATTTGATACTACAAAGAACAGGCTTTTGATTTTGTCGTTCAGCAACTTTTGTCACATAGCCCATTTCGCATCATAATGTTGACTTTGGTTTTTTCTTTAATTTAGTATTCTATCTGAATTGCTGTGGCCTGAAGACAAATTCTATAATCCCAACAGTCAAGGCTCAAATAGCTTCAAGCGGCAATTTGATCTTTCGCTCAGCTTTTTTTAATCGGTGAGTAAGGAAAAGACATTTCCTTTTAACTTCAGGCTGTAATTCTACCCCCAACTATATGCGAAAACTGATACTTCTTACTTTCTTAGCTTTTTTGATCACCTACAGCTCTTGGGCTCAAATCCAGACTCCAGAGCAGTTTCTCGGCTATAAGCCCGGTGACCGATTCACTCCTCATCACCGTATGGTCGATTATTTTGAGCACGTAGCAGCCAATAACCCCAATGTCAAGCTTATTCAATACGGAGAAACCAATGAGAAACGTCCATTGATAGTAGCCATTCTATCCAGCTCTGATAACATGAGTAATCTAGAGCAGATAAGAACTGACAACCTCAAGAGAACTGGAATGATGGAAGGAGATCCTTCGACTTCAGTTCCTATCAACTGGATGTCTTTCAATGTTCATGGAAATGAGTCAGTAGGAATGGAAGCGGCAATTTCCTCCTTCTATACTTTAGCTAATCCCGAAAATGCCAAATCCCAAGAGTGGCTTGAAAACCAGGTGATCATTATAGATCCATGTATCAACCCTGATGGTCGCGATCGCTATTCAAACTGGTACAATCAAAAAATGAATACTACGCTTCAGCCAGACTTGCAATCTGTGGAGCACAATGAACCTTGGCCAGGCGGACGTGCAAATCACTACTTATTTGATTTGAACAGAGACTGGGCATGGCAAGTGCAGGTGGAATCTCAGGCTAGAATGAAGCTTTACAACCAGTGGATGCCACAGTTGCACTTGGATTTTCATGAGCAAGGCATCAACAACCCCTTTTACATGGCTCCAGCAGCCGAACCGCTTCATGAGCAGTTGACTGAGTGGCAGCACGAGTTTCAGGATACTTTTGGTAGAAACACTGCCAAATACTTCGATGAAGTGGGAAGATTTTATTTCACCAAGGAGCGCTTTGACTTGCTTTATCCATCCTATGGTGATTCCTATCCGATGTTTAACGGCGCTATAGGAATGACCATCGAGCAAGGTGGTGGCGGTCAAGCTGGAGTTGGAGGATTTGATGCTGTAGGAGACACGGTGACATTGAGCTACAGAATCCAAGGCCACTATACTGCAGCGATGTCGGCTGCAGAAGTAACCAGCAAAAACGCAGAAAAATTACTTACTGAATTCAAAAAGTTCTTTGATGAGAATTCATCTTCTCCTAGAGGCCAGTACAAAAGCTTTGTAATCAAAGGAGAAAGCAATCCCGCTCAGATAGCCAAATTGCTGGAGCTCTTAGATAAAAACAAAATCGTTTATGGCAAAGCAGAAGAAAAATCAGGTTTGAAAGGCTTCTCTTATACCTCTGGAAAAAGCGAATCATTCTCCACAAGCAAAGAAGATATTATCATTAATGCATACCAGCCCAAATCAGTGCTTACGCAGGTATTTTTTGAGCCAAACCCTACCCTTCATGACAGTATTACGTACGACATCACAAGTTGGGCTATGCCTTATGCTTACGGATTGGAAGCTTATGCTTTAGAGACGCGAGTGAATGCAGCTGGTGCATATGAAAAGCCTTCATTCTCAGAAAATGTGGCCGGAAAAACTCCTGTGGCCTATATCGCATCTTGGGAAGGTACTCGTGATGCTGCATTCTTGTCCGCTTTACTCAAGGCAGATATTCGTGTGAAGTACAATGAATTTCCATTCGAAGTTGAAGGAAAAAGCTTTCCTGCAGGTTCTTTGATGATCACCAAAGGTGGGAATGAATACCTACCGAATTTCGACCAAAAAGTAGTTGAGATTGCTAATAAATTCGGAGTGACTCTTGCCACCACGATGAGTGGTTATGTGGACAAGGGAAAAGATTTTGGCTCACCGAATATCAGAGTGATTCAGGCTCCAAAAGTAGCACTGGTAGGTGGAGAAGGAACAAATTCGCTGAACTATGGTGCGCTATGGCATTTCTTCGAAAAAGACCTGAATTATCCACTGGTAAATCTAGAGCTTGAGGATATGGGTCGCTACGACCTAAATAAATACACTGTACTTATTATGCCTTCTATGCGTGGAGGTGGGTTGAGTAAATCAGCTGAGGAAAACGTAATGCAGTGGGTTCGAGGTGGAGGAAAAATAATCGCTATCGATGGTGCGTTGAATTTATTTGCAGACAAAGAGGGGTTTGATTTGAAGACATTTGATAGTGACGATGAGAAAAAAGCTGCCAAAAAGAAGCTGGATTCCTTAGCTAAGGAAGAGCGATTGACTCCCTACCAAGAGGGTGAACGTGTGGCAATTTCAGGTGGTGCAGCAGGAGCAATCTATCAGGTGACTATGGATGAAACTCACCCCCTTGGCTATGGTACTGGAGGAAAATACTATACCCTCAAGAATAATTCAAGCAGATTCACTTACCTAAGCAACGGTGTAAATGCGGGAATAATCGCAAACAATGATGCCTATAGAACAGGCTATATCGGATTCAAAATCAAATCAAGTATGGGTGAATCACTAGCGATTGGTGTAGAAAATGTCGGTCGTGGTGAAATCGTTTATTTTGTGGATGATCCGATTTTCAGAGGTTTCTGGGAGTCTGGTAAACTTGTTTTGAGTAATGCCATCTTTATGGTAGGACAATAGTAAGACGTTAGTAGTAAGACATAAGTATCAAGAAATCAGATTTAGTATAAAGACCGATTGCTGAGAGGTGGCCGGTTTTTTAATTTTAATCTCTAAGTTTACCAAGAGACTCGAATATTCTAGGCTTCCGTTGATTTTTTGGTAGGTGTCAATTTCCAATTCGAAATCGGCGGTAAAAACAAATCCAGAAAACAGCTATTGACAAGTAACTCTTGGATACTAAAAGATGACCTAGAATTCCCCGCTGGAAATAGTCTTCAACTTTGGGTGTTCGGGTTTTTTTAGAAAACATGTAAATCCGCTTAGGCCACTGATCTTCGATCTTCTGCCTTGGTGAGTAAACGTATATTCTCGAAGCTAGTCATTCCATAAGTCTGCCCTTTTTTGCATTCAAATGCTCTTTTGGCAGTTTAACCCAAATTGCTGCAATTCTACCGCAGGACTTGCGATATTTAAGCAAACAAATGCCAACTATGAAGTCACTCCAACAAATCGTTCTTGCTATAATTTTTATGAGTTTTCCCTTAGCGACTATAGCTCAGGACATCATGCCTCCCTTGCTTCCTTGGGATGGAAAAAGTAAGGAGCTCTTGGTAGATAAGTCCAATGAATGGGTCACTCCTTTTGAACTTTCGGATGGTATGGAATCTCCTACCTACGCTGAAACGATGGCTTGGGTGGAGAAATTAGTAGAAAATTCGGGATATCTGCAGCTCATATCTATCGGGCGTAGCGAGCAGGGAAGACCTATTCAAATGGTAATCGCATCTTTGGACCAGGACTTTATCGCAGAAGAGTTATCCACATCAAAAAAACCGCTGATTTTATTCCAAGCAGGTATCCATGCAGGGGAAATAGATGGGAAAGATGCCGGAATGATGTTACTCAGAGATATTAGCCAAGGAAGTAAATTGTCCCTTTTGGAGCAATCTAACTTACTTTTCATCCCGATTCTCAATGTAGACGGCCATGAAAGAAGAAGCGAATATGGACGCGTAAACCAGCGTGGGCCCAAAGAAATGGGCTGGAGAACCAATGCTGTGAACCTCAATCTCAACAGGGATTATACCAAACTGGAGACTGCAGGAATCCAAGCGGTAGCTGAAGTTATCAACAGCTATGACCCTGATTTATACATAGACATTCACGTCACCGACGGTGCGGATTATCAATATGACATTACATACGGATACGTAGCAACAGGCGGATATTCCCCTGAGATTTCTTCTTGGTTGTCCACTTCTTTCCAGCCTGAAGTTGATCAAGCGCTGAAGGCTAATGGACACATTCCAGGCCCCCTTTTATTTGCTGCAAATGGTAATGATTTCTCGGCTGGCAACGTTGCTTTTTCTTTTAGTCCGCGTTTCTCTCATACCTATGGAGATATTCGGCACATGGCCTCTATCCTGATTGAAAATCACTCACTGAAACCTTTCGAGCAGCGTGTTTTAGGCACTTATGTATTCTTAGAACAAGCCATCAAATCTCTGGGGAATCATTACGCTACGCTAAAAAAAGCAGTCAAGTCTGATTCCAATCAACCGAAAGAATCTATTCCAGTCAAATTCAAATTCAGAGATACCCCGGCTGATTCGATGGAATTTCTTGGAATAGCTTCTTCAAAAGTAAAATCCGAAATAACCGGAGCAGAATATGTGAAGTGGGAAGGAAAACCAATTACCCAGTCCGTTCCCAGCATTTTCATGGATGTACCGGAACTTTCTGTTCCAGTTCCAAAAGCCTACTGGGTGCCCGTAGAATGGACAGAAGTCATCACAAAGCTGAAGCAACATGGTATCCAAATGGAAACGTTGAGTGAAGCAAAAGAATTACGTGTTGAGTTATCCACAGTTACCAGCTTTTCCATGGGAAATCAGCCATATGAAGGATTGATGCGGGTTCAGCGATTTGAGCTTGACAAAACGTACAGAACAATGACACTGAATCCCGGTTCCGTAAGAGTAGGTACAGACCAAGCACTGGGTGAACTTGCGGTGATTTTGCTGGAGTCTGAATCAGTAGACAGCTTTTTTCAATGGGGATATTTCAATTCGATTTTTTCTCAAACAGAATATATGGAAACCTACATCATGGAACCTTTGATCGCTAAGATGCTATCCGAAGATGCTGATTTGAAAAAGCGATTTGAGGAAGAAAAAGGTACGAATCCTGAGTTCGCAAAATCTCCAAGGCAAGTATATCGCTGGTTTTACGAGCAAACGCCTTACTTCGATCAAAACTGGAAAGTGATTCCTGTGGGGAGGGAATGGTAAATATGAAGAGATTCTAATTCTGCTTTTCAAGTACCAATGAAAAATTTACCATAACCGAATCCTGTACTTTAACTGTACCTAAAAATTTCACTGGTGCTTCAATATTAAAATCGGATAAGAGGATTTTTCTCTCTCCTGAAAACAAAGCAGTATCTCCATCTTTGGCTAGGAACACACATGAAATTGGATACTGTTTCGAAATACCAACTAGGGTGATCTCTACTTTTCCTGTGAGATTTGACTGGTTAGCAGTCTCAGATCCTTTTGTCAAGCTGAGAAATTTGACTTTGATAGTAGGATATTGATCTACTTCTATAGTCTTTTTGAAATCCCTAGTCAACAGAGAGTTATTACAGTCAAAGTTTGTACTCGTAATTAATACTTCTCCATTCCATTGCCCTACTTCTCCATGATTTGCAGTTATTCGTTGCGTCAAATACTCAGCTCCTGAGTTACTATAATTTTCGCATTGAAATTTTGAAACATTGGTGGTTCCCAAAATTTCCAATAAACTATCCGAGGTAATTTTCCAATTAATCACCTCTTCCTTTGGGGTAACAAGTGAAATAAAAACCAAATTGAAAATCAAAATAAGCTGTTGAATTGTCATGGCTTTATGTTATTGGATTAGAAACTGATCGCAGCTTCGAGATTCACACCATTGAATTTCGCACCGTTATAAATACTTGTGGCACTATAGCCGCCTTTATATTCCTGATTCATATACTCCAGCTTTACAATCACATTCTTCGTCATAAACCATCCTCCTCCTATATTGGCGCGGCTGATTTCAATCTCAGAAGGATCGGAATCGTTGTTTTTGCCTTTTACAGTATTGTATCTTCCTCCTAAGTAGAATTGTTCTGTTGCTCCAAATCGGTAAATAAGTTCCCCTGAAAGTTGAGTGAAATTACCGTTGCCTTGGTCTTCAGAGTTGCCTACAGATTCTAAAATTCCAAAGAATTCCAGTCCCTTATACTTAAGGAATGGATTCAGTTGAAAAGCAGTCATCTGCTTAAAGCGAGGATTAAATCTTCCTTCAAAATCATTTGAATTTCCTTCCAAAGGATCTAAAACATGGTAATAACGACTACCTGCTCTATCTCCGCCATACAACCAAGAACCGGTGGTAGTGCCATGATTCAAATACCAGGAACCTGTAAGTCTGAATCTGAAATCTTCATTCAGCTGCTTATCCACACCCAATTTCCCATAAAATGACACTTTATTATCCGAATTGTCATTCACAACTACATTTTGGTTCAACTTACCATTCGAAAGACCAAGCACAGCTATCAGACCATCTTTCTGCACAGTCACTTCCCCAAATGCCTCTGTGGAAAATGAATCCATGATATAATTTCCTATAAACGGATTAAAGATTACCCGTGCATTGTCTGACCTACGGAAATGTGAATCGCCGTAATTGAACTCATCCAATCCAAAAGTAACTGTGGTATAATCCATGATTCCATCCAGGAACCCTTCTTTTATAAACCCTAATCGGTCAATTTGAAGGTATCCTCCTTTTACCCAAGCTTCATTGTGATGTTTGGAAGAGAGGTAAGTTCTCAGATGCAATCTCAATCCGTCAGCAAGCTGTGTGTTGATGTTCAGGTTGGCAGAAGGCAAATTGAAATTTGAGCCCAATTCTACTAGGTTATTCAATGAATTGGAATGATTGATAGATTGGAACTGCAATGCAAAGTCTCCACCTACAAAAACACGAACCTTTTCAAAATCGCCTCCTTTTTCTTTTGGAGCCTCAAACACATTTAAGCCATCCTTGCTGTTTTGGCGAAAATACTGAAGTTCTGTTTTCTCTTGAGCGAAAGTAAGACTACTTGTAGACATCATACAAACAAGAGTACTACTCACTAATGTGATAAGCGTTAATTTCATAATGGCTTAGTTTAGATTAATTTTTTGGTGAAAAACTCGCTTCGAAAGCTAGTTTCAATTCATTCCCAGTTTTTATTGTACCAAAAACCGCTGTAGGTGCTTCCAGATTAAACTCACTAAAAAGAACCGGGTGCGATCCTTTAAACTTGATGACATTTCCGTTGGTAGAATAAGTCACCTCAAGTGGAATAATACGGGATGTACCGGCGATAGTAAGTTTCCCTTTCGCCTTAACGATGTTTCCGCTAATCGCTAGGCACTCGGTCATTTCAAATTTGATAGCAGGGTATTTTTGGATGACTAGTGCCTCATAGGCATTTTTATCCATGGCACTTTTACCACTTTTAAGGCTTCTCACCGGAAGCTCAATTGCTAAGGAAGTGAGTTTGGAAAGTTTCCCATTTTCAATAGACATTTTGGCTGATCCTGAGCTACCCACTTTAGCTATCATCTCCCAATCGTGTATCGTGGAAGTACCTGCTACTATGAATTCTTGGGCTCCAGTCAGCTGATAAGATTGCTGCGCAAAGCTTGGAAACCAGGTCAGGAGTGCTAGTGACAGTATCAGGCAATGGGTGAAGAGATACCCTTTCATTTCGACTATATAGTTGGTTAGTACTACTATTACTAGCACAAAAGTAGGCAGCGACTCAGGGGTGAATAGTGAGAAGAGTTTCTTTAAAACCTGATTTAAGTCACACTTATTCTACTTATTGATGTGTAGCTAAAAAAGAGCAATGGTTCGCTAACCTGTTTTTACACTTCAGTCACCAATTTCTACACTTCAGTCAGTTTCAATTTTTTGACTTGCATACACCTCCCATATTTGATTCAAATACGAATCGAAATGAATCCACGCTATCTGCTTTTTATCACTTTTCTTCTTTTACAAACCCAGGCTTTTGCGCAAGCAACTATCCAAGGAAAAGTTCTGGACGAAAAAGGATTACCGCTACCAGGAGCCAATATCCAGCTCAAAGGAAGTTATGATGGTACGACAAGCACGCAAGATGGTACTTACCAATTTGAAACTTCTCTAGCGGGTGATCAAGTGTTGGTTTTCAAATTTCTTGGCTTCAAAACACAAGAGCTTGCGATTACAATCGCACAAGGTTCCAATGAAGTTCAGCCGATCGAGTTAATCGAAGCAATTACCGAAATGAACTCTGTGACAATTTCTGCAGGAGCAATGGAAGCCTCAGATGAAAGCAAATCTGTGATCCTAAAGCCACTTGATATCGTGACTACACCAAGTGCAATGGGAGATATAATGGGTGCTTTTCAGACGCTGCCTGGCACCAGTACTGTAGGAAATGACGGGCGTCTTTTCGTCCGCGGTGGCGATGCTAGCGAAGTAGGAATCTACATTGATGGAATGCGCGTAGGAAATGCCTATGGCACTACTGCCGGAAATGTCCCAACCCGCACTCGTTTCAATCCCAATTTGTTCAAAGGCACATTCTTCAGCACTGGAGGCTATTCAGCGGAATATGGTCAGGCACTTTCTTCTGCTTTGGCCTTGAACACAAAAGATCTCTCCGTCAGAAGCCAAGGTGATTTGAGCGTAATGAGCATTGGCGGAGGTTATTCGCATACACTTGCCAATGAAAAACAAAGCATCACCGCTTCCGCCAACTACTTTAACCTCGCTCCTTACCAAGGTCTTATCAAACAAGAGATTGATTTTGATTCCGCCCCACACGGATGGGATATAGAGTTTGCTGCGCAAAAAAAGGTTGGTAAAAATGGATTGCTGAAGGTAATGGCAAGAACGGAATCAGGTGGAATGAGCCTTTGGCAACCACTGCCTGGGACAGATAATAAAGTTCTGGTAGATCTTAAAAATGACTATAGCTATGCTCAGGCAAATTGGAGAACGGCTTTGAAGAATGACTGGATAGTTTTTGCAGGAATATCCTATTCTAAAAACTTCGACAATATCGCTTATGATAGCTTAATCATTGAGCGAAAAAGTGAATTAGCTCATTTCAAAGGCACAGCGATCAAGGACTTCTCGGATCGCTTGTCAGCAAAATTTGGTGTAGAGCACTTCATTCATCCCTACTCTGAAAAGCTGATTAAAGAAGACTGGAAAAGGGACTTTGAGGATCATGAGACATACCTGTTTACGGAGTGGGATTTCTATTTGAATAAGGACCTAGTATTTCGCGGTGGACTAAGAGCTGGCACTAGCACAGTTTCAGAAGAAAAATGGCTAAACCCTAGATTCTCTGTAGCTTATCAACTCAGCGATAAAGGTCAGTTATCATTTGCGGCAGGAAGCTTTCATCAATTGCCTGTGGAAAACTTCCGCGTCCTGAACACCAATCTTAAAAACTCAGAGTCAAATCACCTGATTTTAAACTATTTGTTTTCCAAGGATGGATTTACTTTCAGAGCAGAAACATTCTATAAGTCCTATGACCAATTAGTCACTTTTGAGGGTTTACCAGACAGTCCTGAAGTGTTAAAAAATGGTGGGTCGGGCTACGCTAAAGGAATTGATTTCTTCTTTCGTGACCGTGAGACCTTCAAAAACACAGATTACTGGATCACCTACAGCTTTGTTGATAGCAAGAGATCTTTCAATCAATACAAAACCGAAGTGCAGCCGAGTTTCGCCCCAAAGCACAATCTCTCGGTTGTAGTGAAGCATTTTATAGTTCCTCTAAAATCTCAAATCGGGGCATCATTCACTTTCAATGACGGCTACAGCTACACAGACCCAAACTTGGACAATGCTGAAATGAATTCCAAAACCAAAAGCTTCCAGAATCTAAGTCTTTCATGGAGCTATTTGCCAAAACCTAACCTCATCATTCATCTGGCTTGTACAAATGTACTGGGTAGAGATAATGTATTTGGCTACACATTCAGCCCGAAAACGAATTCCGAAGGAGTATTTGAATCAATTCCTCAGGGGCAGGTTGCACCAAGATTCCTATTTCTGGGAATCTTCCTTACACTTTCAAAAGACAAAACAGCAAATAATTTAAACAACTTATAAACTACTAACACAATGAAAAAGTCAATCTTAATCTTCGCTATTTCCTTATTCTTCACTGCTTTTGCGCAAGCCTCTGACCCAGCCTTTATCGCAGCCATGCAAAAGCAACTGGAAGCTAAAAAGACGATCGCAAACTATGAGCAATCTCAAACAGTCACCAACGGATTCTTGAGAATAGCAGATGCAACCGAAGCGGAATGGCTTCCACTTTACTATGCAGCTTTGCTAAAAACTGAGGCAGCTTTTCGCTTCGATATAGATAAGGATAAAAGTTTGGACGAAGCTCTTGAACTAGTAAAAAGAGCGGAAAAAATAGCTCCAGGCAACTCCGAAATCACAGCGCTGAATGGCTACATTTTGATGGGAAAAATCAGCCTTGATCCCGCAGGGCGAGGGCAGACAATGAGTCCACAAGCAATGCAACTGTTTGGCAAAGCTATTAATCTAGATCGTGAAAACCCCCGCGCAGTTTCACTGATGTCACAAATGGAACTTGGAATGTCTCAATTCTTTGGCACCGGTCCTGAGAAAGCCTGTGGAATGGCAAGAATGAGCATGGACCTTTATAAAAAAGAAGAAGCCAAAATCACAGATGAATACATCCTTCCAACTTGGGGAAAAACGCAGGCTGAACAGGTTGCTTCAAAATGTAATTAATCATATAAAAAAAAGGCGTGATTCCATTCTTTAAAGATCAGAGAAAGGAATTGCGCCTTTTTAATTAATTTCCCATCATGCCAGAAATAGACCATAAAGGAATCTGCAAAACAAAAGGAGGTATTTGGAGCACTTTTCCAAGCTTTCTTATCATCAACTTAGGAATTGTAACCGTCCTTATGTTGTATTTCTGCCCAAGCTGCTTTTTGAGTTTGCAGGGGATCAAAAGTATGATTCCTGATTTTATTTTTTCTTTGGCAATTACTGTTGCGATGAGCTTTGGTGGCAATGCAGTTGAGAATTTCTACGACAAGAGAATATCATGGATTCATTACCCAGCAAAACGCTTCATTTTCACAAGTGTCACCTACCTGAGTTATGCATTTTTGGTTGCATTCATCATCGTAGCAATATTTTCTTGGGTCAAGGGAAACTACACACTTGACAATATCCCCTGGAGAATGATTTTCAATTACTCCTTGATGCCCATGGGAATTGCATTGGGGTTTATGGCATTATTCACCACACGGTCTTGGTTATTAGAATGGAGAAAGTCAGCCTTGGAGGCAGAAATTCTTCGCAATGAAAAATTAGCTAGTCAATATCAATCTCTCAAGGATCAACTGAACCCTCATTTTCTCTTTAATTCTCTCAACGTCCTTTCAAGTCTTGTCTATGAAAACGCGGATAAATCTGCAGCTTTTATCCAGAAGCTGTCACGTATTTATCGCTATGTTTTGGAGGCACAAAAAGAGGAATTAATAGAGTTGGAAAAGGAAGTTACATTCGCAACAAATTATCTCGAGTTGCAGAAAATAAGATTCGCAGAAAGCCTACAGTTTTCTGTAGAAATTGAAAACCAAAATGGGCTGATTCCTCCTCTATCGCTTCAACTTTTACTTGAAAATGCCATAAAACATAATATTATAAGCGAAGAAAATCCGTTGTTTATCCACATTTATAGAAAAGAAAACAATCTCTGGGTCAGCAATACTTTTCAGCTCAAATCAAGCCAAACTGAGCCTTCAACTGGTATTGGTTTAGACAATATTAAAATGAGATATCAACTGATTTCCAATCAGGAGATGGAAGTCATTCAAACCGAAGATGAGTTCCTAGTCAAACTTCCAATTTTAGAGTTATCAACATGAGGATTTTAATAATAGAAGATGAAAAACCAGCTGCTAATTTGCTCATAAAGCAAATTAAGGAACATTATCCTGACGCAGAGATCTTCGGGAATTTAGATAGCATTTCAAAATCAATACAATGGTTTGGCAACAATTCACAGCCAGATTTAATCTTCTGTGATATACAATTGGCCGATGGAATCAGCTTTGAAATATTTGAAAAAGTAAATTTATCCACACCGATTATTTTCACTACGGCTTTTGACCAATATGCTATCAAAGCATTTCAAGTGAATGCGATTGACTATTTATTGAAGCCAATTGATCCAAAAGAATTAGCCAGAGCTGTGGATAAGTACAAAGCCAATCATATTCGATCAGCAATTGAAATTGACCTACTGAAAAATCTGCTTTCCCCAAGTAAATCGACTTATAAATCTAGATTCTTAGTGAAGTTTGGTGACAAAATTCAAAGCGTTCCTGTCGATACTATTGCTTTCTTCTACAGCGAAGAACGGGTCACTTTTATGCAGACAATTGAAGGTAAAAAGTACGTACTGGAAAGCACTTTGGAGCAGACAGAAGCTCAGGTGAATCCCTCAAATTTCTTTCGACTTAACCGAAAATATTTGATCAGCATGGATGCCATCGAGGGAATTTTCTCTTACTCAAATAGCCGTCTGAAGGTAACATTGAAAAATTGTAATGATCAGGATATTTTGGTTAGCCGCGAAAAAGTGACAGATTTCAAATCTTGGCTAGACCAGTAGTTTAGATAAACCGAATTTCTGATGTATTTTTTGGGCGATGACTAAAAGTCTCGATTGCCTACTTTGCAAGTAATCTTCAACTGCAAAAGTTCGAGCGATATTTAATAGGATAAAGTATGGTAGAAGCCAATTGGCTTTATAGAACGGTGAGTTTTTTTTGTACCGAATTACTTAATTTACAAAACACTTCCGACCATCTCCAATGAGAAAATATACTTTATTCAGTTTTTTCGTCATATGCATTATTGGAGTTTCTTGCTCCACCAAACCTGAAAAACAAATCCCTGTTTTAGATTTAAAAGACTTGATTGTAGACACCTTGTATTTGGAAAAGGATACGCTGACCAAGGAGCTGGGCACTAATTTCAATTACATTAAAAGAGGGGAAGAAGAATATCTAATTACCTCCAAACAGCATCGATTTATCGAGTATAGCTATCCCGAAGGAAAGCTTATTAGAGATCAATTCTATGAGGAAGAAGGGCCTGATGGAATAGGAAGTTATTTACCAGTTATTTTCACTGATGACACATCTGTTTGGTTTGTATCCTTTCAGGAGTTAATCCAGGCTGATCAAAAAGGTAAAGTATTGGCTAGATATGATCTTCCTGCAGAGCCCACCGATCGATTAGCAGTCAATTACAATACAATGGCTGGAACGAAGGCCATGAACATTGATGGAAAGATTATTATCCCAGATGTGCCTTTTGTGCTAAAGGAACCTTTGCTTGATTATGAAAATTGGCTGTTGGAATTTGATCCAAAGGATAGCTCTGTCGATTATGTGAAATTCAAGTATCCGAAAAAGTATCTGGAATTTCTAGATGATCCAACTTTCGCTACTTACCAAAATGGATATAATAAGACTGAAAACCTCCATCTAATTTCTTTTCCTGCAGACGACTCATTGCTGGTGATTTCTCCGAATTCTAAGAAATGGGTTTATGCGGGAGTTACCGATCACATGGAATTTTTAGTAGGCAGAACGGAGCAACATGGTGAATACACTGCTTTTCTGCCTAATGGTAATACGAGCAAATTCAGTTGGATTGATTATGATCCAACAGCACAGGTTTATCTTCGGGAAGCGGTAATAAGGGTTGATAGTGATACGAACCGTGATCAAGGTAAAAAACCACTTACTAAACTTGTGATCCTAGATAAGGATTTTGAAAAAATCGCAGAAGTAGTATTACCCTTTCTTACTCGTGGATTCTCTACTCCAGATGGATATTACTTGTATATAGGATACCAACATTCTGAAGATGAAGTGGCTTTTGGGAGACTGGATTTTTCAAGAACCAATGCTTTTCCAAAATGAGTTATGTAATACCTTTTGCTAGGGAATTTTACCTCACCTTTGAAAAGTTCTATTACTCCCTTCCTGTAAAGAAGAAATCGGATTCACTAGATAACACCTTATCGATTGTATCATCACTAATGTGATCGAAAGAATGGAAAATAAAAGTACAGGCGCGATCAATATCCACCAAGAAAACTCAGTCTTGAAAGCATAGTTTTCTAGCCAGCTTTCACCCAGATAATAAATCAAAGGAATACTTACGACACCCGCAACGACCAATAAGGAGATGGTTCCATTAGCTAGAATTCGTGAAATATCAAGAAAACTTGCCCCTAGTGTCTTGCGAATTCCAATCTCTTTTATTTTGGACGACGCCTCAAAATACGTCAAACCGAAAAAGCCTAAGGAAGCAACTAAAATAGCCAAACTAGAAAAAAGTCTAAATGCAGTAAAGAAATTCTGATCCTGTTGGTATTGGGTGTTGTAAAACTCTTGTAGGTAGAAATGATTGAATGGATTCCCCGGAAAGGAAGACTTCCAAGAAGTCTCTACTTGAGATAATAATGCAGATTCGTCGGCCGCTTGGTATTTCAAAAATAGATATAGATCAGGCTGATCTCCCTGTTCAAAAATAATTGGTTGATAAGCTTCACGAAGTGAAAACTGATGGAAGTTTTTGGCTACGCCAATTATCTCAGGAGTTGAGTTCCTTCGATAATAAATCCGCTCACCAATAGCATCTTTTGGGGAATCAAAACCCAATAGCCTAGATGCCTCTTCATTGATCAAGACACCTTGTTGTTCATTTCTATCCGCATCAAATCCCCTTCCTGCTAGGACCTGAACATCAAATTCGGAAATAAAATCAGAATCAATCTGAGAAAAGGAATAGGTATTCGCCGACTCTTCAGGGCTTCCCAATCTCCGAACGTAGCCTTCGGCTTTTCCTTTAATCGGCTTACCCGGGATAAAATTTGCGCTTGTCAAACCAGTGATTTTTGGGTTTGACCTAAGTAAATTCATAAAACCGGAGATTTGCTGAGCGAGATTAACCCCTTCATTCTCTACGCTTGGACCAGACAAGACTAGTGTTTTTTCCAAGTCCAGTCCAGGATTACTTTTCTTCATGAAGTCAAGTTGTGAAGAAATCAGTAAAGTAAAGCCGATTACGAAAATGGAGATTGCAAATTGAAATACAATTAATGGCCGCTGAATCGGCATTTTGAAAGATCCCCTTGAAGTAGGAGAGTTTTTGGAAACCAACCAAGCGGGATATAGACCAGAAAGTAGAACTGCGATAGCCAAAATCCCAAGCTGAAAATACCATGAATCATTGCTAAGAAGTTGACGCACCAAATTAATATCGCTAACCTCAATAATAACTGGATTCAGCAGGATGAGCGTTAAAAAAGCAAACCCAAAAGCAATCATATTTATAAATAGCGCCTCAAATATAAGTTGACTAAATAATTGAAATTTTCCAGCCCAGAAGATTTTCCGTAATTCTAGTTCCTTTTTGCGAAGAATCGATCTCGCTATAGCAAAATTGATATAGTTACATCCAGCTATGCAGAGTATTAGTATCGCTAATGCTGATAGGAGGAATAAAATCTGCTCACTTCCGTTAGATTTGAACTCATTGCTCAAATTGGATTTGAGGTGAATAGCTTCCAGAGGTGTAGTTTTGAAACTGATTCCTTGACCAGAAAAAACTTGTTCCTGAAGAGCATTCAGAGAAGACCGTAAGTCTTCGTCTTGATCTGAATTGAAGATCTTCACATAAGTATAAAATTGGTCACCCCAGTTCGAAAACTCTTGATCTGGATTTTGATATAGGTTCAATGATATTAAAACGGCAAAGTCAAGATGTGTATTTCGAGGCAAATCTTCAATTACTCCAGCAACTATATAGTTTTTAAATTCTTCATAACCTGTGCTTCTGTAGCTTCCATATACTCCATTGATCACGAGACTTTTTCCTACAGGATTAGTATTGCCAAAAAGCCTGTTTGCTACAGGTTCTGTTAATATTACTGATTGGGGGGTATTTTTCCATTGTTCAGATGAACCTTGGATAAAGTTGAATTTAAAGAAATCAAAAAAAGAGGGCTCTGCTCCAATGATATCATCCTGAATGATCACTTTTTCGCCTGCATGCAAACTCGTGTTTTGGCCAGATCGGTGGATTCTTAGAACTGACTCTACTGCTGAAGAATTATTTTTAAGCTCTTGCCCAACTTTAGAGAAAGTACTTGCCGAAGTATTTATTCCACCAGTCTCCAGCTTTTTTTCTTGGGATACCCTTACTATTTTTTCAGAATCTGGATGAAAACGATCAAAGCTATTTTCGAAGGTCCAGTAGCTATAGATCAGCAAGCATGAAGCTATGCCTATACTAAGTCCAAGAATACTAATAATGGAATAGAAAGGATTAAATCTAATTCCTCGCAGGGTAGAAATAAAATAATGTTTGAGCATATGGATACTATTTCAATTTCCAACTATACGAAAGACTTGCCAAAAAAAAGTGGCTAACTATCGGAAAATGATAGCTAATCAAAATAAAAATGATGTAGTCCGAACAAAAATGACCTCTATCGGACATTTTAGTCACAATATGTAAAAGACCCTTTAGCATGAGGGCTAATTCGCTACTTTGTCACTATATAGGTAAAAACAAGACCAAAAAAAAGCGAGACTATTCAGTCTCGCTTTTTACATGTAGTTCGATTTCCTCTCCAGATTCATCTAAGAATCTGTATTCCGTCACGGGTAGGGAAGAATCTTTGATCAGTTTTATCCACTTATTATACTTGAAAAACCACTTTACTCTTCGGCTAATAATGCCTGTAGTGAAGTATGCGTGCAGGTAGGGATGCAGCCCAATTTGTATTTTACTTACATTCTGGATAGTAGCAATATGATCTACGTCTTTTTCCAGCTTATCAGCTATTAAGATAGACGCTTGTATTTTGCCGGTGCCGTTGCATGCCGGGCAAGTCTCTTTGGTCACAATATTGACCTCAGGCCTTACTCGCTGTCTGGTGATCTGCATGAGCCCAAATTTGCTCAGAGGCAAAACAGTATGCTTAGACCTGTCAAACTTAAGCTCGTGATTCATCGCTTCGAAGATGGCTTTTTTATTTTCTGCCTTTTTCATGTCGATAAAATCGACCACGATGATTCCTCCCATATCCCGGAGTCGGAGCTGTCTGCCAATTTCTTTAGCCGCGACCAGATTGGTTTTTAAGGCCGTTGATTCCTGGTCACTTTCCTGGTTGGACTTATTACCACTGTTTACGTCAATGACGTGCAGGGCTTCTGTGTGCTCGATGATCACATACCCTCCTTGCGGAAGGCTGACCGTCTGTCCAAACAGGCTTTTGATCTGCTTTTCTATTCCAAAACTTTCAAATAGCTTGGCTTTACCATTGTAAAGCTTTACAATTTTTTCTTTTTCAGGAGCTATATTCCTGATGTAGGATCTGATCTGATCGTAAGTAGATTCTTCTTCTACGGTGATTGCGTCGAATGATTCGTTGAGCAGGTCTCTCACAAGTGAGGAAGCCATGCTCATCTCTCCAATTATTTTGTCGCGACTCTTGGCTTTCAGCAATTTTGCCATGCCTTCTTCCCAGTTAGTGAGAAGATTTCGAAGGTCTTTATCTAAGTCACTAACGGACTGACCTTCTGCCACAGTCCGGATGATTACTCCGAAATTGGCTGGCTTGATAGAATTGATGAGTCTCAGGAGACGTTTTCTTTCCTCGTTGCTTCGGATCTTCTTAGATACGTTTACCGAATCTGAAAAAGGTACTAGCACAAGGTAGCGACCTGGTAGAGAGAGCTCACAGGATAGTCGAGGCCCCTTCGTAGAGATGGGTTCTTTGACGACCTGAACTAAAATCTGTTGATTTTTGGACAGAGGACCGGAGATTTTTCCAATCTTATCTATTTCAGGTTCGTTCTCAAAACCCTTCAAATTGTAATTGCCGTAGTTATTGTTGCGCACCATTTTGGTGAACTTCGTCAGGCTGTTGAAATTTGCCCCGAGGTCTTGGTAATGAAGAAAGGCATCTTTCTCATAACCTACGTCAATGAAGGCTGCATTCAGCCCATTGACGATTTTGCGGACTGTACCGAGGTAAATATCTCCAACTTTGAAACCATTGTCCATTCCTTCGGAATGCAACTCAACTAGGCTCTTGTCGTGAAGGAGAGCAATTCGACTTCCGTTTTGAGCAGAATCGATTAACAATTCCGTACTCAAAATCTCGTCTTATTATATGTAAATGAACGTGTTACTCAAATGACAATAAGAAGAAGTGTATTACTTCTTCTTATGTCTGTTTTTTCTTAGTCTCTTCTTACGCTTGTGCGTAGCGATCTTATGTCTTTTTCTTTTCTTTCCGCAAGGCATAGTCTTTGGATTTAGTAGTGATACAAATAAATTATAGCTTCTCGAGATAGCTTTCGATACTGCCAAGGATCATTTCATCGGTAGTCATCGTTTTTACTTTCTCGAACTGAGCTTTCGCTTTGTTGTTTTGCTTGGCTTCGAAATAGCTTACTGCCAGATAAAACTGCCCCTGAAGATTGTCCGGGTGATATTGGATCAATTCTTCGAATCGCTCAGTGGCACGTTTATACTGACCTGATTGCATTGATAGCACGCCCATGTTGAACAGCCCGTCCTCATTTTGTGGATCCTGCTCTAAGATTTCTCTCAGCATTGTGATTCCCTGCATTGGGTTGGACGAGGACACATAAGTCATCGCTACCTTGGTTTTCAAATCCAAACGGGTGGGATCGTTTTCCAACACCTTGTTTAAATACTTTCGGGTCTGCTCAGCAGTATAAGAAACTTTCTCTGGATCTAGCGCGAAACTGAATGCTTCATAATAAGCGTTTCCTGCTTTCTCTGCTAATGCCAGGTCTGACTGCTGATCCGCAGCCAAACTAAGATAATATCCTGCACTGTCGTACTTCCCAAGTTCCTGATATATCGCCGCGATTTCCTCCGAGGAAGATATCATTTCTTCTTTCGAAGAGTTTTCAGCGATCTGAAGTTTCAGCGTATTTATCTGAAGTCTCTGGTCAGGACTTAACTCATTCTCATGCATCTCAATAGGATTAGTAGAGTCGGATGAAACAGGTGAATTCTCCTGAGAAACTCCATCTGCTTTACTTTCATTATCTACTACCACACTAGGTAGAGCATATAATACTCCTACAGTGATTGCTCCTATTATGATAAGTATGAGCTGAGATCTTTTCATGTCAAAAGCTCTCCTGACTTAGTCCTGAGGCGCTAATTCTTTGATTTTTTTACTGTTCTTGATCTTCTCCACAAACACCTTAGATGGCTTGAAAGCCGGGATGTAATGCTCGTCGATCACGATTGCTGTGTTTTTGGAGATGTTTCTGGCGATTTTTTTAGCTCTCTTCTTATTGATGAAGCTACCAAATCCTCTCACGTAGATGTTGTCTCCTTCAGACATTGAATCCTTCACTACTTTGAAGAACGCCTCGATGGCTTGTGTTACATCATCCTTCTGGATTCCTGTTTTGTCCGAAATCTTAGTGATTACTTCTGCTTTAGTCACTGTAATATTAATTTAGAAATTACGAAATAAGCTTAACAACCTATTAACCAAGTGTTTTTGGGACTGCAAATGTACGAGAACCATTGCAATTAAAAAACATATTCACAAAAATTAGCTTGATTTGTATGATAAATAATAATTGACTATGCCCCACAAAACCACTGAATATCAGGCTTTTTCACATCAAATACTAACTTGGTATAGAGAAAATCCGCGTGAATTACCTTGGAGAGGAACGCAAGATCCATACAAAATTTGGCTCTCTGAGATCATTCTTCAGCAAACTCGCGTAGCGCAGGGGTTACCATATTATTATGCTTTTTCGGAGACTTACCCTACGGTAAAGGATCTTGCTTTGGCACCAGAAGAAGAAGTTCTCCGACTATGGCAAGGATTAGGTTATTATAGCCGGGCTAGGAATCTCCATGCTTGCGCAAAAAGTATATGGTTTGAAATGGATGGTGTGTTCCCGAAAACTTATGATGAACTCCTAAAACTTAAAGGAGTGGGCAGCTATACTGCCGCAGCAATTGCCAGTTTTGCTTATGGTGAGGTAAAAGCGGTTGTGGACGGAAATGTATTTCGGGTGTTGGCCAGATATTTTGGAATAGAAACAGACATCGCAAGTTCCAAAGCAAAAAAGGAATTTGAAACACTAGCCAATCAGATCATCCCGAAAGATCAACCCGGGGAATTCAATCAGGCAATGATGGATTTCGGGGCACGGCTCTGCACTCCCAAGAGCCCAGGATGTGAAATTTGCCCTTTGAAAACCTCCTGTTTTGCACTCCTATATAATATGGTGTCAGAGTTGCCATTGAAGATCAATAAGGTGAAAATTAAAGAGCGACATTTCCACTATTATGTAATTAAGTGCGGGGAGAAGTGGGTGTGGAAAAAAAGAAATTCAGGGGATATATGGGAAGGGTTATTTGACTTCCCTCAAGAAGAGTCAAGTGTTGATACCCAATCACCAACTATTCAAATACCATCTTCTGCTAAGAAACAGATACAGCAACTCCCAAAAAAATACCGACACATTTTGTCGCACCAGCGCTTGAATGCAGTTTTCTCAGAAGTGGAAATAGATGAAGAAAATTTGGAAGAACTTGAAGCCTGGTGTGAAAACGAAGGGTTTATGCTGCTAGCAGAGGATAAAATTGAATACCTCGCCAAGCCAAAGTTGATCGTAAACTTTTTGAACGATCAAGGGATTTGAGTACCTTCAAGTTCTTACACTTTTTCAACCTTTAACTTAAAAAAATTATGGCAGGAGTAAATAAAGTAATCCTAGTAGGAAATCTCGGTGCAGACCCTGAAGTAAAGTATCTCGAAGGAGATAATACAGTAGCTAATCTTAGAATGGCTACTACTGAAGCTTACAAAAACAGGAACGGCGAGCGAGTCGAGCAGACCGAATGGCACGACCTAGAAATGTGGGGAGCTCAGGCAAAAATCGCCGAGCAATACCTCAAAAAAGGTAGTCAGATCTACGTAGAAGGCAAAATAAAAACTGATAGCTGGCAGGATGAGCAAGGTCAAAATCGCTACCGAACCAAGATAAGAGTGCTGAGCTTTACAATGCTCGGAGCTAAACCTGATGCAGCTGGAAACCAAAACACAGCTCAACAAGCGCCTCAGCAAAGACCAGCATCTGCTGCGCCTACCTCAGCTCCAAAAGCGCAGGAAATGGTTACAGATACAGAAGATGACGATTTGCCGTTTTAATAATCTATTCCCCTGGAAGTTATTTTCAGGGGAATTTTTTAATTTTGCATTAACCTTTGCGGTTTAATACATGGACGATCCCTACCCGAGTTACCATTTACTCGCTCAGATTAGCTTACCCTCGGTAAGTTACCTGATTCTAAATGGGTTGCTTTTTATACTATTACTAATAGGCTCTGCCCTAGTTTCTGGTTCAGAGGTTGCTTTTTTTTCCCTATCTAGTGAGGATTTAGGTAACATCGAAGAAGAGAATACGCCCCGTGGAAAAAAAGTGCTCGGGCTAGTAGAATCTCCAAAAAACTTGCTCAGCACCATTTTAATTCTCAACAACCTGATTAACATCGGGATAGTGACGCTTACGACATTTGTGGCATGGTCGATTTTCGGGCAAAATGCAACCGGAATAATCATAATTCTGGTACAGACTATTGGTGTCACTTTCGCGATAGTTTTTTTCGGTGAGATTGTACCTAAGGTTTATGCCAATAAAGCCAAGGTCGAGTTTAGCCTGATCATGGCTCCGAGTATTAGCTTTTTCTCCACGATCCTTAAACCGTTTTCTAAGTTCCTGATGGCATTTAGTAATCTACTTGAAAAGAGAATTGAGAAGAAAGGCTATTCACTTTCCGTAAATGAGCTGAACCAAGCCTTAGAATTGACCACAGAGGATGCTCCGAATGAAGAACGTGAGATCCTGCGGGGAATAGTAAACTTTGGTACACTGACCGTGAAGCAGGTAATGCAAAGTCGCATGGATATCACAGCTGTCGATATGGAAATTGATTTCCATGAGTTGATGGACAAAATCAATAAAAGTGGTTATTCTAGAATCCCGGTTTATGAGGAGACTATTGACAATATTCAAGGCATACTCTATATAAAAGACCTACTTCCATTTATTGAAAGAGACGAAGATTTTGCGTGGAATGAATTGATCCGAAAGAGCTTTTTTGTGCCGGAGAACAAGAAAGTAGATACACTATTAAAGGATTTTCAGCTAAAGCGTGTCCACATGGCAATTGTGGTGGATGAGTATGGAGGAACTTCTGGTTTGGTCACTTTAGAAGATTTGATAGAAGAAATTATCGGGGAAATCAACGATGAGTTTGATGACCATGATGATATTTTCTTCCAAGAAATTGATCCAGCTACATTCATCTTTGAAGGTAAAGTCTCTCTTAACGATTTTTGTAAAAAACTGGAATTAGACGGGCAGATTTTCGAAGAGGTGAAAGGTGAAAGTGAATCACTTGGTGGCCTACTTTTAGAATTGAATTCCAAGCTGCCGAAGAATGGTACCAAGATCAAGTTTGAAGATTTTGAGTTTACAATCCTTGCAGTGGACTCTCGGAAAATCAAAAAAGTCAAGGTTCACATCAATTCTTTAGACAAGGATACACTAGGCCCTTATACTGATTAAAAGACATAAGTGTATAATATTTTTAGTTTCATTGGTTTTGCAGCATAATATTCTTCTGGCTATCAGAAGGCCAGAGATTCAAAGATTTCGTTTCAAAATTCACGAAAAATAATTTTATTTTTTTTGAAATTATTTTTCGGTACCCAAAAATCCTAAGCTTGACACAATTTTTTACGAAAAAGTGAATAAAAGACCCTATCTATTCAAATACTGCTATAAATTTTAATGGTCGGTTCGCTTTTTCACACCAAAAAGGAAATTACCAAAATTATAATAAAGTTAAAATCCATAAGTAATAAGGCACTAAAGCGCCCGTTTTATTGCCGTAATTTTAATAGGACATTTTTTTTTTGTAATTTTTGGAAATTTTGAACCTAATAAATTCTATAAAAATGCAAGAAGGTTTGTATCGATCGGAGTTTGAGCATGACTCCTGCGGTATAGGTGCGGTTGTCGATCTGAGTGCAGTTCCATCTCATGAGACGATTAGCGATGCCTTATATATGCTGAGCAACATGGAGCACCGTGGTGGCCGTGGAGCTGATCCCAAATCCGGCGATGGTGCTGGCATATTAATTCAGGTACCACACCAGTTCCTAAAGGATATCACTGCGCGTACAGAGATTGAGCTTCCAGAAGCTGGATCATATGGCGTGGGTATGACCTTTTTCCCAAAAAACAAGCAGCTATTTCATAAGTCGAAAGAGCTTCTCAATCAGCTTCTTGAAGAGCTTGATTTTGAATTGATCGGCTATCGGTCTGTTCCAGTGGATGAAACTGTTCCGGGATCCGGAGCACTTGAAGTGATGCCTAATATAGAGCAGCTCTTTGTCAAGCATAAAAAAGGGCTTACCGGTATTGAATTGGAGCGTAAGCTTTATGTGCTTAGAAACTATTCCACTTCTGAAATCAACACCAAGATTCCAGGCGTGAACCAGTCATTCTATTTTGCCAGCTTAAGTAGCCAAACTCTTATATATAAAGGCCAGCTTCGAACTGACCAAGTTTTGGCTTTCTATAAGGACTTACAGAATCCAAGAATAGGATCCGCGTTTGCAATAGTTCACTCGCGATTCTCTACCAATACTTTTCCAAACTGGAGACTAGCCCAGCCATTCCGATTCCTTTCTCACAATGGAGAGATCAATACGATTAAAGGAAACCTGAACAAGATGAAGTCAAAGGAAAACCTCATGAAATCGAAGTATTTCACAGATGAGGAACTTTCCCGATTGATGCCAATCACGGATAAGCAGAAATCTGATTCAGCGAATCTTGATGCGATGGTAGAACTACTGACGCTAAGCGGGAGATCACTTCCACATGCTATGATGATGCTCGTGCCAGAAGCTTGGCAGGACAATGAAGTCATGGATCGTGACAGAAAATCCTTCTATAAATTCCATGCATCACTAGTAGAGCCATGGGATGGACCGGCAGCTTTGCTATTCACAGATGGTAAATCTGTTGGGGCTACACTGGATAGAAATGGTCTGCGTCCACTTAGGTATTTTATTACAAAAGATCAGCGGCTTATCCTATCGTCTGAAGCAGGCGCATTACCTATTCGGGAGGCTACGATATTAGAAAAAGGCAGAATCAGTCCAGGTAGAATGATTTGGGCTGATTTGGAAAAAGGACGAGTAGTATTTGATGAGGAAGTTAAAGGAGAAATCTGTAAAAAGCAGCCTTACGAGCAGTGGGTAGCCGATCAGCGAATCAAACTTCGCTTGGAAGATGATCCAAAAAAACTGGAGCATCCTTACTCTACGGAGAATATTAAGAAACAACAAACCATATTTGGCTATACCTCAGAAGAACTCAAGGTGGTACTAAGCCCTATGGGAGATACTGCCTATGAGGCCATTGGCTCTATGGGAGCAGATACCCCGCTTGCTGTTTTGTCCAAAGAGAGTCAGCATATTTCCAATTACTTCAAGCAGCTTTTTGCCCAGGTAAGTAATCCACCGATAGATCCTATTCGGGAACGATTGGTAATGTCCCTTTTCACCCGTCTGGGTGTGGGACAAAATATTTTGGAAGAAAGTCCAAAACATACCCGCCAGATCCATATTTCACAACCTGTTCTTCTTAACGAAGACTTGGAGAAAGTGAAAAATATGGAAGGTCAGGGCTATAGATGCACTACACTTACCAGTCTCTTTTTGGCAGACCATAAGCCTGGGAGGCTACTGGAAGCATTGAACAAAATTTGCGACGATGCTGAAAAAGCGATTAGCGAAGGAAAAAACGTCATTATTATTTCTGATCGAAATAGTACTGAAGAATATGCACCAATCCCGTCTTTATTGGCAATAGGAGCAGTTCACCACCATTTGGTGAAAAAGAAAATCAGAACTAGCGCAGGCTTGGTGTTAGAATCAGGAGATATCCGGGAGACACACCATTTTGCAACAGCAATTGGATATGGTGCCTCTGCGATCAATCCGTACATGGCATTAGAGTCTCTAAAAGACATGTACGATAAGGGAGAATTGCAAAACCCAAAAAACCAGAAGAAACTATTCTCAAATTACCAAGATGCAATAGGTAAAGGGCTTTTGAAAGTTCTTTCCAAAATGGGTATAAGCACACTTCAGTCATACCAAAGTGCACAGATTTTCGAAGCAATTGGCTTAGGCCCAGAAGTAATCGACAGATGCTTCAAAGGCACAATTTCCAGAATCTCTGGTATTTCCTTCGACGAATTAGCTGAGGAAGTATTGATTCGCCATAGAGCTGCATACGAGACAGACACTCCGATCCTAGAGCAAGGAGGCGTATATCAATGGAAGAGAAGAGGTGAAAAACACTTATTCAACCCTGAAACTATCCATTTGCTTCAGAAATCTACCCGCTTAAACGATTATAGCCTTTACAAGAAATTTGCTTCTAAAATCAACGAACAGAGCAAGGATGCTTTGACTTTGAGAGGCTTATTTGAATTCAAAAAGCGAATCACTGTTCCTATTGACGAAGTAGAGCCTGCATCTTCCATCATGCGAAGATTTGCGACAGGTGCGATGTCATTTGGATCGATCTCTCACGAGGCACACTCTACTTTGGCGATAGCCATGAATAGAATGGGCGCGAAAAGCAACTCCGGAGAAGGAGGCGAAGATGAGATCCGTTTTGAGAAAAAGGAAAATGGAGATTGGGAGCGATCTGCGATCAAGCAGGTAGCTTCTGGTAGATTCGGTGTAACAAGTAACTACCTAACAAACGCGGCGGAACTTCAAATCAAAATGGCACAAGGAGCCAAGCCTGGTGAAGGTGGACAGCTTCCTGGTCATAAAGTTGATGATTGGATAGGAAGAGTTAGGCATTCTACTCCTGGAGTAGGATTGATCTCTCCTCCACCTCACCACGATATTTACTCTATCGAAGATCTAGCACAACTGATTTTCGACTTGAAAAATGCAAATAGAAAAGCAAGAATCAACACCAAGCTTGTATCTCAAGCTGGAGTGGGAACAGTAGCAGCTGGTGTGGCAAAAGCAATGTCAGATGTGATCCTTATTTCAGGTGCTGATGGAGGTACAGGAGCATCACCATTAAGTTCAATTCGCCATGCAGGATTGCCATGGGAACTTGGGCTTTCTGAAGCTCACCAGACTTTAGTAAAAAATAATCTTCGTAGTCGAGTAACCCTTCAAACCGATGGACAGCTTAGAACTGGCCGTGATCTTGCAATTGCGACGCTATTAGGCGCAGAAGAGTGGGGAATTTCCACTGCAGCATTGGTAGTTGAAGGATGTATTATGATGAGAAAATGCCACCTGAATACTTGTCCAGTTGGTATTGCAACTCAAAACCCTGAATTGAGAAAACTATTTACCGGTGATCCTGATCACGTCGTAAATTACTTCCAGTTCCTAGTGCAAGATCTCAGAGAGATCATGGCTTCACTTGGATTCCGTACGATTGATGAGATGGTAGGTCAAAGTAACGTCCTTCAATCAACTGGTCACTTGAATCACTGGAAGTGGGATAAGGTTGACTTAAGTCCTATTTTCCACAAAGTGGAAGTTCCAGATCACGTCGGAATTCACAAGCAAATTGACCAGGATTTCGAGCTTAAGAGAGTGTTGGATCGTCAGCTGATCAAAGCTGCTCTCCCATCTCTAGAGCAGGCAATGCAATCTTCAGGAAACTTCCAGATAAAAAATATAGACAGATCTGTGGGAGCAATGCTTTCCAATGAGATCTCTAAAATATACGGCAGTCCAGGACTACCTGAAGACACTATTAACTTCAAATTCACTGGTTCAGCAGGTCAAACCTTCGGTGGATTCCTTACCAAAGGAGTCAACTTTGAACTAGAGGGGGAAGCAAATGATTACTTTGGAAAAGGTCTATCAGGAGGAAAACTGATAATCTACCCTAGCAGAAACGCTAAGTTCGTTCCGGAAGAAAATATCATCATCGGTAACGTAGCATTCTATGGCGCTACTTCTGGCGAGGCTTATATCAATGGAAAAGGTGGAGAAAGATTCTGTGTGAGGAACTCCGGCGTACAAACTGTTGTAGAAGGAATAGGTGATCACGGTTGTGAATATATGACCGGAGGCTTAGTAGTAAATCTGGGTGAAATCGGAAGAAACTTTGCTGCAGGAATGAGTGGTGGTATCGCCTACATTCTGAAAGAATATATCACGGAAATCAATCCGGAATTAGTGGATATTGATATTCTGGAAGATGAGGATTTCAGCACAATCAAGACATTCCTAAAAAGACACGTGAAACTGACTAAATCAGGTCTAGGAACTAAATTTATGGAAGATTGGGATAATGCTAAGGAGAAATTCATCAAGGTTATTCCTAGAGATTACAAAGCAGTTTTAGAGAAAAGAGCATTAGAACAATCAAAATCATTGGCGTAAAATGGGAGCGAAAGAAGGATTTATACAATTCAAAAGAGAAACTCCGGTTACCCGTGACGCGAAAGCTAGAATAGGTGACTATAAGGAAATATATGAGCCATTTGGTGGCGAGAAATTAAATAATCAGGCGGCTAGATGCATGGATTGCGGTGTACCGTTTTGCCACAGTGGCTGTCCACTTGGTAATGTGATTCCGGATTTCAACGATGCGGTTTACAAAAACGAATGGGAGCAGGCGATTAAAATACTACGTAGTACAAACAATTTCCCTGAATTCACTGGGAGAATTTGTCCAGCACCATGCGAAGCAAGCTGTGTACTAGGTATCAATAAAGATCCGGTTGCGATCGAATTGATTGAGAAAAACATCGCTGAGAAAGCCTATGAACTGGGCTTGATCAAAGCAAATCCTCCTAAAACAAGAACTGGGAAATCTGTAGCTGTAGTTGGCTCCGGACCAGCAGGTCTTGCCGCAGCCGATCAGCTGAATCAAGCAGGTCATGAGGTGACGCTTTTCGAAAAAGATTCCAAACCAGGAGGATTACTTCGATTTGGTATCCCAGATTTCAAACTTGAAAAATGGGTGATCGATCGCCGTATCGAATTCATGAAGCAAGAAGGAGTAATTTTTTCTTGTGATACTGAAATAGGTTTCAATATCAAAGCAGAAAATATTCTCAAAAACTTTGATGCAGTTGTGCTTTCTACCGGAGCCGGCCAACCGAGAGGTCTGAATATTAAAGGTTCCGATGCTAAAGGAGTTCATTTTGCAATGGAATTCTTAGGTCAGCAAAACAAGGTAGTTTCAGGTGAAATCAAAGAAAATCCAATTTCTGCCAAAGGAAAACATGTCATTGTAATAGGAGGTGGAGATACAGGAAGTGATTGCATTGGCACTTCAAATAGACATGGCGCTGCTTCAATTACTCAACTTGAGCTTTTGCCAAAACCTCCACAGCAAAGAAATACACTTAACCCGTGGCCAGAATGGCCAATGACATTGCGTACTTCTAGTTCTCATGAAGAAGGAGCTGAGCGAGTTTTCTCTATTCTTACGAAAGAGTTTATTGTGAATGACGAAGGTCAGGTGACAGGACTAAGTCTAGTCGATCTTGAATGGGTTCACAAGGATGGACGTATGGTCTTTGAAGAAATCGCTGGCACAGAACGTACTGTTCCTTGTGATTTGGCATTTCTAGCTATCGGCTATACAGGTCCTGCCCAGAATGGTTTGCTTGAAGCTTTCGGTGCGGATACAATGGAGAATACACTACCAAAATCGAAAAACTATCAAAGCACTAATTCCAAAGTATTCTTAGCTGGAGATATGCGAAGAGGCCAATCCTTGGTTGTTTGGGCAATATCTGAAGGTAGAGAAGCTGCAGTAAAAGTGGATGAATACCTTATGGGTGAATCTGCACTACCGCAAAAAGATGAGTCTTTCTTTCAAGTAGAAGAGGAAATAATAGAGGAATAAACACCTTTTACTAATAAACAGAAAGCCATCCCGAGAATTCGGGATGGCTTTTTTGCTTTTAGGTGCTTAGAAAATTAATTCCCGCCCCTTCCTCCTGTTCTACCTTTTCGAGGGTCTCCTTCGATTTGGGCATTTGGCCGGCCTCTACGGCGATCTTCCATTCTTTCCGCCTTGATTTCCGTCCATTTTGCTCTTTGCTCTTCTGTCAATACTGCCTGGATTTTAGCATCCTGCTCTTTCAATTCAGCTCTTTTAGCTTCCATTTCTGCCCTACGTGCTTCCATTTCAGCTTTCCTCTCTGCCATCTCAGCTTCATTTTTTTTGGCATATTCCAGATTGATATCCAAAACCTGCTTTTTCTGCTCCTCTGTCAATGAAAGGGTTTCAGCCATCCGTTCTGTAGTTCGCTTAGCTCTATCTTCTGGGCTTGGTCTTTCTCCACCTCTTTTTTGTGCCATTGTGCTTAGGCTGATCATTACCATCATGCCAGTAGCCAAAATCCATTTGTTCATGTTTGCTGTTGTTTAGTTACATGAATTAGACCTAGGTTAGGTGAATGCGTTTAATCTGGCCTGAAAGAGTTTTTGTTAACAAATCTAAAACGCCTATCGCTCTTCTGTTAAGGCCTTCTGCTCGCTTGGTCTTACTGCCTTTGGCTTAATCAATAATCTGAGACTCGGATCAAAGCTTAAGTAATTCCATGACCAATCGAGGAAAATGAATACTTTATTTTTCACTCCCAGAATGGCCATCAAATGCACAAAAAGCCATGTAAACCAAGCTAGTATTCCCTGAAACTTAATAAATGGTAAATCAACGACTGCTAGCTTTCGCCCGACGGTGGCCATTGATCCTAAGTCTTTGTATTTAAAAACTTTCTTCTCTTTACCTTCTTCTATTTTATGGAGATTATGAGCTAGGCAAACTGCCTGTTGAATAGCTACTTGTGCCACTTGCGGATGTCCTTTTGGATAACCCTCTTGAGTCATAAAACTTATATCGCCGAGTGCATAAACATTTGGACAACCTATTACCTCAGAAAAGTCATCAACAAAAATTCTTCCATTAGGAGCATAATTGTCAGCTTCTAATCCTCCTATACTATTTGGCTTAATACCAGCCGCCCAAAGTAAAGTCTGTGTTTGAATTACTTCTTTGTCGGCAAGCTCTACCTCGTTGCCGTCGTAGTTTTTTACCAACGTATTCAGCATCAGTTCCACACCTAAATTTTGCAGGTATTTCAAAGCACTTTCTTTAGACTCCTTAGACATGGAGCCAAGAAGTGCAGGCCCAGCTTCTATGAGTACAATCTTCATGTTGTGAAAATTGAGCTCTGGATAATCCTTAGGTAAAACAGTATTTCTCAAGTCCGCCATGGCGCCTGCTAGCTCTACACCTGTTGGACCACCGCCTACGATCACTACATTCATAAGAGATTTCCTGTCCTCAGACTTTTCAATATTAATGGCCCGTTCGTAATTTGAAATTATCTTATTCCGAATGTAAAGTGCCTCAGAAACAGTCTTCATCGGCGATGCCGATTCTTCAATGGATTTTGAGCCAAAATAATTGGTATCAGCACCCATAGCCAGTACCAGATAAGTGTAATCTATATAGCCAGCATCTGTATAGATTCGATTGATCTTCGAGTCAAAATGATCCACTTGCGCCATTCGAAAAATGACATTCTTTGATCCATGGAAAATCTTGCGAAGTGGGAAGGAAATAGCACTAGGCTCCAATCCAGCCGTAGCAACTTGATAAAATAGTGGCTGAAACTGGTGATAATTATGTTTATCCAATAAAATCACCTGAAACTGCTTGTTCTTTAATTTCATGGCAAGTTTAAGCCCTCCAAAGCCAGCACCTACAATTACTACTTTTGGTAATTCTGACTTTGGAATATTTGGGAGGGGTTGAGAAAGAAAATCCGGCATTGTAAAAGTGTTTTAATTGCTTACGATTTAGAAGCTATTTTGGGCAGATTTCTAAGTGGAAATTATCAATTTTTTGCCTAGAACTATTCATTTTTCAGCCTAAACGAAAAGAATTGCTAATTTTACCACCCTAATATTTATAACCATGGGAAGAGCATTTGAATTCAGAAAAGAGAGAAAATTCAAGCGTTGGGACAAAATGTCCAAAGTTTTTACGCGTCTAGGAAAAGAAATCGTAATGGCGGTGAAATCAGGAGGCCCTGACCCCGCATCAAATCCCAGACTTCGTACCATAATCCAAAATGCCAAGGGAGCTCAAATGCCCAAGGACAGAATAGAAGCTGCTATCAAGCGTGCTTCTAACAAGGATGAGAAAGATTACGAGGAAGTAGTATACGAAGGCTACGGTCCTTTTGGAATTGCTGTAGTGGTAGAAACCTCCACAGATAACATCAACAGAACTGTTGCGAACGTTAGAAGTTACTTCTCCAAAGCTGGAGGTTCATTGGGAACTTCCGGATCGGTAGTTTTTATGTTTGACAGAAAGGCAGTTTTCCGATTTGAAAAAGGGGAGTTTGACCTAGAAGAATTGGAGTTTGAATTGATTGATTTTGGCTTGGTGGATATTGATGAAAACGAAGGGGAAATCTTCGTTTACACTGAATTTGAAGATTTTGGCACCATGCAAAAAGCACTAGAAGAAAGAAATATAGAAGTTATCAGCGCGGACTTTCAGCGTTTTCCTTCCACAATGACTGAACTTGATGAAGAGCAGGAAGAGGTTATCAATAAGATGATCGAAAAAATGGAAGATGATGATGATGTAAACCAAATTTTCACAAACATGGCCTAGGCATCCGCCTAGGTTTTTTTATAATATGAATTTCCCTAAAAGAGAAAATTTTAAGATTTCCGAAAAGCTTTTAGTAATTGTTGGAAGTAAAAACCCAGTCAAAGTCGCTTGTACAGATTCTGCTTTTACCGAAGCATTCAACAGAGGTTTTGTTGTGAATGGAATCAATGCTTCTTCACAAGTATCAGATCAGCCCAGGGGTGATGAAGAAACCTATTTAGGCGCTAGAAATCGAGTAGTAAACGCCAAAAAAACTTTCCCTGAAGCTGATTATTGGGTGGGGATAGAAGGAGGAATAGCTGAGGATGAAGGAGGAATGTATGCCTTCGCTTGGATATACATAGAAGATAAGGCTGGGTTAAATGGCAAGGCAAAAACTGGAATATTTTATCTCCCTGAAGTTATTGCCAAACTCATTCACTCAGGAATGGAATTGGGTGAAGCTGATGACCATGTTTTTTCTCAAGAAAATTCAAAACAAAATGGAGGTTCTGTCGGGATCCTTACTCATGGCACTATTACTAGACAAACCTATTATAATCAAGCGATTATACTCGCTTTGATTCCTTTTATGAACAAGGAATTGTATTAGGATAAATGATTTCTGTAAATTTTTTACCTAAGGGCCTTTTAATCGAAAAAATTTTGACTATTATTGAATAATTGAAATTTAAAACTTTGATTTATCCAATAGAAGCGGAATATTCCAAATACTTCTAATAAATCAATACTAGTAGAAGTTGCTTAAATCACCCCTAAAATTAAGTAGCTATAGGCCTCTCAAAAGAGAGGTCTATTTTTTTAAATTCTTGAGAAAGTTATTCAAGGCTACTCTCCAATCTGGATCAGCGTCCCAAACAGGGCCAATATAGAGCTCTTCACGAACCAGAAGCTTGATGTAATATTTTACAACTATCCTGGAAGAAGATTCATCTGCTTTTGGTTCTAGCCCCATACTTTTCATCAAATCAGCTTCTCTGCCCTCCACTTTTACCAAAAGAAACTGGACTTTATCTTGAATCAATTCTGCTTCAGATTTTGCTTCGGTGAGCCATTCAATTTCATATGGATATTCCTGCTTGAGAACTTGCTCAATTCCGGCTTTTTGGGCCGCCTGCTCAGCCATGATAACTTCGGGTGACTTACCATACATATCGTATCTAAAGTAGCTAAGTATACCTGTTTCTGCCGATGAGCCTTCAATCGTAATACCTAACTTAAACACATCCAGGTTGAGCGGGTTTTGGGGAATAAATTTAAGGTTCGACGTCGTTTCTGTATTATTGATATTTAGAAACTCAGGTACTTCCAAGACAAGTATATTTTGTGTCGGCTGATTTTCACCTATCAAAGCGAACTGGCTTGTGGCAGCTCCTATATCAGCGGCTGTTATGCCATAAAGCGATTTAGTTGGAATTATATTTCTGTCACCAGAAAAAGGTCCAACATGAATACTCATTTGATTTTTCTGCCTGGTAACGAGAATAATATTTTTGACCAATCGCTGCTGAAAACTCATCGCATAATCTGCCTGAACAGCCTCAGAAAGTGCCACTTTTTCCAACTCGAAATATGCAATAGGATCGCCTCCTGCACTTACTAAAGAATTATGCACACTATCAGCCACTTCCTGCCAAGTCATTACTGGCCTTGCTGCCGGGTCTGTAGAGATAAAAACTATTGATTTACCATCAAAAAATGATTGCGGTAAGCTACCTTGAGCCGAAACTAGTTGGAGACTTACTAAAAGAATAAAAATAAGTGAGATATTATATTTCATATGTTTATAATTGCTATTCAGAGGTCATATGGAATTTTGCAGAGAGGTACTGAGAATCTCGGGACTACCCAGTGTGTTTTTCCTGCAGCCTGCCTATCCACAACAGGCAAGGTCGATTTCATAAATTCAGAGGTGTGATCTACTAAGCTTATTAATTTTACCAATATACATAACGCAAAATACTTTCCTTGATGCAACTCACAATCAAAAATTTAATAAGTTGTTTCGTATTTCTAGTAATTTTTCAAACACATGGGCAAAGCATTTCTTCAAAAAGCCTCATTGAAAACATCAAGTATTTATCATCTGATGAGCTAAAAGGACGAAAAACTGGCAGCGAAGGTAATGCTGAAGCTCGTTCTTTTATTCTTGATCAATTTAAAAGCATAGGACTTAAGACACAATACGCAGATTATCAGCAAAAATTCTCTTTTGAAAATAGGAGGGAAAACAAAACTATCGAAGACGCCATAAATATTGTGGGGTTTATAGCTGGAAGCGAATCCAAAAAATTGATTGTAATCACTGCGCATTATGATCACGTGGGGATAGGCAGACCCGATGCAGCAGGAGACTCCATTTATAATGGAGCTGACGACAATGCTTCAGGTACTGCCGCATTGATAGAATTAGCCAGGTATTTTAAAAAACATAGACCAGAGCACTCCATGATTTTCGCAGCATTGGATGGCGAAGAGATGGGTTTACAGGGTGCAAAGGCATTGCTTAAGGACTTCCCCTTTGAATTAGATCAAATACTTCTCAACATCAATATGGATATGATTTCCAGAAATGAGAAAGGAGAACTCTATGCTTCTGGAACATATTATTATCCCACCTTCAAAACCATCTTGGAAAGAGCATCCACTGGTAGCGTCCCAAAATTGATGTTTGGCCACGATGAACCTAACACTGGAAGAGATAACTGGACCCAATCTTCAGATCAGGGACCGTTTTTCAGTGCAAATGTTCCGCATATTTATTTCGGTGTGGAAGATCACCCTGACTACCATAAGCCAAGTGATTCTTTTGAAAATATAGACGAACAGTTTTATATCAATGCTGTCAACCTTATCTTGAAGTGTACAATAGCATTGGATGCGGAATTGCCCAAAGAGTAAGGCCGCTCCTTTTCATTGGTTTACTTCTTACTTACCTTAGACTTTTAAGCACGCAACTAACGCGATATTTTGGCTAAAACGGACTTTATCACCAGGCTTTTGATATGGAGGCTCAGACATATGAGCAACCAAACCTTTATCCTAATTCTCAGCGGGATTATAGGCATACTATCAGGTCTTGCCGCGGTGATTCTAAAGCAAGGTGTACATGCCATTCAGCATTTTCTTACAGAGGGATTTTATAAGGAATATGCTAATTTCCTTTATATCATTTATCCGCTTATAGGTATTTCGGCAGCATTTATATTAGGTAAGTATCTTTTCAGAGATTGGGGTGGACATGGAATCCCGGATATTCTTTTCAACATATCCAAAAAACAGAGCATTATCGCACGGGTAAAAACCTACAGCCGTGTAGTTACTTCAGCGATAACTGTTGGGTTTGGTGGATCTGTCGGTCTTGAAGCTCCTATGTTAGTTACAGGTTCGGCAATCGGATCCAATGTAGGGTCGCTTGTACACCTGAATGCAAAAAAGAGGACACTATTGATAGGCTGTGGTGCAGCTGCTGCAATATCTTCCATATTCGGGGCTCCGATTGGAGGAGTGATTTTCGTTATTGAAGTTATATTGATGGAAATCAGCACCGCTAGTTTTATTCCCCTGTTGATTGCATCTGTTACAGGTTCTTTAACTTCCATGGTTCTGATTGGTAAAGACTCCGTCTTTAATTTCAAATTGACGGAAAACTTTCAAGCTTCCCACATGCCTTACTATTTGCTATTGGGAATTTCCTGCGGTTTAGTTTCGCTGTATTTCAGTCAGGCAGTAAGAAAAACAGAATCTTTGATGGAGAGTTTGGATAGCCAAGCGTTGAGGATACTGTATGGCGGGGCAATATTGGGAATTATGGTTTTTTTCCTTCCTCCGATCTATGGAGAAGGGTACGACACGCTCAATACCCTAATTGATGGAAACTCAAGCCAATTACTAGAAAGAAGTCCGTTTTTCTCAATTATTGAAAATCCATACATCATCATTATTTTCTTAGCCTTCATCATCTTAGTGAAGCCAATTGCATCAGCAGTTACCCTTGGAGCTGGTGGGAGCGGGGGAATATTTGCGCCTTCATTATATGTAGGTGGAATTTTAGGTTTTCTTTTTGCCTACTCCAGTAACCTTTTTGATTTTACAATTCCATTGCCACTTGCTCACTTCACTTTAGTGGCTATGTGTGGAGTAATGGCTGGCGCCCAACATGCACCTCTTTCAGCCATATTCTTAATAGCTGAAATTACCGGAGGATATGAGTTATTTGTCCCATTGATGTTCGTTTCTGCTATATCTTATGTGACAAAGACAGCCTATCAGAAAGACAGCATCTACATGATACAACTGAAGGAAAAAGGAAGGTACCTGCCTGAGTCAAAGGATCAGGAGCTTCTAGAACTCATTACTATAACACATGTCATCGAGCGAGATTTACTGCCAATACATCCTGATTCAAAATTGAAGGATCTTATAAGCCTGGTGAAAATATCGAAGCGTAATATATTCCCTGTGGTAGATGAGTTTAAAGCGCTACGAGGAATAGTTACTTTAGATGATATTCGTGATATCATGTTTGATCGGGAGAAGCAAGAGAACCTCATGATAAAAGAGCTCATGCATAGTCCTCCTGAAATCCTATTGGCTACTGAGAATATGCAAAAAGCCATGGAAAAATTTGAATCGTCTGGAGCTTGGAACCTCCCTGTAATCGAAGACGGCAAGTATTTGGGCTTTGTTTCCAAGTCAAGAATTTTCAATGCATACCGCAAACGCCTCATCAAACAAAAGCAGGATTAACTGTATTAAGAATAATATTTGGGGGAGGCAATTATCCACTTTATTAGACCTTCGTTTTAAATGATTTTTTCAAGTTAGCCTTCTTTATCCACAAAATTACCTTTAAAACATGGCGTATAATTATCTGTTATACAAGGTATTAGTGGCGTCGTGTGAATAAGTGTGGATAAATTATCGAAAATGTGGATAAAAAATACTTGCTTTTTTTAAACCTCAAATAGAGCTCAAAAACAAGGATTTAAGGATTGAATATGTGCAATCTAGAAATGCAAAACTGAACCTTGAAAACGCCCGTTTTCGTTCAAATCAAAAAGATAATTTTGTGTACATCAAAGTTGTTCCTACTAGTTGAGAAAAACAGTACCAAAAAGAAAAGGGATTTGGTATCGGTCTTATTTTTACATCAAATAATCCTATTTTAATACTACAAATCCAACCTTTATATTCCCATACCAATCGGGGGAAGATTATTCATTTGCCGAAGAATCCAGGCTTGCCTCCCATAAATATACGGGGTTGGTTTAGCTGGTGACCATCTTCTTGGATTAGGAAGTACAGCAGCTATCAAGGCAGCCTGATTTCGAGTGAGTTTAGCCGCAGGTTTATTGAAAAATTCCTGAGAAGCAGCTTCAATACCGTAAATGCCATCTCCCATTTCTATCACATTGAGATAAACCTCCATGATGCGCTCCTTAGGCCAAATCAGCTCCACTAACACCGTGAAATATGCTTCCAGCCCTTTTCGTAGATAATTGCGCGATTGCCATAGGAAGACATTTTTAACTGTTTGTTGGGTAATGGTACTAGCTCCCTTCACCCGCTTTCCTTTCTTGTTGTTTTCCCATGCCTTTTCCATCGCTTCAATATCAAATCCATTATGATCAAGGAATTTCTGATCTTCTGAGGCATACACAGCTTGGGGTGCGTTCTTTGATATTTCACTAAAAGGAACCCAGTCTTTTCGAAGTCGAACCTCTTTATCAGAATCAAATGTCTGTTCAAAAAGTCTTATTACCATTAATGGCGTGATAGGTACAGGAACGAAACGGTAGAGAACTGTTAACCCCACGGATAAAATGAAAAACCACATAATAGTTTTCCAAATCAATCGCCATAGCCACTTAAAAACTTTCATAATTTCGATTTAAACTGTTGCACTTGCCTGTACAAAATGGTAGAAAAAGACAGCATCCTCATCCTGGGCAATAGCATCAAGATCATTCTCCATAGCCGAAACATCGTCTGCAGAAATCAACGCTGCTTCAATCAATCCAGAAGCTGCGCTTTTCATCAACTCTTTCCAGTATTGTGTAATCTTATGAAGATCGCCAGGATTTCGTTGATCTAAATGAAAACCCCCTCGAAATAGCTCAATTTTGTTGTAGCCAGCACTGTTCAGTAGATTTCCAAGATTAGCCCCAATATCTGGATTACCGCCTAAAGATACCTGAAGATCATTGTAGTTTTTATAGTATTTTGCCAAGCCAGGCAGCGGTGGATGAAAATAGAAACTAGCGTTAAAAACCTCTGTGAACCAGAGCTTAGTCTCAGGAAGAAGATAAGGCTTTATAGCTACCAAAACCTGAGATGCCTCAGGAATATGCTCCAGTGCCCAGCAAATGAATACTGAATCATAGTTCTCTTCCAACTGAAGGATCCTGGCATCTTGACAGACGAACTTTACCCTATCCCCAGCAAAAGCTAAATTCTGTCTGGCTCTATCAAGTTGACTTTGGGAGTAATCTACACAGGTAATCTCCAGTTCTGGAAATAGCCTTAACAAAACCTCAGTTTGTGCGCCAACTCCAGAACCTACTTCAAGAAGTTTTTTGCAGCCAGAAAAATCAACCCTAGGGTAAATCAAAGAACCAAGCACACCGGCTTGGTCCATCAGCCGCTGTTGCTCCTCAGGAATATATCCATGTAAATATGCACTCATCTCCTTGGGTATTTGCTCTCAAAATTATCAATAAAAGAACAAATACTTCACGTCAGTTTGGTGAAGGAACTGACTTCTTTTTAAGAATCACTGGCTCTGAAAGTTTTGAAGCAACACTTTCCATAAAATACTTAAGGTTTTCATATTCGCTTGCAGGAATAAGTGGGTTATTCACAACGAATTTGGCTGAAATTGTCAGACCATTATTAACTACAACAGGGGAATACACAAAAATTACATATTCTCCATTAATAGTATATCCAGCTTCTAGTGGGTAATCATCTAATTCATATCCTTCTGGAATAGTCACCACAGTATTATACGTTTCCGTAAAAGCGTATCCAAAATCAACAGGAAACATTCTGTACTCTTGGGAAAAAGGATTCTCAGAGAAAGAAGAAAATTTAAGTGGGCTAAATAGAATCATCTCTTGATCTCCCAACTCAGTAAACTTCGTGTCGAAATTTATTCCCAGCATGTCCTTCTCCTCTAAAGAATTATTGATTTTAAAGTTCTCAAAAACAACACCATCCTCCTCATCAAACAGCTTATCTAAGGACTCCTCTCTTTTTTCTATTCCAGCTATTTCTTTGGCTAAACTAAGACCTCTATATCGATAGTTTCGGTGAGAATTAGCCATCACGAGTTGACCCTCTTCATTTAGGCCAATTTGTCCAAAATATTGAGAATTAGAATTATGCTGAATGTCTATCGGGATAAGCTTACTTTGATCCTCTTGTAGGTACAGGCCTCCTTTCACGTGTTTATCCAGATCAACGTAACCAAAAGGCGCGTCAGATTGCGATAAATCCAGATATTGAGGCTTGCCATCGAGTACTGCTAATAACAATATTTCATCAAACTGATTAAGGAACGGGAACGGTACTAAATCGCTCCTTCCATAGCCTTTACTGCCAATTAGAACAGGCTCACAAGGAATTCCTTCTGACTTCAGAACTCCCATTAATGCCAGCATAAGTTCTCCAGGGGTGCCTACTTTGGACTTTAGTAATTGATTGAGATTTTGTTGAGGATAAATCCAGTCTTCTCCTTCCACTCTAAAGTTATTTCTCAAATAATAATACGCTTTCTGAGCTGTTTCCAGTTGTGTAGCACCCTTCAAATCAACGTCAAGGAATTCTTTTGCGATAGGATTATTTCTATAAAAACCCTTCTCCGTATAGTTAGAAATAACTTCGTCACCCAAAACCTCCCATGAATTGAGCACATCCTTCCACTGAATGCCCATATCCCCTGAAGTTTTATATTGAGCCAATTGAAATTCAATCCGGTCTATGTAGTCCCTATAATTCTTCATGAATGGTTCCTCTTTGAGCGAACGCAAATCCCTCAAAGTCCAAGTGTAAAAATCAAATTCGTGTGTTTTTTCCACACTACTGGCGAAATTTTGACCTTGTCCCATGGTTCTGTATTCCAGGTTAGGGTTCATTTTAATTCCATATTGACTGAAAAGAGTTGGAAGTCTATTTTGGAATGTCCAGCCGTCTATAAACGTGAGATTTTTGTCCACTTTCTTATATTGATACTCCATAATAGACCCTACTTGTACATTCGGAAAAGAAATTCTTAGCTCCTTATATCCACCATCGAGGTCTATTTCAAAAATACCATCCTTAGAAACTTTCACAGTTTCTGCCTTGCCGTTTGCAAAATTTGTTGTTTGGGCTTTCACACCTGAAATGTCCTCCATTCTTTGGTCTCCCGCATAATAGCGAATACGGATATCAGCGTTGTCCTTACCTGCTTCTGAAAGCACCTTTAATCGGATAAAATAGGTGGTTTCGATTAGCCCAGGTAAGAACTTAGAATTTCCATGAGACACTAATATAACAGCTGGTGCATCTGGTTCAAACGCTACCTCAGTCATAGAAATCTCGCTATCACTAAACTCTCCCAGTTTAGGTATTTGAGAATAGGTAATCCTCGAAATAAGGATCAAAATTAGGGTTAGTAATGTTTTATTCATTTCTGAGCGCAGCTGTGTTTTTGATAAAATAGAAGTTAGAAGAGCCTAGGGCATTAATTCGTTTAATAAGTTCCGATTTAGATTCATCGGTCATTTCCTCACTGATTGAGAGCTTCACTTCCCTTTTTACATGTAAGTTTTTACCATCTAGCGAGGCAGATAAAGTCACCGATATTCCATCCTCCTCAATCGATAAATTATCTGGAAGATTTTCTGCCTCCATCACCTCAGGAAGCTCAATTTCATATTCATCAATCTGACTAAGTGAGTTATTGACCAACATCTCATCGGTTACTTTTCCAAGAAATGATTTTAAAATCATTCGTTTAGCTGTATTCTGGACGAACTTTTGAATAAAACCATCATAGCTTACCTCTGCAAACAAAAGAGAATCCTTATGGTCAACAGCTAGCTCATATTGCTGGATAACTAATCCTGCAACGGGTGAATTTCGGTTGAAATAATCGCGCTGCTGTCGGGTATCGAGACGTTGCTTCACCGTAAGCATGTCTTCAGCGAAATTGCCATCAACTTTAAGCCTTGTTGCAATAGAAGCATCTCCATTATTATCAATTTTCACCTCATTTTTGCTGTGGATAGTATTCCAGTCGAGTGAATTGTACGAAGGTGTTTTAGTCAAATAACCTCCTTCTCCATCAATGACCAAAACGTGCCTATTTTTGGTAAAGTCCCCGAGAAACCCCGCTGGAAGAGAGTTAGAAGTGCATTCCAACCAAACTGGACTCTGCCCCTCCTTCATGGGCACCTGCAGGATCACATGGTTAAATTGAGTGGAAGGAAGATCTATCTCGATATCATCAGCATCCTTACCCGCTTGTACCAGGGTATAGTTGGAGCTGATCCCGACAGCCTTCAACATCGCTTGCATCAGATTTGTCAATCCCTTACAATCTCCATATGCATATTTCACCACATCTGAAGCTAGCATAGTTTGCCACCCACCAATTCCTAATTGGATACTGACGTAGCGGTAGTTTTTTTGCAGGTAGTCATAGAGAATCTGAATTTTCGCGTACTCACTCGAAGCATTTGTTACCATAGCTACAAGTTTGGCTTGGAAATCCTCCGGAAGCGCTTTTCGCTCTTCATTAAGCTTAAACTGCCATGCCGCAAGGCCAGACCAATCTTCCATCTTACCGACATAATCTCCCAAAGCAAAGCTGACAGGTGCCAACAATAACTTGTGATCATCCTCCTTCTTCAAACCTGGAGTTTGAACTGGAAGATCTTTTTCCACCCAGGTAATTTCAGTTTTATTGTCAACGGTCTTTTGAGTTCTCTCACCAAGCAAATTCACCGCTTTATATCGTAAGCCAATTTGCTCTGGATAAACCACAGTTAGCGTGGATTTCAACACCTTCTGGTTATAGCGATGTACTGGTACCCAATCTCTCAAATAGAAATTGGTGGAAGATTTAGTCTCTATAGTAATAGTAACCTGTATTGGGAACTTACTGCTATTTACCTCAAAATACTTATGCCGATTATCATCAAAAATGCTGCTGGTAGAATAGATAGCTGCATCAGTCATGTCCTTGGTCTTCGCCTTCTCTATAGTTTTACCGCTCAGCGGATCCGTAATTTCTATCTCAACATTTTCAATATCATTCAACTTATTGTAAAAAACTGAAGTAAAAGCATGGCTTAATCCATCAGGCGAAAAGATGGTAAACTTTCGCTCTATTTTGTAGGTAACTTCATAGGATTCTGAAATTTCTATTCGCTGATCCTCTGTAAGCAGGGAATAGATTGTGGGAACCTCTTTACTTGGAATTGTATCAACAGGAGCTTGAAAACCAAAGAGAAAACTGGTGACTAAACCCAATAGTAGCATGTGGAGTACGAATAAATTTGGTGCAAAATATACTTTTATGTTTGTAAAACTAAAGTTCTATTAAAATATAATTATAAGACTCTCAATGCCCGCTAGAAGCTTTATAATTCGCGTTTAGCCTTAATCATACTCTTGTAAATCCCACTAAAACTTCCCTAATTTGGTTTAATACAAAAAATATATTCCATGCAACCAGTGATTATAGGCAGTTTTGAAGAGTTTGAAAAGTACAATGGGCAGAGCTTGGGCTCTTCTGAATATTTTCAAATCACTCAGGAACAGATAAATATATTTGCAACAGCTACTCATGATCACCAGTGGATTCACACCGATCCAGCGAGAGCCAAGGCCGAAGGAGCATTTGGGAACACAATCGCACACGGTTACCTCACATTAAGTATTGTACCGCATCTTTGGGAACAAATCGTAGATGTGCGAAACCTGAAAATGATGATAAATTATGGGATTGAATCCCTTCGCTTTGCAAATCCCGTCTTAGTGAATAGTGAAGTTCGTCTAGTAGCGACCCTGAAAAACGTTGCTAATCTACGAGGAACAGTAAAGGCAGAAGTAGAAGTAAAACTTGAAATAAAGGACCAGAAGAAGCCAGCCTTTACTGGAGTTTTGATCTTCCTTTATCATTTTCAGTAAGCCAAATAGGCTACTTAAACAGGTTGATCTGCACAAGATTCCTAACCAAAATATGCTAATCGATTAGGTAATTATCTGATGAGCAAATATATTAGTTGGAGCTAATCTCCGACAATATGAAACTTCCTTTTGGTCTACTCATTCTTCTTATTCCATTCATCTTTTTTGCCTGCAAACCATCTACTACTTCCGAGACATCAGAAATACTAGATCTTAAATTAGAGATCAAGGACTCCATCCGCGTCGACTATATAGGTATGCTCAATCTCATGGATGTCAATCCAGAATTTGAGAAAATTTTATTCTTTGATCCTCAGAACATGAAGTTTGTGAGTACAGACTTTGACGGAAATATCCTGGGTGAATTCAGCAAAGACCGAGATGCACCGGATGGGTTTGGGTTTTATCCAATGGCTGCCGGAAGATTTAATGCATCACAAAACATCCAGATTGTATCGATGTTTGGCATCTACGAGTACGATCTTGCGGGAAATCTAGTGACAAGTAAAAAAATTCCAAGAGATGAAGCAAAATCCTTCAGTGGCAGAGCAGATGCTAAGCGGGAAATTCAATTTGTAAGGGATAAAATTCTTCTTAGCGGAACGATTGGACGCGGAGAGTACAACAAAACACAACCAGAATTTTATGACACTTTTTTACAGCTAGTTTGGGCTGATCCTCAGACAGGATCGTTTGAGCAGTTTCTAGCTCTGGATTCTGCCAGCATTTTCCAAAACAATATGTCCCATGAGCCATCGACACTTTCGCCAACATTTGAAATCGTAAATGACAAATTATATGTCATCACTGGAATAGATCCATTTTTGAATATTTACGAACTTGATTCTCCCTATACTAAACTCCAGAGAATCCCTCTAGAACTAACAGACTACAAACTGAATACTGGTGAAGATCCCAAAAAAGCTGACCCAAGAGCAATAAGTTATGATCCATCATATGGTATCACTCATAAACTAGTGAAAGTGGGAGACAAACTGGTCATCATGTATGAAACTGGGTATAGCGAAGAAGATGCTATGCGCTCTCGTGAAAACATGTCGCAATCTGAATGGGAAGAATTTTATACCCGTATGAAAGACACCTATAAAATGCGGTATCAGATCTTGGACCTTGAGGGAAAAATGCTAAATGATGCCATAATTCCTGATGAACTAAGCGATTTGTTCGTTAGTCGCGAAGGTTCGTTATGGTTTATGGGTAAGCCAAATCCGAATGTTGAAGAGGATTTTTATACCCTTTATAAAGTGGAAATAAACTAAGAAAAGCCGGACCAATGGTCCGGCTCTTTCTATTTCAGATAACCTTAGTCTAATCTATTTCGCTCTTCGGAGCTTCCAGAATTACTTTTCACGCGGAAGCTTTCTCCCTTAGAGAAGTTATATTTCAACGTAAATCGAACACCTTGATTGCTTCGGTACTGTCGGAAATTTGTATCAATATTAGCGAAGTCAACATTGGCCTTTATTACCTGCGTCCTGAACAAATCAGTTCCATTTACAGAGAGGGTGATTTTATCCTTCATGATAGACTTGGTCACCCCTGCATCTACCCATCCAAATCCAGCAATTTCGCCCTGTCCCCAGATCTGCGGACCGAGATACATTCCCATCACTTCTACCTTAAAGCCTAGTGGCAAAACAAAGTTATGCTGGGATCTTACCATGAATGAGGTCTGTGAATTGTCTAGATAATCATCCCCAATCTGTGACTTAAAGCGATTGTAATTCACCTGGACCATATTCGAAGTAGACCACCATTCTTTGATATCTACAGGGATAATCGCTCTGAAGTTTGCGTTTCTAGTCTTGTCAAAGTTGTCAGTAAACGTAGTAGTAGTACGCTCCTCCTCGTTCTGAATAAACACCTGCATAAATGCATCTTCGGTTTCGCTATATCCAAGCGTGAATTGGTACATCCCTTTCACCACATGATTCATTTCAATATTATTGGAATACTGCGGTTTAAGATTCGGGTTACCTCTTTCACTAGTCAACGGATCAATGTAGTAAACAAATGGATTCAGTAATCGATAATTAGGTCTGGTTATTCTACGATTGACATTGTAGACGATCTGGTAGTTATCACTGATTTTATGCTGTAAGAAACCACTTGGAAATAGATTGAAATACTTCTGCTTATTCACCTGATCAAGCGTCACCGAGTTACCACTGATATCAGAATGCTCACCTCTCAAGCCTACCTGATAAGAAAGTTTATCAGAGAATTTCCCTTTGTAGGAAACATATGCAGCCACTACATTTTCATTATAAATGAACCTGTTGCTGCTTGGGTCAGGAATAAATGGACCATCTTCCTGTGCTTTACTTAGGTCTAGATTATTATCAGACTTAACCCAGCTACCTTTTACTCCAGTCTCGATTGTGTTTCCTTTTCCTACTGGTTTTACAAAATCTACCTTGGCTGTGAAGATATTATAATACATATCATTCAGGGTGAGAATATTACTATTCATCGCTTCAGACATGTTCTCACCAATCCATTGCTTATTGGTAAGTAAGGATTGACTACCGGAATTCATTCGGGTAAAGTCCACATCGGAACTTATTTTTGTGCCCAAAGTATCAAGTTTCGCATCGTAATGAATGTTGGCAAAATATCTACTTCCTGTTCCAGTGGCGTCATTAATCGATTCCAAATAGCTAATTTCTTGCATGCCCGGTGTGATGATATCAGTCAATGAGTTATTGTCATTTCCATCACGGGAATCCGAAGCCTGTATATTTATGGCAATGTTCTGATTCTCATTAATCTCATAATTAGCAGCTCCGGTAAAAAAGAGGTTCTTGTTTCTAGATACAATTCTAGATTCTTGGCTGAAGTTAGAAATGCCTTCAGGTAAGGTGAAATTTCTATAGATTTCGAGATCATTGAAATTACCATAGTGGTTGTAATTCAAGTTGGCATTTGTACTCCACTTTCCTTTTTTCACATTCAACGCTACGCCGGTATTTGGTAACCACTGACCATTATACAAGGCTCCTGCTTGGATGTTCCCAAACATTCCATCCACAGTATTCTTTTTCAACTTGATATTAATCACGCCAGCAGAACCCTCCGCATCAAATCTTGCTGAAGGATTGTTGATCACTTCTATGCTCTTAATATTATCCGCAGGCATAGATCGAAGAAAATTCGCCAAGTCAGTGGCACTCATGTAGGTCAAGCGATCATTGATCATCACGGTAGCTCCAGTACGCCCGTTCAGATTGATGATCCCCTCTTGATCCACGTAAATTCCAGGTGATCTTCCGATCACATCCAGCGCGTTTGATCCTTCAGCCATCACTGTTCCTTCCACATTGATGGTTGTTTTGTCTGGCTCGATGATGATTTCCGGACGAGTAGATTTTACTGTCACCTCATCCAGACCTGTCATTTCATCCTGTACGGTTACTGACCCAAAATTCTTCTTCAAACCAGGTTCTAGCTGAAAAACTTCGGATTCAAAAGCAGTGAACCCAATAGAGGAAATCACCAATTTGACTTTGACAGTTTTGGTAGATTCTATTAGGAAAAAGCCATTTTCATCAGATACTGCGCCATCCACCAAGTTACCGCTCTTAGCATCGATTAATGCCACATTAGCATATGGGACAGGCTGTTCATTTTGATCAGTGACTTTACCGGTAATCTCGCTGACGTCTTTGTCCGCAGCGGCAAGGTTACTAATCCCTAGCAGGTAAGTAAATAGTGTTAAAAAAAGCAAGTTGGTCGTTTTCATCTCTTTTATAAATTATCAAAGGTGAGATGGAATTCCGCATTCATCACAATCTTCACGCCGTGTGTCGATGGAGTCATGCTCGATTTCATTTCAATAGTACATTGTGTGTCGTCTGCCACCTATTGAAAAATAAATGCCACAGGTTGAAATCGGCCTAAAATAGCTCTATTCTCCACTTTTCAAAAAATATCGAAAAAAGAGTGTATCGAAAACGAACAGTGTTATTTCACCTTTGGACATAAAAAATCCCCGAACGTTATATCCGGGGATTCAAATTTTAGCTTTACCAGCTTATTTCTTCAACGCTTCTATATAGTTCGCGTTTGCTTGATCCCAATTGATTACATTCCAGAAAGCGGCAATGTAATCAGGTCTCTTGTTTTGGTAATTTAGATAATATGCATGTTCCCATACATCCAGTCCAATGATCGGAGTTCCCTTTATCTCAGCAATGTCCATCAGAGGATTATCTTGATTTGCAGTAGAAACCACTTCAAGCTTATCTGCGGCAGTCAAAATTAACCAAGCCCAGCCCGAACCGAATCTTGTTGCAGCTGCTTTGTTAAAAACTTCTTTGAAGGATTCAAAGTTGACAAACTTATCATTGATTGCATTTGCCAAATCTCCAGTTGGAGCTCCGCCACCTGTAGGAGACATGATTTTCCAGAAAAGGCTATGGTTATAGTGTCCACCACCGTTATTTCTTACTGCTGTATTCGATCCAGCTAACAGAAGCAATTCGTGTAAAGATTTGTTTTCCAAATCTGTCCCAGCAATTGCGTTGTTAAGGTTAGTTACATATCCATTGTGGTGCTTGCCATGGTGTATTTCCATAGTTTTAGCATCAATGTTGGGTTCCAAAGCCGTCGTGGCATAAGGTAAAGATGGAAGTTCGAAAGCCATTTTGTTTTAATTTTAAGGTTAAAAGATTGATTTAAAAATCTTACGAATAATCTGTTTTATCAACCAATCGAAAACGAAAAAGGTTCTTTAGTGATCAATTTCCTTTTATTTTCTCAGTTTTTTGAAAAATTCGAGCAAAAGCTGTTCGGATTCTAAGCCTAAACTTCCTGCAATTACTTTTGTTTTGGGGTGCAAAATTGCTGGATTACTCTGCAAAAACCCTCTTTTAGGATCGGATGCTCCATAATGGATTTCGCCGATCTGGGACCAAAAAAGAGCCCCTCCGCACATCACGCAGGGCTCCAAAGTCACATACAGCCTACAATCATTCAGATACTTTGCCCCCATGTAATTGGCAGCTGAGGTGATGGCGAGCATTTCTGCATGTGCTGTCACATCATTAAGTTTTTCAGTCTGATTGTAGGCTTTCGCGATGATTCTATTTTTTGAAACTATCACAGCGCCCACAGGTATTTCCCCCTCTTCAAAAGCAATTTTTGCTTGCTTGAGAGCTTCATTCATGAAGTACTCGTTGCTATAAAGTTCTATTTCCAAAGCGGTCTAGAAGAAGTCCAAGATCTCGTTTCTCACACCATCATTGATGATAAATGCTAGAATCAAGGAAACTACCAAACCTATAAATGCTTTGAAGACATCCTTCCTAGCCAGTCTAAATGCACGGAATAACCAGGCATTTCTCTTTTCCGCTTTGGCATGCTTACCAAGTGCAATCGCTATTTCTCTACCGCCAAGCAATCCAATAAATACCCAAGTAGTACTCATCGGAACATTGCTATAAAGCTTAAAGTAGAATAGGATGATAGCATACACAAAATCCACTATGGTTGCTGCACGAACGTCTGTAACACTGGTTTTCTCATTAACAATTCCCTGTATTTTATCTCCCTTCATGTAGAAAAGAAAACCCAGACCAATAAACACGAAACCAGTGTAAACAGCGAATTCTACTACATCCAATTGTCTAGGTAGGAACACTGCAATATTCGCAGCATCCTGCATAATCCATACCGCCCAAAGTGTACCAGAGGTGATCCACTGCAGGTAAATCCAATACGGAGCAGGCTTTCCTTTTAGGTAGTTTTTGACAAATCTCTCAAGAACAAACCAAACAGCAATAGCAATAGAAAAGGCTAAAATATACCCTACAAAGCTTTTAAACATAACACTAACAATAGTCCCTGCTTTGTAAGTGAATACATTCAATAATAAAAATGTAGTGGAAACAGGCATTCTCAGCCTAGTCATAATAAGGAGTACAATCGGAGCTGCAAGCTGAAGGAAAACAAAGCTAGTAGGCGCCTTGTCCAATCCAGGTACACTTAATCGTTCATAACTCACATCACCATTAAAGGTGATCCAGCTATACGTGACAGTTGCCACAAAGATCAAACCCATAAATAACCACAACCAATACCATTTCTTACTATGATTTGAGGCTATAAATGTCCCGATTGTTTGAATACTATCATTTGCAATAGCAGAGTAGGCGGCTAATGCAAACCCAAACCACATAGCTGCATAGGTGTATGGGGTGATTACCGCAGCGATGGATATGAGTACACAAATGACGATTAAAAAAGATTTCTCCTTCTTAGTAAAATCGAACAACGAATACGCTCCTTTGGAAAGCTTATCCTGATTAATGTTTTGGTCTATTTTTTTCTTGGCCATGATTTGGCTTTTGGTCTGTCGCGCAAAATTAAAGAAGATATACTTCTATCCATGTTATCAAATTGTTAAGTAAACACAATTCCTCTTCTAAAAGATAGTTTTATCTTGTTTTTCGCAAAAAAATTTCAACTTTTGCCCAATATTTTATCAAAAATTTGGATTCTCGCTTAGTTCCGTTCTAATTCATAAGCCCTTAACCCTTAGATAAAATAAAGTATACAGAATAACTTCTGAATCTAATAGATGGAGAGCTTAGAACCGGAAAAAGAAAAAGTAAATAAGACTAAAAGCTATGTAATGATGCTTTTGGCTCTTCTGTTATTCATCTTCGCGATTGATTTGCTCACTGTGGCAATGAGCCATTTGAACAATGACGTGGCAGAAAATATCCTTCTTGCTACAAGAAACCCCTTTGTCAGTCTTTTCATTGGCCTTCTAATGACTGCCCTTATCCAGAGCAGCTCCACAGTGACCGCCAGCATAGTCGCAGTAGTCGCCGCTGGCAACCTAACCTTAGAACAAGCTGTACCGATGGTCATGGGTGCCAATATAGGAACGACTTTAACCTCTACGCTGGTTTCTCTTTCCTATATCATGAACAAGAAGCAATTCAAGCGTGCCCTATCCGCGGGAATGCTGCATGATATATTTAATATTTTCACAGTTGTTCTTCTCTTGCCACTTGAAATATATTTTGGTTTTTTATCCAAAATTTCGATCCAAATAGCCGATTTATTCATTCCGGATGAATCCTACTCAGGGCCGATCGTTTACAATAAAGTTTTTACCAGACCGATCTCTGAATGGATCACGAGTACTATAGATATTCCATTCCTAACAATGATCCTTTCAATCTTCTTGGTTTTTGCAGCTATTAAGATCCTGTCCACATCGGTGTATAAGGCATTCGTTCTCAATAGCTTTCAAGATATCAACAAACTGATTTTCAAGAATCCCTACATGGCTTTTATCTATGGGACTTTCTTCACTGCGGCTGTGCAGTCTAGTACAGTGACTACTTCACTGGTAGTACCCTTGGTGGCGAATAAAAAAGTATCCGTAAAAAAGTCTTTTCCCTTCATCATCGGGGCCAATATAGGAACCACCATTACCGCAGGTATTGCTGCCATTTATAAGACTGAAGCTGCTATAGCATTGGCAATAGTTCACTTCCTATTCAATTTGATTGGAGCATTGATTTTCCTTCCATTTCCTACCGTCAGGAATATTCCTGTGATTCTGGCTTTGTTTATGGGCAAAAAGTCTGTTAAAAGTAGGTTCTTAGGTTTTGCTTATATCCTGTTGACTTTCTTCATCATTCCTTTTTTGCTGATTTACTTCAGTAACGATTGAGAATTTCTCCAAGCTTCCATTAATGCTTTTGCAGAACTGCTGCCCAGCCTATCAGCACCCGCTTTAATAAGATCCAGTGCTAAGTCAAGCGTTTTGATTCCACCGCTTGCCTTGATACCTAGTGAAGATGATAAATTTTCCCGCATCAATTTGATATCCTCCACTTTGGCTCCATGTGAAGCATATCCAGTGGATGTTTTCACAAAATCAGCCCCAGCATCCTGACAAATCATGCAAGCTTCCACAAGTTGCTTTTCATTCAAATTGGCTGTTTCAATGATGACCTTTAGAATTCTTTCTTCCTCATGGCAAATCTTTGCTATCTGCGCGATTTCAATTTTCGGCCAATTCATCCCCGAATGATAGGCCGTTTGGGACCAAACCAAATCCAGTTCATCTGCACCTTGTCGGATCGCTTCCTTAGTTTCAAATACTTTGGTAGCTGTGTCGCTATATCCAAAAGGGAAGCCGATCACTGTTACTAGCTGAATATTCTCTTCCCCTAATTCCCTACGGACTTTTTTCAGCCAAAATGGAGGCACACAGACTCCTACAAATTGCTCATCAATTGCTTCTCTGACTAATAAATCCACTTCATTTCCAATCATAGTCGGCTTTAAAAGAGTGGATTCTAAAAAGCGATTCAGCTTATTCATGTTGATTTACAAATTCATTCAAATAAATAAACTCAATAGTCAAGTCACCATCCCGAGCAACTGTCGCCCGCTCCAGAATCCCGGAATTATCTTCCAATAGTGCAGGAATCACCCATTTTATCAATTGAATCCCAAATTCCTGGCTGGCCTCTCGGGGTAGCTCACAGGGCAAATTGTCTATCGCCATGACCGATATACTCGTCTGACTTCCAAAGGCTGGAATTTTCTCACCCGTTTCACGGTCTACATCGTAGACTGGATCAGTGATCGTGCTAGAGGTAATTGTAGTCGGAATAGATCCACCCACATCGCAGCTCACATCTGCAATCACCGATAGTTGAAAATCCTCTCCTGCGATATCCTTCAATTCAAATAACCTTGGGGCGTCTGGATCCCAGTAAGCTCCAGAAATAAGTATCTCGCCCGCTTCTGCAAACTTCTGGAAATGGCTTTCATATTTCTCAGGAAAGGAATGGTATTCCTGTTTGTCATACCCTCCATCTGATTTTCTTCTATTATAGTCCGATGAGCTCAATTGTACATAGACGGGCTCATCAAAGTACGCATGCAGAAAATCATGCACAGAGACCTCCCGTATTTTCATAGCATTCAAGATCTCCAAGGCTCCTCTACCTACGCGACCAGAGCCGGTGAGGATAATTTTCACTGGGGGCAATTGAACCTTGGCAAGCTCAAAATGAAGCGCCTTCAGGTCTACGCATTCATTTGCCCGCTTAATCTCAAAAAGGTCTGTTTTCTTTCCATAGGTCCAGAAAGCATTATAAGCTCCTACGATTCCTGCCCATCTTCCGAAAGCTACTACTCGATTCCCTTCCTCATTTTTCAAAACTTCATAGTCAATCAGTCGGATTTTTTTGTCCAGGACAGCTTGGAGCAGTTTTCTATTGTAGGCTTGCTTTTTGATCGTATGCGAAAAGAAAAAATACGTCTTCTCCTCAAGCAACTGGTCAACGGGAACTTCCTTCACGCCAAAAAGAACATCACAATCTGAAATATCATCAACTACTTCTATCCCTAAATCAATAAATTCCTGATCTGTGAATGCCCGGAAATGACTGGCTTGCACTTGTACGCTAATCTTACCGGCATATTCCACCTGAATGCTTTTCAGTTGCTCCGGCGTAAATGGAACACGTTTATCAGGTGGGTTTTTTCCTTCGCGGATTATTCCGATTTTCATATGTTTATAATTTGATCTTTAATGGCCATCCCTCTGTAAGTTGCTAAGCGTCACGCCTGGATCGGGCAGGCTCGATTTCATAAAAATTATAGTTGCTTCAAAATTTAATATACTTCAATGAATTATGTACTGCTAGCCCTGAGCTGGATCATATTTTACGCACTACATACCCTGCTGGCAGCATCCAAGTTAAAAAGAATTTTGGAGGTAAAATGGGGAGAAGCTTACAAATGGTATCGTTTAACCTATACTCTAATTTCTTTGCTATTGTTACTTGGAGTCATGGTTCAGGCAGTTTTAATTCCGAAAACTATTTTGATACCAAAAGGAGATGTGACCGATTACCTAGGGTACATGCTTGCTGGATTTGGGACGATCATTGCTACCAAATCAAGCAAAAACTACTCAATAAAGCGGTTTCTTGGTATTAACCCTGCTCAAAATGAATCCGAAGAATTGATTACAACGGGACTTTATTCCAAAGTCCGACATCCTCTTTATGCTGGTTTGGTATTGATTTTTCTTGGATATTTTATATTCGCCGGGACGATTAGCTCTGTAGTTCATCTGGGTTGTTTATTGCTCTATTTACCATTCGGGATATACTTTGAGGAGCAAAATCTTGTCGTCCAATTTGGCGAAGCGTATCAAAAATACAAATCGTCCGTTCCTGCTGTCATCCCAAAACTTTGGTGAGACTTTTGAAAATTGAATCTTGAATTTGTCTCTTGAAAATTCCTCTAGTCAAGCCTAGGCAAACTCAATTTATACTTTACAGAAAGCATCCTGATTGCGATGATTACAGAGATAGAAATCAATAAATTAATATCCCGGGGTACCTGAAAATAATTTAGAATCAAATAAACAATCGCACCCGCTAGGCAAGCTGAAGCATATACTTCCTTTCGAAATAATATAGGAATTTCATTCGTCAGGGTATCTCTGATCACACCACCCATCACGGCAGAAAACATCCCCATAATAGCCGCAATCTCTGGCCTCATCCCGAGACTCAGTGCTTTTTCAACACCTAGAACGGTAAAAAAAGCAATCCCTAGTGTATCAAAAAGAAAGAAGGTTTTGCGAAGCTTACTTAGGAATCTTGGAAAAATAAAAGCCCCTAAAACTCCAAGAAGAATAGCATATAGAAACATTACATCCGCTATCCAAACTAGTGGATAACTATCGAGCAAGATATCTCTGAGGGTACCGCCACCTATAGCCGTAATAAACCCAGTGAATCCTGCACCAAACATGTCGTGCTCCCGCTCCCGGATCGCCAAAGCCCCGGAAATCGCAAAAACAAAAGTTCCAACCAGTTCTAACCCGTATTGTAAATCCATTTAGGAAATATTTAACTGTAGCATAAAAACAACTTTCACAAAAATTTATCCAAGTCCAAAGGCAATGGCTCAAAATTCAACACTAGAGTAAATTTCTTTTAAAAAAACTAAATATTTTATGATTATCCGCAATGATGCCAGTTACCTAATTTTCTTTGCTTGGTTGGCTGTCCCGATAGCTATCGGGAGACCGATGACGGGTGACCGAAGCAGCCTCCAAGCTAGAGTTTACCATCTATTAAGCCGGTTTTATCTATTTACTGGTACAATAGCGGATATACATAAAATATTTTTTGTATTCTTTAGAATAGATAGTAATTAAATCTTGTATTTCGCGGTTCAAAATACTAAAAGAAACAGATTCTCTCTCAGCCTCACACTAGCTCAAATATGAATACGCTGCTACACTATGACCTATTAAGGCTAGATGCATTTCAGAACAATTTGTCCATTCGTAACCACATTGCTGTAGAGGATTTCGGTGAATTGACACTTCTTAAGTTTTCGCCCATCAACTATTTTAACTATTGTATTGGCAAAGTCAATAGTCTAGAATTGCTGGATTATATCAAGAAATTCTATTCAGATATTGTCGAAAATAAGCATCAGATTCTGATTGATTCAGGGGATTACTTATCTAGCGAAATCATCCAACAATCTCCTGATTATAAGCTTGAAGGAAAGATTTCTATTATGAAATTAATTCCAGAAAATTTTACTGGCTATCCCATAATTGCCGAAGTGGATCTAGTACCCGTCACGGAGCAAAACATCAAAGAATTTGCTTGGCTTTACCTGTCTTGTTTTGAAGCAGAAAATAGACATGAAGAATCCGTTGAGGAAAATTTTAGATTGAAACTGAACGTAAAAGGGCTTCAGTTCTATTTCATCAATTTTAAAAATAAGCCCGTAGGCATTACTGGTTTATATTTTCATCCAAATTTCACCATTTTATCTGTCGGTGCTATATTAAAAGAATATAGGTTTTTAGGAATACACAAATCAGCGCTTTCTTGGAGAATCCAAAAATCAGAAGCAATAAACGGCAGTAAACCTGTTTTTTCGTGGGCTTATAAGGATAGCATAAGCTATGAAAACATGGTGAAAACTGGCATGACAGTTTCTGAGGAATTATTGATTTATCAGCATGCTAGATAAGTTTCTCTTTCTGGCCAATCAATTTCCTAACCGAATAGCGATCAAAGCTAAGGGCCATTCTCTAACCTATGGGGAATTACTGAAGCAGGCATCGGCCGTTTCTTCAGGTATTCAAAACCAAGGAATAAAAGAGAAGTGCATCGGTATTTCTTTGAAAAACAAAACAGATGAGCTGATTTCCTGCATTGGAGTATTACTATCTAACAATCACTTTTTTTTCCTACCTGAGAGAATAGAAGACGCTTGGTGGGAACAGGTACCGGTAAGCTTATTGATAACAGATCGAGATCAGATAAAAAAGGCGGACATTTTATCTGTTGATTTCAATGAAATAAAAAACTCCTTAGTATCGGCCATCAACCCATGGTGGGAACATGAAGACACAGCAAAAAAACTCTTTTGTGTCTATTGTACCTCTGGAAGTACAAGTAGCTCAAAGTATGTAGTCCATGACTACCAATCCATCGTAGAAGATACCAATAGGCAAGTTGATGAGAATGAAATCACAGAGCTGGACACATTGGACTTCATTTTTGCCGCTTCCTTTAGCTCATCTTTGGCCAGCATTTTTCCAGCTTTAATCTCCGGAGCAAGTATTGCAATCTTCGATCTAAGTCCAATAAACTTAAAGGACATTCCGCATTTTTGGCACGAGCAAGAAGTAACCTTCGCCACTTTGACGAGTTCTGCTTTTAGAACTTTGGCTCGAATCAACACCATAAACCTCGCTGATTACACGAAAACAATCAGATTTCTATGCTTGGGCGGCGAACCTGTTTTAGAAACTGATCTCCAGCTTTTTGTTTCTTATTTCCCAAAAAACTCAGAAATCCAATTAGCATACGCAAGTACAGAGACCCGAACTCTAAGCCAACTACGAATCAATCAAAATACTCCATGGGAATTGATTCATGAAGGTTTCCCCGTAAGAAATAAAACCATTAAGATTCTGGATCAAAAGGAAAACGACTGCCCTGCCAATAAGGAAGGAGAGCTGGTAATTCACTCTCCTTATATTAGTCTCGGCTACTATAAAAATGGAAAGTTAATCCCGCATGAGCAGGAAGGGGAAAATCGAGTTTACCGCACCGGAGACTGTGGCTTTTACTCTAGCGACGGCGCTCTACATCTCACGGGGAGGACTCATTCCCTGCAAAAAGTAAATGGAAAGTGGGTCAATTTTAATGCGTTGGAGAAAAGAATTTGCTTCATCAGTCATTCCGAAAACTGTAAAATACTCCTGAATAAGGATGAAAATGGCTTTGACTATTTGATCGCTTGCTTGGAGGTAAATGAAATTGACTCAGATTACTCATCAAGAAATTCAATAAATAGCCAAATCAAATCCGAGGTTTTACCACGCGTTTATCTTGAGTTTAAAGATTTTCCATTGAATACAAATGGAAAAATCGACAAAAATAAGATGCTAGAGATGGCTCAAAACAAGGAATTCTCTAACATTTCGGATCAAATTAAAGACCCTATTACCCAACAGATTCACCAGGTTTGGTGTCAGCAGTTAGGAGTGAACATATTTAATTTAGATGCAGACTTTTTTACAGATCTCGCAGGCAGCTCTCTTCAAAGTGTGTTTGTCGTGGATGACTTAGCCCGGAAGCTTAACCAAGACTTAGAGAGTCATGTGCTGTTTCAATATAGAACAATCCGCAAGCTTGCTCAATTCTTGAACAACACTAATGTAGAGAAGCCCTTACCACTTATTGATTGGATTAATTCTGCACCCAAGGCTCATTTACCTTACTTGTTTTTTACAGAAATAGGTCATTCTAGTTCTTACAAAACCTTACTGGCAAGCCAGATATCTTCTGAGAAGTATAACCTAGCATATCTTAGAATCGATCTCTTCAAGGTATTACAAGGCCATCATCCAGAAGAAATCATGAAAGAAATTCTCGACTTGCTGAAACCATTTCCTTCGCCAGTACTTTTAGCTACAAGTTTTAATGGATTCATAGCAGCCAAAATCAATCAAAAACTTGGAGGATCCTTGATATTAATTGATTCCCCTTGGTATAGAAAAGACACGGTTATAAAAATTCCTATCCTAAATCGTCTCTTACCTATCTATCATCGATTTCGTTCCTTACCATTTCACAAAGCTGTTCAGCAAGTCGGGTCGCTAGTTTTAGGATTTGGGATAAAAAAAGCAACTCTTAAAAAAGGCTATGTAAGTCCCTTCGAAAGAAGTGTCAGTCTGTTTGTTTCCCAATCAGAACATCCTATAAAAATCTCTAACCTTCTGTATTTTTATTCAACGGGATCTGCAATGACTTCAAGGAAAGATGTTGAAAACTGGAGAAATATCACTGATGGTAGCTTCTCTACTGTAGATATTTTAGGTGATCACTTGGATGCTTTATCTGAGGATAATAGTGAATCGGTTGCTAGAAAGATTAATGAGTTTCTAACTGGCACTTACAAAGAAAAATAACTAAGAACTTATTGTGGAGCCTTCTCCATTACAAAAACCCCCATCGATCGCTGCCCATGAACAAGAACTGATTTAGGATGTTCAAGGAATTTCAAACCCATTTCTTGCAACTTATCCACATGAGCTTCCGTCAGTAAAAACCTTTCAGATCCATCGGGTAGCAAGTACTTTCCTCCTCCAAGTTCTTGGCTTTTTTCCAAAATCCCACCAAAAGCTGTCGTCATCCTAAACCACAAAATCCCCCCCGGCTTCAACACCCTGAGCATTTCATGCATCATTAGCCAGAAATGGGCTTCGTCCTGAGCAAAGTGAAGGACTGCAGAACAAATTACCGCATCAAATGCCTGATTATGAAATGGAATTTCTTCCAATCCCGCTACTTGAAATCTATGAGTATCATACTCCTTATTCAGACTTTTTGCCATGAATCTGCAGTATTGAATAGCTGTCTCATTCTGATCAATTCCAAAAACTTGGTAGCCCTCATTGATGAAATAGACAGCATTTCTTCCTTCTCCACAACCTGCGTCCAGAATTTTCATATCTGTGGAAAACCTTCCTTTCAGAATCTGATCCAGCAGGTAGATATCGATATTTCCCAGAAGTCTATTCAGTTCAGCTATTTTCATTTTCCCATTTATCTAAGGCTTGAATGGCTTTTTTTCTACCAACTTCTATCAACTCCTCTGCTCTGTGAAACTCCAACGTTCCCGCTTGATTTCTAGCGATTTGAATAGAGATATCCACCTCGTGTTTTTCTATCAATAAGGCAGAAAATCGATCTTGAAGCAAATCGAACGAGCGAGTCATCAAGCTAATCGAACTGAGTGAAGCAGGCTTTTCTTCTTTTACCTGTTCCGGAAAAAACTGAAGCATTTTCATACGGTAATCAGCTACCCAAGCAGGCAAGGACATGAAGCTTTTGCCCGTAGCATCCTTTTTAGGAGGAATTACTAATTCCGAATCGCCAGCATTTAGTCCGACAACCACTATCATATTTTCGTCTGAATGCTTCAGAAGTGACAGCGGAACAGGGTTTAACACTCCGCCATCAATTAATTCCTGGCGATGAAATCGTGCTGGCTGAAAAACGGTAGGAATGCTTCCAGAAGCACGAATAGCAGTATACAAACTACCTTCTCTAAAAATCACTTCCTTCCCACTGATATAATCGACTGCATTACAATAAAAAGGAATGTTCAGGTCTTCTATTTGACAATCCTTGACCACTTTTTTCAAGGCATTGTACACTTTTTCGCCTTTTATAAATCCTCTGCTTGAAAAGGTAAAATCCATCAGAGAAAACACGTCCAGCCGATCCAAATGGCAAATCCAATCTTTGAACTCAGTCATTTTCCCGGCTGCATACATGCCGCCTACCAGCGCTCCGGCAGAGCAACCCGCGATTTCTGCAATATGGTAGCCACGCTTTTCCAGCTCTTCGATGACACCTACGTGCGCTAATCCCCGCGCTCCACCGCTGCTCAAAACCAATGATACCGATTTCCTTTTCTCCATATTATTTAGGGAATAAACAACTAAATTGAAGCCGAAAAACCCTTAACGAAAGTAAGCATTATGAGCCAATTTAAACCTTTTCATCTCGCTTTCCCGATCCGTGATATAGCAGAGACACGCGCATTCTACGGTGATCTTCTTGGCTGTGAGATCGGTAGAAGCACTGACAAATGGATAGATTTCAACTTCTTTGGTCACCAGCTATCCGCTCATATCAAGCCGGAAGAACTAGCTTTGGCACAAACCAATACGGTCGATGGAAAATACGTTCCTGTTCGGCATTTCGGAGCTATTTTGCCTTGGCAAGAATGGCACGAATTGGCTGAAAAACTGAAGGCGAATGGAATTGAATTTGTGATCGAACCCTACATACGTTTTCAAGGGGAAGTGGGCGAGCAGGCGACCATGTTCTTTCTCGATCCTTGCGGAAATGCACTTGAATTCAAATCCTTTCAGGACGAAAGTCAGATCTTCGCTAAATAACACTGCTTTGAAAAATCACTACTTAGATACTGGCATAGGGAGAATGATAGAAATAGAAGGCCGAGATCACCTCTATTTCAGTGGAACCTCCTATCTGGGAATTGTTCAAAACAATGACTTCCTGGATATTTTGGCTGATCGGTTGTTTGATTTTGGCTCCAACCATGGACAAAGCCGACTCAATAATATTCGACTCCTCATTTTCGATGAGTTTGAAGAGGCCTTTGCTGCATCAGCAGGTGCTCCTGCCGCAGCAGTTTTTAGCTCGGGCTATTTGGCAGGAATAGCCGCATGGAAATCTTGTCATAAAAATGCCGATGTTATTTGGATTGCGCCAGATGCACACTCGGCGATAGTACCGGATGATTTATCTCCTTCTACTCAATTAAATTTTACACAATGGAAAAACTCCTGCTTAGAACAGTCAGAAGAGCTTTCTCATCGTAAAATCCTTTTGATTGGAAATGCCTTAGATCCTTTTCTCTGTGAGATCCACGACTATAATTGGGTGAAATCCATTGCTAAAAAACATGAAGTCACATTGCTGATAGACGATAGTCATGCCTTCGGCACCATAGGGAAAAGCATCTATGGCACCTATGAAAACTGGGATGATCCGAATATCAATCTTCTGGTGACTGGCTCTCTAGGCAAAGGACTCGGTCTGCCTGCCGGAATTATCCTGGGAAATGAAATTCATATAGACTCCATCAAGTCAACTCCGCTATTCGGAGGTGCGTCTCCAGGGTCACCAGCGCATCTCAGCGCTTTTTTGGATATGGAGCATATTTATTTGGAGGCAAAAAACTGGCTGGAAGACGCCTGTGGAATATTTGCTCAAGAGACAGCCGACGTGACCCAAATCAGTGGCAGTAGAGTATTTCCAGCATTTGTATATTCAGATTCATCTTGGGTCAAAGAGTTTGAAAAAGCAGGTATCATCACGTCTTCCTTTCCTTACCCAACAGCGGAAAGTCCAAGTGTGAATAGAATCGTAATCTCTGCCTTTCATGAACTAGGTGATATCATGTATCTCAATCAAATTATTCAGGGTTTGGCGAAGTAAGTGACCATTAAGCCAATTTACATCCCTTCGAAAAATTGATAAATTTAGAAAAACATGGAACCAACCCAGAGAAAAGAACGATTTGAAATGCACTTCACTACTTACTTAAAGTATTGGTATAAAATCACTTTTCCGGGTGCAGTCTTCTTCGCCTTGGGGACTTATTTCCTGTTCAACCGATCTATTTCATGGGAATTTGTCTTTGAAATAAGCATTTATTATACATTTATCTGGTACCTTATTCTCACTACTTTCTCCAACTATTACATTTTTTATAGACCTAACTTGAGGTATCATCAGAGTTAAAGTAAAAATTCAAATTAAATGAAGAAACCGCCATTCCTATACCGTTCCTTTTTCAATTTCTGGTTAGTTTATATCCTTCCTGCCAGCATTCTCACGATTATCCTCACGCAGCTTTTCAAAGGCTCCATCAGCTGGGATTTCTTCAAACTTCCCTCCACTTATGTCAAAATGCTGATATTTCAAGTGATTTTTGGATTGTGGATGTACTACAGAGATTATAAGCCAAAATCGAAGCAATTTAAAGATGGTGTCTGATCAGCAAATCAATGTGGGAAAATGAAAACACCTAAGACAAAAAATCCTTCTACTAATCAGAAAATCCCTTTTCTATATCGCTCCTTTCTAAACTTTTGGCTGGTTGTAGTTTTGCCTGCCACAATCATAGCTCTGATTATTTCCAAGCTCTATTATAACAATACCATCAATCTAGAACCTCTAAGAGAACCAAACACCTGGTTCTACTTTATCATTCTGCAAGCTTTTGTCTCGTTTTTCACTTACCTGTGGGTGTATAGATTGAAGGCAAAAAAGTACAGAGAGTAGGCTTTTGTTAAATCTCCCAAAGATTAATTTCTCATTTGGAGACAACTAGGCAGAACGATGTAATTTTAAGCAAATTCAGACTTAATGAAAACCTCCATTTTAGCTTTTCTAATTCTCTTCTCCGCATTTTCCTGCCAGTCCCCGCATTCAGAAGAAGTCTCGCTTTTTGAAAGCTTGGAAAAATTGCCTTCCGTTGCTGTAACTGATCTCGCCGACTTTTCCTTAGGAAATGAGCATATCCTAATCAGTGGAACGCAGCAGCAAATTACGCTAGAAAGTATTCAACTTTTGAGCGGCTATCACGCAGCAATCAAAATCGGTGAGGAGACCAATTGTCTGGAAAATGCAACTTCAATTACCAAATATCCTTTTGCTGCAAAGCTATTTTATCCACTCGAAAATCAAGGTTTGGAAGTAAGTCAGCTACAAATTATCAGTAAAGATAAGCTAGGAATCTCGCTACTTTACTCCATCAGGAATGTGGATACCTCTGCGAAAAGCGTTAAGTTTCAGTTTCAAGCGAATACCGACCTCCAACCTAGTGTATTGAAGGACAGTACTTTTGGCGTCAACGCGGCAGACCAGATAATTTTTGATAAGTTGACTGGAATTTTCACCGCAAAGGATGAGGCAAACGATTGGTACGCAGTCTGGGGAAGCTCTCAGGGTTTTGTAGTGAGTCCGAATAATTCAGATTGCACACCAGAAATCTCTGAATTAGGGGCCAGCGCTGGATTAGAAATTTCTGTGGAATTGGCAGGAAATGAAGAGCGAGTGATTCCTATTTTCATCGCCGGTTCTGACCAAGGAGAATTCACGGCCATTGAAACGTTGATTGATCTTCGGGCTGATGTCCAACCAGATTGGGACCAGAACTTTGCTTTGATAGATTCCCTGCAATCCACTTCCAAAATCACAATTCCTGATCAAGAAATCCAGGAAGCCTATGAATGGAGCAAGTACAAAACGGGGTTAATGGAATTTGCAAAAGGATTAAAACGAAATAGCGGAGGAGATGACGATTCTGAAGAGTTATATAAAGTGATTGAACTGGTGAGTAAGGACTTTGTGAAAAAGGTAGATCAGGCCATTTTCTCAACCAAAGGACCGAGGCACTTATCACCAGGGCATGTGATGATTCAGCCATTACTTTTAATTTATCCTTTTGGCATACTGCCTGATATAGAAAACCGTGTGACTTACATTCGCCCAAATTTGCCAGTATACTGGGAGCACGCTTCAATAGAGAACCTATGGATTGATGACAATCAAATCAGCATTTACATCAATTCTGCGGATAACCAAATGACCGTAGAAGTCACCCAAACCCAAAAGAAAGCAGGTATTTCCATCGAGCTTCCAGAGAAATACACGAAAGTAAAAGTGCTAGGCAAGGAAGTCAGTAACGACACCAAAGACGGTTTCCGCAGAATATTGATGACTGGCAATCACGCCAAGATTGAAGCTAGTAAGGATTAGAGATTTAGCCAATAATTCAATTTAAACACCAAGGAGCGCTGTTTGGGAAGGAAACTCTCCGGGAAATAATTATCCGTATATACCAAGAAGAAATCTGAAACTGGAGCAAATCTCCACTGCAATCGGGTGTTTATATTCAGGTTATCGATCTGGTTATTGTACTGAATAAACGTTGTCCAAAATAGACCTTTAGTAAATGTCAAATCGATTCGTGGTCCAACTAACACCAGATCAGCATCGTTTTGAGGTGCTGGAAGTCTAATTCGTGCATAGTTGAAATTCATGGAGATATTCGCTTTGTAGCCAATTCGCACTGCCATTTCACTTTCTAGTTTTTGGTAGTTACCTGTGTAGTATTGACCACCTTCAGCTGTCAGCGTAACATTGAAAATATTCCTGGGGTTGCTTTTATACTCTAGCTGTAAGGTTTTGGTAGTATAATCGGTACCGGCTAATAATTTCTCTCCTCCAGTTCTAGTTGGATCAAAATCCTGAAATAAATACACATATCGGTTTTTTTGGGTTAGTGTGACTTCGGAAAAAGAGTTAAACTGAACCTTATAGCTCAGGTTAATATCTCTGTCAGTTGTGCCTATCGTCTCATTCCAATAGCCCTCAAACTCGACTTTGGGCCCATGTCTATTAATCAACCGAGATTGAGGATAAAATAGGTAGGAAACATCTGGGTTGAATCGCTTGAAATTTGATCTTGGTAAGTAACCAACTTCAGGATTGAAATCCTTTCCTATATCCTGAAAACTCGCACTCCAAGCCCAATGAATATCACTAAAAAGCACGTAGGCATTGAGTGAATAAGGTTTTTCAGTATCTCTAGATTCAAACGTCCTATGATAAAATGCCTTGCCTGTCCACTTCCCATTCGCTGAATTGAGGTTGTAATCCAGACCCAAGAGTCTGTTGTAATCCGAGGGATCAAATAGAGATTGATATTCATCTTGCGCTAGTGATTCCTTGTCCACGTAAATCAAGCCTACATTCGATCTGGCAAAAACCTTCTTTTGAATCGCTAACACAGAAAAATTCTTCCCGGTAATCCCAGCTTCCTCATCAGTTGCTGTCTGTATATTCATGACACCGATCCTCCAGTTTTCATTGATTTTGCCACTCAGTCTTGCGCCGTAGATTATCTTGCTTTGCACATTTTGTCCTGTAGACGAATCTATATCCACCCCAATTCTTCTGGAGAAAAACGGTCTGGAACGCATTTGTCCGAAGCTATCAAAGAGGTCAGCATTTTCCAGAAAAAACTGCCTGCGCTCTGGAAAGAAGATCTCAAATCGATCTAGATTGGTCACCTGCTGATCTACCTCTACCTGAGAAAAATCCGGATTAAACGTTAAATCCAGATTCATCGCTGGTCCAAGGCCAATTTTTGCATCCCCACCGACTGCAGGTTTAAATTTTTCGCTGGTATTTTCCAGGTAATTTCTTGAAGTTTTGCCAGCCACATAAGGGATCAATGAAATGTTGGCTGATGTCTTCATAAGGGGCTCCTCAAAAATCAACTTCCTGTTGAATGCTGTAGATATTATTGAAAAGTTTCTTGGAATAGGAGACCAAGTACTTCTTTCTCCTACATGGCTATCAATTCGATAAAAATTAACATTCCAATTTTGAGCACCATCTTTAAATCGTAGTGTGGATAAAGGAATAATCACTTCTACCTGCCAGCGGTCCTCAAATATCTTTGCTTCCGCATACCATTTGTTGTCCCAGGCTAAGCTCAAATCTTCAGATTTGGAGCCTCCATTTGATAGTAAACCTTCTCGTTGAACTCCATAAGGGTTTACCCCAAATTGGAAGGCATTCGTTTTGTCATTGAAAGTGTCAAAAACAAATGTGATTCCGTCGTTCTGTTGTCCTCTATAATCGCGGCGCAATGAAGTTGAAACATATTCTCTTGGTTCGTTATTCTCCATTATCGCTGCCAAGTATAGGTGATTCTCATCAAAGGCAATCTTAACGCGGGTTTTAACCAACGCCAAAGAAGTATCCGAGGGAAAATATTGCATAAAATCCGCACTCCAGCCATGTTCGCCCCAGATTTCTTCATCTAAGATGCCATCAAGGACGATAGGCTCAGTTAACTTAAATGCAAAGGCGTTTGATTGTTCAAACTTTTGGGCGCAAAGATTGTATTGGACAAGTGTGAAAATTACAAGAAGGGGTAATAATTTTGTCATCAGCGATTATTCGAAACAAAAATATGCGCTGGCGTGATTTTTAAATCTTTTATTATATCAATGGTGGTAATCAGCTCTATTCGAAAAATTTGGCTAAATACTTTCTCCAAAAGCCGTAAGTATCAAGCTTCTACTCCCTCCATTTCTCCGAAATTCACACAGATAAATTCCCTGCCAAATTCCCATGTTAAGTTTTCCACCAGAAATGGGGATTTGTAAGCTTGTATCAAAAAAACTGGCTTTAATGTGCGCAGGCATGTCATCCGGCCCCTCATAAGTGTGGATAAATCGTGGATAAGACTCTGGAATTAATTCATTTACAAAGGTTTGGAAGTCCTTTCTGACTGTAGGATCAGCATTTTCATTGATAGTCAAAGCTGCAGAGGTATGTTGGATAAAAACCTGCAAAAACCCCGTTTTAATCTGGGCGATTTCAGGAATCGCATCTTCTATTTTATCAGTGATCAAATGATAGCCTGATGGATAGGCTGGTAAACGAAGTTTGTGCTGGAAAAACTGAGTCATTTCGTAAAGATATAATGCAGATAAACAGATTTACCTCTACTTTCTTTGAAAAATAAAATTTGGTCCATCACAGGCACCCCAACTACCCGAGATAGTTTTGGAATCCACAACTACAAAAGGCTCATAATTCTGACCACAATAGTGAATTAAGTTTCGTCCAGATTCTTCATTGACCGTTATGGATTCTTCATCATAAATCAGAGATATATAAGTCCGATCATCAGTACTTTCGTCAATTTCATAAGTCCCCGTCAATCGGTAATTTCCTATGTTTTTGATAAATGACCCATTTTTCTCCAATCTATAATTGTAAATAGAATCAGTAATTGGGATTAAAGGCGGGTCTGCAACCCAAGAACTTTTATACCCTATTAAAGACCATTCTTGAGGCATTTCTGAAATATTAGGAGTTTCTGAATCCTCACATGAGAAAAGAACACATGAAACCAAGAGGGCTAGCAAATACCTTTTCATAGGAAATAAATTGGTTTAGATTAAAATTCGAATTTAAGGGACTTTTATATGTGCTGTAGATTAAGGCCTTTTTTTACTTCTTTTAGCCAGTGGATTATATTCCAATGCTTTTTCCACCCAAAACTCCCAGTCTTCATCCATATCAAAGCCATCTGGATCCACATACACAAATCCTTTCATCGGCTTACCTGTAAACTCCATCGCTCGGCAACCTTGGCGCAGCATACATTGTTCTTCGGCAGATTCCCCAACCCTCACCATCAGCCTATCTTCTTTGGAATGCTTATCCTGATTCAAACCAATGCACATTTTGTCATCCACCATGAAGAGCATTCCTCCCATCATTTTTTTGGAAGTAAATGCAACACCTCGTCTCTTAAAACTAGTTGCCAATCGCTCAGCTAAATACTCATCGTAGGCCATAGCTTTATTGTAGAAATTGTTTTGAGAAGATGTTTAAATCATGTAAGAAGTCAAACAATAAATCGCTACAAATCAGATCTTTTCAATAAAGTTTTCAAGCACTCCAACCTCATCAATTCCAATTCTCACTTTGTCTCCAACTTCTAAAGTGAAATCATCAGGTACGATCCCTGTTCCCGTCATTAGAAAGCAACCAATCGGAAAGGTATTCCCACGGAAAAGCCAGCCTGCCAATTCTTTAGGCTTACGCTTCAGCTGCGTCAATGGCGTTTCTCCTACAAAAGCCAGTACATCATCTCTAAAAATCTCCAACCGGATAGTTGCAGTCTCCTCAATAGCTTTATCTGTTATTAAAAGACATGGACCAATCGCTGCGCATCCTGCATAAACTTTCGCCTGAGGTAAATAGAGCGGGTTTTCTCCCTCAATACTCCTGCTACTCATATCATTACCGCAGGTATATCCCTGAATTTTTCCTGACGGGGAAACCACCAAAGTCAATTCTGGTTCCGGCACATCCCAAGTAGAATCTTTACGAATATTGACGGCAGACCCTGGAGATGAAACTCGGCTAGCAGTAGATTTGAAAAATAGCTCTGGTCGATCCGCATTGTAAACTTTATCATAAAAATCTGCTCCACCTGCATCTTGGGATTCTTCCATTCTGGCAGTACGGCTACGGAAATACGTTACGCCTGCAGCCCAGATTTCCTGATTTCCCATAGGGGCCAAAATCCCCTTTTCCAGTAAAGAATCCGCCTCTTCAGAGGATATTTTCTTCCAGGATTTGGATTCAGATAAAATGTGATCTTTTAGGTTTTCTTGAGCAAGCAAGGCATCCCAATCTAATTCAGGGCCTAAAAATGCTTGATCTTCATGATTCAAAAGTGTGCCCGAAAGCAGTTTATAGATTTTCATAGGTTAATAGGGTTAGACTTGAAATTTAGGAAAAAGATTTGAGAGATGAATAAAAGATCAGTTATGAAAGTCCTGAAACAATCGCACTTATCGAGTTTTGACAAATTAATTTTCTATTCAGCGGATTTGCGTAGCAATTTTTCCCCCTTACCTTTGCTTCTAGATCATAGGGGGTGCCTTAACAAAACGGGCTGAGATCATACCCATACGACCTGATCCGGGTAATGCCGGCGAAGGGAAATGAACAAGCGTAGCAACAAATAAAATCAAGCCGAAGAAGCGGTACCTTTCTGGATTTTCGATTTTGTCATTGCTACAGGGTAAACAAATACGGTAAGCTTCCCTAGAGCTTTCTCATGTTTCACTCAATCTCCCGAAAGGGAACATTACACATGAAAAAAGTACTGTTAAACGTGGCATTTTGCCTGTTTACAATTTCCGCCTGGGCTCAGAATAGCATCAGCGGAAAAGTTTTGGACGCTAACACCAGCGAACCATTAATTGGAGCCTCAGTTTGGACCGAAAAACAAGGTCGAGGAGCAGTTACGGACGCAGATGGAAATTTCACCATTACGAAATTAAATGAAGGAGAGATTCAACTCCGGGTCTCGTATGTAGGCTTTGAAACACTTCAAAAAAGCCTCAGCGTGCCTTTGGCAGGAGAATTAAGGCTGGAGCTAAATCCAACAGACCTGCTTTCTGAAGAGTTTATTGTGTCTGCCACCAGAGCATCAGCGACCACTCCGACTACCTTTCAAACTATTGATAAGGAAGAACTCGCTAAAAGAAATCTAGGACAGGATATCCCAATTCTGTTGAATTTCACTCCATCGGTAGTCACCAATTCCGATGCAGGAGCAGGAATCGGTTACACCAGCATGAGTATCCGAGGATCTGATCAAAGCCGAATTAACGTCACAGTGAATGGAATTCCCATGAATGATGCGGAGTCACATGGTGTATTCTACGTCAACATGCCGGATTTTGCATCCTCTGTGGACAACATACAGATTCAGCGGGGAGTAGGAACCTCCACCAATGGCGCTGCTACTTTTGGTGCAAGTCTGAATATTCAAACGGATACCCGAAGAGATGAACCCTATGCTGAAATTTCCAATTCTGTAGGATCCTTTAATTCTTGGAAGCATACGGTAAAAGCAGGAACAGGACTTTTGAATAACCGTTTTGCTGTGGATGCAAGGCTTTCCAAAATCACTTCAGATGGCTATGTGGATCGGGCTTTTTCTGATTTGAAATCCTTCTTTGTTTCAGGAGGATATTATGGTGAAAACCATGTCGTAAAACTGAATATATTTTCCGGTAAGGAGCAAACTTATCAAGCTTGGTGGGGACTCCCAGAATCGAAATTAGAGAGTGACCGGACCTTCAATTACTATACCTATGACAATGAGACGGATAATTACCAGCAGGATCACTATCAGCTGATCTATACCGGGAAAATTGGAAGCAATTGGAAAACTAACGCAGCACTTCACTATACGTATGGTCGAGGCTACTATGAGCAATTCCGTGAAGATGATGATTTTGCAAGCTATGCTCTTCCCGATGTGGAAATCGGCGGAGAAATAATTTCCAGTACGGACATTATCCGCAGAAGATGGTTGGACAATGACTTCTTTGGAGGAATTGCTTCTGTGAATTACATCTCAGACGACGGAAAGTGGGATGTAATCCTAGGTGGTGGAGCTAATAGATACGATGGCGATCATTTCGGAGAAATTATCTGGGCGAGGATCGCTGGCGAAACAAATATCCGGGACCGATATTATGATAATAATGCCGTCAAAGATGATCGGAATATTTATCTGAAAGCAACACATGAAATTACGCCTGGTTTAAATCTTTTCGGTGATTTGCAGGTCAGAGGAATCAACTACACTTTCTTTGGAGTCAATGACGATCAAAGAATAGTAGACGGAAATGAAACCTATACCTTTTTCAACCCAAAATTTGGATTAAGCTATGAACGAAGCAACGGGCAAGTTTGGTATGCGAGTTATGCAGTGGCAAATCGCGAACCAAAACGTTCTGATTTTACCGATAATCCGATTACTGAAATCCCTAGACCAGAGCGTTTGAATAACATTGAAGCAGGAGTTAGAGCGCAAAAAGGGAAGTTTAACTACAATGCAAATTTTTATTTAATGGATTACCAAGACCAGTTGATTTTGACAGGTCAGATCAATGACGTGGGAGCATATATTAGAGAAAATGTCGCAAATTCTTACCGTGCAGGTATTGAGCTTTCAGGAGGCTACCAAGTTTCGAAGGCCTTGACTTTGGGCGGAAATTTGACGCTGAGCCAAAACAAGATCAAAGAATTTACTGAATACGTGGATGATTATAGCACAGCAGAATTCCAACAGGAGGAATTTACGTACGAGGATACCGATATCGCTTTTTCACCAAACACCATTGCGTCAGCGATCATCGAGTATAAGCCAATCCAAAATCTTTCTTTAAACTGGATGTCCAAGTACGTTGGAAAGCAATACTTGGATAACTCGGCAAATGAAAGTAGATCACTGGACTCTTTCTTCACCAATGATATTCGAATCAGCTACCAGGTGCAACCGAGATTTTTCAAAAGTCTAGAGGTAAATCTCATGGTGAATAACATATTCAATGAACTATATGAACCGAATGGTTACACATTTAGCTATTTCGTGCCAGGAGAAAGCCAGAAAGAATTAGTAACTGAAAACTACTATTACCCAATGGCGGGAACCAACTTTATGTTGGGTTTGAATATGAAGTTTTAGACAGTTTATACATTTAGAAGCACTGATTTTCCCGAACTTGATTTGAGAAAATCAGTGCTTTTTATTCTAGAAATTGAGATGTCCTAGGACAATTAATTATACTTTAAAACAATTATTGAAACCCCTATTTCAAATATTCAACCTCCTTTTAGAGTAAAGTCAAGCGTAACTACCGTTCTCACTAGGAAATCAATACTACCGATAATCCGTATATTTAAGCTATGAAAGCAATTGAGATACAAACAGATAATGAAGAAATTCTAGGGGCATTTAAAAAACTAGCAAAGGCATTCAAGGTTGATTTCCTTGAAAAGGATTTAGCAGAAAGCAAGTTGAATCCTTCACCAAGCAATGACCCGTATTTTGAGAACCCTAAAAATCTAGCTGAAATTGAAGCTGGAATAATTGATGAAAAAGAGGGAAGGGTTGTAAAGTTGGATCGACATGAGCGGAAAAAGTTGCTCCATTCATGACCTTTGAAATCTACTTTACCCAAAAAGCGCTTAAAGACATTGAGAAAATCAAGAAGTCTGGAAACAAGAAGTTATTAGCAAAACTGGAAGTTTTACTAAACGAGCTGGAAGAACATCCATTTACTGGAACTGGAAAACCCGAACTTTTAAAGAACAATTATTCTGGTCTATGGTCACGAAGATTAAATTTAGAACATCGGCTCATCTATTCAGTTAATGGGCAAACCATAACTGTAACCTTGATATCCGCTTTTGGTCACTATACAGAATAGTTTCTTCAGCCTTTATTTTTATAAGATACTTAACCCTCTTTTTATTTCCTCCAAGGCTTTCACCGCATCCCTTTCCTGTGTATAATCAAGTACTAAGAATTTGGCCCCATTTGCTAACAAGACAATTTTATAAATAGTGACCAGCCCATTCATTGTAGGTGTAATGCCATTGGGGGTAAAAGATGTTCGAAAAGTGTGATGTATCAATTCTAGATGGTCTATATCTGGGAATACTTTCCATTCGCCAGATTCAAACCAGAGAATCCTCTGGTATTCCTTGAATTTTCTGCTTTGAAAGTCAAAAAGAGTACCTGATCTAAGAGAGCTTAAAATTATTCCAATCAATACTGCTCCGCCACCAACTAATGCAATTTTCAGATTATCTGTATCCAAATCAGCAAAAAATGGCACAAGGATAACGATCACCCCAGAAGCAAGAAGTATCTGGCCAAGTATTCTAGGACCCTTAGTCCCATCGTTTCTACTTTTATAGTCGAAGTGCTTCACGGGTTTTAAATCAGTTTCATTTGACATTTATCTTTTTTATTAATACCAGCGAAATCACAGAATAAATTAGCAAATATTTATACAAATCCTCTGAGAGCGCAAATCGGAGATTGTTTATGAAAGAATATGTTTCCTCATAAAAAACTGAGGACACTAAGTGCATTAATCCAGCAAATAAAAAAAGATGTAAGGAGGAAGTCAGAAATACGAAAAGGAGCCTTTTAAGTAACAGTAGAGAAATTTTGGTCAGCAATGAAAACTTTTTGAAGGTAATACCAGAAAGAATAGCTACTGGAAACACTAAAACCCAAAATAAATTGCGTAGCAGAGGCTCGGAATAATAGTGGGAAAATTGCTGGTTTTCCTTAACCAGTATGTCTTGAAAAATCGTCACCAAAAGCACCATAACCAAGATGACGAGATATTTCAGCGTCGCTTTGATTCTGGGCTTCTTTTGCAGAATATTCATAATTCTATGATTTAGCTGTCAGCAGTGCATATAGCTTTTCGTTCACATAGTAATTTCCCGTACCAAGTTTCTCCTTTCGCAGTACTCCATCATCAGCAAGCTTATTGAGGTAATTGGCAGCCGTGATTCTTGAAACTCCAATATCCCGCACGATAAACTCAATCTTGGTATAGGGATGTTTGAAGAGATTGTTCAGCAGCTCCTGAGAATAAAACTTGTAGTTATCCCGAAGTTGAATCTTCATTTCCGCCATCAATTCTTTGAGATTTTCTATCAAAACGATCGTTTCTCTGGCGGTGTTTTCCACTCCTGAGATCATATAAGTTAACCAACCTTCCCAATCTCCATTTTCCCGAACGGCCTGAAGTAGTCTGTAATAATCTGTCTTATTGCGGATAAAATGGCTACTGAGGTAAAGTATTGGAAGCTTTTGCAAGCCTGACAGGATAAGATACAAAATATTCAAAATCCTTCCTGTCCGTCCATTTCCATCATAAAAAGGATGAATGCTTTCAAACTGAAAGTGAATCACAGCCATCTTAACCAATGGATCCAAATCGCTCAGTTCCGGATTGTTGATAAACTGCTCCAGATTGGTCATCAGCGAAATGATTTCATCTGGATTTTGTGGAGGAAGGTAGACGGTCTCTCCAGTTTGTGCATTTTTCAGCGCAGTTCCAGGTAGCTTGCGAAAGCCCGCATTATTCCCTTCCAGCGTCTCCTGTATTTTTAGAATGATCTGGTTTGTCAACAACCCTTGTGAATCCACCAACTCAAATCCCCGCTTCATAGCTGCCACATAATTCTGAACTTCCTTGATCGCTGGTGACAAGGATTCGAACTCCAAGTTCGACTTGAAAAGCTCATCATGTGTAGTAATGATATTCTCCACAGCGGAACTGTCCTTCGCCTCTTGTATAGCCAAGGTGTTCAGCAAAATCTCATGGTTTGGAATGGAATAGATTAATCCCTTCAGCTCCGCCAAAGCCGCATGCGCAGCAGGGAGTTGCTTGAGAATTGTTCTTGTTTCCAATTCATCAACATAAGGAAGAGGAGAGATTTGCCAAGACATATGTAAAGATTATTCTATTTTCTTTACAAAGGTAACAGCTTATGTGAAGATTTTTGCGTTTTCTTTACATAAGGTTAATGATATGTAAAGCAACTTTACATATCATGATGCAGAAAAATTGGCGGTAGGGGCGAAAGATTATTTACACTTACTTATTCAATGTCTCTGACGCTGACAAATCCAGTGTCTGCGAAAATCTGCGTTTTCAATCTGCGCTCATCTGCGGGAAATAGCAACAAGATATCTGGGAATTCAGATTATCAATCCGGAAAAACACTCTTATCCATCCCTGGGACAATCCTCAACGCATTTTTATAGTAAAGCTTTTTTAAAACCTCATCAGAAAGTCCCAAGCCATACATAGCCCAAAAGGCATGATACTTTTTGTAATAAGGGAAGTATTCATCGTCCGTTTCTAACACCCTGAAATAGGTGTAATACTCTTCTTTATTATAAGCATCTTTTCCAAAAAGAACGCGATCCTGATACTTTTCAAAAAACTCATTTGCACGTCTCGGCTGACGACCAAACTCAGCGATCACCGCTCCAATTCCAAAATTGACATTTGGGTATTTCTCCAAATGGGCACTTGCAGCATCCAGGTCATTAGCCATCCATCCCATATGTGCATTGATGAAAGTTGTCTCAGGGTGCTTTTCGAAAACATGATGTTGCTCAGCCATAATCTGCTCGAAAGGCGCTGGATTGTCAGCTCCACGCGCCCTATTAGGGTGAGTTTTCAGTTCTAGCCATCGCTCATTATTGGCGTCCATCTCCTGCCAAAACTGCGCAGGGTCTGCAGAATGAATAATCACTGGAATTCCCAATTCACCGGCTTTTGCCCAAACAGGATCTAAATCAGGATGATCCACAGGAACTCGATTTCCATTCACATCATTCACATTCAGGCCTAGACTTTTATAAATCTTCAAGCCACTTGCTCCGGCAGCCACATCTTCTTCCAATTCTTTGACAGCAATTCTAGTCCAGTTTTCATCTCCAAAACCTGCGAAATTCAAATTGGTAAACACCATGAATCTTCCTGGAGCATGTGTATTGAATTCGGTGATCATGGATTTGATGTAGTCTTGCTGAGTATTGCTATTCCCTCGTCCAAAACCTCTACCACTTAGGTTAACCAAAACTCCCATGTTCAACTCATCCATTTCACCAATTAGCTGATCAATTCTTTCTTCATTTATTCCTCCTTGGTGACTGTGGATATCTACAAAAGGAAATTTCGCTCTCTGCACAGGATGTTCAGGGACTTTGAGTGTAGAGGGCGGGTTATATTCTTCAAAACTCATATCCTGAGCCAAAGCGAAGTTTCCAACAGTGAAAAAAGTAAATGCAATAAATAATTTGGTAGAGTGATTCATATGCTAATTAATGAGATAGGTTTGGCTAGCTTACGCAAAATTTTACTGAAATGTTAAGTAACAAAAAATCCCGAGCCAAAACCCGGGATTCAAAATCTATAAACTTATCGAGCCGTGCCTCCATTGATCACCTGACCAAAGAAAATCGCATTCATATAGAGTTTGTTTGTCCCAAACCAGAAAGCACGGAAGTTCATATTATCGGCGAAAGCAACAATCCGCCCTCTTCCAATACCAGAAACTTGAATTACGGAACCATTTTGAATGCCCGCAAGATTTGAGGGATGCAGATAGCCTGATGCTAAGGGCTCATCGGTGTAAACCAATGGGTTTGCATATGGATTTTCTGAAGGCTCCAGGAATAAATTATCATTTCTGAAAGTGTGAATAGCAGTATCTAAGTAGCCGTAGCCAATGGGATGAGTAAGGTCTAGCCTTGCATTGAAAATAGCGCCTCCTGTTACTTTTGCACCGGTTTCGTTTTCATAATCTGCATAGCTTTTTTGTAAATCTTTTTCAGCTTCGGCTCCATCCCGGAACTTGAAATCGCCTACTTCATTTTGAGCGAGGAATTGAAGAGCTCCGCCTTTTGCCAATAAAGTTCCTCCTCCGGACACCCAAGATCTCAAGGTAGCAGCACCAGACTTTCCAAGACCACTATATCTGCCATCAGGCATTAGAATTACATTGTATCTATCAAGTGTACTGCCACCGATATTATCTATGGGCAATAGCGTGATCGGCATTTCGTAGCGCTGATCTAGTAAATGCCAGATCTCTCCAGCTTCGTAGCTATCCACACCACCTTCTACCAAAAGCGCAATTTCTGGTTTGTCGAGCACCATCATATTTGGCGATCCTAAATTCATACCGCCAGTATAGCCAGTAGTCAACCCATAAATATCTACAGTAGATTTCTGTGCTATTTCAGCCAGTTTGGTGAAAAAAGCCTGGTCATCCAGGCCACTTTCTCCTTTTCCTATTAACAATGTGCCTCTACCGAATTTTTTGCCATCGGCAGTGGAAAATTCTCCTGTAGCTACTCTAACCTGGAAATCTTCGGCCATCAATTTATAGGCAGCTTTTGGAGCGTAATAATCCGTCCATTCCATTGCATATTGATAAGCTCCGACAGTGCCAATTACTTTACCTGGCGTTAAAGTGATAGAGCTTTTGGTAATTTCATTTACACTTGCCAAGTTCAAAATCTGACTATTCAAGGCCATGTAATCTAAGTTAAAAGCCATTGGGTATGTCCATGCAGAAATATCATAGAATAGGCTATCCTTGAAGGTATTTCGTGTTTCAAACATTGCCTTGATCAATCTGTATTGAGGCTGATCAGCTGGCACGATGTAGGAAGTTTCTTTTTCAAATTCTTTTCCGTTCACGGTGATATCGTCATTCAGGCTAAATACTTTGATATCGTGCTGCAGGATCAAATCAGCAAGGTGGAAGCTTCTTGCGTCATCTTCCTTACTTCCAAAAATGTAAGCTTTATTTGTATCAGCATCGACTTCTTTTTTAATATCACTGTAGAAATCCTTCATGAATTGATTCAATTCTTGGCGCATTTCCTTTGCAGCTTGAAAAGAGGAGAGATTAGCAGTGAACTGGTTTCTGATCGTGAAAGGAAAGCTCAGCATCCCATTTACACTTTCCTGCAGATGGCCTCGTGAGCTGGCTTGCTCAAACAAAATTCCTATGGAACCTTGGACATCTGGATAGGTGGAGCCTTTTCCATAATAGTAATCATCATAATTCTCCTGATTGAAATACAGAGAACCAATTTGATCCAAAGCTTTCGCGTGGTAGGTGCCTATCTTCTCCGTCAGTTCAAAGTTCTTTTCTGGCGTGAGTGGGTGCATTCTTGCAGGTACTCCCGGCTGGAAAAAGAAGGTGCTGTTTGTCCCCATTTCATGGAAATCCAAGTGGATATTTGGAAGCCAATCTTGGAAGACGCGCACTCTATTTCTGGATTCTGGATGCTGGACAGGTAGCCAATCTCTATTCAAGTCAAACCAATAATGGTTCGTTCTGCCTCTAGGCCATGCTTCGCTAAACTCCACATTGTTTGGGTCGCCATTCATGTTATAGGACTTATGGGTATTCACCCATGAAGCAAAACGATTCAAACCATCTGGGTTAATTGCAGGATCTAGCAGCAAAACCATATTATCCAGATCAGCGGCTATTTCCTTTGCTGCCGCAAAATGATACGCTGCCAAGAGCGAGGCATTGGCTCCACTTGGCTCATTTCCATGGACAGAATATCCCATGAACATCACAATCGGCATAGTTGCTATGTCGGCAGATGCACCAGCAATTCTCAGATTTTTTCGATCAGCCTTGATTTGATCGATCTTTGTAAGGTTTGAAGGTGAGGTAATTGTCAAGAGAACTTGAGGTCTTTTTTCATACGTTCTACCTGTTTCCTCGAATGTCACCCGGTCCGATGCCTCTGCCACTGCCTTCATGTACATCACGAGTTGATCGTGACTCACATGCCATTCTCCCACTTCATAACCCAAGACTTCCTTTGGCGTAGGGATGGACTCATCATAGGTATAGCCGGCTGGCAAGTAGTAGCTTAGATCGACTTGAGCATAGCTACAAAGCGCGAAAAAGGATAAAATCAGCGAAAACAGACTTCTTTTCATATAGATTGGTGGTTTAACTTTTAGCTAAATTCTTATTTCGAGTCCATAAAAAAAGCTATTTTGGTTCAATGGTTAAAATAATTGAAGAATACACATGGATTTAATAGCATCTGGAGACGGGCAACTTATTTGGCAAATTTCATTCCTATTCTCGGTGGTTTACCTAGGTTTTTGGGCTTATGCGCTATTTGACGCCCTAGGATCGGAATTTAGGGCAGCTCACAGTAAATTCCAGTGGGTTTTAATAATTTTGTTTGCTCCTTTTATCGGAACATTTTTATATCTCGCCATGGCTAGAAGCATGAGAAAAGAACGGCGAAGATTTAATCCTTCATTTTCAAAACAACCAAACACCTAACTAAATGACACTAACATTTATTCAGAATATGGGCGGAGCCTCAATTCTGCTTTTTCTCATTTTTGGTATTCTATATACCATATTTTGGATTTACTGCCTGGTAGATATACTTCGCTCAGAATTCAAAGATCCGAATATGAAAATCATTTGGATAGTGATTCTCTTATTTGCACAAGGGATTGGGCCGATTGTATATCTGGCGATGGGAAAAAGCACTAAAATCACAAATTATTCCTGATATGTTTGGAATGGGCGCTATTGGGTTAATCATTTATGCGATTACTATTTTCGATGTGGTGAGCAGTAGGTTTGCCAACCCAAATGACAAATTGATTTGGGTAGTAATTGTAGTCTTGTTGCCACTTGTAGGGGCTATTCTCTGGTTTTTAATTGGAAGAGGGAAAAGGATTTGAAATCACTTGTCATAAATCTGCTTTAAGGCAGGCACCAAATCAGGACATTCGTAATCGAAACCTGCTTTTTGGATTTTTTGAGAAGAAACTCGATTGCCGCCAAGAACCATTGCAGCCATTTCCCCTAAAACTAACTTAAGTACGAAACCCGGTACGCCTATTCCCAGATAAGGTTTACCCTTAGCTTTTGCCGCTGCTTGAGTCAATTGCTGATTGGTGGCAGGATTTGGGGCAACTGCATTGAAAACTCCCTGTAGCGTAGTCTTTTCCAATGCAAAGACAAACATTCTAGCCAAGTCTTCTATACCTATCCAACTCATCCATTGATCTCCTGTGCCGAGTGGAGCTGCGATAGGTGGCTTCATCATTTCTCCAAGTGCTCCACCATTGGCATCGAGCACAATTCCTATTCTGAGCATCACAGTTCGAAGGTGCAATTCCTCCATTTTCTTCACTTCATTTTCCCAAGAGACGACCACTTGAGCTAAAAAATCTGATCCTGACTCATGCGTTTCATCCATTAAAGTTGTCCCAGTATTGAACCCATAATATCCCACAGCAGATGCTGAAATAAAGGTGTTTGGCTTTTCGCTGGCATTTTCTACGGCTGTGTAAAGCAACTTAGAACTATCAATTCGAGAGTCCAAGATGAGCTTTTTACGTTCATCCGTCCAGCGTTTATCAGCCACACCTGCACCGGCTAAATGAATGATGGCGTCTGCCCACTCTACTGCCTCAGTCTCTATAGTTTGCTTATCTAGGTCCCATAGAAATGACTTTTGCTTTTGTTTGGATCTACTTAGCCAGGCAACTGAATATCCTTTCAGTTCCAGCAGCTGAGTGATTTTTTGGCCAATAAGACCTGAACCTCCGGAAATAAGAATATTTTTCATTGCTGGGTGATTTATTTTAAGATAACCCTATATCAATCCAATATGTTACTCTTCTCTGATAATATAAGGCTATGTACGCTTCTTTAAATTCAATTTCTATTCCTAATTTGGGCTAACTAATTGAAAAAACTAGTTTGAACAGTACATCTATTTTTCGGTACGTACTTCTCTGGATCGTTTTGAGTCTGGTAATCGGCTTACTTTCAGGGGCTGCGTCCGCTATTTTTCTAATTGCCTTGAACTGGGCTACTAATTACCGGGAATCTCACATCTGGATCATTGCATTTCTGCCAATTGCCGGGTTTGTAATAGGTTGGAGTTATTACCGGTTTGGAGAAAATTCTGTGAAGGGGAATAATCTTTTGCTGGATGAACTTTACAAAACAGAAAAACCCATTCCCCTTAGAATGACTCCTCTGGTGCTATTAGGGACTGTTTTGACTCATTTATTTGGAGGTTCAGCAGGCCGTGAAGGTACCGCTGTGCAAATGGGTGGCTCTTTAGCTGATCAGCTCACCAAGTATTTTCCACTTGACCCTTCCGATCGAAGAATCATTTTAATAGCTGGAGTTTCCGGGGGATTTGCCTCTGTTTTTGGGACACCCTTGGCTGGAGCAATATTCGCATTAGAATGGATGTTGCATAGGAAAATTAGATGGAAATCAGTGTTTCCAGCCTTTTTGACTGCATTTGTGGCAAATTGGGTTTGTGCCTCACTTTTTGGAGTTGGACACACGCATTATTTGGTAGATTTAGTTCCTCCGCATACGTTGATCAACCTACTTTGGATTATTCCCGCAGGAATTGCCTTTGGATTATCCGGGAGATTATTTGCCCAAAGCAATCATTTTTTTTCTCATCTATTTTCCAAATACATTTCTTATCCTCCACTTCGCCCGGTCATAGGTGGACTGGTGATCGCAGGAATTGTATACATTTCGGACAGTACGACCTACATAGGACTTGGTATTCCAAGGATAGTTGAAGCTTTCGAGACTCCACTACCATGGTATGATTGGCTGGTGAAAACTGGCCTGACCAGCTTTACTTTGGGGGCTGGGTTCAAAGGCGGAGAAGTGACACCTTTATTCTTCACGGGAGCTACATTGGGCAATGCCCTTTCTACCTGGATTCCACTTCCGCTTGCCTTATTGGCAGGCATGGGATTCGTAGGCGTATTTTCAGGAGCAACCAATACTCCGCTCGCATGTACAGTGATGGGCATGGAACTATTTGGATATGAATCAGGCATATTTTTGGGAATTGCCTGCTTGATCGCCTACCTTTTCAGTGGAAAATCAAGCATCTATTCCTCACAAAATCTGGATAAAAAATTCCATTTATATCCAGCTGAAGGGATTTTTAAAACTTCAGAAAAACCAACTTGCAAAAAGGATAAATAACCCTTCCACGCGTAATTGTAAGCTATGAAACTAAAGCTGAAATTCTTTTCTAACCCTGATCGAAACATCCTTTTTCTGAAGAAGGTGATGAAGATTCAGGAAAAAGTAGTTCAGCTTAGCAGTATTTTCGCTTTTGGAATATTACTATTTCACTTAGGGTACTCAATAGACCCAAAAGATCAAGTTGCGACATCTTTCCTATTCAACTTGTGTTTGATGCTGATAGGTACAGGTTACTTGGTAAAAGTTCTCCTTGTGGAGAAATCAATTTATCCTGCAAGGGTAATCTTTGAAATTCTACTCTCCATACTCCTTTGTCTCACGGCATTGGTTCGATGGAATTTATTTGGAAATGATACTACAGAGATGATCCTCTCTTTTTCGACTCATTATCATCTAATCAATGCCTTAGTCATTATCTTATTTTTCATAGAACTAAGCAAATTCAGCCTAACGGTGAATGAGCTTAAGCTCAGTCCTTCTCTAGTATTTATTCTATCTTTCATAATCCTGATATTCGTGGGAACAGGACTTCTTAGCCTTCCTGAAGCCACCACTGGAGATATCAGCTTTATAGATGCATTGTTTACTTCTACTTCAGCCGTTTGCGTTACCGGATTGATAGTACTAGACACTGCCAAGGATTTCACCTTTTTTGGTCAGGTGATTATCATGATACTTTTCCAAATCGGAGGACTTGGAATCATGGTTTTCACCAGCTTCTTCGGGTTCTTTTTCAAGGGAAGTTATTCTATAGAAAACAGGCTTTTCATACGCGACTACATCAATGAGAACAATGTAAACGAGATTTACACCACCTTATTCAAAATCATCTCCTTTACTGTTTTGGTAGAAGGTATTTGTGCTTTCCTGATTTATCATTTCACAGATTCTGCTCAATTCTCTGGTCAGGGAGACCAGCTATTCTTTTCGCTTTTCCATGCTATTTCTGCTTTCTGCAACGCAGGTTTTTCTACGCTGAGCAATGGACTATATCAGGAAGGGTTTAGGGAGGCTTACAATATGCATTTGGCTATAGCCTTAGCAATTGTTCTAGGCGGAATCGGGTTTCCAGTGGTGTTAAACTATTATTCCTATGTAAAGCATCTGATTGTTGGCTTTGTGAAAAGCGTACTCGGTTTAGAAAAATACCGGCACACACCAAGAGTTTCCAGTGTGAACACTAGACTAGTGGTCTATACCACTGGTATTCTACTGGTAGTTGGAATGGTGGTGTATGCGATTTCAGAGCAAGAGCACACCTTGAAAGGACTTAGTGTGTATGGGAAATTTGCTACTACAGTTTTTGGGGCAGTCACTCCAAGAACTGCCGGTTTCAACACTGTAGACATGCGCGAATTGGCAGTTCCTACTGTACTGGTTTATCTTTTCCTGATGTGGATAGGAGCATCGCCGGGATCCACTGGCGGCGGATTGAAAACGAGCACTTTTGCGGTAGCAATGCTCAATACCTTCAGTATCGCTTCAGGCAAGACAAGAGTAGAAGTTTTCAGAAGACAACTCTCCAATGAAACACTAAAAAAAGCCTTTGCCGTCATTACCCTTTCGGTACTCGTCATGGGTTTGGGAGTATTTTTGTTAATGATTTTTGACCCAGAACTTCCCATGATAGATGTGGCTTTTGAAGTTTTTAGCGCATTTTCTACAGTTGGACTCACGCTGGGAATCACTTCTCAATTAAGCTTAGGGAGTAAATTAGTCTTGATGGTAATCATGCTCATTGGAAGAGTAGGAACATTAACTATTCTAATTGCGATCGTTCGTAGAATAGGCGAACAACGATACAAATATCCTGAGGAAAACGTCTATATCACGTAATCTAAAACACATGAAATCGAGCATAACTAAAAAGTCGCACACTGGCATGATTATAATCGCTGCGAGATTCCATATGGCCATTAAAAGACAAATTATAATCATATGAAATATATCATAGTAGGAATAGGAAACTTTGGCGGCTACCTGGCAAAGCGCCTAACAAATCTAGGTCACGAAGTAATAGGTGTGGATTCCAGCGAAAGCAGGATAGAGCTGATCAAAGACAGTATCACTCATTCCATTGTCATGGATGCCACAGATCAGGCGGCGGTAAAGAATCTACCTTTGAAGGAGACTGATGTGGTCATTATTGCTATAGGAGAGGATATTGGAGCGTCCATCATGAGCACAGCCATTTTCAAGCAGCTCAAATCAAAGCGAATTATAGCACGTGCAATTAACGATTTACATGAGACGGTGATTCAAGCAATTGGAGTGGATGAAATTATCCATCCGGAAGAGGAGACTGCAGATCGACTTTCCAAACGACTTGAAATGAAAGGCGTTTTGGACTCTTTGGAGATTTCGGATGAATATAATATTGTGGAGGTAAAAGTGCCTGGTAGATATGTCGAAATGACTGTAGCTGAAGCGGATATCAGGAAGGAGTTTTACTTGAATATTCTGACTATTATAAAAATCGAACAGAAGAAAAATCTACTGGGTATCAATACTCCTTACAAAAATGTGATTGGCGTGGTAACTCCTGAGTATGCCTTCGAAGCTGAAGATATTTTACTTCTCTTTGGGAAGGTAAAAAACATACAGGAATTCCTAAAATTCGACGATTAAAACAGTTTTTCTCCACAGTTTTTGCAGTAATTGTCTGCCTGAAGAAGTGGGGTATATCTACATTTAGGGCATATTTTATCCCCTAGCAATAGTTCATCTTTTCTTTTTTGCGAAGCCATCTCAGAAGAAACAATGCCTGTGGGAACTGCTATGATCGCATAGCCAAGTAACATGATCAGTGAAGAAACCAGCTGACCCAGAGGAGTCACTGGATAGATATCACCAAATCCTACAGTAGTCAAGGTCACAATCGCCCAATACATCCCGACGGGAATACTGGTAAATCCATGCTCCGGACCTTCAATGATAAACATGAAGGTTCCCATGATAAGCACAATAGTGATCACAAATCCTATGAATATCATAATCTTGTGAGAGCTCGATTTTAAAGATTTGGTCAGATACTCTGCCTCAGCCACATATCGACCAAGCTTCAAAATACGAATTACACGCAAGAGACGAAGGGCTCTTACTACTGTGAATAATTGGGAATTAAGTACAAAGAAGCTGAGATACGAAGGTAAAATTGCCAGCAAATCAACCATACCAAAAAAGCTGAAAATATAGCCAGTAGCCTTTCTGGATAACCAAACTCTCAATAAATATTCAATTGTAAATAGAATTGTAAATAACCACTCAAGAATTAAAAAAGCCTCGCCGTAATCTTCTCTTAGACTGGCAACTGAATCTAAAATTGCCACGAAAATACTTCCAAAAATCATGAATAAGAGGACCACGTCAAACAACTTTGACGCCTTATCATTTGATTCAAATACGATGTGTGCTAATCGCTTTTTGGTGAATTTCATGTGTTTAAAATTTGATTTTTTAAGGCCACATGGAATCTCGCAGGGTTTATCGTCCCAGTGTGTGTCGCTTGTGTCATGCTCGATTTCATGAGGGAATTTAGAGAAATTTCATAGGCAAAACCAACCCTAGTCCAGGTAATATACCCGCTTCACACGGGTGCTGATATTTGTCAGCAATTCATAGGGGATGGTTCCAATCTGATCTGCAAGTTCTTTCAAGGAGATCTTCTCTCCATAGATAATCGCCTCATCACCTGCCTTCACATCCATGCCTGAGACGTCCACCATACACATATCCATACAGACATTTCCTATGATTGGAGCCTTGTGTCCATTGATCAGCACATAGCCTTTTCCATTGCTAAATCGTCTATCGTACCCATCCGCATAGCCAATTGCCAGCGTAGCAATTTTTCCCCCAGAGGATAATACTCCCTTTCTTGAATATCCTATCGTCTCGCCTGGATTTAGCTCTTTTATCTGGGAAATGGTGGTTTTCAAGGTACTAATAGCTCGAAGTGCCATCTCATGCTTACCCGTCACTTCCACACCATATAAGCCAATTCCCAATCTCACCATATCAAATTGAAATTCTGGAAAGGCAACTATCCCGGCAGAATTGAGCGCGTGAATAAGTGGTTTGTAAGAAAGCACCTGAAGGATTTGATTTTTCATTTCTTCAAATGATTTCAATTGGGAAAGAGAAAACTCCTGATGGATTTCCTCATCTGCACCGACCAAGTGAGTATATATTGAAGCTATCTCCAATTGCGGATTTGTTTGGATTAAGTTCTTTAGCTCTGACAAATGCTTTTCCTCAAAGCCCAACCGGTGCATGCCTGTATCCATATCGAGATGGATTTTCATCTTTTGTTGATGAATGGTACACCAAGACGCTAGACTTTCGAAAAAATCCGGACTGAATACAACCGGCTCCAAATTAAACTCACTGCACAATCCAAAGGATTCCTGCATTGCATTCAACACCATTATTGGAAGCTTGATTCCCTGCTTTCGAAGGGCCACCCCTTCATCGGAAAATGCAACTCCCAAGTAATCGGCTCCCATGGTTTGGATCTGGTTAGCGATCTCCACGGCTCCTCCTCCGTAGGCAAAAGCCTTTACCATCACCATCACTTTGGTTTTTGGGGAAAGTAGCTTTTTGTAGAAATTATAATTGTGGGTAAGCGCATTGAGGTTGATCTCAAGTGTCGTCCCATGAATTCTCTGCTGAAGTCGATTAACCACTTCTTCAAAGCCAAATACTCTGGCTCCGGTGATCAAAATCATGTCATTTGCAAAACTCTCTGGGTCAAGCTTGGCCAAAAGCTCTTCCGTGGATTTGAAGCCAGTGAATGACTCGGGAAATTCTTTTTCCAAATAGAAAATCTCCTTGCCTACTCCAAACAATAGATCAAACTGATACTTTTTGATCAATTCCGATACTTCCTCATAAATTTTTGCAGGGGAGCCTTGCTGAAGCAAATCTGACAAAATCAATATTCTACGTCGTTTAGGACGCTGCTGCTGCATAAAGTCCATTGCGACCTTTAACCCTGCCAAATCATTGTTGTAGGTATCATCAATTAGGAGTGAATCGTTGATTCCAGGCTTCAGGGTTAGCCGCATATCTACCGACTTCAGATGAGCAATACCCTCTTGGATAGATTCTGCACCTTGTCCCAAAGTCATCGCAGCTACGATCACATGAGTAATGTTTTCCAAGGAAGCCACATCGGTAAATGGTACCTGAAAGGTGTACGTACTCAGATCCGATTTCATCAAAATCAACCGAGCTCCATTTCCCTTCAATTTCACAGATCTGGTAAACTCGTAGCCAGCTCTATCGGACCATCCTATCCGCTTTTCTGCAGGAAATATGCCCTCAATTTGATCCGAAACCTGTTCATGATCAGCGCAGTAAATTAGAAGATCTGAATTTTTAAAAAGTGAAAGTTTCTCCTGAAGCTTTGAATTTAAGCTTTCAAAACCCTCTTGATGTGCTGTTCCAAGATTGGTAAAAATACCCAAGTTAGGCTTGATCATTTCTTCTAAAGCAGCCATCTCTCCAGCCCTAGAGATTCCAGCTTCCAAAATTGCCACCTGATGATATGACTCCATTCCGAAGATAGAAAGCGGAACACCAACTTGTGAATTGTAACTTTTTGGGCTTTTGGCTACAGCATACTTTTGTCCTAAAATCTGCCCTAACCATTCCTTTATGATCGTTTTACCATTGCTGCCAGTGATGCTGACCACTGGATTTGTAAACAGAGACCGCTCGTATTTGGCCAATAACTGCAAAGCTCTTCTGGTGTCCGAAACTTTGATAAAGCAAGCCTGAGGAAAAGCTCTTTCCTCAAAATCCTGATGAACCAAAAATGTCTTTACACCTGCTTCTGCTAGTTGTGCTATAAAATCAGCCCCATCAGCTTTTGCTCCTCGAAGAGCTACAAAGACTGTTTTCTCAGGGTGAAGTATTTGTCTGGAATCTATAGCAATTTGAGAAATCAGAACTTCATCGTTTCCGCTGAAGAGATTTCCTGTTGTGATTCCTGCTATTTGTCGTTGATTAACTTCCTGAAACATCTTGCTCCGGATTTACTTTCTTTCTCTTTTTTTTGAAAAAAACCTGCTTAACCCAGCGAGGAAGGAAAAATGCTCCCAAAATCAAATATGGATAATAGGATAAAAGCCTCCACAAAATGCTAGTGACAAAGGTATAGCTGGCCAAAAACTCGGTAAAGAATTGGCCAAAAAAGAACTCAGCCGTCCCGCTACTTCCGGGAGTCGGGGAAATCATCATCACGATCCACATGATCACTTGTCTGGCAAAAACAATAACATGTTCAAAGGCAGCCAACGGAACAAAGGCAGAAATCAAGGCATTAAGCATCAGATACCTTGAGCTCCAAATGAGTATAGTGGCGACTACAATTGGCACCCAGTAATTCCATTTTTTTCCAGAAAGCTCTCTTGATGCGACGATGATTTGGTCACCATATTCTTGAGCATCATGCTTCCATTTGCGGAGCCATTTGATCGAAAATATTTTGATTAATACCCATTTGAAAACTCTTGGTCGATAAAATAAAGCTGCAGCCATGATGATACTGTACGCAGCGTAAAGAGAATAGGAAATCCAGAAAATAGCCTCCAAACTGTTTTCCAGTTGCATTTCCAGCACTTTACTCGTTGGGAAAATATTTCCCTTTGCAAAAAACAGAATGATTGGAGCTCCAATTACAAAGAAGAGATTATCCAAAATCGCAGTCACCATCACATATGCAATAGCTCTTCCCAGTTTGATGCCTTCTTTGTTCAAAATGAAAATAGCAACCGCTGTACCTCCAACTACCGAAGGCGTCACCGCTGAGGCAAATTCCCAAAGAATGATTACATAAATCGACCGCTTCCAAGTAAGATGCCTATCGGTGATCTCACGAATTCTATAAACATATCCAGCATCACGAAACAAAATGACCAAAACCGCAACAAGAATCCACGGAATGGATGCATCAAAAATTCCACTTAGAGAGTCTTTGTTTACCGAGGGATCAAAGTAAAACATTGCAAAAACAATGGCTAAACCAATGATAACCGGCACCCAAATTTTATTCGGATTAAGTGTTTGGAAGATTTTTTTGTTATCCAGTTTCATGTGATTACAAGTGTTTTTCAGTCGCCACCCCGTAAAGTAGGGGCATGCTATGGAATCTCGCAGCGAGAAGAAATATACGGGCGTTTACCTGCTGCGATATGCTCGATTTCATAGGCTAGGCTACAGCTATTGGCTCAGTCTTTTCCACCCAAAAGTTATTGAAACCATCACCTATGATGATGGTAACCAGGGAAAGTTGAAGTAATTCTAAAATTGCAAGGAAGGTATAAATCACAAAAATCTTTTCGGGTTTGTAGCTGATGAATTCATCAAAGGGCACTTTTTTCTTAAAACTGATTTTCTCTAGGACAAAATCCTTTTGCTGGGCAATAGTATATGGATACTGAATCACGGTGTGCTTTGTTTCATCCACGCGAGCTGCCATTTTAGCCATAGTCCGCTGAAACACTTTGAGCATTTTATACAAATCCATGTCCTGCATTTCTGCATCCACGTCATCTACTTTACTGAGTGTCTTTAGTTCAGCGGCAATATTCCCTCGCTTTTGCTTTGACATTTCCTCTCCCTCCATGGAAGAAAGCTCCTCAATCACAGATTTATACTTTTTGTACTCCAACAGATTCCTAATCAATTCCTCACGAGGATCTACTTCTTCACCGTGCTCGTTGAGCTCAGGTCTAGGCAAAAGCATTCTAGACTTAATCTTCATCAACGTAGCCGCAAAGAGGATAAAATCACTGGCAACTTCCATTTCCATTTGCTCCATCTGATGAACATAATCCAAGAAGTCATTGGTAATCTTGGATATAGGAATGTCATAAATGTCCAGCTCATCCCGCTCGATAAAGAAGAGCATGAGGTCGAAGGGACCTTCGAAGAGTGGTAATTTGATTTCGAAACTCAAAGGATATCTAAATTTTTGGTTAATTTTGCCACCTTGTTGTCAAAGATATTCAATTAAGCTAAATTAATTGGAAACGACAGGAGAAAGAGGCAATCGCCTAATGTCAATAATTATTGATTGGAAAAACAATAAAGCACAATTGTTGTTATTTTAATTCGAACACATTACCGCTGTACAATGCAGATTGAACCAGGAGAATTATTAGCTCAAATAAAAAGTCCCGCAGACCTTAAAAAATTTCCATCGGAAAAACTGGTTCAAATCTGCGATGAACTCCGACAATTTATTATTGATAATGTTTCCGTTTATGGAGGTCATTTCAGCGCTAGTCTTGGTGTAGTCGAACTTACAGTAGCCCTTCATTATGTGCTTAATACACCAGAAGATCAGCTTGTTTGGGATGTGGGTCATCAAGCTTACGGACATAAAATTCTCACAGAAAGAAGAGATCGCTTTCATACAAACCGTCTTTATGGTGGTCTTTCTGGGTTTCCTAAAAGAAAAGAAAGTGAATATGATACGTTTGGAGTTGGTCACTCTAGTACATCTATTTCCGCTGCTTTGGGAATGGCAGTCGCTTCACAATATAAAGGCCTGACGAAAAAGCAGCACGTTGCTGTGATCGGAGATGGCTCGATGACTGGTGGAATGGCCTTCGAAGCGATGAATCATGCAGGCGTAGCTGATACCAACTTGCTAATTATCCTGAATGATAATTGTATGGCCATCGACCCGAATGTAGGTGCGCTGAAAGATTATCTCACAGACATCACTACTTCCAAAACCTACAATAAAGCAAAAGATGAGGTTTGGAAGATTTTGGGCAAACTGAGTAAGTTCGGTACAAGTGCTCAAGATGTAATCTCCAAAGTAGAAGGAGGAATAAAATCTGCACTACTAAATCAAAGTAATCTTTTCGAATCTTTAAACCTTCGATACTTCGGTCCAGTAGACGGCCATGATGTCAATCATTTGGCAGAAGTTCTGAAGGATTTGATAGATATTCCAGGTCCAAAAATCCTTCATTGCGTAACGATGAAAGGTAAAGGGTACGGGCCTGCAGAAAAAGGAAATCAAACCACTTGGCATGCACCAGGCGCATTTGACAAGGTAACGGGTGAGATCTATAAAACCACCCCAAGCAGTCCACAGGCACCAAAATACCAAGATGTTTTCGGACATACCTTAGTGGAATTAGCCGAGCAAGATGACCGTATCATGGGTGTAACACCCGCAATGCCATCTGGATCTTCTATGAACATCATGATGAAAGCAATGCCAGATCGAGCTTTCGATGTGGGAATCGCTGAGCAACATGCAGTAACTTTCTCCGCTGGTCTAGCTACTCAGGGACTTGTCCCTTTCTGTAATATCTATTCCACTTTCATGCAACGAGCATACGATCAGGTTGTGCATGATGTATGTTTGCAAAATCTGCCGGTAGTCCTTTGCTTGGATAGAGCTGGTTTCGCAGGAGCTGACGGACCAACTCACCATGGAGCCTATGATATTGCGTATTTCCGTTGCATTCCAAATTTGGTGGTTTCAGCGCCAATGAATGAGGAGGAGCTCCGAAATATGATGTACTCTGCATCACTTCACAATGGTCCCTATTCTATCCGATATCCAAGAGGCAAAGGTGTGATGCCTGAGTGGAAAACTCCATTTGAGCAAATCCCACTCGGTCAAGGAAGAATAGTGAAAGAAGGCGATGAGATCGCAATCTTAACCATTGGCCATATCGGTAACTATGCAGTAGAAGCTTGCGAAAAACTTGAAAAAGAAGGGTTAAACCCCGCTCAATATGATATGCGATTTGTGAAGCCTCTGGATGGTGAGTTGCTTCATGAGATTTTTGGCAAATTCAAGAAGGTGATTACAGTAGAAGATGGCTGTCTAATGGGCGGATTCGGTTCCGCAGTGATCGAGTGGATGATAGATCATGGTTATCAGGCTCAAGTTAAGCGTCTGGGTATTCCTGACGATATTATTGAGCATGGTGAGCAACTACAACTACACAAAGAATGTGGATTTGATCCGGAAGGAATAGCCGCAGCAGTTAGAAGCCTCTCAGAGGTCTCCAAAACCATTTCTTAACATGTCTTCTATACATTTTTTTGAAAAAGGCGAAGGGCAACCTGTTGTCCTTATTCATGGTTTCTGCGAAATCGGAGACATGTGGCATGGGTTTTCAGAAGCCTTATCTAATGAGTTCAGAGTAATTTGTCCTGATCTTCCTGGATGTGGTAAATCAGCTATGACACTTACCCAAAACAGCCTGGAGGAAGTTGCAGTGCAGCTGGAGGAATGGATGGGGGAAAATGACATCGTTGACCCCATTGTCATCGGTCATTCGCTTGGCGGATATGTGATGCTAGCACTATTGGAACTCATGGGTGAAAAGCTTAAAGGTGTGGGCCTTTTTCATTCCACGGCTTTTGCTGATGATGAAGAAAAAAAAGGAATGCGAGATCGCACGGTCATATTTTTGAAAAAGCACGGGGTAGATAAATTCGTTACTTCTTTTGTGCCACCACTGATTCCTGAGGATAGAAGAGATGCTTTTGAAGCTGAAATAAATCTTGCGATTTCGCAAGCAAAGCATTCCACGTTAGAGGGATTGATTGCCTATACTAAGTCGATGAGAAACAGAAAAGATCGTTTTGAAGTGCTGAACAATTTCTCTGGCCCAAAACTATTAATTGCCGGAACCTTAGACGGGGCTGTGAAAATAGAAGCTAGTCGAAAGCACAAAGAAGCTGTCACAGATTATTACGAACTCGAAGGTGTTGGACATCTTGGGATGATCGAACGCCCAGATGAAAGTTTGAAAATACTTAGGGAGTTTTGCGGGAAGGTTTATAGCATCTAAAAATCACAACTGCGCCCCTAACACTCCCATCAACTTCTCCAAAAATTCCTGATCCACCGTATCAAAATCATCCAGTTGATCGGAGTCCACATCAAGTACCATAGCTACCGTTTCACCCCTGAAAACAGGAACTACGATCTCCGATTTGGAAGCAGAACTACAGGCGATATGTCCTGGAAAAGCATCCACATCAGGAACGAGAATAGTTTTACTTTCTTGCCAAGCTGTACCACAAACACCTTTTCCAATTGAAATCCTTGTGCAGGCAATAGGCCCCTGAAATGGACCTAAGACCAATTGATTCTCCTTCACCAAGTAAAACCCAACCCAAAAGAAGTCAAAAGCTTCTTTCAGAGCAGCAGAGATATTGGCGAGATTTGCATATAAATCCGGTTCGCCAGTGATCAGCGCTTCGATTTGTGGTAAAATCGCTTCGTACTTTTCAGCTTTTGTCGCCGACTCGGGAATGTATAGACTTTCAGACATGATGGTAAATTCTTAAGGTATCTTCCAAGACCTCAATAGTCTCGGAAACTGGGGTAGGAGGAATAGGAGCTGCTATTCCAGTTCCAAATTTAGTACTGCTTGTAAACACACGAGCTTCGTCCCAAAGTTCAGAAGCCAAAAATTTATTCAATAAATAGCTGCCACCTTCGATGATTACGCTTTGAATATTACGCTTGTGCAGGTCTTCCAAAATATCATTAACCTTGAACCCTGAGTCAAGCTTGACATATTCCAATGTCCCTTTTTCCTCGGTTTTCAGTGTATTGTAGCAAATCGTAGGAACTGCTTCATCAAATAATTTGAGCGTACTTGGTAGCTCCAGCTTACTATCTATTACTATTCTCCGTGGATTTTTACCAACCCAATCTCTCACATTCAAAGCAGGATCATCGTATTTCGCAGTGTTTTTTCCAACCATAATAGCATCCTCCTCAGCCCTCCATTTGTGTACAAGTTGGCGACTGGAGGCATTTGTGATCCACTTGGACGAGAAATCTTCCCTTGCCACAAATCCATCAGCTGTTTGAGCCCACTTCAAGATTACATAGGGACGTTTCTTTTCGATCTGGGTAAAAAAGCGCTTGTTTTGCCTTCTAGTTTCATTTTCTAAAACCCCAGTCTGGACTTCGATTCCAGCGTCCTTCAGAATCTGAATCCCTTTTCCTCCAACCAATGGATTCGTATCAAAAGCTGCAATCACGACTCTTTTCACCTTTTTTTCTACCAAAAGATTCGCACAAGGAGGCGTTTTGCCAAAGTGCGCACAGGGTTCCAAAGTCACATAAACTGTAGCATCAGCAAGAAATTTCTGATTTTTCACAGAATTCACCGCATTGACTTCTGCATGGGCTTTACCGTATTCCTGATGGTATCCCTCACCAATAATTCTATCCTGATGGACAATTACACAACCCACTAGTGGGTTTGGGCTTACTTTTCCTCTGCCAAATTCAGCCAGTTCGAGAGCTCGACGCATGTAAAATTCATCAGAAATCATCAAGGCTTTTTCTTAAAAGTGATTGGAATAAGCAAAGTATCTTCACTTACTATTAAGTTTGAAGCGAAAGTAGTGTCTTGATACAGTTCATCCTTCGGGTCAAAGAAAATCTTATAAGACCCCGCTTGAACTCTGAAATAATATTTGCCAGAAGCATCTGGATGCGTAGAAATTGTACCCTCGTCATTACTTAGATAGACTGCTGGATAAAGCGCAGTTGGCTTCAACGATCCACTGATTTCCACAGTACCAATTCCATTTACCAAAGTAAATGTTGGATCAAACTCGTATGTTAATGGAGATTCCGAAACTTGAATAATGGACTTTTCAAGATCCAAATCAAGCAAAACATCATAGGAAATTCCTTGTTCTATATCTATTGACGTTTCTAGAGAAATTTCATTTTTTGAAGGATCAGAAAGAGCCAAAACATATCTTTTCTCCTTGAAAAACATGGAGTGATTATCACCAAGAATGATTTTCGCATTGATAATTTGACCTATAGGCAGTTCGTTTCTTCCCAGGAGAAGGGCGTTGCCCCCCACCAAATCACTAACCTTAATCCTTTTGTCTCCGGATTTATATTCAAAGAAAAATGTCTGACTCTGAGTATCTCTTCCATCGGCCAGAACCTCTATATCTACTCCTTCGATCTCAACAAACACAGAATCCCATTTTGCCGGACTATCCACCAATATGAGATTGAGCAAGGAACGTGGACTGGAATCAGGGTCTTCACATGAAGCGAAGAAAAACACACAGGCAATTGGAAATAGATAAAAGTATGGTTTTTTCACAGGGTAAATTTAGTCCAAAAGTTTGCAATACATGGAATCATGAATACCTAGATACAAAAAAAGGCCAGCAAAAAGCTGACCTTTAATTTTATTAGTAGTCTTAGTTTAACACTAAAGTGATTGGGTTGACATTAGTCATCTTTCCTTCTTCCACTACAACTCCTTCCAACACAAATGGAGCATAAAGTTCATTTGGGGTAAAGGTTAACGTGTATGTTCCATCGTCCAATCCTGAGATTTTATAATTTCCTTCAGCATCTACAAAAGTATTCATCGAATCATCTCCAATTGAAGCAGTTACTTGTACAGGCTGTGCTTCGAGAGGAAGGACTTGTCCCATAAGGCCGGTTGATACCTCGTCTATATAGGCTCTCAAAACTGGCTTAAGTATGATTTGTCCTGAATTTCCCGCTTCTACTATTGATTTGGCAGCATCAAAATCGATGATCAAATCATAAGTCATTCCGCCTTCGATATCTTCATCTACCTTAATTTTCAATCCGCTTTGCTGAGCACTTGGTGTTTTCATTTCGAATCGCTCACCATCTCTGATGAGATAATTATCTTCTCCAAGTATTAATCTGATTTGATCAATTTCTCCTTCTGGGAAATCCTCGGTCCCTAACAATATACTATTACCACCTGTCAAGTCTAACAGATTAATTGGTTGGCTTTCGTCATAAACGATCTCAACCCATGAAGACTCATCGTCATCATCCATATCATCATCGTCGATTCCATCATCATCAACTTTGACGCGTACCGCAAGAACTTCTATCCAAACTTCATCATATGAAGCAGGAGCATCTACCAAATAAAAATTCACTCGTGCAGAACCACTGGCTGGATTATCATCATTTGATGAACATGCCATTGCGATCAACGCCATTCCTATGATCGAGAGATAAGAAAATAAATTTTTCATACTAGTTATAGTTTAATTTCCGTAGCATAAATCCAATGTCTGTGCCACATCAAAAATAACAAATAATAAAAGTAAAGTCTGCAGAGCTTCTTATTTTTGAGGATGATGAAATGGGAGCGCCTTTTATCCAGAGGCAGATTTGGTGATAATCCGGGATTTATACCCACACAAGTAGTAAGAAGCGAGTTTGAAGTAGATTACGATCGAATAATTTTTTCGTCGCCTTTTAGAAATCTTCAAGATAAAACTCAAGTCTTCCCTTTACCTGAGCAGGCATTCGTCCATACTAGACTTACGCATAGTTTAGAAGTATCGAGCGTGGGAAGATCATTAGGTAAAGCTGCGGGTGAAATGCTTCTGCAAAAGTACCCTCAGCTGTCTAAAACGGGCATTACTCCATTCGAAATAGGTGCTATTGTAGCAGCAGCCGCTTTAACTCATGATATTGGAAATCCTCCATTTGGGCATGCTGGGGAGGAAGCTATTTCTGATTTCTTTAAGTTTCACCCTGCCGGAAAATGCTGGGAATCGCACGTGCGAACAGAACAATTAGCAGATCTCTGCAACTTTGAAGGAAATGCGCAAGGCTTCAGAATGCTGGTTTCAAAGCAATTTGGATTGAAATTGACTTATGCAACCTTAGCCGCTTTCACCAAATATCCCCGACCAAGCATGATCGCTCAGCGGGATATAGCAAGAAGAAGCCAGAAAAAATATGGGTTTTTCATTAACCAATCAGCTGATTTTGAGCAAATGGGGGCTGTCCTAGGAATGGAAAAATCCAGTCCGGAATGCTGGTATCGCCACCCTTTGGCTTTTTTGGTAGAAGCCGCCGATGATATTTGCTACAGCATCATCGACCTTGAAGATGGCTGTACGCTAGGTTTGGTCAGCTTTGAAGAAACTGTAAAACTTCTCGCACCAATTCTCAAGGACAAGTTTGACCCTAAAAAACTCAAAGAACCTCGAACTGAAGCCCAAAACCTGGGAGCACTTCGCGCCTTGGCAATTGGGGAGTTAATCAACGAATGTGTAGAGGTCTTTGCCAATTATGAGGAAAGTATGTGCAAAGGGAATTTTGATAAGGCATTAACCGATATTATTCCTTCTGCGAAAGCTTTGCATAAAATCACCGAAGTATCTATTCAGAAAATCTATAGATCACAAGTAGTTTTAGAAAAAGAAGCAGCAGGATTTCAAGTCCTAGAAGGATTGCTAGAGGTATTTTCCAAAGCACTTTATCACCAGTTTTACGACCCGGAAAACTTTTCCGGTCAAGACAAAAGCATACTTCGCCTTTTGCCAGAAGATTTTCCAATGAAAGGCTGGGGGGCTGAGGTTAATCCTTACCCTTTACTTCGTGCCCTAGTAGATTTCATTTCTGGAATGACAGATAAATATGCATTGAACCTGTATCGCAGGGTAAAAGGAATTTCATTCCCAGGATCTTAATAGAATTCCTGAAACTAGTTTCTCGGAAGGGAAGTTCAATTGGAAATTAGAAAGCTAGACGGCTTAAATTTTGCAACTATTTAGGCTGTAGTGGCCGATAATTACGTATCTATTGCCTGTTTGGAATCTACTTATTCCAGCAAACCCACCTATTCGCTTAATAAAACCATTTATGAAAAAGACACTGATCATCATTTTAGGTGTATTTACATTTTTAATAGCCGTCGCAGTGGCTGTTCCCTTTCTATTCAAAGACAAAATCGCTGCCCGAATTGACCGGGAAATTGCCCAATCTGTGAATGCAAAAGTTATTTATGACATTGATAATGTGAGCTTAAGCCTGTTTAGAAGTTTTCCTAGTGTATCAGCAAGCATCGCTAATTTAGATATTGTTGGAAACGCACCTTTTGAAAATGACACCTTAGCATCCTTACGTGAATTTGCCGTTGATTTCAACTTGAAATCTGTGCTTTTTGATGACTATCCAACCCTGACGGGTGTTCACCTAAATGGTGGAAACGTCTACATCAAAGTTTTGGAAGACGGAACTGCAAATTATGACATCACCTTTCCCTCAGAGGAAGTAGCATCAGAAGACACGGAGAGCAATTTCCAGATAGGAATAGATGCTATGGAGGTCCGGGATCTAAATTTAGTATATGATGATAGACAGCTTGATTATTTCATGGCTTTGGGAGCAATCAACGCTAAAGGTTCGGGTGAATTCACAGCGGATGTTTATGATCTCCCTATCGAGATGGAAGCCTTGATCGCTGATATTACCTATGAAGGCATAAGTTATTTATCCAACAAATCTTTCAAGGGAGAAACGCTACTGAATATCGACATGAATAACATGAAGTTCACGTTAGGCGAGGGTGATTTTCAACTGAATGACTTTCTTTTTGGCCTAAATGGATTTTTAGCCATGCCCAACGATGACATAGAAGTAGATGTCTCCATTGACGGAAAAGACAATGAGTTTAAGAGCATTTTGTCATTGGTTCCAGGTATTTACTCTGAGAGTTTTTCCACTTTAAATACTTCAGGAACAATGGATTTCAATGGAACTATTAAGGGGGTTTACAATGATGTGAAGATTCCTTCTTTTGACATTTCGCTGAAAGTAGCCGATGGAATGTTCCAATATCCAGACCTACCGCGACCTGTAAAAAACGTAAATATTAATCTTCAGGTCAAAAATGAGACAGACAACATCGATAATACTTCCGTCTCAATTCCCACATTCAATTTGGACTTCGGAAGCAATCCGATTTCCGGAAAGTTGTTTTTATCCGATCTGGTTAGCTACACGATTGATGCTGCTCTGAAAGGCAAGTTAGACTTGGAGGAATTGACCTCCATATTCCCAATTGAAGGGCTAGCTATGAAGGGCAATCTGGACCTGGATGCCACAGCAAAAGGACGATATGATTCTGTCGCAGGGATAATTCCTGCGATCAATGCGAAGTTACTTTTGGCAAATGGCTATGTGAAAAGCGTGGATTATCCAGCGCCGATTGAAAAATTGAATATAAATGCCACAGTCCAAAATTCAAGTGGAAGCATGGCAGACTTTCTCGTTGATTTGAGCCGTTTTGGATTTGAGCTAGAAGGAGAAGCCATCAACGGGAATATGAAAATCCGTGATTTTGATAAGCTGATCTGGGATGGTGAAATCGTGGGGGGCGTGGATTTGAAAAAGATTCTAGCCATTTTCCCTATGGAAGATATGACTATGGAAGGTCACATCAATGCGGATATAAATACGAAAGGATCTTATGCAGCCTTAGAAGCTAAAAATTACAACCAATTAGAAACTCGTGGCAGCATGGATGTCAGTAATTTCACCTATTCATCGACAGATGTTCCACAAGGAATTAAGATTGCGAAAGCTAAAGCCGAGTTCAACCCGGAGCGGATTAATCTAACAGAATTCGACTCTAAAATCGGAGAAAGTCCACTTCAGGCAACAGGATCACTTTCCAACTACATGGATTATTTGCTTGGAGAAAATGGAACCCTAAAAGGCCAGCTATCACTGAATAGTAGCAGATTCAACGTGAATGAATGGATGACTGAAAATGCCTCCACCGACACAGCAAGTGCTGAACTTTCCGTAATTGAGCTTCCTAAAAACATTAATTTTTCTATGGTCGTTGCGGCTAATGAAGTGCTCTACGATGATATGAATCTAAAGGAAGTAAAAGGAACTATGGCACTAAGCGATGGCGTATTGAGTTTTTCAGATGCATCGATGAAGACCATGGGAGGAACCATAGGATTAACTGGAAAATATGACCCTCGTGATTTAACTGCTCCTGCTTTTAATTTCAACCTGAATATTGCTGAGCTCAGTATTGCAGAAGCATTCAAGTCATTCAACACCATCAAGGCTTTTGCCCCAATTGCTCAAAATCTTACAGGTAAATTCAATTCCAACTTGAGTTTCTCAGGGAAACTAGGGCAGAATATGATGCCTCTGCTCTCTAGCTTGGATGGGGAAGGCATACTAAAAGTGGTAGAAACAGCGCTGAAAGACAGTAAAATCCTGGAAGGAATCACCAGTCTTACCAAACTGAAAGATATCAATACGCTACAATTGAAAAACATTTCAATTCCTATTTCTATTGAAAATGGAGTGATGGATGTGAAGCCTTTTGATGTGAAATTATGGGATTACCAAGCAAAGGTTCAAGGAACTGCGGGATTTGATGGCTCATTAAATTACCTGATAAATATGCAGGTGCCAGCAGGAAAATTTGGTTCTCAAGCCAATGCTCTTCTCTCTTCCATATCTGGGACAGAGACTGATGAGAACTCCACCATTCCTTTGGCACTGAATCTATCAGGAACATACAATTCCCCAAAAATTTCACTTGCTGGTGGAAATAGTATGGAAACATTGCTGGCTAATGCACTGAAAGCAAGAGTCAGTGGGGAAGCACAAACTCTCCAAACCCAAGCAACGGATCAGTTCAAGGCAGCCCAGGATAGCATGAAGCAAGCCCTGAAAGCCAAATCAGAAGTAGCTCAAGATAGTGCGAAAAAGGAACTGGAGAAGCAAGTAGACGTAGCAAAAGATAAAGCGGTAGATGAAGCCAAGAAATTGCTGAAAGGCTTTTTTCCGAAAAGTACTCCGCCTGCGAAGCCTGATACGACTACCGTTAAGAAGGATTAATCTAGATAGGATAAGCAATTGAAATGTCGGACAGAGCGAAGTTGAAGCCTTTGTTACAAGAGCTCTCGACTTCGCTCGACCTGACACTGACACTATCCACTTGCCAGAAGTGAGATTTTTTGTCCTAAAATTCCCTGCTAAACCCAATATTATCGACGACCACCACACCTGAAGTACTTTGATCGAAGACAAACTTGATGGTCCGGAGCTGAGTAGGAGTATAGCCCGGGTTTTGTTTAGCTAGCTTCTCCAAGTTAAATGAAAACGTCTGGAAGACTTTTTCAGATTGACTATCGCCTTTGATAAAATCAGATTTCCAGATCGTAACGGCTATCTCTCGCTGAAGTGGAGAAAACTCACTCAGTAAAAATTGAATCGATTGGCCTGTAGAATCAACTAATTGAATTGTGAAGTCGAGGGGTTTTTCAGCATTCTTTTCTTCAGGCTCATCTTCACTTTCCTCTTCTTCTTCAGGGGCCTCAGCATTAGTTTCCTCCTCGTTTTCTTCTTCCTCTTCCTCTTTATTCTCTTTATTATCATTAATCCATTTTCCAGAAGTTTTAGGATTTGAGCTCTCTGTGGATTCAGCCATGGAGAACAGTAAAACACTAGTAGAGTCCAGCTGAAAATCCAATGGGTCAAAGTTCAAGCTATAGCTAGCGATCAATGAATCATTCACAAAACCCTTCGCTCTTTCATCTTTCAGGCTATCTTCTACCTCATAATTCCAACCTAAAAATGCAGCCCGAGAGCCTTTCTTTGCCCATTTAAGTTGAATTTCGGCTTCTCGCCAGACAGTCAAGTTTTCAGATTGGATGCTTCCGGAGTCCAGCGAGGTCGTTTTCACATCAAAGTCCTCATCAAAATTTGCCAAGGTTTTCAGATTTGAATCTTCAAACTGGTTCAGGTAAATCGTTTCTGGCAACCAATTTTTCCCTTTTCTGGCATCAAGAAAAAGTGGTAGATACTCCTTTTTACCGCGCAAAGTAGCTTCAAGAAATGCTGAAATATAAACTTTAGCAATCACCTGCTGAGTGGAATCGTCCAGTTGCTGCTTGAGATTCAGTAGGCCAACAAATGGATTTCCGGTATCGTTTTTCCCCCAGGAGGTATTGAACTGCCCATGATTGGCGCCATAGACGTAAAGGCCAGATTTGAAATGATAGCTTGAATCCTGAAAGCTGATTCGCTCATATTGCATAGATCCCATGAAGGATGAAACATCCGCATCTTGAGCTCCATGAATTACGAAATAGCTAATGTCATTCAGTTTAGTTCTGGAACTTCCTGGCTCATATTGACCGTCTACAGGAGCGATGGCTACAATAGATTGTATGTTAAAATGATAATCCAACTTCACAGAAGCATCGTCCGGATAAAAATCCAATTCATTGAGCATAGCAGCATGTGCTACAGCTTCTCCGCCTCTGGAATGTCCTATCAAAGCTATTTTTGTTGTGTCTATTTTATTGAAAAAAGGATGGTCCGAACTAGCATTCCAATCATGCCAAACCTTGAGGTGCTCCAAGAGCAACCAACCACGGGCATCATTTTCTTTGCTTAAGCCCTCCCTAATGTCCGTCCAAGAACCATTGATGAAATTCTCATCGACAGAAACCAAAATCATCCCTCTGGAGGCCAATAATTCGCCCAGATAATCGTATCCTGGATCAGAATAATCCTGCATGCTGTGGTTTCCATGTACCACTAAAACTAATGGGAATGGGCCTTTTCCTTCCGGGTACCACACACGACCATTGATTGGAAGTGATTTATCATCAAAACCCCAGTATTTTTCCCTCCACCAGCCAGAAAAGCCACTCCAGTTGTCTAGGAAAGCCACTCCATTCACTGAGTCTGTCAGGAAATTATAGGTTACTTTCTCAGCAAACTCAGGCCTATGTCTATCCTTTCCACTGCCATATGTAATTGTTTTGACCAAATACTCTCCAGTCTCTCCTGGTGATTTTCCCAAAATCGCCGGAATTTTATCTGCAGAAAGTAATGCTGCATTTTCAATTGGGTCTACGTCCAAGCCTGTAAGAGAATAGTAATATGCTAAAGCTCCAATTCCAAAAAGAGCAACGAATAAAGCCAATGCAGCAACCACTTTTTTTGGTGTAGTCAGCCTCTTGAAGCTCGATCGCACGAAAATAAAATAACTCGCTCCTAGAATAGAAAAGAGGATTGCCAAGCCTACTACAAGTACCACTTGGAAATAAACTATCATCGCCAGAATAGGCAAACACATGAGAAGCGCAAATTTGAACCACTTTGGGATTTGGTACAAGAGCTTAATAATCCAAACTCCCAGTGCTCCAAGAAGTGCCAAAACAATAATAGTAACAAGACCAAAAAGTAAATAGTACGGATCGCCTATCTGAAAAGCGAAGATAACTGCATTAAGGATAATCAATAAAACAGTGAATGCTATTAAGCCAAAGGCTGCGCCTTTAAATGCATAAGAACCCGGAGAAATAAGTAATAACTTAGCTAATATCCAGTTTTTGGCATTTTTAAACCATCTCTTTATCATATATGGATAAGTTTTAAAAGTATTCCTAAGCTACTTTTTTCCTTATAAATAATAGAACCATCCATACTGTTTTTCAGTGGCATCAGGTATTAGACTGGCTTTCTTTCAGCCTAAAATCCTTTATTTCTCTACCTTCCAATTGGTTTTGCCATCTATCCAATACTGGCTGCTCCAAGTGTGCTTCTCTATATTCATCAGGATTCATGATAGGAATACCTTTGATGATTGGGTAGATTCTCTCGCAGCTATGGCAGTTTAGCCAGCCTTCTAGGATGTTTTCTTGGGCATCTTTGAGGATTATTTTCAAACTGAGATCTTGCTTATCAAATGGACAGCAGAGCTTTTCTATCGTTTCTAGTTTCATTTTTTTAAGTCATTAAGTAAATGTTGGTATTGAGAAATGGCTTTCCCCGGATCTGCAGCTTTCATCACTCCAGAGACCACAGCGATGCCATCAAATTCTAAGGGCTTTAGGTGCGCGATACTTTGAGTAGAGATACCTCCTGCTAGGAAAATTGGGATGGAAGTAAGTTTCCTCGTTTTTTGAACCGTTTCGAACTCCACCAAATCACAGCTATTTGCAGTGGATGATGGGAACATGGAGCAAAAGGAGAGGTAATCTACTTTGGCCTGAATAGCATCTTGGATCAGATCAAAGTCATTATTGATCGTCACTCCAATAAGTTTTCGCTGCTGCATTAGCTTTGGAAATAATTTATAATGATCGGGAGGCAATTCATCAAAATGTACTCCATCGAGATCAAACAGTTCTGCCCATTCCGGATGATTATTGATGAAAATAGGAATTCCTGATCCTTTTGAGGTCGCCTTAATTTTACAAATGAGTGGAACTACCTGGTCAGGCGAGCTGAAATTATCCCAAATCTGAAGTGCACAAGGCTTCGCTGATACAGCTTTTTCTAATGATTCTATCAGTTGGCCTTCTTCCATAGAAGGATCGATCACCAAGTAAATTCCGGAATTTATTTTAGCTCCATGTATCATTTCCATCCCTCTTTTAGAGCATTAAAATAAGCAGCCCAATAGGGGTCAGTTTCCAAATAGACTAGGGGAAAGATGACTCCGGATTTTTGAATTTGAATACCAGCTTCTGCATCAGTGATTTTACCTACTTCAGTACAGAGAATCCCTGTTAAAGCTAGCCTACTAATTACATCAGTTACTTTTTTGCGATCGCAAGCAATGATCATGGAACCCGCACCGACGCAGTATCTTGGATCCAGCCCAAACAATCCTGAAATGGAAGCCGCTACATTTCCAATGGGTATCTGATCAATGTCAATTTCACCGCCTTTTTCAGAAGCAACTAGCATTTCATAGATAGCTCCCAGCACGCCACCTTCAGTGACATCATGCATGGCGTGGATTTCCGGGTATTTCTTATCCGTTCCAGCTGCGCAAAGTGCATCTTGAAGCGAGGAAGTTTGGTAAAACTGTTCGAATGCTGAATGGTAAATTTCCATCCCTAGCTTTTGCTTGACAGTTTCCGGAAAACTCATCCCCAAAATTGCAGTTGCTGTCAATCCACATGACTTGGTAACAAGAATCGAATCACCAACTCGAGCACCGGTAGCACAAACCATTTCTTTCTCCGGAGCAATGGTCAGCAAGGTACCTCCACCTGCAAAAGTGGAATTTTGACCCTGTACAAACCCCGTATGCCCACCTGTGATTGCGACGCCTATTTCCTTACAGTATTGATCTATAAAACTCCAATAAGTATTGAAATCATCCTTAGAAAGTGTACCAGGAAGGTTCAAAACAAACTGTCCGTACTGCGGTGCAAAGCCGGTTGTAGCCATATCGTTTGCCATCAGGTGTACACTCAGCCAGGCAGATTCCTGCAAACCCAATGAAGGAATCAATGATAGTGGGTCACTAGTCGCCGCCAAAGCCAAGCCTCCAGGAAGTGAAGTAATAGCAACGTCCACACCAAATGCGGGTCCTTGTATTACCTCTTTGCGCGCAGCGCCAAACCTACCCGCCAGCAAATCCTCATATCCCTGGAAGTTGATTTTACCGAGCTGATCTGCCATTATTCTACGTCATTCAGTTTGACGTACAACCCGAAAAAGTCACCATAGGGAACACTCCATTGCTGGACTGGAAACCACTTTGGAAGACCTGTGCAGGACCACTCAATCGTGTAATCTCTTCCTGCTAAAGCTTCTTCAATGATTTTAATAAGCATCGCTGGTGTGTAAAAAGTAGCGGTGACATAGAACGGATTTTTGCCAAAAACCTGCTGAACTCTTCTTCTAAGCACCTTTGGCGAATTACGATTCATCATTCCCATCGCAATACCATATTTGGCAACACGGGCAGATTCACGGATTACTTTCACAGGATCTTTGTAATATTCGAACGTAGTGATGAAGGCAAGTGAATCGAACGTGTGGTCTTTAAATGGCATGTGATGGGAATCTGCCATCACCAAATCACCATCAAACAAATGAATAGCCTGCGAAAGCATCAGTGGAGAAATATCTCCACCAGTTGCCTTGATGCCGATTTCCTTCCACCAGCGCGTAAAGCGAGTAGTACCACAGCCGAATTCCAAAAGTGTTTTTACCCGCTTGTCTTTGGACACCAGCTGCTCCATGACTTTCTTTTGCCAGACTTCGGCCCGCTTGTAACGCCCTTCGTACCAAAGCTCATAAGTATCGGTGTGCGCACGATTGAAAAACCATTCAGGTCGATTTTGCCAGTTTTTCTGCGCATCAGGCAGTAATTCGAAGTTCTTTTTCTCTAATTCCATAGGAAGTTTTGGTTGCAAAAATGTTAACTGCATTTCCTGCGGTCAGACAACCAAGAGAAAACAAAGGCGTTTTCTAGCTTTAGCATCCCTACGTTGGCATGATCCAAATCAGGTAATTCGGGTATTTTCTCAGCCTCACCAACAGGAAGGCACCCCGTGCAATTGGTTCAAATATAGGCTAATTCTATGGCCAAGAAAAATATATGGTTTGGTTCCACTTACTGAAATCAAAAAAAACGGAGGCTATTTGCCCCCGTTTGGTAATTAATTATTTTTCTTACTTTCCTTTTTAGCGGCCTTTGCAGCACGCTTTTCTTTTAACGTTTTGGTAGCCGCAGACTTATCATTCTTTGGTTTACCTTCTGGTTGCTTAGCCATAGTTCATTGGAGAAATGTTGTAACTGATTCCTGTTAAGTTAGGATGAATTTTTCATCTCTCAATCAGCTAGGAGAACTATTTCATTGCAATAAAAATATCAATACAAGAACTATCTCCTTGCTGAAATTCCAACAATTTTGAATGGCTCTCTAAAATCCTTTTCCTTCCTATTCACTATACTATTCTTAGTTCTTAAAAATTGAAATTATAGAAAAAAGCCTCCGAAATGAGACATTCGGAGGCTTTTGTAAGGTTTGGATTAATGTGAATGCGCTTTAGCCATATGCTCCCGAATCAGGTCTCTGCCAAAATCGCTTTCGAAATCCCGCCATACGGTATGAATATGATTGGAATTGTTCTGTGAATTATCGAATTCGATCAAAAAAGTTTTCGCTTGGATTCTATAATAGTGTGCTGATCCTAAAGCCTTTGCACCAACCCACCCAAAATACAAATCTGACAAGTCCTCATCCATTACTTTTTGCCTTCTTTCACTAGCTATTTTACTCGGCATGTTGGACAAATACAGGTCTATGATCCCAATAAGCTGTTTTTGCTGGTCTGGCTTTAACTCAGAATAGTTGATTCCCACAGGCTTCATTGGGTCGATTTCTGGCAGATTTCCGGACACGATGTCTTTGAAAGATTCAGTTTGAAAAATCGCTTTTTGTTGCTGAGAAGCATCAAGAGCGTTGATCAATTCAAAACCAAGATCTTCTTCCGTTGCTAATGTTCTGTCGCCTTTTCTAGGTCCTTCAGGAATCATCGCAGGATTAGCACCAAAAAATCTTGGTGAAGCAACTACTTTTTCTCCACTAACCGTAAAATTGAGAGAAAGATGATGCCCTTCAAATGACATAGACCAAAGGTCTTCATTGATAGGATCTCCGTAAAAACTCATAAAATATTTGCCTGGATCACGCATAACCGTGTCCTGCCCCATACTTCTAAGGACATTTTCCAACTCCATTATTTCCAAAGTTTTCTCATAGCCGGATTTTGAAAGCATAGATTTCAAAACAGAATGAGCAAGTTTTTTTTGTTTTGCATTCATCTCTTTGAGTGGCAGGCCCTCACGGTTGAACATGGTACTTGGGAAAAAATGCCAATCTTGTTTCTTGGGGTCATCTAAGGCAAAGATGGCTTTGCCTTTTTGCTCAGGGCTTAGAGAACTCAATAAATCTTTTACTGGATCATGCTTTAAGAGCTGCATTGCAACTATAAGTCCTACGAATCCTAGGATAATCACCAAATAGACTCTTTTCATTTCTTTCGGGTTTAAAGTCTTATTTATTGAATTTCAATAGTTTAGAAGAATTATAAGTTACACTTTTTTGTATAAAAAAAGCCTCCGAACTCTTTCAATTCGGAGGCTTAGGTACTCAACTTATCACAACTTAGAATGGATACTTTCCCTGATCAATCATGTAATCAGCGATCTGTCTTCTTAGTTCTTTGGTATTGTAAAGCTCAGATTTGGTAAATCTCTTCAATCCCATCAGCATCACTTTTTGCTCATCGCCTTTGGTGAAGCTACCTATAGCCTCTTTCGCGGCAGTATTTATTTTGTCAACGGCTTCTGAAAGATAGATCTGAGCCATCGCAATTTGATTCTTGCAGGCCTCTTCGCCTTTCATAGAAACCAATTTCTCTGTACGAAGAATCGCTGATTCACTCGCATAGATTTCGATCATCACATCAGCAAGGTTCATCATGATTTCCTGCTCATCTTCGATTTTATCCTGTAAAGCCATTGCTGCTTTTCCTCCTACCATCAAAAATACTTTCTTCAGCTTTTTCAGCACTTCTTTTTCTGCTGCGAAAAGCTCAGAATTATCAATAGTCTCAAAGGATGGAACAGACGTCAGTTCTTTGGAAACGGCCATCGCAGGATCGAAAATGTTGAGCTCACCTTTCATCGCACGCTTCAAAAGCATTCCTACCATCAGCATACGATTGATTTCGTTTGTGCCTTCATAAATTCTGGAAATTCTGGCATCCCGATATGCACGCTCCATAGGTGCATCTGCAGAATAGCCCATACCTCCGTATATCTGAACTCCTTGATCAACCACGTAATCCAACACTTCAGAGCACTGCACTTTTGCAATAGCACATTCAATCGCAAAAGCTTCCACGCCTTTCAGTTTGGCTTCGTTTACATCAAGTCCTTCTTCGATTAGCGCATCTATCTTGTTTTCAATGTCCTGACCAGCTCTATAGCAAAGTGCTTCGGAAACATAGGATTTGGTCGCCATTTCAGCGAGTTTGGATTTGATGGCCCCGAAGGAATTGATGCTTAATCCAAATTGCTTTCGCTCAGTGGAATACTTGATCGCGTTAGTAGTCACCGTACGAACGCCACCAAGTACACCTGCTCCAAGTTTCACTCTACCGATGTTCAGGATATTCACGGCGATTTTGAAACCGTTTTGACGGTCAGAAAGCATATTCTCAACCGGAACTGGACAATCGTTGAAGAAAACCTGGCGGGTAGATGAACCTTTGATTCCCAGTTTTTTCTCCTCCTCATTCATCGTGATACCACCAAAAGACTTCTCTACGATAAAACAAGTCAAGTTTTTATCGTCTCCTATTTTTGCAAAAACAATGAACAATTCTGCGAATCCTGCATTTGAGATCCACATTTTCTGGCCATTGAGCAAATAAGTTTTGCCGTCCGCAGAAAGTGTAGCTTTAGTCTTGCCGCTATTTGCATCCGAACCCGCGTCAGGCTCAGTGAGGCAATAACACGCAGCCCATTCGCCAGTAGCAAGCTTTGGAAGGTACTTTTTCTTCTGCTCTTCAGTTCCATAGTATAAAATCGGCAACGTGCCGATTCCCGTATGTGCACCATAAGTCGTAGAGAATGATCCAGCCGCACCGATGATATCAGCAATCAGCATGGAGGTATTGAAACTCATGCCCATCCCGCCGTATTCTTCTGGAACGGTAATTCCCAGAAGACCAAGATCTCCTGCTTTTTTGAAAATAGTAGGAACCAAATTAGGATCTTTCATACTATCGATCTCCTGCGCAAACGGGGTGATCTCTGTGTCAATGAAATCCTGACAGGCTTGAGCCATCATTCGTTGTTCTTCGGTAAATTCTGCAGGAATAAAGATGTCCTGAGCATCTGTTTCCTTGATGAGGAATTCTCCTCCTTGGGTTGATTTTGTAGCCATGTTAAAGACGTTAGATTTTAGACGCTAGACAGAAGACTTAACTCGATTTTGCATCGAACTTTAGAATCAGTGCGTACAGCATTTTTTGTATTTCAGTAATTTCGTTTGTGACGAAATCAATTTTATCGAAATCAGTAAACTCTAATTCTACACTTACATAGAGTTGAGTTTCCAGTTCGCAAATTGAACCATGAGCTATTCCAAGAAAATGCACAAATTCCTTATCTGTCCTTCTTCCTCCGCCTTCAGCAATGTTTGAAGGAATAGAAACTGAAGCTCTTCGCATCTGAGAAATCAAGCCAAATCTTTCCTCATTGGGAAAATCTGCGGTTAGCTTATAAATGTGAGCACATAATTTAATTGCTCTTTTCCAGACAAATAGTACTTTGTAGTTGTGCATGATTGATATAGTTAAAATGGAACAATCATAATGGTTAGACTTGCGCTAGACTCTATTGTCTTATATCTAGCGTCTTATGTCTTTATACTTATTTCAAAAGTTCATAAACCCCAGCAACACCCTGGCCCCCGCCAACACAAGCTGTGACCAAGCCATACTTTTTGTTCTGACGGCGGAGTTCATTGAACATTTGAACGGATAGCTTTGCTCCGGTACATCCCAGTGGGTGACCTAATGCTACAGCTCCTCCGTTCACATTCACGATGTCTGGATTGAGATCCAACGCTTTGATCACTGCCAAACTTTGAGCAGCAAAAGCCTCGTTCAATTCAATCAAGTCAATATCATTCAATGTAAGTCCTGCTTGATCCAATGCTTTTGGAACGGCCACTTTTGGACCAATTCCCATAATACGAGGATCAACACCAGCCGCGCTGTATGACATCAACCGTGCAATTGGGTCAAGGTTCAGCGACTTCATTAATCGCTCAGACATCACAACCACGAAAGCTGCTCCATCAGATGTTTGGGAAGAATTTCCCGCGGTCACTTGTCCTTTGTTTTTAAATGCTGGTTTCAATCCTGAAAGCACATCCATCGTCGTCCCAGGTCTAGGGCCTTCGTCTGTATCGATAATTTGGGTCCTGGTTTTCTTTCTGCCATTTTCATCCAGGTAAGTTTCCTCGACTTCCACAGGCACGATTTCATCCTTGAATTTGCCTGATTTGATAGCTTCAATAGCTTTCTCATGAGACTTTACAGAAAAAGCATCCGAATCCTCACGGGTAATGCTATACTCAGCTGCAAGTTCTTCAGCTGTTAAACCCATACTGATGTAATACGAAGGATGCTCAGTCGCTATTTTGTAATTCAATACGGTCTTATATCCCATCATCGGCACCATGGACATGGATTCTGTCCCACCTGCGATGATGCAATCCGCCATTCCTGCCTTCACTTTACCCACAGCCAAAGCAATCGCTTCAATGCCTGAACCGCAATAACGGTTGACGATAAAGCCAGGGTTTTCTATGCCTAAAGCAAGAAGGGAAATCATTCTTCCCATTTGCATTCCTTGTTCCGCCTCGGGAACAGCGTTTCCGACAATGAGGTCATCCACCATTTTGGTTTCCAGACCTGGCGTGTTAGCTACCAAATGCTTGATTACATCTGCAGCGAGATCATCCGGTCGGTAGAATCTAAAGCCACCTTTTTTGGCTTTTCCAACCGCTGATCTATATCCGTTAATTATGTATGCTTCCATGTTATTTCGAGTTTTTTAAGTATTGAGTTACTTGGTACATTGTACTTTGGACATCAATTCCTAAGCGGTTTTCCTTTGAATAAAATACTGTGAATACGCTCCAAGGTCTTTTTCTCTCCAGTCAAACTTAAGAATGCTTCACGCTCCAAATCCAATAAGTATCGTTCTGAAACTTCTGTTGGCGAGGACAAATCCCCCCCAGACATTACGTAGGCAAGTTTTTTAGCAATCAAAGCATCATGCTCCGAGATATATGCACCATACCTCATTCCTGTGATACCGGCTTCGAAAAGTGCCAGCGACTCTTTTCCGAGAACTCGAATATCTGTCTGCTCAATCGGCTGAGTGTAGCCCGCTTCGTGCAAGGAAAGAACCTTAGTTTTTGCCTCAGCCAATTGACGCTTACGATTCAAAGTAATCCCGTCGTCTTTTCTCAAATAACCCAAGCTCCTAGCTTCCTCAGCTGAGGTAGAGACTTTCGCCATCGCGATATTCATAAATGCATCCTGCAAGCGATTCAACTCCACATCTCCGGATTTCACTGCATTGGAAAATCTCAACGTCATCTCTTTGGTACCGCCACCAGCAGGAATCAATCCTACTCCTACTTCTACCAATCCCATGTACAATTCTGCATGCGCCTGAATGTGATCTGAGTGTAGTGAAAGTTCACATCCACCTCCCAAAGCCATATTGTGTGGCGCAACTACAACAGGAATTGAGGAATATCTCGCTCGCATCATCGTGTTTTGGAACTGAGCGATCATCAAATTGATCTCATCAAAATCCTGATCTCCGGCAAACATGAATAGCATAGCAAGATTTGCTCCTGCGGAGAAATTAGCGCCTTCATTACCCACTACAAGACCTTTGTGGGATTTTTCAGCCATGCCTATTGCGGTGTTGATTCCCTCGATGACCTCTTGACCCATGGAATTCATTTTGGTGTGAAATTCTAAACCGATCACATCATCGCCTAAGTCATAGACAGAAGCTCCTGCATTATTCCAAATTACTTTTCCAGCAGATTTGAGTGTGTCAAGGATAATGAAATCGTCCATGCCTGGCACTTCCTTATAGGACTTGCTCGGAATGTCGTAGTAGTGCTTCTTGCCGTTTTCTACTTTGTAGAAGGTTTCATTTCCAGCTTCAAGCATTTCATAAACCCAAGCAGCTGGCTTCTCCCCAGCAGCTTCCATTTTCTCTACTGTTTCCTTGACACCGAGTAAATCCCAGTTTTCGAAAGGTCCAAGCTCCCATCCGAAACCAGCACAAACGGCTTGGTCAATTCTGAATAATTCATCTGCGATTTCTGGAATTCGATGTGAGCAGTATCTGAACAAATCATAAAAAGTAGCTCTATAGAACTCACCAGCTTTATCCTCAAAATTCACCAAGAATTTGATACGCTTTTTCAAGTCTTCAAACTCCTTCGCTGCTTCTAATGCTTTGAATTTTGGTTTTTCTAAATCCTTGTACTCAAAGGTTTCAAAATCGATTTCCTTCAGTTCCTTCGATCCATCTTTGTGACGGATCATATTGAAGTATCCAGATCCAGTCTTGTCACCTAGCCATTTTTTCTCATAAAGAACCTGCATGATTTTAGGAAGCTTGAACTTCTCCCGAGACTCATCATTAGGTAAGGCTTTGTATAAGTTATTAGCCACATTTACCGTCGTATCCAAACCAACGACGTCCATGGTTCGGAATGTGGCAGATTTCGCTCTACCTATTAGCGTACCAGTCAATTTATCGACTTCTGATACACCTAGTCCCATTTTTTCAATGGTATGCATACCGGAAATAATCGCGTATACACCTATTCTGTTGGCAATAAAGGCAGGTGTATCCTTACATAGCACTGTTTCTTTCCCAAGGAACTTGTCTCCATATTCCATGAGGAAATCAATGTTTTCCTGCTTGGATTTTGGACCAGGAATGATTTCTAATAAGCGTAAATAGCGCGGAGGATTGAAAAAGTGTGTCCCGGCAAAATTCTCCTGAAAGTCTTCTGATCTGCCTTCGCACATCATGTGCATTGGAATTCCTGAGGTATTTGAAGTAATTAGTGTGCCTGGCTTTCTATGTTTCTCTACTTTCTCAAAAAGTAACTGCTTGATATCCAGTCTCTCAACGATGACTTCCATCACCCAATCGTAATCTTTGATTTTTGGGAGATCGTCATCAAAATTTCCAGTAGTAATTCTGGAGGCAAATGACTTATCATAAATCGCAGAAGGATTAGATTTCAAAGTGGAAGCTAAGGCCTCCGTAACAATTCTATTTCTGACCATAGGATCTTCTTTGGTCAGTCCTTTTTTCTGTTCTTGCTCGGTAAGTTCAAAGGGTACTATGTCCAGTAAAAGCACCTGCACGCCGATATTAGCGAAGTGACAGGCAATTCTGGATCCCATAACACCCGAACCTAAAATGGCAATTTTCTTAATGGTTCTCTTCATAATTTTGGGCTTTTGGTAGTGGCTACCTTGTGGTCTTATATGGTTTATAGTTCAAATATTGGTTTGTTGACATCTATTCCTTTGGCGGTCTGCACTTGATCGATCACCAGTTGAATTTTCTCAAATATTTTGAAGAAATCCTGAAGCTCTTCTTCGCTTACGATTTCTCGGACCTGTTCGTTAAATTCCCGAATAGTATTAACTGAAATTTGCTTCTTTCTTTTACCTTCGTCAGTAAGAAAAATCCGAACAGAACGCTTATCAATTGGATCAGGCATTTTATAAATCATGCCTTTTTCCTCCATTGTCTTCAGCATTCTGGTCAAACTTCTGGTCTCAAGACCTAGTTTTGGAGCAATTTTAGTGGCAGGCGTACCCTCTGTAGAATTGATATTGATGAGTACAAAACCAATGGCTGTGGTAAATCCCTCCTCAGCTGCTTGCTGATTGTACATTCTTGAGATCGCATGCCAAGCACTTTTTATATGGTAATCAACTGTTTCTTCTCTTTTCATCTCTACAGAATTCTTCAATTAATGAGGAATACTAATCTACAAAAAATATTGTATGCATGCATACTATATTGAAAAAAAGTTATGCATGCATCACAAATTATTTAAGCAAATATTCAAGTATCACAGAATATTATAAATGAAAAAGTGCGCTATTTCCAGATATTCCGAATTATTGAGATAAAAAGCCTTTTTTTGTAAAACGATCTACTAATGTTAATAGAAGTAGACAGACCTGTAATTGGTGATCGAAATAGTCACATTTCTAGTGTTTTGCACACAACAAACCAATTTCAGTCACTGAAAAAGCTCTTGAATATTCAGAAATCAAAAAATCACAAGCCTCAATCTTGGTAGATAGCCTCAATCTCTTTTCCGAATTTCTGAAAAATCACTTTTCTCTTTAATTTCATTGTTGGGGTCAATTCTCCTGATTCTATTCCCCAAGGTTCTGCCAAAAGCTTGAAACGCTTGATTTGCTCCCATTTACCAAAGTATTTATTGATTTGCTCGATCTCTCTATCATACTTTTCAATGATTTCAGGTTTTTGGATCATTTCCTCATCTGTGGTGTATGGAATGCCTTTATGTTTGCAATAATCCTTCAATCCTTCAAAACCAGGCACGATCAAGGCACTTGGATAATTTTTATTTTCACCGACCACCATCAACTGGTCTATCAGCGTGGATTCCTTGAATTTATTTTCCATCAGCTGAGGAGCTATGTATTTGCCTCCAGAGGTTTTGAACATCTCCTTCTTGCGATCGGTAATTTTCAGGAATTCTCCATCTAGCTCTCCTATATCTCCAGTATGAAACCAGCCGTTTTGAAGTACCTCATCAGTCATATCAGGTTGCTTGTAGTAACCTAGCATCACATTGGGTCCTTGAACGAGGATTTCACCATCTTCGGCAATTTTTACTTTTACATCTTTCACTAATTTTCCAACCCAACCTATCCTCATTTCTTCATTTGTACAAACAGATGCTGAAATTACCGGGGAAGTCTCCGTCAAGCCATAGCCTTCACATACTTTGATCCCTGCTGCCCAAAAAACCCGAGCTAGCCTTGGTTGTAAAGCAGATGCACCCGAATTAATTTGAAGTACTTCACCTCCTAAAGCTTCTCTCCATTTACTGAAAATTAGTTTATTGGCCAATTTCAACTGAAAATCATACCAAAATCCCATATGGCCACCTGGATCATAATCCAAACCAAGATTTAAAGCCCAAAAGAAAAGCCCTTTTTTAACTCCTGAAAGCTCATAACCTTTGGCTACAATTTTATCATAAATTTTCTCTAGAAGACGAGGTACTGTGTTAAAAGCATGCGGTTTGACTTCCTTCATATTTTCCCCCAAAGTCTCCAAGCTCTCCGCATAGTAAATGGAAAAACCCAAGTACATAAAGCAGAAAGAACCGGTTCGCTCATAAATATGACAAAGTGGAAGAAAACTAAGTACGCGTGAAGTTCCTCTTTCTGGAGTCATAATAGCGGCAATCGCAAGAACATTCGAAAGAACATTGGTATGTGAAAGCATCACCCCCTTTGGTCTACCTGTGGTACCTGAAGTATAAATGATGGTAAACATGTCATCAGGCTTTACAGTCTCTTTTAACAGTTCAAGTGGCTCTATGCTTTCATTTACTCCAATCGCCAAGAAATCCTCCCAGAAAATCGCACATTCAATTGTTGAAAAACTGTAAATAAATCGATCTCCACATACCTCTTTGGCTTTATCAAAAATCACCTGATCACCAACGAAAATCATTTTGACTTCGGCATGATCAAAAATATATTCGAAATCTGAGGAGGTTATTGTAGGATAAATGGGTACGGATATTCCACCTATCTGCTGCAGTGCTAAATCAATGAAATTCCATTCTGGACAGTTTTCGGAAATGATAGCGACTTTCTCTCCTTGTTTCAGTCCTGCTTTTAAAAAAGCCAGGCTCAAATTATCAACTATTTCTTTTATATCTCTGGACGAAAATGATTTCCATTGACCAGCTTCTTTTTTAGAAAGTGCAATCTCTTTATCATAAGTAGCGATCTGATAGGGAATCAAATCAAAAAGTCTCGAAGGCTCCATAGTATCTCATTTTGGGTTTGTATAATATTACCAAAATGTGCGGCCATTACAAAGAGTTATCCACGCTCTCTTTTTATAATAGTTGTAAAATAGATTTTTAAAAAAATTCTTTATTAAGGTTATTAGGACTGTGGATTTGTTGAAAAGTAGGTGTTTTATTCTTCTCCACTTTCTAGCACAGTGAAGATCTGAGTTTCCCACGGGTTATCCTCTATTTGTCCACATGTAAGTCTTTGAAAATTATTGGAGTAAATGAATATTCCAATTTTTGTGGATTAGGTCTTACTTATTCACTGTTGGGAAAAAGCTTGTGGATAGAATGATTTTGGTTGGTGGATAAGTGTCAGCTTTTCCCCAATATAGGTGGTTGGTAGAAAAGGTAGTAAATGATAAGTTGATAAGCGTTGAGTTATCTATCGGTTATCCTTTTTTATCCACAGTTAAATTGACACTTATCCACGGTTAATTTTCGCTACTTTTTATACCTGTTTTTGGTGTTGCAGTTATCACAAGGTCTTCAACTATCCAGCCTCCTCTAACCAGAATGTTACCATTTCCTGTTTCAGGATCTATGAAATTGAAAGTGCGCTCTGCATATCTTCTTTCTTCGAAGTTTGCTGGATCCCAACGGTGATTCATATTTGTATCTTCTATCACCCTGATTTGGTAGCTTGCTGCTTCGATTAGCCTGAATGAAAATTGGTTGCTATTTTCTAAATAAGACTCCCTTTTCAGTTCTCCTTTACTATCTAAAAGCTGTACTATAAATGGCCCTTCAGAGCCTTCGATTCTTCCTGAAATTTCATCGGAAAGGGTTTCTTTTTTCAACTTTTTATAATTGGCAGATAAGGCTACTTCATTGTATTGGCCTTCTATATCTCTGAAGGTAGAATCTGCGGCTTTTAAGGAAAATATCTCAAATGGTATGGAATCAGGCACAAGAAGATTAATTTCTAAAACATCCCTTCGTAGTGAATCCTTGAAACTTAACATTTCTGGTAAAACTCTTATAATAGACGCTGTATCGTAAGCTAGGTAGAGGGAATCAAAGTTGATGTTTGTGATGGGTTTATTAAAGGTTAGTTCTATGGGTAAATCCTGATAAAAGCTTTTACCGGAATTAGCGGAAATGGTTAGTTTTTCTGGTTTTCGATCCGATTCTTCAAATTTTGCCCATAGTAAGGAATCAATTTCATATCCAACTGAATCCTTTAGGTTAACATTTATCGATATGCTATCAGTAAGTACTGATTGTGAATAAAGATTTACTCTTTTGTCTCCTAATGTATAAAATATTTCACTTCCCACTTTTTCATTTTCTAGGACTACTTCATTTGGAGTCTTGTTCAATACAATAGTATAATTCGATCCAAGTGTTGAAGACCTCAGTAAGTTTATGGGGTTTTGATCTCCTTTTGAAAGATTGAAATGTAAGCCTGATATGTTTTGATCAATGGTAATTGTATCCTTTATGAAATCAAATGCCTCGGATTTATATTCTGCTTTAAGGCTATTATTGTCATCCTGCCAAGCATAAGCAAAGTATTTTCCAGCTTTAATATTTGAAATGTTAAAATTACCGGCTGTATCTACTTGGCTTAAGTAATATGGAGGCGCGATAAATACATTAGTTGTGTCATCAATTGGATATAAACCCACTATGGCATCTTCTATTTTGTCATTTCTGCCTGGAAAATATCTATTCACTGATCCTGATACTTTAAGGCTATCTATACTTGCGCCAGTTGAAAAAACCAATTTTAGGTTCTCAGCTGGATTCCCCTCTGATAAATCTTGAATTGATTTTTGGAAGTTGAATACGTAGGTGGTACTGTCTTCCAGTTCCTGATTAAGTTCTATTATAAGCGTGTTTTTTAATGCCGTAATGATCACCTCATCCTTATTTATTCTTGGAGTGATCAGGATGTTTTTGTTGGCATTGTCCAGTTTTATGTATTCATCAAATGTTAAGATTATTTCTTTTGGTTTTGTATTTAGGCTTTGGTCCTGGGGAATCATTTCTAGTACGATTGGTGGTTCTTCGTCTGGAGGTCCTCCCATGGGCGTGCTTTGCTTGGCACAGGAAAAAGCGAATAGGCTTATAACTAAAAGTATGATTAAGTTAGATTGTTTCACTTCTTTTTGAACACAAATAAGTTACTAGAATAATTTCCTGCGGTCTTCCGCGCTTCACTGTTTGACTTTTTGCCTGACATGATAGCCTTCCAATATCTTTGTACTATGGATTGATTAGGATTTGTATAGCCTTCAGACAATAATGAAACGTAATAGCTATCAAAACTCATTGGCATTTCATTCACTAGTTGTAAATCAAAGAGCTCTGAGAAGCTTTCAATAGACTTACGATTAAAGTGGTAAAGGTGTCTCGGAACGTCCCATCCAGCCCATCGGTCTCTATACTTTATAGCATCATAGCTTTCTGGATTTGGGACAGCTATTACTATATAACCATCTGATTTTAAGATGTTTAAGAGTTTTTTTATTGTTTTTCTAAGTGAATGAATATGCTCCAGTACATGGTAAAGTGTAATGATGTCAAATGAGCTTCCTTGAGGTAGTTCATCAATGGATTCATATACTTTTCCGTTTACTTTAGACTTTGCTTGATTTCTAGCTTTTTCATTTGGTTCAATACCTTTTACCTTCCATCCGGTTTCTTTGGCTTTTGAAAGAAGTTCTGCCGTACCACAGCCATAGTCTAAGTATTTTCCTTTGGAGGGTTTTAGACTATTCAAATGTTTTACTTTTTTTGAGACAGCGTATTTCCTTACTTTTTGGTAAACAAATTGGGTTAGATTTTTTGCTTTATCCTCATGGGAGAAATATTCCGGGAAATCGTAATATGGAGCTATAGCTTCAACTTTCGGTCTAGGGTTAGTGAATTTTAGACCACATTTGATACAATTACAAATAATAAAAGACTCCTGGCTAACTGCGAAATCTTTGATCTGTTCAGAATTAAGAAAATGTCCACTTTTGCAAAGTGGACATTTAGTAAGTCTTTCTAACATTCTATCTTCCAAGGTAAACAGTGATTATAGATAAATCTGCTGGTGTGACTCCGCTTATTCTAGAAGCTTGACCCATAGTTTCAGGTCTTATTTTATTCAGTTTCTGTTTTCCTTCTGCAGAGAGTGCTGGAATTCCTATATAGTCAAATTTCAATGGAATTCTGAAGTTTTCCATATTGCTTAGCTTCTCTACCATCTGCTGTTCCTTTTCAATATAGCTGTCATATTTGATCTGGATCTCTGCTTGTTCTAATACTTCCGTAGGATATTTAGAAAGGTAAGCTTCGATTTCAGAATTAAATGTTTTTAGATTTTGAAGACCTATTTGAGGACGTTTTAATAGTTTTTCAGCAGATATTTTTTCCTTGATCATAGCAGAACCAATTTCTTCGAGACCATCGTTTACACTTTCTGGAGAGAATTTCTTATGCTTTAGATCGTTAATGAGCTTAGCAGTTTCCTCCCGTTTATGGTTCATTTTTGCTAGACGCTCATCTGATGCCAACCCAATATTATGTCCTTTTTGAGTTAACCTTAGATCTGCATTATCCTGACGTAATAAGAGTCTGAACTCAGCTCTTGAAGTAAACATTCTATATGGCTCTTCAGTACCTTTATTTATAAGATCATCAATTAATACTCCTATGTATGCATCTGATCTTTTCAGCAAAAAAGGATCTCTTTCCTGAACTTTCAAGCTAGCATTTATACCTGCTACTAATCCTTGAGAAGCGGCTTCTTCATATCCCGTAGTACCATTTATTTGACCTGCGAAATATAGATTTTCTATTAACTGCGTTTCTAAGGTTAATTTCAATTGAGTAGGCGGAAAATAATCGTATTCAATGGCATACCCAGGGCGGAACATTTTTGCATTTTCAAAACCAGCTATTTTTCTAAGTGCTTTGAATTGTACGTCTTCGGGAAGTGATGTAGAAAAGCCGTTTATATACATTTCCACCGTGTTCCATCCTTCAGGTTCTACGAAGATTTGATGCCTATCTCTTTCTGCAAATCGATTTATCTTATCCTCAATAGATGGGCAATATCTTGGCCCCAAGCCTTGAATTCTACCATTAAACATGGGAGATCTATCAAAGCCTTCTTCTAGACTTGAGTGTACTTCTTTGTTAGTATAGGTAATCCAACAAGTTTTTTGATTTTTTAGAGTTGTTGTTGTATCAGAATAGCTGAATTTCTCAGGGTTTTCGTCGCCATGTTGCACCTCCATTTTTGAATAGTCTAGACTTCTTCCGTCGACTCTCGGTGGAGTTCCGGTTTTCATTCTCCCTGACTCGAATCCTAATTCTACTAGTTGCTCGGTTATACCTCGAGCTGCCGCCTCCCCAGTTCGTCCGCCGCCAAATTGTTTTTCGCCAATATGAATTAAACCGTTTAGGAATGTTCCGTTAGTTAAAACGACACTTTTTCCTTGGATTTCCAACCCTATACTAGTTCTTACTCCTTTTAGGTCTCCGTTCTTCACTACAAGGCCGGTAATCATTTCTTGCCAGAAATCCACATTGGGAGTGTTTTCCAATGCCAATCTCCATTCTTCAGCGAATTTCATTCGATCGTTCTGAGATCTTGGCGACCACATTGCTGGACCTTTTGATCTATTTAGCATCCTAAACTGTATCATGGATTTATCAGATATAATACCTGACATTCCACCCAGTGCATCAATTTCACGTACTATTTGCCCTTTAGCCACTCCTCCCATTGCTGGGTTACACGACATTTGAGCAATTGTATTCATGTTCATTGTACATAGTAAAACTTTGGAGCCCATGCTAGCTGCTGCATGTGCCGCTTCGCATCCAGCGTGCCCCGCCCCTACTACTATGACATCGTATATTGGAAACATTGTATCCTTTTTTGTGTACTGTTTCACGTGGAACTGTTGTATTATTCTTCTTTAAGAAAATGCTGTTTCACGTGGAACGTTTAAATCTCTTCGAATAAATTTATTGCAAATTCCTCTTTACTTCTCATCAAGCTAGCTTCTGCTTTTGTTTTATCCTTGTAACCTAGGAGATGAAATAGCCCATGGCTAATCACTCTGCTCAACTCTTTTTCTTCTGTTACATTAAGCGTTTCTGAGTTTTCTTTTACTCTTTCTATGCTTATGAAAATATCTCCCTCTATGATTCCTTCATCTTCTGAATTGTCAAAAGTGATTATATCTGTGTAGGTATCATGATCTAGATATTCTACATTCATACTGTATAAATACTCGTCAGAGCAAAAAACATAATTGAGATCTTCAATTTTATGGTTTTCTGATTCTGCAATTTTTTTTAGCCAAGCTTTCCTTTTTCTCTTTTCTTTCAGTGAAAAAGGGACTTCTTCAATAAAGAAATTAATAGGCATAGTTTAATTCATGTAAAATGATAAAACCGTTTTGGTGCCATTTTCTTCAAACTTCACATCATCTGAAAGGTGTTTTATAAGAAAAATACCTCTTCCCCCTATTTTCTCGATGTTTTCTGGTTCCGTTGGATCTTTTAACTCATTATAGTCAAAACCATTTCCTTCATCCTGAATAGTGAATAAAAGCAATTCGTCTTCTAGCGTTAGCTCCAAATGAACAAGCTTGTTTTTATCACCTTGATTCCCATGGATTATTGCATTACTGATGCATTCAGTCACTGATATCATAATATTACCGTAGATATCATCATTGATTTCAAAATTTTCTCGCGCATTGTCGATGAAACTTTCAATTATTTTTATGTTCTCAATTAGAGAAGGAATAGAAATTTTTATGCTTTTCATCATAATTGTTTTCAATGAGTAGTATCTACTGTTTTATTCTATTTCAATTAGTATTGGACAATGATCTGAATGCTTTGCATCAGCTAAAATGATTGAGCTTTTAAGTCGATCATTCATCGGCGCTGTTACCATATGGTAATCAATTCTCCACCCTAAATTCTTTGCTCTGGAGTTTGCTCTATAGCTCCACCAGGTATAATTGTCTGGTTGCTCATTAAATTTTCTGAAACTATCAATAAAACCAGATTCTGTAAATTTATCCATCCAAGCTCTCTCCTCCGGTAAAAACCCTGAAGTGTTCTTATTGGACTTTGGATTATGTATATCAATTGCTTTGTGACAGATGTTATAATCCCCACTCAAGATAAAATTTGGATTGCTTTTTTTTAGATCTTGGGTGTAGCCATATATATCATCTAGAAATTCATATTTGAATGCTTGACGGATATCTCCAGTTGTTCCCGAGGGGAAATAGGCAGTCAAAAAAGAGAAGTTTTCAAAATCAACTTGGAGCAACCTTCCCTCATCGTCATATTTGGAGTATTGCATTCCATGTTTTACTGATTTTGGCTTTATTTTCGTCAAAATTGCAACACCACTATATCCTTTTTTTACAGCTGGATACCAAAATATTTCGTAACCTAAATCTTCGAAAATAGTAGCGTCTATCTGGTCTAAATTTGCCTTAACCTCCTGTAAACCAATTATATCTGGGTTTACCTGTTTCAGCCAGTCAATAAAACCTTTGTTCATTGCGGCACGAATGCCATTTACGTTATACGATACTATCTTCACGATTTATTCAATTATTATTTCGTATTCTTTTTCAAAATATTCCAATACTTGAATCTTTAAAAGCTTCTCCTGATCTAATAAATCAAAATGAGGAAGTTCTTTTGTTAATTTCCAATGAGGCCAACCTTCTTGATCTACATAGTCAAGTTCATAAAACCCATCATAGCTCAACACCTTGCAGACAGCTATGTGCATTAAATCTTGCTTTTGCTCTTTACTAAATATCCTGTTGCCTTGACCAAGTTCTTGAACGCCAATAAGAAAGAGTACGCCATTTAAGTCCGCAGGTTTTTTTCCTATGGTTTCTTTTAGGCCTTCTAATAGTTTTGACCAACGTTTTTCTAATTCTAGATCGCGTTTGAACATTTTAAGTTATTGATTTTCAAGTGTTTCCCAATATTCTGCAGCCCTTCTTAAGTGCGGGATCACTATTGTCCCTCCTATCAAAGTAGCAATTGAGAATACTTCAAATATTTGCTCTTTCGTTAAGCCTACTTCATGACACTTTCCTAAATGGTATTTGACACAATCATCACATCTCAATACCATAGAACAAGCTAGCCCAATCATTTCTTTAGACTTAATATCTACCGACCCTTCTGCATATGCATTAGTGTCAAGATTAAATATACGCTTGATTACCTTATTGTCTTCAGCCAAAATTTTCTCGTTCATTTGACTGCGGTACTCGTTGAATTCCTCTATGAGATTCATTATCTTAACTGTTTAGGAAAGAATTAAGTAGCAAATATACCACTATTTGCCCTTGGCAGATAGGAACAAGCCTTTTTCACAATGCGTTTATTTTTTGTCAAAGATTTTTTGGATTTAGTTTTCCCACGCAATTGTTTGCTATGTGGTAGGTCTTTATACGATCATGAAAATAATCTATGTAGTATTTGTAAAGGCACACTTCCAGTGACTAGCTACCATCTAAGGCCAACTGACAATGATTTATGTGATAAGGTGAAGGGATTAAGTACTGTAGGAATGGTGATGGCATACCTTAAATTTACCAAAGGAGGGAATAGTCAGAAGCTACTTCATCAGCTCAAGTATAGAAATAAACCTCAGCTGGCAAAGGAATTAGGAAGTTTGTACGGAAAAATTCTCAACGAAAATGGCTATTCAAAATGCTGGGATGTTATAGTACCAGTGCCATTGCACCCATTGAAGCAGAGTCGTAGAGGTTATAATCAGAGTGAGCACTTTGGACTTGGGCTAAGCGAGGCGCTTTCGTTAAAGTTAGAAAATGGCATACAGCGAAGAAAATTTACCGAAACTCAAACTCAAAAATCCCGTCTAGAGCGAATGTTTAATATGGACGATGTATTTGAAGTATCTAATTACTCTACACTATCAGGCAAATCAATTTTGCTTGTAGATGATGTCATGACTACGGGCGCTACTTTGTGTGCCTGCGCAAACGTCCTTTTGGGGAATGGGGCAAAAAATGTAGATTTGGTTACCATCGCAGCAGGAGGATAAATAGTATGATAGATATAGAATTATTAAAGTACCCAATCGGTAAATTTTTGAAACCAAATGATGTTTCAGATCAACACTTACAAGAAGCTAGTGCTTATTTAGGTTCATTTCCTCAGTATTTGAAAGAAACAGTACAGAGTTTTTCTGAAGAGCAGTTAAACACCCCATATCGACCGGGTGGTTGGACTGTACGACAAGTTGTCCATCATCTCGCAGATTCTCATATGAATGCACTGATACGCTTCAAATTGGCTCTTACTGAAGAAAATCCAATAATTAAGCCTTATAATGAAGCTGCTTGGGCAAAGATGCCTGATTATTCCTTGCCAATTGGAGCATCTCTTAATTTGATAGATGGAATACATTTTAAGTGGGCTGTTTTACTTGAAAGCATGGATTCATCAGATTTTAAAAAGACCTATTTCCATCCGGAATCTCAATCTTCAGTGCCTCTTTCCGATGTTACTCTTATGTATCAGTGGCATTCCCAGCATCATTTGGCACATATCCAGCATTTGGTGCTTAGGGAAAAGTGGTAACTATCCTCTTCTGACTAAGTATTTTAAATGAAGTAATAGGTTTTAGCTTGTAATTTCTTTCATGAATATATCCTTAAAAAATCAACGAATTCTAGTTACTGGCGCTTCCAGAGGGATTGGTCGAGCTATCGCAAAGCAGCTTTCCGAATCGGGTGCTGAAGTGATCATTCATTTTAATAGCAATGTGACTGAGGCAGAAAAGCTTAAAAGGGAGTTGGCCAATCCTGCTTTTGTGGAGCCTTGTGATCTTGCTAAATTGGAAGAAGTCATGGGTTATATCCCCAAACTAGTCCAAAAGTATGGTGTTATTACTGCAATCGTTAACAATGCAGGAATCTCCAAGTCAGCCGCTGATAACCTTCCGACCGGAGAATGGGTTAAGATTTGGCATGAAACGATTCAAGTGAATACTACTGCTCTAGGCATTATTTGTAAGGAGTTTGTTGAGCATGCCTTGGTACAGCAAAGTGGGAGAATAGTAAATATCTCTTCGAGAGCTGCTTTTCGGGGTGATACTACCGATTATATTGCCTACGCTGCTTCTAAAGGCGCCGTAGTCAGTTTGACTAGATCCATTGCTCGGCACTATGGAAAGCAAGGGATCAAGGCGTTTCTTATAGCTCCAGGTTTTACTCGTACTGATATGGCCGAAGAAATCCTGTCAGCCTATGGGGAGGACTTTGCACTTAATGATATTGCGTTGCCAGAACTGACTAAGCCTGAAGATATTGCTCCTATGGTGACGCTTCTTTGCTCTGGGCTAGCTGATCATGCCACAGGGGCAAGTATAGATATCAACGCAGGATCGTATGTGCATTGACACTTCTTTCACTGTTAACTACCCATACCTATGCCATATAGGCAAAAGACCGACGAAATTTTATCACCAGAGCTTATAAGAATTCTAAAAATCTTTGGCTTGGTTTCCATAGGTTTAGTGTTCATACTTTCATTTTTTAATACTAAAAGAGCAAATAATACAGGAGATGATCTCACTTTTCGCATGTCGTCTTCTAGCCGCTTGTACTTTTTGAACGTGCGGGCAATCAGGTACGATAGAGAAACAAGGTCTGATGCCGGAATGCTGCTCTTTAGGCATGAAAGCAGAACAGTTTCTAAGACGGATCCTTTACTGAATCTGGTACTAATTTTCAATAGCCGAAAGGATGAGGCTTACCTTTATTTAGAGCCGGTGAATATGGATTGGCCACTCGAGCTGAGGGTTATACATGAGGGTGAGACCCAAGATATCTTGCTTGAAAACGGGAATAACACTCAATTTCTAGCGCAAGTGAGGCAACTTGAGCCATGGATAAAGGCAGATGCTGACTTTGAGGTGAAAGTGGACTCAGCTTGGGTGAGTATTTGGGATGATCCTAAGGAACGGGAGGCGTTACAAGCTACCTTAGGCGATTATTTTAGATTGATAAATGGACGAGAATAACCAAGGAAAAGATGAATAAAGCATTAGATCAATTTAAACAATTAGTTGGGAAAAAGCTTGATGAAATGCCATCAAAAGCAGGAAATTGGCTAGCAGGAACCTTGGTCGCGATTGATAAAGACCAAATCAAAGTGTCTTATACAGTTACTCCCGCGATGTGCAATCCTGCCAGAATTTTGCATGGTGGAGTTGCCTCGATGATGCTTGATGATGTGATTGGGATGGGAAATTTTGCTGCAGGGTCTGAGTATCTGATGACAAGTATTAATTTGAATGTGGATTTTTTGTCGGCAGCCCAAATCGGTGAGAAATTAGACGTTTCTGCAAAATTAGTTCGTTCCGGGGCCAACCTAAATCATTGGGAAGCCGTAATCACTAAATATTCAGGTAAACTTGTGGCGAAAGCTAGCTCAAACATGATAAAAACGCATGTGAAGGTAAGTGATCTTGGATTATAATATTTTCTACAACTTAATTTTATACAAATGAAAAAATTGGTGCTCATCGCCTTCTTTGGGCTTTTTTCTCTATCTGCTTTTTCACAAACCACAATCACTTTTCATCAAAGTAACCTACCTTTCCTTGGGGTAAATTACCAATTTGGTGAGCGCTTTATCCCTGAATTTCGAATAGGGACAGATACCTATTTTGAGAATTTGTCGGCCGAACTTGCAGCCAATTATATTTTCAAAAAGACAGACCGCTTTGAGTTTTATGGAGGAGCTGGTTTGAGAGTTGGAAGTTTTGACGGAATTGTAGTTCCGGTTGGTTTGAATATTTATCCTTTTGAGCAAAAAGATTTCGGCTTTCATATAGAAGGAGCTCCTATTGTTGGCTTCAATGATGGTTCTTTATTTCGGGGATCTTTCGGTTTGAGGTACAGATTCTCCAAAAATTAAAACTGCTTCATTTTAACCATCAGATCCCAAACCGCTATTCCCAGCGATACGGAGATATTCAAGGAGTGCTTAGTACCTAGCTGTGGGATTTCCAAAACTGCATCACAGGCCTTGAGCACTTCTTCTTCTACCCCGAATACCTCATTTCCGAAAACAAGTGCATACTTTTTACCTTTTTCAGGCCTGAATTCATTGAGCATTACCGAGCGATCTACCTGTTCCAGCGCACAGATTTGATAGCCTTCAGCTTTCAGTTTTTCCATCGCCTGCATGGTATTCAGGCAATATTCCCATTCTACAGATTCTGTTGCGCCCAAAGCCGTTTTCTGAATATCCCGATGTGGCGGAGTGCCCGTAATTCCGCATAGGTAAATTTTTTCTATGCCAAAAGCATCTCCAGTTCGGAAAGAAGATCCCACGTTATTTAAACTGCGAACATTATCCAGAACGAGCACAATCGGCGATTTATCCATTTCCTTGAACTCCTCTACCGATACTCTTTCGAGCTCTTCCATACTTAATTTTTTCATCCTTTTTTGTTCTGCTTGGTGAATGGCTTATTTTCGACTTTCTTACCCGATTCAGTTTCCAAAAATAGTATTAAAAGTAAGCACACCCCATGAGTAAGTCTAAAGACGGCAAAGAAACGCCTTTAATGAAGCAATACAATGCCATCAAAGCCAAGCATCCTGGTGCATTGTTGCTTTTTCGGGTTGGGGATTTCTATGAGACATTCGGGGAGGATGCCGTTCGTGCGAGCAAAATTCTTGATATAGTTCTGACAAAAAGAGCCAATGGGTCAGCCTCTCACATTGAATTAGCAGGATTTCCACATCATTCTTTAGATAATTATTTGCCGAAATTGGTGCGTGCAGGAAATCGGGTTGCGATTTGTGATCAGCTTGAAGATCCAAAATCTGTCAAAGGAATCGTAAAGCGTGGTGTGACAGAATTGGTGACGCCTGGACTTTCGTTTAACGATCAGGTTTTAGACACGAAGAAAAACAATTACCTCGCTTCTATATACTTTGGGAAGGAAAGGCACGGAATAGCTTTCCTAGACCTATCCACGGGCGAATTTATGTGCGCGGAGGGAAATGCTTCTTATCTTGAAAAGTTGATTCAGAGCTTTGCACCAGCTGAGATTATTTTCTCTAAAGCTGCGAAGAAGTCCGCGGCTGAGTTGCTCAAAAATGATTTCATCACTTTTCACTGTGAAGATTGGGTATACCAATATGACTTTACTTACGAAAAACTCAAGACACATTTTGGCACTGCAAACCTCAAAGGTTTTGGAATAGAAGACCTGGAGTACGGAATCGTGGCTGCCGGAGCGATTTTGTATTATTTGGAAGAGACGGAGCATAAGGAAATACAGCATATCTCTTCAGTTTCGAGAATTGCGGAGGAGAAATACGTCTGGCTTGACAAATTCACTATCCGAAATCTTGAATTGGTATTTCCACAGCATGAAGGAGGAGTTCCTTTGATCAATATCTTGGATCAGACGGTGACCCCTATGGGCTCCAGGATGATGAAAAAGTGGATGGTGCTTCCACTGAAAGAGAAAAAGACGATTGAGGAGCGATTGAATGTGGTTGACTTTTTCTTCCAAAATCAAGAGTTGATTGAGGAGATGGTTGATCCATTGAAGCATATCGGCGATTTAGAGCGGTTGATTTCTAAAGTAGTAGTAGGTCGGGCAAATCCCCGCGAGATCAATCAAATCAAACGTGCGCTGATAAATATTCAGCCAATCAAAGAGCTTCTCAAGAATCAGAAGAATCCTACTTTGAAAAGGCTATCAGATCAGCTACATCAGTGTGAGTTTTTACTTGAGAAAATAGATACAGAGCTCAAAGAAGATGCGCCAATGCTCACTCACCAAGGTGGAATCATAAACGACGGTGTCGATCCGGAATTGGATGAATATCGAGGTCTAGCGAACACAGGAAAGGATTTTTTGGTACAAATCCAGCAGCGGGAAGTACAGAAGACTGGGATCACTTCACTAAAAATCGCCTTCAACAAGGTTTTTGGCTACTATCTTGAAGTTACCCATTCACACAAAGACAAAGTACCTGCGGAGTGGATTCGTAAGCAGACACTCGTGAATGCAGAGCGATACATCACGCCAGAACTCAAAGAATACGAGGATAAAATCCTGAATGCTGAAGACAAGATGGTTGCGATTGAGCAACGGTTCTTTCTAGCACTTGTACAGGAAACGGCTCAGTATGTGACGCAAATCCAGCAAAATGCAAGAGTGCTTGGTACCCTGGATGTTCTTCTTTCTTTTGCCCAAGTTGCACTTTCCAACGGGTATTGTAGACCGAAGATTTCCGAAACAGAAACGCTTGAAATCAAAGATGGTCGTCATCCGGTGATTGAAAAGCAGTTGCCTCCTGGCGAGGACTATGTGCCAAATGATATCTATCTGGATCACGATTCTCAACAGATCATGATCATCACGGGTCCTAATATGGCAGGTAAGTCTGCCCTGCTTCGACAAACAGCCTTAACGGTGCTTATGGCTCAGATGGGTAGTTTTGTGCCAGCATCATTTGCAAGAATAGGCATTATAGATAAAGTTTTCACCCGTGTAGGAGCTTCGGATAATCTTTCCAAAGGGGAATCTACCTTTATGGTGGAAATGACTGAGACCGCCAGTATTTTAAACAACCTGTCTGATAGAAGCTTGGTGTTGATGGATGAAATAGGCAGAGGAACTTCCACTTATGATGGAATTTCTATCGCCTGGTCAATTGTTGAGTATTTGCATAATCATCCTACTTTTCGAGCAAAAACGCTTTTTGCAACTCATTATCATGAATTAAATCAATTGGCTTCTGATTTTCCTAAAATCAAGAACTTTAATGTGTCAGTGAAAGAGGTGGGAAATAAAGTCATATTCATGAGAAAACTGAAGGCAGGGGGCAGTGAGCACAGCTTTGGTATTCACGTCGCTCAGATGGCGGGTATGCCAAACCCTATTGTCCTGAGAGCGGCAGAGATTATGTCACATCTGGAAAAGGATAAAGCCGTAGCTGAGCAGAAAAAAAATATCAAATCAATTCCTAAGAATAATTTTCAGTTGAGTATGTTCGAGATGGATCCTAAGTTTCAAGAGGCAAAAGAACTAATTGAAGGGATTGATATCAACGCAATTTCTCCAATAGAAGCACTTTTGAAATTGCATGAGATCAAAAAGAAAATTGAAATATGAGAAATTTATTTTCGTGTCTTATCTTTAAATAAAATGATTTTTTTATGAATAAAGTATTGCTAAAAGATTTACGCAAGCAAAATAAATACACTCAATTTTTTCAGGAGTGGAAGGAGCAGGAATTTCAAGACCATCCTGAAGAAGACCGTAAGATGGAGCAACTTGAACAGTTGAGCCAGAATATTGGTATGCAAGAAGGACTTACGATTGCCTGCTTTGACTATAGAAAATTGAATTTGGCATTTTTTACAGGCAATGTAGAGGAGCTGACGGGATATCCAGCAGATATGTTTCGCTCACAGGGAATGGAAACATCCTTTGCGATGATACATCCAGAGGATAGAGAAGAGCTTTTTCGATTTCAGAAAATTGTATTTGATAGCTTCCACCAACTCACTTTGGCTGAGAAGCATACCTTTGAATTTTCATATACCACGCGCTGGGTTCATCGTAAAACGAATGAAATCTCTTGGATGCTTGGAAAAGTAAGACCTTATTTAATTGACTCAGCCGGTAATTTTGCCATGGACCTGCACATCATAGTGCAATTGCATACTCCTCCCAAATCTGTAGGGTACGATTGGAATTATTCCTATCAAAAAGTAGATGAATCTCGAGTTTTTGTAAGTAAAAACTCTCCAAATAGTCGTGTGGTTTCTCTCACCAAAAAGGAAAAGGAGATTGTAAAGTTAATTCTGGATGGGAAAGAGTCTAAGGAAGTTGCAGCGCACTTAAATATTTCAGTGAATACAGTAGGCACCCATAGAAAAAACATCCTTAAAAAGCTCAAAGCTCGAAATTTGGGTGAAATGGTAAAAATTTTATCCTCGTATCCATTTTGATAGTTGTCTGAAAACCAACGATAAACTCTGGTTTTTAAAGACTACATGAAAAAAATAACGAATGAATGCTTGCGATTTTATTAATGACGCTTACCTTTGCATCCACAATTCAACTGGATCACGTTTCAGTTAACAACGCGAGAGTAGCTCAGCTGGTAGAGCACGACCTTGCCAAGGTCGGGGTCGCGAGTTCGAATCTCGTCTCCCGCTCAAAAAGCCCTTGATTCAAGGGCTTTCTTGTTTAAAGGAAACAGTAGCTCCAAAAATCTGGAGTGAAGCCGGGATGGTGGAATAGGTAGACACGCAAGACTTAAAATCTTGTGGCCGTAAGGCCGTGCGGGTTCGATTCCCGCTCCTGGTACATAAGCCTCACAGAAATGTGGGGCTTTTTGTGTTAATAGCCGTTTCTGAACGGCACTATTTTTTAATTACAGGAATAAATGAATTCCAATAATTTAAGCGACACCAGCCATTTTTCGTATTTTGAGAGCTATGAATGAATTAGAATTTTTGTCAACAGACTGGCCTACTATAAAGCACTGGCTCATAATAGGCGGCATCGCACTTGCTACTTTTCTGATTTTTCTTTTTCTAGCGAGAAAATCGAGAACTCTTTTAAGTAGGAGATTAATCAAGAGGATGGACGACGACCTGTTGGCGAACTTCCTTGCTGGGATTTTTGGATCAATAGTGATTCTGATTGGGTTGCTGGTCGTGTTCCGGATTATTGGCTTGACTGGAGTGATTTCAGGAATGCTGGCTGGTGCTGGAATATCTGCTTTTATTATAGGGTTTGCGCTGAAGGACATTGGCGAAAATTTCCTAGCAGGAATCATTCTGGCTTTTAAAAGACCATTTAAAATAGGAGATATTGTAGATATCAGCGGAATACGAGGTCAGGTGCTAAGCCTGAATCTCCGAGATACTCAGATTAAAACTTTGGATGGGAAAGATGTTTTTATACCTAATTCTATCCTGATCAAAAACCCGTTGATCAATTTCACTATAGATGGATATTTGAGGTATGATTTTATGGTCGGGCTGGATTATGGGTCGGATTACATGGGAGCAATGTCGATAATTGATTCAGCCCTTCGAGGCATTCCTGGAATACTTGAAGAAAGGAAAAAAGTGACTGTGCGAGTACATGAAATGGCGGAAAGCACCCTTAATATCGAGATCAACTTTTGGGTGGATACCTTGGACGACTCCATTGGCGACTTGGATATTAAGAGCACAGCGATTCTCAATGTCTTGACTTCTTTAGAAAAGGCAGGCTTCAATCTGCCTGCCAAAATCATTGAGCTCAAAACGCACAAGGGCGATAGTTTGAAGACGTCTTGATTTACTTTCCTAAAATTCCAGCTAGGTCTGCAGGCGAATAGGCTACCGATTTTAGTGTTTTTCTGTCACCTTTTCTAAAGACTAGGAATAAATCCCCTTCTTTTTCGTAGAAGCATTCCGTTCCTTTTGCATTGTAGTGTGCGACGGTTGCTTTGGCTTCGTCTTCAGTTTTACAGGCTTTGCTCATGTTGGATCGCTGCACTTCGTCGAAGAGTGTTTTGAATTTTTCTCCCAAGCCAAATTCCAAAATTGCCCCTGAAAGCACGTATTGTAGATCACAAAGCGCGTCAGCCACTTCGACCAGATCATTATTTGCGATAGCTTCTTCCAGTTCTCTTAGTTCCTCAGCCAAAAGAGAAACACGGAGATCGCATCTAACTTTCTCAGGGATAGTTGGAGAAGGTAAAACCGGGTGTTTAAAAGTTTCGTGAAATAAAGCTACGGAAGTAAGTGACTTAGGATCTTGCATGATTTTAGAATAAATGAAAGACTGAAATAAATGAAAAAGACCGGTAAATCCGGTCTTTTTGTTGAATAATAAAGTCTGATTTATCGTTTTTTCAACACTACTGAGCTTTCTAGGTTTGCTTCTATCTTTGCTAAAAGCTCAGCGTTTCCATCTGGGCTGTTTGGACGGATTTCAATTTTACCATCATTGTTAGCATCTATAGCATTACTAAAATCAACTCCAGCAAAAAGCTTTTCCATCTCAAAAGAGAGTAATAATTCAGTATTGTTTTCTACTTCAATACCAGAAGCTGATTCTGATGTAGCCTCTATTACCTTTTCCGTTTCAGTCCAAAACTGAGTTGATTTGCCATTAATTTCTCCAGTGATGAACAAAGATTTTTGGTACATAGGATCACTACTAGTTTCATTTGAATAGAGTGAAAAAGAAACTTGTTTGTAATTTCCTTCCGGAGTATTCCCTTGACCTACCAAAGAAACCTTTGTTTCTCCATTTGATACCAAATTAAGGGATTTTCTCTCTGATGATGAGGTTTGTAATTCTGCATTTAAAGTCGTCTTAAGCTGTATACCGCCCAAATCAATTCCTCCAACTAAGTCTGCTGAAGCATAGTACTTCATAGCTACATCTTGCGTACCAACTGTAAATTCATTGACAGTAAATCCGCTGATTGTAAACCTTCCATTTTCGGAGGTGCCTGAAGAAGACTGTGTAGCGGTGGCTTTCAAAGAAGCCTGAGTTTCAGATTCAGAAGTTGGGTTTTCATCTTCTGATTCACAAGAAAGTAGACCTAAACTTGCCGGTAATATTAGCGCAGCAAAGGCTATTTTTGCAATATTCAATTTCATAAGCTTTAAAATTTTGGTTCCAGTTGCTAGTTCAACACAGATGCCATTTCAACACTTTTCTGCCTAGCCAAATAGTTTCAGTAGGATTGAAAAAACATTTTTAAAAAAGTAGAAAAGGAGCAGGGAGCCTATTTGGGAAAAAATAAAACTCACAGAGATTTATTTTAAAAGAATAAGTGGTTGATAAAAAGAATAATAGATCAAGAAGTGCAGTTAGATTTTACTTTTTAAGCATTTTTTATGTAAGGACATTTCTTGCTTCTTACAGCTATCAAATGAATGAATTTTCTACGGCATTGAGGTATCGCTACATAAGAATATGCCGCGAAATTATTGTAGAAGTTTTTAACAGGATGTTGCATTTAAGGGCAAAACTGAGTGGTATTTGAATATGAAAAGTCAGAATCCAAGTTTTTTCTAAGGCTTAGGTCTACGAACTATTTGTGTTACGATTGGTTGATGATTTTGATAAAACAGAATTATCCGATCAATTTTCAATTGAGAATCAGACAATAAGTCTGATTTTGTGACAAGATGTTTAAGTTTGTGGTTAGACTCTGGCTTGGATGGGTTTTTGTCCCCATGTACACAATTATTTTCCATGGAAATTTCATTTTATAAATATCAAGGAACTGGCAATGACTTCGTCATGATCGATGATCGTGACCAGAAGTTTGACGGATCTGATTTGAATCTAGTCTCAAAATTATGTGACAGGAAATTTGGCGTAGGAGCTGATGGATTGATTTTGATTCGAAATCATGTGAAATATGATTTTGAGATGATCTATTTCAATGCTGATGGAAGTCAGAGTATGTGTGGAAATGGTGCGAGATGCGCGGTTGCCTTTTCAGCTTTTCTTGGCATTTTGGATGAAAAGACGAATTTCTTAGCTATCGATGGTGCCCATGAAGCGATTTTGAAAGATGGATTGGTGCATTTACTTATGGGCGATGTAGCTGGGGTCGATGAAAAGGGGAGTGATTCCTTTGTAAATACAGGCTCTCCGCATCATGTTCGATTTGTTGAGGATGTTCAGAATTATCCAATTTTCACAGAAGGAAAAAAAGTGCGCTACGATCAGATGTATGCTCCAGCCGGAACTAATGTTAATTTCGTGCAGAAACTAGGTGAGAATGAAATATTTGTTCGCACCTACGAAAGAGGCGTTGAAGACGAGACGCTTTCCTGTGGAACTGGAGTAACTGCCGCCGCAATAGCGTTTGGCAAAAATCTTCCATCAGCTACCATCAAAATAAAAACCCTTGGCGGTCAATTATCAGTGAAATTTAAAGCTTCTGAAAATGGAGCTTTCAGAGAAGTCTGGTTGATTGGGCCTGCGAAGCAAGTTTTTGCAGGGAAAATAAGCGTTTAACCAATCTTTGAGTTCTTTTCAGATGAACTCGTTTTATTATCAATTATAACAAAAAGGGCTTAATTTTGAGCCCCAAAGTAGAATTACAACAAGCTAGCATGTTAGATATAATAGCAAAAGGACTTGCAAAAGTATTTGGAACCAAGTCCGATAGAGATATTAAAGAACTTCTCCCAATCGTCAGTCAGATCAACGATGTTTTTTCTGGATTAAAGAACCTCAGTGATGATGAATTACGAGCTAAAACAGAAGAAATCAGGACTGAGATCAATGCTCACCTGAAGGAATTTGACGATAAGATTGTTAGTATCAGGTCAAAGGTAGACGAGTTGCCAGTAAAGGCAATTCATGAAAAAGACCAGCTTTTCAATCAGATCGATCAAATCGAAAAGGATCGAAATGAAGCATTGGAAGTCATTTTGGAGAAAGTATTGCCAAAAGCTTTTGCAGTGGTGAAAGAAACTGCAAGACGATTCAAAGAAAACGGAAAGCTAGTTGTAAAAGCTTCCGACCGGGATCGCGAGCTCTCAGCTTCCAAACAGAATGTAGAAATCCAAGGCGAAGAAGCGATCTGGCATAACCGTTGGATGGCTGCAGGAACTGAAGTCGTATGGGACATGGTTCACTACGATGTGCAGCTTATCGGTGGTATGGTACTTCACAAAGGTAAAATTGCGGAGATGGCAACAGGTGAAGGTAAAACGTTAGTTTCTACGCTACCTGCTTACCTTAATGCACTTGCTGGACGAGGTGTCCATATCGTTACGGTGAACGACTACTTGGCAAAGCGTGACTCCGAATGGAATGCGCCACTTTTTGAATTCCACGGATTGACGGTGGATTGTATCGATAAATTTACTCCGAACTCTGCCGGACGAAAGAAAGCCTATAAATCTGATATCGTATACGGAACCAACAATGAGTTTGGCTTCGATTATCTTCGAGATAATATGGCTCGTGAAGCAGGAGACTTGGTTCAGGGGAAGCATCATTTTGCAATGATTGATGAAGTCGATTCAGTCCTGATTGATGATGCTAGAACGCCATTGATTATTTCTGGACCAGTTCCAAAAGGCGATGTTCATGAGTTTGATGATATGAAGCCTAGAGTTTCAACATTGGTTGAAGAGCAACGTAAGTTGGTTCAGGGCTTCTTGACATCAGCCAAGAAAATGCTTGCCGATGGCAATGATAAAGAAGGGGGTCTTGCTCTTTTCCGCGCTTTTCGTGGAATGCCGAAATACAAGCCATTGATTAAATACCTTTCTGAGCCAGGAATTCGAGTGATTCTTCAGAAGACTGAGAATTATTACTTGCAGGATAACAAGCGACAAATGCCAGAAGCAGATGAGCCGCTTTTGTTTACCATAGATGAAAAAACAAACGTAGTCGATTTGACCGATCGTGGTATCGAGACGATGACTACCAAGAATGAAAATACTGAATTCTTTATCCTTCCTGATATCGGAATTGTTATCGCTGACTTGGAGAAGGAAGAAGGAATTTCAGACACTGAAAAGCTTGTTCGTAAAGAAGAAGCAATCAAGGATTACAGCGTAAAAGCACAGCGAATTCATACTGTAAATCAACTGCTTAAGGCATACTGTATGTTCGAGCGGGACACTGAATACATTTTGGTGGATGGTAAAGTGAAAATCGTTGATGAGCAGACGGGTCGTGTGATGGAAGGTCGTCGTTATTCTGATGGACTACACCAAGCGATAGAGGCGAAAGAAAATGTGAAGGTGGAAGATGCTACGCAAACTTACGCTACGATTACTCTTCAAAACTATTTCAGAATGTATCACAAGCTTGCGGGTATGACTGGTACAGCCGAAACGGAAGCTGGGGAATTCTGGGAAATCTACAAATTGGATGTGGTAGTAATTCCAACTAACAAGCCGATTATCAGAGCTGACCGTGAGGATAAAGTTTACAAGACAGTTCGAGAGAAATTCAATGCTGTAGGAGACGAAATAAATGAGCTAGTAGCAGCAGGAAGACCAGTTTTGGTGGGTACTACTTCGGTAGAAATCTCCGAGGTACTCAGCAGAATGCTGACACTGAAGAAAATTCCACACCAAGTTTTGAATGCAAAACAGCACGCTAGAGAAGCAGACGTGGTTGCCATTGCTGGCCAAGCAGGCACAGTAACTATCGCAACCAACATGGCTGGCCGTGGTACAGATATTAAGCTTTCTCCAGAAGCCAAAAAAGCTGGAGGTTTGGCAATTATTGGTACCGAACGTCACGAATCTCGTCGTGTTGATAGACAGCTTAGAGGTAGATCTGGTCGTCAAGGAGATGTGGGTTCTTCCCAGTTCTTCGTGTCACTAGAGGATAGTTTGATGCGTCTTTTTGGTTCTGATCGTATAGCTAAGCTCATGGATAGAATGGGTCTTGAAGAAGGAGAAGTGATTCAGCACAGCATGATCTCGAAGTCTATTGAGCGTGCTCAGCGAAAGGTGGAGGAAAACAACTTTGGTACAAGAAAGAGACTTCTTGAATATGATGATGTGATGAACTCACAACGTGAGGTAGTTTATAAGAGAAGAAGAAATGCGCTCAAAGGGGAGAGATTGGAGTTGGATATTTTGAACATCCTCTATGATGTCTGCGAAGGCTTGGTAGATATGGGCAAATCCACTACTGATCCGGAAGACTTCAGAATGAATGTGTTTACTACGTTGGGCTTAGATTATAATGTTTCTGAAAATGATCTAAAGACAAAAGAAGCGGGTCAGATGACTCAAGAACTTTATACAGCATCATTTGAGGCGTATCAGAAGAAAAGTGAGATGATGATGAACACTGCTCTTCCTATTTTCAAGAAAGTTCAGGTGGAAAGAGGAGCTACAGTTAAGGATATCATGGTTCCTATTTCGGATGGGATCAAACAAATCGGCGTAGTTGCTAATCTTGAAGCTACGATCGACACTGAAGGACGAGAACTAGTACGAGCGATAGAGAAAAATGTATCCCTTGCTATCATTGATCAAAACTGGAAGGAGCATCTACGAGATATGGATGATCTAAAGCAGTCGGTACAAAATGCCGTTTATGAGCAAAAAGATCCGCTATTGATCTATAAGTTTGAAGCTTTTGAAATGTTTAAGCGTTTCATCGGTAAACTGAATGAGGACATGACGACTTTCTTGACTAGAGCAGATTTGCCAAAGCAAGATCCAAATCATGTACATGCAGCCGCTCCTCAACATACTTCAGAACCTCAGGTCCAAGCATCAAAGGCTGAGGCTGGTAGCACACTTAACCCTGGTGCAAACCGTGCTGCAGTAGCTGCTTCCAATGCAGGAAGACCAGCCCCACAGGTAGTTGCTCCTAGAAAATCTGACAAGGTTTATGGCAGAAATGACAAAGTTTCTGTGCAATACACAAACGGAACTACAAAATCTGACGTGAAATATAAAAGTGTGGAACAGGATGTGCAGGATGGAAAGTGTGTAATCATTGATAATTAACTGCAGCATGAGAATTTTCTGGATTTTAGGATTGGTATTGATTATAGCAAGTTGCAAAACCACTAGCAAAACGTCTAGCACAGCTTCTAGCTATGCAAACTATCAGGAGAACCTGAATTCTTCCCTTCCTGTATATCCGGATTACCGTGCCCAAATGAATGCAAAATCATCCATTGAGACCTCGGTATCTACAGAGGCAATTGATGATCAATTAGACCAGATTCAGGCAAGTTTAGTGAGTAAGAATAAATCTGAGCCTTATTTTAATGGGTATTCAGTTTTGGTTTATTCGGGAATTGATCGTGACAAAGCGTTCAAAACCCGGGATGATTTAGCCATGAATTTTCCAGACCTTACTCCCCAAATGCAATATGAGCAGCCTAGATATTTGGTGAAAGTTGGAAAATTCGCACATAAAATAGAAGCGCAGAAAAGCTTCGCAGAAGTAAAAATACAATTCCCAACAGCGAGAATTATTCAAGATCGCTTTCAGCGTGAAGAATTTAAAACGCTAAATGAACTCAATCAAGAAGATGTTGAAGGACAAAATTAAATCTCTGGCTAAGGCCTACAAAGAAGAAGTAATTGCAAATCGTCGTCATCTTCATGCTAACCCTGAACTTTCCTTTGAAGAATACAATACTTCAAAGTATGTAAAGGAAAAGCTCCAAGAGATTGGGATTACTAAAATTGAATCAAAAGCTGATACTGGCTGGGCCGCTTTGATTGAAGGTAAAAATCCGAGCAAGAGAGTTGTTGCTCTTCGTGCTGATATGGATGCTTTGCCGATCATTGAGGCAAATGACGTTTCCTACAAATCTCAAAACCCAGGTGTAATGCATGCCTGTGGACATGATGCACACACAGCATCTTTACTCGGTGCTGCCAAAATCCTTAATGAAGTCAAGGATGACTTTGAAGGTACAATAAAATTGATTTTTCAACCCGGCGAAGAAGTTGCTCCAGGCGGAGCTTCTTTGATGATTGCTGATAAAGTGCTTGAAAACCCAAGACCAAATGGTATTATCGGTCAGCACGTCATGCCATTTATCGAAGTTGGCAAAGTAGGCTTTCGACCTGGTATCTATATGGCCAGTGCAGATGAAATCTATGTGACAGTTAAGGGAAAAGGCGGTCATGCTGCTATGCCTGAGACCTTGATCGATCCCGTATTGATTGCTTCTCATATGATTGTTGCATTGCAGCAAGTAGTAAGTAGAGCCGCTAGCCCAAAGATTCCTTCTGTCCTTTCTTTTGGTAGAGTCGAGGCACTTGGAGCTACTAATGTGATTCCTAATGAGGTGAAGATTCAAGGTACTTTCCGCACTTTAGACGAGGATTGGAGAGCAAAAGCCCATGAGAAAATGCTATCCATTGCTAAAGGAATAGTAGAAGGAATGGGTGGAGAAGTTGACTTTGAGATCAAAAAAGGATACCCATTTTTGAAAAATGATCCTGAGCTGACACATAGATCACATCAGGCAGCTATTGCATATTTGGGCGAAGAGAATGTTCTTGACCTGGATATTTGGATGGCAGCAGAAGATTTTGCTTTCTATTCACAGGAAGTAGAAGGTTGTTTCTACAGATTGGGAACTAGAAATGAAGCCAAAGGAATTACCTCTGGTGTGCACACCCCTACATTTGATATTGATGAAGATGCCTTAGAAATCGGGTCAGGTTTGATGGCTTTCCTTGCAGTGTCTGAACTCGAAAAAGCTTAATTTTTCGATAACTTTTGCTCAGGTTTTTTGATGTAACTTTCCACCTTCTTAGCCATTTCTAACATGAAAAAACTCCTAACAACTACAGTATTTGTTTTTCTTATTGCCACCCAAAGCTTTGCTTGGGGTCAATTAGGCCACTATTTGATTGGCTACATGGCTGAAAAGCAGATGAAAAAGTCGGTGAGAAGAAAAGTAGAAAAAGTACTTTATCCCATGTCTATTGGAAGAAGTGGAACATGGATGGATGAGATCAAGTCTGACAGATCCTTTGATTATGCTAATTCCTGGCACTACATGACTAGTGTAGCCGGAGAATATAACGAAGAGATCCAAGAGAAAGGTGGGAATGTCTATGCTGAAATCAATAGGATCAAAAGCGAACTGAAGGCTGGCGGTCTTGACCCGAATAAGGAAGCTGAAATGCTTAAAATGCTTATTCACATGGTAGAGGATATTCATCAGCCATTGCATGTCGGAACTGGTGAAGATCGAGGTGGAAACGACATTAAAGTTGACTATTTCGGTAGAGCCACCAACCTCCATGCTGTCTGGGATACGAGTGTCATAGAAGGTTGGAATATGAGCTATACAGAAATTGGTATTGAGCTTTCTCGTAGGTTAAACAAGGACCTAATTGCAGGATATCGAGCAGGAGGAATGGATACTTGGCTTGCAGAGGCAGTTTCCTTGAGACCGTTGGTTTATAATCTTCCAGAAAGCAAGAAGCTTTCCTATAATTACGGCTACGATACCAGAGAAACAATCGAAGAGAGATTATTAGCCGCGAGCGTTCGTTTAGCTCAGATTTTAGAGGAGATTTACGGATAAAAAAGAAAATCTTAAAAAATGCCGTGGGCCTATTGACGACCAACGGCATTTTTTATATTTTACTATCCGTAAATTCTTGTGAATGAGTAAAATCCTTACCCTAAGTTTAATTTTCTCTCTTTTTAATACCATTTCTTTTTCTCAGGATCTGAGGAAAAGACTAGGGAGAACTTATAGTAATCCCGATTCGGTAGATATCATTTTAGAACTCGAAAAACAGAACTTGCATACTGCAAACGACAGTGGCATTTATTATTTTTTTGTAGCAGAAAAGTATAATAGAGCTTTTGAGAACGCACTTGCTCACAAGACTTTTTTGAAATCTGCTTCCCTACTTGATCCGAAGAAAAGCAATGATTTAATCAGCTTATGTTACATTCGGCTGAATCGACTGGAAGCGAATTCTGGCAACTGGGATCAAGCGCTGTTCTACTCTCAAAAGGGGTTGGAAAATGCCATCGCAGGACTAGATAGCAACTACATGGGATATGCACTGCTGGATATTTCTGTGGTCTATCATGACATGGAGGATTATGCCAAAGGTGTGGAATATGGTAAGAAAGCACATGAATTACTTACTCATTTCACTAAATCAAATCCTACTTTTATTGCATTTGCACTTAACGCGATTGGGATCAATTTCGATGACTGGGATAAGCCAGACTCAGCACTTTTTTACCATTACAAAATCTTTGAAAACATAGATAAACTAGACAGCTCCAGGATCACATTTACTTTTAACAATATCGGCAATACACTTCTAAAGCAGGAAAAATACGCTGAAGCAGCAACTTGGATTCAGACCGCGGTGAGTTTAAACAAGAAAGATCAGGACCAATACAGTTTGGCTGCCAATTACACCAACTTGGCAACGATTGCCTACAAACTACGTGACTTTTCAAAAGCAGAAATAATGATGGATTCTGCCTTCAAATATGTGCAGGAAAGTCAGTCTACAGAGAAAAAAAAGGATTATCTGGAAGAGCAGTATCGCTTTCATAAAGCTAAAGGCGAGCTTGCAACTGCAATGGATTACCTAGAGCAATATTCCACGTTGAAAGATTCCATCTTTAAGGAAGAGCGGGTGAAAATGCTAGGAGAATTGGAAGCAAAGTATCAGGTACAAACGAAGGAACGAGAGCTGGCTGAATCACGTGCAGCCTTGATAGAAAATGAGCTTTTGGTCAAAAACCGTAACAACCAGATTTTGCTTTTGGTGGTCTTTCTACTCATTATATTGGGAGTTGCTTTTTTCATTTATTACAGGCAAAAAACCAAAAACAGGCACCTGGAACAGGAAGCCAAGCTACAGCAGATCTATGCTGAGCAAGAAACGCAAAAACAGCTTAATGAGCAGAGAAGTAGGATTTCTTCTGACCTCCACGATAATATCGGTGCCCAATTAACATTCATTGTTTCTTCTTTGGACAACTTGAAATTTTTCGATTTAAGTAAAGATAAAATGGCCGGGAAAATTGACCAGATATCTGCCTTTACAGTGGAAACCGTGAATGAACTGAGAGATACTATTTGGGCGATGAACAAAGATAATATCAGTTTGGGCGACTTGAAGACCCGTTTGGCGGGATTGATAGCAAAAGCAAAAACAGCTTGTCCTCAGATTGATTTTGAGCTTGAAATCGAAGATGGCTTGGAAGAAGACCGGTTGCTCAATTCTATGGAAGGCGTGAATTACTATAGAGTAGCTCAAGAAGCGCTGAATAATGCAATCAAGCACTCCGGAGCTAGTCAGATTAAAATTGTTTTTTCTAAGCAAAATGAGCTCGTCCGTGTTTGCATCGAAGATAATGGCAAAGGCATAGATCAAAAAGTTATTGGAAATGGCTTAGGTAATATGCGTAACCGTGCCGAAAGGATTGGTAGAGATCTTAAAATAGAATCAAATCTTGGTCAGGGCACACAAGTTTGTATCTTTTAGGTGCTTTTTAAAACCTATAATCTATGTCAATAAAAATTGCAATCGCAGAAGACAACAGTTTTTTGCTAAAGGCTATCTTGGATAAACTTTCTTTTTTTGAAGAAATAGAAGTGAAATTCTCCGCAGTAAATGGATTGGAGCTCTTGGAGAAATTGGAAAGGGATTCCAATGTTCATTTGATTTTGATGGATATTGAGATGCCGAAGTTGAATGGAATTGACACTGTCGCACAGGTTTCCCATAAATACCCACAGATCAAAACCATCATGTTGACGGTGTTTGATGACGATGAGCATATTTTCAAAGCAATTCAAGCAGGAGCAAATGGCTACTTTCTAAAAGAAGTAGATCCGAAAACCTTGTATCATGGGATCATAGACACGATGGAAGGAGGCGCGGCGATGACTCCATCAGTAGCAATGAAGGCTTTAAAACTCCTCCGAAATCCACCGGATTTTTCAGAACCGGTGGAGGATATCAAGCTGACGGCACGGGAAATCGAGATCTTAGAACAAACCTCAAAAGGGCTGAATTACAATCAGATTGGTGAAAATTTGTTTATCTCTCCGAAAACTGTCCGAAAGCACACAGAGAATATCTACGGCAAACTCCAGGTTCACAGCAAGCTAGAGGCTGTGCAAAAGGCGGTTAAGAATCGGATAATTGAGGGGTGATTTGAATGTAAAATTTAAAATGTATAGACGCTGCCTTGTTTCAATTATCTAATTCTTCATTTTAAATTCAATCATTAAATCCTCACATCCCCTCAAATAATCCACCCAATCCTTGTGCAGGCTTTATTTTCAAATGTTTGTACGCTAACTCGGTAGCCATTCGGCCTCTGGCGGTTCTTTTCAAATAGCCTTCTTGGATCAAAAAAGGCTCATACACTTCCTCTATGGTTTCGGCTTCCTCACTGCAAGCGGTAGCAATTGTACTTAGTCCTACTGGTCCACCTTTGAATTTTTCGATAATAGTCAGCAGAATTCGGTTATCCATTTCGTCCAAGCCATTCATATCGACATCCAGTGCATCCAAGGCGATTTTGGAGATTTCCAGTGTAATCGTTCCGTTGCCTTTTACTTCAGCAAAATCACGCGTTCTGCGAAGAAGCATGTTTGCAATTCTTGGTGTTCCACGACTCCTTCTGGCTATTTCATAGGCTGCAATTTCATCGATTGGAGTATTTAAAATCCCTGAAGAGCGCATGACGATATCAGTCAATAGTTTGGAGTCGTAATATTCCAATCGGGAATTGATTCCGAATCTGGCACGAAGAGGGGAAGTCAACAAACCAGAACGAGTGGTCGCGCCGATAAGGGTAAATGGACTGAGAGAAATCTGTACCGAACGTGCGTTAGGGCCAGAATCCAGCATGATATCTATCCTGAAATCCTCCATCGCTGAATACAGGTATTCTTCTACAATTGGGTTTAGCCGGTGAATCTCATCTATGAAAAGGACATCACCTTCTTCCAAATTGGTCAGTAATCCTGCGAGATCCGAGGGTTTATCGAGCACAGGGCCAGAGGTGATTTTTAGGCCAGCATTCAGCTCATTCGCGATAATGTGACTCAGCGTAGTTTTACCTAAGCCGGGAGGGCCATGCAACAACACATGATCCAAAGGCTCATTTCTGTTTTTTGCCGCAAGCACAAACACGCGAAGATTCTCCACGATTTTGAACTGGCCTGTGAAATCCTCAAAGCTCAATGGCCTTAAAGCTTTCTCGAAATCTTTGTCTTTTGGGCTTAGACTTTCGTCATCGCCACTTAAATAATCTTCTCTCATAGTTTGTCCGTACGCACACAAATATAGAAAAATACACACGCCTTCTTCTCCCTTTTTGAATTGCTAGCTTTCCTGTGAAACCAAAAAATAAGCCTTAAATTTGCCCTCAAATTCATAAGCTCATGCGCCCGAACGCCCGTAAAAACATCATTTATTCCATTGTTCTTCTAGTTGCAATAATGCTGGTTTACTCTTGGCGCAATCGTGACAAGACCGTGACAGAATTAACGGAAACTACAGTTGCGGTTGCTGGGAAAATGTCGCTTTCGGGTAAAACCATGGGGACAACTTATAACATCACTTATCTGGATGAGGAAAGCCGCGATTTACAACCTTCAATCGATTCTCTTTTGGTTGTTTTTAATAAAAGCCTTTCTACTTACATCCCGGACTCTGAGCTAAGCAAATTCAATTTAGGGGACACTCTCGATTTTAACTTGCCCTATTTACTCCCGGTTTTGCAGGAGTCTAAGGTTGTTTTCGACAACACAAATGGAGCGTTTGATCCGACTGTGGGACCTCTTGTGAACATTTGGGGTTTTGGACCAAGCGGACCAGAGCTCAAGGACAGCGTGGATATTAAAAATCTCCTGGCTACTGTTGGGTTTAATAAAATAGAATTTGACCAAACGCAGCTTCGCAAAAAAGTACCGGGTATTTACCTTGATTTTTCTGCCATCGCAAAAGGCTATGGTTCTGATGTAGTGGCTGATTTTTTGAAGAATAGAGGCATATCAAATTACCTGGTGGAAATAGGAGGAGAACTGGTTGCAAACGGGGTCAATGAAAAAGGAGAGCTTTGGAAAGTTGGCGTGAACCGTCCAGAGGAATCTGCCAATGCTTCAGACTTGATCAGTATAATTGCATTGCAGGACCGAGGAATGGCTACATCCGGTAACTACCGCAATTTTTATGTACGTGATTCTGTCAAAATCTCCCATACCATCAACCCCGCTACTGGCTATCCTGTAACACACACCTTACTTAGTGCTACAGTATTGGCTGCTAACTGCATGACTGCAGATGCATACGCCACTGCTATGATGGTGATGGGAAAAGATAGAGCCATTGCCTTGGATTCAGCACTCAGTGAAATCGAAGTATTTTTGATCTATGATGACGGAAACGGTGGTTTCAAAACCTTTGCAAGCGAAAACTTGAAGCCTTTTCTGTCCTTCCCACAGGAAAATTAATTTTAAATGCAACATTATTGAATTTTATTACCTTTGCCAGAGTTATAACTTTCTCCTTTTTATCAGGAAAGAGGAAAGTAACTCAGGCTAATGGAATTCAAATTTTTACTTCTTTTTCTTACCGCCATAATCGCAGGATCGTTGGTCTTTTTTGCTCCTAATTTCAGAGAGAAATACTTTCGTTTGGTTCTGGTGTTTGCTGGTTCTTATCTTTTTGCGATTACCATTCTTCATATTTTGCCCGAACTCTTTGACAGTGGATTTTCCAGCAAAAGAATGGGTCTGTACATTCTGATCGGTTTTTTGCTGCAGCAATTGCTAGAGTTTTGGTCTAGTGGCATTGAGCATGGGCATATTCACGCGCATGAGAACCAAGGGAGTAAAGCAATGACTACTGTGATGCTTGGTTTGTTTATTCATGCTTTTCTGGAAGGGACTTTACTTTCGCATGGAGAACTGATGGATCAGGACGAGCATGTTCTTGGTCATGTGCATAACAGTAAAACTGTCCTTCTTGGAATTATTTTGCATAAAGGACCTGCGGCATTTGCTTTAGCGGCAGTACTTTCAAGTTCATTAAGTAAGAAAACTACACTGGTATTATTGACACTTTTTGCCCTTGCTTCACCATTAGGCATGATGTCAAGTTCATTTTTATTTGAAAATGGTCTTCTCGAAAAGCAAGGGATTGGTATCCTATATGGTTTAGTGGCGGGCGGATTTCTGCATATTTCTACCACCATCTTTTTCGAAAGTAGTCCTCACCATAAGTTTCAACTCAATAAATTGTTGGTGAGCTTTTTGGCAGCGGGCTTAGCGATTCTTTCAGAGTTTTTAATGAAATAGTGGCTTGAGTTTGAAGTTATTTTTAAAGTAAAAGGAAGCTAATACCCAAACAATCTCAGGAGAACGGAGAGAAATGCGGTAAAATTTCAAACATTTCATGGAAAACAGCTTGCATTCCTATGGATGCATTCGCTAGCTTCAAGGCAAGTTTTATTTTATTAGCCTAAACCCTAACCCATGTCTGCAAAAAATGAAAAAATGAAAGCCTATTGGAGGAAAAACCTCCAAACCCTGTTCTTGCTTTTAGCAGTTTGGTTTGTGGTTTCATTTGGCTGCGGAATACTTTTCGTAGATGAGCTTAATCAATTCCGACTTGGTGGTTACAAACTTGGATTCTGGTTCGCTCAGCAGGGGTCAATTTTCGCTTTTGTGATTCTGATTTTTGTCTATGTGGTGCGAATGAACCGATTGGATAGGGAATTTGATGTGGACGAAGAATAACTTTTTAAGCTAAAAACTATGGAAATTTTAACCTGGACCTACATTCTCGTAGGATTATCTTTTGCATTATACATTGGTATTGCGATCTGGTCGCGTGCCGGATCTACCCAAGAATTCTATGTCGCTGGTGGAGGAGTTTCTCCCTTAGCCAATGGGATGGCAACTGCTGCGGACTGGATGTCTGCCGCTTCCTTTATCTCTATGGCCGGTATCATTTCCTTTGCTGGATACGATGGTTCGGTTTATTTGATGGGCTGGACAGGCGGGTACGTTTTGCTCGCACTTTTGCTTGCACCTTACCTTCGGAAATTCGGCAAGTTCACCGTTCCTGATTTCGTTGGCGATCGTTACTATTCGAAAACCGCCAAAGTAGTAGCGGTGATTTGTGCCTTATTTATCTCTTTTACCTACGTAGCAGGCCAAATGCGTGGGGTAGGTATTGTATTCTCGAGATACTTGGAAGTCCCAATAGAATGGGGCGTAGTGATAGGGATGTGCATTGTGTTTTTCTATGCAGTGCTTGGTGGAATGAAGGGCATCACTTACACGCAAGTCGCACAGTATTGTGTGTTGATCTTCGCGTATATGGTGCCTGCGATTTTCATTTCCATGCAGCTGACAGGAAATGCGATTCCTCAACTTGGTCTGGGAGGATCTGTAGCAGATGGAACTCCGCTTCTCGATAAATTAGATGGGGTGCTTACTGAGCTTGGTTTTGCTGCTTATACTTCCGGAAGGAAAAGTATCACGGACATGTTTATGATCACGTTGGCTTTGATGGTGGGGACGGCTGGTTTGCCGCATGTGATTGTTCGCTTTTTCACCGTCCCTAGAGTAAAAGACGCAAGACTTTCTGCGGGCTATGCTTTGGTATTTATTGCCATTCTATACACCACAGCTCCTGCGATAGCAGCTTTTGGGATCTATAATGCCATTGACACCACGTCTGAAAAGAATATTTCGGAGCTTCCTGAATGGATTTCAACTTGGGAGAAAACAGACTTGATTAAGGTAGACGATAAAAATGGTGATGGGAAGGTGCAATATGTTGCTGACGCAGAAGCAAATGAACTGACGATTGATCGGGACATCATGGTGTTGGCAAGTCCAGAAATTGCGAAACTCCCAAATTGGGTGGTGGGTTTAGTTGCTGCCGGAGCGATGGCTGCGGCACTTTCTACTGCGGCTGGATTGCTTTTGGTAATTTCGACTTCAGTTTCAAGAGATTTGTTTAAGACTTTCAGACCTGAGATTTCGGATAAAAAGGAATTAAGAATTGCCCGATTTGCAGCTGCTGGAGCAGTACTTCTTGCGGGGTATTTTGGAGTGAATCCTCCAGGGTTTGTCGCACAAGTGGTGGCTTTTGCCTTTGGATTGGCAGCCGCTTCCTTTTTCCCTGTCATTATTATGGGGATTTTCTCTACGAGAATAAACAAGGAAGGAGCAATTGCAGGAATGATTACTGGTTTGGTATTTACCATTCTTTACATTGTCTACTTCAAATTTATCAGCCCGGAATTGAATACTGCCGAAAACTGGTGGTTTGGAGTTTCTCCAGAAGGAATTGGATCGCTTGGCATGATCCTTAACTTTCTAGTATGCGGGATTGTCTCCCACCTTACGCCAGCTCCGCCTCAAGAAGTGCAGGACATGGTGGAGGAAATAAGGATCCCTCGTGGTGCTGGAAAGGCACAGGATCATTAAATTAGTGGGTATTTTACCTGGAATTGAAAACAATAAACCAAGATTATCATGAGTGACAGAATACATACCCTCAGTGGATACCTCTACGAATACCAAAAAAGTGTAACCCAACCGGAAGAGTTTTGGGCGAGAATTGCGGATTCATTTCATTGGAGAAAACGCTGGTCTAAGGTATTGAAATGGAACTTCGACGAACCCGATGTAAAGTGGTTTTTGAATGCAAAACTTAACATCACAGAAAATATTTTTGAACGGCACCTGTTTACTATCGGTGATCGCCCAGCAATCATCTGGGAAGCAAATGATCCTAACGAAGCAGGTAGAACTCTTACATATAAAGAGCTTTTTTACGAAGTAAATCGCTTTGCAAATGCGCTTAAAAGTAAAGGAATAGGCAAAGGGGATAAGGTAATAATCTATATGCCCATGGTGCCGGAAGCAGCTATTGCAATGCTTGCATGCGCCAGAATAGGCGCTATTCACTCCGTTGTATTTGCTGGATTTTCCAGTTCGGCTTTGGCAGATCGAGTGATTGACTGTGAAGCAAAAGCAATTTTAACTTCGGATGGGAATTTCCGTGGAAGCAAGAAAATCGCTGTAAAGGCGGTGGTAGATGAAGCGTTGGAGAAAAGCTCAGTGGAAACTGTGATTGTCTATGAGCGTACCAAGCAGGAAGTGACTATGAAAGAAGGCCGCGACTTCTGGTGGCATGAGGTTATAGCTGAAGAATCAGAACAATGCGTTGCAGAAGAAATGGACAGTGAAGACATGCTTTTCATTCTTTACACTTCTGGCTCTACTGGCAAACCAAAAGGCGTGGTTCACACTACGGGAGGATACATGGTTTATTCTCAGTATTCCTTTGACAACGTATTCCAATATTCTGAAGGAGATGTGTATTGGTGTACCGCGGATGTGGGATGGATTACTGGACATTCCTACATAGTTTACGGGCCACTTTTGGCCGGTGCTACTACGCTAATGTTTGAGGGAGTTCCGACTTTTCCAGATTGTGGAAGATTTTGGGCTGTAGTGGAAAAGCACAAAGTGAATGTGTTCTACACCGCCCCTACGGCCATAAGAGCATTACAAGCATATGGTACAGTAGAGATTGAAAAATATGACCTAAGCTCGCTGAAAGTCTTGGGTTCTGTAGGTGAACCGATCAATGAAGAAGCTTGGCATTGGTACCATACTCATATCGGTAAAAATAAATGCCCAATCGTGGATACCTGGTGGCAAACAGAAACTGGTGGAATTATGGTCTCTCCGATTGCTGGAATAACTCCTACCAAACCTGCTTATGCTACGCTTCCACTTCCGGGGGTTCAGCTTTGTATTGTAGATCCTGAAGGAAATGAGTTGACGGGCAATTCTGTGGAGGGAAATCTCTGTATTAAGTTCCCATGGCCTTCCATGATCCGAACTACCTATGGAGATCATGAGCGTTGCAAGCAGACGTATTTCTCTACTTATAAAGGAATGTATTTTACAGGTGATGGCGTGAAACGTGATCATGATGGATACTATAGAATTCTCGGTCGTGTAGATGATGTGATCAATGTGTCAGGTCATAGAATGGGTACTGCTGAGGTAGAAAATGCGATCAATGAGCACCCGAAGGTGATTGAATCAGCCGTAGTAGGTTATCCTCATGAGGTTAAAGGTCAAGGAATCTATGCCTATGTAATCGCCGATTTGACTAATCGTACGGAGGATAATCTGATCAATGAGATTAAAGAAATGGTCTCGAAGATCATCGGCCCAATTGCCAAACCAGATAAAATTCAATTGGTTTCAGGGTTACCAAAAACACGTTCTGGAAAAATCATGCGACGTATTCTGCGAAAAGTAGCAGAAGGTTCGCTTGATAATATGGGCGATACTAGCACGCTGCTTGATCCGGATGTGGTGACAAAGATTATTGAAGGAAAAAAGTAACGAAAGAACCAAAAATTCAGAGCCAAGACTTTAGAATATAGAGTCTTGGCTATTTTTTAATCCTTTGGAGAAGAGTCATCTTGCTCTTCGTCCAATTGAATAGATGACACAATAGAATCTGCAGAGTCCATCTCTTGCTTGTAAAAATTGTGTACTCCAACCATAAATGCGACTATCAATGACCATAGGATTCTTCGTATGTACCGTATTATAGGATGATAGTTCTTCATAAGTAACACTTTACAAATCATAGTCCTTTTCTGCTTTTTGACAGAATGTCATCAATTTGTTTTTATAACTCTTAACCGAGCCAAGAGATAAGTCTGTTAGAGAAGACTACTTTATTATTTCCATTTCACGTCAATTTTTCCCTCGGCCTTCATATGAATGACTAGCTCTTTTCCCATAGGATAAAATCCTGAAGGCTCAATATTAAGATCAGTGACTTTTAAATCCATAATCGGCGTATTTAATCCCAGTCGTTCAGTGATATTTCCCAAGCTTTCCGTTAGCATTTCACCAATTGGGAAAACGGCCTTACTCTCTATACTTTTAATGATTTTCCACTTTTTCAGTCCTACGCCAGTTTGAGCACCGAGGCTTCCACTTTCCATTTTGAAATTAACATCTTCAAAAATCAAACTTTGGGTAGAGGTGTTATATTCTGGTTTTCCCACAATGAATAGCGTTCCGCTCAACGTTTTCCCGTTAGTTTGCTCGGCATCAAAATCCAAGTTGATTGCTACTAAATCACCGAAAGCCCTGGTTTTGATGTTTGAAGGAATCATTGTTGTCTTTTTATCCACTCGTATGGGAATTCCTTCTAAATTTTGCTTCAAAAGCTCATCAAGGCTAGTATAACTTACTGCTAAAGGAAACAACAGGTCTAACTCATTTTTAGAATTTTCATTTGGACTAAGCTCTGGAAGTGGAAAAGCTCTTGATGGTGCAGCGTTAGCAGGGTGGGAATTTACCTTGCCATTCATTCCTAACCAGAGATTATAGTTCTGCCCTGTATCAAAAAATTCTGTGAGTTTTACTTGTTGTGGTTGGATGGAAAAGGCGGTGTTTCCTCCAATCCAATCTATATTAATAGGCTTGCCGACCTGAGCCCAGGCAAGATCTACCAAGGTTTTCAAACTTGCTATTTCTTTTCCTCCCGTTAAGTTGTCATTCCCCCATTTTATCAATTCTTTGCTGAGCAAACCACTCAAGTCAACCTTCATCCCCAATACATCTACAGCTAAATTTCCTCCCAACTCTACCAGTTCGAAACTCTCAGCGCCAATTCCCCAGTTTGAATTTATTACAGGGTCAATTACAAATACAGGTGAAAAATTCTCATCTAATGGTAATTTGGACTGAAAGAGACTCCCCAGACCTTTAGGCTTTAACCCTACCTCACCCAAGACATTGATTGGTACAGTTAATTGAATTCGCTGACTATCCAACGCTGTCCATGTAATCGTTCCATTTCTCTTTAACTGCAAGTCACCGGTAATTCCACTTCCCATATCCAATCCTTTCTCTTGAAGTAAGGTCGTAGGAATCTGACCATTTAGAAGTTTACTTAATGTTTCTTTAGGAATTTTCAGAGGCATATTGACTCCAGCCAGAGCATTAGGAGGAGGGGATGATTTTGGGTTGGCGGCAGGATTAATGCTTTTACATCCGGATGAAAAAAGGATTATAAAAACAATAATTATTGGAAAATTTATAAATCGACTGCGGAACTGTATTTTCATAAATGAAGTTTGATTTTCGTAGGGTAGTTTTTCTTCTACAACTATTGCCCCAAAAATATAAAATCAAGAAAATGAATTGGAATAAACTCACTGAAGCTGGCCAAATACAGGAAATCAAGACATTGAGCGAAGAAAAACCAGTCTTGATTTTCAAGCATAGTACACGGTGCTCTATCAGTAGCATGTCTTTGGATCGCCTACTTCGTAAATGGCAAGATTCAGACACTGAAAAGGTAATTCCATATTTTTTGGATTTGATAGCTAGTCGTGATTTATCAGATTTGGTAGCTAGAGAATTTCGTGTTCCACATGAATCCCCACAGGTGTTGCTAATTAGAAATGGTGAAGCCATCTATGACAACAGCCACTTTGGAATCTCGTATGCGGACTTGATGGGAAAAATTTAGTTCGTCTGATTTTTAAATGGTTTTTATACCATTTATCCGCTTCAACATCCATTCTTATTTTTCTTAAGATGCGGAATAAACCTTTGATATTGCTTATCGGTCAAAGTGGTAGAAATTCGCATAATTATGAAAAAACACTACCCAGGTATAGTTCTGATTTTTAGCCTATTAATTAGCTATACAGCCTACGGACAGAGACCTACAGGAGAAGATCGTCCGGAGAGAAAATTCACTGGTACCGTCATGGATGGCGCCACTAAGACGCCAATGGCAGGAGCAAATGTTCTGATTAAAACTGTAACAGATTCACTTTTAGCAGGTACAGTAACGGATGCCAAGGGACAATTTGAAATCGCTAGACCAAGAATTCCTTCAGTAAAAATCGAAATCAAGTTTATTGGATACGAGACAATTTCTAGGGTACATACAGGAAGAGAGCCTGTGGAATTGGGAGTCTTGACCTTAGTAGAAGATGCGCAGGTTTTAGGCGAAGTCATTATCGAAGGTCAAAGTCCATTGGGAGAAATGAGAGGCGATACGACTTCTTTCAATGCCAGTGCATTTAAGACAAAAGAAAATGGAATGGCAGAAGACCTTGTGAGAAAATTACCAGGAGTTACTATCCAAAATGGTCAAGTGCAGGCACAAGGAGAGAACGTTCAGAAAATCCTGGTTGACGGGCGAGAATTTTTCGGATCTGACCCAAATATTGCATTGCGGAACTTACCTGCAGATGCCATTGATCGAGTGGAAGTATTGGATCAGAGATCAGACCAAAGTCGATTGACTGGCTTTGATGATGGTACTTATACCAAGACGATCAACATTATCTTGAGAGAGGATAGAAAAAATGGACAATTCGGAAGAGGGTATGCTGGCTACGGGACCGATGATAGATATAATGCGGGTGGAAGTTTAAACCTTTTCAACGGGGATAGAAGAATGTCCATTTTGGGTTTATTTAACAATATCAATCAACAAAACTTCTCCAGTGATGACCTAGCAGGTGTAAATGCTAATTCAGGAGGAGGAGGAAGAGGCCGTGGAGGCTTTGGCGGAGGAGGTAACAATTTCTATGGAGGAAATGATATCGGGACAATTACTACCAATGCTATGGGATTGAACTACAGTGACAAATGGGGTTCTAAAGTCAATTTCACGGGTAGTTATTTCTTTAACAATACTCAGAATACTTTAAGACAGATCACAAATCGCCAGACGGTAATTAATGAAACTACTACACAGAATTATCAGGAAAACCTGATCAATTCAGTGGAAAACTTCAATCACAGAGCAAATGCCCGAATCGAAGCAGATCTAAATGAGAAAAATTCCTTGATCATTACCCCGAATATTTCATTTCAGACCAGCAACACATTTAATGATAGAGACGCATTGACTTTAGCTAATGGTACGGATTCGCTTTCTTCACTTCGCTCTATTACTAATGCTACTAACAGCTCTTACAGTTTCGGCAATAATATCACCTATCGATACAAGTTTGATAAAAAAGGCAGAACGCTATCTACTGACATCAATACATCTTGGAGCAATAGAGACCAAGACTCGGAGCTATCTGCCGCTAGTGAAGACTATCGTAGAAATCAATTAGATACGACCCTGCAAGAAACTTATCTGCTATCCAAGGGATTCAATTACAGAGTAAATGCAACCTTAACTGAACCGCTTAGCGAAAAGTCTATAGCAACACTAGGATATCAGGTCGGTAACAATAAAACTGATTCCGATCAAAAAACCAGAGTCCTAAACGCAGAAAATATTCCAGTCTTGGATACCGCATTGAGTAATGAATTTAACAACAAATTCATCACTCAGAGACTACGAACTGGCTATGCTTACAATAGCTCTGGTTGGAATTTGAGTGCAAACCTGGATTATCAATATGCCAAATTGGATAACGAGGCTTTTTTCCCAACAGAAGGGGTATTCGTACGTGATTTCAATAACCTACTTCCTAGCGCAAGTGTGAGCTATAGAAATAGAGAAACAGGTATGAACTTCCGGGTCAGGTATAGAACCAGCACTGATGAACCATCTGTAAGCCAGCTTCAGAATGTGGTAAATAATCAGAACCCGCTGAACCTTAGCGTAGGTAATCCTAATCTTGCTCAGAGCTATCAGAACAGCATCTTCGCCAATATCGGTCGATTCAATATGGAGAAAAATAAAAGCTTCTTCATGTTTGTAAACCTATCTACTACTAAGAATAACATCGGTAACAGTACCTATATAGCTTCTCAGGATACCTTGATCAATAACGAAATTCTGCTACGCCCAGGCGGACAAATCTCCATGCCCGTCAATTTGGATGGGGCTATGAATAGTACTGTTTTTGTGAGCTATGGTACGCCTTTAAAGGGAATCAAAACCAATATGAACTTGAACACGCGTATTGGATTTAACAGATCTCCTGGTATGATCAACGGTGAGAAAAACATCAATGACAACATCAACTTGGGTCAGGGGATCACCTTTACTTCCAACATCAGTAAGAACTTAGATTTTACCATTAGCACTACCGGTACTTATACCATCGTAAATTCAAGCTTACAGGCGGCTTTGGAGAACAATTATTATGTTCAAGAGTCAAATCTTCGTTTGTATTACTCTCCAAATGACGGAAAGTTATTTATGGGAAATACAATCAGCAATAGCTTGTATAGAGGACTTTCTGAAGGATTTGATCAGTCTGTTTGGCTTTGGAATATGGAAGCTGGTTATAGATTTGCTAAAAACAATAAGGCTGAGCTGAAAGTGGTCATCTTTGATTTACTTAACCAGAACAACAGCATTTCAAGAACTATCTCCGATGTGTCAGTTTCCGATGTTTATACAAACGTCTTGACTCGCTACGGCTTGCTGACGTTCACTTACATCCTGGGTAATTTCAAGCAACCAGAAAACGACGGTGGATCTATGCCTTGGAGAGGTGGCCCTCCTAGAGGCGGAAGAACTTGGTAAGATCTTAATTACGAACTTTGAATTAAGATTTACCAGATCAATCGATCTTCAAACCGACTGGAGAAATTCAGTCGGTTTTTTTGTGGTTTTTAACCGACGAGTGCATCATTTAGTTTTGGTTCTCCATGGAAAAAGTTAGATCAGTTTCTCAAATTTCCATTAACGAGCAGACCAATGAAATCTATGGACTGACCACAGATGAAGATCCAGGGGTTGCTGTTATTTCCATTGCAGAGAACCTAATGAAAACTTATAAATTACTCAAGAGAAGGCATACTTCTATTGGATTTTGATAAGCTATTTACTCATCTAAAATTTCCACAAAAATAGATTTTAGCATGAAAAACCATTCAAACCGAATTTATGCCGGCTACCCCCCCCCCCCCCCTGCTTGTCCCTATAATTATAGGAGGATTTTCCTTGAATTTCAATAAATTTGATTTAGTTATTAACCCCTAAATACTCGTAATCATGAGAAAGTTTAAAAAATTACTTGTTGGAGGGCTTTTCTTTGTGGGAGTTGCCTTTATGTTTAGCAGCGCTGAATCTAGTGCTCAGGGTGCCGGCCCGCTACCAGGAGATCACATTTGTTGCCCTACAGGAGAAGGTTGCGTTGATAGATTGGGGGACCCTTGGCCTGAAGATGAAACTAGAACGGCATCCACTTGCACTATGGTAATAGGGTAATTCAATAGTTAGGCTATCTCATATTAGGGATAGCCTTTATTTTGAAAAATGGAACTTGTTAAATTCCTAAATACGCAAATCACAGCAGTCCTAATTTTCAAGTGTTCTCAAGTGTTCTCTTACCTACTCGAATGAAAAGATCACGTACATTTTTACTTTTAACCCTCATCCTGAGTATATGGGGATGTACCAATAATAAACCATATACTAATTTCGATTTTGAAAGGAATGGTAAACCTATATTTCAACTCAAAGGAGAAAAAGTTTTCTTTCCGGAAATACTTAATCCAAGAAAGATTGACCAAAAAGGAGAATTTTTAATCATTCAGGAGAGCTATAGAATTTCTTCGGATAAACCCTTGATTCATATAATTAGAAAAAACCCTCTTTCACTTTACTCCTCCAAAGGAATTATTGGCGAGGGGCCAGGTCAAATCTCAGACTCCGACATTTTCGACCCTGGACTATCTGATTCTACTTTTTGGATTAATGCGGTGATGAGTAAAAAAATGTCGCAATTTAATCTATTCGATACATCAAGATTATCAATTCGGGAATTCCGTCAACCTGAAAATATGATCTTAGCCTATACAGTATATCTGACTAATAATGGAACATTTATAGGTTTGATGGCAGATAGTCCAAATAAACTGACCGAGTTTGATTTTGATGGCAATCGAATTGGTGGCTACGGAGAATGGAAGCAAATTCCTGAACGACCAGAGATGGACAATTTTCTTTTAAGCACCTATAATAAAGGAAAGCTGAAATCAAATTCGGCAAAAAAAGTTTTCGTTAAAGCCAGTTTGTATCGTGATAGAATAGAGATCTTTAATTATGAAACCAAATCATTTATTAATATAGATGGACCTCGATTGGAACTTCCGCCTGCAACTATTTCAGGATCTGGGTCAAATACAACGTTGGTAATTCCAATGGATCAAAAATATGGGTATAAAGATATTGCAGTTGGTGAAAATCTTATTTATGCCCTTTATAGCGGCCAAAGTCAAAAGGAAATACAACTAACAGGCAAAGATTCTGAAACAGTATATGTCCTTACTCATGAAGGTGAAATGGTAGCCAAAATGGAACTTGACCAATCAATTCGGGGAATTGCTGTGGACGAATCCCTTGGCAAAATCTACGGACTCACCACGGATGAAGATCCCGGGATAGCGGTTTTTAAAATTCCAGCAGTGCTTTTATAAACAAAAAAAGCCGACCCCTTTCGGAGCCGGCTCGGTAATTGGGTCACAAGCAACAATTACATCTTAGGAAGAACCACTGTATCTACAGAGTGTATCACCCCATTGGATTGCCATACATCCGCAATTGTAACTTTAGATTGTCCACCGTTTTCGTCAGTGATATATAGGTCTTTACCTTTCATCCAAGCAGTCAGTTTTCCGCCTTGAACGGTAGTGAGTACAGCTTTGCCGTCCCCTTTTTTGATCGCAGCTGCGATTTCTTTGGATCCCATTTTACCAGCTACCACGTGGTAAGTAAGAACGCCTTGAAGTGTAGCCTTATTTTCTGGCTTCAATAGTGTCTCTACCGTTCCAGAAGGAAGCTTATCGAAAGCCATGTTATCTGGTGCAAAAACAGTAAAAGGACCTTTTCCTTGTAGTGTCTCTACCAAGCCTGCTGCTTTAACTGCCGCTACTAATGTGGTGTGATCTGCAGAATTCACTGCATTTGCCACGATGTTTTTGGAAGGATACATTTCTGCTCCACCTACCATTTTTGTTTTTTCCATCTGAGCAAAAGCTAGGTTTGCAGAAAGAAAAATGAAGGCTGCGAAAGCCACTTTGAAGAAATTTTGAATTTTCATGATCTTGATAGTTTGATGATTTTTTTGGTTTCTTTATTTGGAAGGAGATACGGGAGGTAATGAGGGATTGGATTTACAGAGATTAAAAAATTTACGAATTTTGATATGTGATTTACGAGATCATCAGAACTTCTTCCAGTCATTTACCTTCAGGCCTTTTGATTTGTTTCCTTTTAAAAATTTTCTGATCTGTTGGGATTTGCAAGTCTAAAGACAGGTTTTAGGCTTTCCAAAAGACCTCAAAATTGGTAGCTTTGCCCATCGAATAATTTGAATCCCATGTACCAAGAGAAAATCGAAGCGATCAAAACTGCTATTGCGGCAGCAGATGCCAGTAATCCAGAAGAATTGGAAGCCTATAGAATGGAGTATATCTCCAAAAAATCTGTTATGGGAGAGCTTTTTGCAGGCATGGGAAAAATCCCAAATGAAGAGAAAAGAGTCTATGGACAGTTGGTTAATGGCGTGAAGCAACTGGCTGAAGAGAAATTCCAAGAGCTGATCGAGAAAGTCAACCAAGCAAATAAGAAGTCAAAATCAGCTGATATTGATTTGACCCTACCTCCTTCCAATCAAAGTTTGGGAGGAATCCATCCACTGACTGCTACCCGTCAGCGTATCATTGATATTTTTGAGAGGATAGGATTCAACCTTTCCGAAGGTCCAGAGATTGAAGACGATTGGCATAATTTCACCGCGTTGAATTTCCCTGAAAATCATCCGGCTCGTGAGATGCAGGACACTTTCTTTATTGAAAAGAATCCTGATATCGCTTTAAGAACACACACTTCATCGGTACAGGTGAGAGTGATGGAAAACCAGAAACCTCCGATTCGTACCCTTTCTCCAGGAAGAGTGTATAGAAATGAAGCTATTTCAGCTCGTGCACATTGTATTTTCCACCAAGTGGAAGGATTGTATGTGGATGAGAATGTTGGTTTCGCAGATTTGAAAAACACGCTTTATCATTTCGCCAAAGAGATGTTTGGCAAAGAAACGAAAGTACGATTCAGGCCTTCTTATTTCCCATTCACTGAACCTAGTGCAGAGATAGACATCACCTGTCTTATCTGTGGAGGCAAAGGCTGTAATGTCTGCAAAGGCAGCGGCTGGGTAGAGATCGGAGGATCCGGAATGGTAGATCCTAATGTCTTGGAGAACTGTGGGATTGATTCTAAGAAATATACCGGTTTTGCCTTCGGTATGGGCATAGAGCGAATAGCCATGCTGAAATATCAAATCAAAGATCTTCGATTATTTACCGAAAATGATGTGCGATTCCTGAGGCAATTCAGGACGGTTTTATAAAAGCTAAGGCGTTGAGAGATCAGCGCCTTTTTTCTTAATCGTAGAGACCACAGAGCTTTCCGAAGAAGGCGCATATGGAGCTTTAGGTTAAGCAGGAAAATTGCTTTTCGTAAAGCTAGCAGAAGAAACTAAATTTTCGACAAAAAAACAGGTCCAAACCTACCGACCTGAACCTGTTTTTCCTCTGTGCCTTCTCTGCGCTACCGATGGCTATCGGGACTCAGCATGCCCTGCGGTTAAAAAATTACACCGCTTTAGCTGTTTCCATTTTATAGATAATATCCTCGTAGTCGAGTTTATTCCAGTTTTCTGTAATCAGCGGATCGGCCATGACTTTATCCATTATTGCTTTCTGCAGCTTTCCTTGGGCATAAGCCTCAGAATATCGCATATCTGTGAAAGTCACCATAGAATACAACGGAACCCAATCATTTGGATACAATTCATACAGTTTAGCCTCGATTTTTTTCCGAAGGATAAATTTTGGATCGGCAACAGAATCACTCATTTCTTCGAAATTCTCCATCGCCAATTGGCAGATAGCATCTGTATCTACTTTACGCTTTTTCTGGAATTTCTCAAAAACCAAATCCCAGGAATTTGTCCCGAACTTATCGATCAAACCATTCAAAATGGAGCAATCCTCGAAGCCACAATTCATGCCTTGACCATAGAAAGGAACCATCGCATGACTTGCATCTCCCATCAGCAAACTTGTGCCCTGAACCCATGGGAAACATTCCACATTAATCAACGCCGAAGTAGGGTTAGCAAAAAACTCCGTCATTAAGTTTGGCATCAACTGATATGCATCATCAAAGTAATTTGAGAACAAGATCTCCAGATCATGCTCGTCATTGATTTTGTCAAAACATACTTTGGTACCACTATGTGGTAAAAACAAAGTACAAGTAAACGTCTTATCAGGATTTGGAAGGGCAATTAGCATAAACTTGCCTCTTGGCCAAATATGCAAGGCATTTGGATCCATGGCGAATTCACCATCAGCAGTAGCCGGAATAGTTAATTCCTTGTATTCGTGCGTGATGTATTCCTGCTTGTAGTTGAAGCGGATTTGCTTTTGCATCGCTAATCTAAGCGATGAGTATGCGCCATCAGATCCAAATAAGACTGGAGCTTTAATCTTATCTTCTCCTGATGGTGTTTGGAATGTAATTTCTTGTGAATTGAAATTTACTTCGAGACATTTGTGCTCGAAGTGATAATTGGCACCAAGTTTTTCACCTTCTTCTACCAAGAGCTGGTTGAATTTTCCTCTAGAAAGCGAATATATTGCTTGGTTTTCTTTACCGTAGGAAATAAACCTAGTTACTCCATGTTCATCATGAACCTTGCGACCATACATAGGTATAGCCAAAGGCATCACTTTATCTTTCAATCCAACTTCCTCTAATGCCTTCCAACCGCGGTGACTAAGCGCCATATTGATGGATCTTTTGCCTTCCTCGAAGGTTGATTTACGTTTGTCAGGCCTCTTGTCGTAGACATCCACTTCTAAGCCTTGACGCTTCAGATATATCGCCATAAGGGATCCGATTAATCCGGCTCCTAATACGGTAACTTGGTTCTTTTCCATTTGGATTGTTTTATCCACGCTTCCTTTAAGCGAATTTCTTCAGAGAATGTTCCAAAATCTGTGCAAATCGGAACACGTCTAGGAAGCTGTTATAGAGCGGTGTAGGTGCCAAGCGGATCACATTTGGATTGCGCCAGTCGCCTACTACTCCGTATTTATACCATTCATCGAATACAGCCTTGCCTCCGCGATGAATGAGCAAAGATAACTGACAGCCTCTTTCCGCAGGATTTTTAGGAGTAATAATTTCCAAAACCCCTGAATTTCCACTGATTTCTTCGATTAAATAGGTTAAATATGCTGTCAGCTGTTCAGATTTTCTTCTCAAGTTTGCAATTCCTGCTTCCTGAAAAATATCCAAGGATGCCTGATGAACTGCCAAACCAATAATATCCGAATTGGAAAGCTGCCATCCGTCTGCTCCATGCATAGGGATAAATCCCTTTTCCATTTTGAAGCGCTGCTCCTGATCATGTCCCCACCAGCCAGCAAAACGATTCATATCTGGGCGCTCAGCAAAACGCTCATGGATAAATACCCCTGAAACGTTTCCTGGGCCTGAATTCATGTATTTATAACTGCACCAAGTAGCGAAATCCACATCCCAATCATGGAGGCTCAGAGGTGCGTTTCCCACTGCGTGAGCCAAGTCAAATCCCGCATAAGCTCCCACTTCATGGGCTGCCGCAGAAATGGCTTTCATGTCAAAAACCTGCCCGGTATAATATTGCAAACCCGACATATTCACCATCGCCAGGGAATCACCCTGATTTCTTATTTCTGCTAAAATATCCTCCGTACGAAGTGTATGCTCACCTTCTCGTGGTTTGAGCTCTACAATCACCTCTTCGGGTAAAAGACCATGAAATTTCACCTGAGTTTCCAGCATGTATTGATCGGAAGGAAAGGCCCCGGCTTCTACGATGATCTTATATCGTTCCTTAGTTGGCTGGTAAAATGAAACCATCAGCAAATGCAGGTTTACTGATAAGTTGTTCATAGCGACTACTTCATGCTCATGAGCTCCAACTATCTCCGCAAGTGCCGGTTTTGATTTTTGCTTAACAAACATCCAGGCATCTTCTCCATGAAAATGCCCATCCACTGCCATTTCAGCCCAGTTTACCAATTCTTTGCCTATGTAATCCTTAGCTGATTTGGGTTGTAAGCCCAGTGAATTTCCGCAGAGATAGATGGCATCTTTTCCATCTACTTTAGGAAAAAGAAACCTGTCCCTAAAATGTGAAAGAGAATCATTCTCATCCATTTCACGAGCAAATTCAGCTGAATATTGGTAATTCATTTTTGTAATATTTGGGTTGTAAACATGTAATAGATACTTGTGAAAATAGCAGGTAGTAACTTTTCAACTTTGCTACTTTCTAACCTTTCAACTGTAAAACTCTATTTCTCCATTACTGTTCCGCAGTTTTTGCAGGTAGTGTGATCAGGGTTTCCCCAAAACCTCTCTTGGACAGGTGGAAGCTGGGTAACGATGTTAGTTACTTCGAAAAATTCCTCATAGAGCTTTTCCCCGCAGTTTTCACAGTGCCAGATAAAACCATCCACTTCCCCAGCTCTCCTGTAGCGCTCAATCACCAAACCAATTGTATTTGCCGGACGACGGGGAGAGTGAGGTACTTTTGAAGGAAGTAGGAATATTTCACCTTCACGGATATGAATGTCCTTTGGCTTGCCGTCCTCGATTACTTTAAGGACAATATCGCCTTCAATCTGATAGAAGAATTCTTCCCCCTCGTTCGAATGATAGTCCTTTCGGGAATTTGGACCACCTACGACCATGACGATGAAGTCATCATTGCCTTTGTAAACTTGCTGATTTCCAATAGGGGGCTTGAGTAGATGTCTATTTTCATCTATCCATTTTTTGAAGTTGAAAGGTTGAGCTAAGGCCATATTGCTTATTTTTCAGGTGAGATTAAAAATCTATTTGATGATTACTATCATAGTAATGCACCCTAAAAGTATTAAAAAACATACGTTTTTTTGGCTTACTTTGCCTTAACCCCCAAAAATGATGAGCCTCCCCATAATCGATACACATTGTGATTTGCTGTCCTATCTGGCAAAAATTCCTAGTGCAAATCCTTACGAAAAAGGCGAAATCGCATGCGCTATTCCTTGGCTTCAAGAAGGAAATGTACGGATGCAGATTTTAGCCATCTACACAGACGTGAGGCCAGAAAGCATGAATTTGGCCAAGCGCCAAGCTCTGATTTTCTCTGAATTGTTGGAGAAGTATGACAGTGATTTAACATTTGCAGACGCAGGTTTTCTTCAAAACTGGGACAAGCAAAACTGTGTTGGGATAAAAGCTTCAGTCGAAAATGCGGCAGGGTTCGGTGATGAAGATGCGAGTTGGGAGGAAATCTACGGTCAGTTTGATTTTATTCTGGAACAGGTGAAATCTCTTGCCTACATCAGCTTGACACATCATACAGAAAATCGCTTTGGAGGCGGAAATTACACTGAAGGAATAGGGCTGAAGGATGACGGGAAAAAGCTGTTGGATTACATGGCGGGCAAAAGCATTCCAATTGATCTTTCACATACCTCGGATTTGCTTGCGGAGGGTATTTTGAACCATATCGATACTAATCAACTGGGTATTCCAGTAATTGCCAGTCACTCAAACTTCCGGGAAATCTGGAATCATCCAAGGAATCTTACCGATGAATTTGCAAAGGAAATCATTCATCGAGGAGGCATTATTGGAGTGAATTTCCTTCGAGCTTTTCTCGATCCAGAAGTGCCGGAGCGCCTATTTGACCATCTTTTCCATGGCTTCCAAATTGGGGGCGAAAAAGCCATCTGCTTTGGAGCAGATTATTTTTATACCATTGATTTTGGAGATCCATCACGTATTCCTTTCTATTTTCCTCTTGTGGAGAATGCTGGAAAATATCCTTCACTTCTCAAAAGTCTGGAAGATAAGTTGAGCCCGGAAGACTTGGAAGGCTTGGCCTATAGAAATGCGCTAGAATTCTATAGAAAAATGCAGTTATAATGTCCTCACATCATTTCGTCAAAGATAAACAGGAGCCAGCCGTGCTAATTCTGGAAGTGGATCAGGTTCGATTTGATCAAGTTTCCCCGTTGTTGGAATGGGTGCCGACGGTGCTTGTAAGCGAAAAGGCCCTAGATCAAGTACGGAGTTGGGGAATCAAAATAGATGTGATTTTAGCTTCAGAAGCATTCCAGAGAGAATATCAGCACTTGCTGGAAGAGCAATACCCTGTGAAATTTATCAAGACCTTGGATGAAGCCTACTTGCAAACGGGACTTGATTATTTGCTTTCCACAGAGCATAAAGCCGTTCATTTGGTGGGAATCTCTCATCTAAAAGCACTTGACTTACAAGACCAACTAGAGCAGATCAATCTGACAATTCTTGATGGAGATTGGAAATATTATCCTGTGAAATCGGGAGAATTCAAAAAATGGTTTGCGGAAAGCAGTATCCATATTCATGGCAAAGAAGGTATGCCCGTGCAGATTCAAAATGAAAACGGTGAATTGATCTTGCCCATCACCTATGCAACAATGATGGAAATTCCAGAGGGAATTACCACGATTAAAGCGCCGGGGATTTTTTGGGTCGGGGAGCAGGTTTATTCATGAACTTATGAAAAACTAAAGTTCCAATTACATAACAAAGTACATCCAGTGGATCCGAAGTGTAAGTAGATGATTTCAAGGGAAGCAGAACTTCAAACACAAGAGAGAAATACACTAAACCTACGATCACCTGCTTGGTGTCGAAGGTGAGTTCTCCCTGCTTCGGGTGCCACCACCTCATCAATTGCAAGCAAATCCCAAAAACTACGGGCATTGCCATTAAATCATCGCCATATGAATGGTAAAAAGGCACATAGATTCCAAGCGATTTTTCAAGGTATTGATTTGTCCAAAAAGCTAAGGAGGTGAATATGAAAATTGGATTTTTGAATATAATGCTCATCCAGGTAAGGCGGCTATTAGCCACATGATGAAAGTCATGATAGCCATGAATACGGTATAAAATAGGTTGCCTGATTTCTTAAAGAATTTTTTAATTTCTGAATCCTCTGGATTGATGTAAAACATCCAATCTTTTTCTTGTCGATCTTTTTCCTCTATGAATTTTGCCTTGCGCTCTAGTTCGATCGGAGATAGTAACTCTCCACAATGTTCACAGCGATCCTCGTAGTTGTTTGTCCAAGTTGACCATTCTCCACAATGGGGGCATTTCTTTTGGCTCATATTTCTACTAAAGTATTTGATACTCAAATTTAACGTCTTCCAAATGCCATTCTTTCTTTCCCATTCAAATCCCTCAAAACCTTTACCTCAGTGTACCCCAACTCATTCATCAATTCTGCGACTTGAATTCCGTACTTTTCATTGATTTCAAAATACAGTTTTCCTCCTGATTTTAGAAGGTGTTTTCCTTTTTTCGCGATGGTTCTGTAAAAAATCAGTGGATCTTCATTACTCACAAACAGAGCCAATCCAGGCTCAAAATCCAGCACATTGCGATGCATATCAGTTTTCTCCCGCTCAGGAATGTAGGGTGGATTGCTTACCAAAATATCCAGATCCGATACGTCTGGGGTTTGTTTTAGAATATCGCAGGTGGAGAAAGCCACTTTTGCTCCCAAAGCTTCAGCATTTTGAATAGCAATTTTCAATGCTTCTTCAGAAATATCCAATGCGTAAACTTCTGGATTATTCATCTCAAGCGCCAATGAAATAGGGATGCACCCCGTTCCCGTCCCTATGTCCAAAATTCTTAACCCAGCTTTCGGATTCTCTTTGATGATCAGATGCACTAGTTCCTCGGTTTCATTTCTTGGGATCAAAGTAGCTGCTGAGACAAAAAAATCTCTTCCGTAAAAGGGTCCTTTTCCCATTATATATTGAATAGGCTTGCCAGTCTTCAATCGCTCGAAATCACCAAAAAGCTGTTGTGGAAATGAAGAATCATCGGCCTCATCCAAAATCTGCGTTCTTCTCCATCCCAGATGATGCTCCAACAGCCAGCTCACCAATGATTCGGCCTCCTGCTTTTCATAGATAGAAAGTTCGGAAGCCCACGAGGAAATAAGCGCTTGAAAGGTGGACATGGATCTAGGGGGATTAGAAAATTAAAAGGCAAAGGTATCAAAACCATGAATCTATTTTAGAAGCTAAGATCAGCTGACTTTAATGCCCTTCTCAGCTAGTTTAAAAAATCTCATTCTGACAGACTCAGAAAGAAAAACTACCTTTGTGCAGAATTTATTTCTTATGAAGTTACACAACAATACCATCCGCGGAGTTCATACCGCACTTGCAGCCATTTTTGAAGAAGGTCAGTACGCTGATAAAGTAATAGAGCGCACGTTAAAGTCAAACCCAAAATGGGGTGCACGTGATCGATCTTTTATCGCAGAGACTACTTATGAGATGGTTCGTTGGTGGCGTCTTATAAACTATTTGAGCCCAAGCAAGGAGCCGTATGATCTTTTTGCGACATATTGGCTGATGCAGGGACATAGTCTTCCGCCTTGGGAAGAGTTCTCAAAAATCAATCCTGACAAGATTCAAGAAAAATACGAGAAACTGGATGATCCCGCTAAGTTGGAATCAGTTCCTGATTGGCTTTTTGAGCTAGGAAAAAAGGAATTGGGAGATAAATGGGAAGCAGAAATCCACAGTTTAAATCAGGAAGCTCAAGTGGTGTTACGTGTCAATACGTTGAAAATCACTCGTGAGCAGCTCAAAAACAGACTGGCCGAGGACAATATCCATACACATATCATCAAAGGTTATCCAGATGCGTTGATCTTGGATGAGCGTACCAATGTATTCCGTAACCCAGCTTTCAAAGAAGGAATGTTTGAAGTGCAGGATGCCTCTTCGCAACTGGTGGCTCAAGCATTAGCAGTTGAGCCAGGAATGCGAGTGATTGATGCCTGTGCTGGTGCAGGAGGAAAATCCCTTCATATCGCAGCTTTGATGCAGAATAAAGGAAAAGTTCTGTCTATGGACGTGGAGGAATGGAAACTACAGCAAACCAAGTTAAGAGCTCGTCGTGATGGTGTTGCGATTATCGAGCGAAAAGTGATTGAAGGCTCAAAAACGATCAAACGAATGAAAGAAACGGCTGATAGATTACTATTGGACGTTCCTTGTTCTGGACTTGGTGTACTTCGTAGAAATCCAGATACCAAATGGAAACTCAGCGAAGAGTCTATAGAGAAAGTACGTCAAACACAACAGGAAATCCTCCAAAGTTATCCATCCATGGTCAAGCCAGGAGGACAAATGGTCTATGCTACTTGCAGTATTTTGCCATCAGAAAACCAGGATCAAATCGCAAAATTTCTTGAAAGCGAAGCTGGCAAAGACTTTACATTGATCGAGGATCAGAAAGTGCTTGCTCAGGAAAGTGGCTTTGATGGATTCTACATCGCAAGACTACAGAAGAAGTAAGTTTTCGGACTACTTCACAGTCGCGTTAATGAATCTAAATACACACAAAATTCAGTTTCACACTATTAGTATTCTGCCCTCATATTTGGTTTAATCCAGAAATAGGAAGGTATTCCAAATTTATTTTGGAGGTGATTAGTTTGGCATTGAATTTTGTGTGTAACTTTGACGGGCAAATAGGGTTACCTCATACCAATATTTGCCATGAATACAAATTCAGATAAGTTCCTTTACGAAGCACTCACCTACGACGACGTGCTTTTAGTCCCAGGTTATTCAGAAGTCCTTCCACGCGACACGAATACCTCTACCCAACTCACCAAGAAAATCAGGTTAAACATTCCTTTGGTTTCCGCTGCTATGGACACGGTTACCGAAGCCGAATTGGCTATTGCCATAGCCCTTGAAGGTGGTCTAGGATTCGTTCACAAGAACATGACTATCGAGCAACAGGCTGCACAAGTGCGCAAAGTAAAGCGTTCTCAGGCAGGTATGATCCTTGATCCTATCACGCTTCATATCAGCGCCAAAGTGAAGGATGCCGAGTCTATCATGCGTGAATTCAGTATCGGTGGTATTCCAGTTGTTGATGAAAATAAAGTTTTAAAAGGAATCATCACCAACCGTGACCTTCGATTCATCAAAGATCAGGAGCGTCCTATTCGGGAGATCATGACGGTTGATAATTTGATCACTGCTAAGTCAGGCGTATCGCTAGAGCAGGCAGAAGAGATACTTCAGGAATATAAAATCGAGAAACTTCCAATAGTAGATGATGAAAACAAGCTAACAGGCTTGATTACATACAAGGATATTCTGAAAAGAAAAGACAAGCCAAATGCGTGTAAAGATGAGTTTGGAAGACTTCGTGTAGGAGCGGCAGTAGGTGTGACTGCGGATATTGTAGAGAGAGTTGAGGCATTGAAAAATGCAGGAGTCGACGTAGTTTCAATTGATACTGCTCATGGCCATTCTAAAGGAGTAATTGAAACTTGTAGAAAAATTAAAGATGCCTTCCCTGAGTTGGAAGTTATCGTTGGAAATATTGCTACACCTGAAGCGGCAATTGCTCTTGCCGATGCAGGCGCAGATGCTGTTAAAGTTGGCGTAGGTCCAGGGTCTATTTGCACAACTAGAATCATTGCAGGTGTAGGTGTTCCTCAATTATCAGCGGTATTTGAATGTTCCGAGGCTTTGAAAGGCCGTGGAGTTCCTGTCATCGCAGATGGTGGTATTCGGTATTCTGGTGATTTGGTGAAAGCTATCGCCGCAGGTGGAAGTTCGATTATGATTGGCTCTTTGCTAGCAGGAACAGAGGAAGCTCCGGGAGAAATGATCATTTTCCAAGGAAGAAAATTCAAGTCCTACCGAGGAATGGGCTCTTTGGAAGCGATGGAATCTGGTTCTAAAGACCGTTACTTCCAAGATGCTGAGGACAACATCAAAAAATTGGTTCCAGAAGGAATCGTGGGACGTGTTCCTTTCAAAGGGTTAGTTTCTGAAGTTCTTTACCAACTAGTTGGAGGGCTTCAGGCAGGTATGGGTTACTGCGGTACTCAGACTATCGAAGACCTCCAGAAGAACGGTAGGTTTGTGAAAATCACAGCTGCTGGTGTAAAAGAATCGCATCCACACGACGTATCTGTAACTCGAGAAGCTCCTAATTATAGCGTGAAAGGATAAAAAGCTATTTTATATAAAACAAGAAACCGGCAATCGTCGGTTTTTTGTTTTAGAGCGATTCAATTTGTCAATCTTCCAATTTTATAATCTTCTACTCTCAGGAGTTCACCTCAAAACTTACATCCCATTCTTCAACAACTTTTACCACAGTATTGAAATCTGGGTGAAGGGGGTTGATGAGAAGATTATGCTCGCTGGGATAGCTATTAAGAGGAATTCGACAGGATGGGATTTTCAGAACGGGAGAAATCATGCCTTTTGCCCAAGCTGTTCCAAACTCCTGAGTTGATTTTGGATGAGGCCTATTTTTCCAATCAGTAGGCAAAAGACCAGCCTCTAGTTCCGGTATTGGGGTTTGAATTTCAAGGAGGACTAACTTCCATTTACTCTGAGTAACCACGGCCCCTTTAATACTCAAAAGCTCGAGGAAATTAAGTGATGAGATACTGCATCCGTAGATAACAGGTGTACCATATTCATTCCACCTTCCAGCCCCTAGCCCGTATCCTAGTGAGCCTCTACCTCCTATATTTTCGATCAGCCTAAAATACTTCACAACCTATAGCATCGCTCCCCAAGACATCGCCTCCATCGCCTCATCCACGCGACCTATCCCATAAGGATTCTTCATAAGGGTAGCTGGCTTTTGATCGCCTAGGGAAATATTCTCAGTGTGAAGCCATTGGGAAAGCAACTCCTCCGAACCAAAGATCCTGACGCCTTTAGCGATCACTTGATCCATCTCTAGTATACTCTTAGTAAGTATTTTATTGAGTTTTTTGTCCTCTTTGCGCCAGCGTGAAAGCGTACTCGGGTCTACTTCCAGCATATCTGATACATCCTGCTGCGTAAAATCCAAAAAATCAAAAATCTCTCCTGTGTCCTGAAAAGTAACCGCCAAATCATAAACTGCGGCTGGCTCACTCGCCATAGAAATAGCCTCTTGGAAGAAATAATATGAATCATTACCCGTGTGTATGGTCTTAGCTCCCGCTTCACCAAACGATATTTTCCAAGTGTGTGTCATGGCTAATCATTTAACTCACACTAAGTTACTATTTTATATTGCAAATACAATATTCCCATATCGTATTTGCAATATTTTTATTCACTACTCTTTCAGAAGTTTTTTAATCTCATAATCCTGCAAATGGGCATTTAACCATCCCGCTTCAAGGTCAGCACCATATTTCCTATAAAAATTGATGGCAGGCTCATTCCAGTCGAGCACTTGCCACATCATTCCGGTGCAATTTTCTTCCAGCCCTTTCTTCATGATACGATCAAAAAGCAATTTCCCCGCTCCATTTCCCCGCTCCGACTGAGTTACGACCAGATCTTCCAGGTAAATCCTTTTTCCCTTCCAGGTGCTATATCTATAATAGTAAATCGCAAGGCCCACAATTTCTGATGTCTCATTTTTCATGCAAACAAACATCCCGAAAACAGGATTTTCACCAAATCCATCTTTTTCCATCATCGCAAGCGTATTGGTCACCTGCTCAGGGGCTTTCTCATAAAGTGCCAACTCATTTATTAATTCCAATGCACGAGATAAATCCTCGATTTTTCCTTCTCTTAGCGTATACATGTTCAAAGTTTATAAATCCGATTAATTTTGGGAAAGGCTAATTTAATCAAATCCGAGAAACAATGTTTTTAGCAATAGATGCCGGCAATTCAAATGTGGTTTTTGCGCTGTATGATGAAGCGAGTGAAAGTTGGAAAAATCATTTCCGAATCGATACACATTCCTCCAAGTTCGCGGCTCAACTTCATAAGAAAGTGCCCATGTATTTTTTGGAGCATGGAATCAGTCCTTCAGATATAAAGCAAATTGGCTTCAGCTCGGTTGTACCTGAGATCAATGAGCAGATTCTTCATTTCTGCGAAAACTACTTCGGTACTCAGCCTTACCTAATTTCTCCCGCAAGTTTTCAAAAGCTTCCTATAAAAAGCCTTCGGCCAAATGAAATCGGCACCGACTTGATGTGCAATGTGATGGCTGGATATTCGAAGGTTAGAAAAGCCTTAATCATAGTGGATTTTGGTACGGCACTCACGTTTACTGTGGTAAACGCGAAAGGAGAAATAATTGGTGTGAATATCGTCCCAGGACTGAAAACAGCACTAAACTCACTTTTTCAGAACACATCTAAACTCCCAGAAGTTGAATTGAAAATGCCAGCATCGGCACTGGGCCAAAATACCATCCATGCGATTCAGGCGGGGATTTTATATGGATATACAGGCTTGGTGAAGGGAATGCTGGAATCGATAGAAAATGAAACACAACAGAAATTTCAGATTATAGCTACTGGTGGGCTTTCTTCAGTTTTGACTCCGCTGACAGAAGTTTTTGAGGAAATCGATAGAAACTTGACGCTGGAAGGATTGCGATTGATTACTAAAGCCAATTCCTAAAGCACTTCGCTTCGCAAAATCAAATTAGGGTCTGGACAGATCTTCTGATATTTTTCCACTTCTCGCTGAGAGCAAACTCCTGGAAAATCACCCACATTTCCCATCATATCCCACATCAGCTGGAAATGCAAATGTGGAGGCCAATCACCATTTTCTGGAAATGGTCCTACGTGAGCGAGTAATTCACCTGTCTTCATTTCTTGACCTATTTCTATTCCATCGAGATCAGATAGAAAAAGATGCCCATAAAGGGAATAAAGTTTTTTTCCGCTTAAATAATGCTCAAGGATTATTGTAGCTCCATAATTCCCAAATCCAGCATTATCCTGAAAGCTGTGAATCTTACCGTCAAAGGGTGAAAAAACCGGTGCTCCGGCTTCAGTCCAGATATCCACGCCAAGATGAATATTTCTGAAATCAGCTTCTGCTGTCGCAAAAACAGTACTTCTACGGTAAATAGCCCTGTGCTCCAGATATCCACCTACTCCATATTTGCTGCCAGAGTTCTTGATTTGTTGAGATACATATTCGTCAAATGCGGCGGTATTTGACAAGTCTAAACTCTCCAAATCTGGGTTGCTGGGACTAAAGTCCAACTTGACCGTATTTTCCATACTCAATTTTTCGCCCATCACTGGGAAAAAATCAATATCATTCCAATTCATGCGGGAAGATAAAAAATCATCTTTGAGGTAAAGAGATATTTCTCTAATCTCTAAATCACTTTTCTCATATTCTCATTAATTTCAACCTATGCAAACCACTTTTCCTTCACTTTCTGATATTCAAGCTGCGCACGATCGCATACAGCCATTTATTCACAGAACACCCATCTTGAGTTCTTCTGCAATTAATGAAATCGCTGGCTGTGAGATTTTTTTCAAATGTGAAAACTTCCAGAAAGTAGGCGCATTCAAAGCTCGGGGTGCTGCAAATGCAGTAATGAAACTTTCCAAATCTCAGAAAGCAAAGGGCGTAGCTACTCATAGTAGTGGAAATCACGCTGCTGCATTGGCCAGAGCTGCTAAAGTTGCGGGAATTCCAGCATACATCGTCATGCCATCAAATGCTCCTGAGATCAAAAAGAAAGCCGTCAAGGGCTATGGTGGAGAAATCATTGAATGTGAACCAAATCTTAAGGCAAGAGAAACAACTTTGGAAAGTGTGGTGGAAAAAACCGGGGCTACTTTTATTCCTCCATACGACTTTATGGATGTAATCGAAGGTCAGGCTACCTGTGCCTTGGAGCTAATAGAAGATCAAGACAATTTAGATATCATCATGGCTCCGGTGGGAGGTGGTGGATTATTGGGTGGAACAGCCTTGACTGCTCATTATTTGAATTCAAACATTGAGGTAATCGCAGCCGAGCCTCAAGGGGCAGATGATGCGTTCCAGTCTTTTCATGCTGGCAAAATCATCCCACAAACTGGCCCCAACACGATTGCTGATGGCCTGTTGACCTCACTTGGGGTGTTGAATTACGAATTAATCAAGGAATATGTTTCTGATATTCTTTTGGCTACAGATCCTCAAATAATCGAAGCCATGCGCTTGATTTATGAGCGTATGAAAATCGTCATAGAACCTTCCTGCGCTGTTCCTTTGGCAGCTTTACTTGCCAATCAGGATAGATTCAGAGGTAAGCAAGTTGGAATTATTCTTTCAGGAGGAAATGTGGATTTGGGAAAGTTGCCATTTTAGAAATAACTAAATGCATGTCTGAAAGTACGCCATATAGATAAAACTTATAAACACTAGAGTTGAGGTACTTCGGTCTTCTGTCACCCGTCTTCCAACCAGATTGGCAAAGAAAATAAGGTTTCTTACATCTAAAAGAATAAGCAAAGGGTACTAATTCTTCCCCATCGCTTCGTAGATAATATCATGAATATCAGTTCTGATATTTTCGCGGAGTAGCTTTGTATTATTGGCGTCAGGATAGACTCTATTGGATAGGAAGACATAAATTAAATTATTCTCTGGATCAGCCCAGACACAAGTACCGGTGAAGCCAGTATGTCCAAAGGTAGATTTGGGGGCTAAATCCCCTGCTGATCCTCCACTTCCTGATGCGGTGTTCGGCTTGTCCCAGCCCCACCCTCTTCGGCTTTGACGTGATTGATTTTTAGTAAACTTCTTGATTGTCTCTTCGCTGATGAGATCTAAATTTCCATAGCTGCCACCATTGAGCATCATTTGCATCATGACTGCCAGATCATTGGCTTTGCCAAAAAGACCAGCATGACCTGCCACACCCCCAAACATCGCCGCTCCTGGATCATGAACATACCCTTGGATTTGTCTTTTTCTAAAAGTAATATCATTCTCAGTGGGAGCAATATTGTCTATTGGCATCTTCATAGCAGGATTGAAAGTCATCGTGCTTAGTCCCAAGGGAGCATAGAAGTTTTGATCCATAAAAGATTCCAAAGGCTGGTTTACTACTCGTTCTACCACCGCCTGCATCAAGTACATCGTGAGGTCAGAATACACATATTTGTGCTTGCTAGCTCCTCTCGGTATAGGTGTGATTTTGGATGATATAGTCCAATGCCAAATACTGTCTCGGAGCGCATCCATTCCATACATGTCGTTGGAAACAGGTCTTGTAAATCCTGGAGAAGATGCAGGCTTATAATAATCTCCACGCCATTGCCCAGCCTCCACTGTGCGGGCATAATAGGGAATAAATGCGACCAATCCTGCTTCATGGGCCATTACATCGCTCAGAATCATTTTTCCTTTGTTGGTTCCTTTGAGTTCTGGCAAATAATCTTGCAAGCTATTGCTCATATCAAGCTCACCCCGACTTTCCAAAAACATAACAGCTTGCGTCGTCGCTAGAACTTTTGTGATGGAGGCCAGATCATATACAGTTTCAGTGTTTACTGCTGGGCTAGACTTATATTCTAATTTGCCATAAGCTTTTTCAAAAACTACTTTTCCATCTTTCACAACCAATACGCTTGCCCCAGGAGTTGCTTGAATTCGAATTGCTTTTTCGGCAACGGCGTCTATTTTTTCTAATATTTTTCCATCCAGACCTACACTCTCAGGAGTTCCATAGGATAAACGATTACTTGGTGCCAAATATCCTCCGACACCTTGTGCAAATTGAGGGTTTACTGTCACAGGTAGAATTCCCTTGGCTGCTCTTGCGCCAAATAAAATCTGCGGAGCTAGCTTTTGAGTGATTTCATTATTTTCGTAGGCAAAAACTACATTTCCTAGACCCTGCAGTTGCTCAGAGGCATAAGCATTCCCGAAAAGGACAGTCACCACTTTTTGTCTTTTTGATAAATCTTTGATCAGCTGCACATCAGCCGGAGCCACACCAAACTTGCGTCTTGGACTATTCGTCACTCCCATCAAACCTACCACAACGACATCATAATCTTCCAACTGTTTCAAGGTATTGTTATGGGTAGTTTCGTTGGCAGCTTTTTCAATACTGAAATGTTCGAACTTGGTGTATTTGCTTAGGTATTTTTGAAATTCTTTCCCCTCGTCGCCTATGCTCAAGCTTGCAAATGATTTCAAATCCAAATTTTTGAAAGGAATTAAGTCGTCCTTATTCGTTGCAACTGTAAATGCATCGGCATAAAGGTTCTCTATGATGACATCAGTTTCTGGTGTATCCAGCCGATCTACTAAGCCAAATGTATTGATCGGTTTATAATTGTTTAAACCAGCCCAATACTTTGCTTTTAATATTTTCTTAACTCTTCTATCTATTTCGTTTTCAGAAATTCTTCCATCAGCAATTGCTTCTTTGATTAGCATTTTAGCTTTTGGCACATCTTGAGAATAAAGCAAAACATCATTTCCTGCCAATAAAGCCTTCAAATCTACTTCTCCTGGGGCATTTGCTACGGCCACTCCTTTCATGTTGAGTGCGTCTGTAAAAATCAATCCCTGGAAATTCATCCTGTTTTGGAGTAGGTCTGTCACTACTTTTTTAGAAAGACTGGTTGCGATGTTGCCCTCATCATCCAAACTTGGGACGTTCAAATGAGCAACCATAACAGACATCAAATTTTCTTTGAAAAGCTCTTGATATGGATACAAGTCCACATCCCAGATCTGATGCTCTGGATTCTTGATTACTGGCAAAGAATAATGACTATCCGCCTCTGTGTCACCATGACCCGGGAAATGCTTGGCATTGGCAATCACTCCATTGTCCTGAAGCCCTCTCATGTAGGAAACAGCATGCTGCGCAACCACCTCTTTTTCTCCTCCAAATGCGCGATATCCGATGACAGGATTATTTGGGTTTGAATTCACATCTACCACAGGGGCAAAATTGATATGCATTCCCAGCTCCTTGAACTGTCGAGCCATTTCTTTGCCCATATCATAAACCAACTTTTCATCTTGCACTGCTCCCAGAGTCATCGCCTTCGGAAAGTCAGGTACAGAATCCAGACGCATGCTGATACCCCATTCAGCATCCATTGCAATAAATAGAGGAGTTTTGGCTTGAGCCTGATAAAAATTGGTTAAGCGTGCCTGCCGATCTGGACCTCCCTGAAAAAAAATCAGTCCACCAAGGTTTTCAGATTTTATAAGTTCACTGATTTCATTTACGTGATCCTGGTCTTTATTCGAATAAGCTGCAACCATAAAAAGCTGCCCTAGACGCTCTTCAACGGTCAAACTATTAAACACAGAATCGACCCAAGTAAGTTGGGAAATTGGATCAAGTGAAATCAGTGGATCCTCTACTAATAATGATTCGTCGAGTTTTCCAGAGGAAAATGTAAGTCCAATAATCCCAATTGCTAAAACTCTCCAAAGCTTGCTGCTCATTCCAGGGTAAATTTTTAATCCTTAACTTTTAAAATAAATTTGTACATCGATTGATTCGATTTCCTTTTGGCTTTTGCAAACCAGCCAAGTTCCGTGGCTACTCTATTTACGGAGTTTGGAACTTATATAGTTGAAGATACTGAAAGATAAGGTAAGTTTTCGTCCTAAATGAGGTTAAAAACGGCATAAATTTGATATCTGGTCAATCTGCAGGAACTTATTTATCGAATGTACTTTTACCTAACGTAAGTCATACATTAAAATTCACAACCCAATGAAATTTCCATCTGTATTTCGAACAGCCGCTCCAATGAGATTTGATATCAAACCCAGATATTACGATCCTGTGCGAGAGGAAATTGAGCAAAGGACCTCCTTAATCAAAAGAGATCTGGAAGCTCAGGGCTTGTTGGATAAGGGAGATGTGACTTCTAGGGACATTGGTTCATATGGCGCAGGTATTCGTGGCTCTTTCGCTCAGCATAAAGGAATAAAAGAGCGAGACGGAGTAAATATGTTTGCCTCAACGGCCATGATCCGGACCTTTATTTTTCTTTTACTTCTCGGATCAATTTTTGGCTACGTTTATTTAGGCCCAGTCATATTTGAATATATGGCTTATGTGGTGGTTCTTGTAGCTGCTATCTATTTTTTCTTCAGGCTAAAACCCAAGAAGAAATATGAGTGATGTCATACAACTCCTTCCCGATGCGATAGCCAATCAAATCGCTGCTGGAGAAGTAGTTCAAAGACCGGCATCTGCACTGAAAGAACTTCTGGAGAATGCAGTAGACGCAGGCGCTACCCAAGTACAAGTGGTAGTAAAAGAGTCTGGAAAACAGCTAATCCAAGTAATTGACAACGGAAAAGGGATGTCTGCTACTGATGCGAGAATGAGTTTTGAGCGTCATGCCACCTCTAAAATCCGTAGTTCGAATGATCTTTTTTCTATCCGGACATTTGGATTTCGCGGAGAAGCGTTGGCGTCTATCGCTGCAGTAGCTCAGGTGGAGTTGAAAACCCGCCAAGCGGAATCCGAACTTGGGACTCTGATACAAATCGAAGGCTCTGAAGTAAAAAAACAGGAGCCATTTGCAGGGAATGTGGGGACATCAGTATCCATGAAAAATCTGTTTTACAACGTCCCTGCCCGTAGAAATTTCCTGAAATCAAATCCCGTAGAAATGCGTCACATCGTGGACGAATTTCAGCGGGTAGCGCTTTCTTATAATGAAATTGGCTTTTCACTTTTTCAGCAAGACCTCGAAGTATACAGCCTTACTCCTGGGAAACTCAGTCATAGAATAGTTGGACTTTTTGGTAAAAACTATCAAGGACAGCTGGTTCCTTGCGAGGAACTGACTCCGCATGTGAATGTGAAAGGCTACATAGGCAAGCCCGAAAATGCGAAGAAAACCCGGGGTGAGCAGTTTTTCTTTGTAAACAACCGATTTATCAAAAGCAGCTACTTGAATCACGCAGTAAGCTCAGCTTTTGAAGGACTATTGCAGTCTGATCAGCACCCCTTTTATGTGCTTTTTCTGGAAATAGATCCTTCGCACATTGATATAAATGTTCATCCTACCAAAACTGAGATCAAGTTTGATGATGAGCGCACCATCTATGCGGTGATCCGGTCTGCGGTAAAGCAAGCCTTAGGTGCTCATCACGTGGTTCCGTCGCTTGACTTTAGTTTGGATGTGAATTTCAATGAAAAGTGGGACAAAGATCCAGAGAAAAAGGCTCAAGTAGACCGGGAATACAGTTACAAATCCTTCAATACTCCTGAGTTTAAGCAGGCCAGCACCTCGGGTTGGGAAAGACTGTTTGAAGGAACTCAACAAGAAACCAGGGCTATAGACAGATCTGCTCCGTCTGAAGAAAGAGAAGTATTAACTTTTGAAAGCAAGGCAAAGCCTGACGAAGCCACTGAATTTATTCCAAGACCGACTAATACCGAGTCCACCGGAACCACTTTTCAGGTAGAGCTAAGTTATATAGTTGCCCAGATGTCAACCGGCTTCTTGATTATTGATCAGCAGACTGCTCATGAGCGGATTTTATATGAGCGCTATTTGGGCCAGCTCAAACTGGCTCAGGGCACATCACAGCAATGTCTTTTCCCTCCGACTGTCAACCTCGGGCCTTCAAATTATGCTTTGGTGATGGATATCATGCCGGAGCTTCACAGCCTCGGTTTTATGGTATCGGAGTTTGGCAAGGATACTGTCCTCATTCAAGGTGTCCCGGCAGATATTCAAGTCAAAAATGAAAAGGAGCTTTTCGAAGGGCTTCTAGAGCAATACAAGCATTTTAAAAGTGAGCTTTCGCTCGATACCAGAGAAAATCTTGCGCGTTCTTTGGCGCGAAAATCGTCTTTGAAAAAAGGACAAAAACTGAATTCACAAGAGATGGAAACGCTCGTTGGGCAGCTTTTTGCCTGCCAAAACCCAAATTATGGACTGGGTGGGAACAAAACCTTTGTGAAATTAGATTTAAGCAGTATTCATTCCTTCTTCGGCAAATAGCATGTTTAGAAATATTACACCTGTAGTCAAAAACCTACTTCTTATCAACGTGGTGCTGCTTATCGTATCGCGGTTTATCTTTCCACAGCTGAATGATTGGTTTGCACTTTACTACATACATAGCCCATATTTCCAGCCATTTCAGTTTCTGACGTACATGTTTATGCATGCAGATTTCTGGCATTTGTTCGGCAATATGTTTGGGTTGCTGATTTTTGGGCCCTTGCTTGAGCAGTTTTTAGGACCAAAGAAACTGTTGATTTTATGGATGGTTTGTGGTGTTGGTTCAGGGGTTCTATACTCAGGATATACAGCCTATAGAATGAATAATTTGGAAGCAAAAGTGGCTATGTTCCAAAATAACCCTGATCCGGATTCATTCAATAAGCTTGTTTTGGAAAACCGAGGTTTTTTCCAGCGCTCAGTATTCGATTTTGTGGATGATTACAGCCGTAATCCTGATGATCCAAATAAAATCAGTCAGGCAAAGCAAACGTTGGACGCGATTCTTGAGATTCAGGGAAATGTCCCAATGGTCGGTGCTTCAGGTGCCCTTTTCGGAGTTTTGATAGCATTTGCGATGCTTTTCCCCAATACTCAGCTATTTTTACTTTTCCCGCCGATTCCTATCAAGGCAAAATATATGGTGCTTTTCTATAGCCTTTATACCATATATAACGTATTTGTAAATAATCCGCTGGATAATGTAGCACACTTTGCCCACCTCAGCGGACTGGTGATTGGCGGTGTTTTGGTTTACTTCTGGAAAAAAGACAGAAACAGTTTTTATTAATTATGTACGGTAACTTTTGGGACAATCTTCGGAACGCATTTAAGCACAGCGACAACAGCCTTTTCAAGCTAATTGCCATCAATATCCTGGTGTTTTTCGTGGTGTTGATATTTCGGGTGTTTATGACGATTGGTGGACTGGGAGAATTGTATTCTACGGCGCTTTCCTACCTGATGATGCCTGCTTCACTGCCAAGATTAGCTACTCAGCCCTGGAGTATTTTCACGTATATGTTTTTGCACGAAGGGATATTCCACATTCTCTTCAACATGCTTTTTCTGTATTGGTTTGGTCAGTTGATCCATCAGTTTCTCGGAAGCCGGAAACTTGCCAATCTCTACATTCTTGGAGGTTTGACTGGAGCAATATTTTATGTGCTTATATATAATTTAGCTCCTTATTTTAGTCAGTCTGTTGATAGTTCTTTGATGCTTGGTGCCAGTGCTGGTGTCTTTGCTATTGTGGTAGGAGCTGCTACGCTTTCACCAAATACCACATTTTTTCTTCTTTTGCTCGGTCCTGTGAAGATCAAATACATCGCGATATTCTACGTGATTTTATCATTTGCTAATTCTGCTGGCGCAAATGCTGGAGGAGAATTAGCTCATCTGGGCGGTGCATTGCTTGGCTACCTATACATCGTTCAGCTGCGCAAAGGAATAGATTGGGGAGTTCCGGTACAGAAAGTTGGGATATTCTTTGAGGATCTTTTCTCCGGAAGAAAAAGCAATGTAAAAGTCTCTTATCGTAGCAAAGCCAAAACCTCCACAGGAGGAAATTTCTCATCTTTCAAGAAAGCGCCTAAATCCACGCCATCTCAAATTAGTTCTGATGAAGCTACTCAGGAAGAAATAGATAAGATTCTGGACAAAATCGCTGATCGAGGCTACGAAGCTTTGAATAAGGAAGAAAAGCGAAAGCTGTTTGAGTTTTCGAAAAAGTAAAATAAGTATCTAGTATCAAGTAGTTAGACATTAGATTTCTTGAGTCTAGATTCTTATGTCTTACGTCTTGATACTTGCTACTATCATCTACAATGGAAGCGCTAGCCCAACTCTAAACCCAACTTCTCGGGGATAAGGACTTTGGAATCGGAACTCTGTACTAAGACCTATAAAATCCGTCAGACGAACATAAGCTCCCACTCCCATATTTGCTCCTTTGGAATTTCGTTTTGTCCCAGCACTGTTGGGTTGTGTATCTACCCAAGTTTGACTGTATCCAGCCATAAAATAGAGTTGGGAAGGTCCATCAGAGACATAATAACGAAGGTCTGCACTGAAATTACTTTCTGACCCAACAGGTGGAAAAACAAAGGTGTAACTTGGCATGAGGGCGAATTTGTTTACAAAGAAGTATTCAATTCCTGCACCAGCACCGAAGTTTTGAAAGCGTAAGCCGTAGGTGCCAAAGCCATGAAACCTAGCATTTCCTTGTTCCTGGGTTTGGGCAAAAGCTACAAAAGGGAGCATCAAGCTGGCGCAAAAAATCAGTAAAGTCTTTTTCATAACAATTCAGGTTGACATAAAGATTAGAAATTAGCTGGGATTAGGAGATAAAGCAATCTCTTATTCCAAAACTCTGACTAATCTACCCAATCTCCCTGACTCATCCATTCCCTCGATTACTATTACCAGCCTTTTAGCCAAATCCGTGTTAAAAAACTCCAGGTTTGTTTCACCTTTTTCATCCAGAGTTACCAATGGATTCCAATACACTGTGGCTCTTTCATCTACCAAAGCATTTTCCACTGTTTTGGTATCATACTTTGGCAGGTAAAACTCTCTCGGAACAGCATATCCACCAAATCGGGTTACCAGACTTCCTTTTTCATTTGTAAATATCTCTCCACCGGTCTTGGTATAAACTGCGATTACGCCATTCGCTCCTTGGGCTCCGAAAATAGCAGCTTTTGCAGGGTCTTTGAATACATCCACACTTTTGACCATGCTTGGATTCACTTGCATCAGTGTGCCTGCGTCCACAGGCATATTGTCCAAAAGATAGAGCGGCTGTGTACCAGAAGTAACCGAACCCACTCCTCTGATAAGTACATTCACATCCAAACCAGAGACAAACACCTGAACACCAGCAACCCTGCCTTGTATCAACTGGAATACGTTTGTAAATGCAACAGCTCCTGGAATTTTTTCTGGGACAAGCGTTACATCGCCTGAACCATAAATTTTTTGAATTTCATCCTCCTCTTTCTGTAAAGTCGTCGATTCTACCGTCACTCCTTCTATATCCACTATTTCATCCTGACCGTTGATCATTTGATTCATCCTAAATCTAGACTCATAAGTGGCGGCAAGCTCCTCAGACCAAAGTGGACGATCGGAATATTTGCCCGGTATAGTAAAGAAGACAGGCTCAGGTAGTTCTAATTCTATATCCACGAAATTCTTAAGCCTATTGTCTTCAGCAGTAATGGTAATTGTGGCAGAATCCAGGTAATTCAAATCCTTAAGGATAAACCGGCCGTTTGGACCAAATTCCGATCTTACTATTTCAATTCCTTCACCGACTAATGCCGTCACCTTACCTCCGGATAAGCCTTTTTTGGTATCTTCTGTATCAGAGACTTGGCCTTCCACATTCAATCCTTGTTCTATGAAATTCTCGATTTTTGGAAAGGTAGAAGTCATCACATCTTCCCAACTAAACCGTCTCCAGCCATGTGTAAGCATTACCAAATCCAAGGATTCCTGGTTTTCTGGACTACTATCATCAAAGTACCGACCAGCTTGATAAATACCTCCTTGCAGGTCTGAAGAAAGTAATAAAGTTGAGAGAATATTGCTTCCCATATCCCTAAATGGATCCACCTGATCTGCATCTAAAACGGCTACCGAAAAGCTTCCGGTACTAGCTTCTCCTGAAAAAGAAGCACCAAGTCCAAGGTTGATTTTTTCTCGCTTCGCAATATTTCCGGATTGTGACAATTCAATATCGATCAGATCATCCTGTTGGAAGAAAAGCAATCGCTGAAGTAGCGGAGTTCCATCAGCACTTAGCACAGTGATTTCATTGATGCCGGATATGAGATTTTCCTTGGGAATTCTGACCCCCCAAGTGCCATTTGCTAAAACCCCTTTTATCATGTAATTAATAATGCCTCTGGTTTGGGATACCAATAAGAGATCTTTTATGTCAAGTTCACCTTGAATAAACACGGTCAAGTAAGCTACTGCAGGATTATTGATCACCTGCATGACTAAGCCGGATTCATCAATTTCAGGAAGATTTACCAAGACTTCCTGACCGGTTGTCTTTTCAAGGATTTTTGCCTGATGACTAGTGCCCGCAGGAGTAAATTCAAATTTGCCTAAGCCTGCAAAGTTACTTTCAAAGTTAACCTCACCACCAACGATACTCCCACTAATAGCTGCTGGAAGACCATCTGGATAGAGCGCCCGGAAGGCAAAGTTTGACTTCATGTCAATAACAGCGTGTCCTCCCTCCGGCAAAAACTGAATGTCTGCCAAGGTCAAACTATAGGGCAACCTTAATTTTTGGGTGACAGCATAATTCTCATTTTCCAGATAGGTCAACTCCACATGCTGGGACAAGTTCGCCTTTTCGGGTATGCTAAACGTAAAATTAACTTCCCCATCAGCATTTAAAATTACCTCCTGAGAGTATACTTCTTCGCCTTCAGCTAATGCTTTTACATCAATTGTCTTACTACTCAGCGGGTTTCCCTTGCTATCTACCGCAGCTAGATTTGCTTTATAGGTTACTTTTCCGTCTGAAGTACTTATACTTTCGTAAGCGATTTTCGGAAGAAATGAGCCTCCTGCACCGTCTATGACGTTCACTACGGAAGTGGAAAAGTACTCTTCTCCAAAATTACGCATCCAAGCTGTATATGCCTTGATCTGATATATTCCAGCTTTGCCAAAGGCAGGCAATACAAAATCCCCACTTCCTCTTCCTTTCTCCAGCCTCAAGACTTTTTGCTCTAACAGCAATCCCTCTCCATCAAATAGGTCCACATACAAGGTAGAACTGAGCGGGGAAGGAACTTGAGCGCTCCCAGCCGTAAGATATGCACTGAACCACAGGTCTTCACCCAGGGTATATGTGCTCTTATCTAAGTGTAAATAGGCCTTTTCTATGGGGAATTCTTTCTGATAGGTATCAAAAAAAGTCTGGATTTTAGGGATTATTTCATCTTGAGCAACTACTGGTTTCAAAAAGGAAAAACTAAGAAGTAGAGTCAGGACGACAATATGAATTTTCATATAATGAGAGTTGGCTTAGTCAAAAGAAAGCCTTAATAAAACTAAAGAATGATTAATTAACAAGTAAAAAATTGTTAATTAGTATTAAGCTCTCCTACCTCATTTTTATTCGCCAACTGTCCACAGGCAGCGTCTATGTCCTGACCACGGGATTTTCTGACTTTTGCGATAATTCCTTGAGATTCAAGGATTCGTACATACATATCCACGGCTTCTTGTTTAGCCTGTCGGAATTCCCCCTCGTCTATAGGATTGTACTGGATTAGATTGACTTTGGAAGGAATTATCTTACAGAATTTTGCCAAGGCTCGAGCATGTCGCTCATCGTCATTGATTCCTTCCCAGATTACATATTCATAAGTGACTTTACGTTTGGTCTTTTCATACCAATATTTCAGCGATTCTCCCAATTCCTCCACAGGATTGCTGTCATTGATTGGCATCAGACGCGAGCGGGTTTCGTTGATGGCAGAGTGAAGCGATACGGCAAGGTTGAATCTAACTTCATCATCGGCCAGCTTGCGAATCATTTTGGTGACGCCCACGGTGGAAACGGTGATTCTTCGGGGTGCCATGCCCAGTCCTTCGGGAGAGGTGATTTTATCGATTGCTTCCAGCACATTGGCATAGTTCAGCAGCGGTTCACCCATTCCCATGAAGACAATATTGGTCAGCGGACGGTCGAAGTATTTTTCCGCTTCATCTTTGATGGCTACCACTTGGTCGTAGATCTCGTCTGGGTTTAGATTTCTCATGCGTTTCAAGCGGGCCGTTGCGCAAAAATTACAATCCAGACTACAACCAACCTGGGAAGAAACACAAGCCGTAATCCGTTTAGTCGTGGGAATCAAAACAGACTCCACAATCTTATTGTCATAAAGCTTTACAGCATTCTTGATGGTACCATCGGAAGAGTGCTGCATCAGATCCACGAGAATGTGATTGATCTCAAAATGAGTTTTTAGCATCTCGCGTGTGCTGAGTGAGATATTGCTCATCTCATCAAAGTTCTTCAGAGACTTGTTCCACAGCCACTCATAAACCTGCTTGGCTCGGAATTTCTTATCTCCCTGCGCCAAAAAGAATTCTTCCAACTGCGCCAGAGATAGCTTACGGATGTCTTTTTTCTGAATTGCTTCCATGGGGACAAAGGTAAGACTTTTAAGAGTATCAAGAAGCTAGAGTCTAGTATCAAGATAGTAGTCGGGATTATTTCCACTTAAAGCTTTTCTGATCTATAGCACGCATGGTACAAAGTATTCCATTTAGGTGATCGAATTCATGCTGAATCAATTCAGAAATTGCGCCTGAAACTTCCCACTCCTGCTGCTTCCAATTCTCATCTCTGTAAGCCAAGGTTAACGATTGATGCCTTTTTACGTTGACTAACAGATTCGGAAAACTCATGCAATCATCCCACAACTCAAACATTTCCTCACTTTGGTTTTTCAGCTCAGGATTAAGAATGACATAGGGACGATCAAGATTCAGGTAAAACATCCGCTTCATGATCCCTAGCTGTGGAGCAGCAATTCCTCTCCCAAAACCGTACACCAAACGAATATCTTCCATGGCTTCATGTAATTCCTGAACCCAATCCGATACTTGGTCCAGTTCAGATTCCAAAATCGGCTCACAAACTTCGTAAAGTCTTGGGTCCCCGAGTTTAAGGATGTCATCAATAGTTTTCATGAGGTGAAAATAGCTTTTCTAATTAAACTTAATAATTCACACCAATGCTCATTTTACTTTTACTGCATTTGAGAAGGTTATTTCCTGTCTAACAAACTTCTGAACAGAAAAATACGGCTCAAAAATACCCCGCAACCCACTAAATACGGCTCAATTTCCTAATGTTTTGAGCCGTATTTCTTAATAATTGAGCTGATTCAATTCCTAGAAAAGTATAGTAATCAGGTAGCACCAAAGAACATGATTGAAAGAAACGCGTTTCTTGCCTGCCTTTTCCCTACTTTTGCGGCATGAATTACCTTTCGGTCGAAAACCTCAGTAAAGCGTTCGGTGAGCGCAAGCTTTTTTCCAATATTTCTTTTGGCATTTCTCAGGGTCAAAAAATCGCCCTGGTCGGCATCAATGGCGCGGGAAAATCCACGCTGATGAAAATCATCATGGGTTTGGAGATTCCTGACACAGGTCAAGTGGGAACGAACCAACAGGTAAAAGTGGCTTATGTGCATCAAAACCCTGTTTTTGAGGGTACCATGAGTATTTACCAGACCATCTTTGACCAAAGTAATTCGGAAGTTCTCAAAGTAATCGAAGACTATCACAAAGCCATGTTGGATGCCGAGCGAGGCGTTGACAACTCGGATAAGATGTCTGTACTTTTTGAGAAAATGGATGCTTTTCAGGCTTGGGATTTTGAATACCAAGTGAAAGAAGTGCTAGGCAAACTGGGTCTTCATGACACTGATCTACCTGTTGGTACACTTTCAGGTGGTCAGCGTAAGCGAGTTGCTTTGGCTAAAGCCATTCTTGAGAAACCTGATTTGCTTTTACTAGATGAGCCTACTAACCACCTCGATCTGGAAACCATCGAATGGCTGGAAGACTATCTGGCAAAAGCCAACCTTGCTCTTTTCATGGTAACTCACGATAGGTATTTTCTAGAAAAAGTAACCAATGAAATCTTGGAACTTGATCAGGGTAAAATTCATCGTTACCAAGGAAACTACGGCTACTTCTTGGATAAAAAGGAAGAGCGTATGGAGATCGAGGATATAGAACTCGAAAAAGCTAAAAGCCTCTACAAAAAAGAATTGGATTGGATTCGTCGCCAGCCAAAGGCTAGAAGTACTAAGGCAAAATACCGTGTGGATGCTTTCGAAGAAACGAAGGAAAAAGCATCGCAGAAGCGTGAGGAGCGAGACATCCAATTGACTGTGACTACTCAGCGATTGGGGAATAAGATCATCGAGATCGAAAAAATAAACAAAGCATTTGGTGACAAAACCGTCGTCAATGACTTCTCTTATACTTTTAAGAAGAAAGACAGGGTTGGAATTGTAGGGCCAAATGGTGCTGGCAAGACCACTTTCCTGAATATGATCACTGGTCAAATGGCCCCAGATTCAGGAAAAGTTTCCATCGGACAAACCACAGCTTTTGGGTATTACAAGCAGGAAGAAAGTAGTTTTGATGAGGAAAAGCGTCTGTTAGATATTGTAAAGGAAGTTGCTGAAGTGGTGACGATTGCTGGTGGTGCCGAGATCACGGTTTCTCAGTTTTTGACGCAGTTTGGTTTTCCTCCAAAGCAGCAACACACGCCAGTCGCTAAGCTAAGCGGTGGTGAGCGAAGAAGACTTCAGCTACTCATGGTCTTGATCAAGAATCCTAATTTCCTGATTCTTGATGAGCCTACCAATGATCTGGATTTGATGACCTTGAATACGCTGGAGGAATTTTTGGATACTTTCCCAGGCTGTTTGATCATCGTTTCCCACGATAGATATTTCATGGATCGCTTGGTTGAGCACCTATTTGTTTTCGAAGGAGAAGGAGAGATTTCTGATTTCCCTGGGAATTATTCTGAGTTTAGAGAGACAGAAAAAGAGCAAAAAGACCGAAGCCCGAAGACGGAAGACCGAAGTATCGAGTCTCCTAAATCGGAGAAAGTTGTGATTACTAATACCCCTCCGGCGAAAGTAAAAGCCAGCTTTAAGCAGAAGAATGAGTTTAAGGAAGTGAACGCTTCAATGGCAAAGTTAGAAAAAGAGAAAGCCGAACTCACCGAGAAAATCAGTGGTGGAAATGCTAATCACGAAGAGCTGATGAAAATCTCGTCTCGTATGCTGGAAATCGATTCTGAGCTGGAAGAATTGGAATTGACCTGGTTGGAATTGAGTGAATTGGAGGGGATAGAGTAGAGGCGTTTAATGCGTCATTGCGAGAAGCGAGGCACGAGCGACGAAGCAATCTTTGTTTAGCTCAAGTCTTCATACCTGTCCGACCCTAAGCGGGCTTGGACTTATGGTAATGCAGTCTTCAGACTGCAGGGAGGTCGGCACAAGTCATGAGACTTGCGCTAAATTCATCTCTTTTTGCCAATGGAAAAACCGGTAATAGCCCCGAATGCAGCGCAGCGAAATTCGGGGTAAGGTCATCTAGAAAGATCATGCGAGTGCCAACGGCACGATCGGTAATTACTAGCTAGCGAACTGATTCAATCCCAAACCTTTTTCAAATCATAGTTGATTTTCTGTGAAGGCTCATTTACTGCCAATCTAATCGTGTTTGATACTGATCGTGCCTTTGGCACTCTGTAATTGGATCGCATGGTTTCTATACCCAGAATTGCATTCTGGGCTTTTACTGGCCTTGCCTTTGGCAAGGGTTCGGAAATCAAAGGTTTAATTCAAGTCTCCTGACCTGCCTGCAGCATGCAGCCTTGGACTTATAAAAATGCAGTCTTCAGACTGCTAAATCTCAAGCAAACATGTGAATTGCAGTCTGAAGACTGCAGTAAAGTAGGCACAAACCCGCCTGACGTCGGGCAGGTCTGAAGACTTGCGCCATTGGGAGCAGTGGGCTGTGTCAGTCCGAGCGGAGTCGAGGACCCTTCCGCTTCCTCGCAATGACGTAGAAATCTAAAATCTTACGTCTAGCTACTAGCGTCTAAAACTCAATACAAAAACCCCACTTTCACCCCTCCATACCAATTCCTAGTCGGTGCAGGTTGATAGTATCTTCCTCCAAAAGGATTTAAATCATTGCCCAAGGAATAGCTTTCATTCAACAAATTGTCCACACCGGCAAAAGCCTCCAATTCCCATTTTCCTGCAATACTTCTAGCCCAGCCGAATCTTGTGTTTACTAAATTATAGGCATCCTGATAAACTGTGTTCGCGTCGTTAAGCGGTATTTCATCTACAAATTGATGTGTGAAGTTCAGATAAAATCCTAGAGCAGTGCGGAGATCCAAGCGAGAAACCAGGGTGTTTGGAGAAACGCCAGTTAGGTCATTTCCTGAGTAATCGTTATCTCCTTTCTGGTAATCAGTGAAGGTGAAATAATTCCCTGTGAATGCTGTTCCGATTTTTAGGTCTCTCACAAAAGCTGTTTGATTTCGGATCAAAGCATAGTCTATCGCTGCTTCTATCCCTTTTTGATCTGTGGAACCTGCATTTCTGAAAAGTACCACTCCTTGGGGATTGGTGTAAGTTGTGATCGTCTGATCAAGTTTAAAGTAAAAAGCAGTCAGATCCAGGTTCAGCTTTCCTTTGCCGAGTCTATAGCCAACTTCATAATTAATTCCTTTTTCAGCTTCTAAGTCAAGATTCAAACTTCCTTCATTTGTCCTTACTTCGTCAATGGTTGGAGGGGAAAAACCGCTGCTGATACTTCCATATACTCCGGAAAATTCACTCAACTTATAATTTAGCGCAAATCTTGGAACCACAATCGGATCGAATTTTCTGCTTTGCAAACCTAAATCTCCACCAGAAGCGTCGATTTGTCTATCAATCTCGAGGTTGCTGAAATTTTCACTTAATGCAAAAGTCAGCAATAAACTTTCAGTGAGATTCCATTCTGCCTGTTGAAATAAAAACCCTTGAGTTGCTCTAAGCTTATCTGCAAATCTGACTGTATCGGCTACGCCATTCACATTCCCGAAATTCTGTGCATCCGTCAAACTGGTTTGATATTCTCCACCCGCAATGATTCTCAGCTCTTTTCCTGCTAATTTTCCATCATAAGTGAATTTTGTTCTTCCGCCAAAACCAAAACCGAGTTCCTTTTTGTAATCCAAAATGAAAGGATTTTCAAAGTCATTCGTATTCAAATAGAAGGTTGTTGAGTTCTTAATCTTTGGAGAAAATTTATACAACTGTCCGATGGAAGCAAACACCGATTGCTGGGAAATAGAACTGTTTTGGGCTACCGAACCAGGTCTAGCTTGCGTGGGATCAGCGGCCAATTGATCAGCATTTAGTCCTCCAGGGATTCCATAATTCAAGTCAGAGATCAACAACTGAGTTCGTATTTCCTGCTTATCCGAAACAGAGAAAAACCCTCCCAATTGAAATACTTGTCGATCCAAGGCAGACTGCTCACGGTAGCCATCTGATTTTTGGCTTACATAAGAAGCTTCAAATCCACCATTTCCAACTTGCTGAGAAATACCCAATCGATAGCGGGTCATACCAAAATCACCAACCATAAAGTCTGCTGAAACTCTTCCTCCGATTGGATTTGCGGGGCTGTAAAGGTTTACCACACCTCCATTTCCAGCACCATAGATACTTCCCGATGGGCCCTTGATTACTTCGGCATTTCGGATATTGGATAGATCCAGCAAATTCAACGCAGTGGTGCCGTCAGGGGAGGTGAAGGGCACTTCGTTCCAATATACTTTCACATTTCTCACTCCAAAAGGTGCCCGTATCGAACTCCCACGGATAGAAATTCTATAACTCGCCGGAGCACGCTCTTCGATTCGAACTCCCGGTTTAGTATTGAATGAATTGACGATTGAGGTTTCGTTGAAGCGATTGAAATCTTGCTCTGATACTACCACAATCGAAGCAGACTGCTCCAAAAGTGGCCTTTCTGATTCGAATGCCGAAACGGTGATTTCGGATAGGTTCAATGATTTTTCGATTAATTCCACGGTATGCTCACCGGCTCCAAATGTTGCGGTGATAACTTCATAGCCTGATTTGAAGAATGTGAAATTCTGATTTTCGCTAACTGAAAAAGCTAAAATTCCAGAGCTGTTGGTGATTTGGGCTTTGCCTTTCTCGGGTTGAACGCGAACATTTTCCAGCGGAACCTGTGTTTTCTCGTCTATGACTTTTATCTGGATTTGTGCCTGACTTAAGGTGGAAATCAACAGAAATATTATCGTAAAAATTCTATTCATAAACGCAAATTAAAGCCTTTCGTCCGAAGATATCATGGTGAATCCACCAAATGTAATTTCTAAAGTTCTTAGATTAGATACTTCTTTCAAAATTGAGGCAAAAGCCCTAATTTTCTTGCGTAATTTACTTCCTATGAAAAACTCACTTTGGATAGCAGTTTTGCTGATTCTTACTTTCTGTCAAGAAAAAGTAGCTCCACCCACTCCCGTACTTCCCATTCCCGACGCAAAGCAGATAGCTTGGCAGGAATTGGAATATTATGGTTTTGTACACTTCAATATGAATACCTTCTCAGATAGGGAATGGGGATTTGGCGATGAAAAACCAGAGATGTTCAACCCAACAGATCTTCAGCCTAGACAGTGGGCTCAGGTAGCTGCCGAAGCTGGAATGAAAGGCTTGATCATTACAGCAAAACATCACGATGGATTTGTACTTTGGCCGTCGGCCTATACCGAGCATTCTGTGAAAAACAGCCCTTGGAAAGACGGGAAGGGGGATTTGATCAAAGAATTGGCTGAAGCATGTAAGGAATACGGGTTGAAGTTCGGGATTTACTATTCGCCTTGGGATAGAAATCACCCTGACTATGGCAAGCCGGAGTACATCACCTACATGCGTAACCAGCTGACTGAGTTGCTAAGCAATTATGGAGATATTTTCGAGGTTTGGTTTGATGGCGCAAATGGCGGAGACGGTTATTATGGAGGAGCGAATGAAGTGAGAAAAGTGGATAAACTTACTTACTACGACTGGCCAAATACCTATAATTTGGTGCGTGAGTTGCAACCTGGTGCGATGATGTTCAGCGATGGCGGGCCAGATGTTCGTTGGGTGGGCAATGAACACGGTTTTGCCTACGAATCTACCTGGTCAAATTTGATGCGTGATTCTGTCTATGCAGGTATGCCAGATTACCCACAAAAATATGCGACTGGTCAAGAAAACGGTACGCATTGGGTTCCGGCAGAAGCGGATGTTTCTATCCGTCCAGGCTGGTACTATCACAAATATGAAGACCATAAAGTCAAGACACTTCCGGAATTATTGGAGATTTACTACAAAAGCATTGGTAGAAATGCCTCTCTTCTGATCAATTTTCCTGTGGATACACGTGGCCTGATTCACGAAAATGATGTTGAGGCGATTTTGAAGTTTGGGGAAAAAGTAAAGAATGATTTTGCTGTGAATCTAGTGGCAAATGCTAGTGTAAGTGCTAATGAGGAACGTGGTAGTGGATATGGGGCTGAAAATGTACAAGATGGAGATTACGAAACCTATTGGACAACTCCAGATGGTGGAAAGTCAGGAGAGATCACCTTTGATTTCGGTACAGAAACTACTTTCAATCGACTGTTAATCCAGGAATATACGCTTCTTGGGCAGCGGATAAAGTCATTTGTATTGGAGAAAGAAGCTGGTGGAAATTGGGAGAAAATAGCTGAAGGAACCACAGTAGGATACAAAAGAATTCTTCGATTCACTGATGTCACCGCGACTAAAGTTCGAGTAAGGTTCACTGATGGAAAAGACATTCCTGTTATTTCAGAAATAGGAATTTACAATGCTCCCAAGCTACTGCTTCCTCCAAGTTATTCCAGAGCTATCTCTGGAGAAGTAACCCTAAGCGCTCCTGATGAAGGGTTGGAAGTCTATTATACACTAGATGGATCTGAGCCGAGCACAGCTAGTCAACAATATTCAGCGCCTTTCCAAATCCATAAAGCAAGCACTTTGCAAGCAATTTCTGTAAATCCAGCCTCTGGAAAGAAAAGTGAACCACTTCGGGTTGAGGTTGATTTGGCCAAAGCAAAATGGGTTGGCTCTGCCGAGAATTCCGAAAAAGCAATTGACTATAATGCTGGATCCTATTTCACAAGTGAGAATAATAATCTTACGGTGGACTTAGGTGAATCGGTATCCTTGAAAGGCTTCACTTATCTGCCAATGCAGGCAAGGTATCCAAGTGGTTTCATTACTAATTTTACCTTCGAGGTGAGTGAAAATGGTAGTTCTTGGCAGAAGGTAGCTGCTGGCGAATTCTCCAATATTGTGAATAGTCCAATCGAGCAAATTATCCGATTTGATGCGGTCAATGTACGATTCATACGCCTGAAAGCAAGTAAAACGGCAGATGGAAACCCTGCGACTTTTGCAGAAGTAGGTGTTTTGACCAAATAAAAATCTTACTTGAAGGATACCATGAAAACCCAATTAGCCCTAATTCTAGGCGGTGCATTTCTTCTAGCTTCCTGTACCAATGAGGAAAAAGTGACTGCCCAATCTAAACCAAATGTCATTGTAATTCTCTCGGACGATCAGGGAACACTGGACTTGAATAGTTACGGGTCAAGTGATTTATCTACTCCAAATCTTGATCGATTGGCAGCTTCTGGTGTAAGATTCACACAATTCTACGCAGTGGCTCCAGTGTGTTCGCCTTCGCGAGCGGGCCTTTTGACTGGTAGATATAATTATAATGCTGGGCTCTATGGAAATGTTGATATTCCAGATCATGACCCTGAAGGCAAATCAGGAATGCCAACTGAGCAGATCACGATGGCTGAGCTTTTTAAGCCAGCTGGATATAGGACGGCATCTATCGGAAAGTGGCATTTGGGACACACTCCAGAAAAGCTTCCAAACGGCCAGGGATTCGATTATTTCTTTGGCCATCAAAGAGGCTGCATCGATAATTACTCACATTATTTCTTTTGGAGCGGGCCAAATCTTCATGATTTATACCAAAATGATCAAGAAATCTATCGTCCCGGCGAATTCTTTGGCGACTTGATGGTTGATGAGGTGAAGCAATTCACACAGCCATCTGAAGATCCATTTTTTATTTACTGGGCGATTAATATGCCGCATTATCCTTATCAGGGAAGGCCAAGTTGGTTGGAACATTACAAGGATTTGCCGAGTCCCCGAAAGGAATATGCTGCGTTTATTTCTACGTTGGATGAGCTTGTTGGGAATATACTCGACCATTTGGAGCAAACTGGCCAACTGGAAAATACTATTATAGTTTTCCAGTCAGATCATGGACACAGTACGGAAGAGCGTGCCTACTTTGGTGGAGGAAATGCCGGACCATTTAATGGAGCAAAGTTCAGCATGCTAGAAGGAGGTATTCGGGTACCCGCTATTATCTCCTGGCCAGGCGGTTACATTCCCACAGGAGAAGTGAGAAATCAGTGGGCGGGAAGTGTAGATTGGTTTCCAACTCTTGCCGACCTAGCTAATGTAGAAATCCCAAATCCTGCTGAAATGGATGGAATAAGCCTGAGAAATGTAATCTATGACAACGCTGCTTCTGGACATGATGTAATGCATTGGGCCACTGGAAACCCAGAGGTAACCACAAATTCTTGGGCAGTCAGAAAAGGGCCATGGAAATTACTCGGTAACCCCTTCGATCCTGCCAAAAAACTAAGTTTCACAGAAGATGATAAACTCTATCTGGTAAACCTAGCTCAAGACAGCACTGAATCCAAAAATCTAAAATTGGAATATCCTGAGGTTACTGCTGAATTATTAGGTCTTCATGAGGCTTGGTTAAAAGGAGTTTTGGACGCCAGATCAAAATAAGATGGAAATTGATAATTGATTTGTTTATTTTGAGAGCTAAGTTTATCACCCAAAACCTATTTATACATGAACAGACGAATCGCCCTAAGGCATCTCGCACTGATTTCCGGAGGACTTGCCCTAATCCCTTCCTGCGATTTCAGCTCAGATGATATTCTGGCTGCATATGAGAATCTCAAAGTTACAGCATCCCAAAAGCAACTTTTGGGAGATATTTCAAATACCATAATACCAGCTGGCGAGCTCAAAGGCGCATTAGAGTTGGAAGTTCCTGACTTCATTTTGGTGATGGTGAATGATTGCATGACTTCTGATAACCAAGCACTTTTCAGCACTGGGCTGGCGGCTTTCCCTGAATTTGTCAAAACTATCTCTGGGAAAAAATATGATAAGCTAAGCACTAAAGAAAAGGAAGACCTGATCCAAACAGGCATTGAACTCAAGCCTGAGGATACTCCTGAAGGTGAAAAGGACAAGGCTATTTCTTACTTCTTGAATACTACCAAACGACTTACCATGCAGGGCTATATGGCTTCTGAGTACATTCAGACAGAAATTATTCCATATTCACTGATTCCTGGCCCGTACAATGGCGCCGCGCTAATCTCCGAAACTCAAAAACCTAGAATAAATGGCTAATCTGAATATCAGAAATAAGCAAGAACGAACGTATCAAGCTATTGTAGTAGGCTCTGGAGCTAGCGGTGGCTGGGCTGCCAAAGAATTTGGAGATTTGGGTGTAAAAACGCTTTTGCTTGAAAGAGGTAGAAATGTGGAGCATATCAAGGATTACCCTACTACAAATATGCTTCCTTATGAATTCAAACACAGGGGAAAATTGCCTCAAAAAATATTGGATGAAAATCCAATAGTGTCCAAATGTTATGCCTTTGGAGAGGACTCAGAGCACTTTTTTGCCAAAGATGCCGAGCAGCCATATATCCAAGAAAAGCCATTTGATTGGATCAAGGGCTATCAGGTTGGAGGAAAATCTCTGCTTTGGGCTAGGCAGGTGCAGCGCTGGTCGGATTATGATTTCGAAGGTCCTGCCAGAGATGGTTTTGCTGTGGATTGGCCAATTCGTTACAAAGATATTGCGCCATGGTACAGCCATGTCGAGAAGTTCGCAGGTGTTTCCGGAAATCTGGATGGACTAGATACTTTGCCTGATGGGGAATTTTTGCCAGGCTATGATCTCAATATTGTAGAGAAGCATTTTGCCCAAAAGCTAAAGGAAACTTACGGCGGAGATCGTCACATGATTTCAGCTCGCTGTGCGCATATTCACGAGCCAAGACCAGAATTCACAGCTCAAGGAAGAGCTTCATGTCAAAACAGAAATCTCTGTCAGCGAGGATGTCCTTTTGGAGGATATTTCAGTAGCAACTCTTCCACCATTCCTTGGGCTTTGAAAAGCGGAAACGTGACATTAAGGCCAGATTCAGTGGTTCATTCGGTGATTTATGATGAGGAAAAAGGCAAAGCAACTGGCGTAAGAGTCATCGACGCACATACCAAAGAAGTGGAAGAGTTTTACGCAGACGTGATCTTTATCAATGCCGCAGCGATCAATTCAAATGCGATCTTGATGAACTCCACTTCGGCTAGATTCCCGAACGGGCTAGGAAATGACAGTGGTGTTTTGGGTAAATATTTTGCTTTCCATAATTACCGTGCACAAGTAAATGGTTCTTACGAAGGGTTTATAGAATACACCACTTCAGGCGGACGTCCTACCAGTGGTTACATTCCTAGATTTAGAAATGTGAAAAAGCAGGAAACTGATTTTCTTCGCGGTTATGCAGGTGGATTTAGTGCCTATAGAGGTGGAGGCTATGTAGCTGACGCAAGAGTGGGGATGGATTTGAAAAATAGTATGCTAAATAAAACTCCACCTGATGGACCTTGGAGAGTAGGCTCGCACATGATGGGGGAAACGATTCCTAAGGAATCTAACTACATCGCTTTGGACAAAGACAAACTTGATCCCTACGGTCTACCTACCTTAAAATTCAATGTTGCCTATGATGATAATGACGAGAAAATGATCTTGGACTATCAGGAGCAGGTATCTGAAATGTTTGAGAAAGCTGGCTTTACGGATATTAGAGTGAATGACGATCATAGAACTCCAGGATTGGATATCCACGAAATGGGAGGAGTTAGAATGGGCAAAGACCCCAAAACCTCCATGCTCAATGGAAATCATCAGCTACATGCCGTACCAAATGTGTACGTGACGGATGGAGCTTCTATGACTTCTACCTCAACTCAGAACCCTACCTTGACTTACATGGCTTTTGCTGCGAGAGCAGCGCATCATGCGGTCAATGAGAGTAAAAAAGGCTAAACCCCTTTAAGGATGAGTATTAAAAACCCTTGTGAAAATTTGAATTCACAAGGGTTTTTTGATTTTTATTGAGATTAATTATTTTACCAAAATGATTGGTTTTCAGCCGTTTTCACTCAAAATTCTTTATTAATTGCTTAATTGACTTCGATTTTGAACAAAAGAGGGGTTAATGCGTGTTAAAAATCAGGTTAATTAACCAGCCCAGCAAAATATGAAAATAGGTATTGTTTGCTATCCAACCTTCGGAGGTAGTGGAGTAGTAGCGACAGAATTAGGTAAAGGTCTTGCAAAAATTGGTCATGAAGTTCATTTCATCACCTACAAGCAGCCGTCCCGTTTAGACTTTTTTAGCGAAAATCTATATTATCATGAGGTGGATATTAAAAGCTATCCTCTTTTCGAACATGCTCCTTACGAACTTGCATTAGCCAGTAAAATGGTCAGTGTGGTGAAATACGAAAAACTGGATTTGTTGCACGTTCATTATGCCATTCCACATGCTTCGGCTGCCTATATGGCCAAGCAAATTCTAAAAACTCAAGGTATCCAGATACCCGTAGTAACTACACTGCATGGTACAGATATCACCTTGGTGGGTAAAGATCCAAGCTATGAGCCGGTAGTGACTTTCAGTATCAATCAATCAGATGGTGTAACCGCAGTTTCTGAAGATTTAAGAAAAGAAACGTATGCTTTCTTTGATATTCAGCGTGAAATCGAGGTTATACCAAACTTTATTGATTTGGAAAGATTTAAGCGCCAAAAGAAGGAGCATTTCAAATTGGCAATTTGCCCAAATGGTGAAAAATTATTGGTTCACACTTCAAATTTCAGAAAAGTAAAACGTGTCGAAGATGTTATTCGGGTTTTTTACGAAGTAAGAAAAGAAATACCAAGCAAGTTGCTTTTGGTAGGTGATGGGCCAGAGCGCGATAAAATGGAGCGCCTTTGCCGTGAACTGGGCACCTGCGATGATGTTCGCTTTCTAGGAAAACTAGATGCAGTAGAAGAGGTACTATCTGTTGCGGATCTATTTTTGATGCCTTCAGAGAAAGAAAGCTTTGGATTGGCGGCACTGGAGGCAATGGCATGTGAAGTGCCAATTCTTTCCTCAAATGCAGGAGGGATACCAGAACTTAACGTCGATGGAGTAACAGGATTCGTTTCAGAGATAGGAGATATCAAGTATATGAAGGAAAAAGCACTATTTATTTTGGACGATGCGAATCTTCCTACCTTCAAAAAAAATGCATTGGCAAGAGCTCAGGAGTTTGATATTTCCAATATTCTACCGCATTATGTTGCATATTATCAGAAAACCATCGAATCAACAATGGCACAGATTTGATTAAAAAATGATTATTGTCATGAATTTCTCAGTGATGAAAGGTCGTTTTCAATTATCTTTGGGTTTAGATTCTAAAACGAGTCTAAGCAAGTTTAGTAAAATTAGAATCAGTAGCGTATGAAAAAGATAGGTAGATTGGATAAGCCAGATAATTTTGGCACCGCCCAAATTTTCTCTAATCCGATTTTGGAGAAGATTTCGAGAACCAACATATTAGTGCCCATTACCATGTTTATCGTTTTAGGAATGATATCAATTTATTTTGGGATACAAAGAACTTCTGTTGGTATAGGAACAGCTATACTTTTGTTTGTCGTGGGGTATATAGGTTTTACTCTAGTGGAATATATGATGCATAAGCATTTCTTTCACATGGAGCCAAATACACCGATAAAGGATAAATTACAGTACACTGTTCATGGAATTCACCATGATTACCCGAAGGATAAAGATAGATTGGCAATGCCTCCCTTTGTAAGCGCCGCCTATGCCGCAATTCTTTACTTGATCTTCAAATTGACGATGGGTGATTTAGCATTTTATTTCTTACCCGGATTTTTGCTAGGATATGCGCTTTATCTGGGAATTCACTATTTGGTACACGCAGTGCAGCCTCCAAAGAATTTCATGAAAGTACTTTGGGTGCACCATGCCATACACCACTACAAAGATCCAGATGTAGCATTTGGTGTAAGTACACCATTGTGGGATTACATCCTAGGCACCATTCCTAAGAAAGATTAACTACTATAAACCTCTCAAAATTGGGAGGTTTTTTTCTTTAAGATCGATGACTCAAATATCAATAATAGGCCTTGGATGGATCGGATTACCACTAGCTCAATTTCTTCAAAAAAATGGGCATGCGGTGATAGGAAGTACTACTTCAGCTGATAAGCAGGAGAAAATAAAAGATCTAGGAGTAGAGGCAATTCAGTTTGCACTTGTTCCTTTTCCTCAAGGCAAAGCTTTCCAGAAACTCTTTACAACCGAAGTACTTGTCATAAATATTCCGCCCAAATCCCGTACTACTGATGGTAAATTTTATTTAGAACAGATGAAATACCTGCGGGCTATGGTCGATCAAGCAGGAATTGAAAAAATAATTTTCGTGTCCAGTACTGGAGTTTATCCAAATGATTCTAGAACGGAATCCTATATGGAGGGAGAAGAAGTCAACGAGGCGAATACAGGAAATATCATATTGCTTAAGGGTGAAAAAACATTTAAAGACGCGAAGGAACTTACAATCGTTCGTTTTGGAGGGTTAATGGGAGATGATAGAATTCCGGGTAAATATGTTGCGGGGAAAGAAAATGTGGCTGGGCATACACGTGTGAATTATATCCATAAAAGGGATGCTGTAAGAATGCTTGCCTGGATCATTGAAAAAGAGCTTTGGCACAAGATCTATAATGGCGTGGCGCCCATTCATTCTTTAAGAAAGGATATATACGAAAGGAATGTACTTGATTTAGGTTTTGAGCCGCCTAAAAGCTACGAAAATGTCTTAGAAGGAGATAATCGGTTAATTTCTGGAAGTAAAATTCTAGAGACAGGCTTTGAATTTGAATACCCGGACCCTTTAGACTTTCCTTATACCAAAAAAAGCTAATGCAACCTAGCCCCATTTGGAACAGGCCTCTCAACTGAGGTGAGTATGATTTCTCCTGCTTCATCGCTAAAGCCTGTGATCAGAACCTCCGACATAAAATCTGCAATCTGTCTTGGAGATAAGTTACAAACGCATAGTACTTGACGGCCTACCAATCCATCTACTGTGTAATGTGCGGTAATTTGTGCGGATGATTTTTTAACACCAAGTTCTCCTCCTAAATCAACCCAAATTTTATAGGCTGGTTTTCGAGCTTTTTCAAATACTTCTGCCCGCAGAATTGTTCCAATTCGCAATTCTATTTTATCAAAATCTTTGAACTCAATCGTTTGCATAACAATTTTTTTTCCTAATTTTATAAGCCCTTTATAAAACCTTTTGTTAAAGAAAAAGGTTACATTAGCTGAATATGATCCTAAAAACTGTTTTTTCCATTAAAAATTTAACCGTTTTCGGCATAGCTGCATTTTGCTTATGCTTCTGGGCTGGTGATGCCATGGCTCAGAGTGAGCGGGAGAAATCAGAAATTGAGCGAGAGAAGCCAGTAGTTAAGCCATTGTTAGAAAATCAATCGGATCAGGTTGATATGCCAGTGCGTGACAGTCATTCTCCAATATCAACCGTAGCTTCACCAAACGTCAAGACAGTTTCTCCAAAAAAAGTAGAAACTCAGGTTAGTGGTGAAGGCAAAAAAGTTGAACCTACACCTTCTACCTTATCATTTAATATTTTTCTATATATCGTAGATAAATTCAAGGCTGATTAATTAGCCTTCCTTTAAGAATTTTTCTAACTCTTGAATACTTATCATTCCTTCATAATAGGCTCTTCCGAAAACAGTAGCTGAGACTCCCATATCTCTGAGTCGTCTGAAGTCATCAATTCCCCTTACTCCTCCACTAGCCGCAAGGTTGATCTGCGGGAATTTGTCCAATACACTTTGAAATAGTGCAAAGTTTGGCCCTTCCATCACTCCATCTCTTGATATATCTGAACATTTCAGGTATTTCAAACCTCTTTCATAGAAGAAATTAATATGGTCAAATAAGTCAATCTCTGTTTTCTTTAGCCAACCTCTAATTTTAATCTTATTGTCTGCGGGATTGATATCAGCAGCCATATTGATTTTTTGCCTGCCGTAAGAAAGGATGAATTGAGCAAAACGCTCCGGGTAATTAGCCGCCGCTGAACTTACTGTAATAGTGCTAGCTCCAAATTCAAAACATTTGATTACATCTCCATCGGTTGAGATACCTCCTGTAAAGTCAACTTTCAAATCAGTATAACCGGAAATAGCCTCTAGAATGTGGTAATTTTTCGGCTCACCTCTCCGAGCACCGTCAAGATCTACCAAGTGGAGTCTTTTGATCCCAATTGATTCAAAAGTCTGTGCGATCTCTAAAGGGTTATTGGAAATCACTTCTTCTGTAGAAAAATCGCCTCTTTTAAGCCGGACGCATTTTCCATTTATTATCCATATGGAAGGAACAATTTCAAACATGCTATTATTAATCAGGTTTATTGGTTTATTGAGATCATCCTAAAGATACTACAGCTTTGGACTAAAAATATTAGTAAAGATGCAAATCTTTTAAATCAATGTTCATTTATTAGAATTGTGGAATAATGACATTAGTAATAATCAATACTTCAATTTAGCAATTTTCCCTTTGACTCCAGAGGCCCAGACTGATCCATCGGCTTGGGCCATTTTTACTGCATGGAAACCTTCGTTTGAAATTGTTTGCCAAGTAATCCCAGAATCTTTGGAGTAATCAGAGCCACTAGGACCTACGGCTATGAGCCATTTTTGTCTTGGAAAATATACTACTCCTGATCGATAGCCACTCGGTCCCTGCTGAGGTTTGACCCACTCTTTATTCTTTGTAACAAATATTCCGGAGATACCCTCCAGCATGCCTTCATTCAAATAATCTCCTCCAACTGCTACAATCTCTCCTTCACCAATGCTAGTAAGAGAAAAAATTCCCTGAGATGATTCCCCTTGGATAAAAGGTGAACTGTATTTTTCCCAACTTGCACCCATATCTTTTGAATAGTGCAGATTTGACTCTGTACCACCTGTTCCTATCCATAAGTGGTTTCCTTCTGCTAGAAGAGAGGTTGCGCTCGCCGCGAAAGCTGCTTCTCCATTCACTGCACTAGGCAGAGAGTCCACAGGATACCAAGTGTTCCCTTGATTAGCAGTTTGAAGTATAGTCCATTTACCTTCATTCGGATCACCAATGATAAATCCTCGGTTAGCTGATGAAAAGCTAATACCATCCAAGAAAGCCAGTTCATTTTCCTGATGTTTTAGCTCCCAAGTTTTTCCCCCATCCTTCGTCTTGTAAATTACCGCTGGTTGTCCGGCGGAAACCGCTATAGCAGTCAATGCATCAAAAGCCTGGATAGATCGAAAGTCTACCGTATCTAGACCAGCAATAACACCATGATTCCATGTCTTCCCGCCATCGATAGTTCTCATCCATGTCCCATTACTTCCACATGCCCATGCTATGTCGCTGGTGAGAGGTGAAAGACCTCTTAGCGAGGATTCTACAGGTGTCTCAAGAATTTCCCAGCCTGCTGGGGCTGTACTCAACGTTGAGTCTTCGGTTTTTTTACAGGAAAAAAGCGCTACCAATAATGATAGCGCCAGTAAACTATTCTTAATCATATTTATTTTAAATCAGACTACATCTACTTTTCTATAGGCCTGAATTAATGCTTTTTCACCATCAACTCCAGGAGAGGCATTTCCATGCTCCATACCCATTACACCCTTGAAACCTTTTTCATGGATGTATTTGAATACATTGCTATAATTGATTTCTCCCGTTCCTGGTTCCTTTCTGCCTGGATTATCTCCGATTTGTATATAGGCAATTTCTTCCCAGGTTTTCTCCATAGTAGCAATTAGGTTTCCTTCATTTCGCTGCATGTGGTAAATGTCATAAAGAATTTTGCATGCTGGGCTATCCACACCTTTGCAAATCATATAAGATTGATCAGCATGACGTAAGAAAAGATCCGGGTTGTCGCTCAAAGGCTCCATCACCATCACTAGGCCATGTGGCTCCAATACCTCGGCACCACGCTTAAAAGCTTCAATTACATTTCCTGTTTGTACTCCCATAGGAAGGTTTCTTTCAAAATATCCAGGAACTACAGTCATCCATTTTGCGCCTACGCGCTTGGCCACTTCTACTGATTTTTTGCAAGTATCTACAAAAGTGTCTATGAATTCCTGTTTCCCAGTTGTAAGAGAAACTTTCCAGTTATCTCCACCTTCAATCACAAAAACTCCCATTCTCATGCCTAGAGACTCAAGTGTTTTGCCAATCAAAGCTTGCTCTTCTTCAGATCTGCGAAGCATTCCATTGTCTTCCAAAGACCTGAAACCTTGATCCGCCATGAATTTCAATTCATCCACAATTCCACCTGGAGCAGAATTTCTGAACATTCCAAAGTGCGGAGCAAAATCCATATTGAAGGTGGGTTCAGCTTTGCCTGCAGCAAAGGAGGGCATACTCATAGCTCCAGAAACACCCAAAATGGTGCTTCCTAAGCCTACTTTTTTTATAAATCCTCTTCTTTCCATGATTAAACTACTTTCGTTTTACCAGGAATCGCATGAGGATAATACATATCTGGGCCAGGCAATACCTTAGGCATCGCATCCCATGCTAAGGTTTCTGGCATCAAATCCACCTGTCCATTCAAAGCTTCATCGAATGTTAGTGGCTTGCCAGAATAAGTTGCATATCTACCCATAATAGCTGTCATGGTACTATTCGCAGCGTTTTGTGCATCTGCAAATTTGTATTCTCCGGCGAATAAAGCTGCCCACAGTTGGTCATGCTCAACTTGGTATGGGTTAGGCTGATTTTTGCGATCATGCTCATAAAGCATATTGCCTTTCCAATCCTTCAGGATGCCATGATTTCCTGCACTTAAAAAAGCTGTTCCTTTTGTCCCTTGGAAGCTTTCATCGACACGGTTTTGAGCACCAGGGAAGTGTCGGCATTCACTGTGAATGACAGATCCATCAGCATAGGTATAGGTCAATACATGGTGGTCAAAGATTTCACCATGTTCTTTACCTGTTCGGACCAGACGTCCACCTGTTCCTTCTGCTTTGACTGGTGGGCCTTGCTTCACCCAGTTTGCTACATCGATGTTGTGCACATGCTGCTCATTGATATGGTCTCCACAAAGCCAGTTGAAATAGTACCAGTTTCTCATTTGGTATTCCATTTCAGTTTGACCTGGCTGACGCTCTCGCACCCATACACCACCGTCATTCCAATAGACTTGGCCGTTGATGATATCACCAATGTCACCGTTATGGATACGTTTAATAGTCTCTATGTAATTTGCCTGATAGTGTCTCTGAAGACCTACCACTACGTTTAATTTCTTGGCTTTTGCTTCTTCAGCTGCCTTTAATACTTTTCTGATACCTGCTGCATCCACTGCTACAGGTTTTTCCATAAAAATTTGCTTGCCCTGCTTCACAGCCTCTTCGAAGTGCATTGGGCGGAAGCCTGGAGGTGTTGCAAGAATCACTACATCCGCGAGAGCCATCGCATTCTTATAGGCGTCAAAACCGACGAATTTCGTTTCTTCAGTTACGGCAAGTTTGTCCGCATATTTTTCACTCAGTGCTTTATATGCATTATCCAAGCGATCTCTGAAGGCATCTGCCATAGCGACAACTTTGATGTTGTGGCCTGTGGCTAAAGCTTGAAAAGTAGCGCCAGTACCACGTCCACCGCAGCCAATCAAAGCAACTTTCAATTCATTCACCGGAGCAGCATAGGCCCCTGGAAGTACGAAAGGAGCTGTCATCAACCCACCTGTAACCAAGGCGGATGTTTTGATGAAGTCTCTTCTAGTGTTGTCAATTTTCATAAGTATAGAGTTATTTAAGGTTTAATAATCGGTAATCGGAGCGGCTTGGTAATAAGCCATAATTTCTTCTGGGCTGGGCGGCGAAAGTGGCCTAACTAGTCTTAACCCTAAAAATGGGGCTTCTGGAAACCACCACTGGCTTTTAGGAATTTGAGGATCTATTCGTTTCCAATCAGCAGTACTAACAAATCGTTTGGAGGAACTCAATTCAGAAGCTTCTGTATCGTAGCTTCCACCTCGTACTACCCTAGGATAGAGTTCGGTCGATGGGTTAATGGGGTTTTCTTTTGATGAATTAGCGTAAAACTCAGGATCGTATTGATCTGAGGTCCATTCCAAAACATTTCCATATATATCATAAAGACCCCAAGGATTCGGCTTTTTCTTGCCAATGGGATGGGTAGTTTCGTCGGAATTCTCTCTTGTCCATGCATATTCACTTAGCATTGCAGGGTCATCTCCATAAAAGAACCTGGTTTTTGATCCAGCTTTTGCAGCGTATTCCCATTCTGCTTCTGTAGGCAGTCTGTAGAAAATACCAGTTTTCAAATACAGCCAGTGGCAAAATTGGATTGCTCCATATTGAGTCATTCCGATTGCAGGTTTTCCTTCCTTTCCCATACCAAAAGTCATATCCAAGTAGGGCATACTTGGTCTCGTCAACCCATCGACCACTTCTCCGATTGGACCTTCAGAAATTGCCAACTCGTAATTTTTATCTAGGAAAAGCTCAAAGGCATCCCAAGTTACTTCATGAGTTCCCATCCAGAAAGGGGCAATCTTTACTTCATGCACTGGCTGTTCATCCGCAGAACTTTCTGAGCCCATCATGAAGGTTCCTTCAGGTATTGGAGTCATCTGGAAAGTCACTTCAGTACCAGGAATTTTCTGGGTGTAGGATTCAAAATTGGCATTATTGACATCAAAGCTCATAAGCATCAATGCACCAATCACAAGGGGTTTTGGGTTTGTTTTAAACATGTTTAAAGAAAAAATCTTTAGCGTTAAATATAATAGTAAAGGGGTTCTAATTTAATTTGTTTTTGATGGATGGAGGGAATAAATACTGACTTTAGATTCATCCAAATATATCATTATCAGGGTTTTGTCTGCTATTATTCTCCTTATGTTACCTCTTAAATCCAATCCGCTTTTAGACTTATCCACCTTGGTAAATTGCCCTTTTCCATTGCCTAGTAAAACTAGACCTTGGCTCGCATCATATTTACCATAGTATAATTTACCATAGCCGATATTTCCTCCAAGAATCATATCTAGGTGACCATCACCATTTACATCAACAGCTTCTGAGGCATAAACAGGTGAGAATTGAGCTTGTATGGGTAATTCTTTCGCAACAAATTTTCCTGCTTCATTTTTGACAAAGTAGCTTGTTTCTAATCGACTGATAAAGATCGAATTAGAGTTTCTTCGTTCGTCAGCAGTGAAGAGCTCGCTCATTTTCACATTGGCAAATGACTTGAAATCCAAATATCTCTTTTTAAGAAAAAGTACCTGGCCAAGGATTTCGTCACGGCTCGCAGCTGGGTATCTTTCTCCCTGAACGTAGTACCCCAGAAATGCATCAATAGATCCATTTCCATCAAAATCCTTGTATAAAATCTCGGCAGGTTCTGAACCGCTAGCTTTGATTTGAGAGTTGGTGCCCAGATTACCCGCCAATATTTCTACCATTCCATCACCATCCCAATCAGCAAGGGTCAGATTATTCCAGAATCCAAATTCATGCTTTTCGAAGTAGCTTAATGTTGTTTCTTTCCATTGGTTTTCTTGGAAGGAAAAGACCTGTATTGGCATTGCGTCTCCCAGTACAATTAACTCAGGCTTACCATCCTGATCTAAGTCTGCTAGGCCAGAATCAGTTAACATACCCAAATTGATAAATGTAGGCGCGAGCTGCTTAGTCTGATCGCTGAAGTTTCCCTTGCCGTCATTTATCCATACTCTTCCTCCCAGCGAGGTAGGAAACTGTCCTGGATTAATTCTAGCCCCCACGAATAAGTCAGGAATTCCGTCAAAATTGAGGTCAGCGACTTGAACCGTCCCCGTTGGGAAAGTTTCATTTGGGATAGCCTCCGAGGCTAAAGTGAAATTGCCCTTCCCATCATTTAAGTAAAGTCGATCACGCAATGCTTCGTCTCCTAGATTAAAATCATAGACACCTCCGCTGGCAACAAATAAGTCTAAACTACCATCACCATTGGAGTCAAATGCTATTGCGTCTGTATCCTCGGCTTTAGAAGCAGATGCAAATGCACTTGTATTCTGTTTGGCAAATGATCCATTGGCATTCTGTATATAGAATGAAGCGGTGGCATTAGAGCCTGCTCCTACGAAAAGGTCTTCTTTCCCGTCACCGCTAAAGTCTGCGAAAACCATGGCCTTTCCATTTCCAGAAACAGGGTTGATTAAGAGTGGTTGTCTTTTATAATCATTGAATTCCCTTCCTACTTCGGTCTTTAATTCTACTTTTTCTGTAAGGTAGGTTTCTAACGCTTTTGGTCTGACCGAAGGAGCAGAAACTGCATCACTTGCCCTTAGTTCCAATGTTTGATTTACACCAACCTTATACTGCTTAGTCATTTTTCCACCAGGCCAGGTCACCTGAATGGAGTCTATCTCGGTAATTGTCCCTAGTCCAAAATGAAGCGTCGTAGAAATTGAAGATTGATATCCTCGGTATGGGTTCTGCTCTAGTACCTGAATATTCTCTCCAGTATAAATCTCAACTTTAGCTCCAAGTGCGGAGGAATTGCTCTCTGATCCTGATAGTTTGAGATTTATATAATTCGCTTCTTTCAATTGACTCGCTTGATTTTCAAAAATAAAAGCCGGTGAGTTAATGTTATTGATGATAAGATCTAGGTCTCCATCATTGTCCAAATCACTGTAAGCCGCTCCGCTACTGTTTGCAGCATGATTAATTCCCCAAGAATTAGTTTGGTTTTGGAAGGTGAGCTCGCCTGTATTTTGAAAAATATAATTTGTCAAATTGGACGATGGCATGGTCTTGACCATGTTCAGCAAGTCCTCTCGTTTTAGCTTGCCTCCTGAAGTTCGCACGTAATTGTCCATGTACTTCAAAAAGTCCTGGTTGTTGTAGTCTCTCAGGTAGCCGTTGGTAATGAAAAGATCTTTCCAGCCGTCATTATCAAAATCAGCAAAGAGAGATGACCAACTCCAATCTGTATTGGACACCCCAGCTAGCTGCCCAATTTCTTGAAATGTGCCGTCACCAGAGTTAACATGAAGCATATTTCGCATGTATTGGTGGTGGAAGCCTTTGTTTACATTCAGTTCAAACAGTTCAAAATTATCCGGTGCAAGAAGAAGCTTTTGTCTTTCATTTCCCTCGGGTAGCATATCCAAGGTAAAAATATCTTGTAGGCCGTCATTATTGAAATCGGCTATATCATTTCCCATGGAGAAATGAGAAGTGTGCCCTAATCGTTTTAAGATTTCATCTTTGAAGGTCCCATCCTGCTGATTGATATACAGGTAATCCGGCATGGAGTAATCATTTCCAATGTAGATATCAGGCCAGCCATCCTGATTGATATCTGAAATTGCAATTCCTAGGCCATAGGAAAGACTTGAGCTGGAAATACCCGCCTCAAGGGTTACTTCTCTGAACTTTCCGTTTATATTTTCAAAAAGCTGCGGCCCCGCTTCATGCTTTTCTTTAAGTAATACCTTGGTGAGATTCACATCCTGATTTTGGATGGATTTGGTGTTATGGTTTAGTAGGAAAAGGTCAAGATCTCCATCTAGATCATAGTCGAAGAAACTGGCCGATGTGCTGGGTGCATTTGAAGCTATCCCATATTCCTCGGCCATTTGTTTAAAAAGTGGAATTCCATTTTCGTCATTACCTTGATTGACAAAAAGTTCGTTAGTTCTTTTCTCGGTAGGCAAATTGCCTGAGTAGCACTGATAAATGTCTAGTTTATTGTCGCCGTTGATATCCACAAATACAACTCCTGTCTTCCAGGGGCCGGATCTACCGGTAGCTCCTGAAGCTTGAGCTGTTTCTTTAAATTTGAGATTACCTTGGTTTAGGTATAGTTGATTGCCACTGACATTGGCAGAAAAATAAATATCCTCCAAGCCATCACCATTTAGATCGCCCACTGCTACGCCACCTCCATTGTAGAGGTACTCGTACATGAGGACATTGAGGTTTAAGTTCTCTTCTATTCTGTTTGAGAAGGTAACTCCGCTTTGTTCTGGAGTCAATAAGTTAAAGAGAGGTGTGGTATTAGAAGTTGAGGAATTATCAGCTTGGTTGGCCTGGTCTGTTTCAGTGCAAGACGCCATCAATACACTGAAAGCCAAAGCTGTTATGAGATTTTTTTTAGTCATAATCTAAAATAATCTAAGCCACCCCAATGGAATGGCTTAGATCAAATTTATAAGAATACTTACTTTATTCTATTCCAGGATTCTGGATAAGGGCACCATTCCTGTTAATCTCATCTCTGTGGATTGGTACAAAATACATTTTGTCTAGCCAAGTTCTATTTTCCTTTCCAGGATCAATAGGTAGAACTTTATAAACGTAATTAGAAACAGCTGGATCATATCTGTAAGTTGTTAGCGTCTGTCCAGGCTTAAGCGTACCAGTAATATTGATAATATTCGCTTTTCGACCCAGAGTCTCTTCAGCAATCATCCAACGACGCGTATCATGGTATCTCTGCTCTTCATAAGACATCTCGATTCTACGTTCATTGATGTAGCGATCCATCAAAGCATCACCAGACTCTGTAATTGCAGGTTGGCCTACACGGAATCTGATTTTATTCAACCACATTCTAGCTTCATCTTCCTGACCAAGTTCTATAGAGGCCTCTACATAGTTCAACACTGCTTCAGTGTATCTTAAAATAGGCCATGGAACTTCTTGCCAGGTATTCTGATCCACAATTGCAGGGTCTGCATCAATAAATTTTCTGGTATAATAGCCAGTATAGCTACCATTCCAATCCTCAATAGGACTGTTTCTGGTATCCAATCCAAAGTGGGTAACCTTAGCTCCTGAGCCATCAGTCACTTCATAAGTACCGGTTTGGATTTGTCCCAAAGGATCTCTTGATTGATTTGCAGAAGATCTTGGCTTCCACTGTGCTCCATCGTAGAGGATAGAAGCATAGAATCTAGCGTCTCTGTTCTCATAAGGCGCAGAAGCATGAGCAGGATTTGACCAGTCAAACTTAGTACCATCCATCATCTCATAATCATCCACAAGCAATTGTACGGGACTGTTTCCAGCCCAGTTGTTATAGCCATTAGGACCATTGAATAGACCTTGACGTCCACCATTCTCTAGTTTCATGTTGATGAAATATCTACCGAGAATTATTTCATTTTCGCCACCATTTCTTGCCATGGCATTGTTGATATAATTCTGGATACCTTCTTCATGTGATACTGGCTCTGTGAATCCCAAATTATTTCCGCTGGCCATATCCAATACAGCTTTCGCCGCATTCTGTGCTTTCTGCCATCTTTCAGTTCTATTGCCACTAGGGTAGGCAACAAGATCAAGATTTGGATAGGAAGCCAATAAAGAAGAATTAGCTGCTGCAGTAGGGCCATCATGTAGATCACTTGCTGCATACAATAACACTCTAGACTTCAATGCCAATGCTGCAAGTTGAGAAGCTCTACCATTAACTCTAGGCTTTCCTTGTAATAAGGCAGCTGCATCCGTTAGATCTTTTTCGATAAAGCTAATAGTTTCTTGCCACGTGCCTCTAGCAATATCATAAGACTCTTCGCCAAGACCATATGGTCTATCTACGATTGGAACACCACCATAGTATCTAGCTAGTTGATGATAGTAATAAGCTCTCATGAATTTTGCTTCACCAAGAAGCTTATCTACTATACCACCATCGTTAGGAAACTGTGGGTCCGATAGGTTTTCGATTGCAATATTTGCTCTCCGAATGTAGCTATACATGTTGCCCCAGCTATAGGTATTGTTTACCCATCCTTGATCAGCAGAGTTAACTCTTGCTTCGGTGATGGTAGTGATACCACGTCCTGGGTGTGTAAAGATTGCTTCATCCGTTAGAGAGGCAAGTCTTTGCTCGTCAAAACCACCATTTCCAAATCCTTGGTAGATTCCTACTACAAAGGCCTCTGCCAAAGCAGGGTCAGTCCAAACGGCCGATTGGGAAATCTCTCCAAGCGGCTCAGTATTTAGAAAATCACTGTTACAGCTGGCAATTGTTAAGCTTGCTGCAAACAGAATTACTAGTTGTTTAATATTTCTTTTCATTATTTTGGGTTATTTAAAATGAAACAGAAAGACCTGTATTGATTACTCTAGCCTGAGGATAATACTGTCCCGTAGAGGCATCAGACTCTGGATCATACACTTTCGTCTTACTCCATGTGATCAAGTTCAATCCATTTACATATAAACGAGCATTTTTGATACCTATTTTCTCTGTAAGAGTAGCAGGAAGATTATAGCCAATCTCTACGTTTTTCAATCTCAAGTAATCAGATGGTCTAAACCAATAATCATTACCTCCAGACCAATACTGGTCATTTCTGTTGGCAAGTCTTGGCTCTGTGCTACTAGGATTGTCGATAGTCCATCTTCCATCATAGATATCGGATAGATAGTTACCAATGTTTCCAGACTCACCAGCACTGATGTATTGTCTTGCTCCCAAAGAGCCTTGGAATAGAATAGCTAAATCAAAGCCTTTCCAATTTGCTCCTAAGTTAATTCCACCTTGAAATAATGGGATTGTATTATTATCCAAACGTACTCTATCATCAGGGGTAATTTTACCATCACCATCGTAATCCACATACCTCATGTCACCAGGTCTTAGATTACCTGTGATTGCCGAATAATCAAGCGTCTCTGCATCAATTGATTGCTGATCTGGGAATACTCCATCGTATTTATAAACTAACGGTGTACCCATTGGTCTGCCTGTAGATTGTTGCCACTCAGGTGCTCCTGGTGATTCATCCCAGAACAAAATTGCATTCTTAGCATAGCCACCGTTAACGCTAGCTGTATATTGGAATTCACCTTTTCCGCCTCTAATACCAAGGTTCAAATCAAACCCTTTGTTTTCCACTTCTCCGATGTTCTCAGCAGGTAATGAAAGACCAGTCGTTTGAGGTACGGATGCATTTCTCTGCCAAAGGATATTCGTACGCTTGTTGTAGAACAAATCAAACTCGAAGAAGATTTTTCCCTGAAGGAATTGACCTTCAAAGCCTAAGTTAGAGTTATTGGCTACCTCCCAAGTAATTGCACGGTTTGGAACTCTTGTTTCAAATAGCGTTTTTGTTTCAGCTCCACCTACAATGTATGAGCTAAAGCCATAGGTTGACAAGAATTGATATTCACCAATCTGATCGTTACCTAGCTGACCCCAAGAACCTCTGACTTTGAAGAAGTCAAAAGATTTTCCAAGAGAATTTTTCCAGAAGCTTTCTTCAGAAACTACCCAACCAAGCATTACGCCAGGGAAGAAACCAAATCTAGTCTCTTCAGGGAAGATGTACGAACCATCATATCTCCAAAGGAATTCTGCTAGATATTTTTCTTTGTAATTGTAGGCAACTCTACCAAAGTAGTTCAGACGAGCTCTATTGAATGCCCCACCACTGTTATCTTTTTGAAGATCGCCACCAGCAAAAAGTTGATCAATCGCCGTGGAGATGAAGAACCTTCTGTATGCACTGAAATTATTTCCTTCAATAGTCTCTCGGTTCACACCTGCTACGACATTGAATGTATGTACGTCATTAAATGTCTTGTCGTAGTTAAGCACGCCTCCCAAAAGGATATTCAATTGATTTGAATTTGACTCATTTAGGTTTGGCTCAGCTGGACCTCTCTTACTTGGAACCAATATTGGAGTAACGCCATCTGCTTCAAAACCATTTCCTTTTTGATAAAGGGTCCATGGTGTTTGCCATCTTTTAGTAGTACGGATATACTTATCTATAGCTGCAGTTCCAGTAAATTTTAAGCCTTCTACACCAGGAATTTTGATTTCCAACGTACCTGTAGTCTGGATATAGTCACGCTTATCATTATCATAACCAGTTGCATTTGTAGTAATCACCACTGGATTTTGACCATTTTCAATATCTGGACCTGGTTTTCCATTTGGCCAATAAGCTGGCTGGTTTGGCTTACCTCTCATTTGCATACGGAAGATCGCTCCAGCCCCTACAGTAGGGAAGAATCTAAATTCCTCTCTGGCAAGGATACCCAAGCCTACTTTCATATACTTATTGATATTTGCATCCAAGTTGATACGGAAGTCATATTGCTTATAACCAGTTGCTGCATCTTTGTAGTATGCATCCTGATTCTGGTATCCTAAGGAAGTTAAGTACTTCACATTTTCACTACCGCCTACTAATTGTAAGTTATATCTGCTTTGAGGTGACCAGTTTTTAAGCGTTTCACCATACCAATCTGTATCTGGGTAATTCCAAGGATCAGTCCCATTTCTATACAGTTCAATTTCCTCAGGTGAGTAAGGAGCAGTTCTTACCTGACCATTTGGTCTAGTGTACTCTCCATTCTGCTTATAAGCTTGGTTTGCAGCAGCCCATTCATTGGTTGGGAGCTCGTAGATATTTATTTCATTCAGCGCATTTGCATACTCAGCTGCATTTAATAGGCCAGGAAGTAATGCTGGCTGAGCAAATCCTTGATTCACTTGGAAAGTCAATTCTGGGGCACCTGTAGTACCTCTCTTCGTTGTTACTAGAATTACACCGTTCGCTGCTCTTGATCCGTAGATCGCTGCTGATGCATCCTTCAATACGGAGATACTCTCGATGTCATTTGGATTTAATCGCTCCAAACCACCAGCTCTTGCTGGAATACCATCGATTACCACCAATGCATTATTATTACCCAGGGTATTGGAACCACGAATTCTAATGCCTGATCCATCATAACCCGGCTCACCGCTTCTGTTTACGGCTACCACACCAGCCATACGACCAGCGATAGAGTTAGACAGGTTCATTGCTGGAGATTTCACAAGTTCCTTACCTTTTACGGTAGCAACTGAACCTGTAATCGTCTCTTTTTTCTGCTCACCATATCCTACCACAATTACCTCTTCCAAGGATTTGGTATCAGGTAACAAAGTCAGATCAAATGTAGATCTCTCTCCTACAGGAACCTCCATGGAAGTAAATCCAATAAAAGACAGTTGCAATACAGCCGACGGTCCAGGAATATTGATTGTAAATTTACCGTCGATGTCTGTGACGGTACCATTTGTCGTGCCTTTTACTAAAATAGACACACCAGGTAGAGGCAAATTATCCTCTCCTGAAATTACCACACCAGACACCTCCCGGGTCTGTGCGAATGCAGTGCTAAGAAGTCCTAGACAGAAAATTAGTGTCAGACTAAATAGCTTTAAATGAGTAAAGTTTCTCATTGGCATAGGGGTTTATAATTAATTTAATAAAATTTAACAGTCCAAGGTCTCAATATGCTTATTCAAAACCAAACTGATTTTTGCTAAAAATTGACTGAATATTGATAGAAGCAGCTTACAACTACAAGCTTAACAGTTCGGTATTGTGCTATTCAATGAAAAATTGAACAATTCTTATAAACCAAGAAAAAATAAAGAATTACAGAACTCCTAAAAATGCCCCTTGCTTATCATTCAATCGATTGCTACATATGGAATCTATAATCTATTGACTACAGCTTTTTTTGGAATTTTTAAAGACCACATTCCCCTCAGATTTCCAACTCTGAAATCTCTTGCCAAGTCATTCGGATAAAGAGAATCTATCTTATTTAGAAGCTCCGCTTTTATATCGTTTTTCACATCTCCATGACATGCCAAACAAAATTCCGAAGAAATGACAATTGCCTTAGTATAAAGTAGAATATCCCCGCCCTCAATCTTTTGAATATTAGGCTCATTTTCTATACTGTTTTCTACATTATATTGATAAGCATCTAGGATTGGTGATTCATCTGCTGTTGGTAGGTTAGCTGGATTTCTGGCACGGAAAGAAGTTCGCCTGATTTCCACATCATATTTCTCACTTAGCTCACTTGCAATCGGTGCTGCTTTTACATTGCAAAAACCAATTGCACCAGCAAACCCATTTTCTTCAACAGCTTTATGCAGGCTGGACATGAATTGTTGCTGCGCTGCAGTACTAATGGAGTCTCCCCATATCATAGCTTCTTGGGTAATCTGGGCTTCTGAAAGCTTTTTTGCTTCCATAGAATTATTCACTTTGTCAAATACCTCTTTAGAAATACGTTCTCGCGGTCCGCATGAAAAGAGAAGAGCAATAGAAAATATAGTATATGTTAGATTCTTCATTAGATTCGATAGTGTAGTATAGATAAATTTACAAATCATTGTCGGCTTTTTATTTAAGCGCTGCTAATCTTACCAAGGTAAATTGCTCAAGAACACAAGATCACTTTGAGAAGATTTGTAATCGAGCTTGATTTAAATTTGAAAATTACGGCTAGAATGATTATTTCTAAGGAGATATTCCATACGGTTTTGGAAAAAATTATTAGCATCAAATAACTTATTTTTGTTTTATTCGACTTTACACATGCAAAAAACCATAGGTCTGTTTTTAATTGGGATGATGCTAAGCACGCAGCTTTTTTCCCAAACTTGGGCTAGAATGCAAAGCTGGGGCCTTGACCTTGAAGCCATCACTTGGGTGGATCAAAATGTGGGATTCAGTGTAGGAGAAAATCTCATCATAAAGACTACTGATGGAGGAGCTACCTGGAATGAGCTTCCGGTAAGCTTTGACGGGAAGCTGTTTGATGTGGCTTTTTGGGATGAAAACATCGGAGTAGCAGTAGGAGACAATGGCTTAATTTTAAAAACGCAAGACTCTGGTAACACCTGGGCCATACTTCCATCGGGTTCTACGCAGACCTTAAATAATCTAGAAATATCCACCGAGGACAAAATCTTAGCTGTCTCTGATGCAGGCGAGATCCTATTTTCAGCAGATAAAGGAAATACCTGGACACAGAAATCTTCTGGCACCAACCAAAGCCTGAACGATATAACTTTTATAAACTCTGATACTGCTTTTATTGCTGGCGGCCAGGGAAGGATTTTGAGAAGCTACGATGGAGGAGATCAATGGACTTCTTTGAATTCGGGACAAACGTTAAGCTTAAATGGAATAGTTTTTTCAACCCCGCTCATTGGCTATGCGGTAGGCGAAGCTGGGACTATTCTAAAAACTATAGATGGTGGTGATACTTGGCTGCCACAAACTTCCCCTGTGACTACTGACTTAAAGAAAGTAGCGATAAGCCCGCTGGACATTCGCATCCTTACAATTGTTGGTGACTTGGCTACTGCGCTACGATCTACCAATTCTGGAGCTACATTTGGAAAAGCTAATCTAGGAGCGACCAACACGAGAAACCTAAAGGGTTTGGAGTTTAAGCCTGCTAGTAATCTTGTAGAGGCTGTTGGACAAGATGGATATCTGATTTCCTCTACTAATGCGGGAAGTAGCTATAGCCAAAGACTGGCAGGAATCCGAAATGACTTCACAGGAACTGATTTTAAAACAGATCGGGTTGGACATATTATCGGGCAGCAAGGGGCGGTTTATGTCACATCAAATGGTGCAACGACCCTTGTTTCCAGACCGATTCCTGATTCAGTTGATCTCGTTGGATTAGATTACTGGAATAACTCTTTTGGCTATGTTGGGTCAAACTCAGGTAAAATGTTCAGAACATCAAACAGCGGATCTAGCTGGGTGCCCGTGCCTGCTCAAACAGCAGAAACCATAACTGGATTTTACCTTTTCGCACCATCTGTATTATATGTCACCGGCACCAATGGCTATATAGCCAGATCATTTGACTCCGGTGGGACTTGGGATGCAGCAGGAATTCAAACAAACACCACAGAAAATTTACGGGACATTACCTACTTTGATTTTCAGGTGGGATTTGCCATGGGTGATAATGGGCAGATCAGCTGGACAAATGGGGGAAATACTTGGGAAAACCTGCCAAAGTTGACTTCGGAAAATTTGAATGCGCTTTCTAAATTGGATTCTTCCTCGGCCATTATAGTAGGCGATGCTGGCGTAATTCTCAAATCTGAGGATATGGCAAAAACATGGAGAAAGATTACTGTTCCCTTTACAGAAAATTTTACTTCTGTTGACTTTTGGGATGAATACCTGGGATTTATATCAGCAGAAAATGGGTTGATTCTTCAGACAAAAGACGGGGGAGAATCCTGGGTACAAATTCCAACAGGAACAGCTAGAAACCTTACTGGCATTAGTGTAGGCACTCCAACAGTTGCATTTGCCGTCGGAGATGATGGTACAATTTTAAGGTATGAATGTATTCCACCTACCGATCTTTCGGAGATTATTGGAGAGGGGCAACTTTGCCAAACCATAGGGCAATATGCTATAACAGATGCTGCAATTCCTGGCGCCCAACTTGTTTGGCGCGTAGATGGAGGGGAAATTATTTCAGGGCAAGGAACCACTGAGGTAGAGGTATTGTGGAATACACCCGGAAGAAACGGTGTGTTTGTGAGCATGCAAAATTTCTGTGGAAATGGAAGTACATCTTCGCTGGAAGTAATTGTGTCCACAAATCCAACTTCAACTATTCAAATAACTGGAAACGGCTCTGTCTGTATGGAAGATGTGGAGCTTTACTCCGTTCCAAATCAATCGGGTGTAACTTATACCTGGGAGATTAGCGGCGGAGAAATTACTCAAGGTCAAGGTACTTCTCAAATTCAGGTAAAATGGACTACATCCGGAAGTCAACGAATTACCTTGATCCAGGAAAATCAATGTGGAAAGGCAGATCCTGTAGAAAAGCCTATTGCCGTAAATATGCCACCTGATCAACCTGGAGAAATACAAGGAGAGATACAAACAGGTCTGTGGCAAGCAGAATATTCTGTTCCAATTCAGGAATCTGTCAATTTCAAATGGAGTATTTCAAATGGAGGAGGTTCAATTCTGCAAGGGCAGGGAACCGAAAAAGTCACTGTCCTTTGGGAAAAGGAAGGAGATTTTCAGATTAGCGTGACTCCTGAAAATGAATGTAATGATGGAGTAGCCAGGATCTTAACTGTAAATGTTAATGTGATTACTGCCTTGCCAGAGAAAGAGGATTTGAATATTACTGTATTTCCAAATCCATCTTCAGGAACAGTTAAAGTGCAATTGGGAGCTGGAAATTATCAGAGTCTCCAAGTAATTAATGGGTTTGGTCAAATCATCCAATCCATTGAAATAGAAAATGGTACCAAAGAAATTACAATGGAGGACTTACCCCGAGGGATAAATCTAATTCAGCTATTTACTACCTCTAGTGTAGTAGTTAGGAAAGTGGTGGTGAACTAATCAAAAAGAAGCTAGGTGACTATTGCTCTCCCCGAATATTCACATATTGGAAAATATCTCCCACGGTTGAATTTTTCACAAAAGCCTTTTTCAAAATAGCTTCAGGAAAATATCCTGCTTTCTCCAAAACATTCATGGATTGACCATTAAAGTCATAGACTTGAGCAAAGATTCGCTCGATGTCAAACTTCTCAAAAATATACTTAGTGTAAAGTTTTACAGCTTCGGTAGCAATCCCCTTTCCCCAAAAAGGCTCACCTATCCAGAATCCTAATTCCATGTTGGTACGGAGCTCATCTTTCCCTCTATCTGATCCTATAGCTCCAGCTAGCCTTCCTTCAAACTCCACAGCAAAATTTTGTGGGGGATTATATTTCTGATTGTGCTCTATCCAGTGACGAGCATCGTGAATCGTATAAGGCTGAGGATAACTGTCCTTCAGATTCATTGCAATCTTGGGATTATTGGCCAAAGGATAGAGTTGGTGAAAATGAGCCTCATTCCAGGTCACTAATCTTATTTCTCTTTCTCCGGTGATAATCATAAAAGTCTGATGGTTAATTCTTCAAGATAATAGGCTAATCGCAGAATCAATAAAATTCAAAGGTAATTTATACAATTCTTAAGCCTAATCTTCTAATCCGCTGGTATTCATTCTGTCTAGATTTTCTGCAAATCTCAGAGCGGATATAAAATCCTCAATATGCCCATCCATTACCTCGGGGAGGTTATACACAGTTTTATTGATTCTGTGGTCAGTTACTCTTGATTGAGGATAATTGTAAGTTCTGATCTTGTCTGATCTATCCCCAGAACCAACCATTGATTTACGCTGTGCTCCTACAGCATCATTGTGTTTTGCAAGCTCAATTTCATAGAGGCGGGACCTCAATACTTTCAGCGCTTTCTCAAAGTTCTTAATCTGTGACTTTTCATCCTGACAAGTCACGATCAATCCTGATGGTTCGTGGGTTAACCGCACTGCCGAGTAAGTTGTGTTTACGGATTGTCCACCAGGGCCAGAAGAACAGTAGGTATCCTTACGGACATCATTCATGTCAATATTAACTTCCACTTCATCCATTTCCGGCAAAACTGCCACCGATGCTGCGGAAGTATGAACTCGCCCTTGAGACTCAGTAGCCGGTACGCGTTGTACTCTATGTACCCCAGATTCGTATTTCATCCGGCCATATACATCATCTCCACCTGAGATGGTAGCGATGATTTCCTTATATCCTCCAGCAGAGCCAAAGGTCAAATCCAGAACAGTTAGCTTTAAGTTCTGCATTTCGCAGAAACGCTCGTACATACGGAATAAGTCTCCTGCGAATATTGATGCTTCATCCCCTCCAGCTCCCCCTCTGATTTCCAGAATACAATCTTTGGCATCATTAGGATCCTTTGGAATCAAAAGTTGCTTCAATTCATTCTCAAGCTCCTCCTTTTTTGGTCTAAGTTCGTCTAGTTCTGCCTTAGCCATTTCTCTGAAATCTGGATCTTTTTCCTTATCCAAAAGTTCTTTTGAACTGGCAATATTTTGCAGGACTAAGCTGTACTCATTGTAGACATTTACAATTTTTTCTAAGTCTTTGTATTCTTTGGTCAGTTTGGCGTATTTGCTCATATCGGCCATGGACTCAGGCAGAATGATCAATTGACCTACTTCTTCAAAACGTTCTTTGATTGATTGTAATTTGTCTAGCATAGTATTTTTTTCGCTGCGCAAAAGTAGGCAAATTTATCCGGAGGCTGAATATCCAGTTAAACTATTAACTATGAAGTCCATGTAGCGTTTCTAAATTTCACCACGTCTTTAGCTCATGAAACAGGCTGCGTTATTACTCATTTGCTTAGGATCTCTTTTTGCAATGGCTTGTGAAAAGGAAGAACCTTTCAAGAGCTGTATTGACCAAGACAAGATTAGAATTTTGGCTTGCACTGAGCAGTATGCTCCAGTATGCGGCTGTGACGGCAAAACCTATGGGAATGCCTGCACCGCCGATGCGGCAGGAGTTACTTCCTGGACTGAGGGAGAATGCAACTAAAAAAGGCTGCCCATTTGGACAGCCTTTCAATCTTATTCTACAGTAACTGATTTTGCTAAATTCCTAGGCTGATCTACGTTACAACCTCGCATCACTGCTATGTGGTAAGAAAGCAGCTGAAGAGGAACTACCGCTACTAGTGGAGCAAAAGCCTCATGCGTTATAGGGATTTCGATCACGTGATCTGCAATGGCTTTCACTTGAGTATCGCCTTCCGTTACTACAGCGATCACTTTTCCCTTTCTAGCTTTCACTTCCTGGATGTTGCTAACCACTTTTTCATATGAACTGTCTTTCGTAGCAATGAAGAAAACTGGCATTTCCTCATCAATCAATGCAATCGGTCCATGCTTCATTTCTGCAGCTGGATATCCCTCCGCATGGATATAAGAAATCTCTTTTAACTTCAGTGCACCTTCCAATGCCACCGGGAAATTATATCCTCTACCTAGATAAAGTGCATTCCTCACATCCTTGTACTCCTCAGCGATATATTTAATCGCCTCATTTGATTTCAAAGCTTGCTCGACTTTTCCAGGAATTGCCTCTAGTTCATAAAGAAGCTGAATGTACTTGCTCTCCGTTAACGTGCCTCTTTGATAGCCAAGTTTGAGCGCCATCATGGCCAAAATTGAAATCTGGGCGGTAAAAGCTTTGGTGGAAGCCACACCAATCTCAGGTCCGGCGTGAGTATAACATCCTGCGTGAGTAGCTCTAGGAATGGATGAGCCAACAACATTACAAACTCCAAATATTGTGGCTCCTTTTGATTTAGCTAGCTCAATGGCTGCCAACGTATCTGCAGTCTCCCCAGATTGAGAGATCGCAATGACAAAGTCCTTCTCTCCAATAACTGGATTTCTATACCTGAATTCAGAAGCGTATTCCACTTCTACAGGTACTCGGGCAAATTCCTCAAATAAATATTCTGCTACTAATCCGGCATGCCAAGATGTACCACAAGCGGTGATGATAATTCTTTCTGCATTTTGGAATTTGTTCATATAATCCCGCAATCCTCCAAGCACTAAACGACCCGATTTTGCATCTAAACGACCTCTTAAGCAATCTGCAATTGATTTAGGTTGCTCATAAATTTCCTTCATCATGAAATGCTCGTATCCACCCTTTTCGATGGCTTCCAGTTCCATTTCCAGTTTATTGATGTAAGGATTGGTCTCTACATTCTCTATATTTTTTATGAGAAGTCTATTATTACGGATTACTGCGATTTCAAAATCATCCAAGTAAATCACCTTGTTCGTGTATTCTACAATTGGTGTGGCATCTGAAGCTAAGAAATATTCATCCTCACCAACTCCAATTACCAATGGAGAACCTTTTCTCGCTGCAATAAGTGTATCAGGTTCATCCTGATTGATCAGTACAATCGCATATGCACCTACTACCTTATGAAGCGCAAGCCTAAGCGCCTCCTCCAGGCTACAATGATTATTCAATTGTATGTCTTCAATAAATTTGATGAAGACTTCAGTATCAGTATCGGATTGAAAAGTGTATCCTTTTTTGGATAAGTCTTTTTTCAAAACCTCATAGTTTTCAATGATTCCATTATGAATCATTGCAATTTTTTGTGAAGACGCGCAGTGTGGGTGAGCATTTACATCATTAGGTTCACCATGGGTAGCCCATCGTGTGTGCCCGATTCCAATCTTGGATACCAGATTAGATGAGCCATCAAGAAGCTTTTCTAATTGAGATACTTTGCCCTTCTTCTTATAGACATTAAGGCCCTCATCATCTAATAGTGCAACACCAGAGCTATCATAGCCTCGGTATTCTAATCTTTTAAGTCCTTTGATAATAATAGGCAAAGCTTCTTGCTGTCCTACGTATGCTACAATTCCACACATAAATAAAAATTCTTCTTGTTTATTTGAACTTTGACAAAGAAACACCTTTCGTGCCAAAAAAAATAATCCACTTTCTAAAAATTAGGAAGTGGATTAGGAGTTATTATTCAAAATCGGAGATACTATCTGGATCTTGAGTAGATTACTTTTACCTTTATTTTATTGTTGTTAACAATTAGCTGGCTGAGAGACTTTTTTGAATCAGAGTTATAAAGCAACCAATCTTTTCTTGTGAGGTTGCCTCTAAATAGCGCGTTCACGTGTGAAGTGATTAATTCACTATAATCTCTGGCTTCAGAATCATATATTAATGCAGCTGGATAACTAGTATTTGGAGTTTCATCTCCATTTTCACCTACAATAACCTGAGGATATCCATCTGCCTGTACGGTTAAGGGTGTTCCTGCACTAGTTGTTAATATTTCATTACTTGAATCAGTGAAATATATTGAAATATTTGCAGGTACCAGTTCAGTTTCAGCTCTTGGCTCAATTTCTCCAAGTTCAAGTGATACTTGGTTAAAGGTTACTCCCGAAAGAGTATCCAAAAACGCATCAAAAGGACTGGTGTCCAATTTGATGACCATTCCAAGATTTGATTTTATACCCACCAAAGGGCCTACGTCGTAAGCTGTTTTTGTATCAGTAACTATGGAAGTTGGTGTTCCGCTTCGATCACTTTTCACCCCGTTGAAGCTTCTTGAGGAGGCTGTGGTGATATTGTAAAGTGTAGAAGTGGTATCTCCTTCGTAATGGTAGTAAATCTTCAATCCAGTAGAACTTCCAACACCCACTCCTATGGACGAGTTGTCACCTTCTCTAGCTTTTAAGGCTATTCCTGGGAAATAATCACGGAAGCTGAAGAGATCATTGAATTCGACACCAGTTTTCATTTTGCTGAAAATTTCCTCTGCAAAAGGTTCTTCTACCTGAAAAGAGGCAAGTGAATCAGTCGCCTCTCCAAATACAATTTCACCAGAAGAAAATGGATTTGCCTCATAAGAAAGTTCATCAAAATTGTAATACAGCGTATCCAATATTGGCTCTGTTAGCTTATGAATGGAGAAATACTTAGGTTCATCCAGATCAGCTCCATCAACACTTATGATGTTCAGAGAAAAGTAAATTGAGTCCAGAATGGCATCTATATCAGGTCTTGTTGCCGACGAGTTAATGTACATTCTAGAATACCCAGTGCCGGATGTTTTACCAAAGAAATCATCTTCCTCTTCTCCCACAACCAGTACTGATTGATTAGTGGTATTAAAGGAATCCAGTAAAACTACCTGCGCAGGAAGTTCAAACTCCTCGAAAACAACGCCAATTTGGTTGTTTCCGGGAGCTAGCTCAATGCCAACTGTGGCAGGGTCACTACAAGAACTGATGAGGAAAAGGGACGCAATTGCCCCAAAGGCCAGCTTAACCGGCGAGATTCGTGTAAATATCGAATAGCTCTTCGTGAGCCTGTGCTTCTGATTCTGCTTCAATGCTGATGTCAAACTTCTTGTCTTTTGAGAAATCCTCGATTAGTTGGTTTAATTCTGCGGAAACTTCACCGCCTTTGACTACCAAGTCTGCATACTCCATGCCCATCTTGATAAATCCTGTAAAGTCTTTGCTTTTCAAAGGTGCTAAAATAGCGTCATCTATATCCACCATCTTAACCTTGTTTAACAAATCATCGCCAAAGGTATGAGAAAATCCGTTGTTGTAGATCGCAAATACAGACTTCGTGTCTTTAAATAAAGGCTCGCTCTTGTATGTGGTCTTCAAATACATCGGGATCAAGCTGGTCATCCAGTCGTTACAATGAACGATATCCGGAGCCCAACCCAATTTTTTCACAGTTTCGATTACGCCTTTACAGAAGAAAATCGCGCGCTCGTCATTGTCCTCATAGAACTTTTGCTGCTTGTCATGAAAAACATGCTTACGCTGGAAATAATCTTCGTTATCAATGAAGTAAACTTGCAGTTTCGCATTAGGTATGGAAGCTACTTTTATTACCAAAGGTTTTTCCTCTTCTCCTACCGCAATATTGATTCCTGACAATCTCACTACCTCGTGTAGCCTATTCTTTCGCTCGTTGATCAGACCGAATCTTGGTACCAAAATTCTGATTTCCATTCCACGCTCTTGCATAGCTTGCGGAAGGGATCTTAAGAAATTGGCGACTTCTGATGTTTGGAGAAAAGGGTTGATTTCACTGGCAACGTAGAGGATACGTAATTTGGACATGTTTATTGGATTTTAATGTTGAAGGTGAAAAAACAACTGCGCAAAGATAATAAAAAAAGCCTATATAGCCTTGTTTTGTTGAATAATAATATACATTTGCCCCTATTTACCCATACTAAACCCTCTTCCAGTGCACATAGTCTATGCTGGCGCCGATTGGCAAAAATACTGGCTTAATTCCCTTAAAAGCGATAAAACGATAGGCTTGGTACCAACGATGGGCGCACTTCATGAGGGCCATCTTGACTTAGTAAGAAAAGCCAAGACAGAAACGGATATTGTAGTCGTTTCCATCTTTGTAAACCCTACACAGTTTAATAATCAGGAAGATTATGACAACTATCCAACTACTATAAACGAAGATTTGGATAAACTTAGGAAAGAAAATGTGGACTTTGTTTTCCTGCCAAAAACAGAAACAATTTATCCTGAAAAACCTGAACTAAGCATTAATTTCGGTGAGTTAGAAACGGTATTAGAAGGAGCTTTTCGCCCCGGCCATTTCAATGGTGTAGGTATAGTTGTTTCCAAACTTTTTAATATCATCAAACCTAATCAAGCCTTTTTTGGACAAAAAGATCTTCAGCAAACAGCAATCATCAAGCGGTTAGTCAATGACTTGTCAATAAATATCAAGCTAGAAATAGTACCCACAAGAAGAGAAGTTGATGGTCTAGCGATGTCTTCGAGAAATGTACGACTCAACCAAGAAGAAAGAAATCAAGCTCTGATTTTAATTAACAGTTTGACCAAAGCTAAGAAGGAACTTTTAGAAGGTATGCCTTGGTTTGAGGTGCATAATCAAATTAAATGTGATTTTGAGGAAATGCCATTGGCTAGTTTGGAATACTTCGAACTGATTCACCCTGAGTACTTTACTACGTTTAAAGATTTTGACGCAAGTCAAAAATCATCTATTTGTGTGGCAGCATATCTCGGAAAAATCAGATTAATCGACAACCTTCCAATAATTCCTTAATTTTGCGGCAAAATTAAACCAATGCAAATTCAGGTACTGAAATCCAAAATTCACCGGGTGAAGATTACCCAGGCTGAGCTCCATTATGTAGGTTCAATCACTATTGATGAGGATCTGATGGATGCAGCGAATCTTATCGAAAATGAGAAAGTCCAAATCGTAAACGTTAACAATGGCGAGCGATTGGAGACTTATGTCATCACTGGGGAAAGGGGCTCAGGACAAGTATGTCTTAATGGTCCTGCTGCACGAAAAGCCCAGGTGGGTGATATTGTAATTATCATTTCTTATGCAGGAATGGAAATAGAAGAAGCCAAGAAATTCAAACCGGTATTGATTTTCCCAGACGAGCAAAATAAACTCATCTGATGGGTCAACAATACATCAAGCAATTTATCCAGGTAGTAATTTCATTAGGAATTGCGATCTGGATTTTTTGGTTTTTATACAAAGATATCGCGCTAGACTCATTAATTGACCAAGTTAGGTCGAGCAATTGGTCCTGGATTGTATTTTCAATTTTGATTTCAATACTCGGGTATTTCGTCAGAAGCTGGCGCTGGACCTTGCTGATAGATACTGAAGAAGGACAGAAGGTTACAGTAACTCGCGCTTACCATGCTTTAATGGTTGGATATTTGGTAAATATGCTAATACCTAGAGCTGGTGAAGTCGCCCGCTGTGGAGTACTCACCCGTACAAACGGAATTTCTATTGGCTATTTAATAGGTACCGTCATAGTAGAGCGTAGTGTTGATTTGCTATGCCTTGTTTCGGTAATTTTGTTAGCATTTCTGGTCGAACGAGAGTTGTTTTTAAACCTTGCCAATCAGCTTATATCGATTGATTCTTTGGGTGAACAACTACTTTCAAATCTTCCCATTGTCATCGGAGGGTTAGCAATTCTTTTGCTTCTGGTTTTTTATATTCTCAAGAGATTTCGTGATCATGGATTAATCAATAAACTGCAACATTTTTTCAGAGAGATCCTTTCAGGCCTCAAGCAAATAGGGACTCTGGCCAACCCGGCAGGATTTTGGATCAGTTCAATTTCACTCTGGGTGATTTATTTTTTAACTATGTACACCATTGCTTTTGGGATTCCAAGTACTGCCAATTTGTCTTCTGGAGAAATTCTCTTAGTCATGGTTATGGGCAGTATTGGCATGGTAGCGCCGGTTCAGGGTGGTATCGGGACCTTTCATGCACTGGTGGCCTTCATTTTGATACAGTTGGGAATATCGGAAGTAGATGGAAAAATATTTGCTGCCATTATCCACGGAACCCAAGCTCTCCTTGTATTAGGTGCTGGTCTTATAAGTTGGTTAATTATGATAAAATTACCCTCTTGGATTAAACCTGAAGAAGTATAACACGTATTCAACTCTGCTAACATTATATCTTATGATACTTATCTTAATCGTAGTCGTTTTCGCCATTGCCGGATTTGTGGTAAGTAGAAAACTCAAAAGTAAATTTGCTCAGTATTCACAAGTTGCCCTGAAGGCCAACTTATCAGGGGCAGAGATTGCCAAGCTCATGCTTGCTGACCATAACATCTCTGATGTCCAAGTTCATGCAGTAGAGGGTCAATTGACAGATCACTATAATCCTGCAAACAAAACAGTAAACCTGAGCCCAGATGTGTATTATGGGAGAAATGCTGCCGCTGCAGCAGTTGCATCTCACGAGTGTGGACACGCCGTTCAGCATGCCACATCTTACACTTGGCTTAACCTAAGATCCACACTTGTCCCACTCCAAAACAGTGCTGGGAAGATTCTGAACATTGTCTTGATTGCTTCATTGTTTGGCGGATTTGCCTTAGGACTACCTTACGAATGGGTTGGTTTTATAGTAGTAGGCGCATATAGCATTATGACTCTTTTTACCATTGTTACTTTGCCGGTGGAGTTTGATGCAAGTAATAGGGCTTTAGCTTGGGTCAAGACTAGAAATATTGTGACGCCGGATGAATATGCGATGTCCAAAGACTCATTGAAGTGGGCAGCAATGACCTATGTGGTGGCAGCTTTGGCCTCAATGGCAACGCTAGCTTATTACATTTTCGTTTTCTTTGGTAATCGGGATTGATACAGATCAAATAAAATATTGGATGAGGGGCAAACATTGCCCCTCTTTTTTTTTTGCCATATATTCAAAGCAGATAGCTAAACCCAAAGAGATAATTATGCATTTTGAATTGACAGAGGAGCATCGCGCCGTGCAAGAAGCAGCGAGAGATTTTGCAAAAAATGACTTGCTTCCAGGAGTAATAGAACGAGATATTGAGTGCAGATTTCCAGTAGATGAAATCAAAAAAATGGGAGAACTCGGCTTCATGGGAATGATGGTTGACCCAAAATATAGCGGAGGTGGAATGGATACTGTTTCTTACGTCATTGCGATGGAAGAACTATCTAAGATTGATGCTTCAGCATCTGTAGTCATGTCTGTTAATAATTCCTTGGTATGCTGGGGAATGGAAAAATACGCTTCCGAAGCCCAAAAAGAGAAATACCTGAAACCACTAGCATCAGGTCAGAAGCTTGGTGCTTTTGCGCTTTCAGAGCCAGAAGCAGGTTCAGATGCCACTTCGCAGAAAACGGAGGCATATTTAGAAGGGGATCATTATGTATTGAATGGTACCAAAAACTGGATAACCAATGGATCAAAAGCTGATACCTATTTAGTTTTTGCCCAAACGGATCATAGCAAAGGGCACAAGGGAATCTCAGTTTTTATAGTAGAAAAAGGGTGGGAAGGTTTTTCCCAAGGACATAAAGAAGATAAACTTGGAATCAGGGCTTCTGATACTACTTCACTCATGTTTACCGATGTGAAAGTGCCAGTTGAAAATCGAATTGGTGAGGAAGGCTTCGGTTTCAAATACGCCATGGAGACCTTAAACGGTGGCCGTATAGGTATTGCAGCGCAAGCTCTAGGCATAGCCGCAGGCGCTTATGAGTTTGCCGTGGCCTACTCCAAAGAACGCAAAACCTTTGGTAAGCCAATCAGTCAGCATCAGGCTATACAGTTTAAGCTTGCTGATATGGCTACAACCATCGAAGCAGCTCGACTTTTGGTTTATAAAGCGGCATGGCTGAAAGATCAGGGGGAAGATTACTCTCACGCTTCTGCTATGGCAAAATTATACGCCTCTCAGGTAGCAATGGATGTAAGTATTGAGGCAGTCCAAATTCACGGTGGCTATGGATATGTGAGAGAGTACCATGTAGAGCGACTGATGAGGGACGCTAAAATCACACAGATTTACGAGGGCACATCCGAAATTCAGAAAATAGTCATATCCCGAGGTATTCTCCGCTAATAACTATTTTATTCATAAAAGGGTATAGTTAAATAAAACTATGCCCTTTTTTGTTTTTTTAACACCATCGGTAGAATATCTACGATTTTTCATTAAAAAAATTATATTTTTGTTGTTCTGTTTTTTTAATACTTATTCATGGAATATTACAACAAAGTAATCGAATCGGTCAATGTAAGGTTTATCAGAGGAAATAACTTCAGCGTAGAAAAACCTATTTCAGTAAATGATTATGCTGAATCTGACAATACATTGATTCTACTTCATCACGGTACACTTAAGTTTGGCGAGGACCAAGAATTATTGAACGAAGGAGAAGTACTCTTCTTGCCTGCGGATCAAAAAACCAAACTTAGCTTGGGCGGTGGTTCAAAAAAAGGAGAGATTACAAAGGAACAATTTCAAGAAAATAAGAGAAAATACTTGCAGAGTATTAGTTTCAGAGATATTAAAAGCACAGAAGACGATTGTATATCTGTTCTTGGGTTTGAATCTAAAGTTTTTGATGTTGTAAACTTTTTTAATTCACTAGATATTCCTCCTTTCATCATTCGCTTTAACGATCGTTTAGCGACTATAATTGAGGATCTGATGAAAGAAGTTGAAGTCAGTAACGTCGGTAAAGAGCGAGCGCTGAAATCCCACACGGAATTACTAGTCATCGAGCTACTTCGCCATATTCTTAAAAATAGATTGTTCCTTGAAGAACTTTCTACCAACGCTACTTACTTCAAAGATCCTCGATTGATCGATTTGTTCAATTTCATCAAGACGAATTTGGGAGGAGATTTATCTAATAAAATTCTTGCTAAAGTTGCCAATGTGTCAGAAGACTATGTGGGTCAGTATTTCAAAATGCTCACAGGAATCAATCCACAGGATTACATCGAATATCAGCGTATGGAAGCAGCAGTTGAACTGTTGAGAACCACCAAAAAATCTATCCGTGATATTGGCAAAGAGGTTGGCTACAAAGACACGGCTTATTTTTGCCGAAGATTTAAAATGATGTATGGGGTTCCTGCCGGAAAAATGAGAAGAAGAGAGTCGCTAATTAACGTTTAATGACAAGTTCAAAAGCACTTTATAATCTAAGACCTTAGCTAAAAAGCTAGGGTCTTTTTCTATCGCATTCCCTATTACCAACAAGTCAGCACCGCTTTCGTAGGCATTTTTCACTTTTTCCAAAGAATCCAATCCACCACCTACAATAATAGGTTTGTTGGTTGCCGATTTTACGGCTTTTATCACTTCGGATGAAACGGGAGATTTTGCACCACTTCCGGCATCCATGAAGAAATATTTCATCCCTAAATAGTGGCCTGCAAGTGCAGTAGCTTTGGCAAGAGTAGGCTTAGAGTTAGGTAATGGGAGTGTTTGAGTCACATATTGCACGCTAGTGATATCGCCTTCATTTACCAGCATGTAGGCAGTAGCAAGAGCCTCCAAGTTCATTTTTTTAATTATTGGTGCTGCTAGCACCTGTTGGCCGATTAGGTATTCGGGGTTTCTACCTGAAATTAGTGAAAGAAATAAAATAGCATCTGCCTCTTGTGCGAGTTGCATCTGTGAACCAGGAAAAATTACTACAGGAATATTGCCGGCGACTTTTTTCACTGAAACTACCACATCTCGGAAATTATCCCGGCTGAGTGTGCTCCCACCTACAAAAATCAAATCTAAATAGGAATCCTTAACCCAAGCATATTCATCTTCGAAAAGCGCTGGGTTTATAAATTTGTCAGGGTCCAGTAACCAAGCCAGTCCTTTGGTGCCGGATGAATGAAAATCCTTAAGAATTTTACTGACTTTTTTCTTCGGTTTTGACATCTTCTGACTGGGGAGCAAATAGATTTGGGAGAAATTTCTCTTTTGCAAAGGCGAGTCCTAAAACAAACAATCTTTGTCCAATGCTAGGCCAAAATGATGATTTGGAACTCTCTGTAAGTCGTTTTTCAATTTCTTTTGTAAGCAATCCTTCACGTTCGAGAACTTCAATGGCCTCATCTGTTTTCCGGTCTTTACGTTTTTTCCGGGTTTGAACGATCGCTAAAGCGATCAACCCACCGGCAATCACAACACCTCCTATTTTTATCCAGTCACCAGATTCAGCTTTAAACAATTCTAACTGTCGAGCTAAAGTCTGTTCAAGCTCTTTTTCCTTTTCTTTCAAGTCCTTATTCATTTCCCTTACGCTTACCGAATATTTTAGTCCTAAAAACAAAGCTCTTCAATCCCTTTTGCATTTTTTCTTGTGTAGGGTGATTATCTCTTACCAGGAACAAAATCAATAGCACTAATAAGTACAGCAATCCAACCAGCAGGAATCCCATATGAGGAGATTCAAAATATTGACTTAAGAAAAATGCTAAAGACAAGCTTAAAAACAAGAGAACCAGAAGTAGACTACCTCCCATTAAAATCAAGAAAATCATTCTTGATAATATACTCGAAAGCTGATCTTGTATGTCCAGCTTGATCATGTCTATTTTGGTTTCGACTATCCCTTTGACTGTCTGTACTATTTCTCCGATTTTTAGCATAATTAAAAATTTGTGAGACCTTATCCTTGAACTAGGACACAATATACTTGAATTGATAGGAGCAAAAAAATTATGCAATCATATCAACTTCCTGCTCCTCATAGAATTTATACCTCAAAACTAATTCTAATGCAAAGGCAATAGCTTCATTAATAGTGAATTGCTGACAGAGCGATTGGTCGATCTCATCCAAACGACTATAGAAAGCTGTAGCAAGCGGAATGTCCATGTCATTGTTAATTCTTTCGCTGGTATTTTGAAACTCCTCGGCCTTTTCTTCCTTCAATACTTTGCAAATGATAAGGTCTTTTTTGCCATACTTGGTTTTTCTGGCAGAGGCCGCAAACAGTCGACAGATCATTCCTCGTTTGCTATGATTGCCACAAAACCCTTGTTTACCGTCAGCAGATTGAGGCCTATAAATCACGCAGCTTGCGCCTTCCTCAGTGCTTTCGATAGATTGTAAAGTTGATTCGGCCAAGCCTTTGGCATAGAGGTCAAAGGCCAATGGCAGAAATTCTAACGGGGAGGCTGGTACTTTGGGATTTGCACAGCAAAAACCGCATCCTGACACACAGCCTAATCCACTCTCAGACACAAATTGCTTTGTTTCTGACTCCAGCTCACCGAACACGTCCAGTGTAGCTTGAGATTTTTCAGCGAGATTCATCTCTTTATTTCAAATAGTGGCGCAAAAATACACTAGTCTTAGTCGATTGATTCTCGGGAGCAAGTATTTTTTTATATTGAGAGTCAGTCATTTAACTTTCTCATTGCTGATTAGTGGGGGTTTCCCTGTCCATTTCAGCCCAGAGATCGTTTTCTTTATTAAAAAGAAGCGTATGAGCAATCTAGAAAATCAAAATGAAGAAGATAAGATCCGCCAAGCATTCAAAGAGCGGGATTGGAATGAGATAAAAAGTGCTGATTCGTGGGCAATTTTTAAAGTGATGTCAGAATTTGTTGAAGGCTTTGAAAAACTGGCCAAAATCGGACCTTGCGTATCTATTTTTGGTTCGGCTCGAACACCCAGAGATCATCATCATTATAAAATGGCTGAAGAAATTGCTGCCAAACTGGTTCGCCACGGATATGGAGTAATCACAGGTGGTGGTCCAGGAATCATGGAAGCTGGAAATAAAGGAGCTCATTCCGAGGGCGGTAAGTCAGTGGGCCTGAATATCGTTCTGCCTTTTGAGCAATTTGATAACATTTACATTGACCGTGATAAGTTGATCACCTTTGACTACTTTTTTGTGAGAAAAGTGATGTTTGTCAAATATTCCCAGGGCTTTGTGGTGCTGCCGGGTGGATTTGGCACCATGGATGAATTTTTTGAAGCCTTGACGTTAATTCAGACAAATAAAATAGGGAAATTTCCTATCGTGCTGGTCGGGAAAGAATATTGGACTGGATTGGTAGATTGGATTAAAAAATCATTGCTAAGTCATCACTATATTAATGAGGAAGATTTAGATCTGTTCTCTGTAGTAGAAGATGAAACGGAAGCTGTGAAAGTAATTGATGATTTTTATGGTAAGTATTTATTAAGCCCGAATTTCTAGCCTTCTGAGTGGTAAATGCAGCGAAATGCAACTCAGAATTACTTTATTGAAGAAAATGAATAAATCTCACATAATTCCCCTTTACACTTTACTGCTTCTTTGCTTAGGATTGGCAGGGTATGCTGTTTGGAAAACACCCACCGCAGTAATATCTGAGCCTCAGGTGGCGAGTGTGCAGATGCTGCAGTCAATGCCTAATTCTTCTCGAGACAGTATTCGACTTTTCGACCTTCCAGAGGAATTGACTTTTGCTGGGGAGCGAGTGCCTTTGGAAATAGCTGATGTGAAAGAGAGGCTGGAGCGGGAGATCTATGTGAATGCCTATTGGCAATCCAACATGATTTTGCTAATGAAGCGCTCAAGTAAATTCCTTCCTGAAATAGAGGAAATGTTGAAGGAAAACGGGATTCCCGATGACTTCAAATACTTAGCTATGGCAGAGTCTGCGCTGATGAATGTGGCCTCTCCAGCCGGAGCAAAAGGGTTTTGGCAAATAATGGAGTCTACCGGAAAAGAATATGGACTGGAAGTTACCAATGATGTAGATGAACGATATAATCTGAATAAAGCTACAATTGCAGCCTCAAAATATCTCAATAAAGCTCATAATAGATTTGGAGATTGGACTGCTGTGGCGGCAAGTTATAACATGGGGCAAGCTGGCTTTTCCCGTAGACAGGAAGATCAGCTCGCCAAAAACTATTATGATCTGTATCTGAATGATGAGACTAGTAGGTACTTGTTTAGAATATTAGCTTTCAAAGTAATCTTCGAAAATCCAGGAGAATTCGGTTTTCATCTACGAGAGTCAGACTATTACCAAAATCCTACTTTTAAAACAGTTCAAGTCAGTGCTGACATTAAGAATCTAGCAAACTGGGCAAAGCAGCAAGGAAGTAATTATAAGGAATTGAAGCTCTATAACCCTTGGCTGCGTGACAAAAACCTTAATGTGAAGCGAGGTAAAACTTATGAGATCATACTTCCAGAGTAACAAAATAAATAATAGAACGATGGGGAATAAACTGACTGCAACTGAAAAATTCATATTCGGAAATAAGCTAATATGTGCCGTCTGTAATAATGATACGTTTTGGGAACGAGAGACATTGATGAACACCAAGGGTATGTCTTTTTTTAACTTGGATTGGGCTAATAAATCAGCACAAAATCTGGTTTGTGACAAATGCGGCTATGTGCATTGGTTTTTAAAACCTTAACAACTTCAAGGTACAAACTCAACCAAAATGGGCAACTCATCAGTCAAAAGTTTTTCAATTTTTCACACACTTACGATTAAAGCTTCAGAAGACAAAGTCTTTGACGCAGTTTCAGACCCTAGGCATCTAGTCAATTGGTGGCCTCAGAGATGTACAGGTTCTCCAAAACTTGGGAGTATTTATAATTTCTATTTTTCAGAGGAATATGATTGGTTTGGTAAAGTAGTGTCTGTTGATCCAAAGAAATCCTTTCATATAAAAATGACTGAGTCCGATCAGGATTGGAATCCCACTACCTTCGGGTTCGAATTGGAAGAATCTGGAGAAAAAGTGGTTGTAAAATTTTCCCACACCAACTGGCCAGCTTGTAATGAACACTTCAAAATAGCATCCTATTGTTGGGCTATTTTGCTTCAAGGGTTGAAAAGCTATATAGAAAAAGGAATAATTGTTCCATTTGAAGAGAGAGAATAAACAATACCTGGCAACTCATGTCAATTCAATGAACCAATCCACCCTTCTCTGGTTATACTCTTTGAACTTTACTGCCGCGTGCAGCTGAAATTTCGTACCTTCGCCGTTTAAAATTGCCCGCCGAATATATGAGTCAAGTCACTCCTGCACAGGAAGAATACATAGAGATTTTTGGAGCCCGAGAGCATAATCTTAAAAACCTAGACCTTAAAATCCCCCGCAATAAACTTGTGGTTATTACTGGGCTCAGTGGTAGTGGAAAGAGTTCGCTAGCTTTTGATACGATTTATGCAGAAGGTCAGCGCCGTTACATGGAGTCATTTTCTGCCTACGCGAGATCTTTCCTCGGAGGCATGGAGCGCCCAGACGTGGACAAAATTAACGGTCTCTCTCCTGTCATCGCAATCGAGCAAAAAACAACTTCCAAAAATCCCCGATCTACCGTTGGCACAGTCACAGAAATTTATGATTTCATGCGTCTGCTTTATGCTAGAGCAGGAGATGCATATTCTTATCTGACGGGAAAAAAAATGGTTCGCCAAACTGAGGATCAGATTATCGATTTACTATTTGAAAACTTTTCAAACAAAAAACTTTACATCCTTGCCCCAGTAGTAAAAGGGCGAAAAGGGCATTACAGGGAGCTTTTTGAGCAAATTCGCAAAATGGGTTTTTCCAAAGTCCGAGTGGATGGAGTAGTAATGGAGATGGTTCCCAAAATGCAGGTGGACCGATATAAAATCCATGATATTGAAATTGTAATTGATAGAATAGTAGCTGAAGAATCCGATCGTTTTAGAATCACCCAATCCCTGAAATCGGCTTTACAGCATGGTAAAGGTGTGATCATGATTCGGGATGAGGAAGGAGAAATTCATCATTTCTCAAAGTTCTTGATGGATCCTGAGACTGGCCTGTCCTACGAAGAGCCTGCCCCAAATACCTTCTCTTTTAACAGTCCTTATGGAGCATGTCCCACTTGTAATGGTCTTGGCATTACCGAAGAGATCACGCGGGATAGCATCATCCCAGATCCAAAGCTGAGTATCACTCGTGGAGGAATTGCGCCTTTAGGAGAGTATCGAGATATTTGGATTTTTAAAAAAATAGAAGCTATTCTGAAGCATTACAAGTGCAGCATGAGTACGCCGATAGAGAAGTTACCGGAGCATGTAGTGGATATCTTGCTTAGCGGAGATAAAATCGAAGTAGCAGTCGATTCCATTAAGCATCCAGGTACTAAATGGCACACAACATTTGAGGGTATTATCAACTTCTTGAAGAAATATCAGGAGGGGAGTTCAGATAAGATTCAGGATTGGGTTAGCGAGTTTACTATTACACAAACTTGCCCCGATTGCGATGGATATAGGTTAAAGCAAGAAGCACTTCATATTAAAATAGACGATACGCACATTGGTCAATTGGCTGTGATGGATATTCGTTCTTTGGGCGAATGGTTTGAAGGTGTGGAGAGTAGGCTTTCTGATAAGCAAAATGTGATCGCATCAGAAGTCTTGAAAGAAATTCGTAAAAGAATTGGGTTTCTATTGGACATTGGGTTGGATTACCTTTCCTTGAATAGGCCACTTCGGACACTTTCTGGTGGAGAAGCGCAGCGGATCAGGTTGGCTACTCAAATTGGTACTCAGTTGGTTGGTGTACTTTATATTTTGGATGAACCGAGTATTGGTCTCCATCAGCGCGATAATGAGAAATTAATTCAAGCGCTTCAAAGTCTGCGGGACTTGGGTAATTCTGTATTAGTTGTGGAGCACGACAAAGATATGATGCTGGCAGCTGACTATGTGTTGGATATGGGGCCAGGAGCAGGAAGGCATGGCGGACATATTGTGTCGGACGGGACGCCTGCTGAAATTTTGAAAACAGATGGCCTTACTGCAAAATACCTTGCTGGAAAAATTGGCTTGCCTGTGCCAAAAGAACGTAGAAGCGGAAAAGAAAAGTCACTATTAATTAAGGGTGCTACAGGCAACAACCTCAAAAATATTGATCTTAAACTTCCTTTGGGGACATTAATTTGTATCACTGGAGTTTCAGGAAGTGGGAAAAGTACACTGATTCACGAGACGCTTTATCCGATCTTAAATCAGCAAATCTACCATTCGAAGAAAAACCCGATGCCATACAAAAGTGTGGAAGGATTGGAACACTTGGACAAGGTAATAGAAGTGGATCAATCACCAATTGGTAGAACTCCCAGATCCAACCCTGCAACTTACACCGGAGTTTTCTCAGATATTCGAGCGCTTTTTACCGAACTTCCTGAAGCTAAAATCCGAGGGTACAAGCCCGGTCGCTTTTCTTTCAATGTTAAAGGCGGAAGATGTGAAGATTGCGAAGGAGCGGGAATGAAGCTAATCGAGATGGATTTTCTTCCAGATGTGCATGTTCCTTGCGAAACTTGCAAAGGCAAACGATACAATCGTGAGACATTAGAGATTCGATACAAAGGAAAATCAATTTCGGATGTCTTGGATATGACTGTGGAGCAAGCAGTGGAGTTTTTTGACAAGCTTCCGAAAATCCTCCGGAAAATAAAAACACTGAATGATGTGGGCTTGGGCTATATTACCCTAGGTCAGCATGCTACTACACTTTCAGGAGGTGAGGCTCAGCGGGTGAAGTTGGCCACAGAGCTGTCTAAAAAAGACACGGGTAAGACTTTTTATATCCTTGATGAACCTACTACGGGGCTGCACTTTCAGGACATAGAATTATTGATGCTGGTAGTAAATGGATTGGTGGAAAAAGGAAATACAGTTTTGATTATTGAGCACAACATGGATGTGATCAAAATGGCTGATTATATAGTGGATCTTGGGCCTGAAGGAGGAAATAAAGGTGGAACAATCGTGGTACAAGGGACTCCCGAAAAAGTGGCCGCTACAAAAAATAGCTATACCGGTAAATTCTTGAAAATGGAATTAAATAGCTAACAAGGGTAATAATAAAGGGTATCCTCCTTTTATCAAATTATAAAAAAGGCCACAACTCTGTTATTTATCTTTGAACGATTATGAACAGAATTAGGCTTTATTGGTTTTTGCAGATAGTAGGCTGGGGCGGTTTTGCTTTGGTCACCATTGCTTTAGCATCGCTGACTGGGGAAATTGCTTCAGTTCAGGTTTGGGCCTTTATTGTACTTGCAGTTACCAATCTCATTTCATCGCATTTTCTTCGTCATGTAGTCAAAGAATATAATTGGTTTAAGTTGAGTATTCCTCAACTGTTGTTTCAGTCTTTTCTTGCTATTGTGGCGCTTTCTCTTGCCAATTTTGTAGCGCAAATCCTTATTAATATTGCCTTTGGCATACTAAATCCCGCTGAGGATTTTAAGGTGCTGGTGATTTTGTCCAATATATTTTTGGCATTTTTGATTTTCGCACTTTGGTTTGTTATTTACTTTTTAGTCCACTTTTTGGATAATTACAATACAACACTGAAGTATGAAGCTAAAATCAATGAAATCAGACTTAATCACCTCAAGAGTCAACTTAATCCTCATTTTATTTTCAATGCGCTGAATAGCGTAAGGGCATTGGTGGATGAAGATCCTATAAAAGCTAAAACTGCCATTACTAGAATTTCCAATATGTTGCGCTTTTCCTTGATGATGGATAAGAAGCAAACCATTGATTTTGGGGATGAGCTAAATACGGTAAAAGACTACTTAGAACTTGAATCCATTCGTTTTGAGGAAAGGCTAAACGTAGTATATCATATAGAGGATGAGGCCTTTAGCTATAAAATCCCACCTATGATGCTACAGACCATCGTAGAAAATGGAATAAAGCACGGGGTTTCCAACCTAGTGAAAGGAGGGACGATTGAAATCAAGTGTAGGGAGGGTTTGAACGATGATTTGTATATTCAAGTCAAGAATAGCGGACAGCTTACCCATCAGCCTACTTTGAATGCCCAGGATGAACAAGGGCACGGATTAAGTAATACTGTACAAAGACTGAAGTTGATATATGGAGATAAAGCAAGCTTCCGTATCTTCAACTCCGGAATTCAGTTCGTTATCACTGAAATTAAAATTCCGAAACAAAAAGTTACATTCGAATAACAAACTCAAGAAAAATGCGAGCCATTGTAATAGATGATGAAAGATTAGCACGTAAAGAACTGATCACCCTCTTAAATCAGCTTGAAAGTGTAGATGTAGTTGGCGAAGCGGTAAATGTAGATGATGCCAAAGACAAAATTGAACAGTTGAATCCAGATGTTATCTTTTTGGATATTCAGATGCCTGAAAAAACTGGATTTGAGCTTTTGGAAGAATTGGACAATGTGCCCCATGTAATATTCACCACAGCCTATGATGAGTATGCCTTGAAAGCATTTCAGGTAAATGCACTTGATTATCTTTTGAAACCTATTGAGCCTAAACGTCTTGAAGAGGCAATCACAAAGCTTCAGGGTAAAATAGAAGGCTATTCCAAGAGTGAAGAGTCTACTTCCACTCAAAATCAAAAAAAGTTAACACTTGAAGATCAAGTTTTTGTCAAAGACGGAGATAGATGTTGGTTCGTAAGACTTTCTAATGTTCGCTTATTTGAATCAGATGGCAATTATATCAAAGTGTACTTTGATAACTTTAAACCAATGATTCACAAATCGCTTAATGCCTTGGACGAGCGCTTGGATGAAAAGTCCTTTTTTCGTGCTAGTAGAAAGCACATCATTAATCTAGGCTGGGTAGAAGGCATAGAACCATGGTTTAATGGTGGCTTAGTTGTTACTTTAAGAGGAGGTGATAGAATAGAAGTAAGCAGAAGACAAGCAGCCCGATTCAAGGAAATGATGAGCTTATAATAATTTCATATCCAATAAAAAGCATTTGATTTCAGAGATAATTTCTGTAAATAGAGGATAATTACCGTGTTAAGCAGTAAAAATTTACTTTTCACCTCAAAACGATATCTCTGTCAGCATCTTATGAAATCGAGAGCTCAAAAGGAAAATAGCCTGATTGAAGGCTTTCTAGTGAGATTCCATAGGACCGTTGAAAAACAACTATAATCTTATGAAAGAAGAGCGGATATTAATCGTCGAAGACGATATCAGTATAGCAGAAAATATTCAAGAAATATTGGAGCTGCTTGGTTATGTCAATACAGACATTGCAAATTCTGCAAACCAGTGTATCAAAATCATTAAGAAATATCGCCCGGATTTGATATTTATGGACATCAAATTAAAAGGAGATAAGGATGGAATAGAACTGGGAGAAATCGTAAAACAAATGGTCGATGCACCTTTAGTTTACGTGACTTCTTATTCAGATCCCACCATCATAGAAAGAGCAAAAAGGATAAATCCAGCTGGATTTATTGTAAAGCCATTCAATACCAATGACATTCATGCCATTGTCGAGATTGTTCTCTATAACAAACGTACCAAACCTTCCACTGAAACTGCGGCAGTCAGTACTACTAGCGATAGCCCGTTTTTGGTAACTGATGCCGTTTTTATCAAAGCAGACAATGCCTTTGAGCGAGTATCTTATGAGGATATCTATTATGTGGAGGCAAATGGAAATATGGTCACTATTTTCACAAAGAATAGAGATTATAATATTCGTAAATCCATGAAGGAAATTGAGGAGATTCTTCCTTCACAACTATTCTTAAGAGTACAAAAATCATTTATTGTTCACCTAGGACAAATAGATAGCTTCAATACCAAAGAAATCACCCTTCGCTCTGGAGCAATGGTGCAAGTTGGCAGACAGTATTACAATAGTTTTTTGGCAAAATTGAGTACTATTACAGAAAGTTAGAAAAACAAAAAGGTGGGTTAGTACCCACCTCTTTCGATTAACCAATCAACCAAATCTACCCTTACGAGTATTTATTGTATGGGAATTTCACCCAGTAAGATTATTAGAGGACCGAAGCATCGGTCCTTATTTTTTTGAATTCAAAGGCATTTTCAGCGTCTGAATTTGAGTTGATGCCGTTATTGTAAGTTGGTTCAGTAAATTCAATAAGGGCAGTATGCTGAGCAAGATTTGTTTCTACTTTAGCTTTCCAAACAATGGTAATTGCCATTACGAAGCCCAATGCAGCACAAATGTTTTTTTGGGAAAATAGTGAAGTAATCATGGCAGTAATAAGTTGGTTTAATTTCTATACCAGCTATATTCCAAAAAATGACCCAAAATGAAAAATGGCCTCTAAATGCTTCTAGAGGCCATTTCTTATATTCGTACTGAACGATACTGAACACTGGTTCCTCGGGTACGGACAAATTATCGTACAAAAGGAGGTTACAATCTTAAAGGAAATTAAGAGGGAATTTTTAAGTATGTTCGGATTAATCGTTTCTAATTATAATCGAAATGAAAAGTTGCTCAATTAGAGAAGTTCATTCGCCAGATTCGCCAACTCAGATCTTTCGCCTTTTTCAAGCTTTATATGCGCATAGAGTGGATGATCTTTCACACGATCTATCAAATAGGATAAGCCATTAGACTGGGAGTCCAAATAAGGTGTATCGATCTGAAACACATCTCCGGTAAAGATAATCTTGGTGTTTTCCCCAGCTCTTGAAATAATCGTCTTAATCTCATGTGGAGTCAAATTCTGCGCTTCATCCACGATAAAGAAGATATTCGAAAGAGATCGTCCTCTAATATAAGCGAGTGGCTGAATAACCAATTTCTCCTGATTGACTAGCTCAGTGATCTTCTGAAATTCCTTATCGGTCTCCTTGTATTGATTTTGGATGAATTTCAAATTGTCCCAAAGCGGCTCCATGTAAGGATTCAACTTGGATTTGATGTCTCCCGGCAAATAGCCAATGTCCTTATTGCTCAACGGCACAATTGGTCTGGCCAAGAAAATCTGCTTGTATTCTCTTCTTTGCTCCAAAGCTCCGGCCAAAGCTAGTAAAGTTTTCCCCGTCCCAGCAACGCCTTGAATTGAGACTAAGCGGATATTAGGATTGGTGATGGCATGAAGAGCAAAAGTTTGCTCGGCATTCTTCGGTTTGATATTATACGCCAGCTTTTTATCCACTCGCTCCAAGATGCTCTCTTCGGAATTGTAGTAGGCTAATACTGAGTTCTTGTCGCTTTTTAGAATGTAGTAAGCATTTGACTTTCTTTTGCGGGTTCCCAATACGGTTTTTGCTTCGACATATCCTTGATCATACAACTTGTTGATATGCTCAGGGTCAATATTATCAAGTATATATTTTCCTGTATTTTCAAGCTCTACAATGTTCTTGATTTTCCCAGTCTCGTAATCTTCAGCAAGTAAATCAATTGATTTGGCCTTTAGGCGAAGATTTATATCCTTACTTACCAAGATTACTTTTCTGCCTTTTTCGTGCTGTTTTAGATACAAGGCGCAGTTTAGAATCTTGTGATCATTCTTTTCTTCACCAAAAATCTCGTTTGCATTAATCTGATTCTCCGGATTCATCAGGACCCTAAAATTCCCCCTGGTCTTCCCATTCAAGGGAGTCCAATTGTGAATCATATGATCCTGCGAAAGTTTATCCAGCAATCGGATGAATTCCCGTGCCTCAAAATTCTTGGTGTCGTTGCCTTTCTTGAATTGATCAAGTTCCTCCAGCACCGTGATCGGGATGACCACATCGTGCTCGGCAAAGTTCATAATGGAGTTGTGTGCGTAAAGGATCACCGAAGTATCCAGCACAAAGATTTTCCGATCTTTATCGGATTTGGCTCTAGGCATGCGCAGGTAGTGTAGTGGTACTGTGTGATTTAATTTAAAAAAATATTCGGGCTATTGACAAAGTTTCAATGAGAATTTATGGTTAATAAAATGTGACCATTCTCTATGCGGTTGACTATCAATTCAATAAAAAAAAGGCAGAATTTGTGGTTCTGCCCTTTTTGTAAAAATCCGTTTTTTTTATTCCAATAACGCGGCGATATCGTCTTGCCCCAAACTTTTCATAAAGCTTTCTTCCGTATTTATCAGCTCGCCAGCGAGAGCCAGCTTACGATCCTGAAGTGCCATGATTTTTTCTTCCACAGATCCTCTGGTGATAAATTTATAGATGATAACCTTGTTTTCCTGTCCGATTCTATGCGCCCTGTCAATTGCTTGGGCTTCCACAGCAGGGTTCCACCAAGGGTCAAGTAAGAATACATATTCTGCTTTCGTCAGGTTCAAACCTACTCCACCAGCTTTTAAGGAAATCAAGAAAACCTTGATGTCATCATTTTCCTGGAATTTCTCTACTTGCGCCTGACGATCTTTTGTGGTACCGTCAAGATAAGCGTAAGGAATTCCCTGCTCTTCTAGGTATTCTTTTACAATAGCCAAATGTCTAACGAACTGACTAAAAACAAGGACTTTATGGCCTTCGGAAATGGTGGACTGAAGCATATAAGTCACATCTTCCAGCTTACCAGATTCACCTTCGTAGTCATCTCTGACTAGTTTTGGGTGGTTGGCAATCTGACGAAGTTGGGTCAAGCCACGCAGCAAAGTAAACTGCTGATTGTTTCTACCTGTACTCTGTATATCTGAGATAATCTTCTCACGATAGTAGCTTTTCACCTCTTCGTAAACCTCCTCTTGGGCTGTAGTCATGTCGGAGTATTTCACATTCGTGATTTTTTCCGGCAAGTCTGTCGCTACTTGAGATTTTAGTCTTCTCAGGATAAAAGGCTTGATCATCGAATGAAGTTTGGCAGACTTACCTACATCACCTTGCTTCTCTATTGGCAGCAAAAACTGTTTCTTAAATGAATTCTGATTGCCAAGTAACCCTGGATTGATGAAGTTCATTTGCGACCAAAGATCCATTGTGCTATTCTCCACAGGAGTACCTGTCAAGATCAATTTTTGCTTACTTTTCAGTTGATTGACCGCTGCTGCTATATTACTACTAGGGTTTTTAATGGCTTGAGATTCATCCAAAATGATGTAGTTGAAGTAAAATCCTTTCAACACCTCTATATCTAATCTGGTGATGCCATAGGAGGTCAACACCAAATCATAATCTCCAAATCTCCACGGATCTTTGATTCGCTGAGTACCGGAATACACCAGGATTTTCAGATCTGGAGTAAACTTCCTAGCCTCTAATTCCCAGTTGTATATCAGGGAAGTTGGCATCACTAGGAGTGAAGTCAAACCAGGATTTTCTTCCATCTCATGAGCCAACAACGCAAGTGTCTGAACAGTTTTACCCAGACCCATATCATCCGCTAGGCATCCGCCGAACTTGAATTCATTTAAGAATCGAAGCCAATTATACCCTGCATGCTGGTAAGGGCGAAGTGTTCCATCGAATCCAGTTGGAAGATCATATTCTTCGATAGATTCAAAATCTCTCAGTCTCTCAAGCTTTCTGCTTAAGGTAACTTGGACAAGATTCCCGATCTCCATCTCTCTTGCCAGCGCCAAATGATGCTTGCGCAATACCATGGAGTTTTCATCACCACGGTCTTCCATGAAGTTGAACAGCTCGGAGTAATCCACAAACCAAGAGGCTGGAATCACAGCAATTTCACCGTTTGGCAATTCGAATTCTGCTTTACCTTGAAGTAAAAGCTTTCTCAACTTCGCAAAAGGCACCAAGTAAATTCCAAATTTGATTAGTGCTTTGACATCAAACCAATCAATGTTTTCATTGACTTCGATTGATATCTGTGCTTTTCCAATATTATAAACCTTGCCCTTAGCATTCGGCTTTTGGACAATTTTGATTTTCTCTATATCAAGGAAATCCTCGTTTTCGCCGATCCACTCAAAGGCTTCTGTTTTAGGTAAAGCATCTTTACCCATTTTGAATTCCAGACCTTGATCACGGAGTAATTTTAGATAAGCTTTTTCTTTCTGCGTACTTCGGATCGTCTTATAGAACGTGTAGGTGTCATCACCTTCTTCAAGGCGTACAGAAGCGCCGTGTTTTTCAGAACTAGGTGTCTGCACAGGGAAATCGATTTTTCCGTATTTAAATCTAAGCTCAAAAACGATCTTGTCTTCTTCTAATTTCTCTCCATCCTCTCCAAAAAGATTCTTTCCACCTCCACCAGGGAGATCAGAGATGTTGATAAACACTTCTGGAGTGCCACGCTCAATATTGATATCAAATCCCACAGACTCTACATCAAATTGAGAAATAAGATTAGCCATAAAGCCTTTATAGTAGCTTGGCTCAATTCTCTTATCGATGACAATGAATTTCTTATTTAAAAACGCCTTAAGTTTCTTTCCGTCAATCCCCTTTTCGAAGTGAAAAAGTTGCCCATTTACAACAAGCCAACCTGGTTCATTACTGATGAAATAGCCATTTTTATATTGCCAATCTAGCTTTTCTCCCTTGTATTTGATGGTAGGCCAGTAATGCGTGTTTTCTTCATTTTTATGAAAATGAAATAATACACTGGCCCGCTCAGCATTGACGATAATTTCTTTCCACACTGGATTTCCATCACTTCCCATTTCGAAAAGTCGCTTTCCGATGAGCAAGGGCATTATTTTCGAACGCTTCTTCTCAATCACCTCTTCTATTAAATCCTGTGTCTTTTTATCTTCCGTTTTAGGGTCAAAAATCTTCTCTAAGTATTGTTTTGGCCGGATATTTCCACGTTTGATAAAAGGCTTTACTACCACTTCAGGATTCATAGAATCCATGATTTTTATCAAATCATAATCCGTCTTATTCAAACCAGCGTCAAATTCACTCGCGTTTGCGGAGCTGATATTTTGATAGGCTAAAGAAAGTCTGCCTTGAGGGTCGATCTGAACTACAAAAGATTCAATAAGAAGTCCCAAAGACTCGTGGCTGTAAATAGAATAAACTATCTGAAAGGGCTTATCAGCATCTACTATCATATTATTGTCGGAATGACATAACTTCTATATAATTTGGGTTAAGCAAAAGAAGTCAAGTCAGGGTTAAGGATCCCAAAAAAGGGGAAAGCAAGTTGAAAATTACAAAAAATACAGCTCAATTACTTGATTTATGGCAATTATCTGGCTGAAAACATGAAAATCCTTCAAAATCACCAAAAATGATCTTGAAGGATTTTTATTAAAAGAGGTGAGTTTTTACTCAGAAACCTGGCCTACTTCTTCCTCTTTTATTGTGTTAGAAGTTTCTTCTTTTTCAGGAAAAAATCTTCCTTGAAAGATCAGAATCATCGCTACACCGACAAATATTGCAGCATCTGCCACATTGAAAATCGGCCAAAGGGCAGTGTAAGAACCGCCCCAGACAGGAAGCCATTCCGGCAGATATCCTTCCCATATGTCAAAGTAGAACATATCAACTACCTGACCATGGAACCACGGTGTAGAAGCATTGTAAGGCGCATTATTTAGCCAAACTCCGTAAAATACAGAATCGACTAAATTACCTATTGCTCCACCTAAGATCATCGCTATACATACTATATATAAGCTAGGCTGTTTTTTCTCTATGATATGATATAGATAATAACCTATCCCACACATCGCAACTAATCTAAACGAAGTCAGAAGTAGTTTACCATAATCAGATCCCAGCTCCATACCGAATGCCATGCCCGGATTGGTGGTGTAGTGCAGCTTAAACCAATCTCCGAAAATGGGAATCTGCCCTGGTGAACCAAAATCCATCTGGAAGTGAACCAGCATTTTTACCGCTTGATCTATCAGGATTACCAATAAAGCAATGCCAAAGTATTTCAGGTATTTATTCATTATATACGTTTTGCTATTAGGCTTTTTCTACCAAAACAGCTAGTTCAAAATCATCCATATCAAGTACCGTAGCTCCATCCAACGCAGGAGAAAGCTCCAGGTTTAGCGCTTGTACTTCGGTTTGGATGTATTCCCCGAAAGACTCTAGTGCATTTTTCACCAACTCATTATCATCTGCGATCTTGATGTTAATCTTGTCCTGAACCTCAAGGCCCATATCCTTACGTAGATTCTGGATACGGTTTACAAGATCCCGAGCCACGCCTTCTTGCTTCAATTCATCAGAAAGAGTCACATCTAGCGCAACAGTTACGCCCTGATCAGAAGCCACAGACCAGCCAGGAATATCCTGAGAAGTGATCAATACTTCTTCCAAAAGTAACTCTAAACTTTCGCCGTCCACATCTACAGAGATTTTTCCTTCTCGCTCGATTTCGGCGATTTCGGCTTGCTCCCATTTATTGATCGCTGCTACGACAAAACGCATTTTCGGACCTAGTTTCTTTCCAAGAACAGGAAGATTCGGCTTCACATTTTTCACCAAAATACCGGAAGCATCATCAATGAATTCGACATCCTTGATGTTCACCTCAGACTTGATCAATTCTGCCAAATGCTCGATTTGAGCTTTTGTCTTCTCTTTTAAGATAGGGATCAGGATGCGTTGCAAAGGCTGGCGCACTTTCATTTTTTCTTTCTTTCTCAGTGAGTGAACCAAAGAGGAAATTGTCTGAGCCAAGTCCATGCTTTCTTCCAGATCTTTGTTGATCAAACCTGCATCGGCATCCACCCAATCCGTCAAATGCACGGAAGATTTCGCCTCAGTTCCTGATTCAGTCAAGTTTTGGTATAACCAATCTGAGTAGAATGGTGCAAAAGATGACATCAACTGAGTAAGGGTTAGCAAAGACTCATACAAGGTTTCATAAGCAGCTTGCTTATCTGCATTCATATCGCCTCTCCAGAACCGTTTTCTAGCAAGTCGGACGTACCAGTTGGAAAGCTGATCCACCGTGAAACTCATGATCGCACGAGTTGCTTTGGTCGCATCGTAATTATCCATCGCTTCTTCGACTTCAGAAATTAATGACTGAAGTTTGGAAACGATCCACTGATCTAGTTCAGCACGCTCAGCAACTGGAACTGCCTTGGATTTGTCGTAGACAAAAGCATCCAGATTCGCGTAAAGCGCGAAGAAATTATAGGTATTCTGAAGTGTGCCAAAGAAGCGACGCTGCACCTCAGTTACCCCATCCAGATTGAATTTCAAATTATCCCAAGGATTGGCATTGCTTAGCATGTACCAACGCACTGCATCTGGGCCGTATTCTTTCAATGTTTTGAAAGGATCAACTGCATTGCCCAATCGCTTGGACATTTTGTTGCCATTTTTATCCAGAACCAGTCCATTTGCAATCACATTTTTGAAAGCCACGCTATCAAATAACATCACCGCAATCGCATGAAGTGTAAAGAACCAGCCACGAGTCTGATCTACACCTTCTGCTATGTAATCAGCAGGATAGTTCGCGTTGAAAATATCCTCGTTTTCAAATGGATAGTGCCACTGCGCATACGGCATGGCTCCAGAATCAAACCAAACATCGATCAAATCTGACTCACGGAACATTTTTTCTCCAGAAGCAGAAACCAAAATCACATCATCCACATACGGACGGTGCAGATCTAATTCCTTGCCTTCATAAGGAGATTTCTCCATGAAGCCTTTTGCGATAGACTCCTCAATTGCCTGTTCAAGCTCAGCGATAGATCCTATGCAACGCTCTTCTTTTCCATCCTCAGTTCTCCAGATCGGAAGCGGAGTGCCCCAGAATCGGGATCTACTCAAATTCCAATCCACAAGATTTTCCAGCCAGTTGCCAAAACGACCCGTTCCAGTAGCCTCAGGCTTCCAGTTGATCGTCTTATTCAGCTCGACTAATCTATCCTTGTAAGCGGTGGTTTTGATAAACCAGCTGTCCATCGGGTAGTAAAGTACCGGCTTGTCAGTTCTCCAGCAGTGTGGATAACTATGCTCGTATTTCTCAACCTTGAAGGCCTTATTTTCATTCTTCAGGATGATCGAGATGATCACGTCGGTGCTCTTGAAGTCCGCTGCGTTCTCATCATCCTCGGTATAGTTTTTCACAAAGAAATCATCCGCACCATAAACTTTATGTGCAGTGATTTCATGCTCAGCTACTTTCTCCATTAGGTATTCACCTACCATGGTGATGAACTTTCCTTGCTTATCCACAATCGGAAGGTCTTTCCCTTGCTCATCCTTTACAAAGACACCAGGTACATTATTTTGTGCCAACGTTCTAAAGTCATCCGCACCGAAAGCTTTCGCAAGGTGAACGATACCAGTACCATCTTCAGTAGTAACGTAATCACCCGAAACGACAGTGAATGCTGGATGAGGAAGTGCCAAACCAGCTATCGGGAACAATTGCTCGTATTCCCAGCCCAGCATAGTCTTTCCTTTGAATTCCTCGATTACTTCGAAAGGAATCAATTTGTCGCCGCCTTTGTAATCCTCCAATTTCAGCTCAGCTGCTTTTGGATTCAAGTAGGCGTTCATTCTGGCTTTCGCCAAAATCACAGTACAAGTATCGTATGTATAAGGGTTGAAAGTCTTCACTTTCACATAATCTAAGTTCTCACCGATTGCCAAAGCAGAGTTTGCAGGCAAAGTCCAAGGCGTAGTCGTCCAAGCTAGTATATAGGTGTTTTCCTGACTTTTCAGTTTGAACTGAGCAGTGATGGAAGTATCCTTAACATCCTTGTAAGTTCCAGGCTGATTCAATTCGTGGGAACTTAATCCTGTACCAGCAGCCGGAGAATAAGGTTGAATTGTATAGCCTTTATAGATCAGATCTTTCTCGTAAAGCTTCTTTAGCAAGCTCCAAACTGACTCGATATACTTAGGTTCAAAGGTGATGTATGGATCATCCAAATCCACCCAATAACCGATTTTCTCAGTCATCTCATCCCACTGATTCTTGAAACGCATGACCGTCTCACGGCACTTTTGGTTGTATTCTTCTACAGAAATTTTCTTTCCGATATCTTCCTTCGTGATACCCAATTCTTTCTCTACCTGCAATTCCACAGGCAAGCCGTGGGTATCCCAACCGCCTTTACGCTTCACTTGGAAACCTTGAAGCGTTTTGTAGCGACAGAAAACATCCTTAATTGCACGTGCCATCACATGGTGAATGCCTGGAGTTCCATTTGCCGAAGGCGGGCCTTCGAAAAAAGTAAATGTCTCCGCACCGTCACGGTTGGCTACTGATTGCTCGAAAATCTGGTTTTCTTTCCAGTACTTCAATACAGATTCCCCGATTTCGGGATAATCCACTTGTTTAAATTCCTGATATGTCTTCACTGTATCCTTTCTTAAGGGCAAGTAGGTGATAATTCAATTCTACACTAGCCTATTCCCACCCCATAACGGAGGCAAGCATATTTAGGCTGTTCTTTTAACGCTTTTCAAGAGTCTACACCCTCAAAAGCAGGCACAAAGATAGGAGAAATCCCCCTTTTTGGGAGGGTCAATTGGAAAAAATGGAAGGAATGCCTTACAAGCCAGCAAATAAACAAAAAGGCCAACTTACATGAACTACTCATTTTCCATTCCGAATCTTGAATCTAGACTCTTGGTTCTACCATCTTGATACTTAATTCTTGCTACTTGATCCTAATTTTCAAGTTTCATTTCATAGCTCACACTTCGCCCTCCACCTTGAGGCAAAAAGACGCCTAACTCTACTAAAGCCTGCAAATCCCGGGTGGCTGTCGCCTTGGAAGCTTTGGTAATGGCAATGTATTTTTTTGCAGTCATCCCTCCTTCAAAACCAGCTGGACCTTCTGCTAGCATGCGGTTAATCACTTTGGTTTGGCGCTCATTCAGTAGCTCCTTATTGCGATCGAAGAGTTTAACTTTCTGTAAAGTGAAATTGATCAATTGTTCTGCACTTAGCTGTGCATGGAAGACTGTGTCAGCAAAGTAATCCAGCCAATCTGAGATCTCATTGGAGCTTTGCCCACCTTTCAATGCATCATAATACTCCTTTTTCTTTTCTTCTATTGTACTGGAAAGACTGATCAATGTCGCGTGCCCCAAGCCTTGGTGAAGCGCTTTTTCTGCCAAAGCCCGACCGATACGTCCATTTCCATCTTCAAATGGGTGAATCGTTTCAAAATATAAATGCGTGATCGCAGACCGGATCATCGGATTGTTTATCGCATCGGTATTGCCTGGAGCAGTTTCGTTAAACCAAGAAATAAAAGCTGCCATTTCAGCAGGAACGCGCACTGAAGGTGGTGCTTCGAAATGCACGATTTCTTTCCCAATAGCTCCAGAAACCACCTGCATAGGGGAAGAATCCGCTCGCCATTGACCAGCTCGTACATATCGATTGCCTTCCATGAGCAGCTCATGCCATTCAAAAAGTATCTTTTCTGTTAAGGCTTGGGCAAATTCCGAACGTACTTTGATCATCAATTTTGCTATACCTTTTGCCCGCTGATCTTTGACGAGTAAGGGTTGCTCCTCATGGATTCCCAGATTCTTTTTGATGGAAGACATCACATCGGGGCGACTGAGAAATTCCCCTTCGATTTCGGAAGTTTTGATGGCTTCGACCACCATCATTTCCAGAAGCAGTTCGGTCTGATTTTCTTCAGACAAACCAATGAGCAAACCAGATAATTGCCCGGATTTCATAAGAAAATCAGGCAGTAGTTTTCCTGATTTACCTTCTTTGTAGGTAAATTTTGGCCAATCCGACTGTTCCCAATTATAACTCATGAGCCAAATATACAGCTTATTCGGCTCAAAAAATAAATAATTATGAGCCGAATAATCGATTTATTTGGCTCATGATAAGAAAAACCTCATATTTTGACACTTTTACACCAGACACATCTTCATTTGAATCCGACTGCTTAAATTTCCAATTCATACGACTTTACACCTTATTATGAAGCTTACTTATTTATTGGTTGGTAGCATGGCCCTAGCGTTTGCCTGCTCTTCCCCAAAAACTGTTGAAGAAACGGAAGCTCCAAAACTATCCGGAAATCCAATCTTTGAAGGCTGGTATGCCGATCCTGAAGGAATTGTCTTTGGAGACGAATACTGGATATATCCTACTTTCTCTGCTGGCTATACTGACCAACTGCATTTCGATGCCTTTTCATCTAAAGACTTGGTGACTTGGGAAAAGCATTCAAATATCCTTGATACAGCTGCGATCAAGTGGGCAAGGCAAGCTATGTGGGCTCCAGCGGCCATAGAAAAAGATGGGAAATATTATCTTTTCTTTTCCGCGAATGACATCCAGCGTCCAAGCCGCGATGGCTGGGATCCCAACAATGACATTAATCATTTCGGTGGGCTGGGTGTAGCAGTAGCAGATTCTCCTGGTGGACCATTTAAAGATCACCTTGGCGAGCCTCTACTTTCCGAGTTTCACAATGATGCCCAACCCATCGATCAATTTGTATTCAAAGATACTGACGGCACCTATTACATGCTTTATGGAGGTTGGAGTCACTGTAACATCGGGAAACTGAATGCAGATTTCACAGGATTCGAGCCTTGGGAAGATGGAGAACTTTTCCATGAAATAACCCCGGAAGGCTACGTAGAAGGACCTTTCGTATTTATCAGGGAGGGAAAATATTACTTCATGTGGTCTGAAGGAGGCTGGACAAATGACAGCTATAAAGTTGCTTACGCTATGTCTGACAATATCAATGGTCCCTGGGAGAGAATCGGGACAATCTTAGAATCCGATACCACAGTTGCAACGGGTGCCGGTCATAATTCTGTCATTCAAAAGCCGGATAGCGATGATTGGTATATGGTATATCATCGACGTCCAATTCCAAATGAAGGAAGAGACCATCGCGTGACAAGCATTGACGTGATGGAATTTAATGAAGATGGAACCATCAAACCGATCAAAATGACTTTCGAAGGAGTAGAGGCAAATCCTATATTGGAGTAAGCTTTTTTCAAAAAGCAATTTTCTAAATCCAGTTGTGAATTTCACAACTGGATTTTTTTATTCACTTTAATTGATAAAAAATATATATTTAAACTACTGAACGCCAACGGATAACTACACTTTTCTAACACAAGTTGTGACTCTAATGATCATGACTTATTCTTCAATTAAGATTAGTTTTTATGAAGCCTTTTCCGAAACTCCATTTATGGTTGCTTTTGCCATTTGTTATAACATTAATAGGGTTCCAAGCCTATTGGTCCGGCTTTAGTACAGCACCTTTTCATTGGCATCTCCATGGTCTTTCTGCGACTTTGTGGTACGTCTGCTTGATTATCCAGCCTTGGATATATCACAATCGCCCGATTCAGATTCATAGAAAAGTGGGAATGTTTTCTTTGCTGGTGGCTGGATTTCTCATTGCATCGGCTGTCAATATGATTTTGATCAGCTTGCCCAACATGAGTGAATTCTCACCGCTTTATCCAGTTAGGTACAGTCTTGCGTTTGTTGATCTGATTTCAATTACTGGCTTTACCTTATCAGTGGTTCTTGCCGTCGCTAATGCAAAAGATACCCAGTCTCATGCCCGTTGGATGATCTCAACGGTATTTTGGGTGTTAGCTCCGGGTACAGTTCGCTTTTCATTCATTCCATTGGGAGCCATATATCAGCCCAAGGAATTTTCTGATTTCCCATTTGAATGGACGGATATATTCATCTGGAATCAGGTTTTAATAATTTTGATAATACTATTTCTGATGATTAAGGATTACAGGAATCTCAAGAAAATCTACTTTTCTTATGCTTTAACTTTAATAGCAACTGTTCTTTTTATTCCAATCATCAATGGCTTGAAAGATGCCGCTTGGCTTAGGTCATTTTTTGACTAAATATGAGAGCTTGTCAAAAAAATAGCCCTGAAAATTAGTTTTCAGGGCTATTTTGATTTTGAACGCTTATCTCTATTCACAAGAAACTCGTATCATATTTAATAATTATAAAACAACCTTCACTTCCTTTTTCTCTCCATCTCTCTCATAACCAAGAAGCACTTCGTCCCCTTTTTGGAAAGAGCTTAGTGCTCTCATATAACTCATCATATCCACAATAGTAGAGTCGCCCATCTGAACTACAATATCTCCCTTCGTTAATCCAGCTGCTTCAGCAGGCTTGTCCTCAGAGACACCGTCGATTCGCATGCCTTTTCCATCATAAAGGTAATCTGGAACAACCCCGAGGGAAACTGTAAATCTTGGGGAATCTCCATTGCTGTCTTTCGTCTTTGTGAAAGCAAGTTTTGGTTCAGAATCCAATTGATCAACTAAACGATCAATGTATTTCACCACCAGTAATAAGCCATCGTAATTGATCAGTTCTGAATCATCAGAAGGCTTGTGGTAATCTTCATGCTGACCAGTGAAAAAGTGTAGCACTGGAACATCTTGCAGGTAAAAAGAAGTGTGATCCGAAGGACCAACGCCAGATTCAGAAGTCACCAATTTCAAACTATCACCATTTGCCAAATCCAATGCTGGAACGAAGCTTGGGCTAGTTCCAACACCATTAATAGCTAGAGTTTTCTCGGCATTCAATCGACCCACCATATCCATGTTGATCATATAATTGACTTGGGTAAGGTCGATGGTCGGGTTCTTTACGAAGTAATTCGAACCCCACAAGCCATTTTCTTCACCTGAAAATGCAATGAACATAAAGTTACTTTTGTGCTCTTCATGTTTTAGAATTCTAGCCAAAGCGACTAAAGCAGCTGTCCCGCTGGCATTGTCATCAGCGCCATTGTGGATTGCAGAATCACCGCGATGCAAAGACCCGTTTCCTCCCATTCCCAAGTGGTCAAAGTGGGCTCCAATCACTATCGTGTTTTCAGACTTGTTGTCAATGAAACCTATCACATTTCTTCCAGTCACACCTTCACCATCTGTTCCGATTACGGCTTCCTCATGCGGGTTGCTAGGCTTGGAAACGGTAAATGGTTGGAAATATTCGGCCGTTCCTTTAGGAAGTAAGCCTATTTCCTTAAACTCAGTCGCAAGGTATTCAGCCGCTTTTTGCTCACCTTCTGTGCCAATAGCCCGACCACCAAGATCGTCAGCTGCTAGATAAGTTACATCTTCTTTTAATCCAGCTTTTAATCTTTCGTCTGTTGGTGCAGAATCACAACTCCAAGTAAGTAATGTTACTACTACTACAGCTAGAGTATGTTTAGGTAGAAGGTTCATGCGTTTTATCATATTTCGTCAAAGATAATAAATGGTAACTTTGCGCAGCAATTCTAAAAATTCAATTTCATAATGAGACAAATCCTTGTTGCCTTGCTGCTTTTTTCTTTTGCCTGCAGCCCTAAAAATGATGTTCAAACAGAAATAGAAACAGCAGTACACTCTGCATCCGACTCTTTACTTTTGACCCCAGAGGAAATGAAGTATTTAAAGAATATCAAGCAACTGACCTTCGGCGGCAATAATGCAGAAGCGTATTGGTCATTTGATGATTCTATGCTGGTTTTTCAATCCGACTACAGCGAGTGGGGAGTGGAATGTGATCAGGTTTTCTATACAAATTGGAAAACCGACGATTTACAAAATAATGTTCCAAATCGCCTTAGTACCGGTTTGGGTAGAACTACCTGTTCCTATTTTCTTCCAGACAATAAGAGTATCGTTTATGCTTCTACACATCTTGGAGGTGAGAATTGCCCACCAGTTCCTGAGCCTAGAACAGATGGAAAATACGTTTGGCCGATCTATGACAGCTTTGATATTTTCACGGCGGATATGGACGGGAATATCATTTCTCAGCTGACTAACGAGCCTGGGTATGACGCTGAAGCCACTGTTTCTCCAAATGGTGATAAAATTGTTTTCACTTCTTTGAGAACTGGCGATTTGGAGCTTTATACAATGAACATTGATGGCACAGATGTAAAGCAGATCACTTCAGATTTAGGTTATGACGGAGGAGCGTTTTTCTCACCAGACGGGAGTAAAATAATATGGAGAGCATCGCGCCCATCTTCTGAAGAAGACGTCAAAGAATACAAAGACTTACTTAGTGAAGGTTTGGTGATGCCAACAAGCATGGAACTTTTTGTAGCAAATGCTGATGGAACTGATGTAAAAAAGATAACAGATTTAGGTAAAGCCAACTGGGCACCTTTCTTTCACCCATCTGGAGAAAAGATCATTTTTGCATCTAATCATCAAACTGAAAGAGGTTATCCTTTCAACCTTTTTATGATCAATTTAGACGGAACTGGTTTAACCCGCATTACACACGATGGCACTTTCGATGCATTTCCTGTTTTCTCAAATGATGGAAAGTACCTAGTCTTTTCATCCAACAGAAATAACGGTGGCACAAGAGACACCAATCTCTTTGTAGCCGAGTGGATAGGAAATTAACAATCGCCTGCAATCGAACACAGAAAGACCGTCACAATTGGCGGTCTTTTTGATTTTCTCCTTACTATTTCATAATTTTTAGCCTTAACTCGCCCAAAGTTACCTTTTTCAGTGGCTGAAACTCAGTCCAAATTCTTAATCCCTTTTTAAAATGAGCATATGAAATATTATACCCGATTGGTAATTCCTTTTTTGGTAACCGTAGGATTAGCATTCACTAAACTTTATTACGGTGGCATATCAAAAGATTGGGAAGGAATATGGTCCTACCTGCCACATATTAATACTGTGTTGATTATTTGCGGATTTACTTGGTGCCTTATTGTTCTGATGAAAATATTGAAGAAAATCTTTATCAGACAATACGATATGTCTGAAGAAGATAATTTAAAGGCTAGAAAAGTACTTACTCAAATCAATATTCTTGTCAAAGTTGCCAACTTCCTCATCGTTCTATTGGGCGTGGGGTTGATTCTTATTTCTTTCGAATCAGTAAGAAAAGTAGGTGTTGGTTTCTTCGCTTCGGCTGGAGTAGCAGGTATAATCATTGGTTTCTCTGCTCAAAAGGCAATTGGGACTTTAATCGCTGGTATTCAAATCGCCGTAACGCAACCCTTCCGACTTGAGGATGCTGTAGTTGTAGAGGGAGAATGGGGATGGATTGAGGAAATCAATCTCAATTACATTGTAGTTCGTATTTGGGATTTGAGAAGGCTGGTGCTTCCGACAACCTATTTTCTAGAAACTCCCTTTCAAAACTGGACTCGAACATCTGCAGATCTTCTGGGCTCAGTTTTTCTCTACACAGATTATACAGTTCCTTTCGATGAGCTTCGCAAAGAATTAGATCGGGTTTTAGAGACCACAAATTTGTGGGATAAAAAAGTAAAGGTGCTCCAAGTGTCAGATGCTAAAGAATTTACAGTGGAAACACGTATTTTGGTAAGTGCTAAAAATTCTCCTACAGCCTGGGATTTAAGGGTATACGTGAGAGAGAAAATGATAGAGTTTATTCAGAAAAATTATCCAGAAAGCCTGCCGAAAACTCGAGTGGAGATGACTCAAAAGTCTATGAACGATACATGATCTTGGTGTATCGATGTTTTGTTTTTAGGTTACAATTTCACCTAGGTTGCCTTTCCAAAAAGAAGAATTGGTGGTTGAGAGTTTAAATTTACCTTCGCTTAAAGGTTATAAAGCATCCAAATTCTTCAGATATTCTTCCGCCTGATTCATTAATTCTTCCTTATTTTTCAATTTATCCAGTGTGCGATAAGCCATTCCAATTCTCGGATTATTTTCCAACTTTTCCCTATTTCGATCATAGAAATGCCAATAGAGACTATTGAAAGGACATGCTCCTTCCCCAACTTTCTTGGTGTGGCTGTAAGCACAATGACTGCAATAATTACCCATTTTATGAATGTAGTTTGCAGATGATACATAGGGTTTGGTGCCAACAATTCCTCCATCGGCAAACTGACTCATACCACGTGTATTGGTGATTTCAACCCATTCGATAGCATCAATATAAACTCCCAGATACCACTGATCTACTTCATCAGGATGAATTCCGGCAAGCAAAGCAAAGTTGCCAATGACCATCAAGCGCTGAATGTGGTGCGCATAAGCAAGTTCTAAGGATTGTCCAATTGAATGGCTTAGACATTTCATTTTGGTATCTCCAGTCCAAAACCATTCAGGCAGCTTTCTTTGATGGTTGAAGAAATTCATGTTTGCGAAATCCGGCATTTTTGCCCAATAAATCCCGCGCATATATTCTCTCCAGCCTAGAATCTGGCGAATGAATCCTTCTGCCTGCGAAATATCAATTTCATCTTGGTGTTCTTTCCAGTAAGCTTCTACTTTTTGTACTACTTCCAATGGGCCAAGCATTTTAGTATTCAAGGCAAAACTTAATCTGGAGTGGAAGAGAAATGGATCCCAGGTGGTCAAGGCGTCTTGATAGTCTCCGAAATGGACAAGCAGGTGTTCACAAAAATGATCCAAAACTTCTATGCTTTCTTCCCGCGAACAAGGCCAGTCAAATGCATTTTCATCTATTTTCCCAATCGTTTTAACTTCAGCTTTTTGCACTATTTCAAGAATTTCGGAGATATCTTTTGGGTGTTTTTTTGCTTTGCGCAGCAAGCGTTTGTCTTTTAGAGCAAATCTGTTTTCATGGTCAAAATTCCATTTTCCTTGAAGTGGTTCTTTCCCATCCATGAGGATATTAAAATCCTTTCGCATTTGTCGGTAAAAACTCTCCATCACAAAGGTTTTCTTTCCCTGAAAGGAGTCCTTGACATATTCTCGCTCCGTTAAAAAATGCTCTGAATCTACTCCTCGGCACGGTATACCTAGATTTTTACCAATAGTTTTCAATTGCTCATCTAATCGATATTCGTCTGGCAATTGATATTCGAACTGGTCAAAGTTGTCTTTCTCTACAAAAGAATTGATCATTTCCTCCAAGTTTTGGCTATTGTCTTTGGCATCCAAACTGATATAAATTACTTGGTGTCCCTTGGTTTCAAGGTCCTTGGCAAAGTTTCTCATGCTCAGGAAAAAAGCAATTACCTTTTGAATATGATGAGGGACATAATCAGTCTCCTGTCGCATTTCTAACATCAAATAGGTGGTAGAAGAATCTTGCTCTTCAAACCAGGAATGCTGAGAGTTCAGCTGATCTCCGAGGATTAATCGTAGAGTTTTGGACATAAAAAAAGGGCTTTTTATAAACTAAAGCCCTTTTCACACTATTTTGTTTGGATCAATACTTGAAACAAGGCATGGAAGATTTCCTACCTGCACCGCGCTTATTGGTGGCAAGAAAGCTGTAGCGTATGCTGATCTCGTGTGCTCCGCCTGTGTTGGCATTTCCCAGAGAAGAAAGGGTGAAATCGTGGCTATATCCAACGTCAAGTCCTCCTCCAAGAGAAATTCCTACCAATCCTATAATTGCTTCATGGTTTGGGATTTCACTTTGCTGTACAGGAATTCCTCTATACCAAACGCCCAAAACTAAAGGCTGAATGTTCACTTGAGCTCCCATATCCAATTGTGAAAAAGAACCTTGATTTTTATAATTGAAGGCAAAAGTCAATTCTTTGGTGCCAAATTTTTGATTCAAGTATTCACTGGAGCTTCCTCCAGAAAGATCAAATTTCACACCTCCATGAGCAGAGATTTTCAGTGGTAATCTGCTGTTTGCTCCATCTAGAAAGGAAATATTCGGCTGTGTCAAATGATGTCCTGCAAGTCCAAACCAAAGGTTTTCATTATGGAAAACCATTCCGAAGCTATAATCCATAAATTGATGACTGATTCCGTCACCTAGACTTTCTCCGCTATTTCCCCCCACGGTGCCTGTTTGATCGTCGATTTGGCTTCCAAAAACTAGGTCTCCAAAGTAAGCATCCCTATCCATGTAACTTACTTGTCCACCCATTCTCAAAAATGATCTAAATCCTAATCTCATTCTGTAAGAATAAGTCGCTCCAATCTCAGTCGTGCTCAGGTTTGCCATACTTTGTTCGGATCTGTTGACAATTAGACCTACACCGCTGTTTGCGCTGAAAATGTAATGATCAGCATAGGCTGAATAGGAGTTGAAAGATTGATCTAGTCCAGGCCATTGATTTCTGTAGTTGACACCAATAGTTGTCATCTCTGAAGCTCCGGTCATAGCTGGATTTAGATACAATGGAGCTGCATAAAACTGTGAATATTGAATATCCTGGGCATTCACAGTTAGGCATAATATGCTCATGGCAAGCAGCAGATAAACGTTTTTCATATTCTATCTAATAAGGGTGACTCCTCCTGTTTGGGTGTTTTGCTTACTATCTTTGGAGGTGTAGGTGATTTGATATAAATAGTTGCCAGGGGGTGAATCCTGACCGTCGTGTGTTCCATCCCAGCCTTTAGTTTCTAAGCTTGAAGTGGAATAGATTTTCTCACCCCATGTATTGAAAATTGTCATGGAGAATTCGGTTACGGCTCTGAGTTTGGGGATAAACGTATCGTTCAGGCCGTCTCCGTTAGGGGTGAAAGCATTTGGTATGGTAATAAACTCTAGTGGGGCATTTACCTGGATGATATTTTTCTCAGTGCTGGAACAGCCATAGATATCATAAGCTGTAAGGATAACTTCGAAATTGCCTGCATTCTTAAATTTGTGAATTGGGTCTTTTTCTTTTGAGGCTTTTCCATCGCCAAAAGACCATTCCCAACCTATAAACTCTTCGGAAATGACACTTTCGAAGATGATTTCCTCGTCAACCTGAACTTCTGGTTCGCTGTTGATTTCTAACTTTCTATAGTCAAAATCAAGTCTTCCCGCCTTGTTGATTTGAGTTGGGAAATCTACTCTTACTTCAGTTTGAGAAGTGCAGCCTAAAGCGTCTGTTACTTGGACTTTTAGGCTACCGGAAGTGTTGAAGTTGATTTCTCTAGCATCATTTTCTCCTGAGCTCCAAGAGATTTTATATGGTTGAACTCCACCTTGTATTGATACCCAGGCCACTCCTGTGATCGTTCCGATAGTACAATCCACATCTAGCGCAGTTTCTATTCTTGCTTGAATTGGCTGAGCGTCCGCTATAGTAAATGATTTACTCACGGAACAGCCGCTTTCATCTGATACTAGAAGTTGATAAGTGCCAGCAGATAAATTCTCTCTATTTAATCCTGCAGTTGGATCGTCTAGCCATTTGGTAGTGTAGTTACCAGAATTACCTTTCACATTTAAGCGGATAACTCCTGAATTTGACCCGGTACAGGTAATGTCATTTTGCTCAATTAACTCTACTTCGAGAGCTGAGGCCGTTCCAATATTGAATTGCTTTTCGACAGTACAGCCTAGCGCATCTGTAACTGTAAGAGAATAATTTCCTGCAATTACATTGCTGAGCTTAGTAGAAGTCTGACCGTTGCTCCACTTATAAGAATATGGTGCAGTACCACCTTGAGTAGTTACTTGGATTTCTCCATTGCTTGTACCCACACAGCTTTCTGGTACTACAGTTTCTTTTAGCTGCATCGCGGTAGCTGCGTCGACTGAATAAGAAGCTTGAAATGAGCAACCGGTTTGGTCCGTTATTAAGACACTATAAGTACCTGCAGCAAGATTGGCGAGATTTTGGGAAGATGACCCATTATTCCATTTGAATGTGTAAGGTGCTTGTCCGCCTTTTATCTCCAAATTAATAGCTCCATTATTTTGGCCAGAGCAACTTAGGTTTTGAATAGCTTCAGCTACTTGCATTCCTTCTGCAGCAGCTTTGATCTCGAAGGAAGTGGTGACATCACAATTATATATGTCTGCAATCGTCACAGAATATGTGCCTGGTGCCAGATTGGTTGCTTCCCAGGTATCTTTCAGGCCATTACTCCATGTGATTTGGTAAGGCTCTCCTCTTCCTACTTTTACACTTATTTTCGCCGAACCATCTTTGCCAGATCCACAAGTTGCATCCGTTTTCTCCAGCGGGTTGAGAATAAGTGGATAAGGCGGCTGAACTACAATTCTTTCGATATGTACTTTGCCGACTGCATCTGTTATTTCTACAGTATAAGTACCGGCGAATAAATTGGTTCTGTCTTTAGTAGTCTGAAGGGTATTCCATCGATAAGTATACGGAGCAGTACCTCCTGTAACATCCAGGATAATATGTCCTTTTTCTGAATGGGAGCAAAGAGCAAGTTTTCCTGAGACCCCCACAGTAATTCCAACTCCTGAATTTGTCTCTACCCGATACTGGCTTGCAATTAGCTCTGACCCTTCAAATTTGGTCTGAGCTGAGGCAGATACATTGATCACTAAGCACCAAAAGAGGCTGAGTATCATTAGGCCATATGTAGAACATACCTTTTTCATGTAGTTTGCTAAAGTTGGAAGCTGGGTGACTTTTCAACTTTCTAAAATTGTCTTATAAATCAAGATTACTGCATTTCATTTTTAAGAATATTATTTTATGTAAGTCATATACAACAAAATGATATTCTTTATAATGGGGTGTATTCCGAAATAAGTATAGAATTATTCTTTTATGCAAGAGGCAGATAAAAAGTTGTTAAAACGAAATGCACCTAAAAAAAGTATTATTTTTCCTTAGATATTGCAATAGTCAAAAAAAGTAGGAAATGATGCTTTTTTATGATTATAAAAACAAAAAAGCCTCAGAAAGAGGCTTTTAAAAAAAAAGTGAATTTTTCAAGAAAAAATCTTGAAAAGTATAACAAGTTGTTTTGAAGCTTAATATTTGAAGCAAGGAATAATTCGATCTCTCTGGTTTCTGCTCTTCGAATCTCCCCATAAAAATGAATAAGTTAGGGATATCTCATGTGCACCTCCACTATTTCTTAGTCCTAGTTTCGAAATAGTGACATCATAAGAATAGCCAATGTCAAGACCATTTTCCAAAGAAACGCCCACTAAACCAATGAATGCCTCATTATTTGGGAGGTTGTTTTTTGTGGGGATTCCACGATACCAAATCCCAAGTACTAGCGGCTCAAGATAAAATTGTGCTCCGATGTCTAGTTGATTGAAAGGATCTTGTTGTTTGTAGTTGAAAGCAAATGATACAGATCGTTCTGAATAAGAATGTGTAAAGTAATTTCTTCGACCTCCGCCCAAGTCAAACTTTATTCCACCCTGCGCAGATAGTTTCATTGGCAGTTTTGAGATTTGACCTTCTACAAAAGATGTATTTGGTTCAGAAAGATGGTGTGCTGAAGCTCCGAGCCAGATTCTCTTAGAATAAAACATACCACCTATACTGTAATCAACAAAACTGTAGCGACTATCAATCGGAATTCCATTGAGTTCATCTGTGATCCCGCCAATTGTTCCATTGATGATATCGATCTGAGAGCCAAAAACCAAGTCTGAGAAGAATGCATCTCTTTGCATATAACTGACCATGCCTCCTACTCTGAAAAATGTGTTTTCGCTCAATTGCAAACGGTATGAGTAAGAAAGACCAATTTCATTGGTGGATAGGTTTGCCATGCTTTCTTGACTTCCATTAAAAATTAAACCTATACCACTATTATAGTCAAATATATAATGGTCGATATAAGCTGAGTAGGAGTTGAAATTTTGGTCAAGTCCAGGCCATTGATTGCGGTAATTTACACCTACACGGGTAAGTTCACTAGCTCCAGTCAAAGCTGGATTCAAATATAAAGGAGCAGCGTAAAATTGGGAGTACTGGGTATCTTGAGCTATTACATCTGAAAAAATGCAACAAATAGCCCCTATAGTAATTAATACACTGATTATTCTCCTATACATAGACAATTATGCCTTTACCAAACAAATTTATGCATTTGTAAATTGGCAAGGTTTATATTATTATGAATTAACGATTTGAAACATCTAGGGCTTATGATTGGGGCTCAATCAAATGAGTTTCAAAACATTATTATTGAAGCACAACACAATTGAAGCGCATTCGAAATAATGCTGATGCTATTCAATAATTATACCAAAGGGTTCAATAATTATTAAAGGAGGAATTAAATGTCGATTTCGACCTGATTTCTTATCAAATCCTCAAATATTTCACGATTTCTTATCAATTGAGCTTTTCCTTCCCAAACCAATACTTCAGCAGGTCTAAGCCTAGAATTGTAATTAGAGGCCATACTGATTCCATATGCCCCAGCATTTTTAAATACTAAAAGATCTCCCTTACTGACTTTTGCAAGCATACGGTCTTTTGCTAAGGTATCTGTTTCGCAGATATAGCCGACTACATTATAGGGATGCAAATCTCCTTCTGGATTACTTAGGTTATACACATCATGAAATGCATCATACATCATTGGTCTGATTAGGTGGTTTAATCCAGAATCAACACCCACAAAGGTGATTTGGGGCGTCTTTTTCACCACATTTGATTCTACCACCAGATAGCCAGATTCACTCACCAGGAACTTCCCTGGCTCTAACCAAAGCTCCAATTTCCTCCCGTATTTCTCGCAAAAGTCATTAAAGGCTTTGGATACTTTTGTACCTACTTCCGCCATATCTGTCGAGGGGTCGCCAGCCTTATAGGCTACTTTGAAGCCTCCCCCAAAATCCAGAAAGGTGAGATTTGGGAAATTCATAGCTGCCTCAAAGAGCACATTTCCACCTCTCAAAAAGATCTCAGCATCTAGAATATCAGATCCAGTATGGATATGAAGTCCTACGATGTTGATCTTGTATTTCTCCACAACAGCTAATATCTCGGCAAGCTGATGGATAGAAATCCCAAACTTACTTTGAATATGACCTACAGAAATTTTCGCATTTCCGCCAGCCATGATATGGGGATTTATTCGGATGCACGCTGGCTTTGTATTTCCGTAAACAGCACCAAACTCCTCCATTAAGGGAATGCTGTCAAGATTGATCATTATTCCCAATTCCACAGCCTCCTGAACTTCTCGAAAGTTAACGCCACTAGGAGTATACATGATTTCTGACGCCGAAAACCCTGCTAGCATACATATTTTGGCTTCTTCGATAGAAACTGCATCAACGCCTCCTCCGGCTTTTTTTACCAATTTCAAAATACTGATATTGGATAGTGCCTTAGTAGCGTATTTGATCTTCAGAGGTACAGTGGCAAAAGCTGTCTGGAGAGATTTGATTTGACTCACGATCTTTTCTCCATCATATATATATACAGGCGTGCCGAATTCTTGAGTAATAGATTCTATGTTTATTCCCTGAAGTTGAGTAGGATGCTGAGGTGCTGACATTGTCTGAAATTTGCGGGCAAAGATAGCCAAATAACAAAAAAAGGAGGCATTTGCCCCCTATTTTCATAAGTTATAGTGTAATTAAGAAAATTTTGTTTCCAAGCTTAAATATAATTGAAGGAGGCCAAATTAACCTCCTTGTACTCAATTTAAGCCGGTTAAATATTGTTAACCTCTCTTCTTAGCCTGATTATAGGATTAAATTTGTAAAATGTCGAAGAGTAATATTATCCTAATCGTTGTTTTGATGTCCCTTGCCAGCTTTGGCTTGATGGGCTTCCAATTCTACTGGGTAAAAAATGCCATTCGAATTAATAGAGAGCGCTTTGATCAAAATGTCTATCAGGCACTTTCTTCGACAGTAGATGAGCTGGAGAAAGGGGAAACATCAGCTGCGTTTTATGGCTATATGATGAATGACTCTATCATCAGTAGGTCATTATTTGAGAAAATCGATCCGATCGATTTTGATGTTACTGTAAATTCCAGACGAATTTCTAGGCCTAGGCCTTCACTGGTTGATTCCTTCTTTCAAGAGCCTGCGCCTAGAGTGAGTCAGACATTCAAAAGGATACTTGAATCGCAAGGAGTTGATATGAATCAACTGGAAGAATTGGAGGCCTTTTTTGCTTACATGACTCCCGAACTAGCCTCTAAAATGTTCACTCCAGACGAAATGGAGGTTTTGCTAAAAGAAAAAGAGCGGCAATTCCAGTATTTAAGTCGCATAGAGACTTCTGCAAAGAAATCTGCTCCTTCTCAAATTGAACAAGTAGTGGAGATGCGTCCAGAGGTCAACATCAGTCCAGATGCTTTGGAAAAAGTATATAGGACAAACATTAAGATTGATTTCATCAATAAATATGTAGATGAGATTAATGCTGGCCAAAAAGCAATTTTGGACAGAATGGATACTGCGAAGGTGAGAAGAATTCTGAAAGGATTCTTGTTAGAGAGGAATATCACCGAAGATTTTGAATTAGCATTACTTAAAGATGACCGGTCTTTGCTGCCAATCGGCCCAGTAAAACAGCAATTTGTGTTATCCCAGCAAGGGATTCAGGCAAGACTATTTCCTAACGATATTTTTAACAAGGCAAATTTTTTGACGGTATATTTTCCCGAGAAAAATGCGCACGTTATTCGTGAAGTTTGGCTGCCTTTATCAAGCTCAATCCTGTTTATAATCGTAATTATTTCTTGTTTCATTTATGCCATTAAGGTGATCATTCGTCAGAAAGCACTTTCGGATACGAAAAATGATTTCATCAATAACATGACGCATGAATTCAAGACGCCCTTAGCTACCGTTAGTCTGGCAGTAGAAGCACTTCAGGATCCTGAGCTGTCCAGTCAGGACAAATTTCGAACGCGATATCTGGGTATTATAAAGGATGAAAATAAACGTTTGGTTTCTCAGGTCGAAAACGTTCTTCAGGCTGCTGCGTTGGATAAAAAGGATTTCAAACTGAAAATAGAATCTCTGAATTTGGCCGAAATATTAGAAACTACTGTTGATCATTTTGGGCTACAAGTCGAAAAGAGGGGTGGACAGATCACTTTTATGAATGAGCTAAGTGAGCCGATGGTCCAAGGCGACTTATTTCACCTTACCCATATTTTCAATAATCTGTTGGACAATGCGAATAAGTATTCTCCCGACAGTCCATTTATTACGATTGTAGCAAAAGATGATGCAGATGAGGTATTCATTACTATCAAAGACGAAGGAATCGGGATGAATAAAGATGCACAAAGGAAAATTTTTGATAAATTCTATCGTGTTCCTACAGGAAATGTTCACGATGTCAAGGGCTTCGGTCTAGGACTTTCTTACGTAAAGGCCATGTTGGAAGCACATAAAGGAGGAATTCAAGTAAGTAGCGAACTTGGAAAAGGAAGCTCATTCACCATTAACATACCAAAGAAACAATGAGTAAAGCAAAATTATTAGTGGTCGAAGACGATCCAAATTTAGGTGATATCCTACAGGAATATTTGGAAATGAAAGGTTACGAGCCTACGCTTTGTCGTGATGGTGAAGAAGGTTGGAACAAATATAAAAAGGGGAAATTCGATCTTTGTCTTCTGGATATTATGATGCCGAAAAAAGACGGATTCACTTTAGCCAAAGAGATAAAGAAAGTGGAGGAAAACCTACCTATTCTTTTCCTGACGGCAAAAAACCAAAAGGATGATATCATCGAAGGTTTAAAAATTGGCGCTGATGACTACATCACCAAGCCGTTTAGCATGGAGGAATTACTTCTTCGTGTAAATGCTATCTTGAAGCGAACTCATAAAAGCGAAGAAGTCAACCCATTAAAAGTTTACTCCTTCGGAGGATTCACTTTGCATTACGATGAGCAAATCCTGGAAGGGCCAAAAGGACGACATAAGTTAACTTCAAAGGAAAATGAGCTCATTCGCTTGTTGGCTTCTGAAATCAATAATCTTGTAAATAGAAGCCATGCGCTCAAGCAAATCTGGGGAGACGACAGCTACTTCAATGCCAGAAGTATGGATGTGTACCTCAGCAAAATTCGTAAGCTTCTAAAAGATGATCCAAAAGTACAGATCATTACTGTGCATGGCGAAGGTTTTAAGCTGATCGTGAGTGAGGGATAAAAGGATTTCGGATTTACGATATTCGATTTTCCGAGACACTAATTAGTATTTATAATGTAGAAAGCCGAAGCGATCTAAAATTTCTTCGGCTTTTCTTATTAGTCAATAATCTTGGCTCTCGATTCTAGGCTCTAACGTCTTGATACTTGCGTCTTGCTACTTAACAATCATTTCTGCGCCAATTCCATTCCCTTCAGGGAAAATCACTTCTTCTGGTGTGATGATCACTCCTTTCGCAGGATCTTTAGATAGAAGCATCGCGCCATCCATATCTACATAGTCCAGCAGCGGTGCAATATGAGCAATAGCTGTGATTCCCACGGATGATTCGGTCATACAGCCAACCATCGTTTTCATTCCAAGCTCCTTCGCTTCGTGGATCATTCTCAGCCCAGGCGTGATTCCTCCTGCTTTAACCAACTTCACATTGACTCCATGAAACAAGCCATGACATTTTTTCACATCAGATTCTACGATGCAGCTTTCATCTGCGATTATAGGTAATTTGCTGTGCTTGTATACTTCTTTCATGCCTTCCAAATCATCTTTGCCAAGCGGCTGTTCCATAAATTCCACTCCAAGTTTCTCCAGCTCAATAGAATAAGCGATTGCCTGCTCAGCTGTCCAGGCACAGTTGGCGTCAATTCTGAAAACCGCATCTGTATGCTTTCGAAGTTCTCGGATAATAGCCAAGTCATCAGAAGTACCCAGCTTAATTTTATAGATCGGCCAGTGAACTTCCTTCATTTTTGCCACCATCTTCTCCACCGTATCGATTCCAATCGTAAAGTTTGTTAGAGGAATATCAGCAGGATTAAGTGCCAGCAATTCGTATAGTTTCTTTCCGAATTTCTTAGAATAGATATCCCAAGCTGCCATATCCAATGCGCACTGTGCGAAAGGGTTTTCTTTGAATGCTTCTCTGCCTAGATCCCAAAGTTCCGCAGGAGTTTCCCATTTACCTTTTTCTACAACAGGTCTGAATTTCTCCAAACATTCCATCATATTAGTGATGGTCATGCCGTAAAATGGATTCGTCGTCGATTCGCCTAAACCGTAAAATGCACCATCTTGCAGTTTTACAATTAAGGTGTCTTGCACATCCCTGCTTTGGTGGGCGATGGTAAATGTGTGTTTGAGCGGAAGATCGACTACGTGAAAAGATAAATTCATTTCGGGAAATATTCTATTTGGAGCAAAATTAAAGCGTTTTTTGCTTGTATGGTAGAAAGGATTACATTTTATTCAAGGTAAATAGAAATAATTATGAAAGCCAATTCTAAATTCTCAATTAGCTTGTTTTTGCTGTTATTGATTTCAATACTTAGTTGTAAAACAGCAAATTTTTTAAATTCAGAGGCTACTCAGGTTTCCACTCTTGAATCCGCCTACTCAAAATTCAAAGAATTGGATATCACTCATAGAAGGTTTAAGCATGCTGATTTGCAGCCTTTGATCCGGAAGCATGCTGATACTTTTGAGGTGACTAAATTGGGAGAATCAGTCGAAGGCAGAAGTATTTCCAGTTTGGATTGGGGAGATGGTAAGACCAAAGTGATGCTTTGGTCACAGATGCACGGAAATGAAAGTACAGCGACCATGTCTCTTTTCGATTTGTTCAACTTTCTGGAAGCCAGTGGAGACGAATATGATGATTTACGTACTCTTCTAAAGTCTCGACTTGATCTCAAATTCATCCCAATGATCAATCCTGATGGAGCAGAGCAGTTCAAACGGAGAAATGCGATTGACATCGATTTGAATCGTGATGCGATTTCTCAGATTTCTCCTGAAGCTATCATTTTGAAAAGGGCTAGAGATGATTTTGAACCAGAATTTGGGTTCAACCTGCACGATCAGCAGATTTATTACAATGCATCAGGAACCCCTAAACAAGCTACCATTTCAGTTTTGGCTCCAGCTTATAATTATGAGACGGACGTAAATGCTGTAAGAACACGAGCCATGCAAACTATCGTTGGGATGAATGAAGTGTTGCAGCAAGTTGTGCCTGGACATGTAGGAAAATACAATGATGCTTTTGAGCCAAGGGCTTTTGGAGATAATATCACCAAGTGGGGTACAAGTACGATTTTGATCGAGTCTGGGGGTTATCCTAATGATCCGGATAAGCAGTATATCCGCCAGTTGAATTTCATGATTATCCTCAATGCCTTGGAGCAAATTGCCAGCAGAAGCTACGAGCAATATACTATTGAAGAGTATTTTGCAATTCCTGATAACGACTTGCAACTGGTAGACTTGCTACTCAATGAAGTTCAGGTACCGGTAAATGGGAACTACTATCCAGTGGATCTTGGCATCAGGCGAAGAGATATCACCGCTGGAGACACTTATTATATGTCTGCTTCGGTGGATGATCTGGGAGACCTGCAGGTCTATTACGGGTTGGAGGAGGTTGATGCTTCTGGGCTAAGGTACGTGGAGGGAAAAGTTTATGACGCGGCTTTTGAGTCGGTGGCTTCCCTAGATGAGATGAAGGTAATGGAGCTGTTGAAGCAGGGTTACCTAGCTGTGAAGGTTAAAAATGGAGCAAAAGGAAACTTACACCAGCTTCCGATTTTGGTGCTGAATAGTACCGAATCTTTCTCCTCAGGTTGGAAAACGGGAGAAAGCACAAATTTCTTTTTGGAGAAGGATGGAGTTAGAAAATACGCTGTTGTAAATGGCTATTTGATAGATCTGGAAAATCCAAAAGATCAGGAGTTTAAGCAGCGGGTTTATTGATAGTTAATCTTTCAAAATGTTTAATTTAACCCATCTACTTGGCGGGTCATTTGTTACCTAGCTTTTGGACTTAATTTTTAAAACCATGAAGAATAATCTTTCCGCCATTCTTTTCGCCGTAGCGATAGTCATTGCATCTATCGTACTGGGAAACGCTATTATCAACCGAAACCGACCGCAGGGAACGATCAACGTAACTGGACTGGGAGAGAGCAATTTCACTTCTGACTTGGTCGTGTGGGAGGGGAACTTCAGTAGGGAAAGCTTCGACTTGAAGTCTGCCTATGCAGATCTGGAGAAAGACCGAAAGCTGGTTTCAGACTATTTGATCTCCAAAGGCATTCCTGCTGAGAAGCTAATTTTCAATGCCGTGAACACTAATCCAAAATATCAGCAGAATTACTCCAACGATGGTCGTTATTTGGGACAGACCTTTGATGGATACACGCTCAATCAATCCCTGAAAATTGAATCTACCGAAGTGGAAAAAGTCGAGAAAATCTCTAGGGAAATCACCGAGTTATTGAATCAAGGAATTGCTTTTTACTCCCAGCAGCCAAGATACTATTACACTGAGCTGGAATCACTCAAACTGGAGATGATCGCCAAAGCTACCGAAGATGCCCGTATCCGGGCCGAGCGCATCGCAGAAAACTCCAAAGGAGATCTCGGCGATCTGATCTCAGCGAATATGGGAATATTTCAGATCACAGGTCAAAACTCCGGTGAAGACTATTCCTGGGGTGGTACTTTCAACACCGCAGACAAAAATAAAACTGCTTCGATTACGATGAAGCTAATTTTTGAGGTGGATTAATTACCCAAGACTATAAACAATTTTGTTTCTCACAGCTTTTATAAATGTGAAAGCTACTCTTTTATTAACTCTATTTTCTTTTTCCCTTATGCTCTATCAGTTTGACAAAAATTCCTCGGCTTCTGATTGGAGAATTGTTGATGATGTGGTGATGGGCGGCAGGTCAGATGGCTCTTTCCGTATAAATGTGGAAGGAAATGGGGTGTTTGAAGGATCAGTATCCTTAGAAAATAACGGGGGTTTTTCATCTGTCCGGTATAGCGCTACTTTTCAAGTTCAAGGTAGAAAATCCATTAGAATCAAGTTGAAAGGGGATGGGAGCAGCTACCAGTTTCGAGTAAAAGCAGATACAAATGACCGTCATTCCTATATCGGGGATTTCCAGACGTCTGGGGATTGGCAAACCATAGAAATCAAGCTTTCAGCTATGTATCCAGCTTTTCGAGGAAGAAATCTTTCCATTCCCAACTTTAATCAAGCAAATATTGAAGAGATAGCATTTTTGATTGGTAATAAAAAGGCTCAAACTTTTCGCCTAGAGATAGAGTCAATCGAGCTAATTTGAGGGCGGTATTTTCAAATATTAGTCAGGCAATTGGGATAATTAAATCGTCATTCGGTATAGGTAATTATCTTTGTGCTAGATTGAAATGATGTGAAAGAGAATAACACCACCAAAACTGCCCTTCATCCCCGCAATGCCCATCGGGAGCGTTTCGATTTTCCCAGCTTAATTGGCAGTCAGCCTGATTTAGGCAAGTTTGTGTCAGAAAATAAATACGGAGACCTCAGCATAGATTTCGCCGACCCAAATGCGGTCAAAGAACTCAATCGAGCCTTATTAAAGCATTTTTACAAAATTTCCGAGTGGAATATTCCTGATGGATATCTTTGTCCACCCATCCCTGGGCGAGCGGATTACCTTCATTATTTGGCTGATTTGCTTGCTGATAGTAATGGAATAAAATTGCCAGAGGGTGATAAAATCAACGTATTGGACATTGGTACAGGTGCAAATTGCATCTATCCCATACTCGGAAATTCCATCTACGATTGGAACTTCATAGGCTCAGAGATAGACGAAAAAGCCTTGGATTCTGCACAGGAGAATTTGTATGCAAATCCCCAGTTTCGAGGAAAAATAACCCTAAGGCTTCAGGAAAACCCGAAGGAAATTCTCACTGGGATAATCAAATCTGATGATGTTTTTGACTTGGTAATCTGTAATCCTCCTTTTCATGAATCCCAAGCTGCTGCTGAAGCGGCTAGTACCAGAAAAGTAAAAAATCTGAAAGGTAAAGTAGGTAAGAAAGTCACTTTGAATTTTGGGGGGACAAACAATGAGCTATGGTGTGAGGGTGGAGAGTCAGCTTTCATCCAAAAGATGATTCGGGAAAGCGTGACTTTCAAATACAACTGCTATTGGTTCACGACTATTGTCTCTAAAGAAGAGCATGTGAGAGAGCTTATTTTGGCACTTAAAAAAGCAAGAGTTTCTGATCGAAAAGTTATTGAGATGACTCAGGGCAATAAGAAAAGTAGATTCATCGCTTGGACTTTTCAGAATCCGGAGCAACAGGAAAACTGGAGGAAGAGAAAATGGATTTAATAATTTACTGTTCGTGAGACACGAACAGTGGCGGGGAATAAAATTTGAAATTAGGGTAATAAAAACGGCGCTTTGAATTGAATCAAAGCGCCGTTCTTATGTCTTAAATCTTGATACTTGATACCAAAATCTTGATTCTAGCTTCTTGGCTCTCGCCTCCTGACTCTAGGCTCTTAATTCAACGTACTTTCCACACTGATCTCCAAATCCAAAACCCTGGATATTGGGCAGTTTTCCTCGGCGTCTTTCACTAGCTCATCGAATTTATCCTGAGCGATTCCATCAACTTTTGCTTTAAGCACCAAATGTGATTTTTTCAGTGTTCCTTCTTCAAAGGTTATATTCGCCGTCACATCTAATTCTTCAGCTGTGAAGCCTGCTTCCTGTAAGTTGAAGCTCAATTTCATAGCGAAACATCCAGAATGTGCCGCTGCGATCAATTCTTCAGGATTTGTTCCTACTCCACTTTCGAATCTGGATCCAAACGAGTATTGTGTTTTGTCTAAAACAGAACTTGGCGTACTCAAAGTACCTTTGCCATCTTTACCTGTTCCTTGCCATACGGCAGTTGCTTTTCTGATCATAGTCTAAAAGATTTTAGGGTTAAAAGTTATAGTAGTTAAAGGGAAATATGTGCGTAAAAGTTCATCTAGAGGTAGGAAACCTCAACTTTCCACTTGTTTCAGTTTTGACTTCACCGGTGGATTTATTGATACTTTTTTTCCTGCCAAATTCTGAAATACCTCTAAATACTGATCCGTGACATAGTCCCAATTGTATCGCTGAATCAGTCCTTCTCTCGCAGTACTTCGGAAATATGCCATTCTTTCTTTACTGCTTTCCGCTGCTTCCACGATGTCCTGGACTGATGCTGTTGACTTTTTGAAATACCAGCCATGCTTTCCATTTTGAAGCATTTCCTGATTGAATGGGGTATCCAAGGCTAATATAGCGCAGCCAAAACCAAGTGCTTTCAGCATTGCTGGATTCGTACCACCGAATTCGTGACCATGGAAATAGGCGTAGCAATGAGAATACCATGCTGCTAATTCATTTTGATCGGTGATATATCCCAAAAACAAGAGTCTTTCGTCGGCTATGTTTTTTAGCTCATTGGCATATTCGTCATTAAATGGTACGTCGCCAACTATAACCAGCTTCCGTTTGGAGTCAGATTTTAAAAAACCTTCAATAATCAGATCGGCATTGTTGTCCGGGATAAGTCGGCCTACTATCAAAAAATAATCCTGCGGCTCAATTCCCCATTTTTCAATGGGATCGGCAGCTACATCCGCACGAGGATTTGCACCATAAGCGATGACTTTGGAATCAGCATTGAACAATTCCTTGTAAACGCGCTGCATTTCATCCGAATCATTGATCAGTTGATCGTAATATTTTGTGGCCATTTTAGATGCCCAGAAGAAATACTTGGAGCCCATTCCTTTCCACTTTGGTCTAAGCCATTCCAGACCATCAACATTGATCACTGTTTTTTTTCTAAATAGTCTGGAAAACCAACCAATAGGTCCATTTGCACTGTTGACAACAAAAATCACATCAACATCCGAAAAACAGGCATGCATCATGGAAAAGAAGGTATGCGAAAGTTGGGTGCCTATTTTTGACTCAATGGCTCCTATGTAAATGCATTCTATGCCATTCACATATTTGGGTTTTTCTTGAAAAAGGGCTTTGTGATTATATACCCGTACATGAACTCCTCTGGCAACGAGTCGCTCTCCGAGTTCTTTGACCATGGTATCATACCCCCCATATACGTAAGGGTATCCCTTTGCACCCATTATGGCTATTTTCAATTTTTTCTTAGCTGTTGCCATAAATGGTTCTCAATGTTTTCTCTAAAACTTTCCAAACTGAATTCTTTCAACACGCGATCTCTACCGGAATTCCCAAATTTCACTCTAAGTTCTTGGTCCAAAATTAAACTAATTAACGCACTTACTGCCCTGTCTAGATCGTAAATTGGGATTAAGTATCCTGTTTCGCCTTCCAATACCATTTCCGAAGCTCCACCGGACTGGGTAGCAATGACTGGACAGGCTGCTGCCATGGCTTCTAAAATAACTGTAGGAAAGGAATCTGGTAATATTGAAGGCAATACAAAAATATCTGTTGTCTTTAGGATGGAGCCTATATCTTCTCTAAAGCCAAGATTGGTTACATGATTTTCCAGCCTATGCTCATTGATAAAATGCTTCATTTGCACCTCCAAATTCTCATATCCAGGGTATGGATCTCCAACTAAAAGAAAGTGGCAATGTGGATAAGAACTTACTATCCTCTTTGCCATTTCTAAAAAGAAAAGCTGTCCTTTACCAGGGTTAATCCTGCCCACCATAGTGATGATTAGGTGATCATCGGCTATTCCTAGCTCTTGAGGCAGTATTTCAGGTTTTTCAAGAAAATCTGAGTAGGGAATTCCATTGTGGATAACTGTTGGTTTGGATACGCTTAACTTCTCCTCCCAATGATTTTTCACCGCATTTGATACTACGATGGGTGAGGGAGTAGTACGATCTAACAATCTTCTCAATAGACCTACCAAAGGAGCAGGGCCCAAAAGGATTTCATGAATGTGCCAGGTATGAGGTATGTCGTTTGTCCTAGCCCAATGTGCGCCGACAACGACGGCTAAGGTGTTGGAATAGACTAGGTCGAAATTGAACTCACGGTGGAGCTGACTTAAAAATATATAGGCTTTATAGTTCATGATTAGCCTATTCACAAGACCAGAAATAGTCACATACTTCCTGCGTAAAATTCCGAGGTTTTGAATATGAACAATAGCACCCAACTCCAAAAGGTCTTGTTGCAACGGACCTGGTTCAGGCAGCACAACCACTGCTTTTAGCCCAGCACTTTTATAAACTTTTACTACTTCTATCAGAATTCTGGAAGAGCCATATCGGTCTGAGGAACTATTGAGGAAAAGTACTGTCAATTGAAAAATCGGTTGCTAATTTTTAAGGATTACATTTTGAAATCCTTCAATAAATTTCTGAGCAGAAAATTTCTTGGATTGCTCTTTGCCTTTTTTAATCATAGTCGCAACCCGGCTATTTTCGCTAATCAAAAGTATCATTTTTTCAGTCAAATCTTGCTGATCTCCTGTTGTCACAGTAAGGCCTGCCCCGCCTGCAACTTCCATCAAAGCTGGCTGATCCGAATGGATTACAGGCAGTCCAAAGGTCATTGCTTCTACGATAGGAATGCCAAATCCTTCGTTTTCCGAAGGGAAAATATAGGCAAACCCATTTTCATACAAGGATCTGACTTGGGCATCGCTGACATAGCCTGGTGCAATTACTTTTTCCTGAAGCCCAAGCTCCGCAACTAGTTCGTCTATAATTGGCTTATCATTCATCTGTGAACTTTGACCTGCGCCACCAGCTAATACCAATTTGAAATTGGAGTTGGTCTTTTTGAGAAAATCGGCATATGAGCGGACAAGGAGAGGCAGATTTTTTCTTTTGTCAAAGGTGCCAATATGTAAAAAATATTGTTGGCTCTGTAAGTCGTGATTTTCCAAAAATGAAGGATCTACCCCATTGGCCAACTTTTTAGGTGCCTGATGAATGACTGTCATCGGGTATATTTTTTTTAAGTATTTGTAGAGGGATTTACGGGAGTATTCAGTAGTAGTAATGATCTCTGTATCTTCTTTTAACCCTTTTCTTATCAAGCTCAAAAAGTAAGTTCTCCACCATTTTGGATAGTTCTGAGGCATTTGCCAGAAAAAAGCATCGTGGATCACAGTTAATCTTCTGCAAGGTAAAGATGCAACTGGGGAAACGAAATCTGGGCAAATCAGCACATCTGGCTTATGCTTTTTGATTAGGTCAGGAAGTTGAAACTCTTTCCAGCGAAAGTAATCCATGTGGTAATTCAAGCGCTGAATTTTAGTCTGTGGACCTTTGAAGGTCTGGTCTGCACTTTGTTTTTCGGGATCGTGTGAAAAAACCCACTCGATGTCCGGGTGTGGATGAGCCACTGCCGCTTGAGCCAGTTCCATCATGTAGGTTTTGATGCCAGTGGTGGCGACATTGAGGTATTGAAGATCGAGAAGGACTTTCATTAATATGTGGTTTCAAGCGTGTTTCAAAAGAACCAATTACCATTCCAGAGATGGATATCTTGAAATCAGATCAATTTGAATTTTTTATTTTTTACAGATAAGCCACTGATTCACCTGAAAAACATTCTGAATTAGCCTATTAAGCTTTTTACTGACTGGCATCTTATAGCGAACTAAGTTGCTGAATTTCTCTCCTAAATTGTGTGTATAATGATCATCTATCTTCAGCTCTTGCTCTTCACAAATGTTGCGAAGTAATTTCTTGGGGAAAATAAAAGTATGCTCTAGACCGTCAATCACGTCTGGCACATTCATCTTTATCATTTTCGACCAGCGATGAAAGCGATACAAGTTACTCGACATATTTGGTGTTCCAATTGCAATAAATCCCCCAGGCTTTACTATCCGCTTCATCTCCGCGATATAGGCTTTCGGATCTAGCACATGCTCTATTACATGTGAAATATGGATAAAATCAAAAAAGGAATCAGAATATTTCGCTTCCCAGATATCACCCTGGAAAGTTTCCACAGGGAAATTACTTTTCACAAATTCTAAAGCTCCCGTATCAAATTCGGTGGCATATAATTCACATTTCAGCTGATTTGCATAAGCCAGTCCCAAACCGAGTCCACATCCCACATCCAAAAACTTTGCTCCACTTTCAAGTCTCGTTAAAAATTTAGCTTCTTTCTTTATTTCTTCTTCTCTCAGGCCAGCAATCCTTTGAAAGTGACTCATTATTAGATTTTTATAGTCAAATGCCTCATAATGATCCTTATCATAATAGTTGGTGTAATAATCAGCTAATTCTTGACTATCTGCCATAGGATTTGCAAATACTAACTCGCAATTCAAACACTGAACTCTCGAGATATGGGGCCCTTTTCGATACGTGTCTATTGCGTATCCCTTAAGACTATTTGATCCACAAATCGGACAGTTTCTATATAAAATCATACAATTAAATTACTATTTCGTTTCTATTGGTCTCCAATTTTATCCGAGAATACTCCTGTACACTCAGACCTACCATCCACCAAGAAACCCAAGATACATAAGTATAGATTTCCACATTGGCCGTAAACAATGGAAGCAATAGTCCTACTTTAACTGTACCTGCGACAAAAGCCATTCGAGCCAAATTCAGATTGTCGGAATTTTTAAAAACCCTGATTGAAGTCCAGATTCCAGAGAATAGTGTCGCTATGTATAGGAGCATTCCAGCCCAACCTAGCTGTACACCATAAATCAGAAACTGATTTTCACCTCCTACACGTAGCTCTTCATTCACACTGCCAAAGTTACCACTCATTGCCAGCCCAATTCCAAAAGGATTTGAAACCATGGACTCAAGTGCCATCACCCACTCTACCACATGACCTATACTGGAAGTGTCGGCCATCGTCAGCGTATCTACCACATAGTAGTAAAAATCCTCAGAGGCAAAAAAGAGTACGTATGCCACAAAAAGAAGTAAAGTCAAGAAACCAAGCCCAATCAACTTGTATAGTTTAAACACTAATGCAACGAAAAATATCATCAGGAAAAATGCTGCAAAAGATGCTCGGGAAGAAGCAAATACAAGGCTTCCAATACAACACAGCATCACTACTAAATATTTCCATTGATGTGGCCTCTCAGAAGTCAAAAACCAAATCAACCCAGCTGCAAATCCCATCAATACTGAGCTAGCCAGCTCCAAGGGATCGGAAAAGAAACTTCCCAGTCGCTTCATCGCATTGGTGGTTTCGAATGTCCAAGTCAGGTTATAATTTCCCTGAGGCTCTATATTATTGATCTCTGCGTTGAAAAGGGCATAGCCGGTAAACTGCTGCAAGTGTGCGTTCAGAAGGTAGTTTTCCACCAGATTCATCAGAAATGCACTGATAGCGATGATAAAAATTATCTGAAATAATCGCTTCAATTCGATTTCGCCAAACTGTGTATTTCTGCCCAGTAAGTAGATCAAACTAGGGATGAACATACTCTTGAAATAGAGTGCCTTATTCATAAAGCTTGACTGGCCAATTGGTAGGATGAGAAAGATAATTGCCAAACCCATAAAGGCTAACAAATACCAATCTGTGGCTTGCATTCGTAAGGGATAGCTGAAGATTTTCTTTTGATAAATCACAAAGATTAACCCAGCCGTAAGTACGATTATTTCCTTACTGACCTGGAATAAACTTACGATAATTGGAGACCTGGTCACCAAAAATGTTACACTGAGTGTCGTAATATAAAATGGCAAAAAAGCAGCTAGAAAGAAGATAAAATAGCTCCATTTTCCATTGAATATCATTTCCTGAAGCGTCCAGAGAAAGCCGGCAGCTACTGCAAATGCGATTATAATGAAAAATATCAGCCCCATAATTCTACATTTTGTAGGGGTGATTTCAAGCCATCTTTGATTCCTCGAGCCACCGCTTTCAGCTTATTGAACCTCCCCCTAGCACAAAAATAACCCATCCATAGTACAAATCTGGTAAGATGGTAAGAGGCAGCCAAGGGAATCTGAGGACCTTTTGCATGTGAACGAACAAGGTAAAACTGATTACGCACATGGTAATAAAATACAGTAGCGCTTAAAGTTCCTTCAGCATGTTTTTTCTTGGATGAGGCCCCGGCCTCATGATAGATCATGGCATCTGCTGCCAATTCAATTGTATAGCCTTTTTCTCTAAAGCGTAGAGACCACTCTACGTCCTCGAAATAGGTAAAATAGGACTCATTGAGCAGACCAGTTTCCAATAAAGCCTTTCGCGAAATGAGCATGCAGCAACCTGTCGCCCAATCCAGTTCTCTATCTTTCGCTTGATACTGCGTATTGTGCTTTCTGTCTCCTTGAGTGATTGACCTGCAAAATAATTGATTCCATTTTCCTCCTGCACTCCATATTTTTGTCCGATCATGAAGAAAGAAAATTAGAGGTTGCACTACACCTAGAGATGTGTTTCCATAAAATTTTCGAATCATTTGGCCAAGAAAATCAGGAGCAACTTCAGTGTCGTTATTCAGTAACATTACATAAGAGTAGCCATCTTTCAAAGCCTTCTTGATACCTACGTTATTTCCACCAGCGAACCCTAAGTTAGAATTGGTTTCAATGAGGTCTATTTCAGGAAATTCATATTTCAGTTTATCCCCTTCCTGGTTTTCAGACCCATTATCTACTACAATGATCTTGAAGTCCGGATAATCTAGCAATCGTAAGGACTTCAGGCATTCAGTTGTAAAAGCATACCCATTCCAGTTTACCAGTATAATCGCAACAGATGGATCAGGAGTAAAAGCCATGGAACAAATCAGGTTTTTCAGTGCGTAAAAGCAGCATGCTTATAATATAGGCTACAATTTCTGTGGATAAAATAGCGAAACAAAGTCCTACTCCTCCAAAAAAATAGGTCAGAATAGAAGCAACTATAATCATATACAGGCACATCATCCAACTTGCTTTGAAGAGCAGTTGCTTAAGATCTGCTACTAGCAGGATCGTGATGTTCGGAATGTTCAAACACGATAGAAACAACAAAGGTGATAGGAGCTGTAAATACAGCACCGATTCACTAAGTTCTGACCGTGAAAGTACACGAATAATCCAAGGAGCTGAGAAATATGCTGATGTTGCGATGAATGCTCCTCCGAATAATACTCTGATGTACACTATCTTTAAAAATCGGTAAAAGGATTGCTCATCTTTTTTAAATAGTTTGGAAGCATTGGGGAATATTGCCTGAATAATAATTGCTGGGAAAAGTCTTAAAACCATCACCACCCGCTCCGCTAGACTGAACATTCCCAATGTTTCTGCTCCCGTAAAAAAACTGAAAATTATCAATCCCCCATTTATTGAGATGTAACCCGTAAGATTGCTGAAAAACAATAAAATATTTTCCTTCAAACTAGTCCAGATTGCTGAAAACTGGGGTCTATAGAATCTGATTTGAAGGGAACTGTGAATGTAGCCAAGTATGAACAAATTGATTAGTAGGCCTGAAAATCCCATCATAAAATTCACCCATTTGCTCTGGTCTGGCTTGTGGATAAATAGCACAATCCCCATTAGGAAAACTAGCTTGCTCAAAATATTCGCTATGCTGATAAGCTTCATTTTTTCCATACCCTGAAAAAACCACAATGGTAAGGTCGCCTCAGAAAATAGCAGCAAGACTGAGTAAAGGAGGATAATTTGGTATCCTTTGAAAAGGTTTAGCCCAAATATTCCTACCAAAACCAACAGCGTAGCAAAAACAGCAAGTAGAAATTTAGCGGAAAAAATGTTGGAAACTAGGTGGGAAAGTGCCGTCTTATCAGTTTGATTTACTGCGACAGCGCGAGGTGCGCTTAAGTTGTAGCCGAACCCCACCATAATATTGAGTAGGATGATAATTGAGAGCGCAAGATTAACCAAACCAAATTGATCTACTCCAATACCCTGAATCAGCAGCGGCATGGATATGATGGTGATCAAAATGTTGGAGGATTGAATTATAGCCAGAAAGAGAAAATTCTGAATTGATTTACTCTTGATGATTTCGCCGATAGGAATGAGTCCCAGTTTTTCTAGCATGCCAGCTTACCGTTTAGCTTTCCTGCACATGCTTCTGATATAATCGTAGGAAATAAAGCCACATGACAGCAATTATTCCAAGGATCAAGCATCCATAAACCATACCTTTTACCAGACGAATCTCGGACCTTTCCAATGGAAATCTCGGAGAATCGATGATTTGAATCAATGGGGAATTGTTCCGATGGTTGACCTTGGCGATCTCTAAGTTTTTTACTACTTCTTCATACACAGCACCAGTTGCCTGCACATCAATCTGCCGCTTTTTCGTTTCTATAGTTGCTGACGAAAGTAGCGGGTTGGCATTAGGTACACGGTCAGTGGCTGTGGCAAAAGCTCCTATGCTTTCGTCCAAAATTTTGCGAACACTATCTGCTTGAGACTGAAGAATTGCCAGATTTTCACTGGTCTTTTTAGTCTTTGTTTCCCTGTAAAATTCATTCACGTTTTCCACCAAGCGTTCATTAAATACCTTGGCATAGGCCTCATCTTTGGAAGAAACAGAAACTTGTATAATGGTAAGTTTTCGGTCTGGTTTGGCTACAGAAAGCTGTTTTTCCCGAACCAGTTGAGCAACTTCTTTGACTACTGAATCCTGAGCTACAGGGAAACTTTCTCTGGGAATGGAAAAGTCCATTGATGCTATATCCACTTTGGAAGCCCATTTTTTATCTAGTTTTTCAAAAGCTATAAATCGATCAATTAGCAGTTGGTTTTCGTCAAAAGGACTTAATAAAGCTTCATCAAGCATTCGCTCAGAACGATAAAGCTCCATGATGTTGTCACCTTGGAAAAGGCCACTAGTCCCACCCATAGAACCTAGATTGACGCCTACTAAAGAAGCTAATCCAGACATACTACCCATTCCTCCTGAGTCGCCATCTTCCAATACAAAGGAAGTGGTCGCAATGAAAACTGGCTTTTTAAAAATTGAAACAAGTGCTCCAAGACCTATTCCGAGCAAACTAGCCAAGAGTAAAATCTTCCATTGGGAAAGAAAATAGTTAATCCAACTGGAGAAGTTTTGGATGACTTCTTTGATTGTGAATTGGTTATCTGTAAAGTGCTTTGATCCCGCCATTACTGCCAGTTGATTTGTGAAATGACTAATCCAAGCGTAGCTAAGCCAGTGGTAATTCCCACAATTTCTCCAAGTCTAAGTGGCACTTTTGGACCTTTGGTAGGGACGATGACTTCTGCTCCAGGTTCTACAGGTGGATAATTCCTAATTCCTAAAAAGCCTTTGGTTCTTTTTACTGCACCGTTGGCATAGACCACGTACGTTTGCTTTCTATTTGCACGACGCTCAAAACCTCCCGCACCGTTGATGTAGTGTTTCAAACTTCTGCCTGACTCATGGCGAAGGGTAGTTGGATAGACCACATCTCCTCGCATTCTTACTGTTTGGAACAATTTGGGAACAGATAAAATATCTCCTTCTTCAATTAGCAAATCGTCTTCGGAGCCTGGATTCCTCAGTATTTCTTCCAAATCAATAGCGACGGCTTCGGTTTCTTTTAGTTTCACTGCAAATCCTGGAGTTTCAGAAGCAATCTGATCCAGAGACTCCTTTTTACTTTGGGCCAATTGATTATCTACCGGAGACTCAGCACTTGGAGATTCTGTCAATAAACGTTGAAGTAATTCTGCCTGTGCCTCGGAATTGCTTGGATCTTCGGCAAGTTTCATTTTCAAGCCTTCCAAATTTCGCTGACGGCGAATTTGTTCTGATTCTGTATTGAAAAACTCAGTTCTGCGGATTAAAGTAGCGCCTTTGGCATAAGCAAATTGATTAAGCCCGCCCGCTCTTTTGATCAAATCAGAGATTCGTTCTCCACTACTTTGAATTGCAAAAATCCCAGGTGAATTCACTTGACCTTCTACCGCAGTTAATTTCTGCATGGTGAAGCTGGCTCTTTTCCGTACGATTACCTGGTCAAAAGGTACAAGGGAAGGAGAGTTTGGGTTGTAGCCCAAATTAGGATCTACTTGAGTCGGAATGATATCAGCTAATGTACCTAAGTCTGAATCTTCCAGTCTTCTGGCAATTTCTATATCTTGGGAATTAGCAGATTCCTGGAAACCTCCAGCCATCACAATCAAATCTTCCACTTTCATCTCCGCAGAATATGGGTAAACGCCAGGCTTTTTGACCTCGCCAAGAATTTGAACATATTGTTCATTGTTGATGTCGTATATGCTGGCAATTCTTACCACATCTTCCCGTCTCAAAGGAACATCTGGGACTGTGCCATCAAGAACTCCTCTAAGATTTACCTGAATCATTTCTGTACTTAAGTCTTCCTTTGTGCGCAGGATACTCGCCTGGGTGGTGTACGCATCACCGCGAAGCCCTTCGGCATTTTTTACCAGTTGGGACAAAGTAAGTCCTTCTTCCAATGCAAAAGTGCCTTCTCTGTAGACAGCGCCTTTAATTTGAACTCGGTTGGAATAGCGATCTAGGATTCGTTGAACTGTAATTTCATCACCACCTTTCAGAATAAACATGTCGAACTGGTTCTGATAAACGTCCGAAACTGAGCGCTGATTTCCTGTGATTCTGGAAATGGCCACTCGGTCCTTGAATGCTTGATCTGTAAATCCTCCGGCATATCGTAAAAGGTCAGAGAAATTATCATTTTCCATAGCCTCAAAAATCATCGGGCGCTTTACTTCTCCTTTGATTTTGACATGAGAAACATAGGGAGGCACTAGGATCACATCCTGATCTTGAAGCTTGAGGTCAAGTTTAGCAGTGCCATTAATCAATAAATCATAGACATCTATCTCAGCGATTTGCTTATTATTTCTCACCAACTTGATTTTCCGCATGGAGCCATTTTCATTTGGTCCACCAGCAGCATATAAGGCATTGAAGACAGTAGAAAATGCACTTAGGGTAAAAGTACCAGGAAGACGAACTTCACCCAGAATATTCACTTTTATGGAACCAACATTTCCTAGAGTCACTTGAAGAAATGTATTGGGATTGCTTCCGAGCAGACCAGTATAATATCTACCAATTCTATTTTTCAGGATGCCTGTAGCTTCTTCTATTGACTTTCCAGATACAGAAACAGGCCCAATATTATCCAAAAGAACGAAACCATCTGGATTTACTGTAGCTTCATAATATTGCTCCGATTGTCCGTAAATATCTACATAAATCAAGTCTCCAGGGCTTAAAACATAACTTTTTGGCGTAGCCTGATTCAGACTTGGTTCAAAGCTTAAACGTCGATTTCTCTGGTAAAAAAGAGATGTCCCAAAGATTTCATTCCCATCTGGCTTTTTAAATGTGCCATCGGAAAATTGAAACATTCCTAAGGCTATTTCATCCATGTCGACTTGCACACGTTCGTCGCGTTTAGAAACTTTGGTGTTGCGGATGGATTCATCTTCGCCTTCAGATATTCGATTTCTCATCTTGGCTACCTCGCTAGGAGGCATTCCTTGGATTTCAAGCGCCTTCAGAAACTCCGATTTTGAAAGCCCTGCGTTAGTTGACCGGTCAAGTAAATCCTGTACTTGATCATCAGAAAGTTCATCAACTTTGATTTTGCTTGCGTCGCTTGTTTCCTGCGCGAAAGTTTGAGGAATAGATAGCCCCAGAAAGGCAAGAAATACGAAAAAGTAAGAGAAGCGTTTGATTGAAATCATAAAGAAAAGGTAGTCCCAGGTGAATCAAGAACAAATATGGAGATTAAAAATCCATGAATTTCTTAATTCTACCAAATATAGTTCCAAAAACCTAAGTTCTCATGCTCACTTGAGTATACTCACTCCGTACAATTCCGGCATATTTCGATCTGGGATCGATCGCTTAGCAATTGCTTTCTGAAGTTATGATAGGGTAGGGATGACCAAATGGATTCCAAGGATTGGGCTTTCAACTCACCCATGACAAACTTTGCGTCTTTATCAAAGCAACAGGGGACGATCTTGCCATCCCAAGTGGAGACTGCACCTTGCCACATGCGCCAACATTTGTTTTCTAAGCGCTTTTTTAGTTTCCACTTACCATTTCCCTCAGGTACATATCTTGAATAGCCTAAGTCAGAAGGAATCAACTCGGAGCCATTTTCGAAGTCGTAGATCTGGGTGGTTTTTAATTGAAGTTCATCAACCTCCATTTCTTTGGCCCAACGCTTTAATTCTGGAAGTTGGTGTTCATTCTGTCCGGTGACGAGAAACTGTAACACCACGCGTGGGAAGTTTTGCCGGGATTTTTTTCGTTCTGCCAAAAGCAATTTTATTCCATTTTGTACCTTCCCCAAATTTCCTCCAATTCTATATTTTTCATAGATGTCCTGCGTGATTCCATCCATCGACACGATCAATTGCTTTAGACCACTTTCTAAAACTTCAGCTACTTGTTTTTCCTGTAAATAGTGAGCATTGGTGGAGGTGGAGGTGAAAATTCGCTTGGAATTTGCGTAAGCCACCATTTCCAAAAAGCGGGGGTTGAGGAATGGCTCACCCTGAAAATATAAGTGTAGCCAAGTGAGGTGACCTTGAACTTCGTCAATCGTTTTCTTGAAAAGTTGTTCTTGAAGCAAACCTGTCGGACGGGAAAAATCACGTAATCCAGAAGGACATTCTGGGCATCTGAGGTTGCAGCTAGTAGTAGGTTCTATTGAAAGTGTTGTAGGTTTTCCCCAAAGAATTGGTCTACCAAATACTCTTGAAATCTGAAAAGAAATAGCCAATAAGGCGTAATTCCATGTTTTCCGAAAGGTCAGAAATCGTAAGAAGCAAACGGCCGTGACGAGGTTGTTTTTCACGGGACTAAGTAAAGAATAGATAGAGGAAGAAGCAATTCAGCTAGTTTATTTTACTACCTCTAAAACTGATACTGGTTTGGCTTTATTTTTCAGTGTGAATTCTCCTAAATCTCTAAAGGAGAACAACTCTTTGATTTCATTGGTACACTTTTCCAAGATTAATATTTGACCAGGAGAGGCTGCATTTTGAAGTCTCGCAGCGACATTCACTACATCACCAATTACGGTATAATCAAGGCGTTTCAACGACTGGGAACCGATATTTCCAGAAACCATTTCACCGGAATTAAGACCAATCGATACTTTAGGACTAAAGTTTGATTTCTCTGAGTACAGAGGCATCGCGTTCATTTTATCACGGATGGCGATGCAAGCTCTTAGTGCCCTAGCTACTTGATCGGGACCTTTGAAAACAGCCATCACCGCATCTCCTATGAATTTGTCTACAGCGCCTTTTTCCTCGATTATTTCCCGGACCATCAGGTCGAAATATTCATTGAGTAAAGGCACCACGATATTTGGCTCTTCATTTTCTGAGATTTTTGTGAACCCACACAAATCCACAAAAGCTACCGTCGCCTCCACAGTTTCATTTTCCATCAGTGAGGTTTCAGATTCTTTACCCACCATGAAATTGAGAACGGTCTCATCCACATACATTTTTAGAATGTTATTTTCCCTCATTGCAGTAAGGGTGGATTTGATCTGATTGATGTGCTGAAGTGTCTTCTCTATGGTGATCTCCAAATCCTGAAAATCTACCGGCTTGGTAATGAAGTCAAATGCACCGCGATTCATGGCTGTTCGGATATTTTCCAAATCACCATAGGCAGAAATAATCACTGCTTTTAGCAGAGGATTTTGCTCCTTCACTTTGGTCAAAAGAGTCAATCCGTCCATTTCTGGCATATTGATATCACTCAGAATCATGTCGATATCTGGCTGTTCTTTTAGAATATCCAATGCTTCCCGACCATTTAGCGCAAACACAAAATCATATTCTCCAGCTCTGATCTTACGCCTGAATTTCTGGGTAATAAGGACTTCTAAATCTGCCTCATCATCTACTACAAGTATCTTAGACATAGTTTAATGTTCTACTCTTGGTTGATAACTTTACCGATTTCTTTACGAAGTGAATCAAAATCAATCGGTTTTGTGAAAAATTCTTTCGCACCAGACTCCATTGCCTTTTTATAGTTCTCGGTGTCTCCATAGGCCGAAATCATACTGACATTGATTGTGGGAAATTGGCTTTTCACTCTATCCAACAATTCTAGTCCTGTCATGCCTGGCATATTGATGTCTGAAAACACATAAACAACCTCTGGTGGGTGCTCACTATCAAGTAGCCTCAGCGCCTCGTCGCCCGAAAAGGCGAAGGCAAGTTCCAAAAGTCCACTTCTAACTTCCTTTCTAAATTTTTGACGAAAAAGTAATTCTACGTCTCGCTCATCATCGACTATTAATATTTTTGTCATGGTGCTGTTGATATGGGTGGTAATGTAATTTCAAATCTGGTAAACTCTCCTTCTTTTGATAAAATCGACAAGCTACCTTTATGGGCTTTCACTATATCGTGTGTTATTGACAAGCCTAAGCCTGTACCTTCCTTTCCTTTTTTTGTGGTAAAAAAGGGCTCTAAAATTCTATTCAAAATTGGCTCTGGGATTCCTGCGCCATTATCTTCTATCTCAGTAATTATTTTTTTCTCTATTTGTTTAGTCCTAATTATAAGTTTTGGCTGATAGGTTGGTTGTTGATCTACTTCGGAAAGTAAGTTGAGCTTACTTCTCATGGCATCAAATGCATTATTACAAAGGTTTACAATCACTCGACTGAAATCTTCTGCGATGATGGATACCAATCCGATGTCTGTATCTAAATCCCATTCAAAACTGACGTTAATTGGGTTTTTACCAGCACGCATGCCATGAAAAGCTAGGTTGACAAACTCTTGAAGCAAGCCATTTAAGTTAGTCTGCACAAACTCACTTTGCCCACCTCTGGAGTGCATCAACATGGACTTAACTATACTATCAGCCCGCTTACCGTGCTGTAGGATCTTTTCAAGATTCGATCTGATATCTTGTAACAATTCTTCAATGTCAGCAATCGTATCATTTTGCTTTAGGTTTTTGAGCTCCTCTACTATTTCCTCTACATACTCTATACTTAGTTCAGAAAAATTGTTGATAAAGTTGATCGGGTTTTTAATCTCATGAGCAATACCAGCCGATAGTTGTCCGAGACTTGCTAGCTTTTCCTGTATTAATAATTGCTCTTGAAGCTCCTGATATCCCTTCAGGGATTTCTCCAGCTCCAACGTTCTTATTTCCAAGAGGCGTTTTAACTCCTTATTTTTCTCAATCCAATCTTCTTGTACCTTATCCATAATTTTGGGTATCTATCGGTAATCGAATACAAAACTCCGTGCCCTCACCTTCCTTGCTTTCCACAAGAATTTTTCCTCCATGTGCTTTTACAATATCGTAACTTATTGATAAACCTAAGCCTGTCCCTTGTCCAGTAGGTTTGGTAGTGAAAAATGGTTGGAAAATCTTTTCCTTTACTGACTGATTAATTCCTTTCCCGTTGTCTTTTATTTTGATTTCTACCCAATCCCCAACTCGCTTCGTAGATACTTGGACTAGGGGTTCAAATCCAGCTTTGCTTTCGCTCTTTTTTTCAGTCACTGCGTAAAAAGCATTATTTATTAAGTTAAGCAAAACTCTACCTAATTCCTGAGCAACCAGTTCTATTTTCCCAACTGTAGGATCATAATCAGCGTCCATTGAAGAATTAAAAGTCTTGTCTTTTGCCCTTAAACCATGATAAGCTAGTCGCAGGTATTCATCAGCTAGCGCATTGATATCTGTCAGCGCTCGATTGCCTCCACTGATCCTGCTGTGCTGAAGCATTGCTTTTACAATTGCATCAGCGCGTTTGCCATGTTGATTTATTTTATCCAGATTCTGCTGAATATCTACACTGATTGCTTTGGCTTCATCCAGATCACCTTTTTCCAATTCTTCACGCATCTCCTCCAGCAGTTCACCACTGACCTCTGAGAAGTTGTTGACAAAATTCAGCGGGTTTTGGATCTCATGTGCTATTCCTGCAGTTAGCTCGCCCAGTGAAGCCATTTTCTCTGATTGTACGAGTTGACTTTGAGCATTTTTCAGATCATCAATACTCTTCTTGAGCTGTGCCGTCCTGTGTGATACCCGTTCTTCCAAAATGCGATTTTCTTTTTGAAGATATTTGGATCGCACTTGGACAATGGCATAAATAAATGCTGCTAATATGGACGCAAAAACTAAGTATGCTACCCATGTCTGCCACCAGGGCGGAGAAATAGTGAACTTGATAGTCGCTTCCTCGCTCCATATTCCATTAAATCCACGAGTAGCCACTTTAAAGGTATAATCACCGGGAAGGAGATTGTAGTAATTTTGTGTGATACTTCTTGGGCTTATTTCAGACCAACTCTCATCTTCTCCTTGTAACACATATCGATATACAATTTTATCTCTCCCCATAACATCCTGATTCATAAAGGAGAAGTTCATAGAGTTTTGATCAAAAGGCAGTACTAAGCCAACAGGCATTTTACTCACCAAATTGACACTGTCCCATGTAATTTGATTTTGAATCAAGTAGCTACTGTCATTTGGGATATCTTTTTTGGTATAAAACTCGGTGTGATCTGTATTCCAGATGGTGTCTTCCTCAGTGAATAAACTTTTGATAAAATTGGTACCAAGAAAATCAGGATTTTGATCCATGATATTGATTTTAGTCAGGACCACGGCGGGCTGTAGCGTGTCAATTTTAGGAACTTGTGTATTAACGGACATGATAGGGGCAGCACCCCACCAGACATTCCCATTGGAAGTATAGGTTGCTGTTGCCTGGTTGTAATCATTAAAAGGAAAACCTTCCCGCTTACCATAATTGTAAAAACGCCAGATAGAATTAGGGTTGTCTTTGATCGGTCGTTTGGCTACTACAATGCCATTATCAGTTCCGAAATGCAAGTCATTTCCTACTTCCACGATATCGTATATCACTGGAGGGTTTAAGCCTTGCTTTGGAGTCAAGTTTGTGATCGTATTACTTGTCAAATCAATGACAGAGAATCCTGCATCACTTCCAACTATAATTTCTTCGCTTTGAGTTTTGATCATCATAGAAGTGTAATCACTGGTCAAGCCAGTGCGCTCACTTAGGTAGCTGACCTGCCCAGAGGCCGGATCCACAATATCTACTCCTATGTCGTTTCCGAGCCAAAGTCTTCCGTTTTTATCTTCTTCTATTAGCCATACACGTCTAGACGCTAGGCCCGAAGATTCATCTATTTTTTCCAGAGAGGAAAAGTCTGGACTAAACTTCAGTACACCGTCCACAGTTCCAAGCAAAATATTTCCCTTTGAATCCCGAATTGATTTCCATGCAATTCTGGCAACATCTGGATCTAGTTCAAATACCGATGCAATATTCGTGTTCAAATCAATAAGGGTAAAGCCACCAAAACTTCCGAATAGAAGTTCGTGATTTGATATTCTCGAGACAGATCGATGGTTGTTTATATTAGCATTGCCTGGGAATTTTAAGAGATATATTTTCTCTTGCTCAGGATCGTAAATATTAATTCCTTCATAAGTCGCCATCCAAACCTTCCCATTTGGGCCTTCGTGTATTCCCCAAACTTCATCATTCACTAAACCACTGTTGGCATTGAAGTGCTGAGAGAGCATTCCTTCTGGGTTAATCAAGAGCACCCCCGAATTATCTGTTCCTAGCCAAACATTTCCCTTTGCATCGGTCATTGTAGCCGAAGGAAAACTACTGCCTCTAAACTTGGCACCTGTATGTATTTTTTTGATTTTTTGAATTTCAGGATCGTACAAGCTAATGGTATCGTTGTCCGTAATCCAAGCCCGATTATGCAAATCAAAAGTGACAGACAAGGACTTCCCAAAATAACCCTGCTCAGGACCAAGTCTGGTAAACGTATTTTCTTTTAAGGAAATAGCAATGGGTTTTTCCTCAGGTGAGGATGCCCAGACCTCACCAGTTGCATTCTCGGTAAACTCGTAAAAGAAGCTTCCTGAGCCTATTCCTGCGTTTGCAGAGATAAATCTGATAGACGAACGCTCGGGGTTTAATACTCCGATTTTTCCAGTCATACCAAACCAAAGATTATTTGCTTTATCCAAATGTATCCCGCCTGCAGTTCTTATGCTTGGCTTGCTAAGGAATGTTAATGCATGAAGCTTCTTAGAAGTTGGGTCTAGAAAATGTACCCCTGTATCTAGATTTCCCAGCCAAAATAATCCAGATTCGTCCTCATCTATTCTTATAAATTGTGTCCCAATCTGATAGTTGGTCAGCAAGCTGTGGTTTATATCCAATACATAAAGGCCGGACAGTTGCGATAAAATCAGCAGACTTCCATCATTTGCAATCTCTAGGTCAACAATGTAGTCGATTAGCCCATCAGGATTTCTTGGGAGTACATTGTAATTTTCAAATTGATCTCCGGTAAATTTAGAAAGCCCTCTTTCTGTAGATATCCAAATCATGCCATTGAGATCAGTCACCACGGCAAAGACTTTATTACCAATTAATCCCTCAGTTTGACCTATTCTCAATATGCCTGCGTTCGAAAGGTCGGACTTGGAAAGAAATGCCAGTTTGGTGATTTGAGGCTCTAGCAAAAGCTGTTTTTTGACTGGAATTGAAATGCCTGAAATCGAATCCAGATTTAGCTTTATTTCTTCCTCATCTGTCCAAGCAATTGGTGAAGCTAAAGGAGGAGATTCTAGCCGTTTAAAATCTAGAATATCAAATGGTTTCGATGGTAGCCTAGCAAAATCTATTGTATGATTAATAGCTTCTGGGACTTTTTCCGAGGGGATCTTACTCCAAATTAGAGGTTTTCCATTGGGTACTTCAAATGGCTTTACAATTGGCTCCTGATATTCAGAGGGGTTTTCAGGAAAGGGAACCACACCTCCTTGTTGGCAAGACGCAACTATCACTATCAAGCATAGAAAAAGGAAATAAGTTGATATATGATGGTAGCTTTTCTTCATAATTAACTAGGGTTGGAGGATGAAATAAACAGGTTGATTGTAAAGGTTGTTCCTTCCCCTTCAGTAGACTCTACACGGATTTCGCCGTTGTGAGCCTTAATAATATCATAACTCAAAGAAAGTCCCAGTCCAGTTCCTTGCCCTGTTGGCTTGGTCGTAAAGAAAGGTTGAAAAACCTTTTCTACTATTGCTTTTGGTATTCCTTTTCCGTTATCAGTCACTTTGATTTGAATGCCATGTTTATCGTTGCTTAGCTCGATTTTCGAAGTTTGCACGGTTACTAAAGGCTTATAATCATCTCCTACTTCACTCTTCTTTTCATTGACTGCATAAAAAGCATTGTTAAACAAATTAAGCAGTACTCGTCCCATGTCTTGACTCACCATAGGAATTAATGGAAGAGTTGAGTCAAAGTCCATTTCAAAATCAGAATTAAATGAGCTGTCTTTGGCCCTTAAACCGTGATAAGATAGTCTTAAATACTCATCTGCAAGCACATTTATGCTCGTTGGTTCTTTTGATCCTTTGCCACTTCTGCTATGTTGAAGCATACCTTTTACTATAGCACCGGCGCGCTTCCCATGCTTGGTGATTTTTTCAAGATTACTTTCAATATCCTCAAGAATATCATCTTCCAATTCTGAATCACGCTCTTCTTGTGGTCTTGCTCTTTCTTCTTTGATTTCTTTGACCAATTCATTGGTCACTTCTGAGAAGTTGTTCACGAAATTCAGCGGGTTTTGAATTTCATGTGCTATTCCAGCCATCAATTCACCAAGAGAAGCCATTTTTTCCGAATGCAGTAGCTGAGCTTGCGTATCCTTCAAATTCTCATGTGTGGAAGCCAACTCAGTGTAGGCAACTTCTATAGCTTTGGCATGTTCTAATTCACGTTCCTTTGTTCGCTCATTTTCAGCCTTGATAACCTGGTTTCGCTGATAAATAGTAATTGGGTAAATCAGTGAAATGAAAAGTAAACCATAAATCAAATATGCCCACCAGGTTCTGTAAAGTGGAGGTAAGACTTCGAAACTGTAACTAATTGGAACCGTCCATTCGCCAGCGCCTGCGTCCACAGGTCCCGTAAATCGAGCTTTTACCTTGAAAGTGTATTTGCCTTCTTGAATGTTACCGAAGTTGGCGGTGGTTTTCTTCAGAATCGGACTCCATTTCTCATCGTAGCCTTCGAGAATGTATTGATACTCTACCAAAAATGGCTTGGATAACTCGTCCGTCCCAAAATCAATGTTGATGTCGTTGTTTCGGTAAGGAAGAACAAGATTTTGTGGAAGGGTAAAAAAGCCAGAAATACTGTCGAATTCTATTCCATCGTATTTATCCTGTAACTCTGTTCGCTCAGTAGTACTCAATTCTTTTCCATAAACAATCAATTCATCTATGGTGCGGGGAAAGGTATTCGTCGAAATAGCATCATATTGCTTATTTAAACTGTGCCAAGAGATCACTTCTTCACTTAAGCGCAATTCCTTGATCAAGACAGATGGAGTTGTATGATTTCGCTTTAATTTATTGTAATCAAACCGAACCAAAGCAGTTTTGTTATTTCCTGTTCCGGCCCAAAGTATGCCTTTTTGATCCACGTACATTCCATTTTGGCCATCAACAAGATCTTTGACAGGAAAGCCTGTTTCAGAATTAAAGACTTCAATATTTCTCAGTGAATCTAATGGTTGACCTGTTTTGGCCCCATCAAAAACTGTGATCCCAAGATTGGTGCCTACAGCAATTTTTCCATTTGGTAATTCTGCGATTTGTAGAATCACATTGTCAGGAAGTCCTTCGTTTGTGGTGAAGTTTTGGAATAAAGAGGTAGGATCTTCTAAAATTGATTTGTAATCACCCAGCTCACTTACAGCTTCTATTTGCTTGATTTTTTCAGCACTCAAAATGCTTAGGCCATTCTCTGTGCCTATCCAGAGATTACCTTGTTTGTCTTTTACAAGTCTTATCACGGCATTATCAGCTAAACCCTGATCAGAGGTGAAATTTGTGAATGTCAATCCATCAAATCTACTCAAGCCACCGTCTGCTGCTCCAAACCAAAGCTTTTTGAAATTATCTTCTGCGATACCTAAAACGACGTCTCCGGCTAAGCCATTCTGCGAGGTGTAAGTAGTGAATGATTCCCAATCAAATTTGCTTACTCCTCCGCCATCTGTGCCAAACCACAAATTTCCCTTTTCATCTTCACTAATATTATAAACTTCATTTGCAGCCAATCCATGGTCGATGGTATAGGTAGTAAATGCTGCCCCATCGTACATGCTCACGCCTCCTCCACCTGTTCCGAACCATAAGTTGTCTTTTTGATCACGATGGCTACTACTTACAATTTCACCAGCTAGCCCTTGAGCAGCAGTATAGTTTGTAAACTTTTCACCATTAAACCGGCTTACGCCACCTCCAGCCGTTCCAAACCACAAATTCCCAGCTTTATCCTCAACCGTGCTCAAAACAATATTTCCACCTAAACCTTGAGAGGTGGTAAAGTTGGTGAAGCTACCTCCATCAAACCTGCTGACACCGCCTCCTTCTGTACAAAACCATAATTTCCCATTGGCATCGATCACCACATCCAAGATACTGTTGCTTGCCAAACCTTGCTCTCTGGTGTAGGTAGTCATATGTTGCCCATCGTATCTGCTCGCGCCTTTTTCGGTAGCAAACCATAGGATCCCTTCACGGGTTTCGGCAATGCTACGTACTACCAAGCTTGCAAGACCATCTGCATGCCCAAAGGTTCTGAAGTTTTGTCCATCGTAACTACTGACTCCACCGCCTATCGTTCCAAACCAGATTTTTCCTGAACGATCAACTTTAATACTTCTAATTCTATTAGAAGAGAGCCCTTCCGAAATCGTGAAGGTTGTAAAAGTAGTTCCGTCAAATTTACTTGCTCCTCCTCCATTCGTTCCAAACCAAATGTTTCCAGAAAGGTCCTGAGCAATACTAATCACTACATCATCTGCTAATCCCTGCTCCATAGTATAGGTTTGGAAAGAACTACCATCAAATTTGCTTACTCCACCACCGTAGGTTCCAAACCAAATATTGCCTTCAGCATCCTCCATTATGCTCAAAATGGCATCATCCCCTAGTCCACTTTCAGTAGTATAGTTGGTGAATACTTTGCCATCAAATCGACTGACTCCACCTCCTACTGTGCCAAACCACAGAATACCTTCACTATCTTCTAAAGCAACTCGAACCGAATTGCCGGCTAATCCCTGTGAGGTTGTATAGTTTGTAAAAGCTAAACCATCAAATCGACTGACTCCTCCTCCATTGGTAGCAAACCAAAGATGCCCTCTGCTATCCAGAACAGCGCTGTTAACTGCATCTAAGGCCAAACCATTGTCTGTCGAGTAATTTTTGAACTGTGAAACTCCGCCATCTCCTTGGATGAATGGTTCACCTGTTAAATCACGTACGATCTGATCATTTTCATCAGTTAAATAAGGTAAGTTTTGAGAAATAGGGTTTTCTAAATTGACCCGAGTCAGGGACCCTAATTCATTCATGTGCGAATAGGAGCCACCAGATTGGGTTGGAATTTTGATTCGTACTGGTTTTGGTGCTTCTGCTAAATTTATTTTAATAGGCTGAATTGAATCTGCAAGATCACTCAGGGAGGTCATTTGTGGAATAGCCAGAAGAGTAGTTGTAGGTACAGCTTTGTCCTCCTGTGGTGTAGCACAGGAAAAAAGAAGTAGTACGCCTCCTAAAAAAAAGAGAATATTTCTCATTACAAAAACTCGATTTGGTATAAATCCGTTGGCCTAGATGTTCTAAAAAGAATTGTAAAAGGTAAATATATTTTATGCCATATAAAATGCCTTACATAAAACAATTTTTGCACTTTTTTAATAATTCAGCCAATCATTAAATCTTCAAAAACGCCTGATTCTTACTTATTTCAAAATTTTTGATGAAAAGGTAAAGTTTGAAAAGTCCAATTTTGAAACAGTTAATGTGTAGTTATGTTGGTGTCTCATCTTAATTCAATTGCTCAAAGAAATGAAGAATTCTGTCCAAGATTCTTGTCCGTTTTCCAGCTCACTTGTTTGACTAGTTACTGACAATTCTCCTCCATGGGCTTTGACTATATCGTAGCTTAATGAGAGGCCTAAGCCAGTTCCAAGTCCAGTCGGTTTCGTCGTGAAAAATGGTTGAAATATTTTGTCCTTGACAGAATCTGGCATACCTGTCCCATTATCTTTCACTCGTATTTCAACGCCATTAGTTGTTCTCTTTGTACTCAGCCAAACAGTAGGCTTATATGTGCTTGCCAGTTCAGAATCCTGAATTGTACTCAATTGCTTTTTCTTCTCAGACACCGCATAGAATGCATTATTCACCAAATTTAGAATCACCCTTCCTATCTCCTGAGGGATTACATCTACTGTACCTACTTCATCGTCAAAATCAGTTTCCATGCTTGCATTGAATGACTTATCTTTTGCTCTCAACCCATGGTAAGATAGGCGAAGGTATTCATCAGCCAACTCATTAATATTGGTAGGTTCTTTCACCCCAGTACTGCTACGGCTATGTTGGAGCATGCCCTTCACGATGGCATCTGCACGCTTTCCGTGATGAACTATTTTCTCCTCATTCGCCTCCAGATCACTTACGATGAGCTTTATTTCGTCCAGATCTCCCTTTGTCAATTCGACTTTTAACTCTTCCAGAAGCTCTTTATTTAGCTCAGAAAAGTTGTTTACAAAGTTCAAAGGATTCTGAATCTCATGGGCTATGCCTGCCGTCAGCTCACCCAGTGAGGCCATTTTTTCAGAATGTACCAACTGTGATTGCGCTGCTCTGAGTTCGTGTAAGGTCTTTTCCAGCGACTCTTTTTGGGCTGTGATTTCTGCAGTACGTTCGGCTACTTGAATTTCCAAGGCGTCCTTTAGCTTTTGCGACTTCTTAAACTCAAGTTCTTGATGAGCAGCTTTAATTCGCTCAAGCTCTAAGGCCTTTCTTTGCTTTCTATTAATGATAAACTGAGCTACAAGCCAGATCCACGCAAATATGGATGCAGTCCCAAACAAATTGTCCCAACGATCATAAAAATCAGGTGCTATCAGCTCAGTAAGATCTTCGATCACATGAACAAGCACCACGGGGAAAAATGCATATACAAAAGGCTTTAGCGGTTCAAATACTTTTCGATTGTAAGCTGCGTAAACCACATATAAATTTACGGCATGGCCTATCCATCGCGTTATTTCTTCTAGGCTATCAAAAACTATGTTTAAGGCTAATAAACAAGAGGAGGCTATTAACGCTTTTAAAAATATACTTTGCCACTCAGGAAAAAGCTCCTTGGTTTGGGCATGCGTTTGGAGGAATCTAAAAGCAATGATCAGAAGTATAAAATCCATAGATACTGAGCTAGAATTAAAAAAACGGTACTAAGCAAGAAGCAAAATAAGCATAATTTCACTTCTAGAAGTGATTGCTAGGGCAAGTTCCATATCAAACTATTAACTGCCTTGAGGGGAATGACAGAAAGGGAACCTGTTAATGTTGATGAGCGAGACGATGTTGCTTTAAGATATCCTCGCCAAAGTCATTTCCGTTCTCCCTCCATATCGTGTGGATGTGATTGGCATTGTCAAGAAAGCCTACATTATCATACTCAATGATGAAGTCTGGGCTGTGGATCATGTAATAGTGAGCTTTCATAGGCTCATAGCTTCCTATCCAGCTGAAATATACTTCGTCCATTCCGCGCGCATGCAAGATCCCAAGGTATTCCTCTGCTTTTGGGTGGTCTAGATTATTAACATATTCTTCGATGAGGTAATGAAGGATTTTCTGCTGGTCAGCATTCAATTCCGAGCCTTTGATTCCTTTAAATTCCTTGATCCACTGATCTCGACCAGGGCTGGTAAGAATATCTCCAGGCACTTTTTCACTTAAGGTCGCTTTGGCTTTTTGATCATCATCAAGGGTATTCACGAACCAAAAACCGTAATCTTCTTCTTTGCTCAAAGGACGCAATCCTGCATATTGGGTCACTTCCACCACAGCTGGATCAGAACCCAGAAATAAGGGTGTCATGGAGAATTTATCCCCAGAAACAGTCAGATTGAGAGAAATGTGGTGCCCCTCGAATTTCAAACCCCAAGTATCATCCTTCTCTGGATCTCCAAGTAAGGCAATAAAGTAGTTGCCATAGTCCCAATCCAAGGTTCGGATCATCTTGATGGTATTCTCATTCATCTGCCCTTTCTGATAAGCTATCTCCATGATTTCGTGAAGAATATCATCAACCTGCATGATTGAGAATACTTTTAAATAGCCTTGAGAACTTAAGATAGTACTGAGCATCTTATGGAATTGTATCTTACTTTCTTCAGAAAGGTTACCATACTTTACTCCACTTCGAGGAGCTAGTCCTAGCGGCAAATTCGTCCACTTGGTTCTCAAACTATCAGAGAAGTCAAATTCCACCGCTGATTTCTGCTCATCAGGTAATGTTTCTATAAAGGAAACCGTTACGTTTTTAAGAGCTTCAACATCCTGTGCAAGTGCAAGGCAGCTCGTCAGGAAAAAAAGAAGGATAATTAAGCTTGGTTTAAGCATAGTTTACATAGATAAGTTTCAAAAGATAATTTTAGATAGAGTTTCACCTTAGAAATATTCACCTAATTCTTCCATCTCCATCTATGTCCTTACCAGATTGCTCTTCGAGAATTTTGAGTGTTTTGATTAATAATTCTCTGGTATTTGCCAATTCCCATTCTAGGTTTCTGACTCTTACCTCGAGCGTCTCGGCTTTTGCTTTATGGTCTTGAATTTGACTTTGCTGGATTAGGTTCCAAAATAGTCCCATTTGCTATTTACAATTATGATTTATTTCTTATTTAAATAATGGTTGAACCAGCTCAGAATTGAAGCCGATTTGCTCATCAACATACTTGGTCGATTGACTAGTCCATGGGAAGCGTTTGGTATGCGAACCATGGCGGTTTCCACTCCCTGAAGCTTGAGCGCTGCATAAAATTGCTCGGATTCAGCGATGGGGGTTCTGTAGTCATTTTCACCGGATAAAAGCATGGTTGGTGTCTTTACATTTCCTACAAATGTTATTGGAGAGCGGGCAGCATAGTTTTCTGGCTCTTCCCAAGGGTTTCCTGGAAACCAGTATTTCGTAAAAAAAGCAGGATTATCAGCATAAAGTACATGAGTAGACCAATTAATCACTGGCTTTGCGACAACCGCCGCTTTGAAGCGATTCGTCTTGGCCACAATCCATGCGGTTAGCAATCCACCGCCACTTCCGCCTGTTACAAATAGATTTTCCGTATCCACATATCCTTTTTCGATGACAGCATCCACCCCAGACATCAAGTCTGCATAATCATGATTTGGGTAATCGTGGTGAATCGAATTACCAAAATCCTGTCCATAACCAGTGCTGCCTCTCGGGTTGGAGTATAACACCACATAACCAGCCGCTGCATATTGTTGCACTTCGTATGAAAAGCTGGTTCCGTACATAGCAAATGGACCACCATGAATTTCTAAGATGAATGGATACTTTTTGCTTGGGTCAAAATTTGGTGGAGTAACTATCCAGCCCTGAATATCCAGTTGATCAAAGGAAGACTTCCACCAGATCTCCTCTACTTTTCCAATATTTCGGTATGAAAATACATCGTCGTTCAATGCTGTAATTCTTTTGATCTCTCCATCTGACCAAACTGCCAAATCAGCAGGATGATCTGCTCCGCCAAGTGTAAATGCAAACTTCGTATTGCTAGAAACAGTGTAGTCTCCGGCATTATATGGCCTTCCTATATCAAGACCTCCAAGTCCTTCCACGACTGTTCTGATTTTTCCAGTGAGCGTCACATGCCCAATTTTGGTGTCTCCCTTTTCGTCGTATTGAAAATAGATTCCTTTGCTATTGGACTCCCATTGCGGGTTTCCAGCGTCTCTATCCAAATCCGCAGTTAGGTTTTTAATTCCTGAGCCATCGGTATTCATGACGTATAGATTCATTACTTGATAACCTTGGAATGTGTCATCAAATCCAGTAAAAGCAATTTGGGAGCCATCGGGAGAAAGTACTGGAGTCCTATCGGGGCCAAATCTTGAAGTCAAAGCTTTGATTGAACCAGTGGATAAATCCAATTGATAGATTTCAGAATTGGTAGGCTCGAATTCATGGTTTTCGTTGAGATTTGCCGAGAAAAAAAGACTGGTGCCATCTTTTGACCAAAGAGGCGACCCATAATCAAATTCATCTGAGGTCCATTGCCTTGCCGTTCCTCCAGCTATTCCAATCGTAAAAATCTCTTGATTTCCGGGCTTGAGATATCCAGCTCCATCGCCACGATATTTCATGTCATCGATATAAATCGGAGCCTCATTCCATGTAGCGCCTTCTGGTTTTCCAGGGATACTCAAAAGTGACTTTTTAGCCTTTGGGACAAATTGCGTAAAAGCTAATTGCTGGTCATCGTATGACCAAGACACCGAGCCCGGTGGATTTGCCGAATTGGTTAGAGCCACAGATACCTTTGTATCCAAATACATGACGAAAAGCTTCATTTTTTCATCCTGCTGATTGGATCGATAGGCCACCTTAGTTCCGTCGTGAGACCAGACTGGACTTACATCTCTATGATTTCCTTGGGTCAAAGGCCGGTTTTGAGTACCGTCTGTGTTTGTGATCCAGAGATTGGAATAATCGCGATCGGTCATGATATCCTTGAAATTCCGAACGTAGATTACCTTGGTTCCATCAGGAGAAATCGAGGGATTGGTGACATACTCCAAGTCAAAAAGATCAGTGAGTTCCAGCTTGGTTTTTTGCTGGGCTTGTAGTCTGATCTGAGCAAAGAGTGCCAGGGCACAGATAAAAATAAATTTAATCTTCATAACTGTTTACTAAGTATTTGATAACTCATTTCTTATAATAAACTTCTTCTCCTTTTCCCATATTTCCATAGTCAAAGGAATGAATCAACTTGACTGATCCAGAAGCTACAAAATCGAATTGGAACTTCTCAAAAGTTCCGTCTGGATTTGCGGGATAAGTAAAAATATTATTGCCGCTGTAGACATATTCCTCTCCGAAAACCTCATTTTTCAACCACAGACCATTATTGTTTTTGAAAAAAGCGATAGTCTTTTTTGGGTCATTTTCAAGGCTGTATTCACCTGTCAGTCGATCTAATGAGGCTGATTCTACCTTGAGCGTAGCAGCCATTCCTATAGTATAAACTACTTGGCTAGTACCATCCGCAAGCTCTTTTATAGGTAACACCCGATCTGCTGACCGTGCAGCCCAAGGATCATTTGCGACATTTTCGTCTCCTTTGAAATACAATTGAGTGACTAAAGATTGATAGCCATCGGCAGTCACCATAAGATGAAAATGTGCAGGCCTTATCAATCCTCCTCCAGCATCGTAAGGGACAGGAAGAATGGTTTGAAACCCATAATTTCCATCCTTGTCCGTCATCACTGTGCCGCGATAGCGAAACTCTGAAGTGGAATTATCATAAACGCCTTCAGCATCGCAGTGCCATAGTTCTAACTTCGCATTTTTGTAAGGAGTAATACAATCCTGATGGAGCACTTTACCGGCTAATTCAATCTTTTTTCCTTTATCCCCCGCTATTCTTAAGTTGGAACGCATAGGGCTTTCTGGCCGATAAAATGGACCTAGAATATCTGAAGTTGTGGCACAATCACCGACGTACTTTTCTCCATTAAAATGGATAAATCCGAATGTGCTCATGGCGGTCACACTAAGTGCTGCAGAGCTAATAAATCGTCTCCTTTTCATGATTTTTGGGTTTAAGAATGTAGGTCAAAAAAACTAAAAAACAGCTATATCCTTCTGATTTTGAAAGGTCTACACTTGTAATAATACAATAAACAATCCGCTATTTTACAATTTTCAACTCGGGATTTCGCTTTAGAGCTTTAGTTGTTCTTCTTCGAAAGGAGCCTCACTGCAAAGTAAACTGCAGTGAGCACAGTTATAAAAACAAGAATTCCTGTTTTTTCATAGCCAGTCAAATTGGATAGGAAAAAGAGTATGATTCCAGCTGCCAGAATTGGGACTGTATATCCAAAAGGTATTCTGAAGTCTCCAAAATTAGCTTTCTCCTTTCTTCTCAATTTGATTACCGATAAGGCCCCACCAAAATAAACCAATAGCATACTGGCTGAAGCGATCACGGCGAGCTGTCGAAAACCGCCAATAGCTGCAAGGGTAAATCCGATTCCGGCATAAAGTAAAATGGAGTAATATGGAGTCTTGAACTTGGGATGAATTGCAGCCAATTTTTCGAATGGAATCACTCGGTCACTGGCCAATCCAAATAACACTCTTGGCAAATTCAGAATTTCTCCACTTAGCATTCCAAACATGGAAACTCCTGCAGTAATTAATAGAAGTGTGTAGCCTATTGGACCAAATACAACATTTGCCACAGATGCTAGAGGAGCTTCTTTAAACCCAGGTAATTGATCTCCCAAGACTCCTTGCGAAACTGATTGAATCAGGACATAAAGAATCAATACAAAGCCGATCCCCATGAAAATAGCCTTTGGAACTGTCTTTTGGGGGTTTTTGATCTCCCCACCGACGGTTAATCCTGCATCTCCACCTTGAAACGCAAAAAATAAAATCAGGGAAGCCGCTCCAAAATTTTTGAAGGAATCTGCATTTTCTATCATCAAATTGGAAAAGGAAACATCCTTCCAGCTGAACAGAATCAGCAAAAGTAGAGGAGTCAATTTCGCCACTGTATTGATCTTCACTAAGCCGATTCCTTGCTTCACCCCGATCACATTTAGAAAACACAAGCCTCCAAAAATGAGCAACAAAAGTAAAATACGAATGTATTGATTCGCAAAAACCGGAAAGGCCAGTGCGATCAATTCTATCAAAGCATTAGCTACAGCAGCATCTGAAAACGCACTTCCCATCACCATAAATACGGCGGCCAAAAAACCTGTATATGGCCCGAAAGCTGTTTCTACATAAGCATATGCTCCTCCAGATCGAGTCACTTTACTGCCAGCTTCGGCAAAACAAAGCATCACCAAAGCAATCAGAAATCCACAAAACAGGTACACAAAGATGCCTGCGGAACCCATAATTTCGGCTACAATCGCTGGCAAAACGAAAATCCCTGCACCGACAATAATGTTAACAATGTTGGCAGAGAGTCCCCATAAACCAATCTCTCTTTTTAACCCTGTTTCTTTTTCCATGATTACAGTTTGATTGGGTTAATAACCTCTTGCTCCGCCATCTTCACTGGAAGAATCAGAAGCGCCGGTGTATAGTTTCGTAGATGCATCGTAAGTGATGCCCATCAGTACCCCGATATTAGAAGTCGGCATAAGCGTATGTCCCATTTTTTCTAACGCCTCTCTAGTGTCTGGAGAAAGCAGATTATATTCATACAAAATTCTATCTGGAAGCCACTGATGATGGATTTTCATTGCTTCTATCGCTTTATCCACTCGCATATCATAGGCTAGCACATTCAGTACTGTCTGAAAAACGGTGTTGATAATTGTTCTTCCTCCAGGGCTTCCGATTACCAAATAGGGCTTGCCGTCTTTTGCCACAATCGTAGGTGTCATGCTGGAAAGCATGCGTTTTTCTGGAGCGACTAGATTTGGATTAGAACCGATTTGTCCGGTGGTAGTCGTTTCGCCAGGCACGGGATTGAAGTCACCCATTTCATTATTGAAGATGAAGCCAAGTTTGGAAGAACCCATTTTCACTCCATAGGAATTTTCTAAGGTATAGGTCATGGAAATGGCATTTCCGTCTTTGTCCACCACAGAAAAATGAGTGGTATTCTCTCCTCCATAGGGATGACCATATTGAGATGGATCAGAGATAGACGCTTTAGTCATATCTAGGTTTTCAAAGCGTGCTTTGGCATATTCCTTGGAAAGCAATCTATCTAAAGGCATATCCAAATTGAAATCTGGATCACCTAAAAATTCGGCTCGATCGGCGAAAGCTCTTCGCATTGCTTCGGCAACTAGATGAACATAGGCAGTGGAGTTGAACTCAACTTCAGAGATGTTCGCTTGCTCCATCAGATTCATCATTTCTATCAGTGCGACTCCGCCGGAACTTGGTGGAGGCATGGAGTAAATCTCATATCCATTAAAGGTGCCTTTTACGGGCTCACGCTCCACGGCTTCATATTTCTCCAAATCGGCTTTGGTGATAATTCCGCCGTTTGCTTTCATGTAATCTTCGATCTCCTGAGCGACCCAGCCTTTGTAGAAACCATCTCTGCCATGTTTCTGGATTTCTAGGAGTGTTTTTGCCAAAGCAGGCTGCTTCCAAATCTCTCCCGGCTTTACGATTTCTCCATTTTCTCCTCGGAAATAATCTTTCATGATGTCTTCCGAAGGATCCCTGTCACTTACTCTCACAGCAGCGTTATACAAACCCCAAGACATGGTAAATCCTTTTTTTGCCAACTCAACTGATGGTTTCACCAAATCAGCCCAAGGCAATTTTCCGTATTTCTGATGTGCTTGATAGAGTCCCGCTACCGTTCCGGGAACGCCTACAGCAAGCAAGCCTCGGTGATTTGAGTTGTCTTTGATCTTTCCATTTTCATCGAGAAACATAGTTGGGCTTGCTGCCAAAGGGGCTTTTTCACGAAAATCAAATGTGGTCACTTCGCCGGCAGAATTCAGAAAAACGATAAATCCTCCTCCTCCAATATTTCCAGCCTCAGGGTGCGTTACTTCCAAAGCGAAGGCAGTTGCGACTGCTGCGTCGATAGCATTTCCACCCTTTTTCAAAATATCTACTCCGACCTGAGACGCAATGACATGGTCAGAGACGACCATTCCATTTTCCGCATAGGTTTGGGCTTGGATGTCACTGGTAAAAAATAAAAGAAGGAATGAGTAGCCTACCGCTACCTTTTTAATAAAGTTAGTTTTCATCAAGTATAAAGGTTGGTAAAGTGTGGTTTGAGTAAAAATAAGAGAAAATACTAGATCATTGGTAAGAGTTCTGATAAGTGGAAAAATGGAAGTTATTTCTATTCATATCCTTTTTATTTAACCTCCAGACGGTGATTCACTGTTAATCTGAAAATATCCCGATTATAATAGCCACCTAATTGACGTTGATTAATCCATTTTTGATAGGTGAGGTCCATGTTTAATGCTGACGAAAAAGTAAAATTCACTCCGGCTATTAACCTGTTCTGGTCAAATGTATGATTCACGTTTCCCCCAGCCTGCACCATCAGCTCATCCCCTGCAATTAATTTCAAGAGTTGATTTTCTTTAATCTTCCAAATAGCGTAAGAAGCCATAATGCGATAGCGAAATCTAAAACTTCCGAAAAAGTAGCCGTCTGCCAATTCCGAAGCTACTAAATTCAGATGGTGAAAATACCGGGCTTCTGCTCGGTAACGATGATCAATTGTTAGTTTGTTGAGCTTTTGCTTATATGCCATTTCTAGATGAGGCCGTAACTCAGGCTCTACGAGGTCAAGCTCGGAATAAGGATTGCTTGGACTTTGGAAAAAGCCTGCAAAACCAGCAGAGGCTTCCCATCCACTTTCTCCTAATTTGCGATGAATGTGAGCTCTAAGTGACCATTGATGCTGAACCAAAGGATGAACAAAATGCCTTTCCTGCACCTCAGCTATTATAGACCATTTTTCACCAACCGGAACTGTGAAAAAATATCCGTACCAGATTAGTTGCTGATGGATGACATCCTTCTGAGCCAAGGTTAGTTTTGGCCAAAAACTCAGGATTACGAAAATAGAGGAAAATGCAACTGCTTTCAAAAGAGCAAATTAAGCTACAATTTTACACTAAATCCTAGTAATTTAATAGGGTAATAGAAAATATATATTTGTTGAAAAAAATCAGTATCAACGATCTCTCTTACGGGGTTTTGACTTTCATGAGTAAACCTATATTTTTTCAAACTTATCCACAGTCAAATCGGATTTGACATCACCTGTGTGCTTGGTGTTTTGAGGCTCAAAAAGTAAGATCCAAGCTTCCTCCTCAGCGACAGGTCTGTGTTCTACTCCACGCGGAACGACGAGCATTTCCCCTTCGTTCAGAGTGACGCTTTCTCCTTTGAACTCAATTTTTAATGAACCTTTCACTATTAGAAAAAGCTCGTCCTCATCGGTATGATTATGCCAAACGAATTCACCTTTCACTTTAGCCAGCTTCACATCCTGACCATTTAGCTCGCCAATGATCTTGGGAGTCCACAGTTCCTTAATCAAGCCAAATTTCTCGTTAATATTTACTTTTTCCATAGTTTATCAATTCCTGCATTTGCTACTGTTAAGCTGTATGAATTTAGGAAAATTATTGGGTCACTTACATGATATTTACGCTCTTTTATGTCAGAAAAAGAGAGGTAAATCGGAAAATATCCGATTTTTGTATTAATATTTGACATTATGGAAGTTTCTGAACTCTTGGAAGGATATCATGAAGAACCGTTAACCAGGCAGGTTATGCTTTCCCTTTTGAGAAGTTATAAGAGGCCAAATGATAAGATTTCAGAATTAGTGAAATCTGATTGGCTTACAATTGTGAAAAATGGAATCTATATTCCCGGACCAAAAAGTAAATTAACTAGGCCTGAACCCTTTCTCTTAGCCAATCATATCTGGGGTCCAAGCTATGTTTCTATGGAATCCGCACTCTCTTATTGGGGGATGATACCTGAACGAGTTTTTGAAATTACTTCGGTGACTGTCAAATCTACAAAAGCTTATAAGACAGCCGTAGGAAGGTTTAGTTACAAACAGGCACCCTTACCCTATTATACTTTTGGCATTCGCAGTGTAAATCTAACCCCAAGACAAACTGCAATGATAGCTTCTCCTGAAAAGGCCATTTGTGATAAGATAATTATGACTCCAGGAATTAACCTGAGAAGCAATAAACAGGTCATGGATTTCTTAATTGAAGATATGAGAATTGATGAAGATTTACTTCTAAAATTTGATTTGGAAGCTTTGAGCTCGTGGATTCCTGATGCAGCGAAGAAACCCAGTCTGGAGATGGCTGTCAAAACTATTCAAAGCTTATGATTCAAGAATGGATTGAACAGTATAACCCCAAGACGCAAGAAGATTATTTTGCTGCGATACGTGAAATCATGCAGGATGTAGCTTTGGCAGGATTACAACGTGCGGCATTTTTTGAGAAGGCTGCATTCTATGGAGGAACTGCTTTACGGGTTTTTTACGGTTTGGATAGATATTCCGAGGATCTTGATTTTTCCTTATTGAAAAAAGATTCAGACTTTTCCCTCGAAGTTTACTTTGAGGCCATCATTACAGAGTTTGAGGCGATAGGGATGAACGTAAGAATTATGGAAAAAAAAAAGCAAGTCGACTCAAGTATAGACTCTGCTTTCTTAAAATCAGCTACCGTTTGGAAAGAGTTGGAGTTGCAAGGTATTGTACCACAAGCTGGAGTGAAACATATGCCAACTATTAAGATTAAAATTGAAGTGGACAGAGAACCCCCTTTGGGATTCGAAACTGAAGAAAAATTATTGCTTCGCCCATTTTCTTTTTATGTCAAATGCTTTACGCCACCAAGCCTCTTTGCAGGCAAGATGCACGCTTTGCTGTTCAGAAAGTGGAAAAATAGAGTTAAAGGACGTGATTGGTATGACATGGAGTGGTATATCAAAAAAGGAATTCTATTGGATCTTAATCACTTTCTTCACCGAGCTAGAGACACAGGAGATTGGCATAAAGAAACAATAACCAAGGAGGAATTTATCAACCTATTAATTTCTAAAATATCAACTGTAGATTTTGGGGGTATTCGAGTTGATGTTGTACGGTTCATTCCCAATGAAAGTGTAATTGCCATTTGGAGCCGGCAATATTTTACGGATTTAATAAAAAAATTGAAGTTTTATAATAGCTAACTAGACATTCATCCGTCAGCGGACATCCAACACCCCGCCTTCTCACCCAAACTTCATCCTCTGAATCCGTATGGCATTCAATATTGCCAATAATGCCACTCCCACATCCGCGAAAACTGCAGCCCACATCGTCGCTATACCTAAGGCCCCTAGAATTAACACCAGCAGTTTTATTCCAAAAGCAAACCCGATGTTCTGCCAGACGATCTTCTTGGTCTTTTTCCCAATGGAAATGGCAATGGGAATTTTACTTGGCCTATCATCTTGGATCACCACATCAGCAGTTTCTATGGTTGCATCAGATCCCAGGCCGCCCATCGCGATACCTACATCGGAAATCGCAACCACGGGAGCATCATTCACTCCATCACCCACGAAGGCTACAGTCCCTGTTTGAGCTTTGATTTCTTTGACTTTTTGCACTTTATCTTCAGGAAGCAAATCACCAAATGCATTGGGAATACCCAGTTTATCCGCGACAAACTTGACGACGTTGCTTTTATCGCCACTTAGCATGGTGATGCCAACTCCCATAGATTTGAGTTGAGCTATGGTGTGCTGAGCATCGGATTTTATACTATCCGCTATGGTTAGATAGCCAGCAAATTTTCCATCATAAGCTATAGCTACCAAAGTGAAAACAATCCCGGAGGGATCGATGGAATAAGGAATGGAATACTTGTCCAGAAGTTTGAAATTTCCAACAAGCAGTTCTTTTCTATCTATTTGGGCTTTCAAGCCATGACCGGCTACCTCTTCTACATTTTCCAAAACAATGCTGGAATCAATCTCACCCACATGTTTTTTAATGGCAGTTGAGATTGGGTGCGTACTTTTGCTTTCTAATGCATTGACTAAATCAAGGATTTTTGACTGCTCAAATTCAGGCCGAAGATGAACTTCTTGTACATCGAAAACGCCTTCAGTCATCGTTCCTGTCTTGTCCATCACCACATTTTTGATCTCAGTAATGCTATCAAGAAAATTACTTCCCTTGAACAAAATGCCATGTTTACTCGCTGCTCCGATTCCTCCAAAATACCCCAACGGAATACTGATCACCAACCCACAGGGACAGGAAATCACCAAGAAAATCAGTGCCCGATACAGCCAATCACTGAATTCGTAACTGTCCACAAAGAGGAAGGGGAGAAAGCAAATTCCTATTGCTAGATAGACCACAATAGGTGTGTAGATTTTTGCGAATTTTCGGATGAAAAGCTCTGTAGGAGCCTTTTGAGCAGTTGCATTTTGAACCAATTCAAGAATTCTGGAAAGCTTACTATCGGTGTAAGCTGTAGTCACTTTGACTTGCGATACAGTATTCAGATTCACCATTCCAGCTAATACCTCCGCGCCTTTTTCTTTGGAATCAGGCTTGCTTTCTCCAGTTAGTGCGGAGGTGTTAAATGAAGCTTTCTCAGAAAGTAGCTCGCCGTCTAAGCCAAGCTTTTCTCCGGCTTTCAATTGAATGATATCCCCGATTTTTGCGGTGGCAGCTTTGATCGTTTTGGCAGAATTTCCTTCCAAAATCGTCACTTCCGCTGGCCGTTGATCAAGTAGCGTCTTAATATTCGTCTTTGCCCGCGTAACTGCCATAGCCTGAAAAACCTCGCCAACGGAATAGAAAAGCATTACTGCTACCCCTTCAGGATACTCACCGATCGCAAAGGCCCCAACCGTTGCAATTCCCATCAGCAGGAATTCTGAGAAAATATCACCTTTCAATATACTTCCCCACGCTTCTTTCAAAACAGGTAAACCAACAGGCAAATAGGCTACTAAATACCAGCCAAAGCGAATCCACCCTTGGAACCAATTCTGTGGAAAAATATGATCGAAACCGAGTCCAATCGTCATCACCACAAATGAAAAAATAGCAGGTGCAAAAAATCTTAGCAGGCTTTCTTCTTTTGAAATAGAATGGTCGTGATCATGTCCGCTATCATGCGAATGCTCTTCATGATTTACTTTTTCATCTACTGCGCAGCAATCACTCTCCAACTGGCTTTTTTGATTATTGCTTGTCATAAAGCTGCTTTAATTTTTCTTCATCAAGTTCATTACCACATCTACTGGCAACTGCTCGACTTTGTGGCCTTGGTTTCCTGTCATCGTTTCGGCTGCAAACAGGGAATTTACAATGGCTTCCTCTGTAGCCTCAATCACACCTAAAAAGAGGGAAGTCATGTCATCATTTCGTATAAATTCGCCACTTTCCAATGCTCCTGATTTTGCAGAATATGGAATTCGAAGTCCCTCTGCCGTACTAAATGCAATCACATAATCACCAGATCCATTTGACGCGATACCTCCTGTTTTGGCAAGACCCATGATGGCGCGTTTAGCCATTCTCTCCAAATTACGCTCCAGCACGGGAGCGTCAGTTGCCAATACGATCATGCAGCTTCCGTCAGATTTTTCCATCGCATCGCGAAATGGATACCTTCCCATTTCTTCTCCCACGGCGACTCCATCGATCTGAAGATTTCCTCCGAAATTTGTCTGTACCAAAACCCCGATTGTGTAGCCTCCCAAACTTTCGGGAAGTTTTCGTGAGGCAGTTCCAATTCCGCCTTTCCAGCCAAAGCAAACCGTACCAGTTCCAGCACCCACATTTCCTTCAGTGACTTTGCCACTTTCTGCCGATTTGATCGTTTGGATGACTTCTTCTGGAGAAATTTGCATTCCGCGGATATCATTGAGATAGCCATCATTCGTTTCACCGACCACAGCATTCACTGATTGGGCATTTTCATTTCGTTCTAAAGAATAACGAACCGCACCTTCTATTCCAGCGGCCACGCTGAGTGTATTAGTCAAAATAATGGGAGTCTCAATATTTCCCAATTCCTGCACTTGTGTGACGCCAGCCAACTTTCCAAAGCCATTTCCAACATAAATAGCTGCAGGGACTTTCTGCTGAAAGAGATTTCCTCCGTGTGGCAAAATGGCGGTTACTCCAGTGCGAATATTGTCTCCTTCTATTTTGGTGAAATGCCCCACTTTCACTCCGGGAACGTCAGTAATTGCATTGAGCGAACCCGTCGGAAGTACTCCGAAAATGATCCCTTTTTCACGTGGTCTTTCCTGAGAAAATGCTGCTGAGGTAGATAAAAGTAGGATTGTGATTAAGTAGTTGAGGTGCTTCATAGCTGGGAGTTTCCCGAATTTAAACTTTATGCATTGAAGGAAAAATTACTTGGTCCACCAATCCAAATAATTAAGAGCTTTTTGATTTGATAATAGTTTTTTCTTACCTATTTGTCCGGAAAAATGGGAATGCACAGCGCATCTTTTAAATTAGCATTCGGCTCAGAAGAAAATTAGGAATGATGACTTCGAATTAGCTCAGTCTGAAAGCGATTGTGATCTCAGATTCTTTTTCTGGGATTGAATTTTAATATGGTCTGAAGAATAAATACTTGCTAGCGTCCTCTGTGTTTCCCGATAATCGGGACTCCGCGCCTTCTTTGCGGTTAAATAAATCAACATGCTCAAAAAAGAACGATACGAAGCCATCATCAATCACTTTCGGGAAAATATGCCCATTGCTGAAACAGAACTTCAGTATGAAAATCCTTTCCAACTCCTGTGTGCAGTGGTACTTTCGGCGCAATGCACAGACAAGCGGATCAACATGGTGACGCCAGCTTTATTTGAAAAATTCCCTGAACCTGAGTTTTTGGCCGCTTCGAATTTTGATGAACTTTTCCCCTACATCAAAACCGTTTCTTATCCGAATAATAAGACTAAGCATCTTTTAGGCTTGGGCAAAATGCTCATGGAAGACTTTGGAGGTGAGGTTCCTTCGACCGTTCCTGAGTTGATCAAACTTCCTGGTGTGGGTAGAAAAACAGCAAATGTCATTACCTCGGTCGTCTGGAATCAGCCAAATATGGCTGTCGATACGCATGTTTTTAGAGTTTCGAAAAGACTGGGTTTAGTCTCGCAAACAGCCAAAACTCCTTTGGAAGTAGAAAAACAACTAATCCGCCACATCCCTAAAGAGTTTGTGCATATCGCACATCATTGGCTGATTTTGCATGGGAGATACGTGTGTTTGGCTCGAAGGCCAAAATGTGAAGAATGCACGCTGACCCATTTGTGTAAGTATTTTGAGAAAAATCAGGGCAAAATCACCAAAGTAGAATCTGATAATTAATGTGTGGAATCCATCTGATCTGGGGAAAAGGCGCAAATGAAGAAGCTATTAATAGCATGCTTCAGCAAAGTCAGCATCGTGGTCCAGATCAGCAAGCAAGCTTAAGTCCATGGCCTGGACTTTGGATAGGCGTAAGTCGCCTGAAAATTCTACATACTGGGGTGGAAGCAGACCAGCCATTTTGGGCTCCAGATGGAGCTTCCCTATTGATTTGGAATGGTGAACTATACAATTATAAAGCCTTAAAAAATATCCTGGCGAAGATGGGAATCATCTTCATTACAAAATCAGACACTGAGGTAGTTTTGCATGTACTTCGAGTTTTTGGTACGAAAGGAGTGGAGCAACTTCAAGGTATGTTTGTTTTGATTTTTGTGGATTTAAGAGATAAATCTCTGATTGTCGCAAGAGATGGAAATGGTGAAAAACCACTTTACTATGCTCAAAATCCAGATACTCTTATCCTTTCTTCAGAATGCAGAAGTATTCAAGAATTAAAGTCCTCGAAGGTCGATTCAAAGCATTTTGAAAACTATTTCTACCTGAGAGCACCTCATTTGGGCAATACTTTTTTCAAAGGAATCCATGAATGGAAACCTGAGCGATACAGTAAAATTTTAAGTCACTCAGCATTTCGATGGGATAAAATCTCCATCAAAGCAAAACCATCTGCTGAACCAATTTTTGACTCCTTCAAAACCACGCTAAATGAAGTCGTTTTGAATCAATTTCGAGCGGATGTCCCTGTGGGAGTGCAGCTCAGCGGGGGAGCAGATAGTTCGCTTCTCTACGCGATTTGGTATAAGGAAACGGGAATTCCCTTACCTACCTACACCATTCAAACAGAGGAAAAATATCGAAAGAAATATGCGGATGGAGTTGCAGCAAGACGCTTCACGGAAAAATGTCCTTCCTTTAACCATCAAATTACTATCAATCAAAAAACATTCTGGGAAAACTGGGATGAATATCTGAAAAGTGTGGATCTACCTATTGGGGATTCAGCAGGATTTTTGACTTGGATGATCGGGGGAGAAGCGAGAAAATCTGTGAAAGTACTGATTTCGGGCGCTGGTGCTGACGAACTTTGGGGAGGATATCAGCGACATAAGGCATTTGATATTTACCAAAAACATAAAGAGTTACTCCTAAGATTTCAGGGAATTTTGGGAAATATACCTCTGGGTAGAAGTTACCAAAAGTTCATTTCAGCAATCGACCCAAGTCCTCAAAAGACCTTTCTTAATTTCAGTGGATTGGAAAACCTACCAGATGATTTGGCTGAAGATCATTCCAGAATTTTTAATAAAAACCTCCCGGAATACACTCAAATGTTGGATTTTGACCGACAAGTTTACCTAGTCCAAGATGTGCTGAAGATTCAGGACAATGCCTTGATGGCACATAGCATAGAAGGAAGAAGTCCTTACTTAGACGCTTCAATGCTAGCATTGTGGAAGAATGTAAAAAACGAGAATTCGTTAAAAGGCAAGCCTTGGATCAAGCAATATTTAAATGAGTTGGAACTCAACTGGATTTCTGAGCGTAAGAAAATGGGCTTTGGGTTGCCTTTGAAAGAATGGTTTGCAGAAAATGGAGAATTTGCCAGCCGCGTTTTCAATTCGATAACAGCCTTTGAAAAATCTCACGGAGAATATTTCCCTGAAAGAATGAGAGAAATTTCCTCCAGACCTGAGCTTTTCGTGAAGCAACATTTTTTAATACTCTATAACCTGTTTCTTCTTGCAGAATGGGTGAAATTGCACAAGCTATGAGGATCATTTACATCCATCAGTATTTCAAAACGCCGCAAGAAGGAGGAGCTGTGCGTTCATTTCACCTGGCAAAGGGACTAGTAGATGCAGGACACGAAGTGGAAATGATCACTGGTGGAGGGCAAGAAGGATATGATCAGCGCTGGATAGAAGGGATTAAAGTTCATTATTTACCCGTTAGTTACGATCAGAAATTTGGATTTATTAAAAGAGTCTGGTCTTTTTTAAGCTATGTCCGGCAAGCTAAAAAATTAATTAAGAAGCTTCCTCGGCCTGATTTGATGTATGTCACTTCCACTCCTTTGACTACAGGATTGCTTGGACTTTGGGCAAAAAAAAAGTTGGCGATCCCATATATTTTTGAAGTTAGAGACCTCTGGCCGCAGGCTCCCATAGAAGTTGGGGCGATCAGTAATCCTATCTTAAAAAAGAGCTTAGTTTCCCTAGAGAAGAAAATCTACCAGCAAGCAATGAGTCTAGTTGCCCTCTCTCCCGGAATAGCGGCTCACCTTCGGAAAGTTACCCCTGCACAACGGATTCACTTGATTCCAAATTTCTCAGACTTGGACAGGTTTTATCCAATGGAGAAAAGAAAAGAGATTCTTGATGAGTTTGGGTTAACCACTAGCCTGACTATTGCCTATACTGGAGCATTAGGAAAAGTAAATGCAGTAGAAGAGCTCTTGAATCTAGCAGAATTGGCTCAAAATCGAGGAAAAAACTGGCATTTTCTGATTATGGGTGAGGGCAGTCATGAAGCTCAATTGAGAAAAATAGCATTGGAAAAATCTCTTGTAAGTATTCGTTTTATTCCCTTTGGCTCCAAAGAAAAGGTAAATGAAGTCTTGAGTTTGGCAGATTTAGCCTGGATTTCTTTCGCGCATTTACCTGTTTTGAAAACGAACAGTCCTAATAAATTTTTTGACGCTTTGGCAGCAGGCAAAGCAGTTTTGGTTAACCATAAGGGTTGGGTGTTTGATTTGATGAAGACGCATCATCTAGGAATTAATTGCCTTCCATCTAAGATTGAGTCAGCTTTTGCGAAGCTTGAAAGCCTGGAAAGGAATCCAAAAGAATTGGAAAAAATGGGGGCAAATTCGCGGAGGCTGGCAGAGCAACATTTCACCAAAGAACTGGCTATTTCTCACTTGATAAAAGTGATATTACCTGGAAAGAACGAAAACTCATCTGATAAAGATTATATCATTTTGACAGGTTAGCCCCATTTTTTTATTGGAATGCCTATCCCTCTTGAGAGATCTATTACGAGTTCTTTGCTTCAAAACAGCGTTATAACTAGTTGATAACTAAATTGATCTGAAAGGTTTAAAAAAAATATACATTTTATTTAAACCTTTTGGAATTGCGTAGGTTAAGAATACTCAACAGTTTGAAAAAAATGTAAAATGTTGATTTTTATCTGTTTGAGTCAAATAGTTGATGCTAACATCAACAGTTCAAGAAATTAAAATAGTACGATAATATAGGATAGGGTTTATTGGTGAAAAACGAGTCTAATTTTAGACTCGTTTTTTTGTTTCAGGGGGAATTGAAACCTTACTCATTTGGCTTTCGTGGCCTGTAACCTGATTCTCTAAAAATTTTCTCTGCATCAGGTTCTGCCATCAAGATGTCTAATGGCACATTTTGGGTAAACTGGTAGTCGTCTACGATATTCCAGCCTAACCATCTTCCCAATCTGCCAGGAGCTTTAGTACTTATAGCATCGGTAAATGGCGCCTCCCCAATATATTTCCTGATTTCAAAAGGGTTTGTCTCGTATAATAATTCATTTTCCACAAAGTGAGACCATATCAATTCCTCATTATCAAAACTCTCAGAAATCGCCTCTGGTGTGTACCCGATGATGTATTGATCCGAGGTACAAGGCAAAATGGCTTTTGTGAAATGATAGGTTTTACCATAGTAAATCATCTCGGCAAGCAATCTATTATCCTGAGGATTAGTTTCATTAAACCTAGCTGAAATAGCCATCACTATCATCGGGACAATGTATGGGCGATCGTAGCGCTCGGCCATATAGCGGGGTAATTCTGGCTGGAAAGTATGGGTAGGAGGTAAGAAATAGTCCAATCCTATGACAATCAAGTCATCGGTCACTACCAAGTCAGAATTAAATCCTGAAGTAAAAGTATAAACCTTTGGAATTTGAAATTGAGGAAAATAATATTTTATCGCTTTGAATGCATTTTCAAGATCTTTTTCCACATCAGAAAAATCGCTGAATACCACTTCAACTGAATCATAAAGAACTCGCATGGAAGAATCCTGATGTATTGCTAGTAGCTCGGCAGCCAACGTGTCTGCACTTGGGTATAGATCCATTTGGAGATATTCTTTTGTGAATTCTGGATTCTCCTCAAATAAATACTTGAATTCATCAATTGATTTGGCATTGAAAAAGTCCTGCTCTAATCGAACAATATTTACAGTTAGATCTTGGTCTAAGATCTCAGATGAAAGTTCGCAGCTTTGTTCCTTTTTGCCACAGGCAAAAGCAATAATCAGTAATAGGAATAAGTATGGGTATGATTTACTGGAAATTTGCATCAATAATTTTTATCAAAACTAGGAATAGAAACGCTAAAGAGACTTAACGATATTTTTTAAATACTATTACCCTCTTACGGCTTTCAAAATAACATCATAAACATCTGTTGGCTGAATAGTATCCGAATTTACTAAACTTGAGTCTTGAGAAACCAACAGAGGTTTGTCAAGGTCATCTGCGCTCAATCTTCCATGGGCACCTTTTACCAAGGTTGCATCTAGAGGAATCACGTCCATCAAGTAACGGAAACCAAGCTTTTTCTTTAGCACCTTTGACCCGACGGTGAGCAAAGGAATTTTGATGTCTGGATTAAGGATTAACTCAACAGGATCGTATCCTGGCTTTTTGTGGATATCCACGCAGCGTGCATAATCTGGTGCTTTGGCATCATCCAACCAGAAATAGTAGGTAAACCAAGAATCTTTATCTGCCATTACCACCAGATCACCTGAGCGCTCATGGTCTAGGTGGTGCTTCTTTTTCCCTTCCTTGTCCAATACTAATTCAACTCCTGGAGTTGTCTCCAAGAGTTTTTTCACTTGTGGTAAAATAGCTGGGTCATTCACATGCACATGTGCTACCTGATGATCTGCTACTGCAAAAGCTTTGGACGTTCCGGCATCTAATGTTTCCAATCCCCGTTCATCTTTCACCTGAATCCAGCCTTGATTTCTAAAAATTCTATTTAAATGAATCGGCTTGCTCACGGTTGTGATCGCATATTCAGATAGCAATATCACCTGAGTCCCTTGTGATTCGAAATGAGTAATCAAGTCCTCACAGAGCTCATCTACTTCTTTTAGGTACTTGCCTATTTTGTCAAAATCGATTCCATACTTCTGAAGCGAGTAATCCAAATGAGGAATATAAATCAAGTTTAAGGTTGGATTGTGCCATTCATCTACTTTTTTGGAGGCATCTGCGATCCACTTGCTTGAGGCAATGTTTGCATTTGGTCCCCAAAAAGAAAACAAGGGAAATTGACCCAATTCTTTTTGAAGTCGATCCCTTAACTCCATGGGTTGGCTATGGCAGTCTGGCTCCTTGCGGCCGTCAGCAAGATAGAGTGGTCTTGGCGTGACCGCATAATCCGCACTGGAGTACATATTGTACCACCAAAACATGTTGGCTACAGTAAATTCAGGATTTTCCTTCTTTAGTGTTTCCCAGATTTTCGGTGATTGTACCAGCTTGTTGGATTGGCGCCAAAATTTGATTTCACATTCATCTTGGAAATACCAACCATTTCCCACAATCCCGTTTTCAGTCGGCCACTTTCCTGTCAAATAAACTGACTGAGCTGAGCATGTCACAGCTGGTAAAACAGGCTCTACTACTGCACGTTTTCCTTTTTCTATCCATTTTTTCAGGAAAGGAGTATGCTCCCCAATTACTCGAGGAGAAAGCGCTACTATATCTAAGACAACTGTCTTTTTCATATGATTATAATAGTTTATCAATTGCCATATGGAATCTCGCAGAGATTACAATCATGCCTCTGTGTGTCGCTTTCGACATGCTCGATTTCATGTTAATTCAATTTTTCGATTACCCAAGCCAGCTCCCTGGAGATTGATTCGCCTAAGCTCAAGCGTGTGTCCTCCGGTAATACTTCCCAAGTATAGGTCTCAACTTCGAGATGATTTGTCAAGGATGGATTTTTTAAAATTTCATTGAGTACAATTGAAATTTGATCCTGTGTTGAGGCTAGAGCGCCATAATTATCCAAAAAGACCGGCACATGAAAATGTATCCTCCATTCTTCTTCGTCCGTCTCGTTTAATATTTTAAGTGCTTCTGGTAAGTCGGAATAGGATTTCAAACTTCCATCCTTTGTTCTTGCCACAACCTGGTGGAGATAAGTTGATTCCTCAAAAGGCAATAATTTCAACTTTACAATATCTCTAGCCTCAGGTTGAGTAGGAATCAAAGCTTTAAGGGCAGCTGAAATTTGAATCTTTCCAATTTTTATCCCTGCCTTTTCAAATTTTGCAAAAGTGTCAGCGGGCTTTTCATAGACTATCGCAAAGTGGCAAACATCGTAGCAAACCTGAATGTGCTCTTTCAAAGCTTCTTCGGCCTCTTCTTGAGAAATGTTTAATTTCTTAGCAAGCCATGGTTTTCCAATTGGTAGTAACCAATCTGAAAACAACCAAATCATCTCATCCGAATTCTCCAGTATTCCGTCGGGTTCTGGCTCAATGTCTAGGTGCAAGGACTTCCCAGTTTGTTTTTTGATATCGGCAAGCTCCCCAACTACTTCTAACAAGTGTCTCGTGGCAGTTTCCATTCCGACATTTAGGTCTGAATCGGATTTGAACCAATGTCTATAGGAAACTGGGGAAGTTGAGATTCCCCCATCCATTCCTTCAGGTAATAGTTGTGCTAATATTTTGAAAGATCTGATGGTGTAGTCACGCCGTTCTACGGTGGTCCAATCGGGAAAATGTACCTTATCTTTTACAGTTGTTCTATGAAAATCGCCGTACGGAAAGCCGTTTAATGTAAAAACAAAAGCATTTTCAGATTGCAGCCAATTCCTGAATTCACTGAGTTGATTAGCTTTTTCAAGTATAAGACTTGCTTCATGAGAAAGTCTTAATCCAATGCCAAAGGGCTTATCTACGCTTAACCGATTTTTTACCTCAGGGATATATTTCTTTAGGTTTTCAAATGTCGCTTCCCAGCTTTCTCCGGGGTGAATATTGCTGCAGTAACTGAGTTGAAACCCTTTGATTTCCATGAATAAGGTGATTTTGTACTGAATTAACTAGTAACCAAATTCTGCTTTTGGTTATAACTTTTAAGTAAATCTATAGCCTGATGGATTAGCTGATGATCCATTTCATGCACTTCCTCTCCTTTGCCCAATGCCTTCAAAAGCATGATGGTGAGCTGACCTCCTAAGTGCTCTTGGAATTCCTTCAAGCCTTTGATAAGGTTTTCTCCGCCTAATTCGGGAGCAAAAAGATCAAACCCTAAGGTCTTAAATACTGTAATAATCCTAACGAGATCATCCTCGGAAATCCATCCTTTCAAAAAAGAATAAGTTGAATCTAATGCGATTCCTATTGCCACAGCTTCACCATGGCGAATTCGGAAGTCACTCAAATGCTCTAATTTATGTGCTGCCCAATGTCCGAAATCAAGAGGTCTGGAAGAACCGAATTCAAAAGGATCTTTGCCAGAAATATGATCCAAATGCATTTGTGCACAGCGAATAATTACCTCCTGCATTGGAGCCATTTCTCTGTCTGCCAAAGCTGTGGAATTATCCTCTATCCAAGTGAAAAAGCTCAAGTCTTTAATTAAAGCCACTTTTATCGCCTCAGAAATTCCAGATCTCCAATCTCTATCGTCGAGAGTTTTCAGGAAATTGAAATCATTTAAAACTGCGTAAGGTGGTGTAAAAGTCCCTAAGTAATTCTTTTTGCCAAATACATTCACAGAGTTTTTAACGCCTACGGCTGAGTCATTTTGCGAAAGAACAGTAGTAGGGATACGGATCAGGCGAATCCCACGGTGCGAAATCGCAGCAGCGAAACCCACCATATCAATCACAGCACCACCACCTATCACGGCGATGTATGAATGCCTATCTATGCCGTACAAATGGGTTGCTTCAACGATTTCCTTGTAAATGGCCTCGTCATTTTTAGAGGCTTCTCCACCTACTACGACAATAGGATTGGTTGCCAATGTAAATGCCTCCGAATGAGCTTCTGAATAGGTTTTCAGTTGCTTTAGCAAATTTGGGTGAGCTTCCGCAACCCCATTATCCACTACAAATAGGACTTTGGATTTTCTTTCTTTCGAAAGTAGATCAACAAATAATCTATTCTCAGGAACAAAAATTTCCTCTGAAAAACAGACTTGATAGTTGAAGGGTACTGAAAATGATTGTTCGATAATCGTATTCATAATCAACAGGGTATAGGCTTAAGCTGCTTGCTGGAATTAATACAATTCCAAGCCCTTTTTAGTTCTTTGTTAGGTTACTGCGAATTTCTTGGCTAGCCAAAGAGAAATAGGCAGCAACAATAACACAATTATTCCAATCTGCCATCCTGCGAAAGCCGAAGCTATGGACGCATTGACAATAATTAAGGAAATAACTGCAGCTTTGACTGATTTGCCAATAAGTTTTGGGTCTTGGCTACGAATAGCTTTGATCAATGGTGGGAAAATCATGTAGCAAAGAAGAGCTAAAAAAGGGATCACTTCAAAAATCGGGGTACCATGCATGATCGGCATTGCAGCAATGACCAATATCACAAGTAGATACATGGACAATCCACCAAAAAGTGCATTCCTGTTTTTTCCATGAACCTCGCCACGACTGATCATCGTAATAGCTGCCACAAAGATTAAAGGAATCAATCCCAATGGCCAAAATGAGGATAGTAAACTTGGAGCTATACTGACACCTAAAAGTAAGTTACCAGAACGACAAAGTCCCATATTGATAGGGCCTATCAAATTCTGATGTTTTCCCCAGTAATCATACAAGACTGCGAGAATGGCAACCGCTAAAGCTATTCCTGCAGAAACCAGATTTACCTGCGCTGCAGCTATTACCCCAACAGCAAGAAGTATAAACGACATCCACGCAGCTCCCGACTTAGATACTCTTCCACTAGGAATTGGTCTTTCTGGCCTCTCAACGGCATCAAGGTCTGCATCAAAGACATCATTAAAGGCAACTCCACCAGCATACAATCCAATTGTACTCAATGAAAGCCAGACTAGTTTGATAAGAATTTCATTAGCTAAAATGCTTCCGTCGAATGCGATAAATGCCCAAGCGCCAGCCACGGCAATTCCCGCCCAAATATCAGCAATAGCAGTTACAACGTTAGCAGGACGGGTGAGCTGCAGGTAGGCAAAAATGCGGGAAGAACCCATAATTAATTTTCTACAAAATCAGAAGAACCTTCCACTCTTGGTGTTTGTCCACCACGAAGAACTGAATTGCCACTCATCTTTTTGGTTTGGTCCAATGGCGCAGCATTTAACCAATCCTGCTCATCCATTTGTCCACTTTGGCCAAAAGCAGTCAAGGCATTTTGATACGTTACGAGTTTGATGTGCTCTTCAGGAATCCCGGATTTGCGCATCAGGTCAGCTGTTTTCGGGACAGCCAAAGGATCCGAAATGCCCCAATCCGCAGCGGAATTGACAATTATTCGCTCTGGACCATATTGCTTCACGATTTCAACCATTCGCTCAGAACCCATTTTGGTGTGTGGATAAATAGTAAATCCAGCATAGTAACCTCGGTCTAAAACTTCCTTTACAGTCTCCTCATTGTTATGATCCACAATTACCATTTTAGGATCCAACCCATGCTCCTCGGAGACATCCATACTTCGAATAGTACCTTTTCTCTTGTCTCTATGTGGTGTGTGGATAAGTACAGGCAAGTCCACTTCTTTTGCTAGCTCTAACTGGAGTCGGTAGAACTTGTCTTCTGCTTCAGTCTGATCATCATACCCGATTTCTCCGATGGCAACCACTCCTTCTTTTCCTACATAAAGAGGTAGCAATTCCATCACCTGCTCAGCCAATGGTTCATTATTTGCCTCCTTTGAATTGAGACCCATCGTGCAATAATGTACTATTCCAAATTGACTCGCACGGAATCGCTCCCAACCAACGAGTGTACTGAAGTAATCTTTGAAACTCCCTACTTCTGTTCTTGGCTGTCCTAGCCAAAATGCAGGCTCAATGACGGCAACTATACCAGCTTTTTGCATGGCCTCATAGTCATCAGTTGTGCGGGATACGACGTGGATATGTGGATCTATATACATGGTTATTTATTTTAAATTTGGGGAATGTAAAATTAGTGATTAAACGCGAGTTCGCTGAAACTCCGAGCCAATCCTTTCCCAAGCCAAAGCATCCATATCAAGAGTAGCTACTTGATCGGGGTATGTTTCTAAAAGTTCTTTTCCTGGTAAATAGGCAGATTCTCGAAGGGTCAGGAGAGCCGCTAATACTTGAGGCTCATCTTTGGTTGCTAATGTTTTCTTCAGATCCTCCAAGTACATTTCATTCACAAAAGGGGCGACCAAGCGCCAAATCTCGGGCATCACGTCTCTCCCAGCGGCCCAGCGTTCATGAGCAAAATCCCGGGCAATAGCAGCCAAAGCTGGATTTCTTCTTTCCTCCATTCCTTGTATTCTATACAAAGGACGCTGCATAAATATGGCTTTGAGTACCATTTGATTCCAATTGGCTTCTGGGAAATACTGTGCAGGAAATGGGTTATTTAAAGCAATTGCATCAAATACCAGAGAGATATTGGTCCGTAATCCATCAATGGCCCTAGGAATCAAATCCTTCTGAAAAGGCATCAATGGCAAAGCTGCGAAAAGTGCTTGGTGCTCATGCATGTCCGCCGTTTCAAAGAGCTGAATCATTGCTGCAAACCAAGCTTCTTTCTCTTGTGGATAACTTAGCATCAAGACTGTCCTTGCTGTTTGTAATTCATCCCAATGTTGAGGCTGAAATCCTGTAACGAGCTCATTTGCAATCTCTAACTTTTCTTTTGTTAGGTTTTGTTTCTCTTTCTTAAAGAACCTGGATGCTTGGCTGAAAGCAAGAAAAAACTTTGATGGGGCCCCTTCTGTGCTAATCTTTTCGACTTGTTTATTCAGCCAATCCAGTCCCTTCTGATTAGTTGATGTATCAAGTAGTTGGGTGAGATAGCTTTTTAATTGATTTTCCATAATTAAGAGTTGCCGTTTAGGGCTCAGCGTCAACTTTGCTTTATTTTTCTAAAATACGCTGAAATCTACCAGAATATCCAATTAGATAATGCTCAGCGGTTGGAAAAAGTGCCCTACCTGACAAAAATCACTTTCTTGAGAAATCAAACTTCAGATATTTTCTTTTTCCTTAACTTGCTAGCCTTTTGAAACAAGATTTACCTCTTTACACGTAATGCGAGGCATAATTCTTTACTTATTCATCCTCAATTTCTCTTTGGAATGAGTTTTATTTTCTTGATTAATAATTCTTTATGACTACTAGTACCATCCTGCTTACTATCTGCGGAATAGGCTGGATCATCACCTATATAGAAGCATTGAGGGTTGGCCATAGAGACAAGTCCTACGGTATTCCTTTTATAGCACTAGGTCTTAATTTTACTTGGGAACTTTACTACACTCTTCCTGGCTATTTTGAGTTTGGTACTCACGTGTCGAGCTTTTTCAATGCCTTTTGGCTACTTCTGGACTGTGGGATTCTGTATATGTATTTCAACTATGGAATCAAGGAAGTATCTACCAAAAAAAGCACTTTTTACATTCAGGCGATTGTGTACTTAATAGGTTGCATGATTTTGCAACACTTCGTTTTTCAATGGGTTGGAATAGTGCTTGGAGCGCTTTATATGGGTTTTCTGCAGTGTATTCTTATGTCTATTCTGTTCATACGCATGTATTATCGAAGACCTGGATTGCAGGGACAATCTTTGATACTTGCGATTGCAAAATTTGTTGGGACCCTTCCACTGACCATTTTATTTGGAATAATTGGATCAAAAAGAGGTGGTGGTGTCCATGAGCCTATTCTCTACATTGGATCTGTTATTTTTATCTTGGATGTGATTTACATCTACCTTGTTGCCAAGAGATTAAAGAGTCTTAAGCTGTCAACTCCTGAATAATAGAGCTTAGTATTTTACTTTTTCAGGTTGCCCTAATGATTCTTTTTTATTAATGGTTATAAGGATCACATTTACTCTCAACTGTTCCTTTGGTACTTTTCTCCTTCGATTTACGAGAGAATTGCCAAGACGCTTTAAACTTCAAAACATTCCGATAATCCTATTTCCAATTGCGATTTAGGCATATTAAGCTATTTTACTCTCAGTAATTATTTTGGCTCTTTTGGGTCAAGAAAAATTAGATACAGAATAAATGGATGACTATAAAGAAGATAGCCTAACGCTGAAAGGAGCAGTAGCTCTGGGTACTGGAGTGATGATCGGGGCTGGAATTTTTGCGCTTTTGGGTCAGGTAGCGGAACTTTCAGGGACTTGGTTTCCCTATATTTTTATCGTTGGAGCAATTATTTCAGGTTTCAGCTCCTACTCTTACATCAAAGTTTCCAACGCCTACCCCTCAGCAGGTGGGATCGCTATGATTTTAACGAAAGCCTATGGAAAAACTACCATCACCGCAGCAGCTTCCGTACTGATGGCACTTTCTATGGTGATCAATGAAAGTTTGGTTGCGAGAACTTTTGGGTCCTACACGCTACAGCTTTTTGACGTGGAAAAAGATTCTATTTGGGTGCCCGGTTTGGGAGTTGCGCTCTTGATCCTTGCCTATATTATCAATGTGGCTGGAAATAAGGTAATCGGGAAGACCTCCCAATTTATGGCATTTGTTAAAATAGTGGGTATTCTGATATTTGCTATAGGCGGGCTCTGGGCAGCTGAATTTACCATGAGTGATCTTGTGCCTGAATCTACCAATACAGAGAATTATTCTGTAGCTAGTTTTATAGGGGCTATGGCACTATCTATATTGGCCTACAAAGGGTTTACGACCATCACGAATAGTGGAGGAGAAATTACGAACCCTCATAAAAATGTAGGGCGCTCAATCGTTATTTCCCTAATCATCTGTACTGTAGTTTACTTTCTGGTTGCTACTGCAGTAAACTCAAGCCTAAGCATTTCTGAAATTGTCAGCGCAAAAGACTATTCTTTAGCTGAAGCTGCAAGACCGGCTTTTGGAGACTATGGACTTTATTTCACAGTAGGAATAGCAATAGTCGCAACCATTTCTGGGGTAATCGCCAGTATTTTTGCAGTATCACGCATGACAGCCATGCTCACAGATATGGAGCTTATTCCGCATAGTCATTTCGGCATGTCGGGAAGCGTTCAAAAGCACATGCTACTTTATATTGTCGTCATTGCAATAGTATTAACTATCTTCTTTGACCTCTCCCGCATCGCTTCCATGGGAGCAATTTTCTATCTGGTGATGGACATGATCATTCATTGGGGAGTTTTCAAGCACTTGAGAAAAGACGTGAAGGCCAATGGAGTTATTTTGATATCCGCTTTATTGCTCGACTTAATCGTACTGACCGCTTTCGTTTGGATCAAGGCAAGCTCCGATATGTTTGTTGTCATTGTCTCAGCAATAGGAGTGGTTTTAGTATTTGCTGGAGAGAAATGGTTTTTGCATTGGAAAAAGAGGGAGTAAGGAATTGCCTTCTGTAGTTATCATTTTGGAAAAAGAGGAAAAAAATAGAGCTAATGATCAATTTATAAACACAGGAGAATTGATCGTCTTTAAATGCTTATCACCCCCCAATCGCAATCATACTTCGATTATCTGAATGAAGTGTGGGGTCTGATAACTTCTCCAAACTATCCATGCCTGCACGCACCGCTTTTTTCTTTAAGATAGATTCCAAAATCAAGTTTTCCACATTTTCACCAGCTCGCATGGCAGATAATAAATCTGTTTCCTGATTTGAAAAAAGGCAATTTTTGATGCGGCCGTTTGCAGTTAGTCGGATGCGATTGCAGGTTCCACAGAACGGATTAGTCACAGAAGAGATAATTCCGAAATCGCCTTGGTAGCCGGAGATCTTGAATTTACGAGCTGTGAAATTGGTCTCATGAGGAAGAGCAGAAATCTGCTCGGCACCAAAGTGGGAACCTAATTGGCTAAGTACTTCCTTCTCTGAAACCATCTTTGACCTATCCCAGCGATTTCCATCGAAAGGCATAAATTCTATAAACCGTACTGAGACGTTGTAGTCCTTTGTCAGATTGACCAGATCAACCAACTCGTCATCATTGGTTCCTTTTACCAACACGGTATTGATCTTAAGGTTAAAACCTTCTTCATGCAAAAGCCGGAAATTGTCAAGAGTTTTTTCAAAACCTGTTCTTCTCGTAATCTCAAAAAATCGATCTTCTCTCAATGTATCCAAACTGAAATTGATGTTTTTGACACCTAACTTTTTGAAGTTATCCACATGCCTATCAATCAGCAATCCATTGGTAGTGAGTGAAAGATCAACAGGAAGCTTGGAAAGGCCATCTAAAATCTCATTGATGTCTTTTCGAAGTAGAGGTTCCCCGCCAGTTAAACGAATCTTATCCACACCCAAACCGACGAAAATTCTGGCAAATTCAAGTATTTCTTTAGCGCTCATCAATGAGGCTTTGGGACTGAGTGGAATGCCATCAGCAGGCATGCAATATTTGCAGCGCAAATTGCACTTCTCTATCAGAGAGATTCGCAGGTAATTGTGAGTTCTCCCAAAAGTATCCTTTAGCTCACTAATTTTACTCGCTTGGCTCATGATTGGCTCCTTTCAATATTCTAAATACATGCAGCAAATGCGGAAAAACCGCATCCATTGATTCCTTTGCACCATTTGTGGATCCTGGCAAAGCCAATACTATGCTGTCCCCAATAGTTCCTGCCACGGACCTGGAAAGCATCGCAAATGGCATAATCTTCTGTCCATAGCTTCGAATTGCCTCTTCCACACCCGGAATTCTACGTTCCAAAATCGGTTCCAAAGCTTCTGGTGTAACGTCTCTTTTGGAGAGTCCAGTTCCTCCTGTGAAAATAACCAATTGATTCTTCTCTACCAGTTCAAAAGTTCGCGCGCGGATCAGTTCCAACTCATCAGGAATTACCTCATAAGAAGTCACATTCACGCCATGTGATTTCAACTTATCCACAATCACTTTTCCTGCTTTATCTTCCTTGATTCCCTTTGAAATGGAATCAGAGCAAACCACGACAGCAGCTTGAATTTCCTTCCGATCTTTTTCCTTGAAACTGGATTTACCGCCTGTCTTCTGCACCAAACCAACTTCTCGAATCGTAATTCCCTTATCAATAGGTTTCAGCATGTCGTACATCGTCAGCGCGATCACTGAGGCTCCATGCATGGCTTCTACTTCCACACCGGTTTTATAAACAGTCTTAACGGTAATGTAAATCCGTATTTCTAGACCATCAATCTCGTATTCCACAGCCGTATATTCCACAGGAAGTGGATGACAATCTGGTATGGTAATGTGGGTATTCTTCACTGCGAAAAGACCGGCTACTTTGGCCATTTCGAACACATTACCTTTTGGCACCCGGTTTTCTACGACAGCTTTGATCGTCTCTACAGAACTGACTTGAACAATCGCTTGAGCTTTTGCCGTGCGAAGCGTAGTGACTTTATGTGTGATATCTACCATTTCTAATTTTAATCTCTAATAGCGTTAGTCTGTATTAAGACCTCTCGAGTGTCAGTCCGAGCGGAGTCGAGGACAATAATTTTACTTGCTTTAAAATAGACTTCGACTTCGCTCAGTCCGACACCGCCATCACTCTTTTGTCAATTTTTCTTACTAAGGGTGACACTAGACTTATTCGCTACCAATCTATACAATCCCCTTTCAGATTTCAGACTTTATCCTTCTGAATTTCTCAACTATTTACCTTCCACTGATGATCAGCATTGTCCAAGATCTCCTTGCCGAAAATCGGAACATGCTCTTTCACTTGATTCACGAGCCATTCTGTGGCTTCATAAACTTGCTTTCTTCTAGGTGAAGAAACGAATACGAAAATGCAAATCTCTCCAACTTTGACCTCACCCAAACTATGATAAATGTGGAGGCAAGTCAAATCAAATTTCTCGAAAGCCGCTTCACGGATATCATGTAATTTTTCATTTGCCATCTCCTCATAACTCGTGTATTCTATGGCCACCACTTTTTGATCGCCTACCTCGTCCGCACGAACCTGTCCAAGGAAAATGTTATGTGCCCCTATGCTATGCTTGCCTTGATGCTTTGCAATAGAATCAGCTATAAATTCAGGAGAAATCGCTCCTTCAAGAAATACTTTTTTCATAATCAATCAATTTCAATATATCTTTTGCCCCACCTCTTACTGCTTTTACATCTGTGAAGCCAGCCTTTATCAACATTCTACCTGCTTGAATCGCTCTTCCTCCAGCTTGGCAGAACAACCTAATTCCACTCGCTTTATTTAATTCGGCAATTCTACTTTCCAGTTTAGAAAGAGGGATTTTTAAGCAATAACTGGAGGGCAATTCCGGTTTCTCACCAATTTCACGAACGTCTATTAAAATGCCTTTCTGTAATAAAACTAATTCAGGATTAATCAACTCCACTCGATCAATAGCAGTTTTCACTGATGCTTCATTTGGCTGATCCGCTAACTGGAAGACCTGCTGGTCGTTGGTTAGCATGTTATAAACCAGTATTTTGCCAGAAAGCACCTCACCAATTCCGAGAATTATTTTTAATGCTTCGTTTGCCTGAATCATTCCTATCATTCCCACTGTAGTCCCTAACACGCCAGCTTCAGCACAGTTCAAAACCACTTTGTCTTCCCGTGGAAAAAGGCTGATGTAGGAGGGCCCTCCGTCGTAATTGAAAACCGAAACCTGTCCCTGAAATCGGAAAATAGACCCATAAATCATAGGTTTTTTCAGGCGAGAACAAGCCTCATCTAAAGTATATCGAACCTCAATTGTATCCGTGGCATCGATGATCAACTCATACGATTCAATCAAGTTATCCACATTCTCATTTGACAAAAACTCAGGGATGATTTCAATCTTCGCAGACGAATTCATTTGCTGAAGAGCCTTTTGAGCCGATTTTACTTTCAGCGAACCAATAGAATTCTCTTGATATAAAACCTGCCGATGAAGATTGCTTTCTTCCACACGATCCGCATCCACGATCCCGATTCTCCCTACTCCGGCAGAAACTAAATAAGGTAAAACGGCACAGCCCAATCCACCTGCTCCCACCACCAAAACGCTACTTGAATTGAGCTTTTGCTGACCCGAAGTCCCGATTCCCGGAAGGATGATTTGTCGCTGATATCTTTCCATTTTATCCTCCTGCAAATGGTGGAAGAAGTGCTACTTCGTCTGAATCGGAAATATTCAAAGCTTGCTGCTTTGAGACAATTTTTCTGTTGACAGCTACCTGAAAAGGGAATTGTGCAATGGCATATTTAGAGTCCAACAGGTCAAGCAACTCAGACAAGCTCATGGACTTTTTATCCAAAGTTTCAGAATTGCTTTGTGCTGCTTCCGCGATATTTCCAAAATAGTTTACTGTAATCATAGCTTCAAGTTAATACAGATCATTCGTATTAATTACTAAACGGCAAGGTATTCAGGTTTTGGAAAATAAATTCATCTTCCAAAATCCAATCTTCTTTCAGTTGCTTTTTGACTCTTGCCAGATGCACCACCTCGCCAATGACAATGACTGCTGGTGCAGTCAGGCATTGATTTTCGCTGATTTCTACGATATTTTGAATGGTTCCGACCACTTCTTTTTGCTCCGACTTGGTGCCGTCTTGGATGATAGCTATTGGTAAATCCTGTTTGCCAAAAGATGCATAAATCGCAGCTATTTCCCTCAGCTTGCTCATTCCCATAAGTACAACCACTGTTGCAGAAGATTGAGCAGCCAAGGTCAAATCTTTCGAAAGCTCCCGATTGCTCGTGGTTCCAGTGATCACCCAGAAGCTTTCGGCTACTCCGCGCGCAGTCACAGGAATTCCCACAGATGCAGGAACGGCAACGCTGGAAGAAATTCCAGGAATCACTTCCACTTCTATTCCATGTGCCAACGCAAAGTTTTCTTCCTCTTTTCCTCTTCCAAAAACAAAAGGATCTCCACCTTTCACTCGGACTACATGTCCAAAGTCAGTTGCATAATTCACGATGAGCTCATTGATCTCCTCCTGCGTATGGCTGTGATTGCCTTTTCTCTTACCTACAAATACCAACAATGCCCGATTGGCATGGTTCAGAATTTCCTCATTAACCAGCGAATCATATAAAACAACATCCGCCTCATTTAGTGCTTTCACTGCCTTCAAAGTGAGCAGCTCTGGGTCTCCAGGTCCAGCACCTATTAGAGTGAGTTTTGGTGATTTTCCAGTGATAGTTTTCATTGTTCAAGTTGGATTAAAGACTGCAGTTCGGCCTTGCTATTGATATTTTGGACAAGCGATTTTTGTTCAGCAGTGATCATGATTTTTTGATTCGAGATCATGTTCACCAATGGGCAAAGCTTTAATTTATCCGCCGAAATCGCTTCAGCGAAAGTTTCAAGAACTGATTTTTTATAAACGCCTATAAGAGGGTAATCATTTTTTCCATCACTAAAGAGGGTGACCGAAGCATCTTGCGCGGATTCCTCAACCAAGGTTTGGAGAAGTGGAGCAGTAATCTTCGGAACATCGCAGCTAAGAATCAGATTCCTTTCTGTCTTACTAAACTTCAATGCAGTATAAATGCCACCTACAGGTCCTTTTTCAGGGTAAATGTCCTCGATCATCGGCAATCCAACCAAGCTATAATCTCCATTGCTGGTCACCAAAATGATATTGGAGGTGATGGGAATAATCGCTTCAATTATCCAGCGGATAAATGGTTTGCCTTTGTAGTTTACCAAACCTTTCTCGGTTTGCATTCGGACACTTTTGCCGCCGCAAAGTATAAAAGCGGTAATATCTTGTGGATTTTCCATAACCTAAACCGTCATTAATTTGATAAAAGCAATGAAAAGCACGAATGAGAGAATGTATTTCAAAGTCACATTTGAAAATCTTTTACTCCCGTAAATTGCTCCAAAAGTCCCTCCAATGAGAGCGGCAGGGATCAGATAACTAGCTTCTATGGGGATTTCTCCTCCGCTGAGTACGAAACCCAAAGCTCCAGATGCTGAGTTGACCCAAATGAAGAGAGCAGAAACGGCAGCGGCTTCTTTCATATTTCCCCAGCGCAACAACAGAATTACAGGACTGAGAATTATTCCTCCTCCTATCCCGATCATCCCAGAGAAAAAACCAATTCCTAACCCGATCAACAATGCCAAAGAAGTATTCACTTGCTTATTTTGATCTGTATCTGTTTTGCCAAAAACACCCAAAATTCTCAAAATAGCAATCAAAAGGAAAACGCCAAGAATTTGCTTGTAGAGCGTGGGATTGATGGTGATCATGCCTCCGGCAAATGCTGCAGGAATGGAAGTGATCGCAAAGGGATAAAATAATTTCCAGCGGAAATGCTGCGCCTGACGAAAGAAAATAAAGGAAATCCCAGCTACGAATATATTCAAAATTAACGCTGTAGGTTTCATTACCAATAGCGGAACTCCCACCAAAGCCATCATCGCCAGATAGCCGCTCGCTCCTCCATGTCCGACGCTGGCATACATAAATGCGACAACCGCAAGCACTGCGGAGAACACAACAATAAAAACCGGATCATGAAAATCGATCATCTTAACTTCTATTTATTGGAAGGAAAAGCACAGATTCACCAGGTTCAAGTATTTCCTTTTCTGCTGGAACAAGTACCAGTGCATTCCCCAAAGCATAAGAAATCAACATGCTAGAGGCTTGTTTTGGATATATTTCCAACTGCCCATTTTTTTCTGTACCTAATATAAAAAGGGTTTTCCCAAACTTATTAAAGGTCCGATGCTTGAGCACTCCAGTCTGGAAGTTTAAGTCATAATCAGGATTGCCTGACATGATTTTCAGCGCCGAAAGTGCATAAATCAAAAAGCAAGTCAGGGAAGAAGCAGGATTTCCAGGCAAAGCAAAAACCAATGTCTTATCCGACTTGCCAAACCAAAGTGGCTTTCCTGGCTTTTGGTTGATTTTGTAGAAAATCTCCTGCACTCTATTTGCCTGCAAAGCTTCCTGCACGAAATCGTAATCACCTACAGAAATCCCTCCGGAGATCAACAAAAGATCACTTTCCAGTCCATATGCAATGGTTCGTTTAGTAGCTTCCAGATCGTCCACCACTTTTAAAAGCTGCACTGAATCAAATCCTCTTGATTTCAGTGCAGATTCAAGCATGATCGCATTGCTCTCGTAAATGGATCCGGGCCTCAGTGGACTTCCTGCCTCCTGAAGCTCATTTCCTGTGACGATCAGCGTAATTTTGGGTTTGCTAATGACTAAAACCTCTGTGATTCCAAAACTGGTCAAAAAACCAATTATGGATTCATTGATCCTCGTCCCAGCTGGCAATACTTGGTCGCCAGCTTGAATTTGTTCGCCTACTTCCCGCACATTTGTGGATTTTTCAGGCATCTTTTGAATGGATATTTTCCCACCATTCACTTCCACATGCTCCTGTATGATTACTGTATCTGCCTGATCAGGCACACGGGCTCCCGTGAAAATGCGCACCGCTTGATTCTCTCGAATCTCAAACTCAGTCGCATCTCCTGCCTTACACTCACCGATCACTTCTAGCTCTTCTATTTCTCCTTTTCGAAAGGCATAGCCATCCATGGCAGACTGCCTAAATGAAGGTAAACTAATCGGAGCTAAAATTTCCTCCGCCAAATAACTGCCATAAGAATCCCTAAGGGGCCTTTTTACGCTTGGTAGTTGGTTTGCGTGAGTTTTGATTAAATCTAAAGCTTCAGAAACTGTAATCATCTTGCTGTGTAATCTTGGCTAAACTTATGAAAAAATACGTATAAATACTTACTTTTCTACGTATTTTATTGTCTGATCAAGTGTTTTTATGGTTAAAAGCACTAGCTACAATGAAGCTCAGGTAATTTTCTCGCAAAAAAAAACGCTAATCAAAGCGTTTTTTTAAAATATCAATTTCTATCCTTACCAACTTCCACCAGCTCCTCCGCCTCCGAAGCCGCCTCCTCCGAAACCACCGAAGCCGCCTCCACCTCCGCCGCTAAATCCTCCACCGCCACCGAAGCCACCAGAGGATCTACCGCCGCCACCAAGCATGTTGGCAAGCATAATCGTAGTCCAGAGATCTACTCCTCCACCTCTTCCACCCATGTGATTGTTGTTGTCGTTTCTATTTTTCAACAATGGAAGAATTACAAAAATGAAAATGAGGAACAAGATCATGAAAATTGCTCCTCCACTATTTCCAGTTGATTCAATATCCTCAGCCTTGTATTCTCCTGAAGCGAGTTTGAAAATCATATCTGTAGCCTCATTGAGACCTTCATAATAGGCTTCTCTCCTGAAATTAGGCAGGATCAAGTTTTCCACAATTCGTTTTGCCAAGGCATCAGGCACCGCTCCTTCCATTCCATATCCGGTAGCTATGAAGACCTTGCGATCGTCCATAGCAGCCAGAATCAAGATCCCGTTATTATTATCTGCCCCACCAATTGTCCATGCCTGAGCTAAGCGAATGGCGTAATCAGAAATGTCATATTGCCCCACAGATCGCATCATTACAATGGCTATCTGAGTGGATGTGCTGTCATTGTATGCGACTAATTTATTTTCCAACTGCCCAAGCTCGGATGCAGAAAGCGTGTTGGTAAAATCAGTCACTAACCGTGGCGGATTAGGAACAGGAGGGAAATCCTGCGCCTGAAGTCCAAGTGTGAATAAAAGGTAAAGTAAAGTGATTGGTAGGATCTTATGATCCAAAAGAAATCTCATCAGGAAGTTCGTTTATGTCTGAATCCCCCTGATAGGGGAAATGCTTTCCAAGTTGCTTGCCGGTCATTTGGATGCCGTCAATCAGACCTTGTGTAAATTGACCTTGCTTGAATAAGCCAGTCATGTGATCTTTTATTTTTTCCCAGAAATCCTCTGGCACTACTTCGTTGATGCCTTTATCACCTAAAATCGCAAAGCGATGATCAACTACTGCGAGGTAAAATAAAACCCCGTTTCGATCTTTGGTCTGATGCATTTTCAGCGTGTCAAACACCTTCACCGCACGATCGAGTACCTCGCCTTTGCAGCGACTTTCTATATGAACTTGAATTTCTCCAGAGGTGGAAACTTCAGCAGACCGGATCGCATTAACTATAGCTTCCCGATCTGCTGTTGAGAATAATTTCTCAGCCATGATGGATTGAATTAAAATTGAACTGAAGGTGCATTTTCGGCTCCTGCGGATGCCTCAAAGTAGCCTTTCTGCTCAAATCCGTACCAACCCGCAAAGATGTTGTTCGGGAAAGTTCGAAGATTTGAATTGTAATCCTGAACGGACTGATTGAAATTACGTCTGGCGACAGCAATTCTATTTTCTGTACCTTCCAATTGAGCTTGAAGCTCTAGGAAGTTTTGGTTTGCTTTCAATTCAGGGTAGCGTTCTACACTTACCAATAGTCGTCCCAAAGCTCCTGAAAGTTGATCTTGTGCACCTTGGAATTCGGCAAGTTTATCAGGTGTCAGATTAGAAGCATCCACGTTCATGGAAGTGGCCTTAGCTCTCGCTTCAATTACTGCAGTCAAGGTCTCTTGCTCAAAATCTGCATAGCCTTTCACTGTGTTTACCAAGTTAGGAATGAGGTCAGAACGACGCTGATATTGGGTCTCTACTTCAGCCCATTGGCCATTGATTACTTCTTCTGTTTGCACAAAAGTATTGTAGGTTCCTACGGCCTTAGTGTAAATGAAAATACCGAGCACCAAAAGGATACCAATAGGAATAAGAAACTTTTTCATGTGTTTATAATTTGATTTTTAAGGTCACATGGAATCTCGCATGGATATAATCATCGTAGTGTGTGACGTTTTTCGTCATGCTCGATTTCATCTGTTTATAATTGTTTTTTAGAACTTGAATACTCACGTAATTGTGATCAGGAGGTTTGATTTTTTCGCCTTCCCTCCTCCAAAATTACCGCTTTTATCTTACCGCAACCAAATGAGTTCTTAAATCTGCTGTTTAAGAGTCAGCGTGAACTTTAGATCTTTGTATTTAGTAAGATCATCGGACTCGTATCTACGAATCTCTAATTCGATTTTCTTTCCAGGTTCAGACCTGAGCATTTTGTTAATTTCTGAGAGTTCCCAGATGAAAGTTGGAACTTTATTAATAACAAGTATTTCATCATAGACTTCTATGCCGGCTCGCTGGGCTGGAGATCCGGCCCGAACTTCAGAGATATAAATTCGATTATCATCATCAAGAATTTTTTTCAGCGCCATTCCACTCATGTCATATTGAAAAGGCGCATAAAAATTACCTGCTTTCCGAACCATTAAGCGCTCTCTTGGATAATCAAAAATAAGCTTAGTGCGACCTAGTACTTCAGCTCCCAAGCTTCCCATGCGTCCAGATTCTTTAATCACATAGCTGTATGGAGTTTCATCAGGGTAGGAGGTGAGTACCTCATCCATTTTGAAATTCGCCAATTTCAAGAAATCTACTCTGCCAATGTATCCGTACAGAACGCCGCCTAGACTTTGCCCTAAAGCAGATTCTATAAAAAGAGGTGGCATGGTAATGTCATCTGAAGTCTCCCGGTTTAGCAATAAGCCATGATTGGCACCAGTATCGATCAGGAGTTTTGGATTGAGGATTGATCCATCTTTCTGCTTTACGGTAATATTTATATAGGGCTTATTTTCAAATACCTGCATGTTTACCTTTCTGTAAAAAGGGGGCTTCCACTTTAGCGCTTCAGACTTATAAAAAGTTAATTTTCCATTGTCATAATCAATTTTTACTGGATTATACTTGAAAAACTCATAGCCAATAATCCCATAAACCGGTACGCCTAACACTGATTCCAGTTCTACGAATTCTTCCTCCAAAACAAGTAAACTTTGAAATATTCCCTCGACAGGCCCTAAGTCAAACGAATTGATGGGAGAGACGGAAGCCATTAGATCATCGGCACCATCTGCGCCTACCAATTTTATCCTACGTGTATATTCCAGGTTTATCGCGTCGCCAAGCGTTTTACTAAATAGTATGTTCGATCGAACCCCTGTATCTACCAAAAAATTTAATGGAGTACTTCCATTAATCGATACTGGAAGTATGATCAAGCTGTTCGAAGAATAAAAAGGAATATTGACTTTGCGTTTATCCTCCTTCATAAAGAATCCAGGCACCTGACCATTGCACAGAAGCTGCGCAGCAAGAAAAAATAAAAGGAATAGGGGTAAGCGTTTGTACATAGATTATTGAAAACCCGGATCGTTCTAATAAGTTAATCTGTTTTGTGAATATTATAAGGAAACTTACAAAAACAACCAATCTCACTAGGTCTGTTTACGAATTAAATTGATTTTGTTTTAATTAGACTGAAACCAAATTACTGACTTTAGTTAATCCAGTTTGCCAAAAAAATGAGAATGACTCATCTTTATTTTAAATTATTTTGACCCCATGGCAGACAAGGCCCTCATAGAAAAGGCTAAAAAAATCTTCGAAAATTTCCTCACCAAGCAAGGAAGCAGGAAAACCCCGGAAAGATTTTCAGTAATAGATGAATTGTACTCCCTACCAGAAGATGAGCATATGGACGTGGAGGGGCTATTTCTCAGCATGAGAAATAAGGGATATACCATTAGCCGAGCTACCATTTACAATACCTTGGATCTATTGGTGGAAAGCGGACTTGCCGTCAAGCATCAGTTCAAAGATAAAGTTGCGCTGTACGAGCAAGCGCTTACCTATAAGCACCATGATCATCATGTGTGTAATCAATGCCGTAAGATCAGAGAATTCTCCGACCCTAAAATCAACGAGATCAAAGAGACAATAGGTAAATCTTTCCAATCATCCATCAAAAGCCACTCACTGGTACTTTATGGGGATTGTGAGATAGAGAACTGCGAAAATCTTCAGGTGATTTAAGCGAAAATCTTTTTGTAGATGGGTTTTCGATACAAAAACTGCAAATAAATCGCCGGGTATAAAAGTATAGTAGCCAATCCAAAAGGAGCTGAAAAATCGATTTCATCCCTGATGATAGTCTGATTTCCATTCTTGATTATTCTATGCTTGTGCCTCCATTTTTTTAGGAAAAAGGGAAGAATGGTTCCTATATCTACAAAGTAGTATTCTGATTCAGTAGTATTACTCTCAGAGATTTCGCTTGTCCATTTTTGCTTGAAAAATATAAAATTCAACTCCAATGATACCAAATCACCAACTTCTGATCCGTCAAATCTCGCCAGTTTCACCGGTGGGAAAGGAGGGCTTAGCTTAGTAAACAGCGTCTCGTCAAAGCCATTTTTTACTGACAGATAGTCTTGGTTGACCTGCGTAGATAGATTGATTTTCATTAGTTATTAGAAGCTAAGGACAAATAATAGGAAGAGAATCAGCCAGATACCATCCATAAAATGCCAGTAAAAGGTGAATAAACGAACCCGCATCTTCTCAAAAGGATTCGTGTGAAGGATTAGCCGTTGCACTACATCTTTTCTGCTTTTGTCCAGCTGAAAATAGAGAATCAAACCAAAAATCATCGCACCCAACAGGTGGAAAATATGAATGCCACTGAGGACATACAGGAAACTGCCACTTGGAATTCCTGTGAATTCTATGCCTTTACCCTTCAGTTCGTACCATCCAATTACTTGCAAGACTGTAAATGCCAAGCCAAGTATAACAGTGTTTCTCAGAGTGTTGAGTAGTTTGTCCGTATTTTCTTCTTGGTAAGCAATCCGAATAGATGTAGCCGAAAATCCACTGACTACCAACAAAAAGGTAGAAATAAGGAAAGCAGTAGGCACAGATTGATTCATACCTGCCAGGAGCTTTCTGGAGGAGACCAAAAAAGCAAAAGTTATAAACAAAAATATCAATCCACTACCAAGCATGCCCAGATAGAGCATAGTCTCATAGGGATGAAGTCGTTCAATCCGTTGGAAAAGGGTTAGCCGTTCGTTTTGCTGGGTCATCAATCAGAAAACAGTGAATGGAGTCGAAGGTTCAGAAAATTTTAAAACAACATGATTTTTATCGCGTGGGTATCACCCTTGCCTCCGTTCGTGTAGACACGAACATTGGCGTCGGTAAGGGATTATTTCTACCACAGAGCACGCTGAGATAACGCAGAGCGCACAATCCTTGCTTTATTGGAATTAGTTCAATTCCCTAGCCTCCGTTCGTGTCTCACGAACGGATGGTTGATGTTCGTGAGACACGAACATTGGCGGCGATTATATATCTATTCATTTTCGAAGCTTGGCTTTAATCGGATAAACGCAAGCTGATTCTCTTTTTTCAGATAAGAATAGATTGAGCCGTTGTGCACGAAGGTTTTTTCTTCGAAGTATTTACCAATAATAGGTATGTTATTGTCTAGCTTTTGCTCATGAATTTGATCGAGTTTTTCGTCAAAAACCGTTAGCACATAGAGATACTTGGGTCTTTGTGGATCGCTTTTGTCTAGCTCTCGGCTGTACCGGTAAAACCGCTGAGCATTTTGATCTTTGAGTAGTGGACCAAAGGTTACCTCGTCATTTTTGCGTTTGACCCAATACATAAAGAGACGTTGATCGGTAATGTCTTGTCTGTATTTTCCAGATTTCTTATCCGAAGTGATTTGGCTGTGGTATTTTTTATTGGTGACCGTGCCGCTCTCCGAATCGTAATACCACAATTCATTGCTGGCAGAAGTGGACAAAATGATATCTGGACCATTCAAGAGTAAAAACTTCAACTCAGGCGAACTGTTTCTCTTGCCGATATCATAATCTACCGTGATGGTATATTGCTTCAATTGGTCCCAAAAGTCAATCGGAATAAGCTTTAAAGACCTATCCACAAGACTTACTTTGGCTATCCCCAGTACGTTCCCCCCAATTTTGAAATTGCCATAGAAGCTTGCCAAATAGGAGCCGTCTGTCGCTATTTCTCCCAGGCCATCGATCTCAGTGTCAAAAGGCAAGCGATCTCCGGATAGTTCTCTGTTAATGAGTTCGTAGCTATCTATCTTCTTACCCTCCGAATTGAGCTTGTGGATTACTTTATATTCTTTAAAAAATGTATTGCCAAATAAGGTTTTCTTGAGGCCAAAGGGGAAATATTGCTTAACGCTATTGGGACCGTTGATCTTGTAATTGATTATACTGTCAAGTTCCAAGGTCTCCATGTTGATCACTTCCACTCTGGCGGTTTCTGGAGTTAGGTTGTACAGAACACCCTCTCTTGCAGAGTAATCTGACATGTTGAGGTCCATTTCCAAATAAATCTGCTCTTCCCCAGCATCGATAAAAACGGTATCGAGTACATAATTAAACTCAGGAGAGACATTGGCTACAGCAAGTTGCACTTCTACAGGTTTTTCCTCGCAGGAGGCAAGGAGGAGAAAAAAACCTAAGAGGTGGTGTAGCTTCATACGCTAAAAAGTAAGGTCAAAATTCCATAACACCAACTAAAAAGACATGATTGGTTGAGATCTATAGTGAAAGAGTGAATAATTGAAAAGATGTGATATTAGTTGATAATCACCACAGTAATATTTTTATCGTTAGCAATTAAATTTTCGGCTACACTTCCCAATAATAAATCCGAATCATCGGACTTCCCTTTCTTAGAAATGATAATCAAATCTGCCTTATACTCTTTGGCTTTTTTGAAAATGGCAGTACCTATAGGTTCGCTTTCTACCAGAAATGTTTCGAGCTGAGCAGATAGATTTACTTTTTTCTTGAGTTTTTCAAATTTTGAATGTGCTTCGCTCTCTAAGCTTTTTTGGATTTTTTTCTCACCACCTAGAAAAGGAAAATAGTGAATGCCAATCCTAAGCACATGAATAGGGATCAATACAGCATCCGTATTGCTTGCGATGAGTTTCGATATCTCAAGAACCTGGCTCGAATAGGAAGAAAAATCAATAGGTGAAAGGATTTTGCTAATTGTCGGCTTGGCAGTTTCAGGTACCAAAATCAAATTACATTGAAGAAGGCGAACCATCTTGCTACTGAATACGCCCGAACCTTCCAGCCCCATCTTTTTCCCCAAAAAGAAAAGGTCAAAGTTACTTTTGTTGATCCACTGAACCAGCTCGCTAAAGTCTGGTCTTGGGTGAATATAAATATGAATGTTACTGTTACCTGACCCAAAAATAGTATCAACACTGGATTGGATTTCTTTGTGAATCAACTCTACAAGCGTCATATTCTTTTTGTCCAATACGGCTTGCAATTCCGAAGAGACCGCTTCGATTTCTATTTGGTGGATGATACAAAGCTCATCAAAGTCAAAAAGTTTATCATACCCTTTTATAAACTGTAGGATCGTCTCATCCATTTCAGTCAAGTCTGCAGCTAAGGCTATTCTTTTTAGATTTTTCATCTCAAATTAATTTTATCATTGACAGATGCTGGAAATTTCAATGCTATTTCGGCTCTTGAGATTTCTCTTCGCTTTTTTTGATGCTTTTCTCGATTTTTTTCTCGTACCGTTGTTTATCAGTTGGTTTTTCAAGTTGTTCCATTTTCTGATACTCTGATTTTAATCCCTTATTTAAAGAATACACCATAAATAAGAGTATCACCAAAAACGGTAGGCCAGTCGTGATAGTCGCAGTCTGCAACGCACCCAATCCACCACCAACTAGTAACACTGCTGCAACTGCCCCCTCTGTTGTAGCCCAAAAAACCCGTTGTGCAACCGGGGACTCTAACTTACCTCCTGATGTAATGTTGTCAATGACTAAAGACCCTGAATCCGAGGAAGTAACGAAGAATGAAGCCACTAGAAATAAACTGATAATAGAACCCACAATACTCAAAGGGAACTGGTTAATAAATACAAAGAGCGCGGTGGAAGTATCTGAAACAATCTCATTGGCCAATAGATGGTTTCCCGATTGGGAATCCAAGTAAATGGCGGATCCACCCATGGCTGTCATCCATAAAAACGTGAGCAAAGAAGGGATCAGCAATACGCCAAAAATAAACTCCCGAATTGTTCTTCCTTTGGATACTCTGGCGATAAACATCCCAACAAAAGGAGACCAGGATATCCACCAAGCCCAGTAAAACACCGTCCAATCTCCTTGCCATCCTTCATCTATGAAGGCTTCTGTCCAGGTAGACACGGAGATGAAATCACTCAAATACGTTCCTACATTTTGCGGAAAGCCTCTCAAAATATAAAGTGTGGGACCAAAAATTAAAATGAAAAGAAGGAAAATTGCTGCAATTCTAATATTCCATTCACTCAAAAACTTGACTCCCTTATCTATCCCAGAAACTACTGAAATCGTGGCTATGGAAGTGACGGCTGCAATTAATAATACTTGAGTTGTGGATGTGTTTGGCAACCCAAAAAGGTAAAAAAGACCTCCACTAAGTTGTTGTACTCCAAATCCAAGTGAAGTGGCCAGGCCGAATAGCGTTGCCAAAACTGCAAAAACATCAATTACGTCTCCGATCCAACCATTGATTCTATCACCCAAAAGGGGATAAAATACAGATCTGATCGTAAGAGGTAACTTCTTGTTGTAGCAGAAAAATGCCAATGCTAACGCTACGATGGCATAAATAGCCCAAGCATGTAGTCCCCAGTGGAGGAAGGTCAAGTTCATCGCACTTTGCGCAGCTTCTACACTGTAGTTTTCGGAAGTCGGCGAGTTTGCATAATGACTAACTGGCTCGGCGACGCCCCAAAATAATAAGCCAATACCCATTCCGGCACTGAACAGCATGGCAAACCAGGCTGAAGTGGAAAATTCAGGTTGAGCATCTTTTCCCCCAAGCCTGATCTTACCGTATTTACTAAATCCTACGTAGATGCAAAAAAGGATGAACAGATTGACGGCCAAGATAAATAGCCAGCCCGTCTGATCTGTGATGAAATCTTTGATGCTGAGAAAGATTTGCTCCATAGGTTCCCCAACCCAAAGCGTAAGGGTAATGAAAAAGAATATGAGAAAGGTGGCCGGCCAAAAAACAGGTGGGTGGATATCGAAGTATTTGTTTTTCATGTGAAATGGTTTTAGAAATAATAACCGAGGTTAATGTTTAGTCTAGTGTTCCAAGGAGGATTGCGGTCAATGGGATTCGTATCACTGATGGGGTCTTGATAATTAATTCCTCTACCTGTCCCGATCGAGTTTCCTCCAAATGAATCAGTAAGCCAAGGCTGGTTGACTCCTTGGGCAACATCAAAATAGCAATATATTTTGCCTGCACTTACCAGAGCTCCGGGAACAAGCATATGCGTGGGAGCAAAGCGCTGGGTTTCTCCATTTAGGCGGATTTCACCGAATTTTTGCATGTAGGTATAGTCGCTGTAAAGCTGAACATTTCTGATAGGGCCCCAGTTTACAGGGATATCATAAGAAACTCCAATGGTGTACATCGCTGCCTCTGCGGCTACGTCGTAGGTACCAAAACCATATGCCCCCATTTGGACAAAATCCAGAATGGTACCGTTGTCGTCTTGGACATTTTTGAAATTATAATATAAGGCTTGAGTCTTTAAATTCCACTTCCCCCAGTTATTTTCAAAATGAATAGCCCCTGCGAATTGCCGACCAGTGTGCGTGGTTTGCTGATTGTAAATTTCATGGGATTGAAAGGAAAGGCCGATTTCACCGGATTTAAGGAGCTTTGCTGCTCTTAAGTTGATTTGCCTCCGCTCGATATTCCTATTTCCTGGGACTGGGACTACATCGTATGAATACCTGGCAGAAGCAGGGACGCCGAAACTCAGTTCGTTGGTTCCTCTTGGCTCTGATAGTAAAAAGTATGCGATATTAAATCGCCAGTTTTCAAACTCTTTAGTAAAGTTAAATCCGATTTGATGATCATCCTCCAGTCCAACATAGTAAGGGGTCGTAAACCACCAGCTGTGGGAGGCGTAGGTCAGTAGGCCAAAAGGTACTTGGGTAATACCTACCTGTAAGTTGGTCGTAGGATTGAAACGGTAACCTATCCATCCATATTTGATGAAGTGGGTATTGAACGTAGGGTAAAAGCGGTATTCAAAAGAAAGCTGCAGGCCATCACTATAGGAGTCTACATTGATTCGCCAGGTATCCCAAGTCCAATCGTTCCTGAGCTCTGTGCCCAAAGGGAAGGTTTTTCCCTCATAGTGTGCGTAAATGGTATTTAATCGTAGGGCTCCCCCTATTTTCAGCCAGGAAGTATCTTTTTTGGTTTCTTGGGCTGCAAAGTTTGCAAACTCCAGCGTGGCTTTGGAATGGCCATAATCCTTCTTAAAAATGTTTGATAATGTATATTCCCTCTTGACAGAATCTTCAGGTATATCTCTTGCCAAGATGGAAGTGGATACAAGTACAAGTTGAAAAAGTAAAAAGAAGCGCATCATTGATTGTAGATTTTCTTCCTTCAAAAGAAGTTGGTCTAAATTGCTGATTAGTAAGAGTTAATCGAAGAGTTTTAAATGAATGAAATCTAAAAACTCTTTGAACAACCTTTTTTAAAATAGCATTCAGCAAACGGATCTCCTAATACATGCTGATATTTTTTTACCAAAACCTAATTTTCTAGGACCATATAGCTGCTCATTTGGATCAAATTTCAGTTTCAACTTTGCTTTGGAAAATTTATTTTTCGGAGCTATTTCCAAATCGAGAAAGTAGGAATCTATAGTCCTAATCAAAGGTTGGTTTCAACCTCACAAAAGCCATTTCGTCATCGATGTTTAGAAACTGGTAGATAGCACCGTCTAGGAAAAAGGTATTGTTTCCGATTTCTAATTCCTCTTCGATCTGGGTTTCACCCAGCATATTCAGATCTTGGTCAAAGACGGTCAAAACTTTTGTTTTTCCTTCTATAGTGGTGCGCCAAAACACCTTTCTTGCGGGATCATGCATCAGCGGGTTGAATGCGACTTCACTTGATTTTTTCTTCCCTTCTTCTTGAAATCTCTCCATGGATTCTGTGGTGCGTTCATAATTTCCGGACTTGGCATTTGAGGTGAGTTTACTCTCGTAGACTTTATTTGTCAGACTATCGGTATCCAAATCATACATCCAAACTTCATTTTTTGCAGAAGTATTGATAATTAGCTTGTTAGCATGAAACTGCATTTTATGCTGCTCAGGAAAGGACATCCGCGTTCTTCCATCTTGAACCATGTAAATTTCCAAGTCCTTTAGGTATTGCAGGAAATCCGTTGGATGTAGACTCAATTCTTCGGTATCGACATTTAGCAATGCCAGTCCCAAGTAATTTCCTTTTGCTCCTACCTCTTGGTAGAGAGATGCTATCAAATTTCCCTCCTCAGAAATTGCCGCATCGATATCAATCATTGCTTCTGCCGGTAATCCTTGATTGCTCAGGTTTTCACCTTCGAACAGGATTTTCTTGATTTTCGTGAAATCAGGCGAGAGCTGGAAGATACCCGTTACATCGAAAAGAAATAGATTTCCATTCGATGGTTTGTCAAGGCCGATTACGAATCCTCCACCTACGCCGTTAGGGCCTTCTTTTTCCAGCTGCACGAGCTCCTTGAGCTCCAGCTTTTCTAAATCAATCACTTCAAGGCGTAGAGATTCTGGATTGAGATTGTAGAGAAGTTTACTTTCGGTATCGACATCAGAGATGCCTAACCGCCAATTCAAAAACAAGAACTCATCTTTCGCATCTACGAGTACTGTGTCGATGGAATAGGAGATTTCGACATTTTTTGTGGGCTCTTCTTGAGTTTCCTTCTCCGAAGAGCAGCTTGCAAAAGCTAGGACTGCTAGTAAATAACTTAGTTTTTTCATCTGTTAACAGTTGGTGTTAATACTTCAAATGCCATCTCGTCTTCAATATTTATGAAGCGATAGATTTTGCCGTCTCGGATGAATTTTCTCCCTAAATATCTCCCCATTCCTTCTTCTTCGTGAAGTAAGTTGAACTCTTCATCAAAAATGGATAGCACTCCTTTCCAATCGATATTTCCGTCAGGATTAAGGTCTTTCAAAAAGCTGATCCTGTAATAAAGATTATTCTCGGGATCATACATAAAATCCCCAAAAAGTGGCTCTTTGCTTCGTTGCGTTGAGGCCTCCTGAAAAGCTTCCATAGTCGCCACCTTTCGCTGGAAATTCCCCGGTTTGGCGGCGGGCAAAAGTTCTGTCTGATAATCGTAAGTCACTAAAGTGTCTTTTACCAAATCATAAACAGAAATACCGTTTATTGAACCCTGTGATATGATAAGTTTGGAGTCATTTAACAGCAAGTCATAACTATCACCTGAAGTGGTCTTCATTCCATCAATATCGAGTTCAATTTTAAATTCCTTGAGTGCGGAGAGCTTAGGAACTTCGATGCTTTTCAATTCTAAACTTTTTAGGTCAATAATTGCTAACCCATCCGCCATACTGGACCCGCCTCTTCCCTCAGCAGAGTAGGTTCCATAGAATTTGGACCCATCCCGGGAAATAATTCCATCAAAACTAATCAGCTTTCCTGTACCCAATTGATCTTGGATGCGCTCCTCGTTATCCCAGTTTATGAATCTTTTTAGATTCCCACTAGCATCCATTTGTCTCAGGCCGGTGAAAGATGAAAAGTAAAAATCACCTGATTCGGTAAGATTGATCATGTTTATCCCAAGTGCCCCTATTCCATTTGGCCCCTCCACTTCAAACTTCACGGTGTCTTTCAGTTGCTTTTTATCCAGATCAATAATTTCTAAACGTAACTGGGGACGATTAAAAATATAGAGTTCACCACTTTGACTCAAAGTAGAACCACTAAGTCCATTATTAAGAAAAAAGAATTCACCCTTAGAGTCGATATGTATCGTGTCCAATTCATAGGAAAACTGGAAATTTCCGATTTTTCCGTCGTTTTTTCTTTCAGTGGAGCAGCCGGCAAACGCAAGGAGTAGGAGTATAAGGAAGTGCTTATTCATAGGACATTGTTGGTTTGAGTCTCACAAAGGCCACTTCGTCTTCGATATTCAGAAAGGAATAGATCATACCGTCACGTATGAAGTATTTATAAGTTAGGATATATTCCGCTGGTAGGAGTGTTTCAGAAAGCTGATCAAAATTCTGGTCAAAGGCCGTGAGTACTGTTTTGTGCACGATGGTATCCCCTTTCATGCGATCCATTTCCTTAGTAAACCGCCAATAAACTTCCTGCTTTTCATCGAAAATCAACGGGCCGTAGCGTACATTTTTCTGGGTTTCCTTAACTAAATCCCTGTATTCCGCCTCCGAGTCCACACGCTCAGGAAAAGTTCTAGTGATCTCAAAACTGGTGTATTGACTGGAATAGGCTTTGGAGCTGAGAGAATCCGTCTTTAAATTATAGAAAAACAGTTCATTTGAGCCGCTATTGGATAGGATCAGGGTATCGTTCTTCGGCATTAGTTCAAAGTTTGAAAACATTGCTCCTACAGGATTATTATCTATGTAATAATTGATACGGTATTTCTCCATCTCCTTCAATGCCGGCAAGGGTTTATAAGAAAACTGCTCTTTTTCGAGGTCAAAAACCGCGATCCCGAGTGGTGCTTTCTCCAGCTTTTGGTCAGCATATAGGGTAAGTACACGCCTATTATCCCGATCAAGGACCTGGTCGAGACCTATACGAAATTCCTCAGGTAGATTTTCTCCCTCAAACTCATGATTTGCAAAAGTGAGCGATGAGAGTTTGGTTCCTTCTTGGTCAAATAGATACAATTCGTAACTATCAGAAAGATAAAATCTGCCATCAGGCAGCGAATACACATCGGACATATAGGGAGACCGGATTGCATTTGGTCCATCCATGCTCATGGGGATAACTCGTTCTAGCTTGAGGTTTTCTAGGTCTATGATCTCCAAACCGGGTTCATTGGATCCTGTTTTGAAGTTGTAGAAATACTTTTCGTCAGGGGATATATCCGAAGTGGTCAACTTCCAGTTTATGTAAATAAATTTATCGCTGGCATCTACCATCACGGTATCCAGTTCATATGAGATCTTTCCGGATGCGGAGGAAGTAGATTCACCACTTTCTTTAGTGCTGCAACTGGCTAAAACTGCCAGAATAATCGGGGTAAGAAGTTTGATTTTATTCATAGGTAGGTTTGATTCTGACGAAGCCAAGTTCGTCTTCCAGGTTGATGTAGGAATAGAGTGAGCCGTCTTTGAAGAAGGTGAGCGAACCGGTTTCTGAATAATCCACCTTTTCCTCGTGAAGCTGGGTGAGGTTCTGGTCAAAAATAGTTAGCACAATATTGTAGGTAGCTGAATCGCCAATCATGCGATCCAGAGTTGTACTGAATCTCCAGAATTTCTCATTATGATCATCGTAGTGAAACTTGAGGAAACTCACCTCTTTCACCTTCTCCTTTGCGTGGTCGAACAACTCTTTCTGTGAGCCTGCAGTTTTCTGATAATTGCCTTTCTTGGCATCAGGGGTAAGCTCAGAGTGAAACGATTTTTTCTCTACTGTGCCATCAGAAATGTCCACTAGATAGATTTCATTAAAGGCGCTGGTTGAAATATAAACCTTGTCCTCAATCGAATCAAAAAAGACTGTCTCTGTAACCGACATTTTGCTATTGCCATCAGGACTAAATACTATTTCAAATTTTTCGATTTTTTCAAAAATGTCTAATGGGACTTTTTTCAATTCCATAGAATTCAGATTGATCATTGCCAGCCCACTTTTTGCGCTATTATCCTGAGCACCATAAGCGCCAAAGTAGAAATCCTTATTATTTGACATAAACCCTTCAGGATATATTATTTCCAGTTCTGACAGAGCATCTGCCTCCAATGAATCTGGCGTAAACCAATACCTGGACATTTGATCACGGGTAGCATTTAGTTTGATCATGTAGCTAATCGTATTCAGGAAGAGTTCACCGCTGTCAGATACATCCATCATGGGTATGTAAGAGGTCGCTGCGTTAATTCCTGTAGGACCTTCATTCTCCAGCTTGATTACTTCCTTAATTGACAAATCATCAAGGTCTATTACTTCCAGTTCGGGTACGGTGGGGTTGAAATTATAAAGCGTTTTTTTGTCCGAGCTGAGGGAGGAAGAACGTAAAAATTTAGCCAGGTAAATAAAATGATCATCTCCGGGATCTACCTGCACAGTGTCTATTTCTACTGTGAAGTTTAAATTACTGGAGTTGGAGGATTCTGAATCAGTTTTCTCGGAGCAGGAAGCTATTAGGATTAGGAGGGAGGCAAAATATAGTGGTTTTTTCATTCTAGGAATATCGTTATAAATAGGCAATAGTTTTGGAACTAATATCGATTTGAATTAAAAATCAAAAGTGAAAACCGCGAAGCCCAATTCGTCTTCGACATTGACATAAGACCAGAGTTTGCCGTCTTTGAAGAAACCAGCTCTTGGGATAGTTTCAAGATTATCTAGTTTTGCTTCGCCTTTGAGGGTTAGCTCCTTGTCATAGACAAATAGGAAGTGTTCATATTTTTTTGGAGAATCAACGTTTGCCCTAGGAATTCCTATACTTGCAAAGCGAAAGTATCGCTCTGTTTTTTCATCCCAGTAGAATCCCCAATAGTCTATTTGGGTATGAAACTTTTCTCTTTCCGCTTCCAGCTCCTTGGGACTTTGCACTACATTTTTGACGTTTACGTCTTTTTCCAAGGGGGTTAATTCATGAGGGAATTCTTGATACATCAAGCTGTCCAGTTCTGGATTGTGGATATAAATACCATTTCCTACGGTAGAGGAAATTAAAACCAGATCATTTGGTTGCTCAAGTCTTACTAGTTCCCCTCTTCCATCACCTCCATCTCTACCGCTATTATATTCAACTTTATATTTTTCTATTTTATCAAACTCAGGGAGTTCAATTATTTTTTCTGTCTGACCCGAGGAATCCATCACAGCAAAATGTTTCCCCTCAACTTTAAATAAAAGTGGCAACGAATAGAGCTTTTTTCGCTCGAAATCCACTTGAAGCTCATATGTTAGATTTAGACCGAGAGGGAAGTCTTTCAAAAGCTCCTCTTCGTTAAACTCAAACTTTTTAATTCTTTTTCCAGTCTTGGAAAAAACCGAAGTAGATCCTAATAAATCCTGAACCCAAAAATTTCCATTCGGAAGACTTTTAAAATGATAAACAAACCTTCCTATTCCATCGGGTCCCTCTTCCTCAAAGGGATAATTATTGACTAATTTTAGGGAATTCAGATCAATTTCATGAAGGATGAATCTAGAGCGATCAAAGAAGTAAAACTGGTTTTTACTTGGTGAAAGTGAAACATAAATAGAGTTTAAATGCTTCAAATTAATAATCTCATCGCCAGGATCAACTACCACCGTGTCGATTGAATAAGTCAGATTCTCAAGAATATTCTTGGGCTCTTCTACGTCTGAAACTTCTTCGGAAATAGGCTTTTCACCACAAGCTGAAAGTAGAACAAGAAATGAAATCGCAAGAAGTTTTTTCATAGCCATCTAGAAATCAAAGGTGAATACTGCGAAGCCTAGCTCATCTTCGACATTGACATAAGACCAGAGCTTGCCGTCTTTGAAGAAGGGGTCTGATGGTTGGGACCTTAGACTTGGAAGTGATTTTTCACCGATTAGATTAAGGTCTGGGTCAAAGGCAAATAAATAGACATCGCTTTTTGTTTCTTCCTCCTCCGAAGATTTAGATTTTACAATTGAGGCAAACCTGTAGTATTGATTGGTTTTTTCATCTTTAAAAATCTTTCCAAAAGAAATATCCTCGCTGGTTTCTTTGGCAACTCTTCGAAACTCCTCCATAGATGTTAAATCATTGGTCACTGGTACCTTTTTGGAGTTGGGTACCAAATCAAACTGGTATGATTTGAAAGCTAAAGAATCAGTTTCAGGCAGGTAGATGTATAGACTGTTGGTAGCATTGGAGTGAATGATTGTTCGTCCTTCCTCTACATTGAGAACTATACTTCCGGTATTTGCGCCAGAATAGGAATTGCCTTCTCTATAAATAAGTGAGAATTTTGATAAAGGCTCAAATTCCGGTAAAGCGATAACTTTTCCCTTCAAATCTACTAAAGAGCCGACCGCTAGGCTTGTTACTCTGGTGGAGTCATTGACTGGCAGAGAATAAAGCTTTTGATATTTAAATGAAGGTGTGAGAGCGTATGAAATGGAATACTCACTGACCTTTTCTGTGTCTTCATATCCATCGATAGAAATTTTTAAGTCCCTTAATTTTTCTCCATCAAGATTATAAACCCCTGTGATTCTAAATCCATGAATAAATAGTTCATTTTCATTTAAAACTTTCAACGTTTGTGGAAAGTCAGGAACAGCATTTGGGCCTTCCTTGGCTAATGTTTGTTGTGATATCAACTTCAACTGATCCAGATCTATAACAGAAAAAACCGACGATGAAGGCTGAAGATGGTACAGGTATTTTTGATCCCTGGAAATATCTGATTTGATGATTCCATATTTCAAATCAATCAACTCTTCTCCAGGGTCCACTACCACCGTATCCACCAAATAAGTAAGGTTTTCGAGGATGTTTTTTTGTTCTGGAGATTCGGATTCTTTTGCGCCACAGGCAGCAAGAAGTGCTAGAAGGGAAATGGTAAGTAGCCTTTTCATAATTTTTAAAAATCAAAAGTGAATACTGCAAAGCCGAGCTCGTCTTCTACATTGACATAGGAATAGAGCTTGCCGTCTTTGAAGAAGGGAGATTCGAGTCTAAAATCAATTTGATCGAGTTTTGTCTCTCCAAGTAGATTTAAGTCTTCGTCATAGGCGAAGAGGAAAACCTCAGATTTTTTTTCCAATTCAGGGGTTTCTTGTGGGATTAAATTATATCCCAATCGGAAATATTGTTGTCGCTTTTTATCCCATAAGAAATCATCAAAGCTTGTTTGATATTTGAATTTGGCCCATTCGGCAAAAAATTCACTTTCATCCCCGACCTCATTTTTTACTTCTGCTGATTTTCTTAGAGAAACTAGTTGGTGAGGAAATTCATATAAACTAAGCGAGTCATTTTGATAGTCGTACACATAGGTATCTGAATTTGCACTGCTAGTGATGAAAAGCTTATCATTCAAACTCTTTACATAAATGGCCTCCTTTACTCCCAAATAATTCCCTCCTTGCTGCATATCTATCTTAAACCTTAAGGTTGAGACCATATTAGGCATGGAAATAGTTTTTCCTGTTTTGGTTTCTGGATCTATAATTATTAGCCTTACATCCGAACTTGTTTTGTAAGGACTGGTTAATGCAAAGAGGTACTTTTCATCATGAGAGATATGGGCTTGATAAGTGATCAGGCTTTCTTCATCGATGTCAAGACCCTCTATTTCCCTAAAATTGAATTTTAGACTTTTCTCCTTTTCTCCATTCATGTTGTAGATTCCGACATTGATACCAGAGGAAACAAATAAAAACCTGTCATCGCTCAATGGCTGGATGGTGGGAGGATTGAAACCTATAGAATTTGGACCCTCTTTTGAAAATTGATACCTATCTGTCAATTCTAATTTCTGAAGATCGATCTCGTTGATTACAGTTTTTTTATAGTCGTAATGGTAAAATTTCTTTTCGTCTAGTGAAACAGCAGAAAACCGTGTCCCGTGTGCTAAGTCAATAATTTCCTCACCTGGATCTACTACCACGGTATCCACCGAATAAGTGAGGTTTTCGAGGATATTTCCAGATTCGCTGGATTCAGAAGTTCCTTTTTCACCGCATGCAGCGAAAAGGACGAGGGATAGAAGAGGTAGTAGTTTTTTCATACTTAATTAAAAATCAAAAGTGAATACAGCGAAGCCGAGCTCATCTTCTACATTGACATAGGAGTAGAGCTTGCCGTCTTTGAAGAATTTCTTAGAAAAGGGATCTACAGAAACTTCAGTCTCTGCAAGCTGATTTAGGTCTTTGTCAAAGACCGTAAGTACATTTCTGAAAATCAATGAGTCTCCGATTTCTCTGTCAAGTTCACGAGAAAACCTCCAAAACTTCTCGTTATTCTTATCAAAATAAATAGGGCCGAACTTGACACTTTTTGAAGTTTCCTTCCTGATCGTCTCCATTTCATTGATGGTTTCGGCGGATGTTTTAGGAGGAATAGCCGTTTGGTCTTGGGTCAGTTCTGAATGGAAGGTTTTAGTATAGACTGTTTCACTTGCTAGGTCAAAAATAATCGCCTCGTTAAAATAGGCAGTGGAGATAATGAGTTGGTTATTTGCCAGTTCCAAATGGATGGGTTCATATGCTTTGTTGCTCAACCTTCCTTGTACAAAAAGCGAAAAGGTGAAAGGGTGGATTTTTTCAGCCAAATTGAGCTCGAATTTTTTCACATTTCTATTTTCCAAAGAAATGACCGCAAGCCCTTGAGGTACTTGTTCGAGTGTTTCATAAATGCCATAGAGTAGGTTACCATTCGTAATTTTTGGATTAAATGGAGCCAGTTTATGCGGCTTGAGACCTGTCAATGCATCTTCCGAAAGAGAATACTTCATCATAGAATTAAGGTCTGTCGGAAAGATTCTTACTTCCATAAATCCATAAAAAATAAAATTTCCCTTTTGATCCACCTGAATGGCGTAAGGCCATCCAGTGCCGAGATCTCCTTCTATTTCGGTGACGATCTTTTTAGACAAGCTGAGTTTATCCAGATCAATAATTTCTAACTCACTCTTTGGAGAAAAATTATATAATTTCTTCTGATCCTCAGAAAGTGTGGAGTGACTTAAGTCACTTTGAAGAAAGAGTATTTCCTCACCCGAGTCCACCATGACCGTATCTATCCGATAAGTAAAATTAAACTCTTCCTGATTGGATTGATCTGTTGGTTTACCGCAGGCCAGACAAATACTGAGTAAAAAAAGAGGAGTCAGTTTTTTCATACTTAATTAAAAATCAAAAGTGAATACAGCGAAGCCGAGCTCATCTTCTACATTGACATAGGAGTAGAGCTTGCCGTCTTTGAAGAAGGGAGAGGAAGGGATTTTGTCCACGTCTTCCAAAAATTTCTCGCCGATCAACTGTAAATCAGCATCGTAGGCGAAGAGGTAAACCTCTGCTTTTGAAGGGGATTCCTCATTTTCTTTTGGGAGGACTTTTCTACCAAACCTGAAAAATCTTTGGCTACTATCGTCCCAAAGCAATTTTTCGAAGCCTATCTGGCTGGAAGCTTTTTCCATTTCGCTTCTCCACTCATCTTCTGATGACACTTTGTTTTTGATAGTACCTGTCTTGGCTGTTGGGACTAACTGATGCGGGAAGGTGAACAGTTGTAACGTGTCTCTCTGGTAGTCGTAGCGGTAGATATCCGAGGTGACCGATGTGCTGATATACAGTTGTTCCTCGATCTCCTGAAGACGCACTTCCTCTATGTAGATAGACATCATTTTGTCACTTTGGAGCAAAATCCTGAATTCCGATGCTTTATCCATTGCGGGTATATCAAGGATTTTTCCTGAGCCATTTGCTGGGTCTAGGACCGCCAAGTCCCTGGATCCTTCCATAAAATTCCCTGGGAGCGAGAAAAGTAAGTTCCCATCAGCTGCCATGGTTAGGTTGTTAATCATAGGTGATTCATCTTCTATCTCTATCCCTTCGAAATCAGCAGGCTTGAGCTTGAGATCTTTGATTTTCAATCCATTTCTGTCATAAATCCCCGAGGTCTGAAAACTTGAAAACAAGAACTTTTCACCTTCCAGTTTCTGCATGGTTCCCACGTATTGACCAATTCCATTCGGGCCTTCCACTTCAAAGGGGAGAAACTCGTTTAGCTTCAGTCCATCCAGATCGATCACTGCGATTTTATGGTCTTTTTGGCCAAATAAAAAGAGCTTCTTCGAGTCTTCAGACAGACTGGAAAGCCTAAGTCCTCCAGACAAATCAATGATCTCTTCACCTGGATTTACCACCAGGGTATCGATGGAGTAGGTCAGATTTTCGAGGATGTTTCCTTGTTTAGTGGATTCGGAGTTGCCATTCTCACCGCATGAAGCGAGAAGGGTCAGAGCTAGAAGAGGAAGTAGTTTTTTCATATCGGTTTAGAAATTAAAAGTGTAAACAATAAAGGCGGGATTTTCATCGACCACCCACTCCATATAGAGTTTGTTGTCTCGGGCAAATCCGTAAGTAGGCATGAAATCAAGACCCTGAACTTCGGTTTCTCCAGTCAGATTAAAATCTTTATCATAGGTAAAGAGGTAAGTGTCAGACGAGTATCTTTTAGTTGCTTCGTTCAATTCCCTATTCATTTCACCCATTCTGAAATAAATCTGTTGGTTTTCATTCCAGAATAATTGAGAAAAGGATATTTGCTTTCGAATGTCATTTAGCACTTCTCTACGTCTTTCATTGGAATCAACTTCAGAAGGAAATTCTCCTGTCTTTGCCTTTGGTACCAGTTGATGAGGAAAGGTCACTAGTCGTAAGGAATCGCTGGCTTGATCATAGATATAGAGATCCGAGGTTGCTCCGCTATCTATGATAAATTGCCCGTTGATCATATAAAGTCTCTGGTTTTCACCTGAGGAAACGGCTCCATTTCCTTGTTTGAAAAGCACCCGGAAATTTTTGGTCATTTCTAAGGCTGGAAGCTTGAGAAACTTGGCACTCATTCCTTCCAAATTCAGAATTGCAAGACCCTCTGCTGTTCCCAAATTCTCATTAGGTAAAGTCAATACAGTTTTTTGGTCAGGACTGATTTGTATGGAGTTTCCCAGCACATAAGGAAATTCAGGATCAAGGCCAGAGTAATCTTCAGGTTTTAGAGAGATAGATTTTACTTTTTCTCCAGTCTTTTTGAATATTCCTGCTTGAAAAGAGTTCGCGAAAAATAATTCCGTTTCATTGAGATTCTGCATGTAGTTTAAATACATGGGTATCATATTTGGCCCGTCCTTTTCGAATTTGTGACGCTTCACAAGTTTCATCGCATTTAGATCGATCTCGTGGACCTCAAACTCTGGCTCAAAGTAGGTGAACACCTGATCGCCATCATCACTTAACTCAAACTTGTAATAAGCTCCCGGCATGAAAATTTCTTCTCCAACGTCCACCGTTACAGTGTCAACAGAGAAAGAGAAGTTTTCAAGTAAGTTCGGGGTGGCGGAGGATTCTGAGTTGTTTTTGGTTTCGCAGGAAGAAAACGAAACGATCAATGCTACAAAAAAAAATAGTCTCTTCATTTACAGTAGTGTTAGCTATAAAACTAAAAAATCTGTAATTGAAAACCGACCCTTATATGTTAAATAATCAAAAAATTAGTAGGGAATAGCAATAAATAAGTTGAAGATAGTTGGGTTTCAAAGCCAGGTTAATGGTGTTTTGAAGGAGCAAAATTTTCTTGATGATTGCTTGAGAAAGGAGTCTCAAGCTCAAATAGTCCTATCAGGTAGTTTGTACTAGTTTCGACCATTCTGGGCTTTTGAAAATCTCCTTAATTCTTTAACCCCGCACTTTGGTACGGGGTTATGAATGGTTCCGCTCCTGCAGAGCTACCTTCTTCCTTAATCCACCGATTCCATCAGCGTCCTGAATGGCATTGCTTTTTCACCATACCTTGCCTGGGTTTCGTACCGAAGTTCTTTTGCAAAACGGCTTTCGTATTCAATGAGCTTGCGGGTGTTTTCAGCAAAAAACTGGACAGAATAATTCGTAACACTATCGTCAGGACTGTTGAGTAAGCGGAAAAACTTGTGCTCTATAAATAAGCCAGTAGCAAAAATATCCGGGATGTGTGTGCCTTTCATCCAGCCTACAAAATCCTCTTCTATCTCATTTGATACGGTAAAAGTGATGTTGTAAAGAATCATATCAGGGGATTTTGGCTGGAATTTCGTTTTTTTGCAAACAGATTTGCGATTACAAAGTTAGGAATCCAAACCCGAAAAAGTGAATAATTATACATCAAAGCACCTTAATAAATGCATAAAATAGCCAAGGCACCCCCAAAGGCACAAAATAAGAGAGTGATTATTGCGAAGGTTGTAGTGGTAGCATTATATCTAGTAGGTGCTATAGGATTAAGCTTGCCGGAATACCGAGACTATTTCCTGATGCTTACTCCTGCACAGCTTTTAATTACGCTGTTGCTGGTTTTGGGCTTCCATAGAGGTTGGTCTGATGCTTTTCCGATTTTTGCTGCTGCAGCGTTTTGGATAGGCTTTGGAGCAGAACTTATAGGAATTCATACAGGATATATTTTCGGGGATTATGTCTATGGAGCGACGTTAGGCCCTATGCTTTGGCAGGTTCCTATAGTGATAGGAATTAATTGGTTTTTACTGGTTTACCTCACAGGAGCTGTCTTTTATAAGCTAACTGACAATGATTTCTTTGCTGCTTTGCTTGGAGCGGGAGCGATGACGGTGGTTGATTACATTATGGAACCAGTAGCAGTGGAGCTGGATTTTTGGTATTGGAATTCAGATACTATTCCTTCAAGTAACTACCTGACTTGGTTTATGGTAGCCTTTTTGATTCATTTGATTTATAGAAAAGGAAATTTCGAAAAGGGAAATCCACTAGCTGCGTTGATACTTACTGCGATGATACTTTTTTTCACCGTTCTTAATTTCACGTTGGGTGTTTAATTTTTCTATCGAAAAAGCCGTTTATTTTGATTTATCCTTAAACAAAATTTCACCACTTAGGTTAACAGAAAGATGATTGTAGCGATAGGGTTCAGCATTTTGGGATTTGTCTTGATGGAGCTGTCAGGTTGGGCAATCCACAAGTACCTAATGCACGGTCCGCTGTGGTCGATCCACAAAACACACCATGAGCATTCAGATTCATTTTTTGAGTTGAATGATCTTTTTTCTCTACTGTTTGGAAGCATAGCTATCGTATTGATTTTCCTTGGAGTTGGAGAGTTGGACTTTAGGTTTTGGATCGGGATAGGAATTAGCACTTATGGGATGTTGTATTTCTTTCTTCATGATGTGCTTATCCATCGCAGATTGAAATGGCTTGATCGGCCAAGGAGCGGATTTTTAAAAGGGATCTTTGCTGCTCACCAAGCTCATCATCACAGTAGGAAAAAGGACGGGGCAGTTTCGTTTGGGCTGTTTCTAGTTCCGAAAAAATATTTTAAGAAATAAGAAAGGTGAGCAACTACTCGATAAAAGATTTAGAGCAACTATCAGGGATTAAAGCGCATACGCTAAGAATCTGGGAGCAGCGATATAGCCTAGTCACTCCCAAAAGGACTGATACAAATATTCGTTACTATGACGATGAAGATCTCAAGCGGATTTTAAATGTTGCGATGCTAAACGCCCATGGCGTGAAAATCAGCAAAATCGCCGCGATGACCTCTAATGAGGTCAGTGAAGAAATCATCAGGCTGACAGATCAATCATTGGATCACAACGATCAAATCCAGGCCCTCACTATTTGCATGATAGAAATGGATGAGGATAGATTTGAGAAAGTCCTTACCACGAGTATTATCAAGTTAGGTTTCGAGGACACGATTTTGAAAGTTGTCTACCCTTTCCTTACCAAAATCGGAATTCTTTGGCTTACCGGAGCGATTACCCCAGCACAAGAACATTTCATCTCTAATTTGATCAGACAAAAGCTGATCGTCGCTATAGATGGAGAAGTGGGGAATAATACTGGGAAAACTTTTATGCTCTTTCTCCCAGAAGGTGAGTTGCACGAAATTTCCCTTCTATTCAGTACCTACCTGATCAAAAAGCATGGACATAAAGTGATCTACCTTGGTCAAAATACTCCTGATGCAGACTTGATTTCCGTATATAATATGCAGCGCCCGGATTATTTACTCACCGTGATTACCACTTCTCCATCTGGAGAAAAAGTGCAAGAGTATGTGGATATGCTTGGGACTGAATTTGCAGAGGCAAAGGTTTTTGTAGCAGGGCTAAATGCAGCAGAAAACACAATTTCTATTCCTTCCAATATCTGTTTACTAGCATATGCTAAAGAGATCAAGCGCTTTTTAGTCCAAATGGAAGAGCATATTGTTTAGAATTTATTTAAATAGATTAAACAAAAGTATTCCTTGTGAATACTTTTTTTATGCCCAAATATTACCTGAATGCTCTCTAAAGCCTGATTTATGTCTTATTGTAAGGGGTTTGAGCGTAGGACTGTTTAAGTATTAATAAAAATAATTAAACAAAGACTTGCAATTCTGTTTAATCAATGTTAGGTTTGTTTAAACAAAAAGAGCAAGACCATGACTTCAATTGAATTCAGTTACTCATTAAATCAGCTTTCAGGAGTATTAAAGCCATTTGCGCTTAAATTGACTCGAGACCTTGACGATGCAAATGATTTGCTTCAGGATACAATGGTGAAAGCATATACGAATCAGGACAAATTTGCTGAAGGTACTAATCTGAAGGCATGGCTTTACACTATCATGAAGAACACCTTCATTACCAATTATCAAAAAATGGTAAGAAGAGCTACTTTCGTTGATACAACTGATAATCTACACTTCATTAATTCCAGTGGAGCTTTAATAGAAAATTCAGCGTATGGAGATTTTGCGATGGATGATATCTACGAAGCAATTGACAAATTAGACGAGATCTTCAGCACTCCGTTTTTGTTGTACTATCGAGGATTTAAGTATCATGAAATTGCTGATCGCTTGAATATTCCGATTGGAACTGTTAAAAATCGAATTCATATTGCTCGTAAATACCTCAAAGAGGATTTAACAGTTTATAAGCACGTAAATTAAACAGATGAATCAAAAACATGCGGTGGTGATAGGGTCTGGATTTGCAGGCCTTTCTGCTGCAACCCATCTTGCTTCCAATAATTACAGTGTAACACTTCTGGAGAAAAATGAATCTCCAGGAGGGAGGGCAAGGAAATTTGCAAGTCATGGATTTACCTTCGATATGGGTCCGAGTTGGTATTGGATGCCTGATGTCTTCGAAGATTATTTTTCACATTTTGGTAAAAAGCCGTCTGATTATTATGATTTAATTCGACTTGACCCATCCTATGCGGTGGTCTATGGACAAGATGATATCTTAGATATTCCTGCAAACTTAGATGAATTCAAGGCAAAGCTTGAAGAGATAGAGCCAGGGTCTGCCAATCAGTTGGACGAGTTTTTAGCGCAGGCGAAATATAAATATCAGGTCGGTATTCACGATTTGGTAAAAAAGCCAAGTCGTTCCCTTTTAGAATTTACTTCCTTATCGCTTTTAAAGGATATCATGCGCATGGATGTTTTTCAATCCATGTCAGCTCATGTTCGAAAGTTTTTTAAATCTGACAAAATCATTCGTCTAATGGAGTTCCCCGTGCTTTTCCTTGGAGAAACGGCGGAGAATATTCCGGCACTTTATAGTTTGATGAATTACGCAGATATAGCGTTGGGAACATGGTATCCAAAAAAAGGGATGCATGAAATCATAGCTGGGATGGTCTCTTTGGCTGAAGAGAAAGGTGTGAAGATTAGATATGATGCAGAAGTAGAGGAAATAGAAATTGCAGATGGACTTGCGAAAGGTGTGCGGTTGAAATCAGGAGAAAAAGTATCTGCTGATGTTGTGATTGCCGGTGCAGATTACCATCATGTGGATAAGCATTTGATCAATCCGAAATACAGTAATTACAGTGAGGAATATTGGGATAAGCGGGTAATGGCGCCTTCCAGTCTATTGTTTTACTTAGGAGTTGACAAGAAACTAGAGAATCTTCGCCATCACAATTTGTTTTTTGATGAGCCGCTAGGTCCTCATGCCGATGCTATATACACTAAACCTAGATGGCCAGAAGCTCCATTGTTTTACGCATGTGTTCCTTCGGTCACTGATAAAACAGTCGCCCCAGAAGGTATGGAAAATCTCTTTCTTCTAATTCCACTCGCACCTGATTTGGAAGATTCTGAAGAGACCAGAGAAAAATATTATAATATAATCATGGATCGATTGGAAAAAATTTCCGGTCAGGAGATTCGTTCCCATGTTATATTTAAGAGGTCATATGCTCATTCTGATTTTAAGGCTGACTACCACGCCTATAAAGGAAATGCTTATGGATTGGCTAATACCTTGAAGCAAACGGCGATTCTGAAACCTTCGCTAAAAAACAAAAAGGTAAATAACCTGTTTTACACAGGTCAGCTTACAGTCCCGGGGCCAGGTGTTCCACCATCTTTGATTTCAGGCTATGTTGTTGCTAAAGAGGTCATTCGGGAAAATTCGTAATTAATAAGTATATTCAATTTCATGGACGCAAAGGAATTATTTGACCAAACTAGCTTGGAATGTGGCAAGCTTATCACGCAGCGCTACAGTACCAGCTTTACTCTTGGTATTCAAACGTTGGACAAGAAATTCCATCAGTCTATCTATGCTATATATGGATTTGTGCGTTTTGCGGATGAGATCGTTGATACCTTTCATACTCATGATAAAGCCAAACTATTGGCTGAATTCAGACAGGAAACTTACAAGTCTATAGAGTTGGGGCTTTCTCTGAATCCTGTTCTGCACGGCTTTCAGATGATCGTAAATAAATTTGACATTGATCATGAGCTGATTGAATCTTTTTTTCGTAGCATGGCAATGGATCTGGATTTCAATACCTATAATGATGATAGGTATCTGGAATATATCTATGGCTCTGCAGAGGTAGTTGGACTTATGTGCCTTAAAGTGTTTGTAGATGGAGATGAAGCGACCTATCAACGACTAAAGAGACCCGCCCAAATGTTGGGATCGGCTTTTCAGAAAGTAAATTTCTTGCGTGATATCAAAAGTGATTTTGAGGAGCGGGGAAGAGTTTATTTTCCGGGAGTAGCTTTTGAGCAATTTGATAAATCTGCCAAAGTATTGATCGAAGAAGATATACAGAAGGATTTTGATGAAGCCTTAGTTGGAATCGCTCAACTTCCAGATGGGGCAAAGCTGGGAGTAAAAGTTGCTTACCTATATTATCAGAAACTTTTCGATAAAATCAAGGGTCTTTCGGCAGCAAAAATCACCCATGAGCGTATCAGAATACCGAATTCCCAAAAATTTAGCCTCCTCATTGGTACCTATTTCGGTAGTAAACTAGGCTTGAGTTGATAATGGAAAACTACCTCTATTTGGCGGTAAATCTGTTCGCAATCTCTTTTCCCCTCATTCGATCTTTTGAATCAAGAGTCAAGTTTGCTTCCAAGTGGTACGCTTTATTCCCGGCAATATTCATCACTGCGATTTTCTTTTTGGTCTGGGACCATTGGTTTACAGTGATAGGAGTATGGGAGTTTAACCCAAAATATATCCTTGGCATTTACATTTTTGAGCTTCCAATAGAAGAATGGCTTTTCTTCTTCACGGTGCCCTACGCCTGTATGTTTATTTATGAAGTATTGATCTATTTTTTCCCAAAGGACTATTTCAAACCTATCGGTAAGTATTTCATTATCATCATGATACCGCTTTTGCTGCTTTTGGCATTTATCAATTTTGATAAAATGTATACGGCTGTTAATTTTAGTGTAGGTGCAGTAGCACTTGCTGTCCATTGGTTGATATTTAAGGATAAATACATGGGCAGGTTCTTATTTACTTATTTGGTTCACCTTATTCCTTTTATCCTTTGTAATGGTGTATTAACTGGAGGTCTCACCCCAGAACCTGTGGTTATTTATAATAATGCTGAAAATCTGGGTATTCGAATCTGGACAGTACCTATAGAGGATACGATTTATTCTATGACAATGCTTCTCATGAATGTTTCGTTTTTTGAATTTTTCAGAAAGAAAAAAACAATTCAATAAGCTTTAAGTTATTTGGTTATGAAGAATCTTCACGTTCAAATTGATGCGCATTCAGGCTTCTGCTTTGGGGTAGTATATGCTATCGAAATGGCTGAAGATATCCTTGATGAATCTGGACATTTGTATTGTCTTGGAGACATTGTCCATAATGACGAAGAAGTAAACCGGCTCAAAAGAAAAGGATTGAAAATTATTGATCACGAAGTTTTAAAAGATTTACGTGATGAAAATGTGCTCATAAGAGCTCACGGTGAGCCCCCGGCTACCTATGAGTTGGCAATCAAAAATAATCTCACTTTGATCGATGCGAGTTGCCCGGTTGTGTTGAAGCTGCAGCATAGGATCAAAAATTCTTTTGACAAGGGAGATTCCATTTATATCTATGGTAAGCATGCTCATGCTGAAGTGATAGGGCTTCTTGGACAAACAAATAATGAAGCAGTAGTTTTTCAGGATATTTCTGAATTGGATTTGGAAACACTTCCCAAAAACATTACCCTTTACAGCCAAACCACTAAAAGCACGGACAAATTCTACGAGATAAATAATGTGCTCAAGGACAATGGCATTTCGGTTAATACCAATGACACCATCTGCAGACAAGTCTCAAACCGTGACAAAGAACTTCGGGATTTTGCCACAAAGTTTGATAAAATCGTTTTTGTAAGTGGCACTAAATCTTCCAATGGAAAAGTGCTTTTCAATGTCTGTAAAGACACCAATCCAAATACTTATTTTGTTTCCAACTCCGACCAAATAGAAAGCGATTGGTTCACCGAAAATGATCAAGTTGGAATCTGTGGAGCAACCTCGACGCCCATGTGGCTCATGGAGCAGGTGAAAGAAAGAATCCTGACTTTTTGAGAAAACATTCCCAACTTGCGGTTATGAATTCGGAAATCACACGTTCCTCTGTTGACCCGAAAGGTGTTTTGATTGCCTTGTTGATTATAGTGCTGTGGTTTTCCAGTTTGCTATTTCTTCTTAATTACCAGATTTCTTGGTCAGATCCTCTTGTTTACCTTGGGGTTTTAATTCAAATGCACCTCTACACTGGACTTTTTATCACCGCACATGATGCGATGCATGGTTTGGTTTCGTCCGACAAAAAGCTTAACAAAGCGATAGGTTGGTTTACAGCCTTACTCTTTTCATATAATTTTTACAGCAAACTCTTTCCAAAGCATCACGAACATCATCGATTTGTAGCTACGGATCAAGATCCAGATTACCATGATTCTGATAATTTCTTTGCCTGGTATTTCAGCTTCATCAAGCAATACGTAACCATTTGGCAAGTGCTTTTGATGGCTGCGACGTTTAATATTCTTAAGTTATTTCTTCCAACAGAGAATTTGATCGTTTTTTGGATGCTTCCAGCGGTTTTGTCTACACTTCAGCTTTTTTACTTTGGTACGTATTTGCCACATCGTGGAGAGAATGAAAATAAACATCACTCGACCACACAGTCTAAAAATCACCTTTGGGCATTTATCACCTGCTATTTCTTTGGCTATCATTACGAGCACCATGATTCGCCAGGAACTCCTTGGTGGCGGCTTTGGCGGGTAAAAGAATCTCAAAGCATCGAAAACGGCTAATTCCACATATCTTATCTAACAACCTAAATGAGGATATTTCTACTTGTCTTATCTCTTTTTTTCCTCTCTACGATAGCTTTCTCCCAAGGAATAATCCGAGGTATAATCACTAATCCAGTAAATAATGAGCCAGTTGCTTTCGCTAATGTGCTGATTTTAAATACGGAGTTTGGAGCAATTTCTGATGAGGAAGGTTTTTACGAAATCTCAAATGTGCCTCCTGGATTGTATAATGTGCGAGCCAGTTTTGTTGGGTTCAAAACCAAAACACAATTCGAAATTCAAGTCACGTTGGCTCGCCCAGTTCAATTGGATTTTGACCTTGTGGAGGATGCTTCAGAGCTAAGCGAAGTAGTAGTTAGTTCGGAATTCTCACGATCTGAGGAAACACCACTTTCCGTGCGAAAACTTAATTCAAATGAAATAGAGCGCTATCCTGGAGGAAATAGAGATATTTCAAGAGTAATACAGTCTTTGCCAGGTGTGGCAAGTACTCCGAGTTTCAGAAATGATATTTTGATCCGTGGAGGTGCGCCCAATGAGAATAAATTTTTTGTGGATGAGATAGAAGTTCCAGTTATCAATCACTTTGCTACTCAAGGCTCCTCTGGCGGACCAGTTGGCATATTGAATGTCAATCTGATCAAAAATGTAGATCTGATAGCTGGTGGATTTCCTGCCAATCGAATGAATGCGCTTAGTTCTTTTTTCGAGTTTCAACTAAAAGAAGGGCGCAGAGACAAAATGGCAACTCAGCTGACTGTAGGTGCGTCAGAATTGACTTTATCCAATGAAGGACCGATAGGAGAAAAAACAACTTACCTACTTTCCGCCCGCCGTTCTTATTTACAGGGGCTTTTCAAGCTGATTGGTTTACCTTTTCTCCCAACCTTCAATGACTTTCAATTAAAAACTACTACTAAAATCAACGAGAAAACTGAGCTCACTTTTATAGGTGTGGGGGCAATTGATAAGTTTGTTTTGAATGAAGATATCCCTGATGATGAGACTGAAGAAGAGCGTGAAAACCGCCTTTATCTATTGGATGTTCTTCCTGTCCAAAATCAATGGAATTATGCGACAGGAGTTAAACTAAAGAGATTTCGTGAAAATGGTTTCTGGACTTTTGTGCTTAGCAGAAATATGCTCAATAATCAGTCTGTGAAGTATGCCGGTAATGATGAGAGCAATGCGGATAATTTGCTGTATAACTACCTCTCCCAAGAGTCTGAGAATAAATTCCGTGCTGAAAACAGTATTTTCAAAAATGGATATACCTTGAAATATGGTGTTAACTATGAATACGCTAGGTACTTCATCAAGAATTTTGACCGTGCGACACTCGCAGGTAGTGGACAACTGATTTCTATTGAATCAACTAGCAATTATAACATGTATGGTGGCTTTTTATCAGCCAGTAAAACGCTGTATGATGAGCGATTCTTGATCACAGGAGGAGTGAGGATGGATGGGGCAGATTTTGGAGAAACTGCTCAAAACCCGTTTAATCAATTAAGTCCACGTGTTTCTTTTTCTTATCAATTGAAGCCAAATCTTTTTGCTACAGCGAATGCAGGGATTTATTATCAGAAGCCTTCTTACACTGTTTTGGGATTTCAAGACGAAAATGGTGAGCTAGTCAATCAACAAAATGATGTGCTTTTTATTAGAAATTCTCAGTTGATCGGTGGAGTTGAGTGGTTAATTCCTGAGAAAAACCGTCGATTAACCGCCGAGGTATTCTATAAGAAATACAGTAATTATCCTTCCTCGCTTCGAAATGGTATTTCTCTGGCAAATCTAGGTGCTGACTTTGGTGTGATTGGAAATGAGCCTGTGGAGTCAAATTCAGAAGGGAGAGCCTATGGATTGGAGATGCTAGCTCAGCAGCGTCTTTTCAATAATTTCTATGGAATAGCAGCGCTGACATTGGTTCGAAGTGAGTTTACTAATCCTAATACAGATGGCTATGTGCCATCTTCATGGGACAATCGATTCATAGTCAGTTTGACAGCTGGAAAGCGGTTTGGGAAGGACTGGGAGGTTGGTGCTCGATGGAGGTTCTTAGGTGGTACACCTTACACTCCCTATGACTACGAAGAATCAAGTCTTATCAGCAATTGGGATTTGAGAAATCAACCTATTTTGGATTACTCGCAAATCAATTCGGTTCGATTAGAAGGATTCCATCAGCTAGATCTGAGATTGGATAAGAAGTATTATTTCAAAAAATGGAGTCTGAATTGGTATTTGGATATACAGAATGCGTATAATTTCCAAGCTGAACAACCGCCGCTATTGGTGCCAACGCGCGATGCAGAAGGAAATATCTTGGTAGACCCTAGCGATCCTAACAGATACCAATTGAAATTCATCAACAATCCTGCAGGCACGATTTTGCCAACAGTTGGATTAATTGTTGAATTTTAAGTTGAACCTAGGTGATAGAGTAATTTGATAATTCTATCAGATCTGTCTTCTATCTTATCACTGCTGTAGATGAATTCTATCCATTCCTTTTGCTCAGCTTGATTCAGCTTCTGAAAGAGGTCATATTTTCCAGGATCGTCTTGTAAGCAGTCTATGAGTTCCTGTGGGATTTCTTCAGGGATTCCTTCCCTATACAATTTCACTGAAACTACATCACCTTCATTCTTGCCGATTTTTGTTCGGATAGGTTTAGCTACTGGAAGGAAGATATAGCCATTTCCCATAGGCATGAGATGCTTTCCTTCAAAGGTAAAATCATCAATACTACCTGAGACTTTCATCATTCCAAAAGCTTTACCCGAAGAAAAAATAGTGAGTGGGAGTTTGATATAAGTCCAACCACCCTTCCCGGGAAACCTTTCCATTAAAAACTCACCCGATACGATCTGTTCCATAAAAAAAGCCGACTAATCTAGACTAGTCGGCCAAAAGTTATGGATTATTAGTGTATTTATTTTAATCTCCAGCGCACATTTAGTCCAAATCCTGCGCGAAATTCCGTCTCTTCGATCAAGAACAAATAGGGCCTGAAGTCCAGTCCAATCGTGATGGGAACTTCTGAGAATGCATACTCAGCTCCTACTTCGCCGGCAGCTCCAAAGCGGAAGTTGTCGCCAAGATATATCGCTGGACCAAATCCTGCATACCATTGCAAATCGGTATCAGGAATATCATCATAGATTGGATTCCAAAGCGCATCAATTCCCAATCCATTTCCTCCAAAACTGACATCAGCATGGATCCTGCTGAATTCACCCAGGGCAAAAACCCCATCAATGGCGACATTATTGCCATAGAAATCTCCAAACCTGATACCCACTTCTTGTGCATTACTCTCAAGTGAGGCTGCTATTCCAAAAAACAATACAAGAGTGAAAATCTTTAAATACTTCATATAAATATGGGATATGTTATAAATAGAAAATGCTACCCACAAAGATTCACTTTTTTCCGAAATTAATCATTTGGTAAAAGTTATTTATACGCGCGCTCTGCTAATTCTTCGCCTTGACCTCTGATGATTTTGCTAACATTGCCTTCAGCAATATGCATCAATAGGTTAACTTTCTAAGGTCTTTAGTTTTTCAGGAAGATAGGCCTTAAAGCGTTTTAAAGAGCTGACCTCGTGTGTATTTGCAGGGAAATTTATCCGCTTAAAATCCAGCCTGCTTGTCGTTGAGTTATAGATCGCATTATCATTTAATATACTAAATAAGTTAGGCGCAAGCAGTTAGCTGAAACACTAAAGATTCAAACCATTTTCAAAGAATCATTTTTGCTGGCCCGAAATGTGAGCTAAACTTCTGCCTATCTTACATCGATTAGCAAAAGAAATATGAAAATTTTTGAATGTGGTAATTGTGCCCATCCCTTATATTTTGAAAACGACAGTTGTGAAAAGTGTGGACACCTTGCAGGCTATCATGATGAAAGTTTGAAAATGTTGACTTTTGAGCCGGCTACTTCCAGTTTGATTTCTGATAGAAATGGAAAAGCTTATAAATATTGCCAGAATAAGGAATATGGAGTCTGTAATTGGCTAATTCCTGCATCGAAAGAAAATCATTTTTGTAATGCTTGTGCCCTCAATAGAACTATTCCTGATTTGTCTGACCAAAGTAATTTTCCTAAATGGCAAAAATTGGAAATTGCCAAGCATCGTTTGGTTTATCAGTTGCAGCGGCTTGGGCTTGCTATTTTGCCCAAGGAAAATCATCCGGAAATAGGTCTCTCATTTGATTTTATTTCTAAGCAGAATGATCCTCAAATTATGACGGGTCATGCAGCTGGATTGATTACTATTTTACTTTCAGAGGCGGATTCTGTGTTTAGAGAGAAAATGAGGAAGCAGATGGCAGAACCATACAGAACCCTAATTGGTCACTTTAGACACGAAGTAGGACATTATTTTTGGGATAGATTAGTCGCTACAAATCAAGGTTTTTCGAATGAATTTCGGAATATTTTTGGTGATGAAAGTGCTGATTATGGAAAGTCGTTGAAAAAACATTATCAAAAAGGCGCTCCTGAAAATTGGCAGAATAATTTTATCAGTGAATACGCAACATCACATCCATGGGAAGATTGGGCTGAGACGTGGGCACATTATTTACACATCATGGATATGACAGAGACAGGATATTATTTTGGTATGTCAGTCGAGCCAATTATTAAGGACAAAAGCCTCAGTGGATCTGTTAAATTTGATCCGTATGAGATCAAAGACTTTATGATAATTTACGGAACCTGGGCACCCATGTCTTTTGCCATCAATAGCCTCAATCGCTCTATGGGTATTCCTGATGCCTATCCATTTGTAGTTAGTGCCGCTGTGGTAGAAAAGATGAAGTTTATTCACAAACTACTGTTTGACCAGTAAATAGTCCGTGTTTAATCTATCATCTTACCGTTCACTTTCACGTTTTTGACTTCAAAGCCATCTACGAAAGAATGGTTAAAATCTGCATTCTTAGCCTTAATAGTTAGATTTTCGAAGGTAAAGTCTGAAAGCCGGTCATTCTCGGTAATTGCTACGTCGAAAAATATATCGCATTCCAAATCGATGTTTCTCATGGTGATATTATCTGAATAAGAAAGTGGCACCTCTTCTTTGCCTTTCAAGTCAAAAAACTGGGTCCAGGGCTTCACATAGATAAAACTGCGAACTTGTCCCGTAATATTCTCCACAGTAATGTATTCGTAATGCTGTGGTGTGTCAGGGCGCATTTTTAGCCAAAGTAGGCGTACCGCATCCTGAACTTTTATATTCCGCATGATTATATTCTTATTGTGGATCGACTCGCTACCATTGGTAAGCGCGCCATGGCAAAAGCCAAATTCGCTGTCCTCTATGATGATGTTGGTGTTTTCCCCGTTGTTTGGATCCTCATCTGCCCAAGGTCCTTTACCGCCTTTCAGTGCTATTGCATCGTCATTCACTGCGAGGTAGCATCCTTTGATCAACACGTTTGATACCACATCCAGATCAATTGCGTCGGTACTTGGAGCCTTTACCGGCTCATGTGGAGAGGTGATCGTGAGATCTAGTAATTTGATGTTTTTGCATTGATAGTAATGACTACTCCAAAATCCTGCATTGATGAGGCTTACATCTTGGACCTGCACATCGTTACTCCTCCAAATAAATACTAAGCGCGGTCGAGAAACCTCTAGGTTGGTACAGTTGGGGTCTTCTTTTCTCCGCTGCCAGAAAGCCTCCCAGAATTTCAAGCCATTGCCATTGATCGTGCCATGCCCAGAAATCGTAAATCCATCTACTACATATGCATTGACCAAAGCGGCATAATAGTCCAAGTTTTGACCCTCCATGCGTGAAGGAATCTTGGGATAATTGGCAATGTCGTCCGAGCCTTTCAATACTGCGCCTTCTACTACATGCAAATGGGTTTTGGGTTTGAAGAAAAGTGCTCCACTGAGAAATGTGCCCTTTGGGACGATCACCACTCCGCCAGTTTGCGCAGCTAGATCAATGACTGCTTGGATTTGCTGCGTTTGTAAAATGCTGCTATCATTCTTTACCCCATAATCAGTGAGCACATATTGCTTTCCTAAGTCTTCCAATTTGATTTTGCTATAATCATGAAACCAAGGCGAAATTGGGGTTCCATCTGGCCATTTTTCATTGGTTTCTTGTTGTGAAAAAGCGGTTTGAACTATTAGAAGGAAATAAAAACAAGTAGAAAATAGCGTTCGCATGCAGATCTGGGTTGGTTCGATTAGTTGATTACAAAGATTAAGTCCATTTACAAGTCTATTGAAAGATAGGCGCAAACCCAACAGGTAGTGTCCTGTAGCAATTTAATTCCAAAAAGTGCGGCATGAAAGATTTGCTCAATGGGAGAGCCCCAAGTCACCTAAAACCCCACTTTTGGTCGGATTCATGCAGAAGTTTTTACGAGTGCCAATCAACTATTGGCCTATAGAGTTATCAAATGAGTGTCGGTAAGATGGTGTGGTTTTTCAGAGCTAATTTAGCATCTCTCCCTTTTCATTAAATAATTTGAAGCTCTTATAGCTCTTGCGCAGAAATCCATCTGATGTAGTAGTAACCAACTCATCAAAGCCATATCCGGGTAAAGTAAAACCCTCTGGTATTCCCAAAACTAGAACAGAGTTATTTTCCAAAAGGATGAATCTTACATATTGTCTATTAGAAAAGGTAATATAAAACGAAAGTGCATTTTCAAACGACTCACTTTCTTTTATTTTTTCAGGAATATCCTCTAAAACCCTATCCTTATAATTTGCAAATGATCGATCATCTGTAAAGTTTATATAAATCTTATTAGAGTGGTTTTGCCTCGCTATTTTTTGGATGAAATCATGAGTTTCTACTCTCCGCTTGAGTTCAGGCATGTTTTTCATGAAATCACTAAATGGAGTAATTTCGTCCCTTATTGGCATGGTGAGATTATATATAATATTACTATCCTCGTCTTTTTCTACTACATCTGCCATCCAGCAATCTCCACCGTAGCTATAGGAATAGATGTTGCCTATGTTGGAATCAAGGATTTCAAATTTTTCTAATGTCTTAGCTTCAATATGAAGCAGTTCGGTCAATTGTTTATTTGGATTCTCTATTCTGGATTTTATGGTAACGGGTAAATAAGGCGTAAGCGAATTTATTTCATCCGCAATTCTTAGAGAGTCGTCCGTCTTTCTTTGAAAATATTGATAATTGAGTAAAGTGTTGTAGAGGTGAAGTTTATTAAAGGCGTCCAAAGAATTGTCTTGGATCATACCTACCACTGTGTTTTCAAAATACGCTTGATCATTCTCCTCTAGGTTGGCAATAGCCTGGGCGATCTTGCTTCCATCTGCAAAGTAATGTGCCTTGCCTTTGTTGTTTATTTTAAGATTCGACCCAAGCAGAATTTTGTGAATATTAATGTCCAGTTTTTTTAATTCTTGGACATAGGTAGGACGAGACTCAGAAGCCATAGAATTGTCAGCTATTCTAGAGACTTGGTCATTCATCACGTTTAGGAAGGATTTGATAAATAGGCTCCAATCATGGGTCTCTGATGCAAGCCGTGCGATTCGCTTTTGTTGTTCCAAAGGACCATTATCGAAACTGCAGGTACCTACTTGCTGATTAAGCCTCATGAGATCTAAGGCACGCTCTTTTGATAGTAGATGTGCTGTAAAATCTTCTAAATCTCCATTCGTCACTTTGGAATTTTCGGCAAAAGTCAACGCACTATCCAGGAGGGTTTTGAAATATTTATCATTTTCATAAATCTCACCTAGGTTTTGATGCCTCTTTGATCTCCAGGTTTCCAAAGCATCTCTATACCCTTTCAAATTACCAGGGTCTTTAGGGTAAGTTGGCTTTTCTGTCTTTACTTCAAAATACGAAACCAATGAGTCAATGACTGTTTTCTCAAAACTCGGAAAGTCAGTCATTGTATTACTTTCACTGGTGAAAATCTTCTCCTCAGGCTGAACTAGTACATCCCCATAAAAAAGCCAGTCTGCGTACTTCTCAGGAATTTTATACGATTGGAAATCATCTTCTAAAAAAAATCCTGAAATAGTAAAGAAATCTGATTTGTTGTCTTTGTAGGATTCGAAAAACTTTAATTGATGTTCGAGTGAATCAGCATATGGAATGACTACTTCATGACTTTTGCTGTTTTTTATTTGAAAGGTTTTGATGGCTAAAACCTCCTTGTCCTGATAATCTCTGTACTTATTTTTGACGGTAAGCAAATCTCTATCCACTATCAGTTGAGGATATGCTGCCATCAACTCCTCAGTGCTATTTACCTTGTGGAATACTTCTACAAAGCCTTTTAGGTCTTTGGTTTTTATCTCAAAATAATCAGAACTGGTCTGTGGCATGGAGAAATAATCAGGAATATTCCCATTTACATATTCCTCTTCCAGAGAATATATAATCGAGTCAAGTGCTGGGATATCCTTTGGTTTAATTATTTCATCTTGTCCAAAAACTGATTTGCAAGTCAACAAAAAAAAGATGGCCACTAATTTTCTCATGGGTTTGAAAGGAATTGTACCTTAAGATACTTCAATCCTCAGATTTAAACTATACAAAACCTGAAGTAATAGTTAAATAACCTAAACCCATTTATTGCCTTTCCAAGTTATTGCTTTTTGCGATGATGCTATGATTCCACTTGTCTTAACGATCTTATCTTTTTTATGCTATCGGGCACACTCAAGATATTTGTCACTGTTTTTCTTTAGGCCTACTCAGAGAAATCTAAATTTTTCGCAGAATCCCTATCAAGATACCAGATAAGTTCCTCGCTTGTTGGCTTGACCAGAGAAGCAGGGTATTTGGCATAATCACCTTCCAGCATCACTATTTCTTTCACTTTATCAGCTTTATTAGCGCCGGTAACTAAGAATGCCACAGACTTAGCATTGTTTACGATTTTGCCAGTAATCGTCACTCGCTTTTGACCAGAATCAGGATGAACAGCTACCACGCAGTTTTCTTTCGCATCCCACAAATCGATGTTGTATGGAAAGATAGAAACTGTGTGTCCATCATCACCCATGCCTAGCATGACCAAATCAAATTGTGGAATTCCGTTAACTATCGGCAATTCATCGGCTAGGACTTTACTATAGCGAATTGCTTCTTCTTCGGGATCATTTTCTCCTAAAACCCGAAAGATATTTTCCTCCGGCATATCAATTTTGGACAGCAAATGATCCACGGTCATCTTATAATTGCTTTCTGAATCGTCTGGTGGCACGCAACGCTCATCGCCCCAATAGAAATTGATGTTATCCCAAAAGATTTCTTCGCCAAGCTCCTCAGCGATGTAATCAAAAATAACTTTTGGAGTACTTCCACCCGAAAGGGCCACATGGATTTTTTCTCCTGTGTCAGACATGTCTTTGAGCATGTATGCAAATTCTTCTGCAAGGCTTTCCTTGGAACTTGAAACGATGATATTCATTTTGGGATAGTTTTCTTAAAAATACATTAATTCAAGGCTTTCATCTTACAGAATACAGAAGCCAGTTTCGTCAGTGAGACGTTTTCCTGGATTTCTCCAACCAAAATGGCCGTCAAACATTTCGTCTGAGTTTCTAGGTCCCCAAGTACCAGCCGCGTAGCCGTAGGTTGGCACATCTTCGTTTTGCCAGTAGTTAAGAATAGGGTCGACAAATTTCCAAGCTGCTTCCACTTCATCTGCCCTTGCATAAAGGGTCGCATCGCCCTGCATGGCATCCAAAAGCAATCGTTCATAAGCTTCCATAATCTCTGCAGAGTCAAGATCTGAATAGTAGAAATCCATATTTGCCTGCTCTACGTGGAAGCCGAGACCTGGAACTTTCACCCCAAACTTGATCAGAATTCCCTCATCAGGCTGAATACGAATGATGATTTTATTGTCTTTCTTATATGCATCCTGACTTTTGAACACTTCATGTGCAGGGGATTTAAAGTGGATCACAACTTCTGTCACTTTTGTAGGCATATACTTCGCTGTGCGTACATAGAATGGCACATCTTTCCATCGCCAGTTATCCACAAAAAACTTAACCGCAGCAAAAGTCTCCGTTTTAGAATCAGGATCAACTCCGTCCTCTTCTCGGTAACCTTTCACTTTTTTGCCATCGATAGTTGAAGCTACATATTGGCCCTTCATGGTGTGGGTGGCCAATTCTTCGTCACTGGTCATTATGCGAAGAGACTTCAAGGCCTTGACTTTTTCATCCCGGATTTCTTCAGCGCTTGAATTGATCGGTGGCTCCATCACGATAAGGGAAACGACTTGAAGTAAATGGCTTTGGAACATGTCCCGAAGCGCACCAGACTTATCGTAATAGCCTCCGCGCTTTTCTACACCTACTGTTTCAGCATTGGTGATTTCCACATGGTGAATGTATCGGCGATTCCAAGTAGGCTCGAAAAGAGAATTGGAAAAACGAGTCACAAGTAAATTCTGGACAGTTTCTTTGCCCAAATAATGATCAATTCTATAAACTTGTGGTTCGTTGAAATACTTGTGTAAACCTGCATTGAGCTCCTGAGCAGTAGCCAAACTATAGCCAAAAGGCTTTTCAACAATGATTCGCTTCCAGCCATTTTCTTCCGTAGTAAGACCCGCTTCGCAAAGATTCTTGGCGATTATTTCATACAAACTTGGGGGAGTGGATAGGTAGAAGATGTAATTTTCATCACAGCCCTTTTCCTTATTTAGCTTACCTATTCTCTTCGCCAGCCCATCATACTTGCTATCATAATCGTCACCCAAGTCCTCATAAAACATCTTTTCAGCAAAGTCTGCGATGTAGGCTTTCTCTTCTTTGCTGATTTTATCCTTCAAAAATTCACTTTCCTGAACTACTTTCTGACGAAATTCCTCGTCCGTCATCGCACTTCGGCTAGCACCCAAAACCACAAAATTTTCTGGAAGATGCTTACCCTTATAGAGGCTATATATTGCCGGAACCAGTTTTCGTGCTGTCAAATCACCTGACGCACCAAAAATTATTAGCATCTGGTTTTGTGTTTTCTTCATCAGTTTGGGCGTATTTTTATATTTTTTGTATCAAAACCCTGCTTTGGGCGGTCACAAATTTATCAATCTTACTAGAAAGCCAACCTTCAATCCATTAATTTTGGTGGCTATAGACGCAAAAATAACCCATATTTATTTCTAACCTTGCAAGCTATTAGGGTTAGAAGCAAATTTGAAAACAACAGAAAGAAACAATGGAGTACACGAATTATGATTTTGGATTAGTTGGCCTTGGAGTGATGGGGCGAAATTTTATTTTGAATGTCGCTGACAATAATTTTAGCGCTTTTGGATATGACCTTAGTGAGGCTCAGGTGAAGGCTATGGAAGTGGAAGCTGAGGGCATGGATAATGTGAAAGCTACCACAGATGTGAAAACTTTTATTCAAGCTTTATCTACTCCACGAAAAATTATGCTTCTAGTGCCCGCTGGAAAAATCGTAGATCATGCGATAGAAAACCTACTTCCGCTTTTAGACAAAGGTGATATCATTATAGATGGAGGAAATTCATTTTTCACTGATACCGACAGAAGAGAGGCTTATTTGAAAGAAAGAGGAATTCACTTCTTTGGTTCTGGAGTTTCAGGTGGAGCGGAAGGCGCAAGAAAAGGCCCTAGCATCATGCCAGGAGGCGACAAGGAAGCTTATGAGCATGTGAAGCCAATTTTTGAGGCAGTCTCTGCGAAATATAAAGGTGAACCTTGCGTGGCTTACCTAGGTCCAAAATCAGCTGGGAATTACGTAAAGATGGTGCACAATGGCATAGAATACGCCATGATGCAGCTGACTTCAGAGATTTACGATTTGCTGAAAAAATCCTGTAACCTATCGAATGAAGAACTTCATCAAGTGTATGACTCTTGGAATAAAGGTCAATTGCAATCTTTTTTGGTAGAAATCACAGCTGAGATTTTCACTCAAAAAGATGAGCTGACTTCTGCTGATTTGGTGGATATGATTCTGGATAAAGCCAAGCAAAAAGGAACTGGTAAATGGACTTCGCAGAATGCAATGGACTTAGGAATTCCTGTTCCGACGATTGATATGGCGGTTAGTATGCGTGAGATTTCTGCATTGAAAGACGAGCGGGTTCAGGCAGACGAATTATACACTAGACCAGAAGTTGCTCATATCGCAAAAGAAGAGTTGATCGCTCAAGCAGAGCAAGCGCTTTATTTCTCCTTTATCATCGCTTATGCGCAAGGATTGCATCAATTGATGTACGCTTCAAAGGATTATGGCTATGACCTCGATATGTCTACAATCGCCAAAATCTGGAGAGCCGGCTGTATTATCCGTGCAGGATTGTTGGCTGATATCGCAGAGGCTTACACAGCGGATAATTCCATTCCGAATTTGTTGCTGTCTCCTTCATTTGTACCTAAAGTTCAGGGCACTTTACCTGCAGTTCGTGAAGTAGTTGCTTTTGCAGCAAAAAATGGAATTCCTGTTCCGGGACTTTCTTCTGCATTGAGTTACTTTGATGCTTACACTTCTACTAAACTGCCTCTAAATCTGATCCAAGCGCAACGTGATCACTTCGGCTCGCATACCTACGAGCGTACTGATCGTGAGGGGATTTTTCATACGGAATGGGGGAAGTAGAAGAAGGCAGTAGTCAGTCTCAGTATTCAGGGATTTAGTAATACAAAGCTCGTCAGATTTACTGACGAGCTTTTGTGTTTAGGTATAATTAGAATCAGTGGTAAAAAGTTACACAAAGCTCTAAATCACCTTTGGCCCCGTCAGGGTTATTTATTTTATAGATGAAATTAGGGCCATAATAGTCAAAGGGCTCGGTTATAGTATCAATTTTTCCTGCAGGAAGTTGAAACTGATGTAGCGTAATATCCTTATCAATGGTACCTTTTATCCGTAAAGAAAAAGCGTTTACAGCATCAAATTTATCCAAACCACTTGCTATAGAATCAAGTTGTTTACCATCTGAAATAACTATTGATTTGCATGAAGGTTTGGATAATAAGTCACATGATGAAAGTGCAAAAATTATTAATATGACTGAAAGCTTATTTATAGACATGAGGAAGAGTTTATTGTTGCGGAATTTGAAGTTTTTCAAAATTCAAGTTTACCGAAGAGAAATATCAAAATCCAAATCCCCTTTTACTTCTCCTAGTGGAGAATACTTGAAAATAAATTCATTCGCATAGTAATCTGCGGTGATCAAAGTGTCTATTTTTCCGTTTCCTGAAAATTTATAGTATTCTAATAATAGGATATCTCCCTCCAATTCACCAGAAAAATGGAGCTGAAAATAATTCGGGTTTATATTACAAAAACTAAAATCCAAACTTTCCTCATATGGCAAGTTCAAATCAAATTTTTGAGTACTTAATTCACAATTATTTCTTCCAACACAGCCATATAGACTGAGCATCACAATAAAACAAGTTAATATCTTCATTCCAATTTTATTAAGTTACCCTCATCTGCCATCATATGTAATAAAAAGAGGTAAACAAGGGTAAGTAATACTAAGATAAAATTTAAGTCTTAGTGAAATGTTTCTGTGAAAAATTAAAAAACCTCCCGATTACTCAGGAGGTTTTTGCATTTATATACCGGACTATAATTTTTTAATAAATCACCTTCACCATACTTGTGATGACAGAAGCCATACGGATAGATTCGAAGATTCTTTCTTCGCTGGATCCTAATTCGATTAGGTGGTTTTCGTGAGACGCTACACACATTTGGCAGCCATTCACCGCAGACACTGCAGTGGAGATCAATTCGAAGAACTCTTTCCCTAACACAGGATTCATCATGATGTTCATACGAAGTCTTGCAGGAATTTGACCGTACTTTTCCTTTTCCACAAAGTGGCGGAATCTATACAATACATTATTGCTGCTAAGCAAAGAAGCACAGGCCACTGCTTCACCGATCTCGGCAATAGTAGCTTCGTTTTCCTCAGCTAATTTTCTAAAAAATACCTGAAGGGGGTTGTTTGCCGCGTTAGCTGCAAGCGCCAATCCCATTAAAGCTACTTCTTTTTGGTTTAGCTTATCGCCTTTGAGGATAGTCTTGAAGTTGAGTTTCAAATCCTTCACATATCTGGAATCTGAATCGCCCAGATTTCTCAAAGATTCATTCGTAAATTCTTCATTCAAGCCAACTACCTCTAATAGTTCGGCTACTGATTGATTAAGATTTAATACTTCCATGGTGTCAGATTAAGGTTTGAAAACAAGCAAAGGAGACCCTGGGATCTCCTTTGCTGTTATTAGGTTTGAGATCTGAATTAGTTCAGGTTCAAGGTAGCTTCTCCTTTTTCCCAGTTACACGGGCAAAGCTCGTCAGTTTGAAGCGCATCAAGCACTCTCAATACTTCCTCTACATTTCTACCTACAGAAAGATCGTATGCAGATACCCAACGAACGATTCCTTGAGGATCGATGATGAAAGTAGCTCTGTAAGCGATTTTCTCAGATGCTTCCAGAATACCAAGTTCTTCTGCAAGAGACTTAGAAGTATCAGCTAGCATAGGGAAAGTAAGGTCACGAAGATCTTCGTGGTTGTTTCTCCAAGCCAAGTGAACGAATTCAGAATCAGTAGAAGCTCCTACCAATACTGTATCTCTGTCTGCAAATTCACCTGCATTCTTGTTGAATTCAGCGATTTCAGTTGGGCAAACAAAAGTAAAATCCTTTGGCCACCAGAACATCACCATCCATTTGCCGTCGGCAGTGTGGATATTGTTGCTGATCGTCTGGAATTCTTGTCCTTTTTCTCTAGAAACTACTGCGGTTTTTTCGAAAGCTGGGAATTCAGCACCCAAGCCAAGCATTCTGCTGCTCATAATATTGTAAGGTTTAGTTTTCAAAATTGTTACACAAAGTTGTCCATGAATTTCTCATCAATCAAATTAATAATTGTTATCTCTTTATAACTTTGAGTTATATGACCCTGTATCAATTAGAGTATATCGTTGCCTTGGATAATCACCGCCATTTTGTGAAAGCTGCTGAAAGTTGCCATGTCTCTCAGCCAAACTTGACAACGCAGATCAAAAAATTGGAAGAAGAGATCGGTGTCAAAATTTTTGATCGTGACGCCAAGCCGGTAAAACCCACCCTAGCCGGGGAGCAAATCCTGCTAAAGGCCCGACAAATTCTTCGGGAAGTGGCCGATTTAAATGAGTTTGTCCAAGATGAAAAGGAATCGTTGGACGGAACGTTTACTATTGGAGTGATTCCTACCATTGCTCCCTATTTACTTTCCTTGTTTTTGCCAGAATTTGTACGAGCAAATCCTAAGACGAAACTGAAGATTAGGGAACTTCAAACTATGGAAATCATCTCAGAACTTCAAAAAGGCACATTGGACATCGGGATCTTGGTCACTCCAGTTGAGGAGAAATCCATACGGGAGATTTCACTTTTCAATGAGCCTTTCTTGCTCTATTTACCAAAAGATCATCCGCTTTGTAAAAAATGGCATATCACCCCGTCAGTTTTGGATCCAAACCAAATGCTAGTTTTGGATGAGGGACATTGCTTTAGAGAGCAGACCTTGGCGATCTGCGAAAGTGATAGAACCAGAAATAACTTTGGTTTTGAATATCAAAGTGGATCGATTGAGTCTTTGATTCGATTAGTGGACAAAGGGGTTGGGTATACACTTGTCCCTGAGATGGCGGTGCTTTCAGAATTTGGGAATGAAAGAATCCGAAGGTTTGACTCTCCGGAGCCTGTTCGTGAAATCAGTCTCGTTGTACACAGTAGCTTTACAAAGGAAGCTCTGATTGAAGTGTTGCGAGCAAGTATTCTCAAGTCTATTCCAGAGAGATTTCAGAAAATTGATGAATACATCAAAGTAAAATGGCGTTGAAACAGCAAATTTAATTTACCCAACTTTCAGGCGAAGTTCCCCTTGTCTTTTTACCACTTTCAATTCGAAGTGCTGATTGATAAAAGCTTTGCAGTGATTTTCAGCCCATTCAGCACGGGACTCGGTATCAAAAAGTATGGTCATTCTCAGCATCGTTTTCACGTATTGCTCGTAAATCCCCAAATCCCGGACATAGGCGACCAATGCAGCGGACCAATCTTCCTGAAACTTCTCCAGATGAGTTCTTCCATCAAAAAGCATTTCCAATTGATTGTCACCATGCTTGTAGCGATAGATGCCACAAAGCTGACGGTATATCAAACGAACCCGATCTCTAGGAAATTCGAAGCAGTCAAGTATTTGAGCATAAGTCTCATCCATTAATTGAAGCGGGTTGTACAATGAAGTATAAGAGCGCTTCAATTCAAAAACCATTCGATCAATTAGTTCTTCTTCAAGCACGGATTGTGCCTGTCGAAGAATGTAATTTTTGTCTAATGGAAAGAGTTTTTGGATCATGCTTCGCAAAAATACGAAATTATCTTTTTAGGATGGTTTTAAATTATGTTTTATGTCAGGTGTCGGATGCCCGGTGCCTTTCCGAAACTTCATCATTCGAACTTCAACATTTTAAACACTTATTATTAACTGAGGGATAACTTTCTACTTTGGGTTTCTAAACTGAATATTGAGACTGAGACTAAAAACTGAACACTTTTCACCCCCAATCCGCCGGCCTTCTCGCCTCATATTTTTCGATCTTATCGAGCAAATCCACAGGATCATCAGAAATGATCAACAATTCCTCCTGCTCAGGATACATAAATCCCTCCTTCATGGCATGTTCTAAAAATGCAATCAGTTTATCAAAGTACCCATTCACATTATAGAGTGCCAGTGGTTTTTGTATATAATGAAGCTGGTTTAGCGTCATGATTTCAAAAAGCTCTTCCAAAGTCCCGATTCCTCCAGGCATTGCAATAAATGCGTCACCTCTCTCAGCCATCAGCCATTTTCGATCACGCATGGTCTCCACGATGATCAGTTCAGTACAGCCACGGTGTGCTACTTCCCGATCCACGAGTTTCTGTGGAATGATTCCCAGAACTTCCTTTCCAGCTTCCAGCATTTCATCAGCGATCACGCCCATCAATCCCACTCTTCCGGCTCCATATACCAGCGAGTGATCCCGTTTGATCATCTCCTGAGCCAATGCTCGGGCACCTTCCTCATAAACTGAACTATCGCCTTTTCTGGAACCGCAATAAATGGTAATTTTCTTCATGACTTTAAATCAAAAGTGGAATTCTAAATTACAGGTTTCTATTTTTTAATGCACAGGCATATGGAAGGTTTTACAAAAGCTTAATGGTTCTGGAAGAAATGGTGTTTCGTATAAGAATGAAATATAAAAGGTGTAAAAAGTATTTTTAAATGCTCCTTCATGCATGCTAAACACTCCTATTGAGGCCGCTGCAGCTTGTCCCGTCTATGGTCTTCTAGCCTTTAATCAAGAGAATTATATGTAATAGCTTCATGGCAAGTATTCATTATCCACTATTTTTGAACTATGAAAATCTGCTTTGCTACAAACAACCCGAAGAAAATTGAAGAAGTAAAAGCTGCACTGGGTGATAGCTTTGAAATTGTTTCATTGAAAGATATTGGTTGCTCCGAAGAGCTTCCAGAGACAGGCGACACGCTGGAGCATAATGCGTTTCAGAAAGCCAAGTATGTTAAGGAGCATTTTGGAGTGGATTGCTTCGCTGATGACACAGGGTTGGAGGTTGATGCATTGGAAGGGGAGCCTGGAGTTTATTCTGGACGGTACGCTGGCGAACCTAGAAGTGACCAGCGAAATATTGATTTATTATTAAAAAATATTGGAGATACTTCCCTTCGCACCGCACGATTTAAAACTGTTATTGCCCTGTTGCTTGGTGAGGAAGAGTACAAATTTGAAGGTGTGGCAGAAGGTGAGATTTTGAGAAGTAGAACGGGAGATGGAGGCTTTGGATATGACCCTGTCTTTCTTCCTAAGGGACATTCTAAGTCTTTTGCTGAATTGAGTATGGTAGAGAAAAATCAAATCTCCCATAGAGGAAAAGCTGTCAGCGAGTTAATAACCTTCCTAAGCCATAGATAATTCTGTATAAAGTAGAAAATCAGTTTAACTTTGCCTCATGCAAAAACCATTCATCGTCGGTATCACGGGAGGATCTGCTTCGGGAAAAACACTTTTTTTAGAGCGGTTGCTCAGTTCATTTGAAGAAGGTGAAGTTTGCCTGATCTCTCAGGATAATTACTACAAGCCGAGGGAGATGCAGCCGATAGATGATCATGGAGTTCATAATTTTGATCGACCGGAAAGTATAGATTTTGAAGAGTACGCGGCAGATATCCGTAAAATCCAAGCTGGAGAAACGGTCTACAGAGAGGAATACACCTTCAACAATGCAGCGAAAACACCAAAAATGTTAACTTTTTCTTCTGCTCCTGTAGTAGTGGTGGAGGGAATCTTCGTGCTTTACTATCCAGAGTTGGCGAACCTTCTTGACCTGAAGGTTTTTATTGATGCGAAGGATCACATCAAGTTGAAAAGAAGAATCATTCGGGACAAAGTAGAACGTGGCTATGACCTGGACGATGTGCTATATCGCTATGAGCAGCACGTGATGCCTACTTATGAGAAATATATCAAGCCGTTTATGAATGATGCAGATCTGATCGTTCCCAATAATCATAATTTCGATAAAGCGCTTGAAGTAATCCGCACTTACTTACGAGTGAGGACCTCTTAATACTTCTGTTAATACTCTGATTTATATCATTTTATTTTGAATTTAGAGTCCACGATCAGAAATTCTAAGATGAGAAATGGTCAATTTAAATAATTGGCTATATTTGCGCCGCATGAAAGCAACAAAACGAAATAGCAACTTATTCCAACAGCGCATTACTGTGATGCTGGCATTGCTATTCTGTTTATTTATTTCAAGCGTAGAATATGTTCCTGAAAATGGAGAATCGGTTAAAGTCGAAAAGCAAGACAAAACTACTTCAAATGATCAGGATCAGACTTTTTTAAATGTGGCAGTAGATGCCGTGGTACCGTTTGTGGTTCATGTTTCCCACAGCTTACTTTACCTAATTCAGGACATTGTAAGATTTGATGGTTCCACCTTCATCACCGAATCCACCTCAGTTTTTCAACCAAATCAGCTCGTAGAAATACTTTTTGAGCGAATAATATCCACCAAAGGACCCTGATTTCAAATAATTCCCGAATCATCCAAGCGCTTACCTTTTATTGGTTAAGCCATAAATCTGTATTTACAATCAATTAATAATTTTAATTTCTCATGCAAAACAAAGGTGTCATTGTGTTTTTGACAGTGATCGTTACAGCATTATGCTTGTACTATCTGTCATTCACATTTGTATCAAACAATATCCAAAACGAGGCCCAGGAATATGCAACTGATGCTGCTGGCAACGTGGATTTTTCTAAAAGACAAAGCTACCTAGACTCTATCTGGAGAGCTCCTGTGTACAGCTTCTTAGGGGCTGATTATACTTTCCAGGAAGTAAAGGAAACCGAACTTGGTCTGGGTCTTGACCTTCAAGGCGGTATGCACGTGACTTTGGCTGTCTCTCCAGTGGAGATTGTAAAAGGACTTGCTGGCAACCCAAAAGATGTAGCTTTCAATAAATCTGTAGAAGAAGCTCGTGAAGAAGCTAAAACTTCTACCGCTAAGTATGTGGATTTATTCTATGCTGCATTCCAGAGAAATAGCCCAAATCAAAAGCTTAGTAGTATTTTCGCTACAGCAGCCAATAGAGGTCGGATTTCTTTGGAATCCTCTGATTCTGAAATTCTTGAAATTATAGACAACGAGATTGAAAATGCTATCGAGCGTTCTTTTAATATCCTTAGAACTCGTATCGATAGATTCGGGACTTCTCAGCCAAACATTCAGAGAATCCAAGGTTCTGGTCGTATTCAGATCGAATTACCGGGTGTAGACAATCAGGAAAGAGTAAGAAACTTACTTCAGGGTGTAGCAAAACTACAGTTCTGGGAAGTAGCTGAATCAAATGAAATCGGTGCAGCTCTAGAAGCTGTAAACAGTGCCTGGGTAGCTGCAAATCAATCAGCTGAACCTGCTAGTGAGGATACGGTATCTACTGAGAATCTTACAGGTGATGATTCACTGAGAAATGCTTTAGAAAAACAACTGGCTGAAATCGATCCTTCTAGATCTGGTGATAACAGTATCTCCCCATTATTCAGCTTGTTAAAACCTAATTATGGTCTTGCATATGAGCTTCGTGATACCATGGCAATCAACCGTATCATCAAAAATGAGGATTACAAAAGTCTATTGCCAAGAGATATTAAGCTGCTTTGGGGTGTGAAGCCTTTCGAAGCTGAAGATGGTACTGAAACGTTGGAGCTTTTTGCAATTAAAACTGAAAGAGGAACGGACGAAGCTCCACTTGAAGGTGATGTAGTGACTGATGCTCGTCAGACATTGGACCAAACGTCTAGGCCTGCAGTTTCCATGCAAATGAATGCAGATGGTGCAAGAAAATGGAGAAAGTTAACCGCTGAGAATATCGGTAGAAGAATTGCGGTAGTATTGGATGACTATGTTTATACAGCTCCGGTTGTAAACGGAGAGATTCCTTCTGGTCAATCAGAAATTGCCGGAAACTTCTCACTTCAGGAGGCACAGGATTTGGCTAACATTCTTAAGTCAGGTTCTCTTCCTGCTCCTACGCAGATCGTGGAAGAAAGCATCATCGGCCCTACTTTGGGTAGAGAAGCATTGAACCAAGGTTTGATCTCCATGGTAGCTGGTTTGGCTATTGTGGTTCTTTTCATGATGGCTTACTATTCAAAAGGTGGCCTGGTAGCTATTGCTGCATTAGTGTTCAACATCTTCTTTATCCTGGGTATTTTGGCCCAGTTAGGTACAGCCTTGACCTTGCCAGGTATTGCTGGTATCGTGTTGACAATAGGTATGTCTATTGATGCGAACGTATTGATTTTTGAGCGTATCAAAGAGGAGCTTCGCAATGGAGTTGGCTTATTAGCTGCGATCAATGCAGGTTACAATAAGGCTTTCTCAGCCATTCTCGATTCGAACGTAACGACTTTCCTTACAGGTGCTATTCTTTATGCATTAGGTCAAGGTCCAGTAAAAGGATTTGCAATTGTGTTGATGATAGGTATTGCTTCTTCCTTCTTCTCCGCAGTATTTATCACTCGAGTGATTGTATCCTGGATGAGTAAGAAAGGAGATAAGAGCTCGATTAGTTTCGCCACTCCATTTGCTAAAAATTCATTGAGCTCATTGAATCTTGATTTCTTGGGTAAAAGAAAAGTTGCTTATCTTATTTCCACTTCCATCATTGTGATTGGTTTGGGAATAGCTGCTGTGAATGGCTTGAAATTCGGAGTTGACTTTACAGGTGGACGTTCTTACATCGTTGCATTTGATGAGCCTATGGCTGCTTCTGATTTAAAATCAGGTTTGGATAGGGAGTTTGATGGATCGGTAGAAGTAAAAACTTACGGGTCTAACAATGTACTAAAGGTTACCACTTCTTATTTAGTAAATGAAGATGATGCTGAATCTAACCTTGAGGTAGAAAGTAAAGTAAAAGAAGGAATTGCTACGGTTACTGGATTAGCATTCACTGACGACGCAGAAACGTTAGCTTCTGGTCAATTTGCCATCACAGGCTCTTCTAAAGTTGGTGCTACAGTAGCGGATGATATTAAAGCATCTTCCGTTGAAGCAATGGTTGTAGCTTTGGTCGCTATTTTCCTTTATATCTTATTGAGATTCCGTAAGTGGCAATTCTCCCTGGCATCTATTATTGCCTTGATTCACGATACGCTATTTGTGATTGCAGCCTTTGCTATCGCGAGTGCATTTGGAGCTACTTTTGAGATCGACCAAGTATTTATTGCTGCGGTATTGACAGTGATTGGTTACTCCATTAACGATACTGTGATCGTGTTTGACCGTATTCGTGAGAATATCGAAAGCAGAGGAACGCATAAGTTGGTGAAAGTATTCAATGACGCCATCAACCAGACCTTAGGACGTACATTGATTACTTCATTTACTACGTTGATCGTTGTGATTGTATTACTAATATTCGGCGGTGAAGTATTGAGAGGATTCTCTTTTGCCCTATTTATTGGTGTATTGGTGGGTACTTATTCTTCGATCTACATCGCAACACCGATTGTTGTGGATTTGATGAAAAGAGAGATTGACAATGAGAATGCAAATAAAGAGGCTAAAAAGCTTGCATAAATATCGGTATTAATAGAATTATAAAAGGAGCGGGTAGTGATACCCGCTCCTTTTTTATTGTCTTGAGGACTATAAAACCCTTATCTTTTGGGGGAATTATTTCTACAGTGTTTAATCAATTTCAAATTTTTAAAAAATAGATCTTACATGAAAATTTCAAAGAAAGACTTCGAGAGCATGAAAGCCAAATATGACAAAGAAGTCAAAAAAGGCAAACCTGCTAAAGGAGCAAAAGGGAAAGATAAAGATAACCAGTTGAACTGGGTGTTTTTTGACAGGGGGACACTGGAAAGCCTGCTGGCAAAAGTCGATGAAGATCCAAAAGTAGGTGGGATTCAATTCTACATTACAGAATACACTGAAGAAACAGCGAACCTGGTTTACCCAAATCAAGCCGCCGCATACGAAGGTCAGCTTACGATAGTGATGCGTGCTGCCAATCTAAAAGATAGTCAGCTGCTTTTCGTAGACGAAGATGGTGGAGGCTTTGAAGGAGGAGGTGTGGAGTGTCCGTTTAAATGTGAGCCAGACCCTACGGGTAATTAAGAAAAAGTATGGATAGTAGATTGTTACTAGCTTTTTCTGATTGGTTTACTATTAGCACCAATTTACTATTGATAATCGGTGTAGTTTTTTTCATCATGTTACCAAAAGAAAAGAGAGCCAATATTCAGTATTGGCTTCCTTTTTTGATTTTAACATTTACCGTGTTTTATGAAAATTTTGGAGCTTATACGAATTATAATTATGACTTAAAAAAAGCTGTAAATGCCTACCTGGGAAATACTGAATATCCTCAGTTTAACCTTTGGCTCTTCAATATTGCCAGAAGGCAGGTAGGTGTGATCCTGTATTTAGTATTGATCAAGACTTGGCTCCCGCCATCTAAAAAGAAATACATCAACTGGATGATTATCGTTTTCATATCGATGGCATGTGCACTTCAGTTTTCAGGTATAGAACCGCTGTATTATAATCAGCCTATAATCTTTGCGCTTGGAGCTAATTTGATCTTGATAGGGAGCGGGTTATATTTTATTGGAATGATTACGCAAGACCAATTTTTAGAAAGCAATCCACTTAGGTTAGTATCATTTTGGCAAATGACTGTAATAATGTTCACGTTTTCATTGAATTATATATCCTCTGTAGCCCTGCTTTATCTATTTGCTGTCAATCCAGTATTAGGAAGTGGTTTACAGCAGTTTTCCTATTTCATGTGGATTTGTACTTTGGGAGTTCTAACAGTGACTATTGCCTCGCCATTGATTCCAAAAGTCTTTGAAAATGAACCATTTTATAAATCTTATGGCTCGTAAAATTTGATCCATCAAACCAAATTCAGGACTAGTCATGTGGCGAATAAAATCATTATCTTTTGGGGAATTATTTCTACAGCTTACAATCATCTAAAATTTTTACAAACTTAATTTTCATGAAAATTTCTAAAGAAGACTTCGAGAGCATGAAGTTAAAGTACAGCAAGGAAGTGAAGAAGGGTAAGCCTGCTAAAGACAAAAAAGGCAAGGATAAAATCGATCAGACAAATTGGATTTTTTTTGATAGAGAAACCTTGGAAGGCTTGCTAGTAAAAGCTGACAAGGATCCCAAAAAAGGAGGTATTCAGTTTTATATCACTGAATATACGGAAGAAGTAGCTGCTAAATATCACCCAAACGAAGTGGATCAATTAACCGGCGCGTTAACTGTAGTCATGAGAGCAGCTAACCTAAACGAAAACCAAATTACTTTTTCAAATCCAGAAGAGGATTATCAAAATGTAGGAGCGATGTGTCCCCCATTCTGTGATCCTGAGCCGACTGTCTCTTAAAGATGGAAAGTAGGTTTTACCAAATATTTACCGATTGGTATCTAATAGCAATATCTTTCCTATTGATTGTAGGCATTTTCTATTTCCTAAAATTACCGAAACATCTTAAGGCTGATAAATTCTTCTGGTTTCCGTTTTTAATTTTAGCATTTACGGTGTTATATGAGAATATGGGGGGTTATTTAAAGTACAATTTTGAATTTAATAAATTGGTAAATGCCGCATTGGGTAATGTGGAGAACCCAACATACAATGTTTGGCTATTTAATATTGGTTATTATCAAATAGGTACTATTCTGTATCTTTTTTTAATCAAAAATTGGCTTGTACCCTCCAAAAAGAAATACATCAACTGGCTGGTCTTTGTATTCATTGTCCTGGTAATAGCAATACAGCTCCTCGGTATAGAGCCTATTTACACAAACCAACCCATCATTTTTGCAATAGGAGCTAATATGATTTTAGTAGGTAGTGGCCTTTATTTTATCGGTTTAATTACCGAAGACAATTATCTCAATTCCAACCCATTTAAATTATTGTCTTTTTGGCAAATGACTTTTATACTATTCACCTATTCCCTTACTTATATCAACTCTGTCGCCTTATTGTATTTGTGGAACATAAACAAAGAATTAGCCATTTCCCTCATGCAGATTAATAGAGTTTTAGGGGTTATTAATCTTTCCATACTTGTATTGTGGGTGGCATCACCAAGTCTGACTAAAATATTTGAAATAGAACCGTACTCTCATGGAAGCATCTGAAGATCAGATTTATGTAATAATATTTGCAACAATATTCCTTGGAGGAATCATGTCCACTTTCGTGGTGTCCATGGTTTTTATCCACAGACAGCGGCAGGCACAAAACCGTCAAAAAATGGATCAGATCAAATCTGAACATGAAAAAACCTTGCTGAATATTGAAAATGAAATCCAGCAGGAAACCTTAACCTATATCGGAAGAGAGCTTCATGATAACATAGGACAGTTACTTTCACTTGCTAAGCTGAATTTTGGATCAATAAAGCCAGAGAAACAATCCGAGGGAAAGGAAATTCTTAGTCAGGCAATCCAGGAGGTGCGTGGACTCTCCAAGCAATTGAATCTTGATTGGGTAGAAACACTTAGCATCAATGAATTTGTTGCTCAACAATTGGCAAGAATTCAAAATACTGGCTTTTGTGAAACCTCACTAGAGGCAGATTTTGAATTACTGGATTTGCCTAAAGACCAAAAACTTGTATTAATTAGGGTAATCCAAGAGTCTCTCAATAACGCTATCAAGCATGCATCTCCTGAAACTATTCAAATTAGAATACATGAAAGTGGGAATGTCAAACGCATTTTGATCAAAGATGATGGCAGGGGATTTGTCGCATCCCAAGACTCTCAGGGTAGTGGGATGTTCAATCTCCGCAAGAGAATGGAGACGATTGGAGGTCAATTTGAACTGAGTTCTGCTATTGGCAAAGGAACAGAAATCACTTTAACCTTGCCAAATTAGATTTTAGGGTATAATTTGAAGTGAAATTACCCTGAAGTACTAATCTCCCTTACCAATGATCAGGATTGCCCTGGCTGATGACCATAAATTATTTGCAAAAGGAATTGAAGGAATTCTCGAGGAAGAGGATGACCTTTTGGTTACCGACGTATTTGCTAACGGAAAAGAGCTATGTGACTATCTCGCAGATAATGAGGTAGATGTGGTGCTTACCGATCTGAATATGCCCATAATGGATGGCTTTGGAGTATTGGATCATTGCAAAGAAAACTTCTCCAACCTAAAGGTAATTGTACTCTCTATGTACGATGAGGAGAAGATCTATAAGAAATGTATCGATCAGAGAGCTGATGCTTTTATCCTAAAAGATGCTGATCCTGACGAGTTGATTTTTACCATTCGTGAAGTTTTTGAAGGCCGTCACGTCTTGAATTTTGACAGGGTGAAAAAACAAGCCCTTCAAGGTGCATATTTTGATGCATTCCGTTCACGATATAAGCTTTCGCGACGCGAAACAGAAATAATTCATCTGATCAAGGACGGAATTCAGAATAAGGAAATTGCTCAAATGCTCAATTTGAGTAAACAAACTGTAGAAACACATCGCAAAAATATCCACTCGAAGCTGCAGGTTAGCTCCAGAATAGAGCTCGTCAATAAGGCTCACGAAATGAATATTTAATCATGAGTAATCCTATCAAAACTGCTATTGTAGGCTTCGGTTCAGTGGCTGAAAAAATGCATGCGCCACTTATTGATGTGTGCCCTGATCTCGATTTGGTCGCTTCAGTGGAGCGACGTACCAATCGCTGTGAAGAATTATATGAAGGAGTAACTACGTATAGGAGCCTGGAGGAACTACTAGCGGCAGATGCGGCAGATTTGATAATCATCACCACACCGAACGAATTTCACTTTCCGATGGCAAAGCAATGCCTGAATTCCGGAAAGCATGTGGTTGTGGACAAACCCGTGACGATTTTTTCTCACGAAGCTGAGGAGCTTCATAAGTTGGCTGAGAAAAAAGGGTTGATTTGCTCGGTCTTTCATAACCGTCGCTACGATGGAGATTTCATGACCTTGCAGAAGTTAGTTCGAGAAGGAGATCTTGGCGATTTGGTCTATTTGGAATCACATTTTGATCGCTTTCGCCCGGATATTACAGAGAACTGGAGAGAGAAGGAAGTTCCAGGAAATGGGATCACCTTTGATTTAGGGTCTCACTTGATAGATCAAGTAGTATTACTTTTTGGGCTTCCAAATTGGGTTCAAGCAGATATTCGCATGCAACGAACTGGCGCCGTGGCTGATGATTACTTTGATATTATTTTGGATTATGGGTCGCTAAAGGCGCGAGTGACCGCAGGTGCTCTTGTGAATGTGCCTACTCCTAAGTTTTTGCTTTTAGGGAAAAATGGATCCTATCAAAAGTTTGGTTTAGATGTCCAAGAAGCGGCGTTTAAAGCAGGTGAAAAGCCAGAAGGCCCAACTTTGGGTGTGGAAACAGAGGAGAAGTGGGGGAAAATTTTCCTCAGTGAGGAGACAAAAGCTTATGAAACTATTCCAGGGAATTATAGAATTCTGTATCAGAATGTTGCTGATGCTATCTCAAAAGGAACAACTCTTTTCATCACAATTCCTCAGACAATCAGTGTTTTGAAGATCATAGAGGCCTCTTTTGAAAGTGCTAAGTCTGGGAATAGGATATCAAAAGAAGATGGAGGTTGGTAATAGATTTAAGTCTGGCTCTTTTTTAGGGTAAGGTTTGGAAATAATTAAACCGACATGAAAAAAGTACTCTTATTAACATTTGCAGTTTTTGCATTTATATCGATTTCTAAAGCCCAAGTTTCAGTAGGCCTCAATTTTCAGACTTCAGATACATTCATAACAGTGGGTACAGATCCAGACAAAGAATTCTTTGGCGAAGCAAGACTAGGGATTGGTCATGACATCGGGCTGGAACTGATGGGTGGCTATAATTTCGTGCGAAAAAGTGAAGTCAATGCCTATGTGGGTGCCGGTTTGGGATTACTTGGTGATCATCACCACAAGCATCACGACGATCACAACGATATCTATGTCGCAATACCTGTAGGCGTACTGATTAAGCCATTTAACACTAAGAATTTGGGGTTTTTGATAGAAGCAGCACCAGTGATTGCCAATCATTCCCATACTTACCTCAGAGGAGGGATAGGAGTGAAGTACACGTTTAGATAGAAAAATAAAACCATCAACAACCAAAAAAGGTCAACCCAGCGATGAGTTGACCTTTTTAAGTTTTAGAGAAGGCTTATTTGTTATTTAGGAAAAAAGAGACGCCGAGATTGATAGCGGAGGCATTAAGATTAAATCCAAAAGAGTTTTGGTTGGTTTCAAAATCCTGTAATTCAGTGTCTCGATTTTGACCATAATGTGAATACTGAAGGATATTAGCAGAAAGCTCTATCGCAATCCAATTTTTCGGGAAATAGGCTAGTCCAGCCTGTATGGAGCCCTGAATCTCATTAAACTTGTTTTCGGCTTCTTCGAATTGACTAGAGTTTTCGCTACTTCTATATTCCTTCCGATTGTTCAGAGTAGCATTCACCTCCCCGAATGCTGAAAAATTGTCACTAAATTGGATGTACTTTCTAGCAAAAGCTCCAGCTCCGAAGGAACTATTTTTAGTTGTCGTATAATCAGTTATAGAATTTGATCCTGATAACCAATTACTTTCAGAAGTGCCTTTTGAAGAGCTTAAAATCAGCATAGGTCCAACAACCCAATTATTACTTAAAGTAAATCCTACTTTAGGGTTGAATGTAAATGAGTTGGATTTGCCATCTGTAGTTGAGTTTACTGTAGATGGAGAGCTTATATTTGAGTTTGAATTTGAACTACTATTCATGTAATTCAAATTTCCTCCCAGCATAATACTCCCTTTTTGAATCTGAGCATTTGCCGCAAAAGTGAAGAGCTGAAACAAGAATAATCCAAGTAAGAATCTTTTCATTGGTAAAGGATTTAGTTTAGGTTTCAGGGTTACACGATATCTATAGTTTTTTAGTTGCAGTATATTCTTCCAAACCTTTAAGACTTTCATTTTTCTACGGGGATTCATTCATTTTCCCTATTTTTGCGCCTATGGCAAAAACAGCAACTCCTGCGGAAAACGCGCAATTGAAAGATATTATTTCCCATGCTAAAGAGTATGGATTTGTTTACCCTAGTTCTGAGATCTACGATGGCTTGCAGGCTGTGTATGATTATGGTGCTTATGGTGTAGAGTTGAAAAACAACCTGAAACGCCTGTGGTGGGAGACTATGACACGGGTACAGGACAATATTGTGGGGATCGATGCAGCTATTTTTATGCACCCTACCACTTGGAAAGCTTCCGGTCACGTAGATTCATTCAACGATCCTATGATCGACAACAAGGACTCAAAGAAGCGCTACCGTGCGGATGTTTTGGTTGAAGAGCATGCTGCGGTATTTGAAAGAGCTGGTGATATAGAAAAGGCAAATGCCTTGACTGGAGCTTTGGCAAGGTTGCTGGAAGCAGAAGATCTTGAAGGTGTAAGAGATTTGATTACCAATGAAGGCATCAAATGCCCTATTTCAGGTACTTCCAACTGGACAGATGTTCGTCAGTTCAATCTGATGTTCTCTACTCAGGTCGGTTCTGTTGCAGAGGATTCTACTACGATTTACCTAAGACCAGAAACTGCTCAGGGTATTTTTGTCAACTTCCTGAATGTGCAGAAAACGGCAAGAATGAAGGTTCCTTTCGGAATTGCTCAGATCGGTAAGGCTTTCAGAAATGAAATCGTAGCCCGTCAGTTTATCTTCAGAATGCGTGAATTTGAGCAAATGGAGATGCAATTTTTCGTGCGTCCTGGCACTGAGCTGGAATGGTATCAGAAATGGGCTGATATGCGGATGAAATGGCATTTGGCTTTGGGTACTCCTGCAGAAAAACTGAGAAAGCATGATCACGAGAAGCTGGCTCACTATGCCAATGCAGCGATGGATATAGAATTTGATTTCCCATTTGGCTTCAAAGAAGTGGAAGGTATCCACTCCAGAACTGATTTTGATCTTAAATCACACCAAGAGTTCTCCAGAAAGAAGCAGCAGTATTTCGATCCGGAAGTGAATCAGAATTACATTCCGTATGTAATCGAGACTTCTATCGGAGCAGATAGATTGTTCCTACTGACACTTTGCAATGCATACACAGAAGAGAACACTGAGGAGAAAAGCAGAACTTACCTTAAACTACATCCAGCTATCGCTCCAGTAAAGGCGGCAATTCTTCCTATCACGAAGAAAGACGGCTTACCGGAAAAAGGAAAAGAGATCGTGGAATTGTTGAAATATGATTTCAATATCATCTATGAAGATGCCGCTTCAATCGGTAAGCGTTATGCGCGTCAGGATTTAATCGGAACGCCATTCTGTATCGCAGTAGATCATCAGACTTTAGAAGACAATACGGTGACTATCCGTCACCGTGATACAACTGAGCAGGAGCGAGTTCCTATCTCTGAACTTCATGGAAGAATCGCTGAAGCGACTAGCTTTCGAAGAGTATTCGAGAAGTTGTAAGAAACGGAAAGGCATAAAAAAACCTCTGAGAGTGATCTCAGAGGTTTTTTGTATTATCTTTTTTAATTAATAGGACAGCCTAAATATACAATATTTGTGTTTTCTCCTTTAAGAGAATATGGTCCTTCATTAATATCTAATGTCAATAGATCATCTACTAGAGCAACACCATTGATAGCTACCACTTTAGTGTCAGTCCAGATATTAGCTTTTCCATCATTAGCATTTCCTGCACCACAATCAGGGACTAATCCTTCAAATGCAAATGTAGTCGGCGAATCAGAAGAACAGCTAACATCGCCTGTCCAATGGAATACAGTTCCATTTCCTGTTACTCTATAAATTTTTCCATCAGCACCTGTATATGAACCATTAGTTGGAATATCATTAATGATTTGTGGGAAGGTAAAGTCAATGGATACTTCAGCTTCTTCACTGTAACTATATTCAAATGTTACATCAACCAAGCCCTGTTCTACTGAGCTGGAATAGTCAAAAGATTCATCGTCGCAACCAATAACACACTCGCCTATCAGGCTATACGTAGTAGTTTCGGGTCCAACTATAACAATATCATCCTCAAGTATTTCTGCCTTTATGGTAACTACGTCACAAGCAGCCCATGATGCATCAAAAACAAATGTATTTGAACCACTTCCATTAGTCTGCACTGCCAATGAAGTATAAGTTTTTTCCGATGCAAATCCTTTATTGGATACTCCGGAAACTTTTATTCTTAGCTTCCTAGCAGCATTATTAGTTGCGGAATAATTCCAATTCAATTCAAATCCAGCAAGTGTGTTGTGAACTGAGTAGGTAAATACCCTGGTTTGTGAACCACTATTGTTTGAAATTTGAGCAGTTTTCACAGAATACTCAGGGTTTTCTGGATCAATGCAGAAGTCTACACAATCAGTTGATGCGTAAGTCCTTGCCTTCTCATTTCCAGCAGTTCCATAAGGAATCAATTTGAACCCGTTTTTGGCTGCAACTTCTTGCTCAAGAAGCAAGTCTTCATTTTCGTAAGTAGCCATTTGGCTACAAGCTCCTAAGAGCATTGCCGAGGTCACTAACGCCAGCAATTTAAGTGTGAGTGTTTTCATAGAATTCTGTAGGATTTATTTTAACGGAAGATATGTGTTTTTCAAACATAAAAAAAAGCCGTTCACAATATTTTCCTTGAAATAGTTTTACCACTTATAACTTCAGTACAAGTGATTTTCTCCAAATCTGGAAAAAAGTAAATCCTCTTATTTATTCTTGTGTGTAATCTGTGGTTTAGCAAATCCTTTTTCCTAGTATCACTTTACCCACAATCCTCCATCTCGTTCATTTTTCAAGGTGGAATTATCCACATAGCGAAATACGTATTGGTCAATCACCTCATCTGCTTTGGCTACAATAATTTTTTCTCCTCTAATTTTAAAAGTGGTTCTAAAAATGATATCTCCACTTGGAAGGATGTCCGCAACTCCATCAGGAGAAAGTGTCAAAGTGCTGGCGCAACCAAATTCGGGATTAGCAGCTGGATCACATCCTTCAGGGATGTAGGTATAGGTTCCCAAAACCTCCGGTTCGTCCAGTTTTTCGCAGGAAAAGAAAATTATTCCTAAAAGAGAAAATAGTAGTAAGTTTTTCATAAAAAAGCAGGTAAGTACTTTATCCTTACGTACTCCTAGCCAAAGTCGCTACATTGAATCTGACTTTTAACAAACTTCTTTTTGTGCTATTCTGGGTTAAAACACAGGCTGAAAGTCTACTGGAGGACTTTTCTTTTTTGTAAAATCTAAATTATGGTACACTGAAAAGCGGACTAAGTCTCGGTTGTTGTAATTGATTCCTGAGTCTCGTTGCTGCCAGCTTTTGGCATAGCCCACTTGAAACTGGATGTTTTCATTCAATATGTATCCCATGCCTACGAAAGCTCGGTTATCTTCGAACGGGTTACGAATGATAGTTTTTCCGGTTTGGATAAAAACCTCATTATAAAGTGATAAGAAGTAGGTTCCCGGCTGAAATTTGTAAGAATTCAAAGGGATATAGGATGCAATTTTATAGCGCCAACGATAGGTAAGTTCAAAAGGAGAACCCACATAATAATCCCTTTTCCATCGTTGTTCAGTACGTATCTGGTGATACAATTTGGCTTTGCCTACTGACTGAATAAAGAGCGCCTGCTGCCAAAATCTAAATTGATTTACAACTTTGTCGTAGGGTTGATCTTGATCAGCGTATTCTGGGGGAGCCCAGTAAAATGGCGTTACAATTCCTCCGGTGATTTCCAGATTTTTATTGATGATGTAGGCAAGTCCAAATCTCAGGTAGACTTGCCCCATATTTTCTACCAAGTGATCTCTAGTCCTTAGGTGGTACTCTCCGTAGTAAAATAACTTCTCTCCGATTCGGTATTTAGTATAGAGGCCATTCCAGAGTTCGGACCGCCGAGAAGTTATTCGCTCCTCCGGTTCGTCAGAATCCTGTTGTGCCAAAGCACCGAGTGGCAAAGCCATTAGCATAAAAAACCAAAGTGGCTTTTTCGTTTTTTTCAAAATGGGAATTAAAAAATCAAACTTCATATGGAAAGTAGTTTTTTAAGTTGATTGATATTCCCTGAGACCTTACGGATATTTCGCTCCAGTCGCTTGGTGTTTTTTCCTTCCAGCTCCAAAAGGCGAGATTCGAGCGCATCTAAGTTGATCAGGTGGAATTGTACTTCCCGGAAGTCCTGCGAATGCATGATTAAGTCGATTTCGTAATCTATGATTGCCTCAGCTGCCTGAATGAGATCTGGCTGCTGCAAATATTCGAATTCAGTTTCGAATGTAAATGGGTCCAAGGTTTTTGTAGTAAACTCCCGTCTAAGGATAGTTGCCAGATTCTCGTATCTACTAAGTTCGGGCAGCTTTTCCTCTACGAAGAGAAATAGCTCTAGTATTTCATCACCTATTTCTGCCTTTTTCAAGAATCCTTCCGTTTCATTGTACTTGTCCAAAAGTCTTTGATAGTTGTCAATGCTCAGATTTTTATGGACAGAATCAATTAGGGCTTGGTGACGATCTGAGGTTATAGTTATGGAATCTTTGATTTTGTCTTCTAGCAGTCTTTCAGTTAAAATTCGTTCTTCCAAGACATCCAACTCACTAGTTTGTCTGAAGTCGATCTGCTGCTGTTGAATGAACGCTTGCGTTTGTTCAAAAATCTCCCACTCAGCCTTGATATGTGCAAGTAGATCTATACCTAGTTTTTTTTGCTCAGAAAGCGCGGGGAACTCAAGCGTTTTTTGATTCAGATCGGTTTTATAGGTATAGGTAATTTCCTCTTTTGGGTGGAGGAAGTTTAGCCCATCCTGTAGATAATTTTCAGTATCGAAATACTTAATTTCTCCATTGCGTAGCAATTCGATGACTTGCTCATAGCTTTTAATTTTAGCCGATAGGTATTTCAAATAAGCAGCAGTGAAGGCTAAAGAATCTGAAGTATTTTGGTTCAATGAAAGAAAATCTTGCAGTGCCTTTTGGCTGGATTGAGCTTTCAGCCGATCGAAATAGTCAATTATTTGATCATAGCGCAATTGATCTTGTTTAGATACTGCATAGACAAATCTTCGAGTAGATAGCGGGTACTTTTTTAACCTGCCCTCTTCAGATAAGAAACCCTCCTCAAACTGTAAAACCCTACTTAATGCATCTTGTAGAAGAGATGTTCCCAAGTATTGCTCACGAAATTCATCACTGTCTTCGGTATAGCCATCGTTGAATATTAGCCCAAAGGCTTGATTGGAAACCCGATAATCCACTTCAAATCCTTGATTCAAAGAGTCAAGCTTCACAATAGCATTGTAAAATACTACCTCATCGAGTATTTCATTACTTAGGCTATTCACTTTGGAGAGACCGATTAAAAAGCCCTTCTCGTAGCGTCTGGTCTCATGAATAGAAAGCGTACTATCCAATGGATAGAAAAAACTCCAATTTCCCTCCATCAATCCCTCATCATTTACCTCTCCATAGATTTGATATTGTTTTTCGGGATTCCGGGAGACCAGTTTGACAGGCCCTTGTAAGCTATCCCTTCGGAAGGTCAGGCCCTGAGCCTCAAACAAGTTGATGTACTCATCATTTTCCCATTTCTTTTCTAAATAATTCCACTTTCCATTTAAACTCCCATTTTCATAGCCCGCTTGCAGTTCTACCAACTTGGAAGATAAGGTGGCTTGAATCTCCCGATTTAGAATATCCTGTATAGAAATGTTATGGGTTTCTTGGTTGTAGGACCAGGTACCGTTTTTCAGATCTTCTTCATATGAACCCCTTGCTTGCAGTTTTATAAAAAGTCCGCTCTTCAAGCTGTCCATTTTACTATAATGGAAGGAAAAAGGGCCATTGAGAATAGGCTCCATATCTGCATCCAGAGTATATGAAAGCTCAGCAGTACCTCGAAGTCCTTTAAAAGTATAACCACCTTTGTAAGCACGTGCATCCTGTGAAAAACTCGTCTGAAAGGAAAAAAAGAAAATCAAAAGGCCCAAAATCTTTTTGCTCATACTTCTTTTTTTACTAAAAGCCTGCCAAAATGACCAGACTGATTTATGAATTGGAAAACTCAAAATACAAATTCTGTAAAGCTTATTCTTGGCAGAATATTCTTTGGAACTATTAAAAATTAAAATAAATCAATCCTGAGAAGGGTGAAAATAAATCAACAATATTTTAGAGAAATTATAACTAATACAGTGATTCCTTGCATAAGTAATAAAGAAAGAGGAATTTTTTGCCCCAAAATGCATCCTAGCTTCGCGGTCCTTTCTTGCTAGTAGCGAATAGGAGCAAGTGGCGACTTCACTTTATTGGGTTTTAGTTTTTAGGACAATTTCTCATTTTTTAACTTTTTTAGAACTTCTCAGTTTCTAGTTTTACAGATATATGACCTTAAGTAGACATGCCATCATTATCGGCTCGGGAATCGCTGGAATAGCATCGGCCATTCGCCTAGCCACTAAGGGATACCAAGTAGCGGTGTATGAGGCAAATGACTATCCAGGTGGTAAACTTTCCGAAATTCAAAAGGAAGGCTATCGTTTTGATGCAGGTCCTTCGCTTTTTACACTTCCTGAGCAGGTGGATGACCTTTTTCGACTAGCTGGGAAAAAGCCTGAGGAATATTTTGAGTATGAAAAGCTTGATGTGACTTGCCAGTATTTTTGGGAGGATGGGACAAAGCTAAAAGCCTATTCAGACCTTAATCTCTTTGCTGAGGAAGTACAGAATAAACTTGGCGAACCTGCAGGGCACATCCGCGAAGCACTACAAAAGTCAGCATTTATATATGACAGCCTTTCGCCACTTTTCATGAATCGCTCCTTACATAAGTTGGATACATGGACGAATCCACAGGCGATGAAGTCATATCTGAGGATGGGGCAGTTGGGGATTTTCTCAACTATGAACGAGGCAAATAGAAAGCAGTTTTCCCACCCCAAACTGGTGCAACTTTTCAACCGATACGCTACTTACAACGGCTCGAATCCTTTTGAAACTCCTGCCACACTCAACATTATTCCACATCTGGAATTTAACATCGGGGCATTTTTTCCTAAAAAAGGAATGCATGACATCACGATGAGCCTATTCAAACTCTCCCAAGAACTTGGAGTAGCTTATCATTTTGGTCAGAAAGTACAAAAAGTACTTGTGGAAAATGGAGAGGCAAAAGGAATTAGAATTACAGGGAAAGATCACTTTGCTGAATTAGTGGTTAACAATATGGATATGGTCAATGCCTACAAGACTATTTTAAAAGAGGAAAAGCAACCCAAACTTTTACTCAAGCAGCCCAAGTCGAGTTCAGCACTCATTTTCTATTGGGGCATCAAGCGGGATTTTCCTGAACTCGATCTGCACAACATTTTCTTTTCCGACAATTACCCACTGGAATTTGAGCACATTTTCAAACGAGGGACTATCTATGAAGATCCTACGATTTATCTAAATATCACTTCCACTCATAAAGCAGATGACGCTCCAGAAGGATGCATGAATTGGTTTACGATGATCAACGTGCCCAATAACCAAAGACAGGATTGGGATCAGATGATAGCTGAAGCAAAAAGAAATATCATCCACAAACTAAACCGTGTTTTAAAAACCGATATTGAATCACTGATTGAAGTGGAAGAAATACTAGATCCTAGAACGATAGAATCCAAAACTTCCAGTGCTCAAGGGGCGCTCTATGGCAACAGCTCCAATAATAAGTTTGCAGCTTTTCTGCGTCATGCAAACTATTCCTCTTCGATTAAAAACCTATACTTCTGTGGAGGTTCCGTACATCCGGGTGGTGGGATTCCGCTTTGCTTGCTTTCTGCGAAAATTATGAGTGAAATGATAAAAGAGTAGTGGTCAGTTTACAGTGATCAATCGCAGAATAGAATAACATATGGCGCTAGTCTTCAGACTGAAAAAGAATATCTAACTAAGGAAAAGTAGGAAGACTTCATTATTATGGCCGCAAGTCTGAAAGCTTGATCAGAGATCCCAGCTGCGACTGATCACTGAGACTGTAAACTCTCCACAGCTTCCTTTACTAAATCCATCTCAAATCCCTTTGACATCAAGTATTGGGTCACTTTATACTTTTTCTTAAAGGAATCGGATTCGCGGGTGCTTTCCCATTTTTTCTCTGTCTGAGTCAAAAGCGTATCGTAATATTCCTCAGGATCGATTTCAGACAAGCCTTTTCGGATAAGTGATTCAGGGATCTCCCGCATTTTCAGTTCCATCCGAATTCTGTTCCTTCCCCATTTCTTCAGCCTGAATTTGCCTCTGGCAAAGGCTCTAGCATACCTCTCTTCATTTACAAATTCCTCCGCTATCAATTCTGTTATGATTTGCTCTGCAGGCTCATCTTTGATTCCCTTATCGTGAAGTTTCCTCCTTACTTCCCAAGGACATCGATCCTGATAAGCACAGAAAGTGGTAAGCTTTTCAAAAGCTTCTTCCTGCGACCAAGAGTTTTTTCCTGACTCATTTGGCTTATATTTTCCCCAACTGGACATTTTCCGTAATTTTAAACCAAATTAAAGTGAATCCCATTTTTATCAAACCTTATTAAATTTTCAAAACTCATTATGCGCAAGAAAATCGTAGCCGGCAACTGGAAAATGAACATGACTTTCGAAGAGGGTCAAACGCTTACTTCCGAAATTTTGAATATGATGAAAGACGAGCATTCTGGCGATGCCATTGCGGTTCTTAATCCTCCATTTCCACACATCTTCCCAGTGAAGAAACTGATAGGAGGAGCAAAAGGTGTTTTTATCGGAGCTCAGAACTGTTCTGACAAGGAGTCTGGGGCTTTTACAGGTGAAGTTTCTGCAAAGATCCTAGCTTCTTTTGGTGTACAATATGTGATCATCGGTCACAGCGAGCGTCGTGAATATTTCAAAGAAAGCAACGAGATGCTTGCTGCTAAAGTAAAGCTTGCTCTTGCAAATGGCTTGACTCCAATCTTCTGCTGTGGAGAATCTCTTGAGATCAGAACTGCAGGGACACATGAGCCAAACGTAAAATTCCAGTTGACAGAAGGTCTTTTTGACTTGAGTCCGGAAGATTTTTCCAAAATAGTCATTGCTTATGAGCCAATCTGGGCGATTGGTACGGGCAAAACAGCAAGCTCTGAGGAAGCTCAGGATATGCATGCGGCCTTGAGAAGACACATTGCTTCTAAATACGGAAAAAACATCGCTGATAACACTTCTATCCTTTACGGTGGTAGCTGTAATCCAAAGAATGCACAGGAGCTTTTTGCGAAGCCTGATGTGGATGGCGGATTGATCGGCGGAGCTTCTTTGAAGTCCCGTGACTTCGTAGATATTATCAAATCATTCTAAAAAAAATGGATTACCTGGAGTTTAAAATCAAGTGCCTGGAGCAATTCCGGGAAATCCTTATCGCTGAATTATCCATGATAGGCTTTGATTCCTTCCTCGAAACTGAGGAGGGAATCGATGCTTATACGCTGGAGTCAGATTTTGATCGGGCGGCTTTCGATGAAGTGATCGCCCAATATAAAGTGGATGCAGAAATCACTTTGGAAGAAGGCATAATGCCAAAAGTCAACTGGAACGAGGAATGGGAGAAAAATTACGATCCCATTGCTGTAGATGACCTAGTGTATGTTCGGGCTTCTTTTCACCCAAGTAAGCCTGAGTTCAAACATGAGATTGTCATCAATCCTAAAATGTCTTTTGGCACTGGGCATCATGCGACGACTTTTCAGATGCTTCGTCACCAAGGGAAGATAGATCACCAAGGCAAAAGAGTTCTTGACGTAGGGTCTGGAACAGGGATTTTGGCAGTAATGGCTCATTTGCTGGGAGCTAGCGAAGTTGAGGCTTTTGATATCGACGATTGGTGTGTGGACAATGGAAATGAGAATTTTGACCTAAACGGACTCACTACACGTATGGAGTTAGGAACAATCCGCGAAGTGAATCCTAAGGGTGAGTTTGACATCGTACTAGCCAATATCAATAAGAATGTGCTTTTGGATGAGATGAATATTTATGGTGATTTGCTTAATAAAGATGGATTCTTGTTGCTAAGCGGGTTTTATACACAGGATATCGAAGACCTAAACGAATGTGCAAAGCCACTAGGTTTGGAGTTGATTGCACAGCAAAGCAAGGATAATTGGGCGGCGCTGATTTTGCAGAAAAAAGCTTGAAGACAGGAGACCGAAGACGGAAGTAACTTTACAACCTTGCCACGTTAACACCTTACAACTTTAATGACCGAACTGATTATTTACGCTGTAGTTTTTGTGTTGCTGATTGGGCATTGTCTTTTAGCTGGAAAAATGTATCGAACTGTGCATGAGGATTCCACCCTGACTCTGGCTGAGAAAAATGATTGGAAACTGAAAGCCCTTATCTTCCCTGTTTATTTTTGGGAAAAATATAAAAAGACGAAAAGCTAGTATTAATTGGTTTTGAGTAAACTTTTAGGCTTCAAAAGCCGATTATAGAACGAGTACTTTTAATTTATAAAATCACAAGAAACTTAGTTTACTAAATTAGCTTCATGGAGTACCTCTGGAAACAAAAGCCCAAAACCTCGCAACTGGCTGTAGATGTGTTGAGCAAGGCCATCAATGTCAATCCGACTTTGGCCAACATGCTGATTAATCGAGGGGTGGAGAGTTTTGAGCAGGCGAAGAGCTACTTCCGCCCGTCGCTGGTGATGCTTCACGATCCTTTTCTGATGAAGGATATGACTGAAGCAGTGGACAGAATTCAAGATGCAATTGCCAGCGGGCAAAAAATCATGGTCTATGGTGACTATGATGTGGATGGTACGACCGCAGTTGCACTGATGTATGGTTTCCTAAAAACCTTCTATTCAGATGTGGTTTTTTATATCCCAGACAGATACAAAGAGGGCTATGGCATTTCCGAAAAAGGAGTTCGATTTGCTGCAGAAAATGACATAAAGCTAATTATCGCGCTGGATTGTGGAATCAAGGCAATCGAGAAAGTTGCTTTGGCAACCGAACTTGGGGTAGATTTCATTATTTGTGATCACCACACGCCGGGCGAAGAGCTTCCTGCTGCTATTGCCGTATTGGATGCCAAACGAAAAGATTGTAATTATCCCTATAAAGAATTGAGTGGGGCTGGGGTTGGCTTTAAGTTGATCCAGGCGATTGCGATGAAGCGCGGCATGGACAGTTCCTTATTGGATGCCTATTTGGATTTAGTCGCCGTGAGTATCGCAGCAGACATCGTTCCGATTACTGGTGAAAACAGAATTCTTGCTTATTACGGACTTGATCGTCTGAACAACACCCCGCGACCTGGCCTGAAAGCGTTGATGTTGAGCAGCAATCTGGAAAAGGACATTGGGATCTCAGATGTGGTTTTCAAAATTGGGCCAAGAATAAATGCCTCAGGAAGACTAGAGCATGCAAAAGCTTCAGTTGAGCTTTTGATTTCTTCGGATTTGGAAGGTGCGATGGAGAGGGCCAAAGTGGTAGACGAGGTGAATGCTACGCGAAGGAATTTTGATGAAAATATCACCAAAGAAGCCTTTGAAATGATCGCTTCCCGGGAGGAATTGGAAGAATGGAATTCTACGGTACTTTTCAAAGATGACTGGCATAAGGGCGTAATTGGGATTGTGGCTAGTCGCTGCATTGAAAAATATTACAGACCAACTATCATTTTGACGGAATCAAACGGGAAAGCAACGGGAAGTGCGAGATCTGTAGTGGACTTCAATATTTACGAAGCAATAGAAGAGTGTTCAGATTTATTGGATCAATTTGGTGGCCATATGTACGCAGCCGGCTTGACACTTCCTGTTGAGAATGTGATTGCTTTTCAGGAGAAATTTGAAGCTGTGGTAAAGCGTAGAATTGAGGAAGTCCATCGTAAACCAGTGATAGAAGTTGATGATGAATTGCTTTTAGATCAGATTAATTACAAGTTTTATAATATCTTGAAGCAAATGGCGCCTTTTGGGCCAGGAAATACGGAGCCGATTTTCCGAATTGCGAATGTATATGCTGAAGATGTGACTGTTCTCAAGGATAAACATCTGAGATTCAAAATAGTACAGGATGGGCAGGTGACTACGCCGGTTTGTCTGGGATTTGGGATGGCAGATCGGGCAAAAGATCCTGACTTGACAACCGTAAATATGCTCCGCGGAAAAATGCGATTTGATATAGTTGCTGAAATGAGAGAAAATGTGTTTCGCGATAAGAGCAGTTTGCAACTTTACGTGAAAGACATCAAATTTGACTGATATGATTCTTCGTGCTGAACATTTGGTAAAAATTTACAAGGGTCGCCGAGTGGTGAACGACATCTCTGTGGAGGTGAGTCAAGGTGAAATTGTGGGGCTTTTAGGTCCGAATGGAGCCGGAAAAACCACCTCCTTTTATATGATTGTAGGGTTGATTCAACCTAATGAGGGCAAGATTTTTTTGGAAGATAGAAATATCACAAGCCTGCCGATGTATAAAAGAGCCCAGTCTGGAATCGGTTATTTAGCCCAAGAAGCCTCAGTTTTCCGAAAGCTTTCGGTAGAGGAAAATATCATGGCAGTGCTGGAAATGACCAAAATGCCTAAGCAGCAGCGCAAGGAAAAAGTGGAGAGTTTGCTGGAGGAATTCAGTCTAACTCATGTGCGTAAAAATCTGGGAATGGTGCTTTCTGGTGGTGAAAGAAGAAGAACTGAGATCGCCAGAGCTCTGGCAGTTGATCCAAAATTCGTTTTGCTGGATGAGCCTTTTGCAGGTGTGGACCCTATCGCGGTGGAGGAAATTCAGACCATTGTTGCAAAGCTTAAGACAAAAAATATTGGCATTTTGATCACTGATCATAATGTGAATGAGACGCTTTCTATTACTGACAGAGCATATTTGATGTTTGAAGGCAAACTTCTAAAAGCCGGAACTGCTGAAGAATTGGCAGCCGACGAGCAAGTGAGAAAAGTATATTTAGGGTCTAATTTCGAGTTGAAACGAAAAGTATTTAATTAATGGCAGTTCTGAATTCCTTAATGACTTGGATTTTTAGAAGTCGCCTAGGTCAAATTGATAACTTTAAGCACAATCCTATTGCTGTTCAAGAAACGATTTTTAAGGAACTATTAGAAGCTGGAAAAAATACAGATTTTGGAGTTGAGCATGGCTTTTGGGAGATAAAGTCCTATGCTGATTTTGCCCGCAGAGTACCTATAAGAAACTATGATAGTTTCAAGCCATTCATTGACAAGACAATGGAAGGAAGGGAAAATGTCATTTGGAATAAGGAAATAGAATGGTTTGCGAAGTCCTCAGGAACAACTGCAAGTAGAAGCAAGTACATTCCTGTGACACATGAAAGTCTTGAAGAGTGCCATTATAAAGGGGGCAAAGACATGGTTGCACTTTATATGGCCAATTACCCTGATTCTAGAATGTTTGCTGGTAAGACCTTGACAATCGGAGGTACCCTTGATCAAAACCCGCTAAATCCTCTTGGGACCGCTAGAGCTGGAGATATCTCAGCAGTGATCATGGAGAATTTGCCTTTTTGGTCGTATTTCGTCCGAACACCTTCAAAGGAAACTGCTTTGATGGGAGAATGGGAGGCCAAAATTGAAAAAATGGCACTTGAAACCATGGACGAAGATGTGACTTGCATGGCGGGAGTTCCCACATGGACCGTGGTGCTTTTGCAAAAAGTCTTAGAGCTAAAAAAGGCTAAGAATATTACAGAAGTGTGGCCAAATCTGGAGATATTTTTCCATGGTGCGGTAGCTTTTGGTCCTTATAGAAGTCTTTTCAAAGAGCTGATTCCATCGGAAAAAATGCGATATATGGAAACATACAATGCTTCTGAAGGATTTTTTGGGATACAGGATCAGAAAGATTCTGATGAGTTATTACTGCTTTTGGATTATGGTATTTTCTATGAATTCATTTCCATGGAAGAATGGGATAATGAAGACCCAGAAGTGATTCCATTGTCTGAAGTAGAAGTTGGAAAGAATTATGCGTTAGTGATTACCACCAATGGTGGACTTTGGAGATATAAAATTGGGGATACAGTAAAATTCACTTCTACGGCACCTTATCGATTTAGAATTTCAGGTCGGACACGTCATTTCATCAATGCATTTGGCGAGGAAGTGATTGTAGAAAATGCTGAAAAAGCGATCCAATTCGCAGCCGAGCATACAGCTGCCATGATTTCTAATTTCACAGCTGCTCCCGTGTATTTTGAAGGGTCTGGATCGAAGGGTGCGCATGAATGGATCGTGGAATTTCAAAAAGAGCCATCTGATCCAAATGAGTTTGACAGACTAGTTGATGAGCATTTGAGAGAAATAAACTCTGATTACGATGCTAAGCGTCACAAAGGACTGGCATTGAAAGAACCAATCATCCATCATGCTCCACATGGCTTATTTGAAAAGTGGATGAGAAAACGAGGGAAATTGGGAGGACAGCATAAAGTGCCACGACTTTCCAACTCCAGAGAATATCTGGATGAGATTTTGGGGATGATGGAAAGTTCAAAACCCGTAGGTTGATATTTAGTATTTTGCAATAACAACAAAGCCCGACGATATCGCCGGGCTCCGTTGTTTTATGATTTTAGCTTTCAACTTTCAGACTTTTGATTTCTGACTTCAGCTTTTAAACTTCCATTCCCTTATCCCGCATCTTTTTGAACTCATCAAATCTTCTAAAGATCGCTACAGTGAATCCAGCAAGCATAATGATAGTTCCTATCCAAAGTATGTTGATATAAGGCTTTACAATAGCCTTCATTACGACATAGTCTTTTTGGTACTGATTGACCTTGAAGACAAACTTATTCTCTTCAGGCAAGATATTTTCCAAACTCACTTTGATTCCCAATTCGTTATCGATCACCGGCAGTTTACCTACTTGGTTGTTTCTGATAATGAAAGTTGGCTGAATCAATTTCTCTATGTCGTAATCCAAAATTCTAAGATTAGCTCTTACTGCCACGTCTCCTTCTTGAAGCACATAACCATCCAATTCTTGAAGCACATCAGCGCCATCAAAGTAGGTCACATAATCTGCAATGTGGAACTGCTCCCCAGGTGCTACTTCATAGTTCTCATCTTCTTTCCAATCCGGATCCTCAGAATCATTCATGGCTGCTACGTAGGTATACAGATCCTTGTCGATAAAGATTCTGGAAGCTGGAGAAGAAATCAATCCGCCCATGCCCTCATTGAATTGAGACATTGGGCTAAGTGAAAACTTCAGGACTTCATTTTGGTAATATTCAATCTGGAAATAGTCATTCTCTTCCAACACGATATCTACTTTATCTCCTTTTTTAAAGTGATCTTTATAATCCTCCAAAGCGAGGGCTTCATTTACTTTCCCGGTAGGTTCAAGAATCTTTGCCGGAACATATTCAGAAATTCCTTTTACCTTCTTCTGACGTCCACGATAGATCACCGTATAGTCCTTCATCTGAGTTGGTTTATTGATCCAAAGCAACACATGCTCCTTGTTCAGTTCGTCTTCCCAGCTGTTGCTATAAGTCAAGCCAGACATATTGATGGAAATGGTATCAGAATAGCCTGAGCTGAACATAATTCCTATCAAAATCATCCCCAAACCAATATGTGCCAAAGAGCCTCCAGCAAGTTTGAAGGTAGATTTCTTTAGAATTTTGGCTAGAATCACCGCGTTTGCAGTAATTGTAAATGTACCGGCAAGCACGATGATCATATATTGCCAATCAAAGACTTTGGCCAAAACGATAATCGCCGCCGAAAGTAAAACTGAAATGATGTAAGGAGTCAAAAGCGCATCTTTCAGTGCTTTTTTATCCATTTTTTGCCACCAGAAAAACTGACCAACGGCAGTTAGCATAGCCAAGGCAACTGCAAACCACAATTGAAATTTGGTGTAGAACTCGATCTGATCGGCTGGAGGAGCCATATTCGATATGCCTCCGAAGCTCTCTACCATCGCATTCCAAGCTGGAATGGAAGTAGGAAGAATTACCTGAAATGCCATCAATGCAAGGGTAGTTGCACCAATAAACACCCAAAACTCACGGGAATAAACTGAAGCTTCTTTCTCTGAAGTCGGAATATGTTTCCAATTGATCACGCAAAGGACTACAGCTACAACTAGGAAGAAAAGCATGTAGATCAGTAACTGACCAGAGAGTCCAAGGTCGGTGAATGAGTGCACTGAAGCATCTCCCAAAACCCCTGATCTCACCAAGAAAGTGGCATAAAGCACCAGGATAAAAGTCATAATCACTAAGACAATCGAAGTCTTCAGCGCTGTAGCACTTTTCTTATAGGTGATCATGGTGTGAATAGATGCTACCAGAATAAGCCAAGGCACATACACGGCATTTTCTACCGGGTCCCAGTTCCAATACCCACCAAAATTCAACGTCACATAGGCCCAGTACGCTCCCATGATAATTCCCATTCCTAGGATCATAGCTGAGAAAATCGCCCAAGGTAAAGCTGGACGAATCCATTCAGAGTATTTTTTGGTCACTAATCCACCCATCAAAAAGGCGAAAGGCACTAAGGTAGAAGCGTAGCCCAAGAACAAAGTAGGAGGATGAATCACCATCCAGATATTCTGCAAAAGTGGATTCAATCCCGTTCCATCTTCAGGAACAAAATCAGGATTCATTTGGAAAATCGGTGCCTGTGTGGCATCTCTCAGGAGAATGAAAGGAGAGCTTCCTATTTTCAAATCACCAATCACCACTCCCAAAATCATCGAAACCAAGAATGCTTGCACGAGCGCAAACACCACCATGACCGGAGCTTCCCAGAACTTATTAGTGAAAATCAGGATTGTGCCAAGCACCACGTTCCAAAATATCCAAAGGATAAAAGCTCCTTCTTGACCTTCCCAGAAACTGGAAATCATGTAATGTACTGGCAGTGCCTCCGAACTGTGAGAGTAAGCGTAAAAATATTCGAATCGGTGATTGTAGATTATCTCAAAAAGTGAAAAAGCAATCATCACAGCAGAGATGCCGTGAACTCCGAAACTGATTCTACTGAATTTCTTCCAACTTGCTTTGTCGATTTCGTTGGCGCGGAAATATTGAATGTAAGCGTATGCGGTAGTCAGTGCACTGACGAAGGCCACTATGGTCATGAAGTGGCCAAGATTACCGATAAAGGTATTGATCATGGATTTTTTATTCTAACTGCTCTTACTCACATTCCTGCCGCCTGCACTTCAGTTTCCTGATATTTTGAAGGGCATTTCATCAGGATTTTATCGGCAATAAATATTTCATCATTCTTATAAGAACCGATCACTACAACAGATTCTGAGCGGGTGAAATCCGCAGGAACGGGCTCGTTGTAAAACACTTCCTGCTCTACACCTTCGTTGTCCACCAACATAAATGTGAAAGAAACTTTATCTTCCCGAACGTTCAGACCAGTTACTTCTCCACTAGCATCCTTTTTCAGTTGTCCTACTACGTGAATTGCCTTATCGTCCCCGTCTTGCTTCATTTCTTTGGCAGTAGTAAAGCTTTCGTAGCTACTTGCATCCCCGATGGAAGTCATGATGATGACTATTGCTATGGCAATAATTCCTAAACCTATTATGTGTCCTTTCTTCATTAGTTCTGAATTTTAGGAGTGAAGATTTTTTTCAAGTTTGCTGATCTTGCGATCCGTGCTGATTAGGTAAACGGTGATCCCTGCAAATATAATTGCGATTACACCTACCAAGACGTAGATTTTGCCATTTGATCTCATCAAGTCAGCCATTTCCACTGAGTTATTGGTGTAGTCGGCTTCAGTGACAGGGATTTTCTCTTGTGCCAAAGCAGAAAGACTGAAAACCAAAAGCGCTATTGTCAATAATTTTTTCATCTCTTCTATTAAGAATTAATCATTCGGTCTTCAATTGTTCTCTCCACCCTACGCATTCTGACGCGTACAGTTGCGATCCAACTTCCCAATAAAGTCCATCCGATAATCGCTGGATAGAAAACTGCCCGAAGTTTGGAGTCTAGATCATAGGCATTGAAGCCTGGATTTCCACCATTTCCTGGGTGCAAACTGTCTGTTAATCTTGGGAGTACAAAGATAAGGGGAATAAAAGCTGCGAATGCGAAAATGTTATAAATGGCTCCGATACGTGCTCTCTGCTGCGAATCAGTCAGTGAATTTCTTAGTATTAAATATGCGAAATACATCAAGATCCCAATGGCCGATGCATTTTGCTTCGGGTCTCCACTCCAGTAATCTCCCCAAGTGAATTTGGCCCAGAGCATACCAGTCACAATTCCTAAAACTCCAAATAAAATGGCAGCATTGGTGAACTCTATGGCCAAATCGTCATTTCGAAGGTCATTAGTTCGCAGATACTTGATGCTATAATACACTGCTACTACTAGCATCAGGATCATTCCAAACCACATGGTCACGTGAAAGTGAAGGGCACGGATAGTTTCGTTGAGGATAGGAAGTCTTGGCGCTTCCATCAGCAAGCCTGCGATTAGCGTGTACAGCAGCAGGGCGATTGCAAGAATTTTCCACCAGGATTGGCGCATAGGGCATTTTTGCTAATTCAAGCGCAAAAATAAGGCATAAGTTCCTGAAAACGGTGCTTTTTGTGAAGTCTTTTGAATGGAAATACGATATAGGAATTACGATTTACGGGTTTGTAAGAACTCCGAGCATTTTTCTTTAATCCCAGCCTTGTGGAAATCATTTTTCAAATTTTAGAATTGAGAGCAGAAGTATTTTAATGTGTATATTTAATGAAATCATACACATCATGAGAACGAATATAGAAATAGATGAAAAGCTAATGGAGGAAGCTATGAAAGCTTCTGGCTTGACTACCAAAAAGGCAACCGTAGAAGAAGGATTGAGGTTAATTCTTACCTTGAAAAAGCAGAAACGGATCAAAGAATTCCGTGGAAAAATGAATTGGGAAGGTGATCTGGATAAAATGAGAACCGATTCATGATCCTCGTAGATTCTTCAGTCTGGATAGATTATTTCAATGGAAAAGTGAATGCACAAACTGATTTTTTGCATAAGTCACTTGGGACGGAAATTATCTGCACTGGAGATTTGATTATGACGGAAGTACTCCAAGGATTTACTTCTGACAAAAGTTTTTCAGAAGCACTGGAATTTTTTGAAGAGCTTCACTTTTTCCATTTAGGAGGAAAAGAATTAGCGCTTGCAACGGCTGAGAATTTTAGGTTATTAAGGATAAAAGGAGTCACAGTCCGCAAAACAATTGATTCTGTCATAGCTACTTTTTGCATCAAAACTGAAATTGAACTCTTACACAATGACAAAGACTTTGATCCCTTTGTAGTTCACTTGGGATTGAAGTCGATTTTTTGAGAAATAAATGGAGGTTCAGGATACGACGAGTTGTTGAGTAATCTTCCAATCTTTCAATTTTCCAATCTTTCAATCTCAAGATCTCCACAAATAAGGAAACAGAATATATCCTGTCACAGCGACAATCGTATTGATCGCTAAAAGTGTGAATAGATAATCCATACTTACACTCCAATCCAGTCCATCCATCGCATTTTTCGATATCCGGATGGCCATCAGCAAAATCGGGATGATTACCGGAAAACTAAGAATTGCCATCAGGCTGGCATTGTTTCCTGCTTTGGAAGCAATCCCACTCACCATGGTCAAACTAGCCGAAAAACCCATTGCTCCTAAAACCAAGTTGAGCAAAAATAAGCCTTGGTTCTGAACTTCATTCCCCAAAATCATTGAAAAAACCCCATAGCCCAAAAGCGCTAGAATCAGCGTTAGACCGGTGTTATAGATGATCTTCGAAAGAATAATCGCTTCTGGAGAAGCAATCATATAATAATAGAGTTGGCGGCCTTGATGCTCCTGTACAAAGCTTTTGGCAACAGCATTCACAGCGGAAAACAGAATTATGATCCAATACAAGGCATTCCAGGTGGGAGTGGAAATATTTCCGTCCCTAGCTCCTACACTTAAATAGGTGATAAAAACTGCCGAAACCACATAAAGCAAAATCCCATTCAGCGCGAATTTCTGTCGCCATTCGAGGGTGACTTCTTTGCTAATTAGAACTGAGATTTCTTTCCACATCACCCAAAGGTAAGTCAGAAGTATGAAGTGAGAAATCTGAAACCAAGAAATTTCAGATTTTTCAATTTAGATTTCTGACTTTCATTCACTGCCAAAATGACACCAAATCTCCTTTGGAACAACAGTTGCAATTCTGTGCCCGACAAACATTGTATTTAACTAAACTAATTTATAGCCATGCAGGAAAAAGGCACGATCTCGATTCATACCGAGAACATTTTCCCAATTATCAAGAAGTTTCTCTATTCTGATAACGAGATTTTTCTAAGAGAACTTGTATCCAACGCTGTCGATGCGACACAAAAAATCAAGAGACTTGCGACATTAGGTCAGTACACCGGCGAGCTCGGAGACACGACTGTAGAAGTTAGCTTCGATGAGAAAAAGAAAACCATCACCATCTCTGACCGAGGTCTTGGGATGACTGCTGAGGAAATCAAAAAGTACATTAACCAAGTTGCTTTCTCAGGTGCTGAGGAATTCGTTGAGAAATTTAAGGACGCCAAAGATGCAAATGAGATCATTGGTAAGTTCGGTCTAGGCTTCTACTCGGCATTTATGGTCGCTGATACTGTAGAAATTGATACACTTTCATACCAAGAAGGAGCAGAAGCTGCTAAGTGGACTTGTGATGGTTCTACCTCTTTCGAGATTTCCAAAGGAAAGAGAAAAGAACGCGGGACGACTATTACCCTTCATATCAATAAAGATTCTGAAGAATTTCTCGACAAATGGAAGCTCCAGGGAATCTTAGACAAATACGCGAAGTTCCTTCCTGTTCCGATCAAATTTGGCACAAAAACCGAATCTGTTGAAGATGGAGTGGATGACAAAGGAGAGAAGAAATGGAAGTCTGTAGAAGTTGATAACTTCATCAATACCACTGCTCCGATTTGGACTAAGTCTCCAAGTGATCTGACTGATGAAGATTACCTGAAGTTCTACAAGGAGCTTTATCCAATGTCTGAGGATCCGCTTTTCTGGATTCACTTGAATGTGGATTATCCATTCAACTTGACGGGAGTTTTGTATTTCCCGAAAGTGAAAAATGAATTTGAACTTCAGCGAAACAAGATCAAGCTTTATAGCCGTCAGGTATTTATCACGGATGAGGTAAAAGATATCGTTCCTGAGTTCTTGATGTTGCTTCATGGGGTGATTGACTCTCCGGATATTCCTTTGAACGTTTCCAGAAGCTTTTTGCAAGCGGATGGAAATGTGAAGAAAATCAATTCATACATCACCAAGAAAGTAGCTGATAAGCTAGCTGAGCTTTACAAAAAAGATAGAAAAGCATACGAGCAGAAATGGGGCGATATCGGACTTTTCGTGAAATACGGAATGATCTCCGAGGATAAATTTTATGAGAAAGGAAAAGACTTCGCTTTGCTTAAGAATACCAATGGCGAGTTCTTCACTATCGAAGAATACCAGTCTAAAATAAAGCCGAACCAAACAGATAAGAATGATCAAGCGGTCATCTTATATGCGACTGATTTGGACAAGCAGGATAGTTTTATCCAATCTGCCAATAAAAAAGACTACGATGTCTTGGTGATGGATTCTCCGATTGACAGTCACTTTATCCAAAACCTGGAATCCAAACTGGAGAAAACACAGCTGAAGCGTGTAGATGCTGATGTGGCTGAGAAGCTGATCCAAAAGGATGAGACTTACGCCAACTTGCTGACTGAAGATCAAAGCAAAGAGGTGAAGGAAATCTTCGATAAAGCGATCAACAACAAAACTTACACAGTAGAAGTGGAAGGCTTGAGTCCGGAGGAACTTCCAGTGACGATCACCATGGAAGAATTCATGCGCAGAATGAAGGAAATGGCTGCTACTGGTGGCGGAGGAATGGGCTTCTACGGTTCTCTTCCTGATGCTTATAAAGTAGCCATCAACGGAAATCACCCAGCAGTAGACAAAGTCTTGAAGGCTGAGACTGAAGAGGAGAAGATCAAAATAGCTAAACAATCATTTGATCTAGCCCTTCTTTCTCAAGGTCTGCTAACAGGTAAAGACCTGACTGCATTTGTAAAGAGAAGTGTGGAATTGCTTTAAATAATAGCAGGATATTATAAATATTAAAACGGGTATGGTTTCATACCCGTTTTTTTTGTCATATTTATAAAAGCCTAGTACGGTACTAGGGTATTCCCCGAAATAACTTATTTTTGTATATGCTTTCTAAAAAGACAAAATACGCCCTACATGCCTTGACTTATCTTGGGAGGCACAAAGATGAGAAGACAGTTCTGATCCAAGAGATTGCCGAAGAGCATGGGATCTCACATAAGTTTTTAGAGAATATCCTTTTGGAGCTCAAAAAGGCTGGGATGCTGGGAAGTAAAAAAGGAAAAGGTGGAGGCTATTACCTGATCAAGGAACCCAAAGATATTCCCCTTTCCCGAGTGATTCGACTTTTAGATGGCCCCATTGCCATGCTTCCTTGCGTGAGCTTAAACTACTACGAACCCTGCGATGAATGTAAAAATGAGGCTATTTGCGGAATAAATCGGGTGATGATCCAAGTAAGAGATGAGACGCTTAAAATACTGGAAAACAAAACCTTAGAAGATATTCTAAGAGAAGAGTAAAATTTTTTTACCATAAACCCTATATATTTTATAGGGTTTATATACTTTTGTACTTTATGCTCGTAACAAACCTTGTATGATTTTAGACCAACCACTCAAAAAGCTGTTTGCTAGCAAGCCGGGGAAAGATAGCAATGCCAAGAGCTTGCTTAAGTCTATTTCTTGGAGAATTGTCGGGACAATTGATACCATCATTATTTCCTATTTCATAACCGGGGAATTTGTGATGGCACTGTCTATTGGTTCTGTGGAGGTTTTCTCCAAAATCATCCTGTTCTATTTTCATGAGAGAATCTGGGAATCTGTACCTAAAGTAAAAGAAGATGACACTCAAAAAGAATATGCATGAGTTAGAGGCTCAGCTGAGTAGGCTGAGTGCTCAGGAAGGACTGGCTTTGATAGCCGATCTTCTTCCGGGAAAAGTGACTTTTTCTACCTCCCTAGGTCAGGAGGATCAGGTGATCACGCAGCTGATTGCTGATGCGCATCTGCCTATTTCAATATTTTCTTTGGACACAGGAAGGCTTTTTCCAGAAACCCTTGACCTGCTATCTAGAACTGAAGCTAAATACAAGCAAAACATAAAAGTATATTACCCTACTACTTCCTCTGTAGAGAATCTTGTAGGTGATATAGGGATCAACGGGTTTTATGACTCTGTTGAAAATAGAAAGTCCTGCTGCTTTGTTCGCAAAGTAGAACCGCTTCGAAGAGCTCTTGCTGGAAATGAAGTTTGGGTGACGGGACTTCGCGCTGAGCAATCCGCTAACAGATCCGATATGAAGCGTATCGAGTGGGATGAAGGAAATCAAATTTTGAAGTTTAACCCCTTATTGGATTGGACTTTTGATCAAATGATAGCATACATCGACGAGAAAAACATACCATATAATCCGCTGCACGACAAAGGTTTCGTCAGCATAGGCTGTGCTCCATGTACTCGCGCGATTTTGGAAGGCGAAGATGCTCGTGCAGGCCGTTGGTGGTGGGAAGATTCGAAAAAAGAGTGCGGGCTGCATAGCAGATAGCAGTTGTCAGTTAACAGCATGCAGATAAAAAGTCAGAAAGTTGAAGTATAAAATCAGAAATAAAAAGGTCAAGATATAATTGTATGGTTCCAATTTCAAAGGTCTCGTCAATCGTACTTCGTAAATCATAAATATTATGAACAACCTATTAATACCTAATCCAAAGGAAGCAGAATCGATCCACATCATTCGTGAAGTGGCGGCGCAGTTTGAGCGTCCGGTTTTGCTTTTTTCTGGAGGAAAAGACTCGATCACGCTGGTTAGGCTAGCACAAAAGGCTTTTTATCCAGCTAAAATCCCTTTCCCTTTATTGCATGTGGACACTGGGCATAATTTTCCGGAGACAATCGAATTTAGAGATAAACTGGTGGCAGAGCTAGGATTAGAGCTGATTGTAAGAAATGTACAGGATGCGATCGATCAGGGAAAAGTTCGTGAGGAACGCGGAAGATATTCCAGTAGAAATTCCCTTCAGACTACCACACTTTTGGATGCCATCGAAGAATTCAAATTCGATGCATGTATAGGTGGTGCGAGAAGAGATGAGGAAAAGGCCAGAGCCAAAGAAAGAGTATTCTCAGTAAGAGATGACTTTGGTCAGTGGGATGAGAAGAATCAGCGTCCAGAGCTATTTGATATGCTAAACGGTAAAATCCATAATGGACAAAACGTTCGTTGTTTCCCGATTTCCAACTGGACTGAATTGGACGTGTGGGAGTATATCAAAACTGAGAATATTGAGATTCCATCGATCTATTTTGCGCATGAGCGCGAGGTATTTATGCGTGATGGATTGATCTGGACTGCCAATGAGCATGTTTTCCGTGAGGAGCATGAGGAAGTAATGGTGAAAATGGTTCGCTTCAGAACTGTAGGAGACATGACCTGTACTGCGGCTGTGTTTTCCGAGGCAGTTTCCTTGGATGATGTGGTTGGGGAAATCAGAGATTCTTCCATCTCCGAGCGAGGTGCGAGAATCGATGATAAGCGATCCGAAGCCGCGATGGAAACGAGGAAGAAAGTCGGATACTTTTAGAAAAAGTATAAAGTCTCAGGTACACAGTTTACCCGACACCACGCGTTATGCTGCTTTTACAAAAGCAGCATTAATCTAGTCCAGTTGCTGGAGAAGCAGGACAACAGAACAACTCAAAAACTGAACAACATGTCTGAAAATAGAAAACTTATAAAAATCGCTACTGCAGGATCTGTCGATGATGGCAAGAGCACGCTGATCGGGCGATTACTTTACGATACTAAATCATTGACTACAGATAAAATCGAAGCAATCGAGCGAAGCTCTAAGCAACGCGGATACGATTACTTGGATTTTTCTCTTGCAACTGATGGCTTGGTAGCTGAGCGTGAGCAAGGCATTACCATCGACGTGGCACATATTTATTTCAATACCGAGAAAACCAATTTCATTGTTGCTGATACTCCTGGTCATGTGGAATATACCAGAAACATGGTGACGGGAGCATCAACATCTCAGGTGGCGATCATCTTGATCGATGCGAGGAAAGGTGTAATCGAGCAGACTTATCGTCACTTCTTTATCGCCAATTTACTTCGAATCAGCCATGTGGTGGTAGCTGTCAATAAGATGGACTTGGTGAATTATGATGAGGAAGTCTTTTTGAAAATCAAGGCAGATTTTGATGTGTTAGTTTCAAAATCAGATTTCACAGAAGATCAGATCAACTTTATTCCTGTTTCGGCTTTGAAAGGTGAAAACATCGCCAGACATTCAGAAGAAATGCCTTGGTATGTTGGAAATACACTATTGGATCATTTGGAGGTTTTGGAGGCAAAAGATTTGGAAGAAAGCACGGTGGCTAGGTTTCCTGTTCAGTATGTGATCCGTCCAAAGACGGAAGCTTGGCATGACTTCAGAGGTTTCTCAGGAATGCTCTATGGAGGAAATCTGAAAGTGGGTGATGAGGTGACGCTTTTACCTTCTTTGAATACTTCTAAAATCAAAAGCATTCACTACTTCGATCAGGAAATTCAAGAAGCAGCTCCAGGAAGTTCCATAGCAATCACTTTGGAAACAGAAGTTGACTTGAGTCGCGGAGATATGTTGGTGAAAAGCTCAGCAGTTCCACGCAGCGAGAAGCAAATTACTGCTACGATATGTCAGGTGAACAACAAGGCATTGACAGTTGGGAAAAAATACATTTTGCAACATGGAGTGAATCGAGTGATGGCAAAAGTAGATCAAATAGAATCTAGAATTCACACGGATTTCACTGGGGGCGAAGATGCTCATTCACTAAAATTAAATGACATCGGACGCGTGCATTTCCGACTTAATAAGCCGATTCACTTTGATACTTATAAATCAAATAAGTCAAATGGAAGCTTTATCCTAATCGATGAAGCAGAGTACGATACGGTAAGTGTGGGGTTCATTGAATAATTGAGCCAAACAATTTTGGGAATCTAAAAATCATAGATAGTGAGCTTTTAGCTGACAGTTTGAAGTTCTTTAAACCTCGTAAATCCCAAGTCGTAATTCACAAATTTATTAACCTATTAAGCCATGCAAAGTTTTAGAACAGAACTTGAAAATAATATTGTAGAACAAGACATTATTGACCTAGAAAAGAAAATTGCGCTTTTCAACGGTGGTAATATCGACGAGGAAAAATTCCGTAGCCTTCGTCTGGCACGTGGCATATACGGGCAGCGTCAGCCAGGTGTTCAGATGATCCGGATCAAACTACCTTATGGGCGCGTTTCTTCCGATCAATTGCGCAGGATTTGCAAAGTTTCTGACGAATACTCTACTGGAAGATTACACATCACTACTCGACAAGATATTCAAATTCACTACGTGAGTTTGGATCGTACGCCTGAACTATGGGCGGAACTGGAACGAGATGATGTTACCATCCGTGAAGCTTGTGGAAATACCGTAAGAAACGTGACTGCTTCTGAAACGGCAGGCATCGATGCCAATGAGCCATTTGATGTGACTCCTTATGCAGACGCGACTTTCAAATACTTTTTGAGAAACCCTATTTCTCAGGAAATGGGAAGGAAATTCAAGATTTCCTTTTCTTCTTCTGATGAAGATACAGGACTAAGTTATCTGCATGATTTGGGTTTTATCCCAAAAGTGAAAGTGATTGACGGAAAGGAAGTTCGTGGGTTCAAAGTGATGCTTGGTGGCGGTCTTGGATCTCAGCCAAGGCATGCGGATGTGTTTTCAGAGTTTGTGGAAGCAGATCAGATAATTCCATTTGCTGAAGCTGTGATTCGGATTTTTGATCGCCATGGAGAGAGAGCAAAGAGAATGAAAGCCAGAATGAAGTTCTTGATCAAAGACATGGGGCTGGATGCATTTTTGGATTTGGTAGAAAGCGAAAAAAAGGCACTTCCATTTAAGTCATATCCTATCGATCATGAATCTTATGATGCTGCGCAAAAATTACCTGATGCTCCATCTGCGAAAGTTGAAGAAGAGCTTGGGTTGGACTTTGAGCACTTCAAACTCACCAATATTTTGTCTCAAAAGCAAAAAGGGTTTGTGTCTGTTGGCGTTAGAGTAACTCTTGGAGATTTCTACACAGATCAGGCTAGAAAATTGGCGGACTTGGTGGAAAAATATGCAAGCGCTGAAGTTCGATTTACCCTACGTCAAAACTTCCTGATCCGTGATGTTCGCGAAGATTTGGTTCCTTATTTCTATAAAGAATTAAAGGAAATTGGGTTGGCATCTGCAGGCTATAATTCCTTGGGAGATATCACGGCTTGCCCAGGTACAGATACTTGTAATCTTGGTATCGCCAGTTCTACCGGAATTGCAGCTGAACTTGAAAAAGTAATTCTTGCTGAATATCCTCAATACCTGAAAAACCAGGATTTAGTGATTAAAATTTCAGGCTGTATGAACGCTTGTGGTCAGCATAACATGGCTCATATTGGTTTTCAGGGCATGTCCATGAAATCTGGGAAAGTCGTCATTCCAGCGCTTCAGGTTCTACTTGGAGGTGGAAATATGGGTGATGGAAACGGACGTTTTGCTGATAAAGTGACTAAAATCCCAAGTAAAAGAGGTCCTCAGGCATTGAGAATCTTACTTGATGATTTCGAAGCAAATGCAAATGGACAGGATTTCCTAAGCTATTATGACCAGAAAGGTCAGATTTATTTCTATGAATTATTGAAAGAATTGGGTGATGCTTCTACAGTGACTCCAGCCGATTATGTGGACTGGGGAAATACTGAAGAATACAAGATTGCAGTCGGAGTAGGCGAATGTGCCGGAGTGGTGCTAGACTTGGTTGCAACCTTGCTATTGGAGGCGAAGGAGAAAATTGATATCGCTCAAAACTGTTTGGAAGAAGGACGTTGGTCTGATAGCATTTACCATCATTACGCTGGTTTGATCAATGCTGCCAAAGCGATTTTGCTTAGCGAAAGTGTAAGCACTAATTCTTATGCCAATATCATCAAGCAGTTTGATGAAGTATTTGTAGAAAGTGGCAAAATCAATCTAGGTGGAACTTTCGCTGAGAAAATCTACCAGATCAATCAGAACGAGCCTACTGAAGAATTTGCAAATGCTTATGCGGCTCAGGCATTGGAAATTTATGGATTGCTGAAAAGCTACCGAGAGGAAGAGGTAACTGCATGAAGATCATAATTCAACCGAAAGTAACGCTCGTTGGAGCTGGTCCAGGTGATCCAGAATTGATCACTCTGAAAGCTGTATTGGCTCTGAACAAGGCCGATGTGGTTTTGTATGATGCGTTGATCGATCCAGTTTTGCTTGAGCATGCGCCTGAAAGTGCAGTTAAGATATTTGTTGGAAAGCGAGTTGGGAAACATTCTTTTCCACAAGAAGATACCAGTCAACTTTGCGTTAGCTTAGCTAAAAAGCATGGGCATGTGGTACGACTCAAAGGTGGAGATCCATTTGTTTTTGGCCGAGGCTCGGAGGAAATTGAATACATAGAAGCCTTCGGAATCGCTACAGAAGTAGTGCCCGGGATTACTTCAGCGATTGCTGTTCCAGCTTCAGCTGGAATTCCGGTAACCAAGCGGGGTGTTTCTGAGAGTTTTTGGGTCGTGACAGGCACCACCTCAGCTGGTGAACTTTCCAGAGATTTGGCTTTGGCTGCCCAGTCAACGGCTACCGTTGTGGTATTGATGGGAACGAGGAAATTATCTGAAATTTCGAAGGTTTACCGTAAGTTTGGAAAAGCTGAATTACCAATAGCGATCATCCAAAGTGGTACTACTCGTGATGAAAAGATTACAGCAGGCTTTATTTCAGACATTGTTCAGAAGGCTGAAGCAAGCAAAGTTGAGGCTCCCGCGATTATCATCATTGGCGAGGTAGTTCGTGAAAGCATGAAGTTGGCTGAGGTTTATCGGGAAGCAATTTCAGTGGCTGGAAGAAAGTAGACGGAAGACCGAAGTAGTGTAGAGTTTCAGAGACAGGATTACTTTCTAACTTTAAATTATTACCACTTTCCAACTAAATTTCGAACATCGAATGATGAATTCTGAATATTGAATTTCAGGAAATCTCAAATTTGAAATTTTTAATCTCAAATCCCATGAACCATCTATACCCCATATTTCTCAAAGTTCACGAACTTAATACACTCCTAGTTGGGGGCGGGTTTGTCGCCACTGAGAAATTAGAATTCTTACTTAAATCCAGTCCTCATGCGCAAGTGACAGTGGTGTCTCCGATGTTTAGACCTGAGTTTTTAGAGTTAGCAGAAAAGGCAGAAACGGTTACGCTGGTTACAGATGTTTATCATGAAAAATATCTGGGGGGAAAACATATGGTGATCGCAGCTACAGATGACAAGGCTGTCAATCGGCAGATTCGTGACGAAGCCAAAGAGCGATTTTTATTAGTGAATGTGGCCGATACGCCAGATTTATGTGATTTCTACTTGGGTGGAATTGTCACTAAAGGCAATCTTAAAATAGCGATCAGTACGAACGGAAAATCCCCAACTGCGGCCAAACGACTTCGACAATTATTGGAAGATGTGCTGCCAGAAGAATTGGATGATTTGCTGGATAACTTAAATGCTTATCGAGATACCCTGAAAGGGGACTTTGAATATAAAGTGAAGGCGATGAATGAAATTACAGAGGGGTTTGTGAAGAAGAGAGCTTAAGGTTGATTGAGCAAAGAATTTTCTAGTGCATAAATTCTGAAATCTAAATCAATCTTCAATAGCAATAAAAAGCAGTTTTTCACTTGTGCTATTAGTGGTCAAATAGAGTTTATTACTTTTTATCTCGTATGATTCCACCGATTGTATTGCCTCCAAAAAATCATTTTCAAATCCTAATACCGGGAAAGTGTATGAGGCATTATTCGGTATAAACTCAATTCCTTCTTCAGGAGTAAACATTGAGAGACTTCCTGACTCACTGCTGGAATAACATCCTGTGATTTTATTAGAAAATGTCCTTAGGTTAAAAGCTGCTAGATTCTCACATTCTGATATTTTAGAGTCCTCATTAGAAAACTGAAGCGTTACTTTGAATACATTATCGTAATCTTCCCCACCAAGTGTAAATACTGCGGTTCTAGCAAGGCAAGTCAGGTAGTCTAATGATTCATTATCGTTGGTGATGGTCTGAAATCCTGCAAACTCCCAGCTGCTAAACAAATCATAAACGCCGGACTTCTCTCTCAGGTCATAGCAGCAAATGTCTTTAGGATTACATCCCGAACCGATGGGAAGTGGCACAAAGGGTTCTGGATCTTCAATTTCTTTAGAGCATCCTACTAGCAGAAGAGTCAAGATGATATAAATAAGATTTCTCATAATGCTCAAAGGAATGAAGAATACCTTTTTATTTTAAACGTAGTGATAAGTTAACCTATTTTGGGTTAAGGAGATAAAATTCACCTACTTTAAAACTGACCTAGTTTTTCAATTTTTTATTTCAACCAGTTACCGTATTTTTGAGGTTCCTTTACTATACGCATTACCAACATTTATTTATGGCATATTTATTTACCTCGGAGTCTGTTTCTGAGGGGCATCCAGATAAAATCGCAGATCAAATTTCTGACGCACTGATTGATAACTTTTTAGCATTCGACCCAAATTCCAAAGTAGCTTGTGAGACTCTCGTAACAACTGGACAGGTTGTTTTAGCCGGTGAAGTAAAATCAGAAATCTATTTAGATGTGCAGAAAATCGCCAGAGATGTAATCAACCGAATTGGTTACACCAAATCTGAATACATGTTTGAAGGTAATTCCTGTGGCGTGCTTTCAGCAATTCATGAGCAGTCTCAGGATATCAATCAGGGGGTTGACCGTCAGAGCCCGGAGGAGCAAGGCGCGGGTGATCAAGGGATGATGTTCGGTTATGCGACTAGCGAAACAGAAAACTACATGCCATTGGCTTTGGATCTTTCGCACATGATCCTTCGTGAATTGGCTGAATTGAGAAGAGAAAATAAGGATATCACTTACATCCGTCCTGACTCCAAAGCTCAGGTGACTATAGAATATTCTGATGATAACGTGCCTCAGAGAATTGAAGCGATTGTGGTTTCTACGCAGCACGATGATTTCGACGAGGAAGAAAAAATGCTTGCCAAAATCAAGTCTGATATCATCACTATTTTGATTCCAAGAGTAATTGCGAAGCTGAAGCCAGAGCTTCAAAAACTTTTCACCTCAGAAATCAAATATCATATCAATCCAACCGGGAAGTTTGTAATCGGTGGGCCGCATGGCGATACTGGTTTGACTGGTCGAAAAATCATCGTGGATACCTACGGAGGTAAAGGCGCTCACGGTGGAGGAGCTTTCTCAGGTAAAGATCCATCGAAAGTGGACCGCTCTGCTGCTTATGCTACACGTCATATTGCAAAGAATATGGTCGCTGCAGGACTTGCAGATGAGGTTTTGGTACAGGTTTCCTATGCAATTGGCGTTGCAAAGCCTATGGGTATATACATCAACACTTATGGAACTGCCAAAGTGGATTTGAATGATGGAGCGATCGCAAAGAAAATCGAGGAGCTTTTTGATATGCGTCCTTATGCAATTGAGCAGCGCTTGAAGCTAAGAAATCCTATCTATGAGGAAACTGCTGCTTATGGTCACATGGGAAGGCAAAATGAAGTTGTGACCAAAACATTCCTATCCCCATATAGAGATGAGATCAAGCTCGATGTTGAGCTTTTTACATGGGAGAAATTAGACTATGTAGATCGTATAAAATCCGCTTTTGGATTATAAAAAGATTAAGCCTCTCGAATGTCGAGAGGCTTTTTTGATATTATTCGAGTGTTTTCATTACCCTTTTTCAACTCTTCATTTATAGTTTTAGGTATTTCAAATTCATTCAACTATTTATTCAATAAAATAACTGTAGTTAATTTTGATTTCTATTTTTTTTTTTGATTTACTGAGACGTCATTTCTAGTTCATCGGTGAATTTTTCTAAATTTTTAAACACAATCTAAAAAATCATGAAAAAGAAAATTTCAATTTTACTAGTTAGCCTTATTGGCTTCTTCCTATTGTCTTTTGACAATTCTAACGCACAGGAAATTTCTACAGGAGAGGGAATTGCCCTTGCAGGTGTAGTATTAGGTGTTTACAATGCAATTGATGAGAATTGCGATGATAAAAGAAAAGAAGGTACCCTTCAGACACGATGTAAAGACGGTGATTGCGTGACCGTAAGTTGCATTTCATTCAGAAAAGCTTGTGATAATGCTGATGGTTGTTAGTAAGAATAAGAAGGCCTATAACAAATGGGCCTTCTTACTTTTTTTGATTTTAATAAGTCTTTTCTCCTGCCAGTCAAATGAAATTAAGATTACCAATGATTCCAAAAGTTTTGAATGGTCTCAGATTTCCATAGATACTCTCGAGATTGCACCTTCACGCGCCTCACAGCTTGGGTTTTTCCAGGTGAAAGGAAGTGCGGTGTATTATGTAGATCAAGCATATGGTTTCATTGCGGAGTTTACGCAATATGGTGACTCCAAAGGCGTTAAAAAACGAGAACTTGATGGCCCTGAGGAGCTTCAAGGAATTTCTGAATTGATTCCTACTCTAGAGGGCTTTATTATTCGCCACGATTGGGTATTTTATTATTATGATCATGATTGGAATTTTTTGAGAAAATCTGTTCTACAATTTCCTTCATCGGTAAGCTATGATGAGATAATGGATAATCCCAAGGGTGAATATATTGGGATGTATGAATTACAAAATTACAATGCGAGGACAGTTGAGCTACCAGATGGAGACTTATTGACCAAATTGGACGTTGAGCACCCGATTTTTAATGCTTTTATCTCACGTGCTTATTATCGAGATAGTAGGGTTTTAGGGAAAATCGATATGCTTTCTGGCAAAGTGAAAGAAATTAAGATTACTAGGCCAGCTACCTATGAGGCATTCAACTTTGTCCCTTTTCACAATAAATTTGATTTTGATGTGACTAATACTAATCTTATTTATGTCACTCATGAAATAGATTCGCTTATTTATGTTTATGATCAGGATTGGAATCTCAAAGAATCGTTTGGGGCTGCAGGCAAAGAAATGAATACCAACTACACCCAGTCCCAAAATCTGGATGTGGCTTTTGAAAGCAATCATTTCTATGCTTCAAGAAAAAGTGAAGGATTTTACAAAGATATCTTCGTGGACGAGGAGAATGAGCTTGTTTTCCGAACCTACCGCCAAGGCAGTGATCGCCAAGATCTTTTAGATGAAACTTACAATCCACTCCGATTGCAAATCTTCAAACGAAACAAATTAATAGGAGATTATTCTGTACCAGGTAAATTCAAAATCCTCGGGAAGGTAGGAGTTCAATATATTGCTGATGGATTTTTTGACGAACAAAATGAGAAACAAGGATTTTATATTTTAATACTTAACTAATGGGAGCATTGAAGTATTTGGTGTCCTTGTTTTTGATCCTAAGTTCACTGAGCAGCTTTTCTCAAGGATTGGTCAGAGGTAGAGTGACCAATTCAACTTCTGGAGCACCGGTACCTTTTGTCAATATCATCATCACGGACTTGGTGAAAGGTACGGTGAGCAATTTAGATGGTGATTTTAATTTCCGCCTCCCGACAAATGCTCAGGATGGTATGGAAGTGGTATTCTCACATATTGGCTTTGAATCTAAGACTCTTAAAGTTCAAGATCTAAAAAAATCTTCTCTTGAAGTGAAGTTGATCCCAAGCGAGTATGATCTAGATCAGGCGATAGTGCTGGATTTTGATCCAAAGAAAATCATGGAGCGAGCCCAAGATAATCTGGAGAAAACTCAATATGGTCAACCTCATGAAATTGATGTGTTTTATAGAGAATTGATTTGGGCCAATGATACCATTCAGGGTATGGCTAGAGCTGCAGGATATTTACATTCAGAAGGCTACCACGAGAAACATTCCAGAAAGCCTACGACAAGTGGTGATGATTACAATTTTATGGTCATTACCGATATCCAGAAAACGCAATATGGGATTCTAACTAGCAGGACGGGACGGCCAAGAGGGGCTATAGGTGACTTTATGTTTCCTTCACTTGCTTATAGACTTTGGGATTTTAAGATCAATTGGTTTGACTACGAGTTGCTCGGGGGGAAAATAATCGGTGATCGAGAAGTGTTTGTTTTAGCTGTGAGGGCTAAAAATAATGGAGTAAAAAGTAGGGCCTCCAGATGGGGGTATAGTCTGTATGGGTTACTAGAGGAAGCGGTTTTTTATATAGATCAAGAGGACTATGGAATTCACATGATGGAGCTTTACCAGAAATTTCCTGCAAAGCGAGAGATTAATGAAAAAGTCGGTCAATACTATCTTCAAAAAGAAAGAGAAGCGGTCGTTAAATTCAGAAGAGATCCAGCAGGAAAATACTTTTTCACTTATAGTAACTACCAGATGGCCTATACCGATTTTGGGTTTCAAACTGAAGAAAACCCTCTCACGCGTGAGGTTAAAGAATACGCTGAGCTTTATGTATTAGATTATAGTATGGAAGTATTAGACAATAAACAGTTGTCTGAAAAATACCAAGCTCCAGTGGCAGGAGTGTATCCGGATAGGTCCATATATTATCATCCTGATCGGTACAATGGATGGATTTTTATTGCTGGAAAAGCCAGATATCAGCCTAGCTTTTGGAAGAATTTTGACTACCCTTCCTATCCTGGTGAAAAGCAGCTGGAAGAATCGCTTTCTCAAAAAAGTACTTTGGAAGAGCAATTTGTCGAGTTTCGGAACAACCAATTTTACCTCTATCCAATGCTAAGAAGGCGACATGGTTTAAAGGAGTACGTTTGGGATCGGTCTGGATTGTTAAATCATCCAGCAGGGTATTAATAAGAAAACCGCTCAGATCTAATTCAAAGCGGCTTCAATTATAATTTTTATTCTTAGACTAGTTTTCCTGCTCTTGGATTACGAAGCCTTCCGAGCTCAGTCCACACTTCTGACTTAGCTCGTTCAGTTCTTCCTCCCATAGCTCAATGTTCGCGTCACTTTTTTTAACCTCTAGGTCAAGGGCTCGCAAATTTTCATCATCTTCATTCGTCCATTTTCCTATGGACATATTGTTTGTGAGCTCATCTACTTTTAGAGAGCTCTCTCTCCAGACTTCTACGAATTCATCGATTTGAGTTCTCATCGTCGAATACTCTGCCTCACAATTGGTTTGTTCACCATTAAAATCTATTTGGATCATTTCGGTGGTATCACCATCGGCTTTTTTGACTTCTAGTAAATATGCCTGATCTCCAATTTTTTCTGATAGGCTAATTACTTTGTCAGAGGTGTTTTTCCATTCAGCAACCAAGAACTTAAGCTTCTCAGTTTTTTCTTCTGAAGGGCTACAGCTGATAAATAATCCTAAAATTGCCACTAATAATATTCTGTAATTTTTCATGATTACTTAGGGTTTATGGTTAAGCTCATTGACCAAGAATTTCCCATAATCGGGAAAATTATTTCACGGCGTATTCAAAAACTCCATTTTAAATCGAATTATTTACGTTTCAAAAGGTTCAATGAACTATCGATAAGTTTGACTCATAAATAGTCCAAAGAGTATTCCAAGTGTAGTGTCGAATTGCCTATTGCTCATCATCCTGAGTTAGGAAATTGATATTAGTCCACTTTGTTTTTTTGAAAAAATGAAGGCTTAGTGACAAAGTAGTACTGTTCGTGGGATTGGTTGCTGTCACCGCTTGACATCATTAGCTAGGGAAATTACATAGTGATTTTTGATGCTTGACTGATGTCAAAACATCTCCTCAATCAGCTCAGTATAAAAGTCTCTCACTTCCATTCCAATTGCACGTATTTGCTGGGAAATTAGGCTAGTTTCAGTTTGGCCAGGAACTGTATTTACTTCGATGAAGTAAAATTTTCCAGTTTCCTGTTGAAGAAAGTAATCTACACGGATTGCGCCTTTGCAGTTTAGCTTTTCATAGATCTTTGGAATAATTCGATTCACACGAGCTACTTCTTCTTCGTTTTGGCGACCAGGAGTGATTTCTTCCGTTACTCCAGGAACATATTTGGACTCAAAGTCAAAAAACTCCTTGCTGCTCACGATCTCCGTGGCGGGAAGCACGGTGATTTCTCCTTTGCCCTTATAGCAGCCTATAGAAAACTCTCGACCAGAAACGAATTCTTCAACAAGTACCTGCTTATCTTCTGCAAAAGCTTTTTCCAATGCCTCAGGTAATTCTTCCCAGGTTTTCACTTTACTCATGCCGATAGAACTTCCACCGTTATTTGGTTTGATGAAGAGAGGTAAGGTCAACTCATCTTCCACTCGCTGGAGATTTTTAATACTGTTTTCAAATAACTGTAGGGATTTTGCAATATTCAATTCCTCGATATCATCTACAATAGCTTTCGTATAGCCTTTATTCATCGTGATAGCAGAGCTGAGCTGATCGCATGTGGTATATGGAAGACCGATCATATCAAAGTAACCGGCAAGTTTGCCATCTTCTCCCGGAGAACCATGAAGGATATTGAAGACACCATCAAAGGTGATTTTGTCATCGCCGATCGTGATGCTGAAGTCATTCAGATCCACCGGTATTTTTTCCCCTGAAGCACTCAAAAAATGCCAATCACCAGGATAAATCAGGATTTTGTAAACGTCGTAAAGATTGCGGTCAATGGTTTTTTCCACCACAGCCGCACTCTTCAGTGAGATCACAGACTCTCCAGTATATCCTCCTGTTACAAGTGCAATTTTTCTCTTCATAGCTAGTTGACTTAACACTGCGAATTACTCGAATTTTTTGGGATTTTCCACTGGACTGATTCCTTTCCTGCAAATTGTGGATGATATTTCCTGTATATGTTTGTTGGTTTTCCCGGAGATGTATGTTGGTTTTCCCCGCAGATCTACGCAGATAACTCCCGCAGATTGTCGCTGATCGTAGAAAGAATCAAAGTGATCGTGTTAACTCAAAAATCTGCATAAATCAGCGTTTTTTTTCTGCGCCAATCTGCGGGAAACCATACCATTCAAAGCGAATTGAACTTTTCCTCCGAATGACTCTGCCCTTATAAAGTATCAAAAAATCCGCGTAGATCAGCGCGTTTTTTCTGCGTATATCTGCGGGAAACTATTCTATTAAAATCAAATTAGCTTCTCTCTGCAGGAAATATCACTCCAACTTTATCTGATCCAGGTAGAATTTCATTCGAGTATGATCGCGTGGAAGAAAGTCAATCTTGTCAATTTTGTCCTGCTTGTGATTGTAGAATACTTCTACGTATTCATTTTCGAGAAGATAGAGATTCACCTTGTGCTTGTAATAGCGTATGCCCACGACGAAAGTGCCTTCCGAATAGATGGTATTGATTTTTTTGTGAAAAGGAAGGTTAGTGAATTCTTCTTTGCTCATATTACCAGTTGTCGTCGTTAAGTTAACGAAATGAATCCCCCTTTTGCTAAAAAAAGGTTGATTCCTGATTGACTTCGGCTTATAATTGAAAGAACAAAAACCACTATGCTGCGCAAACAATTCCGTTTCACCGCTTTTTTTCTTGTTGTTGGATTGATGCTTGCGAGTTCCTGTGCATCAAAAAGGAAGGTGACTAGTGAGCCATTTAATACGGTGATTCAGACAGCCCGAAGTTACACAGGAACGCCCTATCGCTATGGTGGTACTACTCGGGCAGGTATGGATTGCTCAGCATTGGTCTATCACTCCTTTTACTCAGTAGGGATTACAATGCCAAGAATCTCAACGGATCAAAGTAAAATGGGAAAGAGTATTCGTGCCAATGAAATAAAACCTGGCGATGTCTTGTTTTTTGCCACAGGTAGAAGAAGGAAGCAAGTAACCCATTCAGGTATTGTAACCGAAACGCCACGAGGGGATATTCGCTTTATTCACTCCTCTTCATCATTGGGTGTTTCGGAAGATTACTTAAGTAATAATTATTGGTCAAAAGCCTTTTTGTTTGCTAGGCGGATATTAGAGTAATTTTTAGGTACAAAGGCTTTTTTAAGCCAATGATGGACAATTAATTGAGAAGCTGTAGATTATTTCCCAAATATCCTTTGGGTTTAGGCATTATTGGTTAATTTTGCGGTCGAATTCAAAAAGCATATCCTTTTTACATTTCAATTATCAAATGGCAAATATTGGAAAGATAACTCAAGTGATCGGGCCCGTAGTGGACGTTTCCTTCGAAGGCGGCAAGCTGCCAAACATCCTTGACGCGGTAGAAGTTACCAAAGAAAATGGCCAAGTGGTCGTAATGGAAGTTCAACAGCACTTGGGTGAAGATCGAGTGAGAACTATTGCAATGGACTCCTCAGAAGGGATGGTTCGTGGCATGGAAGTAAGAGACCTAGGTCTTCCTATTTCAGTTCCTACCGGCGAAGGCATCAAAGGACGTCTTTTCAACGTGGTTGGAGAGGCTATCGATGGTTTGCCTGCTTTACCAGCTGGTAAGAGACTTCCAATTCACAGATCTGCTCCTCGTTTTGAAGATCTTTCTACAGCTACAGAAGTGCTTTTCACAGGTATCAAAGTAATTGATTTGATTGAGCCTTATGCAAAAGGTGGTAAGATCGGTTTGTTCGGTGGTGCTGGTGTAGGTAAAACTGTATTGATCCAGGAATTGATCAACAACATTGCAAAAGCATACGCAGGTCTATCTGTGTTTGCAGGTGTTGGTGAAAGAACAAGAGAAGGAAATGACTTGCTTCGTGAAATGATCGAGTCAGGCATCGTGACATACGGTGATGACTTCGTCCATAGCCTTGAAGAAGAAGGTGGATGGGATCTTTCTAAAGTTGATTTGAAAAAACTAGAAGACTCTAAAGCAACCTTTGTTTTCGGTCAGATGAACGAGCCTCCAGGGGCACGTGCACGAGTAGCTTTGACTGGTTTGACTTTGGCAGAATATTATAGAGACGGTGAAGGCGATGGTGCTGGTAAGGATATCCTTTTCTTTATTGATAACATCTTCCGATTCACGCAGGCAGGTTCAGAAGTGTCCGCACTTCTTGGACGTATGCCATCTGCGGTAGGTTACCAGCCAACTTTGGCAACAGAAATGGGTACCATGCAGGAGCGTATTACTTCTACTAAAAACGGTTCCATTACTTCTGTTCAGGCGGTTTATGTACCTGCGGATGATTTGACGGATCCAGCTCCAGCGACGACTTTCGCTCACTTGGATGCTACTACTGTTTTGTCTAGAAAGATTGCCGAGTTAGGAATTTATCCTGCGGTGGATCCTTTGGATTCTACCTCCCGTATCCTTTCTCCGGATATCTTGGGTGATGAGCATTACGGATGTGCGCAGCGCGTGAAAGAGATTCTTCAGCGTTACAAAGAATTGCAGGATATCATTGCGATCTTGGGTATGGAAGAACTTTCTGAAGAAGATAAGCAAGTGGTACACAGAGCAAGACGTGTACAGCGTTTTCTTTCTCAGCCGTTCCACGTAGCTGAACAATTTACAGGCTTGAAGGGTGTATTGGTAGATATCAAAGACACAATCAAAGGCTTCAATATGATCATGGACGGTGAGTTGGATCACCTTCCAGAAGGAGCTTTCAACTTGGTAGGTAGCATCGAAGATGCCATCGCTAAGGGAGAGAAAATGTTGGCTGAAGTTAGGTAAATTAGTTGTTGGTTGTAAGTTGTTAGTTTTTCGAAACCAACAACCAATAACTTACAACATGTAAATAATTCAATGTTGACTTTTATCTCTACTTACTAGAATATGGGTCTCCAAACGATATAAAATTCCATGCATTTAGAAATCGTCACACCGGACAAAAAAGTATTTCAGGGTGAAGTATCCGAAGCCAGTTTTCCTGGTGCTAACGGATCATTTCAGGTGCTGAATAATCACGCTCCGATCGTTTCGGCTTTGGCAAAGGGAACTGTTTCCTTTACCACTCCTGACGGAAAGCAATCCATGATCGTGGATGGCGGAGTAGTGGAAGTGAAAGACAATGTGATCGTATTGCTGGCTGAGAAAGTAGTCGCTTAAGCAATTCATCCGAATATATAGAAAAGGTCTCCTGTGTAAATGGGAGACCTTTTTTTGGTTTTTTGCTTAATCAGGAAGATTTTAAAGAAAGCTCGAAGTAGTCGATTTATTTTCCAATTTTTCAAATTCCAATTAAGAATAATCGAATGATGAATGTTGAACTCTGAATAAAGAAGTGAACCAAATTGTAAAAAATAATTCCTTTAATTACTTTCAATCACCTGTCCCTTTTCCCTATAGAGATCTACAGGACCATCTAACAAGACCGCCAATACAGTGATATCCTTGTCATAGACATTGTCAGGAATATCGATGTATTTCATTCCTGGGACAGCGCTCCAGTACATTTTGCCCACTTCTCTGGATTGGAGTTTAGTACCATTTCCTACTACCCAAACACGTTGGATTTTATTTTTTAGCCCTTTGATGGCTAGAGACTCATTTACCTTATAATCCAAATAGATATAAAGGATTGTCTTATCCTTCGAAAGAGTAGTAGGAGCATAGACGTGGCCATCTGGAATGCCCGCTTGGGTTTCATAGATCGCTGACTCATGCTTGGAGGTCCAGCGGCCGAATTCATTCAAAATAGTTTCTGCTTCCTCAGGGATAGTGCCATCCGGCTTTGGCCCGAAGTCCATCAGGAGATTTCCTCCCATATGGAGGCAATCGACGAAGATTCTAAGTAATTCGTTTAGGCTTTTGTACTGATCGTCGTTCCCTTGATAGCCCCAGCTGTTATTCATCGTCATGCAAAGTTCCCAAAACTCGCTATTTGGCCGCGTTACGGGTACTCCTTGCTCAGGAGTATCGTAATCACCAAAGCCAGGACCTAATCGGGAGTTGATGATCACATTTGGATTGTAGTTCTGCAGTTTCTTTTTGAGCTCCGCACTTCTCCATTCTTCTGGCTTGTGCTCCCAGTCCCCATCGAACCAATATAAGTCCGGATTGTATTGCTCGGATAATTCACCAAGTTGCTCGAAATTGAAATCAGTGAACTTCTTGAATCGGGCTGGATCATTTTTATATCGGTAAGTCACTCGTGTTTTTCTGTCATAATCTGGATGAGACCAATCCAAAACGGAAAAATAAATACCTTTTTTCAAACCTTCCTTTTCCAATGCTTTCATGAATGGACCAACCAGATCTTTTCCGGCTGGTGTTTTTTTAACGACAGAAAGATCGCTGGCTTTGGTATCCCAAAGTGCAACTCCATCGTGATGCTTGGCAGTGAGGACAGCGTATTTTGCACCGCTGGATTTGATGAGTTTTGCCCACTTTTCAGGGTCATATTCCGAAGCAGTGAACCCATCCAATTGCTTCATGTAATCCTCATAGCTGATATAATCGTTGAAGAACGACCAGGATTCGTCAATGCCATTGACAGAATAAATTCCCCAATGGATGAAAATGCCCAACTTGGCATCAGCAAACCATTCCATTTTCTCAGGAGTTTCTTGGGAAAATGCTGCGGTAGATTGAGTGAAAATTAGGAGTAGAATGCCTAGCGCTAGAAAGGATCTTTTCATGGAAATGCTGATGTTCACGATAAACTAATTGAGATTCAAGATAAAATTAGGCAAAATGCCCTATATATCAAGAGCCTTGAAAAGAGTTTATTATGAGTGGTCCTATTGTTTTTAGAATATTATCAATACCTTTGTGCCCACGAAAGGGGGTGTATAGATATGATCATAGTTAACGTAAAAGAGAACGAATCAATCGAGAAAGCGCTGAAGCGTTTCAAAAAGAAGTTTGACAAGACTGGTGCAGTCCGTGAACTTCGTGCGAGACAAGCTTTCACTAAGCCTTCCGTAGTAAGAAGAGCCCAAGTCATCAAAGCAGCTTACAAGCAGCATCTTCAAGAAGAAGCAGCGAAGTAATCAGTTTTGACTTCCGATATCAAACGCACTTGCCATCAGGCAGGTGCGTTTTTTTATGACCATTTACGATTTTGTCCGACGATTATTCACTTATTTTCTCCTAACTTATCTACCGAGTTACGTGACATATGATCGATTCTTTCATCAATTATTTAGAGTTTGAGAAAAAAGCAAGTCCACATACTGTGGATGCTTACCGCCGTGACTTGAGGCATTTCGAAGAGTTTGTATCGCTTTCATTCGAAATAAATGAAATTTCTGAAGCTACTCATCCTGAACTCAGAGCATGGGTAATTGATCTGGTAGATAGCGGGTTAAGTACTACTTCGGTCAACCGGAAAATCGCCACACTAAGGTCCTATTACAAGTTTTTGCTGCGATCACGGATCATTTCTACTGATCCAACGTATAAGTTAAAGGGTCTTAAAAACCCAAAGAAACTTCCTGAATTTGTACAAGAAGAGGCCATAAAATCCGTTTTAGATGAAAGCGTCTATGAACCTACTTTCGAAGGTCAGCGAGACAAAATGGTGATGGAGTTTCTTTATCTCACTGGTGTCAGGCTGTCTGAGTTGATTGGTTTACAATGGTCGGATATCAATTTAATAGAGGATTCGGTGAAGGTGTTGGGAAAGAGAAAAAAAGAAAGAATAATCCCTATTACAAAAGGCTTAAAACAGAATATTTTGCTGTATAAAAAAGTATTTGAAGAAAGGTTTTCTAAAGTTGGTCAAACTGACTACTTTATTGTCAGCAATCAACAAAAGCAAAGTTACCCTATGATGATTTTTCGTATCGTCAGGCACTATCTAGATCTTTTCGCGCAGACATCCAAGCGCAGTCCTCACGTTTTGCGACATACTTTTGCTACTCATTTGCTCAACAAAGGTGCTGATCTGAATGCTGTCAAAGATTTGCTAGGTCATGCAAATCTCGCGGCCACTCAGGTTTACACGCACAATTCCATGGAAAAACTTAAGGCTGTGTTCGAACAGGCACATCCGAAAGCATAAATAAATAATTTGTTCACCACTAAATGCAAATCAATATGAAACTGCAGATGCACTCCATCCATTTTGACGCCGATCGCAAACTGATCGACTTTATTCAGAAAAAAGCTGACAAACTGGATACTTACTATGATCAAATCATAGACGGAGAGGTTTTTTTGAGGCTAGACAAAAATGACAACAACGCAAATAAACTAGTAGAAATCAAACTGAATGTGCCAGGAAAGCAATTCTTTGCCAAGACACAGGCTGATTCCTTTGAGGCGGCTTCTGACGATGCCATAGAGGGATTGAGAAGACAGATCAAGAAATACAAAGAAAAAGTTGTCCTGGCTAAACAGTAACGGATAAGGATAGTAATTTTGAGGCACCTCTCAGTTTCTGGGAGGTGCTTTTTTTTGATACATCACCTTATGCAGAAGTCACCGAATTACTCTCTTTACTTTTGGTTGGCCAGTTGTGGGCTGATCTTCGCCAAGGTTTTATTTACCCTGAGGCCGGAGATAGACCTGTTCACTGAAGAAGCCCAATACTGGCTTTGGTCTCAGAATATGGCTTGGCATTATTATTCCAAGCCGCCATTGGTAGCGGTGCTCAATTATATTAGTACGGCTATTTTGGGCAATACCGAACTGGGAGTAAGGGTAAATGCCATTTTATGCGGCTTAGGCATGTCCTGGGTGACTTTTCTTTTTGGCAGACATCTCTATTCCGCTAAAGTCGGTTTTTGGTCAGCTATGATTTTGCAAGCCATGCCCATGTGGTGGCTGGCTTCTACTTTTCACATGACTGACAGCTCTCTTACCTTCTTCTGGGCGCTGAGTATTTATATGGCCTATAGAGGAGTGGAGGATGGTAAAAAGTCCTGGTGGATATGGGCTGGGCTAGCTGCTGCATTTGGGTTGATGGCAAAAATGGTTATGATCCTCATTTTTCCATTTCTCTTTCTGTACCTCATATATATTAAAAGCTTGAAGACTCAGAGCAAGAATTTCATCTTGTTTGTGTTTATCACTTTATTAGGTTTTATCCCGGCTTTGATCTGGAACTGGCAGAATAACTTTGACACGTTTAGGCACTTGGCTGCCCTCAGCGGTGGTGGCGGTGGTGAATCCAAAACTTTTGATGTAGGAAAGTCCTTTGGGCAATTCTTCGAATACCTAGGAGGTCAGCTGGCGATGATTTCGGTGTTTCTGTTTCCTTTATTTGTGGGAGCTTTTAGAAAAGTAATTCAAAGCCAAGACCGAGCAAAGGTCTATTTGCTTTTACCTGCTTTGATGTCTTGGGCTGCTTTCGCTGCATTGAGTTTTTTGACTTCGATAGAAGTGAACTGGCCGGTGTTTGCCTACGGGAGTTTGGCCATTCTGATGGCGGCTTGGGTGTGCGAGCAAAGTCAGAGATGGCAAAGAATCAGGAATTGGGGTGTAGGCTTAAGTATCGGTTTACCGCTGTTTTTCCTTCTTCCTGATTTTACTTTGCTGAAAAGTATTGCTCCTATCAAAAAGGCTGAGAAATCCGCTTTCAGAAGAATGGCTGGCTATGAGCCTTTAGCCGAAAGACTCGTCACATTAAGAGATAGTTTGGGAATTGAAGACGCGTATATCTTTTCAGAAACCTATCACATGGCCTCCGAACTTTCTTTTTACCTTCCTAAACATCCTCAGACCTTTATGTTGAATATGGGTTCAAGAAGGAATCAATTCGATCTTTGGCCCGGATTGGAGCAGTTTGTAGGGAAAGATGAAGTTGGAGTTTTCGTGAGTTGGAATTACGATTCGCCAGGAGAATTTGCAGAATTTAGTGAATTGATCTACGAGGAAGAGTATCCGATCCTGTTCAAGGATGAGCCACTTAGGTTAGCCAAAATTCAGATCTGGAGAAAACTGGAAAGGTTTAATCCATATCTCCCAGAAACGTATTAATTCACATTTTCTCGAGCCAATAGTAAATCTTCCCATTTTCCTTCACCAACGAATCAAAGGCAGGATCACTGAGGTTTTGTAGGAGAAAGGGGATTTGTTTTGAATTCCAGTTGACCGAACCCACAGATATTTCGTACTGGTTTTTTGGGATTAGTCCTAAAAATTTATCCTCGACTATCAAATAAGTATAACGGGCAGCTTCACGGAGTAACTCCTCATCGGTAAGCTTCTTCTCGCTGGATATATCAGTCATATAATAATCAGGTCCCAAAAACACCCTAATTTTGCTGCTGGTGTGGATATTTCCGATAAACCCGATTTCCTCATTTGGATCTATTTCATTAGCTGATACAAATACTTCAATTTGCTCGCCTTGCTCTGGCAGGGATATTTTTGCAGTGACAGTGGATAGGAGAAAAAACAACAATAGAAATGAATAAGAAAGTGCTTTCGGAAGTTTCTCGCTTCTAATAGTCAGCATAAAGAGGTAGGTCAAAATGGCGAATCCCACTGCCAGCTGAAGATAAATCCATGCAGAACTGCCCAATTGAAAGTTTATCCAAAAGCCGAAAACTCCAACAATTAGACAAAGGGATAAGAACGCCCAAACACTGATTTTTAGACCCAATTTCCTGAATTCAAATTGTCCTTTTACAAGTAGCCAACCTATCAATACTGCTAGAATTGGAGCTACGGGCAATAAATATCGCTCATAAAACTTAGCCGTCATCGCCCCCATTCCCAGAATTGCCAAGCCCCACAAAAGTGCAAATCCGAAGAAGACTGCATTCTCTGACCATGCTTTTCTTGTACTTTCCTTGATTTTAGGAAGTACCAGTAGAATCCAGGGAATAAATATGGCAATCAAAATCCCAAGAGCAAGCAATCCATTTTTCAGGATTAATAGATAACGTGAAGTTACCCGAGCACCTACCTGGTCCTCAAGAAAGCTATCCAAATAGGTAGGTCCGTGGATTTGCCACATGGCAACAAACCAGAATAGACCAATGAAGAGAGCGACTGCTATCGAAGGGAAATGAAGGACGGTCTTAAATGAAAGTCTTTTCCAAGGGTTCAATAAGAGGTAAAGAATGCCTAGCCCACCCAAAGCCACAGCCGGAATTCCCTTTACTTCAAGAGCAAGTGCTAAACTTAAATAAAGTATCCAGAGGTATTTTTTTGGTGCTTGATCACCAAATCTGATCAAGCCTGCAAAACCAACAGCGCTAAGAGTCATCGTCAATCCTAGCAAGACATCCGGAATTGAGCGGGTTGCGGATAAAATCAAAACAGGATTTGCAGCAATTATCAGTGCTGAGATTCCAGCTATCTTCTTGTCATCAAAAAGTAATTTAGCTAGCCAATATGTGGCTCCTACAGTCAATGCTCCAGCAAGTAAAAAGAAAATCCTGGAAGAAAATGCACTGACTCCAAACAGCTTGAATCCTGCCAATACTACCCAATATGTACCAATAGGTTTGCGAAATCGAAGTTCTCCATTTCCCAAATAAGTGGTTAGGTAATCTCCGTTTTGTATCATTTTCACAGCTGCATCGGTGTAATACATTTCATCTGGGAAATGCATGTGAAAACTCAACGCAAACGGGCCAACTAGGATGGCAAATGCCGCCATAACCACCCATGGATTAATATGATACTCTTTTAAGGACATGTCGCAAAGATAAACCTATTGAACTTTGCAATGCCAAATTTTCGTTGGCTTCCGAAAGCCAATCCTAGCTTTTTTGTCCTAGGAAGTATTTTACCGTATTTTTGACAAAATTTTATCGCATGTCCAAGCCACAGATTTCCGTAGTAATCACTGTTTATAACGAAGAGGATAATATCCAGCCACTTTTGGAAGCAACTTATTCCGCTCTGGAAGCAATCGATTACGAAGTTATTTTGATAGAAGATGGTTCTACTGATAGGACTGTGGCTGAGGTAAAAAAGTATGCGAATAGCCGAACTAAGCTGATTATATTCAATAGGAATTTTGGCCAAACCACAGCTTTGGCAGCAGGAATAGACATGGCTACCGGCGAATACATTGCTACGATGGATGGGGATTTGCAAAATGATCCAACTGACATTCCAGTGATGCTTCAAAAAGCAATCGATGAGGAATGGGATGTGGTAGCAGGCCGCAGAGCGAATAGAAAAGATGGGTTTGTGCTTCGCAAAATCCCTAGTAAAATCGCCAACTGGGTGATCAGAAATACCACCAAAGTTTACTTGAAAGATTACGGTTGCACGCTTCGGGTTTACAAAGCGGAAATTGCTCAGGGAATGGGATTGTATGGAGAATTACACCGATTCATTCCTGTTTTGGCGAAGCAACAAGGTGCTAAGATGACTGAGATGGATGTGAAGCATCATCCACGGATCCATGGCGAATCTAAATATGGCTTGAGCAGAACGTTTAAAGTGATGTCGGATTTGATTCTGATGTTATTTTTTCAAAAGTACTTTCAGCGACCAATTCACTTATTTGGAGGAATTGGGATTATCGCATTTTTGATTGGTTTGTTGATCAACTTTTACTTGCTAATCCTGAAAATCATGGGTGAGGATATCTGGGGAAGACCGATTATGATTCTAGGTTTTATTTTGGTGCTGGGAGGTATTCAGTTTATCACCACGGGAATTATTGCAGAGATTATTGTCCGTACCTACTTCGAGTCTCAGGATAAGACAACCTATAGCATCAAATCTGTTTATCAGGGAGCGCTGGAATCGATAGTTGCAGTGCAGCAGGAAATAGACGGAGCCAACTAGGTTTTCATACAGCAATTAAATTTTGGCGAAAACAGAGAGTTCTCTTAAAAAGAAATTAACAACTGCCTTGAAACTGGTTTTGACCGGCTTGGCGTTGTTTCTTGTTTTTCGCAAAATCGACACCGAGCAGCTTTGGCAAATCACCAAAACAATTCATTGGCTTTGGCTAATACCTGCGGTTTTCACTTTTGTGCTCAGTAAGCTTTTTACTGCATTTCGCTTAAATCTCTATTTCAAAAACATCGGTTTAATCATCTCTGAAAAGCTCAATATCAAGCTTTACTTGATTGGGATGTTTTACAATCTTTTTCTTCCAGGCGGAATCGGCGGTGATGGTTATAAGGTTTACCTGCTGAATAAGCATTACCAAACCCCTGTCAAATCTTTGGTGCAAGCCTCACTTCTGGATCGTTTGGGAGGTTTGGTCGCCATCGTGTTTTTGCTGCTGGCTTTGATTCTTCCAGTGAATTTGACTTTGCCATTTGCTTCCCAAATTCCTTGGGAGCTTATGGTTGGAATAGCTGCATTATTGGTTTTTCCTGCTTTTTGGCTGATACAAAAACTCCTGTTTAAAGCTTTTCTGCCCTCTTTTTGGAAGGCTAATGGCTGGTCAATGGCTGGACAGCTGGCACAATTAGTATGCGCATGGTTTATTTTGAAAAGCCTTGGAGTGACCGAGAATTTTCTTGCCTATCAATTGGTGTTTTTACTTTCCTCGATCGTGGCTGTGCTGCCTCTGACTATAGGTGGAGTGGGCGCGCGGGAACTGGTTTTCGTCTATGCGCACACTTACGCAGGAATAGATGAGGCGATTGCAGTCGCTTTTAGTCTGATCTTTTTCTTGATCACAGCACTGGTATCTCTGACAGGATCTATGATTTCAATTAATTTTGACTCAAACTAGTTAAATACCTGTTTTTCAATGAAATAAATAAAAATCATCCTTGCAAATTTAAAATCAAATTTTAAATTTGCAAGGATGATTGTACGAGATTTGATATTGAAACTCCAAGAACTGATGCCTGATTTTCCGGCTATAGCTATTCTTGGACCACGGCAAGTAGGTAAAACTACCTTGGCGCAGGAGCTCGTGGAAACCATCGATCCCCAGTCAATTTATTTGGATCTCGAAAGTCCCTCAGACCGAAGCAAGCTAGCTGAGCCTGAGCAATATTTTGATCTTCATGAAGGTCGTTTGATTATACTGGATGAAATCCAGCGCATGCCGGATCTCTTTCCGCTTTTGCGTGGAGTGATTGACCGACGAAGAAAGAAAGGCTTGCGCTCCTGCCAATTTCTGATCTTAGGTTCCGCTTCTTTGGATCTCATCCGCCAATCCTCCGAATCACTGGCGGGAAGGATTGCTTATGAAGAACTCCCCGGTTTTAATGTATTGGAAGTCTCTTCAATAGAAGGGCATGTTGATAAGCTTTGGCTACGAGGAGGTTTTCCAGATAGTTTTCTTGCGAGTTCGGATAGATCTAGTATGACCTGGAGAGGAAATTTCATCACTACCTATCTGGAAAGAGACATACCGCAGATTGCAGAATTTGTGCCTGCCAATCGTCTTCGCCATCTTTGGACCATGCTTGCTCATCAACAGGGACAGTTGATCAATCTTTCTAAACTTGGAGCAAGTCTGGATCTGACTTCACCGACAGTGAAAAGCTATGTGGAAATGCTTGAAGATCTTTTGCTGATTCGTTCTGTCAGACCTTGGCTGGTGAATGTGGGTAAGCGTCTGGTGAAGTCTCCCAAAATCTACATCAGAGATTCGGGAATAACACATGCTTTATTGAACCTGACCAAAATTGATGATCTGCTGGGACATCCAGTAGTAGGTGGAAGCTGGGAAGGGTTTATTATCGAAAATATAATTTCAGTCTTGCCAAAAGGAGCTGATTATGGATTTTATCGCACCTCGGGCGGAGCAGAACTTGATTTGGTTTTGAGTCTGAACGGTGAAATCTGGGCGATAGTAATCAAGCGAACCTTGAGTCCAAAGCTCTCAAAAGGCTTCCTGAATGCTGTAGAAGATATATCAGCGGATCATCGCTACTTCATCTATGCCGGCAAGGATGAATTTCCCTTGGGAGAAAATACACGCGCAATTGGGCTTTCAGGATTTATGAAAATGATTAAGGAAGGCTTTTGAGGCCTTCCTTTTATTTTAGCTGCTACTTCATCATCACATCTAGAGGAAAGTAATTTGGTAGATGGTTTTTCCCTACACCCTCTTTTGTTACTTCCCACCTTATTTCCTTACTGCTTGGGAAGTAGGTAATCTTGATTTCGCTAATGGCAAGAGAATATGCACTCAGAATCGTTCCTGTAAATACATTTTCGGATATTCTATTCAGAGAAATAGAATATTCCTCGTAGCTGCAGTCCATTCTATTTCCATTTTCAAATACTCCGCAATGCTCACCTTTGAAGCTGGTGGGTGTAGTTCCACGAACAGCTTTTTTCGGACTTAATGAGATTACAAAATTTCTTCTTCCATTATCCAAATCCCAACGATAGGTACCAGAGATGTCTTGAGAGCTGGAATCATGGGGAAAGAGAAGAAGCAGCCCAAACAAAACAGGGAGGCCTATTTTATACCTATTGAAATGTGAAATCATTTATGTATTTCTGTAATAATACCAGACTTAAGCTCAACTAATATGATGATTGAATCTTCATCATCATTGACCAATCCCTTTTCAGACGTAGTTATTCTTATGATCCCATACTTTTCTTTCGTCCCATAATATGTTTCAATTTCTAGTCCATAGGATGGAAATAGCTTTGCCACAGCCTTGTGATGATCTCCTATTTTTATAAAATCTTTCCCATTCCCTACTGAAAACTTGGAGTCTTTCAAATAGAATGCATCCATTTTTTCATTCAGAAAATAGAATTCATTTTGCCTATAGGTGATTAATCTGGCCATCTTTTCACCTATCTCATAGTAGTAATCCTCGTTTTTATCAGGGTTAGGAAATTCTTCTAAAAACGAGGAAATAGTAGTATTAAGAAAGCTAAATTCTTTGTCAGATGATTCGGAAGACTTGATTATGAGATAGTTAATATCGAAGGTCGGGATAGAGGTGTCCTCATTGTACCCTTGTACTTGACCAAATGTACTTGAGTGGACGGAGAAAGCAAGAACTATAAGAATCGAGAAATTCTTCATTGCTGAATCCAAGCATAGTTTTGTCAATAGCTCTCTCATTTGAGTCCCATTTGTTAACCGTTTGATTTTTGAGCGTATTTATTATAAAAATGAGCTAACCCAAAAACTATGATTCCTGAAGAGAAGATCGACCCGATCAGCTGAAACCAAATAGGTATAGAGCTAGGAAATATGGCAGCAAAAATGAAGTCTAAGATCAAGAGGAAAATAAAGCTTACAATTAGCCGTACTTTAAATCTTTTATCAAGCCTTTTAAACATATCAATAATTTAATTGCGATTCTAAAGTAGTCCCAGATTCAAGTAATAAGTGCAACACTAAAGATTTAAGGAAGGAAGCCTAGGCTTCCTTCCTTAGGCTGAAGAATTAAATTAGTGTTGTCATGCAAAAATTCAATCATCTCAGCCCAGAGCAAAGGTACCAAATCGAAATTCGGTGCTTTGTGAAGCTTTTCTAAGCCATTCCGGATCCCTAATTATACTAATTGCCCGAATCAAATTTTTCTCTAGTTTTTGATAAATTGTTTTTTTGGGATTTGTCGGTGTTACTAACCGCTTAAATAACTGGACTGGTTTTGTTGCCTAAACTAGGAGTGATATAAGAGTAAATATTTTAAGTACTTCTTATTGATTTTCAAATAGTTATTTTGGTTTTCTAACCTTAGCTTCGATATTCACTCACTTAATTTTTCTGTAACGTAAATAAACTAAATGTCAAAGAATCTTCATTTTCAAGTTCTGTGTCATTTAAGATATACATGCCTTCTTTTCCAAAGTGAATGTATAAATGATTATAATCAGAGACATCCATGGTATGCATTTCATTACCTGATTTGTCTAAAAAAAGCAGGTAATTTTTATTTCTTGGATCTAACATTTTAAAAGAATTAGCCGCCAAAGATTCATAATCAACTTCTGATAAAGCTTCTCGATAATGTCTCACATAAAGTTCTCGAAAGGGATCATAATAGACAGCAAAAAAAGAATTACTTGAATAATATTCCTTTTTCCATTCTCCCATTTTTTCACCAGATCGATTTGCTAAATCAACGAAATGTTCTTTTGGAGTGGCCTTTATTCTTTTCATGGTTTCAAAATCTTTGGTGATAATTAAGTCGTCCAAGATAGGGTAGTTGATAATATATTCTTTTGATTTCTCGTCGTAATCGAAGGAGATCAAAAGGTCATATGCGTTTACATTTTTGCCTAAATATTCTTCAGGAAGCAACATCTTAGATTCAAACTCTTTCAAGCTATTTTTAAAAATCCCAAAGGTGTTTTCAAGGTTTTGATAGGTATAAGGTGGTCTGGCGTATGCTTCTAACATATTCAGAAGAGTAACAATATTCTCTTCTTTTGAAGCAAATTTGAGGAATCCAGATTGAGGCTTTGGGCTGGAATTCATTATTCTTGCCATTTTTTGACTAGCTGTCACTTTGGAATTTTCAATCTCATAAATTTCATCATTTATCCTGTCAAAGTAGAGAAATTCATTTTTGGATACAGGTAAAAAATGATTTTGCGCTGTAGAGGTGCCTCCCCGGAAGTTTTCTATTTCATTCAGCTTTATCATAGAAATAGGTTGTCCTCCATTCTGTAAATCAAAGGTGCCTATTCCATCACTTGTCTGAATATAGAAATAAGAATCATTTTCGTCTGAGAAGAAAATAGGGTTTCCTTGAAGCTTAGGAAATCCACCTGAAATATCAAGAGTTATTGCTTTAGCATAATTAATCTTCAGTTGATTTTCACTCCGAGTCCCTTGCTCCTCAGAAACGTTTTTGTTGCAGGAGCACAAGCCAAGGATTAATGGAATAACGAAAAAGAGTCTGTGTAAATAGGATTTCATTTTCTGTTTTGATTAGTAAAATTTAGTATTGCCCAGACAAAATGCATAGCTAATTTGAGTAGTCTATTATGAATAAAAGTTCTCTTAAAATATTAAAAACATTCCAATTCAAACTAATTTTTCCGCGAAATATTTGAATTTTCCTGGCTCAATTTAGGATGCTTTTCATCCCTTTTCTATGCCATTATGGTTTCTTACCTTTGCCAAAATCTTAATCTTCATGACCAGAGCAGAGCTTTTCACCCAAATTCAGAAAAAATCATCCTTTTTGTGTGTTGGACTTGATGCAGATATCAATAAAATCCCTGCACATCTGAAATCTGAGCCGGATCCGATCTTTAGCTTTTGCAAGGAGATAATCGAGGAAACTGCGGATTATGCTGTGGCTTACAAGCCGAATATCGCTTTCTTCGAGGCTTTGGGGCCACAAGGTTGGGAGACGCTGCAGAAGGTAAATGAAATAATACCGAAGGAAATTTTCACGATTGCAGATGCTAAGCGCGGAGATATAGGAAACACTTCTAAGCTCTATGCAAAGGCATTTTTTGAGAAAATGGACTTTGATTCAGTGACCGTTGCACCTTATATGGGTGCTGATAGTGTAACTCCATTTCTAGAATTTGAAGATAAATGGGTGATTCTCTTGGCTTTGACTTCCAATGTCGGCTCTATGGATTTTCAGTTGATCAAAGATGAAAATGGGAAACCACTTTATCAGTCTGTCTTGGAGAAAAGCCAAGAATGGGGTACGCCAGAAAACCTCATGTACGTGGTGGGCGCTACTCGTGGCGAGTTGATTGGCGAAGTGAGATCAGTTGTGCCAGATCATTTTTTCTTGGTTCCCGGAGTTGGTGCGCAAGGTGGAAGCCTGGCAGAAGTAGCGAAGTATGGTATGAATTCCAGCTGTGGGCTTTTGGTGAATTCCAGCCGTGGGATCATTTATGCATCAGGAGAGAAAGACTTTGCAAAAGCAGCGGGGCAGGAAGCGAAGAAGTTACAGGAGGAAATGGCGGGTTTGCTTGAGAAATACCTTTGAATCTGAATTAAGTTGCTAGTGTTTTGAAAGTCAGGGTTTCCTGACTTTTTTGTTTTTTAGTTTTTGGTTAAATTCACTTGGTTTTTAATTGATACTTTTATGACTTTCAAAGAAGATTTTTTACAACTAGTCTGGAAATACCAGTATTTCGAAAAGGCAAAACTTCATACCAGCTCCGGGGAAGAGTTAAAGATTATTCAAGTGGGATTTCATAATCAAAGCGAAGGGCCGGACTTTCGCGATTCCGTGGTTGTAATAGATGGCGTGATCCTTCATGGACATGTGGAGGTTCATCGGCTCGCGAGTGAGTGGAAACAACATGCTCATGGTGGAAATCCGGCCTACAATTCGGTGGTGCTTCATGTAGTTTGGGAGGATGATATAGAAGTACACCGGAATGACGGAACTCCAATGCCCACGCTGGAATTGAAAGGGTTGATTTTTTTGGATGTCTGGAGGAATTATGAGCAAATGCTTGATTATAAAGCTGACTTGCCCTGTGCGCATGGATTGAAGGAAGTTCCGGAGATTGTACGTTTTTCCGCCTTGGAGAAAGCGCTGGTAGAACGGCTTCAGGAAAAGTCTTCCCTCATTTTGGACATTCTCAAATCCACCACCGACGACTGGGAGGAATCTGCCTATCGCTGGCTTTTCACCTGCTTTGGTTTCAAGACAAACAGTCAAGCAATGGGAGAATTGTCCGCTTTAATTCCTTACAAGCTTCTACAGAAACACAGAGATCAACTGCCGGTTTTGGAAGCCATACTATTTGGCCAAGCGGGATTGCTGCCTTTGGAATCTGATGAGCCATATGTGCAGTTTTTGATCAGTGAGTATGATTTTTTTAGGAAAAAATATAGCTGGGATTCTCCGATGAAGCGTCAACACTGGACTTTTATGGGGGTGAGGCCAGGTAATTTCCCGACGGTTCGTATCTCCCAGCTTGCGGCTATTCTATCCAACGCGCCCAATTTACTTCAATCAGTGATGCAGGATTCCCGGGACTTTGCCTCATTCAAAAAGTTACTGAAAGTGAAGCCTAGTGACTACTGGCAATACCATTATAGTTTTGGAAAGACATCTGAAAAAAGGACCAATTTAGGTGTTTCCAACTCTGCTTTGGAGCTTTTGGTGATCAATTATGTGACTCCACTTTGGTTTGCCTATGGACGATATTTTGAGGAGTCGGATTGGCAGGAGCGCTGTTTTGATTTGCTTCAGGAGGTTTCCGCTGAGAATAATCACATCATCCGTCGTTTTCAAACCCACGGTTGGTCCGCTGGAAATGGATTTGACTCACAAGGTATGATCGGGCTTTTTAAAAATTATTGCCAACCGAAGAAATGCCTGCAGTGTAAAATTGCACAAGCGCTTATCAAATCAGAATCCAAATGATTTTTGGGTAAGCCAGTGAATTCCTGTATTTTTGCAGCCTGAATTGCAGAAAACTATGGAAAAACCAGTTATAATTTTTGGTGCTAAAGGCATCGCTCATTCCGCACTTGAGATTTTCAACAGCAACAATGTGGTTGTTTTTGGATTCTTAGATGAGGATGAAAAAATTCACGGGACAGAGATCAATACGGTTTCAGTACTTGGAAATCCTGAGGATGACGGTTTCTTGAAGTTAATCGGTCAGAAGACAGAGGCATTTGTAGCCGAAGAGAATCCAAAATATCGTAAGTTCTTAGTAGAATTGTTGAATGATCGCCGCAAAGTTCAGCCTGTGAACGCGATCCACCAGCGTTCTTACATTTCTACAGATGCCATCATTGGTCATGGTAATTTTATCAATGCCAATGTGAATATCGGTGCAGGCGCGGAGATAGGTAGTCATTGTATTATCAATTCAGCGGCTATTATCGAGCATAAAGCTACTTTGGGTGACTTTGTGCAAGTTGGTGCTGGATCAGTTATCAATTCCGATGTGACCATCGAAGAAGGAGCTTTTATTGGCTCTGGAGCTACGATTGTGTCGGGAGTTACAATTGGTAAAAATGCCCGAGTAGGTGCTGGATCTGTGGTAATCGCAACAGTGGGTGCAAACGAAACCGTATTTGGCAATCCTGCTGCAAAAGTTAAATGAATTTGAGATTTTTAATTTCAAATTTGAAATCGTAAATCAAAATTCCGAAATCATAAATCCTAAAACACCCTGCCGCAACAGGGCTCAAGTTATGGAAAACAACAACTATCAAATCCTCCTTTATTACTGCTACGCCAAGATTGAGAATCCTGAAAAATACCGTGAGCAGCATCACCTTTTTTGTGTTGAAAACAATATCCGCGGACGTATCATCATCTCTGATGAAGGGTTAAACGGTACCGTTTCGGGCTTGGTGGAAGATTGTGAGAAATACATGGAATACATCCATGCAGACCTACGTTTTGCGAAGACCGAGTTCAAAATCGATTCTCACGACAAACACGCATTTACCAAAATCCATGTGCGTTACAAGCCGGAGATTGTCCACAGTGCATTGAGACATCTTGATCCGAATGTGCGAACGGGCAAGCATCTAGACCCGGAGCAATTCAAGAAATTGAAGGATCAGGAAGATGTGGTGATTTTGGATGTGCGTTCGAATTACGAGCATGAACTTGGACGTTTTAAAAATGCTTTAACACTCGATATTGATAATTTCCGAGATTTTCCTGAGAAGGTAAAAGAGTTGGAGCATCTGAAAAACAAGAAAGTATTGACCTATTGCACCGGTGGTATCAAGTGTGAAAAAGCATCTGCTTTCCTTTTGGAGCAAGGTTTTGAAGACGTGTACCAGCTTCACGGTGGTATCATCAAATACGGAATGGAAGCCGGAGGAGAAGACTTTGAAGGGAAATGTTACGTGTTTGACAATCGAATCGCGGTTGATGTGAATACCGTGAATCCAAAGATTGTTTCTACCTGCCATGTGTGTGGTACTGCTTCAGATCGTATGGTCAACTGTGCAAATCAGACTTGTAATGCTCATGTCCCGATGTGTGAAAACTGCGGTTGGGAAATGGAAGGTGCATGCTCTACAGACTGCAAGGAAAATCCAGAGAAGCGACCTTATGATGGAACAGGATATTACCAGAAAAACACAAATGGTTATAATCCTTACAAAGGACTTGTCCGTAAAGGCAAAGAAAAATCAAATGCTTAACTTGTAGCGTGAGCAGACAAATTCCAGAATCAGAATTGATATTAAATGCTGATGGAAGCATTTATCATTTGCATTTGAAGCCAGAGAATCTGGCTTCTCTTGTTTTCACTGTTGGTGACCCCGACCGTGTTGGCTTGGTTTCCAAATACTTTGATCAGATTGATTTCAAAGGCAGTAAGCGTGAGTTTGTGACGCATACCGGTAGACTGAATGGCAAAAGAGTCACGGTGATGAGCACTGGTATGGGCACTGATAATGTCGAGATTCTGATGACTGAGCTGGATTCCTTAGTCAATGTGGATCTCAAAACACATATTGTAAAACCAACAGAGACGAGTCTCGAAATTATCCGCTTAGGTACTTCAGGAAGTATGCAGGCAGAATTGCCAGTAGGAAGTCTGCTGGCATCTGAGATTGCTATAGGAGTAGATACGTTGATGCAGTTCTATCCAAAACTTGAAGGAAATCAGGACTGGGCAATATTGGTTAAAGACACGCTGGATCTTACTTTTTTACCTTATCAAGCAGGAGCTTCGACTGAGCTTTTGCAAAAATTACCATCTGACTTTCACCGTGGTGTCACGCTTACTGCTCCTGGTTTTTATGCTCCTCAGGGCAGAGAAATTAGGCTTAAGCCAAAGATGGATAATATGATCGAGCGACTGGCAGATCTGAAAGTGGATGGTCTTAAGATGACAAATTTCGAAATGGAGACTGCTGGCTATTACGCGATGGGTCAGCTGCTCAATCACCGAATGCTAAGTTTAAATGCTATTGTCGCGAATCGGCCCACTGGTGAGTTTGATAAAGAAGCTGAAAAAACCGTAGATCGTATGATCCGCGCAGCTCTAAAAGTTTATTGTTGAAAAAATCACCCTTTACGCTTGGATTTGATTGGTGAAAATGGGCTTGTCTATTTTAAAGTCCTCCCATTCATGATAATCAATATCCTGAATTATTTTGTTCATAAACTCGGCACATTCCTGCTTGCACAAGTAGATGCCAAAAAGCGACTCATTTTTATTCACAAGAAAAGTTCTACTGCTATCAAAAATACGCACCAAGTTTTTCCAAGAACCTAAGACAAGCAACTCATCTCGATTTTTTATGGTTTGGATTACCTTAAAATCCCCCAGAACACTTGATATTTTCATCTCTAAAAAAATTCTTTGTGGATAAATATTTAATCAAACTTAACCAATAAAACAGCGTAGCTCAATACGTGGTAATACGTATTTTTATATTTGAATAATGATAAAAAGTTGTTAATCAATAATTTCACGATTCTTTTGTGCCCATATCAGCAAAGAATTGTGTTTTTTTTCTAGCTGTAGCTTAGCTATCATATTGCTCCTGTGCTTTTCAACTGTACGTTCTGAAATGAAAAGTTTGTCTGCAATATCCTTGGTAGAAATCCCCTCGGCAATCAATCTTAGAATTTTCACTTCAGATGGCGTAAGCGGATTTTCACCGGAGGCGAACTTGTTTTCTTTTATCCCTTCGAAAATTTTCTCGCTAAAAAAATGTCCTCCTTCCAAAACTATAGAAACAGCCTTGGAAAGATCTTCCAAGGCAAATTCTTTCAAAATATACGCTGAAAGGTTTAACTCCTTCGCCTGATTATAAAGATATAATTCCTTATGAAGGGTCAGTAAGATGACTTTCGTATTAATCCCCAACGATTTGCAATCTGAAGCTATTTCAAGCCCCGTTTTATAGGGCATTTCCATGTCAATAATAGCAAGTTGAGGCTTCATTTTGATAATTAGGTCAAAGGCTGCTTGTCCATCTTTTGCTATTCCAACAACATCCAATCCAAACTCATTTAGAAATTCTTGCAATCCTTTCAATAAGATTGGATGATCATCTGCTATAACTACGGTAGGTTTTTGATCAGACATAAACTATAAAACTTAAACTTGTTCCGACTCCCTTTTCACTGTTGATTTTCATACTTCCATTCAGAGAGGCAATACGTTCTTTGAGGGTTTTTAGACCAAGGCTTTGAAAATCATTTAGTTTCTCGGAAAAATCAAACCCTTTTCCATTGTCTTCTATTTTCAACTCTACTCTATTTTCAACTTTATTAAATAGAACGCGCAATGCACTGGCTTGAGAGTGCTTCAGAACATTATTGATCGATTCCTGCAAGATCCGATAGAGTTGAAGTTCCTCCTCTTTTTTCAGAACACCCTTTAGTTCCTCTATCTCCGAAGAAACAAAAATATCGGTTTCATTATCGATCTGATCAAGCAAATGTTCAGCTGCCTTGCTTAATCCAAGTTTTTCCAATTGCATAGGGTGCAGTGACCTTGCTATTGATCTTAATTCGCTGATCGCCGTATCAAGCAACTCACCTGTTGTATTGTCTTTGGAAAGGGCAACTTTGTTTTTTATTAAAAGTAGGCTTTGACCTAAGCCATCGTGCAGATCCTTTGATATACGTACCCGTTCGGCTTCTTGATTCTTTAGTAGCTCCTGAGAAAATCTTGACTGCATTTCTTTCTTTTTCTTCTCGTGCTGCAAATTCTTCCAGAGAAAAAAGACCACCCCTACTATAATCAGGAAAAAGATGATAATACTAATCAGCCTTAGTCTTGCCTGGTTTTGCCTACTGATAGATTCTATTTCTTGCGTTTTCGTTAGAATTTCTTTTTCCTTTCTCTCCGTCTCATAAAGCGTTTGGAAATAGGAAAAAGTAGTGGCTTGATTGGAAGCGAAAATTGAGTCGGTGTAATGCGTTAATTTTTGCCTGATTTCAAAGGCTTTCTCTGACTGCCCCAATTTATTGTAAGTATCACCTAAAAGCTTGTAAGCTTTGATCAGATGATCCATATTTTTTGATTGTCTGGCTGCATCTAAAGAGATATTGGCTAGCTGATTTGCGGTTAGATAATTGCCTTGAGAATATTCTAGCAGAGCTTTTGCGTTGAGGTAAACAGGGTTGGTAGTGGCTATTTCAGGTACTTGAGGAACCATATCTTGCGCTTGGGAAAAATATTCTTTTTGCTTTTCCAAATTTCCCTGTTCTCCATAAAAATTGCTGAGCGAAAGTTTGATCATACTTTCAGTGTAGAAATCCTGTGGATCAAACGGTGTCAATGAATCTGCCTTGAGGAGATAGGTTTCTTGATCTTTTAATTTTCCCTGTTTTCCATAGTCTTCGGCTTGATTGTATAACTGGATCGCAACATCAAAAATGCTTTCTTCTTCCTGGTACGTTGAGATCAATGCAGTTCTGATTTTTTCAGCCTCATTATAAATCGAAAATTTGCTAAAAAGAATAGCCATTCCTCCATTTACATAGTTTACATATTCCTTATCTCCTAGCTTGGAATAGATATCTCTCGCCTGTTGATAATCTTGCATACTACCGAGTAGCTCTCCCTTGTAATCCCTCGCTTGTCCTCTGAAAAAATATGAATCTGCGATAAAAATGGAGTCTTCATCAGTAAATCTATCTATGGCATATCCATATTCCAAAATGGCAGAATCGAATTGCTCGTACCCAAAATATTCACCCGCTAATTTTAGGTGAAGGTTGCCTTTGTCATTGGATTTGCTGAGCTCCTCTTCATGAGAGATTGCATTTTTAAGAAGTTGCCTTATTAGCTCAGGGTTTTGAATGGAGGGTGAGGGATGATGCACCATCTTAAGCACATAATCTGCCATCAGATCATACTCACCTTGTTTTTCACTTTGAATGATTAGCTCCTTTAAATAGACTCCCGCAATAGAGTCACTAGGTTCTGCATCTTCAAAAAGAGTGGCTAATTGTTGGAGATCATTTCTCTGGATTGTGTCCTGCGTAGCTTGGGCGATGGAGCGAATGCTGCCAAGTGTACCTGCTAGCATACAGCCCATTAAGAAAATCAATCTAATCATTTTTAAAGATAGGTAAATGAATTACTAGCAGCATATTTATAATAGTATAGAATCAGATTTTTCCAAAATGGGCAAACATTAACAACCGTTTGAACTAATAATTTTCATGCTATACTGACATTTTTCCATAGAACATGTTTTGACTTAAAAGTAAAACCTTACTCCTACGCTAGGGTTTAAAATAGTGTAGTAAGTTTTAAAAATCCAAGACAGTTTTCCCGAGGTTACTTAATCTCTTTTCGATCTATTCTTATGAATAAATATTCTTCATTATCATTTCTTTTGTTGTTCATGATCTCTTCTTTAGATGCAATTTCTCAAGAAATCCGTATCAAGGGAAAAGTAATGGATGGAAAACGGGAAGCAGGACTTGAGTTTGCAAATATTGCTTTGCTATCTCCCACAGATTCTGCTCTTGTTACGGGTGGGATGAGTGATTTAGACGGTAGTTTTGAGTTTTCTGCCTCTGAAGGGAATTATATCCTGAGAGTAGGATTCATTGGCTACTTAGAGTTTTATGAAAAAATCAGCTTGGGCGAAAATAAGAATTCGGTCAACCTAGGGACGATTACACTTGAGGAGGATGCCCAAAATCTCGATGAAGTATTGGTAGAAGGAGTTACTTCTATGTTTGAATCTGACATAGATAAGCGAACCTATAATGTGGAAAACAGCATTGTAGCCGAAGGCCAGACTGCCTCTCAATTGCTGAGCACATTGCCTTCAATTCAGGTGGATGATGAAGGTGGAATCACTATGCGAGGTAGCGGGAATATTCTGATTTACATTAATGGGCGTCCGTCTAATCTTTCTGGAGACGATGCTGAGAGTATTTTGTCTCAATTTCCAGCAAATAGTATTAAATCTGTAGAATTGATCACAAATCCTTCATCTCGCTATGACGCAACAGGTGTTGGCGGAATTATCAATATCGTATTGAAGAAAAATGAGAAGACAGGTTTTAATGGGCAGTTAAATGCATCTATAGGAACGCGAGAGAAATATCAAGCTGCCGTCAACCTGAATTATGGTACAGAGAAAGCAAATTTCTATGCTTCCTATAACTGGCAAGATCGACGTCAGATAGAAACAGGCGAAGGCTCCCGAACAAATTACCTAGAAGGCTTCTCTCCAAGTCTGGAGCAAGATCAAGATGGGTATGAGCTAGAAAAGACGCATTTGATCCGTGCTGGAGTGGATTACAATATTTCTGAAAGAGGCCTGCTAGGCGTTTATTTCCAAGGAAATTTCGATGATGAAGTCGAGTATTCAAATGTAACCCAACTCAATATTAGTCAGACTGGCTCAATAGATTCGAGCTTTGTTCGGCAAAATAATGAGTGGAGTTCTAGTGGAAATTATGAAGGTGGGATCAATTATACTTTAAATTTTGATAGCCTGGGCCAAAAGCTCTTTACCTCGTTTTCTTACTCCTATGACACCCGCTCACAGACTGATTATTCTAATCAGGAGTATTTCGATGCTGACGGCAATTCTGATCCAGTCAAAAGACTTATTCAGACCAACGATAGGCCTAGAACAAGCAATCTCTATGTAGCGCAGTTGGATTACGAAAAGCCTTTTCAAAATGGAGCTTCCATAGAAACCGGTCTAAAAGCGACACTGGGCAATTGGCAATGGAGTCAGGAATTCGCCCAAGGCGATCAGTTTACAGATTTTGAACCCGTTGTGGTGGATACCTTGTCTGATACCTTTGATTTTGACGAACATGTTTATGCCGGGTATTTCACCTACAGAAATTCCAAGGGCAAATTTGGGTATCAGCTAGGTCTGAGAGGAGAATACACCGAGACTCAAGGCGAAACGGTCAGAAATAATGAAAGCATACCAAACAACTATTTCAATGTGTTTCCGAGTGCATTTTTAAGCTACACAATAGCTCCTGAAAATGAACTGACCCTAAATTACACGCGCAGAATTTCCAGACCGAGTATTTGGGATTTGGCGCCTATTTATAGAGTACGAGATCAGTACAATTTTAGTATTGGCAATCCTTATTTGCAGCCAGAATTCACCGATAGTTATGAAGTGGGTTATATGAAAGGTTGGGAAAAATACCTCCTAAATGCCACAGTTTATCATCGCTTCAGCACAGATGTTGAGACTAGGATTACGATACTGACCGATGATAATGTGGCGATACAGAGCCGCGAAAATGCAGACACCAGGTCTAGTACAGGTTTCGAATTGATCAATCAAATCCAAGTATCCAATAATCTAGACGCTACCCTGACAGGTAATTTGTTTTATTCTCGAATCAATGCGGAGAATATCGAGGAAAGTTTCAGCAATGAGAATTTCAGCTGGACTTTGAACCTGCTTGCTAACTGGTTGATTCCAAATTGGTTTAACGTTCAGTTTCAAGGGAATTACCGTGGTCCGATTGTGCTACCTCAAGGTCAAATCGAACCTCAATACAGCCTGAATGTCGGTTTGAGAAAAGACATCTTTAATGGGAAAGCTACAATTTCTGCTAACGTGAGTGATATTTTCAACACTCGGAATTTCAGAATCACTACCAATAATCCAAGGTTTGATGAGAAGCGTGTTTTCCAAAGAGAAACGCGGGTAGGAACTCTTGCTTTCACTTATAGATTCGGAGGATTTAAGGAGAAGGCTGGAGAAAATCAAAGTCGAAGAGAGGGCGGGGATTTCGGAGGAGATGATTTTTAGAAGAGGCTAAGGTTTTCTATTTTTATCCATGAGCCTATTGACCGAGCAAATCAAAGCATCACTTGCCGACAAGTCTATTCCCGAAAAAGCTGCCTTTTTCCCAAAGTTTTTCAAGTCAGGACCAGGAGAATACGGTGAAGGAGATCGGTTTTTGGGAGTGAAAGTACCCGAGCAACGTAAAATAGCAAAGTCGGTTTTCAAAGAAATCAGTTTGTCTGAGATTTCTGTCCTACTTCATGACGAATATCATGAGGTAAGGTTGACTGCTGTATATATTTTGGTCTATTGGTATCAAAAGTTAAAAACCGCATCAGAGCAAAAGCAGCTAGTCGATTTTTATTTGTCCCATCTCAATTTTATCAATAATTGGGATCTTGTGGATAGTTCATGTCATCATATATTGGGTCATTATTTTATAGATAAGGATAAGTCACTTTTTTATGAATTGGCGGAGAAAGACCATCTCTGGAGTCAACGGGTTGCTATGATTTCTACTTATCACTGGATCAAAAGAGGTTTTTTTGAAGATGCGTTAGCATTAGCCGAAAAACTGCTTTTTCACGAGCATGATTTGATTCATAAAGCTGTGGGGTGGATGCTTCGGGAGATCGGTAATAAGGATTTTGAGGTAGAAATGGGCTTTTTAAGAAAACACTATCAGACTATGCCAAGGACGGCATTGAGGTATGCCATTGAGAAGTTTGATCCAGACCTCAGGAAAAAGCTTTTAGCTGGAGAATTGGATTGAAAATTTCTGGGTAGAAATTAAAATCTAAATCAGTAATTGAGGAAACTTTTGTCCATCAATAATCCTTAATCACATTTAACACAAGAATTAACTATCACCAATCTTATGCAAAAGCCCGATTTCAATATCGAAGAAGTAAACAAAATCATACGTGGACGTAGATCCATGTTTGCTGCACAATTCAAAGAAAATGATCCAATCGATGATTCTATCATTGAAGAAATGCTTGAGAATGCTCGTTGGGCACCGACTCATAAATTGACTCAACCATGGAGGTTTATTGTGTACACAGGTGAAGGCTTAAAGAAGTTTGCCGATTATCAGGCTGACATGTATAAGCTGCGTGCTGAGAAGAATGGAACGCCATTTTTGGAAGCTACTTATGAGAAGTTTAAGCAGCAACCGTTGAAAGCATCCCATATGATCGCAATAATATTGAAAAGATCAGCAGGAATTCCTTTGATGGAAGAGATCGCAGCAGTTTCAATGGCTGTTCAGAATATGTACTTGACAGCTTCAGCACATGGATTGGCAGCTTATTGGGGAACTGGTGGGCCTACTTTCTGGCAAGAAGCCAGAGAAGACTTTGGCCTTGAAGGAGAAGATGCCTTGATGGGATTTTTCTACGTGGCAAAGCCAGCATCAGATACTTGGCCTGAAGGCAAAAGGGAGAGTATGGATGAAAAAGTGGCTTGGATAAGAGAATAGTAAATCCAGCATAAAAAAACGGCGATGAATAATTTCATCGCCGTTTTTTTATGCTTTATGGTATTAATTAGAAACCAACAAATGCTGGTGGTTCTGCTCCTTGTACTCTCAAATAAGCGATTGCAGATCCTCTGTGGTGCGTAGAGTGATCCATTAGCAAAGCCATTACTTGGCGTCTTGTCACAGTATTACCAAAAACATCCATTGATTCGGCAGCGTCTGCGTCAGATAATGCCTTCATTGTTGCAGCTCCGTAGTCATAGCATTTTGCTACGTAAGCAGCTAAATCTGCCTTCGATGCCGTAGCAAGATCGATAGTAAACCCTGGATCGCCACCTTTCAAGAATCCCTGTGAGATACCTACGATAGCATTTCCTATGTGATGGATTTGCTCTTTGAAAGACATAGCAGCAGGATCAGTTTTGTAATCCATGCCAGAGTCAGGCATTTTGTTCAGCACATCAATTGTGAATTGCTTACTATTTTGCCATTTGCTCATAAACTCGTCCATTGTCGTTTGCGCTGTGGCTGCTGAGGCAACCATCATAAAAATGGCAAGTAACAAACTGCCAGAGAAGGTTTTTATTGATTTTTCCATTTGAATAGAGATTGGTTGTTTGGTTAAATTTCATTTATTCCCCAGCCAAATCAAACACTTTATCTAATTTTAAGCATGAGGAAATATTTAAGTCTGGTTTTAATATTAGTAGGGGCAGTTGCTTGTGAACAAACTTATCTACCCAAACCACCCGGCTACAATCGTATTGACTTGCCTGACCATTCCTTTGAAAGGCTAACTACTGGGTATCCATATCAAATTGATTATTCCAGTTATTCGAGGGTCGAAGCTGATACCTTCAATTTGGATGAGGAAGATTGGGTCAATTTAAATTATGAGGAGTTTGGGGCAAAGGTGCACCTGACTTATAAGCGAATTGACGGAGACCGGGTCAATTTTCGGCAACTATCCAGTGATGCCTTTCGATTGACAGCTCAACATCAAGTGAAAGCTTATGGGATAGAAGAGGCTGTGCTCTTAACACCAGAAGGATACACAGGAGTGGTGGCTGAGCTTACGGGTGAAGTACCTACGCAATTTCAGTTTTTTGTGACTGATTCTACTGATAATTTTTTGAGAGGAGCTCTGTATTTCAACACCGCCATGAAAAATGATTCCCTCGCTCCAGTAATTGAATTCATCAAGGAGGACATGGCCCACTTGATGAATTCAGTAAAATTTGTTGATTAACTCAGTTTTTTCCAAGATCTGATGATGATGATTCCTCCTGTAATAGCGATGGCACCTGCGATAAACCCTCCGAGCAAATTGCCATAAATAAAGAATCCTGTGGAGAAAAGGGCTGCGTAAACCATCACCGATCCTATCATCATTAATCCGATTTCTTTAGGAAGTTGACCGATGACTTGTTTTTCAGCTGGGTATCGATCTAAAACCTTTTTCCAACCAAAAGCAGCTGGAGTTACTTTTCTATAGAATGAAAGCAGTACTTCATCCTTCTCTGGGGCTGTAACGAACGTCACGATCAACCAACCAATGGTGGTAATACTAACACTATAAATCAGCTTCAGGTATGCTTGATTTTCTGGGATCATGATCCAGTTTACTTTAGGATTGATCACCTCAAAGAAAATTGCAACCACAAATGAAATGGCCATAGCTGAGATTTCAGTGTATGCGTTGATTCTCCACCAGAACCATCTGAGGATAAAGATTAAGCCTGTTCCAGCTCCAATCTGAAGCAAAATATTGAATGCATCCAATGCGCTTGAAAGAGCCAATGCTAAGGTGGCAGAAAGGATCATCAACACCACAGTAGATATTCTACCTACAGCTACCAATTCCTTGTCAGAAGCTTCTGGCTTCAAAAATCTTAAGTAGAAATCATTTACTATGTAAGATGATCCCCAGTTCAAATGCGTCGATAGTGTAGACATTACCGCAGCGATCAGAGATGCAAGTACAATACCGATCAAACCGGTAGGCAAGTAGGTAAGCATGGCAGAATAGGCCAAATCGTCACCTAATTTATCTGCAGGGATATTTGGGAAAGCTGTTTGTAAATCCGAGATATTTGGGAATATAATCAAGGATGCTAGTGCAATCAGAATCCACGGCCATGGTCGCATGGCGTAGTGGGCGATATTGAAAAACAACGTAGCGCCTATTGCATTTTTTTCATCTTTGGCAGAAAGCATACGCTGAGCGATGTATCCTCCTCCTCCAGGCTCAGCACCGGGATACCATGTTGCCCACCACTGGATAGCGATTGGCATCAAGAAAAGTGGAATGTATGCATTTGGATTGGAGAAATCTGGAAGGAAATCAAGTTTCCCAGCCACATTTTCGTGAGTCAAAAGATTATTCAAACTGCCAATCTCAGGAAGGTCAAGAATGAAATATGCCGCTCCAAACGACCCGATCATGGCAATGAAGAACTGAAAAAAGTCGGTTAGCAGAACGCCTTTTAATCCTCCTAGCGAACTATAAACAACAGTTACGATAGATGCAATCAATAAGGTTTGAATAGGGGTAAGTCCCAACATTACGCCACCGATTTTGATTGCAGCTAAAGAGACTGTAGCCATAATAACTACATTAAAGAAAACTCCCAGGTAAATCGCACGGAATGCTCTTAAGAATGCTGCACCCTTTCCAGAATATCTCAATTCATAGAATTCTAAGTCAGTGGTAACTTCAGATCGTCTCCAGAGTTTTGCATAGACAAATACGGTCAACATACCGGTCAGCAAGAATGCCCACCAAGCCCAGTTGCCGGCAACTCCGTTTTTTCTTACTATATCGGTTACCAAGTTTGGGGTATCCGCCGAGAAAGTGGTTGCTACCATAGAAACTCCCAATAACCACCACGGCATATTTCTACCAGATAGAAAAAATTCTTTGGCAGAGGAACCAGCCTGTTTCGATGTGTAAAGCCCTATAAGTAGAGAAATGACAAAGAAAGCAGCTATGATCGACCAGTCTATGGCGGTTACATTCATGATATGTGGGATTAGGGAGTTCTTTAAATTTTTTCGAAAATAACTTTCTACTTAAATGATAAATTTCACTAATGTATTTATTTTCTATCAAACAGGAAAAGACTTTGTCGAAGATTGCGCAGAATTTTGGCAAGTCAGCTTTTTTGCGAAATATAATCTGCTTTTTATTTTTAAAAATATAATTCCACCTGAATTACATGAGATCGCATAGGGATTCAATTCATACTTTGCTTAGATTTTTCTTCTTGAGGTAATTCAGAATTGACCACGATCCTATAGCTTTGGACCATGAATAAGGAAGATATCGCCGCCATTCTGGCTAATTATACATTTGATTCATTCGAAAAATTTGAATTTCAGGCTTTCGGAGCAGGATTGATCCATGGTACCTATTTGATAGAGACTGAAGCTTCTAAATTTATTTTGCAGGAGTTCAATAATGACGTTTTCCAATTTCCTGATCGAATTTCGCACAATCAGCGGTTGGTGAAATCTCAAGGAAACGTCACATTTCTCCCTTTTCAGCTTCCGTTACCTATATTGAATTCAAATAATGGATTGATTACTACTGTAGGCAGCCGGCTTTTTCGATTATTTGAATTTGTCTCGGGTCAGACAATCCAAGAAATCACAGCTCTGGATCAAGCATATTTGGCGGCAAAAGCTTACGGAGTCTTTGCTGCATGGGGAAAGGATGTAGATACAGATCAATTACTGGAATCTATTCCAAATTTCCATCGCTTGGATTTGCGCTTTGCAAAGCTTAAGGAAGTTGCTGCTGAGAAGGGATCTGTTTCACAAGTAGATCAGGAGGTATTAAATTTCTACTTGGGACAAAAGGATCTTATTGATGCGTATCAGAAATTACAAAGCACCCTTCCAGAACGTCTTACGCATAACGACACTAAGATCAATAATCTGATTTTTTCTCATGACTTTCAAAAAGTGGAGGCTTTGGTCGATCTGGATACCCTGATGAGCGGATTCTTGATGTATGACTTTGGCGATTTGGTTCGTACAGTAGCCTGCTCTGTATCAGAGACTAGTCAGAGTTGGGATGAGATTAAACTTGAAATCCCTGTTTTTGAGCAGTTATTGAAAGGTTATTGGGGAGGAGTGAAATCACTTGCTACCAAAGATGAAACTAAATCCTTTCTTTTGGCTGGTGAGGTAATGACCTGCATTATGGGGCTTCGTTTTTTCACAGATCACCTGCAAGGCAATGTGTATTACAAAGTAGATTATCCTCTGCAGAACTTGGATCGTGCAAAAAACCAAATGATTTTGCTGAAAAGTATTCAAACTAGTAAGCCTGAATTAGAGAAAATCTGGAAATCAGTTACTCAGTCGTAAAATTGATTTCAGACAATTCCAGTCATTTTTATTGGCAATTGGACTGAGTGGGTTTAATTTGTCCTAACCCAAAAATCAATTTTCCTTGTCCGGTTTTTTTAACACCAAGATAGAATTTCTCAAAGGAGTAGGTCCACAGCGTGCCGCTCTGATCAACAAGGAGTTGAATATTTTCACCTTCGGGGAATTGTTGCAGCATTACCCGTTTCGATACGAGGATAGAACGAAGTTTTTTAAGATCCGAGAACTTCATTCCGAGATGGAATCTGTGCAGGTTATTGCAAAAATCCGAAAGGTAGAGCTCGTAGGAATGGGCAATAAAAAGCGACTCGTAGCACATGTGGCAGATGAAACTGGGGAGATGGAAATGACTTGGTTCAAAGGAATCGCCTGGGTTCAAAAGAATATTGCTCCGGGCGCTGCCTATGTTTTCCTTGGAAAGCCGGCACAATTCGGCAGAAAGTGGAGTATTGCACACCCAGAGATGGAGCCGCTTACTTCGGCAAATGAGAAAAGAAATAATTTTCAGCCGGTTTATTCTACCACAGAAAAGCTGAGAGCCAGATTTATGGATTCCAAAGGGATTTCCAAAATCATGGAGCAGTTGGTACAGGTTTGCTTTCCTCATATTCAGGAGACGATCTCTGAGGAGATTTTGCAGCAATATCAGCTCATTGGGAAAAAAGAGGCTATTCGGCAGATTCATTTTCCTACTGAGCCAAACCTGCTACAACGAGCTAGAAAGCGATTAAAATTCGAGGAGTTTTTCTATTTGCAACTCCGTCTCCTGATGTTAAAATTGACTCGAACTGAAAAATTCCGAGGGCAGATTTTGAACAATACGGAGCTACTCACCGAGTTTTACACCAATCATATTCCTTTCGAACTGACCAATGCACAGAAGCGGGTAATCCGAGAAGCTTATGGTGACCTCAAGTCTGGGAAACAGATGAACCGGCTGATTCAAGGAGATGTGGGCAGTGGAAAGACGATGGTTGCATTTATTTGTGCATTAATTGCAATCAGTTCTGGAGCGCAGGCCTGCCTGATGGCTCCGACGGAGATATTGGCGACGCAGCATTATGCCGGGTTGAAGGAGTTCGCGGATATGATGGGGTTGAAAATTGCTTTGCTCACTGGGTCCACAAAGAAGTCTGCACGAAAAGTCATTCACGAAGAATTGCTTTCCGGCGAACTTAAAATTCTGATCGGAACCCATGCACTTTTAGAAGATGTGGTGCAGTTCCAGAACTTGGCATTAGCGATCGTGGATGAGCAACACCGTTTTGGCGTAGCCCAGCGGGCGAAACTTTGGGCTAAGAATGAAGAGTTCATCCCTCATGTGCTAGTCATGACTGCTACTCCTATTCCTAGGACGCTTGCGATGACACTTTATGGAGATCTGGATGTGTCGGTGATTGATGAGATGCCTGCGGGGAGAAAGCCTATTCAGACCGTACATAGATATGATAAGGATCGCTTGAAGGTTTTTGGTTTTATAAATCAGGAAATCAAAAAGGGACGACAGGTTTATATCGTTTATCCACTGATCGAAGAGTCTGAAAAAATGGATTTGAAGAATGTCATGGATGGCTTCGAAAGCATCTCCCGAGCTTTTCCCAACTATCCGATCAGCATCGTGAATGGCTCGATGAAAGCAGATGTCAAGGAATACGAGATGCAACGCTTCGTGAAAGGCGAAACGAAAATCATGGTGGCTACAACAGTAATTGAGGTGGGAGTAAATGTGCCCAATGCTTCGGTGATGATTATTGAGAATGCTGAGCGATTTGGGCTGTCTCAGTTACATCAGCTGAGAGGAAGAGTGGGAAGAGGTGCTGAGCAGAGTTATTGTATCCTGATGAGCAAGTATGAGCTATCGAAGGATTCTAGGGTGCGATTGGATACTATGGTTCGTACAAACGATGGTTTCGAGATTGCTGATGTGGATTTGCGTTTGCGTGGTCCTGGAGATTTGATGGGAACCCAGCAGAGCGGGATTACAGATTTGCTGATTGCAGACTTGAGTAAAGATGCGCCGATTTTGACGTTGGCAAGAGATGCTGCCCAACAACTTTTAGTAAACGATCCAGAATTGGTTCAGCCAGAAAATGTGCCAATTCTCCGACAGATTAAGCAGCAAAAGAAAACTGCGGTGAACTGGAGTAGGATTTCTTGATTAGCTAGCTTACTAATACTTGCGCTTGTCGTAATTCCTCTGCTAAGGAGTGGAGAGTAGCTTCAATTTTAGAAGCTTGCTCTGCGGAAGGGTTTTTCACGCCAGAAGCATATTGTCTAAGTAAGCTAGGGTTCATATTAGCATGAATAGCCACTTTGCTAATGTTTAAAAAGTCAAATTGTTGAAATAAAGAATAAACATCATAGAAATATTCCATCTCTACTTGTTCTCTTTTTAAGCCTTCAAAGTCATCTAATAAAGTAAAAAATTTATTCTGAAGGTCGGTTAAATTAGAAGCAGTTTCTGTGATTAAATTGTCTTTATAACTCACTCTCCCCCAAAGTATCCCCTCTGATTTTTCAATTATCAATTCAATTTTTATCTTTTTCACAATTTTTTATTTTAATGCAGCTTGTTTTAAAATTGAGTTCAAAGTTCCGATCGGTATTTCTCCTCCATGAATAGGAACGGTGACCTTTCCCTTTTTTGAGGAATGCTCAAGTTGTAAATGACTTCCTTTTTGAGTCTTTTCAAACCACCCATCATTTTTCAAAAGCTTTAATAGCTCCCTAACTTTCATGATAGAAAGTAGCAAAAATGTTACCAGAAAAACAAAAAATGCTTTATTTATTTTTCTTCGAAAATAATCCTCGAATCCTTCTAAAAATCTGTTTCTCCTTTTCCCAGAAGAATTTAAACTGCCCGAAAATAAAGCCATAAATAAGTAGGAAGATTTGATAAAGCGGCAGAACCAAAAGTAAATAAAGTACAGTGTTGACTAAGCCACCTTTCTCTACACCGAAAAAGTCAAGAATTGGATTCTTGATAAAAAGTATGGTAAAGCCGGTGCAGGCAAAAACCACCAGAACTAAAACGACCTGAAGCAGGCTGTCCAATTTCCACTTGGTTTGTAGGCGCTGAAGAAAGCCTGGTTTATCGTTTTCCACTGACATCCCCCAAAAGTAATAAGAATGAGTCTAAATAAAATAGCCGGCGCTAGGCCGGCTATGTATTTTACCAAGCAAAGAGGTCTTGATTTAGACTTTGCAATGCTTCCTTTTTGAATTTGGAATCTACCAAAACGGAAACGTTATGGCGACTACCCCCAAAGGAAACCATCCGAACAGGATATTCTATCAGTGAATCAATCACAGATTGAATAGCTCCTTTACTTTCAGAAACCATATTCCCAACGATACAGATGATTGTCTGATCTCGATCCACTTCTACGCTACAGAAAGTTCCTAGCTCTTCTAAAATATGCTCTAAATGACTTAAGTCATCAATGGTCACCGATACTGCCACTTCCGAAGTGGTAATCATATCTATAGGAGTTTTATACTTCTCGAAAATCTCAAACACCTTTCTCAGGAAGCCATAAGCCAAAAGCATACGACTGGATTTGATTTTTATGGCAGTAATCCCGTCTTTGGCAGCGATTGCTTTTACACCAACCGAATCCACTTCAGCTTTGATCAGCGTTCCGTGAGCTTCAGGTTGCATGGTGTTAAGCAATTTCACTGGTACGTTAAATTGCTGTGCTGGCCAAATAGACGCAGGGTGGAGGATTTTCGCTCCGAAGTAAGCAAGCTCTGCCGCTTCGTCAAAAGACATCTCGGCGATTGGACGTGTTTTATCCACGATACGAGGATCATTATTATGCATGCCGTCGATATCTGTCCAGATCTCGCAGGCAGTGGCTTGGATAGCGGCAGCTACCAAAGAAGCAGTGTAATCTGATCCGCCACGCTTCAGATTATCCACTTCATTCAGGTGATTCTTACAAATAAATCCCTGTGTGATGAAAATCGTGTCATCTGGATGCTGAGTAAGAATTGCTTTAAGTCTGTCGGAGATTTTCTGCAATTCAGGTTCTGCATTCTCATCAATACTCATGAAGTCCAAAGCCGATAAGAACACAGCAGGAATTTCCAGTTCTTCCAAAAGTGTATGGAACAGTTTGGTAGAAAGTAATTCACCTTGTGCTAGAATATCACGGTTGATAGCTTCATTGAAAGAGATTTTCAACAGAATATTCAAAAACTCAAAGTGCTCCTTGATAATTTCCTGAGCTTTTTCTTGTGCAGCTTCAGTCTTTACCAATTTTGGGTAAAAGTCAGTGTAATGGGCATGCAGCTCATCGATTCTTGACTTTGCCAGCACTTTATCTGCAGCTGCAAGCGCTTCTCCGATGCTTACCAAAGAATTGGTCGTGCCGGAAAGGGCGGAAAGAACTACGATTTTTGATTCATCACCACGTGTGATCAGGTCTTTTACCTGGTGCATGCGTTCTGGACGGCCCACAGAAGTGCCTCCAAATTTCATGATTTTCATATGCTTAAAAGGTTAATAGGTTTTTGTCTTAGAATCCAAGCATTTTCACAGCAGTAATAGCTGCTTCGTCGCCTTTGTTGCCATGCTTTCCGCCAGCACGATCCATGGCCTGTTGCTGAGTATTTGGCGTCAATACTCCAAATATCACTGGCTTATTGTATTTCAATCCCACATTTGTGATCCCATGTGCAACCGCATCACAGATGAAATCAAAGTGCTTGGTCTCTCCTTGGATCACACAACCTAAACAGATCACAGCATCGATGCTTTCTTCTTGGGCCAGCCATTGCGCAGCAAGCGTTAGTTCGAATGAACCTGGAACATTTTTCCGAATGATGTTTTCTTTCTTCGCTCCATTTTCCAAAAGTGTTTGGTAAGCACCTGAATAGAGTGCTTCTGTCACATCTTCATTCCATTCGGAGACGATGATTCCAAAAGTTTTATTACTAATATCTTGTACGTTTTTCGAAGAATGAGCGCTTAGGTTTTTAAGAGAAGTTGCCATTGATAGATTCTTTATAAAGTGTTATAAACAAAAAAAAAGTAAGACCGCAGGGCCTTACTCTTCTAGTATGCTATAGGAAAAGCATTACTTAGAGGCAAGACCTTCTAAGCGAGCTTTATGTTTTCGTGCTGCAGAAAATTCGAATGATTCGAAATACTTTTCTTCGATCTCAGTGTAAGCTGCAATTGCTTCTGAAATATTACCTGCCTCTTCTTGAGCAATAGCAAGTTTGGTCAAATACTTTGGGGTGAAAAACTTGTTTTCATCGTAGTCAGCAGCTTTCTTATAATTAGAAATAGCTGCATCCGTGTTGCCAAGCTCCATGTTTGCATCTCCGATTAGGGAATAAGCTTTTGCCTGTACCAAGAAATCATCAGCGGAGAATTGCTCCAATTCAGTGATTGCTTCCTCGTATTTTCTCTCAGAAAGATAGATAGATCCAATGTAGAAATGCGCAAGATTTGCCGCGTCAGTTCTTGGGTATTCTTCTACGATGTTAAGAAGGCCATCATTGATACCGTCGCCATTCAAGGCAAGTTGAACACTGTCTTGCTCGTAGAAATATACCGCTTGGAACATTTCCTTCTGTGCTTCCTCATTTTGGTTTTGATTATTGATCTGGAAAAATAGAATTCCTCCGATCAAAATCACCGCTGCGATTAATACGCCAGCTAGTACCTTACTATTCTGCTTTAAAAAAGCCTCACCTTTACCTAATCTCGATGCAATCTCAGAAGGATCTTCCAAAAGATCATTGTGCTGCTCAGGTTGTACTCTTTTAGTTTGTTTCGTTGCCATGCTACTCAAATTTCAGCCGCAAATATACGGTTTTTATATTTTCTACAAAGCCCAATAAAAAAGCCATGAAGGCTTTCTGTCTTCATGGCTTTTAAGACGTTACGTTTTTTAAATTTATTCCATTACAAATGGATAGTCTTCCTGGATGTAAACATCCTTGAAAGCATCCTGTCCGTCAGGCCAAGGGGATTCTTCAGCGAATTTCACCGCATCTGTTACCTTTTGTTTTACGCCTTTTACGATTTCTTCTATCTCCTCTTCGGTAAGAATATTATTTTCTTTGATCGTAGCAAGCACCTGCTCCATAGGATCACGTTGCTTGTATTCTTCTACTTCCTCTTTCGTTCTGTATTTCTGTGGATCGGACATGGAGTGTCCTTTGTATCGGTAAGTTCTCATCTCCAGCAAAGTTGGGCCATCGCCTCTTCTCGCTCTATCAGCAGCTTCAGCTACTGCTTCGTGAACGGCTTCAACGTTCATTCCGTCCACTGCAAAAGAAGGCATATCATAAGATTCTCCCAAAGTAGAAAGGTCTTCTACATTCGAAGATCTTTTTACGGCAGTACCCATTGCATAGCCATTATTTTCAATGACGAAAATCACAGGAGTCTTGTAAAGCATGGCCAAGTTTAGCGCTTCGTGAAAAGCTCCCTGACGGACAGCACCATCACCCATGTAGCAAATTGCCAGGTTTTTGGTGCCTTTGTATTTTTCTGCGAAGCCCATTCCAAGACCCATAGGAATTTGTGCTCCTACGATTCCGTGACCTCCCATGAAGTTTTTCTCCTTATCAAAAATGTGCATAGAACCACCTTTTCCTTTGGTAGTACCAGTCGCTTTGCCAAAAAGTTCTGCCATCACAGCTCCTGGATCAGTACCCAACCCAAGTGGGTGAGCATGACAGCGATATGCTGTAATCCACTTGTCGTCTTTGGTCAATGCTGAAATAGCACCAGAAGCACAGGCTTCCTGACCAATATATAAATGACAGAATCCTCTGATTTTTTGCTGACCGTAAAGTTGCCCCGCTTTCTCCTCAAACCTCCTCATTAAGAGCATGCTCTCGTACCAAAAGGTGTAAGTTTCCTTCGAATATTTTACTTTGGACTTCGTTGCTGCAGTTTTCTTTGCCATATCGTAATGATGAAAATATGCTAATTTTAGGTTCCAAATATAATCAACCCGCCCTAAATAACAGGCTCCCTTCGAAATAATTACCCAATCTCATGCACCTGAAGTCTCTCGAACTCTTACAATTCAAAAATCATGAGAAGACTCGACTCCAATTTTCCACCGAAATCAACTGCTTTGTAGGATTAAATGGCAGTGGGAAAACCAATGTGCTGGATGGGATTCACTACCTGTCTTTGACCAAAAGCGCTGTACAATCCAGCGATAGTCTTAACGTGCAGCACGAGAAAGATTTCTTTGCGATCAAAGGGCAATTTGAACTGGCGGAAGAAAAGCAGTTGGAGGTGAGATGTACGGTAGAACTGGGAAAAAAGAAGCAGATCTATCAAAATGGAAAGGCGCTGTCGAAAACTTCCGAGCATGTAGGACTGATTCCCTTGGTTTTAATTGCCCCTGATGACACCGAGCTGATCAAAGGAGGGAGCGATGGTCGTAGAAAGTTTTTTGATGGACTGATTTCTCAGCTTGATCATGCGTACCTCGACCAATTGATTCGATACCATCACTTTTTAAAACAACGGAATGCTTTGCTGAAGAAGTTTGCCGAAACTGGAAGGCGGGATTTGACACTTTTGGATAATTACGATTCGGAGTTAATCGAACTTAGTATCGTCCTAGCAGCAAGAAGAAATGAGCTTCTGACAGAAATGGCTCCCTTATTACAAAGTCACTACTCGGAGATCTCTCAGGGTCAAGAGCTAGTCAGTGTGATTTATGAAACCGAAGCTTTACGAGCTGATTTTGAAGAGTATTTCAAAAGCCTTCGGAGAAAGGATATGATCACCAAAAATAGTAATGCGGGAATTCACAAAGATGATTTCGGCTTTATGATAGGTGAGCATCCTATTCGGAAGATTGGAAGCCAAGGACAGCAGAAGTCATACATTATAGCGCTTAAGCTAGCCCAATTCCAGATTTTCGAAAAAGAGAAAGGCGAAAAACCTATTCTATTGCTGGACGATATTTTTGATAAGCTAGATGATCTGCGGATTGCCCAAATGATGCAGCTTATTTCGCAACATACCTTTGGACAGATATTTTTGACCGATGCGCGGCCGGAAAGATCTAAGAAGATACTTTCAAAGTTGGATTCTGAGGTTTCTTTCTTTTCGTTAAAAGAAGGAGTTATTAATATCGAGACATAAAAAATGGAGCCGAAGCTCCTTTATATTATTTCCATAGATCAGCCGGATATTCTCCGGCATCATGTAATTTTTTCAGTGAATCTATCACCACAGGTTTATCTTCTGTGTAGGTGACCCCAAACCAAGTCTTACCACCTTCCAAAATATCAAAGGCTGCTTCATCAGCTTTGATCAGGTTGTTGGCTACCGTTGGGATGTAGAATTCTGATTTAAGGTTTTCAAGATTAGCTGGAAGGAATTCATTCCACATCTTCTCGATGTCAGCAAAAACATCTTGATGAAAACCCCAGAAATTCATACTTACTGGCGTTCCTTCAGCAATTTCTAAAATATCGTTCTCACCTTTGCTGAGGATTTTCCCGTTTTCCCGTGCAATGGAAGTTCTTTCTACCATTCCGATCAGATGACCTTTTTCATTGGTCTCGCAGACTCCCCGACTTACTGTGCCATTTTCAGAAAGCACATTTTGTACTGCATAGCCAACCATCGCGTGGAGATTTGATTTTACTTCAGAAGTGAGGAATTTGCCGATAGCTTCAAAAGCTTCTCTTCCGTAGAAATCATCTGCATTGATGACAGCGAAAGGCTCTTTTATAACGTCTTTCGCACAAAGCATGGCATGAGCCGTTCCAAAGGGCTTCTTACGATCGGCTTGCTTCAATTCTGCAGGTACAAAGCTATCAAGCGACTGAATCACAAAGTCAACTTCAATCTTGCCTTCAAGTTTTGGGAGGAATTTTTCTTTGGCGACTTCGAGGATTTCTTCGCGGACGATAAATACAACTTTGCCAAAACCGGCTCTAAGTGCATCAAAAATAGAATACTCAAGGATAGTCTCTCCGTTAGGGCCAAATCCATCGATTTGTTTATTTCCGCCATAGCGGCTCCCCATTCCTGCAGCAAGTAATAAAAGTGTTGGTTTCTGGTTCATAGTAGGTTTTGTAAATCGAAGGCAAAAATAAGTTTTTCTATTAGGAGGGCAAGAGAACTTTGCTCTTTCACCAAATACAATTGGTTTTAATTTAAACGTGAATTTGAGGTTTCAATGATTTTTATTTCAGATATAGGGTTTCCTAATCTCTTTAATTTGATAATAAGTGGTGCGAATTTTAATAATTGGGTAAAAATTTACCCGAAATATGAATTAATTTAATTTTCTGTTTAGTTTTATGCCATTAATTCAAAAAACCATTAGACCCATTGAAAAAATGAAAAAAATTGAAGCGATTATCAGGACTTCCCGCTTTGACCAGATCCACACCTGTGTGGCTGCTCTTGGGGTGAAGTTTCTCACCTTTTATGAGGTAAAAGGGATGGGCTTGGAGCATGCCAGGCTTGAAATGTATCGAGGTGTTCCTTATGAGCCTGCTTACATTCCTAGAACTAAAATTGAGATCGTCACTGTAGAAGAATTGGTGGAGCCTGTAATTAACTGTATCCTAACAGAAGGTAAAACAGGTCAGGTAGGAGATGGGAAAATCTTCGTCTATGATGTGCTAGATGCTTATCGTATCAGAAACAGCGATACCGGCGAGCAGGCACTTTAATTTTACTCATTTATCTACCGAACCTATTTTATCACATGCAAGAATTATTTACCGTAAATAACTTATGGATGATGATCGCCACTACCATGGTATTCATCATGCACTTGGGCTTTGCCAGCTTGGAAGCTGGGCTCACACGCTCAAAAAATACCGTTAACATCCTATTCAAGAATACCATAATCCCTGCGATTGGGCTTTTGACTTACGCCTTTGTTGGCTTTAATCTCATGTACCCTGGAGCAGAATATGCAGGCTCATTCTTTGGGTTTGCGGGTTTTGGACTTAGCCTTCCTGATGGGTGGGATACCAGTGAATACAATGCTGGCTATACCTTCTTTACAGATTTTATTTTCCAGGCGATGTTTGCAGCAACGGCGGCTACTATCGTATCTGGTGCAGTGGCAGAGCGAGTTAAGCTTGGCCCGTTTATCTTTTTCTCCTTCCTATATGTTGGGATTTGTTACCCTATCGTAGGTATGTGGAAATGGGGTGGAGGCTTCCTTAATACGCTGGAAACACCATTTTATGACTTCGCAGGATCCACCATTGTACACTCTGTAGGTGGTTGGGGAGCGCTAATCGGTGCAGCACTTTTAGGTCCAAGAATTGGCAAATATACTTCAAGAGGTATGACTGCGATTCCTGGTCATAATATCCCATTAGCTACACTAGGCGTGTTCTTGTTGTGGTTTGGATGGTTTGGATTCAACGGCGGATCTGTGCTTAGTGCCGATCCTGGTTTAGTGTCTAAAGTATTTGTTACTACCTCCATGGCTGCAGCAGCAGGAGCTTTCGGAGCATTGATCGTTTCCTATTTAATGTTCAAAACCTACGATATCACGATGGTATTGAATGGTATTTTGGCAGGATTGGTGGGAATCACCGCTGGAGCTGACCAAATGGGTGTGAACTCTTCCATCATTATTGGTTTGATTGGCGGTGGTTTGATCGTGCTAGCAGTTGTTTTCTTTGATAAAATCAAAGTGGATGATCCAGTTGGAGCTATTTCAGTTCACCTTGTTGGTGGTATCTGGGGTACTTTGGCAGTAGGTATCTTCGGAGATTTGGCTGGTGTTAGCCAGTTTGTTTCTCAGTTGATTGGAGTCGTAGCAGTAGGAGTGTTCTGCGTAATTTTTGCTGGCGTGATATTCTTTGTCTTGAAAAAGACAATTGGAATCAGAGTGGATGAAGCAGAAGAAACTGAAGGTTTGGATATCAACGAGCACAGCATGCGTGCTTACCCTGATTTTGCAACAAAAGATTAAAAAAATACCAACTACCATAAATGAAAAAGCCCCTTCCAGATTTTGGTTGGGGCTTTTAAGTTATAATGCGGGTTCGAAATATCTATTCAAGATTACCTGGTGTATTTTGCCAAACATCAGATAACACCAGTCTTTGAATTCCTGAATATCTGACGGAGAGATTAACCTTAGTCCTTTTCTCAGCTCACGTTCAAATAAATATTTTGAAAAGCTGACCTTTTGTAAGATAGTCTTTACATATTCGATCATAGTCTTCTAAAGAGTTTAGGTTTTTAACTGATTTTAAGTTTCAATACGAAGGCATTTCTATAGATGTTGCGTTATTTTAGAAATCAAAGAGTAGAATATTCCCTATTTTCGCAATCATGATTAAAACGCTTGCCCGAATCATTTTCGTATGTTGCCTTTTTCTGTTTACAGGAACGGCTATGGCTCAGGATGTTCAAATAGAGCTTGGGCCTGATGAGATCGGTTTGAATGAAACATTCACCATTAAAGTAACCCTCAGCAACGAAAAAATCAAATCCTACGATCAGTTTCCTGAGATACCCAGTTTCCAAAAACAAGGAATTTCTCAGTCCTCCTCGATGAACCTCATCAACGGTCAGATGAGCAGCTCTAATAGCATCATACAGTATTATAAGCCGAGCAGGAAAGGAGATTTTACTTTACCGTCTTTTGAGCTTTCCATTAATGGGCAAGCTTATCCCTCAGCGGGAAAAAGAATAACAGTAGTTGACCCAGTGAGTACTAGTAGTGGACGAAATCAAGCTTCAGATCCCTTTGCTGATTTTTTTGGGAGATCTGCAGTAGAAGATCCTGAATATGTGGAGGTAGAAGATGACGCATTCTTCTCTGTCACTGTAGATAAAGAGGAAGTCTATCAAGGAGAAGGGGTAAATATTAGTTTGGCCTTTTATATGTCTGAGGCAAATCAAGCCGCATTTAGTTTTCATGAAGCCGGTAGACAGCTGGATGATATTTTGAAGAAAATAAAACCTACAAATGCATGGGAGGAGAATTTCAACATTAGCAATATCGATAGAGAGCAGGTTACCATCAATGGAAAAAGGTGGACAAAGTTTAAGGTTTATGAGGCGACGTTTTTCCCATTTTCTGAAGGGGAGCTAGTCATCCCGAGAATTCCTTGGGAAATGATCAAATATAAAATCGCCAAGAATCCTACCTTCTTTGGAGCAAATAGACAGGAGGATTTTAAGACTTTTTACTCAAACCCAAAGACTATAAAAGTGAAACCTCTTCCTCCTCATCCACTTAAAAATGAGGTGAGCGTGGGGCAATTTCAGCTCAGGGAAAATATTAAAAATATAGAAGTAGAGACTGGTCAGGGATTTGACTATAATTTCGGCATCAGTGGAGTCGGAAATATCAATGCGATCTCAGCTCCTAAAAGGATTCCAATGGCTAATCTGAATACCTATGATCCTAATGTCCGCCAACAGATAAATAGAGGGTACGGCCGGGTTTCAGGGATCAAAGAATTCAATTATTACATCACGATCAACGAGGCAGGGGAGATAGATCTTTCGAAGAATTTCGAATGGGTTTATTTTGATCCAGAGCGTGCTGTTTATGATACCTTAAGGCCTGAGGCTAAAATTACAGTAGTGGGAGAAAGTAAAGCAAATCAGGCGATTTCCAGCCAAAGATTAGGAGGGCTTTACGACCGAATTTCTACTGAAGACAACAGGTTTTTAAACGAGAAATATAAATACTATTTTACAATCGCAATCAACGTTTTGCTGCTGATCTCAGTAGCTTTATTGGCTGTATTGATAATTAGAAAGAGATAATGGGCAATTCATTTGGAAAGCTATTCAAGATCACCACATTTGGTGAATCACATGGGCTAGCTTTAGGGGTAATCATTGAAGGATGCCCTGCAGGACTAAAAATAGACGAGGCAAAGCTTATTGCAGAGATGCAACGCAGGAAGCCGGGACAGTCCAAAATCACCACTCAGCGTAAGGAAGAAGACGAGTTTGAGATTAAATCAGGAGTATTTGAAGGAGTAACTACTGGTACTCCGATCGGAATTGTGATCAATAACTCAGACCAAAAAAGTAAAGACTATTCCCATATTTCGGATAAATTTCGTCCATCACATGCTGATTTCACCTATTTCGAGAAATACGGATTACGTGATTTTCGTGGAGGAGGGAGAAGTTCTGCAAGAGAAACTGCGGCAAGAGTTGTTGCTGGGGCTTTGGCAAAGCAACTTTTGAATACCAAAGGGATCAGTGTGCAAGCATTTGTATCGCAGGTTGGTGAATTGAAACTGGACAAAAGTTATACTGAATTAGATCTCAGCAAAGCTGAAGAAAATATCCTGAGATGCCCTGATCCAGAAAAGGCAGAGGAAATGATTGAGTTGATTGATTCTGTTCGAAAGGATCGTGATACCATTGGGGGAGTAGTGACTTGCGTGATCAAGAATACGCCTGCTGGAATCGGAGAGCCGGTATTTGATCGATTGCATGCCGAGTTAGGTAAAGCAATGCTAAGTATCAATGCGGTGAAAGGCTTTGAATATGGAAGCGGTTTTGAAGGTGTGAAAATGAGAGGCTCCAAGCACAATGATACTTTTGTCCAAGAAGGAGATAAAGTACGTACGCTGACTAACCATTCTGGAGGAATTCAAGGTGGAATATCCAACGGGGAAGATATTTATTTCAATGTGGCTTTCAAGCCGGTAGCTACTATCATGATGGATCAGGATTCGGTAAATGAAGCTGGTGAACATATAGTAGTGTCTGGGAAAGGACGTCATGACCCATGCGTGGTACCTAGAGCCGTACCGATTGTGGAAGCAATGGCCGCTTTGGTCATAGCTGATTATATTTTGTTGTCAAAAAGTAATAAACTGCAAGACTTCTAAACCCATCTATATGCTTAAAAAGATACCCTTACATACCCAAATTATCATCGGACTTGTTCTGGGGTTGATTTTCGGTTTAGTGGTCATTAAGACTTCAATCCCCAATTCGTTTACTATAGATTACATTAAGCCATTTGGGACGATTTTTATCAATGCCCTTAAAATGATTGCCGTGCCTTTGGTATTGGCATCTTTGATTGTTGGGGTTTCAAATTTGGGAGACATTTCCAAATTGAGCAGGATTGGAGGAAAAACGATTGGTACTTATTTAGTTACCACTGTTTTGGCAGTTTCGATAGGATTGTTGCTTGTAAATGTATTCAAACCAGGAAAAAGCTTGCCTCCAGAAACTAGGGAGAATTTGATGAGTTTGTATGAAGGCGATGCGGGTTCGAGACTGGGTCAGGCTGAGGAATTGCAAAAACAAAGCCCTTTACAGCCTTTAGTGGATATTGTACCTGACAATGTGTTTAGAGCTACCACAGATAATGCTGCCATGCTACAGGTGGTATTCTTCGCGATTCTAATTGGTATCGCACTATTACAGGTCCAAAAGAGTAAGGCTGCGCCTGTGGTTGCGTTTTTTGATGGCCTTAATGATGTCATAATTCAGATAGTAAATTACATCATGATGATAGCTCCTATCGGGGTTTTTGCGCTGATGGCATCATTGATTGTGGAGATTGCAGGTGAAAATCCAGATTCTGCCGTTGAGCTTTTGATGGCTTTATTAAAATATAGCCTAGTTGTTTTGGGAGGTTTGTTTACCATGATTTTGATCGTGTATCCGGCGATTTTGATGGCTTTTACCAAGGTGAAATACAAGGATTTTTTCAAAGCTATAAGACCAGCTCAATTGCTGGCGTTCTCCACTAGTTCCAGTTCAGCTACGCTTCCTGTGACGATGAAGCAAGTGGAGGAAGAATTGGGAGTTTCTGAGGAGATTTCCAGTTTTGTTTTGCCTTTGGGAGCTACAGTGAATATGGATGGAACCAGCCTATACCAAGGAGTGGCAGCGGTGTTTATCGCTCAGGCACTGGGCATGGACTTGAGCTTGACGCAGCAATTAATGATAGTTTTGACAGCTACCTTAGCTTCTATTGGCTCTGCCGGAGTTCCTGGGGCAGGATTGATTATGTTGATTATTGTATTGGAATCGATTGGGGTTCCTGCTGCGGGGATCGCATTGATTATCGCTCCGGATCGTATTTTGGATATGTTCCGAACGGTGGTGAATGTCACTGGAGATGCCACAGTTTGTACAATTGTAGCAAGTACAGAGGGTGAATTGCCAGATGGATTGATCAGAAAGTCAAATCCATTGACACCGAATGAGTAAGTAGATCTAAATTGAGGATGAAATATGCATAAACAACGTATTTACATTGACACCTCAATAGTAGGCGGTTACTTTGATGAAGAATTTAAAGATGTCACCCGATCCTTTTTCAGAATGTTTGAAGAGGGAGAAGTTAGATTTGTTATCTCGGATCTAGTATTGCTTGAATTATTAAATGCTCCTGATAGAGTAAAGCATTTACTTTATTCTTTTGGTAAGGACGTTTTTGAGAAAGTTGAATTAACACGGGAGGCGGTTGATTTGGCAGATGCTTACATAAGCGAAAGAGTAGTTGGAAAAACGAGTCTTGAGGACTGTAGGCATATTGCTCTTGCAACTATTTACAAAGTTGATGTGTTGGCAAGTTGGAACTTTAAACATATTGTTAATCTTCAACGGATAAATGGTTATAACTCAGTAAATCTTAAATTGGGTTATCCCGTTATTGAAATTAGAAGTCCCAAAGATTTGATTAGCTATGAAAACTAATAAGGAAAAAAAATTCGATGCAGTTAAAATGATGCGTCAAGCAAGAGAGAAAATATCTGAGGAAACCTTAAATATGAATTTTGAACAGTTAAAAGAATATATAGCTCAGAAACTTTCAAAGGACACTATTGAGATACCGACAAAGTAACACCATATGAAAATGGTCCCGACATCACTGAAGGGACCATTTTTATTTTTAAAGCTAATTGATTTTTATTTTAAACTTCCCGTCATCTCTTCTGGTTTTACCCATTCAGTGAATTGCTCAGAAGTCAATAAATTAAGTGCAATCGCTGCTTCTCTTAAGCTTGTACCTTCTTTATGTGCTTTCTTGGCGATAGCTGCTGCATTTTCATATCCGATGTGCGGATTCAATGCTGTTACCAGCATCAATGAATTCTCCAAATGTCTCTGGATCATTGGGGTATTTGGCTCAATGCCTACTGCACAGTTATCATTGAAAGAAATGCATGCATCGCCGATCAATCGTGCAGACTGAAGGAAATTCGCCGCGATTAAAGGTTTGAACACATTCAGTTCAAAGTGTCCTGTAGACCCTCCGATGGAAATAGCCACATCATTGCCCATCACTTGCGCTGCGACCATGGTGATAGCCTCAACTTGAGTTGGATTGACTTTGCCTGGCATAATAGAAGATCCTGGCTCATTTTCAGGGATCAAAATCTCACCTATTCCTGATCTTGGACCAGAAGAAAGCATTCTCACGTCATTTGCAATTTTCATCAGAGAAACTGCCAATTGCTTCAGTGCACCGTGAGATTCTACCATGGCATCGTGAGCAGCAAGTGCTTCAAATTTATTTTCTGCTGTCACGAATGGCTGTCCAGAAAGCTCAGCGATTTTCTTTGCTACTAATTCAGAATATCCTTTTGGAGTGTTTAGTCCAGTTCCTACTGCAGTTCCTCCCAATGCTAATTCTGAAAGGTGTGATAAGGTGTTTCTCAAGGCTTTTAATCCATGATTCAACTGGGCTACATATCCACTAAACTCCTGACCAAGCGTAAGAGGAGTAGCATCCATGAAGTGTGTACGGCCGATCTTCACCACATCTTTGAAAGCTTCAGCTTTTTCTGCAAGCGTATCTCTCAATTTCTCTACTCCTGGAATCGTAGTTTCCATCACCATTTTGTATGCAGCAATGTGCATAGCAGTCGGGTAGGTGTCGTTGGAAGATTGAGATTTGTTTACATCATCATTTGGATGGATTTTCTTTTTGGTATCTTCCAAAGAACCTCCTAGAAGTACGTGCGCTCTGTAGGCAATTACCTCATTTGAGTTCATGTTTGATTGCGTGCCTGAGCCAGTTTGCCATACGACCAGCGGGAACTGATCGTCATGCTTTCCTTCCAGAATTTCATCACATACTTTACCGATGATATCAGCTTTGTCCTGATCCAAAACGCCAAGTTCCGCATTTGTTTGCGCAGCTGCTTTTTTTAAAATCGCAAAGGCGTGGGTGATCTCAAGAGGCATGCGGTTTTTTTCGCCGCCGATTTTGAAGTTGTTAATAGATCTTTGGGTCTGCGCGCCCCAGTATTTGTCAGCAGGTACCTCTACAGGTCCCATGGTGTCTTTTTCTATGCGGATGCTCATATTGTATGTTTTATTAATTCTTTTTTGCGGCTCTAAATTACGCCCAAAAGCCATTTATCCCTAAAAATAGAAGGGTTAATCCTTCATTTGGAAGTTGATCAGCTGGTGAAAAACTTTCCGTGAAGCCTTCACTTGTCTATTGAAGAAATACATTGCAATGATGTAATTCACCAAGCTGAGGATAAAACAAAGGGTGGCATACGTATAATTTGGTATGATAAAAGAGTAAAATGCGGTGAAACCGAGTAAAATGATTGACCAAAAACCTAAGAAAAATAGTGCTCCCGGAAATAATCTGAAATTTATAAAGAGAATACAGCCCCGTGGAGTTGTTTCGATCTTGCCCAAAATTAGCGGGAGAAATGTATCAGCTCTATCGACGACTTTTGATATTCTAAAACCTTTCTGACCCACAATGCCATTGAAGAGAATATCTCCCTTGGCTCTAGTTCTTTGATCTAAGTAATTGACTTCCTTGGTCACACGATTCAAATGACTTAGCACCTCTTCTTTAGAAAGAGCGCTGACTAAGGTTTCGCTATCGTATGGGAGCAGGTTCAAAAATGGCTATTTAAAGGCTATACAGGAGATTTCCACATTGACATTTTTAGGAAGTTTACTCACTTCTACAGTTTCTCGTGCAGGTGGGTTCGATTTGAAGTACTGTCCATAGGCTTCATTGATTGTGCCAAACTCATCCATGTTTTTTATGAAAATACTGCATTTGACGATGTCGGCGAAGGTGTAATCTGCTGCACGAAGCACTGCTTCAAGGTTTTTCATCACAGCGTGAGTCTCTTCCGTGATGTTCTCATTGATAAGTTCTCCAGTCTCGGCATCCAAAGCAATTTGACCTGATACATAAAGTATATTTCCTGCCAAAACAGCTTGAGAATAGGGCCCAATTGGTGCTGGAGCCTCATTGGTGTAGATGATATTATTTGCCATATTTTTTTAAGTATCAAGTATCAAATTTTAAGTATCTAGTCTGAAGTACGCGTACTAAGTTTAACGAATTTCAGATTTTTGATTTCAGCCATTAGACTTTGATTTCGCTTCATTCCAATAAACATCCATCTCTGCCAAAGTCATCTCGCTTAACATTTTACCAGATTCTTTTGCGGCAGCTTCTAAATATTGAAACCGCTTAATGAATTTTTTGTTGGTTCGTTCCAAAGCTTCCTCAGGATTGATGTCTATAAATCTGGCATAATTAATCAAGGAAAATAACAAGTCGCCAAATTCTCCACTGGCTTTATCGGGATCGATTTCCTTTTCTTCTGCTACATTGAATTCTTCTTTGAATTCCTGCATTTCCTCCTCCACTTTCTCCCAAACTTGGCTTTTTTCTTCCCAATCAAAACCAACTCCACGGGCTTTTTCCTGAATCCTCATCGCTTTGATCAGTGCAGGAAGTGATTTTGGAACTCCTCCAAGAACAGATTTATTTCCTTTTTCGGTCAGCTTTATTTTCTCCCAGTTTTGCTTCACAGCTTCTTCATCCTCTGCTTGGGTGTCACCATAAATATGAGGATGACGACGGATTAGCTTTTCGCAAAGCGCATCAATCATCGTAGTCATATCGAAATTGCCTTCTTCCGATCCTATTCGTGCATAAAAGACGATGTGAAGGAGAATGTCTCCCAATTCTTTTTTGATTTCATCCGCATCTCCTTCGAGAATTGCATCCGAAAGCTCAAAAGTTTCCTCGATCGTCAAATGTCTGAGGCTTTCTGTCGTTTGTTTTTTATCCCAAGGGCATTGTTCCCTGAGTTCATCCATGATGGTAAGTAGTCTGTCAAAAGCTGCCAATTTCTCGGCTCGGGTACTCAAATTTGTCATGGGTGAGGAAACTATGCTAGGTTTGTGGACGTTTTCGAAGTAAAGCCTTAAATTTGCGCAAATTTATCCGTTATGACAACCGTATTTCTTACCCTTGGTTTCGTTGCTTTATTCTTCATTATGATGTCTGTAAGGCTAATATTCCTCAAAAACGGCGAATTCAAGGGCACTTGTGCCTCTCAAAGTCCCTTTCTCAATAAGGAAGGAGCGACCTGTGGATTCTGTGGAAAGACTATGGATGGTGATACCAGCTGTGGAAACCCCGATAATGAAGTGGATAAGGTCATGGCCAAATTCAAATAGAGATAATCCTGTCTACTGACGGGATTTATTAGTTTTTAATCAAATCAAATTACCATACGTGTCACTAATTAAATCAATCTCTGGCATCAGAGGTACCATCGGAGGAAAGGCCGGCGATGGACTTACTCCCATAGATATAGTCAAATTTGCTTCTGCATATGGAGCTTGGGTACTCGAGAAAACAAATAATCCTAAGGTAATTATCGGTAGAGATGCACGTCTTTCCGGTGAGATGGTATCTGGATTAGTTTCTGCTACGCTCCAAGGAATGGGGATCAATGTGATCGATCTTGGTTTAAGTACCACTCCTACGGTAGAATTTGCTGTTCCTTTGGAAAAAGCCGGTGGAGGAATTATCCTGACTGCAAGCCATAATCCAGTGCAGTGGAATGCCTTGAAACTACTGAATGACAAAGGAGAGTTCATTTCAGACGCTGAAGGAAAGGACATTCTGGACAAAGCTGATAGAGAAGACTTTGCTTTCGCAGAAGTAAAAAAACTCGGTAGCTATTCTCAAATCAATGATTACATCGAGCGCCATATTCAGCATGTATTAGACCTTGAGCTAGTAGATGTTGAAGCCATTAAAGCTAGAAATTTCAAAATAGTAGTGGATGCTGTGAATTCCACCGGAGGAATCGCTGTGCCAATGTTGCTAAGAGCCCTTGGTGTCACAGAAATAGAAGAAATGTACTGTACTCCTGATGGTCATTTTCCTCATAATCCGGAGCCACTTCCAGAGAATCTAAGAGATATTTCGAGCAAATTAGAGCGCGGAAGCTATGATTTGGGCATCGTTGTAGATCCTGATGTAGATCGTTTGGCATTCATCAATGAAGACGGATCTGCTTTCGGCGAAGAGTATACGCTTGTTGCAGTAGCGGATTATGTACTTTCTAAGACTCCAGGAAATACTGTTTCGAACCTTAGCTCTACCCGAGCACTTCGCGATGTGACAGAAAAAAGAGGCGGAACTTACAATGCTTCAGCAGTTGGAGAAGTGAATGTAGTCAATCAAATGAAAGCTGTAAATGCAATCATTGGAGGTGAAGGTAATGGTGGTATCATCTATCCAACTTCTCATTATGGTCGTGATGCATTGGTGGGAATCGGGTTGTTTTTAACTCACTTAGCTAATTTTGGAAAGACCATTTCCAGACTCAGAGCTACTTATCCGAACTATCACATTTCAAAAAATAAAATCGAACTCACTCCTGAGATTGATGTCGATAAAATTTTGCTTGAGATCAAAAAGAAATATAAAAACCACCCAATCAACGATATAGACGGCGTTAAAATCGAATTTGAAAAGGAATGGGTACATTTGCGGAAGTCAAATACGGAGCCGATCATTCGGATTTACTCAGAGTCTGAATCAGAAGCAACCGCTGAGCATTTGGCCAAAAAGCTTATTGCTGATATCAAGGAAGTAGTGAATGCTTCAATGATTTGAGCTTAGCTCAACAGAAAGAATATACAACCCAACACGAGTACGATGAAAGTTTACTTAGACAATGCAGCTACCACTGCCATGGACGATCGAGTGATCGAAGCCATGATTCCTTTTATGAGAAATCATTACGGCAATCCTTCTTCCGTCCATAGTTTTGGAAGAGAAGTTAGGACTGCTATTGAGAGATCAAGGAAGAAGGTTGCAGAATTGTTAAATGTAACTCCTGCCGAAATTTTCTTTACCTCTGGTGGAACTGAAGCTGATAATACTGCGATTGTTTGTGGGATCGAAAGTCATGGAATTACTCATGCGATTACTTCCCCACTTGAGCATCATGCAGTCTTGCATACGTTGGAAATGTGTGAGAAAAAAGGACATATCAAACTGAGCAAACTGGATGTAAACGAGAAGGGGGAATTGGATATGAATCAGCTGGAGGACTTGCTGAAGGCCAACCCAAAAAGTTTGGTTTCTCTGATGCATGCAAATAATGAGATCGGGAATCTTAATGATTTGAACCGCATTGGATCACTTGCGAAAGAGCATGGTGCGTTTTTCCATTCTGACACCGTGCAGACCATGGGACACTATGTACATGATCTAAAATCTCTTCCTGTGGATTCCATCGTAGCTGGAGGTCATAAATTTCATGGCCCAAAAGGTTCCGGGTTTCTTTATGTGAAAAAGGATAAGAAAATCCATCCTTTGATCCACGGTGGAGCTCAAGAACGGAATATGCGTGGTGGAACTGAAAATGTGATAGGGATTATTGGAATCGCAAAAGCCTTGGAAATCGCCTATGAGGACATGGCTGAGCATCAAGTTCATATAGAAGCTATCAAAAAACATTTCATCCAAAGTCTTACTCAGGAGATTCCAGGAGTAGAGTTCAATGGACTGTCTGGAGATTTGGATAAGAGTTTGTACACTGTATTAAGCGTAAGCTTACCTCCGTCTGAAGCCAACAGCGGCATGTTGCTATTCAATCTTGATCTGGAAGGAGTTTCTGCTTCTGGTGGGTCCGCCTGCAGTTCAGGGGCTACAGTTGGCTCGCATGTATTGAGAGCAATCAATCACACGCCAGAGCGAGATGCAGTTAGATTCTCCTTCAGCCGATTTAATACAATAGAGGAAGTAGATTATACAGTCGGAAAGTTGAAAGAACTATACGCTGTAGAAGCATAAAAAATAGAAAAGGAGCTCATAAGGCTCCTTTTTTTATTATTTCAGCTTTCAGCTTTTAGAATTTAAAATTATTACTTCCCCTGATATCCAATCGCATATGGAGTCCAAATCTCATAAATTGGATTGCCCGTTGAGCTTAGTCCACTGTGATGCCATTCACCATCAATTACTTCGTAGTTGAAATCTAAGTTAGCACCTACTCGAGAATCATCTCTGGAAAAGAATGTTATGCTTTCCACATATTTTCCGTCTTTGGCAGTGTAAGTTCCTCCGCCTGTGCCTGAAAATTCCTTTGTTTCGGAATTGAACGCAATCCATTGAAAACGACCTCCGCTCAGGATTTTAACCGTTCTTCTTGCCCCCGGAGTTGATCTGGAGATTTCCTCGCCACGTTTTCTTCCCGTGATCACCCAGTTTCCCGTTAGATCGTCTTCTGCATCTGACACTTTTTCCCAGATTTCTACGAGCATTTTCCCATTGATCTCTGAGGAGATGACCATCTTTTCATTTACCCAGTCCAGCTTGTATTTATTTGTCTTTCCGACCTGAAATGGATCTAATGTGAAGAAATCTAAAGTCTCCATATATTTCCCGTCCTCATAAGAAAATGGTCCCCCTCCTGCGCTGATAAAGTGATTATCAGCAACCTGTTTTGCTCCATATGCAAAATAATCATCTTGATAAATCTTGATATATTCTATATCGGTTACTTCTTGACCATCCTGATGGGTAAGTTTCCAAGCCCCCTCAAGGCTTTGTGCCTCGGCCAAATTGAAGAATAATAAGGCGGTAATAAAAAGTATAGTTGCTTTCATGGTTTTAACGGTTTTTATTCACCTATTAAATTCAACAAGATTCATCAGAAAACCAATGGTTTATTTATGTTAAGGTTTGATTTCCTTTTGAGTAGATAAATCCCGTCTTATGAAAACATTCCTTTTGGGTAGTACAAAACGCCAAGTTTTGGAAATGATTCCTGAGTGTCGAATTCATAAAATTAACCTTGGTGATCAGGTCATCGCGTTGGTGCGATCCCAAGAAAATTTCCACGCATTTCAAGCTGATTGTCCGCATCGAGGAACTTCATTATTAGAGGGTTCTTTATCAAGTGAACATGAGGTGATTTGTCCATTACACCGGTATAGATTTAATCTAATGACAGGTGAAGTAAAAGTTGGTTCTTGTGGGAATTTGGAGATTTACCCAACAGAATTAACGCAAGAAGGATTGAAAGTTTTCATCTCAAATGATGAGTAATGAAAACCAGTATTCAAATTTTAAATTTGAAGATTTGATTTGGCTTTCTACAATTGATAATTTTCCATACGTTAAGATTTAATTTAACAACCCAACTCAACCTAATTCATGAAACCATTCTATAAGGTAGCCTTTGGATTTTTGATACTATTATCCGCATGCCAATCCAATAATACAGAAGTGGATTACACCGATTGGTCACACTACGGAGGTCCAGCTGATGGCTCCCGATTTTCGTCTTTGATACAAATCACTAAAGAAAATGTTTCCCAACTTCAGGTTGCTTGGACGTACAATACAGGTGATGCAACAGAACGCTCCCAGATTCAATGCCAGCCGATTGTAGTAAATGGACTTCTTTACGGCTCTACTCCCACCTTAAATGTGTTTGCTGTAAATGCTGAAACTGGAACTGAAGTATGGAGATTTGATCCATTTCAAATTCTTGGAGGAGAAAATTCTTGGGCAGGGACTAATCGTGGAGTGAGTTATTGGGAAGATGGAGATGACAAACGCATTCTTTTTGGGGCTGGAAATTGGCTGATGGCAGTGGATGCGGAGACTGGAGAACCCATTCCAAGTTTTGGAGACCAAGGCAAGGTTGATTTGAGAAAAGGTTTAGACACAGAGCGGGAGGATTTTCTGATAGTGGCAAATGCTCCAGGAGTAGTCTATGGAGATTTATTGATTATTGGAATGCGACTTTCCGAGGGTTTGGATGCCGCGCCAGGACATATTCGGGCCTATAATATTCGCACAGGCAAGCGAGAATGGATTTTCCATACCATTCCGCAGGAAGGAGAATTTGGTTACGATACTTGGGATTCAAAAAGTATAAAGCAGATCGGTGGAGCAAATAATTGGGCCGGGATGACGGTGGATCAGGAGCGGGGAATTGTTTTTGTGCCAACAGGTTCTGCGACTTACGATTTTTGGGGAGGTTACCGCAAAGGAGATAATTTATTTGCGAATTCCCTGATTGCGCTGAATGCGAAAACTGGGGAAAGGATCTGGCACTTTCAAGCTGTACATCATGACGTGTGGGACCGGGATTTTCCTGCTAATCCTAACTTAATTAGAATTCTAAAAGACGGAACGTGGGTTGATGCAGTCGCTCAAATCTCTAAGCAAGGTATGACTTATGTCTTTGATCGGGAGACTGGCGAGCCGATTTGGCCAATTCCTGAAACTGCCACCATCCAATCTGTCATGCCTGGCGAATTTACCTCTCCAACTCAACCGATTCCTTCTTTTCCCGAGCCTTTTATGAATATGGTTTTTGATGAATCTAGTATACTCAACCTGAAACCTGAATGGGAAGCTGATATTAGAAATCAACTAGAAGGAGCGATTTATGGAGACACTTGGGCTCCTCCGCATCCAGAAAAACCGATGGTTCTTTTCCCAGGAATGGATGGTGGTGGAGAATGGGGTGGAGCATCTTTTGATCCTACAACTCAGACTTTATATGTGAACGCCAATCAAATTCCTTGGGTAATCGGGATGACTCCAAATGCTGATTTTGAGAACATAGGGAAATCTGTTTACACTAATTTTTGTGGAAATTGCCATGGACTGGATAGAAAGGGAAACCCGCCGGCAATCCCGAGTTTACTGGAGTTAAAGGAAAAATATACCTATGATTCATTGGCACTTTTGCTTCAAAAAGGAAGGGGAGCGATGCCATCTTTTGCACATATTTCTGATGAAAACCGCAAAGTGCTTTTGCAATATCTCTTGGACAAAGCTCCTGCAGAAGGTGACAAGCAAGAAATGGAAGGCGTGCAATCACAGCTTTTTCCTCGCTACTATATGGACGGCTATAAAAAGCTGGTAACCAAAGAGGGACTCTATGGGTCCAACCCGCCTTGGGGCCTTTTGACCGCCATTGATATGAATACTGGGAAGAAAAAGTGGCAAGTTCCGCTGGGAGAAATTGACTCTCTGAGTGCTCAGGGTTTTGCTCCTACAGGTACCGAAAACTATGGAGGTCCAGTGGTGACTGCAGGCGGAGTGTTATTTATCGCAGCGACAAAGGATGAGAAAATTCGTGCTTTAGATAAGGAGACCGGTAAAATTCTTTGGGAAGCCAAGCTTCCAGCTTCGGGACATGCTACACCAGCAGTATACGAAATGAACGGAAAGCAATTTCTAGTAATCGCCTGTGGCGGAGGAAAAGGCACTAAAAGCGGAGATGCTTACGTGGCTTTTACTTTGCCTCAATGATTTGAAAAGCTAGCCTCCATAGTACATGGATTTGCGATCACTCAGTCCATCAAGAGAATACTTACCAGCTCCGAAAATAAGTATACAGAAGAAGACTGTAAAATATAAAAGAGGGAGCTCTTTTCTCCCAAATGGATCCGATGCATGCGCTACAAATGCTGCAGTCAGCATAGTAATTATAAGTGGGATTGTGGCGAGACGGGTTTTAAATCCTATGACAACTAATATGCCACATATGAATTCGGCAAAAACAGCAAGTGTTAAGGAAACCACCGGGCCTATGCCTAGAAAATCCATGAATTTAATAGGGTCGTCTCCAATTAACCGCATTAATTTCGGATAGCCGTGAGTTAAAATCATTCCTCCAGCGCCTAATCGTAGTACTAGTAGTCCAATATCTTCTAAAACTGTTTTCTTCATTTTTCCGGGGTGAATGTTAATGATAACAATATAAATAATGGATTGACTTCAATTTTCAAAGTATTTCTACATGACTAGTGACATGCTAGTATGATCTGTGGACGTAGACCATCTATTTGAAATAAGGATTTAATGATAGCCATTTGGTTGGAAGGAATTGGTCTATTTTTCCTCCAGTCATCATCGTATGTAGTATTGAGTAATTTATCGGGTAATAAACATTCACACTTAAATTTTAGCGCATTTTAGGGAAATAATTCCGCTTTCGACTGACAGCATGTCACCCTGTCAAGCCAAATGATCAATGGTAATTTGACTTTTAAGAGTTTTAAGTTTCACTATTCCAATAACATGGGGGTATTCCACAAAATAACCTCTTTCGGAACGAAGGTTGTTTTAAAACTGTTAGGTTAAATTAGTAAAACCAGTAATTATCAAGTTTTCATCTCTAATAAGAAGTAATTCAGTTCTGATTTTTTCTCATTTCTGCCAGTCCATAAGGGAGAGCCGGGTTAGGAAAAAATCAATTTATTATAAAAAAAGTAGAAATGTCTAAGCAAAGAATTCTCATCAAATATGGTGGGAATGCGATGATCAATCCCCAGTTGCAACAGGAAATAGCAGCACAGATTTTTAAACTTCAGGACGCGGGATTTGAAGTAGTGATGGTGCACGGCGGTGGGCCATTTATCAATAAAGCACTTGAAAAAGCTGCCATCAAAACTCAGTTTGTGGATGGTCTCAGAGTGACAGAAGCAGTTGCTTTCGCAGAAATTCAAAAAGCACTGATAGGTGAAGTCAATGCCGACTTGATCTCTTTACTAAATCAAAACAACCTAAAAGCCGTCGGTCTTTCAGGTAAAGATGCCAGAATGGTGCGGGCAAAAAAGTACCAGCATAAATCTTCCGATGGAAGTCTGGTCGATCTTGGTTTGGTAGGTGAAATTACTGATATCGATAGTACGCTGATCAACAACCTTTGCCAAGCAGGATATATTCCTGTGGTTGCCTGTGTCGCTGACGGAGCAGACGGGATTTCTTACAATATCAATGCGGATACTTTTGCAGGTAAACTTGCAGCGGCTGTGAAAGCCGATCAACTTATTGTACTCACGGATGTAGATGGACTTTTTCTAAACTATCCAGATCCAGATTCTATCATTCACGAACTTGATGAAAAAGCTGTACAAAAACATATGGGTTCAACCATCCAAGGTGGTATGATACCCAAAATTCAATCCTGCATGCTGGCATTAAAAGAAGGAGTGCAAAAAGCAATTATTTTAAATGGTACCAAGCCCGAGCAGATTGCCGGATACGTAATCAATCATGAGAAAATTGGAACCACCTTAACTCTATAAAAGATTATGAACAATCAAGAATTATACACCAAAGACAAAGAGTATTACTTACCAACCTTCAATCGCTTTCCTTTAGCTTTTATCAAAGGAAAAGGAAGTAGATTATGGGATGCAAATGGAAAAGAATACATTGATTTACTAGCTGGTATTGCTGTAAATAATGTGGGCCATTGTCATCCTACGGTTGTGAAAGCAATTCAGGATCAGGCGGCTAACTTGATGCATATTTCTAATTTTTTCGTGAGTCCTCAGCAAGTTGCTTTGAGTGAATTGCTAGTTAAAATCTCTGGCTTGGATCGAGTTTTCCTGACAAATAGTGGAGCAGAATCCGTAGAAGGAGCCATTAAAATTGCTAGAAGGTATGCACATAAGCAATCTAAAGGTGGAAAAATCATTTCCATGCAAAATTCGTTTCATGGCAGAACTTTAGCGACCATCGCGACTGGTCAGGAGAAATATCAGCAAGGATTTGGCCCTATTCCAACAGGATTTGCTCAAGTTCCTTTCAATGATCTCAAGGCAGTTGAAGCTGCAATAGACATAGAGACTGCAGCAGTGATTGTAGAGCCGATTCAGGGTGAAGGGGGAGTTGTTCCTGCGGAAAAGGCATACTTGGAAGGTTTGAGAAAGCTATGTGATGAACAAGGAATCCTTTTGATTTTTGATGAGATCCAATGTGGGATAGGAAGAACCGGAAATTGGTTTGCAAAGGACTATTTCGGAGTTCAGCCGGATATAATGACTTTAGCCAAGGGGCTAGGAGGAGGAGCGCCGATAGGTGCGATTCTTTGCAATGAAAAAGTAGCCAGTGCGATTGAATTTGGGGATCATGGCACCACTTTCGGTGGGAATCCGCTTGTAGCAGCTTCAGCGATTGCGACTATAGAAGTCATCAATGAGGAGCAACTTTGCAAAAGAGCAACCGAAACCAGTGAATGGTTGAGAGGAAAGCTAGCTGAATTGATCGAGAAGCATGAGGAACTTGAGTCTGTGAGAGGAGTAGGGTTGATGCTTGGAGTGAAAATGAAATCAGAGGCTAAGCCCTACGTGCTACGATTACTAGAAGAGGGAATTGTGGCAAATGCTACGGCTGGAAATATTCTAAGACTTGTTCCTGCCCTGAATATCAGCAGAGACGAGCTAAATATTTTTCTAGAAAAATTTGACGAAATCCTTACCGAAACCACTGTTGTAGCCTAAGATGAGCAATCAAAAATTAAAAGTAGCCATAGTTGGAGCCTCTGGATTTACGGGGTCTGAGTTGGCAAGACTTCTTTTGAATCACGAGGAAGTTTCAATTGAAATGATCACTTCAGAATCGCATGAGGGCAAGCCATTTTCAGACTTACACCCTCAGTTTGTCGATAGATTAGACATTCCTTTGGTTAGTGCTGAAGAGGTAAGTAAGAGAAAACTGGATGTAATATTCCTAGCTCTACCTCATGGCGTTTCCATGGATTTTGTTGCCAAATGGAAGGATTCAGGTGCGAAAATCATAGACCTCTCAGGAGATTTTAGACTTTCCACCAAGGAAGTTTATGAAGAATGGTATAATAAAAAGCATAGCTATCCTGAAGGATTTGCATCGGCTGTTTATGGTTTGCCAGAGCTTTTTGCAGATAAAATAAAGTCAGCAAATTTGGTTGCAAATCCAGGCTGTTATCCTACGGCATCTATTTTAAGCATGGCTCCACTTTTTGCGAAGCAACTGGTAGAGGAAAAATCTCTGATCATTGATGCGAAGTCAGGCTTGACAGGAGCAGGAATTAAAGCTAATGCGACTACGCATTTTTCTAATGTGAATGAAAATTTCAAAGCCTATGGAATCGCAGGTCACAGACATACGATTGAGATAGAGGAGCAGCTTGGAGGTTTATCAGGTAATCAGACTGCAGTTCAATTTACTCCGCATCTACTTCCTGTAGATCGAGGAATTTTGGTGACTGCTTACGCCAAAATCAAAGGCGAAATGAGTCAAGAAAAGCTCACGTCGATCTACCATGATTTTTACAAGGAAAAACCATTTGTCAGATTGAGAAATCAGGCGCCGGGAATTAAAGACGTCCGAGGAAGTCATTTCTGCGATGTGTTTCCAGTGTGGGATGCAAGGACGGAGCGCGTTATCGTGATCTCAGCAATTGATAATTTGCTCAAGGGCGCAGCTAGTCAGGCGGTACACAATATGAATTTGATGTTTGGCTTGACAGAGTCCGAAGGATTGAACCAAGTGCCATTAAAACCTTAATAAGAAAAGATGATTAAAAATATTACGAACGTACGTGGCATCAAATGCTGGGGCGCTCACACTGGAGTGAAATCGATGAAACGCGATTTGGCTATTATTTATTCAGAAGTTCCAGCTGCTGCTGCAGGCACATTAACGCAGAATAAAGTTCGCGCTGAGCCTATAAAAATCACTGAGAAACACCTGGAAAATAATCGAGCTCAGGTGATTATTTGTAATGCAGGAAATGCAAATGCTTGTACAGGTGATCAGGGGAGAGAAGGAGCTGAGGCGATGGTCCGTACGACCGCAGAAGCTTTGGGAATTCCAGAGGATGATGTGATTGTAGCTTCTACTGGCATTATCGGTGTGGAATTTCCAACCGAAGATGTAGTGGAAGGACTAAAAGTCAATATCCCGAAACTAAGCGGTGAAATTAAGGCAGGTTCATTTGTGGCAAATGCTATCTTGACCACAGATACTTTTGCTAAGGAAGGATTTATTGAATTCGAATATGAAGGAGTGAAAATCAATATGGGCGGAGTAGCTAAAGGGTCTGGAATGATTCATCCCAATATGGCTACCATGCTGGCATTCATAGTGACTGATTTTAACATTGACGAGAAGCTACTTCAAGAAGCTGTTTCTTATTGTGTAGATCGTTCATTTAATATGATCACCGTAGATGGAGATACTTCTACGAATGATATGGTCGCTGTCATGGCTAATGGTTTGGCCGGCAATAGAAAAGTGAAAAGTAAGGATGATCCAGGATATGAGATTTTCTTGGAGAAACTACTGGAAATCCTGACACATTTAGCAAAACTAATCGTCTCAGATGGAGAAGGTGCCTCCAAGTTTATAGAATATAAAGTAACCAAGGCGAGAACTGAAGCGATTGCTAGGACGCTCATTCGCGCGATCTCTGACTCTACTCTGGTGAAAACTGCTATGTTTGGTCGTGATCCAAACTGGGGGAGAATTGTCGCTGCTGCTGGTAATGCTGGGGTTGCCTTTAATTATAAAAAAGTAAACCTCTTTATCGGAGATCAAAATCATCTAGTTCAGGTCTTAGATAAGGGCAATCCAGTAGATTTTGAAAAGTCCTATATGAAAAAACTTCTTAGAGAATCTCATATTCGAGTTCATCTGGAACTCAATTCTGGAGAAGAAGAAGGTATAGGTTGGGGATCAGATTTGACCACAGATTATGTGATGTTCAATTCTGTTTATACGACTTGATAGATATTTTGCTTAACAGTCAATAGTTATCCTGCTTCTCTTGAAGCAGGATTTTTTATGTATTTCTAATCTATTTTTTCAAAAAACTCTTCGAGATCTAATTTAAAGCCAGAAATACATTCAGATTTGACGATGTCTCCGCGTGTAAAAAGTCTAGATGCAACATATTTCCCATCAGTAAGAGAGTTGATCATTAAAGTTTCTTCATAGGGAGAAATAATCCAATATTCGCTGACTCCAGATTCCTCGTAAACTTCGTATTTGTTTTGCAACTCCTTTTTATTGTTTCCTGGAGAAAGCACTTCTACGATTAAATCTGGGGCTCCGACACATCCTGCTTCATCCAATTTGGAACGGTCACAAACCACACAGACATCTGGCTGGACTACTGTGAATATGTCTTCATTTTTTCTGGACTTTACGGGTAGGCGCACGTCAAAAGGAGCGATAAATACTTCGCAGGGTTTCTTTTCGAGGAATTGTAAAAATGTTGAACCTAAACGTAGCACTATCTGCTGATGCTTTATTCTCGGCGCTGCAGCAGCAGACCGAAAAACTTTTCCTTTGATGAGCTCGACCATTTCGTCGATCTCCCAAGTCAGATAGTCCGCATAAGAATATACTCCATATTCCGTAAATGGCTCTTTTACAAGATCTTTCTCATCTGATTCCATAAGAACAATTTAATGAAATGGCTTGAATAAATAGTAATCATAAAAAGTCCTTCGAAGTTCTAAAATCCTCAAAGGACTCACATGTATCTATCTACCTCAAAACCTTTCAATTCTAACGTTGTGTCTTTTTGCTGATGCAATTCTGCGAGGATTTTTCCAGAAGCTGGTGCCAAACTCACCCCCATCATGGAGTGCCCAGAATTTACCATGACATTGGAGTAGCCAGGAGCAAAACCTATGTACGGAAGCCCATCTGGGGAACATGGCCTCAGACCTTTCCAAATCTTGTTTTCTTCAGGAAATTTTGCTTCGAATTCTGGATAATACCGATTGATGGATTCAAAGATTCCTTTGACACGGCTGAGATTTACTTTTTGATTGGTACCAGCGATTTCCATTGTTCCTCCAAAGCGAATTTGATCACCATAGGGACTCACGGCAACTTTCATCTCGGTTAAAATGGATGATTGCATGATTTCAGGTTTGTTTTCCTGTAGAAAAGAATAGCCCTTTCCACCCATCATCGGAAGGTTGAAACCTAATAAAGCTGCCAATTCTCCAGACCAAGAACCACTCGCAAGAATTACTTTTCCGGCATCGATTTTACCTTGGTCTGTAATGACTGCATTGACAGCATTTCCATTTTTTTCAAAACCAGTTACCTGCGTATTTGGAAGGAATTTTACTCCTTTTTCCTGTAAATAACTTTTTAGAAATCCATACAATTTCGCTGGATCCAAATGTGCATCGCCAGGAAATCTCACTGCCCCACGTGCTTTTACTTCTAGATTTGGCTCGAAAGTCCGGATTTCTTCTGGAGTTAAAATATCTGCCTGCAAGCCGTTTGCATTGGCAAGATGAGCGAATTCAATTTCCTCTTTCTCAACTGCTTCTGTCTGATAGATCATCATCAAACCTTTCTCCTGCAAACCAATCTGAGAGTTTGGATGCTCGTCCCGAAATTCCTGATAAAGCGCCTTACTGAGCAAACTTAGGTTTTTCAGTACAGGAACAGATCGCTCTACATGGGCAGGACTCGCAGCTTTGTAAAATTGGTAGCACCATTTCAAAAGTTTGGCGTCTAGTCGAGGATGAATGTAGAATGGGCTTTTGGAAGAAAACATCCAAGAAATCCCTTTACTGATCATCCCCGGAGCTGCTAATGGAATGATGTGGCTTGGAACGATCATACCGGCATTCCCCGTGGAGCAGTTAATATTCATATCTCCCTGGTCAATTACTTGTACTTCTACTCCTTCTTTCTGAAGAAAATACGCTGTAAAAAGGCCGATTACTCCGCCGCCGATGATGATTGTTGGTTTCATGAATAAGTGTCAAGTAGTTAGTATCAAGTACTAAGACGATGCTTTGCCGCGCGTCTTGATACTTATGTCTTGTGTCTAGCGTCTATTAAATCACTTGAAATCCATGCACATATGGGTCGTCATCGTCGAGCATGATGGTATTATATCCATAAACTTTTGCCCAGCCCTCTATACTTGGGATGATCGCTGGCTTACCAGCTATTTCAGTTTCTTCTTCGATTCTCCCGATAAACTTGGAGCCGATGAAGCTTTCGTGTATGAAGTCTTCTCCAGGTTTCAAAAGCCCTTTGGCATACCATTGTGCTAAGCGAGCAGAAGTTCCCGTACCACATGGAGAGCGGTCAATTGCCTTATCACCATAGAACACCGCATTCCTAGCTGTGCTCGTAGGTTCTAGAGTTTTCCCTGTCCAAAGCACATGAGATAGACCTTTGATCGCTGGATGCTCTGGATGGACAAACTCGTATTTCTCATTCATTTTTTTGCGAAGGGAACGAGCCATGGAAATTAGTTGCTCAGCTTTGAAATGCTCCAAGCCAGGGAAATTTTCCTGAGGATCTATGATGCAATAGAAATTGCCGCCATAGGAAACATCCACAGTCAATTTCCCTAGCTCATCCGAGTCTATCTCCAATCCTTCAGCTGCTAGAAAGCTTTTGACATTAGTCAGTTTGACTGATTTCACCTTTTGGCCTTCTTGTTTGTATTCAACGAGTACCAATCCAGCAGGAGTCTCTAATCTAAGCTTGCCGGGAGTTTTAGGATAAATCAAACCTTCCTCAATCGCAATGGTCACTGTTCCAATCGTACCATGACCACACATTGCAAGGCAGCCGCTGGTTTCGATAAAGAGAACTGCTACGTCATTCTCAGGATTGTGTGGAGGAAATAACATGGAGCCCGACATCATGTCGTGACCTCTAGGCTCGAACATCAATCCAGTTCTAATCCAGTCTAAATTGTCTAGAAAATATTGACGTTTTTCCAGCATATTTTCCCCTTTCAAAAAAGGAACTCCGCCAGAAACTACCCGCACCGGATTACCACAAGTGTGTGCATCGATGCAGGAGAATGTGTGTCTTGTTGACATTTAGAAATTCAAAATTGAAATATTTGAAGATTGGATAATTGAGCTACTGTTTTAAGTTGGAAGGTCGTTTACATGAGACGATATACATCGTAAAATGAGGGTTGAAGCTCCTCAAAATCTCGTAAATCGCATTTCGTATATCAGATTTTATCTGCCGTAAACTTCCCATTTACTTGCCTTGTAATTCCCAAAGGATTGTCATTTTTCAATGCATCCGGAAGTAGATCAGCTGGCATATCCTGGAAGGCGATTGGTCTAGCGAATCGTTTAATTGCATGCGCCCCAACTGAGGTGGTATTTGCACTTGTAGTCGATGGGAAAGGTCCGCCATGTTGCATAGCATAACCAACTTCTACTCCTGTAGGAACACCGGTGAATAGCAGTCGACCACATTTTTCTTCCAATAAATTGATCAGTTCTGTATTGGCTTTTAGTTCAGACGAATCTGCCCAAAGCGTAATCGTAAGCTGTCCATGAAGTTTTTTGGCTACCTCTAGTAGTTGCGCTTCATTTTCATAAACTACCATTAAAGCAAAAGAACCAAATACCTCTTGCTGGAAAAGATCATCTGCAATCCAATCTGCAGCCTTGATTTCAGCCAAAGCTGGGCTCACATTGATCAAATGTTGGGCGTCTGGTACTTTTACCCAGTTTAGTTCTGAACGCATTTTAAGATTGTCAAGCGCGGAATAATAAGAACTCGCAATCCCTTCATGAAGCATCGGAGATCCAGCCGCTCCTTTCAAAGCTTCGGAAACAGCATTTTCAAATTTACTGGCCAATTCCTTTGGCACGAAGATTAACCCAGGATTGGTGCAAAATTGTCCTGCTCCTAAGGTCAGCGAGCTTATATAACTTTGTGCCATAGGGACGAGCTCATTGGATAAGCGCTGAGGAAAGGTGAAAACAGGATTTACAGAGCCCATTTCAGCATATACCGGAATTGGTTCGTCACGATCAGACGCGATGTTAAAAAGAGATTTTCCTGCTCCGTAAGATCCTGTAAATGCAACTGCTTTCGCCAGAGGATGCTTGACAAGATCTTGGCCCATTTTTACTCCACCTTCAACATGCGTAAATACGCCTTCAGGCAAACCAGATTTTGAGACAGCTTGAGAAATACAATCACCGACAAATTTTGACGTGTCAGGATGTGCCGGATGACCTTTGTAGATCACTGGACATCCTGCTGCTAAAGCTGAAATGGTATCACCTCCGGCAGTGGAAAAAGCTAATGGAAAATTACTCGCACCAAATACCACAACTGGTCCGATTGGGATCAGCATTCTTCGGATATCTGCCTTTGGTAAAGGAGTTCTTGATGGATCTGCAGGGTCTATGGTAGCCTCTACCCAAGAGCCCTCTCTGAGCTGATTGGCAAAAAGCTTAATTTGACCTGTTGTACGACCTAGTTCTCCATTGATTCTGCCTTCTGGAAGATTTGATTCTTTTACTGCCATCATTACAATGGCACTTCTGTTCTCTTCAAGAATCTCTGCGATTTTTTCCAGAAAGTCTGCCTTCCTGTTTCCTGAGAGATTTTTGTAAGATAAAAAGGCCTCTTGTGCGGCTGAGAAAATAAGATCGAGGTTCATAGGTTTGTTAAGTTTGATTGTTAAAAGATTAAAATAAGATAGACAGGTTGAGTTATAAAAATGACCAAAGAATCAAATGATTGTAAGATGGCATTTAGAACTCAACTCTCTAAACACTATAATCTACAATTTAGGTCTTTTAGCCAAGCCATCGGTAATGATTTTCTCAACTCTTGCTCTTTCTTCTCCGATCAAAGTCAATCTTGGTGCTCGCACGTGCTCAGAGCCTATGCCACAATGTTGCTCTGCAAGCTTGATGTATTGTACCAGTTTAGGGTGAATGTCTAGTTCCAAAAGCGGTAAGAACCAACGGTAAATATCTCTTGCTTCTTCATTTTTACCCTCGTTGATTAGGTTAAAAATGGTAACCGTTTCCTTGGGAAATGCACAAACCAACCCAGCAACCCAGCCATCTGCTCCCATTACCAACTCCTCCATCGCTAGGGTATCTACTCCGCAAAGCAATTTGAAACGATCGCCAAAGTGGTTACGCATACGAGTCACATTAGAAATGTCACGGGTTGATTCTTTGATTGCCTCTATATTCTTACAGTCTGCCAGTTCCGCAAACATATCAATGGTTACCAGTGTTTTATAATCAACAGGATTGTTATAAATCATTATCGGAAGGTCGGTAGAATCCGCTACGGTTTTGAAGTACGTAACTACTTCACGGGCATCAGCAGCATATCTCATCGGAGGCAGTATCATCAAACCGGCTGCTCCAAGTTCTTTCGCTTTTGCCGCCCAGAAAAGCGCCTCTTGAGTTGCTCCTTCTGCGATATTTAAAATCACCGGAACTTTGCCGTCAAGATAATTGACTGTTTCGCGGGTTAGGGTGATTTTTTCTTCCTGAGTCAGTACAGAACTTTCGCCAAGTGTTCCACCGAGAATAATACCGTGAACTCCGGATTCTAGTTGGAAATCAATGTTTTTGAAAAATAGATCCATGTCCAAACTTCCGTCAGCATGAAATTTAGTCGTTACAGCGGGGAATACACCTTTCCAGTTCATAGCTTTTTTCTTTCAAAATTAGAGCATGAATAAAAACTATGAAAGTGGTTTTTTAGTAAATAATGATTCTATTTTGATCAAATTTCAAATAATTCTGAGTTAATTTACTAATTCAAGCCTATTATGACAGATGAGTAAAGTAATTTCCTTTCAGATTCCTAAGTCTGAAAATTCATTTATTCAATACCAGGAAGATCGTGGAAGTCACTTTTACGATAGCCTGCACCAGCATCCCCAAGCTCAATTGACACTAATTGTAGAAGGTCGAGGTCAGCTTTTGGTTGGAGATTATGTTGGAAGATTTCAGCCAGGTGATGTGTATTTGCTGGCAGAAAGTATCCCACATGTTTTTCGGAGTGACTCGGATTATTATGAGGATAATGGTAATCTCAAAATCAGAGGGAACACGTTGTTTTTTGATTTTAAAGCGATGAGTAAGGCTTTCTCGGAGGTAGATGACTTTCATGACCTAGTGCATCTCAATGAAAAAATAGCTGGATGTTTTAAAATTACTGGGGAAACGAAGGATGAGATATCGAAGCTTCTAGCTCGATTTGGAGAGTTTTCGGGATTGACGAGACTAGGTCATTGTATTCATATACTATCATTATTGGACTTTACCTCCAAGGACATGATGCCCTTGAATCAGATCCCAATATTGAAAACAATGACTGAGCGAGATGGTCGTAGAATGGATCAGGTGATGCGTTTCATTCTTGACAATAGTAAAAGACAGATAAGTTTGGAAGAAGTGGCCGAGCAGGCATATATGAGTAAGGAGGCATTTTGTAGGTTTTTCAAACTTAGGACCAGAAGAACTTTTACTCAATATGTTCAACAGCTCAGAGTTACTGAAGCCAAGAAATTACTATTAGAAACCGACTTGAGTATTTCTCAAGTTTCCTATCAAGTGGGTTTTCAGACTTTATCTCATTTCAATAAGACTTTCAAAAATCTCACCGAAATGACTCCTAAAGATTGGAGAAAACTAGAATAAAAAGAGTTCTTCAAAAGGCTCTATTGAGAAGAATTTTCCCCATAACAGGGTAGTCTGAAGGTTTTTTTGTTGGCCATATTCTTTTATGATTGGTTTGTTAAAACCTGTTAAAGAGCCTTTTGAAGGCTTTTGGAGTGTTTTTTAATAGGTTTATTTTTTAGTGGCATTTGGTTTGGAAAAACGAAAGAAAAACAAACCAACACCAGCAATGAAAAAATTAGCATTATCGTTGACACTTATGATGGCAATTGTTGCCAGTTACGCACAAACTACCAGGGAAATCGAAGATATTAATGAAGATAACTCCTGGTTAAAACTAGGGCTTAATCTAGGAGTTCCTGTAGCTGATCTGGGTGATTATTCCTCTTTTGCATTAGGACTTGATGTAGCCGCTCAATTTATGAGAACTGATAATTATGGACTAGGAGTAGTTTCCGGCTACACTAAATATTTCGCAAAATCAGACGTGGCGGGGGCTCAAGACTTCGGAGCGATTCCTTTGGGATTGATGTTTAGATATTATCCGCAACCTTCAGGATTCTTTGTAGGAACTGATTTGGGCTACACCTTTTTGACGGGCGATATTGCCAGTGATGGAGGATTTTATATTCGTCCGCAAGTGGGTTACCACAATTACGATTGGAATTTTTTCGCTTTTTATAATCAAGTCTTCACTTCAGCACCTTCAGTTGATATTCAGACTATTGGAGTAGCTGCGACTTATAATATTAGATTCAAATAAAAATAAAATGACTATGAAAAATCAACTTAAAAAGTATTCGCAATCAGTGTTTTTATTTCTAATGACTATGTTTTTTACCGTTTCAGCTTTTGCTCAGGATGGCGGACTTAACATTGACGTCAATATCGGTAAAAAGGAATGGTACCAACAGCCTTGGGCTTGGGTAGTAGGAGGAGCTATTTTCATTTTGATTTTGGTAGCATTACTCAGAAAAAAGAAATAAGTAAAAGGGTCGTTTCAATTTCGAAACGACCCTTTTCTTTTGTTATTCGACTTCTACATTGATGGTGTTATCATCAGGGATTCTATCTATCAACTTATTATATGGATCGATTCCAGCTTTTGCCGGCTCACCTTTCACTCTAATGGTAAGCGTAGTTTCTCCAGGCTTGAGTTTATATTTTTGGACGAAAAGAGGATTTACCCGATCTTTTCCATCCTCATCTGTATCATCAGCTGCAAAGATTCCTACATCAATGTAATCCCCTTCGTACTCAGCATCAGACTCTTGTCCACCTGAATCAGCATAAAGCTTTTGGGATTTTAATTTCAGCGTCACATCATATTCTCCTTCAGCAATTTTTGTGGCAGTTACTTCCTCTGCTTTGTTGTCATAGAGCGTGATTTTATTCCAAGTATCGTCTAAATAGTACATCAAACTATCAGGAGTTTTTGCCGCCAAATGTCTATAAAGATCTGAACTGCCAGGGAAAGGTGGAGCTTGCCGCTGACCAAACTCCTTATTGAAGTTGTACAATGCTGAGTCAATTGCTTCTTCTCCGATCAAATCCCGAAGACCGTACAGAATCAAACTTCCTTTATTGTACCACTGATAGGCGCGGTTGCAGTTGATAAAGACATTTTCCTTTTTGCTTTCATTTGATCTTCCTCTCAGATAGTCGTCCAGCTCATCCTTTAGGAATCGCTTCATATTTTCCTTTCCGTATTTACGCTCAGAAAGAATAAGAGCTGAAAATTCAGCTAATGCCTCTGAGGTTAGGTTTGCTCCTCGTGTATAATTAGGAGTTATCTGATGTCCCCACCATTGATGCGCCAGTTCGTGGGCAGTTACGTAATAGACATAATCAAAACTATTTGGATCAGAGAAATCTGCCACCCACCCAAAGCTTTCTGCAAATGGAACTGTATTTGGGAACGATTGAGCAAAACCGGCATAACGAGGGAATTCCAAAATTCGCATTTGTCTGAACTGGAAGTCACCATAAGTATCCGAGAAATAGGCCAGACCATCTTTGTAAGAACTCACAAAGCGATCAAGGTTATATTCATGACCTTTTTGATAATAAATTTCAATGTCAACTTCTTTTCCAGAGGATAAAGTTGCCTTATCACGTAGCACTTCATACTCAGCAGATAATACCGAGAAAAAAGACTGAATCGGGGTATCTTGAATGTAATGGAAGTAACGGCGATCGCCTTCTATCCATTCTTTTTGTAAGTAACCAGGCGCAATTGCAATTTGGCTTGGTATTGTACTTACAGTTGCCTCAAATTGAATCAAATCAGCCTCATCTGAGAATAAAAGGGTATTCCTACCAAAAGGATCATCATGTGGAGGTAGATCTTCAGGCTTTTCAGGTAGGTCATGTTCTCTTCTTTTCTCATCACTATTAAGTTCACCATCGGCCGAATATCCGATTTCAGGCATTCCTCCTGCGATAAAGCTACCGTTGTAAACCAATTCGCGCCCAAACCCTGAATTAGGGAATCCGTCGTTTATGACTTTACTTTTTATTACCAGGTCAAGTGTATCTCCTGGCATCATTGTGCTAGGCAAAGCCGTGATTTTATACCATTCTCGGTTTGGCTTTTTACCAAAAATCTGAAATTTAGCCGGTTCATAGACTAAAGGAAAGCGATAAGGCAAACTTTCTCCTTGATACAGAATCTCAAAATCCGTCAAGCCAGTACTATTGAAATGAACCGAGTCAATTGGTTCATTGGTCTTATTGACCATTTGCACTGCAGCCTCGAAATACGCATCACGTTCCATAGGATAGAGATCAGCTTTGAGGTTGACTTTGGTTATCTTAGGCTGGGGCATAAACTCATATTGCTTCAACTGCTTTTCATAAGCCACTTGTCGCAATTCGCCCTCATCACTTGTTTGGTAGCTATTTTTGTAAACTAGAGAATTGAAAATATAAGCTCCAGAAGCGATTCCGATGATCAGGAATAGGTATGCCGCAATGGAGGTTTTCTGAGTCAAACGACTCTTAGCAGTTTTCAAGGTATTTTTGAATGAAATCTCTGTTCCTCTACTATAGAAAATGCTGAAGAAAAGAATCAAGAACATGCCAATAGCAGTCCAATAGAGATTAAACCAAAATAGTGGCTCGCCGAAATGCCCAAGTCCATTCATATCACTCCATCTATAGCCTGGCTTATAAGAGAAAAAGAATAGGTTGAAATCATACCCTGCGAAGTCACGGAACACAATCATCACCAACCAGATCCCGATAGCTGCTGCATGACCGGCAAATTTATTGTTGACCACCAAGTGCACTGCAAACACGAGCATCACCATTTGTAGGTAATCTGGTAGGGAGATCAAGTAGCTATCAACGAGGTAAACTCCCAAATCATAATTAAAATATCCCTTCAGGGTCTGTACAGCCAATCCAACTATGATTGGAATTGTTGCCAGCAGTAAGCAGATAATTGCCATTCCCGCAAACTTTGACGCGATCACTGTACCGTCTTTTACTGGGAAGGTGTCATTAATAACAGAATATCCAGAGGACTTATCCCGATGCAAGCTTTCTCCGGTGAAAAAGACAATGATGATGAAGACAAAGAGGTTGTAATCAAAGGTTTTATACTCCATCAAGAAGGAAGTGGATGGGAAATTAGGGACACTATATAGTGTATTTCCTATCCAAAAATCCAGAACCAAAAATACCAAACCACCGAGTAAAATCGATTTGAAGTAAATGTCTTTGAAGATATTTTGAAACTCAATTTTTGAAAGTGTTTTAAAACTGGTCCATTGGTAGTTTCCTGCAAAGTTTGCTTTCGCCAGCACTTGTTGGAGTATAGGTGTTTTTGCTTCTTCTTTTTCTGCTTTTGACTTTTTCTGTACTGTTTGGAAGAAGTAGGTGAAACTAAATCTTGCATAAGCAGCTATGAAAAAGAAGATTCCTACGCTAATCCAAAGTAATCGGTTAATCAACAGATTGCCTACTACTGGCAGAATGAAGTTGTTTTGCTCAAATGGAGTTAGGTAACGCGTTTGGAAGTCGAATGTGTTGATCCCAAAAGGATCCATAATCTCCACCAGATTTTTATTTTCGATATCCTGAGCTAGGAAATTTGCCAGCAAGTAAATGATAAATACCACTATTCCACCGGAATAAATGGATTTGATATTTCTGGTAAAAACGATGAGCGCAAAGAACAAAGAACCAGCTAACCATAAGTTTGGAAGGGAAAGTGTAATCCAAGGATGTAGGTAATTGATGAGCAAATTTGGGCCATAGCGAAGCTCATCTGTGCCGAATAAAGGACCTAAAAGCGTACCTAAATAAAACCCGACAAGGCTACCTAATGAAATAAATATCAAAGTCACAAAAGAGCCCCAGAATCTCCCCATGAAATAGGCAAATTTGGAGATAGGGTAACTAAAGAGGAACGTGCCAGTTTTATGCTCCAGGTCACGATAGATGGGTACTCCCATCACAGCAGAGGCAATCAATATCCCGAAAATCGAAATCAATAACTGAAGATTTGCAATCACAATTGGCGCATTATGATATACTTTCTCAGAAGCGGGAGTATTCCCAAATCCCACCAAAAGTAATGGGACCACTAGTAGCATCAAGAAATAGATATAGGTCGCTGGGCGACTGAATCTGTATTTCAGTTCAAAAATGAAAATATCCAAAAACATAGCTAGAGATTATATCGTGATTGGATCCACCTTTTTTGAAATATGACTGAAGTAAACATCTTCCAAATCAGCTGGAACGGCTTCGAATCCATTTCCAGGATTTTCATCACTTTCAATACGTAAGCTCAATTTTCCTTCAAGAAGTTTGGTAGAGATCACGGAATAGTTCTCACGATATTCTCCCAGATCAGATTTCTCTATGGATTTCTTATAGATTTTTCCATTTACAGCTGCAATTCCCTCAGCAGGTTTTCCTTGCATCAGTACCTCTCCCTGACAGATGATGGCCATATTTGAGCAGAGCGTATTCACATCTTCAACAATGTGGGTTGACAAAATCACCACTGTGTTTTCACCGATTTCCGAAAGTAGGTTATAGAAACGATTTCGCTCAGAAGGGTCTAGTCCCGCAGTAGGCTCATCGACGATAATGAGGGAAGGACTGCCAACCAGGGCTTGAGCGATTCCAAATCGCTGACGCATACCACCAGAATAGGTTCCAAGCCCTTTTTTCCGATGGGTAAAAAGATTTACCTTTTGAAGTAAGCTTTCCACAAGTGCTTTTCTCTCCGATTTTTTTCCAATACCCTTCATTTGAGCGATGTGATCAAGCATTACTTCCGCGCTGATTCTAGGGTAAAGCCCAAAATCCTGTGGCAAATAACCTAATCGCTCGCGGACGGCTTGTTTTTCTTCTAATACATTAATGTTGTCGAGCATAACGCTACCAGAATCTGGATCCTGAAGTGTTGCTATGGTACGCATCAGGGTAGATTTTCCTGCTCCATTCGGACCAAGTAGTCCAAACATCCCTTGTGGGATGGTCAAAGAAATGTTGTTCAAAGCCTTAACTCCATTCGGATAAGTCTTTGAAAGATTAATGATGGTTAATTCCATAGTAAATGGGGTTTATGGGGTTGCTTATTCTAGGGCTGAAAAGTGGCCTCAATCAGAAAGAGCAATGGTTAAAAATTAATTAAGTAAATCACCTGTCTTAGACTTTCAAGAATATGCTGTTTGGATCAATTTATGAAAAGTCTAAACTCTTGATCTGCTTCAATATAAGTAATTGACTACAAATAATTTGTGGGTTTAAGTTAAAAATCAATTTTACCGCTGATCAAAGAGTTCCTTGTTGTGGGCTTTAATGGAGATGTGATTTTGAGGATTTAGGATCAAAAGATTTAATTTAAGGATTCACATTTCCTTTGAGTTATGAAATCGAGCCTGCCTGAAGTAGACAGGCATGACCCAAGCCGTACAAGTGGGTTGAAAGTTAACTATGCCAAATCCCATGTGACCTTTGAAAAGCAAATTATATGCAGCCGAAATCGAGCATGTCGAAAATGACACACCGAGGAATGATTATCTACGGTGCGAGATTCCATGTGACCATTAATAAACAATTATAAATACATGAAAAAAATTTATCTACTCCTGATTTTCTGCTTACTAGCAACTTTAGGCTTTTCAACCGAATTAGCCCAAACGATTCAGACCTATCAAGCCGATTATGGGGCATTGCGGAGGCTATATTCTAACTCACTGTCTGATGAATACTTCTCAAGAATACAGGAATTCAATCAAGAGTATTTGACAAATTTGGGTAAGGTGAATTACAATTCTCTTTCTGAAGATGGCAAAATAGATTTTGTGCTTTTCAGGAATTATTTGGAAAAGGAACTGGCAGAACTAGCCATAGAAAAAGGTTCTTTTGATGAAATAGCTGGGGTTTTGGCATTTTCCAAGCCACTTGAAGAATTCTATCAAGGAAGAAGGAGAGCGGAAAAGCCTGAGCCTCAAAAACTGGCTGCTTCTTGGAATGAAGTGTCAAAACAGGTAGATGACCAACTTAAGAATCTTGCTTCAACTCCCAAATACAACAGCTGGCAGAAAGCAGATCTAGCGGCTAGTGCTATAGAAGCGATGAATAGAGCGACTGGGGAAGCGTATAATTATTACTTCGACTATGACCCAATGTTCACCTGGTGGATGCCGGAGCCTTGGAAGAAGCTTGATGCGAGTATGAAAGCCTATGCAAAAGGCTTGCGTGAGCATTATACTAATTCGGTGAAAGATGATGGAAGTGGAATTATCGGGAGACCAATTGGTAGGGATGCTTTGGAAAAGCAGTTGGCATTCGAGATGATCGCTTATAGCCCCGAGGAGTTGATCGCCGAGGCTGAGAAGCAATTTGCTTGGTGTGAGAAAGAAATGCTGAAAGCATCCAATGAACTGGGTTTTGGTGATGACTGGAAGGCAGCGCTGGAAATGGTGAAAGAAGCGTATTTCCCGGCTGGAGAATGGCCGGCAGAAGTGATTCGCTTAGCTGAGGAAGCTACTGAATATGTTGAATCGAATGACTTGGTGACTGTACCTCCTTTGGCAAAGGAGACTTGGAGAACAGTGATGATCTCTGCTGAGCGTCAGCGGATAAGCCCATTCTTTTTGGGAGGAGAATCCATTCAGATTGCCTATCCAACTTCGGAAATGAGTCATGCCGATAAAATGATGAGTATGCGTGGAAATAACCCGCATTTTTCCAGAGCCACCGTGCAGCATGAGCTGATTCCGGGACATCATTTGCAGCAATTTATGAATCAGCGGAATATGACGCATAGAAGGATGTTTGGAACGCCGTTTTGGACGGAAGGCTGGGCGCTGTATTGGGAATTTGTGCTTTGGGATAAGGATTTTCCTCGCGATGCGAAAGATAAAGTAGGAATGCTTTTCTGGAGAATGCATCGTTGTGCACGAATTATTTTCTCCCTGAATTACCACCTGGAAAAGATGAGTCCACAAGAATGCATTGATCTTTTGGTAGACAAAGTAGGTCATGAGCGTGCCAATGCAGAGGCTGAAGTGAGAAGATCATTTGAAGGAAACTATGGTCCTTTATACCAAATAGCCTATATGATTGGTGCGTTGGAATTTTATGCGATGCGGGGAGAAATGGTAGATTCAGGCAAGATGACAGAGATGGAATTCCACGATTTGATCCTGAGCCAAAATGCGATGCCTGTAGAAATACTTAGAGCAAAAGTCACTGGAAATCCTCTGAAAAAAGAACATAAGGCGAGCTGGAGGTTTTTGGATTGAGCGGGTTTCAAGCATACAGAGATTTTAATATTTTTAGTAAAGTTTTAAAATAGTGAGATTTATGAAAAAGGACAAAGCCATAGAAGTCTTAAATGAGTTGCCTGGAGAGTTTGACATAGAGGTATTGATTGAGCGACTTATTTTTATTGAGAAGGTTGAAGCAGGCCTAGAGCAGATCAAGGAAGGCAAAATTATACTTCATGAGGCTGTCAAGGATATTTCCCAAAAGTGGTAAAGCTTATTTGGACTGAGCTTGCTATGGAGATAGCAAGAGACTCTGAAAAGTATGCTAAAAGACAGGTTGCAAAAATCATTAAAAAATCGGAGTAAGCCCAAAACCAACCCTTTTCTGGCAAGGTTGTGCCAGAATTCTCAGATCAAACTATACTAGAGTTACTTGAAGGTAATTGTAGGATTGTTTACAGGATTGCTGAAGAGGTAGTTTATATAGTCCGAATTCACCATTCAGCACGACTGTTACTAGAAATATAGGCAAAAAAGGAGCCTGAAACCGGACTCCTTTTTTCAAATATAAAACCATTAATCTTACTTTTTAGGGTCTTCTTTTAGCTTAATGACGATCACTCCATTTTTCCCTTTTTCTCCGAAGGTGTCGATGGCTGCTTTGTCTTTCAGCACGTTGATGCTCTCAATATCATTTGGATTGATGTTTTTGAAATCGGTGAATTCCTTCATTCCATCTTTTGTGTCCAGCATATAGAGTGGTGCGTTTTTTTGACTGGAGCCTACCGCCTTTAATACGATCTGAGGAGAAGGATTCGAGCTGCTTGATACTGATCCATAAAGAGGCTTGCCTACTCTATAATTGGGGGTAAATCTTGTTTTAGGATTTGTAGAACTGACTGAATTAACACCATACCCTACAATATTCACCCCATTTACTGTTTGCACCCGCTGGCCTTGCAGTATTTCTTGTTGCTCTAAATTCAATTCGTTTTTGATAGAGACCATCGTGCTTAGCTGTTGCTTTTTCAGGGAGTTCTCCAAAGCCAGCACTTTGTCCATTTGCTTTTGGATAGCCACTTCATCGATCTTGGTTTGATCCAGAAGTTCTTTGAGTTTCAGTGTGGCATCATCGAGATCCCATTTCATTGAGCTGAACTTACCGGCGTTTTCACTGTGAATTTTTTTGATCGTGGTGGCTTGCGCATCGGTCAATTCCAATTCTTTTCGTAGCTCCATCACTCTATCCGCGGAGTAGATGTTCTTTTGAAATAAATCCTGTGCATTTACAAAACCGGCATGTAGTATCAAGTATAAGATAAGTATGTTTTTCATTTTAGGGTAGTTTAATATTCTGTCAACAAGGAAGCAGTGGGCGATTCCCAGGTATCCAGGAATGTGCTTTCTTCAATGGTGAAATGTTGATTTTGATTTTCATCCTCAACTAGCGTTATAATTACTACTTCAGGAGTTGAACTTTCTATAGGTACTGGTTTTGGGATAAATAGAAATGCAAAAATGATAGACGCAGCTATCCCTGCTGGAATCCAAAAACTGAATTTACCTGTTTTGACTTCTGGGAAAGCTGGGGTTTCGATTTGCTCATCCTGCTTTTTCATCTGGTCAAAAAACCGTTCTAATTGTCCGTTATTTTCCATATTCTTCCTGGATTTGAACTTTAGTAATTAATTCCTTGAGTTTCTTTTTCCCGCGATCATAATGAGTTCTCGCAGTTCCTAAGCCGATTTGTAGGATTTCGGCACTTTGCGCGATGGTCAACTGATGATAGAAAACCATCAAAATCACTTCCCGCTGCATCTCTGGTAAGCGCTTGATTATCCCCTCATAATCAGTTGAGTCCACCTCTTCATGAATCTCTACCGGGTCATATGAATCAGCAAGAGAAACGATTTTTCCAGATTTCCTGTGTTCATCGATCGCCGTATATCTGATAATAGAAAAAAGCCATGTTTTAGCTTTTGATGCATCCTTTAGCTTTGCTTGTCCCTCCAGAATCTTCAAATACGTCTGCTGAAGCACATCCTTTGCCATCTCATCCTCAAAAGAGCAACATTGCCTAGCCCAGAGGTATGCATCCCTATGGTGGGCTTTTAAGATATGATCTAGCTGGTTGCGATTCATTTACATCCGTTAGTCGGGGGATGGGGGTAATATATGACAAGAGAGTTGGAAAGTTTTTAGTGGTAAGGTTGAAAAGTTGCGAACCTTACAACTTTGCTACTTTACAACACTCGAACTTTTCGAATCTTTAATTCTAAACAAATACGCTAACGTAAACTCCAGGTTGGTGGAGCTCATATCAAAAATCCTATTTTGACCTTCTGGATTGGTAAAGTCATAGGCAAATCGCACTTCTCCAGCCAAGGTGCTTTTACCGAAAAGTTTGGAAATTCCTGCACCTGCAGTTAGTCCATACATGATTTTTCGAGGTTTGTCATCTACATCTCCATAGGTTGGGATTTCCGGCGGACTAGCATCAGCATATTCTCTTCTGATGTCATTTGCTTGAAGCATGTAGCCAAGATGTGGACCTGCTTTGATCTGAAATCTTCCAGATCTGCCAATGAAAAAGCTGGAAAGAATAGGGATTTTCAGGTAATCAAACTGAGTTTCATTGACTAATGCAGGCTCTATATCTTCATCTGAAATCTGCGCGAATCCTAAGCGCAAAAACTGAAGATTGACTTCGATTCCTGCGTTTTTTGCGTTGAAATGTTCAAAAACCAAGGCAAAAGTAGTTGCTCCGATTCCTTCAACTGAAATCCCACGGGTGCTGGGGGTAGGCCGATAAGAATAGGTGGAAGTGGTATATCCACCACGGATGCCAACACTTGTCTGGCCTAGCGCTACAAAACTTGCAAAAATGAAAATGCCCGTGAGCAAAATTCTGTCCATGTCCAAAAGTAAGTAATTATAGATTTTGTCGGATTTTATTTAACGTTTTCTGAGATAATCATTCTTCATCAATGGTGTACTTACGAAAAGAGCTCCACAGGGGAGCTCTTTTAAATGAATAAGATCCTAAATCAGGAAGTTTTATTCTTTCTTATCAGATTTCAAATCATCTCTATCTTTTAGCTTTTTGTCTTCCACATTCTTGTTGAGAAACTCGTTGATTTTGTCAATAGAAAAGGAAGAGGAGATCTCGCCAAAGGAATTTATGTTCATTTTGAAGCCGTTTAAGTCTTCATGAACTTTAGGGTCTTCGTTTTTCTTTTTCTTCTTAGTCATAGCTTAGGTGTTTAGCTTATTACATCTAATGTTGCTAACGCAAATCTAATTCGCTTAGCCACATCTTCAGTCCCTAAAATAGCAAAAATCTCCATCAAATCCGGTCCTGCGCCTACTCCAGTTACAGCCAGACGGACGGCTTGCATGGATTTTCCTAATTTTAATTCCTTCGCTTCAGCAGTTTCTCCAAGCAAAGCTTTAGCTTTTTCGGCATCGAAATCACCAGTAAAACCTTCAAGCCTCTCTGCATACGCAGTAAGTATGGTCACGGCATCTGCATTCCATCTTTTACCCGCAATATCCTGGTCAAATTCCGTGGGAGCTTCGACCACAAATCTACTTCCTTGCCAAATTTCAGCAGGGAAAGTCACACGCTCTTTCATCAAAGATACTAGGGCTTCTGCTGTGTCCTGAATAATAGTCACTCCTTCGTTAGCCGCATCGGCGATCACATAAGGAGCTAATTCTGCATTTGATTTTGCTCTCAAATACTGCTCGTTGAACCACTTTGCTTTTGCGATATCAAACTTAGTTCCTGACTTGCCGATTCGCTCCATAGAGAATGCTTCGATCAATTCTTTCAATGAAAAAATTTCTCGATCATCACCAGGATTCCAGCCTAGGAATGCCAAGAAATTCAAAAAGGCATCTGACAAATAACCTTGCTCACGGAAGCCAGCTGCCGTATCGCCATCTACCTTGTTTTCCCAATTCAAAGGAAAAACCGGAAAGCCCAGCTTATCTCCGTCACGCTTAGAAAGCTTCCCGTTGCCGTCAGGCTTGAGTAAAAGTGGCAAATGCGCAAACTCAGGCATGGTATCTTCCCAGCCAAAGAATTTATACAGCAACACATGCAAAGGTGCTGAAGGAAGCCATTCCTCTCCACGGATCACGTGTGTAATATTCATCAGATGATCATCGACGATATTTGCCAGGTGGTAAGTTGGCATCCCGTCAGATTTCATTAATACTTTGTCATCTAGCGTAGCAGACTGCACCATCACCCAGCCACGGATCATGTCATTGAGTCGAACTTCCTCTTTACGTGGGATTTTCACCCGGATTACATAGGGCTCACCAGATTCCAGTCTTTCCTTCACTTCTTCTTCAGGAAGTGTCAGCGAGTTTTTCATCTGAGTTCTGGTGATGCTGTTGTATTGTGGCTGAACCACTCGCGCGGCAGTTAAGCGCTCACGCATGGCTTCCAGTTCTTCAGAAGTGTCAAAAGCATAGTATGCATGTCCAGCTTCTACCAAATCAAGTGCGTATTGCATATAGCTAGGCTTGCGCTCAGACTGGCGGTAAGGACCGCAGTCACCAGGATTCCATGGGCTTTCGTCTGGGGAAATGCCTAGCCAAGCCAAAGATTCCTGAATATAAGCTTCCGCTCCAGGCACGAAACGATTTTGGTCAGTATCCTCTATTCTTAGAAGGAATTTACCACCCATTTTGCGGGCAAAAAGGTAATTATAAAGCGCTGTACGCACACCGCCGATATGCAATGGCCCCGTCGGTGACGGAGCGAATCTTACGCGAACTTCTCTACTCATAGAATTATATGTCAATACCCTCCCTTTAAAGTTGAGGGCGTATTTTGATTTAATGATCGGGGCGCAAAGATAAGGAAATGTTTGTGTATGAAGGGAAGGGTTAAATGACCTATTAAACTATGCATGAAGGAAATTGAAGAGGATGCTTTTCTTAAATTTCGTGAATAACTTTCAGCTTAGCCGGGGAAATCTGCATATTAGATCAGTTAGAATTATTTGACTTACGGGTTTTTGAGGTGCGGCAAAGTGAGTTTTATAAGAATATATTTTGGAGTGGGTTTAACAATACTTTTGCTCAGATGAAGGCAATCAAGACAAATTTTCCAATTGCTTCGCCATATGATAAATATTACAAGGATTTTAAGTTAGCAGAATTATTAACTAAGAAATGTGGAAATTAATTTTATTCATGCCGCTGTGGTTTCTGCCTCAATCGCCTACTTCTGATTATGTAGTGTTGATTGTAAATGATTGCCAGCTTGCCGAAGCTGTAGAGAGAGGTGAAAATCCAAAAAGATTCTTTATTGCGCTGCATTATAAAGATGAAAGAGGCTTGGTTACTCTTGGTCATAACTATATATATCCTGAAGATAAGCCTGCCACTATGACTATGAGCTATCCCGAAATACTGCAGAGTAATCCGATATTTACTTCAGACATCAATGATTTATTATCATGGGCAAAACTGGCAATAAATCAAAGAAAGATATTTATCCTTCTCTCAAGTGACTATTGCTCCGGAATGCGTTTTGTATCAAATCAATCATTTACACTGTATGAAGTAAAGATTGGGCTAGAGCTTAATGAGTGATATTTGCAAAATCTCTTTTAATCTATGATTCGATTTCCCTTAGTATTGTTTGTGTTACTCTTTTCTTCCAGTGGGTATAGAAGGGCTGATGAAAGCAATGAAATGTCGGGTCAGCGATCAGCCGAAATATATATCGTTTTTAACCGATATCAAGCTGATACTGAGTTTATAGATAGATCTACACCTGAAAAGGAAAGTTTTCAATATTTGAGAGAGGGGTTTTATGATCCTAATCTACATATCAGAGTTTCTCATGATATTGACTTCCAAAAAAAGGTGATTACCCGTAAGGGTTTAGATAGCAAGGTCGTCTGGTTCGATCAAGAGATGGAATATACTGATTGGTTTCACCTAAGTAGTCTTGAGACTTACTATGTTATTTTTGAAGATGATTATCTAGTAAAAGGTTCATTGGATCCAGATCATGAATTTGAAGTTTATGAAGTTGGCATAAGTACTGGTGGAATAGAGTGATTACAAATAAATTTATTGTATGTCTAGTTTTGCAGCGATAAGTACATTGATTTTACTTCTAATTTCCTCATTGTTTTTCAAGGCAGAAAAAGAGAAGGTTTTTGTTATCATCGACGATTGTCAACAATGGGAAAAGCGTAGACCAATTGACGAGCAGTACTTCTCTATAACCAATAATAAAGTATGGCTTTCTTCTTCCTATTATTCTTATGATGAACAGGATACTTTGGCATCGGTTCACCTCTTTAATGGAAATATAGACCTGAATCCTCCTGAACTTTTGGAAATGTCTCTTGCTGAAATGTTAAATTCCGGTGTTCAGTTTTCGTCTGAAATTGGCGTCGAAGATTGGTGTACTTTTAATTCTGAAGGCTCAGAGCTTTATATTATTCTACCGGAGGATTTTTGTTCTGAAAAGGAATTCTTGCATTCCACTAATTTTACCCTTTATAAAACCAGAGTTAGAGTAGATTATCCCGGTCCTGAATGTGTTTTTATTGATGACCCCATGCGGTTTTTCCCTACAGATACAAGTCGGAGAAATAGGGGCTCTGACAAATGATTGGGTGCCTTTTCTGTACCAAAGCATTCATTCTGAACTCTTATTGACTTCAGATGTTAATTAGCAGGGAAAAGCAGCTAGAATCAATCGTTGGAATTCATAAAGCGCTAACTTTACCCCACCAACCTAGTATTAAAATCACAAGCTTTTGGATCGTCCCGATTTTCTTTCCATTTACCAATCAGACCCTATTTTTCAAACTATCGCTCATGAGATATCAAGTGGCGAAAAACTTACCTATCAGATAAAAGGGCTATCTGGAAGTTTGGATATGGTGTTGTTTTCTGCACTTTTTCAGGCTAAAGGAGGATTTCATCTTATCGTTGCGCAAGACAAAGAAGAGGCGGCTTATCTCAACTCAGATCTTCAGAATCTGATGAACAGCGAGGAGCATATGATCTTCCCTTCCAGTTTTAAGCGTGCATATCAGTACGAGGAAATAGACAATGCCAACGTTCTGATGAGATCGGAAATTCTAAATCTTGTATTAGAGGAGAAGGGAAAGTCACGAATTATCATCACTTATCCAGAAGCAATTTATGAGCGGGTGATCAATAAAAGATCACTTCTGGAGAACACCTTTTCTGCGAAAGTTGGGGAGCAAGTGGATATGGAGTTTGTCTCTGAAATCCTGGCTAGCTATGATTTTGAGCGTACAGAGTTTGTTTACGAGCCTGGTCAATATGCCATTCGAGGAGGAATTTTGGATGTTTTTTCATTTTCCAATGAGAACCCTTATCGATTGGAGCTTTTTGGTAAAGAGATAGAAAGCATCCGGACTTTTGATCCAGAAAGCCAACTTTCCATTGCAAGTGTAGATCAAATCTCATTGATTCCAAATGTCCAAACCAAGCTTTTACAAGAAGTGAGACAGTCATTTCTGGGCTTTTTGCCAGAGCAAACTATCGTATGGATCAAAGATTATCAGCTGACACTGGATGTGATGGACGAGTGCTTCCACAAGGCTTCACTTGCTTTTGACCAAATCGTCAAAAAGAGCAATAATACAAAAACAGTACTCGGCCCTTCTGATTTATTTGATAAAGGAGCTGACTTTGCGACTATGTCGGCTAATTTCTCTCGAGTGGAATTTGGTAAGCAGTTTTACCTGAAGAATGCCAAACAATCCACTTGGGAATCTCAGCCTCAAGCATCTTTCAATAAGAATTTTGACTTATTGGTTGCCCAGCTTTCGGAAAATGAAAAGAAGGGATTTGTCAATATTTTGACCGCAGAAAATGCGAAGCAAATCGATAGGCTACTGGGGATTTTCAAAGAATTAGACCCGACTTTGCAGGTGCAAAGTATGCTTCTTGGCTTGCGTGAGGGATTTGATGATAAGCAATCAAAAATAGCCTGCTTCACAGATCATCAGCTATTCGAGCGTTTTCATCGCTATAAAACCCGCGATAAAGCCAGTAAATCCAAAGCGCTGACGATCAAAGAACTGAAAGCTTTGCACCCAGGAGACTACATCGTCCACGTGGATTATGGCGTGGGTCGTTTTGCAGGATTGGAGAAAGTAGATGTGGCTGGCAAAATGCAAGAGGCTGTCAGATTGGTGTTTAGAGATGATGATTTGCTCTATGTGAACATTCACTCTCTGCACAAGATTTCGAAGTTTTCAGGCCAGGAAGGAACCGTTCCGTCTATGTCCAAACTGGGTTCTCCAGAATGGGAAAACAAGAAATCCAGAGCCAAGAAGCAGGTAAAAGACATTGCCAAAGATTTGATCGCGCTTTATGCAAAGCGAAGATCTGCTGCGGGTTTTGCTTTCAATCAGGATTCGGTACTGCAAATTGAGTTGGAGTCTTCCTTTATTTATGAGGATACACCGGATCAAGCTATAGCCACTCAGGATGTGAAATCTGATATGGAAAAGTCTTATCCTATGGATCGATTGGTCTGTGGTGATGTAGGCTTTGGAAAAACCGAAGTAGCAATCCGTGCAGCTTTCAAAGCGGTAAATGACAGAAAGCAAGTTGCCATATTGGTTCCGACGACCATTCTGGCTATGCAGCATTTTCATACTTTTAGTGAGCGATTGGAAAATTTTCCAGTGAAAGTCGAGTATATCAACCGTTTTCGCACTGCGAAAGAGATAAAGGAAATCATCGCTCAGGTGAAGACTGGAGAAATAGACATCCTCGTAGGTACACATAGAATTGTCAATAAGGACATTGAGTTTAGAGACTTAGGCTTATTGGTGATAGATGAGGAGCAGAAGTTTGGGGTGAAAGTGAAAGATCAGTTGAAGAATTTGCGTTTGAATGTGGATGTCTTGACGTTAACTGCCACGCCGATACCGAGGACCTTGCACTTTTCCCTAATGGGAGCAAGAGATTTGTCCGTGATAGCTACTCCTCCGCCAAACCGACAGCCGGTTACTACTGAAGTTCAGACCTTCCAAGAAGAAGTGATTCGGGATGCGGTTTCGTATGAGCTAAGAAGAGGAGGTCAAGTTTTCTTCGTTCATAATAGAGTGGGAGAAATTGACTCCATCGCCAATTTGATAATGAAATTGGTTCCAGACGCTCGTGTAGTAGGAGCTCATGGTCAGATGGATGGTAAAAAACTGGAGAAAGTCATGGTGGATTTTATCCATCACGAATACGATGTACTGGTTTCAACCAATATCATCGAATCTGGACTTGATATTCCAAATGCCAATACGATTATTATCAACCGAGCTCATATGTTTGGTATGAGTGATTTGCACCAGATGCGAGGTCGAGTTGGTAGAAGTAATAAGAAGGCATTTTGTTATTTGCTTACTCAGCCAATGTCTGGTTTGACAGCAGAAGCTAGAAAACGTATGCAGACACTTGAAGAATTCTCCGATTTGGGAGATGGTTTCAAAGTGGCTATGAAGGACTTGGATATTAGAGGAGCTGGTAACTTATTAGGTGCGGAGCAGAGCGGCTTCATCACAGATCTTGGTTTTGAGATGTATCACAAAATACTTGACGAAGCTGTTCAGGAATTGAAGGAAAACGAGTTTGCAGCTTTATTTGAAACCGATTTGACCGAGAAAGTCAAGGTGTTGGTTCAAGATTGTACAATAGAGACTGATTTGGAATTATTGATTCCTGAGGAATACGTAGGAAACATAAGCGAAAGGCTGGGGCTTTACTCTAAACTTGACGCTATTAAGAATGAAGAAGAGTTGACCAATTTTTCTCATATGCTATTGGACCGATTTGGGCCTTTACCTGAGTCTGTGGAAGACTTGATGGAAACTGTACGTCTGAGATGGAAAGCCGAAAAACTTGGCATTGAGAAACTTGTGTTGAAAGGGAACCTAATGAAGTGTCACTTACTCCCATCCACTCGTGATGATTATTATTCTTCAGATATTTTCCAAAAAGTGATGCGATTTGCGCAAATGAATAGTAAACTTTGCAAAATAAAGGAGTACAAGAATCGTTTGATTCTTACATTATCGAATGTTTCTACAATTTCTAAGGCCCAGATTAAGCTAAAAGAGATGAATGAAGCATGATTTTAAAAATAATTTAGTGGCATAAAAATTGCAGATTTGCATATCGATTTTGTTGAATTTCCGGGATTTTGGCTGTTTTTTGCCAAAAGGATTCCAAGGACTTCATCTTAAATCATTGCATGTGCTTGACATTGCAATTATATTAGCACATTGAAAAAGACCTTAAACAATTACAAATATGCGTCTGAGTAACAAATCTTGGGGAATGTGGGTAGCGGCTTTGGCGATAGTCGGAAGCTCTATTTTAACCTCTTGTAACAAAACTCCTGGCTATGGCAGAAGAACTGCAGAAAAGCCTGGTAAAAAAAGTGCTACGACCGGAGCAGAATTCAGTTTTGATGAAAATGATTCTACTAATTTTTTTGTAGCTAAAAATGCCGAGCAAATTCCAGGACCAAACTTGAAATTTATCCAAGGTGGTAGAGCTGTTCTAGGCTCTCAGGAAGAGGATGTAATGGCTTTCCGTGATAATCAGGAAAGAACTGTTACACTTTCAAACTTCTACCTCGATGAAACGGAAGTCACAAATAATGATTTTAGAGAATTTCTTTTCGATATGAAGAAAAAAGTGAGTGCAGATTCACTTCTGAAACTAGAACCAAAGGATAATGTATGGGCAGGTGGAGAGATGTCATTCAATGACATGTATCAGTCATACTACTTTAGATTCCCAGGTTTCAACTTCTATCCAGTTGCAGGTGTTTCTTGGGTTCAAGCTAATGCCTACTCCAAGTGGAGAACTGATTACGTTCAGGAGATTATTAGAAAAGAAAGAGAAATAGACTCAACTTTCACTAAAACTCAACTGATAGAAAGAGGAGTTGCTCTTGCAGATTATAGACTACCAACAGAAGCTGAGTGGGAATATGCGGCCAAAGCAATGATCGGAACGCAATACCTAGATGAAAATCAGGAATACGGTCGAATCTATCCTTGGGATGGAAGAGGAGTTCGTAACCCTTACAACGTAAAAAGGAAAGGTAAACAAGGTGATTTCCTTGCCAACTTCAAAAGAGGTAGAGGTGATTACGGTGGAATCTCAGGTGGTCAGAGAAATGATGGGGATATCATTCCTACAAACGTTTATGATATGGCTCCAAATGATTTTGGCCTGTATCACATGGCAGGAAACATGAACGAATGGACTCAGGATATTTACCGACCACTTTCTTACCAAGACTTTGATGACCTCAACCCAGTTAGAAGTAACGGGACAGGAGATGAAGAAGATACTTATATGACTTCTATGCTTACAGATGAGCTTAGAGTTTATAAAGGAGGTTCTTGGAGAGATGTAGCTTATTGGCTTGCTCCAGGTACAAGAAGATTTATGCATCAGGATTCTGCGACCAATCATATTGGTTTCAGATGTGCAATGATATCTATCGGAGAAAAGGGAAATTAAGAAACACTCAATCGTATTGAAGCCCCATCAAGTCATTTGTTGGGGCTTTTTTGTGTCAAATAGTTTCGTGCAGTGATTAAGTACAAAAAAAATATCAGGCTATAATTACTTCCTTTTCAAGTAATTACCCCCGGTTTTTTGTAACTTATAAGAGTACTTAAACCCAAAATGACATGAATACTTTATCAAAAATTGAATCGTGGGCAGATAGACATCATCCTCAATGGATCGATTTCCTCCGCATTGTGCTAGGACTATTTATTATGTACAAAGGAGTACTTTTTATTTCCGATACAGGTGCTCTGATGGATCTTATGAAAAATAAGGATCTTCAATTTTTTAACCTCGGATTAGCGCATTACGTTGCTTTTGCACATCTAGTTGGAGGTTTTCTTATTGCTTTAGGGTTAGTTACCCGATTTGCTATCCTATTTCAAATCCCAATCCTTTTGGTAGCTGTTTTCTTTGTAAATCTCGATTCAGGTTTTCTCTCTGTTTCGAATAATCTTGAATTCGAATTATCTCTTCTTGTGTTGATTTTATTAACTGTTTTCTTGATTTATGGATCAGGGAAATTTTCCTTGGATAATTACATGAAGGAGCACCCTAAGTGGTGATTTAATAGGAATGAATATGGGTGGAAATATTTTTCCGCCCATGTTTGTACTATTTACTTCATCATCACGCCTGCTTCTATTTCCAGAGGCAAATCATTTTCCTTGGGAGGAATTGGGCAGGCATATCCAGCTGAATAGGCGCAGAATGGATTGTAGGCTTTATTGAAGTCTAGCTCAATTGTATTTCCAGCTGGGATCCTTAAGTCCATATATCTTCCGCCTCCATAGGTTTCTTTTCCATTGGTAGGATCTGTAAAGGGAAGGAAAAGATAATCCTTGTATTTTTCTTCCGTTCTCAACTGATGACTTTGGTATATATTCAGTTGGTATTCTGCCCCATCCAGCGTGAACGTAGCAATACCATATATGTCATAGTCTTTGATAGAATTTGCCGTTGTCTTCATTTGAAAAAAGCTTTGTGGAGGCAGCTTTTCGAATTTGGCTATTACATGATATTTTTCATCTATTGGATAATAATCATGTCCTCTAAAGGTTATTTGTTCCTCTGGAGATAATGGAGATTCATCAGGATTTTTAAATTCTTCATTTAGTTTCTGCTGAAATTCTAAAATAGAGGCTTTATAATCATTTTGGGCATAAAGGTCATTTGAAAACCCAATAAGTGCTAATGAGAAAATAAGAAGTGCTTTCATAGGAGTTAAAATTGCTGAATTGAAATTAGTCAAAATTCTTTTTTAACTAATAACTCTTAAATCGTGGAAATCAGAATCTAAATTTTAGAAGAATTTTTTACTCTATCCGAATAAAAGCAATGTAAAATTATAATCTCTTCATTTTCAATGCTTAGGCAAATCTCATTAAATTGATAATCTGAATTTTAACTTTTAACCTATATAAATCATGGAAAGCAAAAATGGATTTTTGAAAATGAGCATTGCTGAATTTATCCCTTGGATTCATTCCCAGCGAATTGCTCGAACCATTATCACTATTCAACAGCATCATACCTGGAGTCCAAACTACACACACTTCAATGGTAGAAATCATTTTGACAGGCAATTAGCCATGAAAAACCATCATGTACGAAATAATGGTTGGAGTGATATTGGACAGCATTTTACGACTTTTCCAGATGGCACTATTGTTACCGGAAGGTCCTTGGAAGCCACTCCAGCATGTATTTTTGGAGCTAATCGTGATTCCATTTGTATCGAACACCTTGGCAATTTTGATAAAGATGGTGATGCCATGACAAATGAGCACAGAGACGCTATAATACAGATGACTGCAGTTCTTTGCGATAAATTTAGATTGCCTGTAAATACATTTAGTATCATTTATCATCACTGGTTTGAACTTAGTACTGGGAAAAGGAATAATGGAACCGGTGGCAATAAGTCTTGTCCGGGTTCAAATTTCTTTGGTGGAAATAAAGTAGAAGACTGTACGTCTTTTTTCCTTCCATTTGTAGAACAGGCGATTCAAGGGTCCCACCAAACCATTGCTCCACCTGCTATTGAAAAATATGTAGCAGTGACAGCTAATCTACTTAATGTACGAACCGCGCCAAATGGTTCTTCTTCCAAGGCTCCAGATCGAGAAGCTGCTCAACTTGGCTCTATTCTAAGAATATATGAGGAGTCAAATGGATGGCTAAAAATCTCAAATAGTCAGTCTCATTGGGTCTTTGGAAGATACACTTCTGAAGTAAAAAGAGCTACCGTCAATGCGAACGTACTTCGTGTGAGAAGTGGACCAGGAACTGAGTTTCATAGTGTAGATAATCTTATGAAATCTGAGGAAGTCTTCATTTCCAAGGAATTGAATGGTTGGTGCAAGATGAGTTTGGAGGAAAAATGGTTAAGCAAAAGTTATTTGGATTTCCAATAATCAGATGTAATCCTATGTCTGATTCTTCCCGATATGTGCGTTCATTTCTCATATCGTGGAACTTTCCCAATTGCTATTTATAGGAAAACCCGTCTATCTTACTCATAGACGGGTTTCTCTTTTTTGGAACATTGTTGGTTCTTATATAAGTGCTTCCAAACCGAAGCTACTTTCTATAAGAGGAAGTAATTGTCAACTTAACCAACTAGCATAATGAGTTTATTAAAAGATATAAGAGTAGCTATACTTGCTACAAATGGATTTGAAGAATCAGAACTGATGGAACCAAAGCGAACGCTTGAAAAAGAAGGTGCCGAGGTCTTAATAATATCTCCAGAGAATGACGAAATCAAAGGCTGGAAAAATGGAAACTGGAGTGAAGCAATAAAAGTTGATGCTCGGGTAGATCAAGTGAGTGCCACTGATTTTGATTCCTTACTAATTCCTGGTGGCGTGATCAATCCTGACTTGTTGAGGAGGGATATGACTTCAGTGAATTTTGTCAAGAGCTTTTTTGCAGATCACAAGCCGGTAGCAGCAATCTGCCATGGACCACAAATGCTCATAGAAGCTGAAGTAACCAATGGTCGTACGTTGACATCATTTGCATCGATAAGAAAAGACTTAGAAAATTCAGGAGCCCAATGGGTAGATGAAGAAGTGGTCGTGGATAGCGGCTTAGTCACATCAAGAAGCCCGAAAGATCTGCCTGCATTTAATAAAAAAATAGTAGAGGAATTCCGAGAAGGAAAACATGCTGGACAAACAGCTTAATAAGCATGAAGCCCGATTAATTAAATTAGTCGGGTTTTTTTTATGGTATTTTTTTATTTAACAAGAGCTACGTTGATTGTAGAATCTCGTTATTTTGAAATCTTAACTTTTGATAGTTGAACCCTGAATTTTATTTACCGTTAAATTTTTACTTATTTAATAGTTCGACCCTACAATTCATGCAAAGACTTCCGTTTATACTCACATTTTGTCTATTCTCCTTTTTTAGCTTTTCTCAAGAAATCAAAGAATCGACCTTTAAGTCAGAAATCAAAGAAGTTACGGTCTTCCTTTCAGGGGCGCAGATTTTTGAGACAGCCTCTGGGCAGCTTTCGGCTGGGGAGTCATTTATATTGATCAAGGGACTTTCTCCCTACGTGGATGAAAAAAGTATTCAGGTCAAAGGAATGGGAGATTTTACCATTCAGGCTGTAAATAAGCGCTTGGATTACCTCTCTGAGCAAAAAACTGGGGAGAAAGTGAAAATGCTACAGGATTCTATTTTGGCAATCCAAAGAAACCAAAGTATAGAAATGGGGCGCCTGGAAGTGCTAAAGGAAAAAACCAGTTTGCTAAATGCAAATAAGAATATCGGTGGAACTCAGAATGGAGCTAGTCTGACAGAATTGAAGCAGGCCATGGATTTTTATGATGCTGAGCTGATGAAAATCAAAGCTGAGGAATTGAAAATACAAGCGAATCTTCAGAAGGAAAATGAGGAGATGAATAAGCTCAGGAATCAAATTGCAGCAATGCAGGAATCCGGTAATGAATCAACCTCCGAAATCAGAATTAGAGTGAAAGCAGATCGAGCAGGAGCTGCCAATTTTGAAATCAATTACCTGGTTGCTAATGCTGGCTGGTACCCAAAATACGATGTGCGTGTAAAAGATGTGAGTTCTCCACTTTCCTTGACGTATAAGGCAGAAGTTTATCAAAATACCGGAGTTGACTGGAAGGAAGTGAAACTTAGATTTTCCAACGGTAACCCAAACCAAGGCGGACAAATCCCTGATTTAGAAAAATGGGAATTGAATTTTGCCAGATTGACCACTTTCAATCCTAGGACTCAAAACTTCGGGTCAGTTTCTGGGAAAGTTGTTGATGCAGGTGACGGAGAAGGGATTCCGGGTGCAACTGTGATGGTGCGGGGCACAACCATTGGAACAGTAACGGATATAGATGGCAATTACTCCCTAACCTTACCTTCTGGAGCTAGTCAATTAAGTGTTTCCTTTATTGGCTATCAGCCTAGGGATATAGCGATTAATTCCTCCAGAGTGAATGTATCACTTCAAGAAGATATTATGGCTTTGGAAGAGGTAGTTGTTACTGCATATGGAACTGCCAATAGGAAGGCCTTACAAGGCAGGGCACCAGGTATTACTATTAGAGGTAATAATTCCCTGCAGGCTGCACCAGCTCCAGTATTACAGACTACTGTAGTAGAAAACCAAACCACAGTAGAAATCGAAGTTGCTGAGCCTTATTCTATCAAATCAAATGGAGAGAAAACCTTGGTGGATTTGAAAAACTACGAAGTTGATGCTAACTACAGGTATTCGGTTGTCCCTAAACTTGATAATGATGCCTTCTTGATTGCTGAGATTGCCGATTGGAGTCAATACAGTTTGCTTGAAGGAGAAAGCAATCTATACTTCGAAGATGGTTTTGTAGGCAGGTCAATATTGAATGGATCTTCATTGCAAGATACCTTGGAAATTTCAATGGGGCGGGATAGAAGCATTGTCATTCAGCGTGAGAAAAATGATGAATTCTCCAAAAAGCGAGCTATTGGGTCAAATATCACCGAGAGTCGTGAGTATATCACAACCGTGAAAAATAATAAGTCTCAGGCAGTGACGATCAATGTAGAAGATCAGATTCCTGTCTCAGTGAATTCCGATATTTCTGTAGAAGCGTTGAATATTTCTGGAGGGAAATTGGATCCTGATACAGGAACAGTGATTTGGACGATTTCGTTGGCGCCTGGTGCTCAGCAAGAGCTCAATCTCCAATACGAAGTGAAATATCCAAAGCGGGAAAAAGTGATTTTGGATTAAGGTTGATGCTATGGTAAATAGCTAAAAAGAGGTTAAACATACTTGTTTAACCCCTTTTTTATGGTTAGAAATGAATGAGCACCTTATTTCACGAGCCAATAGTTCAGATAGCCAGAGGGAGTTTCCAGTACCACTTTGAATATATCCGACTGAGTTCCATTGAGGGAAAATGTTTTTTTCTCATCGTTTAAATCCACATCCCCAACTAACCAATAATTATCCAATTCGCCAGTCTTGAAATTGTTGGTTGTCGATACCCATACTCTTCCTTTTTCGCTGTCGGAAAGAGATTTCCAGCTCATTGAGATCTCGCCATTTTTCAATTCAGCTTTTAGGTCACTGGCATCCACCGGACCTATGAAAGGAGTGCCATCCAATTCCATTGCTATTTTCTTTGGAATGCTGAGCTCTAGATGGCTTGCCATAGAAGGTAGGATATCCACCATTTCTGGTGTTTCCTGGAAGTGTGAATTGGTGTTTTTTGAATTGGTGACTATCCATGTAGCACGCTCTCTGGCACTATGGCCGCCATGACCAAACCCATCATCAGTTCTACCGTGATCTGTGGTGATGACTATCAGCCAATCTTCGCCGAAGGTATCCTCTCTATATTGAATAGCGTCCCATACGCGTCCGATTTGAACATCCGCTTTTTTGACTCCGTCGATCATTTCAGGACTATTGCCAAAGCCATGTCCCATATCATCGGAATATTCCAGGTACATCCATGATAAATCTGGAGCTTCCGCAGAGATGTAACGGGCAGCTTCTTTGGATACTGCTTCATCGATTTTATGGATATAGATTCTGTCATCACCATGTGGGAAATTCAAGGTGTCCAGTTCCATACCATCAAAATAATAGTCGAAAACAAAGCTTTCAGTTTCCGGTAAATTTGCTCCAACCAGCTTTGTCCTATTGTCTAACCAGGTAGAGAAAATTGCCGTTTTTTTTGTTGGGTCAGCCTCTTTTAGCATCCTAAAAATAGTCCAGTAGTTATAATTCGGCGCCTTAATACTATTTCCCCAGACATTATGTTTGTTTGCCCAGACGCCTGTTAATAGTGAGTTATATCCAACTGCTGAAATAGTAGGCGTCTGCGAGTATCCACCTACTTCGCCTCCCATACTTGCTTTGGTGAACCCACCTATAGCGCTAATCTTATCTATATTTGGCGTAGGTACTGTGTCTAGCACATCTGCGGGAATTCCATCCAATATGACGAATAGTACCTTTTTGGTGTTTTTTTGAGTACATCCTTGAGCCACCAGTAGAATCAGTGAAGCGACGATTAGAATTCTTTTCATTCTTGATTTATATTTTTAATATATGTTTCCTACATATGAAAGTGGCCTGACTGTTAGAGTCAAGCCACCTTCGAATTTCAGAGTTGTAATTTAATTCCAGCCAAAAATCTGATTCAAATTTGGATTCAAAGTCACTTGCTGAATCGGAATTGGACGATAATAGTATTTTGGTTCCTCAAAAGTTCTGGCTTTTGTTTCAGTCACCATCATTCCGCCAGCTTCTCCATTCTCCAAGAACACATCAACATTCTCATCGATAGTACCTGCTTTGTAATAAACCAGAGTTACTCCGAGGCTATTTTTCTCCTTTTCATCTCCCACAGGGATATTCGTGTCTTTACTTACCAAGATCACATCTTCAATGCCATCGCCTGTCAAATCATACTTACCTAAGCCTGCGAAGTACATGCCCTGAGGAATATTTTCGAATAATTTGCCAGCTGACCATCTCATCAAGTCATCGTATCTATATCCTTCCACTGCAAACTCAATTCTTCTTTCTCTTCTAATTTCCAAAAGAACTCCAAGATTGGATCCTCCTACATTTGGATACTTTTGTACAAGAAATGGATCAGGAGACATATTTGCATCAGTCATAATCAAATCAGGCATTCCGGCTCTTTGTCTTAATACATTGACTGTCATATCGAGGTCAGCTTGAGTTAACTCATTCATCTCGACTTTAGCCTCTGCGTATGTTAGCAAAACTTCCGCATACCGATAAACAGGGAAATCTGCGCTTGATATCGCAATGTTGTCCGTTGTGTTTTGGTATCCTTTAATCTGGTGATATCCAGTAAAGTTCTTATTCAAATTTTGAATATAGGGAGTTGAATTTGGCTCACGAATCCAACCTGGATACACCAAAGTCTGCATCATTCGTGGATCTCGATCTTTAAATTCCTCTACAAACCCAAGCTGCATGTGATTAGGTACTGAGGAATAATACGAACCATCTTTCATCAAATAACTCATAACCAAATCTCTAGATGGAGATTGCTCATAGTCACCGAATACTCCTGTATTGACATTCGACCCACGATCTTTGTTTGCGTCATAAGGATTTACAAGTATCACTTCTGGGTTACCCATTAGATCCTGACTGGTGAACAATTTAGCGTAATCGTTTTCTGGGTTCCCCGTGGAGTAAATAGAAAACTTACCAGAATCCATCAGTTCCTTGGCGAGATCTCTGGCTTTTTGCAATAATGTAGAGGAAGAGGCTTCTAACCCTAACTCACTGTGATATTTTCTATAGGTTCCTTCGTAAAGTGCCAGACGAGAATAAAAGGCTTTTACTGCCGATAGGCTAGGTGTTCCTGTAGGGACAGACTCCCTTACATGGCTTACTGCATAATCCAAATCTGCCATTACATTTGTCATCACCATTTCTCTGGAATCACGACCCTTGTAAAGTTGCTCTTGGTCACTTGGATCCAGGGTATTCTCATACCATGGTACATCAGAGTACCTTTTTACCATACCGAAGTAAAACATAGCTCGGTAATATCTGGCTAAGCCTACGTAGTGTGCAATAGCCTCTTCAGAAGCCTGTGCTTTCTCATAATTATCAAGGAAATAATTGATGTTTCTCAATGTGCCCCAATTCCATCCCCCCGTAATTGTTTGGGAGGTTGGATTTCCAGTAATGATGTTTTTGATTTCCACGGCGCCGGTAGTTGCCATGTTATCACTGCTTTGATCACTCTGGTAGCTGCCAGGTCCAGGCATGCTAAGCAGACCATTTACATAGAGTTCAAGATCTTCTTCAGACTTGAAAAACTCTTCAGGGGCCACGGATGTCTGTGGATATCTATCTAGAAAATCATCGTTGCAGGATGACAAAGCCATGACTGCACCTATTAAAACGATATATTTTTTCATGTGTTTATTATTGAATTTTTTGATCACATGAAATCTCGCATAGTTGACAATCAGGTCTCTGTGAGATGTTTTTGTCGTGCTTGATTTCATGATTCTCTTCATTTCTTAATTACAAATCAACATTAACTCCAAATGAGAATTTTCTCTGGAATGGGTAAGCCCATCCGTATCCGTCATTGATTGCTTCAGGATCTACAAAATTCTTGATTGGTGAGAATTCAAAAATATTCTCACCAGATACGAATAGTCTGATTCTGCTAACCTTCAATTTTTCCAATACAGGAGCAGGGAAAGTGTAGCCCAGGGTGATGTTTTTTACTCGCAGGTAAGCTGCATTCTGAAGGTATCTTGTCTGGGAAATATCCAAACCTGAACCGTAGTTGTTGTCTGCAAGCCAAGCCTGAAGAACAGGGTACTCGGCATCTAGATTTTGTTCAGCTAATCCAGCATCAATATAAGACTGGGAATGCTGAGCCATCAATGCATCGCTATCGGCTGAGCCTCTATAGAAGTCCAGGTTCCAAGGATAGACGTTAGCATAAGGTTGTTGATAAGGTCCCCAGAAGAGGTAGTGTCTTGGGTAATAATCTCGTTTGCCCACACCTTGAAGGAATACTGAAAGGTCAAAGCCACTGAAGCTCATATCAAGATTGAAACCATAGCGGTATCTCGCACTGGTGTTGCCTATCAGAGTCAAATCTTTTGGGTCCTCAGCAGTTTGTCCACGCTCTATTTTACCATCTCCATTAAGATCTTTATACTTTGGCCAGCCTGGAACTACGGAAATTGCTCCCCAGGGAACAATTGCTGACTGGTCCAAGGCAGCGATTTGATCTTCGTTTTCCATGATCCCATCATTTACTAGTCCCCAAATCTCACCGATTTGCTGACCAACTCTGTAATTTGAGAACAGTTGGTTTTCGTTTTGGAAACTGGTGATGAAAGATTTGGAGTCAGAAAGGATTGCTCTTATTCCAAACTTCACTGGATTCGATGCGTTTCCAATTTGGTCTCTGTATCCCAAAGAAAGCTCAAAGCCTTTTGTTCTCAGATCAGCTGCATTTTGCTTTGGAGGGCTGGTTCCAAGTACAGCCGGCAATTCCACTGGATCAGTTAGCATCCCTTTAGTATCTCTAATGAAATAATCTACAGTTCCGCTCACTCGATCCCCTAGCATCCCGAAATCCAAACCGACATTGTTTGTAATTACTTTTTCCCAGGTATAATTAGTAGGATCAACTGCCAAAGAAGGTGATGAGGTGATTACTGTTTGTCGGTTTCCATTGATCAGGTAGCTAGAAAGTCCTGTCGGCAGACTCTGGATGTAGCCAAAATTGGATACATTTTGGTTTCCTAGGCTACCGTAGGATGCCCTAACTTTAAACGTAGAAACCACACTGGTCAAACCTGAGAAAAAATCCTCATCCATTACCAGCCATGAGCCTGATACAGATGGAAAGAAGCCCCAGCGATTATCACTTGGGAATCTTGAAGAGCCGTCATATCTACCGTTGATTTCAAGAATATATCGGTTTTTGAATGAGTAATTAATTCTTCCAAAACCACTTCGTAAAGCGTATGTGCTATAAGATGGAGTGACAAACGCGTCTCCTGTTGTCAAGCCAATGTAAGGGAGAGAGGATGAAATGAGGACTCTTCTTTCCGCCTGAATGGTTGAGTATTCATAATTTTCCTGATTAAAACCTGCCAGTAGATCAAATTTATGATCTCCTAGAGTTTTGGAATACTTACCGAAAAGATCGAAAATCGTACCGATAAGTGTTCCATTTCTTTCGATCACAGAGCCTGCTCCTCCTTCAGTTCTGACGTCATCTGGTCCAAATCCAATATTAAATTTTCTCTGATCCCAGTGATACTTCCACTGCTCTCTTTTGAAACTACCTCGACCTGTAAAAGTCAAGTCACCATCCATAAAGGAGGCTGTTGCCTGAATGATATTCTGAAAACCAATCATGTCTTCCTGATTTCTACCTCCGTCTACTAGTCTAGCCGCCAATCGTCCTGCACTAGTGTTTGCCCAAGTTTCATCTGGGTTGACAGCAACATCAGTAGGTTGTAAATAATAGATGTCTGTAATATCTGTAGAAGGATCCGCACGTTCGGTTTGGTAGATATTCAAGTTGTTGTCAACAGTCAGCCATGGCATTGGCTTCATATTTATCTTTGCTCGGAGGGAATAGCGATCCCAGTAATCAGGAGCAAGTTTATTCAGGCCATTTTCTTTGGTGTAATCGCCAGAAACATAATATCCAATTGGCATTTTACCAGAAGATTTACCACTGATAGAAAGACTTTGATTAGTCGAAAAACTAGAAGGGTTGAAAAAGTATTCATTCCAATTGTTGCTACCCATGTAAGCCCACAGATCAGGGTTGATAGGGTCTAGCCTAGTGTCTTCGATACTTGGATCTTCTGAGCGTTCTTTAGCCCATTGGTATTGCGCATCTGTGTAGTTCACGTAGTCCCAAGGAGTGTTGTTGGTAGATGTTTCCAGCACTCGTGAATAAATGTATGGATCAGTCACTGGCTCAGGTAGAACGGAAGGTTTTCCCCAAGCAAAAAAGCTATTGTAGGAAATTTTTTGATTGCCTTCAGTACCATTCTTTGTTGTGATCAGTATCACACCAAAGGCAGCTCTTGCTCCGTAGATAGCTGCAGATGCTGCATCTCTCAATACGGAGTAAGACTCTATATCAGAAGGGCTTAGTCTTAATAAATCGCTTTCATTTCCTGGAATCCCATCGATGACAATTAGTGGTCCACCACCATTGATGGAAGTAAAACCTCTAATATTAATATTTGGGACTGTACCGGGCTTTCCTCCTTGATAGGTGATATTCAGGCCTGGGCTCATGCCCTGAAGACCCTGGACTACATTTGCAATTGGACGCTTAGCAATATCTTCTCCTGCTAGTTGATCTACAGCCCCAGTGACGTTTACTTTTTTCTGAGTACCATATCCGACGACTACGACCTGCTCAAGTAGTGTGTCCGATTCTTTCATCTCTATATCTATTACTGATAATCCAGCAACAGGTCTTTCTATGGATTCGTATCCGATGAATGAATAAACTAAAACGGCGTCTTCAGAAGTAACAACTATGCTATAAGATCCATCCAGATCTGTAATAGTTCCTTTTTGTGTTCCCTTTACCAGTACTGAAACTCCGGGCATGCCCAGACCTGACCTGTCGGTCACTTTTCCTTTCACTTCCCCTTGAGCAAGTGATTCAAAACAGATGGCAAAGACCATCAGAACTAGCAGTCCTAACCCTTTGCTTAGCCTGTTCCAAAATGCAGACGTTTGTAAAATTTCTCTCATAAAATAGTGAATTGAGTAAGGTTTATTCAGTTATAATTCTCTTTCAAAATCAATTGAAAGTACAAAATTTTATTGAACATTCATTCAATATTAAATATTGATTTCTTTCAATCAAAGGAATTTTATTCCTAATAATCATATTATAATACTTGATTAACACTGAAACCCTAATATTCACATTTACGAAAAGCTACAATAACACGAAGAGTGATTTGGAATTGGAGAGGATTATAGCATGATGTTGGGCCGCATATAGTTATATATTATCTACCCAAAACACTATATTTTGGTATGCACACATTGAGAGTTCTTCAAATTATGTAGATGGTTATTTTTGGCATGCAAAGGATAGAAAGGAAAAGCCACCATAAAGTTGGTGGCTCTTGGCAGACATAGAAATACATAGGTGTTACACCATCGGGAAATATTTATTTTCTATAGTTCCATCCGAATAAAGTTTGAGAATAGCGAAACCCGGAGGAGTCTCCAAATAGTATTGCTTTCCAGCAGACTGATCATCTCCGTCACCCCACCAAAAACCACTCAAAGCACCATTGCAGAAATAGTGTACGTCGTTGTACCAGGCCCTGTCTAACAGGTGCTGATGACCGCTAAGGCAGACACGTACTTTGTCTTTGTGCTTGTAGAAAAGAGTTTTCAATTCCTTATGGTCACTATGCTGCCCGCCTACCAAAGCATTGGTAATAGACGTAATGGGGAAATGCGACATGATAAGCGTCGGGGTATTGCTAGGCAAACTGGCAAGGTCATCTTCTAACCATTTCATCTGCACTCCACCCAAGCTAATCCCTTCATGATTACCATCCAGGATAATAAAATGCCAGCCTTTTTCATCAAAACTGTAATAGGGAGCAGGTATATTCAACCGCTTTACTACATAGGGTTTACCATACATTTCATCTTCTTTTGCCGGAGCATCCCACCAGGGATCATGATTTCCGATGCAGCTATAGACTTTCGAATCTTTGATCTCCGCTCTAAACTGATCCCATGCTTCCCATTGCTCTAGTGTCCGCTCGCGCGATACCTCGTCATACGATGCATCGTGTATGCTATCACCACCATTTAAATAAAAATCTGGCTTATGGTTCTTAACTACCCTGAGCCAATCAATTGCTCTGTTGGGAATATTTTCTTCTGGTCGGATGTGAACGTCTGTGATATGCGCAATCGTGAGTATTGGAGATCTTGAAGTGGCTTTTTCGGAGGCTTTCGCTGCTGCTATTGGAGCGGTGACTCCTATAGCAAGAGTGGCTCCACGGGCTAAAAACTTTCTTCTTTTCATTTGAGTGCTTTATTTGGAACGGATATTTGGGGGCTTTAAGCTGCCTCCAAATTTTAACTCGAGCTATTAAACATTTAAAAGATTATTTTTACAATTGATTTTAAAAGCATAAATTGAACGCTCATTCAATATTATATATTGATTTTTGGGTTTCCAACGAATTTTACAACTATATTAGTCCTATTAACTTTCTTTTAACACTTTATTAATATGAGTAACAAGATTTCGGATGAAAGAAAGAAAGAGATAATTGGTGGGTTTTATGAGTTATCAAAACAAAATGGGCTGGAAAACACGTCGATTGCTAAAATAGGAAAGCACCTCGGCATGCCACCTAGTTTGATCATGCATTACTTTCCTACTCGTGAGATTCTGATTTCAAATTTGATTTCATTCATCTTGGAACAAATGCTGATGATCTATCAGCCCATGCTTGAGGAACTTGAAATTCAAAATTATGCTGATCCACACACCTTTGTCGATCGGCTTTTCTCCAGAGATTGGAATTTGCTTTTAGACGATGGTGTCTTCTACAGTTGTTTCAGCTTGATCTTTAGAAATAAGAGAATCAAAGATGAGTATCGTGTCCTGCATGAAAAATTGAGAGAAAATCTGAAAGCCATACTCGATAGAGACGAAACTTTACACGGGAAGGATACCGAACTTCTAGCCGAGCAGATTTTCGTGGTTGTAGAGGGGGCATATTATTACCTCTCCATGTTTGATGATCCAGAAGTGTACGAGGAGAAAGTAACAATATTCAAGAATCAGGTTTATGATTTGCTAAGGAAATACGAAGTCCAGCATTTGTAACCTTCTTAATTTCAATCCTTAGAAAGCTTAGTTTATTTGCCTAACGGGATAGAGATTAAAATGAATTTATAAAGCCATCTTGAACAATAAAAGGGAGCCTTTTCGATGGACAATAATTATGTGGCATCATTCAAGACCAAAAAAAGGGAGTACTCATAGGGTTCATTTTAAATGCTTTACAAAGTCTTCGAACTAATGATCTCTTATCTCACCATTTAACAAACGTACCCGAGCTCGGTATTCGAGTTAGGGGCACAATCTATTAGAATAAATTTACATTTGGAGCTGAGTTGATTTCTTCTGAAGTGATGCCCGCAAGATACATTTGGGATACTTATTCACTCCTCCATTCTAATCCATAGACCTTATTCATGCATAGCATTCCATTATTTATTGGCAACACGCCATTTCCAGGTTCAGGCAAAAAGTTTAATAACTACAATCCCGCTACTGGGAAAGTTCTAAATGAAGTGAGCAGTGCCTCTGCTGAGGATTTTGAGAAAACTATAGAATCCGCTAAGCAAGGATTTGAGGTTTGGTCTGTCATGTCCCCAACCGAGCGCGGAAGGATTTTACATAAGGCTTCTCGCCTTTTACGTGAAAAAAATGATGAATTGGCCCTACTTGAATCACAGGATGCAGGTAAGCCGATTCGTGAAGCGCTAGAAGTAGATGTGGTTTCAGGGGCAGATTGTCTGGAATATTATGCAGGAATAGCCTCTTCCATGCACGGTGAGCATATAGAATTGGGGGGTGATTTTGCGTACACCCGTAGAGAGCCGCTGGGTATTTGTGCAGGCATCGGAGCTTGGAATTACCCACTTCAGATTGCTTGTTGGAAATCTGCCCCTGCCTTAGCTTGTGGAAATGTGATGATATTCAAGCCTGCAGAACTTACACCAGTCACTGCATATAAGTTGGCTGAAGTTTTCAAAGAAGCTGGATTGCCTGATGGTGTTTTCAATGTTGTGCAAGGTGACGGTGAGGTAGGGCAAATGATGACCTCACATCCTGATATTGCTAAAGTATCCATTACTGGAGAAGTAGGAACTGGCAAGAAAGTGATGGCGGCTGCGGCAGCTACTCTAAAGCATGTCACGTTGGAGCTAGGTGGCAAATCCCCAATAATTGTATTTGAAGATGCAGATCTTGAGGAAGCAGTAAATGGCGTTTTACTGGGTAATTTTTATACACAGGGTGAGATTTGCAGTAATGGAACCCGCGTATTTGTGCATTCTTCCATTCGTGAAAAATTCCTTGAAATACTGGTAGCACGGACCAAAAAACTAAAAGTTGGAGATACAGCTGATCCTGCTACGCATATAGGTGCGATGATCAATAAGAATCATTTTGAGAAAGTAATGAGTTATATCTCATTAGGAAAGGAACAAGGAGCGGAGCTGATTTGCGGTGGGAATCAAGTTGAGGTTGCAGGTTGTGAAGGTGGCTATTTTATAGCGCCTACTATTTTTGCCAGCCCAAAAGATGAGTTAAGAATAGTGGAGGAAGAAATCTTCGGTCCTGTGATGTCTATTTTGACTTTTTCAGATGAAAAAGATGTTTTAGCACGTGCTAATAATACGCCTTTCGGTCTTGCGGCAGGCGTTTATACAAATGATTTGAGAAGGGCTCATCGAATGGTGGCGAAATTGCAGGCAGGGATATGTTGGGTAAATACATTTAATATCACTCCTGTGGAAATTCCCTTTGGCGGATATAAACAATCAGGAATTGGTCGTGAAAATGGATTGGCGGCAATCGAACATTATTCCCAACTCAAAACAGTTTATATCGCCATGAAAGACTTGGGAAACCCTTTCTAATTGCATTTCTAAGACAAGTAATTGTCTGAAAATCAACATTTAAAATTTAATTATGAAATATGATTTTATAGTAGTCGGCGGAGGTTCTGCCGGGGTGATCACTGCTTATCGCCTAGCTGAGCATAAGGCCGGTAACGTACTACTAATAGAGGCAGGTATCTCAGATGAAAAGCGTGAAGATGTGCTTCAGCTTGATCGGTGGCAATCACTATTGGAAGGAGAGTTGGATTATGACTTTACCATCCAACCACAGAAAAATGGAAATTCCAATATGAGACATAGCCGTGCCAAGGTAATGGGAGGGTGTAGCTCCCATAACTCGGCAATTGCTTTTCAGGCACCAGATTATGATTTTCAGGTTTGGACTGATTTGGGATTAGAGGGTTGGGCTCCTCAAGATGTCAAACCATTCTTCGATAAGGTTTTCGAAAAAGTGAATCTCGAAGTTTCCAATTCGGGAAATGCCTGTGGCAAAGCCGTGATAGAGGCCAGTGAGGAATTTGGCGTGCCTAAAGGTGATTTTATTAAAGGTGAATACAAGGAATCGGTAGGTTGGTTTTCCCTGAATAAGAAAGGAAATATCAGACATTCCAGCTCTGTAGCCTACTTGCACCCCTACGACCAACTTCCAGAAAATCTCACCATACTCACTGAGACATTTGCTTATCGCCTGATTTTAGATTCCGACAAAAATGTGATTGGCTTAGAAACTAGCAAAGGTGATTTCTACGCAGAAAAAGAAGTTATACTTTCTGGAGGCGCATTTCAGACTCCACAACTTTTGATGCTTTCTGGTATAGGGCCGGCAGAGCATCTCAGAGAAATGGGTATTCCGTTAGTGGAGGATTTGCCGGGAGTGGGAAGCCATTTGGTCGACCATCCAGAAGGTGTGATTATATGGGAGTCTGCTCAACCAGTTCCAACTGAAACAGCTCAGAAATATGAAATAGGCATTTTCTGTAAGTCTGATCCTAATTTGCCAATTTCTGATATTATGTTTCATTTAGGAACGGAAGCGTTTGATATGCATACTGTCCCTGCTGGATTTCCTACGGCGAAACAGGCATTTTCGCTGACGCCAAATGTGATGCAGGCAAAAAGTGAGGGAACTGTACGATTACAATCCAAAGATCCTGAAGCAGCACCAATAATAGATCCAAAATACTTTACAGATCCAGAAGGGTATGATATAAAAGTTATGCTGGAAAGTATAAAAATCGCTCGTAAGATAGCGGATCAACCAGCTCTTAAGCCCTGGATAAAAAGAGAACTTGCTCCTGGATCAGCTATACAAACTGACGAGGAAATTGTTGATTATATCTATAAAACGCACAATACGGTCTATCATCCAGCAGGAACTTGCAAAATGGCTGGTGATCACGACACCAATCAGGTGGTTAACAGCAGGTTACAGGTAAATGGAATAGGCAATCTTCGTATCGCTGATGCTTCCGTGTTTCCTACTATCACCAGTGTAAATCCTAACATGACTGTAATGATGATCGGAGAGCGTTGCGCTGATTTTATAATCAAGGATCATTCTTGAAGATACTTATCCACCTTTAGTCAATGTTTGTTGACTAAAGGTGGAACATTAATTTATCCCATTTTTTTGAGCTCTGTTGGAGGGCAACTTTTTTGCGTTAGCCTAGAGACGACTAAAATACTGATCATACCACAGGCCATAGCTAGTGTTCTGAATGGGAAAAGAACCGTTCCATCCACTTGAGTCATTGGATATGGAATAATAGCTTCAATTCCCAATGTAGGTTCTCCCCCACCAAATCGTAAAATCACAGACACAAGTAATCCTGCTATTGCACCATAGCGATTAGCTTTTTTATCGAAGAGTGCACAAACCAACTGTGGGAACAGAATACAGTACACAAAATCACTACATAAGAACCAAAGTGCATAGACGCTTTTAACCTGCAGAGCAATCAATGTGGCACTTATCCCTATTATCCAGATCACTTTTTTGATGACTTTGGCAAGAGATTTTGAATCTATAGTTGGCTTCATGAGCTTTCGATATAGATTCCAAGATGCCATGGAGGAAGCTGAGAGGATAGAAGAATCTACCGAGGACATCACAGCAGCCGCAATGGCCCCGAGACCGATTGTCGCTACGACAGGATTGGTCAAATATCTTACTACATAGGGTAGAGTAAGTGCCGCTTCCTCTGGAGGAGCTATTCCCAAGGCATTCCAATCTACCACATTGCCTATTACTCCTATCATTATAGCTGGAACCGCGGCTATCATACATACGAAACCAGCAATGATCGAAAGTCGCATGGCTACTTTCTCATTTTTGGAAGCCAATACTCGTTGGAAATAAACCTGCCAAGGAATTCCGCCAAAGATTAAAAGAAGGGCTGAATCCCACCAGTTCCAATAGCTGTCTCCCCAAAGGTCACTTTTCCATCCGTCGATAGGAGGAAACAGGTTGGCATAAATTCCTTTATTTTCCTGATAGGTAGCCCAAGCGTAGTCCCATCCCCCTACTTTTTCCAGCGCAAAAGGAATAACAAGAATAAGTCCAACGAACAATAGAATCATCTGTAAAACATCGGTAAAAGCTACAGCCCACAATCCGCCTAAGGCCGTATATGCGATGGCGATGGCTGCAGATAGGATGATGGAAGGAACGAAGTCCATCCCTAAAACGGTGCCGAAAGTGGTGCCAAGTGCGGTAAGGATAGCAGATGTCCAAAATAGTTCTCCTGTAATAGCTGGTAGGCTTAAAGCTGCAGCTACATTTTTACCAAATCGCTGCTCCAAGGGATCGATCATGGTTTTAAACTCATATCTTCTCATTTTTCGCGCAAAAAATAAGCCTCCAATTATGAGGCTTAGTGCATATCCCCAGGGTGCTTGAACCCAGGCAATACCCGAAGAATTAGTGTACTCGGCTGTTCCGTTGATATAGCCTCCTCCTACCCAAGTAGCACTCATGGTAAATATGGCGACACCCAGTGGAAGGGATCGTCCAGCGAGCATGACACTATCCTCCGTATCCTGTCCTTTCATATTGGCAGCATAAGTGCCTATGTAGAAAATAGCTGCATAGAAAAACATCATTGCAATGAATCCTGGCCAGTAGACAGGTCTTCCTAACCAATGCATGATGGCACCGGCTAACAATAACACAAGCATGATTAATAAAGAGGGAAGTAATTTTTTAAGCATTGGGAGATTAACTTTTCAACCTTAGAAAATGACTTGCCGATTGGCGTTAGACTTTAAGATGATTCTGAATCCAACAGAAAATATATGTGGCAAGGGGTGATTAGAGACTCGCAAGCTACTATTTTTAATTAGAAGAGCTTTCAGTAATCAGCGTTTTCGTGAGAATTAGGCTGTATCTTAATCTTAGTTTATTGGGGTTTAGGTATAATTCTGAAAGGTTTCTGAACCTTGCATTTCACTCTTTTTTCTCCAGTGTCATCTCCAAAAATGTATACCAAGTATCACCTTGGTTGAATTCGCCGATTTCAAACCATTGCCCTTTCTCATTTATTTTGATGATGTACCTGACAGATTCCGCAGGATACCAATAATATACATCCTCTTTCAAATCAGATTTGAAGGTCCCCTTTTGTCCAGATGAAAGAAATGATTGAAAATCATATTGATTTTCTTCTCCGGAAGATGTGATGATGGCTAGAGCATTGTGGACAATTTTTCCATCTGATTTACCTAACCCTTCTATTAGAATTGCTGTAGAATCTAGTTTGAACTGAATTTTTTCAGTTTGCTCAAATGTGTGCTTAACTCTATCCTGGCCAACCATCCAACCGGATCCCGACCACTCACCAACTAGGAAGGAAAGCTTTTTTACTTCAGCTTGGGAAGTTTTATTGATTTCACCGTTTTGGGCAACTACCATGCTTGAAATGACTGAAAGGGTAAGAATTAGAATAGTTAATTTTTTCATGATTTCTATAAATTTGTTTATTCCGTAAACTTAATGTTCAAATTTTTTTAGGTGATGTAATTTTTAAGATTCTCCACATATCTCTCGAAAGACTTAATGCCTTTTTGGGTTATAGAGCAGGTAGTTAGCGGACGTTTGCCTTTGAAAGATTTGGTGATTTTGATGTAGTCAGCCTTATCTAGTTTATCTAGCTGCACGCTCAGGTTTCCAGCTGTGGATTCAGTTTTCTCTTTGAGAAATGTGAATTCCGCAGACTCCACGCTGATCAATATAGACATGATGGCAAGGCGTAATTGTGAATGTAAAAGAGGGTCTAATGGCTTAAACTCGCTCACGATAAGTGTTTTTTAAGTAATAACCAGGCGCAAGATATCCCAAAACCATTGCAATTCCAGCAACTAAATATTGATCAGGAACTGAAACTAGGAACGCTATAATTGCGGCTATGGCTAACACCAAACTGCCAATTTTCACTGCTGTAGCCCTAATTATACTTCCTGTTGCAAACATTCCTACTGCTGCCAAAATCAAAATTACCGGATTATGATTGTATCCTAGAACTGGCATAAAGGCCAAAACAATTAGGATCGCTATAAATATTCCTATCCAGATTTGATCAAGGATTTGATCTAGGTGGGTCTTAATTTTTGCTTTAATCCTCTTGTTATAACTCCAGTAAAAACTGAATAAGGAAGCTGGAATTACAAGGATCCAGATGTAATAGGGATGTTCATAATTTGCTTTCTCCAGCGCATAATATCCAAAATTGCATATAGCAATTACCCATCCCCACAGTAGCAGGTGGAAACTTCCATCTCCTGCAGCTTCTTTTTTGACCTTAGCGATCATATCAGTAATGATCGCTAAGGACTCACTACTTGATAATTCTTTTTCCATGATTTTAAGTGTTAAGTGTTTGATATGATAAATGTAAATAAGTTTATATTATAAACCAAAATAATTTAATTGACTGATTATAAAAGTTTTAAAAGTCAGTTTGTCGTATTTGGTCTCGACAAGAAAAATGGAACCCTTCTGGAATTCGTTTTTGAGTTCATTTTCTTAACTTGAATCTTAAACCTTTTTGATGCCAAGTCATGAAAAATATTTTTCATCCCCAGATCGTTCAGGAATTGATCGACAGAATAAATGAGCTAACTCCAGAGACCACTCCTAGGTGGGGGATCATGCGGGTAGATCAAATGATGGCTCATTGCTGTGTTGCTTATGAAATGGCCCTTACCGATAAGCATCCAAAGCCAAATGCATTTATGCGGTTCTTGTTAAAAGCCTTCGTAAAGAAGGGTGTTGTTAATGATAAACCATATCCGAAAAATTCTCGAACTGCTCCAGCTTTCATTATTGCTGAGCGAAGGGATTTTGAGACAGAAAAAGCACGTTTGATTGGCTTTTTAGAAAAAACCCGAGACCTTGGCATCCCATATTTTGAGGGAAAGGAATCTCTTTCCTTTGGTCCGCTAACTGCTGAGGAATGGAATACCCTTTTTTATAAACATCTCGATCACCATCTGACACAATTCGGCGTATGATACACCCAGCCAAATCTATTAGAACCTTTATTGGTTCAAAAAGCTATAATGAGAGCATTCGCTTTTACCAAGTGCTGGGTTTTGAGGTGAAGTCTCTTGACACCAAAATGTCTTTAGTAAATGTGACAGATTCTCTAGCCTTCTATTTACAGGATGCTTATGAGAAATCCTGGTGTGAAAACTCCATGATTTTTCTAGAGGTCGAAGATGATCTTGAGTCCTATTGGGAAGCGATAAAAGTTCTAGGTTTACCAGATAAATTTCCTGGCACTAAACTAAGTAGTATAAAATATAAGGACTGGGGAAATGAGTTTTTTCTCCATGATCCTGCTGGTGTGCTTTGGCACTTTGGTGTTTTCAACTAGTAAGGGCTGTTAAAAAAAATAGCTAATCTTCATTAGTGATTTTAACATCTTGATAGTATTGCTCCAAATAATTGCTCTAAGTTTTTACCACCTCATTCAAAAGAATGTGAAATTCCTATGAAATGACTCTTTCGGTCTAATTCTTGATCTTTCTTCGCAAAATTGATCGATTAAATATGAACAAAAATCTGATCCTACTAGGACTTTTTGCTTCCTTGGCACTGACTACTTCCTGCTCCAATTCCCAATCAACATCTGAAAATGAGGAAGAAATCATAGCCTCAGACCAATACTTGTATGAAGGAGATAATTCCGCCACCGCATTAGATTGGAATGGAACTTACAAAGGCACTGTTCCCTGTGCCAGTTGTGAGGGGATAGAAACCACACTTACGCTCAATACTGATCGCACTTATAAGCTGTCAACGCACTATTTTGGTAGAAATGACGCACTAGAAGAGGATGATATGGGCATATTTACGTGGGACGAAACAGGATCGATTATCACGCTGGAGCGGGTAAGCAACGGGCCGAGGCAGTATAAAGTTGGTGAAAATCGCCTTTGGCAACTCGACATGAAGGGAAATATGATCACCGGAGATCTTGCAGATCATTATATACTAACCAAGCAATAAATCTTATTTAAACCTCACTATTTTCCCATGAGCTTTAGAGGTCATTTTCTGAGGAATGGAATCTGTGATTTCTTTGTATAGCAGTTCCACGAGCTTTTGCTTGAGGAAACTTCGGTTTAATATAATACTTACTTCCCGGGTAGGTGACTCCCCGTCAAACGGTCTTAATCGCGTTTTTTCCTCATCAGAAAGTTCTAAGGTTGCTAATTCTGGTAATAGTGTAACTCCTTTGTATCGGTTCACCATATTCTTTAGTCCTTCGAGTGAACCGCTTTCATAGTGAAAATTCTTTGGCCCGCTCAGGCTTTGATCACATAGATTAATTACCTGGTCTCGGAAGCAATGGCCTTGTTGAAGTACCCAAAAATCCTCTTTCTGTACTTTTTCTGGATGGAAAACTGACTCTTTTAATAAGGGATGTTCCTTTGATAAATAGGCAAAAAACTTTTCATAAAACATCGGTTTCTCTACTATTCCTGCCTCCTCCAAGGGGGTCACAATAATGCCTAGATCCAACTCGTCATTTTTTAATTTTTTCACCACCTCTTCAGTAACCATTTCCTGCACTTCGAGCTTCACATATGGATATTTCTCCAAAAATCTTCTGATAAAAAGATGCAATAGGTACGGTGCCAACGTAGGAATGATACCCAACTTAATCACACCCGAAACATCTCCCTTCAAGTCAGCTACCAATTCAAAAATTCCTTTACTTTCTGATACTACCTTTTTAGCTTGCCTGATTATTTGCACACCCATTTCAGTAGGGATCACTGGCATTTTACTTCGATCAAAAAGAATAACCCCCAAATCCCTTTCTAACTTACTAAGCTGCGCACTCAGTGTGGGTTGAGTTACAAAACAACTTTCCGCAGCGTTGCCAAAATGCCTGTGTTTATCGACTGCAATTAGGTATTCTAGTTGTTGTATCGTCATAGCTTTATTCTTCTCCATTTCAAAAGTATAAATTTCCCAAAAGAGTTTCTTCTTCAAATAGAGATAGCAAGAACCTTTAATCAAATAGCCATTTTAATATTTTTCAGTACCTCAGAAAATCAGTACTTTATTGCCTAATTATCACATGACCCATTTAATAACTCAATCTCCCTTGCAATGAGCAAATCAAATTTTTCCCGAAGGAAGTTTTTAAGCGCTTCTGTTCTAAGTACCGTCGGACTAGGTGTGATCCCAAACCTAAGTTTTGGTAAGACTTCTGATGCATTCGCAGACTCATCCAAAATCCGACTTGGATTCATTGGTGTAGGAAGGCAAGCTATGGGATTGCTGAGCAACATGATGAAAAACCCAATTGTAGATGTCGTCGCTGGTGCAGATGTCTATGAAATTAAGTTGGAACGATTCAAAGAGCGTGTAGCAAAGCATTATAAGGATGAAAAAAGAGAGGCACCAGCACTGAAAGTCTATGTTGACTATAAAGCATTATTAGCCAATCCTGAGGTAGATGCGGTCGTGATCGCTTCGCCGGATCATTGGCATGCGATGATGGCCATTGATGCCTGCCATACGGGAAAAGATATTTACTTGGAAAAGCCACTGACGTTCACCATACATGAAGGCCAAGAATTAGTTAAAGCAGTGCGCTCCAACGGGACCGTACTGGCGGTAGGCAGCATGCAGCGATCGGGGGCTAATTTTCAGCATGCAGTCCGGATGGTTCAAAAAGGAATGCTGGGAAACATCAAGGAGGTTTTGGTAAATGTAGGGACTCCACCACATCCGAAGCCTTATGATTTGCCTATTCAGCCAGTGCCCGCAGGATTAGATTGGAAGTCATGGGTTGGCCCACTCCCAGATATCCATTACAACGAAGAATTAAATCCTCCCATTAGCCTGAATCCTGAGCAAAATGAGAAGGTATGGGGAGCTTGGAGATGGTATGAAGAAACGGGAGGTGGATTAATGACAGATTGGGGAGCGCACATGATTGACATTGCTCAGTGGGGATTGGGAATGGATAGAAATGGTCCGGTAGAAGTGATGCCTGGTACAGATTCTACACCGCTGAAATACATTTATTCAAATGGTGTGCCCATGATTATTGAGCCTTTTGACGAAGGAAGGCAGGGAGTGAAGTTTATAGGTGAAAAGGGCTGGATTAAGGTTTCGAGAGGTAATTACGACACAGATGTTCTAGCCTGTGAGCGCAAATTCGAGAAAGATGAGTTTGGATTTGGTGATCATCACCTAGATTTTATTGATTGTATAGTTAAGCGAAAAGATCCTGTAGTCCCCGTTGAAATCGGTCATAGCTCTTGTACAGCTTGCACCATCGGAAATATCGCTCATCAATTAGGGCGCCCGCTGAAATGGGATCCGATTGCACAAGTATTTCTAGATGATTGGGAAGCCAATACCAAGCTTCATTATACCTACCAAAATGGCTATTCCCTTGGTTAAAAAGTGGTTAATTGATGAGATAATACTTTTAAGGGGGATAGATTTTTAAGATTATACAGTTAGATTGTATAAAATCTTATTTCTCTCCTATGCTTCCAATCCATCAGCTTTCGCTCTCTCTTTATTCAAGTTCCAGATTACTTATTCAGTTTATTCAAAGCAGTTTGAATGAATTGAATTTGACCTATCCACAGTTTCTTGTGCTCTCGGTTTTGTGGGAGGAAGATGGGTTGAAGGTAAATGAAATAGGAAAACGTCTTTTCCTGGATTCAGGTACCTTGACCCCCTTGCTGAAAAAGCTGGAAGCCATCAATTACGTGAAAAGGCAACGTGGCGAAGCAGACGAACGAACTGTCCATGTAGAATTAACCTACCCTGGTAAATCCCTTCAATCCAAAGTCATGGAAGTACTGGAACCATTGAATGAAAAATTTATCCAGAGCACCGAATTAAATATACCAGATCTAAACTATTCACTTTTAAATATGTTAGAGCATATCCAAAATATTAAAAAACTCTAACTAAATGAAAAAGCTGAATATTGATTATACCGCAGTAGCAGTAAATACTGGGGGAAGAAAAGGCCATGTGAAAACTGAGGATGGATTGTTGGATTTTGATGTCGCCATGCCAAAAGAGATCGGGGGACAAGGAGGCAAAACTAATCCAGAGCAACTTTTTGCTGCGGGCTATGCCGCTTGTTTTGGAGGTGCGCTAGGGGCTGTGGCAGGTAAAACTAGCTTGCGGGATTCTGAAATTACTGCCAAAGTTCATCTGGGAAATTATGGTCCAGGTGATTTCGGTCTGGGAGTAGATATTTTTGTAAAAATACCTCATGCTGAGTCATTGGAAGAGGCTCAGAAATTGGCTGATGCAGCTCATGAAGTTTGTCCCTACTCTAAAGCTACCCAAGGAAATATAGAAGTAAATGTGAAAGCTATATCTTAACTTGAAGTGTGTACAGACTTCCGAGAAAGGTTAGTCTGTACGCTCTTTTTGAAGTTGGCTAATAGTAAAATATCCTTACTACTCCTTTTTTATAGTGGCCTCTATCCTGAATACCCAGTAAAGCTTTTTTTGCATTACCCAATCCATATTCTTCAACTTCATGCCCAGTTACCTTAGCTTCTAGTATCCACTTATACAGTTGATTCATATTTCTCCTGTTTTGTTCAGCTTCTACTTTAGAAAAGTTTCCCCAAAAAACACCGACAATAGAACATCCTTTGAGCAAGGGTAGATTCATGGGGATCTTTGGAATTTCTCCATTAGCAAACCCCACGATAAGGTGCCTTCCTTTCCAAGCCATTCCTCGTAAAGCTGGATCAGTATATTTCCCGCCCACAGGATCTAAAATCACATTGACTCCTTTTCCATCTGTCAACTCTTTAATTCGGTTTTTCAGATCTTCCGATTCATAATTGATAGTCTCATCGGCTCCTTTACTTGTACAATAAACTAGCTTTTCGTCCGAGGATGCTGCAGCTATAACTTTGGCTCCCATTGCTTTTCCGAGTTCTATGGCGGCAATTCCAATTGCGCCTGAAGCCCCAAGTACAAGCAAGGTTTCTCCTGTTTGAAGATCTGCCCGGTCTTTCAAGCCATAGTAAGCTGTGCTCAGAGAATAGAGAGAGCTGGCTGCTATTTGTGAAGAAATTCCATCAGGAAGTACAAAAACCCGATCACTATCCACAGCCACTTTTTCTGCAAATCCTCCCCAACGACAAAGTGCTAGGACACGATCGCCAATTTTCAGTTCCTTCACATGCTCTCCAACCTTTGTGATTTTCCCAACCACTTCTCCACCCGGAGAAAATGGTAGCTCAGGTTTAAACTGATATTTATTTTGAAGAATAAGCAAATCAGGATAGCTCACTCCACACACTTCTACTTGGATCAAAACTTGATTTTCTTTCGGTCTAGGATCAGGTAATTCTCCGATTTTTAAGTTTCCAGGTAAACCAAATTTCTCACAAAAAACTGCTTTCATATTGATGTTATTTTTTCACCGCAAAGAATTAAAGATCTTTAAAGCTATGTTTTCTATGATTCTATGTGGTTGATTATTTTAACCATATAGAAACATAGGTTTCAAAGCCTAGAATTCGTACTCGATCTTCATGGCCGAGCAAACCTAACTTTGATGACTTAGTGGTAAATATTCTTTGACTACAAAGTAGCAAAGCGAACAAAGTTTGATGATATGTTTTCAATGTTTCAATGCGCATCATTTTTTTGTCACTAATCAGCTTCTCTCGTTCATACGGTCTTCGCTACTGACAATTACATTTTTAAAATAGGCATTTCAGGCTGAAAAGGATAATTTTGGGGCTTTACTAAATAATCCCCAGATATATGGCTGTTAATGATTTTATCCGTGACAATAAAGATCGCTTTCTCAATGAATTGTTGGATTTGCTCAGAATTCCTTCAGTAAGTGCTGATCCCAAATTTAAAGATGATGTTTTTGCAGCAGCTAATTTTGTAAAGGAAAGTCTGGAAAAAGCGGGCGCAGACTTGGTGGAAATCTGTCAAACTAAAGGCTATCCGATTGTTTATGGTGAAAAAATCATTGATCCTGCCTTGCCGACAGTCTTAGTGTATGGGCATTATGATGTGCAGCCAGCGGATCCTTACGAACTTTGGGATTCTCCGCCTTTTGAGCCAGTGATCAAAAAGACAAAAATTCATCCTGAGGGGGCAATTTTCGCCCGTGGTTCGGCGGATGACAAAGGACAATTTTACATGTATGTGAAAGCTTTTGAAGCGATGATGGCATCCGGTGATTTGCCTTGCAATGTCAAATTCATGATCGAAGGAGAAGAGGAAGTTGGCTCTGACAATCTGGACAAATTCGTCATCGAGAATAAAGAGAAACTGAAAGCAGATGTCATTTTGATTTCTGATACGCACATGATTTCCATGCAGGATCCATCCATCACGGTTGGTCTTCGCGGCATGGCCTATATGGAAGTGGAAGTTACCGGTTCCAATCGTGATCTTCACTCAGGTACTTACGGTGGAGCTGTTGCTAATCCGATCAATGTGCTTTGCGATATGATTGCCTCTATGCAGGATGAAAATAAGCACATCACGATTCCAGGTTTCTACGACAAAGTGCAGGAGTTGACTGCTGCGCAAAGAGAAAGACTGAATGAGGCTCCTTTTGATCTTAATGAGTACAAAGAGAAATTGGACATTGATGATGTTCATGGTGAAAATGGTTTCACGACTATCGAGCGAGTAGGGATCCGTCCTACGCTGGATGTCAATGGAATCTGGGGTGGATATATCGGCGAAGGAGCAAAAACTGTTTTGCCATCAAAAGCTCATGCAAAGATTTCCATGCGTTTAGTGCCTGATCAGGACTGGAGAGAAATCGCTGAGCTATTTGAAAATTACTTTAAATCCATGGCTCCAAAATCTGTGAAGGTAAAAGTGAAAGCTCATCATGGCGGAGCTCCAGCAGTTGTTTCCGATTCATCCGTTGGATACAAGGCGGCTGAAGCAGCAATGGAGGAGACTTTTGGTAAAAGACCAATTCCTACGCGTGAAGGTGGATCTATTCCTATCGTTGCTTTGTTCCAAAAGGAACTAGGTTCTGATCCGATATTGTTTGGTTTTGGACTGGACACCGATGCGCTGCATTCGCCGAATGAGCATTATGGCGTGAAAAATTACTTCATTGGAATAGAAACTATCGCGGCATTCTTCCGTCAGTTTAGAAAACTCTCCGACAAATAAATCCACCTTTTGCCCCAATTCTCAATTCATTTCTTTTCCAACTTCATGACTAAAGCCAAAGGAAAATCAGGAAAACTACTGCTACTGGCATTGCTTTTCTTCAGTTTCTATGCTCAAGCACAGATTATCGCTCCACCAAAATGGACGATTTCAGTTGAACCAAAAAGTCTAGTGCAAGGTGAAGAAGCTACTTTGGTGCTTGAAGCCCAAATTCCAATTGGCTGGTATATCTATGCTAATGATTTTGATCCGAATCTAGGGCCAATTTTGGCGACCTTGAAACTGGATAATCCAGCCGGATATGAATTAATAGGTGATTTCACAGCCATTGATTCTAAAACAAAGTACGAGGATATCTGGGAAGGTGACGTTAAATACTTTGTAGGAAAAGGAAGGTTTGAGCAAACTTTTATTCCTAGATCTACTTCAGGAAAAATCTCAGGAACATTAGAATATCAGATGTGCTCTGACGTAACTGGTCAGTGTGTCAATTATGATCTCGATATAGAACAAAGTTTTGAGGCAAGTGAAATTATCACGACCACTAGTGAAGGAGCTGAGTTCGAAGAAGATTCGTCATTGCGAGAAGGAGGAACGACGACGAAGCAATCTGACTCAGTCGAAGAGATTGCCACGCCTCGTGCCTCGGCTCGCAATGACGACCAACTGTTTGATGAGGTTCCTGTTGCAGAGGCCGATTCATCCATTGAAATCGAACCAATCCAGGAAAATGAATCTCTCTTTGGATTTATGATTTTAGCATTCCTGGCTGGGCTTGCTGCGTTGTTGACTCCATGTGTGTTCCCAATGATTCCTATGACCGTGAGCTTTTTCACTGGCAGAGCAGGAAACAAGGCAACAGGAATAAGAAATGCGATCATTTATGGTTTGTCAATCATTGCTATTTACACGATTGCGGGCACGGCAGTTGCAGCTATCCAAGGACCAGAGTTTGCGAATTGGCTTGCTACACACTGGCTTCCAAATCTATTTTTCTTCGGAATTTTTATCTTTTTCGCCTTGGCTTTTCTCGGGATGTTCGAGATTACCTTGCCTTCAGGATTTGTCAATAAAGTAGATGAAAAAGCTGAAAAAGGTGGTCTTACGGGTATTTTCTTTATGGCTTTCACCCTAGTGTTAGTGTCGTTTTCCTGTACTGGCCCGATCGTAGGATCAATTTTGATTTCTTCGGCAGGAGGGGAATTGTTAAAACCTATTTTGGGAATGTTTGCTTTTTCTCTGGCATTCGCTATTCCTTTTACGCTGTTTGCTATTTTCCCAGAGTGGATGAACAGACTTCCGAAATCCGGCAGTTGGTTAAATTCTGTGAAAGTAGTTTTGGGCTTTTTGGAACTCGCATTAGCATTCAAATTCCTTTCTATAGCTGATCTGGTTTATCATTGGGGAATACTGGATCGGGATATTTTCCTGATTATCTGGATTGTGATATTTAGCGGATTAGGTCTTTACCTCCTGGGTAAAATCCGCCTTCCACACGATTCGCCAGCAGATACCATTGGAGTTCCGCGGTTGCTTCTGGCATTGGCAACTTTCATGTTTGTTCTCTACATGATTCCAGGTTTGTTTGGTGCTCCTCTAAAATATCTAAGCGGATATCTTCCACCTATGTCCACTCAGCAATTTAAAATGACTGTAGGCTTGAGTACTGAAGCTGGAGAAAACATCCTTGGTGAACCTGTCAAATACGCCGATATCCCACTGGAGATTCCTCACGGAATTCAAGGATATTTCGATTATGAGCAGGCGATGCGCGCTGCCAAAAAAGCTAATAAACCTCTCCTCATTGACTTCACTGGACATGGCTGTGTGAATTGTCGTAAGATGGAAGAAAATGTCTGGGTAGATCCTCAGGTTTTGAGGCGTCTGAAAGAAGACTTCGTGATGGTGGCACTTTATATCGATGAGCGATTGGAGCTTCCTGAAAGTGAATGGTACACCTCTGAATACGACAATAAGGTTAAGAAAACACTGGGAAAGCAAAACGCAGATTTTCAGATCACCCGCTTCCAAAATAATGCGCAACCTTACTACGTGATCCTAGATCATAGTGAAAATCTCCTCGCTCAGCCTAAAGGGTATGAAACAGATATTCAGGAATTTGTTGAGTTTTTAGACGGAGCGAAAGAGAGGTTTAAGCAAGTTAATTAATCTTGTTTCGATTTATAAGTCAACAACCTTGGATTCACAATCAGCTGTACCCAGCCCCAATTGTTGGTGTTTTCTGAACTCGATCCACCTTTCACAGCACTCATACTTTCCGTGGCAAAAAGCTGAGAGTAGCCAATATTCATTTTTACATATTTCCCAAGAGTGTTTCCATAAACCAAGTCAAGCTCTGTACCTAGATTTTGTTCCAGCTCATCAGCCATTTTTCCATTTGCAAAAAAACCATGGACATTAAGTCCAATAGTTGATTTCTCACCTGTTGGCAGCGAGATCTTTCCATAGACATCATTCAGTCCTACGTTATTGGCATGATTTCCTACATAGAAATAATCCATGTAGCCATTGAATTTGTGGTTTGTACCATAAAGTGGGAAGAAAGACTTATTCTTATCCTCACCAGCTTGGTCTGTCCCACTAAGAGACTCAAAGCCCGCGATCAAAGTCACTTTTCCAACTTTATATTTTGCTTCAAGCATATACTGGTATGCGCTCAGATCAGTGGTGGCATTTGCCATTCCCGTCTGCAAATAAGCTGAACCCGTAATAGTGAGAGCAGAAAGAGGAAAGGTAAAGTATGTTCCTGTAGTCTGGCGATTATAAAGTCCGTCTGTTAGCGGGACAGGATCACTAGTGTATTTCTGGAAACCATTATTCATAAAGAGAAAGCTAAACGATGCCTTATCCCAAGTTTTCGTTAGGTGAGCCATCTGCATGGTTTTATAGGAGAAAAAACCAGTAATGGTGTAATCGCTTCCCAATGTTTTTTGATTCTCCTGATTGTAAGCAAAAGCTAAATCTAGCTTGAACTTATCCTTCGAATACTGGATCATAGCAGCATCATGAAACCTTCCCTGCATAGCCCAATCCAATCCACCGAGAATCCGCTGATCATCATAGGAGATGACTTGCCGACCTAACTTGAGCGCCCAGTTGGGAGTAAATGAGTAACGAAGCCAAGCCTGAAAGAGCCCAAAAGAATCATTGCCATCTGCAGCACTGAGTTGCTGCGTATCGCCCCAGATACTTACGTCTTGTACACTTAAAAGGAGGCTTAGCTTTTCGTCCTGAAAACCCATGTTGAGTCTGGATCGCTGTGTCACAAATGCAGCTGCTTTGGCATCCGTTGGGAAAAGGTTTCCAAATCCGTGTCTGTATTCAAATCGAGGACGTATATCCGCATCCAACGTGAATTCCTGAGCAATTGCAACTTGATAGTATGCTACTGAGGAAAGTATTAGCGTAAAAAGCTTTTTCATAGTTCGAGTGTTAGTGGTTAAATCTCGAACCAAATATAAGTATAAATACTTATTAAATTCTAAATAAAATACGTATAAAAACTAAGTATTTTAAATCTTGTAATTTCTAAAATCTATTCTCGATTCATACTGAGACTGGATATTGATCACTGTCAACTTCTTAATCCACCTGCTTTTCAAAAGTCTTTTTCACAAACTTCAATTTAGGAGCTTCGCAAAGAGAACAGTGATAGTCTGCAGGCAAATCCTCAAATGGTGTCAATGGAGCAATGTTTTGAACCAAATCTCCAAATACAGGATCATAAACCGTCAGACAATCGGAGCACTGATAGGCTTCAGTTTTCACAGTTTCTTTTGGAGTAGCCATTTTTTTGGAGCCCTCCGGTTTTTTTCCCAACTGCTCGAAGTACATCTTGCTCAGCTCGATCAAAAGTCCCGGAAGTTCTACCTTATCCACTTCCTGTACGTAGACGATGTATTGCTGTGTGTTTGGATCAAAGTTTTTGGCATAAAGCAAATTGTACGTATTTCGGATTTTGATGCCTTTCAATTCTGCTGGTGGCTGATTCTTCTCTATGATAATGGAGGTGAAATAATAAGCTTTCCTCGTATAATCAGTGATTCCAAAAGTAAGTCCGTAAGTACTGATGTCCCTCTTGTCGAAGTTGTCAACCAGATATTCCTTGAGCTTGAGTGCAGATTTATTATTGACGGGAAGGTGCCAATTCAGTTCAAGCATGGAGTGACGCACATTTATACCGTAGCGTCCAAGTAGTCTTTCCCATTCGATCTTTGTATTTTCAGGTATGCCCTTGATGATGATGGATTTCCAAGGTGTAATGGATATTTTCCCGATTTTACTGTCTGCGCAGAGATCGCAAAGTACCTTCAAAAAGTCGGTATAGTATCTATTATTTCTCCAATACAATCCCAGCCAGTAGCGATCATTTCCTACTCGATTGATGCCTTCATAGTATGGAAACGGGTAAAATGGCACTTCCAACGGACTATCTACTGTCCGGTTGTTGGAGTCCACCGCTTCATTGACCAACTCAAAAAGGAATTCCACATCCGCTGGTTCCTCCTTCAAAATATCCTCAATTGCAGCAGCCACTTTTGCCATATCCCAGCTGTAAATAAGCGCTGGATACATTAGGGTTTCTTCCCATTCAGGCAAGCGAGCATACAGGTACCAGTAGTCTTCATGCTCTGAGGCAATGAAATTTAAGTGACCTGTAAACAATGGTACTAAGCGTTGCTTTGGATCAGTGATGTTTATCTTCAGATTTGGTTGGACTCTGAATTGTTCTAAAATGTACAAGTACCGATCGCTGGTCAGCCATGGAGTATTTGGGAAAATGTCAGCGGACACATAGGAAGAAACAATATTTTCTGCCCCTATTTCTTCGGGTGATACCAGCTGAAATTTATTTTGAGGATCAATTTCTAGTGAATCGTCTTCTTTGATGAAAAGAATGTCTTGACGAGAGCCCAGAGAAATCGTGTCCAAACCAGCACTTTCTGCCAGTTCCAAAATCTGTTTTAATTCAGCGGGTGAAAGCACTCCGCCTCGCACGACTACTCTAGAATAATTTTGTTTCATGCTAGTACTTTTGATTGATGAAGAATTTCTCTCACTTCCGTTTTGCAACTTCCACAGCCCAATCCAGCTCCAGTTTGCTGACATAATGCTGTGAAATCTGAACATCCTTCGGCTATTGCTTCCTTGATGTTCCCCTCACCCACACGGCTACAGCTACATACTAATTTACCGATAACTGGTCGAGTGTCTGAAGATCCCATTAATAGGGATTTCCTTTTTTCAGAAAGTTCAATTTTGTTTTCGATAAGGGATTTGAATTCAGCAAATTCATTTTTATCTCCCATCAATACTGCGCCTATAAGCAAATCATCCTTTACGATACATTTCTTATAGTAACGACGCTTCATGTCTGTAAAAATGATTTCCTCGTAGCTATCATCATTTTCTGGAAAGATGATATCACCTATACTACACAGTTCCAAATCCTTGAATTTTAGAATATTCATCAGTACGGATCCGCCATAAATACTGCTGACATCTCCGGCAATGTAATTGGCTAAAACCATGGCTTGCTCTTCAGCTGCTGAGGTAATACCAAACAACTGATTCTCGAATTCCGCGATCTCGCCAATTGCGAAAATGTTTGGATAATTAGTTTGTAAATGCTGATTCACTTTGATTCCACGTCCGCATAGGATGCCATTATCTCGTGCAATTTTGATATTTGGCTGCGTTCCAATTGCGTAAACAACCGCATTGGCATAAATGATTTTTCCACTTTTCAGCGTGATGGAAAGTGATTTTTGTTCCTCATCGTCGAATACTGTGCTCACTTCATTGTCGAAATAGACGTGGATTCCGCGCTCCTGCACATCCAGAGAAAGTAACTTACTGGAAACTTCATCCAGTTGCCTTTCCATCAGTCGGGAGGCACGCTGCACAATGGTTACTTTCACACGATTATGCTGTAAAGCTGCAGCTAGCTCCAGACCCAGCAATCCACCACCTATAATCACCACATGTTGATTTTCAGGAGGTAATTTGGTAGAGTCTAGGTATTCTTTGAATCGATCCGCATCGATTTTGCTTCGCATGGTAAATCGACCAGGCAGGTCCAGCTGAGCATCTTTTGGGATAAAAGCTCTGCTTCCTGTAGCTAGAATCAGTTTGTCGAAAGGATATTCTTTTCCATTATCGTCAACTACCACTTGCTTCTCAGGGTCGATCTTATCTATCGATAGTCCGGTATGAAGAGAGATTTTCAGTTTTTGGAGCTCATATTCCTTGATCTTCTGAAGTTGCTCCCAAGTCAATTCTTCTGTTACATATTCCGGCAAAAGCACCCGATTGTAAAATGGATGCGGTTCTTTGGAGAATACATGAATCTGGTCGGAATCATTGTGTTCTCTATAATTTTGGATAAAGCGGAAGGCTGCCGCTCCGGCACCGACGACTACGATTTTCTCTGGGGCTTTTTTGTACTTGGAAACGGATACGGTAGTGAATTTAAAATCCGGTTCTTTGGACTGAGGATCGACTACGGTTTTGGTTAGGTTATTCGCTCGATTGAGATCACTTTGAAGTTGCTTGCCCCAATGCATTGGGAGAAAAACTACACCTTCTCGTATGCTATTAGATAATTTCGCTTTAACTCTGACTATTCCATTTTTACTTTTTACTTCCACCACATCTCCATCTTTTACCTTGTCCAAGTAAGCGTCGATGGGATTGATTTCCAGTACTGGACTTGGGTAATGCGTTCGAAGCCTCGAAACTTTTCCTGTCTTAGTCATCGTATGCCATTGATCACGGACCCGGCCAGTTGTGAGAATTAATGGATATTCCTTGCTCGTTTTTTCGGAAGTGTTCTCGATTTGAGCGGGGATATTAAAGATCGCTTTTTGAGTAGGTGTGTAGAATTTATTATCTGCAAAAAGCCGGGGAGTGCCTAGGTGTCTGTATTCTGGAACAGGCCATTGGAAAGTTCCTTCACTTTTCAATCGATCGTAATTCAAGAAAGATATATCGATGTTTGTGCCTTTGGTCATCGCACAATATTCCTCGTAGATTTCTTCGGTATTGTTGAAATTGAAACCTCGGAAACCCATTCTGCGAGCAAAATCACAAAGAATCTCCACGTCTGGTCTAGCTTGTCCAGGAGGATTGATGCCTTTATTCAGATAAGAGATACGACGCTCGGAATTCGTCATGGTGCCTTCCTTTTCCAGCCAGCCTGCAGCTGGAAGTACTAGGTCGGCATATTCTAGCGTATCGGCTTTGTGAGAAATATCTTGAACAACCACGAATTTGGCATTTTTCATGGCCTTCTCGATCCTCTTGGAATTTGGCAAACTTACCATAGGATTGGTGCATATAATCCAAACGGCTTTCATCTCGCCACTTTCCAGTGCGTCAAACATCTCTGTAGCCGAGTATCCTGGCTCAGGCGAAATTTCATTTACTCCCCAGAAATTTGCTACTTCTTGACGATGAATAGGATTATTCAGGTCTTTGTGAACAGCCAGTAAATTTGCCATTCCGCCTACCTCACGTCCACCCATGGCGTTCGGTTGACCTGTGAGTGAGAAAGGTCCATTTCCTGGCTTGCCAACTCTGCCAGTTACAAGTGAAAGATTCAATAGAGAAAAGTTCTTATCCGTACCGATAGCGCTTTGGTTGAGTCCCATCGCCCACATGCTGATAAAGCCTTTTGATTCTCCGATGATTTCGGCTACTTTTTTAATGTCATCCACTGATATTCCACAAAGCTTGGATGCTTCTTTCAACGAAGTTGCCATCACTTGCTTACGGTATTTCAGGTAATTCTCCGTGTGTTTTTCTATAAATTCCTTATCTGCCAATCCTATATCTATAATTCTTTTGCCAATGGCATTGTAAAGAATAATGTCAGTGCCGGGGATTATTTGCAGGTGGATATCTGCGAAAGAAGCGGAGTCCGTCTTACGGGGATCCACTACTATGATTTTCACATTCGGGTTTTTCTCCTTATGCTTTTCCAGTCTGCGAAAAAGGATAGGGTGGCACCAAGCTGGATTTGCGCCAGCAATTAAAAAAGCATCTGCCAATTCTATGTCCTCGTAGGAAATAGGAACTGAATCCTCACCAAACGTTTTTTTGTAGGCGACTACCGCCGAACTCATGCACAAGCGACTGTTTGTATCGATGTTATTTGTTCCCAAAAAGCCTTTTGTGAGCTTATTGGCGATGTAATATTCCTCTGTCAGACACTGGCCTGAAATGTAAAAGCCTACGCTGTTGGGACCGTATTTTTGAATCAAAGACTTGAAAACTCCCGCTGCCCTATCGAGACCATCGTCCCAACTTACCCGCTCTCGAGGATGTGACCTACTCCATCGCATTTCGGGATAAAGAATTCTATCCGAAGTGTCATTGACTACGTAGTGGAGGTTCATGCCTTTGGAGCAAAGCAAACCCTGATTTACAGGATGATCTTGATCGCCTTGGACTTGCACCTTGTTTTGAGCATCTACGCCAGCGACTATTCCACAGCCAACGCCGCAATAAGAACAGGTGGTTTTGATTTTTTTATCTTGGATCACTACTCAAGAGTTTCAATTTGGAAATAGGTTTAGAACAAAATAGCTCGTCCGCAGAACAAATGGTCAATTGCAGAGGAGCTATTTTGGGACTGATGCTACAAGTTAATTATCTAGTCGCACTAATTCAGGCTGCAGCTTGCTTAATTCTACTTCTGCAACTTTTTCATCTTCCGTGCTGAATCGGATGGCGAGAGCTACTAAACCCGAAATGACAATCATACCACCTATGATCAAATATCCTGCTGAGACGGCATTTGCAGCGGCGGCGGATTGTGCAGCGGCGGCAGCTGCTGAACCTAACCCTTCGCTTGCCAGAATTGCGGACTTTTCTGCTACTGCAGATTTTGAGCTTAAGAATAGCGCAGCTAAAAAAGCGCCGAAATTCCCGCCTGCTCCCACGATTCCTGAGATAGAGCCGATTGCTTTTCTATTCACAAAAGGTACAACCGAGAAGGTAGCTCCTTCCGCCATTTGTACAGATAAGCTAAAAGCAATCAAAAGAGCAAATCCTACAAAAAGTCCAGTGGCCAATGAGAACATGCTAAGCATCAATCCTTCTACAATTAATATCGCTGCAAGGAACCAAACCCTTCCTTTCAGACCTCTCATTTTTCCAAATTTATCACCAAAATACCCGCCGAGCGTACGGGCAAAAATGTTCATCAGCGCGAAGGAAAGCACAATGTTTCCTGCAGTGATTCTTTCGAGTTGAAAAGTGTTTTGCAGGTAATCGTCCATGGTGCCATAGACCGTCAATTCGATCCCGAAACAAGCAGCGTAGACGACAAAAAGTAACCAAACCCGGTAATCTTTGATAGCTTCTAGAAATCCGACTTTGTCTTTCTTGGTGTTTGGTACCTTCATTCCTCTTGCTTCCAATTCCTTGAAATTACCCTCAGGAGTGTCTTTGGTGAAGAAATAGTAAACCAAACCCATCGTAAAACAAACGATTCCTGCGATCACCATGGAATATCTCCAGGCATCTGCCTGAGCGACTCCAGCTCCAATTACGATAGCAGCGATTATTGGCATTCCCAGTCTATTTGCTCCGCCGCCAAGATTTCCCCAGCCTGCAGATGTAGCATTGGCTGTCCCAACTACATTGGAAGCAAACATAAGAGATGTGTGGACTTGTGTGATGACAAATGATGCACCGATGAATCCAGTCAAAAGTCTGCAAATCATAAACTGCATCGGTGTCTGTACCAATCCGCTCAAAACTACAGGAATGGATCCCAAGACCAAAAGCCAAGTGTAACACAGTCTTGGTCCGTATTTGTCGCAGAGTTTACCGATTAATAATCTTGCGAAAACTGTTCCCGCAACAGCCAGAACTGTGGCGTTCCATTTTTGCGAAGGAGTGAGTCCAAGATCTTTTACTACATCGGGCATGAACGGAACTATCCCGAACCATGCGAAAAAGCAGATGAAGAATGCGATAGAGGTGATCCAAAAAGTTCGGATCGGAACGGATTTAAAGTCTAGAAGATTTAACCGTGTTGCTTTGTGTGTAAGTAGTGATTCCATAATACTTAATTTTATCTAGCGTAAAAGTAAGTATAAATACGTAATTTCAATACTGAATACGTAATAAATTTAAGTAAAAAATAAAAAATCCACTTAGAATAGCTCTAAGTGGATTGCTGACTACGTATAAAATTGAATATTTTTTTCTAATTCCTTTTTAACCGCAAAGGACTCGGAGTTTTTCGAAGAGAGCGCAGTATCAATTTATTTTTCTTATCTCACCAAACAAGGGCTATTATTTCTGAGACTGCGACTGATCACTGATCTCTATAGCCCCCATCCCGACTTAATAAGTACTGCTAAATTAAATTCAGCTCTCTGGATTTTGTCGTCAACTCTACCAGGTTTTTGACATTCATCTTTTTCATCAAATTAAAGCGGTGAACTTCCGCAGTTCTCTTGCTGATCTCCAGTGCATCGGCGATCTCAGTATTTCCTTTGCCTTCCAAGATGAGTTCGAGAATCTGTTTTTCCCGGTTGGTTAGATTTGCTAATTCCTCCGGAATTACATCCGATTTGGAAGGCGTTTTGGTATTTCCATTGACAAAATTATTGATAATGTAGGCTGAAACATCTCCTGCGAAGAATTTCCCGCCGTTTGAAATTGTATGCAAAGCCTTCAGAAACTCACTTTTCGAAGATCCCTTCAGTAAATATCCATCCGCACCAGCTTGGATAGCTTCGACTACATATTCTTCAGAATCATGCATTGAAAGCACCAGTTTTTTGATTTTTGGAAATGATTTGGTCATTTCTTTCACTACTTCTAAGCCGTTCATTCTAGGCATGCGAATGTCAACAATGAGTAAATCGGGGTTTTGAACGGCGATTACTTCCAGTGCCTCTTTTCCATCTGAAGCTTCAGCGACTACATGAAATTCCTTTTCACTTTCTAATAAAGATTTGATTCCATCACGGACCAGTTCATGGTCATCAGCTAAAACTATCTTGATTGGGTTCATATGCTATTAAGTAAATACGTAGTAAAGTAACAGAATTTACGTATAAAAATCTAGAAAATCTACGTCAAAGGAATGTTGAGTGTGACTTTGGTTCCTTCGTTAGGAGAGGAATTGATGAATAATCTTCCGTTGATGTATTTCACACGCTCACGCATAAACGTGAGCCCCATTCCTCCTTCTTCGTCCGGCTTAGCTTTCAGTTTTGACTTGTCAAAGCCTTTACCATTATCATCGACGATGATGCTCAGAATATTCTGACTGTGAGAGACAGTGACAATAATATGTGATGATTCTGCATATTTTATTGCGTTATTGATTGCTTCTTGCGTGATGCGGTACAGGTTGATTTCTACCAAAGAATCCAGTCGTTGGGAGAATTCTGTTTTGTTGAAAAGCACGATGTCTTTTCCGGTAAGTTTGGAAAGTTCCTGAGTTAATTCTGCCAGTGCAGGGACAATTCCATAGTCTTTCAATTCTGGAGGAGTAAGGTTGAACGTAGCTGTACGCACACCTTTGATAATATTCGAGGTTAGTTCTTTGAGTTTGATGATTTTTACTTCAGCTTTTTCCGGATCAGTCGTATCCACACTTTCAAGTAAGTATTTCAGTCCAGTGAGCATTTGGCCGATTCCATCATGAATATCCTTTGCGATGCGATTTTGTTCGTTCTCCTGGTTTTCGATGATTTGTCTTGAGATCACCTTTTGCTGATGCATTTTTTCCTCAAAACTCTCCTTCGTAAGTTGCTCCACCTGATGCATGAATTCTTTGCGCTTAGTGATATCCAGGCAAATCAGAATCAGTTCTGATTTGTCCTCGGAAGAGTTGAAAGGAATCATGGACACATCCAGCCAGATATCTTCGCCGGTTTGAGAAGTCGTCTTGAATTCACCTTCCCAACCCGCTTTTTTATTTTCGGCAATGATTCGATCTATAGTCAGTTGTTCGTTTTCTTGGGTGGAAAGCACATCAGAAATCTTCGCGTTGACGTTGAATTTTTGAGCTTTATAAAGCCTACTGAAGCGCTCGCCAATATGGGTGATGTATCCTTCAGGGGTTATTCTGGCGAAAAGCAATATCTGATCCATTGCTTTGCTGAGCGCCTGTAATTCCCGAACTGATTTTTCCTTGGATTGACTGAGAATATCTGCATTCTTGGCCATTTGGATGGCTTTTTTCTCTGCATCCATCAGTTCGTGAATACTCGCCTTCATGGCTTTGGCCGAAGGCCAAAAGATGATCAAAAACTCACCAACTAATACTAAAAGCGTAAAGATGGTAATGAGTAACTCCAGCTGCTTTAAGCTCGCAACCTTTGCTTTAGCTTCAGAGTCGTATTGATTTACGATCTCGTCCATTTTGATGAGAAAGCTATTCGCATTGGTTTCGATAATCTTCAACTGCTCAGCGATGGCAGTAGAATCCTCGGGATTACCAGATTTTAGAAAGATGAAGTTTTGCGTAGCGTCTGTAACTTGGTTGAAATAAGGATTAATCTCCTCAAACATTCGGGCTACCTCTAGACTATTGTTTACGCTAAAATCCTGTGATTCATCACCAAGTTGAAGAATTTGATGTGCGTTTTCCCATCTATCCATGGTGTGTTGGATGCTGTCTGAAAGCGAAGTTGTGGCTTCAAGAGTTTTTGCCATGGAAAGTAAGAGTACTTCCTTGTTTAGCTTTTGGCTTAGCATACGTTGTCGACCAGCTACATTGACCAGTCGGCTATCATTTTCCTGATCATTCAGATATTGTCTGATTAGAATCTGGCTCGCGATCAGGGAGATGGCAATTGCTCCCAAGGCAATGATGTAAAGTCTGCGGAGACGATTAAAAGTATCTTGATCCAGCGATCGCGGTGTACCGGTCATTTGTTTACGTAATGGCTTCTTTGACTAATTCTAAACTCGATGGGGAAAGTGGTAATTGAAGTGCGGCTCTGTGCCCTTTTTCAGACATCTTTGCCCAGGTTTTTTGAAGGATATCGATCACCTTTTCATTCTCATGCTTGGCAGCGAATTCTTCAAAATAATATTCCAGAAAAACGAGACAAATCACATCTTCCATGGTTTGGGTATCAGGATCAGTCTTCAGTTGTTTTTTTCGGATCAGGAATTTCGTTCGGTCAATAATCTCTTGATTGTAGCCAGATTTCTCGAGAATTTCAGCCGCCATATCAGCATGCATTTTCTTCAATTCCTCTCTCCATTTCAGATACCCCACTCTGTCCATTGGATATTCAGATCTTGGGATTTTCCATCTGGCAATATGCTGCGCTCGCACAGCCAGCATCATAGCCTCTGAGCAATCTGGCTCGAAATGAGCAAGTTTATCTGTCATCCGCATGGAATACAGAAGTTCTTTTGCGTATTCCTTTCCTTCGAAGATTTCTTTGGTGGGATCTTGAGCATTAATCTCATCGATTAATGAGATTGCTTTCTGGAATTTGTTCATGTGTCAATTGGATTAATCTGCGAATCCAATATATACATTTCCCTCCTGAATCCTGACCGGGTAGGTCGCAATACTATATTCTTCTCCGTTCAAATTGCTGCCATCTTCCAACGAAAAGGTCTTCTTATGAAGGGGACAGGCAACTTTTGGAATTCCCTGAGAATCCCCAGTCATGCCACGAGAAAGCACCATTTCCATCTTGTGTGGACATAGATTCTGACAGGCATACCAGGAATTTGTTCTGGTGAAATGGAAAACGGCAATTTGCTTGGTATTGTATTTCACACAGGCTCCAGCATTCTCCGGAAAGTCACCTGTCTGGCCTACTTTGATCCAATGGATCGCATGCTGTTCGGCTACAGTTTGATAGTTTTTTAATAATTCTTCCATGATTTTATACTTTTCGGATTACCAAGGTCTAGGCATTTTCTGTTCTCTCATTGGGACAAAAACCAAGCTTTCGTCAGTCTCTTCAGAATTCACAAATGGCTTAAACCGCTTCATCATCTGTGGGTCTTCGATAGCTTCTTTCCACTCACATGCATAGCGCTGCACCAATTCTTCCATTTCAGCTTCCAGTTCTGCACCAATTCCTAAACTGTCTTCGACAATTACCTTTTTCAAATAGTCGATTCCGCCTTCTAGTTTGTCCAGCCAAGGAGCCGTGCGTTGCAAAGGAGCAGCAGTTCTGATGTAGTAAACCAAGAATCTATCGAGGTATTTGATGCAGGTTTCGTCGTCTAGCTTTTCTGCCAAAAGAATTGCGTGCTTCGGTGTCGCTCCACCGTTTCCACAGACGAAGAGGTTCCAGCCGCCTTCAACTGCGATCACTCCAAAGTCTTTTCCTCTGGCTTCAGCGCATTCACGGATACAGCCAGATACGCCACCTTTAAGTTTGTGAGGGGAGCGAAGACCTTTATATCTGTCTTCAATTCTGATTGCAAAACTTACACTGTCGTGGAGGCCGAATCGACACCAAGTCGATCCTACGCAGCTTTTTACGGTTCTTAGTGATTTGCCATAGGCGTGGCCACTTTCAAAACCCGCGTCGATTAACTCTTTCCAGATCATAGGGAGCTCATGAAGTTGGGCACCGAAAAGATCAATACGTTGACCGCCTGTGATTTTGGTATAGAGATCGTATTTCTTAGCGACCTGTCCCAGCACCATCAATTTCTCAGGGGTGATCTCACCGCCTGGTACTCTTGGTACCACCGAGTACGTACCGTTTCGCTGAATATTGGCAAGGAATCTATCATTTGAATCCTGGATAGGAGCCTGACGATTGGCTGTTTCCATATAGATACTTGCAAAAATCGAGGCCAAAACCGGCTTGCATGTTTCACATCCGTGTCCTTTGCCATGACGATCCAATGCTTCGTCAAAATCCATGATGCTGTGCAACTTCACTAAATCGTACATTTCTTGACGGCTGTACTCGAAGTGCTCGCAGATGGTTTCCTTCACTTCCTGACCCATAGACTTCAGTGTGGCAGTGACCAAATCAGTAACCATAGGCTTACATCCTCCACAGGAGCTAGAAGCTTTCGTGCTCTTTACTACATCGGAGAAAGTGCAGCAAGTCCCACTCGTAATGGAATCACAAATCTTGCCTTTGCTTACTGCTTCACAGGAGCAGATTTGAGCTGTGTCAGGCAAATCAAGTACAGAGCCCAAAGCACTTTTGCTTTCTCCTCCTCTTGAGCCCAAAATCAAATCCTCTGGATTTTCGGGCAGCTTCATCGCATTGATGTAAAGCTGGAAAAGCGTATTATAATCCGAAGAATCGCCAACCATAATTCCACCCAGGAGCTTCGAGCCATCTTTGGCGATGTTGATTCTTTTATAAACCCCGCGTTGCTTGTTTTCATAAGCGATTGCAGTTACCTCATCATTTTCGATAAACGGATCTCCGAAGGAAGCTACTTCCGTTCCCACCAACTTAAGCTGAGTGGACATGTCGATGGAAGGGCTCATGACTTTCTCACCGCCTGTGATTTGATCAACAGCGACACCTGCCATCTCGTATCCCGGTGCGACCAATCCGTAGATACCATTATTATAAAGTGCAACTTCCCCGATGGCGTAGATCGCTGGGTCGGAAGTTTCCATTTTGTTATTTACATAGACTCCACCACGTTCACCTGTTCTGAGGCCACATTTCACAGCCAATTCATCTCTTGGACGAATTCCTGCGGAAATGATCAGCATATCTATTGGTAGCGAAGTCTCATCAGTAAAGTCGATTTTCTCAATTGCTTCCTCGCCGACAATTTCCTTTGAGTTTTTTCCCAAGTGAACCTTAATGTCCAAGCTTTCGATTTTCGCTTGAAGCATATCGCTGGCTGCTTTGTCTAGCTGACGCGGCATCAATCTCGGAGCAAACTCGATCACGTGTGTTTCTAAACCGAGCTCTTTTGAAGCATTTGCAGCTTCTAGTCCAAGTAGTCCTCCGCCAAGAATTACAGACTGGATATTTCCACCTTGCTTTAGTTTCTGTGCGTAGTCTTTTATAGCGTCGAGATCTTCGATAGTCCGATAGATGAAAACACCTGGCTTGTCTACCCCTGGAATATTTGGTACAAAACAGGATGATCCCGTGGCCAAAATGAGGTAGTCATACTCAAAATAATCATGTTTATGGGTTAAAACTCGCTTGGTCTCAGTTTCGATATCCGTGATCATCTCACCTGTTCTAAGCGTGATGTTATTCTCAGCATACCAATCACGCGGTGCCAAAAGTAGCTTATCAGCATCCTCTGAGGAGAAATACTCACTCAGGTGAACCCGGTCGTAGGCTGGTCTTGCTTCCTCGCCAAAAACTAGGATCTCAAATTGATCTCTAAGTGGGTGATCGGCTAGTTTTTCGCAAAACTTATACCCTACCATTCCATTTCCTATGACAATAATTTTCTTCATGGCTACGTAATTTAGAGCTCAAATATAAGTATAAATACGTAATCAAAAATAGAAATGTAAAAAAATACTTACGTATAATAAGTATTGGTAAAGGCCTTGAAAAGATTCTAATCCTTGTTTTTTAGAATTAAACGAGGTTTTTTTTGTGTATATGTATCCAGGTACGTGTTTTTAGTTTTTCTAAGAGGTAGGGTGTACTTAAGTGATTACGTAAGAAAAGTTGGCGGTGTATAGGTTTGGGAGACTGCAATGGGAGGGATTCTAAGCTTTTCTGGTATCTCGCTCTTTCAGAGCTTTTTGATTTGTATAAATTAAAAATTCCCAGCCCTCTAGGCTGGGCTATGATATTTTGGGCTTTTAGCCCAATGCTTATTAATTTATTTCCAATAAGCTGATAGAATTTTTTTTGGATAATGAACATGAGTCTCTTTAACAACTGACTCGTGGCCTCCGTGTTAAACTCTGCGTTCTCCTGCGGTTAAATACAAACAAAAAAAGCACCCCAAATTGAGGTGCTTTCAAATTTATTTGTGAGATGGAATTAACCTACTCTTTCGGTTATTGAGAAGTAGAAAGCTCCTTCGATCGCTGCGTTCTCGTCAGAGTCAGAACCGTGAACCGCATTCGCTTCGATAGACTTAGCGAAGATCTTACGGATAGTTCCATCAGCAGCATCTGCAGGGTTGGTGGCACCGATCAATTTTCTGAAATCTTCTACTGCATTTTCTTTTTCCAAGATAGCCGCGATAATAGGGCCAGAGGACATATAAGCGCATAAGTCTGCGTAGAATGGTCTTGCTGAATGAACTTCGTAGAATTTACCCGCGATTTCTTTGGTCAATTGGGTAGCTTTCATGGCTACGATTTTGAAGCCTGCTTCTTCGATCATTTTCAAAATTGCTCCTGAGTTTCCTTCTGCAAAAGCATCAGGCTTGATCATGGTGAATGTTCTGTTAGTTGCCATGTTATTGGTATTTCATTGGTTTAAATCGGGCGCAAAAATAGGCTTTTTCGCTTCATTCTCCATAAAAACTTTTGTATTTATCCTTTACTTCCTTCATTATCAGTATGCTACTATAATTGGGAATTGTCAAAAAATTCCTGACCTTTGCGAACTACAAGAGCCAAAAAGCAGCTAAATGTATAAAATGGAAGCTTTAGCCTCGTTTAAGAGAGAGATATCTTCACCCAAAAAAATATTCATCACTACTCACGTCAAACCCGATGCCGATGCATTGGGTTCTTCATTGGGATTGGCTAACTACCTACTCAAGAAAGGACATGAAGTAACTGTGGTGACTCCATCGGATTATCCTTCATTTCTGAATTGGATGAAAGGCAATGATTCTGTGTTGGATTTTAGTAATCCCCTGCACACTGAACTTGCTACCAAAAAGTTAACTGAAGCTGATATAATCTTCTGTTTGGATTTCTCGGTCTTAAATAGGGTAAATGAATTGGGCGAAATGATCCGAAATTCGGATGCATATACCGTCAATATAGATCATCATCAAGATCCCGAGCATTTTGCTGATTTCCGTATTTGGAGTACAAAGGCAGCAGCTACCTGTGAATTGGTCTATGAACTAGTAGTTCAGCTCGGTGATGAAGATCTCCTAGACAAAGATATCGCAGAGTGTTTGTATGCAGGTATAATGACTGATACGGGCGGATTTAGGCACCCTAATACCACCAAAAATGTCCACTTGGTAGTGGCAGAGTTGTTGGATTTGGGAGCCGATAGTTCCCAGATTGCCAACTGGATATATGATTCCAATTCTGTCAACAGATTGAAATTTATAGGTTTTGCGATCAGCAGACGTCTGGTAGTTCATGAAGAACTTCATATGGCCTATTTTGCGATCAGCAAAAAAGATCTTAAAAAATATCAAAGCCGTACAGGTGATACAGAAGGTTTGGTCAATTATGCATTATCTTTGGACGGGATAAAGCTGGCTGCCCTATTTTCGGAACGCGAAGATGGCATCAAAATTTCCTTTAGGTCATCCAGTGAAGTAGCTGTTAATAAGTTTGCAGCAGAATATTTCGATGGGGGTGGACATAAAAATGCCTCAGGTGGCAAGTCTACATTGAGCCTAAAAGAAACAGTTGAGCGATTTGAGTCTTTAGTAGAGGAGCATCAGGAAGATTTATTCCGTGTTATTCCAGCTGCGGTAGATTAAATGGCTTGCAGCCCTCCTTAATAATTTGAAAAATCACTCATCCTTTATGAAATCTAGCATGACTCAAGAGTCCCATTCAGGGATAATATAATGTATGCGAGATTCCATCCCGTTTCCTTCGTCACGGGACAAGTTATGATCTTAGAAAAACAATTATAAATAAATGAAAAATTCAAAAAGCCTTTTGGCAATTCTAGCTCTTTTGATTGGAGCAAGCAGCTTGACTTCATGCAATAAAACTAAAGTCACTGAAAAAGATGGTATCGAATATACCTACATAAAAGAAGGAAATGAAAAGGCTCCAAATGGAGAGTATTTACTTTATAACCTTGAAGTACTGACCGCAACTGATTCTGTAATTATATCTACGCTTGAACAACCATTCCCAGGTTATGTACAAGCTAATGATTCTATGGAGGTAACAAATGGGATGGATGAGATCTTCCTAAACCTTAAAAAAGGGGATAGCATCGCTTTTGAATCTACTGCAAAAACCATTTTTGGTGGCAATTATCCTCCATTCATGAAAGAAGATGATTTGGTTAAAGTAAGACTAGGCGCCTTTGAAATTATGAATCAAGAAGGTATTCAGGCATACTATGAGAAAGTAATGGCTGCAGAGGAAGTAAAAAGAACTGAAAGAGCAGCAGAGAGAATCATCGAGGAAGATAAGATCATCCAAGATTACCTCAAAGAAAAAGGTCTTGAAGCCCAGAAAACTGAGAGCGGACTTTATTATATAATTGAAGAAGAAGGTACGGGTGATCCTGTAACTCCAGGCACTTCCATGTCTGTCAATTATGCAGGGTATCTACTTGACGGTAGCTTGTTTGATACTTCTATCGAGGCAATAGCGAAGGAAAATGGAATCTTCAACGAAGGAAGACCATATGAGCCTCTACCTGTAGCTGTCGGTATGGGTCAAGTTATTCCAGGTTGGGATGAAGGACTACTATTATTGAAAAAAGGCTCAAAGGGTAAATTCCTTATCCCTTCGCCACTTGGATATGGTGAGAACGCAATGGGAGAGCGAATTCCAGCAAACTCAATACTTGTTTTTGACGTAGATGTAGCGGATGTAAAGTAACATTCGTACCATAGCTAGAATTAGCTGTTAAAAAACAAAACCAACTATTATGAAATTTAGAATATTTGCCATTTTAAGCCTGATTGCAGGAAGTTTTGCATTTGCATCTTGCATTGATGATGAGGCTACTGACGCTACCATCCTTGCAAACGATAAGGCTGCAATACTTGCTTATGTGGATACCACTACTATTGTTAATGTGAAGGAATTTCACGACGAGGAGTCAGGTATAAGAATGATTTGGCAGTTAGAAGCTCAGCCAGATACTATTACTGAATTTTATTCCACAGATACGGTTACTGTAAATTACACAGGTAAATTTTTGACTGATCAAGTATTTGAAACAACTCTGGAGTCTGTTGCCAGAGCTAATCAGATCTATAATCAAAACAAAACGTACGAGCCAGTTCAGTTTATTTTAGGAAGTGTTATTGCAGGATTTCAGTTTGGGATTTCTCAAATGGAGACCGGTGAAAAAGCAACAGTATTTGTTCCTTCCCGGTACGCCTATGGAAGAAACGGTCAAGGTAACATAGGAGCAAATACACCTTTAATATTCGAGCTCGAGCTAGTAAAAGTGAATCCTGGACCGAGAAACTAATTAATATGAATTTACAACGAGTTAGTATTTTCTTTTTTCTTGTACTATCAATTGCATTTGTAGGCTGCGATGCGCAGAATCCTTTTGATACAGGCCCCGTCTACGATGTAGCAGGGAACCTTGAGAGAGATAGCCTATTAATTGTGGATTACCTAGATACGGCTGATATCGATAGCCTTTATCGTATTCATGATCCTAGTGGTGTAGTTATTATCGTACAAGAAGAAGGGACAGCGTCACGCCCCAATGGTGGAAATGTTATTTATACTAATTATACAGGATCTTTAATGAGTGATGGGTCTGTTTTTGATACAAATATTGAGAATGTAGCTAGAGATAATAATATCTATGTGGAAACTCGTAATTATAATATTTTCAGCTTTCAGCTCGGTTCTGGTAATGTGATTCAAGGTTGGGATATTGCTTTCAGAAGATTAAGGTCTGGCGCAAAGGCTAAACTTATTATTCCATCTCCCTACGCTTATCGGGATTCGGAAACAAATGAAAAAATTCCCGCTAATTCAATTTTGATCTTCGATGTGGAGTTCAAAGGGATGGACTAGAATTGTAGAGAGGGCTTCGGCCCTCTTTTTTTTTTACTTTAGTGCAGAGTACAATCTTACCTTGGCTTAATGCCTAAACTGTTTAGGGTTGAGTTCACTTAGGCGTGGAAATTAGAGGTTACTATATGAACAACTTTAAGTAGGGAAGAAAGTGTACTTAACTAGCTAATTGAGACACTTCGCTTTCTTGCTGAATTTTTTTACCCAACCAGCCCAAAACAAAAAAGCTAATTAAAAAGCCAATAGCTGGCATAGAAAAGAACACCATATGCCAAAATTTAGAATTGGCAGGTGGATAATAATCGTAAAACTCAGTCTGGATTGATAGATCCCAATCTGTCAAGATGCCGAGTGAAGCCAGATAAATCATGTAGATAAAAACGGCTACCATCACTGCTGAAAAAATCATCCCGAGGCGTATGAAAACTTTGGCAAGTTGATAGCTTGGGTCGAATGAAATGGAAGTGGTCATAATGGAAAAGTTTATTAAAAATGAGTTTCAAATTGCTGTTAACCAATTTTTTAACGTTAAATCCTTTTAAAAATATCTTCACAGATGGGTTTTTATTTTTTAAAAAGACTTCATTGAATGGACAATGACCTATGTTTTCCGAACAAAACAAAAAAAGGAACCCATTGCTAGGTTCCTTTTTGATTTCAATCGTGTGATATCTTACTTTCTCACTCTGATTTTTTCCTTGATACGTGCAGCTTTACCCTGACGTCCTCTTAGGTAGAATAGACGAGCTCTTCTTACTTTACCTTGTCTCAATAGATCGATTTGCTCGATCGCAGGAGAGATGATAGGGAAGATTCTTTCTACACCGATACCATTGGATATTTTTCTTACAGTGAAAGTCTCACCGTTAGAGTTAGGGTTTCTACGCTGGATCACAGTTCCTTGGAACTGCTGGATACGCTCCTTGCTACCTTCTTTGATACGTACGTGTACGTTGATGGTATCGCCAGCTTTGAAAGAAGGGAATTTAGCTCTTACCTCGCTGTATTCCGCTTCTACTATTTTCATTAGATCGCTCATAGCTTTATATTTTTATGCTTTCGCTGTTTGCCAACGCGTGGCTTATTAATTATTTCTTATACGATTCTGCATCGCTTTTCCCGATTTGGTTGTCCCTGAGCAAGTCAGGTCTTCTTTCTTGGGTTCGGCGAACCGATGCTTCAAATCTCCATTCGTTTATCTTGGCTTCATGTCCTGATAGCAATACTTCCGGTACTTTCATCCCATTATATTCGGCGGGGCGAGTGTACACTGGTGGTGCTAGCAGTCCATCCTGGAAAGAATCTGTCAATGCTGAGGTCTCATCATTGAGCACTCCCGGAATCAGGCGAATCAGTGCGTCAGCCACTACAGCTGCTGCCAATTCTCCTCCGGAAAGTACGTAATCACCAATGCTAATTTCCTTGGTGATGAATCGCTCTCTTACTCGCTCATCCACTCCCTTGTAATGCCCGCAAAGGATCAAGAGGTTTTGGTTGAGCGAAAGTGCATTTGCCATAGGCTGATCGAAACGAGCTCCGTCAGGCGTCATGTAGATGATCTCATCGTACGTGCGTTCCTTCTGAAGTGCTTCTATGCATCGTGCGATGGGCTCGATAGACATTACCATCCCGGCTCCCCCTCCAAATGCGTAGTCATCGACCTGCTTTTGCTTGCTCGTTGAATAATCCCGTAGGTTGATTACGCGAATACTGGCTAGTCCTTTGTCCTCCGCTCTTTTCAGAATGGAGTGTGCAAATGGCCCTTCCAATAATCCCGGTACTACAGTGATGATATCAATGTGCATGGGTTAGTCTTCCAGATAAATTTCAAGTAAACCTTCGGGTAATCGGCAGTAAACTTTTTTAGCTGCCTTGTCCACTTTTTGGATAATTCCGTCCTGAATTGGTATCAGTACTTCTTTTTCCTTATGTGTTACCCCGAGGAGATTCTGTGTCTCCAGATCATAAACGATCTGAATAGGTCCGATCAGGCCTTCCGTCTCGTCAAAGACTTCGAATCCGATCAACTCATGGAAGAAATACTGATCATCTTTCAGTTCAGGCAGTGCTGTCAGGGGAAGATAAACTCCCAATCCAACCAAATCTTCTACCTGATCCAGCGAGTTCAAATCCTCGAATTTTGCCAATGCTTTATTTCCGGGTTGGAGTACAAAGTGCTCCAGGAAAAACGGTACCAGCCGGGATTTTTGCTCTAAGAATAAGTGCTCTAGTGTCTCATAATCCTCAGGATAATCGACGTCCAGCACAATCATTACTTCTCCACGAAGTCCATGAACTTTAGACACGTAGCCCAACTGAAAGCTTTGGTCCTTATTCATGGGGATTTATATTATGCTTTTGCTTCGTCTTCGCCAGCTTCAGGAGCCTTAGCTTCAGGAGCTTCTTCCTTTGCAGGAGTTTCCTCTTTAGCTACAGGAGCTTCAGCCTCATCAACAGGTGCTTCTTCTTCAGCAGCAACTTCCTCTTCCACTACTGGAGCAGGATTGTTAGCGGCTTCAGCAGCAGCTAGAAGAGCTTTTTGCTCATCTTCTCTTGCTTTGATAGCATCAAGTCTAGCCTGGTTCTTAGCAGTTTCAGCATCAAGTGCCTTCTTACGTAGATCAGCTTTAGCTGCAGTGATACCTTCTGCCTTACCAGCAATCTTCGTGTCTTTCTCGCTCAACCATGCTTCGAATTTAGCGTCTGCTTGTTCTTGCGTGATTGCACCTTTCAATACACCAATCTGAAGGTGTTTTTTCAGCATAACTCCTCTGTAAGAAAGCATAGCTTTTACAGTGTCTGTTGGCTGTGCTCCGTTCAACAACCATTTAAGAGCGCGCTCATTGTTGATGTTGATAGAAGCAGGGTTCGTGTTTGGATTGTAAGATCCGATTTTTTCGATGAAGCGTCCATCACGTGGAGCTCTTGCATCAGCTACAACCACGTCGTAGATAGCCATTTTTCTTCTACCTCTTCGTGCTAATCTGATTTTTACTGACATAAATTATAATGTATTTAGTGAGTGGATGGAACCCGTCCATCCTAATTTTGGAGTGCAAAGATAGTGTAAATACTTGTAAAGCCATAAGTTGGCTAAAGAATATTTGCCTGAAAGCGGGCTTTTCTTTTATCTTGCGAGACGATTTGCTTTGGCCCCGTAGTTCAATGGATAGAACAAGCGTTTCCTAAACGCTAGATCTAAGTTCGATTCTTAGCGGGGCTACTATAAACGCTGTTATTGCACTCCCTTGATCAGTATTTTGAAATGGGGTCGGTTTGGGGGTAGAAAAATCACTAAGAGGCGAAGTCGGACAAATGTTTATTTCTAATGATATCCACTTACTGCAAAAACCGTATGGCCCTAAATCCTTTGCTCCCCGTCTTCACTAAAAACACATCACCGCTTAGGGGATATTCTTTGAGCTGGGCCTCACTGAGATTTTCTTGCGCCGTGGTAATCAAAAGCGTATCCAGATCTTTTCCACCAAATGTGCATGAAGTAACGTGTGGAACAGGAAGTTCAATTTTATCTAATAACTCGCCTGAAAATGGATTCCAGCGATAAACTCCAGAACCACCATAATGCGCCACCCAAAGCATTCCTTCTTGATCGATACACATCCCATCAGGGAAACCAAGTTCTTCTGGAATCTCTACCGCAATTCGGTTAAATCTTATATCTCCAGTTTCTAAGTCAAAGTGGTATGCCTTGATCTGCCTGGTTGGGGTGTCGATAAAGTAAAAGGTTTGGTTGTCCGCAGTCCAAGCCATTCCGTTGGAAATGGTCAAATCTCCAAGCATTTTCTTGGGCTGAAGATCCTGACCAACCCGATAAAGTGACCCTGCACCTTGAGTAAACAGGATGCTCAAAGTCCCAATCCAAATCCTTCCTTTTGGATCTACTTTTCCGTCATTGAAGCGATGCAAAGGGATGTCCGGCTCCACTCCAGTAAGCCATTTCAATTCCTGGGTATTCAAATCAAAACTTGCAATTTTTCTATCTAAGCCAAGTATCAACTGATCACCTTTCCCTTCCAAAACGACTGCAAGACGATGCGGGAAAGAATAGGTTCGGGTTTGCCCACTATCCAAGTGGTGCTGAAAGAGCTTTCCTTTTTCTATATCTACCCAAAAGAAGCATTGCAAATCTGAATGCCAATAGGGGCCTTCGCCTAGGAAGCATTGAGAGGGGATGGAAGTGTATTCGTAGTTTTTCAAGGTTTGCTATTTGTTGAAGTGGTAATTAAAACCTTCGAAGTTTAAATAAACCTTAAAGGTTAAAAAGAGGGGCGTAAATCGTAAATCTGATATCATAAATCCAAAATCATTGGTGCCAATACTGAGAGATTTTCTTTTTCAAAAATGCCACTGATCGCTCCAATTGATCCATGCCATCTACGCCATCTTCTATGCTGATCCAATTGTCAAATCCCACACGTTTCAATTCCGTGAAAATCGCATCGTAGTCATTTAATCCTTTGCCTACCTCTCCATGACTCAATCTTGCTGCATATCCTTGGACACCACTTTCCTCATTTTTCAAGTCTTCAATTGTCCCATACTTCAAAAACCGGTCACTGGCATGCATGGTTACAATCCGATCTGATACTTCATACAATAAATCGAGCGGATCTTCTCCCGCCAAAAAAGCATTGCTAGGATCGTAATTCACTCCGAAATTTGGGTGCTTGATACTATTGACCAGTTGGGTGAAAAGGCTTCTTTTCTGGGCAAACTCAGGATATTCCCAAAAGTCATCTTTGTAGTGATTTTCCAAAATCAGGGTAATTCCAAGTGATTGAGCATAAGGCAAACAGGCTTGAATCGATTCTGAAGCGTATTTGATCCCTTCTTCGATAGAGAGTTCGGGTCGGTATTGACCAGAGAGAACCCGGCAATATTTGCCGCCTAGCTCATCTGTCATCTCTAACCAGCGCCTTTGTTTCTGGATTTCTTTTTCCCGAAATGCTTTATCTGGATGCGTAAAATCCGGTGAGCAACACATCATGGGAATGACCATCCCTTTATCTTCAACCATTTTCCGGAATAGCCGCCAGTTTTCCTCTTTTTCCATTTCCAGAAAACCAGCATACCACTCCAATCCGTCAATTTCCAGGGGAGCAGCTAGTTTGATCCATTCGGAGATCTTCATTCTTCCGTCCTTGCAGAGGGCATGCATAAAAGCTTTGGGGAAGGCGGCAATTTTGGGCATGTTAGTCTAGTGTTTGGTTTACTTGTGAGGAATTGTAGTTGAGTCTTTAGGGATATTTCTGCCTATCATAGGGAATTGTTCTAAATCAACTACCTGCCCGCTAATCGGTCCGCTTTCATCGGAAAGCCAATAAATGGTCGCCGCTGCGATTTCTTCAGGCCAAATAATTCTTCCCGCCGGAGCATACATTTTAGATAATTCTTTATACCAATTGTCAGCAAGTCCATGCTCTTTTTTTCTCTCAACTTCTTTTTCGGTGAGTACCCAGCCTGGATTTATCTGATTGACCCGGACGCCATATTCGCGAAATAGAGAATCGCCCAGGTTTCTGGTCATAGTCATTATTGCTCCTTTGGTAATACTGTAGGCCAATAAGTTATGCTCACCACTCCATGCATTGATGGAACCGATGTTGAGCACTGCGCCGTGACTTTCAATCAAATGTGGTAATGCAGATTTTATTAGGAATAAAGGGGCATAGGTATTTACCTCCATGAGTTTGTTTAAAAATGCTTTATCAGTAGTGTGAATATCTGACGCGGCCACGATTGCAGCATTATTCACAATTGAATCGAGCTGTCCAAAGGACTCCAAAGCGAGGTCAACCAGCCTTTGTGGAGCTCCTTCAATGGCTAGGTCTTCTATGTGTAGTCTGGCATTTTCACGACCCAACTCAGAAACAAACTGAGCTCCAAGATCTTCTTCTAAGCCATGAATAATGACCTTTGCACCTTCTGATGTAGCCTTTTTGGCAATTGCTCTTCCGATTCCCATCGTGCTTCCTGTGACGATGATTACTTTGTCTTTTAACCGCATCTTAAACTGGTTTTAGTATACTTTTTACAACTTCTCCACTATGCATTTTTTCAAAGGCTTCATGCCATTCTGTAATAGGCCAGATGCCACCGATAATAGGTTTTACATCCAATGTCCCGCTTGAAAGTAAGCCGAGAACTTTTTCCCAGATTGGCCAATTGTGGCTAAAGCTACCTTGAAGCCTCACGTTTTTTTGTACCAGAGGGTCCAGGGAAAAATTGCAGGGCGTGGGCCCCCAGCCTACCTTGGTGATTTGTCCATTGGGGCGCACGAGATCCATTGCGATTTTCAAAGTTGCGCTGATTCCTGCTGCATCGATAATCAAATCTGCACCTAAGCCATCTGTTTTTCTAGCCCATTCTGAAGCATCGTTGATGAGAGGAGTGACACCGTAGCTTTTGGCGATTTCCAGTCTTCCCCGATCTTTTTCCAGTCCCAAAATTGCTACATCTCCACCACAGATTTTTGCCACTGCTGCGCAAAGAATCCCGATGGTGCCGGGGCCGATTACAATCACCCGATCTCCAGGTTTGATGTGCGAATTTACTGCAACGGCATTATAAGCAACGGAGCATGGTTCGGTCAGGCAGGCTTCTTCAAATGATAGACCTTCGGGCACCCGGTGCAAACATCTCGCAGGAACTCTCACAAATCTCGTCATGGCTCCATTTACTCCGTAGCCAAACCCTTTTCTTGTTGGATCTAGGTTGTATAAGCCAGATTTGCTCATAGGGTTTTGAGGATCGATTACGGCGGCGGTTTCACTCACCACTCGATCACCAACTTTCCATCCACTTACTCGATCTCCGACAACTGCTATTTTCCCTCCGAACTCGTGCCCCAAAACAACAGGATAGTTCACCGGCCAAGAATGATCTGAAGTCCATTGATGGAGATCACTCCCGCAAACTCCTACATTTTCTACTTCTAAAAGAATTTCATCTTCACCAATCTCCGGGACAGGAATCTCTCTGATTTCTACAGAATGTTTTTTCTCAGCGTAGTTGACTACTGCTGCATTTTTAGCGCTGGACATGATTTAGGATCTTTTGGGTAAACTGGTGGTTTGACTATGAATTGCTTCGCAAATCATCCGCAGAGAGCTTTCCAGATCTCCGCTTGCCGTTTTGAAAGAATCGGCGTCTATGGTTAAAGGTGCGCCCAACACAACCAATGGTGCGCCGTATTGTGGACATTGAATGGCTTGCTCCAAGGATAACCCTCCCACAGCCTGAACAGGAATATTTACAGCAGATACGACCTCCCTAAGTTGGTCCAACGGACTGGGCATTCTGTGACCCGCTGCTGCAATCCCCCTTCTTTCATCATAGCCTATGTGGTGAATGACATAATCGCAGCCCAAATCTTCCAGGAATTTTGCCCCATCGATCATGCTTTCGCAGACCATATTGTCTCCCATGACTTTTACCCCAAAATCCTTACCTGCCTGTACCACACATTTGATCGTTTCCGCATGCGCTCTGGCCATTACGACCACGTGTGTGGCACCGGCTTTGGCCATCATTTCTGCTTCGAGATAGCCTCCATCCATGGTTTTGAGATCTGCTACAATTGGGATTCCTGGGAAAGCTTCTCGTAGTTTTCTTACTCCGTGGAGGCCTTCTGCGAGAATTAAGGGCGTTCCCGCTTCTAGCCAATCGACTCCTGCTCGCATGGCCAAGGCTGCCGTTTCCAGAGCCTCATCAATATCAGTCAGATCTAAAGAGATTTGTACTATAGGTTTCATTTTGGGTTGGGATAAAAATAGTAATATGAAAAAAGCGCCCCGAGCTATCGGGACATATTAAGATTTTTAAGATAAGGAAAAATGGAAAAGATACTTCCCTGCTTTGGGATAAAAGGGGGGATTATATTTTGAAAAATAGTCTAAAACCAATTAGTGGGTCTGAGTATTTCTATCATCCTTGAACCATAAAAAAAGCTCCATCTGAATTACAAATGGAGCTTTTTATAAAATTAAGTTGCGACTTATTGTTGAAGTCTAGCTTGGACTTCTTCGATCAAGCCTTCATATTTTTTCAGGATACGTGCCCAGTCTTCAAATTTCTCATCGTCTTTTACCGTCACTTGATTTTGACCATCTAGGTAAGCTTCTTGGCTGATTAGCTTGATAGCGTATGCTAATTGATCTGAATTACCACCACTACTTACGATTACTCGAGTACGGATAATGCTTGACTGGAAATTTTCAACTTGCCAAGAGGTAGTCAAATAGCCAGTGTTGAAATCCACTGTTTCCAAAATGTCAAAATATCTTGTGATAATGGAGCTCAGTATTCTCCAGGCTTCTTCAGGTGTAAGAGCAGTATTCACAGGTACTGTGATTCTCACATTTGCCAAGTCGGATGAAACAGAAGAAGTATAAGCTTCATCTACATTCATTTCTATGAAGTCGGTAACTGGAGGTTCTTGCATGTTTGCCTGATTGTAATAGTTTTTCACATAGCGCACATAACCATCCTTCTTCACCCGGATTTCAACGTTTCCATTTTTAGGAACTTTCAAATCATAACTTCCCGTACCCACTGTTTTTCCGCCAATCTCAATGATAGCATCATTTGGGTTTGTGGTGATTTTAACAAGCCTATCCTCCAATTGAGCCTTTTCTCTTACAGGAGGCTCTGGATCAGTATCTGGTTTATTACAGAATACTTTGGTGTATTCCACATAGCCATCTTTGTTTACTGTCACAGTTACGCAATCATTCAAAGGTACTTTGATGTCCTGATTTCCTCTTCCGATGCTAACTCCATTAGCTTTAACATTGCCGTCAGCTGGTATCACTTCCAATCGAACCTGTCTGTCTTTCAATTCGAAATAATCTTTCAAAGGAGGTGTTTCGCGATCAGGGGAATTGTAATAGCTTTTAGTGATTGGAGCAAATCCTGGTTTTTTAATCTCCACAGTATGGAATCTGTCTTTTTGGATGATTAAGTAGATTGCTTTGGAGCCAATCACTCTTCCGTCCACAAGGATTTCGGCGTCGTAAGGTTCTGCTGTGATTTCAACTCTTCTAGCGTCCAAGGCAACGTATTGATCCTTGTCCCATTTCAAATCCCGGTTGAATTCCTTGATTATGGGGTCATAACCCGGCTTGGTAATCTTGATCCTATTACGGCTATCTTTTTCTAATTTGTATTCAATAGCTCCTGTTCCCAATTCCTGCTTGTCAGAATCATCGTAATCATTCAGCAAAATAAATTTTGCATCAGTATGATTTGCTGTTATCTGTAGTTTTTGAGAAAATGAAAGAGAAGCTGAAAAAAGGAAAATTAAGGTAAGAGTGAGTAATTGTTTATACTTCATAAATTGGTGGTTTGCGTTAAGCTGTCGCTAAATAATTCAATATGAAGTATTAATGCAATTATTTCAACAAGGAATTGTCCAGATATTCCTCATTTATCCCCATGCTTTCTTTAAAAAATTTAACCAATTCCCATAAAGTATCTTTTTGATCTCTTGATTGGAGTAGCCTCTATTTGACAGTAAATCAGCGATTTTATCTAAGTCTTTTATGGATGTTAGGTCTGCAGGACACTGTTCAGTGCCAAAAGCGCCATCTAAATCCGAGCCAATTCCAATATGATTTGCATTTCCTGCGATCTGACATATATGATCCATGTGATCCAAAACCGTATTTAAGGTCACACCTCTTCCTTCTGGACTTGATTTTCCTCTTTCCCAATCTGGACTAAGCATCCATGCATCCATCGCAGCACCAATTACTGCTCCCCGATCTACCAGTGCCTTAATCATTTCATCAGAAAACTGGCGGTTGTGATCCACCAAGGCTCGGCAGTTATTATGACTTGCCCATACTGGACCTTGAAAAATATCCAATGCTTCCCAAAAAGCTAAATCGCATAAATGAGTTGTGTCAAGAATAATTCCCAACTCGTCCATTTTGCGAAGTAAGGCTTTGCCTTGTTCGTTCAAAGGAGCAGAAGCATCAGTACCATGAGCATATCTTCCGGGGCCATAATGTGCAGGACCAAGCGCCCGAAGTCCATTTTCATAGGCTTTTTCCAAATAATCTACAGTCACTATGGAATCAGCTCCTTCAAGCGAAAGTATAAAGCCCACAGGTTTGCTGGAATTATCTTCGCCATTATCCCAAAGTGCTAGGTGAGCATCTAATTCGGAAAGATTTCTGATTTGTGCCATTTCACCTTTTTCCACCATGGCCTGATACCAAGCCAACTGACCTTGCGTCTGAGCCCAAGCTTGTTCTGCAGAATTCCATCCAGGCAATGAATTTCCCGGTGCTACATAGCGGGCAATTTGCGTAGCGACGACCAACCCAATGTTTCCTTCGCGAAGTGCAGGAAGAGAAACCACCGAATTTCCACGATCCGGCTTATCAGTAAGACCCTTTTCCCTTGCATTTATATCTGAGACTGGAAGTGTGAGATCACGATTCCATTCCAGCGCATTCATACTGAGATCAAGGTGGGCGTCGATTGTAAACATGGATTAAAAGCTTTGCAGTACGAAAACAGTTGGAATTTTATGTAGGTCGAGCGGAAGTTGTTTCCATTCTTGCGCCGTTTTGGTCAAAATCATTTCATCAGATCCGGTGATATTTTTTGCAATACAAATCTTGGTCTGAGGAGCCAGGACTCGCAGTAAATCTTCTAACAATTGATTGTTGCGGAAAGGGGTCTCCATAAAAATCTGAGCTCTTTTTTCCCGAAGTGATTCAGCTTCCAGCTTTTTGATCGCAGCAGCTTTTTCTTTTTTGTCTATGGGTAAATAGCCATGAAAAGCGAAGGACTGACCAGAAAACCCTGATCCCATCAATGCCATAAACATGGAACTTGGCCCAGAAAGTGGTACAACCTGAATACCTTTTTTGTGCGCATGCTCCACAGCCAATGCTCCTGGATCGGCAATACCAGGACATCCAGCTTCAGAAATCACTCCCATATCAGCTCCGTTCATTAAAGGCTGCATGAGTCTATTAATGAATTCTGGAGATGTGCCTTTGTCCAAAATCTCCATATGAACCTGCTCCAGATTCACTCCGAGCTTCAGACTGCTGATATAGCGTCTAGCAGTTCGCATGTTTTCTACTAGATAAACTTTTGTGTTCGCTATCACCTCTTTTACCTGAGGAGTAATGACGGCATCTTGCGTATTATCCGCGAGTACATTGGGTATTAGGAAGAGTTTTCCTTTGGGCATCTTATATTTGTCGTTTAAAAAAGAACGGAAAGTTAGGTAGAATTGCCTTTTTGAGGGCAGAAACTTTTCACTTTGCTTCTGAAGAAGTAGCTGAGATCATGCCTATTTCAAAAATCTTCTTATTTCTTCCACCACAGCGTCTGGCTGCTCGGCATGAAGCCAATGTCCCGCATCAGCGATGAACTCTACCTCATTGTTGGGGAAAAAAGTATCAATGTCATCCAGGTCGGATTGTTGAATATAGCTTGAATTAGATCCAGCCAAAAAGAGTGTCGGTCCTGAGAAACTTTGGCCGTCAGGTAAAGCTTTTCCCACTTCATTGATATTCTCCGTAATTACAGGAAGATTGATTTTCCACATAAATCCATCAGAATCTCTACCTAGACTTTTCAATAAGAACTGTCGAACTCCGATTTCAGGAATGTATTTAGCCAATTCATCATCAGCTTCTTTTCTAGATTGAATCTCCGCAAGATCCAAAGAATTCAATCCCTCCAAAATGCTCTGATGATGCACGGCGTAAAAACGCGGAGCAATATCCGCGACAATCAATTTCTCCACTTTCTTAGGATACTTCAGTGCAAAATTCATCACCGTTTTTCCTCCCATCGAGTGTCCCATAAGGAAAGCTTTTTCCAATCCTTCACTATCCATGAGTTCTTTCAAGTCCTCGACCATCACCTCATAATTCCACTCGTCAGCATGCGGTGAATCCCCGTGATTACGCTGATCGATGAGGTATAATGTGAAGTTATCTTTCAGCTCTTTGGAAATGCTAAACCAGTTATCTGCAGAACCAAAAAGTCCATGAAGTATGATTAGTGGTTTTCCGTTGCCTAGTTTTTTAAAGTTTAACTGCATTGCTTTTTTTGTCAACTGTCCATAGTCCACCGACGACAGCACGATAGGGTTATAAACTAATTATGAATTTAAATTGAATTTTTGAGTGCTTGAATATTAATCACTAAGCCTTCATATGCTTTATATAATCTTGAGAAATCATCCTCATTTATTATGTTTCTTTTCTTACCCAAATATAAACAGCTAACTACTTCGATTGCTGATCGAATAGAATAACCTAAGAATCTTTTAAACTCCGGTGTTGACTGCCCAGTGGATCCTTCCGCAATATTTAATGCTATAGAGTCGGCCGCTCGTTGTATTTGAGAACTAAGCACATATTTTTCTTCCTAGGGGAAAGATTTAATCAACAAGCTTATCTCTGCTGAAAGGTTAATTGATAATTCCCAAACTCTTAATTCTTCAAACTTGAATGCCATAATTCTGAGATTTAGTGGATATAATTCCGAAAAGGGGATTGTAGTTCTTTTAAACGGGCCGTGGACTGATGACTGTGGACCGTTGACTAAATCTCCAGCTTCCTCCTGTACATCTGAATTGTATTTTCCAATCCATAATATAAGGCATCACAAACCAATGCGTGGCCGATGGAAACTTCAGCTAGGTAAGGAATGCTTTGCTTCAAAAAGGCCAAATTATGCAGATCTAGGTCGTGTCCTGCGTTTATCCCAAGTCCTAAAGCTTTTGCGATTTCAGCTACTTCCACATAAGGTTTCACGGCTGCGTCCCGATCCTTATGATAGTTGGAAGCATAGGGTTCGGTGTAAAGCTCTACCCGATCCGTGCCTGTGAGTTTTGCAGGTTCGAAGTATTTGATCTCTGGATTGATGAAAATCGAGACACGCACACCAGACTCATGAAGTTCTGCCACGATGTCTTTCAACATCCCCTGATTTGAAATCGTATCCCAGCCATTATTAGAAGTAATGGCCGTCGGTGGATCGGGAACGAGGGTAGCCTGAGCAGGTTTTACCAAGCGAACCATCTCCATAAATCGCTTATCGGGATAGCCTTCAATGTTGAATTCGGTAGTTACTACTTTCGCCAGATCAAGTACATCCTGATAGCGAATGTGGCGCTCATCAGGCCTTGGGTGGACTGTAATCCCTTGTGATCCAAAGCGCTCTGCGTCCAGCGCCACTTTCACTACATTAGGATTATCCGCTCCACGGGCATTGCGAAGAGTGGCGATCTTGTTAATATTTACGCTTAGCTTGGTCATATCCGAGTCGAAAAAGGTATTTTTGTCAGTATTATTAGAAGTGTAACACAAACTTAGGACTAATGAGTTTAAAGCAGAAAATAGAAAGTGAAATTAAATCAGCAATGATCGCAAAAGACAAAATCCGTTTGGGAGCTTTGAGATCTATAAAGTCGCTGATTCTTTTGGAAGAAACTAAAAGCGGTGCAAAAGCTGAAATCACGGAAGAGGATGAATTGAAGTTGTTGACCAAAGCAGCAAAACAGCGAAAGGATTCTGCTGATATCTACCAGCAACAAAATAGATCTGACTTGTATGAGGTGGAAATGGCCGAGCTCGAAGTACTTCAGGAATTCCTTCCAAAAGCACTGACTGATGAGGAAATCACCGCTGTGGTTAGAGCTATTATTGCGCAAACCGGGGCATCAGGTCCGAAAGATATGGGAAAAGTGATGGGGGTTGCGAGCAAGGAATTAGCAGGAAAAGCTGATGGAAAAGTGATTTCTGAGAAAGTGAAAGCTATACTGAACAGTTAAGTTGAGTACGGTAGACATCATCATCGTAATACTTCTTGGTTTAGGAACCTATGAAGGATACCGGAAAGGTTTCCTTCTCGGGGTTCTAGGCCTTTTTGGTTTTGTGATCGCAGTGATCTTAGGTCTTTATTTTATGGATCCAATGAATGACTGGCTGGCTGAAAATGTCACTGAATTCAATCTTGGATTTCCAATTTTTGGCTTTATCGTTGTTTTTGTACTCACGCTTCTATTTATCAAAGTAGCTGGCTGGATATTGAAACAGGTGATGGACATGGTCTTGCTTGGGCCCTTGGATGCAATTGTTGGAGGTCTTTTTGGCGCAGTAAAAGCTGCATTTTTTATCAGTTTGTTTTTCTGGCAAGCCAGTTTGTTCAAATTGGAGATGCCTAAGAAATGGACCAATGATTCCGAAATGTTATATTTCATAGAGCCAATAGCACCGGCAATTGTAGCTGCCATTGAGCCATTTTTCCCAAGTATTGAAGAGAGTTTGGAGAAGTTGGAAGAGGTAGTGGAGAAAATCAAGGATGCTACTACTGATTGATAATTTCGATTCCTTTAGCCACATGTTGGCTGATTTGCTGAGACAAACAGGAGAAGATTTACTTGTGCTTCGAAATGATGTCTCATTGGAGGAAATTAAAAAGCTAGAATTTGATGGGTTGATCCTTTCTCCAGGGCCAGGGATTCCTCAAAATGCTGGAAATCTCAATAAAATCTTTGCAGAATATTACGATAAAGTCCCCGTGCTGGGAGTCTGCCTTGGGCATCAGGCAATCGGTGAATTTTTTGGAGCAAGGCTGAAAAAGAATGCTGTTCCTACCCATGGGAAAGTGCATCAAGTCAGAAAGAATAGTGCTCATCCATATACTAAAGAACTACCTGAATCCTTCAAGGTAACCCGTTATCACTCGCTTCAATTGCAGGATTTGCCCGATGAGCTAGAAGTGATTTTGGAGACAGAATCTGGTGAAATTATGGGAATTGCGCATTGGACTCTACCTATTCTTGGGATTCAATACCATCCAGAAGCACACCTGACGGAGTATGGTTTGGAGCTGGTGAAAAGTTGGGTTCAGCAAATCAACCATCGGAAAGAACCTGATTTTTCTTAAAGCGAAAACGTATTAGAAGCTTTGCTGAAAATCGAAAATTCTTCTTTTTCCAAACTCTTGAAAAATCAATTATTCAACTCCTGCGAAATCCTTACCTTTGTAGCTGATTATGAAATCGAGCAATATTCTGAAAGTGACAAAGAGAAATGATTAAGTGCGCTGCGAGATTCCATCTGACAATTGAAAAACAATTATAAACAGATGAAAAAGAAGCCATTCACAGTTGTCTATGAAGACAACCACCTTTTGATAGTAAATAAGGCTGCCGGGATATTAGTGCAGGGAGATAAGACTGGGGATAAGACCTTGACGGATTACCTCAAAGATTACATTGCAAAGAAATACGACAAGCCTGGAGCTGTTTTTCTCCATCCTATTCACCGACTGGATCGCCCGGTAAGTGGGTTGGTCGCTTTTGCCCGAACTTCAAAGGGGCTGGAGCGCATGATGGAGCTTTTCCGTAAAAGAGAAATTCATAAAGTTTACTGGGCTCTGGTAAAGAGAAAGCCAAGGGAAGAAACCGGGAAATTGACTCATTACCTCGTAAAAGACGAACAGAAAAATGTGGTAACGGCACACGATCGTGAAGTTCCGGGTTCCCAAAAAGCTGAGTTGAATTACAAAACTTTGGGCTTTATGAATGACCACTGGTTGATCGAGGTGCGTCCAGTTTCAGGCCGCCCGCACCAGATCAGAGTGCAACTTGCATCTATGGGCTGCCCGATTCGTGGTGATATCAAGTATGGCTTTGCGAAGCCAAATCCAGATGCGAGCATCAACCTGCATGCTTTCAATTTGGTATTCGTACATCCAATCAAAAAGGAGAAGCTTTACTTAAGAGCCGCTGTGCCGGAGGAGGAATTCTGGGAGCAGTTCTTAGAATTCGAAAGCATCAAGACAAAAGATCAGCATTTGGATAATTCCTTTAGCGGATAAATACTTAACCTTCGAGATTTCATTAATCTCGAAGGTTTTTTACTTTTAGACATGAAACAAATCCTATTTGTCATCGCTTTTGCATTTTTAATAGCTGCCTGCTCCAGTAAGCAAGAACCAAAAACCATTTACATCGTCCGCCATGCTGAAAAGCAGTTGACTGGAAATGACCCTGAACTAACAGTTGCAGGTAATGCGCGTGCTAAGAAACTTGCACAGATTTTAGTTGATGAAGGCATTACTCATGTTTTTAGCACAGATTATAAAAGGACACGATTGACTGCTGCACCAACTGCCAGTGAAGCGGGGATTGAAATAGAAACCTATGATCCAAGAAATCATGATGCTTTGGTCGATCAACTTCGAAGTGTGGAAGGAAACAGCTTGGTTGTAGGTCATAGTAATACGGTAGGCCAGGTTGCCAACTATTTTATAGGGGATGGTGATAAATTCCAAGATCTAGAAGATTCTGAATACAATTTTATCTATGTAGTAACATTAGAGAAAGACGGTAGTTCTACTGTTGTAAGAAAGACCTATAAGGATTACTGATTGATAAGGACAAGGTAGATTCCAAGTCCTTTCAACCTGCTCTTTCCAGATTTTTACCTACCTTAAAATCCTATATTTTAATCTCTATGAATCGCCCAGAAAACCTCAGTCAGCTAAAAGATGAAACAAAAATTTGGGATATCGCCGTAATTGGTGGTGGATCTTCAGGCCTAGGAGTAGCTCTCGACGCTATATCCAGAGGACTTTCAGTAGTGCTTTTTGATAAATCTGATTTTGCCAAAGGCACCTCCAGCCGCAGCACCAAGCTTGTGCATGGAGGAGTAAGGTACCTTGCCCAAGGTGATGTGGGGCTGGTGTTCGAAGCGCTCAAGGAGCGTGGTAAACTTTTGCAAAATGCGCCTCATTTAGCGCATAATCAGCCATTTATTATCCCGATTTATACCTGGAAAGATCGCATGATGTATAGTGTAGGCTTGAAAGTCTATGACTGGATGTCTGGCAGGTTGAGCCTTGGTAAGTCAGAGTTTATATCCGTGGAAGAAACACTCAAGCGCCTTCCGGGACTTAAGCCTGATGGGCTTTATGGTGGAGTCGTTTATCATGACGGGCAGTTTGATGATGCAAGACTTGCTTTGAACCTCGCCCAGTCGGCAGATGAGGCGGGCACTTGTGTGTTGAATTACGTTAGCGTGAATGGTTTGGTGAAAAACGAGAATGGAAAGATTACCGGGTTGCATGTTTCTGATAAACTTTCCAGAGAAAAATATTTGGTCAATGCCAAAATGGTGGTGAATGCTACCGGAGTTTTTGCGGATAAAATTTTACAGATGGATAATCCTGAGGCTCCAAAAATGATTCAGCCAAGCCAAGGAATTCACTTGGTATTGGATTTAGATTTTTTGGGTGGAAAAGACGCCTTGATGATTCCGGAAACAAGAGATGGGAGAGTGCTTTTCGCTGTTCCGTGGCATGGCAAGCTTGTGGTGGGTACTACTGATACACTTCGGGAAAAGCCTAAATTGGAACCAGAAGCTCTGAAAAAGGAAATAGATTTTGTGCTTGAGACGGCTGCTGGCTACTTAGCTAAAGTACCTACTAGGGCAGATGTGAGATCTGTCTTCGCAGGACTTAGACCACTTGCCAGACCCAAGGAAGGAAGCACCAAAACCAAAGAGATTTCGCGCTCACACAAGGTGATTTTATCCGACTCTGGCTTGGTCACCTTGACGGGAGGAAAGTGGACTACATTCAGAAAAATGGGAGAGGATACTGTGGAATATTTCACCAAAGTCACAGGTGAAAAGTTGAGGGCCAGTAAATCTCTGGATATGAAAATTCACGGTGCTACCAATTATGTTCCAGCCGGGCACTGGGGGATTTACGGTTTTGATGCCAAACCTATCCAAGATCTTATCAAGGCTAACAAAGCTTGGGAGTCGAAATTGCATTCTGACTTCCCGAATATAGAAGCTGAGGTAATCTGGTCTGTACGTGAAGAAATGGCGGTGAAAGTTGAAGATGTTTTAGCAAGAAGAATCCGAATGTTATTCTTGGATGCCCAAGCTGCTATTGATACAGCTCCAAAAGTTGCAAAACTGATGGCCGATGAAATGGGAAAAGATGAGGAGTGGATAGAGACCGAACTGGCTGACTTTAACAGGACAGCTTCGAAATATTTGATTAAATAATAACCCACAAATAACCCAAAATGAGTCAAAATAAAACTTATATAATGGCTCTAGACCAAGGTACCACGAGTTCTAGAGCTATTCTTTTTGATAAAAAGGGCAAGATTCTTTCCGTCGCTCAAAAAGATTTCAAGCAATATTTTCCCAAAGCAGGTTGGGTAGAGCATGATCCTGAAGAAATCTGGACTTCACAATCATCTGTGATGATAGAAAGTCTAGTCAATAAAAAAATCAAAGCAAATCAGGTGGCTGCGATAGGCATCACCAACCAGCGGGAAACGACAATAGTTTGGGATAGAAAAACCGGGAAGGCCATCTATAATGCCATTGTCTGGCAGGATCGCCGAACGGCCAATTACTGCAATGAGCTGAAGGATAAGGGCCATTCTGAAATGGTAGTTTCAAAGACAGGTTTGATCATTGATGCCTACTTTTCAGCAACCAAAATCAAATGGATTCTTGACAATGTAGATGGTGCAAGAAAAAGAGCAGAAGCAGGAGAACTTGCTTTTGGAACGGTAGATTCCTGGTTGATTTGGAACCTCACATCAGGGAAAACGCATATCACAGATATCACAAATGCGAGCCGTACGATGCTTTTCAATATTCATTCGCAGGAATGGGATCAGGAGTTACTGGATTTGTTTGATATTCCTGCTTCACTTTTGCCAGAAGTAAAATCATGTAGCGAAGTTTATTGTGAGACGGCAGGTGACGTATTAAGTGTAAAAATCCCAATTGCGGGAATTGCTGGAGATCAGCAGGCTGCACTTTTCGGACAACTTTGTACTGAGCCAGGAATGGCTAAAACTACTTATGGCACCGGTTGCTTTTTGGTCATGAATACCGGGAAGGAAGCTGTCAGGTCAAAAAATCAATTGCTAACAACAATCGCTTGGAAAATCGGAGATGAAATCAATTATGCACTGGAAGGTTCTGTCTTTATAGGTGGGGCCGCAATTCAGTGGTTGCGGGACGGGATAGGACTCTTCGGCCATGCTAGAGAAAGTGAACGCTTAGCAGAAAGCATAGATGGTAATGATGGGGTTTATTTCGTGCCAGCGCTTTCAGGCCTTGGAGCTCCGCATTGGGATCAAAATGCAAGAGGAGCTTTCTTTGGAATCACCCGAGGAACAGAGAAGGCGCACATGGCTAGAGCTGCCCTTGAAGCGATTGCCTACCAAGTTCATGATGTGCTAAAAGCTATGGAAAAAGACGCTGGTAAGCCAACCAAGGAGCTACGCGTGGACGGTGGTGCTACAGCCAATAATTTCCTGATGCAGTTTCAGGCAAATCTGTTGGATTGTGAAATCAAAAGGCCAGAAATTATTGAAACGACTGCGATTGGTGCAGCGTTTTTAGCGGGACTTGCAATTGGTTTCTGGGAAAACAGAGAGGAAATCCAAGCTCTATGGAACGCTGATAAGAGCTTCACTCCAAGTATGGAGAAAGAGGATCGGGAAAAGTTGATACATTTTTGGCACAAAGCGGTAGAACGCTCTAAAAACTGGGTTGAATAATGAATGTATATCTAGCAGAATTAATAGGAACAGGTCTGTTGCTATTGTTAGGTTCAGGAGTCGTAGCGAACATGCTTTTGCCAAAAACCAAAGGAAACGGTGGAGGCATCATGGAGATCAGTACTGCGTGGGCTTTGGCAGTATTTGTAGGAGTAGTAGTCGCTGGACCATATAGTGGGGCACATCTAAACCCTGCAGTAACGATTGGGCTGGCTTTGACGGGTCAATTTGAATGGGCAATGGTACCTGGGTATATTCTTGCTCAGGTACTAGGAGCAATGATTGGAGTAGGAATAGCTTGGCTGGTCTATAAAGATCACTACGACGCTACAGATGATGTTGGTTTAAAAGCTGCACCATTTGGCACTTCGCCAGCGATCAGAAATCTTTCTTTAAATTTCTTTTCAGAGTTAATGGGGACTTTTGTCTTGATCTTGGTGATTCTCTATAACGATGGAGTAGAGATTGGAGACAGCAATAAAACACCTATAGGAATGGGTTCGCTTGGGGCAATCCCGGTAGCATTTTTGGTTTGGGTAATCGGTTTAGGTCTAGGAGGGACGACTGGCTATGCGATCAATCCAGCCCGTGATTTCGGCCCAAGACTGATGCACTCAATTTTACCGATTAAAGGCAAGGGAAGCTCAGATTGGGGATATGCTTGGGTTCCTGTGTTAGGGCCAATTGTTGGGGCGGCATTGGCAGCGGGACTGTATTTGGTGGCCGGGGCATAAATTCATGCTATCGAAGCTCTTTTAATAGCAAAAATGTAAGTTTGGTGATCGTAATCACCAATTATACGTATATTTGGTGATTACGATCACTGAAAATGCATATTTCACGAATTCTATTCGAAGTATTAAACGCTAAAATTGACTTCAAAAAAGCAATTTTATTGCTTGGGCCAAGGCAAGTTGGGAAGACCACCCTTGTTAAAAAATTAGCAGAATCTCTCTCATCAAACTTCCTGTACTTAAATGGGGATGAGACTGGAGTCCAAAGCTCCCTTGCTGAGCCTAGCATTTCGTTTCTCAAATCCTATCTAGGACAGAGTAAAGTAGTGGTAATAGATGAAGCACAACGCATTCCGTCAATTGGCCTAACTCTTAAACTTATCGTGGATAACTTCAATGGTCTTCAACTTCTCGTAACAGGATCTTCTGCATTGGAGCTTTCCAGCACAATCAATGAGCCTCTGACAGGAAGAAAGTGGGAGTATAAAATGTATCCCTTAAGTTGGAAGGAAATAAGTCATTCTTTAGGGATGCCGGAAGCATTAGGGAGCTTGGAAACCAACTTGGTTTTTGGAACTTATCCAGAAGTTGTTACTCAAAAAGGCAATGAAATTCCAGTGTTAACTAATCTTGCAACGAGTTATTTATATAAAGATTTACTGAATTTTCAGGGAATTAGAAAGCCTGAACTTTTAAACAAAATTTTGCAAGCATTGGCTTGGCAGGTCGGCTCAGAAGTTAGTTTTAATGAATTGAGCAGAACGGTTCAAGCAGATAAGGTTACTGTTTCCAGCTATATAGATCTTCTGGAGAAAGCATTTATTATAACAAGGCTTAATCCATTTTCAAGAAACCTTAGATCTGAAATTAGCTCGAGTAGAAAAATATACTTTATCGATAATGGGATAAGAAATGCCATTATAGGTAATTATGCCCCTGTTTCAGGTAGAAATGATATTGGAGCACTTTGGGAAAATTACCTGATTTCGGAGAGACAAAAGTTGCTGGCATATCATGGGTTTTATGGACAAACCTATTTCTGGAGGACAACCCGAGGTCAGGAAATAGATTATATAGAGGAAATTGATGGTAAAATTTACCCTTTTGAGTTCAAATGGAATGCAATGGCTAAAGCGAAGTTTCCCAAAACGTTTCTAGAGAATTATTCTTCTGAAAAGCCAAAAGTTATACACAGAGAAAATTTTTGGGAATGGTTAAATTTCTACCCATACACAAAAGCCTGAAATCTCAGCAGATCTCAGGCTTTATTGGTTTTTTTCTACCTCCAGCTTCCAGCTTCCAATCTTCCTACTTCAATATCTCTCTCGCAATCACCATTTTCTGTATTTCCGATGTCCCTTCGCCAATGGTACAAAGCTTGGAGTCTCGATAGAACTTTTCAACAGGATAATCCTTGGTGAAGCCATATCCGCCAAAAATCTGCACTGCTTCGTTAGACACAGAAACGGCAACTTCAGAAGAATAGTACTTGGCTTGGGCTCCAGCTAGTGTCACTTTTTCTCCACGGTTTTTGAGGTTCGCAGCTTTAAAAATCAACAAACCGGAGGCTTCTACCTGAGTAGCCATGTCGGCAAGTTTGAAGGAAATTCCCTGAAAGGAACTGATCGGTTTATTGAATTGATGTCTTTCTTTGGAATATTGAATAGAGGCCTCCAGTGCTCCTTCAGCGATTCCTTGTCCGAGTGCTGCAATGGAAATTCTACCGCCATCTAAGATTTTCATGGATTGGATAAAGCCGTCTCCAACTTCGCCTAATACTTGACTCTCGTGGACAATGCAATCATCGAAAAGCATCTCGGCAGTTTCCGAAGCTCGCATTCCGAGTTTGTCTTCTTTTCTTCCACCCTTAAATCCAGGAGTGCCTCGCTCTACTATAAAAGCAGTCATACCATGAGAATCACCGATTTCACCTGTTCTTGCAATAACGACAGCCACATCGCCGGATACGCCATGTGTGATGAAGTTTTTCGCTCCATTGATGATCCAAGTGTCTCCTTCTTTTTTGGCGACGGTTCGCATATTTCCTGCATCGGAGCCTGTATTTGGCTCAGTCAATCCCCAGGCTCCCAGCCATTCGCAGGTAGCCAGTTTAGGTAGGTATTTTTTCTTTTGCTCCTCATTACCAAACATCATGATATGTCCTGAGCAAAGGGAATTGTGCGCTGCCATAGAAAGTCCTACAGAAGGGTCAAGCTTAGAAAGCTCTACGATCGCTGTGACGTATTCCATATAGCCAAATCCTGAGCCTCCATATTCGGTGGGGATCAAAACACCCATCAGCCCTAGCTCACCAAGTTTTTTGAAAAGTTCTAGCGGAAAATGGGATCTATCATCCCAATCTTTCCGGAATGGAGTAATTTCCTTAGCTCCAAAATCACGAATCATCTGAGCGATCATCCGCTGATTTTCATTTTGATTAAAATCTAACATGTTTATGTATTTGGGTTTATCGTCTACTATAAGAACCCTAAGATTCAGAAATAGTTTGGTATCAACAAATCGAAGGATTCCATAGTATATTTTATTTTTAACTCTTTCTCAATCAAATAAATATGTATTCTGAAGATTGATATGGATATTCTGGAATTCTAAATAATCTTTGCCAACAGATAATTGCTTCTTGCTAGAGCAAGATTTTTTCATTTATTTCCCAACAAATCAATTGTTTATGTATTCTTTTTACCGATTCTTAGGAATTTGTTTATTCGTCCTATCTACACAAGATCTTTCTGCACAGACCACTTCCGAACTACTTGATAGTCTTAAAACCGAACTTTCTAAAGCTAAAACGGCTAATGATCGCTCCTTGATTCTTTCAGAATTGACATGGTATTACGTGCCAGTTTCGCAGGATACGGCGATCCTATTTGGAGAAGAAAATATAGAAGTTGCAAAATCAATTGATGACCCTGTGATGCTAGCTCAAGCATACAGCGATTTGGGCTATGCAAATATGGAAAAAGGGGACCTGATAGAAGCTAGAAAAAACTATCAGCAAGCTTTGAAACTACGGTATCAGACAGGGGATTCAACAAAGATTTACGGCACCATCACCAACCTAGGATCTGTGTATCAGCGGGATTTTCAGTCTGATTCTGCCATGGTCAATTACCTTAAAGCCTTGGGTTTTTTCGAGCGGACAGGAAACGATAGGAATGCTGACTTTGTGCGAAATAATATTGGGGTGATTTATTTGGAAATGAGAAATTATGCAAAGGCTTTGGAAATAATGCAGGAAGTAGCAGAATACCGAAAGGCGCAGAATGATGACTTCAATTTGGCTCATACCTTGGTGAATATTGGCAATATCAATAAGAACCTGAAAGAATTCGAAAATGCAGAAAAAAACTACTTGGATGCCCTTCAGATTTTTCAAGCAGAAGGGGGAAGTGATTATTACACGGCCACAACTTATAACAACCTAGCTACCCTTTATAACGCTCAAAAGAAAAGTGATCTCGCTATTTCTTATGCAGAAAAAGGGTTGGCGCTAGCTGAGCAGGTTGGGGCTGACTATGATTATGCGTTGATCGAGTCAAATCTAGCTCAATCCTACCACGACCTAAAGAATTATCCGAAATCCAGAGAATATTACTTGCTTGCCGTGGAGCATTTCAAAGCGCAAAATGCCGAGGACGATATTGCATCTATGTACCTTCTCATGTCTCCAGTGTATGCAGCTTTAAACATGCCTGATAGCTCTGCATATTACACATCAGCTTATGCAGATCTGAATAAGAAATTGATTGAGCAGGACATACAGCAGCTCACTACAGATCTGGAAACGCGCTACCAATCTGAGCAAAAAGACGCTGCTATTGCTCGTCAACAACTTGAACTTAGAGCCAAGAATTTTCAAGTGTATGGTTCATTGGTATTGGCATTAGTCCTAGGCTTGGTGGGATATCTTCTATACTCTCAGCAAAAGCTGAAAAACCGTCAACTCACTCAGGAAGGTGAATTGAAAGTAGCTTTGGCACAAATCGATACTCAAAACAAGCTTCAGGAACAACGGGTATTGATTTCTCGTGATCTTCATGATAATATCGGGGCACAGCTCACATTTATCATTTCTGCGATAGAAAACCTCAAGTATTTTGACCCGATCAAGGATACGCTCACGCATCGGTATGACTCCATCTCCAATTTCACCAAGCAAACCATTACCGAGCTTCGCGATACTATCTGGGCAATGAATTCAGGCCAAATCACCTTAGGCCAACTGTCTGCCAGAATTTCTGATTACCTGGAGAGAGCAGGGATTTCCACACTAGGTATCAACTTTGAATTTGATGTGGATAAAAGTTTGGACCCAAACTTTAGTATAGTTTCATCTGAGGGAATACAGATTTACAGAATAGTGCAGGAGGCGATTCAAAATGCCATCAAATACGCTTATCCAAGCCAAATTCTGGTTAGCGTCTCTAAAATCGACGATGAGTTTCAGCTGGAAATAAAAGATGACGGGACGGGGTTTGACGAGTCAACCATTAAACCTGGGAATGGCTTGTATAATATGCGCAAACGTGCTGAGGAGCTTGGCGGAAAGTTAGAAATAGCCTCAGAAACAGGCAAAGGCACATCCGTTACACTTTTAATTCCGAAAACTTAAATCCGACAGGTGAATAGGTTGAGGTGATAAAGAAGGGTAAATAGTCCATTTGCCGTATTATTTCTGGCCATTGGTTTACCTAGTTTTGAAAGACTACATCTTTTCATCTTTTAATGGTCCTATCCATTTTTGAAAATCACTTATTAGGCATTTTAGTCTTATTGGTTTTGGGCAGTATTGCACTGCTTCATTACCTGTTGTTTCGGGAATACGTCCGCCAGGATAAGATTCAAAGCAAACGACTTGTTGAAATGGAAGGATTGGTGAGAAATGAGATAAAGCGTTCCCAAGGATTGAGTAATCAAATAGGCGAGCTTTCGAAAATCAAAGAAAAAACACAAACACAGCTGGACCTAATCAAGCTGCAAGTCAAGTCTATAGATATAGCAGCGAGCAGTAAAAAAAATAGGTAGTAATTATCGTTGGATAAACTACTACCTATTCAGGATCAAAAGTTATGAGCTTGTTTTACCAGAAGATTGGACCTTTACCCAGATACTTCTCGGCAATCGGTAAGTAATAATCCTTCACATCCTCCAAATCATAGATTTTTGGAGACTTGGTATATAGGTCATACTGATTGAAATCCAGTATCCACTCCTTATACTTCGCATCCTGAGGGGCTTCAAACTGCGAATAACTTCCGCCATTGTGCCAAGGATAAAACGAATGATAGCGTACCATAACCATTCCCGCTTCAGGAATTGTGTTTGTTGGATGATTTTTCAATACCTGATAAAAGTACTCATCGTGTCCCCAAGCAAGCTCCAGATTATCCAAGCCACAACCTCTTTCATAAATTCCTAATTCCGTATTGTAGCGAGGATCTTTCATGTCAGGATTTAGCGCATTGAACTCAGGGTAAACGCAGGTATCAGGCAGTTTTGCACCAACCACAAACACATCACCAACCAAGCCCCATTGCTCGTCCTGGCTCGTGCCGTCCTCGTCAGAACCGAATAAATACATCACCTTGCCAAGGTCGTGGATCAATCCGACCAACTGCATCCAATCAGGACGGTTGTCAGCACGTAAAGCTTCTGCTGACTGAATCAAGTGCTGTACATTCGGCAAATCCAGATCAGGATCACTCACATCGATTAGCGCATTGAGTTTTTCCATGGCATCCCACAGATTCATCGGCTTGTCAAACTTCAAATATTTTGACTTCATCCGCTCTACATAATCGTAGGTCTGATACATGCGCATTTTTCGATAATGCTCCTTTACGGCAGCCTTGATATCGACATGATCGTAATTTCTGAATTCTTTTTCTGTAGTTTCCATAGCCTTAAGCGATTGTACCCAAAATTACATAAATAATTACTGTGATTGCAATCAAAATCCATCCTAGAGTTGTGGCATATTTCCAAGGAACTATGCTCAATTTGCCTGAATCCACCATTACAAACGGAGTTTTTACAGGGAATTGTGCAGACACTAAATGCATCACAATCAGATTGAGGACAAACTCAATGCCCCAAATATGAACGAAGTGGAGGTTGACTTGAAGTATCAAATCCATCAAAATGTAGAATCCAAGCCCGAATGCCAGTCCTGCTTTGGCCCCAGCGGCAGATACTTTCGGGAAAAAGAATCCCGCGATAATCACCGTTGCCATCGGGATAAAGAAGATACCATTCAACTGCTGTAAAAGCTGGTAAAGTCCAGCCGGAGCATTGGCCACAAATGGAGCAACAAGAATAGAGACAATCGCTAAAATAGCTGAAACCCACTTTCCGATTCGGACGAGTTGACCTTCTTTAGCCGATTTTCTTATATATACTTTGAAAATATCCAGACTGAAAATAGTCGCTGCGCTATTCAAGGCACTATTAAATGTGCTCAAGATTGCTCCCATGATCACGGCCACGAAGAAACCAGTCATCCAAGGAGGAAGCACACGCTTTACCAGTTCGGGATAAACGCTATCCTGAGAATCAAAAAGAGTGTCTCCGAAATAATAGAAACCAATAATCCCAGGCAGCACAATCACCAGTGGAATCAGAATTTTTAAAATACCTGTGAACAACAAACCCTTTTGTGCTTCTTTTAGACTTACGGCTCCCAAAGCTCGCTGCACTATGGATTGGTGCATGGTCCAGAAGTAAAGTTGATTAATAATCAATCCTGTGAAAAGTACTTCGAATGGCAAAATAGAATCTCTCGAACCAGGACCAATCGAGGGCCCCTTGCTGACCACATTGAATTTCTCCGGAGCGTTGTTGAATACCTTAGTAATGCCTGTTATAATATTTCCATCTCCAATATCCCAAAGTGCAAAAATAGGTACCAGCAAACCTGCGATGAGTAAACCAAAACCGTTAATTGTGTCTGTGTAAGCGACCATTTTCAATCCTCCAAAAATCGCATAAACCGCCCCAATCACGCCCACAACGATCACGGTAAGCCAAATTCCTTCTGCCTGAGTAATATTCAAAGTTTCTGAAATCCCAAAAATTGACTCAATATTGATCGCTCCGGTGTAAAGAACTATAGGCAAAAGTGTAACGACAAAAGAGATGATCAGCAAGAGGGAAATCAGTGCCTGAGTCATTTTATCATACCTTTTCTCCAAAAACTCAGGAATGGTAGTCAGTCCCATTCTCAGGTATTTTGGGATAAAATACAGCGCGCCAATCACCAGGGCGATGGCAGAAGTGACTTCCCAAGCAATAATGATTGCTCCATTTTTATAGGCCGACCCATTCATTCCTACCAGATGCTCTGTGGAAATATTGGTAAGCAACATGGATCCGGCGATGACTACGCCAGTAAGGCTGCGGCCGCCTAGGAAATAACCGTCTTGAGTAGCAAGGTTTTGTTTGCGTAGCATCCAAGTGGAATAGATTGCTACAAAACCAGTAAAGGCTAGGAAACTAAAAAGTGTGAGCACTGAGTTAGGGTTTGGGTGGGTTTGTTAATTGTATGTTGGAAAATAGGGAATTAGGATGGATGGGACAATTTTCTCTTTCAAATGATACCCATCCTTCAAATATTTTTTCATTAATTTCCCGAACAAGTTTAGTTGGATTGATTTTTATCATCATCCCAAGTATTAAAAAACCGCTATGAAAAGATTTGCACTACTTGCTATATCAGTATTGATCACGCTGACAGGTTTTTCCCAAGAAATCACCGGCCAGTGGAATGGCGCTCTGAAAGTGCAGGGGATTCAGCTTCGTTTAGTATTCAATGTGAAGAAAACTGATACTGGCTACAGCGCCACGATGGATAGTCCAGATCAAGGAGCATTCGGGATTCCGGTGTCTTCCACCAGTTTTGAAAATAATACACTTAAAATTGCCATTACCAACGCGAATATTAAATACGAAGGGACGCTGGGAGATGACAATATTATCATTGGTGTTTTCAATCAGGCAGGTCAGTCATTCCCAATGAATCTATCCAGAGAGGAGATTGAGAAATTAGGTTCCAATAGACCTCAGGAGCCTAAAAAGCCCTTTCCTTACCGTTCTGAAGAAGTGATTTTTGAAAATAAGCAGGCAGAAATATTGCTGGCTGGTACGCTCACGATTCCTGAGCAGGAGGGGATATACCCAGCGGTGGTGCTGATCTCAGGATCTGGTCCGCAAAATCGAAATGAGGAATTGATGGGGCATAAGCCATTTCTGGTTTTGTCAGATTATCTGACTAGAAATGGGATAGCGGTTTTGCGTTTTGATGATCGCGGGACAGCAGCCTCCACGGGTGATTTCAGTGCAGCTACTTCGGTCGATTTTGCTACCGATGTAGCTTCTGCAGTGCAGTATTTGCAGGCAAGACCAGAGATCGATAAAAGTAAAATCGGCCTGATGGGTCATAGCGAAGGTGGAATTATTGCGCCTATGGTTGCTGCAGATTCAGATGACATTGACTTTATCGTGTTGCTAGCGGGTACCGGAATTCGTGGAGACAAACTCCTTCTGGCACAGCAAGAGCTGATCGGCAAAGCATCCGGTATGACTCCCAATCAGCTGGCAGAGAATGAAATGCTCAGTAAGAAGGTGTTTGAAATCATCCTCAAAGAACAGGGAGAAGAAGAAATGAAGGGAGAAATCAGAAATCACATGACGCAGGTATTCCGAAATATTCCAGCGGCGAGCGTGCCAAGTGGAATGACTGAGGATGAATTTGTCAATGCTCAGATGGCTCAAATGACTAACCCTTGGATGCAGTATTTCATCAGGTATGATCCTGCCCCGATATTGCAGAAAGTAAGCTGTCCGGTGCTGGCAATCAATGGAGAGAAGGATCTCCAAGTTCCGCCAAAAGAGAACCTGGAAGCTATAAAAGCAGGTTTGGCCAAAGGAGGAAACACGAATGTGACCACTGTGGTATTGCCAGGACTGAATCACTTATTTCAGGAAGCTGAGACTGGTTTGATTGGCGAATATGTGGAGATAGAGCAAACCATTTCACCTAAAGCGCTTGAACTCGTCACCAGTTGGATTAAGGAGCAGGTGAAGTAATATACTATAGATTTGCTGCGTAGTCTTTGACTCCCACCACCTCCTTCTTTCCCTTTAATCCCACTTTCCACATGCCCTGTACATCCACGGCAAACGTGCCAAATTCCTCTACGACCTTGCCACGCATTTTGTAAAATCCTTTGCCCTGAAAAGGAAATCGCTTCAGGGAAGGGGGAAAGTGAACGGTATCCAGCCAGTCGCCTTGAGGATCCAGAAAAGTCCCAAAAGCCATGTGCTCCCTATGGATGGTTCGCACATCTTTGGTGACTACAAGTTGTCCGAGAACTTCTACATTTTTTCCGAGCAACTCAGGGAGCTGGGCTGCCAGCACGGTTCCTTTGCCATCATGGGCACAAAGCCGGAACATATCCGTAAGCGCAAAACCCAGCACATTGATCTCGTCCAGCGCATCTTCCAGTGGGTAATCCGGAAAATCAGGAAGTGTGAAATTCATGGCAGGTTCCTTGAAAAGCGCAGGGGAATCAGGAATAGTAGTCAGATGCTTTTGGGCGAAATTGGCTTTCCAAAGGAGTTTCTTTTTTCCCAAACCTGTAAATCCAAAAGCTCCCACGCTGATCAGAATATTCAGTTGCTCCGGTCCGGCATGCGTACGCTCGATGAAGTCTTCCAAACTCAGGTAATCGCCATTGAGCTGCTTTTCCTGCAGGATTAAATCGCAAAGCTTCTTCTCCAGTTGTTGCACGTGGATCAGGCCGACAAAAACCTCTTCGCCCCGGATATTGGTGAGGTATTCACTGCGGTTTACGCAAGGGGGATTGACCTTAGCTCCGGTGCGCTTGAGCTCGTGGAAATAGAATTCGGTGGCATAGAATCCTCCGAAATTATTGATCACTGCGACCATGAATTCCATGGGGAAATAGGTCTTCAGGTAAAGACTCTGATAGCTTTCCACAGCGAAAGAAGCCGAGTGTGCCTTTGAAAAGGAATAGCCGCCGAAAGATTCCATCTGCCTCCAAATTTCCGCCGCGGCAGTATCATCGTGGCCAAGTTTCTTGCAGTTTGCAAAATATTTTTCCCGGATCTCATTGAAGCGATTGTGTGATCTGTACTTGCCGGACATGGCTCTGCGCAGAATGTCCGCTTCACCCATATCCAGCCCCGCAAAGTGATGGGCGACCTTGATCACATCTTCCTGATACACCATCACACCGAAGGTTTCCTCCAGCAATTCCTTCATTTTGGGATGGAGGTAGATGATTTTGTTGGGGTCGTGAAAGCGCTCGATATACTGCTTCATCATGCCCGACTGAGACACCCCGGGCCGGATAATGGAGCTCGCGGCTACCAGCGTGAGGTAATCGTCACATTTCAGTTTTGTGAGGAGTTGACGCATCGCCGGACTCTCGATGTAAAAGCAGCCGATGGTATCTGCTTTTCGGATTTGCTCGGCAACTTTCGGGTCGCTCATAAACTGCTCCACCCGATGGATATCGATGTCAATTCCCCGATTGCGCTTCACTAGCGCGATGGCTTCTTTGATATGACCCAATCCCCGCTGACTGAGAATATCGAGTTTGAATAAGCCGATTTTCTCTGCCAAAAACATGTCGATCTGCGCCGTGCAAAACCCCTTTGGAGGAAGTTCATTCACGGTGTATTGATAGATGGGTTTTTCGGAAATCAACATTCCTCCCGGGTGAATGGAAAGATGATTTGGGAAATTTTCCAGCAGTTGGCCGTATTTAAGAATGGTACGCTGGATTTTGTCCTCATTCATCGGCTGATCCTTGCCACGGACGAGCTGGTCGATTTCTTCTTTTGGCAGGCCAAAAACCTTCCCGAGTTCACGGATAACGGCTCTTCGCTGAAAGGTGCTGTACATTCCCAACAGGGAAACATGATCCTTGCCGTAGCGCTTGAAAATGTAATCTATGACTTCGTCCCGGTCTTTCCAGGAGAAATCTATGTCAAAATCCGGAGGTGAAGTTCGGTGTGGATTGAGAAATCGCTCGAAATACAAGTCGAGTTTGATGGGGTCCACGTCAGTGATCTTGAGACAGTAGGCCACGATGGAATTGGCGCCGCTCCCTCTGCCTACGTAGTAAAAGCCTCGGTTTTGAGCGTAGCGGATCACGTCCCAGACGATCAGGAAATAGGCGTTGAAATTCAGGTCGTTGATGATTTTCAGTTCTTTGATCACCCGTGCTTTGGCGACGGGATTATTACCATAGCGGTACTGGAAGCCTTCCATAGCCAGCTTTTCCAGTAAAATCCTGTCGTCTTCCCCGCTGGCGCTGTAGTGCTTTTTATTTTTGTCGGTGTGGAGTTGGGTTTTTATTTCACAGGAATCGATAAGCTGCAGCGTGTTGCTGATCATGCCGGGGAAATTCCGAAAAGCACTCATCAGTGCTGCTTCTGAGACGAACATTTCTTCCGGTGAGGCAAAGTCTTTTTCTCCCAACTTACTGATCAAAGTGTTTTTGCCGATGGCCCGGAGCAGACGATGAATATTGAACGCCGTTTTGTCCTGAAAAGTCACCGGATGCCGGATGATATATTTCTTGGGGAAAGCTTCTACTTCCTGCTTTTTGATACGATTCAGTTCGCTCGCCAATACACCAATAAATTCATGTTCTTTTAGCTTTTGCGCAGCAAAGCTTCCAGAAGGATAAATAATCAAAACTTCCAAAAAGCACTCGGGACGCTCTGGAAAAGCCTGCTCAGCCTGTAAATGCTGAGACAAAAAACGATTGATCTCAAGTAAGCCGATATCGTTTTTTGCTAAAAGCAAGTAGCAAAATTTATCCTCATTTCGGATCTCGGTTCCGACGATAGGTTTGATGTTTTTCACCCTACAGAAATCCACAAAATCCCAGAGATCCGCGGTGCTGTTGATATTGGTGAGGCCAAGGGAGGATAGGCCGCGTTCGGCTGCAGCGGTCACGAGCTTCTCGGTGCTGAAGGTGCCGTAGCGGTAGCTAAACCAGGTTTTACAATTGATAAACATCTTAGGCGCGGGTTAGGGTGATGGCTCGGGTCAGGCTTTTTTCGCCATAGCGGTTTTTGATCCAGTCGATAGCTTGATAAAGGCTCACGCCTTCTTCGGTGTCCTGGAAAAGGTCGATTTGCTGGCAGCCTTGCACGAGATGACTGACCTTCACGCCGACCAGACGCACGAGCATTCTCTTTTCATAGAGCTTCGCAAAGAGTTCTTTTGCCCGCTCCAAAAGCACTTCGTCCGAACTGGTATAAGAGATAATGCACTGCCGGCTGACGGTATCGAAGTTGGCGTAGCGGAGCTTCACCGTGATGCAGCCGCAGAGCTTCTGCTTTTGGCGCAGTTCAAAACCGACCTTCTCTGTCATTCGTACCAGTTGACTGTTCAGAAAAGCCATATCGATGGTGTCCGATTCGAAGGTGTTTTCGGTACCAATACTCTTTTGCTCTGTGTAAGGAATGACCGGCGACTCGTCAATTCCGTTGGCTTTTCGGGAAAGGTCGATTCCCCATTTCCCCAGGAGATTTTGCATCATTCGGGGTGGGATTTCGCTGAGTAAGCGGATGTTTTCCACGCCCATTCGCTCCAATAATGTGGAGGTTTTTTCACCTATTCCCGGCATTCTTCGAATGGGAAGTGGTGCGAGGTAAGGCTTTTCTGTGCCAAAAGGAATCGTGGTCTGCCCATTGGGTTTGGCATCATGCGTGGCAACTTTGGATACCAGTTTGTTCACTGCCAAAGCACAGGAAATCGGTAAGCCGGATTCCTTGACGATCTTTTCACGTAGCTCTTTGGTGAATTTTTCGCAGCCAAAAAACCGGTCCATTCCCGTCATATCGATGTAAAACTCATCAATCGAAGCTTTTTCCATCAGCGGAACCTGCTCCTGAATTACTTCGGTGACCAAGCGCGACTGCTGGCTGTAGCTGTCGTGATCGCCTTTGATGTAGAATGCCGAAGGGCAAAGTCTCCGTGCCAGCTTCATAGGCATGGCGGAATGTACACCAAATTTCCGGGCCTCGTAACTGCACGACGCCACCACGCCACGGTCGGAACTGCCGCCGATGATGACGGGCTTTCCTCTTAGCGCTTCGTTTTTCAACCGCTCCACAGACACAAAAAACGTGTCCAGATCCAAATGCACGATATGCCTTTCCATTTCTCAGATTACTTGCTATATTTGATAGTATTAGTATCAATTTATTGTCATTAATTGTATCGAAATAAAATGGGAAGTCAAAGCTTTTTTTGGGCGGGCAATCTGAAATTTCTCAGAAAGCGACGCAAATTGAGTCAGGACATGCTGGCTGAAAATCTTGGCATGACTCGCGCCAAGTTGAACGCGCATGAAAATGGGCATAGTAAGTCGCCAGCAATCGAGGATTTGCTACTCTGTGCGGATTATTTTCGGATGAGTGTGGACACACTGCTGCGGGTGGATCTATCCAAACTGAGTGAGCTGAAAATCCGTGATCTGGAAGCTGGAAATGATGTGTTTCTGAGTGGTTCGAAAGTTCGGATTCTCGCCACCACCGTCAGCTCAAGTAATGAGGACAACATAGAACTCGTGCCGATCAAGGCGAAAGCGGGTTACTTGGGAGGTTTTGGAGATCCGGAGTATTTAAGTACCCTGCCCGTTTTCAATCTGCCAAATCTGTCAAAAGACAAAAAATACCGCATGTTCCAAACTGAGGGCGATAGCATGTTGCCGATTGCGGATGGAGCTTACGTGATCGGCTCGTACTTGTCTGAGTGGCGGCTTCCCAAAGAAATTCCATGCGTGGTGGTGACGGCAAGTGAAGGAGTCAGTTTTAAGATGCTGAGTTTTCAGGTCGAGGAGAGAAGCTTTTTGCTACGCTCGCTAAATCCAATTTACACGCCTTACAAAGTACCGGCTGAGGAAATCCGGGAGATCTGGAAGTTTGAATATTATATGAGTGATGAGTTTCCGCAGGAACCATTGACATTGCAGCAAGTCGGGATTGAGATCTCGGAGATTAATAGGAAGCTGGGGTTGATGCAGACAGGTAACCTTTGAGGTTTTTGGAACCTCGAAGGTTTTGGATAAGAGTCTCCCGCGAGGGCGCAAAGGCGCAGAGCATTTAAACCTTTGAGGTTTTTTTCAAACCTCGAAGGTTTTGGCAAAACATTAAATCTCCCGCTCCCGACAGCTATACGGGAGGTGCTAAGGCGCAATTTCTTTTCCATTCAGATCGTGCCGTTGGCACTCATGTTAGATCGTCTTGGTTTGGTTACCCCGAATTTTGCTGCGCTGTATTCGGGGCTGTTACCGGTTGTGCCGTTGGCACAAGGAATAGACCATAATTAATTCATCTGAATACTATTTGTCCAATATGACGAATTGCGGTTTACATTTAGTTTCACTGCGACAATTCTCACACTTCTTCACGTTTTTAGCTCCTTGCCAACGGCAAGGCCTATAAAAGCCCAGAATGCAATTCTGGGTTTAGGATGTAGATTGTAAGCGCGAGTGCCAACGGCACGATCCGTGAAATCATCCTAGTTTCAGTCCAGATAAGAAAAACTGATGCAATATCCAGATCAAATTTCCCTAGTTTTGCCAAGCTTAATTACTCAGCAGTTTATTCTTAGTAACCCTTAATTTTTATACCTCAGTCTTGACTAAATCATTTTCCTCCCAATCACTTCTTATTACTGGAATTATCCTGATTTCGATCAATTTGCGGACTTCGATTGCGTCGGTGGGCCCGTTGATTCCATTTATCCGGGAGGACTTAGGTTTGTCCAATGGCTTGGCAGGATTTCTTACTACGCTTCCTTTGTTGACATTTGCCACATTTTCACTTTTTGCCCCTGGGATAGGAAAGCGATTGGGGATGGGGAGAGCAGTCTTCTTGGGAGTTGCTATCCTCACCACTGGGGTGATACTCCGTGTGCTAGGAGGAATTGAGTTGATGCTGTTTGGTACAGCGCTGACTGGAATAGGTATCGTGATCGCCAATGTGTTGCTTATTCCTTTGATCAAAGTGAGATTGCCGGAGAAGCTAGGCTTGATGACAGCCTTGCTTGCAACCATGATGTCGCTTTTTGCGGCAATTGCTGTGGGAATGAGTGTGCCGATTGCGGTGGATTGGGATTTTGGCTGGCGAGGATCATTGGCTTTCTGGGCTGTGTTTATGGTGTTGGCGATGATCCTATGGATTCCACAGCTGCAGCGTCCCAAGGCAAGTCTCCACCAAGTCACTGATCCTGCAAAAAACGTGTGGAAATCGAAGTTGGCTTGGCAGATTACTATTTTCATGGGTTGCCAGTCTGTGATGTATTTTACCATGGTGACCTGGCTTCCGGATATGTTGATTTCCCGAGGTTGGACTCCTGCTCAGGCTGGTTTTGTGTCTTCCATGATGCAGGTGGTTTCTCTAGTAGGGTCTTATTTTGCTCCTAATTTTCTCATCAAACTCAGAGAACAAAGCGGAGTAGTACTGGCTGTGGGAGTAGCTTATGTGTTTGGTTATTTGGGTCTTTTTGTTGAGAACGAGCTGGTGACTTACGCTTCGCTGGGAATTGTGGGGCTCTGTATGGGGTCGAGTTTGAGTATCGCATATACCTTGATCGCTTTGCGTACTGCTGAGGATCAGACTACTGCCAAACTTTCGGCAATGGTGCAGTCCTCGGGGTATTATCTGGCGGCGCTTGGACCTCTTCTTTTTGGGGTGTCACTGGATCTTTTTGATAACTGGAATGTGCTGATATTCTTCCTGTTATTCTTTGCATTGGCTTTTACCTTTTTTGGCATGTCAGCAGGCAGAGATCGTAAAATCTAATTCCAAATATTATTTCGTCCTTGATGGAATAGGGTGTAATTTTGCGGATTCAACCTGAATCCAAAATCTCATGCAAGAATTCTTTCAAACCTTCGGAATTTCTGAACAATTGTTCGATTATCTGATCATGCCCTTGCTCATATTTTGTGCAAGAGTAGGTGATGTCTCTATCAATACCCTGAGAATCATGTTTATGATGAATGGGAAAAAGAATATTGCTCCGGTTTTGGGCTTTTTTGAGGCCTTGATCTGGCTCCTTGCTATTGGTCAGATTTTTCAAAACATAGATAACCCTATGTCCTATATAGCCTATGCTGGTGGATTTGGCATGGGAACTTATGTGGGGATGTATTTTGAGGAGAAATTGGCTTTTGGTAGAGTGTTGGTTCGTGTTATCACACCAGAACCACTTCCGGAATTGATTGAATACATGAAAAACCGTGATTTCCGATTTACAAATGTGGGTGGAGAAGGTAGATTTGGAAAGGTAAACCTGCTTTTTACCGTGATGAAAAGAGAGAGTCTGACTGAATATATCACCAAAGTACAAAGCATTGATTCCAAGGCATTCTACACGATAGAAAGTGTGAAGCGTGTATCTGAAGAGGATGTAAATGTGATGGACGATAAACCACGATTCAACCTGAGTTTCTTCAGTAAGCCTCGTACTTAATGGCCAATTCCTGGTTCCAGTTTCAGCAGTTCCGAGTTAATCAAGATCGCTGTGCAATGAAAATAAGCACTGATGCGGTGATGCTTGGAACCTTGGCAGAAGTCGAATCACCGAGACAAATATTGGATGTAGGAACCGGTACTGGAGTGATTGCCTTGATGCTTGCTCAGCGATTTCCAGAAGCAAAAGTCCAAGCCGTTGAGATCGATGCAGAAGCTGCTTCTCAGGCTTTGGAGAATTTCCGTATAAATTCCTTTTCGGATCGTATGCAGCTTTGGGAGGGGAGATTTCAGGAATTTGAATCTCAGCAGAAATACGATCTGATCGTCAGTAATCCACCTTATTTTCCTGATCATCTGAAATCATCCGATGCACAGCGCAATAGGGCTTTGCATACAGACGAACTTTCCTTTCAGGATTTATTGGGAAAAGTGAATGTGCTTTTGAAAGAAGATGGGCGATTCTGGCTTATTCTTCCGCCCAGGCAAATGCAGGATTTTCAGGAAGAAGCTGGAGAAAAAGGATTGTTTGCCGAAATAAAATACACACTTCAAGACAAGCCTGGAAAGAGAATACAACGGGAAATTTGTGCTTTTTCCAGAACTCAGGAAGAGGTTGAATCTTCAGCCATTTTCTTTAAAAATGAAGATGGAACACCACATGAAAGCTATGCTAGATTAGTCTCCGGCTTTTTGCTTGGCTTCAAAGCTTAAAGTAAACGCTCTTCTTCCTTAAATCTAATTCCTCTTCTGGCTAACTCCTCTAAAATAGGGGTGTAAATTTCTGGAAGCACAGGTCTATGTAGACCTTTTAGATCCATTTTTCCATCCAGAAATAAATCTACGGCAATGGCCAGCGGAAGTCCCACCGTCTTTGCCATAGCGGTGTAAGTAGCATCTTCCCCGTAGCATACCAAACTTGATCGGATCTCTTTGATACCTTCTTCAGTTTTGATTTGGAAGAGGTGCTGCATCACGATCATGTCCTTATCTTCTGGATAGAGCTTCCAGTTTTTCTCTAAAATCGCCTGTAAAATTGCTGCAGGAGAGCCGGTTGTTTTAGGTAGTAAATCGTTGCCCAAAAATCCCAGCCACTGGATTTTTTCCCAAGTGGGAAAATCAAAATCCGGGATTAGGTTACCGAGTTTTTCTTCTACTGATAGCTCTTTGTCGTATGGTAAAAAAGAGTTGAGAAACTGCTTCATCGTGATGCTTTCAGGCAAATTCATCTGAAAACTATCATCGCACATTCCCAGCTGAACGAATACATTCCAAGCTTTGCAGAAGCCATCTCTGCGCAGCGTGCCGCGGAGCATGGTGTCAATATTTTCTAAGCCATATACCTTTCTGTAGCTCAGGGAATCCCGATTGGGATAGCCATCAAAATCTCCAAGTTCTGGAAATTGGATTGTCTCGAGCCGATTGAAAAGCTGATGATAAGGAACAAACTTTAAATCCCCTTTTTCTAGGTATCTGGATGTGCCTTGGCCGGCAAGCACCACATTTCTTGGGTTCCAGGTGAATTTGTATTTCCAGGGATTGTCTTCTGATTCCGGTGCTAGAAGCCCACCACAATAGGATTTGAAAGAGATGATTTCCTCGCCTTTTGATTTTGCAAAGTTGATGATTTGCATGGCAGACATGTGATCAATGCCTGGGTCAAGGCCACATTCGTTCAGGAAAAACAAGCCTTTTGCTTCGATGGCAGACTTCATTTCATGCATCGCATCAGATTCGTAAGAGGCGGAAAAAAAGTGCTTGTCGAAATCCAGACAATCCTTGGCCACTAGAGGATGCATAAAAGCAGGAAGCATAGAAATCACGACGTCAGCTTCTTTGATCAGAGACTGTCTGGCTCCAGTGTTCTCAATGTCCAGCTGACGGGCTTCAGTATTTGGCTGATTTTTAAGTTTTTCCTGAGCAGAAGCTAGATCGATATCTGCCAAAATCAATTTGCGGTCTTTAGCTTGGCAACTTTCCGCCAGGAAATCAATCAGAAAAATGGCAGATTTCCCGCCTCCTAAAATCAGAATGGTATGCATGGGTTGTTGAGTTACTTGGACTAAAATGGAAAATATATTTAAGGGTAAAAAATTGGAGTGAGAATATTAAAAGGAACAATTTCTTACCTTAATCGTTAGGAAAACTCCAATTAGGGAACGATGAGCAAGAAAATAAAAATAGAAGCCGAGTTTGAAGAGCTGGCTTGGGAGGAACTAAATATCGAAGAGCAGCAACTGATGATGCGTGCAAGAAAAGTGTCTGAAAGCGCCTACGCGCCTTATTCGGATTTCCATGTTGGCGCGGCTGTCCGGCTTGAGTCCGGAGAGATTCTTCAATCGAGCAATCAGGAGAACGTAAGTTTTCCTGTTGGAGTTTGTGCCGAGCGATTGGTACTTGGATACGCAGGAGCCAATTTTCCGGATCTGGCTGTGAAGGAAATAGCAATTGTAGCAAGAAGAAAAGGGGAAGAGATCTGGGCGGGAGTATCGCCTTGCGGGCTTTGTCGTCAAACGATCAATGAAACGGAAATGCGATTTAACCAGCCAATTTCTATTTTGATTCAAAATCCTGATGGAAGTGTTCTTCGTTTTCCTGGAATTCAGACGCTTTTGCCTTTTAAATTTGACGATCTGAACGCATAGAGTTTTGGTAGTTTCTTGTGGAGTATCTAGGCTTTTTTTAATTGACGTTTGTCAGATTGAGCGAAGTCGAAATCCCCCCAGCCTCCTTTGAAAGGCGGAGTTGCCTCAGATTGATCATCATTTATAGCTTCCTTGAGCTTATCTTGGATCTATTTAACATTCATATATAGTTTTGAAGAAAAGTATCAATTTTCAGTTTCAAGCACAGTATTCCATCTCCCATGAACCAACTTTTCAGGAGAAGGAAATCTGGTTGGTGTTACATGGATATGGGCAGTTGGCTGAATTTTTCATCCGAAAGTTTCAAGGTTTTGATTCTCCTGATTGGCTATTTATAGCGCCAGAAGGCACGAATTACGGCTATCTCAATGGCTTTTCCGGAAGAGTTGGGGCGAATTGGATGACTAGGCATGAACGGGAAATAGCTATTCAAAACAACCATAATTACCTGGATCTGTTGATGGAGAACCTGCTTTCGCGGTACGCTGAAACTCCAATAATTAACGTGTTGGGATTCTCTCAGGGTGCGGCAACTGCCACACGTTGGGCAAGTCGCTGGACAGGTGAGGTGGATCAATTGGTGCTATGGGCAGGCGGGTTTGCTGAAGATTTGATTTTGGGAGGGGTACGCGAGAAATTTTCAAAGACTAAACTGACGATGGTTCTCGGGGATCAGGATGAATTTATTACCCTGGAAAGCATTGATAAACAGCAGGATTTGATCAAAAATCTGGGCAAGGAAGTGAAAAAGCTTACTTTTTCCGGAGGTCACGAGATTGATATTGAAATGCTTTCAAAAATTCTTGATTCAAGTAATTAAATCCCATTATATTGGTGCTTCAATTGCTTAATTAATAATAGAATTTGATCAGAATTCGACTTTCACTATTTTTCTGAAAATTTTGTAAACCATCAATGCTTTCGCTTACTGAAAAGGAGATAGACCTTATCTCAACCCAATTACTCAAAGGAATGATCTGTTTCTATCAGATCGACAAGAAAAGAATTCATCAGATGCCGGATGACGAAGATTATTACAATTATGATCTGACTGAGGCGGAAGAGGATGTACTGGATGAGATCGAGGAAAACCCGGAGAATTATGCCGAGTTTACTCAGATGGAGCCAGCTCAGGAGCATCAGATGATGCAGGATTTTATTGACCGCCGTGTCAAAGAAAAGAACCTAGCGGATGATTTGGTAAGCTCACTGACCAAGCCAAAAGCAAATACAGCTTTTAAGTTTTTGATCGAGGATTCCAAATACAAAAAGGAATGGGCAGATTTCCGAAAGGAAAAATACTACGACTGGATCAAAGAACAAGTTGATAGTTTCAACTATACCGAAGATTAAGACATTCATAGCCGTTCAATTTTGGGCGGCTATTTTTTTGGGTTTTAACCGCAGTGGACACGGAGGGTTTCGCAGAGGGCACAGCTTGAGGCTGAGTGTCTCGCAAACTACCGAGATTCGCGGAGTATGCGGCTATCAGGCTGAGCGAAGTCGAAGCCTATGGAACACCCGTCATTAGACTTTGAAAAGAAGATTCTCTTTGAAGTAATCGTTCAGCGCTAGTATTTAGTTGATAGATTAATAGCTTAATATCAACTATTTACCGTTTGCAAAAAAAACGCCACTTTTGTAATTAACAACCTTAGTTAATTGGTTATTGTTTAGTTTAAACTATGATTTTAACCAAACAATTGTATTATGAAAAACAAAATTAAAGTATTCGGTCTAAGTTTGGGGATGACGGCAATGTCATTCGCCTTCTTTGCGGGAAATCCTACATATGCTAAAGAGGTATTGCCAGGAGAAGGAGAAGATGATTGGATTTGCTGTCAACATCCTTGGGGTACAGGCTGTACTGACAAAGACGGGTATTCATGGCCAGACGATATTAGGATTGATGGTTCTCAGCCTACTTGTACAGGCATTAGCCCAGCTTAAATATTTAGTAAATGCCAATAGACTATCTATTGGCATTTACTATTTTTTCACAATGAGAATTATTTAAATTCACATTCCTTGCTTAATGAAAAGATCAGCTATTGTCATTTTTGTTTTATCTATAGTCTCTCTAGCTTGTACAAGCTCAGGTAAAAAGGATCCCTTTGATATTGCTCCTGAAAACATATATACACTGGAGGGCGAAAAGGTAAACTATCCAAACCTAATGTCGCCTCGCAGATTGAATATAGTTGGTGAATATTTGATCATTTCGGAGAATTCTAGGGTATCTCCAAATTTACCGCTTATTCATGTTATAGATAAGAGAACATTACAATATAAATTTCCAAAGGGAATTACGGGCTTTGGACCTTTAGAAATTTCAGATGCTACACTTGTTGAGCCTGGTTTTTCAGACAGCACATTTTTAGTATATAGTAGTATAGAAAAAAAAATTACAGGATTTTTGCTGAATGACACTTCACGATTGGGGATCTCTCAAATTAGACAGCCTGAACCCATGTTTGGAATGTATAGTATGTTCCATGCAACTGATTCCACAGTGATAGGAATTATGGCGAATGACCCAAATCGTTTGGTTGAATTTTCTATTAAGGACGGAAAAAGAATTGCTGGTTACGGGAATTGGGAAAAAATTCCAAATGCTGATCACCTTATTGACTATACTGATCCTGATATAAACTATCACATGGGTGAAATCAACAAAGGCAGGTTTAAAGCGAATAGGGAATTAGGACTATTTGTAAAAGCAAACGCTTATAGAGATCGTATAGAGATATTTCATTATGGCACCAAGACTTTTGATATAGTAGAGGGACCAAGATTGGAAGTGCCAGACTTTAAGGTCAATTATTCAGGAGGCAGATCAGCAGTGATTTTTGACCCTAACTATCCTTTCGGCTATGGAGACGTTGCTATTACTCCATCTTACATTTTTGCATTATATGGAGGGTTAAGTTCAATGGAAATGAGAAGAACAAATGAAATTGCAAAGACTATTTATATTCTTACTCATTCTGGTGAAGTACTTGGGAAAATTAATTTGGATATTTCTGTAGTTGATATGGTTGTTGATGAAAAATTAGGTAAAATCTACGGCATCACTACAGATGAGGATCCTGGGATTGCTGTTTTTGATATTCCAGAGAAGTTTTTGTAAGGATATATAGCCGATTCTAATTAGGAAGGAACTCAGCGAGGGGTTCTTTTTTATTGCTCTTGAGATTAAGTTTCCGCCATTATTTCATATTTTAATTGCATGCAAAAGCTGCCTGAATTTTTTATCCGAAATACGCTTGAGCCAGGTGACCTTGGACAGGTTGCGGCATTGCATGGCAAAGTCTATTCAGAAGAGCATGATCTTGGGATAGGTTTCGAAGCCTATGTGATGGAAAGTCTGCTGGAGTTTTATCGTGCATATAATCTGAAAAGAGACAAAGTTTGGGTGGTAGAAAGTGAAGGCAAATTGGTTGGTTTTGTGCTGCTGATGCATCGACCCGCAAACCGGGCTCAGCTAAGGTATTTTATCTTGGCGAAGGAATTCCGTGGGTTTGGAATCGGCAGCAAGCTGATGAAAGAATGGATGGAGTTCTATCTAGATCGGAACTATGACGCGGCTTATTTGTACACTACGGCAGGCTTAGATGCAGCTGCTAGTCTGTATGAAAAAATGGGCTTCCGAAAGATCAGTGAAATGAAATCAAGGAATTTTGGATTGCCTTTGCTAGAGCAGTATTATGAGCTGATTACTCATCCGAAAAAGTAGAGAGTGTAAGTGGCAAGAAGTGTACTATGGCTACTTACCACTTACAATTTTTACCGAATGCTTTTAATCACTTGAAGTGTATCTGCTATTTTATTTTCCAAGAGATCGTATTGCTGATTCTTAATCCAATCTTTTTTGAAAAGCTGAGATCCCATGCCCACACAGTACACCCCAGCATCAAACCATTCTTTCAGATTTTCCTCAGTTGGCTCTACACCACCGGTTGGCATGACATGAAGCTCAGGATAGACGGACTTAGCCGCAGCCACAAAAGCCGAACCCACCACATTTCCCGGAAATGCTTTCACTAAGGTAGCGCCAAGCTTTTTAGCCTGAAAAATCTCAGACATGGTCGCGCAGCCCGGGATCCAAAAGACATCCTTTGAATTGCAAAAAACAGCTAGCTCTGGGATCAACGCTGGCGATACGATGAAATCTGCGCCAGCCTCTATGAAGGCATTTGCATCTTCAGTCGTGAAAATGGTACCAATTCCCATCACCATATCCGAATATTTGCCCGCATACTCATAAAGCTCCCTGAAAACTTCGAGTGAGTTTGATGCCCTATTGGTGAATTCAAAAACTCGAATTCCAGCTTTATAAGATGCATCAAGTACACCTTTGGCTACTTCTATATCTACATGGTTGAAAACAGGAATCATTCCTGTATCCGCCATTGCTTTTAACATTTCATTATTTGAAAATCGCATACTTATTTTATCGTAAAAGTTTACCAACATTTTTTCCTTCCACCAGCTGATTTACTTCGTCAATGGAGACGAAATTGGCATCTCCAGGAATAGAGTGCTTCAGTACGGAAGCTGCCACTGCAAAATCCAGTGCATTCTGATCGTCTGAATTGAGTAAGCCATAAATCAAGCCAGCCATATAAGCATCTCCGCCTCCGATTCTATCTACGATATGCGTCATTTCGTAGGTTTTGGATTCGAGGAGAGATTCTCCGTTCCACAGTACTCCGCTAAGGTTATTTTCAGAAGCACTTATAGAATCCCGATGCGTGGTTGACACATATTTTAAAGAGGGACACATTGACTTGGCTTTTTCACAGGCTTGCAAATAGTCGGTGTCGGTGATTCCCATGCAGTTTTCGAAGTCTGTCAAACCTGCAATAATTAAATGTGAAGGTTTGATCAAGTCAGGCATGATATCCATCGGACCCTTGCCATATTGCCAAAGGTTTCTGCGATAGTTGATGTCTGCACTGATTTTCACTCCGAGTCTTGAAGCGGCTTGTACGGCAGCTTTGCAAAGGTCAGCTGCTGCTTGCGAAACCGCAGGTGTGATGCCCGTCCAATGAAACCAATCGGCACCTTCAAATATTTTTTCCCAGTCAAAATCCTCCACATTCACCTGGGCAAAAGCAGAGTCAAAGCGGTCATAAATGATTTTTGAGGAGCGCTGCATTGCACCATTTTCTACAAAATAAACGCCCATTCTTCCTTCGTTGAATCGAATGAAAGAAGTGTCTACTCCCGAAAATCTCAAGGTGTTTACTGCTGCTTTTCCAATATCATGATCTGGAAATGAAGTGACGTGAGCTGCTGATAACCCCCAGTAGGCAAGAGAAACAGCTACATTTGCTTCTGCTCCTCCATAATTCACTTCGTAGGATTGAGAATTAACAAAGCGCTCATAACCTGGAGTAGAAAGCCTAAGCATGATTTCGCCAAGCGTAATTATTCTTTTATGCATCTGTAGGATGTTTTACAAATTTGGATTTATCAGAAAATTGAGATCAATAATTAAATTCCTCATGATCTTAATGATTAGACAATAATAAATGCCATTTATTGGTTTACCAATAAATCCGATTCAATTCTTTGCCAAAAACGAAATAATTGTAAGTGAAATTTGCAGTAAATTCAATGGTGTTTTTGGATTTCTTTCTGATTTTACCGTGCCCCTTCAGAATATTTTTCTAATTTTGCCCCAATTTGGACTTAAGCAAAACTTTCTCATCAATCCCTCTCTAATGCCTAAAGATAGCAGTATAAAGCACGTTCTCATCATTGGTTCAGGTCCCATCGTCATAGGTCAAGCTTGCGAATTTGATTACGCAGGTTCGCAGGCAGCTAGGTCTCTTCGTGAAGAAGGGATCATTGTTACCCTGATCAACTCGAATCCGGCGACTATCATGACTGATCCTGTCACGGCCGACAATGTTTATTTGCTTCCTTTGGAAAAGAAATCCATCGTACAAATCCTCAAAGATCATCCAGACATCGATGCTGTTCTTCCTACTATGGGAGGGCAAACTGCATTGAACCTGGCTATAGACTGCGAAAAAGGCGGTGTATGGGCGAAATACGGGGTCAATATGATCGGAGTAGATATCGATGCGATTGACACTGCCGAGAACCGTGAGAAATTCAAAGCGTTGATGGAAAAAATCGGCGTGGGCGTTTGTAAAGGTGCAACGGCTACTTCCTTTCTTCAAGGAAAAGAAATCGCCCAAGAAATAGGCTTTCCACTGATAATCAGAGCCTCCTATACTCTAGGTGGAGCTGGTGGAGCATTTGTGGAAAAGGAAGAAGATTTTGAAGGGGCACTAGTAGCAGGTCTTCAAGCCTCTCCAGTTCACGAAGTGCTGATTGAGCAAAGTATTCTTGGCTGGAAAGAATACGAGCTGGAAGTGATGCGTGATAATATCGGCAACATGATCGTGATCTGTTCTATTGAGAACTTTGATCCGATGGGTGTGCATACTGGTGATTCTATCACGGTGGCACCTGCGATGACCTTGCCTGATACGACCTTTCAGCGTATGAGAAACTATGCGATCACGATGATGAATAGCATCGGGAATTTTGCAGGTGGCTGTAATGTGCAGTTTGCTGTAAGCCCGGACAATTCTGAAATCATAGGTATCGAGATCAACCCACGAGTTTCCCGATCTTCTGCTTTGGCTTCGAAAGCAACTGGATACCCAATTGCGAAAGTAGCGGCAAAACTAGCAATCGGTTATAACTTGGATGAGTTGAAAAACTCCATTACCGGAACCACCTCAGCATTTTTTGAGCCTTCCATAGATTATGTAATTGTGAAAGTTCCTCGTTGGAACTTCGATAAATTCAAAGGTTCCGACAGAAGACTAGGCCTTTCTATGAAGTCTGTAGGTGAAGTGATGGGCATAGGAAGAAACTTCCAAGAAGCCCTTCAGAAAGCCTGTCAGTCCCTTGAAATCAAAAGAAATGGTCTAGGCGCAGATGGCAAAGAACTTCGTAATCAAGAAGAGATACTTTACTCTCTTGCTAATCCTAGCTGGAACAGATTGTTTCACATCTACGACGCATTCAAACTTGGAATCTCTTTCCGTACCATTCAGGATCTGACTAAGATCGATAAGTGGTTCTTGAAGCAGATCGAAGAATTGATTCACTTGGAAAAGGAAATTGAGAAATATAAACTAGATACAATCCCTCTTGATTTGATGGATCTAGCTAAGCGTAAAGGCTATGCAGATCGTCAAATCGCTCACTTACTTGATTGCTTGGAAAGCGAAGTTTTTGACAAGCGCTACACAGAAATGGGTATTAAGAGAGTTTATAAATTAGTTGATACTTGCTCCGCAGAATTTGAGGCGAAGACTCCATATTATTACTCTTCTTTCGGTACTGAAAATGAGTCTATCAAATCAGATCGTAAAAAAGTAGTCGTTCTTGGATCTGGGCCAAATAGAGTAGGTCAAGGAATCGAGTTTGATTACTCTTGTGTTCACGGCGTCTTGGCAGCCAAAGAATGTGGCTACGAAACAATCATGATCAACTGTAACCCTGAGACCGTTTCAACTGATTTTGATATCGCCGATAAGTTATACTTCGAACCAGTATTCTGGGAGCATATTTACGAAATCATTCTTCACGAGCAGCCTGAGGGTGTGATCGTCCAATTGGGTGGTCAAACAGCCCTGAAGCTTGCTGAGAAAATGGATAAATACGGAATCAAGATCATCGGAACTAGCTTTGAAGCCTTGGATTTGGCAGAAGATAGAGGAAGATTCTCCAGTTTATTGAAAGATCTTGATGTTCCTTATCCTGAGTTTGGAACGATTCATAATACAGACGAAGCCCTTGAGCTTTGCAAGACAATTGGTTTCCCGCTTTTGGTTCGCCCGAGCTACGTGCTAGGTGGACAGGGTATGAAAATCGTGATCAACGAAAAAGAACTTGAGCAGCATGTAGTGGATGTCTTGAGAGATATTCCGAATAATGAGATCCTGCTAGATCACTTCCTGGAAGGTGCAATTGAAGCTGAAGCTGATGCGATCTGTGATGGTGAGAATGTGTACATCATCGGGATCATGCAGCACATCGAGCCTGCTGGAATTCACTCCGGTGATTCATATGCGGTGCTTCCTCCATACAACTTGGGGGATTTGGTGATTCGTCAGATCGAAACTTATACTGAGAAAATTGCCCTTGCACTGAAAACTGTAGGGTTGATCAACATCCAGTTTGCAATCAAAAATGACAAGGTTTATATCATCGAAGCAAACCCAAGAGCTTCCCGTACAGTGCCATTCATTTGCAAGGCATACAGAGAACCTTATGTTAACTATGCCGTAAAGGTGATGTTGGGAGAGAAAAAAGTAACTGATTTTGAATTCAAGCCTTACAAAAAGGGTTATGCTATCAAGGAACCAGTTTTCTCTTTCCATAAATTCCCGAAAGTGAACAAAGAATTGGGTCCTGAAATGAAGTCTACTGGTGAAGCGATCTACTTTATCGACGATCTGATGGATGATTATTTCTTGAAAATCTACGCAGAGAGAAATCTCTACTTGAGTAGATAAACAACTAATAAAACCGTATAGTATTGTGTGGAAATTTCTTGTAATAGTTCTCGGAGTTGGTTGGCTGCTTGGCCAACTAATCCGATATTTTCTTAGAAGCAAATTGGCCAAATTTGCGCAACATGTAAACGAAGTCGCAAAAGAAGAACAGCGAGCTAAACGACATGCTTCTGCTGCAAAGGATGAAATCATCGTAGATTACGTTCCTCAGAAACAGAAAGAAAAAAAGAGTCATGATATTAAAGGCGGAGAATACGTCGATTATGAAGAAGTGAAGGAGTAATCCTTCACTTTTTTTATTTTTAATAGCATAGTCCACTAAGGTTTCGCAAAGTTCGCAATCCTAAGAGTTATTGAGGGTTTGACATCCCTATGCTAATCAAAAGGTTCTTATTCAGGCATAGCAATTTTACACCAAAAAACCTTAAAACCACTTTGGGTTTTGGTCCCAATTAAAAAGTCATTTCCTCCATCTTTTACGCCAAGTTTTTTTTTCAACTCTTCCGAGCCACTGGCATAATTCCGTGTGATCACATTTATCTTTCCCGAAGTAAATAGCTTTTTGATCTCCCCTTTCTTGGGCTGTACTTCTTGAACTACTTCGAATACTCTTGCAGGGATATCGACCTGAAAATCAGCGGAGGTGTACAAATGGCTATTTGAGTCCAGCTTTTTCAATCCGAATCGAGCTCCAAAAGTCTTAAATGCTCCTGCTTTCAGTACTCCAGAAAAAGGCTCAATTAAATACTTTTCTACTTCTCCATATTCAGACTGGCTGTTCTCTTCTTCAGTTGGCTCAAAAGAAAAACTGCTTTCTTTAGCTCCCAAGTCATTAGCTTCAATTGTTAAAGGAACTTCAGGTGCTTCCTTCTTCCAATGTAAAAGCAATTCTTTCACTTCATTTTTTACAGATAGTACCTGAACTTTTTGAATATCAGGGAGCTCAGAAAGTGCCTGCGTAATATCCAGCATCGGTGACACTTTCAGCAAAATCGAATCTGCCTTACTTTTCATCATTTCCCAAGAACTGACCACATCAGGCTCGCACTCCTGAAGTTTGTAGAGCTTCTGATTCCCTTTTCCCCTACGCGCAGGATCGGCATAGATAAGATCAAAGTGTGTATCCGTCTTCGCTAAAAAAGCTAATCCATCACCTTTTACAATTTCAAATTTCTTTGGTGCTAAAACTTCTAGGTTGTGCTCTACTAGTTCTGCCAGCTCCTCCTGCTGTTCACAGTAAATGGCTTTTTCGAAGGCTTTATTTAAATAGTAACTATCCACACCAAAACCACCAGTGAGGTCAATCATCAGTTGACCGCTTTTATTTCTAGCTTTGAATTCGGCAGTTTGTTCGGAGGAACTTTGCTCCAGAGATATTGAAGCGGGGAAAATTATCCTCGAGTTCGCAGACCAAGAGGGAAGTTTCTTGGTTGCTTTTTGTCGTGCGGAGATTTGCTGCACGGCAGCTCTGAGGTCAAAGTCTGTTTTTTCCTGATATCTAAAAAGCAAAAATGCAGGATCTTCCCTAAGATGATCCTGCACAAATTGTTGGAAGTCGGCCCGATGATATTGGGTCAAATCCATTAAATCAAGCCGTTTGCGAGCGCGTATTCAGCGATTTGCACGGCGTTGGTTGCAGCGCCTTTTCTAAGGTTATCCGCCACAATCCACATATTTAACGTATTAGCCTGAGATTCATCTCTTCTCAATCGGCCTACAAATACCTCGTCTTTTTTATGCGCTGTGATCGGCATAGGATAAATGAAGTTTGCCGGATCGTCCTGTACGATTACGCCAGGCGCTGCAGCAAGTAGTTCACGAACTTCCGCCAAATCAAAGTCTTCTTTGAACTCCACGTTTACTGATTCAGAGTGGCCTCCCATGGTTGGGATTCTTACTGTTGTTGCAGTTACTTGTATAGTATCGTCACTGAAGATTTTCTTGGTTTCCTTGATCATCTTCATCTCTTCCTTCGTGTAGCCATTTTCTTGGAACACATCAATGTGAGGAAGTACGTTCATGTCAATCTTATGCGGATAGACCATTTCAGCTTTTTTACCAGCACGTTCAGCCATCATCTGTTCCACCGCTGCTATGCCGGTACCTGTCACAGACTGGTAAGTAGACACTACGATTCTCTTGATGCCGTAGCGTTCACGCAAAGGCGCAAGTGCTAATACCATTTGAATGGTAGAGCAATTCGGGTTAGCTATGATCTTATCTGTTTTGCTTAATTCGTTCGCGTTGATTTCAGGAACAATCAGTTTTTTAGTAGGATCCATTCTCCACGCAGAAGAATTGTCAATCACGATCGTACCAACTTCAGCGAATTTTGGCGCCCACTCAGTAGAAGTGCTTCCACCAGCAGAAAATATAGCTACTTCAGGTTTCAATGAAACAGCTTCAGCAAGACCGATGACAGTGTAAGGTTTACCCTTATATGGAATCTGTTTACCTACTGATCGCTCGCTGGCGACTAATAGAAGTTCGTCAAAAGGGAAGTTGTGCTCTGCGAGCACCTCTAGGATTTCTGAGCCTACCAAGCCGGTAGCTCCTACCACTGCTAATTTCATCTGCTTCTGCTTAAAAGTAGTTGTTGAAAATTTTTGAAGCACAAAAGTAAGGGCTACTAATTCATTTTCAGGCCTGTATTCCAAAAATTTTAATCAAAATCGAATAAATTCCAACAAAGCCTGTAGTTTGAGATCGTTTTGATAAGTATATTTAGTCTAGACTTTTTAATTGACTTATTATGATTGGCTTATTTTTTATTTGGCAATTGTTCTATTTTTCTGCTTTTGTTCAATCAGAAACAAACCTGACTACGGGCAGTAATCAAGTTCAGGATTTCGAATCTGAAATTTCTATTCAAAGCTACCCTGATGAGTTTTTGCCAAGTTGGTATGCTAATGAAATTAGAAGTACTTCCTCTCGCATTTATCAAGCAAATGGGTTGGGGAAAAATGGCAGTAAAGCTTTAGCCGTTCAGCCAATCTCTACTTTTGACGGTGAAGTGATTATTCGTCTTTCTCCTCAAGAATTTGATGATCCTAAAGTTCGGTTTTGGGCAAGGTCGGTCAAAAACGGAACTGGTGATCGACCTGCTTTGGTTTCATTTCGATGGGGAGAGCAGCTGATGGGGAATTATTCAGTTCGAGAAATTCTTGCTGGAGCAAATGAATTTGGGAATGAGGACCAGGAATTCAGATTGTTTGAGTTGGAATTACCAGATGAATATAATGGTGCCGAGGAAATTTTCCTTATGCTAGAAATCCGTTATGGACCTGGGTCAGGAAGCTGCGCAAAATGGCTGATGGATGACTTTGAGTTTGGAGAATTTTTAGCGGATACAACGCCTCCAAAGATTACAAGGGTTCGTGGGTATGATGAAGGACAAATTGAAATTCAGTTTGATGAAGCGGTAGATCCAGTCTTTTCTGAATTTGCATTTAACTATAGCATGAGTGAACTAGAACCGTCATTTGTGAATAGGAAGTCAGATTCCCTGGTGTATTTAAATTTCGTTGAAAAGCTTGAACATGGGAGAAGCTATGAGTTGAAAGTATCCAAGATTCCGGATTTGGAAGGAAACTTTCTAAAGGATACCCTAATTTCCTTTCAGTTTTTTGATCCGACTTTTATCTCTTACAAAACCCTTGTGATCAATGAAATCATGCCAGCTCCAAAAGCCGATCTTGATCTTCCAAATATTGAATATGTAGAGATTTTTCATGCTGGGGAATATCCTATTCGTCTAGAAGGGTTGTCCTATTCCAATTCTCGATCGACTGTGGTTTTGCAGGAGGCATGGATTCAGCCAAATGAGTTTTTTCTTTTGGCACCAGAAAATCAAGCTTCACAATTGAAAGAATATGGTGAAGCCATAGGTGTTAAATCTTGGCCGACATTGTTAAATTCAGGCGATCAATTGAATTTGAAAGATGATCAGGGAAATGTGATCGACATAATTTCTTACTCAACGAGTAGTTGGGCTGGAAGTGAATTTGCAAACGGTGGATACAGCCTAGAAGTAGCTAATCCATTTTATGCCTGTGAGCAAAATGATTTGTTGAGAGCTTCAATTGACCCGCTTCGGGGTACTCCTGGACGGCAGAATTCAGTATTTGATTTGACTCCTGACGAGACAGAACCAGTTCTTAACTCTTATGAATTCATCACTTCGAAAAGTCTTTTGCTGACATTTTCCAAACCAATTCTTTCTGGATTTGATAATTCAGGTTTTGAGTTGGATCCAAGTTTGGAGATAGATTCTATTATTCAGCCAAATTCCAGCCAAGTTCATATTGTCTTCGCTTCGGAAGTTGCTGCCAATACAATTTATAAACTGAGCATAAATAATTTGTCTGATTGCTCTGGGAATGAATATGTCCAAGTCGAGCCTTTGGAGCTCGTATTGCCTGTGGATGCAAAGATTGGCGATGTGTTGATCAATGAACTTCTCTTTAACCCGAGGACAGGTTCACCCAAGTTTGTAGAGTTGGTCAACATCACAGATAATTTTTTAGAGTTGAAGCATTGGAAACTTGCAAATCTTGATGAAACTGGAGGAGCGGATCAGGTAAAAAAAATCAGCGAATCTTCAGTTATTATTCCACCCAAAGGCTTTCTAGCGATCACTACCAGCCCAGAACAATTGAAGCTAGATTACCCCAAATCTACATTCTCAGAATTCATAAAAATAGCAACCCTTCCTAGCTATCCAATAGCTGGTGGAACTGTGGTTTTATTGGATTCAGCTGGAGTTTTGGCTGAGGCTTTTTCTTACTCAGAAGATCTCCATCACCCATTGTTGAGGGATCCGAAAGGTGTTTCTCTAGAGCGGCTTTCGACGGAATCTCCAGCTTCTTTATCAGCAAATTGGCACTCCGCCTCAGCAATTGAGGAATATGCCACTCCAGGGCGAAAGAATTCTCAGTTGATTTCCGGAGAATTCGAAGGAGAGTTGATTCTAATTGACCCAGAAGTCTTTGACCCGGAAGGAAGCAATGGAAATACATTTACCTCTATTCGTTACGAGCTTGATCAAGCTGGGTGGATCGGGAGTTTTCGGATTTATTCTACTACAGGTCAGTTGATGGCATCACTAGCTCAAAATGAGCTATTGGGTGTGTCAGGTTTGTTTACTTGGACCGGTACAGATAGTAAGGGAAAAATCGTGAGACCTGGTTATTACATACTGCTGGTAGAATTATATGACCTCTCTGGAAAGCTGAAAACAGTTCGAAAATCGATTATCGTGGCAACAAGATTGTAATTTTAATAGAGGGTTTTTTGAGTTTCAATCTTAGAAAATAGTATCTTAAGAGACTAACACCCCAAAATCATGGCTAAAGATCTTATTACCGAAGCTTTGCAGACGATTCACCTGCAACATGGCAAAGACCTCAAAGAGGTTGGCCAATACCTGAATATGAAATATCGGATTGATGTTGAACCTGTGGTTTTGCAGAAACGATTACAGAAAATGTTACAGGAAGAAAAAGCCGTCGCATGACGGTTTTTTATTTTACTTGATCTATTCAAGGTCAAATAATTTGATCCTGTATATTAATTTTTCAACAGGAATTACACAATTGAATATATCCTTTCAGATGTTTCTATTGTTAAAATTTTTCTACAAACTAAATGGTGGTTTACAAGATTGGGCTTGTAGTGTTTTGATTATCAGCTTTTTGAAACATTTCCTAAGGTTTGATTTCACTTTTTAGTGTCTTTGGACGTAAATAATGCATGTTTTTGTCATGGTAAGACCATCATGCCTCTTGCTTATGAATATAATTCTGGAGTGAAATTTTCATGTAAAAGCTGTGTCTTGAATCCTTGTAAATCCAACCCGTAAATGTATTTTAGGGAACTATTTCTAAAATGAACCGTCCCAATACTGTTATCTAATATTAGTTGGCTATGAGCAAGGAAGAAAAGACCGCATATTCTCAGGAAGAATTACAAGAATTCGAGGGGATAATATTAAAGAAACTTCAAAGTGCAAAAGAGGAACTTCACGCCTTGAAAGAGTCATTGAGTAAGAAAAATGATAGTGGCACTGACTACACAGCTTCTACCTCCAAATTACTGGAAGATGGCGCTGATACACTTGAGCGTGAGAGTCAGAACCAACTGGCAGCTAGACAGCAAAAGTTTATCTATAATCTGGAAAATGCGTTGATCCGTATCAAAAATGGCACTTATGGTATTTGTGTTGATACAGGAAAACTGATCGCAAAAGAAAGATTGATGGCTGTCCCACATACGATGCATTCTATCGAAGCAAAACTCGCTAAAAAGTAAGTTTTGGATTTTCTCCATAGGCATATTGAAGCATTGATTTTTTGTGCTCCAGATCCTTTACCCAAGGAGGAGATAAAAAAATGCCTTTCAGAAATGTTTGAGGCTGAGATTCCTATGGAGCATATTGATGAGGCGATTGATGAATTGATCGAAAAATACCTTTCAGAGGAATTTTCATTTCAATTGGAGCAATCAGGAGGAGGATATCAATTTTTGACAAAGCCAGCCTATCAAACCTCTATCAGCATCCTTCTTCGACAGCAATCTCAGAAGCGACTGTCAACTGCGCAGCTTGAGACGCTGTCTATTATTGCTTATAAGCAACCAGTAACCAAGGGTGATATCGAACAAATTCGGGGAGTAAATAGTGATTACTCAGTGCAAAAGCTATTAGAAAAAGAACTAGTCGATATCAAGGGGAAGTCAGAAGGCGTTGGGAGGCCTATGTTATATGGTACCTCCCGGAAATTCATGGAATACTTTGGCATAAATTCACTTTCTGAATTGCCTCAGCCAAAGGATTTTTCTCAGCCAGACAATCAAATAGGAGAGGAACGGGATTAAGCGCTTGGTTTTACTTTAGCCATTTGCGCTATCAAATATTTTCTACCGGAATTTATCTCCTCACATAACACGCGTGTTCTCCGTGTTTCTCCTTTTTCAAATTCTCTTCCTGATAACAAAAACCTACTTCCAGGCTTCAAATCAGAAAGGAAAATGACATCAGAGTGAATACTTTTTTCATCATATTTACTCATTTCCTTCATCAGAAATAGATCACGCGACGAGCTGGCCTTAGGGTTACTCATGTGCTTGCGCAAAGGAATGAGTAGATCGATAGGAAAAATCTCCGTTGAGAGGATAGGGAACATTAATCGTTGAAAAGTAGATTTCCATTCCATTCCATGGGGTGCGATAGTTCGGCCATATCGTACATAGGCGTGAAGATGAGCAACTTCATGAATGTATGTAAGCAGAAACTGATAGGGGTTGAGATCAGCGTTGATAGTGATCGTTTGGATCGTTCTGTCAGAGCGAAATCTAAAATCTCCCAACTTTGTTTTTCGCGAAGCAGTAGTTTGAAACGAAAACTGTTCTTTTTCCCAAAGATCCACGGCATAGTCGACAGCAAAGGAGGGGATTCTTTTAGAAAGGATTTGTCTGAGTTGATCTGAACCGCTCATTTCGAAAAGTACAAAAAAAAGAGCCCCGACATGCGGGGCTCAATACATTTAGGAAGGGAAGAATTATTGAGCAGGCTCAACAACCTCAGCAGTCTCTACTACAACAGTAGTATCAGCTTCGATAATGATTTCTTCCTCTACAACTGGCTCTTCAACTACCTCGATAGTCTCAACAGTCTCTTCTTTAACTTCTTTGTTACCGCATGAAGCTACAGCGAACATGCTAGCGATTGCGAAAATTGCAAATACTTTTTTCATTTTTTGTGGTTTTCTTAATTACTCTGCAAATGTATTACAGTTTTGATCAATAAAACAATAGGGATGCAAATATATTTTTATTTGTTTTTGTAAATAATTTTTACCGGAACTCCCTCGAAATCAAAGTTTTCCCGAAGCCTATTTTCAAGGTACCTTGTGTATGGGGATTTGATGTATTGAGGTAGGTTACAAAAGAATGCAAACACGGGGTTTTTTGTAGGAAGCTGTGTGGAATATTTGATTTTGATGTATTTCCCTTTCCATGCTGGTGGTGGGTATCTTTCGATTTCCGCGAGCATAACATCATTCAATTTAGAGGTGGCAATGCGACGAGTTTTGTTTTCGTAGACTTTCACTGCCAGCTCAATTGCCTGGAAAATTCGTTGTTTTTCTAGTACTGAAGTAAAGATGATCGGGATCCACTTGTTTTCACCCAATTTCTCCAACATATCATCTTTGATCTTGCCCATGGTTTTATGATCTTTTTCGATCAAGTCCCACTTATTAACCATGATCATTACGCCCTTATTGTTTTTAATTGCAAGAGAAATCAGATTCATATCCTGTGCTTCCATTCCTCTGGTGGCATCCACCATTACCATTACTACGTCGGATTCTTCCAAAGTCCTTAATGAACGCATGACCGAATAGAATTCTACATCCTCAGTGACCTTGGACTTTTTTCTGATTCCAGCAGTATCTGTAATGATGAAGTCTTGCCCATAGAGTTGATAGCGCGTGTGGATAGAATCTCTTGTGGTTCCTGCTTCATCCGTTACTATAGAACGGTCTTTGCCTATCAAGGCATTCAAGAAGGAAGATTTTCCTGCGTTCGGTCTTCCAAGAATCGAAATCTTTGGAGTATCAGCATCAGGATCTTCGATTCCTTCGTCTTCAAAGTGGGTGATTACGGCGTCCAAAAGCTCTCCAGTACCACTTCCACTTGCAGAAGCAACAGGATAGACCTCAAAGTCACTCACTCCTAATGCATAAAACTCATGAGCAGCGAAGCTTTTTTCTTGATTATCAGCTTTGTTGGCAACAACATAGATCGGCTTCTTACTGGATCGAAGTTCTTTTGCGAACTCACTGTCCAGATCTGTGAGTCCCGTATGACAATCAACAATAAATAAAATCACATCAGCTTCTTCGATAGCAAGCTTTACCTGCTTACGGATCTCTGCCTCATACATATCATCTGAGCCAGTAACATATCCTCCAGTATCAATTACTGAAAAGAATTTACCAGCCCATTGCGCATGTCCGTAGTGACGATCACGCGTCACGCCACTCATGTTATCCTCAATCGCCTTTCGTTCTTCTACCAGACGGTTGAAAAGAGTGGATTTGCCCACGTTAGGTCTTCCTACAATCGCTACTATATTTGCCATGATCAGGTTGGGTCGTACCCAAATTTTTTCAGTTTCAATTTATTTTTTCTCCAGTCTTGCTCCACCTTCACAAAGGTTTCAAGGAAGACTTTCTTGCCGAAGAACTTTTCCAATTCTTCACGGGCTTGTATCCCTACTTTCTTTATTGCAGCACCTTTGTCTCCAATGATTATTCCTTTTTGGCTATCTCGTTCTACATAAATTATAGCACGGACACTAATGATGTTTTTTTTCACTTTAAAGTCTTCTATTGAGACTTCAGAGCTGTATGGGATTTCTTTTTTGTAATTCTCAAATATTTTTTCGCGGATAATCTCAGAGGCAAAGAACCGCTCAGATCGATCTGAAAGTTCCGCTTTATCATAAAATGCCGGATGCTCAGGAAGTCTGTCGAGAATTTCTTGCATGATTTTGTCCGTATTGAATTTTTCTCCTGCGGAAATTGGAATTACTAACTCAGACTTAATTCTCGATGTCCAGTAGGCAGTAATTTCTTCCAGCTGACCTGGTTTTGCTAAGTCAATCTTATTGATAACTAGTAAAACAGGCACGCCAGACTCGTTGATTTTCTCTATCACATGCTCAATATCCGCATCTGTCTCATAAAGATCTGTGACAAAAAGAATGATGTCAGCATCTTCAAGCGAGATATTTACGAAGCTCATCATGTTCTTCTGCAGCTCGTATTGTGGCTTGAGCATTCCAGGAGTATCCGAAAATACAATCTGGTAATTATCAGCATTCGTCAATCCAATAATCCTGTGCCGAGTAGTCTGAGCCTTGGATGTAATGATAGAAAGCCGCTCACCTACCAAGATATTCATCAATGTAGACTTGCCCACATTTGGTTTTCCTATGATGTTGACGAAGCCTGCCTGATGTTTTGGTAAATCCATTGTAGAAATTTTTTACAAAGGTACTTGATTTTTAGAGACTCCAGACGTTTTTGGAGTTTTGGCGAAATAAAATTTGGCTTCAAGAACGTCTTAAATGTCTGCCTTCTAATCATTGATGTAATCGATTGATTGACAAATGTCTGCTCATATTTTCGAGAAAATTATTCCAATTGAATTAGGACTCACATGTTGAAATTTGATGCCGGAGTAATAATATTTTTCTTATCTCTAGTTTGCATTACAAAAATAAACACCTACTTTTGTATCACAATTAGCCACAAGGGCAGATTTAGATAAGAGAAAATAAGCATTAAGCTTTAAAAATATATCGCGGGGTGGAGCAGTTGGTAGCTCGTCGGGCTCATAACCCGAAGGTCATTGGTTCGAGTCCAATCCCCGCTACTACGAAGCCGGTCAGAAATGATCGGCTTTTTTGCTTTTATAAAAATAATGGAAGGAGATTCTCATTACTTGTCTCAATTCATCCTTACCAACTTGTTGTATTTATTCCTGTACTCAATCGGAGTGAGGCCTGTGATTTTTTTGAAAGTAGTCCGAAAGGCTTTTGTATCCGTGTATCCCACATCAAACATTACTTCTGAAATATTTTTAAGGGAAGTTTCGAAGCTTCTTTTTGCTGCTTCCACTTTCACCCGCTGAATGTATTCCAGCACAGAATTATTGGTAACCCGCTTGAATCTACGCTCAAAGCTCCTTCTTCCAACAGCTACTTCATCAGCCAGTGCATTGACAGTAATCCTTTCTTCCAGTTTTTTTTCTATGTATTCCTGAGCTTTTTTCACAGCTTCATCCTGATGCGATTTTTGACCTTTAAACATGGAGAAGGAATTCTGGCTATCTCTGTCTATATCTATGGCAAAATACTTGGCTGTCAGAATTGCGATTTCCCGATCTGCATATTTTTCTACCAAGTGCAGTAATAAGTTCCAGTAAGAATTGGCTCCGCCACTGGAATATATGCCATTTTCTTCCGTCACAATAGCTCCATCCTGAACTTCCACTTCAGGATAGAACTCGCGAAAAAGATTTGTAAATCCCCAATGTGTAGAACATTTTTTGCCATCCAGCAGACCTGTAGCTGCCAGCAGAAATGCGCCTACGCAAAGAGATGCGATTTCAGTTCCGGATTCATATTGAGCTTTTATCCAAGGAATGTAGGCTTTGTTTGCTTCTACAGCCATTTTCATATCTCCAAAAAGTGCAGGAATCACCACCAAATCGGGTTTCGTTGCATTATCTAAAAGTTGATTTGGAAAAACGGAATAGCAGTCACCGTTTAATTTAACTTCTCGATTCAATCCGACCAATTCTACCTTGAAAAGTGGAGTGCCTCCTGATTTGACCATGAAATCATTAACAGCAGAAAAACAATATTGGGGATCCGCAATTGCCTGTAAAACAGATTGTTCAGGAACTAGAATAGCAATGTTCTTCATGTGTTTTTAATTGAATTCGTTTGGCTAAATAGCCTTTGCTAATTTCGATTCAGGAGAAACTCGTATGATTAACAATTAACTTAACCTCTCATGCTGAAGTCATGCTCTATTATCATAAGTTGAATTTAATATTTCCCGTCGCAATTCGCCCATTATTTGTCTGAATTGACCAGGGGGCAAAGTAGTTTGACTTCCTAAATTTGTTAAGTAAATTTTTGTAATTAAATCAGAAAACCATGGATACTACTCAAAAAACCAAAATCACAGTTCATGTCGTCGTAGATGTTTCTCTTGAAAAGGCTTGGGATTATTTCACCAAACCAAAGCATATTGTGAATTGGAACTTTGCTTCTCCCGAGTGGCACACGACCAAAGCTGATGTTGACCTTCAGCCTGGCGGAAGCTTTACTTCCCGAATGGAGGCTAAGGATGGGAGCATGGGATTTGATTTTGGTGGAGTCTATCAGGAAGTAGAAACTCATTCCCATTACTCTTATATTTTGGAAGATGGGCGCACTGTAAAAGTGAAGTTTGAGGAAGTGCCTGTTGGTGTTAAAATCACTGAGGTTTTCGATGCTGAAATGGAAAATTCAGTAGAAATGCAAAGAGATGGATGGCAGGCTATTTTGGTAAACTTCAAAACTTATACAGAATCTGAATCAAACTTGATCACCTTACATTTTGAGGTTTTGATCAAAAAAACCAGAGAAGAAGTCTATAAAGTCATGCTGGAAAAGCCTACATATGAGGAGTGGACGGATGTTTTTTCTCCAGGCTCTACGTTTATAGGAACATGGGAGGAAGGGACCAAAATCTATTTCGTTGCTCAAGGAGAAGAAGGGAATCAAAATGGTATGGTAAGTAAAATAATTAAAAATGATCCGGGAAAGCATGTAGATATAGAGCATCTTGGAGAGCTAAAGGAAGGAGTAGAAATCTTGGAAGGAAAAGAAGTAGAAATGTGGAAAGGTGCTCATGAGAAGTACACTTTCGAGAAAAAAGGAGGAGATACCTTAGTTAAGATAGATCTGGATTCTTCTATGGAGTTCGATGAATATTTCTCTGGAATGTGGCCAAAAGCATTGGACAAACTCAAAAAAATCTGTGAGAGAAATGGATAGTCATTCTGTAAACACGCTAAATAGTGCCATTTACCCTTGCTTGTGGTTTGATGGTAATGCAAAGGAGGCTGCAGAGTTCTATTGCTCATTATTTTCTGATTCCAAAATCGTATCTGAAAACCGGATGGTAGTCATTTTTGAGTCTTCAGGTCAGCAGTTTATGTGCCTCAATGGAGGGCCAGAATTCAAGTTTACACCTGCGATTTCCTTTTACACCATTATTCCTGATGAAACTGAGATCCAAGCAGTCTGGGATAAACTCATCGACAATGGAAGGGCATTGATGCCTATGGATTCTTATCCTTGGAGCAAGAAGTACGGTTGGGTGCAAGATCAATTCGGCGTGACTTGGCAATTAACTATTGATAAACCAGCCGATTCTGAGGAGAAATTCATCCCAGCTTTATTGTTCTCCGGTACTAATTTTGGCAAGGCTGAGGAAGCAATCGAATTCTACACCGGGATTTTCTATAAGTCTTCTATAGAGCTGATCTCAAGATATGAGGTTGATGATCCTAATGGTCAAGATGGTAAAATCAATCATGCTCAGTTTGAATTAAACGGGAAATTGTTTGCAGCAATGGATAGTGCGATCGTCCATGATTTTGATTTCAACGAAGCACTTTCATTGGTGGTAGAATGCAGAGATCAGGAGCAGATTGATTATTTCTGGGAAAAGCTTTTGGAGGGTGGAGGAAAGGAAAGTCAATGTGGATGGCTGAAGGATAGGTTTGGAGTTTCTTGGCAGATTGTACCTGAAATCCTTTCTGCCTTAATGTCTGATCCTGAGCGATCTGGGCGAGTTGTTCAGGCTTTTATGAAAATGAAAAAGTTTGATATTGAGACGCTTAAAAACGCATAAAATCAATTCTTATCCTGCTTCTCAAGAAGCAGGATTTTTTAATGGTCCCCAGTAAATCAATAGAGAAATTACTCCTCCACCAACCTACCTCTGTACACTGTAAAATCCTCCTGCTCCTCTTCGCCAGTATGTTTTTTCATCCACCAGATATCTTCTCCAAGTACAGAGAAATCATATAGAATCATTTCTGGCAAACTTAGAGGGACAATGTCTCCCTTTTGAGTCAATATCACTGTTCGTTTTTTTGATTCTTCGTAGAGCTTAGCCTTTAGCTCTTTGGAAACTTCCCCTGAAGCTGCTAGCGCCAAGTCACCCTTGTCTGCTGGTGTTGGCTTATATGTTATTAATATATCTTCTCCATATTTTTCCAAATTGAGAACTGACGAGGGATAAGGGTTGATCTTATTGTCTGAAATTTTACCGAAGTCCACTGCTCCTTTTTCGAATCCCTCCCCAGCTACAAATCCGGTTAGATCTAGCTTTGTTTGATCTTTTAAAATAGGCTCTTCTCCAGACCAGTCATAGGTATAAAGAATAGGCTCATTCTGAAACACGAGATATAGCAGTTGAGATTTCTCATCGTATGTGAATACTGGTCTGAAATCGCCGAAGAGAAATACATTTCCATTTAGAAATTGAGATCCTTCTGGGAATGGTAGAAAGGTTTTGGTTTCCTCAGTTTCAAGATCTGTTAGTATCAAGTTGTTTCTTGCTTGGAGGTATTCAGGGCCGTAGTCGCCTGTCGTGTCTTCAATTATGTCCAGTGAATATAGTAAGTATTCCTTTCCTTCTTTTTTGATAACCTGATAGGATTTAAAAAGTGAAAAAGGTCCTCCCAAACTCCATTGGTGCTGATAGATTCCAAAGTTCTGAACGATGTCGCCATTTTTCTTGAATACTTTTAGGCCTTGCATTATATCCAAAATCACCAAATTACCTGATTTATCTAGTGTTAAATTTCCACTAGCCATGGAGAAAGCTCCCGGAATATCACCAGTCTTGTCCCATTTATATGTTGGGTTTCCATCTCTGTCGAATACATAAACATCAGAAGTAGCTCTATCCCTAAAAACAACATGATCCTTATCGGCTGTCTGAAACATGAAAATTCGGGCAAGAATACCTTTTACAGTAACAGAATCTACTGTTTCCATGCGGTAGCGAGGAAGGTCATTTGCATTGTTTTCAGACTGATTTTCTTTGGTTTGGCAAGAAAAAACCAGGAAAGCGAAAAAGGCAAAAATGCAGGTAGTCTTCATACGTGTAGTTTTATGACTACTAGTATAAGGAAAAAATAACCGATTACCTTAGGTCAATAACTTCTATCCCTGGGAATTGCTTTGTGTCAAATACAAAATAAGAAGATGGGAGATTAGCCTGAGGTTTTAGATTCTTGAACGTGTAAGAAAAGACACCTCCCTGACCGTCAAACATCTCCCAGCCTAGTAGATTTGAAGTGCTTTTATCGATCATCAATTTTACCTGTTCGAAAGGGGCGTTGTTCTTCTCCGCAAGTAATTCTACTATCTGCGCAGTCTTACCTTGGAATTGCTTTTCCGCGAGGAGCTTGTAACTGTAACCTGATTCGTAAAGTCTATAAATGTTTGAAGGTGTTAACTCTCCCTCCATTTGATCTGCATCATTGATGGTCACTTCCTTGTAATTATCCGATTGGATAAAAGTCCAGACTGTTTTACCGTCATTATAGATTTCCTGATCGGGGAGTTTAAGTCGGTATTGTTCGCCTTTTACAGCGATATCACCTGATTGTCGATCTCCGGGGCCAGAGGCATCTTGGAAGGTGAAGTCAAAATTTGCCGTAAAACCATTCATTGCTTGAAACTTTTGGCTCATTGCATCTAAAACAACTTTTGCTTTAGGATCTTTTTGAGCGGATGCTTCGAATGAGAATAGTAGGGCTAGAAAAAGCGTATAAACTAGGGCGATTTTTTTCATGTAATGGGCTGTTTGAACTAATTGAACAGCTTCTACAAACTATTCAATAACCGTTCCAAACTAGCTTCATCCTGAATAAGCACCTCACGTGCTTTGGAGCCTTCGAATGCGCCGACGATCCCTGCAGCTTCTAATTGATCGATGATCCTACCGGCGCGATTGTAGCCAAGTTTAAGCTTACGCTGTATTAAGGATGTGCTTCCTTGTTGGTGCATCACCAGTAGCCTTGCAGCGTCATTGAAAAGTGGATCAAGATCTGAGAAATCAACATCTCCAATAGAATTGTCAGAATCTTCTCCTTCAAACTCAGGAAGTAAATATGCATCTGAATATCCTTTTTGCTCGCCAATCCAATCACAAATAGAATCCACCTCAGGAGTATCCAAGAAGGCACATTGGATTCGAGTCACTTCAGAACCATGAGATAAAAGCATGTCTCCCATACCGATCAACTGATCAGCTCCCCCAGCATCGAGAATAGTGCGGCTATCGATTTTGGATGTCACCCGGAATGAAAGTCTTGCAGGGAAATTCGCCTTGATTATACCGGTTATCACGTTTACAGAAGGTCTTTGCGTGGCGACTACCAAGTGAATACCAATTGCACGGGCCAATTGTGCGAGTCGTGCAATCGGGCCTTCGATTTCCTTACCTGCAGTCATCATCAAATCAGCAAGCTCGTCAATTACCAAGACGATGTATGGCATAAAGCGATGTCCATTTTCTGGATTGAGCTTACGCGCTACGAACTTCGCGTTGTATTCCTTGAGATTTCTTGTGCCGGCATCTTTCAGAAGATTGTATCGATTGTCCATTTCGATACAAAGAGAATTTAGCGTATAAATCACCTTTTTGGTATCGGTGATTATGGCCTCTTCAGCTCCTGGAAGTTTTGCCAAAAAGTGCCTCTCGATCTTGTTGAAAAGGGTTAATTCTACCTTTTTAGGATCTACCAGAACAAACTTCAATTGTGAAGGATGCTTCTTGTAAATCAGCGAAGCCAAGATCATGTTCAAACCTACAGACTTACCTTGACCAGTAGCACCAGCCATCAGTAGGTGTGGCATTTTTGCCAAATCAACGACAAAGACTTCATTGGAAATAGTTTTTCCAAGTGCGATAGGGAGATCTTTATCAGAGCGCATGAATTTCTCAGTACCTAATACTGCCCGAGCTGGAACTAATTCTCTGTTTTTGTTTGGCACTTCTATACCGATCGTACCTTTTCCGGGAATTGGAGCTATAATCCTAATTCCTAATGCAGCTAAGCTCAGTGCAATATCATCCTCCAAATTCTTGATTTTGGAGATTTTGACACCAGGTTCTGGGACGATTTCGTAAAGTGTCACTGTCGGTCCAATTGTCGCTTTGATCTCCTGAATTCCAATCTTGAAGTTTTCAAGAGTCTCAACAATCTTGTTCTTGTTGTCTTCAAGTTCCTGACGACTTACTGTGACTTTTTGAACGTCGTATTCATTCAGCAAATCAAGCGTAGGATATTTATAGTGTGGAAGGTCTAGGGTAGGATCATACGCGTCTAAATTTTCGACTTCCTCAGCTGTTTTTTCTTCACCTGCAGGCTTTACGACAGAGAAGTTTTTTTCGTCAGCTTTCTTTTCTTCCTCACGATCAACAATAGGATCCAAGATGTTCAATTGAGGAACATCGAAAGCAATCTCCTCTTTTTTAGGCTTTGGAGGTGACTCAGGAGTTAGTGCTATAGGTGACGTTGCTTTTTCATCTTCCTCTTGACCCTTGACAGTCCAAGAACTACCGTCGTCGTCAATTTCTTCTTCATCTTCTAATTCCTCATCCTCTTTGAAAGGGTTTTTAACAGGAGAAGCAGCGACGGTTTCTAGCTCATCTTCTTCCAATTCAGAATCGGAAGTCTTCGCACTAAACCAGTCCAATTTGTCAATGTCAAAAAAGAAAATCACAAAAATGAGCATGGATCCGCCCAGTAGAATGAACGTGCCCCAGCTCAGAAAATCCGCGGAAAGCTTAGCCAATTCATAGCCAAATCCGCCCGAAAGAAAGCTCCAATAAGAGTAACCTTGGATCAAAATGACCACATATCCTGTCAATAAACCTAGCCAGAATGTGAAGAAAAGAGCGAATGATGTATAACGTGTGAGGGAAACTAGAGAGATTTTGAAAGCCCATTTGAACCCAAGCAAAAACAGAAAGGGAGGAAATAAGAAGGCTGCAATTCCAAACCAGCGATAGATCATCCAGTTTCCTGCTTGTGCACCTAGGTATCCTAGCCAATTAGTGGATTCACGGGCAGTATCTCGAATCGCCTCGTCGGGATTATTCATAACCAGACTTTGATCCGCAGGGCCATTTAGGAGGTAGCTGATAAATGCAATAAACAGAAAAATAGCTGTAGACATTAGCAGAATTCCCAGCGTCAAGCTGATCTTGGCCGTTTTTATCTTACCAAAAGAAAGACTCGGTGCTTTGAAGCCTGCTCCTTTCTTTTTGGTGGGTTCTCCTTTTTTTCTAAAAGTATTGGTCCTTGGTGAATTGGTGGCCATGTATTCGATTCAAATCCGATTTAAGATAAGATTAATGAAATTAGATTGACAAATTATTGCGAAAAATGAGCCAATAATCCTTTTTTAATCTTTTTGATCAACCCAGGTCCCTCATAAATCATGCCCGAGTACACCTGGATTAGGCTAGCCCCAGCTTCGAGTTTTTCTATTGCGTCTTCGGCTGAAAAGATTCCACCCACTCCGATGATTGGAAAGGCTTTATTCGACTTTTCGGATAGGTATCGGATTACTTCAGTACTCCGCTTACCTAACACTTTTCCACTTACTCCTCCTGCGCCAATTTCATTTACTTCAGCTTTTGAAGTGCTCAGTTGCGAACGGTCTATCGTTGTATTGGTCGCAATTACGCCATCGATTTTCGTTTCTTGGACTATTTCTACGATATCATCTAATTGCCCATCTGTCAAATCCGGAGCAATTTTCAGCAAGATTGGTTTTGGCTTGGACTTCAGATCATTTGCATTTTTTACTGCCTGTAGTAAGGCTTTGAGTGGCTCTTTTTCCTGCAAATCCCGAAGATTTGGGGTGTTTGGAGAACTTACATTTACGACGAAATAATCCACGTAATCATGCAGTGCTTCCAGGCAAATTAAATAATCATCTACAGCATTTTCGTTCGGAGTGACTTTGTTTTTACCAATATTCCCTCCCACCAAGACGTTTGACTTGCGTTTTTTCAAACGCTCTACTGCCTCGAAAACTCCTCCATTATTGAATCCCATACGATTGATAAGTGATTCGTCTTGAGGAAGTCGAAATAAACGAGGCTGAGGGTTTCCTTCTTGAGGCTTTGGTGTTAGTGTTCCGATTTCGATAAAACCAAAACCTAGCATAGCCATTTCATCAATGACCTTCGCGTCTTTATCAAATCCTGCAGCCAAGCCTACGGGATTCTTGAATTTCAATCCAAAAACTTCCCTTTCTAGCCTTTTGTCTTCCAGTTTGAAAGTCGATTCTACTATCGAGCCTATAATTGGAAGGTTGAAACTGAAGCGTGTCAGATCTACCGTAAAGTGATGTGCATCTTCAGGGTTTTTTAAGAAAAAAAGTGGTTTGAGTAGGGATTTATACACGGAGTTTTTGATTGCGTTCTTGGGGCAAAGATATCGTTTTATAAAATTTGACGATTGGAAAAGTCAAATCAATTTTATTCAACCGTTAAGTGCAGATAGGATTCAAAAGCACATCAACCAAAGTTGAGGCGCCGGGGCATCTTCGTTTTTCCTAGAACTAAAAAAAGGCTACTGGATTTCTCCAATAGCCTTTTCAGTCTAAGAGATAAAATTAATTATCTATCAGTTCTAGTGTTTGTGCCATCAACTCTTGGCTTATTTTCTCTGTTTGCTACATCCCAAACTGTGTGGAAAATCAACCTAGCTCTTTTTTCCATTAACGGGAATTCGATTTTATCCACCGTATCAGTTACTTGGTGATAATCGTCATGAACTCCGTTGAAGAAGAATGCTACTGGGATGTTATGCTTCGCAAAGTTGTAATGATCTGATCTGTAGTAGAATCTGTTTGGATCATCTTCAGCGTCATATCTATAATCCAAGATCAAGTCAGAGTAAGTGATGTTGTTGTATTCTAAGATTTTTTTCAAATCTGTAGAAAGCATTTCAGAACCGATCACATAGACGAAATCTGTATTTTCAGCATCTTGATATTCGTAATCAATTCGACCCACCATGTCAATATTGAAGTTTACTACTGTGTTTTCCAGTGGGAAAATCGCATTATCAGAGTAGTACTCAGATCCCAAAAGTCCTTTTTCCTCACCAGTTACATTTAGGAATAGAATGGATCTTCTTGGTTTGATGCCGTCTTTTGCTGCCATTGCAAATGCTTCAGCAATTTCAGTAACAGAAACAGTTCCTGAGCCATCATCATCAGCTCCGTTGAATACTTCGCCTGTGCTGCTTACTCCTACGTGATCATAGTGAGAAGAAATAACAACTAACTCATCTTTCTTATCAGTTCCTTCTAAGTAGCCCATTACGTTTGAGCTTTCTACCTCTTCAACTATCTTCTCGATTTGGTAGGTAGCTTTTTGAGACTTGATAGACTCAGGATTTGTTTTTGCTGCTTCTTTAAGCTCTTCTACAGGCGTGTTGAATAATTCTCCCATTTTGTCAGAGCTTACCATAAATACTGGTTTTTGCTCAACTTCCTTAGGGAAGCCAATTCTTCCTTTACCTGATAAGCTTTTGTAACGGTTAGCAATACGGTCAAAATTAGCCTGACCTTCCATAGTTACTATCACGATTCCTGCTGCACCAGCATCCATCACCTGGGTCAAAAGATCGTTTGACCTTACGCCTACAGCCCAGATGCCCACCAGCTTGTCTTTTACGTCAACTTTAGCAAGGTTTTCTTCAGATACTAGACCAAGGAAAACTAGGTCAGTTTTCGCTGCTTTCTTCATATCACCGTCTCCTATGAAAACGAAATCCTCATTATTGACCAATTTATTTTTGCCTACTTTCAGAGAAACATCACCAAAAGAAGCGCTTACTAACTCTACTGGCTGTAAGTAACTTCCAGCTACAGGGCCAGTTAAGCCAATTTTCTTGTAAAAGTCTGCTAAGTAGTTAGCGGCAACTTTTTGTTCTTCGGAGCCTGTATCTCTACCCTTCATTTCGTCTGAAGCTAGGTAGGTAAGACGTTCTTTCAGGTCTTCGGCGGTGATGGTGTTGGCGTACTTCACCTGTGCAGGTTGCTGAGCCAACGACGGAAGTGCAAGGCCAAGAGCCATTGCGCCCGTCAATAACAGACTTTTGTTCATCAGTTTATAGTTAGGTTTTTTTGATTTCAGATTGAAATTTCTCTAAGCTCACTCAAATAACCAAAGAGTGATTAAAGGTCTGATTTCAATCTATTTGCATTTCAGGCGCTAAACTAGAGAAATTTTCTACCCTACAATAAACCGTTTATAAATTTTGATCGAACAAAAAGGAAATAATGGGGTTCATGAAAGCATTATCTTTCAATAAATTGTACCTTTGCACCTTGAAAAATCAGCAGATTTCAAACCCAAATAGTTCATCGTCTTAACGTTCTTATATGAAGATCAATCTTTCTAATGCTGTCAAATTTGAGAGCAGACACAATGGCCCGACAGATGCAGAGATCTCAGCGATGCTGGAGAAAATCGGAGCTTCAACTTTAGAGGAATTAATCAACCAAACCGTACCAAAATCTATCCAACTGGAGCGCCCGTTGGATCTTCCGGCAGCAAAGTTGGAATCTGAGTTTTTGAAGGATTTCAAAAAACTTGCTTCTAAAAACAAAGTATTCAAGTCATTTATAGGCTTAGGGTATTACGACACATTAGTCCCTGGAGTGATTTTGAGAAACGTCCTTGAAAACCCAGGATGGTATACTGCCTACACTCCCTATCAGGCAGAAATCGCACAAGGCAGATTGGAAGCTTTGATCAATTTTCAGACCGTAGTGATGGAATTGACAGGAATGGAGCTTGCAAATGCTTCGCTTCTTGACGAAGGAACTGCAGCTGCTGAGGCGATGAATATGCTTTTTGCTGCAAAGCCACGAGAAAAAAAGAACGCGACAAAATTCTTTGTAGACGAGAAAGTATTTCCGCAGACCAAAGCTGTCCTTGAGACAAGAGCTGAGCCAGTAGGAATTGAGCTGGTTTATGGGTCCATTGATACTTTGGACTTGACTGACGAGAATCTTTTTGGAGTATTGTTCCAATACCCAGATGCTGACGGGGAAGCGCGTGATTACTCTGCGATTGTGGCCGCTGCCAAAGAAAACAATGTAACTACAGCGTTTGCTGCTGATCTTTTAGCTTTAACTCTGTTAACCGCTCCTGGAGAAATGGGTGCTGACGTAGTGGTTGGATCTTCCCAGCGTTTTGGAGTACCAATGGGCTATGGTGGACCTCACGCTGCATTCTTTGCTACCAAAGAAGCTTACAAGCGTCAGATTCCGGGAAGAATCATTGGTGTTTCTCAGGATCGGGAAGGCAACAAAGCTTACAGAATGGCTTTGCAAACCCGTGAGCAACATATCAAAAGAGAAAAAGCAACTTCAAATATTTGTACTGCACAGGTTCTTTTAGCTGTAATGGCTAGTTTCTATGCAGTCTATCACGGACCAAAAGGTCTGAAGAATATAGCATTAAGAACACATGGACTTGCTAAACTAACGGTAAAGGCTCTTGAGCAATTGGGTTACGAAGTGCCATCCAAGAATTTCTTTGATACCATTAAAGTAACTATTGAAACCAAATCGCTAAATGCGATCCAGTCTTTGGCACTTTCTTCAGAAATGAACTTCCGTTATGACTACGATACAGTTTTCTTGACGTTTGATGAGGCTAAGACTTTGGAAGATGTTGCTTCTGTTGTCGAAGTGTTTGCGAAAGCAAAAGGAGTAGAAGCTCCTGATCTTTCTGCATTGGCAACTGAAATCGAGTTAGACTTACCGGCAGGATTGGTAAGAACTTCTGAATACTTGACTCATCCAGTATTTAACAATTTTCAAAGTGAGCATGAGATGCTCCGTTACATCAAGCGTTTGGAGAACAAAGATTTGTCTTTGGTTCATTCCATGATTTCGTTGGGATCTTGTACAATGAAACTGAACGCAACTGCGGAAATGATCCCAGTGACCTGGCCTGAGTTTGGACAAATGCATCCATTTGCACCAACTGATCAGACTGCCGGATACCAAGAGCTTTTCGCAAACTTGAGACATTGGCTGAATGAGATCACTGGTTTTGCAGATACTTCTTTACAGCCAAATTCTGGTGCTCAAGGTGAATTTGCAGGCCTTATGGTAATTCGTGCTTATCACCAAAGTAGAGGTGACCATCATAGAAATGTAGCTTTGATCCCAACTTCCGCTCACGGTACCAACCCTGCTTCGGCTGTCATGGCTGGAATGAAAGTAGTATTGGTGAAATGTGACGAAAAGGGAAATATTGATATAGAGGACCTCAGAGAAAAAGCAACAGCTCATTCTAATGATCTTTCCTCACTTTTGGTTACTTATCCTTCTACACACGGTGTATTCGAAGTAGCAATTCAGGAAATCTGCCAGATCATTCACGAGAATGGTGGACAGGTTTACATGGATGGAGCAAATATGAATGCGCAGGTAGGTTTGACTAGCCCAGGAAGAATTGGGGCTGACGTTTGTCACCTGAATCTGCATAAAACATTCTGTATTCCTCACGGTGGTGGTGGACCAGGCATGGGGCCAATTTGCGTAGCAAGTCATTTGGCACCATTCCTTCCAGGAAATCCTGTAGTGAAAGCTGGCGGAGAGCAGGCTGTATCTTCTATCTCAGCAGCACCATATGGTAGTGCGAGCATTTTGCCAATATCATATGCATACATCGCAATGATGGGAGGAGATGGCTTGGAGAATGCAACGAAAATGGCGATCCTAAATGCCAACTATATCAAAGAAAGATTGAAAGATCATTTCCCTATCCTTTACACCGGAACTCAAGGAAGAGCGGCTCACGAGATGATCGTGGATTGCAGAGCTTTCAAAGAAGTGGGTGTAGAAGTGGAAGATATCGCGAAGCGTTTGATGGATTATGGGTACCATGCACCTACAGTTTCTTTCCCGGTTGCAGGTACGTTGATGATCGAGCCAACGGAGTCTGAGACTAAAGCTGAATTGGATAAATTCTGCGATGCCTTGCTTTCTATCCGTGCTGAGATACAGGAGATCGAAGATGGAAAAGCTGATAAAGTAGAGAACGTATTGAAAAATGCACCGCACACTGCGACTATGGTTCTTACTGATGATTGGAACTTGCCTTATTCTAGAGAAAAAGCAGTGTATCCACTTGAGTATGTAAAAGGGAATAAATTCTGGCCAACTGTTAGAAGAATTGATTCTGCATTTGGAGACAGAAACCTGATCTGTAGCTGTATTCCAGTGGAAGCTTATGCTAGTGAAGAAGCCTAATTGGCTTTGCATATAATTAAAGAAAGGGCTGCCGATTTGGTAGCCCTTTTCATTTTAACTGCAGGGATCCCCGACGTCATGTGGAGTGCGCAATTGTATGTATCCAATTTTATATTTCAATTAACGAATGTGATATTTTGTCCTAGGGGGACAATGACTGGTAGCTTATTTGTGCTAATTCACTACTGATTGTTTACATCATCGGAATTTCATCATCCTTCGAAAGTTGGATTTCCAAGCCTCCGATTTTAGATGCTACAAAATTGTAAATCACTGCTCCCAATGCTCCGACTACAAAACCTATTATTCCATACATGATGGGAAAAACAATTACCATGATTAATCCTATGCCGCCTGCTCCGGCGATAGGAAAAGAATCACCTAACAAGCCAGAAAAGGCAGATAGGAAAATCGCATAGAATATGCCGATTACAAAGCCAAGGACACCCAGTGTCAAACCATAGATTTTGGCTGCGGAGGAAACTCCAATTTTTTCAATTTTTACCATTTGGTTAAAAGTTTAGTGTGAGATAATCTCTCTCAAAATATTAAAAAATTAGGCATAAAAAAAGCACACCCGAAAGTGTGCTTAAAATATTCGCTTATTAAGTTTTTGGATAGATTGTTTTCTGCTAAGAGGAAAAAGAATTGTAGGAATTGGTTAACACTAGCGAATTCGCTACTTCGGTCACCCGTCTTCGGTCTTTGGTCCGGTAAAGCAGAGGAAGTTAGGGTACTGGCATCAATTAGCTTAATATCTAGACATTCACATGTCTTTCTGCATGATAAGATGATCTTACCAGCGGACCTGATTCTACGTATTTTAATCCTCTTGCTAATCCTTCTTCTCTGTATTCTGCGAAAAGGTCTGGGTGGATAAACTCTGCCACTTCGATGTGCATTTTGGTAGGCTGGAGGTATTGCCCCAGTGTCAGGATATCACAGCCATGTTCTGCCAGATCATCCATTGCTTTGAATACCTCTTCTTTTTTCTCTCCCAATCCTAACATAATGCCAGTTTTGGTTCTCTTACCGTACTCTTTTGTCAGCTTGGTTTGTTCAAGTGAACGGGCATATTTTGCCTGAGGGCGAACTCTTCGGTAAAGGCTTTCCACAGTTTCCATATTATGTGAAACTACTTCCTGCCCTGCGCTGATCATTCGGTATAGTGCATCCCAATTTGATTTGACATCTGGGATAAGTGTTTCTATAGTAGTCTCAGGTGAAAGTTCTTTAGTCTGAACCACAGTTTGATACCAGATTTCAGCCCCTTTATCTTTCAATTCATCACGGTTTACAGAAGTCAAAACAGCATGTTTTACACCCATGAGTTTGATAGCTTCCGCTACTCGTCTAGGTTCGTCAGTATCATACTCTGGCGGTCTCCCAGTTGCAACAGCGCAAAATGAACATGAACGTGTACACACATTTCCTAAAATCATAAAGGTAGCAGTACCGGCTCCCCAGCATTCGCCCATGTTTGGGCAATTGCCGCTTTCGCAAATCGTATGAAGCTTGTGCTCATCTACCAGTTTGCGGACTTTGGCGTATTCTTTTCCTACAGGAAGTTTTACTCTAAGCCAATCTGGCTTTTTTCTTCGGGTAGCTTCTTCGGAAATTACAGGTAATTCGATCATTGATTTCTGATTTGATGCAAAGGTAAGTCAGGCAAGGGCAAAACCCAAGTTGACTTACTGTCTGAACCCGTAGAAAAACGTGAAGTAAACTGATTGGAATAGTTGACGATTTTCCGTAGTAGGGATCAGAGGAATTTCTTTGGTAAAACCCTCGAGCATATAACCAAGTTCCAATCCTGTTGCATTTGAGCGAAAAACTCCAAATTCAAAGGATAATGCAGCCTTAAGATTGGCGCCAATAGCAAACTCTGATTGCCCTATTCCTTCGAAAAGACGACCTGTGCCTAAAATATTGAATCGACTTTGGTGAATTTCTGGATCGTATTGCTCGCGTACAGTTTCTACTCTGTTCAGTGCATATTCTATGTAATAAGGAGCAATGAGGCCGAATGTTGGCCCTACAGCCGCAAGTGCTGAAACTTGTACACCTTGATTTGGTGCTTTTTTGAAGAGGATTATTTCACGACCATATTGTGGTCTGATCGAATAGAGGTAGTTAGACTTACCGAAAATATAGCTGTTGCCCAGAACGGTATTGTATCTGATTTCCTTTGGATTCTTGACGTTTGAAAACTCTAAAGCCCAAAAGCTAAACTGCGTATCGTCCAAACGTGTACCTACTTTGAAGACTATACCACCGATTAAACCTCCATTCGTGTTCTTGTTTAAGCCAAACATGTATTCCTTATCATATTCGTAATTGCCTATGTCTTCTCTTTGGGCAAAAGAATCAATGGAAAAGGTGAGTAATAACAGCGGTAAAATGAATTTCAGTTTGTTCATTCGGGTTGGTCGAAAATATAGCCCTATTTTTGGGTGTTAGTATTTTAACTGATTTTAAAAATAAGAGTTTATGCCCACTATAAAAAGTTCATATTTAGGGAATTTGAGAACAGAGTCTGAGCACCTGCATTCAGGTACCCAATTAATTACCGATGCTCCTGTTGATAATAATGGAAAAGGCGAGAAGTTTTCCCCTACTGATTTGGTTGCTAGTGCTTTAGGAAGTTGTATGGTGACGATTATGGGCATTGTTGCAACTAGAGATTCTGTATCTTTAGATGGCTTGACTTGGGAAGTGACTAAAATAATGCAGTCTAATCCTCGAAAAATAAGTGAGATCATTGTTGAGTTTCACTGGGAAAATCCAATTAATGATGCTGCGATGATCCAAAAATTGAAAAATGCAGCCAAGACTTGTCCAGTTGCTTTGAGCTTAGATCCAGAGATTAAGCAGACACTGAAGTTTGATTTCTGAGTAATCTAAGTATACGACAACAGCAATCTATGAATTGTTAGACTTTAATTGGCGAGCCACATCGGTCTTCTAGCTAGTATTACAAAGAAGTTTAGATTGCTGTAATTATCAATAAGGAAACTATAGAATATAACCCCATCCAACATGAGCTATTTATTTGAATCCTTTAAGGGCTGGAAGAGCTATTGTGAAGAGAAAAATATATCGCTACCTGAGTCGGTAATTGAATATGAAGTAGATCAGAAAAATGGTAGACATGATCAGATAAAAGACGGTCTTTTGCAGGCGTATGGAGTAATGAAAGATGCTGTGAAAACTGGTTTGGAGGAGGAAATGACCTCCCGTTCTGGAATGATCAACAATGGTGCGAAGAAAGTATATAATCATCCACTTTCAGTGCTTTCTCCGGAGTTTCAAAAGCTAATTTCGAGAGCATTAGCTGCCAAGGAGGTTAATTCTTGTATGGGAAGGGTAGTTGCTGCACCTACGGCAGGGGCAAGTGGAATATTGCCAGGGACTTTGGTTACGCTACAGGAAATCCATGGATTGACTGATGAGCAGATTGTTGAGGGACTATTGGTAGGAGCAGGAATTGCACTGATTATAGAGGAAAAAGCGAGTTTGGCAGGTGCTGTGGGAGGATGTCAAGCCGAAACAGGCTCAGCTGCAGCTATGGCATCTGGAGCAATCGTTTATTGCTTGGGAGGAAATACAGATCAGATTTTCAATGCTGTGGCTGTGACTATTCAATGCATGTTGGGATTGATATGTGATCCAGTGGCAGGCTTAGTAGAAGTACCCTGTGTGGTTAGAAATGCAAGTGCAGCAGCCATTGCTTTCAGTTCTGCTCAGATTGCTTTAGCAAATGTAAGTGCTGTCATCCCTGTAGATGAATGTGTGGAAGCAATGGGTGAAGTTGGAGCTTCAATGGAAAGTCGCTACAAGGAAACGGCTCTTGGAGGATTGGCAGCTACTTTGACTGGACAGGCTATTTCTGAGCGGGTTCTGATAAAAGATATAGAAATCTTACCTGATGATGAATTAGAGCAATAAGCTTTGGACTAAAGGAACCGCTAAAATTTTATCTATAGTTAGGCAAATGATTATTGCCCATAAACATGCACTCCAGAGCATATGCATGTAAATGTGTCTTTTTTTGACTCCAAAGGAAACCATGATCAGTGTCCCTCCGACAGGTGTAAATAAAAGAGGGGTAAAGAATGCAATTCCTATTTCACCGTATTTTCTCCAAAGATGAACTATTCGTCTATTTTTTGTGGAGAAGATCAACTTTGGTTTTTTCTGGAAATTACCTTCGAAAAGAGCCTTTATCTTTGATCCCAGAAGTGTAAAAATCATTACACTTGTCATCATTCCGGCAATAGTGATCAAGATATTCTCAATTGTAGAATAGCCTGCGGCAGAGCCTAAAACAGGTCCAGCTAGAAATTTAAACCAAGATAGAAAGTAAATTCCGAGAAGAGTTAGAATATTCTCGATCATAGAAGGAAGAACAAGTAGGCAGCATAGCTAAGCAATAGTAGCGAGCCTTCAACTTTTGAAACTCTCATCTTCGTACGCATTAGCAAGAATAAGAACAGCGTAATCCCAAGCATCCAAAGGAAATCTGAATCGATAAATTCCTGTGATACTCCGATCGGCTTAATGATCGCCGTAAGGCCGATTATGGATAGAATATTCATGATATTGCTACCTAAAATATTCCCTAATGCTAAATCCGTTCTTTTGGATAAAGCGGCTATAATTGAGGTGATTAGCTCAGGAAGGCTAGTTCCAATAGCTATGATTGTAACTCCAATTATTCGTTCGGAAACCCCGAATTCTCTGGAGATTTTTACGGCATTTGTTACCAATAGTTCTGACCCAAAATATAATCCTAAAACGCCTCCAAGAAATAATGCAATGGAAGCCAGCCAAGAGTGATTTTTCACTTGTTCTATTTCCTCTTCTACTTCCGTATTATCCACTAACTCTGATGTAGGGCTTTTGAAAAGGTAGATATTAAATCCAATAAATAACCCGAACAGCAAGATGCCTTCCCAAAGTCCTATAAGTCCATTGTAACTTAACCCATAGAAGAGAATTGAAACAAATAAGGTCACCAAATAGTCAAAGCGGATATGGCTTTTTTTGATCAAAATGGGATAGAAAATACCGCTTATTCCGAGTACTAGGGCAATATTGGCAATATTAGAACCAATAACGTTCCCTATAGAAATATCACTATTGCCTTTCAAGGCAGCATTGACGCTTACTAACAATTCTGGCGCCGATGTGCCAAATGCAACTACTGTCATTCCAATCAAGCCTGCGCTCATGCCTAGCTTTACAGCCATTGCGGAGGCACCGTCTACGAGGATTTTTCCCCCGTATAACAAAATAGCCAGGCCAAGAAATAATAGAAAGTATGGGAGCATGGAGTGATTAAAGTTTTGGACCAAAAGCAAGATCTCCCGCATCTCCTAGGCCAGGAACGATGTAGGATTGGTGATTTAATTTTTCGTCAATTGCACCTACCCAAAGTGAAAAAGGGCAAGAAGTATTTTCTTTGATGTAATTGATGCCTTCGGGAGCGGCAATTACTGAGGCTATATGAATATGTTTGGGTTTGCCGTGGGTAAGTAGGGTAGTGATAGATTCTACTATTGATTTGCCAGTTGCAAGCATAGGATCGGCTAGGATTATGATCTTTCCTTCTAAACTTGGGCTCGCGTGATAGCCTAGTTGGACCTTGACTTCTCCCGCTGTACTTTCATCTCTGAATGCCCCAATAAATCCACTTTCTGCTTTATCGAAATAATTTAAAAAGCCATTATAAAATGGTAACGAAGCTCTCATTACTGAGATAATAACTGGATTATCTGTTGCTGTGAACACCGAAGTTGAAGTGAGTGGAGTTTGTATGCTCTTTTTGGAATATTCGAAAGACTTTGAAATTTCATAGGCTAAAATTTCACCCATTCGCTCTAAGTTTTTCCGAAATCTCATTCTATCGTCCTGTGTGAGTACATCTCTCATTTCGCTCAAGAAATGATTTGCCAAGGAAGGAGTGTCAGATAAAACAAACATGCTGCGAAGATAAAATAAAAACCCGGCTCTTTGGGAACCGGGTTTTTGTAAAGTTTGAAATAATAGTTATTTCACTTCAAAGCTAGCTCTTCTAGCCATTTGCCTCGCATCGGTAGATGATTTGTCTACACTAGTGTCTTCACCATAACCTTTGAATGAAAGTCTTGAAGCATCAACTCCACTGGCAATTAAGATATCGTAAACAGACTTAGCTCTTTTCTCAGAGAGTTTCATGTTGTAATCTTCAGGGCCTAGTTCGTCAGCATATCCTTTGATTTCAACACTTATGCCCGGATTCTTTTTTAAGAAGTTTGACACATAGCTGGCGGAGCTAGTTGAGTAATCGAGAGGTTTAGCGCTATCAAAAGCATAGTAGACATTCACATAGCCGTCATTAATCGCTTTTTTGAAAAAATCAACTTGTTCTTTTATCTCTTCTACTGGACATCCATTTGTAGAAGATGGGCCAGGAATGAATGGGCATTTATCTAGATGATCAGGGGTTCCATCACTATCAGAGTCCATCGTTACTCCTGAAGTGTTCACTCTTGCTCCAGCGGGTGTATTTGGCTCTTTATCCAAGTAATCAGGAATGCCATCGCCATCCGAGTCTTTCAACATGTCTTTGATACCATTGATTTCAGAAGCAAGCTCTGCTTTTGTTGCATATTTATCAGCAGCGATATACCAATCTGCATGCTCTTCATTTTTTCCAAGGTAGAAATTAAGTCCTAGGGTAGCTGTCCACCAAGTTCCTGTGGCATGTCCATTAGGCACTTCTGGCAAGTCCGGTCTGCCAGGTGAATTGAATTCATTTCCATCAAAAGTATATCTTTGACGACCATTGATAATTACCGCGGTATTACCTGCTAACGAGATTCTGTTTGATAATCTATAGAGTAAAGCAATACTCGAATTAATAGAATAGACTTGGTCAGGATTAAAGTCTATTATATCCTCTGGTCGGGCCTCATGTTTGAGATACCCTACACCTGGGCCAAAAGTCATTAGGGCTCCGAACTTTCTGGTAAATGATTCCCAGTTCATTATCCGAGATAAATTAAAAACGCCTTGAAAACTAACGTTTACATACTTTGTGCTAAATTCAGGACTTTCATCTTTAAACTCGGAGAAGGACCCAAAACCACCATCTGCTTTTAAACCGAATTTTTCATTGAACATGTAGCGAACACCCAAATCCAGATGACCTAAATTCAATGTCGGAGAAAGATACCCTGCAGTAATTGGCCCCATAGGTTTATTGAAGCCAGCATTTGCTTCTAGTGACCAGCGATTGAATTCACTTTGTCCAATTACAAGGTTTGCTAGCCCTAGAAGAATTAAGGTAAGTAACTGTTTTTTCATTTGATGATGGGGTAATTTTAGGATGATTTGGCAAATCAACGCAAAATCTATGCTCAATTCAAATAAATTTTGAATATAAAAAAGCCTGGAATGGACCAGGCTTTAAGTTAAAGTTATTCTTCTTCAGGCTTTTGCTCCTCTTTCTTTTTTTGAGGTTCTATTAGGTCATCACCTTTCAAATAGGTTGGGAGATTCAGTCCTGCCATGTTAAAGAGTTCATTCAATGGAGGTACAGTTTTCATCATTCCTGATACAAAATTAGCTGTGGATCCATTTCCGTTTTCACCTTGACCAGAATCCCAAACAGTAATCTTATCGATCTTAATATTCTTCACAGCCTCCACTTGAGTTTTTACCAATTCAGGTAATTTCTCAATCAAAAGAAGTTGGAAGGCTTTGGTAGGGTCTCCACCTGCTGCACTTACCACTTCACGGTAGCCTTCCGCTTGTTTGGTCAAGATTTCGTAAAGGCCTCTTGCTTCTGCGTCCATCTTGGCGAAGATTGCGTCAGCCTCGCCCTTGGCCTGTTCTCTGATTCGCTCTGCCTCGGCTTGGGCATCTATGATTGCACGTTGTTTGGCGATTTCTGCTGGAACTACAATGTTAGCATTCTGAGTAGATCTTTCCCTGTCGGCTCTGGCAGTTTCAGCTTTTTGCTCCGCGAGATAGGCTTCTTCGAGTGCTCGGGCACTTTGCACTTTTTCTGATGCCAAGGCAATTCTTAATGCTTCTGCTTCTTTTTCTCGTCGCTGAGCATCAGACTGAGCAATGGAGATTTTAGCTTCGTTTTCTCCTTTGATTGCGATTGCATTTGCTTCTGAGGTTTTTACTCTGGTATCCCGCTGAGCCTCAGCTTTACCGATGCTCTCGTCCTTTGCTGCTTCCGCGATGCTTACCTCTCGGTTTTTATTGGTAATCGCTATTTTCACATCACGATCACGTTGGGTGTCTGCTATCTGAACATCCTTTTCACGATCCGCCAATGCCTTTCCAGTTTCACCTATTTTTTCTTGCTCAGCAACTGAAATTTTTGCCTCATTGATTGCCTTTGCAGCAGCTTCCTTACCAAGAGCTTCAATGTATCCAGATTCGTCCTTGATATCTGTTACGTTGACGTTGATCAATTTCAAACCGATTTTCTTGAGCTCACTGTCTACATTTTTAGAAATGCTTTCCAAAAATTTATCCCGATCAGAATTGATTTCCTCGATAGTCATGGTAGCAATCACCAAACGCAATTGGCCAAAAAGAATATCCTTAGAAAGCTCCTGAATCTGCTCATGGGCCAATCCTAACAAGCGCTCAGCAGCAGTATTCATCGTATCTGTATCCGTTGAAATCGCAATTGTAAACCTACAGGGAACATCCACGCGGATATTTTGACGGCTGAGTGCATTAGTCAAATTAGCTTCGATGGAAATCGGCTTCAAATCCAAGTAAGCGTAATCCTGAATCACTGGCCAGATGAATGCTCCGCCTCCGTGGATGCAGCGTGCGGAAGTACCTCCAGTTTTACCATATACAACTAGGATTTTGTCTGATGGGCAGCGCTTGTATCTTGAAACAAGTGCTAGAATGGTCACGAAGGCGACAACGGTCGCAACGACGATCAGTATTAATGGATCCATGAATGAATTGAGTTAAAGCTTTTCTACGATAAGGATATTGCCACTTTCTACTCGCTTGATTCTTACGGTGGCGTTGGTTTCTATTTTGTCTTGCTCGGTCATGGCATCAATTTCACGCACAGAGCCATTTAAACTTACCATGATTTTACCTTTTCCCTGCATTCTGCCAGGGATAGCTAGGTAGACATCAGCTATTTTATTCAGCGTTTTTTCCAGGCGAAAAGTATTGTCTTCTCCGAGTTTTTGGATTTGCTTAATGATGAGAAAAAAGAAATATACAAAGGCGAAGCCTACGGCTAAACTGATTACTATTAGCAGTGTGGTATTTGGGATAAGTTTGTAAAATGAAATCCCTGTCCAGCTAAAACCAAGCAGGAAATTAATCAAGTTACGAAAAGAGAACATCTGAAATGGCGCTTCTCCACCGTCAAAATCACCGTCAAAATCAGCTTCCAACCCATCTGAATCTCCAGATCCTACGAAAGTTAGGATGGTCTGAAGCACAAAAATCAGAGAAACTGGGATCGCGATGTACCAGAAGAGTTTGAGTTGTGGATCTAATCCATCTAAAAATTCCATGTTCTGTTGAGTTAGTGCCTGCTTTGACAGTCTCAAAATATTAAAAAATATCTAATTACTAACTTTTTATTTTAGAATAATTAAACATGAATTCAAACCTTGATTGTGTGAGCACTGAAAGTCATTTTCTTTAAGGTTCATGAAACCAAAAACCAAAGAAATTTTACTTCTGGGATTTCAAAATGTTTAATTAATTACACTGTACAGTTTTTTCAAGTTTACTGAGGTCAAATCCTTTCTCTTTGACTCTCTGCAAAATGCCATCATAAGTCGCCGAATCCATTTCTTGAGTTCTTGATAAAATCCAGAGGTAATCTCTATTAGGATGACCCACTACTGCATAGGAATAATCTTTGGCCAGATCGATGATCCAATATTTTCCCTTGAACGGCCAAAAGAATTGCACTTTTAGCTTTGAGTTTCCTGAACCATCTACTACAAATGCTTTGGCAGTGGTGGTTTTTGTTTTTCCTTTTGCCGGAAGATTACAACTGTTTACTACATGAATAGTACCATCCTCGTTAGGTGTATAAGTGGCTTTGGTACAGGTGCACCCCTGTTGGAAAAACTGCGGAAAGGAAGCGATTTCATACCATTCGCCTGCATACTTTTCAAGATCCACGTAAGGAACTGTCTCTAAATCTTGGGCTTGAGTGTTATGAGATAGAAAGATGATGCCTGCTACGGCCAGTATTGGCATTGCCAAGGCAAATTTTTCTGATTTATTTAAAGTTCTCATGTTAGGTTTTAGGTGGTTCGATTAAGATTAAATGGTGCAGTATTCCTGTTTTTGTAGCCGTGAATACTGACGGCGACGAACAGCACTGAGGCTCCGATTAATGCGGTCCATTGGATAGCGGGAATGCTTTCCCAATGTCTGACTGCAATGGCTATTAAAGCCCAAATGCCTACACAAGCAAATTCTCTCAGGTTTCTAGTGGCGATCATAAACAGATTTACCACTACAGCTACGATGATCATGATTATCGCCCAAGTGATTTCGGTGATTCCACCTGTCCAACCAGTTTTGGCTAGATATGCCGAAATATTCGCAATGGTAGCCACCGCAATCCAACCGCTGTAAAGAGCGATAGGCCACCATAGCCAGAAAATAATAGGCCGGGGAGCGTCCCACCGTTCCATGTTCGTATTCAGTATGACGATAAGCAGTGAAGTAAGAATTCCCAACATGACAATGACGCTGAGTCCTGTGTGTTCCATGAGCCACATATAGATCCAAAGTCCATTTCCAATATTGGCCATAATCAAATATGGACCAATTTGCGAGAGGAAGTCAGAGTCTTTTTCAGTATCAAATGCTCTTAGGATAAAGAAAGTTGCCTGCGCAAGCAGTGTCACATAGATCAATCCCCAGATGGAAAATGCATATCCAGCTGGAGTGAAAAGATTTTCATAATCTGCACTCAGCGAACTCACGGTATTCCCATTGAGACCTTTTGCATTTACCCAGTAATTCCAAAAGATGATTGCCAGCAGGACGATCAGGTTGAGAATAGCGTATGCTTTATGTGATTTTTTCATGTGATTAATGATCAACTTTTTTAAGTTGTTGAAGTAGGGTAGGGATGAGTTCAGTTACGGTAGGATGGGTCTGTACAGAGTTCATGAGCGTTTTGTAGCTCAGCTTCGAATACATGGCAGTCAAAAACGTACCTATGATTTCATCGCCGCCAGTGCCACAAACTGCGGCTCCCAATATTTGCTCGCTGTCAGCATCTACGATTACCTCCATTTTGCCTTGAGTTTCTCCTTTTTCTTTTGCCCGCGAAATATCACTCATGGGCATACGTGCAAATAATAAATTCTTTCCTGACTCCTTTGCCTGCGAAAGCGTCATCCCTGCTCTACCAAGTGGTGGGTCGATGTACAAGGCATAATTGGTTATCCGATCATCCAGCGTTCGTTTCTTTTCTCCCAAAAGCTGATCTGCCAGGATCTCGTAATCATTGTAGGAAGTATGAGTAAAAGCCCCTTGACCATTGCAGTCTCCCAATGCATAGATTCCCTCTACGTTGGTTTCCAGTATGCTATTCACTTCAACATATCCATGGTCATTGATTTTCAATCCCGCCTTTTCGGGCTTGAGTATATCAGAATTAGGGATTCTTCCTGTGGCAAGCAAGACATGTGTACCACTGACTTTACTTTCCTTCCTGTCTTTTTCGAAAGAAACAGTGACACCTCCCGATTTTTTATTTTTGCCTTTCAAGCATTTTGCGCCGCAGATTACTTTTATACCCTCTTTTTCAATTATTTCTCTGACCAGTTCGCTCGTGTGATGATCTTCTTTTGAGATCAAATAATCGCCCATTTCTAAAATGGTCACTTTGGATCCCAATCTTTTGAAAATCTGAGCGAATTCCAGCCCAATGTAGCTTCCGCCAACTATAATTAGCTGATCAGGAACCTTATCAAGCTGAAGAATTGATGAATTTGTAAGGTAATCTGCCTCTTCAAATCCTTCAGGAGTTCTAGCTCTGGCGCCTACGTTCAGAAAGATTTTGTAAGACTTCAGAATTCGAGAACCCACTTTTATTCTGGTTTTATCCACAAATGTCGCAGTTCCTCTGATCATCGAGACTTGAGGTGAATCAACCAAAGATTTTCGGACACCGATTCTGGAATCATTGACAAGTTTGTCTTTTCTCTTTTTGATAGCTTTTAGATTGACCTTGGGCGATTTGGGCACTTCGATTCCCAGATTATGAGCATTGGAAATTGCCCAAGCGGCTCTTGCACTGGCTACGTAAGCTTTGGTGGGGGTACATCCTGTATTGACGCATGTTCCTCCCAAAGCGCCTTTCTCCACTATCGCTACTTTCCATTTTTCCTTGGCTAGCGCCAAAGCAAGGGGATTCCCAGCCTGACCCGAACCGATTATGATGGCATCAAAAGTTTCTACTCTGTCCTCTATCATGGGCTAAAAAGTTTGGTAAATGAATTTTGTTTCCCTAAAAGTTACAAACAGAAAGCCAGACACAAAAAAAGGAGCCTGATATTCAGACTCCTTCCCTAGCAGTAAGTTTGTGCTCTTAGATTTTTGAAATTATCCAATTCCTTACATTTTCATGAAATTCATTGATCGCCTTGGTGTGAAAGTAGGGATAAATTACCTTGTCTCTGAACCAAGAGCCACTCCTATAAAATGTTTTATGCGAAACTTCTGTTTTGCCATTTGCCAGAGACTTGAATCGGATAAATTGGGAGCCTTCAGATTTGGAGTTCTCCAAATAGCAGATTCTAATCAGCTTTTTCGCTTTATCTATTTCCATTACTTCATGACCTACCTGGAGTTTCACAGCACCATTGAAGACATGTAAGTTCAAAATAAGGACTTGTCCTTCACCCATTCCGCCAGTATAAACCTGTCCGGGAAAAACCTCTTCTCCGGTTTGTCTGGAGTACAATTGATGAAAATGTATCATTCTCCCGCTCCATGCTTTTTCAGGTGAAATATTTATGTAGCTATCCCAAACTGTGTCAAAATCCTGTTCATAGATGTAGGTCTCCAAATGTTCATGATAGTTGGGGTCTGTATCTTGATAGCAAATGGAGCGTAGCTTCGCAAAATCAAATTCTGAATGACTGCTCTTTTTTTCGGTGGTTTCTTGCATGAGGTGTTTTGATTCGCTTTGGCGAATGGAGGTTTAAAGAAAGGGAAAGTGAAACGATTCCCCAACCTTTTGATGATAAGAGGAAGCTTTTCCATGAAAGCAAGTAGTCACGCAAAAGCAGTTAAATAAAAAAAGGAGCCTTTTACAGCTCCTTTTGTATTAAAATGCTCTTTCTTCTAGATGTTCATCCAGATCAATCTTGTCAATTCCTTTTGACATCCATTCAGGAGCTTTTTCTCCTTTTAAATGATGATCAAAGAACTCCATCATTCGCACCGAGTAATCCTTTCTGTTTTCCAGTTTACCCAGACCGTGATTTTCTCCTTTGTATTGAACCAATATCACTGGCTTTTTCAATCTTCTCAAAGCTGAATAATACTCAATTCCTTGCGTGAAGTCCACTGCTCCGTCCTTGTCATTATGAAGCATTAAAAGTGGAGTGGTTACATTTTTCACATGATAGACTGGGCTGTTTCTCTCATATGCTTCCCAGTTTTCCCAAGGCCCTCCGGTAAATCGACCTTGTGAAGCTTCGAATATCGACATGTTTCCTCCTCCTGAATTCCAGTAGATCAAATCATACATAGAAATCATATTCGTCAATGGAGCTCCTGCAGCCGCTGCTTTGAACATATCGGTCTGAGTGATCAGGAATGAGGTTTGATATCCACCCCAAGAATGGCCATGTATTCCTATGTTATTCTCGTCGATTACACCTGTTTCAATCGCAGCTTTTACGCCAGGGATTACGCACCACACGGCTGACATTCCCGGATCATCCATGGTATAGACGATATCCGGAATAAATACTGCAAAACCATTACTCGTGTAAACGTTCGGGTTCCAGCCAGTTCCGCTAAAGCCAGGATTTGTCCAGTTGTGACGAGTTTGGGAGAGCTTTTCATAGTAGTAAACTACTGTAGGATATTTCTCTCCTTCCACATAATTGGCAGGAAGGAAAAGCGCGCCCTGAAGTGAGTCTCCTTTATCTGAAACATAATCAACCAATCTAGTGCCAGCAGACCAAGCATATTTATCTGCTTTAGGTGCATTTTCAGTCACTTTTGTTGGCGATGAAAGAGATGCATCTGCTGTGAAAATTTGAGTTGGTGTATTGAATGTTTCTTTACTAAAGAAATACACATCCGCATTTTCTGCTTTTCTCAAAGAGCCAATACTTGCATCCTCCCAAATCAAGGATTCTGCACCTGGTTCCAGTCCTTTTTTCGAAGCGTTAATTTTGGCAATTCCACTTTTCTTAGTCCATTCACCGTAGGTTCTTATGTAAAGCGGCTTGCTGAGATTGATACCTTTTTCATCCGGATCCAAAGAAAACCTGTATTGATACCTGATCTTTTCCTTTCTGCCGTTTTGAGTTAAATTAACTGCTTCACCCTTTGCCGTCACTGGTACTTGCCAGATGTCCCAACCGTCATTCAATAGCACGTATTGGCTGTCACTACTCCAACCTAGAGAACCCTCCAACGGCTTTTTCACATTGTGGTCGTCATCTTCATTCACGAAAGAAACGGGTAAACCAGCAGTCAGATTAGTTTCCTCGCCTGAGGCGATATCGTAGCTGTAATAATTCCCATCGTATCCATAAATCAGCTTCGTTCCATCTGTGGATCCACGAGGGTAGGAAGTATACCCTGGAAGGTAGAAGTTGGTGAAAAGTGTTTTTTTCTCACCGGTCATTAGGTCTACAATATAAAAATCCTGGTAATTCTGTCCATCAAGATTGCTTTGAAGTTCATAGGTCTGATTGTCAGATCCTACCGCATATTTCTCCTTATCCAAAATACTTAGACTGCGCATGCTGCTATCCTGAAGCTGGATATGTTTGCCGGTGGCCACATTGTACATCGCATAGAAACTGTAGTTTTTATCCTGGTTTTCCAGCACTTGCTGACGGGATTGAAGTCGGCTGTCATTCCAATGCCAAATGGTCATATCTGGTTTGTCTGCATCGTTGTCTTTGGGACTTACTTTTCCAGAATCCAGTTTCGAAAGTGCTTTTTTCAGATCAGCAATGGAATTCATAGATGTATCAGCCATGATTTTCTTCATAGCTTCAGCCTCCGCAATTTTCACAGAATCCTGATCTAATTCTTTCTTTACCTCTTCTTTTTTAGCTAAAACTAATGGATGAATTCCGTAGAAAAGTCTGGTTAAATCTTCCGACCACATCGGACGGCGATTTGGGCTGATGGTATATTCTTTAGAAAATCCAGTGGAATCTTTCGCTGGATCATAAACGGTCACTTGAGGACTGCTGAGGTTTTTTACGCCAACCAATTTGCCATGGTCTTGCTTATACTTTTTGTCTTTGACCATTTTCAAAGCCGCAAATGCATCTCCTTTTTCTGTCCAATTGAGGGATTTGTAAGATGCTTTGTCAGAATCCAGCACGCTAGTACTATTATTGGACATGTTCAGGAGGTAAATACCATTACCAGATTCATTCGCAGCATCGACTGTGTAGGCTAGGTAGTTTCCGCTTTTGTTGAAAGAGAACTCAGCTACATTTCCCAGGTTTTGCGCTTTTTTGGTGTTGAGGTGATAGATCAATAAATCGGAACCTTTGGCATCTCCACCACCGTCCTTGGTAAGATTTAGCGCGAGGTGGGTAGAAGCATCCCTGTTGAAAGAAAAGTTACTCACGTTTTCGAAGGTCTTTTTGTCTTCCTTATCGCTTGATCCTAATTTCATTAGTGTAACCTTGTCATGAAGCGGTTTTCCCTTTGACTTTTTATTGGCTTCTTTTTCCTTGAAAGTTGGATATTCTTTGAATGCTATCCACTTGCTATCCTCACTAAATTGAATGGAAGGGTAGGAGGTAAATCCTATTTTAAAAGTCTGAGTGGAATCGGGGTCACTCACATATTGAAGGATTACTTCCCCATCCGCTTCAAGAGCAGTCATCCCATAGGCAACCCATTTGCCATCGGGAGAGATTTGGAAAGTGCCTGTGTTCATGGATTTCCAAGTGGGAATATCCTTCCAAGAAATGGGCTTTGGAGCTTCATCTTGAGCATTTGCCAGGTGAAATACCAAGCAAAAAAGCCAGAAAAATGTAAAGAGTTTTTTCATAGTGAATTCTGTTTAGGAGTGTAAAATAAGTTTTTTTGATAGAACGAGGGTGTTAAATTGATAGATCATTAATAATGCGTGATGAAAAAGTAGATTATTGGGTTTTGAGAAAACAAAAAGTCCCAAACCTTCCGGTCTGAGACTTTCTGAAAATTGCAAACTGAATAGTTGGAAAGTCGTTTTTCTTTAACCGACAACTTACAACCGACAACCGACAACCTACTTTTTATACACCACTTTTCCCCCCACTACAGTCATAGCTACTTTGGTATTCAAAATTTCATCTTCCGGAACTTCCATGATGTTCTTATCAAAAACCGTGAAATCAGCTGCTTTTCCGACTTCTATCGACCCTTTGAAATCTTCTTCAAACTCGGCAAAGGCACCGTCCAGCGTATAGGATTTTAATGCTTCGGCACGTGTCATTTTCTGATCTCCTTCATATCCACCTTCTGGCATTCCTTCTAAAGTTTTACGAGTTACGGAAGCATAAAAAGATGGAATAGGATCAACAGGCTCCACAGGTGCATCTGTTCCGTTGGTTACTACAGCTCCAGTTTGCATCAGCTTTTGCCAAACATAAGCGCCGTCTATGATGCGTTTTTCACCTAATCTATCGATAGCCCAAGGACGATCTGAACTAAGGTGAATGGCTTGCATAGCAGCGATCACGCCCATTTCGCCAAACCTTGGAATGTCATCTGGATGGATATGTTGAGCATGCTCGATGCGGAATCTCAGTTTTTTGGAATCTGGATGGTTTGCAAAAGCAGCTTCGTAGCGATCAAGAATTTCCTGATTAGCACGATCTCCGATGGCATGTGAACAAACTTGGAAGCCAGCAGGAATTGCTTTCTCTGAAACTTCAGATACCACTTCCATTGGCAAGGTCTCATGACCGCGATGATCGGGTCTGTCTGAATAGTCTTCCAACAACCATGCACCACGATTTCCCAATGCCCCGTCACAGTTCAATTTGATCGAACGTACAGTAAGCATGTGATCTGCACTATCGATCATTGGCCCTTTTTTGTACCACTCTTCCAAAAGTGCAGGTTGAGTACCTGTTAGCATCACATATTGACGGACAGTGAGTTTGCCTTCATTTTTGAATTTTTGGATCAGATCAATCACGTTTTGACCACTGCCAGCATCGTGAAAACTGGTAATTCCTTTTTCATTCAATTCTTTCAAAGCTAAAGTCAATGCTTCTTCCGCTCTTTCAGGGGTCTCCGCCGGGATCAATCTAGCGACTAGCCCTGAAGCTCTTTCGGAAAGTATTCCAGTTGGGTTTCCTAACTCATCGAGAATGATTTCTCCACCTTCTACTTCTCCTGGTCGCTCACCTTTCAGATTGCTGATCCCTGCCAGTTCAAGGGCTTTACCATTTGCGAAAGCGGCGTGACCACTCGCGTGTCTCAAAAACACGGGATTGTCTGGGGAAACCTCATTGAGTTTATCGTTGGTCTGGAAGCCTTTCACCAGTTTCTCAGGCTTCTCAATCCATTTGTCCTGATGCCAGCCTCTACCGGTGATCCAATCTCCGGGTTTTGCTTTGGCAACAGCTTCTGCTACTTTCTCTACCAGTTCGTCATAGGTTTTGACATACATAAGGTCGAGTTCGAGTTTGTTGTAGCCGATTCCCATCAAGTGAGCATGGGATTCGATGATGCCAGGAGTCATGGTTTCGCCATTTAAATCGATGACCTCGGTGTTTTCTGCTTTGTGTTTTTCGATTTCTTCTGCTGTGCCTACGGCCAAAATCATCCCGTCCTTTACCGCCACAGCTTCGGCCGTCGGCTGGGCTTCATTTACTGTATAAATGATACCATTGGTGAAAATCAGATCGGCGGGATCGGCCTTTTCTGTTGAGCAGGAAATGAGGAATATCCCCAAGATTACGAATAAGTAGATGTTTTTCATGGATTTATATTTCAGCCTGAAATCTACTTCATTTCAAACAATCCAAAAAGCCAGTCCTGTAATTAGCGCATCCAGATTTTGCGGGTTTCCTTGAATTTACCTTCTGATTCAAGGATTAAGATATATAGTCCAGGAGTTAAAAATCCTGCTTGTATCTCTACTTCTCTATTAGCAGGGAAAGCTAGGTCGCTCAATAATTCCTGTCCAATTGAATTGATCAAAGTACCAGTTGAGGTTTTGTTCGTCAGAACTTTGATCGGTCCATCATTTGGGTTGGGATAGACTTTGATTTGGTATTTGTCTTCGTTAGGATTGGATTCCTTAGTAGAGCTTAAATAAATCAAACCACCAGCTCGAGTTCCCAAAATCAAATCTGTAGCGCCACTAAAAGCTTCCGTAACTGTGCTGATCCAAGTATTCCTACCCAAACGGGTTGGGAGGTTTTGATTCCCGATTTGGACTAAAACTTCCGAAATGGTAGCGGACCGCATAAAGTCTTCGATTTTGCTAATTACCCCATTTTGATCCACAGCATATAGATCAGGATTGGTTTTTTGCACCACGGCAACACTTAAATTTCTATTGGCAGGATTGTCAGTAAACCCTAAAAAGTCTGATTCTAAGAGTGTTGCTGTAAAATTGGAGAAATCAACCCCATACAAGTCCAGACTCCCGTTTTGCGAAGCTACTAGCATCATGTCTTCTTTTTCATAAGCGAAAAACTGAAGATAATCTCCCCGCTGGGGCTGATAGCCAGTGATGGTGATTGGTTGATAATCAGATTCCTCCAACTCATAAAGTAGCTGAGTTGGGACGTTTCCTTGTCTGGATATTCCTGTGATCAGCTGATGGTGTTTGCCTGCTTTATCATTATATAGAAGTTTTTGAGCATCAATAAGTTTTAAGTTTTCAAGTGATTCATTATAAACGTCTACATAATTGAATGCTCCATCTTCTAGAAAAAGCATGGATTCTGCGGCAATTACTTCTCCGTTTTTAAATTTATTTGAGATGATGAATAAGCTCCCATTTGACTTATTTCCAATGTGGAAAGGCTTCGCATTTTCTCCCAAGTCGATCATTTGATTTTGTAGGAACTCAAAGTCGGCATTCCCCCGCGTATCAATTCTCACGATAGAATTGGCGAAATCTATCCCATAATTGGAGGAGGCTTCACTTGTGTTTAAGGATACAAGAAGTTCCTCATCGATCAGTTGGCCAATATGGTAAACTGGGAATTCCGGAAAGGCTCCGTAGCCTGGAAGAGAATTTGAAAAGTTGGTGAAAATCGGTTCGATAGTAGTCCCTGAATTGGGAAGAAAATAGAGGATATCGCATTCATCACGACCTAAAACCAAGTCTTCAATTCCATCTCCATTAAAATCCTGATACAAAATAGAATGCCCGCCAGCATGCTCGATTCGTTTGTCTTCTTCTTCTGAGGTCGTTTTTGCCAAAGGCGCTCCTGAGCAAGTACTTCCAAAAGATAGGTCTCCGCAACCGCAAAATTCAAAGCTTCCCCAATGGCTTACTCCGAAAGCAAAACCGTCGATATCCGCTATCCCTCTTCGCTCTACACTGGTGTTTTTGTAAAACTCCATGTAGTCGCCTCCTGCGAAATTGAAAATCACTAAGTCCAAATCCCCGTCTCCATCCAAATCTTGAATCAGTGGAGTGTCGAGGTTGTTGGTCTGAATATTCCCGGAACTGTCTAGTTTCAGGAAATTTTGAGCGATTTCCCAAGAAATTTGATCTCCTGTTGAGGTGTTTTTATAGCCTTTGATTCCTAAGGCCGTGGAAGTGAACAAATCCTTTTTGCCATCCCCATCAAAATCCGCCAAGACGAGAAAACCATTGATGTCGTTAGGGAAGGCATAAGTTAATTCTGGCTGATGGATGAAATTTTCCCCTTCTTTTTTGAAGACCAAAAGCTGACGGGAATTGATATCCCAAGTCACCCATTCTTCATTGCCATCGTTAGTCAAATCGATCGTTTCAATTTGCGCAGCATTGATCCCTCCGGTAAATGGAGTGGGAAGGATAGTGTTGGCAAATGTGACTTGAGGGGTCTGATCTAAGCGAAAAATTTCTTGTGCATTCAGCTGAAAGCTGCTGATGAGAAAAGTGAAAATCCAGAATTTGCGCATGGAATGGTGATAGCTAAGACAAATTAATACGGTTGTCCCCCTCCAAAGATGTGAATGATTCCTTTATTTTGGGAATTAATTCTTTCGAAAACGATGAATCTCTCCATTTTATATACTCTCTTCAAAAAATCAACAGGCGTAAGCACTGACACTCGGAAAATCGAAAAAGGCAATCTCTTTTTTGCATTGAAAGGACCAAACTTCGATGCGAATGCTTTTGCGCCAAAAGCGTTGGAAATGGGCGCTTCAGTAGTCGTTATTGATGATATAACCCATTTTGTTGAGGACGATGAGCGCTATTTTTTGGCGGAAGATTGTCTGAAGATGCTTCAAGATTTGGCAAATCATCATCGAAAGCAATTGGATATTCCGATTATTGGGCTGACTGGTTCAAATGGCAAAACAACCTCCAAGGAATTGATGAAGGCTGTTTTGAGTAAGAAATTCAAAACTGCAGCAACAGTAGGGAATCTTAATAACCACATTGGGGTGCCACTGACTTTGCTCTCAATTACTGAAGCGCACGAAATCGCGATCGTGGAAATGGGAGCGAATAAGCAGGGCGATATTGAAGAGCTTTGTTTGATCGCCGAGCCGACTCATGGCGTGATCACCAATATCGGGAAAGCGCATTTGGAAGGCATGGGAGGGCCGGAAGGTGTTCTTAAAACTAAGACTGAGCTATTCCAGTTTTTGAGAGAAAATCACGGAAAGGTTTTTATCAATTCTCAGGATCCAATCTTGTCCAATTTTTCAAAAAGATTCGAGGCACCAATTCTTTATCCTGCTAAGGGAGATTTCTGTGAGGTGAACTTTATAGATGCCAATCCTTTTGTGAAATTTTCGGTGGGAGGAGATGACTCAGTTTACTTAAGCCACTTAATCGGGGCTTATAATTTTGGAAATATTGCTACCGCTTTGACGATTGGGAAGTTTTTTGGCGTGAAAATGCAGGATGCTGTGGAGGCGATTGTAGCTTATCAGCCTTCAAATATGCGTTCTCAATTGGTAGAGAAGCGAAGTAATCTGATTATTCTGGATGCTTACAATGCGAATCCTTCAAGTATGGAGGTGGCCATTCGGACTTTCGGGACTATGACTGGCAAAAAGCATAGAATGCTGATTCTCGGGGATATGTTTGAATTGGGAGATCATGCTGAATCGGAGCATGCCAAGCTGGGAGAAATCATCAGCGAATATGAGATAGACAAGGTTTGTTTTACAGGTCAGTTGATAGTTTCAGCCTTGGCGAAGTATCCTAAGGCATTGTACTTCCCAGATCCTTTTTCGTTTAGAAACTGGCTTCAGGATAGTAACTTGGAGGATTACCTGATTCTGATCAAAGGTAGCCGTGGGATGAAGCTGGAGGGATTGGTGGATTTTATTTGAAAAGGGCTATGAGTTCTGTGGGAGTTATTACTGCAAGAGTTGATAATCGATAATCGTTGATATTCCGAGTCACAATGGCTTTAATCGCTGGGTTTTGAATAGCTACCTGATGCTGAATACCATCTTCAAAGTCTGAAAAGCCACTTTTGATTGAATTTCTTATTTCAGATTCTCCGACTGGAAGTACTTTAAAATATCCAAGTAATTTGTCAATGGAACTGTATGCACGGTTTGAGTTGAATTGTTTTTTGACCAGGTAAAAAACATTTGTAATAATAATAGAGCTGCAAAAGATTTCAATTTCTCCACTTGCAACTAATTTAAAAATACTTCTAGTATTTACAGCGAAAGGCTCTATGTCTAGCAGCGCATCTAATATGACCTCTGAGTCAATGAAAAAACTAGAGACCATGTTTTTGTTTTAAGTGCTCCCATTTTGCGCTCTCAATATCATCCTCAGACATTCCTTTTAAAATACCGAAAAAATCTTCCAGATCTTCTGGAAGAGGCTCCGTTCCGTCCAGAATTCTCTTTACGCGCTCAGGGTTTTTGGGCGATATTTTCTCTAAGACTTTTCTCTTAGGTTCAGTGATGTCAGATAGAAATTTTTCAACTAAATCAGATAGATTTTGTCCTTGCTCTTCAGCATACTTTTTTGCTTTCGCAGCAATTTTTTCGTTGATGTCAAATGTTACCTTCGTTGTCATATCCTCAGGATTATTCGATTTAATTTAAGAAGTTTCCTCGAATGTTGAAATCAATTTTCATTCAATTAAGTTTAATCTCAAGTCAGCCCCATGACGATTTTCAGATTTATATAGTTCAAAACACAAACCTAATGCGTCCATACTTACCTTTTCTAGCTGCCCTTGCCGAACATAACTCCAAAGAATGGATGGATGCCAATAAGAAATGGTATCAGGATACGAAAGCTGAATTTTTGGAAGATGTGGCAGTATTGCTGAAAGGAATTGGCGAGTGGGAACCTGAACTATTGGTGTTTAAACCCAAGGATTGTGTCTTCCGACAAAACCGGGATATCCGCTTCTCAGCGAATAAACAACCTTACAAAACCAACTTTGGGGCCTATTTCTCTCCAAAAGGCAAGAAGTCCGAAGGTCCTGGTTATTACCTTCAGGTTCAGCCCGGCAACTCGTTTTTAGCTGGTGGAATATGGATGCCTCAGGCAGAAACGCTGAAGAAAATAAGGAAAGAAATTGATTACTCAGGAGCTGAACTGGCCAAAATAGAAAACAATTCTGAGTTCAGGTCACTCTTTGGTCATATCGAAGGTGAAAAACTCAAAACCAGCCCCCGTGATTACGAGGCTGATCATGAATTTATAGAGTATTTGAGATTGAAGAGCTTTACAGTTTCGTCGAAAATCTCTGATGGAGACATTGAATCAGGTAACTTTATCAATATCACTTTAGAAGGTTTTCAGAAAATGAGACCACTGCAGGATTTTCTTTCCAAAGCAATAGAGGATGTAGAAGACGGATCGGGAATTTTGTAGATTTTAAGTAGCAAGTATCAAGTCGCTAGATTCAAATCTATAGAACCGAGGGCCTAGATTCAAGAGCCAATCTCAAATTTCAAATCTCGGATTTTCTCTAAGGTAGCAGCCACTCCATCCTCTTTGTTATTATGAGTGATTTCTTTGGCGACATCCTTCACTTCCATTCGTGCATTGTCCACCGCGACTCCCCAGCCTACGGATTGTAGGAGATCGATGTCATTATAGTTATCTCCAAAAGCGACCACGGATTCCATCCCGAAATCAAATGAATGTTCCAGGATTTTCCTCAAGCCGGTGGCTTTTGAAATAGCTTTTGGTGCAATTTCTAGGTAGGTATCACTGGATCGATACAAGTGCAAATCAAGAGAATGCTCGAAATGTAGCTCACCAAAGAGCCATGCCATCTCATTCGATTCACCCATGCACATGACTTTGTGAGCGCCAGAATTATTCTTTGTCCAAAGATCAACCACTTCGTGACTAGGAAGCCAATCACATTGAACTTTAGTATTTTTCACTTCCCGCTGAGACCAATAATCATCTTTTTCCTCGTACCATTTTTCCCCCTGATACAAGCTCACATGGATATCAGTTTTTTCGGTTAGTTTAAGAATTTTGGCTACCAAGTCCACAGGAATGGTCACGTCCTCCAATACTTCTCCACCAGCACTTAGCACATAGCCACCATTGTATGCAATCAAAGGTTGGGGGATACGATTCAAGTCATGAAGCAAATGTCGCATGGCATCAGGCATCCGTGAACTAGCCAAAATCACCGGAAAATTCTCAGGTAAATCTGCCACCACAGCTTTGAGACGAGGTGAAAGATCGCGCAATGAATTGAGGAGGGTGCCGTCAATATCAGAGCAAAAAGCTTTTATCTGCATTAATCGAAGTCGGACCAGTTTACGTCATCAGCAAAATTGGCGAAGACACCAAAGCCAATTATAGCTATAAAAATTATTACAAGGGCGAAAATTATAAGTTTCACGATCAGCTCAGCTTTTGCCCAGTTTGCCTTATCAGGATCTGTGTTTTTGTCCGTTGCCCATATGATGAGCATGATTAAGCCTATCAATGGAAGGCGTTTAATAAGAACTGCGATAATCCATTCACCAAGTGAGGTAGGCGGTTTCTTGTATTCGTTTGGTAATTCCATAAAGAATAGGTTGAGTTAAAAATCTTTCGTGTCAAACATATACTCCTGCATTGCCACATTTTCCGGATTTGTAGGGTCTGTTTGAATAAACTGTACCGTAATTTGTTGATAATCTTCAGCATTTTCAAAATCCCGTAGGTAAAGTTCAGCACATTTTCTTGCCAAAACCTCCGGTTGGTTTCCCAGAATTAATGGGTCTCCATTCTGTAATTTTAGGTAAATAGTGGAGATTGTCTCTTCATCGGAGGTGGACTTGCTGAGGTTGACATTCATCCCTTGAAAATTGCCGAGTCTCCTAATTTCATCAGATGGCATAAATCCTTCGCCCATCATCGCTTCCATGCCTTTGAACGCAAATTTTGCGATGTTTTCAGGGTTACAGGAGCAGGAACTGAAGGTTACTTGTAAAACTAGGATGATAAGTATTCGATTTCGCATGTTGATTTCCAGTTGGGAAGAATGTCATGCGAATTTAAACAATCTTAGGTAGATCTTTTTGAGAGGATTAAAATAGCCCGTTTGTCTTCGGGTTCATGAGGGTTGTTAAGGTCTGGGTAGGGAACGGCGTCGATCAATTTTACCGTAAATTCTGAAGTGGAAAATTCTGCGGGAAATCCACTGAATGACTCTTCCGTGCTGAGTTTAAGCTCATAATCTTTTCCTTCAATTGAAAGCTTACCTTCTATCAAAATCATCCCTTGCCAAATACATACACCACCTGCTGGGCAACGAGAGTCTTGAATATCTAAAAGTGTGACTGAAATATTTTTTGAACAGTTTTGTAAGGTTTCATTTATGGCTATTTCAAATTCTTTGCCTACATCAAATCCTTCGCAATCATTACTGTCATTACAAGAAAATAGTAGCGACGATGAAAGAAATAAAACTAATAGACGATGCATTGAGATTCAGTTTAAATATGTTTCAAAAGTATATTTAATACGGATTTGGCGAAGTAAGAGCTACATAAAAGTTTCAGAAGTATTGAATTGGCCTAACTTAAAAAACAAAAAGCTCCACATTCCTGTGAAGCTTTCGTGGAGAATACCGGAGTCGAACCGGTGACCTCCACACTGCCAGTGTGGCGCTCTAGCCAGCTGAGCTAATCCCCCATTAAATGATAAGTTTGCCTAGATAACCTTCCCGACTAATGTCGGGAAGCTCTAGCCTCCCGATAGCTATCGGGATGAGCTAATCCCCCGTTTTGGTTTGCAAATATAGACTTAGGTTTTTCCTACGCAAAAGAAATTTTACTCGGTAGCGTAATTAATTCGGGTCATGATACTACGGCCAAGAGTTACTTCATCAGTGAACTCTAGCTCACCACCCACAGGAATTCCCCTCGCAATTGAACTCACCTGCACACCTTTTTCTTTTAGCTTTTTCGCCAGATAAAAAGAAGTGGTGTCTCCTTCCATGGTAGCGCTGAGTGCCAAAATCACTTCTTTGATAGGCTCATTTTGTATTGCCCCTTCTACCCGAGAGAGTAAAGACTCTATTTTCAGTTCCTCAGGACCTATACCTTGAATAGGAGAAATCACTCCTCCAAGCACATGGTATTTTCCTTGAAACTGATTTGTATTCTCTATAGCCAGCACGTCACGAATATCTTCGACCACGCAAAGAAGCGAACCGTCGCGTCGATGACTTATGCAAATGCTACATTCTTCGGCATCGGAGATGTTGTGGCAGGTTTTGCAATACTGGATTTCCGTACGCATACGGGTGATGGCCAACGCCAAGGCTTCGGTGTTTGCCTCGTGCTGCTTGAGAAGGTGAAGTGCTAGTCGAAGGGCTGTTTTCTTTCCAATACCCGGGAGTCGGGAGATTTCGGTGACAGCATCTTCTATCAGTTTGGAGGGGAAATTCACTTAGGCGTAGTTGTGTTATTCTATTGCGGCTTGGATTCCGGCATCTAATATAGCTTCACACATAGGTTTTAGCTCTGTCATGCTGCCTTTTTTTACCGCACATTTCCCTCTATAATGAATGGTGATCGTGCATTGTTCCGCTTGCTCTATGTTATGTTTGCAGACTTTCATCAGAATCTTGATCACATGATCGAAGGTGTTGAACTCGTCATTGTACACGATCAGGTCGTTGGATTCAATATCTATCAAATCCTCCACCAGAACTTCTGATTCCTCAATGTATGGAAGTGGGTCGTTTGAATGATTCATTTTGCAAAATTAAGAATATTGGACAACTTAGCGAACCCACTTCAATACGATTTATGAATTCACAACTAGTTCTCCTGGTAATCTGTTGTTATTTTTTACTGTTATTTCTAATTTCTTACTTCACTTCCCGCAAAGTTTCAGCTGATACCTTCTTCACCGGAGACCGTCAATCGCCTTGGTTTTTAGTGGCTTTCGGGATGATAGGAGCCTCTCTTTCAGGAGTTACATTTATCTCAGTTCCCGGGGAAGTAGGCAATACTAACTTTTTTTACTTCCAAGTTGTTTTGGGCTATACGCTTGGATATTTCGTGATTGCTAAGGTGCTTTTGCCGCTTTATTACCGATTAAATCTCGTTTCCATCTATTCATATCTGGACGATAGATTTGGCTTTTGGTCCTATAAAACAGGGGCTTTTTTCTTTATTCTGTCCAGAACTTTAGGCTCATCGATTCGGGTTTTTCTGGTTGCAAGTGTACTTCAACTCATCCTTTTTGATTCCTTGGGAATTCCATTTTGGGTTTCGGTATTGATAACCGTTGGTTTGATATGGTTATATACTCATCGAGGAGGGATCAAGACGGTAGTTTGGACAGATACACTTCAGACATTTTTTATGCTTGCCGCTGTTGTAGTTTGTGTGATTATGGTCGGAAATGAACTGAATTTTGATGGGGTTGGTGATTACATCAAGGCTGTTTCCGATGATTCACGCTCTCAGATTTTTAACTGGGATTGGAAAGCAGGTACGAATTTCTTCAAGCAATTTATTTCAGGGGCATTTATTACCATTGTGATGACAGGTTTGGATCAGGATATGATGCAAAAGAACCTGACTTGTAAGAACATTGGCGAGGCGCAAAAAAATATGTTCTGGTTTACGATCATTCTTGTATTCGTAAATCTCCTTTTTCTCTCATTAGGAGTATTATTATACCTGTATTCAGAGACTCAAGGTATACAGATTCCTTTAAAAACTGACGAGCTTTTCCCACTCCTTGCTACAGAGTATTTCTCTCCATTTGCCGGAATAATTTTCGTTTTGGGAATCACGGCTGCGGCCTATTCAAGTGCTGATTCTACATTGACAGCGTTGACGACATCATTTTGTATAGATTTCTTAGAGATAGAAAAAAGATACCCTGCGGAAAAAAGAGTCTCAGTGCGTAAGAAAGTCCATATAGTATTCACTTTTATCATGTTCTTGGTCATTATGGCTTTTCATGTAATCAATAACCAAAGTGTGATTAATTCTGTATTTGTGATTGCAGGATATACCTATGGTCCATTGCTTGGTCTGTATTCCTTTGGGCTTTTCACCAAATGGAAGGTGAAAGATAAGTTTGTGCCTTACCTCGCAGTCTTTGCACCGGTTCTGACTTTTGCGATAGCTTCCAATTCCGAGAAATTATTCTGGGGCTACAAATTCGGCTTCGAAGCTCTGATTTTGAATGGACTGATTATGTTTGTTGGGTTGTATTTATTGAGGAGGAAGTGATTTTTCACTAGACGTTCCTACGGAACGATAATGGAAATTCTACAATCTATTTGCTACCAACCAGACATTCCTACGGAATGAATAAATGACTCTTCAAGGATTTTTTGCGATTGTCCCAGCGGGACATTTGGTTGGTAGCAAAAGACAAGTATTTTCGAGGGAGCGTTCCATCGGAACGCCTGGTGAATTTCATTTATATCAAATCATGAAAAATGTATTTTTCATCCCATTCCAATTCAAAAGCATCTAGGATTGACTTATACTCTTCAATGAATGATTTTTTGGAATGATGCTCTTCTTGATTCTGGATGTATTTAATGACTTGAGGGAGTTGGCTTTTTGCATAGGAGAATGCTCCAAATCCATCTTGCCACTGGAATTTTGATGCGCTTAATTTATTGACATTCACCCATTTTGAACTCTCTGTTTTTGTGTTTTGAATTAAAGAAGATAGAGATTGGTCAGGTCTTAATCCTATCAAAATATGGATATGGTCAGGCATGCTTTCAATCTGTAAAACCTTATGTTTATTGCCCTGAATAATTCCTGTCAGGTATTGGTGAAGACGTTCTTTCCAGCTTGAGTGAATTTGTGCCTTTCTGAATTTGACCGCAAATATTAGATGAATGTGGATTTGAGTGTAAGTATTTGGCATGATCAAAAAGGTAAAAAGTATCGTTCACTTTAATTTTTAAAAAAGGCATTACCAAACGTTCCTATGGAACGACTTAACCTAAATCAACCCATTGTTCTACCAACCCGACGTTCCTACGGAACGATCTGGTAAAATCTCATTTTATCTACCACTTACCACTTCCTAAGGGAGGACATCTCTAGATTTTGCACCGTTGATCTACCAGACATTCGCAGGTACGGAACTATCAAAATTACCACATGGGACTGGATCTCACTGATCATATATTCTATTAAATAATATAGTGAGCTTCTCAAAATTAAGATTGAATGTCCCAGCGGGATATTTGGTCGGTAGCAAAATAATAGGTTTCTACGAGAAGCGTTCCGCAGGAACGCCTGTTGATTATTTTAATAAAATTATAAACGTCTATTAATCACAAGGCCAACTCCAACTCAGGATTCCAAAAAACCTTTTCGAAATTCTGGACTTTGTCTTTCACGACTTTTACCCCTTCTTTTTCCAGCAATTCCTGCATTTTGGTGGGCGTTTCGAAATGTCCTTTTCCGGTAAGCAACCCTTGACTATTCACCACGCGATGCGCAGGAACATCTGACATGGTGTGCGCCGCATTCATGGCATATCCGACCATTCTGGCACCACTTTTAATTCCCAAGTAATGGGCAATTGCCCCGTAATTGGTGACTCTGCCACTAGGAATGAGACGGACTACCTGATAAACGAGATCGAAATAATTAGGCTTTTCGGTTTTCATTTGACCAGTTGATTAAGGCTTGGTTTACAGTTTTCTTGACGTTTTTCTCGATGATTTTCTCCCCGGATTTGATTGGGAATTGGAAGCGAACGATGATGCTTTCTGGTTTTCTCTCGATTATTGTTAATTGAGCGCCATCTATAAACACGTGATCAGAAAATTCTCGCAATGAATGACTTAACGCACTTTCAAGATCATTCAATAAGATCGCAGAATAGAAAGGGATTTCTGAATCCAGGATGACCTGATGTGAATTATTTTTGGAGTAATTTACTACTTCAGAGGTAAGGGCGAGCGTGTTTGGGATAATGATAATTTCGCCAGTCTCAGTTTTCAGTTCCATATTGATCAGCGTAATATCTCTGATAAATCCCATGCTTTTTCCGATCAAAATCTTATCTCCAATCTCCAATTGATCTGAAAACATCATGATCAAACCGTTTACGATATTGGTAATGTAATCCTTCGTGAGCAGTGCAATTGCTGCAGCCACGATTGTGATGCTTGTCAAAAATTCTAGTGGGCGGACTCCAAAAGCGAGCATCATCGTGATCAAAATGATCATAATGTTTAGCAAAGTGGAGAGACGGTCTATACCGATTACAAAGTTGGGCTGTACTCTGGATTCCTCCGTTCTTTTGAGGTAAAACTGTAGTGTGATAATTCTCGCAAGAGAAATAATCAAGTTTCCGCTAAGTAAGAATATTGCAGCTCTAATCAGATTTGAAGCGATAATATGCGTATCGAAGAAGGGGCTAAACCAGCTATTTGATTCAAAAGCTGTGATCAAAACCACAAGTAGGAGGAACTTTAAAAAGAAATTTCTTCTTCGTATGTTTTCCTGATTCTTTATTATGCTTTTGAGTTGATTCATGACGTTTTTGAAAAATTAAGGCTAATTTTAACAAATATCAGAAAGAATTTTGGAGTAGTATGAGCAGAAATATTATTATCACAGGAGCAGGAGGAAATTTAGGTTCGGCAGTAGTTGAGAAGTTTAAGCGTGAAGGCTATCATATCATTGCGCTTCTCCATCCCGGAAAAAACGAGGAGGTAGAAGAATCTGATGATGCCTACGAGGTGGACGTAACTGATGAAAAAGCAGTTGCTGAATTTATCAAAGAGTATAATATGCAGTATGGCGATGTAGATGCCTTAGCTTTTCTAGTTGGGGGCTACTCCTCTGGTGGATTATCTGCTACAAGTCAGGCTGAATTGGAGAAAATGTTTTCGCTTAATTTCTTTTCAGCTTTTCATTTAGTGAAGGGCTTTTTGCCAATCATGAAGTCGCAGGGCAAAGGTACTTTTCTTTTTGTGGGTGCTAGACCGGCGCTACAAATGGAGGACGCTGGTGGATCTTTGGCATATGCCTTAAGTAAAAAGTTGGTGATTTCTTTAGCTGAAATAGTTGGTGAGGAGACTAAAAATACGCCAATTAGATCGCATGTTTTCGTGCCAAGCATCATTGATACACCGCCTAATCGTGAGTCAATGCCTGACGCCGATTTTAGTAAATGGGTGCGGGCGGACGAGATTGCAGAGGCAATGCATTACGCTGTAAATACACATTCTTTGAGAAATATGACATTCAAACTTTACGGTGAAGTTTAAGTTAAAACTAGTGAAAATGAAAAATCTACTATTCGTTCTATTCTCCCTTATTTTGGCATTTCCTGCTTTTTCGCAGACAGATGAAGCTGATGTAAAGGAAGTGATTCAGACACTTTTTGATGGGATGAGAGCAAAAAATACTGAGCAGATTGCTTCGGTTTTTTCAGAAAATGCCATCATGCAGACTATAGAAACAACGGGTGATACCGGCACAGTAAAAGCTGGTTCAGTGGCTGATTTTGTGAAAGGAATTGGAAGTCTTCCTGCGGAAATGAAGCTTGACGAACGAATCACTGACTACCAAATCAACATTGACGGGCCTATGGCTACAGCTTGGACTCCTTATGAGTTTTATGCCAATGACAAATTCAGCCATTGCGGCGTGAATTCATTTCAATTAGTCAAAATGGCCTCAGGCTGGAAAATAGTTTACATCATCGATACTCGCCGAAAAGACGGCTGCTCTTGATATTTTATGAATACGTTTAAAGAAAAAATTTACCAAACTGCGATTGTGCAGGTGAAAGAGAAAATCAACTTATTGAAAGCCGAGCGAAAAGCGATCAATGATGGGATTTTGGAAGATACTAAAAGTAGTGCAGGAGATAAGTTTGAGACAGGACGGGAAACAATGTCCCGTGATCTGATGACTGTAGAAAATCAGTTGAAGCAAGCAAATTTTGAATTTGACGAGCTGTGCAGACTGCAGGCGATCAAAGAGCCTTCTCCTTCCGTTCAGGAGGGTAGCTTGGTCCAGTTGGGTAACGACAAATACCTGATTTCAATTAGCCTCGGACAAATCGCTGTGGACGATCAGAAGCTTTTTATGCTCAGTAAAAACTCACCCCTTGGCGAAATTTTGGTTGGGCGCAAAAAAAATGAGCAGGTAGAATTCCGCGGCAAAAATCTCACGATCACAGAATTGCTATAAATTAACCTAGTCTTTTTTAGGGACAAAACTCATCAACTCGGTGGCTCCATCAAGTAAGATGAGTTTGTCTTTACTGATATTCAGTTCTTTTACCTTAGTCAAAGCTGAAATAAAGACCTTTTCCCCATTGCCGGGACACATTTTTTTGGTTATTGCCCCAGGGTCCAAGAGAAGTCCAGTGCCTTCCAGCATGAAGTTTCCCGAGAAGTTATTGCAACCTGTGAACCCTGCAAGGTTTCCGTCATCAAGAAAGCTCAAGGAAGGAACTCCTCCAGCAAATTGACTCATGTCCAGTCCGCTGCCCATTAATGATGAAAGTGCCCAGCTATTGCTTTTTAGGCTATTGAGGGGATTTATTGCTTTGGTCCCTGCGCAGCTCATAAAAAGCAGGAAGATAAGTCCAAATGAGTAAGTTTTGGCAGTGCGCATTTTTCCTTGGATTTAGTGGTATTCTAAAATAAGCAAAATGAGTCCAAATTCAATTTTGTATTTAAATCACTTTGGCGATGATTATATTAGAATCTCAGTTTTTCTTAGAATTCTTGCCTTATTACTAATGGAATTTCCTTTTTTTTCAAAAAACTACAATGGATTGTTTGGCTAATAGAAATTTTGGCAGTAAGATTGTCACATCAATTGTCCAGTTATGGTATTTGCAGCAAAAACCTCTTTAGACCTAAATCTACTTCCAGCCATGGAAGCGAGCGCCTGCACCACTTTTTCTATGACGACATGGATGGGTACCACCATTACGGGTTGATCCCGTCTATATATTTTAAGTATCCGCCCCCGAGGCCTTAATTGGCTAATTTTAATTTCCCAAGTAATTAATTCCAGTAGTAAAATTTATGAAATCGAGCATGGCCGAAGGTTCAAATAAAGGTATGATTACCAACTATGCGAGACTCCAAAGCCTGTCCCGAATAATCGGGATGACTAATAAAAACCAGTTATAAGACATGAAAATCATCAAGTTTGGTGGCTCATCCGTAGCGAATCCAGAAAATATACAGCGAGTTTTTTCAATCATTCAGGACAAACTGAAGGAAGATGAAGTAGCAATAGTTTTTTCTGCTTTTGGTGGAGTCACAGAGAGTTTACTGAAAATTGCACAGTTGGCGAGAGAAGGAGATGAAGCATATCGCGAGGTCCTTCAAATGCTGGAAGAAAAGCACCTGACTATTGTGCGTCAACTGATAGCAGTGCAAAGTCAATCCACTGTGATGACTTTTGTGAAAGTGAGATTCAAAGAGTTAGAGGACCTTTTCCATGGAATATACCTCATCAAAGAAAATTCTGTTCGCACACTTGATTATGTAGCAAGTTTTGGAGAAAGACTAGCGGCATTTATCCTTGCGGAGTCCATGCAGGGACATGGATTTAAAACGCAGTTTCTTGATGCAAGGGAAGTTATCCGCACCAATGACAGATTTGGCCAGGCAAAAGTAGATTTTGAATTCACTAACTCTGCCATCAAAAATTACTTTTCGAAGCATGACGGGATCAAAGTAATCACTGGTTTTATTGCATCTACTGCAAAAGGAGAAACTACTACGCTAGGTAGATCGGGGTCTGACTATACTGCGGCTATTTTTGCTGCGGCTTTGGATGCTGAGAATTTGGAGATTTGGACAGATGTTTCTGGAGTTTTGACTTCTGATCCAAAGTTGGTTTATACAGCATTCACCATTCCTCAGCTGAGTTACAATGAGGCTATGGAACTTTCGCATTTCGGGGCCAAAGTAATTTTCCCAGCGACTATGCAGCCTGCGATGCGTAAGAGCATCCCGATTTACATTAAAAACACATTTGAGCCAGAAAATCCGGGCACGCTCATCAATGGAGAAGTAAGTCCAGGCGCACTGATCAAAGGAATAAGCTCTATTCCAAATGTGTCTATTGTAACTGTTCAGGGAGCTGGAATGCTTGACTCTGTGGTGGGTACAAGTCGTGTTTTCAAAGCTTTGGCAGAGGCAAAAGTTAATATTTTGTTGATTTCACAAGCTTCCTCTGAACATAGCATTTGTCTTGCCATCAAAACCCAAGAGTCCTATTTGGCAAAAGAAGCTGTAGAAAAAGAGTTCTTCTATGAAATTAAGTCAGGAGAAATGGACGAGGTAATCTTGTTACATGATTTGGCTACGGTGGCTGTCGTTGGAGAAAATATGAAGCATAACCCAGGTGCTTCAGGCCGGATGTTCCGCGCTCTGGGTAGAAATAATATTAACGTGGGCGCAATAGCACAAGGAAGTTCGGAGCTGAACATTTCAGCAGTAATTCCTCAGCCTGATTTGCAAAAGGCATTGAATGCACTTCACGAGGCATTTTTCCTTTCTGAGAATAAGGTGCTACACGTATTCTTAGTTGGTACGGGCTTGATCGGACAGGCATTGATCAAAATGATTACTACTCAGCAGCAAAAACTTCGCGGAGATAATGAATTAGATATTCAGGTGCATGGACTGGCTAATAGTAGGTATATGGCTTTCCATGAGGATGGTTTTGATCTCAGCAATCCATACCAATTGAGTGAGTCTGATGAAAAAACTGACCTTAGCAAATTTATCCAAACCATGGAGGAGATGAATTTCTCCAATACCGTATTTGTGGATTGTACTGCAAGTCAGGATGTGGCTGAGCTTTATTCTCAGGTTTTGGAAGCAAAAGTTGCTATCGTCACGCCTAACAAAAAGGCTAATTCTGGCTCAATGGAGCAGTACAAAAACTTAAAAAGAATTGCCAAAAAACGCGGGGTGAAATTCCTGTATGAAACCAACGTGGCAGCAGGACTTCCTGTCATCAATACGCTACAAGATTTGATGTTGAGTGGAGATAAAGTGATCCGTATCGAAGCGGTGCTTTCAGGCTCCATGAATTATATTTTCTCAGAACTTGAAAAAGGTGATCCTTTCTCAGAAGTGGTGAAAAAAGCGAAAGAATTAGGTTACACTGAGCCAGATCCTAGAGACGATTTGAGCGGAATGGATGTGGCGAGAAAGATCTTGATTTTGGGTCGTGAAGCTGAACAACATCTAGAATTTGATTCTATTGATATTCAAAGTATGGTTCCGGAAGACTGTCAGAATTTAGGTACGGTTCCTGAGTTTTTTGAAGTTTTGAAAACGCATGATAAAGACTTTGCTGAAATGCTAAAAACTGCGGAAGCCAAAGGAGAAAAACTTCGTTTCATGGCAACATTGGAGAATGGAAAAGCCAAAGTAGGCTTGAATTCACTTCCAGTTTCACATCCATTTAGTGGATTAGGAGGTTCGGATAACATGATTTTGTTGACTACAGATCGATATAAAGATAGACCAATGATCATCCGAGGTCCGGGAGCTGGAGCGGACGTGACTGCTGCAGGAGTATTTGCAGATGTGATTCGTATCGGTAACTACACTAGAGAATAATGCGCTCGGTCAAAGCATTTGCACCTGCTACTGTCGCGAATGTGTCCTGCGGATTTGATATCCTCGGGTTCGCGATAGATGCGATGGGGGATACTGTAGAGTTGGTTCTGAAAGATGAGCCGGGATTGGTTGTTGTTTCTATAGATGGAGATGACGGGAAGCTTCCACTTGAAGCTGAGAAAAATACTTGCGCAGTGGCTATTCAAGCCATGTTGGATGAATTGGATTCCAAAGTCGGGATGAATATATACCTGACCAAAGGATTGCCTTTAGGCTCGGGAATGGGTTCAAGTGCCGCAAGTGCTGTTGCTGCTTTAGCTGCTGCAAACAGACTTTTGGGCGATCCATTTGAGAAAAAAGATTTATTGCCTTTTGCGATCGCTGCAGAAAAAGTTGCCTGTGGAGCTGGACATGCAGATAATGTTGCGCCTAGTTTATTGGGCGGTTTTGTGCTTGTCAGAGACTACCATCCATTGGATGTGATTAAACTACCGGTGCCTCAAGGTTTGTATTGCACCCTATTGCACCCTCATTATGTGTTGAATACGGCAGATTCCAGATCTGTACTTAGAGATCAGATTCCCATGAAGCATGCGACTATTCAATCTGGAAATGTGGCTGGGTTAATAGCGGGATTATATGAAAGTGATTTTGAGTTGATCTCCAGATCCCTTCGAGATGTGATTGCTGAGCCATATCGCGCGGTTTTGCTTCCAGGGTTTTACGAAGTGAGAGAAGCTTTGAAATCAGCTGGAGCATTGGGGATGGGAATTTCCGGTTCGGGACCTACGCTATTCGCACTTTCCAAAGGAAAGGAAACCGCACAGGCAGTAGGGAAAGCAGGCAAAGAAATATTTTCAAAAATTGGACTTGACGTTGATGTGTATTTCTCTGAAATCAACACCCGAGGCGCATACGTCATCGAAGAAAAATAAGTTTATGAAGTTCTACAGCACAAATAATTCAGCTCATCAAGTCAATCTCGCTGAGGCAGTGATTAAAGGATTGGCGCCGGATCAAGGGCTTTACATACCAACTGAGATTCCTGTTTTACCGAAAGAACTTTTGGATAAACTTCCTGAAATGACCTTTCAGGAAATAGGATATGAGGTGATTGGCGCCTTGTTTTCTTCAGCACTCAGCCAAGAGCAGATCAAGGAATTGGTGGATCATACGCTGGTATTCGATGCGCCGCTGGTCAAGGTGGAGGAAGATGTTTATAGCTTGGAGCTTTTCCATGGGCCTACATTGGCATTCAAAGATTTTGGGGCACGTTTTTGTTCCAAATTGATGAGTATGCTAATGGAGAAATCCGACCGAAAAGTACGTGTGCTGGTAGCAACTTCAGGGGATACTGGAAGTGCGGTAGCCAATGGCTTTTTAGGCGTTGATGGAGTGGAAGTGATCATTCTTTTTCCGAAGGGAAAAGTAAGTGAGCTTCAGGAAAAGCAGTTTACTACACTGGGTCAAAATATCACAGCGCTGGAAGTTGATGGTGTATTTGATGATTGTCAGCGAATGGTAAAAGAAGCATTTTTGGATGCGGAGCTGAATGAAAAACTGTTGCTGACTTCAGCCAACTCTATCAATGTAGCCCGCTGGATTCCACAATGCCTGTATTATTTCTATGCCTTTTCCAGACTTCCGAAGAATAGTAAAAAAGTAGCTTTCGCTGTTCCTTCAGGGAATTTCGGGAATATTGCTGCCGGCATTTTGGCTCAAAGAATGGGATTGCCGATTGATCAATTTGTGGCTGCTACAAATGTGAATAAGGTTGTACCGGATTATTTGAATGGGGCTGAATTTGCTGCGATGGCCTCAATAGCAACCATCAGTAATAGTATGGATGTAGGGAATCCTAGCAATTTCCCTCGTCTTCTGGCTCTTTACGGAGAAGATGAACAACTACTGAAGGATAACGTGAAAGGTTATTTTTACTCTGATGCTGAAACTGTGGAAGTGATGCAACAAGTAAAAAAGTCCGGCTATACGCTTGATCCCCATGGAGCAGTTGGTTACAAAGGACTAAAGGATTTTATTGCTGAAAATGATAATTTCCAGGGCGTGTTTTTGGAAACTGCTCATCCCGGGAAATTTAGGGAAACGGTGGAAAAAGCATTGAACTTGAAACTTGAGCTTCCGGAGCGATTAGCAGCTTTTATGGATGGAGAGAAAAAAGTAGAGACTATGAGGAATGATTTCGAGGAGTTTAAGGGGTATTTGGAGTTGCTCTAGATTTGTCTCGTAAGTGCCTGAGATGCTTTTGACAACATCTTAATGAGGAAATGGATCTAATGTAAAACACATACGGCATGACTGATAAGCTTGATTATGACGAAAATCTTTGGATTGAGTTAGAAAATTGTGAAGGAAAACATTTTTTAATAGGAAACCCTCACACTTTCAAAGGGAGAATAGATGCTTATTGTCCTATTAAAAATTCTACATTTTGCATATCGTTCAGCGAGATAAAAAGCATGTCTATTGAATCTACATATTGGTTACAAGGATACTTGAGTGGAAATGAACCTGCCCCGCCCGATGAATATTATGGAGAAAGTGCGGTAGAATATTTTCAAAGCATACGATATAAAGAATGGGAGTTGAAAATTCAAAAATTTAGAGAAACAGGAGAATTTGATTATTGATGTTAGTACGTTTCTTTTAACAGATCTGGGCAGTCTGTATTCTCCAATTAAAATAGATGAAGTTTGGCTGACTACAAATGGTATTAATCATAACAGAAATAATAGTTTGATAAGTCTTCTTAGTTTTTAATTTTACTTACAAAATACCTCATCTGATTCCCTTTCCCTTTAGCAGAAATTAAATGCAATTCCAGGGCTTTTTTCAAATCCCGACTTGCGGTGGCAGAAGAGATTGTTTTGAACACGTCCATGTACTCTTTACGAGTAAATTCATTTTTCCCTAAGGTAATAAAGTGCGTGATCCGCTGCTCTGCAGTTAAAGTTTGGCCATTAGTGTTAAGCAGGTTGGCTAGAGAATCATCAATAATTCTTAACATGTACTCTATAAAAATCGTGGATTTTCCAGATTTATCACTTGCTGACAAGGCCTGATAATATTCATCCTGAGTTTTGCTAATTAGCGTTTCAAATGGTAAAAATTCAAATACTGGATATCTGTCTTTTAGAATCAAAGTTTGCCAAAGTCTTCCCATCCTTCCATTTCCATCTATGAAAGGATGAATGAATTCCATTTCGTAGTGGAAGACACAGCTTTTGATCAAAGCAAGCTCGTCATCATTGTTCAGGTACTGGAAAAGGTCCTTCATTAGCCCAGGGACATTAGCCGCTGGCGGGGCTAAATGCGCAACTTGTGAGCCTTTTACTACGCCAACTCCACGCGATCGATATTTGCCAGGTTGATCAATCAATCCTTTCATCAGAGTTTCATGAGCAGATAAGAATGATTTGGCAGAGGTGGGTTTGTAAGAGTTTAGATTTTCGTAAACGGCGATTGCATTGATCACTTCAGTAATATCTTTCTGTGGTCCTATAATCCGTTTATTTTCAATTAATGCAGTTATATGTTCTTCCGATAGTGTGTTTCCCTCGATCTGAAGAGAGGAGTGGATGGTCTTAATCTTATTTTGCTTTCGAAGCTGAGGTGATTGCTTGTCTAAAAACAGTGCATTTACCTCACCGATTTTTTCTGAGATCGAGCTGACAAATTGCAGAATGGTTGGTGTGATATCATATGGAGGTTTCATTGATAGTATCATTTGATACTATCAAAGATATCTCTATTGATTTGAATTTAGGTAATTTGTGGGTGAATGATACCGATAAAATTTGGTAGAATAAAGTCATCATTGCTCCGATAAAAGATAAAATGATTGTTTAAGAATGTGACCTACTGATTTTACTTGACACTTTTAACTTATTACAGTTAGATCGCTTTACACCTATGTCGTTCGCGATGCCGGCTATGACTACTTCGGTCTTCCGTCTCCCGTTTTCAAGCTAAATCAAACCCTACTTCTTCCTCTCAATCGTATAGCTCACCAATCCTTCCAGAGAAGTTTTATATTCCGATTCAGGGAAGGTTTTCAGAATATCTAAGGCTTCTGCATAGAATCTATCCATGATGGTTTTTGCATACTCCAATCCACCGCTTTTCTTTACAAATTCGATGACTTGATTGACTGCTTTCTTGTCCTCGCTTCGGTTTCGGATCAAGTTGATGATTTTCTTTTTTTCCAACCAATCGGCCTTCGATAAGGCAAAAATCAGCGGAAGGGTCATCTTCTTTTCTTTGATGTCTATTCCAACTGGCTTACCTATTTCATCTTCTCCGTAGTCAAAAAGATCGTCTTTGATCTGGAATGCCATCCCGACTTTCTCTCCGAATTCCCGCATTTTAGCGATAGTTTCATCGCTGCTGTCAGTGCTGGAAGCTCCTACTGCGCAGCAGGAAGCCAACAAGCTGGCAGTTTTTTGCCGGATAATGTCATAATAAACTTCCTCTGTGATGTCGAGCTTACGTGCTTTAGCGATTTGCAGCAATTCTCCTTCAGACATTTCTTTAACTGCGTTGGAAACGATCTTCAGAAGTTTGAAGTCATTGTTTTCCACACTCAAAAGCAATCCTCTGGAAAGCAGGTAATCGCCGACAAGCACTGAGATTTTGTTTTTCCAAAGTGCATTTACAGAGAAAAAGCCACGTCTATAGTTTGCATCATCGACCACATCATCGTGAACCAGCGTTGCGGTGTGAAGTAATTCTATCAATGCCGCACCTCTATGGGTAGAGTCGTTTATTCCACCACAAACTCCCGCAGTTAAAAAAACGAACATTGGGCGCATCTGCTTGCCTTTGCGCTTGACAATGTAGTTGGTAATATGGTCGAGGAGCTTGACCTTAGATTTCATAGAGGCCCGAAATTTCAGCTCAAACTGGGCCATTTCATTCTCTATTGGTATTTGTATTTGCTTAAGGTCTGGTTTCATCCGGTCTTTGATGTTGTAAAAATAATACCCTTTCGCTCTTGGACAAGGGATTGAGAGCTTAGCTGAAGCAATCAATTAAAAATGGCTGTGATTTTAATAAAATATGTATTTTGTAAGTACGTTTTTGCACCCTAAACCCTGAAGACTATGAAGAATATTAAAATTGAGATCAAGTGGGCGTTGATATTTGTAGTAATGATGCTCGCTTGGATGGCTTTGGAAAAGTCCTTAGGCTACCATGATGAGAAAATAGCTGATCATCCATTCTTCACTAATTTTGTAGCCATTCCTTCTATCCTTATCTATGTTTTTGCCTTATTGGATAAAAAGAAGAATCATTATTATGGATTGATGAGCTATAAGCAAGGTTTTATTGCAGGTTTTATCATCACAATAATTGTAGCGATTTTTAGTCCGCTAGCACAATACATAACTATTGAATTCATTACACCTGAATATTTTCCTAACGTCATTAATTATGCCGTGAGTTCTGGAGAAATGACCCAGGAAGCAGCTGAAGCTTATTTCAATCTAAAGAGCTACATGATACAGTCTATCATAGGCGCGCTGATAATGGGTACTGTTACCTCGGCAATTGTTGCTATTTTTGTTAAATCAAAGTGATGAACTTGATCCTTTCTGCAGCGGGGTATTTCAGCTAGGAAGGGGCTTTTTCACTATCTTTAAGTTGATTTTTAATAAAAGCCAGTTACTTGGAGGAGAAATATATCAAACATAAGTACGAGCCAATTCACCCTAGCAAGGACGAATGGCCAGTAGTAAAGCTTGCTAGAGAGCGGAAAGAATTTGTGAAGAAAGTGGCGGATTTGTCTGAGGATAGAATTCTCAACCTCACAAGCAACAATTCTGATATTCTCAAGGAAGAGTTAGAGACGACTTTATACCGCGAAAAACTGAGGATAAAACAAAATCCTTGGGTAGTTGATCCGGATGACGATCCGTCTTTTTGGAGTGGAGTGAAATCATCTTTGGTTCAGATAAGTACTGAAACTGCTAACAATAAAGCCAAGAAATTTCAAGCATACAAAGGGGTTTTGAATAGTATTACGGCCCGCTATGCGGAAGAGATTGCCAGTAATTTCAAGACTACTCATTATAAATTCACCCGCTCGGTTGTTACTTATGGCTTTTCTCGACTGCTCAATGCTGCTCGCGTCAAAGGGTTCAAATCCATTTTCAGTAATCAGTATACGCTTCAGGATAAGATCCAGATTACGGGTCAAACAGATCAATTGCGTGATCTAGCTACCAAAGGGACTGTTGTAATGGTTCCTACCCATTTCAGTAATTTGGATAGTATTCTAATTGGATGGGTGATTTCTGTTTTGGGGTTGCCACCTTTTATATATGGAGCAGGGTTGAATCTTTTCAACATCTCCATTTTTGCCTACTTCATGAATTCTCTCGGAGCCTACAAAGTGGATCGGAGGAAAAAGAATCTGATGTACTTGGAGACATTGAAAACCTATTCAAAAGAGGCCATTCAGTTTGGGTGTCATTCCTTGTTTTTTCCGGGAGGAACGCGATCTCGAAGTGGTATGATTGAGTCTAAGTTGAAGCTTGGTCTTTTGAGTACGGCGATTGAAGCACAGCGGGCAAATTTTGAAAATGGCCTAAATGATATTTCAGGCAAGATTTTCATCGTGCCTGTCACGATCAATTACCACTTTGTGTTGGAAGCACCGAGTTTGATTCGTGATCATTTGAGTATCACTGGGCAAGAACGATACTATAAAGAGAATGATGAGTTTTCGAATTCTTACAAGATTTCAAAATTCCTCATCAAGTTTTTCACCAAAGGATCTGACATCTCAGTTTCGGTTGGAAAAGCTATGGATGTACTTGGGAATTATGTTGATGAGGAAGGGAGAAGCTTAGACAAGAATAATAGAGTGATCAATACACGGGATTACTTTATCTCCGATGGAAAAGTATCTGTGGATAGTCAGCGCGAAGAAGAGTATACCAATATGCTCGGGAAGCGAATAGTGGAGGAGTTTCATAAGATCAATCGTGTGTTTAATTCTCATTTAGTTGCTTTTGTGGCATTTGAAATGATCAAACAACAAAATAAAAAGCTGGATTTATTCGATCTATTGAGACTTCCCGAGGAAGATATAGCTATTCCATATGAAGAATTTAAGGAGAGTTGTCAGGTCGTTTTGGATAAAATAAATGAGTTGAAGGGCCAGGGTCTAATTAATACAGCGCCGCACCTTGCTCTAGAGCTGGATGAAATTATCAAGCGAGGAATGGATAATGTGGGGATGTACCACGCCAAACGACCAATAATTCAAGATAAAAATGGCAATATAGGAACGGATGATATGAGTCTACTTTATTTTTATCACAATAGATTAACAGGATATGGACTCGAAAAACTCTTCTAAACCAAAGTACATTGGTGTGATCGGGGTTGGCAGCTTTGGAACAGTAGTAGCCAATATCCTTGCAGCCAAAAATCCTGTGATGGTTTACGCCAGAAAACAGGAAGTGGTAGATGAGATCAATGCTACTCATACGGCGCAGGGAAGGGCTATGAATGAGAATATCGTAGCATCAAATGATCCAGAACAACTTTGCCAAAGCTGTGATGTGCTCTTTTTCATGGTTCCCTCATCTGGCTTTCAGAATGTAGTAAGAATTTTCTCTCCATTTCTTTTCCCATATCATTTGATTATTCATGGGACAAAAGGCCTTTGCCTTAATCTAAAGGAAGGAGAAACACTGGAAACGGTTAAGAAAATCAAGAGAAGTCAAATCCTGACCATGAGTGAGGTAATTCTTCAGGAGACGGTAGCTGTAAGAGTTGGATGTCTGGCTGGCCCAAATCTATCTAAAGAACTTTCTCAAGGCCAGCCTGCTGCTACTGTGATAGCTAGCAAATATAATGAGGTGATCCTGGAAGGACAGAGTTTGTTAAGATCTGAGAAATTTCAGGTATATGGGAATTCGGATATTATCGGCGTTGAGATCAGCGGAGTTTTGAAGAATATCATCGCAATTGCCTCTGGCGCCTTGGCTGGTTTGGGATTAGGAGAAAATGCAAAGGGTTTGCTGATCAGCCGAGGAATGGTGGAAATGATTCACTTAGGCAATGCCCTTGGCGGCAGCATCAAATCTGTGATGGGGCTAGCAGGGATTGGCGATCTGGTCACGACATGCAACTCGGTACATTCCAGAAACTTTACTGTAGGCTTTAGATTGGCAAAGGGAGAAACGCTAGAGGAAATTCTAGCTGATATGGAAGAGGTCGCCGAAGGAATCAATACGGTAAGAATTATCAAGGCATTTTTGGAAACAGCGGATCTTCGGGCACCTATAACGGAGAATCTTTATCGGGTTCTTTTTGAAGATTTGGAGATTGAAGAAGCGCTTCAGTTTTTGATGAAATATCCATTTAATGTGGATGTGGATTTCGTGTAGTTTTTTTAATCGTGGGGTACAGGCCTCTTTGTTGCCCTGCTTCTAGCGAAAATTAACTTGCTTCGTTTTTCTTTTTAAAACCATAAAGTATTTTTCAGAGGAATGTTACAAAGGGATAAAAACTTAAAAGCCACTATTGATCGCTCAAAAGTGGCTTTTAGCTTAATAATTTAAGTTGGGCACTTATCGAATCGGGATTAATTTCACCATCAATCCTGTGCCCTCAGTGATCGCATAGATGTAGCCGTCTGGGCTCTGAGACACCTGACGAACTCTACCGATATCCTGCAGCATTACTTCTTGATTTCCAGCAACTGCTCCATTCATATCCACACGGTTGATGTGCATTTTCCTCAAAGCACCGATAAGAATATCACCTTTCCAAGCTGGATATTTATCGGAAGTGACCATAGTCATACCTGCAGTAGCAATAGATGGCACATAGTATGTCAAAGGTTGCTCCATTCCTTCTTTCTCTTGAATATCAGAAACAGGCTTGTCATCATATCCAATTCCCCAGGTAATTACTGGCCAGCCATAGTTTTTACCTTTTTCAAGCAAGTTCAGCTCATCACCACCTTGAGGACCATGCTCAGTTTCATAAAGCCTATTATTTTCCTTGTCGAAATAAAGACCTTGAGGGTTTCTATTACCGTAAGTCCAGATCGAAGCTACAGCCCCTTCCGTATCTACAAATGGATTGTCAGCTGGTATTGTCCCGTCGTCATTTATGCGGTGAACTTTGCCATGTCCATTTGTCAAATCCTGGGCATTTGTAGGAGTGTTTTGACGCTCTCCGCTTGAATAGTAAAGGTATCCTTCATTGTCAAATACGATTCGGCTACCGTAATGACCATTGCTTTTCCAAGCTGGAAGAGATTGGATTAACTCTTCTTGACTGACAGCATTATTTCCTTCAAGTTTGAATCTCATGATTGTCGTAGCCGAAGTGCTGTCTGGCATTTGCTTTCCGTAGGAAATGTAGATCCAACCGTTCTCATCAAATTTCGGATGAGCTGTAATATCCAATAGTCCGGACTGACCTTTCGTCCAAACCTCTGGAAGGCCTTGTACTTTTTCTCCAGTAAACTTATCGTCTTGAAAGATAAGTATCTCACCTTTTTTCTCAGTGACAAGCATTTTGCCATCAGAAAGCCAGGTCATGCCCCATGGATTTTCGAATCCTGTGTAAAGCGTATCGACATTGATCAACATGGTTTCAGTTTGAACAGCATATGTCTCGTCAATTGGTTCTTCTACAACTCCTTCAGTTTTTGGCGAGCAAGATGCCCAAAATGAAACTCCTGCAACCAAGAGCGCAATTGGAAGGTGGTTTTTTATATTTTTCATAGTCAGTTAATTAATAGTGCAAGATAAAGGACATCTTTCGATTCCTGACATTTTTTATATAAAGCGCTTATTTAATACGACTTTAGGCTGGTTTGGACAAAAATGATTCAGCTTCTTTCACCATTTCCTGAGACCCAATTAAAAGTGGTGTTCTTTGGTGAAGAGTAGTCGGTTGAATCTCCAAAATCCGTTGAGTTCCATCCGTTGCCATCGCCCCTGCCTGCTCTGCGATATAAGCCAGCGCATTCGCTTCATATAACAGACGGAGTTTGCCAGAAGGGTTCTTTTTAGTAGCAGGATATAAGTAGATTCCACCTTTTAGGAGATTTCTATGGAAGTCCGCCACTAGTGAGCCTATATATCTTGCGGAATACCTTCTTTCTTTGCATTGATTAATATAAGATTTGAAACCTTCATCCCAATCATGCTGAGTTCCTTCATTTACTGAGTAGATCTCCCCGTTTTTTGGTGCTTGAATATCAGGGTGAGAAAGAAAAAATTCTCCTAGTGACTGCTCATAAGTAAAGCCATTGACACCCCGACCTGTAGTGTAAACTAGCATCGTGGAAGATCCATAAAGCACATAGCCAGCAGCTACCTGTTCTGTTCCTGCTTGCATGATGTCTTTTTCTTGAATTGGGCTTCCTGCAGGAGTTCTTCTTCTATAGATAGAGAATATCGTTCCTATACTAATATTGACATCGATATTCGAGCTTCCATCCAATGGATCTATTGCCACGACGTATTTGCCAGAACTATTTTTTAAATCAATGACTGAATCCTCCTCTTCAGAAACTATGGCACAGACTTCGCCCCCTTTACTCAAAGCACGCATAAACCTGATGTTTGCAATGACATCTAGCTTTTGCTGTTCTTCGCCTTGGATATTTACTTGACCAAAAGCTCCTCCAATGTTGGAAAGACCAGCTCTTGTAGTTTCTCTATTTACTATCTTGGCGGCTAGAGCAATATCTCGCAAAAGTTGGGAAAGCTCTCCGGAAGCAAATGGGAAATCGCTTTGTTTGAGTTTGATAAATCGATCTAGGGTGGTGCCGACCGAATAGGCTAGACCGCTTTGGTCTGGTGCATAGGGTAAAATTTTCATTTCTTGGAATAGTTCAATTAGTGATTTAATTCATTTTGAAATTAAGCAAATATATTAATGACAAAAACTCAGATTTATAAATTTGGTGGTGCTTCTGTAAAAGACGCGGCCGCAGTTAAAAACATAGCTATAATTCTCCGTAATCGATTGCGAAATAATTTTGTGATTGTGGTTTCAGCTATGGGAAAAACGACTAACCATCTTGAAACTATTCTTTCGATAAAATTAAAGGATCAGGATTTTTCAGAAAATAGTACAATTTTAAAAGGCTTTCATTTAGATATTTGTAAGGAACTTTTTCCAGCCGAGCATGTAATTTTCCCTAAAATCGAGAACTATTTCATCCTGCTCCATCATGAGCTTAACAAACCTATTTCTAAAGACAACTATGACGAGTACTATGACCGGGTTATAGGTTTTGGAGAGTTACTTTCTTCCCGAATCGTCATGGAGTATTTATGCTTCCAGGATTTGCTGGTTCTCTGGCAGGATGCTCGAGAGCTAATATGTACCGATAGTGATTTTCGTTTTGCAAAAGTGGATTGGGAGAAAACCCGCAGAAATTGTCAATCTCAACTCAAACCAAATTTGGAGCAGTTTCCAGTTTTGACCCAAGGCTTTATCGGCTCAGACCCTAAGGGAAGACCAACAACTCTGGGGAGAGAGGGTTCGGATTTTACCGCCGCAATCTTAGCTGCAAGTTTGGATGCGGCTTCGGTGACTATTTGGAAAGATGTTCCAGGGGTATTAAATGCTGATCCGAAGATTTTCAGTGATACGGTCCTTTTTTCTGAGCTGGATTATCAACAAGCTGCAGAAATGACATTTTATGGAGCTTCCGTCATTCACCCCAAAACAATTAAACCCCTAGCAAACGCTGGAATTCCGCTTTTTGTAAAGTCATTTATCAACCCTGAGGAGGCTGGAACAAAGATTCATAATCTTTCAAAAGCTGGAGCTGCACAGACAATAGTAGTGAAGAAGGACCAGATACTCGTGAGTTTTAAAGTCACTGATTTTGCCTTTATTGAAGAGAAACATATACATCTGATTTATGAGCAATTGCAGCGTCTGAAGTTGCGCGTGAATATGCTGCAGACCTCTGCAATTACAATTTCTATTGTTATCGATTCACAGTTGTTTAAATTGGAGCAATTGCTCGCTGAGCTAAAAAATGATTTCGAGATTAGATATAACGAGGGGTTGGAACTTCTTACAGTTCTTCATGCTGATCCTGCCGCCCTTGCAAAATTATTATTGGATTATGAGGTTCTTTTAGAGCAAAGCACCAGGAACACAACTCAAATAGTTCGGCGCTTGAAATAGGTCAATCTCGAATTCCTTGAAAGAGTAGCAATGCTATTTGGCAGAAAATCAATATTTTCAGGGAAGTCAAACTCTCTAACCTAAACCGAACCTATGGAAACAAGAAGAATATTTTTACAAAAAGCCAGTCTTTCCGCTATGGCATTGACTGTACCAACTTTAACCCCTTTCACAGCAATGGCAGATTCTATTTCTGAATTCACCCGAGATGAAAAAACGTTACGAGTAGCTATCATGGGCTTGGGAAGCTACGGAACACGCGTGGCTGAAGCGATTCAGACTTGCAAAAGAGTAAAGCTAGTTGGAGTAATTAGTGGTACTCCATCCAAAGTTTTGACATGGAGAGAAAAGTATGGGATACCTGAGAAGAATTGCTACAACTACGAGAATTTCGATGCGATAAAAGATAATCCAGACATTGATGCAGTTTATGTAATTACCCCAAATGCCTTGCACAAAGATCAAGTGATTCGGGTAGCAAAAGCTGGGAAGCATGCTATCAGTGAAAAACCAATGGCTGTCAATGCTGCTGACGGGCAAGCTATGGTGGATGCCTGCAATGCTGCTGGAGTTCATTTATTGATTGGGTACAGAATGCACTTCGAGCCGAACACATTGGAAGCAATAAGAATGCGTAAATCGGGTGAGTTAGGGGATATTAGGTTTTTTCAGGGACTTAGTGGCTTTACAATTGGCGATCCGACTCAATGGCGATTAAACCCTGAACTTTCTGGGGGAGGGGCCATGATGGATATCGGTATTTATTCAATCAATGGTGCGCGATATATGGTTGGCGAAGAACCAATTTGGGTGACAGCACAGGAGGTCAAAACAAATCCTGAGAAATTTAAGGAAGGAATTGATGAGACGATCACTTTTCAACTTGGTTTCCCAAGTGGTGTAATCGCTTCTTGTCTGTCCACGTACAACATGAATAATTTGGATAGGTTTTATCTGAATGGCAGCAAGGGTTGGGTAGAAATGCAGCCTTCCACTGGCTATGGTCCTATCAAAGGGATGACACATAAAGGGCCACTTGATGAGCCAATTGTCACTCACCAGACCGTTCAGATGGATGAAATGGCTGCTATTATTTTTGATGGGAAAAAACCTGAAGTTCCAGTGGATGGGGAAGAAGGAGTGAAGGATATGAAGATTATTGACGCAATATTCAAAGCTGTAAAAACCGGAGAGAAAGTGACCTTGAGTCTAACTTGAGATCAAGGAATTGGCTAGCTTACTTAACAAATCGATTGATGATTCGCTCGATTCCTGGTAGGTAGGCTACGCCAAAAAGATTCAAATGAACCAATAGCGGATATAGATTAAACAATCCCATTCTGTCTTCAAAACCTGGTTCTAAGGGCAAAACAGATTCATAGGACTCGTAAAATTTCGAATCAAATCCTCCAAATAGGCGACTGAAGGCAATATCCATTTCTCTGTGTCCAAAATACACCGCAGGATCTATAAAGCATGGGTTCCCGTCAGGAGTAGCAATCACATTTCCAGACCATAAATCTCCATGAACTAATGAAGGTTTTTCTTTAGGGAAATTACTTTCCAATTTCGGATAGATTTCCTGGAATTTCTTTAAGAATTCCAACGGGATCAAGCGATCAAAATAGGCTTTTCCGATCAGGGGTTCCAATCGTTGCTCAATGTAGAAATCTACCCAATTAGCTGTCTGTAGATTTTTTTGATGTATCGAAGCAATGTAATTGTCGTTTTCTAAGCCAAATTCATTTTGGGAAGTCAGGTGAAGATGTGCTAAACCAAGGCCTAGGTTTTCCCAATAATCATGTTTAGTTTTTCCCTCTGGGATAAATTCAGACAGTAAAAAATTATATTCCTCAACTCTTCCGCAGCCATAAGTTTCAGGAACCTTCAGAAAAGTGGCTTTTCGAATGAGACTTAATCCTTCTTCTTCTTTGTAAAGAATATCTCGTTCATGGTCGAAGTTTAATTTTAGGAAAAATACTCCGGAATTGCTTTCTATTCGGATGCCTTGATTATGATTTCCAGCAGCTACGAGAGAGGCTGATTTTAATTCAGCCATAGTGCCTAGGCTTTCAAAAAGTATTTGTTCGTAGATCTCGTGCTGATCAAGCATAGAGATGATGGGTCGTTTTTACCTCTACAAGGAAACAATCAAGGGCCTCGTCCAATATCTGATATATTTCCTCAAATCCCTCCTCTCCGCCATAGTATGGATCTGGAACTGACAAGCCTTGTGTTTCAGGTACAAAGTCACGCATGAGGTGAATTTCTTTATCCTTAAAACCATACCTCGCTTTTAAGTTATTTAGATTTCGCAGGTTGTTTTCATCCATGGCAAGAATGTAGTCGAAATCTCTGAAATCTGTACGGTTTACTTGCCTGCCCCGATGATTAACGGGTAGATTATATTTCTTGGCGCACTTTATCGTTCGCTCATCAGGCAGTTCTCCTATATGAAAATCAGAGGTCCCAGCACTATCGGACTTAAATTGTGATTTCATACCTGCTTGCTCTACTTTATAATTAAAAATAGCTTCTGCAAGTGGAGATCTACATATATTACCTAAACAAACAAATAAAACTCTAATCATATTATTAGCTGAACTTAATTAGCTACTTGAAAAACAAAGGTTTTGAAAGTACCTAATTTTAGGGGGAAATGCACGGCGAGGGTAGTCTTTTTTTGAATGAATATTCAAAACCAACCTTCAAATAAACCTTTTTATCAGAATAAATCATGAATAAAACTATTTCAGGTCAAATAACTACTTTTGAGAAATGAAATGGATTTATCGAATCGGGATATTTTTTGCCAGAATACTTTTATTGCTAAGCGGACTCTTTATACCCAAAATTAGACATTTCTCTTCTAGTAGAAAAAATCTGTTTCAAAGACTGATAGCATTTAGGTCTAAAAACCAAGGAGAATTAGCTTGGTTTCATGTAGCATCTTTAGGAGAATATGAACAGGCTAGACCGGTCATCGCAGAGTTAAAGCGCGCGAAACCAGCCCACTTGGTCGTTGTTAGTTTTTTCAGCCCTTCGGGATATGACCACGTGATTAAAAAATCTCAGCCGAATGTGGATTTTATTACCTATCTGCCAGTGGATAGTAAGAGGCAGGCGGAAAGTTTTGTGAATACCCTTAATGCTAGTCTTGCTTTTTTTGTCAAATACGACCTTTGGTATCATCACATAAATGCCGTCAAAGTTAGACTGACTCCGTTATTTCTGTTTTCAGCATCTTTTCGCGCTGATCAGATTTATTTCAAAAGAGATGGTTTCTTCAGAAATATCCTGTTCCAGTTCGATTACATTTTCACTCAGAATAAAACCACTTTTGATTTACTCAAGTCAATAAATTATCAACAAACTAGCATAACAGGCGACACTAGATTTGATAGAGTTGCGGAAACAGTAAGGAATCATAAAAACTATCCGGCAATGGCTAAATGGGTTGGTGATAAACCCACTTTTGTAGCGGGTTCAGTCTGGCAGGAGGATATGGATTTGCTTATTCCGCTGATGAATTCAAATCCAGATTACAGATGGATAATCGCTCCACATGATTTGAGTCCTGAACCAATGAATCGATGGGCCGATCAGTTATCTTTGACTGCCGTAAGGTATTCACTTTGGGATTCGGACAATTCTCCGGAGGTGATTTTTATTGACAATATTGGAATGCTTAGTTCCTTGTATCAATTTGCCAGAATAGCATATGTCGGTGGAGCATTCGGTAAAGGGCTGCACAATATCTTGGAGCCGATAGGGTTCAAAGTTCCGGTGATTTTCGGCAAGCTGGTAAAGACTGAAAAATTTCCTGAGGCAGCAGAGAGTCAGGCTAAAGGATGCGGATTTGAGGTGAGTGATCCTGAAAGTTTAATCGTGATTTTTAAGAAACTGGAGCAGCCGGAATTTTACCAACAAAGTGTGAATTCAGCTCAGAAATGGCTTGAAATGAATATTGGAGCTGCAAAAAGAATTGTAAATAAAGTGGAGGAACTAGTTTCATAAAGCCATTTTAAGAAAGTAAAAGGATATGAAAGGAAGGGTAATAAAATCCACTGGAAGCTGGTATCTAGTTCAAACTGATGGAGAGGTTGTTTCTTCTAGATTAAAGGGGAAATTCAAACAGGACGATCTAAAATTGACTAATCCTATTGCTGTGGGAGATTGGGTGGAGTTGGAAAAGGAAGAAAATCAGGAGACAGCCGTGATTTCAGATATTTTACCTAGAGATAATTACGTGATTAGGAAGTCTACACGTAAACAACATTTTTCTCATATAATAGCCAGTAATCTCGATCAGGCAATTCTCGTCATCACGATGAAAAGCCCAAGAACATCTTTGGGTTTTATAGATAGATTTCTTGTCAGTACGGAGAGTTTTAGGATTCCAGCCATTTTGGTAGTGAATAAAATGGATCAAATGTCTGGAGAAAAAGCAGAGGATTGGCTCTTGGATATACATGAAATATATGGGCCGTTAGGGTATAAAGTTTTGGAGGTTTCCGCGCTTAAAGAAGAAAATCTCAAAGAAAAATTCGATACCGTACTCGCTGGGAAATCAACTTTGATTTCTGGACATTCAGGCGTAGGAAAATCGACTTTACTTAATGCTTTGGTCCCAGCTGCCGCTCAGCATACAAAAGAAGTCTCTGGATTTACATCCAAAGGAGTACATACGACTACCTTCGCCGAGCTTTTTGCATTGGAAAATGGTGGTGATTTGATTGATACTCCGGGTATTAAAGAGTTTGGAATTCTTGACATTGAGGACAATGAGCTTTCCCATTATTTTCCAGAAATGAGAAAATACTTGGGGCAATGCAAGTACAATAATTGTCAGCATGTGAATGAGCCTGGTTGCGTTGTGCTCGAAAAAGTGGAAGCTGGATATATCCATCCATACCGCTACGAAAGTTATTTGAATATCCTCAATGAAGAGGATGACTATAGATAAGCAGCCTGCGTGATTTTGAATCCAAGTAGAATTGGCCTAATTTTCATTTTTATAAAATAACATGAGCGAAGTACTCAATCACCAGCAGATAAAGAAGAAAATTACCAGAATGGCTTATGAGATTTACGAGCGAAATCTCAATTCAAAAGCTGTCGTCCTTGCAGGGATTTCTGGAATGGGGGAAACTTTAGCAGATCTCCTAGCTACCGAACTAAGGGCGATTTCTCCTCTGACCATCGAGCAAACGGATATTATTTTAGACAAAGCGCACATCGCTTCAGAAGAAGTGAAGCTTTCTCATGAAATAGATCTGCAGGGTAAAACCTTGATTTTGGTAGATGATGTTCTCAATACTGGAAAGACTTTGGTCTATGCGATGAAGCCATTTTTGGATGAGGAACTCTATAAAATGGAGATCGCTGTACTTGTGAATAGGAGTCATGGGCTTTTTCCTATCCGACCTGATTATACCGGGTTTGAATTATCTACTACTCTAAACGAACATATCAAAGTGGATTTCTCAGGAGATAATTACTTTGTTCATCTGCACTAATACTATGTCAGTACACTCTTCGGCAAACATAAAACGTATTACTACGCATATTCTTCAGGAGATGAAAGATCGTGGTGAGAAGATCTCAATGCTTACATCTTATGACTATTCCATGGCCAAAATAGTAGATGCGGCCGGGATCGACATCATCTTGGTAGGAGATTCTGCTTCTAATGTGATGGCAGGGCATGAGACTACTTTACCGATTACTTTGGATCAGATGATCTATCATGCCTCTTCCGTGGTAAGAGCAGTGAGCAGATCTTTTATTGTAGTTGATATTCCGTTTGGAAGCTATCAAGGGAATAGTTCTGAAGCATTACGTTCGGCTATTCGGATCATGAAAGAGTCCGGTGCTCATGCTGTGAAAGTAGAAGGTGGATCTGAAATCAAGGAATCTGTTGCTAGAATATTAAGTGCTGGAGTTCCTGTAATGGGGCATTTGGGCTTGACTCCGCAGTCTATTTATAAATTTGGAACATACACAGTAAGAGCAAAAGAAGAGGCTGAAGCGACTAAGCTTTTGGATGATGCAAAGCTTTTGGAAGAGCTAGGTTGCTTCGCAATTGTAGTGGAGAAAATCCCTGCTCATCTAGCTAAGAGAGTGGCTGAATCTGTTTCTATCCCTATTATTGGAATTGGAGCTGGAGGTGGAGTTGATGGACAAGTACTCGTGGTTCACGATATGCTCGGAATCACTCAGGAGTTTAAACCTCGTTTTTTAAGACAATATGCAGATCTTCAGGGAATAATGATGGAAGCTTTTGGTCAATACATCAAAGATGTGAAGAGCAAAGACTTTCCGAATGAGGGAGAAAGTTATTAAAGCGTTAAAGCAAAAAAAGGTATATCAAGCGATATACCTTTTTTCTTGACCAAAACCTCTGCTTTAATCCTTTACGAGCTCCTTAAAATTACTAATACCGCTCCCGATCAGTTCTGAAATCGACCCTTTAGCAGATTTTACATAATTATCTTTGTCACAGGCAACATAGTGAGATGCTAAGTTTAGTTCTCCACCTGATACCATTACCAATTGAGGGTAGGCAGTTTTACTGAAGGTAGCAACTTCAGCTGAGGTCACCTCAACGAGTTTCGTTTCGGCAAAAATATCTTCGAAATAAACATCTCTTTTCAATCCCGTAGAAGAGTCAAATGCTGGAGAGCTAATCAAATGACCGGCCACAAAGCGTACTTGGGATGCTAATCGAGCCGAAGTGGATGATTGGGTAAAACCCTTTGCAAACTTTCCAAGACTCATTTGCTCGTTATCCGTTGCACCTATAGCAGCAGCCATTCTTAAGTTAATATCAGCTTTCACCTTTGACGAGGCATAGTTGGCAAAACTGGTTGAACTCGCGTCCAAAGCCACAAATGGAAAAATAAATGTAGCCTCAGCGACATAAGCATCCCCTAGGTCTTGTGAAAGCTTGGAGCTGGTATCTGTAAAAGTCCCCTTCTCCCTTCCATCATTCGCAATTCCTTTGACCCAATAATCATATCCTTGGGGAGTAACCATCACGAACCCTGTCGCTTGATCAGTAGAAGATGCTCCACCTTTTACTAATTCATATCCGCTATAGTAATCAGTTTTACCTGCCTCTTCCGCTGATATGATTTCGTAGCCATCGGCTTCGAGTTGAGCCACAAAATCTGCATATGCTTCATCTACTATTTTTTGAAAATCCGGTATATCTACTCCGCTCAGCTGTACACCCATGCTAGTCTTGGTGCCGGACACTGTGGTTGCTCTATTTGCACGATTATTTGTAGTCCCCTTAGTACTTGCAGAGGCCTCTTCAAAAACTTCAAAGAGTACTCTGAATTTTTGGATATAAACTCGCTTAGGAGATTTTGAGGATTGCTTACCTCGATGAAAGGAGTTTACATCATAATCTTTCGAGGAAATGTAAGGATCGGCGGGCTGAAGTATTCCTGCCAAAAAGAGAAGAATTGTTAGAAGTGTAATTTTCATGATTAGAGTTATTAGTAAAGACGTTTGTTTTTATCTGACTCCTCTAAATTAGTTGATAGACATGGGATTATTAAAAATGAACTAATCGCTCTCTACACACAAGAATTGCTAAAAAACCATGTAAGTATTTGAAAATCAAATTACTATAAATTTTGATATCTTTGAGGAGTCTGTTTGTTTGGCTCCTAAATAGGGCATTTGTCGTATGAAAAAAATTGCTTGGCGAAACCTTTTTTCTGTCAAAATACCTGAAAACCATCTAACTAATTTTTACCTGCGACTGGTATTAGCCAAGTTTTGAAAGTTGAAAAGCTACAATCTGAGCGCTTTTGGAGTTGAAGCCCGGAGTAATAATATGGGCTAGAATTGATCCTAATGACATAAAAAAAGACCGATGAAAACCGGTCTTTCTATTATTATTTATCTTATTATATCAAGCGCTAACTTCCTTTTCAGATATTTTTTCTTTTACTCTTATCATAAAGTCGCTTAGCACATTCATGTAATTGATGAATGCTTCATATGGCGAATCATAAGGGCTGAAATAGGCATGTATATCTCCATCAGAAAAGAACTTTGTACACATGTAGTAGAAATGATCACTGGTTTGCAAGTAAGTCCAGTCGCGCTGAATATCATCGTCATCTATACCTTTGACCAATTTTTCCATTTCGAAAAGCCTATCAAATGCTTCGTCTTGCAGGTCATTTCCCAGCCATGCAGTCAAATCACGCTCTTCATCTGCCCAAGAAATCGGTATAGGGACATGTATCTTTCCGACTGGAGAGATCTTCGCAGCTACCTCAGAAGGGGTAGAAAAAGTAAAGTTAGTCTGGCTGAATACTGCGTCTGGAAGAGACTTCATGAATTCAAAAATTCCAGTTTCGGCCCATTGGTGTTCTCCGAAGGTCTCATAGTCCATAAATAGATTAATTGTCTCTTCTTCCTCTGGGACATTCTTTATCCATTTCACAAATTTCTCAGTAGTGAGCGGGTAGTCATCCCAGCCTTTGTTCCCAAATCTAAACGCAATGTCGTCAGATAGCTGGAAGTTCTTCAGCAATACTTTCAGTTTTGGATCAATGCTATTTACATATACATAATTTGGGCTTTTCCATCCAAGTACGTGCTTTGCTCCTTCCGTTAAAATGGCATCAAAACCCATTTCTGCGACCATAGCACCGATTTGATCCGAATAAATAAGCTCTGTATTTCTGAATACTTTAGGCTTATATCCATTAAACAGATCTTTAATCTTTTGCTGATGCTTTTTCACCATACTTTGAAATTCATCCTTGCTTTTCAAAGCTGCTAAGGTGTGCGCATAGGTTTCGTTGAGAAGCTCACAATGCCCAGTTGCTACAAGTTTTTGAAAGCTTTCGAGTACATCAGGCGCATACGCTTCCAATTGATCCAGAAATACGCCTGACATGGAGAAACTCACTTTAAATGCACCATTGTATTTATTGATCATCTCCAAAAGCAAAGCATTCATAGGTAAGTAGCACTTTTGTGCCACTTTTCTCATCACGCTTCGATTGAGAAAATCATCATAGTAGTGGTGATCTTCCCCGATGTCAAAAAAACGATAAGGTTTCAGACGATATGGCTGATGAACCTGGAAGTAAAAGCATATGGTTCTCATGGTTTCTGCGATAATGTTTTTTGGTATACAGTGACAAGTTTCTCAGCCACATGTTCCCATTTTAATTTTTTCAATTCTTCAGTTCCAAGCTCTTTAAACATCTTAGAAATACCATCATAATGTAGCAGTGCGAAAATGGCATCTGCCATAGAATCAATATCCCAAAAGTCAATTTTGATAGCATTATTTAGAACCTCGGCAACACCTGATTGCTTGGAGATAATTACAGGAGTATTGTGTCTTACCGCTTCCAGAGGTGATATTCCAAAGGGTTCGGAGACAGAAGGCATCACATATACATCAGAGATAGCATACATGTGATCTACATCGTCACCTTTTAGAAATCCAGTAAAATGGAATTTTGTACCCATTCGTAGTTCAGCTACCCGGTCGATCATTCTATTCAAAAGATCTCCATTTCCTGCCATTACAAAGCGTACGTTAGGATCGCGTTCTATAACTTTTTTTGCTGCCTCTACGAAGTACTCAGGTCCTTTTTGGAAGGTAATTCTACCTAGGAAGGTTACGATTTTCTCAGGGACTTTCTTTTTGTAGCTGGATTTGATAATACTGGCATCCAAAACAGCATTATGTAGTACCGTTACCTTATGGGCAGGAATGCCGTATTTTTTGATAATAATGTTTTTGGTCAATTGACTTACTGCAACAATATGGTCAGCTGCCTCCATTCCGGCTCTTTCTATGTCGTAAACAACTTGGTTTACAGATTCACCTGAGCGGTCAAATTCAGTAGCATGGACGTGTGCTACCATAGGCTTTCCACTTATTTCCTTTGCAGCAATGCCTGCGGGAAAAGAAAGCCAGTCGTGGGCGTGAATAATGTCGTGTTCTTTATTTTTGGAAATATGAGCTGCTACTAAAGCATAGCGTGACACTTCCATCATCAAGTCCTTTCCGTATTTACCACTAAACTCGAATTTGTTTGAAAATACACTTTCATCTACATCTGTCCGGTCATGGATAGTATAGTCTGTATATTTCTTGAATTCATCCGGGCCGAGATATGGTACCAAATAACTACTCACTTCTAAGTAGGTCAGGTTCTTCCAGAATTTCTTGAATCTTTTTTCACGGTAATCTATGGTAACATCACTTGCATTGACAAAATCTGCCAATGGCTCTTCGTCTCCCCAAAGTTTAGGTACTACAAATATGATGTCTTGGTTATGGTGGGCCATCCCTTTGACCAAGCCATAACACGCTGTTCCAAGACCTCCAGAAATATGTGGTGGAAATTCCCACCCAAACATTAGCACCTTCATAAAAAGTCTTTTATATCTTTTTGACCAAATCCATCATTCTAAGCAATTCTGATACGCTCCATGCCTGGGAGATCGCTCCTTTCGGGCGATGCGGCGGATCTCCATCGTATATTTCTGCTACTGCACCCACTCCATATTGTGTCATTACTCCATCAAAACCTTTTACGATTTTTTGGATAAAATTCGCTCCTGATTTACCATGGAGTCGAATATACCCTTCCACAAAATGACCTAAAGGCCAAACCCAAACAGTACCATTGTGATAAGCCTCATCTCTGCTGATCTGATCACCAAAGTAATAACCTTTGTAGGCTGGGTCGTCAGGCGAAAGTGACCGCATCCCTCTTGTGGTTAGTAGCTTTGCTTTTGCTGTTTCCAGTACTTGGTCACATTTTTCATCGCTAAGCATCACATAAGGTAAGGAAGTAGCGAAAATCATGTTTGGACGAATCGACCAGTCCTTCTCTTCTCCATCAATATAATCTGCCAGATACCCATGTTCCTCAGACCAAAACTCCTTTTCAAAAGTATTACTGATTTTCGCAGCATGACTTGCTATGTCCTCATCACCAGTTAATTCATGGTAGAAACATAGTGCATTATACCAAAGTGCTTGAATTTCTACTGGACATCCCATTCTAGGTGTCACAGGCCCATCTGGGGTAACTGCATCCATCCAGGTAAGTGCCTTTCCTTCCTCGCCACCATATACTAAACCATTTTCCAAAACGTGGATATTGAATTCTGTACCATTAAGGTATCCCTCAATAATCCCTTTCATTTTACCTAAGTAGCGATCCTTAATTGTCTTACTATCTCCAGTATACTTGATGTATTGCTGTAATGCCCAGAAGTACCAAAGTGGTGCATCTATAGAATTCATATTTGTGGTGACACCACTTCCTACATTAGGGAAAATCGCTCCTTTAAGATCTCGGGACATGGTGTCCATGATATCTAGAAAAGTTTTTGAATCGCCAATTGTAAGTGTAAGGCCTGGAGCTGCTACGAAAGTATCTCTACCCCACCAGCCAAACCATGGGTACCCGGCAATGACTCTTGTATCTCCGTCACGTTGTCTCAAAAATTGACCAGCTGAATTCTTTAGGCAGTTCACAAAATTGCTTCTTGGAATTCTTCTTGCGATTTCTTTCTCAAAGGCATTTTGACGGGTTTTTGGATCCGCCTCTGTCAATCCTGCTGAGAATATAACAGATTCTCCTTTTTCTATTTCAAATTCAAAATACCCTGGTACATATAGGTCTTCTTGATAATCATATCCTCGCTCACGCTCTAAGATGTATTCAACATTGTAATACCAATCTGGAGCTGGTACAAATTCTACCTTCTTAGATACCTGTAAATAAAGTGGGTCGTACTTATCGTAAAGATGGAAAATTGCTCCATTAGCAGCTTTTTTATACTTTTTGTTTATAAAGGTGTTTGCCTTACAAAGATCATGATATCCTCTAAAAGCCAAGAATGGCTGAATGCGTATTTTAGTAGGAGAATGCGCATCTAACAAAGTGTACCTAATCATAAGGCGATCACGGTTGGTATCCAAGATCAATTCCTTTTGCAAAAGTACACCCCCTACACGGTAGGTTAATTTAGGGATAGGTTCTGAGTCAAAATCTTCTAGGTATTTATGTCCTCTAGGAGAATAATTCCCTGGAAATTTGCTGATGCCTAAGTTGAAACTGGCACCATGCTGAATTACCGTTTCATGAAGGGTGGACAGCATTACATGGCTTTGTGTATCAATTTTTGGTTGAGGTACTACAAGTAGTCCGTGGTATTTACGGGTGTTACAGCAAATAATTGATGTACTGGTATATGCACCGGAACGGTTGGATCTGATGATCTCTCTTTCGAGAGAATAGTTCAGATTGATTAGTTGTGTTTTATCGAAATGGATATAACTCATGTGGGAAAAATTCTATGTTGTTAAAAATAGAGTTTTGATCCGACAAGAAAAATGAAATGCAAAAAAATAAAGGCTATGTTTCCATAACCTTCTGTTTTTGTTGAAATAATCAGGAATGAATCGCTTCTTTTTGAATTTCTTCGAAATTTCTAAGCGATTCTTCAAATTTCATCAAGTAGCTTTTTGCCATTCTGATATTGATGGGTTTTACCTGAGGAAATTTTGGCGAAGTTTTGAACAAAGTGAACATCTGAAGTTGGTTTAGTTCTGGCAGGATTTATCAAATGCTATGCCAACGGAAATTCTATTACTAAAAAAAAGCCCCTCAAAATGAGGGGCTTTTGGGTGAAAGACCGGGTTCGAACCGGCGACCTCTGGATCCACAAACCAGCGCTCTAACCAGCTGAGCTACAATCACCATTTAAACATTTGGACTGGTTTCTTCCAAACGGTCTGCAAAAGTAATAATTCGCCATTCTCTTTGCAAGAGTCAGGTTAAAATTTTCCCATAAATCTAAGACGCTCGCCTTTCTTGTCTTCATGGAATGTACCGTTTTCGTACGCTAAATGTCCAGAAACGACTGTATGCGTGACTTTTGACTGAAAGGTATGGCCCTCAAATGGCGACCAGCCACACTTGGATAAAATATTTTCTTTTTCAACTTTCCAGGGATTATTTAAGTCTACCAGTACTAAATCAGCATAGTATCCTTCCCTGATAAATCCTCTTTCTTTAATATGGAATAGGGTAGCGACATTATGACACATTTTCAAAGCGATATTTTCAAGACTGATTTTACCTTGATGATAGAAATCCAGCATGGCTACCAAGCTATGTTGGTTCAGTGGTCCACCTGATGGTGCCTTTGTGTACACCTGAGCTTTTTCTTCAATGGTATGAGGAGCGTGATCCGTAGCCACCACATCAATGGTTCCATCTAGCATTGCATTAAAAATAGCCTCCCTGTCTTTAGCTTTTTTTATTGCTGGGTTCCATTTGATGAGATTTCCTTTAGTCTCATAATCCTCCTCAGCAAACCACATGTGGTGGATACAGGCTTCAGCGGTCACTTTTTTCTGTTCCAAAGGAATGGTATTTGTAAAAAGCTCCAATTCCTTTGCGGTACTGACATGTAAAATATGAAGGCGCGTTCCGTGTTTTTTTGCCATCGCTACTGCCCGGCTGGAAGCATCATAGCAAGCTTCCTCAGATCTGATTTTTGGGTGGAATTTGACAGGGATGTCATCGCCGTAGATGGATTTAAACTCATCGAAATTCGCTTTGATGATGTCGTCGTTTTCGCTGTGGATTGCGATAATGGCTTTACATTCTTTAAATATTCCTTCTAGGGATTCAATATTGTCCACCACCATATTTCCTGTGGAGGAGCCTTGGAAAATTTTTAATCCACACACTTTTTCGAAGTCAACTTTCATAATCTCATCCAGATTATTATTTGTCGCTCCCATGAAAAAGGAATAGTTCGCCAAAGAAACTTCGGCAGCTCTGGAGTATTTCTGCTCCAGCAATTCTACCGTAGTGGCTTGTGGGATAGTGTTTGGCATCTCCATGTAGGAAGTGGTACCTCCAGCAACTCCGGCTTTTGCTTCGGTATAGATCTCCGCTTTGTGCGTTAGTCCAGGCTCTCTGAAGTGAACCTGATCGTCGATTAGACCTGGGAAAAGATGCTTTCCGGTGGCATCAATATGTATATCAGCTTGCTCGGCACTGAGGTCATCTCCCAGTTTTGAGATTCTTCCATTTTCTATAAACACATCTCCCGGACTTATCCGGCCTTCATTGACTATATTTGCACCGGTGATCAGAATACTTTTCATCTTTACTCCTTTTTGGATTTTACTATTTCAACCAAAATTAACGAATCATGAGCAATGAGGCCTCAACATTTGAAGCATTTAAGCTAAATCGACAGCTATTAAATGCAGTGGCGGATGCCGGCTATGTTCATCCTACACCTATTCAGGAAAAAGCTATTCCCCTTGCTCTTGCAGGACATGATGTTTTGGGAATTGCTCAGACAGGCACTGGCAAGACCGCAGCCTACGTGTTGCCGGTTCTCATGAAGGTGAAATATGCACAAGGCGATCATGCTAGAGCAGTTATTTTGGCTCCAACGCGTGAGTTGGTAATGCAGATCGAAGAAGTGGTAGTTCAAATGTCAGCCAACACGGACTTGAGAATGGTTTCGCTTTATGGAGGTTTGGGACCAAAAACTCAGATAGAAACAATTGAGAAAGGTGTAGATATCATCGTTTCTACTCCAGGGAGATTTCTGGATATCTATAGAAAAGGAAAAATCCTGACCAAGGAAATCAAAACTTTGGTGCTGGATGAGGCTGACAAAATGATGGATATGGGCTTTATGCCTCAAATAAGATCGATTTTGGAAATCATCCCAAGGAAAAGACAGAACTTGCTTTTCTCTGCAACTTTCGGTGAGCGTATTGACAGATTCGCTGCTGAGTTTTTAGAATTTCCAGAAAGAGTAGAAGTCACTCCTCAGGCAACCACGGCTGAGACTATCGGCCAGGTGAAATATTTGGTACCTAATATTAAAACCAAGTTGAGCCTTCTGGCTCATTTGTTTAAGAATGAAGAAATCAACAGAGCGATCATTTTTACTCGGTCCAGACGAAATGCAGAAGAGGTTTTTGCCTTTTTAAGTCATAGAAGTTATGGAGAAGTGCGCGTGATCCATGCAAATAAGGGCCAGAATACCAGAATCAATTCTATTGAAGATTTCAAAGGAGGAGATGTTCGGATCCTGGTGGCAACGGATGTTGCTTCTCGAGGGTTGGATGTGACGATGGTTTCTCACGTAGTGAATTTTGATGTGCCGTTGATCTATGAGGATTATGTGCACAGAATCGGTAGAACTGGCCGTGCTACCAATGAAGGTAAAGCAATCAGTTTCGTGAACCCTGCTGAGCAATACCACTTTGAGAAGATCGAGGAAATCATACGAATGAAGGTGGAGGAAGCGGAAATTCCTACTGAAGTGGACATCACGGCAACTCCTTATGAGGAGAAACAAGCGTATGCGCGTGAACTGGATCGTTTACTTCAGCGGGATAATCCTGACTACAAGGGAGCATTTCATGAGAAAAAGGAGCTTAAAAAGCCAAATCCGCATCTAGAAGCTCAAGAGAAGGAAAAAAAGCGCGGTAATAAAAACTCGAAAGCCAAGACCAATAGAAATCAGCTGAAGACTAAGCATCAGAAGAATAAAGGGAAATAGGTTATACCTGCTTAAGGTTAATTTTAGCTAAAACTAATCTCCATCTGCTTGAAGTTTTATTTACTATGATAAAATTTGAGATGTGAGATTAGTTTTATTTTTTGTTTTTGTCAGTGCTTCCCTTCAGGCACAGTCGTTTTTGGTTCCCTACAACCACCTATTGCCCGATTCAAGGAAAATCGAAATTCAAGTTACATGCTTAAATGAGTTTGATGCAGCACGGGAAACTGTGTTTCTTTTGGAAGATGCTTTCGATGACCTTTATTTGCCTTTTTATGAATTGCTGGATTTTCCTGAGTCTAGCAATTTTGTTTTGATAAAAGGGAGAAAGGATAGCGAGGAGCTAAAAAGAGGATTGTTGCTTTCTGGCAGGCCGGATTATGAATTAGCATATAAGCTTTACAATCAGGATCAGGTGGCTCGTGATATCGAAGTTATCAGGCAGGAATTACTTGGGGATGAGCAGGTGGTTTTGTTGGGGTATTCCTCGGCTGCCATGGTTTTACAGCATTATCTATCCTTATATCCTCAGCATGTAAGTAGAATGATCAGCGTCAATCCTTTGGTTTTTGATATTCAGAAAAACTTGAGTTTTCCCTCCTCAGGATTGTCGTTCTCAGATTTGAAACTCAGTGGTGAGCAGCAGGTTGATTTCAGTTATTATGCAAATTTCAATAGAGAGAAAAAAGGCAGGAAATCCTTATCCAAAGATAACCTGAACGATTTTTTGACTTTTCAGGATGTATTGACTGGGCTAGCTACAAATCAGGATACCGCAAGCAACTTCCCTTTAATGGTGAGATTATTTGAACATGCAATAGCTCTCTCAGGATTTCAGGATTCTCTGAATAAGAGCAACCTGAGTCTAGAAGTAATGAAAAAAATGAGTAGCCCGCTTTGGAATGCTTATCAAAGTAGCAACTTTGATTTCTATGGGACCAACTACGATCGGTTACTGGAATTTGAGGGGAAAATGACCTTGATCGGAGGAGCCTTTGATCAATTGATTTACTCCAAATCTTATGATGTACTTGCAGAGTATTATTCTAATAGCACTTTGCTGCTGCTCAAAGACGGTCATGGACTGCAGCAAGCGCTGAGTTTACCTTCTTTCAAGGAATTGTTAAATGCTTTCATTACTAATGACACTGCTGGGAAGATTTCTGCCTATAAAAAAATGTCTGATGAGAACTTCATCTTCGAAAAATACGATGATGGAGCATTTAAAGTGCCTCCGCTATTTTGACCTATACTACGATTTCCTATAAAAGAAAAACCAGCTCAAATAGAACTGGTTTTTCTTGAAATTTGCAGGCTTTTATACAGTAATATTAATCCTACTATCGCGATAATTAAACACAAAGGAGAAAAGAATAAGGTGTCTGTTTTCGCAAATTCTGTTGATTTAATTTGCTTGAAAAAGCCAATGTATTTGAAATCACCCAAAGCTCTCAACCCAAAAATTAGTGGGACAGCCCAAAGCCCAAATATTCTAACCCAAAACGGTAATTTGCGATTTGCCGAAATGAAGGTTATCCAGTAAAATGCTGCGAATAGAGTTAGTCCAGACCCCACAATTATGCTGTCAAATGTCTGCGGACTCAGCATTTGCTGCCCTTGTTCATTTGTAGGTAAGACACTTTCAAATCCCCAAACCCCTCCACTTGCCCAGTAAAAATGAATTAAGGCAAGAATAGAAAATATTACAATTAAAAGTATGGCTAGAGTTGATTTCATAGTCATGAGCTATTATTCTACTCATTTATTCTTTTCCATGTAATCCACAACGAAATAACTCAAGGTTCGCATTCCTAGCACAAATCCACCTTCGTCGATATAGAATCCAGGCGTATGATGAGAAGGTGTTGTCAATGGATCACCACCTTTTTTCATTCCTCCTAAAAAGATAAAAACACCTGGTTTTTCTCTCTGGAAAAAGCTAAAGTCTTCTGCACCTGTCACCGGGTTCAAATAAATTAAATTCTCTGCTCCTGCAGCCGCTTCCAATGATGGAAGCATTTCCTTTGTCAAATCAGGATTGTTAACTGTAGAAGGATATAGTTTTTCAAGCTTCAGGTCAACGGTAGCCCCAGCGCTTTCAGCAATATTTATGACAATCTCATTGATGCGCTTATGTACCAGCTTTTGCTGCTCGTCTCCAAATGTTCTTACGGTACCTATCAATTTGACTTCCTCTGGGATAATATTATGACGAATACCGCCGTGGATCGCTCCGATTGTGACTACTGCTGGATTCTGGGTTACATTTACACTTCTGGAAAGAATGGTCTGAAGTCCCATAATAATTTGTGAGCTGGTTACGATTGGATCCACACTTGACCAAGGATAGGCACCATGAGCCTGTACTCCTTTTACGGTAATTTCTAGATTATCCACCGCCGCCATGATCGGTCCGGATCTGTAGCCTATCTTTCCAACTTCTGTTTGCGAATTGATATGCAAACCGAAAACCGCGTCCACATCGTCCATCACGCCTTCTTTAACCATCAGTTCTGCTCCGGCAATATCTACATCATAGACACCTTCTTCTGCTGGCTGGAATAGGAATTTCACATTCCCTTCCAGCTCATCTTTCATGCTGGCCAACACTTCTGCCACACCCATCAGAATGGCGACGTGAGAATCATGACCACAGGCATGCATTACTCCGGTTTCCTGACCATTGTAAGTTGCTGTATTTACAGATTTAAAAAGCAAATCATTGCGTTCGGTAACTGGGAGCCCATCCATATCTGCCCGAAGCGCGACTGTAGGTCCAGGCTTTCCTCCTTTCAACACACCAACTACTCCAGTTACAGCAACATTTTCAGTCACCTCAATTCCAAGAGAGCGAAGATGGTCTGCTATTTTCTTTGCGGTACGAAACTCCTGATTTCCCAGCTCAGGATGCATGTGAATATCCCTGCGCCACTCGATCACTTTGGCTTCAATTGCGTTTGCTTTTGTGTCGATAGTTGAGCGGAGTGCTGTTTGTGCCAAAAGCGTTTCTGTTCCTACGAACATTGACACAAAAAACAGTGAGTGTAAAAGGTATTTCATGGTTGGTGCTATGTATTGGTATTTATCAAATTTAGAAAAATGTCTTAATGCTCAAGCTTTTTCCCAGCCAAATGCTGAAAAGTCATCTTAGAAAGAACTATTTCATCTGAATTGACTTTGTATAGAACAATCATTTAATAAGAATCTATGCAACTCAATAATCAAATCGCGGTAGTAACTGGCGTGAGTAAAGGAATAGGGCTGGAGTTAGTGAAATTACTGCTTGTAAAAGGAACCATCGTTGCTGGCTGGGGAAGAAATTCGCCTGATTTTCAGCATGAAAATTTCCACTTTTTCTCCTGTGATGTATCTAAAGAAGAATCGGTTGAAAGTGCTTTTCAGGCCACCGTTGGGAAGCTAGGGAAGGATATCCGGATTTTGGTTAATAATGCTGGATTTGGCGTAGCAGGAGATACCGAGACTTTTTCCTCTGAAGACTGGAAGGCAATGTTTGATACCAACGTTCATGGGATTTTCTACACCACTAAGCGTTTGATCCCGGGTATGAAGGCTGCCGATGAAGGACATATATTGAATGTTGCATCTATAGCAGGATTGAATGGTGTGAATAAATTTGCCGGATATGTAGGTACTAAGCATGCCGTTCGAGGGATTTCTCATTCTTTATATATGGAGCTAAGAGATTTCGGGATTAAAGTTTCTACTATTTATCCAGGCTCTATTCAGACCAATTTCTTTGATGAAATACAGGGAGTGGATGCCCATGAAAATATGATGAGACCGATCGATGTCGCTACCACAATGGTACAAACACTGGAAACTCATCCGAACTACTTTGTGGCGGATGTGGAATGCAGACCGCTTAGACCAAAGGGTAAGAAATAAAAGAGGTCACTGAGATACAATCAGCAGGCTAATGATCTGCCTTCAATAGTGTTTCAACTTATATTATTTACAAACACAGAAAACATAATTTGACCTTTTGGGTAATTCCAACCTTGTTTTAAGAGAGTTATGTGTTTATTTTGAAAGTAATCTTTTAACTGATGAAAAAAACAAATCTGATTATTCTTCTCGTAGTCCTTTTAGGAGGTGCTACTTACATGGGATATTTATCTCAAATAGGGACTCCTGCCACAGCGGCTCCGGTTTCAGCACCTAGTGAATTACCTGATTTTACTTTGAATGATATAAATGGTAAAGCAACCTCGATACACGAGGTAGCTGGCGATAAGCCAACACTTTTTATATACTTCAATTCTACTTGTCACCTATGCCAGGAAGAACTTGGGGAGCTTTCAAAAAGAATTGAGGAGTTCAAAGATTATAGTATTATTCTAACGACGGTTCAGCCTTTGGATGAAATGATTGATTTTGCAACAGGGTTGGGAATCAAAGAAAAAAGCAATGTTCATTTCCTTCTAGACTCGAATATGGAGGTTGCAAGTTTCTTGCAAATTAGGAGTGTTCCTTCCATCTATTGCTACGATGCAGACAAGCAGCTTGTAGCAGAATATGTGGGGATTACGAAGATTGATCTATTACTGGAGAAATTGGGAGGGTAGAATTAAATCTTAAAGTAGGATTTTGAGTATTTTGTTTCATTAAGTCTCTGCGAATAAATCACTTGTAAAAGCTTGTATTTCAAATACACGAGATCATGTATTTGAAATTCATGCTTTTTTGTTTTAAGATTAGTCACAAGGAGTAAGCTTCCTTCTAAACGCTGACTTCCTAATTCATCTCAACTAAGGGAAACTACATTTTTTCATTACTTTTGACTGACTAAAAAAGCTACATGTCACTAGAAGTATCCCAGCTGACCAAACTTTACGGAACTCAGAAAGCACTTGATGAAGTGTCATTTTCGGCAACACCGGGAAGGATCCTTGGGTTTTTAGGTCCAAACGGTGCCGGTAAATCAACTACCATGAAGGTGATTACCGGTTACATTTCTGCTAATTCCGGTGGAGTAACCGTGATGGGCAAGGATGCAATCAATTCCCCAAAGGAAGTTAGCAAGCTCATTGGCTACCTGCCTGAGCATAATCCGCTTTACCTGGATATGTACGTACGGGAATTTCTAGAATTCTCAGGAGGCTTATATGGGATGTCTGGGCAAGCATTGAAGTCCAGAGCCAAGGAAATGCTAAATCGAACTGGCCTAGAGCCAGAGCAACACAAGAAAATCGGACAACTTTCTAAAGGTTATAGACAGCGCGTAGGACTTGCGCGAGCTTTAATCCATGATCCGCAGGTGATTATTTTGGACGAACCGACTACTGGGCTCGATCCAAATCAACTGGTGGAAATAAGGAGTTTGATTCAAGAAGTGGCTAAGGAAAAGACACTCATACTTTCTACGCATATTATGCAGGAAGTGGAAGCTATTTGCCATGATGTAGTTATTATAAATAAAGGTAAAATACTCGCATCAGATTCACTTAGCAATTTGAAATCTGGAGTAAATGAGGTTCAACTCATTCTAGAGACTGAAGAAGTACTGCAGTTGGAATGGTTTGAGAATATTGGCCCTGTGACTTTTGGTTCTAAAGGGACTTCGGAGGTGATGATTTCATGTCAAGATGCTACTTTAGGTAGAAAAGCTGTAATGAATATTGTGCAGGCACGCTCCTTGAATCTGATCAGTTTGAATCAAAGCAAAAAAAATCTGGAACAAATTTTTCGCGAGATCACTAGATGAAAAGCCTTCTCCTAAAAGAATTCAATTCCTTCTTTGGTAGCCTGTTAGGCTATTTGGTTCTATCGTTGTTCCTGATTGCGTTAGGGTTGATTGTCTGGGTTTTTCCAGAGACAAGCGTGCTGGATTATGGTTTTGCAGATCTGGAAGCACTATTCAGCTATACGCCTTATGTGTTTACTTTTCTGGTTCCTGCTTTATCTATGCGGGCTATTGCGGAGGAACGCAAGACTGGCACTTGGGAGCTTTTGAGGACTTCTCCACTTTCTTTGGTGCAGGTTATTTTAGCCAAATACTTCGCTCTGCTGTGCCTGGTGCTAGTGGCGCTATTACCAACTTTACTTTACTTCTATAGCATTATCCAGTTGGGTGATCCAATGGGAAATTTAGATCAGGCTGGCTTTTTCGGTTCTTGGATAGGATTAATTTTGATCGGGGCTGTATTCGCGGCAGTCGGTCTCTTTGCAAGTTCGCTCACTTCCCAGCAAGTTGTGGCTTTCGTTCTCGGGGTCTTTTTGTGTTTTGTTTTATACTTCGGATTCTCGGCATTGGCAGATATGCAACTCGGAGACTTTTCCTATTGGGCATCTGATTTTAGCTTGAGTTTTCATTATATCAATTTGAGTAGGGGAGTCATTGATTCCACTGATTTATTCTTTCTCTTTGGTATGATTTGGTTGTTTTTGGGCGGGGCAGTTTTGGTTTTGAGAAATAAATGAAAAATTCTGCTGTACATACCGCAAAGCCGTGGTTACTCTTTTTTGGAGGGATTTTTCTCTTTGCTTTGCTTGCGCAATTCCTGAATTTCAGGATTGATTTGACTGAGGAAAAACGCTATTCCTTGCATCCGGCTACTGAAGAAGTGCTTTCACAAGTCTCTGAGCCACTTCATGTAGATATTCTTTTGGTTGGAGAAAATCTCCCTGGAGGTATGAGGAGATTGCAGAAATCCATTGAAGAAACTGTAAGGACTTTCAATGCCTACAGTCCTGAAAAAATCACGTATTCTTATTTTGATCCCCTGAGTATAGAAGCTGATAAGCAAGAGGAGTTTGTGCTTTCCCTCACCGAATATGCGATAAATCCGGTGAATCTTTCTGTCAATCAGGCCACTGGCTTGCAGACTCAGCTCATTTTTCCAGGGATACTAGTTAGCAATCAAGAATATGAAACTGGCGCACTAATTCTCAAAGGAGAAAGAGGAATGAGTCCCGATCAAATCCTAAATCAATCCATCGAAAATCTGGAGTTTGAGCTAAGTAATGCGATTCGCAAGTTAACTTCACCCGAATCCTCCTCTATAGCGATGATAATGGGCCATGGAGAAATGAGTTCGGATGAAGGATATGGTATGGTCGAAGCCTTAGATGGAGATTTTGAATTATTCAAAGTGCCACTTGAGCAGGCCAATACCCCAGCTGATTTGGCTGGCTTTAAGATGATTTTTATCCAAGGACCAAAAGAAGCATACACCGAACGAGAGATTTACTTGTTGGATCAATATGTAATGAGTGGAGGCAATCTAGTGGTCTTGCTTGATGGCGTGGCTGTAGATATTGAAAATGCTGGTGGAGATGGTACTCTTGCGATGCCGGTTGATCTGGGGTTGGATCAGCTTCTTTTCCGCTATGGAATTCGGGTAAATAAGGATTTGATTCAGGATTTGAGTTTTGGTTACATCCCCGTGATGGGAGGTGATTTTGGTGGTCAACCTCAGATGGTTTCTTTGCCTTGGCCTTTTCATATTTTGGCTGGCAGAATGCAGGAGCATGCAATTACTAAAGGTTTGGACGTTGTTGAATTTCGATTTGCTAGCAGTCTCGATACTGTAAAAGCGGATGGGGTACATAAAACTCCCTTGATTTTCAGCTCTGATTTTTCTAGAATTTTGCCTGCGCCAACTCGCGTTGCCTTTTCAGATATGGAGCAAGAGCCTGATGTGAAGCAGTTTGGACTAAAGAATCTACCCCTTGCTTATCTATTAGAAGGAGAATTCAGCTCTTTGTATAAAAACCGATTTTTGCCGGAAGGCTTTGCAAAAGAAGCTTTTAAAGAAAGTGGTGAAGGAAAGGTGGTCGTGATAGGAGATGGAGATGTTTTCCAAGCTCTGACTAATCTCGAAGATGGTACTCCGTTGGCGTTGGGAGAAGATCCATTTAGCCAGACGACTTTTGCTAATAAGCTTTTTCTGAAAAACTTAGCTCAATATCTCTCGGATCCAGAAGGGATTATTGCTTCTCGCACCCGCACGTTTCAGATTCGCCCATTGAATAAGGCTAAGATCGCTCAGGAAAAGGCGTTTTGGCAAGGTTTGAATGTGCTGGCTCCTGTGATTGTATTGTTGATTTTTGGAGGGATTGTCTGGTGGATTCGAAAGAATAAATACAGCCGGAGAGTAAACTAGGTAAGAAAATCAGGATCTAAACCATTAATTTTTCAGAGAATCATTTATACGACGGTTCGAATTAGAATTTATTTATAAATTTACTCCCATTCAAAAGTAAAAATCAAATAAGCCCTACGATATGAAATCGAGCATTATTAAGCTTCTCACATTGGGATGATTATGATGCATGCGAGATTCTCCGTCCGACTGACGTAAGCCGGGCGGACATATGGCCTTCAAAAGACAAATTATAATCATATGAAATTTATTGTTTCCTCATCTGCCTTATTAAAGCAGCTTTCGGCTATCAATGGTGTGGTCACTACCAATCCTGTAGTGCCAATTTTGGAGAATTTTCTTTTTGAGATCAAAGAGAGTCTATTGACCATAACTGCATCTGATTTGCAGACATCGATGATCACAGAGATCAACGTGGAGGCAAAAGAAGATGGGAATATCGCGGTGCCAGCCAAGATTTTGATTGAGACGTTGAAGAACCTTCCTGAGCAGCCAGTGACATTTAGTATTGATCATGATACTTACGCAGTTGAAATCAGTTCTGATAATGGTCGATATAGATTGGCAGGTGAGAATGCAACTGACTTTCCAAAGATTCCAACTGTAAGCAACGCTACTTCTGTGGACATGTCCACTGAGGTGCTTTCTTCAGCTGTTTCCAATACCATCTTTGCCACTAGCTCAGATGAACTTCGTCCTGCGATGACTGGTGTTTACATCAATCTAAGCCCAACTAATACAACTTTCGTAGCAACTGACGGACATAGATTAGTTAGATATAGAAGAGTTGATATCGCTTCCCAGGAAGCAGCTACATTGATTATTCCACGTAAGGCGCTGAACTTGTTAAAGTCAACTTTGCCTTCAGAGAATCTTCCTGTAACTGTAGAGTTCAATCAGTCGAATGCTTATTTCAACTTCAATAACATCAAGATGATTTGTCGTCTGATCGATGAGCGTTTCCCTGATTACGAAAATGTAATACCTGCGGAAAACCCGAACGTGATGACTATTGACCGTTCAGAATTGTTAAGCTCATTGAGAAGAATTGCAATCTATGCGAATAAAACTACGCATCAGGTGAGATTGAAATTGACTGGTAGCGAATTGATGATCTCAGCTGAAGATCTGGATTTCTCAAACGAAGCGAACGAGAGACTTTCTTGTGAGCATGATGGAGAAGATATCGAAATCGGATTCAACGCGAAGTTTTTGGTGGAAATGTTGAATAACCTTTCTTGCAAAGAAGTTAGCTTGAAGTTCTCTGCTCCTAACCGTGCAGGGTTGATTCTTCCAGCTGAGCAGGACGAAAACGAAGACATCCTAATGCTGGTAATGCCGGTGATGTTGAATAACTACGTATAACAACCACAGACCATAAAACGAAAAGCCCGGAGATTTCTTCGGGCTTTTTTTAACCTTTGAGGTTTAGAAAACCTCGAAGGTCTTGATTATCTGAACCGCTAAGAACACGGAGTCCCGAAGGCTATCGGGATCGCAGAGAGTACAAATGCAATTCAACGATCAATTTTGACAGATCTTGAGAAATTCATCAGACGAGTACATTCATGACAAACTTTATTTTCGCTGCGTCGCCGCGCCGCTGCGAGAATAAAACTCACTTTTTCTTCGCATCTCGCAAAGACTTCAGATACAACCCTTCCACCCGTTCTCTAGCCCAGGGTGTTTTCCGGAGAAATTTCAAACTGGAATTGACTGAAGGATCATGCGTGAAGCAGCGAATGTTTATTCGCTCTCCGAGTTCTTCCCAGCCATAGAATTCAACTAGATGCTCGACGATTTCTGCAAGCTTGATGCCGTGAAGTGGGTTGTTGGGTTGATTTTCCAAATTGGGAATGTAAAATAGATGAGTTTAAAATTAAGAATTGTTTAATATATCTCGGTGATGATTTGAAAGTAAGATAACAGCCGTCAGGTTTTGGCCAACTTCTTAGGGTTACCTATTTCGGTCATCCGTCATCCAGCTTTTTCATTTCCTCTCAATAAAATCCCAAAGATTACCATACAAATCTTTGAAAACCGAAACAGTGCCAAATGCCTCTTCAGAAGGCTCTCGGATGAATTCTACCCCTTTTGATGTATAGTTATGATAGTCTCTGTAGAAATTGTCGGTATATAAAAATAGGAAAACTCTGCCTCCAGATTGAAACCCGACTTGATTTCTCTGCAATTCATCAGCGGCTTTGGCTAGCAGTAAATGACAAGAAGAGCCCGGAGGCGCTACACGAACCCAGCGCTTCACATCGCTGAGATGTGTGTCTTCAAGCAGCTCAAATCCTAAAACGTTTGTGTAATATTCAATTGCCTCATCATAATCTCTGACCAAAATCGCGATCTGTCCCAGTTGTTGTTTCATCCATCAAAATAGGTTAAATCCTATCTTAATAGGAAGCAGATCCGTGTATTTAAGAGGTTTTTTCTGCTGAGGATACAATGTCTTCGACGATGAAAATCGCATTGTTATTCAAATCATAGAGACCAAATTCATGTGTGCCCCAAGGGGTGTTTTTGCGAAGTTTATCGCATGTTACTACTCCTTTGATTACTAGGGATTCAAAATAGGGCTCGATATTTTTGACAAATATGCGAACTACCGAACCTCCCAAAAGTGGGTCATCAGGAGTGTCAGCATGCCATTGTAAATGTAGCTCAATTCCTTCCAGTCGCATGCCAGCATACATATGATCCCCGAAGGTCTTAACAAAACCAAAATTCTGATAATACCAATCCAAGTCTCTATTTATGTTTTGAGATGGTAGCACTGGGATAGTACATATAAAATCAGTTTTCATGGATAAGATATGAGCGATTGCAAAACTGGTTGATTTTTCAATAAGGTACCAAAGCTGAAACTGATTCCAAAGAACTTTACTATCAACGGCAGAAATGTAAAATGTTCTAAAGCTTTGTTTTCAAGGCATGATCATAAAGTTTTAATTTCTAGGGTAAATGGAATATCTTGAATTGCTTAAACCCACTGACCTATGAAGCATATACTTGCCATTTGTCTTCTTGCATTTTTCTTTTATTCCTGTCAAAAGGAGATACAAGAACCTGCGGAAATCACATATCCAACACGTCCTAATATCCTTTGGATTGTAAATGAAGACATGTCTCCAGAACACTTGGGAGTATATGGAGGCACAGGAGGTAAAACACCCGTTTTGGATTCTTTAGCCAAGTCTGGAGTGATTTTCACCAATGCCTTTTCTACTGCTGGAGTCTGCGCTCCAAGTCGTGCAGCGCTGATCACAGGTGCGTATCAGACTTCTATAGGAGCGATGCATATGCGCACGCTATCGTTTTCTTCAGCTCCCGGGGCAAATTATCCGCCGGATCATAAGCCTTATTCTGCAGTAATTCCGGAGGGGATGCGTGGCTATCCAGAATTCCTGCGCATGGCTGGATATTACACAAGTAATAATGTAAAAGAGGATTTTCAATTCGAGGCGCCGGGCACCATGTGGGATGAAAGTAGTAATAAAGCGCATTGGAGAAACCGTAAGGATCCTGACCAACCCTTCTTCTCAATATTTAATTTTACCACTACCCATGAATCCCAAGTGTGGGCAAGGGAAAATGAGAATCTGCTTGTTGATCCAGCAGACGTGACCGTGCCTCCGGTTTATCCTGACGATTCGATTACCCGTAGGACTTTGGCTCGATTTATCACAAATATTATGCGCTTCGATACTCAAGTGGGTGAACTCCTCCAGCAGCTAAAGGACGATGGACTGTATGAGAATACGATCATTTTTTACTATTCAGATCATGGGGACGGTATGCCATATTATAAGCGAGAATTATATGATCGAGGTTTGAGAGTTCCACTATTTATAAAAGCACCTTTCATCAAGCCTGGAACAGTGGACGATCAACTGGTGAGTTTTGTGGATTTTGGCCCTACGGTTCTTTCTTTGGCAGGAGTGAAAATACCTGATAATATGCAAGGCCAAGCGTTCTTGGGAGAGCAAAAATCAGAGCCAAGAAAGTATATCTATGCTGCTCGTGATAGAATGGATTCTGAAGTAGATCGAGTGCGTGCAGTAAGTGATGGCCGATTTAAGTACATCAAGAACTACATGCCTGAAAAGCCAAACTATCAGAAAATAGCCTATAGATTAAGCAATCCGCTGATGGTTCATTTGCTGGAATTGCATGAAGATGGCAAGTTGGATGAAAATCAGGAGAGATGGTTTGATGAGTCCAAACCTGAAGAAGAGTTGTATGACACCCAGTCAGATCCTTATGAATTCAACAACCTAGTTGGTAATCCTGACTATGCGGATAAGCTCACTGAGCTTCGTGATGCTCATTTGAAATGGATAGAAAACTATGGAGATATGGCTGCAGTTCCAGAAATGGAAATGGTAAGCCAATGGTGGGGAGGAGCAGATCAGCCACCATCCACAGAGCCTGTTGAGGTGAAATTTGAAGATGGTAAAGTGTCACTTTCATCGGCAACAGAAGGTGCTTCGATTGGCTTCAAAAATACTGCAACTGATGTGTGGTCAGTTTATCAAGTTCCTTTTGAAATGAATGCTGGGGATTCACTCTATGTGCTAGCTCATCGAATCGGCTATGAGCCAAGCGAGGGGGCGATGGTGTTGAAGTAGTGGAAGTTATGCCGCTGTCGCTGCTCGGGGTTGCAAATTCCGAGCAGAGACCCTAGGCTTTTTTATCCGCCAATAGAATTATCGAGCCTACTTCACCAAAATTCCGCCATCAATGGTGTAAGCCGAACCTGTTATCCATGAGGCTTCATCGGAAACCAGAAACAAGGCCAGCGAAGCAATATCTTCTGGTTCTCCAAGTCGCTTCATCAACGTGTTATTGGCGGTTTGCTGCACGATGGTGTCAGGCTCAGCAAATGCTTTGGCTGAATCCCAGATCATGGGCGTATTAACTGGGCCGGGACAAATTGTATTTACACGGATGGTTGGACCATAATCTAAAGCCATCTCTTTTACCAAAGCCACTAGAGCAGCTTTGCTCGCACAATAAGCTGCATGGTTGGGAAAACTTTTGAAAGCCGCAATCGAACTATTCGCAAGGATGACTCCCTTTCCATTTTTCTGCATCTCAGGAATCGCAAATCGGCTCAGGTAAAACACGGAATTCAGGTTGGTACATATCGTTTCATTCCACTTTTCAACCGAAATGTTCGTTACTGATCCTAATCCTAATTTTCCTGCATTGGTTACTACAATATCCAGTTTTCCGAAATTATGAATAGCCGCTTTAACGAGTGCTTCATTTACTGATATATGAGAAATGTCCCCCGCTACAAAAAATGCCTTTCCGCCTTTTTGAGTGAGGTTTCTTTCTAAATCCTTGCCTCGATTCTCATCTCGTCCGCTCAAAATCACGGAGGCTCCTTCACTGACGAATCGTTCGGCCATGGCTTTTCCCATGCCACTTGTAGCACCGGTTATGATGGCCGTTTTTTGGTTTAATCTCATTTTTTGGGTGACTTTTTATTCTGGTTTGAATAGGTGAAATCCATGAAAATTCGCTCCGATGAATTGATTTACTTTATAAACACGGAATTCCTTCTTTGGCAAACTTGCCAAATGGTGGCTTAATCTGATAATTTTCTATGCCTTGCTTGTAATCAAAATCTTTCAACTGGTAAGTAGGCGTGTACCGTACTTCATCCCAATACAAAGAGCGGGGTTCGCTTGCTCTCAGGTCTCCCGTTTCTTCCATCCAACTTTGAAGCTTTTTTCTCATTTCCTCTTTGACAGTTGCATAGGTTTTATCCCCGGCTAAGTTGTTTAGCTGATAAGGATCTACCACTACGTCATAAAGTTCTTCGGAAGGTCTTTTGTCAAAAGCTAAACTGAAATAGTCAGGCTTTCCTGCCTGAGTTTTTCCCTCCATGCTCATGATCAGATACTTGGTGATGGAATTGTCCACGTCCCCATATTGTCCCACGGATTGATGAACGGTGGGATCTCCGGCAGGATTTCGCTCGGGCATCATGTTTCGGATGTAAAGGTATTGGTGATCTCTGACAGCCCGCATAGGGTAGGAGAGGTCGCCCTTACGCACATTTGCATGACGCTCCCGTTCCAAATACACCTGATCTCTGTTTTGCTTTTTTCCAGCTATTAACTGCCAAAGGGATTGTCCTGACATGGAGTTTTGAGTTAATCCAGCAGCTTCTACAAAGCTCGGTGCAAAGTCTACAAAATTCACAAAATCATCGATTACGGTTCCTGGGTTGATTTTTTCGGGCCAGCGGATTGCAAGCGGCATACGTGTACCGTAGTCATAGAGATTGGCTTTGGCTCTAGGGAAAGGCATGCCATTGTCGCTGGTCATCACGATGATGGTATTGTCGAGTTCTCCCATTTCCTCCAGCATTTGGATCAGTTGTCCAGACTCTCGATCAAAGCGCTCGATCTCAAAGTAGTAATCAAGGATGTCATTTCGCACGCAGTCATTGTCTGGGAAAAAACCAGGAACGACAACATCTTCCAATTTCATCCCGGTTTGGATTCCCGTGTTTGTGTCATATTCCCGATGCGGATCTGTGCTCCCAAACCAAAATGTAAAAGGTGAGCCTTTTGGTCTTTCGTCTAGAAAAGCTTTGAAATCTTCATAGGGTTTTCCGGCAGGATTATTCGTGAAGCCAGTTGCTTGAAAATCTCCAGGACCCCAGCCTTTTCTAGTGGAGCCTGTGAAATATCCAGCTTGTTCCAGTAGCTGGACATACGTAGGATGGGTATTGGGGAATTCCGACCAGAGATTTCCTCCATCGCCATTTTGGTGCGGATACCTTCCCAGCAGTACGGCTGCCCGGGACGGGGAGCAAGAAGGGGATGCAGTATAGGCATTGGTAAATACTGCTCCTTCAGCAGCCAATCTGTCAAAAGTCGGTGTTCTGACCACAGGATCACCATAGATGCCAGCATGCGGATATGACCAGTCATCTGCTATCAGAAACAGGATATTTGGCTGAGAAGCTTTTGGGGCTTCTTTTTCTTTTGGACCTGAAAAAAAAGTGAGCAATAAAAGGAGAATAGTAAAAGCTGTCATGGCTACAGGGTTTAGCCAAATAAGTTAAGCTACTTCGTGCCTTGTTACAAATTTCGTCCTTTTAAGTAGAGGTGCTTTTTCGTCAGAAAATCCCCTAAGCTCTTCCTAACTGTCTCAACATATCGATATGATCACTAATAGCATCCATAAACGTGTCTCTTACCAAGTATGGTACATTGAATTCCTGAGCTGTTTCAGCAACTATAACTGAAAGCTCACGATAGTGAACGTGCGATATATTAGGAAATAAATGGTGCTCAACCTGAAAATTCAACCCACCTATAAGCCATGAAAAGAATCTACTTTTCGGTGCATAGTTGCTGGTAGTAGCCAGCTGGTGGACTGTCCAATCTCCCTCCATTTGACCCTCAGCGTCGGGCTGTGGGAAGGATGCATCTGAGACTATATGAGCCGTCTGAAACACTGCACTGATGCATATTCCCGTGACGAAATGCATACTCAAAAATGCTAGAATGATTATATAAGTTGGGAGAGGCACCATAAGTAGAGGAATCACTAGCGCATAAGAATAATAGAATATTTTCCACCCAAGAATTTTTAAGATCTCCTTTTTGAATTCTATTCCTTTTTTGAAAAAGCCCATTTCTTTGTATCGGTTGACGCGGACAAAATCCTTAGTTGTAATCCAAGAAATCGTAGAGAGCCCATAAAAAAACCAAATGTACAAGTATTGAAACCGGTGGATCCAATACAGTTTAGCGTTAGGGGAAAATCTTAAGAAAAACGGGGCGTTGATATCATCATCAGCATGATCAATATTGGTATAAGTATGATGTAGTACATTGTGCTGCACCTTCCAAACATTGGCGTTGGCCCCTATGAGATTCATAGTATATCCCAAATACTTGTTCACAGTCTGATTTTTGGAATAGGAACCGTGAATGGCATCATGCATAACCCCCATGCCCACTCCAGCCATCCCAAGTCCGCTTGTAATGTATAGTGTAAAAAGTAAGTATGCATTAGCTACTACACCTGTGCAGATAATGATGATTGGGACAATAAAAACGGACAGCATAATAACAGTCTTGAAGACCATATTTGCATTTCCATAGATATTCTTGTTGTTATTTTTGAAGTGATCATTAACCCTCATCCGTAAGGTTTTGGAGAATTCAGCATTTCCAGTTTTATCGAATTTTAATTTTTTCATTTGTATATGTTGCTGTGGAATCTCTTTTTCTGTTGAAAGAGTTTGGGTTTTGCTATAACTACATCTGTCGAGGTGAATTTGTTTTGAACAAATTACATACTCTTCCATTAGTTATTTAAATAAGTACATTTCATCAAGTAAAGGATTTTTAATTCAATTCTTGTTATTGTTAGTGCCCTGAATCTTATTCATTTTCACACACGATTAGGAGTAGTGGATTAAAGTGAAATTCTTAAGTTGTAAAGAATCAAATGCTTAATATTTGGGGTGAATGGGGCTTGAAGTATGTATTTGATCTATTTTTCAAATCCGTATTGGCAGAAATTTACATTTCAAGCTGGTGATGTACTTTATTTTCAGTTTGATGGGGTGATATTAAATTCAATAAGGGTAACTAAGGCCTGATCTGTCTTAATTTTGGACTTGTCAATTCGCTTCACTTTAGTGAAAATGCTGGACTACATAAGCTTAATTTGAAATAATCAATTTTGATTGGCTTTAACAACTTTTTTAGCCTTTCTCTTTTTTATTTCCCCATAAATGGAGCCTCCTATGGCACCTAATGCAATACCAGCTGGACCGGTAATAAGAATGCCAAGTAAGGGTCCTTGGTTGGCTTCTGGGGTCAAAATCAATGGGCCAAAAAAACCTAGTATGAAGCCTACTACGCCTACCCCGAGAGCTCCAGCGAGTATGTAAGATCCTTGACTAGGCTTCTTATTTCCCTGTTTTTTCCAAACACGATTTGCTAGATACCCTGCGGTAATAAAACTTGCAATACTCGAAATTACCATTGCCCATTTCGGAGGATCTGAATCGAAAAATATTGATACAATAGCTCCGAAAATCCAAAATGTAAAATAAAATACAGCTACAAAAGTGACAAAGGCAGATAAGATTCGGGTGGTTTTTTTCATTTGTATTTGAAAACGGCTGGATTGAAAGTATGTAAAGTACTAAAATTTAATGGGATGCCAGTTTGTGGCCTAGGCCATTCATTTTTATAGGATATGCATTTCGGTTTTGAGGTATCTGTTTGGATCTTCAGTGTTGGTTTTTCACCGTGTAATTATGAGGTTTCGTTTAGCATATTCCTTTAAATTTAATTCCACTGAAATGCCAGATACCTAGTCTGTTTATTTCCCATATTTCGAATCGCATGTGGAACGGATGAGGCTAAGAAATAAACATCTCCAGCTTTACCAAGATATTTCTGGTTACCAATTTCCATCTCCGTTTCACCTTCTATCATGATTACTATTTCTGTGGCCACGTGGGTATGCGGTTCATGGCTTTTTATGCCTGGGTTCAGATTTGTCATGTGCATTTCATAGTACGGGCACATGGCAGTTTCTCGGTGGAAATAATTTCGAATTCCACCACGGTCGTGCGTTTTATATTCGAGTTCGCTGTAAGCCAAGATTTCTGATCCTGCCTTTTTTCCCCGCTTCATATTAAAATCCTTCGAAGTATAAGCCATCTGGTAATATGCTGCGCCTTCAGATTTAGCTATAAATTCCGCTTTGTCACCAGGCATGATCACTACCACGCTGTTAGCTCCGAGAGTTTTGGACTTACCGTTCAAGGTTGCTTTTACCTCACCTTCCTTGATGATCAAGATTTGTTCTTTTTTGGCGTTTAAAAAGGTCTTTTTAGCCGCAGGTTTGATAAAGTTCACTGTAAATTCCATGTCATCGAGATGCATAGTTTCTCCTTTCATAAGGACGGTGTCAGCTTTACCAGATGGAAAAGAATATACTTGTGATGCGACTCTTTCGGGCACTACATCACTCCAGAGCCAAGCTAGAGATTCTGGTAAAATCGAACCTGCATGATTGCCATTATGCCCTCCCGTACCTCCAACAAACTCATATTCATAATCCTTGAATTTCAGCGCAGACTCCATTTGCAGATTGGCTAGCCACCAATTCCCAAATTGATTATTCAGATCTGATGAGCCGTCTTGCATAAACACTTTGATGTCCTTTTTATCTGTCTTACGAATCATCGGTGGATAATTGTGTCCACCAAGGATGTCTGTGAAACTTCCAATGTGACTGAGTACTTTATGAAAAGATTCTGGATGAAACCAAGCCGCGCTGAACGCGCAAATGGCTCCGGAAGAAAGTCCGGCAATGGCTCTCATTTTAGGATCGTCAGAGATATTAAAACTCTTCTTCAATTCTGGAATCATTTCATTCAGCAAGAAATCACCATATGTAGAGGACATGTCATCATACTCCAAGCTTCTGTTGCTGACTCTATAAGGACTTTCTGGTTCTGGCAGATTCTTATCTTGGCCAGGATTGATAAAAAGCCCAATGGTCACTGGCATCTTCCCCTGCGCGATTAGATTGTCAAAAACGGTAGGAACTTTGAAATCTCCTTTTGTATTGACATAGGCATGCCCGTCCTGAAAAACCATCAACGCAGCTGGCTCCGAGGCATCATATTGCGCTGGCACGTAGACATAGTAATCTCGGATGGTGTTTGGAAATATGGTGCTTTCCCAGGAATGTTTTGTTACAATTCCCTTTGGAATGGTCTCATAGACATCTGAGTTAGGGCCGTCTTCATAGCTGTCTTGAGCCTTTACGCTAAATGCACTTAGCAGAAGAAGAAATAAAAGGAAATAGTAAGTCTTCACGGTCTTTTTTGGGTTAGGTTAAAAGCACTGCTTTCGCAAATTATAATTCTTTTTCACTTATCCCATTGGAAAAGAGTTTTGCCTTGATCCTTAATATCAAGTATTTTGAAGGTCTTAATCTAAATCAGGGTACCAGCTCAATCGATCAGAAGTGACTCCAACGTTTTGGGTCCTCCTCTCAACACGTTTAGGTCAATGGGTTCTTTAATTCCTTTTACCCTTCCCTTTTCTGTGAATTGCCAAATGATCCAGAAGTCACTTTTTGGCTCTCGGATAGGATTATAATTTGCTACCCACAAAGGATAATCTTCAAAGCCTTGACCATTCAAAACCTCAAGATTGTAAGTGTCGCCTGTGTAAATAATAGGTTTTACCCCGAAGTGAGCTTCGACTAAATTGAGCCAGTTTTGAATTCCCTCTCGGAGTCTGTCTTTGGATTGAATCGTGGAATGCCTCTCAATATCGAGTATTGGGCGAAAATCACCGGGTTTCAAACTTACATTTTTGATAAAGTTCTCTGCTTGTAGGGTACTGTTCTGGTTGGGACGATAATAGTGATAAGCACCTCTCCTGATGTTCATTGTGTCCAGGGCTTTCCAATATTCCTCAAAAAGCTCATCTTGATCATCACCCATTGTTGCTCGAAAAATAAAAAATTCAATAGGTCTATCCTTTATTGTTAGCTCGATTTCATCCCAATTGATTTTACCTTGATAATGAGAGATATCTATACCCAAAATGCCATCAGTTTGGGTTTTGAAGACGTAATCAAATTTCAACTCCTCTTGCTCAGAAATTGGCTTGTTGACATAAGAAGGTTTGCCATGTAGCTGGATCCAAGTAGTATAAATAAAGAATATCGCTGCGCTGATCAGGAGCACTCCAAGAAATACTAAACCTAGCGGTGCAGACCTTGACTTCTTTTTAGGCATTTATCTTTAATATCATTTCGAAGAGGCGCGAATTTACTGGTTTACCTCGTCAATCGATAAAGGAATAAGGTGCTTCTTTTTATTAATTCTGGGTATTCTTTCATGTTAATTGTTTCTCCAGGAGCATGGGCTCCATTTCCTGAAGCACCGAGACCGTCTAAGCAATCGACGAAGTCAGCCACAAAGGAGATGTCTCCAGCACCGCGACTACCTGGATCACCAGGTTTCACTTCGCCCAAACCCATGTCTTGACTCAGTACGTTAAGTTTCTCTGCCAAAGCCATGTTTCCTTCGGTAGGGATCATGGAAGGCAACCCATCTTCAAAAGTGATTTCGGCATCGGTTTGATTTAGATGCCGATCTACAATCGCCTTCATTTTTAAACGAGCTTCAGCTTTTTGCTCTTCTCCCAAAAACCTTAAATCACCAGTTACAAATGCCTCTCTGGCAACAATATTTGTTTTGCCAAGTGCCTCTCCCTTTCCGGTTTCGGTATTATAACTGATATCTGAACCTCCGATAATCTGTCCTGGATTGAAGGTCAAATACTGCTCGCCTGCCAATTCTTCCTGGAATTCTGTTAAGATTCTCGCCGCTTCATAGATAGCTCCGTAGCCTACAGATTCCCTGAAAATACCACTGGAATGGGACTGTTTTCCGCTGGTTTTTAATCTCCAACTACTACTGCCTCGTCTGGCTACCGTGGCGATTCCGAAACTCTGAGTAGTCTCATAAGCCAATGCAATGTCATGTTCTTTTGCTCTGGCAATAAAATCCCTTCTGGAAAGCTCTTCATCTGCTGAGCTTTCTTCATCGCCAGTGAAATAAACGGTGATAGTTTTATCTTCCAGCATTCCCAAATCATACAGCGCTTTCAGACTTGCCAAAATCATCACATCTCCACCTTTCATGTCATTTACTCCTTGTCCCGTTGCAGTAGAATCATTCAAATAGGTGAAGGGGGTAAAAGGCATGTCCTTTTCAAAAACTGTATCGAGATGACCGATGATAAAAATCTTTTTACCGGAATTTCCTTTGCGCGTAGCAATAAAATGTCCAGCTCTCTTGGCTTCCGGAGGAAGTTTATACCACTCTGTTTCAAATCCAATCTTTTGAAATTCCCTTTCGAAAACATCGGAAACAGCTTTTACTCCTTCCAGATTGAGTGAACCTGAATTTATATTAGTTACCTCTTCAAGAAGCGCTACGGTTGCTTGGTAGTTTTTCTCTACTTCGGCGATCAGTTTTTCTTCATCATGGGCGAGCTGTTGGGCAGAAATACAGTAATGTAAGCCTAGAAGGAAAAATACTAAGATGATTTTTTTCATGGGATGTGAATAAGTAGAAAGAGTATAAAGCTATTAAAACATCTTCAAAGAGTTGCCACTTGCAAAATGTGTAACCGGAATGCCTAAATAATCTGGTCTTTAATCCCTGATTTTAATGTGTTCACGGTTGAAGTAAAAGGAACATTCGGAATTTGGGTAATAAACAAATCCATAATTTCTCCTACGGTGTAGTCTTTCTTGGATTTTGAAAAGGCTGTAAATGGATAGGAGACTAATCTCGATCCAAGCAATAGACTAGATGTTTTGATAAAATTTCTACTGTTGGAGTTCATTTTTTGGAGTTTGCTAATCATAGAATTCCGGAGCATTTAAGATAAGTAAAAGCAACAAAAAAAGCCGCCTGCTACATGCAAACGGCTCTATTTGACTTTTGGTATTTGGTTAATTCACCGAAATATTGGAGAACCAGATAAACCGATTTCCATCTGCTCCCATATGGTCTTTTACCAAGGTGATTGGACCAAATTTTTCTTCATTTTCCCAAGTCCAGGTTCTGCCTTCGGCACCATTTCCTCTTCTAAATGTCCATTCTAAAATTTTATGATTTTCATCCAAATACAAATCATAAGCGTCACCTGGTGTGTATCCCATGCCTGGTGCTTTAGCTTCTCCTGAGCTATATACTATGGTCAGTTTAGTGGAGTTGGTGCCCTTGATCGGAGTTGGTACATTTTCCTCAGTTTCGTAAGTGTACCCAGTGTCCCAAGCCAGTTGGAATGGCATCATGAACCAATATTTGTCATTGACAAATCCAGCGTCTTTATCAGGCATAGACTCTGCAGTAAGGCTGTATGTAAATGTGGTGTCAGTTCCTGAGTAATAAACCGTACTATCTTTAATATTCCATTTCCAATCACGTGAAAGTACATTCACTGAGTCGCGCTGCACATTCCATGTGTATGCTATAGAGTTTACCTCGTCAAACTTATCAAAACCATAGGCCATCGCTACTTTCATAGGCAAGGTATCCGGCATAGTTTCTTTTGGTTGGCAAGCCTGGAGAGCCCAGACTAGCAATAATATGAGCGTAAGATTCTTCATGAATAAGTTTTTTTATAAAGTTAACAGACTTAAGATTCAGATTGATTTTTTAGCCACTTTTTATACTTCTGGTACTCAAATAGTTGAAATAGGCTTTGAATGAATTTAAAAATCCTATTTATAATCAACATACAAAGAAATGAAGGGGAAAGAAATATTCACTTTTTCCTGTTGAAGTTACTTGGTGAATAGCTTTGGCTATCCAGAAGGGATTTAGCTGCTATCCAAATTCTTTTCTAGTATTTGAATGCTCTCGTGATAATGATATTCGTTACGAAAATGGTATTAAAAAGCATACTTCGCTTTAGGGAATTCGATATTTAAAGGGTTAATTTTTACTACGAACAATGGTTTTTTAGAGGAGAGATCAGGGAAATAAGTAGGATCGATAGTTAAGTGTTTGACTTTAGCGAGTTTTCCCCAACCGTTCCCTGAGGGTTTTGTGAAGAAATCAACCTTATCCCACTGTTGGTGTAGTTCTATAGGTAAAAAACTTGTTGAGATAGGAAATGGAATTCCACCAGACTTTACTTTGCAGGAAAAAGCAATCTTGTCACCGTCTTTAACTTCAATATGCTCCATACCCTTAATTTTCTCCCAGGAAATCCCTAAGGTCTGTTTTGGAATTCCCCAATTGGAACGGCCATTTTGAGTACTTACTTCAGTACTCACGTAGATTTTGGTGATTGACTGCTTGTCGTAGAGAGAAAATTTCCCCGGTAAGAAAAGTAATTCTTTGTATGGGCCAACTGGTGAGGAATTATAGTTTACTAACATTAGATAGCCTAAGCCACCTTTAAATTTTCCTTTCAAATGATCTGGTAAATCCCCATTGCTCTCCAGCCATTTTTTTGAAAATTTATAGACCAAAATTATCCCCTCTCCCTGCAATTTCCATGGTGCGGGAGCCTGCTTGAATAATTTCAAGTTCTTGAGAATGATTTGATGATTTTCAGGCATAAGGTGAAGGGCTAACACTTGTCCATCCACCATCTATCACTAAAGTTTGTCCGGTGATATGCCTTGCTTCATCAGAAACCAGAAATGCAGCAGCATTCGCGATATCCTGCACTGCAGCCGGTCTGCCTATTGGAGTGATTTTCGACCAGGTATTTTCATATTCAGGATCAAGGATAGTTCTGTTTGTTACCGTTGCTCCTGGTGCAATAGTGTTTACTCTGATTTTAAATGGAGCAAGTTCGAGAACCAAGTTCTTCGCGAGCATTTCCAGAGCAGCTTTACTCATGGCATATGCAGCGAGATTTTCATGGCTTTGATGCGCTGTGACGGAAGAAGTGAAAAGCAATGCACCACCATTCACTTGATCTTTCATCACATTTGCAGCAGCCTGAGCCAAGAAGAAAGTGCCTAGTTGATTTACTTTGGTCACTTCCATAAAATCTGCTCTAGAATACTCCAAGAAGGGTCCAAATAATGTGATTCCTGAATTGGCTACTACAATATCCAGTGTTCCAAAATTGGTCAGAGCTGTCTGTATCAACTCTTCTATCACTTCCTCAGCGCTAGAATCCCCGGAAACAGCAATGGCTTGTACCCCATGAGCAATACTAATTTTCTTGCAGGCATCAGTAATGAGCCCTTCCTCAAGGTCATTAATAATGATATTCACGCTTTGGGCAGCAAGTTTTTCGGCAATTGCTAATCCAATTCCCTGCCCTGCTCCGGTGATTATAGCGGTTTTTTTGGGTTTCATTTTAATGCGAATCCCGTTTCACTTCGGATCCTGAACTGCCTTGGAGGAAATCAAAGTCTACCCCTTCGTGAGCTTGGTTGACTTTGTCTAGAAATAAATTGACGTAGCCACGCTCATAAGGCAAGTTTAGAGGCTTAAATTCTGCTTTTCTTTTTTCGAATTCTTCGTCAGAGATCAACAGGTTTAAGGTTCTTGCAGGAACATTTAACTCAATCATATCACCAGTCTGAACGAGTGCCAATGGTCCACCAATTGCGGATTCTGGCGATACGTGGAGGACCACTGTACCATATCCTGTTCCACTCATTCTTCCATCAGAAATACGCACCATGTCTTTGACACCTTTTGCGAGAAGCTTTTGGGGTAAACCCATATTGCCGACTTCAGGCATTCCAGGATAGCCTTTGGGTCCCACGTTTTTCATTACCATGATGCAGGTTTCATCGATATCCAACTCAGGCGTATCGATCCTAGCTTTGTAATCATCAATATCGTTAAAAACAACAGCCCGCCCGGTGTGGGTCAGTAGGCTAGGAGTGGCCGCGGATGGCTTGATTACAGCTCCATTTGGACAAAGGTTGCCTTTCAGTACTGCTATTCCTGAGTCCGGCTTAATAGGTTTTTCGAAAGTACCAATCAGGTTTCTATCGTAGCATTGAGCTTTAGAAAAGTTTTCTCCTATAGGTTTACCATTTGCGGTGATTTCACCGAGATGCAAATGTTTTTCTATTTCCTTCATTACCGCTGGAAGGCCTCCAGCATAAAATAGGTCTTCCACCCAATGCTCTCCCGATGGCTGCACATTAGCAATCAGTGGAATCATGGAAGAAAATTTATCAAAATCAGTCAAGTCAACATCTACTCCGATTCTCTTCGCGATAGCAGTAAGGTGCAGGATAAAATTGGTTGACCCTCCCAAAGCTGCATTCACCATAATAGAATTTTCAAATGCTTTTCGAGTGAGGATTTTGCTCATTTTCAAGTCTTCATTCACCATCTCTACGATCCGCATACCCGTCATGTGTGCAAGCACTTTACGTCTTGAATCAGCTGCAGGGATGGTGGCGTTATCAGGTAAGGAGAGACCAAGTGACTCAACCATGGCAGCCATAGTGGATGCGGTGCCCATAGGTGCGCAGTGCCCCACTGAGCGAGACATGGCTGCCTCGGCTTCTATCATGTCGTCTTGGGTCATTTTACCGAGCTTGAATTCCTCTGCAAATCTCCAGATGTCAGAAGTGCCTATTTTTTTTCCTTTGTAGCGGCCGACTAGCATTGGGCCACCTGAAAGGACTATTGAAGGAATATCCACAGATGCCGCTCCCATGACTAAAGAAGGGGTAGTTTTATCACATCCGCACATGAGGACTACACCATCCATTGGATTTGCTCGAATACTTTCTTCCACATCCATGCTAGCAAGATTTCGAAAAAGCATGGCGGTGGGTTTGACAGAACACTCACCTAATGACATAACGGGGAATTCAAGTGGAAACCCACCGGCTTCCCAGATGCCGCGCTTCAGCGCTTCTGCTAGATCTCTAAAATGTGCGTTGCAGGGAGTAAGCTCGGACCATGTATTGCAGATTCCGATAACAGGCTTATCTCCTTCAAAAAGATGGTGAGGAAAACCTTGGTTTTTCATCCAGGACCGATAAATAATCCCGTCTTTTCCTGTGCGTCCGTACCAATCTTGGCTCCGGAGTTTTTTCTTTGACATATAGGTTGTTTTGGCTATTAAAGCCAGAATTTACCAAAATTTTTGCAAAGGAAAGAAATGAAAGAATATTGCTCTGGTATTTATTTTATGTCCAAATAGATTCTTGAATAAGGTCAAGTTGTTAGTGGAATCTCTGGTGGAAGCCTATCTTTCTGGTAAAGTGTTGGTAATGAGTTAGAGAGAATAAAAAATCCTTGTCAATAGACTCGCAGAAAAAAGAAAGGGCTTTGAAAATCATTCAAAGCCCTTCACAGGTAAGTATTTATATACTGTTAAGAGATTCTCTCAATTTCTGCTCCCAGAGCTCTTAGTCTATCGTCTATATTTTGATAGCCTCTATCGATCTGCTCGATATTATCAATGATGGAAGTTCCATTTGCTGAAAGTGCTGCGATAAGCAAGGCAACACCTGCACGAATATCTGGAGATGTCATGCGGATTCCTCTTAGTTCTGTTTTTCGGTCCAAGCCGATCACGGTAGCTCTGTGTGGATCACAAAGAATAATCTGAGCGCCCATGTCGATCAACTTATCCACAAAGAATAAGCGGGATTCAAACATTTTCTGGTGAACAAGCACAGTCCCTTTTGCTTGGGTGGCTGTCACCAAAACGATACTCAACAAATCAGGCGTGAAACCAGGCCAGATCGCATCGGCAACAGTCAGGATAGAACCATCAATGAAAGTTTCAATCTCGTAATGCTTCTGAGCAGGAACGAAGATGTCATCTCCTCTGAATTCTAGTTTGATACCCATCCTACGGAACATATCAGGGATGATTCCTAAGCGAGGGATTTGACAGTCTTTGATCGTAATCTCAGATTGGGTCATGGCTGCAAGACCGATGAAAGATCCGATCTCGATCATATCAGGAAGCATTTTATGTGTGGTGCCTCCCAGTTTTTTCACACCTTCGATAGTGAGCAGGTTTGATCCAACTCCTGAGATCTTCGCTCCCATGCGGTTCAGCATGTCGCAAAGCTGCTGCAGGTAGGGCTCACAAGCTGCGTTATAAATAGTCGTAGTTCCTTCAGCCATTGCGGCCGCCATGACAATATTTGCTGTACCAGTTACAGAAGCTTCATCAAGAAGCATGTAGCAACCTTTTAGATCCTTTCCATCGATGTGGAAAATCTCATTTTTTGAATCGTAATTGAATTTTGCTCCGAGTTTCTGGAAACCTGTAAAGTGGGTGTCCATTCTTCTGCGGCCGATTTTATCTCCTCCTGGCTTAGATAGCTTTCCAGTACCAAATCGAGCCAGCAAAGGACCCAAAAGCATTACTGATCCTCGTAAAGCTGATGCTTTTTTGAGGTATTCCTCTGTTTCCATGAAGTCAAGGTTGACTTCGTCAGCTTGAAAAGTATATGTCTCAGGACCTTTTTTAGTGACTTTTACACCCATATCGCTCAACAAATCAATAAGCTTATTGACGTCTACGATGTTTGGGATTTTATCTATGGTTACTTTCTCCGGTGTGAGAAGAACAGCGCATAGAATCTGAAGTGCTTCGTTTTTTGCTCCCTGAGGAATTATTTCACCTTTGAGTTTAATTCCACCATTGACCCGAAATGACCCCATTAATTTCTACGTTTTTTGTTGTGTCCGTTATTTGAGCGACGCTTATTATTGTGATTAGATCGCTTGTTTTTACTGTTAGTGCGCTCTTCTTGGCGAGGTGGTTTGAAGTCTCGGTGCGTATTGGATTCAAATAGTCCATTTTCTTTGACCTTCTCCAAATCGATGTGCAATTTCCCTTTGGATAACGTCTTGATGTCATCCAAGATTATTGCGTCATCGAAATTTTCTCTGTTCCAGGTGGAGTGAAAGCTTCTCATGAGCTGACCGATAAAAATAATTGCAGCTTCCTGCTCCTCGTCATCATCAAGCTTTATTGCTCCTTCTATCAATTTCTCGATGTTTCGGCCGTAATGCTTGAATTTGATTTCACTTGTTGGATAACCAATAGGCAGTGGTTTTTTACCAAGCAATTCCTTTTCAGGCATCGGGAAAGGAGCGTCTACATCAAGTTTGAAATCTGACATGATGTACAAGTCGTCCCAAAGCTTTTGATCGTTCTCCTGCTTTACGCTGGGATTGAGCTGTTTGATGATTTCAATTACAGTATAGGCGCTTTGTGTACGCTTATCACGATCTTCAATCGCCGTGATGTGATCAACGAGGCGTTGAATGTTTTTGCCGTATTCTTTCAAAATGAGTTTTTGTTTATCTAGTTCTAGTGGCTCCATAGTGCATCCCGTTTAGCGCTATTTAAGGTAATGAAAAAATTACCAAAAGGCAGGGGTGCAGGTGATTAGTCTATAATTCTGAGCTTCGCAAAGCTAAGTAATAATGTTTTCTCGCCAAAATGCTCGAATTGAATCGAAGCTTTTCGGTTAATTCCTTCGGTTTCAATCTTTTGAACTTTCCCAAAGCCAAACTTTGGATGTTCTACCAATTGCTCTGCTTGTAGATTGTTCGTATTGGAAGGCTTGAAGTCCGGGCTGGGAGTATGCAGTTTCATCGCAGTAGGCATCCTTGTTTCCGGTTTCTTTTTGATTCCAATATAGCCTGATGCCGATTCTGAGCTTCCAGGTAATCCCTCTCTTCGAAAAGCTCCAGGCATTTCTTTCGAAGATACTTTTTTACTCACTTTGATGCAATCTGGAGATACCTCTTCCAGGAATCTGCTCGGTTCACAATTCAGTAATCTGCCGTAGCGATACCTCGTGAGCGCATAGGTGAAATACAACTTATCCATCGCTCTGGTGGTGGCTACGTAAAACAATCTACGTTCCTCCTCCAAATCTTCCCGACTTTGCATCATCATCTGTGAAGGAAACAAATCCTCCTCCATTCCCACCACAAAAACCTGCTTAAATTCCAGTCCTTTTGAAGAGTGAATGGTCATCAGTGTGATCGCATCTGTGGTGTCTTTGTCCCGGTCATTGTCTGTAAGCAAGGCGATTTCTTGTAGAAAAGCTCCTAAGCTTTTGTCCTCATTCTCTTCATTATCTACGTATTCCTTGATCGCATTGAGCAATTCCTGAACGTTTTCGTAGCGGTTCAGTCCTTCTATAGTTTTGTCTTCATAGAGCTCGCGCAAAAGACCACTTTGCTTCGCTATGCTACTTGCTGCCTCGAAAGCATCTTTGCGTTCAACCTCGATCTTAAACGCTTTGATCATCGTAGCAAAGTCATCCAGTTGACTTGCAGCTCTACCACCGATGAAGCTATGCGCATTTTGCACCACTTCCCAAAGCTGCATGTCATGATCAAATGCTGCAACCAAAATTTTATCGACAGACGTATCTCCAATGCCACGCTTTGGATAGTTCACAATCCGTTTGAAAGCTTCCTCATCCACGGGATTCACTGTAAATCTCATGTAAGCCATCAGATCCTTGATTTCCTTGCGTTGGTAGAAAGAAAGACCACCCACGATCTTGTAAGTCAGGTTCAATTTGCGAAGCGCTTCCTCTATCGCTCTGGATTGGGAGTTTGTACGGTAAAGGATAGCGAAATCGCTGTTATTTAGCTTTTTGGTATTTCGCTCTTCGAAAATTGTGGAGGCAACAATTCGGCCTTCTTCGCTGTCAGTGCTTGCTTTGACCAGTTCGATAAGATCTCCATCTCCGTTTGATGTCCAGACGTTTTTTTTGAGTTGGGCTTTATTCTTGTCGATAATGGAATTTGCTGCATCCACAATCGTCTTGGTTGAGCGGTAGTTTTGCTCCAGTTTCACCACGAAAAGATCGGGATAATCCTTCTCGAAATTCAGGATGTTTTGGATGTCCGCGCCACGGAAAGCATAGATACTTTGCGCATCGTCACCTACTACACAGATGTTCTGATGGACAGCTGCTAGCTTCTTGGTGATGAGGTATTGGGAGAGGTTAGTATCCTGAAACTCATCCACCATCACGTATCGAAAGCGCTGTTGGTATTTATTCAGCACGTCGAGATGATCTCGAAAAAGGATGTTCGTATTGAAAAGCAAATCGTCAAAGTCCATTGCGCCAGCTTTAAAAAGTCTATCCTGATAGCGCTGGTAGATTTCTCCCATTTTTGGTTTCATCGCAGCTTCGTCATCTGCTTTCACAAATGGATCATCCTGATACACCTTCCAGGTAATCAGGCGGTTTTTGGCACCAGAGATTCTCGATAGAACTGCATTTGCTTTATAAACTTTGTCATCCAAACGCATTTCCTTGACGATCGAACGAATGAGTGATTTGGAATCGTCAGAATCGTAAATGGTGAAATTGGAAGGGTAACCAATTTTTGGGGCTTCTACTCTAAGTATTTTTGCAAAGACGGAGTGAAAGGTCCCCATCCAAGTATTTCTAGCTTCTAAACCAGCCAAGGTTTCTATTCTGTGGCGCATTTCCGCTGCCGCCTTATTCGTAAAAGTCAGCGATAAAATATTAAATGCATCAACTCCCTTTTCATAAATCAGATGAGCGATTCGGTAGGTAAGCACACGGGTTTTGCCAGATCCGGCACCAGCGATGATCATAACGGGACCATCCGTATGCTCTACAGCCATTCGCTGCTCTGGGTTTAAACTATCGAGGTAATCCATTTTTTAGTAGCTAGATTCTAGAAACAAGAGTCAAGAATAGGTATCAAGTAACTAGTATCAAGATTTGAGGTTTAAAGTGGGATTTGGAAATTTTCAATCTTCCAATTTTCCAATTTTTCCATCCGCCATGGCGGACAAGTTCATTCAATTTAAATTTTCCATCGCTTGTGGCTCCAGAGATAAAGATCCGGCTGAAGTCTGATGTTGTCTTCGAGCATTTCGCAAAACTGATCCGTGATGCTGTGCTCGTAATGTCCGACAAATGGAGGCTCAGCTAATTTGATCATTTCGTAGCGGTAATGGCCTCTTTTTGTTTTGGTCATTTTGCCGTAGATGACGTGGAGGTTCATTTTCTTTGAAAGAAACTCTGCTCCCTCAAAGAAGACCGCTGGTCTATTTAAGAAGTCCCTTTTGTATCTTTTCTCCGCACTAGGAGGGCGCTGATCTGAACCTAGTAATACTACTCTGGGAGATTTTGCTAAGGTAAGCATGGTCCTCCGAAAAGCCTTTTTTTCTGTAACTTTTCCGCCAAAATGTGTCCTAACAGTATTCATCAAGCTATCGAAGAAAGGGTTGTTGACTTTCAAATAGACCGTTTCTACAGGAGCCTGGATCGCTTGATTGATACCGATTACCCCCATTTCCCAGTTGAATAAGTGGCCTGAAACCATTAAAGCCGAAGTGCCGGAATTGACCACTTCGTCCAGGTAATGTGAATTAACTATCTCAAATCTTCGTTCAAACTCTATCTGAGAAATAGTCAGGAGCTTGATCGTTTCGGCAAACGAATCAGTGAAATTCCTATAAAAGCTATTTCTGATTCTTTTGCGTTCCTTCTCTGACTTCTCCGGGAAAGCAAATTTCAAATTCTCATCAATAACTTTTTTTCTGTAGCCAAGAATAAATCTAGCTACCAAATAAAGTATATCGGAGATCAGATAAAGTATTGGAAGTGGAAGGTAAGAGATTAGCTTAATTACAAAGCTCATGAGTTATTAGGCATATCACGGAGATCATATTAACTACTCACAAAGAAAAGGAAATCACACGAATTCTTTTGGTATGAATATCCAATATCTACAGCGAAGAGCTCCTTTGCTATTGGTAGTTTATTTAGTTTTCAATTTTCAACCCAAGCAGAAATAGAGACGGAAAAAAGATTTTATATCAAAGTTTTCAAGGTGTACGAACGATATTCAAATCTTATGCGTTCGAATTTTTCTCATTTTCTAGTAATAAATTGACCCAATCATTACTTTTGAGGCATATGTCGGAAGTCCAGCGCAGAAAATATTCTCAGGAAGAGAAAAATGCCATCTTCGATGGGGAGTTTATGCCACACATAGACTCAATGTACAATTTTGGCTACAGGCTCACCTTCGATGAAGATGATGCCAAAGATCTTGTGCAGGATACTTACCTAAAAGCCTATCGGTTTATCAACTCTTTTGAGCAGGGAACTAATGCCAAAGCTTGGCTATTTAGAATCCTGAAGAACAGTTTTATCAACGAATACCGGAAGAAAAGTAAGCAGCCTGCAAAGGTAGATTATCAGGAAGTTGAAACTTATTACAACTCCGATGATGTTCACTACCAAACTACTAGCGATCTCAGAGCTGAGTCTGTGAAGGATATGCTAGGTGACGAGATCTCTAATGCATTGAATAGCTTGGCAGTTGATTTTCGAACAGTGATTATCTTGTGCGACTTGGAAGGGTTCACTTACGAGGAGATGGCCAAGATTCTGGATATCCCAATTGGGACAGTAAGATCCAGATTGCACCGCGCAAGAAATCTATTGAAAGAGAAACTTCAAGGTTACGCCCACAATATGGGATACAATACGGACGAGGAGGATTAAAAAAAATTACCCATGGAAATGAATGACAACCCATCTGGAGAGCGAAAGAAGCAATGCAGCGACGAGAGCAAGTGCTTTGAGCTGTTAGAAAGTATTTTGGACGGTGAACTTCAAGATTCAGGCAAGGAAGTATTGAAGGAAAAGCTGGCCAAATGCCAACCATGCTTTGAACATTACCACCTGGAGCAGGCTATCCGAGATGTATTGAAAACAAAATGCACCAAACACGCTGTTCCCACTGAACTAGCCGATCGTATTCGCGAAAAGATTCAGGATATTATATAGTCATGACCCAAGGAAAGGCCATTATTTTTTCAGCGCCATCGGGTTCAGGCAAGACTTCCTTAGTGAAGCACCTGATTCAAACTATCCCAAATCTGGGATTTTCTATTTCTGCCTGTACCCGTGACAAACGCGGGAGACATGAAGTGCATGGAAAAGACTATTACTTTTTAAGCCAAGAGCAATTCAAGCAACATATCGATAACGACGATTTTATAGAGTGGGAGGAAGTCTATGCGGGCAACTTCTACGGCACGCTCAAGGAAGAAATCCAACGCATCTGGGATTCTGGGAAAGCTGTGATTTTCGATGTGGACGTTAAAGGTGGATTAGCCCTAAAGAAATACTTTGGAGATCAGGCATTGGCGATTTTTGTGAAAGTACCTAGTTTGAAAGTGCTGGCAGAACGACTAAATGATCGAGGAACAGAGTCAGAAGAATCACTTTCCCGTCGAATATTCAAGGCAGAGTTTGAATCCAAGTTTGAGCCACAGTTTGATGTGACGGTAGTCAATGACGAGTTTTCAAAGTCAAGCGCAGAAGCTGAGTATTTAGTCAGCGAATTTTTAGCCAGATAAGTTTTGAAGATCGGTCTATACTTCGGTTCCTTCAATCCCATCCATATTGGTCATCTGATCATAGCAGACACACTTCATGACCGCACCGATCTAGATCAGGTATGGTTTGTGGTCAGTCCGCAGAATCCACTCAAAAAAAGACAGTCTTTGATTCACGAGTTTGATCGATTGCGAATGGTGGAGCTCGCAATCGAGGACAATTATCAATTCAAGGCTTCAGATGTGGAGTTCTCCATGCCTAAGCCAAGCTATACCATAGACACCCTCGCTTACCTGACTGACCAATATCCACAGCACCAGTTTTGCTTATTTTTAGGTTCGGATAACCTGACTCAGCTGAAGCGCTGGAAAAACTACCAGACTATTCTGGACAATTATGAGATCTTTGTCTATCCACGACCAGGAGAAGCAAATTCTTTTGAGCATCCGAATATTACCCAGATCGACGCGCCGCTTTTGGATATCTCAGCCACCTTTATCCGCAAATCTATTCTTGCCGGCAAGTCTGTCAAATACCTACTTCCAGATGGCGTGTCGGATTATATTCAGGATAAGAAGCTTTATCAGTAGGCAGTATCAGTGATCAGTCACAGAGTGCAGCTGCATAGCAGGAGAAGCAGTTATGAATTTGAAAATGAATGTGATATGCATTTATTTGTTTTGTAAATAATTTCCTAGTTATGTTAAAACTAATCCTTGCGATTAAAAAAAAATAGTAAACTTATACCGAAGTCTTAAGTGAGACCTTATTCCGGCCGGGATTTTTTAACAACCTAATTGAAAGTCTTATGAAAAAATTACTATTTGGGATGGTCCTTTTTGGGGCATTCGCTATTACTAATTCATCTTTAGCAGATGATAGAGGGTCAGAAAAAAGGTACTATGGAGAGGTCGAATGTCCAGATGGATCTATAATACCAGTTACAGGTAAATGCTGTGAACCGGGAGGCGTTTTTATGTGTAACTATGTATCATGTTCAAATTATACCCCACTTACTCTAACATGTCCATCAATAGGAGGTTGAATATGAGGTTTTTACTGATTTTCGGATTTCTAATAATTCTAATTTCCTGTCAAAATCAACAAAAAACTCTAGGGGAAATTGAAGTTCCCCTAGATCATGAAAAAATACTTGCATCAACCATATTTGAAAAACCTTCTATACTAAGGCTCAAGTTTAATGATCGGATATATCCTTCTAAAATTGATCAAATTAATTTTTTGGATGACCATATTTATGTTTTGGATAAAAATTTTGGTATTATTTTTAAATTTTCAAAAGAAGGTGATCTACTAACAACTCTAGAAAAACGAGGAGAAGGACCTGAAGAATATCAGTATTTACATAGGTTTAGAGTTGATACTGAAAATAAAACTATAGAAGTTTATGATAAGGTTGGTCAAAAAATCATTATCTATGATTCAAATTTTAAATTTAAAGAATCGATAAAGATCGGTTTGTTTTTTGAGAACTTTGAAAAAATAAGTGATAAAAAGTATCTAATATATTTGGCTCAAGAAAATATTTTTAATAATGAGAATGTATTCAATAATTTGATTATTTGGGATAATGGTCAAATTACATTCTCTGATATTTTGCAAAGACCTACTGATATAAAATTTCAAGATAATTCTATTTATTTCAATAAGATAAATGAAAGTATCTACTTTACACAAGCGTTTAATGATACTATTTACAAATTTGATGTGAATAAAAATAGAATTGTTGAAAAAAGAATAGTGAACTTCCCTAATAAGTTGTTTGGAAGTTTTTCTTCTATTGATGAAATTGACAGGGTTTTTAATGATAAGACTTATTCTACTAATATAGATTACTTAGTGTTAAATGATAAAGTAACATCATTTATTTATATCAAATCAGATAATGGGAAATTATCATATATGAGATATTTTTATTTTCCACGGTCAAATTTTGTTTCTCAAGGGTCTAGTTTGTATGATGATTTTGATGGGATTTTTTTATTTAGACATATTTATTTTAGTGATAATATATTCACATATGTTGTTACGCCAGAGTCTTTGTCCAATTTGGATTTGGAAAAAGTAAGTGAAGATCTGAGGGATTCGATTGATGAATCAATTTCTTTTGAAGGTCAATTTTTGCTATTGTCATTTAAAATTAAAGAAAATTTATAAATTAAAAATAGGCTTTTAAAAATGGGGGATTTCTGTGGTTAAATTGAATCAATTCTAAATAGGTTTTACCATGAATTTAATTGAGGAATGGCCAAATTAAGCTGATCAACAGTAAAGATCTCTAATAGAATGACTACAAACCAAGTCTTAATTGAATTTATTGAGATTGAATTCTAAGTCCATATGAACTAGGATCTATGTTTTCCATTATCTTAAGGGTAGAACTGATTGTTTTTGTGGGTAAGAATTCATTTTTTGTCTTATTCTTTGGGAAAACGTATGGCGAAATATCAGATATGAGTAATCTTAATCGTTTATTTGAAATCGATTTTGATGGAAATATTTTGAATCAATATCAAGTCAATTATCCATTGAACGGTTTTTCTATAGATGAGGAAAACAGAGCAATCTATGGAGTGACAGTGGATCGGGAGCCGAATCTGGTCAGGTTTGATTATTAAGTGTGATCTGAATTTTCATTAGAAGACCAGATTTTTGCATGCTATCCCCTTTTTTGCTTTCTTGATAGTTGACCCAGAAGCCTAACTTTTAAAATCAAACCTGACCTTAATGAAAAAACATACCTACGGAAGTGGGGTGATCGGCAATTGCGCCTATATCGCCCATGTGGAACTGGACACGAATATCAGCTGGATGTGTCTGCCAAGATTTGATTCTGATTTTATTTTTGGCGGAATGCTCGACCGGGAAAAGGGTGGGGAATTCACCATTCATCCGGAGTCAGGAGACTTTAAGTCTTCTCAGGAGTATCTGGAAAACACCAATGTCCTGACGACAACGGTCAAATCAGAAGAGGGTAGTTATGCCGTCACTGATTTTGCTCCACGGTTCAAAAACTTTGATCGCTACTATAAGCCGCTGATGCTGATCCGTAAGATAGAAGCCATATCAGGATCCCCAAAAATCCTGATCAAATGTCAGCCTTCTTCTGAGCACGGCGCCAGACTGCTGAAGGCTAGCATGGGGTCTAATCATATTCGGTTTATGGATACTGATCAGGAGCTAAGACTATCCACTAATGCTCCATTGAGCTACATAATGGATGGAAAGGCTTTTGCCTTGAATAAGCCTGTTTATTTGGTGCTTACTTATGGTAGACCTTTGGAAGCTCCAATTGAAACTACTTCGGAGCGGTTTTTACATGCCACTAATGCCTATTGGCAGGAATGGGTGAAGTCCACCAGTATTTCCAATTTTCATCAAAAATTGGTGCTTCGCTCGGCTTTGATACTCAAGATCCACCAGTACGAAGATACAGGAGCCATCATTGCAGCATCAACGACCAGTTTGCCTGAGTCGCCAGGATCTACCAGAAACTGGGATTACCGCTATTGCTGGATTCGGGATAGCTATTACACATTGACTTGCTTCAATAGCTTGGGGCACTTCGAGGAGTTGGAGAAGTACTTCGAGTTTATTCATAATCTGCGTCCCGGAGACGATGGCCGCTATCAGCCACTTTATTCGATCACAGGCGATTCACTTTTGACGGAGGAGATTTCTGATCTGGATGGTTATTTGGGTGAGAAGCCCGTTCGCTTTGGTAACCAAGCTTACACCCACATTCAGAATGATCTCTATGGTCAGGTGCTGGTTTCCTTGCTTCCGTTGTATTCCGATCAGCGTTTTACAGAAGAGGAGAGAAGTAGCTCCAAGCCGATGATCATGAACCTGCTGAATAAGATCGAAGCAACAATGAATGAGAAAGATGCGGGGCTTTGGGAGTTTAGAAATCTAGCTCAGGAGCACTGCTATACCTTCTTGTTTCACTGGGCTGGAGCCTGTGCTGCGGCAAAAATCGGTATTCGCCTGAAAGACGATAGCATGTACCAAAAAGCTATTCAGCTTCGGGATGTTGCTATTAAAAAAATTGAATCCTGCTATCTGCCTGAGAAGAAAGCCTATGGGCAAGCGCTAGGCTCTACTTATATGGATGCTTCCACATTGCAGTTGATAACCATGGGGTATTTCGGAGAAGATCTGGAGCGTGCAAATGATCACCTGAAAGCCTTGGAAGATGAGCTGTTGGCAAAGGATTTCCTCTTCTACCGCTACAAGCACATGGATGATTTCGGTGTGCCGGAGACTACCTTCTTGATCTGTGCCTTCTGGTATATAGAGGCGCTGGCTTGCGTTGGAAGATTGGATGAAGCAGTGGAAGGTTTTGAGACGCTTGTGAAGTATTGTAACCACTTGCACCTATTCTCTGAGGATGTGGATCAAAAGACAGGAAGTCAATGGGGGAATTTTCCACAGGCTTATTCTCATGTGGGCTTGATGAATGCTGCTTTCCGGATAGGAAGGAAGCTGGATAGACCTAATTTCCTGTAATTAATTTCCCGCAGATAGCCGCAGATAACTAGCGCAGATTTACGGGGATTTAAAATGTCCAAATGTTGTCCTGCTTCTCCAGAAGTGGGACTTTTTTATGATCTTTTTTTAACCGCGAAGGACACTGAGTATGACAAGGCGCAACTTAGTGTTTTCCTGCTTCATCGGAAGCAGGCCTTTTTTTGTCCCAAAGGGACAATTGGTTGGTAGGTTGGATATTGTTTCGTTTTTTATCGTTCCGTAGGAACGTATGGTGCCTGATTTCCTACCAGACGTTCCTACGGAACGACCTGAAATAAATTCATTTTTTTCTACCAACCACACGTTACTATGGAACGAAACGTGTTGATATTCTTCATTTTGATAACTTATAGCATTTTTATAGGCTTGGTTTTCAGGCTTAGTACAATACTTGTAGCTTCGATTTCAGATTAACCAGTATTGACCATGAGTTTCAATAGAATTTTCTCGACGCTTCTTTTTGTGAGTATTTCACTCGCCTTTGTTTCCTGCTCCAAGGACGTTTACAGTAAGAATAATAAAGCTCACGAAAAGGCAGTGAAAAATGCCACTGCTTCTATTCAAGAAATACCAAAAACAAAAGCTGAGCTTGATTACGATACACTGAGCATCACAGATGAATGGGTAGGAACGACCAACTTTAGTATCAGGAAGCCCAACTACGTAATCATCCATCATACAGCTCAGGATTCTTTGGAGCAGACAATAACCACCTTTACGCTGAGTAGAACCCAGGTGAGTTCGCACTATGTAGTAGGTCGGGATGGGGAGATCGTTCAGATGTTAAATGATTATTTGCGATCATGGCATGCAGGCAGAGGTCGCTGGGGAAATGATACCGATTTGAATTCTGCCTCAATAGGGATCGAACTTGATAATAATGGAAGTGAGCCATTCACTACTGCCCAAATCGAAAGTTTATTGGTTTTGCTGAAGCGATTGAAATGGAAGTATTCTATTCCTACTGCCAATTTTATCGGGCACTCTGATATAGCTCCTTCGCGTAAAGTTGATCCTAGTACTTATTTTCCTTGGAAAAAATTAGCTGATGAGGGATATGGATTGTGGTACGATGAAGACGTGGTTTTTCCCGTTATATCTTCTCAGCCTTCGACTTCAATTCCCATGGAAAATTCCGATTCCATACCAGAGACAAGGCTTGATCCAGTTCTCGCTCTGAGAATCATCGGGTATGATGTTAGTGATTCAAAAGCAGCCATTCGTTCCTTCAAGCTACATTTCGTGCAGCATGATATAGAATCTGAATTAACTGAATCGGATAAAAGGATTCTGGAGAACCTGTATAAAAAGTATTTGTGATTTTTAACAGCGAAGGTCACGGGGTGACGCTGAGAACTCACTGGTTCAAGTCATGAACCTAAAAAAGGGGCGAAAAATCTTTCGCCCCGACGTATTAATGAAAAACCATTATTCAAATCAAGAAGTCAATTTCTGAAGCAATTGCCTCACTTGCTTGACTGATTTGATATTGAAATTCGCTTGGGTAAATGCATAGCCTACACGAATTGAGTAAGCATTTTTTGGCATCGCTTTGAAAGTGTCTTCATCCGTCCAGTCATCACCAATTGCCAAGATGAAATCATATTCTCCACCTTTCATCATGGCTGTTGCAGCTCGGCCTTTATTGATATCCGGACGCTTGATTTCCAAGACCATATTTCCTTCCAAAACCTGCAAATTGTGTCCTCTTGCCATATATTTCAGATGACTGAAGAGCTCCCGCATCCTGAGATCTCCCAGACCGCTTTCTACTTTTCTATAATGCCAAACAAGTGAGTGATGCTTCTCTTCGATGAATGCACCTGGAGTTCTCAGAACATAATATTCCATGATCTGCCTGATGTCATCTTTCCACCCGTCTTCCACTTCTGCGTACAGTTCCCAATCACCCTTGTTCTCTTTCTTTTTAACCCATACACCGTGTTCGGCTATCATATCTATATCTTGACCTTCAAACCATCGTCCAAGGGTATCTTTATCTCTTCCCGAGATGACCACTACTTGGGCCAGTTTGCTAAGGTCTTTCACAATTCCTTTCAACTCTGCATCTGGTATTGCCTTTTGAGGATCCGAATGAAATCCGGTAAGTGTACCATCATAATCTAGAAACAAAACAGCATTCTTGGCCTTTTTGAAACTTGTCTGAATCTCGTTCATCACTTTAGCATCTACATCTTTGGACGTAAGCTCTTCCTGCTTTTTCTTCACATGATCCAGGCGATCCATGAATACTTTCACCCACTGGAATACATCGTATTTTTTCAGGCTTTCCTGCATGCTGCTGATTCTAGCTTTTTGCTCTGCCAGAGGCATCGAAAGCGCATTGTAAATCGCATCGACTACGCCTTGTCTGTCATTTGGATTGACCAAAATAGCATCCTGCAATTCTTTGGATGCACCCGCCATTTCAGACAATATTAATACGCCCGTCTGATCAGTTTTGCTAGCTACAAATTCCTTACAAACCAGGTTCATACCGTCACGCAGAGGAGTTACCAACGCGATGTCCGACATGTTGTAAAATGCACTGAGTTCTTCGAAAGGGAAACTCCTGTAGAAGTAATGCACGGGAACCCAATTCAAGGTAGAGTACTCGCTATTTATTCGCCCTACCAAAAGGTCAATTTCCTCTTTCAGTTCTTTATAAGATTGAACCTTGTCTCGACTCGGCACCACGATCATGATCATGGATACTTTGCCATGCAATTCTTTGTGCTGCTCTAGTAATTGATTAAAAGCCTGAATACGCTGAGGAATTCCTTTGGAATAGTCGAGTCGATCGATGGTTAGTAACAGCTTTTGGTCTTCCACTTGCTTGCCAAATTCTCCGACAAAGCGTTGTGTTCTCTTACTTTTGGCTTGCTTGGCAAATTTGTCGTAATCAATCCCCATCGGAAAGGAATCCACATTGATGATCCTGTTTTCCGCTTGGATGTAGCCGCTTTCACTGGATAAACCCGTGATTCTCCCTACCGCACTTAGGAAGTGACGCATGTCATCATAGGTATGGAAACCAATCAAATCTGCCCCACATACTCCTTCAAGCAATTCCTTTCTCCAAGGTATCATCCGTATGATCTCATAGGAAGGAAAAGGGATATGCTGGAAAAATGCGATAGTAGCATTTGGCAATACTTCACGAAGCATCTGCGGGAGTAAAAGCAGCTGATAATCATGAATCCAGATTGTATCGTCTGGTCCTGCTTTTTTCAATATCGCATCACAGAATTTCTGGTTTACACGAACATAAGCATCCCAATGCTCTGGGTTGTATACCATGTATTGGGTGAAATAGTGAAATGCTGGCCAAAGTGTTTCATTACTGAATCCCTCGTAAAACTCTTCTACATCCTCTTTGGAGAGGAAAACCGGGGCCATTTTTAGATCGTGAAGTTCAAGGATGATTTCTGCTCTTTGTTCGGGATCGTCAACAGTATTTCCAGGCCACCCGATCCAAATATTTTCCCCTTCTTTATAGATTGACCCAAGACCAGTGGCTAATCCTCCAGCACTAGGTTTAAATTCAAATCTGCCATTGCGATGACGAAGACTGATAGGAAGGCGATTGGAAACGATAATGGTTTTTGACATAAAATAGTAGGTTTAAAAACAAGAAAAGGAAAAGTCCAATTCAAAAAGGTGATGAGTTAAGATAAAGAATATCCGCCAAAATATAAACAAGAAGAGACCTAATGAGTTTAATCAATCTCTGTATTTCATGATTTGATAACAAAAAAGCACCCGGTTGTTCGGGTGCTTTCAAGTTTATTTGCTGGCAACATTTTTTGGTTTTGTGTCCACTTTTGTCCAGATGAATTTAGCCAAATCCCTTCCTTCCGTGATGCCATATTCAATGGCTGGACGGTAATGGATTCCTCCATAGAATCTACTTAGTGCGGCTTCTTCAGCGGCTTGGGAGAAGGAGTCAAACTCTCTTATCGGCAAGCCATAGGCTACTTCAGAGCTATCGACAATATGAAATTCATCACCGAACAAATGTGCCAAGGTGTAGGCTGAAGCTGCCGAAGCCACACTATGTCCGCTGGTATGCTCTGGGAATGGTGGCGTCTGTAAAAGTGGCACCCACTGCTCATCTATATGTTGGTTGATGTATGTTTCTGGTCTGATGACGTTGCTGCGGTATTTTTCATCCCAGCAGGAAATAAATGCTTCGTTCAGAGAGATACTTGTCATTGCCAAAGCCTCGGCAGTTCCTTTCCAGTCTTTTTCCGCTGCTTTGGATGCAATAGCCGCTATACTCATCCAGTGTCCACCTGGGGTGATTTTCTTTTCCGCAAACATCACATGGCCTTTTACATTCATTTTGTAAGGATTACAATCCCAGAAAAGCGCAATTTCTTTTTGCTCCTCAGTAGCTGCCTTGTCCACATCATAGACTTCCTTAGCTACTTTGAAGAATTCACTATCCGGATCTGTAGAAAATGCAGGAGGTGGTAGTGGTTTGAATTGGGAAGCTGAGTCGAGAACAAAGGTTCTGATTTTATTCCAGTGCGGTTCAATTGCCTCCATGTAAGCAGGAGGAGTTGGTTGCCATGTTCCTTCTTCCTCAGTTATAGTGAATTTTGGAAATGATCGGCTTTGATGGTAATTATCTTTGGATGAATAGGCTTTGATTACATCTCCTACTTCTTTGCCGAAGGCTATAGAAGCTTCAAACACATCATCAGGAATACCTTTTTCTTTTAAAGCTTCATAAGCTGCATCTCTGTGCTCGTTCATCAATTCCTCAGAAAAGATCAATCCCGTTCCAACGTAGTAGTAGGCTGCCAGAGAAGCCAAGGGTGGGTACACTTTTTCGGATGGGGAAAAAGCCACTTTCTCCGAACCATTTAATTGTCCCATGAGAGAGACGTAATTCGGATCTACAGAAGCCGCCACTTCATAAGCTGCAAGAGAAGCATAGCTGTAGATTCTCGCCGCTACGGGAGGGGAGAAAATATCGTGGATGATCACTTCTGTGATTTTATTCTGGGCTTCACTGAGATAATGCCCATCTGTGATGGCTTGGGAATAATCGACTTGTTTTACGCAGGATATTGCTGTGAATAGCAAACATATGCCAAATATGGATTTTAGTAAACGCATTTTAATATCTGATTGAATCAATTGGGCTATAAATTTAAGGTAATCAGGCGCCAAGCTCAAGCTTTTTAAGAAATGATAACCTAGTGTGGGTTGGCAAAAGTATTGGAAATTAGGCTTTAAGCAAATGATTTTGCTCACCTTTTCAGCCTATAAATCAATCATTGTGCATTTTTCGAATCTCACTTGTATTCCCAGATTTCAGCTTCGGCACTGTTTTTTACCACCAGAATTTTTCTGTTTTCCAGAAGTCCAAATGCCCGGATATCCCCATCTATTTTGAGACCATGGGCTGCATTTTTCCAATAATCAAATGTTCCATCTCCTTTACCTAATAATACCTCACCATAGCTGGCGTCGTATTTTCCGGCTTCCGGTTTTGCCTGGGCTAAGTTTCCTCCCAGAATCAAATCCAAATTTCCATCACTATTCAAATCTAAAACTGCAATTGCAAAAACGTAGGAGCGCTGAGCTAGGATAGGAAGTGGTTTCCAGGAAAATTTCCCGTTTCCTTCATTTATGAGCACTCCGGATTCAAGATTATTTACTTCGTTGATGATGGATTGATCAATAATTTCAGATGGGAAAATATCTGTCAAAGATTTATTATTGTAATTACTGTAGCGTATGTATTTCTTTTTGACAGATGGTATTTGACGCTCAAGTTCATGTTTTAATGTATAGGGAATTTGGACTCCTCCAACTTCTTGTGCGAAAATATGCTCGATAGATCCATTTTGATCAAAATCATTCAAGTACATTTTTACAGGGGAGTCAGCGGATATTTTGAATCGTGAGTTCAGCCCATTGTTCCCCAAAATCAAATCTGGAAGCCCATCGTTATTTAAATCTGCTACATTCACTGCCCGGTACCAGCCTTTCAATGTTTCAAGTTCTGGCATTTCAATTCTTTCGAATTGGCCATTTTTATTTTTCAGAAAGATTGGAGCGGTCCATTCACCTACTAAAACCAAATCATCGCTTCCGTCCTGATCCCAATCAAGTACGGCGGCATCTGTTATCATTCCGAGATTTTTCAAGCTTGGAGCCAGTGTAGACGACTTTTCAGTGAAGTTACCCTTGCCATCATTTACCCAAAGTTGACTGTTAGCTGCGGCTCCATAGGTGAAAGGAACCAGCCTTCCTCCTACAAACAAATCAAATGCTCCGTCTTTGTTGATGTCGATCAGCTTTACGGAACTGCTGCTGCCGAAAACTGTGGTGAATCCGGCGGATGGATTCTTGGTGAAATTTCCGTCACCGTCATTTAGATACAATCGATCCGCCAGGTCTATCGACCCGAAACCGGATTCATTGCCTCCTGATGTCACAAACAAATCCAGGTCTCCATCACCATCTGCATCGAAAAATATCGCATCGGTATCCTCTGATGCATTGTCTTGAATAAATGCTTCTTGTGGACTTTCATAGTATTTTCCGGATGGGGAAGCGAGAAAGAGTTTTGCCGTGAAGGTTTTGGCTCCGCCAAAAAAGAGGTCCTCTAGCCCATCACCGTTTACATCAGCTTTAGCAAACGCCGGTCCCTCAGTGGAATACATGATATAGGTCAGTCGGTCTCGATCAAAATCCACAAATGGATTTTCCTCATGAAGGAAACTCAAACCCGAGTTTTCAACCTTGCTAAATTGTTGGCTGTTAGGTTTTTCAAAAAAGGATGTTCCAGCAGGGAGTTCGCCAGCATCTTCCCAATTCAATACCAGTAGCTGATCGGCAACTTGATTTTTTAATTCCGTGTATTTTCCATCAGGCCAAAGAACTTCAATAGATTCAATCACTTTCAAATCCCCTAAACCGATTGTGATTTTCGGGTCTACTGATGACTGAAAACCGCGATTGGGCATTTGCTCGGTATAGAATATTTGGCTTCCTGATTTTAAACGGATCTGTGTTCCTACAGCTTGTGTGTTTTTTCCTTTTCCCTTCAGTTGCAACTGAACAAAGTGATGAGTCGGATTAATAGATTTTCCCTGATTTTTAAAAATCTGAGCAGGTTGATTGACATTATTTACCACCAGATCGAGTGTGCCGTCGTTGTTTAAGTCCCCGTATGCAGCTCCGTTCGAATGGATCGCTTTACCAAGCCCCCAATCGTCTACGAAATTTTCAAATTTTAAATTACCCAGATTACGAAAAGCATAATTTGAGATGGGATTAATAGGAATTGGGTCGACAAGGGCTTTAAAATTGACACCTTCCTGCGAGATGATTTGACTTTTGGTTTTATCGTCGTCGATAAAATTCAAGTAATCCAGGTCAGTGATGTCCTGATAGATGCCATTCGCTACAAAAATATCTCTTAACCCATCATTGTCCATGTCAAACATCAGCGCTCCCCAACTCCAATCTGTGGCTTCTACATTGCTGAGTCTGCCTATTTCACTGAAGGTCCCGTCTCCATTGTTGAGATGGAGCATATTGCGGGAAAGCTGATAGTGGTACCCGTAAGTCTTGTTGAATTGGTATTTGTCCCAATTTTCAAAAGTCGTAACCTGCTTCAGCCTGACTTGTGATTCAGGAAGCATATCAGTTACAAAAATATCCAAAAGGCCGTCGCCATTGATATCTGCGATGTCAGCACCCATAGATGCTGCGCTGATAGAGCGCATAGACTTTTCCAAGGATTCTGAGAAAGTACCATCTTGATTGTTGATGTAGAGGTAGTCCTTTTCGAAGAAATCATTGGAAATGAAAATGTCGGGCCAGGTGTCCTGATTGACATCCCCGATCGTAATTCCCAGACCAAAACCGATGACTGAGCCATATATGCCTGCTTCTTCGGATACATCTTTGAATGTCCCAGCATCATTTCTAAAAAGTTTGTCACCGCCTACATTGTCCCGTTTGATTCGTTCGTTTTGCATTTTATTAAACGAGCCGATTGCCTGATAGGAGTTATTCAATAAATAGACGTCTAGATCACCATCTTTGTCATAATCGAAAAAAACTGCATGGGTGGAAAATCCCTGGTCTGCCAGACCATAAGCCTCTGCCATTTCTAGAAAAGTCCCATCTCCCTGATTGATAAAAAGTTCATTTTGTTTGTTGTCACCGGAAATGTCCCCGGAATTGCAAACATAGATATCCAGAAATCCATCCCCATCTACATCAGCCATGGAGACGCCTGTGCTCCAAGCGCGCGTTCCGGCCACCCCTGCTTGCTCAGTTATATCTTCAAATTTGAACTCCCCTTTGTTAAGATAAAGTTTATTCGGACCTAGGTTGGCTGTAAGATATAGGTCCGCCAGCCCATCGTTGTTAATATCCCCAATGGCTACTCCGCCTCCATTATAATAGTTTCGGTAAGTAAAAATATTGAAATCTTCACTAAAGCTTAAGTCGTTTCGGAAATCTACCCCGGAACTCGCACCGTCAATTTCCTGAAAAAGGGTAGCTCGTTTTTCATTTTCTTCCTTGCAGGAAAAAAGTAAAACTACGATGATTAGGCTTGCAATTTGGTTCCTCATGAAATGCTCTTATTCTTTATTTTTTTCTCTGAAGACCGATCCGAAATTTCAAGACGCAGATCTGACAGGTACTTTTGGAAGGCTGTGATTTGCTGGTGTTTTTTCACTTTAAACTGGAGTTTTCCCTCACTTTTCAAATCGATAAATCCAGCATTAGTTGGAATCCTAGTTGGTCTTTTGGGTTGATTTTTAATCGAAAGATTGGTGGATTTAATAATTAAATTTTTCTGTATGTTCATTTCCGCGGAAGTTCCAAAGCTTGATTTTCTACCCCTTCCCTGCTCTTGTTCCATGGAATTTTGTTTGACTTGATCCCAAAAATAAAATTCTTTTCTATCTCTTCCTTTGTAGCGGGATTGGAGTGAGAAAAGAATAAGGGGCAAAGCAGAATTAATCGCGGAATTCAAAAACCAAGGGTTCATCATTATTTCGTAATACTACTAAATTTGGTTTGTTTTCAAGACTGATTTGAATAAAGTCCCGAATTTCACCGGGAACAAAGAGACCACTTTCTTCAGGCTTTAGAATTTTCCACTGATTTTCTCCATTAGGTTTCAGGACCCAGCCATAGCTTCCCATTTGACTCCCCAATTCTGGCTTGATCCGGCTTTGATTTCCTCCAAAAATCAAGAAGGACTCCCCAGTTTTTCCAGGAATGGAAGTGATGGAGTAGACTGGAGCAGATTGGATTTCAAGGGGTAAATCAGTGCGTAGAAAATTGCCGTTTCCATCGTTTATCCAAAGGCTGGTTTCTAGAATTCCAGCTGTTAAAGTTAAGGAATTTGCCCAAACAGCTTCTGGGAAAAGTTCCTCCAAAGATTTGTTTTGGTAGGATTCATAGGTTAGCAATTGCTTCCGTAAAGAAGGGATTTGACGGAGCAAGGCAGGTTTAAGCACCCATGGAATTGTTCTTTCATTTTCGTATTGCGAAAGAATCTGATCTAAGGTTCCATTTTGATCAAAGTCGTTTAGGATCATTCTAAGCTGAGAGCTGCTGTGGCTTCGAAGTCGTGAATTTAAGCCGTGATTTCCGGCAAGAATGTCGGGATATCCATCGTTATTCACATCTGAAACAAACAGGCAATTCCAAAGGCCACTGGTTTTTTCGAAACCAAAATCGTTCGTTTTTTCAATCAATTTATTTCCCTCAAAACTGAAAATCCTAATAGGCATCCACTCACCGGCGACAATGATTTCAAGTGTTCCATCTCCATCCAAATCTGCCAAATCAGCGGAGGTCAGCATCCCGATTTTTGAGAGTTCAGGGTTGAGACTTTGAGAAATTTGCTTAAAATTTCCCGTTCCATCATTTTCCCAGACTTGTAGCCCTGTCGGGATTCCATATGCAAATGGAATGACCCGGCTGCCGACGATCAAATCCAAATCTCCGTCCTTGTCAAAATCCATAGGAAGTAGAAAGGCAGTCGGGTTTGAAGAAAAGTATTGAGGGGACTTTTGAAAATTTCCAGTTCCATCATTGAGGTAAAGCCGGTCTGAATATGCCAGGGAATTATCCCCAAACTCGATTCCACCACTACCTACGAGCAAATCCGGTTTTCCATCTTGATTCGCATCAAAAAAAAGAGCCGTGACATCTTCAGAAATGGCATCCGAAGCGAAGAGTTCTGTTTGTTTGGAAATGAATTCGGCATTTGAGTTTTGGAATAACAAAACAGAGGCTTGTTCTTTCGCTCCCGGAATAAAAAGATCATCCAATCCATCACCATTCACATCTGCTTTGGCAGCTTTTGGTCCCTCATTGCTAATCATCCAAAATCGTAATCGATCTCGATCAAAATCTATAAAGTTACTCTCCTGATGCTGAAAAGGGATTTTTGAAGTTTTTTGAGCGAAGAGCTGAGCAGGAAATTCTTCTAAATCGGGTTTGATATTTTCATCTTTCTCGGGTGAAAGTTTCAATAATTGATTGGCCTGAACGTTTCTGATGATTTGGGTTTTGCCATCAGGCCAAATAATCTCCAGGGAATCGAGTTTTTCTACTGAACCCAAGCCAAAATGCAACCTAGGGTCCACCGAGGACATGTATCCTTTGACAGGCTGATACTCTTGAAAAAGCTTTTTATCTGCAGTGTAAGCGGTAATTTTTGTGCCAAATTCCTGACCTAGTTCTATACTGAGATAGTTGCCTATTTTTTTGTCCGAACTGGTATTCCTGTATACAAAAGCCTGGTCATTTAAATTATTGATCACCAAATCCAGATCTCCGTCATTATCCAAATCGCCATAGGCTGATCCAGTACTGAATGTATGCTGATCTAAACCCAGACTTTGGGCAAGGTTTTCAAATTTCCAATTTCCCTGATTTTTAAATAAAAAGTTTTGCTGAGGATTGGATGGAAATGCATCAATCATTTTAGTCAAAAGGATAGAGTCTTCCTGAAAACCTTTTACTTTCTTCTGATTGTTGACATAGAAATCCACAAAGTCAAAATCAGTCAAATCTTTCACAATTCCATTGGTGACTAAAATATCTTTCAGTCCATCATTGTCCATGTCGAAAATCAATGCCCCCCAACTCCAGTCTGTTGCCTCTACGCCTGCCATCCGACTCACTTCTGCAAAAATTGGGGTTTGAGTTCCAGGTCTGGATCCCAGATTTCTTTGAAGCGTGTTTCGGGTAAATTGCTGATGATATCCAGCTTTTACATTGGATTGAAATTTATCCCAATCTTCGAAAGGGGTCTTCGTTTTGACGCGTGATAGTTCTTTTGGAAGCATTTCGGTGACAAAAATATCTGGACGGGTATCATTGTCCAGATCAGCAATATCAGCCCCCATACTACCCAGACTTATTTCTGGGAGTAGTTCAGGAAGAACTTCAGTAAATGTCCCGTTTTGGTTGTTGAAATAGAGATAATCTCTTTCAAAAAAATCATTAGAAACGTATAAATCTGGCCAATTATCGTTATTCAAGTCAGCCACTGTGACACCTAGGCCATAGCCTATGTTACTTCCAAAAATTCCTGCTGATTCAGAAACATCCGTGAAGATTGTTCCATCGTTCCTAAATAGCTTATTTCCCCCTTCTGGATCTCGGATTTCACGCTGCCCAACCCTCAGATCATAAATTCCAACAGATCTTGTCGAATTACTGAGGAGGTACATGTCCAAATCTCCATCCTTGTCAAAATCAAAGAAAACAGCATGCTGACTCAGCCCTTTTTCAGCAATTCCATACTCGTTGGATTTTTCTGAAAATGTCAGATTCCCAGTATTGATAAAAAGTTCATTGTGGCGTTTTTCGCCACCTGGAGGGCCGGATTTGCAAACGTAAATATCCAGTAACCCATCTCCGTTCACGTCGGCCATACTTACTCCAGTAGTCCAATAGCCAGTTGAGTTTAGTCCAGCTTGGTCGGTAATGTCTTTAAATTTCAGATTTCCCAGGTTCAGGTAAAGTCTGTTTGAAGTTTGATTTCCGGCCAGGAAAATATCAGTTAGTCCATCGTTATTAATATCACCCAGCGCTACTCCAGCTCCGTTGTAAAAATTGCGAAAAGTGTAGGGGTTAACTTTTTCGGTATATTCAAGGTCATTTCTGAAGGATATGCCTGAATCTTCCTCTGAAAGTAGTTGGAACAGCATGTCATCACTTTTCTCTTTTCTATGGCAAGAGAGGCTGGAAAAAAACAGAAGAATAAGAAGGGTTTTTTGCTTCATTGACTATGTTCATAAAACAGGAAATGAACAAAAGTTCAACTCCTTTTTAATACATCTCAGATTCGAGAACTTAACTGGAATTTGAGTTTCGTTAGGGTTTCTATTGATTTATCACTAGAGAACTGGAAGTAAAACTGAAAAACATAGTAGCTCCAGTTTGAACTTAATTTTATTTCACCGAGCGAATCTAAACTTGGTTGGCCAACTACTTGAAACTTCAGCAAATTATCCATGGTCATAAATTAACCTAAATGACCCAGGTGTTGGCATAAATGCTTTTAAATTTTATGAATCTACCAGTTTGTTTGGTTTGACCAAAATCGAGATAAAGTTTTACTCAATCTGAAACAAGGTAAAAACAGGTGTAGTGGTTTTTTCTAACTGATCCACAAAACAAGGGAATTAGGTAAAGTTCATAAAAAATGAGAAAATGCTTTTGAGGTAGCCTATGCTCATATTGCCAATTCTATAAAAATCTTTGCCTAAGCTCGTAGCATTTTTATTAAGTCTGTGGTTTTGGTTGATTTAGGTATCCAAGCACCTGATTTGAACAGTTTTAGCACATTTGATTTATCAAATTCAAATTTCAAAGCTTGTTTTTCGATTCATGGGAAATCTGTTCATTTTTTTTCCAGAGGCAAAACAAACTATTTTAAACAAATTTGGAAACAAAATTGGAATTAGAAGGTTCTCAAAAGGGCATATTAGATAGCTGTTTTGTTATTCAAATAATTTTACAATTATCTTTGGTTTTATTTTAGAATGCAGAATTTTTATTTAAAATTGCCTTGAGATATTTTGAATCAAATGCTTTTATTGAGGTTTAGAATTTAAAATTATTATTTGAATTCATAAAACTGAGGAGAAGTTCCAACAGTCCTTTGGTCTGAAGGTATAATGCCTTAAATTAAGCATAGTTGTTTTGCCATTTATTTCAGAAAAGAGCTTCTGAAATTGTTGAGTAGCAAAAGAATAAAGATTTTCCAAAAGAGCTCATTAAACAATTAACCAAAACCCAAAATCACATGAAGAAACATTTAAAGTTGATTTTCATGTTATTCTTATGCTTCGCTTTTAGCCTATGTCAGTCGGCATTTGCACAGCAAGCTACGATAACAGGAAAAGTTACAGATGCAGAAACTGGGGAAGGAATCCCGGGAGTAAGTATTCTAATTAGTGGTACCACGCAAGGAGTGGTGACAGATTTGGATGGGGGCTATTCTATCGAGGCAAGCCCCAGTGATGTTTTACGATTTTCATTTATCGGTTATAACATCGTAGAAGAGGCGGTGGGAAACCGGACAGAAATCAATGTAGCCCTAGCCGAAAATATACAAGCTCTGACAGAAGTCGTAGTTGTGGGTTATGGTACGCAAGAAAAGAAGGAGATAACGAGTGCGGTAACCAGTATCAAATCAGAGAATTTTAATCAAGGTACCGTTAATAATCCGTCGCAACTGCTTCAAGGAAAAGTTGCGGGACTAAACATCGCAAGGCCAGGAGGAAATCCAAATGGTGGATTTAATGTGCGATTACGAGGTATCTCTTCCATCGGAGAAAATGCTTCGCCTCTAGTTGTTATTGATGGTGTTATTGGAGCTTCCTTAAGTACAGTAGATCCAAATGATATAGAATCCATGGACGTATTGAAGGATGGGTCTGCAGCTGCGATTTACGGAACAAGAGGATCAGCGGGTGTGATCTTGGTAACCACAAAAAAGGGCCGAAAGGGAAGAACTGTTGTTGAATTTAACAGTAGTGTAGCTATCGAAAATGTTGCTAGGACAATCAGTGTCATGAATGCTGAAGAATACAAGGCAATACCTAATTCCAGAGACCTTGGAGGTAGTACCAACTGGCTTGATGAGGTAACTAATACAGGAATTAGTCTTATAAACAATCTTTCGCTCGGTGGAGGAAATGAAAGCACCAGTTATAGAGTTTCGATCAATTCTAGAAATGTTGATGGCGTTGGTATTAATTCCGGATTCGACCAATTAAATGCCAGATTGAGTCTAACTCAAAAAGCACTAAAAGACAAAGCAACATTTACGGTAAATATTTCCAATACCTCAGTCGATAGAGAATTTGGCAACGAAAACGCCTTTAGATATGCTATTATAAGCAATCCAACGCTCCCTGTTTATGATCCAAACCCACAAAGTCCTGATTTTGGAGGCTATTCAGAGCGAGATATTTTTGACTGGTTCAATCCTGTATCCATTGCAGAACAAAACATCGCAGATGGTAGAGATAACAGCCTTCTGGCCAGTATTCGTGGAGAATACAATTTCACTAGTAAATTTAGCGGTGCATTGTTTTATTCCACTCAACGAGAAACTGAATGGAGAGGATCTTATTCTCCCAAAACAGCGAAATTCGGAGGTGGATTTGGTAGAAATGGTTTGGCCACTATTCAAAATAATGAAAGGCTAAATGATCTGTTTGAAGCTACGTTGAATTATTATGAAAACTTGGGTAAAGTTGGTGTGTCGATCCTGGGAGGATATTCTTATCAGGAATTTTTTAATCAGGGAAATTATACCCAAGCTGGTAATTTTCTGACAGATGCATTTACTTACAATAACATCGGTGCAGGACTTGACTTTGAAAATGGATTAGCGACAGTTTCAAGTTATGCGAACTCAAACAAATTAGTGGCCTTCTTTGGGCGGACTAATTTCAATTTAAATGATACCTACCTACTATCTCTCAGTGCTCGATATGAAGGTTCAACTAGATTTGGAGCTAACAATAAGTGGGGCTTGTTTCCTGCAATTAGTGCAGGTGTGAACATCGCAAATTTGGTAGACATGCCAGGCGTAAGTTCGATGAAATTCAGGGCAAGTTATGGTAGAACTGGTACGCAGCCAGGAGATTCCTATTTATCCTTTTTACGATTTGACGATCAGGGCAACTTCTTCTATGATGGCCAATTCATAAAATCCTATGGACCGGTATCCAATGCTAACCCAGATTTGTCATGGGAGACAAAGGATGAATATAATGTGGGCTTGGACTTTGTGATTTTAAATAACAAGCTAGATGGTGCTATAGACTATTATACAAGGGTGACTACAGGAATGATTTTACCAATCAACGTACCTGTGCCACCAAATTTATTTCCTACTACCCAATTGAACATAGGTGAAATGTCCAATTCTGGTCTGGAAGTGATGTTAAATTATAGAGCTGTTCAAACAGCTGATTTCAGATGGACTACGGGAGTCAATTTCTCAACATTAAAGACAAATCTTAGAAGCTTGTCAGCAGGAGATTTAAGTTTCGGAGAAGTTAATTATCGCTCTAATTTTGGATCACCAGGTCAAAACCTAACACAGTTGATCAGGATCCAGGAAAATGGACCTCTAGGACAAATTTGGGGGCCAATTCAAGTTGGTGTCAGCGATGATGGAAGCCCTATAATGCAAGTAATCAATGGTACAGCTGAAGATGAAAACGGAAATCCTGTTTATTGTAACTGTAATGATGATAGAACCCAATTAGGTACAGCTTATCCTACTTTGAATTTTGGTTTCAATAACTCCATAGCTTACAAGAATTGGGATTTGAATTTCTTCTTTAGAGGATCTTTTGGTCATTACCTAATCAACAGCTATAGAGGTTTCTATGAGAATACGGAGAGTACAACAGTTCAAAACTGGAATATTGTAAACACCAAATACTTTGATCCGAATATCACTAAAGCAGAATATAACAGCTCGCATGTTGAAAAAGCTGATTTTGTAGTTTTGGACAATGCTACTCTCGGCTATAATTTTAATATTGAGCCAGGCAAAGCAGTTGGAAGATTTAGGGCTTATATTTCAGTTCAAAATCCTTTCATGTTTACCGGATATACCGGTGTAGACCCTGAGGTGAGATATGGGGATTCAGAATCAAATAATGACCCTCTTGCTCCGGGAATTGAGCGAAGAGCAACTTATTTCACCACGACGATTACTACTCTAGGCCTTAATCTAAGTTTCTAAGCTAAAAAATAAGATATCATGAAAAAAATACTAAACATACGATACTTCTTGATTTGCCTAGGAATGAGTTATTTCGCCTCATCATGTGTCGATTTAGAAGAAGAGCTTTATAGTACTGTCACAGCAGATAACTTTTTCCAAACAGATGAAGAGTTTATTTCTGCACTTGGACAAGCATACACCTCATTAGGAGGACTAGGGAACCACTCTGGACTTTGGTCAATCAATGAAATCGCCTCTGACGAAATTGTTGTATCCCATAAAGGGGGAGACTGGTTTGACGGAGGAGTTCTTTTGCAATTGCACCAACACGAATTCAAAAGCGATAATCCTTTCTTTCAGAATTCCTGGAATTTCCTTTTTGGTGGAATCAATACCTGCAATAGATTGATCTTTTCTTTTGAAACACTGGACAACCCTAACTCTGAGGCGTTTATAGCTGAGCTAAGGGCGTTACGCGCGCTTTATTATTACTGGGCAATGGACGCTTTTGGAAATATTCCTATCGTAACAGATTTTACTGATGAGGAGGCTCCTGATACCAAACCTAGGAGGGAAGTTTATGATTTTATATTGAGTGAACTCAATGAAATCATTCCATTGCTACCGGTAGCCAAAGATGGTTCTACTTATGGGAGGATGACCAAATGGAGTGCTTTAATGATCCGAATGAAACTTTATCTCAATGCAGAAGTATACACAGGCTCACCTCAATGGGCTCTAGCTGCTGCAGATGCTTCAGAGATTATTAATAGCGGTATTTACAGCTTGATGCCATCTTACCGAAATAATTTTGCAATAAACAACAGTCAATCCACCGAAAATATCTTCGTCTATCCTTATGATAAGGTATTTGCTGGTGGCTTTAACTGGGTAATGATGACACTACATATAGTAAGCCAGTCTACCTTCAATCTTACCCAACAGCCATGGAATGGCTATCAGACAGTTGAAGAGTTTTATAACTCATACGTTGATCCGGCTCAAAATCCAGGTATTCAAGGTCCTGTCTGGAAGGGATTGGCTTTAGAACAATCCACTGGGACAATAGACGGAAGATTAAGCAATTTCTTGGTAGGACCTCAATTTAGAGCTGATGGTACAACATTGGAAGATCCGGGAGTTGAACCTACAGATCCAACTGGAAGAAACGGCGATCCAAATGGCCCACCTCTGACATTCATGCCTTACCTAAATGAGATCTCTCCAGGAGGGTTGCGTCAAGCCGGAGCCAGAATTGCTAAATACGAATTTGAAATGGGAGGCACTGATAACATGAGTAATGACTTTGTGATATTCAGGCTATCTGATGCCATTCTTTCACTTGCTGAAGCTAAGTTCAGAATGGGGGAAACCACTGAAGCATTAGCCTTGGTGAATCAAATTCGAGACAGAGCCGGCAACCTTGATCCATTCACTTCTCTGACCGAAGAAAACCTATTTGCGGAAAGAGGTAGGGAAATGTATGTCGAAATGACTAGAAGACAGGATTTAATCCGATTCAAAAAGTATGGCGATGCTTGGTGGCCTTTTCAAGGTATGAATAGGCCAAAGCAAGTTCACTCTCCTGGAAGCTATTTGGAATTATTCCCTATTCCTCAGCCTCAGCTACTTGCGAATCCAAAATTACAACAAAACCCTGGATACAATTAATCAGTATTCAATACAGACTAAGAAGCAGGCTGAAATTTCAGCTTGCTTTTTTTTTAAGAGCTTTATACTCCAAATTTGTTTTAAATAAGATTGAAAAATAGATTCAAATTCGTTTAATTCCTCCATCTCGCATATCAGATGCTTAGAGAGAATTTCCGTAGTTGTTTATGACCCATTTATCCATGCGAAGATATTTTACCAAATTATTTTCTTTAATAATTCTGAGCATTGGCCTTCAGAGTTGTGATTCTTCATTCTTTAATTCCTCTGAGGATTATCCTTTGGAATCAGATAACTTGTTTTTAGGTTTTTATTTAGGCATGCCCCAAAAAGACTTTTTTGATCATTGCACTGAATTGAACAAACAACAAAAAATTACTCAAGGTCCTGGCGGATCCACCAATGTAGAGTACAGAATTGTGGATGAATATGACAGTGAAGTTAGCATGCGATTTTTTCCGACATTCATAGACGAAAAAATTTATGAAATGCCTGTCCTCTATTCTTATGTGGCTTGGGCACCTTGGAACAAACATTATTGGGCTGAAAGTCTCCTCCCAAAAGTCCTAGAAAAATATAAATTGACTTACGGTGATGATTTTGAATTACTCAATCATCCTACCCAAGGTAAAGTATACTATAAAATTGATGGTAAAAGAAGAATCAACTTGTTTGTCAAAGATGAACAGTTTGTACAAGCTGTCTTCACGGATTTAAAGGTAGAGAAGAGGCTTAAAGAAGAATTTGAAAAAAGCCAGTCTCAAGAGCAAAACCCATCTAATTGAGCCAAAAATGATCCAAGTGGCGATTTATCCATCTGCACAATTACCTACTTCAGGAAAAGTTTAGTTTGGGCATTTCAAGTGGATGATGAAACAATTTATACCAATGAAAAATGCCAGTTTTCATTTTTTCATTTTTACGCTTTTCACTCTGACTTCATGTTTGCAAAAACCTGATTTACAGCAGCAGGGATCACTTTTTGCAAGTCTTCCTCCAGATAAAACAGGTGTTGAATTTATCAATGCGCTGATCGAGACAGAAGAGTTTAATATTGTTGAATACCTGTATTTTTATAATGGAGGTGGGGTTTCAGCTGGAGATATCAATAATGACGGACTGATTGATCTCTACTTTTCTTCTAATCAGGGGCCTAATAAACTTTATTTGAATAAGGGAGAGATGGTTTTTGAAGATATCACCACCCAAGCTGGGCTGTCATCTGAGGGGCCGTGGAAAACTGGAGTTTCTATGGCCGATATCAACGGAGATGGATTACTTGATATTTACGTTTGTCGGTTGGGGAATTGGAAAACAGTAGCTGGGAGAAATGAGCTATATATCAACAACGGTGACTTGACTTTTACGGAAAGTGCGGAAGAATATGGTTTGGATTTCCAAGGATTCAGCACGCAAGCTGCATTTTTTGATTTCGATAAAGATGGTGATTTGGACATGTATTTACTGAATCATGCTGTGCACACCGAAAGGAGTTATGGAGGTGCTGAGTCTAGGTATTATGATGATGGGTTTGCGGGGGACAGACTCTATCGAAACAACTTGGAAAGTGGGGAAAAGAAGTTTACCGGAATCACACGGGAAGCGGGTATTTTTTCCAGTAAAATCGGATATGGTTTGGGGATTGGTATTTCGGACATTAACAACGATGGATGGCCAGATATCTATGTTTCAAATGATTTCAATGAGAATGACTACCTCTATATCAATCAGAAAGATGGGACATTTAAAGAGCAAATATCCTCCGGTGTCAATTACAGTAGTAGGTTCTCGATGGGAAGTGATTTTTCAGATTTTAATAATGATGGATGGATTGACTTTATCACCATGGATATGTTGCCTAGGGATGAGATCATTCAAAAAATGTCAACAGGAGAAGATAGTGAAGAAGTTTACCAACTCAAGTTGGGGTTTGGTTTTGAAAGACAAGTATCTAGAAACAGCCTTCAACTGAATAATTCCAATGGAACGTTTTCGGAAATCGGGCAATACTCAGGTGTTTATGCGACAGATTGGAGTTGGGCAGCATTGTTTGGTGATTTTGATAATGATGGTTGGAAAGATTTATTTGTTTCCAATGGAATAGTTCGAAGGCCCAACGACCTGGATTATATGAATTTTGTGACCAATCCTGAAATAAAAGATGGATTGCAAAACAAACCTGACATGAGTGATCTTGCGCTAGCTGGAAAAATGCCTGCTGGAGAGGTCGATAATTTTATTTTTAAAAACAATAAAGATCTGACGTTTACAGATGTTTCCAAGGAATGGGGCGTTTTCGGTAAAGGTATTTCTAATGGAGCGATATATGGGGATTTGGATAATGACGGGGATCTAGATTTGGTTATTAACAATATCAACCAATCTGCTGGAATTTATGAAAACAGATTGGGGCAGTTTTCTGACAGTAGTAAAACCGTAAATTATCTAAAGTTGAGATTCAAGGGCTTGGGTTTAAACCAATTTGGTATTGGAGCCAGGGTAGAGTTGTATTACCAAGATCAGGTCCAAGTTCAGGAAAATTTTACCAGTCGAGGATTTCAATCCTCCATTGCCCCAGAAGTCCATTTTGGATTGGGAAATTTGCAGTACGTAGATTCTCTAAAAGTTACCTGGTCGAGCGGTAAATCAGAAACTCTGAAGAATATCAAAGCCAATGACACGCTTGTTTTGGATGAATCAAATGCGAGCTATACTTCCCAAACTTCTGAAAATTCAAAAGGTTCAGTGTTGAGGATGTTGGATAAAGAGTCTACCGGTCTTGATTTTCAACACATTGAAAATCAATTTAATGATTTTAACACTGAGCCTTTGCTGCCGCATAAATTATCGCAAGAGGGCCCTGCTTTAGCCGTAGGAGATTTGAATGGAGATGGTATGGAAGACGTTTTTGTTGGCGGGGCTTCTGGGCAGTCAGGGGCGGTGTTTCTTCAAAGCAAAGACGGTCGATTTTATCGATTGCATCAAGCCTTATTGGATGAAGACTCTAATTTGGAGGATGTAAGTGCGATTTTTTTTGATAGTAATGGAAATGGATTTTTGGATTTATTAGTAGGAAGGGGAGGTAATATCCAAATCGCTAATGATAAAGGAAAGTCTACCCGAATCTACCTCAATAACGGTAAGGGGGTTTTTAATCAAAAAGTACTAGTAGAATTGGAGCCTAATACCCAGGTTTCAGTTGTCGAAGCGGCGGACTTTAATGGAGACGGAATGGTGGATTTGATGATTGGAGGCAGAAACGTGGCTGGTAAATATGGATACAGCCCCAAGAGTTATTTATTCCAAAATCAAGGAGGAAATAACTATGTAAACCGAACGAAGGAAATTGCTCCAGATTTGGAATGGATAGGGATGGTAAAGGATGCGGTTTGGGAAGATTTAGACCTAGATGGAAATCTCGATTTGATAGTTGTAGGAGAATGGATGCCAATCAGCATTTTCATGAATCGAGGAGGGAAATTAATTAATGAGACCATTTCATTTGGACTGGAAAAATCAAAAGGTTGGTGGAATACAATTGCTGCAGAAGATCTAAATGGGGATGGTTTTCCAGATCTGGTGCTTGGAAATTTGGGCTTGAATAGTCGCTTGAAAGCCTCCAAAACGGAGCCTGTCAAAATGATTGTAAATGATTTTGACCAAAATGGAACTTCAGAGCAGATTATTTCTTATCCAGTGGAAGGAAAATATTATACGGTAGCTTCTAAAGATGAGCTTGTAAAGCAAATGCCAATCCTCAAAAAAGAGTTTTTACGCTACCGGGATTTTGCAGGAAAGAGTGTACAGGAATTGTTGTCTTATTTAAATGCAAAGGAGGCGAAATACCTCGAAGCCCATATGTTTGAATCTATCGTATTGGTAAATCAAGACGGTCTGGATTTCCGCATTCAAAATTTGCCTGCGGAGGCTCAATTTGCACCACTTGAGGCGATTGAGGTGGTAGATGTGAATCAGGACGGACATCTCGATTTGGTATTAGGGGGTAACAAAACTGGTGCATCACCTTATTATGGGGCTTATCAGGGGAGTTGGGGGCAGATTTTAGTAGGAGATTCTTTTGGGAATTTCAGGGCTGACCCTCAAAACCGACTCAAAATTCGAGGTGATGTGAGAGGGATCAAAAAGATATCAGTCAAGGATCTTACTTGGTTGATTTATGCAAAAAATAGTGATTCACTAGAGGTAATTCAGATCGATGAGGTGAAATTGCTTAAGTAGGTTTTTTTTGGAAAAGACAAGAGTCACTAAGACTACCGATTTAAGACAAAGGCCATTTTATTTAGTTAGTACTGTGAACTGAATACTAAAATGATAACCTAATAGATGTTTTTCATGTCAAGAGGGTCTAAACTTTAATAATTTAGCCTACGTTTCACCTTGGAAAGGCAAAGCCTAGATGGTGAATTTTTCTTTTGAATTTTCCTCTTTGCTTCTTAATTCCTCACGTTGGAGGTGGTAGTTTGATAAATTGATTTTTCAATTTTTCTCAATCTGGGATTATTGGAAACTCAAAATCCTTTCAAGTAAACAACGGGAGGTCGGGTAACGAAGGAAGACTAATAAAAAGTGAAAATTGTACTGTGTATATACTTGGATAACTGGTTAGCGTTTTTAATCCTTAAATCATATTAAGAAGTTATATTCAACCTTAGTTAATCAGTTATATTTAGTGCCATATTTTAATTTATGCGATTATTCTTTAAGATTTTTATACGATCTGTTTTTTTGTTACTAACATTCTTAGTTGCTGAGCGTTCTATTTTGGCACAAGGAATCAAAGGAACCGTGAGATCTGCAGATGGGCAACCCTTAGCCTATGCATCAGTTTATATTCGAAATTTAGGAGACGGAGTACCGACAAATGAAGAAGGGAGTTTTGAATACAAGCTTCCAAAAGGTGTTTATGACGTGCTGATCCAATACCTAGGATACAAATCTCAACTTGAAACCATTATCGTGACAGATGAATGGATTACAAAAGATTTTGTGATGGAGCCGCAAGAATATACACTGGCTGAAGTGGAAGTAAGGGCTGGAGCGGAAGATCCTGCTTTGACTATTATGCGAAAAGCGATCGCAAAAGCTAAATACCACCGACTTCAAATTCAGAAATATAGTATGACGGTTTATCTCAAAGGAACCGGCAAGCTTACCGATGCTCCTTTTTTCCTTAAAAAAACTATAGAAAAAGAGGGCTTCAAACTCAATGAGGCATATACCTCAGAGTCAGTTTCCAGAATCACCTTTACTCAGCCAAACAAAGTGGAAGAAAGGGTGATTTCTATTCGTACGAATGGAGATAATCAATCCACATCTCCTGCACCATATATTCAAACTACGTTCTATCAAGAGAAAATTAATGGGATTATTTCACCCCTTTCCCGTTCGGCATTTATCTATTATAAATTTAAATACGAAGGAAGCTTTTTTGACCAGGATGTGATGGTCAGCAAGATTAAAGTCACTCCAAGATCCAGAGGCGAGCAGGTTTTTGAAGGATTCATTTATATTATCGAAGACTTGTGGGCAATTCATAGTTTGAATTTGCAGACTTCTTTACTTGGCTTTCAGATTACAGCAAAGCAGCAATATGCTCCTGTAGCAGAAAACGTGTGGATGCCACTGACTCACACCTATGATTTTGGAGGTAAGATTTTTGGTTTTGAAGGCAACTTCAAGTATCTGGCGTCTACCAGAGAGTATGAAATTGAGCTGAATCCTGACTTGGAAGTGGTCCCTGAGATTATAGATGAAAAAGTGCAGGAAGTGCCAGATGAGATAGTTGGGTTTAACAAGTCTGTTTCTGCATTAGAGCAGCTAGCTAAAGAGGAACCCAAGACCCGGAAGGAATATCGTAAGCTCATGAATGAGTATGAGAAAGAATCGCTGAAAGAGCGGGATGAGCCAGAGGTGATAGAGGAAAGCTATTATGAGGTGGACTCTATGGCCAAGAAATATGGTCAAGCTTATTGGGATAGCATTCGCCCTGTACCTTTGACAGAGAGTGAAATTAATGGATATAATCGGGATGATAGTCTGGCGACAGTAGAAGTAGCAAAGATGAGTGATGTGGATTCTGTCGCTAAAAAAGCAAGGAGAAAATACAAACCTCTTGACTTTATGAATGGGGCCACTTACAGTTTAGGAAAGGGGACTTCAGTTGGATTTAAGCAAAATTGGACCAAGATTTCCTTTAATACTGTGGAAGGTGCAAAGCTAGGTCTGGGACTTTTTTATAGGAAAGAGTCTGTGACAAAATTGGCTGATAGCGTAAGCAGGCATCGCAAAAGCTTTAATATAGAGCCTGAGCTTCGGTACGGATTTTCGAGCAATCGCTTTTATGGAAAAATTGATTTTCGATGGTCCAGTACTTTGCCTATCTCGGGTACTACTTTTGGAATTAGGGGTGGAAGATATATCTATCAGTTTAATGGTGGAGAACCTATCAACGAGCAGGTAAACGCAGTCTACTCTCTGCTTTTTAGGCAGAATTATATGAAGTTATATGAGCAGGACTTTGCTCAGGCATACTGGGCTCACAGGGTAAATGGCGGGATTACGTATCGGGTGAACATGACCTATGCACATCGAGCCGAACTTTTCAACACCAATAATTACAGCTTTTACAAAAAGCCGGAAAGAGTTTATACTCCAAATCAGCCAGAAAATGTGGAGACAGGCGTCAATTCCTTTGATGATCATGATATACTAAAATTAAATGCAGAGCTGGAATGGCGACCGGGGGTGAAATATGGGATTCGAAATGGCCGAAAGTATCCTATAACGGGTCGCTCTCCCTTGATAAAGTTAGCTTACAACAAAGCATTTGGCGGAATAAGTAATGATGGAACGGCTGCCGATTTTGATCACTTGGAGCTTGGGGTTCAGCATGATTACACCTTTGGAGTAAGCGGAAAGCTTGATTTCAACCTTTCTGCTGGAGCCTTTTTATCGAACGACCAAGTCTACTTCCCGGATTTTCAGCACTTCGGAGGAAACCGTACCATTTTTTCCAATTTTGGTCCAGCCTCTAATTACCGCTTCATGGATTATTATAAATACAGTACTAATTCCAAGTACTTTTCAGGCATAGTTCACTACCAATTCAGGAAATTTATTTTCACCCAATTGCCAATGCTGAGGTTCTCTGGAGTGAGAGAAAATATCTTCTTCAATTACCTAAAAACAGACAATTCACCCAATTATTGGGAAGTCGGGTACTCGCTGGATAACCTGTTTCGGATATTCCGAGTAGAATTGGGAGCTGGCTTTGAAGATGCCAAATTCCTTCGTGGAGGAATTCGATTTGGGATTGCCACCTTTATCAATATCAACTAGCATAAAGTGGCTAGAAACAGAAAAAGCCCGGATTTCCGGGCTTTTTCTGTTTCAGTTTTGAAAGATTAGACTTTCATGATGTCCACTTCTTTTTTCGCAAGAAGCTCATCTATTTTCGTTGAATATTGATCTGTTAGTTTTTGAACAACATCCTCAGCTCTTTTTATTTCATCCTCTGAAGCTCCATCTTTTTGAAGTTTTTTCAGCTCATCATTGATGTCTTTTCGAACAGTTCTAAGAGAGATTTTTCCTCCTTCGCACTCATGTTTTGCCTGCTTCACCAGAGAAATACGTCTTTCCTCGGTAAGCGCTGGAATAGTCAAGATGATTACCTCTCCATTGTTTTGAGGAGCTAGTCCAAGGTCCGAGTTGATGATTGCTTTTTCTATTTCTGAAATCATCGACCGCTCAAAGGGCTTGATAGAAAGCGTTCGGGCATCAGGGGTGTTTACAGAAGATACTTGATTCAAAGGAGTGTTAGCTCCGTAATATTGAACCATAATACCATCCAAAAGATTTGGCATTGCTTTCCCTGCACGTATTTTCAGAAGTTCAGCAGAAGTGTGTTCTACTGCTTTCTGCATCAATTCTTTTGCTTCGTCTAAGTATAATTCGATTTCTTCCATGATAGTTAGCTTAAAGAGAAGTGATCAAAGTACCAATTTCTTCACCTTGTACCAATTTGCTTAGATTTCCTGTCACATTCATGTCAAAAACAATGATTGGCAGATTGTTTTCCTGGCAAAGGGTAAAGGCCGTCATGTCCATGACGTTGAGGTTCTTTTCGTACACTTCGTGAAATGAAATGGTTTTATATTTTGTGGCTGATGGGTCTTTCTCCGGATCTGCGGTGTATACACCATCTACTCGAGTACCTTTCAATACGATGTCGGCCTCTACTTCTATCGCTCTTAGACTGGCTGTAGAATCAGTTGTAAAGTATGGATTACCAATACCTGCTCCGAAAATAACAATACGCCCTTTTTCTAAATGACGGATAGCTCTTCTACGGATGAACGGCTCGCAAACGCTTTCTATTTTGATACCAGACATAAGCCGAGTGTACATTCCTCCTTGCTCAAGAGCACTTTGCAGCGCCATAGCGTTGATCAAGGTAGCAAGCATGCCCATGTAGTCACCCTGTACTCTGTCGATTCCGGACTTTTCGGCTTGTACTCCTCTGAAAATGTTTCCACCTCCGATTACAATAGCTACCTCCACACCCATGTCATGGACTTTTTTGATCTCCTGTGTATATTGCTGCAGCCTAACTGGATCAATGCCATAACTCTTATCACCCATTAGCGCTTCTCCACTGAGTTTGAGCAGTATTCTCTTGTATTTCATATGATTATAATTCGTCTTTTAAAGGCCATATGGAATCTCGCAGTATTTATTATAATCATCAGTGTGTGACTTTTTTGGTCATGCTCGATTTCATCGGTTTTTAATTGTTTTTCAGAGGTTGGTTATCGCTGTTTTAGCGATTATTTAAGCCAAATTTTTCCCAGCATAGAACTAAAATGAAATTAGCTGATTGACTGAAAAGGAATCGGAAGATGACCGATCTGGACAAAATAATCCGACAAATATAATTTCTTCAATTCATTATGCTAGGCTTAAAAGCTAAAATTGAATCAGGACTTGGTTTTTTTCTACACTTTGATTGAGAGAAACTTTGACTGCTTTCACGATTCCATCTCCCGGCGATTTCAGGATATTTTCCATTTTCATAGCCTCCAGGATTAACACCACCTCTCCTTTTTTGACCTCATCTCCTGGCTTTACTTTTAGATCTAAAATGAGTCCAGGCATAGGCGCTTTAATTTCCTTCAATGTTTGCGAAGCCATGTTGTTCATGCCCATTTGCTCTAAAAGTAGGTCAAATCTATCTTTGAGCTGAAGGCTAGAAATCTTATTTCCAAGTTTGATTTGGATTGATTTGGTGGCTTTATCAATATCAATCAATTCAGCTTCAATAGACTTTTTTTCAGAAATCAGGTGAATTTTTCGATCGGAAATCCACTTAAGATCCCATTCGATTGTTTTCCCATTTACTTGCAAGGCATCATCGATTTTTTCCACCGAATAGCTTTTATTTTGGATTGTAACTGTAAACATTCATGTTAATTTGAACTCGAATATACAATTTCCCATAAAACAGACTCTTTTTCGTAAGCATTAAATATGAATCAATCTAAAGAATTAAAACAAAGGCCAGTTTGGTGTTTATCTATCCTTTGTGTGATTTTTTCCCTTCTATTTATAATATCCTGTAAATCTGTCGCTGTTTCTGACCTTGAAAGCAATGATAATCAAGATGCAAAATCGGACAGTATGGGTTTGAAAAGGCTTATTGCAGAAAAAGAGCTAGCTATAGAATCCTATCAACCTTCGGCTACTAAGACCTTTGATATCTTACATACTGACTTGGACTTGTTATTTGATTATCAAAATCAAACTGTTTTAGGGAAAGCATTACTGACTATCAAACCTTATTCCTCTCCAGCTAAAGAGCTTTTGCTCGATGCCCAAGATTTTGAATTAAAGGAATTATTTTTCCTTGAGAGTGGAGAGCAGCAGTCATTAAACTATGAATATGATGAGGAGAAAATTCAAATTCACCTTCCAAGGGAATTAACTAAAACTGATACTTTTCAAATAGGAATAAATTACACAGGTTTTCCCGAGCGAAACGCTGGAGGTGGTAGTGAGGCAATTACAGACACCAAAGGGCTTTATTTTATTGATCCTCTGGATACAATTCCTAATAAGCCAACAATGATTTGGACTCAGGGGGAGACTGCACATAACTCTAAGTGGTTTCCTACGATCGATTCTCCTAATGATAAATTCACCCAGTTGATAAAATTAACCGTTGCAGATTCCTTGATTTCAATTGGTAATGGAGAATTGGTCAAACAGGAAGATTTAGGGAATGGGTTTAGAAAGGATCACTGGGAAATGAAGCTTCCTCACTCGGCTTACTTGGCTGCATTTGCTATAGGAGATTTTGGAAAAGTGGAGGCAAATTGGGAGGATATTCCATTGGGTTACTTTGTAGAAAAAGGATATGAAAAGGGAGCAGAAAAGGTTTTTCAAAATACCCCTGAGATGATTGGTTTCTTTTCGGAATTACTTGGTGTGAGGTATCCCTGGCCTAAGTATGATCAGGTAGTTGTCCGAGATTTTGTCTCCGGTGCGATGGAGAATACTACGGTGTCTGTTTTCATGGAGGAATTGCGCATGACAGAACGGGAGGCGATAGATTCTGAAATGGATTACATTATTGCACATGAGCTATTTCACCAATGGTTTGGTGATTACGTCACAATAGAATCATGGGCAAACCTAACGTTAAATGAAGGCTTTGCAAATTATAGTGAGTTCCTTTGGAATGAATACAAATTTGGGCCAGATGAGGCAAAGCTTAAGCTCATTGCGGAGACAGAAAATTACTTTTCGGAAGCAGAGACAAAGCAAGTCAATCTGATTCGCTTCGATTATGAAGATGCTGAAGATATGTTTGATTCACATAGCTATTCAAAAGGTGGTGCTATTCTGCACATGCTTCGCGAATACTTAGGTTCAGAAGTCTTTTATGAAGGACTGAACTACTACTTAACTGAACATGCTTTTGAGAATGTAGAAGTGAATGACCTTCGTATAGCCTTAGAGAAAGTTAGTGGAGAAGACTTGAATTGGTTTTTTGATCAATGGTTTTTAGCAAAAGGGCATCCTGATCTTCATGTTGAAGTGGATTATTCAGACCCAACAAACATTAATCTTTCCATTAAACAGCTGCAAGATTTGCGTGATACACCACTTTATCAACTTCCCTTGGAAATCAGCTGGTATGAAGAGGGAGTTAGGAAAAGCAAGAAATTCATGGTCACCAAAGCCTCTCAGCAATTTTCTCTGAATAATGAGTCGCCAATAGAGTTACTATTCATTGATGAAGGGAAAAACCTACTTGCTACTAAATCCATGGAGTTAAATGCAGATCAAATGCGAGCACAGTTCCAAACTTCCAAATTTGGAATAGCTCGCTATGAGGCGCTAGATAGTTTAGCTATCTGGGGAGCAGTAACAGAATTAGAATCTATAATTGCAGAAGCGCTGGAGGATGAGTTTTGGTCTGTGAGGGAATCTGCTTTGTCCATTCTTCAAGGATATCCTGAGTGGCTAAAGGATACCCCGGAATTAGCTAGAAAAGTACTTCAGGTTGCAAAAAATGATTCAAGAAATTCAGTAAGAGCAGGTGCATTAGATGCGCTTTCAGCATTTTCACCTGATGACTATTATGACACTTTTGTAGAACTCGCCAAGGATTCATCTTATCTGGTTGCTGGATCGGCCTTGATGGGCTTGGTAAGTGGTGATGTTGAAAAAATTGACCCATTGCTGATAGAAAATTACGCGAAGGAGACAAATTTCAGAATGGTGATTCCCTTAGCAGACTATTATATTATCAATGCGATAGAAGATAAGGGGGGCTGGTTTCTTGATCAGGCAAATACCATTTCGGGTGAAGGCTTGTACTACTTGTTAGGATATTTTAGTGAATACTTTACCCGTTTTCCAGCTGCAGGTGAAGACCAAGCTATAAATTTTTTATTAGACAAGATGAGGAATAATACTAGAGATTATATTCGTAAAGCGGCGTTTCTCGGGCTACTTGGATTTTCAGATAATCCCGAGGTTTTAAATAGAATCAGTGAGGTGGCAGCCCTGGAAGTCGATAGCGAGCTGGTATCCTATTACAACTATTTTCTAGAAAGCATAAAAGATGAAAATTAATGCATTGATTTATAAACGTTTGGAAATAAAACTGATAAAATCTCATCAATTTTGAAATGCATGTTTTGAATCTTTAATAAAAGCCTCTAATTTTGCCATCCGTTACGATAGAAAAGCCGAACAAAAAGGTTCGAAAAGTAACGTTAGTTGGGGGAATACCAAAGCGGCCAACTGGGACGGACTGTAAATCCGTTGACTTAAGTCTTCATAGGTTCGAATCCTATTTCCCCCACACCATTGCCTTAATGCAAAATTTTTTTCTAATTTTGCAGGGCGAAAAAATCTGGACAAGACCAGATTTATATGGAAGTAGCTCTCCAAGGTATCAATCGAAAGATCAAATACTTAGAGGTAGAGCGGCAGAGATGATATCATCTCGAAAGATTACAAGCGGGAGTAGCTCAGTTGGTAGAGCGGCAGCCTTCCAAGCTGCAGGTCGCGGGTTCGAGCCTCGTCTCCCGCTCTTTGCTTTCGCAAGAAAGCATAAGAGTCTAAGCCGACGTAGCTCAGGGGTAGAGTACTTCCTTGGTAAGGAAGGGGTCAGGGGTTCAAATCCCCTCGTTGGCTCATTTCGATTAATAAGAAAAAAAATTAAATATATCTTTAAACTTAAACTGAGGATTTTCACGCATGGCAAAAGCACAATTCGACCGTTCCAAGCCGCACGTTAATATCGGTACGATTGGTCACGTAGATCATGGAAAGACCACTTTGACTGCTGCCATCACTACCGTACTGGCTAGTAAGGGTCTATCTGAATTAAGAGACTTTTCTTCTATCGATAACGCACCGGAAGAAAAAGAAAGAGGTATCACCATTAACACCTCTCACGTAGAATATCAGACTGAAAACAGACACTACGCTCACGTAGATTGTCCAGGTCACGCTGATTACGTTAAGAACATGGTAACAGGTGCTGCCCAAATGGACGGCGCTATACTAGTAGTAGCAGCTACTGACGGACCAATGCCTCAAACAAGAGAGCATATCCTTCTAGCTCGTCAGGTAGGTGTGCCTCAACTAGTAGTATTTATGAATAAAGTAGATATGGTTGACGATCCTGAGCTTCTTGAGCTTGTGGAGATGGAAATCAGAGAACTACTTTCTTTCTATGATTTCGACGGAGACAACATCCCTGTAATCGCTGGATCTGCACTTGGTGCATTGAACGGTGAAGAAAAGTGGGTTGAAACTGTAATGGAATTGATGAATGCTGTCGATTCTTATATTCCTCTTCCTGAAAGAGCAATTGATAAGGACTTCTTGATGCCTGTAGAGGACGTATTCTCGATCACTGGTCGTGGTACTGTAGCTACTGGTAGAATCGAGAGAGGAGTTATCAACTCTGGTGAAGGAGTAGACATCATCGGTATGGGTGCTGAAGGCCTTAAGTCTACAGTAACTGGTGTTGAGATGTTCCGTAAGATTCTTGACAGAGGTGAAGCAGGTGATAACGTAGGTCTATTGCTAAGAGGTATTGAAAAATCACAAATCAAACGTGGTATGATTATCTGTAAGCCAGGATCTGTGAAGCCTCACGCTCACTTCAATGCTGAAGTTTACGTTCTTTCTAAAGAAGAAGGTGGACGTCACACTCCATTCTTCAACAAATACCGTCCACAGTTCTACCTTAGAACTACAGACGTAACTGGCGAGATCAAACTTCCAGAAAACGTTGAAATGGTAATGCCAGGTGATAACGTGACTATCGAGGTGACTTTGCTAAATGCGGTTGCCCTTGAGAAAGGTCTTCGTTTTGCGATCCGTGAGGGTGGTAGAACAGTAGGAGCTGGTCAGGTTACTGAAATTCTTGACTAATTCATCAATCACAGATTGACTATTTATACAATGCGATCTCAAATTATTTTGGGATCGCATTTGTTTCTTTAGTAATCAATACCTAATTTTGCGTTCCCATTAGCGGGGCGTTCATTTACACGGGCATAGTTCAACGGCAGAATAGCGGTCTCCAAAACCGTTGATGGGAGTTCGAATCTCTCTGCCCGTGCCAGTAAGTTAAGTACACTATGAATCTGAAAAACTTTGTTCTAGAATCTTATGATGAAATGGTGAATAAGGTCACATGGCCTAAATATTCATTTCTTCAAAATAGTGCAGTTTTGGTGTTAGTAGCATCTTTGATCTTTGCCCTTTTTATAGGGGTGGTTGATCTTGGATTCGAGAACATCATGAAATGGTTTTATGATTTATTCTAATTGAATTGACATTACAGAATGGCTGAACATAAATGGTACGTACTCAGAGTAGTAGCGGGACAGGAGAAAAAAACTAAAACCTATTTGGATAATGAAATTTCCAGACAGGATATTGGGGATTTTATTCCTGAAGTCTTAATACCTTCTGAGAAAGTATATGAGATGCGTAACGGCAAAAAGCGTGTCAGAGAGAGAAACTTCTTTCCTGGTTACGTTTTAGTTAATGCAGATCTCTCAAACGGTGAAGCCAATCACGTAATTACAAGTATTCCGGGAGTAATCGGTTTCTTAGGATCTAACTCAGGTGGGGCTTCCAAAACCCCTGAGCCACTTCGTCAGTCGGAAATCAACCGTATTTTAGGTAAGGTTGAAGAGATCGACGAGTTCGCAGAGAAACTGGATACACCATTTATAGTCGGAGAGACTGTCAAAGTAATGGACGGTCCTTTCAGTGGATTTACCGGAACAATAGAGGAGATATTTGAGGAGAAGAAAAAACTTAATGTTATGGTTAAGATCTTCGGCCGAAATACTCCTGTCGAATTAAACTTTATACAAGTAGAAAAACAAGACTAAGCAATGGCTAAGGAAATCACTGGTTATTTAAAACTACAAGTGAAAGGTGGCCAGGCAAACCCGTCGCCTCCAGTAGGTCCAGCTCTTGGTTCCAAGGGTCTGAACATAATGGAGTTTTGTAAGCAGTACAATGCACGTACCCAAGATAAAATGGGTCAAGTGCTTCCTGTATTGATTACAATCTACTCAGATAAGTCTTTTGACTTCGTTGTAAAAACTCCTCCTGCAGCGAATATGTTGCTAGAGGCTGCGAAAATTAAAAGCGGATCTGCTGAGCCTAACCGTAAGAAGGCAGGATCAGTAACCTGGGATCAGGTTAAGGAGATAGCGGAGGTAAAAATGCCTGACCTTAATGCTTTCAAAGTTGAGTCTGCTATGAAAATGGTAGCTGGTACAGCAAGAAGCATGGGAATCACAGTATCTGGAAAAGCCCCTTGGGAAGTATAAATAAAAAACAATGGCTAAGTTAACAAAAAAGCAAAAAGAAGCTCTTTCTAAGTACGACCCAAGCCAAGTGTACTCCCTGGAGGCAGCTTCTACTATCGTGAAGGATATTACTATGACGAAGTTTGATGCTTCCGTAGATCTTGACATCCGTTTGGGTGTGGATCCACGTAAAGCTGATCAAATGGTAAGAGGCGTTGTTGCGCTTCCTCATGGTACAGGCAAAGACATCAAAGTATTGGTGCTTTGTACTCCTGACAAAGTAGCAGAAGCAACCGAAGCAGGTGCAGATTACGCAGGCTTGGACGACTACATAGCTAAAATCGAAGGCGGATGGACTGACATTGATGTCATCATCACTATGCCTAACGTAATGGCGAAAGTAGGTAGATTGGGTAGAGTATTAGGACCAAGAGGTCTTATGCCAAATCCTAAATCAGGAACTGTTACTCTGGATGTAGCTAAGGCAGTAAAAGAAGTAAAAGCGGGTAAAATCGATTTCAAAGTAGATAAATTTGGAATTATTCACGCTGGTATCGGTAAGGCATCCTTCACTGCAGCGCAGATCGAAGAAAATGTAAAAGAACTTATCCTTACGATTTCTAAGCTAAAGCCTTCATCCTCTAAAGGAACATATTTCAAGAGTATTCATTTATCCAGTACAATGTCTCCTGGTATAGCAGTGGACAAGGGTAGCATTCAAGGAATTTAATCATGACTAGAGACGAAAAGAAAATAATAATCGACGGTCTTACTGAGAAATTTAAGGAAAACCCTTTCTTCTATATCACTGATGCTTCAGGTTTTTCTGTAGCTCAAGTGAATGCTTTCAGAAGAGCTTGTTTTGACAAAGGCGTGGAGTACAAAGTGTACAAAAACACCTTGGTCACTAAAGCACTGGAAAATTTAGATGCTGACTTTACTGAATTATCAGAAAAAGCATTGAAAGGATTCTCTGGAATTTTATTCTCAAAAGAGACGAGTAATTTACCAGCAAATGTATTGCTGGATTTTAGAAAAAAATTAGGTAAAAAAGCAACTAAGCCAGCATTCAAAGGCGCTTCTATCGATGCAGATATTTTCATCGGAGAAGAAAACCTAGAGATGTTATCTAAGTTGAAGTCAAAGGAAGAATTGCTAGGCGATCTAATCGGCTTGCTACAATCTCCAGCGATGAATCTTATCTCAGCATTGCAAAGTGGCCAGAACAATATTACTGGTGTGCTTAAAACGCTTGCTGATAGAGAAGAAAAATAAGTTAAAAAAAATAATTCAAACAAATATTAAATTTCAAATACAATGGCAGATCTTACGCAACTTGCAGATCAGTTGGTAAACTTGACTGTAAAAGAGGTTAAAGAATTGACAGATATCCTTAAGGATCAGTATGGCATCGAGCCAGCTGCTGCAGGCGCAGTAGTTGTAGCAGGTGGTGCTGGTGCTGGAGAAGCTGCAGCTGAAGAAGAGAAAACGACTTTTGACGTGATCTTGAAAGCTGCTGGTGGATCTAAACTGGCAGTTGTTAAGCTTGTAAAAGAATTGACAGGTCTTGGTCTTAAAGAGGCTAAAGAACTAGTTGACTCTGCTCCTAAAGCATTGAAAGAAGGTGTAGCTAAGGACGAAGCTGAAGGCTTGAAGAAGTCTTTGGAAGAAGCTGGTGCTGAAGTAGAGATCAAATAATTTGCTGAACCGCAACTATTAGGTTGGGGTTCACACCTAAGACCTGACTATTTTAGTCAGGTCTTTTCCTGTTTATGCACGGGTTTAAAATTGCATTATTCTAAGCGAAAATAGAATTATTTCGCTATTAACATTTCACCATAAACATACACTACCTTGGCTATCAAGAATCAAACCGAAAGGAAAAGTTTCTCCTCCATTAAGGTGGTCAAAAGCTATCCGGATTTTCTAGATATTCAGTTGCAGTCTTTCAAAGACTTTTTCCAATTGGATACTCCAGCAGAAAAGCGCCGGGCAGACGGTTTATTTAAAGTATTCGCAGAAAACTTCCCTATCAGTGATTCCAGAGAAAATTTTACTCTTGAATTCATTGATTACGCAGTAGACCCACCGAAATATTCTGTGAGCGAATGCATTGACCGTGGCTTGACCTACTCTGTACCGTTGAAAGCAAAGTTGAGATTACTTTGCCATGATGAGGATAATGAAGATTTCGAAACGATTGAGCAAGAAGTATTCTTAGGTAATCTTCCGTATATGACCGAGAAAGGGTCATTTGTAATTAATGGTGCTGAGCGAGTTATTGTTTCACAACTTCACCGTTCTCCAGGTGTATTCTTTGCGCAAAGCAAGCATACAAATGGCACGAAACTTTATTCTGCCAGAATTATCCCTTTCAAAGGATCTTGGATTGAATTTGCGACTGACATTAATAATGTCATGTATGCTTACATCGATCGTAAGAAGAAGTTTCCTGTAACTACTTTGCTAAGATCAATTGGCTATGGCTCTGATAAAGATATTCTTGATCTGTTTGGGCTATCTGAAGAAGTCAATGCTACGAAATCAGCAATGAAAAAAGTAGCCGGCCGTAAGCTAGCTGCAAGGGTTCTAAGAACTTGGGTAGAAGATTTCGTTGACGAAGATACTGGTGAAGTAGTTTCTATCGATAGAAATGAGGTATTGCTTGAGCGTGATACTGTACTTACAGACGAAGACATTGAAATGATCTTGGATTCAGGCTCGAAGAGCATCATTCTCCATAGAGAAGATGTGAACGTGGCTGATTACTCTATCATCTATAATACATTACAAAAAGATAGCTCTAACTCTGAAAAAGAGGCTGTGGAAGTTATCTACCGTCAGTTGAGAAATACTGAAGCTCCTGATGAGTCTACTGCTCGTGAGGTGATTCATAGCTTGTTCTTCTCTGATAAGCGTTATGATCTAGGTGAAGTTGGTCGTTATAGAATCAACAAGAAACTAGGTCTTGACATCGATTCAGATAAAATCGTTCTTACTAAGGAAGATATTATCAACATCGTAAAATACCTAATTGGACTTATCAACTCTAAGGCAGTAGTCGATGATATTGACCACTTGAGCAATAGACGAGTAAGAACTGTTGGCGAGCAGCTTTACAGCCAATTCGGTGTAGGTTTGGCCAGAATGGCAAGAACGATCCGGGAACGAATGAACGTTCGTGACAATGAAGACTTCAAACCAGTCGATTTGATCAACGCACGTACGCTTTCTTCCGTGATTAACTCCTTCTTTGGTACCAACCAACTTTCTCAGTTCATGGATCAAACCAATCCATTGGCAGAGTTGACTCACAAGAGAAGACTTTCAGCTTTGGGTCCAGGGGGTCTATCCAGAGAAAGAGCAGGATTCGAGGTTCGAGATGTTCACTATACGCACTACGGTCGTTTGTGTACTATTGAAACTCCAGAAGGTCCAAACATTGGTTTGATTTCTTCTCTTTGTGTTCACGCAAAAGTGAACTCAATGGGCTTCCTTGAAACGCCTTACCGTAAGGTGAAGGACGGCAAAGCAAGCTTGAAAGCTGAGGATGTATTGTTCCTAACTGCTGAAGAAGAAGATGATCACAACATTGCACAGGCAAACGCTCCTTTGGACGAGACTGGCAAGTTTATCAATGAAAAAGTAAAAGCGAGATTTGAAGGTGACTTCCCAGTATTGGAGCCATCTGAAATTAGCTATATGGACGTTGCTCCTAACCAAATTGTATCTGTTGCAGCATCTTTGATTCCATTCTTGGAGCATGATGATGCCAACCGTGCATTGATGGGGTCAAACATGCAGCGTCAGGCAGTTCCTTTATTGAAAGCTGAAGCGCCTATCGTAGGTACTGGTTTGGAAGCAAAAGCTGCTGTAGATTCTAGATCTCTCATCATTGCGGAAGCAAGTGGCGTAGTAGATTATGTGGACGCTAAGAAAATTGTCATCAAATACGATCTGACTGATGATGAGCTTTTGGTGAATTTCACAGACGAATATAAGTCTTATGACTTGATCAAATTCAGAAGAACTAACCAGGATACTACTATCAACCTTACTCCTTTGGTGCTGAAAGGCCAGAAAGTGAAAAAAGGTCAGGTATTGGTAGAAGGTTACTCTACTAATAACGGTGAGCTTGCTCTTGGTAAAAACTTGAAAGTGGCTTACATGCCATGGCAAGGTTACAACTTTGAGGATGCTATCGTAATCTCTGAGAGAGTAGTAAGAGAAGATATCTTTACTTCAATCCACGTAGAAGAATTCCAACTGGAAGTCCGTGATACGAAAAGAGGTGAAGAAGAATTGACTTCTGAAATCCCTAACGTTTCTGAAGAAGCAGTTAAAAATCTTGATGAGCATGGTATCATTGCGATTGGAGCTGAGGTAAAAGAAGGCGATATCATCATCGGTAAGATCACTCCAAAAGGAGAAACTGATCCGACTCCAGAAGAAAAATTGCTCAGAGCAATCTTCGGTGATAAAGCTGGTGACGTAAAAGATGCTTCCTTGAAAGCTTCACCTTCCTTGAACGGTGTTGTGATTGAGACTAAGCTTTTCGCTAGACCTAAGAAAGATAAGGATGTCAGAGCTAAAGCTAAAGCTGAAGTTGAAAAACTGAAAGCTAGATACTCCAAAGATCTTTTGGCTATTAGAGCCCGAATGATCAATAAAATGGTGACTATCCTTGATGGTAAAACTTCACAAGGCGTTAAGCATAAATTTGGTGATGAAATCATCACGAAAGGCCAGAAGTTTAATGCTAAAAACATTGAAAATAATCTTTTCCCTGCTAAGAATCCTTATAGAGATGAGAGCAATTACAATGTTCCGGAAGAGGCTAACCTAATCTCTGATATCGTTCTTGATGACTGGACAAATGATGCTCATGTGAATGAGTTGATCGTCCACTTGGTGAAAAACTTCATCAATTCAAGAAATGAGATTGCTGGTACTTTCAAGAGAGAAAGATTTACTCTAGAAGTAGGTGATGAACTTCCAGCTGGTATCGTTCAACTTGCGAAAGTTTACATCGCTAAGAAGCGTAAGCTGAAAGTGGGTGATAAGATGGCAGGTCGTCACGGTAACAAAGGTATCGTAGCAAGAATCGTAAGAGACGAGGATATGCCATTCCTAGAGGATGGAACGCCAATGGATATCGTATTGAATCCACTAGGTGTACCTTCTCGTATGAACATCGGACAGATCTTTGAAACTGTATTGGCATGGGCCGGACAGAAACTGGATAAGAAATATGCTACGCCAATCTTTGATGGTGCTTCGATGGAAGAAGTTTCTCACGAATTGGAATTGGCAGGTCTACCAGCATATGGTCGTACTTACCTTTACGATGGTCTTTCAGGTGTGAAATTCGATCAGCCAATTACCGTAGGTATTGCATACATGCTGAAATTGGGTCACTTGGTAGATGATAAAATGCACGCCCGTTCAATCGGACCATACTCATTGATTACGCAGCAGCCTTTGGGTGGTAAAGCTCAGTTTGGTGGCCAGCGTTTCGGAGAGATGGAAGTTTGGGCACTTGAGGCATTCGGTGCATCACACGTACTTCAGGAGATCCTGACAGTGAAGTCTGATGACGTAATTGGTAGAGCAAAAGCTTACGAAGCAATTGTAAAAGGTGAAAACCTTCCTAAGCCGAATATTCCTGAATCATTCAACGTATTGGTTCATGAGTTAAGAGGCTTGGCTCTTGAAATTACCCTAGATTAATAAAGCGAATGGGCTCGCAAGAGCCCTTTACATATCTTTCAAAAAACTATGGCGTTCAGAAAAAATAAAAAACTTAACAATGATTTTTCCAGAGTCACCATCAGTTTGGCTTCCCCAGAATCTATTCTGGATAGCTCAAACGGTGAGGTGACCCAGCCAGAGACCATCAATTATAGAACTTACAAGCCTGAAATGGGTGGTTTGTTCTGTGAGAGAATCTTTGGTCCTGTAAAGGATTGGGAGTGTCATTGTGGCAAGTACAAGCGCATCAGGTATAAAGGTATTATCTGTGATCGCTGCGGTGTAGAGGTTACAGAGAAGAAAGTAAGAAGAGAGCGAATGGGGCACATCGAACTGGTAGTACCGGTTGCTCATATTTGGTATTTCAAATCTCTTCCTAATAAAATCGGTTATCTTCTTGGTCTTCCTACTAAGAAGCTTGATCAGATCGTTTATTACGAGCGTTATGCTGTTGTTCAGGCAGGTATCAAAGCAGAAGAGGGAGTTCAGTACTTGGACTTCTTGACTGAAGATGAATACTTGGATATCATGGACAAGCTTCCTAAGGAAAACCACATGCTTGACGATGAGGATCCTAACAAATTCATCGCCAAAATGGGTGCTGAAGCGTTGGAGATGCTATTGGCAAGAATTGATCTTGATGATCTTTCATACTCACTTCGTCATCAGGCTGCAACTGATACTTCTCAGCAGAGAAAAGCAGAAGCACTTAAGAGACTTAAAGTAGTTGAAGCATTCCGTGATGCTAGAACTAGAATCGAAAACCGCCCTGAGTGGATGGTCGTTCGTATGGTTCCGGTTATCCCACCTGAATTGCGTCCTTTGGTTCCTTTGGATGGTGGTCGTTTTGCGACTTCCGATCTAAACGACCTTTATAGAAGAGTTATTATCAGAAACAACCGTCTGAAGAGATTGATAGATATCAAAGCTCCAGAGGTGATTTTGAGAAACGAAAAAAGAATGCTTCAGGAAGCTGTAGATTCTCTATTCGATAACTCTAGAAAAGTAAATGCGGTAAGATCCGATGGAAACCGTGCCTTGAAGTCTCTTTCTGATATGTTGAAAGGTAAGCAAGGTCGATTCCGTCAAAACTTGCTTGGTAAGCGTGTGGATTACTCCGGTCGTTCTGTGATCGTGGTAGGGCCAGAGTTGAAGCTTCACGAGTGTGGTCTTCCTAAAAATATGGCTGCTGAGCTTTTCAAGCCTTTCATCATCAGAAAACTGATCGAAAGAGGTATTGTGAAGACTGTAAAATCTGCCAAGAAAATCGTGGATCGTAAAGATCCAGTGGTTTGGGATATTTTGGAAAATGTACTGAAAGGGCATCCTGTGCTTCTTAACCGTGCTCCTACACTTCACAGACTAGGTATCCAAGCTTTCCAACCAAAACTAATAGAAGGAAAAGCTATTCAGCTTCACCCATTGGTATGTACTGCATTCAACGCCGATTTTGACGGTGATCAGATGGCGGTTCACGTACCTCTTGGACACGAGGCTATTTTGGAAGCTTCTACTTTGATGCTTTCATCGCACAATATACTTAACCCAGCGAATGGAGCTCCAATTACTGTACCGTCTCAGGATATGGTGTTGGGCCTTTACTACGTGACTAAGGGTAAGAAATCTACTCCTGATGAGGTTGTGGCTGGTGAAGGAATGACTTTCTACAGTGTTGAGGAAGTGATTATCGCCATGAATGAAGAGCAAATCTCCAAACATGCGAACATCAAATGTAAAGTACAACTAAGAACCGAAGATGGAGGTTATAAGGATGAAATCGTTGAGACCGTAGCTGGTCGATTGATTTTCAACCAGTTTGTGCCAAAAGAAGTAGGTTATGTAAATGAGCTTTTGACCAAGAAAAAACTTCAGCAGATTATTGCCAAAGTGGTTAAAGTATGTGGAATGGCACGTACAGCTCAGTTCTTGGATGATATCAAAAACCTTGGATTCCAGATGGCCTACAAAGGTGGTCTTTCGATGGGTCTGAATGATGTAATTATCCCAGAAGAAAAAGAGCCGATGATTACCAAGGCCAAAGAAGAAGTTGACCAAGTATGGAACAACTACCTAATGGGTCTAATCACGGACAACGAACGATACAATCAAGTAATTGATATCTGGACTCGTACCAACTCTCATTTGACTAATAATCTGATGAAGCAGATGGAAGAGGATAAGCAAGGATTCAATGCGATCTACATGATGATGCACTCCGGAGCCCGTGGTTCCAGAGAACAAATTCGTCAGTTGGGTGGTATGAGAGGCTTGATGGCTAAGCCACAGAAGAACCTTCAAGGCTCTGTCGGTGAAATCATCGAAAACCCGATCCTTTCCAATTTCAAAGAAGGTCTGGATGTATTGGAGTACTTTATCTCTACACACGGTGCACGTAAAGGTCTTGCCGATACTGCATTGAAAACAGCTGATGCTGGTTACTTAACTAGACGTCTGGTAGATGTAGCTCAGGATATGATTGTCACAGAAGACGATTGTGGTAGCTTGAGAGGGTTGATGGTACAGCCATTGAGAGATAACGATGATATCGTAGAGCCTCTTTCTGAGCGTGTTGTAGGCAGAGTTTCTGTACATGATATATTCCATCCTGTTTCAGACGAGTTAATTGTGGAATCAGGTGTTATGATCTCTGATGAGGTTGCTCAATTGATCGACGAATCTGGTATCGACGAAGTTGAAATCAGATCTGTATTGACCTGTGAGACTCGTAGAGGGGTTTGTGGTAAATGTTACGGAAGAAACCTAACCTCTTCTGGGCATATGGTACAGACAGGTGAATCAGTAGGTGTTATTGCAGCACAGTCTATTGGTGAGCCAGGTACGCAGCTTACATTGAGAACTTTCCACGTAGGAGGTACAGCATCCAACATGGCAGTAGAAGCCAGTGTAATCGCGAAGTTCGACGGTGTAGTGGAATTTGACGAGGAGTTGAGATTAATTGAGACTACAAATAAAGATGGCGAGCCGGTGACGGTGGTCATGGGTAGATCCGGTGAAATCAAGATCAATGATTCTAAGACAGGTAAGACTATAGTGTCTAATCATGCTCCTTATGGCGCTATTGTAAATGTGAAAGATGGCGAAAAAGTTACGAAGGGCCAGACTCTATGTAAGTGGGATCCATACAACGCAGTTATCCTTTCTGAATTTGACGGTAAAATTGAATTTGAAGCAATTGTGGAAGGAGTTACTTACAAGGAAGTGTCCGATGATCAGACAGGTTTCCGTGAAAAAGTAATTATCGATACTAAGGATAGAACTAAGAACCCTGCGATCATTGTAAACTATGGTGAAGAGTCTAAAGGATATAATATTCCAGTAGGAGCTCACTTGGCAATTGAAGCAGGAGATAAAGTAAGATCAGGTCAGATTTTGGTAAAAATCCCAAGATCTGTAGGTAAGACAAGAGATATTACTGGAGGTCTTCCAAGAGTAACTGAACTATTTGAAGCAAGGAACCCATCCAATCCGGCTGTAGTTTCTGAAATCGATGGTGTAGTATCTTACGGTGGTATCAAGAGAGGTAATAGAGAAATCATCATTGAGTCCAAAGATGGAGTAATTAAGAAATACATGGTATCTCTTTCTAAGCACATATTGGTTCAGGAGAATGATTTTATCAGAGCTGGTGAGCCACTTTCTGATGGAGCAATCACTCCTAACGACATCTTGTCTATCAAAGGCCCAACTGCTGTTCAAGAGTATTTGGTAAATGAGATCCAGGAAGTGTATCGTCTTCAAGGTGTAAAAATCAACGATAAGCACATCGAGGTGATCGTATCTCAAATGATGCAGAAAGTTGAAATTCTTGATGCTGGTGATACCGGATTCCTTCAGAACCAGGTAGTTGATAAGTGGGCATTCAGAGAAGAGAATGATAATATTCTTGACCGTAAGGTGGTCATGGATGCAGGGGATTCTTCTACGTTGAAGCCAGGTATGATTATCTCTGCAAGAAGATTGAGAGATGAGAACTCTAGCTTGAAGCGTAAGGATCTTAAGTTGGTACAAGTACGTGATGCGGAGACTGCGGTTTCTAAGCCTACACTTCAGGGTATCACAGCGGCATCTTTGGGTACTGAATCATTTATCTCTGCAGCTTCCTTCCAGGAGACTACTAAGGTGCTTTCCGAGGCAGCGATTAGAGGTAAGAGAGATGAATTGAAAGGTCTGAAAGAAAACGTAATTGTTGGTCACTTGATTCCTGCCGGTACTGGTCAGCGAAGATTGCAGCCGATGATTGTGGGTTCTCAGGAAGAATATGATAAGCTTTCAGAAAACATGGAGCGTACAGCTAAAAGATCTAGCGAAGCAATCCTGTAATTTTCTAATAAGTTAATTCAAAAGGCCTGTTTCACGACAGGCCTTTTTTTAATCTATATAAAATATGCAAGACGACAACGGACAAAAAAAAGGAGATCAGCAGATTAATGTTGAGCTTTCAGAAGAAGTAGCTGAGGGAGTTTACTCTAATTTGGCGATGATTGCACATTCCAATTCTGAATTTGTGATTGATTTCATTCGCTTGATGCCAGGGGTTCCAAAGGCGAAAGTAAAATCACGGATTATCGTAACCCCAGACCATGCGAAGCGATTGCTTTCAGCGCTGAAGGATAATATTGAGAAGTATGAAGCAGCCTTTGGGAAGATAAATCAATCGGGTGGAGCGCCACAATTTCCAATTAGCTTTGGAAGCCCTGGAGAAGCATAGCAAAAATATAACTGCTTAGCTTTGTTACTCTTATTACTTTGTTTACCTTTGCAGTCCAAAATTTAACAGTTTACGGGAAAACTAAATTTTATCAGTTAATGCCTACTATTCAACAGTTAGTACGAAAAGGTAGAACTACACTGGAGACCAAATCAAAATCTAGAGCATTGGACGCATGTCCACAGCGAAGAGGAGTTTGTACCAGAGTATACACTACAACCCCTAAGAAGCCAAACTCTGCAATGAGAAAAGTGGCGAGGGTGAGATTGACCAACGGAAAAGAAGTGAATGCTTACATTCCTGGAGAAGGTCATAATCTACAAGAACACTCGATCGTCTTGATCAGAGGTGGTCGTGTGAAAGATCTTCCAGGTGTGAGATATCACATCATCCGAGGTGCACTAGATACCGCAGGAGTTAAAGACCGTAAGCAAGGTCGCTCTAAGTATGGTGCTAAAAGACCGAAGGCAGGCAAAGGTGCTGCAGCTCCGGCAAAGAAAAAATAATAAAAACATTTAGAAAAAATGAGAAAAGCGAAACCAAAGAAGAGATATATTCTTCCTGATCCAAAGTTCAATGACACCCTAGTAACTAGGTTTGTGAACAATCTTATGGTCGATGGGAAGAAGAGTATTGCTTACAGAATTTTCTACGATGCAGTAGAAAAGGTAGAATCCAAAGTAGGTGAGAATGGTCTTGAAGTTTGGAAAAAAGCGCTAAACAATATTTCTCCATCCGTTGAGGTGAAGAGTCGTAGAGTTGGTGGTGCTACATTCCAGGTTCCAATGGAAGTCCGTCCTGACAGAAAGGTTGCATTGGGAATGAAATGGATGATCAGCTACGCCAGAAGAAGAGGTGAGAAAACAATGATGGACAGACTTGCTGGCGAAATTATCGCTGCTTCCAAAGGCGAAGGTGCCGGTGTGAAGAAGAAAGATGATACGCACAGAATGGCTGAAGCCAACAAAGCATTCTCCCACTTTAGATTCTAATCAATATGGCTAAAAGAGATTTAACACTTACCAGAAACATTGGTATTGCCGCGCATATTGATGCGGGTAAAACGACAACTACAGAACGAATACTTTTTTATTCGGGCGTATCTCACAAAATAGGTGAGGTTCACGACGGTGCAGCCACCATGGACTGGATGGCTCAGGAGCAGGAAAGAGGTATTACCATTACTTCAGCTGCGACTACCGTTTTTTGGAATTACAGAGAGAAAAAATACCAGATCAACATCATCGATACTCCCGGTCACGTTGATTTTACTGTTGAAGTAAACAGATCACTTCGTGTTCTCGATGGATTGGTATTCCTTTTCAGTGCTGTAGATGGCGTAGAGCCACAGTCCGAGACTAACTGGAGACTTGCGGATAATTATAAAGTTGCCCGTATTGGATTCGTAAACAAAATGGACCGTGCCGGTGCAAACTTCCTTGAGGTTTGTAAGCAGGTAAAGGAAATGCTTGGCAGCTACGCTGTTCCTTTGCAGCTTCCAATCGGTGCAGAAGATAGATTCCGCGGGGTAGTTGATTTGATCAACAACCGGGCTATCGTATGGAATGAGGAAGATTTCGGAATGACTTTCGAAGAAGTTCCGATTCCTGAAGATATGCTAGAGGAAGTTGCTGAATACAGAGAATATCTTTTAGAAGCAGTTGCTGATTACGATGAGTCTTTAATGGAGAAATTCTTCGAAGATTCTGAATCAATCACTGAGGAAGAAATCCTTACTGCTTTGAGAAAAGCAGTTATTGATATGAAGATTGTGCCAATGGTATGTGGTTCTTCTTTCAAAAATAAAGGTGTTCAGACTATGCTTGATCTTGTAATGGAACTGCTTCCTTCTCCAATGGACAAGGATGATATTATTGCACATGATCTAGATGATGAGGATAAAGATGTCAGAATCTCTCCAGATGAAACTGAGCCATTTGCAGGACTTGCGTTCAAAATCGCTACAGATCCATTCGTAGGTCGTCTATGTTTTGTAAGAGCATATTCTGGGATTTTGAATTCCGGTTCTTATGTATTCAATAGCCGTTCTGGAAATAAAGAGCGTATCTCAAGAGTTTTCCAAATGCATGCTAACAAGCAAAACCAAATCGATGCCCTAAGAGCAGGTGATATTGGTGCAGTGGTAGGCTTTAAAGATATCAAAACAGGAGATACACTTTGCGACGAAAAGCGTAAAGTAGTTCTTGAATCAATGGTGTTCCCTGAGCCAGTTATCGGATATGCAATTGAGCCTAAGACTCAAGCGGATGTTGATAAATTGGGTATGGCTATCGCCAAATTGGTAGAAGAAGATCCTACACTTCAAGTAAATACTGATCACGAGACTGGTCAGACTATCTTAAGAGGTATGGGTGAGCTTCACCTAGATATCATTATTGACCGTCTGAAAAGAGAATTCAAGGTTGAAATCAATCAAGGTGCTCCTCAGGTTGCTTACAAGGAAGCTTTGTTTGGTTCTGTTGAACACAAAGAAGTTTACAAGAAGCAGACAGGTGGTAAAGGTAAATTTGCGGATATCTCCTTTGAGCTTAGTCCAAGAGATCCAGATCCAGAAACTGGAGAGATCAAACCAGGACTTGACTTTGTAAACGCGATCGTAGGTGGTGTGATTCCTAAGGAATTTATTCCTTCTATACAGAAAGGTTTTGCTGAGTCCATGAAAAATGGTCCATTGGCAGGATACCCTATCGAGTCTATGAAAGTGAGATTGTTCCACGGATCATTCCACGATGTCGATTCAGATGCTCTTTCTTTCGAATTAGCAGCAAGACTTGGCTTCAAAGATGCAGCTAAAAGATGTAAGCCTCAATTACTTGAGCCAATCATGGCAGTAGATGTAGTTTCTCCTGATGAGTACACTGGTCCAATCACTGGTGACTTGAACAGAAGAAGAGGTTTGATGAAAGGAATGGATACCAAAGGTACTTCGTCCGTAATCAAAGCATCTGTACCATTGTCTGAGTTGTTCGGTTACATTACTGATCTAAGAACTATCACATCTGGTAGAGCTACAGCTTCATTGACATTCTCTCACTACGAGTCAGTGCCTAACAACATTGCCGAAGGTGTAATTGCTACAGTAAAAGGTCAGAAGGACTAAATAATATTTGCGATGAATCAGAAAATCAGAATAAAACTAAAATCATACGATCACAGCCTGGTGGATAAGTCATCAGAGAAGATTGTAAAGGCAGTGAAAGCCACTGGCGCAGTAGTAGTAGGTCCAATTCCATTGCCTACTAAAAAGGAGAAATTCACAGTTTTGAAATCTCCACACGTGTCTAAAAAAGCTAGAGATCAATACCAACTTTGTACTTACAAGAGATTGGTAGATATCTACTCTAACTCTTCAAAAACTGTGGATGCTTTGATGAAAATCGAGCTTCCAAGTGGAGTAGATGTAGAGATCAAAGTTTGATCGGACTGGGTTAATATACTAAAGACCTGCTTTTCGGAGCAGGTCTTTTTTGCTTCAGGAGGTTCTAGTTGTTATGCGGACGCTATAAATGCCTGAGTCACAATTGAAAAATTTCATATTCATAGTAAAATATAGGATTTCGGATTTGTTACAGAATTTTATTTCAGTAACTTTGCAGTCCTTTAAAAGGAGCCCCGGCAGACAAATGCCTGTGGGTTATTATATTATCTTATAAAAGATGTCTGGTATAATAGGTAGAAAAGTAGGAATGACTAGCATTTTCAGTGCCGATGGACGTAACGTCGCATGCACGCTAATAGAAGCTGGTCCTTGTGTAGTGACGCAAGTAAAAAACGTTGAAACAGACGGGTACAACGCAGTGCAGTTGGCTTATGGTGAGCGTAAGGAGAAAAATACGCCAAAACCATTAATCGGTCATTTTAAAAAGGCTGGTACAACACCAAAGCACAAAGTTGTTGAGTTCAGAGAATTCCGGGTCGAGTTTGAAGGCCAGGTAAATCTAGGAGCTACTGTGAAGGCTGGTGAAGTATTTATCGAAGGTGACTTCGTAGATGCTATCGGAACTTCAAAAGGTAAAGGATTCCAGGGTGTAGTAAAACGTCATGGTTTTGCTGGTGTGGGTGGACAAACTCACGGTCAGCACAACAGAGGCAGACACCCAGGTTCAATTGGTGCATGTTCTTGGCCATCCAGAGTATTCAAAGGAATGAGAATGGCTGGTAGAACGGGCGGAGACAGAGTAAAGGTAGTCAACCTTAGAGTGTTGAAAATCTACGCTGACAAAAACCTACTATTGGTTTCTGGTTCTGTACCTGGTCCTAAAAATTCTTTCGTTATTCTAGAGAAGTAAGCCATGGAATTAGCAGTAATTAATCAAAAAGGAGAAGACACAGGTAGAAAAATCAGCTTGTCTGATGAGATCTTCGCAATCGAACCTAACGATCACGCGATCTACCTTGATGTAAAGCAGTACTTGGCTAACCAAAGACAAGGTACGCACAAGTCTAAAGAGAGAAATGAGATAGCTGGCTCTACTCGTAAGATCAAAAAGCAAAAGGGCACTGGTAGTGCGCGTGCTGGATCTATCAAGTCGCCACTATTCCGAGGAGGAGGAAGAGTATTTGGCCCACAGCCAAGAGACTATTCTTTCAAATTGAATAAAAAGGTAAAACAACTAGCCAGAAAATCTGCACTTACTTATAAAGTGAAAGATAACAGCTTGTCAGTATTGGAAAGCATTTCATTTGACTCTCCAAAAACTAAGAGCTACATGGCATTGCTTAACGGTTTGTCTCTAGGAGATAAGAAGACGTTATTAGTACTTCCTGAGGAAAATACTAACGTGTTCCTTTCCAGCCGAAACTTGCCAAAGGCAAAAGTTGTGACTGTAAATGATGTAAATACTTACCAAGTCCTTAATGCTGATCACTTAGTGATCTGTGAAGGTTCTATCAGTAAGTTGGAAACCATTTTATCGAAATAAGACAATGGATATTCTAAAGCAGCCTTTAATTACAGAAAAGATTTCTGCCATGAACGAAAGAGGCGTTTATGGATTCATCGTGGAAAAAACTGCGAAGAAACCGGAAATCAAACATGCTGTAGAAAAAACGTTTGGTGTGAAAGTGGTTTCTATCAGAACCATCAGATATGCTGCAAAGCATAAATCTAGATACACTAAAGCTAAAGTGGTTTCAGGCTTTACCAATGCTTTCAAGAAAGCAATCGTGCAAGTAGCCGATGGTGAAGTGATTGATTTTTACGGAGAAATTTAATTGAATCTATATCATGGCAATTAAAAAGTTGAAGCCTGTAACTCCAGGGACAAGATTCAGAGTAGCTCCAGCATTTGACGAGATTACAAAGTCAAAGCCGGAAAAATCTCTTCTTGCTCCTATCAAGAAGTCAGGTGGACGAAATAATGAAGGCAAAATGACTGTCCGCAATATCGGTGGAGGTCATAAGAGAAGACTACGTATTGTAGACTTCAAAAGAAACAAGTTCGGTGTACCAGCAGTAGTGAAAGCTATCGAGTATGATCCAAACAGAACGGCACGTCTCGCCCTACTATATTATGCAGATGGTGCTAAGGCCTACATTATCGCCCCGGAAGGTTTGTCAGTGGGACAAACAGTGATTTCCGGTGAGCAAGTTGCTCCAGAAGTGGGCAACGCGATGCCAGTGGTGAATATTCCAATGGGTACAATTGTACACTGTGTGGAATTGAAACCAGGAAAAGGTGCCGCAATGGTAAGAAGTGCTGGAGGTTATGCACAGATCGTAGCCCGTGATGGGAAATACGTGACGGTGAAACTTCCATCTGGTGAGATGAGACTTGTACTAAATACGTGTATGGCAACTATTGGAACCGTTTCCAATGGTGATCACATGAACGTAGTACTGGGTAAAGCCGGTCGTAAGAGATGGCTCGGAGCTCGCCCTCGTGTAAGAGGTGTAGCAATGAACCCAGTAGATCACCCAATGGGTGGTGGTGAAGGTCGTTCTTCTGGAGGACACCCTAGATCTAGAAAAGGTCTATTGTCTAAAGGAAAGAAAACAAGATCTCCTAAGAAGTATTCAAACAAGTTCATCGTAAGCAAAAGATCTAAATAATTATGGCACGTTCATTAAAAAAAGGTCCTTATATCGAGCACCATCTTGTAAAGAAAGTGGATGCTCAGAACGAATCAGGCAAGAAATCGGTAATCAAGACTTGGTCAAGAAAATCAATGATTTCTCCGGATTTCGTAGGACATACCTTCGCTGTGCATAATGGGAATAAGTTCATTCCAGTATTTGTAACAGACAACATGGTAGGTCATAAGCTAGGTGAATTTGCTCCTACCAGAAATTTCAGAGGCCACATTGCCAAAAAAGATAAAGGAAAGAGATAATCATGGAAGCATTAGCAAAATTAAATAATGTCCCTACATCTCCGCGTAAGATGCGCCTTGTGGCTGACCTTGTCAGAGGCAAGAGAGTAGGATTAGCACTTAGCATATTGAAGTTCACTCCTAACCATGGAGCTGCTCGACTTGAGAAGTTGTTACTTTCCGCTATAGCCAACTGGCAGGCGAAAAACCCTGACGCTAAACTGGAAGAGGCTGACCTATTCATCAAAACCGTAATGGTAGATGAAGGTAGAATGCTTAAGAGATTAAGACCAGCTCCTCAAGGTAGAGGTCACAGAATCCGCAAGAGATCAAATCATGTAACGCTTATCGTCGATTCATTCGACGGTCAAGAAGTTACCGCTGATGTAGTAGAAACAAACGAAAAGGCAAATTAAGAACAGACTATGGGACAAAAGATCAACCCAATAGGATTTAGACTTGGTGTAGTCAAAGGCTGGGATTCCAACTGGTATGGTGGGAAAGACTTCGCTGAAAAACTATACGAAGATCAGAAAATCCGTAAGTACGTCCTTGCCAGAATTCCTAAGGGAGGTATTTCTAAAGTGATTATCGAGCGTACGCTTAAGAGAATCACTCTTACAATACATACTGCCCGTCCAGGTGTTGTAATTGGTAAAGGTGGAGCCGAAGTAGATAAGCTGAAAGAAGAACTTAAGAATATCACCAACAAGGATATTCAGATTAATATCTTCGAAATCAAGCGTCCTGAATTAGATGCGAAATTGGTAGGTGAATCGATCGCTCAGCAGCTTCAAGCAAGAATTTCTTTTAGAAGAGCTATGAAGCAAGCTATCGCAGCATCCATGAGAGTGGGAGCGGAAGGAATTAAAGTTAAACTTTCTGGACGTCTAGGCGGAGCCGAAATGGCCCGTTCTGAAATGTACAAAGAAGGAAGAATTCCTCTTCACACATTGAGAGCAGATATTGATTACGCACTTTCAGAAGCCCTTACGGTTTATGGATTGATCGGGATCAAAGTTTGGATCTTCAAAGGTGAAGTGTACGGTAAAAGAGATCTTTCTCCGAATCAGGGAGCTGCAAATGAGCCTAAAGGTGCTCGTAATGCCGGTCCTAAGAGAAATGACGGTCCAAGACGAAGAAAAAGAAATAACTAATTTTCACCCATAAGTGAGAACTCATGTTACAGCCAAAAAGAACTAAATATAGGAAAATGCAAAAGGGCCGTGTCAAAGGCATTGCACAAAGAGGGCATACGCTTTCTTTTGGCAACTTTGGCATCAAGTCCCTTGAGCCAGGATGGATCACATCCCGTCAGATCGAGGCAGCTCGTATCGCAATGACGAGAGCAATGAAAAGAGAAGGACAGGTTTGGATCAGAATTTTCCCTGACAAGCCTATCACTAAAAAGCCCGCAGAGGTTCGTATGGGTAAAGGTAAAGGTGCTCCAGAGTATTGGGTGGCCGTTATTAAACCAGGAACGATCCTTTTCGAAGCTACTGGCGTGAGCCAGGAGACAGCTAAAGAGGCGTTGAGACTTGCACAGCAGAAGCTACCTGTAAGTACCAGATTTGTTGTTCGTAGAGATTACGCTGAATAAGAAAGCACTATGAAAAATACTGAAATCAATTCACTTTCAAACAGTGAAATCGCCGAGCGACTAGTCGCTGAGCAGGAGAATCTAACCAAACTTAGGTTTGCGCACTCGATATCTCCTATAGAGAATCCTAACAGAATCCGCGAGACCAAGCGCTTTATCGCAAGATTAAAGACTGCATTGGCTGCCAAATAACTAGCTAACAAAAAGAATATGGCTACGATAGAGAGAAATCTTCGAAAAGAAAGAATTGGTAAGGTGGTAAGCAACAAGATGGATAAATCCATCACTGTAGTAATTGAGCGTCGCGTAAAGCACGCCATCTACGGTAAGTTTGTTACCAAAACAACCAAATTTATGGCTCATGACGAGACAAATGATTGTAACCCAGGTGACTTGGTGAAAATCAGCGAAACTCGTCCGCTGAGTAAGAACAAGCGTTGGAGAGTAGTTGAAATTATTGAAAGGGCTAAGTAATTATGATCCAACAAGAATCAAGACTAAGCGTAGCGGATAACTCTGGTGCCAAAGAGGTACTGGTAATCCGCGTATTGGGAGGAACAAAAAAGCGATATGCTACCATCGGCGATAAAGTCGTTGTGACAGTAAAGTCGGCTCTATCTTCCAGCAGCATGAAAAAAGGTACCGTGTCAAGAGCGGTAATCGTGCGTACTCGTAAGGAAATAAGAAGAAAAGACGGTTCTTATATCCGTTTCGAGGACAACGCAGCTGTGTTATTGAACAACAACGACGAGCCTAGAGGCACGCGTATCTTCGGCCCAGTGGCTAGAGAGTTGAGAGAGAAGCAGTTTATGAAAATCGTTTCATTGGCTCCTGAAGTATTGTAATCATGGAAAGAAAAATGAACAAGCAAACAAAGCTTCATATCAAAACTGGTGACACTGTAAAAGTGATCGCAGGTGATGACAAAGGCAAAACAGGAAAAGTACTTTCTGTAGATAAGCAAAAAAGTAGAGCAATCGTTGAGGGTCTTAATATGATCACTAAACACGTGAAGCCTACAGCAGCTAAGCCTCAGGGCGGTATCGATAAGAAAGAAGCTTCCATGCATATTAGTAACCTTATGCTTGTAGATCCTAAATCTGGTGAAGCCACTAGAACAGGTCGCAAAGAAGGTGAAAATGGTAAATTAGTAAGATACTCTAAGAAAACTGGGGAGGTGATCAATGGCTAATCCAAGAATCAAGCAAAAATATGTGGACGAGATCGTCCCTGCTTTGAAAGAGAAGTTTCAATACTCTTCAGTAATGCAAGTACCTAAGTTGGAGAAAATCGTTCTCAACAAAGGTATTGGTGCAGCTGTAGCAGATAAGAAATTGGTAGACCAAGGTGTAGAAGAGCTTTCTTTGATCACTGGTCAGAGAGCCGTTTCGACTATCGCAAAGACTTCTGTTTCCAACTTTAAGTTGAGAGAAGGAATGCCTATCGGAGCTAAAGTTACTTTGAGAGGTCAGACCATGTACGAATTCTTAGACCGTTTGATCACTATCGCACTTCCACGTGTGAGAGATTTCAAAGGTATTTCTGATAAAGGTTTTGACGGAAGAGGTAATTATACACTAGGTGTACAAGAGCAGATTATCTTCCCTGAGATCAGCATTGAGAAAGTCAACAGAATCTCTGGAATGGATATTACTTTTGTGACTTCTGCTAAAACAGATGAAGAAAGTTTAGAATTGTTTAAGGCTTTCGGAATGCCTTTCGTTAAAAAAACTAAAGAAGAATAGTCATGGCAAAAGAGTCAATCAAAGCTCGTGAGAGAAAAAGAGAGCGTCTGGTAGCCAAGTATGCAGATAAAAGAGCCGCGCTTAAAGCTGCTGGCGATTATGAAGCACTTGACAAATTGCCAAAGAACGCGTCTCCAGTTAGACTTCACAACAGATGTAAACTAACTGGTCGTCCTAAGGGCTACATGAGAAAGTTCGGTATCAACAGGGTAACCTTCAGAGAAATGGCCTCAGCAGGCAAGATCCCTGGAGTGACAAAGTCCAGCTGGTAAAATAACGACAGTAGTTTTTATTATAAAAATCAATTCGTAACTTTGCACGCCCAAAACGGGTGTAGCTAGACTATAAAACACAATGACTGATCCAATAGCTGATTATCTGACTAGGTTGAGAAACGCCATCAAGGCATCTCACCGAATCGTAGAAATCCCTGCTTCTAACATCAAGAAAGAGATTACAAAAGTATTGCACGAGAAAGGATATATTCAGAATTACAAGTTTGAAGAAAACGGTCCTCAGGGATCCATCAAAATTGCTCTGAAATTCAATCCTGTCACTAAGCAAAACGCTATTGTAAGCTTGAAGAGAGTTAGTACGCCAGGTTTGAGAAAATATGTGAAACATACGGAGCTTCCAAGAGTAATCAATGGTCTTGGTATAGCAATCGTTTCCACCTCTAAAGGTGTAATGACTGACAAAGAAGCCCGTACTGAGGGTGTAGGTGGAGAAGTTCTTTGCTACGTATACTAATTTACTATCATGTCTAGAATAGGTAAAAAACCAATAAATATACCTGGCGGTGTTACTGTAGACGTCACAGACAAAGGTACTGTGACTGTTAAAGGTCCAAAAGGTACACTGGTGCAGGATGTGAATCCTGATATCACAGTGAAAGTTGAAGACAACGAGATCGTTGTTACTAGACCTACTGATTCCAAGAGGCACAAGTCTATTCACGGTCTTTACAGATCGCTAATCAACAATATGGTGATTGGTGTTTCTGAAGGATATAAGAAAGATTTGGAGCTTGTAGGTGTAGGTTTTAAAGCGTCTAACCAAGGACAGATTCTTGAATTGAATCTTGGTTACTCTCACAATATCTTTATGATGCTTCCTGATGAGGTAGCTCTTAAAGCTGAGACTGCAAAAGGTAAGAATCCAATCATTACCTTAGAATCGATAGATAAAGAATTGATTGGACAAGTAGCTGCAAAAATCAGATCACTGCGTAAGGTTGAGCCTTACAAAGGAAAAGGTGTGCGCTTCGTAGGTGAACAAGTTAGACGTAAGGCTGGTAAAACTGCCGCTAAAAAATAATAGGTTATGGCATTTAATAAGAATTCCAGAAGACTTAGAATCAAGCAGGGTATCAGAAGAAAGATTTCTGGTACTGATTCCAGACCTCGTTTGTCAGTTTTCAAAAGCAATACTGGCATCTACGCTCAGCTTATCGATGACCTTAAGGGTCAGACTGTGGCACAGGCTTCTTCCAAAGAATTGGGAGCAAAGGCTAACGCTAATGTATCAGTTTCCAAAGAAGTAGGTAAAAAACTTGCTGAAAGAGCTGTTGCAAACGGAGTAGATTCCGTAGTATTTGACAGAAATGGCTACTTGTATCATGGGAATGTGAAAGCTTTGGCAGATGGTGCCAGAGAAGGAGGCCTTAAATTTTAATAAGCTATGTCTCAACTAAGAAGAAAGCCTATCAGGGCTACAGATACAGATTTAAAAGAAAAAGTAGTAGCAATCAACCGTGTTGCCAAAGTGGTAAAGGGCGGTAGAAGATTCTCTTTTTCAGCAATTGTTGTAGTAGGAGATGGCCAAGGTGTTGTAGGTTATGGATTGGGTAAAGCCAACGAAGTAACAGATGCAATCACTAAAGGTATCGAAGATGCAAAGAAGAATTTGGTGAAAGTGCCAATTTTGAAAGGTACTATCCCTCATGAGCAGATTGGTAAATATGGTGGAGGTTTTGTGTTGATCAAGCCAGCAGCAGCAGGTACAGGCGTTATCGCAGGTGGTGCAATGCGTGCGGTTTTGGAGAGTGCTGGCGTTACAGACGTATTGGCTAAATCCAAAGGATCATCTAACCCTCACAACGTGGTAAAAGCTACTATTGAAGCTTTGACTCAGCTAAGAGATGCGATTGCTGTTTCACAACAGAGAAGCATTAAAATGTCTAAAGTTTTTAACGGATAATCGAAATGGCTAAGATCAAAATCACGCAAACCAAAAGTACCATTGATAGACCAAAAGATCAAAAAGCAACTATCACTGCTTTGGGTCTAGGTCGTATCAGCAAATCAGTGACCGTAGAGAATACGCCTCAGATTGCCGGTATGGTAAATAAAGTTAATCACCTTGTAAAAGTGGAGGAAGCTTAATTATGAAACTGCATACATTAACACCAGCTGAAGGATCTACCAAAAATCGTAAGAGAATTGGTAGAGGTACAGGTTCAGGTAGAGGTGGAACTTCTACAAGAGGTCATAAAGGAGCGAAATCTAGATCAGGCTACAAGTCTAAGTTAGGTTTTGAAGGTGGTCAAATGCCTCTTCAAAGAAGAGTTCCTAAATTTGGATTCAAAAGCTTGAATAGAGTAGAGTTCAAACCAGTAAATTTGGATACATTGCAAAGCATTGCTGAGCAATACAATCTTGAAGTAGTAAACATGGAAGCGTTGGTTTCTCATGGTATTGCTTCTAAGAATGACAAAATCAAAATCCTCGGTGGAGGTGAATTGAAATCCAAATTAGACGTAACTGCTCATAAATTCTCAGCAACTGCAGCAGCAGCTATTGAGAAGTTGGGTGGAACGGTAAACACAATTTAAATTAATGAAAAAGTTTATTTCGACAGTTAAGAACATTTTCTCTATCGAAGACCTTAGAGTTAGAATCATGAATACGATCGGATTTCTGATCATATTCAGATTAGGGTCGTTCATAGTTCTGCCTGGTGTTGATCCTTCTCGTTTAGGAGATGCGCCCGAAGGAATCTTTGGATTGATCGATACCTTCCTGGGTGGAGCGTTCAGTAACGCATCTATCTTCGGTCTAGGCATCATGCCATATATATCTGCTTCCATCGTGTTGCAGTTATTGACTGTCGGAGTACCATATTTTCAGAAAATGCAAAAAGAGGGTGAGTCTGGAAGAAAAAGAATCAACCAGATCACTCGAGTTTTGACTATCCTGATCACTATTGCGCAAGGTATCGGCTATGTTTCCGCTACTATTATGCCTACAGGAGCAGTGATGGTTAGCTCTACTTTATTTATGTTTAGCTCGTTGGTTTTACTTTCTGCCGGTACCATGTTCTGTATGTGGCTTGGAGAGAAAATCACTGAGAAGGGCATTGGTAACGGTATCTCTATGCTAATCATGATTGGTATCATCTCTAGATTCCCAGGAGCTATTATTGCTGAAGGACTAGAGAAAGGTACATCAGGTATGTTGCTTCTTCTTATTGAAGCCGCTGTATTGTTCTTCGTGGTAGTTGGGGTTATTGCCTTGACTGAAGCGACAAGAAGAATTCCTGTACAATATGCTAAGCAAGTAGTGGGTGGTAAAGTTTATGGTGGACAACGACAGTATATACCTATCAAGGTCAATGCGTCTGGCGTTATGCCAATTATCTTTGCTCAATCCTTGATGTTCGTACCTGCTTTGATCGCTCAGATCTGGGCTTCAGAGAACGACATCGCAAACTACATTGGAGCTACGTTCAGTGATTTCACTTCTTGGCAATACAATCTGCTTTTTGCAGCAATGATCATTCTTTTCACTTTCTTCTACACTGCTATTACAGTTAATCCTGAGCAGATCGCGGAAGACATGAAGAGAAATGGAGGATTTGTTCCAGGTATTAAGCCAGGCGCTCCTACATCGGAATTCATCGACGGAATTATTTCCAAGATTACTCTTCCGGGATCTATTCTCTTAGCTGCAGTAGCTATACTTCCAGCTCTTGCGATTATATCTGGAGTTGGTGGTGAGTTTGCTCAATTCTATGGTGGTACATCTCTACTGATTATGGTAGGTGTGATCATGGATACTTTGAGACAAATAGAAAGTTACTTGTTGATGAGACACTACGAAGGCATGATGAAAAGCGGTAATGTGAAGAATAATCCTTCTAATTACCAAGTTGCCTAAGATGATCAATTACAAGACTTCGGAAGAAGTTAAGTTAATAAAAGAAAGTGCCGACATACTAGCAAAAGCCCACGGGGAAGTAGCTAAACATGTCAAGGAAGGGGTAAAGACCTCTTTTCTAGACAAAATTGCTGAGGAGTTTATCAGGGATCATAACGGAGTACCTTCATTCAAGGGCTACAATGGATTTCCTGCTTCACTATGTATTTCTGTGAATGAAGTAGTAGTACATGGTTTTCCCAGTGAATATGAATTGAAAGATGGCGATATAATCTCAGTAGATTGTGGAGTCTTTCACCAAGGTTTTCATAGCGATTCCGCTTATACGTACCCTATTGGTGAGGTCTCTCCTGCTGTTAAAGCATTATTAAAAGCCACCAAAGATTCACTTTACATTGGAATTGAGCAAGCTGTCTTTGGGAAACGAATAGGAGATGTGGGTAATGCCATCCAAAAGTTTGTCGAAGCGAAAGGCTACACTGTAGTCCGAGAGCTAGTTGGACATGGATTAGGTAGAAATCTACATGAAGGTCCTGAAGTTCCCAATTATGGAAAGAAAGGTAGCGGTCCTTTACTGAAAGACGGAATGGTGATCGCAATTGAGCCCATGATAAATCTTGGAACACGAAATATTGTCCAAGAGCGTGATGGTTGGACTATACGCACTGCGGATAGAAAACCTTCAGCACATTATGAGCACACAGTAGCGATATTTGAAGATAGAACAGAGGTGTTAACCTCTCATAAATACATAGAAGAGAATTTTAAATTCTAATATGGCCAAGCAAACATCAATAGAGCAAGACGGTACGATCAAAGAGGCATTGTCTAATGCGATGTTCAAAGTGGAACTAGAGAATGGACATCAGCTGATCGCCCATATATCTGGTAAGATGAGGATGAATTATATTAAAATTCTTCCTGGTGATCGAGTAAAGTTGGAACTGTCTCCCTATGATTTGAGTAAAGGCAGAATTGTATATCGATATAAATAAGACTGAGATGAAAGTAAAAACATCCATCAAAAAAAGAAGTGCTGACTGCAAGCTAATCCGTAGAAAAGGGGTTTTGTATGTCATCAATAAGAAGAATCCTAAGTTTAAACAAAGACAAGGTTAAATTATGGCTAGAATTGCAGGTGTAGACATACCAGACAATAAGCGTGGCGTAATCGGTCTTACCTATATCTTCGGAATAGGTAGATCTGCAGCCAAAGCTATCCTGACCAAGGCCGGTATCTCTTTCGATAAAAAAGCAGGTGAGTGGGATGACGATGAGTCAACTGCTATCCGTAACATTATCGCTGAAGAGTTCAGAACCGAAGGTGTATTAAAGTCAGAGATCCAATTGAACATCAAGCGACTACAAGATATTGGTTGCTACAGAGGTTTGAGACACAGAAAAGGACTTCCAGTTCGTGGTCAGCACACCAAGAACAACGCCAGAACAAGGAAGGGTAAGAGAAAAACAGTTGCTAACAAGAAGAAAGCAACTAAATAAAACCTGATTTAGATTATGGCTCAGAAAAGAAACGATAAAGCAAAGGGTAAAAAAAGAGTAGTAAAGGTTGAAGCTGTAGGTCAAGCTCACATCAGAGCATCCTTCAACAACATCATTATCTCTCTTACCAACAATGCAGGTCAAGTAATATCTTGGGCTTCTGCCGGTAAAATGGGTTTCAGAGGTTCAAAGAAAAATACTCCTTACGCAGCTCAGATGGCGGCGCAAAACTGTGGACAAGTAGCATATGACTTAGGTTTGAGAAAAATCGAAGTGTTTGTAAAAGGTCCAGGATCTGGTCGTGAATCAGCGATCAGAACATTGCAAAATGTAGGATTGGATGTGACTACGATCATCGATGTGACTCCAATGCCGCACAACGGTTGTCGTCCTCCTAAGCGTAGAAGAGTTTAATCATAAAATTGTAATACAATGGCTAGATATACAGGTCCTAAAGCAAAGATTGCCAGAAAATTCGGCGAAGCTATAGAAGGACATAGCAAAGCACTTGCAAAGAAAAACTACCCTCCTGGCATGCACGGAAGAGGTAGAAGAAAAAAGCAGTCTGAATACGCAATCCAGCTTGCTGAGAAGCAAAAAGCAAAATACATCTATGGTGTATTGGAGAGACAATTCGCTAAGATGTTTGATATTGCTTCCAGAAAAACTGGAATCACCGGAGAGAACCTTCTTCAGCTTCTAGAAGCTAGATTGGACAACACGGTATATAGAATGGGAATTTCCCCTACCAGAAGAGGTGCTAGACAACTAGTTTCTCACAAGCATGTGCTTGTAAACGGTGAGGTAGTTAACATTCCTTCGTTTACACTTAAGCCAGGTGATGTAGTTTCTGTAAGAGAAAGATCTAAGTCTCTAGAAGCAATCACAAGTAGCTTAGCAGGTAGAGGTGCTAATAAATATTCCTGGTTAGAGTGGGATGGCACATCGTTGACCGGCAAATTCGTCAGTGTTCCAGGCAGAGATGATATTCCTGAGAATATCAAGGAGCAACTCATTGTCGAACTTTACTCTAAGTAATATTTTACTATTTTCAGCTTTTAAAAAAGAACGAGATATATGTCCATACTAGCATTTCAAATGCCCGAGAAAGTGGTAATGGAAAAAGCCGATGATTTTCATGGCTTATTCACATTCAAACCACTCGAAAAAGGCTATGGAGTTACAATCGGTAACGCCCTGAGAAGAATTTTGCTTTCTTCCTTGGAAGGTTATGCCATCACTGCCATCAAAATACCTGGTGTAGTGCATGAGTTTTCGACCATCGAAGGTGTAGTTGAAGACGTTACAGATATTATTTTGAACCTTAAGCAAGTGAGATTTAAGAAAGTGCATGAGGCATTTGACGGAAAAATCACAGTTGAGATTAAGAATCAGTCTGTCTTCACTGCAGGTGACATTGCTAAGTTTACTTCTTCCTTCGAAATCTTGAATCCAGAGTTAGTTATCTGTCATATCGACGAAACTAAAAACTTTGAGATCGAATTGACGATGGAGAAAGGAAGAGGGTATCTACCAGCTGAAGAATCCAAACCAAAAGAGCAAATCTTCGGTACTATCGCTATCGATGCTGTTTTCACGCCTATTAAGAACGTGAAATACAGTGTAGAAAATACGCGAGTAGAACAGAAGACTGACTTCGAAAAATTGATCATGGAAGTTTCTACTGACGGCTCTATCCACCCGGAGAAAGCCCTTCAGGAATCTGCCAAAATCCTTATCCAACACTTTATGTTGTTCTCTGACCAGACTATGGTTCTTGATTCAACAGGTATTGCGGAGCCGGAGCCAATTGACGAGGAATTCTTGCATATGAGAAAGCTTCTTAAGACCAATTTGGGTGACCTTGACCTTTCTGTTCGAGCATTCAACTGTCTTAAAGCTGCTGACGTGAAGACTTTAGGTGATCTTGCCAAACTTGAAATTTCTGATATGATGAAATTCAGAAACTTTGGCAAGAAGTCCTTAGCTGAGCTAGAGCAACTTATTCAAGAAAAAAGCCTGACCTTCGGAATGGATATTTCTAAGTATAAACTTGATGAAGAATAAAAAATAATGAGACACGGTAAGAAATTTAACCACCTTGGAAGGAAGGCCGCTCATAGAAAAGCAATGCTTTCTAATATGGCAACTTCGCTGATTCTTCACAAGCGTATCTCAACCACGCTTGCCAAGGCAAAAGAATTGAAGAAGTACTTGGAGCCACTGGTAACAAGAGCTAAAGAAGATACTACGCATAATAGACGTATGGCTTTTGCTTATTTGAAAAATAAGGAAGCTATCATCGAACTATTCGGTGAAGTAATCGCTAAAGTAGCTACTCGTCCAGGTGGATACACCAGAATTATTAAAACTGGTTTCAGATTGGGTGATAACGCAGAAATGTGTATCATCGAATTGGTAGACTTCAACGAATTGATGTTGAAAGATGTTCAGCCTGCTAAGAAAACTACTAGAAGATCTCGTAGAGGTTCTGGTAAGTCTACTGCCGCTGAGGAAACAAAAGCAACTGCTGCAACAGCAGTAGAAGAAGCTCCTGCAAAGGACGCTGAGGAGCCTAAGGCCCCTGAAGCTTCTGCTGATTCCGCTGAAGAAGAAACTGATAACAAATAAGTTGATCAGTGGATCCACGATATTGAAAGGATTGGACATTTGTTCAATCCTTTTTTTATACCCTTTTCATTTATCTTCCTTCCCAATAAATATTTAACTTTGGGCAATTATCTAGCAAAATGATCAAACAAAAAGCAACTTTACTCTTGGCCGATGGTACGGTCTTTCACGGTTCATTAATCGGTAACCCAGGAACTAATGGTGGTGAGATTTGCTTCAACACCGGAATGACAGGATATCAGGAAATCTACACAGATCCATCCTACACTGGGCAAATCATTGTAACCACTACTTCTCACATAGGAAACTATGGTGTGATAGATGAAGAGGTGGAATCTGACCACCCTACTATCGGAGGCATCGTAGTGAACACCTTTTCAGACGTTTATTCTCGCCTAGATGCATTTGGTTCTTTACAGGATTATTTGGTGAAGAACGGTATCACAGGGATAGCAGATATAGATACAAGGCAACTTGTAAGACATCTTCGTTCCAAAGGCGCAATGAATGCAATAATCAGCTCTGAGTTTGAAGATGATTTGGAAGGCCTTCAGGCAAAATTAGATAAGGTACCCAATATGGATGGTCTTGAGCTTTCTTCTACTGTTTCTACTCAGGATCCCTATTTCTTTGGGGATGAGAATTCTTCCATTAAAGTAGCCTGCATGGATTTTGGTATCAAAAAGAATATTCTAAGGAGCCTAGCTGATCGTGGAGTCTATTGTAAGGTTTTTCCTGCTAAAGCTACTCTTTCAGAAATGGAAGAATGGGCTCCAAACGCATATTTCCTGTCAAATGGTCCTGGTGATCCTGCGGTAATGGAATATGCGGTGAAAACTACTAAGGATATTTTGGAGACAGGGAAGCCTGTTTTTGGAATATGTTTGGGACACCAGCTTTTGGCTGAAGCTTGCGGTATTTCTACCTACAAAATGCACCATGGTCACCGTGGGTTAAACCATCCTATTAAGAATATTTTAACCGGGAAAAGTGAGATAACTTCTCAAAACCACGGTTTCAACATTACCCGTGAGGATACTGAGAAAAATTCTGATGTGGAAATCACGCATGTACACCTCAATGATAATACGGTTGCCGGAATCCGTCTGAAAAACAAACCAGCTTTTTCTGTACAGTACCACCCGGAATCATCTCCAGGACCACATGATTCCCGCTATTTGTTTGACGATTTTATTTCTTTAATCAATAAAAATTAATACCATTAAACCTTTTAAAACTATGACGTTGATTCAATCAATTCATGCAAGACAAATCCTCGATTCCAGAGGAAACCCTACCATAGAAGTAGATGTTTACACAGAAAATGGCGCTTTTGGCCGTGCAGCTGTACCTAGCGGTGCATCTACGGGTATCAATGAGGCAGTAGAGCTTCGCGATGGAGATAAAGGTGCATATATGGGCAAAGGTGTTACTAAAGCAGTTGCAAATGTAAATGACATCATTGCATCCGAATTGGTAGGCTTTGATGTGTTCGAGCAAAATATGATCGATCAGATCATGATTGAGCTTGATGGCACTCCAAACAAAAGTAATCTTGGCGCTAACGCTATTCTAGGTGTTTCTTTGGCAGTTGCTAAAGCTGCAGCTATGGAGTCAAATCAGCCTCTTTATAGATATGTAGGTGGTGTGAATGCAAATACACTTCCTGTACCAATGATGAATATCATCAACGGGGGATCTCACTCTGATGCGCCTATCGCATTCCAGGAGTTTATGATCCGTCCAGTTGGTGCTCCAACTTTCTCTGAAGCGATGAGAATGGGAACTGAGATCTTCCACAACTTGAAGAAAATTCTTCATGACAAAGGCCTAAGCACTGCTGTAGGTGATGAAGGTGGGTTTGCTCCTAACTTCTCTGGAGGAACTGAAGAAGCGCTTGGAAGCATCTTGGATGCTATTGAGAAGGCTGGATACAAAGCAGGTGCTGATGTAACTATCGCTTTGGATTGCGCTGCATCTGAGTTCTATGTAGACGGTAAATATGATTACACCAAATTTGAAGGCGCTACCGGTACCGTTAGAAGCAGGGAAGAGCAAGTAGCTTATTTGGCTGATTTGACAGAAAAATATCCTATCGATTCTATTGAAGATGGATGTGCTGAAGAAGATTGGGCAGCTTGGGCTATGTTGACTGCCAAAATCGGAGATAAAGTTCAGTTGGTAGGTGACGATCTTTTTGTTACTAATGTGAAATTCCTTCAGAGAGGTATCGAAGAGAAGTCTGCTAACTCCATTTTGATCAAAGTAAACCAAATTGGTACCTTGACTGAGACCATCAATGCAGTTAATCTTGCGCACAAAGCAGGCTTTACAGCAGTAATGTCACACAGATCAGGTGAAACTGAAGATTCTACTATTGCCGATCTTGCGGTAGCATTAAACTGTGGACAGATCAAAACTGGTTCTGCTTCTAGATCTGACCGTATGGCTAAATACAACCAGTTGCTTAGAATTGAAGAGCAATTAGGAGATTCAGCTGTTTTCAACGGCAAGTTCTAAGTCAGCACTTTATAAAAAGTATTCTTTTAAGACAGCTTACCTAGGTAAGCTGTCTTTTTTTTGCACCATTTTTGTACCTTGAAACTGTATAACAATCATTTCATATGAGCAAATACCTTAAGTACACCAAAAGCTTCTATTTTCTGGGACTTGTTTTTTTTATTGCATGGATGATTTTTATCGACTCAAACAACGTAGTTAACCAAGTTAAGTTGAGCTCTAAGTTGGGTCAGTTGGAAGATCAAAAAGAGTTTTATCTTGAGAGAAGAGAGAAAATAAAAGCAGAAAGAGAAGAATTGATGAGCAATCCAGAACTCTTAGAGAAGTTTGCCCGTGAGAAGTACTTAATGAAAAAAAACACTGAAGATCTCTATGTCATTGTTAAAAAGTAAATACCTACTCCTATTTTTTCTTGCTTTTGCCCTTTTTCAATCGTCCACATTTGCGCAGCGTGAGATTTATGAAGGTGATTCTATTCAGCTTAAAGATCGATTGTATTATGGAGGGAACTTCGGGATGCAATTTGGAACCGTCACTTTAATTGACTTTTCTCCTCTAGTCGGTGTGATGATCACCCCGAAGTTTTCATCAGGTGTTGGTATTACCTATCAATATTTTAATGATAGACGCTACATAGGTGGAGAAACATCCTCCTACGGTGGCAGGCTTTTCAGTCGATATAATATCTTTCCAAATATCTTCCTTCACGCGGAATATGAATCTATCAACTTCGATAATTATAATCGATTTTCAGAGCGATTTGAACGGATTTGGTCCAATGCACTCTTCTTAGGTGGTGGTTATTTTGCCCCGTTTGGCCCAAGAGGAGGTGCAAACTTTACATTCCTCTACAATGTATTGCATGATAATCTTCGTTCGCCTTATGGTGAACCATACGTGATTCGTGTTGGTTTTGTGCTGTAGATACACCTAATACATTTTTAATGGAATCCTTTATTTCAAAACTTCACAAAGCTCATCAGGATTGTTCTGAATGCCCTTCACCAAAGGTGATTCAGAAGTTTTTTGAAGATACGCTTGGGCTCCTTTTCCCGGAGTATACCGTAGAAAAGATTGTGGATAGGTCACAAATAGAAGCGGCTTTACTTATTCTGCAGGATGATTTATCTTTTATTTTGGAGAGAAACCCTCATTTACATAAGGGCAAAGGTTCACAACTAGCGAAGGTCTTTTTTGATAATCTGGAACAGATTTATGATTGGATAAATCAGGATGTTGATGCCATGTATGCTGGTGATCCTGCCGCCAAGTCAAGGACAGAAATACTTAGAAGCTACCCAGGCTTCTATGCTATCGCAGCCTATAGAATTGCACATTCTCTTCTGGGCTTAGGTATCAATTTGATTCCAAGAATTATCACGGAATTTGCGCATAGCCGTACGGGAATAGATATTCATCCAGGTGCTACCATTGGGAAGCATTTCTGTATTGATCATGGTACCGGAGTGGTGATTGGTGAGACGACTATCATTGGGAATCACGTGAAGATCTATCAAGGCGTTACTCTCGGAGCATTGAGCGTAGATAAAGCGGATGCAGATAACAAAAGGCACCCGACCATAGAAGATGAAGTCGTGATTTATTCGGGAGCGACTATTCTTGGCGGTAATACGGTTATTGGGAAAGGCAGTACAATAGGTGGCAATGTTTGGCTGACGAAAAGTGTCGCCCCAAAAAGCAAAGTTTATTACCAAACTCAAATGTACCACGCAGACTCTGCTGTGACAGATATGTACGTTTTCAAAAATGATCAAGATGAAATGAGCCACTAGTATTTATTCTAGGAAAGAATAATATTTTAGCGAGCGAATTCCATGCGAGCAAACTACTATCAATACTAAACGCATGAAACTATTTGAACTTATAGGCAATACCCCACTTGTAGAGCTAGATCATATTCCAGTAAATCCTAAAGTCAAGATATTTTGTAAACTGGAAGGTCAAAATCCAGGAGGAAGTGTGAAAGATCGTGCAGCTTATAATATGCTTAGAAGTGCCATGGATCGTGGCGATATTAAAGCCGGAGATAAGCTAGTCGAAGCCACTAGTGGAAACACAGGAATTGCTCTCGCGATGGTTGCCAAGGTTCTTGGGTTAGAGATGACGTTGATCATGCCTGATAACTCAACCAAAGAGCGAGTAATTTCTATGGAGGCTTACGGAGCTGAGGTGATTTTGACCCCTGCGGCAAAGACAATTGAATATTCCCGAACTCTTGCAGAGCAGATGAGCAAAGAACGTTACTTCATGCTAGATCAATTTGGGAATCCTGATAATTACCTAGCTCATTACAAAACTACCGGCCCTGAAATATGGGAGGCGACTGATGGCGAGGTGACTCATTTTGTATCTGCGATGGGGACCACAGGGACAATTATGGGAGTTTCAAAATATCTGAAAGAAAGAAATCCTGACATTCGGATTGTAGGAACGCAGCCTACAGATGGTTCTAGTATTCCGGGAATCAGAAGATGGTCACCTGAATTTTTGCCGAAAATATTCGATCCTAGCCGCGTAGATAAAGTGATAGATGTAAGCGAACAACAGGCTACAGAAATGACGCGTAGAATGGCAAGAGAAGAAGGCATCCTTGCAGGCATGAGTAGCGGAGGAGCATTGCATGCTGCTATTGAGCTTTCCAAAACGTTGAAAGAAGGGGTTATTGTTTGCATTACCTGTGATCGAGGTGATAGATATTTAAGTTCTGATCTATTTGGCTAATTCCACCCTAGGAATCATTTTCCCCTATTGAGGTATAATTGCTATAAAATAGCTGAGCGGTTCTCTATTCTTAAATGAGGCATAATCTTTCATATCTGTCTCCTTTGGCGTTTAAGCTGGTTTTTGATTTGTTTAGAATTGTAGAGACCTTTTGGGCAGAGGGTTTGCATTATTTCAATTGTAATAATGAATGATTACAAATTGAAATTCTAAACCAACTATACCATGAACTCGATTAACGAAAACCAAGAGGAACAAAATAGGGAGGATTTGATGGGATCAGAAGCTGTTGAGAAAATCAGAGAGCTGATCGATAAATCTGGATCTTGCTTTTTTGTGACTTCTACCAGCCTTAATAATTCTCATAAATCCCGCCCTATGTCTGTTCAAAAAACGGATGATGCAGGTAATATCTGGTTTTTAAGTGCTAAGGATAGCATGAAAAACATGGAGATTGCTGCAGATACGGATGTTACACTATATTTTCAAGGTTCATCTTACTCCGACTTTCTTGAGCTTAATGGGCACGCGGTAATCACCGATGACCGTGCAAAAATAGAAGAGCTTTGGGACCCAACTGTCAAGGCTTGGTTTACCGAAGGAAAAGATGACCCTAGAATCTCAGTAATTCAATTTATGCCTGATAGCGGATATTATTGGGATAACAAACATGGAAATACCGTTGCTGGAATCAAGGTTTTGATCAGTGCTATTTCAGGGAAAACAATGGATGATTCCATTGAAGGAACTCTGAAAGTCTAAATAAGGCTACTATATAGATTAAAATGTGATCCAGTTTTTGGATCACATTTTTTTTGAATAAGATTTTTAGATTTTAAAGAAGATCTTCTTTTTGTATAGAAAATAGCATAGATACCACATTGCTCCTAATGTCAGAAAAGCTGTAATGACAGCAACTGCTGACTCCCCAATTCCAATTGAGTTTAGAACCCCACCGCTAAAAATCTCTACGAATCCAAACAACCAGCTATGTCCTAAAATCTCTGCAAAGAGATAAATGAAAATTGAATTCATGCCTACAATAACAAATGGGAAAACCCATGAATTTATCTTTTTGACATCTACCAGCCAATAGCAGAAGACTAATGCCAACATCGCCCAACCTCCGGAAGCAAAAGCAAACGAGGTGGTACTGATCCGCTTTACAATCGGTGTAATTCCTGCTAGATCCAATCCATATCCAATTGCTAATGCAAGTGCTCCAGCTATTGCCAGAGCTTTAATTTTTTCCTTTTCTGATCTTTTTGAAAGCAGTAAATTCCCGCAGATAGCTCCCCAAATCGTGTGTGCAGCAGTTGGGATGCAATTAATCGCTACCCACCCTCCGTTGTTAATTTTGCCCATCAAAATCATATCCATGTAATTCCCAAAGTTGGTACCGTGCTCATAGGGAACCTCAGGATTATATACTCTGTACATGATTTCCGTCAAGGCAAGAAGAGCCAGAGAGACGCCTAACTGTACTTTCCAAGACCTATCTAGTATGAAATAAGTGACCAGAATAGTAAAGGATAATTGAGTCAAGACATTCCAAAGCTCAAATACCAACTCACCCGAGTAGACGCAATGGAGACCAGTTCCAAATAAAAATAACAGCAAGCATCGCTTCAGAATGTGGCGAGTGACTTTACTCCGGTCACTGGCAATTACCATTCTTTTATTCAAAGAAAAAGGCATGGCCACTCCCACAATAAACATGAAAAATGGCTGGATCAAATCCCAAAATCGCAGCCCGTGCCATGGATGATGGGTGAATTGTGTGAAAAAAGGATGCAGGAATGCTCCTTCAGGATTAGCCTCCAAAAGTGTATGATAAACTGATGCTGCTTCAGCTACAAGTAAGAACATAGTTATTCCTCGAAATACATCTAGGGAAACAAGCCTGTTCTGGTTAGAAAGTTTCAGGTCACTCATGGGTATGGGTTTAGAGTTAGTGGTTTTTCTAAGATATGAAAAATGGAAATTTAAATTATTGTAAACTTGACCAGTGGAAATCAAAAAAGGGAAGAGGCTTTATTAGCGTCTTCCCTTAACTACTTGAATAGAATTATTGCTTACTTATTTCTCCTTCTCTTTTAGATTTTGTCTCATTACCAGAGAATTGTTGTCTGGGTCTCGAAAGAAGAAAAACCGATCTACGTAGCCTTCGTCTGATATGTTTTCAATTATAAATTCCTCATCAGAAACGGGATCTATCGCTACATTTTTACACTGAAGATATTCCAGGCCCTTTTTAATGTCTGATACAATAAGGCTTGGGACGGTTCCACTATCTGGTGGCGGGTCAAATGGCTTTTCTATATCAACAAATAACCCAATTGTAGATTTTAGTCCCTCACCTACATTTAGGTTCATCTGTATATAGGAGTTTTTTTCATAAGACCCACCAGCGTTAATTGTATACTTGTCTTCTACTTCATAGCCTAGGATGTCTCTGTAGAACGTAAGAGACTTTACCATATCACTTACTGAGATTTTGGTGACCTGCTGTTCATAGTTGAATGTCATAGAAGTTGAGTTCAGTGCTTCAGTTTGGCTTTTTCAGCTGGGGACAAATCTTCTCCAGTCACAAATTCAAAACTAGGTCCAGCCATAAATCCTGGGTGATTAGGATCCGGAGTTTTCAAAAGAGTTAAGGCGTATAGCCTAAGTGAAAACATCAACCCCATTGCTTCATTAATTTGCTCAGGTTCTCCATTGAATGTACGATGCAGGCTATTGAGCAAATACGTATAGGAATAGTTGAAAAACTTGCTGTTCACAAACGCTAAGGAATTCGTCGGATAATCTGACATTTTTGGGTTCGGCCACATATTCGGAATATGGGTACTGTCCAATGGAACCGGCGCTCCCGAATAGGAGTAGCCATTTTCTGCATTAGGATCTTTGACCAGTTTTTTGCCTTTGACAATCTCCTGAAACCGATAATAATGTGCAGGTTCTTCAATTTCAGAATCGTCAGGATTGACAAAAGGATCAGTGCTAGTACCTTCACCTTGATCTACAATGATATCTATTCCTCTAATTGCTGAATCTAAATCTGTGATAGGAAATAGCAGATTTGCTGGAAAGAACTTCTCAAAAGTCATTTGATCTTCAATTTTGCCAGTAAAAATTGTTTTCCCGGGACCTGCAGCTTCTTCCATTCGTTTTAATTTGTCTTTAATTTTTTGATAAAACTGTCCTATAGTCATCGGTTCTTCACTACCAGCATAATTAGCTAATGCCTTGATAGAGATAGGGTGTTCTGGCTCTTCAATGGACATAAAGACATTTTTGACCAAGTCCACCGAGAATTTCTCCAATGGAACAGTTAGCCCGGAATCAACGCCACCCGGTAATGGCCCCGGATAGGTAGGAATAAAATCAGGTTTATTTAAGCAAGGCTTTCCACCAATGGCTGTCAGTAAGTTACTGGCAATTGAAAGGTGTAGCATTTCCTCTCCGACCACGGAGCCTATGATATTGGAGATTTCATCATTTCCGGTATTGTGCAACGTGAAATTTGCAGTCAAATATGGCGGGATAGTTGAATGCTCGAGTTCTATGGCTGTTTGTACAGCATTTCTCAAGTCCTCGATTGAGTCGATAGTTATTTTTTTAAGTAAGATCATGAGTGGAGGGATTAAAGTTTTTTGTAAGTGATTTCATCCTTTTTTCCGGTTTGGCTAAGTATACCATCCAGGTAATTGAGAATCATTTGCTGTTTATCCCTCGAGAGATCTCGCGTCACAGGCATGTAGTTTGGATCAGATTTCTCTTTTCCGAAGACAAATTTTAATATCTCAGCATTTTTATCAACTACTTCTTGATCTGCCAGATTGAAAATCCCTTTTGACATCAATGGATAGAGATTGGCGTATTGCTGCATGGTAGGCTGTAAGTCTGACCAGGTCGGATTGTCGATCTTAGTTTGTTCCACGCTGTCAAAAACCAGCAGGCTGATGAAGTTATTCTGATTGCAATTGGAAAAATAGTTGTTGCTTAAATTATAGGCTATTCCGTATACCTGCCCATCTATATAGGATCTAGGATTGCCTGGATCGCCAGCTTTCACAGGTAAGCTTAGCTTTCCTTCAGCGTCGGTGGTTAAGGTTTCAGGGAAATCAATTGCTTCTACCGGAACACCTATAACTGGAGGGTTTGGGCCCAACGCATTGATGTTTCTTGCAAATGAAACCGATCGATTTGGTAAAGGTTTGCCTAGTGAAGAAGCGTACAATTCAGCTTGGCATGACTCTCCAGGGTTCAGGTAAAATACGGGGTAATCTGCACAAACGTATTCTTTGAATTCTTGAAAAACTGGAGTTGATTGTTTCGTAGATGCGATTAAGTCAGGATCGTTGGGATTGCTTGGAGTGACTATAACTAGAGGGTATTTTTCTGCTAGTTCAAATTGAATTTCACTTAGTGGAATGCTACAAACCCCAGAAGAGCCTAGGTACCAATCAGGCTCATGGTAGGGAATGTTTGCCAGAAATTCGTAGTCTGGATAATTCGTAGCTCCTTTATCAACAGCTAGAATTAGCTTATTATGTTGGGCTAAAACCACATGACCTGTAGATTTATCTACGTCGAACTGGAAGGAATTACTGAGATCGAGTGTAAGGCATTTTACTTGAGAGTCCAGCACAGCTGAGGCATAGCAGCTAATATTTGAATTAGTAGGGAAAAACTGCCTGCCAACGGTGAAATGCTTAGGTTCAGAAGTGGTGGACGGACCAATTGAGCCCACTATTCTTCCCAAGGTGAATTGAGGGGAAGTGTGGTCGCCATTGTATCTATCCACAGTAAACTGGATGGAAAGCTGATCAGGGCTGCACCCAAACAATTCTTTGAGATACCTGGAATTACTTTCTCCTATATCCCAAGTTATGTTTTTCAAAATAGACTGGTAAGTGGCGGATGCCGCTCCATCGTGGGTCTGATCCAGCGACCTGGTAAACCATAAGTTGGTAAATGCGGCAACTTCATAGTCGGCTTTAAATAGATCCTTTTCGCCCGAAACTAGTCTGACAATTAATCCCCAAAGCGCAGAAACACCCTGCTGTTGGGAGTCTAGATCCACTATTTTACCACAGACCTTGGAGTCAGAATCCATAATCGACATTCCGATGATGGGGTCATCTGCATGGTGAAACGTGCTGGTGCCATCCAAGTAGGTAACGCTTTTCACAGTACATCCTAGAAATCTCCAGTTACCTGTACCATCAGGATTCCACCAGCCATTTGCGTTCTTTCCTTCCGTGTATTGTTGATACTCAGGTCGGAATGATTCATTGTTGAAATGTGTGGGATCATTGTTGACCGTAGAGGGGTCAGCCTGGAATTGCCCCGAAAAAGTTAATCGGGGTGAGTTTAAATAAGACATTTTTATAAGTTTAAAAGATTAATAAAAAGTATAATCTTAAGTTAGTTGATGTCTTTTTTAAAAGCTAATAAATTAATTATAAATATCTGATAATAAGTTATTTAATTATTTATACTATCGAGATAATCCTATTATGGGGTTGGACAATTTCATAAAAATTTGATTATAAGAGTAGTATAATGTTGTTTGCTAATATATAATTGTAATATATATGGTTAGCTCAGTTGTTAAGTTCTTTCCTAATCCAATTTTTCATTTTGGGAAATTCTGTTGAGTCGCATAAGTCCATCCATACCAGTAATGGTAACCCTTTAAAATCCCCAGATTCATAGGAGTCAATTAGCATCTGAGCATCTCCTTTGTATCCATCAGGATGAAAGACTACTTCCGGATTAAGATTCAACTGCTTCAAGGCAGCATAGGACCAAAGCATCACGCCAATTTCATCATCTTGTCCTGGTGCTCTATATTCTTTGACATTACCTACAATTGTTTGTCGCTCTTCCTCGGTCATCAACGCGATATGTCCAGCTTCATGGAGTAAATCACCTGGATATAAAAGTGTTTCCAGATCATATAATAAAACGCCTTTTTCAATTTTTAGCCCAGGTAGGAAGGTGTTATCAAGTTTTTGAGATTTTGTAGGTGTTCCGATTTCCTCTAGGAAATCAAAGATGATTTTCGTGTTTTTGGCGTCTTCTTTAGAATTAGGTAAAGGTGTTTTCGCTTTAATCCCCCCAAAAGCCCCGAAGCACATGTTCTTATGCAGAATCTCAACTTGATTAAATCCTACCTGTTTCATCAGATCTAGCTGGTAATTCATTGATCTTGGCGAATCTTCCTTGGCTACATAAGCCAATACTTTTTCACGATAATCTTTTCCGCCTATTTCCTCTAGGTATTCACCATAGCGCTCCCACGTGTAGGCATTGAGCAAGTCAGTATCTTGCGTAATCAAATCAGATATCATGAGACATCCTCCCGGTTTGAGCAGCTTAAAAAGTTTAGCAAAGGTTCTTTCCCAGTCTTCATCTTCCCGAAGATGATGCAAAACTGCTCCAGCTAAAATAATGTCGAAACTTCCTTCAGGAAGCCAAATATCCCGTATGTCTCCTTGGAAAGCTGATACTTTACCTTGAGTTTCAGCTGAAACCCGTTCTACTGCTTTCTCAAGCATATTCCCACTTAAATCCACTAATGTGCACGACAGATCAGGAACTTTGCTAAGCATTTTCAATGCATAATTTCCCGCTCCGCAACCCACATCAAGAATACTTTCTGCTTTGGGGACGATTCGTTTCGCGGCTTCAGTAATTAGTTCCAGAGAAATCGTAGCATCGATAGTAGCCACTTGGCCTGTATCTAGATTTGAAAATCGTTCTACATCATTATCGAATCTTTCGCGGATTTCTGAGATACTTGACTTATTCATTAGTAAAGGTTGTGGGGTTAAAAATGACAACTAGTAATTTGAAATGGGTTGCTTATAAGTGCTGATCAAAAAGAATCATATTTCCATCTGGATCTTTGACTAAAAAGCTGCCTGGTCCTGATGAGTTCTCATCAGCCGGGTTGATGATTTCTTCGCCGGCAGACTTTAAGTGCTGCTGGATTTTTCTTACATCCAGGTATCCTTCCACTTCCTGAGCATTTTCATCCCAACCTGGATTGAAAGTCAAGATATTCTCTTCAAACATGCCTTGAAACAACCCAATCAGGGTACTTTCATTTTTCATAATCAAGTAATTACTTTCCATAGCTCCACCAAACTGGGTAAAGCCAAGGTTTTCATAAAATGCTCGTGAAGCTTCAAGATCTTTGACGCTGAGGCTAATAGAAAATGCTCCTAGTTTCATAGCTGTGTAGTTTATGTTTTTAGATGTATTTGCAGGGTTTGATTCCAAAAAAGAATTTAAGAAAAAACCTAGGCTAAAGGATGTCATTACTGCGCTGCTAAAAAGAACAAAACGGTTCATATCAAGATTGATTAGGTTTATTTAATGAATTTCAAGAGACTTATCATGGTGCCCAAATGCATGGCTTCATGGTAATTATTGAAACTTATTGCATCCTCTACCTTGGCTAGATGAAAGCCTTTGGATGTGGTGTAAGGTGTGTATTGCTGCAGTTTTCCTGTTGCAAAATCAGCCTTTGTCTGTGTGATTGGCTTGATCAGAAGCTCCTTGAATAGCTCAATGGTGTCCTGAGATTCGGGGATGCTAGGCTTAGTCCCGGGTTTATATTTTTGAAAAATATCATCAGAAATATTCAATGGTACATTGGCGAGTCCATAGACGAGGCGTTGCTGCACCACGATTACATGGCCGATATTCCAAAGTAAGTTATTATTGAAACCCTTTGGCACTTCATTCAATTGTTCCAAAGAATTGTGAATAAGAAACTTCAGGTAGATTTTCCGATTGTTTTCCCAGATGTGAAAGTCGTTATTCATAGAGGCTAGTTACAGGTTTTTATGCTCATGTTGCCAGAGCTTATTTTTAACAATATACTGAGAAAGTAAAAAAACAGCTTTAACTCGGTAAGCTATTCCGAAATAAAAAGTAGCAATCTGAGAACTTTAGAATGGATATCCAATGGCAAAGTTGAAGATCAAGTTTTGTTTTCTCCAAGTTTTGCTGCCTACATCAAAGCTATTTCCCCAGCGCTCTCCCTCTTCCAAATATGGTATGCGTAGTGGAGTCGCCAAATCGAAGCGAATCACAAAAAACTCAATATCGACACGTAACCCAAACCCAGTTCCTACAGCTAACTGATTCCACCAGTTAGATGTGAATTTACCGCCGGGCAAGGCTTCATTTTCGTTCATTAGCCAGACATTTCCTGCATCCATGAATAGTGCCCCTTTTAGCAAAGACACGATCGGGAATCTGTATTCTATATTACCTTCAATGCGCACATCTCCAGATTGATCGAAGAATGAATTGAGACTAAAGTCTTCAGGTCTGTATGTTCCAGGTCCTATGGAGCGTATTCGAAATGCCCGTACGCTATTTGGTCCTCCAGAAAAATACTGCTTGATGTATGGCAAAGACTGTGAATTGCCAAAGGGTAATCCGAATCCAGCAAAGAGGCGAGTAGCAATGGTTTGCTTTTTATCAATATTCAGATGATATCGTAGATCAAAATCCATTTTGCCGTATTGGGCATATTCCAGGCCCAAGAATTTCCCATCATCCTTCCCGGATATTTTATTGAGTAGATTTATCGTATTTCCGGCAAAGTCTAGCCCCAGTCCAAAGAAATAGCCGTGAGTCCTGAACCTGTCATTTAACTTGTTATAGTTAAAAGTGTAATTGATGCCTGCGATGAAATTCTGCTCAAAACTACGTTTCAAGAAGGGGTTGTCGTCCAAAATTTGCTCAAATTCAGGAGAAGTTTTACTGAGGTTTACTACGCTTACGCTGATCGGGTTTATCTCGTGATATGCAAACTGGTTAGCGTTCCAGAAATAGCCATATTTCGCTGAAATTGAGTTCAGACGGTAAAGTCCACCTCGGCTGAGGTATTCTGCACTAAGACCCATTTTGGTTTTAGGCACCGAGTAGCTGAACTTTTCTGTGATAGGAACGAAGAAGATGACCCTCGGGAAAATTAAATCAGCACCTAAGCCCAGCTCCAAGGATTGAAGCCCTTTCCTACCTTCTCCTCCAGCTATTTGGAACTCATACCCCACCTTTCCTGTCAAATTGAGTGTTTCCCCACCTTTGAATAGATTCCTGTTTCTATAAACCAAATTCAAAGCAGGGCCAGCGAAGTTGTTTGATTTGGATACCGCCAAAAGTTCAGCCCTTACGGAGCGTTTGGTCATCGGAGATAAATAGAAATTAGCAGTGAGATGACCAAGTGAGTCAGAAGTTGCTAACTCCTTATAGCGCAGATTTACAAACTTATAATTACCGATTGAGCTTAGCCTATTACTGGAAAGTCGGGAAAGGGTCGGGTTATATCGTTCATTCTTTTGAATCAGGATATAGTCATTCAGTAGTTTTGGCTTGAAGACTTTTTTATCCTGAATGAAGTTTTTGCCAGCTAGCGTTACCGTATCAGATTTCACACTGTTTTCGTCAATAGAATAATTTGGGAAGACATTGATAGTGTCTACCATATAGGGGATTATTCCATTGGATGGTACATTATTTTTCAGCCTGAGATAAAGCTTGAATAGCCTTGCGCTGTCAGAGATGTTTGTGTCTGCTTCGAAAATTAGGTAGTCGCTGTTAAAGTTGTAATAGCCTTTATCTTTTAGCCCTAAATCAATTCTGTTTCTTTCAGCGGTCAATGTTTGTAGGTCAAACCTGCTTCCGGAGTCGAGGGTAGTTTCCTTCATCAGCTCGATGATTACTTTTTCCAATTCCAGACTATCCCTTTCGACGACTACCTCTGTGAGTTTGTAAGGTTCCGAGATTGTAGCTGTGTAATCAACCTTAGCAAATTTATCTTTTCGAATCACTTCAGAATTTGTCGTGCTGTAAAAGAACCCTCGGTTTTCCAGTCTGTTTATGATGAGTTCTTCTGTTCGGCTTGGCGTTACTTGACTAAAATACACCGGTTTTTCTCCGATTTTTTTGTTTAAAAAGCGATTGATGAATCCAGGTTTTTCTTGAGTTCCTTTATAGTGAGCCCAAAGACCGATGTACATTCCCAGGAATTTTGAGTTTGGCTCAGGACGGAGAAGTTCATTCAATTCTTCCTCTACATCATCTAGTCCTTTGATATCTTCAACTTCCGTCTGGAGATTAAGATCGGCTCCTGTATAAAGGAATTCATCCTCGGGTATATACTTCTTCACGCTGCAGCCAATCATAGTTGCAAGTAGAATTAAATAGATAACCGATATGAACCTCTTAATCCTCATTTTCTTCCGATTCTTTAGCTTGCTTTTCCTTATTTTCTTCCAACTCATCTATCGGGTTTTCCTTATTTGGATCTATAGATGCCTTCCATAGTTCGGAGAATTCATTGAACTCCCGATTGAAAATTAAGCCACCGCCTGTCACGATAAGTTGCCCGTCAATGATACTTTCAAATTGATTTTTACGGAAAGCACGGATTCTCCAACGCCCATCTTCTGTGAGCAAGTATTCAAAACTGATATTTGCCAAGATAGAATTAGGCTGGTCTGAGTTTTGGGTACTTCCTTCCAGATCCATTTGGCTTCCTACCTGCACCACCAGGCGGTCATCAAAGAGAGTCTGCTGCGCATTTATATTGAGATCAGTCCTATTTTGTGCACTTCCCGATTGATAATCTTGATAGCTATCTACATCAAAGCCGACTTGGAACCCGCTGTCTCCAAAGAGTTTATTTGACAACGCATTCATCTGATCAGAAAGTACTTGACTCACCGAATTTCTAGCTATTGCCTCAGCACCGCCATTGGAACCATCACTACCAGTGGATGGGAAAAATCTATTGAGAACAAGCAGTGAAAATACCTGCTTGTTTAGCTCGTCTTCTTGTTCGTTTATTTGTAGTACTCGTGAATACACATTTCCTCCAAAGGCTCCCCGTTGATTCTCAGGCATGTCTAGTCTAAATGTGATTTCTGGTTTTAGCAACTCACCTTCCACATTAAGGTATACCAAGAAAGGAAGCTTTTGCTGATACTGAACTTGCGTTTGATTAGTGCTGCCAGTGAGCTGTGCAGACATAAGTTCAGAGGCTGCGGTTTCTACCCTATAAATTGCCTGAATGTCCATGTTTGCATCCATTGGATCCCCATTCCATGTGATACGACTCCCCTGATTTATTTCGAACTTTTTACTTACGAGATTATAAAGGGACATTTCATAGTTGCCTCCTGAGATCTCATAATTGCCACTCAATGTGATTCGCCCGTTAGGGTTAATATCCATTTGGAGGTTCGCATCACCAGCAATTTGAAGGTTGTCACCAGTGGAAGGATCTATTACTATGGTAAAAAGTGCTTCAGGATCTACAGTTAATATAGCTTGTATATCAAACCCAGAGAAAGCACTTGTAGTTTCTTCAGATTGACGCGTTAAGATATCATCTGGATTTTCCTTGTTAACGAATAAAACGACGCCCTGTCTTTCCACTAAGTCAATCTGAGATTCCGGAATGATGACTGTTAAGTCGGTATTGTCTTTTACTCCCAGATTTGCCTTAACTACTGGCATTAGCAAATCTCCTTGGATAGTGACATCTGCATCAAGAGATCCTGTGCCATATATCAATTCATTCTCTTTATCAGTAGAATTCACTGCCATGAAGTTTTTGGCGGTAAGCTTCAGGTCGAATGTTGGGTTGATGTAGCTTTCTGTGCCTACCGTACCGTCAATAATGAAGGAGTTACTTTCAGCGTCTCTAATGGTGAATTGATCAAAATAAACTCCAGCATTGTCCACCTTCAGGGTTTCATTAGATAGAATGTATTTTGTGCTGAGTTCAGCTGGCACGAATGAAGTCTCATTAAACTGAATCTCTCCTGTGTATTTGGGATCATTTGTTGTCCCGTTCGCTGTAATAGTCCCAGAGAGAAAACCTGTGGCATCCAAGATTTGATTTTGAGAAATGGCAGCTACCTTATCCATTTCTATTCTATTCAGATCTAACTTCAAGTCAAAGTTTCCCCCTGTTTCATCTGCTACAAAATCTCCTGTTAAGTCCAGGTCAAATCCACCGTCTTTCAACCCAAGTTTGATAATATAATCACCAAGACTTTTTGCCGTAGCTTCCAGGCTGAGGTTGCCAAGCGGTACATTTACGACTTTAAGACTATCTACTTTTAGCTCGCCCATTAGCCCAGTTGCGCCGAAAGGGTTCTCTACAACCAGTCGACCATCCAATTTTCCTCCGGCAATAATTTCTGTGGGATTCAATAAACTGGTAATGGTAGAAAGTCTGAAATCCCTAAATACCATTGCAATATTTTCGTCTGTAAATCCTTCAACATTATTTACAAAGGAGATTTCTTGATTTCCTTTTGTGAACTTAAAATCTCTGAAGTCGAGACTTTCGCCAGAATAGGCTACCAGATTATTATCCGCTATAGTCCATTCTTCTCCCTTCAGAATTAAGTCAAGAAAAGAAATATGATAGTCGATCGTGTCACCATTCAGTCCAATGTCAGAAGCCACATGGTACTTTAGTTCATCTTCTTCGAACGAATTAAAATCCAAATACATTCGGCCGTCATCTAAATCACCAGTCAGGAATGTTTTGCCGATACGCAAAGGACCTGAGGTCAAATCGTGAAAACCTACATAAAGGTTGAGGTCTTCTTTGTTTGAGTTTATTCTCAGTCCCAAACTATCCACTTCCGTACCCGAATAGTTAACATATGGAAAGGAAATATCAGCTGTAAGAGAATCTATTTTTTGAAAATAATCAACCTTAATTCTTGCCGAGTCAAATCTTTCCACTCCTTGCAAAAGGACATCATTGAATAAAGGATCATCCGAGATGCTCAAATCCATATTCATGACTATTCCTCGATTGCCAGTCAAATTTACCGAGTCGGCTTTATCTAAATATTGTCGAAAATGTTTTGAAATGGCTGCAGTCAAATCAGTGATATTAGTATTAGTTCGGACAAAACCATTTAGAATTTTACTGGAAATAACTGCGTTGGTAGAATCTTCTCCCACATTCGCATCGATCGCAACTTTTCCAATTGGATAATTTGCTTCATCATATAATAAAATCCCATCCTGCAATTGAGCTTTAAGCTCAAATTCATCAAGATTCCCATTAAATTTGGCGTCTAACTTTAGCCTTGCTCTGGCACTTTTATCAATAAGCCCAAGCTCATAGAAATCAGCTCCTATTAGGTCTAGATTGAGGTCAATTTTTGAATTTACTGAGTCAAGAACCAATTTGGTTATCAGCTCAAAATCTAAATACTCTGAATCTAATCCCGCCTCTAAATCTCCTGCGCCATCTGTTAATTTACCCTCTAGTTTCAATCCTGAATAATCCGAACCATAGAGTCTGAGACGATCAAATGTGGAGGATAATTCCGCGTTTAACTCATTCAGGCTAGATCCTGTACCAGTAGCTTTGATTTCAAATGTAAGCGTGTCCAGTTCTGGTTGATTAAGAAGATTACCCAGTTGCAACTGGTTCACTTTGAGGTCTGCGCTGAAAGCTATGCTCCCGTTATCTTGGTAAGAGCCATCAAGCAATACATTTCCCATGCTCGTCTCCAAATCCAGGTTGGCCAGAAGGTCATCTAGCATTCCGCTGGTATTTGCTTGTAGGTCGATCTGCTCAGGAAATTTGATTCCATACTCCTCTTCCTTGACGAATTTCAGTAAGGTTTCTCTAGTTGTTTGAAGATTTATTTCAGGGAAATCGAATGCAAGCTTCTCTACCTCCAATGGGTTTTGAACCGTTCCATTTGCCTTGAAGATACTTTTGCCCCAATTCAGGTTTAGGCTAGGGATATCCATCGCTTTGAGGTCTCCCTTTGCTATAAAATCCAACAACACCGGGGCTTTTGAAAGCTCTCGTATAAGTGTGTCCTGCGCCAGTGTTGGGTCAAAAAAGTAGCTGTCCCGTACGTCCAACGCAGATTCTTCAACAGTTACGTCAAATTTAAGAGTCTCATAATTATCGATGAGTGCTTGAATGGATGGGTATTCAACAGCTAGTTCTGCGTTGAGTTTACTTCGATTGGTAGCCAGCACCAAGTTCTCAACCTTAGCTGAATTATTGCCAGCTTCAAAGGCAAAATGGAATTCGTTTAGGTTAAAACCACTTCCTTCTTGGAAGTGCAACTCCTGTAGGATTAGGCCTACTTTTTCATCTTTTAGGTAAAAATCTTCAGCATCAAAAATCAAGTTTGAAAGGGTAATAAATTCAGGATTGAATTCACCTTTTTTGATTTGGACATCAGCAGATTTATATTCAATGTCAGTCGAATCAATTGTTAATTTATCAGCTTCTACTACCCAATCAGGCCATACAAATGGAGTAGAAGGACTTGAAGTGCTAGGTTCAATAGGCGTAGGAATCGAGAAATCATGAAAAAGAATGGTAGAGGATTTTAAGTCCAAGGTTTTCAGCTTGACTGTTTGAGTTTGCAGATCAGCTTCAGGCAGTTCAATAAGTAAATCGCCAATCTGGACTTGTGCTTCCTGATTATCTGGTGCACTGGCATAATCCGCAGACACATCTATCAATCTGAATTCATCCAGATTTAAAAGAGGCAATAATGTTTCCTCCGAAGATTCTTCGGTTGGTGGGAAAGGCTTAGTCTGGTGGTATTTGATTTGGGTGTTTTGGAGGGTTATTTTTTTAATGTCAAACTCATATTTTTCAAAATCAAGTCCAGGGATGGTGACCTCTAATTCACCTAACCTAAGTGCGGCATCTATTCCCATCACTTCATCTACAAATGTGATGTCAAAATCCCTTAGTGAAATAGGTGAAAGATTGATTTTGAGTGGGGCAGAAGCAGTCGTATCGGCAGTAACAGTTTGCGTCGAATCCGCAGATTGAGAAGCAAAAGCCTCAATAAGAAAGGCGAAGTTGAATTTTTCGGTGGTTTCACTTCTACTCACTCTGGCGACTAGACCTTGCCATTCTAGCTTGGTTACATTGATATTGCCTGAGGATATTAAGGGAGCAAAAGCAAGACCAGCTTCAAGGTTTTTGGAGTAGATTAAGGTGTCTCCATCAGTGTCTTCCAAGTATAAATCTTCCAGATAAATATTACCTGAAAAAGTGATGAAAAGTCGCTTTACAGATACTTCAGTGCCTGTTTTGTCCGAAACATAACTAGTCGCTTTATCCACAATTATCCCCTGACCCCAAGGGCTACGAATAAAGAGAATCAGGGCACCAACTATCACCAGAATAGTAATAATTGTGATACCTAGAATTTTTAAAAGTTTGGCTAAAAAGCTTTTAATGGAATTGAGCGTTTAAATAGTGGCGTAAATGTACATGTCCCTAAGACTATAATGGGGCAATAAATAAGCCAGTTTGCCTAGTATAACCTATACTTTTAACCTGCCTGCTCTTTGTTTTGTTGAGATAATGGATTTACATAAGCCTCATTTACTCCCCTTTTTGTAAGTCCGCATGTACTCTGCCATTTCTTCGGGAGTCATTTTCTTTTCAGATCCTGGGGTTAATTCTATTGCCTCTTGAATTGCTTTATCGGCTCTATCGATGAATTGCTTTGGCTGATTTTCTGTCTTGATCAGGTCGAAGGCATCATATAAATCTCCTGTGGCAGTGTATGCCCCATAGCTAAGTCGATCTCCTTCTATGCTGATCAATTGGAATAATTGGGTGTTCGAAGCTGCCCGATCCATCCACTTGTCAAAAGTCAGATTGTACATTTTTGGTCCACTGACTGAAACTACGTAAACCGGACCTTGCGCTGCAGGATCTTGATTGGCTACTCCTGAAGGTAAATTTCTTCCTCTACCATACGAATGGTCATGTCCTTGAAGCACCAAATCCACTTTGTATTTATCAAAAACAGGTTTGAATGCCTCTCTAAATTCTTTGTTGTCACGACCGGTTCCTGAGGAATAAATCGGATGATGAAAAGTGATGACTGTCCATTTTTGCGTGTTATCAGCAAGTACTTTTTCCAACCAAGCTCGCTGGGTCTCCATGGATTTTTCATTTTGAACTATCTCCTGTGAGTTCAAAGAAATCAATCGCAAATCTGAATAATCGATGTAATAAACAGTCTCCGAAAACTCGTTTGGGCCATTTTTAGGAAATGTAAATTGCTTTTGCCAATGATAATCCAACACCAACGTACCATCTTCTTCGCTGTCATATTCATGGTTACCAGGAGTGCTTACACTAGGGATCATCGCATTGATAAATCCCCCAGCATAGTTCCACTCACCCCATTCGGAGTCGGATTGCGTGCTGTTGATGAGATCACCTGCGTGAACCATGAATGCCGCTTTTGGAAGGTTGGAATAGGCCTGCCGAATAATTCTTGACCATTGAGATTTGAGATTGTTTTGCGCATCTCCAAAATAGGCGAAAGTAAAAGGTGTCCCCTTTTTTGGTGCGGTGGTAAACTGAAACCATTCTGACCACGTGCCTTCATTTCCCACACGATAGGCATAGGTTGTTGCTGCTTGAAGCTCCTGAAAAGTAACCGAATGGTAGTTTGCTGCTACACTATCTACCTCGAGAAATTCAGTGCTTGCAGGCAACGTCTCGACACTGTCTAGATAAATTGGGGTATTTGGGGCCAAAATGAATTGTGCCTTCGAAACTTTCACGTCAGGAGAAGTTCTCCAAGTGACAGATTGGGTGGTCATCGGGTCATCAGACCAAGTAAGAATGATGCGGTCAGGGAATTCTGAAGGCTTAAAATTCTGAGCGAAAAGTGCAGATGAGGATGCTGCAATAAACAGCATGGTCAAAGCAATCTTAATAGAGGTGTGCATTAATTCAGAGTTTTAGTAAAAATATTTATGTAAAGAAGCCCATAAAAGAGAAGTTCTTTTCAAAAGCTGTATTAAGTAATTCTTAAATCATCCTTATTAGTCAAAATCCTATCTACTCGAAAGCTTAATCCGGATAGGGTAAGACCAATCAAAACTATCGCGCAGGCAACTATCCAATTCCAATAAGAAACCGGAATTGCAAAAAGTTGAAGTGCAAGGCCTGCAAACCAAACGAGGTGACCATTTATAGTCCGTATTTTTCTCACTTTAATATCATGACTGCTTTTGCCTTCATCAAGAAGAGGTCTGAAGAAATCTCTGTATTGCCAAAGTAAAATTAGATCCAGAACTAGCAGGAAAGCCAAGACAAGCGGCGTTCCGCGCCACTGCAAGGAAATAGTCACCATCAATATATTTCCAATCAAAGGAATCATCATAATGCTACCGAGTAATTTGTATCGTGTAGTGACCAAAAGATATCCTATTATGATTTGGCTGAAGGCTATAAACTTACCATAGAATCCTAATCCATAGGGTTCCAGTTCTTCGATCAACCATACCGGCCCAATCCATCCAAAAAACTGGTGATCATGAAAAAGTTTTGCCATACCAGCCCCCCAAAAGGTGAAGCCAAGAAAAATAGAGATACCACTTAGAATCAGTTTCGGAATAGTATTCATGTGAATTTTAGAAAATCTAAGTACTCAATTTATTCAAAATCCTCTTAATAATGGTTTGTCCAATGGTTTGATGCAAAATTATTGGAGGAATTAGATGCATAACTGGGGCGTAATATTTTTTTTAGATTAATTCTAAATAGTGCTTGTTTAGAATTAATCTAAGTAATAGGTTTGTGAAATATTTGAAAGTTAAAACAACATGAACCTTAGAAAACTTTACCTATCCGCTCTATTTTATCTCTCAATTATTGGCGCATTCGCTCAGTCAGCAAGCATCAAAGGATTTGTAACTACCTCGGATAATCAGCCGATGGAATTTGTAAATGTAGGGATTCAAGGCCTTGCAAAAGGAAATGCTACTGACAGGAATGGTTTTTTTGAAATCAAGAACATCGCTCCAGGAAGCTACACTGTTTATGCCTCATTTGTAGGTATAGAAAAGCAGGAGAGAACTGTCCAGTTAAGTGCTGGCGAGACGCTTTCTGTGAATTTCACGTTGTCAGAAAGCTCCACAGATCTCTCAGAAGTAATCGTCACAGATCAGACATCCAACAGGTTTTATGCGGATAGCAATTTCACTATTGCTAAACTTCCTTTAACAGACTTGCAGAATCCTCAGGTTTACAACTCTGTTTCTTCAAAGCTTTTGAAAGAACAGGTGGTGACGAATATGAATGATGCCTTGAAAAATGCGACAGGAGTGACACGGCTTTGGGAATCAACTGGGCGTGGAGGTGACGGTGCAGAATATTATTCTATGAGGGGATTCTCGGTACAGCCAACTATGGTGAATGGAATGCCAAGCTTGAATAATGGTGGCCTTGACCCAGCAAATGTGGAAACTGTAGACGTAATTAAAGGTCCATCTGGGACACTTTTCGGAAGCTCGGTGATTTCTTATGGTGGGTTGATTAATATCACCACTAAGCGTCCAACCGAAACTTTTAAAGGTGAAGTCGGCTTTATCACGGGTAGTTATGGATTGAACAGAATCACAGGTGATGTGAATGTGCCGCTCAATGAAAATGCATCCATGCGAGTGAATACCGCATACCAGTCAAACAATACGTTTCAGGATGCAGGTGGAAGAAACTCCTTTTTTATCGCCCCCTCATTCAAGTTTCAAGCAAGTGAAAGACTTTCTTTTTTGATCAACACAGAATTTTTGAATGCTAATTCTGTGAATGCTCCAATGATTTTCTTAAACAGATCAAACCCTTTGACTTTTGACTCAATTGAACCATTTGAAAGAAATTATGAGCGGTCCTTTACCGGAAACGAATTAAGCATTAACAACAGTTCTTACGCACTTCAGGCTCAGGCTTTCTATAAGCTTTCCAAAAACTGGACTTCTCAGACGGTAGTCTCTAGAAGCACGACCAAGACTGACGGATATTACCACTATTTATTTGACGGAAGCGATGGGGACTCCTTCTATAGATATATTTCTGATCGAAATGGACAGACAATTTCTACTGACATCCAGCAGAATTTCATCGGGGATTTCAAGTTGGGATCAATGAGGAATAAACTTATCGCAGGTGTAGATTACTACGATCAGGATATTCTCAACAGCAGTAGTGGATGGGTTGGGAATGGCGTAGTGACACTTTCTGATGGAAATGATACTGGAGTATTGACTCAGGCTGGAGTTGACGAATTGTTGAAAGATACCTTTGAGGGAAATACTACTGGTAATACCCGAGTATTAAGTGCGTATGTGTCTGATGTGATTGAATTGACTTCTCAGCTTTCTGTGATGGCAAGTATTAGAGTGGATAACTTTAAGAATGAAGCTTGGGGCGATGATACCAAAGAAAATACCCAGACTGCTGTTTCTCCAAAATTTGGCATCGTCTATCAGCCAATAAAAGACAAGGTTTCCATCTTTGGTAACTACATGAATGGCTTCTCTAATGTGGCTCCAACCACCGTGACTGATGCAGACGGGACCAATGCAAGATTCAAGACTTTTGATCCTGAAAATGCCAATCAGTACGAGTTTGGAGTGAAGACAGATTTATTAAAAGATAAGATCACCGCCACTGCGAGCTATTATAATATCACGGTAAAAAATCGTGTGATGACCGATCCTAACAACATCAATAATTCCATTCAAGGAGGTGAAGTGGTGAGTAAGGGTTTTGAATTCAGTGTGATTGCGACCCCTGTGGTAGGCTTGAATTTGGTAGCTGGTTTCAGCCATAACGACGCCGAAGTGACGAAGGATTATCCAGAAAGCGGTTATTTGGGAATGCGGCCAGAAGAGGCAGGTCCAGCTGATTTGGTAAACTTCTGGGCAAGTTATTCTTTCTCAGCTGGGACATTGAAAGGATTCGGTCTTGGCTTTGGTGGAAATGCTGCAAGCGAGCACTTAACTCTCAACAGAGATAATATTGGGTCATTTGCATTGCCGGCTTACCAAGTATTTAACGCATCTCTTTCTTATACAGGATCGCAATATTTCTTAGCCTTGAAAGTAAACAATCTGACAGATCAGAAATACTATTCAGGTTGGTCCACAGTGACTCCTCAGAATCTTCGAAACCTATCTCTAAGCCTTAATTATAGATTTTAATGAATCTAAAAAAGACAATAAATAAGCTTCACCTGTGGCTCGGACTTTCGTCCGGGCTAGTGGTGTTTATAGTGGCAGTGACTGGATGTATCTACGCTTTTCAGGCTGAGATCAAAGATTTGACGTATTCATTTATGTCTGTCGAGCCTCAGGAAAAAGCTGTTTTGCCACCCAGTGAAATCAGTGAAATCGCACAGGCAACCTTTCCCGAAGGGCATCTTCATGCGATTCTTTACCCTAAGAAAGAAAAATCTGTTCAGGCGATTTTCTTCAGCTACGGGGAAGGAAACGATCACTACCAGATTGCTTACATCAACCCTTATTCAGGCGAAGTACTCAAGCTAAAAGATGAGTATGCTGACTTTTTCCGAATAGTTTTGGATGGGCATTTCTATCTCTGGCTGCCTCCTGAGATCGGACAACCCGTAGTGGCGAGTTTTACCTTGATCTTTCTTTTTATGGTGATCTCGGGACTGATTCTTTGGTGGCCAAAGAAAAAGAAGAATCTGAAGCAAAGTCTGAAGATAAAATGGTCTGCTAGATGGAGAAGAAAGAACTACGATTTGCATCAAGTGCTAGGCTTCTATGCCATGACTTTTGCCCTGGTTTTTGCAATCACTGGTTTGGTTTGGGGATTTGTATGGTTTAGAGACGGAGTTTATTTCGTGGCTTCCGGAGGGGAAAAGTTTGTGGAGTACTACAATCCACTTTCGGATTCTACGAAAACTTATCAGGGTGAGATTCCCGCTTTGGATGCAGTCTGGATGAAAATGAATCAGGAATATCCGAATGCAGATTGGATAGAAGTGCATCCCCCTGAATTCGAAGGTTCGGCGCTTGCCGCCAATGCCAACCCGGATGCTATGACTTATTGGAAATCGGATTACCGATATTTTGATCAAAATACCTTGGAGGAAATCCCAGTGACGCATTTTTACAATCGGTTTGAAGAGGCTACTGTGGCTCAGAAAATCATGCGGATGAACTACGATGTCCATGTAGGGGCTATAGCTGGTTTGCCTGGAAAAGTCTTAGCTTTCTTATTGAGTGCCATAATTGCCTCACTGCCAGTGACAGGTTTTATGATTTGGTGGGGAAGGAGAAATAAACCTAAAAAAGAGCCGGTCGCTGAGATTAAGGAGGTGAGGCGTGAGTTGACGGAGGCTTGAGTTCAAGTAAAAAGTTGTAAGGTGGAAAGGTTGTAAAGTTTAGCAACCTTTCTTTTTTGAGACTGAGTGATAGGGTATTTCTTGGATAGGTAAGGGTTTAGTTTTTGTCAAAATTCATTATTTTGGTGGCCTAAACATTTCTAAAATGGCATCAGCAAGTGAACTAGCTCCGGGTAGCAAATTAGTACATCCAAAATTTGGGACAGGAATGATTCTTTCTGTGGACGACACCTATTATAAAATCTACTTTTATAACACTGAAGAGGTGAAAACCCTCGCCAGAGATTACGAGGGTTTTACCGTGGAGGAAGCTAAAGTTCCGGACTTCCCGATGCTGACGATGAAGGATGTAGAAAAGGCAATCCGTGAAGCTTTAATTCAAACTTCTGAGCGAGCACCGATTGTACCTCTCGGGGGTAAATGGATGGGTGGAAATGTGGTTTTTGAGCCAAATGATAAAAGTCTTCAGCCAAAAGAAATTCCTATGGCTACTTTCTTTCATAAGATTGTGATGGTGAGAGAGAAACTGAGAGTTTTGGAGCAAAATATTAATAATCATCCCAAACTTGACGACGAAGACCGTATTAATATGCAGCAATACATTACCAGATGTTACGGCTCCTTAACTACCTTTAATGTGCTATTCGCGTATAAGGAAGATCAGTTCAAGGGAAGTGGGAGCTGATAGCTGTTTTTTAGAAAAGCTAGATTCTTGCTCTAATTCTACTTAGTGTTTCTATCGTCATATCCAGGAAAGAAGCGATTTGTCCTACAGATGCCTTGTGGATCACTTTTGGCCGGTATTGCATCAATTCGAGGTATCTTTCCCTAGCAGTTTTGAATTTGGTGAAGATCTGTTGCTCCTCCAATACTATATAATATTGCTCCAAGATCATTCTATAAGCACGTTCAAGTTCTGGGAATTTCAAAAAACAAGCTTGGAGATTATCGTAGGAGATTTTGAATACCTTACTTTTTTCCATGGTTTCAATGTTTTCGTAAGAAGGTTTCCTCGTAATGAAAGAATGCATTGCGGTGACAAACTCTTCATCTAATGTAAAAGAAACAGTAATATCCCTGTTGTCACGGATATAATAACTTCTGGCAGAACCTATCGCTACAAAATAGAGGTACTTGCTTATTTGCCCTTCTCTTTCAAGTAAGTATCCTTTTTCTACTTCAAATTCTTCTAGGTGACTGGCGAATGCACGCTTTGCCTCATCACTTATGGTAGGGAATTTGCTGAATAAGGTTGAGAAATTTTCCATTAGTTCGGTATTAAAAAGTAACAGCAGCCAATTTTAACTTGTGACCTTTAGCATAAATTTATGCGGTTAATTTAAAAAGAAGCTATCTAAGGCTTGTCCTAATTCAGGAATTATATCAGTTTTTAATGATCAAACCGTTGTTTTTATACTGGAAATCGCATTAACTAAATCATAACTACCATGAAAAATATTTTAGCATTCGTTTTCTTCCTAGGCCTGTTTGCTACAGCAAATGCACAATTCGGTGTTCGTGCAGGCTATAGCAGTGCGAGTTTCTCTGATTTTAATTCTGACGCACTCTCCGGGTTTCATGTAGGAGCATATTACAAGATAGGTGATGGTTTTCTGGCTGTGGAGCCAGGAATTCAATATGCCCAGAAAGGGTACACGAATCTTATGAACGGATCTCCATCTACAGATAAAGAGCTTTTGAATTATGTGGATGTTCCCGTCTTAGTCCGTGTTAATTTCCTTCCATTCCTAAATGTTTTTGCTGGTCCACAGGCTTCAGTATTGGTGTCTAGGGAGCGGAAATTTTCAGATGGAAGTACAGAATCTACCACGGAGCCTATCAGGGGGTATGATATAGCCGGCGTAGTGGGTGTAGGAGCAAACTTACCGTTGGGTATCAATGCACAGTTGAGCTACGACATTGGCTTCCAAAGTGTCAATTATTACAATCAGGATGTGAAAAATACTGTTTTGAAAATTTCTTTGGGATACGATTTCTAGGAGATTTTGAAATCGAATAGTTACTCAAACCCGGTTCGCGCCGGGTTTTTACTTTTTAACCCTGGTTGGATTATCTTCAATAAAAGACTTCCATCCAGCATTTCTTCCCTTGGTCTGGATTCTTCCTTCATGAAAATGATGACAAAGTGCGACAGCTAAAGCATCTGTAGCATCCAACATTTTTGGAAGTTCAGTTAATGAAAATAATGTCTGAAGCATTGCAGCCACCTGTTCTTTGGAAGCATTTCCATTTCCGGTTACAGACTGTTTCACTTTTTTAGGAGAATATTCGGTGATAGGGATGTCTCTCGCCAAAGCTGCTGCCATGGCAACTCCCTGCGCCCTACCAAGCTTCAGCATGGATTGCACATTTACTCCAAAAAAAGGAGCCTCTAGGGCTACGCTGTCAGGTAAGAATTCCTCTATTATACCTGTAATTCGTTCAAAAATCTTCTTAAGTTTCAACTCATGCGTTTCATACTTTTTAAGGTGAATTACGCCGTATTGTAGGAGTTTATATTTTTTGCCTTCAGTCAAAATCACGCCATAGCCCATGACGTTGGTGCCTGGATCAATCCCTAAGATGATTTTTTCCTTTGATGCTTTTTCTTGTTCTTTGCTCACCCCCGCAAGTTAGCCCAAAACATGCTAAGTTTTTACCTCATTTGGTCTCTGAGTTACTTCACATTGCTTTGGTGGATGGGTAGATTTTGGTCGATTAATTCTGATAAATCACGTAATCAGACATTTATTCCCACTGTGACATTGCTCATTCCTTTCAGAAATGAAGCTAAAAATATCGAGAGACTAAGTGCCAATATTAAGAGGCTCAACTACTCAAACCTTGAGGTTATCCTGATAGATGATCATTCTGAAGATGACTCCTATGAGCTTTTGAAAAAGTCCTTAAAGAAAAATGAGAATGTTAAAATATTAAGAAGTGAGAAAACTGGTAAGAAGCGAGCGCTGGAATTTGGAGTAAATGCAGCTAAAAGTCAAATCATACTTTGCTCAGACGCCGACTGTGAATTTTCAGAGTTTTGGGTAGAAAAGATGGTCTTGCCTTTTCAGGAACCCAAAGTTCAGTTGGTTGCAGGACCTGTTCTCACCGAAGAACGAGCTGGGTTTTTAGAAGCTTTTCAAATTTTAGACTGGGCAAGTATTTTATTACTTACTAATTACTCCTTTATTCACCAAAATCCTTTGATGTGCAGTGCTGCGAATCTGGCTTACAGAAAGGAGGCTTTTGAGCAAGTAAATGGATATGACGGCAATCTCGAGTTTGCTTCAGGAGACGATGAGTTTTTGCTAAAGAAAATCCATGCAGAATATAGCAAAGGAGCCTGTCTTTATTTAACTTCAGTAGAATCACTGGTTAAGACGAAGCCTGAGCTTACTTGGGATTCCTTGATCAATCAGCGCGTTCGATGGGCAAGTAAGTGGAAGGCACATTTTTCTATTTCTCATGCGCTATCAGCTGCGGGAGCTTTTCTGACTCACTTGATATGGATAGGAAGCATCTATTTAGTTTTTCTTGGAGCAAAGGGAATTATAGCTTTTGGGTTAGTTTGGCTGATTAAAATTGCTGCTGAAAAGTTGAGTCTGGGAAAAGTCCTTGAAACGCTGGGTGCGCAGCCGAGTAATATTACTCTGCTTCAGATTTCCCTGGTTCATCCTTTTTATGTTTTGCGAGTTGGGATTGCAGCTTTAAGCGGAAAATTCACTTGGAAAGGCAGGGAGAACTAGAGAAGTGTTAATTTACAATCTGAAACTTAGATCATGAGCGAAGAAGAATTTGACTTGATGGACGAACTCTATTTTGTCCAACCCTATTCATACCTTGCGGAAACCCTAGCTTGGGAAGATGAATTGCTATTGGCAACTTTGCAAAAGCTCTATTCCCAAGGATTGGTCAAGTGTCTGGATGATCCAGATACAGAGAGATTTGGGGTAGTAGACATCAGCAAGGAAGGAAAGGATTTATATTTTTTGGCAACGAAAAAAGGCCTGATGGCACATAATACACTTTAAAATTGATCAAAGAAACACACAAATTCCAACGGAAGGAACTGCAACTTAAATCTCTGCTAGAGATCACTCAGGCTATTAATGAAAATCAGTCTGAAGCAGTTTTGCTCAATATTTTCAAGTTTACCTGCCTAGTCCATTTGAATATCAAAGCCCTGATTCTATACGTGGCAAAGGAAGGTGCTTTTGAAAATAAAATTTCCCACGGAGTGAAAGGGAATGTGCCTAAGTTGATTTCTGCCGATCAAGTTTTGGATGAAAAGTCTACAGGTGAATTGAGATTGGAATTGGAGGAGCAATATTCCTTTGCGGAGCTCGAAACCTATCTGCCAGTCTACCACAAAGACAAGATGCTCGCGATTCTTTTTCTCAAGCGAAAGGATTTGAGTTTGGATTTAGATCTGAACTTCACCCAAGCTTTAACCAATATTTTGGTTGTGGCTTTGGAAAATAAGCGATTCGCCAGAAAACAGCTGGAACAGGAGATCTTGAATCGTGAAGTTGCGATAGCCTCTCAGGTGCAGCAAATGCTTTTCCCTGCAGAACTTCCTATTGATAAAGAGCTCAAAGCTAAAGTGACTTATTTGCCTCATAGCATGGTGGGTGGAGACTATTATGATTTGATCCGCAAATCAAAAGATGAAGTCTATTTCTGTATTGCCGATGTTTCTGGAAAAGGAATTTCTGCTGCCTTGCTTATGTCTAATTTTCAAGCGGCACTTCGTACACTTTTGCGAAGCGACGCAGATTTGGAAATGGTGGTAAAACAATTGAATTATACGTTGTTTGAAAACACCAATGGTGAGCGATTCATTACTTTTTTCCTTGGTTACTTCAATTTCAAAACCAGAGAGCTCACTTACGTCAACGCTGGGCATAATCCGCCATTGTTGTATAGAGAAGGAGAGGAAAAAGGCGAGAATTTAGATGCTGGAACGACTATTCTTGGGGCTTTTGATGAGTTGCCTTTTTTGGAAATAGGAAAGCGAGAAGACCTCAATAACTTTTCTTTGCATCTATATACTGATGGCCTGACCGAAGCTATGAATCCATCCGGAGACGAGTTTGGAGAGGAGCGATTAGAGAAATTTGTAAGTAAAAATGGAGGCTTGGATCCAGATGACTTTCATCGGAAGTTTTTGAAGAAGATCAATGCTTTTTCAAAAGATGTTCCTCTGAGAGATGACTTGACTTTGCTCAGTTTAAAGTTCCAATAGTATGATTTTGCATACGGTTCCGAAGCTTTTTCAGATGCTTTATCCTGAGAGGATTTGGAAGAAAAGTGCAGATGATAATACAATCTACCTGACTTTTGATGATGGTCCAGTGCCCGGAGTTACAGACTATGTTTTGCAGGAGCTGGCCAAAAGAAATCAGCAAGCTACCTTTTTTGTGGTCGGTGATAACGTTAGGAAGAACCCAACCTTAGCTCACGAAATCATCAAGGCAGGTCATAAACTAGGCAATCATACCTTCAATCATATAAACGGCTGGAAAACAGCAAACTCTGAATATCTAGAAAACATAGAACTCTGCGATAAAACCCTTCAGGATGTTTTGAGCATAAAAACGAAGATTTTTCGTCCACCCTATGGTTTGATCAAATCGAATCAGGTGGTGGAGGTTTCCAAATGCTATGATATTGTAATGTGGACTATGTTGTCAGGAGATTATGATCAACGTATTAAGCCTGAAGTGGTCTTGAGAAAATCAATAAAACATACTAGCGAAGGCTCTATAGCAGTTTTCCACGATCAATTAAAAACTAAAGCACTTTTGCCAAAAATTTTGCCTCAATACCTTGATTACATACAAGAACTGGGTTGGAAAACTGGAGTGTTATGATCATTTGGTTGTCCATAGGTGCTTTGGTGTTGATTCAGGTACAGTTTGTTGTTCTGCTGGTCAGAATGAGATTTTTCTGGAAAAACCATGCTAAGGATACTGATTTTGATTTACCACTAGTTTCAATTTTAGTTGCAGCACGAAATGAAGAAGTAGATCTTCCTAACCTTCTATCCTCCTTTGAAAAGTTGGATTACCCTTCTGATCGAATCCAGTTCCTGTTTGCTGATGACCAAAGTTCAGACTCAACCCCTGAGATTTTGGGAAATTGGTGTGGGATACAACCTAATCGGACTTTCTTAACTATTGCTCCACTCCAAACTGGATTATATAACCAAAATGGTAAGGCAAATGCCTTGGCAATTTTGGGAGAAAAGGCGACTGGGGAATATTATTTTTTTACAGATGCAGACTGTGAGGTAAACCCAAATTGGATTCGTGAAGGAGTTTCGTGTTTCAGTGAAACTATTGGTCTGGTGATTGGGATTACTAAAGTCAAGGCAAAAAGTTTGTTAGAGAAGTTTCAGGAGATTGATTGGTGGTTGACATTGGGTTTTGTGAAAGTGGCTACGGATCTGGGGGTTCAGACCACAGGACTTGGAAACAACATGGTCATTAGTAAAGAGGCCTATGAACGATCTGGAGGGTTTAAAAAATTGCCCTTTTGCCTTACCGAAGATCTCGAGATCTCAAGAGCAATTCAGCAATCAGGATTTAAAATAGCTCATCAACTGAGTCCTAAGATGCTTGCCATCACCAAGCCAGAAATCAATTTTTCGGCTTTACTTGAACAGCGGAAGCGCTGGATGAGTGGAGTGATGACTTTGCCCTTTTATTGGAAGTTTATTCTATCACTTCAGTTTATTTTTTTTGCAGCGATTATAGGGTTAATACTGCATAATCCTTTGCTAGGGCTTAGTTTGACGTTGATCAAATCTTTTTTTCAAAGCGTATTTCTTATGGGGATAGCCAAAAAAGTGGGTGTTAAAATAGGTTGGGTTTTCTTACTGGTTTTTGATTTTTATAATTTCAGTACTATCCTCCTTACTATTCTTTACTATTTTTGGCCTTCCAAGACCAAATGGAAATCCAGAGAATACTCATGAAACCGAGCCTGCCTAGCAGAAAGGGGATATGACTCAATTGGGCACACATGAGAAAAAGTATAATGTTTACGAGATTCCACGCTTATCTACCTGCCCAAGTAATGGTCTTTAAAAGTAAGATATAACCCTATGAATTATATAGAAACACACGCACATATTTATTCTTCCAAGTTTGACTCCGATAGGGATCAGGTGATCCAAGATATCAGAGAAGCTGGGGTTGAGCGTGTTTATATGCCGAATGTGGATGTGGAAACGATCGCGGCAATGCTTGACTGTGAGGAGAAATATCCAGGATTATGTATTCCGATGATGGGATTGCATCCATGTGATGTGAAGGAAGACTTTCGGGATCAGTTAGTGATCATGGAGGATTGGCTAAATAGGAGGCAATTTGCAGCAGTAGGTGAAATCGGATTGGATCTCTACTGGGACAAAACATTTTTTGAGCAGCAAAAAGAAGCATTGAGAATCCAGATCAATTGGGCAAAAGAAAGAGATTTACCGATTGTTTTGCATTGTAGGGACTCTATGGACGAAACCATAGCTATTGTTCAGGAGGAGCACGATGGCAACCTAAAAGGGATTTTCCATTGTTTTACTGGTGATCTAGCTCAGGCCGAGCAAATTATTGAAATGGGATTTCTACTAGGCATTGGCGGTGTGGCGACTTTCAAAAATGGGGGGTTGGATAAAGTCATCCCTGAAATCAGTATAAAGCATTTTGTGCTGGAAACCGATGCTCCTTACCTAGCACCAGTACCTTATAGAGGGAAAAGGAACTCTCCGGCATATTTACCTATTATTGCAGAGAAAATCGGAGATTACTTGCAGATTTCGAAGGAGGAGGTAGCTCTTCAAACAAAACAAAATGCCCTTAACCTATTCCGTGAGATTGGATCATGAATTATAAAATAGTTAGATTAAATACAGCTCTTCGCACGAGTAAAACTTCTTCGGTTCTTATTGTATATACGGGAGGAACGCTTGGTATGGCCTATGATGATAGTGGTGCATTGGTGCCATTTAACTTTGGGCAGATTCTGGAGAAAATCCCTATTCTATACACGATGGATATTGCTATCACCGTGATTTCATTCCCTGAGCCGATTGATTCTTCTAATGTTACGATGAGTCACTGGAAGGATATGGCATATATAATCTATGAGAATTACGATAGTTACGATGGTTTTGTCGTGCTACACGGTACAGATACCATGGCGTATTCAGCTTCCATGCTAAGCTATATGCTTCAAGGATTGAACAAGCCGGTGATTTTTACGGGAGCGCAATTGCCAATTTCAGCAATGAGATCTGATGCTCGGGAAAATCTGATGACATCCTTAGAAATTGCTACCGCAAAAATCAATGGAGAACCAATAGTGCCAGAGGTATGTATTTTCTTTAACCACCTGTTGCTAAGGGGAAATCGCTCCAAGAAGGTGCAGAGCGTTCACTTTGATGCCTTCGAATCAGAGAATTATCCGCCACTGGCCGAGTCTGGGATTGTCATAGATTATAATACCCAGGCGATTCGCCCCATTGAAACCCATAAGAAATTAGTGAATAGAAACTCACTGGATAACAATGTGCTTATCCTAAAGTTGTTTCCAGGAATCACTCAGAATGTGATCGATGCGACTTTAAATATAAAAGGATTGAAGGCGATAGTGCTGGAAACCTATGGCTCTGGAAATAGTCCAAGTGAAGAGTGGTTTATGGATTCACTCCAAAAAGCAATCAAAAAAGGGATAATTATTCTTAATGTATCCCAGTGTAATGGCGGACGGGTTATCCAAGGCAGATACGAAACTAGTAAGGAGCTTCTGAACGTAGGTGTGATCAGTGGTACGGATATGACTACCGAAGCAGCAGTGACGAAATTGATGTTTTTACTAGGCCAGGAAAATAAGCATTCAGAGATTATTGCAAAGCTGAAGGTGCCATTGGCAGGAGAGATGAGTGCTTAACTCTTGTGGAAGCTCAATTTCGCATTTGAGTATATTGTTCCGTTTAGTTTGAAAAAAGGAGACAGCTATTTTTTAAATTATTGTTAATATTTCACTTTTCAAGAGACTAGCGCAAATTTCATTGGATAAAACACTTAGTTTTAAAGGGTTTTTAATACTATATACGGATGAGGAATTTGAAGTCATTTTCAACAGCTGCATTTTTCATAGCAACAGCAATTTTAGCGTTTTCTTGCCAAATGGATGATCAGATAGAAGAGATTCAAGAAGCAGAAAATATCGTTAAGGAGACTGTTTTTAGGTTTTCTATCAACCATCGTGAGCAGGATATTTTGAGTGGAGCAGGAACCGATTTATCATGGGACTGGCAATCAGTGAATCAAATAGTGTCTGCATACATTGACTTTCCTCAGTCCCCAACTATTTCGCAACTTACTATTCCGGCACCTTGGTATACACAGGGCAACCCGCTTAATACGATTGAAAAAGATATTTATTCAAAGGATGGATGGGTATTAGTTATGCGAAATTTTGGTTCCTCTGAGAGTGCTGTGAAAAGACCTTATTTCGGATTGCTAAATACCAAAACAAATATTCTCAAGATTTTCATTCACAACTCACAATGGCAGCCTGGCCATTATTTAGAGTCTAACCTAGTCCTAGTTGATAGTCAGAATATCCACAGTAGAAGTTTTGAGTCCAAACCTGCTAAAATAGTCCAATTTGATTCCTGGTTTAATTTGGAGTTTCAGCTAGATCAAAATCAGCTAAGCCCTCCATATGCAAATTTCAGTTTCCTAATTGACTGCGCAGGAATCCTTGAAACTGAAGTAGGTTGAAATTTGAAATTCTAAACGTGTTTTCTTGAAAACCTTCTTAAATGAAAAGAATGGGAATTAGATTCCTGTGTTTTTTTTAGATATAGTTTGTAGGAGGCTCAATTTATTCATTTCTTTGCACTCCGATTTGGGATACTGGATCGGAAGCCAAGCTAGAGAGGTGGCCGAGTGGCTGAAGGCGCACGCTTGGAAAGCGTGTATACTCGTGAGGGTATCGAGGGTTCGAATCCCTTCCTCTCTACCAGAAAAGCCAGTTTTAGCAATAAAACTGGCTTTTTCTATTTCATCTATTTATAGTACAAAAGTGGAAGGGGATGAGAATTCCCGGGTTTGAATCCGAATATCGGGAGATACGCGAGAGATGGTGCGGCATGGCCGTGCATATGAGCAATCCCGTCCTCTCTACAGATTGTTACCCTAACTATCCGAAATAATGATAGTTAAGGCTAGCTTGTTTTAGTGATTGCGGGTTGTAGGCTAGGCTTAAGTACTAATAGACCTGAATGTTATTCGTCGCCTTGAGTTGGGACTTTCAAAAGTCTCATCGATACATCATTAGATTTTATTGTCTCTCATCCTGAGGTTCTGGAAAAAGCATAACGAGATTCTAATTAATATTTTCCTTTTCTGGGTGCCTCTAATGTGTTTTGGTCATGAAGGCGATGGGTAGATCACGGGATCAAATGCTGAAACTATTTTTATCGAAATGTAAATCAACTCAAAGTAATAAAGCTTGTGGTTCTAATCATCTTTCAAGTTGTATTGGGTCTTTTTTACTTCACTCAACCTTACTTGGAAGGTTATTTATTTACTAGAAGAAATGAAAGAAAGCCACACATGCTTTTTCAGAATAGCATTTGGGAATATGTCAGGAAAAGCAACAGTGAAAAATTTAAACTTTGTTAAATATGATTAGGAGTATAGTTAGTTTCTTCAAGGATTTTTGCAACTTATAGACAATTAGAAAAATTTCATTGAGGAATAGTATTAAAATGTTTCAGGTTGTAATAATCGATTAGTCAGTGTTTTATGATCAATTATAAGAAAGCTTGGCTCTCTTAGACATTTTAATTTTTCTTTCTGCGAAAAAATAAGAACCTTACACCGAGTTTTGGAGATATATGATCTTTTAAAATGTAAAAGGAATTACTTCCGTTCGTGTAAAAGCTTGCTTAATCCTGAGATATAAGCCTGATTTTTCACAAAATTCTAAAAGAGTCGTTTGTTTTTTGAATTTAAAAAATGATAACTTTAAAACTCGATTCTAGAGTAGAAACCATTTAACCTTTATCAAAAGTCTATTTAAAATCCACATTATGAGAAAGTTAATCGCTTTGTTCATGCTTGCAGGCATCCTTTTCGCACCTGTCATCGCTAACGCACAAGATGCAGCAGATACCGCAGCACAAGAAGAACCAACCCCAGTAGCAGTTGAGCCTGCTGCATCTCCTACAATTATTGACGATGAGATCGTTGAAGAGGAGCTAAGCTTCCACCAAGTTGTAAAGGAGAAATTCATCGAAGGTGATCCTCTTTACATGACTCCAGTATTGATCTGTTTGATCTTGGGTCTTGCGGTTGCATTGGAAAGAATCATCACCCTGAACCTTTCTACGACCAACACTAAGAAATTGTTGACTAAAGTAGAAGATGCTCTTGAATCAGGAGGAGTAGAAGCAGCCAAAGATGTTACTAAAAACACTAAAGGTCCTGTAGCTTCTATCTTTACTCAAGGTCTGATGAGATATTCAGAAGGAATCGAGATGGTGGAGAAATCTATTATTTCTTATGGTTCTGTAGAAATGGGTAGATTGGAAAAAGGTCTGGTATGGATCTCTCTTTTCATATCTCTTGCTCCAATGTTGGGTTTCATGGGAACGGTAATTGGTATGATCGGTGCATTCGATTCTATCGAAGCAGCTGGTGATATCTCTCCATCTCTAGTAGCGGGTGGTATCAAAATCGCCCTTTTGACTACAGTTGCTGGTTTGATCGTAGCGATCATCCTTCAGTTGTTCTACAACTATTGTGTAGCTAAAATTGATTCTTTGGTTAATGACATGGAAGATGCTTCCATTACATTGGTTGACATCTTGGTTAAGCATAAATTGACTGGCAAGTAAGCCGTCAATTTTGTTGGACCTGAATTTATACGTTAACCTCAAAGAAAAACTACATTATGGATACTTATGACATCTTATTATACGGAAGTTACATCCTAATCGCAGTTGGTGCTGTAGTGGCTGTTTTTATGCCATTGATCAAGTCTTTGGATAATCCAAAAAGCTTGCTTAAAACTGCAGTGGGAATTGTTGGTATAGTTGTTTTGTTCTTCATAGCTTACTCAATTTCAAGCAATGAAGTGCTTCCAAAATTTGAAGCTTCTCCATTTAACTTGACTCCTGCGGGATCTCAGTTAGTTGGCGGAATGCTTATCACCACCTATATTCTTGCACTCGTTGCTTTAGGTAGCATCGTATTGACAGAATTGAATAAAGCGATAAAGTAATATGGCCAGAAAGAAAAATAGAATGAGTACGGAGGTCAATGCAGGCTCTATGGCAGATATTGCTTTCCTGCTACTGATCTTCTTTCTCGTCACCACTACGATCGCATCGGATAAGGGTATTTTAAATATTCTTCCTCCGAAGCTTGATCCAAACAATCCTCCTCCAGAAATTGATCTGAATGAGCGAAATATCTTCACTATTCTACTTAATGCCAATGATCAGTTGTTGGTTGAAGGTGAATTCAGAGATAATCCTGATGGATTAGATGAAGATGTTAAGGCGTTTATCTTGAATTTTGGTCAGCCAGATGAAGAGGGTGCAGCGCTTTATAACACGCTTCCAGCTTCTTTGAAAGCATTGTCCGCAAAACTTCCAGATTCTTCGGATGATCCAGGAGAGGCGGTAGTTTCGATAAAAACAGACCGTGGTACCAGCTATGACAAATATCTTGAAGTATTTGATTTAACTAAGAAAGCATACTTCGATATTTATGCTGCTCGAGTTAATTTAAGTACTGATGAGTATAGAGCATTGACTGGTAAAAATGACGCCGAAGTAAGTTTACAGGATAAAGGCAAGGAAGGAATTCCGATGGCTATATCTATTGCAGAACCTAATAAGATAGGAGGAAATTAAAATGGGAAAGTTCGGAAAGAAAAATAAAGTCTCGGAGAATATCCCAACCTCAGCGTTACCGGATATTATCTTTATGTTACTCTTCTTTTTCATGGTAACAACCGTGTTAAGGGATCAAGAGATACTGGTGGAGCAGAAAATTCCTCAAGCTACCCAACTGCAGAAGCTGCAGAAGAAGACGCTTATTTCTTATATCTTCATTGGTAAGCCTAAGAATACAGCACTTTATGGTACAGAACCTAGAGTACAAGCGAATGATGCCTTATTGAATACTCCTGATATTGTTCAGTGGGTGAACCAAGAGCGTGATTTGCTTCCTGAATCTGATCGTGGATTAATTACTATTTCCATGAAAGCTGATAGAGATGTAAAAATGGGTCCTATCTCTGATGTTCAGACTGAACTAAGAGAGGCAGATGCAAGAAGAATACTTTACGCTTCTACAGGTAAAGTTAAGAACGATTAATATTTTCTATTGATTATATAAAAGCTATCCCAATTCCAGGGATAGCTTTTTTTTGTAGTATTTATGCTAGCTTCTCTTAAAAACACCCAGAAAATTCAAAATGCCTGGGCGATGTATGACTGGGCAAATTCAGTTTACAGTTTGGTGATTACTTCGACGATTTTTCCAGTTTATTTTAATAGTGTTACAAAGGGGTTAAGCGCTAATGATGCTGTTGATTTTTTTGGTTTCGAAATCGTAAACACAGTTTTATATTCTTATTCCATTTCCTTTTCCTTTTTAATTATTGCTTTGATATCTCCAATACTGTCTGGTATTGCTGATGCAAGCGGAAAGAAACTTCAATTCATGAAGTTTTTTGCCTATATGGGCTCTCTTTCATGTGTTGCTCTTTTCTTTTTTGATGGAAATAATCTTGAGTGGGGGATATGTTTTAGTGTCTTAGCAAGTGTGGGGTATGCTGGAAGTATTGTTTTTTACAATGCCTATTTACCAGAGATTACCACTCCTGATAAATTTGATCTTTTAAGTGCAAAGGGGTTTGCCCTGGGATACATTGGTAGTGTTATACTATTAGTTGTAAATTTGCTAATGATCCAGTTTCCATCTTGGTTTATGCTTTCTGATGATGGTATGGCAGCACGTTTTTCATTTCTGATTACCGGTTTATGGTGGGCTGGATTTTCTCAGATTCCTTTCAGAATACTACCACAAAACCCATTTGGAAAGGATATTAGAAAAGAGTTTTTGCTCAAAGGTTACCAAGAAATACAAAAAGTGTGGAATGAGGTAAAGCAAATAAAAGTGATGAATCGATTTCTCGCTTCCTTCTTCTTTTATTCTATGGGTGTCCAAACAGTAATGTACTTAGCTGCCACGTTTGGAGATAAGGAACTTGGATTACCTGGTGATCAGTTAATCATGACTATTTTGATTATTCAGATAGTGGCCATAGCAGGTAGCTATTTCTTTGCGTTTATTTCCAAAAAATATGGGAATAAGCAGAGTTTGGTGATTATGGTTTTGATCTGGGTAGGGATATGTGCAAGTGCATATTATGTATATACTGTCTATGAGTTTTTTGCATTGGCTTTTGTCGTTGGATTGGTGATGGGAGGAATACAATCCTTATCTAGATCAACATTCTCCAAGTTAATCCCGAGAGACACCACAGATCATGCTTCCTATTTTAGCTTTTATGACGTGACCGAGAAGGTAGCTATTGTCCTAGGTACTTTCTCCTATGGATTTATAGAGCAAATCACAGGAAGTATGCGAAACTCAGCTCTTTCTCTAGGTTTATTTTTTCTTGTTGGCTTAGGTTTCCTACTTTTAGTTACTATCCCTAAGAAGGGGTTGGGAACTGAAGTAGGATAACATGCAAAAAATACTAGCTGGAAATCAAGTCAAAGATCTTGATTCACAACACCTAAAATTATGTGGGCAAGAAAGCCATGAGTTAATGGAGGCAGCTGCGCATTCTTTTGTGAATTGGTTTGTGGACCAAAATTTTTCTCTAAACTCTCCTGTTCTAATTGCTGTAGGAGGTGGAAATAACGGAGGCGATGGGTTGGCAATTGCGAGATTATTAACTAAGAAGTCATTTTCAGTTTCAATACTTCAATGTTTTGAATCTATTGACAAATTGAGTCCTGATGGACTTTTGAACTATAACAATCTTCCCAAGTCGATTGACCTTATATCTTTTGAAAATTGGCAGTTTCCAGAGAATTCCATATTGATTGACGCATTTCTTGGCGTTGGTTTAAAGGGAGAGCTTAGACCAGTTGCGAAGAAGTATATTACTCGGTTGAATGAATATGATGGAAAGGTAATCAGCATTGATATCCCTTCGGGCTTGCCTTCCGATGACATTGTGTCAAATACAGCGATAAAAGCAGACTTTACTGTTAGTTTTGAATTTCCGAAGCTTTCATTGATTTTACCAGAGCACGGTGAATTTGTTGGTGAATTAGTAATCCTGAAAATTGGGGTAGTAAATGCAGCCTATAATGGGATAGATTCATCATTATATTATCTGGAAGCACAAGACATTCCTCCATTGCATAAATCTTTTAGCAGGTTTAGTTACAAGGGGGATATGGGTAAGGTACTGCTGATGGGCGGGAGTCCTGGAAAAATGGGAGCACTTATTCTATTTGCTAAAAGTGCCTTGCGAACGGGTTCAGGCTTGGTTACTTGTCACATGGAGGATTCAGAACGTTTTATTATCCAAACTGCTGTTCCTGAAGCGATGGCCTCATGGGGACTGATCCCAAATCCTGAATTTTACGATTCGGTGGGGATAGGTCCAGGCTGGGGGACGGAAAATAGGGAGCGTTTATTACGGCAGTTTCTACAGGACTTTAAAAAGCCTATTGTAATAGATGCAGACGGATTAAATCTATTAGCGAGGTATCGTGATTTGGTGTCCTTGCTTCCAAAGAATTCTATTCTTACTCCTCACATCGGAGAGTTTACAAGACTCGTTGGCGCTGCGGGGAATCATCCAGAGAGGTTAGAAAAGGCAAAAGCATTTGCTTTAGAGAACCAATTAATTTTGGTGCTAAAAGGAGCAAATACAGTTATAAGTTTTCCTGATGGAAGACAAGTTGTCAATTCTTCTGGGACTAAATATATGGCAACTGGAGGTTCTGGAGATGTGCTTACAGGAATGATTACTTCTTATCTAGGTATGGGGTACACGCCTGAAAATGCTTCACTTTGTGGGGTTTATCATCACGGTTTGGCAGGAGAAATAGCCTCACGTACTAAGAGGAGATCTATGGTTGCAAGTGATATCATAGAAGCAATTCCAGCGACTTACCTTCACTTGAATATTTCTTGATTATTTCTGTTTAAGCAAACTTTATCAGTTTTCCTGAGGTTTCTCATTTATCCATTTTTACTATGAACAAAGAGAAGCTTCTACTCTGGACTTTAGCCGCCATCAATTTTATTCACATTGTCGATTTTATGATTTTGATGCCCTTAGGGCCTCAGCTCATGCGGATCTTTGATATTTCACCGCGTGAATTTGGACTTTTAGTTTCATGCTATACATTTAGCGCAGGAATTTCAAGTTTTTTTGGAGCCTTTGTCTTAGACCGTTTTGATCGAAAAAAAATATTGGTTTGGGTGTACATAGGTTTCGCTATTGCCACTTTAGGATGTGCATTATCACCTAGCTACCCAGTTCTTTTGGCTGCTCGAGTGATCTCAGGTTTATTCGGTGGGTTAACATCGGCTTTGATTTTAGCTATTATTGGCGATGTTATTCCGGATTCCAGGCGTGGTCGGGCGATGGGATTGGTGATGGCAGCTTTTTCTGTAGCATCTGTACTTGGTGTTCCTTTGGGCTTGTTCCTTGCAAGCTTATCAGATTGGCATACACCATTTTTCATCCTTACGGGATTATCTGTATTGAGCCTTGGGATGATTGTCAAATACATTCCAAATATCACAGAACATCTTAAAAATGATGTAGTTCGACCAAATCCTTTAGTCGTGATTCGTAGAGTGACGAGCGATTCTAATCAAATGCGGGCTATCACACTTTCGGTAATGATGATGTTTGGGCAGTTTATGGTAATACCATTTATTAGCCCTTACACTGTGGCAAACGTCGGATTCACTGAGTTACAGCTCACCTACATTTATATGGCTGGCGGTGCATTTACTATTTTTACATCCCCCTGGGTAGGAAAGCTATCTGATAAGTACGGCAAGCAAAAGATCTTTATCATCTTTATGCTGCTTAATTTGATTCCCATTGCCATAATTACCAATCTTGGAGTTACACCTGTGCCTTTTGTATTGATGGTTTCCACAATGTTTTTTGTCACTTCAAACGGAAGGTATGTGCCAGCCGCAGCAATTGTCACAGGGACTTCGAAACCTGAAAACAGGGGTAGTTTTTTAAGTTTCAATTCAGCAGTACAACAATTAGCTACGGGGGTAGCATCTTTAATGGCTGGAATAATAATAGGTGAAAATGCAGCAGGAGAATTAACCAATTACAACATCGTTGGATACTTGGCCATCGGTTTTAGCTTGGTATGTATTCCACTTGCAAGGAGAATTAAAGTGGTTAGTTGAAAAAAAATCCCCAACATTTCTGAAGGGGATTGATGATTTTAAAATTCTGCGTTTCCAGGAGTTCGAGGGAATGCGATTACATCCCTGATATTTCCCATTCCGGTGACAAAAAGCACCATTCGCTCAAAGCCAAGTCCAAAGCCTGCATGAGGCGTAGCACCGAATCTTCTGGTATCCAAATACCACCACATTTCGTCTTGTGGAATATTCATTTCTTCCATTCGTTTAGTAAGTACATCCATTCGCTCCTCTCGCTGAGAACCGCCGACTATTTCACCGATCCCAGGGAAAAGAATATCCATCGCAGCAACAGTTTTTCCATCGTCGTTTTGACGCATGTAGAATGACTTGATGTCCTTAGGATAGTCAGTAAGAATTACCGGCTTTTTGAAGTGTTTTTCCACCAAGAATCGCTCATGCTCAGATTGCAAATCAGCTCCCCAAGATTCGATTAGATAGGAAAATTTCTTTTTCTTATTCGGATTTGAGTTGCGAAGAATATCAATGGCTTCCGTGTAAGTAATTCGCACAAAGTCATTATCTACTACGAATCTCAGCTTATCCATCAAGCTCATTTCGCTTCGCTGATCAGCAGGTTTTACTTTTTCTTCTTCCTGGAGCCTTGTGTCAAGGAAAGCAAGATCCTCTGCACAATTGTCAAGTGCATATCGAATGACATATTTTAAGAAATCTTCAGCAAGATCAGCGTTGTCCTCTGCATCATAGAAAGCCATCTCCGGCTCTATCATCCAGAACTCAGCTAAATGCCTTGTTGTGTTTGAATTCTCTGCTCGGAAAGTAGGGCCAAAGGTATAGATGTCTGCAAGTGCCATTGCTGCCAATTCACCTTCCAGCTGACCAGATACCGTCAGGTTAGTTTCTCTTTCGAAGAAATCTTGCTTGTAGTCGATCCCTCCCTCGCTAGTTTTTGGAGGGTTTTTCAAATCAAGCGTAGTTACTTTAAAGGTCTCCCCGGCTCCTTCTGCATCTGAAGCAGTGATGATTGGTGTATGGATATAAAAGAACCCTTTATCGTTAAAGTATTTATGTACAGCAAAAGCTAAGGCATGCCTAACTCTAAATACTGCGCTGAAAGTATTGGTACGCATTCTCAAATGCGCATTTTCCCGAAGGAACTCCATAGAGTGCTTCTTAGGCTGCAGAGGATATTTTTCAGGGTCCGCTTCACCAAGTACTTCGATAGAAGTTGCATTCAGTTCAGAGCTTTGACCTGCACCCTGAGATGCTACTACGTTTCCGGTTACCTTAAGGCAGGCGCCTGTGGTACATTTTTTTAAGACTTCCTCTGAAATCAAATTTGGGTCAGCCACCACTTGGTAATTGGTAATAATAGAGCCGTCATTCAGTGCAATGAATGAAACATGTTTGTTTCCTCTCTTTGTACGTACCCAGCCCATAAGCGTCACTTCTGTTCCAATCGGATTCGTGTCCAGGATGGTCTTGATTTTGACTCGTTTGTTAAATGCCATTTGGTGATTTGTTAATACAGGAATTATTATCCTGCGAATAATTTAAAGGAATGCAAAAAAACGATTAAATAAGCTTTTTATCAAAAAATTGCTCGTTTTTCCTAACTTTGGCATAAGGGCTTTTTCAAGAGAAAAGGCCTTTTTTGAACCCAAACAGCAGGTTTTACCAAATACTGAATGCAAAAGTTAAATCTTAGCCAATCACTTTCCCAGAAGCTTTCACCTCAGCAAATACAATTTATCAAATTGCTTCAGGTTCCGACAGCCGAATTGGATACCCGAATCGAAGAAGAACTCGAGATTAATCCTGCGCTGGAAGAAGGAAAAACAGAAGAAAAGGATAGTGCGGAGGAGGAATTTGATGATAACTATGAGGAGGAGCCTCTAAAGGATGACCGCGATGTAAATATAGATGACTACTTAGATGATGAGTATGGAGGCTATAAAATGCAGGGCGATGGCAATTACAATGCAGATGAGGAGGATAGAGAAATCCCTATTTCCAGTCAGTCATCACTTCACGAGCAGCTCGTGTCACAATTAAGTTACCTCAAGTTAGATGATAGAGAAAAGATCATTGGGGAGCAGTTAATTGGTAGTATTGAGAATGATGGGTATATCCGTAGAGATTTAGAGGCCATAATTAATGACTTAGCATTCAGCCAAAATATTGAGACAGATATTGATGAGCTAGAAGAGATTTTGAGAAAAATTCAAAATTTTGATCCTGCTGGAATTGCCTCGAGAAATCTTCAAGAGTGTCTTACTATACAGCTTGAGCGCAAAGAGCATCCGGATGACCCAACGGTGCAAAATGCACTTAGGATTATGCAGGATTGCTTCGATGAATTCACCAAAAAGCATTATTCGAAAATTCAGAAGCGTTGTGATCTGAATGATGAGGAGACCAAAGAAGCAGTTAATTTGATTACTAAACTGAATCCAAAGCCAGGAGGAGTGGCAGATGGCTTAGTTCGGACACAATACATCATTCCGGATTTCATGCTGACGAATACTGCTGGCAAATTTGAGATCAGCCTAAATTCTAAGAATGCACCGGAACTAAGAATATCCAGGTCTTATTCTGAGATGTTTGACGCTTACGATAAAAGTGATAAGAAGGATAAAAAACTGAAGGAGACAGTCACTTTTGTCAAGCAAAAGCTAGATGCTGCCAAGTGGTTCATTGATGCTATCAAGCAAAGACAGAATACTCTTTTGAGAACCATGGAAGCTATTCTTCAATATCAAAAAGAGTTTTTCATTGACGGTGATGAAACCAATCTTCGTCCCATGATTTTGAAAGATATAGCGGAGAAAATTGATATGGATATTTCTACCGTTTCACGAGTGGCAAACAGTAAAGCGATTCAGACAGAATTTGGAGTTTACCCACTTAAATACTTTTTCTCCGAAGGAATAGCGACTGATAGTGGCGAAGATGTGAGTAACCGTGAAGTGAAATCTGTTCTTCAAGGAATGGTAGATGCTGAGGATAAGAAGAAGCCACTTTCGGATGATAAGCTGGTCAAAATGCTAAATGCTAAAGGCTATAATATTGCGAGAAGGACTGTTGCAAAATATCGAGAGCAACTACAAATTCCTGTAGCTAGACTAAGAAAAGAATTGTAGTGGGCAGAATTTTTTCGTTAATTATTTCAGTTGTCTTACAGCCACTGGTCATTCCAAGTTTAGTTTTTGGGTTGATGTTTTTTACTGTTCCTGAGTCTACTAGTATCCCTGAGGAATTCAAAATCCGAATCTTTTACCTGATCGTTTTGTCTACACTTGCTATTCCTATGATCACAATTCTAGGATTGCGGTTGAGTGGAACCCTCAGAAGCGTACATATGGCTGAGTTAAAGGATCGGGCTATTCCTTTTTCAGTCACTAGCATTTATTACGTCCTTACCGTCTATTTTTTATATCAAAAGAAAGAACTTGATCCAATTCTATGGCAGGTACTTGGGGTGATCACATTGGCGATTGTAGGCCTTACCTTGATTACTTTTGTATGGAAGATGTCTGCTCACTTGACTGGAATGGGAGGGCTACTAGCGCTGGTCCTGGTGCTAGGGTTTAAATTCCCTACTTTTCGGCCAATTTATCCTTTGCTTGCATCGTTAGTGCTAACTGGGCTGGTTGGGACAGTTAGGTTGTTCTTAGAGGCTCATAGGCCTATTGAGATTTATGTTGGTTTAATTTTTGGTTTTATACTTTGCTTTGTAGGTTTTAGTTGGATTTGGGCATAAAAAAACCGAGCTAAAGCCCGGTTTTTCAAGTTCAAATTATAAAAGTTTATTAGAAAACGTTTACTGCAATACCAAAGTTGATTTGGGTAGCTTCTGTGCCATTTGGTCCCATACCTTTCTGAAAGACTTTATTGAGTCCAAAATAACTCCAAGCATAAAATCCTGGAGAGCCAGCTTTAACTGAAATACCGTATCGGAACTTTTCAAAACCATAATTCTGCGAATCTTTGATTTGTCTCTTCAAGTCATCTGAGTTTTCATACTTTACTTTGGTATGTGACTCATAGAGATAACCGAATTTCCCGCCTACACTTACTGCAAAGCCTTTAGAGTAGTTCGTTTTATTAAAGTGGTAAACGAAGTCCAAGGGAATATCAAAGTAATTAGCAGCTACTACGTTCTTTTTGATATTTATATCATCTCCCAATACTTCAGTGATTTCTCTTAAAACACTCGATTCAGCGCCAAGAGCAGGATTGTTGTATAATGTCTGATCGTCCTTGAAAGCATATTTGTCAGTTCCGACTCCTATACCAATATCCATGGTAAATCCAGAGGCATCTCCAAAAATAGCAATAGGGTATTGATAGTAAACATTGAAAGTGCGGGATGCAAAGAAGTTGATGCCCAGGTCTTCGGCCCTATTATTAAGTTGGTTGAATCCAAACTCTAACTTCAAGTCACTTGGGATATTTGGTCTTCCCCCAATTGGAGTCTTTGATTTTTTGGCGATTTGCAGGCTGTCCTGAGCGAATGCTCCTTGAATCAAAACAAATGCGAACAGGAAGGTGTATATTTTTTTCATCAAATTGGTTTACTTAAATGCACTCAATGCGGGCAAAAATAGGAAATCCCAGCTGATTTACCCCTTTTTTGGTCTTAATTATTCTTAAGGAGGAACGCTGTAACCGAAAGAAAATTATTAAATTTCTATGCGACGGTGTTTGGATAAAATCTAATTTTAAATACCTTTGCATTCCAATTCGGCTTCGTAGCTCAACTGAATAGAGCACCTGATTACGGCTCAGGAGGTTTCAAGTTTGAATCTTGACGAGGTCACAAGGTAAAAGCTTCATAGTTTTCTATGAAGCTTTTTTTGTGTTTTGCCCATTCTTATTTAAAACCATTTTTTTTAAAAGAGAATTTATACTCATTTTAGTCTAACAATTCAGTCCTTTGAGATTTTCAATGAAAAAGTACCTTCCATTTCTGATACTTATTTTAGCTAGTTGCAGCCTTTTTGAGAAGACTGACTTGGTAGATATCCAAGAAATAGATGGGCCTTGTACCATTCAGCTTACGGATGGTACTAGCGTAGTGAGTAATGGCAATATTGAGATCAGTAAGCGGACTCAGGCTATCACCTACCGTGACGAGAATAATAAGATCTGGTCACTATTTAAAAATGATTACACTAGTTACACTTGTGAATAGTCAGTAGTATTTGTTTTCTAGACAAAAAGAAGTCCCAATAAGAATTAACTTATTGGGACTTCTTTTTTAAGCGCTTTGTCAGAATTATTTTTTGCGGTTGGTATCTGCCGCTTTCATTGCATCTTCCAGTTTCTGCTGGAATTTCGATTTCTTTTTATTCACATTCTTCGCCTTGCTCTCTTCCACTTTCGCTCTGATTTTCTCATCATCTACAAATAGCTTGATCAAGGCTTGCTGACCAAATGTCACCATGTTTGACACGAAATAGTAGAAGCTCAATCCTGCAGGATAAGAGTTCAAAATGAACATGAACATCACCGGCATGATATAGCCCAAGTTTTTCATAGGCCCGGTTGCCGTAGTCAGCTGATTGTTGAAGTGCGTATAAATAATCTGAGACACCGTCATCAATAGTGTAAACATACTCACATGAGACCCATAGAAAGGGATAGTAAATGGGAGTTTGAAAAACACGTCATAGGTAGAAAGGTCATTTGCCCAGAGAAATGATTCTTGGCGTAGTTCAATTGCATTTGGAAAGAAGAAGAACATCGCAAACAAGAATGGCATCTGAAGCACCATCGGCAGACAACCGGAGATAGGACTCACACCCAGCTTCGAGAAGAGCTTCATCTGCTCCTGCTGCATCTTGGTCGCGTCGTCACCATACTTCTCCTTCAATTCGTCTATTTCTGGCTTGATCACACGCATCTTAGCCATACCTATGTAAGATTTATAAGTGAGCGGGAAAAGCGCAAGTTTGATCAGAAATACGATGATGATAATGATGACACCGTAGTTGGTGAAGAACTTCTCTAAGAAGGCGAATAGGTTAACGATAATATACTTGTTAACCCAGCTGACGAAGAAGTAGCCCATGTCCACATTTTCCTCAAATCCATTGGTGACTTTTTTGAGGGTATTGTATTGGTCTGGTCCAAAGTAATATGTGAAACCAGCTTTTCCATCTTGAAGCGGGATAGATAAGCTGGTAGCCATGTTGCGTACAATAGTACTGTCTGCTTCAGGAGTACTTTGGGTGATCGTGACGCTTTGGAACTCCGTGTCAGCAATCATTGCTGCTGTAAAGAATCGTTGACTAAAGCCTACCCATTTTACAGGCTCAGGAATAGTTTCTGTTTCCAAATCATTTCCAGCTCCCAGGTTGTCAAAAGACTCTGAGGTAGTATAATAGTTAAGCTGTGCTTGTCTTCTAGATTCTGCGAGATTGCTCTCTTGAGCGATTACTTGATCTTCCCAGGTCAGGGATAGCGCGTTTCCAGTAAATACACTTTGATATCGATCTACTTCAAAAGATTTGTGCACTTGGTAGCTACCATCAGCAAGAGTGAAAGTTTGGATAATTTGTCCACTTTCTGTTCCTGCCTTGAGGGTTAGAGTTTGGATAGTTTCGCCATCTTCATTTTGGCTACTTTCTACCGATGGAGTGAAATAAAGATCGTTCAGGTCTAAAGGTCCATTTTTGCTTTCTATCAAGAAATCCATTTTAGAACTTTCCTGATTGAAAAGTTCAAGTGGCTCCATTTTCCAGCTTTTGTACTCTTTTAGAATTACCTTTTTGACTTGTGCTCCTTTAGAAGAAATTTCCACCAGGATTACGTCGTTTTCAAGTGTAAGAGTTTCTTCTTTTCCTATAGTAATACTTGCTAAAGCACCATATTTTGCAAGTCTTGCTGCATCCAGGGTACTATCATTTTCAGAAATAGTCTCTGTAACTGCTGGTTGGTTTGCTGCATTTGATTGAATCGATTCTGTTTGAGTGGTAGTGGCTGTTTCCACTTCTGGTATCTCAGGCGTACTCGCAAAGAAAAACGAATAAACAAGGATAACTGCTGCAAAAAGAATCAAACCAGTTGCTTGATTTCTGTCCATAAAGATTAATCGTAGTCCCGAAAATGAAACTTCGGGGTGTTTTATTTAATTTTTTTGTCAACAGCCGCCTGAATGAATCTCACAAAAAGTGGCTGAGGAGTTAATACTGTACTTTTATATTCTGGGTGGAATTGAACGCCAACAAACCATGGATGGCTTTTAATTTCCACGATTTCTACCAAACCTGTTTCAGGATTTGTGCCTGTGGCGATCATGCCATTGCTCTCCATTTCTTTCAGATACTCGTTGTTGAACTCATATCTATGGCGATGTCTCTCCTGGATTTTTGATTTCCCATAAGCTTGGTAGGCCTTACTTCCTTTTTTGAGGTCGCAAGCATACGAACCAAGACGCATAGTTCCGCCCATTTGATCAATATTTTTTTGCTCTTCCATTAACCCAATTACCGGATTGCTCGTTTTCGGATCCATTTCGGTGCTATTGGCATCTTTTAGGTTGAGTACATTTCGTGCGTATTCAATCACTGCCACCTGCATGCCTAGACAGATCCCTAGGAATGGAATGTTGTTTTCTCTGGCATATTTTACAGTCTCAATTTTGCCTTCGAAGCCTCGCTCACCAAATCCTGGAGCAACTACAATTCCATCCAAATCAGTAAGTTTCTGGATGATGTTATCCGAATTTAATTCTTCTGAAGAAATCAATCGAAGGTTGACATCACACTCAATAGAAGCGCCTGCATGGGTAAATGATTCGATAATGGATTTATAGGCATCAGGCAAGGATACATATTTGCCTACTAATCCAATTGTCACTTCTTGAGTGGGATTTTTAAGCTTGCCTAGGAAATCTTTCCAATTTTCCAAGTCAGTGTTTTCTTTGGAAGAAAGCTTAAGCTTGGTCATTACGCGCTCATCCAACTTTTCCTTCTTCATCAGCAATGGCACGTCATAAATAGAGTCTGCATCCATTGCTTCAATTACATTATTAAGCTGAACGTTGCAGAATAATGCTAGCTTCTTCTTCACATCAGAAGGTAAATGGTATTCTGTACGGCAAACCAAAATGTCTGGCTGAATACCAGCTTCTAGTAATTGTTTGACAGAGTGCTGAGTTGGCTTGGTCTTTAATTCCTTCGCTGCTTTCAGATAAGGAATTAACGTTAAGTGGATAACCAAGAAATTATTTGGGCCTAAATCCCATTTCGCTTGTCTTACCGCTTCTATGAAGGGGAGTGATTCTATGTCTCCCACACAGCCACCTATCTCTGTGATTACTACGTCAACTTTTCCGTCTTCACCTAATTTGTAAAAATTGGATTTGATTTCATCAGTAATGTGTGGAATAACCTGCACTGTTTTGCCAAGGAATTCGCCTTTACGCTCCTTTGTGATCACATTGTTGTAGATCCTACCCGTGGTGATATTATTGTCTTGGGAGGTAGGGATATTCAAAAAGCGTTCGTAATGTCCTAGATCCAGATCTGTCTCAGCACCGTCATCCGTCACATAGCATTCGCCGTGTTCATAAGGGTTTAGAGTGCCTGGATCGATGTTCAGATAAGGGTCAAATTTTTGGATGGTTACTCTGAAGCCTCTGGCTTGTAGCAGCTTGCCTAATGAAGCAGCTATAATGCCTTTGCCTAGTGAGGAAGTAACGCCTCCGGTAATAAAGATGTATTTGGTGCTTGAAGCCATAAGAATGGGGGAGGATGGAAATTTGTTTGGATTCTTATGGGGCTCAAAATTATGGAAAAATTCCCGATTAATGGCTTTTTGAACTTTAAATAGATCACTTTTCTCGAATTTCTTGAGGTTTTAACAATAAGTATATCGCGACAATACGCGTCAATTGTTGTTTGGTTTATGTGAAAGTCAGTAGTTTTATTAGGTATTAAAGTCTGCAAGTGTGTGACTTTTGCCTAGTCTTTTAGTGCTCATCATTTTAACATATATCATATGAATTCTAATCCCAGAGAAATTACACTCGTAAACCAAATCATAAAGAAACAGTTAGGTAGCTTTTGTGACCTACAACCGAATGATAACGAAAGCTTTATGCTAAATCCAATAGATTTATATAGCAGCATAGATTGGACTAAGTTTGAGGAAGATCTTGATGTGTTAAATTCAATATATGCTATCCTTTTTGATGAGTTCGTGATTGCTCGCAAGAAGATAGTATGCTATTGGCCAAGTCAAGATTATGCTGACGATAATCTTTCAGAAATTAATGAATATTGTCTGTCAGCAGGAGTAGGATTAAATTTAGAGTTAAGCCAATGTTATGTGGATAGCGGTAATAAAATGCTACCTGAACATGAAAGATTATGGTGTTCGTTTATGCTGTTTTTAGTTGAGTCTATATGTGAAGACATAAAACTAAATGAGGAATTAGAAGAAATAGCTACTTTAAAATGTGACAGCGAAAGTATCTTGGTTTTTAGTATAAGAGAAAATGGAATAACTCGTTATTCCTATTTAAAATCCCAAGTCTCCTTATTTGAACTTGAAGGGGGTATTGAGTGCTTTAAACAGGGGCTCGAAGGTGGGATGTCTTCTTTCTTAAATTTTCAAGAACTAATAGGTTTTCTTATGAATGAAATTAATATTAAAAAATATAGTGCTAACTTTTCTAATAGTTCATTAGAAAAACAATATTACAGAGCTATTAGTCTGAATTTTAATTCGTTTAATCTTGTCCAGCAATGGATGTCTAATTTTAATCAGAATTAGTTTTTGATGGAACAGGAATTTTTATTTGTAAAAAAAAGCTATTTATTTCTCTGTTTAATAAAACAAAGAATGATAATTATATATATTGCACTTGGTTTGTAATTAACAATTATCAACAGATAAGAAAATATGAGAGATTTAATCAAAGAAGCTATTGCTGATCTGAAAAAAGGCGATGGATTTATTTATGTAACATCTGACGGAAGTAAGATCGATTTACATGAGGCGGCTACTAAGGGTATTGCAGTGACTCCTGTAAACCCGAAAGATCAGGTAATTAAAAAATTGGAGGCTGCTGGTCTTCATTTGAATGATGGCAGATTCTTAAATGAATTGAACGAATTGATTTCACTTGTAACGGGTAATAGCACTGGTGCTAAATCTTCTAAAAGAAGATCGTTCACAGATGCTGAGAAAAGTAAGATAGTTGAAGAGTGGAAGAAGGTAGAGGCAGCAGGTAAAAAAACTAAAGCTGCATTTGCCAGAGAAATTGGAGTAGGCTATCAGACATTTATTAACTGGTTAAGAAGTTAATTATACTTGACATAGAAAAAAAGACAGCTTATTGGCTGTCTTTTTTTGTTTTAATGATGAGCTATGAAATTTTCCATTTTCTTAAAGTTATGATAAATGCTAAAGATGCCAGAATTACAAAGGAGATTAGAGATTGTAGTACTATGTGGGATAGATTTATCACAGGTACTGATATTTTAGGCAGTGATATCGCCAATTCTGGATAGGTGATCTCAGGTAGCTGACTAAATAAAGAATTAGCTTCGCTACCATTGGGAGCAAATAAAAAGACCGTGATAAATAGTATTGCCAAAGTACTTCCAATAATCTTCCATGCTAAAGCAGAAATCACTGGTTTATAGACTGATAACGAGGTTCTTGAGTTTATCTTCTCCAATATAGATTCATGAAAACCTACTGAAGGAGACATTGTGCCGAGCTCAGAAATGAACTGTCTTATATATTCCTCTTCCTTTCCTTGATTTGTCATTTGCTCATTTATTGAAATTCATTTGTACTATTGGAACCAGCTTATTTATGGGTTATAATTAATGGCGTTCCTTACCATTTCCTTTCTAACTAAGTTAGGCTTCATTTATAGCAAATGAATTAATTCACTATTTGTTATTTTTAGCAGAGATTCTAAAAGACTTTTTCTTCCTCTATGTAATAGAATTTTTACATGAGAACTTGTCAATCCCATTATTTCTTCAATTTCTTTTACGCTTTGTTCTTCTAAATAAAACAAGGTAAGTGCTGCAGATTCTGCGGGCTTCATGGCATCCAAACCTCGTTTTATTAGATCTTTTCTTTCAGCTAGTTGTAGTGATTTTAATCCATCCAAGTAATCTGATGAATTACTTTCCATTTCCTCTATCTCATCTAATTGGACCGTATAATTCTTTGATTTTCTCAATCTACCCAATGCCTCATTATATACAATAGTATATAGCCAAGTAGTAAATTTAGATTTTCCTTCAAATGTTTTCAAGGAATGGTACGCTTTCATAAAGGTGTCCTGACATGTTTCCTCTGCTTCCTCTCTATTTTTCAGAATACGCATCGCTAGGGTGAATACATATTTTTCATGCTTTTGGATCAATTGTCCATAAGCATGCCTATTACCCCGTAACGTTCTCTCTATATAAAGGTGGTCTTCCTGGAATCGCATTTTTACATTGGATGCAAGTACCCGAAAAAAAGTTACAGTTTTTTTAATAGAGTTGTAACCTTTTGGTTGGGATAATGCATCCAAGAAGAAAAAACACACAGATCATGGCAGAAACCATCTTAGTTACATTGATTATTTTCTCTAGTATTTTCGGAGTCATTTATATTTTCTTGACTACCCGAAATAAGGAAAGACTAGCTCTCATTGAAAATGGTGCTGATGCAAAGCTCTTCAACTCCGGCAAGAAGTACGGATTTGGTCAATTTATCCTAAACCTTGCACTTTTGGCTATTGGAGTTGGTGCAGGCGTATTAGTGGGAGCAATGTTCAATTCAGGCGGAATGGAAGAAGGGGTTGCTTTCAGTTCCTGCATCTTCATTTTTGGAGGAATAGGCTTGATGTCTAGCTTTTTTCTTAACAGAAAACTGGAAAAGGAGGATAAATAATACGTTCTCCATAGTCATTCAAAAGCCTTCCTTTTACGGGGAAGGTTTTTTTGCTTTTACCCCAAAGAAGCTTGCTCTCAAAATTCTGATTATTTTTGTGAAAAAATAAACCGCTTTGGAGCACGCACAATTATTATCAGCTTTTAGAGAAAAAGGTATTCTTCATCTGAAAGAAGGAAATGGAAAAGTAGTCACATTCATGAAGCCAGAACTTTGGCGGACTGAAATGGGCGAAGACTGGACTTTTTTACTTTTTGATTTATTCCAAATCCGTACGATTTGTGAGCCGTTTTCTGAGGTTTCATTAGATATAGTAGAGTATGCCAACAAGCCTACTGTCTATCATAGCCCAGCTAATCGCATTCTTAAAAATGGTCCAATTCAGGATGGTGAGCTGAAGTTTAGTCTGATTCTGGAGCCAAATTGGAACAAACTACTTTTTCAGATTTCTCAGCCCGTTTTGGTCAAATTAGATACGAAAGAAGACACTTCGCATCAGACCACAATCTTATTTCCGCTGCTAAGCCCAAGCACAAAAGAGATGTTTTTGGGTCCAGAGGGAGATGTCAAAATTATTAAAGGATGAATTTCAAATCGCATCTTGACGAATTCGAAGTTTTTGAAAAAGTCGCAAAAGCTGCTGCCAATTTAGGGTTAGAAACCTATGTGGTTGGAGGTTATGTGAGAGACTTGATTCTGAAAAGAGAGAAAAGTGGGCAAAAAGATATTGACTTTACCTGTGTAGGTAGTGGGATAGAGCTTGCTAAGGAGGTAGCAAAACAGTACGAAGAACATGTACCGCTTTCTGTTTTTAAGAATTTTGGTACAGCCATGTTGAAGCTAGATGATTGGGAGCTTGAGTTTGTAGGGGCTAGAAAAGAATCCTATCGAGCAGACTCTAGAAATCCTATTGTAGAGACAGGTACGCTTCAGGAAGATTTAGAGCGAAGGGACTTCACGATCAATGCCATGGCGATTTCATTGAATTCAGCCAATTATGGTGATTTGTTGGATCCGTTTGATGGATTAGGGGATATTAAGAAAAAACTGATTCGCACTCCTCTAGAGCCGAATGTGACATTTTCTGATGATCCACTACGTATGCTTAGAGCTGTACGATTTGCAGCTCAGTTGGATTTTGATATTGATGGAGATACGTTTTATGCACTTAGTGAAAATGCTCACCGGTTGAATATTATTTCTGCCGAACGAATCATTGTTGAGCTCAACAAAATCATAGAAGTCAAAAAGCCATCTTATGGGTTTAAATTGCTTTTTGCAGGGAAGTTACTTCATGAGTTTTTCCCGGAAATGGTAGAATTGCAGGGAGTGGACTCCGTGGATGACAAGTCCCACAAGGATAATTTTTATCATACGCTGCAGGTTCTTGATAATGTTTGCCAGACTAGTGATGACCTTTGGCTTCGTTGGGCAGCTATTCTTCATGATATTGCAAAGCCAGCGACTAAGCGGTTCAACAAAAAAGTTGGATGGACATTTCATGGTCATGAAGACAAAGGAGCTCGAATGACACCGGGAATTTTCAGAAGGCTAAAGCTTCCCATGGACGACAGGATGAAATATGTGCAGAAGCTGGTAAAACTTCATCTTCGTCCGATTGCTTTGGTCAAAGATGAAGTAACAGACTCAGCGATGCGAAGGTTGCTTTTCGAAGCGGGAGACGATATCGATGATTTAATGAAACTTTGCAGGGCAGATGTCACGTCAAAGAATAATAAAAAAGTAAAACGATACTTGGAGAATTTCGATAAAGTAGCTCAAAAGCTGATCGAAGTTGAAGAAAAGGACCAGGTCAGAAATTTCCAGCCTCCCATTTCTGGGGAAGAAATCATGAGGATTTTCGGTTTGGAGCCTTCAAAAATCGTTGGGGATATTAAAGAAGAAATTAAAGAAGCTATATTGGAGGGCAAAATTCACAATAATCCTGAACAGGCACGTGAATTGATGCTGGAGATAGCCAAATCCAAAGGATTATCTCCAGTGTTAGATCGCCCAAATTCATAAACTAAATCAAAATCAATCTAAAATGAAGCACGTATTACTCATGCTGCTTATGGCCTTTTGCGCCAGCACTACTATTGCCCAGACTGCAGACTCTGTAGCTAGACTTGATCCTAAACTTAAGAAAACCCTGAATGTAGCGGATCAGGCTGCTTATCAGCTGGCTATGCGCTACAATGATATGACTTCTGCAAAGAGTTTTCTCTACGAATTGATCGTGAGAAACCCTGATGACATACGTTACATAGAGATGCTGGGATCACTTTATTATGAGTCAGGACAGTCCATGTCAGCAGCTCTAGTGTCTATGGACGTACTGAAAGTCAATGATAAAAGCATCGCTTCTTTAGAAATCGCTGCTTATTCCTTAGAGCAAGTTGGGGCATTGGAAAGAGCACTTCCATACTTCGAAAGTCTTTACTTACTAAGTGGCGATAATTTTAGCCTTTATAAAACAGGATATCTTCAGTACAGCTTGAAAAAATATCCTGAAGCTTTGAATTCTATGAACATGCTTATCAAAAATGCTAAGCCTGAGGATAAAGTCGGATTTCCTAAGTCTCAAACAGAAACCCAGGAGATTAGTATGAAAGCAGCAGCTCTGAACTTAAAGGGGATGATTTACCTAGACCAAGGCTCCAAAGTAGAAGCAAAGACTGCCTTTGAAGAAGCAATTTCACTAGATCCTTCATTTGATTTCGCTAAAGAGAATCTTGCCAAAACAAATTGATCAATTTGTGTAATGAATTCTAAACCGGCAGCGATGCCGGTTTTTTTTATGAAAAATTTTACCGGAGTGACTAAGAAATGCCACTGGGATAGTTCGTAAAAGGTAATTGAAAGGAAACTTTTTCTTAACAGCTTCGAGACTTAATTCACGGATCTTTATGGGTTATGGAAAGTCTCAAACGAATTTGCTTTTTGGCTGTAGTTTTATCTTGTTTTTGCTCAGCTATTTCTTTGGCACAAAGCCCAAAATCACTTACTCAACAATTGGATTCGGCTTGGATAGTTTCCAAAAGTTCACCGGAGACAGCTTTTGCATTTGCTTCTGAATTGCTGGAGAAAAGCCGAGCCAGTAATATAGATTCTCTGACAGCTCGAATCCAGCTGTTGCGGGGCAAAATACTTTTTCAATTCGGGATGTTTCAGGAAGCAACTGAAGCACTTTATGAAGCAGAGCACATTTTTGAAAGTAGCGGGAAAAGGCGTCCATTGGCGCAAGTCAATAATGTGCTGGGAGAAGTTTATTACAAGATCAAGAATTCAGAAAGTGCACTGAATAGGCATGAAAAAGCACTGAAGATCTATCAGGAAATCAATGATGAAGCAGGAGAGGCGGAGACCAAAAGTTACATCGGTGGGATGTTTGAGAAAATCGGTTCCTACCCAAAAGCTTTGGAGTATCAGACAGAATCTCTCCAGCTTTTTGAGTCTTTAGGCATGAAGCCCGAAATAGCTTTTGTCCGGGAAAATATTGGAAGCATTTACGAAGACTTGGAAAAGTACGATTCTGCCTATTCTAATTTTCAAAAAGCATTTTTATTGAATTCGGAATTGGGCGATAGTCTGCGGTTAATAGGTAATCTGAATAATCTTGGGGATGTGCTGCGCAAAACAAGAGAAGCAAAAGAAGGCTTGGAGTTCTCCAGAAAAGCAGCTGAAATGAGCCAGCGGCTTGGGATGCTTTATCAGCAAAAGTCAGCTGTAGTAGATATCTCAAAGGCCTATGCTGAGATGGAAGATTATGAAAACGCCTTCAAATACCTGGAGCAAAGCCGCCAATTGAGTGACTTGGTGTTTTCAGAAGAGACCACCCGTCAGTTGGCAATTCAGGAAGCTCAATATAATCTCTTTACAAAAAATCAGCAGATTAAGGAGCTGGAGCAAACCCGGAGTTTTGACACAAAAGTCAAATGGTTGCTATTGTTTTTAGTCAGTCTTCTCTGCGTGCTAGGATGGGTGATTTTCAATAGACAAAAGCTGAAAATTAGGAGTAATAGAGAATTGCTACTTCGACAAGATGAGATTTTACAAGTGAAGGAGCAATTGATCAACACGGAGAAGGAAAACCTAAAATTACTTGAGTTGAAGATGGCGGCTGAAGATCAAGCACATTCAAAATCCCTTACCGCCCAAACTCTCCATGTCATCGACAAAAATCAAATGCTAGAAGATATTCAGACTAAACTGAAGAGCATTTTGGAAGAGGATCCAAAGGAGCAAAAGAAAAGGATCCGCAATTTGATCAAGCAAATTGATTTTAATTTTTCGCACGATACAGATTGGGATGATTTCAAGCAAACCTTTGAGAGAGTGCATCAGGATTTTTTCAAAATCATACAGACTAGATCTGGAGGTTTGACTCCTGCAGAAATGAAACTTGCCAGTCTGATGCGCTTGAATCTAAACTCCAAAGAGATCGCCTCTTCCCTTGGTATTTCCATGGATAGCCTTCGTATTTCCCGCTACCGACTTCGCAAGAAATTGAACCTTCAAAAGGAGGATAGTTTACAGCAATTTCTTCTTTGTATATGATTTACAATTTGTTAATCAGTTTTTAACATATAGTAATGATCTATAATTCAATTCATTACGATTGATTTTTGAAATTTTGTTTAGGTTTTGTTAACGGTCAATTTCTCCATTGTTGCTCAATTGATAACAGTCTTTTCTAGTCTACAGCGGCTGTCCGAGCTAACATTGTAGCATCAAAACCATTTTAAATCTTATGTCAACAAGCAGACTAATTTATGGACTGTCCGCTCTGGGAATTCTCGTAAGTTCCTGTAGTAAGCCAGTTCAACAACAAGAGGAAGGAGTAGCAGTAGAACAAAGCTTAGTGAAGCCATTCTACGTGACAGACTCGGTGATTCATGATACTGATGATCCAGCAATTTGGGTGCATCCTTCCGATCCTAGCAAAAGCCTGATCATCGGTACTGATAAGGATGCCGAGGGAGCTCTTTATGTATTTGACCTGAAAGGGAATGTAATTGATTCATTAATAGTGCGAGGTATTCAGCGTCCAAATAATGTGGATGTGGGATATGGATTAGATCTAGGGGATCGCACCGTTGACTTTGCTGTTACCGGAGAGCGAATGACTTCCAAATTGAGATTTTTTAGCCTTCCTGATATGAAGGAGATTAATGCAGGAGGAATCGAAGTGTATGAAGGTGAATCCGGCGCTGATTTCAGAGATCTGATGGGAGTAGCTCTTTTTCAAGACAAAACCACAGGTAAGAATTATGTAATCGCCGGAAGAAAAAATGGACCCACCGATGGGACTTACTTATGGCAATATGAGATTCTCGGACAAAATGGTCAAATCAGCCTCAAGGAAGTTCGGAAGTTTGGCTCCTACTCTGGTAAAAAAGAAATAGAAGCCATAGCTGTTGATGCTGAATTAGGATATATCTATTATTCCGACGAAGGAGTTGGAGTGAAAAAGTACTACGCTGATCCTGAGAAAGGAAATGAAGAACTTGCGTTTTTTGCCCAAGAGGGATTTTCTGACGATCATGAGGGAATTTCCATTTACAAACTCGATGATACCACCGGTTACATTTTAGTATCGGACCAAGGTTCAAACCTTTTCCATGTTTTCCCAAGGGAAGGTTCTGCTTCCAACCCACATGATCACAGTTTGATTACCAAAATCGCCACAAGTACTATTTCCAGTGACGGGTCTGAATCCATCAGTTTGGCTTTAGGACCTGATTTTCCTCACGGACTTTTTGTAGCCATGTCTGATGACAAAACCTTCCAGATCTATCGCTGGGAAGACATGGCTGGTGACATTCTAAAATCAAAAAATTAATCTTTCAACCTCATATTTATGCAAAATCAATTACTAAGAGCAATTACCTTGATTGCAGCTTTTTGCCTGAGTCATCAGATGCTGGCGCAGGGTGTTTTAAGAGGTAGGGTTATCGATGCACAGAACCTATCCATGCCTGGTGCAAATGTTATTTTGAAGGGAACCACCATTGGTACTATCACCAATCAGTCTGGAGATTTTTCCATTGTTGACCTTCCAGCAGGATCTTATCAAATAGAAGTTTCTTACCTGGGTTATGGTTCTTTGATTCATGATACTGAGGTAGAAAATGGTCAGACTACCATTTTGAATTTCAAACTGGATGAAACTACGATTGAAAGTCTGGAATTTGTGGTCATGGGCGATCGATTGAAAGGTCAAGCCAAAGCACTTAACCAGCAAAAGAACAATGCGAATATCACCAATGTGGTCTCCTCTGATCAGATTGGTCGTTTTCCGGATGCAAATATTGGGGATGCGCTGAAAAGAATTCCTGGTATCACCATGCAAAATGATCAGGGTGAAGCTAGAAATATTATTATCCGTGGACTTGCTCCTCAGCTGAATTCTGTGACTTTGAATGGAGAAAGAATACCATCTGCAGAAGGAGATAACAGAAATGTACAGATGGATTTGATTCCATCAGACATGATCCAGACTATTGAAGTAAACAAAGCGGTGCTTCCAAGTATGGATGCAGATGCAATTGGTGGCTCGGTTAACCTAGTTACACGTCAGGCTCCAAATTCACTTCGGATATCTGGAACTGCAGCTTCTGGAGTCAATTTACTTTCCAATAAACCAATCTGGACTGGCGGTTTGATCATAGGCAACAGATTCTTTAATGATAAATTGGGAGCTATCTTTTCAGGTTCTTACAACAATCACCGCTTTGGCTCCGACAATATCGAGGCAGTATGGAAAGAGTATGATAATGGCGTTGCCTTGGAAGAATTTGATATCAGAGAATATAGAGTGCAGCGTGTTCGTAGATCTGCTTCGGTTGCCTTTGATTATGAAATCAATGATAACCATACCCTATTCCTTTCCGGAATGTACAATCACAGGGATGATTGGGAAAACAGATTCAGAATGAGAGTAAGTCAGTTAGACGATTCATTTGATGATGGAGACTTTACTGAAGTTAGTCCCGGGAATTACCTGACAAAAGGCCGTGTAGAATACGAGACCAAAGGTGGACTGGATAGCGATAGAAACAAAGCAGCTAGACTTGAAGATCAGCGAGTTTATAATACGACACTTGGCGGTAGCCACTTATTCAATAAACTGAAAATGGATTGGTCTGCGACTTATGCAAAAGCATCTGAAGAAAGGCCTTTTGAGCGCTACACTTCCTATAGGTCATCAGGCCAGAATGTTACTGTAAATGTTTCAAATCCGGAGAAACCCTACGCATATCTGACCGATCCGGCTGATAATCTTAGTATTGGTCTTAATGGGCTATCAGAGCAGTATGGGTACACTTCTGATCGTGACTTAAATGCCAAATTGGATTTCAAACTTCCATATAGCCCTAAGGGCATTCTTCAATTCGGTCTGCGTTATAGAGGGAAAAATAAGGAGCGGGAAAATAATTTCTACGAATACGAACCATTGGATGAGGAAGCTTTCGGAGAAACTTTGGCGAATGTACCAAATAGGAACTACTCAGATCCAAATTACCTGGTAGGTTCACAATATCAAGTAGGCACATTTATGACTCCTGAGTATTTGGGAGGATTGGATTTCAATAACGCCGGACTGTTTGAACAGAGTGATATTCCTGAAGAATATGCCCCAGGAAATTTCACTGCGAAAGAAACAATTACCGGTGGTTACGTGATGGCTGATCATCAGTTCTCAGAAAAGTTCTCAGGAATTGTTGGTGTACGTCTTGAGCATACAGCAATTGACTACGTCGGGAATATCTTTGATATTGATAACGAAGAGATTTCATCAGCAGAAGGTGAGCAAAGCTATACCAACTTTATGCCTGGGGTACATTTGAAGTACAATATGAATTCCAACTCAGTTCTAAGATTTGCATGGACTAATACCATTGCCAGACCGAACTACTTTGATTTGGTTCCTTATGCTGAGTTCAGTCCTGAGGACGAAGAACTTTCTCGCGGTAACCCTAATTTGAAGCCAGCCACTGCAATGAATTTCGATTTGATGGGAGAGCAGTATTTTGACAATGTGGGTTTGATTTACTTGGGTGGTTTCTATAAGGATATTGATGATTTCGTTTATACCATCACTTCTCAAGGTTATAGTGATCCTCAGTTTGGATCTGATCTTCAATATTCCCGTCCTGAAAATGGTGGAACTGCTAAAATCTATGGACTTGAAGCTTCCATTCAGCGTCAGTTGTGGAAAGGATTCGGAATTTACCTAAACTACACTTACACAAAATCATCTACCACAGGCATTGAAGGCAGAGACAATGATGATATTGAATTGCCGGGTACAGCGGATAACATGTTCAACGCGTCACTTTCTTATGAATCAAAGAGAATTGTAATGCGAGTGTCGCTGAATTATGCTTCAGATTATTTGGATGAATTGGGTGGAGAAGGTTTCGAAGATCGTTACTATGACAAGCAGACGTTCTTGGACGTAAATGCCTCGTATGCGATCACTCCAAAATGGAGAGTTTTCTTTGAAGGAAATAACCTGACTAACCAACCTTTGAGATATTATCAAGGAACAAAAGCTAGAACGATGCAGGCGGAATATTACAATGCAAGACTAAACTTTGGATTGAAGTTCGATTTGTTTGAGTAATTCTGTTACGGAATGAAAGTAAAAAAGGGCTTCCAAATTAATTTGGAAGCCCTTTTTCTCGTTTTAAGTATGAATTCTTCTTAGCTAAGAAACAGGTAGTAAGCGATGAATGTGGTGATTAATGAGATTCCAAAGCTTAGGGTTATGATTTTTGGATAGTTTGTTACCCAATGTCTTTTTTTGCTTTCGCCTTCGATTACTAGTTTTCTGTTAGGTCTTACTACTTCCTGAACCAAAGCCAGGCAGCCCATAAAGTAAATTGTAAGTATTAAGATGAAACTCGCTGCGATCTCCATGACATTCAAAATTGAACCTCAAATTTAACAGCAATTTCTGCGTGATCTTTCTGAAAATAGAAACTTAACAATTTGATAATGAGCAAAAAAAAGGTGACTCGTATGAGTCACCTTTTGATTTATTATGAGAACTTTATTTAACAGCGATTGGATCAGGATTTCCATCAGGATCATTTATAGCGGTTCCTCCATTATTTGGAGTGCCATATAATAATAATCCACACACATGTGGAGATGCCATAGAAGTTCCGTTATAGCTGGCATATCCTCCTGGTACTGTAGAAAGTACTCCTACTCCAGGAGCAGCAAAATCAACAGGGGAGCCGTAATTTGAAAATGAAGCAAATCTGTCAGTACTATTTATGGCTGAGACAGTATAGATGTTTGGGCCATTTGCACGAGCTGGTGAATGATACCGTGCATCATCAGATTCATTTCCTGCAGCTAATGCAACCTTTACTCCACTAGCACCTAATGCGATTACCGCGTTGTCCAATGCCTGAGAAACCGGTCCTCCCAAACTCATATTGGCAACATCTCCGTTTGATGCATTTGCTGTTACAAAATCGACGCCTGCAATCACTCCAGAATACGATCCTGAGCCTCTAGAGTCCAAAACTTTTACAGGAATAAGAGTAACTCCTGGGGCTACCCCGATTACGCCGATGTTATTATCAATCGCTCCTACAGTCCCTGATACGTGTGTTCCGTGACCGTTTCCATCGCTGCCGATGTCAGAGTCTTTTCCTTTGGAAAAGGCATTATAGCCAATACTATCAACAACATTTAAATCAGGATGTGAAGAGTCAATTCCTGAGTCAATGATATATGCTTTGTTATCTCCTGAATAGGTCGTTCCTCCACCTACTCTGTCGATACCATATGGAGTTTGTTGGGAAGAAGTTTCACCTCCGCCTCCACCACCATTTCCAGGACCTTTACCTGGAGGTCGACCTAGAGCAATAACTCGATCTGGTTCTATAGCCAATACTGTTGGGTCTTGCGAGATGGACTGATATTGTTCGTCTGTTAAAGTGACAGCAAATCCTTCTATGCTGCTGCCATATACATAACCAAGATTTTCTTGATCGATTCTATATTTTGCCAAAAGCTCCGAACCGGTTTTTCTCATAGATGCTTGGACGGCAATATAGGACATGTCTTTTCTGAAACTAATTCCTGTAGGCATTAACGTAACAATGTATTTCCCTGGAATGATATCACCCGACTGGTATTTCACAAATTCAATTGAATCTCCGGCGATAGGAGATTCTGCCTCTTGCTGGCAGGAGAAGGCAAGGGCGCCCATGAGGATTCCTGCATATAATGCAGGTTTTTTCCAAAGTTGTTTTTGGTTGATCATAAAATATAGTGGTTAATATGTTTTATAAACTAACTCTTTGATAAGCATTTAGAGCAGTTCACGCCTATAATGTCTGGAAATTATATGAATTAACCAATTATTTGATGGTGTGATAAAAGCAAAAAAAAGCCCCGAACTATCGGGGCTAACTTCTTATTTTTTGATTTGGGATTCAATCATCTGGCCCATCCGGGTTTTTCCGTCTAAGGTATTTGCGAGTTCTACTCGGTCCAGTTTGGTGACTCTGGCTGAGGAAGGTGTGCCCGTAACTTGTTCGATGGCCGTTCTGAGCATGATTTCATTTACATCTCCCAACGCTCTTAGGCGCTCGCTGTTTTCATTTACAGCAATATTGGGAGTGAACCCCGTATTGTAATCAGATTGATCTAAGCTGTTGAAACTTTGAGTAACTATAGGTAAAAGGCCGTAAGCATTTTCAGTATTCTCTTCGTCTTCGATAGCGATGGATCCTACATTTTTTCCGTAGGTGACACCGCCTATAAGGAAGACATCCATATAAGGTTTTAGACCATTGATGATCAGTTCAGATGCTGAAGCTGTTCCGTTTGAGGTCAACACGTAAATTCGATTTCCTGTTAATGAATTACCTATATTTTGTGTTTTTTCAAGGAAGGTTGTCTGCACATTACTCAAAGATGGAATATTTGTCATAATGAACTGATTGTATTTCGTCTTGGAAAAAACATCAGAACTGGTTACTCCAGGACCAATGAGGCTTGCTAAATTAACCGCAGAAGAAACATATCCTCCACCATTGTAGCGTAGATCCAAAACCAAGTTATTGATATTCTCTGCTTTCATTTTGGCAAAAACAGCATCCATTTCTTTGTCATATTTAGTAGCGTCTGCCGTAGTGCCAGGAGCAAAGAAATTATACACAACGTACCCAATTTTTTGATTATCGACCGTATAGATAGAATCTAGAAAGTTTGGGTCTTCGGAGAACTGAATTGGAGTGAGGGAAATTTCTGGCATTTCTTCATAAGCCAAAGTCTCCTCATTGAAGCGAAGGGTGGTGATTGTATGGGTTAGCTCTGCTTGTCCACGAAGTTCAGAGAAGTTACTCCTCGTCAGTTCAATGCCATTTATTGCGACAATGACATCGCCTCTTTTTAGGTCTTTTGAGGAGGCAGGACTATTTTCCTTGGTGTAAATTACTTCTCCATAAACGTCATCAGAGTTAGGAACTCCATACCATTTAGCTTCGTATCCAGGATCAAGGGAAATGCCCTGAAGGGAATTAATCAATTCTTGATAATCCGGGTAAATAACCGAAAAACGATCTGTAGGAGTGTTTAACAGAGAGTTGAAATAGGCTGTAGGATCAGATGTCTCTGCGATTGGAGTCTTCATATTCTGCCTCCAGTAATAGACTTCATCCATTACATCATAAATCCAATTGTTAATTTGCTCTTCCAGTGTAGCAGAAGGATCGATTACAGGGTCCTCCTCGCCGTCCTTGTTGCAGCTCCAGAGCAGCCCACTAAGTAAAGCCAGCAATACAGCTCTTGAGATTAGGGTAGATTTCATATCTTGATAGTTTGGGTGATTACAAACGCTGCAATTAGCATAATCGTTTGATATTTAACGCGAAATATCAAAAGGACGAACCAAAAGAAACGTCGTGTGTTTGACTATCCTGCAATTCACCTTTCTCACATTTCAATACTCGATATGGATACTTACGAAGTAAATCATAATTATGGGTTGCCATTAAGATTGCAGTTCCCTTTTTATTTATTTCTTGGAAAAGCTTGAAGATGCCATCTGCCACATCTGGATCAAGATTTCCTGTAGGTTCATCTGCGAGCAGTATGGAAGGTTCATTAAGTAAAGCTCTTGCAATCACCACACGTTGTTGTTCACCTCCTGATAGCTGATGTGGCATTTTGCTGGATGCATTATTCAGACCTACCAAAAGCAGAACTTCAGCCATACGGGCATTTATTTTTGCTTTGTCTTTCCACCCAGTCGCTCTCATCACAAAAGCTAAATTTTCCGCAACAGAACGATCATTAAAGAGCTGGAAATCCTGGAATATTATTCCGATTTTTCTTCTCAGATAGGGGATATCCTTCGTTTTAATATTTTGCAGATTAAATCCTGCAACCTCTGCACTTCCACTTTTCAACTCCAAATCGGCATAAAGTGTTTTTAGCAAGGAGCTTTTTCCGCTCCCAGTTCTCCCAATTAGAAATACAAACTCGTGTTGCTCTACAGAGAAGTTTACATCAGTGAGAATCGGGTCTATCCCCTGAAAGATTGTAGCTTGGTTTACCTGGAGTACAGGCTTAGTACTGAAATCCATTCTTAAAGTTCTAATTTTTGCAATTTCCCAAAAGGAAGATCTTTGATTAACGCTTCCAATTCATCTTCCTTTCCTTCTAGACCAAATTTCTCCATTTTTTTCAAGGGCCTATCTGCTCTGAAATAGGCGACTAATACAAAGTTCTCATCTCTGATCTGTATGTAGTCAGGGATTTTCGCTTTGCCTTTTACTTTGATGATATACATAGGGGAAATTAAAAAAAGACCGACAAATGCCGGCCTTTTACATATTATTTACCAGCTGCTTTGGCATGGTCTGCCAAAAACGTTGCCAAACCTGAGTCTGTCAATGGGTGATTTAATAAGCTGGTGATTACTTTCAATGGACAAGTCACTACATCTGCTCCAACTTCAGCACATTTTAATAAGTGCATGCTGTGTCTAACTGACGCGGCTAGAACTTCAGTTTCGTAACCGTAGTTACCATAGATATGAACGATTTGAGCGATTAATTCCATTCCGTCAAAAGAAATGTCATCCAATCTTCCGATGAATGGAGAAACGTAGGATGCTCCAGCTTTAGCAGCTAAAAGCGCTTGACCTGCAGAGAAAATCAAAGTACAGTTTGTACGGATACCTTCACTTTGGAAGTATTTAAGTGCTTTTAGACCATCCTTAACCATAGGGATTTTCACCACGATTTTGTCGTCGATCTTTGCCAGCTCTTTTCCTTCTTTTACCATGCCTTCGAAATCTGTGGAGATTACTTCAGCACTTACTTTATCATCTACGATATCACAGATCGCCTTGTAGTGAGCTCTTACTTTTTCATCTCCGCTGATGCCTTCTTTAGCCATCAAGGAAGGGTTGGTAGTTACGCCATCTAAAACACCTAGGTCATAAGCTTCGCGAATGTCACTAAGATTGGCTGTGTCAATAAAGAATTTCATGTTTAAATTGTTTAATAGGTATTGAAATCCCTTTTCTCAGATTTTAGTGTTCTTGCCTTAATTCATAAAACAAGGTTAAGTCCGAATGAAGGATGATTCCAAATGGATTTATTTGTAAGAAACAAAGTTAGAAGATTAATCAAGATTTGGAACTTGATTGGAGGTGCCTTAGAAAAAATAGGGCAAAAAAGAAGCGGCATCGCACCGCTCAACCACCTACCCTTGCTTCCTTCCGGACCTGGGGGATTCAGCAGGAGCTGGTCGTGCCGCCGGTGCAAAAGTAAGGAGAAAATTATTGTTTACAATGTTCTTCCACAACATTGCTGAAACAGTGGCTTTCAGTGCTGACTGTGAGGGGGATTAATTTCAAATAAGAAATTTGAGATTTGAAATTACTTCGACTTCGCCATGTGCATCTGGAATTCAAGCACATTGCAATGGATGAATTCGTCCTCAGCTAAGTCCTCAAAAATCTCCTCGTCAAAGGTCATTTCTGTCTTTTCAATTTTTCCATCAGGATGTATAATCAATTCAATTCCTGTGAAATCATCAGAATTCACCTGCACCAAAACCTGGTAATCTTCAAAAACCCGCTTGAAATACTGTGGAAATGCTTTGGCCATGATATTTTACTTATGTTTTTTCAAAATTATATAGAAATAAATGAAAAGAAGTTTTGTCATTAAGAATCCCTTTCTAAATTTGCTCCCATTCTTATGAAAACAATCGCAAACAAATACTGGTGGTGGCATTCTATCTCTTTCCAAAAGGAAGTTTAGACAGCCCCTGCATTTAATTTTGCGTTACTTAATAGTATAAAAGGCTTACTGGATTTCCGGTAAGCCTTTTTTCATGAATAAAAACAACCACAAAATGACTCAAATAAAACTACCTATTTTAACTACTTACAGAAAGCGATTGGCAGATACGATCACCCCGGTAAGTATTTATCTTCAGATTCGGGATCGTTTTGCTAATCCTATTTTATTGGAGAGTTCAGATTATCATGGGCAGGAAAATAGCTATTCCTATATCTGTTTTAACCCATTGGCTACCTTCAGTTTCAATGCCGGAGAAGTTAAGGAGACCTTACCTCTTGGGCATTCTGTATCTTATAAGGTGAGTTCAGATCAAAAGCTGATGGAAAGTTTGAGGGCTTTCGGGAATAAGTTTGATACAGCACAGGATAATTTTAAATTCAGCTCCAATGGGCTTTTCGGATACATCCAATACGATTCAGTAGCATATTTCGAAGACATCAATCTCCAGAATACAAAGCCATCTGATGTGCCCATGATGCAATATTCGGTCTATCAGAATATCATTGTTGTGGATCATTATAAAAATGAGCTGCACTTATTGGAACACCGTGTGGCAGGAGCTGAGAATCCGGAATTAATGGATGAGATCGAGCGCTTGCTTTCTAATAAAAACATCCCAAGCTACTCATTCAAGCGAGTGGGTGAAGAAAGCTCAAACTATACGGACGAAGAGTTCTTAAAGATTCTGAATCAGGGTAGGGAGCATTGCTTCAAGGGCGATGTGTTCCAGATTGTACTTTCCAGAAGGTTCTCCACAAGCTTCAAGGGTGACGAATTCAACGTTTATCGTGCCCTTAGATCTGTCAACCCTTCCCCTTACCTATTCTACTTTGACTATGGTTCCTTCAAGGTTTTTGGAAGTTCTCCAGAAGCTCAAATCGTAGTAAAGGATAAACGTGCTACTATTTATCCAATAGCGGGTACTTTTCGACGTACAGGAAATGATCAGGAAGATGCAGTTTTGGCTCGTAAACTTTATGATGATCCTAAGGAAAATTCAGAGCATGTCATGCTAGTAGATTTGGCGAGAAATGACCTGAGTAGATCTTCTGAAAAAGTCAGTGTAGATGTATTCAAAGAGATTCAATACTATTCACATGTTATTCACTTAGTCTCCAAGGTGACCGGAGAATTACCAGATGGAACAAATCCACTTCAGTTAGTAGCAGACACCTTTCCGGCAGGGACACTTTCCGGAGCTCCTAAATACAGAGCGATGGAGCTGATAGACGAGTTGGAGAATGTTTCTAGAACGTTTTACGGTGGTGCAATCGGCTATTTGGGATTCAATGGAGACTTCAATCATGCTATTTTGATTCGATCATTTGTCTCCGAAAACAATCAACTCAGATTCCAAGCCGGGGCAGGAGTCGTAGCTAAATCAACCATTCCATCAGAGTTGCAGGAAGTCGCAAATAAACTGGAGGCGCTCAGGGTGGCATTGCGGGCGGCGGAGAATATTTGAGTTGGAAGGTTTTAAAGTAGGAAGGTTTTAAAGTGGTATAATGAGTATTCTTGAAAATATTTGATATAAATCTTTGAATATGAAGGCTAACAGTTTTGAAGAATTACTCATTTGGCAAAAAGCAATTGAGATTGGAGTAGAGATTTATTCTCTTTCTGATCAAGTACCTCTCAAAAGCGACTACAAATCTAGAGATCAATTAATTGGGTGTGCAATATCGATTTCGAACAATATAGCCGAAGGATTTGAATACAATAATAAGCTTCAGTTCATTAGATTTCTGGGCTATGCGAAGGGATCAGCAGGTGAATTAAGGAGTCAATTAGCACTATTAGTTAAAGTAAACAGAGTTTCGGAAGAGACATATTTAAAATTAAAAGAAGAGTTAATTGTCTTGTCAAGGCAGATTAAAGCTTTAATGACCTATTTGAAAAATAAGAAAGAATAGAGTAAAAAGGAATGGATTGCAAGGGTTGAGGATAAGGGAACTTTACCACTTTTCGACTTTGCCACCTTTCAACCAGAATTACCTATTAAAACGATAAAATTATATGCGAATTCTCGTCCTAGATAACTACGATTCCTTCACCTACAACTTGGTATATATCGTCCGCCAACTTGGTTATGGGGCAGATATGGATGTGTTCCGAAATGATAAAATCAGCTTGGAGGATGTCTCTCAATACGATAAAATAATTTTGTCTCCAGGTCCAGGTGTGCCGGAAGATGCAGGAATTATGCCTGAGCTATTGAAGCAATATGCGTCCAGCAAATCAATTCTTGGAGTTTGTCTAGGGCATCAGGCGATCGGTGAAGCTTTTGGTGGAGATTTAATTAATTTGTCTGAGGTGCTTCATGGTGTGGCTTCTACGGTAAAAGTCTCTGATGATTTGCTTTTCAAGGGCGTTCCCGATACTTTTAGTATTGGTAGGTATCACTCTTGGGTCATTAATGAAATCACCCTTTCATCAGACTTGGAGGTGATCGCCCGTACACCTGACAATCAAATCATGGCAATCAGACACAAAAAGTATGATGTCCGTGGGGTACAATTCCACCCAGAAAGCATTCTTACCGAAAATGGAGTGCAGATTATCAAAAACTGGATGGAGAATTAAAAGTAGAACCACCCACCAACACCCTATCTATTATGAAAGAAATATTAAATCATCTTATCGAACATCGCACACTGACTCGGGAAGATGCACTCGAAGTTCTGAAAAACATTACTGCCGGCACTTATAATCAAAGTCAGATTGCGGCATTTATGACCGTTTATATGATGAGAAGTATCACGGTGGAGGAGCTTTCAGGATTTCGACAAGCAATGCTAGAGCGTTGTATCCCTGTGGAAATCGCAGAATATGACGCAATGGATCTCTGTGGTACAGGCGGCGATGGTAAGGATACTTTTAATATTTCTACGCTATCGTCTTTCATAGTAGCTGGAGCTGGTCAGAATGTGGCAAAACATGGCAACACAGGTGTATCATCTATTTGTGGATCATCCAACCTTCTGGCCTACTTTGGTTATGAGTTTACCAGTGATATAGACAAGATTCGACATAGTTTGGATGAAGTTGGGATTTGTTTCTTGCATGCACCCTTGTTTCACCCAGCTATGAAACACGTAGGCCCAATCAGAAAAGACCTTGGTGTGAAAACCTTCTTCAATATGCTGGGGCCGATGGTGAATCCAAGTTTTCCAAATAAACAGTTAGTGGGAGTATTTAGTCTGGAGTTAGCCCGACTTTATGGTTATTTGTACCAGGAAATGAACGGTAGATTTTCCATCCTGCATGCTTTGGATGGTTATGATGAGATTTCCTTGACCGGGGATTTCAAAATGATTTCAAATGATGGTGAAAAGGTGTTGAACCCTGAAAATATCGGTCTTCCTAGACTAAACGCAGATTCTATTAAAGGAGGAGATACCATACAGGAATCTGCCAAAATCTTTGAATCTATCTTAAAAGGGCAAGGTACGAAAAGCCAAAATGCTGTTGTACTGGCGAATTCTGCCGCCGCCTTAGTTACAGCCCAAGAAGGCCTTTCTTTTCCAGATGCTGTCGCAAAAGCGGAAGAAGTTTTGCTTTCCGGCAAGGCATTAAACGTTTTTGAAGGCCTTGTCAATCCTAAAACCTCAGTTTCTTTAGCTTAAAATTGTATGAACATTTTAGATAAAATTATTGCTCAAAAACACATAGAAGTAGCTGAAAGAAGCAGTTTGGTTCCAGTGAAACTATTAGAGAACAGTGTCTTTTTTGAAGGTAAAGTAGTTTCCATGAAAAAGTACGTCACCGATACAGAGAAGTCAGGTATTATTTCAGAGTTCAAAAGAAAGTCACCTTCCAAAGGATTGATCAATGGTTCTGCTTCTGTAGAGGCAGTGAGTATTGGTTACATGCAAGCGGGAGCATCAGCATTATCTATTTTGACCGACGCTGATTTTTTTGGTGGAAGCAATGCCGATTTGAAGGAGGCACGTAAATTTAATTTCTGCCCGATTCTCCGAAAAGATTTTGTTGTGGATGAGTACCAAATTCTTGAAGCAAAGTCTATCGGAGCTGATTGCATTTTGCTGATTGCAGCGGCTTTGGAACCAGCTAGATTAAAGGAATTGGCTGCTTTCGCAAAAAGCCTAAACTTAGAAGTCCTGATGGAAGTTCATGATGGGCAAGAGTTGGAGAGAAGCCTTTGTGAGGACCTGGATTTGGTAGGAGTGAATAATAGAAATCTGAAGACTTTTGATGTTTCTCTGCAGACTTCTCTGGTTTTGGTAGATCAAATCCCATCGGAATTTGTAAAAATTTCTGAATCTGGAATTTCTGATCCAGCCACTTTGATCACGCTTAAAAAAGCAGGATTTGATGGGTTTTTGATCGGGGAAAATTTCATGAAATCTAGCCGTCCCGAGCAGGCGGCTTATAATTTCATCAAAGAATATAAGAAGCTATTGGCTGAAGAGTCAAAAGTAAACGCCTGATGAAAATTAAGGTCTGTGGGATGCGGGATCCTGAAAACATCCAACACCTGATTGATGTGGTGAAGCCAGATTGGATAGGTTTAATCTTCTATTCCAAATCTAAAAGGTATGTTTCAGCTGATTTGGCGGAATTATTTCCAGAAACTGATATTGCTAAAGTTGGGGTTTTTGTAAATGAAACGATCGAGTTTGTTTTATCCAAAATTGATGAGTTTAGCCTTTCAGTAATCCAATTGCATGGGAACGAAAGTCCGGAATATGTGAGGGAATTGAAGCTGAAAACAGGTAAAAAACTGTGGAAAGTCGTTTCAGTTGGAGATTCGATTGACTGGGAAACATTGAGGGATTATGTGGGTTTAGTTGAAAACTTTCTCTTTGATACCGCAACGCCAAATCATGGAGGTTCAGGAAAAAGATTTAATTGGCAAATACTAGAGAGCTATCCTTTTGAAACGGGCTTTTTGCTGAGTGGAGGAATAGATGAGGAAAGTGCTTCTGAAATACTGTCGCTTGCGGGTAAAATGCCTCAGATGGTAGGAGTTGATTTGAATTCAAAATTCGAATATGCTCCGGGATTAAAGAATATAGAGAAACTGAAGAGTTTTAAGGAAAAAGTTAGACCATAGTTGAGAGTCCATAGTCCATGGTAGACCAGCTATTAACTATAGAATTATGATCAAAGTAGATGAAAAGGGTTTTTACGGCAAGTTTGGTGGAGCGTATATCCCCGAAATGCTGTATCCAAATGTCGAAGAACTGAAGGAAAACTACGAGTCCATTTTGGCTTCGCAGGAGTTTCAGGATGAATTCAGAGGTTTGTTGAAGGATTATGTCGGTCGTCCTACGCCTTTATATTTTGCTTCCAGAATTTCTGAAAAGTATGGTGCAAAGATTTACCTGAAGCGTGAAGACCTTTGTCATACCGGCGCGCATAAAGTAAATAATACCATTGGTCAGATCATCTTGGCTAAGAAGCTTGGCAAAAAGCGGATCATCGCAGAAACAGGGGCTGGTCAGCATGGGGTGGCAACCGCGACAGTTTGTGCGCTGATGGGGATGGATTGCACCATCTATATGGGAGAAGTTGATATCGCCCGCCAGCATCCGAATGTGGAGCGAATGAAGATTTTGGGAGCTACTGTGGTTCCTGCTACCTCTGGATCGAAAACCTTAAAAGATGCAACGAATGAAGCCATGCGTGCTTGGATCAATAATCCTGTTGACACCCATTACATCATTGGTTCGGTGGTTGGGCCACATCCGTATCCGGAAATGGTAGCTAGATTTCAGTCTGTGATTTCGGAGGAAATGAAGTGGCAGTTGAAAGAAAAAGAAGGGACAGAAAATCCTGATATCGTCATTGCCTGTGTAGGTGGAGGATCAAATGCTGCCGGTGCTTTTTATCATTATTATAATACGCCTGAAGTACGTTTGGTAGCTGCTGAAGCTGCGGGTTTGGGAGTTTTATCAGGTAAATCTGCAGCTACCACAGTATTGGGAACTCCAGGTGTTTTGCATGGGTCAAAGACGATCTTGATGCAAACCGAAGATGGTCAGGTGGTAGAGCCGCATTCCATTTCTGCAGGTTTGGATTATCCTGGAATCGGTCCAGTTCATGCGCATTTATTTGATGTAGGAAGAGGTGAGTTCGTAGCGGTGGAGGATAAAGACGCCATGGCTTCCGGAATAGAGTTAAGCAGATTGGAAGGAATCATTCCTGCGATTGAATCCGCACACGCGATCTATGCATTAAATCTGATCGAATACTCCAAAAACGATGTGATCGTAATCAATTTGTCAGGAAGAGGTGATAAGGATTTGGATACATATATAAAATGGGGACAGTACTGATATGGGATAAATGATATTGGATTTACGAGGGCATTTCGAACTTCAATCGTCATCGTAGAATTCATGCATTTCCTAAAAAAAATAATGAATGTTGAAGGCTGAATATTGAGGTAAGCTAACCTCTGTGTAAAATTTGGCTTTTGAACCCTGAACTGGTTCAACAATTAATTACCATGGATGCAACCCATGGGAAAAAGTATAAATAGTTATTCCAACCTTGAAGGGGTTGAACCATAATCGAATTACGCTGAGACTTGGCAAAAATGTTAAACTCTAACGAGAGCCTCGTAAATCGTAAATCGTAAATCGTAAATACAATGAACCGAATACATAAACTATTTGAAACCAAAAAGGAACGAGTCCTCTCGATCTATTTCACAGCTGGCTTTCCCAAGCTTGAAGATACGCTTCCTATAATGGAGGCAGCTCAGGCTGGAGGTGCAGATATAATTGAGATAGGAGTTCCTTACTCAGATCCTGTTGCTGATGGGCCTACGATACAGGATAGCAATATGATTGCGCTGGAAAATGGTATTTCCCTTAAAACGATCTTTGATCAGCTGAAGGGCTTCCGTGCCAAAATCCATATTCCTGTAGTGATGATGGGCTATTTGAACCCAATCATGCAATACGGAATGGAAACTTTTTGCAAGAAATGTAAAGAGGTAGGAGTAGATGGTTTAATCTTGCCTGACCTACCTATGCAGCAATACATTGATGATTATAAGGAGTTGTTTGAGCAGTATGGTCTGGTTAATACATTCTTAATTTCACCTCAAACCAGTGAAAAGCGAATTAGAGAAATCGATGAAAACACGAGTGGATTTATCTACATGGTTTCCTCACATAGTATTACAGGTGCTAAAGCTGGAATAAGCGATGAGCAGATTTCTTACTTCGAGCGTGTTAGAGCTATGAACTTGAAGAATCCACGACTGATTGGTTTTGGTATTTCAGATTCAGAAACATTCTCCAAAGCCTCTGAATATAGCAATGGAGCTATTATTGGTTCGGCTTTCATCAAAACAGTAAAAGATTCAAAAAATCTGAGTGAAGACATTCAGAAATACATTCAATCAGTCGTGAATTGAAATATTGTAACAACTTGTCCGCCTTGGCGGATTGGAAAATTCACGAAACTCAGACCTTATTCTAAATATTAGAATCAACTCTACAGAAGGCCTCGCACCACGATAGCTATCGGGGCGTACTTCGTAAATCTCAAATTAATATGATTATTCAGCTACAACCCGATATTTCCTCTTCGCAAAAGGAGAACCTTATTCAAAAAGTCAATGGAATCGGCTATAAAACAACTGAGGTAAAAACTCAACTTGGCGATTACCTTATAGGTATAGGCAAAAAGGAGTTCGATATCCGTAAGATCGGTCAGATGGACGGAATCATAGACATTCATATCGTTTCTGACGAGTACAAATTGGTGTCGAAAAAATGGAAAGCCAAGCCAACTTCCGTGGATTTGGGTGATGGTATTTTCATCAAGGAAGGTGAAATGGCTGTGATCACGGGGCCGTGCTCCATCGAAACTGAAGAGCAAATCCGTGCTGTCGTGGCACACTGCGTGGAAAATGACATCAAGATGATGCGTGGCGGAGTCTTCAAACCTAGATCTAGCCCTTATGCATTTCGAGGTTTGGGACTAGAAGGCTTAAAACTATGGCATCAGATTGCCAGCGAAGCGGGCATCAAGATCGTCACTGAAGTGATGCAGACTTCCCAAATCGAAGAAATGTATCCTTACGTGGATGTTTACCAAGTAGGAGCGAGAAACTCCCAAAACTTCAATTTGCTTGATGAGCTGGGAAAAGTAGATAAGGCGGTAATGATCAAGCGCGGGATTTCAGGTACAATCGAAGAGCTTCTGCAATCTGCGGAATATGTGTTCTCAGGAGGAAATGAAAAACTGATTCTTTGCGAAAGAGGAATACGTACTTATGAAAGGGCATCAAGAAATACCTTGGACCTCAATGCAATTCCGATTTTGAAAGCAAAATCTCATTTGCCAGTTATTGTGGATCCATCTCATGGAATAGGGATCCGAGCCTATGTACCTCAGATGGCCTTAGCGGGAGTAATGTCAGGAGCAGATGGGATTATCTATGAATCGCATGAAGTTCCAGAGAAAGCCTACTCCGATGGTCAGCAGACACTTGACTTTGCGCAAAGTGCAAGGCTTGCAAGCTGGATCCGAGAGAGTTTCGCGATGCGAAAGGGATTTGATTTATTGTAGATCAACCGAGTCAGGTACTTATTAAATAAATATTCCAGGAAGAAAGCTCAATCCTAAATTGAAACTCTTCCTGGAAATAAAAAAATCGCGTTAAGTATCTTATTCAGATGTTTCCATCGCAGCCATTTCGGAGGCTTCTTGCAGTTCCATTAGGGCCATTTGAATTGCAGTATTGTTCCAGTAGCCGTAGGCTTTTACAACTTTTCCATCTACGAATTGATAAGTTAGATGTACCGGGATAACAAATTCCTCTCCTGTTGCCGCTAGTGTGCCTTTCCAAGTTCCCCAGTAATTCACCCAGGTTTCCCCTTCATCTGTCACTACCATTTCTAGATCTTCCTTATCTCTGTCAAAAGAATAAGTCGACAATGGTTCTATAGAGAGTTTTTGTGCAGCAATAGTTTCCGCGACTGTTGCTGGATTTTCTTCGGTGGCGTTAAAGAAAATAGTCGCACCATCCGCATAGTTTGCACTATAGGCATCCCAGTCTCCATTGACATAATGGCCAATTGCAGCTTTAATACTGTCGATCTCCGCTGATTGCTGAGTATACCTTGATTCTGTAGCACATCCAGCAATCGAAAGGAAGAGTAATAGGAATATTGAATTTTTCATTTGACTTGATTTTAGAGTTAAAGATTTGATAAATAGGCTTTCATTAAGAGAAGTTGGATTTTTTTAAGTCATATGAAAAACGGTTTGGTACGAACGTGTAAGGATTCTTCCCTAACTGTATTAAATATTTACCCAGACTTGTTTTATATACAAAAAACTGATTTTCAAATGAATGATTTTCTTACATTTAGAAATGAATAAATTTTTTTTGATCGCCTTATTATTGATTTCTTTCTCAGGATTTGCTCAAATCGAAGTGAGAAATGGATTATTCCTTTACGATGAGGTATTTGTTGAATCAGATGATTTTCAATCTGATTATTTAGAAGAATTAGAAAAAGCACTTTCCGCAATACCTGTTGACTCAGTCCTCAGGTTACAGGTTTTGAACGACCTGGGGTATTATTATCATACTCGAAACTTGAAAATAGCTCTGGGGTATATTGAAATGGGTTTGGAGGAAGCGAGAGGTAAAAATGATCCGTATTGGGAGGGGAAATTATTAGTGTCCCAAGGCGCAATTTTGCTAAGAATGGAGCAATTGGATTTGGCTGAAAAGGCGTTAACAGATGCGATTTCCAAAATCCCAGAAAATGAAAGTTGGTTATTATATACCAATTTGGGCTATGTGTATGAACGGAAAGGCATTCTTGGAGAAGCCTTTGTCTATGCCTCCAAGACACTGGAAATCGGTGAAAAATATGGGGACACAAAAGCCGTAGCTATGGCTTACTCCGATATGAGTAATCTTTTTTGGAAGCAAGGGAAGTTTGATGCGGCCTTAAGCTATGGACTTAAATCACTTGAAATATTTGAAAAAAGAGGGCTGAAAGATCTTGACTATGATTTTACATTCCACTTGGTTGGGCAGTATATGGTGGATTTGGACAGGCCTGAAGAAGCAATTTTATACTTTAATAAATCAGTAGAAATTGGTGAGCGCTACGGTTTCTATAATAACCTAAGCGATACATACATTGCTATGGCCAATCTGCAGGCTAAAATGGGTGAGTTTTCTGAAGCTCAAATATCTGGTCTGAAGGCACTTCGGTATGCGGAATTGCTTGAAAATGAATTTATGATCATGCGGTCCTACATGTCTTTGGGGAAAGTAGGTAATGCGTCTAAAGAATTTGCCAAGGCCGCTGACTATTTAGAAACTAGTATTCTGGAGGCTACAGAGAATTTTGGAGACAAATTCTATTTAAGCCTAGTCTATGAAGAACTGAGCAAGGCTTATGAAGGCCAAGGGAATTTCCAAAAATCTCTAGTAGCATCAAGAAAATCTGATGAATTGAGAAGAGATGTCTTTACTGCTGAGGCTGATAAGCAGGTCGCTCAGCTACAGACTGAAATGGACGTGGCTCAAAAGGAAAATACGATCATGCTTCAGGAGGCTAAACTGAGTAGGCAGCGGATTTTACAGGTTTTTTATCTGACTCTTGCTGGAGTTTTGATCATAATACTTTTTCTACTTTTCAGAGTTTTTCTACGAAAAAAGAAATACAGTACCCTACTTGAAAAGAAGAATGAAGAGAAGGAGTTTCTGTTGAAGGAAATTCATCACCGTGTAAAAAATAATCTTGAGACAATTTCTAGTCTTCTGACTCTTCAAATTGCAAAAATCGGTGATCCCAAATTCAAGCAAATCATGGAAGATACTTATACCAGAGTACAAAGTATGGGGATGATTCACTTGAGCCTGTATAAGGAAGGAAATCTGAAGAAAGTGGAAATGAAGGAGTTTTTTAATGGTTTGGGGAGATTTGTTTTTGATACGTTTGACGTGTCGGATCGGATTCGATTTGAGACTAACATGCCTCCGATTGAATTGGATGTTGATGTCGCTATTCCAATTGGTTTGATTGTAAATGAACTCATTTCTAATTCTCTTAAGTATGCATTTCCAAATCAAAAGTCAGGTCAGATTTGCGTGCAATTGCTGGAAAAAGAAGGGAATCTCTACTTGAAAGTCTCTGACGATGGGATTGGAATTATGGAAGACTCGACAATAAAAGGGACAGGTTTTGGAAGGGAATTAATAAGTCTTCTTACCCGCCAATTAGATGGGAAAATGACCTTAGTAAATGATGAAGGAGCGGCCTTTTCCTTTGAATTCCAACTTAACACAGCAGCATGAGTGCAACACGAATTTTGATAGTAGAAGACGATATGATTATCGCTGCAAATATTAGTCTGCAGCTCTCAAATTTAGGCTATGAAGTCACAGGGATTGAGACAAAAGGAGAGGAGGCAGTTCATCATGCCCTGGAAACTAAGCCAGATCTTATTCTCATGGATATTCATCTGAAAGGAAAGTCCACGGGCATAGATGCAGCCCGTGAGATTCATAGAATTTTAGATATCCCAATTATTTTTTTGACGGCAAATGAAGATGATGCTACTTTCCAGAAAGCCAAAGAAACTCAGCCTTTTGCTTTCATTTCCAAGCCTTTTTCCAAACTAAATTTAGAGCGGACTATTGCTTTGGTGGAGGAAAGAATCAAAGAAAACACATCAAAATATTCATCAGAAGACACGCTCGTAGATGCACAGGAGGATAGGATTTTCATCAGAAATCAAAACAAAATGATTAAGGTGATGCTAGATGACATACTCTGGGTGGAGGCAGAGCGAAACTATTGTAAAATCATCACCTTGCAGCAGTCCTTTTTGATAGTAAGCCCTTTAAACAAGCTCTGTGAAAGAATGGATCAAAAACGATTTGTGCGGATTCATCGATCCTTCATGATCAACTTTTCTAAACTGGATGCTGTCACTGACTCCAGTGTGGAACTGAACCAAAAAATCCTCCCGATTGGCAAGCAATACAAGGAGGATTTATTTCGATTAATGAAGAAGGTGTAAATAGTCTGTGTGCTGGACTAGTAGAATTCAAATGCAGCAGCGCATACCATGTCACTCCTTAGTATGAATTACCATAGAGAATCTGAAATAAAATCAGATTATTCGGTTTATATCAATCCTCCTTTATCATAAAATTGGGACACCGACCTTTTCAGATTTAGGTGAATAACTTCGATTCAAGGAGGTCAAGATTTCCGAGACTGAACTTCTTTAACATGGTGAAGGAGGTATTCAAACAGGTTTTAATACTCAATTTCTTGCATCATTTAATTTTTTAGTGTCTACATACTGTTGAAAAGCCACGATTTTCCCGTCTTTCAATGTCCAGAAATGCGCCACTTGTGCATTATAAGGATGACCGTTTTTGTATTTGGCATCATAGCGGAGGGTTGCTAACACTTTATCATTGAGCATCTCGTGTAGCTCAATATCCTTCAAATTAAAATATTCATGTTCCTGCATTATTCGGCCAAAAACACCATTCAATATGGCGTCAGGTCCAATGTAGGGATTGCCGTCGGAATAAGCGTTTCCTTCGGCTTCGTTCCAAGCTATGCTGGCATCCATACTACCTAAAACTGTCGGGATATCACCCACAGCGAATGCGTTATAAAGTCTATCAATGATAGACATATTCTTGTTTGCCATTTTAATGTTGTTTTGTAAGGTTTATTGTTTTGTGTAGATCACTTATGCACTTCCAATTCAATCTCAATCAGAAATTCCGGCAAGGCCAATCCTTTAACTTCGAGCCAAGTTCCTGTAGGGTAATGATTGGTATAAATCGTGTTGCGGAATTCGGCATGTTCTAAAAATGCAGGCATATCTGTGGTGAATACATTCTCAACTACCACATTTTCAAAGCTGCAATCGTAATTCTTCAAGACTTTCTCCAAGTCAGCATAGCAGTTTTTCATCTGTAGGAGAAAATCACCTACAGCCGTGGGAGCTCCTTCGTCATCCATACTGACCGCACCCGAAACTTTGATGCTATTTCCAATTTTCACAGCATGGCTGTACCCGTAGGCTTTTTCCACTTCAGGCCTGAGGCAGAAGTATTCTGGTTTTTCTGATTTCATGGTTTAGGATTAAAGTTTACGTTTTTATTGCTGAACAAGTGGTCAAATGAATTATTTAGGACTTATTCCCTTATTCTATGAACTAGTTTTTCAATACGATTCGGAATCTGGCTTTTCCTGCTTTTAAATGAGCTATAGCCTCATTTACTTGGGACATAGGGAACTCCTCTGTAATCGGATAAATGTCATGTCGGACACAAAATTCAAGCATTGTACGAGTGAGTGCTGGACTCCCCAGTGGACTTCCTGCAACAGATTTTTCTCCGGTCAATAAGGTAAATGCTGGAATAGCCATAGGTTCCAGCACAGCGCCCACGTTGTGAAACTTTCCTTTTGGAGCCAGAGCCACCAAGTAGGAGTTCCAATCCAAGGTGACATTGGTGGTGTTCAGGATGAAATTGAGGGTTCCTGCGATTTTCTGTAGTTCTTCAGGATTGGTAGAGTCTACTACTTTAGTTGCTCCCATGGCTAGAATAGATTCTTTTTTTGCAGGATTTGAGCTAAAGGCGGTCACTTCACAGCCCCATTTATTGAGGAATTTCAATGCCATATGTCCAAGTCCTCCGATCCCGATTACGCCCACTTTGTCAGTTGCTTTTACTCCAGCTAAAATGATAGGATTGAAGACGGTGATTCCCCCACAAAGCAAAGGTCCTGCTTTTGCCAAATCTATTCCTTCCGGCAGTGGAATAGCCCAAGACCAATGACTTCTCACGTAGTCTGCGAAGCCGCCGTGTCTTCCTCCAATGGTGAATTCAGCTGAAGCGCAGAGATGATGTGAACCGTCCATGCATTCGTGGCATGCCATGCAAGAGCCTGAATACCAGCCAATCCCAACTTTTTCGCCGACTTTTACATTTTTGACTGCATTGCCTGTGGCCATGACTTCACCAATGATTTCATGACCAGGCACTATCGGATAAGCGGTCATTCCCCAATCATTGTCAATCATACTTAGGTCCGAGTGACAGATTCCGCAGTTGATTACTTTTACATCTACCTGTTCTGCCCCTAGTTCTCCCATTTCATAGGAAAATGCTTCAAGTTTTTCCCGAGGGCCAGTGGCCGCATATGCTGATACTTTCATGTTTGAGATAATTTTAAAAATTGGTTATTAAATACAACATGTTTCCTCGGGTTTTGTGATAGTTCAAAAACATCGGTCACCGGTCATCTGGCAACTTGTAGCAACTACCTCCTTGCATCCATTCCAAAATCCCGCTCTACGGCATCGTACCATTCTTTATCCGGAAGGCAATGCCTGTTAATCCATTCTTCATCCGTCATGGATTGCCTCCATTGAATGAAAGGCAGAGCGTCTGGGCCAACGGGATGCCGAAGAATCCAAGAGTCACTACCTGCGAACTCTAGTACTTTTTCTGCTACCAAATTAGCGGGAGTTGGGTTTTTGAGAGATGCAAAGAATAGATCAGCCATCCTCTTAGAGCTTGGATAGATAGATGGATTCACTTCTTCGATCTCATGTGCCATATCGGTGTCAATAATTCCAGGTTCAACTATTCCCACTCGAATACCAAAGGGCTTTACCTCTTGAGCCAGTGCTTCGCTGATTGCCTCCAGCGCAAATTTGCTCGCTGAGTAGCATCCCAAAGGAGAGCTAGTCAGGCGTCCAGAAACCGATGTGACATTAATAATACACCCACTTTGTTGTTCTCTCATAGCCGGAAGGACTGCTTTCATGCAGCGTACAGCCCCAAAAAGATTGGTTTCAAAAACTGCTTTGAATTCGGATAAAGGCATTTCCTCAATAGATCCATTCAAACCTATTCCAGCATTATTGACTAGGATATCAATTGGGCCATTTTCCAGGAGTATTTCATCCATGATAGCCTTCACAGAGATGTCTGAATTGACATTCATCTTGTGCATGCTGACAGGAAGCCCTTCCGCTTTTATTGTTTCAGAGAGTGTAGTCGCTTTTGACGGAGTACGCATGGTGGCAAAGACCTGATATCCTGCTCTGCCAAATGCGATTGCGATTTCCAAACCTATTCCTCTGCTTGATCCTGTGACGAGTACTTTTTTCATGAAAAATCAAATACTTAAGTGTGTTGTCTAACTTTCTATTTCATATAATCTGAGGAGACCTTTTCCGGAGTGCGTGTAATTTTCCATAGCTCAAGTTTCTCCAAAGCCATTCCATGGGTCCATAGTGAAAGTACCTAAGCCATATAGGACTCAGAATAAATTGCAAGACCCAAATGGCTAAAACTACATAGAGTAATTCATAGCGCTCGAACTTTCCGAACATCCCAAAACCTACCCCTGTAAAGACAATCATGCAGATCACCGAATGCATCATGTAATTTGTCAGCGCCATTTTGCCGACGGCGGATAGGCCATTTTTCAGCCAGATGAGAATAGGAGCTTTGCAAAAAAGCATGATCAGTCCCACATGACCCATCGCTAAAAATGCTCTACCCCAGTAATAAGTGATATTCGATTTACTAAATGAAAGCAAGGAGAAGCTGTCATCTATGACCAGCTTCATTTCATAGTAGTTAATGGCAAGACCAATTGCATACCCTATGCCTGCCAAAGTGAAATAGAACCCGACTGATTTTTCAGCTGTAAGTATACCCCATCTGAAAAGAGCTATTCCAATCAGCATCATGCTCAGTACATCCCAAACATCACCTCGATAAGGCCAGTTGACATCGAATTCGTAATTGGTGGGGGCGAGAAAAGCTACTACAGAAAAGTACCCTTTTCGCATTTCTGTATTATGCTCATCTATTGCTTCAGGACTTCTTTTGGCTTCTCTCCTTTCCCAAGATTCATTAGCCGTCTTTAATTCCTTAGGAAGTTCTTCACCTTTTGCCAATAAAGCCTGCGCTTCTTCCACCTTTGCTATCCATTTTTTGTCTTTTTGATAGTCTATGAAGTTCCAAAGAGTCCCAATACTGAAAAGTATCACCGCGGTGATAACCAGATATTTTGGCGCCATCGAGCGAAAAGAATACACCAAAAATCCCATCAAGGCATATTGGTACAAGATCTCGCCAACCCAGAGTAAGAGGTAGCCATGTATTAGTCCAAAAAGCAAAAGCCACATCAGTCGGCGGAAATAAACATCAGCTGCTTTGATCCCTGCACCTTTTTTGAGCAATCGATCCAAGAAAATATACATTCCAACCCCAAAAAGCAGAGAAAATAAGGCCCGCATTGTTCCCTCAAAAAAAAGATTGGTCATCATCCAGGTGTATAGATTCAGACCTGTAGAACCTCCAGATACTGTCGGGTCTTCGTAGGCAAGCGCTAAGCCAAAGCCATTGATGTTCATCAATAATATTCCAAAAAGTACAATCCCGCGCATCACGTCCAAGGAAAGTATGCGATCTGATTGCTTCACAGGAATCAGTTCTTGTGTGAGGGTTTGTTCCATAGTTTGATTTTGCTGCCGAGCGGTCAGTTTTAAATATTCCCGTAGCTTATATAAGCTATTCATTTAGAGGAAGAGCGGGAACTGGTTTAGGACGAATGAGTGGTAAAAATGTCCTAACTGCTTTGTTATTTTTTCCGAGCATTTTCAAGTTGAAATACTTTTTTCTGTGGTAGGTATTTAGTGCGATAAATGATCAGGAGGGATAATTTGATTTACTATAAAACAGCTAACCTATCTTCGAAATTCTTGCTAGATAATCTGCAAAAAGAAAATCAATGCCGTTCGGAATTTTGCAATTCCAAACAGCATTGATAGAAAAATGTAATCACCCTTTATCGAAAAAATAGTCTTAGTGTGTTAGTGGTTTAAAGTCATATCGGTGAAGCGTCAAATTTGCTTCTCTCATATAGCTATATAAAAGATGGAGCTTATTGCTTCTGCAATTTTTGATTCCCTTTGAAGTAATTGAAATTAAAGTGGAAATCGAAACTGATTTGGACGAAGCCTATCTAATTTTGTCCGAATACTAGGAGAGATTTTTCGGGAGAGGATATTTGTAGTGAATAGTGGCTATTTCAAAACTAGATTGTAGCTGTTGAATTAGTTGATTAAAAATGGCTGGCAAACTCACTGTCTAAACCTTTCTTGGACTTCACCTTCAACTCTCCTCCATCAGCTTTCGCAAGATCGTAGGACAGTGAAAATTGCCTACAAACACATGTTTATTGCGGAATCTATTCAAGGCCAAACCAATTAAGGCTAAAATGTTTGCTCTCGAAGCTGAATTGGGATTTTGAGAATAACCTTCACACCGGATTCTGATGGGTTTGTTACTCTTAGGTTTAACAGGGTTACTTCACCTTCTTGAGTGTAATTTTGGGAAAAATGTTTGAGTCGTTCCTGTGAAAGTGTGATTCCTACTGATTCTGAGACATGCAATTTTTTCTTCTGGTTCTGGCTGGAATCGAGGAGTCCTATCCCATTGTCAATTATTTCCAAAGTGAGGGCTTCTTCTGAAAGATTCGCCAACCTAATCTGTAGTTTTTTCTCCTCTTTGCTTGCAGATAGTCCATGCCAAATTGCATTTTCCAAAAAAGGCTGAAGTAATAGGGAAGGGAGTAAAATTTGAGCAGGGTCAATTAGTTCTGAACCAGATATTGAAAATTGGATTTCTTGATCAAATCGAAGATTCTCGATATTCACATAAAGCTTCATTGTATCCAATTCTTCTTTAAGGGTCGATTCTTTCTCCCGAGTGGTGGCCAAAAATTTCCGAATGAGCTTGGCGAATTTATTTAAATAGTAAACTGCTTCCTCAGCTTCATTTTCTATGATGTAGGATTTGATGGAATTGAGCGAATTGAAGATAAAATGAGGGTTCATTTGGCTCCTCAGGGCCAGAAGTTTTAATTCCGCCAGTTCTTTGTCATAGGAAGCTTGCAAGGAATTGATTTTTTCAGCTTCGGCTGCTAGTTCCATAGACTTAAAGCTTTCTTCCAGTTGTTTTTGAACCTCAATGCGGAGTCGATCATTTTCTTGAAGTTGGTCGATCAGCTCTTCTTGAGACTGATTTCGTTCTTCTAAAATCAACTTTTGCTTTTGCCCTAATCCTAGGGAGAAAAGTACGTTTTCTAACCAAAAACCTATATAAAGAACACTATAAGCTGGCTCCACAGAGAACCCTTGCCTGAATAGACTTTGGTGAATCGCCAGCGAAGTCACCGAAAAGACAATCAATAAAACAGAGCCGATAATCATGTAATACTTAAGTGGAGTCTTGACTTTGAAAAATGGAATATAAGTCACCATCCCAAGGATGGAAATCAAGATAGTGAACACATAATATCCTCTCAATAGAACTTCTTGAATTCTTTGATCCACCCATAAATAGTATAGAAAAAGTAATAAACAATAAGCAATGATAACCCAAAGACCGATCATGATCCGCCTGTGCCATTTTGGGAGCTCTTCCTTAATATTCAGAAACCGTAGGGCAAAAAATACATAAATGATGTAGTAGATTTCTGTATGAATCATTGGATAGTCAGTGATCCAAGAAAATTGTCCGCCTAACTCATATAGGAAGCCTCCTTCCATCCACCTATATTGAGATAGTAAGATGAAAAAGGTATATCCGCTGTAGAGTAGGTAGGTGCTATCCTTTTGCTGAAAAAAAAGGATGAAATGATAAACTGTCAGGATAAAAAGTGCACCTAGCGTAAAAACTAAAAACCCATTCTCAAATGGGCAGCAGTAAAAGTATTCTAAGTAGCTTTTTACCAAGGTTTGGTTAATGATTTAAGAGGTGGAGAAGTTCACTCTTTCTTGATCGAGAGACAGGTATTTGAGTTCCGTTCGCAAGCATCAGGCTTGGGCCATCCTGATTGACGAAAGCCTTGATAGCATCCAGCCTAACGATATAAGAATTGTGGACCCGGTAAAACCCTTTGCCCAACTGTTCTTCCAGATCTTTAAAGCGGATGGTAAACAGTTCTTTTTTCAAGTCATTGAAATAAATTTCTGAATAATTTCCGTCTGACTTGCAGTAGAGAATCTCATTCCGATCCAAATACAAGGTTTTGCCTGCCATAGCAAGTGCCAATTTCTTTTCCTCTTTACCCTTCCAATCACTGATCATAGATTTAAGGACAGAGCCAAGTCCGCTTGATTCTTTTTTCACTCTAATCCGATCAATTGCATCTTTGAGGTCATCAGAATCTACCGGCTTCATGAGGTAATCGACCGCATGCTCCCGAAATGCCTTGATCGCATATTGGTCGTAGGCAGAAGTAATGATCAACTCAAAATCTCGAAAATGAAGTTTTTGAAGTAGTTCAAAGCCATTCATTTCGGGCATTTCCACATCTAGAAAAACACAATCAGGCTTTAAATAATTGATCGCAGAAACTGCTTCCCGTGGGTCAGTGAAGCTATCTATGATTTTCACATCTTGGCAGAACTTTTCAACCTCCCAAGTTAAATTCTTGATCGCATTGGATTCGTCGTCTACTATGATAGCATTGATCATTTAGTTAAAGATAAACATTTGAATCTGTACAATTATATCATTGAAAAGCGGTCAATGAAAACTGCAACATTCTATTTTATAATGATTTGAAAAACTAAAAGCTAAGAAATTTTAGTCCTTTCTCATGGAGTTGGCTTTAAAATTTCTTAGTCGGTAGGGATTTTAACTTACTTGGTAAAGAACCCATGAATATTGGTATACCGAAAAAAGCATAAGCTCAATTCCAGATTATAAAGAAATGCGCACCAGCTATGTATTCTTTTCTACCAAGTAAATGCCGTCACTTTTAAATTTTAATAGAAATGGGTAAAATTCTTGTGTCCTCCACCTGACAGTCAGACTATTGGGTGGTGTTTTCAGATTTATCAAGGAAGCTATTTGAACCTTAGTCATTTATGAAAAAATTAGTTCTATTCTGTAGTGTCGTTTTTCTTTTCACTTTTTGCACAAACCGAACCTCTGAGGAAACTACAGCCTCTGAAGCCCCAACCCAAGAGGAACTTTTACAACAAGGCCAAGTGAACGTTCAAACTCAAGGCATGGAGTTTTTGGTTGCAGATACCCTTTACTCAGGCTGGAATGAGTTGATTTATGACAATCAGTCTGCAGAAGTTCATTTTGTGCTTATGGATTATTACCCTGAAGGCAAAACAGTAGAAGATACCAAGAAGGAAGTGCTCCCTCCATTTGATGAGGGAATGAAGAAAATAATAGATGGGCAAATGGATGAGGCAGTGGCTGCTTTTGGAAAATTGCCCGAATGGTTTTTTTCTGTCCAGTACCATGGTGGCACTGGGTTGATCTCTCCCGGGCAGACAGCAAAGAGTACTATTTTTTTGAGCCCGGGACTTTACGTAATGGAATGCTATGTAAAAGCTGCCAATGGGGAATGGCATACTTCCCATGGGATGATCAAGCAGATAATCGTCAGAGATTCTCCTACTTCGAAGATCGCCCCATCACCGAATACATCCATTTCTATTTCTAGTACTGAAGGAATTCAAATGGCAAATCCACCTGGTCTTGGAAGCCAGATTATAGAGGTCAAGTTTCAAGATCAAAAGGTTTACGAGCATTTCGTGGGGCATGATGTGAATCTTGTTCGCTATGAAGATGACGCCTCACTTGACTCTTTACAGTACTGGCTGAGCTGGATGAATCCTGCCGGTCTTCGTACACCTGCACCCGAAGGGTTCACTTTCTTGGGAGGAATGAACAATCTAGGTGAAGGAGGAAAAGGTTACTTCGAAGTGGAGCTGATTCCGGGAAATTATGTCTTGATATCTGAAGTTCCTGAGGCGGAGAAAAAGGGTCTGATCGCAAAATTTCAACTTAACTAGCTATGAAAAAAAGCATTAAAAGTATCGCTTCGGCCTTCATTGGACTGATTCTATTGGTTTCTTGCAGTGGTAAGGAAGCTGCTCAATCGGATGGTTCTATGGATGGAGGGGAAAATCTTGAATCACCTCCTGAGTCGGTCCAAGACAATGCAGAAACTCTTTCCGAGCTAACCCCTCTAACCACAGAGCAATTCAAGGCTTTTTTCCCAGAAACGATTATTGGCTTACCTCAAACTTCTTTTGTAGAAAGTTTTATGCCTGGGATTGGCTCTGGAAGTGCGACTTATAGAACTGCCAACCGAAGTATCCGGATTATGATCATAGACGGAACTGGTGAGAAAGGAGCTGATGCAGTTGGAACCTACAAATTTTCCCACACAAAGGATTACGATGAAAAAGGCTCATGGGGGTATACCAAAACAATCGTCCATGAAGGAGTTAAAATGAAGGAATCCTCGCTTGGAGAGGATAGATTTAATTGGTCCCTTTTTTATAAAGACCGATTTGCAGTAGATATTGATGGTAAAGAAGTTACCAAAGAGGAATTAGATGGAATTATGAAAGATTTGAACCTGACAAGGCTTCCGCCCGACTAGTATTTATTTATTTTTAACTGAAGCTGTTTTAAATACAAATAGATCTCTGTCATGAAAAAATTATACATCCTACTAATCCTTGTCCTTGCCGTAGTAATTATCATATATGCTAATTCCAAAGTTCAAGTCTCTGAGCAAAAGGTAACATCCACAGCACCGGCTTTTTTGTCACAAGATGAAGCTGTCAAGCCAGGTGTGACCTTGACTATGGAAGGAGAAACATATACTTTGGAACAAAAGGATCTCAATCCGCAAACCAACCTGAATTTTGATAATGATGATTTGAAGTTTGCGATATATACAAATGAAGGTCGAGTATCCGTGAACTTCAATCTTACTAAGACTGGAATACTTGGGAAGGGTCCTGTTTCCTATTCAATTCCTGAGGCAAATCAAGAATCAGTAAAAGTAGACCTGAATTTTTTTAATCAAGAAAGAGAGTCCAGCAGGATGAATAAGCGTATAATTTTTCGAAAAGGGGAAATACAAATTGAAAAACTTACTAAAAATCAGCTAGTTTTTACTTTCAAAGGAGAAGGGTCAGGAATGACAGAAAGAGGCGATTTATTTCCAATAGAAGGATCCATAAATATGACTTTTTAGTAATCGATCAAGTATTCAAAAATAAGCTGATCATACCTGAGGATACTTAGTCGCCAGAACATCAATTAATAGCATCAAGAGCCCCACAAGTTACTATCACGAGGTCTTTTTAAGATTTGGTTTTTTAGTATCATGATTTTATCTCTCAGGAACAAATTTCTCAGTAGAAGACCTCCTTTACCAATAATTCCATACCTTTGCAGTCCGTTCGAGTGAATGGAGTGTGTTTGGTTAGTTTAACACATTGATTTACAACTAAAAACGATAGTCCCTTGACCCGTGGACTATTGCTAATCAGGGTTAGTACATTATGTCAAAACAAGAAGATTTTAACTGGGACAACTTCGAAACCAAAGGTTTTGGAGAAGGCTATTCCAAAGCAGAGCGTGAGCAAATGGCTGCAATGTACGAAGGTACATTAGGTGAGATCACTGAGAAAGAAGTTATCACAGGTACTGTAGTAGGTGTGAATGACAAGGATGTTATCATCAACGTGGGCTTTAAGTCTGACGGATTGGTGCCTCTTTCTGAATTCAGAGATCTTGAGTCGATCAAGCCAGGTGATACTGTAGAAGTATTCATCGAAGAGCAGGAAAACGCATTGGGTCAGCTGATCCTTTCCCGTAAGAAAGCGAAGATCGTACGCGCATGGAAAGACATCGAAGATGCTCTTGAATTTGATAACGTGATCGAAGGTTTGGTGAAAAGAAGAACTAAAGGTGGTTTGATCGTAGATATCTACGGTGTAGAAGCATTTTTGCCAGGTTCTCAGATCGACGTGAAGCCTATCAGAGATTTCGATATCTATGTAGGTAAGAAAATGGAAGTGAAAGTGGTGAAAATCAACCACGCAAATGATAACGTAGTGGTATCTCACAAAGTGTTGATCGAGAAAGATCTTGAGAAGCAAAAAGCTGAGATCCTAAACAACCTTGAGAAAGGTCAAGTATTGGAAGGTGTGATCAAGAACATGACCAACTTCGGTGTATTCATCGATCTAGGTGGTGTAGATGGTCTTCTTCACATTACAGATATCTCTTGGGGACGTATCAATCATCCAGAAGAAGTATTGCAACTTGATCAGAAAGTTCAGATTGTGGTTCTTGACTTTGATGATGATAAGAAGAGAATTTCTTTGGGTATGAAGCAGCTTACTGCTCATCCTTGGGATTCTTTGGCGTCTAGCCTTGAAATCGGATCTAGAGTTAAAGGTAAGATCGTAAACGTAGCCGACTACGGTGCGTTCCTTGAGCTTGCTCCAGGTGTTGAAGGTTTGATCCACGTGTCTGAAATGAGCTGGTCTCAGCATTTGAGAAACCCTGCTGACTTCGTGAAAGTTGGTGACGAAATCGAAGCTGTAGTATTGACTCTTGACAAAGACGACAGAAAAATGTCTCTTGGTATCAAGCAATTGACTGAAGATCCATGGACTAAGAACGACATGGGTACTAAGTATGCTGTAGGTTCTAAGCACACAGGTGTGGTAAGAAACTTGACTAACTTCGGTCTATTCCTTGAATTGGAAGAAGGTATCGACGGTTTGGTTCACGTATCTGACCTTTCTTGGACTAAGAAAATCAAGCATCCATCTGAGTTTGTGAAAGTAGGAGATGAGCTAGCAGTAGCTGTACTTGAGCTTGACGTAGACAACAGAAGACTTGCTCTTGGTCATAAGCAATTGGAAGAAAATCCATGGGACACTTTCGAATCTGTATTCCCAATCGGATCAGAGCATAAGTGTACTGTAGTTTCCAAAAATGACAAAGGTGCAGTTCTTGAATTGCCTTACGGTCTTGAAGGATTTGCTACAGTGAAGAACTTGGAAAAAGAAGACGGATCTCAAGTAGAGGTTGGTGAGGCTTTGGATTTCAAAGTAACTGAATTCTCTAAAGATGATAAGAGAATCGTTCTTTCTCACACTGCAATGTTCAGAGAAGAAGCTAAGCCAGCTAAGAAAGAAGCTAAGAAGAAAACTGATTCAGGTTCTGCTTCTACTTCATCTTCAGCTCCAGCTGAGAAGTCAACTCTTGGTGACTTGGACGCTTTGACTCAATTGAAAGAGCAAATGGAAGGCAAAAAGTAAGACGTTAGATTCTAGATATTAGAATCAAGACTTACTTGATATATTGGAAACGCCGGCTGAGAAGTCGGCGTTTTTTTGCTAAAAGGTGAATTTCGGTTTAGAACCAACGGATTATAAATTGGCAATTACAATAATTAATTTACTTTCATTTTTTGGAAAGCTTTTTATTTAATAAACAGAAGAGGGATTATTTCACTAAACAGAACTACTTTATAATTATGAATCAATTAAAACATCTAGTTATACTTTCCCTACTTTTTTTTTCATGTGGTGAAGAAAAAAAGGAAAGCTTATCGGAGAGATCTCATACGGTAATGGCTGAACTGCCAGCTCCGGTAGAAAATTCAGACTTGATTTTTGAGTTTGAAGAAATTATAAGATTGAGAAATTCGTCAGAAGATGTGCTGAGCATAGACAAGGTGGTCGAAAACGAGTCAGGGTTCTTTGTATTAGATAAGAGACAAAACAGACTCTCCCTCTTTGATTATTCAGGGGATTTTATTAGAAGTTTTGGGGAAATGGGTAGTGGACCAGGCGAATATGGAGCAATCTATGATTTCTTCATTATAGGTGACTTGGTTTATATTTTCTCTCCAAGTGACCTTGCTTTGATTACTTATGAAGTAAACTCTGGGGATTTTAAATCAAAATCACAGCTCAAGCTTTTTGCTCAAAGAATTGTTCCAGTTTCAGATCATGAAATCTTAATTTATGTATCAAATAATCCTTCGGACTCAAATTTCAACGTTTATCTTTCCGACTTAAAAGGAAATTTGCTGAAGGAGTATTTTCCATTCGATCCTCTAAGATCAAATTCAATTGTTTCTTATACCGGGTTTCTAGTAAGCGGAGTAGATGGCCAATATTATTGTGAACCATTTGGGGATAGCATTTTTAAGTTTGATTCCTCAGCCAAAAGTTTTGATCAATTATTTGAATTGGGGTTTGTTTCTGGTGAAATCAAATCTGACAGGGAGAATTTTGAAAAATATACTGGAGACTACAATCTTGATCCTCAAAATCGGGTTAGATTTCCTGGAGGAAATTTTTTAATAAACCAAGAATGGATGTTATTGGAGATGACTTTTGACTCAAAAGTGCAATATGTATTGCAAGATTTAAAGGATACTAGTCATTTATATACTCTAAGTAGAGGAGTGAGTAATGAGTTTTGGAGGTTTGTTAGAAATCCTTTGCTTCTAAACTCTAAGAATGAATTGCTTTTCCCAGTAGATCCTGAAACTTTTCACAATTATGATAAAGAAAAGTCATCTCAAATCATGACTGAGATTTTTAACAATAAAGAAACTACTGAAGAGGACAATTTTTATTTAATTAGAATGAAAATCAAATAGATCTCGCGGTTAGAAACTCGTTTTTTAAGTATTGATTTCAATTGCTGGATCGCTCCAATGGTAAATAAAAGGCTATAATTTTCATAATAACCTTAAAAACGCCGACTGAGAAGTCGGCGTTTTTTTTGGACAAACACTGAACCGCTAAGAACGCGAAGGAAGCGCAAAGGGCGCAACTGCTATTGTTTTCCTGCTTCTCAAGAAACTGGATTTTACTTTTTTGTTGGTGAGTTCTTATAAATATCTGTTCCGTAGCAACGTTTGGTGTTGTTTTTACCACATAGATCACAAAGTTCGCGCAGGGTCGCGATTGTCTGGCTTAGCGAAGTTGAAGCCTTATTGATCTAGGAGTTTTTACATTTGTGCTGCTTCTCCAAAAGCTAGATTATTTGATCATTTGTAGCATTTCATTAACACCTTCCGTCTTAACTAAACTAGCTTTGATATTAACTTCGATTATATGAGAAATACACTTTTACTTTCCTTCTTCCTTTTGATCAGTTTTTCGGCTTCGGCCCAATCTTCTTTAGAGGTACGAGGATATTTCGGTTTTTCAGGAGCTATGGCCAACTGGGATACACCTTTAGATGGAGCTAGTTCCGTGGATATCGAGAATGTAAAGGAGGTAGGTGTTTTGCTTTCGAAAAGGATAAATGAGAATTTCTCGCTGGGTGGAGGTTTGAATTATTCTTTTGCGCAAGTGAAATACAGTCCTAATTTCCCGCCATGTGCAAATTGCTTATATGGCTATTCCCATAATCCTGATTTCAGAATGCTTTCCATCCCAGTATATGCAGAATATTCCCTAGGCAAGATCTTTTATGCTGCCGCTGGACCAGTGGTAGATTTTCAGCTTTCTGAAGAAAATAATTTCTCTGACCAAAGTGGAGTTGGCTATTTGGCTGGTCTTGGAGCAAAGTTGGATACTGAGAAGTTTTCCTTTTCTATTTTCCCCAACTACAAAAGGCACAACGTGATTCCATTTGAAAAGGAGGGAAACTACAAACAGATCTTGCAGGAATTGGGAGTGCAATTAGGAGTAGGGTATCAATTTTAATAGTTAGCTCAAACCTCTACCCCATTTAAATCCGTAAAGGGTTTAACTAATTAAATTATGAAGAATATTGCTTTACTCTTTGTCCTGATCCTTGCTTTTTCCTCCTGCCAAAACTTCGATGATCCTATACCGGATGGGAGTTTTTTGGAAACACCTACACTTAGTACCAGACTTGTTGATGAGACTAGTGTAGAGCTCACTTGGTCTTCAGCACAGATTTGTAATATCAACTGCCCTTCCATCGTTCCGGCATCTTTCTATGAAGTATGGACCAAGTCGCTTGTTTCCAGTACTAATTATAAGCTTGTCGAGATTCCAGCAGGGCAGATGTCATATTTAGTTGAGGGTTTAGAGCCTGGCGTGAGACAGGAGTTTTATGTGGTTGCAAAGCGGGCGAATGTGAGTAATGAAACGAACCGCGTGATGGTGGTGCCGAATGAACTTCCTGCTTCCCAAACAGTTTTTGAAAAGGCAAGCTTCGACTACATCACTCATCCGCAAGTTTCTCCTGACGGGACTAAAGTGATCTATACCATTTCAGAAGCGGGATCTAGTATCCAGCCCCAGCAGGTTTTTGTTTTTGATCTCAATAGTAAGTCTGAAAAGTTAATTTCTGAGAAAGGTCAATATCCATCCTGGTCTGCAAGTGGCGAGAGTCTGATTTTTGTTGTTGGGGATCAAAATACTTCTGCTTTAAGGGAATATACAGTGGCTTCAGGCGAGTCGAAAGAAATTATCAGTGATTCATTTCAAAGTTACTTCCCGGTTTTTGGCGTCAGAGATACAACCTTGATCTATTTTCTGGATAGCCTAGATGAGGGGGACCAAAGCATTATTTTATTCAATTTAGATGAGGAGGCTACGAATCCAAAGAGAATACTTCGTGATGTAGATGACATTGAGAATATTCAGATGCCGATTTTAGGGATGACTTATTCTACAGAAGAAAACAACGTTGCCTACAGCGTGACCTTTGCAAAAGACACTCCTGTTGGCTTTTCTTATGATGTAGTAGGTTTTGCCGTGAATAGTCCCACATCTTTCAGGAGTTTTGTGGTATCTGACTGGAATGATAGTAATCCATTTTTTTCTCCAACAAACTCTGATCTCTTGGCATTTGTCTCTGACCGTAGCGGGTCTAATCAGATTTGGATTCGCAATACAATTACCGGGCAGCTTTACCAAGTGACTGACCTCCAGGAAAGTGAACGTATCAATGTCGGAATAGTAGGGTTAAGCTGGAGCGAAGAAAAGTTGTATTTAAATATTCAAGAGGCTTCAGGAGTCACCCAACTTGTAAGTATTGATGTTTCTTCTTTATTGAATTAAAAGGCGTTTTTCTTAACATTTTTTAAACCAAATAACACACAAAGAAAGCACAACCCGTGCTGCTATCATCCTTGAGGTTTGTGCCGGTTGAGACCAAGACTGAACACTGATCACTGGGACTCACCACTTATTAGGCTCCACTCTGATCCACGGCCCAAGGTTAAATGAAAGTTTTTATGTGAGCAATTAGGTTAATTCACTGACTCCCAATCTATCTTTTCAGGCTTTATCGGCAGATTTCTGACTCTGCTTCCTGTGGCATCAAACACAGCATTGGCAATTGCCGCCGCGACAGGTCCCATAGCTGCTTCACCCGCTCCCATGGCTTTAGTCTCGGGTCGGTCGATAATGTGTACTTCCACTTCCGGCACATCCACCATCCTCAGAATCGGGTATGTATTCCAGTCCACGCTAGTGATTCCATCCTCGTCAAATTGTACTTCCTCCATCATTGTCCAGCTGGCGGATTGGATCATTCCACCTTCCGTTTGGTTTTTAAGCCCATCCGGATTGATAGTTAAACCAGAATCTATTACCCCAGTTAGTTTTTTGAGTTTGTAGTTCTTGGCAGCCTTATCTATTTCCACTTCTGCCATTACAGCAAAATAGGAGGTAGCGTTCTTATACCTCGCATAGGCAATTCCAAATCCGTTATTAGCTGATTTAGTTCTGTTTTTCCAGTTGGTCTTCTGAGCCAATTCTTCCAAAACGGCCCTGGCTCGTGGATCCTCCAAGTTTTTTATCCTAAAATCAATAGGGTCTTTACCTGCTTTGTGAGCCAGTTCATCCATGAAGGTCTCCATAGCAAAAGTATTTGCATAAGCCCCTAAACCTCTAAGTGAAGAGGTTCGGAGTGGGCCATCGTAGTTGAAAAGGTGGAGTTGCTTGGCTTCGAAACTGTATTCTGGAATTCCATTTCGGTGAGAGCCACCTGACCAGCCGCCTTTTCTAAATTCAACCGGCGGATCCAAAGTTCTTGCTGCGATAAAACTTCCCCCACTTCCATTTGGTCGTGTACTATGGGAATCTGACCAGACAGTGCTATCCCAACCTAAAAGCTTTCCAGCTGAATCCAATCCAGCAGATAGGCGAAAAGCCATAGTTGTGCCGTATGGTTCCCACTTGTGTTCGTCCTCTCTCATCCATTGAAGCCTCACATGCTTACCTTGAAATTCTTTGGCTATCAAAGCAACTTCCCCCGACACATCGTCTGCTCCATTGTGGCCATAGCATCCGGAACCTGGAACTCCAATACATCGGACTTTTTCTTTATCCAAAGTGAGCAAATCTGCTATTGAATCTCTCACGGGATATACTCCCTGCGTAGCTGACCAAACGGTTAGCAGGTTTGGCTCCCAAAGTGCGACTGCACAAGACGGTCCCATGGAGGCATGCATGTGATAGGGACGGAAATAATCCGCTTGAAGGTGTATGGCAGAGTTTGAAATCAAATCTGCAATTCCAGGTGAGACTGCTACTTCATCCGGTTTGCCTGATGTATTTAGCACGTCATCCATGAGCTGATTTGGAAGAATGGTAATAGGTGATTTTTCCCAGACGGCTAGCTCTTTTAGCATTTCCCGTGCTTTTACTGCCTGGTATTCACGTTCAGCGACTACTGCTAAAAAGCTTCCGTTTCTGATCACTTTAAGTACTCCAGACAAAGCTTCTACTTGGTTGATGTCTAAGGATTCTAAGGTTGCGTCGTAGGAAGGAGGATGAAGCACTCGTGCATGGACCATCCCAGGCATTTTCAGATCATGGACAAAATGAGACTCACCAGTAACTAATTTCCGGATATCATCTCGGTGCAATGGTTTCCCCACATATCTATAATCTTCAGGCTTTTTTGGTTTAATGTCTCCGGAGATTCTCTCCTCTATAAATTTGCCTTCCAAAAGCTCCCAATAACTCACTTTCTCGCCAGAGTTAGCTACAACTACTCCGTCTTCTACTCGAAGACTTTCTGGACTTACATTCCATTTTTGCGCAGCCATTTTCAGCAAATGGTATTTTGCTTCAGCGGCAGCCTGCCGGATAGCGCTTCCACTTCCTTCCACGGAGTTGCTGCCGGCAGTAAATCCTTCATTTGGAGTTTGACCTGTATCTGAATTGATGATATGGCAGCGATCGGGATGTATATCCAGTTCTTCTGCAGCTATTTGGATCAGGGCGATTTTAATTCCTTGACCTAGTTCCTGCTTTCCAGACAGGACTGTCAGGTGTCCTTTAGCATCTAATCGAATCCACGAGTCAATTAATTTATTGTCAATCGTAGACCGAAGAGGCACTCCAGTGTAAGGAGGGATCTCGTTTGGTGCTCCCTTAGTTTGGCAAAAAGTGAGCGGTAATAGATTGAACCCTATTAATAGGTGTCCAGTGCTTTTGAGGAAAGACCGGCGACTTGAGTTCATATTATGTAGATCTTCCATGATTAGGACTTTGTTTTTTCTGATGCCAACTTGACTGCTTTGATAAATCTGGAATGTGTGCCACAGCGACAGATCACTGGATTTAGTGCAGTTCGAATTTCCACCTCGGTCGGTTTGGGGTTTTCTTTTAAAAGTGCTACAGCAGTCATGATCATCCCGTTGAGGCAATAGCCACATTGTGCGGCTTGGGTATCTATGAAGGCTTGCTGTACAGGATGAAGTTTCCCGTTTTGGGCTAATCCTTCCAGCGTTGTTATTTCAGTGTTTTCAAAACTGGAACATGCTCTAAGGCATGAGGGCTCTGCTTTCTGGTCTGCGATTACCATACATGCGCCGCATTGCAAAAGGCCACAGCCATATTTGGCACCCTTGAATTCAAATTCCTCTCTTAGGATATATAAAAGTGGCTCTTCAGGGTCTGCGGAAATAGTTTTAGTATCTCCGTTAACACGTAGTTTAATTTCTTGAGGCATGGTAATCAGAAGTTTAATTGGATAAACTAAGGAATGTCTGCCTGAATTGCAATGTGAAAAAATAATTAAGTGACTTGAACTAAATGGATGGCGAAAAAAATGACTTGAAACTAAAAAAGCACCCACTTGCATGGATGCTTTTTGTCGAGGTCGAGAGCGGATTCGAACCGCTGTAGAAGGTTTTGCAGACCTCTGCCTAGCCACTCGGCCACTCGACCAATCAGAATTGGAATGCAAATGTAGTTATTATCTTTTCCTTTGCAATAAAGGAACTATTTATTTTGAATCTATCCCAGTAAATCAGCCTCAGTGATATTTGGAATTCAAGAAACAAGAGCCTTGTATCGTGGGATTTCATTTGAAGTTTGGAAAGCTTGCAAAATACATTCTATTTATATTGATTCTAAATTAAATTTCGATAGATAAATTAACCTTAATTATCTGTAATACAAGTGTATATGAAATCAAATAGTCATCCTATGTGCAGTAAGTCATACATCACTACAAGTTTGAAAAATTGGCTTCGGGTAGTACCTTTGCAGGGGTTATAATAAACCGCATAAACTATTTAATTAGCTATAATATGTTATCTAAACGCTCGTTAGTAGGGGTTCGATTGAATTTCCACACACTGGCAGTGCTGTTTTTCATGCTGATCGGTACGCAGGCTTTTGCCGCTGATCCGTCGGTGGACAATAGCGATGAAGCAGTAGCAGCAGGAAAGGCTCTGTTCAACACAAACTGTAAAACTTGCCACAGATTAGATCAGAAGTTGGTTGGCCCTGCTTTGAGAGGAGCTACAGACAGAGCGCCTGTCGAATTAGTGAAAAGTTTCATCAAAAATTCGCAGGCTGTAATCGCATCGGGCAATGCGTATTATAGTGACTTATATAAAGAATATAACAACACTATGATGATCTCTCACGAATTCTTAAGTGATGAGGATCTAAATAATCTATTGGCATATATAGAGTACGGTGACACTGCTGACCCGGCAGCAGCTACAGCTACTGGAGATGCGGAAGGTGGTGCTGTTGCGGCAGGAGGGGGCATTCCTAATGAATACTTGACCGTCATTTTGGGTGTACTAGTAGTAGTACTTCTTTTGATTTTGATAGTATTGGGACTCATCATCTCTGTATTGACCAAATACCTTACAAAACAGGATTTGGATGAGGATGACAAAGAATTTGTCAACCAAAAAACCAACCTGGGTAAAGTTTTTAAAAGCGATATGTTCGTGGTTATAGTCACTGCTTTGGTGGTGGCATTGGTAGCTAAAACTGCATTGGACGGACTTTATTCCGTAGGTGTACAGCAGGGCTATGCTCCTGAGCAGCCGATTGCTTACTCACACGCTCTTCACGCAGGTACGCTAGAGATCGAATGTCAGTATTGTCATACCGGTGTTGAGCTAGGGAAATCTGCAAATATACCTTCTGCAAATATCTGTATGAACTGTCACACGCATGTGCAGAATGTACAAGGAGCTGAAGGCGTTTCTCCGGAAATTCAGAAAATATATGATGCGGTTGATAACAACCAGCCGATCGAATGGGTAAGAGTACACAACCTTCCAGATTTGGCGTATTTCAATCACTCTCAGCACGTTGTAGTAGGTGAAGTGGAATGTCAAACTTGCCATGGTCCTATTCAGGAAATGGAAGTTGTTGGTCAGCATAGTGCGCTTACTATGGGTTGGTGTATTGACTGTCACAGACAGACTGAAATCACCACGGACGGCAATGCCTACTATGATAAGTTGGTTCAGATTCACTCTGACTCTAAAGATGCCTTGAAGGTGAAAGACATCGGAGGTTTGGAGTGTGCTAAGTGCCACTATTAATTCATTATTCTTTTCGCAAATTCATTCTTATATCATAAAATGAAGGAAAATAAAAAAACGTACTGGAAAGGGCTTGAGCAGCTCAATAACGATCCAGAGTTTGTAAAGAACGCTGACAGGGAATTTCCTGAGCTTCCTTCTACACTCAACGAAGAGGGTAGTGCTTCCAGAAGAGATTTTCTGAAAGTAATGGGATTCAGCTTAGCGGCAGCTTCATTAGCGGCATGCGAGGCTCCTGTAAGAAAGATGATCCCTTATGTGAATAAGCCGGTTGATATCAACCCATCTATTCCTAATTATTATGCTTCTACTTATGCTACTGGTGGCGATTACGCTTCCATCGTAGTTAAGACTAGAGAAGGTCGCCCGATCAAAATTGACGGCAATGAACTTTCTCCTATTAATAAGGGGAAAGTAAATGCTATCGTAGAAGGATCAATTCTTTCTCTTTATGATAAAGAGAGAATAGCAGGACCTTACAGTGGAGGTCAGCTTTCAGATTGGAAAACTGTAGATGCGCAGGCTAAGTCTGCATTAGCTTCTGCAGGAGCAGTCAAAATCGTAGCAAACACGATTATTTCACCTTCTACCATGAAAGCTATTCAGCAATTTGCTGATGCCAATGGAAATGTGGAAGTGATCATGTATGACCCACTTTCTAACTACGGTATTACAAAAGCTGCAGAAACTTATTACGGTTCAGCAGTACTTCCTTCTTACTCATTTGATAAAGCAAAAACAATCGTATCCTTCGGAGCTGACTTCTTAGGATCATGGATTTCTCCAATTGAATTTGCTCGTCAATATGCTCAGACAAGAAAAATCAGCAAGGAGAAGCCTGAAATGTCCAGACATTATCAGTTTGAATCTACGTTGTCTCTAGCTGGCGCAAATGCAGATTACAGAACACCAATCAGAGCTTCTCAAAGCGGTTTGGCGGTTCTTGCTTTATATAATGCAATTGCCAAGAAAGCTGGTGTAGCTACCGTTTCAGCTCCTGCAGTTGATATTGCTCATCTAGAAAAGGCCGCGGCTGATCTTTGGGCAAGCAAAAGTGCATCATTAGTAGTTTCTGGATCAAATGATCCAAATGTTCAGGTTGTTATCAATGCAATCAACGAATTACTTGGAAGCAACGGAACTACAGTAGATTTCTCTAATCCTGCTTATTTCAGAAAAGGCGATGACGCTAAAATGAATCAGTTTGTAACTGATTTGAATGCTGGAAGAGTTGGAGGAGTTATTTTCTACAACTGTAACCCAGTATATGATTTTGCAAGAGGAGCAGAAATCGCTGCTGGTATTGCAAAAGCAAAAGTGAGTATTTCTACTAACGGTACATTAGATGAGACTTCATCTTTGGTGCAAATAGTAGCTCCAGATCATCACTTCTTAGAGTCTTGGAATGATTTCGAACCAAAGAAAGGTCACTTCTCTTTGGCGCAACCTACGATCTCCCCACTTTTTGATACACGACAAGCCCAAGAATCTTTCTTGGTTTGGGCTGGTGACACTACCTCTTATTACGATTTTCTTCAGAACAACTGGCAGGGTGGTTTATTCACGCAGGTTGAAACTAGCGGAACCTTCCAAGAATTCTGGGATCAGACCTTATACAACGGCGTACTAGCTATCAATTCTACTTCTGAGGCTTTGGCTCCAGTTGGAGATGTAAGTGCTGCTGCTTCTGCGGTATCAAAAGCTTACTCTGCTGATAGCGCTTCTGCTGAATTGGTTATTTATACTAAAGTAGGTATCGGTAACGGTGCTTATGCAAATGTTCCATGGCTACAGGAATTGTCAGATCCTATCTCTAAGGCGACTTGGGACAATTACCTGACAGTTACTCAGAAATGGGCTTCTGAAAACGGTGTCACTCAATCTGAAGAACATACCAGCAAAGCTTCTATCACGGTAAATGGTAAATCGTTGATCGTTCCGATCATGATTCAACCAGGTCAGGCAGAAGGTACTTTCGGTTTGGCTGTAGGATACGGTAGAACTAAAGCAGGTCGTGTCGCTAATGGTGTAGGTGTTAATGCTTACGAACTACTGGATGCTTCCAAAGGTTTTGTCAATTTCGACATCACTTCAGGCGTAGAGGTTTCTGCTACTGGTGATGCCTATAAAATTGCCCGTACACAAACTCACCAGACATTCATGGGACGTGAAAACGTAATCCAGGAGTCAGTATTAAGTGAGTATCAAAAAGATGCTTCAGCAGGCAGATCTCATCCTCAGATTTACAAGGATGGTGAATTTGTAAAGCCATCTAAAATATCTCTTTGGTCAGGACACCAATATTCTCAGCATCACTGGGGATTGGCTATCGATATGAACTCATGTATCGGTTGCTCTGCTTGTTCTGTTGCTTGTCAGGTTGAAAACAACGTGGCTGTAGTAGGTAAGCAGGAAGTATTGAACAGAAGAGAAATGGCTTGGATCAGAATTGATCGATACTATTCTTCTGATGCTCCAGCCGATGATTTGAGCGCTATGGAAGTAGCAGCTAGCAATCCTGAGGTTACTTTCCAACCAATGATGTGTCAGCAGTGTAATAACGCTCCATGTGAGACAGTTTGCCCTGTTGCTGCGACTACCCACTCTTCTGAGGGACTTAATCAAATGACTTACAACAGATGTATTGGTACAAGATATTGTGCAAACAACTGTCCGTATAAAGTGCGTCGATTCAACTGGTTCAAATACCACGATAACAAAGACTTCGCAGGAGTCAATGTCGCTCAAAATGATGATTTGGGTAAAATGGTCTTGAATCCAGACGTAACCGTTCGTGCACGTGGTGTTATGGAAAAATGCTCCATGTGTGTTCAAAGAATTCAATCCGGTAAGCTAGAGGCTAAGCGTGAGAAACGTAAAGTGAAAGATGGTGACATCAATGTAGCTTGTGCTGTAGCTTGTCCTACCGATGCTTTGGTATTCGGAGACTTGAATGACTCGAATTCTAAGGTTTCTCAGCTTCTTAAAATTGAGGAGAATACTACTTCAGCATTGAAAGAAGTGAATGAGGAGAGAGCATACCATGTATTGGAAGAGATCAACGTAAGTCCAAACGTTTGGTACTTTACCAAAATCAGAAATAAAGACTTAAACGAAGCGTAATCAAAATTTTATAAACTATGCAGGTTACTTCATCCGTACGCGAGCCGTTAGTTACCGGGGGTAAAACCTACCATGATGTGACGCATGACGTGTCACGACATGTAGAGGCAAAACCAAATATCAGATGGTTTCTAGCTTTCCTTACGTCTGCCGGTGTTTTGGCTTTAGGATCCATTGCTGTTGTTGCCACCGTTTGGGAAGGCATCGGTATGTGGGGTCTTAACAAAACCGTAGGCTGGGCTTGGGATATCACCAACTTCGTTTGGTGGGTAGGTATTGGTCACGCTGGTACACTTATTTCAGCTGTATTATTACTTTTCAGACAGAAATGGAGAACATCCATTAACCGTGCTGCAGAAGCGATGACTATTTTCGCTGTAATTTGTGCGGCTATGTTCCCGGTTCTTCACATGGGTCGTCCATGGTTAGGAGCTTATTGGGCACTTCCGCTTCCAAACGTTTTTGGATCACTTTGGGTAAACTTTAACTCCCCGCTTCTTTGGGATGTGTTTGCGATTTCAACTTATTTCTCTGTATCACTAGTATTCTGGTACATAGGTTTAATTCCTGATTTCGCTACCATTAGAGATAGAGCTACAGGTTTAAGAAAGATTATTTACGGAGCTCTTTCATTCGGTTGGGATGGCGCTGCTAAATCTTGGAGCAGATACGAATCAGTTTCTTTGATCCTTGCAGGTTTGGCTACTCCACTTGTACTTTCAGTACACACGATTGTATCCTTTGACTTTGCAACTTCAGTAATACCAGGTTGGCACACGACTATCTTCCCTCCATACTTTGTGGCAGGTGCGATTTTCTCTGGTTTCGCCATGGTATTGACCCTGATGATTGTAACTCGTAAAGTTTACAAACTGGAAGATTACATCACAATGGGTCACATCGAATTGATGAACATTGTAATTATTATCACAGGTTCTATCGTAGGTATTGCTTACATCACTGAATTCTTCATCGCCTGGTACTCAGGAGTAGAAGCAGAGCAATATGCATTCATCAACCGTGCTACAGGGCCTTACTGGTGGGCATACTGGTCAATGATGACTTGTAACGTAATCTCTCCACAGCTATTCTGGTTTAAGAAAATCCGTACTTCTATCGTAGCAACGTTCGCTTTGTCTATCGTAGTGAACATCGGTATGTGGTTTGAAAGATTTGTAATTATCGTAACCTCCCTTCACAGAGATTATCTTCCATCTTCATGGGCGATGTTCTACCCAACTTGGGCTGATGTCGGAGTCTACCTATTTACTTTTGGTTTGTTCTTCACCCTGTTCTTCTTGTTTGCCAAATTCTTCCCGGTAATCAACATGGCAGAAGTGAAATCTGTATTGAAGTCTTCATCTGATAAAGTGAATAAATAATCATGGAAAGAGATACACATTTTGTTACTGGAGTTTATGAAGACGAGGATGTATTGCTTGAGGCAATCACCCAAGTAAGGTCTTCAGGTATTAAAATCCATGAGGTCTATTCACCCTATCCTGTTCACGGGATAGATGATTACCTAGGATATAAAAGAAGCAAGTTGCCAATCGCTGCCTTCTTATTCGGATTGCTTGGAACTACTTTGGCTTTGACCATGCAGTTTTACATGATGAAGTTTGATTGGCCAATGATTATTGGTGGTAAGGATTACGGAGCTTTCCCTGATTTTATTCCTGTGACATTTGAATTGACTGTCTTATTGGCATCATTCGGAATGGTAGGTGTATTTATGGTGAGCACAAACTTGAAGCCTTGGGCACAGCCTAGAATCTTCGATTTGAGAATCACTGATGATAAGCACGTAATGGCCATAGATATAGCAAATAATTCTGCAATGGAATTGGCTAAGATCGAAGAGATATTGAAATCTTCTGGAGCATCAGAGGTTAATAAAAAAAGTTTTGAATAGTAAATCTGGAAATATGAAGATTGCTAAGACACTAAGTATTTTAGGGATTGCAGTAGCTGGGATTGCCCTTGCAAGCTGTAGAGCCGGAGGCGAAAATCAAGGCTTGGAATATGCCCCTCAGATGTATCACTCGGTAGCGTACGAACCTTTGACTCAGATCATGGATTCGGAAACTAAGGGAAACCTGATTTCTACCCGAGAAGATGGTAAAGGCGAATATTTCAATAGTAACATTAACAACCCTCACAACATGAATATGCGTGAGCCAGTTGCGAACACGGTTCCTAGAAATAAGCAAGGATATTTGCCATATCGCTACAAGGCTTTTGAAATAGAAGAAGCTGGAACATCAATGAAAAACCCTATCGAACTTTCAGATGAAGTTTTGACTGAGGGTAAAAGGTTGTACCAACTATATTGTACTCCATGTCATGGAACAGGTGGTCAAGGAGACGGTAAAGTAGGAGCAATTATAGGTGGTGTGGCTAACTTAACAGGTGGCGCCTATGTGGGTCTTTCTGAAGGACATATTTACCATGTTATCACCAAAGGAAAAGGAAGAATGGGAGCTCACGGTTCTCAGATCACTCCAGAAAATAGATGGAAAATTGTTCACTATGTGAAACAAGAACTCCAGGGAGGTCAGAATGCTGATAATGCAATAGCAACGACGGAAGTTGTAGCTGAAGCTGACCAAGATGTATCACAAGTAGAAACTCCAGCTAATTAATTATGGCTCACGACGTACAACACTATAATCTGGATCAAAAATTTGATTTCACAGCAGCGACAAAAAAGTCTGTTTTTACAGTTTTGGGTATCGGTGCAGCATTGCTAGTAATAGGTATCCTAATGGCAATGTTTGGTGGAGGTCATGGCGAAGCGGCAGAAGCTGAAGGCCATGCTTTTCATTGGTATCAGCGCCTATACGCTAATCTTTGGATCAATAATGTTTATTTCACTGGTATAGCGATTATTGGCGTATTCTTTTTTGCAATTCAATATGCTGCACAGGCCGGTTGGTCAACAGCTATTATTCGAGTAATGCTTTCATTAGGTAATTGGCTGCCAATTGCTGGTGTATTAATGATCGTTACTTTCTTCGTAGCTAATCATGATTTGTTCCACTGGACTCATGCTTATTTATTTGATAAATCTTCTCCGGAATATGATAGCATCATAGATGGCAAAGGTGCATTCTTCTATTGGCCTATGGCTAAAGGAACATTCCCTGTTTTCTATATCTTTAGAATGGTCTTGTTCTTTGGGTTCTGGGTATTCTTTTTCAAGAAATTCCAGCAATTCACCTACAATGAGGATATCATCGGCGGGACTTCGTCCTGGTATAAAATCAGAAGTTGGTCAGCATTCTTCCTTATTTTCTTTGCAGTTTCATCGTCTATTTCTGCCTGGGATTGGGTGATGTCTATTGACACGCATTGGTTCTCTACGCTATTTGGATGGTATGTATTTGCCTCTTGGTTTGTAGCTGGACTTTCAACGATTACATTGCTTGTCATCTTTTTGAAAAGTCAGGGATTACTTGAAATGGTTAATGAAAACCATGTTCATGACTTAGGTAAATTCATCTTTGGCTTTACCATTTTCTGGACCTACTTATGGTTCTCTCAGTTCTTGTTGATCTATTATGCCAACATTCCTGAAGAAACTGTTTACTTCATTGAAAGATTGTCGAGTGATATTTATGGTCCTTTCATATTTGTGAACTTAGGTCTAAACTTTGTCCTTCCTTTCTTGTTATTAATGACAAGAGATTCTAAAAGACATGGAGTATTCTTGAAATTAGTTTGTGCTTTAATCATCACTGGACACTGGGTAGATTTCTTCCTTATGGTTCAGCCAGGCACATTAGGACATAATGGTGGAGTTGGGTTTATGGAAGTAGGTATGTTCTTGGTATATGGAGCTGCCTTCACCTTCGTAATTCTTTCTAGTTTGGCAAAAGGGAATTTGGTTCCTAAAAACCATCCAATGCTTGAAGAAAGCTATAATCATCACATTTAATAACAGCCGAAATAACTAAGGTATGTACGGATTTCTGATTGGAGTAGGGGTTCTTTTGATATTTTCCATAATATGGATGGTATATAGAATCCAAACATTAGTCTCTGTGGTAAAAGGATCTGATAAGAAGATCGCTTCAGGGAGTAATAAGGTAAATGCTATTTTGTTTATAGTTTTCTTGATTGGTGGGGGCATATTGATGTTCTGGTATTCAATCAAAGAATTTGATAACTATCAATTACCAGTAGCATCTGAGCACGGGGTTGTCACAGATTCTTTGTTTTGGTGGTCTATGGGTGTCACTGGAATTGTATTCCTAATCACCCACATTTTGCTTTTCATTTTCCCATACAAATATCAGTATAGCGAAAAGCGTAAAGCGTCATTTTACCCTGACAATAACAAACTAGAAATTATCTGGACAATTGTTCCAGCTATCGTTCTAGCAGGATTGGTTATCTCAGGATGGGTAGCTTGGTCTGATATTACGGCTCCAGCTCCTGAGAATGCGCATACAGTCGAAATTATGGGCTATCAATTTGCTTGGGAGGTTAGATACCCAGGTAAAGACCAGGTGCTCGGAGATTACGATTACCGCTTGATTTCAGCTACGAATTCACATGGTGTCGATTTCTCAGATAAGAATTCTGTTGATGATTTTCCATCTCCAGTAGTGGTAATCCCTAAAGGTGAGCCTGTTCTTTTCAAAATTAGAGCAAGAGACGTACTTCATTCAGTTTTCGCACCTCATATGAGATTGAAAATGGATGCTGTACCTGGAATGCCTACTCGTTTTTGGTTTGTTCCTACTAAGACTACTGCTGAAATGAGAGAAGAGACAGGGAATCCTGATTTCAATTATGAGATCGCTTGTACTGAGATATGTGGAAGAGGTCATTTCTCAATGAGAAAAGTAATAGAGGTAGTAGAGCCTGAGGCTTATCAAAAGTGGTATGCAGAGCAAAGATCTTTTATCCAGATGAATCCAGCTTTAGCTACTGGAGTTCAAGCGGATGCAAAAGAAGTTGCAGAAGTTCAATTAACTGAAAAGTAACAAACAAAATTATAGATTATGTCAACAGCATCTGTCGCAAATCATGACGCAGCTCACGATCACCACGATCATGAGCACCATGATAATTTTGTAACCAAATATATTTTCTCTCAAGATCACAAGATGATCGCAAAACAATACTTAGTTACTGGTATGTTTTGGGCTCTTATCGGTGGACTTCTTTCTATCCTATTTAGATTACAACTAGGTTTTCCAGATATGGATATGTCTTTCCTTCGCCCTATACTGGGTGGATGGATAGATGAAGCAGGGAAATTGGATCCTACGTTCTACCTAGCTCTGGTCACTATGCACGGTACCATCATGGTATTCTTTGTTTTGACGGCAGGTCTGAGTGGTACATTTTCGAACTTCTTGATTCCATTACAAATTGGAGCTAGAGATATGGCTTCAGGATTTATGAATATGATTTCCTACTGGTTGTTTTTCATTTCCGGTGTGATCATGTTTATTTCTCTTTTCTTAAAAACAGGGCCTGCTGCTGGTGGTTGGGTGGTTTATCCGCCTCTATCTGCATTGGAGCAAGCTATTCCTGGATCTGGATTGGGAATGACCTTATGGTTGGTAGCGATGACTTTCTTTATTGCTTCTTCTCTAATGGGAGGTATCAATTACATCACTACAGTAATTAACCTGAGAACAAAGGGAATGTCTTTTTCAAAGCTTCCTTTGACTATTTGGGCTTTCTTCTTGACAGCCGTTATCGGTCTATTGTCCTTCCCAGTGTTATTTGCTGCTGCTTTATTATTAGTATTTGATAGAAGCTTTGGTACTTCATTCTACCTTTCTGATATCTATATCGGTGGTGAAGCACTTCCAAATACAGGTGGTAGCCCAGTATTGTATCAGCATTTATTCTGGTTCCTAGGTCACCCTGAAGTTTACATTGTATTGCTTCCTGCATTGGGTATTACTTCTGAAGTAATCGCCACCAATTCAAGAAAGCCAATCTTCGGATATAAAGCGATGATTATATCCTTGCTTGGTATTACAGTACTTTCTTTCGTAGTATGGGCTCACCATATGTTCGTGTCTGGTATGAATCCTTTCCTTGGATCTATCTTTATGTTCCTGACATTGATTATTGCGGTGCCTTCTGCGGTAAAAGTATTCAACTACTTGACTACGCTTTGGAGAGGTAACTTGATCTTCACTCCAGCGATGTTGTTCTCGATTGGTCTAGTTTCCTTCTTTATCTCTGGCGGTTTGACAGGTATTTTCCTTGGAAACTCCGCTATTGATATACAGCTTCACGATACGTATTTCGTAGTAGCTCACTTCCACTTGGTAATGGGTTCTGCTTCCTTCTTTGGAATGATCGCGGGTGTTTACCACTGGTTCCCTAAGATGTTTGGCAGAATGATGGATGCTAAATTGGGCTATGTACACTTCTGGATCACATTTGTAGGAGTATACATGGTTTTCTTCCCTATGCACTACATTGGTATTGCTGGCTTCCCAAGAAGATACTATAGCTGGACAAACTTTGAATTTGCCAATATGTATACTGATTTGAACATGTTTGTGTCTGTAGCTGCGATCATCACTTTCGGTGCTCAGTTCATATTCTTGTTCAACTTCTTCTACTCTATGTATAGAGGTAGAAAAGCTTCTGAGAATCCATGGAGATCCAATACGCTAGAGTGGACCACTCCTATCGAACCAGGTCACGGTAACTGGCCAGGTGAGATCCCTGCTGTTTACAGATGGCCATATGATTACTCTAAGCCAGGCGCTGAAGAGGATTTTATACCTCAGACTGTTCCGCTTTCAGCTACTCCTGAGTCCAATCTTCCTCATGAGCAGGAATTGGTTAAAGTGGAGTTGGAAATTATGAAGGAAGAGGAGGAAGTGTTGGTCTCAAATGAAACAAGTCACTAATAAATCAATAAACAGCTTTCGTCGTGTAAATTTAATCACGGTGATAGCTGTTTATATACTGATTCTTATTGGAGGGATAGTTAGGAGTACCGGTTCTGGAATGGGCTGTCCCGATTGGCCAAAATGCTTTGGCAGTGTGATTCCTCCAACGAGTGTGGATCAATTACCTTCAAATTATAAGGAGATTTATCTCAATAAAAGATTAGCCAAGAACGAAAGGTTCGTGGCAACACTTGAAAAATTAGGATTCTCTGAAAAGGCCGAGGAAATAGCTAATGATAAATCCATTCTGATCGAAGAGGAATTTAATGCAGTTAAAACTTGGATTGAATACCTCAATAGATTAGCTGGAGTCGTTATTGGACTTCTGATAATCTTTACTGTTTGGAAATCATTTTCACTCAGAAAGGCTGATCAATGGGTACCAATATTATCTGTTTTCAATCTAGTTTTGGTCATTTTCATCGGGTGGATCGGTTCCATTGTAGTTTCTACTAATTTGCTGCATTGGATGATCACTTTCCACATGATGTTGGCATTGCTACTCGTTTCACTTTTAATCTATGTTTATCACAGATCAGGTAAGTTGATAATGAGTAAAAGTGTGAAAATGAATGTGCCAAAACGAATTGAGCTTGTGCTATTCATAGGTACTGCATTAATGGTGGTTCAGATTGTTCTAGGCACTCAGGTAAGAGAACAGATAGATGTTATCTCTTCTTCTTTAGGCAATATGCTTAGAGATGAGTGGATAGGAAGAGTGGGTTTAAATTTCCTTATTCATAGATCCTTCTCATTAGTTCTACTTGGTATCCACGTTTTGTACTTCTTCTGGGCATTTAAATATACTCTAAGAAGGTCTCAAGTGAATCTTTGGTCTCAGGTCTTGATGATTCTGATTATACTGGAAATAGCTACAGGAATGGGAATGGCCTACTTTGGAATTCCAGCATTTCTTCAGCCAATCCATCTCTTATTAGGTTCTTTGATTATAGGAGTGCAAGTTTTCCTACTTCTTGAAATCAAAGAAAATATACAGTTTCGATTAAATACAAATTGATCATGAGGACAGTTGCAGTGACTGACCATATTAGTAGTTTAGTGATAAGCAAGTTTAGAGCTTACGCTGAGTTGATTAAATTAAGGCTTTCAGCCTTAGTTACCTTCTCTGCTGTATTTGGTTATATTCTTGGCGATCGTGGCGTTAGTTTCGGATGGTCTGGCTTTCTAGGTTTGGCCATTGGTGGTTTCTTGATTAGTGGTGCTTCCTGTGCTGCAAACGAAATCTTGGAGCGTGATCTGGATAAGCTGATGAAGCGTACTCAAAATCGTCCACTTCCTTTAAAACTTATTTCGCTTCAAGAAGCTCTTTGGGTTACTTCACTTGTAGCAGTAATAGGCGTAGGATTGCTCTGGTACTTTACAAATCCGCTGACCACTTGGCTAGGTGTATTGAGTATGGTGCTCTATGTATTTGTCTATACTCCGTTGAAAAGGGTAGGACCTATTGCTGTCTTCGTTGGTGCTATTCCTGGTGCGTTGCCTCCGCTTTTAGGATGGACTGCGGCTACGGGTTCCATTACTCATGAAGCTTTGATTATTTTCGGGATTCAATTTATCTGGCAATTTCCTCACTTCTGGGCGATCGCTTGGGTTGGAGATGAAGATTACAAAGCAGCAGGTTTCAAACTACTTCCTAGTGGTGGTGGAAAAGATCTCAATACTGCTATTCAAATAATGATATATACGCTCTTCTTGTTGCCATTGGGTTTGTTGCCAAGTTATTTTGGGCTTACTGGAATGACTTCAGGAATCGTCGCTACTGTTTGTGGCGTGTTGTTTTTGGCACAGACTTTCTCCTTGATGAAAGATTGTTCCCGCAAATCAGCTTTACGAATAATGTTTGGTTCCTTTTTGTATTTGCCAATAGTGCAAATCGCTTACCTATTAGATAAATTACCCTAATCATGGAAAAGGAACTTAAATACGTAGACATGGTAGAGCAGCCTATCGCGATGCATCCAAAAAAGTTTGCATTATGGCTGTTCTTAGTGACTGTGGTAATGATTTTTGCTGCACTCACCAGTGCTTATATAGTTCGGCAATCTGAGGGAAATTGGTTAGAATATGATCTCCCTACTATTTTCTGGTACAGTTCAGGTATAGTGGTACTCAGTAGCCTATTCCTTCAATATGCCTATTCTGCAGCAAAAAAAGATAATCTTGTAGGACTTAGAGCAGGCCTTGGCTTGGCAGTGCTGTTTGGTGTTGCTTTTCTAATAAGCCAATGGTACAGTTGGGTAGCGCTAGTTGATGAAAACGTGTTTTTTGTTGGCAACCCTTCGGGATCATTTCTTTACGTATTCACGGGATTGCATGCTGTTCACTTAATCAGCGGTGTGATATTTCTGATTATTGTATTAATTTCGACCTATAGATATAAAGTGCACTCCAAGTCTATGGATACACTTGAAATGGCAACTACTTTCTGGCATTTTCTAGCTGCATTGTGGTTATATCTATTTATGTTTTTGCTTTTGAATCATTAAAATAAACCAAGTACAAATCAATATCTTATGTCTGCGCATTCTACTGCTATAGGAGTAAGCTCGAAAAGAGGCGTTTGGGGAGGTGGTAATGAACCTCTCAAAGCTAGCTATGGAAAACTCATGATGTGGTTTTTCCTTCTTTCGGATATCTTTACTTTTGCCGCTTTTTTGATTACCTATATTGCTATCCGAGTAAGTTATCCTGCTTATGCTGGGCCTGCCACGGAGTTTGTAGGTTCTAATGAGTACTGGCCAATTCCTGAATTGGTATTTGATGCGATTCCATTTGTACATGGAGTCCATGCACCTCTTGTATTCGTAGGTTTGATGACTTTCATTTTGATCGCAAGTTCTGTTACTATGGTATTGGCTGTAGAGGCAGGACACAGAAATGATAGAAATGATGTAGTGAAATGGATGCTTTGGACCTTGGTAGGGGGTATTACCTTCTTGAGCTGCCAAGCATGGGAATGGAATCACTTTATTCATGGATCTGAAGGTGGCGCAGTTCTGAATTATATCAATGGAATTAGCCAGAATGTAACTGAAACAGTATTTGGGGCAAACCTACTGGTAAATGAATATGGTCCAGCATCTTTTGCCAATCTGTTCTTCTTCATCACTGGTTTCCACGGATTCCACGTTACGATAGGAGTTATCCTACTGTTCATGGTGTTCTATCAGGCCGCTGTGGGAGTATATGATAGAAGAGGTCATTACGAAATGGTTGAAAAAATCGGTTTGTACTGGCACTTTGTTGACCTTGTTTGGGTCTTTGTATTTACTTTATTCTACCTGATCTAACCTGTAATAATTAGAATTATGGAAATTCAAGAAAATAAATCTACGCTTAACGTAGTTCCAAGGAACAATGATAAGATCAAGAAAATCTGGAAGACAGCCTTTATTTTGCTTGCTATAACCGCAGCAGAATTCGTAATGGCTTTCACTATGCCAAGAGGAATATTGCTTTATGTATTGTTCATGGCTTTGACAGTATGGAAGGCTAAATATATCATGATGGAGTTCATGCACCTTGGTGATGAGGTTAAACCATTGATCTATTCTATTTTGATTCCGATAGTATTTCTGTTTTGGTTGATAATAGTTCTTGTCAAAGAAGGCTCGGACATATTCACTATGCGTTGGTTCTAATCGGAGTTTCAAAATAAATTCAAAAAAAGAAGGTTGAAGTGAAGAACTTTAACCTTCTTTTTTGTTAAACAAATATGATTTTACTCTTAATATTAATCCCTGTTTGGATAATAATGTCTTTTCTTGTTGCTGGTCAAGGAGAAAAACGAGAATTAGGATATTTTAAAAGTCTTGTCATAAGCCTTTTGTTTACTCCAATATTTGGGATATTAATTGTTCTTTCTTCTAATAAGCTACCTGATGACCAAATTTCAAAGATTGATCGCCATCTAGTATTTTTAAAGGGCTTGGTAGCACTATCCATACTCTTGGTACCTGTTTTGATTTTCCTGTTTCTTAAGGGGTTTGGAAGTAACACTTATGATATTCCCATCTTTTTTGAAAATGGAGTGGACAATCCATTTCAAGAATGTCCAGTTGCAGATACTACTCAGCATTATATTCCTGAGTTCACCTTTACTAATCAAGAGGGGGATAAAGTAGGTAGATCAGATATGGAAGGGAAATTGACAATAGTTGATTTTTTCTTTACCTCTTGTCCAAGTATCTGCCCTAAGATGTCTGCAGAGATGGAGCGAGTAAATGACATGTTTAGAGATGAAGACAAAGTTCAGATTATGTCAATTAGTATAGACCCTACTTATGATACTCCGGAAATCTTGCGGGAATATGCTGAAGAACATAAAGCAGTGGCTGGCAAGTGGGATTTCCTTACCGGTGGAGTTCAGGAAACCTATGACCTAGCCAAATGCGGCTTTATCATTCCTACTGTTGATGGGATGGGGGTTCCGGATGACTTTGTCCATAGTGACAAGTTTATGCTGATAGATGAGTTGGGTCGGATTCGTGGATATTACAGTGGAACCACACGTGAAGAAGTTGATTTATTGATGTTAGAGACTAAAGTGTTATTACATGCAAGCGAAGGAGAATAGTTTGTTAGAAAATGAAGGGAAAGTTAAAGGCTGGATTATTGCCATTTCTATAATTATACCTCTGGCTGTGGCGGTACTTATATTTATGCCCTCTAAAATTAGTTTGGGGGCAGAATGGGTTTATTTCCTTCCTCATCTAAACGCAGTAATGAATACTGCAGCAACCTTTGCTTTGATTGCAGGATTTGTATTTATCAAAAAAGGAAATGTCCCTTATCACAGGGCATCAATGACTGTGGCTTTTGTACTGGGAGCCATATTTCTGGTTTCTTATGTGATTTATCACGCAGCCGCTGAGAGTACTTCATTTGGAGGTGAAGGATCAATACGTGGCATTTATTACTTTCTTTTAATTACTCATATTATTCTGGCAGCTGTCGCTCTTTTCCCTATCCTCTTTGCTTACTACTATGGGTATACAGATCAGCGTGTGAAGCACAGAAAAGTTGTTAAATTTGCCTATCCGATCTGGCTTTATGTAACTGTCACCGGTGTGATTGTTTACTTGATGATCAGTCCTTATTATCTACATTAAAAAACCTGCGTTCATTTTCATTCGTAGGAATTAATATGAAAAAAGCTCTTAAAATAGGATTTCTTTCAATCATAGCTTTGCTGTTCCATACTGCAACTTATGCTCAGTGTGCCATGTGTCGCGCATCAGTAGAAAATAATGTGAGTAATGGAGATACTAGTGTAGCAGCTGGTCTTAATCTTGGGATTATGTATTTGTTTGTAATGCCCTACCTAATTGCAATGGTGCTAGGGTATTTCTGGTATCGAAATGCTAAGAAAAGAAAAGCTAAAATTGCCATGCACTAAACGAATAGAATAGCAAAGTTTGATCAGAGACTTTGCTTTTTTTATTTTACATCTAAATGAAGCATGATTCCCGCCGCCTGATCATCTTGATCAGTATTTTCTCTCTTCTTGCAGTGTTGATATTGAATTTCTTTTTCTTTCAGAAAAGCGATCAGGATACGTATTTGCAAGCTTTACAGGATCGGATTCAGGCTGTTGACAAAGAGTTTGATGAGGATTTCATTCAGATTCTCATGGATGTTAGACCAGATGATACGTTAAGTTTTGGTCAAATCAGTACTCCAGTCCACAAACATCCTTTTTTTATTTTAAGTCCTGAGAAAGATCTCTTGTTTTGGTCAGACTTCACACTAGCGCTGGATTTCTCCCAAGTTGATCTTACCAAAGAATACCAGTTGTTGGAGGACCCTTATGGTACTCTCATGCTAAAGATAAGGAGCGTGAAGAGGAATGGAGCTGATTATGTCATGCTTCATGTGCTCCGCTTGATTTGGCCAGGGAACATTGAAAATAACTATCTGATTACTGGTCCAAACCCAGAGATATTTGGGAATGGTAGATTCGAGCTTTTGGCCAACCCTGAGGAAGGAACTGCAATTGTTAAGAACCCTGCGGGAATACCACTTTTTGGAATCAATTTTCTTTTTGGTTATAGCCCAGCTGGCCGAGTTGTCAATCCTGCCATTCTAATCTTCTTTACCTCAGTATTTCTTCTTTATTTTCTATTAAGCTCTGATTTTGTACTGAGTAAGTGGAAGTCAGGAAGAAGGTGGCAGGCTATAGGCTACGCGATTTTTGTGCTAGGGACATTTAGATTTATGATGTTACTCCTGGATTTCCCAAGTAACTATCTCAATTTGCCCTTATTTGATTCCGCCAATTATGCCTCTTCTTGGTTCAATCCCAGCTTGGGAGATCTGTTGATCAACACGATTTGTGGGGTTTTGATCTTAGCGATGGTGATCTATCAGCTTGCTTCCAGAGTGATGCATGAAAAGATAAAAGTACTAAAGAGCAAGAATGAGTTTTTGGTATTTTTCCTTTTCTCCTTCTTGGTTAGCTCTATAGGTTTGTACATGATTTGGTCACTCCCGCGGGACTTGATGATCAACTCGCAGTGGGCATTAGATATTAGCTCTATTCCCTCATTTGATTGGTTTAAAGGCATAAGTTTCTTTATGCTTTTCCTATGGGGAGCAGTATATGTTTTGCTTTCGCTTACTATGTTTAGTTTGCTTTTGGAGGTCAATAAGCACAAAAAAGTATATTACAAATGGATTGCAATTGTAGGTCTTCCCATCGCTGCAGCTTTATTTTTCTTTAGCCTCTGGGGTGGGACTGTATGGCTTATCCATCTTATTTTCATAGTCATAATCATCCGACTTGAGCTTTTCAAAAATGCCTTTAAACTTGGATTAGACACCTTTCTCACCTTCTTTTTTGCATGTTTAGTGGCGGCAATTATTGGAGGGATAAGTACTTTTCAGACAGAAAAAAGTGAATTGATTCAATCGAAAAATCGCTTTGCAAATCAAAACCTAATTGAGAACGATGTAATGACTGAGTTTTTCTTGGGGGAAATTTTCACGCGGATCAAAAATGATTTGTTCATTCAGAATCGGATAGCAGATCCACTTTTCTCTAAAGACCCAATCGAAACTAAAATCAGGAGAATTTATCTGGATAATTACTTCGATCAGTTTGAAGTTCAAGTCAGGATTTTTTCTTCTTCAGGGCAACAAATCTTAGGTTCTTCCAATTCGGAAAGCCTAAAAGATGTGCAGCTGGAATATATCAAAAGCGACTATGCGACTAGTGTAAAAGATCTATACTTTATCCGCGGCAATGAATCGAACAAAGGGAATCGCTTCATAGCTTTTGTGCCAATGAGCAAAGAAGGATCATCGCTAGGAACAGTTTTTCTTGAGTTGAAACAGTTACGTGTTCAGCCTACCAGTGTCTATCCGAAATTGTTACTGGATAAGAAGTATAACGACAAGCTTGACCCTGTACTTTATGATTATGCCATTTTTAAGGAGGGTGAATTTATACGGAATTCAGGCTCCTTTAATTATCTCAATGTTGGATTCAATCGTGTACTGAGCCGCAATGCATTATTGACTGAAGGAGTCCATCAAAATGGATATCATCATTTCGGGATAAAAAACGGAGATGAGTTGATAATTGTCTCCTCAAAGAATATTTCCGTGGCTCACTTCTTTGGGAATATCTCGCTCTTCTTTGTGCTGTTTGTGATCATGACTTTCTTAGCTATACTGATCAATACACTGGTCACAGGAGTGAAGAACTTCGAATTCAATTACTCCACCAAGCTTCAGCTTTACCTTAATTTCGCCTTCTTTTTCCCAATCCTTATCATTAGCATTATTACGATTGGACTGCTTGCCAATAGCTACCGTGATGACTTGGACCGACAATACATCCAAAAGGCAGCATTGATCAGAGGGAATCTTGGAAGCTTTCTCAATAATCAGAGCCTTGAAAATGTCGATAGCGATCAACTCAATGAGGAAGTAAATGAATTGGCAAATACCATTGCCAGTGATATCCATATTTATAGCACAGAGGGTAAACTGGAATCTACTAATCGCCCTAACATCTTTGATAAGAAAATTTTGTCTCCTTTAATAAATCCTAGAGCAATGGCTGAGATTGAAGAAATGGGGCAGTCTCAGTTTCTGGCTGAGGAGCAAATTGGAAAATTGCGGTACAAATCTGTGTATCTATCGATTCCAGCAACAGCGAGTCAGCAGAATTTAGGGATTTTGGCAGTTCCATTCTTCGAGTCAGAAACAGAATTAAATACCCTGATTGCAGATGTGCTAAGCAATATTTTCAATGCCTTTGTGGTGATTTTTATCTTGTTTTTATTTGTCTCCTACTTTGTTTCTACCAATCTCACATTCCCTTTCAAATTGCTGACACAAAAGCTAAAAGCTACCAATTTGGAAGATAATGAACCAATGTACTGGGGCTCCAAAGATGAGATCGGACTGTTGGTGAATGAGTATAACAACATGCTTTTTAAGTTAGAAAACTCCAAGAAAGTGCTTGCTTCCACGGAGAAGGAATCCGCATGGAGGGAAATGGCTAAGCAAGTGGCCCATGAGATTAAGAATCCGCTCACGCCTATGAAACTGACTTTGCAGCACTTGATCCGTCTGCAGGACGCAGGGAGATTAGATGATGCAGAAAAGCTAAAAAGGTCACTCGAAACGCTGATTCATCAAGTGGATGCGTTAAGTGGGATAGCTTCTTCTTTTTCTACTTTTGCGAAAATGCCTCTTCCGAATAACGAGTTGATGAACTTTAAAGCTGTACTGAATAAAGTCCTGGAGCTTTTCAGTGGTGATCAGCAAGTGGAGTTGGTTTTTCAGGATGATTCTTTTACCAATGAAATTCCGATTTTAGGTGATGATAAGCTATTCGGGAGGGTAATTTCTAATCTGATCATTAACGGCGTTCAGGCAGTTGATCCTGGAGTAAAACCAGTAATTCGGATATGGCTTTGGATGACTGATCAAGCGGTTTTTCTGGAAATCACAGATAATGGAAAAGGAATTTCAAATGAGCTGAAGGATAAGATTTTCATCCCTAATTTCTCGACTAAATCCACTGGCTCAGGCTTAGGCTTAGCTATCGCAAAAAGTGGTGTGGAAACAGCGGGAGGAAAAATCTGGTTTGAAACTGAGGTTGGAAAGGGCACTACATTCTATCTCACCTTTCCATTGATGGGATAATTCATCTTTTTAGTACCTTCCAATCAAAAGGCATTTCGGAGTGAATAATCTTATTGGGCTTCTTATCTGGGTATTATTGCTGGGCTTTGCTATATCTGTAAAAGCTCAGGAAAAATGCCGATGGGTACAGTCTGGAGATTTTATAGTGCCTACTGTTCCAGATTCACTTTCACTGTTAGAAGAAACCATTAGACTAGCAGATAAGGAAGGAAAGACCTATAAGTTCAATTACGATCTCAGTGCAAATAAGCTTCAAGTGCTTTTTGAAAATGACTCAAAGCCCGACTCACTTTTGCTTTGCTATCGGACTTTTTCTATACGTTTTGATCAGCCAGTTGCTCGTCGGACTTTACTGGTCGATTACGATTCCATGGCTCAGTTTAAAGATAATCGAATGGCAGAATTACCTGCATTTGACTTTCGTGAGGAGCTATTTCCCACGACAAATCTTTATAAATCCGGAAGTCTCACGCGGGGTATTTCCTTTGGGAATACCCAAAATGTCTTTGTCAACTCTGCACTTAACCTTCAGCTGGAAGGGGATATTTCTGAGAATTTAAAGATCCGTGCAAGCATCACTGATCAAAATGTGCCTTTCCAACCTGAAGGAAACACACAGCAGATTCAGGACTTTGACAATGTGTTGATCGAGCTATATAACGATGACTTCAATTTGGCTGCCGGGGATGTGGTTTTGCAGCAGCGGGAGTCTGAGTTTTTAAGATATTACAAAAATGTACAAGGGCTCCAATTCACCTCCAAGTACAAAATGAGTGAAAAGTGGTCTGCAAGTTCTCAAGGTTTTGCTTCCATTGCCAAAGGGAAATTTGCTTCAATTCTACTTCCGATTTTGGAAGGAGTACTTGGACCGTATCGGGTTAGCGGACCAAATAACGAGCGATTTGTAATCATTATGGCGAATTCAGAAAAGGTGTTTCTCGACGGTAAACAGCTCAAGCGTGGTTTCAATGAAGACTATGTGATTGATTACAATCAGGCAGAAATCACTTTTACCCCGAAAGTACTCATCACCCAGTATTCCCGTGTTCGGGTAGATTTTGAATATGCCGAGCGGAATTATTCCCGATCTATCATCGGAGCAAATCATACTCAGACCAACGGGAAAGTCGATGTTTATTTGAATTATTATCAGGAAAAGGACAATCGGAATAGGCCACTTTTTACAGAGTTTTCCCAGCAGGAATTAGGCTTATTGGCTTCTGTGGGCGATAGTGCCGAATTGGCAAGAACTCCTCGGATCGATAGTGTCGCTTTTGATCAGAATCGGATTTTATACAAAAAGGTCACAGCGTTTGATAATCTGGGTAATCCAGTTGTGTATTATGAATATTCCAACGAACCTGAGTTGGCGCATTACGAATTAGGTTTTTCACAAGTGGGTGCTGGACTTGGAGATTATCGTCGCTCCAGCCAATTGTCAAATGGAACAGTCTATGAATATGTCCCTCGATTAAATGGACAGCCACAGGGAGATTATTCGATTTTGTCCCAATTACCGCTCCCTGATAGCAAGCGAATGGTGACTGCGGGCAGCAGAATTAAGCTAAATGAACATGAGAATGTTTATACGGAATTGGCGCTTTCTTCGGTAGATAAAAACCTTTTTTCTGAATTAGATGATGAAAATAATCAGGGGCTGGGAGTGAAGGTAGGCTTGCAATCTGAAGGTCGGGAATCCTCACTTTTCAAAGGCTACACAATGAAGGGGCAGACCGAATACGAATACAATTCCACTAATTTCAATTTCATCGATCGATTCAGATACATAGAGTTTGACCGGGATTGGGGACTGAGCCAGCAAACTTTGCAAAATGCAGCATCCGAGCAGTTTTTCCGCGCAGGGATTGGTTTTGAAAAAGATGCGCTAAATCACTTCGATTACCTTTTTTACCTGAGGAACAGGCAAAACGTACTAAATGGAACGCAGCATACTGCAAATTGGAACCTTCAGTTAGGCTCCAAAATTCGGCTTAGGCAAGAGTTCTTTCGCTTAAATTCAACTCAGGATTCATTGAAATCTGACTGGACGAGGTATTTGGGTGATGTGAGTTATAATTCCAAAATTATTGTGCCTGGCTATCAGTTTTCATTGGACCAAAATGCTTTGAGAAGTGCAGAAACGGATTCGGTGGTTAGTACTGCAATGAACTTTAAGCAGCATCTTATTTATTTGCGTAGCAACGATTCGTTGAGTTATGCTTTTTTAGCAGATGCAGCTTGGCGTGAAGATAAAGCCCCAATGGCGGGAGAATTGCTCAATGATACAAGAGCTTTTACGTCCAATTTTACGTTCAGAAAGCAATGGACGCAGCATAGTTTGAGTAGTACTTTCACGTATCGGGAGCTGGAATATTTGCAGCACGATCTGCAGTCTGAACTCAATGTGATGGGCAAGCTTGACTATCAAGGTAGTTTGGGGAAAAATCTCATTAGAAATGAAATCAGCTATGCGATTGGCAATGGACGAGAATTGCAACGGGAGTTTGTGTTTTTGCCAGCACCAAATGGTGATGGAACGCATACTTGGCGTGATGACAATGGTGATGGAGTGCAGCAGCTGAATGAGTTTTATTTAGCAATTAACCCAGAGGAAAATCAGTACATCAAGATCTTTGTGCCTACAGATACTTACATTCAGGCATACACCAGTATTTTGAATTATCGGATTCAGGCTAAATTCCCGGAATCTTGGAAGGAATCAGGTGGGGTGCGAACATTTCTGCACAAGTTCTCCAATACAACAAGCCTGAGCGTGGAAAAAAAAGTGACTTCTGACGACTTTGTAGATCGGATCAATCCTTTTGTTGGCGGAGTGGATCGGGAAGATATTTTATCACTTAGGCAGGTGATCCGGTCTAGTTTTTTCTTCAACCGAGCTTCCGCCAGTTATGGATTTGATTTGTCGTATTTCGATTCCCAGTTTAAGCAATTGCTTTCAGGAGGATTTGAAGATTTAATCCAAAAAGATTGGAAATTGAATACTAGATATAATTTCAATGGACAGACTACTTTGAGGATTTTGGCAGGAACAGGAACTAGGCTTTCCGCTTCTGACTTTTTGGACAATCGAAATTACACCATCTCCCAAAATCAAATAGGACCTGAATTTTCTTGGCAACCTACACCATATTTTAGGACTACTGCGAGTTATTCTTTCACTGGAAAAGTCAATACTGCAAACGTTGAATTCAAGGAAAAAGCCCAATTGCATCAATTAGGGCTAGATCTTCGTTTTGCGCAGGCAGTAAAAACCACACTCACTGGAAATCTCAAGTTGATTCAAATCGATTACAATGGTGTGGCAAACTCTCCTGTGGGCTATGAAATGCTCCAAGCGCTGACGGCAGGAACAAATGTGACTTGGAATTTGAATTGGCTTCAGAAAATAGGGGAAGGGCTACAGCTGAATCTAGTGTATGAAGGTAGGAATTCGCAGGGATTGGATAGAATCGTACATGTAGGGAGAATGCAAGTTTCAGCACTGTTTTGATAAAAAAATGTAACTTTGCTGATGTAAGATAGTTGTCACACTAACTATTAAACTACGAAACAAATGAGCAAAAGCATCCTCGTCACCGGAGGCACCAAAGGAATAGGAAGAGCGATCATCGAGCGCTTTGCAGCAGAAGGTTTTGATATTTTCACCTGTGCGAGAAATGAATCTGACTTAGCTGAGTTAAAAGCTAGTTTGGAAGCAAATTATCCTTCGATTAAAGTGTTGGCGATTCAGGCCGACCTTTCAGAGAAAAAAGAGGTTTCCAAATTTGTGAATGAAATAAAGTCGGAAGCAATACCTGATGTCTTGGTAAATAATACCGGAGTCTTTTTGCCAGGGGCAATTCACAATGAGCCAGAAGGGAATTTTGAATTGATGATGCAAACCAATTTGTATTCTGCTTACTACCTAACCCGTGGTTTTGTCAATGAAATGATCGATAGGAAATCAGGACATATTTTTACCATGGGTTCCGTTGCTGGATTGACTGCCTATCCAAATGGCGGAACCTATGCAGTTTCAAAATGGGCGATGCTTGGAATGACCAAATGCCTTCGCGAAGAATTAAAACCGCATCAGATTAAGGTGACTTCTATTCTGGCCGGTGCAACTTACACTTCGAGTTGGGAAGGTGTTGATTTGCCGATCGAAAGATTTATGAAAGCTGAAGATGTTGCCGAAAGTGTTTGGGCAGCATATAACCTTTCACCGCAGTCTGTTGTTGAAGAACTAGTAATCCGACCTCAATTAGGAGATATATAAACCCCATGGATACAAATATTAAATCTTTAGATCAGCTGTATTGCGATAGCCTGATTAGTTACTCGAGGAGAAAAACTATCCCTGTGAAAATCGGCGACGTAATCATCGGCGGGGATAATCCTATCGTGGTACAATCCATGACTACTGTGGATACCATGGATACCGAAGGCTCGATCGAGCAAAGTATACGGATGATCGAGGCTGGGTGTGAACTGGTGAGAATCACTGCTCCAAGTATCAAGGAAGCGGAAAACTTGAAGCACATTAAGGAAGGGCTTCGCAAAAGAGGTTACAATACACCGCTAGTTGCTGATATCCACTTTACTCCAAATGCAGCAGAAGTGGCTGCTAGGATCGTAGAAAAAGTGCGGGTTAACCCCGGGAATTATGCGGATAAGAAAAAATTTGAAGTTTTAGAATATACCGATGAAACGTATCAGGAAGAGTTGGATCGTATTCGCGAGCGGTTTTTGCCTTTGGTGAAAATCTGTAAGGAACACGGCACAGCCATGAGAATTGGGACCAATCACGGTTCTCTTTCTGACCGAATCATGAGCAGATATGGCGATACTCCGCTGGGAATGGTGGAATCGGCACTGGAGTTTTTGAGGATTTGTGAGGATGAGAATTACTTTGATATCGTGATATCAATGAAGTCTTCCAATACCCAAGTGATGGTTCAGGCATATCGATTGTTGGTCGAGAAATTGGACAAAGGTGGGTTTAAACCATATCCCCTTCACCTTGGAGTGACAGAAGCGGGAGAAGCGGAAGACGGCAGAATCAAATCGGCAGTTGGAATAGGGACTTTGCTTGAAGATGGCTTGGGAGATACAGTCCGTGTTTCCTTGACAGAAGATCCTGAATTTGAAGCGCCGGTTGCTAAGGCATTAATTGATCGCTACGCTCATAGGGCCGGGCATGCTGAAATTAAGCCAATTGAAAATTACCCAGTCAATCCTTACGAGCATTTCAAACGCCACAGTGCTGAAATTTACAACTTTGGAGGACAAAATGTACCTCGAGTAATCACGGATATTTCTAAGGTAGAGAAGATTACTGAGAAGGAAATGAAGTCAGTTGGTCATTTCTATTTACCCGAATTGGATAAGTGGAAAATGAATGATCAGGGTTGTGACTTTGTTTATTCTGGCGCCAATCCAATTCCTTTTATGTTGCCAAATGGTATGAAGGAAATCCAGGATGCTGCGATTTGGACTACTGGTTCTGACCAGCAAAACAAATTCCCTCTTTACGATTTGGTGAGTTTCAATACTGCTGAGAAATTTCATGCTGAATTGAATTTCCTGGAAATCAATGACACCCAAATTGCTGAAGGCATAGCGCTGACTTCGGATAGAAGCGACACCGTTCTGATCTTGAAAACAGAGAATAAACACGCCATGCCTGCTTTGAGACGGGCTCTTGTAAGTTTACTCGAAGCGAAATCCGAGATTCCTGTGATCGTCAAAGTAAGCTATCCAGATCAATCTCAGGATGAAACAATGCTTTATGCAGCTACTGATGTTGGAGGATTGTTGATTGATGGCCTTGGAGATGGAATCTTTATTTCCCTGGAAAAGGAGAAAGAACATTCCCGCGAGGAAGTGTTAGCACAAATCAAATTGCATAATTCTGTAGGTTTTGGAGTGCTTCAAGCTGCCAGAACTCGAATGTCTAAGACAGAATACATTTCCTGTCCATCTTGTGGAAGAACCTTATTTGATTTGCAAGAAACTACTGCGATGATCCGTAAGCGAACCGATCACCTCAAAGGTGTGAAGATCGGGATTATGGGTTGCATCGTGAATGGTCCTGGGGAAATGGCAGATGCCGATTATGGGTATGTAGGATCTGGAAAAGGAAAAATCACTCTTTACAAAGGTAAGGAAGTGATGAAGCGGTCTGTGCCTTCTGAGAAAGCTGTCGATAAATTGATAGAAATTATCAAGGAAGATGGAATGTGGAATGAGCCGGAAGTGATTTAATTTTCGGGAAACCCTTCGAGGTTTTCAAAACCTTGAAGGGTAGTAAAAGTTAAGCCAAACCATTTCCCAACTCTACCTGTTTACAATAAAAACTGAATCCATGTCTGATAACAATAAAGTCAAAGATTTCTTTAAGTTCGGTGATTTTGGAAATTATTTCCTGCGGGTTTTCCAAAAGCCAGATCCAAACCAGAAGTCTAATTATAACCTTCGCATGATGCATGGCATCAATAAGATCTCGATTGTCGTATTTTTGCTGGCGATTATTTTTTGGGTAGTAAAGCGGTTTATTTGAGGGTGTAAACCACAAAGTTCGCTGAGTCCCGGTAGCTATCGGGATTCGCAGAGGACGCAGCTGCTACTTTTTGAGGTTTCTAGATTTTTCTAACTCTAATTGATGCCTGATATTAGGAGATTCAATTCTCGGGTTGCCCATTTTTTCTAGTAAATCCTTATGTCTTAATCTGGTGTACTACGCCATTTTCCTTAATCAATAGATCAAAAAGAATTGAATATTGCTTTATAAATAAAGCAATATTCAATAAATAACGTTTTATCTGGAAAGCAATTTGTCAATAATAAACAACATAGTCACATAGGAATCATAGCTTGGCAAGTCAATTTTGGTACAGATTCCTATGAAATCTATGTGGCTATGTGGTGAAAACCTTTGCGTTCAATTTGGGATGAAAAAATAATTAAGTCTGACTTGGAAAGGCTTCGAATTCGCTCAGCCTAACATAATCTGTGCTTTTCAAGGTTATAAATAAAAAAGGGATTCGAATCATCTTCGAATCCCTTTACTATAGAATTATTTGTTTTTATCTCCTATCCAAAGCGCTACCTCCACCTTGTTGAGGCCCTAGGAATTGTTCCATTCTAAGCTTTAGCTCCTGAGCTTTTTCCTGATAACCTCTTTCTTCCAAAAGTGGAATGAAATAGCGAATCATCTCGATTGATATCATCATTTCTCTGTCATATTCTCTGTTTTCCTCTGTGTAGAACTCGATCATATCCAGGGATTTCTTCGAAACCTCGTTTATTATATCTAGCGCTTTTTCATCTTCACCTACCTCAAAGAAAAGTGGTACGGACTGTCCGCTAGACAGGTCATAAGGAATTGCTTCATTCGGCATTACTTCCAATCCGTAGTTTAGAAGAGTAGCTGCTTTTTCCATATCACCTTCATCTAACAGCGCAATGACAATGCTGTTCAATGCGCTTCTATGATTCGAAGCAAATCTTCTGTATTCCTCGTCCAGGTAAGCATCAGGATTGTTCATGCCCCGGAAAGAAAACTTGGTCATGTAGTTTTCATAAGCCAAATCAGCATTTACCAACTCTTCGCGAATGTATTCAGGCTTTCTCACAGGAAGTAAGCGATAAGTCAACCCTTCCATCACGACGTGATCTTGTACGTTGATTCCAATAGTAGCAAGGGAAGTATTGTTAAAGTAGATCGGTCTTTCCCAATTATTGGATACAATCAGATCAATTAGCATCAAAGTGCCTTTGGTGACATAGTTTCCAGTGATTTGAAGATTCATTTGCGGCGCAAAAAGCGGCGCAAATTCCTCAGGGATGATGTCCTTATTAGCGACTGATGCGCTATCTACTTCCATAATCAAGTTTCTGGAAGGAACCATGTTTGCAACAGATTTGCCGCCAGTTTCCATCTTCAAAAGATCAGATCCTGAATTCAAAAGCTTCAGATATTCCTTTGCAGAGATCGCATTTAGATTCTCTCTTTCCATCACGTAAAGCACATCATTCGTACCTTTTTGATATCGGTTAGGATCTAGACTGAATGGCAAAGCTTCAGACTCATTCACAGGTCTTGTCATTTGCTCCACATACCAATCCGTATCGAAATAACTCAAGACAATAACTCTCACGTCGGTGCGGAATCCTTCTACTTCCTGCACATACCAAAGCGGGAATGTGTCGTTATCTCCACCTGTGAAAAGAATCGCATTTGGCGCACAGGATGCGAGGAAGTTTCTAGCAGAGTCAACAGAGAAATACCTATCTCTTCTATTGTGATCATTCCAGTTTTGAGCTCCCATTAGGCCAGCAACAGGAAGGGTAAGCAAAGTCGCTATGATTCCTGCTGTTGCTAGGTTTTTGGTAGCACGACCAATCATATGTGCTATGGCCATGGTGCCAAGTCCTATCCAAATTGCGAATGCATAGAAGCTACCAACGTAGATGTAATCCCGCTCTCTAGGCTCCACTGGTGGGGAGTTCAGGTAAAGAACCAATACCACACCCATCATTAGGAAAAGCATCAGGTTAACATAGAAGGATTTCGGATCAACTTTAGCTTGAAAAAACAAGCCAATTATTCCCAGCAAAAGTGGAAGCATCAGGTAATTATTGTGCCCTTTGTTATCGGTGATATAATCGGGATAATCTTTGAAAGCATCCGTAATTCCTATCCATGGCGCATCGCCAAAGTCTGATTCTCTTCCTGAGAAATTCCACATAAAATATCGCCAGTACATATGCCCTAGCTGATGAGAGAACATGAAATAAATGTTGTCTCCGAAAGAAGGCTCTTGACCTTCTCGTAATCCAAGTTTTTGGCGGTAAAGTCTTTTGTGGCTTTCCTGAGTAGAATAAATTCGAGGCAGAATAGTTGTCTTCGTAGGGTCGTAAGTATTGACCAAGGAATAATCTACAATCTCGTATTTATCCTTGCCCTTCATGTAAACAGGAGCACCTTCTTCTTGAGCTACTAATTGCGCGGTGAAATACTGCCCATGCAGCAAAGGTCTGTAGCCATACTGCTCACGTTTCAAATAAGAAACGTAGCTAATGATATCTTTTGGGGCATTTTCGTTGATAATAGGGTCTTGATTGGCACGTACTACGATTAGCGCATAACTCGCATAGCCAATCAAAATGAAAATGAAGGATAGAAGAGCTGTGTTTAGGATCGCATTCCCTTTCTTCCGAGAATATCTGTAGGCATAAAATACAGCAACAAAAAACAGAATCATAAATACAACGATTCCTGACCCAAAAGGCAATCCAATGCTGTTTACAAAGAAAATTTCCATGGAACCAGCCAAACTTGGAAGGCCTGGGATAATGAGATTGTTAATGATAATTAGGGCAACACCACCGAGGAACATTGCGAAAAGGCCTCCTTTTAAAGTCGGGTTTTCGTACTTTTTGAAATAGTAGATGAGAGCCAGAGCTGGCAAAGTCACCAAGTTCAGTAAGTGAACACCAATAGAAAGACCAACCAAATAGGCGATGAAAATCATCCATTTGTTCTCCTCACGAGGGTCTTTGATCACGTCCCACTTCAGGAATGCCCAAATCACTATGGCTGTAAAAAAGGATGACATGGCATATACCTCGGACTCAACCGCAGAAAACCAGAAGCTGTCTGAGAAAGTATAAACCAATGCCCCTACTATTCCAGCACCCATCAAAGTGATTGTTTCGCCTTTGCTTTCCTGACCTTCAACTACTTTGAAAAGTCTTTTTCCAAATAAAGTGATAGACCAAAAAAGGAACAAGATGGAGAAACTTGAGAACAGTGCACTTCCTATATTCATCCAATAAGCTACCTGTAAAGGATCTCCGAAGGCAAAGAAGCTGAACATTCTATAAACTAGTAGGAAAAATGGAGCTCCTGGAGGGTGTGGAACTTGCAACTTGTAGGCTACCGCTATGAACTCTCCTGGATCCCAGAAACTTGCAGTTTGTTCGACAGTAAGCACGTAAACTAAAGTAGCTACCGCAAAAACGACCCAACCGGTCAGATTGTTGATTTGCTTGTAATTGAGCATTTAATAAGTAGAATTTGACTGGCGAAAATAAAAAAAATAAATGCCAATTAAGGTGAATTAAGGTATTTTAAAACAGGAACGGCTTTACCATTTCATGCCTATGTGATATTAATTACCGTTCTGAACTGATTTTGCTTCTACTTTTGTTGTGTCAAATAAATAGAAACCATGAGTACACAAGCCAAAACATTTCAAGAACTGATAGACGGAGACCAAGCAGTATTGGTGGATTTCTTTGCCACTTGGTGTGGTCCGTGTAAAATGATGCAGCCTATTTTAGAGGATGCGGCCAAGCAATTAGGCAGTAAAGTGAAGATTCTAAAAGTAGATGTAGATAAGAATCAATTAGCAGCTAGCAAATTTCAAGTTCGCGGTGTGCCTACTTTGATTCTCTTCCAAAAAGGAAAAATTCTTTGGAGAGAGTCTGGTGTTGTTCCTACACATCAGCTTATCAATACTTTAAATAGTAACATTAAAGAGACTGTTTGATTACTGTGTGACAAAAGTCATTCTCCTCATAGGGGCAAAGGGCTACTTTTGTTTATCAATTAGAAAAATTATAAAAGAAGATATATGAAAATCGAACAAATATATACTGGATGTCTTGCTCAAGGTGCGTACTACATTGAGTCAGATGGTGAAGCGGCGGTAATTGACCCGCTTAGAGAAGTTCAGCCTTACATAGAGAAAGCTGAGCGAAGAAATGCTAAGATCAAATATGTGTTTGAAACACACTTCCACGCTGATTTCGTGTCAGGTCACCAAGATCTTTCGGCAAAAACAGGCGCTCCCATAGTATATGGACCTACGACTATGAAAATGGGCTTTGATGCAATTGTTGCTGAAGATGGTCAGGAGTTCAAAATCGGGAAGGCTAAGATAAAGGTGCTTCACACTCCTGGGCATACCATGGAGAGTTCTTGTTACTTGTTATTCAACGAAGAAGGAAATCCTGAGGCAATATTTACTGGAGATACTTTATTTATAGGAGATGTGGGAAGACCTGACTTAGCGCAGAAAGTAGTAGCAGATTTGACTCAGGACATCTTAGCTGGGCATATGTACGATTCCCTTCGAAATAAGATAATGCCACTTCCAGATGACTTAATCGTCTATCCAGCGCATGGTGCAGGATCTGCCTGTGGTAAAAATATGAGCAAGGAAACGTCAGATACCTTAGGTAATCAGAAGAAAACCAATTATGCACTTCAGGATATGACCAAAGAGGAATTTATCAAGGAATTGATAACTGGATTGACTCCGCCTCCTGCATACTTCCCGCAGAACGTAATGATGAACATCGAAGGTTATGACAGCATTGATGCAGTTTTAGAAAGAGGAGTAAGGCCTTTGACTCCTTCAGAATTTGAAGCTGCCGCAAATGAGACCGGAGCATTGATTCTGGATACTAGAGCTCCTCAGGTTTTTGCAAAAGGATTTGTTCCAAACTCAGTTAATATTGGAATTGACGGAAGTTTTGCGGTTTGGGTTGGTGCAATGATACCGGACTTGAAGCAAGAAATCTTAGTAGTTGCGGATGAAGGAAGAGAAGAAGAGGTAATCACCCGATTGGCTAGAGTAGGATACGATTATGCGATCGGATATTTGAATGGTGGAATTGAAGCTTGGAAAAAAGCAGGTCAAGAAATCGATCAAATAGAGTCGATAAGCGCTGAAGAGCTCGCGCAAAGACAGGTAGAAAATGCTGAAATCAATATTCTAGATGTGAGAAAGAATAGCGAATTTCTTTCCGAGCACGTGGAGAATGCAGAAAATGCACCACTCGATTATATCAACGAGAGTATGCAGAAAATCGATAAAAACAAAACCTACTTCGTGCACTGTGCAGGTGGGTATAGATCAATGGTCTTCAACTCTATTCTGAGAGCTAGAGGTTATGATAATCTCATCGATGTCAAAGGTGGGTTCAAGGATATCAAAGATTCTGAGAAGTTCAAGGTAACCGATTATGTTTGCCCAACTACGTTATTGTAGTAGGAAGACGTAAGACATTAGATTCTAGAGCCCTGAATCAAGAGTCAAGAATATGTACTCTCAACCGTGGTCTGTGTCCTCACAGACCACTTGGTTCAACATTCAAGCTTTAAAATAGCTTTAAATTATATCACCCAATTAATATTCAAATGAATCAAATTATTGACTGGATTAGCCAACCGTGGCCTTGGTATGTGGCAGGTCCTATGATTGGACTTACTGTCCCGGCTCTACTCATTTTGGGAAATAAGAGCTTTGGAATCTCTTCATCACTTCGTCATGCCTGTGCGATTTGCATTCCGGCAGGCATTCCATTTTTCAATTACAACTGGAGAAAGGAAATGTGGAATCTGGTATTTGTCCTAGGGGTTTTGATTGGAGGCTTTGTAGCTACCACTTTCATTTCTAATCCTGATGAAATCGTCATAGCTTCCAAAACGCAGGCTGATCTGGCCTACTTGGGAATCACTGATTTCTCTGGCTTGATGCCATCTGATATTTTCTCTTGGGAAAACCTATTTACAGCAAAAGGATTGGTTTTTTTCGTTTTAGGTGGATTTCTGGTTGGTTTTGGAACTCGCTATGCTGGAGGCTGTACCTCTGGTCATGCAATCATGGGGATCAGTTCTCTCCAATGGCCATCTTTAGTAGCGACCATTTTCTTTATGTTGGGAGGTTTTTTGATGACTCTGGTATTTTTAGGCCCTTTAATGAAATTGGTAGGATTTTAATTTATTGAAAATGAAAGTTATTGAAAAAAATATACAAGAAGCAGTTTGTGATGCTCCTAATTCACAGCCGACAGAGGAAAAAGGTTTGGCTTTACTGAAATATTTGATTCTCGGGATTTTGTTCGGAATCGTGTTTGTGAAAGCAGAGATTATCTCATGGTTTAGAATACAGGAAATGTTTCGGTTAGATTCATTTCACATGTACGGAGTGATTGGATCAGCGATAGTGACAGGAATTATTTCCATCCAATTGATCAAGCGATTAAAAATCAAATCTATTGCTGGAGAGGAGATCAAGATCCCTAAGAAAGAATTCCGAAAAGGTCAGATTTACGGTGGGTTTATATTCGGATTAGGATGGGCGATTACTGGAGCTTGCCCAGGTCCACTATTTGCACAAATAGGGAGTGGGTTTACAGTAATTATTATAACCTTACTTTCCGCCATCGCAGGCACTTGGGTATATGGGAAATTCTCCGATAAGCTTCCCAATTAATTAGCAGATGATTCAAATAATGCGATTAACAGACCACTTTCTGAATAGAGAGTGGTTTTTTTAGTCAAAAACTTTTTTGATAATAAAGCGCACAATAAAAATTGCGGTAACGATTACGGCTCCTGCTATGACCAATTCCATGGGTTTGCTAATAAGATGAATGAGGTTATGATAACTGGTTTGTCAATGCAATGTTCGTGATTGACCATGAATTTGCAGTAATGTTCTGTACTTTTGTGAGCCTCTTAAACCCAACTATTTGATGAACACACTCTCCAAAAGACGAGTTGCCCTAGGGGCATTTTTCTTTTTCGTAGGTCTTTGCTTTGCTTCATGGGCAGCTAGAATTCCAGATATTCAATCCAAGTTTGATCTTTCAGAAGGGCAGCTTGGGACGTTGTTACTCTTTTTGCCACTTGGTTCTGTTATTGGTTTGCCTATCGCCGGCTGGGCTGTACATCAGTTTGGGAGCCGTACTGTGGTTATGTTTGGGGCTTTTGCATACGCGATGACATTACCTTTGATTGGCTTGGCGCCGACTACATGGTTGTTGATTCCAGTGTTGATTCTATATGGAATGCTGGGTAATGTGATGAATATCTCTTTGAATACCCAGGCATTGGGATTGGAGGATGAAATGGGTAAAAGTATTCTAGCCTCCTTCCATGGTCTATGGAGTTTGGCAGGTTTTTCTGGTGCTGGCTTAGGTGCCTTGATGATATTTTTAGGATTGTCACCTGCGCAGCATTATGGGGTGGTGATGGTGATTTCTATTACCATTATTCTTTCTGCTCAGCGTTATATCATTAAAGACAAAAAAGTCTCAGAAAGTGGAGGCGGTTTGGTGTTGAAAAAGCCAGATGCACTGTTGATGCGAATAAGCTTGATTGCTTTTCTGGGAATGATGGCCGAGGGCTGTATGTTTGATTGGTCCGGGGTGTATTTTAAAAAAGTAATTCAATCAGATCCTTCATTAATAGCTTTAGGATATGTTGCTTTCATGGGGACTATGGCAGCAGGAAGGTTTGTAACTGATAAAGTTGCCGCCAGATATACCAAAGTGGAGGTGATTCAAGTTAGTGGTGTATTGATATTTATAGGATTAAGTTTAGCTGTAATTTTCCCTACTGTACTAATGGCAACGATCGGATTTTTACTGGTTGGACTTGGAGTAGCGTCTATCATTCCGCTATCATATAGTATTGCTGGCAGATCTAAGCTCTATACTCCTAGCGTTGCTTTGGCTTTGGTATCCACTATTTCATTTTTTGGGTTTTTGCTTGGTCCTCCAATGATTGGATTTATTGCTGAACTATTTAATTTGAAAGTCTCTTTTGGATTAATAGCTTTAGCAGGATTGGGAATTACTGTACTTTCAAGTATCAGAAAAGCAGTCTTTCTTATTCCAATCAAATCCTCACCAAATCGAGCTAAATGAATTTAAAGCTTTCTTTTCAGTTTCAAAAAGATTTTGAGGTTCGATCTTATCAGGTAGATCCAGAAGGGAAATTGAGCTTGACGGCATTATCTAATTTATTTCAGGAAATAGCCTGGAGGCATGCTGATTCAGCTGATTTTGGAAGGAACTTGCAAGACCAGAATCTCTCATGGATTCTTTCACGAATAGAAATCAAATGTGAGAATTTGCCTTCTTGGGGAGATTCGATTAAGGTCTATACCGCAGGAAGAGGCGTAGATAAGCTTTTTGCTTTTCGGGAATTTCTAATTACCAATCCTTCCGGAGATATCCTTGCCCATGCAATGAGTTCTTGGGTTCTGATGAATGTGGTGACAAAACGGATTTTCAGGCCAGAAAATGCATTGCCTGCAGAGCTTTTTGACCCAAAAGAAAAGCCAGCTTGGCAACCTGAAAAAATCAAATTAAAGGGAGTATTACTAAAATCTGAGAAGTTGAAGGTTAGGCACTCCGATCTTGATCTGAACAATCACGTGAATAATACGAGCTATGTGCAATGGGTCGAGAATGTCCTTAGGGAAAATGGTTGTCATACGCTGCCTTTTTTAATCAACTATCTAGCAGAATGTGTGTTGGGAGACGAGTTGGATATTCATTTATATAAACAGCAGAATCATTACCTGGTACTTGGGACTATTGGTGATAAGCAAGTGTTTTTGGCTGAAGCCAAATGAGAATACTGAATTTGACAAAGAATTATTGTTTTTTGAATAGCCAACGTGATCTTCGTCACATGCTTCGTGGATGATTAACTTCATTTTTGTAGCTTGATCACACAAAATATGAATCAGACGTCCAAACCTTTACTAAAACTTTTTCCTCTAATCGCTGGGCTACTCGGGACTGTGGTGCTTCTTATAGGGCTAGTTGTAGGAATATTGTATTTTGATCATGTTGGTTTGCAACCCACTCAGGTGCAATTGTCCGAGGCTTTACCTGCTACAGCAGAACCCAAGTCTAATGCATTGATGGATCCAGTTGGGATGTGGGCAGCGCCAGATTGGGGTACGGTAGATACCGAACCGAATGCGGACGATATTAAGTATGGTAGAGAATTGATAGCAAATACATCTGAATATCTTGGGCCCAATGGAAAAGTGCGAAAGATTTCGAACGGATTAAATTGTCAGAATTGCCATTTGCAAGCTGGTACAGTCCCATTGGGAAATAATTATTCAGCTGCAAAAAGTACCTATCCAAAAGTGAGAGGCAGATCAGGGAAATCTGAAGATATCCAGTTGAGAATTAACGGCTGTTTTCAGCGAAGCTTGAATGGGGAGGTTTTGGCAAACGATAGTAAGGAAATGATAGCTATGGTAGCTTATATGGATTGGCTAGGGAAAGATGTGCCAAAAGGAGAGAAGCCAAAAGGTGCTGGAATATATGAAGTTCCTTTGCTCCAACGAGCTGCGGACCCAATTAAAGGAAAAACTATTTACGAAAGACAATGCGTGACCTGTCACATGATCGATGGTCAAGGAGTAATGAAGCCTGATAGTAGCGGCTATATTTATCCACCTCTTTGGGGAGAGTATAGTTACAATCAAGGTGCAGGGTTATTTCGTATGTCCAGATTTGCTGGTTATGTGAAAGCAAATATGCCTTTTGGCGTAACCTATGAGAACCCAATACTCTCAGATGAGGAAGCATGGGATGTGGCTGCTTATGTGAATAGTTTAGATAGGCCAAAACGAGATTTCCCGAATGATTGGCCTGATATTTCTAAGAAACCTTTAGATCACCCTTTTGGTCCATATGCTGATGGATTTTCAGAAGAGCAACACAAGTTTGGTCCATTTCAGGCAATAAAAGCAGCAGCGAAAAAATGAGAAAATTCCTTTTAGGGTTTCTCTACTTTATCCCTTTTCTAACTTTAGCACAGCAGTCTGAGAGAAAGCTGGCTGTGAATCCAGAGGTTCATTTTAGAATGTTCTGGATGAATACTTCCTATCCTGGCGAGTTCAAAGATGACTATGCTCTAGGTTCAAGTTTGAATCTTGGGGGAAAGCTCAACTTTGCTAATCACTGGGAGTTTCGTGTTGGCTATAGAGTCTTTGCAAATCTATGGAGTAGCAACCTTGCAGCCTCCGATCCAGTCAGCGGTGGTGGGAATCGATATGAAGTTGGCTTATTTGATTTGCTAAATCCGAAAGATCGTTTTTTTGGTAAACTAGAGAAGTTTTCTTTAGGCTACTCAAATGCTAACTGGGGAATTACTGTAGGCCGAATGGCAATCGAAACAGATTGGATCAACGGGCAAGACGGCAGGCTATCTCCCACCGGGATTGAAGGAGCGAATGCCTGGTTTTCCACAAAAGATCAATTGAAATTTTCTGCTTGGGGAATCAGTAGGATGAGTGTGCGTGGAACAAGTGAGTGGCTTTCTGTAGGAGAAAGTATTGGAGTATTTCCGGTAGGTAGAAATCCAACTGGAAAAGTTTCACAATATGTTGGAAAAACCTCCAGTGATTGGCTTGCTATAGCTGAAGTGGCCAAAGAATGGGAATCATTTAGCATGAATGTGTCCAATACCTTGGCTCAAAATATTTCTAACACCATTTGGGCTCAAGGAGAAAAAAGATGGGAAAATGAGCAGGATGGAATTACTTGGCTTTGGGGAGTTCAGGCAGGGTTTCAGTTTGGTTTGGGAGATGGGGGGAATGAAAATCCTATTTTCCAATACAAGGATCCAGAAGACAGAAATTGGGCGATTTCTACTCGGCTTGCCCTTAAAAATTCTACTTGGAATCTGAATTTGAATTATACCAACACAGGAGGTAAAGGGATTTGGCATAGTCCAAGAGAGTGGGGGAAAGATGCTTGGTACACCTTTATTCCTCGAGAAAGGAATGAAGGTTTTAGCTCCTTAGATGCACTTACGACATTTGCCGAGTATACTTTTCCTAGTACAACTTTAAGAGCATTTGCTCATTTGGGATTCCATTGGCTACCTCCATTAAATGCTCCTGCTGAAAATAAATACAACATGCCATCCTATCGGCAACTTAATGTTGGGGTTAAATATTCTCCTAAAGCTATTTCAAGCCTAGATTTTCAATTGCTAGTAATGAATAAAGAAGCACTAAAAAATCAAGAGCTTACAGCTAGACAGATATATAATAAAGTTCAGTTGATCCATATAAATGGTATAATTAACTGGAGATGGAAATAATCAGAACGGTCTATTTGCATTTTTAGTGACATATTTGTTACTTAATGCCAAATTGTTGAGGATAGAGTTGTACGTTATTAGGATATGCGAATTCTTCTACTCACCTTTGTACGCATAAAGGCGCTGTCTACGGATATCCTTTTTACTTGAAATAAAGTATGCGTTGATAATCAACCTGCTTAAGTAGCAAATTCAGGAGTTTCCCCTCGCAAGGTTTTAATTCTTCATCTTTCTACTTTTTTAATTCCAAAATGATTGATTTCATTTTTCGAATTAAAACTTGCAGAGTAAATCCCACGGGAAACAATAGTATTTATAATTTAATTTCAGTGCCATTAAGACAGTAAGGTTCTCAGAATCAGAATTATCTGAATTCTCCCAAACACTAAGAAAGCGAGTTTATGGACATTTCACGTCCACGAACAAGTCGAAATACGGAAACTCGGAGATGGTTATTAAGTCCATCATCTTGCTTTCCCTGTATGTCGTGCCGATTTCTCTTGTGATCACCGGCGTAGCTACCACTACATTCCAATTATTTGCTTGTTATTTATGTTCTGCTATTGGTATGGCTGGCGTAGGTATGGGTGTTATGCATGATGCTATTCACGGTTCCTACTCTAAAAATAAGAAAACTAACACTTGGATCGGCTATACACTTGATATGGTAGGCGCGAGTTCTATGGTTTGGCATTTGCAACACAATGTACTTCATCATAGCTTTACCAATATTGATGAGCATGATGACGATATCAATGCGCCATTCTTTTTGAGGTTTTCGCCAAATGCAGAAAAAAATAACCTGCACAAATACCAACATTTGTACGCATGGTTCTTTTACTCACTTTCTACGATTTCGTGGGTAACGGCAAAAGACTTCATCAGATTCACCAGATATTATAACAAAGGACTGGTGAAGGGCGGAGAGAAAGCTTACAGAAAAGGAATACTAAAATTGGTTTTCTTAAAACTAGCTTACTTCTTCGTAGTCATAGGTTTGCCTATCATTTTCACATCATTCTCCGTTGGATTAATTATTCTAGCATTCATTATGATGCATTTTGTGACAGGCTTTGTGATTACTATGGTATTCCAAATTGCACATATTGTGGAGGTTGTGGATTTTCCGAAGGCTGATACTGATGGTGTAGTAGAAGGAGAGAGAATTCTGCATCAATTGGCTACCACCTGCAATTTTGCACCCAAATCAAAAATCTTGTTTTGGTTTGTTGGTGGTCTCAATTTTCAAGTTGAACATCATTTGTTTCCAGATATTTGCCATGTGCACTATAAGGAAATAGCACCAATTGTAAAGGCTACGGCGGAAGAATTCAATGTGCCTTATTATTCAAAACCTCATTTTTTGATGGCTGTATTGGACCATTTTAAAATGCTCTACGTATTGGGGAATTCTCCCAAAATGGAGCCGGTAAAAGCCTAATTATATCATGAATAGAAATAGTAATACAAGACCAGCAGCTAACCAGAGACGTAATGCTCGTCCCGCAGGAAGGCCAGGTCAAAATAAAAAGAAGGAATCCAAACTTGATCCTAATTTGTTTGTCAAAAAGGCTCAGCCTAGTGGACAGCAAGGATTTCGTTCTGAAACTCCTTTCACAAGTGTAAAGCTCAATGCTTCATTATTAAGAAATCTTGAAGCAAAGGGTTATGAAAGCATGACCAATATTCAGGAGCAAGCTATTCCATCTTTAATGGACAGAAGAGATTTGCTTGGGATTTCAAATACAGGTTCAGGTAAAACTGGAGCTTTTTTGATTCCAATTATTGAGCATGCAAAACTTGACCCTCAGAATTTCACTGCACTGATTGTAACACCTACTCGTGAGTTGGCGCTACAGATTGAAGAGGAATTTAAGAGCCTGAGCAAAGGAATGAACTTGTACTCCAACACTTTCATTGGTGGTACGAATATCAACTCAGACTTTAAAGCTTTGAGCAGAAAACTTCATGTAATCGTCGGAACTCCTGGCAGATTACTGGATCTTTCAAATCGTAAGCTGCTGCACCTCAATCGAGTAAATACGCTCGTGTTGGATGAGTTTGACAGAATGCTTGACATGGGTTTTGTTCACGATGTGAAAAAACTCGTAAATTTAATGACTAAGAGAAGTCAGACTATGCTCTTCTCTGCCACATTGGAACCAAGCCAAAAAGCTCTTATTGATGGGTTGCTAAATAACCCAGTTGAGATTAAAGTAAACACTGGTGGAACAACCAGTGAGAATGTAGATCAAGAAATTATTCGTGTGCCGGAAGGCAAGAATAAGTTTGATATACTTGCTGATTTATTTAAAGGAGCTGATCTGGATAAGGTGATAATATTCACTGAAACCAAGCGACTTGCAGATAAGTTAAGTAAGCAATTAAATCAGTCTGGAATAAAATCTGGTTTGATTCATGGTAATAAATCTCAGAATTTCAGAAATAGGACCATTGATGAGTTCAAAACTGGAATGACTCGAGTACTGGTAGCAACCGATGTAGCTGCCAGAGGTATAGACGTAGCTGATGTATCCCATGTGATCAACTTTCAGCTTCCCATGTCTATGGATAGTTATATCCACAGAATAGGCCGGACAGGTCGGGCCGGAAAAACCGGTAAGGCCATAACATTTGTCAATTAAAATCGCGATATGTCAAAAAACCAGAACACATTCATTAAAAAGCAAAAAGCAGAACTTAAAAAAAGAAAAAAGAGAGAAAAGCAAGAGAAGATGGCTGCTCGTAAAGATCAGCCGAAAAGCGGAGATCTGGACGATATGATTGCGTACGTGGATGAGTTTGGTAACATCTCAGACACGCCGCCAGAACCAGAACCACCGAAAAAAGAAAATGCACCTAGGTCGCAAAATCCTCCTAGGCCACAGAATACAACACAACAAAAATTTAATAGAAACACCAATTTAAAAAGTTAGTAATCATGAATGAAGGAACAGTAAAATTCTTTAACACAACCAAAGGTTTTGGTTTTATTACACCAGCAGACAACAGTGAAGATGTATTCGTACACCACTCAGGTCTAGTACACGAAATCCGTGAGAACGATCACGTTACTTATGACGTAGTTCAAGGTAAAAAAGGCGTTAACGCTGTGAACGTGAAAGTAGCTAAGTAATTCCTTTTGGGCTTCGCCCAAGTAAGAAATACAAAGTTTGATGCCTGCAGATCTATGATTTGCAGGCATTTTCTTTGGTAAATCTTTCAAATCATCGTGGTTGAATGGGCTTATAGTGGGTAAGGAAATGGGATGTCTCCTGCGTGTTGGTATTAATGTACTTTGATAAAAGAATTGTGTCATGATTTGACGGGGCATAATACCCTATTTTTGAGATAGCTCTATATTATGATTGCCATTCTATTTCAAAAAGGTGATTTACAATCTGGCCATGATTTAGAATATTTTGGTGAATCTCCTTAGATTGGTCAAAAATCTATAACCTATGAAAAAATTACTCTATTTTCTCCCTTTGGTCCTCGCACTTTCCTGCGCTGAAAAAGAGGAGAAACAAGTCGAAACAGAAATTAAAGAAATCCAAGAAGAAGTTATGCCTGCAAAACCTGATTCCGTCCTAAGACACAATGTTTATTTTAGCTTTAAAGAAACTTCTACTCCAGAGGATATTAAATCTGTGGTAGATGCTTTTAGAAATCTCCAAAATGAAATTGACGGAATCGAAGATTTTGAATGGGGTGTAAATTCTAGTCCAGAAGGTTTGAATCAAGGATTGACACATGCATTCACGTTGACTTTTCATTCTGAAGAAGCGAGAGACGCATATTTGCCGCATCCTGCTCACCAGGCTTTCGGAGCAATCTTAGGTCCGCATTTAGATAAAGTGACAGTAGTCGATTATTGGACTCGTCCTTAATTATTGATCAAAGGGCAAAGCTGATCCGTCAGTTTTGCCCGCATTATTTATAGTGAGTACTTCAGTAACCACAAAGTTGCTTGTACCTCTCCAAGGAAGCATCCCGTTGTATTCTTTGTAGCGAAGCTCCACAAACTTTCCTGAAGCCCTTTCTAGCTGCACTGCGATGTCTTCATCTACTACACTGAATCGAAACTCATTGCTTTGCAATCCGCCGGCAGTTGGGCTCTGAAAGCCTTCCTGTACCACTCTGCCTTCATAGGTTTTAAAAACTACTCCTTTTTTCACGAAGTAATTCAAACTCCCCGCTTTTACTCCTTCTCCAAATACGAAGTAGAATTTATACCAAAAAATCCCGGCCAAAACTCCGATTATAACAAGGCCAGCAATCCAAGCGAATTTTTTCATAACAAGAACAAGTTTGGCTTAAAGATATATATCGGGATGATTTTTAAGTGAAAAACTTAATAAAAAAATCAATTACCTATAGTTATGAAATGAAAAAGGCTACTCGAAAGCAGCCTTTTCAATTGTATTTTTAATCGACTAACCAAAGATATTCACCGTAACCTTTAGCCTCCATTTCTTCTTTAGGAATAAACTTCATTGCAGCTGAATTCATGCAATACCTTAAACTCGTAGGTTCTGGACCATCATAGAATACATGTCCTAGATGACTATCTCCAAATTTGCTTCTTACTTCTACTCTCAGCATGCCGAGCGCATCGTCTGTTGGCTTTTCTAATGCTCTAGCGTCTATTGGTTTAGTGAAGCTTGGCCAACCTGATCCCGATTCGTATTTATCTTTTGAGCTAAAAAGTGGCGCTCCAGAGATGATGTCCACGTAAATTCCATCTTTTTTATTGCCGTTATATTCATTCTGAAAAGACATTTCAGTGGCATCTTCTTGCGTAACCTCATATTGTAAATCAGTCAAGGTTTTTTTCAACTCGGATTTTGGTGGAGCCTTATATTCTTTTTCACTAAGTTCTGGCCAATGTTCCTTGATGAATTTATCACGTCCAGAACCACTTCTGTATGAATAGTAGTCTTGAGGATTTTTCTTGTAATAATCTTGATGATAATCTTCTGCTGGGTAGAAATTTGTGTATTTGATCACCGGAGTAGCGATTGGCTTTTCAAATTTACCGGACTTATCTAGCAATTTCTTAGATTCTTCAGCAACCTTTTTCTGTTCAGCATCATGAAAGAAAATTGCTGATTCATATTGAGAACCCCTGTCGTAGAATGATCCACCAATATCAGTCGGATCAAATGTTTGCCAGAAAATATCAACTAATTCAGAATAACTGATTACTTCCGGGTCAAAGGTGATCTGTACAGATTCTCTGTGAGAAGTTTTTCCGCTAGATACTTCACCGTAAGTTGGGTTTTTCTCTTTACCTCCTGCATAGCCTGAAATTACTGTGATCACGCCATCTATTCCTTCAAAGGGAGCTTCAACGCACCAGAAGCAACCCCCAGCAAAAGTAGCAACTTCTGTTTCGCCTTTATACTCCTCAAGTTTTGCTGAATCAGCAGAGGATTCTTGATTTTGAACTGATGTGTTTCCACAGGCAAACATCAGCGCCACAATTAGAGATAGCAGTGGTGTTTGTAGTTTATTTGATGTAAACATGTTTTTTGGTTCTTTTTTTGTTTTGGATGATATAGAAATCATTTAACAGGAAACTCAATTTAAGTAAATCTGTTTGGAGACTTTACTTATTTTAAGATTCTTATACTTTCAAATACGAGATGTAACTCTACTCGGTTTGTCCTTTGAAATACATTTTGGCACAATTCAATCAAGCTAGAATCATATGAAAAACATCTTCCTACTCAGCTTTATTTTCTTTTTTGCTATAGTTCTACAAGCAAATGCACAACATAAAGGTTCAGGGTTTGGGCTGAAGGGAGGAGTGAGTTACAATACATCTGGCAAATATTTTAAAGATGCGGGCTCAATTTGGAAGGAACCTAGCAGTTCTACAGGTTATCAAATAGGCGCTTTTTACAAGTTGGCATCTTACGACATTTTCTTGAGGCCTGAATTGGTTTATTCCCATACTAAATTTGATAACGGGATAGGTGAAATCAAAGCCAATCGGCTAGATGCACCGGTGATCGTTGGAATGCATCTTTTCAAAATAGTTAGTTTGGTTGGTGGTCCATCTTTCCATTATATCTTGGATGATAATTATGATGATTTTTTTGAGTCAACTTCGGGCAAAGATTTACTATTTGGATATCAATTTGGCTTAGGGCTTAATGTTGGGCCAGTAGGCTTAGACTTGCGATATGAGCGAGTGTTGAATGATCAAAAATTAAATTTGGATCAGGTGATCAAAAGAAAGGATGACTTTAGGTCTGAGCAAGTTGTACTTGGATTGTCCTTTCAGTTTTAACCTTTTGACTTATTTCATAAAAGGAGTGAAAACCTCCTTCCAAAGCGCATAGCCTTTGTCATTCATATGTAGGTTGTCCTCTATGAAAATATCTGCTTTTGGTTTACCTGTGTCATCTATCATGATGTCCCACACATTCACAATATTAACTTTATCATGAGTAGTAGCATATTGACGTATCAAATCGTTTAAAGCGACATAAGATACTTTTTTATCCCATCGGGAAGGACTTGGTTTTGCAGCTATCAGATTCACCGTGGTATTAGGATACTTTGCGTGAATTTTAGTTGCCAATTCATCTAGGTTTTCCATGATATCTGAAATTTCTTGTCCAGCATTGATATCATTATCGCCTTCATAGATGAAAACTTTGGAGGGTTCAAAACGCAAAACGGTTTTGTCCAGATGCATCAAGAGTTGATCAGCAGTAGAACCACCGAAAGCAGAGTTGATTATTGCCACATCCGGGAATTGCTCCTGAAGATTTTTCCACATTCTCACGCTTGAACTACCCGTGAAAACGGCGCTACCTTTTACCCATCCAGCTTCATCGATTTCTTTTGCGCGGTTATTTACTTCCTCTTGAAATGGGAGTTCTTGGGCAAATGAGAACTGTATAACTAATAATAGAGCGAATGTGGAGAGTAGTTTCTTCATATTTTAAATATAGGTAAGCACATTTACAATTTTCGTTTAGATTCCTTCAAATTATTTCATTTCCCAAAGGAAGCTGAACAAAACCGTTCAGATGGCGAGCATTTTCGAACAGTGCGTACAAAAATGGAGAATGACCTCAATTCAGGCAATAACATTTTTATCACTTTAAATATGCCTTATTTGATCAGAGTGTGCTTTTTTATCTGAATTCGTCACATTTTATATCCGAAAATTTAATACACACCTTTTTGGAAGAGTTTTAGCGTTGTGTATTCAGGTCAACCATTTACCGTTTATGAATAGAATTACTCGTTTTTTCTGGTTTTGTAGTGGAGCTAACTTCTCTATACTTAAGAGGTCTCCAACCGAGTCAAATAAATATATAGGAATTGGAGCTACCGTTTTCTTCACGGGAATCCTCGCCGCATTGGCAGCAGGATATGCCTTGTTCACCGTTTTTCAATCTATTTGGCCCGCTATTTTTTTTGGCTTGCTTTGGGGGTTGATGATTTTCAACCTTGATCGATTTATCGTTTCCAGTATGAGAAAAAAGGATAGTGGTTGGTCGGAATGGAAACTTGCTATTCCTAGACTAGTGCTGGCTGTGTTGCTGGCGTTGGTGATTTCGAAGCCGCTGGAATTGAAAATGTTTGAGCGGGAAATTAACCGGAAGATTGATGAGAAGCGAACTGAGTTTATTGCCGAGTCCAAATTGAATCTCGCTAAAGGATTTCCCGAAATCCAAGAACTTGAAGCAAAAATAGACACGCTAAAAGCGGAGGTTATGGATTTTGAAGTTTATAGAGATCAGCTTCAGGATGAATATGATGCTGAGAGATTTGGAGAAAAAACTACTAGTACGAGCGGAATTGTGGGTTTAGGGACAAATGCTAAAAAGAAAGAGCAACAGTTGGATGCCGCACAAGTTACTCTTAATGAACTAAGACTGAGGAATCAAGTGCGAATTGATACGCTGGAAGCTCTGATTCGTGAGTTTGTAGCTTTGCGACAGCTGGAGTTTGAGAAGCAGCAGCCCGGAATAGAGGGATTTGATGGCTTGGCTGCACGAATGGAAGCATTGGATGTGTTGACAAACGAGAGCGCGGCAATGGCCCTGGCGAATATCTTTATAATGTTGCTATTTATAGCTATAGAAACGGCACCAATTTTTGTAAAATTAATCTCACCACGGGGACCCTACGATGAGTATTTGGAGCTACATGAGGATAGGGTGAAGTTGTTCAAGGGGGAGAAATGGACTTTTGCCAAAGGAGAATCTGAGGCTAGAGTTGGCTATTTTCAGGACACGCATTTCTATGCTACTGATCTTAACAAGGAGAAAACGAATCAAAAAAATAAAGCTCAGACTGAATCGGAAATCTCAGAGATAGAATCCAAGTTTAAAGTTTGACAGTTGTAAGGTGGCATTGTTTCCAATCTTACCACCTTATAACATTACATTTATTTACAGGTTTTTATTGACGACCACATCTAACTGTTCCATCGTGCGGCTCACAGACTTCCATTCTACAAAGCATACTATTTTCACTAAAAATGATAAGAACTTTCCAGGGTTAATTAGCTTGTTAGCAAGCTTTGCGATGGTTTCATCTCGTTCTTGAATCGAGATAGTTCGATCTTCACAGCCATAGTATTCTCCAGCGTATTTCCATGCACCATCTCTGGCAAGTTGTATGGAGAAGTTCAAGAGCATTTCATCTCGGCCTTTGGCTAGCGGGATCAACCATCCAAAAATCGGAGACACTTTACTGATATTTGATTTTACTCCATCTACTAATTCTGCTAGTACAGCATTGATTTTATTAAAGTCGTTCTGGATTTCAGCGATTGGCTCGGTCCCCATTGTTTCTGCTGCAGAAATCCCCAAGTCTAAATTGATGTGAGCATTGATGCCTAGAAACAAATGCTGTAAAACTAGATGTTTGCTATGTGTGCTAGCTTCAAATGCTAGCGACCAACTTTCAGTAGGCGTTTGACCTAGCTTCCACAGGTCGTAAGCCTCGATAAATCGTCCTGCAAATAGAACGTCCAGCTTCTCCATTCTAGGATTGTCTTCGAATTCTCCAGCTAGTATCCCCTCACGAATACGATGCGTGACTTGTCGGTAAAGGATAGCAAAATACCCCATTCGGGATTGTGTGTTTTTACATTCATCTACGATTTGATCCATTCGAACCAATACTTTATCTATGGTGTCCATGTCATTATTTTATAAAAAAGTTCTCTAAAATATCACCTACATAATACGCAACTATCGCTGCCAATAAGCCTAAACCAACTGTCTCGGTTATACTTTTAAATGCAGATGTTTGGTTTACGAGAGATTTTAATGCTCCGATAAATAAGAATGCTAAACCAGTAAGAACACTAGTCCAAAAGAAAATATTGATAGGTGAGGGGTGAAAAAAAGTCCACAAATACACTAATAGTGGAATAAATCCTACGATCAGAAATGAAACGAAAGTGGCAACCCCGATTTTAAATGGACTTTTGGTTTCTTCCATGAGGTTGAGTTCGTCCTTCATCATTTCAGCCACCCAGATATCTTTGTTTGATGTGATTTGATCTACGACCTTCTCCAATAAATCCCCTTTGAAACCTTTCGCTTTGTAAATGTCACGGATTTCCTCGCGCTCTACTTCAGGAAGGTTTTCTATTTCCCAGTATTCAATTGATTCGTGTTTCTGGTAGTTTTCTTTATCGCTTTTCGCAGATAGATATGCTCCTACAGACATGGAAAAACCATCAGCGAGCAAATTTGCAAAGCCAAGAATTATTATGATTCCTGCATCCAGATCTGCTCCAAATCCTCCGGCAACCACCGCAAAGGTTGTCACGGCGCCATCTATTCCTCCGTAGACAAATTCACGTAGATATTCTTGGAGTTTCTGAAAATATCTGCTTTCCTGGTGTAGGTGTGATTCGTTCATCTAGTTTAAATTTTGTAAGAAAAACCTCTTTACATTTTCGCCCATTACAGCTTTGATTTCTTGCTCAGTAAATCCTGCTTTTAGCATTCCTTCTACTAATAGGGGGAATCCGGTAATATCAAAAGGAACGGCCACGGAGCCGTCGTAATCGGAGCCTAAAGCAACATATTCTATTCCTACCAGATCTCTAATGTGTTTGATCGAAGCAATGATGTTAGGTAGTTCAGGCACGCCAACAGCTTCATCAAAAAATGCTATCCCAATAATACCTCCATTCTCAGCGATTTTCTGAATTTGATAATCACTTAAGTTTCTCTGGGAATCCAGCACTGCTCTGACTCCGGTGTGGGAAACAATCACAGGCTTGGTAGTCATAGCTAGCACATCATCGACAATTGTAGGCGAGCAATGAGCCAAATCTACGAATATCCTTAGCTCATTCATTTTTCTCACCACCTCTTTTCCAAAATCAGTCAAGCCTGCTTGACTTTGACCATGTGCTGAACCTCCGAGCTCATTGTCGAAAAAATGAGTGAGACCAATCATCCTTACGCCAGCCTGATATACGCGATCCAGATTTTCTAAATCACCCTCTAATGCATGAGCTCCTTCTATTCCGAGCATTCCGCCGATTATTGAAGGATCGGTTTTACGTGCTTCTATCAGCTTTTGCAGATCAGCTTTATTCTTTACTAAAATAGCTTTCCCTTCTTCTTCTTCAATAAAGTCTTCCAATTTTTGGGATTGTGCAAGAGTCCGGTTAATTAGGCTGAACCAGTTTGCTGGAGATTCTCCTTTAGCAATTGTTAGTGGAGTGATGTTGTCAAATGCCTCAGCACTATTACTCTGCATATTTTGGCCAGCAGGAGATTTTGATACAATGGTGAACATTTCCAAAGCGACGTTAGCCTCTCGCATTCTCGGGAAATCCACGTGACCTCGAGTTCCTCTTTTGGTCAGATCTCTACCCCAAAGTAAGGCGTCGCAATGTAAATCGGATATAAAGTCCAATCTATCGTACAAACCTTGCGCATCTGCAGAAACATAATAGGGTGGGGATGTCTTAACTGGATTTCTTTGGGATTCAATGTAGGGTGGTACTATAATAGTGGCAGTAAAATAGATAAGGGCTAAAATCCCAATTGAGATAATTAATTTTTTCATAGCGAATAGATGTGCTCTTGAAGATACTTAAAAATAGGCTTCGCTCTAAAAATCTCACTTTTCACAGAGATAGGTGTGATTCTATTGTTCGGATCATATGTTAAGTGGTGCTGCTTGATTTAAATATTCGAGGAATTGGGAAAAAATAATTATTTGTTTTTGGGCGCTTTAAAACATTTTCATTATGTTTATCAAAGTATAAAGATCAAAAAAACAAATACACAGCAAGGATTACAAAAGTATATTTGGTTTTAGATGATTGACAATAGACCCACTCCTGGGGGCTTTTTCTAAAAAGCCCCCTTTTTTTATGTCTATATATTTTAAGATTTTGTTAAGATTTGAAAAGTGGGTTTAAAAAATCTTTGATTTAGATCAATTTTCTGTTGAGATCCGAAAAAATGGTTACTTTTAGTGAAGAAACCCGAATTGATTGTTTTGAATTGAAAATTTGGCGTAAATGAAAAAGTCCTAGGGAAAATTTTGAAAAGGGTATTTTTGAGATTTAATCTACTGAAGTGATTTCAGTATGGTTTGGCTTGTTTACGTTATAATTTGAATAATTTAATTTTTAAAAAATTATGAATTTTCACATATTATTAACGGTACGGGATGAAGTTTTGAAAAAAATGAATCGCTTTCAATTTTGGATTTTCTGAAACAAAAGTTATGGACTGATTACCAAAACATATAATATATTTCCTATATACTTATATTAATTTTTCAATATAGAGTAAGAACTTAGTCTATTAAATTTAAGTATTAGCTGGTTCAAGTATTCCTAAAAGGGTGTTTTTCCGCTTCTTAAATGGGAAGCTAGTTTGAATTCTTTGTTGAGCAGTTTGGCTGATGCTCAGTAAGTTAAGATCTTGGAGATCTTCTAGAAGTGAATCTAAATCCTTATATTTTTTTGTTTTTAGAATTAACCTTTCATCCCCGATAATTTCTGCAATAGCTCCTACATCAGATCCTATGGGAATGCACCCTGTAGCCATAGCTTCCCCAAGTGCATTTGGGAATCCCTCCGAAGTAGAAAGTTGGAGATAAAAGCGATGGGAATTATACAGTGTGAGTAGTTGAGTTGGCGTTTGCTTTCCGAGGACTTTCACATTTGGATTTGGTGAACGGTAATTGGGATCGCCAACTACGGTAATAGTAAATTCGCGATGATGAGCTGCCAATTGTTCTATCAAATCGTAGCCTTTGACTTTGGCCCGTGCTGGATTTGATGTTCCTGTTGCAACTGACATAAAAGAAAGTGGTTGTCGATCCATATTTAGGTTTCTCCAAAATTCTGTATCAAAACCATTAGGGATGATATGAATTGGAGTGGTAAGATCTGGAATCAGATTTAGCAACCCTTGCTTGGGAGAAATAGAAGGATCGTAACGATAGTTTTGTTTAACTAAGGCTTGAGCTACCGGTAAGATCAGGCTACAATTTTTGAAACTGTAGACGGTTGCTTTTCGAAGCCATTTCTTTCGGAAGTTTCCATAGCCAATTTCTGGCATATTGATGCAATCAGTGCCTCCAGCTTGAATGCTGCATTTTTTTCCGAATACCTTTCCAAACCAAACCGGCAAAACGCTGTGGTAACCACCAAAGAAGCAGAGGTATTGAGTCGTTTTTGGTAAAAACCAAAGCAACTGGAAAAACTGTAGAATAAAGTAGAAGGGGAGTGCTGCTGGACTTTGAGTGAATTCTAGCGGTTTTATCTCTAATTCTGGGCTGATCATATCTACATCTCTGTCGATAAAAGCGGTTCTTATGGGGAAAGTGTAGAGGATCATGATTATATATTGGGAAATCAAAATAGCCCTTAAAACAAGAAAGGAGCAAAGAAATTCAATTTTTCCTTGCCCCTTACTTTTAACTATAGGAATCTTAAATTACCACGTTGACAATCTTGCCAGGCACCACGATCATTTTCTTCGGTGCTTTTCCCTCCAACCATTTCTGAACGGTTTCGTCCTCCAACGCTGCTTTTTCTATTTCTTCTTTGGAAAGTGAAAGGTCTAAGTTGATCTTAGCTCTCATTTTTCCATTAATCATCACTGGATATTCGAACGCACTTTCAACCAGATGCCTTTCTTCAAAAAGAGGGAAAATAGCATCAGTTATAGAACCTTCGTGTCCAAGTAAACTCCAAAGCTCCTCCGCGATATGTGGTGCATATGGAGAAACCGAAATCGCAAGTGGCTCCAAAATTCCTCGTTTGTTGGACTTCAGGGCAGTAAGCTCATTCACGCAGATCATAAAACTGGATACGGAAGTATTGAAGGAGAAATTGGCCATGTCTTCTTCCATCTTTTTGATGGCTTTATGAAGGGCTTTGTACTCTTTTTTGCTTGGTACTGCATCAGAAACTTGGAATTCTCCGGAGTTGGAGTGGTATAGATTCCAAAGTTTTCTTAAAAACTTATACACCCCGTCAATTCCGTTGGTATTCCAAGGCTTGAATTGCTCCAAAGGCCCCAAGAACATCTCGTATAATCTCAGCGTATCTGCGCCATAGCGCTCGATAATGTCATCAGGGTTAACGACGTTGTACTTGGATTTGGACATTTTCTCGACCTCAGATCCGCAGATGTATTTGCCGTCTTCCAGGATGAATTCAGCATCTGCCAAATCAGGTCTCCAAGCTTTGAATTTATCCAGGTTTAGCTGATCGTTGTAAACGATATTCACGTCCACATGCATTTCGAAAGTGTCGTACTGATCTTTCAATCCTTTGCTCACAAACTGATTGGTTCCTTTTACTCTGTAGACAAAGTTCGATCTACCTTGGATCATGCCTTGGTTGATCATCTTTTGGAATGGCTCATCGATGCTTACCACGCCGAGATCATATAGGAATTTGGTCCAGAATCTGGAATACAATAAGTGCCCGGTTGCATGCTCTGATCCACCGATGTATAAATCTACTGCTCCCCAGTAATCTGTTTTTGCTTTGTCAGCAAAAGCATTTCCATTTTTAGGATCTGTATATCTGAAGAAATACCAGCTAGAACCAGCCCAGCCAGGCATAGTGCTTCTTTCCAAAGGAAATTCACCTTCAGGGGTTTTATAGTTCCAGTCTTTTGCTCGGGCAAGTGGAGGCTCGCCGTCTTCAGTTGGTAAGTATTTATCTACCTCAGGCAAAACCAAAGGCAAGTCTTTTTCTTCTATTAAGTATGGAAGTCCCTCTTTGAAATAAACCGGCAGTGGCTCTCCCCAATAGCGCTGACGTGTAAAAATCGCGTCACGCATTCTGTATTGGATTTTGCCTTTTCCTATTCCTTTTTCTTCCAAAAATTCAATGGCTTTGTTCATGGCATCTTTCATGTAAAGATTTGAAATGAAGCCAGAGTTGATAATCAAACCTCCTTTTCCAGGGAATGAACCTTCTTCCATAGAGCCATCGATTACTTGTCTGATCTCCAGGTCGAAGTGCTTTGCAAAGTTGTAATCTCTCTCATCATGCGCAGGAACGGCCATTACTGCGCCCGTACCGTATCCAGCCAAGACGTAATCTGCCACCCAAACCTGGATTTCTTCTCCGTTGAATGGATTGATTGCGTAGGAACCAGTAAACGCGCCAGAGATAGTTTTGACATCACTCATACGCTCACGCTCCGAGCGGTTTTTAGCTACTTCTATATAGGCTTCAGCTTTTTCACGCTGATCTTCAGTGATCAGTGCAGCCGCCAGATCAGATTCTGGTGCCAATGCTAAATAGGTGACACCATATATAGTATCTACTCGGGTTGTAAAGACTTTGATGGTTTGATCGGAATCTTTTACCTGAAAAACCACGTCTGCTCCAATGGATTTTCCAATCCAGTTTCGTTGCATTTCCTTGATTGGCTCAGACCAATCTAGTTTGTCCAAGCCTTTTAGCAAGCGGTCAGCATATGCTGTGATTCTCATAGACCACTGCATCATTTTCTTTCGCTCCACAGGATGCCCGCCACGCTCGGAGAAGCCTTCTTTCACTTCGTCGTTGGAAAGTACAGTGCCTAAAGCTGCACACCAGTTCACGGTAGTTTCGGCTAGAAAAGTCAGTCTATATTTAAGGAGTGTTTCTTGTTTCTCTTTTTCAGAGTATGCATTCCAATCAGCTGCAGTAAACTTCCCCGTATCCTCATCACAGGCAGCGTTTACGGATGCATTGCCTTCTTTTTCAAATCGATCGATCAATGAATCAATGGAAAGTGCTTTGTCCGCTTCTAGATCATAATAGCTATTGAAAAGCTGCATGAAGATCCACTGCGTCCATTTATAATAGTCTGGATTGGAAGTTCTGACTTCTTTACTCCAGTCGAACGCAAAACCGATATTCTTCAACTGCTCAGTATATCTGGCGATGTTTTGCTCGGTAGTGATCGCAGGATGTTGACCAGTTTGGATGGCATATTGCTCAGCAGGCAGACCAAAACTATCATAACCCATCGGGTGAAGGACGTTGAATCCTTTTAGCTTTTTGAATCTAGAGACAATATCAGATGCGATGTAACCCAGCGGATGTCCTACATGTAATCCTGCACCAGATGGATAGGGGAACATGTCTAGAGAATAAAACTTTGGTTTGTCAGGATTTACATTGGCCTGGAAAGTTTGGTTCTTTTCCCAGTATGCTTGCCATTTTTTCTCGATCTCCTTAAAAGTGTACTCCGCCATGATTGTATTTTTTCTTGTTTTTTAGCTGAACGCCTGCAAAAATAGAAAAATTGATGGGCTTTTGAATTCAATTTGATAATTGATCCTAAGTAAAGAGCTTATTTTGATCAAAAGATAGAATTGAGCAAAATCCGTTAATTTTCCAAACTTCGAATTTTCCAATCATATCCTTACCTTTGCGGCATAATTCACCCAGCGGTTCAATTGCCCGCTTTATCAAAAATTCAGATGAATATAGAAGAAGCAGTAGCCAAAGGAGTTCAGCTTCCTTTAATGGAAGCATTTTATACCATACAAGGCGAAGGTAGATTTACCGGACATCCCGCTTATTTTATCCGGCTAGGAGGCTGTGATGTAGGATGTGTCTGGTGTGACGTCAAAGAGTCTTGGGATTCTGGTAAGTGGCCGGTTCTTTCGATAGAAAAGATTGTGGAGGATGCCTTGGCTTACCCAGGGAGACTGGTTGTGATTACTGGTGGAGAACCCTTAATGTATGATTTAGGGCCATTGACAGCACTTTTGAAAGCCAAGGGTTTTACAACTAATATCGAAACTTCCGGAGCGCATCCATATTCCGGTGATTTTGACTGGGTTTGTTTTTCGCCTAAGAAATTTAAGAAGCCACATCCTTCTATATACAAGGAGGCAGATGAACTGAAAGTAGTGGTATTTCATCAAAGTGATTTTGACTTTGCTGAAGATCATGCCTCTCTGGTGAAAAGCACGTGCGAACTGCGACTCCAACCTGAATGGAGTAAGGCTGAAAAGTTTACTCCGGAAATTATAGATTTTGTAAAAAAACGCCCAAAATGGAAAATTTCGCTTCAAACTCATAAATTTATGGACATTCCTTAAGTCCATGCGCCCAATAATAGTCGGTATTCTTCTTTTTTTGACGATTTCTTTCGCGAAAGCGCAAAGTTACTCCATCATAGATGGCAGAGCAATAAGGATGTATCAGGAGGCTGAAGAGCTGACACTATCCCGACAATATGATGCTGCCATAGCAAAATATAAAGATGCAATTGACAGAGAAGGCTCTTTTTTAGAGGCCTATGTGAAATTAGCCCAGCTTCAAATTACTCAGGGGAAACTTGATGAAGCTGAGAAAACAGCCAGTGCAGGTAAGTCACGACTCGGTGGAAAGAATGCAACTAAACAAAATCGAGCAGACATAGGGTGGGTTTTTAGTAATCTGTATTTAAAGCAAGGTGAGTTTCAAAAAGCTTTTGATGAATTTCAGGCAACTGAGCCCCTTTTTGATGCTTCATTCCGGAAATCAAGTTATTATCTGGAAATGAGAAACCAAATGGAGTTTTTGGCTTCGCAATTGGGAAATTTTCAACCCATCGAAAAAGAAAAGCTTCCTGAGCCTCTGAATCAATTTCAACTTCAGTATTTCCCGGTTTTGACTGCAGATGGTGAGCAGATTTTATTTACCAAACGGGACGGAACGGGTAATAATGACAAAGAGGATATTTTCATGTCCTTTGTTTCCCCGGAAGGAAATTGGTCCAAGCCCCAAAGCATTGCCCAAACAATTAACTCCATTTATAACGAAGGGACTTGCTCGGTGACTGCTGATGGGAATATCCTTATTTATACTTCATGTGATGCTCCAGATTCAGAAGGAAGCTGCGATTTGTATATAGCATATAAGGTAAATGGGATGTGGCAAAGGCCTAGAAATATGGGTAAAAATGTGAATTCAAGATCATGGGATTCACAGCCCTCGCTTTCTGCTGATGGAAGAGTTCTTTTCTTTTCCTCCAACCGAAAAGGGGGGTATGGAGGAAATGATATTTGGTATAGTGTCATGCAAAATGATGCTACTTGGTCTGAGGCAAAGAATCTGGGGGATGTTGTAAATACACCGAAAGATGAAATTTCACCTTTCATGTTTTTTAATAATGAGATTCTTTTTTTTGCATCTAATGGTCATCCTGGTTTTGGGGGCATGGATATCCAGCTTTCAAAAGTTGTTGATGGAGAGTTTACAAAGCCAGAAAATTTGGGATGGCCAATAAACGATCAATTAGATCAAGTTGCTTTATTTATTACTGCCCAGAAAGATTATGCCTATTTCACAGAATTGACAACCTCGGAAAAAGAACACGACCGTTCGTTATTATATAGGTTCAAATTCCCAGACGAGATTTCCTTAGGTGAAAACCTTACCGTAACTGAAGGAAAAGTTTTTAATTCGAATACGGGCGAACCTATCGATGCTACGCTATCGCTTGTTTCTCTGATCAATGATAGTACGCTATATCGATTCAATGCAGATGGCAAGACTGGTGCATTTACCATGATTTATCCAGATAAAGCTATCTCGGGATTATATGTTGAAAAGAAAGGATATCTGCCCAAAATTTTTAATGTGGAACGTGACAATATTAAAAATGTCAAGGATTTGAAAGTAGAGCTTGTGCCGGTAGCAGCTGGAGAAGAGTTCGTCTTTGAAAATGTATTTTTTGAATTTGATGAATATAGCTTAAAACCTGAGTCAATATCATCTCTCAAAAGACTGGTTAAATTTTTATCGGAAAATCCAAATGTCAATATCTTGATAATAGGGCATACGGATAATGTAGGAAGTGCAAATTACAATCAGACTCTTAGTTTGCAACGTGCCGAAAGTGTTCAAAAATACTTGATTGAACAAGGTTTTCATCAAGGTAGGGTGCTGGTAGAAGGCAAGGGAGATAAGGAGCCAATGGTCAAAAATGATAGTCCTGAAAACAAAGCTTTAAATCGAAGAATAACAATTAAGGTATTATAGAAAGGGATAAATATTATTATTCTGTTACTAAATATCCCTCAAAAGCCAACTAGTTAATAAATCCTAAAACTAATACTCTTATTTTAATGCTTATTTTTTCTGTCAATTCAAATTTAAATTTTATTAAAAGGCTATTTTTAGCAATAATAGCAATGATTTTAATCATAAGAATTACTAATATTCTGCATAACAGCTGAATTTTGAAATTTAAATTTTTTTCCTCATAGCGAAAGTGAATACTCTCATTGTTAAATATTTTTTACAAAAAATTAACTTTTGTTAACGTTCGAATAACAAAACATAAATGCAGTTATTGGCTGATTATTGCCGTTAATCCAATTTAAATTTTGTAAAAAAGCTGAAATGTAGATTTATATTAAATTCATCACACTGGCTACAGCTTAAATAAGTAACCTGCTGTTTTGCGATATTGCTTCAATAAGAATATCATTGGGTATAATATAAACCAAATCATATTACTTATGAAGAAAATTTTACTCCTAGGGCTTTCGCTATTCCTGGTAGGTGCTGTGGCATTTGCACAGGGGCGTAGAGTAACCGGAATAGTAACTTCTGCGGAGGATGGTCAACCAATTCCAGGTGCCACTGTCCTTGTTAAAGGTACTACTGTTGGTACTGCCACAGATCTTGATGGCAAGTATTCGTTAAACATCCCCGATGGTGGAACAGTTTTGGTGATTAGTTTCATTGGAACAACCACGCAAGAAATCAGCATTGGTCAAAAATCTGAAATCAATGTTGTTTTGCAACCTGACTTTCAAAGTTTGAGCGAAGTAGTTGTAACATCTTATGGAGATCAGTCAAAAAGAGAGATTACAGGCGCTATTTCATCTGTTAAGGGTGAAATCTTCGAGAATCTTCCAGTTCAATCTTTTGACCGTGCTATGCAAGGTCGAGTTGCTGGGGTTCAAGTAACTTCTACCTCAGGTCAGCCAGGTGGTACTTTGAATGTTAGAATTCGAGGCGTTGGTTCTATCAACGCAGGTAACGATCCACTTTACATCGTGGATGGAGTTCAGGTAAACAATGGCGGGCTTTCTGGTCAAGGTTCCCAGAATGCACTTGCATCAATCAACCCTAATGACATCGAGTCAATCGAAGTTTTGAAAGATGCTGCGGCTGCTGCGATTTATGGAGCTCAAGCTGCAAATGGTGTTGTATTGATCAATACTAAAAGAGGTAAAAAAGGAAAGTCGCAAGTAAAAATTTCAGTTCAAGAAGGAATTGTTCAGCCATTGAATCTTTATGATGTGATGGATGCTTCTCAGTTGGCTGGAATCAAAAGAGTAGCTTATCAAAACCGTGGTTTGGCTACTTCAGGATCAGATGCTACTTATGGTAACCCTGAAGACCCAAATCTTCAAAGCTATGATTGGCTAGATGCGCTTTACAGAGAAGGCAGATTGAGTGTTTATGATATTTCTGTTTCAGGCGGTGATGAGAAAACTACATTCTTCCTTTCTGGGTCATATACCAAGCAGGAAGGTCAAATTCAAATGTCTGATTACGATAGAGCTACAGGAAGACTTAATGTAACTCATAGACCTACTAAAAATCTAACTGTATCAGCTAATCTTTCATTAGCGTTCCAAAATACAAATGGTTCAATCGATAGAGGTAACTTTGTAAACGGTCCTTTCGTAGCTGGTTTCTCAGCTCGTCCAAATGTTCCGATTTATAATGAAGACGGAACTTTTGCTCCTTACCCTTCCAATCACTTGTTTGGATACAATATTGTGCAAGGTGTATTTCAAGAATTAAGAAGTGGAAAAACAGTACAGACAGTATCTAACCTGCAATTGAATTATCAGTTTGCACCTTGGTTGAGCTGGACTTCTTACTTCGGTCTTGATTTCTCTGATAATGCTGATATCAATAACAGACCATCTACGATTCCAGTATTCTCATCTTACGGAGGTGCTTCTGTTTTCACAGCTAGAAGAAATACAAACTTAAATACCAACCACAACTTTAATTTCAATAAGAAATTCAATGATGTACATACAGTATCGGGTATCTTGGGTTTTGAGTACAAAGGTTCACAATCAGATTTGCAAACTGCAACAGGTAGAGGATTTCCTAATCCAACATTGATTTATTTGAACAACGCTGCTACTCCATTCTCAGTTGGTAGTTCATTTACTGAATACAAAAGAGCTGGTTTCTTTGGTCAAGCAAAATATGATTACGATGACCGATACACTGCAGACTTTACTTTGAGACGAGATGGTCACTCTAGATTTGGTGAGCAAAACAGATGGGGTACCTTCTACGCAGTTTCTGCTGGATGGAGACTTTCATCTGAAGCATTCCTTCAGGATGTTACTTGGTTGGATAACTTGAGAGTTAGAGCTTCCTATGGTGTAACAGGTAACTCTGACATTGCCAATTTTGCTTCAAGATCTCTAGTAGGTTCATCAGGACAGTATTTAGGTCAAGGTGGTTTGACATTAACTCAGTTGGGTAATGACTTGTTGACTTGGGAAGAGGCAGAGTCTATCAACCTTGGTTTAGATGGGACATTATTCAATGGTCGAATTATTACAACTATTGAATTTTGGAGAAAGAATTCACAAGCACTGCTATTTAATACTCCACTTCCTACTGATTCAGGTTTCGGATCAATTACTAGAAACTCAGGAGAAGTAAGAAATCAAGGTATCGATCTTGATGTTCAAACAGTGAACGTTGTAGCTGGGAAATTCCAATGGAGCACTGGTTTTAACATCACTTTCCTAGAGAACGAATTAATATCTCTATATGATGGTTTGGATCGTATTGGTAACAGTTTGATCGTTGGAAAACCAATAGATTTCTTTTACACTAATGAATATCTAGGCGTCAACCCGGCAAATGGTAGAGCGATGTATGATGACGGAACAGGAACTGGCAACTTCACTTATGTAACAGGTCAAAACACCTTGGACTACAAAGGTAGTACTTTACCTTCCAGCTATGGTGGTCTTTCAAACACGTTTACTTATGGTCCAGTATCACTGGAAGTTTTCTTCCAATACCAGTTCGGTAACTTAGCCACAAATTCGGATTTGTATAATCTTGCAAACTGGGGATCTGGAACTGGCAACTTGCTTGTGAATCAATTAGATTATTGGACGCAGCCAGGCGATATCACTACAGTAGGAAGACCTTTCGAAGGTGGTCAAGAACCAGGAACTTCAAATATCAACACATTCTCTACACGATTGATAAGTGATGGAGGATATATCAGATTGAAGCAAGTTACATTAAACTATACTTTAGGTGCAGCCACTGCGAGTAAAATAGGTATGGCAAGCGCTTCCCTATTCGTTCAAGGGTTGAATTTGGCGACATTTACCAAGTATAATGGAATTGATCCAGAGGCTAACTCTATCGGAAGTACGTACGGAGCATATCCAAATGCACGTCAAATTTCTGCAGGTATCAATCTTAACTTCTAATTAGAAATAGGAATGAAAAATTATATAAAAATCATTGCGCTTGGTTCTGTAATATCTCTGGCATCTTGTTCAGATTTATTGGAAACCGAACCAAGACAAAGTTTAACACCAGAGTCTGCACTTGCAGACGTGGATGGTTATGAGTCTTTACTGGCAGCTACTTACGGTGGAGCTAGAGCATTTGGTACTTATGGACAAACATTGATGATTGCTCCTGAAATAATGGCTGATAATTTAAGAATTATAGCAAATACAGGACGATATATTGGCCAAGAAGTGAATGCAGACAGAGCCCATATGGGACTTTGGGGTAATTACGGTTCAATTAATGAAACAAATATTATCCTTGCAGGTATTGATGAAGTGGAAGGTGATGCTACCAGAAAGAATAGAATTAAAGGTGAAGCCCTTTTCTTGAGAGCGTTATATTATTTCGATCTAGCTAAAGTTTATGGCTATGAGCCAGGAAAAGAAGTAGATGGTTGGAATAATTCTGTGATTATCAGAACTGAACCTACATTAGGATTTTCTGATGCAGACTTTAGAGCTAGATCTACAAACAGACAAGTATATGATCAGATTGAGTCTGACTTGACTACTGCAATTGGTTTACTGCCATCAGCTGCAAAAGGAACAGCAGGAATTTACAGAGTGACTAAAGGAGCAGCGGAAGCACTTCTTGCACGAGTTTATTTGTATGATTCCAAGTTTTCTGAAGCTGCTGCAATGGCAACTCAATCAATGGCTACTTTTGGTCTTGGAAATGATGGAACTGGCCTTGCTACACCTGCGAATTATGTATCAAGCTTCTCTACTTATCCTAACCCTGAATCTTTATTTGAGGTTGAAATAAGATCTGTAGATTGGTCAACAGTGGATGGTGTCAATAACTCCATGTGTACGCTTACTGCCAATGTTTTCAGTAGTGCACAGTTTATTGTAACTGCATCAAATGAATTGCTTGCAACCTACGAAACTGGAGACGTACGAAGAGATACTTGGACGGAAACCACTCGTTCTGGTGCTACAGGTACAGTTTACAGATCCAATAAGTGGTTAGGTACAAAAGGTGATTTTCTTGAAAACCTTCCGATCATTAGAGCTGCAGAGCTTTATCTAATCAGAGCTGAGGCTAGATTTAGAACTAGTGATGCCGCTGGATCAAGATCAGATTTGAACGCACTTAGAACAAACAGAGGGTTGTCTCCAGTAGACGGTGGATTGTCTGGTGATGCATTGTTCAATCAGATTATGACTGAAAGACGACTTGAATTTGCAGTTGAAGGTCATAGATGGTTCGATCTAAAAAGAAATGGTCTTACAATCACTAAGCATGGTAACAATCAGCCTGTTCCTTATACGGATTACAGACTTCTTGCTCCTCTTCCACAGGATCAGATACAATTAAATGAGCTGTTGGTAGATAACCCAGGTTATAACTAAAACCGGAAAAAATAATGAAAAGCAATAAAATATATATATTTCTAGCAATGCTCATCGCTACGCTGACGACCACTGCTTGTTTTGATGATCAAGGTGTTGATACTTTCTACAATGGAAATCAGGTAGAATTCAACGCTGCAAATCTTCCAAATGGATTGACTCAGTCTTTCGTAAGATTGAATCCTACGCAAACTGATATGTTGAATGTTCAAATCAACAGAGTTTCTACATCAGGTACTGGAGCAATTACTGTGAATATTGAGGCAGATCCTACTTCGACAGCCGTTGAAGGTGTTCATTATAGATTGGATTCTAAATCTATTACAATTGGTTCTGGTGAATTCGTTTCTACCTTACCAATTACAGTGTTAACAGGGAATATTGACCCATCAGAGACTCCTAATTTGTTGTTGAATATCACAAGTGCTACTGGTGCAGAAGTTTCCTCTAACTATGGTTCGTTGAAAGTAGCTATACGTGTAATCTGCCCTTCAGATTTAGCTGGAACATACTCTGTTTTTTGGGAGGAACTCCAGCTTGGTGATGGTTCTGGTGGTGCAGATCAAACAGCTACGGATTTCGTAATTGCTTCTGACAATACCATGTCATTTGCAGTTGCAGGTACTGGTTTATATAACATGGACGATATGTCTTTTGGAATGTATCCTGGTCTCTATGGTGACTCAAAACCAACTGGATCTATCCGTGATAACTGCGATGTCCTTACAGGTGCTGCATCTAATGCAGATAGGTTTGGTGATCCTTTCACCATCTCGGGTGTTGTAAATGACGACGGTACGATTACCATTATTTGGTCAAATACATGGGGAGATGGTGGTACTGTAGTGCTTACCAAAGTCTAGAATCTCTTTTGACTCATAATAAAGGGGGCTATTTAGCCCCCTTTTTTTTAAACTTTATTTAGTTCTAAAACGTTGACAAACTGGTTTATGGATAAAAGATTGATGAGATCAATATTTGTAGTTATGCTATTGGGTTTAAGCATTGCCTTTGTCAAAGCCCAACAGGTTGTCAATACTCCCTCTCTTTTGGAGGAACGGAATGTTATATCTAGGGATTTCAATTTAAATTTTCCTTCTTTCTTGCTTAATAAAGAAGCTTTAAAACAAAAAGCTAGTCAATTAGGTATTCCCTATCTGCTCAAACTACAAGATGGTCAAATAGCGGAGCTTAATTATTTTGACGAAAGCAATGCACCAGTTTATTACACTACGTTTAACACCAGGGCTGCAATCACTACTTCTACCAATGCTCTTCAGCAAGGTGGGAGTCTGGCAGTTAATCTTACAGGTAAAGGAATGACTGTTGGGATATATGATCAGACACGACCAAAAGCTGATCATATTGAATTCCAAGATCGACTAACTCAAATTGACGGTTCTACAGAGACGATTAGTAACCATGCAACGCATGTAGCGGGTACAATTATGGCAGCTGGGATTAATGCAAATGCTAAAGGCATGGCAAATGAAAGCACTGGTTGGGCTTTTAACTGGGAAAGTGATCTTTCCAAGATGAATTTAAATGCATATGATCCGCTCACCAAAACGAACGGACATTTAGTTTCTAATCACTCCTATGGAATAGTTGTGGGTTGGTTTCGAAATGCCAGTAATGCTTGGGTTTGGTCAGGAAATGCATCTGTTGATCCTGATGAGGACTATCGATTTGGTTTTTATTCCTCTAAAAGTAGAGGTATTGATGAATTGGCTTTTGCTAAGCCGTATTATACGATTGTTTGGGCGGCAGGTAATGATAGATCTGATTCTGGTGATGGGACAAGAGATCCTGATGGCCCTGATGACACAATTGGACCGGAAGGGGTTGCTAAAAATGTAATAACAGTAGGAGCAGTCAGTAATATTAATGAATATACAGGTCCTCAGGATGTTGCGATAAGTAGTTTTTCCAGCGTTGGGCCGGTAGATGACGGTAGAATAAAGCCAGATGTGGTGGGGATGGGTGTCAGTGTATTCAGCACTGCTATTGCAAATGGAGGCACAACTGATTCATATGCTTCACTCAGTGGTACTTCGATGGCATCACCAAATGTTACTGGTTCGCTCTTGTTACTCCAACAACTGTTTGCGCAGCGAAATGCAGGTAGATATATGTGGGCATCGACTTTGAAAGCGCTCATGATAAACACCACCAGAGAAGCAGGGAATAATCCCGGTCCAGATTACGTATATGGATGGGGCTTGTTAAATACCAAAGGAGCAGCGGAAATTATTTTAAATGAGAACGGAAGCTCCGATGTGATTCGGGAGGAAAGTCTTGAACAGGGAGCTATTTTCGAAAATGAATTTGTATCGGATGGAATTCAACCAATCCGTATTACAATTGCTTGGACAGATCCTGCTGGAAATCCAGCTTCGCCGTCCGTTAATCCTCAAAACTTGATGCTGGTTAATGATTTGGATTTAAGAATCATAGATGAAGAGGGTAAGACGTACTTTCCTTATACACTCAATCCGGCTGTTAGACTTTCTGCTATCGCAGAAACGGATAAGGACAATTTTAGAGATAACGTCGAGCAGATTTACATACCTAACCCAAAGCCTCAGCGCTATAAAGTAATTGTAACTCATAAGGATGAATTGATAAACGGGGTACAGGATTTCTCCTTTGTTATGAAGGCAGGAACTGCTGATGGAGCTGCAGAGACATTGTATTGGATAGGGAATTCCGGTGGAAATTGGAATAATCCATCTAACTGGTCAAAAACTTCCAATGGTTCTGCTGCTGATAAGATCCCTTCTTTAGGAACTAGGGTTGTTTTTGAAGGAGCTGCTGCAAATTCTTTAGTAGTCAATTTTCCCGCAGATGCTAATGCCTTTAGTATAAATCTATTTGGCAGCCAATCAGTCTCGATGAATTTGAGTGGAAATGATATTGCAGTCTCTAATGGGTTTAGAGTTAGTAATCAACTTACCGAAATTAAAAATGGTCGAATTGTTTTTATTAATTCTACAATAAATGACCAGCTGGTTGAGTTAGGTAATACTATGTTTGAAAATGTAGAATTAAATTTCCAATCTGGGAATTGGCAGTTATTGCAAGCAGAAAATCTGGATGAAGTTTCAGTTTCTAATGCAAATCTTAAAATTGCTATTCCACGATTGAGTTTAAACTCTCTTTCGCTTACTTCCTCATCGGAAATTTCGGGAGTTTTCCAGGAGATTGAATTCAAAACTGTTTTGTCTATTTCTAATAACTCAACTGTTAAAGAGGGAATTGACATAGAATTTAGTGGGGAAAGTGGCCTATTTGAAAATAATTCCTCAGGAGATTTTTCTAAACTTATTATTGGTTCTGGTGAATTGAATGTTTCTTCAGATGGTTTCAGAAATCTAGAAATTTTGAATGGTAAAATGATTCAAACTGCCCCTTCTATACAAGTGGAGGGTTTGACGCTTGGTGCTGGTTCTCAGTTGGATTTGAACCAGTCAGGAGAAATCTCAGTGTTGAATATGATAACAGTTGAAGCAACCTCTACTTCAAATGCTGAAATAACTTCCTCAGATAGGGGGACATTAATCCATGACGAGTATAGGAAATATTGCTTTGAAAATCTTAATATCTCCAATGTTGACCTAGATGGTTCCGCGATAATCAATCTTGGTAGCAACGCTTCTCTTACAAATTCTGCAGGATGGCTAGCTCAAAATTGTGATGATGTTTTGTTCGCTAACTTTGTTAGTAGTTTTACTTGTGTAGGTGCCGCATCTGAGTTTGAGAATCTAAGTGAAGGATCAATTTCAGAATATTTATGGGATTTTGGGGGAGTAGGTACTTCCACTGAAGTTGATCCTATATTCGTTTTTGACCAGCCAGGAGATTATCTGATTACGTTGACTATTACGAATGCTTCTGGATCTACGGAATTTGACCAACTGGTAACGGTAGTCGAAAATGACTTACTCAAGCCAAACATTGTTGTAAACGGGAATGTTCTCACATCCCAGCAATCAGGATCTTCCTATCAATGGTATCTCAATGATGTGAAATTAGAAGGTGCTACCAATAGATCCTTTGAAGCTACAAGTGATGGACGTTACCAAGTTGCAATCTTCGATGACGCTTGTAATCGGATCTCTGAACCAACTGTTATTTCTGCAATACCAGATAATGAGTCAGAATTAAGCCGGTTTGGCGTGTTTGTTGGTCCTATTCCTACAACTGACAAGCTGAATGTGACCATTTCCAATAATTATAGAGGTAATGTTGAAGTGCAGCTTATAGACTTGGCAGGTAGAATATACGTTTCCCAAAGTGCAAACAAATCTGATGATGAATTGAATTTTGAACTTTTAATGACCGGTCCATCAGGGTTGTATATCCTGAAGATCAATACAAATAATTTGACACTTAATAAAAAAGTAATTAAAAACTAATGAAAAATATCCTACTGATTGCAAGTCTATTTTGTTCCAATCTTGCAGTAGCACAAATTTCTAATATAAATATGAATGGAGCTCCTGCCCGGTTAAATTCATACACTGAAATCGATGGTTCTCCTTACCTTTTCGATGATTGGTCAACAGCTGATATAGGGTTTACCAATGCTGGCTTAAAAGAAAAAGTTTCATATAAATTTAATATTCATGACAATGAGTTAGAAGTAATCAATGAAGCTGGCAATAAAATTTATCTGAATAAGGATTTTGTGGAATATGCAATTTTGACTAGACCTTCTCTTCAGTTGATCAATAATAACGAAGGAATGTTAACCAGTTTGTTGATTAAAAAAGGGTTTGATTTTGTACCAAATCTGGGGCCAAATGATTTAGTGAATGTAATTGCAGAGGGAAAAAACTATACGTTGATCAGGAGATTTTATTCTGATTTGGTTACACCTCCTAAAAATAGTTATGCTGTGACGGCTGGTAGAATGTTCGTGTTTGAGGAGAGCTTTTACTTGATAGATTCTGACGAAAACGTCCAGAGTGTTCGGAATAACACTAGAAATATTCTCAAGGCGCTGCGTGAAAAGGATCAGGATATTGGGAAGGAAATCGTGAAAAAAAATGACCTTAATCTTGGGAGAGAGGATCATTTGACGATTTTCTTTCAAAAACTTAACGAATTATAGTCTATTTTCAGTGCTTAAGCCCGACATCAATCGGGCTTTTCTTTTGGTGTTCAAGGGCTAGTCTTTCGATTAATATGTACTTTTTTGGCTAACTTCGCCCCGAATTTCAGAATGCTATGATTTACGTTTGTAGAAAAGAACACTTCAATGCAGCCCACAAGCTGTGGAATCCGAAGTGGTCAGATGAGAAAAATGTTGAAGTATTTGGACCTTGCGCCAATGTTAATTGGCATGGGCACAATTTTGAATTGATCGTGATGGTAAAAGGTCTTCCAGATCCAGAAACAGGATTTGTGGTGGACCTAAAGAAGCTAAGTACCATCATCCGAAACTTGGTGATTGAAAAAGTGGATCACAAAAACCTGAATGTCGATGTCGATTTTATGCAAGGGAAACTGGCCAGCTGTGAAAATCTGATTATGGAGTTCTGGAAAATACTTGAACCAGCCGTTTCAGAGATCACATCCCAAGGAGGTCTTCATAAGCTTACACTGTACGAGACGCCACGGAATTTTGTGGAGTATCTTGGCGAGTGATTTTTAGAGTTTGAAATTTAAAATTTGAAATTTGAAACCCCGCAAACTGTACATCATCTCCGGCGAACGATCAGGTGATCTGCATGCCTCCAACTTGGTGAGATCTCTATTCGAGATAAATTCAGATCTAAATATTCGTGGGATGGGGGGTAGCTATTCCAAAGATGCTGGAGTAGATATAGCGGTAGACTACGCTGAGGTGGCTTTGATGGGGTTTTTGGAAGTTGCCTTAGGGTTCCGTAAAGTCCTTAAATATCTCAAACTGGTAAAGAATGATATTTTGTCATTTAGACCAGATGCGATCATTCTAGTGGATTACGGTGGGTTTAATATGAAAATCGCCACTTTTGCCACAAAGAATAATATTCCTGTTCATTATTATATTCCGCCAAAAGTATGGGCTTGGAATCAGAAAAGAGCTCTCAAGCTAAAAGCCTACACGGACCACATCTACTCTATTTTACCTTTTGAGCCAACTTTTTTTGAAAAGTACGATTTGAAAATCCATTATGTGGGGAATCCGCTTTTGGATCAGATATCTAAGTTTTTTCCACATGAATTTTTTTTTCAGAAGAATGAGCTGAGTTATCAGCCTATTATTGCTTTATTGCCTGGAAGCCGGGCTCAAGAGATCAACGCCATGCTTGTTCGGATGGTTGAGTTAGTGAAAGAGTTTCCAAATGCTCAATTTGTGATTGCAGGAGTTGGAGATCTTGGCTCAGCTATCTATCAGCGCGGTATAGATGCAGGTATTCGTGTAATCTTCGATCAAACGTATGATCTATTATCTCATGCCATTGCGGCGGTGGTAACTTCGGGGACTGCAACTTTGGAGACTGCTCTTTTTAGAGTTCCTCAGATAGTGGTCTATCGGACTAGTTCCATTTCCTATGCAATCGCGAAAAATTTGATCAGAGTACCATACATTTCATTGGTAAATCTAATCGCCGATAAAGAAGTAGTAAAGGAATTTATTCAAGATGATTTTTCTGTTCTTAATCTTAAGACTGAGCTTAAACAGATTTTAGGAAATCAAGTTTACAAAGGCTATATGCTACAAGGGTACGATCTCATCAAAGAAAGAATAGGAGAACGAAGTGCTTCAGACACTACTGCTAGGCAGATACTAAATAGTTTAAATCAAAAATAAACCCTGCCTCAGTGAAGCAGGGTTTATTTTTATGCTACTTGAAGTCGCTTAAACTTCGACTTATCAAATTTCTCATGCGCATATTTCGCATCTATTATCAATTCCTTGATCGAATCATCAGAAGGAATATCATACATCGCATCCGTAATAATAGCTTCGCAAATTGATCTCAACCCTCTTGCTCCCAGATTGAATTCAACCGCCTTTTCCACAATAAAATCAATGCCACTTTCTTCAAATGTCACTGTAACTCCCTCGTAATTAAGTAGTTTTGCATATTGCTTTACCAAAGCATTCTTTGGCTCGGTAAGAATTCTTTTCAATGCATCACTATGCAGTGGATCCAAATGAGTTAAAACAGGAAGTCGTCCTATGAGCTCTGGGATCAACCCAAAAGCTTTCAAGTCCTGAGCAGTTACGTATTGTAAAAGGTTTTCACGATCTGCAACAGCATCTGCTGCTGCTTTGCTGAAGCCCATTGGTTGAGTGTTTAACCTTTTACCGATGTGTCTCGAGATTCCATCAAATGCACCTCCGCAAATGAATAGGATATTCTCAGTATTAACAGCAATCATTTTTTGGTCAGGATGCTTACGCCCTCCCTGCGGTGGTACATTCACAATAGTCCCTTCCAGGAGCTTAAGCATTGCCTGCTGCACTCCTTCACCGCTTACATCACGCGTGATGGAAGGGTTATCAGATTTTCTTGCGATTTTATCCAACTCATCAATATAAACTATACCTCTTTCAGCAGCTTCTACATTATAATCAGCAGCTTGAAGCAGCCTAGTCAGGATACTTTCGACATCTTCTCCTACGTATCCAGCTTCAGTCAATACGGTGGCATCCGCTATGCAGAAAGGGACTTCTAAGGTTTTAGCTAGTGTCTTAGCGAGATAGGTTTTGCCTGTGCCAGTATCACCCACCATGATGATGTTAGATTTCTCAATCTTCACTTCATCATTTTCATCCTTTTGAAAAAGGCGCTTGTAATGGTTATATACCGCCACTGTCAAAACTTTCTTTGCATCTTCCTGACCAATAACATATTGATCAAGATAGCTTGTGAGTTCTTTCGGTTTCTTGAGTTTGATTTTAGGTTTTGCATCTCCTGGCTTCTTGGCTTTATCTTCTTCGCCGAGAATCATATGAGCTTGATCAATGCAGAAATTACAGATGTGGGCGGAAATGCCCGACACCATGAGATCTACATCTTTCTTATTTCTACCGCAAAAGGAGCAGGTAACTTGAGCCATTATTTTGGTTTTTTAACTAATACTTCATCGATTAGGCCGTAAGCTTTTGCTTCTGGCGCTTTCATCCAATAATCCCTTTCCGAATCCTTTTCGATCTGTTCTGGGGTTTTTCCAGTATGTTCAGAAAGAATTCCATACAATTCTTCACGCATGGAAAGGATAAGCTTCAAGGAAATTTCCATATCTGTAGATTTTCCCTGCATTCCACCAGAAGGCTGGTGAATCATCACCCTGGAATGTTTCAGTGCTGATCTTTTACCAGCTGCACCTCCTGCAAGCAAAACAGCTCCCATAGAAGCAGCTATCCCTGTACAGATAGTCGCTACATCAGGGCTGATAAACTGCATCGTGTCATAAATACCAAGACCGGCAGTCACCGATCCTCCTGGGCTATTGACATAAAGTAACACATCTTTTTTAGAATCTACTGATTCTAGAAAAAGTAGTTGGGCCACGATAATGTTCGCGATGTGATCATCTACGCCTGTTCCAAGGAAGATGATGCGGTCCATGATCAATCTGGAGAATACGTCAATCTCTCTGAAATTTTGAGGTCGCTCTTCGATTACAGAGCGAGTCATGTTTTCAATATGTTGCGTGTACTGATCAAAAGCAGTACCGCTTACGCCTTGATTATGAATGGCATATTTCCGGAATTCGTCTTTGTTAATCATCTTTTGAGTATGTTGTGGTAAGCAAAAATAAAAAAAGCCCTTTAATAAGAGCTTTTTTATGATGATTTAAGCGAATTACTTATCTAAAAGTTCCTTGAATTCGTCAATCGTGATATCCTTTTCTTTCACACTGATTTTGTCCAAAGCGAAAGCAAGAACTTTTTCATTCTGAATAGATGTAAGCATGTTCATATAGTTCTGACCCTCTTCACCTTTAAGGTAATTATCAACGAACATATCCATGCTGTCTTCCATTTGTGCTCCAAGACCTGAAGCTGCGAATTGTTCACGAACCATTTGCTTGGTTTTCTCGATCACTTCTTCATGCTCAGCTTTTACTTCGTGCTTAGTAGCGATCTCATTAGAGATTAATGACCAAGTTAATTGTTTTGCATAGATCGGGAATTCCTTCTCTATATCTTCAGCAGTTACTTTGCCTTCATTGGCAATCATCAACCATTCTTTTAAGAAAGTCTCTGGAAGATCCACTTTTGCAGCATCAGTCAATACCTTCTTCAATTCCTCTTCAGTGAATACTTTAGATTCCTTGTCGTAGTTTGCCTGAAGTGTCTCACGTACTTTAGTAATGAATTCTTCTTCTGTAGAAACTTGATCAGGACCGAAGATCTTATCGAAGAATTCTTGGTTCATTTCTGCAATCTCTTTTCTATTGATGTTTTTTACAGTCAAGGTAAAAGTTCCGTCAAGATCAGCTGATTCCTCTTCGCTTAATCCGAAAGCCTCTTCCCACTGACCTTTCTTCACATCTTTTGCTTCGAATTCTACGACAGCTTCTTTACCTAATCCAACAAATTTGCCAGCAAGTTTCTTAGTGATTTTAGTCAAATCCAAAGAAACAGTTTTTTCAAAAGATCCTTCCGTTGCTTTCAAGTCACCATAGATATGATCACCTTCTTCACTTATTTCAGGATTGGTACTGTTACCGTATTGTGACTTTAGGTTGTCAAGAGTTTCATTGACTAACTTATCATCTACTTTGATAGAATATTTTGTTGCTTTGATTTTTGGATCAAGCGTGAGATCAACATTTTCTACGAATCCGATCTTGTAATCAAATTCGAAATCTTTCTGAGTTTTCCAATCGATAGCTTCTTGGTCTTGAGGAAGCGGATCACCTAGAATTTTGAAAGTTTGCTCTTTTAAGTAAGTATTCAGTGATTCGCTAAGGATACTGTTGATTTCCTCTACAAGTACAGAAGTACCGTACATGCCTTTCACCATAGACAAAGGAGCCTTTCCAGGTCTGAATCCTTTGATGTTAGATTTTTTGGCAAAGTCCTTAAGTTTTGCGTCAACCTTAGGTTGGTAATCTGCTTCGTTTAATTTAATTTTAATTAAAGCTTGATTTGCTGAATGCTTGTCTTGTGTGATTTCCAAAGCTCAAAATTTAATAATGAAGATTAACTAAAAACCCCCAATCCCATCCCTGTTTTTGAAGACAGTTGAGTGATTGAGGGTTCGGTATTTAAGTGCGGATAGAGGGACTCGAACCCCCATGCCTCGCGGCGCTAGATCCTAAGTCTAGTGCGTCTACCAATTTCGCCACATCCGCAATACGTACAAATTAGAATAGAATATTGATTCCAAATCCAATTGTGGATGCAAATGTAGGCACTATTAAATAAAATGCAATAGCATTCAAAAAAAAATATTTAACATTTGATACAAAATGAGTCTCTGCACATTTTTGTATTAAATTCCTCCTGTATGATTGAAGTGGACATAGAAGAAGAAAGAAAAGAAATACTCAAACGCTACCGTAGGCTGTTGAGACAGGCAAAGCCCATTCTTAAACCAGGTGATGCAAAACTTATAAAAAGGGCATTTAATGTTTCTCTTGAGGCTCATAAAGATATGCGTCGGAAATCTGGAGAGCCCTATATCTATCATCCTCTTGAGGTCGCGCTAGTTTGCGTGGAGGAAATCGGGTTGGGGACAACTTCCATCGTGTCTGCGTTGCTGCACGATGTTGTTGAGGATACCGATTGGGAGCTTGAGGACATTGAGAGAGAGTTTGGTTACAAGGTCATGACCATCATAGACGGCCTCACCAAGATCGCTGGAGTTTTTGAATCTGGAAGCTCTCAGCAAGCGGAGAATTTCCGAAAAATGCTTCTCACGCTCTCTGATGATGTGCGTGTGATTCTAATCAAACTTGCTGATCGACTCAATAATATGAGGACGTTGGCCAGTATGCCTAGACACAAGCAGCTTAAGATTGCATCTGAGACCATGTACCTCTACGCCCCTTTGGCTCACCGACTAGGACTTTACTCCATTAAATCTGAATTGGAGGATTTGTATTTGAAGTATACAGACACCGCTACTTATAAGGATATTGTCTTCAAAATCAATGAATCCAAATCTTATAGAAATAAATTTATCAGGAGTTTTATCCTACCGATTGAGGAGGAGTTGAATAGGACTGGGTTGGACTTCACGATTAAAGGCAGGCCTAAATCTGTTTTCTCCATATATAATAAGATGAAAAAGCAGGGAATTCCTTTTGAGGAGGTATATGACCTATTTGCTATTCGTATTATTCTGGAAAGTGACTTAGAAAGTGAGAAAGCTGACTGCTGGCAGGTGTATTCTATTGTGACTGATTTCTACAGACCAAACCCTGATCGACTTCGGGACTGGATCAGTACCCCTCGTTCGAATGGTTATGAATCGCTACACACCACAGTTATGAGCGGAACAGGTCAATGGGTGGAAGTTCAGATTCGAACCGAGAGAATGGATGAAATAGCAGAGCGTGGTTATGCTGCCCATTGGAAATACAAAGACAAGGAAAATTCAAAAGGTCCGTCTGGATTGGATGATTGGATTACCCAAGTTCGGGGTCTTCTCGAGTCCAATGATGGGAATGCCATAGAATTCATGGATGATTTCAGAGGGAATCTGTTCCATGACGAAGTCTTTGTATTTACTCCAAAAGGGGATTTGAAAGTGTTGCCGTTTGGTTCCACAGCGCTGGATTTTGCTTTTGAAATTCACACCGAAGTAGGGGCTAAGTGTATTGGTGCAAAAGTCAATCAACGGCTGGTTCCAATTTCTCATAAGTTAAAAAATGGAGATCAGGTAGAAATACTGACCTCAAATAAGCAAAAGCCTACTGAAGATTGGCTAAATAATGTCGTAACTACACGAGCTAAGGCTAAAATTAAAGATGCGCTCCGAGAGGATAAAAAGTCTGCAATTCTGGACGGGAAAGAAATAGTTCAGCGAAAAATGAAGCAGATGAAGATGGAATTCAACTCTGAATCTGTGGAAAAGCTACGGGCATATTTTGAACTTAAAACTGCCAATGAATTTTATTTTCGGGTGGGAATAGGCGCGATTGACCCAACTTCGATTAAATCCTTCAAGGATTTCAAAGCAACTCAGAAACTCCAGAACAAGTCTACACAGGAAAAAGTAAGGGATGAATCTACATTTACCAAAGAAATAAAAAGTCTTAAGGGACCAGATCACGATCAGTTGCTGATAGGAGAGGATATGGACGTTGTCGATTACATTTTGGCCAAATGCTGTAATCCTATCCCTGGAGATGACGTTTTTGGTTTTGTGACTGTAAATGAAGGGATCAAAATCCATCGTACTTCCTGTCCAAATGCACTCGAATTACTTTCCAATCACGGAAATAGGGTGATTAAAGCCAGATGGACAAGTCAGAAAGAAATAGCCTTCTTGGCAGGATTGAGAATTCTCGGTACAGATAGAGTAGGCTTAATCAATGATGTAACGAAGGTGATTTCAAATGAACTGAAAGTGAATATGCGTTCAATCACCGTTGATTCTGATGCTGGTATTTTTGAAGGAACAATTAAGCTTTATGTTCATAGTACAGAGCATCTTGACAAGCTAATAGAAAATCTTGTAGAAGTTGATGGAATCTTAAAGGTTTCAAGGTTTGATTGATGCAATGAATCTTTTCTTACTTACAAAAGTTATATTTGAAAAAATACCCAACTAATGGCTTTGAATACAACCCACTTCGAAGAGGTAAAGAAGATATTTACAGCTTATCTTGAAACTAAAAAGCTCCGAAAGACACCTGAGCGATATGCCATCCTCGAAGAAATTTACTCCCGAACCGGACACTTTGATGTAGAGTCTCTATACATCAGCATGAAAAATAAGAATTACCGAGTTAGTAGGGCTACTGTTTATAATACTTTAGATCTTTTAGTCGAATGTGACTTGGTTACCAAGCATCAGTTTGGTCAAAATCTCGCGCAATTTGAAAAGTCCTATGGGTACAAGCAGCATGATCACTTGATTTGTACAGATTGTAATAAGGTACTGGAATTCTGCGACCCTAGAATTCAAAATATCCAAAATACGGTTGGGGAAATTTTAAATTTTAAAGTGCTTCACCACTCTCTAATTTTGTATGGTAATTGTACCAAAGAGATTTGTGAAAATAGAAAAGTAGAAACCACATGAACTTGAGTTAGGCAGAGGCAAGACTTAAGAGTTATCAACGAAGATGTTCATTTCCATTGCGAGATTTTTCATTAAAAGACAAATTATCATTATATGAAACTGACTTATACTACAAGCAAAGATCAAATTGCAAATTACCTTTTTATCCAAGGTGATTTGATAGGTGACGAAGTGGGCCCACAATTGGTTGAAGTCGTTTCGGATGCAATAGAAGACGGGGCGAAAAAATTTGTGGTTGACCTGAGTGAAGTACGTTATATCAGTTCCAGTGGGATCGGACTTTTGATCACTATGCTTACTAAAATGAGAAATAAAGATGGGGAAGTCTACCTTACCGCACCATCTGAGCATGTAAAGAAATTGCTGATAATCACGAAGCTGAATAATATTTTTACAGTGTATGATTCGATTGAAGACTTTAAAAAAGGCAACTCAAAATAAATTTCAGCTCCTCTTATTTAAACTGGAAAAAGCAGGTTGGTTATTGTTCAACATAAATAATTACCACCTTTCTCTTGGTTTTGTATGGGCTTATCGCAAATTTCACGCTTCAAAAAGTCAAGTGTAACAGATAAGACCGCACATCAAATGAAGATGGATGTACTTCTAGGTCTCCAGTGGGGAGATGAAGGAAAAGGAAAAATAGTAGACGTATTAGCGCCAGAATATGAAATTGTAGCCCGTTTTCAAGGTGGTCCAAATGCTGGGCATACCTTAGAATTTGACGGAATAAAGCACGTTTTACATCAGATCCCTTCTGGGATTTTTCGCTCACAGATACTTAATATTATAGGAAATGGTGTCGTTCTCGACCCAATCGTCCTCAAAAGAGAAATCGATGGATTAGGTAAATTTTCCATTGATTACATGAAAAATCTAGTGATCTCAAAGAAAGCTACGATTATCATCCCAACACATAAATTGCTAGATGCTGCTTCGGAGAAATCCAAAGGAGATAAGAAGATTGGATCTACTCTTAAAGGTATCGGACCAACTTATCAGGATAAAATAGGAAGAACAGCGCTTCGAGTAGGGGATATTCTTAGTCCTGATTTCAAAGAGAAATATGAGGCATTAGTCGCTAAGCATAAAACTACCCTTTCATTCTACAGCCATCCATTGGATGAATTGCCTGGAATGGAGGAGCAATTTTTCGCTGCTGTTGAGTTTTTCAAAACATTGAATCTAATTGACAGTGAGTATGTGGTAAATGAGGCTTTGGATTCGAAAAAGAGAATTCTTGCTGAAGGAGCTCAAGGTTCATTGCTTGATGTTGATTTTGGAAGTTATCCATTTGTGACAAGTAGCAGCACTATGGCTGCAGGAGCTTGTACCGGATTGGGAGTTGCTCCATCCAAGATCGGTGAGGTTTTCGGGATTTTCAAAGCTTACTGCACCCGAGTTGGTAGCGGACCTTTCCCTACTGAACTATTCGATCAGGACGGTGAGGACATGAGGAAAGAAGGGAATGAATTTGGAAGTACGACTGGCCGACCAAGAAGATGTGGCTGGTTAGATCTGCCGGCTCTTCGCTATTCCATTATGATCAATGGCGTTACTCAGCTCTTCATGATGAAAGGTGATGTATTAAATATTTTCAAGGAGATCAAAGTTTGTACACATTATGAGCTCGCTTCTGGAGAGAGAATTGATAAATTGAGTTTTGAGATTACTGAGCAGGAAGTTTCTCCAGTTTACAAAACGATGAAAGGATGGAATTGCTCACTTGAGAATATCCATGCTTATGACAACTTCCCTACAGAATTGAAGGATTATGTAGAATACTTGGAGACAGAATTAAATGTGCCAATCAAATTGGTTTCCGTAGGTCCAGATCGTACACAGACAATCATGCGCTAATCAAAAGCAAACAATAGTTGGAGCCCTTGATATTAATTCAAGGGCTTTTTTATTTCTATGGGTTTATAGTGTATTTTGGTCATCCAAAATAATTCAACTTGAATAGAATTTTACGCCTTCCTCTTTTACTTTTTCTTTTTGCTTTCGCTTTTAATGCAAAAGGGCAAGTAGGGTTTCCGTATTGTGAGACTTTTGCTGATCAAGAATCTGTAGGAGCAGAAACCATTTTTGGAGGAAATGCTAGAATGGAGAATGGTGTTCTCCGTTTGACTGATGCACAAAGAGAACAAAATGGCTACGTTTATATAGATATCCCTTTTTCTCCAGCATATGGGATAAAGACCTCCTTTGAATATTTCATGTATGGTGGAAGCGGTGCGGATGGGTTAACAGTTTTTCTATTCGATGCGGATGTTCAAAACTTCAGAACCGGTGGATTTGGAGGCTCTTTTGGATACGCACAGAGGGGCAGTACTCCTGGAATGACAGGTGGATATTTGGGGATTGGCTTTGATAGCTTTGGGAATTTCAGTAATAACAGCGAAGGAAAGATTGGAGGGTTCAATGGTTCCCCCAATGGATTATACCCAAATAGCATTTCCATCAGGAAAGGTGGATCTGGATTAAACGGATATGAATTTATCGGTGGAAAAATGACTTTGGATCCGCCGACGGGCCCTCTAGGTTTAGCGTTAGATGTGGAATTTCAATTTCCACTAAGCTCTGGGGGACAAGGTACTACAAGAGTTACAGACCCAGCTGTTCCAGGGTATCGAAAAGTGTTTTTGGAGTTAGAGCCTAACCCAGCAGGAATAGGGTATATCTTGAAAATGGAAATGGTAGTCACCACCCTTGCCAATGAACCTAGGACTATTACAATTTTTCCAGGCATTCCATTTCCATATGAGCCTCCAAAGAACCTAAAAATAGGGTTCGCGGCATCTACTGGAGGTGAAACAAATATCCATGAAATTAGAAATCTGATAGTGGAAGTGTCCAATGATGAAGGCTTGCAAAATCCATCAGGAGTTGATTTCTCTGATTTTGCTTCATGTGAAGGACAGGAAAACACCTATTACATCACTGATGAAGAAGTGATTTTACCTAATGAGAATAGTGAGATCAGATGCTTACAGTTTTATGCATCTTTGGAAGATATTGAAGAGGAAAGTGATGATATCTGCACTCAGGGAAAATGTCGCGAAGAGAATAGAGTTTTGGAATTACCGGAAGGGACTTTTACAGCCGGATCTGATGGTGGAGACTTTACATTTTTCCCAAATGAAGGCTACACTGATCAAAGTGTAACTGTTTATTACACCATTACAGATACCTACGGAAAAAGCTCAGAGGGAAATGCCATGACTTTGAAAATTCAAGAATCTCCGGAACCGATAAGTATATATGAGAATGGGAACCTAGAGATAGTAGAAGAAGTAAGGTTGTGTGGCGGAGAATCGGTAACTCTCACCTCTAAGGGAGGTGAAATCTATGAGAGATACGAGTGGTATAAGGACGATGAGCTAATTACCGGAGCAACCTCCGAGCAATATTTTGCTAGCTCAGTTGGTGAATATGTAGTTAAAGCCTACAACAGAAAAAACTGTCCAGCCATCTCCAATTCAATTTTGGTGAGTTTCCCGGAGTTTCCGGATTTCGGAGTTGAATCACCGGTTGTGGGTTGTGTTCCTGGGGAGACTGTGGATGTGACTAAAAGTATTTCGAATTATGATCCTTTTACGTTTGATTATAAGCTCTCTGGTGGAGGAGAAACGTTTTTGGACGATGAGATGAAGGAAATTTCTGTCTCTGGTGAATATCAATTGCAGATTAAGCATGCAGACTTAGATTGTTATTCATCTCCGGAACCTATACAAGTTGTTATACTTCAAGAGGAACTCATTTCTAATTTTTCATTTGAAATAAGAGGTACAGGTGTAAAAGGAGAGGAAGATGGTGGGTTTTTTCCAGACGATGAATTTCAATTTAGAGACTTGTCTCCCAATGGTGCCGAAAGCTGGAGTTGGGATTTCGGGGACGGGTCTGTATCCACTGAGAAAAACCCTACCCATGTTTATGGTAAAAAAGGTGAATTTGATGTGGTGCTAACTGTCACCAATATGTGGGGTTGCGAAGCATCCTTGACTCAAAGAGTGTCAATTATTCGAAGCTATAGGATAATGTTTCCTACAGGCTTTACTCCCTTGAGCAACTCAAACCAATTTTTTCTACCAAAATTCAAAGGACTTATTTCAGGAGAGTTAATGATTTTTAATACTTGGGGAGATTTGATTTTTCAAACAGATGACTTGAACACCCCCGGTTGGGATGGGAAACTGGATGATAAATTATTGGATGCAGGATTCTATGTCTATAGATATGACGCAATAGCTACAGATGGAGAGAAAGTGACTCGGTCTGGTAAATTCAAATTAATCAGATAGTGAATAGAATTTGCCTAACTATATCATTCCTACTACTTCTAGTTATGAAGGTTCAAAGTCAAGATGTGCAGTATTCGCAATTTTATGCAAACCCTTTTTACTTAAATCCTGCTTTGGCTGGTAGCACTGAGCTAACGAGGGTGGGGGTTAATTTCCGGAACCAGTGGCCCGCCTTAGATCAAAGTTTTATTGCATACACTGCGTATGCAGATCACTTTTCTAGTAAATATAACTCTGGATTTGGGGTGGTAATTTCAGGAGCAAGAGAATCCTTCACTCAAAGTAGTACGGATGAGATTGGCTTAGCCTACAGCTATAGGCTAAGATTAGGAGAAAAACGATTTTTACACGTAGGGGCTCAAGGGAGTTTGTTGTCTAGAGATGTCCTTTTTGATCAAGTGATTTTAGGGACTCAATTAGATATAGATAAAGGAGTAATCCTGGGAGAACCTGGGCAAGGATTTACTGGAGACAGTAGGGTGCGAGCTGCAGATCTTAATGCAGGGCTATTATATTATGAAGAGAAATTTTGGATAGGTTTTTCGGCTTTCCATCTTTTGAAACCTCAGATTAGTTATTTGGAGATTAACTCAAACAAACTTCCAATTAAGTATTCAATACATGGTGGAGTTAGATTTGACCTAGCTCCAGGATACATTAATGATTTTTTCAATAATACTGATCAAGAGAGGTCTCTGGCTTTAGCTTTTAATTATAAATCACAGGGAGCTTTCGATCAACTTGATATTGGAGCTGAGTTTTATTTCGAGCCATTAATACTTGGTTTTTGGTATAGAGGACTTCCTACGAAATATAATTTACCCAACAGTGAGTCTTTAGTGGGACTTATAGGAGTTGAATTAGATTCGGGTTTGGATTTCGCATATAGCTATGATTTTTCTATTTCAAAATTAGGTCAAAGAGTATCAGGTGGGGCTCATGAGATTTCAGTGAGGTATGTTTTTTCTACCAAAGAACCAAGGAAAAAGTATTACCCTGAGCTGCCAACCTTTAGGTATTAAATTCACTATAGGCGACATATTGTTTCGGTAAATTTCATGCTTACAGAATTTACCGTTTTTACCAAATGCCCTGATGATTCAATCATCAGGGCATTTTTATTTTGTGAAACTTTTCCCTGTCGTTATCAGGTGTTTATGTCAAAGCGAGTTAAAACTCTAAGAAATCTATTGCCCATAAAATAAAATCCCTGATATTTGCACTCCC
>NZ_CP187512.1:4592500-4882500 GCF_049821175.1 Algoriphagus yeomjeoni
AACTTAAGATATTAGACAATAGACGCTAGACAGGAGACTGGTTGAGATACGAAAGAGATCTTGCTACTTGATACTAGCTACTTAAGTCTTCCAATTTAGGCGGCCTAGCGCAGGGGTCCCACCTCTTCCCATCCCGAACAGAGAAGTTAAGCCCTGCAGCGCCGATGGTACTGGGGTTACACCCGGGAGAGTAGGTCGCCGCCTCATTTATTCAAAAGCCAGCTTTAACCAGCTGGCTTTTTTGCGTTAACGCCTGTTTTGGTAAGTGAATACAAAAGCCGGAAGAACAGCCAACGATAGGAGTCCAATGCAGCCTCATTTATCCTAAGCCCGATGGTTAATTCCATTGGGTTTTGGTTTTATATACTTTTTTGTATGCCAACTCAATTCTCTGTTAAGACATTTGGATTGGGTTAGTTATTTTTCTTTTGCAATAGTTTTTTCTCTTCCAATTGCAAAGACCAAACTACTAGGCATTTATTCTCGAATATGATTTTTGTCAGCTTTTAGTATAGTTTATGTCAAGTACCACCATTTTTTACTCACGTAGTTTTGGTGATCCAATAGATTATAAAACCTCAAGAAGATCTGGAGTTATTCTTTCCATTTTTTCTTCAAGTAATTGGTGATATGCAATCTTTAAACTAAGAATTAACCATAATTCGTTTTGGATTTTATAAATTAGTAGAGCAATAGTTATATAAATGGATAAAAAACTACCTGCACATGAAGTTGTTTCTTGCTATCACTGCGGTGAAGATTGCGAGAATGTGCATTTAGTAGTTGATGATCGTAATTTTTGCTGCCAAGGATGTAAACTAGTATATGAGGTTCTCTCTGAAAATGATCTCTGTAATTACTATGATATCGCTAATCATCCAGGAAATAGCCAGAAGAGCAAGAAACTTCAATCTAATAGATTTGATTACCTAGAGGATCAAGAGACGGCTAATAGCTTACTCGATTTTCAAAATGCCAACGAGAGTCACTTAACCTTTTATATCCAAAATATTCATTGTGCGTCTTGCATCTGGCTGCTGGAGAATTTAAATCAAATTCACTCAGGTATTTATTATAGTAGAGTTGATTTCATCAAAAAGAAGGTTCAGATAAAATTTCTTAAGGATAAAATCACGATTAAAGAATTGGTGAGTTTGCTTTCTACCATAGGCTATGAACCTAAAATAAACCTATCAAATCTAGATAAGAAGCAAGTTCCTACTTATGATAAGCGACTTATCCAGAAGCTCGCAGTTGCTGGATTTTGCTTTGGAAATATGATGCTATTTAGTATTCCTGAATACTTTTCAGAAGCTGAGCTCATCGACCCTTCTTTTCGGGGTTTGTTTAGCTATCTAAATGTTATTCTGGCTATTCCAGTAGTCATTTACTCCGCTAGTGATTATTATCTCTCTGCATGGAATTCGCTCAAGCAAAAGCGAATAAATATGGATGTTCCTATTGTATTAGGGATAGTAGCCTTGTTCGTTTATTCGCTTTGGGAAATTTTTGCTTTTCAAAGATCAGGATATATGGACAGCCTGGGTGGATTATTGTTTTTCTTATTATTGGGGAAAATCTATCAACAGAAAACTTTTTCAACCCTAGAGTTTGACAGGGATTATAAGGCCTATTTTCCAATTGCAATTACCCGAATATCAAAAGACCAAGAGTCAGTAATCCCTTTATCCAAACTCTCGGTTGGTGATGTGATTATGGTTCGTGATGAGGAGTTGATACCTGCTGATTCAGTTTTGTTGAGTGCCAACGCTAGTATTGATTACAGTTTTGTGACTGGAGAAGAGGTTCCAGTTCCAAAACAAAAAGGAGAATTAGTATATGCTGGAGGTCGTCAGATGGGTGGTGCTATTTTGCTGACAGTCCAAAAATCTCCCTCACAGGGATATCTCACTGATTTATGGAACAATGAATCTTTTGAGAAAGGCAAAGAAGGATTGCTCGAACCCATATCAAACAAAATCAGTGCTGTTTTCACTTGGTCAGTTTTAGCGATTGCATTTATCTCATTTGCCTATTGGTCTTTCACTGATTTATCTCTTGCAGTAAAAGTATTCGCGTCAGTGCTTATCGTAGCTTGCCCCTGTGCTTTGGCGATGTCCACGCCTTTTACTTTAGGTAATACACTCAGGATTTTTGGGAAAAGTAGATTTTACTTAAAAAATGCGAATGTTGTTGAGCGATTGGCTTTGGTTGATTCAGTAATCTTCGATAAAACTGGTACCCTCACAGATCCTTCAACAGCGAAAATCAGTTTTATTGGTGTGCCTCTTTCAGAAGAATCTAAAAGTATTTTGAAAGCTTTGGTCCAGCGCTCTACCCACCCACTCAGTAATCGTATTAATTATTGGCTTGAGGGTCAAAATGCTATTTCAATAGAACAGGTAAAAGAAATCAAAGGAGCTGGGGTCCAAGTGACATATAAAAACCAAGACTTCAGAATTGGTTCTGCTGAGTTTACAGGCTTTAAAACTCAGCCAAAAAGTCAATTTGGAAACATTGTATGCTTCACTGTAGAAGGCCAGGAATTAGGTTATTTCCTAATTGAGTCAGGTCTTCGAGAAAAGGCATCTGATGTAATTAGTGAGCTTAGCGCTAAATATAACCTGCATATGTTGTCGGGAGATTATCCTCACGAACAAACATACCTAGAAGAAAAGCTTGGTCATAAAATCACTTATAATTTCCAACAAAGTCCAGTCGATAAATTGTCCTATGTGAAGAACTTGAACAAAGCCAACCATACTTTAATGATAGGAGATGGCTTAAACGATGCTGGGGCTTTGCAAGAGGGTGAAGTGGGAATAGCAATATCTGATCGAGTGAGTCATTTCTCCCCAGCAAGCGATGCGATCATGGATTCTGAGGTATTTGGTATGATTCCTAATTTTCTGAGTTTCGCCAAATCAAGCAGACTTATCATAAAGGCAAGTTTTATTTTGAGTTTATTTTATAACTTAGTTGGACTTGGGTTGGCAGTTCAGGGGCTTTTGAGTCCGGTAATCTGCGCTATTTTGATGCCTTTAAGTAGTATTTCTGTGGTTGTTTTTACGACGTTGACCACCAATTTTGTTGCCTGGAAGAGGGGAATGTTAAGTTCAAAACTGTTCTAGCATGGAGGTTATTTTTCTGTTAATCGCGATTAGTCTAATACTGGCAAGTACATTTCTCTACCTTTTTTTTAAGGCAATGAAAGACGGCCAATTTGATGATAATTATACTCCTTCAATAAGAATACTCTTCGATAACACATCGAAAAAATCAAAGAAAGATCAACCATCAAAACCCGATTCCTATGAATGACACTATGCTGGAGAGGTTCCAATATGACAATAAAATTGTCAAATATTTTGGGGCAGCCACAATTATCTGGGGCGTAATAGGGATGCTGGTCGGCGTTCTTGCGGCGACACAGTTATTCTTGCCTGAAGCTAATTTAGGCAACCCCTACACTACATTTGGGCGAATTCGCCCGCTCCACACTAATGCGGTAATTTTCGCTTTCGTTGGAAATGCAATTTTCGCTGGGGTGTATTATTCCATGCCTAGGTTACTTAAAGCGCCGATGTGGAAGAAATCACTGAGCTGGTTTCACTTCTATGGCTGGCAATTAATTATTCTTGCGGCTGTTCTGACTTTGCCTTTGGGATTAACCTCTTCGAAAGAGTATGCTGAATTAGAATGGCCTATTGATATTGCAATAGCTGTTGTTTGGGTGGCTTTTGGAGCCAATATGATTGGTACTATTCTCAATCGTAGAGAGCGTCATATGTACGTTGCTATTTGGTTTTATTTAGCATCATTCATTACGGTAGCCGTATTGCATATCGTGAACTCCTTGGCGTTGCCGGTTACGTTATTTAAGAGTTATTCTGCCTACGCAGGTGTGCAGGACGCGTTGGTGCAATGGTGGTATGGCCACAATGCCGTAGCATTTTTCCTTACTACACCTTTCCTCGGCTTGATGTATTATTTCTTGCCAAAGGCAGCAAATAGACCGGTTTACTCTTATAAGCTTTCTATTATTCACTTTTGGTCCCTGATCTTCCTTTACATGTGGGCAGGACCTCACCACTTACTTTATACTTCGCTTCCTGAGTGGGCTCAAGTATTGGGGACGGTTTTTTCCGTGATGCTTTTGGCTCCATCTTGGGGCGGGATGGTTAATGGTCTTTTAACCTTGCGGGGAGCTTGGGATAAAGTGACAAATGATCCCGTCCTGAAATTCATGGTAGTGGCGATCACCGCTTATGGTATGGCAACTTTTGAGGGACCAATGCTTTCCTTTAAAAATGTCAGCGCAATAGCTCACTATACCGATTGGATTATAGCACACGTACATGTAGGCGGATTAGGATGGAATGGTTTCTTGACTTTCGGAATGCTGTATTGGATGTGGCCTAGATTATTTAAGACAACCATTTATTCAACTAAGCTGGCTAATACACACTTCTGGCTTGGAGTATTGGGAATCATTTTCTATGCCTTGCCAATGTATGTAGCCGCTTTGACTCAATTCTTGATGTTGAGAGAGTTTGATGAGATGGGTAAACTGGCTTATGGTAACTTCCTTCAAACTGTAGTTGAGTTAGTTCCAATGTACATGCTTCGGGCATTTGGTGGTCTGCTCTATGTGAGTGGTGCAATTCTGATGGGCTATAATATGTTCAAAACTGCTAAGCAAGGTACGTTTGTAGCAACCGAAGAAGACTCAGCACCGGCACTGACGAAAAGCTACAATCCCCAAGGAGAATTTTGGCATCGGGCATGGGAGAGAAAACCAGTTTTCTTTGCCGTATTAGCTACTGTGGCCATTTTGATAGGTGGCGTGGTAGAGATCGTTCCTACTATTTTGGTAAAATCCAATATACCTACTATCAGCTCTGTGAAACCTTACACTGCTCTTGAGCTGGAAGGAAGAGATATTTATATCAATAATGGATGTGTGGGATGTCATTCTCAAATGATTCGGCCATTTAGGTTTGAAACAGAACGATATGGAGAGTATTCCAAGGCAGGTGAATTTGTATATGATCGACCTTTCCTCTGGGGATCCAAACGGACTGGTCCAGATCTTCATAGGGTAGGTGGTAAATACCCTGATAGTTGGCACTATTTCCATATGGAAGACCCTAGAAGTATGTCTCCTGGATCTTTGATGCCTCCATATCCATGGTTGAAAACCAATGAACTTAATTATTCTGATTTGCCTGCCAAAATCAGAACGATGCAAAAATTGGGCGTCCCATATCCTGAGGGTTATGACCAGCAAGCAGTGGCAGACTTGGAAGCTCAGGCTGCTAAAATCGCTATAAATCTGGAAGATGCAGGAGTGGCAGTAATGCCAAATACTGAAATAGTAGCATTGATTGCTTATCTCCAGCGATTAGGGACAGATATCAAAGTTTCATCATCTAACTAGCCGGAAATCATGTACAAAGAAGTATTAAGATCGATTGAAAATGTAGAAGTGTTCCCAGTGGTTTCTCTGGTGATATTTGTTCTGTTTTTTATAGGGATTACTATTTGGACTATGCGTGTTCCAAAAGATGTAATAGACCATATGAGTTCTTTGCCAATGGATGATGATAACGAATTAACCGACAAACAGCCATGAAAAAATTACTAACCCTATTTACATTCAGTGGACTTTTGGCTTCTAATCCACTTTTGGCGCAGGAAGTGTCAGGGGGATTTGCAGCTATCGACTCTAATCAAAAGACTCTTTTAATAATTATTGGGATCACTATCGGAGTAATTATTTTGCTCTTGGTTCTGATGATTTATTTGATGTCGTTTATTTCTACCGTTTTCCGCAAGGAAAATCCAGAGATAGCAGAAGAACCTAGCTGGTGGGAATCATTTAAGTTGAAGTTTGTCACAGGTGATATCGAAGAGGAGCAAACAAAAGATAAGTTGATGAACGATCATTCGTATGACGGAATTCAGGAGCTGGACAACTTTATGCCCCCATGGCTTCAATGGGTATTTACTGGAACCATCATAATAGCATTTGTGTATTTTGGTTATTACACAGTTCTTGGTTATGGAAAAACCGGTGTTGAGGAATATCAAGAAGAAGTACGGATCGCAGCGATAGAAGCTAAAGCTAGAGGTGAGAGTGCGCTTGCGTCGCTAGATGAAACCAACGTGACTCTTGATGATTCTGAAGCAGCTTTGGCTACAGGAAATACTATTTTCCAAGCGAACTGTGCTGCTTGTCATGCTGCTGACGGCGGAGGCGGAGTAGGACCGAATCTAACAGATAAATATTGGATACACGGCGGAGATATCAAAGATTTATTCTCTGTGATAAAATATGGTGTGATATCGAAAGGGATGGTCCCTTGGGAAGATCAGCTTAATCCTAAGGAGATTCAGGAAGTGGCAAGCTTTATCCTGAGTCTTCAAGGCACAAGCCCTGCTGCTCCAAAAGATCCACAAGGAGAATTGTATGAAGAGGGAGCTGAAGAACCTGCTATGGATTCTGTTTCTCCTGCAGATACAACTTCATTTGCGACCGATACAACGGCGATAGCCGAATAAGTTAACCCTACCGGCAGTCATCCGATTTCCGGTAGAAAATAGCCTAATTTTATGGCAAAAAAGAACCCACATTTAAATCCTGAGACCTTTAGAGACTCATTGGCTACTGTCTTGGATGATGGGAAGCGGAATTGGGTCTATCCCAAAAAGGTAAAAGGGTTCTTTTATAAGTACCGGACCTACGTTTCTTGGGTCCTCTTGGGGATTTTATTTGCTGGACCATTTATCAAAGTAGACGGCAGGCCTTGGCTTCTATTCAATATTTTTGAGCGGAAATTCATCATTTTCGGGGCAGTATTCTGGCCTCAGGATACCTACCTGCTCATTTTTCTTTTGCTGATATTCTTTGTCTTTGTCATTCTCTTCACGGTAGCTTTTGGAAGAGTATGGTGTGGGTGGGCATGCCCGCAAACGCTATTTATGGAAATGGTTTTTCGTAAAATAGAATACCTGATTGAGGGAGATGCTAATCAGCAAAGAGCGTTGAATGCGCAGCCTTGGAACCAGGAGAAGATAGTCAAGAAATCAATTAAGATCAGTGTCTTTGCTTTCATATCACTCTTGATTGGTCATTTGATGATGGCCTATTTGATTGGAATAGAAGCGGTGCTAGAAATCGTCTCTTCACCGCCTACTGCGCATATGGCAGGATTTATAGGCTTGATTGCCTTTTCTGGCATTTTCATGTTTGTTTTTACCTGGTTTAGAGAGCAAGCCTGCTTGGTGGTGTGTCCTTATGGTAGATTACAAGGTGTGATGCTAGATAACAACTCCATCAATGTGATGTATGACTATGTTCGTGGAGAACCGAGAGCACCTATCCGAAAAAACGCTGCAGAGAATGTAGACAAAGGAGATTGTGTGGATTGTAGCCTTTGCGTGCAAGTTTGCCCGACGGGAATAGATATTCGCAACGGAATACAGATGGAATGTGTGAACTGTACGGCATGTATAGATGCCTGCGACGAGGTAATGGTGAAAGTAGATCGGCCTACAGGCTTGATTCGATATGCATCAGAGAATAGTATCAAACAAGGCTTTCAAAAGCTACTGACTGGAAGAGTAAAGTCTTACATCGTAGTTTTGGTTTTGCTGTTAACTGTTTTCGTTTCTCTGATTGCCACCCGAGATGATATTTCTGCTACAATTACTAGATTTCCAGGGATGACTTACCAAGAGCGGGAAGATGGAATGGTTACTAACCTTTATCAAATTACCTTGATTAATAAAACCTTTGAGCCTCAGGAGGTCGAGTTGAAGTCCCTGGCTGAAGGAATGAATGTGGAGATTGTGGGAGCTCAGCATTTGGTTTTGGATGCACAATCTAAATTTGAAGGAAGGTTCTTTTTGGTAAGAAATCAAGATGAGGTGAAAGTGAATCAAGAAAAAGTAGAATTGGCTCTTTTTTACAAAGGAGAGAAGATTGACGAGATAGAGACGAATTTCACAGCACCAATCAAGTGAGTTTAAAAATTAATCAGATGCAATTATGGATTGGGGAAAGGGTATAGTACTTACAATTATAGGCTTTGTCGCACTGATTTTGACTATGGTGGTGATCTCTGTGCGAATGGACGGTATCGAGTTGGTGACGGAGAATTACTACGAAGAAGAAATAAAATACCAAGACAGGATTGATGAATCTAAATCTGCTGACGATTTAGACCGAGAAGTGATTTCTTTTGATGTGCAATCCAAAGTCATAGAACTTGACCTTCCGAGTGGTACAAAAGGGTTTCTCCAGCTTTTCCGTCCTTCCGATTCTTCTTTGGATCAAAAAATAAACGTTGAAGTAACGCATTCTGGAATTACTCAAATCCCCCTGAAAGATCTTAAATCTGGTTATTGGAAAGTTCAGCTCAACTGGTCTGAAAATGGAATTGATCACTATCAGGAAAAAAAGATCACACTATAAATGCTCTGGACTGCCTTCATACTTGGGTTTTTGGGTTCATTTCACTGCGTGGGAATGTGTGGTCCCATAGCTTTAGCCGTAGGCGGAAGTGGGAGCAAATCATTCTTCTATAATAAGATTCTCTATAACCTTGGCAGAAGCGTTACCTATGCTATTCTTGGGCTAATTATTGGCAATATTGGTTTTCCCTTATCAGTGGCTGGAGTACAGCAAGGTTTCTCTATTGCGATGGGCGTACTCATTCTGATTATGGCGCTTTCATACAAAAAAGCCGATCAATTTTTAACTATCCCTGCTCTTTCGGGAATAGTGATTTGGGTAAAGAGACAATTAAATAGATTTCTGAAAGCTGGAGGCCCATTTGCTTTCTTTGGTACAGGGTTAGCCAACGGTTTACTTCCCTGCGGAATGGTCTACATGGCGTTAATTGCTGCTTTGGCATTCCAAAGTCCGCTACTTGGGACCACCTATATGTTCTTTTTCGGTATTGGTACGATTCCTATGCTCCTTGTACTTATGTACTCAGGGACTTTGATTCCGGTTGGAGCAAGGCAAAAATTCCAAAAAGCCATTCCTTACCTCGGTGTGCTTATAGGACTTCTATTTATTTTCCGTGGACTTGGGTTAGGAATGTTTTTCAGCCCTGATCTACACGTTTTTGATTATGGTAGTCAGCAGGTCGAAATTACGATGTGTCGCTAGACCGTCTTGCTGAAAAGAGCTTTTTTAGCTTGATTTTTTGCCAAACGAAGATCTATCTGAGAGCAGATGTTTCTAATGAAACTCATTCCTTTTTGCGATACTTTGATCAGAGTAGAATTTATGGACATAAGACCGTCCAATTCCATTTCTCTTAGGTTCCAAACTTGATTTTCTGAAAACTGCTCCCAGACTTCAACTGGGATTTCAGCTTCTTTTCTACAAATCAACTCAAGAATTATACTTCTGATTTGTAGGTCAAGTTCGCTGAGTGTGTGCCCTTTTTGGATAGACCATTCTCCTTTCATCGTCTCAGCTTTATAGCGCTCAATAGCTTTGTCATTTTGGGCATAAGCATAATACACGTCACTGATGCTACTGGCTCCCAGCCCAATCAGGGTTTTGGAAGGCAAAGTAGTGTAACCCATAAAATTTCTATGCAATGAGCCTTCGTTTTTTGCTAGGGTCAAAGGGTCGTTTGCAAGTGCAAAGTGGTCCATTCCTATTTCTACGTATCCCATTTTCACAAGAAGAGCTCTTCCGAATTTGTAGAGTTCACTCTTCTCAGTTTCTGTTGGTAAAAATTGCTCGAAGCTCCTCTGCGCAGGAAATGCACTAGGCAGATGTGCGTAACTATAAAAAGCTATCCGGTCAGGTTTTAACTCATTTACTTTTTCAAAGGTGTCTTTGAGGCTTTTGATGGTCTGATGTGGCAACCCATAGATCAAATCAAAATTTATAGAAGTGTAACCTAAAATTCGTGCAGAATCTGTCGCGTATTTTACTTTCTCAAATGGCTGGACCCGATGGATGGCTTTCTGAACTTTCTCATCAAAATCCTGAATTCCATAGCTTACACGCTTGAAGCCCAGATCGCCCAGTGTTTTTAAATGTTCAAAACGTGTATTGTTCGGATGTCCTTCAAAGCTAAACTCAGCATTAGGACTGATAGCTGAACCTTTCAGAATAGTTGAAATCAAATGATTTAGACTTGAGGGGGCAAAGAAGGTGGGAGTTCCTCCGCCAAGATGGATTCCTGCTATTTTAGGTTGATTCTCAAAAATCGCCTTATATTTTTCCCATTCGGCAAGCAGTGCTTCAATGTATGGATCTTGGACTTGTTTGTTTTTGGTGATTCGTTTGTTGCAGCCACAGTAGGTGCACAGGCTTTCGCAATAAGGCAGATGGATGTAGATAGAAATCCCTTCTTTCTCGCCAAAGTTTATAAATGCTTTCTTTACCAGGTCATTCCAATCCTTATGCTCTAAGTTATTTTCCCAAAGAGGAACGGTAGGATAAGAAGTGTATCTGGGTGCAGGACTGTTGTACTTTTTGACTAATTCGGCTGAATTCGGCATGTGAATTTGCTTTTTTGCAAATAACGCCATTCATCTTTTTAGACTAGATGATAACTGAAGTCAAGTTTAATGACTAAAATCAGGTCACAAACTTTCTCCAACTCTTGCTCATTAAAGTAATTAATCGAGTAGGAAATTATTTAAGAAACTGCTTTTCAACCCAAGCCAAATAAAGAATAATATCAAACCCCAAAATAGGTATATGCGATAGTAATCGGCTGTTTCCTTATAGCGATTTTCTATCACTTCAGTCTTTTCTAAGGTGTCTATTCTATCAAAAATAGAAGCTAGGGTACCTCCATCAGCAGCTCTGAAAAATTCTCCATTTCCAACCTTGGCTATTTCTCGAAGTGTGGATTCATCCAAATAGCTTTCTACCATCTGAGGTCTTCCAAAGAAATCTGTACCATAAGGAACGAGACCATCCTTTCCCATGGCAATCGTATAAAGCTTGATATCCAGTGCGGCGGCTAGGTTTGCAGCGAATAAAGGATCTACATTACCTGCATTACTTTCACCGTCACTAAGCAGGATCATTACCTTAGAAGCAGACTCGGATTCCTTCATTCGATTGGTACCGGCGGCTAACGCTGAGCCAATTGCTGTTCCTTTTGCTTCCATCATGCTGAAGGAAATTTCTTGCACTAAATCTGTTAGTAGCTCATAGTCATTTGTTAGAGGGGCCAATGAATACGCCTCGCCTGCGAATACAACCATACCAATTCTATCTCCAACTCTGCCATTTATAAACTCAGTAGCGGTAGCTTTAGCCGCTTCAAGGCGATTTGGAGTGAAATCCTGTAAATCCATGGATTCGGAAATATCCAAAACCAGCATGATGTCTATTCCCTCCGTATATTGCTCTACCCGCTCATTGCTACGCTGTGGTCGAGCTAAAGCAATTACAAGCATAATGAGGAAGAGATAGAAAAAGCCAGCAGGTATTAGGCGTAAATAAGTCCAAGGGTTGTTATTCGCGATGCGTTTTGGAAGTGAAAGCTCTAGAACAGGGTTTTTCAAGAACTTAACAAAAGTTCTAAAAAGGATGAATACTGGAATAATCCAGATCAAATTCAATAAAATCGGATTTTCCCATTCGAAACTTTTGAAGGTCTCAGGCAGAAACCAGGACCAGCTAAAGAATTCAGACAGCTGCTCTCTCATGCTTGATTTTGGTTTGTTTTTCCTGATATTTCTCTCTTGCCACTTCTAATAAATAGCTTGTTGCCTCTTCGCTTTCAGAAGATTCTCCGGCATAAATAATCAAATCTATCGCTCTGAGCGCTTTGAAAATCTCAAGATTATCCAATTGCTCACCGATTTCGCTGGAAGTCCATTCCTTAATAGGAAGATTGGTGATGCTCTCCATATATCCTTTCCAAAGACCAATTACCTCATCTGCAGATTCAATGGAAGGGTTTTTAGTGAGCAATGCCGTCTGGGTTTTCCATCTTTTTTCAAACTGCTCCCAACGTCTTTTCTCTCTTCTTTCTGTCCAATATTCTTGGAATTTATCTGCAAAAAGGAAGTAAATAATTCCAAGGAAAATCAGAATACCACCTAGAATAATACCTATAATAATCCAGTTGAAAGATTTTTCGAGGGATTGGTAAATGTTGTTTTGTTGGAAGACTAGCTGCTCAGGAATGCTGTCTAATGTTAGTTTAAGTTTCAGTTCAGCCTCCATTGGATAATGGACCACACTATCATACCTAGCAAGTTCATATACCGGCAAAGTCAGATAAGTACTCGGGTCTAACGAAAAGTTAGATACAAAATAAACTGTACTGTCTTGAGTAATGCTGTCCTGAGTAGAGGATATATAGGTCTTTTTTTCAAGAAGGACCATTGGAGAAAAATCGAAGGTAGAATCAGGAAAAATAATCTGGGTGGATTCTGGGTAAGTTGCCTTCAGTACATACCCTACTCGCTCACCAATCTTAGCAGAGTCTTGCATGAAATAGCCATCCACCTTGACTTGCTGCGCATTGCTCAGAAAAGGAAGGAGTAGAAATAAAAAGATTTTGAGCGTTTTAACCACGTTTCATACTTTTGTTTCGGTACTTAAATAGCTCCAGTAGAGGGCCAACTATATCTTGGGTGGTATCAATAGTTAGGTAGTTTATTTGGTTCTTTTTACAAATATCCTTTAAGTTCTCTCGCTCAGAAGTAAAGGTATTCGCTATTTTTTTAGAAAAGCTCCCAAAGGCAGTGTTCACCCATGTTGTTTTACCTTTTTCTTTATCATAAACCGGTATAATACCCAAGGAAGGTAATGCCGACTCACGAGGGTCGGTTAATTGTATGGCCACTACATCATGTCGCTCAGCAAGGGCTCTGAATGGGCGCTCGTAACCGTCGTCGATGAAATCAGAAATAATTACAATTACAGCTCTTTTTTTAATAAGATTCAGGGCAAACATAAACATGGAGTTCAAATCTGTTTTCAAAGAATTGTTTTCATGGTCAAATATTCCTCGAATCATCTTTACGCCTTGCTTGCTTCCTTTTGAAGGGAGAATCAGTTTTTCCCGTTGATCTGAATAGCTGATCAACCCAACTTGGCTTCCATCAAAAACCGCAGCAAGTGTTAATACTCCTGCGATAATCTTTCCTTGATCGATTTTCTTATTGCCTGGCTGTCCAATATCCTGACTGCCGCTAATGTCTAACAGAAAGAAAACTGACTGTTCCTTGTCTTCGCGAAACGTTTTGACAAATGTCCCGTGCCCCTTTGCAGATACTTTCCACTCAATGGTACGGATGTCGTCTCCATACTGGTAAGGGCGGAGATCATCAAACTCCAATCCCGACCCTTTGAAAAGCGACTGATACTCTCCTTGCAGGTGATTATTGGCCACCTTTCGGATCATGATTTCGTATTTTCTGAGCTTGCTGAATAATTCGTTCATGAAGGATGATTTGAACGGCCTAAGTTATGCTTCTAAGCTGAATTATAAAATTTCAGTTACATGAAGGGTGGGGAGATTTTCCGTTAAAAAAACCTAATTTTGACCTGTGAAAAGATTTCTGATACTAAGTTTTTGCATCATTTCCCTTGTAAGTTGTAATTCTAGCAATAAACCAACTGGTCTGTTGCCCGAAGATAAGATGGTGGAAGTGTTGATAGATATTCATCTTACTGAGGGACTTACGAGTGCTATGCCAGTAGCATATGATTCGTCCAAAGTACTTTATAATTTGCTCGAAAAAGATGTTTTCATCAAACATCAGGTAAGTGATTCAGTTTTCACACAGAGCATGTTGTATTACCTCCGTGATCCTTCAGAAATGGAGCGAATTTATTCTCGCGTGGTAGATTCCCTTATGGTAAGAGAGTCTTCCGGCGGGACGATAGACCAATTCTAATGCTATACCCACGCAATCTCGAACAAAAAGTAAATTTTATCAAAGTCAAAGAACTCCTCAAAACGGAGTGTAGCTCTCCACTTGGAATGCAATACGTGGACCGTTTGACTTTCTCTTCAGATTTTAATTTGGTGACCAAATTGCTCGATCAAACAGAGGAATTCCGCCAGATTTTAATCTCAGGAGACCTTTTTCCCTCATCCAATTTCACCAATCTGAATCCTTATTTAGAGAAAGCCAAACTGGAGAATGCTTTCCTTGACGTGGAGGATTTTTATGAGATAAAACTTTCTCTGGATACACTCAGAGGCTGTATTTCCTTTTTTCAGAAAAGAGAAAATGAATATCCAGTGTTAAGCCAGCTGTTGGGATTACTGATGGATCTCGATATGAGTTTACTGAAAGCGATCGAGCTGATTATCGATGAGAAAGGCAAGATGAGAAGCAATGCCAGTCGGGAATTACAGCTTATCCGTACGCAGATCTTGTATGAAGAAGGCCGTCTGCGAAAGGTGATGGATCGGGTCTTCAAGGAAGCCAGAGCAAAAGGACTTACTACGGAAGATTCCGCTATTACGGTGCGTTCAGGTCGATTGGTGATTCCTATTGCTGCAGAAAATAAGCGTAAACTCAGAGGTTTTATTCACGATGAATCTGCGACGGGTCAAACGGTATTCATGGAGCCAGAAGAGGCTTTGGATATCAATAATGAGATTCGAGATTTGGAGTATATGGAGCGCAGGGAGATTATCAAGATTCTCATTCAGCTGACTGATAAGATTCGGCCTGCTATTCCTGCCTTGAGGAAGGCGACAAATTTCCTTGGTCTAATGGATTTCATCCGAGCTAAAGCAAAATTTGCTCAAAAGACGGATAGCTGTAGACCGGAAATCACTAAGGAAAGGCAATTGACTTGGAGGAAAGCTAGGCATCCCTTGTTGGAAATGGCACTTAAGTCGCAGGGTAAAAATGTCGTTCCGCTTGATGTAAAACTCAGTGGCCATGAGCGTTTACTGGTTATCTCTGGTCCAAATGCCGGAGGAAAATCGGTGACCTTAAAAACCGTAGCACTCCTTCAGTACATGCTGCAGTGTGGAATATTGATTCCAGTTCATCCAGACTCCAAAAGTTCGCTATTTGATAATTTCTTTATCGATATAGGGGACGAGCAAAACTTGGAAAATGACCTCAGTACCTATAGCTCGCATTTAATGAGCATGAAGCATTTTTCGCTTTTCGCCAATAAGAAAACTATCCTTTTTATAGATGAATTCGGTACCGGAACCGAGCCTCAGTTTGGAGGAGCAATAGCCGAATCCATTCTTTTGGCATTGAATAAGCTCGGGGCGTATGGCGTGATTACGACTCACTACGGTAATCTGAAGCAAATCGCAAACAAAAACCAAGGGATGGTCAATGGAGCGATGCGCTATGATGTGGATAAATTGGAGCCACTTTATCAGCTTGAAATTGGAAAGCCCGGTTCTTCTTTCGCCTTGGAGATTGCCTCCAAAATTGGTATACCTAAGGAGATATTGAAATATGCCAAAGAGCAGATTGGCGAGGAGCGCGTGCGTTATGATCGTTTGCTCACACAGGTTGAGAACGAGAAAAACCAATATTCCACTTTGCTGGCGGATGTGAAAGCAAAAGAGCGCTTATTGAAAACGCGTCTTCAGGAATACAATGAGCTGAAAGAGACGATGGAGACAACTAAAAAACGCTATCTCCAAGAAGCAAAACAGGAAGCCAAGCAACTATTAGATCAAACAAATAAAAAGATAGAAGCCACTATTCGTGAGATTAAAGAAGGCAAGGCAGAGAAAGAGGCCACAAAGTTGGTGAGGAAAGATCTGGAAGAATTCAAGGAAAAGGTCAAGCCTGAGAAGAATGTCATCAAGAGTCCTGAGATAAAAGTGCTAAGTGGAAAAATAGGCGTAGGAGATTGGGTAAGACTAAAAGATAATGGAGCGATAGCAGAAGTGCTTCAAGTGAAAGGAAATGAAATTGAAATTTCCATCGGTGAACTTAAATCGAAAGTGAAGCTTTCGAGATTAGAGAAAATATCTCAAGGTGAAGTAAAAAAAGAAAAGAAGGCTGCTGCGTCAAGAAGTGGATATAATACCAACGAAAAGATGATGGATTATTCGCCTAATCTTGATTTGAGAGGAAAACGAGGGGAGGAGATACTCTCATTGATTCAAACCTTCGTTGATGAAGGGTTTATGCTTGGTCTGAAAGACCTCAGGATTGTCCATGGAAAAGGTAATGGGATATTGAGGGATTTAACTCGCAATTTCCTGAAAGATATGAGTCAAGTAAGGCATATGGAAGATGAGCATGCAGACCGAGGCGGCGCAGGAGTCACACTAATTACGCTGAAATAAACTAAAATGGGGAGCAATATTGCTCCCCATTTTAGTTTATTGTCTGATTCAGGTTATTTCTTAAGCAGGTTGAAAGTGTAATTTCCTGCAACTGCTAAAACACCATTTATCCTTGCTCCCGGTGCTGGAATTGTAAAGGTGAGGGTTAAGTTGCTGTTGTTTTGCGTAAAAGAAATTTCCCTTCCGGCGACCGGCTTGGTTCCGGAAAGCATAAACTTGTCGAAGTTTGTGCCTGCAAAACTCCAGGTTCCTGATGCATCAAAAATGTCATTGTTGTTTTTGGACGTGTAGGTTTTAGATGCTCCAGACTTTAGTACCAATTCAAAGCCTGAATATAGATTTGTGACTGCCGTACCATCACGAAGTACAGATCCGCCGCCATCAATACCCCAAGTCTGAGTACCCGTTCCTGTCAAGGCTTCAACAGCTAGTTCTTCTGCTGTTTTAGCAGGAGGAGTAGGGTTTGGGTCGTCTCCACCGCAACTTTGAACTATGCACATGGCAAAAGCGAGGATGCAAAGTCTAATTATTGATGATTTCATATGATTATTTCTTAAAGGTAATTTGGCATCTGGCATATAATTCCTGAAATGATCAAGCAATTGAAACCTTCAACTGTTTGTCTGTTCCAATATGTTCGATTTGTTATGCTGGATAGTTGTCAACCGTGAATTTAAAGATAGGAATTAAAGTTTAATGCTATTGTTTACTTATAATCTTCAAGTGCTATTTTTTGTTTGCAGAATTCGTACTCTCTAGGCTCGTTAGAACATATTATCAGCGTTCTACTTTGAGCATACTGATTTATCATTTCCTGATACCATTCTATTCCCTTACGGTCAAGGTTAGAAGTTGGTTCATCTAAAAGAATTAATGAAACATCTGAAAAAAGCGCCAGACCAAGCTTAAGTCTCTGTTTCATGCCAGAGGAAAATTGACTGATTTGCTTCGACCTATGCTGTGTTAAGTAGAGCTTTTCTATGATTTCATCCAAAGAAATTGAATTCAGCGGCTTTTTAAATTTAAAGTGGAAGTTGAGCAATTCTACTAAACTGAATTCTTCTGGAACTTCCATGTAAGGAGCAGAGATAGCCAGATGGGTAAACCAATCAGTTTCTGAAATAGACTTTTCATTAAAGCAATAATCTATTTTTCCCGAAGTAATAGGGATTGCTCCACAAAGGCACTTCAGCAATGTAGATTTTCCGGATCCGTTACTGCCCGTAATAGCTAAGGAATTCCCTTGAGTCAATTCAAGGCTGAGATTCTTAAAAACCCATTCGTATTGGAAGCGTTTCGAAGCTTCTTCTAGGTGGATTTTTAGCATTACTAATTGATGTAGCCTTTCATTACACCTCGTTCGGAAGAGCGAATGAAATTGAGAATTTCATCCCTTTCTTTTGTTGCAGGCAGATTTACTTCGATTTCTTCCAATGCACGGCTATTATTCATACTATTCAAGAAAAGGTAGCGATAGACTTCCTGAATGTGGGAAATGGACTCACTGGAAAAGCCTCTTCTTCGTAATCCAAGGGAATTTACGCCTGCATATGAAAGAGGCTCACGCGCTGCTTTAGTAAATGGTGGAACGTCTTTTCTAACTAACGACCCGCCAGAAACCATGGCATGCATCCCAATTTTTACAAATTGATGAACTGCACTTGATCCACCCACAATCGCCCAATCGTCAATGGAAACGTGACCGGCTATCTGTACCGAATTAGCGATGATCACATGACTTCCGATCACGCAATCATGAGCCACATGCACGTAAGCCATTAATAAACAATTGCTTCCTATCACTGTAGTTTGCTTTTCTACTGTTCCTCGGCTGATTGTAACACACTCCCGTATGGTCGTATTATCGCCGATCATTACTGTGGAGTCTTCACCTTGGAATTTTAAATCCTGAGGAATTCCGGCTATTACTGCACCTGGAAAAATCTTACAATTTTTACCAATACTGGCTCCTGAAAAAATCGTTACGTTTGGTCCAATCCAAGTATTGTCTCCAATAGTGACATTCTCGCCAATCATCGTGAAAGGATCGATATGAACATTTTTTCCTATTGTTGCTTTTGGGTCGATATGTGCTAAAGGACTGATCATGATTCTTTTCTGGTTATGCTTGCTGTCATTACGGCCTCACATACTAGCGTATTTCCGACATAAGCTTCACCACGCATTTTTGCAATTCCTCTTCTTATCGGGGCCAAAAGTTCACATTTAAAAATGAGAGTATCACCAGGAAGAACCATTTTTCTAAACTTACAGTTTTCAATTCCCAGAAAATAGGTCCAGTAATTTTCTGGATCATCCACTGTACTCAATACTAAGATACCTCCTGTTTGGGCCATTGCCTCTACCTGCAATACTCCTGGCATCACTGGGTTAGCGGGGAAGTGCCCCATAAAGAAAGGTTCGTTGATCGTTACATTTTTTACTCCTGCCACCACCGTATTATCGAGATAAATGATTTTATCAAGTAGTTGGAAAGGATATCTATGCGGCAAAATGCTGCTGATCTGATTGATATCCATCACTGGCGGGAGCTTTGGATCATAATATGGGATGTGTGAGGAAGATGATTTTTCCATCGCACGCTTGATTTTTTTGGCAAAAGCTACATTAGCCGCGTGACCAGGTCTTGCAGCCATAATTTGCGCTTTCAATGGGCGGCCAACAAGAGCTAAATCCCCAACGACATCAAGTAATTTATGTCTTGCAGGTTCATTTCGGTAGCGAAGATCGACATTATTCAAAATGCCTTCTTTCTTTACCTCAACCTTTGGCTTATTGAACATCTTAGCCAAATTGACCAATTCTTTTTCTTCGACAATCCTATCCACCACAACGATGGCATTATTCAAATCACCACCTTTGATAAGATTAGAATTGTAAAGCATTTCTAGCTCATGCAAAAAACAAAAAGTACGGCAAGAAGCTATTTCTGATCTGAATTGGCCAATATCAGTGATCGAAGCATGCTGGCTTCCTAGGACGGGTGAATTATAGTCCACCATCACTGTCACGCGATAATTGTCTGTTGGTAATGCCACCATTTCTACTTCGCGAGCAGTGTCCTTGTACTGGATGCTCTCCTGGACTTCATAGAATCTCCTTAGTGCATTTTGCTCCTCAAGTCCCGCTTCTTCCAGTACTTCGATAAATTGGATAGATGATCCATCCATAATTGGAGGTTCAGGGCCATCCAATTGGATTAGGACATTGTCTATTTCCAAACCCACCAAAGCGGCTAACACATGTTCTACAGTATAAACCCGGGCTCCATTTTGCTCCAGCGTAGTGCCTCTGGAAACATCTACCACCAAGTCGCAGTCTGCGTCTACGGTTGGTTTGCCTTCCAGATCAATTCGCTGAAATTTATATCCGTGATTTGGAGGTGCAGGAAGAAATGTCATGTTTGAAATAACTCCAGTGTGTAGTCCCACCCCGGATATTTCCACCTGCTTTTTAATGGTGTGTTGTTTTACTTTCATCTGATTTTTGAACCGTTCAGCATGCTAAAGGCTGCAAATTTACTGCTTTTTTTCTAGTTCTCTTATGCGGTCTTCTATTGAGCCGAGCTTTTTGAAGATTGAATACGATTTCAGGAAATTCTTCATATCCATTGCTACGTACCCGAACAGAGTAGTTCCTGATTCTTTGATCGATTTACTTATGCCTGTATTAGCGCCGATAGTGGTGTTGTCTGCGATTTTTATATGTCCTACAATTCCAACTTTTCCAGCGATTATGCAGTTTTTTCCTATTTCTGTTGAACCCGAAATGCCAGTTTGAGAAGCTATGACTGTATTTTCACCAACTATTACATTGTGTGCTATTTGAACCATATTGTCGATTTTTGCTCCCTTTTTGATCAAGGTAGATCCCATCGTTGCACAATCAATGGTGCTGTTTGCACCTACGCTCACATTGTCTTCTAGAATTACATTCCCTATCTGTGGAATGGTTTTGTAAGTTCCGTCTTCTTGGGGTGCAAAACCAAACCCATCTGAGCCAATCACGGCTCCAGGATGTATTTCGCAATTATTACCAATAACTGTGTCAGCGCAGATTTTTGCGCCGGGATGTATAATGGTATTGTTGCCGATTTTCACTCGATCGCCAACATGTACATGACTGTGGATTTTGACTGAATCTCCGATGGAGCAGTTTTTGCCCACATAAGAAAAAGCGCCTCTATAAGCCTGTTGCCCGATGCTAGAACTGACATCCAAATAGGATGGTTCTTCAACTCCTACTTTGCTACTTTTCATGAGCATGGAGTAAGCTTCAAGGAGTTTAGTGAATCCGTTATAAGCATCTTCAACGCGGATTAGATTGGTTTTTAGAGCCTTTGTCGGAGTGAAATCTTTGGAAACGATAACTGCTGTTGCCTCCGTTTCATAGATATATGGGGTGTACTTTTCATTAGCCAAAAAACTGATGCCTCCTTGCTGACCTTCTTGGATTTTATCCAATCGGGTTACTTTTTGGTTTTCATCGCCCTCTACTTTTCCTTGTAGTATTGCAGCAACTTGTCCGAGAGTAAATTCCATAAACAATATAAACGGAGTTAATAAGTTAAATTTAGGCTTTTGGCCTTACATACATAGTGTTTCTCTACGATTTTACTCATGACTTTGATATTTGGTAAGTCTGCGGCCTGAGCAACATCAATTACCTTTCCTTTTTTTGTCAAGATGTTAATTCTATCCTTGGCCAAATACCCATAATTACTAACTGCGCCATGCGAAAAGAAATAAACTAAATCACCTTCAGGTATTTGGAGTTTGCTAATCGTTTTCTCCTTTAAATGTTCTATTTCCTCACCCGAAAAAGGCTCATTGGTAAGATTGATCTTAAAAAGGTTTCGAGTCAAAAACATTTGAGAAATATTTCTAAGCACATAATCCGGATGGTTTTTCCAAAGCTTTACCGCCCCCCAAATATCCAAATCATCCATTTCGAGAAATAAGGTCAAAAGATCTGGATTAGTTCGGAAATCAGATAAAGTGGGATCATTCATTAAGAAGAAATCAAATTCCTCAGTTACCGTAAATCGATCTCCAGACTGTCGAAGGAATTTAGCTCTTTCAATAAGTTTGATCAACATTTTCTCTGCACTGACGGTCGTTTTGTGTAAATAAACCTGCCAATACATTAGACGTCTAGCGCTCAAGAAATTTTCGATAGAATAAATTCCTTTTTCTTCGATCACCACCTGATCATTTTTCACATCCATCATCTTGATGATGCGATCTGCTCCGATGGTTCCTTCTGATACGCCGGTAAAGAAACAATCACGCTGCAAGTAGTCAAGTCTGTCTATGTCCAACTGGCTGGAAACCAGTTGATGAAAGAATTTTCGCTCGTATTTATTCTTAAATATTCTTAAAGTAAGATCTAATTTTCCGCCAAACTCCTGATTTAAGAGTTCTATAATCAGAAGGGAAAGGTCTTCATGGGGTACGCCTTTTAGTAGACTATATTCCAAGGCATGTGAAAAAGGTCCATGTCCAATATCGTGCAAAAGAATAGCGATTAGTGCCGCTTCATATTCTTCATCTGTGATTTCAGTGCCTTTATTTCGTAGATTGTCTAGCGTAATGCTCATTAAGTGCATTGCCCCAATCGCATGATGAAATCGGGTATGAAGAGCGCCGGGATAGACAAAATCAGTCAGGCCCAGTTGTTTTATTCTCCGTAATCGTTGAAAATAAGGATGGTCAATAATCGTAAAAATCAACTCGCTAGGGATTGTTATAAATCCGTAAACGGGGTCGTTAAGTATCTTCTGGCTTTTCAAGGAGGCCTTTTTTGTTTGCCCCAAAAGTAATTATAATTTTAAAAGAAACTGAACCTGAAATGTCTCAAAAATTCAAGATACTCTGGGCTGATGATGAAATCGACTTGCTCAAACCTCATATTCTTTTTTTAGAACAGAAAGGATATGACATTACTACAGTGAATTCAGGCGTGGATGCTATCGAAGAGGTAGAATCCAAAAACTTTGATGTAATCTTCTTGGATGAAATGATGCCGGGAATGACAGGTCTCGAAACGCTGCAACAAATCAAACAAATGAAGCCTCAGGTGCCTGTGGTCATGATCACCAAAAGTGAGGAAGAGCATATCATGGATGATGCGATAGGAGGAAAAATCGCTGATTATCTTATTAAGCCTATTAATCCCAGCCAGATATTGCTTTCTGTGAAAAAGCTATTGCAAAATAAGCAGTTGATAGACGAACGCACAACGCAAAGTTATCAGCAGGATTTCATGAATATTAGTATGGCTTTTGATGATGCAGATGATCATCAAGATTGGGCTGATATCTATCGTAAGTTGACGTACTGGGAGATGCAAATCGATGATACGGAAAACAAAAACATGCTCCCTGTTCTAGAATCTCAGAAAATCGAAGCAAATGCAAATTTCTCCAAATTCATAAAAGAGAATTACCTGGATTGGATGGAGGAGAAAAACCCTATAAAGCCGCTACTTTCCCATCAGGTGGTGAAGAAAAAGGTATTTCCACAGCTTCAGGAGAAAAAGCCTCTTTTCTTTATTGTGATTGATAATTTTAGGTTAGATCAATGGGAAGATATAGAGTCAATTATTGCCCCGTATTTCAATATAAAAGACAAGGATACCTATTACAGTATTTTGCCAACCACTACTGCTTTTGCGCGAAATGCGCTCTTCAGCGGCATGATGCCGATGGATATGGCGAGATTCTATCCTCACTTCTGGGAAGATGAGGACTCTGATGAAGGTAAAAATAACTTCGAAGACGAGTGGCTGAAGATCAACTTGGAGAAAAATAGATTGTCGATAAAGTCTAGTTATAATAAAATCATCCAAGCTCATCAAGGAAAAGCAGTCTTGGAGCAATTCCATACCTTTCTTCAAAATGATCTCAATGTCCTGGTCTATAACTTTGTGGATATGGTTTCTCACGCCAGAACGGATATGAAAATGATACGAGAGCTGGCTCCGGATGAATCCGCCTACAGGTCATTGACTACAAGTTGGTTTGAGCACTCTTCCTTGTTTGAACTACTGAAAAAGATCCATGATGCAGGTGCTGAGGTTATTATTACCACAGATCATGGCACGAAAAGAGTAAATAAACCCTATCGAATCATAGGGGATAAAAATGTTACTACGAACTTGAGATATAAGCAAGGTAAGAACTTAAACTTTGAACAAGGAAAGGTTTTTGAGATCAAAAAACCTGAAGACGCGAAATTGCCAAGATTGAATGTGTCTTCTACCTATGTTTTTGCCGTTGAGGATTATTTCTTTGCATACCCCAATAATTACAATTATTATGTGAACTTCTATAAGGATACCTTTCAGCATGGAGGTGTATCTTTGGAGGAAATGATCATTCCGATCGTTCATTTGTCACCTAAATAATCAATCATTTGACCCAGTTCACCTACGAACTAGATGAGATAGATAAGGCTGTACAGGCTATACTAGCGGTAGCTTCGGAAGAAAAGGTATGGGTGTTTCAGGGCGATATGGGAGCAGGAAAGACTACGCTCATAAAAGCGCTGTCCCGAGCTTTTTCTATTACTGATCAAGTTAGCAGCCCTACATTTGGCATCGTCAATCACTATGAGAACCCAAGTGGTACTATTTTTTATCACTTTGATTTTTATAGAATGGATGATCCAACTGAAGCCTTGGATATCGGAATAGAAGAGTATTTTTATAGTGGAAATTATTGTTGGTTGGAATGGGCTGAAAAAATAGCTGCATTTTTGCCTGAGAACTTTCTATTAGTGCGGATTCAAAATGATTCCGATACCAAAAGAACCCTGAACCTACAACACGTCGAGAATGCCAACTGAATTAGACCAATTCACCGCTGTGGGACTGATCCCAAAAGAATCCCCCGCGAAAGTGAGAAATAGAGACAACTCTTTGGTAATTGGACTACCAAGGGAAGTGTCTACTCAAGAGAAGCGGATAGTAATTACACCTGAATCTGTAGGCTTGCTTTCAAACAACGGGATTAGCGTAGTAGTGGAGGCAGGTGCAGGCATGCAGTCCAAATTTTCAGATCAGGATTTTTCTGATGCTGGAGCGAAAGTCACCAATTCTAAAAAGGAGGTCTTTGAGTCCCAAGTAGTGCTTAAAATTGATCCGCCTACAGAAGAGGAGTTGAGCTACATGACTACAGGAAGCTGTTTGATGTCCGCTCTCCAGCTTGAGCGTCAAAGTCAGGAGTTTATACAGACACTAAATCAAAAGAAAATCACAGCTGTAGCATTTGAATACCTGGAGGATAAGGTAGGAGGCATGCCAGTTGTGCGCGCGATGTCAGAGATAGCTGGAAGCACGGTAATGCTTATTGCTTCCGAGTATCTTTCTAGTGAGAATGATGGAAAAGGGTTGATTATGGGTGGAGTGACGGGTGTGCCGCCTACTCAAGTCGTGATTATCGGAGCAGGTACAGTGGCTGAATATGCAGCAAGGACTGCTTTGGGATTAGGCGCAAATATTAAAGTCTTTGATAATCATATTTACAAGCTGCGGAGATTAAAGCAGCTTCTTGGCCAGCAGATATATACCTCCACGATTGATAATTTTAGTCTTAATCAGGCACTTTCAGAAGCAGATGTGGTCATAGGTGCGCTTCGTGCGGAGAAGGGTAGAAATAAGATTGTGGTTTCTGAAGAAATGGTTGCCAATATGATGCATGGAAGTATCATTATTGATGTTGCTATTGATCAAGGCGGTTGTATTGAGACAGGAAGGATGACTTCACATGATGAACCTGTCTATCAAGTCCATGACATAATTCACTATTGTGTACCTAATATTGCTTCTCGAGTTGCCAGAACAGCCTCATACTCTTTGAGTAATATATTTACACCAATAATTCTTCAAATGGCAGACCTCGGAGGTGCCGAAGAAATGATATTCAATTATAAATGGTTTTTGAGAGGCGTTTATACTTACAGAGGAAGTCTTACTAATGCCTATCTAGGAAGGAAATTTGGGATGAGCCACAAAGAGTTACAATTATTGTTGGCGGCTAGATATTAAATTAGGATAGTAGATTCTGTCGTAAAATAAATTCCAATTGATCATTGGCCTTAATTAGTGCTTTGGTCAATTTTTCATTTTCTCTACGAAGCTGATAAATCTCAAACGCATTTTTGATTACAGTTCTTAAGTAATCTTCTTCCCAAGGTTTTGTCAGGTAATGATATACTTGTCCTTTGTTGATCGCATCAATTACAGCTTGGATATCAGTATAACCAGTCAGTAATATTCTTATTGGGTTAGGATAAATTGGAATAATTGATTCTAAAAATTCTACACCAGTTTCGCCGGGCATTCTCTGATCCGTGATAATTATGTCAACTTCCTGCTTAGAAAGCACCTCTCGGGCTACTGTAGCGTCGATAGCGAGAAAAATTTGGTAATCTCTTCTAAAAGTAGCCTTGAATGCCTGAAGGTTATTTTCTTCATCATCGACATAGAGTATTTTTATTTTTTCTTGAGGCGTAGTTTCCATTTAACAAATTTGTCTAAAACAATCGATACGTTACGATCAAACAGTATTTTTTTATAAAAATAACTATTGAAAACTATTTTCTAGAACTTTTTGAATACTAATATAAAAAGATACACTATAAAGGGTATTAAAAAATTGGACTTATAGTTGAAAAAATTAACTTTACTTCAATTTGTCACCCCCGATAATACGAAATGTTTAGCAGTACACAGTTTCATCTTGATGATCAGGTTTTCCCCTCAATCTTTAAGCCTTCAGATTTTTCGGATTCTTCCATTTTTAATGAATTGTATCATAATTCTGAAGTCACCGTACTTGACAAGCTAGATGACCAAGTAGCTGAATTGGTAAAAGTGGACAATCCAACATTGTCCTTCACAAAAGAAGAGTTGTCTACACGTGTTTCTCATTTTTTTGTTGAACATGATAGAAGCAACTATGGCAATTGGGTTTACTTTCCATGGAAGAAAGTATTGGTTAGGTTACTTCCTGAAGAGGATTTTATTCGAGTTAGGACCGCTAGAAATAATTATAAAATTACTCCGCAAGAACAGCAAGAGCTGAGGAAGAAGAAAGTTGGAATCATTGGACTTTCAGTAGGGCAAAGTATAGCATTTGCGATAGCTTTGGAAAGAGGATGTGGCGAATTAAGATTGGCAGATTTTGATACCTTGGAGCTGAGTAATCTCAATCGGATCAAGGCTGGTGTGGTTGATTTGGGAGTAGAAAAAGTTATTTTGGCGGCTAGAGAGATTTTTGAAATAGACCCTTATCTGAAAGTCACCTTATACAGAAAAGGGGTAAATGAAGATAATATTGATGATTTCCTGTCAGATGGCGGGGATTTGGACTTACTGATTGATGAGTGCGATAGCCTTGATATCAAAGTGCTGGCAAGAGAAAGAGCCAAGGCGAAAAAGATTCCTGTACTAATGGAGACTTCAGACCGAGGCATGTTGGATGTTGAGAGATTTGATAGAGAGCCTTCCCGTGAAATTTTTCATGGCCTACTAGGGGGGGGTAATTTTTCTGATCTTAAGAATTTGACCAGCAAGCAAAAGTTGCCTATGGCGCTTAAAATTACGGGGATTAAGACTGTTTCCACGCGTATGAAAGTGTCATTACTTGAGATGAATCAAACCATTGCCTCTTGGCCACAATTGGCTTCAGCAGTTTACTTGGGAGGTGCCGCGGTCTCCCATGTTTCGAGAAATTTGTTGTTGGGTGAGAATATTGACTCGGGTAGGTATTTTGTCGATTTAGATGAAATACTGAAGAAAAATGAAACTCCCCAAACTTTCAGTGCAGGGGAATCCCCTAATGAGGATACAGATTTTATTAGCTTTTTGCCTACAAGTAACAAAATATCCAACTATAGGCTAACTGAGGAAGAACTTAAGCGCTTGGTAGGAAAAGCTAATACGGCTCCATCTGGAGGTAATTGTCAACCTTGGAAATGGATATTTGATAAAAATGGGGTTTTACACTTGCTTCATGACAAGAAAAAGAGTGAATCTCTGCTTGATTTTTTGGGTACGGGTTCATTATTAGCTTTTGGTGCTGCATTGGAGACGTTACGATTAACCTCAGCTGAACTGGGAATTGATATTACTATAGATTATCAAATCCATAATTTTAATGCTGAGTTGATTGCGTCAATAGTTTTTAACTCGAAATCGCATGCCCCAATAGATACTCCTCATGGAGAATTAGTGCAAGGAATTGGCCTAAGATGTACCAATCGTAAAAACGATAAAAGGGAACTTATTAGTTCTGATCAACTTGCTGAATTCAAAGCCTTAATTGCTGACAATGAGATTTCACTTGAAGTCTGTGATGATATCATAGAGTTAAAGAAGCTTGCACCAATACTTGGTGGAATGGATCGCCTGCGTTTGCTCCACGATCAAGGCTATGCGGATTTCATGAGTGAAATTCGCTGGTCAGATCAGGAAGCTAGCGAGACCAAAGATGGTATTGATATCGCCACTTTGGAGCTGGGAAACGCAGAGCGGGCAGCAATTGGACTTGTACGTGATCCAGGTACTGTAGAGTTTTTTAGGAAAAATGACTTAGGTTATGGTTTGACCAAAATTTCTGATGAAACTATACTTTCGGCTTCTGCTGTGCTCATGTTTACTGCAAAGGATTATACTCCAAAAGCATTTTTGAATGCCGGTGCTGCTGTTCAACGCATTTGGATCAAAGCAAATCTTTCAGGATTTAGTGTTCAGCCTGTGTCTGCTTCATTATTCATTTTTCATAGAATAAATCGTGAGAAAAACACTGGATTCTCATCTAGAGAAAAACAAGAGATATTACGTTTAAAATGCGAACTCGACACTATATTTAGCTTCAAGGGACAAAAAGAAGAAATGTTTATGGTAAGAATAAATAAGGCAGGTTGCCCATCAATGCGTGCTTTAAGAAGAGATGTTTCAGATAGTTTGATTATTCTTTAAGGCCAAATGTTCAAACTTATTGCATTTAAGGCAATTGATGACCCGGAGCGTTGCCAAAAATTCATTGAAGGGCACAGGCAAGTACTCGAGAGTATTGGTGTGAAAAAAGTAACGTCCGCAAACGATCAATGGGTTAACAATCCAGATGTAATCGTTGTGATAGTAGAATCAATGGAGGATGGCTTGATCTACGGTGGAGCAAGAGTTCATAAGGCTAACTCTCAATTTAAGCTACCCATTGAGGAAGCAATAGAAGATCTGGATAATTCTATAAGAAGTATAATTAGCGATGATATTGATGCTGGTACTGGTGAAATCTGCGGTCTATGGAATTCTCGGAAAATCACAGGGTTGGGAATTGGAGCGATATTTATGTCAAAAGCTTGCCTGGCATTAGCTCCAAAACTAGGTCTTACCTCACTTTATGCGTTGTTGGCCCCAACTACAGTAAAACTTGGTCATGAGACTGGGTATGAGATTTTATCCCAAATTGGAAATAACGGTACTTTTTATTATCCCAAATTGGATTTGATTGCCACTGCTATGAAATTGCACGATGCGATCAACCTGCCACTTACGTCTCCCGAATTTAGAGAGTCGGTGGCTTTGATCCGAGCCAATGATAGATTAGTAATAGAAGAAAACTACCGGGGCAGAAAAGTTGTGCTCGAATATACCTCTTACATAGAATGACCAAAATTCTTTTATACCTCGCTTGTTTCGCACTTCTTTCATCTTGCGCTAATAGAGCAAATACGCAAGATTTTACTTTTCTGGCATATGCATTAGAATCAACTCAAGTTGATGATATTGAATCATTTATTGCATACGATCCTGACTCCTTAATTCCTATAGAGAATCAGTATATTTCTTTAGGCCATTACGGGAAAACACTTTATATAAAATTGGTTGTTAATAAAGATCAATTTATAGGAGACGATGTTTTTTTGAGTTTCAGCAATCCGATGCTTACTGAAATTGAATTGTATGATTCAAATGCATCATTGATTGGTTTATTGGGTAGGATGAATTTTGTGAAGGACGATTATGCCAGTTTTTTCAACACAAAAAAGATCTATCTGGAGTCAGGTTTAACTTATTATATTAAAGTAAAAAGCTTTGGAAGTGTAACGGTACCTATAGCTATTATAAATGACAGTGATTTTCAGCTTACGATAGATGAGAGAAATGTTCTTTTTGGATTGTACTTCGGAATCGTTGTTGCAATGTTTTTTTATAATCTGTTTCTCTGGTTTTCTACAAAGGATAAGATTTATGGGATTTACATTACCTATATCTTAGTTGTAGGGATGACGCAGGGTGTAATAGCTGGCTATTTAGACGTTTACCTTTGGCCTGAAAATGTTTTCCTAAAACAAAACTCGTATTTCCTTTTTACGGTGTTAGTAAATATAGTAGGGATTTATTATTCTCTTAAATTTTTGGTTATTAAAGACCTGAATAAAAGACTGTGGGATATTGGTCTTTCGATTATTGGAATTTATATTTTGGTCTTTTTAGCGTTTTTCTTCGATTTAAGCACTATAAATGCTAGAGTAAGAGTTTTACAAGTGTTCTTAGGGGTTGTTCCATTTTATCTTTTGTTTATCTCTATTTACAGCTTTCGAAGAGGATATAGACCAGCTAAGTTTTTCTTAATCTCTTGGTCATTATTGATCACCAGTATGATCATTTTTCTACTTACCGATCTGAATATCCTGCCTAATAATTTCTTCACTAATTACATATTTACCTTTGGTTCGGCATGTGAGGCTTTACTACTATCTTTTGCTTTAGCAGACAAAATCAACGTCTTGAAAAAAGAGAAAGAGCATGAACAGCTGGAACTGGTACGGGTATTAAACGAAAATGAACAGTTAGTTCGTGAGCAGAATTCTATGCTAGAAGAAAAAGTCAAAATTAGAACAGACGAACTCGAGCAGGCACTTCGAAACTTACAAAACACCCAGAGCCAGCTGGTGAATCAAGAAAAAATGGCTTCTCTTGGCCAGTTAACTGCGGGTATTGCACATGAAATAAACAACCCGATCAACTTTGTTAGTTCTAATATTATGCCGCTCAAGAGGGATATTAAGGATATTATGGAAGTGATTGAGTTTTATAGAACTACCGGAGCTAAAGAATTTACTCCAGAAACGCAGAAAGAAGCCAAGCAGCTCGAAGAAGATCTTGAATTGGAATACGTGCTCGATGAAGTTGACCAATTGCTGAAAGGTATGGATGATGGGGCAAAGAGGACTGTTGAAATTGTTAAAGGTCTCCGGTTGTTCTCTCGTGTGGATGAACAGGATATGAAAAAGGTGGATGTGCATGACGGGATCAACAGTACAATTATCTTGTTAAATAGCACCATGCCAACCAAAATCCGTATTGTTCGCGACTTCGGTGAGCTGCCTTTGGTTGAGTGTCTAGCAGGTAAAATCAACCAGGTTTTTATGAATATTATCAACAATGCAGTTCATGCCCTAGCTGACCATGTTGACACTATTGCTGATCCAATAATTGAACTTAGAACTAGGTCTTTGGGAGATTTTGTGAGTATAGAAATTTCAGATAATGGGCCAGGTATGCCTGATCATGTAAAGCAACGAATATTTGAACCTTTCTTTACTACAAAGGCAGTTGGTAAGGGTACAGGTTTGGGGCTTTCAATTGTTTACTCTATTATTGAAAATCACAAAGGAACGCTGGAAGTAATTACGGAAGAGGGCCAGGGGACTACATTTAAAATAACACTTCCTATTTACCAAAGCTCTCAACGCTATGAATGATAAAATCCATGTCCTTTATATAGACGATGAAGACAACAACCTAAAGTCTTTCAGGGCTACTTTAAGAAAGGACTTTAAAATTTTTACAGCTATAGATGCTGATGAGGGTTTAAAAATCGCCGCGGAGGAAGAAGTCCATGTAGTAATTGCCGATCAAAGAATGCCAGGTATGACTGGTACCGAATTCTTTGAGGAGTTGGTGAAGTTTAATCCTGATCCCATCCGGATATTGCTTACTGGCTATTCTGACATCGCCTCAGTTATTGATGCTATTAATAAAGGCGAAGTGTATCGATTTATTGATAAGCCTTGGAATATTGAGCAAATAAAAAACTCTATTAAAAATGCTGCGGATATTTACTTTATGCGTCGAGAGCTCAAAGACAAAAATCTAAAACTCAAAAAGCTTCATTCTGAGATGAATCAGTTTGTTTACAGCTTGTCACATGAATTAAGAGGACCATTAATGAGCATTTCAGGTGTTTCCAAATTGGCTAAAATGGAGCTTAAGGACCCTGCCGCTATGGAATATTTTGATATGATAGATAGTGCAACTGGTAAGTTGGACGATTATATCTACAAAATGCTTGACTTCTATAGATCAACTAAGATTGATAATAAAATCTCTGAAATCAATTTTAAAGAAGTTGTTGAGCAACAGCTTGTTGCATATAAAGCGAAGTTTATTATTGACCACATTCAGCTTGACATCCAAATTAATCAGCCTAGTCCTTTCTATTCAGATGATTCAAAAATCAGAGTTATACTGAATAACCTATTTAGCAATTCGGTCCAATTCCAGAAAGGAGATCAAACTGATAATAAGATAAATTTGAATATTGAAGTCGATGAAAAATTTGCAACTATCACTCTTTCAGATAATGGTATTGGCATAGAAGAAAAGCATCACCTCGATGTTTTCAATTTATTTTCCCGAGCAACACAAAAGAATGTAGGAACCGGTTTAGGTCTATATATGGTAAAAGAAGCAGTAGAGCAAATGGGCGGGAAAGTAGATCTTTATTCAGTATTTGGAGAAGGCAGTACATTCAAAGTCGTTTTGCCAAGCATGAAATAGTAGGTGATTTCTGGTCATTTACGAGCTAAACTGTATCTTTGCCTGAGCCCTTAAAAAGCTCGACTTTTTATTAACTAATTCAAGATATTATGATTAATCCCTGGCATGACGTCAACATCGGGAAAAATGCCCCTGAATTCGTAACAGGTGTAATTGAAATACCTAAGGGTAGCAAAGGTAAGTACGAATTGGATAAAAAAACCGGTATGCTGATGCTAGACCGAGTGCTTTTCTCTGCAGTGCATTATCCAGCAAATTATGGATTCATTCCTCAGACTTTCTGCGAGGATCATGATCCATTGGATATCCTTATTATTTCTCAGATTGATATCCCATCCATGTGTTTGGTTGAGGCCAAAGTGATTGGGGTAATGAGAATGATCGATGGTGGAGAGGCCGATGATAAGATCATCGCAGTAGCAGCCGGAGACCAGTCCGTGAACTATATTGATGATATTGATGATCTTCCGCCACATTTGATGAAAGAAGTTCATCGATTCTTTGAGGATTATAAGAAGCTCGAGAACAAAGAAGTAAAAGTAGAAGACTTCCTTGGCAAAGAAGATGCGATGCGAATCATCAAAGAAAGTGTTGATTTATACGATCAAAACTTTAGAACTAAACGATAAAATGAAAACCTGAGATCACACTCAGGTTTTTTTGTTTAATTTTTTTTACCGCAAAGCACGCAGAGGATTTCGCAGAGAACGCAATTTGAATACAAATCTCTTTTCTTCTAGTTGATGTGTTATCCTGCTTGTCCAGGAGTAGGCCTGAATTATGCAATAAGTTCAATGTCCATCAACCAAGGAAAAATTAGCGTTACTTACTGTTTTTTCACTGTGACTGAATTCTGGAAACTGATTACTTCTTACTTTTCACCTTCTGTTTCCCCGCTTTTTTTGCCAAATAAGACACAAGATCTTGATAGGCTTCGTGCTCATGATTGGAAACTGAGATGGACTGATGATCCGAAAATGCAATAGTTACTTGACGGAATTCCTTTTTGTTCGCTTTCACGATCTCCTCTTCCCAAGCTAGAATCTGAGAAACAGGATAAGTTTTGCTGTATCCTCTCAAAGGTAATTTGACGATGATCTGATCTCGTCCAGCGGTGATAAACCGGTACCCTGCCAGCATTTTCACCAAGAGCATCAAAATCACTAAAGTGATAATAGAGCATGCAATCAAATAAAACCAGATCCCGAAACTCCCGGTGTAAGCGAAATCTCTGAGAATATATACTAAACCCGCAATTAGGATGAGTAATACTAGGCTTAATGAAATATATGTGGATACTTTTGGTTTAATGACCAGCATTGGAATGTTGAATTTCTAGTAATTTCTCTCGTGCAAAAGTCTCCAAATCCTTGAAGAAAGCGAAGAATATCACTTCAAATTCTGCTTCTTTTTCAATCAAGGAAAGATGTGCCACTTCCATTTTGGAAGGAAAGCGAGTTCTACGGGACATTCCGGTAAGCGTTTGTCGTATGCCATCTATATCTCTGTATTTCAGTAGCCAGTTATCCTTAACCATCCAATCAAACATGTTAGCGAAGCGATCTGGAAAAAGCTGCCTGTGATGTTTTAGAATGGAAAAAGTATTCTGTGTAAAGTCTAGCAAAGGGATATCAGAATACTTCTCCCAATTTTTCGCAAGAAAATGATCAAAGAAAATATCTGTGATGACTGTGGAATAATGCCTGAATTTGGGGCGAAGATAGGTTTGTCCAGCTTTGACCAGCGGGTGTGTATCTGTGTAGAGGTCAATAGCCCGATGCAATTTGATGCCATTTTGAACTTCCTGAGGAAAGGTATCCATCATCTTTCCCTTCACAAAATCCCCTATGAAATTACCTACAAGTACTTGATCTTGACCAAAAGAAAGATATGCATGTGCTAGGTAGTTCATTGGCTGGTTTGAGTTGGGGAAACTCGGGAGCTTTTCATTAGTTTCGCCTAAAATACGGATTGATGGACAAAGTCACTGAGGAATTAAAGAAAGGTCTGAAACTTTTAAAACTGGAATGGGAGGAAGATCTCGCCCAATACAAACAGAAATTTCTGAATTCCTCTCTTGCAGACAAGAAAAAGGCCGGCATCACCTGGCATCCAGTTCAGTTAAAAAAGAGAAAAATCGGAATGGGTGAACGCTTGCTGGTGGAAATAGAACGCTCTGATTCTAATCATCCTTCGTCTTTTGGTTCAGGCAAATCCGTGTCATTTTTTACCACACAGGAAAGTTACCAAAGCACCGAAAACCGTGTAAATGGAGTGATCAATTTTGTGCGTAATAATACGATGATGGTTACCCTGCAAGCCGATGAGATCCCCGATTGGATGGAAGGAAGTCGGCTGGGAGTGGATCTTCTCTTTGATGAGGCAAGCTATCGGGAAATGGAGTTTGCTTTGAAAAAAGTGATTTCTGCTGAAAACAAGCGGGTAGATGAATTAAAGGATATCCTGCTGGGAGAAAAAGCGCCGCAGTTTTCTGAGAAGCATATATCTAAAAAAACCAATCTCAATTTTTCCCAAAACCAAGCCTGCGAACTAATTGCAAATTCCAAAGACGTAGCAGTGGTTCATGGACCTCCAGGCACAGGAAAGACGACCACGCTGATCGAAGCGATTCAAGATTCAGCGATTGCTGGAGAATCAATTTTGGTCTGTGCTCCAAGTAATGCAGCAGTGGATCTGTTGGTGGAAAAACTAATTGACCGGGGGATTGAAACCTTACGTCTTGGTCATCCGGCTCGGGTGGAGGAGAAGATTCTGAATCAGACTTTGGATGCCAAAACAGCATTCCACACGAGTTACCGAGATCTCAAAAAGCTACGCAAAGAAACCGATCAATACCTGAAACTTGCCAAGCAGTATAAGCGAAATTTTGGCCCTGAGGAGCGAGCACAGCGAAAGCTGATGTATGCGGAAGTTTCCAGGCTGAGAGAAGCTTCCAAATCACTTGAAGAATACATTCAGTACGATATTTTTCAAAGAACGAAGGTTTTTGCAAGTACCCTAGTTGGCGCGTCCTCTTACAATCTCAAAGGGATGGAGTTTGATGTCGTTTTCATCGATGAAGCGGCACAAGGGCTGGAAGCGGCAACCTGGATCCCGATTTTGAAAGCAAAGAAAGTTGTCTTTGCGGGGGATCACTGTCAACTTCCACCTACGATCAAGTCTTATCAGGCTGGTAAAGATGGACTGGCGGAGACACTTTTTGAGAAAGTAATTTCCCGCAAGCCTCATGCTGCGCAAATGCTACAAGTGCAATACCGAATGCCTGAAGTAATTATGGGCTTTTCTAATGAGCAGTTTTATCATGGCAAATTAATAGCGGATGAAAGTGCGAAAGCACACCGTTTCTCAACCGAAGAGAATGCAATAGAATGGATAGATACTGCCGGTGCTGGATATTTGGATCAGAAAGAGCTCGAAAGCCTGAGTACTTTTAATCCTGAAGAAGCACAGTTTGCCGCGAACTATCTCAATGAACTTGTAGGAAAAATAGGTATAGCTAATTTCCTTCAAAAGGATTGGACTATCGGTCTGATTGCGCCATACGGAGCACAGGTTCGTTTACTGCGGAGTATGATCTTTGATGGATTTGAGTATCCGAATTTAAGATCATTGGCTGAGTTGATCACCATTGACACGGTGGATGGTTTTCAGGGACAGGAAAGAGATCTGATGATGATTTCCTTAACTAGATCCAATGACTTGGGAGAGATTGGATTCTTGGCCGATGAGCGAAGAATGAATGTGGCTTTGACACGTGCGAAGCGTAAACTGGTACTGATTGGTGATAGCAGCACCTTAGCCCAAAATCCATTTTTTGATCAATTGCTTCAGTATTTCGAGAAAAATGAGGGATATAAAAGTGTTTGGGAGTTTTTAACGGATTGAAAGATTAGAAAATTAAAGATTGGAAAATTCACATTCCAGAGGAAGATGATCGCTAAGTTTTAACCAACTTTCAACACTTCCGATTTCTAGTTTTTGAAGATTATTTCTGAAAGTAGAACTTCCGAAAATGTAATCGATATGATATGGCTTATTTAGATTTTTCTGAAAGTAAAAAGTAGGATGGTTTTCATTTCCTTGAATTTGATTTCCATTGTAATGATATAAGCTTGTGATATTTAGTCCTTCCAGTTCTCTTACCACTTCACTATGATTCCAAGCTCTTTTTGGTTTATCCCAAATTGAATTACTGTTGAAATCTCCAATCATTAAACAGTTTTTGAACTTTGACTTATGTAGCTGAAGATATTTCCAAAATTGGCCGATATATCCAAAAGTTGGCGAGCTATTATAATGAGTCCAAACAGCAATTAGGTCGAATTCCGAATTTATCTGACAGGGTAAAAAATGCTTTATTGGATTTCCCTCGTATTCATTAGTCCAATTTAGAGGTGTGAGAGTTGTTTCAGATTTTGCAAAGATTCCTAAACCTTTATGTTTAGTGTCCCCAATCCAGAGATAGTTTTTTGCCCATTCTGAATAAGCAGGGTGTTTTACTTCTGCTGGATTTTCACATTCTTGGATTACATAGATATCAGCATCAAATTCATCTAAAAAGTTGAATTTTTTCCTCAATGCACCATTGCAATTCCATGTGACAACCTTAAAATTTTTCAATCTTCCAATCTTTCAATTCAAATCTAGTTCTTCGAAATCGAACCTTTCACTTTATAATGATAGCTCAGTGTGCTGAGAATATCTCCAAAAGCATCCGCTGACTTCAGTTGTTCATCGGAGACTTTTTTGCCTAGCAGTCGGCAGAGCAGCAGCCCGTAAACGCCATTCAGACAGATTTGAATTTCATTGCCCAAATCTTGTCCTTCTGCCTGCATCACAGCATCGAGGATAAATGGCTTGGCTTTGCCATAGGTTTCAAAATAAGTCGGATCAGTTTTTAGTAGATTCCAGTGGATTTGCGCAAGTTCGGAAACCAGCTTATTCAATTCTTCCAAGTGCCCTTTTTCCAGAATTTCCTGAACTTTCATTTGGTCCAGCAGTCCCAAATACCAATCGGCTATGTTGCTTTTCTCCTCTTCTGAAACTGGATATTTTTCCACTACGAAGGTTTTGAGTTCATCCTGATTTCCTTGATAGGATCTGATCAGATCCTCCATTTGATACATGTAGATGATGTATTCTGCGATGTTATTTGACTTCTTGTTTTCGGCTACTGACTGCATACTTCTTGATATTTGAAGGGCAAATTTAGAAAATACTGCGTCATTGCGAGAAGTGAGGAACGAAAGGCGAAGCAATCTTTCAAGTAAACGAGATTGCTTCGGAAGTGCCTCCCTGACAATGACGGTCCTCGACGATTGGTATTCCCCCGCAGTGATGCACATTGAAAATTGAATTTGAACATTGAAACTTGATCATTCTCTTATCTCCTAGTTATTTACTATTTTTGCGCCCGAAATGAATATGAAAAATATAAGGAATTTCTGTATCATCGCCCACATTGATCATGGGAAGAGTACACTGGCGGATAGGTTACTGCAGGAAACGAATACGATCGCTGATCGTGATATGCAGAATCAGTTGTTGGATAATATGGATCTCGAGCGAGAGCGTGGTATCACGATCAAGTCTCATGCGATTCAAATGAAATACACCCACGAGGGTGAGGAATATACGCTTAACCTGATTGACACCCCAGGTCACGTGGATTTTTCCTATGAGGTTTCCCGATCTATTGCTGCCTGTGAAGGCGCTTTGCTAATCGTAGATGCTTCCCAAGGGATCGAAGCACAGACGATTTCCAACTTATACTTGGCACTTGGCCATGATCTGGAAATCATTCCTGTATTGAATAAAATTGACCTTCCTGGAGCTGATCCGGAAGCGGTTGCCGATGAGGTGATTGACTTGATCGGTTGCGACAGAGAAGATATTATTTTGGCCTCCGGCAAAACAGGTATTGGTGTTGACGATATTCTGAAAGCTGTAGTGACGAGAATTCCTGCTCCTACTGGTGATCCGGATGCACCACTTCAAGCAATGATTTTCGACTCGGTATATAATCCATTCCGGGGAGTAGAAGTGATTTTTAGAATTTTCAACGGGACATTCAGCAAAGGCGATAAAATCAAATTTGTTAACACCGGAAAAGAATACGAAGCGGATGAAATCGGGATTTTGGGCTTGAACCAAATTCCTCAGCAAACCATGAGTGCCGGCAACGTGGGGTACCTGATCTCTGGGGTAAAAGTGGCCAAGGAAATCAAAGTGGGTGATACCATCACACACATCAAAAGACCTTGCGATAAAGCTATTCAAGGTTTCGAAAACGTAAAACCAATGGTTTTTGCGGGTATTTACCCAGTGGAAACTACGGATTACGAAGAACTGCGCTATTCCATGGAGAAGCTTCAGCTAAACGATGCTTCCCTAGTTTGGGAACCTGAGACTTCCATGGCTTTGGGCTTTGGATTCCGTTGCGGATTCTTGGGGATGCTTCACATGGAGATTATCCAGGAGCGTTTAGAGCGTGAATTTGATATGACTGTGATCACGACTGTGCCTTCGGTTCAGTTTAGAGCACTCATGACCAACGATACTGTGCAACTTATCAATGCACCTTCAGATATGCCTGATCCTACGCGGATGAAGCACATCGAGGAGCCTTATGTGCGAGCGTCAATCATTACCGCCGCAGAGTATGTTGGTGCTGTGATTACACTTTGTATGGATAAGCGTGGGCAGATTAAAAATCAGGTTTATCTGACTGCTGAGCGAGTGGAATTGACTTTCGATATGCCGCTGGCAGAGATTGTCTTTGACTTCTTTGATAAATTAAAAACCATTTCCAGAGGTTATGCCTCCTTGGATTATGAGTTGAAAGGATACCAAGTTTCGCATATGGTGAGACTTGATGTGATGCTAAATGGCGAGCCAGTCGATGCGCTTTCTGCGGTAGTTCACCGGGATAAAGCTTACGACTGGGGAAGGAGACTTTGCGAGAAATTGAAGGAATTGGTTCCTCGTCAGATGTTTGAAATTGCCATTCAAGCAGCTATCGGTCAGAAAATCATAGCTAGAGAAACCGTGAAAGCAATGCGTAAAAACGTATTGGCGAAGTGTTATGGCGGTGATATTTCCCGCAAGCGTAAACTCCTCGAAAAGCAGAAAAAAGGCAAGAAGCGTATGAGACAAGTCGGAAACGTCGAGGTGCCTCAAGAGGCGTTTATGGCTGTACTCAAGCTTGATTAAGGTATTTACGATTTACGATTTGGGATTTACGGCATCCATCTGAACCTCGATCGTGTTTTGTAATCAATGCTTCATTAATTAATGGAGAGGTAAATACGAATAAAGATTTATGATTTGAGATTAAATCGTACCTCGACCCTAAATTTTCATAGGTAAGTTTTTTAGATTTAGTTCTAAATACTAGTGCAATATGAAAAATGAAATGATCCGAAGGACAAAGCAATTTGCTATTGATGTTTGGAGATTGTGTTCGAAATTGCCTCATTCTAGAGAGTTTAATAGTTAGGTGAATCAGTTAATAAGAAGTTCTAGTTCGGTTGCTGCTAATTATCGAGCAGTTTGCAGAGCAAAATCAAAAGCTGATTTTATTAATAAATTGAAAATAGTAGAGAAAGAAGCAGATGAAAGTCAATTCTTTCTAGAAGTGATCGACGAAATAAATACTGATCTTGAATTATCACCCGAGATCAAGAGACTAATTAAAGAAGCAGATGAACTAGTTGCAATAGTTGTTGCTAGCATAAAAACATCAAGATCTTCTTAATCCATAATATAATTTGCGGTTGGTGTATAATAGCAGGATTGAAGTTCCAATTGACCCCGTAAATCGTAAATCAAAAATCGTAAATCAAATGATCTTAATCGACGGTAAAAAAACATCCACTGAAATCAAATCCGAAATCGCAACCCGTGTAGCGGAAATAAAAGCGGAAGGTGGTAAAATCCCTCATCTCGCTGCGATACTCGTGGGAAGTGATGGAGCTAGCCAGACCTATGTAAATGCAAAAGTGAAGGCATGCGGAGAATGTGGTTTTGAATCTACCTTGGTAAGATTGGAAGACAATGTCTCAGAAGAAGAATTGTTGAGAGTAGTGGAAGATATCAATAGCAATCCTTCTATAGATGGGTTGATCGTGCAGCTTCCTCTTCCTAAGCATATTTCTGTCGAGAAAGTAACCAATAAGATCAAACCTGAGAAAGACGTGGATGGATTTACTCCAGCAAACGTTGGTCGTATGGCACTTAACTGGCCAGCTTACGTAGCGGCAACTCCCTATGGGATCGTAGAATTACTGAAGAGATATACTATCGAAACTTCAGGTAAGCATTGCGTGGTGATCGGTAGATCTCACATCGTAGGAAGCCCGATGAGTATCCTGATGGCTAGAAATGGCTATCCTGGAAATGCTACCGTGACGTTGACACATAGCCGAACTGCTAATCTTCCTGAGATTGCTAAAACTGCTGATATTCTAATCGTGGCTTTGGGTAAACCTCACTTTGTAACCGCAGATATGGTAAAGCCAGGTGCTGTGGTAATCGATGTGGGAATCCACAGAATCGAAGACGCGAGTAAGAAGTCAGGTTTCCGATTGGTAGGAGATGTGAAGTTTGAGGAAGTTTCAGAAATAGCTTCAGCGATCACACCAGTACCGGGTGGAGTAGGGCCGATGACGATTGCGTCCTTGCTTTACAATACGCTTTTGGCGGCTGAGAAGAAGGTTTACGGGTAATACCCAAGAAAATAACTGTAAAAGGTTAGCATCGGGTTTGCATGGAATAGGCAAGTCTGGTACTTTTGCAGACTGTTAACCGCGCACGTGGTGAAACTGGTAGACACGCCAGCTTGAGGGGCTGGTGCTTTAAGTAGTGTGGAAGTTCGAATCTTCTCGTGCGCACAATCAGAGCCTTGATCGTTTGTTCGGTTGAGGCTTTTTTTATTTACGATTTGGGAAGTACGTACCGATGGCTATCGGGATACGAGGTTTCTGATGATCTTTGAGGTTTTTTCGAACCTCGAAGGTCTTGTCTGTTTTATTTCCCGAAGGGGTCGCGGAGTTTGACGCAGAGGGCTCTGGGTATGAGTTGTCCAGCTTTTCGAGAAGCTGGACTTGGTTGAATGCTCTAGCGCCTCGTTTTTTATTTTCACAAATCGTAATGGATTTTTTCATTACTGATCGCGATAAAAGAACGGTTTGAAATTGACTTTTTTCCACCATCGGCATCCTTTCTCCTTAATATTTTCCTTACATTTTCAGCCTAAATACATTCCCATGACTCGATTATTCGCTTCGGCTTTCTTTTGCTTTGCTCTTTTTGCTACTCAGTTATCATTTGCTCAAGAAGCGCAATTCCCGTTAGTGAAGGGATTTGGAGGAATCTTTGAAGTTCCTGAGGCATCTGAAAGACCTGATGGAACTTTGGATTATTACATCCTAATTGACATGACCACAGCAGCTGATGATAATGCTCAGGTCAGTCGCTGGGTAGATAATATAGCTCGTATGATGAATCTTCATGGCCTCGCTGGTGTTTCCAAAGATCGCATGCACGTGAAAGTTGTCATTCACGGAGGTGCTATCGCCACGGTCATGAGTAATGAAGTATATCAGAAGCGTTACAATTCTGATAATCCGAATATCCCTGTGTTTAAAGCATTGGAGGAAGCAGGAGTAGAAGTACTGGTTTGTGGACAGTCGCTGCGAGCTAGAAATCTGCAAAAATCAGATTTATACGAAGGTGTGAACGTAGCCTTATCAGCTATGACTACCGTGACTACTTATGCTCCAAAAGGCTACACGATCTTAAAATTTTAATCCCCAATTGGAATAATTATTGGTTCTTGGGGTAAAGTGTTTTTAATGAATAAGAAATCCCCTAGTTCCAATACTGCTGGGAAAGTCGTTACTGGCTTTTTCATAGCCTCTATTTTCCTGATTGGAATGGCTGGGTTGACGTATTATACTCAGAATCGGCTACTTGAAACCATGAAGGAGCTTGCCGAGCCCAATCAGAAACAGAACCTTCTTAATAATCTCCAATCTGAGATTATCCAAATCACCCAAATGGATCACTCCACAGTTGAACAGGACTTTAGAGTTCAGGATTCAAGTGTGATTTCGCTCAAGCTCAAGCTTCAGGAATTGGCATTATTGGCTGAAGACTCTTTAGAAAATAGCTATATACAAAGTGTAAAAACCAATCTGGATACCCTTATTTTGGGTTATGTCAACTTATATGAGGTTAAGACAAGTTTGGCAAATAGAAATTTCACCCAAGAAGCCCTGAACAAAGTGGAGTTGGGAATCAGAAGGAGAGCGGCGAGTCTGGAGCAAAAACCCATCGAAAAGATCAATCCAAAAGCCTCTTTGTTCAATGAGCTGGAGGAAGAGATTTCTTCGCGCCAAGAGGCAAAGACGAGCAAAGTTCAGCAGAAGACCATCATTGCCACAGAAGACGATAAATCCATTGCCTTCCTACGTGATTTACAAAAGCAAAACTTCAAAGATTCCAATATGCCTGAAGGGCAAACTCTAGATAGTGTCCTTTACAGCATCAAAGGAGTGATCAACAGGGTCAATCGGGAGGAATCATTTCAGCGGCAGAAACTGGCAAAAATGGAATCTGATATTTCCGCCAGCCAAAGTAAAATAATCAACACGATTCAAAGTTTGGTAAGTACGCTACAGCAGCGAGCAATCGAGAAATCTGATCGCCAAAACGATTCTGCCTATCAGCTCACCTATGACATGACTTATTTCCTGATCTTGATTGTGGTTTTGGCAGTGATAGGCGCGGCGGTTATGGTTTATTCGATTTTGAAGGAGATCCAGGTGACCAGAAAGTATCAGGAGAATCTGGAAATCTCTCGGCAGAAGTCAGAGCAATTGGCTAGATCAAAGCAGGAGTTTTTGGCGAATATGAGTCATGAGATTAGAAATCCTCTGCATGTCATTCAAGGGTACAGATCTGTTTTGGAAAAATCAGAACTAAACTCTAGTCAGCAATCACACCTCAGAATGATAGGTTTTGCCTCGGATACTTTAATGGAAATCGTAGATGAGGTACTCGACTTTTCAAAGCTGGAAGCAGGCAAGTTGAAGCTGGAAGCGCATCCATTTGATCCAGAATCACTTTTCTCTGCCTTGCAAAGTTTCTTTGAATTGCAGGCTGGGGAAAAGAAAGTTGATTTTGAATGGACTTTGGATCTGCCAGAAGATAAATGGCTGATTGGTGATCAGCTTCGACTGAAGCAAATACTGAATAACCTGCTGAGTAATGCCTTTAAATTTACTTCGGAAGGCTCGATCTGTGTAAATGTGGGGTGGGTAAAAAATGTACTGACTGTGGAGATAAAGGACACGGGTATTGGAATGTCGCCCGCTGTACTTGAGAAGGTGTTCATGGAATTTGACCAAGCGGATACCTCGATCTCCCGAAAATATGGTGGAACAGGACTCGGATTGGCCATAGTTCAGCGCTTGGTATACCTGATGGGAGGAGAGATTACCGCCAAAAGTGTGGAGGGTGAAGGGACTGATATGTTGGTGAGTTTACCTATGGTAGCTACAGAAGCTCAACGAGCGGAGTTTAACCCAGATGAAATTGCAACCATCGATCTTTCTGGGCTGAAGATTCTTCTGGTAGATGACGATAAGGTGGGGATAAGGTATTTGGAGACTATCCTAAGTTACTTTGGAGCTTCGATTATCGCATATCCTGGTGGAGTGAATTTCCGTGATGAGTTTGTTGCAGTCGATTTTGATTTGGCGATTTTGGATATTCAAATGCCTGAATTTTCAGGATTTGATGTGGTGGCAAAACTTCGATCCATCGAAAAGTATAAAGAAATTCCTATCCTCGCGATGACTGCGAATGTCTTTGTGGAGGAGCGCGATAAAATGATGGAAAGCGGCTTTTCTGAGATTATTTTCAAGCCTTTCCAAGAGCGGGTATTGATCGAATGTTTAGGCAAGTTTTTTCCAGATCATGTTGTGAAAAACTCTCCTTTAAGTCATAAAATCAGCGAGGCGGATAATAGCCTTTTTCAATTAAAAGATTTAGCCAGGTTCTGTATGGGTGATGAGTTATTGCTCCAAGATATTGTGCGTGAATTAGTTGTAGAGACTAAAAAGGATCTCAATAAATTGAAAAAGGCTCGATTGAAAGATGATTATGACCAGATTTTAGAGATCTGCCATCAGTTGGGAAGCCGCCTTGGCCAGATAAAAAGTACTGCAGGTCATACTGCAAGAAAGGTGGAGAATAGTTTGAAAATAGGGAATAAAAATGGTCTCGGTGACACCCTAAATCAGCTGGATGAAGAAATTAATATCCTGCTATCAGCGCTTTCCGAGACCATTGAAAAAACAGCGGATTTACATAGTTAATCCAATCCGTATTTTTCCATTTTGCTATAAAGGGTCTTACGATCCATATTTAAAATCCGGGCAGTTTTGGACTTGTTAAACTTGGTGTCCATCAGTACTTTTTGAATCAATTCCTTCTCCTGCTCTATCCACTGGGATTTGTAATCTTTCGGAGAAAGCATATCAGTTTTGCTTGTAATTGAGGAATAACTTCCGTTTGACCCAGCCAGACTGATAGATGGCTCATATAAGTCTGCAGGCAAGGATTCTTTCTCTACATGAGATCCTGAAGTCAAAAGAACCGCCCGTTTAATGATATTTCGCAATTCCCGTAAGTTGCCTGGCCAGTCATACCCAAGGAAAATCTCCCAAACTTCCGGAGAAAATCCCTTAACATTTTTGCCTAGCCGCTCATTACTTTCTTCTAAGAATTGATCTGCGAAATCTTCCAAATCTTCTTTTTTACTGCGGAGTGGGATGGCACTGAGGGTAAATTCATTGAGTCTGTGGTACAGATCCTCACGGAAATGTCCATCTCCAGCCTGCAATATCAGGTTGTCATTGGTGGCAGCAATAATTCGTACATCTATCTGAATTTCTTTATTGCCTCCGATTTTCCGGATTGTTCTTTCTTGAATCGCTCTCAGTAATTGAATTTGTACCTCATAGCTAAGGTTCCCGATTTCGTCAAGGAAGATGGTGCCACCATTGGCCATCTCGAAATGTCCCGTTTTGTTTTCTAAAGCTCCCGTAAAGGCACCCTTTACATGGCCAAAAAGTTCACTACCAGCTAGTTCTTTGGGCAAAGCCCCGCAGTCAATCGCAATAAAAGCCCCATCTTTTCTGGTAGAGAAATCATGAATTCTTCTTGAAATAAATTCCTTTCCTGTTCCCGTTTCCCCTAGTACCAATACGCTCAAGTCTGTTGGTGCGACTAGTTGGATATGCTTTTCAAGTTTTTCTGCTTCAGCAGAACTGCCGACAACATAGCTACTGTTCACCTTGTTTTTGGCTGACGAACTTGTTGGAGCTGTTATGGTGTCCGAAGAAATAGGGTCAGGTATTTTGGCGGAAAGAGATTCCTTTACAGTTGCCAAAAGCTCATCAGGATTGATCGGCTTGGTAATGTACTCGAAGGCTCCCAGTTTCATCGCTTTAATTGCAATTCGTATATCGGAATAGTGAGTGATCAGGATCACCTGGGTTTGAGGATAATTGCTTTTGGACCATTGTAGTAGTTCCATGCCGGTGCCGTCCGGTAATCTGAAGTCGGCAATGATCAAATCGAACTTAGAGTTGCTAAATAATTGCTGGGCTTCCTTGACTTTGACAGCAGTCTGAATAAGGAATCCATTTTTCTCCAAAAAGGTCTTGACGATCCGGGAATAAGTCAGGTCATCTTCTACTAATAATATACGCTTCATGAATATCTTTCTTTGTAGAGCTAGTTAACAAAAAAAGCACCAGACAAGTGCCCGGTGCTTTTTTACTTTAGGGTTCAAGCAACTAGTCTTTTATTTCATTTCCTTCTTCGTCATATTTTTTGGTCAGTTTTTCTTCTGTACCATTATCAAATACAACTTCGAAATGTGTAGTGCCATCTACCTTGCTTACTTTAAAAGCTTCAGCAATCACTAAGGCTTTTACTTCTTCATTTGCTGCTATGGAAGCTTTTATTGGATCAGGAAGTGCATCGGTTTCGATTTTCACCTTCTCTTGCTGGATTTCCATTTTGGTAGTAGCATTCAAGTTTGTGGTACTCACTGGTGAAGCCATGGCAATTCCAGCAAATAACATAGCGGACATAAAAAGAACTTTTTTCATGATAATAGTTGGTTTAGGTAATTTTAATTAATCTGTTGTTAGAGTCCGGACTCTTAAATCCAAAACCTTTGTTTTGAATCTTTTAGACTAGATGCAGAGGGTATGCCAAGTAGTAAAAATGCGGTTTAGAGCGATTTGTTGATAAAAATCAAAAGTTATTTTGTAGAAAAAAGCCTCAGATTGTTCTTAAGAAATCTAAAAACACCCAATAAAACATAGGCTATCTCAGCTATTTCGCAGCTTATCCTGAATGGGCAGATTTGACAGAATATATAATCTTGAAACCGAACTTTTTTGAGGGAAAATTCTTTTAAAAACTAGTAACTTTGATTCTTCAAAATAACATTTGCCATACTCTATGAGTGACGCCATCAAACACGAATGCGGCATAGCAATGATTAGATTGCGAAAACCTGCCCAATATTACATTGATAAGTACGGGACAGCTGCTTTTGCTTCTAACAGATTGTATGTCCTGATGCAAAAACAAATCAATAGAGGTCAGGATGGTGCTGGAGTCGCTAATGTCAAAATTGACACCAAGCCTGGGACTAGATATATCAGTAGATATAGATCAATTGAGCCTTCAGCAGTCAATTACATCTTTGACAAAATCAACAGGAAGTACAAAAAAGCAAAGAAAATCGGAGGCCATGATGCGCTTTCTGATGGGGCTTGGCTCAAAGAAAATATTGCTTTTACCGGGGAAGTTTGGCTAGGCCACCTGAGATATGGGACACATGGAGAGAATTCCATTGAGACTTGTCATCCGTTCTTAAAGCAAAACAATTGGAGAAGCCGTAACCTAGTAATGGCCGGTAACTTCAATATGACTAATGTGGAAGAGCTTTTTGATAAGCTTGTTCAGCTAGGTCAGCACCCAAAGGAAAAAACTGATACTGTCACAGTGATGGAGAAAATCGGCCACTTCCTTGATGAAGAAAATCAACGAATTTTTGATAAATACAAGCACCAATTCTCTAATGAGCAGATCACCCAATTGATCGAGAATGAATTGGACATGGCTAGAATTCTGCGAAGATCTTGTAGAGATTTTGATGGTGGATATGCTATGGCTGGTATTGTGGGTAATGGTTCGGCTTTTGTAGTGAGAGATCCTTCAGGCATTCGTCCAGCTTATTATTACGCTGATGATGAGGTGATCGTAGTTGCGTCTGAAAAACCTGCAATCAAATCTGCATTCAACATTAATTTCAATTCCATCAAGGAGATTCAGCCAGGGCATGCTTTGGTGATCAATAAGGATGGATCTTTTGCAGAATCTGAAATTATGCCTGCAAGGGAAAAGAAATCCTGTTCTTTTGAGCGAATCTATTTTTCTAGAGGAACTGATCCAAATATCTACCAAGAGCGAAAAAATCTAGGTAAGGCTTTAATTCCTCAGATCTTGAAAGCGATTGATTTCGATCTGAAAAATACCGTGTTTTCATACATTCCAAATACTGCTGAAACGGCATTTCTTGGAATGATCGAAGGCCTGGAGGATTATTTGGCGGCCAAAAGAAGGGAAGTCTTCGTGGACGGAAAACCGCACATGGGGGATCTAGACGAGCTTTTGAACTTCCGCCCAAGAGTAGAAAAGCTTGTAAGTAAAGATGTGAAATTGCGGACTTTTATCACCAACGATGAAGATCGTGATACTATAGTAGCAAATGTGTACGATACCACTTATGAAGTGATTAAGTCAGGCATAGATACACTTGTGGTAATTGATGATAGTATCGTGCGGGGTACTACGCTGGAAAAGAGCATACTTACCACCCTTGATAAGTTGAGTCCTAAGCGAATAATTATAGTTTCTTCAGCTCCACAAATTAGATTCCCTGATTGTTACGGGATCGATATGTCGAAGATGAAAGAATTCATTGCTTTTAGAGCCGCTCTAGCTTTGATCAAGGAGAGGAAAATCGAGAACACCTTGGATCAAGTTTATGATGCTTGTAATGCGCACCCTTATTCAACAGAGAATTTTGTGAAAGGTGTGTATAGCTCATTTACTGATGATGAGATTTCTGAGAAAATCTCTGAGATTGTAACCAATGATGATATCAAAGCTGAAGTAAAAGTAATTTATCAGACAGTTGATAATCTTCACAAATGCTGTCCAGACCATCTTGGCGACTGGTATTTTACAGGTGATTATCCTACTACAGGCGGGATGAGAGTTGTCAACAGATCTTTTGCAAACTTTATGGAAGGCAAGACTGTAAGAGCTTATTAATGCATTTTAATCGGTTTGTGATGCTCCAAAAAGAGCAAAGCAAATCATAGTTAAGGCACAGAGAAGTTATTCTTTGTGCCTTTTTCTCTTTCAAGACAGTTCAAATTATTAATTTTACCTAATTAGAAAAAAATTAAAAATGAACATAAACGTAGCCCTTCTTAAGGAAATCTGTGAAATCGCCGGAGCACCAGGATTTGAGAAAAGAGTAAGAGATTTAGTGCTTGATTTGGTCACTCCACTAGCTGATGAAGTCAAAGTAGATAATATCGGGAATGTAATTGCCATCAAAAAAGGCAAAAGAAATCCTGATGGCAAGCGGGTGATGATCGCTGCTCACATGGATGAGATCGGCTTTATCGTCACTCATATTGATGATAATGGCTTTCTGAGATTCCATACCTTGGGTGGCTTTGATCCGAAGACTTTAACTGCTCAGCGAGTAATCGTCCATGGAAAAAAAGATCTGGTAGGAGTAATGGGAAGCAAGCCTATCCATGTCATGTCTGCGGAGGAGCGTACCAAACTTCCAAAAACCACTGATTTTTTCATCGATCTGGGAATGTCTAAAGAGGAAGTGGAAAAATACATCACTGTAGGAGATCCAGTAACGCGAGATAGGGAATTGATCGAGATGGGTGATTGTGTGAATTGTAAGTCCATTGACAATAGAGTTGCTGTCTTTATTCTTGTAGAAACACTCAAGCAATTAGAAAACCCAGCCTACGACGTCTACGCCACTTTCACCGTTCAGGAAGAGGTTGGTCTGAGAGGAGCAAATGTAGCTGCGCACGGAATCAACCCTGATTTTGGAATAGCTTTAGACACCACGATTGCTTTTGATGTGCCAGGTGCTCAGGCTCATGAGAAGGTGACCGAATTGGGTAAAGGTACTGCCATCAAAATCATGGATGCGATGACGATTTGCGACTATAGGATGGTGGAATTCATGAAGCAAACTGCTGATAAGGCTTCTATTAAATGGCAACCTGAGATTCTTGTGGCCGGAGGAACAGATACTGCCGGAGTTCAGAGAATGGGGAAACAAGGAGCGATTGCGGGAGCGATTTCAATTCCAACCCGACACTTGCATCAAGTGATAGAGATGGCTCACAAGCAGGATATAGCAGATTCTATAGCGTTACTAAAATCCTGTCTAGAGAATATTGATCAATACGACTGGAAGCATTAAACGAACAAGAGCCTTTTGGATGTCAATTCCAAAAGGCTCTTTTACTTTTTAGGTTGCTAGTGCAGCTTGGTTTTTGATTTAAAAGTAATGAACCAACTATCAATATTTATAATGTCACTAGTGAAACATGATAGAACTATTGTGGAACCGTTTCTTGCGTTCGGCAATAGTGAAGTTGTTTTCTTAAAAGGTAGGGTAATTAGCGCCTATACAGAAAAGAGACCTTCATCAAGGAATAACTGGCTAAAGAATATTCTGGCTTCAATCAGGAGGTACTCTGGTTCTGCTGTTCCTTTAGCCAAGGTAGAAATCACTTTTCAGGAAAAAAGCTACGTCGTCTCCACTGATGAGGATGGGGTTTTTGAGTTACAAATTGGGGAATGCAAACCTAGTGAGAACCTAAGTGAGATTGTTTTTTTTAAAGTCTTAGAGCCCACACCTAAGAAATCTCAGACTGCGCAATTAGAAGTAGTAAGATATGAAGATGGTACCGGGGTGATATCTGATATTGACGATACAATTATCATTTCTCATTCCACGGATATTGGGAAAAAGTTTTGGTTATCAATTTCCAAAAATGCTTTTACCAGAAGACCACTGCCGGGAGTTTCTGGCTTTTACAAAAAACTTACAGGAAATGGTTCAAGTCCTATATTTTACGTTTCAAGCAGTGACTGGTCACTATTTGACCTAATTAAAGATTTTCTCAGATTCCGACATATTCCAGAGGGACCAATTTTGCTGAAAGACAAGCATATAAACTTGAAGAATATTTGGAAATCAGGAGGTGGGAATCATAATCACAAGTTCGAAAAGATAGAATTGCTTTTCAATCTTTACCCTGAGATGTCTTTTTATTTGATTGGCGATAGTGGACAGGAAGATCCTGAAATCTATGCTGACGTTATTGAGAAACATCCTAATCGAGTGAAAGGTACTTTTATTCGATTAGTGGAAAAGTTTGATCCAGATAGAAAAGAAAAACTCAAGCATATTATTTCATTGGGGCATTTCCATTTTATTGAAAGCTCAGAAGAAGCCATGCAAATTTTAGAAAAGGAATTAAGCTTTAACTAAGTTAGATCAGATCATGAAGAATTGTCTTTTTGTATTTAATCCAATATCTGGGTCAAACGATTTTGATAGAGATGAGATTAATGAAATTCTTGAAATAAAGTTGCCAGGCTTTATTCCTTACATTATAGAAACCTCTGGTGAAAAGGATGATGAAATGATTTTGGATGAGTTTCAAAAATATCAACCAGAGTTAGTTTTGATAGGAGGGGGCGATGGCACTGTGAAGATGGTCGCCAAAAGCTTGAAAGATCAAAATGTGCCCTTGGTGATTGTTCCACTTGGATCAGCAAATGGGTTGGCCAAATGCATGGGAATAGAAATGATTTCTGATGCCTGGGAGGCTGTTCGGGATTTCAAAGTTCATCAGATCGATGCGATTCATATTAATGGAGAACTTTGTCTTCACCTTGCGGATTTTGGAATGAATGCCAATCTGATCAAGAAATTTGAGCAGGATGATTCTAGAGGAATGTTCGGATATGTGAAAAATTCTTTTTCAGAGATTTTTTCTTCGAAGGCCAAAAAATTCCTTCTAAAGCTGGATGAGGAAACTATAAATGTCACTGCAAAGATGATAGTAATTGCAAATGGAGATCAATATGGCACAGGTGCAATAGTGAATTGTAAAGGGATTATGGATGATGGAAAATTTGAAGTTATTTCCCTCAATCCTGAGACAGCTGAAGATTACGTGAAAATGACCATGGCATTTTTGAAAGGCAATTTGGATGAATTGGAATGTATAAAGACTTGGAGTGTGTCCAGTTGTCAGATTGATAATTTAGAAGGAGCAGAATTTCAAATTGATGGCGAAATGATGAATCACCCTGAAACTGTTTCTGCTAAAATTGGAAAGCACGCTTTTAAGTTTCTGACAGGAAAGTCATTCAAAGCTTGCCATACTTCCTAGAAAGCGTGCACTCATCTAAAAGAGTTAATCAGAACCATAGAATTCCTTACCTTACTTTTATCTTTTTACCTCAACCCTAATTTCCATGTATAGAAAAGTACTATTTGCTTCCCTGATAAGTAGCATACTCATTTCCTGTAGTTCTGAGAAAAAAGAAACTCAGGTTGCAGAAGAACCCAAGCCTGAATGGACAGAAATGTTTAATGGTCAAAACCTCGAAAATTGGACTCCGAAAATTTACCATCACGAGACTGGCGATAATTATCAAAACACTTTTCGAGTAGTAGATGGCAGTATAGAAGTGAACTACGATGATTATAATGAGGGTTTTAATGATCGCTACGGTCATTTGTTCTACAAGCAGCCTTTTTCATCCTTCCACATGACTTGGGAATATAGATTTACGGAACAGTGGCTGGAGGATGCAGCGAGCTATACTTACAGGAATAGCGGAGTGATGTTTCACTCCCAAGCTCCGGAGACGATTCTAAAAGAGCAGGATTGGCCGATCTCTGTGGAATGGCAAATGCTGGCTGAAGAAAAAGAAGGCGTACCTAGACCAACTGGAAATATGTGTTCTCCAGGTACAGATGTGTTTTTTGAAGGGGAAAAAGATCCTCGTCACTGCATCAATTCCACTTCTCCAACCTTCAAATGGGATGAGTGGGTGAAAGCTGACTTGATAGTTTATGGAGATTCGTTGGTGATTCATCTTGTTAACGATGAAGAGGTTCTTCGATACACCAAACCTCAGATTGGTGGAGGAGTAGCGAATGATTTTGACCCGCAGTATAAAGTGGACGGGAAGGCGCTAACCGAAGGGTATATCGGCCTGCAGAGTGAAGGCCAGGGCGTGATCTTTAAGAATTTGAAGATTAAAGAGCTTTAAAAAGTAGCAAGTATCAATACATAAGTAGCAAGACTTGAGAGCCAAGAATCAAGAGTCAAGAACCAAGAGTCAAGAAATGAGATCTATTGCCGCCGTTCGTGCCTGCCTACTGTAAGGAAGGTCCAAACGAACGGCTTTTTATTGGTCGCTCATTCATGTTGGACAAAAGTTAAAGCATAGTGCTCTTTGACTTCCAACTTCCTTCACTTCAAATAAACCGTCTTCCCAGTCTTCGCACTTTCTACTGCTGCAGATAGTATTTCAACTACGATCATATTGTTTTCCAAAGAAGGAAGGGCATATTCCTCAAGAGTTAGCTCACCATTAATCACTGCTAGAAAAAGAGTAAAAGGATCTTCAAAAGGAGTGTTTTGATATTCAAGTTTCAGCTTTTCTTCTTCAAAACCTGAATAGCCTTCAGCCTGAAGAACTCGAACATCAGTAGGATTGTCAGCATAAATCACTCCGGTAAGCCCGTAGATTTCCATGTCTTTTCTGCCAATTGGCCAGTTCCAAGATGCCTGGATGATGGCTTGTGAATTCTCGTAATTTAAGATGATTGTGGCCTCATCATCCACCTTTGGATTGTTTTCAGGCTGCAACTGCTGAGTGACAGCAGTGACAGAAATTGGACGCTTCCCACTTTCTAGCCAGGTGACCAGGTTTGCTCCATAGCACCCAAAATCGATGATAGCTCCGCCTCCATTCAGTTTTGGGTCAGTCAGCCATTCTAGGAATTCGTCGCTTACACCAATTTTTTTCGGTCCTCTGTGACCATCGCGTACTACTACTTTTCGCAAGTCACCCACTTCTCCACTTTTGAGGATTTCATAAGCCTTGAAAGTGCTTGGGTACCAAGTAGTCTCGTAATTGGTGATGAGGTGGATGTTGTGTTTTTCTGCAAGTGCCTTCATCTTTTTAGCATGCTCTAAGCTTACCGCCAAAGGCTTTTCCACCATGACATGAATGCCCTTCGGCGCACATGCTTCGACCACAGCCAAGTGATCGTAGATATTTCCAAATGCAGTCACAGCCTCAGGATTCGTTTTTTCAAGCATTTCTTCTATGGTGTCAAAAACCAAATCCATAGAAATTCCATGTTGCTCAGTCAGACGTTTTGCCAACGCTCTATTCGGTTCAGCAATTCCTACGATTTCCAGATCAGCACGATCTTTTGCATTCAAAATCCAGCCTACATGCCCGTGCGTGAGTCCTGCTACCCCGATTTTGGTTCGCTTCTGCTGCGCCAAAGATTGGAAACTGAAGAATAAAAGGAAGAGGAAAGAAAGCAGTATGCGGGTGATCATGGGTCAGTGATGTTAGCGAACTACAAACTCGAGAAAATGGATTGACTTTGCAAGGAGGGGATGGTTTTTAGCACTTGTTACCCAAAACTAAAGAGCTATATTTAATGTGCATATGCACGACAACTTTTTATAAATGCGCAATTCAGATAGGGTTCAACTTCCATTTTATTTTGATATTCTTAAGCTCCAGTCAGAAGTAAAAAATCTGATTAACGTTGAGTGGATCGGTCATTTTGTAAGACAGAATTACGAAGGAAGCTGGTCTGTGATTCCGCTGACGGCACAGCCAGGTGTGACTCACCCTATTCAGATGGCAGCTGCTATTCCCGGTGATTATGATTTTGTCGCCACTCCTTTTTTGGAACTTTGTCCCTATATTAAATCTGTTTTGGCTTGTTTTGAGGCAGAAAAATGTTCCGTCAGATTGATGAAACTGACTTCGGGATCGGAAATAAAGGAACATAGGGATTATGACCTAGATGAAGGAGAAGTTAGAGTTCACATTCCTATTTTCACCAACGAAAAGGTAAGCTTCTTTGTAAATAACACTAAAGTGAAGATGCAGGAAGGTGAGTGCTGGTACCTTAGGCTATCTGATCCGCATCGAGTCATAAATGAAGGGGAATCTGACAGGATTCACTTAGTGTTGGATTTGAAGGTTAATGAATGGCTAAGTGAAATACTGACTAAATCATTAGCCTAGTTCAAACAACTGATTTTCAGTCCATTTGAGTTTTTCCCATCAGCTCCAGACAAGACAAGGTCGCATCTTCGTTAAAAAACTGGATATCTAGTAGGTGCTTTCTAAATAATGCTTCAATCACATTTGTAGATTGGGAAATTGAACGGATCCAAATGATTTTGGGCGGGTGCTGCCACACAATTGAAAAATGGTAGAAATCAGCATCGAAGGTGACAATTATAAAATTTTCGCGCTTGGCATATTCCCAGATTTCTTTATCTGAAAAATTTTCAATTCCTAGCTCTCTAACCTGCTTTGCTTCTGGGTAAATATCTGAAAGCCGTTTTACAATTTTGAAGGAAATGTTCTGATCGAACAAGAGCTTCATGATGCTATTCCTAATTGTTTTTCTCTCGTTGCTGCAAATAACAAACAGGCGTGAATGCTGTCTACGGACAGCTCTGGAAAATCGGAAATAATTTCCTCTTTGGTCATTCCGTTTGCTAACCAGTTTAAAACATCTGCTACTGAAATTCTAGTACCGATGATAGTTGGTTTTCCAAAACGTTTGCTGGGATTGATTTCGATATATTTATTAAATTCCATAGCTAAATGTCGTAAAATCAGACAACAATGTCTACGAAATCGTATTGATGTTGTTTGAATCTAATCTGTATACTACATCCTCGATATAGTCATTCCGCCATCCACGCAAATAACCTGACCAGTAGAATAGGGGAGATCTCCTTTTACTAACGCAGCGACTACTTTGCCAATATCCTCAGGAACTCCCATTCTTCGCTCTAGCGTCATTCCGTTTTTTACTCCCTCGTGGTACTTCTCGCGTACTTTTTCGATCATATCCGTTTCGATAACGCCTGGTCGAATTTCGTAAACTGGGATATCAAATTCAGCCATTTTCACCGCCAAAACTTTAGAAAGCATGGATAGCGCGGACTTTGACATGCAATAGGAAGCCCGGGTTGTGGAGGCTACCGTAGAGGAAATAGAGGTAATATTGACTATAGAAATTTCCGAATCAGGATTGGTTGTTTTCAAATCTGCCATCCATTTTGCGATAGCTTGAGTCAGGAAAAAAGTGCCTTTTTGATTGATCTCCATGAGATGATCGTAGTCTTCCTCTGTAATATCAAATATGTCACTTCTGGTTCTCGGCGCTACTCCTGCATTATTGACCAGAATATCAATTTTACCAAATTTGGCCAGCAGACCTTCAACAATAGCTTGGCGATCTTCGCTGGAGGCAATGTTTCCTTGTAGGTATTCTACCCGAACACCGTATCCTTTCAGTTCTTCCAAAGCTTCTCTTACACTCGCCTCTTCGCGCACTCCGTTGATGGCGAGGTTTATTCCAGCTTCGGCAAGTTTGCGTGCTATTCCCAAGCCAATTCCTCTTGATCCACCCGTGACTAATGCTACTCGACTCATGATGCTTTGATCGTTTTAAGTGTTTCGTGTATTTCCATTTTTTTGTAAAAAGGATCCAGTGGAAAGCAGCCAGAAATCATTCCGTTTCTTGGGGCCGTTGTACAATCTGAGAACGTACGGCAGATTTTTGCCCGCTTCATAGGAGTTCCTTCCAACACATCTGCTGGCAATTCTGGATAGCTTAGTACCATTCTTCCCAAGCCAATCGAGTCAGCTTTTCCTTCTTCCAATACATTCTGAGCCACATTTGGTAGCCACTCTTGTAAATAAGAATAGCCTGAGCCAACCGTATAGAAATTTGGAAAAGCTTTCTTTACCTCACATACAGCAGAGATTTGTCGGGCTACGCCATGAAGTGGATCTTCAGGCGGCATGTAGCCATCTGATGGAGGAAAAAGTGCTGGGCGCTGAATATGGGGGTTGTAATATGGACTACCTGCTGTGGTGCAGAGAAGTTCAATATCCAAGTTTTCCAATTCCTTTAGGAACTGAAAAGATTCGTTAAGATCTTCCCCTTGACCAGATTCATTTCCTCCAAAAGCATATTTATAAGGAGCTTCAGTTGCGGGGATCCCAGTTCCTTCCGGACCTTGCTTGAAAGGCATCCAATCAAAAATACTCATACGAACACCAATCTCCAGTCCTGGTGCTTCAGCTCTGATTCCTGCGGTTATTTCTCTGATGAAACGGGTGCGATTTTCCAATGATTTGCCATACTTCCCTTCCCGATCATAAGCACTGAGAAATTCATGACCTAAATATCCATGACAATGTTTGATGTCCACGAATTTGAATCCGGTCTTCTGTGCACGCACAGCAGCAATCACATACGCATCGATTAATTCGGAGATTTCTCCATCTGTCATCAGTGGATAATCCTCTGCCAGTCCAAATTTTCTATTTAAAACCGGGTGGGAATAAAGGATCTTAGGTTCCATTTTTGTTTTGCTATTAGGCTTGCAAAACCTGCCCGAATGTGTCAATTGCAATCCAGTGAGTAAATCATCAGAATTACCAAAAGCAGTTTCATGTTCCTGCTTTACAAGTTGGTACAGATCTTCAAAGTCACCCAGGTTTTGCTCATTGATCATGAGTTGGTTAGGGTTTGCCCGTCCTGCAGGCTGTACAGCTACCGCTTCGCAGCCCCAGAGTAATTTGGCTCCAGAGATCGCAAAGTTCTTCCAACGTCTTTTCGTGAGTTCGGTGGGTTTGCCATCGGTAGTGCCGTCCCAGCCTTCCATTGGCAGGATGCAAAATGCATTTCCAATACTGTTGCCAGCGCGCGTGGTATGAGTTTTGGCGAAGGGTGAGTTTGCACCTGTCTTTAATTCTTTGTCAAAACCCATTTCAATCCCTTCTTTAGAAAGGTGGACACTTAGGTCTTCTGCAGTCTTTAGTTGCGCGACTCTTGGGTATTGCGGTTTGTATTTTCCAGTGCTCATTGGCTTACACAGTTAAAGAAGCTGTAATAGGTCTCACCCTTTTGCATGCGCTGAAGTAGTAAAGCAAGTTCTCGGGCGTGATAATCTCCCCACATGCAAGACTCTCCATATGCAGCTTTATTGGATTCTGGACGGTAGTCCCAGCCATTTGGCTGATGGTAGATCGCGTGAAGAATCAAACCTTGATGCCCTGGGTCAGTAGAGATATAAGGCTCAGAGAATAGGTTTTTAGCGATCTGAATCCCTGCTTGGAGATACTTTTCCGATCGGGTTGGATCAATGCTTTTTAGCCAATTTCCAATCCGGATCAAACCCTGTGCGGTGATGCAGGCAGCGGAGGAATCTATGGGTTCATGGGCATTGAAAGGATCAGATATCTCGTTCAGGTAATCTCCCATTTTATGCAAATTTGGTGCTCCTGTATCCCAATAGGGAATGCCATCAGTAGGTGTGTTAGCTAGATAAAATTCACAGGTGGCGATAGCTGCCTTTTTCAGTTCTTCTACGAAGCCTTTTTTAGAAATAATGGAAGAGTAATCGCTTTCATCAATTTTATCCAGGATTTCCAGTGTTTCCCCTATTCCGCAAATTGCCCAAGCCAAGCCTCGCGTCCAGGTGCTGAATCCAGTGTAGCCTTGCTGGGAATTTGGACAGCGGTAATTTCCGTCGTTTGTGTTGAAGATGATTTCATGAGCCGTTCTACCTGATACGTCATAGGTGTCTCTTCCATTTCCGTAGAAGATAGAATAGCGGAGCGTGCTCAAAATATGCTGAATCGCACGTTGGATCAGTGAGATTCTTTTGTCGTTTTCTCCTTGCAGCACATGCCCCAATCCATGAGAAACAACCAGAGCACGACAGGAGCGAATGGTATCCACAAAAAGTGAATGCGGGCCATTGAATGAATAAATATAGCCCCCATCAGTCGTATTCGTCCAGCGCATTGCCTGCACAGCTCCACTGACTTTGAGTGCCAGTTCATAAAAGTTTTTCTCCCAGTCGGCACCTTTCATTTTTCCTTCTTTGATCAGGCGAAGCAAATTGCCATAGGTACTCACATTGTTGAATCCATGGTCATGCACTCCGGTGTGGGTAAGGTGAGGTGCCATTTTGTTAAGGGTGCTGTCTCTACCGATTTTCAAGAACTGTTCATCTCCAGTAGCGTCAAATTGCAAGATCGCCGATCCATATTGGAACCCCTGAGTCCACTCAGTCCAGCCACGGGTAACGTATTTTCCTTTTTCAGTGAAAACAGGCGCGCCATTCGCAGTGTCGAAATTGGATTTGATTAGGTTTATTTTTTCTCCGGAAAGCTCCCAAAATCTTGTGAGAGATGCCTCCAAATCATGTATTGAAATAGTTGAATCAAGCTTCATGAGTAGTTTTTTGAGTCAAATGATGGCGAAGCATCAAGATAAATGTGATAACGAAGAGTACGCAATACATCAAGAAATCCAATGGATAACCTGCGATAATCGAAGGGACGATTCCAACTAGGGATGATACGAATGTTACCAAAGCAAGAGTAGAAAGGTAAATCAATTCTTTCGGTGGGTTTTTATACATCACCGCTCCTAAAACCACCGGAGCAATCATAGAAGTACCTGCAAAACTTACGCGAGCAAGCAATACTAACTCATCACTCATATAGGTGGAAAATACCAAAACAATCAGTGAAAATACGAGGATGGAAATCTTTGTGATTCGCATGTTGGATTGATCTGAACCTGTAAGCATAGATCTTAGTTCGGTGCCCAAGGCGAAAATCTGGGCATTTGTTGTCGAAAGACAAGCAGCAAATAAACCTACGACTGCGAGTGCGGCAACTGGAACTGCCTGATCAAACAAAAGCGCATTGGTCAGGAAATCCGCAGTGCTGGCCTCTGGGTATTTTATCGCACCATAAAGTCCGATAAAAGCTGTTGGTAGTATGACCAAGATAGCAAAAATACCTACTGCATATGCCATTCTATGGACGGATTTCAGGTTTTTCATGACGACCAACCGAGTAGTAAACTGAGGTTGAGACACAGGGATCAGAACAATGGCTATCGCTGAGGCTATAAGAAATGGACTGGTGAAAAGCCCTTTTGGACCTGGAAGTGTTAGTAAGTCTGGGCTAGTAGAAGCTACTGTAGCCAGACCAGCTTCTAGGCCTCCGCTCATTTGGAGGCAGGTCACACCTATAATCCAGATTACTGTTAGCATGATTACCCCTTGAATAGCATCGCTATAGACGATGGCTTTTAGTCCGCCGATCTCAGAATAGATTAGCATGATAAATACTAAAAGTGCTGACCAAGACCAGTACGGAAGTATATCAGGGAAAGCCGCATCCAAAAAGATGGAGATTCCACGGATTTGAATCGCTACATAAGGGATTAGGAATAGGAAGGCACTAGCAAAGACTAAATACCCTGCAAACGAATTGCCATAGCAGGATTTCATTAGTCCGGCAACGCCTTTATACCCATTGATAGAAGCGCGCTTTCTTAAGGCGTACCCAAACCAAATCAGGAAAAAGACCATCAAGGCGTCCGAAAAAGCTAAGAAAATCCAAGCACCCACACCGTGTGTTCGGAAGAAGTCCGGCATGCCCATAAAGGTAAATGCAGAGAATAATGCTGCCGAAAAGGTCAGAAAGCCCAATATGGTTCCGATGTTTGAGCCTGCGAAAATAAAGTCGTCGGAGGTTCTTTCTTTATTGTAAGATCTGTAAGAGGCGTATCCCAGCATGGCCAGGAACAGCGTGAAGAAGAATATTAACCAACCGATCATTGCTTCTTCGGATCTTCAAATGGAAATAATTTTGAGCCCAAAAATGTGGCAAATACAACTAATGCCGTAATAAGAAATCCTGTCCAAAAGACAAAGGGGATTCCAGCTAGGATGGGTTCGAGTTTGTTTTCTTTAAAAAGAAATAAAAAGGAGCCGAGGGTCAAACATATGACTACAAGCACCAAGATCTTCCATTGTTTGGATTGCATGAGAAAAGGTTAAGGTTATTTTGGATAATTCGGGTTTTACCTAAAGATCATTTTAAGTTTGGCTTAAAATAGTAATTATCTCTTTTAATACTAACCTGTGGTCATTCCCTTTTGGTGATTTTCTTACGAAATGGTTTCCATGAAATTGCGCAAATTTTGCTTTTGCAATAGGATTAGTAGGTCTATAAGTACACCATGCCTATAAATAGCAAAATCCCACTTGGGCCCCTTTTGAAAAAGAGGGAGTTGCGAAAGTTGGACTTCAGGAATTCATACCTGTTTATTACTTAAAAAACTCAAATAGCTTTTTCTAAGCTCACACGCACCGACTTGCTAATAGGGGTATTGCTTTTGTCAGCATATTCATGGATAGGTATAAGTGGGTTTGTTTCTGGATAATAAGCGGCAAGATTGCCTTTGGGTATATTGTAGGGGATCACCAAAAACTGAAATACTTTTCGTTCCTGCCCATCATAATTGCTTAGGATATTTACCACGTCCATTTTCTTGAGATTCTCCCGAGCTATATCAGCTTCATTCATAAAGAGCACACGACGCTCGTTGTGAATTCCTCTGTAGCGATCGTTCAAACCATAAATCGTCGTATTAAATTGATCGTGTGAGCGGATGCTCATGAGTAGGTATTCGTTTTCTTTTAGTTCGTGAACAGGCAGAGTAGTAGTGGAGAACTGCGCTTTTTGATTTGGGAGTTTACTGAAATCCAGTTCTCTCACATTATTTGGTAAGTAATAACCAAAACCTTCCGATTTAGTATTCATGTCTTTGAAGCCCGAAATCACTTCGCCTAATTTCTCTCGCAGCAACTCGTAATTGGATCCAAGAGATTTCCATTTTACCGGGTGATCTTCCCTGAAATAGGCAGCAGCAATTCCAGCAACAATCTCTGGTTCACTTTTGATATTGTCTGAAATTGGATCGAGAAAGCCTTTGGATTGGTGGACGATGCCCATGCTGTTTTCTACGGTGAAATGCCGTTGTTTTCCATCTTTCAAATCTTTGTCAGATCTTCCCAGCGTCGGTAAAATCAGCGCTGTCTTGCCGGTAATCAAATGACTTCGATTTAGTTTGGTGCTGATCTGAACGGTAAGATCGCAGTTCTGAAGTGCCTTGGCGGTGTATTCAGTATCCGAAGCTGCTGACACAAAATTCCCACCAAGACCAACGAATAGTTTCGCCTTGCCTTCATGCATGGCAGGAATGGCTTTGACCACATCCACGCCTTCATGTTCTGGCGCATCAAACCCAAAAGTTTTTTTGATCGCGGCATTCAGTTCTTTGGAGACAAAATGCATAATACCTACGCTTCGGTCCCCCTGCACATTACTATGTCCTCGAACGGGGCAGGTGCCGGCGCCTGGTTTGCCTAAACTTCCTTTTAGCAAAAGTAAATTGACGCATTCTTTGATGTTTTCTACGCCATTTTTATGCTGGGTAAGTCCCATCGCCCAGCAGATGATGATTTTGCTTTTTTGGGCTAAAAGGGTAACTGTTTCGTCGATTGATTTCTCATCTACACCACAAAGTTCCAGTAATTCTTGTTCACTGTGGGTGTCCAAATGTGCTAAAAGTGAATCATAACCTTCTGTGTATTTCTCTATAAATTCATGATCAAAAACGTTTCCATTTGCCTTATCTAGAGCAGCTAGCTTTTTCTCTATCAGTTTTAAAAGAGCGACATCCTGATTTATTTTCACCTGAAGATAGATGTCTGTTAATCCATGGCCATTGAGTAGCATTCCGCTGATTTCCTGAGGATTTCTGAATCGTATCAATCCGGCTTCCTGAAGTGGATTGACGCTGATAATTTTACCGCCGTTTCTCTTACATTTTTCCAATGCAGAAAGCATTCGGGGATGGTTGGTTCCGGGGTTTTGCCCGATTACCATCACCACTTCAGCTTTGTCAAAATCTTCTAATTTCACTGAGCCTTTTCCTATTCCGAGGGTTTCCGAAAGGCCGATTCCACTGGATTCGTGGCACATATTGGAGCAGTCTGGCATATTGTTCGTGCCAAATGCTCTCGCAAAAAGTCCGTAGAGAAATGCTGCTTCATTACTGGACCTTCCTGAAGTATAGAATATAGCTTGGTCTGGATTATCCAGCGCGTGAAGATGATCTGCGATAATTCTAAAAGCTTCTTCCCAAGTGCATTCTTCATAGTGGTTGGAGCCAGGCTTGAGGAGCATAGGCGCTACCAAACGCCCACTTTTCCCGATTTTAAAATCCGACCATTGAGAGATTTCCTGCACAGAATAGTTTGAGAAAAAAGCATTGTCTACTTCTTTGTTAGTAGCTTCTTCGGCCAAAGCCTTAGCGCCATTTTCGCAATACTCAGCGATTTTGGAAGGCTGCTCAGGATCTGGCCATGCGCAACCCGGACAGTCAAACCCATCCTTTTGATTCATATGGGCAAGTGTCTGAAAGGACTTTATAACTCCCATTTCCTTAAACGTGTGCTGAAGAGCTACTTTTACTCCCGTAAATCCAGCGGCATAGTTTGCAGGTTTTGTCAGCTCAATTCCTGTAAATTCGGTAGAGCTTTGGGTTTGGATGTTCTTTCGGATTGGAAAAGGCATATGTGTTAATTCTGAAGGTCCTGTGCTTAAAGTTAAAAGAAATATGTAATCCGAAATGTTTGGCAATAAGAGGATTTATGGTTCTGTCTATTCTAATGGATGAAGTTCTTTAGGCTAAAACAAAAAAGCGGATTGACCTTTTGCCCAATCCGCTTATTGTATTTAGAAAATCTATCCAGTTAGATGACTGTCACAAATTTCTCTTTTGGAGTACGTACTTTTTTCATGTTTACTAACCAGTCTCCATCTTCATTTCTATAGCCTAGAGGTAAAACGATCACAGATCGAAGTCCTCTTGATTTCAGATCCAAGATCTCATCCAAAGCCGCAGGATCGAAACCTTCCATAGGAGTGGAGTCCACTTCCTGCTCGGCGGCAGCGATCAGTGCCGTACCTAACGCTATGTAAGCTTGCTTAGCTGCGTGAGTGAAATTCTCTTCTGCAGTTTTCGCTGTAAAGCTAGTCAAAAGCATGTTGCGATACTCATCGGTGACAGAGTCTGGAAGATTTCTCTGCTCATTGTTGTATTTGAATACGCCATTGATACGCTCAGGAGTGTAGTTGTCCCAAGCAGCAAAAACCAACACGTGCGATGAATCTGTGATTTGGCTTTGATTCCAAGCGATAGGTTTGATTTTTTCCTTTGTTGCTTGATCTGTGATGACTAAGATTTCATAAGGCTGTAATCCGGAAGAAGAGGCAGAAAGTCTCACTGCTTCAAGGATGTAGTCTACTTTTTCCTGTGGAACGGGCGTTCCATTCATTGACTTGGTGGCATATCGCCAATTCAAATTTTCTAAAACTTGCATACTATGTTGGTTCAGTTTTCAAAGTCCTGAGGATTCACTCAGAAGTAATAAAACTTAAACAAGGCAAGCTTTAGAAAGTTCATTGTATAGAAAATAAATGTATATACATTGTTTAGTTTCTGAAGGCAACTTTTGTTCTTTAGGTTAGTGATTAAGGAGTTACAGGTTTGTTTTTTGCAAATAACTTTTTCCCAAAATGAATAACCGCCCAAACAACGAAACCTACGACTAATCCTACAAGAAATTCTGTAAGGATCGATGGGATGGAAGGGAAAAGGTGATGCATGAAATCTAAGTTGTGAACGAAGATTCCACCAGAAACGAGGAGTAATGCGATGGTACCAATGATCCCCATTGCTTTGATTATTTTGGGTAGTGCATTGACTAATAAAAGACCGACTTTGTCTGAAAAGGAGTCTTTTTTATCATTTAGAGCAATAAGTCGAGCTCCAAATTCATCCATTCTAACAATTAGTGCGACTATGCCATAGACACCTACGGTGGCTAAAAGGGCTATCACAGTCACTACCAGAATTTGCTCTAAAATTGGTTCGGTAGCAACTGTTCCCAAAGCAATAATTACAATCTCCACCGATAAGATAAAATCTGTAAGTATGGCTGATTTTATTTTTTCATTTTCCCGACGGAGAACTTCTTTTTCAGAAATGTCTTCTTCAAGTACTATAGTTTTAACATGCTTCCCAGGAGTAAGGTATTCGTAGATTTTTTCTGCACCTTCGTATGCAAGGTAGAGTCCTCCAATTAGAAGGATGATAGTGACAGCAGTGGGTATAAAGGCACTGAGCAGAAAGGCCACTGGGAGTATGATGACTTTATTGAGCAGGGATCCTTTCGTGATAGCCCAAAGTACAGGAATCTCACGATCGGAGACGAAGCCGGAAGCTTTTTCGGCATTTACAGCCAAATCATCACCTAAAATCCCGGCAGTTTTTTTTGCTGCCACTTTACTCATTACCGCTACATCATCCATCAGCGTGGCAATATCATCTAGCAATGCAAATAGTCCTGAAGCCATTTTTGTTATTTAAAGTCTATGAAAGTTGTTGCCTTTCTGGGGCAAAAGAAAGTGAAGATAGTTTGCTCAATCGATGCGCACAAATGCAGGTTTCCTAAAAAACGATATTGCAGGAGGGAGCTGATATCTTTTTAACTTGGATTTAAATACACGTTTTATTCCAAAACTCAGATCATGATACGTTTTGCCTTTGTTTTCTTACTGTTCATACTTCCAAGTTTTTCTGTTTTATCGCAAGCTAATTATGAGATCCCTGCAGATACGCAGCGAATAGTTTTTTTGGGGAATAGTATCACTTATTCGGGTCAGTACATCAGTTATGTGGAGACGTACTATCGGTTGAAATATCCAGATCGAGAATTGGAATGGGTCAATGTTGGCCTGCCATCTGAGACGGTTTCTGGGCTGTCTGAGGAAAATCATGCGAATGGTGCTTTTCCCCGACCAGACCTTCACGAGCGATTGGATAGGGTATTCGAGCAATTGAAGCCTGATTTAGTATTTGTGAATTACGGAATGAACGATGGGATTTATCTGCCATTAGATGAAGGAAGATTTCAAAAATATAAGGATGGGATCAACTGGCTAGATGAGAAGATTAATGAAATTGGAGCTGAGGCAATCTTCGTGACGCCACCTGTTTATGATCCCGTAAAAGGACCGGCTTATGCCAATGTCTTGAATAATTATTCGGATTGGTTACTGTCAAAAAGATATACCGATGGGTGGAATGTGATCGATATTCACTGGCCAATGCTTAACTATCTGGAAGATCAGCGGGATTTGGATAGCACTTTTTATCTGGCAAAAGACGGCATTCACCCAGGAGAAATGGGGCATTGGTTGATGGCAAAGGAGATATTGCTAGGACTAGGGCAATCTGAGGTGAAAAACTATGCCTACATCGATGAGGCACTCGCATCCTTTCCTAATGGTCAAGAAGTTTTGGGTTTAGTTGCAAAAAGGCAAGCCTTGCTTCGGGATGCGTGGCTCACAGCAATTGGTCATTTGAGGCCGGGACTTGCTGAAGGAATACCTTTGAAAGAAGCTGAGGACAAGGCAATAGAGATTGAAAAGCAAATCAGAGAGTTATTGAGGTAGATGTCAAGCAGTTTCACTTTAGAGTGATTTTGAACCCTAGTGAAATATTTAAATGACGTTTTATCAGTTCGGTTTTCGGTGTTTTATTTCTTTCTGTAAAAGGGCCGATTTAAGGTTGATGCAGAGAAAATCAGCTTAGATTTGTGGCAAAATTGAAGCGCTTCTAAGAAAGCCTGTTTCTTAATACTACAATTGCCGCATGCCCTATTTGATCAGAAAAGCCAATTTTGCTGACTTGAGTTCTTTGTTAGAAATGGCTAAGATTGCATTCCTTCAGGCCTTTACTGAAGGAAATAAAATTGAAAATGTACATGCTTACCTTGAGGAAGCATTCACTGAGGAGCAGTTTACCGAGGAGATCGAGAATCCAGCATCAGTTTTTTTTCTTCTGGAAGTAGATGGCAAATTGGCTGGCTACGCTAAAGTCAATTTTGTGCCAGCACAGACTGATCTTCAGGATAATTCAAGCCTTGAAGTTGCCCGTTTATATCTCCTGGATCAGTACATCGGGCTTGGTTTAGGGAAGGTTTTGCTGAATCACACCATTAATTTTGCGAAGCTAAATAAGAAAAAATACCTCTGGCTAGGTGTATGGGAGAAGAACAAGCGAGCGATTAAATTCTACGAAAAAAATGGTTTGAGCATATTCAGTTCACATCCTTTTCCTTTTGGGGATGAAATCCAGACCGATTTTTTGATGAGAATTCATTTTTGAATGAAAAAATAAAAACTAAAAAAGGCGACCATTGGTCGCCTTTCGGATCTATAAATAGGGATCGATCAAAGAAAATTTATTCTCCAATTTCTCCTCGTTCAGCCATTCTCTGCATTTTTTTATTCGCGTAGATCGCTACTTCCACCCTTCGGTTTTGTTGACGACCTGCTTCTGTGTCATTGGTGGCCGTGGGTTGCATCTCACCATAAGCAGTGATTTCCATTCTACTTTTGGCTATTCCGTTAGCTGCCAGGTAATCTTCTACAGAATATGCTCTCCTGCGTGATAGGTCCATATTGTAATCATCTGCTCCTGTGTTGTCAGTGTGACCTTCTACGAGAATATTCGTCTCTTCGTATTTTTTCAAAGTCTCAGCCAGCTCAGTTAAATTAGACCTAGACGCTGCACTTAATTCAGATTTGTCAACAGGGAACATCAGGCCAGAATCGAAGGTTATTTTAATGCCTTCCCCAACACGCTCTACAGTGGCACCTTCCAGATCTCTCTGCAACTCTTCAGCTGCTTTGTCCATCTCATTTCCGATGATGGCACCGGCTGATCCACCGATTGCAGATCCTATCAATACTCCGACAGCGGTATTACCTTTCCCTGCGATCACTCCACCAAGTACTCCACCTGCTGCGCCGCCTATAGCCCCGCCTTTTACTGCATTACTTGATTTGCAACTTACAGCACCCAAAGTAGTCGAGGTGATTAGGGCAGCCATTAAAAGTTTGTTGGTCGTTTTCATATCTATAGTAGTTTTTTCAAAGGTGATATGGAATCTCGCGAGATTGATTTTGCACTTGAATAAGGACAGTTTCAAACCGCTTGATTTCATATCATAGTTTGTTTGATGCTAGGCTTAATTCCAATTCACGTACCATATCGTTTATTACCTAAATAGAGCTGTTTTGTGATTTTCTTCATGGGAAAATATTCCCGATTTTGCGGTTACAAGGGATGGAATTGATGTGGGATTCCCCGAGAAGAGATAGTTTTTAGTTGTGTTTTTATCTCAAAAAAAATCCTGATCATCCAGTGAGGTTCTACTGCCTTTTTGCACCAAATCTAGTTCTGATCCAGAAGGATTTGTTTGGAGACCTTTCCTTTTTTAAAAAGAGTGCTTTGTCAACCCCCTGATTTCACCAAACTGTTATTAGTGATAATAGGATTGCTTCCGAAACGACCAGCAAGTACTTTTGCGTAAAGTTTATTTTATGAAGAAATTATATTTTCTCTTGCTCCTGGTGCTAGTTTCATTGCCAATTCTCACTTTTTCTCAAGAAAAGAAAGAACCTATAGTCATTTTGATTTCGCTTGATGGCTTTCGATACGATTATGTAAGCCGTTTTAAGCCAGAAAATATATCACGTTTCATTGCCGCAGGTGTGGCAGCAGAGAGTATGATGCCATCTTTTCCAAGCAAGACTTTTCCAAATCACTACACTATCGCTACAGGATTAAAGCCAGAGCATCATGGGTTGGTAGATAATTCTTTTTATGACCCGAAGAAAGATTTGACTTACGGAATAGGTAAAAAGGAGCTTGTCCAGGACGGGACTTGGTATGGAGGTACGCCGCTTTGGGTGCTGGCAGAGCAAAATAATATGATCGCGGCGAGTTACTTTTTCGTGGGGTCCGAAGCCGATGTGCAAGGGGTGAGGCCGAGCTACTATTATGATTACAATGGCAATGTAAGCAACCTTACCAGAGTTACGGAGGTATTCAAATGGCTGGAATTGCCGGAAGAAAAGCGGCCCAGGTTGATTACTATGTATTTTTCGGATATGGATGATGTGGGCCATCGCTATGGACCTAGCAATGATAAAAAGCTTTCGGAAGCGCTGACTAAGCTAGATCACGAGTTGGGCTCGTTATTCGAAGGTCTGAAAAGTTATGATTTAGACATCAATGTAATCCTGGTGTCAGATCATGGCATGATGGACGTGACTCCGGATCACTTCATCGATTTGACAGCATTAACCAAAGGTATTCCAGCTAGAATTGTCAATAGTGGTGCTTTGGCTCACGTGTACCTGAAAGATCAGCAAGACAAGGAGAGAATAATCAAGCAGCTTCAACAATCTGGACTTCCAATTCATGTCACGGACGTGGATGAAAAGGAAAACTACCAGGATTTAATGTATAAGGATAGAATTGGGGATATACTTATCATACCTGATAGATACTATTATTTGGCTTGGGAGACCACATTGACTCGAATGCGAGACAATATGGACAGATTAGACACGGATACTTTTGGGGAGCATGGCTATAGTCCGGCCTATAAGGATATGCATTCGATTTTTTATGCAAATGGCCCGGCCTTCAAGTCTGGGTTGGAAATTGAAACTTTTCAGAATGTTCATGTGTATCCATTGATATGCAAGATTCTTGGACTTCCTATTCCTGAGAATATTGATGGGAGATTGGAAGTGTTGGAGCCTATTTTGAAGTAAAATAATGGATAAGATTGATATCAAATCGAGGAAGGAAGTTGATTTTTTGGTGAGGCGTTTTTATGATCAAATACGTCAGCATGATACGTTGGGGCCGATTTTCAATGGAGTAGTCAAAGATTGGGATACTCATCTAGTGCATCTCAGTGATTTCTGGGAAATGATTTTACTCCAGACAGGGCCTGGTGCAGGCAAGTTTAATCCTGTCCGAGTTCATCGCCAAGTAGATGCTGAGGTGGATAATAGCATAGAGCAGGCCCACTTTGGGAATTGGCTTGAACTCTGGTTTCAGACCTTGGATCGATATTTTGAAGGAGAAAATACCAACTACGCCAAGGAGCATGCGCGAAGAATGGCACATATGCTTTTTATGAGGATTTGGGAAGCGAGGGTGAAGTAGTGGTCAGTTGTCAGTTTTCAGGTGGTGCATGTCAATGCCTAGACCAAATGCAGTCTGAAGGCAGCATTATTTTTGGTTCAAACCCGCCTATAGTCGGACAGGACTGAAGTCATAAACTAAACTGTCGGAATAGGTCTCTCTACTTGATACTTATTGCCATAAATAGTATTTAAGGACGTTCATCATGAGAATTGAAGTATTATTTTTAGCTTAAGGAAACTTTAACACTATCCCAAAATCATGAAAAGAATCACCTTTATCCTGTTTTTTGCTTCCATTGTTTTTTTCGCCCAAAGTCAAACCATCGATCTCTTTGATGGAAAAAGTCTCGAGGGCTGGCACATGGATGTCCCGGATTTGGAAGCAGATAGTTCGCTGAGAATCCCTTTTATCATCCGTGATGGGTTGTTAGTGAGTTTGGGAAACCCTCAGGGCCACTTGATCACCGATGCTGAGTATGATAATTATACCTTGGAGCTTGATTATCGCTTTGCTGGAGAGCCGGGCAATTGTGGGATATTGGTTCATGCATCTACTCCGAGAGCGCTCTACGATATGTTCCCTAAGTCTATTGAGGTTCAGTTGATGCATTCTAACGCCGGGGATTTTTGGTGCATAGAGCAAAATATAGAAGTGGAGGACATGGAGGCAAGACGTGGACCAAAGGAGAATTGGGGAGTAAACGGTAGAAAGCTGAGAAGAATTAAAAATCTTACAGACGATTCCGAAAAGCCCTTAGGCGAGTGGAATCATATAAAAATACGCTGCGATGCAGATAAAGTAACTGTCTGGTTAAATGGTGATTTAGTCAATGATGGATTTAATGCCACTGCTACCCGGGGTAAAATAGCTTTGCAGGCAGAAGGAGCAGAGGTAGAGTTTAAAAATGTTATGCTAACGAAGCTTTAATATCACTTGACAGTACTTCAATCAATAGAAATATTGTTCATTAAGTCCTGAAAATGTATACCTTAGAAAGGTTAAGTCAGGTTTGAATAGCCTTATGGAAGTAGTTTAATTTGTTTTTTTAAGCTTAAAATATAGGAGTATGAAAAAGTTTTTGTCCCTCATTTCTTGTTTCATTTTTATTTCTCTTGTTGCAGTCGCACAGCAAGAGGAGCTATTGTTTGATTCAGATGAAATTTTAGAAGTCAGCATGAAGTTTTCAGTGAAAAAGCTTCGCAATGAAACCAATGATTCCACGCTATTGGATTCGTATTTAATCTATAAAAACACGGATGGTTCCCAAGATACTTTGGATGTGGGACTTAGGGTTAGGGGTAACTTCCGTAGGGAAAATTGTTTTTATCCACCCGTCAGAATGAGGCTAAAAAAGAGGGAGGGGAAAGGGAATATTTTTGATGGAAGTAGAAATTTGAAAATAGTTTTCCCTTGTGCTACTAATAATAATGCTGATTCATTTATAGTAAAGGAATATCTCTGCTACCAACTCTATGAAGAAGTGAGCCAATACACGTTCAAAACACGGATGATTCGGGTCAACTTTCAAAATGAGGACGATAAAAAAGGACGAACCGAGCAGTTTTTGGGCTTTTTGATTGAAGATGACGATAAGGTTGCTGAGCGTTTCGATGCAGAGGTTTTGGAAAATAAGAAAGTAGCCGGTACTTTTCTAGAGGATACTGCAGCAGTTCGTCATGATTTATTTCAATACATGATTGGCAACACAGACTGGTCGAGTCTATACCAGCATAACATGAAAATCCTAAAGCTGGACTCGAAAACTGCTATTCCCTTGGCCTATGATTTTGACATGACCGGCATGGTAAAGCCGCCTTATGCACAAGTCAGTAGCCTAGTTGATATCGACGACGTGAGCCAACGATTGTATAGAGGGTTTTGTAGGGATGAGGCGCTAATGAAAACAATTAGAGATGAGTTTTTGAGCAAAGAGCAGCTTCTTTTTGATCATATTCAGCAGCTGGCACATTTGGTGCCTGATCAGGAGGTTAAGAATATGACTACTTATCTGAAAGAATTTTTTGTAGTTCTGAAAGACGATCGACTTTTTGAAATCAATATTTTATCTGCCTGCAGAACCTCCGAGTAGTTTTTCTAGTTGATCAGTGACTAGACAAGGAAAGTTGATTTAAAGGCTTTTGTTTGCTTCTAGTCAATTCTGATTAATTTAAGACAAAGAGCACCTGTAACCACCGATTTTAATGGCTTGGAAAAAAGAAAAAACAGAGGAGCAAGTTGCCGAAGAGCAGCAGAAAGAGATTGATAAAGAGCTGAAAAAGTCAAAGTCTAAGGGGTCTGACTCTGCCAAATCCCATGGAGAGATTCTTCGTGATCAGATTGTAGATGCTCTGGAAACGTATGACAAAAGCTATCAGAGCTTGTTTACGAGTTCGCTCACTGCAGGACTGGAGATTGGTTTTAGCTACCTACTGATTTGCTCACTTTACTTTTTTTTGATTGGCTCAGTGGCTGATAGTTCCTTGATCCGTATTGTGTCATTGGTTTACCCGCTGGGATTTATCTTGGTGGTTTTGGGACAAAGTATTCTTTTTACCGAACAAACAGCTTTGCTGACGCTACCTGTTTTGAATAAAAAGCGAAGTGCCGGGAGTATGTTTAAGCTCTGGGGAGTGGTAATCGCCGGAAACCTCGTTGGAGGCTATATAATCGCATTAATTTTACTCTGGCTTGGCCCTCATTTGGGGATTTTTACTACTGAAGTTGTTGTTGAAATTGCCACACATGTCATTCATCCAAGTACAGCGGTGATTTTTGTCAGTGCGATTGTTGCAGGTTGGTTGATGGGTTTACTTTCATGGCTGCTTGCTTCCTCCAGGGATACGATCAGTAGAATCGTGATGATTTTTATCATAACTGCGGTCATGTCATTCACAGGATTGCATCACAGCATTATCGGTAGCGTGGAGGTTTTTTCCGGAATGTTAATCTCTCCTGATATTTCACTTTGGGACTATATAGCTTTCCAAAGCACAGCCTTGATCGGGAATGCATTTGGCGGAGCCACATTCGTAGCTCTGTTGAAATACAGAGCCTTTGTATTCAATATTGTTTCAAAAAACTGAGTTAAGGTAAATTAACTTAGATAGCTAGTTGGTGATATTTATCTTGGAGAATGAAAAGACTGATACTCCCAATTATTATAGCGCTGTTATATTTTTCATGTAGTCAGAAAGATATTACTACCCCACAGAAGTTGGTATCCGACGGGCAGCTTGTTTCACTTCCAATAGATAGTCAGACTTCGAATGTAAGTGGTGGTTTAGTGGCATTTCAGGGAGAGGATCGTTCTTGGCTTTTCAATGTGAATCAGACAAATAATGAGGTGCAGTTATATGATCTGGGTTCAAGGAAAATGGAGAAGCGAATGATTTTTGATCTGGAAGGACCCGAAGGAGTAGGAGAGGTTTTGGGGATTCATGTGCAGAATTTAGATAGTATTTTTTTATTTGGATATCCTAGTCTCAATCTCAATCTCACCGACACAAGCGCAAAATTCAAAGCAAAATATACCTACGAACCACCACTTAGCTATACCCCTGCCTTTGTATACAATGCCCACTATAGCTATTCACCCATTCTGAGGGGAGATAAATTGCTGGTGAACACAAAATTTGGAGCAGACCTAAGAGAGGTGTCGGATGATACGCTTGCCTCAAAAAAGCTTAGCTATGTGATTGACTTGAAGAGCTCCGAAGTAGAGCTATTGCCTATCACCTGGCCAGCCGGCTATAATACTTCAGGGCCAAAACTATTGGATTTCAGCATGGCTTCTGACGGAGAAAAATTAGTCTATTCGCTAGTCGCCGACCACAACTTATATGTCGCGGATTTAGATGGGAATTTAAATAAAAGTGTGGAGGCCAAAAGCCAGTTCGTGGATCAAGGCTTTCCTAGTTTTCGTGAAGCAACTGATCGATTTAGCACCATGAAGTACGTCTTTGCCTCGGACCGTTACGAACGTATTTTGTGGGACCAATATCGCGGAGTTTTTTACCGCTTTGTTTACCCGAAAGTAGTAGTGGAAAGTGAGGGTGAAATTGAACAGCTTAGAAGATTCCCCCGGAAGTTTGCTGTGATGATTTTGGACAAAGAACTGAATGTACTAGGAGAAACGCTCTTCCCTGAAAACACCTACTATCCGGGAAATTCCTTTGTCAGTCAGGAAGGACTTTACATCTCCATCAGCCATCCAGACAATCCCAACAACGAGGAAGATTTGATGAGCTTTGAAGTGTTTAAGCTGGAAGAAGTAGAGTGAGGAATGGCCGGTGTCGGTGGAAAAGCTGGAAGACGGGAGACCGAAGACAGAAGTAGCTTACATCATCGCGTCTAGCCCAATTTTTTAAAATTGAGTCTTTTTGACAAAAAATAAAAAAGCAAGATAGAAAATGATGAACACTAAAATTGACGATACTTCGGTCTCCCGTCTTCGGTCTCCCAGCTTTTTTCCTACTTCAATTTCACCAGCGGGTAGTTCAATCCATTCACCAGATTCTTCACCAACACGTATTTGTCCAAGTTCTTGAATAGCTCCGTAAGATTGCGGAAGCCATAGGACCTTGGATCAAAACTGGGGTCTATTTTTCTCAATGAGGCCCCGATCTTGGCAATGTGGATTTCCTCTTCCTCATCCGAGGAGATTTCAAAAGCCTTGTCGATGATGCTGAGATCAAGCTCCGCGCTTTCTTTTTCAGGCTGTTCTTTTTTGATTTCCTCGTTTACGACTACATTCTTGCGGGCAGTATTACTTTGAGTTTTCTCTGCTTTTTTGGTAGTCGATTTTGGTTTTTCTGCAGGCAAAAGGTTTTCCGCATAAGTAAAAATCTCACAGGACTGTACAAATGCTTTTGGGGTGATTCTGCGTCCGATTCCCATCACAAACATACCTTCTTCACGTATTCTTTTGGCCAAACCCGTGTAATCTGAATCCGAAGAAACGATGCAAAAACCGTCCACACTGCCGCTGTGAAGTATGTCCATCGCATCGATGATCATAGAGCTGTCGGTGGAGTTCTTGCCTGTAGTGTAAGAAAATTTTTGGATGGGACTGAAAGAATGTAGGTTGATCATTTCCTTCCAGCTATTCATATGTGGTGTGGTCCAGTCTCCGTAAATTCTTCGAATGGTGGCTTTGCCGTATTTGGAAACCTCTTCGAGAATTTCCTTGATCAATTTTGCTTGTGCATTATCCCCGTCGATAAGGACGGCGATGTTGAATTTGTTGTTGTTCATGTATAAAAATATAAGTTATTGCCCTTAAGGTAGCAATTACTAAGCCGAGGTTGTGATATGGAAAGGAAAGTGCCAGGAGTGTTATGCCTGGCACTTAGAATAATTGATAGAAGTCTTCTTACCCCAGCTTCTCCTTAAAAAAACCAATCGTCCTATCCCAGGCCAATGTTGCGGCATCTTCATCATATCTCGGTGTGGTATTGTTATGAAATCCGTGGTTCACATCTGGATACATAAAGGCCTGATTTTCCACATTATTAGCATCTAGCGCTTTTTCGTATGCTGGCCAGCCTGCATTTACCCGCTCGTCAAGGGCAGCAAAGTGGAGCATCAGCGGGGCTTTGATTTGCGCAGCTTCTTCTGCTGATGGTTGGCCTCCATAGAAAGGAACGGCGGCATTTAGTGTGGGAATTCTAACGGCCATCATATTGGATATCCAGCCCCCAAAGCAGAAACCTACCACAGCTACTTTTCCATTGCAGTCAGGGTGGCTTTTCAAATACTCATAAGCTGCGATAAAGTCCTCTAGCATTTCGTCCCGATCCCTCTTGCTTTGCATCGCTCTACCTTCATCGTCATTGCCGGGATAGCCGCCAAGTGGTGTCAGCGCATCTGGCGCCAAAGAAATAAAACCAGCTACCGCCGTTCTCCTTCCCACATCTTCTATGTAAGGATTGAGACCTCTGTTTTCATGGACGACTACTACTCCCGGAACTTTACCGCTCATTCCGGCAGGAGTGGAAAGCAATCCTTTGATTTTGCCTCCTCCTTTGGGAGAATCGTAGATAATGTAGTTTGATTCCAAGCGAGTATCATCTGCTTTGATTGTGCGGGTGTCTTCATAGTTTGGCATCATCGCACTCATCAGCGCGGCGACGGTCACACCACCAACTGCATAAGCAGAAAGCTTCTCTATAAATTGTCTTCGCTCCAGTTTATTGTGAGCATATGCATCGTATAGGTCAAAAACGCCTTGATCTATGTCTTCTTTTTTTAATTCTTTCATGGTATTGGTGTTATGGGTTGTTGTGTAATTTACAAGAAATTAGTACTAAGTATCAAGTACAAAGTACAAAGTATCAAGAACCAAGAACAAACAACTTCCAACTTCTAACTTCCAACTTCCAAACCTCCCACTTCCAACTTCCTATTATTCTTCCGAACTTGCAGCCAAATATCATACGCTTACTATTTTGTCTCAAAAAATCCTTTTCATCACCCCTCCTTTTACGCAGCTCAACACGCCTTATCCGGCGACAGCTTATCTGAAAGGTTACCTCAATCAAATCGGTGTAGCATCCAACCAAGTGGATTTAGGAATTGAAGTGATTTTGCAGCTTTTTTCCAAACAGGGTTTATCCAAAATCTTTGCCGAAATAGAAGCAAATGAGGCTGAAATGTCTGATAACATCGCTCGGATAGTTCGTCTGAAAGCCAATTACCTACAAACGATTGATCCAGTGATTGCTTTTCTGCAGGATAAAAACCCGACGCTTGCGTATAGAATTGCCGAAGGAGATTACCTGCCTGAGGCAAGTCGCTTTGAGCAGTTGGATGATTTGGAATGGGCTTTTGGTACACTGGGAATTCGGGATAAGGCAAGATATTTTGCTACCCTGTATCTGGAGGATATTGGGGATTTGATCTCCGAGCAAATTGATCCGCACTTTGGATTTAGCCGCTATGCCGAGCGACTGGGCATGTCAGCCAATTCTTTTGATGAAATGCAGGAAGCCTTGAATCAGCCTTCAAGATTGATTGATGAGTTGCTTTGTGACTTGCTGGAGCAAAAGATTCAGCAGTACCAACCTACTTCTGTGGCTTTCTCAGTGCCTTTTCCAGGGAACCTTTACGGTGCTTTCAAATGCGGGCAATACCTCAAAAAGCATCATCCAGACTTGGTGCTTTGGATGGGTGGAGGTTTTCCAAATACAGAGTTGCGCTCGCTGAAGGAGTCTCGAGTTTTTGACTATATGGATTTTATCGTCTTGGATGATGGGGAAGCACCGATTCGTTTGTTGCTCGATCATCTGGATGGGAAGATACCGGTGATTGAGTTGAAGAGAACCTTTACCAGGATTGATGGTCAAGTGAAGTATTGTAATAACAACGCCGTCAAAGATGTTTCTCAACGGGAAGTAGGCACTCCGGATTACAGCGATTTGCTGATTCGGGATTACCTCTCGGTGATCGAAGTGGCCAATCCCATGCATAGACTTTGGTCGGATGGTCGCTGGAATAAAATGACATTGGCACACGGTTGCTATTGGGGAAAATGCACGTTCTGCGACGTTTCGCTGGATTACATCGGTAGATATGAGCCGATCACCGCTTCGATTCTGTGTGATCGCATCGAGGAAATCATAGCCCAAACGGGCCAGAACGGTTTTCACTTTGTAGATGAAGCAGCTCCGCCTGCTTTGATGCGGGACTTGGCGATCGAGATTTTGCGAAGACAACTTTCTGTTACCTGGTGGACGAATATCCGCTTTGAAAGCAGTTTTACGGCAGATCTTTGTCGCTTGCTGAGAGCTTCTGGATGCATCGCTGTTTCAGGTGGGTTGGAAGTGGCTTCGGATCGTTTGTTGGCTTTGATCAAAAAGGGTGTGACTGTTTCACAGGTAGCTCAGGTGACCAATCATTTTACTCAAGCGGGCATCATGGTACATGCCTATCTGATGTATGGTTTTCCTACGCAGACAGCTCAAGAGACGATTGATTCGCTGGAAATGGTGCGACAACTAATTCAAGCAGGTGTCATCCAATCGGGTTTCTGGCATAGATTCGCTATGACCGCCCACAGTCCCGTTGGCTTGGATCCAAAAGCTTTTGGAGCAGTGAATTTGATGCCAGTAGCGGGTACATTTGCGAATAATGACCTACCCCATGATGATCCTACAGGCGCAGATCATGAGCTTTTCGGAGAGGGGCTGCGAAAATCACTTTTCAATTACATGCATGGCGTCTGCTTTGATCTGCCACTTCAGGACTGGTTTGAGACTAGGGTTCCGAAAACAACAATTCCAAAGAATTATATAGCAAACGAAATTAGAAATGAGCCTTCTCCCGAATACAAAGATCGAAATAGAATCTTGTGGATTGGTGCTCAGCCGGAATTACAAGTTTTCGAAGAGGACGAACTTTCTGAGTTGATTTTCTCAGGTAAAAAAGAAGACTTCGCAATGGAGCTTCCACTGGAGTTAGGAGAATGGATCTATGAGATGCTGCAAACAATAGGCTATTCCCAAAACCTCAATACGCTCAAACCAATTCGGGAAAGCTACGAGTCGGAGTTTGGTGACTTTGAGGAGATGCTGGAATCAGAAGTTTGGGAGATTCTGAGGGAGCATGGATTGTTGGTTTTTTAGGGTAACATTCGACTTTTCTTGGAACCGTAGTTAAGTGGGAAATAATCTGGTTTTTAGTATGTCAGAAAGACAATCAATGATTTCCCTCTTTGATATGAATTTGAGAGGAAATGTCTAATTTAAACACTCTCTGAGACTTACAGCTTCTCGGTAAATTAATTGTAAATTCAGTTTGAATAACTTTAAAGAAATGGAAGAATTTTTGGAACCAAAGAAAGATAAAACAGAGAGAGCAACTCAGACTTTTTTTAGAGTGACTTTTATGAATAATTGTAATCTACTGCAGATTGCTGACAACAAAGCTAATATTGTGATCAGCATCAATGCGCTGGTGATTTCCTCTTTAGTTGCGATTATTGGCTACGGAACTATTTCCCAACAGTTTGATTATCAAAAGACAACGACCTTGATTCCAATCATGGTTTTAATCACGACTTGCCTAGTGTCTACTATTTTGGCTGTGCAGGCCGCCCGTCCTAAATTTCTAGGGAGGAGAAAAAATCATGAGGAGGAGACTAAGTCAAGTGTGATGTTTTTTGGAGTTAGCTCCCATTTTACGCTTGAAGAATATCTCACTGAAATTGATCAAATCTTGCCTTCCAAAAAACAAGTTCAAGAGCAAATGGCCATTTCCTTATATTATCAAGGCAAGGTTTTAAATAGAAAATATAAGCTTTTGGCACATGCCTATACAGTTTTTATCATTGGGTTGGCTGTAGGAGTAGTTACTTTTTTTATATACTTAATCGCGTTATAAACCTTGTTGACGAGGGTCTTAAGCTTAAGTTGTGAGAATTAACCTGTTCTTGAATTTTTTGAGTTAATTCAATTTGGTCATCAAAATTATTCCTGTTGACCAATCCATTTTGGTCATGCAAAAGTCTTCTCGTTTTTCCAACGTTGAAACTAGATTTTGCACTTTCTGTGCATGTCCCTCAGGCCAATTTGGTTGCTCGTTCATATCATCAATCACATAGATGCCACCTATTTTGACCAAATCCAGCACCTCATCTAACTCGCTGTATTTTCCAGGCCAAGCATCTGCAAAAATCAAATCAAATTTATCACCTGAATAGTTTTTAATCCATTCAGCTCCGTCTTGACAAAGGATATTGACCCTTGGGTCAAGCATAAAAAAATTACTGACTATTTCTGTGAGTTGTGGGTCAGTGTCAATAGAAATGATGTTTCCACAATCGTCCATACCATCAGTCATCCAAGAAAGAGATAGTCCAATTCCTGTTCCAAGTTCGAGGAAATTACCACAAGGTTTGCTTGCAACTAGTGATTTTAGAAGAGTGCCTATATAGATATCGGAAGGCATATCAAAGCCTATTTCCTGAGATTTCGCTTCTATAGTTGCATGCGCTCTAGGTCTATTAACAATTTCTGAAAGATTCATCAAATAAAAATTTTAAAGTTGGAAGAGCACGAAGACTCAAAAAGTAACGTAAAAATCCGCTTTCGCGGATTTCAATTTAGTAAGTATATTTCACATATACGCGTTTTTGCAGACTTTGCTCATCAGGATTTAGCAATGGGGGAGCTGAAGCTGCATCTGCACTGGTCCGCATCATCTCCATTTTCGCATATGCAAAAGCCACAGGTTGTGATTCCAAAGTGACGCGGTGCACTCGTATAGATTTGATGCCCAAAGTCTGAGCGATCAGTTGCGCTCTGCTTTCAGCATTTCTTAAAGCTGCAGTTAGCAGTTCATCTTCTAGAGACTTTTGAGTGGCCTCAGAAATCCGGAAATTCAGATTAAAACTCATATCGCCTGAACCTTGAATGGATTCTACAATCTTCTGAAGGTCTTCATTTTTACTGTTTGTCACCACTCGCAGTGATTGGCGCGCTACATAGCCGGAATCTCGCTGTGTTCCTCCTCTGTATACACGATTGACATCGACCGAATAATTGTCTGCAATTAATTTATAGTCCTTGATTTTTGCTTTTTTCAAGGCGTCAGCGAGTAATTGTGTTTTCTTATTTATTACAGCTACTGCATCTGTAACTTTCATTGCTTTTTCTTCCAAATTAATCTGGAAAGTCGCTTCGTCAGGTGCAATCTTTTTTTCGCTAAATCCTTCCACTTCAATCAAAGGCACAGTCATGTTGTCCTGAGCAAAAAGTGGGGCTACCATAAAAAAGGAAAGTAGTAGAGTTATGTAATTCTTCATCTGTGTTTGGTTAGTTTCTACTTTAAGTGTTCAAAATGAAAGCCAGTTTTATAAAAAAGTATTTCAATTAAGGGAAATTAAGGAAACAGAGCCCACAAATTCTATGATCAATGTTCAATTCCCAAATTTAAAATCAGCCAAAATCACTGATACTTACTTCCATTCCATGACTTCCATGGTATTTAATTCTGGTCCGCCACCGCGTTTTGCGCTACCAGCAGCTACATAAAGCTTCCCTTTGTGGTAAATCACTCCAGTCCCGTGTCTTCCTTGGTTTAAATCTGGAAGTTTTGACCATTCGCCAGTATGCGTATCGAGAACTTCCACTTCAGCATGAGAGGGCTCCTGAGCTGTACTTTCGCCATTCATGACTAGTAAATATTTCCCTTTCGCAATGGAAGAAGTTCCCCCTCTTGGGGTGGGAAGTCCTGCTTCTACTGTACCCCACGAATTGGTTTTAAAATCAAAGAAATCAACTTCAGGAATCACCAAGTCCAGCACCTTTCCTATCTCAGCATGCGACGTTCTCCCCCCTGCTGCATAAATTTTATCCTCCACCAGTACAGCACCGAAGTGATCTCTAGGCCGTGGTGCATCTGGAAGAACTGTCCATTTGCCTGTTTTAGTGTCATACTCATCAAACCAGGGAACAAAATCGGCATAGTGTCCATCGACGATTCCGCAGACTAAATAGATTTTGTCTCCACGGACTGTTACTCCCACTGAACCTCTACTTCTATCTTCTGGAATTTCTGCACCTTCCCGCCAAGTATTGGTTTTTGGGTTGAAAATCAAGAAATGTGTCAACGGAGTCTCATGTGGATAGCCACCAGTCAACGCGCCGATTACATAAATTTCATTTTTGAATGATATGGCTTGAAAGTGATGAAACTCTATGGGAGCCATGGCTAATGTCCTCCAGGTGTTTGTCTTAGGGTCGTATTCCTCGATTGGTTTGATGCCTCGCCCACCAAGGAGATAAAATTTACCATTGTTTTCCACAAAGGAGTTTTCATGCCTTGGAAGGGGAAAGTTCATGGTTTCCACTGTTGTCCATTGATCAGCAGATTGAGAAAGTACTGAGAGAGTAATTAGTAGAAATGCTAGCGTGAAAAAGGATTTCATAGGGTTGGGTTGTTTTATAAAGTTCAATTTACTGAATTTTGAGTTGTTACTATTAAAGCTTGATGATCAACTTGCCGGGACTCTCCGTGAAAAACTTAGCGTACTCAGCGGTTAAAAAAAAAACGCCACTTGAAGTATCAAATGGCGGTTCACAATACCCGAAATCATACATCCGAGATCCGAAATCAATTTACTTCTCCAAATCCAGAATTTCTCCAATCTTATTGATTTCAGTCATATCTGCTGATAACCCTTGTCCGTCACTAGCCAAAATCTTATCACGGAATGCTGTCAAATTCGAAATATAGCCATCCAAAGCTGATAAGATATTATCCTTGTTTTCTGTAAAAATAGGCGACCACATGGCCGGGCTAGACTTCGCTAGACGAACAGTTGAGGCAAAGCCAGAGCCCGCCATATCAAAGATGTTTTTCTCATCTTCCATTTTTTGCAGTACAGTTTTGCCAAGCATAAATGAGGAAATATGCGACAAGTGAGATACAAATGCCAAATGACGATCATGCTCCTCCGGATCCATAAATCTCAATTTCAGATTCAATGCATCAAAAAGCTCATATGCCTTCTCCTTCAACTGCAAATCAGTTTGCTCTAGCTCACAGACGATCAGTACTTTGCGGTCCAGCAGACCTGCAAATGCTGCTTTTGGCCCAGAATACTCCGTTCCGGCAATCGGGTGAGCCGCTAAGTATTGCTTTCTTTTTGGGTGATCTGCCGCCAAAGTACAAAGTTTAGCTTTGGTAGATCCCACGTCAAAAACTAAGGTGTTTTCACCAATTTGATCAAGAGTTTTCAAAAGTAAATCGCCCAAAGTGTCTGCAGGAGTAGCCAATATAACGATATCAGTATCTGCATCCGGTGCATCTTTGGCCTCTTGAATAATTCCAAGATTTAATGCATCCTGAAGATTTTTCTCACTTGCATCAGTGCCTGTAATAAGAATCTCAGGAAATTTATTCTTTGCTGCCAAGCCAAATGAACCTCCAAGAAGTCCCAAGCCTACAATGTGTAATTTTTTCATTTCTAGTTATTTAATCCTGTTTATTGCTTCCAATATTTTAAACTCAGGCATACACAGCGAAAAGCGAACATACCCCTCGCCGGCTGATCCAAAGATCTTTCCTGGAGTGATGAATATATTTCTCTCATAAAGTAATTCGTCAACAACTTGATCTGCCGATTTCCCTTCTGGCACTTTGCACCAGACAAATAGCCCCGCAGCATTGGTGTCATAGCTCAGATTTAATTTGTCAGCTAGTTTCCAAACCAGTTTTCTACGGCTCTGGTAAGTGCTTTCGATATCAGAAAACCAGCTTTCACCAAGATTTAGTGCTGCAACAGCGCCTTTCTGAATTCCCAGAAACATCCCGGAATCCATGTTACTTTTCACTTTCAGCACTTTCGAAATCCAGTCTTCCCGTCCTACCAGCATACCCACTCTCCAGCCTGGCATGTTGAATACTTTACTTAGAGAATTTAGCTCCATCGCCACCTCTTTCGCTCCTGGAATAGACAGAATGCTGATCGGCTCTTTTGTCAATATATGACTGTAAGGATTGTCATGGAGTAAAACGATCTCATGTTTTTTGGCAAAAGCCACCAACTCTTGCAAGATAGCTCTGCTTCCAGGCGCTCCAGTTGGCATGTGTGGATAATTGATCCACATCGTTTTCACTTTACTTAGGTCCTGATTTTCCAGTTCTTCTAAGTTTGGACGGCCTGATTTAGCAAGGTCAATACCGTAATAAATTGGTTTTGCCCCAAGTAAATTGGTAACGGAAGTGTAAGTCGGATATCCTGGATTTGGGATCAATACCTCATCTCCGGAATTCAGGAAAGTCATGCTCAGATGCATGATACCTTCTTTAGAACCCATCATTGGAAGGATTTCCCTATTCGGATCTAAGCTCGCGCCATATTCCCTTGAATAGAAATTCGCGATGGAGGTTCGCAGCTGTGGAATTCCTTGATAACTTTGGTATCCGTGCGCCTGCGAATTATCTGCCGTACTTTTTAGCGCCTCAATCACATTTTTGTCTGGCGCTAAATCTGGGCTTCCAATACCTAAGTTAATGACTGGTTTTCCATCAGCAATCATCTGATTCACCTCTCTGAGCTTGGCGGAAAAGTAGTACTCTTCTACACTGTTTACTCGATCTGCAAAGCCTTTCATTTCTTGATTCTTGTTGTTATAATTTTAATCTCTTTTTCTCTAATTGTAAGAGAGAAAAGCATCTTAGGCTTGGTTGGCCTCATGCATTTCGGCTACTTCGGTCTTCCGTCCAGTTGATCAAAGAAATTTTGGCTAATGGCATTAATGCGGGAAATCACGTTTTTATTTTCTGCTCAAATACTCTCCAAAAATTTTCACCTCTCCAAAGCTAGTCCGAATTTCCTCAATTGTCTGCGAGAAAATGGAATGATCTTCAAAAACCAAGTCTATGAAGAATGCATATTCCCAAGGTTTTTCTATCACAGGAATTGACTGGATTTTGCTTAAGTCAATCCCATTTTCGGAGATCAACGTCAGCAACTTGGCCAGTCCACCTTTTTGGTTTTGAATCGTAACTTTAATTGATGCTTTATTTGCCTCGCCTGATGGCTTTACAGATTCTTTTTGAAGGATGATAAATCTTGTAAAGTTACATTTCACCGTCTGGATATCATGTGCGATGATCTCCATGCCATAAATATCAGCTGCAATAGTAGATGCGATTGCTGCAACACCTTTTAAGTTTTCTGCGGCAATATCTCTCGCTACGGAAGCAGTGTCAGTATCTTCTTTAAGTGTGATATGTGGATGCTGCGCAAAAAAGGCTTTGCACTGCAAAAGCGCCATGGGATGCGATCGAACTTCTGAAATATCCTGGATAGTCTGGTCTGGAAGCGCCATGAACTGATGACCGATTGGAAGGTAATACTCATCCCGAATGCTCAGGCCATAGCGATCTATTAGATCATAATTTGGTAAAATCGCTCCGGCGATGGAGTTTTCAATCGCCATCACGGCAAAATCTGCTTCGCCATTTGCCACCGCTCTCGCCACTGGCTCGAAAGTGGTGAAATCAAGAATTTCTATTTCCTCGCCAAAATTGCGAAGCGCAACTTGGTGATGAAATGAGCCTGGAACGCCCTGGATGGCTATTTTTAAAGTACTCATAACTTAAGCTTGGCTGACGATGGAGATTCCCGCAAGCTGGCAATGCTTCCAGAAACTTGGGTAAGATTTATCCACCACGGAAGGATCTTCTATACTTACTCGTGTTTTGGTGATTAAAGGCATAAACGCCATCGCCATTCTGTGATCATCGTAAGTATGGATTTTTACTTCAGCTGGCATGGTCACCGATGGGATTACCTGATATACTTCGGGTTCTACTTCCTTCAGGTCAGCATTGAATTTGGCTAGTTCCTGCTGCAATGCATAGATTCTATCCGTCTCCTTGATTTTCAAACTTTCCAATCCCGTAAACGTCGCGTTTTGTCCTAAGATTGCACAGGTCACTGTGATGGTTTGGGCCAAGTCTGGGCAGTGAGTGAAATCCCAATGGGTTAATCCTTTTACCGGCTGTTTCTCCAATAAAACGCCACCATCCTTAAAGGTGCTTTTTACCCCAAGTTGCCCCATGATTTCTACCACGGCAGAATCTCCTTGTAGGCTATTTTCTTTCAAACCAGATAGAAAAAGCTCACCAGAATCGGCGCAAGCCAATAAGCTGAACCAGTATCCAGCACCGGACCAGTCACTTTCTACTGCGAACGTAGTAGGCTGATAAGCTTGGTGCGCAACAGTGATTTTGTTGTCTTGCCATTCGTAACTGATTCCAAATTGGGACATAGAATCCAAGGTCATTTCTATGTAAGATCGCGATCCTACCTTGCCTTCCAATTCAAGCTCCAAGCCCTTCGGCAACAAAGGAGCAATCATGAGAATTGCGGAAATGTATTGGCTAGAAACGTCTCCTCTGATTTTTATTTTATTGCTTTTCTGCTCAGTAAGTCCATGAACAGCCATTGGTGGATAGCCTTCCACTCCCAAATAATGGATTTCCGCTCCCAATGTTCTGAGCGCATCCACCAAAATCCCGATCGGTCGCTCGCACATCCGTGGAGTTCCAGTCATGACCTTATTTTGGTTGGTGATCGCAGCGTAAGCAGTCAAGAATCGCATCGTTGTTCCTGCATCCAGCACGTCAAAAACTGGAGGGTTTTTCTCCAGCAAAGAGATCATAGTTTGCGTATCACGGGCCTCAGCAAGATTGCTGAGTTCGTTTTTTCCTTCCGTGAGCGCGTCAATAATTAGTACGCGATTAGACTCGCTTTTGGAAGAAGGAAGAGGGATATGTGTAGACGAAAAATCTGTTTTCTGAGCCAGATGTATGGTTTCCTTGGTTTCAGTAGTCAAAATATTGGTAATTAGGTCTGAGGTAAATTTTGGTAATAATGGATTGCTTCTTGTATTTCCTCCCGGGTTACAGGAATGTTGTACGTGCAATCGCCGATGGAACGGAGCAGAGAAAACATCAGTTCTTTGCCTTCATTCTTTTTGTCTTGGAGGCAAAAATCTAGAACCGCTGGTAGATCAGTTTCCAGGATTTCTATTTTGCCATATACTTTCAAAAATGCAGATTGGATTTGCTTCAATTCTGCCATTGAAAGGTCTAATTTCTTGTGTGAGAGCCAAGCTTCGCAAATCATTCCGACAGCAATGGCTTCTCCATGTAAAAGGTGTTTTGGTCCGTCCAAAAAATACGTTTCAAAAGCATGACCTATGGTATGCCCAAAATTCAGGATTTTGCGCAAGCCAGCTTCTTTTGGATCTTCACTGACCACTGCGCTTTTGATCTCCACAGAATGATGGATCAGTGGTGCCCAATAGGATTTGCTCCAATTCACAAAATCCAAGCTTTCGAAGTATTTTTTATCCCGAATCAAGCCGTGTTTGATGATTTCAGCATATCCGGATCTAATTTCTTGCTCGGGTAAGCTCTTTAGGAAATCGGATGCTACTATGACTGTTTCGGGCTCATTGAATACGCCCAAGTGATTTTTCAACCCTTCGAAATCTACTCCTAATTTCCCGCCTACACTGGCATCTACTTGTGAAAGAAGAGTAGTAGGCATATTGATAAAGCGAATTCCCCTTTTGTATATGCTGGCGCAAAAACCACCCATATCACCTAAGACCCCTCCTCCAATATTTAGAAAAAGCGCTTTTCTGTCAAGTTGAGCTTCGGTCATGGCAGCCCAGATTTCCATGCAGGTAGCTATGGTTTTATTCTTTTCGCCAGATTCAATGGTGAAAAAAGTACTGTTGGAAGGGAAAACTTCTTCTACCAAAGGCAGGCAATGAGCCTTGGTGTTTTCATCTGTTAGAATAAATAGACTGGAGTAGTTGATTTCGCTGAGTACTGCGGTCAAATCTACAGATGCATTTTCAGAAAAGATTATAGAGTCCACGAAGAAGAGATTTTACTGAGTCTAAAATTAGAGTAAAAATCTGAGGAGAAATATTCCCCTCAGATTTACTATAAGCTCAATGTTTATGAATTGCTACTTTATGAATTACACTGGTTCATTAGTCAAGAGCCCATGGTCTATGGACTATAAACCATCAACTCAACGATTTACTTCTTCACCGTATCCGCTTCTCTAAGCTGCTTTTCTTGGCGTTTTACTGATTCCTCATGGATACAATAAAGTAACTCGCGCATGAATTTTTCACTTAGATTTTTCTTAACCCCTTTTTCGGTACGTCCTTCCATTACTTCTTTCCAGCGATTGGATTGAAATACGGATAGGTGATGCTCTCTTTTGTGAGCACCTATCTGGTCGATCACTGCAAATCTTTCCTGAAGTATATCCAATAACTGATCATCAAGATGATCCACAGCTCTTCTCAAGTCATTCAATTTTTCGCTTGGCTGCTCAGATTCCAGAGGTTTTTTGAAATCTATAGCTGAAAGAATTTCTTTTAAACGAGCTGGAGTTACTTGCTGCTTAGCATCAGACCAGGCTTTATCTGGATCATGGTGAGTTTCGATCATTAAACCATCCAAACCGAAGTTCATCGCTTTCTGAGAGATTTCAAGGATTCCATCTCTTTTTCCTACGATATGAGAAGGGTCATTGATAACTTCCATGCCAGTCCAAACACGCTTCAAGTGCATAGGCATAGACCAGTTTGGTTTGTTTCTATATCTCTTGTCGTATGCGTCTGAGAAGCCTCTGTGAATTGCCGCCAATTTAGTAAGTCCAACTGCGTGGAATCTCTCCAGTGCACCCATCCACAGATCAAGATCAGGGTTCATTGGGTTTTTTACCATCACAGGAATATCAGAACCAGCTAATGCGTCAGCAATTTCCTGTACTGCGAAAGGATTCACGGTAGTTCTAGCACCTACCCAAACGACATCCACGTTGTTTCTAAGGGCGATTTCAGCGTGAGCTGCATTTCCTACTTCCACAGTGATCGGGATATTCAGGTGGTGACGAACGATCTCCATCCACTTTAGGCCTTCTTCGCCGATGCCTTCGAAACTTCCTGGTCTAGTTCTTGGCTTCCAGATTCCGGCACGGAACATAGATGGGATGACATTGTTTTCCTTCATCTCGATACAAATCTGTTCGATTTGTTCAGGAGTCTCTGCAGAGCAAGGTCCTGCGATGATGGTTGGTCCTGTGAGTCCTAGACCCCAGTCTTTGATTTGCTTGTGTTCTTTCATACTACTGAGCTTTAAATGAAAAAAGCCCGACTCTTGCGAATCGGGCTTTATGTGTTATATTTTCTTTTTAGTTTAGGCTAGGCAATACACAACTCCGATTCGATTTTGTCTTCGAAAGTAAAAGTAAAAGAAGCTAAAATATGTCGCTGCTGTGTTTATCATGTGTCAAATGTAAAGTGGTGATTTTTAAAATCAAAATTAATTTTTCGCTAACTACTTTAAACAATCTTCAAAGAATCAGGCTATTCCTTGCATTTTTCAAAATCAAGCCAAAAAACCAGGGGCTTTCAGAATTATATTCTGATTTTTTGTAAAAAAGGTTTAAATAATGCATTTAAATATTTTTTGAAATAAGTTTAAAAATGTTAGGAGCAGATAAAGGGAAAGGATGTTGGTTTTGAAAGTTCGAAAATCTAAATGAATTGCTACAACTGGTTTTTGTGGTATAGGAACCTCTCTAGAATTTTTGATCAGAAAAGAAAGACCTTTGAGCTTTCGACTTTGCTCGAATTGACGCAAATCTTAAGTATTATATCTCCTGTCTTGCGTCTCTTTTTACCCCTCAATTATCATAACAAAAGGAACCCAAAAGCAGTTTTTTTGATATCTTTGCAGCTTTATTTCTGGAATATGCCCGCCAAATCCACTATTTCTTTTGACAACTTAAAAGTTGCCTTTGCTTCGAAAAGTAATTCAGAGCTTAGGAAGATGCACCTGGTGTTCGCCATGTTGAATAACAAGTTTGTGTCTGATTTGGGGATTGCGTTGACCAACATAGGCTTTAAGCTAGGTTTGCCTATCAAAGGAATAATGAAGCAAACCATGTTTGGGCATTTTTGTGGAGGTGAAACAATCACAGAAACCATTGAGGATTGTAAGTCACTTGCCAAATTTGGGGTGGAATCAATCTTGGACTACTCTGTGGAGGGAAAAGGTGACGAGGAGAGCTTTGATAATACCTGTGAGGAAATCCGCCAGACAATGGTGGAGTCAGCCAAAACTGATTATATGCCATTCGGTGTAATTAAAGTGACAGGCTTAGGTGATTATCATATTTTGATCAAAATCCAGGCAGGTGAGGCTCTCAATCCAGAAGAATATCAGGCGTATGAGCGTTGCAAAAGAAGAGTGGATTTGCTATGTAAGACGGCTTATGATTTGGGATTGAAGATTTTGATCGATGCCGAAGAGTCATGGTTTCAGGATGTGGTCGACACGCTGGCCTACGAAGCCATGGAGAAATACAATAAGGAAAAATGTGTGGTTTATAACACATATCAGATGTATCGCCACGATATGCTTGGAAGATTGAAGGAAGCTAAAGTATTGGCAGATGAGCTTGGGTTTCTTTTAGGAGCTAAGTTGGTGCGTGGTGCATATATGGAGAAAGAGGCAGAGCGTGCAGAAGAAATGGGCTATCCAAGTCCGATCCAGCCCAGCAAAGCAGCGACTGATATGGATTACAATTTTGGCGTGGAATTTTGCATAGCGAATGGTGTTTACTTGGTCAGTGGATCGCATAATGAAGCAAGTAATCATCTCGTAGTAGAGTTGATCGAAAAGTATGGAATAGACAAGGAGTCTGACCGTGTCTTCTTCGCTCAGCTCTATGGAATGAGTGATAATATTTCCTTTAATCTAGCGGATGCTGGATATCGGGTTTTGAAATATGTGCCTTATGGACCCGTAGAGAAGGTTATGCCTTACCTGATCCGCCGTGCCTCAGAGAATTCCAGTATTGCAGGGCAAAGCAGCCGGGAGTTTTCTATGATCAAGAAGGAGGTCGAGAGAAGGAAGAAGAGTAAGTGATCAGTTTGCAGCCTCAGTCTACAGTAATTATATAGCAGTAGTAAAAGATATACAGTAACAGGAACATATTTCGAAATTTGGCCAAGCTTGGTGGAATTCTGAAAATTTTAAATTTTAAATTATTAATTCTCAAATTATAGCATGCAACTTTTGAGCGAACAGGAAATAGAAAGACGTAAAGATCGGGAAGAACTGATGAAGCTGGGGATCAATCCCTATCCTGCAGAGGCGTTCCCAATCAATGTCACTGCGGATGATATTCATCGCAACTACGAAAACCGAAAGCTAGACTATAAAAATATAGAGATAGCTGGCCGCCTGATGAGCCGTAGAATCATGGGTTCAGCTTCTTTTGGAGAGATTCAGGATGCTACTGGGCGCTTGCAATTCTATGTGCGTCGCGATGATATCTGCGAAGGCGAAGACAAGACTCTTTACAATACAGTATTCAAAAAGCTATTGGGAATCGGTGATTTTCTTGGCTTGAAAGGCTATATTTTTACTACTCAGACTGGAGAGATTTCTCTCCATGTGACTGAGTTGACCGTACTGTCCAAGTCTGTGAAACCACTTCCTGTGGTGAAAAGAGACGAAGATGGAAATGTCCACGATGGATTTACTGATCCTGAAATGAGATACCGTCAACGCTATGTGGACTTGACGGTAAATCCTGAGGTGAAGAAAACTTTCATTACCCGCTCCAGAATTATCACGCAAATGCGTCGCTATTTTGACGATCATGGATGGTTGGAAGTGGAGACTCCGATCCTACAAGCTGTTCATGGTGGAGCTGCTGCACGTCCGTTCGACACGCATCACAATACCTTGGATATGCCGCTTTTCCTCAGAATCGCAAATGAGCTTTATCTGAAAAGGCTGATCGTAGGCGGATTTGATGGGGTTTATGAGTTTGGGAAAATGTTCCGAAACGAAGGCATGGACCGAACGCATAATCCTGAATTCACCTCCATGGAAATCTATGTAGCCTACAAAGACTACATCTGGATGATGGAAATGGTGGAAGAACTGATCGAGCAGGTAACTCAGGCCATTCATGGTAAAACCAAAATCACTGTTGGTAAAAATGAGATAGAGTTTGCCGGGCCTTACAGAAGACTGACTATGTATGATTCCATCAAGGAATATGCGGGAATCGATGTCAGCAAAATGGACGAGGAAGGCTTGCGCAAAGTTTGTCTGGACATGGGGATTGAAGTAGATGCTACTATGGGCAAAGGCAAGTTGGTAGATGAGATCTTCGGTGAGAAGGTTGAGGCCAATTTGATCCAGCCAACATACATTACTGATTATCCTATTGAGATGACTCCTTTGGCGAAAAAGCATAGAACTGAGCCGGGCTTGGTAGAGCGATTTGAGTTGTTTGTGAATGGTAAAGAAATCGCAAATGCTTACACGGAGCTAAACGATCCGATCGATCAGCGTGAGCGATTTGAAGATCAGTTGAAACTGGCTGAAAGAGGCGATGACGAGGCAATGGCAATGGATGAGGATTTCCTTCGTGCTTTGGAGTACGGCATGCCGCCAACTTCAGGTTTGGGAATCGGAATCGATCGTCTGACGATGTTGTTGACTAATAATACGACGATTCAAGAAGTACTTTTCTTCCCGCAGATGAGACCTGAGAAAAAACAGGTAGAAATGACCGAAGAGGAAAAAGGGATCTTTGAATTGCTGAAAGCAGAATCTCCAGTGGCTATCGCCGACCTAAAAGGAAAAGCCGGGCTAAGCGGAAAGAAATGGGATGTAGCGATGAAAGGCCTGACAGGAAAAGGCGTCGCGAAAGTAACCAAAGAAGGTGACGCTGTGACGGTATCTCTGGTCGACTAACCCTAAAGATTATAAGTATAAAACCGAGCTGAGAGGCTCGGTTTTTTTTTGATTTTAATGTCACCGTGAGTGTCTCAATCACGGTTTCCTTTAAGGTTTTTAACTTCAAGAACCAAAGAGTATAGATCGGATGGACGTGGAATAAATTCGTCTACTTCCTTATTTTCTTTCAGCAATTTATTGGAATGATATTTTCCCTATGAGGGGTAAATAAACGACCCAACCCTCTGATATTATGAAAACATACACCGATTTTCTAAAAATATTTTCGGTTCTGCTGCTCTTAAGTTTGAGTAGCTGCGCGATCAATCCTGTCACTGGAAAAAAGCAGCTGGTATTGATGTCTGAAGCTCAGGAAATTGCCATGGGTCAGCAAGCCGATCCGGAAGTAATTGCTTTTTTTGGGCTATATGAGGACCCTCAGCTCCAAGAGTTTATTACGGAAAAAGGGAATGAAATGGCAGCCATTTCTCATCGTCCAAAATTAGCCTATGAGTTTAAAATCGTTGATTCTCCTGTAATCAATGCCTTTGCAGTACCTGGTGGTTTTGTGTATTTCACCAGAGGGATTATGGCACATTTCAACAACGAAGCGGAGTTTGCAGGAGTCCTAGGCCATGAGATAGGGCACGTGACTGCTAGGCACTCCGTGATACAGCAGCGCAACCAACTTTTAGGTCAGATAGGTTTATTGGCAGGGGTTATATTGGTGCCTGAATTAGGGCGGTTTGTGGATCCTTTATCTCAGGGAATGCAATTGGCTTTGTTAAAGTTTGGTAGAGATGCTGAGCGGCAATCCGATGAGCTAGGTGTGGAATATTCTTCTCAAATCGGGTACGACGCAACAGAGATGGCTGACTTCTTTGAAACTCTGGAAAGACAACAGGCAAATACTGGCGCCAATGAAATTCCACCTTTTCTTTCCACTCACCCATCCCCAGACGAGCGAAATGCAACTGTGGAGGTGCTTGCGCAAAAGTGGCAGGAAAAGTCTAAACTGACGGATTTTGAAGTGGATCGAGACAGTTACCTTAGGAAAATTGATGGGTTGATTGTGGGAGCAGATCCTAAGCAGGGTTTTGTGGAAAATAATGCATTCTATCATCCGGTACTGAAAATCCAGTTTCCTGTCCCAACAGGATGGCAGCATCAGAATACTCCACAACAATTTCAAATGGCAGCAGCAGAAGGTGATGCAGTGATGATTCTCACCTTAGCCTCTGGAGCTAATTTGGAGGAAGCTGCCAATGCAGTTTTGGAGAATTACGGATTGACACTGGTAGAATCTAAAAATGAGACCATCAACGGAATGCCGGCAATACTAATGGTTGCCGATAATGTGCAAGAGCAAGCTAGTACCATCCGGGTTCTTTCTTCATTGATTCAGTTTGAAGGAAATATCTACAGCCTGATGGGAGTGACCGATGTGGCTAATTTTAATTCTTATCAAGCCCTATTTTCAAGAACCATCAGAGACTTTAAGGAATTGCGAGATTCGGAAAAGTTGAATCGTAAACCTGACGTTTTAAAGATCAAAACCATTCCAAATTCCATGTCTTTGGAAGCTGCATTTAGATATTACGGAATGCCAGCAGAGCGATTTGAAGAATTGTCTTTGTTGAACGGAATGCTTTTGTCAGATCAAGTGGATAAAGGTATGCTGATCAAAGTAGTCGGAAAATAAACGCTGTTTTACACCCTGATAAACAAGAAAGCCGAGCAATCAGTAGCTCGGCTTTCTTATGCTTGGATAGTTATTTCTCTTAAAGTCCTGTTCCAGTTCCACTTTTAGCTCGCTCCGCATAGCCAAATACTTTTTGTAGTAAAACTGTACTTCTGGCAGCCACATTTTCCCTGATTTTCAATTCTTCTTTAGCGATTTCATAAAAGAGTCCATCTATCGCTTTTTGTGTAACATACTTCGATAGGTCGGCCTCGATTGGAGTCATGAGAGGGATTTTATTGTATCGGGTGATTACATCACTCCAGTATTTTGTCGCTCCTACTTTAGTGAGGCTACTTTCAATAATTGGTTTGAATTTCCCTTCCAATGAATTTGTGGTTTTGTTCTCAAAGTATTTCGTCGCGGCATTATCAGCTCCAAGTAGGATGTTTTTCACATCTGCGATACTCATATCTTTGATTGCAGCTACGAAAATCGGCTTAGCCTCTATAGCTGCATCCTCAGCAGCACGATTTACGCTGGTGATTACCTGATCGCAAAGGCTTCCTAATCCTAAAGATCGAAGGGTGTTTTCTACTTTTTTGGCTTCTTCCGGAAAGGCAATTTTGATAGCCAAATTCCCTAAGTAGCCATCTTCCTTTGATAGACGCTCGGAGGCATAGCTGGTTCCATATTCTAAGGCCTCTTTCAGTCCTGAATTGATTTCAGATTCTGTAGGAGTTCCGAGGTCTAAAGCTTTGCTTAACTGGCTTAGCGTATCGCAGCTTCCAAGAAAGAGCGCACTGGCCAGAGTGAAAGTGAAGGAAAGTTTTTTGAATGTTGTATTTTCTAATTTCATTGAAATTGGCTTAGTTGAATCTATTTCTATTCAACAATGATACCCCAATTAAATTCCAGGTTAATTGTTGTAGGAATAAATCTTAAATTAAAAGCACATACTTTCAACTTTATTTTTCATTTTTCTCAATCAGTAGCTTTAATTTTTTGTAAAATGGCAACAATTCATTAAAATAGATAACAAAATGTTAATTAAATGAACCTTAGACTTAATTCAGAATTCGGGACGCTCAAAGCTGTCTTGATGCATAGACCTGGGAAGGAAATCGATCGACTAACTCCCTACAATAAGGAGTTTTTGCTCTTTGATGATGTGCCTTATTTGGAAGCTTTGCAGAAAGAACACGATACTTTTTCAAATCTAGTGAAGGCTTCTACTGGTGCGATGGTTTATCAGCTTAGAGAACTCTTGATCCGCGTGCTTTACGACCAGCAGATTCTACTAAAGTTGATGCAAAATGCACTTCAACGTTCAGGATTATCTCATTTAGCAGAGTCAATTCTCGAGCGATATTCTACTGCCGAATGTGCGGGGATTCTTACAGGTGGTTTGAAGATTCATGAGTTGAAGCGTAAAATCCCAAAACTGAATTCTGGGGAATTGATGGATTATGCTTTTGCAATAGCCCCTTGTCCGAATTTGTATTTCCAGCGTGATCCTATGGCTGTGACTCCCGGAGGAATTATTTTTTCAAGTATGAAAATGGAAGGAAGACAACGAGAGGCGGATTTGTTACGGACAATTTTTGAGAATCACCCTGACTTCAAGGACAATATCAATAAGCTTTATCCTGCTGAGGGAATGCATAGCCCTCCGAGTATTGAAGGTGGTGACGTTATTATTCTTTCGCAAAAAGCGGTTGCCATTGGGAATTCTGAGCGAACAGAAGAGAAAGCGATTTATCATGCAGCAAAAGCCTTGCTCGGTGAAGGTACTGTGGAGCGGGTTTATGAAGTTCACCTTCCCCAAAAGCGTCAGTATATGCACTTGGATACGGTGTTTACCATATTGGATGAAAACCTTGCCCTGACTTATCCTGACGCATTGAATTCAGTGTTGCAGACTTCGCTTTATACGTTGAAAGAGATCAGAGATGATAAGGTGGTTATCAAACGAGAGGTTCTGAAAGAATCCTTGCTTACGATCTTGGAGCGGGAAATCCCTCACCTGGAGATTCTCCATACCGCAGACGGAAATCCTGATTACGCCATGCGTGAGCAGTGGTTTGATGGGGCAAATGTCTTTGCTATTGGCCCACGCCGAGTGATTTCATACAATAGAAACATTCACACCAACCGCGCACTTCGGGAGAAAGGAGTAGAGGTTTTGGAGATTCCTTCTTCTGAGCTTTCCAGAGGTCTGGGAGGACCAAGATGCATGACTATGCCGCTTAGCAGATCGAGAGTTTGATAAAAGGCTGAAATTAGAAATATGAAAGCTGAATTTTTTTTCCAGACTACAAAATTTAGCTTAATGAAATGATTTACCTGTCAAAAAACGATCGTCGTCTAGAAACTTTCAAATCCTGAAGGATGGTTGACTTCACTCGTATATCAATGTTGTAAGAAGTAAATGCCCCAAAAGGAACCCAGTTCACATTCATCTGCCAGCAATGCAGATCCCTTGCAATACCGACCATTGTCTGAGTCAGTTTTTTTGTTTGGGCATCATAGCCTGTGTTGAAGTTTACCGCCCACTTCTCAGAAAGTTTGAAATCACCTCTTACGCTGACTGTTTGAGTGATTCTTTTGGTTCCTGAGACTTGATTGCTATAGGATAGCACATAGCCAAACGACATATTCCATGGAATATTCCAATCAATGTATTGACTAGGGTCAGTCGAAATTCTATTGATTTCACTTTCTACAAACTCATTCATCACGCCGCCTTGCTGCATAAATTCATTGGTGAGTTCATCTCTTACTTCACCTGGGTTTTGTGCACTACTTGGGTTGATCGAGGCATTCATATTTAGCGAAGCATTTCGTATGGTGCCTAATCCTTGTCCATTTTTCCAGGCAAATTGATTGACTGACCTTGTGATTTCAGCACCGTTTGAATTAATAAATGTTCCAGTAGCATAAGGATCAAGCGTCGAACTCATGTTTACAGAGAGCTTTCTGTCGAAAAAGCTGGTTCGGGCGCTGATTCGAATAGGAGCAAGCTTAAAGGAATCTGCTGCAAAATTATAGCTGGAGTTCAGATCGATATTTTCGAGTAAAGGTATTTTCTTAGTAGCATTCTCCTGAGTTGAATCTTTTTTATCGATAACCTTTGCTTCCAATACACTGCGGATACTAAATGCCATGGCTCTGCTTTCTCCCATTGGAGCACCACTATAGGAGAATCCTTGATATCTATCAAACAAACGTGTGTCCCCTTCATTGTTAACTCGCACCTCTTGGAAATACCCTAATGAAGGGTCTGAGAAATCGGGAGAAAAATTAACACTCAAGGAAGGTTGAATATGCTGGCGTATGGTCTGGATTTTTCCTCTTTTGAAGTTGAAAAAGCCATAGATGTTGGTGTTTAAACTGAATGAGCTAGAATAAAAAGTAACCCGATTAAAGCCATCTTCAATGATTTTATCTACTCTCTCTTCAGATGGATTATAGAAATAATTAATCCTTTTGAGGTACCATAGCTCAGTTAGGTTGGCAGATGCTGTACCTGTGAAATATTTAAAAAGTCTAAAATTTGAGCTTATAGGAATTCTGTTTCTAGCTCCATTTTTTGCATTTTGAAGTAGATAGCCAAAATTTGCTGGGGTAAAATCTACCAAGTCAGGAGTATCAGTGTTTTCCACTAAGTCTGGATCTACTCCGAATTCCTGAGTCACTTTGTTAGTAATGGAGTTTTGGAGGTCAAAGTTGTATGCAATATTTAAAGTCTTGAGAGGCTCGAATTTCATGTTCTTGAACGGGCTTTGCCTATTCATACTTAAGTTCATATTAGGTAGACTCAGTTGAACTTCTCCCGTCTGCACACTTTGAGAATGTCTCATGCTGGCACCGAAGGAAAAAGGAGTTCCAGTGAAGGTTTTACTATACTGAATATTCGAAGATAAATCTGAAGTTACGTTGTTGGTGAAGTTGTTAGGGTTGACGATGTTGTTGAAGTAACTCGTGGAACCTGCATTTACCGAAGCTGAGAATCTACTGTTTCCTCTTGATTCAGGGTTATGAGACCATTGGATTCGGAATGTATTATAGTCGACTGGATTCAGTTCAGTTTCCGGAGACCTAAACTTTTGAAAGTCAATATTAAAAGACCCTGCAAACCTGTAGCGCTTTTTATAAATAGATTGTGATTTCAGTCCCCAGCCTCCATTCGAATAGATGTCACCAGTTATTCTAGCGTGAATGTAATCATTGATGGCAAAATAATAACCTAAGTCACGGAGGTAAAGTCCTCTTTTTTGCTCTTGTCCATAGCTTGGAAAAATCAAGCCTGAAGCTTTCTCCTCTGGAGTATTTGGTATTATCCCAAAAGGCAGCCCGAGTGGTGTGGGGATACCATTAAAAAAGAGATTGAAAGGTCCTGCAACTACTTGACCTCCTTCAATAGATTTAATTTTGTTTGCAGCTACATGATAATGAGGGGTAGTGAGTGTACAGGTCGTATAATAACCATTTGCTAAGTAAATACTACCGTCTTCTGTTTTCTTGATCGTTTCACCACGTAGAATTCCATCTTGCTGCTCGGTGACGACATCTTTTATAATAGCTTTTTGAGTTTTGAAATTATACTTCATCTCCTTCCTGATCTCATAGGAGGAATTTCCGTCTTTGAAAAATGGATTTCCTTTCACATTTCCCAAACTATCCGTGACGCCGGAAGCGTAGAGCTCTGAGTTTTTCCAGTCAATAATAATCAAGTCAGCTTCCAAACGCATCGTACCATATTCGAACCATGCTTGGTTATAAAGATATATTTTGTTTTCTGTGAAATCTGACACGATACTATCTTCTCCGTAATATGTAATATCTGTTGAGATATCACTCCTGGGCATAATTTTTGTCGAATCAGTAAGAGCGAGCGTATCAGCAGTATTGGGCAAAGTATCCATAGCCATCAATTCTCGCGAAAGTGGCATTAGCGAATCTGGAGCCGCTAGTGGTTTTTCTTCAAGCTTGCGAACTGGGTCTTGCGCAGTCGCTAGTAGCGGAACAATCAATAGCCCAAAAAAGCAAAATAAAAAGAGCCTGAATCCCTGCACTGTTGCTTACGCTTTATTTAATTTGAGTGAAATTTCGTGTAAAGTTAATTTTATTGCCCTCATGGAACGGTCCAAAAACAAAAAAATTCTTCTTAGTCTGATTTTATGCATTCCCTTTGTATTTGGCGGCTTTATCACCAATGAATCCATGGTACCATCTTTTAAGATGACAAAGATCGTCTTGGATGCTGGCCACGGAGGCAAAGATCCTGGTAATCTGGGTTCTAGGTCAAAGGAGAAAGACATTAATCTTGCAGTTACACTTTTGGTCGGAAAATACATCAAGGAAAACCTGCCTGATGTAGAAGTTATTTACACTCGGGACGATGATAGTTTTCCTTCTCTTAAGGACCGGCCAATGATCGCCAATAATAACAAAGCACATCTCTTTGTGTCCATTCACTCCAATTCAGCTGCTAATAAATCAGCGTTTGGAACAGAGACTTTCGTGATGGGTACCAAGCACTTTGATGCAAACTTTGATATCGTAAAACGAGAAAACTCGGTGATCCTATTGGAAGATAACTACGAGGAAAACTACGAAGGGTTTGATCCATCTTCGCCGGAGTCTTACATGATGTTCAATTTGATGTCAAAGGTTCACTTTGAGAATTCTGTGACCTTGGCCGATAATGTTGAGACTCAATTTAGAGATCGAGTTGGGCGCAAAAGCAGAGGCGTCAAGCAAGGTCCTTTTTATGTGCTCTGGACGCCTTCAATGCCATCTGTTTTGGTGGAATTGGGCTTTTTGTCCAATAGCAATGAGGAGCGATTCCTGATGAGCCAAGAAGGCAAGGAATACATGGCATCAGCGATATACAGATCGATCAGAGATTATAAGGAGTCAATTGAAAAAAATTGATTTTCAAAAGATTTAACATTTGCTAAGCCCTTTTTCGATCGAAGAAGGGCTTTTTGATTTGAAATTAAAACTGCATTGTCCCTATAGGTCTAGATTGCATGGTCCCTAAATAAATATTTAGTATTACTTTTTTAGATTACAGTTTTAAGGATGAATACTGAGACTGGGACTTTGACCACTACAACTGTTAGCTTTTTCTTTTTTAACTTCGGGACTTAACTAATTGCAGTAAGCACTGGTTATGACATCTAAACCCAAATTTGACTAATGACGACTACTACCGGAAATTCCAATTCACCTATGGATAGTTTACTCCAGGATTTACAGGCAAAATATGAACAGGTAAAACTAGGTGGAGGAGCCAAAAGAATAGAAAAAGAACATGCTAAAGGGAAGCTCACAGCCCGTGAGAGAATTGATTACTTGCGGGATCAGGACACCGATTTTTTAGAAGTTGGGGCTTTTGTGGCTGATGGAATGTATCAAGAAGAGGGGGGATGTCCATCTGGTGGAGTGGTTACCGGAATAGGATATGTAAGTGGGAGAATGTGCATGATCGTAGCCAATGATGCTACAGTGAAGGCTGGAGCTTGGTTTCCGATGACAGCTAAGAAAAACCTTAGAGCTCAGGAAATCGCCATGGAAAATCAGATCCCTGTGATTTATCTGGTGGACAGCGCTGGAGTTTTTCTCCCTATGCAAAATGAGATTTTTCCAGACAAAGAGCATTTTGGCCGTCAATTCCGCAACAATGCAAAAATGTCTGCAATGGGTATTATCCAAGTTGCAGCAATCATGGGCAGCTGTGTGGCCGGTGGGGCATACTTACCTATCATGTCTGACGAAGCTATGATTGTTGATAAAACGGGATCTATATTTTTGGCAGGCTCATATCTCGTAAAATCAGCTATCGGTGAGACAATAGACAATGAGACATTAGGTGGAGCCACAACGCATTGTGAAATATCAGGTGTGACCGATAATAAATACGAAACAGATCAGGATTGCCTGGATGCGATCAGAAAGATTTTTGACAAAATAGGTCATAATCCTACTGCAGGTTTTGATCGAGCAGAATCGCAAAAAGCCGGTTTGGAAGGCGAAGAACTTCTTAAATCTTTTCCAATTGAGCGAGTAAAGCCCTACGATATGCTTCAAATCGTGAAAGGCCTTGTGGACGGTGGTGACTTTGATGAATACAAAGAAGACTATGGCAAAACATTGATTTGTGGAACTGCCAGAATCGATGGTTGGGCTGTGGGAATAGTAGCCAATCAGCGGAAGATCGTGAAGACCGCCAAAGGCGAAATGCAGATGGGTGGCGTAATTTATTCTGACTCAGCAGATAAAGCTGCTCGATTTATTATGAACTGCAACCAGCGGAAAATCCCACTGGTATTTCTTCAGGATGTGAGCGGATTTATGGTAGGGAGCAAAGCGGAACACGGTGGGATCATCAAGGACGGAGCGAAAATGGTGAATGCCATGGCAAACTCGGTGGTACCAAAATTCACATTCATTCTTGGAAACAGCTACGGTGCCGGCAATTACGCCATGTGCGGCAAGGCTTATGATCCCCGCTTGATATACTCTTGGCCTACAGCTCAGATGGCTGTAATGTCAGGTGCGGCAGCCGCAAACACCTTGCTTCAGATCAAAGTTGCAGGCTTGAAGAAAAAAGGGTTGGAGATAACTTCAGAAGATGAAAAACAATTGCTGGATGAAATTACTTCAAAGTACAACGAGGAACTAAGTCCTTACTATGCTGCATCTAGACTTTGGGTAGATGGGGTGATAGATCCTCGCGAGACTAGAAAAGTAATCAGCATGGGGATAGCCGCAGCCAATCATGCGCCGATTACCGAAAGATTTAACGTTGGAGTAATCCAGACTTAAGACGATTTTTAGTATCTTATTTTACAGTTTAATGCCATTAACCGTAGCCTTTTGACTATGAGTGATTTGACACCCGGAGAATTAAATGCTTTGGTTTCCTTGTTGGACGATTCCGATCGGGAAGTGAGAATGCATGTGAGGGATCGGATTATTTCCTTGGGAAATGATATCATTCCTTTTTTGGAGAAAAAATGGGAAAATAGCTTCAATCCGGATATTCAGAAGGAAATAGAAGAATTGGTTCACGACCTTCAATTCTCGCTGTTGAAAACTCGACTGATAGATTGGAGAGATACTGATGATAGAGACTTGCTCACCGGACTTTGGATTATCAATACCTATCAATATCCTGATCTGGAATATTCCAAACTGAATGCAGAGATGCATCAGATTTACTTTGATGTGTGGACGGCTTTCAAAAATGATTTGACTCCTTACGAACAAGTGCGCGCTATCAATAATGTGCTGTTCAATACGCTTCGATTCTCAGCAAATACCAAGAATTTTCATTCCCCAGCGAATAGTATGCTTTCTTCGGTTTTGGATTCGAAACGTGGGAATCCCTTGACCCTCTGCTCGATTTATTTGCTTGTCGCAAAGAAACTAGGGCTGCCGATTTACGGAGTGAACCTTCCTAATCTTTTTGTTCTCACCTATAAATCTTCCGATGTCACTTTTTACATTAATGCATTCAACAAAGGCTTGATATTTAGTAGGAAGGATATTTTTAATTACTTGGAGCAATTGAAGATTGACCCAAAAGACGATTACTTCGAGCCTTGTGCACATCTGCAGATTATGCTCAGGATGTTTAGAAACCTAGAGAACTCATTTGAGAAGCTCGGAGAAGCGGATAAAGTAGGGGAAATAAAGGAATTAATTGCTTTGCTGAACGATCAATAGGTCCGGACATTACAGCCAACAGCTCTTACTTGGCTTGGAGTGGGAGCTTCACCCTTTAGAATAGAATCCAATGCTTTATCTAAATACTTAGACGACACAGCACTTTCAGCCTGTGGATTATTATCGAGTGCTCCTCTATAACTTACCTCTGCTCCGGAGGTGAGCAAAATAACTTCAGGGATTTTGGTGATTTTAAAGAATTTGGTTAGCTCCTGATTTTCATCAACCAAGTATGACATGTTCATGTCTGATTGGTCTATGTAGCTTCTCAGGGCGGTTTGGTCTTCAGGCTTTTGACTGACTTCAGGATTTACCAGCATAAAAGTAAATCCCTGATTTTGGTATTTGCTTCGCAAAGCAATCAGGCGCTTTTCATACATCTTGGCAAAAGGGCAACCTAAACTATGGAAAACCAGAATCAATCCTTTGCCTTTTACCTGCGAGGCTACATTAACCTGTTTGCCAGTTACTGCATCTGTGAGGATGATCGTTTCTAGACTTTGGGCGGAAAGCCCGAAAGCTAGAGAAAAGAGAATAAGGATGGTTAAGCTAAGCTTTTGCATTTACCAAATAGTGTAAGTAAGTACTACGTCTGACATCACGCGAACTTGTACTGTGTAATGATGGTCTGTAAAATCCGTACCTCGGATCTTGCCTTTAATTATTCCAGTCTTTGAATCAAAAGGTTCTAATAGGATATTTTCCCGAAAAGAAACACCTCTTTTACCCTGACATTTAAAGATAGACTCTTTAGCCGACCATGCCATGGTATAATGTAAAGGATCCTTTTCTAAGAAGTCTAATTCAGATTCGTCCAAAAAGCGGAATCCTATTCTCAGGATTTTTTCGCGTATCAAATCCATATCAATTCCTACAGGATTATCTCGGTGATAAATGGCACCTGCATAACCTATAGTATGAGAAAGTGAAATAAATCCATGACCATTCATCGCTTGGGATTTGCCATGCTCATCTTTGAAAAAACCAGGATATGGCACATGAAGCACATCTAAAGCATCTCGGATGGCGATTCGTGCTGTGGCCCATTCTCGTTTTTTCTCCTGATGGGAAATGTTAGCGTAACCGAGTTTCTCTCTAAAGCTGAGAAAATCCAACTCATTTTCATCCTGAGTTTCGATAATCTTGATGGCCAAAGCCGAGGAGGAATCTATTTTTTCTATTTTTGTTTGCATACACAAGCAGGGCAACCAAAGTCTCAGTCTAATATATGTCAAAAATAGAAGTTAATAAATTACAAACACTAACAGGGCACAATGACTGCATCTATGCACTGGTGGAAGGTTGTGATCCTAGATTTTTTTATACTGGTTCTGGAGATGGGATGGTTGTGGAATGGGATCAGGACACTCCGAAAGATGGTAAGTTGATCGCTAGACTTCCGCACTCAGTTTATGCCCTAGCCGTTGACTATTCAAGAAACTTGCTGTTCATTGGTCATAATTTCGAAGGAATTCATGTCATAGATCTGAATGAAAGCAAGGAGATTTGGTCCCTGAAATTAACAGATCAGGCGATTTTTGACATTAAGGTATTTGGAGACGAGGCCTACATAGGCACTGGAGATGGAGTACTTATTGTAGTTGATGTCAATTCCAAAACAGTAAAAAAACACATAAAACTAGGTGAAAAAAGTATTCGTGTAATGTCTTTGGCCAAAGACAAGCGAGAGTTGGCAGTAGGTCTGAGCGATCACACAGTTAAAATTTTAGACCTTTCAGATAATTTCAAACCACTTACAAATCTGACCGGGCATACCAATTCGGTATTTGCGCTTTCGTACTCACCGGACGAGTCAGTTTTGGCCAGTGCAGGGAGAGATGCACACCTGAAATTCTGGGAAACGGATACCTATTCCCTTCAGGAAAACATTGTGGCACATATGTATGCCATTAATTATTTATATTTCAAGGAGGACGGAAACTTGCTAGTCACCTGCTCCATGGACAAGTCTATCAAGGTTTGGGATGCAAGGCGCCGAAAACTCCTCAAAGTCATCGACAAAGCAAGGAATGCAGGTCATGGCACTTCAATAAATAAGGTGATTTGGAGTAGCTATCAAGGCAATGTAATTTCCGTGTCAGATGACCGTACAATTTCTATTTGGCAAATTGAAGCAACTTAACCCATGAAATCGAGCAAAACTCCAAGTCTCAAAACCTGTAGATTATAGACATGGTAGATTCCACAGCCTGCCCCGCGTTTTCGGGGCGGACTTTAAAAGACAAATTATAGACACATGAAGATCACACCAGCAGCCATTCGGCAAAAAACCTTTGAAGTAGGATTCAGAGGATATGAGAAAAAAGAGGTAACAGCATTTCTGGACGAAATCTCTGAAGTGGTTGATCAGCTCCACAAAGAAAATATGGAGCTTAAAACTAAGCTTCAAAATACAGAAACAGAGGCAAAGCGATTGAAGGATGTGGAGGAATCACTTTTCCGAACCCTCAAAACCGCTGAAGATACCGGAGCTGCAATAATTGTCGAAGCTAATGAAGCTGCTGATTTGATTATCGCCGATGCAAATGAAACTGCGGATAATGCGACCAAGCATATAGATCAAATGATAGCAGAATCCAGAAAACAAACTGAGGATCAAGCAGCAGCAATTATTGGAGCGGCCGAGGCAAAAGCAAAAGAGACTATTGTGGAGCTACGAGAAAGTATGCAGGGTTTAGTTCGCTCCTATGAAGGCCTAGCCGAGCAAAGAGAAGCTATGGTTAAAAGTCTGAAGCGAATAGCCCAAGACACGTTGAATCAAATAGATCTATCGGAAGCGCATTACACAAGAATCGATGCAAAGGCTCATGCCCGAGCGATTGATGAACTGAGCCGGTCACAAACATTCACTTTTGGCAATCTTGAAAATCTTGGGTACGAAGAAGAGGAGCTGGTAGAGGAAGAAAGCGAAGATAGCCCATTAGCTGAAATGGAAGTGATAGAAGAAAACTTGGAGCTAGAGGACCACGATTCAACTCCTGACTTGGAAATGGAAAGGGAACCGGATCCAGAAGAAGAGTTGGAATTAGAAGATACCAAGATGCAGCTGGAAGACGAGTTTTTAGAAGAAGATATAGAAGAACTTGAAGCGGAGAAAGTAAAAAAACCATTAGAAGAACCTATGAAGCCTCAGGCATCTCAACCGAAATTCACGGATGATCCAAAGAACCAATCGGGTTCATTCTTTGACCAATTTGACTAATGGGAAAAGTAAGCTTAGAGGGGATTGAATTTCATGCTTACCACGGAGCCTATCCAGAGGAGTCTGTTTTAGGAAACCGATTTACATTGGACTTAGAACTGGAAACGGAGTTTAGACAGGCGATGCTGCATGACGACTTGAGTGCTACTGTCGATTATTCCAAATTGTACAAACTGATCAAAGCCAGAATGGATGTGAAAGTGAAATTATTGGAACATCTGGGGCATATGATCGTGACCGATATACTGGAAGCCTATCCCAAAACCACACAAATCAGATTAACACTCAAAAAGCATCACCCAGCACTTGGCGGATTGGTAAGTTTCTCTTCCGTACAAATTCAATATCCTGAAGATTATGCTTAAGTATTTACTTCTAGCCCTAGTTGTTTTGGTTTCTTTTGGAAATCTCAGAGCACAAGGAGAAGCCTATCAGTTTTTTACCAATAAAGGAAAAAAAATTGAGCTAAAAGATGTGTTGAAGCAAGCAAAGGATGTGGATGCAGTTTTCTTTGGAGAACTTCATCATAACAGTTTGGGTCATTGGTTGCAGCTGCAAGTCTTGAAAGGGTTGCATGCCGAAAACCCTGATTTGGTCGTAGGCTCTGAGATTTTTGAGCGGGAAGATCAGTTGAATCTGGACGAATGGTTTTCAGGTCAAATAACCGAGAGCAATTTCGAAGCTGAGGCGAATCTTTGGAAAAATTACACCTCTGATTATCGTCCTGTTTTGCGCTACGCAAAGGAGAAGGGATTAAGATTTATTGCTACAAACGTACCAAGAAAGTACGCCTCCCTTGTCAGCAAGAAAGGACTAGCCGCTTTAGATTCCTTATCGCCTCCGGCTAAGAATTATTTTGCAAAGCTTCCCATAATGATTGATATGAATATGCCTGGATATGTAGCAATGAAAGATATAATGCATGGTGCTCCAGGTAATTCGGATTTTATGATTCAAGCCCAAGCTTTGAAAGATGCAACCATGGCAGAGTCACTTTTTGGGTCAATTTATGAAGGAAAGCAGATTTACCATATCAATGGATCTTATCATACCAAAGATGGAGAAGGTATTTTATTGTATTTGAAAAGAGAGTTTCCAGATCTGAAAATTTTGGATATCCATATGGTCACTCAAGATCAATTGGATAAGCTAGATGATGCAAATGCCAAAGCCGGAGAAATTGTTCTTGTCCTACCTAGCGATAGCCATACAACTTATTAATCTTGTATAAAAAAGCAGAAACATCGAGAATCCGTTCGGAGTTTTGGATTGCTTTTGGGCAATACATGAAGCCAATTCCGAATGCAGAAGGAAGAAGAATCAACTGGCCAAATTACAAGACAGGAGTAAGAAATATCTATTTCCGGATGAAAGCCGAGAATGATTTTGCTTCAATTGGAATCGAAATTGGCCATCAGGATGAGGAATTGCAGGAATTGTATTTTGATCAATTTGCGCAGTTCAGAAAGATGCTAGAAGCGACACTTGGTGAGGAGTGGAGTTGGAAATTATTGGATCAAAATGAATTTGGGCAACCTGTATCGAGGATTGAAAAAGTCTTGCCCAATGTGAATGTGATGGATTCTAGCGATTGGCCAGAGATTATCTCATTCCTCAAGCCCAGAATTATTGCGTTGGATGAATTTTGGGAGAATGTAAAACCGGGGTTTGAGAGTTAAGATTGCCCTTTCGAACCAATAGGTTCCATCTAATCAAAACTACAATGGTCTAGAGATATTTGTTTTGCTTTTTTAGAGTAGGTAAATTGTTTTGAATCTCCCAATTTCCTGCAGATTTCAAATGCCCTGTAAGGGCTCAATAACAAAGCGATGGGTGCAGCCCATCGCAATAGTGAAGCATCTCTCGAACAAGAGCCCTGAAAGGGTGTAATTAAAATTAATAAGACTAATTTCCATTATCCCCAAACATACCTCTCATCATAGTCCACTTTATATTTTTTTAAAAATGCTCTGTATTCCTCTTGAAAAGTTCTGCTTTCATGATGCTCTCGTTGGTTTTGAATATAAATACAAACAGTTTCAATCTGGCTCGGATTAACTGAAAATGCGCCGTAGCCATCTTGCCAATAAAAATTACTAAGTTCTTGATCACGCTTTTTCATCCATTTGGAGGAATCCGTTTTTACTTCTTCCAACAAGTTAACAATAGTCATGTGCTTACTAAGAAGACATAGAATGTGAACATGATCTAAATATCCGCCTACTTTAAGTGGAGTACAATCATGCGCTTTGCAAACTCCTCCAAGGTATTTGAAGAGTTCATCTTCATAGTTTTTTTTAATAAACGGTTGCCTGTTTTTTGTGCTAAAAATAATATGCACAAAATTTTTCACGAGTGATTGTCCCATAGCTTATTGCGCCCTTTCAGGGCTTTAAAAATGAAATCTACTTATTTCTAACAATGGCCTAGCGACCATTGCTGAAATATATTACCCTTTCAGGGCTAATAAATATAATCTAAAATAATGCGTTTCAGGTGTCTTAGAAACTGATTTCATAAATCCGACTACCTTCAAAAAGATCACGGAAAAGTAAAAGAATTTCTAGAACTTCCATATCTGTGGTGCTTTAGATTTCCTAGAAGGATTGTTTCTTCAATTATTAAAAGAAATTGTCCTCAACGGTCTCAAATCATACTTTATTTAACCTTTTTGGCAGGAGATTAAAACCCTCGCTTTACATACTTCAACTCTTCAATTGTCCGTACTCCATTTTCTGTCATTGCCAGCCATAGGTTAATTTCATTGCCTTCTCGCTTCATTGTCAAGCCATGAAAGTACACAGCATCTTCCCCAACTTCCACCAAACGAAATGTGGTCCATTTGTCTTTTTCCTCCCACGGAGAAAGGTCGGCGTTGAAATGTTTGAGTTTTAGAGAAAAAGTATCTCCCTCTTGGACGATATTCATGAATTCAGAAAAGACAAGCTTTCCTTCACTCCAAAAGCGAAAAGTTCCTACCATATTTCCGTCTACCTCAGGCATCCAGACTTCCTCACATTCTCCACCAAATCCAGTTCCTGTCCAAAAACCTTCTAGCCAATCTAGGTCAGAGACATTTCCTTTTCCGGGTTCTTGATCTTTTTCAAGTTGCTTTACTTGAGAAAATACAGAGATTGAAAAAAGGAAGATAATGGAGAATAGAAGTGATTTTTTCATGGGAAGGATGATTTGAAAACTTCCTGAATTTAAATAAAAGATTTACGCTTATGGGATTTCAAGAACTTAAGAAAGCAAAAGCTGAAACGGGCTTCGACTTCGCTCAGCCTGACAGACCTTAACCATGCATTTTAAAATTGGTCTGAAAAAGTAATCAATCGGGTCTGTTTAAGAATATTCGCCGCGTCGTTGTGCCGCCGCGAAAAAGAAATTAAAAGCTTAATTAATCTTACACATCGTGACGCTTCGGGATCTCGGGATTCACAAAAGTAAACCCACGGGCTTCGTCACCTTCAAAAAAATCTATCTGCATGCCCATCAGAAACATGTAGTGCTTTTTTTCTATCAAAACTGGAATTCCTGCCAATTCAAATTTTTGATCTTCCTCTTTTGGCTTGTCAAAACCCAATGCATAAGACATTCCGCCACATCCACCGCCTTTTACCCCAACACGAAGGTGGTAATCAGCCGGAATATTCTTATTAGCCATGATATTTTTGATCTCGGCCTCTGCCTTTTCTGTGATCTTTATTGGGATTATCATGTGGGAGAAATGTTTTTGGCAGGGAATTGGTTCGCGAGAATACAAATTTACATTCCCCTGAAGTTTTCTAACGGGGATAATTTGTGCAAATTCGAGTTTAATCCCCAAAAATGGAATACGCAGTCGATTTATTGAAAATTCTTTTGCCAGCTGGCATTGTCCTTTATGGCATGTATCTCGTGGTTGTTTCTTTTCTTTCCAAGGAAAGAGAAAAAACACTGGTAGAGTTGAAAACCCAAAATTCTCAAACCATTCTTCCCATTCGTTTGCAGGCCGCAGAGCGGATTTGCCTTTTCTTAGAGCGAATTACCCCAAATAATTTGGTAAGAAGATCTAATCCAGGAGGGCTTACTTCCGGTGAATTGCATTCGCTTTTGCTTGCAGAAGTTCGTGAAGAATTCAATCATAATTTTTCTCAGCAGGTATACTTTTCCGAGGAAACCTGGGAAGCAGTGAAGCGTGCAGTGGAGGAAGTGACCACTATAATCAATCAAAGCCGCCAAATGCTGAATGAGGAAGCTACTGGAATAGATATGGCAAAGGCGATTTTTGCACAAGCATTGGAGAGAAAAAACGATCCCGTTGGATATGCGTTGAAACAAGTGAAATCAGAGATTCAAATTTACTTTTGAGAATGAGCAGCTTCAAAGCAAAGACTTCCGCAACTATCGATAATGCCAAAGCACTTTTTGGCAAGAAGGTAGATGCACTCGTAAAACAAAAAGAAACAGTTACGGAGTTAATTGCTGGAGTTGGTAGTAAGATTTCAAGTGTGGGTGATAATCCACGCGTAAAAAAACTGATTGAGCCTGTTTCTATATTTATCCGAATGATAAAAGCGCATTTCAGCGGAGTACATAAAATGACCAACAGCACGCTAGGTTTGGTGCTTTTAGCGTTGGTTTATTTTGTTTCTCCCATTGATATCATTCCTGACTTTTTGGGATTCTTTGGCTTTGCAGATGATCTAAGCGTTGTCTTGGCCATTTATGCCAAAGTAAAAGATGAGATTGAGGATTTTTTGGATTGGGAGAGAACTCAAGACTAGATAGTTCTGTTAGTTCCCAAAATCACATGGAATGCTAGACCAAGAAATTACTTTGATCACGACTGCGCTTTTGGCGACAGGTCAGACATATTCAGAATTCCGGGAAATGACGGTGCGTTTGGTAGAAGAGAATAAAACTACTGGCCCAAATCAGTCCGAGAGTTATCTGAACTATACCAAGATGAATTTGCAGCGAATGAATCGCTGGGACAAAACAATAAAAGTTGCTCCAGAGCTGGAGAAATTAGTAGCTTCAATTTCTTCTCCACAAGTTTGGCTGGTGATTTCTGAAGCCTGGTGCGGGGATGGCGCTCAGACTATTCCTTTTATGGCAAAGCTCGCAGCTTTGAACCCGAAGATTGAGTTGAGGATAGTGCTGCGGGATGAAAATCCTGAATTGATGGATGCTTATCTAACCGAAGGAGCGCGTTCAATTCCTATTTTGATTGCCTTAAGTGGTGACTTGAGTAAGGAGCTTTTTGTTTGGGGCCCGAGGCCTCAGTTTCTTCAGAATCGCCTAAAAGCTTATAAACTCGATCCTCAAAATATTACGTCCAAAGAGTTTTCTGATGGAACTCATCTTTGGTACGCAAGAGATAAAAACAAAGCGATTGCAGAGGAATTGACTCCGTTGATTGCTGAAACGATATAAACTATGCGAATCGCCCTAATTTCCGGAGCTTCAGGCCTTGTTGGAAAGGCATTACTTCACCAGCTTTTTAAAAGTGAGGACTACGACTACGTTTTAAGCGTTGGTCGTAGAAAGCTTGCTATTAAGCAGCAGAAGCTTGTTCAGGTTGAAGGTGATATGGCGAACATTGACAGCTGGGATTGGGAAGGTAAAATATCCTCACAGAGTTTAAGCGGAGAGTATTTTCCTTTGATAGATTCTTTAAGCAAAAAAACAGCTGAAATTCATGCTTTCTGCTCATTAGGGACAACCATCAAGCAAGCAGGGTCAAAAGAGAAGTTTTTTGCGATAGACCATGATCTGGTCATTTCATTTGCTAAGTGTACAAAAGCTTTGGGAGCATCCAAATTTCTCTATGTTTCTTCCTCTGGAGCTGATGCTAAATCTTCGATTTTTTACAGCCAGACAAAAGGTAAAACTGAGGATGATTTAAAAGCTATAAGCTTTGATTACCTGGGTTTGTTCAGGCCATCCTTACTGATGGGGAACCGTACTGAGTTCCGATTTGGAGAGCAAGTAGCCCAAGTAGTGATGAAGCCTCTGATCTGGTTGAAGCTTTTTAAAAATATCCGTCCGATTTACGATTATCAAGTTGCAAAAGGCATGGTCAAAACTGCTTTGGCTACTAAATCAAAGTCAGAAGAAATTATAAGCTCAGGCGAACTACAAGATCTAAGCAAATGATAGTAGTTATTCAACGGGTATCTGAAGCATCAGTAAAAATTGATGGCAAAATCAAAGCAGAAATATCAGCTGGATTGTTGATTTTAGTGGGAATTGAAGAATCAGATAGCCAGGAAGATATTGGCTGGCTTTCAAAAAAAATCGTGAACCTCCGCATTTTTCCCGATGAAAATGAAGTGATGAATAAAAGCTTGCTCGATATCAACGGCGAGATTTTATTGATCTCCCAATTCACTCTTCACGCCAGTACTAAAAAGGGGAATCGACCTTCTTACATTAAAGCTGCGAGACCGGAAATTGCTATTCCATTGTTTGAACAGATGATCCAGACTTTGGAATTGGATTTGGGGAAAGCGATCGGGACAGGCGAATTCGGTGCTGATATGAAAGTTTCTTTGGTGAATGATGGCCCCGTTACCATTTTGATGGATAGTAAGAATAAGGTCTAACTCATCGACAGGTAAGAACAGGATAGGTTAGAGACCAGATTCTCTACTTTAGGGAAGTATTGCTTAACTTTTGCTTACTCTGATCCTGTCCATGAAAACCCAATCTCTTCTTAAGTTTTTCGCTTTTACTCTACTCATTTCTCAATTGCTATACGGCTGCAGCAAGCCTAATCAGGAATCCAGTGAAAGCCAAATAAAGCCGAATGTGATCATCATTCTTGCCGATCAATGGAGAGCTCAGGAAGTGGGATACATGGGAAATACGCAAATCAAAACTCCAAACTTAGACAAGCTTGCTTCTGAGAGTTTGATTTTTGAAAATACAGTTACTACCATGGCTGTTTGTGCGCCATGGCGAGCGAGTTTTTTAACTGGGCAATATCCTTTGACCCATGGTGTTTTTTACAATGATAAACCTTTGCCAAATGAAGCTCTGACTATGGCGGAGATCTATAAGGATCAGGGATACGCAACAGGATATATTGGAAAATGGCATTTGAATGGCCATGAGAGAGGAGAGCATCATTTCAGTTCGAGGGATTTGCCGGTGCCAAAGGATAGGAGGCAGGGCTTTGATTACTGGAAGGTCAGAGAGGTGACACACAACTATAACAATAGCTTTTATTTCGACGAAAATGACGAGAAGCACATATGGGAAGGGTACGATGTTTTTCCTCAGACCGATAGTGCGATTAGCTATATCCAAAAGAATAAAGAGAATCCGTTCGTGCTGATGTTGTCCTATGGACCACCGCATGACCCTTATTTTTCTGCACCTAAAGAGTTTCAGGATTTATATGACGCCAGTACATTGGAAGTTCGTCCAAATGTCCCAGAAGCTTTACAAGACTCCGCGAGAAGGGTTATGGCTGGTTATTATGCGCATGCTTCGGCGATAGATTTTGCGATTGGAAATTTATTGGAGGCCTTGGATAAAGCGGGAATTGCGGATAATACGATTCTGGTTTTCACATCCGAGCATGGGGATATGCTCATGTCCAAGGGAGTTCTGAAAAAGCAAAGACCCTATGATGAGGCGATTAAAGTCCCGATGTTGATCCGGTATCCTGCAAAATTTGGAGAGAAAAGCAGAAAAGTAAATGACCCAATTGGAACGCCAGATTTATTACCTACGCTACTCGGGTTAAGTGATATTGCTTCTCCTGAGAGTATAGAGGGTCAGGATTTTTCCGGTGAGTTGCTAGCTGGAGAAGATTTGGGAAACGAAGCTGCGCTAATTATGCTTCCCGTGCCTTTTCACGAGTGGAAATTCCAAAACGGAGGAAGAGAGTTTCGAGGTATTCGGACCAAGAAATATACTTACGTAAAAGATTTAAAAGGTCCTTGGTTGCTCTATGACAATGAAAAAGATCCATACCAGCAAAATAACTTAGTCAATGATCCAGCATTTTCGGAACTGCAAAATCAGCTGGAAAATATTTTGATAGAAAAATTGAAAGCTACAAATGATACTTTCCTGCCGGCTGATGAGTATATGATTCAGTATAATTATCTCTATGATGCGCAGGACAGCCTTCGCAAACCGGATTATTTGGAAGTTAATCGATAGCTCTATTTGTTTTAATGAAGTCTGGTTTTGACCGTTTCGGAGATTTTGCCAATCTTCAATTTTCAAATCGCTCTATTTTGTCAACCTCACTTCTAAGCATCCATTCCGCACAAGTTCTAACCAAGGGAAAACAAGTTTTTGAATCTCTAGATTTCAATTGGACAAAAGGTCAGAATTGGGCTATTATCGGCAATTCTGGAGCAGAGATGACTGCTTTTATAGAAACTATCCGAGGAAATTCAGTCATCCCGACTGGTGAGATTATCCGGCCTTTTGCAGCAGGATACACAGAACAGAAAACTCAGTCAGGTGAAATCAACTCCTTCCGAGATCTGATTGCCTACGTTTCGCAGCGCTACGAAATCCGGAATAAATCGAATCAGCAGAACTTCTATTTTCAGCAGCGCTTTAATTCTTCGGAGTCAAGTGATACAGCTACCGTACGGGAGTATTTATCTGAAGTGAATGCGAAGGTGGCTGGTCCGTGGACGTTGGAGAAAGTGTCTGAATTGTTGCATTTAGAGAATCTATTGGAAAAGTCACTGCTTTTGCTTTCCAATGGTGAAACAAGACGATTAGCTTTAGGCTTGGGGCTCATGCGTCAGCCAAAAATCTACCTGATGGATCAGCCGATGACTGGATTGGATGTAAAAAGCAGGGAAGAATTTGGAGAGATTTTGAAGGTTATAATTTCGAAAGGAGTGCAAGTCTTATTAACCACTTCGGCGAAAGAAATCCCCACAGGAATCACACATGTTGCCAAGTTAAGTGGAAAAGGTATCGAGAAGAGTTGGGAGGTGGCCGAATTTCATCTGACTACCAAGCATGAGCAAAATTTATCCTGCGATTGGGAGCTTTTAGATTCTCTTTTACCAAAAAGGCCACATGAAAATGAAGAGGTAATACGTCTTGAAAACCTCACAATCAAATATGGGGAAAAACAGATTCTAAAAAACCTTAGCTGGGGAGTGAGATCCGGTGAACGCTGGTTGCTCAAAGGATCCAATGGTTCCGGGAAATCTACTTTGATTAGTCTGTTGATAGGGGAAAACCCTCAAGCTTATTCTCAAAATTTGTGGCTTTTTGGCCGTAAGCGAGGGACTGGTGAAAGTATTTGGGATGTGAAGCGACCTACGGGTTTTGTAGCTCCCGAACTCAGCCGATTTTTTCCTACTAACCAAACCTGTCGCAAAGTCATCCTTTCAGGACTTTTCGATACCATGGGTTTATACAAAAAAGTAACAGCTGAGCAGGAAGCTTTAGCTGATTCCTGGATGAAACTTTTTCAACTGGAAAGCTTTGCAAACATTCCAATTAATCGACTTTCTCTGGAAAACCAAAGATGGACTTTGCTGGCTAGAGCGCTGATCAAGCAACCTGAACTTCTGATTCTCGATGAGGCCTCTCAGGGAATGGATGAGTTTCAGCGAAGACTATTTAAAGATACTGTACAGCAAATCTGCGAGCGCAGTAATATTACTTTGATCTATGTCAGCCATTACGCTGAGGACGTGCCTGAGGCGGTCGGGAAGGTGATTGAGTTGGGATAGGTGTTGCTTTCGATAGATTATTTTGCCCTTTCAGGGCTTTAAAAATGAATTATACCTGTTCATCACAACGGCCTGGCGACCTTTGCTTTGGTATGATGCCCTTTCAGGGCTAGTGAATATAATTTATTCTGATTGAAATACTTGACCTGTGGTTGTTTGTACGGGTGTCTCAGGAATTTCAAAACCCTACTTTAATCCAATTCGATTCAACTTCGGATAATTTCCTTACGCTTCCCAGTCCTAAACTAACGGCAGCGTATCTTTTACCTACGAGTTCGGATCTGGAGATGCGGCAGAGAGTCTTTTTTAGTGGGAGTTCGCAACCAAAAGATACGACGACGGATCTTTTAAATACTCCATCGGATCTGAAGATGCGGCGCTGGATGATTTTCAATTCATGGATGTATCAAAAGGATACGTCGTCGTTTGTTTGAGATACGCGATCGTTGTTTTTGGGTTGGATTACCTTGATTTCCCTAAAGGGGGCATAGTCCAGATAAAAGGATAAGCATAAAATATTGGGTTAGTTGGAATTTATTCTTGCTCCACCTTCACCCCCTCAAACATCACCTCATTCTCACTTACTCTTAATTCTTTTCCGCTCAATGTAGTCACATTCTTCAGAACCACTTCTTTGGTAAGGACATAAGGATATTTTTCTTCGTAAGAATCATCTTTCCTTTCTGAATTGAAATTCCCGAAAATAGCTGGTCCTTGGTATTCTTCGGGGTGATTGGAGTCATCGATTTTTAGATTTTCGATAATAATTTGCTCTGGCATATAGCAGGTGTAGCCAAAGTCATGTTGACCGGAATTGGAGCCATTTATCAAGGAGGCGCTGTATGTTTTTCCACCATTTGGCACAAACGTACAATCACGAATAATTAATTTTCCTTCCCAAGTACTTCCATAATCCGAGCGAAGGTTGATCAGGCTCCTTCCTCTGATTTCTGAATTTTCCACAGTAAATGTTCCAGTACCAATTGCATTGATTCCCATATGTCCTAGTGTGGAGTTCCTGATGGTTGCATTAGCTACGCCCATGTGGGCATCGAAACGGGATAGGGTGCATTTATCGAAAAGCAGATTCTTACTATAGTTTGAACCCATAATCCCCCAATACGTGCTGTCATCGATGTCATTAGTCTGTTTACAGTTGATAAATGATACATTCAGAGATCGGTTGACGATAATGTCGTAAGTACCCATAGTTACCGGCTTCCCTGCGGCGCCTATGGTTGAGAAGGTTTTGTGGCCTGTCAAGATGGTGTTTTTCACCGTCACGAAGGCAGCTTTGCTAATATTGATAAACCCATTATATGGAGCACCATGATCGCCTTCTCCTATGATACGATGTTCTAAGGACTCAATCAGTACATTGGAGCGCTGTATAGAGATATTTCTACTGTAATAGTTGTACTTCGATTCCTCCAGATTGGCTAGTGTGGTGAAAATGCCTCCTTTGATGGTCAGCAACTTTTCATCAATCGGTAAAGCAGTGATTTCGGTTATCTGATCAAAATCCCAAATGATGGGCGCATTGCCATCTACATTGCCTTCTTTATCCACTAAGAAAATATCCGTTTGCGGAGCACCATTGTTTTGGTTTAGTCCATATCGGATATACTTCATCTCCTTGGAATTGGTGACGGTGATCAAAGAAGGACTGGGTAAAGTGATATCGATCTTTTGCTGGTTTCTTTTCAGCGAAGTTATTCCCTCAGGTTTAAAAGGTTTCAGGCTTGAACTAACCAGGAAAACTGAAGCATTACGATTTTCGACTTCCCTGTCGTCAATTATGAATTTTGCTTGGGCAAAGTCAGTGTCAGTTTGTATGATCACTGGTTGATCTTTTCCACTTATATAATAAGTAGCGTCATCGTCTGCCTTCACCTTTAGCTTGTGTTTGTTGGCAAATTCATGAGTCGCTGAGATAGCAACTATATCATCGGTTTTTCCATCGCCTTTGGCACCAAAGTCACTGTATTTTACTAGCCCAGCAGCTATTATTTTTGTGGAAGCAGCTGTCGTCAAAGTTGAGTTTCCCATAGAAGCTTTTTCCGTATCAGAAAGCCAAAGCAAGGGAAATCTCACCGGCATATTCCGAATGACTTCGGGTGTATCAAAATCTGCATCAAGGGTATTCCAAAGGGCAAGATATTTTTCATTCTGATATGCCATGCCTCCAAAAAGTAAGAACGAATGGCGAACGGGCCATTTATCCCAATACATCACATCTTTTTGGTATGGCCAAGTGTTTTTGATTTCTACATAAGGAAAGAGGAATGAGATGCCTTTAGCCAGTGATTTACCGGTTGGAGATTGATAAGAGAATAAGTTCTCCTCATCTTCAGCATAGACCTGACAAAGTGTTGCCATGGCGTCCAGTGTAAAAAGGGAATAGCCATAGGGTTTGGTGCGTTTTAACTCAAGAGGGAAACTCCCGTCTTCTGCCATTTGGTCTGGGAGAAGCACGGTTTTATACATTTCCTTGCAGTAGTCCAGCACTTCTTGATTTCCCACAAGCTTTGCAAAAACTGCTGCCTGCATCGCCCAGCACACACTGTGATTATTGCCATGATCTCGCTCATCAATGCCATAAGGATGCGTAGTAATCCAAGTTAAATATTCAGAAAACCAATCTTTCATCTGTTGTATTTCTGAGGCAGGGATGACTTCCGACCCTTCTACAGCTTGAATTGCTTTGGCCACTTCCATGAGATGGATGGTGTCAATGATTCCGATTCCTCGACCGCTCACTTTGCCTTTGATGGCTTGCGCATAAAGCAAATTTGGGTTCATTCTCGTGGCTTCGTCTATAAACCAAGCCTTGAGATGTGGAGCCAAAGCTTTGACATATTTATCGTCTTTGGTAACCAAATAAGCCGAAGCTAGAGCACCTGAAATCTGGCTAAAGCGAATCATTGCTTCTCGGTGTGCTGTGAAATTTTCTGGATTCGTCAATCCATCTCTTTGGATGTAAGGGCCATCTGGATTTGCAGGATCTGGCCACCAATAGTCTCCTTCAGAATAGAAATCATGAATCCCTCCAGCACTTCTAGTACTGGATTCAGCAGTGACGGTGATTGGTTTTTCCTTGGCATACTCTTCAGCCAGTCGAATGACTCGAGTCCTTTCTTTTGCGAAGTAATCTGTGGTGGTATTCTCCGTCTTTTGGTGAGTAAAAGATGAGCTAAATGTAAAAAGTAAAATAAGGATGCATTGAATCATTTTGGGTCAATTAGGTAAAGAGAACTTAAGATGCAATTTATTAGGGTCCTTTAAAAGAGTTTTAACCACAGTGGTCGCAGAGAATTCCCAAATGGGATTGCTTTGCAATTAACTTATTCCTGATAAGGAATTGTGCGACCTCCCTTTCATGATTATTTAAGTCTAAGTTCTTTAAAGTTATTAATATCTCCTTTCTGTGACAGATGTCACTATCCTTTTAGATGATTTTTTCGTTATTGAAAACATGAACTACTATATAACAACAACCATAGAGGGTGACTTCAATCAAGTGATAGAAAAAGTCACAGAAGAATTGAAAAAAGAGGGATTTGGAGTGCTGACAACTATTGATATGAAGGCTACACTCAAGAAGAAACTGGGTGTGGATTTTTATAACTATCAAATATTAGGTGCCTGTAATCCGCCAAATGCATTTAAAGCCTTGCAAGCAGAAGATAAAATTGGCTTGATGCTTCCATGTAATTTGATCGTGCAAGAAAAAGAAGCTGGTCAGATCGAAGTTTCAGCAGTGGATCCAGTGGTCTCCATGATGGGGGTTAAGAATGAAGGCTTGGAATCTGTAGCAGTAGAAGTGCGGGATAGCTTGAGAAAGGTAATCGCCGCACTGGCGTAACCTAGTATACATTTATTTTACTTAGCTTGGGGAGACGCAGTCTAATTTTTAGCACTTTGCGCTCTTCAGGATTTGTAAAACTAAATCAGGTTGGAGGTTTTTTTTGATACCAGAAAACCAGCTTGATCATTCAGTTAGTTTTTATTTTCCAAGAAATCTAGGATGGTAATATCTAGTAGATCTTGTGGTTTTTTCATGTAAATCAACTCCGATCAACCTGTTTTTTTAACAAGCTGGTAGTATTGGGTTTGATTTATTGATGATCATTTCTTAAATCATGCAATAGCCTAAAATTGTATGAAAAGTAGAAGGTCATTTATTCAAAAGCTTGGAGTTGGGATAGCTATTCCTAGTCTGGTTTCATTTAGATCTTCTGAAGAAAGCACGTTGAAGTATATTGATCAGTCGTTAAATGGAGAAGATTTTTGGAGTGAGATCCGCAAGCAATTTCCTCTAAAAGAGAGCAGAGTTTATTTGAATAATGGCACTTTCGGCCCATCACCTCAGGTGGTTTTGGATGCTTTGCAAAGCTCATTTGTCGAAACAAATACCAGTGGGGAATATGGTCATATAGAGCCCGAGCGTGAGAAATTGGCTGCTTTTGTTGGAATCAAGACGTCTGAGATTTCACTCACTCATAATACGACCGAGGGTATTAACATCATGTGCTGGGGACTTCCACTGAAAGCGGGAGATGAGATTATTATCACCTTGCATGAGCATGTGGGGAATGCTTTGCCTTGGCTCAATAGAGCAAAATTACACGGGATTACTCTGAAGCCTTTTGAACCAAAAGCTACTCAAGCTGAGAATTTGGATCTGATCAAAAGCTTAGTTACACCAAAGACAAAAGTTATCGCTATTCCTCATGTTACCTGTACAACGGGTTTGGTTTTTCCAATCAAGGAAATTTCGGCGTTCGCCCGAAGCAAAGGGATTTTCACAGCAATAGATGGAGCACATGGAGCTGGGACATTCAATCTTGACCTACATGATCTTGGTTGCGATCTCTATGCCAGCAGTTATCATAAGTGGGTTTTAGGTCCAAATGGAACAGGTTTCCTATATGTCAGAGAGGAGATTCTGGAGCAAGTACAAGCCTATCAAGTAGGGGCGTATTCGGATTTGGGTTGGGACATGTATCAAAATCCACCGGAGCTCAAAGGCTATGTTCCAACAGCCCATCGCTTTGATTATGGTAGTCAAAGTCTTCCTATGATGAAGGGAGCTGTGGCCGCGACGTACTTTCATGCAGAAATTGGCAAAGGAAAAGTTGAAGCCAGAGTTCGAGAATTGAATCAATACCTCTTCGATGGGCTAGATGAAATGAATTCGTTATTGGATGTTTTAAGTCCTTCAGAATCGGAATCGAGAATCTCTATGGTGAATTTCAAGCCTAAGAAAATGAATTTCCAGGAAGCTGCTGGCTTGATTAGCAAAGAGGGTTTCCGGATTCGTCAAGTTCCTGAAAGCAAGTTGGATGCTATCCGGATTTCAACTCACATTTATAACAGTAAAGCTGAGATTGATAGTTTTTTGGAGGTAACTAAAAAGGTGCTGGGTTAGGATTTTTAACCGGAAAGAACACAGTATTTTATCAAACAAAGGGGAGTCGAAGTCGATCATTACTTTTTCTTCTTCGCTTTTGCCCTTTGTTCAGCTTCTTCAGCTCTGAATTTTGCAATGTCAGCGATTAACTTCAAAGGCAAGGGCTTGTCATAAGGAATCTGAATTGCACCTTTTGAAGTCACGAAACCTTCCAGCTCTTTCTTGAATTCACTCACGCCACTATTTGTAGGATAAAAGCCAATGTGTTTTTTCGCGGCGGCGAAATAAACCAAATCTTCCGTGGTCTTGTATGATGGCATGTGATAACTGATTACTTCTTTGGCATTTGGAAGTGCTTTGAGGATTGTAGCACGAATTTGCTCCAGCTTTTCCCGAATTTCAGGTGAGAACCAGCTTAGGTATTCTTCGACTGAGGAAGGTTTTGGGTTCATCAATTTTTTGAGATTTTAGATATTAGACTTAAGATTCAAGACTTTTCAATTAAAATCAGTCCAGCTTATTGGCAGCTGGAACCAATTTAGCTTTCAAATCCGGTTCTGCCATATCCTTATCCAACGGGAACATCGGGCGATTGATACGCTTATAACCTAAACGCTCCAAGTCCTGATCTACACCACCAGGCGTTAAAGCCATGATCCAATCTGCTCGAATATCGTAAAGTTCTGGCACCAAATACCCGATTTTTACAACTACTATATCAGCTTCTCTAGGCTTCAATCCAAGGTTAGTGAAGTCACTTTCTCTATGATAAGGCTTACGCTTTTTGGTTACAATTACATGCACAGAACCTACTTTCACTACAACTTCAACTTCCGCTGCGCCATCACCTTCTTTGATCGCTTCCACGGTTCCTTTTAGCATTACAGGCGGGGCAAATCTATCGTCAATCGCTGCGCCGGCAGTCCCCTCTACATTTCCTCCAACTCCTGCTGCAATTGCCTTTTCTACAAACTCAGGCCCTGGGATGGAAGCATAAATCAAAATAGGGCCATTTTCAGTTTTGAATTCTGGTCTTTTCAGGATTTCTGTCAAAGTCCAAGTCACATCACCGGCACCACCTGCAGTTGGGTTGTCACCCATATCTGATATCATGAATGGCTTCTTGTCACTTGCAATGGCCATATCCAGGCTTTCTTCCAAAGTAGCGACCGGCGCAACAAACTCAAATTCATTCCGCACATCCCAAAAGCTCTGAGCCAATTCTTCTGCAGATTCTGTTACAGCTTTCTCGTCATCTCCAGTCACCATCACGACTGCATGATTTCTTGGCTCATCTGCCCAAGCGTAGCCAATCCAAATCGCAGCATCGATCACGCCTTCCTTTTTGGTCATCGGATCTACTTTTGCATAAAGGCTTTTGCCTGGATCAATTCTCGTACTTGTCTTTTCGCCAGGAAGTAAGATTGGAACAGGTATCCAAGCCTTGTAAGCAGGTTTTCCTTTTCCACTTTCCAAGCGATCCAACATATTCTCAACAGCTCTTTGCTTAGATTCCAATGCGTCCTCATGTGGTGCCATTCTATAGCAAGTGATTAGGTCGGTGTTTTGTGCCAATCTCCAAGAGACATTTCCGTGCAAATCCATAGAAGTGGAAATCAAGGTCTCCGACCCAACTACCTCTCGAACACGGATAATAAAATCACCTTCTGGATCATCTAAACCCACCACACTCATTGCTCCATGGATATCGAAGAAAAGTCCATCGTAAGGAAGGTTTTCTTTGAGCATATCTAAGGTCTTCCCCACAAGCTCTTCGTATGCTTCACGAGTAACAATACCACCCGGGATGGCATGACCACGTAAGGTTGGGAACCATTCCGCTCTTCCTCTATCCGTCGAAGCAGAATCCAAGAAAGGATAATATTTGAAAATATCGTTTCCTTCTCTAGTTCGGAAAGCAGCCACATCACTAGTCGCTGGTGAAAAAGTACTGGATTCTATAGCCAAACCTGCGATGGCTATGCGTGGAAGTGGCCTTGATTCCTCCTTCGTCGAGCACGAAATGCTAACTAAAATGGTGAAAAGAATTGCGATAAATTTGTTCATAGCTGATGGCTAGTTTATGTTTCAAGTGAAAAAGATATTTGCCTATATCAGCTTTCAATTTAAACTAACATCTCGAAACATTATCAAAATTTTCTAAGAATGCTCTGATTCTAAATCAATATTTTTTTTAAAGATCTCTCAGTTTCGATCTGATCGACTTGCAAGGATCTGGGTGGTATGTGCAAATCTATCCAGCCAGCCTCGGTGATCTTTTCTGATGAAAGTCACTAAGACCGTACCTACAAACCAAATCGCCAAGAAAAGCAGGTAGAGGAAAAGATAAAGTCTGTTGTCAAATCTAGTATCGATCAGAAATTTAGAGACTTCGCCTACTAAAAAAGGAAGGATCAAAAACACACCATATCGCGCAATAAGAACCTTATAAGTAAGCTTCATGCCATCCATTCTGATGATTCGGATTCCGAGTAACTTTTTTCCAAAAGTCTGACCGTTAGTGATTTTGCTCACGAAAATAAAGTAAAAGAATATCAACCCTACTTTCATTATAGAAAGTACCCATACGTTCTCAGTTAGCCCTTCTATGACATAGGAAGTAAATAAAATTACCAGTAGAGAGTCTACAAAGATTGCTAAAAATCGCTGGGTCAAAGTTACATTGCTTCGATTCAAAAGAGGTTTGCTGGAAACATTAGGAAGGACATCTGAGTATCGGGCAATTACAAAACCTATAAAACATCCAAATGTATTGGTGAACAAGTCATCCACCTCAAAATGGCGGAATCTGCATGGATACAAGCCATAAATCGCTGTGAGCTGCGTGACCTCAAAGAAAAGTGAAGTCAGAAATCCGATCAAAGTTACCAGCCAGGCATTCTTAATTTGGAACAAATACCTGAGAAAAAAGCCCAAAGGCATCAATAGTAAAACATTGAATGCAGTTACCTTGAAGGTGGTACTTTTCACTATACCGAAGAGGGAGATATTTCCCTGAACTTCTCGAAAGGTGTCTTTGATAAAACGGAAGGGAAAATAACTTGGGATAAATCTTCCAGCTCTTACTTCGCAGAAATCAGCAGTTATTTCCGGTAAGGGAAGCAACGTCAAAAAGAATGCTGTCATGGAGTAAAATGCAAAAACATAGAACACCAAACTCCTGTTGAACTGGACATATCCTATTTTCTTATATTGAAAGTAGGCGTAGGGTACAAAGCTCAAAACAGCTGCTAATGGAAAATAGAGGATGGATGTTCGAATAACCTCAAAATATTGATTCATGCACTCTGTTTTAGCGTCACTGAAAGGGCTTTTATTTTTTTGCACCTTTCTATTAAAAGAAAACAGTTAACAATAACTGATCCTTTTAGACACGAATTCAACAGATAGTACAAGGATAGATTGTTAATTTTGACTAAATCATTCCCATACTATGAAAGACGAAATCTCATTAAAAGAAGCTCAAGCTCAAGTTGATCATTGGATCAAAACAGTTGGTGTCCGATACTTCAACGAGTTGACAAACATGACTATATTGATGGAAGAAGTAGGGGAATTAGCTAGAATCATGTCCCGAACGTATGGAGAGCAATCTTTCAAAGAATCAGATAAGGGTAAAGACCTCGGAGATGAAATGGCTGATGTACTTTGGGTGTTAATTTGCTTGGCAAATCAAACGGGTGTGGATCTTACGGAGGCTATGAAAAAGAACTTCGAAAAGAAGAATGTTCGTGACATAGATAGACATAAGAATAACGAGAAGCTGAAATAGGAATCGTATTATTTTTTGTCGTAAATCCCAGTATTTCCTTCTTCCAATAAAGGCATCAAATTCGCCACGATTTCGGGGTTTTCCGCCGCGATATTGATAGATTCTAATGGGTCTTTTTGATGATCGTAAAGCTCATTTGTCGGCTCAGCACCTCTAAAATACTTCGTTAATCTGTACCGATCTGTTTTCAAAGAAATTCCATTTTTGTAATAGGAGTAGGCTACATTTCCAGTTTGAGATTCTTCAGATTTTAGGAGCTTCGCAAAGCTTTCTCCATCCAAGCCTGCAGGCTTCTCTACTCCGGTCAATTCCATCAGTGTAGGATAGATATCCACAGACTCTACTATTGAATTATCGATTTTGGAGATGTTTGAACCCGGTATTTTAAAGATCAGCGCCGAATTTAAAGCATTTCCGAAAAGTGTATGCTTGCCCCAAATTTGCTGCTCTCCTAAATGCCAACCGTGATCTCCCCGGACGATTACGATCGTATTTTGATCTAGTTCCAGAGATTTCAATTCATCCAGAATCAACCCGATCTGCGCATCTGAGTAGCTTGCCGCCGCATAGTAGGCATGCTTGATTTTTCGCGCATACTCATCAGAAAGTACATTGTCCAATCCAGCTTTTTCCTCACCCAATTCATAGCCATTAAACTCACCACTTTCTTGCAAGCTAGCCTTTGCTACATTTTGCGGTTTTTCAGGATTTTCGGCCAAAGAGATTTGGTCTTCGTCGTATAGATCCCAGTATTTTTGCGGAGCAGTGAAAGGAAGATGAGGTTTAAATAGCCCCACACCTAAGAAAAATGGTTGAGAGCTGTTTTTCAATTCCTTAAGTTTTTTGATAGCTAATTGAGTGGTCAGACCATCCGGGTAGCCTAAGTCGTCGACAGCTGCAGCCTCGTAGGGTTTAACTTGCCGATTCTTACTTTGCCGGTTTTCACCGTCAGCATATGCGAAAAAAGCATTCCAACCAGTCCCCCACTTGCCAGGATCGAATAGGAATTCATCCCAACTATAGGGAAGTTCTTTTTTGTCAGAAACCTCCTCCTCATAGCCATACACATAGCCATCTGCCGAATGAGAGATTTTTCCCATTCCTACTGTGTAATAACCATTTCTTCTCAGATGATGGATAAATGTCTCTGGAAGTTCAGTTTCCTGTTTTACAGAAAATTCGTCCTGCATGATGTTGTTGCCCAATTCAGCAATTCGCCCAGGCCTTTTTCCTGTGAGAAAAGCAGCTCGAGATGCACCACAGGTCGGTACTTGTACAAAATGATTGGTGAAACTTACCCCTTGCGCTGCTAGTTTGTCTAAATTGGGAGTGATGATTGTACTGTTTTCAAAATGACCTAATTCTGAGCGAAGATCGTCTACTGCGATGAAAAGTATGTTGGGTTTGGTAGATTGAGCTACTGAATTTATGATGCAGCTAAACAATCCTAAAATAGAAAGAAAGTGTTTTGGGTTTGTGAAAAGGCTAGGCATAAATGATTTTAAAAGGAAAATAATATCAAAATGACATTCATTTTAATAGCCTTAGTAATTATACTTGAATCCCTTTTAAGGTTCCATTTTCCACTGTGCCAACTAGGCTAAATAAATCCAGTGTAAGACAAAAATCAATGTCCGAATCAATATTGTGATTTTGAAGTCGCTTTGCGTGGGAAGCTTGGGAAAGAAAGCCTTTTAAATCATGTCCTTCTTTTTCATAAAGTGATTTCATCGCTAGGGCTGCATCATCTTCAGCTTCATGTGTTCTTTCAAGCGCTTTAGCCAAAGCTCCTGCATAAAGGGAATCCTCCAAGTTGAATTTCCCTTTCCAGCCAGCGCAGTGAATTAGGACGTCTTTGCTACGTGATTGAATGTAGCTGACAGTTGCTTGAAGATTAGGAAAAGCACCAATCAGAATCTCATCGGCTCCAGTAGATTTGGAAATTGCCAAGGTGCCATTCGTAGTAGTCATAGCTAGCTTTTGATCTTGGTGTTTTCCAGAAAGATAGGCTAGGGGAGAATTACCTAATTGAAACCCATCGGCTTTGATGCCATTTCTTTCGCCAGCAATCAGATATCCTGAAGTTGCCATGGCTCTGCATTCTTCCAGGTCAGCGCATGTTTTTATTTCCGATATGCCATTTGCAAGTGCTGCAACCATGGTGGAAGTAGCACGAAATATATCGACCACCACCACGATTTTTCCCTGCAATTCATGCAAATGAATTAATTCTGGACTGAAACAGATTTCTACTTGTTGCATTTATTTTTTCAATAGTGGAAGTTTCTCCACTTGAGCTTTAAGGTTCTTATTTCTTACTTGAATGAAAATTTCGGTGCATGGTTTGCTGAATTCGGTTTTTACATAACCCATTCCAATTCCGACTCCCATGCTTGGAGATTGAGTACCTGAAGTCACCTCTCCGATCACCTCTCCAGCTGCATCTACAATTGGATAGTGTCCTCTAGGGATTCCTCTTTCTTGCATGATGAAGCCAACTAATTTCTTGCTAACACCAACTTCTTTTTGAGCTTTTAGGGCTTCAGAGTTGGTGAAGTCCTTGGTGAATTTGGTGATCCATCCTAATCCTGCTTCTAAAGGTGAAGTGGTATCGGTAATGTCATTTCCATACAAGCAATAGCCCATTTCCATTCTGAGTGTATCTCTTGCGCCTAGCCCGATTGGCTTGATGTCAAAGTCTTTTCCAGCTTCAAAAATAGCATTCCAAACCTTCTCAGCATCTTCGTTTTTCACGTAGATTTCAAATCCTCCTGCACCAGTGTAGCCAGTTCCAGAAATGATGACATCCTGAACTCCAGCAAATTCACCAACAGTGAAATGATAGAATTTAATTTCAGAAAGATTCACAGGAGTCAGTGCCTGTACAGCTTCGATGGCCTTTGGACCCTGAATAGCAAAAAGAGAGATCCCATCAGAGATATTGGTAAGCTTAGCCCCCATAGTATTGTGCTTATTAACCCAAGCCCAATCCTTATCAATATTGGAAGCATTGACCACAAGCATGTACTTCTCGTCTTCAAATTTGTAAACGATCAAATCATCTACAATTCCACCAGTTTCGTTTGGAAAGCAAGAATACTGCGCTTGTCCATTGACGATTTTGGAAGCGTCGTTTGATGTTACTTTTTGGATCAGGTTGAGTGCCTCAGGGCCTTCTACCATGAATTCTCCCATATGGGACACATCAAAAACTCCGACGCCATTTCTCACGCAAAGGTGCTCTTCATTATCAGAACTGTAACGCACAGGCATGTTGTATCCTGCAAAAGGCACCATTTTACCGCCAAGGGCAACGTGCAAGTCATTGAGTTGGATTTTTTTGATTTGCTCTTCCATAATCTGGGTTAATTTTCTAGTGGGCAAAGGTAAGGATTGAGGCGAAGAATGCACTAAAAAAGGCAACCCGTTCAGGTTGCCTTTCAAATGATTTTTAAGAATTGATGCTTATACAGAGAAGCTTTCTCCGCAGCCGCAAGTTCTGCTGGCATTTGGATTGACGAATTGGAAACCTTTTCCATTCAGTCCATCAGTGAATTCTAGGGTAGTGCCTGCTAGGTAAAGTAAGCTTTTTCTGTCTACTAGAATTTTCACTCCTTTATCTTCGAATACGTGGTCTGTTTCCACCTGATCTCCGTCAAAGCCTAAATCATACATTAGACCTGAGCAGCCACCACCTTTCACTGAAACACGTATATTTTCATTTTCTGCGCGTCCTTCCTCTTTTTTGAGCTCTAGGATACGCTCTTTGGCTTTGTCAGAAACGATTATCATATCTTTATTGATTACTTTGTCTTAAGTTGAAGTATTGGGAAAACAGTATTACTCCCAAAATGATTCACTGCAAATATAGCAAATTTAAAAATGAGGAAAATCGAGCATATTGGGATTGCGGTTAAAGATCTTGAGAAGTCAAATGCACTTTTTGGGAAGCTGCTTGGAAAAGAACACTTCAAAACCGAGGAAGTTGACGGGGAAAAAGTAGCGACTTCATTTTTTCAGGTTGGGGAAACGAAAGTGGAACTTCTCCAGGCAACTGATGAAAGTAGCCCGATCGCCAAATACTTGGAAAAAAAGTCAGAGGGAGTTCACCATATTGCATTTGATGTGGAAGATATCAATGCGGAAGTTGAGCGATTGAAAGCTGAAGGCTTCGAAATCCTGAATGAAACACCAAAACTGGGTGCAGACAATAAATTAGTGGTATTTTTGCACCCTCGAAGCACAAATGGTGTTTTGATTGAGTTGTGTCAGGAGAAGGAGTAGGATTTTAAGATTGAAAAATTGGAAGATTGAAAAATTCGGTTTTAATATAATTTAGAGTTGTAAGGTTGGAGAGTGGTAAGGTTTGTAAAAGAGCCTTGACTCTACTTTGAATCTCGTACCCCGATAGCTATCGGGGCGTACTTCGTAAATCCCAATTTCAGGATTTGCCTAAAAAGATAATAGAATTTTAAAATAGCGCCTCCCGATAGCTATCGGGAGCGCCGCCGCGAGAAAAAATATTATGTCAGAAAAGAGAACAGAAATAAGCGATTTGGGTGAGTTCGGTTTGATCGATCACTTGAATGAGAAGGTGATTATTAAGAATTCCAGCACGGTAAAGGGCATTGGAGACGATGCTGCAGTCATCGAAGCTGGAGAACTGGTGAAAGTCGTAACCACGGATTTATTGGTTGAGGGCGTTCATTTTGATCTTTCCTATGCGCCGTTGCCTCACCTAGGTTTCAAAGCTGTGGCAGTGAATGTGTCCGACGTGGCAGCTATGAATGCTGTTCCTAAGCAAATCACTGTAAGCATTGCGCTATCAAATCGTTTCTCTGTAGAAGCTATTGATGCGCTTTACGAAGGAGTCCATGCAGCATGTGAGCATTATGGTGTCGATCTAATTGGAGGTGATACGACGGCTTCTAGAAGTGGTCTGGTAATTTCGGTTACTGCTATCGGAGAGGCTAAGCCCGAGCAAATCTCCTATAGATCCGGTGCTAAAGAAAATGATATTCTTTGCGTGACTGGGGATTTGGGAGCGGCATTGGTTGGGTTGCAAATCTTGGAGCGTGAAAAGGAAGTTTTTCTAGCAAATCCTGACATGAAGCCTGATTTAGGGAAATATACCTTGGTTACTGCTCGGCAATTAAAGCCAGATGCTCGAGTGGATATTATCCATGAACTTCGGGAGATGGAAGTTGTACCGACAAGTATGATGGATATTTCGGATGGCTTGGCTTCGGAGATTTTTCATATTTGCAAAGCATCAGGAGTAGGAGCGACTATCTATGAAGATAAGCTTCCGATTGATAAGCAGACTTTTGATACAGCAGTTGAATTGAATCTTGATCCGATCACTTGTGTGATGAATGGGGGAGAGGATTACGAGTTGCTTTTCACGATTGATCAGAATGATTTTGCGAAGCTGGAAAAACATCCTGATATCCACTTCATCGGTCATATCACCAAATCAGAAGAAGGTAAGTTCTTGGTTACAAAAAGTGGGACTGCTGTTCAGATCAAAGCGCAGGGTTGGAAGCATTTTTGAATCAACCCTAACTCTTGGTTCAAGTCTTCAGACCTGTCCGACGCCAGGCGGGCTTGGACCTTATTAAAAAAAAATAAAAACCTCTTCAAAATGAATTGAAGAGGTTTTTTTGTGTAATAGGCATTTAAAAAAGATAAATCCTTACTTTTTCAGCATTAACCAACCCCTCGGGTCCACATTTGGCTCGCTGATGCTATTAATCAAAACTGGATCCCTACCCAACATCACTACTTCTATCCCCTTATCTGTTTCCACTTCAACAGGCAATTGGAAATCAATTCCCAGCAGTGAAACTTCAAAGCCTTTATTTCCCTTTTTAGAGATTTTCACTTCTGGAATATTTGTGGAATAAAGGTATAGCCGAAAAAAGCCTTCTAAGTCTTCTCCGGTAGAGGAATGGACAAAATCAATAAAATCACGGGTATTCACTTGGTTTTCATAGGTGAATCTCGGGTCATTCGCAAATGCTTTCAACGTCGCAAAGAAAACCTCATCGCCTAAAATCCCGCGTAGCGAATGCATGATATACGCGCCTTTGGTATAAATTTCTGAGTGATAAGCTTCCTCTTCAGTGCTGTTAACAGGACTGGCCACTGGTTTGGAATGGCTAATCGATTTTAATGTGCCATTCACTTTTTCGAAGTAAGCTTCTTCTCCGCCATGCTCTAGGTAGAACAGCCAGTCTCCATATGCGGTGATCCCCTCATGAATCCAGAAATCCGCCCAGTCACCGACTGAAACCTTATTCCCGAACCACTCATGACCTAGTTCATGGTGCAATAAATTATCATAGTTGACTGAGCCCATTTTTACGAAACGATAGAAGTTTCCGTATGCATTGATGGTCTGATGCTCCATGCCGAGATAAGGCGTTTCAACTATGGCAATCTTGTCATTTGGCCAGGGGTATGCGCCAAAATACTTCTCATGAGTTTCGGTGGATACCTTTAGCACTTCCAGAATATCCTGTGCTTTATCTTTGTTTTCCTGCAATACCCAGACATGCATGGGGACTTGATCACCAGAAACAGAGGTGAAGGGTAGCTCTTCCTCATGAAAAACCCCCATGGTAAAGTTGATTCCATAATTATTAATCGGATAATCTGTTGCCCAATGGTAGGTCTGTTTTTCTTCATTCTGCGTGACGTGCTCAAGTATCCCATTAGCTGCTACGAAATACGGTTTAGGAACGGTAATCAATAAATCCACGCCCTCTGCGGCTTCTGAGGACGGATGATCCAGCGCAGGCATGAATATCTTCGCACCTTCTCCTTGCGATGAAAGACCCATCCAGTCATTTCCAAGATTGTCTTTTTTCCAGGTAAAACCCCCTTCCCAAGGTGGATTAAGGGCAATTGGAGTTATTCCTTCGTAAGAAATGTCCACTGCATTACAAGAACAATTAACCACTAGAATATCGAGGAGATCATTTTCATGAGAAAATTCAAGATCGGCCCCATTCACCTGCACACTTGTCACTTTATATTCATCGATAAGGTCTAATCGAAGAGTGTCTACCTGTTTGTTGGCAGAAAATGTAACAGTACTTTTTCCTTTGATTGATTTACTTTCCGGGAAAAGCTCTAGTTCCAGCCTGTAATGTTTCACCTCAAACTTAGCTTGAAGTGGATCAATCGGTCCTCCCCAATCCCAATTTTGGCCGAGGCTAGAAGAAACCAAAGCAACTAGTAAAAGTGCAGTAGTAAGAATATTTTTCATCTGTTGTGGGGTATGAATTTCAAAAACAAAAGCTAATATAATTTGCTGACTTGCTTTCTCGATTAAGGGCTTTGAATTTAAATCTTTCATCTGGCCTTTTTAAACTAAAATAAAAAAACCTCTTCAAACTTAATTGAAGAGGTTTTTTTATGATTTAGAATCTTCTCGGATTAACCGATTGAAACTCTTTTGAATGCAGATACTGTCATTCCTTTGCTTACGCTGTCAAGGTACTGAGCGATAGTCTTGTTGTTGTCTTTCACGAAAGATTGGCTAAGAAGTGTATTCTCTTTGTAGAACTTGTTTAGTTTACCAAGAGCGATTTTCTCAAGCATTTCTTCAGGCTTACCTTCAGCTCTTGCTTGTTCTTTTCCAACTTCGATTTCTCTTTCTACTACAGAAGAGTCAACTCCGTCTTTATCCAAAGCAACTGGGTTCATCGCTGCAATTTGCATTGCCACATCTTTACCAGCTTCCTCTACGTCAGCTCCAGAAGTATTAGTCAATCCTACCAATACACCTAATTTACCATTAGAGTGGATGTAAGGAACTACTGTCTCAGCAGAAATCACCTCGTAATGAGAGATCTCAAGTTTCTCACCGATCTTACCAGTCATCTCAGTGATTTTCTCAGCTACAGTGATGTTTTCGAAAGGAAGGGCAAGGATTTCTTCTACAGAAGTTGCGCCGTTTTCTACTGCAAGGTCAAGTAGTGTGTTTGCAAATGCACCGAATTCTTCATTTTTAGCAACAAAGTCAGTTTCGCAAGTCAAAGTAAGCAAAGTTCCTTTAGCGCCATTTTCAGTCACCTTAGTTACAGCTACACCTTCTTTAGTCTCACGATCAGCTCTGGAAGCAGATACTTTTTGACCTTTCTTTCTGAGGATGTCCACAGCTTTTTCGAAATCGCCTTCTGATTCGGTTAGCGCTTTTTTGCAATCCATCATACCGGCACCGGTCATTTGTCTCAGTTTGTTTACTTCTTGTGCAGTAATTGCCATTGTATTGTCAGTTTAAAATTAAACGGATTATATTTTTTTGAAAAAACATCAGCAGGCAGTTGAAGGCCTATGAGGTTTTATACTTTTTAAGTGGGAGCATTTTTCAGCTTCGAGAAGACTCAAAGATCGAATGCAGGTAAAACAAAAAAATTGAACATAGGCCGAAACCTGATGTTCAATTTTCAATTTATTTCAAATCAAGGTGTGGATTATTCTTTTGTTTCAGCGTCCACAGCTTTCTTCGCTTCTTCCTCTTCAGAAAGTTTAGCTTCTTCTTTGTCTTTCTTGCGCTCTGAAAGACCTTCTTCGATTGCTGCGCCGAACGCTTTAACTAGTAAAGAAACGGACTTGAAAGCATCGTCATTAGCTGGGATAGCGAAGTCAACCTCGTTCGGGTTAGAGTTCGTATCAACTAATGCGAAAACAGGGATACCAAGCTTTTTTGCTTCAGCAATTGCGATGTGTTCTCTTTTGATGTCCACTACGAAAAGAGCTGCAGGGAGTCTGCTCAAGTCAGCGATACCGCCAAGAACATCTTCCATTTTGTCTTTCTGACGGGAAACCATCAAACGTTCCTTCTTCGCAAGGTTCTTGTAAGCTTCCTCTTTCATCAATTTGTCCAAACCGGACATTTTCTTCAATGATTTGCGGATTGTAGCGAAGTTAGTCAACATACCACCTAACCATCTTTCGGTTACGTAAGGCATGTTTAGTCTTTTCGCTTCAGTAGCTACAAGATCTTTCGCTTGCTTCTTAGTAGCAACGAACATCACTTTTTTGCCGGAGCGTACGATTTGCTTGATAGCATTAGATGCTTCGTCGAGGCTAGCAAGCGTTTTGTTTAGATCGATGATGTGGATACCATTTTTCTCCATGAAAATGTATGGAGCCATTCTCGGATCCCACTTTCTCGTCAAGTGTCCGAAGTGAACACCAGCATCTAGTAAGTCTTTATATTCTAATTTGGCCATAATATAATTTGTATATTCTGAAGTAAATCCAGATTAACGTTTTGAGAACTGGAATTTTCTTCTTGCTTTTCTACGTCCTGGCTTCTTACGTTCCACCATTCTAGGGTCACGTGTGAGGAAACCTTCTTTTTTCAATGCAGGTCTGTGTTCTGCGTCGAATTCGCACAAAGCACGAGAGATAGCCATACGAGCTGCCTCTGCCTGACCTGTACTTCCGCCACCATCTACATTGATTTTGATGTCGTAGTTACCTTCTACCCCTACTAGCGTAAGGGGCTGCTTTACTACGATCTGGTGAAGTTCAAATGGGAAGTGAACGTCAAGAGCTCTGTTGTTCACGGTGATTTCACCTTTACCTGGCGCCATGTAAATTCTGGCTACAGAGGTTTTTCTTCTACCGATTTTGTTGATAATATCCATTGTAGTCGATTAAAGAGTGATGGCTTTAGGCTGCTGTGCAGTATGTGGATGCTCAGATCCTTCATACACGTACAAGTTGCCGTATAATTTTCTTCCCAATCTGTTTTTAGGCAACATGCCTCTTACAGCTTTCTCGATCAAGATGGTTGAAGATTTGTCCTTCAATAATCTTGGCGTAGAGATACGCTGTCCACCTGGATAACCTGTGTGTCTCACATAAACTTTGGAGTCCCACTTGTCACCAGTTAGTCTGATTTTGTCAGAGTTGATTACGATGACGTTGTCACCACAATCAGCGTGAGGGGTGAAGCTTGGCTTCGTCTTACCTCTTAAGATTTTTGCTACCTCACTAGCCAATCTACCCAAAACTGCTGCTTGGGCATCCACTACCACCCATTGCTTATCTGCAGTCGCGGCATTGGCTGATACGGTCTTATAGCTCAAAGTATCCACTGTGTAACTGTTTAATATTTAGCTTGTTAAATTTATTTCACCCTCAAAAAGGGACACAAAGATAGGAGTATTTTATTTTCGATGCAAAATATTTCCAATACTAAGTCCTAATTTTCACAGGCTTAGCGTTTTACTACCTCTTAAAACCGGTTGTTTCTAACTCTTTTTCTATCTGAATTTCTTAGCTGGTTTTCTCTAGTTGATTGACCAAAACCTTGAAATCCTTCGGATAAGGGGCATTTACGAAAATTTCTTTGTCGTCCAAACCCTTGAATCCAATCGAATAAGCATGAAGCGAAACCCGCTGCATAATTGGTAATTCTTCTGTCTCTTTTTTTAAATTGAAGCGACGCTTGATAGAAGAAAGGTATAAAGGGTTCCCTCCATATAAGGTGTCACCACAAATGGGCGACTTCAGGTAAGCCAAATGAACCCTAATCTGATGCAGTCTCCCAGTGATGGGTTTGCATTCGACTAGCGTATGCGCGTAGTAGGTTTTCAATGTATTGAAAACTGTCTGCGCCGGCTTGCCATCCTTACTTACTTTGGCGATTCCTTTGTTGTTGGCTAAGAGATTTCGGTCCACCAGCTCATCGCTGAATTCCTTGATCCCTTCCACCACTGCATGATAGACCTTGTTTACTTTTCTGCTTTCAAACTGCATAGCCAAATGCCTGTAGGCTGCTGGATTCGTGGCAATCACTAGACATCCTGAAGTTTCCTTATCCAATCTATGGCACAGCTGGGAATCGGGGGTGTGTGCCTTGGCAAGGTCTAGGATGTTCTGCGCTTCGTGTCTGTCGTCTAAGCTTGACAGATACGGCGGTTTATTGATTACCAGGTAATCCTCGTTTTCAAACAGAATAAGATTGTCAAAATCTACTTTCTTCATGGATTCTCCTGCCTCTTTCAATTGAGGCTGCAAAAGTAAGGAAAAAAGGATGGGTAAAAAACTTCTCTGGGATTTATTCTTAGAGAGTTATCCCTTTAAGTTTATCTTCTGGAGTGTCAATTTTCACCAAAGGCAAAGAAAAACTGAAAATAGATCCTTTACCCACCGTTGAGCTTACAGAAATCTTGCTTTTGTGACCTTCGAGAATATGCTTTACGATCGCTAAGCCTAAGCCTGTACCGCCTTCTTTTTTGTTTCTACTTTTCTCCACCCGGTAGAATCGCTCAAAGATTCGCTTCAGGTCTTCCGGTGGAATTCCAGGCCCATCATCGGTAATATCTACCTGGATGGTGTTTTTATGTGCTTTTAAAAGTACATGTACCTCGCCGCCATTGTGATTATATTTCATGGCATTGAAAATAAGGTTTTGACATACCCTGTATATTTTTTGTCGGTCGCCTTTGGTCAAGTAGGTTTTTCCTTCTTCGAAGTCAAACTTGATATGGATTTCCCGCTTGGAAGCTTTATGCTCCAGTTCTTCCATCACTTCTTCGACGAGTTCCTTGAGATCAAATTCAGAGAAATTGAATTTGATTACTCCGCTTTCCATTTGGTTCAGCGTAAGAAGGTCTTGAACCAAAACATCCAAGGAATCCAGGCTTTTTGCGGCACGCTTTAAGAAACGCATGCGGACTTGCTTGTCATCGATAGCGCCGTCAAGTAAGGTATGAATGTAGCCTTGGGTGGCAAAAATTGGAGTCTTTAACTCGTGGGAAATGTCAGCGATAAACTCGCGTCTGAACTCCGCATTTTTCTGAAGTGTATCAATTTCCTTTTGCCGCGCAATCGCATAGGAGTTGATGACTTTGTTGATTTTGCGTAGGGGAGAGATTGATCCTTTTCTCCCTTTTTCGCTGATTTCGGATAGGTCTTTTCGCTGGATTTTTTCCAGTAAGGAATAGATGTCCCCGATCTCCTTGAAAATCAAAAACTCCAACATGAAAGAGATCAGTAGATAGGAGGAGGAAAATGAAACCCCCCAGGCAACTAGGAGCAAAAGTAAACCTGCTCCGTCCATTAGCGATAAAAAAGCCACAACCAGAGCCGAGATGGCTAAAGCCAGGATCAAAGAAATTCCTCTGGAAGTGGTAAACATTTATTGCCCTAATTCGAATTTGTAGCCTACACCTTTTACAGTAGTGATGTAGTCTTCTCCGATTTTCTCACGCACTTTACGTATATGTACATCCACTGTTCTAGCCAATACAAACACATCTGCGCCCCAGATATTCTGAAGAAGTTCATCTCTACTGAAAACGATATTAGGGTTTTTGGCTAGGAAATACAACAACTCAAATTCTTTCTTGGGCAGTGTAATGGTCTTTCCGGATTTATCAATGGTGTAGCTACCTCGATCTATAATCAAATCTCTGATTTTGATCTGAACCTGCTCCTGCTCTTTTTTTGATTCTCGTCTAAACAAAGCTGAAATACGGCTCATCAGCGCTCTTGGCTTGATTGGCTTGGTGATGTAATCATCCGCTCCCACATCAAAAGCTGCCACTTCAGAGTACTCTTCCATACGGGCAGTCAGGAAGATAATAAAAGTATTTTTTAGCTCGGGAATTTGTCTTACCTGCAGGCAAGTTTCCACGCCATCCTGATTTGGCATCATGATGTCCAGGAGAATCACATCAGGTAAAAATTTCGCAGCAACTTTTACTGCTTTAATTCCATCTTCGGCGGTGGCCACTTCGTAGCCTTCCTTTTGAAGATTGTATTTCAGGATTTCAACAATATCAGGTTCATCGTCAACTACCAGAACTTTGATTTTTTGCTTGTCGCTCATCAGTGATTTCTTAATGTTTGGTTTAAAATTAAGGAATATTTAAGGATTGAAGCCAAACAATAGATTGTTCATGTACGCGCTACACAATGAAAATGACAAGAAAATTTGGTATTAGCAGTACTATGTTATCTTAATGTTATGATCTTTTGAATTAGTTATTTTTCAGTCCCTTAGCAGATATGATGTCTAAATTCAATGACCCAATAAATAGATTCGCTTTGATTTTCACTGGAATTTTGTTCTGATCCTTTGTAACCCAGACCTTCACTGGATAATCACCTCTGAATAGTTTGTTCTTTGGGAGTTGAGGTGAGAAAATGTAAGTTTCTTTCGTGCCAAGGTTGGTGTCAATGGTCTCGGTGCCTTCGTAGATTAACTTTATGTTATATATTTCCTTATCAAAGAATCCACGAATTAAGATTGCTTCTCCTTCCTTTAAATTCTTCAAATCTTGTGTTCTCAAATAATAAAAACCACTGACTAAATCCTGAACTTGTCCCGGCAAATCAAAATCCTTAGTTTCTTTTAGGTTTCTGTTTTCTTTGTCAAAAAGCTTCATCGTAGCTTTCTTATTTTTCTGATCAAAGTGAACGAACTCATGCTTTCTGTATTTCCCTTCTTCAATATGTCGGTAGGACACAGAAGGTAAATTGGTTTCTACATCTAAGTACGTTCCCCAATTATCATTCACTTTTCCGAAAATAGTGGCAGCACCTTTAGTCTTACCATATACATCTATTTTATAGTGTGGTTTGTCATTCTGGTCTTGTGGTCTTTTGGAAACCTGCATTTTTGCGTCTGCTAGATTAAGCCAACCATAAGAAACCTCAAAGGACAATTCCTCTCCAAATGTAAAGGGAGAGTTGCCTGCAAATCCCTGAGCTGAGAGATTAGACAGGGTAATGAAAATGAGTAGTGTAATTGATCCGAGGATTCTTTTCATAAATTTTAATGACAATACCTGACGAAAAGGTGGGTAATCTATAGGTATTACGAAAAAACGTGCCGAAAGGCGATTAAAATTACGAATTTGGCATTCCAAAACAATAGTAGAGGACGTCTTGCTTATAGTCCACTGTTTCTTTACTTTCATATAACTATAGATTCTAACCAAATAAAAGCATGAGTAATAACGCTGAAAAATTAAAAGCACTGCAACTGACCATCGACAAGTTGGAAAAGACTTACGGTAAAGGAGCTGTAATGAAGCTAAGCGATAATAAGGTGGTGGATATCCCGGCCATATCGACGGGTTCATTGGGTTTGGACATTGCCTTGGGCATTGGAGGGATCCCTCGTGGCCGTGTGATAGAAATATATGGGCCTGAGTCTTCTGGTAAAACTACGCTAACCCTGCATTGTATAGCTGAGGCCCAAAAGGCAGGTGGATTAGCGGCTTTCATCGATGCAGAGCATGCCTTTGATAAGAGCTATGCAGAAAAGCTAGGAATAGACACAGAAAATCTACTGATCTCCCAGCCGGACAATGGAGAGCAAGCACTTGAAATCGCTGAGCATCTGATCCGTTCTGGGGCGATTGATATTATCGTGATTGACTCCGTAGCTGCTTTGGTGCCAAAAGGCGAGCTAGAAGGTGATATGGGAGATAGCAAAATGGGATTGCAGGCACGATTGATGTCCCAGGCTTTGCGTAAGCTTACTGGAGCTATCAATAAGACTGGTTGTTCTTGTATTTTCATCAACCAGCTTCGTGAGAAGATAGGAGTGATGTTCGGTAATCCTGAAACTACCACTGGTGGTAATGCATTGAAATTCTATGCTTCAGTACGATTGGATATTCGTAGAATCGGTCAGATCAAAGAAAGTGCAGACAACATCCTCGGTAATAGAACAAAGGTGAAGGTGGTGAAGAATAAAGTCGCTCCTCCGTTTAAGGTCGTTGAGTTTGATATCATGTATGGGCAAGGAATCTCCAAAGTAGGGGAAATAATTGACTTAGGTGTAGAGCTGGATATCATTAAAAAGGCCGGTTCATGGTTCTCTTACAACGGAGAAAAGCTTGGTCAAGGTAGGGAGTCTGTGAAAACTCTGCTTTTGGATAACCCTGAATTGATGGAAGAGCTTGAAGTGAAGATCAAAGCTGCTTCTGGATTATCCAAAGGAGCTAGTGAAGTAGTTATCGAAGAATAACTCCTTTCAATATAAACCAAAAAGCGGTTCCCAAATTGTTGGCAACCGCTTTTTGTTTTTTTGGGTTATGGAATAATTACGTCGTTCTGATTGCTTCTACCGGATCCATTCTGGCAGCAAGCGTTGCAGGTACAATTCCTGAAACTACTCCAATAATAGTAGAGACTCCAAGTCCTAGTATAATATTGCTGATGGATAATACGATTTCCAAAGTACCCAACTGGATAAAGGTTAGGAAATAGACAATAATTATTCCTGTCATGCCTCCAATTAGACTTAGACAAATGGATTCAAAAAGAAACTGGAAAAGAATAAAATAATTTTTTGCTCCCAATGACTTTTGAATACCTATAATGTTTGTTCGCTCCCGAACAGATACAAACATGATATTTGCGATACCGAACCCTCCCACAAGAATTGAAAATCCACCGATTACCCAACCTGCAATCGAAATTATATCAAATACTGACCCAATTGCATTTTGAATAAACTCCGTTTTGTTCAATGCAAAGTTATCTTCATCTCTAGGTCTTAAACCTCTTTTTGCACGAAGTAATCCAGTCAATTCATTTTCCAAAGAGACTAACCCAATGTCCTCTTCCATGCCTTGAACAGCGATTTCGGGCTCCAAACCATTTCTACCTGTGTAATACATTTTTGTGAAAGCACCATACGGAATCAAGCAGGCCTCATCTTTGGATGCTCCGCCAAATAATCCTTCTCCCTCTTCCTCAAAAACCCCGATTACGGTGAATTTCATCCCCTTGATTTTTATAGGTTTTCCGAGTACTTCTTGCTGTGGATAAAGTGTGTTGGCTATTTCTCTTCCTATGATTGCAAAATTTCTAGAGGCATTTATTTCTGAAGCCGTGAAATACCTTCCTTCCTCTATAGATAACTCATAGACATCCTGATAAGAGTAAACTGCTCCAGTCAGAGCCATGCCTTGATAGGCATTGCTTCCTGCTTTTACCGTGGTGGAGGCCGATGCTGATATAGTCACTGCTTTAGCGGATGTGAGTCTCTCCTTAAGAAACTCATACTCGGCCACAGTACCAGGTGGTCTTCTGAAATATTTCCACCATGGGTAGTCTTGTGGTCCACTTGCAAATGGAAATCTATCGACCCGCATAACATTTGTTCCTAAAAATGAAAAGGATGACTTGATGTTATTTTCTAGGGAATCGACTAAAGTGAATACAGCAATGATGGCGAAAATACCGATTGTTACCCCCAAAAGAGATAATATGGTCCGGGTGAGACTAGTTTTTAATGCTGAAATCGCGAAGCGAAAACTTTCCCATGAGAGTTTGAAAAAGAGCATATGTGAATAGTTGGTTTAAAACAATTTGTCAAGTTAGCTGAAATTGCCTGATTTTGTTAGTATCTTTGCATTTTTTAGAGATATTCTAAATCACTCAAGACATCTAAAACTTATCTATGAAATCGAGCAAGTCGGAAACGATATATATTGGCATGAATATCAGCCATGCGAGATTTCTCCCGGTAGCTCCTGATAATCATCTGGACGGGATGGCCTTTAAAAGACTAATAATAAACATATGAAATTATCGGATTTCAAATTTGACGTTCCAAAGAAACTAGTAGCTCATTATCCAGCAGCCAATCGGGATGAATCCAGATTGATGGTTCTCCATAGAAATACTGGTGAAATTGAACACAGAGTTTTTAAAGATATTATCGAATATTTTGGTGATGGTGATGTCTTTGTAACTAATGACACCAAGGTATTTCCTGCAAGACTCTATGGAAACAAAGAGAAAACAGGTGCGGAAATAGAGGTATTTCTATTAAGGGAACTAAATGCGGAATTGAAACTTTGGGATGTCTTGGTAGATCCAGCTCGTAAAATCAGAGTTGGTAATAAGCTTTATTTTGGAGATTCAGATCTAGTTGCCGAGGTAATTGACAACACTACATCCAGAGGTCGTACCATTCGCTTTTTGTTTGATGGAACCGAAGAGGAATTTCATAAGACCATAGATACACTAGGGGAGACTCCTCTTTTGAAGGAATTCATCGAAAGAAAGGTAGAAGCAGAAGATAAAGAAAGATATCAAACTGTGTTTGCCAAGAATGTGGGAGCTGTAGCAGCACCGACAGCAGGATTACACTTTACACCCCATTTGCTGAAAAGACTTGAGCTTCAAGGTGTAGACGTAGCTCCAATTACACTTCATGTTGGCTTGGGTACTTTCCGTCAGGTAGATGTGGAAGATCTGACTAAGCATAAGATGGATTCCGAAAACTATGAGATTCCTGATGGAACGGTAGATTTGGTGAATAGATCATTGGACGCTAAAAAGCGAGTGGTAGCAGTAGGTACTACTTCTTTGAAAACTATCGAGTCGTCGGTTACTGCAAACGGTCGATTGAAAGCTAGCTCTGGATGGACTGATAAGTTTATTATCCCACCTTACGAATTCAAAATCGCAAATTCATTGATTACCAACTTTCACCTCCCAGAATCTACTTTGCTGATGACAGCGGCAGCTTTTGGAGGATATGATTTGGTGATGAAAGCATACAAAGAAGCCATCAAAGAAAAATATCGATTCTTCTCTTATGGAGATGCGATGTTAATCCTTTAATACTTAAAGCTCCGAAAGGAGCTTTTTTTATGTTCACATAGATATAACTTTGTAGTAAAATCTAAGGACTGTTTAATCCTTAGGTTTGCAGAAACTTACTATGACAAACAAAGCTGCAATCCTGGTAGCAGGAGGAAAAGGTACAAGAATGGGCGGGCCCGTAGCCAAGCAATATATGCCCGTTGCTGGCAAACCAGTGCTGATGCGTACGCTTTCTGTATTTCACAAAGTAGACCCAACCATTGATTTAATACTTGTGCTTCCTGAAAGCGACTTCCTTTACTGGGAGGAATTGTGTGCTCAATTTAAATTCAAAATTCCCCATCGACTAGTTGCAGGTGGAAATTCTAGGTTTCAGTCGGTGAGAAATGGGTTACATTCTCTCAAAGCGGGGACCGAACTCGTGGCTATTCACGATGGAGTAAGGCCTTTTGTAGCAGAGTCTGTTATCTCGGAGAGCTTTGAAGTAGCGGAGCATGCCGGTAGTGCTATCGCAGTCATTGCTTTGAAAGATTCTATCAGGAAACTTAGAGATGATGGAAAGTCTTTTTACGAAGAACGTCAGTATTTCCGCTTGGTCCAGACTCCTCAGACTTTTCAGGTTGATAGAATCAAGAAAGCTTTTGCCGTAACTGAACTTCAGCAGTTTACCGATGATGCCACAGTCTATGAAAATCAAGGTTGGCAAGTGACTCTGATTTCAGGAAATCCGCAAAATATCAAGATCACCACTCCAGAGGACTTGGGTTACGCAGAGTTTATTGCAGCGAAGCAGCTGTCCGATCGGTAAGAATTCAGGGTGAAATTTCACCGACTTTTTTGTGTGCTTTACCGACTTTTAGATTGAATTGGCCTTTTGTTTATTCCAGGAGCATGTCCTATCCTGTACTTTCGATCATCAATAAATTTTAAAGGAGATTCCAGCGAGTCTTTACAAATAAAAACTTAAACTGATGAAACGAAATCGCATAAACAACAATGATGGAGGAATGATCTTCGGATTTATAATCCTCGCAGTAGGCGTCCTGATTTTACTTAGGAAGCTGGATATATTTTACCCTGAATGGCTACTTTCCTGGCCAATGATTTTAATCGCTATTGGGGTGATTACTTTGGTTAAGCATGAGTTCAAGAGTTTTTTTGGAGTAATGATGCTGGGGATGGGAACCTTCTTTTTACTTGAGCAGGAATTTGATTTTCATTTTGGCTTACAGCGATTTATATTCCCCATAGCCCTGATATTGGTCGGTATATACCTGATTACCAAAAAGCGAAAGGAGCAGCAGGTCTTAGACGATATTCAGGAAAAAATCAGAGCTAAATCCACGTCTTCCCCTACGTCAGGTGAAGAATATAAAATAGGCGAGGAGTATAATAAAGGAGAAAAGTCATCATTCTCTAGCCAAGCTTCTGGGGCTAAATCATACTCAGGAATGTCCGGTGTCTCTGGTACCAGCTACTCAGACAGTGTATCCATTGACTCGATATTTAGTGGGATCAATAAAAGAATGCTGACTAAGAATTTCCAAGGCGGAAAATTGACTGCTGCATTTGGCGGGATTGACCTGGACCTGACTCAATCGGATTTTACCGGAATGGTTAATCTCCAAGTAGATGTGATATTCGGGGCGATCAAGCTAGTAGTTCCTCCTCATTGGGATGTAAGAGTGGAGGTGACCAATATAGCAGCAGGAGTGGAAGATAAGCGAGTGTATCGTCAGTCTGAAGTAGATCAGGACAAAGTTCTTGTGATCAGAGGGACAGTCTTCTTCGGAGGTTTGGAAATCAAATCTTATTAACGAAATTCCTTCCATAAACTACTATCCTTTTGTTCTCTAGAGTATTTTCAAATCCTTCTAAAAGTAATTGGATCATCCAAGGAGCCGGGTTAATCTGGTTCCTTGGTACGTTTGGATTGCTGATGTTTTATGGAGTGGATCAATCCGTAGCTATGGTAGATTCATTGGTATTTGCGATACTATTTGTTGTTGGAGTAAATGTCATTGATAGAACATTTGATTTCTATGTGCCGACTGGACGCAACAACAGCATGTTGTTGATATTTCCTTTACTCTATAGTTTTATAGCTATTTACTTTCATTATCATCTCCTGAAGTGGGTTTTCGACCAGAATGAGCTCTATCAGTCTTTTCTTCGTGAGAATTTCCTGTTAAAGTGGGTATTCCTTGGAGTCGCTGAGATTTTTGTAGCAATGTTGGCTTTGGCAGTATCCAAACTTGAAGAGCAAAACGAGGCTCAAAAAAGGGAAGTGATGATGAATGAGCTTTCCCGGGAAGCAGAATTGACACAGCTTCGTCAGCAGCTTCAGCCTCATTTTCTTTTCAACAGTCTCAACTCTATCTCTGCACTGACAGTTTCCCAGCCTCAAAAAGCCCGTGAGATGGTACTTCAGCTTTCAGACTTTCTTCGCGGAACGATTCGAAAAGATCATCAACAGTGGGTGAGTCTAGAAGAGGAATTGAGTTACCTGAAAATGTATCTGGATATTGAGCGAGTGAGGTTTGGTCACCGACTGGAAGTCGAGTTTGATTTGGTAGATGAGGTCAAGCAAATGCGTGTGCCGCAATTGTTGATTCAGCCTCTTCTTGAAAATGCAATAAAGCATGGACTATATGGCATAACAGAGGATGTGAAAATACTTGTCCAGGCATATAAGGAACAAAATTATTTGATGCTGAAAATCGAAAATCCTTTTGATCCAGCCGTGGCGGCTCCCAAAGGAACGGGCTTTGGTTTGAGCTCTGTAGATCGTCGGCTTTTTCTGCTTTTTGGCAGAAGAGACCTCTTGGAGTCTAAAGCTGAGCACTCACTTTTTACAGTTATTTTAAAAATACCCCAACAGAAATGATTAAAACTTTAATTGTAGATGATGAGCCTCTGGCTGCAAGTATAGTGCAGGAGTACTTGGCCAAATTCCCCCAGTTTGAGTTGGTTGGAGTTTGTCAAAATGGGTTTCAAGGACTCAAGGCCATACAAGAGCATAATCCGGATTTGATTTTCCTAGATGTCCAGATGCCTAAAATTACCGGTTTTGAAATGCTTGAACTTTTAGATGAGCCTCCTGCGGTCATTTTTACGACGGCTTTTGATCAGTATGCTCTGAGTGCTTTTGATGCCAAAGCAATTGATTACTTGCTCAAACCATTTTCCGAGGATAGATTTTCCCAAGCCATAGAGAAGTTTCTTGCGCAGCAAGGAGCAAATAACGAATCCAGCCAAAAACTGAATGAATTGGCCGAAAAGCGAAACCGCTTAGTTGTAAGGGTCAAAAATGAGATCAAAATCATTCCGACCCACGAAGCTAGTTTTTTTGAAGCCGAGGACGACTACATCGCTATACATACAGCTTCAGGTAAATACCTGAAGAAGATGACGATGAAATCGCTGGAAGAGGCATTGGATCCCAATAAATTTGTGCGAGTGCATAGATCGTATCTGATCAACTTGAATGAGATCACCAAAATAGAACCATATGAGCGTGATAATTACTTGGTGCTACTCAGAGGTGGTGAGAAAGTGCCAGTGAGTAAGACTGGCTATTCGAGACTACGTCAGGTGCTTGGGTTGTAGCTATCAGTTGCTAGCCCCCTTTTACTTTTGGCTCAGCCTGGTGGTTTAGTGAAAGTCCTCTAATTTGTGCCTAGCTGAAGGAAGTATTCAGACTGCTATGTTGTGAAATTGACATAAAACCAGGTGACCTCTTTCCCGTATGTCCATGCCTCTTTGCTTTTGATAGTTCTGAAGAATTTATACTAGACCAAGATTACTTTTTCGCTCACACTTCACTTCTCCCAATGAAGCCAATTGGTTTTACTTTTTGCTTCTAACATCTTTCTTCTTACTTAATATTTTAAAATAATCATTAACTGTTCAATTCTGCGCACTTTTCTATAGTTTTTTATTATTGAATCCGAATATTGTTCGTTTTTAATACGTAAGAAACTTTTGAAGAGATGAAAGTTTCCGTAGTTTTACGTCCTGAAAATTTAGTGTATTAGAATAAATGAGAGAGAAGATTCTAGGTATAGCGATTGAGCAGTTTAGCCAGTACGGTGTAAGGGCCATTACTATGGAGGATATTGCTCGACTGGCTGGAATTTCCAAAAAGACAATCTACCAAGAATTCAAAGACAAAAAACAACTGGTGAAAGAGTCGTTTTCTTTAGTTTTGAAGGAAGATCAAGATACACTGAATAAAGTAATGGAAGGAGATGATGGTGTCATTGAGCATTTGGTGTATACGTCCAAAATGGTTAGAGACCGCCTATCAGGATTGAATCCATTGGCTTTACTTGAGATCCAAAAGTATTTCCCTGAAGTTTGGGAGATGTTTAATGAGTTTAAGGAAAATGTTATTGTGACAGATATAGTCAATGTGATTGAGAAAGGTAAAACTCTTGGCTATTTTCGGCCTGAAATTAATGCTAAGATATTGGCCAATATGCGCGTGGATCAAATTTCGGCTGCTATGAATCCATTAAACTACAATAGAAATGATTATAGCTTATTATCTCTTCATATGGAGATGCTAGATCATTTTTTACATGGTATCTTTACCGAAAAAGGTAGGCAAGCTTATTTATATCAGCAGAATTCAGTTTAAAAACCCTTGAGAAAACCAGCTCATTTACCTAAAAAAACAGATAACAGATCCCTTTTAGAATTATATCATGTTTAAATCAAAGCTTTATTTACTAACGATTGTAGCCTTTAGCTTATTCAATGTGGATGCCTTCGCCCAAAACGTCCAGCCTTTGGAGACACTGCAACTTAATCTCAAGGAAACCTTGGCTTATGCCTTGGAAAACAATGTGGATGCAAAGAATGCAAAACTGGAGATAATGGTATCTCAGACCACGATCAAGGAGGAGACGGCAGCAGGATTGCCACAGCTTAATGGTACTGTTGGGATAAACTATAATCCATTGGTGCAGGTGGTATTCTTACCAAATGAGCCACCTTTTGGTGATCCCACCAATCCTTCTGACGTAATACCTGCACGATTTGGAGTAAACTATTCAGCAAATGCAGGGGTTAATTTGACTCAAATGATATTTGACGGATCATTTTTCGTAGGGTTACGAGCTGCTAAGACATATAAAGCACTGACCGAATATGACAAGATAAAGGTGGAGAATGATGTTATTGAAAATGTGAAAAAAGCCTATTTCGGTGTCTTGGTAAATGCAGAGCGTATCAAACTTTCACAGGCAAACCTTACTAGAATTGATTCACTTTTGGAAGAAACAAAAGCGCTGAATCAAGCTGGATTTACTGAAAAAGTTGACGTTTCGAGAATTCAAGTTCAACGGAACAATACCTTTTCTCAATTAAAGAGAAGCATCACCGCCTATGATATTTCTAAGCAGCTGTTGAAAATCCAACTTGGGTTGCCAAAGAATTACGACATACTAATCACTGAGACTTTAGCGGAGCTAAATCCCGCAGAAGACATCGCAGCTCTACAAGTCATGGAAGGTGCTCATCGTGTGGAAATGGATCAGTTGGAGACAAACCTTGAATTGACTCAGTTGGATCTTAAGTATAATACTTCTCAATACATGCCAACTCTAGATCTAAGTGCTAATTTCAATCGATCCGGTGCCGGAGATTCATTCAATACCCTGTTCAAGTCTATCAATTGGTTCAGCTCTTCGATGATCGGCGTGTCAATGAACATTCCGATTTTTGACGGATTATCTAAAAGTGCAAGAATTCAACGTAATAGAATTCAATTGCAGCAGCTGGAGAATCAGAAATTCTATTTGGGACAGAACATTCAATTGGAGATTTATCAAGCAAAGCAAAACCTAGCGAATGATTTAGAGGTATTGGCAGTGCAACGAGAAAGCATGGCCTTAGCTCAGGAAGTTTATGATATTTCTAAAATCAAATACAACGAAGGTGTAGGTTCCAACCTGGAAGTAGTCGAAGCTGATGCGGCCTTGATAGAATCAGAAATCAATTACCTCGGGGCTCTTTATGATGGTCTTATTTCCAAAGTTGATTTGGAAAAAGCGCTGGGGATTTTAAAAGAAGGAATCACTGACTAAAACAACTTTCTCTACCTGGCAAGAGAATAATTCAACAACGACATTATCAACAAATCATGAACGCAACATATAAATTTTTCCCCTTGATCGCACTTGCATTGGTTGCCATTTCTTGTGCTTCTGAAGACGGAGTGGAGGCTAAAAAAGCTGAATTGGAAAAACTCAAGACAGAGTCAAGCGAGATTACTAATCAGATAAAAGAGTTAGAGGCTGAATTGATCCAGCTTGATCCTGAGTTTGCCCAAGCAAATCATAAATCAATTTTGATCACCACAGCCCAGGCTAAGAAGGGAAGATTTGAACACTACGTAGAAGTGACTGGATCGGTACTTTCCAAAAAGAATGTGAGCATTAGTGCAGAGACTGCAGGCAGAATTCTTGAAGTTCCGGCGATAGAGGGGATGAGAGTGGCTAAAGGTGAAGTTTTGGCACGAATTGACTCTGAGTCTATTCAAAGATCAATCGATGAGCTGCAGAATACGCTGGATCTGGCTACTACGTTATTTGAAAAGCAAGAGCGACTATGGAAGCAGGAAATCGGAACTGAAGTTCAGTATTTGGAAGCTAAAAATAGAAAAGAAGGACTGGAGAGAAACCTGGCTTCTTTGAAAACTGAATTGTCAAAGGCGGTCGTTCGTGCTCCTTTCTCTGGAACCATAGAAGCTGTTCAGGTGCGATTGGGAGAATTAGTTCAGCCTGGTGCTCCGATGTTTCAATTTGTTGGCGAGAGTGATTTGTTTATCGAAGCTGATATTTCTGAGTCCTATGTTGGTGTTTTGGCAAAGGGCGACTCAGTGGATATAAACTTTCCTTCGATCAATAAAGACATTCAAACCAAGGTGTCTGCTGTAGGTGCGATTATCAATCCAAACAATAGAACTTTCAAAGTGGAGGTTTACCTCCCGAATATCCCGATGGTGAAGCCTAATATGATTTCTGTTTTGAAGATTCAGGATTATGAAAATAATGATGCAGTCACTGTACCGAGTTATTTGATTTTAAGTGACAACAGAGGTGATTACATCTTTGTAGTAGTAGATGGGATGGCAAAGAAAAAATATGTGGAGCGAGGAAAGACTTTTGATAAGAATACTGAAATTCTCGAAGGCTTAGAAGGCAATGAAATACTTGTGGATAAAGGCTTCAGAGAGGTAGGAGATAATTTCAATGTGAATATAGCTCAGTTGTAAAAAGATGTCGGAAAATCAAAAACCAAAAATTACACGCGAGTTTGGGTTATCCAGTTTATCTGTAGATAACTCAACCTCAGTGGTGATCCTTACACTGATAATTTCTTTCCTTGGGCTGAATGCTTATCGTAACATGCCAAAGGAGAGTTTCCCTGAGATTGTAATCCCTACGGTATATGTGGGTACACCTTATCCAGGGAATTCGCCGGTGGATATGGAAAACCTGATCACTAGACCGATCGAGAAGGAACTCAAGTCTATCAATGACGTGAAGGATATCACTTCCACATCAGTTCAGGATTTTTCATCTATCGTAGTAGAATTTAATCCGGGTGTAGAAATCTCCAAAGCGATTCAGGATGTAAAGGATGCAGTGGACAAGTCGAAAAGTGAGTTGCCGACTGATCTCGATCAGGATCCAAATGTATTGGAGATCAATACCTCTGATTTCCCGATCATGAACGTGAATATTTCGGGTAATTACTCAGAAGCAGAACTGAAGAAATTTGGTGAGTATCTAGAGGATGAGATCGAGAAACTTGCGGAAATTTCCAAGGCTGACTTAGCAGGAACCGTTGAGCGTGAGATTCAAATCAACGCCGATCCATACAAAATGGAAGCTGTTGGAGTAAGTTTTGGTGACATATCTTCCGCTATTCAGTCAGAGAATGTAACCATATCCGGTGGTAATATTCGAGCAGGGGATTTTCAGCGTACACTTCGTGTAGATGGTGAGTTTACTGATCCGATGGATCTATTGGATATCATTGTCAAAACTGATAATCAAAAGATCGTTTATCTACGTGATGTGGCAGATGTAAAAGACACATACAAGGAGAGAACGTCTTATGCCAGAAGCAAAAATCTACCAGTAGTTACGATCAACGTGGTGAAGCGTAGTGGGGAGAATTTATTGAATGCTGCAGATAAAATCAAGGAGATAATTGATGAAACTAAGGCAAATAGATTTCCTCCAGATCTTGAAATTACTATCACAAACGATCAGTCAAAAGCAACCCGACTCCAAGTGTCTGACTTAGAAAACTCCATCATTTTCGGGGTGATTTTAGTGGTGTTGGTTTTGATGTTTTTCCTAGGTTTTAGGAATGCATTATTTGTGGGGATAGCGATTCCTCTCTCCATGTTTATCTCTTTCTTGGTGCTGAATGCATTTGGGATTACACTGAATCTGATGGTGCTTTTCTCTTTGATCCTTGCGCTGGGTATGCTGGTGGATAATGGTATCGTGGTAGTTGAGAATATCTATCGATTGATGTCCGAAGGCAAGAGTGCTCTTCAAGCTGCGAAAGAAGGTGTTGGGGAAGTTGCTTGGCCGATTATTACTTCTACAGCGACTACGCTGGCGGCATTCCTTCCGCTTGCTTTTTGGCAGGATACGGTAGGGGAGTTTATGAAATTCCTTCCTATAACCTTGATCATCGTACTATCATCTTCTCTTTTTGTAGCGCTGGTTATTAATCCAGTGTTGACTGCACTTTATATGAAGGTGGAGGATGTTACAAAAGATAAGCCGAAGCAAAAATCAATCATTGTAGCTGGAATTTTATTGGTTCTCTCTGCACTTTTTTATCTGATAGGATGGACAGCTTTTGGTTCTTTGATGCTAATTGGCTCGTTACTGACTGTATTTAATATCTTTCTACTTAGAAAGGCAATCCGTTGGTTCCAGACAGTCTTTTTGGTCAAGTTGGAAAATATGTATGAGTCTATTTTGACTTATGCACTGAATGGCAAAAAGCCTTATGGGTTTCTCGGCGGAACTGTACTCTTGCTTGTACTATCATTGATGCTACTGGTAGTGAGAGCTCCCGAAGTCCTGTTTTTCCCAGATAACCAGCCTCAGTTGATCAATGTCTTTGTGGAATTCCCTATCGGTACGGATATAGAAGCGACGAATGACTTTGTGAATGAGATGGAAGACGAGCTTATGGTAGCGCTTGCAGATTATGAGGATATTTTGGAGTCAGTGATTTCCCAGATAGGTGAAGGTACTGGCGATCCAATCGAAGGTCCAAGTAATCAGCCCACTCCACATAAAGCCAAAATCACCATAGGGTTTGTTGATTACATCGACAGGCAAGGAGTAAATACGAATGGTGCTATGGAAGTGATCCGAGACTTGGCTGTGAAATACCCGGGTGTTTTGGTAACTGTAGATAAGCAGAGAAATGGACCTCCAGTCGGAAAGGCTATCAACTTGGAGTTTGCCGGGGAAGATTACGATCAGTTGATTGCCTTTGTCAACAAAACGAAGGAATACCTAAATGATCAAAATATTGCAGGTGTAGAGGAATTGAAGTCTGATTTGTCACTCGGCAACCCGGAAGTAATTGTGGATATTGATCGGGAAAAAGCTAGGAGATTTGGTTTGTCTACTTCACAAATAGCGACTGATCTTAGGACTGCACTTTTTGGTTTGGAAGTTTCCAAATACAAAGAAGGAGAGGATGATTACCCCATTCAATTGAGACTGAAAGAAGGTTTCAGATACGATATCAATACCCTGGTCAATAAGAAAATTGGCTTTAGAGATAAGTTTGGTGATAAACGTGAAGTACCGATTTCGGCTGTGGCCGAAGTGAAATATGGTTCTACCTATGGATCGGTAAAGCGGAAAGATTTAGAGAAAGCCATAACGATTTATTCCAATGTGTTAGACGGCTATAATGCTACAGCGGTGAATGCAAAGATTCAGTCGGTTCTTCAGAATTATGAAGTTCCTGATGGAATCTCAGTAAAGTACACTGGTGAGCAGGAGGAGCAGCAGAAATCAATGGAGTTCTTGATGGGCGCCTTGGGAATTGCAGTTTCCTTGATTTTCTTAATCATTGTGGCGCAGTTTAACTCCGTAACCACGCCATTCATTATCATGGCATCGGTGGTCTTGAGTACTATTGGGGTATTCTTGGGGCTAGTGATTTTCAATATGGACTTCGTTGTGATTATGACGGGTATTGGGATTATTTCCTTGGCAGGTGTAGTGGTAAACAATGCGATCGTATTGATTGACTACACCAACTTGGTACGTGAGCGAAAAAGAGATGAGTTGGGAATGGGGCCAAAAGAGCATTTGCCTTTCCCGCTGATGATTGCAAGTATTGTAGAATCAGGTAAAACTAGATTGCGTCCTGTATTACTAACAGCCATTACGACAGTGCTTGGATTGATACCTTTGGCTATAGGAATGAACATTAATTTCGGGACTTTGCTAAGCTCCTTTGATCCTCAGTTTTATGTGGGAGGAGATAACGCCGCTTTCTGGGGACCAATGGCTTGGACGGTGATATTTGGGCTAACCTTTGCGACCTTCCTTACGTTAGTCATCGTACCAGTCATGTATTTGTTGGCAGATAAACTCAACGTGAGAATCAGCAAACTTAAATCTTGATTGGATTAAGGTTGGTGGTTTTTTTTGTTAAAACCTCCGGGGCTATGTCTCGGAGGTTTTTTGTGTTTTGAGGGATATATTTTTTCCCTTTCAAGCATGGAATTTGTAAGTTCGCCATCCCAAATAGTTGAATGAAGAGATGGAAGAATTAAAGTGGTATGTGATGTACACAACTTCACGATCTGAGAAAAAAGTAGCTGACAGATTAAAGGAAAGAGGCTTTGAAGTCTATTTACCTATGATTGAGGAGCTTCGACAGTGGTCGGATCGCAAGAAGAAAGTCCAAAAGGCCATGTTCAATGGGTATGTATTCGTTAAAACCAAACGTAACCAACTCTGGGAATGCCTGCAGGTTCCTGGAGCAGTTAAGTTTGTGCATTTCTCTGGTCATCATGCCACTATCAGAGAGGAAGATTTGGATATTATAAAGCGGGTAATTGAAACAGGTGTAGGTGTAGAGTCAGATGGGTCTACGATTGATCCAGGGGAAAATGTGAAGGTCATCGGAGGACCCCTTCAGCACATGACTGGAGAAGTTATTGAAAAAGGAAATAAAGATTACTTTCTGATTAGAATTCCAGGGATCTATCAGAATTTATTGATCTCAGTGCCGCGAAAATTCCTAGAGGTAGTGAATTGACCAGGCTTCGAAAAGCTTTCTTATTTCTTGTGGATTTTTGTAGCAAAACTAAAGTCACAAATAATTAACTCTAGTTCTTTTTTACCTTCTAGGTTTACTATACAATCAAATAATGGGACTATTTAATCCTTGAATTTAGAGAAAAAGTATCTTCTATAGACGATTTGCCCTTGTACCAAATGGTCTCCGAACCTATTGAAATTAACATTTCCATCCAGATTATCCGTAAAAGTAGTCAATAAGGTGCCTTCCAAAGCTATATCCGAAAAAGCATTTAGCGAATAGGTAATCCCTCCTCTGAGCGGTACATAGCCAGTTGTTATTTTTTCACGCTGTGGCACTTCATCCTTACTGAAGGATTTGGTTTGTTTGGTATTCACCGCCATTACTCCTATCCCAAACCCTGCATAGAAATTAAACAGACTCCTATTCATGTGGTTTCCAAAAGGCACAATGTAAAAGCTAGGCATCAAGTCAAAATAGTATGCTGAGCCGACCGCAGTAAATGCTGAATTATTTGCAGCCCAGATGTCGGTGACAGCTTTGCTTGGATCACCTCCACTAGAAATCCATTGTACGCCACCGGTAGCTTTCACCTCAAATCTGTCATTTAGCCTTTTGGTTAATGAAGCAGAAATAGAAGGCTTTATCTCAAAATTAATTGCTCGGTATTGTCCACCATTATCCAAATAGGCAAAGGAAGGACCTATGCCTATGCTTAGAATATTATCTCTTGACTCCCTTTCCTTATAAAAGCTTTGGGCAGGTAAATTTATACTTGCAAAAAGAAATAAAACTAATGCGGAAAGTTTGAATAAAGTTGACATAATAGCGGCTCCTAAATAAGTAAAATGACCTTAGGGTAGGATTTGATTGCAAATTTGGCAACAAATATGCCAATCCCCTGCATAGAATTATATTTAAAACAGGGAAAAGGGGAAAAAAGTATATTCTGAATAATAAATTAGGCCCCTTCAAACGCTTTTTTAATGTCCTCTTCTGTAGCTTTTAGCTTACTTCTACAGGCTTTTACGAGCTCAGCTGCTTCTTTGACTAATTCAGAAAGTTCGTCAACACTTTTCTTGCCTTCCTCTAGCTCAGCCAAAATTGTTTCCAATCTGCTCATGGCTACATTGTATTTTAACTCACTCATTTTTCCTCAATTTGTGTAATAGTGCTACTGATTTTTTGATTGGAAGTGTAGGTTTGCATTTCCTCACCAAGTTGGAGCTTTACTGTTCCCACAGGTTTTCCGTTGATTTCTGTTCGGGTATAGCCTCTGGCAAAAATAGCGGCTGGATTTAACTGGCGCAGGAGTAATTCCTTAGCTTCTAGCTTCTGATTATGCTTTTGTAAAAAACTATCCAATCCCCGAACCATATTTTTCTCAAGAGATGCTAAATTATTTTCTTGGATCTGCAGGATATTTTTTCCTGAGATTCTAATGCGACTAACTGAAGAGTTTAACTTCTCAGCCTCAAGTTTCATTCTTCCTTCTGAAATTGCCTTTACTTGATGGGCTACTTGCTGGATTTTGCTTTGTTCTTCACTTAGCTTTTGCCGGGTCGCGCGATCAAGTCGAAGCATGGCTAATCCTAAGTTCTCTTCAAATTCCCGGAAACCAGAAAGTAAAAATTCAGCAACTGCAGTAGGGGTTTTAAGCTTGGTATGTGCAACCAAATCGGCAATACTTTCATCTCTTTCATGGCCAATTCCCGTGAGAACAGGCAAGGAGAAATTTGCAATTTTGGCGGCAAGTCTATAATCGTCGAAACAATCCAGATCCAACTGAGCACCACCTCCTCGAATCATCACCACGGTTTCTATTCCCAATTCCTCTTTTACAGCATCTATTTCATCCAAACTTTTGATCAAAGATGCCACAGCTTCATTTCCCTGCATGGCTGAGGGGAAAAGCTTGTGATAGACTTGGTACCCGTAGGCGTTATTTTCCAATTGATTTACAAAGTCACCGTATCCAGCCGCAGTTGGACTGCTGATAATTGCGATTTTTTGGATTACAGCAGGAAGGAGATGTCTAGCGTTTAACTTAAGTATGCCTTCTGTGGTAAGTCTATCGATGGTTTCTTGGCGAATTCTTGCTCTTTCACCCAGCGAAAAGGAAGGGTCGATATCCTTTACATTGATGCTTAAGCCATAGACTGGATGGAAGTTGACCGCTACTTGAGCGAGTACTTTCATGCCGTTTTTGATACTGGATCCTGTGATGGATTCAAATCTTGCCGCTACAGCCCTATAGGCAAAAGACCATAGGTTTGCTTTAATCTTGGCCTGAACAGTATTCCCCTGCTTTTCTACCAGTTCAAAATAAGCATGTCCTTGAGGTGCCTGCCGGAAATCTGCGATTTCGCCGATCACCCAAATCACCGGATCCAACTCCGTCTCCAAAGCCTGTTGGATCAGCCTGTTGAGTTCGGATATAGATCTGGCATTTTGCATGTTTATTTTAGATTTTGGAATTCTGATTTGATCCTTTGGTTCAGGCTCAAACTTGCTCGAAGCATAGGTAATCTTACTTGATCATCACAGATCCCCATGTGGCAAAGCAAGTTCTTGATCCCTACAGGATTACTTTCTTCGTACATAAGGCCGTTCAGAGGTAAAAGTGAGAATGCAGCGTTCAGACTTTCTTCTTCAGTACCATGGCATAAAGCCTTGAAAGTAGCAGGAAGAGCATTTGCCATTACTGAAATGATTCCTGATCCACCTATGCTATACAGCGCTTTGGTCATCAAATCATCGCCAGATACCAACAAGAAATCCTTTGGCATGTTCGCTGCGATCTGCATGCACTGCTCCAAATTCCCGCTTGCTTCTTTCATTCCGATAATATTAGAATGCTCGGCTAGGCTTAGTGTTGTTTCAGCCGTGATATTGGACATAGTCCTACCAGGGATATTATATAATATTACCGGGACTGGACATGCGTCTGCTATTGCTTTATAGTGAGCAATAATTCCTGCTTGGGTAGGTTTGTTGTAATAAGGACTAACAGAAAGTATAGCGGTAATCCCCGAAAAATCCGTTTTCGAAATATCACTCAATACGGACATGGTATTATTTCCGCCCATTCCATAAACCACTGGTACGCGGCCTGCATTGTATTCAAGACAGGCGTTTAACACTTGTTTTTTTTCAGAAGTAGACAGCGTCACGGTCTCTCCAGTAGTACCCAAAACCACCAAATAGTCCACTCCACCGTCGATAACATGATCGATAAGACGTTTTAGTCCATCGAAGTCAATCGAGTAATCATCATGAAATGGGGTGACAAGGGCTACGCCGGTTCCTTTAAGTTGGTTCATGGTTTATTGGTTTGGGAGGCTAAAGATAATGGGATGATAGGAATTGACATTCTGTTTTTTGAAAAAAAGGGTTTTCTAGTATTCAGTCACAGTTTCCAGTCGCAGTTGGGGGATCACTAACTGAGACTGCGACTGATGACTGTAATCTCTACATACCTATCATCTTCAAAAACTCATCCTCGCTAATCATCGGCACGCCCAGTTTCTGAGCCTTCTCCTTTTTACTTGGACCCATATCTTCTCCCTCGATGATGAAATCGAGATTTTTGGAAACGGAAGAAATATACTGGCCACCATGCGCGATGACGGCATCTTTGATCTCATCTCTTTTAAAATGCACTAATTTTCCGCTAGCTAAAATTCGCTTGCCTTCCAGCGAGTTACCAAGTTTGACGGATTCGCTTGCGTCCACTTCGAAATTCAGGCCGAAACTTTTCAGTCGAGTGATGATCTCTTGGTTTTTTGGCTGCGCAAAAAAGTCCTGAATACTATGTACTAGCGTTTCGCCTACACCATTGATATCTAGCAACTGCTCGGAAGTAGCAGCTTCCAATTTTTCAATTGTTCCAAAATGTCTGGCAAGCAACTGAGCTGTGTTTTCTCCGATATTTCGAATACCCAAAGCGAAAAGAACTTTCTCGAAAGGTTGATTCTTAGATGCTGAAATTCCTTCCATCATGTTTTTGATGACCCCATCTTGGAAGGTATTGGCTTTGAGCTTTTTGATTCGATCGGTTAAATCCTGATTGAGGTCCAGATTGAGCTTTAACAAAATGCCGTGCACAGTTCCTTCCTTTTTACTGACTTCTAGCACCTGTTGGAAATCCACTTTTCTGCTTAGAAAAAGATCCAGAACTACAGCAACTGGGACATAATCTTCGAGTTTAGGAAGGTTGTGATCTTTCAGGTTCGAGATCAGGTAATCTATCATTCCAGTATTGGAAGGGACTTTTTTCTTCCATTTTCTAATTTGATCCTGGAAAGCTCTTAGTACTTCTGCCAGTGGCAACTCGGTGTGTTCGACTAGAAAATCATGAACTTGCTTAGAAGTAATTCCTTCTGTCAACGCATAGAGTGCTTTTTCTAAGGTTATATATAGTATGCCATCTCCCTCAGTCTCATATTGATCCTGCGACATTTCCAGCCCGAGCAATTCCTCTTTTTTTGCTTCCAAAGCATAAATGTCCGATGGGTCAATGATGAATCCCTGATCGATCAAGGCTCTGATTCGCTCCGTTCCCATGGAGTCGATATCCATCGCTCGCTTCGAAACAAAGTGTTCGATCCTTCCCAAGACCTGAGGTGGGCAGGATTCCGCATTTGGGCAATAATGCTTGGCTTCGCTTTCCTTTCGCTCCAGCTCAGTTCCGCATTCAGGGCAGTGGGTGATATAGGAAATAGGTTTTGCTTCGGTACTTCTTCTTTCGGGATTAACTGCTGTGATTTTTGGGATGATTTCTCCACCTTTTTCCACAAAGACAAAATCACCTTCATGCAGGTCCAAGCGCTCAATTTCATTTGCATTGTGGAGGGAAGCCCGCTTCACTGTGGTGCCTGCCAAACTCACTGGAGAGAGATTTGCAACCGGAGTGATCGCGCCTGTTCGCCCCACCTGATAAGTCACAGATAGCAGTTCTGTCTCCGCACTTTCTGCCTTGTATTTGTATGCGATTGCCCAGCGAGGATTTTTGGCAGTAAAACCCAATTCCTCCCGCTGATCGTAATTGTTGACTTTCAAAACCACTCCATCAGTATCCACTGGAAGCGAAAAACGCTTTTCTTTCCAATCTTCTATGTATTGGATTACCTCCTGAATGTTTGCAACTTTTCTATAGGTTTGGGAGACGTTGAATCCCCATTTTTCTATAAAAGATATTGCTTCAGAATGCGTGTCTACACTCAAGTCATCTCCTAATAACTGATAGAAATAGCAATTCAATCGACGCTTGGCGACTACCGAGGAATCCTGCATTTTCAGTGTGCCTGAAGCAGCATTTCGGGGATTTGCTAAGAGCGCATCTCCGGCTTCTTCCCGTTCCGCATTGATTTTCAAGAATTCCTTTAATGGTAAAAATATCTCTCCTCGCACTTCGAAAATTGCTGGAATGTTATCTCCTTTTACTTCCAAAGGAATATTACGGATAGTGCGCACATTAGCAGTCACATCATCTCCTCGGTATCCATCGCCCCGGGTAACTGCCCTTACCAAACGTCCATTTTCATAGACCAAAGAGATGGCAACCCCATCGAATTTCATTTCACAGAAATACTCGAACTCAGGATGTCCAAGCCCCTTCACCACACGCTCATCAAAGGCAATTAGCTCTTCTACTGAATAGGTGTTTCCAAGAGAAAGCATTTTAGTGCTATGCTCCACCGTTTGAAACTCCTTAGTTATTGCGCCTCCAACTCGTTGACTGGGGCTATCTGGGTCAAGTAAATCTGGGAAGCTTGTTTCTAAAGCAATCAGTTCTTCCAAAAGCTTATCGAACTCATAGTCAGAGATCTCAGGGTTACTTTCCTGATAATAGAGATTATTGTGGTGATTGATTTCCTGGCTCAGTTGGGCAATTCGCTTTTCGGCTTCCTGTGGATTCATGGCTTCTATTGAAAAATTAGGGCTTGTAAAAATAGGATTTCGATAGGGAAGGCGCAATTGAATTTTCGGCTTTCACGTTAGGTTGAATTTTTTAGCCACAAAGTGTTGCATGGAAACTTACAGTTATTAGAAGTTGGAAATAGTCGAAAGGTGTATTTTAACAGTACAAGTAGCCAAACTAGTTATATTGTTTATCCTCCCATTTTTTTAAATCTTTGCTTTATCTATTTATCCCCAATTACCCATGCCTAATAAGGCCAATATTGAAAGCAAGATCTTGGATGCAGCCTACAAACTATTTTTGCAAAAAGGTTATCGGCATACCACCATGGATGATATCGCTCAAATGCTTGGGATGAGTAAGAAGACACTTTATAAGTATTACCCAGGAAAGTTTGAATTGCTGGCGGCTTCCTTTGAAGTGACCAAAACGAAGCTTACAGCCAAAGTGGAGGCGATTGTAGATAATCGATATATTTCTTTTCCCCTGAAGCTGAAATCTACTTTGACCGTGATGGCTTCTTTGCTGGGGCCGATTAATCCTGAGCTATTTGAAGATTTGCGGGAACATGCGCCGGAGATCTGGGAGGGTTTGGAGGAGTATATTAAGGAGTCTGCTTATACCCGATTCAAGCAATTGCTGGATCAAGGGATTAGTGAGGGTTTGGTTAATCCTGCTGTTAATGTCAATTTGGTGGTGATGCTATATGCCACAGCGATACAATCTCTTATGGATCCTAAGTTTACAGCACAGTTTCCCGAACCTATCCAAAAAGGAATGAAGATTCCTCCTGCAGATATCTACGATCAGGCAATCACTATTATTTACAACGGTATTCTAACAGATGAAGCACGCAATGAATTTGCAAATGCCTAAGGTAGCCTAAGTCTGATTTCCCTATCTTTGCACCCTAATTCTGCATTGAATTTTAAATTTCAAAGCGGGGTTTACTATTTCGAATCTTAGATTAGACATGAGCAATACCAATTTCAAAAGATATACCATTACTTCTGCGCTTCCTTATGCCAATGGCCCACTTCACATTGGTCACTTGGCTGGTTGCTACATACCATCAGATATTTATGTGCGCTACTTGCGGAGCTTAGGCAAAGACGTGGCCTATATCTGCGGTTCGGATGAGCATGGAGTAGCGATCACAATTAAAGCCAAAAAAGAAGGTAAAACGCCACAGGAAGTGGTGGATCACTACCATCAGATCATGAAGGGGAGTTTTCAGGAGTTTGGGATCAGTTTTGATCATTATTCCCGTACCTCTGCACCGATTCATCATGAGACTGCTCAGGGATTTTTCAAGGACTTGTATGAAAAAGGTGAGTTTCTCGAGCAAAGTACTGAGCAATACTATGATGAGGAAGCAAACCAGTTTTTGGCGGATCGTTATATTGAAGGAACCTGTCCTAAATGTGGCAATCCAAATGCGTACGGAGATCAGTGTGAGAAATGTGGTAGTTCCCTGAGTCCAACAGATCTAATCAACCCAAAGTCAAAGCTAAGTGGGAGAACTCCAGTATTGAAAGAAACCAAGCATTGGTTTTTGGACTTGGCAAAATATCAGAGTTTTCTAAAGAAATGGGTGCTAGAGGATCACGCTGACGATTGGAAAAATAATGTGTTGGGACAATGCCGCTCTTGGTTAGAAGCTGGTGATGGTTTGCAGGCTAGATCTATGACCCGTGATTTGGACTGGGGAATCAAAGTGCCATTGCAAGACGCGGAGGGTAAAGTACTTTACGTTTGGTTTGATGCTCCTATAGGATATATTTCTTCTACCAAGGAGTGGGCTACGGAAAAAGGAGTCGATTGGGAACCGTATTGGAAAGATAAAGACACCAAGCTGGTGCACTTTATAGGCAAAGACAACATCGTATTCCACTGCATTATTTTCCCTGCTATTCTGAAAACGCATGGAGATTATATCTTGCCAGATAATGTCCCCGCAAATGAGTTTTTGAACCTTGAAGGGGATAAGATTTCTACTTCACGGAACTGGGCGGTTTGGCTTCATGAGTATTTGGAAGAATTTCCTGGTAAGCAAGATGTGCTTCGATATGTGCTGACGGCAAATGCTCCTGAGACAAAGGATAATGACTTTACCTGGAAGGATTTCCAGACTAGGAATAATTCAGAGCTAGTTGCGATTTACGGCAATTTCGTGAATAGGGCAGTGGTTTTGACACATAAATACTATCAGGGAATCATCCCTCAGCGCGGAGAGTTGACTGGCTATGATCAGGAGGTTTTGGATGCGTTGGCAGAATTTCCTGAGAAAATTGCAGCCTCCATCGAGCGTTATAGATTCCGTGAAGCATTGGGAATTGTGATGGATTTGGCTCGTCTTGGCAATAAATACCTAGCGGACACAGAACCTTGGAAAGTCATCAAAACTGACGAGACCCGAACTGCAACCATTCTAAATATTGCCTTGAATATTGCTGCAAATCTGGCGATTGTATCAGAGCCATTCTTGCCATTTACTGCAGGGAAACTGGTTGAACTTTTTGGGATGGAAAAGATAGATTGGTCCGAAGCTGGTCAGGAAGAACTCCTGAAAGCTGGGACTTCCTTAGGCGAGATGGGGCTACTTTTCGAAAAAATCGAAGATGTAACCGTAGAAAAACAAGTACAAAAATTATTAGATGCCAAGAAGATGAATGAAGCTGAAAATGCACCCGTAACACCTATGAAAGAGATAATCACTTACGATGATTTTGCGAAGCTTGATATGAGAGTAGTGACAATTTTGGAAGCGGAGAAAATGCCAAAATCCAAGAAGTTACTGAAGCTGAAAGTAGATAGCGGGCTAGGTGAAAGAACAGTCCTTAGTGGTGTGGCTGAGCATTTCGAACCTGAGTTTTTGGTAGGAAAGCAAGTAACCATGTTGATTAACCTTGCTCCACGTAAGATGATGGGTATTGACTCTGAAGGTATGATTCTAATGGCCGAGGACAAAGACGGCAAGCTGAAGCTGATGGTGCCGCATGAGGGCACAGCTAGTGGATCGGGAATTTCTTAAGTAGCAAGTATCTAGACTTGAGAAATTAGATTTAAGAACCAAGAGCCGAGAACTCGGATATGTATTCGAATTTCTTGGCTCTTTTTTCTTGATTCTAAAATCTATAATCTTGATACCTGAGTCTAGCTACTAATGTTTAGTGAAGCGGTCTCTTCTTTATCATCCCACCCTTTGTATCCTTGATAGGGTATTGAATCACAAATGCTTTAGCGTCAATTTTTTCGATTTCCACCAGCATTTTGGTGACTTCCAGTCGGGTGATTACGCAGAATAATACTTTCCTGTCTGGAAGTTGGTTGGCTTTGTCGCCATAGCCTCCATCTGATTTTAAGACAGTGACTCCACGTCCTAAATCAAAGGAAATCATTTGTTTGATGGCTTCATTGTGCGAAGACATGATCATTACCCCTAGGTATTCTTCCACTCCATTGATGATAAAGTCAACTGTTTTGGAAGCAGAAAAATAAGTCAGCATGGAATACATGGCTGTTTCCAAATCCACGAAAATCGCTGCTATTATAAATAGGCATACGTTGAATACGGTAATAAAATCACCAACAGTTAAGCTAGATTTTCTACTTACGGAGATAGCCAGAACTTCCGTTCCATCGATTACAGCCCCTCCTCTGATGGCGAAACCTATTCCACTTCCCAAGAAAAAACCTCCAAATACGGCTATCAATAATTTATCTGCAGTGATGGCTGGGACTTCAATAAAATGTACGAGTAGAGCCAAACCAAAAATTGCCAACGTACTCTTAATTGCGAATGGAACAGATACCTGCTTTGCTCCCAATAAGATAAATGGCAAATTGACTAAAATGATTAAAGCTGAGAGGTTTACTGGAGTGAGCATTTCCAAAAGTAAAGACATACCCATTGCTCCGCCGTCGAAGAAACCATTGGGAAGTAAAAATCCTTTCAAGCCAATACTTGCCATCACTACCCCTATAGCGATGAATAGTCCATCTTTGACTTGTCTCCAAACCGTAATACGTTTCACAAGAGAGTTGTCCTGTATTTTTAAAAGTCGCTTAACCATGGTTCGAAATTAGAGTTTTTTAATCAACTGTTGTCTTTATAAATTTTCCCATCCCAAAAATTAATACTTACCTTAAGAGAGGAAAGTGAGGTGGGTTTAATGTTGATCTAATTAAGGAATTGGTAATTATTGAGCTGTATTATTGATTATCCTTGTCGATAATATGGAATTTGATAAAAATACGCACCTATTTTATTATTTTTTTTGACAATTAGGCTTTTTAATCTATCTTTTTGAGGCTTGTTTTATTTTAGATAAACTTATGAAGACTGACGGATATAACGCAGGAGAGCATTACGATGAAATGATCTCTGAAGACGGGAAGATTAGAGATCATTATGATGAATTTTATAGTCATCTGAAAAAGACGAGCTCTAGAAAAATGAATCATCTCCAACATTCTGCAAACCAAACGCAGCGATCCATGGGGATGACTTTTAACGTCTATCACGATAATCAAGGAATGGAGAAAATCCTCCATTTGGATATTATTCCGAGGATTATTCCTAATTCAGAATGGCAAAAGTTAGAAGCTGGTTTGAAGCAAAGAACTCAAGCACTTAACATGTTTTTGCAGGACATCTACAATGAGCGCAAAATCCTTAACGATGGAATAGTGCCATCAGAGCTTATTCTGAAAAGTAAGGATTATCTGGAGCCTTGCATTGGTCTTACTCCTCCAAAAGGTATTTGGTGCCATATTACCGGTACTGACTTGGTGAAGGCAAAGGATGGAGAATACTATATTTTAGAAGATAACCTAAGATGCCCATCCGGGGTTTCTTATATGTTGGAAAGCCGTGAGATAATAAAACGTGTGTATCCTGATATATTCAATCAGAAAGGAGTGATGCCGGTTTCCAATTATCCTACGAAACTTTTGAAGATGCTTCAAAACCTGTCAGATAAGCCAAAACCTGTAGTAGGAGTTCTGACACCAGGAATATATAATTCGGCTTACTACGAGCATTCTTACCTGGCCTTGCAAATGGGGGTAGAATTAGTAAATGGCGAGGATTTGATTGTTGAAAACAAAAGGGTCTATATGCAGACTACCAAAGGCTTGCAGCAGATAGATGTCCTGTATCGAAGAATTGACGATACGTTTTTGGATCCAGAGACCTTCAATCCAAAATCAATGTTAGGAGTTCCTGGATTATTCGAAGCATACAAAGCTGGAAATATAGCCTTAGCAAATGCTCCTGGGACAGGTGTAGCAGACGATAAGGCGGTTTATGCGTATGTGCCAAAAATCATCAAATACTACCTTGATGAAGAGCCTATATTGAATAATGTACCAACCTATCTATGTAGAGAGAAGGAAGACAGACAGTACGTACTTGATCATATTGAAGACTTGGTGGTGAAAGAAACCAATGCTGCAGGTGGCTACGGGATGTTGATTGGTCCAAAAGCTACGCCCGAGGAACATACCAAATTCAGGGAGTTGGTGAAGAATAACCCAACCAATTACATTGCTCAGCCTACCTTATCACTGTCAACTGTCCCAACTTTGACTGATGAGGGCATCAGTGGGCGGCATGTGGATTTGAGACCTTATATTTTATATGGTCAAGAAATAGAGGTGATTCCTGGCGCGCTAACCCGTGTAGCACTAAAGAAAGGATCATTGGTAGTGAATAGCTCCCAAGGTGGAGGAAGTAAGGATACATGGGTTTTATATTAAATAAACAGAAAGCATATGCTAAGTAGAGTAGCAAATAGTATTTATTGGCTGGGAAGATACCTGGAGCGGGCAGAGAACTATGCGCGATTTATAGATGTTAATTTCAATTTGATGCAAGATCTGCCTATAGATCTAAAGGAGCAGTGGCATCCTTTAATCGCGGCGACTGGTGACTTGGATCTTTATGAGAAGAAATGTAAAGGCTATGAGAGAAATGAGGTCTTATTCTTCTTGGGCTTTGACGCTGAAAACCCAAACTCCATGCTCTCTACCATCAAAAATGCCAGAGAGAATGCGAGAATAATTCGAGAAAATCTAAATAAGGAAACTTGGGAGAAAGCCAATGAGCTCTACTATATGATGCAAGATGGCTTAGAGAAAAAGGTGTGGAAAAAAGAAGATCCAAGACCATTTTTCGAAAAGGTGAAAAATCAGATTTTGTTGATCTATGGCATAGCCGACAGCAGTGTGGCTAGGGTAGAAGGTTGGTATTTCAGACAGCTGGGTCAATACCTCGAACGTGCAGATAAAACTTCCAGAATATTGGATGTTAAATATCATATTCTTCTTCCATCAGACCAGCAAGTCGGGACGCCGCTTGATTTTCTTCATTGGATGGCTTTGCTCAAATCAGTGACAGCCTTCAATACCTACAGAAGATTATATGGAAATATAGAATCAGCAAACGTTGTAGAATTTTTAGTGCTGAATAAATATTTTCCAAGATCAATTTACTATTGTATTAAAGAAGCCGAGAAATGCCTTCACAATATTTCCGGAAATCTAGGTGGGGGATATATGAATTCATCCGAGAAGGCAATCGGTGAATTGCGTTCGAAGCTAGAGTTTGCAGAAGTAGGAGAGATTATAGGGTTTGGCCTACATGAATATCTTGATAACCTTCAATTGAAAATCAATGCTATTTCCAATAATGTGGATGCCAATTTCTTCAGGATCAGAGATAATCATACTCATCAAAACCAAACCCAGACACAGAGTTGATAGGTTCTGATAAAAGCTTTTTCGATAAGTATAAAAAATGCCCAAACAAATTGCTTGGGCATTTTTGGTTACTAGACCTATCGGTTATTCAATTAACCTAAATCGTATTATTCAACTGAACTGTCTTTTAGTACTTTTTCTCTCAAATTATCAAAGCTGAAATCAGCATTTTTAATTAACTGAATTGCTTTTGGAATTAATGCAGCCCCGACAAGCAACCCGCCAATGGAAAGGATATGAAGTGGAGCAGTGAAATAGCTGCCAGATGTAAAAACACCTAGAATCAACAAGGTGCTAAACGGCATTGATACTGCTAAAACGTTGATTCCCAAGTCAAGATCAAATGTTGGGTTTTCCTTTTGAGCGTCATTTTCATATTCAAGCTTTCGGACAGCAGACATATGTGCAAAAGGCCAAAAACTCACTGCACTCTGAGGAAATACTACAGCCAGTAAGACCGCTGCCTCGGAAGGCATAGGTACAAGCCAGATGAATAATCCGCTTAGTAAGAAAGTGAACCCTGCTCTGAAAGTGAGAATAGATGCAATCATGCGAAGCTGATCCCATTTGAAAACCACTGCAATTCCAATGAAAATGAGAACTAATGGAGTCATCATATCCTTCATCATCAGGATGGATGAACTCAGGAATGCTGGCATGCTTTCCATATGTAATCCAAAGCTCAGTAAACCAATAGCTACCAAAATTACCAGGTTGATTGGTTCACTTACCATTGCCAAGAGCAACTCTTTGACTTTTTGGCCATTCGATTTAGCTTTTATCTTTTGGTTTTTGTAATACCAAGACATAGCTAATAAATAGGCTAGAACTAATACAAATAGTTTGTTGCCGATATCAGCCAGCGCGGCCCAAGCCAGTACATCATCTCCCAGGTATTCTACAATAAACGGGAAACATGTTAATCCTGGAGCAAGAGAAGGGAGAAGCAGCATCAGTGTTCGCATTGCCGGACTATCTGCTTTGATACCAAAGAATGGAAGCGAGAACTTGGTAATGATGATCATTACTATGTTAAAGATCAAAGCCAATACCGGTAGAATAAGTAAATCCGGATTGATTTCGATTTTCAACAAAGCCACAAAAATCATTGCCGGTAAGGCTATGTTTAGAATTATGGTTTTTAACCCCTTTTTCTGATCCTCATTTTGTAGTTTTTTCTGGAGAAATATCCCAATAACTATCAACAGAATCAGCGATAGAGTCTTCTGAAGTGCAATACTCATACGATTCTCTACTTACTAGGCTGTCACTTTTTTGAAAGCGTCCACGAAAATTTCCATTTCCTCTTTTGTGCCCATGCTTACTCTACACCATGGTTTGTCGTCGATATTGAATACGCGAATACCAACTCCACTATCATACATGCCTTTCATGAAAGCTTGTCCTTCCATGCGAATAGGGAAGATCATGAAGCTTGTGTGTGATGGGATGATGTCGTATCCTAGTGAAGCGATTTCACCTTTGGTATATTCTCTACAATCGGTGTTCATGTTTCTACAGCTCGTGATGAAACTTGGATCTTTCATACTTGCAATGGCTCCATTGAGCGAAGTGACACATAAACCCATAGTGCTTCTTACTTTAGAAGTAATGCTTTCGATTCGCTCTGGAAGTGCAACCATGTAGCCGATTCTGAGTCCAGCCATTCCGTGAACTTTGGAGAAAGTTCTGGCTATGATTACATCCTTTCCTTCGGCTACTAACCCTACCATGCTGCTTTCTTCTGGTTTGTCAAGGAACTCCAAGTATGCTTCATCTACGAAAACAGGTGTTTTTTCAGAGACAGTTGAGCAGAATGCTTTGAGTTTCGTGGCGTCTGTGATGGAGCCGGTTGGGTTATTTGGATTACAGATATAAACCAAATTAGTCTCCGAATCCACAGACTTTGCCATTGCCTCTAAGTCATGCTGATAGTCACCTGTCAATAGTGAAGGCTTCCAGGTGGCGCCGAGTTTTTGCGCTGTATTCATCAGTGACATGTAGGATGGATCCGCCGACACGACATTCCCGCCATTCATGAACTGTACGAATGCAACTTTTTCCAATATATCTGATGAACCTGGAGATAGCATGATGTGATCTGGGGTCACTCCTTCCTTTTCGGCGATCATATCGATAAGAACTTTTGCTTCTCCATGACCATATCTATTGCCTAAGGCAATAGAGTCAGAGATGGCTTTAATTACTTTAGGCGAAGGGCCATAAGGGTTTTCATTGGCATTTAGTTTGGCAACTATCCGTGCTTCATTGTAATTAAACATTGGAATGTGCTCATTTAGAATAGAATCTGGCTGATATGCGGCCAATGCTTTATTTTTTGGTAGAGCAAAAGCTGGAGCGACAGCCATTGTTCCCATTGCCATTAGGCTGGATTTGATCCAAGTTCTTCTGTTGATAGAATTGTTCATAACGATTAAATAAGGTTGTGTATAGATTTTTTGATTTTATAGATAGTGCTAATTGACTCTTACTGTATGGTATTTTCTAAAAGGGACATTTTTATAGGTGCCTGCGAATTCTAATCTGACTTGATTTCCTGGCTTTGCGTCAGCTAAGCCTAAGTCAGCCCAAGAAATGACCAAAGCGGCGCTTCCATCTGAGTCAGTTACTAGTTTTGCCACTTCATTTGTGTTGTTGATAAAAACAGCAATGTTCAGATTAGGCACCGGGATAGAGTCAATACCCTTAGTATGATCTAGAATGTTGGTTTTGTCTAGTTCAAGAAATTTGGACCCAACTGTCACTGAGGAGGAAGCGCTAAAAGAGGTTCCGTTCAGTAGAACCAACACTGGGGATGCTACATTCGGTGTGACCAAATCTTCCGCTTCGACGCAAGATTGAGTGAAAGCAAGAGTGGCGAAAGCTGCCACTACTAGGTATATATTGAATGACTTTTTCATATAAAATTGAGTTGAATGATTAGAGGATAATTTGATTATTCTACCCACCAAAGTGGAGTTCTCATATTGTCAGATCCGCCTAGTTTGCTTACACCTTCATCGAGATTAGCCTTGTTTAAAGAATATTCCGAAGTAGGATACTCAAGTCTCGTAGGGAGCACACCTTCATTGGAAAACACTGAGCTAGGATGTGGGGCGGACATCATTGGATAGCCTGTCCGACGATATTCATTCCATGCTTCAACACCTTGTCCAAACAGAGCAATCCATTTTTGAGTCATGATACTCTCTTTAGTTACCCCGCCTATTCTGCTCATATAATCACTTGGCATGGTCAAGCCTTGCTGATGGAATGATGCTTTGATCGCGCTTTCAAGATATGCAGCAGCATCCCCATCTATATCTCCATCCAATGCAGCTTCAGCTTTGATGAATTCCACTTCAGCATAGGTCATTAGTACACTAGGAGCCGTAGGGTCCAAATATTTAAGTCCAATTCGAGATGCGTTGAAGGTGCCAGCTGCGGCATCTGTGAGACCATTTGGCAATCCAGCATAGGAACCATCTTCTAATGGCTGCGCATAAACTGTGATTCTTTCGTCGTCTAGTTCAAGTAGCTTGTTTATGAGCGTTGTGCTAATATTCCAATCTGATCGAGTTGAGAATACATCAAACATTTTGTTTCTGCTCCCAATTACATCGTAATGCACTAGTTCAGCTGCCTGAGCATTACTCTCGATGATAGGGTATTTTACAGGGTCAGAAAGAATCTGCGTCATGATAGCACTAGATTCTGCAGGTTTTTTAGCTGCTTGGCGGTTTGCTATTCTCAAGGCAAGAGAATTCGTGAAGCGCTTCCACCTCATGATATCCCCGTTAAACAATATATCCCCAACTACCGCTGGCCCCGATGTAGAAAGAAGGTCGTTCGCCTCCATTAAATCAGCTAAAATACCAGCGTAAACTTCCTCCATGGAATCGTAAGCGGGAGAGTTAATAGCTTCTTCTGCTGTTCCTTGGAGAGATTCAGAGTAAGGTATAGGGCCGAATACATCAGAGAGGTATGCAAAGGAGAAAGATTGCATGGTCATTGCTATCCCTAAGTAGTTGGAGTTTTCATATTCAGCTCCAGCTGTTGTTAAAGATTTAACCCGTTCGAAATTGATCAGCGATTCATTGTAAATACTATTCCAAGTGCCTGAGGAAATAGTAAGCGGTATTTCATAGCTGTCTCCTTCAGCATTGATATAGATATTTCTGGATAGATGTTGGATCCAGCACATAGCGGCATCTATATTCAGGCGCTGGTATCTGGTACTGTGTCCCCAGTATCTGTCAACTACTACTTGTATCGCATTTGGCAGGAGTAGGGAAGGAGATATAGAAACTGGATTGTTTGGATCCGTGTTGGTTTCTTCAAAATCTTTGGTGCAGGATGTAAGCGTACCAAAAGTGAGAAGAAGTATGGCGATGGTTGATTTATATAGTCTGTTCATGATAAGTTCTTAATAGGTAGAAAATTAGATCAGAATGTCACGTGAAGATTGAATCCCAAATTGCGGGTAGAAGGCATTTCTCCATAAGAGAACCCTTGGCCGTTGCCGCCTTTGCCATCTACTTCAGGATCCATATGAGGATGGTTCTTGTGAAGAATGGCTAAGTTTCTTCCCACAAATGAGAGTTTCATCGTTTGAATGAACTTGTTTCCAAGGAAGTTTTTTGGAAAAACATACCCCACAGACACTTCTCTAAGCTTTACATAAGTGCCGTCAAAAATTCCTGATTCATGGTACGTTCTCGGATTCTGAGAATTCCAGAATGTTCCCGTGCTTGCTATGACATCATTTGGTACATAAACAGGTTCTTCTGAAGTTCCTATATTCTTTACACCCTGGCCTATAACACCTTCTTCTCTACCAATAGCCGTCTCGGCATATTGCCCAGTTTTTCTAGCGAGACCAGTACCTACGTCGAATATATCTCCGCCCATTTTCATGTCAATTAGCGTGTTTAACTCAATGCCTTTATATGCTAATGAGTTGGACCAACCGCCAATCCAGTCTGGTTGAATATTTCCAAGGATGTGTGTTCCCTCTTCTAAAACTGGAAGGCCATTATTGAAGATTAATTCTCCTTCAGGACTTCTCAAATACCGCCTTCCATAGAGAGAGCCATATGGTTGGCCTACTCTAGCTTCAGATGTTAATGAGTTTTGGGTACCTAAAATGTAGTTCTCCAAACCTTCGGCTAGTTCAACCACCTTATTCCTATTTCTTGCAAAATTGAAAGCCGTGTACCAGCTAAATCCAGATGCAGTACTTATAGGAGTGGCGTTAATTGTGAGTTCAATCCCTTGGTTTGTGATCTCACCAGCATTAAGAATTTGGCTGGAATAACCTGAAGCTGTGGAGATAGAAACTGCCAAGATTTGGTTGACAGTCGACTGGTGGTAGTAAGTGAAATCAATACCAGCTCGTCCTTCAAAAAACCTCAAATCTAAGCCTACCTCTTTACCGGTAGTAATTTCAGGTTTTAGGGTTCTATTGGCTATTTCATTGGATTCAGCATAGGTAGGGGTAGTACCTGCCCAAAGACCTTCTGAAGAATAAACTTGATTTAGCAAATAGGGATCTGCGTCGTTACCAACTTGTGCTATACTCCCTCTTATTTTAGCAAAGGATAGAAAGTCAGACTGAACATTGAAAATGTCAGTTAGAACAGCACTCAATGCTACAGATGGATAGAAGAATGAATTGTTGCTAGTAGGTAAGGTACTAGACCAGTCATTTCTTCCTGTTACATCTAAGAAGAGGTAATTGTTGTATCCGAATTGTGCAGACCCGAATACACTATTCACTACTTGTTTTCTGATGGTACTTGAAGGGGTAACAGGGCTTGCGTAGTTACCTAAGTTGTAAAGCCCATCTATTGTCAGCTGTCCTACATTCACCGAAGTGCTTTTGTAGTTATTTACTCTATTATTTGCTCCAGCTTGGATTTTTAAGGAAAGCCTTGGAGACAAATCCTTGTCGAAAGTCAAGATTACATCACTATTGGTTTCCTGACTGTTCAGAACTGCTTCAGTGTAAGAACCAAACCTTTTGACATTGTTTTTGAAGCTTTCTGCACTGTTGATATTTATGCGTGTATCAGACCAGTAATCAGTTCCTGATCTTGCCATGATGCTGAAGTTCTCATTGATATCATAATTAAGCGCGATGCTACCAACTAAACGGTCCTTCTCGTTGGAATTTGGTAGATACTTCTGGTTGAAAAAGGGATTTGAAAAGTATTCGTGCTGCCAGTTTGCGTATGGATAATTATCTCCTGGTCGGAAGGTTTGTCTTTGGATTTCATAGTAATCTTCCCAATTTTTCAGCTTGGTGTAATCAGTATGTCTGTGAGCCCAGATAAAGTCTTGGCTACCTGTAAAACCTCTATTGTCTGACCCTGATTTTATGTATTCTGCATTTACACTCATTTGAAGGTTAGGGACAAACTTGTATGAAGTGTTCAGCTTGAAGTTGTTTCTATAGTAGTCATTGTCAGCCATTATACTTGTCTGATCCAGTCTACCTATGGCAAGCCGAAAGCTGCCTTGTTCATTCCCACCTGATAGTGCTATGGTATTGGTTACGCTTTGCCCGGTCTCCCAAAAGTCGTCCCAGTTGTTTGGTTGTGGAAGCAATGGCACACGCTCGGGAGCCGAATACCAAAGAGGAACTAACCTACCATCCATCGGTGCTCCCCAGCTTTCATCTACGCCGGCGGTACCTCTAATCCCATCGGCATCAAAACCGTTTCTTCCATCTACATACCAAGTTCTATAGCCAGAACCTCCGCCATACGTATTCTGGAAATTTGGTTTAACTAATGGATTGTCCATTGTCATATTGCTATTGAACTCAATGCCGATTCCCTTGGTCCCTGATCCATTTTTAGTGGTTACCATGATGACTCCGTTTGCAGCACGTGAGCCATACAATGCGGCAGCTGTGGCGCCTTTTAGGATAGTCATTTCCTTGATGTTGTCAGGGCTGATTTCAGAAAGCCCGTTCCCGTATTGTCTGCTGGAAGTTTGCTCTAGCGGTACTCCATCCACTACCACTAGTGGTTGGTTATTGCCAGCTACAGAAGATGAACCCCTAATGACTACATGAGCGCCACTACCTGGCATAGAATTGCCTGTTACTTGTACACCGGCGACTCTGCCAGAGAGGCTATTCGCAACGTTAGAAGGGCGTGATTCAGTCAGGGCATTTCCATCTACACTTTGAGTAGAATAGCCTAAGGCTTTTTTATCTCTTTCAAGTCCAAAAGCTGTCACTACTACCTCATTGAGAGCCAAATCAGAAGATGCCAATTCGATGGTGAAAGTTGATGTAGATCCCACTGTTATTTCCTGCGTGGTGAATCCAATGAAGGAGACCATAAGAATGGGGTTCTCAGTTTCGTCATTAAGAGTGAGTGAGAATTTCCCGTCAATATCAGTGACAGTGCCGTTCATTGTTCCTTTAATGAGAATACTAGCTCCTGGAATTGGGACTTGATCATCATCTAGTACAATACCTTCAATGGTTCTTTCTATATTCTCAACAGTCCTGGTGGCTATTTGGTAGCTAAAATTGTTTGCAGGTTCTGTTGGTGTTGTGGGTGCTGTGGTATGAGAAGGTTCCAGCATATAAAAGTCTCCTGCACCTTTTCTGTAATTGATCTGACTACCTTTCAGAATACGTTTCAAGTTTTCCTCTGCAGTTAGTTTGGAGTTAATAGCAGCAGGAATTTTTGTTTCAGGATCTACTAAAGAAGAAGGGTAGGCTATGGAAATAGCATAAAGATCCTCAAGTTCTTTTAGAGTTGATTCTAGATTTTTGTTTACCGACTTCACATTAGAAGTTGGACCTTTGGCAAATTGTGTGAGATTTTGGCCTTTTGCAGAGATTGGGAGTGCCAGCACTCCTGTTACCCCGGCAACCAATAGATAACGGGTAAATTTGATGAGCATAGATTAATAGGTTAGTGGTTAGAATGATTACTCGCGTTTATTTTGGGCTAATTGCTAATCATTCAATTACCTGGGTTTGGTTAAAACCTAGGTATCACTAGTGTAATTTTCCAGCTTCAGGATTATCCAAAGCTGTTTGCTCGAACTGAAATTTCTATTGTAAATGGTTCGCTTACGATCCGGCCGAAAGGCAAGCGGTATTCTATTGTATTCTGATTAAATTTTTGTCAAGGTTGATCTTTGTATTGAAAAGTACTTCGATATTATTGATCACTTCATTGGGATTATCGGTTAGCGGTAAGCTTCCTGAAATAAGTTGGTTGGTTGGTGGTATTTTTTGATCTATTAGTTCCAAATCATATAATTCTGTCACCACTCCCAGGATATCTTCCAGATTTTCATTTTGCATGCGAAGCTTGCGATCCTGCCAAGCGAGAAGCCTTAGTGGATCAGGGACTTTTTTGGTTTCAATATGATTCTTTTCTAAGTTCAGTTTTATTGTCTCTCCTGGCACTACCATTCGATTTGTCTCACCTTTTTCTCCCTGATACCCCAATTTTACACTTCCTTCTATTAGGGTCAGTTTGTGTACTGGGTGCTGGCTTTTAAAATTAAATTCAGTACCGTAGACCTCCACTTCCATTACTTCTCCTTCATTGATCACAAACCTTTTGATGTCGTCATTTTTTGCAATATCAAAATATGCCTCTCCGGTTAAATCCACTTTTCTTTCAAAACCATTTATCCTATTGTAGCTATAGGCTAAGGAAGAATTGGAATTTAGCAAAGCGGTAGAGCCATCAGGTAGGTTGATTTTCAAAGTCTCGTTTGACCCTGTTTTATAAAGTACCAGTTCTTGTTTTACTGAATGCCATAATCCAAAGCTTGTGGCAATAAGTAGTAGAAATGATGCTGCAACCTTCGAGTAGTAAATTGTTCTTGCTTGTCTTTTAGCTTTTTCCTCATTTCTTTTAATCCCTGCCTTTATTCCTACTAAGATTTTTTTTCTCAAGACCTTTAACTCCTCTTCATCTAGTTGGTCTAGGTAGTTTGATTCGTGAATATCTCCTTCCTCAAAGTGTTCTTCTTGAAATAAATTGGAACTTTCTTCTGTCATCACTTTTGTCTTATACTATATAAGTCAACTCTCACGTAATTATCCTCCATTGTAGACTGAAAAAAAACCAACTTTTTTAAAAATTAAATTTTATGTGGTAAAAAACTGATAAAAATTACCCTAGATCTTGATTTCTTGCAAATAAGTGTTTTGAAAGGATTGCAAAGAAAATGCTACTATATGAAAGGTTTATGAGTACTTATTGAGGTAAAATGCTACTAGAACAAGACTGCAGTCAATAATTTAAAAAGTGGTCTACGCCAAAGGCGATAAATGATGACAAGGTGAGTTCTCTCAAACTTATCCTAATGTCTTTTAATGCACGCATTAGATGTTTCTCAACGGTACTTACCGATATTTCCAGATTTTGAGCGATTTCAATATAGCTTAATCCCTTATTGAACCGGAGCTTATAGACTTTTTGACGCTGAGGCGGAAATCCTCCCACTACCTTTTTGATATTTGATTTTAAATCGTTGTAGAGAACCTTTTCTTCTACTGATAAGCTGGTTTGTTCTCCTTTAGATTTTTCCTTTTCAGAATATTTGTCCCGTATGTTTTGCGATTTGTATTGGTTGATGATCCGATAATTGACAGCTGTGAATAAATAAGATGAGAGAGAAGTGTGGATTTCCAGTTTCCCTCTTTTTGACCAGAAATCAATAAACACCTCTTGAACTATTCCTTCAACAATTTCTTTTTTGCTCAGCTTTTTGTATCCAAAATTGAAAAGTCTTTCCCAGAAAAGATGATATACTTCAATAAATGCTGATTCGTCATCATTTTTGATTCTTTCAACTAATTGGAGTTCGATTATTTCTTTTTCTGACATGGGGCGCCTCAGTTGGTAACTGACTTCATTAAATTGAATAAATAATAAAACTAGGTTGTAAATATTCAATTAAATCTAATAAACTATGCCAAATTATCAATAAGTGGGTATAAATGGAATATAATACATGGATTATTTTGAGAAAAATGTCAAAAATGGTTTAATGTGAATCCATCCACTATTATTTCTTTCCTTCAATTATTCAATTTACTGTAAATCAAAGAAATACGAAATCCGCCTCATTTTTGAATTACAAAGTTGATTTCAATCAGAGATGAATTCTTTTCTTCCCACTGCTCCTGTTAACTGTCTGATTAAAAAAGAATTTTAATTTTTCCTTAGATTAAATCTAAATAATTAAATACTTTTTTAATTTTGCCAACTGAATCAATACTCAATTCCTTAGAACACACCATTTATGCAGCCTAAAAAAACCACTGCTTGGAAAAGTATCCGGAACATTTTTGACCAAATACACCTGTATGCTGGATTGATTTCTGGACTGGTGGTGATTGCAGTATGTCTTAGTGGTACTATTTACGTGTACAATACAGAAATCCGGGAGTTTATGGATTCAGAATTATACTTCGTGGAGGAATCTGGTACTAGACTTTCAGCAGATGAACTGAAAAGCGAGGTTGAAAAAAGCTCTGAATCGAAAGTAGTGGGATTGATGTGGAATGAGGATACAGATCGAAGTGTGCAGTTTACCTTAAAAAAGGAAGGTGAAGAGGGCAGAGGAAATACTTTTTATGTGAACCCCTATACGGCTGAGATTTTGGGTAATAGTTCAGATAAAACTGCAACCACTGAATTCATGGGGTATATGTTCAGCCTTCACAGATGGTTGTTGCTGGATAGAGTTGAGGAGCCGATTTTGGAAAGCATGGGTAACCGTGACTTGGGTAGATTTATTAACGGGGTGGCGACCTTACTTTTTCTTCTTGGTGTGATTACCGGAATAGTAATCTGGGTTCCTAATAAAGTAAAAAGCTGGAAGCAAGGCTTAAAAGTAAAATGGTCTGGTAATTGGAAACGAATAAATCACGATTTGCACAACACCCTGGCATTTTATTCATTGATTGTCTTATTTATTATGGCGGCAACCGGGCCTTTTTGGTCTTACACTTGGTATAGAGAAGGCTGGCAAAAGACCTGGGACACCTATCAAGAGCCTGCTCCAAGAGGTGAAAATGCTGAAAAGCCAAAGTCTGAACCAACTGCTGAAGTAATTGAAGCAGTAGAAAGTATTCCTGCAGTTCTTTCGCTCGAGGATATTTTTGCAAAAACTAATGCTGAGCTTCCTTACGAGGGAAATATCAGAGTGTCTCTTCCTTCCAATCCCTCAGATCCGATCAGTGTTAGTAAGTATAAAACTGGTTTTTTTGCCAGATCAGGTTCAGATCAATTGAAGCTATCAGCTGCAGATTTATCAGTAGTGGAGGCTAATTTGTTTTCGGATTTGCCTTGGCGTCAGCAGGTGGGTAGATCAGTTAAGTCACTTCACGTAGGTGATATCTTTGGTCAATTTTCGAAGTTCCTTTGGTTTGTGGCATGTTTGATCGCCACCTCTTTGCCGATTACAGGAACATTAATCTGGTGGAATAAGCGAAAGAAAAAACCATCCAAGAAAAAGCCTGCTCAATCAAGAGTCGCTGAAATGGCATAATCCTTAGAAGACCTTCTGATTTCGGAGGGTCTTTTTATTTAACTACAGAGTTCACAGAGGGTGACGCAGTGGGCGCAACTATAGTTGGCTGTCCTGCTTCTCCAGAAGCTGGGCTCGGTCATATACCTTGTCGTTTTAGTATGAATCCTTACAAACCAGAATTCTTTTAGTGATTTAGAGATAAATACCAGGACGGTAATTTTGTCCCTAACGGGACTTTTGTCATTTCCCATAACAATTTAAGAGAATCTTAAGCTTCAGATTTACCGACCTTGATTTGATTTGCTAACTTTTGCGAAGCAAAAACAATTACAAAGTAGATTGGAAGGAAAAGAAACCACATCAATTTCCCTTCAAGCTATTCTGCTTAGCGATGACCTTTGCGAACCTTCGTGCACTTCGTGGCTTAAAAAAATTAACATGCGAATTCTAATCGTAGAAGATGAACCAGGAATTTCCAGCTTTTTGAAACAAGGGCTGGACGAGGAATCCTATACGGTGAATGTTGCTGAAAATGGAGAAAAAGGACTTCAGCTTGCTTTGAGTGGTGAATACGATCTCCTATTATTAGATTGGATGTTGCCCTTAAAAAGTGGCGTAGAGGTATGCAGGGAATTTCGAAAGCAATTTGCTGATACACCAGTTATTTTTCTTACTGCAAAAGATACCGTAGATGAGACCATCACAGGTTTGCAGTCTGGGGCCAACGATTACATCAAAAAACCCTTCCATTTCGAAGAATTACTGGAGCGAATTCGGGTGCAATTAAGGTCGAAGGTTAATACTGAAGAGAAATATACCCTTGGCCCCATTTCTCTTTATACAAACAGGCATCAAGTTTTTCTTGAAGAAGAGGAAGTCCAGCTGACGCAAAAGGAGTTTGCTTTGTTGGAATACCTAATGAAAAACAAAAATCAAGTTTGTCGTCGCACCCAGATTATCGAAGAGGTATGGGATATACACTTTGATTACAATACCGGTGTGATTGATGTTTTCATGAATTCACTTCGAAAAAAACTTCATTTCAGTACCAATGAAGACTACATCCATACGGTTCGTGGTGTCGGCTACATAGCCAAAGAATTATGAACATTTCATACAAAGAACGCATAGCAAGTAGGTTAACCTTGGTCACAGCCATGATCGTATTGGTGGTGTTTGCGATTATTTATTTGGTGGTGGATTATACTGTAATTCAAACTATTGATCGTGAGTTAAAACTAGAGACGGATAAGCATGTGGGGCAGATTTTTTTGGTAGATGGTGAGATTCGTTTTGCGCACAAAGACGAATGGCAGGAGATGGAGCATAGTCAGATACAGCTTAATCCGATTTTCATTGAGATAGTAGACATGCAAGGAAACTCTATGGATAGGTCACCAAATTTAGGTGAAAATCACCTGAGTTTTTCTTTAGATAGAGGTGAGATCAATGAGACCTTGACATTGAAAACCGGTGGCAGGGAAGTTCGTCAGATGCAAATCCCACTAAGACATTCTGGAAGACTTGAAGGCTATATGTTGGTGGCGAAGTCCTTTGAGGATGCCCGGGAATTGCTCACAAATCTTAGAAATATATTACTCTTACTTTATCCTGGGATACTCATTTCCTTGTTTTTATCGATGAGGTTCCTTGCAGGTAAAAGCATTCAGCCCATTCAGAAAATCATTCAGAAGACCAATCTTATTTCACAGAGCAATTTAAATGAGCGAATTCCTGTGGCTGAGCCGAATGATGAGATTGCTCAGCTTACCCGGTCCATTAATGAATTGTTGGCAAGATTGGAGCAGGCAATGACTCGTGAGAAGCAATTCACCTCTGATGCTTCACATGAGTTGAGAACTCCTTTGTCAGTGCTGAGGGGCACCTTAGAAGTGCTGATTCGAAAGCCGAGAAGTTCTGAAGAATACGTAGAAAAAGTAAAAATGGCTTTAGGAAGCATAGACCGCATGTCAGAAATGATCGATCAATTGCTTTCCCTTGCAAGAGTAGGAAAGGGGAAAATGGTACGAGATGAAGTTGAATTGATTTCTTTTACACAGAATATTGGGGAGCAGTCAGCCAAGGAATCTGGAAGAGAAATCCTAGTTGAGACCAATCTATCCAAGCCCATTTTTAGATTGGTGAATGAGAAATCTCTGCAGATGATTTTGAACAACCTCCTTCAAAACGCGATCAAATACTCAGCTCCATCCACTAAAATTTTGATGCAAGTAGGTAGTCATGAAGGTGCTCCGTTTATTTTAGTAAAAGATGAGGGAAAAGGAATGGCAAGTGAATCTTTGGCTAAGATTTTTGATCCATTTTATAGGGAGCTTGATGAAACATGGACAACTGTCCAAGGTACAGGATTGGGCCTTGCTATAGTGCGGAAACTCGCACTAGAATCCGATATTCAAGTCGAAGTGGAAAGTGAAAAAGGTAAAGGAAGCTTATTTAGATTGATTTTTTAGGAGCTAGATTTAAGGCAATCTTAAGAGAGTTTTTAGGGCTTTGAGAAGCTAATAGTCCATTTTTGTGATTCAATTATTACCTCCCACATGTTAGATAGAATCATTCAATGGAGTATAGGGCATAAGCTCATCATATTCATTTTTATAGCAGCTTGGATAGGTTTTGGAGTTTTTTCTCTAAGTAATCTCCCCATAGGAGCAGTGCCAGATATTACCACAAATCAGGTACAGGTGATCACCACCTCTAGAAACCTCGCAACTGAAGATGTAGAAAAATACCTGACCTATCCAGTAGAACTGGAGATGGCAAATATCCCTGGTATTGTTGAAATCCGCTCCGTTTCTAAATTCGGACTTTCGGTGGTCACTATTGTTTTTGAAGATAAAATGGGGACCTATCTTCCGCGGCAGTTGATTGCAGAGCGGATCAAAATGGCTGAAAAAAACATTCCTGCAGGTTTTGGAACGCCGATGATGGGACCGATCTCCACGGGTCTTGGAGAGATTTATCAATATGTGATCGATGTAGAGCCTGGTTACGAAAATGAGTATACCACAACTGATCTTCGGACTATTCAGGATTGGGTAGTACGTCGACAGTTATCCGGTATCGAAGGTGTAGTTGAAGTGAACACCTGGGGAGGGTTTCTAAAACAATACGAAGTTGCCATCAATCCTGAGCGATTGAAAGGCATGCAAATCGACATTGCTGATGTGTTTCATGCGATGGAAAAAAACAATTCCATCGCTGGGGGTGGCTATATTGAAAAAACCAATGAGAGCTTTTTTATTCGTGGAGAAGGGTTGGTTACTAGTTTAGAAGACATAGGAAACATAGTAGTTGAGGTAAGAAACGGTGCTCCAATTTATATTCGGGATATAGCTGAGGTTGGATTTGGGCATGCAAATAGATTTGGTGCTATCACGGCAAACGGAGAAGGAGAAAAAGTACTAGGTCAGGTGATGATGCTGAAAGGCGCTGATTCTAAAGGGACCATAGATCGGGTGAAAGATCGCCTTGAAGAAATGAAGAATTCTCTTCCTGAAGGTGTGGTGATAAATGGATTTCTGGATCGCTCCGAACTTATAGCTAGAACGACTTTTACGATTGCAGAAAACCTGATTTTAGGTTGTTTGATTGTAGTATTCGTTGTCGTTTTACTACTTGGCAATTTTAGGTCCGGGTTAGTGGTAGCTTCGGTTATTCCGCTGGCATTACTTTTTGCATTATCGATGATGTATCTCTTCGGTGTGGATGCCAACCTGATGAGTCTGGGAGCGATTGACTTTGGGATTATTATTGATGGTGCAGTGATTATCGTGGAGTACATTGCCTACCAATTCACCCGGGCAGATCATCAGCTGGCTGGTCTTTCTCAAGCCAAAAGGCAAGAGGCTAAAGATGAAATATCCTTTAAGGGAGCTTCTAAAATGATGCACTCTGCAATTTTTGGACAGATCATCATCATCATCGTATTTATTCCGATTTTGTCACTTTCAGGTGTGGAAGGAAAGATGTTCCGTCCCATGGCTGAAGTGTTTTCCTTCGCTTTGGTCGGGGCTATGATTTTGGGGCTGACGTACGTACCGGTTGTTTCAGCTCTTTTCTTAAAGACTACTCCTCCAGGTCCTAAGAATATTTCTACGCGAATTATTAACGCTCTTACCAAAGTTTATGATCCTGCGATTACCTGGGCTCTGGACCATGCTAAGGTGGTATTGATTGCAGCTTTTGGACTTTTAGTGGGCACAATTATGATATTCAGTACGATGGGTTCCGAATTTGTACCTACGCTGGACGAAGGGGACTTTGTTATTCAGCCTTTTTTGAAAACAGGAACAACACTGACAAATACGGTGGAAACGATCACTGAAATTGAAAAAATCTTAAAGGAATTTCCTGAAGTAAATCAGATTGTAACAAGAATAGGTGCAGCTGAGATTCCTACAGATCCTATGTCGATGGAGGAAAGCGACGTGATCGTGACTTTGAAACCTCGCTCGGAATGGACCACTGTAGAAACCAAGGATGAGTTGGCAGAGAAATTCAAAGAAGCTCTTTCTATTATCCCGGGGATGGAATTTGAATTTACTCAGCCGATAGAGATGCGTTTTAATGAGCTGATTACTGGTGTTCGAGCTGACTTGGCAATCAAAGTCTTTGGTGAGGATTTGGATGTGTTACTGGCCACAGCTGAGAAAATTGAAGCTGCAATACAGGGTGTAGAAGGTGCTGCAGATATCATTTTGGAAAAAGTGGATGGCTTGCCTCAAATGAAAATAGAATACAACCGAGGCAAAATTGCCAAGTTCGGATTGAATATTTCTGACCTGAATGAGGTAGTTTCTATGGGCTTTGCAGGGATGACAGCAGGCACAGTTTTCGAAGGCGAAAAGCAATTTGACCTTGTGGTGAGGTTTGCGGAGCCTTTCCGCAAGGATATCAAAAATTTGGAACAAGCTTCCATTCAGCTTCCAAATGGGGGTTCGGTGCCACTTTCAGAACTAGCAACAATCAGCTATACCAAGGGGCCGGCGAAAATTTCTCGGGACAATACCCAGCGAAGAGTAGTGATTGGAGTGAATGTGCGTAATAGAGACCTGCAGTCTGTGGTGGATGATATTCAGGCTATTGTAACTAATCAAATTGAGTTGCCGGAGGGGTATTTGGTCGATTATGGTGGGCAATTTGAAAACCTTCAAAAAGCCAGGAATAGACTTATGATCGCCGTTCCAGTAGCATTATTTCTGATTTTCATTTTGCTCTATTTTGCCTTCTCATCCACTAAGGATGCACTGATGATTTACTCAGCAATCCCGCTTTCTGCGATTGGTGGAGTGCTTCTCCTTTGGGCGAGAGATATGCCATTCAGTATTTCTGCTGGCGTGGGATTCATAGCACTATTTGGTATCGCAGTATTGAATGGAATCGTACTAATCGAGCATTTTAAATCCATGGAATCACATTATATCAATATCAAAGACCTGGTGATTAGGGGTGCCAAAGAGCGTTTAAGACCGGTATTGCTGACTGCATCAGCAGCAGCACTGGGCTTTTTGCCAATGGCAATTTCTAATTCAGCAGGGGCAGAAGTGCAGCGTCCACTAGCGACAGTGGTTGTTGGAGGATTGATTTCTGCCACTTTCCTCACGTTAATAGTACTTCCAGTTTTGTACGTTTTATTCAAAACTAAAACTGGCGGAGCTTCCAAAGCTTCCAATAAAGTCTTGACTTCCTTAGTGCTCATTTCATTAATTTCTTTCACCGCAAATGGGCAGCAAACCCCATTAACACTAGAGCAGGCAGTGGAGATAGGCATGGAGCGAAATCTCAATCTTCAGGCTGAAAGCAAATCATTAGAGATGGCAAATGCTAAGATCGGTCAGGGTTGGAATCTTGATAAGACTAATGTTTATTATTCGGAAGATAGAAATGACATCGCCGAAAATGGAATTTTTAACAGGAAGTGGGGAATTAGTCAAACTCTGGCTTTTCCTACACTTTATGGGGCTCAGAAAAATGCCTTAGAAGCTGGAGCCGAGATGCAGCTCAGTCAATTAGAACTTCAGAAAAGAAAACTGAAAGGTGAAATCAGTAAAGGTTTTATAGAAGTAAAGTATTGGCAAGACTTGATAGAAAATTACAACTATCTAGATTCTCTGTATGCTGAATTTTCACGCGCAGCCACAAGAAAATTTGAAACTGGTGAAAGCAACTACCTGGAGAAGTTAACTGCGGACGGAAAGCGTCAGGAGATCGGGCTAAAGAAAAGCGAGGCGAACGAGAATTATCTGATGGCGCTGGATCACCTGAAATTATTGTTGAACTGGGAGGGTGATTTGCAGCTTGCAGAAGAAGAAATTACACTCGATACCTCCTTAATGCAAGATTGGTCAACTCATCCGGGAGTGGAATACTATGAAAGCGCGGTGAGCCAATCTGGCTATCAGATTCAGAGTGAAAAACGAAAGCTTCTTCCTGAAATCACGATGGATGTTTTCCGCGGAACTAACCCAGGCGCAAATGCTAAAGTTTACCCAGGATTCCACGCAGGATTGTCTATCCCTCTATTTTATGGAGCTCAAAAAGCGAACGTTCAAAGCAGTGAATTTCAGCAGCAAAAAATTCAATTGGAAGCAGAGCACTATAGAAACCAGCTGGAAAATCGCGCTCAGCAATTACAGAGACAACTGGATCAGAATATTCGAGTGATTACTTATTACGAAGAGGAGGGCAAAACACTCTCGCTTCAGATCCTGGAACAAGCTCAGAGATCTTACCAAGAGGGAGAAATTGATTTTCTCCAGTATGTCCAGTTAATGGAGAACTCCAGGACGATCACACTAAACTACCTGCAGAGCAAATTTGCATATCAACAAACTATTTTGGAAATCAACTACCTTCTGAACTGATGAAGAATTACACCATAAAATCATTCTTTTCCGCTTCGCTTTTAGTGAGCAGCATGTTTTTCTTTCAATGCTCAGGATCTGGTACATCCGAATCTGAGGGGGTAGAAGTGGAAGTTGGGACAACTTCGGGCCCTTTTATTACGGTTTCAGAAAGGCAATTTGAGACTATGAAAATGTCTTGGGGAAGCCCGAAACTCGAGGAGTTTTCAGAAGGGATTTCTGTGCAGGGCATGGTAAAAGTCCCGGTTGAAGGCATACAGGAAATTTCAGCTTATTTCGGTGGTTATGTCAGTGGATTGGAGTTGTTGGAAGGAGAAGCTGTGAAAAAAGGGCAAGTTCTTTTCTATCTGGAGAATCCAGATTTTATCCGTTTGCAGCAAGATTTTCTGGAAGCAAATAGCCAATTAAGTTATTTGGAATCAGAATATGAACGCCAAAAAACACTGTATGGAGAAAGGATTTCTTCGCAGAAAAACTACCTGAAAGCAGAAGCTGACTTTCAATCTACTAAAGCAAAGGCTGAAAGTTTGAAGCGTCAACTGGCGATGATCAACATCAATACAGATCAATTAAAGCCAGAAAATATTCGATCCAAAGTACCTGTGTATTCTCCGATTAATGGGTTTGTGGATGCAATTCACTTAGTTCAAGGGTCCTTCTTGGACGTGGCAGGCAAGGCAATTACCCTGATCAATACAGCACACATGCATATAGAGTTGGTGGTTTTTGAGAAGGATGCAGCCAATATTCATAAGGGGCAAAAAGTAAAGGTTACTATTCCTGATCTCTCGAATACGAGCCTAGATGCGGAGGTATTTATGGTGGGTCAGTCTATTAATAATGAGCGTCAGATTAACGTACATGCTGATTTGGTCAACGAGGAAGATGAGGCGAAGCTAGTGACGGGGATGTTTGTAGAGGCGAAGATGATCATGGACCCGAAGGAAGCATGGGTGGTTCCAGCGACTGCTGTGGTAGCCGCAGAAGGAGAAAACTTTGTTTTGGTACAGCGTGAGAAAACCGAAGCTGGCTTTAGATTAGAGAAAATTCCGGTACAAACTGGCTTGACCAGCGATAGTATGATTGAGCTTTTACCAAATGCTTCATTTGATGCAAATACGGTGATTCTCACCAAAGGAGGATTTAACCTTTTGCCTTAACTTTTGAATTGTAAAATTACAACGGTATCTCAGGAGTTTAATTTAAATTCCTGAGGCCCGTTGCCGGTTTTGGAGGAAGCGTGTAGCCGACACAACCTTACGCCTATCGATTTTCAGATTTATTCATGGCCGCTGGCATATTTCATTTTTTGATAAAGTAGACATAATCAGCTATGGTCTGTATACGATTACTTTTGGTAAATTGTCTTTTCACACATTAAGTCTCAATATTTCAATACTACTTATGTTTAAGAACTCGATTAGCTGGGTGGCTGTAGCACTCTTGTTTTTTCAAATAGCAACAGTAAATGCCCAAGATTACAAGACCGAAAACATCATTCTGATCACCTTGGATGGAATGAGGTGGCAGGAAGTTTTTACCGGTGCAGATTCATTATTAGTTGATGATACTGGGATGATTGAATCTCCAGGCTCATTATTGCCTGATTTTTGGGACGTAAATCCTATTAAGCGTAGGGAAATGCTATTTCCTTTTCTATGGAATACAATTGCTACTCATGGTCAAATCTATGGTAACCGAGCTTATGGGAATATGGTGAATAACAGTAATTCCATGTGGTTTTCTTATCCGGGATACAATGAGGTGCTAAGTGGTTTTGCCGATGATGAGCGTATCACAAGCAACGATAAAATCAATAATCCAAATGTGACTTTCCTAGAGTATCTCTACCAAAAACCTGAGTTCAAGGATAGAGTCTTGGCTTTTGGCTCGTGGGATGTTTTTCCTTACATAATAAATGAAGAACGTAGCGGAGTACCCGTAAATGCAGGTTTTGATATTGCCGAAGGCGAAAATCTTAGCCCAGAAGAGTTGCTCACCAACAAGATGCAATCTGAAATCCGTGGCCCATGGGGTGAAGTGCGATTGGACGTTTTTACCCAGAATTATGCTATGGCTGCTTTGAAAAATAAGAAGCCAAGAGTACTATATATTTCCTATGGCGAGACAGACGACTGGGCGCATGAAAATCATTACGATCAGTACATTTGGTCGGCGAAGCAGACAGATGCATACATAAAAGAGATTTGGGATTTTGTGCAATCAGATCCTCAGTACAAAGACAAGACTACTTTGATCATCACAACAGATCACGGACGTGGCACCAGCAAAACTTCTTGGAGAGGGCACGGTTCCTCCATAGCAGATGCCGGACAAATCTGGATGGCTGCCATTGGTCCCGATACACCTGCTTTGGGTGAAATGAAATCCCAAGGGCAATGGGAATCAGCAAGAATAGCCCGGACTATTTTTGAATTGCTGGGAATAGAATACCCTGATCCAAAAGCTGGGAAATTGATTGAAGAGATGGTGAGGTGAAGAAGGGGAAATGATAAATATATAGCTTGAGTTCTTAGCCTAAAGCATAAAGCTTGGGCTAATTTTTTTGATCAAATCGTAAATTACCTGTTTTCAATTTGGTATTATCAGCTCCAATAAAGTCCCGTCCTTCTCCGGATACTTCACATTCTTGTTTGCCATTTCACTTGCCATGGCTTCCATCATTACTTTGAGCTGAGACGGGTTGCTTTCAGCGAGATTTTCTGTTTCAAATGGATCTTCCTTTAGATTGAAAAGCTCATAGGCAGCTTCACCTTCAACGGGATATTGATAGATTACTTTCCATTCGGATTTTACCAAACTGGTAAAGTAATTGGAGCGGTGATTTCCATGGGGGAAATGATTCAAAAACACCTCGTCTCTACTCGTGTTTTGCTCAGCATTTAGCTGAGTCTGAAGCGGGAAACCATCCAAGATATGTCCTTCGGGATTTGGAATGTCTGCCAATGCTAAAAGGGTAGGAAACAGATCTATGATAGTTCCAACTTGTTCCTGAATTGCATTTTGGGCGATTGGTAATTTCAATTGGTGCGGTGAAGTTGAATCCGGACTTATCCAGGCAGCAATGAAAGGAACGCGCATTCCACCTTCCCAGTGATTCCCTTTTTTGCCTTTTAGCGGAGTGGAACTGCTGTAGTCATTTTCTATTGGCAGGGGTGCATCCGAACCGTTATCTCCCAAAAATAGTATCAGTGTGTTTTCTCCTAATCCTAGCTCCTTCACATGCTGCATAATGTCACCCAGAGATTTGTCAATTCCTTCTATCAGCGTGGCGTAGGCTTGAGCTTTTTCCGGCATGCCGGAGTCTTTATACTTTTCCGCAAAGCGGGGATCAGAATAGAATGGAGCATGTACTGCATAATGCGCCATGTTTAGAAAGAAAGGTTTTCCTTCTTCCTTCGCTTGTGTGATAGCTGCATTTGCTTCTAGCGTCAATGCCTCAGTTAGAAAAATGTCCTGACCATGGTACTTTTCCAAACCGGGAACTGCCCTTGCTTTATTTCCACCTGTATGTCCAAAGGCCTCTGTACCCAAATAACTGCCTGGCTGACCTATAGAACTTCCTGCAATATTGATATCAAAACCCAGATTCAGTGGGTCTTCACCTTCGCTGTTGAATGGACCAAAATGGGCTTTACCAACATGGATTGTCTTGTAGCCATTTTGCTGCAAAAGCTTAGGAAGAGTCAAGGAGGTTTTGGTCAGTCCATTCCAGTTCCAATCTGCTGGGCCAAATTTAGTGCGGTTGTTTTCTTCGGATTTTATCCAGTTGGTGACGCCATGACGCGCCGAGTTTTGACCGGTAAGAATGGATGTTCGGGATGGAGAACAAACTGAGTGGGCATAGAAATTAGAAAAGCGAATTCCCTGGCTAGCTAGTTTCTCCATGTTTGGAGTGGTATAATATTCATTCAAATCATACTTAACTGGCTTGCCATCTGCATCTGTGAGAAATGGAACCGAAGTATCCATCAGGCCCATGTCATCCACCAAAAACACGATGATATTTGGAGGGGAAATAGGTTCTTTCTTGCTGGTGCAGGCAATCGAGAAAATAACTAGCAGTGTATAGGTCGCAAGGAATGGAGTCAGTTTAGGTTTTTGCATTTTATTGAATTGAGACTTGAAGGAGTGTTTGCTAAGGTATAAATTTTGGGTTATTGAGTTTTGTGGGAAGTTACCTTTTCACAATTCGCATTTCATACGTAGTATTTTAGTTAGCTGGTTTAAAAGTAAAAGCAACCTCTCACTACTAGCTTTTCGGGAGTCTTTTAATTAGGTTTAATTTTTAGCATTTCAACGCCCTTCCATTTATGAGCAGAAGAAAATTTATCAGAAACACACTTATCGGAGCAGCAGGGATAGGAGTAGGGACTGGACTTTATGCTTGGCAGGTGGAGCCGTTTTGGCTGGAGTTTGTGAAAAAGAAAATGCCAATCAAAAACCTTCCAGATGAATTGAAAGGAAAGACGTTAATGCAGATCAGCGATGTTCATATTGGAAACAGGTTTGACTATCAATACATCATTGATTCTTTTGCGAAAGCACAGCAGCTAGACCCGGATTTTGTGGTGTACACTGGAGATTATGTGAGTTATGAAGATGAGCGACAGTTCAGCCAATTGGCAGAAGTCTTGACCCATGCCGTGAAAGGCAAGCTTGGAACTGTTGGGATTCTTGGGAATCATGACTATGGGAAAAATTGGTCAGAGCAGGAAGTGGCAGATCAGATCTCTTCGCAACTCGATCAGGCTGGAATTCAGATGCTGTCGAATGATAAAGTTGATTTGAATGGCTTAACGATAATTGGCCTGGATGATTACTGGGGTTTGAATTTCAATCCAAATCAAATAATGAATCGAGCTGATTTTGCCCAGCCTTCCGTGGTTTTATGTCACAATCCGGATGTATGTGATTTAGAAGTTTGGCATCAGTACCAAGGTTGGATTTTGTCTGGTCACACACATGGAGGACAAGTAAAACCTCCGTTTTTAGATCCGCCTATTTTACCAGTAAAAAATCCTGCTTTTTCTTCAGGAGAAATAAGCCTGAATGATGGACGTACGCTGTATATCAACCGAGCGATTGGTCACTTATGGCAGGTCAGGTTAAACGTGAGGCCTGAAATTACTTTGTTTGAGCTGGAGAAAAAGGGGTGAGAGGATATTGGTTATTATTAATTAGCTTTTTGGCGGTTTTTTAACTGGAAGTAAAAAAAGACATTAAGTGCTAAACTCTTCCTGAATTTTTTCAGTTTTGCATCCGGGTAAATGAGTTGCTTCGTAAGGTTTATTGCCAATTCGAATTTCTCACCCAAAAAGAACGCATGACTAATACGAATAGAATTGCTCTGATCGAGCAGGAAATCTCTGGCTTGAGAAGCCAACTACAACATCACCCGCTTTATACTAACCTTCAGAATCTCGATGATATCCGGCTTTTTATGGAGAATCATGCCTTTGCAGTTTGGGATTTCATGTCCTTGCTGAAGGCACTTCAGATGAAGTTGACCACTGTGCAGATCCCTTGGACACCAAACCAAAATCCAGCCTTGGCGAGATTTATCAACGAGATCGTTCATGGTGAGGAAAGTGATATCAATGAATTAGGCGAGCCCAAAAGCCATTATGAAATGTATCTGGATGCCATGGGTCAGCTTGGTGCCAGCACTAATCGGATTGTCAGCTTTGTAGAATTTATCCAAGAGGGAAGGACGATTGCAGAAGCATTTGAAGATGTCCAAGTCGATGACTGTGTTGTCGAGTTTGTGAAGTTTTCATTTGCCGTGATTGCTACCCAAAAACCTCATCTCATTGCTTCAGCCTTTACTTTTGGAAGAGAAGATGTGATTCCGGATATGTTTATTTCTATCCTGAAGCAAGCCGATGCAGAGAATATTCACTACAATAAACTTCGCTATTACCTAGAGCGCCACATTGAGTTGGATGGCGATGAGCATGGGCCTTTATCCTTAAAAATGATCTCAGAACTATGTGGTGAAGATGAGCAGAAATGGGAGGAGACTTTGGAAGTGGCTAAACAGGCTCTTCTGCAAAGAATCTCGCTTTGGGATGGGATCGCTAGGCAAATAGGTAAAGCGGAATTGGTGTAGGTTTTTTTCTACCGAAAACTGCTCGGTATCATCTTGAAAAAAGTATAACTCAATAGCCAACACAGCCTTATTTGCAGTGAGACACACTTAAAAAGTTTATGACTTACCCAATCAGTAAAATAGCACCATCAGAATATCCGCAAGTTGTAGAGCTTTGGGAGGCTTCTGTCCGTGCAACGCATGAGTTTTTATCGGAAGAAGATATCCTGTTTTTCAAGCCACTGATTTTGAATGAGTATTTGAAAGCAGTGGATTTGAACTGTGTCCGAGATGATGATGGAGTGATCTTAGGTTTTTCTGGTGTGGCTGAAGGAAATCTGGAGATGCTTTTTGTCCACCCGGATCATGCAGGAAAGGGAATTGGGAAAGCCTTATTGATCCATGCAATTAAGAGTCAGCTTGTCAGCAAAGTGGATGTGAACGAACAGAATCCGAAAGCAACCCAATTCTATCTGAAGAATGGGTTTGAAATCATCGGTCGCTCAGAACTGGATGGGACAGGCAAGCCTTACCCAATTTTGCATCTGGAGCTGCTCAACCAAGCTTAAATTGTCCAGGTATTTTCCTTTCAATTGATATCGGATTTGATGCTTATCTTGAGGGTCAGTTTTCTGAAAAAAATCTCATAGACCCAACTACTCATGTTTAAGAGTATCTCTGCATTTTTAGTTCTTTCAATACTCTTTTTCGCTTGCGAAAGCACGACTCCAACAGGAAGTAGTGTCATAGATACTTCTAAAATCGCTTCAAAGGTAACTTCCATAGTCGTTCTCGGCACAATTCAAGACGGAGGATCTCCCCACATCGGTTGTACTAAAGAGTGCTGCAAGGATCTTTTCGAAAATCCAGACAAGGATAGACAAGTGGTTTCTCTTGGTTTATATGATGCTGCAACTGGAAAGAAATATCTGTTTGAAGCTACTCCAGACATAACTAGACAGGCCAAAGCATTGAAGAGTTTTGGGATGAAATCTGATGAAGAAATTCCGGATGGAATTTTCTTGACTCATGCACATATTGGACATTACGCAGGCTTGATGTTCCTCGGAAAAGAAGCTCGGGATGCCAAAAGAGTGCCCGTATTTGCCATGCCGAGAATGGCGGAATTTCTTCAGAATGATGGGCCCTGGAGCCAATTGGTGAACAATGAAAATATTTCCTTGGTCCCAATTGAAAATGAAAAAGTAGTTATCCTATCCGAGCAATTACAAGTGATACCGCTGCAAGTTCCACATAGGGATGAATTCTCCGAAACTGTTGGATACAAGATTATTGGTCCGGAAAAGAGTGCTTTGTTTATCCCTGATATTGATAAATGGGAAAAGTGGGAGAAGGATATTGTAGATGAAATCAGGAAGGTGGATTATGCTTTTGTAGATGCGACATTTTTTAGTGGGAAGGAGCTTGATAATCGGGATATGTCGGAAATTCCACATCCATTTATCATGGAAAGTATGGAGAAGTTTGCTGGCTTAGCTGCTGAAGAAAAAGCCAAGGTTGTATTCATTCATTTCAATCATACCAATCCTGTCATAGATCCGTATAGTGAAGAGACGAAATTGGTGTTGGAAAAGGGATTTCGAATAGCCAGGATTAGAGATGTTTTTGAATTATAAAATGTAGGCTGCATTGTGAGCTATAAATTAGATGGAAGATGGAATTAAAGACAGAACCAGAAGTAGCAGCGGTTTTTTCGAAGTATCCCGACTCGGTTCGGAATAAGATGTTAAACCTTCGCCGCTTGGTGTTGGAGGTTGCTGAGGAAATTGGGTTGTCGAGCTTGGAGGAAACGCTCAAGTGGGGCGAGCCTAGTTTTCTTGCTAAAAAAGGAAGTACCATTCGTATGGACTGGAAAGCCAAAAATCCTGATCAATATGCGATGTATTTCAAATGTACGAGTAAACTGGTGCCCAGTTTCCGCCTGGCATACGCTGAGGTGTTTGACTATGAAGGGAATAGGGCGATTGTCTTTAAAATGGATGAAGAAATCCCGGAAACTGAATTAAAAAACTGCATCAAAACTGCTTTAACCTATCACCAAGTAAAGCAACTTCCGATGCTGGGATTATAGTTTAAATTGATCTTTCGCTAAATAATTGTTTTAAAATGAATCCAAAAGTTGACTTCTTTTTTGACAAAGCTTCTAAATGGCAGAAGGAATACAAGCAATTAAGAGCGCTGATTCTTGATTGTGGATTGACCGAAGAATTAAAATGGGGAGTTCCATGCTACACACATCAGGGGAATAATGTGGTTTTGATTCATGGCTTTAAGGAATACTGCGCACTTCTTTTTCACAAAGGAGCTTTACTCAATGATTCGGAAGATATTTTGATCCAGCAAACTGAAAATGTGCAGAGCGCTCGTCAGATTCGGTTTACCAATCTCCAAGAAATAGTAGATATGGGTAAAATCTTGAAATCCTATGTGTACGAAGCGGTTGAAGTAGAAAAAGCAGGGTTGAAGGTCGAATTGAAGAAGACCAAAGAATATGACATTCCTGCGGAATTCCAAGTCAAATTGGATTCAGACAACGTATTAAAAGAAGCTTTCTATGCGTTGACTCCGGGGAGACAACGTGGCTATCTTTTACATTTTGCGGCAGCAAAGCAAGCCAAAACCAGAGAGGCAAGAGTGGAAAAGTTGATACCACAGATTCTCAATGGAAAAGGCTTGAACGATTAAGGTTGTATTATTCGCTTGACCCACTCCTCAATCAGGAAAAGCTAAAAAAGCCACCTGAAGCTCACCTATTTTTTTGTAGCCGTCTTCATTCATATGGATAGGATCTGTGTAATAAAGATCCTTATTATACACATTATATCCTCCCAGTGTAAACTGGTCCAAATAGGGGATTCCATGCAGTTGACATATTTGTTTCTGCATATTCACATGCTCTACCATGCCATTTTCGGCAAAAGGATCATAGGCACCTCTGTCATTGAATGCCTTGCTGGAAGTGAAAAAGTAAATCTGTGCATTTGGGTTGATCTCGTAGATTTTTTTGATACAGTAATTGATCCCACCAGCCTGAGTTACCAATTTTTCTTTGTCAAAATCATCGAACTCCGTGAAGTCAGTATAGCTACCTATTTCCCGATTATTGGTGTAATCATTGGTGGATGCCCAAAGAATATAGATGTCAAAGACTCCTGCTTCGTTCACTTGCTGTTGTAGGGATTTCCCTTGTAGCGATGAGAAGCCAGCTCCGCCTACACCATAATTGGTTATGGTCATTCCCAGCTTTTCTTTCCACATTTCTTTTGCGATATCACTGGCTGGAATTACGGAAACAGAGCCTCCAAAAACCGCGACAGACTTACCGTAATTATAAGATGCTTTCAGATCTTGCTGCGCAAAAATGCTCGTTGACAATAAAATGAAAGCGATACTTAAGAAGTGTTTTACTTGACTCATTTGGGGAAGTTAATTTGACTAGTAGTTGAAAATGGAAGTACAGTTTGACTGGATCTCTAGCATTTCGGAAGCATAGCGAGTGCCAAGTGCATGGTAGGAATCAGAATCGAAATGTGTTTCGTCTCCTTTGTGATTCAATCCTTCAGCAGAGACTAATCCTATACAATCATTTGAATTTGCAATTTGCCTGATTACTCCGTTCATGTCTTTTGCGAATTTTGCTTTAGGGTAGAAGAAATACCCGATTTCCCCTATAACGATAGGAATAGATGAGATACCCAAATCAGATTTGAGTGAATCAAGCATAGCTTCAAATTTTTGAGGGTATGTATTTAAGCTATTCTTAGAATTAGAATCTGATTCCCCTTGATGCCAAATGATTCCTTTCAAGGTCCCAGATTCCATAGCTTTTTTGGCTCGGCGGATCATGTCGTCGTATGGATAGGTGTTTGTTTGTCTGTGGATAGAATCTGCAAACCAGGCGTTTATCGAACTTCCGCCAACTGCGGTGGGAATCAGGCCAATTTTAATGTTTGATTCTTCGTTAGCCATGATTTTTCCAAAAGTCAGCCCAAGACCAGTGCCTGCTCCGGGTTTGTCAAAGTGCATAGGGTCTTTTGCCAAAACCCAATTTTCATTTTTATCCAACATGAACACGCGTGGATGGGTGAGCGTGTCGATAGCTTGCACTTTGCCTCTACCTGCCATGTTGGATTGTCCCATCAGAAGATAGAGGTGCAGGTTCTCTTTGGAGGAGTCAAAGGATAAGTTTTTTCCGCTGGAGCAACTTAAAGCTAGTAATCCGAGAAGTAGTAGAAGGAGATTATTTGGTTTCATTATAGGATTGTTCAATCTATTGTTATTTAAAATACTCCAAAATCCCCTTAGCTATCAATGCATGACCAGCTTCGTTTGGGTGATTTCCTTGGGACATCAGGTCTGGAAGATTTGATCCTGTTTTTACACTTTCTTTGAATGACTCATAAGTATCTGCTAATCCAATCTCATATTTTTCGGCTAGCTCGCGAATCCGCATTGAATGTTGATCTAAAATGGTGTCATCTTCATGTAAATCAACTTTCTGATCAGGGGAAGGTGTCAAAAGAATGATTTTAATATCCTTTTCCAACGCTTTTTGGATCATAGCTTCCCAAGCTGTTTTTGCGCTATCCAGCCCTATCCTTCGATCGTTTAACGCATAATCAATAAAGAGCACATCTGGATTATGATTTAGAACTTCTGTTTCAAAACGCTGAACTCCACTTTTTGAATCTTCACCTCCGATAGCTGTATTGATCAGATTAATTACGGCAAATGGATATTGGGCAGTTAGCTCCTTGTAGACCAAAAATGGATAAGATTCCAGGGTGTTTACAATTGGAGTTTTGAAATAACCCGATGGAACAGAATGGCCGTGGAAAACCAAGTTGATGGTTCTATTCCCTGGCCATTTCTTTTGAAGTTCGACTTTTAGCTCACTCAAATACTCAGATTTATTTTCTCTGGGTTGAAATGATAGTAAAAGGATTGAGAAGAGTGAGATGTAAAAAAGCTTCATTTTCGAATGGGTTAGATGGGGTTTAAAGAAAGTAATTTAGTGATGATCTTGTTGAGGAGCTCTCTTTTTTTATCGATGGAAACTGTATTATACCAAAGATAATTAGGATGCTACAGGACACTAAGGTTGTGCTTTTCTTCCTATTTTAGAAACTATGGAAAATAACCTGACCCTTCAAAAACTACTATTTTGCCTTTTCATTCTTATGGGTTCTTCTGCTTTTGCGCAGCAAGAAAAACCTAATATTATTTTTATCCTAACCGATGATCAACGCTGGGATGCCCTGGGGTTTTCCGGAAATTCTATCATCCAAACGCCAGAAATGGATAAGCTGGCATCTCAGGGTGTTTACTTCAAAAATGCCTTTGTCACCACGCCGATTTGCGCCGCAAGTAGAGCAAGCGTATTGACTGGACTTTACGAAAGAACTCATGGCTATACATTCGGGCAGGTGCTGAATGAAGGATACGCTCAGAATTCATATCCAGCTCAATTGAAAAAGTTAGGCTATGAAACAGGGTTCTTCGGAAAGTTTGGAGTGAATTATCCAGGGTTTGCTGAGCTTTTTGATCAAGGAGATTCCTACGACAGAGATGTGAAATATCCTGATCAAAGAGGGTATTTCTATAAGACGATAAATGGCGATTCAGTCCATCTCACTAAATATACTTCGTATCAAGCGCAGGAATTCATCAAGAGTCAATCCTCAGATAAGCCATTTATGCTTTCGTTGAGTTTCTCAGCTCCACATGCTCATGACCCTGCAGCCGACCAATACTTCTGGTCTGAAGATGTGGATCATTTATACTCAGATATTAAGTTTCCAAAGCCTCTTTTAGGCAAGGAAAAATACTTTGAACAGCAGCCAGACTACGTGCAAAAAGGAGAGAACCGGACCCGATGGTACTGGAGATATGATACCCCAGAGAAGTACCAAAAAAGCATGACAGGTTATTATCGGATGATTTCTGAAGTTGATCTGGAAATCGGTAAAATCCGCAAGACGCTGGAGGATAAAGGGATGGATAAAAACACCGTGATCATCTTCATGGGCGATAATGGCTACTTCCAAGGCGAGCGACAGATGGCAGGCAAATGGCTGATGTATGACAATTCACTCCGAGTTCCGATGATTATTTATGACCCGAGAAATCCAGGGCATCGAACGATTTCTGACTTCGCATTGAACATTGATATCGCACCAACTGTACTTGAGTTTGCAAACGGAATAATTCCTGAAGAATATCAGGGACTAAGTCTAGCGGATTACGTGGTTGGAGATAACCCGGCAATTGAAAGGACGGATTTTGTGGCTGAGCACCTTTGGAAAGTGAATATCATACCGGCTAGTGAAGGGCTTAGAACAAAAGAATGGAAATACTTTAGGTATCAGGATGATTTGGAGTGGGAGGAACTATACGATCTAAAAAAGGACCCTTTGGAGAAAAAGAACTTAGCTGGAAAGAAGGGGTACGAAAATACGCTGAAGGAAATGAGAGAACTTTTTGACAGCAATGCTAAACGTCTGGAGGCTGATAAGATTGATTATTGAGTGGCATCCAGCGATCAGTCGCATTATTTTGGATAACCTAACTGCGACTGACTACTGAGTACTGAACCTTACTTTTTCTCCAATGCTTCTCCTTCAAACTTGAGCCCGTCCCAGCCGGATTGCATAAAGTTTCGAATGTTTTGATGATCATTTCCTTCTGGATTTTCCAACACATCTATTCTATAATAGTCTCCAAAAAGTGCTAAGGTTTGTTCTTGAGTTAGGTTTTGAAGCTTAGCAAAGAAAAAAATCTTGCAGCTACCGTTGTTCTGCCCGGCTTCATTTACTGTATTTCCATTCGTAAAACGAGTGGGAGTGAAGGTGTAATTAGTATCGATGTGCTCGATCACATCAGTAAATGCAATTGTTTCGGGATTAGATGTGATTTGGTCTGGAAGATTCATGCGGTAATATTAGTGAAATTAGGATTCAGAGGCAGTGATCAGTCTCAGTAATCAGTCGTAGAGTTGATACTTTCGACAGACCACAGTCAACAGTCGACAGTCGACCGTGGACTGTGGACTGTGGACTATCGACCATAAACCATGGACTATCGATTGTTTGAAAACTGACAACCGACAACCGAAACCTACTTCTCCATAGGATGTGCTTTTAGCAAATCATCAGGCTGATAGAATCCACTATGATCTTTGATTTCTTCACGAACTTTCTTTACCAAATCCGGTGAAATAGCGGAGGCTGAATTCCCAAAGGAGTTTCTCACGAAGGTAAGCACTGCAGCAACTTGTGAGTCGTCCAACATACCTTCGAACGGAGTCATTGGCACTTGACCTGGATAGTCTTTTCCAAGAACTGTTATTGGTCCCATCACACCTTTCAATACGATTTTGATCAGACGCTCTTCGTTACCAGTTACCCAAGGAGTGCCGGCAAGTGGAGGGAAACCTGAGGCAGAAAGCCCTTGGCCATCCGGCTGGTGGCAGGTACTGCAGTATCCTTCTCTGGCATATATTTCTTTTCCCAGAACAAATAGTTCTCGATCTGAACCCGTCAAAGAGGACTTGATATCCTCTTCTTTTTTCTCTTTCACAGAAAGTCCTGAAATATGTGCAACTGCTGCTTCATAGGCAGGCGTAATCCATTCTTCCATTTCGGTGTCTTCCCCAGCAGAAAGCACCTCAAGACCTTCTTCTCGTGGCATCCAGGATGCTGCTACTATAGCTTCCAATCGAACTCGACCATTTTCATCTTTGATAGCCTCAGCCATCAACTCTTTTTGATTCGAAACTTGATGTCCAGTATATCTGAGAACTCTTACTGCCGCGGCTCTTGCTCTGTAGTCATCTGCTTGTAGCAATTGTTCCAATAGATCGGTGTTGACCTTATTGATCCCCCAACTCACCCAAAGCGCTTCGAGTGCATGGTGCTCATATCTAGGATCGTCTTTGTCTAGTTTGCTTTCCCAGTCTGCTACTGCATCATAGACTTCCTGCTGATCTCTACCTCGCAGTTCTCTTCGAGTTCTGTACCGGGTTCTGTATTCCGGAAGTTTCAGATTTTCCAATAACTCCGGTATGCTCGCCCCATCGATTTTCGCTGGAGTAACCAATGGCCTAGAAGGATACGTGATTCGGTAGATTCTACCATGCTGATGATCTCTGAGAGGATCACGCGCGTTGTGCTGCATGTGGCCGATCAGGATATTGTGCCAATCGACTACATAAAGTGAACCGTCTGGCGCAATTTCCATATCCACTGGGCGGAAGTTTCTGTCAGTTGATGAAAGCAAATCCTGTCGCCATTTAGTAGAAAATCCGATTTCTTCATCGATCATCTGATGTTGCTTTGTACCTAGGAATCCAATGGTATTGTTGATAATCATATCTCCCTGCACATCCTCTGGGAAATGTCTACTTGATATAAATTCCAACCCTGAAGTTGGGCGAACCATCTGATCTTTCTGGATCAGGTTTCTTCCTTTGTTGTTCGCATTCCCGTAGCGTGGAAGTAATGATGCTGGCATCATGTAGTTAACATTCGGTCCAGAAGTCTCTGCATAGAAGTTTTGTCCCCATTCGTCAAAGGCAATTCCCCAAGGGTTTGGAATGCTTACCTGCGCGACTCTCTCCAGCTTATGTCTGTTTGGTGTGTATCTGTAAAATCCACCATTCGTAGCGCGAACAGGTCCGTAAGATGTTTCCACATTGGTGTGAAGGAAAACTCCCTCTGCCATATAAATAGCTCCTGACTCATCAGTAGTAAATGCCGAAATTGCATGGTGTGTGTCGTGATCGTCAAAACCGCTTAGTAAGATTTCTTTGCGATCCGCTTTGTCGTCATTATTATCGTCATATAGGATCACAAGATTATTTCCTTGAGAAACATAAACTCCTTCTGCTGCCAGTTCAAACCCTACTGGAATGTGTAGATCATCCGCGAAGACAGTTTCCTTGTCCGCTTTGCCATCATTGTCGGTGTCTTCGTAAATCAAAAGCTTATCCGCAGGACGGGAATCTCCAGGCTTGTAATGAGGATAGCTTGGCATAGTTGCTACCCAAAGTCTGCCTTTGTTGTCAAAGGAAAGCTGAACTGGATTGGCAAGATTTGGCCATTCTTCTTCGGATGCGAAAAGTTCGATTTTATATCCTGGAGCTACGGTTAGCTTAGACAGGGCTTCCTCTCCATATAGGTATTCTAGATTTCCGTTTCTCTCTGGATTGTAGTTCGTTTCTACTTCAGGCAGTGTTTTGGTTTTTGCGTCTGCTGCTGCAAGGTCTTTTCTTTCTCCCTGATTTGCCATCCAGATCGCAGTGTCGCGAATGGCTGTCATCTGCCTGATTTTTTCTAATTCAAAAGGGTAATTATCCGGTCCAAAAGGATCATATCTTCTTCCGAATACGTGAACACCATTTGGGATTTTATAATCGTTTCTCCAAAACCAGTTTTTTTCCTGAACAGCTTCATGGACTAATTCGCGATTTGATTCATTCTTGATAGGTGATTCTCCAAAAATTTCATCTGCAAGGAGAACCGCTAGTTTTTTGTATCCAGCCTCATTCAGTTGTGAACCGTCTATAGTAAGGTCTTCCTCTGACTCCAAATACCATTGCTTGCTTGGGGTAAAAGCATCTACAAATAACACCTTATTGTTTTCTGCAATCTCCCGCATTGCTACGGTGTAAAGATTTAGATTTTCGTTTTCGCTTTTTCCATCCGGTACATCTATTTTTTCCGAGAGGTCTTCAAAAGCAATAGGAGAGACAATTACCAGTTTTGGAGAAAGCGTATCGTGATATTTCTGACGGAGCGTATGTTTAATAAAGGCATCTAATTCCGCTTTGTAGTTTTCTAATCCATCAACACCTTGGAATGATTCATTGTATCCAAAGAAAGAAATGACAATATCTGTTTCTAGCCTTGTCAACCATTCGTCCGGCTTTTCTAAATGACCTACGCTTCCAGAGGGAGTCGCATACTCAACTTGAAAAGCTTCAGCTCCCGGGAAAGCCCAAGGATCATTTGTTCCGGACCTAGGTCTAAATCCGGGGGTGTCTGCTGGGTCGGAAAGGTTCCTGATGTAAAGATTTTTCTCAGGATGTCGGAGATGCATTTCCGTCTCAAAACTTCCATAGTCCATCATTCTGGATCCTAAGTTGTTTCCTATTAGGGCGATTCTTGCATTTGGTTTTAATTCGATGGTTTCTTTCTGGGTGCATTGAAAAGAAATCAGTCCTACTAGTAAAAGGACGAAGAGGTTTATGGGTTTCTGTCGAAGCATATTCTTTATATAAGCATTAGGGATTTAATAATAGGGATAAAACTGCGGATATTCAATTTATTTAGGGCTAATGCCTAGTTTTTATTTGATGTGTGGAATCGTTTATTATTATATTTTTATTATTTGTATATGCTATTTTTTTAATTTTAATATAGAATATATTTTATATAAGTATCCTGTACAGTGCTGTTGTTTATAGTATTTGTTTAAATATTTTATAAGACGTTTTGTTTCAGGATAGTGCAGGATAGGAATGGCTTAATAGAGAGGTTAATTGGATGAGTTTTACAATTAATATTTAAACCCAACCCTATGCTAAACAATTATCAATTATTAATAAAAACCCGGTTTGTTGGGATTTTATTAGCCTTGTTTATCGTGTCTGTGTCCTCATCATTTGCACAGTCGATTACAGTGAAAGGTACAGTTGTGTCTGAAGATGACAATGAGCCTGTTCCAGGAGCTCTTGTTTCGGTTAAAGGCACGCAATCAGGAACCGTTACAGACATTGACGGTGGATTTACCATCCAAGCCTCAGTAGGCGAGACTTTGGTAATCAGCTTTATTGGATTTACTACGAATGAAGTGGTAGTCAACCAAAATACAACCAATATTTTGGTGACACTTAAATATTCCACCTCAGACCTCTCTGAAGTAGTAGTAGTAGGTTACGGTAGTCAAATCAAGAAAGAGCTGACAGGTGCAATTCAATCCGTAAGCGAAAAGGAGTTAAAAGATCTGCCAGTTTCTTCTGTTGCCCAAAAGCTTCAGGGTAGATTGGCTGGTGTTCAAATTAATCAGACAACAGGAAAGCCAGGCCAAGGAATGAATGTTCGTATACGAGGCCAGCTGTCAGTTTCCGGCGGTAGTTCGCCTTTGTATGTTGTCGATGGATTTCCTATCACAGGAGATATTAATGCCTTGAACCCTGACGAAATTCAGGAGATCACTGTATTGAAAGATGCGGCATCCACATCGCTTTATGGTTCTAGAGCTGCAAATGGTGTCGTACTGATTACCACTAAAAAAGGTGTCACAGGACAGACTAATGTAAATTTGAATGTTTTTACTGGTTGGCAGACAGTTCCGGAAAATGGAAGGTTGGAAATGCTTAATGCTGAAGAATTTGCTCAATTCAAGAAGGAATATTATACAGATGCTGGTCAGCCTGTACCTGAAATTTTCCAAAATCCTGCCGATTATCGAGATAAGGATAATGACTGGTATGGCGCCATGCTTGAAACTGCTCCTGTGACTTCATATAACTTGACAGTGACGTCCAATAAGGAGAAAGTTAATACTGCTGTTATTGCCGGCTTTTTTGATCAGAAAGGAGTCGTAAGAAATACTGATTACAAAAGGTATTCACTTCGATTAAATACAGATTATGCTGTTTCTGAAAAAGTCAACATGGGAATCAATGTTGCTCCAAGTTATGTGTATGACAACACCCCTCAAACTGATGGATCAAGAGGCACCGGGATTTTGTTTAATGCGCTCCACACATGGCCAGTTATGCCGATTTATGAAGACAATGGAGAGTTGACTTCCTTTAATAGATTCCCCGCCAATACAGGAAATATCTTTGCTTATCCTAACTGGTTAAGATCAGCAGATGAGATCACAAATGAGACGAAAGTTATCAATGTACTAGCGAACACTTATCTTGAATGGAAGCCAATTAAGGGTTTATCACTTAAGACTACTTTTAATGCGGAACTTAATAATTCCAATTACTTCTTCTTCAACCCTTCAACTGCCACGAATCAAATCAATGTGGCAATCCCAACAGTTGCGCGGTCAGTTAGAGATGAATATCAGAATTTATCATGGCTGAATGAAAATATCGCAACCTATGGTAGCTCTATAGGAGATCATAATTTTCAAATGTTATTGGGCTTTTCCAATCAGAAATTTAGACAAGATCGTACGAGAATAGCAGCAGATACCTATGCTGACGATAGACTTCCGACTGTTCAAGGAGCGATTAATATTAATAGAGGTGGAACAATTTCAGATGTTAACGAATGGGCTTTGACTTCTATCTTCTCTCGTCTTACCTATAATTTTAAAGGGAAGTATCTATTCACGGCATCTGTTAGAGGTGATGGTTCATCACGTTTTGGAGCAGATAACCGTTGGGGTGTTTTCCCATCCACCTCGTTGGGTTGGGTTCTGTCCGATGAAGGTTTCCTAAATACTAGTTCTACAGTTTCCTTTACTAAACTGAGAGCTAGCTACGGAGTTACGGGTAACAATAATATTGGTAACTATACTCAATATGCCTTGGTTAATAATACTATTAATGCTGCTTTTGGAAATACAGTGTTTCCTGGCGCAGGGGTTACCTCATTGAGTAACACAAACTTAGGCTGGGAAACTACCACGCAATTTGATATAGGTTTGGACCTAGGCTTATGGGAAGATCGAATCACTTTCGTGTATGACTATTACACTAAAAATACTACCAACTTGCTCTATGCGGTGCAGGTTCCACAAGAATCAGGATTCACCAATTTCAATGATAATATAGGCGAGATTAAATTCTGGGGCCATGAGTTTTCCATTACTTCGGTAAATACCCCAGGAGCTTTTAGATGGACTACGAATGCAAACATTTCATTCAATAGAAATGAAGTGCTTGAGCTTGCAGATGGAATTGACAGAGTTTATGGAGATTATCACATCACTAAAGTAGGAGAGCCTTTCGGACAATTTTATGGATTGAAAAAATTAGGAAATTATGCCAATGCAGAAGATCTGGCAAACTCTCCAAAAGTCCCAGGCAGATCCACAGTAGGAAGTATTAAACTTGAAGATATTAACGGTGATGGAGTTATTACAAACGGTGGAGATAATGATGATAGAACCATTATTGGGAATCCATTCCCAGATTTCACCTATGGGATCATCAATAATTTCGCTTATAAAAATTGGGATGCAAGTATCACAGCATCAGGTTCTCAAGGAAATCAGTTGTATATGAGACACTTGTATTCTACGGCGAACCTAGATGGGGTATTTAATATGGTAGCTAAGGTTGCTGATCGCTTTAGATCTCCAGAGAATCCAGGTGAAGGTATATTTGGAACTACAGTTGGTGGCGGTAACGTGACTGGTATCGAGCGTGATTGGGCCAATAGCAACTTCGTGTATGATGCCTCTTACCTCACAATTAGAAATATCACCATAGGATATACTTTGAAGAATTTACCAAAGACATTCAAATCAGCAAGAATTTACGGTTCTGCTCAGAACGTTTGGGTATTTACGGATTACTGGGGTGGATCTAATCCAGAGGTTAGTATGCAGAACAACGGAAATGGAGATGGAGGAAACCTAAGTCCGGGAGTGGATTTGGCTGGATACCCAGTGCCTCGTACAATCACTTTTGGTGTTAATGTTACTTTCTAGTAGAAAGTAGTTCACCTCATTCATTCACCTAAAAAAGAAAAACAATGAAAAAATATATCTTAGCCATCTTAGTGTCAACTTTAGCACTCACTGGCTGCGACGACTTTCTTACGGTAGTCCCAGAGACTCAATTGAGTTCGGCTACCTTTTTCAAAAATCGAACTGACTTTGAACAGGCGGTAAATGCGGCTTACGTTCCGCTAAGGACGATTACAAATGACCGTTCATGGTTACTTTCAGAGATGCACTCTGATAATACCTATTATGCGCGAAATGTGCTCTTTGGTGCAACAGATAACCAAGAGGATTTAGCTGATTTCTCAGTTCCTGAATCTAATGGTACTACAGCCAATACACACGTATTAAACCAATGGAGACAGGATTATCTCATTATTTCAAGAACGAATCAAATCCTTGCTTTAATAGATGACGTTGATTTTGATGCTGCTGCAAAAGCAAATGTGAAGGGTCAGGCGCTTTTTCTTAGGGCCTATGCCTATTTCGAGTTGGTTAGGTATTTTGGAGCTGTTCCGCTTCATTTGACTCCGGTTGCTACCAGAGAGGAAGCTGCGCTACCATTGTCTACGGAAGCAGAAATCTATACTCAGATAGAGCAAGACTTGAATGAAGCTGTTCCCTTATTGCCGAAAAAAGCAACTCAAGAACCAGGAAGAGCAACCGAAGGATCTGCTAGAACACTATTGGCCAATGTCTATATTCACCAAAAGAAGTGGGGTCCAGCAGAACAGATTTTATCTCCAGTATTAACTCACGGATATCAATTGATGCCAAGTTATGACATGGCTTTTCCTGGCAATACGTCAAACAAGAATAATATGGAGTCTGTGTTTGAAGTTCAGTATATTGAAGGAGCAGCTGGATTGAATGGTAATTTTATTTATCAATTTATGCCAAGACCTATCAGTGCGGCCGAGCTCCAGCCTATCATGGGAACAAGCAATCCTCAGAATATTGATGGCGAAGGAAACAATATCCCTACGCCTGATATAATTGCAGCTTACGAGGCAGGTGATTTAAGAAAAGAGGCTTCTATCGGTAATGTTTTCCTTGCGGGTAGCTTCAGAGATGACAAGAACTATCCATACATTAAAAAGCATGCTAAGCACCACTCGCAACATAATAATACTGGAACAAATTGGGTGATCTATCGCTATGCAGAGGTTCTACTATTTATGGCAGAAGCGCTTAATGAACAAGGTAAGCCAGGTGAGGCTGCTCCATACTTAAATGATGTTAGAGAAAGAGCAGGACTTTTGCCTACTACTGCGACTAGTCAAGCGGAGATGAGAGAGGCTATTTTCAAAGAGCGTAGAGTGGAGCTCGCTTTTGAAAACAAACGTTGGTTTGATATAGTGAGAACCGATCGGATTGAGGAAATAATCGTGCCTTATGGACAGCGAATCATTGCAAACCCTCTGGATTACTATTACCCACCAATCGCTGGAGCAATACCAAGAAGTAATGCATTTACAAACATCAAGAAGTTTTATGCCTATCCAGCAGCAGAGTCCGACTTGAGTCCTTATTTCTAATATTAAAAGATTAGGATTACCCAACAATTAGATATAATTATATCTATACTGTTGGGTTTTCTGATTTTTGCTTTTGTTACTTTCTGAAAGTATAATAAGCAAAGAAATAGACAGTATATTTCATGAGTGGTTTCTGAATTGAGAAATTATTCACCAAATTAAAAATCTAACTATTGCTATCAATTAACACTTGTCCTATGAGATTAAATTATTCAATAAGGAATTTATTTCTCTTATCAGTGCTGACTCTCTTTTCAGTATCCTGCGCGTCTGATAACGAAGAAGAATCCAAAACAAGACAGCTTACTGGAAACCCAAAATTAGATAAGCTAAACCTGCCCGATGGCTTTGTGGCGGAGCACCTCTTAAGCCCGGGGGAAATGGACGAGGGATCGTGGGTCGCGATGACTTTCGACGATAAGAATCGACTGATCACTGCAGATCAATATGGCTTTCTCTACAGGCTGGAAATCCCTGAAATAGGAAGTGACTCACTAACACCGAAAGTAGAAAAACTTATCATCGGAAATGTTGCAGAGCCGCAGGTAGGAATGGGCTATGCCCAAGGATTACTGTACGCGTTTAATAGCCTATATGTGATGGTGAATCACAATGGAAATGAGACGTTTGAAGAAAGTACTGGTTTATATAGAATTCAGGATTTGGATGGCGATGATCAATATGAGTCGGTTACTAAGATCAAAGGCTTCACTGGTCAGCCAGGTGAGCATGGACCTCATAGCATCAAGCTATCACCAGATGGCCAGTCTCTTTTTATAGTAGCTGGGAATCATACAGATGTGCCAGAAATGGATTCTTACAGACTTCCAAATGTATGGCAGGAAGACAATCTTTTTCCTGAAATCAAAGACCCAAGAGGACACGCAAACAGCAGAATGGCTCCAGGTGGATGGGTGGCAAATATTGACCCAGAAGGTAAGAATTGGGAGCTGATTTCAGCTGGATATAGAAATCCATTTGATATTGCCTTCAACGAAGTTGGAGATCTATTTACATACGATTCTGATATGGAGTGGGACTTTGGAATGCCTTGGTACCGTCCAACTAGAATCTGTCATGTGACTTCAGGAAGTGAATATGGCTGGAGAACAGGTAATCAAAAATGGTCACCAAACTACCCTGATAATTTACCTGCGACACAGAATATCGGACAGGGATCGCCTACCAATGTGATGTTTGGAACGGGTGCTAAATTCCCTGCTAAGTACAGAAACTCACTTTTTGCATTTGATTGGAGTTTTGGAATAATCTATTCTATGACTTTGACTCCGAAAGGAGGTACCTATGAAGCCAATGCTGAAGAATTTATTTCTGGTTCTCCTTTGCCACTTACAGATGGGGTTATTGGTCCTGACGGAGCCATGTACTTTATGACTGGAGGTAGAAGATTGGAATCAGATCTGTACAGAGTTTATTATGAAGGAGACATAGAAGGAGACGAAGGTTCATTGACTATGGCCGATCTTCCTGCTGAAGCAAAAACCCGTCGTGAATTGGAAGCATTGCACGTGGATGGAGCCCCTGCTTCAGGACTTGAGCTGGCTTGGTCACACTTGAATAGCCCGGATAGATTTGTGCAGTACGCTGCCCGTATTGCAGTAGAACATCAGCCAGTTAGTACTTGGAAAGCAAAAGCATTGGCAGAAACTGATCCTGCAAAATTAACTATGGCAATGATTGCCTTGGCTAGACATTCGGACAAAGGAGCTGGAGAACCAATGATCCGAGCTTTGATGGGGATTGATTATAAGAGTTTGGATGAAACAGGAAAACAGAATTTACTCAGAGCTTTTGAGTTGATTTTAGCTAGACAAGGTGAGCCAACAGGTTCTTTAAAATCTGATTTAGTGGCATATTTGGACAGTAATTTCCCGGCAAACAATAATAATCTTGACCGTGCATTAGCTGTACTTTTAGTGTATTTGGATGCTCCAAGTGCTGTGGAAAAGACGTTGGCTTTACTTGAAAATGCGAAAGACGATCCGGACTATCAGAAGACATTTACATCATCTTCAGATCTAATCATGAGAAACCCTCAGTACGGACTGGACATAGCCAATATGCTGGCAAATGTACCTCCAGCACAGCAGACATACCTTGCTACGGTACTGGGTGGGGCTGAAGAGGGTTGGACACCAGAGCTTCATGAGAAATATTTTTCTTGGATTCAGGATGCGTTCAAATATAAAGGAGGCCGTAGCTATGTTGGCTTTATTGATAGAGCTAGAAAGATGGCATTGTCGCATGTAGCGAAAAGTGATTTCGATAAATACAACGAACTTTCAGGAGCTGCGCTATTAACTGGGAATGGAAATGACCTGATCAATACGGATATTCAGCCAGAAGGTCCAGGCAGAAGATGGACCGTGGAGGAAGCAGAACCACTAATGGCAGATTTGAGCGGAAGAGATTTAGCTAGAGGCAAAGCAATTTTTGCGGCGTCTCAGTGTCTTTCTTGTCATACGATGGGTGGTCAAGGTGGAATCATTGGACCTGATTTATCCCAGTTAGGAACACGGTTTTCTACAAAAGATATCTTGGAAGCTACAATCAACCCAAGTGATGAGATCTCTGAGCAATATGTAGCAAGTGTGATTGAGTTGAAAGATGGAAGCTCTGTGATGGGTAGAATAATCAACGAAGATGGAACCAGCTATTCAGTTTCTCAGAATCCATTTTCTCCTGATGTTTTGCGTAAAGTGGAGAAAAGTAATGTGGTACTTGTCAAAGATTCTAAAATATCCATCATGATGCCTGGCATGATCAATAGATTGAATGAGGAAGAGCTGAAGGATTTGATGGCCTATTTAGTTTCAGGTGGCAACCCGAATCATGAAGTATATCAAACTAAAGCCCAAGCAGAAGAATGAAAAATCTATTAAAGTCTAAATGGTTGAGAATTGAAGCGCTAGGATTTGGAGCAATGATGGTGATAGGCTTGGTGAATTGCCAGCAGCCATCGGAGAAAACTACTGCTGTCGAACCAATGATTAGTTCAGAAGCTGAGTTTGAGCCTATTTTTGATGGAAAAACGCTTGAAGGGTGGGAAGGAGATTCTGTGTATTGGTCTGTGAAAGACGGAGCAATTACAGGGACAATCACTCCTGAGACGCTTTTGAAAGCTAATACTTTCTTGATCTGGCAAGGTGGACAGCCTGGAGATTTTGAGCTAAAAGCTGAGTTTAAAATCTCTGAAAGTGGGAATTCCGGTATCAACTACCGAAGCGAGATGGTAGAGGACGTTCCTTTTGCACTGAAAGGATACCAAGCTGATATTGACGGGAAGAATAATTACACTGGTCAGAACTATGAAGAGCGTAAGAGAGCCACTCTTGCTTACCGAGGACAAGAAACAAAGATCACCCCTCAACCTGATGGGGTGGGAGTTCGTGAGTTTGTAGAGCGAAATGCCTGGAAAGGTCTTAATGTAGAAAAGGAAATCGGTGATCGCGCAGAGCTTGGGGCATTGATCAAGGCAGGTGAATGGAATAGTATTCACATCGTAGCCAAAGGAAATGTGCTAAAGCATTTCGTAAATGGTCAGCTGATGTCCGAGGTGCATGATGAAGATCCTAAAAACAGGATGGAATCAGGATACCTTGGCGTGCAGGTTCACGTAGGTCCGCCGATGATAGTTCAGTACAAGGATGTGATGTTGAAGCAGTAGTTAGACAGTTCAATTGAAATTTTGAAGTGGCCCTTGCAGAAAAGTAAGGGCCATTTTTTTGTGTGTACCTAGCTGGCTTTATCCGCTCTTATATTCTCATCCGAACGCTAATTGTATAATGCTCGTTATAAAAAAGCTAGCGCCACCTTTTTGCAAAGGACTCTTTACTAGCGATTCAAAAATTCAATTTTATACTACCTAACCACTAATTATGAATTACCATATCATCATTAATAAAGTACAAACAGTAGATGAATTACCGGGAAGTTGGAGCAATCAAGATTTGATTGAATTACTTGACCGTTTTGGTTTTCCGGATGCAGCTAATTCCTCTACAGCGGAGTTGAAGGAGTTGCTAAATATGGCAATCTCTGATTTTGAACCTGCTGAAGCAGCTGCGATTTTGCTCGATTATAGGCTGTCAAAAGAACTCAATGAAGGTCAGATTGATCAGATGTCTCACGATATGCTTTTAGATAAAATTTCTGAGGAATACCCGAAAATAGGCTTGCATCATCAGTTATTCAATATCAACCAGCTTTTGCACAAAGCTTACAACGGTAAATTTCCAAGCGCAAAAGCAACAATTGCTGAATTTGAAATTAATAGCAAGGATGAGGGTGCTGAAGAAATCACCAAAGAGATCGTGTTGAAGGCGTTGCAGCACACCTTAAATGATAGCAACTTGATTAAACGTCTTTTTCCAGATCAATTGGAAGGCAAAGTCAATTTCGAAGAAGCGGATTCTATTATTTGGGTGTTGAGAAAAATAGAAGGTGAACAATATCAACTCATCACCTCGGAATACTGGATTGCTCGAGATGAATTTCTTGAAGCTGAATTTGATGCGGAGGTTCATCTATTCGAAGAGGAAGAAAGCGAGGGTTAATAGTTAAACAGGTATTTTCCATTCTAATCAATGATTGCTGACTGATACACTCGGCATTATACCAAAAATCACACATGGTCCAAGTTGAAAAACTTGGACCATTTTTTTATTAATGGCATCTTTCTCACATATAAGTTGCATAACTTATTCCCGTGCTTTCAAACCTGACCCATATAGGGCAGGACAGTGTCAGAAGGCCTTTTTAATAGATTACAGACTAGTCTAAAACCCAATAATGAACCTCTCAGATCCATCCAATTGGAAAGATAAATTGTCCAATTTTCGTCAGCTTGGCGGAATAGAAACTTCAATTCTAGATAACGGAGCAGGACGTGGAACTAGAATCGCCTGGATCAATACTGGTACAGGACTTCGATATAAAGTGGTGTTGGATCGGGGAATGGATATTCTGGATGCCTTTCACAATGAACATAGCTTATCCTGGATCAGTAATGCAGGTCATGTATCTTCTCAACCTTTTTCTAACCAAGGAATAGATTGGCTGAGGACATTCGGCGGAGGATTGCTGACTACTTGCGGAATATCTTCCATGGGACCTCCGAACGAAGATGAAACTGGAAGCAGAGGACTTCATGGAAACTACAGCAATACTCCAGCAGAACTGATTTCAATCAAGCAACCGAATATTTATTCAGGAGATTTGAATTTTGAAATCGTAGGTGTAATTCGCGAGACAACGACTTTTGGTCCAAGTCTGGAATTGAAAAGAACTATTTCTGGATCCTTGGGGAAGGCTGAAATCTCTTTAAAAGATGAGGTTTTCAACAGAGGAAATTCCCCCGCTCCCCACATGGTTTTATATCATATCAATTGCGGTTGGCCTTTGATCAATGAAGGAACTCGGATAGTCTGGAATGGAGAAATCCAACCTAGAGCCAGTGACGATTCCATGTCTGAATTCAATAAGAAAAATAGGTTCACTAAATGCTCGGCTCCGCTGGAAGGCCACTCGGCTTTTGGTGAAGATGTAGCTTTCATAGTTCCAAAAGCAGATCAAAATGATCAGGTCACTTGTGGCTATATGAACGATGCATTGGAATTGGGTTTAAGCATTTCTTTTTCCAAAAAGCAAATGCCATGGCTAATTAACTGGCAGCATTGGGGTAAAAATGAATACGTGACAGCACTCGAACCAGCAACAAATCCTCCAATTGGTCAGGCTGCTGCAAGGAAGGATGGCACATTGATTTTGCTTAAACCTGGAGAAAGTAGGATCTATGAAATCAAGATGAAAGTGCTAAAGGGGGCTTCAGTCAAAGAATTTAAAATGTAAAATGGTAAAAATTTAAAATTGGGGCGGTATGAAGAATTTTCAAATTTTTCAATATTCCAATTTTTCAATCAATTTCAAATCTCAAATATCAAATCAATAAACCCATGAGTTTAGCAAAAAAAGCTCTCGAACAGGGAGAAGGAATACTAAGATTAACCCCAACTTGGGTGCCGCGTTCATTTTGTGTTCCGGGAAGAAGGATCAAATTACATCCAGATGATTATTATAGCCTAGGTGGAGAGCGTGGAGGAATTGACGAGCGATGGTTTTCATCTACCACCCCAGCTGAAAATGGTCCTCTAACCAGTAAAAATGAAGGTTTAAGTCATATTGCTTTCGAAGCGGATGGAAAGACTGAACTGTTTCTACTGAAAGATGCAATAGACGAACTAGGAGGGGGAATTATAGGTAATCGTCTTTGGGACAAGTATAAGTCTTGGCCTATGTACTCTAAGTTTTTTGATAACATGGGCCCGCTTCCCCATCACATTCACCCGAGTGATGAGTTTGGTAAGCTGACTGGACAAAACGGAAAGCCGGAAGCTTATTATTTCCCGCCTCAAGTCAATAATCATGGCGGAGATTTTCCATATACATTCTTTGGGATTGCTCCTGGTACATCCAAAGAGACTATTCTTGAGTGTCTGAAAAATTTCAATAAAGGAGATAATAAAATCACTAATTATTCTCAGGCTTTTAGACTTCAGCCAGGTACTGGTTGGAATGTTCCTCCGGGAATGCTTCATGCGCCAGGTTCTTTGTGTACCTATGAGCCGCAGAAAGCTTCGGATATTTTTGCGATGTACCAGTCTTTGGTGAACGAGGCAATTATTCCGGATGAGCTGCTTTGGAACGCAACGCCAAAAGATCGCTGGGGAGATTTTGAATTACTGGTAGAGATGATCGATTGGGATTTGAATGTGAATCCAAACATTATGGACAACCATTACATGGAGCCAATCGCAGTGGAAGATAGAGCAGAGATGAATGCCAAGGGGTACGATGACAAATGGATTTGCTACCGTTCTCATGACTACAGTGCGAAGGAACTTACAATTTTCCCTGGTCAAACTGTGACTATCAAAGATGCTGCAGCATACGGTATGATCATGATGCAGGGATATGGTAAAATGAATAATTGGGACATAGAAACTCCTGCTTTGATCCGCTTTGGACAGTTGACACATGATGAGTATTTTGTTACTGAAAAAGCAGCGCAAGCAGGTGTGAAAATCACAAACCATTCTAAGACTGATCCTATTGTGATGCTGAAGCATTTTGGTCCAGATAATCCGGATTTGAAAGTGGTGGAATGAATTGGGATTTACGATTTACGATTTTTGATTTACGATCTTCACGCTAGTGTTAATCTTCAAGATAAAATGTGAGTGCTTGGCGGTTTCAATCAAAGAAACTAATAAAGAATGTAGAATAATGAATTTTGAGTAATGAAGTTAGATCACCTGTACTTCAATCTTTTAACTAACTAATAACCCATATTACCATGAGTCAAAATAATTTTCCAAAACTACATAATGCTACCTGGCCTGGAATAGTGGGCAAAGGAGCAGATTCTGAACCTGTAATACCTTTCGATTCCCTTCTGGCAATGACAGCAGCAGCTGAAGTTGATGGGGTGAAATTTGACGGAGTCGATTTAGGTTTGCTAGAGCCTCATTTCAAACTGGATAATTCGGATGAAACCAAGATTCTAGCGGAAAAGCTTCAAAAACATAATTTAGTTGCAGGCTCTTTAGTCGCGCCGATTTGGGCTGGATCTGCTATGGGAACTGCTGACCAGCGCAAGACTTTTGTAGAAATGGTTCGCAAAGCATGTGAATTCGGTAAGGAGCTAAATGATCTTGGCGTTCGAAGCTACGGTGTAGTTAGAATTGATTCGGCTGCTGGCGTAGAAGATTGGGCTAAAGATCCTGCTGGAAATACGAAAATCATTGCAGAAACATTCCGTGAAGCCTGTGATGTAGCGGCTGGCTACGGTGAGAAACTTGCGACTGAAGGTGAGATTTGCTGGGGCGCGATGCACAGCTGGAAATACATGGTGGAGCTGCTAGAGATGGTGGATCGACCAAACATTGGTTTCCAGGCAGACATGTCGCATACCTTTCTGTATACTATGGGCTACAATGCTCCAGAGCATAGAATTCTCCCAAAGGATGCAGATCTGAATGACCGAGAGGCAGTGAAAGCTGCTTTGAAAACTGTAACTGATGCACTTAGACCATGGACAATTGATTTCCATGTGGCACAAAACGACGGTTCTGTTTTTGGACAAGGCTCACATGACAAGACAGGAAGACATTGTCAAGCTACCGATCCAAATGGAGTTTTAGATATTACTCATGATGCGGGTTATTGGCTACGTGATGAGAAAGGTGAATTGACCAAAGCTTTCAAGCATATCTGCTGGGATGGATGCATGTTCCCAAATGCAGTGATGAACGACCAGCAAACCTGGAATGATATTCTTGCGGCATTGGTGAAAGTGAGAAATGCACACGGTTGGTAAAGCTGAAAGCTAAAATCAGAAATCTGAAAAATATGCGAAGTAAGATGGGTGGGAATTTTGAATCACTAATTCTAACCTTAGTCGACTCAACACGCTACAACCTTCCTATTTTGCAACTTTCAACCCAATCTTCCAATCTTTCAATTTTAAAATTTTACAATTATGAATAAAAAGCAAATAAGAATAGGACTCATCGGAACTGGTTTGATGGGTCGAATCCATACAAATGGTTACAAACGAGTGCCTGACTTTTTTCCAGAATATGAATACGTTCCTGTACTGCAAGCTTGCTGTTCAAGAAGAGAAGATAAGGCGAAAGCATTTGCTGAGCAGTGGGGTTACAAATCCGTCGAAACTGATTGGAGAGAATTGTTAAAGCGAGATGATATCGATGCTGTTGATATTTGCACGCCAAACGATACCCATGCTGAGATTGCAATTGCCGCGGCCGAAGCTGGGAAAATGATTCTCTGCGAAAAACCACTTGCCAGGACGGTAGCTGAAGCCGAAGGAATGGTGAAAGCAGTGGAAAAAGCTGGAGTGAAAAATACGGTTTGGTATAACTACAGAAGAGTGCCAGCGGTGACATTGGCAAAGAAGATCGTGGCTTCAGGCAAGCTTGGACAGATTTTCCATTACCGAGCAAATTTCCTTCAGGATTGGACGATCAGTCCGGATTTGCCTCAGGGAGGTGATGCACTTTGGAGATTGGATGCTGATGCTGCAGGTTCGGGAGTGACCGGTGATTTGCTGGCACATTGCATAGATACTGCTATGTGGCTCAATGGCGGAATTAAGGATGTCTCTGCCATGACTGAAACATTTATTAAGGAGCGTGTTCATCAGGGAACAGGAGAAAAGAAAAAGGTGACGATCGATGATGCCTGTTTATTCCATTGTCATTTTGATAATGGTTCTCTAGGCTTGTTCGAGGCGACTCGTTATGCCCGAGGGCACAAGGCGCTTTATACTTTTGAGATCAATGGTGAGCATGCTTCCATCCGCTGGGATCTACATGATTTGACTCGATTGGAGTATTTTGATCATAGTGACGAAGGTGAAGTTCGAGGCTGGAGATCTATTCACGTGACGGATGGAGATCATCCTTATATGGATAGATGGTGGATTCCCGGAACCTCCATTGGTTATGAGCACTCATTTATTCATCAAGTGGCGGATTTCTTCCATAGCTTAGAAACCGGTGAAGCTTGCCATCCTACATTCCGCGATGCATTTGAGACCCAGAAAGTTTGTGAAGCGGTGATCAACTCAGCAAATGATAGAGCCTGGAAGGACACTGGTGTGGACTGGATAGAGAAAGTCTGAAGAGCTGAAGTATAAAATCAGAAGTATAAAAAAATCCAAGTCGAAAGGCTTGGATTTTTTTATGATCCTTGATTTGAATGATATTTTAGTAGCTGTATCAAAATGAAAGGGATCAATACATTTTCAGGTTGAATCTATGATTTCTTTCTGGTAGATTAATAGTTCAAAAAATGGCACACCTATGAAAAACCTTTGGTTTCTACTTCTTTCAGCAGCAATTATCTTTTCTTCCTGTCAAGCATCAAATCAAACTGAGTCTATCGAATCAGAATCAACTTTAGATGAGTTTGAGGAAAGCATCAAGATGATCCCAATACAAACTCCAAAGGGAGAATTCAATGTTTTTACCCAGCGAGTAGGGGACAATCCAGACATTAAAGTCTTGCTGCTTCATGGCGGACCTGGCATGACTCATCAGCAGTATTCCAATTTCATAGACTTTCTACCCCAAGAAGGAATCGAATTCATATGGTACGATCAGTTGGGATCGGCCTTTTCAGATCAACCTAGGGATTCCACGCTTTGGACAATCGACCGTTTTGTGGATGAAGTGGAGCAAGTGCGAGTTGCACTGGGACTTAATAAAGATAATTTCTACCTCTATGGCCAATCCTGGGGCGGCATGCTGGGGATAGAATATGCACTTCAGCATCAGGAAAATCTCAAGGGATTAATCATTTCCAATATGATGGCAAGTTTGGATGATTATGAGAAATACGCTAAGGAAGTTCTAGGTCCACAGATGCCTCCAGCCGTTTTTGCGGAGTTAATGGAAATAGAAAAGAACAATGACTTCGAAAACCCTCGCTACATGGAATTGCTGGGTGAGCATCACTATCCTTATCATGTACTTCGCAAGCCTGCGGATGAATGGCCTGCGGAAATAAACAAGATGATGGGAGAAATGAACCCAGAAGTCTATGTCTATATGCAGGGGTATAGCGAATTTGGGATTACTCCAGGTGCTTCGCTGGAAGGCTGGGATCGAAAGTCCGATTTAAAGAAAATCACTGTACCTACGTTAGTCATAGCAGGCACTCATGATACCATGGATCCAGCTCATTTGGAGTGGATGTCGGAAGAGTTGCCGAATGGGCAATTTTTACTTTGTCCAAATGGTAGCCACTTGAGTCAATACGATGATCCAGAACACTTCTTTCCAGGTTTGATCTCTTTTTTGAAAGAGGTAGATCAAATGGAAAAGTAGATAAAAACGAAAAACCCCTTTCACATTCAATTGAAAGGGGTTTTTATTGGAATCATTTTTTATTCTAAAAAAACTGCTTCATCTTTTTCAATCCGGTAGTGGCAACTACCTGTGCATCCTGAGCCCAGTAAGTTTCATTGAAAAGCTCCAGCGACATGAATTTATGCCCTCCCAATGCTTTTATTGTTTCGGCTATTTCTTTCATTGGGCCAATACCATCGCCAGGATAAACACGATCACTGTCTTTTTGCTCTAGGCGAGGTTTGGAAGTAAAGTCATTCATATGAAATACCTCGATAGCATTTCCATTCACAAGTTTCAATCCTTCAAATCCGGATCCGCCTCTAAATAAATGATAGACATCTGGAAGGATTCTAGCGTCAGGATCATTTGCAGCAGCGGCAGTGGCCAATGCTTGACCTAGCTGATGAAAGGGATCGAAAGCTCCCCAAAACTCTAGCTGTGGCATTACTCCGGTTTTTCTTCCCAGCGCGATTAGCTTAGCATATTGCTCACCGGCTGCAAGCAAGTCAATGGGATCAGTCGCCCCGATAGCTGGAGCGGCCACACGTTTGCATCCAATGTCTGCCAGCATTCCCATTTCTTTTTCCATCTGCTCAAAACCAGCGGTGCTTTTAGCTACATCCTGTGCCATCCAAGGTGCAAATCCAATTGCGTTTACAGGAATAATTTTAGCATCAGAAAAAAGTTTTTTTAGCGATGCCAGAGACTTTCCACTTTGGATGTAGGTTTCCATTTCAGAGATCCATAACTCTATTCCATCATAGCCAGCTTTGGCAGCGACTTCGATCATTTGGGGTAAGTCCAGTTTTTGGCCACGCAAGGTGCTCGTGTTTAATGAAAACTGTATCGTTGATTCCTTTTTCTTCGTAGGGGTAGCAAACGCTGAGGCGAGAGGCAAAACTGTCGCTCCAAGTGCAATAGATTTAAGCAGGTTTCTTCTTTCCATTAGTGGTTTATTGAAAGTTAAGAGGGATAATCCATTTAAGTACTATTTTTACCGTTCAGATGATTCCTTGAAAAAGAGAGGATATTCTAATCTAGTATAGTGCCGAACATATGCTAAAAATAAACTTTTTCGCACCTTTTCTTCTGTTTTTTCTGATTGCTGCCAATACGTTTGCTCAGTCTCAGACCTATTTGTCTTTATACAAAGATCAGCTACCCTATTTTCAGGAGCTTATCACGGGAGGACAATATCAAGAATCGCCAAGAAACTATGAAGGCGACCCGTATTATTTGGACAGGACTTTTGGAGAAGGCACATTGTCTATCAATAAAATTAAGTATACAGAGGTCCCATTGATATATGATGAAAACGCTGATGAAGTAATTACTTTTCATCCAATTCACCGTCAAAAGATTTTAATAAACGCTGAAAAGGTGGAAGAATTTCAACTCAAAGATGGGAGCGTTTTTAGGAAATATGTAGGGAATGAAACCTATCTACACGATAAGAATGGGTTCTATAGGGTGGAGAGTGATGGCAAAATCAAAGTATTGAAAAAATATTACAAGACTAAAGACCCAATAAAAGAGGTAGGTAAATTCACTCACAAATTCGAAGAGTTCTCGGATTATTTTTACTATTACGAAGGCGGATTTGTCCTTGTTCGGAGGAAAAAACAAGCCATCAAAAGCCTGGGGCTCAATAAGAAGGATGTGAGAAAGTATTTCAAAGGCAAGTCACTTTATTTCTCTACCGATAAGGAAAGGTATATCCTGGAGTTAGCCAAGCTAAGAGAAGACAGTTCAAACATATTTAATGGCTTTGCTGAATGAAAAAAATTCTACTGCTGATTTTAGTTGTTTTCTTTTTTGCTGATTTAAAGGCCCAGACTTACAATCCTAAGTTTACAGGAATGTATTTAGGTATGCCATTTGAAAGATTTGTTGAAAGAATAGAGGCAGAATCTACTTACAAGTTTTTCTTCAAAAAGGAAGATGTAGAGAATCTTCAAGTCAATTTGCAGGCAAATGATTCTGATGTCAGGATGATTTTGAATCAAGTATTTTCGGAGACCGGCTTGACCTATTCAATTGATTTGTCGAATAGAATTTGGATCTCTAAAGGGCAGAAAATTCAGATTGATTTCCCTAAAGACTATTTTTTAGTTCAGGATCGGCAAGATAATCTGGCAAATCCCGGAGATTCTTTAGGTGCATTTGATAAGAACAAGCGATTTGTGATAGGGAAGTCAGCCGATGATCCACAGTCCAAAACAGCAGTATTAAGTGGTGTGGTGACCAGCATAGAGTCTGGCAAGCCAATGAATGGGGCTATTGTTTTAGAAAAAGTTGATTACAATCAAGTGTCAACTGACCAGAATGGAAAGTATCAGCTGACCCTTCCCAAAGGAAGACACACCATCTGGGTACAGAATATTGGAGGCTTCCAAGAGCAGCGCCAAATTGATCTGAAAGGTGATGGGGTATTCAATATGAGTATTGAGGAGACCATACTATCTCTTGACGAGGTAGTAGTAAGTTCTGGCGCGCTTTCGAGCGTGAATAAGCTTGATATGGGCGTTCAGTCCATCAGTATTGCAGAGGTAAAAAGACTACCCGCGGTATTGGGTGAGGTAGATGTGCTCAAAGGGATTTTGATAATGCCGGGAGTGAATACAGTTGGTGAAGCTACTTCTGGATTTAATGTACGAGGCGGGGCGGCAGATCAAAATTTGATTCTTTATGGTAACTCTACCATTTTCAACCCCACGCATGCTTTCGGTTTTTTCTCAGCATTCAATGCAGATCTCGTAAATGGAGTAGAACTCTACAAGGGATCTATTCCTGTCAACTATGGTGGACGACTTTCTTCTGTATTGCAAGTGGACCCAAAATTTGGAAGAAAAGAAAAAATAGGCGGATCCGGTGGTATAGGTATCCTTACTAGTAGATTAAGTCTGGATGGTCCGATCGGAGAAAAGACAACTTTTATGATTGGAGGAAGGACTACTTACTCGGATTGGGCCCTGAATTTATTGGATGAGGAAGCTGATTTGAATGATAGTAAAATCACCTTCTATGACATCAATGCAAATATTCAGCATACCATTAATGAGCAGAATACTTTAGAGTTGACTGCTTATTTGAGTCAAGATGATTTTCGATTTGACCCAGATACTACCTATTCTTACCAAAATGTAAATCTTGCCTTAGGTTGGAAGCACTTTTTCAATGACGCATTGGAAGGAAGGTTTACTCTTGGAAGCGATAGTTATGAATTTGGAATAATAGGAGTAGAAAACCCATTGAATTCCTTCGATTTTGGATTCAATGTTTATCAACTCTTTTTGAAAGCAGATTTTGAATACCGAAAGAGCGAAAAGCATATCTTCAATTTTGGTGTACATGGCATTCAGTACCAGCTGAATCCTGGCAGAAATAGTCCATTTGGCACGGAGTCAATCGTTCTTGAAAAAGAGCTGGATGAGGAAAATGCCCGAGAGGTTTCCGTGTTTTTTGGAGATGAATTTACAGTTTCCGAAAAGCTATCAGTGAGTTACGGAGGTCGTTATATGTTTTATCAATTGCTTGGGCCTATGACCGTTAACCAATATGTGGAAGGTGCTCCAATCACAGATAGTAATGTAATAGGAGAGGTGACATTTGTTGATGGTGAAAATGTCAAGACCTATCATGGACCTGAATTTAGAGTTTCCGCCAGGTATACCTTGGATAACAGGTCTTCTGTCAAAGCTGGGTTTAATACCATGCGACAGAATATACATTTGCTGTCAAATACATCCTCGATAGCGCCAACGGATTCCTGGAAGTTGAGCGATACGTATATCCGTCCCCAAACTGGAGGGCAGGCATCTGTGGGTTATTATAGAAATCTTGCGCAAAATAAGCTGGAGTTTTCTACAGAAGTTTATTATCGTTATATGGCTAACCTGTTGGATTATCGATCAGGAGCTAATATTATTCTCAATGAAAATATAGAACAGGATGTACTAAACTCTGATGGGAAGGCTTACGGCGTGGAGCTTTTACTTAGAAAAAGTACTGGCTTACTACAGGGGTCTATAGCTTATACCTATTCACGTTCTTTGATGAGAACCTCAGATGACCCAAGTATTGAGAAAATTAACAATGGTGATTTTTACTCCAGTAATTTTGATCAACCGCATCACTTGGTAGTTAATGCTAATTATGAATTGAGCAAGCGGGTTAATACTTCCTTAAATGTTAATTACAGCACTGGTCGTCCGATCACGTTGCCGATTTCCAAGTTTGAATATGCAGGTTCTGAGCGAGTGTATTTCTCAGATCGAAATGCATACAGAATACCAGATTATTTCAGAGTGGATTTTTCAATCAATCTAGAGGGAAGTCACAAGATTAAAAAATTGGCACATTCCTCTTGGTCACTTGGAGTTTATAATTTGTTAGGTAGAAGCAATCCATACTCTGTTTATTACACTCCTGTAGAAGGTCAGTTGAGAGGTTATCAATTGTCAATTTTTGCTCAGCCTATTCCGTTTATTACTTACAATTTCCGTTTCTGATGAATAGACTCGTGCTTCTAATATTTTCCTGTATACTACTCCTTAGTGGATGCAGAGAGCCATTCAATCCAGAAATTGAACCTGCAGATCTGTCTGTTTTGGTAGTGGAGGGATATTTGGATACAGAGGGATTACCGAGCAAGTTGAAGCTAAGTTATACCCAGAATATTCAGACTACTGATTCTTTTGTACCTAGCTATCCATCTGCTCAAGTTTTTCTGAGATCAGAGTCTGGAGAGCAATATCCACTAACTGATTTAGGTTCTGGAGAATTTGAGTTTGAGCATAACATTCCCGAGAATCAGGATTACAGACTTTACATCTCAACCAATGATGGAAGAAGTTATACTTCTGATTTGCTTCGCCCTATTCTTACGCCTGAGATCATTGATGTTGGTTTTGTGCAAAATGAGCTGGGAGTTGAGGTTTATTTGACAACAAAAGGAGATGAAAACGCCGATGATTTCTTGTGGACATTTGAGGAGACCTATGCTTTTCGCCCTAAGTTCCCATCCTATTATAAATTTGATCCTGAGACAGCAGATATAGTTTTTAGGGGTCAAGATGAAAGAACAGATTTGTGCTATCGAGGTTCAGTGAGCTCTGATTTAATATTGGAAACCTCTTCAAGATTTGAAGACCAATTCGTTTTCAGACAGTCAATTACCCAAATTCTAGAAAATGATGAGCGGCTAGGATTAAAATATAGCATTTTGATTTCCCAGAAAGCACTGGATAAAAAAGCATCTGAATTCTGGGAGATTCTTCGAAAAAACTCAGATGATATAGGATCGATTTTTAGCCCGTTGCCCTCAAATATAGGTGGCAACATCAATAATGATCAGGATCCGGATGCGCCTGTGGTAGGATTTGTAAGCTTGGGTACGATTAGACAAAAGAGATTGTTTATCTCTGTGCAAGAAGTAGCACCTTGGATTGTATTTGAGCCCGCCTATGGAGGATGTTTTGTTGAACCGGATACCATACCCAAAGCTGAGTATGCTCAATCATTTGCAAGCGGCAGCTTTGTTCCTGTATTTCCAATTTTTTCTGAGTTTAATGAATTGGAGCCAATTGGGTATCAAGGATCGCCTAGACCATGTTCCGATTGTACGCTTAGAGGAACAAATGTAAAACCTGATTTCTGGCAGGATTAATATGAACCTATCACAAAAATGCCTCGCCATATTAATTTGTTCTCTGGGTTTCATCACAATGACCTTAGGACAGACTATTGAAAATGAAACAGTCTCTTTTACCATTCCAAAAACAATCTATTTTGGAGGAGAAAGAGTTTGGATACATAGTAAATCTCTAAATGGAGACATTCCTACCGAATCCAAGATCATTTACGCAGAGTTGCTGAATCGCTATAATGAGTCAGTTGCGATTGCTAAGATGCCCTTAGAGGATGGTCAGAGTTTTAATTTTCTTCAGATTCCGCCAAATCTGCCATCTGATAATTATCTTCTTCGGGTATTTACCAGAATAAGTCCATACCAAAATTTAGAGGAAGGATTAGTTCAACAGTTCATCACAGTATTTAATAAAACCGTTCCTCCTACAGTAGTTGCTGAGCGAAAGCTGGTTGCAATAAATCAAGAGTCAAGTGAGATCGTGTTATCCCAACTCATAAATGAAGCTGGGAGCACCTTAAAAATTGAATTGCCTACCGGTGTTGAACAATCCAATTTGAGCATAGCCACATTGAATCCTTTCTTAGCTGAGCAAGGGATGATTTCTTCATCGTCTGCCTATGAGTCTATAGATGAGCATAATTTGATCCCAGAGCTTTTTGGGCATGTCATCGAAGCCAAGCTAGATGAAGCTACAATAGATACCACCAAATTGTATTACATGTCTCTGCATGGAGAAAAGTCAGCATTGTTTACAGATCGCCCAGATGCAAATGGAAGCATGTACTTCGATGCAGGAGGGATGAGGAACTGGAAGTATTTGGTTGCCCAAGCTGATGAAAATGGATCTTTATTGGATTTTGGAGTAGTTTCTCCTGCTCCAGCAACTCATTTTAAAAAAGAATTTATTTTCCCTCAACTTGAAATAAGTCCAGAAGATCAGACTTATCTACAGGAATTACTGAAAGGCGGGCAGATAGAAGGCTACTTCGTCAATGAGTATGATGCGACACAAATGCCAGTAGTGACTGGGTTTTTGGAAGATCGAACCTACCTGCTTGATGATTATACCAGATTTGAAACTGTTGGTACGGTGATTAAGGAGTATGTCCCTGAGATTTCGCAAAAGAATATTCAGAAAAAGAAAGAATTTCGAATTTTAGACAATGTCATGAATACAGTGTTTGACTCCAATCCACTTATGCTAGTGGACGCATTGGTTGTTTTTAATTCAGATGAGCTGGCAGCATTCGATCCTACTAATTTCAAAAAGTTAGATGTGTTGACACGGACTTTTTTCTTAAATGAAGAGAAATTTCCAGGGGTAATGAGTTTCAGTTCTTATAAGAATGATTTTGGAGGATTTACTATCCCTTCGAATTCAATCTATCTCGACTATGAAGGTGTTCAGCCTCAAGTAAAATCTACCGAATCGCTTTATACAGCTCCAAAGGATGATCAAAGAATTATGGATTGGCGAACTGTACTTTACTGGTCTGATGTCCCAGGTTCAGAGCCTGTTAGTGCCTCAATGGAAATAAAGCTCCCTGATCTTAAAGGTAAATATCAGATCACACTGAAAACTAAAACTCCCCAAGGAGAAGCAAGAAATTACACACGAACTTTTGAAGTGAAATAGATTGCTTAATCATTTTTTCGCTTAAGTTCTGACTGAAGGAAGTCATTCAACTTTGCTTCATATCCACCGCTATATTCAGGGACAAGCGTCTTTTTTTCAGGAAAAGATTCCATGTGCAATGTCTGAGTAGGGAATGCAAATCGCACCCCGATTGAATTGGCAAGCTTCACAATCTTTACCAAAATCTCATGTCTGCATCTCAGTTCTTCACCCCAAGTAGGCACTTCGAAGAAAATGTAAAACATGATGTCCTGACTATAAGATGATAGATTGTTAAAATACACATGAAACATATCCTTTCGCGTATCTGGGTGAGCCAATACAATTTCCCGAAGACCCTTTACAAATTCATCGATCAAAGCAGGAGGTGTGTCATAAGTGACTGTTAGTGTGGTGTAAAACCTTCTGTATTGTCTCAAACCATGATTGTCTAGCACTGCATCCGCTATTTTTCCATTAGGCACATACATGAGAGAATTTCTAAAAGTCCTGATTCGGGTAGATCGAAACCCTACTTCTTCCACAGTTCCATCGATATCACCCGAAGTGATCCAATCTCCCACTTGGAAGGGTTTGTCAATGAAAATCATCACCGATCCAAAGAAGTTTTTAATGGTGTCCTGAGCAGCTAAAGCAATAGCTACACCACCTATAGAAAGACCAGTTAGGAATGGGATAATGTCGAGGTTCAGTCCATCTCTAAGGATGAACAATGTACCAACGATGATGACGAAAGCTTTGAGGGTTTTTCGCATCAAAGGCACTAACTGATCATCTAAAGTGGACTCTGTCTTAGTTGCTAGCTTGGTAAAATAAGCCGCTACCACATCTGCCAATTTGTAAAAAATGATAGTGATCAGAAAAGGCTTCAGTGTTCTAAACACAATCACTATCCAGGACCAAATCTCGATTGGCAATTGCAGCACTCGTATGAAAAGTGAAAGTAAGACCACAATTAGATAGAAGCTTATCACTCGAGCGACGGGCAAAATATAATCTTCACCCACCTTACCGTAGCCATACCTTTTAAATAGGTAAAGTATCAATTTGTCAACTACCAAGGTGAACACCCAATGCGCAAGAAAAACCAATAGGAGTAGGATGAATAAGCCTACCAATTGCCATAAATGGAGTCCTAGATATTGCTCATTTCCGATTTTAGGGAGGATATTAAGAAGCTTTGCGGTACCGAAAGGATAAGTCTCAGAGTGAAGTTTATCTATCTGGGTGACACTAAAAGCTGAATATTTCCAACTTTCACCGGTTTTTTTTAGAAATATTCCCGGCAGTTTTTTCTTATCGAAATAATAGATGTTTTCATCCTGTGCGGATGTGCTATCTGAGTAGTTTTGCTCGTTTGGAATATCGTTAGTTCGAATTAGTATTCCTTTACCCTCAAATATCTGCTTCAGTTTTACAGCAAGACGCTCTCCATTTTTTGCCTCAACATCTGAGAGGTCCAGTGTTTTCGCTGCATTTTCTGGCTTATAATTTCCTTCTTCCAGATTATAAAAAAATGAGAGTGTCGTATGATACGGTGAATTCAGATTTACTGAATTTGCAGCTTCATAAATATCCTGATTATCTAAAACCAGCTGCGCAAAAGAGTTAGTACTAACCCAAATGAGTAGGAGTATGGATAGGAAATACTTTTTCGGCATGAGTAGAATCTGTAGTTTTTTGCAAGGTAGCCATTCGTAGGCCCAAGCCAAAGAAAATTTGGTTCAGCTTAATCTGCTAATTGAAATTCTGTAAGTGTGGAGCCACTTATCGTCCTGATCAGATATTGACCTAGGGATGACTGATAGGTAACCTGTATTGTACTAGTACTTTCTAGCGGCATGGTGGTCTGAAGATTTCCACTCATGTCATACAGGTAACAAAAGCCTTGATTGAGATCAGTAACTGCAAATAATTGCCTGTCAGATCCGAAGTCAAAATATTGATAGATGAGATTTTCGTCAGAAACTCGCGTGCTGAAGAGGTTTTTTTCACTTCTATCAAGAACGGTTACCTCGTTATACTGTCGTGAGATAAATACAAAATCGTTTTGTTTCTGATCTGGCACAAGCAGGAATTCACTATCACGATCGTCCTTGACAAGTTGGTTCCTATATCCAATCTCCCCATTGAAGTTGGTATGTATTACCTCTCCATTTGCAGTAATTCCCACCAACTGGCTAGACCTAGACTTCGGGTCGCGCCAGGATATCAGCCCAGACGTGAAAGAATCGCCTAATTTGATCGAAGAACCCGCTTGGCTTTCGCCTCTTCGGTTAAAAAGCTGAAGAGCCCCATTTTCAGTCAAAGCCACCATGTAATCTCCTTTTCCTGGTACGCGATAATGAGCCGGTGCACCAATAGTTTTGGCTCCAATGCGATTTGGATTCCAGCCTTCCAGCTTGTCACCCGTCTTGTCTATTAAATATAAGTTGCCGGCTTCGGTACTGATGAAAAAGCGGTAATCTTTTGAGTTGCTATAATCAACTAAGTTGAGATGTGTGATTTTCTCTCCGTTTGCTCCTAACGGATAGCCTGGAAGTTGAGTTCCTAGCCTATCAATTCCATAGATTTTATCAGCTGTAGCGACCAATAGCTGAAGCTTTCCATTTTTGTAGTAATCAATTTGAAAAGCATCTGAAACTATAGGACCTGTAAGTTGCTCTGAATAAACTTCCTGACCAGCAGAATTGATTAAATGGAGAACATTGTTTTGGTCCTGTACCAGTAAATCTTCCGTATTATCCTGATAGTTGATAATTGATTTTGGACCATAGATTAACTGGTTGTCAAAGGAAATTCTATTACTCGGCTGCAGAGAAATTGCATCGGTAGTTTCAATAGTCGGTTTGGAGTCACCATCATATGGAAAGCTGAGTGTAGCCTCTGTCTTGCCCTGAAGCTGGTTTATTTTAAAAGAAACCCAAGGGAAGGAAAGGAATGCCTCTGAATATTTCTGTAAGAATGAACTCCAGGATGGATTTGCCTTTTTTGTCCAAGTGTCCCAAATATTATTTGTAAGGTAAATACGACTAAAGCCAGAAGTTGGGCTCAGGTCCTTTTTCGCTTCGGGAGCTCTAGAAGATTTTCCCCAGGTACTTCCAGAATTGATATCGTCCAGCATCAGCTTCATTGCTTGCTGAGAATTGGTGAAGATTAAAACATCATTTTCTGAAGTAATAAAAGTTTGCCCAAAGCCTGTGAATTTTCCACCAAATAAATGTGCAGGGAATTCTTCCTCTGAAAGGTAAAGAATCTCATGTCCTGAATAGAAATCCGACCCTTCGTCACTCTCGCTTTCTTGAAACTCTTTGAGTTGCTGTATAGCAAGATCTGCATCTCTAGTTCGAGCCAACAGCGCGAGGTTTTGATCAGCACCTCCAGCATTTTCAAGATCCAGTAAATACAATTCTCCTGTAAATGAATCTAAAAATCCCTTGTCTAATAGCTTGCGTTGTATGTCTCCACTGAAAGTTGCCCTCGCTGTAAAAGCGCGATTGGTGATTTTCTGAGTTTCATAGATGCTCTCTAAATTAATCTGAGTCAGTGCTAGCGTACGAATGGAGATTACATCCTCGATGGCTGCAAGATTTGCCTGGATAGATGGAGTGAAATTAACATCTTCTTCATAAACCACCGGTCCTTTGAAAACCATCTGATTTTCTTCCAAAATAAGGTCCAGAGAGACGACTCCAGGCATAATTTCCAAAGCAGCAATTGTCGGGCTTTCTCTCAATCCACCAACACCTTTTAGCAGGCTGGATAATCCTTTGCCGTCGATGATAAGTCTGCCTTGTGCATCGGAATTATAAGGGATAGTTTTTGCTAGGGAGTAAAAACTTAATTGGTCTTCATTGACATAAAAGCGGATAGCTTCTTCTACTAAGAAGGAGGAAGATGATATCACCGCCAAATCTCCTAATAATGTAATGCTCCAAAGTCGATTGTTGTCAGCATCATAGTATTCCAATACATCTTGATCAGAGTATTTTCGAGATTGGAATCTAGATCCTGTTGGGATTCTTGATTCAATTTCTTCGATGAAATCTGTAGTAGTGGATGTATTGAGATTGATGGTAAAAAGTAGTTCGAATGTCTCAATACCAGTGGAATGAAGGCTGATGGTAGCTTGTTGGCCGTTTAGAGATTTTGCTATTTCGCCTGATTCTCCATTTAGGCTGTCTAAGGTAATGAGTTGGTCAGATAGTCTTTGAAAAGCTGGGAATGCTTTTAAAATTTCCCAAACCGGATCATTTACCAGTGTGTTCCATTGATTTGCACCTGCGTAAGTTTCAAAGACAAAGACGGCATTTTGGCTGATTACTTCTAAGCTATTGATTCTGCGAGTTGAAAAGTAGGATTTGTAAACCCAGAAACCTCCTGCAGCTAGGAGTAAGGTGATAAAAAGTATAAGAAGGCTTTTCCAGATCTTCACAGGTTCAACGATGGTTCAGACAACATATTACAAAAATCAGACCTAAGAAACCTTCGCAAAAGCTAGAGAATCTCAGGTCTGATGTATAACTAAACTAGTTTTACTTACCTAGTTTGTTCAAAACTTCCATCACTTCTTTCACATGACCTCTAGAAGTCTCAAGAAGTGCTTTTTCTTCAGCGTTTAAGTCTAGTTCCAACACTTTCTCAACGCCGTTTTTGCCAAGAATAACTGGTACACCAAGGTAGCAATCGTCGATTCCGTACTCACCTTCTAGTTTAATACAAACTGGGAATACTCTTCTTTGATTTTTCAAGATTGCTTCTACCATTTGCGCAGCTGCAGCTCCTGGAGCATACCAAGCAGAAGTACCCATTAGCTTTACTAGCTCTCCGCCACCGAACTTAGTTCTTTCGATGATTGCATCAAGTTTGTCTTTTGCTACTAATTCAGTCACTGGAATACCAGCTACAGTAGTGTAACGAGGCAGTGGAACCATAGTATCACCATGCCCGCCCATCAGGATGGCCTGAATCTCTTTTGGAGAAACATTCAATTCTTCAGCGAGGAAAGCTCTGTAACGCGCTGTATCCAAGATACCAGCCATTCCAATCACCTTATTTCTAGAAGTACCTGCAGTGATGTGTGCCTGATAAGTCATTACATCAAGAGGGTTTGAAACCACGATGATGATTGCGTTAGGTGAATGCTTAATTACATTCTCAGTCACAGATTTCACTATGCCAGCGTTGGTTTCGATCAAGTCGTCACGAGTCATACCTGGCTTACGAGGAAGGCCAGAAGTGATCACAACTACATCTGAATTGGCAGTTTTAGTATAATCATTTGTGCTTCCAGTGGTACGGCTATCGTATTGATTAATTGGTGCCTTCTGGAAAATATCAAGTGCCTTACCTTCAGCAACGCCTTCTTTGATATCGATTAATACAATTTCCTCAGCGATTTCACGATAAGCCAATACGTCTGCGCAAGTTGCGCCCACGTTACCAGCTCCTACTACGGTTACTTTGCTCATTAGATTTATAGATTTTTTATGAATTTTTTGCGTTAAAAAGCGGCGCTAAGATATTAAACAATGCCTAGTATCGGAAACCGAGTCCAGAATTCTTTGGAAGTAATTAAGGATTTTTGACAAAAGTGAAAACTGAAAGTTTGAACTAGGTTATTCAAACATTTGACGCAGGCTGAAAAATCCAAAGGATTCTCTGTAGGAGCGAAAAAGTCTTTGATTGTTTTGGTTATAGTATTCCGCAAGTGAAGTCATCATTTTTGCCTTGATCTTTGGATTGCTGTCAAAAATCTCCTGCATCGCAAAATGAGGGATTACAATCAGTTCTGCCTCATCTGACACTATTAATGCAGTGTAAGTTCTCTTGGCATTTTCGATCAATGAATTTTCTCCAAAGGCCTCACCTCGCTTGATTTCAAGAATCGTTTCAAAATTATCCTTGATGTCAATAGTTAGGGATATTTCTCCGCTTTTAACTAAATAAAGCGCCTGACTTGGATCTTTACTGAAGAAAACTACCTCGTCCTTCACATACTTTCGATGATGCATAGCAGGGATAAATCGAGCCATTTCCTTTTCCTTCAAGTTTTCAAAAAACTTAATCTGCCCTAGAAAATGGAACATATTTTCCTCAGCTTCAGTGTATGTTTTAGAAAATGGATTCCGCATTGTTTATTGCTTTTTTAGATAAAGTAATTTCCGTGTAGCTGCTGTTGATTTTGCCCAATCAGCGATTCTATATCCAATTACCCAAGCTATTTGATCTTCTGAAATTAATACTTTTATACCTCGTTTTTTCACCACAGGTACCTTTAAATCTATCAAAAAGTCAGAGATTTTCTTTGCATTTTTCATGCCAAGAGGAATAAACCGATCACCTTCCTGCCAAGTCCTGATCTCGAGCGGAAAACTCAAGCGTTCTAAATCAAGCATGGCATTTTGCCGACTTTTGTCCAAAGCCTCGCGGCCATCTAATTTTAGGAGTTCATATCCGCCTTCCGGTAAGGTAAATTCAATATCACTGGCTGTAATTGAAATCGATTCAAACTCACTAGGTATAGGTGCCAAAATCAATTGATCACGATCAATATTTAGCAGATGCGTGCTGCTTTCGAATAATTTTCCAGATTCAGTAGTGGATTGGCTTGTTTCCAAAATATCCTGTGCCTGATCTGAATTGAAGCCATAGGGGCGGAGCCAAAAATACAGTAGGGAAGATGCGCCTGCATGTCGTAGAAGGTTCTGTGATGAAAGAATTTGAAGATCATCAGATTCTTTGATTTTCTCAGATTTCCAATTGTCAAAGAGTGCAGTAAATGCCTTTCCAGTATCTTTTAATCTTTCAAAGCTGTTTAGCAGGTTTGATTTTGCATCATCGCCAACCTCATAAAGTGCAGGTAAACTAATATGGCGAAGTTTGTTTCTCTTATAATCAGTCTTTTCATTTGAGCTATCTTCCCTCCATTCGATTTGGTTTTCCAATATATATTCTTCAATTTCTTTTCGGCTAAATGGAAGTATGGGGCGGATCAACCAACCTCGGCGATCTGCCATTCCATAAATACCTTCTATACCAGTTCCTCGGAGTAAGTTTAGAAATATTGTTTCAATTTGATCGTCTTCGTGATGAGCAGTGATGATCCCGGCTAATTTTCTTTCCGATCTTAACTTTTCAAACCAAGCATACCGAACCTCTCTTGCCGCCATTTGCGTAGAGATATTTCTTTCTGATGCGTAAGCATAGGTGTCAGCATGATGTACATGGAAAGGTATCTCAAGCGTTTTAGCCCAATTTCTTAGAAATTCTTCGTCCTGATCACTTTCCTCACTCCTTAATTGAAAATTAACATGAGCTATTTCAAATGGAATTTCTGCTTTGGTAAGAAGATTGCCTAAGCACATGCTGTCCATTCCACCACTACTAGCTAATAGGTAGGTTTTGGTGGGATCTAAAATTGATTTGTTCCGGATATGCCGGATAAAAGCTTCAACCATTGATCAAAAATATCATTTTCTACTAATTTTGCCCACATTCGTGCAGCTATGACTTCAGCCCTCTTTCGTATTTCCTTTTTCCTTCTGACTTTTTGGGTCATATCATTTTCTTCTCAAGCCCAGGAAACATCGGTTTTGGAGATTAACGGCGCGGGTGAGTTGATCGGCAGTGACGGATATGAAAGGTTAGTAGGAGATGTAAAGATGAAGCATCAAAACTCGCTGATCTATTGCGATTCTGCACATTTCTTTAGATTGGAAAACAAAGCACGTCTATTTGGGAATGTGAGAATAGTAGATACGGAAGATCCTGTGCAGACTACCAGTAGATATGCTGAGTACGATGGGAATACTAAGCTTGCTAAGCTCCGAAATAATGTAGTTTTCACGAATCAAAAAACTACGTTGACCACTGAATACCTTGATTATGACCGTGAGGCGAACATTGCATATTATTTCAATGATGGAAAAGTAGTGGACTCTGTAAATGTTTTGACTAGTCAAAGAGGGACTTATGAAGTAAATATTGAGAAAATCACTTTCAAAAATGATGTGGTTCTAGTCAATCCTGACTACACCATGAAGACCAATGATTTGATTTATTTGACCATCCCTAAGACGGCTGAGACCAAAGGGTTGACCAACCTGATATCAACAGAAGGGAATACGCTGGATGCTCAAAATGGCAGTTTTTATGACACGCAAGGCAAGAAATTCAGGTTTTATGAAGGGGTTGTAGAAACAGAAACAAGCCGGATTAAGGCAAAAGAGCTATTTTACAGTGAGCTTGACGCCTATTATGAAGGCAAAGAAAATGTAAGCGTACTCAATAAAGAACGTCAAGTTGAAGTATTTGGAGATGTAGGAGAGTATTGGGATGAGCGAAAATATAGTTTAGTCCATGGGAATGCACTGGTAAGAAGGTATTTCGAAAAAGATACACTCTACATGGCCTCAGACTCCTTGATATCACAGGATGGAGAGGCTGATTCTATGAAATATTTACTGGCATTTAGGTCAGTTAGATTAGTAAAATCTGACATGTCCGGTGTAGCGGATTCCTTGGTTTATAATTATGCGGATTCTTCCATACAACTATTTAAAAGCCCAGTAATGTGGAATCAAAAAAGCCAAATCACCGCAGATAGTATGGTTTTTTACATTGCAAATGAAGAACTCGAGCGTGTCTTTATGAAAGATAAAGTATTCGTCATCACTCAGGACACCATAATGAACTTCAACCAGATGAAGGGTAGAACCATGGATGGGTATTTTAGAGACGGGCAAATGGAAAGGATTGATATTGAAGGCAACGGAGAATCCCTCTATTTCGCTTTGCAAGCAGATACCATATCTCAGGGGATCAATAAAACGCTGAGTGCTAACATCAAGCTCAGGTTCAAAGATGGTGCGATTCAGCGGGTAACCTATGGAATCAAACCTGATGGCAAGTTCACCCCCTTCCAACTCATTACGGAAGAAAATTCCAGATTAGAGGGTTTCAACTGGAGATTTGAAGAAAGGCCTACACTAGAAGATATTTTTTTGTGGAGAAAGCCTGACGAAATAGATCTAGATGCAGAAAATTTATTCAATGAACCGGATATAGAATTGATTCTGCCTACGGAAGAAGATATCCGAAAATCACTGGAAAAACGTGGTTGGAAACCAGAAAAAAAGATTCCATCACAGTTGTAGGCTTTTCTAGGTTTAAGCTAACGCACAAGTAGCTGAAAAATTTCATTAGGGTTAACAGATTTTAACCGCATTTTTATCTAAATACATAGCCATTGGTATAATTTTGTCCGTATATTGACTACAGTTACTATACTAAAGGCGTATCGATAAAAACTCTACATGAAACGATTACTCATATTTTTTACATGGCTTTGGCTGTTGGCTCCCGTATTTGCGGTGGCCCAACAGGTGCGTGTGTTGAGTGATGGAGTTGAGTTTCGTGGAGATTTAGGTTCGACAAAACGCAAAACTATTATCCTTCAAAACGAGTCCAATCAAGTAAAAACTTACCTTTTGAAAAGCCTACGTGGAAATATAGGGTCCTCCCAGAAGGTTAGTATTTGTATTGGAGATACATGTTACGACCCGAAAAAAGACTTAGCCAAAATCAAATTGAAATTGGAGCCAGGTGAGCTTCTCACAGATTTGTATTTAGTATTTGATATGGGAATAGCTGAAACGAGAGGATCTTTTGATTTATCATTTGTCAATGAGAGCAATTTAAGAGATCTGTTTGTCGTTGAAGCTAGGTATGAGGTTGATGATCCGTCAGATAAAGTTGATGAGTTTGATTATAAGGATATCGTGCTTAGCGATGTCTATCCCAATCCTAGCGTGAGAATTGCTCAGTTTGATTATAACATCAAAAACAAATCGGTTAAGGCGAGAATATCGATAAATAGCTTTATTGGGAACCCAATAGCAGACTATGAACTAGATCCCGAAAGGAGCACGCTTCCAATTAATGTTGCAGACTTCAATCCTGGAATTTATTTCTACACCCTTTTCTTGGACAATAAAAATATTGTGACCAAGAAGCTCGTTGTCAAGAAGTAAGACTTGACTATCCAGCTAACATCCATTTGAATCCGAATTATTATCCCGTATATTTGCGGTCTTGAAAATGAAAATGCGCGTACAATCCATTCTATTACTACTTATTATACTTGCTACAAGTTCTTGTGGCCCATTCAATAAGCTTGAAAAGAGCACGAATTGGGAAGAGCTATATGCAGGTGCCAACAAATATTATCAGGAAGGGGAATACAATAAAGCTATTATCCTGTATGACAAAGTGTTGCCAGTTATCAGAGGTAGTGAGAAAGCTGAGTTAGCAGATTACAACTATGCTAATTGTCATTTCAAGACAAAAAGATACATTGAGGCAGCTGGATATTTCAGTAATTTCTATAGAACATATAATAGGAGCCCTCTTGCTGAAGAAGCGTTATTTATGAATGCTTATTCCCTTTATTTGGATGCTCCGGATGCGAATCTTGATCAACAGAGTTCACAGGAAGCAGTTTCTGCAATACAGCAGTTTGTGACCAAATTTCCAGCGTCTGCAAGCTATGAGCGTGCAATGGAAATGCTAGTTGATTTGCAAGGAAGATTTGAGCAAAAAGCTTACTTGGAGTCATCCATGTATTACAGACTCAAGGACGGTTTGTATCCAGGTGATTATTATAGGGCATGCATTATCAACTTTCAGAATTTCATGAAGGATTATCCAGATAGTAAGCATAATGAAGAACTTGCTTATAAGCTGGTTGAGGTAAGTACAGGCTATGCTGAAAATAGTGCTTTCCTAAAAAAGAAAGATAGATTAGATGATGCTCTAGGGTTTGCAACTTCATTTTACAGAAGATATCCGAATAGCGCTTTTACTGGAAAAGTGAAAGAAATTGAAGAGAAGGCCAAAGAAGAACTAGTCTCTCATTCAGTTCTTTTGGCCGATTACAACGAACGACTGGCTGAGCAAAAAGCTAGAGCACTAGAGAATAAGACAATAGAAGAAGTAGAAATAAAATAGAATTATAATCAAACAAGAATATGGCAATTAATCCATCAATCATTACAAGAGATCTTGATAAAATCGCTGATAAAACAGAAAATATCTACGAGTCTCTTCATATTGTAGGCCAAAGAGCAAAGCAAATTTCAAACACCTTGAAGGAGGAGTTGAATATTAAGCTTTCTGAGTTTGCTTCTACTGTTGATAATTTGGAAGAGGTATTTGAAAATAAAGAGCAAATTGAAATCTCCAAGTTCTACGAAAGAATGCCGAAGCCAAGCACATTAGCTATGGAAGAATTCATGGAAGGCAAAGTGTACAGCAGATTCCCTGAAGAGCCAACGGCTGAATAATTCTATGAGCCTTAAGGGTAAGAAAATTATCTTAGGAGTAACAGGTAGCATTGCTGCTTACAAATCCGCTTTTCTTACTCGATTATTAATTAAAGCAGGAGCAGAAGTGCAAATTATTATGAGCACTTCTGCTTTTGACTTTATTACTCCGCTCACCTTAGCTACGCTTTCCAAGCGACCTGTTTTAAGTCAATTTCAAAAAGATGAAACAGGAGTATGGAATAATCATGTTGAGCTGGGTTTATGGGCGGATTTATTTTTAGTAGCACCTATCAGCGCAAATACCCTCGCGAAGTTCGCCAATGGTATTTGTGACAACTTACTTTCTGTCACCTATTTATCTGCTAGATGCCCTGTCATGGTAGCCCCTGCGATGGATTTGGATATGTTTCAGCATCCTTCGGTAGAATCAAATATTCAGAAATTAGAATCCTTCGGAAATATTATTCTTGATGCAGAAGCAGGAGAATTAGCAAGTGGTTTGTCGGGCAAAGGCAGAATGATGGAGCCTGAGGATATTCTATCTAAAGTTGAAGAATTCTTTGCTGTACAGTCTGATTTCAAAGGAAAAAAAGTGCTTATTACAATGGGGCCTACACAAGAGGCGCTAGATCCAGTACGTTACATCAGTAATCACTCAAGTGGGAAAATGGGGCTTGCATTGGCAAATGGATTTCTTTCCAGAGGAGCGGAGGTTTTTGTTGTATCTGGCCCGATCTCTTTGAAAGTAAACAAAAGTAACTTTCATTGGCAGGATGTGAAATCAGCAAAAGAGATGTTTGAAGTAGCATCAAAAATCCATAATCAAATGGATATTTGCGTTTTTGCTGCTGCCGTCGCTGATTATGCACCAGCAGAAATTGCCCCTGAGAAAATTAAAAAAAGTGATACAAAACTTTCTATATCTCTAGTCAAAAACGTAGATATCGCAGCGAAGCTTGGTTCAGATAAAAAGCAAAATCAAGTTCACATTGGCTTTGCTTTAGAGACGGAAAATGAAACTGAAAATGCTCAGGTGAAGTTAAAAAAGAAAAATTTTGATATGATTGTTCTCAATTCAATGAAAGAATCTGGAGCAGGATTTCAAGTGGATACGAACAAAGTACATATTTTTCATGCTTCTGGATTTGCTGTGCAGTCAGAGGTTGAATCAAAAAATAAAATTGCAGAGCTTATTATTGATCAAATCAAAAATATTCCAGTTTGGGTGTGAGCGTAGATATTTCCTTATTTTTAAGTCTATGAAGAAAGCAATTTTCCTCTTACTCCTGTTTTGCTATTCTTTCATTGGCTTTTCTCAAGAGCTCAATTTTACAGTGATCATTAATAGTGATCGTGCTAGGATTCAAAATACCAATGTTTTCGAGCAGATGAAGACTAGTTTTGAGCAATTTCTTAACGGAAGATCTTGGACAACAGATGAATTTCGCCCTGAAGAGCGTATCAAGGGGAATTTATTGATTACGATCAACGATGTGCCACAGGTTGGAACATATAATGCAACCGTTCAAATTCAGACGGTAAGGCCAGTTTATGGCACGAATTACGAGAGCTTGGTTTTTAATTTTGCGGATAGAAATTGGAGTTTTGACTACATAGAATCCCAGCCGCTTGAGTTCAACCGATTTACCTTTTTAAACAACATAAGTTCACTCCTCGCATTCTATGCTCAGATAGCTTTAGGCTTAGATTATGACACCTTTGAAAGTCGGGGTGGAAGTGAATTCTTTGCGGCAGCAAATGATATAGTAAATAACGCTCAGCAATCAGGAAGGCCTGGCTGGACCCAGAGTACCTCTGACCGTCGAAATCGATATGCTTTAAATAATGATATATATACTTCTTCTGTATTTTCAGTGATACGTGATGCATATTATTTGTATCACCGTCAGGGTTTGGATATTCTGCAGATAAGTCCGGAGGAAGCTTATGAAAATATCTTGGAATCTGTACGAATATTGGCAGAAGCAAACAAAACGCAACCAAATGGGATATTTACTATTTCATTCATGGATGCCAAAAGTGACGAAATTACGTCAATTATGAAAAATGCTTCTTTGGAGGTTAGGACAGAAATTGTCGAATTACTTCTTGAAGTTGATCCGAATAATGCGAGAAAGTATAATGAGCTGCTGAAAAGCTAAGCTCGATTTTTTAGTTTTGCCCAAACGAAATCATTACACATGCTCAAATCTCTCAGCATTTCTAATTATGCTCTGATAGACCAGCTGCATATGCAGCCTAGTTCTGCACTTAGTATGATTACCGGCGAAACTGGCGCAGGTAAATCAATTATGTTGGGTGCGGTTGGCTTACTTTTAGGGAATAGGTCTGATACTAAAGTCCTACTTCATGCAGATAAAAAATGTGTCATTGAGGGAGTTTTTGATGTAGCAAACTATGGGTTGAAGGAATTCTTTGATCTCGCTGAGTTAGATTACGAACCAACTTGTATTATTAGAAGGGAAATCAGCCCGGCTGGTAAATCCCGTTCATTTGTCAATGATACCCCTGTCCTTTTAGATTCATTGAAAACTCTAGGTAGTTATTTGATGGATGTGCATTCCCAGCATGACACACTGCAGCTAGGAGAAGGGAGCTATCAGCTTAGTTTAATTGATGCATTTGCTCAAACTCAGGAAGAGCTTAAAAAATATAAATTCGATTTTAAAGCTTTTCAAAAAGCCCAAAAGTCATTTAATGAACTGAGTAAAAAAGCTGTTGAATTGCAAAAGGAAGCTGATTTCAATCAATTTCAGTTGGAAGAGCTGAGTGTCCTAGGCATGAAAGAAGGAGAACAATCCGAGTTGGAGTCAAGCCAAGAGATCCTAGAGAATGCTGAAGAGATCAAGGTGAAAATCAATGAAATACTGAATCTATTTCAGGATGAGCAATTCGGTATTTTACAGGGAATGTCTCAAATCCAACATGGAATGCAGTCTCTCGAGAGACTTGCGCATGTATTTGCAACGCTGAAAGAACGATTTCAAGCAGTCAATATTGAATTAAAAGATATCGAAGAGACACTTGGTGATGAGGACAGTAAGGTTGAAGTTGATTTTGAAAAACTTGATGAAACTCGTGATAGACTAAGTAAGATCTATCAACTCCAGAAAAAGCATGGAGTAGCTACTGTAGAAGAGCTAATGGAGCTGGAAAGAGAGTTGGCAGATAAGGTCTTTCAGGTTCAAAATTTGGACGATACTATTGCTGCCGCAAAGCAAGAATTGGATCAGGCGAAGATTCATGTTGCCGATTCAGGAAAAGCTCTTCGAAAGAAAAGACAGGGAAGTTTTAGTGATTTTCAAAATTCACTTGAGAAGCTATTGGCTGGGCTCGGAATGGAGAATTCCAAAGTAGTCATGGAGCATAAATCCATTGAACCCACGGTAAATGGATTGGATGAGATTGAATTGCTGTTTTCTGCAAATAAAGGTTCCTCTCCGCAACCGCTTAAAAAGGTGGCATCAGGAGGGGAGTTTTCCAGGTTGCTTTTTGCAATTAAATACTTGATGGCTGATAAAATGGCTATGCCTACATTGATTTTTGATGAGATTGACACAGGGATTTCAGGTGAGGTCGCACTGAAAATGGTGGGGATGATGCAGGATATTTCTAAAAAGCACCAAGTGATTTGCATTACGCATTTGCCGCAGGTTGCTGGGCAAGGAGATCTGCATTATTTTGTTTACAAGGATAATTCCTCCGAGAAAACTGTAAGTAAAATAAAGTTACTAGATCAGGAAGAGCGTGTGCTAGAGCTTGCCAAAATGATCGCTGGTGCATCCCCATCTGCTTCTGCGATAGAAAGTGCTAAGGAATTGCTTCGCCGTTAATTGCCGCCACGGCTCAAATGCAAGGCTTGAATGATTATTTTTTCCTATTTTTGAACAATAATTTTTGAAAATAACCCCCTAGCTATATGCCAGATAATTTGCTAAAAGGAAAACTTGGAATCATCACCGGTGCTCTTGACGAGAACTCAATTGCGTGGAAAACAGCACTTAAAGCGAAAGAGCAAGGAGCAAAATTTGTTTTGACAAATGCTCCAATCGCAATGAGAATGGGTGCCATCAATGACCTTGCAAAGGAATGTGATACCATCGTTATTCCTGCGGATGCTACAAGCACTGAAGATATCGAGAAACTTTACACAGAAGCCAAAGAGTATCTTGGAGGAAATTTTGATTTCCTTTTGCATTCCATTGGCATGTCCCCAAACATTAGAAAAGGGAGATCTTATGGAGACCTTAACTACGATTGGGCCATGAAATCATACGATGTGTCTGCAATCTCTTTCCATAAGATGATGCAAGTGGCTGAGAAGCAAGATGTCATGAATGAGTGGGGATCAATCATCGGTCTTTCCTATATTGCTGCTCAGAAAGTATTTCCTTTCTATACAGACATGGCTGACGCAAAAGCTTTGTTAGAAAGTATTGCTCGAGGTTATGGGTACAGATTTGGTAAGCTTAAGAAAGTGAGAGTAAATACCATTTCTCAGTCTCCAACCAAAACCACAGCAGGAACAGGTATCGGAGGATTTGATTCGTTTTATAATTTTGCAGAGTCTCTTTCTCCTTTGGGAAATGCTTCAGCAGAAGCCTGTGCAGAGTATATCGTGACGATGTTCTCTGACTATACTAGATTAGTAACTATGCAAAACCTCTTCCACGACGGAGGATATTCCTTTACTGGGATTTCTGAAGACATCATGGAAAAGTTTAAGGATTTATAATTTCCACCAACAATCCTCGAAAAAGCCCTTTGGAAACTCCTTAGGGCTTTTTTGTGCTATAATTTTGTCAGTTATTCGCTTTTATCTGATTCTTTTTCACTTAACTTAATGATCTGAATAAGACTTTCTCCTATGAATAAAAGACTTTTACTCCTCGCCATTTTTGGCCTTTTCATTTCCTTCCCTTCTTTTTCCCAAATAGAATCTGCGCCAGATCGTAATGAAGGAGATGGCCAATATGGACGCTTGATCCTAAGAGGAGTAATCTTAATCGATGGTACCGGTGCACCGCCAGTAGGTCCTGTAGATATTGTTGTGGAGAAAAATAGAATAGCCCAAATCCAGGTGGTTGGTTATCCTGGAATGCCAATCAATGAAAATCGCAGGCCAAAAGCTGGCCCCGACGATAAGGTTTATGAGTTGGAAGGGCATTATTTACTGCCCGGATTTATAGATTCTCATGGACATATAGGAGGCAGTGGTCAGGGCACTCCAGCTGAATATGTGTTCAAGCTTTGGATGGCACATGGAATTACTACGATTAGAGACCCTTCAGCTGGCAATGGGTTGGATTGGGTGCTTGATCAAAAGAAGCGATCTGCAGCAAATGAAATCACCGCTCCTAGAATTTTAGCCTATACCAGTTTTGGTCAAGGAGCAAAAGCTCCAATAACTACTGCGGAGCAAGCAAAAGCCTGGGTCAATGAAAATGCCAAGAAAGGAGCGGACGGAATTAAGTTTTTTGGAGCCAATCCAGTAGTAATGGAAGCTGCTATTTCCGAAAATAAGAGAATTGGACTTCGCTCTGCCATGCACCATCAGCAGTTGGACGTAGCTAGGTGGAATGTGTTGAATTCAGCTAGAGCAGGTTTGACATCCATGGAACACTGGTACGGATTGCCGGAAGCGCTCTTTGAAAACCGTACCATTCAGGATTTTCGATTGGACTATAATTACCAAAATGAGCAGCACAGGTTTGCTGAAGCTGGTAAACTTTGGAAGCAAGCCGCACAGCCTGGATCTGAACATTGGAATAAAGTGATAAATGAATTGCTTGAATTAGACTTCACCTTAGATCCGACATTTAATATTTATGAGGCTAATCGTGATATGATGCGTGCTCGAACTGCTGAGTGGCATGAGGTATATACGCTCCCGTCACTTTGGAGATTCTATGCTCCTAGCCGTCAGTCACATGGCTCTTATTGGTTTGATTGGACTACAGAAGAAGAAGTTCAGTGGAAAGAGAATTATCAGCTATGGATGACTTTTGTAAATGAGTATAAGAATAAAGGCGGTAGAGTGACCACAGGATCGGACTCTGGATTTATCTATCAGCTTTATGGATTTGCTTACATCCGTGAACTTGAATTGCTACGAGAAGCGGGTTTTCACCCGCTGGAGGTTCTTCGCTCTGCAACTTTATATGGAGCGGAATTGCTAGGAATGGAAAAGGAGATTGGTTCCGTAGAGGTAGGAAAGTTGGCTGACTTCGTGATTCTAGAAGAAAATCCTCTACTAAATCTGAAAGTCCTTTACGGTACTGGTGCTATCAGGATAAATGATAATAATGAACCTTTCCGAGTGGGTGGAGTAAAGTATACAGTGAAGGATGGGATTGTTTATGACGCTAAAAAACTTTTGGAGGATGTAAAAGTTATAGTAGACGAGCAAAAAAAGTCGGAAGGCTTTACCATTAAGCAGCCCGGATTAGATTGGTAAACTAACATTAGATTAAAATTGAGAATGCTCTGCTTTTCACCTTCTGGATTAGCAGGTTTTAAAACAAATAATAGAATGCCCCAAATCAATGTAAACGGAGTCGATATTTTCTACACGGATCAAGGAATTGGAGAGCAAACTATCATTTTTTCCCATGGGTTACTTTGGAGTCACAAGATGTTTGCTGATCAGATTGATTTTCTTCAGACACGTTTTCGAGTAATTGCCTATGACCATAGAGGGCAGGGCCAGAGTGAGGTAAAGGGGCCTTTTGATATGGATACGCTTTCGGAAGATGCAGCTGCCTTGATTAATAAATTGAAAATTGGTCCAGTTCATTTTGCAGGACTTTCAATGGGAGGGTTTGTAGGCATGAGGCTAGCCTCTCGATATCCAGAATTGATCAAAAGCCTGATTCTACTTGGTACATCTGCCAATGCTGAACCTGTAGAAAATCTCCCCAAATACAAAACACTCAATGGAATCGTGAAATGGCTAGGCGTCGTGCCGCCGGTAGCGAGTAAAGTGATGAAGATTATGTTTGCGGATAGCTGGCTTAACGATCCGCTTAACGCTCAGAAAATTGATTTTTGGAAATCTGAGTTGAAAGCAAATAAAAGAAATGTCACTGGGGCTGTAGAAGGAGTTATTTATAGAAAGGGAATAGAGCACGAGTTAGGAAATGTGACTTGTCCCACCATGGTGATTGTCGGAGATGAAGATGTAGCAACCAAGCCCTTAAAATCAAAGTTTATTCAAATGAGTATTCCTAAGTCTAAACTTCATAGAATCATAGGAGCTGGCCATAGTAGCTCCATAGAAAAGCCAAAAGAAGTAAACCGTTTGATAGGAGACTGGCTGATTGAGAGAAGTTGATTTTCCAGATGGAGATTTACTCCGTCTAAAAAAAATAATTATTTAATTCATCTAAGGCTTCATTTGAGGCCTTTTTTATTTTAAAAAAAAATTTCATTTACTTTTTGAAACCTTTTACTACATTTACATGTATATACATTAAATACAAAAACAAAAGTTATGGGGAGCCTAGAAGAAGCAATTAAGCAGAAGGAGTTTAAAGACCCATATAATAAATTAGTGGTCAACCTTCTGTACACGCATAGTTATTTGGTGTCAGCACAAAACAAGATTTTAAAGCCTTTCGATCTTTCCCCAGAACAATTTAATGTGTTAAGGATTTTGAGAGGTCAAAATGGAGTTCCGACTACTGTGTCTTCTATACAAGATAGAATGCTTAATAAAATGTCGAATGCTAGCCGCCTAGTGGATAAGCTAAAAATAAAGCAATTGGTGGAAAGAAGAGAATGTCCAGCAGATCGTCGTCAAGTTGATATTGTGATCACTGATAAAGGATTAAAACTATTAAGTGACTGCCAGACTTATATGGAAGGGTTTAATTATGAGGTTGTCAAATTATCTGAAGATGAGGCGATTTTGATGAGTAATCTCTTAGATAAATTACGAGGCTAAAAAATTTTAAATTAATACGTGTCTATACAATTAATATCAATACAAATAAAAATTTAACTAAAACAACAAAAATTATGAGCACTACAAAATGGATTATCGACCCTACGCACTCTGAAGTATCTTTCAAAGTTAAACACTTGGTTATCTCTACAGTAACAGGTTATTTCAGGTCATTTGAAGGTTCTGCAGAAAGTACATCTAAGGATTTCGATGGGGCAGCAGTTTCATTCTCTGCAGATATTGATAGCATTGATACTAATCAGAAAGACAGAGATAATCATTTGAAGTCTGTAGATTTCTTTGATGCAGAAAATCATCCTAAATTGACTTTCTCTGGAAAAATCAAGAATGAAGGAGGAGATTATAAACTAGTGGGCGATTTGACTTTGAGAGAAACTACAAAAACTGTAGAATTTGGAGTTGACTTCGGTGGAGTTGCAGGTGACCCTTACGGACAAACCAAAGCAGGCTTTGAAATTGAAGGTAAAATTAATAGAAAAGAATTTGGTCTTACTTGGTCAGCAGTGACTGAGGCAGGAAGTGTAGTAGTGAGCGATCAAGTTCGTCTACACTTAAATGTACAATTAGTACAGCAGCAAGTAGAAGAATCAGTTGAAGTAAACGGATAATCTAAAAGCTGCCTCTTGGCAGCTTTTTTATTTTAAAAGAAAGGAAATTCAATGCAACCATTAATCACTGGTATCCATCACATCACCGCGATTGCTGGAAACCCACAAGCAAATATTGATTTCTACACTGGAATTCTCGGATTGAGACTGGTGAAGAAGACTATCAATTTCGATGCGCCGGGAGTTTACCATTTCTATTTTGGAGATGAGTTGGGTAGACCAGGCACAGTATTTACCACTTTTCCATTCACTGGTGCCCGTAAGGGTTCCAAAGGAGCTGGAGAAGTGACTTACACAGCCTTTTCTATTCCTTCAGGATCTTTAGATTATTGGATAGATCGCTTGAAAAAATACGGCATTGCTGTTTCAGATGTACTAACTCGCTTCGGCGATAAGCTGATTCGCTTTGAGGATCATGACAGCATGGGAATTGAGTTAGTGGCAAATGATCAGGATGAACGAACTGGATGGTCTTATGGGCAAGTGCCAATTGCTCATTCCATTAAAGGTTTCTATGGAGCTACATTAAATCTGCGTGCTAAGGACTTGACTGAAAAGTTACTTACAGAGCATATGGATTATCGATTCATAGGTGAGGAAAATGGCAGATACCGATACGGGACTGCTGGCAAGCCTGGGGATATTGTGGATATTGTCATAGACAAGTCTGGTAGCAGAGGTATGCAAAGTGCCGGTACGGTTCATCACATAGCCTTCCGAACAGAAAATGCAGCTTCGCAGCTTCAAGTGCAGGAAATGTTGATGAGAAATGGCTATCAGGTCACTGAGGTGAAAGACAGGAATTACTTTACTTCTATCTATTTTCGCGAGCCAGGTGGAGTTCTTTTCGAAGTGGCAACAGATGAGCCAGGATTTGCTATTGATGAAGATGAGGCTCACTTAGGAGAATTAATCAAATTGCCAGAATGGGCCGAATCGAATCGTAAAAAACTTGAAGAGAGTTTGACACCTGTTACATTAAATGTAGAGTCATATGCCTAACATAAAAACAGCTGGGATTCCATTGGATCAAGCAACAAGAGCTGCTATCCTAATTCATGGGAGAGGAGCAAATGCTGAAAGTATCCTGTCGTTGTCCAAATATCTCAACCTAGATGATTATGCTCTATTGGCGCCTGAAGCAAATGGTGCGTCTTGGTATCCTTACAGCTTCATGGCTCCGGATGAAGCAAATCAGGAAGCTTTGAAGAAATCTCTGGGTATCATTAAAGATGCTTGGAATCAAATTTCTCAAGCAGGAATCTCCCCTGAGAATGTGGTTCTGATAGGATTTTCTCAGGGAGCTTGTCTAAGCCTAGAGTTTGCTGCGCAAAATGCTCAGAAACTAGGCGGAGTAATTGCCTTTACCGGTGGATTGATCGGGGAAAAGGTTCAGTCTGATAAATATTCTGGTGATTTTGGAAATACTAAGATCTTTATTGGCAGCAGCGAAAAAGATTTTCATGTGCCACTTTCCAGAATAAATGAATCAGAAACCCTACTGAGCAGGATGGGTGCAAATGTGAAATTGTCGATTTTCAAGGATTCCAATCATACTATCCGTCAGGAAGAAATTGATTGGGTAAATGGGAATATATTGTAAATAGGTTTTCTTAATTCGAAAAATCCTCTGGCAGTTTGTCAGAGGATTTTTTTATGACCAAAATTTTATGGTTCAAGTTTAATTTTTTTACTCATCCCTACCATTTTTTAAGACTGAAATGAATGAAAATTGGCTTAATAATTATATCATAAGAGTCTGATATTAAAATAAATAGATGGTATTTTTGAAATTTACTCAATATAATGAGTAAATTTACGCAGGATAAAAAGTAAAGGAGATGAGTTATCAGCGATCAGAAAAAATCCAAATTCAAAAACGTCTTCATGATGAGCCTCGGTTGTTCATTCAGGTGATATATGGCCCTAGGCAGGTAGGAAAAACCACCCTCGTTCGTCAAATCATGAAAGATATCAATTGGCCACATACGCTGGTGGCGGCTGATGCGGTGCCGGCTACAGATAGGCTTTGGATAGCCCAGCAATGGGAAGCTGTGCGTATGAAGCAAAGCTCTGCTCCCGAAGTCCCTTATATTTTGGTTATCGATGAAGTACAGAAAATTGATAACTGGAGCGAGCAAGCCAAAGCCGAATGGGATAGAGATACCGCTGAGGAGCGTGATATTAGAGTTGTGCTGCTTGGTTCATCGCGCTTAATGCTACAGCAGGGTCTGACCGAATCATTGGCAGGTAGGTTTGAGTCCACCTACCTGGGACATTGGTCTTACAAGGAAATGAAAGAGGCTTTCGGGCTTTCTCCTGAAGAATTCATCTGGTATGGCGGTTACCCTGGCGCTATTCTGCTGAAGGAGGATGAAGACCGCTGGAAGAATTATGTCCGTGATGCACTCTTAGAGACAAGTATTTCAAAGGATATACTCATGCTGACTCGTGTAGATAAACCAGCCCTTATGAAGCGTCTCTTTGAGATTGGTTCATCTTATTCAGGTCAGGTGCTGAGTTTCACCAAAATCATGGGGCAGCTGGCAGATGCGGGTAATACCACCACACTCTCCCATTATCTGGAACTTCTGAATGAAGCAGGATTGCTAAGTGGGCTGGAGAAATATAGCCCAAACCTTGTGCGGAAGCGATCCTCAAGTCCCAAGTTCATGGTTCATAATACCGCCATCATGTCAGGAATTTCCAACGAAACTGTGGATACGTTACAAGCTGACCACCGGGCCTGGGGACGTTGGGTGGAATCTGCCGTAGGTGCGCATCTGGTGAATCAATCCTTCAAGGAGCGAAAGCTGCAAATCTATTATTGGCGAGAAGGAAATGATGAGGTGGATTTCATAGTAGAATATAAAAAGCGAATCATTGCCTTGGAAGTAAAGACTGCAAAAGTTGGAGGACTGGCAGGGATGAATGCTTTCTCCAACACCTATCATCCCGAAAAATCCCTGGTCATCGGTACAGATGGTATTCCGTGGGAGGAGTTCTTGCAGATGAATGTGCTAGATTTATACATTTAAAAGACAGCTAATTGACTGTCTTTTTTAGTTTTTCACCGCTGAGTTCACCAAGGTTTTGCAGAGACTGCTGATTTTTAGTAAAACACATATAATAGTTTGCTCTTAGGCATGAAATTCAGAGCTTTCCTTCATTATTTTAGGCTCTAATATGGAATATTTATCCTTAAAAATTATTCTATAAATATCTGATATTCAATACAAATGGGCTGTTTTTATAATTTTACTCAATGTGCTGAGTAAATTTACTCAGTACATTGAGTAAAATCTGAAACTAGAATGAATAGCTCACCTGAGAGCCCAGCACGGGATCGAGTTCCACATTAGCAAATACCCCAATTTCCTGCTGAAGATCTTCCACGTGAGAGATGATTCCGACGATTCGATTCTCATGACGCAGGGATTTCAGTGTTTCAAAAACCACCCGTAGTGCATTTTTGTCCAAGGCTCCGAAACCCTCATCCATAAAGAAGAAGCTCTGGTCTGCCTGATTGAGTGCTTTTACTTTTTCTGCCAAAGCCAAAGCAAGACACAGCGAAGCTTGGAAGGTCTGTCCTCCAGAAAGCGTTTTCAGCAGCCGTTTTTTTCCGCCGTTCAAATAGTCAATCACCCAGAAGGTATTGTTATCATCTATTTCCAAGCTTAGCCTGTTTTTGCATAGCTTCATAAAACGTACATTGGCTGTATTACAAAGCTCCTTCAGGTAAATCGAACTCACAAACTTTACGAATCCACTACCCCGGAACATATTGTCCAGCTCCTTGAGGTAGCTTTCTCTGATCTCAAGTTTGGCGAAGTCAGCCTGCAAACTTCTCTTTTCGGCTAACTTCCCGATGGCTTCCTGTATTTCTTTGTCCAGCAATAAGACTTGGTTTTGGAAGGTTTCAGCGTTGCTTTTTAAGCTTTCGAAGGAAGCAATAAGCTCCTGGAATGCTTGCTCCTGAAATTTAGAAACACCTCTTTCAGCCTCCAATTCCTGTATTCTATTCTCTGCTATATCATGCTTACGGTCAAAGTCAGCAATGTCCCGAGCAACCTTCTCCGCATCAAGGGAATGCTGGAATAGCTGGGTCAATCGTTCCTCATCCAGAAACCCATGCTGGATTTTTAGAGCTTCATAGTCAGTACTGAGAGTATCTAGTCTTTCTGAATTCTGGTTTCGAAGTTTTTTGAAATTTTCAAGATCGGCGTCGTTTTTATCCTTTAAACTTCTCCTTTCACGAAGAAGCTTTTGCTTTCCATCAAGTGCTTCAATAGCTTTTGAAATGTCAGTTTCGACTCCTTCAATTGTGGTAAATATAGCTTGAGAGTCCTTCTGAAAGTAATTCTTACAAAAAGCCATATCTCTGATTTCTTCTTTCTTCGAGGAAATATTGGATAGGACTGACTGTAGCTTCAACTGCGCTTGTTGCAATTCTTTTTCAGATTGTTCAATGGAAATTCGCTCAGTATCCCAGTTTCTGCGAAGGGTTTTCACTTCTTGAAGTAGCTTTTCCCGACTTTGGGAACTGTGCTCTATAGCCTGGATTTTTGACAATAAATCTTTGTGTGAATCAATTCCTTCTTGAGCAAGTGAGGCTTTTACGGAGCTAAGTTTTTCTTTGGTTCCATTTAATTCCTCCTTTTTTGCAACTCCGTTTTTTTGATGATTTTCGAGATGAAAAACCAATTCACGGTTTGAGCTTTTGGAAGCTTGGATTTGATCTAACAGTGACTTGGCTTCTTGTATTTGCAGATCTTTTTGTTTTAAACCATCAGCAGCATCCCCTTCAAGCGGACTTGGATGTTCTACAGCTCCGCAAAGTGGACAGGGCTCCCCGTTATGTAGCAAATGAACATGTGCAGCAAGTCCTTGCTTTTGTATTATGCCATCCCGTTGTTTCTCCAGTTCTTGAATGGTGGATTTCTGGCTCATTTCCCAGCTTTCCAGAGAGCCCAGATTAGCAGGAATTGTGTATTTCAGGTTTTCAATTTTTGCTGTGATCTCCTTTACTTCTTTTGCAATTTCGGTCTCTTCAGCTTGAAGTTTATCCAATTGATTTTCCAGGTTTTTCCATTCTTTAGCCGAGCTAATCAAATTTGCTAATTGCGAACTGTCCGTAGTTTTGATTTTTTCAGCTTCACTTTCCAACTCGGCTATTTTGACTTCCAGTGCCTTTTGAGCTTGTTTTTTAGCTTCAATTGTTGGTTGCAAACTGAGCAGCTTGGTATTTGCTAGTTCTCGCTGTGACTCTAGGGACTGGATTTCTATGACTTTTTTCAAATCACGGATTTTGCTTTCCCGCTGTGGTCTCTCCTGATTTTTCTGTTTTAGCTCTGCTTCCTGCGCTTCCAGTTCTTCAATTTCTTTAGCAAACTCCAGTTTGAAGCGTTCACAATCAATCACGCTGACTTTGTACTTTTCTAGGTCAGCTCTGGTATCTCGAATATTCTCCCAAACTGGCCTTAAGTGCGTTTTCGCTTTGATGAATTCAGCATGGAGCTGACGTTGTTTCTCTATTTCTGGACGTTGAGTGTTCAGGCTTTCTTGCTCTGCCTTGAACTTCGATAATTGCTGGTTTTTAATTCGTATGTTTTCCTGAAGACGAACGTCAATTTCAGCATTTTTTAGCTTTTGCGTAGCGTCAGTTGCCTGGGTTTTCAGCTCAGAAAATTGACTTTGTTTTTCGGCCAGACCTTCTTCAGAGAATGCTTCCAGCCCTTGCAGCTGAGTCTCCAGACGGATTTTTTGTTCTTTAACAGCTTTGAGAAGCGTACCTGTTTTGAAGGAAAGATCGAAGCGTTCCAGTCCAAAAAGCTCCTTCATCATCTTAGCCTGATCAAGTGGCTTTTGATCGATAAATTCCCGGAACTTTCCCTGAGGAATAATCACCGTCTGCTTGAAATGCTCCTTTTTCATGCCGACGATCTCTTCTGCTCGTGCAGTTATTGGCTCCCAAACACCTTCTGCCTTTTCATAAAACGTATGCTCCGCGGGCTTGATATCATCAAAATTCTTTGAGTTTCTTTTTGCTGAATAACGCGCCAAATAGGTTTTAGCATTGTTTTTTCCTGAGCTGAATTCAAAATTTAAAAGCAACAGATCACTTTGGAGATTGACCATGCTGTTCTTTTCTCCACGATCAGAAAGTCGCTCTGTACTTCCATAGAGTGCTAATAGAATAGCTTCTAAAATCGATGACTTTCCAGATCCTACAGCTCCGAAAATACCGAACAAGCCCGCTGCGGTTAGTTTATCAAATTCAATCGTCTGCTTCTCCTTGTAGGAATACAATCCCTGAATTTCAAGTTTGATAGGAATCATGCTTCGTCGTTTTGGCTGATGACTTCTTTAAAAATCGTAAGTAATTCCTCATTGGGCTCCTGCCCTTTGTCACTTTGGTAGAAAAGTTTGAAGAGACTTTCCATGTCTTTGCCGAGGTCTTCCACTTGCAGGTTTTGGTGTTCTCTTCCCAAAGGATTTTTAATCTGAGGAATCAGATTCACAATTCCATCGTGCGCTTTCATAATTGCTTTCCGGGTTGCTGCTTCGATAGAACTTTCGGTGATAAAAGTCAATTCCACAAAGCAATAAGGGTTTTCTTCAAGCCATATTAATGTTTCTGGCAGATTATCAAAGGTTTTGCGATAAAGCGGTCTTCCTTCTTTTAAGCCAATTGGTGAGTAAATAACAGGCTTTCCAGGTTCAGCTTCGATGATCACGACCTGCTTTTGCTGGTCTGCTTCGCTGAAAGAGTAGGCGAGAGGCGAACTGGAATATACCACAGGGCAATGCTGGTGACCCACCGAATGATAGCGATGTAAATGTCCTAAAGCGGCATATTGGATTTGTGCCGGGATATTCCTGGTGAAAAGTGCCTGCGTTCCACCTACATGAAGAATTGGTCGCTCAGATTCTGGTTCGGCTTCCGGTTTTTCTCCTTCGTTCATAAAGAAAAAGTGCCCAGCAAAGAGATTTACTCCTTTTTCATCGCAGTACTGCTCTGCAATCTCGTTCCACTTTGCACCCATCAGATTGCGGAATTCTTCCTCTCGATCCCCTTCGCCTAGATAAGTTTTCATAGAAACCTCATTTGCATAAGGAGCTAAAATGATCCGAATTTGAAAATTAATTTCAGGTAGTTTCATCTCCACAAAACCTGCAGCAGACTGTGTGATTTCTATTCCATTATCGAGTTTTCCTAGAGGAATGATGGTATCGTATTTTCCATAGAAAAATATTCCCATCTCCCGCGCCAGTGGATCAGGAGCTTCGACAAACTGTGTGCTGTCATGATTACCGGAGATGGCAATAATCGGGCGTTTTCCATCTTTGGAGAGCCTTCTAAGAGATTTGTATAATAACTCCACAGCTTCGTGACTGGGGTTGAAGGTGTCAAAAATATCACCAGCCAATAGAATGAGATCCACATTTTCTTGATCTGCTATTTCCTGAATTTCTGCCAAAACCAATTTTTGTTCTTCCAGTCTGGAGAATTCCTGAAGTCTTTTTCCCAAATGCCAATCTGCTGTATGGAGGATTTTGATCATATCGTATCTAAAAATGAATGAAGAACTAAGTTACTTCCATGAAAGAGTTACTGCAAGCCATTTGATACAATTGACATTAATTGGCATCTTTATTGGAAATGCTGGCGAAATTCAGATTACGTATGTGGAATTGGCTTCTTATTTTGGTGGCTTCGCTTATTTCCGAGCCAAATCAGCCCGAGCTGCCGCCTGATGCTTTGCTTATCCAAGAGGGGGTAGCCAGTTTCTATGGTCGTCGATTTCATTTGAAAAAGACATCCAATGGAGAGATTTTTCATATGGATAGTCTGACTGCAGCACATAAAACTCTTCCTTTCAATACTCTTGTCAAAGTGACTCGAGAAGACTCGGGTGAATTTGTTTGGGTCAGAATCAACGATAGACTTCCAAGAACTTCAAGGCGTGTTATTGACTTGTCCAGGGCAGCAGGCACCCAAATAGGCTTGCTTGATGACGGAATCACTAAAGTGCGATTGGAAGTGGCAACTATTGAGGAGATCGAAAGGCTAATAGAATACTTTGGAGATGACCAACCAGCTACCATGCGCTTGAGACCTGTGAACCTTGCTATTAGTCCACCGTCCAAAGAAATTGACACCTCCTTGCCGGATTTTTAGAATCATTAACAGCCAATTGTTACGTGAAATTTTGAGATTGAAGATATAGTTAGTTTTTTTAATACTTCAAACTATTTCCTCCATGAAAATCTCTGCGCTAGTATTTTTTAGTTTTTTGACTCTGCTATTTTCTTCCTGTGGAGAAAATGCTATTCAGGAAGAAATGGTTGAGCAAAAAGTAATCGATTTTGGGAAAGTTGTAGAAACTGATTCCTTGATTTCACCTAGAGAGTTGTTTTCGGACGCAGCGTATATTTTGCTTAAAACTCCCGATTCCCTTAAAATTACCATTGCAAGTAAAATACGAGAAATAGGCGATAAGCTATTTATTCTTGATCAGAAGAGAGAAGTTGTTTTTGCGTTCGACAAGGCAGGAAACTTTCAGGGAATAGTAGGTAGCCAAGGCGAGGGGCCCGGAGAATTCAGTGAGGTTTCTGATTTCGATGTATATGATAATCAGGTCTATATTTATTCCAGAGGAGATTTTTCAGTTTACATTTTTGATTCATCAACTCTCGAATTCATCCGCACAATAAAATTCACAGACTGGGGTAGCCAAATAAGTGTATTGGCTTCAGGGAATTTGGCTTTGTACTCTTACTTGATTGAGGGAGAGGATAATTATAACATTAACATATATGGCGCTGAAGGTGAGTTGGTTGATAAAAGGATGGCTTATAATAAAAATGGGAGCTATGAGGCTATGAATTATACAGGTTTTATTAATGGTAATTATTATACATATCCACTATCCTCTATTATTTATAAAATAGGAGAAGGGACAGAGGAGGATTCTGTTAAATATGAAATTAATTTTCCAGATAGATTTCCAGAGTCTTCCACTTCAAATTACATGGCATTTAAGGAGAGTGAGAGAAATAAAAATAATGAGAATATATTGACCAAGTTCGAGTTGGGTGGTAAGGATGAATTTATATGTTATTATCATTTTAGAGAAGGCTCATCTAATGGCTTCACGTTTGGTGTAAGATTGGCAAGTGGTGAAACGTTTGGACATTTGAATTTGAAACATGCCGCAAAAGGAAAGGCTGATATTTATGTTAGAATGTTTTTCAAAGGCCCATATAATTCTCCATTTTATTCGAAGCAGTCAAAGAGTTTTTTAATCGCTTCGAACGTAGAAAGTATTGGTCAAGCCTCAGATGAAATTATGGGATATATGGAATCTGGTTCTGTTTATGATGAGGAGTTGTTAAACCTATTAAGTCAGACCGATTTAGAAGAAACCATCGTCATGAAGTTTAAGCTAAAAGATAGTCTGTAAGGGATTTGGATTTTTTGTTTCTTAAGTGAGTATTCTGATTGGGTTGATGATATTTTCAAAATCAATTACGGAGCACAGATGACTTAACAGACTTTTTTACTTTATTTTTAATGCTTTTACGTTTTTTAACATCCTTTCAGCAATAAAGATTTTGACATTGAAGAATTAGTTAGTTTCTTATTCATTGAAACTACTTATTTCAATGAAAAACTCTACTCAACTACTTTTCGGTTTTTTAATTGTCCTGTTTTCTGCTTGCAAAGAAGATAAGGAAAAGGTCGAAGAAGCTCCCACAGAATCCTTTCGAAACGAAGTTGCTGCCACTGAGGTAAATGTTGCCACGGCAGAGCGAAAAAGCTTCGATTATCTGATCAATGCCACTGGTAAACTTGAAGCCGGCGCTGAAGTCCTCGCTGTCATAGAACAGGCTGGGTACCTACTTGAAGTGAATGTCCGCGAAGGACAGTACGTAAAGAAAGGTGATGTTATCGCTACACTTGATCCAACCGAGGCAGAATTCAGACTGGAGAAGGCAAAGATTTCTTTGCGCAATGCTAATGCAGAATATGAGTCCCAGAAGATGGGGTTTGAGACCTTATTTGCCTCAGATAATACCGAGCAAAAAGCAATAGTCGATGAGCAGCTTAGGGCTAAATCTGGTGTTTTTCTAAGCGAGGTAGAGCTCAAAGAAGCTCAAATGGCATTTGATCGAAGTGTGGTGAAAGCGCCTATTTCCGGTCAGGTGGCGGATCTCAAATACAAAGCAGGAAGTTTGGTGGGAGCAAGTACTGAGCTTTGCCAGATTTTAGGAACCAATGAATTCATTCTGAAAGTCAAAGTGCTGGAATCGGAGATTAGCTTAATTTCCATCAACCAAAAAGCAGAGGTCTATCCGATCTCAAATACCCAAACTGCCCTCAGCGGCCGAGTGACTGGAATTAACCCCAAAGTAGATGAGAGTGGTCTGGTGCAGGTTTCCATTACTTTGGCAGCAAATAAAAATCTCCTGCCAGGGATGAATGCAAGAGCAATAATACGTGCTCCGCAAAGCAACTCTTTAGTAGTTCCGAAAGATGCGCTGGTCTACAGATCAGGAAGAGCAGTAGTCTTCACTATTGAAAATAAAGAGTCCAAATGGAACTATGTGGAAGTAGGCAAAGACAATGGAGAGGAAGTGGAGATTCTAGAAGGTGTCGAAGAAAATAGCACTGTAATCACTTCCAACAACCTTCAACTTGCGCATCAAGCTCCGGTTCAAATCGTAAAAGAATAAGCCATGGTTAGATTTTTACTGGCCCGGCCGATTGCAGTTTTTATGACTTTTATGGCGCTGATGGTTTTTGCCTTCATCGTCCTACGCACACTGCCAATTTCGCTTTTGCCACCGATCGACGTACCGCAAATCGTGGTGAAGGTCAGTTATCCAAATGCTTCTCCCGAAGCTATCGAACAAAATGTCCTGAATCCAATTCGCGAGGGCTTGATCACGCTGAACGGTTTGGAGGAAATGGATTCCAAAGCTGGTTCTGAAGTTGGAACGATACGATTGACTTTTGATTACAGCACTCAGATGGAGCTGGCTTACATAGATGTTAATGAGAAAATAGACCGATTGACAAATGGGCTTCCCCAGGATCTTGGACGTCCCGAAGTCATCAGAATCAATACCTCAGATATTCCCGTCGCTCGTGTTCAGGTGGTGCCAAAAGAAGGAGCAGATGAAGTGGAGGTAAGTTTGCTTGCTGAGAATGTCCTGAAGAAAAGAATCGAGCAGCTTCCGGGAGTTTCTCTGGTGGATATCAATGGTAAGAAGGATAGAATCATTACCGTAAAGCCAAATGAGGAGGCTTTGTCCGCACTCGGAATGACGCAGCAAAATGTGATTTCTGCCATCCAATCCGGTAACTCGGAGCTTCCGGGTATTTCAGTGAAAGACGGACAGTTCAGATATTACCTTCGCTTGGCCACGCGAGTTGACACACCAAAAGACATAGAAAGCCTACCGGTAGCAGCCTCTTCAGGTGTGATTATTCCATTGGGTAAACTTGCCGAGGTAAATTATGAGACGCAGGAAACACTGGGGTATCACCTTTTTGGTACTCAGGAAAGTCTGGTGATTACCGTTCACAAGCAGGCTTCTGCCAAAATGAATGAGTTGATTCCTGCACTCAAAGAGGCTATCGAGTTATTTAAAGAGGATTATCCACAGGTGGATTTTGAGATCACTCAGGATCAGTCAAATCTCCTGAATGCTGCCATTTCCAACTTAGAAACTTCCTTGCTTTTTGGTGGAGTTTTCGCTTTCGCAGTGCTTTTCCTCTTTATGAAGGATTACCGACTACCACTGATTATTGGGGTGAGTCTGCCATCTTCCTTGCTGATTTCTTTCCTTATCTTCTACTTTTTTGATCTTTCGATCAATATCATTTCCCTCTCAGGTTTGGCACTTGGTATCGGGATGCTGATTGATAATGCGATCATCGTTTTGGATAATATTACCCGGAAGCGAGAGGCTGGTTTGTCTATATTCGAAGCCTGTGTGGAAGGTGTGGATGAGGTGATGGGAGCGCTGATTAGTTCTGTATTGACTACGCTGGCCGTATTTGTGCCGTTGGTGTTTTTAAGCGGGATCTCTGGTGCTCTGTTTTTTGATCAGGCAGTGGCGGTGACGGCGATTCTTTCGGTTTCGCTAGCAGTGGCTTTTATCCTGCTACCTATGCTGTATTTCCTGATGTTTTCACGAAGCAAAAGGGCCTTTGACGATGGGGAAGGGAGATTTTTCAGCAAAGTTCTAGGCTTGTATGAATTTGGCTATCGCAAAATAAGTGGAAGTAGAAAAATCGCAATGCTGGTGTTTTTATTACTAATTCCACTTGGTTTGGCAGTGAGCCTAATGCTAAAAACGACAGGACTTCCTGAGATAGAAAAGCTGGATGCGACGCTTGATGTGGATTGGTCTGAGCCAATTTCAGCTTCTGAAAATAGAGATCGGGTAGTGACTCTTTTGAAAAGTCTGGAAGGAACCTATTCTCAGGCCGAGGCAGATGTAGGGGTAAAACAATTTTTACTTTTCGATGGGGAAAACTCCATTCAGCAATCCTTACTGTACTTTCTTTTCCCTAGTGTAGAAGAAAAAGAAGCAGCGATCAAGGAACTCGAAGCGAATCTGAAAAAGAATTACCCGGAAGCATCCTTTACACTGGGCGATGCGCCAAATGCTTTTGATCAGTTGTTCAGTTCTGATATGCCTTTCTACGAAGTGAGATGGAAAGATCTGGCATCCAAGGAGCCAGTTCCCGAGGAGAAAATGGATCCTTGGCTTAGTCAATTCCCAACGCAAGAGTGGGAGCGAGGACCAGGGTTGATGAAAGAAGCTTCGGTGGTCTTTAAGCTTCGTGCAGATAAGATGGCTACCTATCAAATACCAGTTGATGCTATTCAAACTCAGATTTCCAGATTATTTGGAAGTTATACGATTACCGATATACGACGCTTTGGAGAGATCACGCCTATCCGCTTGAAGGAGCCAAATGCGCGATTTGAAGATATCCTTCGCAATACCAGGGTGGTGGCCTCGGATACAACTTCCTACATTCTTGGCGAATTTGTAGAATATGATTACGAAGATCATTACAAATATGTGACGGCAGATAAAGGAGGTATTTATCAATCTCTGAATGTGACCGCTGAGAATCCTGATGCCTATCTAAGACAATATACCCGCTGGGGACAGGATAAAAATCTTGGAGTAACTGTCGTAGGTCAGTACTTTAAAGACAAGGAAAATATCCGTCAGTTGATTGGTATTTTGTTGATATCTGTGTTGCTACTTTACTTTATTTTGGCAGCTCAGTTTGAGAGTTTTATCCAGCCATTGATTGTGGTGTTTACGCTTCCTTTGGGGATCGGTGGAGCATTTTTGATCCTATGGATTTTCGGAGCTTCGCTGAATGTGATGTCTGCTATTGGTCTGGTGGTAATGCTGGGAATCATGGTAAATGATGCGATTTTGAAGATCGATACCATTAATAGACTTCGAACAACTTATGTGGAGTCGGATGATATTTCTGCAGCACAAGCGTTGGAAATGGCACTTCATAAAGCTGGTCAGATTCGTCTCAAGCCTATCTTGATGACTTCAATTACGACTATTTTGGCATTGATTCCAATCGTGTTTAGCAGCGGTTTGGGAGCTGATTTGCAGCGTCCTTTAGTCTTTGCAGTGATCGGTGGTTTGACTATCGGTACACTCACGGCCCTTTATTTTGTGCCATTGGCTTACTGGTTTACAGTTTCAAAGAAATCACTGAAAACGGCATAATATGACTCCATTCAGAATACTGATAGTCTTCGTAGTCGTTTCCATCCTTGGGTTTGCAGTGATCCCTATGCTTTCTGTAGATCTCAATCCCAGAGCTAGATCACCAATATTGTCGGTGAGATATAGCATACCAAATGCTTCACCGGAAATCGTGGAGAAACTGGCGACATCTCCCTTAGAAGGTGCTTTCTCCAGATTGACTGAGCTGAAGGAAATCACTTCAAGTTCCAATTATAATAGTGGTTCCATTACGCTGACTTTTGACAAGAAGGCTGATATGGAAATGAAGAAGTTTGAGATCTCCGCCATGATTAGGCAGATTTATCCACAGATGGATCAGCGGGTAGGGTATCCTTCCGTGTCACAATCGTCCCAGACTAGTTCGCAGGAGAAATCCCCGATTTTGACCTATAGTGTGAATGGGCCATTTGCTTCTTTTGAAATCAAGAAGATAACAGAGGATATCCTCAAACCTGCCCTGACGCGCTACGAAGAGGTGGAGTTAGTCGAGGTGCTTGGCGCAAATAATTTGCAGCTTTATGTCACTTACGATATTCAAAAGATGCAGTCTTTTGGTGTCACTAGAAATCAGTTAGCCAATAGCATTCAGAGTGCATTTGGGCTGACATTTCCGGGTTCAGTGATGAATAGTGTGGGTCAAACGCTCTTCGTTCAGGTGGACCGCTCACTTCAGGATAAGGATCAGCTGGAAAATCTGGTCATCAGTGAAATTGGTGGGAAGGAAGTCCGGCTTCGTGATGTGGCAAGCATGACCTTAGAAGAAGCGGAAGCGACCAGATATTACAGGATTAATGGGAATAATTCGGTGACACTTACCGTGTACAACCGCGATGGAGTCAATAAAGTCCTGCTGGCGCAACAGCTCAAAGTAGCAATTGAGGAGGCTGGTAAATCACTTCCAGCTGGGTTTGAGGTGCGTTTGGAAAACGACGATACTGAATACTTAGAGAAGGAACTCAATAAAATCTACAAGCGGTCAGGACTTTCCATCCTGATTTTGGTGGTTTTCATTTTTCTCATCAATAGAAATATCAAATACCTGAGTATCTTGTTTTTGGGGATTTTGGCAAATCTGAGCCTTTGTGCAATTGTGCTTTATTTTCTCAAAGTGGATATTCACATGTATTCCTTGGCAGGATTGACGATTAGTTTTGGTTTGATCGTTGATAATGCGATCATCATGATTGATCACTTGCACAAGCACAAAAACCGTCGGGTGTTTCTTGCGCTTTTAGCAGCTTCTCTCACGACTATTGCTGCATTGATGATCGTCTTTTTCCTGCCAGAGGAAGACCGCAAAAACCTTACGGAATTTTCCATTGTGGTTTCGGTGATGCTCGGTATTTCTCTTTTGATTGCCTTGGTATTTACCCCAGCTTTCTATCAGGTGATGTTCAAAGAATCGGTGAAGCAAGGCAGAAAATTGACAGTTCCTAAGTTGCGGAAACGCGTCAAGTATTTGAGAAACTATGAAAGAAGTATAGCCTGGACGGCCAAATACAGAAAGGCATTTATCACCTTCCTCATTTTACTATTTGGAACTCCTATATTTTTTCTCCCTGCCAAATGGGACGAGCATGAGTGGTATAACAAAACCGTGGGGAATACTTTCTATCAGGAGGAAATCAGACCCTATGTAGATAAAGCTCTTGGAGGTTCCATGCGGATGTTTGTGCGGGGAGTTTATGAAAAAAGCGGCTATCGTGAGGCGGCCAAGACGAAACTTTATGTGTATTGTCGTCTGCCTTTTGGCAATACCTTGGAGCAGATGGATTTTATCATGCGGGAGTTTGAATCCTATCTGGATGATGTGCAAGGCATAGATCAATTCGTGACTTCAGTGTATAGTGGACAGCAGGGAAGTATAGAAATTACCTTTGATGAAGCCTATGAAAATGGTGCTTTGCCTTATCAGCTGAAGGGGAAACTCTCTGTGAAATCAACAGATTGGTCTGGAGCTCAGTGGAATATCTATGGGGTAGGACAAGGGTTTTATACCGGAGGTTCCAGCGACCAGATTCCTAGCTACCGTGTAAAAATGAAAGGCTACAATTTTGATGAATTGGAGCGGCAAGCCAATGTTTTGGCAGAAAAGCTTTTGCTTCACAAGAGAATTCAGGAAGTAAAGACAAACGAGCGGGCTGGATATGGCGAGCAGAAAACGGAGGAATATGTGCTTCGCTTGGATCAGAATAGAATGGCGCTGGGGCAAACGAATCAGTATGAAGTACTTACCGCTTTGCAAGATATGTCGAAGCCACAGGGAGCCTCGACTATTCTGACGCTGGAGGAGAAAAACTACGGTTTGATGATTAGAGAACGTAGAGCTGCCGACTTCAGTAAGTTTGACATGGAGCAAAAAGGACTAATCGGAGGAGAAAATAAAATATACAAAGTCTCCGATTATGGTACCCTGACCAAGGAAACGACCACAAATTCACTCCACAAGGAAAATAGGCAATACATCCGGATTGTTGCTTTCGAGTACATGGGTTCGAGGAAGTTTGGGGATGAATATCTGGATGAGGTGCTAGAGGAAATGAAAGTGACCATGCCAATCGGTTATGAGGCCAAGAAGGATTCGTATAGCTGGAATTATGATCAGCAGAAGCGTCAGTATGGTTTGCTGGGGTTATTGATCATTGGGATATTTATGATTTGCTCGGTATTGTTTGAGAACCTCAAGCAGCCGGTATATATCATCGCGATTATTCCAATCAGTTTCATTGGGTTGTTTCTGATCTTTTCTTTATTTGATTTTTATTTTGATCAGGGAGGATATGCAGCTTTTGTGATGCTAGGAGGCTTGGCTGTGAATGCCGGGATCTTTATCGTCAATGATCTGAATAATCGAAGTCAAGGACTTTACAACCGAAATGTCCTCAAATCTGTAGCTGGAAAAGCGATTCCTATTTTGCTCACGATTCTGTCTACCTGTTTTGGTTTGATTCCATTTATTATTGAAGGGCAAAATGAGATTTTCTGGTTCTCACTTGCTATAGGAACTATTGGTGGATTGATTTTTAGTATGGTTGGGGTGTTTTGGGTCTTGCCGGTGTTGTTGTGGAAGAAACCTATCATGGAAAAGATAGCTCCCGCCAAGGCGCCAAGGCGAAAGAGGAAATGGTTTTTCTCGCGGCGAGGCAGCGACTCAGCAGAGTTGGATAACCTTTGAGGTTTTTTTGAACCTCGAAGGTTTTATCCAAGAGTATTTAGTTTTATTTAAATTTTAACAATGAAAAAAATACTAGCATTTACATTTTTAGTCCTGATTGGATGTAGCGAGAAAGAGCCTGAAGCGGTAAAATTGATTGATTTTGGAGCAGTGAAATCTATTTCTGCGGCTTTGCTGATTGAAAAGGCTATTCCTCTGGAGACTGACACTACTGCTTTGCTCAGTGAATTCTTGATGGTGAAATACGATAAGGACGGATTCTTTGTGATGAATTATGATCGTCCAACAGGAATCCAACATTTTTCGAAAGAGGGAAAATACTTGGGGATGGTGGCTGAAATCGGAGAGGCTCCAGGACAGGTTTTGAGAATTAAGAATTTCAGGCTATTCGAAGATGTAGTGCAAGTGAGTTCTGGAATGGGAAACTCCCTTGAAATTTATTCCTTTGATAAATCTGGTGAGTTATTAAATACTATTCCTTATCCCATTAATGCTTTCGCTTTTTATCAGGTGAGTGAGGAAGAAGTGTGGTTTTACAGTAGTTATAATATGGTGGCAGGGGATCATCGACTTTTTGTTGCTGATGGGGAAGGTGAAGTGAAAAAGAAGCTGCTTCCGAATGATTTCAATGAGAAAATGCTTCCATTTGATGAACAAGCTTTTTTTGAGGGAGATGATGCGGTGCTTTTTAGAGAGTCTTTTAAAACCAGCGTGTATGAGTTGAGTGAAGGAGATTCTTTGAAGGAGGTATACAAATTTGATTTTGGGTCGACCACGGTTCCTGATAGATACTGGGAAATGGAAGGCTTTCCAGGGTTTGAGATGATCTCCAAACAAGGGTTTTCAAATCTTAATTTTTTGCAGGAAACGGAGAAGTATTTATTGGCAGATGTAGTCACTCAGCAGGAAAGGGTTAGGAAAAGGGAATTGTATATCTGGAATAAAGAAAGTGGGAAAGAGTTTAAACTTGAGATTGATGAAGAGGAACAAGGATATTTTGAGTCTCCTATTGGGATCGAAGGAGATCAGCTTGTATTTATAGCCTATGCACCTTATTTGGTGAGAAATAGCGAAACCCTAAATCTAAGTCCAGATGCAAAATCAGCCTTAACTTCAGTCACCGAGGATTCCAACCCAGTTATTATTTATGCGAAAATACCTGAGTAGTATCATCCTATTTCTGGTTTTAGGAATAGGTGCTTTATTGTTTTATATGAATCAAAAGGAGACTGAAACTCCAGAAGTAAAGTTGATTCAGCATTTCAGAGAAGCAGATATAATCAATCCAGCTAAAGGCCCAGAATTTCAGTCAGAATCATTTGATGCGAAATATCAGGTGATAGCCTACTCCGAGTCGGTTAAAGGGATGTCGATTATTACGTTTGACTGGAAACAGTATTTTGAAAATAATCCTGAGATAGTTTTTATCTTTTATTATTCTGGAAAAGATAAGCAGGAGCTAGTGAACTGGATGGAAGAAACGAACTTTCAACACCCAGTTTTATATGATCCAGAGAAAATTTTTTACAAGAATAATGTGATAGGTGATACCAAATCAATTGTATTTAACACGAAAGATGGGATCAAACACTCTTTAGAAAATCCGTCTTTTCCAAACTATCAGGATTCCTTGGATGAGCTGGTTGGGAAGGGAAAGGATTGATGGAGTGGTGATTTATCTCCCTCAAAAACGCAAGGTCAAAAATGGTTTTTCTCGCGGCGACGCTCTCGAACGGGAGGCGCAGCGTTGGATAACCGTTGAGTTGTCACCCTGAGCGAAGTCGAATGGTTTCATTGAAGGCTTTGCATTGAATAATTAATCTCCCGCTCCCGACAGCTGCACGGGAGGCGCCATGGCAAATTGTTAGATAACCTTTGATATGTCACCCTAAGCAGCATGCCCTTAGCGAGAAATTGAAGGGTTTTTCATATTTACAAAGATTGTTACCCAGAAATCATTTGGATGAAATGAGTAAGCCCCACCACCTGAATGTTTTTTGCCATCGGGTAATTTTCTTCTCTGGGAATTACGACTTGTAATTTCTCTATCCCCAAATCTTCCATTGCTAGATAATTTCCTTTAGTGAGCTTGGGGCTAAGGCTGAATTTGATTTCTGCGGCTGCTAGCCATTGGTTATTACGCCTGATCAAGAGGTCAATTTCTGAACCGTCTTGCGTGCGATAGAAGTACATTTCGTCATCGGATTTTAGAACTATCGCAACTTGATTAATGACAAATGCTTCCCATGAACTGCCCAATACGACATTTCCAAAGATGCTATCCATATTCTTGATCCCTAACAGATAGTGTAGCATTCCCGTATCGCGAAAATATAGTTTGGGGGATTTGACGAGGCGCTTCTTTGTATTGACTGACCAAGAGGGTAACTCTCTCAATAGAAATGCATCTAGCAGAAAGCTAAGGTAAGTTTTGATCGTGGGCGCGGTCAATCCTAATGATTTGGCAAAAGTCGCATAGCTGAGCACCCCTCCATGTACAGAGGCAATCATCATCAAAAATTGCCTTGTTACCCTTGGATCTGCGGGTAATCCATACTGAGGTAAGTCTCGCTGAATGTAACTTGTAGTGAAGCTGCGGTACCAATCTTGGACGAAGTCCGAATCCTGTGACAAGGCAGGTTCAGGAAATCCCCCATAAATCCAGAGATCTTGGCTCGTTATTATTTCATTAGTTTCCAAAATAGAAAACGGCATCATTTCCAGGTAGTTGATGCGACCGGCCAAACTTTCGGAGCTTTGGTGAAGTAAGGAAGGTGAAGCAGAGCCCAGGATTACAAATCGGCCAGGTTTTCTATTTTCGTCGATGACAGCTCTGAGCAAAGGAAAAATTGATGGCTGATGTTGGATTTCATCCAGGATGATGGTTTTGTCTTGATTCTGCGAGAAAAATAACTCAGGCTCTTTGAGCTTGTTGATGTCTGAATTCTTTTCGAGATCAAGATAAATGGCGTTTGCATCAAGCAATAGCTGTTTTGCGACAGTGGTTTTACCTACCTGCCTAAGCCCAACTATTCCAGTCACCGGAAATTGTGATATAGATTTTAAGAATGGTTTCTCGATTACTCTATGTATCATCCCTGCAAATCTAAAAATTATTTTTAGATTTGCAGGGATGATTTCATTTATATTAGATCTCTTGTCCTATAATTCACCCCTTTCCCGACTAATTTAGAACCTAAACTAATAGCTATGAATAAATCCCCTTTTATTGTCCTTACCGCACTTTTTGCTACTGTATTTTTTTCCTGCGCCGAAAAAGAAACGACTTCAACTTCAACTAGCCCAATTCAAGAGCTTCAATTTGAGGTAGTAGATTCTATTATGGTGGATTTGCTGGAGCAGGTGACCATCTTGGATTATCTGCCTTCAAAGGATCAGTACCTGATGAAAAATAATAGAGAAGGAAGGGTGTTTCTGGTCAGTGGCAACGGAGAAATCCAAGAAACGCATGAACTAGGCGGCGAAGGACCAAATCAGATTATGGGATTTATGGAAGGGAGATTTTACGGAGAATCCGGATATGTTTTTAAGGAGCTTTCCATGGAGATGCCTTATCATATTTACGATGCTGATTTCCAAAAAATAAGAAAAACAAAGGGTACAGTGAAGGATATGATGTCACTTAATATCACTTACAATAAGCAGAGTTTTGCCGTGTATGAAGATAATGGGGAATATAAGATTGTAGGTGAAGAACCGAACTCCTTCTCAGCAGCTGATATTAATTTCGAAACTATAGGCGCAGATTATTATAATCGGGTGAATACGGGATTTATTCTTGATGTGGAGCAAGACTCTGTTTACTACCTAAATGTATTTCCGGATGATTGGAGTTTTAAAAAAGAGCAAAAATGGGTTGGATCCAGTGATGCTACTTTATCATTTGACCCCGCAACCAACACACTTTCTTCTTTACCAAAAATGGGCAGTCAATTTGGGATTTATAAGCTGGAAGGCAATACCGCAGTGTATCAAAAAACTGTTAGCGTGAGCCATCCTGAGCGGGACGACTACGAGGCAGCACTTGGTTTGAATGGGTTAGTATATCCTGGCTTTAGTGATATCAAAGCTTTTGGTTCTTACCAGATATTAACATTTTTCACCCCGATGCCAGAGGATATTTTTAATGGATTCAGAGCAAAATCTGAAGAGTATTTCAGAGATCCGGAATTTAATGAAGCAGTAGCTAAGTATGTGCAGCGCCGCTATATCATTGTTAAGGGAGATCAGCAAATCGGAATCCTCAATGAGCTTCCAGTTGCAGGTGTTGTAAATCTTGGTTTGCCAGATGGAACGCTACTTATCAAAGCGGCTGATGGGGAAGTAGAGCGGGATTACAATCTGTTTTATAAAGTGAGGCTGGTGGAGGATTGAGACCAATTCTAGTTTGATTATCAATTGATTAAATTTTAAACTAATTATTTTATTTTTTTTATAAAAAATAGTTCAATTTACTTGCATTTTTAGTCGGTGGGGGGGGGTAAATTAAAAATGAAATTTCAAGGTTACCTGTAAATGTGATTTTTTAGGGTTATTTTTTCCTGCCCTGCGTGGTGCGAACAGGAGAAATTTTAACAATTAATATTTATGAAGAAGATAATTGGATTTATTTCGTGTATGGCATTATTCTATTTTATAGGTATGCCGCAAGATAGTTATGCATTTGAAGAGGGTGAAACATGCTCAAATGCTAGATGTCATACTGTGGGTGAAGGTTACTGCTTGCCTGGAAACGCTATTAGTTTTCGATCTAGGTGCCCAGAGTTTAATTGTTTAGTAGGTGAGGATTGTACATGGGAACCGGGGTTTGATCCAGAGTAAAGATCTGACTTATTAATATATAGCTCGCTAATTCTTATAGCGAGCTATTACTCTTCAACCATAAAAGGTTAAATTAAAAATGACTCGTTCTAATATTTTTGTATTATTAATAGTTTTTGGATGTAACTCACCAAAAACTGAAAAACTTTCAGAGAATTCCATCTCTCAACTGCCAAAAAATATTGTTATCACAAACTTAGAATTGGAGCAAGTCCAGTTTAACTATGAAGGTTTTGTTGGTAAAGGATCTGTAGAGCTAGAGGAGGATAAGCTAATTTTTTTGGATCGGCTTTCCATGCAGGTTATTGAATTTGATAAAAACGGTGAGTTTTTAGGGATTCCCATAACGAGAGGTGATGGACCCTCTGAAATACCAGAATTTCAGATCTATACCAGCTCTGATGACAAGAAATTTTTTATGAATGGATGGACTTTGTTTGAATTCAATGAATCAAACAGTCTTTTGAATAGAACACTATTGGACTTCAGTCATTCAAGTAATTTAAAAGAAGTTGAATCAAATCCTAAAGTAGATGATATTGGGATATATGAGGTGAAATATTGGGCAAATCAACTGGAAGTCAGAGATGGATTTCTATATACAAAAATAGAGTCCTCAAACCCAGGATTCAATTTTGTGATGCACAAGGAGTATTATGAAAAAGCCCCGCTTTATGGCAAGGTAGATCTAAATACAGGCAAGGTGATAGAGTTGTTGGGTAAAAGGCCGGGGATTTATCAGAAGTATAATCATATCCCACATTTTGATTATTACTTCCATGATTTTTTGGAAGAGGAAATTTATATCAGCTTCGAGCCGGATTCGCTTATCTATATTCTGGATGAGGATTTTGAAGTGCAAGAGGCTTTTGGAAACAAGGGAGTCGGTATGGATCAAAGTTACCGTGAATTAAGTACCGTAGAAGATTGGGAGGATTACTGGAGAATAAATCAAACTCAAAAAGGGTTTTACAAATACATCAAAGTGATCCCGGAAGACGAATTGGTCTTCAGAACCTACACCACTGGAAATCCTGACCCCAATTCCTTCGAGCTGGGAACAAATCCCCAACGCATGCAGATTTATCACCAAAAGCGTCTGATAGGAGACGTGGAAGTTCCTAATTTCTTTAGCGTAATCGGTAAAATTGGAGACTATTACTATGCGGATGGCTCTCTGGACAATCCTGATAATGAGGAAATAGTGGTTTATAAGTTTAAACTTAATTACTAATGCGTGAGAGTTGTATATGGCTATTTCTGATTGGCCTCTTCGTAAGCCCAGAGATCTTTGGGCAATCTTTTTCATTTAATATACTTTCTAACGGCACAAATAATCCTATCGCCTATGCTCATGTGCAGGTAGAGGGAACGCTGAATGGAGCAGTTTCAGGTGTAGATGGTCGTTGTGAAATCCGGATCCAACCAGAGAATTCAGGTGGTCGATTGATTATTTCCTTCATAGGATTTCAGTCAGCAATTATTCCAATATCTGAGCTTAATTCTAATCAGACTAATCAAATTCTTCTCAAAGAGTCTGAAATACAGTTGTATGAGTTTAATGTGATTGATATCGGTATCTCTCCACAAGAGTTTTTGCGGAATACGATCGACCTTGCCGATATAACTTTCTATACCAAAGATTACATTGGGCTCGCTACCTACGAGGAAGAAGTCATTGAGGATGAAGAGGCTACTTTTGCGTATGCGATGGATATTTTGATGGAAGCACAGGGTTTTCGAAGTGCCAAGGGAAAAAATAAGCACATAGGGAATGATAAAGCTTATTTGATCAAAGTAAATGAGCTGAAAGGAAACCAAAAATATTCACTTATCACCGTAGCTGAAATGGTGCGCTTTACTTTTCCATTTGGCAAGCCTGAAGGGGATGATACTTACTTTACACAATTTCTTACATTAAAAAACACCTTTGAGAAAGCATTGTTTATCGATTCCAAGATGGTTTTTACAGGCGATTGGTTCTTTGAGGATTTATATTCTATCGGTGAAGAAACCTTTGTAAAGGTTACCAAAGAGTCTGATGGCTATAAGGTGTCTTTCGATATTGATCGAAATACCAATCACATCAGAAGTATAGAAGTGGTTTCTCCCTATAAGGAAGAGGGGAATTTAATGCAATCCTACACAAGGGGTAATGTGAGTTTCCGAGTAGATTATTTTAAAATTGAAGGAAGATCCTACCTTAAATCAGTAGAAATAATCAAGCAAAGCAGCATAAAAAGTGACGCAGTAAATCTTACCAAGCAAAACCGGGGAAAATTAGTTTTCCATCGTTTAGTAGACGAGAAGCCAGATAAAAAGATGGAAATCGATGAGCAGTTTATACGAGAGAGGATATATAATTGATTGCTTTTTCACCTAAACGCATCATACACCACTATCCCCAGCGAAGCTGTAATCAACTGAAGTGGGCTTTGGCGTGGATTGTAATCAAATTCTCCATCGCCTTTATTAGGCAAATAATTGGTATCTCCTCTGGTTAGAAATCGCATAGTCCCTCCATCTTGGTAATTTACTCTCAGCTCCAGTTTTCCCCCATCTATTCCCAGAAGTGGAAATTGAACTCCTCCACCGATTTTATACGCAAATGCCCAGTCCTGCATGTCTTTTCCTGCTTCCACTACTTCTTCAAAAATAGATGGGCGAATTTTAAATCGGGAATAGAGGTAGTTAGCACCCGCTTGGATCTCTATGAAAGGAGTGACTTTGCTCGTGAGAGAAGGCAAGTATCTAAAAACCGCCATTCCTGAGGTGTAATTGTTGTTTCTTCTCAGGCGAAATTCATCTGTATACCCTGGATACAGGTCGTTCCGCTTTTCTACTTTGGTTCCGTAAATGCCATACGCAACTTCCAATCCCAGTTGTATTGGCTGATTATAGAGTTCATAGAGTAAAATCCCACTGAGAGTTGGGAAGAATGTTTTGTCCACTTCTTTCTTCAGTTTCGAAACAGGCAAGCCTCCATTGAGATGTCCACCAGCTATAAAGAATTGAGCATGCAAGCTTGTTGTGCTGATCAGAAGTAAAAGAATGATTAGGGATTTTCGCATAAGTAGAGAGTTAGTTATGCATACGTGAAAAAGAGGTGGTTTTGTTTTCTGAATCCCTGTAAAATAAAGCAGAAACCATCTATGTATTGTCTTCTTTTGGTTTGACTGACTTTAGTATCTTAATGGTATCAAACCTACAACTAACCCATGAACACCTCAGATTCCCGCAGGGATTTTCTCAAAAAATCAGCTTTGATTGGCACAGGGCTTAGCTTAGCCGCTGGCACTTCGCTTCAGGCTTACGCTGAAGAAGCAAAATCCAAAAACAAACTTCCTGCCTGGAAAGGCTTTAACCTACTCGACTTTTTCTCAGATCATCCTGATCGTGGTAGGCCGACCAAGCCAGAATACGTGAAATGGATAGCCGATTGGGGATTTGATTTTGCCCGAATTCCTATTTCTTATCCTAGCTACTTGGATATAGATCGCTCTCTTCCGATTCGTCCTGATGAGGTATTAAATTTTGACGAAAGCCGTCTGGAGAAGGTGGATGAGCTCGTTGAGCGCTGTATTTCTCAGGGATTGCATGTGAGTTTGAATCTCCATCGAGCACCGGGGTTTTGCATCAATGCGGGTTTCGTAGAACCCTATAATCTCTGGAAAGATCAGGAAGCTCAAGATGCATTCTGTGCGCACTGGGAAATGTGGGCAACCCGATACAAAGGAATCTCAAAGAAGAAATTAAGCTTTGATCTGGTCAATGAGCCTTATCAGCGTGAAGATCCCAATGATCAGCATAGCCCTGGAGGTCCAGTAGATGTAGTGGATTATCATCGGGTCGCCAAAGCTGCATTGGACACTATCAAATCAGTGAAAAAATCCAGAATAGTCATTGCAGATGGAAATGGGGGTGGAGGTACGGCAATGCCTGAGTTGGCGGATATGGAGCTGGCGCAAAGCTGCCGTGGGTATCATCCTTTTCCGATATCACATTATAAAGCGGGTTGGGTGTATAAAGACCCAGAAAGTGTTCCACCCGTGGATTGGCCATTGACTCAGGGAGAAAGGATGTTGGATATTGAGGAGATCAGAAGGTATTATGCGCCCTGGAAAGCGCTAGTGGATCAGGGGGTTGGTGTGCATTGCGGAGAATGTGGCTGCTACAATGAAACCCCACATGACGTATTCCTAAGCTGGTTTGGTGATGTGTTGACAGTATTGAAGGAAAATGGAATAGGATTCGGAATCTGGGAGTTTTCTGGGACTTTTGGAGTTTTGAATTCTGGTAGAAAAGACGTGGAATACGAAGATTGGTATGGGGAAAAGCTGGATCGGAAGTTCTTGCAACTGCTTAGAGCTCAGATTTGATTTTCCGTATGCCCCGACTAGGTGAGTGTCTCACTCACCGAAATAACATTGGGACTATCTGCTATTACCGTTAGTGAGACACTAACAGCGGTATAAGAAAAAAGGTCTGGAGTCATAAATTCCCAGACCTTTTGTATCAATAGCCTGTTACCTTATAAAGCGGAATTTTTAAACCTACATACACATCTGCACTTTTGGAGGAACTAGAAATCAGATTTGTTAGAATAGATCCAGAACCTATGGTTACTGGACCAGCCCGGAAACCAAATCCCCAAGCAACGCTGGAATCGTATTGTCTTAAACTGATCGGGCTATAGACGCTGATCCATCTCATTTCAAATCGAGGAGTGACTGAGAATGCATTGATAATATTGCTTACAGGAATATCAGACACTTTTTTGACAGAAATAGCTCCTTGAGCACTTACAAAAAAACGGTTGGTAATGCTGTAATCTGCAAAAACCTGAATCGCAGTTGGAAGTCCAAACTTTGTTTTTTCAATCGTTTCTGAACCTTCATAATTGTCCGCAAGAACTTCCTCTAAGTCTTTTTCTTCAAATTCATTTGCATTGATGGTTGCATTCATATCGTAGCGAAAGTTGCTTGTGCCACTATAGTTGATTGCTCCAATATCAGTCACAGAAAGTCCCACTCTGAGTTTGTAGGGATTTTCATCCCATTCGTCCGAAGCTCTGAATTCGTACACCACTCCTAAGTCAGCCCCAAAACCTGCAGTGACATCGGAAAAGTTGATTTCTTCAGAATCAAACCCTGAGGTATAGCCATAATTTAGATTTCCTCCCGTAGTGAGTGCGTCGCTGGTTGAATTGTAGTTAGCCGATAAGTTTGGGCTAAATCCAAATACTCCACCTGCCCCAGCTAGGTATTTAAGCGTAGCACCTGCTTTTAAGAAATGCTTATCCTGCTCCCAAACTACCCTGCCGTAGGTTAATCCAAATTCTGCCCAAGCATGAACAACACCAGACAAGTTATTCATTGATAGATTAAAATTATCTACATCAACACCACTATTTGCTACTTCGTAAAGTTCTCCACCAATATTATGAAGATTGAAAAATCCCCGAGCCCTCGTGGTCAGTGCGATGCTGCTTTTTTCATTGAGATTGAAAAGGGCAGAAGGACCGAGGATGTCCACGTTTCCAAAAAAATTGTTGTTGTCCATTGGATTTTTTTCCGCATCAGTATCAAAGTCGAAACCATCAGTAAAGTTTTTAAGATTACTTAAATCCACACTGATGAAATCGTTTCCAACAAAAGCACTGGCAGAAAATAGGTTGATGTCGAGCTTCATTCTAGAGTCCGCGGAATTGGCAGGATTGACTAGCACGGATTGAATTCCCGCATAATTATCAACAGTACTTCCAACAAAAGATTGTGCTTTGGAAGTTGATATAGAAAAGGTGAACAGTGCGGGAAGTAGAACTATAAAGTAGTTTTTTCTCATAGGAAATGGTGGTTAAAAAGGATTATTGAAATGAAAAGGATTAGAGAAAGTTGTAATCTGAAAAACAGGATAAACCTGTGGTTTATGGAATTCAGTGAAAATTACAAGTAATCTGCTTTATGCCAAAGAGAGAGGTAGATTTTGGTGTATTTGGATTAGAAAACGGTATTTAGTTTACACTTCTTGTGAGTTAACTAAAAATTCTAATCCTAGAGTTAGCTTAAAACTCAATTAATCGATTGAGTTTTTCTTTAAATCGCTCCACCGGCAGAAACTGTTTTTCCAAACTTGGCGCAAAAGGAACCGGCGTATCCAGACTTCCTTCCCGCATTACAGGAGCGTCCAGAAATTCAAAACAATGCTCAGAAATCCAGGCACAAATCTCTGCGCCGATTCCTCCTGTCAAGCAATCCTCCTGGAGAAAAATCACTTTTCCTGTTTTCTTGACAGTAGCTTTCACAGCTTCCTGATCCCAAGGCAAAAGAGTTCTTAAATCCAAAATATCAGCTGACAAATTCAGTTCTTCACTTGCTTTCATCGCCCAGTGAACGCCCATTCCATAGGTGATGATAGAGACTTGGCTTCCTCCTTTCGCCAGTCTCGCCTTGCCAATTTCCACGGTATAATATTCATCTGGAATTTCCGCCGATATCGAGCGGTACATTCCCTTATGCTCAAAATAGAGGTAGGGATTTGGATCTTCCAAAGCTGCATTGAGCAGGCCTTTCGCATCGTAAGGGTTGGATGGATAGATGATTTTAAGTCCTGGAGTATGGAAAAACCAAGCTTCGTTGGACTGGGAATGGAAAGGTCCGGCAGCCATTCCAGCGCCAGTTGGCATGCGAATTACCACATCAGCTTGCTGTCCCCAGCGGTAATGGATTTTTGCTAGGTTATTGACTATTTGATTAAAGCCTACAGAAACAAAATCAGCGAATTGCATTTCTACCAAAGCTTTGTAGCCTTTGATGGAAAGTCCCAGTCCAGCACCAATAATCGCACTTTCGCACAGCGGCGTATTACGAACTCGGTCGGCTCCGAATAGGGTTTTGAAGCCATCAGTGATTTTGAAAACTCCTCCATATTCACCGATATCCTGACCCATGAGAATCAGATTCGGGTACTTTTCCATGGATTGACGGAGTCCATCAGAAATCGCATCTACCAGTCGTTTTTCGGATTTTTGCGAGTTTAGAGTAGGAGAGATCACTTCCTGCGAAAAGGGAGCATATACATCTTCTAGTTCAGTTTCTAGGTTTGGGGAAATGGCTTCCTCAGCGAAGGCAATATCCAGCCCATCATTGATCGCTTTTTTGATTCGCTTATTGATTTTCTCCTTTGTCTTTTCATCCAACACTCCAATCTCTTCTAAATATCTCTCGTAGTTTTCTACTGGATCTAGTTTCGCCCAATCCTCCATCAATTGCTTTGGAACGTACTTGGTGCCAGATGCTTCCTCGTGGCCTCTCATCCGAAAAGTGATTGCTTCTACGAGAATTGGCCGCGGGTTTTGACGCACATCTTCAGCCAGTGTTTTGATCTGATCATAGACTTCGAGCACATTGTTTCCCTGAACGCGGATGGCTTCCATTCCATATCCAGGGCCTTTTTCAGTAAAATATTTGAAAGCAAATTGCTCCTCGCTAGGAGTGGAAAGCCCGTAACCATTATGCTCTACAACAAAAATCACAGGCAATTTCCAGACTGCAGCCACATTCAAACCTTCGTGAAAATCTCCTTCCGAACTTGCCCCATCTCCAGAGAATACAACGGTCACTTTCTTTTCCTTCGAAAGTTTATCTGCCAACCCAATACCATCTGCGATAGCCAACTGAGGACCGAGATGAGAGATCATTCCTACGATATGATGCTCGATTGAGCCAAAGTGAAAAGAGCGGTCACGACCTTTGGTGAAGCCGGATAGTTTACCTTGAAACTGTGCAAAAAGTCGCTCCAATGGCATATTTCTCCCAGTGAAAATCCCCAGATTTCTATGCATAGGGAGTATGAATTCATCTGCTTGAAGTGCGTTTACCACTCCAATAGAAATCGCTTCCTGTCCCCAGCCACTAAACCATTTTGATATTTTGCCTTGGCGCAGGAGAATCAGCATTTTCTCCTCAATCCGCCTTGGCATAAGTAAAGACTCGTAAAGCTCCAGCAGGATTTTATCGCTGTAGTTTTTTCTATCAAAAGTCATTTTTTGGGAAGTCAGGTCAGTAGTTTCCATAAATTCAGGATTTCCTACCTAAGGTACAGTAAGGAAGTAAATTGCCAAAAAATAAATCTTGGCGCCTCGCAAGGGGCCCCGACATAAATCGGGGCGAAAAATAAATGCAAGGAGTTAAAAAGTTTGCTGTACGTCTCAAAAGTAGAAAAAAGGTGTTGGTCCAACTTATAAAGCGAGTTAAGCTTAGTTTAACATTATGTTGTGGGAAGTGATCTTTAGATAATATTGGGTTTTAACAAAAAAAATGTCAGCAGATAAGCTGTTGATGTCCAAAAGAAACTGGAAATTGAGGACTAAACGTTGACCCAAAATCCATCACTTATGAAACTCAAGTCACTCGGCTTTTTAACCTGTATTTATTTTTTTTCAGCAATTACAGCTTTTACCCAAACTCCTCGAAAGACGGTTGTTAGCATCTCTTCTGATAAATTTCTCATCAATGAGGAGTTGACATACGCAGGCAGAAATTGGAATGGACATCAGATAGAAGGTTTGCTGATGAATTCCAGAATGGTGCAAGGAGTATTCGATGATCTAAATGCGGAAACTGTTAAAAATTGGGAATATCCAGACACTAAAAAATGGGATGCAGATCGGAATACGGACGAGTTTGTAAGCCATATGGCTAAATGGAAGTCTTACGGCTTGTTATCCTTTACGATTAACCTGCAGGGTGGAAGTCCGTACGGCTATTCTCAAAGTCAGCCTTGGATCAATTCTGCTTACACCGAAAGTGGAGAGCTACGACCTGCTTATTTCAATCGTTTGGAGCGGATATTGGATAAAGCAGATGAATTGGGAATGGCACCTATGCTCGGACTGTTTTATTTTGGGCAGGATGAAAACCTTGCTGATGAAAAATCAGTGGTAAATGCTGTGAGCAATGTAATTGACTGGTTGCACAGCAAAGATTACAAGCATGTGCTGATAGAAGTGAATAATGAATGTAATATTCGCTACGACCATCCAATTCTTCAGCCTGAGCGAGTTCATGAATTGATAGATCTGGTGAAAAGCAAGGAGAAAAATGGCTATAGATTTCTTGTCAGCACTAGCTATGGTGGAGGAGAGGTGCCAAAGGAAAATGTCGTTCGAGCTTCCGATTTTATTCTGCTTCATGGAAATGGGGTAAAAGATCCTAACAAAATTACCGAGCAAGTAGAGGCAACCAGAAGAGTAAATGGATACAAAAACCAACCCATTGTCTATAATGAAGACGATCACTTTGACTTCGATCAGGAACTGAATAATTTCACCGCAGCTATCTCAGCCTATGCTTCTTGGGGATATTTTGATTACCGAATGAAGGATGAGGGATTTGAGGCAGGTTATCAAAGTGTACCAGTTGACTGGGGAATTAACTCTGAGCGGAAGAAGGGATTTTTTGAATTGATGAAGGAGATAACGGGGTATTGAAGAATTTAAAATGAAGAATTTAAAATTCTGAAACTCGCACGACCTCGTTTGGAAGGATAACCTTTGAGGTTTCTCGAGCTTCGAAGGTTTAATTAATTGGGTAAATACACCATTTCCCTGATGATCATTTTAAAATGTGTCTTTGATAATCCATACTTTGATGTAGGACTCGGACGATTAAGGCGCCATAATCTGTGGTGAAGTAAAAAATCATGTGAGACTTGAAAGTCAGCCTGCGTAGCTCGGGAATTAATTCACTTGCATCTAAACCCATGAAACTTTGTTTTGCAAGAGATTCAAAGGACCCATTTAGCCCCTGAATGTATTCTTTGGCCTGTTTATGGCCAAATTGTTCTATGCCATACTCATAAATACCACCGATATCCTTATCACAAAGTTCAGATAATTTATAAGCGCCCATCAGCTTTCATTCGCTCTTCTATTTCCTTCATAATTTCTGAAACAGTTCTTTCGCTGACACCTGAATCTATGCCGGCTTGAATAGCGGACTTTAATTCTATGAATTTGCTGTTACGTGCTTGATCTGAGCGGATAAGATGCCGTACATATTCTGATTCGTTGGTGAATTCACCAGCTTCAATCTGAGATTTTATCCATTTATCCTGCTGCTCTGTGAATGTGAGTGTTTTTCGTATTGTCCCCATAATAAATTCTATTTACACCAATCATCATACTATTGGTGAAATATAGTGGTAATTGTAATTTTTGTCAATTCCAATCTTTATTAAATGCTATGATATATAGGAGATACAATTTATAGAGGTAGTAATTATGTTCTTTAGAGTGCATTTTAAATTTCAAATTCTCAAATTTTAAATTCAAAAAAGTGCGAAGCTACTTTTTTGTCTACCTTTGCAGCCTCAAAAAGTAGGAAAACTGTGAAAGCGAGAACGTTAAAAAAAGACAAAGTCAATATTGTAACCATGGGTTGCTCCAAGAATCTTGTTGATTCGGAGGTGCTACTTACCCAGCTTCGAGGCAATGGCATCAACGCTACCCACGAGTCGGGCACGGATGACAATAACATCATCATTATCAATACCTGCGGGTTTATCGACAATGCAAAGCAGGAGTCTATCGACACCATTTTGCAGTACGTGGATGCCAAAGAGCAAGGTTTGGTAGACAAAGTCTATGTGACAGGATGTCTGTCGCAGCGTTACAAAGATGATCTGGAGAAGGAAATTCCTCAGGTCGATGCATTTTTTGGGACAAGAGATTTACCTGCGATTCTGAAGAAATTTAAAGCAGATTACAAGCATGAGTTGGTAGGTGAGAGATTATTGACACATTCTTCGCACTATGCCTACATGAAAATTTCTGAAGGTTGTGATAGACCTTGCTCTTTTTGTGCAATTCCTATTATGCGTGGTGGACACATTTCCCGTCCGATTGAAGAATTGGTGAAGGAAGCTGAGCACAAAGCTGCTGGTGGAACTAAGGAATTGCTTTTGATCGCTCAGGATTCTACCTATTACGGACTTGATATTTACAAGAAGCGTAACCTCGCTGAGTTGATGCTTAGGCTATCAGATGTGAATGGGATTGACTGGATTCGCTTGCATTATGCTTATCCAACGGGTTTCCCAATGGACGTAATCGAAGTGATGAAAGAGCGGGAGAATATTTGTAATTACCTGGATATTCCATTACAGCACGGATCTACAGATGTTCTGAAAGCGATGCGTCGCGGAACAACCCGTGAAAAGCAAGAAAATCTAATTCATAACATCCGTGATATTTTGCCGGATATCGCGATTCGTACCACCCTGATTGCTGGTCATCCAGGAGAAGGAGAGAAGGAATATCAAGAGATGGTGGACTTTGTGGAACGAATGAAATTTGAGCGCCTGGGTGTGTTTACTTATTCTCATGAGGAAAACACGCATGCTTATTCTATGGAAGATAATATTCCACAGGAAGTGAAGCAAGAGCGGGCGAATAACTTGATGGAGATTCAAGAGCAGATTTCCTTTGAGCTAAATCAAAAGAAAATTGGCAAGTCTTTCAAAGTGTTGATTGATAAAAAAGAAGGTGGTCACTTCGTAGGACGTACTGAGTATGATTCTGTGGAAGTTGATAACGAGGTTTTGATTGATGCTTCCAAATACTACTGCCGAGTTGGAGACTTTGTCAATGTAAAAGTGACTGAAGCTACAGAATTTGATCTGTATGGAGAGGTTGAGGAATAGAATCGTTTAGGTCCTGCTTCTGGAAAAGCAGGACAACGATACTAGATGACGTTATGCTGCTTCTCCATAAGCAGCATTTCAGTGTTTTAGATTTAAATTATAGCGTTAGAAGCATCTCTTCATTATTTTTAGATTACTGTTTTAAAAGTATTATTCAGGTTGCATTTAAGTAAATTTTCATGAGACCTTTCCAAGTTTCAGACCAACACGCCATTTATTTTTTGACATTAACAATTGTAGATTGGATTGATGTTTTTACGAGAAAAGAATACAAACTAGAAGTTGTTGATAGTCTAAATTTCTGCGTTGAAAGGAAAGGGTTAGAAATTTTTGCATGGTGCCTAATGTCTAATCATCTTCATTTACTATGCAGGTCAAAAGAAGCTTTTCGGCTAAGTGATACCCTTCATGATTTTAAGAAATTTACAGCCAGGAAAATTTTGACTAGTTTAGAAAAGGAATCAGTTGAATCCCGTGCATCTTGGATTTTGAAAGCATTTAGAGAAAAAGGATCATCTCAAAATAGAATTACTATTTATAAGTTTTGGATCGATGGATTGCATGCTGTGGCGATAGAATCAAATCAATTTTTGGAACAGAAACTTTATTATATCCACCAAAACCCTGTTGAGGCTTTGATTGTAGATGACCCAGAAGAGTATTTATTCAGCTCTGCGAGGGATTATGCTGGAAGAAAAGGTTTAGTAAAGATTGAATTATACTAGTTAAATGAGTACTGCTTCTGGAGAAGCAGCACAACGGTGGATTGCTATGCTGCTTTTATATAGCCAGTATTTAAAAACATTAAAAGATGTTGATTTTAGTTGGTTTAATCCTATTTGGATTGGGTATTTATTTATACCGAAAGGTTATTCTACCTGACAAAGTGGGCTATCACAAGTTTAATTATCTAGACAAATTCCGGAGAAATGCTTTTGACTACGCTTAGTTAATGGTGGGTGCCATTACGGTTGTGAGAGAGTTGATCATTTGGATTTGGTTTTAGGTTTCTTTAGTCCTGCTTCTGGAGAAGCAGGACAACTGTGAGAAGCAGCAAAGCAATTGATTTTTGCCCTTTCACGCCTTCTGTCTAATTTAGCATTCTAAAATCACCCGAATGCAATTGATCGAAGTCAGCACTCCTGCCCATCAAAAAGAGTTTATTGAGATGGCTGTGAGCTTATATAAAAATGAAAAGAATTGGATCCGGCCTCTTGACGCAGATATCGAGGGGCTTTTTCATACCAAAACCAACAAACTTTTTCGCAGTGGAGCCAAAGCTAAGCGCTGGCTTTTGCAAAATGACAAAGACGAAACCATTGGACGTGTCGCTGCTTTCATCAATCCAAAGATGAAGGAAAAGCAACCGACTGGAGGTTTGGGATTCTTTGAATGCATCGACGATCAAGATGCTGCATTTTTACTTTTTGATACTGCCAAGGCTTGGCTGGAAAGCGAAGGAATGGAAGCTATGGACGGTCCAATTAACTTTGGTGAGCGCGACAAATGGTGGGGATTGCTCGTGGATGGATTCACTGAGCCGAACTATAATATGCCCTGGAACTTCGGCTATTATCAGAAGTTTTTTGAGGATTACGGCTTTCAGATTTATTTCAAGCAATTCACCTACGCCAGAAATGTACAAGGTTTAGGCTTCGATGATAAAATGATTGCCCGAGCAAAGGTCGTCATGGATAATCCTGACTATGAATTCCATTACCTGAAGGGAAAGGAGCTGAAGGAAAAAGCACCTGAATACTTTATGACGGTGTATAATAAAGCTTGGGCAAGGCACATGGGGAAATCACTGGCGCTAAAGGAAGCCCAGCTGATGTTTGCCAAGATGAAACCGATTATTGACGAAAAGCTGATTTATTTTGGTTTTTATAAAGGAGAGCCAGTTTCTTTCTTTATTCAGATCCCGGAAATCAACCAGATCTTTAAGCATGTGAATGGCAAAATGGACTTAATTGGTAAGCTCAAATTCCTTTGGTACAAAACATTTTCACCGCCCAACAAAATGCTAGGTTTGGTGTTTGGAGTAGTGCCGGAGCATCAGGGGAAAGGAGTGGAAAGTGCCATGATAATCACCTACGATAAGATGAGCGGCAAACCCGATTTCCAATACAAAACAATTGAAATGAACTGGATCGGCGATTTCAATCCGAAGATGATGCGGGTATGCGAACAGCTTTTGGCAGATATTTACAAAACGCATCATACCTATCGATATTTATTTGATAGGACAAAGCCTTTTGAAAGACACCGGATTTTTGATTGACGAAGTACACCCCGATAGCTCGGGGTACGAGATTGATAGTAGTGTGTATCTTAATTTTCTATTTCTAAAATCTCGAATGAAGAATGCTGAGCATGATGCGATTTGACTGGTGTCAGTCTGAGCGAAGCCGAAGACCTACTGGTATAGACTTCGACTTCGCTCAGTCTGACAAGCCCACCTTACAACTCCTAAACCCAATATTTCAATTTTAAAATTTTACAATATATTTCATGAAAAAATACGACGTAACGGGCATAGGAAACGCCTTAGTAGATATTGAGTTCAAAGTAAAAGATCAGTTTTTTACTGACAATGGCGTGGAGAAAGGGCTCATGACTTTGGTGGATGAGGATCGTCAAAATGCTCTCATGGCGGTGATCAACACCGAAGAAGCAAAGAAGCAATGTGGAGGTTCAGCAGGAAATACAGTAATCGCTATTTCTCAGTTTGGCGGTAAATCCTACTATTCTTGTAAGGTTGCCAATGACGAACTAGGTCATTTCTACATGAATGACATGAAGGATGCGGGTGTCTCTCATAATCTGAACGAAAGCAATTTGGCTGAGGGAATTACCGGGAAATGTCTGGTAATGGTAACTGAAGACGCTGAACGTACGATGAATACTTACCTGGGAATTACGGAGACCTATTCCACAGCTGATGTAGATGAAGCAGCCATCAAAGATTCGCAGTATTTGTATATAGAGGGCTACTTGATTACTTCTGAGAATGGCAAGCAGGCGATGAAGCATGCAAAGAAAGTAGCAGAGGAGAATGGAGTGAAAGTGGCAATGACTTTTTCTGATCCGGCGATGGTAAAGTATTTCGGTGAGCCAATGACTGAGGTGATCGGAGCAAGCGTTGATTTACTTTTTGCCAATGAGGAAGAAGCGATGATTTTCACTGGCAAAGATAATTTGCTGGAAGCTCGTGAAGAATTGAAGAAAGTAGCAAAGCACTTTGTGATCACTCAAGGAAAAAATGGTGCGATGATCTTTGATGGAGATACCTTCATCGATATCGAGCCTTACGCGACCACTGCGATTGATTCAAACGGAGCTGGTGATATGTTTGCCGGTGCGTTTATGTATGGAATTACGAATGGACATAGCTATGCATCCAGCGGCAAGTTAGCATCTATGGCAAGCTCCAAGATCGTCAGTCAATTTGGGCCTAGGCTTCAATGGCATGAAGCAAAGGATCTTTTGGCTAAGCTAAATCCATAATATAAGGGGCTGAAAATTCAATTTTCAGCCCCTTATTTTTTATTAATATTTTATCCTAAATTTTTAGATTACAGTTAATTGTTATTTTTTTAGGAAAATTTAGGATGAATGGTAAACAAGAGGTTTTGATTTTGTGTCTTTTGAAGTACCATTTAAAGATTTTATTTACGAGAATATAATCCAACATACTATGATGAGAAAACTTACTGTTTTTGGGTTGGTGGCAGGAATGCTAAGCGCTCCAGCTTTTTCCCAAACTAAAATTGAGTTCAAGGAATTTGACTTGGACAACGGACTGCATGTGATCATGCATCAGGATAATACCACGCCAATCGTGGTGACATCTGTGCTGTATCATGTAGGATCAAAGAATGAGCAACCTGACAGAACTGGTTTTGCCCACTTCTTTGAGCACTTGATGTTTGAAGGTACTGAGAATATCGATCGTGGAGAATACATGAATATTATCCAGTCGCATGGAGGTACGCTAAATGCCTACACTTCTAATGACATCACGTATTATTACGAATCACTTCCTTCAAACGAATTGGAACTGGCGCTTTATATGGAAAGTGAACGTATGCTGCATTCCAAAGTAGATCAGACAGGTGTAGAAACACAAAGAGAAGTAGTAAAAGAGGAGAAGCGTCAAAGTTATGATAACAGACCATATGGTAGCATTTTGATCGAAACGTTGAAAAGAGCCTATTCTGTTCACCCGTATCGCTGGGCACCTATTGGTTCGCTGGATGATTTGAATGCAGCGTCAATCGAAGAATTTCAGCAATTCTACAAGGATTTCTATGTTCCAAACAATGCGACTTTAACCATCGCTGGAGATATAGATTATGCGCAGACAGAAGAATGGGTAAGGAAATATTTCTCCGAAATCCCAAAAGGCACCAAGGACATCTACAGACCGGATGTTCAAGAACCTAGAAAGACCACTGAAATCAGAGATATCATCTATGATAATATTCAGATTCCGGCGGTTATTCAGGCGTACAATCTTCCTCCAAAAACGGATAAGGATTCTTATGCTATGTCTATGCTTTCTACTTACCTCACGGGCGGCAATTCTTCCTTGATGACCAAAGAGCTGGTAGATAAGCAGCAGAAAGCGCTAGCACTAGCAGCTATACCACTAGATCTCGAAGACGGAGGGATTTTTATTATGTATGGCATTACCAATATGGGTGTTGAGCCACAAGACTTAGAAACAGAAATAGATAAGCTTGTGAAGCAGGTTCAGAATGAAGGGATTTCGGACAAGGATTTTGAGAAACTTCAGAATATAATGGAGAATAACATAGTAAGTGGAAATTCATCTATGGCTGGTGTGGCAGAAAATTTAGCTGAGGCACATGTGATCTATGATGATACTAATTATGTGAATAAGGTAATGGATGCCTACAGTCAAGTGACTAAAGCGGATATCCAAAGAGTAGCTAAGGAGTATTTGACTCTTGATGGAAGGGTAGTATTGTACTATTTACCAAAACCAGCAGCTGAACCAGCTCAGTAATTGATCCATCTTTAAATCGAAATGACATGTTAAAAATAACAATATCTTTTGTATTAAGCCTTTTGGTGTCTGTCGTGAGCTTTGCTCAGGTGGACAGAAGTCAATTTCCAAAAGCCGGTCCAGCGCCCGTAATTAAAATTGGCGAAGCAGAAACCTTTACCCTAGACAATGGGCTAAAAGTGTTTTTGGTAGAAAATGACAAGCTTCCACGTGTTTCTTTCACCTTAGTCCTGGAAAGAGATCCTCTTTTCGAAGGAGATAAGGCGGGGTTGACTGGTTTTGTAGGTCAAATGATGATGGCTGGTACCTCAAGCCGAACTAAAGATCAGATAGACGAGGAGATTGACTTTATCGGTGCAAACCTAGGAGTATCATCTACCTCTGTATCTGCCTCTTCCCTGAAAAAGCATCAGGGAAAAATACTTGACCTTATGGCAGACGTGCTATATAACCCGGTTTTTCCTGAGGAGGAATTGGAAAAATTAAAGAAGCAGTCACTAACTGGGTTGGCCACTAGTAAGGATGATCCCAATTCTATTTCAGGACGACTTTCCAGCGCAATGGTGTATGGCAAGGATCACCCTTATGGCGAGTCAACTACTGAGGAATCCATAGGTAATATCACACTAGAAGACGTGAAATCTTACTACGATACTTTCTTCAAACCTAACATCGCCTACCTTGCTATTGTAGGTGATATGAGTAAAGCGGAAGCAGAAGAAGTGGTTGAAAAATACTTTAGCGATTGGGAGCCGGGCGATGTGCCAAAATTCACTTATGACGATCCAGCTCCAGCTACCAGTACAATGGTAGGGTTAGTAGATCGTAGCTCTTCAGTGCAAACGGTCATTGATATCGCTCAGCCAATTGATTTGACACTTGGAGATGAGGATTATATTTCAAGTAGAGTATTGAATCAAATATTCGGTGGAGGATCTTCGTCCCGCTTATTTATGAATCTGCGAGAGGATAAAGGTTATACATACGGTGCCTATTCTTCTTTCTCTGCAGATAAACTTATTGGTGAATTCTCAGCCGGAGCTTCAGTCCGTACGGAGGTGACCGACTCTGCGGTGGTAGAATTTATCTATGAAATCAACCGGTTAGTAGACGAAGGAGTTACTCAGGAAGAACTGGATAAGGCCAAAGCCAACCTTGCTGGATCATTTGGTAGGTCACTTGAAAGTCCTAGCACGATAGCAAACTTTGCGCTGAACATCGAGCGATATGATCTTCCAGCCGATTATTATGAGACCTATTTGCAAAAAATGAATGCCTTGACTGTCGCTGATATAAACAAAACTGCGAACGATCTAATCGATCCAAGTAAACTGTATATCACAGCTGTAGGAAACGGTACCGAGATTAAGGATAAATTGTCGCAGTTTGGTGAAGTGAAGCTGTATGATAATATGGGCTTCCCTGCCAAAGAAATGGCTGCTGTAGATGCAGATATGACATCTGAAAAAGTCATCGAAAACTACATCGCCGCAATTGGTGGTAAGGCCAAGGCAAGCGCCATTAAAGCTGCAAAATTAGAGATGGTAGCAGAAGTCATGGGTACACAGCTCACTATTGAATTGATCCATGATGATGCAAATATGAGATTTGCGCAAAAGACCCTTGTAGGTGGGAATGTGATGCAAACCTCTGTGATAAAAGACGGGAAAGGTACAACAAGCGTACAGGGTCAATCAATGGCTATGACAGATGAGCAAATAGATGCCGCTAAACTTGGAACTTATTTTTTGCCAGAGTTACATTTTGGAGCAATGGGGTATACGTTAACGCTTGATGGAATTAAAGATGTGGAGGGGACTCCGGCTTACAAAGTAATCGTAGCTACTCCATTAGGGTCTACTGTGACTAATTACTACTCAGTAGAATCTGGATTGAAAATCAAAAATGAAAACCCAATTTCCGGTGATACTTTTTATAGTGATTACCAGGAGAAAAATGGCGTCTTGATTCCAATGACTCAGACCATCAAATCTGCAATGATACCTGTGCCTCTTGAGGCGAAAATCACAAATATTGAAATCAATCCGGAATTGACTGAAACGGATTTTAATTAAGCAATTATGAAGAAAAATACATTTATAGTAGCGTTAGCGCTACTTCTGGCTCCAATTGCAGTGCAAGCTAGCACTGGTGGAAAAGAACTTCCATCCAAAATCAGTAAAGATAATTCTGTCAAGGAAGTGATAGATAGTTACGTGAAAGCGATAGGTGGTGAATCCAAGATGAAGGCTGTTCACAACGTGGAAATGAATATGGAAGCCGAAATCCAGGGTATGAAATTGATCATCTCAGGTGTAACGGATCAAGAAAATGAACGCCTACTGAATGTCACTGAAGTGAATGGCAATGTGATGTCAAAGACAGTAGTGAAAGATGGAGTAGGCACAGTAACTGCAATGGGGCAGGAACAAGTCTTGACAAAAGAGCAAGTGTCTGCGGTATTGAAAAATCAGGTTTATGCTTTTCGTGAATTGTATTTAGATGAATTAGGAATCGCCGTGACTTTTGAGGGAACTGAGGAAGTAGGAGGAGAGCAAGCTTATAAACTTTCTTTTGAAGCCGGAGGTGACGCTAATACCATCGAATATTACAGCGTGGAAACTGGTCTTAAGATTCAGACAGTGTCTGAAATTGCTGGAACTATCCAGTACAAAGACTATCAGGAAGTGGATGGACTTATGATGCCTATGAAAATGGTGATCACCAATAGCATGATGCCAATGCCACTGGAAGCAAAGATTACTTCGATTAAGTTTAACCAGGACTTGGACGATTCCGTGTTTAATTAGTAGCTAAGCAAATAAAGCAAGAAGGACTGTCTGAAAAGGCAGTCCTTTTGTTTTATTAGCTAATCCAGGCAGTTCGCTTCTGGTTACTTTTTTTATCTATCAAGAAAAAGTCTTTAAATAGATTGGATGCAGAGGAAGTCAATTCGATCTCTAGCTTTCGCCCAAACCGAATGATTGATATGCTCAAAATTCCATCCTTTATTTCTTCTGATTTGATCACATCTTCAACCATTAGTTTTTGGTAAGCTTCACCGTCGGGATGGATTTTAGTGATTTTACCATCTTTTGATTTGATAATACCGAAGGTGGAGGCTAAATGGTCTTCCTTAGGCTTGCTGCCAAGCTCAATGCCTAAAGAACTCAGGTGCTTTTCCACCACAGGGAAAATATCTTCGTTTCCTGCAATAAAATCTTCATAGAACTGATTAAAGTATATAGAGTGCTCGGTTTGAGAAAGTATTACCTCCCAGACTTCTTCCAGCGTGTATCCAATTTTTGGTTTCCCGAATTTCCTCCAAAGGATCTTCATCACCTGATGGAGTGATGAATTCTCATCCAATAGCATCGCGTCCAGACAAAAAGCTATCAACGCCCCATGGGTGTAAATGCTCACTTTTTTATCAGGAATCCCCGCGACATATCCATCTATCCATAGGTCAAAGCTGGATTCCAAAATGGATTGATTTTTCCAACCGAAGTTCACAGATTCTCTATTGAGTACCTTTTCAAATGTTTCGGAATATTCCTCAAGTGAGAAGTACCCAGATCTCAATAAGAAAATATCACCCATATAGGTAGTGATCCCTTCTACTATCCATCCCGCCTGGTGATAGGCTTCTTTGGAAAAATCATAGGGCATTATTTCCTGCGGCCTGATCTGGCAAACGTTCCAAGCATGATACAGCTCGTGACAACTCACGCCCATAAGCTCATTTAAGTGGTTACGTTCAGATAAATTTTCTGCTGGCCCAAAAGTTATTACCGTTCCCCGCTGATGCTCGACACCATGGTAATGGGCATAGGGTAGGAGTTGGTAGATGAAATGGTATTCATCAACTGGAAATTCACCAAACGCCTCAATTTGTTTCTCAGCGAACGATTGGACGTTGGCTTTAAACTCTGCTAAATCAAAGTGAATCTCGCCATTAAACCATAAATGGAAGTTGACATCTCCAACTTTAAAAGATTCATGTGCTAAGCTTTGCGAAGCTAAAAAGCTACTGTCAGCCAATTGCTGAAAGTTTGAAGCAAAGAACTCACCGTTTTCTGTCAACAAAGTAGTGCAATAATTAAAGTTGTCAGGGTGGTTTATTTCCACTTGAATCCGCTCTTCAGATCGGCCTTCAACTTCAAAACAACAGTTGACAAAATTCAAATAAAGTTGCTCCTCATCCACCCAACAAGAACCGGCATCCATCTTAGCGCAGTAATATTCATAACGAACCTTGTACTCACCCACATGGTCGGGACTGAATTCCCATAGATCTTTCGTCAACTTGGAATGAGAAATTGGGTCTCCATTTGGTGAGATAACTTGGAGATTTCGAATATTTTGAACGTAATTTGTGAGCTGATAACGTCCTGCTCTCCAAGTGGGAAGCTGCAGCCGCACCTGTGAAAGATGCCTTACAGGAATGTATAGCGTGATTTGGATGAATTGAGATACTGGATTTTGGGATTTTATTAGGAATTTCATTAGGAGTAAGTTGAATGAATTCAAACAAATGTTATTTGGCTTATTTGCATTTAAGGAAATGGTACTTATCTTTGCATTCCTTTTTGGGAGGCAAACCAAGGAGACTTAATCAAGCAAGCAATTAGATAAAGATATTCGATCATGAAAAGAACATTTCAACCTTCTCGTAGAAAAAGAAAAAATAAGCACGGCTTTAAGGAAAGAATGTCTTCTGCTAACGGTAGAAGAGTACTGAAAGCTAGAAGAGCAAAAGGAAGACACAAGTTGACTGTTTCTTCTGAAAAGACATTGAAGAAGTAATTCTTAGCACTGATTTTCGTATGTTCACGTACGATTATAGTCCTTGTGATGAATTACAGACTCCCAAAAAGTGAGCGGCTTCATGCCGACAAACTTATCAAGGAACTTTTTAACGAAGGTTCCTCTTTTTTTTTATACCCATTTAAAGTCCAATTTTTTGTTAAAAAGGATCAGGGTAGTGGAACCTCTCAGGTGCTTTTCTCCGTTTCGAAGAAGAAGATCAAAAAGGCGGTCGGGCGTAACTTTGTAAAAAGGAGAATGCGAGAGGCCTACCGTCTCAATAAAGCGCTGATCCCGCCTTCTGCACCAGTTATGTCTATTGGCTTAATTTATGTAAGTTCCGATCTGATGGAATTTTCAGAAATTGAGACCAAAATTATTATGGCTTTGAAAAAATTAGCCAGTATCGTAAGCGAAAACTAACAACAGCATGCATAAATCATTAAAAAAATCCCTTCTGGTTTTCCTATTGGGAGCAATTGTACTTACAGGATTTTTTGCCTTCAACCCTAAGAACGACAAGCTATTTGCGATAGCTAAGAACATTGACATTTTCGCGACTCTTATCCGTGAGCTTGATTCTTATTATGTGGATGATATTGATCCAGATGAATTGGTGACCATAGGTATCAATGCGATGTTGGAGGAGCTTGATCCATACACAACTTATGTTCCTGAGGAAGATTCTGACGATTATCGAATGATGACGACTGGGGAATATGCCGGGATTGGAGCTTTGATAGGAAATAGGGGTGAAGGAAGCATGGTGATCATGCCTTACACTGGTTTTCCTGCGCAGACAGTTGGGTTGAAGATTGCTGATTATATTTTGAAGATAGACTCTACCGACGTGACGACCTTGGGAACATCAGATGTGTCAACCTTGCTAAAAGGTCCTGCAAATACTCCTGTTCATCTACAAGTGAAAAGAGATCAAGATACGCTTGAGTTTGATGTGATCCGTAAGAAAATTGCGATCAAGAATGTTCCATATTACGGAAAGCTGGACGAGCATACTGGCTACATCAAATTGGCAGAGTTTACTACCAATGCTTCTACCGAAGTACGAAATGCTCTAGTTGACTTGAAAAGCCAAGGAATAGATAGACTGGTGCTGGACGTGAGAGATAATCCAGGTGGATTGGTGAATGAAGCTGTTGAGATTGTCAACCTTTTTATCCCAAAAGGAAAAGAAGTTGTAAAAACTATTGGTAAGCTTGAAAACGTAAATTACACCTATAAGACGAGTAAAACTCCAGTTGATAAGGACATTCCAATGGTCGTCTTGCTGAATGAGCATAGTGCGTCAGCATCGGAAATTGTCGCGGGTACACTTCAGGATTATGACCGAGCTGTTTTGATAGGAAGAAAGTCATTTGGTAAAGGTCTGGTTCAAACTACCGTTCCGCTGACTTATAATGCCCAGATGAAAGTGACTACTGCCAAGTATTATATTCCAAGTGGACGTTGTATTCAGGCTATTGATTATTTACAAAGCAGAGAAAGTAATGAATTGATCACTGTCCCAGACTCTTTGAGAAAAGTATTCTACACTAAAAATGGCAGAAAAGTAATGGATGGAGCTGGGATAGAACCTGATCAAAGTGTAGATCAAAGAAACTACGCGCCGATTTCATATAGTTTGGTAGCGAGAAATCATGTGTTTGATTATGCAACTGAATATTTCTACGATCATTCTGAGGTTGCAGATCCAGCTACATTTTCAATTTCGGATTCTGATTATGAAGAATTTGTAAAATGGCTGGGAGACAAAGAATACGATTACACAACCTATCTGGAGAAATCTGTTGAGGATATGCGTAAAAATGCTGAGAAGGTAGATTATTACGATGAGATCAAAGCTCAGATAGATTCTCTTGAAAAAAGAGTGAATCACAGCAAGGAGCAAGATTTGGTAACTAATAAAGCGGAAATCAAAAAAATTCTTTCTCAGGAGATTGTGTCTAGATATTATTTCCAAGAAGGAATGATTCAGGCGGGTTTGCAGGATGACGGAGATGTGCTACTTGCTAAAGAGTACCTAAAAGAGCCAGAGAAGATCAAAATGGTATTAACAGCCTCGTCAAAATAAGTAGTATGGCAGTTATTCTCTCGTTGGAGACGTCTACACCGATATGTTCCATAGCACTGCATAAGGATGGGGTGTTGATGAAGGAAAAATCGTTGGATGTCCCAGGTGCTCATTCTGAAAAGCTAATGGAAATGATAGATTCCCTCCTGGGCGAATGTCAACTTGCGATGGAGAATGTGGAAGCTGTTGCAGTTTCTGAAGGCCCAGGATCTTACACAGGGTTAAGGATTGGAGTTTCTGTTGCCAAGGGATTGGCTTTTGCAGGAGACATACCTCTGATTTCAATCAGTACATTGAAAGCGTTGGCGTATGGTGCAAAGTCACAGATAAAAGGAAAAGGGTTGATAGTGGCTATGCTTGACGCTCGCAGGATGGAAGTTTATAGGGAAGTTTTCGACCAGGAATTAGAAACGGTCACTAAACTTGACTCTGAAATAATTGATGAAGAATCA
>NZ_CP187512.1:4887500-4974565 GCF_049821175.1 Algoriphagus yeomjeoni
TCGTAAGAGACGCATTGAATCGAAGCCCCAGTAAACGGCGGCCGTAACTATAACGGTCCTAAGGTAGCGAAATTCCTTGTCGGGTAAGTTCCGACCTGCACGAATGGTGTAACGATCTGGGCACTGTCTCAGCCATGAGCTCGGTGAAATTGTAGTCGCGGTGAAGATGCCGCGTACCCGCAACGGGACGGAAAGACCCCATGCACCTTTACTGCAACTTAGTATTGGTACTGGACAAATGATGTGTAGGATAGGTGGGAGACATTGAAGCGGGTTCGCCAGGATTCGTGGAGTCACTGTTGAAATACCACCCTTTGTTTGTTTGGTATCTAACCCGAATCTCGGGGACATTGCTTGGTGGGTAGTTTGACTGGGGTGGTCGCCTCCAAAAGGATAACGGAGGCTTCCAAAGGTTCCCTCAGTACGCTTGGTAACCGTACGAGGAGTGCAATAGCATAAGGGAGCTTGACTGTAAGGCCGACAAGCCGAGCAGGGTGGAAACACGGGTATAGTGATCCGGCGGTTTTGAATGGAAGAGCCGTCGCTCAAAGGATAAAAGGTACGCTGGGGATAACAGGCTGATCTCCCCCAAGAGCTCATATCGACGGGGAGGTTTGGCACCTCGATGTCGGCTCGTCACATCCTGGGGCTGAAGAAGGTCCCAAGGGTTGGGCTGTTCGCCCATTAAAGTGGCACGCGAGCTGGGTTCAGAACGTCGTGAGACAGTTCGGTCCCTATCTGTTGCGGGCGTGGGAAGTTTGCGAGGACCTGACCTTAGTACGAGAGGACCGGGTTGGACTGACCGCTGGTGTACCGGTTGTGATGCCAATTGCATTGCCGGGTAGCTACGTCGGGAAGAGATAAGCGCTGAAAGCATCTAAGTGCGAAACTCCCCTCAAGATGAGACTTCCAAATAGGGCCGTCAGAGACGATGACGTTGATAGGCTACAGGTGTAAAGGCAGTAATGTCATAGCTGAGTAGTACTAATTGCCCAAAAGCTTACCCTACGTTTGTTACAGTTTCTGCAAAGACATGTTATTAACTTAAGATATTAGACAATAGACGCTAGACAGGAGACTGGTTGAGATACGAAAGAGATCTTGCTACTTGATACTAGCTACTTAAGTCTTCCAATTTAGGCGGCCTAGCGCAGGGGTCCCACCTCTTCCCATCCCGAACAGAGAAGTTAAGCCCTGCAGCGCCGATGGTACTGGGGTTACACCCGGGAGAGTAGGTCGCCGCCTCATTTATTCAAAGCCTTCCGTGAAAACGGAAGGCTTTTTGGTTTTAGAACCTTTTTTTAGTGAAAGTAAAAATCAATCCCAATAGTCAGAATTCGACAATAGGATTATCTAAGCATACGAGGATTGATTTTTAAAGGTCTAGCCGGTAATAGTTCTACCAAATCCCGAATTGCTTGAAATGGTGCTCAATATGTTTAGGATGAAATCTTTCCCACTCCGCATAAGTCAACTTCCCAAACCTTGGATGAACAGTTGTGGTATCAGGAGATGATTCAAAGAAGGCATTGTAAGCAGTGACGCTGTCAAGCAGTTGCTGTTTTGCTTCGTCTAAATTCTCACTTCTTAATGGCATTAAGTCTCCAGTCTTCATACCTGGTGCAATCACCCCTCTAGGAAAATCCATGTCTGTGTCTAGTAACGCTCTTTTCTGAAACTTTTGCTTTTCACTTGGTTCAAACTCAGGTATTTTAATCCTATTGTATGCTATTTTAACAGTGACAGTCAGGTGTTCCACCATATGTTGAGGAGACATTATTCCAAACTGAGCTGGGGTATCCGCATTTAATTTCTTTAGCTTTTTCTCTATTATTTTACTTTCCATTATTTGAGATTTAGTTTTTAAGGTACAAAAAAAAGCGCTTGATTTCTCAAACGCTTTTTGGTGATTAGTGAACTTTAGATCTTAGCTTCCACACATTTCGCAGTTATCTGGATCATCTAGAGAACATGCAATAGCATCTTGTTTTTGTGATTTTACTTCCACAATTTCTTGCTGAGCCTTTTCAACTTTAGGCTCAAAACCAGTTTTGTCAAGCGTGAATTTGATAGCTGCTGTAGCCGCTTGTGATCTCAAGTAGTACATACCTGTTTTAAGGCCTTTCTTCCAAGCATAGAAGTGCATAGAGGTTAACTTACCAAAGTTCGGATCCTGCATGAATACGTTCATACTTTGAGACTGACAGATATACGCTCCACGATCTGCAGACAAGTCAATGATTACCTTCTGGGAGATTTCCCAAACTGTTTTGTATATATCTTTTATGTGCTGTGGAATCCCAGGTAGGTTTTGTACCGAGCCATTGGTAGAAATCAAGCGATTTCTCATTGTATCATCCCAAAGGCCAAGAGCTATCAAATCTTTCATCAAGTGTTTATTAACAATAATGAACTCACCTGATAGGGTTCTTCTAGTGTAGATATTAGAAGTGTATGGCTCAAAGCACTCGTTGTTGCCTAAGATCTGAGAGGTAGAAGCAGTCGGCATCGGAGCCATCAACAGAGAGTTTCTCATACCATACTTCTTTATCTTCTCTTTTACCTCAGTCCAGTTCCATCTTCCTGACTTTGGTTTTACTCCCCAAAGGTCGAATTGTAATTCACCTTTAGAAGCTGGAGAACCTTCATATGTTTCATAAGTTCCTTGAACTTTAGCTAACTCCATAGAGGTTTCAACTGCGGCAAAGTACATTGTCTCGAAGATATCCTCATTCAGACCTTTTGCTTCAGGAGATTCAAAAGGCATTCTGAGCATAATGAATGCATCAGCTAGACCTTGAATACCCAATCCTATTGGACGATGACGGAAGTTTGATTTCCTGGCTTCTTCTACTGGGTAGTAGTTTACATCGATAACCTTATTTAGGTTTTTGGTAGCAACTTTAGTGATTTCGTAGAGTTTTTGATGATCAAAGAATAATTTCCCATCAGGACCTGAGGTTACAAACTTCGGAAGAGCTATGGATGCCAAATTACATACTGCAACTTCGTCTGGTGCTGTATATTCAATGATCTCTGTACACAGGTTGGATGACTTGATCGTACCAAGATTCTTTTGGTTTGACTTACCGTTCGCAGCATCTTTATAGAGCATGTACGGAGTACCGGTTTCGATTTGCGATTCAAGGACCTCAAACCAAAGTTCTTGAGCTTTTATAGTTTCACGAGCTTTGCCTTCTCTTTCGTATTTTTCATAAAGTCTCTCGAATTCCTCTCCGTGACAATCAGAAAGTCCCGGTGCCTCATGAGGGCAAAACAATGACCACTCTAAGTTTTGCTCAACACGCTTCATGAATAGATCCGGGATCCAAAGTGCATAGAACAAATCTCTAGCTCGCATTTCTTCTTTTCCATGATTTCTCTTTAGCTCCAAGAAATCTTTGATATCTGCGTGCCAAGGTTCTAAATATATAGCAAAGCTTCCTTTTCTTTTTCCTCCGCCCTGATCTACATAGCGAGCTGTCATGTCAAAGTTTCTAAGCATTGGTACAATACCATTGGAAACTCCGTTGGTACCTTTGATATAGGAGCCTTTAGCTCTTACATGGTGAATAGAAAGTCCTATACCTCCAGCAGATTGTGAAATCTTCGCACATTGTTTCAATGTGTCATATATCCCGTCAATACTGTCATCCTTCATTGTAAGCAAGAAGCAAGAAGAAAGCTGAGGTTTAGGAGTACCAGCATTAAAAAGGGTAGGAGTCGCATGAGTAAACCACCTTTCAGAAAGAAGGTTGTAAGTTTCAATTACTGATTCCATATCCTCTTTGTGGATCCCAACGGCCACTCTCATTAACATATGCTGAGGACGTTCAACAACTTTTCCATTCAAGCGAATCAAGTAACTTCTCTCCAAAGTCTTGAATCCAAAATAATCATACCCAAAATCCCTTTTGTAATCAATCGCTGAATCTAGTTTCGCAGCATTGTTCTTTATGATACCATATACCTCTGGATCCAACAATGCTGCATTTTCGTCAGTCTTTGGATTCACGTGAGTATACAGTCTTTTCATAGTGTTTGAAAAAGACTGGCTAGTGGTTTTATGAAGATTGGAGATGGCAATTCTTGCTGCTAAGATTGCATAATCTGGATGCTTCACTGTCAGGGATGCACAAACTTCAGCGGCTAGATTGTCTAGCTCAGTAGTTGATACACCGTCATAAAGTCCATCGATTACCTTTTTGGCAACATCAATTGGCTGAATGAATTTTGAATCTAGCTCGTAGCAAAGGTTCTCAATTCTTGCCGTGATTTTATCGAATCGTACTGATTCGCGTCTTCCGTCTCTTTTTAATACTAGCATTTCTTTGGGATTTTTAGGTTGATGGAAAAGTTTGGGTTAATTAAAAGTCCTCACCAATGGAGAATCTTGGTGAATCGTCTGACCCTTCAGTTGTTTTCATTACTCCTGCTTTTTGGTAGTCTCCCACTCTTTTCTCGAAGAAATTGGTTTTACCCTGAAGCGAAATCATATCCATGAAGTCAAAAGGATTTGTGCTATTCCATATTTTATCGCACTCTAATTCATCAAGCAATCTATCTGCTACAAACTCAATGTATTGACACATCAGGTCTGAATTCATACCTATAAGTCTTACAGGTAGCGCATCGGTGACAAATTCTTTTTCAATCTCAACTGCATCTCGAATAATCTCTCTTACCGTCTCTTTTGGTAATTGATTATTCAAATGCTGCGTGTATAAATGACAAGCAAAGTCACAGTGTAGTCCTTCGTCTCTTGAGATTAGCTCGTTAGAAAAGGTAAGACCTGGCATCAATCCTCTTTTCTTAAGCCAGAAAATAGAACAAAAAGAACCAGAGAAGAAGATTCCTTCTACCGCAGCAAAAGCGATGAGTCTTTCTTGGAAGTTTCCATTATCGATCCATCTCAAAGCCCAGTCTGCCTTTTTCTTTACACAGTCAATATGTTCGATTGCATTAAGCAATTTGTCTCGCTCAGACGCGTCTTTTATATAAGTATCGATAAGAAGACTGTATGTTTCAGAATGGATGTTTTCCATCGCGATCTGAAAACCATAGAAAAACTTTGCTTCAGTATATTGAACCTCAGAAACAAAGTGCTCAGCTAGATTTTCATTTACAATTCCGTCACTTGCTGCGAAAAACGCAAGAACATGAGATATGAAGTGACGCTCGCCATCATTCAATGCTTTCCAGTCAACCATATCCTGACCTAAGTCAATCTCTTCAGCTGTCCAAAAACTAGCTTCGGCTTTCTTGTAATACTGCCAAATATCGTTGTGTTGAATTGGGAATAAAACAAAGCGATTCTTATTCTCTTCTAATATTGGTTCGTACTGCATGCTACTTGGTTAGTTAATCGTAATGGAGTAATGCTTATATAATGGCATCCCAAAAGGATTTGGGATAAGAAAGGCTGCCTTTTTAGAACAGCCTTTGAGCAAATATGTGAATCAAAATCGGGAAATAAAACCTATGAAGTGTCCGTTTAACGTCGTTTCTGAACTAAGGTCAAAAAGTTTATAGTGCCCATATTTACAATTAGTTATAATACTTCAAATGGACTCTTAGATTAATTGAATGAGCGATTTTCAGGGGTTTGAAAAAAAATCAAATAATTGAAAAAAAGATTTTCAACCAAAATTCAAGCCTGAAATTGAACTATAGTCAAGTATTTCGTGATATTAAATTTGCTGTTCAATATTTTGATCATCAATTAGTTGGAAAAAAAACAGATCAAATTTTCTAAATCAATTATCAATAAAATTGTCTTTTATCCGGGAATTATTAAGTTGATTTTCGATAAAAGCTGACCAACTGCAAAGGTTGAATTTAAAAGACAAATAATATTTTTGAAGCCAGTTTTTTTCTTCCAATCAACTTTCCTATATTTGCACTCCGATTTCAAAAGAATCAAGAACTATGTACGCAATTGTAAACATCGCAGGAAAGCAGTTCAAAGTAACGCAAGATCAGTTTGTCTACGCTCCAAAGCTAGACTTAGAAACTGGCGCTTCCATCGACTTCGACCAGGTACTATTAGCTGAGGCTGATGGAACTGTGTCTGTAGGCGCTCCCCTTTTGGCTGGAGCGAAGGTATCTGGGAAGGTCCTAGATCATGTAAAAGGTGATAAAGTCATCGTCTTCAAAAAGAAGCGTCGTAAGGGCTACAAAAAGAAGAACGGTCACAGACAAGATTTCACCAAAGTTTTGATAGAAAGTATTACACTCTAAGTTTTCTTTTCGAAGACTATAAAAGAATAAAACCATGGCACATAAGAAAGGCGTCGGTAGTTCCAGAAACGGTAGAGACTCTCAATCCAAGAGATTGGGTGTTAAGAAATTTGGTGGCGAAGTAGTAATCGCTGGTAATATCATCGTAAGACAAAGAGGTACTAAGCATCACCCAGGTGAGAATGTAGGACTTGGTAAAGATCATACATTGTTCGCAACATCTGACGGAGTAGTTACCTTCAGAAAGAAATTTGATGGCAGATCATACGTAAGCGTATTGCCTGCTGAAGCTTAACTTAAGCAATCAACCAATATTGAAAGCTCCTTCATTCGAAGGAGCTTTTTTTGTGCCTTTGGCTTTCTTCAGGTTGATTAACCGCAGTGGACGCGGAGGATTTCGCAGAGAGCACAAGATGTTCCGCTATTCTAACTTAGATCAAGTCTCTTGACTTGGGGTAAATAGGATAATTTGTACATCTTCTGTAGAAACGAAAAAATTACATTTTTTGTCGGAAACCTAGGTGCTCAAGGATGTGTAACTTCATAAAAAAGCCCGACCAATAAATTATCAGTCGGGCAGTTTGTGTAAAGCTTGCCTAATTTTAAAATGGTCTATAGCTCAATACTTGATCTATGAAAGTGGTGGCACTTTCTGGTGAAATGACCAAAATGAAAACAATTCCAAAAATTGCCCCATACAAGTGAGCATCATGATTGATAGCATCATCTTGATTTTTTCCTTTGAAATAGGAGTATAATAGAAATAATACCCCCAAAATAAAACCAGGTAAACAAAGAATTCCGAATAAACATATGTCTGAAAGCGGAAGAATAATGATGCTTGCAAATACTGTCGCTGCAGTTCCTCCTGATGCTCCAAGAGCTCGGTAATAGCTATTGTCCTGATTTTTAAGATAGGTGGGAATGTCTGAAATAATAATTCCTAAAAGGTAGAATAGTACATACACCGCTCCGCCAAACATCACTCCAAACTTGTATGCAAGTATTTGCTCCACCACTCCACCAAAGAAGTAGAAGGTGAACATGTTGAAGAAGAGGTGGATGTAGTCTTTATGGATAAATCCAGAACTGATGAATCGATCCCACTGACCTTTCCTTTTGATTTTATATGGAATGAACATGCAGCGTTCCAAAAAGACTGCATTATTGATTCCATAGTAACTGCTTATGGCTGTGATAAGAATCAGGACAACTGTAATTGATAACTCCATTTATTTTTCTCTGTGAATTAAGTCCTGAGTTATTTTTTTGAGTTCAAGAAAATAGTCTTCGTTTTTAAAATGAATTGAATCGTACTGTGCAAATCCAGCTTCGAAGTAGGAATTCATTTTAGCTTCGGTAATTGCTTTAATACCTAGTTTTTCATAAATCATTCGAACTGCCTGCACTTTTTCTTCTTTATCAAATTCAGGTTGAAAAAGCCAATAATTCAATGCCTCAGCATCTTTTCCTTCGGCTAGTTCCAGCGCTTTGATGAGTAGGAATGTCTTTTTATTGGAAATGATATCACCACCAACTTGTTTGCCGAATTTAGCCTGATCAGCATAGACATCTAATAGATCATCTTTAAGCTGAAAGCCAATTCCTATATTGACCCCGAAATCGTAGAGTTTTTGTGTATCTTCCTTCTCGGCTCCGGCTAGAAGAGCTCCTAATTGCAGAGCAAATCCAACCAGTACAGCAGTTTTGAGACGTATCATATTCAGATATTCATCCTCATGAACCGACTCTAAAGTTTCGAAATTCATATCGAATTGCTGACCTTCGCAAACCTCAGCTGCGGTTTTATTGAACAGACGAATTACTTCACCAAGTTTTTCTGCTTCTGTAGGTAAGAGCAAGTCATATGCTTTTACCAACATTACATCACCCGATAGAATGGCAACGTTTTTATTCCACTTCACGTGGACAGCGTCTTTTCCTCTTCTTAGAGGGGCATCATCCATGATGTCGTCATGCATTAAGGTGAAGTTGTGAAAAACTTCTACTGCTGCAGCCTGACTGAGGATTTCTTCAGGATTGGATTTATAGATACCATAGGCTAATAAACTAAGCAAAGGACGGATTCTTTTTCCGTCCAAGCTTAAGATATAGGTAATTGGGTCGTAAAGTTCTCGGGGCGTTTTTCCTAATTGTAAAGCACTCGGGAGGTCCTGGATGAATGTCTCCAGCTTACCTAATAACTCGTGCGCGTGGTTTTTTCTTGTCATTATCGGCAAATTCCAAATCTATCGTTCTACGGTCAATATCGGTATTAACTACTCTGACCTTCACTTTGTCACCCAAAGTGATCATTTTTTTTGTTTTCGAGCCAATCAAACGCATGTTTTTCTGATCGAAATCGTAGTAATCATCATCCATGTCCTGCACTCGAATCATGCCTTCACACTTGGTTTCGGTGATTTCTACAAACACTCCCCATTCGGTTACGCCTGCCACAATTCCCTCATAATCTTTATCTTCTGCAAGGGACATAAATTCCACTTGCTTGTATTTGATGGAGGCTCTTTCGGCATCTGCCGCACGTTTTTCGCGCTCTGAGGAATGCACACATTTTTGTTCCCAAGCTTCAGAGTCTGGAGACTTACCATTTTCAAGATATAGTTCCAGTAGCCTGTGAACCATCATATCCGGGTAGCGACGGATAGGTGAGGTAAAGTGCGAGTAGTGTGCGAAAGCCAATCCAAAGTGCCCTTTTGGCTCAGTGGTGTATTTGGCTTTGGCCATACTTCTAATTGCTAGTTGCTCGAGTACATTTTGCTCAGGCTTACCCTGAATATCTTCCATCAACTTGTTCAGCGCTTTGGATATAGTTTTTTCGTCTGCTATCTCAAACTCATGACCAAATCGCTTTGCAAAACCTGAGAAGGTATCCAAACGCTCCATATCCGGAGAATCGTGGGTACGGTAGACAAATGTATCTTTTCCTTTATTCTTATTGAAAATGAACTCTGCTACATGCTTATTGGCAAGTAGCATGAATTCCTCGATGAGCTTATGGATGTCTTTTCGCTCTTTGATCATTAGACCAAGTGGCGTGCCTTTTTCATCCAGCTTGAATTTGACTTCCACTGTTTCAAAGTTGACAGCTCCATGCTTGAATCTACGCTGACGGATTTTCTTTGCCATGATATTTAGCAATGTCAATTCCTCAAAGTAATCTCCCGACTGCGTATCGATATTCTCCTGCGCATCTTCGTAGGCATATCTTCTGTCCGAGTGTATAACTGTCCTTCCAATCCAATGTTTCTTCACATTTGCTTCGTCATCTACTTCGAATACACAGGCAAAAGTCAATTTGTCTTCATGTGGGCGGAGTGAGCAAAGTCCATTACTCAATCGTTCTGGAAGCATAGGGATCGTTCTATCTACTAGGTAGACCGAAGTTGCTCTATTGTAAGCCTCTTTCTCTAATGCCGTTTTTGGTTGCACGTAGTGAGTTACATCAGCGATGTGAACACCGATTTCGTGATTGCCATTTGGTAATTTTCTGTATGAAATAGCATCATCAAAATCCTTAGCATCTGCAGGATCTATTGTGAAAGTTAGGATATCTCTGAAATCCTTTCTTTTCTTGATCTCCTTTGCAGTAATCTTTTCAGAGATAGCCTCAGCTTCTTTTTCCGGCTCTTCTGGATACTCGAATGGCAATCCGAATTCGGCCATGATGGAGTGAATTTCTACCTCATGTTCACCGGCTTTGCCGAGGACACGTGTCACTTCTCCAGTTGGGTTTTTATCGCCTTCTCTCCATTCGGTGAGTTTGACGACTACTTTTTCTCCGTGCTGAGCACCATTGAGTTCACCTCTATGCACAAAGATGTCCTTGTGCATTTTCTTGAAGTCAGGAACTACAAAGGCAAAACGTGGAGATATTTCTACACGCCCTACGAATTCGTCCCGATTACTTTCTACTACTTCTAGAACTTTGCCTTCCACTCGACCGGTTTTACCCTTCAATGGATAAACCATCACGCGGACTTTATCTCCGTCGAGCGCTTGCTTCATGTCAGCCTCTTTGACCAAAATATCTCCATCTACCTTCTCAGGATCGAGTGGTACGATGAATGCGAATCTTGGATTTACAAAGTCCACGATGCCCTCGATGAACTCAGGATCTTGGGTGGACGAGTAATAATTTCTTGGATTTCTAGACACCGAACCTGCTTCTACCAATTTGCTTAGTACAGGTTCTACGCCCCCTTTTGTAATGGCGTCTCTGATTTCGAGTTTCTTTATGATTTGCTTGGAGTTGAATTCTTCTCCATAATGTGCATCTAAAAATTGAAGGATGCGACGGGCCAAGCTGGCTGCGTCTGTTTGTTTTCCTCCTTGATTTTTACTGTTGTTTTTTCTGTGTTGTTTTCTTCCCATGATTTGGGTTGTTGATTAGGGTTAAGGTAAAAAGATTTATGTCCCTGCAACCATTAATCTTTGTGATCTTTTTTTGAATCTTCTAAATGGATGATTTCTATTTCTAAGTCATCCGACTGCGGATGCATAGCCATATATACTCGAGCTGTGACTTCCACATCTCTCAGGCAGTATTTTTTGATTTTTTCTACGTCTTTTTCCAGATGAAAAGTGGTGTTGACCTGACTTCCGTCAAGATCATCTTTTGAAGATGGAATTCCAAAAACTGAAGCTAAAAGCTCCAAGCGGGTGTAATGTTTATAGTCTCCAAACTTCCAAAGCTCCATCGTATCTAGATGGCGAACTTCCCAAGGCTTTTTCCCTGAGATCTGTAAAGGCTCCGGCAAAGCTACTCCATTGATGAGCATTCTGCGGCAGAGGTATGGAAAATCAAATTCCTTACCGTTGTGAGCGCAAAGGATCCATTTTTTCTTCTCTAACAAAGCTTTAAACTCCAAAAGAAGTTCCCGTTCATCTTCATGAGCATAACATTTTGATCTGAACGCCAGTTTTTTATCCTTCTTTTTCCATTGAAAATAGCCGACACCTACACAGACTACCTGCCCAAATTCAGCGTGAATTCCTGCTCGGTCAAAATATAAAGCACCTGGATCATGAAGATTTTCCGGCGATTGGATAAGGCGCTCTTTCTTTAGCCATTCATCTTGGATACGCTCTGGCAGTTCTTCAAAATTCTCAGTCAATGAAGCTGTTTCTATATCTAGAAATAGGATATCATTCAGTTGATCAAAAAAATCTGCCATAAGCTGTCATTATGCGTGGAGAACTCCTTCTAGGCCAATCTCGGGAATCATCTTGATAAATCCTGAATCGAAACTGCCCGAAGTAAAGATAAACTTTTTATCAAAAATCTGATCCATAATATAGTAGCTCACCCAAAACTCATTAGTTAAAACAAAAACTGCTGGATCAATAGCTTCAACTTTAGCGACGGCCTGTTCACCAAGTTCATCAATCATGTGGCGAAGCACTGAGGTTTTTTTTGATTCCCCATTTATTTCCCCATAGCCTTTGGAAGTGATCATGACATTCTTCAGCTCGATCAAGTTCAAATTGATGATATACACTGCCCATTCTGTACCTGTAGACGTTTCTTCTTTTGCTATCGCCAGTTTTACTCCAGTTACTGGACTGAAATCTATGTCTTTCTTCATATAAATTCTATACTCTCCATTTCAAATAAGTTGATCAAATGTTGCTTTACTCGAACTTTGACCTCTTGCATTTCTACTGTACGTCCCAATTCGAGGTGCAGTGATGTGACAGCTTTGTCATCGATCCCGCAGGGGATGATGTGCCCAAAGTAGCTGATGTCGGTATTCACGTTGAAAGCAAAACCGTGCATGGTTACCCATCGGCTTGATTTTACACCCATGGCACAAATCTTTCTAGGGTTTTTCTGTTCTAAATGATCTATCCAAACCCCGGTCAATCCATCGATTCTACCAGCTGGAACTCCATAATCTGCTAAAGTCAAAATGATCGCTTCCTCAAGAAGGCGCAAGTACTTATGAATGTCAGTAAAGAAATTATCCAGATCCAAAATGGGATAACCCACTAGCTGTCCTGGGCCATGATAGGTGATGTCACCACCACGATTGATTTTATAATATAGAGCCTGGTGTGTTTCTAGACCTTTTTCATCCAAAAGTAGATTCTCTTCCTTACCACTTTTCCCCAGCGTATAAACGTGTGGGTGCTCCACGAATAGCATGTAGTTTTTACTTGGTGCTTGGTCTGTGGGTGCCAAAGGCCGGTTGCTGATTTTTAGAGCAACAGTTTCCGCAAAGAGTTTTTCCTGATAGTCCCATGCTTGCTGATAATCCAGCTTTCCTAGATCTCGGAATTCTACTTTTTTATTGATAATTTCATTCATCGGCTAGTCCCGAGGGATTTACTTTTCAACTGAACTTAAAACGGGTTCGTTCATTGATTTTTCAAAATTAAACAATTATCCAAGATGGCTGAGCACAACGATTCCGGAAAACTCGCAGAACAACTCGCGGCGGATTGGTTAGTAGGAAAAGGTTACGAATTAATTGATACAAATTACCGTCATGGACATGCCGAGATAGATTTGATTTTAAAGCATCGCGGGCTGTTGATTTTTGTTGAAGTAAAGTTCAGATCCGGTACTGGCTTCGGTTTTGCCGAGGAGTTTGTCGATTCAGTCAAACGTAAACTACTTATAAAAGCAGCTGATCAGTTTATTTATGTTAATGATTGGCATAATGATATCCGCTTTGATATTATTGGCGTTTACAAAGATCGAACAGGCAAAGTCAATTTCAGGCATTTTGAGGATGCTTTTTACTAAACGGTACCCCAGTTAAATTTTAAGAAATCAAGAAGTCGAGCATGACCCAAATCGGCAGACTAAGATTTAATTATCTTTTCGATACACTAAATTTCCGTCCTTATCCCATTCAGCACGAATGTAAGGGCGGAAATTTTTTGTATAAGCAGTTTCCTGATATTGGATTTCCCGCTTTCGAATCGCTTTTGTGTTGTTCGTATCCCAGTACTCTGTCCAAAGACCTACTTTTTCGCCATATTGATATTCTCCAGTGACGGCCACTTGTTTGTCTTCATAGAAGTAGAAGTAGTTTCCTTCTTCCAGACCGTACTGCACAGGGATTATTTCTTGAATGGTCTTTGAGGATTGATCGAAGTATCGAGTTCTTGATTCCCGAGGCCAGCCAGCCTCAAAATGATTTTTATCCTGAAGCACATTGTTTGCATCGAAGAGCATCCAAGTTTTGTGTTTAGTGCCGTAGTAAAACATGCCGCTTTCTACCACTTCCTCATTGATCACCCGCTCATAAGGTCCATGAAGTAGGTAGCCATTGCCAGCTATATAGTCTTTGGTTTTTATACTTTTTTCCTGTGGATCGAACCAATATACATCTCGGATATAAGGATCAGGACGTCTATCTGCGTCTGTGTAGTTGAAGTGCTCAAAAATCTGCTGTCCACGAATTTCCTGACGAGTGTAACCCTTTCTGGTTTTGACACCAAACCACTCATTCTTTCGTGCTTTCTTCTTTTTCTCCTTCTTTTCTTCCTTCTCCTTTGAGTCGTCAAAAAGTAGCAAAGGCATAGTGGTTGGAAGCAACCTAGAGTTCACCACACCACTGGAATCAGGATCTGATTTGGCTTTTCCCTCTTCGTTTTGGGCAAAAGAAACCTTGCTGATAAATAGCAAGAAAATAAAATTGATATAATATCTACTCATGTATTAGAAAAACGCAATATCCTTCGGAGTATTTTGCTCAAAAGTAACATTTCGAGATCAAAACCCATCGATTGTTTAGATTTTATAATCTTCTCTCTACTTTTGTGGAATTTGTAAAAAAAATCTCTCAAACAATGAACTCTATTTTATCAGACCGGATAATCAATATGGAAGAATCAGCCACTCTTGCCATGGCCAAAAAAGCAAGAGAGCTGAAAGCACAAGGAGTTGACATCATCAGCCTTAGTTTAGGTGAGCCAGACTTCAAGACACCAAGGCATATCCAAGAGGCTGCAAAAGATGCAATCGACGAAGGAAAGTACTTTTCATATCCACCTGTAGCGGGGTATCAGGATCTGAGAGAAGCTATCGCAAAGAAGCTTCGCGAAGAAAATGAAATCACTGAAGCTAAAGCTGAGAATGTAGTAGTCTCTACCGGGGCTAAGCATTCTATTGCCAATGTCTTCATGTGCATGATCAATGAAGGCGACGAGGTTGTGATATTCTCCCCTTACTGGGTGAGCTATGCCGAGATCATCAAGTTGGCTGGTGGAGTTCCTGTGTTGATTGAAGGGACTTTGGAGAACAACTTCAAAGCCACTGCTGCTCAGCTAGAAGCTGCGATCACTCCTAAAACTAAGGGTGTGATCTTCTCATCTCCATGTAACCCTACGGGATCGGTATTTAGCAAAGAAGAACTGGAAGCAATCGCTGCAGTAATCCTGAAGCATGAAAATATCATGGTGATCGCTGATGAGATCTATGAGAAAATCAACTTTGCTGGAAGAAATTACAGCATTGCATCCTTCCCTGGAATGTTTGAAAGAACAATCACTGTGAACGGTTTTTCTAAAGGATATGCAATGACTGGCTGGAGAGTTGGATATATCTGTGCGCCTGTTTGGATGGCAAAATCTGTAGAGAAAATACAAGGTCAGTTTACTTCTGGCGGAACTGGAATTGCACAAAGAGCTGCCTTGGCTGGTATTGCTGGTGATCAAACTCCAACCACCGAAATGGCTGATGCTTACCTAAGAAGAAGAGGCTTGGTACTGGATTTACTCCGAGCTATTCCTGGTATCAAAACTCACGTTCCTGAAGGGGCATTCTATTTCTTCCCAGATGTAACAGCTTTCTTTGGTAAGTCTGCTAAAGGGCATAATGTAAAAGATGCAGATGACCTTTGTCTTTATCTTTTGGCAGAAGCGCACGTTTCTTTGGTGACTGGAGCCGCTTTTGGAGCACCTGACTGTATCAGACTTTCTTATGCTGCTTCTGATGAGGAGCTAGTAGATGCTTTAGGTAGGATGAAAAAAGCACTAGCTGAATTAGCTTAAAAATATCAATACTTAACCCCGGCAATAGTCGGGGTTATTTTTTGCCTCAGTAGAAAGGTCTATTTTTGGGAAAATTTACCTTATGGCTGAAGTTATTGTAATCACTCCTGTTAAGAATTCTCTTGAAACTACCTTGGATACAGCAAGAGCAATTGCAGGATCCACCGTGCCTGTGAGGCATGTTATTTTTAATGACTTCAGTACTGCAGAGACCAAGACAGGTCTGGAAGAAAACCAAGCTGAGATTGGTTATGAGTTGATTCACTTGGAGGACCTAACCGATCATCCTTCACCAAACTATAAACTGGTGCTACAAACCGCTCAAAAAATGGCAATTGGAGCTGATTTGCCCCTTTTGGTTATTGAGTCTGATGTGGTCGTCAGGTCAACTACTATTGAGGATTTGCTGAAATTTCAAAAATCATCGGTAAAGTCAGGTTTGGTGGGATCTGTGACAGTCGATGAAAAAGGCGTGGTGAATTTTCCTTATTTAAAATTCAAAGGAGTGAAAGAATCAGTGATCGATACGTCCAGAAGTTTAAGTTTTTGCTGCACACTTTTCTCTACAGATTTTTTGAAGGCCTACGATTTTTTGGGTTTGGATGAAGCGAAAGATTGGTACGATACCTTTATTTCAAAGAAATCAATTGAACTAGGATTCAAAAATCATGTGCTTATGAATGCTCCGGTATGGCATAGACCTCATGCGAGTCGTCCTTGGAAGCAATTGAAATATAGCAATCCACTGAAATACTATTTCCTGAAGTTCTGGAAGGGGATGGATAAGATTTAATTCTGTATAATTAAAGACGAACTAGTCGAAAAAATGCTCGAATTGAGATAACTCTTTTTTTACAGCCAAGGTATCTCTGCCAAATTCCTTGAGATTATAATTCTCAGACCGAAGTAGTTGATAGCATTCCTCCAGATCCTGGTGGTTGAGGTTTTCGTTTTCGAAAATTATAGCTTTAGGTTTTGTTTTCTTCACATCAAACATCTTCACAACTTCAAGGTCAAAGCCTTCTGCATCTATTTGGAGAAGGTCAATTTGGTGAATTGAGTAGGTTTTGATAAGTGTTTCAGGACTTATTACCTTGACTTCTTCAGATGTAATCTGTTGGTTAGGATCACTAGGGATTTCTAATCCATTCTTCTCACAGTTTTTCTGTACTATCCCCTCGTCAAAAAGGCTTTTTATTTTTTCTTCTGAGAAAGAAGCCAGTCCAGTTGCCCATCTCATAGTGCTAAACCCAATTTTGTAAAGTTTTTGAGAGCCATCTTCATAGCCAATTGCAGCACACAACGGAGTTAATCCGGGATGATTTTTGTAAATCTTACTTAGAGATTCTCTGAATACATCAGGTTGCGGTTCTAGCAGCACGCCTTTCCATCTATCTCTTTTGATGAATTTATGAATAGGGTCATGTGTGATCCCATCATTTGCGCCGATCTGAATTACGTGAAAATCACCTTTTTTGGATAAGGAATATTGGGAAATAAAATCCGGTAAACTACCTTTTTTTGGAGCGTAGAGATGTCGATAAAAAAACAGAAAAATATAACTGTCTGATGCGCTGAGGTTGAATCGAAGGTCTTTCCAAAATTTTTTGAATCCAGATTTAATTTGGAAGTTTGCCATTAGCTTAAGTGGAATGGTTTAGGGTTGTTTAGGTAGTTCTTCTGGTTCAATGAGCCTGAAGCCGAATTTAAAAGTACTTATTTATGTAAGTTAAAATTCAGGGATTTTGAAATATTGTAAATAATTTGCCAGTAAGAGTCTTGATGAAACTGCTTTTCTAGGCCAACTTATTTAAGAATTCACCTTATTTACTTCTATTTAATGAATCCGATTTTAATCTATACCATAGTCACCAATAACTATGATAAGGTGAGGCCAGCGCGAATTTTTCCTGGCTTTGATTATTGGCTGTTTACGGATGATCCTCATTTCAAAGTTGATGGCTGGGAGACAAAGGTAGTTCCCAAAAGTCCTAATCCGATTAAGCAGCAACGACAGATAAAAATTAACAGCTTTGTTTATACCAAAGGGTATGATATCTCCATCTATATAGACGGGAATATGGAGATTATCAGAAATCCAGCCGAGTTGTTGAAAAATCACTTTCATGGTGGATTATTGACAACTGTGCATCCCAAGCGAGCTACCTTGTTGGCTGAAGGGATGGAGGTGATTCGGAAGAAAAAAGATTTAGAGGAAAACGTAAATTCCACTTTGGAATTTGCCAAGCTAAATGGCTTCAAGGATGATTTGGGTCTGTTTGAGACTGGAGTGATGGTTAGGGATAAATCAAAGGATGTAGAAAAGCTGGAACAAAAGTGGTCAGAGCTACTTAAAGATTATTCGCATCGAGATCAACTGATTCTGCCCATCGCTTTGCATCTAACAGGTGTGTCTATCCATTCCATTCCTCGAAAAATAACCTTCTCTTATGTGAAATTTAATCGAGGACATCGTGTTTCATTGAAGTTTAGGAAGAGTGGGCAAGGATGGTTTTCTAGTTTGATTTCCCGATTGAAACGTTAGTAAATACCATGGTTGAAATGAAAACATCCTTTTTTCTATTTGTAGGAGGTTGATCTAGATAGATCGATTTATTGTGAGTTTATTTCGGTTTGTTCTAAAAAAACCAAACAATAATTTGTTTAATTAACTGAAGTTCATAACTTTAATCTGGTGATTAAACAACTTTTCAATAGAATTAGACTTTTTCAAACTCGGATTGTAACATTAATCCATTTTTCTATCTCGACCTGTTTCAGAGAAAATCCGAACTACGGTTCGGATTTTTTTTTGAGAATTTTTTAGTGAACTTTCGGCTTACGAATGCCCTCACCAACAATGATGCGATTAAAGATTTTACTAATCTTTTCTTTACTACTGTTCAGCGCTCAATCTATAGCTCAGAATTCAAAGTTTCAATACGATTCCAGCTACGTGGAAAGCTCAAAAGATATTTTGGCCTCCAGACTTTTTTTTAGTAGAAAATACACCAGACTGGTAGCTAGAGATCCAGAGTCCAACGAGAAATATATTCTAGTGCCGAATTCGGGATTGAAGATGGGACTAGGCTTTACTTATCAGGACCTTACAATTAATGTGTCCTTTCCCGTTAACTTTTTGTATCCTGATAAAATTGGCGATTGGAATGGCAATTTGGACTTGCAGTCACATATCTATGCGCCCAGGGTCATAGTGGATTTCTTTGGGCAGTTTTATAATGGCTATAAGATAAATGCTGAAGATCGTCCAAATTCTGACGAAGATTACCTGAGAAAAGACTTACGTCAAATTTCTTTGGGGCTTAACATGAATTATTTGTTTTTTGGTGACAAACTTTCCATAGCTGCTGCCTGGAACCAGTCTTCAGTTCAAAAAAATTCTGCATATTCTCCTTTTGTGGGCTTTGAGGGATATGGTGGGAACATGAAAGGAGACTCATTGCTATTGCCGCTTAGTCCACAGACTGAATTGATTAACTTTGATAGAGCGAGTTATTTTATGGCGGGACCTAATGCAGGGATGGCAGGGACTCTGGTGTTTTGGAGAAATTTTTATTTAACGGGTGTAGCCGCTGTAAATCTAAGCGGTGGGTATACCAAGTGGAGTAATGTGGAAGAACAGAAAAAATGGGGAGTTGCTCCTACCTATTATGTCCGTGGGTTTTTCGGATATAACGGTCCCAGATTTGGGATCACTACAAGCTATATTTATAAGAATCTAAACCTGATCAAAGGAGGTCCTTATGGTCAAGCTGTAAATACTGGCGATTTTAGATTTAATTTTATATATAAAATCTACGCTGGAAAGAATTTTAAGAAGAAATTCAATACGGTGAATCCAGTGCGTATTATAAGTAAAGATTAAATCAAAACCCATTTGCCTATTCAAAAAGGTGGACTGGGTTTTAAATGAATTAAAACCTCAATTACAATGGAAAATCAATTCGGAATTCAAAATTCTTTGAATCGACTCGGACTTAAATCAGAAAACTTAGGCACATCTACTGGCGTCAACTGGATTGATTCTGGAGAATCATCCTTTTCTTCTTTTTCGCCGGCGGACGCTACTTTGATCGGAAAAGTGCAGGCAACAAACAAGAAAGCCTATGAGGAAGTAATAGCTCAAGCTCAAGTTGCCTTTGAAAGTTGGAGACAAGTTCCTGCCCCTCAACGAGGGGAAATAGTACGGGAAATTGGCAATGCACTTCGTGAAAAGAAAGCGGATCTAGGTAAGCTTGTTTCCTATGAAATGGGGAAATCCTATCAGGAAGGACTAGGAGAGGTGCAGGAGATGATTGATATCTGTGATTTTGCTGTGGGGCTTTCGCGCCAACTTTATGGTTTGACTATGCATTCTGAGCGCCCAGGGCATAGGATGTATGAGCAATGGCACTCATTAGGTATAGTAGGAATAATTTCTGCTTTTAATTTTCCAGTTGCCGTTTGGTCTTGGAACGCTGCTTTGGCTTGGGTATGTGGTGATGTTTGTGTGTGGAAGCCTTCTGAAAAAGCACCACTTTCAGGGATTGCCTGTCAATATATCGCAAGTGAGATTTTTGCCAAACATGGGATGCCTGAAGGCATTTGCTCAATAGTAAATGGGGATTACAAAGTGGGAGAGTTGGTGTCAAATGATTCAAGGATTCCATTGATTTCAGCTACAGGTTCTACTAGAATGGGCAAATTGGTCAGCGAGGCAATTGGAAGAAGACTTGGAAGATCACTCTTAGAGTTAGGGGGAAATAATGCCATTATCATCACAGAACATGCCGATATGGACATGGCTATACGTGGGGCGTTATTTGGTGCTGTTGGTACAGCTGGCCAAAGATGCACGAGTACTCGTCGGTTGATAATACATGAAAATGTCTATGAGGAAGTAAAAACTAGGTTGGCTTCAGCTTACTCCAAATTGGCGATCGGTAATCCTTTGGATGAAAAGAACCACGTAGGTCCAGTGATCGATAAAGATGCGGTGAATATGTATCTGGCCGCTATAGATAAAGTCAAGAAAGAAGGAGGGAAGGAAGTGGTAGAAGGTGGAGTGCTAGATGGTGAGGGATATGAGTCTGGCTGCTATGTGAAGCCAGCTATCTATGAAGCAGAAAATCACTTTGAGATTGTACAGCATGAAACCTTCGCTCCGATTTTGTATCTGATGAAGTACAGCACGATAGAAGAAGCGATTGCAATGCAAAATGGTGTGCCCCAGGGACTTTCATCAGCCATCATGACTACGAATATGCGTGAAGCTGAAGCTTTCCTATCCGTAGCTGGATCTGACTGTGGAATAGCCAATGTAAACATTGGGACTTCAGGAGCAGAAATTGGCGGTGCTTTTGGTGGTGAAAAAGAAACCGGTGGAGGTCGTGAGTCAGGTTCTGATGCCTGGAAAGCGTATATGCGTCGCCAGACTAATACGATCAATTACTCATCCACGCTGCCACTGGCGCAAGGGATTAAGTTTGATATTTGAAGCTCTAGTCATTTCTTTAGAAAATATTTTGTAAATATTCTTACTCATTTTCAATGAATTAGATATGTTGTTTCGAAATGTATTTGCTTAAGAGGAAATAGAAATTACCTTTGCATTCCCTTACGAACGGAAAGGGATACAAAGATGGGAGTTTAGCTCAGTTGGTTCAGAGCATCTGCCTTACAAGCAGAGGGTCGGGGGTTCGAATCCCTCAACTCCCACATCTTATTTTCAAAGCTCAAAAGTGAGTAAATTATATTTCTTGGGAGTTTAGCTCAGTTGGTTCAGAGCATCTGCCTTACAAGCAGAGGGTCGGGGGTTCGAATCCCTCAACTCCCACATTCAATCCCGGATAGCTTATTCGGGATTTTTTTTGTCCAAAAAAGACTGCTTCAATTCTTCTGAAGCAGTCTTTTTTCGCTTAGGAAAATAGTGCCATTATTCGAAATTCAACATAAAGCCAGCCCTGAACCAACGGCCAGGCATCTGCACAGTTCCAGCTTCTATGTAATCTGTATCTGTGATATTAGAAGCTTCTGCGAAGAATCCGATTTTACCGGTTCTATTGTAATCCACCCGCATATCCAACAGGAAATAAGGGTCTTGATTCATTCGCTCCACATATCTCATTTTGGTGTTCCACTCTAATTTCTGACCAATCCCAACAAGCACTCCACCAATTGCCTGGTTATTCAAAGCTGTCAACGCATATCGTGTTTCTATACCTGGTTGATTGATCAGGTCGGCGTTGATGTAGTTATAGGAAAGATTAAGCTCTTTTATTTGAACTATCCGGCCATTCTGGCTAACTCTATAATTCAATGAAGCTTCAATGCCGTTGAATTTTACTTCGCTGAAATTCTGTGGCTGCCAAGGAGTATCTGCATCAGGTCGTGTCCACTCAATTAGGTTGTCAGTACTTCTATTAAAGTAAACTAGCTCAGCGAATAGCCCGGATTTGGACCATTTAGCTCCAATTTCAAAGTTTTGAGCTTGCTCAGGCTGAAGTTCATCATTTCCGATATTGGTTGGGCCAACATAGTATAAGTCATTGTAGGTAGGTATGCGGTAGCTGATTCCATAGCCTGAGTAAAGTCTCAAGTCAGTTGTTGCTTGAAAACCAAGTTCAGCGCCAGGAAAATGCTTCCAGCCATATTCAGAATAGTAGTTAGAATATACTCCGGCACGCAAATCTGCTTTTAAACCTAGATTTACCAGTTGCTCTAGAAATATCCCTGTCAAAACACGGTCACGGTCGCCAAGGTTTGTGCTTTCGATCGCTTCCTTTCTAGTTTCTAAGCCAAACCCTGTGGTACCAAGTTTAGTGTCAAATTTTCCGTTTGCCTCCAAAGCAAAAACATCCGTGGTATGGAAGTTTTGGTAGAAAGAAGGTTCATTCCTTCTAAGAACGTATTCGTCAGCATTTCTTCTGAAATATGCTCTTGTGTTTAAGTAAAAATTGTTTTGTGTCAGCGTATGGCTCAAAGAAGCTAGCGTAGTTTGCACACTTTCCCATTGATCGGGAAAAGCGCTAGAATAAAAGCCATTGGCCCCGAAGCTTCGTTCGGTATAGGCTATCATTCCTTTTATTTCATTTTTCTCATTGAGTTCTACACCGCCTTCGTAGAATATATTACTGACTTGGTAGTCGGAGTTATACCAATGTCCATTTGAATCATCGTAGGAAATTGCCAAGTTTTGCTTGTAGTTTCCAATTGGAAGTGAGCCTGCAAAGTTGATACCTTTCATACCGAAATCACCAGCATAGCCTTTGACCCTGGCGTACCTTTTATCGCTCAATTCTGTAATCACGTTGATTGCTCCTGCGTAGGCATTTTGACCAAAAACTCTGGATGCAGGTCCTTTCAAAACTTCCACTCGATCGATATTCACCAACGGTACCGGGATATTCATCATGTGATGACCAGTTTGTGGATCACTGAGTTTAATACCGTTTAAGAGCATTAGCGTTTGCTCAAAAGAGCCACCACGAATACTTACATCAGATTGTACGCCGGTTACTCCTCGTTGACGAATATCCACACCAGGCACAAAGGATAATACCTCTGCTAAACTCCTCGCCGGAGTTGTTTCAAGCTGAAGTTTACTTACTAAAGAGATATTTCTACTCTGTTTGGAAAAAGGGATCTGGATTCTATTTTCCTGAATCAAAACTTCACCTAAATCCTGGGTTGTCGTGTCAGTTTGGGCATTTACGGTTAAACATAATGCCAAGGAAGACACAAGTAGTACTAGTTTTTGCATGGGTTGATCGTAATTAGTAACTCAAAAGTGGAATGAAAATATGCTTTTTCCAATAATGAGATATATCTAAAAATTCGTTAAAGCAGTGGCACTGGTATAAAATATCCTAGAGCTTAACCTAGCAATTCTTACTTTTAGGGTTAAAACAACTATATATATGAGTAGGAAAATTTTAATTAAGCTGCTTTTCGGAGGAGCCATGCTCGCAGGAATTAGTAGTTCTTTTGCTCAGGAAGTAAAAGAAAACAATCAAGAAGAGTTTGGTGAATTCATCAATCGTAAGGGTACGTACACTCGTTCTGCTTCCGGAAAACCTAATGTAGGTTACTGGCAAAACAAAGCAGATTATCAAATTGCGGTGACCTTGGATGATTCCTTACACACGCTTACTGGTAATATCACGCTTACCTACACCAATAATAGCCCGGAGAATCTTGATTTCATCTGGATGCAAATGGAGCAGAATAGGTTTACCGAAGATTCACGAGGTACATTGACTACGCCGATCCAAGGCAACCGCTACAACGGTGATGTGGATGGAGGATATGATATTGCTAATCTTCAAGCTAAAGTTGGTTCTAAAGGATCAGTATCTTCCAAGCACATTGTTTCGGATACTAGAATGCAGGTTTGGTTCAATGAGCCAATACCAGCCAAAGGCGGAACAGCCACTGTTTCTATGGATTTCTCTTTCAAAGTTCCAGTTGAAGGAATGGATAGAATGGGAAGACTTGAGGTGGAAGATGGTTGGATTTATGCTTTTGCACAATGGTATCCAAAAGTTGCTGTGTTTGACGACGTCGAAGGCTGGAATGTGGAACCGTACTTGGGTGCTGGAGAGTTTTACCTAGAGTATGGAGATTTTGATTACAAAGTCACTGTGCCCTATAACCATATCGTGGTAGGTTCTGGTGAGCTTTTGAATCCTAAAGAAGTACTAAGCAAGGAGCTACAGAATCGCTATGCGAAAGCTAAAGTCAGCGATACTACTGTGATGATGATCTCAGCAGCAGAGCTTGGGAATACAGAATTGACTAGACCTAAGCAGAACGGAACTGTCACTTGGCACTTTGCCATTGAAAATAGCCGTGACATTGCTTTTGCGACTTCTAAAGCATTTATTTGGGACGCTGCGAAGATCAATCTTCCTAGCGGAAAGAAAATTTTGGCTCAGTCTGTTTATCCTAAAGAATCCAACGGACAAGAAGCTTGGTCAAGATCCACTGAATACAGCAAAGCTTCTATAGAGCATTATTCTGAAAAGTGGTTTGAATTTCCTTATGCAACCGCGACCAATGTGGCAGCTGATATAGGAGGGATGGAATATCCAGGGTTGAATTTCTGTAGCTATAATTCCAAAGGTGAAGGCCTTTGGGGAGTGACGGACCACGAGTTTGGTCACAATTGGTTCCCTATGATCGTGGGAACTAATGAGCGTCGATACGCTTGGATGGATGAAGGATTCAACACGTTCATCAACCATTACAGTACACAAGCTTTCAATGATGGAGAGTATCCATCAAATTTGAACGAAACTCGTAGATATACAAATTTCTTTACAAGCGAGACAAGAGAAGGAATTGATACATATCCAGATGTAGTGAACATAGGTAACCTTGGAATGCTAGCCTACAACAAACCTGCAATGGGTTTGCTGATGCTTCGCGAATATATTCTTGGTCATGAGCGATTTGATAATGCATTTAAATCTTACATCAAGACTTGGGCATATAAGCATCCACAGCCTACAGATTTTTTCAATCATATGGAAAATGTAGCTGGTGAGAACCTTTCTTGGTTTTGGCAGGGATGGTTCTACGGCACAGGAAATATTGACTTAGGTGTAAGTGCAGTAATTCCTTATGCAGGTAACTATGTAGTAGTATTGACAAATAAGAGCGATATGCCAATGCCAGTATTATTGGAGATCACCTATGATGATGGCTCAACCGAGCAGAAAATGCTTCCTGTAGAGATTTGGCAGCGTGGAGATACTTGGAATTACTTGCTGAAAACAGATAAAAAAGTAACGGGTGTAGTTATAGATCCTGCTAAGCTTCTTCCGGATGTGAATCTTGGAAATGATAGCTGGCCTCAGAAACTTTATGACAACTAATAAATTATCAAAATAATCAGATAAGTAAAAACCCGGATGAAAGTCCGGGTTTTTTTATGAGCTCCAACTAATTAATAAGCATCATTTATTTCCAACCAAAGGCCATCAGGATCCTGAATGTAGATTTGTCGAATACCATCAACTCGGATGGTTACTTTGCCTTTTTCACCTAGCCAACTCTCAAAAGGATAATCGGTATTCTCCAACGTTTTGATAAAAGCATCCATGTCTTCCATGCTGAAGCAAAGGTGATTCACTTTGGATATTTGTGTAGGGACATTTGCAGCTTCAATAATATGAAGAGCAGCTCCACTTCCTATATCATACCAAGCATGGAGGCCGTCTTTGAAAGGCTCTTCGATTTCCTTCAAGCCTACTATTTTCTGATAAAACTCTTTGCTTTCCTCAAGGTTGCTGACATGGACGGCTATATGGTTGACTTTGATCTGGGCAAAGGTGCTCATGGTTATTGATAATAGTAAGATGGTGAATAAGGTTTTCATGGGGATGCGAGTATGGCGTGTTTTAATTCCTAATGTTAGGTGATTTGAAGTTGTTTTGAAAGTAATATAAGGTTAAAAAAAGAAAGCACCCGACTGGTCGGATGCTTTCCACTATAAATCCCTGAATGTGGATTACTATTCCTCTTCTTCATGAAGATCGGTTGCCATAGCTATTTTCTCTGCCTCATCAAATAACTTGATCGCTTGAAGGTAAACTTCATTGATGTCATTCACCACTTTGTAGAATGCACTATCATCATAAATCTGTCTTCCAACATGTGCTTTCATGAGTATTCTGAGATAGTCTTTTGATTTATTGAAGTCAGCGGCATCAAAGTCAACCTTATTCTTCTTGCCATATTCTACCAAGTCACTCAGCATTGCATCACTAACTGTAAAGTCGGAATAATACTGCTCTAAAGTCATGTCTTCGAATTTAGACTTGTTTTCGTTTACGTAGTCAAGTGCAAATTCTCTTGCCGAATCAGAGTTGAAAAGCCTGCTTACATAAGCAGAATTCATTGTAGTATCCAAGGGAACGAAATAGTCAGGCATAATGCCTCCGCCGCCATAGACCGTGCGTCCTTTTACCGTTTCATATTTCAAGCTGTCATTGAACTTGATACTATCAGAAGAGAAAAATTCCCCATGCTTGTATCGATTCATAAAATCGCTTTCGTAAGCTTCATAATCAGTTCCGTAAGGTTTCTGAATAGATCTTCCCGATGGAGTATAATATCTTGCAATAGTCAATCTTAGTTCAGCTCCGTCCGACAAGTCTATCGGCATTTGTACTAAACCCTTTCCAAAGGATCTTCTTCCTACAATCAAACCTCTATCATTATCCTGAATTGCTCCGGCAAGAATCTCTGAAGCTGATGCAGAACCTTCATTCACAAGTACGATGATTGGTCCTTCTTCGAATAAACCTGGTTTGAATGCAAAAGCTTTTTGATTGTATTGGTCAACTTTTCCTTCTTGTGAAACGATCAAAGCTTTTCCTCCCAATAGTTCATCAGCCATATTAATCGCAGCTCCCATGTATCCACCTGGGTTGCCTTGAAGATCTATGACTAATTTTTTCATGCCTTTTACTTTCAGGTCATAAACAGCTTCTTTGAACTCATCATAAGTAGTGGCAGCAAATCGGGTTACTTTTATATAGCCAATTTCATCATTGACCATGTAAGATGCGTTAATGCTGTATTGAGGAATTTTATCTCGAGTGATCTTGTACTCGATCAGCTCCTTCTGGTTTTTTCGCTTCATGTCTACCACTACCACAGAACCTTTTGGTCCACGTAGTTTTTCGAAGACATCTCGGTTCGTTACACCTACACCTGCCATGTTTTCTCCATCAACCTTGATGATTTGATCACCAGATTGAATCCCTAAAGCTTCGGAAGGTCCGCCAGTCAATGGCGCTACTACATAAATGGTGTCTCGAATGATTCCAAACTCAACTCCAATGCCATCGAATTCTCCATCCAGTTGAGATTGCACGATTGAAGCATCCTTTGCAGGGATGTAGCTAGTGTGGGGATCCAAGTGCTCCAGCATTTTATTAATGCCATAGTCTATCAACTCGTTAGAATTGATGCTGTCAACATAGTCTCTGTTAACATAGGTCATTATCTCCTGCAGCTTGTAAAGAGCAGCTCTTAGATCATTTTGATTTCCTTTTGGCTCAGCAAAAGTGGCCCCGATCCATATTCCCGCTGATATGGCTAATGCCAATATGATTGGGAGTCTGATTTGGGATTTGGTATTTTTTGTCTCGCTCACGACTTTCTCTTTCAGTTGGTTATATTTCTTTATTGTTAACGTAAATTACCCAATTTCCACCTCTTATTGAAGGGACTTTTGATAAAGGTTACAAATGTTTATACGAGGGTATCGTATAATGGCTCAATTTATTCCCCTTTTTTCTGTTAAAAAAAATTATTTTTGCATCATGCATACCAAAGGTGATTTTGAAAAGGCCCTTGTAGGAGATTTAGTTTCTGAAAACTATGTCTTTGCATCTGTGCTTCATTATTTCGGAATCAGCTTTTACCAATACCCAACGGAGTCGCTGGAAATGGTTTGTAAAAAACACAAAGTGCATTCCAGTCAGTTGGTTATAGAATTAGAGTCATGGGCTCAGCGCAAAGAACCAACTACGGAGGAACTCTATTTGAATCCCATCGAAGTTTTGGTGGCCTACCTTAAGAAAAAGCACTACTACTTTGTAAGACAAGAATTGCCTTTTCTTTCAAATATCATATCTGGGATCGTTCCAGAGCCTCAATACGCTAGCCTGATGGCAGACCTTCGAATTATGTTTCCACTTTTTGTGGAGGATTTTATCCATCACATTCATGAGGAGGAAAGCAGACTTTTCAAAAGGATAGAGTTGCTTCAGGATATAGAAGAAAATCGTTTTTCTTTGCCAGATGCTATTACGATTTTGAAGAGGGATCCTGTTCACATGTTGGCAGATCAGCATGAAATCCATGATGATGAAATGGAAGGTATCCGGAAGCTGACTGCGGATTATTCCTTAGATCAGGAAGCGCCACTTACCATGAAAGTTCTTTTTCACGAATTGCAGAATTTCGAGCAGGAGCTTAGAATTCATGCCAAAATTGAAGACGAGCTTCTTTTTCCAAAAGCGGTAGAGCTAGAAAGAGAAGCTTTGCGCCAGTTTGAGAAAATAACCAGAAAAAACTGATGCCCAGAATACTCGCAATTGACCTGGGAACCAAAAGAACCGGCTTGGCTGTTACTGATACCTTGAAAATGTTGGCTAATCCACTAGAAACTATCGAGACTTCGACATTGCTCGATTATCTGAAAAGTTACTGCAAAAAGGAGGAAGTAGATACGTTGGTTCTTGGCTATCCAACTCGGTTGAATGGTCAGGATAACGATATGACTCCAAAAGTGATTACAATGAAGGACAGGCTTTCGAAGGCTTTTCCAGATAAAAAAATAGAACTCGTCGATGAGCGGTTCACTTCTAAAATGGCCATGCAGAGCATGATCACCATGGGAAGTAAAAAGAAAGACAGAAAAGAAAAAGCTGGAAACTTGGACAAGGTGAGTGCAGCGATTATTCTACAATCCTATTTAGAGAGACAATGATTTACCCTATAGTTGCTTACGGTAGCCCAATTCTGAAAAAAGAAGCGGAGGAAATTACCGAAGGAACCGAGCTCGATGAGCTGATCAAAAATATGTTTGCAACCATGGACAACGCCAGCGGCGTAGGTCTTGCAGCTCCTCAAATTAACCAGGGAATAAGCCTTTTTGTCATTGACAGCAGTTTGATGCTGGACGAAGATGATGAGGAAGTTGGTATTCGTCGTGCTTTTATCAATCCGATAATCTTGGATGAATATGGTGATGATTATAGCTTCGAAGAGGGCTGTCTCAGTATTCCGGAAGTTCGAGCAGAGATAACACGTCCCGAGACATTAACTATTGAATATTACGATGAAAACTGGAATTTGAAAGAAGAAGAGTTTTCTGGTATGACTGCCCGTGTGATTCAGCACGAATATGATCACTTGGAAGGAGTTCTATTTATAGATTACCTGAAGGGCCTTAAGAAGAGACTGGTGAAATCCAAGCTCATCGATGTGAGCAAGGGCAAAATCTCAACTGATTACCGAATGATATATCCTCTAAAATGATCAAATCTCCCCAACTCAAAATAGCGCTAGTTCAGACGAATCTTTATTGGAAAGATAAAGTGGCGAATCTGGCGATGCTGGAAGAGAAGATGTGGGAGATTGACAATGGAGTGGATTTGATCATCCTACCGGAAATGTTTCCGACGGGATTTAGCATGGATGCAGCTGAACTGGCTGAGCCCATGAATCTGAATGTCTGTAAGTGGATGCGTCAGATGGCTGCGCAAAAGAATTGCACGCTTACTGGAAGCGCCATTATTCAGGTGGAGGGGAAGTTTTACAATCGCCTCCTTTGGGTAAGTCCTGATGGAATGATTCAGCATTACGATAAGCGCCATCTTTTTCGGATGGCAGATGAGGACCAATCTTTTTCAGCTGGAGAAAGACTGCCAATTTTTGAATTGAATGGCTGGAAGATCTGTCCTCAAGTTTGCTACGATTTGCGGTTCCCTGTTTTCTCCAGAAATAGAATGGTGGACGGTCAATTAGCCTACGATCTTATTTTTTATGTGGCGTCTTGGCCAGCAGCACGAGTTTCAGCTTGGGATGCGCTATTGCCGGCGCGAGCTATCGAGAATTTATCTTATTCTATAGGAGTGAATAGGGTAGAGGCAGATGGAAATGGAGTTCTATACAACGGGCATTCTGCTGCATATGACTTCAAAGGAAATCAACTGGAGTTTCTTGAAGAAGGCGAAAAAATCACTGTTTTTAATTTAGAAGCAGAGGCACTGGATTCCTATCGGGAGAAGTTTCCTGCCTGGATGGATTCGGATAATTTTTTGATCAAGTAATCCTTTTTTCAGACCCTCAGTACTTTACGCGAGTGGAATTTGAAACAAGGATATTTTCCGTATTTTAGCCCTCATATTTTAAGACCCTGTTTCTCTTTTTACAAACCATTTTAAATACTAAATGGAATGACCAAGAAATGGTCGATTGAAGATTCGGGGTGAAACAAGCCTTTTTGAATTCCTAAAACCATGAGTAACCAAACTCCAAAAATCCTGTATACGCTGACTGACGAAGCACCAGCTTTGGCCACGTATTCCCTATTACCAATTGTAGAAGCATTCACTAAGTCCGCCGGAGTATCGGTGGAAACACGTGATATCTCACTTTCCGGTAGAATTATTTCCAATTTTCCCGAGTTTTTAACTCCTGATCAGCAGCTTCCAGATACCCTTGCCGAGCTTGGTGATATCGCGAAAACTCCAGAAGCGAACATTGTGAAACTTCCAAATATCTCTGCTTCCGTTCCACAGCTTAAGGCTGCGATCAAGGAACTTCAGGCGCAAGGATATGCTCTTCCTGAGTATCCAGAGGAACCAAAAACTGAAGAAGAAAAGACCATAAAAGGCAAATACGATAAAATCAAAGGTTCTGCTGTCAACCCAGTTCTCCGTGAAGGTAATTCTGACAGAAGAGCTCCACAAGCGGTAAAAGCATATGCAAGAAAGCATCCGCATTCCATGGGTAAATGGTCAGCAGATTCCAAATCACATGTGGACAGTATGACGGAAGGCGATTTTTACGGAAGTGAAAAATCTCACACTTTGGCGGATGCAACAGTGGTTTCCATTGAACTTCATGGTGCTGATGGCAAAAAAGAAATCCTTAAATCTGGCTTGAAACTTCAGGCTGGAGAAGTGATTGATGCTTCAACGATGAGTATTTCCGCGTTGACGGCATTTCTTAGAAAAGCTAAAGCTGAAGCAAAGCAGCAAGGGGTTCTTTTCTCCATTCACATGAAAGCAACGATGATGAAGGTGTCAGATCCTATCATCTTTGGACATGCGGTGAAGGTGTTTTTTGAGCCTGTTTTTGCGAAGCATAACGCTACATTCAATGAAGCAGGAATCGATGTGAATAATGGATTTGGAGATTTGATCTCTAATCTGGATAAACTTTCAATTCCTAAAAGAACCGAAGTGGAAGCTGATATTGCAGCTTGTCTTGCCGATAGCCCAGACTTAGCTATGGTAAATTCTGATAAAGGAATCACCAACCTTCACGTTCCAAGTGATGTGATTATCGATGCATCCATGCCAGCAATGATCAGAACGTCTGGTCAGATGTGGAACAAGGCTGGTAAACTTCAGGATACCAAAGCGATTATTCCAGATAGATCTTATGCAGGTGTATACGAAGCTACAATCAACTTCTGCAAAGCTCATGGAGCATTCGATCCTTCCACAATGGGTTCTGTACCTAACGTAGGCTTGATGGCGCAAAAAGCAGAGGAATATGGTTCGCACGATAAAACTTTTGAGATTCCTTATGCAGGAACTGTGAAAGTATTGGATCAAAACAATCACGAGATTTTCTCACATGATGTAGAAGCAGGAGATATCTGGAGAATGTGCCAGACTAAAGATGCACCGATTCAGGACTGGGTGAAATTGGCAGTAACCAGAGCAAGACTTTCTGATACTCCTGCCATCTTCTGGTTGGATCCAAACAGAGCGCATGACTCGGAATTGATCAAAAAAGTAAATACATATCTACTTGACCATGATCAAACTGGATGTGAGATTTCTATCCTTTCTCCGATTGAAGCAACCAATCTGTCTTTGGCTAGAATCAAGGAAGGTTTGGATACTATCTCCGTGACTGGAAATGTGTTGAGAGATTACTTGACAGATTTGTTTCCAATTTTGGAATTGGGTACTTCTGCCAAAATGCTTTCTATCGTTCCATTGATGAACGGTGGAGGTTTGTTTGAAACAGGAGCTGGTGGATCTGCACCTAAACACGTGGACCAATTTGTGACAGAAGGTCACTTACGTTGGGATTCTCTCGGTGAATTCCTTGCGTTGGCTGTTTCCTTGGAGCATTTGGGAAGAATTTTCCATAATGAAAAAGCTTTGTTGCTAGGCGAGACATTGGATCTTGCTACTGGTAAATTCTTGGAAAATGATAAGTCTCCAGCTCGTGTAGTTGGGAAATTAGATAATAGAGGAAGTCATTTCTATTTGGCACTTTATTGGGCTCAGGCACTTGCCGAGCAAAGTAAGGATGCAGAATTGAAAGCAAAATTCACTCCATTAGCTCAGGCACTAGAGGCACAAGAAGCTACGATAGTGGATGAACTGAACGGTTCTCAAGGTACTCCGTTGAACATCGGTGGATACTTCAGGCCAGATGCGACCCTAGCTTCTCAAGCGATGCGACCAAGCGCTACGTTGAATGATATTTTGATAACTTTGGTTTAAGAGAAGCTTAAAAATAAGTAAAGCCATCCGAGGAATCGGGTGGCTTTTTTTGATTAAGGTGAGGCTAGAGTACTATCAATTCTATTTTTTGCTATTCCCGAAATCAAACATCCCAAATCCAATCATTCTTCCTCAAAACTCACCCCATTCGCACGCATAAATTCCTTGATCACGGAGACGTGAATACATTCACCCAAGTGGATAAAAGCGTAGTCATTCACTTTTTTGGCTTTGCCATGGGCGATGATCGCTTTTTCTTCGATGTCAAATCCTAAGTGTAAATGCTTGGTGCGGCTTTGCATGCCACAGACTTTTCCAGTGGCATCGAAAAGTGGTCCGCCACTTTGACCTCTCAGTCCAGGTGTACTCATCTCCATTCCATAAACTTTCCCATTTTTATCACCCAAAAACCGGGTGAGCATCCCTTCAATAGGAAATCTTGGAGATCGTTTGTTTCCAGTATTTGCCCATTCCAAACACTGGTTCTGCGCATTCAATTGATAATTGGAAAACTCAGGAAAAGGGAATCCAAGCCTGCAAAGCATCGCACCGGGGTTGATGGCGGTATGGTCTTTTTTGAATTTTGGGACATTGGTAAATAAGGTCTTTTCGAAGCCTTCGAATTTGATCAAGGCCAAGTCGTATTCCGGGTGAAGGAAGAACTTCATGTTTTTGATCTGATCCACACAGTCTACAAAGGTCACTCTCATCTCAGAGGTTGCATCTGGTTTTAACCCCAGTTTTTTGGCTAGAGCAGAACGCTGTCCTCCCCCTAATTCTTTGCCTTGCTGAAGGAATGTGTTGTATTTCTGATTGATTTGATCTGCCTGAGATAGCCATTGCGCTACATGTTTGCAGGTCAAGGCAAATCCCTCCTGATTGACGAAAAAAAGTGTGGCGGCACCCCTTTGAATTTGAGTGCTTCCAAAATTTCTGGAGATAGAATGAATTGCCCGGGTGTAGCCGGCAGTTTCGAGAATTGCTTTTTCGAACATCAAAAATTGCTTAAGTAAGGCTTCAAAATAGGCAAAAGCATTGTGAAACTCATTTTTTCAGAATTTTTATGGAATTATTTTTCTCCGAAATCGATTGAATACAAGAAGATTTGACGAGCCTCAACAGATAGTTTGGGCTAGCCAAATAAATGTAATAACTTAGCCATCCCTCAGGGATTTTTAGCCAAAAGTGGCATACCCGCTAAAGGGAATTTTAGGAATCAAACCTATACTCAAATCAAAATAAATATGAGCAAGATTAAAGTTGGAATAAACGGATTCGGTAGAATCGGACGTTTGGCGTTCAGAGTTGCACAAGAAAGAGAAGATATCCAAGTAGTAGCGATCAACGATTTGATCGATGTAGACTACATGGCATATATGCTTAAGTATGACTCTACTCACGGTAACTTCAAAGGTACTGTAGAGGTAAAAGACGGCGCATTGGTAGTGAATGGAAATAGCATTCGTGTTACTTCTGAGAAAAGCCCAGCTAACCTTAAGTGGGGTGAAGTAGGAGCTGATTATGTAATCGAATCAACTGGTATTTTCTTGACTAAAGAAACTGCTCAAGGTCACATCGATGCAGGTGCTAAGAAAGTAGTAATGTCTGCTCCATCTAAAGATGACACGCCGATGTTCGTAATGGGAGTGAATGAAGATTCTTACACTTCTGACATGGTTTTCGTGTCTAACGCGTCTTGTACTACAAACTGTTTGGCACCAATCGCCAAAGTATTGAATGATAACTGGGGAATCGAGGAAGGCTTGATGACTACAGTTCACGCGACTACTGCAACACAGAAAACTGTTGACGGACCTTCTGCGAAGGACTGGAGAGGTGGACGTGGCGCTGGTCAAAACATCATCCCTTCATCTACTGGAGCTGCTAAAGCAGTAGGTAAAGTAATTCCTGAGCTTAACGGTAAATTGACAGGTATGGCATTCAGAGTTCCTACTCCAGATGTTTCTGTTGTCGATTTGACAGTTAGATTGAAAAAGCCAGCTACTTACGCTGAAGTTTGTGCTAAAATGAAAGAGGTTTCTGAGACTACTATGAAAGGTGTTCTTGGATATACTGAAGATCAGGTGGTTTCTAACGATTTCCTTGGAGATCCTAGAACTTCTATCTTCGATGCAGGTGCTGGTATCCAGCTTTCTGACACGTTCTTGAAAGTTGTTTCTTGGTACGACAACGAGTGGGGTTACTCTAACAAAGTAATCGACTTGGTAAGCTTCATCGCAAGCAAATAAGGAGAAGTAATTCTCAAAATATATACGAAAGCCGATCTTAGGATCGGCTTTTTTCGTTAATAGTAAAAACAAAAATCAGGACTAAGCCTGTTGTATTAAAAAAAGCATGCCCATGATTCTTCCTTTTTTCCCATTGAAATTAGTCGTTTTTCCCGGAGAAGAACTTAACCTCCACATATTTGAACCTCGATACAAGGAGTTGATCAAGGATGTAGAAGCGGGAGATCTGACTTTTGGAGTTTGCACTTTTATCGATCAATTATCTGGCTATGGCACCGAAGTGAAGTTAGGTGAGATTCATACCCGATATGACGACGGCAGAATGGATATTAGAACTACTGGTCAGCGGGTTTTCAAAATAGCCACCTTTGATAATCCTTCGCCTGGAAAAGAGTATGCAGCTGGTGCTATCGAATGGCTAGAGGATGATCTCAGAGTCCCGGATTTTTTACATCATGAGTATATTTTTTATCTGCGGGAAATGCTCCATTTGTTACGTTATGATGTGAGTTTCAACCCAGCTGATGTTGATTCATTTTCTTTTTCTCATAAAATCGGACTTAAACTGGAAGAGGAGTTAGAGCTTATCAAACTTCCTTCTGAGGAAAAAAGAACTGAATTTCTCATCAAACATCTCAAGAGAATCATTCCCGCTCTACAAGCTGCCGAGCAAGCCAAAGAGAAAATTAAGCTAAATGGCCATTTTAAGCACCTCGATCCATTAGATTTCTAATTATTGATGGATGGATTGCACTCGCATCAAATCGTCCGTTGCCTGTAAAATTTTGTTTTTCAGGATAGGGTTGTAGTCAGGGTTAGAAGTCAGGAAATCTGAGACGATTTTAGCCGCTTCTGGCGATGTGTATTGCCCTGCGGTGGCAGAAGCCCATCTTTTAGGAAAGAAGATGTCTCCCGTCTTTTGAATGTCTTCTAAAAGCGCTAGAGCCAAAGGGAGATGCTTGATCGCTGACTTTTGATGCAAAGGATGATGTATGTATCCACAGGCAGCGAGTACCCATGATTCCTTTTCACGGTTAGTTGCCGCTTTGAATGATTCGAAGAGGGAATCCCGCTCAGACTCATTTTGAGATAAAGCTGGATGGAGAAAGTCAAATCGATCAAGTTTGTCAGGATTGCTAATCCTAGTTCTTTCCTCAGTTAATATATCATTTGCTTTTGGGTGACCATAAAGTGCTAAAGTCATTGCCAAACTGGTAAAATTGTCAGGGTTGAGTTTCAGGTCTTTGATCTCAACTTCTTTTTTCCAGACCTGGTATAGACGGTCATATCCAGTTTGAGAATAGGCAATTCCGCTATAAAGAGAGAAGATTGTTTTCTTCAAATTAGTTGGAAGATCCATTTGTAATTGATCCCAAAGTTGGTTTTCCAAGCCAGGTAAAACTTTTTCACGTTGTTCTTCGGTGAGATAGTTCCAGAAAATATTGTTCAGTTCTCCGGAAATCAATCGAGCAAGAATCTCATTTTGCTCTGCTGCAATTCCTTTTTGGAAAGTTTCAAAAGCCAAAATTGGAGCAATGTTACCTGAAAGGGTGTTTTCATACAGGTTGATGTAAGACTGTCCTCGCATCACTTCATCAGTGAGCGAAGTGATCTGGGGAAGAGAGCTTTGATCTACGGGAAAAATGCCATAGCCAAGACCATTGCTATTGTAAAGAATGGCTGAAGGTTTTTGTTCGCCTATTGCTTGTTTCAAATCCAGCGTTTTATCCTCCATCGCCACTGAAAACGTTTTAATCCCATCTTCATAGAAAAAGGTAATGTCGAAAAGCTGGGGCCAAACTTTATCCGATCCATCTTCGGCTTTTTGAGTTATCACAAAGGAGCTGATTGTTCCGTCTTTGCCAAATTCGATTTTGTCGGAAAGAATAGGTCTGCCCGATTGATTTACCCATACATCACTCCATTGCTGAAGATCCATTGGGGTGTTTTCATCCAAAATCTCTACAAGGGCATTCCAGTCCGCATTTCCGTTTGCGTATGTCTTGATGTATTTCCGGATGCCTTTCTGAAATGCTTCTTCTCCCATGGCTGTTTCCAGCTGCCGCATCATGATTGGAGCTTTGTCGTAAATGATACTTCCATAAAGGGAGCCAGCGTCCTTCAGATTGGCTAATTTCTGCCGAATTGGGTTGGTTCCTTTCGTACGGTCTTCTCCATAGGCAGAAGGGTAGTGATTGGTAAGAAAAGATAGCTCGTGGTTGATCTCTGGATAAGTTGGATTGACGAGCTTGCCGGCCATGAAGTTTGCGAAAACCTCTTTCATCCAAACATCCTCAAACCAATCCATAGTCACTAAATCTCCAAACCACATATGGGCGGTTTCATGTCCTATTAGTTTTGCTCTGCTAAGTAATTCTGAATCGGTGGCATTTTCGTCCAGGAAAAGTGAGGATTCCCGGTATTGGATGGCTCCCACATGTTCCATTCCGCCGTATTGGAATATAGGGATAGTGGCAAAATCAAGCTTTTGAAATGGGAAAGGGTAGGCAGTGTAGTCTTCCAGAAACTCTTTCGCTTTTTGATGTAGCCTGAAAAGTTCAGGGATAGAAGCTTCGATCTTTTCAGGATTTGTTTCCCGATAGAGCAATGTTTGTGGAAAGTCAGATGCAGACTTTGCTTCCTCAAATTCGCCTGCCACAAAGGAAAACAAATAGGTGCTCATCAAATCTGACTTAGCGAAGCGATGAGTTATAAACTCCCCGTTTTCTTCAGAAGCTATTTCAGGACCGCCTGCTAAGACTTTCCAGTTTTTCGGAGCTGAGATATTCAGCGTATAGTTTGCCTTTAAATTTGGCTGATCAAAACAAGGGAATAAGGTGCTCGCTCTATCTGGGACCAGCAAGGTATAAAGAAAGCTCTCGTTTCGGTTGAGCGAAAGCTCACCGGCGATGAAGGCTATTGCTATAGAATTGCTGCCCATAGTCAGCGCTTCCTTTGGGATAATCAAGTGTTGATCTCTGTGGTCGATTTCAGTTTGCTTTCCATTTACGTTGAGAGAAAGCAGATGTGATGCCTTCTCATGAAAATCTAAAATCAAAGGATGGGATAGATCGGAAATCTCTACTTCCAGCAGCAAATGGGAATTTATTTTCTTCGACTTTTCTGCAGGAATGTCAAAAGATAAAATGTAATGAATATCCGATACTTGGTGCTTTCTGAATTTGGCCAGTTCAGAAGAAATTCCAGAATCGTAGAAATGTGCATCTGAAACTGGTTTTTCGCAGGAAGCAAATAACAAGATGATTCCAAAAAGCAACAAGAGGTTTTTCATGTCTTAACAATCAGCATATTTTGGAGGAATCGCAAGATGAATTACATCCGAGTCACGTCGGATTTTTTGATATAGGCACTTTTATCCTTCCATTCTACCTCATACCAGATGTCTTTGTTGGATTTGATATGAACTCGATGTCCTGGCTCCACCATGTCGATCAATTCTCCTCCAGCTGACGGTTTGCTGACAATAAATGTTGGGCTGCTGGTGATTAGTCCTGTGCGAGGACCATTTAAGAAGTTATTGGCCGCGAATATTAGGACGATTAGTAATATGGTCGGCCAGAAAGTCTGAGTCTTTTCTGATTTGCGTCCCGTTATCCAGCTTGCGATTATGGATAAGACAAGGAAAATAGCCAAGGCTCCCACAATGTATTCTTGATATTCGGTGAGAAATATTAAAAAGCGCTGCCCATCGCTCACTTCGTATCCTACCAATGAACTCTGACCGGTAAGGCTTTTGATTTTTGTAATGGCCTGTGGATTCGGATCTAGGTCATAGTATTTACTCAGGTAAAGAGTTGCTCTTTCGTTGTCTCCAATTCCTTCGGAAATAAAAGCCATTTTAAGCAGCATTGCCGGCGAATAAACCCCGGATTGGTAGTTAGAATCATAGATTTCCATGGCTTCCTTGTAGCTTCTAACATTAAACAAAGAATCTGCTTTATTTAGACCGATTACATCTGCTTGACAATGAATACTTTGTAGAGATATCGATAAAAATATCAAAAGTTTTGTGAGAAAGATTGATTTCACGTTTGGCATTTAAAATTTGTCCCCTTATTTTTGCAGTCCAATTACGGCAATGATCTGGCAAAAAGCAAGGCCAGGAAGTCAATTTGAAAGGTTTTAAGCCATGATTTAGTGGTTAAATTTTCTGAAATTTTCAGAGCAATATGATTCCTTAGCTCATCCCGATAGCTATCGGGAGGTAGAGCAAAACCAATATAAGGTTGGTTAGATAAAAGATATGATTCCTTAGCTCAGCTGGTAGAGCAATACACTTTTAATGTATGGGTCCTGGGTTCGAGCCCCAGAGGGATCACTTGATGATTACAAAAGGGAAAGGGCGAGAAGCCTGTCCCGATGAAACGAAGCGAAGCGAGTTGGTATCGGGAAGCCCCAGCGGGATCACTTGATTGAATCAAACTAGTTTTGATCAAATCGCAACTTTAACTTACAAGGAGTTAAAAAGAAAGTTTCGGGGTGTAGCGTAGCCCGGTATCGCGCCTCGTTTGGGACGAGGAGGTCGTAGGTTCGAATCCTGCCACCCCGACTTTATTATTTCTGTTTTGTCAAATAATCTTCAGATTTGCTGACATTACTTATCCGGTCCTGTAGCTCAACCGGATAGAGCAACTGCCTTCTAAGCAGTAGGTTTCAGGTTCGAGTCCTGACAGGATCACTCTCAAAAGCGGAATCACGTTCCGCTTTTTGTTTTATTATTAATTACCGATTCCGTAGCTCAGCTGGTAGAGCAATACACTTTTAATGTATGGGTCCTGGGTTCGAGCCCCAGCGGGATCACCAAAGGCAGTCCAATTGGGCTGCTTTTCTTATTTTTAGCCTAATTCTTTGAGGCGATTTGTTAGAGGAAGGCAAAAAAATACCCTCATCAAGCTATAAACTTAATGAGGGTGAACTTTGGTAGAAGCTTTCTTAAAGCTTTTTAATCATCACGTTTTTAAAATAAACTAGATCACTATGATCTTGGAGTGCAATTCTCCCTTTTTTGAACGTACCCCAATTCGGCATGTCTTTGAATTTGCTATCAGCAACCAATGCTTCCCATTCAGGTGTCCAAAGCGTAGTGCTTACCACTGTGGTTCCGTTGAGAATTAGATCTAGCTGGCCATTGTTAGAGATGATCTCTGCTGAGTTCCACTCTCCATGAGGCTTCACGGTCTCTTCACTGCTTACGATCAGGTCATACAGGTCTCCAGCTCTATGGCTAATGATTTTAGCATCAGGATGACCATCATTATCAAGCACCTGCATTTCTAAACCAGTATTATAGGTGTTCTCATATTCTGGAGCTTCTTGCACATAGAATATGAGACCACTATTACCGTTCTCGGCGATTTTCCAATCGTATTTCAAATGAAAATTCTCAAATTCTTCATTGGTTACGATATCTCCACCTTCTCCCGCTTCCCTGTCAATATTCTTTACGTCAAGATAGACTTCACCATTTTCAATTTTCCAACCATCTATGGCATCTCCTCCATTGTATTTATGCCACTTGGAGAAATTATTATTTGCAAATAGATCGACCCATTCTTCTTCTTGAGATTCAGAAACAGTCACTTCTTCTACTTCAGTTTCGACTGTTTTCTCGCCAGAGCATGAAGCAAGGATTCCTGCCAAAGCTGCGACGATGATATAGTTAATCTTCATTTTACTTTTTCAAAAGGAGAACGTATGCTACCATATCCTTAGCATCTTCTATGCTCAAAGCTGGGTGTGGAGGCATTGGGATTTCTCCCCAGGTTCCCACGCCACCTTCAATTACTTTTTTGGCCAGCATTTCGATGTTTTCTTCCGTAGCTTCGTATTTAGCTGCTACATCTGCATAGGAAGGGCCTACGATCTTCCTTTCTACCATATGACAAGATGTACAATCAGAAGCCTTTAATTTTGCTAAACCTTTGATGTAAATTGGATCATCTTGGTATTTTTCTTCCAAACTCATTTCTACTTCAGGTGTCGCTGGGGTAGCGACAGTTTCAGCGGTTTCAGTAGTTTTTTCTCCGCCACCGCAGGCAAATGCCAATCCTGCCATTGCTGCAATTGCAAAGTTTATTGGTTTTGTGATTTTCATAAATGTTATAAATAAATTGTTTAAGTAATTAGATTCCTAAAATTCGTTTGTTGAATTCCTCGTCTGCTCCTCTGCCGGCAAAGTCATCAAATGCTTTTTCTGTGACGTTAATGATGTGGGATGCGATAAATGGAGCACCTTCTGCAGCTCCTTGCTCAGGATGCTTGATCGCACACTCCCATTCCAAAACGGCCCATCCATCATAATCGTACTGCGAAAGTTTGCTAAAAATTCCGCTAAAATCAACTTGGCCGTCTCCCAAAGATCTGAAGCGACCTGCTCGCTCTACCCATCCTTGATATCCACCATAGACGCCTTGCTTCCCTGTCGGGTTGAACTCAGCATCTTTTACGTGGAACATTTTGATTCTTTCATGGTAAAAATCAATGAATTGTAAATAGTCTAAGCACTGTAGCACAAAGTGGCTTGGGTCGTACAGGATGTTGGCACGTTTATGATTATTGACTTTATCTAGAAACATTTCAAATGTCACTCCGTCATGCAAATCTTCTCCCGGGTGAAGCTCATAGCACACATCAACGCCGTATTTATCGAATTCATCAAGGATAGGAGTCCATCTTTTAGCTAGCTCTGTGAATCCAGTTTCTACCAAACCAGCAGGTCTTTGAGGCCATGGGTAAACCGTATGCCACATCAATGCACCCGAAAAAGTAGCATGTGCGGTGAGCCCCATATTGTGAGAAGCTTTTGCTGCATATTTCAATTGCTGCACTGCCCAGTCAGTTTTTCCTTGCAGGTTTCCCTTCAGATTATCAGGAGCAAAGCCATCAAATAACTCGTTGTATGCCGGATGAACAGCTACCAATTGTCCTTGCAGGTGAGTAGATAATTCAGTAACCTGTAGTCCAGCTTCTTCTACTGTACCTTTGATTTCATCCGCATAGGTTTTGCTTTCCGCAGCTTTTTGCAAATCCATCATTCTACCATCCCAAGATGGTATTTGAACACCGGCATAGCCTAGGTCGGCCATGTAGTTACAGATGTTTTTCAGGTTATTGAATGGTTCTTTGTCGTCAATAAATTGTGCGAGGAAAATCGCAGGGCCTTTAATTGTCTTCATTTTTCTTAGGTTAAAATATTAGGTTTAAGAATTTATTTTTCAACTATGAATGGCGTCCATTTTGTATCAGACTCATTGCTTTTTAATACATGATCGATGAAAGCCATTCCTCTGATTCCATCTTCTATACCAGGGTAATCCTCCCATTCAGGTTTTGGGATTTCTCCGGCTCTCTCTGCATAGATACAGCGTGCAAAATTTCTATACAAATTAGCAAATGCCTCCACATAGCCTTCAGGGTGTCCTGCTGGGGTTCTGGTGTTTTCATTTGCCAGAGACCCAAGATATCCTGTTCCAGCTCTTAAAATCTGGGCTGGAGCGTCTGGCCATCGGGCAATCAGCGTGTTATTTAACTCTTGCTGCCATTCCAAGCCTCCTTTTTCGCCATAGATGCGAATTCTGAGATTGTTTTCTGCACCTGTGTCTGTTTGCGAAGCGGTAAGAACTCCAGAAGCACCATTTTCAAACCGCATCAAAACTACGCCATCATCGTCGATAGGTCTTCCTTCAAGTTTAATATATAAATCTGCGCAAATAGCAGATACTTTTTCTCCAGAAACATACTCTGCTAGATGGAAAGCATGCGTACCGATATCTCCCATGCAGCCTGCCAACCCGTTTCTCTTCGGATCCGTCCGCCATTCTGCTTGCTTATTGTTTTCGGATTCGAGTAGTTTCCAAAGCCAACCTTGAGGATACTCCACATAGACTTTTCTCACCTTACCTATTTTATCTTCAGCGATCATTTGTTTTGCTTGCTTGATCATAGGATAGCCTGAGTAAGTATGCGTAAGTAAGAAACGCTTTTCGGAAGCTTTTACGACGTGATAAAGGTCTTTGGCTTCTTGGTAATTTAAAGTCAAAGGCTTGTCCAATGCAACATGAAAGCCATGCTTAAGTGCTTTTACTGCAGGATCGAAATGAACATTATTAGGGGTCACAATAGCTACTACGTCAATTCGCTCAGACTCTGGAAGTTCAAGTTCCTTGGCAAACATCTCATCATAACTAGCATAAACACGTGTCGGGTCAAGCATCAGTTCTTCCCCCCGTTGTTTTGATTTTTCAGGATTTGAGCTAAAAGCACCAGCGACAAGTTCGAACATGCCGTCCATCAATGCTGCGTTTAAATGAATAGCTCCGATAAATGATCCTGGACCACCACCTATTAGTCCGATTTTTAATTTTTGTGAGGATAACATATGTAAAAAGACTATATATTCAGGATTAAATACTTGAAATAATTGAATCTGAATTGAAAAACCTTCGGTCTTCGACTGAATTGATAGAATAATTGACCAATAGCTTCATCTTGGTATGAGTGGCTTTTGAGTTGGTTTCAAGTCAGAACTTTATGAAGTAGTTTGTACGCTCTAAAATACTTCAAATTGGTTAAAGTTTAAACCATACCTAATTCATAATAGTTATCGTAATCCTAATCTTTTCCTAAACCCATGAATATCAGCGTAAAGCTTCGCCTTTCTTTAATGATGTTTTTGGAGTTTTTTATTTGGAGTTCATGGTATGTAACTATGGGGACTTTTCTTGGATCAAATCTAATGGCAAAAGATCAGGATATCTCTCTGGCTTTTTCCACGCAATCATTCGGTGCCATCATCGCGCCATTTATAGTTGGGTTAATTGCTGACCGGTATTTTCATGCACAGCGAATCTTGGGCGTGATTCATCTAATGGGTGCTGGCCTGATGTATGTACTCTACACTTCATCTGATTTCTCTGGATTTTTCCCAATCCTACTTTTATACATGATTCTGTTTATGCCAACTTTAGCTTTGGTCAATTCAATCTGCTTTCATCAAATGGAAAATCCTGCTAAGGAATTTTCATTTATTCGAGTTTGGGGTACCATAGGTTGGATCACAGCCGGGTTATTGATCAGCTTTTTGTCATGGGATAGTCAGGTAGGATTAAGGGAAGGTTTATTGAGAAATACCTGGATGATGGCAGCCATTAGCTCTTTAGTATTAGGGGTGTTTAGTTTTATGCTTCCTCATACTGCCCCACAGGCTAGGGTCAAGGGACAATTCAAACTTTCTGAAGCACTAGGACTAGATGCATTAGGGATGCTAAAACATAAAAATTACGCGGTTTTCTTCGTTTCCTCGATTCTGATTTGCATTCCTCTTGCTTTCTACTATCAAAGCACAAGCCCATTTCTGACTGAGATAGGTATGGAAAATTCTACAGGGAAAATGGCAATGGGGCAAGCTTCAGAGGTGATTTTTATGCTTGCTTTACCAATTTTCTTCGTCAGGTTTGGTATTAAAAAAACCTTGATTGTCGCCATGATAGCTTGGGCAGTACGCTATGCTTTCTTCGCTTTAGGAGATGCAAATGAGGGCGTTTGGATGCTTCTAGCTGGGATTGCTCTTCATGGGGTTTGCTATGATTTCTTTTTTGTGAGTGGTCAGATTTATACCGACTTTCATGCAGGAACAAAATATAAATCATCAGCTCAAGGTTTAATTACTTTGGCTACCTACGGAATAGGGATGCTAATTGGCTTCTGGGCGGCGGGTTTGATTTCAAATTATTATTCGAATGACGTTGGAGAACACATTTGGCAATCAATTTGGTTAATTCCTTCTGGTATTTCTGTTTTGGTTTTGCTACTTTTCACTGCTCTTTTCAAGAATGAACAAATAAATTAACTTCAATTAAAACCCTAATGACCAAACGTATTGATAATGGAAGAAGAGAATCTTTCAAAAAAGTTTTACTCGGAGGCGCTGCTTTCAGCACTCTTTCTTCGTTCGAGATGAAGGCAGAGAAACCATACGAATTGAAAGGAAATATTAACCATGGCGTTTGTCACTGGTGTTTCAGAGATTTTGAACTTGATGCTTTCTGTGCCGAGGCAAAGAAAATTGGCATCAAAGGAATAGACTTAATAGGACCAAGTAATTGGCACATTCTTAAAAAACATGGTCTGGATTCCTCCATGTGTAACGGCGCTGAAATCAGCCTTACGGAAGGATTTGGCGAAGTGAAATATCACGATCAACTCATCAAGAATTACACAGAAATGATTCCTAAGGTAGCAGATGCAGGCTACAAAAATCTAATTTGTTTCTCTGGAAATCGAAGAGGGATGGATGATGAAACTGGATTGAAAAATTGCCAAATAGGACTTGAGAAAATTATCCCTTTAGCTGAAAAGCATGGAGTAATCATTCAGATGGAGCTTCTCAACAGTAGAGTGAATCATAAAGATTATCTGTGCGATAAATCCGCTTTTGGCGTGGAGTTATGTAAGCGATTGGGTAGTGAAAACTTCAAACTACTGTATGACATCTATCATATGCAGATCGATGAGGGTGATTTGATCCGAAGTGTAAATGATAATCACCAATACTTTGGTCATTATCATACTGCAGGTAATCCAGGAAGAAATGAGCTGGATGATACTCAAGAGATTTATTATCCAGCTTTGATGAAAGCTATAGTAGCCACAGGTTTCAAGGGGTATGTATCCCATGAGTTTATTCCAAAATCTGCAGATAAAATAGCGGCTTTAGCTCAGGGAGTACAAGTCTGTGACGTGTAATTAACATTTAAATCAAACACCCATATTTATGGCAAATGAATCATATGACGCAATTGTAGTTGGGTCAGGAATAAGTGGCGGTTGGGCTGCGAAAGAATTAACTGAAAAAGGGCTTAAGGTATTATTGCTGGAAAGAGGCCCAAATGTAGAACACATTAAGGATTATAAAACAGCTACCCTTCCACCTTGGGAAGTGCCTCATCGAGGTAGAAGAACTCAGGAACAGCTGGAAAATCACCCAAACTTAAGAAGAGATTATGTTCTGAATGAGCTTAATCTTGACTGGTGGGCACACGAAGATGATTCACCTTATGTTGAAGAAAAACCGTTCACTTGGTTCCGTGGATATCAAGTTGGTGGGCGTTCTCTTCTTTGGGGAAGACAATCGTACAGATGGTCTGATTTAGATTTTGAAGGAAATGTAAAAGAAGGCATTGCTGTAGATTGGCCTATTCGCTATAAAGATATTGCTCCTTGGTATTCTTATGTGGAGAAATTTGCTGGAGTTTCTGGTTCCAAAGACGGATTAGATGTACTTCCGGACGGTGAGTTTATGCCTCCGATGCCGATGAATTGTGTAGAGACAGATGCCGCAGCTAAAATCAAAGAACATTACCAAGGTGCCAGAACATGGACTATCGGCCGTCCCGCAAATATTACCCAGCCACTTCCTGGTAGGCCTGGTTGTCAGTACCGAAACAAATGTTCATTAGGTTGTCCTTTTGGAGGATATTTCAGTACTCAAGCATCTACCTTGCCTGCTGCTGAAGCTACTGGTAATCTTACGCTTCGTCCTTGGTCAATTGTAAGAAGATTGATTTATGATAAAGACACTAAGAAAGCAACGGGAGTAGAGATCATCGACGGCCAAACCAACGAAACTATTGAGTTCGATGCAAAGATCGTCTTCCTCTGTGCTTCAGCTTTCAACTCAACAGCTATCCTTATGCGCACAGCTACGGATATTTGGCCGGGTGGATTGGGTAGTAGTTCAGGAGAACTTGGGCATAATGTAATGGATCACCATTTCCGTTTGGGAGCTAGTGGTACCATGGATGGCTATGAGGATAAATATTATTTTGGGCGTAGACCTACAGGTCTTTATATCCCAAGATTCCGAAATGTAAACGGTGATAAAAGGGATTACCTAAGAGGTTTTGGATACCAAGGAGGAGCTAGCCGAAGTGGATGGACGCGTGATGTTGCCGAATTGAATTTTGGGGCTCCAATGAAAGAGGCACTTACACAGCCAGGACCATGGTCTATGGGAATTACGGCGTTTGGAGAAATTTTGCCATACCATGAAAACACTATCAAACTAAGTGATACTGTAAAAGATAAATGGGGTCTGGAATCCTTGGTGATGAATGCTGAGATCAAAGACAATGAAATCAAAATGCGTAAGGATATGATGGCCGATGCGGCAGAGATGCTTGAAGTGGCTGGTTTCAAAAATATCAATGAATATGATTCTGGCTATACCTTCGGACAAGGTATTCACGAAATGGGAACTGCAAGAATGGGTAGAGACCCGAAAACTTCAGTTTTGAATGGGAATAACCAAGTTTGGGAAGCTAAAAACGTGTTTGTGACTGATGGAGCATGTATGACTTCGGCTGCAGCTGTAAACCCTTCACTTACATATATGGCGTTGACTGCAAGAGCAGCAGCTTTCGCAGTAGATGAATTGAAAAAGCAAAATCTCTAATCGTAAAAGACAAGACTATGACTATGAATAGAAGAGACGCTTTGAAAAGCGTCATGGTAATGATGGGAGGCACAATGGTTGGCGCTACGGCAATCATGACAGGCTGTACTCCTGAAAACCAAATAGAGGGTTTGGACTTTGATCCAGATGACATTGCTTTCTTGGACGAGTTGGGAGATACTATAATTCCAGAGACCAATACTCCTGGAGCTAAAGCTGTTGGGATTGGTTCTTTTATGGTGATGATGGTGAAAGATACCTACGATGGAGATAGCCAAAAGACTTTTGTTGATGGAGTGAATAAGCTGGGCAAAGATTTCAAAGCGGCTAATGGTAAGAGCTTTGTAGGAGCTCCTGCAGAGGAAAGATTAGCTTATTTAAATGGGATGTATGAAGCTTATAAAGTTAGCGCTGAGGCTAGAAGCCCAGAGGTAATTAACATGCTTCGTGACTTGACAGTTCTTGGTTACTTTACTTCTGAAATCGGAGCGACTCAAGCCTTAAATTACGTTGAAGTACCTGGGAGATTTGATCCCTGTATTCCATACAACGAAGGAGACAAAGCTTACGCAGTTTAATTAATTTACCTATATAAATGGCCTGCTCTTTCGAAGGGCAGGCCTTCCTATTTTATGAATAAACAAAGAAGAAAATTCCTTCAGATTGGCGGTATGCTTGGTGTAGGAGCTGCATTATTTCCTTACGAAATCGCCGCGAGATCGGCGGAAATTGCAAAGCTATCTAAATTTGGACTTCAATTATACTCTGTGAAGGAAGAGATGGCAAAGGATGCTGCTGGCACCATGCGCAAGCTTGCAGGGTTTGGATACAAGCAATTTGAAGGATTTGATGGCGGTAAAGGGATTCTCTGGGGAATGACGCCAGCGGAATGCAAGAGTTTATTAAGTGATATTGGTGTTGATTTTATTTCTTCTCATGCTGATGTGTTCAAAAATCTCGATGAGCAGGCAGAGCAAGCTGCGGAAGTGGGTATGAAATACTTGATTTGCCCATATATCGGAGCTCAGAACTCGGTAGATGAATGGAAAAATATCTCTGAAAGATTCAATAAGGCAGGTGCGACTTTAAAATCCCATGGGCTGAAGTTTGCCTATCACAACCACGATTATACTTTTAAGATGCTTGATGGACAGTTGCCTCAGGATATTTTGATGGCAAATACTGATCCTGATTTAGTGGATTTCGAATTGGACATGTATTGGTCTCATGTGGCAGGTTACGATCCGTTAAAGTACATAGCTAAATTCCCAGGTAGATTTAAACTATGTCATGTAAAAGATGCTGAACCAGATGGAGGAGATGCACACGATCGAGGCGTCCTACTTGGAGCAGGTGAAATGCCCTACGCAGAAATCATCAAAAAGTCCAAAAAGTATGGAATGGAGTATTTCGTTGTGGAGCAAGAGCGCTTTGTAGGTACTACACCGCTTAAAGCAGCCGAAGCAAATGCTGTGTACTTAAGTAAGCTAAAGGTTTAGATTAGGTAAAAGGTACTTTGCTTCTAAAGAGAAGTAAATAAACTGCCAGTGCTAAAATAATCAACAAAGCCACTTCAAATTGCGCCCAAATCTGGGATCGGTTAATGATGATATTGGCTTTGTTGATTAGCTTTTCACCTTCCTCTAATTGGATTTTACTCAAATTATCTAAGTCCTTCTGCGCTTTACTGATTTTTTGATCGTACAGTTTCACTTGATTTTTATTCACACCAGAAGAGTCTGAGTAGAGTAGGCTGTAGGTTTTGATTTGTAAATCATTTTCGATTATACTTTTGAAATCAGTCAAATATTGCTCTTCATTTTCGGTGAGGTTGGTTTGCTCAAAATCAATAACTATATCCAAAATATTTTTCTCATGCATAGCTATTTCATTTACTACTTTGGAATAATCGTAGCCCAAATCGCAGTGATCTACCAGCTTTTGAATCCTAAATAGGTTTTCCGAAATTCTAAAAATATACCCCTCTACAACCAATCGGTCATTATATACCTCTGTGAATGTGCTGCTTATACTTTTAAAAGCTTGGCGTTCTGTTAAGTTTTTACCATAGATCAAAAGCATCAAAATTCCAATAATTACTAGGGCTGTAATTTTCCTTTTCTTGAAAGCAGTGTTTTCCATTAATAAATAGATTTAAGCAGGGTTCTTAATTGTTTTCAGTTTAGGTATATCTCCTTGACTTTCCAATTTTTTTTGATCTAAACAAGAAAGTCCTTCAAAACCGGTAATGTTTTTATGGTTTTCCTACCAATTTCAACTCAATCCAAATTGAGAATGTTTTTTGAACTCATTTTAATTGTCAGGCATTAAAGATATGCAGAGAAAAAATCATTTTCAGCTCATGGGTAGAGTCCTTTTGATGGAATGATTAAATTTAGGCTAAGAAATAAACCCAATAAGAATGGCATACTATCATAGAATGGGAAATATCCCACCCAAACGACACACCCAATTTCGACAGCCAGATGGCAGTCTTTACAAGGAAGAAGTCGTGAGTTCTAAAGGATTTTCAGGGATTTACTCCACACTTTATCATATCTACAATCCAAACGAAGTATCAGCTATCGGTAAACCAGAACCCTATTCTTGGAAACCAGCTACTGAACATGGATTACATCAGACCCACTTAAAAACTTCCAGTGTAGAATTCACTGGAGATGATTATTTGTCGGCACGAAGAAATCTCATGATGAACTCAGATGTCATGATGGGGATATGCTCACCCCGACAGCGGAAAATGGATTATTACTTCAAAAATGCTGACGGTGACGAATTGATCTATGTGCATGATGGGGAAGGAGTGATGTATTCCCAGTTTGGAAAACTTGAAGTGCACAAAGGAGATTATATTGTGATTCCTCGCACGACAATTTACCGTTTTGAATTTGAGGAAAAGTGCCCGCTGCGCTTATTGATTATAGAATCTGTTGGAGCTATCGAGACGGTCAAGCGCTATAGAAATGAGGTAGGGCAATTACTTGAACATTCACCGTACTGTGAGCGGGATATCCGTCCGCCTCTCGAGCTTCATGTCGAAGATAAAAAAGGTGAATACCTAGTCCAGATCAAAAAGCAGGGAATGCTTCATCAATACTCTTATGGCCACAGCCCGCTGGATATTGTAGGTTGGGATGGGTACTTATATCCTTATGCTCTTTCGATTTATGATTTCGAACCGATAACTGGTAGAATTCATCAGCCACCGCCAGTTCACCAGACTTTTCAGGCTTGGGGGTTTGTGATTTGCTCCTTTGTGCCAAGGCTGTTTGATTATCACCCACTTTCTATTCCTGCTCCATATAATCATTCCAATATTGATTCTGATGAGGTATTATACTATGCCGAAGGGGAATTTATGAGTAGAAAAGGAATAGACCGAGGTTCATTTACCCTTCATATGGGAGGTTTGCCGCATGGTCCGCATCCAGGAACTGTGGAGAAATCCATCGGAGCAAAAGCTACCGATGAGTATGCGGTGATGCTAGATACGTTCAAATCACTTCAGATTACGACTGACGCGCTGGAGTTTGTGGATGAAAATTATCCGATGAGCTGGACGAAGTAAAGCTAGTTTATCTAAAAAGTAATAAACCAAAAAGCCTCGATCTGTACGGATCGAGGCTTTTTGCTTGAGGAGTATAAATTCTTACTTTTTGTCTGTGATTTCCAAGATAGGCTCCCCAGTCGAGCCATTCGGAAGCTTGATATTCAGTATCATAGAAAGCGTAGGAGCGATATCAGTGATTGTAGCATATCGGGAGCTCTCACCTGCTGGCACATTCCATCCATAGAAAAGGATTGGGACATTGGTATCATAAGAATAGCCGGTTCCATGCGAAGTACCTGTATCTCCACCTGATAGCCATGCCGGTTCGAGTACAATCAGAATATCTCCTGAAGCCTTGTGATTGTATCCCATTTGCAGTCGCATCGCTCTACCTTGTGTAAATTCCCGTGTGCGCATTGCCGTCCCAGTATAGACTTCTTTGATCCCATCAGCTTTCAAAAGATACTGTGCAATTTCATTTTCAAAATCTTCAAGGTTTATCTCCTTTTCCTGTATTAGCTCATGGTTAAGGAAGAGTTGTCCATTTGAATAGTTTTTAATCCATTTGCCTACTCCATATTTTGCTAAAATGTAGTTTTGAAGCTCATTCATGACAGCGCCAGTACGAATATTACCTGCTGGTACCTTTTCGCTGATCATGTGTGTAGCAACTTCAGCTACTGCGTGATCTGCAGATAGGAAAACTACATATTGGTCTTTGCCATAAGTCTCATCAAGGTAGTTTAGTAGCCTCTCAATATCTTGGTCCAGTCGTAGGTAAGTGTCTTCGATTTCTTTGGATTGAGGGCCAAATCTATGTCCTACATAGTCAGTAGAAGAAAAGCTCAGGGCTAAGAAATCAGTTTCTTCTCCCATGCCCAATTTTTCTCCTTCAAGCGCTGCCAAAGCAAAATCTAATGTTAGCGTATTACCAAAAGGCGTAGAAGAAATCAATCCAAATTTGCCATTAGTTTCTCTAAGAGCTTTCAGGTCATAAGGGAAAGTAGGTGTGTCTTTTCCGCTGAAAGTTCCTTCAAAAGGATTGTCATCCTCCATACTTTGAGTGTAGGTTTTGATGGGGTAGAGGGTGTTCCAAGTTTGCGAAAGGTATTGATCCACAAGTTTCCGGTCATTGAATTTATCTACCCATTTAGGAAGCTCATCATAGTAGTAGGTAGAAGTCATGAATTCTCCCGTGCTGGAATCAAACCAGTAGGCATCGCCCATGTGACCTGCAGGAAGGCTGGCGCCACGATCTTTGATCGCCACACCCACTACTTTGGATCGCTTTTGCGTAGCGATTCGTAGCTCGTCCGTGATGGTTGTCGTGAGCATGTTTCTAGGGCTGATGTAGCCATTGCTTTCTGAACCACCGACATTAGTCACGGTAGTGTCTCCAGCACAATAGATCATTTTATCTATGCTTTTCGCATACCAGTCATTGCTAATGATCCCGTGTGTAGCAGGTGTAGTACCTGTATAGACAGAGGCATGGCCGGGACCAGTGTACGTTGGGATGTAATTGAAATGGCCGTTTTTCATCATAAAACCATCGTTCATCATCCGCTTAAAGCCACCTTCAGAATACCTGTCTGCAAAGCGATATAAGTAATCCTGACGCATCTGATCTACGATGATACCAACTACTAGTTTAGGTTTTTTGGCAGCTTCCTGAGCGAGTAAAGGAGTGGAAGCCAAAATATATAGCAAAAATACAATCCCGATTTTTTTCATCTGTTTATATAATTGGGTTTTTATGGTCAGATAGCCTGTCCCTAACTTAACTTATGAGAATCTCGCTTGATCGAAATTTATCTTAAATCGTGACGATTTGGTTGAGCAAGATTCCAAGTTTTAATTTTTATAATAGCCAAAGATAAGGATATGCCGGAATCTATGGATTAAGACTTTGTTAAATGGTCAAAAGGCCAGACATTAGATTTCCATACTTAAATTAATTTTATGAAAAAGACTATTTGGACTTTTATAATGCTGTTGTTCGCTGCGAGCGCTTTTGCTCAGTCCTATTTTGAAGATGGTCTTACCTCCGAGTGGCATAGGGGTAGAAGAGATGAGTTGAGAAAGCTAATGCCAGAGAATTCTGTGGCAGTTTTTTTTAATAATCCTGTAAAAAACCGAACCAATGATGTTGATTTTGTCTATCATCCTAATACGGATTTTTTCTATTTGACCGGATTTCGCGAGCCCAATGCTGTACTTGTCCTATTCAGTGAATTGAGGGAAATAAATGGAGAAATGGCTGATGAGCTGATCTTTGTTCAGAACAGGGATCCCCGAGCTGAAATGTGGAACGGAAAACGTCTGGGTTTAGAAGGAATGATGAACGAGCTAGGTTTTGAAGAAGCTTTGCTAAACTCAGATTTTGGGGCAAAGTCAGGAATTAATCTTCAGGATTTTGATAAGATCCTGACTTTTAGCCTCTCAGAATCTATCGAAGAGAGTAGTTCAAATGAGCCTCTAATCACGATGGTAAATGAATTCAAAGCTGCCACAGCGTATCCAGACAAGCTGACTGAAGCCAGTGCTCAGTTGTATGCTATGATCAAAAACTCGGATCTGGAAACTTCTGATCGAGTGGTACAGATGCTCAGACGATATCAAAATCAGTATCCTGAAATGATGGATGATCCATTTATAAGTTCCTTCATGAATGCAGAGTCTCCTGAGAAGAGAATGGTGGTAAAAGAAGAAATGCCGGCTCAGAAGCTGGATATCACCGCTTTAGCAAGTATGATGGCAACGCTGCGTGAAATAAAGACTCCTGAAGAAATTACCCTGCTCAGAAAAGCAGTGATGATTTCGGCCGTTGGCCAAATAGAAGTGATGAAAGCTGCGAAAGTTGGAATGACCGAACGTGAAATTCAGGGTGTTCATGAGTTTATTTACAAGCGGTATGGTGCTGAGGAACTGGGATATCCATCTATTGTAGGTAGTGGGAATAATGGCTGTATTCTACATTACATCGAGAATGATAAGCGGGATTTGACTGATAGATTACTTCTGATGGATTTGGGTGCAGAGTGGAGAGGGTATACTGCAGATGTGACGCGCACCATTCCGATCAATGGTAAATTCAATGCTGAAGAAAAGGCCATCTATGAATTGGTCTATCAAGCTCAGGAAGCTGGAATAGCCATTTCAAAACCGGGAACGACTTTTCAAGAGATAGATGCTGCAGGCCGAGAAATAATCAACGAGGGACTTGCCAAGTTAGGCATCATCAAAGAAGGTGAAAGCCACATGTATTTTCCCCATGGCACCAGCCATCACATAGGGCTGGACGTGCATGACCGTGGTACGCGTAACCCATTGCAAGTAGGTATGGTGTTCACTATTGAGCCAGGGATTTATATTCCAGAAGGATCTGATTGTGACCCAAAGTGGTGGGGTATTGCAGTACGTATAGAAGATGATATTTTGATCACAAAAGATGGAGCTGTAAATCTATCTGGAGACGCCCCAAGAACTGTAGCTGCTATTGAAGAGATGATGCGACTTCCTAGTGTGCTGGAGGAGTGGGTGCTGCCGGAGATTGATTAAGGGCCATTCATAATTAAATCTCCCGCTAAGGCGCAAAGGCGCGGTTTTTTGTGATTTGAATTTTTGTAAACTGATCTATAGATGCATGAAAATGAAATTTCAAAGATTATAGTTGATATCACTTTTTTGATTTACAAAAAGCTAGGTCCTGGATTATTGGAATCAGTTTACCAAGCAGTGTTTGTATATGAACTGAGATCAAGAGGACTAGATGTTCAGACTGAAGTAGGAATTCCTGTAATTTGGAATGATATGAAGTTGGATCACGGTTTTCGTGCAGACATTATAGTTAATAATAAGGTAATTATTGAGTTGAAATCAGTAGAAAAGCTTCTTCCAGTTCACCCAAAACAACTTCGGACTTACCTTAAATTGATGGGAATGAGATTGGGTATGCTGATTAACTTCAATGAAGATAAACTTACAGATGGGATAAAAAGAGTCGTAAATAGTCTGACAGACGATTTAGGATAACTATAAGCTCCCTAGAAGATCGAATGTTTCAATAAAATTGCGCCTTTGCGCCTTAGCGGGAGTTATTTCTTTCGCCGTTAGGCGACATTAATCCTTCCTCTTCAGATCACCCCGCTTGATAGACCGAATAAACTGACTCCAAGCAAATGGATCGAGGAGTCTGAGTGTTCTTGGGCCATAGAGATCCTGATTTTGCTGGGCTTGGGTTTGTTGGAAATATCGGAAATTTTCATTGCCAGAAGCTGGCATGGATTCAGCCCAGCGAAGAAGCATTTCTGGACTCATGTTAGCGCGGGAAATAGACATTGGGTCAACCACATTCAACGCGATTACCGCTTGTTTGAATTCCTCCTCTGTAGGATAAGGCATTACTTCAATTTCAGCTAAGGCTATTTCGTCTACTTCCATGGTAAGAATCAAGCTGATTCTATCACTTTCTACTTTGCTAGGGACTTTGAATGTTTGTTTTTTCAAACCAATAAAACTAAACACTACTGAATCTCCCTCTAAAACAGGCATGGAAAAGTAACCGAACCGGCCTGAACTAGTACCTCTGCCTTTTGTTGGGACATAAATATTAACGCCGGCAACAGCATCCGTGCTATCGGAATTAAGGATAATACCCGAAAGTTGGATTACTTTCTTTTCTTGTACATCTTGAGCTTTTACTTCAAGTGATGAAAAAAATATTCCTGTTAGGAAAATGAAAGTGGCGCTAATGAGTAATGAGTTCTTCACAAATTGTAAACTTAATAGAACGGCAAATGGTTGTTATTTCGGACACGATATTACCCTAATTTCGGGTGATTTTTTGTTTTACCCTCATAAACTCCGTTAAATCTTACTAATGCGGCTAAAAAATATCAGCTTAAACTACGGACTTAGAATCTTCAAAGCGCTTTCTGAAGAGCCAAGAGTGCGGATTTTTCATCTTCTGATGCTGAATAAAGAGCTTTCTATCTCGGACTTTGAGCTAATCCTTGATTTTACTCAAACAAAGACTAGTAGGCACCTTATTTATCTGAAGAATGCTGGACTATTGGGAAGTAGGAGGGTAGATCAATGGGTGTTTTATTACATCCTCGAAGAGTACCTTGAAATCATCAATCAGATTTTTAAGTTTATTCAGAAAGACGCAAGTCTCATCAAGGACCAAGAAACCTTTGAAATTCTGAAATCCAATAGAGAGCTTGCAATCAATAAAATTCAGAATAATCAATACAGACGTTAATTAACTTGAAAACATACCAGCACCTCTTCTTTGATCTGGACCATACGCTTTGGGATTATGATCGAAACGTTCAAGAATCACTTTCCGAGCTATTTCTTCATTACAAGCTAGAAGAACTAGGGCTTACATCCGCTCAGCATTTAATTGATTCATTCTATGCAGTCAATTTCAAGCTTTGGGCAGCATATGACAAGGGAGAACTGCAGAAAGATGAGCTTAGAACTACACGTTTTCCAAGGATTTTTGCTCAAGCCGGAGTTCTGAACGCAGTTATCCCTGAAGAATTCGAAGGTGACTTCATGCTTCGTACATCGAGTAAAAAGCATCTTTTTCCCTATACGATAGAAATTTTAGATTATCTAAAGCCTAAGTATAAACTGCATGTGATCACTAATGGGTTTGACGAAAGTCAGGCCAAGAAAATGAAGTCATCAGGTTTGACCGACTACTTCGAGCTTGTGATTACATCTGAAACAACGGGACATAAAAAGCCCGACCCAAAAATTTTTCAACATGCGTTGTCAATGGCTGGAGCAACCAAAGAAACTAGTCTGATGATCGGAGATAATCCTAACTCAGACATCTTGGGGGCCTATAATTCAGGAATAGATCAGGTGTTTTTTAATCCGAATGGAAAGTCAATTGATATCCTACCTACCCACACAATTTCACATTTGAGAGAACTAGAAAGACTTCTCTGAGGTTCTTTTGTAGCCCAATCACTTAGCCAAGTAAGAGCTTCTGGCTATCTTTGCCCTACAGAAAATCAAAAATCCAAATATATTATGCTTAAAGGTTTTTTCAACGTACCCATTCCGGTTAACGAGCCGGTAAAAGCTTATGCTCCCGGAAGTCCGGAGAGAAAAGAACTACAAGCTGCTCTAAAAGAAGCTAGATCACTGCGGGTTGACGTGCCGATGTACATTGGTTCCGATGAAGTGAGAACTGGAAATACGCACAAAATGTCTCCTCCTCACGATCACCAACATGTTTTGGGTCATTTCCATGAAGGCGATGCTTCTCATGTGGAGCAGGCGATTGATGCGGCGCTTGGCGCCAAAGAAGCGTGGGAAAACCTAGCTTGGGAACAAAGAGCAGCTATTTTCTTGAAAGCAGCAGATCTTTTGGCTGGACCTTACCGTGCCAAAATCAATGCCGCCACCATGCTTGGTCAATCCAAAAATGCAATGCAAGCTGAGATAGACGCAGCATGTGAATTCATAGATTTCCTACGATTCAATGTGCAATACATGACCGAAATCTATGCACAGCAACCTCCAGTATCTGGAAATGGTGTTTGGAATAGACTGGAGCAGCGTCCACTCGAAGGATTTATATTTGCCTTGACTCCGTTCAACTTCACTGCAATCGCAGGTAATCTGCCTACTTCTGCCGCTATGATGGGAAATACCATCGTGTGGAAGCCAGCTTATACCCAGATTTATTCTGCTAACGTACTTATGCAGGTGTTCAAAGAAGCAGGAGTTCCTGATGGCGTGATCAACTTGATCTACGTGGATGGTCCTGTGGCTGGAGAAGTTATTTTCAAGCATCCTGATTTTGCGGGGATTCACTTTACAGGTTCTACTGGCGTATTCCAGCATATTTGGAAAACTATTGGAACGAATATTCATCAATACAAATCTTATCCAAGAATCGTCGGTGAGACGGGAGGAAAAGACTTTGTGATTGCACACAAATCTGCAATTCCAAAAGCCGTGGCAGTAGGACTTGCTCGTGGTGCTTTTGAATTTCAAGGTCAAAAATGCTCCGCTGCTTCCCGGGCTTACATTCCTTCCAATATTTGGGATGAAGTAAAAGAGAGTTTAGTAGCGGATTTATCAACCATGAAAATGGGGGGAACGGAAGATTTCACCAACTTCATTAATGCTGTGATTGATGAGAAATCTTTTGATAAAATCGCGAAGTACATTGACAATGCGAAGGCAAATCCTGCTGTGGAAATCATCGCCGGAGGTAACTACGACAAGTCAAAGGGTTACTTCATCGAGCCAACTGTGATTGTAACGCAAGATCCTATGTACACAACTATGTGCGAGGAGATCTTCGGTCCGGTGTTGACGATTTACGTGTATGACTCGGAGCGATTCGAAGAGGCGTTGGAATTGGTTGATCAAACTTCCCCGTATGCATTGACCGGAGCGATATTCTCTCAAGACCGATATGCGGTAGAGCTGGCTACGACAAAGCTGAGAAATGCAGCTGGCAACTTCTATATCAACGATAAGCCGACCGGAGCAGTAGTAGGGCAGCAGCCATTTGGCGGAGCGAGAGCGTCAGGAACCAACGATAAAGCAGGTTCTATGATCAACTTGCTACGTTGGGTTTCTCCGCGTACGCTTAAGGAAACATTCGTTTCTCCGGAGGATTACAGATACCCATTTCTAGGAGAAGATTGAGAAATATTCAATTTCAAATACTAGATAAAAAAGGAAAGGCCAGCATTTGCTGGCCTTTTTTACTTTTACTCTGGGTGATTAATAAACTATCTTTCCTTTTATAGTACTCATGCCTTGGCCGTTTGTAGGGTTGAAATAGCCATCAACAGTTGCCGACCCTGTAGCGCCTATAAATTTTCCTGTTCCTCCTATAATTTCAACTTCAGCCACAAAATCACTTCTCTCAGGGCTTACTTGTGTAACATTGTTTTGGATGTTTTTAAACCAAATCGAATTGCCTTTTCCATCTGTTGTCACGGAGCTAACTTCTGAATTAGTTATAAGAACACCCATATCAGATAATTTTTTGCCAAAAAATTGAGTTACTGGCGCTCCTACTGTGCCTAAACCTGTCGGCCCATAAGAAGCATATTGGTTTATAAAGGTATAAGCCTTACCCATATGACTTGAATTTCCAATACCTGTTCCTGGTAAGTAATTAGGTAATATTAGAGCTGCCTTACCATTTTCATCAACAACTTGATTACCTGCTTCATCTACTAATGCGAGTTGATTCGTAAATCGCTCGTAATAAGCTACTTCGGTGGATTTCCTGGCGTTAGGATTTGATGAGGATTCTGTTGCTACCTGTACTTCTGATGATTTAACTTGCTGAGGATCTGTGCTTTCTTCGAGGAAAGTAGAGCAAGAGGACATTAGGATTGATCCAGCTAGAGTCATTAGGCTCAGCTTTGAGCGCATTGATTTTTTCATATTTTTTTAAAGTTGGGTGTGGGTATAAACATATTATTTTTAAGTACTTATAGGTTTTGAAATGGGTGAGAAATGGGTGATTTCAAAACTTATAAATACTAATATGCGCTTTATACCAATAAAAATGCCAGAAATTAAATTTCTATACAATAAAAAATTGTCTCTGATACTTTCTTCCTTATTTATTTTGCTTAGAAACACTTCATAGAATAATACTATTTTTCTTGAAAAGTCTAATCGAAGTATACAAGTTTATCCTTCATGCCTCTTTTGGTGTTCTGATCCCTTAGCTGGAATTTCTGGAATTACTTACTACTCTCGTTAGTCGTGGATCCAAATTGCTGACAGTTTTGCACTCCTATACAAACTACATAACAAAGCGTTGTCATTTCGCAATGATGTATACAGCGTATTGTATTGGTAATGAGCTAGGTATAATTAAATCCCTAGTCTGATCTGATGAGATCTTTCTGATAAAAGCAACTAGATAACTTGACGTGGCATAGGATGTTCTTCTCACAGAAATGCCCCCAATAAGCATTTAACTTTTTGGGGGCATATCAGGTTGTTGGTCTTTTTCTACTTAAATAAGATAAAGCAACTTAATTAACTTGACCTCTTAATTCACCATCAGGAAAATTGTCTGTGTGCACGTTGACATAGGAATTGCCTGTTCGGAAAGCCTCTCGGAGTATAAATAAATCACCACCTTCTAATTTTCCTGAGAAATTCGTCGGCAAAATATCACCTCTAGCATAAATTCCGGAAACAGGCCCGACCACTTTATCCATTCTCAAGGTAAAAACGACTCCTCCATTTACACCAGCTTTTGCAAAGTGAATGTGAGCAAACCTCACGTCAGAAATTCCATCCACATTTACATGGAAAGAAGCTGCACTACCGTCATTAGAAAAATTAAATTTGGCGACACCAGTTCCTTCTGAATCTACTGAAGGGACTTCATTTGCTCCGGCTAAATTTGCACCATAATTTTTGTTGTCATTGGCTTTGATCATGCTTACCTGACCTCGAATTTCACCGCCAGGATTGGTGGTGGTGTGCACATTTACATAAATTCTACCTGCTTCTAACTCTGTAATTAAGTCGGCAATGGTCTTTCCGGCCAATGCTCCAGACAGGTTTGAGGCGTCGATCATGCCCTGTGCGATTACACCATTCTCAATACCTGACTGACTTTGTAAATTGACTACCACTCCACCATTTACTCCCATTGGTGCATTGTGAAAATGGGCAGCGACAATCCCTGCAGTATTAGCAACGCGCACTTCAAATTTTAATGTGTTCCCATCCACCTGCGTAATTCGTGCAGCACCTGATCCAGGTGAATTTACAGAAGGGTTTTCCTCCGATCCTATTAAAAATGCACCGAATTCAGCCAGTTGACCTTTACGTGCATTAGGGTCAGAATCTGTTGCAGAAGTGATTGTGTTTTCATCTGCTGACCGATTCAACACAGGTACTTCTTCCTGCATATTTTGGCAGCCAAAGGCAAAAAAAACCAAAACAGCAAGGCTCATGAGTTTTTGAAAAGAATTTTTCATAAGGATATATTTTAGGTTTGGGTATTAACAATAAGAATATACGAAAGTAATTTCAGGAATATATTGTTTTGATTTTCAAACAGTTAAAAAATTGGATTTTGGCAGGTTACCAATGAAAAAATCAAGTACCAATTATTTTAGCTTTCCTACTTTGAATTGATTTTGAATTTTTAGTTATTCATCTGAACTCTCGTAAATGAAACATCTATACTTACTTCTTCTGGTCTTTACATTTTTTGCTTGTTCCAAAGAAAAAGAACCTATTCAGGGTAAACTTGAAGATTATGTCTCAGGAGAAATGAGTTTTGAGCGGGATGCGGAGACGGGTTTTATGGGGTTTCAAGGAAGTATAATTAAAGACGGGAATGAAATGGCTTATACTAAGTGGAATGAGATTTTTAGTTTTTACGATGTCAAGAACGGTCGGAAAATAGCAACTTATGTGGTTCCTAGGGAAGGGCCAATGGCGTTTAAAGGTATGCCGGAGGTTGGAGGTTTATTAGCGGATGGTGGATTATTTGTCACAAGCTCTACTGGCTTCACCAATATATACAAGATTGATACTTTAACTCTTTCCTATATGCGGGATATGGAAGAGTACGAGCCAGATAAGTACCTTTATTTGGCAGATATGAGAAATGCATTTCATGAGCTTGCCGACGGTAAGTATGAATTGACATTTAACCCATTTGAATTTATGGCATTTCGTGAAGGGAGGGATGGTTTGGATTTGTCTTTCAAATCTTGGATTGGGGAATTTGATGGTGAAGGAAAGTTGCTGTGTAAATCTGATTTTAAGGCTCCATACGATGAATCCTATTCCCAGTCTTCCTCAGGAGGAAAATTGGTGAGGATGGTAGCAGAAGGGAAGTCCTGGGTCATGTTCCCCTATTCTGATTCCCTTTATCAAATCAAAAACTGTATGGTTATAAGCCGTAGAAAATTGCCAAAATTGACTCCATTTCCCTATTATCCAGATGTTTATGTAGGAGATAGAAATAGGGGTTCCTGGGAAAGGCCTGACGACGGAGCTCTCAATTTGCACCTGATTCATGATCTATACTCTGGTCTGAATGTGAGGATGACACTTGTAAAAGACAAGAAGGGCAATACAGAAATCAAGGATCCCAGACAAAGAATGTTTCTAGATGAAAAAACTTATCTGCTTTTGATTTATGATTCTGAATGGAAACTTCGAGCGGAGCTTGAAATAGTTTATCCTACAGGAACTCGCTTTGAGAATATTTTTTCTACCTCGGAAGGACTACTGATTAATAAACCCGAGCAAAAATCTGAGGATGAATACGAGTTTTATAAAATTGATTTGAGTGGGTTTGCTGACTGACCTTTGAGGTGTCATTCCGCGGGAGAAACGACCAAGGGATTTCCTCGAAGGTCTTGAACAGTTAGTGCTTTCTTTTAATTTTCATGCTATTAATCAAAGCCTTTTAGGCCAAGGAAAACTAAATGTTTGTCGAAAAATATAAACCTTCGAGGTCATTTCTCAGTCATACTTCCTTCGAAATGACATGCCTGACAAAAAAAAACGGTCGAATCTCTCCAGCCGTTTAATCTCAAATTTCAAATGATAAATTTCAAATTGATTAAGTATACATCGCACCATTCACATGAAGCACTTGTCCTGAGATATAACTACTCATATCTGACCCTAGGAATACACAAGCATCAGCTACCTCTTCAGGCTGCCCGCCGCGCTTCATCGGGATTCCGTCTCTCCAGCCCTGGACGGTTTTTTCGTCGAGCACTTCAGTCATCTCAGTTTCGATGAATCCAGGCGCTACTGCATTACATCTGATGTTTCTGGAGCCCAGTTCCAGCGCTACAGACTTACTAAAGCCAATGATACCGGCTTTTGAAGCTGCATAGTTTGCTTGCCCGGCATTTCCTTTTACGCCTACTACGGAAGTGATATTGATGATAGAGCCTGACTTAGCTTTCATCATAGTTCTGTTTGCGGCTTTTACTGTGTTGAAGCAAGATTTTAAGTTGATTCCGATCACTTCGTCCCAGGCTTCCTCGGTCATTCTCATGAGCAAATTGTCGCGGGTGATGCCAGCATTGTTGATCAAAACGTCCAATCCCCCAAATTCTGCCACTACAGCATTTACCAGTTCCTCGGCAGCTTTGAAATCTGAAGCATCAGATTTATAGCCTTTGGCTTTGATGCCATAAGCGGCCAGTTCTCTTTCGAGTGTTTGCCCTTTTTCCACACTTGACAAAAAAGTAAAAGCGACATTTGCGCCTTCCTGTGCATATCTGATAGCTATTGCTCTTCCGATGCCTTTAGATGCGCCGGTGATCAATGCCGTTTTTCCTGAAAGTAATCCCATGGAGTTTGAAATTTTGTTTGGTCAAAATTAGAAAAAAAGCTAAAACTTTCGATTCTAAAATTCATTTCCCTTTCCATAGATTGCATTAGAAGTCTATTTATTTGAGAATCAGGGATAAGTGAAAATATAATTTTAGTCTTTATCAAATAGGCCAAATATTCCTTCGAAAACCACTTCCCCTTTTCTCCAAATCCTGATTTCTGATTGGAATCTGGATTGAAACCTAATTTTTTTCTGAAGCCAAAAGGCCTATTTTTGCATAGTTTCAACTCGTTTTAAATAACTCAAAATAGATATGTCTTCGACAAAATTTGACGTGATCGTGGTGGGTAGTGGACCAGGCGGCTATGTAGCAGCTATTCGCGCTTCCCAACTCGGCCTAAAAACTGCCGTGGTAGAAGCTGCGGAATTGGGTGGTATTTGTCTTAACTGGGGTTGTATTCCCACCAAAGCATTATTGAAAAGTGCTCAAGTATTTGAGTACATCAATCACGCTGCTGATTACGGAATTACTGTAAAGGATGCCAGCGCTGATTTCACAGGAATCGTCAAAAGAAGCCGAGGCGTAGCTGACGGAATGAGCAAGGGAGTTACCTTCCTAATGAAGAAAAATAAGATCGAAGTGATCAAAGGTTGGGGTAAAATCCAGCCGGGTAAGAAAGTAGAAGTCACTGATAGCGAAGATAAAAAGACAGTCTACTCCGCGGATAATATTATCATCGCCACCGGTGCAAGATCTAGAGAATTGCCTGCAATGAAGATCGATAAGGAAAAGATTCTCGGTTACCGTGATGCGATGGTGTTGGATAAGATGCCAAAGAAAATGGTTGTTGTAGGTTCTGGTGCAATAGGAATTGAGTTCGCTTATTTCTATGCTACTATGGGCGCTGAGGTGACTATCGTAGAATTTTTGGATAGAATCGTTCCGGTGGAAGACGCGGAAGTTTCCAAAACTTTGGAGAAACTCTATAAAAAAGCAGGCATGACTATCATGACTTCTTCTGAAGTAACTGCGGTGGATACCAAAGGAACTGGTTGCAAAGTGACAGTGAAAACTTCTAAAGGCGAAGAGACATTGGAATGTGATGTGGTACTTTCTGCTGCTGGTGTAGTTTCTAACCTTGAAAACTGCGGATTAGAAGACGTAGGGATCTTGGTAGATAAAGGGAAAATCAAAGTTGACGAGTTTTACAAAACAAATATGCCTGGCTATTATGCAATAGGCGATGTGGTTCCTGGACCAGCCTTGGCACACGTAGCATCTGCCGAGGGTATTATATGTGTAGAGAAAATCGCAGGTCAGAATCCTGAGCCCTTAGATTACGGTAATATTCCAGGTTGTACCTATTGCTCTCCTGAGATCGCCTCTGTGGGTATGACAGAAGCTAAAGCAAAAGAAGCTGGCTACGAGTTGAGAATCGGTAAATTCCCATTCTCAGCATCAGGAAAAGCATCGGCAGCTGGCGCAAAAGACGGTTTTGTGAAACTGGTATTCGATAAGAAATACGGAGAATTACTTGGTGCGCACATGATAGGATATAATGTAACTGAGATGATTGCTGAGATTGTAGCTATCCGCAAGCTAGAAACCACGGGTCACGAATTAATCAAAACCGTGCATCCTCACCCGACAATGTCGGAAGCGATTATGGAGGCTGCGGCCGCTGCTTATGACGAGGTTATTCACCTTTGATAAAAATATTTTGAAAATAATGGACACAAGACTTACTAGTATAGGTCTTGTGTTTTACATTTAGGGAACAAATTTTTCAAACCCCCAATTTTTGGAAGAAGTACAACTCATCGCCGGACTCAGGGCAAAAGACAGAAAGACCACAGAGTATTTGTATGACAAATACTCAAGGGCTCTATTTGCGGTGATCTCAAGAATTGTATTCGATAAGGATATTGCAGAGGAGGTTTTTCACGATTCTTTTGTGAAAATCACTAGAAAAATAGATCATTACGATGAGTCAAAAGGGCGTCTGTACACTTGGATGGCCAATATTTGCCGTAATTCAGCCATTGATAAACTTCGCTCCAAAGAAATTTCACAATCCGGTAAGACCAACACAATAGATGACTTCGTATATGGAATGGAGAGCCAATCAGGCACCCAAGAACAAATAGACGGAATCGGAGTGAAAGAACTGATGATCGAACTCAATGATGATCAGAAGTTTATAGTTGAGTATATTTACTTTAAAGGATATACACATTCTGAGGTATCGGAGGAATTCGATATACCTCTTGGCACCGTCAAGTCTAGGGTGAGAGCGGCCATACAAGTGTTGAAAAAAAATGTAGCAAGAATCTAGTGGATATTCAATCTTACATATCGTCAGGTAAACTGGAACTCTTCCTTCTTGGAGAGTTGACGGAGCGAGAGCGTGAGGAGGTATTGAGCCTAGCTATGATGCATCCGGAGATCCAAAGGGAGTTGGATGAGTTGGAGGAGACTATGTTCTCTTTTGACAACATGACTGGTGTAGCGCCATCTCAGGAAGTAAAGGATAAGATTTTCTCTACCCTAGAAAATGATTTTATTCTCAAAGAAGTTCCAAAACCAACTACTGCACCGACTGACACGAAAGTGGTGCCAATAGCTAGTCCTTGGAAGCCTTTTGCGATAGCAGCATCTATAGCGGCAATAGTAGCCTCAGGAGCAGCATTCTATTATGCTGGCAAGTACCAAGAAAGAAATGATCAATTTACTGCCTTACTTCAGGATCAAAGCGTGATGGCTGATAACTTGAATCAGGTTAAGCAGGACTTTGAAGAAGCTGATAGCAGACTTGATAAATTTGTAGCTGGAGATTTCAAGCGAATTGAAATGAAAGGCGAAGGTTTTGACATGCAGAAAGATGCAAGAGTCGATGTTCTTTGGGACCAAAATGCACAAGAAGTATTTATCGCAGTAAATAATCTGAATGAGTTAAGTGATGATCTGGATTACCAGCTTTGGGCTATCGGAGACGATGGGCCAGTAGGAATCGGGCTTGTTAATTCAGGAGAAAAGCTGACTTTACAACAAATGGAAGCGGTAGCCCAAGCTGGGGCATTTGCAATCACCATAGAGCCTAAAGGTGGATCAAAATCACCTACTCTGGAGAAATTGGTTGTGCTGGGAGAAGTGGCTTAGTAATTTAAAATTTAAAATGATAAAATTTAAAATTGCCTGTTCTGAAAAGAGCGGGCATTTTTTGTTTAATTCTTACTTTAGGCTGCTTTTGTATCTTTATTGGCATGAAAGCGAAACTACTTACTATATGAAAATAAGTTGGTAGACTTTACGAATACTCACAATAGATCATGATTCAATACCTATGAAGAAATTACTTTTAAGTTTATTACTTTCTTTTTTTTCAATTTATTCCTTTGCTCAATCAGGGCCTGATGAAGATCAATTGGGTACTTGGTACATGTACTTTTATAATAAGTCCTTTAAGAACTCCCAGTTTGGCATTCAAGGAGACTTACAGCTACGTCTTTGGAGTCCAGTGAGTGATTTGGAGCAGTTGCTCCTCAGGTCTGGTTTTACTTATACACCTGAAAATGCCAATATCTTATTTACTATGGGGTATGCTAATATTACTACTGGGGCATATGGCGAATCTGATGCAACAGTATTGGAAAACAGGATTTATCAAGAAGCATTATTCCCCACTAAAGTAGGTCGTGTTTTTCTGTTCACTCATAGATTCAGATATGAGCAAAGATGGGTAGAGACACAGGATCTCCGGACCAGATTTCGCTACAACCTTTTCCTGAATGTGCCACTAAATGGTTCCGCCTTGGAAAAAGGAGTCGTATATCTGGCTCTCTATAATGAGATCTTCATAAATGGGCAACGTGATATTGGCGATGGAAGATCGGTTGAGCTATTTGATAGAAATCGATTATACCTCGGAGGAGGATATGGTTTACTGTCTAATCTTAGAGTGCAAGGCGGCTGGATGCTGCAGACCACGGATAATTGGAGCAAAGGACAGCTACAGTTTAGCTTACACCATAAGTTTTAATTGCGGTTAACTTTCAAGTGATTTGACGATCATTGGAGCAGGTTTTTCATTTCAGGGAAATTGAAGCATCTTTAATCTATTAACTTTCGCCTATGGAACTTCAACTCTCTACGCCTGCCTTACTTTTTTCTGCTATAACACTATTGATGCTTGCTTACACCAATCGCTTTTTGGCCATCGCTAGCTTGATTCGTGGACTGCACAAAAACTATATGGAGGCTTCTAATCAGGAAATAATAGTAGAGCAGATCCATAATTTGCGCCGCAGGCTTACCCTCATCAAAAACATGCAACTCTTCGGAGTTTTCAGTTTTTTATTATGCATCATTTGTATGTATTTGCTTTTCCGTGGCTACACCATGGTAGCGAATTGGGTCTTCGTGGGAAGCATGTTGTCACTTTTGGTTTCACTTGGATTATCCTTGATTGAGATCCAAATATCTACCAAAGCTCTAAATTTGGAATTGGCAGACATGGAAGAAATTTTCCGAAAGAGGAGCTCTGGTCTAGATTTTATATTCAAAAAAGATTCGAAGAAAGATGAAGAATAAGTTTTTGTGGATTCCATTTCTGCTTTTAGTCTTTGGTTCTTGTAGCCAAAAGCCGGCAGAGCAACAGGAACTAGTAGCTGTAGAATCTACAGTAGAAGAAGTATCTCAGAATTACATACAATTAGGTAGGGTAGAAGAAGCTCGGGATTTTTATACCTGGACTTCGGATCGTATCCCGATGGTTTCGGCTCATAGAGGTGGGCCTTATCCGGGCTTTCCTGAGAATGCGATAGAGACCTTTGCCAATGTGGTAAAATACACCCCGACGATTATTGAATTGGACGTGGCAATGACCAAAGACGGGGTATTGGTTCTGATGCATGATGATAAATTGGATCGAACCACAACTGGAAACGGTTTGGTCAGCGATGCAACTTATGCTGAGATTCAAACCCTTTTTCTTAAAGATGAAGAGGGAAAGGTCACGGACTTCAAAGTCCCAACATTGGAAGAAGCTTTGATCTGGTCCAAGGGAAAAGCGCTCTTGACTGTGGATATTAAGCAGTCGGTCCCCTATGAAAAAATCATCGAAGCTGTAAAGGAAACAGGATCTGAAGCTCATGCAGCTTTGATCACCTATTCCTTTGCGGCAGCCAAAAAATTGCATTCCATGGCCCCTGAGTTGATGCTCTCCGTAACTATTCGAAATATGGAAGAAATTCAACGCTTGGAAGAATCCGGTATTCCATGGACTCGGGTGATTGCTTTTACAGGTGTAGCTGAGCGTCCGCAAGAATTCAACAAGGCCCTACACGAAAAAGGAGTCTTCACTATTTTAGGAGTTTTGGGAAACCTTGACCAAAGTGCTGTGGCGCGAGGCGACCAGATTTATGCGAGTTTCGTGCAGAAGGGGGCTGATATATTGGCGACAGATCGTCCGATTGAAGCTGCAGCAGCCATCAAGACTTTGGCTCCATCAAAAAGTTCTAAATCCAAGTATTTCAAGAAATGATAATTGACTTAAGAAGCGATACGGTAACAAAACCGACAATAGGAATGAAAGAGGCTATGTTTTCTGCGCCGGTAGGAGACGATGTGTTTGGTGAAGACCCAACGGTAAACGGCTTGGAAGAGAAAGCTGCTAAGCTTTTTGGAATGGAAGCTGCGATTTATTGCCCTTCAGGAACGATGACCAACCAGATCGCGATTCGACTCCATACCCGCATTCAGACAGAAGTCATTTGCCATAAATATTCACACATCTACCTCTATGAGGGTGGTGGTATTATGGCTAATTCCTTGGCTTCGGTGAAGCTGCTTGAGGGAGATTTGGGTAAAATCACTGCAGACCAAGTCAAAACTTCAATCAATCCTGATGACGTCCATGCTCCTGAGACAACCTTGGTTTCTTTGGAAAATACCATGAACAAGGGTGGGGGAAGTATTTACACGTTAGATGAGATCATTCCAATTCGTAAGGTTTGTGATGAAAATGGCTTGAAGTTGCACTTAGATGGCGCAAGGCTTTTCAATGCCTTGGCAGAGACCAGTGAAAGTCCAGCAGACTGGGGAGCGCAGTTCGATACGATTTCTATTTGCTTGAGCAAAGGCTTGGGTTGTCCAGTTGGTTCTTTGCTTCTAGGTTCAAAAGCTGATATCAAGCGAGCCAGAAAAGTCAGAAAGTCTTGGGGTGGAGGAATGCGTCAAGCAGGGTTTTTAGCCGCTGCCGGGATTTATGCCTTGGATCATCATGTTTCTAGACTAAAGGAAGATCATGCACGAGCTAGAACTTTGGGGGAAATGTTGTTGAAGTTATCTTTCGTTTCTGAAGTTTTTCCTGTTGCTACCAATATTGTAATCGCGCGATTGGAAGGGATTTCTCCTGAAGAGTTCTTAAAGATTCTTGCAGAAAAGGAAATCAAAGCAGTCAAATTCGGTCCAGACTTAGTAAGATTTGTGACGCATCTGGATTTTGGAGATGATCAATTGGAAGAGTTTGGGAAGCGAGTTTCACATATATAAACAGTCAGACAAACTTTGTCAAAATAAAAGGCCTTTGAAGGCCTTTTTTCATTTCTCCCTATCTTGCCTCTTGAATCTAGATTCTTCAAAATGAATAACACTCCTCTTGCAGAACGAATGCGTCCAACCCGATTGGAAGACCTGATCGGTCAGGAGCATCTATCTTCTCCCAAGTCATTTTTATTTAAGGCCATCAAGTCTGGAAATGTCCCCTCTCTGATTCTTTGGGGACCTCCAGGGGTGGGAAAAACTACTATTGCCAATATCATCGCAAATGAAATCAAAGCGCCTTTTTATACGCTGAGCGCGATTAGTTCTGGGGTGAAAGATATCCGTGATGTTATTGAGAAAGCGAAGTTTCAGCAGGGAGTGGTTCTCTTCATAGATGAGATTCACCGCTTCAATAAGTCTCAGCAAGATGCGCTGCTTGGAGCTGTCGAAAAGGGAGTAATCCGTCTGATTGGAGCGACTACAGAAAATCCCTCTTTTGAAGTCAACGCTGCATTGCTTTCGAGATGTCAGGTTTTTACACTCAATTCGTTAGGGAAAACAGAGCTTGAAGCGATGATTCATCAGGCGTTGGAGCAGGATGTTGAGTTGAAAAAAATCAGTGTAGAACTCAAAGAAACTGACGCGCTATTACGAATCTCTGGAGGAGATGGACGAAAACTGCTGAATCTGCTGGAAATCGTCATTGATGGCATCAACGAAAATCCTTGTGTGATCAGGGATGAAAAAGTGATGCAAATAGCACAGCAGAAAGTGGCACTTTACGATAAATCAGGAGAGCAGCATTACGATATAATTTCTGCCTTTATCAAATCTATCCGTGGCTCTGATCCAAATGCGGCCGTTTATTGGTTGGCTAGGATGATCGAAGGGGGAGAAGATGTGAAGTTCATTGCTAGAAGATTGGTGATTTTGGCTTCGGAAGATATCGGTAATGCCAATCCAAATGCTTTGCTTTTGGCAACGAATTGCTTCGAGGCAGTGAAAATCATTGGTTATCCAGAGTCCAGAATAATTCTATCTCAGTGTGTTACTTATCTGGCAAGTTGTCAGAAAAGCAATGCTGCTTACATGGCCATAAACCAAGCTCAGGCTCTAGTGAGAGAGAAAGGTGATCTTTCCGTTCCGCTTCATCTTCGCAATGCGCCTACCAAATTAATGAAGGATTTGAACTATGGAAAAGCCTATAAGTATTCCCATGATTTTCCCGGTAATTTCGTGAATCAGGAGTTTTTACCGGATGAAATCAAAGGGTTGAAGCTTTACGACCCTGGGGAAAATGCCAGAGAAAATGAGTTGAGAAGATACCTTAGCTCAAAGTGGCAAGGGAAATATGGGTATTGAGGAAATCTGAAATTTGAATTCTGAAATCTCAAATGGGTAATTTTCCAATATTTCAATTTTCTAATCATAATCCCACAAACCCTATAAAAATAATAGAGAATTGTTTTCCTGATTCAGATTTTTTATATATTTGTCATACTAACTATTGGTATGACACAAGAGCAATATTCCAAGTATTCATTTCTATTGGACCGCACGGCCCGAAAGGTGAAGCAATATGCTCAGCAACAGTTTAAATCAGGAGATTTTGATGTGACGGTTGATCAATGGTTGGTACTGAAAAACTTATCAGAAAATGAGGTGCTCAGTCAGACGGAACTGGCTAATCTGGTTTTTAAGGACCATCCAACGCTGACCCGAATTATTGATTTGCTTTGCAAAAAAGGATACGTGGAGCGAATGCCACACCCTCAGGACCGTCGTAGTTTTCAGTTGCACTTGACAGAATCAGGAGTTTCTAAGGTTTCTTCCTTAAGGCCAGAAATACTTCATATTAGAGAGAAAGCTTGGGAGAATTTAAGTCCCCATGATTTCGATGAGTTTAAGAGGATTCTTGATACGATTTACCAGAATCTAAACGGAGAATCTTTAGACCAATAAATAGTTAACAATAAAGGAAATTTTTAACCAGGGGAAGCCCCAAATTTTCAATAATCATGATCCATACAGACCTTTGTATTATCGGAGCCGGCCCAGTAGGCCTTTTTGCAGTATTCGAAGCTGGTTTGCTGAAAATGCGTTGTCACCTTATCGATGCTTTACCTCAGGTGGGTGGTCAGCTTTCGGAGATTTATCCGCAAAAGCCTATCTACGACATTCCTGGTTACCCGGAAGTTAATGCGCAGGATTTGGTGGATAATCTGATGGAGCAGGCAAAGCCGTTTTCTCCGACTTTTACGCTAGGCGAGCGTGTTGATCATTTGGACAAGCAGGAAGATGGATCTTTCATCGTGACTACTAGTGACAAGACACATGTGCATGCCCAGGTAATAATCATCGCTGGTGGTTTGGGTTGTTTTGAGCCCAGAAAGCCAGTGGTTGAGAATTTAGAGCTTTTTGAAGGAAAAGGAATTACCTATATGGTAAAGAATCCTGAGACTTTCAGAGATAAAAATGTAATTCTTGCAGGTGGTGGAGATTCAGCGTTGGACTGGACTATTTTCTTGTCTAAAGTTGCCAAAAGAGTGACTTTGGTGCACAGAAATGAGACTTTCCGTGGAGCTCCTGATTCTGCTGCTAAGGTGTTTGACTTGGCAAACCAAGGAAAAATCGACCTAATTCTTTCTGCTAATTTGAAGGAAGTATCTGGAAACGGAGTATTGGACACCGTGACTTTTGTAGATAAGAGCAAAGCTGAAATCAAAATAGAAACTGACTATTTGATTCCACTATTTGGCTTGAGTCCAAAGCTTGGGCCAATTGCAGATTGGGGATTGAGCATTGATAAAAATGCGATTGAGGTAGATACGCGAGATTACTCTACTGGAGTGGATCGAATCTATGCGATTGGTGATATCAATACCTATCCGGGAAAATTGAAATTGATCCTTTGTGGATTCCACGAAGCGGCGATCATGATGCATTCTGCTTTCAAATATGTGTATCCAGATCAGAAATTGAGCTTCAAATACACGACCGTTAATGGTGTAAATTCATTTTAATACTATTTTTGCAGCATGGTTAATTTCACTGTAGAAGATCAAGAAGGAAATCGTCAAGAATGCGAAGCGCCAGATGACATGGGCTTCAACTTGATGGAAATCCTCAAAGCATACGAATATCCGATTTTGGCTACCTGTGGAGGCATGGCCTTGTGTGGGACATGTCACATTGAAGTGCTGGAAGGCAAGGACGAATTGGGAGAAGCTACAGATCCTGAATTGGATCAGCTGGAGAATCTGCCTGAGTACTTTCCTACATCCAGGTTGGCATGTCAAATACGCATTGGAGATGTATTGGATGGTTCTGTACTCAAACTAAGAGGAGAAGATCAGTAAGAGATTACTATCCTAAATATTGGTAAAGCCACTCAGTATGGGTGGCTTTTTTGTTTTTTTTGCCGCTGGGGGCGCAAAGTTTCCGCAGAGTACACAGTTGTCCTGCTTCTCCAGAAGCTGGAGGATAATACCTTTTTTCCTACCTTAAAAATCCTTAAAGAATGTCAGGAACAATTCGTTTCTTTTAAATTTAAGGCGATGAGACTTTTATGTGCATTACTTTTATTTGTAGTAGGTAACCAAACTTTTGTCTGTGATTGTGGCCCTGTAGGTCTTACTGAAGCTTTCATTTCTTCGGATTTCGTAGCACAGATTAAAATTATTGAAGTCTATCCAAACCAGAATCAGGATGAAATTTACAAAGCAGATATAGAAATAGTAGAGCTGTTCAAAGGTCCAACACTTACTTCAATTTATATCAGAGGAAGAAGTGATGGAAAGATGGGGAGTTCTTGTTCGGTTTATTTTCCGAAAGGATCTGAGCTAGTGATAGCTGCCAATTCATTTGGAAAGGGGATGTATTCTTTTGGTGCATGTTCCTACACAATAAATCTCAAAAATAACTATAGAAATACTAATCGAAACATTGAAGTGCTTCGTTCCATTAGTGCTTATGACAATACGTTAACAGCAAGATATTTCCCGATAATATCATCCAATTTTTATGATTTTCTGGATTCTAAAAAAGGGCTATTACTAATTGAAAAGTTTGCCCTTTTTGAAGTTAATCTTGAAGATCTGACCAATCCTTCACAGGTAAAAATGATCAAGGGATTTGGGAATGACTTAGATGATGAAATTTTAAAAGAACTCTATCAATCTACTTGGGAGATAAGGTTTTTTGATGAAGAAAGTGAGGCGCAAGGTAAACTAAAGGTTATTGTTTCAGTGTATTTCTATCCTGCAGAAGGTGAATACAAAAGCTTTTTAAGTACCAATAGTTTGTAGGAGATTTAGTTAAATTAAAGTGATTCCTAGAATTTCATTAAGTAACTTCCCATCTGTCTATGTACTCTTGCCCCATGAAAAACCTCATCTTCCTTTACTTCTTCCTCCTCATCACCTCCTCTGCTTTTTGCCAAAACCCTATAAATCCAAAGGAAGAATCCCAAAAGATCATCGATCTGATCAGTTCTTATTCTAAAGCTCGGGAGACAAAGGATTCTGTACTGCTCAAGGAAATATTGGTTAAAGATATTGATCAGCTGGTTTCTTCTGGTGTTTGGCGAAAAGGGATCGCAGAGGCAGTAAAAGGAATGATGGAAAGCTCCACCGAAAATCCAGGTGACCGAACACTCAAAGTAGAATCCATTCGATTTTTAGGTCAGGAAGCGGCACTTGTAGATTGTCGCTATGAGATCAAGAATGCTGACGGCACCATCCGAAAGATGTGGAGCACATTTGTCGCGGAGGCAGTGAAGGGAAAGTGGAAAATCTCAGCCATCAGAAATATGTTACCTAGCAATTAATTTTCTTTATGCGAAATATCCTCGTTCTCCTCCTTTCATGTTTCTTGTTTTCTCAATGTAAAACAGAAGGAAGTCCGCCCACACTTATTATTCACAATGCTAAAATTTGGACTGGAGAAAGCGAAAACTCCTTTGTAGAAGCAATCGCCATTAAAGAGAGCCTCATAGTTGCCATTGGTGATTCAGAATCTATTTTGGCATTGGCTGGACCAGAAACCCAAGTCTTGGATTTAGCGGGAAAACTTGCTACTGCAGGATTCAACGATGCACACATACATTTTTTAGGTGGTTCGATGGGTTTGACTCAAGTGGAATTATCAGGTGCAGAAACGTTTGACGCTGCCATTACAAGTACCTTGAAATTTATCGATGATAACCCAGACAAGGAATGGATCACGGGTAGAGGTTGGCAATACACTTTTTTTGAATCGGGATTGCCTGACCATGAGACAATGAAGGCTTTGGACATTGATCGACCGGTCTTTATCCGCGCCTATGATGGTCATTCGGCTTATGCCAATCCAAAGGCAATGGAACTAGCAGGATTAAATGGAACTTCGGTTTTTACTGGTTTTGGAGAATTGGTCAAAGATGAAAACGGGAAACCCACAGGTGCATTGAAGGAAAATGCGATGGGGTTGGTAGGTAATTTGGTTCCTGAGGATACCTTTGAAGATGAATTGAACGGGCTTAGAAAAGGCTTGGAGTATGCTGCTTCACTAGGTATCACCTCCGTGCAAAATGCCTCTGGTTCGGAAAAAGACCTTCGCTTGTTTCAAACTCTTTATGACAATGGTGAGCTTACCCTTCGCTATGCAGCGGCATTTTCAGTTTCTGAAGAGACCAGTCCAAGTCAACTTGAGCGCTTTGCATTTTTGAAAGATAGTGTTGGTGTTACCAATCCTTGGATCCGGGCTGATGCGATCAAATTCATGATTGATGGCGTGATTGAGGGGCATACTGGAGCTATGTTAGCCCCATATTCAGATCTACCTTCTTCAGATCCTTTGGCCTTTGGCCTGTTAAATTTCTCAATAAAAAACTATCAGAACTTGGTGAAAACATTGGATGCAAAGGGCTTCCGATTATACACGCATGCCATCGGAGATCGCGGCGTACGGGAAGTTTTGAATGCCTACGAAAAAGCGATGTTGGGAAATGATTCTATGGAAAGAAGGCACCGGGTGGAGCATATTGAGACGATCAACCCTGATGATATTCCACGCTTTTCGAAATTAGGAGTACTACCAAGCATGGAGCCGATTCATGCAGAACCTGGCACTACGACGGTTTGGTCAAAGGCTGTAGGGGAGGAGCGGTTGCCTTTTTCCTTTGCTTGGAGGTCACTTTTGGATTCAGATGCAAAATTGGTTTTCAGTAGTGATTGGCCGGCATGTATAAGTTTGAACCCAATAAGAGGAATTCATGATGCGGTGAATCGAAGAAATCCGAGCGGATATCCAGCTGAAGGTTGGATTCCTCAGGAGCGAATCAGCATCTTTGAAGCGATGAAAGCTTATACTTCAATGGGAGCTTATTCATCTTTTGAAGAAGGTAGCAAAGGACTTTTGAAAGAAGGATATTTGGCAGATTTGGTCGTTTTTTCAAAAGACTTATTCACGATCGACCCAATGGAAATTCATCAGGTTGTTGTGCAAAAGACAGTGGTAGATGGGAAGATTGTCTATTCAAAAGATTGAAAAAATTATGAGGCTAACGGTTATTTCTTGAAGATACCTGAAATTAAGAAAATGCCCAGGGTTCGAAATTGATTATTGACTGACTTTTACATGAACAGTGTTTATGATCCTTTTTTTTAGGTTAATTTCACCCTGAAGTTTATTTTTCTACACAAATTTATTTAGATAGAACGATTTCTTAACCCCCAATATTTATGAAGAGAAGATTATTAATCCTACCTGCATTATTTTTAGCCGGAGTGACTTTTGCCCAACAAGTAGAACTTGAGGCAATTGAGAAAATCAAAAAAGAAGGCTTAGAAAATTCCAAAGTAGAGGAGATTGCTTTTCAATTAGTGGACAAAGCTGGCCCGAGATTGAGCAATTCTGAAGGCTACGAACGTGCTACAACTTATGCAGTCAAGCAGCTTTCTGATTGGGGTTTGGAAAATGCCGCAACTGAGCCTTGGGGCGAATTTGGCCGTGGCTGGGAAATGGAAAAGAGCTACGTTGCGATGACTAAGCCTTATTACATGCCTTTTATAGCTATTCCTAAAGCCTGGACTGAAAGCACTAAGGGTGAAGTAAGTGGCAAGGTTTATTTTCTTGACATAAAAACTGAAGAGGACTTTGCTAAATACAAAGGCAAACTCAAAGGTGCTATTGTTGCTATTAAGCCAACTGGAACCCAAGAGCCTACCTATGAACCAGATGCTGTACGTTTCACAGCGGAACAGCTGCATGGTATGGAACATCCAGCTCCGAGAGGAAATAGTGGCTACACGCCGGAGATGATTGCTGACTTGAGGGCAGCTAGAGCTTTGGCTCAGAAAGTCAATGAGTTTATTGCTGAAGAAGGTGCAGCTCTGATCATCAAAGGAGTAAATGGTCGTCACGGCACACTTTTCACAAGTAGCCCCCGAGGTTATATCAAAGATACTCCAGAGGGAATTCCAGAATTGGAAACTGCTCCTGAAAATGTGAATTTGATGGCTCGATTGAGCGAAAATGGGGTAGAAGTGGAAGTGGAAGCAGAAGTGAAAACCCGCTACAGAACTGATGATCTTCAGGGATACAATGTGATCGCTGAGATACCAGGTTCTGATCCTACTTTGAAATCAGAAGTAGTAATGCTTGGTGGACATTTGGATTCCTGGCATGGTGCAGGTGGAGCGACTGATAATGCAGCGGGTTGTATCGTGATGATGGAAGCTGTTAGGATTTTGAAAGCTACAGGTCTTCAGCCAAAGAGAAGTGTACGCATTGCACTTTGGGGCGGTGAAGAGCAAGGGCTTCACGGATCTAGAGGATATGTGAAGAATCATTTTGGTGATCGTGAGACGATGGAATTGAAACCTGAGCACGAAAAGTTGTCCGCGTATTACAATATTGACAACGGTACAGGTCGAGTTCGTGGGATTTACCTTCAAGGAAATGCTGATGCTGAGCCGATTTTCAATGAGTGGTTTTTACCTTTGGATGATATAGTTGAAGACCGTACGATCACCATCAGCAATACCGGAGGAACGGATCACCAGAGCTTTGATGCATTGAGCCTTCCAGGTTTCCAATTCATCCAAGATCCTGTAGAATACCGCACTCGAACGCACCATACAAATATGGATACGTTTGAGAGATTGGAGTTGGATGACTTGAAGCAAATGGCCGTGGTTATTGCTTCATTCGTGTACAACACAGCTCAAAGAGATGAAATGATTCCTAGAAAAGAATTAAGAAAAGTAGAATAAAAGAATATCTATCCACCAAATTCAAAACGGATATAAAGTAATTTATATCCGTTTTTTGTTTTCAGGTAGCCAAATGTTCTGGGCATTAGGGTTTACTTTTGGAAAAGCAAAAAAGTTAAGTTTTGAACAAAGAGAAAGCACTTTTCAACTGGAGTGGGGGAAAAGACTCTGCACTGGCATTATATAAATTACAGCAGTCACGGGAGTTTGAAATCGCTTATTTATTGACAAGTATCAGTCAAAAATACCAGCGGATATCCATGCATGGTGTTCGTGTGGAGTTATTGGAAAAACAAGCTGAACGTATTGGGATTCCCTTGGTGAAAATGGAAGTTCCAGATATGCCAACCATGGAAGTCTACGAAGAAACCATGCGAAATACCCTTTCCAAAATCAAGGAAGAAGGAATCAAAACCTCAATTTTTGGAGATATTTATTTGGAAGATCTGAGAACTTATCGAGAAAACAAATTATCGGAATTAGACATTAAAGGTGTTTTTCCTCTTTGGGACCTGCCTACAGATAATCTTATACATGAGTTTTTGGATTTAGGATTCAAGACCGTCACCACTTGTGTGAACGAGAAATATTTGGATAAAAGCTTTGTGGGCAGAGTGATTGATGAAGACTTCTTGAAAGACCTTCCATCCAATGTCGATCCTTGCGGCGAAAATGGTGAGTTTCATACGTTCGTATTCGACGGACCAATTTTCAGTAAGCCGATTGCCTTTGAAAAAGGGGAAATAGTACTTAGAAAATACGAGGCACCAAAAACTGAAGACGATTCTGATCAGTGCTTTTCAAATGAGAAAGAAGATCCTGAGCTGTATGGGTTTTGGTATTGTGATTTGCTTTCTACTGAGTGAAAGACTTCCAGATTCCTTCAAAAAAACCCTCTTTTTTTACGTTTTTAGCGGATTCTCCTATGCTGATTCCCAATGTCATTTCTAATTCTATCGGCTGGTCGACTTCTTCTTCGATCTCAGATTTTATTTCATCAAAATCATCTGCAGTGAGAACTTTATCTGCAAGAATTATCACTGAGAGTCGGAGCGGATTCAACTGTATCACTTTCACTTCTCTTAGTATTCCATGAGGGATTTCCTTTCCAGCTAATTCCTGAATGATCGAGTTTTCATTGACCATTTTAGTAAAGCTCAAACCAAGAGGCAAAGCGATAGCAAGTAGAATTCCCAGGCTGATCATAAGTCCGCGCTTGGCAAGACGGAAAGGTGAGAAGCCCAATATCAAGAAAGTTAATGAGGCCGACATGACAATCCCCGCTAAGTTTGTTCCTAGGAGAAGCATGGCTCCTCCGAATACTACCGGATCTAGCCATCCTATACCTATTCCTGCCACAGCCAAAGGTGGTACCAAAGCAACAGAAATAGCTACGCCAGCAAGCGTTTTGTTGATTTCCTCTTTAGAGTAGGCATATGCGCCAGCAACTCCCGAAGCAATTGCAATTCCTAAATCCAATAGATTTGGTCGGATTCTGGCGAGAATTTGATCATTGAGAACTTCCAGAGGTGTAATCAATGAAATTAGAATTGAGAAGAACAGCCCAATGACAACTCCCCAAAAGATAGTGATCATGCTGTTTTTGATGAGTAACCCGTCTTGACGAAGTGCCCCCATAGCCAAGGAAATAATAGGTCCCATCAATGGAGCTAAGATCATTGCGCCTATCACGACTGGTGCGGAATTGCCGAAAAGTCCAAAGGTCGCAATCATCGTAGAAAGCGCCATCAAAACCAAGTAGCTAGAACTGGTTTGCGCATTCTGTCTTAACAAGGAAAATAGCTCTTTGAATTCTTCTGCAGTAGCGTGACGAACCCATGGCAAATATCCGTGGAGTAATTCTTCTTTCAGTTTTCCGGTTGGAAGTGACTTTGCATTTATCTCTGCAGGGCCTTCTTTTTTTTCTTGCTCAAGCAAGATTTTTCCAGGCAAAATGGAGATCGGGTCTTCGGTGAGCTTAATGATGAGTTCTTTTTCTTCTCCTTCTTGTCCATCAAGAGCAAAATGAATCTTTTGTTTCGAATTGATTTTTACCTCACTGCTAGAGATATAGCCTACAAAACTTGGAAGCGTGCTTCCATGTGTTGGGAAAAATAGATTTTGTAGTCCGAACTGGATTAAAGCAAATAGACTTTTGGGAGCCAAAATTAAAGTGTGAATTCTTCCATCATTTAATCCAGACTCCTCAATAACCCTCCGAAAAATGAAATTGCTTTCACAATGGGCCACCGCTAAAATCCCCATTGCGGCTGTCTCAACTGTTTTTTCTTCCTCATTCTTATCAAGATAAGTTATGGTGTATGGCTTAAGTTTTACCCTTCGAAAAAGATTTACTAGTTGAGAAAAGCGTTTTTTAATTCCCGCAAAAAAGGAGGAGGTAGAATTGGAATAAAGGATACTCATAGAAGTACCTACGACCAGCGAGTTAAAAACTATCTGCTCGTTTACCTGCATAGTTTCTAAATCAGGGATTTCCTTAGCTTCTTGTATTTCTTGCCAGGCATCTTCAAAGTCAGAATTGATGCAAAATCCTTTTCTGTTCTCAATCCCATCAGGATGTGGTAATAGGGCAAGTTTTACTTTAGTCTTTCCAAGCGATTCTATTAACTCTTTTAATTGTTTGTCGGAAAGGGAGCAGGCTAACCAATCATTTTCGGAATAATTTGAACCCTTCAATTCAGATAGTGAGACATGGTTATCAGGCTTTGGATCAAGTCTTTCTAGAAGCTCGTCAAGTTTTTTTTGCTCTGTTTCCGGGTCAAATACAAAAGTAATTTTCTTCATTCTTAACTATCAAAAAGGTTCATAACTCTATTCGCCATGTCTACTCATTTCTCTCAATCTTTCAATGCAATGATCTAAAGACCTATAATGATGATAAATACCTTTCCATATATTTCCTTTTCCTACTGTTTTCAATTCTGGTTGTTTGTCCAAACCGCCGGAATACCAATCTCCATTTTCATGATCGATCAGGTATTTGTCTGTGTATTCCCACAGTTTTAGAAACTTGCCATAATAGTCATGTGGGTCATTTGGGTAAAGCTCAGCCATCAATAAAAGTGCATTCATTCCCTCAGCCTGTGCCCACCAATTTTTGGTGTCGTGAGTAATTCTGAAGCCATCTTTGAAATAATAACCCTCATCATAAAATCCACCTACACTTTCATCCCAACCCTTTTCCAGCGCATGATCGATCATCTTTTTTGCAATTCGGTGGGTTGTAGTGTCATTTTCCCAACCTAATGTTTCTGAGGCTTCTATCATCAGAAAACCTGTTTCCACATCGTGGCCAAAGGAAACATGGTCCAAATTATGATGAGCAAGAATAACTGCTTCAGTTGAGTCTACGAAAGTCACAGGCTTCCAGTCTGGATAAAGAAAAAGGGTCAAGTTACCTTTCTCGGTCACAATTTGATCTCTTATTAGGAGAAGCATTTCCTCTAATCGCGCCTTCACAACTGGGTCTGGCCAAACATGATACAATTCAGTGAATGCTTCCAGCAAATGAATGGAGCTATTTTGATCCTTATAGCCCAAATCAGAAGTGGACGGGACAGAGTCTGATCTTGAAATTGGCGTGCCGTCAATGGCTAAATGCTGGTAATATCCTCCGTTTATGGAGTCATGTGCATGTTTGTCTAGCCAGAGAAAAGCTTCTTTGGCGAATGCTAGAGCTGATTCGTCTTTGGAGGCTTCATAGTAGGCTGCGAGTGCAAAAATCCCAAACGCATTCCCGTAGGCAGTTTTCATTGGGTTACCGATTTGCTTTCCCTGCTTGTCTACTAGCCAATAAAATCCACCATATTCATAATCCCACATTTTACCTTTGAGGAATTGATAGCCATGGTTTGCACCTTCTTTATAGTAATCTATTTCAGGATATTTTAACGAAGCTTTTGAGTTTGTCCAAACATGCCGTGCTTGGGTGACGATCATTTTTTCCTGCTTTTCTCCAGGTTTGAAATCGTAGGAGAAATTACTCAGGAAACCACCATCTGCTGTATCTATAGACGTGGGGTACCACTTGTCAAGTACTTCTGTTTTGAGATGGTGTTCCAGTTGATCAGCTAGGATTTCTTTATCATTCTTTACCTTTTCAGGAGAAGAGCAAGCAAAGCAAAGCGACAGAAATAATGTAGGGAAAAACTTTAAGGACATATTGGAAATAAATTTTTAAAAAAGTGATGATAAAATGAACAACTTTAGACAAATGTCGTTAATTCTATGACAGTTGTATTTAGTGTAAAGTTAGAGACATGACTCAATTTACTATTTTCGATCCAGAAGTAGCTTATAATACTAAAGACGATAAGTTTATAAATGATGTAATTGCTCTTGTGAGGGAAGGCGTTTCATTTGAGGATTTTGAGAGGTTTGCCTCCAAAAGTGCTTTCTCTTCTTCAGAGTGGGCAGATTATTTACACATCTCGGAGCGTACACTCCAACGATACCAAAAAGAGCAAAAGTCATTTGATTCCTTGCAGTCAGAAAAGATAATCGAAATTGCTCTGCTTCAAAAAAGAGGAGTGGAGGTATTTGGGAAGAAGTCAAAGTTTCAGACTTGGTTGGAGACGCCTTGTTTGGCTTTGGGAGATTTGCAGCCAAAATCTTTTTTGGACAGCAGCTTCGGTATTAATCTACTGAAAGATGAGTTGACTAGAATTGAATATGGAGTGCTGGCATGAGGGTTTACCGGCTGAGCAAAAGTAAATTCTCAAGTGATTTATCAGGTAAAGGAGCTGAATTAGCAGGCGGGCGATGGAACAGTAAAGGCAAAGCAGTGCTTTACACCAGTCAATCCCGAGCACTATGCACTGCTGAAATCGCTGTTCATACTCCATTGGGAAACATTCCGACTGATTATGAATTAGTCGAAATCATAATTCCAGAGAATATTGAAGTGCAGGAAATTGAGGTTTCTGATTTATCACAGGATTGGAAAGCTATTCCACACTCTCATGCCGCTCAGCTATTGGGAGATAAATTTCTTGCTGAAAATAGATTTTTGGTTTTGAAAGTTCCATCTGCAGTGGTTCAAGGGGATTTCAATTATTTGATCAATACTCTGCATAGAAGGTTCTATGAGGTGGAAATCTCCCTCACAGAACCATTCGATTTTGATGCCCGACTATTCTCGAGATAATATCAAGATTACTCTTCTATCAACTTCTTCAATATTTCTATCGCAGCTTCTGACAAAACTGTCCCTGGACCAAATACAGCAAATACTCCTGCTTCTTTTAGAAATGAATAGTCTTTTGCAGGAATTACTCCACCTGCAACCACCATTATATCAGGTCTTCCCAATTTTTTCAATTCATCAATCAATTGCGGTACCAGTGTTTTGTGGCCAGCTGCCAACGAAGAAGCACCGACAATATGAACATCGTTTTCGATTGCCTGCTGCGCTACTTCTTCCGGTGTTTGGAAAAGTGGCCCAATGTCCACGTCAAAGCCCATGTCCGCAAAGCCTGTTGCAATAATCTTCGCCCCACGGTCATGACCGTCTTGGCCCATTTTGGCAACCATGATTCTTGGGCGACGGCCCTCTAATTCAGCGAATTCGTCAGATAAAGCAATTGCTTTTTTAAAAGAGTCTTGATTTTTCACTTCTGCTGCATAAACTCCAGTGATAGATTTTGTTTTTGCTTGGTGGCGTCCAAAAGCTACCTCCATCGCGTCTGAGATTTCTCCTAAAGTAGCTCTTTTTCTAGCGGCGTCTATTGCCAGTTCTAATAGATTTTGTTGGCCTGATTTGGCAGCTTCAGTTAGTTTTTCTAAGCTTGTTTCTACTTCACTCTGATTTCTCGATTCCTTCACTTTTTTCAGCCTGACAAGCTGGGACTCCCGAACGGCTTTATTGTCTACATCCCGAACCTCTATTTCGGACGCTTCCTCTATTTGATAGCGATTTACTCCAACAATAATGTCTCTTCCACTATCAATTCTCGCTTGTTTTTTGGCCGCTGCTTCTTCGATTCTCAATTTCGGCAAACCTGCTTCTATAGCTTTGGCCATTCCGCCAAGTTCTTCCACCTCTTCGATCAAAGCCCATGCTCGCTGTACCAACTGATCAGTCAAGAATTCCACATAGTGTGAGCCGCCCCATGGATCGACTACATCAGTTATGCCTGTTTCTTCCTGGAGTACCAATTGAGTGTTCCTAGCGATTCTAGCTGAGAAATCAGTAGGTAATGCAATTGCTTCATCAAGGGAATTCGTATGAAGTGATTGAGTTCCTCCCATGACAGCAGCAAGTGCTTCTACCGCTGTTCGAGTTACATTATTGAATGGGTCTTGCTCAGTAAGAGACCAGCCGGAAGTTTGGCAGTGTGTTCGCAGTGCTAGGGATTTATCGGATTTGGGATCGAATTGCTGGACTATTTTTGCCCAAAGCAGACGACCTGCGCGTAGCTTGGCAGTTTCCATGAAGTAGTTCATCCCAATCCCCCAAAAAAAAGAAAGTCTAGGAGCGAAATTATCGATATCTAAGCCTGCTTTTACGCCAGTTTTCAAATATTCCAATCCATCTGCAAGCGTGTAGGCCAATTCTATATCTGCAGTTGCACCAGCTTCCTGCATATGATAGCCGGAAATTGAGATAGAGTTGAATTTGGGCATGTGCTCAGAAGTGAATTTGAAGATATCTGCAATAATCTTCATCGACGGCTGAGGAGGATAGATGTAGGTGTTGCGCACCATGAATTCCTTCAGAATATCATTTTGGATCGTCCCACTGAGTTGCTCAGGCTTTACTCCTTGCTCTTCAGCTGCCACTATATAGAAAGCCAAAATTGGGATCACGGCGCCATTCATGGTCATGGAAACCGACATTTGATCCAAAGGGATTTGGTCGAAAAGCAGCTTCATGTCTTCTACTGAATCGATTGCCACACCAGCTTTTCCAACATCACCCACTACTCTTGGATGATCAGAATCGTAACCTCGGTGAGTCGCTAGGTCAAAAGCGACGGATAGACCTTTTTGTCCTCCGGCTAGATTCTTTCTATAAAAAGCATTTGATTCCTCAGCCGTGGAAAATCCTGCATATTGACGTATAGTCCATGGCCGCATGCGGTACATTGTACTATATGGTCCCCTCAAATAGGGAGGAATTCCGGCAGCGTAATTCACATGAGAGAGTTTGTATACTTCTTTTAAATCAAAAATAGGTGGGATGGAAATCTGCTCTGGAGCTTCCCAGTTTGCTTGTGGATTTGATTCAGAAGTCTGAATGTCTGATGTTTTCCAATTTTTTATATCAGGTCTCATGCGTTCTTCAGTGATTTTTCTTCTACAAAATAAGTTGCTCTGCTTGGGAGCAATTGAAAGTCTTTCTCGACGATTGGCTCAAAAGGAAGGTGATTTTCCAATTCGCCCTTTGCGAGGTATATATTGGCTCCCACTTTTATTGATGAATTTGAGAGAACTCTCTTTTGAGCAGCTTCTCGAGTATTTCGGATTTTTTCATGAAGTGTTCGGTCTTCAAAACTTTTTAGCCAACCACCATCTTTCTCTAATTCTTGCAAGCTTGAGACTACGGATTTCTCAAGTTCCTTTTGCAATTTTTCCAGATAAAATGATCCAGCTGCTGGATCCATCACCTTGTCCAAATAGCTTTCTTCTTGGAGAATGGAAGAAACATTTCTTGCAATTCTATTTTCCAAAACTGAGGCATTTTTCCCTTCAGCAGGATTTACCCAAAGTGAATTCCCGCCTCCAAGAATTCCCGCCATTGCTTCATAAGTCTGTCGGATTAGATTGGTGTTTTTGTCCAGAAGTGATTTGCTGAATGAGCTAGTGGAGGTAATAATGTGAATATCCTCCATCTGGATTTTTGCGCCATAATTTCCAGCTAGCTCCACGATCAGCTTCCGCAATGCTTTGACTTTAGCTATCTCGGCGAAATGTGAATCGCCAACTGCTGTGTGAAAAGCGAGATTCTCAAAAACCTGAGTAGGGGAAATGGCTTTTTTCGAAAGCTTGTCAATCAATTCAATAATTTCTCCAAGTCCAAAGCAAAGTTCTTGGATGCCCGTTGCTCCAGCATTTGCATACCTGGCAAAATCAATAGTCATGGGATAAAACTCACGGAAATCTTTAAAATCGTTGATTGCTTCTGCCACTAGGTTGATTCCTGCATCGAAATTTTCGCCTCTTTGAAACAATTCGTCGCATGGGTTCCATAAAATTGCTCCGCTCAACATCGTAGGCTTAAGAGATAGATCTTTGATCCATTCTTTTAATTCACGGAAAAACAAGGCAGTCTCTCCAGTGGGTAAAAAGTTGGTAGATATAAACTCTGTGTGCACACCTTTTAAGATCTGACTTAGATTTTTTGTCCCATCCAAATTCAAGATCAAACCTTCTGCACCAGTCTGAAGTGCATGAAGGATTTCTTGGTTTGCCTGTTTTTCATTTTCAGGGAAAATAGAAACCAGATTACTCCAGATTCGAGGCGACATGCCAGGGATTTTTGGGTCCTGGTGAAAATTAAATTGAGGAGAAGAATCATCTAAATCCTCATTCGTATAGAAAGGCTGTGTTTTAATAGTATCCCAAATCACGGAAGTAAGGGTTTCCTCAAAATCCTTTCCTTTTAGGTCCTTTTTCACCTGATCTATCCAGGCCTCTTTACTGGACTGTGGGAAGGTATAAAAGTCATTATTTATCATAGTTGGGTTTAAAATTTCTCTAATTCTTTAACTCTTTTAATAAAAACCATTTTTCAATCTAAAGTAATTAGTCAAAATGACCTTTATCAAAATTAGGGAAATGAGAGAGAAATAAAGAATGTTGATGAATTGCAGTATAATTTCGAATTGAGTAATGATTCGTTCAAGGTCTTGAATATTAGAATAGTTGAATAGGGGAATTAAAATATGCCTTCAATCAGTCCAATATGATCCTCATAAACCAAAAAGTATTTTGATCTCAAAATTTCTTTCAACAAAAAATAGTAATTGATCAAAAACTCAATATTTCAAGAAGAAATCCATTTTTTATTTAAGTTAATTTTCTCCAAATTTGACACCCTTGTACCTACCGCAAGATCATTGTTTTTCAGAAATCTTCTCTA